>NZ_CP097173.1:0-4664824 GCF_039718975.1 Enterobacter chuandaensis
GTGTCACTTTCGCTTTGGCAGCAGTGTCTTGCCCGATTGCAGGATGAGTTACCAGCCACAGAATTCAGTATGTGGATCCGCCCGTTGCAGGCGGAGCTGAGCGATAACACGCTGGCTTTGTATGCGCCAAACCGTTTTGTGCTCGATTGGGTAAGAGACAAGTACCTCAATAACATCAATGGCCTGCTGAACGATTTCTGCGGGTCAGATGTTCCACAGCTGCGTTTTGAAGTGGGCACAAAGCCGGTCACCCAAACCGTTCGTGAAACCGTGAACGTCACCGCGCCCGCTCAGGCTGTTCCGGCTCCGGCGCCTCGCGTCGCACCTGCTCGTCAGGGCTGGGATAACGTCCCTGCGCCCGCTGAGCCCACCTATCGTTCTAACGTTAACGTGAAGCACACGTTCGATAACTTTGTTGAAGGTAAGTCGAACCAGCTGGCGCGCGCGGCGGCCCGTCAGGTTGCCGATAACCCCGGCGGGGCCTACAACCCGCTGTTCCTGTATGGCGGCACGGGTCTGGGTAAAACGCACCTGTTGCATGCGGTGGGTAACGGCATTATGGCGCGCAAGCCCAACGCGAAAGTGGTGTATATGCACTCCGAGCGCTTCGTTCAGGACATGGTAAAAGCCCTGCAAAACAATGCGATCGAAGAGTTTAAACGCTACTACCGTTCCGTTGACGCGCTGCTGATCGATGACATCCAGTTCTTTGCTAATAAAGAACGATCGCAGGAAGAATTTTTCCACACCTTCAACGCCCTGCTGGAAGGCAATCAGCAGATCATTTTGACCTCGGATCGTTATCCAAAAGAGATCAACGGTGTTGAAGATCGTCTGAAATCCCGCTTCGGCTGGGGCCTGACCGTGGCGATCGAGCCACCGGAGCTGGAAACCCGCGTCGCGATCCTGATGAAGAAAGCCGATGAGAACGACATCCGCCTGCCGGGTGAAGTGGCTTTCTTCATTGCCAAGCGTCTGCGCTCCAACGTGCGTGAGCTGGAAGGGGCGCTGAACCGCGTTATCGCCAATGCCAACTTCACCGGTCGTGCGATCACCATCGATTTTGTGCGTGAAGCACTGCGTGATTTGTTGGCATTGCAGGAAAAACTGGTCACCATCGACAATATTCAAAAGACGGTGGCTGAGTACTACAAGATCAAAGTGGCAGATTTACTGTCTAAACGTCGTTCCCGCTCGGTGGCGCGTCCGCGTCAGATGGCGATGGCGCTGGCAAAGGAGTTAACCAACCACAGTCTGCCGGAAATCGGCGATGCGTTTGGTGGCCGTGACCATACGACCGTGCTGCACGCTTGTCGTAAGATTGAGCAGTTACGCGAAGAAAGCCACGACATAAAAGAAGATTTTTCCAATCTAATCAGAACATTATCATCGTGACGCTATGAAATTTACCGTTGAACGTGAACATTTATTAAAACCGCTGCAACAGGTGAGTGGCCCATTAGGCGGCCGCCCAACGCTGCCTATTCTCGGAAACCTGCTGCTTCAGGTCGCGGACGGTACGCTGTCGCTGACCGGCACAGACCTGGAAATGGAAATGATCGCGCGCGTTACGCTGACTCAGCCGCACGACGCGGGCGCGACCACGGTTCCTGCACGTAAATTCTTTGATATCTGCCGCGGGCTGCCGGAAGGCGCTGAAATCGCCGTGCAGCTGGAAGGCGACCGTATGCTGGTGCGCTCTGGCCGCAGCCGTTTCTCGCTCTCCACGCTGCCAGCTGCGGACTTCCCGAACCTGGACGACTGGCAGAGCGAAGTTGAATTCACCCTGCCACAGGCGACGATGAAGCGCCTGATTGAAGCCACGCAGTTCTCCATGGCGCATCAGGACGTGCGTTACTACTTAAACGGCATGCTGTTCGAAACCGAAGGTGAAGAGCTGCGTACCGTCGCGACTGACGGCCACCGTCTGGCGGTCTGTTCCATGCCGATTGGCGATTCGCTGCCAAACCATTCGGTGATCGTGCCGCGTAAAGGGGTGATTGAACTGATGCGTATGCTCGACGGTGGCGACACGCCGCTGCGCGTGCAGATCGGCAGCAACAACATCCGCGCGCACGTGGGCGATTTTGTCTTCACCTCGAAGCTGGTTGACGGTCGTTTCCCGGATTATCGCCGCGTGTTGCCGAAGAACCCGGACAAAACGCTGGAAGCGGGCTGCGATAGCCTCAAGCAGGCCTTTGCACGTGCGGCTATTCTCTCCAACGAGAAATTCCGCGGCGTGCGCCTGTACGTGAGTGAAAACCAGATCAAAATCACCGCTAACAACCCGGAGCAGGAAGAGGCAGAAGAGATTCTGGACGTCACCTACGCCGGGGCTGAGATGGAAATCGGCTTTAACGTCAGCTACGTGCTGGATGTGCTCAATGCACTGAAATGCGAGAACGTACGCATTCTGCTGACTGACTCCGTTTCGAGCGTACAGATTGAAGATGCCGCATCACAGTCGGCTGCTTATGTTGTCATGCCAATGAGACTGTAATGTCGCTCACCCGTCTGTTGATCCGCGACTTTCGCAATATCGAAAGCGCGGATCTCGCTTTATCCCCCGGCTTTAACTTTCTGGTTGGCGCGAACGGCAGCGGCAAAACCAGCGTGCTGGAAGCCATCTATACGCTCGGCCACGGCCGGGCGTTTCGCAGTTTGCAGATTGGTCGCGTCATTCGCCACGAGCAGGAATCCTTTGTTCTGCACGGGCGTTTGCAGGGGGCGGAGCGAGAAACCGCCATCGGCCTGACCAAAGACAAGCAGGGCGACAGCAAGGTGCGCATCGACGGCACCGACGGCCACAAGGTGGCGGAGCTGGCGCTGCTGATGCCGATGCAGCTGATTACGCCCGAGGGGTTTACTTTACTCAACGGCGGCCCCAAATACAGAAGAGCGTTCCTCGACTGGGGATGCTTTCACAATGAAGCCGGTTTCTTTAACGCCTGGAGCAACCTGAAGCGTCTGCTCAAGCAGCGTAACGCTGCACTGCGCCAGGTGACCCGTTACGCCCAGCTGCGTCCGTGGGATATGGAGTTAATTCCTCTCGCGGAACAAATCAGCCGTTGGCGTGCCGAATACAGCGCGGGTATTGCCGAAGATATGGCCGACACCTGCAAACAGTTTTTACCCGAGTTCTCTCTCACCTTTTCCTTCCAGCGCGGCTGGGAGAAAGAGACGGATTATGCCGAGGTGTTAGAGAGAAGCTTCGAGCGCGACCGCATGTTGACCTACACCGCGCACGGCCCGCACAAGGCGGATTTCCGCATTCGTGCCGACGGTGCGCCGGTGGAAGACACGCTGTCGCGCGGGCAGCTCAAGCTCCTGATGTGCGCGCTGCGCCTGGCGCAGGGGGAGTTCCTCACCCGCGAGAGCGGACGGCGCTGCCTGTACCTGATAGATGATTTTGCCTCGGAACTTGACGACGCGCGGCGCGGGCTGCTTGCCAGCCGCTTAAAAGCCACGCAGTCGCAGGTTTTCGTCAGCGCCATTAGCGCTGAACACGTTATGGACATGTCGGACGAAAATTCGAAGATGTTTACCGTGGAAAAGGGTAAAATAACGGATTAACCCAAGTTGAAATGAGCGAGAAACGTTGATGTCGAATTCTTATGACTCCTCCAGTATCAAAGTCCTGAAAGGGCTGGATGCGGTGCGTAAGCGCCCGGGTATGTATATCGGCGACACGGATGACGGCACCGGTCTGCACCACATGGTATTCGAGGTGGTAGATAACGCTATCGACGAAGCGCTCGCGGGTCACTGTAAAGACATCGTGGTCACCATCCATGCGGACAACTCCGTCTCCGTCACCGATGATGGCCGTGGCATCCCGACCGGTATTCACCCGGAAGAGGGCGTCTCTGCTGCGGAAGTGATCATGACCGTGCTGCACGCAGGCGGTAAGTTCGATGATAACTCCTATAAAGTTTCCGGCGGCCTGCACGGCGTAGGCGTTTCCGTAGTAAACGCCCTGTCGCAGAAGCTGGAGCTGGTTATCCAGCGCGAAGGCAAAATTCACCGTCAGATCTACCAGCACGGCGTGCCTGAAGCCCCGCTGGCCGTTACCGGCGATACCGAGAAAACCGGTACCATGGTGCGTTTCTGGCCGAGCCTTGAAACCTTCACCAACGTCACCGAATTCGAGTACGACATCCTGGCGAAGCGCCTGCGTGAACTGTCGTTCCTGAATTCCGGCGTCTCTATTCGCCTGCGCGACAAACGCGACAACAAAGAAGACCACTTCCACTACGAAGGCGGTATCAAGGCGTTCGTTGAGTATCTGAACAAGAACAAAACGCCAATTCACCCGAATATCTTCTACTTCTCCACCGAAAAAGACGGTATCGGCGTAGAAGTGGCGCTGCAGTGGAACGACGGTTTCCAGGAAAACATCTACTGCTTCACCAACAACATTCCACAGCGCGACGGCGGTACGCACCTTGCGGGCTTCCGCGCGGCGATGACCCGTACCCTGAACGCCTACATGGATAAAGAAGGCTACAGCAAAAAAGCGAAAGTCAGCGCCACCGGTGACGACGCCCGTGAAGGCCTGATTGCCGTGGTCTCCGTGAAGGTGCCGGATCCGAAGTTCTCCTCACAGACTAAAGACAAGCTGGTCTCTTCCGAGGTGAAATCCGCGGTTGAACAGCAGATGAACGAACTGCTGAGCGAATACCTGCTGGAAAACCCGAACGACGCGAAAATCGTTGTGGGCAAAATTATTGATGCGGCGCGTGCCCGTGAAGCGGCGCGTAAAGCCCGCGAAATGACCCGCCGTAAAGGCGCGCTGGACCTGGCTGGCCTGCCGGGCAAGCTGGCTGACTGTCAGGAACGCGACCCGGCGCTGTCCGAACTGTACCTCGTGGAAGGGGACTCCGCGGGCGGTTCTGCGAAGCAGGGCCGTAACCGTAAGAACCAGGCGATTCTGCCGTTGAAGGGTAAAATCCTCAACGTTGAGAAAGCGCGCTTCGACAAGATGCTCTCTTCTCAGGAAGTGGCGACGCTCATCACCGCGCTGGGCTGCGGCATTGGTCGCGATGAGTACAACCCGGACAAGCTGCGCTATCACAGCATCATCATCATGACCGATGCGGACGTCGACGGCTCGCACATTCGTACGCTGCTGTTGACCTTCTTCTATCGTCAGATGCCTGAAATCGTTGAGCGTGGCCACGTCTACATTGCACAGCCGCCGCTGTACAAAGTGAAGAAAGGCAAGCAAGAACAGTATATTAAAGACGACGACGCGATGGATCAGTACCAAATCGCGATCGCCCTTGATGGTGCGACCCTGCACGCGAACTCGCACGCCCCTGCACTGGCCGGTGAACCCCTGGAGCGTCTGGTCTCCGAGTTTAACGCCACGCAGAAAATGATTGGCCGTATGGAGCGTCGCTATCCAAAAGCGCTGCTGAAGGAACTGGTCTATCAGCCAACCCTGACCGAAGCCGATCTGAGCAACGAGCAGACCGTGACCCGCTGGGTGAACACCCTGGTGAGCGAGCTGAACGAGAAAGAGCAGCACGGCAGCCAGTGGAAGTTCGACGTTCAGCAGAATGCGGCACAGCAGTTTGAGCCGATTGTTCGCGTGCGTACTCACGGCGTCGACACCGACTACCCGCTGGAGCACGAATTTGTAACCGGCCCGGAATACCGCCGTATCTGCACGCTCGGCGAGAAGCTGCGCGGCCTGATCGAAGATGATGCGTTCATCGAACGTGGCGAACGTCGTCAGCCGGTAGCCAGCTTCGAGCAGGCGCTGGACTGGCTGGTGAAAGAGTCCCGTCGCGGCCTCTCTATCCAGCGTTATAAAGGTCTGGGCGAAATGAACCCGGATCAGCTGTGGGAAACCACCATGGATCCGGAAAGCCGCCGCATGCTGCGCGTCACCGTGAAAGACGCGATTGCTGCCGACCAGCTGTTCACGACCCTGATGGGCGATGCGGTAGAACCACGTCGTGCCTTCATCGAAGAGAACGCGCTGAAAGCGGCAAATATCGATATTTAATCGTCGTTATACTGCATGATAACTGGCCGCGCTTTTAGCGCGGCTTTTTTGTGGGCGCAGGCATATCCAGCGACATCACGGACGGTAAACGGCTCGCCAGCGTATCTATCGCTATTCTTACCCTCAGCGGCAGGTGCGGCGTCTGCTGCCAGACGGCATGAACGTTGAAATGCACATCCGGTGCCTGCTTTAAGAGCGGGACGAGTTTACCCTGGTGAATATCTTTAACGACCATCCAGCACGGCAGCCATGCAATGCCGTGTCCGGCCAGCGCAGCGTCGCAAATAGCCTGTAAGTCATCCATATTGAGTGAGGAACGGGGAGTAAAGGTGTGCGACGTCCCTTCGTCATCCATCAGTTGCCAGGACAACACTCTGCCTGCGCGCAGATAGTTAATGGCCGTATGCTCGGGTAAATCATCCACCCTTTGCGGCTGGCCCTTCTTCAGCAGATACTCCGGCGCGGCGCACAGCACCATGCGGTGCTCTCCCAGCTTTCTGGCCACCAGCACGCTGCTGTCCTGCAGCGTGCCGTTGCGCACCGCCATATCGAAGCCTTCCTCGACCAGATCCACCACGCGGTCGCTGAATGACATTTCAAGCTCAAGCCCCGGGTGTTCCTGCGCCAGCGCGATCAGCAGCGGGGCGACGCACTGGCGGCCAAACAGCACCGGCATGGCAACGCGCAGGCGGCCGCTGACCTGCTGTTTTCCGGTTTCAAGCAGCGATTCCGCGCCCCGAATCTCCTCCAGCGCGCGAAGGCAGCGTTCATAAAAAAGCGCGCCATTATCGGTCAGCCTCTGGCTGCGGGTGGTGCGTTGAAAAAGGCGCACTCCCAATCGCTGTTCGAGGCGAGCGATGCTTTTTCCCACCGCTGAGCGCGACAAATGCAGCCTGATAGCGGCCTGGGCAAAACTTCCTGCCTCAACGGTGGCCACAAAAACAGGAATATCCTTCAGCGTATCGGTCATGGATTGTATCTATTCTGGCGTCAATAAAGAGAAAACTTATCGCCACTGGTGATAATCAGTCAACGGTAGACTGTCAGGACTAAAGCTCATCTGATGGCAGGAGAAATAAAATGACAGAGACAATGCAACGCTGGTCCATGGATGCCCTCGGGCGCGAGAACCTCAAGCTCATTCAGGAACCTGTTCCACAGCCCGGCCCGGGTGAGATCCGCGTGCGGGTGAATGCCGTAGCGCTTAACTATCGCGATAAAATGGTTGTTGAAGGCACAATGCCGATCCCGCTTTCCTTCCCTTTTACCCCGGCGTCTGACATGGCGGGCGTGGTGGACAGTATTGGTGAAGGCGTTACGCGCTTCAAACCCGGCGCACGCGTCATCTCAACCTTCTTCCCTGAGTGGATCGACGGTAAGCCGCAGGCGGACGCGCGTAATCTGCCCTATAAAACGTCCGGCGGCTACTTCCAGGGAATGCTGGCTGAGTATGTGATTGTGAAGGAAGACGCGCTGGTGGCCTCCCCGGAGACTCTGGATGACGCTGAAGCCAGCACGCTTCCCTGCGCAGGGCTTACCGCCTGGTTTGCGCTGGTGGAGCGCGGCCAGCTGCGCGCCGGGCAATCGGTGCTTGTACAAGGGACGGGCGGCGTGGCGATATTCGCCCTGCAAATTGCAAAAGCGCACGGGGCAGAGGTATTTGTCACCTCGGGGAGCGATGAGAAACTGGCGCTCGCCAAAACGCTGGGGGCCAGCCAAGGCATCAACCGGCTGAAAGGCGACTGGGCAGAAGATACGCTGGCGCTCACGCAGGATCGCGGCATCGACCATATTATTGAAACCGTGGGGGGCGAAAACCTGAAGCACTCCCTGCGCGCCGTTGCCGTTCACGGACGTATCTCGGTGATTGGCGTGCTGGCCGGGACGGACATTTCGTTACCTGCTGGCGAGCTGCTGCTGAAATCCCCCGTCATTCAGGGGATTGGCGTGGGGCACCGCCGGGCGCTGGAAGATTTCGTCCGCGCCGTGGATGTGACGGGGCTGAAACCCGTGATTGAACGCCGCTACCGCTTTGACGAGCTTAAACAGGCGTTTGAACACCTCGATCGCGGCGCGTTCGGTAAAATCGTTCTCACCCGCGAGTAAGCCTTTGTTCCCCGGGATAAGCGTAAAAGGGGGGATTCTGTTGCGCAATATAGCTCTATTTTTGTGGGCTTAATCGCGTTAGCATGAGGCAGCACTCATTTATCCCGGGGAACTCATGGCTATCAAACTTATTGCAATCGATATGGACGGTACGCTGCTGCTGCCAGACCACACTATCTCTCCTGCCGTTAAAAACGCGATCGCCGCCGCACGTGCGAAGGGCGTGAATGTGGTTCTGACCACGGGGCGTCCGTATGCGGGCGTGCACAGCTACCTGAAAGAACTGCACATGAATCAGCCGGGCGACTACTGCATCACCTATAACGGCGCGCTGGTGCAGAAAGCCGCAGATGGCAGTACGGTTGCGCAAACTGCGTTGAGCTATGATGACTACCTGTTCCTCGAAAAACTGTCCCGTGAAGTGGGCTCCCACTTCCACGCGCTCGATCGCAATACGCTCTACACCGCCAACCGCGATATCAGCTACTACACGGTGCATGAATCCTACGTTGCGACCATTCCGCTGGTGTTCTGTGAAGCCGAGAAAATGGATCCTACGACGCAGTTCCTGAAGGTGATGATGATTGACGAGCCGGAGATCCTGGATAAAGCCATCGCGCGCATTCCGGCAGAGGTAAAAGAGAAGTATACCGTGCTGAAAAGTGCGCCGTACTTCCTCGAAATTCTCGATAAACGCGTCAATAAGGGCACCGGCGTGAAATCGCTCGCTGATGCGCTGGGGATTAAGCCGGAAGAGATCATGGCGCTGGGTGACCAGGAAAACGACATCGCGATGATTGAATTTGCAGGCGTGGGCGTGGCAATGGATAACGCGATCCCGTCGGTGAAAGAGGTGGCCAACTTCGTCACCAAATCCAACCTGGAAGACGGCGTTGCCTGGGCGATCGAGAAATTCGTTCTGTCGTAACAAGCGCTTAAATCATCAGCCTCGGTTATCGACCGGGGCTTTTTTTTGCGCTGAATTTATTGAATTGTTCTTTTTGTGATCTGTATTGTAGTACAACATGAATTGATTGTACTACATTGTCGCCAGGGCAAAGACGAACCACCTCACGTTTGTACTGCAAAAGTGAGGTGAAATTCAGCGGTCGCGGTAAAGTAGTGATGGACATACAGAGCACAAGGACTCTCCATGACTCTCAATAAAACCGATCGCATCGTCATCACGCTGGGCACCCAGATTGTGGGGGGAAAATACGTTCCCGGTTCGCCGCTGCCGGCAGAGGCCGAACTGTGTGAGGAGTTTGAAACCTCGCGCAACATCATCCGGGAAGTGTTCCGCTCGCTGATGGCGAAGCGGCTGATTGAAATGAAACGCTATCGCGGCGCGTTTGTCGCTCCGCGCAACCAGTGGAACTACCTCGATACCGACGTGCTGCAGTGGGTGCTGGAAAACGACTACGACCCGCGGCTTATCGGCGCGATGAGTGAAGTTCGAAACCTGGTGGAACCGGCAATTGCGCGCTGGGCGGCGGAACGCGCAACCTCCGGCGATTTGGCCCAGATTGAGTCGGCTTTAAACGACATGATCGCCAATAACCAGAACCGGGAGGCGTTTAACGAGGCGGACATTCGCTACCACGAAGCGGTGCTGCAGTCGGTGCATAACCCGGTATTACAGCAGCTTAGCGTAGCGATCAGCTCGCTACAGCGAGCGGTATTTGAACGTACCTGGATGGGCGATGAGGCCAACATGCCGAAGACGCTCCAGGAACATAAAGTGCTGTTCGATGCGATACGGCATCAGGACGGCGATGCGGCAGAGCAGGCGGCACTAACCATGATTGCCAGCTCGACACGAAGGCTAAAGGAAATCACATGACATCTCGCTACATCGCCATTGACTGGGGATCGACCAACCTGCGCGCCTGGCTGTACCAGGGCGAGCAGTGCCTGGAGAGCAGGCAATCAGAAGCAGGCGTCACGCGCCTGAACGGTAAATCCCCCGAGGCGGTGTTAGCAGAGGTCACACAAAACTGGCGCGACAGCGCCACGCCAGTGGTTATGGCGGGAATGGTGGGCAGCAACGTAGGCTGGAAAATCGCGCCTTATCTGCCGGTTCCCGCTCGTTTCTCCGCCATTGGTGAGCAGTTAACGTCAGTTGGCGACAATATCTGGATTATTCCCGGTTTGAGCGTCTCCCGCGACGATAACCACAACGTGATGCGCGGCGAAGAGACGCAGCTGCTTGGCGCGCGCGCGCTTTCTCCTTCTTCTGTCTACGTCATGCCCGGCACGCACTGCAAGTGGGTCCAGGCTGACGCTGAGCAAATCCACGATTTTCGCACCGTGATGACCGGCGAACTGCACCATTTGCTGCTCAACCATTCGCTGGTGGGAGCCGGTTTACCTGAGCAGGAACCCTCGCCAGAGGCGTTTGCCGCCGGGCTTGAACGTGGGATTGCCTCCCCTGCCGTTTTGCCGCAGCTTTTTGAGGTTCGCGCCTCGCACGTGTTGGGAAATCTCCCGCGCGAGCAGGTCAGCGAGTTTCTCTCCGGCCTGCTGATTGGCGCAGAGGTCGCCAGCATGCGTGAGTTCATCGCGCACGAGCAGGCCATCACGATTGTCGCAGGCGCATCGCTGACGTCGCGCTACGAGCAGGCGTTTCGCGCCGTTGGGCGTGATGTTGCAACGGTATCCGGCGACACGGCATTTCAGGCAGGAATAAGGAGCATCGCTCATGCAGTGGCAAACTGATCTTCCCCTTATCGCAATTTTGCGCGGCATCACGCCCGATGAGGCGTTAGCCCACGTCGGCGCGGTTATCGACGCCGGATTCGACGCGGTGGAAATCCCGCTCAACTCGCCCGATTGGGAAAAAAGCATTCCGGCCGTGGTGGAGGCCTTCGGCAATAAGGCGCTGATTGGCGCAGGTACCGTGTTACAGCCTGAGCAGGTCGATCGGCTGGCAAAGATGGGCTGCAGGCTTATCGTCACGCCCAATATTCAGCCTGAGGTAATCCGCCGAGCGGTGGGTTACGGCATGACCGTCTGCCCGGGCTGCGCCACCGCCACTGAAGCCTTTGCTGCCCTCGATGCGGGCGCGCAGTCGCTCAAAATTTTCCCGTCGTCGGCTTTTGGACCGGACTACATCAAGGCGTTGAAAGCGGTATTGCCCGCCAGCGTGCCGGTCTTTGCCGTGGGCGGCGTAACGCCAGAAAACCTGGGTCAGTGGATGAGCGCTGGCTGTGTGGGCGCCGGACTGGGCAGCGATCTTTATCGCGCCGGACAGTCCGTGGAACGTACCGCACAGCAGGCGGCAGCATTTGTGAAAGCGTATCGAGAGGCAGTTAAATGAAAATAACCAAACTCACCACGTACCGTTTACCCCCGCGCTGGATGTTCCTGAAAATCGAAACCGATGAAGGAGTAGTAGGCTGGGGCGAACCCGTAATTGAAGGGCGCGCGCGCACCGTTGAAGCGGCGGTGCACGAGCTGGGTGAATACCTGATCGGTCAGGATCCGGCGCGCATTAATGACCTGTGGCAGGTGATGTACCGCGCGGGCTTCTACCGCGGTGGTCCGATCCTGATGAGCGCCATCGCCGGTATCGACCAGGCGCTGTGGGATATCAAAGGTAAAGTGCTGAACGCGCCGGTCTGGCAGCTCATGGGCGGCCTGGTGCGCGACAAAATCAAAGCCTACAGCTGGGTGGGCGGCGACCGTCCTGCGGAAGTGATCGACGGCATCACGCAGCTGCGCAACATCGGCTTTGACACCTTCAAGCTCAACGGCTGCGAAGAGATGGGCGTTATCGACAACTCGCGTGCGGTAGACCGGGCGGTCAACACCGTGGCGCAAATCCGTGAAGCCTTTGGCAACGAAATTGAGTTTGGCCTGGATTTCCACGGCCGCGTCAGCGCGCCGATGGCCAAAGTGCTGATTAAAGAGCTGGAGCCGTATCGCCCGCTGTTTATCGAAGAGCCGGTGTTGGCCGAGCAGGCGGAATACTATCCAAAACTGGCTGAACAGACCCACATTCCCATCGCGGCGGGTGAACGTATGTTCTCGCGCTTCGAGTTTAAACGCGTGCTTGAAGCGGGCGGGATTGCGATCCTGCAGCCTGACCTCTCTCACGCGGGCGGCATCACCGAGTGCTACAAAATTGCCGGGATGGCAGAAGCTTACGATGTGGCGCTGGCACCGCACTGCCCGCTCGGGCCGATTGCGCTGGCGGCCTGTCTGCACGTCGATTTCGTCTCCCGCAACGCGGTGTTCCAGGAACAGAGCATGGGAATTCACTATAACAAGGGCGCGGAACTGCTTGATTTTGTGAAAAACAAAGAAGACTTCTGCATGGAAGGCGGTTTCTTTAAACCGTTAACGAAGCCGGGCCTTGGCGTGGAAATTGACGAAGCCAAAGTCATTGAGCTGAGTAAAAATGCGCCGGACTGGCGTAACCCACTGTGGCGTCATGAGGACGGCAGCGTAGCGGAATGGTAATCGCCATCCCGTAGACCCGGTAAGCTTCCGGGCAAAAATCATACATACAAAAATATAACCCTCTGTAAATTACAGGGCATGGTGAGCGGCTTCGCTATGCCCAAAATCTGGAGACAGATTGCGATGGATATTCCAGTTACTGCTGCAAAAACCGGGCGTCGCCGCTACCTGACGCTGATTATGATCTTTATTACCGTGGTCATTTGCTATGTTGACCGCGCCAACCTCGCCGTGGCATCGGCCCATATTCAGGAAGAGTTTGGCATTACCAAAGCGGAAATGGGCTACGTCTTTTCGGCGTTTGCCTGGCTTTATACGCTCTGCCAGATCCCCGGCGGCTGGTTCCTTGACCGCGTGGGTTCACGTTTGACCTATTTTATCGCCATTTTAGGCTGGTCCGTGGCGACCCTGTTCCAGGGGTTCGCGACCGGGCTGATGTCGCTGATTGGCCTGCGCGCTATCACCGGGGTTTTCGAAGCGCCCGCGTTTCCAACCAACAACCGCATGGTGACCAGCTGGTTCCCTGAACACGAACGCGCGTCCGCCGTTGGCTTTTACACCTCCGGGCAGTTTGTCGGTCTGGCGTTCCTGACGCCGCTGCTGATCTGGATCCAGGAGCTGCTGAGCTGGCACTGGGTGTTCATCGTGACCGGCGGGATTGGTATTCTCTGGTCGCTGATCTGGTTTAAGGTTTATCAGCCGCCGCGTCTGACCAAAAGCATCACCAAAGCTGAACTGGACTACATCCGCGACGGTGGCGGTCTGGTGGACGGTGATGCGCCGGTGAAAAAAGAGGCGCGCCAGCCGCTGACCAAAGCGGACTGGAAGCTGGTCTTCCACCGTAAGCTGGTGGGCGTTTATCTGGGCCAGTTCGCGGTGACTTCTACGCTGTGGTTCTTCCTCACCTGGTTCCCGAACTACCTGACTCAGGAAAAGGGGATCACGGCGCTGAAGGCGGGCTTTATGACCACCGTGCCGTTTCTTGCGGCGTTTTTCGGCGTGCTGCTCTCCGGCTGGCTGGCCGATAAGCTGGTGAAAAGAGGGTGCTCGCTGGGCGTGGCGCGTAAAACGCCGATTATCTGCGGGCTGCTGATCTCAACCTGCATCATGGGCGCCAACTACACTAACGATCCGGTGTGGATTATGACCCTGATGGCGGTGGCGTTCTTTGGTAACGGTTTCGCCTCTATTACCTGGTCGCTGGTGTCGTCCCTTGCGCCGATGCGGCTGATTGGCCTGACCGGCGGCGTGTTCAACTTTGTCGGCGGACTGGGCGGGATAACCGTACCGCTGGTCATCGGCTACCTGGCGCAGGACTACGGCTTCGGCCCGGCGCTGGTCTACATCTCTGCCGTGGCCCTGATCGGGGCACTCTCCTACATTCTGCTGGTGGGCGATGTGAAACGAGTAGGCTAATCCCTACGGATGTTTTACCCTGATGCACTCACCGTGCATCAGGGTATCCTCATGAAACAAATCACCTTCACCTCCCGCAACCACCAGCTGACCAACATCAATACCTGGACGCCGGACAGCCAGTGGCTGGTCTACGACGTGCGCCCGTCCGGGGCGTCGTTCACCGGTGAAACCATCGAGCGGGTCAATGTCGGTACGGGTGAGGTAGAGGAGATTTATCGCGCCACTGATGGCGCGCACGTCGGCGTGGTGACCGTTCATCCTGCACAAGAGAAATATGTCTTTATCCACGGCCCGAAAAACCCGGACGCAGGCTGGCACTACGATTTTCATCATCGCCAGGGGGTGATTGCGCAAAACGGCCAGGTGAGCAATCTGGACGCGATGGATATCACTGCTCCTTACACCGCAGGCGCGCTGCGCGGCGGAAGCCACGTGCACGTCTTCAGCCCGAACGGGCAGCTCGTCAGCTTCACCTATAACGACCATGTTCTGCACGAGCGCGATTCGAAGCTCGATTTACGCAACGTTGGCGTGGCGGCACCGTTTGGCCCGGTGAAACCGCAGGGGAATCATCCTCGTGAATATTCAGGTACTTTCTGGAGCGTGCTGGTCAGCCGCACGACGCCCAACCCGCAGCCGGGCAGCGATGAAATCAACCGCGCCTACGAAGAGGGCTGGGTGGGCAACGACAGGCTGGCGTTTATCGGAGATACCCTCTCCGCGCAGGGCGAAAAAGTGCCGGAACTGTTCATTGTTAACCTGCCAGAAGATGAACAGAGCTGGAAACGCGCGGGCGATACGCCGCTGCAGGGCACCGCTGAAGCCATGCCAGCGCCGCCTGCAGGGGTGAAGCAGCGTCGTCTGACCTTTACCCATCACAAGGCATACCCGGGGCTGATGAACGTGCCGCGCCACTGGGTGCGCAGTAATCCGCAGGGGACGCAAATCGCGTTTCTGATGCGTGATGATAACGGCGTTGTGCAGCTGTGGCTGATCTCACCTGAAGGTGGCGAGCCGCGCCAGTTAACGCACACCGAAAGCGGTATTCAGTCGGCATTCAACTGGCATCCTTCGGGCGATCGACTGGGATTCGTGCTCGAAAATCGGATCGCCTGCTGCGACGTGCAGACCGGGGAGGTGACGTTTTTGACGTCCGATCACGGCAACCCGCCGTCTGCTGATGCGGTCGTATTTTCCCCGGACGGGCGCGTTATTGCCTGGATGGAAGAGACGGGCGGTTTCCGTCAGCTTTGGGTAACGGAAACCGCGCAGAACTAGCGCGGCGGCATCTCTGCGGGCGGGATGACGGCGTTGGTCGCCAGATTTTCCTGCTCGCTTTTCTCAACGCGTGAGCGCACGGAGCTGTCCGTGCGGAACATGTCCCACGGCAGCAGCAGCGTATCGGCCACCGCCGTAAACGGCATATCCAGGATAACCAGGGATTTGGTGCCCCAGTTCGTATCGTCATCGGAGATCATCGCCGCGCTGGCGCGCGTCCCCGGATATGTTCCTTCTTTACCGCCGGTGTGAGACATCACGCTCGAACACCCGCAAAGTAAAACTACCCCGCTGAACGTCGTCAGCTTTATCAGAACATTTTTCATCATCACTCAGTCATCGTTAATGGCACTGCATAGACCTGCAACTCAGGGTTATAGCGAGCCTTATCCAAAATGAATAGCCCGATAACCCCGCACTGTGGCAGCCATCGCAATTTAACTCTTTGTGCTGTTGCCCCAGAGTCTATGCGACAACCAGCAAAGTGCAAAAAAATCTCGCATAAATAGTCTTGAAAAGCCTGATTACAGACCCATTTTAAGAATGTGACCCGATAACGAACACGCCTGACGGGTGTTCGGGGCGCAAAGGCCTGTCCATGGTGGAAGGCTAAAATTTCTCGCTGATTTCAGGAGTTTTATTTATGCGTAACTTCGATCTTTCTCCGCTATACCGTTCTGCAATTGGTTTTGACCGCCTGTTTAACCATTTAGAAAATAACCAAAGCCAGAGCAACGGCTACCCTCCATACAATGTTGAGCTGGTTGACGAAAACCACTATCGCATCGCGATTGCCGTCGCCGGTTTTGCAGAAAACGAACTGGAGATCACCGCGCAGGACAACCTGCTGGTGGTGAAAGGTTCCCATACGGCCGAGCAGAAAGAACGTACCTACCTTTACCAGGGCATCGCCGAGCGCAACTTTGAACGCAAGTTCCAGTTAGCCGAGAACATTCACGTTAAAGGCGCGAACCTGGTTAACGGCCTGCTGTTTATCGAACTGGAACGCGTGATTCCGGAAGAGAAAAAACCGCGCCGTATCGAAATTAACTAATTACGCGGGTCGCGTAAGCGGCCCACCCGGACTTGCTTGCCGTAACGGGAGCATATGCGAATCCATCAGGATTTGCAGGAACAACTGCGCACAAAATTAAACTGTGCCGAACTCGCTTCTCAGAAGGAGATTTAGTATGCGTAACTATGATTTATCCCCCCTGCTGCGTCAGTGGATTGGTTTTGACAAACTGGCTAACGCTCTGCAAAGCGCCACCGAGCAACAGACGTTTCCGCCGTACAACATCGAAAAAAGCGACGATAACCACTATCGCATCACCCTTGCGCTGGCCGGGTTCCGCCAGGACGAGCTGGATATCCAGCTTGAAGGCACGCGCCTGACCGTGAAGGGGACGCCGGAAAAACAGGAAACCGAAACCAAATGGCTGCATCAGGGGCTGGTGAATCAGCCGTTTAGCCTGAGCTTTACCCTGGCTGACCATATGGAAGTGTCCGGCGCGACGTTTACCAACGGGCTGCTGCATATTGACCTGATCCGTAACGTGCCGGAAGCCATCGCGCCGCAGCGTATCGCCATTAGCGAGCGGCCGGCATTGAATAGCTGATAGTGTGCGGGCTGGTGCCCTCACTCCGGCCCTCTCCCACAGGGAGAGGGTGAAAAGATAAGGCCCTGCCCCGGCAGGGCTTTTTTGTGCGCCATCGCCCATACAATCGCATCCGGCTCTGAGAGAATCCTTAGCATAACTAAGGTTATACACAGGATGTGGATCATGAGTGATATCGCGTTAACCGTAAGCGTGTTGGCCCTGGTCGCGGTTGTGGGCCTGTGGATAGGCAATATCAAAATCCGTGGCGTCGGGTTTGGGATTGGCGGGGTGTTGTTTGGCGGCATTTTTGTCGGGCACTTTGCCGACACGCTCGGACTGGTTCTCAGCGCCGATATGCTCCACTTTATTCAGGAGTTCGGCCTGATCCTCTTCGTCTATACCATCGGGATTCAGGTAGGGCCGGGCTTTTTCGCATCCCTGCGCGTCTCCGGGCTACGGCTCAATCTGTTTGCTCTCGGCATTGTGGTGATGGGCGGGCTAGTCACCGCGATCCTGCACAAAATCTTTGCTATCCCGCTGCCCGTGGTGCTGGGCATTTTCTCCGGCGCAGTCACCAACACGCCAGCGCTCGGTGCGGGGCAGCAAATCCTGCGCGATCTGGGCATTGAACCCGGCATTGTCGACCAGATGGGGATGAGCTACGCCATGGCCTATCCGTTTGGGATTTGCGGCATTCTGCTCTCCATGTGGCTGGTACGCGTCCTGTTTCGCGTTAACGTCGACAAAGAGGCGAAGGACCACGAAACCACGCTCACCAACGGCCATATGCCGATCAAAACCATCAACATTCGCGTCGATAACCCCAACCTGAACAACATGGCGATTCAGGACGTGCCGATCCTCAACAGCGCCAATATCATCTGCTCCCGCCTTAAGCGCGACGACGTGCTGATGGTGCCTGCGCCCGGCACGATGATTCGGCAAGGTGACTTGCTGCACCTGGTCGGCCAGCCGGGGGATTTGAACAACGCGCGGCTGGTAATTGGTCAGGAAGTGGATACCTCGCTTTCAACCCGCGGCACCGACATGCGTGTTGAGCGTGTTGTGGTGACCAACGAGCATGTTCTGGGCAAGAAAATACGCGATCTGCAGGTGAAAGAGCGCTACGACGTGGTGATCTCCCGCCTTAACCGTGCAGGTGTCGAACTGGTCGCCAGCCCGGAGGCCAGCCTGCAGTTCGGGGATATCCTCAACCTGGTTGGGCGCCCGTCGTCCATCGACGCCGTGGCGGATATGGTGGGTAACGCCCAGCAAAAACTGCAGCAGGTGCAGATGCTGCCAGTGTTTATCGGCATCGGGCTCGGCGTGCTGCTCGGCTCGATTCCGCTATATGTACCGGGCTTCCCGGTGGCGCTCAAGCTCGGCCTGGCAGGCGGGCCGCTAATTATGGCGCTGATCCTCGGACGTATCGGCTGTATCGGGAAGCTCTACTGGTTTATGCCGCCGAGCGCCAACCTGGCGCTGCGCGAGCTGGGCATTGTGCTGTTCCTGGCGGTTGTCGGGCTGAAGTCCGGTGGGGATTTTGTCGATACCCTGGTCAAGGGCGAAGGGATGAGCTGGGTCGGCTATGGCATCTTTATCACCGCGATCCCGCTGCTGACGGTGGCAATCCTGGCGCGAATGTTCGCCAAAATGAACTACCTGACGCTGTGCGGCATGCTGGCGGGCTCTATGACCGATCCGCCAGCGCTTGCCTTTGCCAACAACCTGCACGCCACCAGCGGCGCGGCCGCGCTCTCCTATGCCACCGTCTATCCGCTGGTGATGTTCCTGCGCATCATCACCCCGCAGCTACTGGCCGTGCTGTTCTGGGGGATGGGCTAACAGGTCTTCCGGGTGGATGCGCCGCAGATGGTAGTCCACCTGGTAATCGCTGGTATTTCGGAACATCACGGAATAATTGAGAAACTCGCCGCTGTCGCTGTAGGAAAGAGAGGTAATTCGCAGCAGCGGCGTCTGTTCCGGCAGGTTCATATAACCGGCCAGCTGTTTATCTGCCAGCACCGGCGTCAGGCTCTCATAGTTGCCGCTGATGGTGATCCCGCACTCCTTCTCGATGTAATCAAACTTAGACCCCTCAAGATGCGCCAGCGACAGATTGCGGAACAGCTTCACCGGCATAAAGCTGTCCTCCAGCATCAGCGGCTTTCCGTCCACGTAGCGCACCCGCCGTGAAAAGTAGATCCGCTCATCCACCTGGATCCGCAGCTGGCTGGCGATGGCGGGCGGGGCGGGCATCACTTCGAACTGCAGCACCTTGCTCTGCACCTCTTTCCCCTGCTGACGCAGCACCTCCACCAGCCCGGTCAGGTTAGTGGTTTCGTGGTGAACGTCTTTGCGCGAGACAAACGTTCCGCTACCGTGTCGGCGCTCAACCAGCCCCCAGCTCACCAGCAGATCCAGCGCCTTGCGGATGGTCATGCGCGCCACGCCAAACTCCTGCGCCAGCGCTTTTTCGCCGGGTAACGGGCTGCCGATGTTGTAGTCCGACGAATTCAGCCGTAGCCGTAATCGGTCGGCAATGGATTTGTAGATCACCAGTAGACCTCTCTGCCCTTATCAGGGCGTGGAATGCGTCCTGACATGTCCATATTTACAGCGAAAAGTAGACCTGATTGGTCAAAATAAAACCATGAATGCGATCACGAATCGCAGCGGCACGCCATGTTCGCGCATCAGTTAATTCTTATGCTCACCTCAGGCCAGCACAAAACCATAAAGGCCTCTACCCCTACAGGTTGTTACGTGAGGATTTAAAAATGCTCAGTCAAATACAACGTTTTGGCGGCGCCATGTTTACCCCGGTTTTGCTGTTTCCATTCGCCGGGATCGTGGTGGGAATCGCCATCATGCTTCGCAATCCGCTGTTTGTCGGCGAAGCCTTAACCGCCCCCGATCATCTTTTCGCGCAGATTGTTCACATCATTGAAGAGGGCGGCTGGGCGGTGTTTCGCAATATGCCGCTGATTTTTGCCGTTGGCCTGCCGATTGGCCTGGCGAAGCAGGCGCAGGGCCGCGCCTGTCTGGCGGTGCTGATTAGCTTCCTGACCTGGAACTACTTCATTAACGCGATGGGGATGACCTGGGGCCACTTCTTTGGCGTCGACTTCTCCGCCGAACCGACGGCGGGTAGCGGCCTGGCGATGATTGCCGGGATCAAAACGCTCGATACCAGCATCATCGGTGCCATTGTGATCTCAGGCATCGTCACCGCCATCCACAACCGCTATTTCGACAAGCCGCTGCCGGTGTTTCTGGGGATTTTCCAGGGCAGCTCGTTTGTCGTTATCCTCGCGTTCTTCGTCATGATCCCCTGCGCCTGGCTGACGCTGCTGGGCTGGCCGAAAGTGCAGATGGGCATTGAGTCCCTGCAGGCGTTCCTGCGCTCTGCCGGGGCGCTGGGCGTGTGGGTGTATACCTTCCTGGAACGCATTCTGATCCCAACCGGATTGCACCACTTCGTCTACGGTCCGTTCATCTTCGGCCCGGCGGCGGTGGAGGGCGGGATTCAGGTCTACTGGGCGCAGCACCTCCAGGAGTTCAGCCAGAGCACCCTGCCGCTGAAAACCCTCTTCCCGGAAGGCGGATTCGCGCTGCACGGCAACTCAAAAGTGTTTGGCTCGGTCGGGATTGCCTTCGCTATCTGGTACACCGCGTCGCCAGAAAACCGCGTCAAGGTGGCGGGCCTGCTGGTTCCGGCCACGCTCACCGCCGTGCTGGTGGGCATTACCGAACCGCTTGAGTTCACCTTCCTGTTTATCTCGCCGCTGCTGTTTGCCGTTCACGCCGTGCTGGCGGCCACCATGGCGACGGTGATGTACGCCTTCGGCGTGGTCGGGAACATGGGCGGCGGCCTGCTAGACCAGTTCCTGCCGCAAAACTGGATCCCGATGTTCCATAACCACGCCTCGACGGTATTCACCCAGATTGGCATCGGCGTCTGCTTCACCGGTATCTACTTCGTGGTCTTCAAAACGCTAATCGAACGTCTGAACCTGAAAACGCCGGGCCGGGAAGAGAGCGAAATCAAACTCTACAGCAAGGCCGACTATAAGGCGGCACGCGGGCAAACCACCGCCCCGGCAGCGGCCAGCCAGCAGGTCGGGCAGGCCGCCGGATTCCTGCAGGCGCTCGGCGGCGCAGCAAATATCGAAAGCATCAACAACTGCGCCACCCGCCTGCGAATTGCGCTGGTGGATATGGCGAAAACCCAAAGCGATGACGTCTTCAAAGCCCTCGGCGCCCATGGCGTGGTGCGACGCGGCAACGGTATTCAGGTGATTGTCGGCCTGCACGTTCCTCAGGTGCGCGACCAGCTTGAATCGCTGATGAAAACCCCTTTAACGAATGAACACACCACCCTGACAGAGGCTATATCATGAAAAAATTCTCAGTTGTCATTGCAGGCGGCGGCAGCACCTTTACGCCTGGTATCGTCCTGATGCTGTTAGCCAACCGTGACCGCTTCCCGCTGCGCGCCCTGAAGTTCTATGACAACGACGGCGCACGTCAGGAGACCATCGCCGAAGCGTGCAGAATCATCCTTAAGGAGCAGGCTCCGGAGATTGAATTCAGCTACACCACCGACCCTAAAGCGGCGTTTACCGATGTGGATTTCGTAATGGCGCACATCCGCGTGGGCAAATACCCGATGCGTGAAAAAGATGAAAAAATCCCGCTGCGCCACGGCGTACTGGGCCAGGAAACCTGCGGACCGGGCGGGATTTCCTACGGCATGCGCTCTATCGGCGGCGTGCTGGAGCTGGTGGATTATATGGAGCAGTACTCCCCGAACGCGTGGATGCTGAACTACTCCAACCCGGCGGCGATTGTCGCGGAAGCCACGCGCCGCCTGCGTCCGAACGCTAAAATCCTCAACATCTGCGATATGCCGATCGGCATTGAAGGGCGCATGGCGCAGATTGTCGGCCTGAAGGACCGCAAAGAGATGCGCGTGCGCTACTACGGTCTGAACCACTTCGGCTGGTGGACGTCGATTGAAGATCTGAACGGCAACGATCTGATGCCGAAGCTGCGCGAATACGTGGCGAAAAACGGCTATGTCCCGCCTTCAGAAGACGCGCATACCGAAGCGAGCTGGAACGATACCTTTGCCAAAGCCAAAGACGTGCAGGCGCTGGATCCGGACACCATGCCGAACACCTACCTGAAGTACTATCTGTTCCCGGACTACGTGGTCGCGCATTCCAACCCGGAACGCACCCGCGCCAATGAGGTGATGGATCACCGTGAGAAGCACGTGTTCAGCGCCTGCCGGGCGATTATCGAAGCCGGTAACTCCGCCGCCGGTGAGCTGGAAATCGACGAACATGCGTCGTACATCGTCGATCTGGCAACCGCGATTGCCTTCAACACCCAGGAGCGGATGCTGCTGATAGTGCCAAACAACGGAGCCATCCATAACTTTGACGCCGACGCGATGGTGGAAATTCCGTGCCTGGTCGGCCATAACGGACCGGAACCGCTGACCGTAGGCGATATTCCACACTTCCAGAAAGGGTTGATGAGCCAGCAGGTGGCGGTGGAAAAACTGGTGGTGGACGCCTGGGAGCAGCGCTCGTACCAGAAGCTCTGGCAGGCGATCACCCTGTCGAAAACCGTACCGAGCGCCTCCGTCGCGAAAGCGATTCTGGATGACCTGATCGAGGCCAACAAAGAGTACTGGCCAGAGCTGCACTAATCGTCCTGACCGGCATCGCCCGATGCCGGTCTCCTTGTCCTTGTCGTTTTACGCTATGCTGAAGCCTGCCCGTAGCACGACAAGGAACCTTCATGAAAATTTCCCGCCTCGGCGAAGCGCCGGACTACCGCTTCTCTCTGGCTAATGAACGCACGTTTTTAGCGTGGATCCGCACCGCGCTGGGCTTTCTTGCCGCCGGCGTCGGCCTCGACCAGCTCGCGCCTGATTTCGCCACGCCGCTGATCCGCGAGGTGCTGGCGCTGCTGCTGTGCCTGTTCGCGGGCGTGCTGGCGATTTACGGCTATCTGCGCTGGCTGCGCAATGAGAAGGCGATGCGTCTGAAGCAGGATCTGCCCTATACGCGCGGGCTGCTGATTATCAGCACGATTCTGCTGACGGTGGCGGGCGTGGTAATGGTGCTGGTGTTCTATGGCGGATAGCCGCAAAGCGCGGCGCGAAGCGGACCCCGGCCTGCAGCCGGAGCGGACGTCGCTCGCCTGGCTGCGCACGCTGCTGGGGTATGGCGCGCTGATTGCTCTGGCGATTAAGCACAACTGGCACCGCACCGGGGTGCCATTCTGGATTTCTATTGTTGTGCTGGCGCTGGTGGCCATCATTTTATGGCGCTATACCCGCAGTCGTAACCTGATGGACGTGGCGCAGAACGATTTTGTACAGCCTAAAGCGGTGCGGGATAAATTCCTGATTGCGCTGGCCGTGCTGTCGCTGTCACTGCTGTTTGCCGTAACCCACATTCAGCAAATTGTGAGCTTATAAGCCCGGTGGCGGCTGCGCCTTACCGGGCCTACGGTTAACGGCTTTTTGCTAAATACTTCGCCATCTCGTCTTCCGGCACCATGCCGCCGCCGGTCGCCCACACCAGATGGGTGACGTTGGCATCAGCCTGAACACGCAGCGGCCCGGCCATCCCCGCCAGCGCCGACGGTTCCAGCCGAATGCCTTCCTCCTGCGCCAGCCAGCCGAGCATGTCGTACATGCTTTGATCGGAAAGGGTATAGAACCCGTCGAGCAGGCGCTCCATCGCGCGGCCCACGAAGCCGGACGCGCGCCCGACAGCCAGACCGTCCGCCGCCGTCACGTTATCAATGCCCAGATCCTGCACGGCAATCTCATCGTGCAGGCCGGTGTAAACGCCCAGCAGCATGCACGGCGAGTGCGTTGGCTCCGCGAAGAAGCAGTGAACGTTGTCGCCAAAGGCCAGCTTCAGGCCAAACGCCACCCCGCCTGGACCCCCACCGACGCCGCACGGCAGGTAGACGTACAACGGATGATCGGCATCCACCACGCGGCTCTGTTCAGCAAACTGCGCCTTCAGGCGCTCGCCTGCAACGGCATAGCCCAGGAACAGGGTGCGGGAGTTTTCATCGTCGATGAAGAAGCAGTTCGGATCGCTTTCCGCCGCTTTGCGTCCCTGCTCCACCGCCACGCCATAATCCTGTTCATATTCCACGACGATGACGCCGTGGCTGCGCAGTTTGGCCTTCTTCCACTCGCGGGCGTCGGCGGACATATGTACTGTCACCTTAAAGCCGATGCGGGCGCTCATAATGCCGATGGACATCCCGAGGTTGCCGGTTGAGCCCACCGCAATGCTGTACTGGCTGAAGAAGTCCTTAAAGCGCGGCTCCAGCAGAATGCTGTAGTCGTCGTCGATGCTCAGCAACCCGGCTTCCTGCGCCAGTTTCTCCGCGTGGGTCAGCACCTCGTAGATGCCGCCGCGCGCTTTGATCGAGCCGGAGATCGGCAAATGGCTGTCTTTTTTCAGCAGCAGCGTGCCGGGAATGGATTTTTCAGATTCTTTCTCCAGTCGCGCCTGCATTGCCGGAATGGCGACCAGTTCAGATTCAATAATTCCGCCCGTTGCCGCCGTTTCCGGGAAGGCTTTCGCCAGATACGGCGCGAAGCGGTTCAGGCGCGCGTGGGCGTCGTCAACGTCGGCTTTGGTCAGCCCGACGTAGGGCAACCCCTCTGCCAGCGTGGTGGTTCGCGGGTTAAGCCAGGTGGTTTCTTTCAGGGCAATCAGATCCTCAACCAGAGGAAACTGTGCGGTTAAAGTGGTGATAGTTGCGTTTTCCATAATACGTCTCTTCGCGCTCAGATAATGAAAGAAAGCAGGAATGTGCCGCCAAGTGCAAGCACCGAGGCGATAAACGTCGCCGTCGTATAGTATTTGAAGGTCTCATTCAGGGTCGCGCCGCAGTATTGCTTCACCAGCCAGAACAGGGAATCGGTCACGATCGTGCAGCCAATGGCGCCAGAACCGATGGCAATGGTGATGATCTCCGGGCTTACGTTCGGATAGAGCGGCAGCATCGGCGCGACTATCGCCGTCGCGCCCATCATCGCCACCGTCGCGGAGCCGACGGCGGCATGCAGCACCAGCGCCACCAGCCAGGCGAGCAGGATAGGGTGCATGTGCAGGTTCGAGAGAATATGCGCCAGCGAGTCCGCCAGCCCGCTGGTTTTCAGGATGGCGTTAAACGCGCCGCCCGCGCCGATAATCAGCAAAATGTTGGCGATAGAGCCGAAGCCGTGCTCGGTGTGCGTCAGCATCGTGCCCATGCCCATATGCTGGCGGATCCCCAGCAGGTAGTAGGCGACAAACACGGCGATAAACATGGCGGTGATCGGGTTGCCGATAAACTCCAGCAGCGTATACAGCGTGCCTTCTTTCGACATATTCAGCTCGGCGATGGTTTTCACCAGCATCAGGGCAATCGGCAGGAGCACCGTGAACAGCGTGGCGCCCAGCGACGGCAGGGTGTGTTCTTCTCGCACCTTCAGGTCTGAAAATTCCGCCGGAACCGGTTTAAACGGCAGACGATTGCCGAGCAGCTTCAGGAACAGCGGGCCACCGACCAGAGACGCCATCAGGCCCACCATCAAACCATAGACAATCACCGTACCGACGTCTGCGCCTAATTTATTGGTCACAAACAGCGCGGCCGGATGCGGCGGCACCACACAGTGCACCGCCATCAGCGCGGTACAGAGCGGAATGGCCAGCTTGAGCAGCGACGTGTTGGTCTTTTTGGCGATGGAAAACGCCAGCGGGATCAGCAGTACCACGCCCACTTCCACGAACAGCGTAATGCCGCAGATAAGGCCTACCAGAACCATAATCACGTCCGCCGACAGCCAGCGGCAGCGCTGCAGTGCGATCCCAATGCGCTCGGCCGCGCCGGAGACTTCCATCATTTTGCCGAGAATGGTGCCAAGACCAATCACCGCCGCCAGGAAGCCCAGCGTGCCGCCAATTCCGCTCTCGATGGCGTTCACCATATCCAGCGGGCTCATCCCCATCATCGCACCGACGAAAAAGCTCGCCAGCAGCAGCGCGAGGAACGGGTGAAACTTCAGCTTAACGATGGTTAAAACAATCAACACAATGCTGACCAGCAGCGTTATCACAACCCAGACCGGCGATCCCATATTTCACCTCACCCTTATGTCATCTGAGGGTATTGGACGAAAAAACGGCGTGAGCTGACAAACGATAAAAATTGGCGTTCAGGTGAGCCAGATTGGATCAACTGAGTGACTGCGCTCTAAAAAGTGCACTTAATCCGTATTAGGTTCACATAAATTCACTCTTGAGCGGTATGCTGAGCGCAGAAACCACGCGTGAGAATTGTGATGACCGATGTGAATGAAGCCAGAAACCGGCTTTTAAACGGCTGGCAGCTGTCGAAAATGTACACCTTTGAAGTGGCCGCCCGGCATGAGTCCTTCGCTCTGGCGGCGGAGGAGCTGTCGCTCAGCCCCAGCGCGGTGAGCCACCGCATCAACCTGCTCGAAGAGGAACTGGGTATTCAGCTGTTTGTTCGCTCGCACCGTAAAGTCGAGCTGACGCAGGAAGGAAAGCGCGTTTACTGGACGCTAAAATCATCCCTCGATACCCTGAATCAGGAGATCCTGGACATCAAAAACCAGGCGCTCTCCGGCACGCTGACGGTTTACTCCCGCCCGTCGATCGCCCAGTGCTGGCTGGTGCCTATGCTGGGGGACTTTACCCGCCGCTACCCGTCGATTTCACTTACCATTCTGACCGGCAATGATTACGTCAATATGCAGCGAACGGGGGTCGATCTGGCGCTCTATTTCGACGATACGCCGCCAAATCACCTCTCTCATCACTTCCTGATGGACGAGGAAATTTTGCCCGTCTGCTCATCGCAATATGCCCGCGAGCATGAACTGCTGAAAAACTCCCATAACCTCAGCCACTGCACGTTACTGCACGACCGTCAGGCCTGGAGCAACGATTCCGGTACGGATGAGTGGCTGAGCTGGGCGCAGCATTTTGCGGTGAATATGCCGCCATCGTCGGGTATCGGTTTCGATCGCTCCGATTTAGCGATTATTGCAGCCATCAACCACGTGGGCGTTGCGATGGGCAGAAAGCGGCTGGTGCAGAAACGGCTCGAACGAGGCGAGCTGATCGCCCCGTTTGGGGAAAAGACACTGAAGTGCCATCAGCACTATTACATCTCAACGCTTCCTGGCCGCCAGTGGCCGAAAATAGACGCCTTTATAGGCTGGCTGAGAGAGCTGGCGGGTTGAAGAATTATTACGCTTTCGCTCTACACCAAATGTGAAAAAGCGTGCTAAATACAGGTAATGCTTTCGATTTATCCAGGGTAAACCGTGCTAAAGCCTCTTATTGCTACCGCGTTACTGATCTCTTCCGGCTGGGCCATTGCCGCCGAGCCGCCGCTGACGGCTGCCCATTATGCGCAGCAGCTGGGCGTTGGGATGGATGTGGACTGGGCGCGTACCGAGCGCGGCATACGCGAATTCGACCCGCTGGTGGTACGCGATTTTCGTGCAAAAGGTATTACCCACGTGCGCATCCGCGTGGCCGACGAGCCGACGGAAGCGCGGCTGATCCACCTGCGCAAGCTGGTGGAAGCCTGCGAGCAGTATGGCGTGATCCCGATTATCGCTTATCAGGCCGATGAATATAAAAACGACCCGAAAGCCGATAACGAGAAAGAGACAATCAACTGGTGGATTGCCGTGGCGCACTATTTTGGTCAGAGCTATCCGCTGCTGGGTTTTGACCTCATCTATGAGCCGGCCGACAAGCTCAACCATAACCTGGCGTCGCTAAACCGCGTGTATGAAAAAACCATTAAAGCGATCCACGACATAGATCCGCAGCGCATGATCTTTATCGCGCCACGCCTGCGCGCCGCGCCGGAGGATTTATCCAGCCTGAAGCTGCCCGCGCACAGTCAAAACTACCTGCTGGCGGAGTGGCATATTTTCCCGTGGGGGCCGCTGAAAAATAGCGGTAAATACCCGTGGACGTCCGGCACGGCGGCGGAGAAGGCGGCTATCCGTAACCGCATCAATACCGCGCTGCGCTGGCAGCAAAAAACCGGGCACGTTAGCTGGGTCGGGGGCTGGGGCGTGGGGGAGTCAAACCACCTCACGCCAACCGCGTCGCAAATGGCCTTCGCCACCTTTATGGCCTGCGAGCTGCAAAAGGCGAAAATTCCGTACGCGTTGAACGCGGACTTCCAGTTTTACGACGGGGAAGAGGGAGCCTGGCGGCCAGCGCCAGAGCCGTTATTGCAGGCGATGATTGCGCCCGTCTGTGAAAAGCCCGGCGAGAAGCCGGGCCATCATGCGGTTAAACCGGCTGCTCGTGATGCGGGACGCGCGACGCCAGCGGCAGCCAGCACAGTAAAATCAGCAGCCCCATCAGCGTCATCAGAAGGCCCAAACTAGCCTGCCCGGTCTGCGGCATCATGGCCGATAGCCAGGCCAGCGCGCCGGAGCCGATGTTCTGCAAACCGCCCACCAGCGCGCCCGCCGTGCCAGCGAGGAACGGGAACGGCTCCATCGCGCCGCTGGTGGCGAGCGGGAACAGCATTCCTGCGCCGAAGAAGAACAATGCCGCCGGGATGAGCAACGTCCAGACCGACATCACGTCAAACAGCCCCGGGATCCACATCATCAGACCCGCCAGCAGACAGCTGATCACCGACTGCCACATCAGCGTGGAGAAACGCTTGTTCGGGCGTCCGGCAAACCATGCGCCGAAGAATGCCGCCGGGATCGGCAGAATAAACAGAATGCTCACCACCATGCTGCTCAGGCCCAGCCCCGCGCCCAGCAGCACGCCGGAACAGGCTTCGAACACCGCAATGCCCGCCAGACCGCCGATCAGCATCAGCAGGTAGCAGGTAAACGCCCCGTTACCGAACAGCGTTTTGTAGCTGGCAATAAGTTTCGTGCGCGGCGCGTCTTTTGGGCGGGTTTCCGGCATCCAGCGCGCCATGCTGAAGGTGACAATGACGCAGAGCACCAGCAGGAAGGCGTAGCAGGCGCGCCAGGACCACATTGTGTCCAGCAGGCCGCCAATCAGCGGAGCGAGAAGCGGGCTGACCAGAATACCCATATTCAACAGGCTGTTGGCATGACGGAGCTGGGTACCCTGATACATATCGCGCGGTAAGGTACGCGCCATCACTCCGCCGACGCCGGTCCCGACGCCCTGCAGGGCGCTGGCGGCAATCAGTACGGTCAGGCTATGGGTGGTAATGGCAATCACCGTCGCCACCATGAAAATGCTCATGCCCACCAGGATCACCGGGCGACGCCCGACGCGGTCGGAGAGCGGGCCGTAGAAGAGTTGCGAAACGCCATAGGTCAGCAGGTACGCTGCCATCACGCTCTGCACCGCACCCTCGCGGACGTTCAATTCCTTTGCCATGTCGGCGATAGCCGGAATGTAGATGGTTTGCGCCATCTGACCGACGGCCACCAGTAACACCAGCATCAACAATAAGTTAACGTTCCTTTGTTTTTTCATGTCGCTGAATACTTTTGCCAAAAGAGAAAAATGAAGAATAAGTGACTACGCATTCCCATAAATGCGCGAGGAATCTACCACAGACAGATGGCAATTTAAGCATTGTCGCGGTGAATGAAAAAACCGGGAAAGGCAGGATTTGTAAACAATAACGGCAACTAATGTTGCCAGTGATTTACGCCAGACGCAGCAGAATGGCACCGCCGGCAATACCCAGCGCCGCCGCGATGCGCAGGCCCGCAACCTTTTCTTTTAAAAGGACAAACGCGATCAGCGCGCCAAAGAGAATCGAGGTTTCACGCAGCGCCGCGACCACCGCCAGCGGTGCCTGCGTCATTGCCCACAGCGCCAGGCCATAAGATCCCATGGTCCCCACGCCGCCGAGCAGCCCCTTTTTCCAGTGCAGACGCAGGTAGCTGGACGCCTCGCGCCGACGCGCCACCATCGCCCAGCTTAGCAGGCAGAAGCCGTTCATAAAGAAGGTCCAGAGCGTGTAGCCCAGCGCGGTGTCCGACAGCCGCACGCCGGTACCATCCACCAGCGTATACCCGGCAATAAAGCAGGCGTTCAGAAGCGCGAGCCAGATCCCTTTGCGCGACTGCATGCGGCCATTCATCGCCATCGCCAGAATCGACAGGCAAATGACCCCGATGCCGGACCAGGCGAGCCAGGAGAGATGGTCCCCGAGCGCCAGCACGCTGATCGTCGCCACCAGCAGCGGGGCGGTGCCGCGCATCAGCGGATAGGTCTGGCTCATGTCCGAGACCTGATAGGTCTTCGCCACCAGCACGGTGTAGACCACCTGTAAGGCGCAGGAGACGATCAAAAACGGCCAGCTTGCCGCAGAAGGTTGTGGTGAGAAGGGCAGTAAAATCAGGGCAATAATCGCGGCTGAGCCGCTAACGCCGATCGCAGAGTAGAGCTTATCCGTTCCGGCTTTAACGATGGCGTTCCAGCTGGCATGCAGCAGTGCGGCGAAAAGCAAAATGCAGAAAACGGTGATGGTCATGGCGTATCGGGTGATGAATTGTCACTCAACTGTAACATTCACATCCTGATGCCGCCAGCCGGTTACACCGCACAAAAAAGGCGGTGCGTCACCCGCGGTTCGTCCGAGACCAGCGTAAAACCGGCTCGATTGTAAAATCCGTATGCGCTGTCCGGCGCGTGGGTATTGAGAAAATCAAACCAGATGCTGGCATCGGCCATCACCACGGTTAAAAGCTGTTTGCCAATGCCCAGCCCGCGACACTTCTCGCTGACATAGAGATGGCGAATGCGCCCGGCACGCGGCTGCTGGCTGAACGGATCGCGGTTGAGGCCGCACACGCCCACCAGCCTGCCGTTGATAAACGCGCCCAGCAGCTTTTCACCCGGCGCGTTAAAGCGGTTTTCACCCCGCAGCCAGTTTTCTTCCAGCCTGCGCAGCATATTGAAATTCAATGCGATACTTTCCGCCTTCAGGGCGATATACCCCGGCTCATCCGGTGTGACAGGCTCAATTAACAGACGCGACATAGCATTCCCTCGTTATTAAAGAGGGGCGGTTGCCCGCCCCTCTCAGGTGCGACTTGAACCTGAATTACCGAACGTATTTCAGGACAGCATCAAGCAGTTGCAGTACTGCAACAATGAGTTTGAGGATAAGTATCACCATATCCACTACGCTCATACGCGTCTCCTTTTGGTTAAAAGGAGCACGATGCTGGCGTACCTTTCCGCCGCCTGTTGCCAGCACCTGGATTGACGTAACACAGTGTGCTCACTTCAGGGGTTAAGGCACTGACGGCACCACCCGTTTCAGCCAGGACTTCGTTGCGCCGGTAGAACTGCGGCCCCCTCGCTCACTGCGAACACCCTCAGTATAGATAAATACTGTATGTATGAACAGTATTTTTTGGACAAAAATCGGAAGGTGATCCATACTCAAAAACGTCAAAATCCGTGCCGGAATTGCGCGTTCGTGTTCGATCGCGTATACTTTTTGCGTTGACGTAACACAGTGTGTTCTGCGGCAACCAACCGCAAAACCCTGATAAAAACCTCGCTTAGGCGGGGTTTTTTGTTTTCTGGCCTGCCAAAAACAACTGCTGTATAAGCGAGGGTTCTGCTGTTTGGCTTCGATGTGGACTAGTTAAGATAGCTTAGGAGAGGTATTAGACTCATTTTGTAAGATAACACCACTAAATTTATAAACTAATATAACCACTAATGGTCCTCAAGTAATTAAATTGTTTCGCCTATAATAGTAATGAATAAAAGTGAGCCAATTTATTTTTTATATGAATGTTTGGTTTAAATAATTTTACTGATTTGAATTCCAGAGATTTTCATTGTATATTTCTTGAGTCGCAAATACTGTATGGATACATTATGCAAGCTTCTGATTATTTAAAGATGAAGTTCCAGGGTGACAGGCAGTTAGCACTTTATGGACAGCAAGGCGTTGCAGGGACATGGAAAGCATTAAAGGGAATCGGTTCTGATATTTACTCAGGAATAGAACGTGTAAGTTGGTACTCATCATGCGTAATCCCCAACTATCACGATGTGTGTGATGAGCTTCTCTCAGAAGAAAAGAGAATGTATCTCTCAATTCTCTCGCTTTACCGTTATCGTGATGTAATAGCCCACATGTTCTATCTTTATTTTGAAAGTGTTATTACCGATTCTGAAAATGGAAATGAACAAAATCGCGTTCGTGAGATGGATTCAAAAGTAACCGGGCTTGTTAATAATATCCCGACCAGCAAAGCCGCGCGTATAGCAATAGCATGGGGGCTGGCCAAATCCCTTTCCGAATCAGGCCTGCTGTCTGAAATCGTCGTCGAACGGCTTGCACGCCGCGTACCTAACGTTGTCATGGCGCTTCAATTGATTGGAACGGAACAGAAGTGCGCTCTTGCCGCGCGTCGCCTTAAAACATTGGATCCTAAGTATTACGCCACCCTCTATGCTGCACAACTGGAGATGCTTTACTACTTTTTTGAGCCATTCCTGTCTGAACTCATTAAGAAAGTCCAGATGGGATTCTATAAGGATTTCGATGCAATTTATAACGACTTAAAGAGTAATGAGCATGTTTAAGAGTTTGTTATCAATTCTGTTTACAGATATTTTATTTCCCGTTTATATTTTTGCGTGCGCCTCTTTGTTTCTGTGGTTGGTGCCTGACCACTGGGTATTACTAACATTCATTTCTCTTATTGTATTTATTATTGTTCATCCTATGATTTTTGGCCGCTTTGATAAGTACGATTAGATTTTTAAAAAGGATTTTTTATGTCAAACCCAGCTTATTTGTTTTTAACAGATGAAAATGGTTCTCCCATGGTTGGTCCTTGCCTTGTGTCAGGGCGCGAGGGTGCAATTGAACTTAAATCGTTCACTCATAATGTCAATATCCCAGTCAACGGGAACACCGGGAAACTGACGGGCACGCGTATACACATGCCCATCATGTTCCAGAAAGAATTTGATCGTGTAACACCACTTCTCTTTCGCGCGCTGAGTACGGGAAGGACGCTCCAGTCAGCCATTATTAAGATGTATCAGATTAATGAGGCGGGTTTAGAACAGGAATATTTTAATATCCTTCTGGAAAATGTGAAAATAACCTCAATCACACCAGACCTTTATCCCGGCGCTAACACCGGAACACACCTTGAAACGGTTCTCATACGCTACGAGAAAATCACCTGGAAGCATTGCGATGGAAATGTCATCTATAGTGACTCCTGGAATGAGCGAGCAACGTACTGAAACGTGATCCCTGACGCATTTTTGCGCAGATGAAAATATTTCCATTGTCACATCCGAAAACCTGTGTTTGTATAAATTCAATCAATGATTCCAAACACAGGTCCCCAATGACTTCATCCATCTTCACTTCGACCCTACTAAAAACTGCGCAACCTGCCGCAGTGGTCGTCGTGCGTGTGGTGGTGGTCGTCGGCAATGCGCCGTAGGGACTGGATCAACACACGAATCCAAAACCCCGCCGGCGCAAACCGGGCGGGGTTTTTCGTTTAGGACCCTCCCCGGAACGTCGGCCCAGAAGAAAAGGACTGGAGCATGGCAAGTTCGGGCACAACATCCACGAAGACGCGTTTCACCGGCGCGCAGCTGATCGTTCATTTGCTGGAACGACAGGGCATCACTACCGTTGCGGGCATCCCGGGCGGCACGGTTCTGCCGCTGTACGATGCGTTGAGCCAAAGCACACAGATCCGCCACGTGCTGGCGCGTCACGAGCAGGGGGCAGGCTTTATCGCTCAGGGCATGGCGCGTACGCAGGGCAAACCGGCAGTCTGTATGGCCTGCAGCGGCCCCGGCGCAACCAACCTGGTGACCGCCATCGCCGACGCGCGCCTCGACTCCATTCCGCTGATCTGCATTACCGGCCAGGTGCCGTCCTCGATGATCGGCACCGATGCGTTCCAGGAAGTGGACACCTACGGCATCTCTATCCCCATCACCAAACATAACTATTTAGTTCGCGATATCAGCGAGCTGCCTCAGGTTATCAGCGATGCGTTCCGCATTGCGCAGTCTGGCCGCCCGGGCCCGGTGTGGATAGACATTCCTAAGGATGTCCAGACCGCAGAGATCGAGATCGACGTTTTGCCGGAACCAGGCGAGCGGGCACCTGCGCCAGAATTCAGCGCTGAGAGCGTGCGCGATGCCGCAGCCATGATTAACGCCGCCAAACGCCCGGTGCTCTACCTGGGCGGCGGAGCGATTAACGCCGCAGATGAAATCCGTCAGTTCGCTGAAAAAGCCAACCTGCCTACCACGATGACCCTGATGGCGCTGGGCATGCTGCCTAAAGTGCATCCGCTGTCATTGGGCATGCTGGGCATGCACGGCGCGCGCAGCACCAACTACATCCTGCAAGAGGCGGATTTGCTGATTGTTATGGGTGCCCGTTTTGATGACCGGGCGATTGGCAAAACCGAGCAGTTCTGCCCGAACGCCAAAATCATTCACGTAGATATCGACCGCGCCGAGCTGGGTAAAATCAAGCAGCCGCACGTGGCGATTCAGGGCGACGTGGCCGACGTGCTGGCGCAGCTGATCCCGCAGACGGACGCAGCCGACCGCGCCGACTGGCGTCAGCTGGTGGCGGATCTGCAGCGCGAGTTCCCGGGGGCCATCCCAACCGAAGGCGACCCGCTGAGCCACTATGGCCTGATCAACGCCGTGGCCGCCTGCGTGGACGACAGCGCGATTATCACCACCGACGTGGGCCAGCATCAGATGTGGACCGCGCAGGCGTATCCGCTGAACCGTCCACGCCAGTGGCTGACCTCCGGCGGCCTCGGCACCATGGGCTTCGGCCTGCCAGCGGCAGTAGGCGCTGCGCTCGCCAACCCGGACCGCAAGGTTATCTGCTTCTCCGGCGACGGCAGCCTGATGATGAACATTCAGGAAATGGCGACGGCGGCCGAAAACCAGTTAGACGTGAAAATCATCCTGATGAACAACGAGGCGCTGGGGCTTGTGCACCAGCAGCAGAGCCTGTTCTACAAGCAGGGCGTGTTTGCGGCGACCTATCCGGGGATGATTAACTTTATGCAGATTGCCGCCGGCTTCGGCCTGCATACCTGCGATCTGAACGCGGAAGAAGACGCCCACGGGGCGCTGCAGGCGGCGATTTCTCGTCCGGGCCCGGCGCTGATCCACGTGCGTATCGACCCTGAACAAAAAGTGTATCCGATGGTGCCGCCGGGTGCGGCAAATACTGAGATGGTGGGAGAATAAGCCATGCAGAAACAACATGATAACGTCATTCTGGAACTCACCGTCCGCAACCACCCTGGCGTCATGACCCACGTCTGCGGGCTCTTTGCCCGCCGGGCGTTTAACGTGGAAGGCATTCTCTGTCTGCCGATTCAGGGCAGCGAGCACAGCCGCATCTGGCTGCTGGTCAACGACGACCAGCGTCTGGAGCAGATGATGGCGCAGATCGACAAGCTGGAAGATGTCACCAAAGTGGCGCGCAACCAGTCCGATCCCACCATGTTTAACAAAATTGCGGTGTTTTTCGAATAAAGATCGCTTAAGGTAAGCGTCTTTCGCTCTTGTAGGCCGGATAAGCGCAGCGCCATCCGGCTTTTTCAGACCGCAGGAACACACATGACCACCATCGCTCTCATCGACGACCACCTTATCGTCCGCTCCGGCTTTGCCCAGCTTCTGAACCTCGAACCGGATTTTCAGGTCGTGGCCGAGTTTGGCTCCGGTCGCGAGGCGCTGGCGGGCCTGCCGGGGCGCGGGGTGCAGGTCTGTATCTGTGATATCTCGATGCCGGATCTCTCCGGGCTGGAGCTGCTAAGCCAGCTGCCGAAGGGCATGGCGACGATTATGCTGTCGGTCCACGACAGCCCGGCGCTGGTCGAGCAGGCGCTCAACGCGGGCGCGCGCGGCTTCCTCTCCAAACGCTGTAGCCCGGACGAACTGATCGCCGCCGTGCGCACCGTCTCCACCGGCGGCTGCTATTTAACGCCGGATATCGCCATCAAGCTGGCAGCCGGAAGGCAGGATCCGCTCACCAGGCGCGAGCGTCAGGTGGCCGAGAAGCTCGCGCAGGGCATGTCGGTGAAAGAGATTGCCGCCGAGCTGGAACTGTCCCCGAAAACCGTGCACGTTCACCGCGCTAATCTGATGGAAAAACTTAACGTCAGCAACGACGTCGAGCTGGCGCGCCGCATGTTCGACAGCTGGCAATGAGTTCCGCTTTTTCACGGCTGATCGCCGTTGTCGCCAGCTTTTTTATCTTCTCCGCCGCGTGGTTTTGCCTGTGGAGCATCAGCCTGCACCTGGTGGAACGCCCGGAGCTGGCGGTGCTGCTGTTTCCCTTCGGCCTGCGTCTGGGGCTAATGCTCCAGTGCCCGCGCGTCTACTGGCCGGTTTTGCTCGGCGCAGAGTGGCTGATGCTGGTCTGGCTGGCGCAGGAAGTGGCCCTCGCGCATCTGCCCTTATTGATGACCGGAAGCCTGCTCACGCTTCTCCCGGTTGCGCTCATTTCCCGCTACCGACACCAGCGCGACTGGCGCACGCTGCTGCGTCAGGGGGCGGCGCTGATTGCCGCCGCGTTGTTACAATCCCTGCCGTGGATCGGCGAGAAGGAGATGCTTAACGCCCTGCTGCTCACCCTTACCGGCGGTCTGACCCTCGCGCCGACCTGCCTGGTTTTCTGGCACTACCTCACCAGCACCGTCTGGCAGCCGCTCGGTCCGGCGCTGGTTTCCCAACCGGTGAACTGGCGCGCCCGGCACCTCATCTGGTATCTGCTGCTGTTTGTGGTGAGCCTGTGGCTCCAGCTTGGCCTGCCCGCCGAGCTTTCACGCTTCACGCCGTTTTGTCTGGCGCTTCCAATAATTGCCCTGGCCTGGCACTACGGCTGGCAGGGGGCGCTGATCGCCACGCTGATGAACGCCATCGCGCTGATTGCCAGCCAGACCTGGCACGATCATCCTGTAGATTTACTGCTCTCCCTGCTGGCCCAGAGCCTGACCGGGCTGCTACTCGGCGCGGGCATTCAGCGCCTGCGCGAGCTGAACCAGTCCCTGCAAACCGAGCTGGCCCGCAACCGCCGCCTGGCGGAGCGTCTGCTGGAGACGGAAGAGAGCGTGCGGCAGGAGGTGGCCCGCGAGCTGCACGACGATATCGGCCAGACCATCACCGCTATCCGCACCCAGGCGGGCATTGTCCAGCGCCTGGCGGCGGAAAACGCGGGCGTGAAGCAGGGCGGGGCGCATATCGAACAGCTTTCGCTGGGCGTCTATGATTCCGTTCGCCGCCTGTTAGGACGGCTGCGCCCGCGCCAGCTCGACGATCTCTCGCTGGAGCAGGCGGTGCGTTCTCTGATGCGCGAGATGGAGCTGGAAAGCCGCGGCATTGTCAGCCATCTCGACTGGCGCATTAACGAATCTTCGCTCAGCGAAGGCCAGCGCGTGACGCTGTTCCGCGTCTGTCAGGAGGGGCTGAACAATATCGTCAAACACGCCAGCGCCAGCGCGGTCACCATCCAGGGCTGGCAGCAGGATGAGCGCCTGATGCTGGTGATTGAAGACGACGGTTGCGGCCTGCCGCCGGGCTCCGGCCAGCAGGGCTTTGGCCTGGCGGGGATGCGCGAGCGCGTCAAGGCGCTGGGCGGCACGCTGACCCTCTCCTGCACCCATGGGACGCGCGTCAGCGTCAGCCTGCCGCTACGGAGTTACCATGTTTAAAACCCCTGCCAGCGCCGCACCAATTGGCGACAAAGCTGAAATCGACGCCCGCTACCGTTACTGGCGTCGCCATATCCTGATGACCATCTGGCTCGGCTACGCACTGTTCTACTTCACCCGCAAAAGCTTCAACGCTGCCGCGCCGGAAATCCTCGCCAGCGGCGTGATGACGCGCACCGATATCGGCCTGCTGGCGACGCTGTTTTACATCACCTACGGCCTGTCGAAGTTCTTCTCCGGCATCGTCAGCGACCGCTCCAACGCGCGCTATTTTATGGGCGTTGGGCTGATCGCCACCGGCGTAGTGAACATCCTGTTTGGCTTCTCCACCTCGCTGTGGGCCTTCGCCCTGCTGTGGGCGCTGAACGCCTTTTTCCAGGGCTGGGGCGCGCCGGTCTGCGCCCGCCTGCTCACCGCCTGGTACTCGCGCAACGAGCGCGGCGGCTGGTGGGCAATCTGGAACACCGCGCATAACGTCGGCGGGGCGCTTATCCCGATGGTAGTGGGCGCCGCGGCGCTGCACTACGGCTGGCGCGCGGGGATGATGATTGCCGGTGGCCTCGCGATTGTCGCCGGGCTGTTCCTCTGCTGGCGCCTGCGCGACCGACCGCAAACCGTCGGCCTGCCTGCGGTGGGCGACTGGCGGCACGACGAGATGGAAATTGCCCAGCAGCAGGAGGGCGCGGGACTGACCCGCAGGGAGATCCTCACCCGATACGTGCTGAAAAACCCGTACATCTGGCTGCTGTCGCTCTGCTACGTGCTGGTCTACGTAGTGCGCGCGGCGATCAACGACTGGGGCAACCTGTACATGTCCGAGACGCTCGGCGTAGACCTGGTGACCGCCAACTCGGCGGTGACCATGTTCGAGCTGGGCGGGTTTATCGGCGCGCTGGTGGCGGGCTGGGGCTCGGATAAGCTATTCAACGGCAACCGTGGCCCGATGAACCTGATTTTCGCCGCAGGGATTTTGCTCTCCGTGGGCTCGCTGTGGCTGATGCCGTTCGCCAGCTACGTGATGCAGGCGGCGTGCTTCTTCACCATCGGCTTTTTCGTGTTTGGCCCGCAGATGCTGATCGGCATGGCGGCGGCGGAGTGCTCGCACAAAGAGGCGGCAGGCGCGGCGACGGGCTTTGTCGGGCTGTTTGCCTACCTCGGCGCGTCGCTCTCCGGCTGGCCGCTGGCGCGGGTGATCGACGTCTGGCACTGGAGCGGTTTCTTTGCGGTGATTGCCATCGCTGCGGGGATCTCAGCGCTGCTTTTGCTGCCGTTTTTGCACGCGCAGGCACCGCGCGAAGCGTGACGCGCCTCACCTTTTGCTGCCGAGACGCGCAAAACTAAGAAATTTTCCCGGTTTCACCTGGACGCTGTCTCAGGCATCTCTCCCGGCTGATTTTTACAATGCTGCAAAAATCAGCTCAGGAGTAAATCAACCATGCTGGCCTTCTTAAACCAGGTGCGCAAGCCTACCCTGGATCTGCCGCTCGACGTGCGGCGCAAGATGTGGTTCAAACCGTTCATGCAGTCCTATCTGGTGGTCTTCATCGGCTACCTGACCATGTACCTGATCCGCAAAAACTTTAACATTGCGCAGAACGACATGATCTCAACCTACGGGCTGAGCATGACGCAGCTGGGGATGATCGGCCTGGGCTTCTCCATCACCTACGGCGTGGGGAAAACCGTCGTTTCCTATTATGCGGACGGCAAAAACACCAAGCAATTCCTGCCGTTTATGCTGATCCTCTCCGCTATCTGTATGCTCGGCTTCAGCGCCAGCATGGGTGCGGGCTCCGTCAGCCTGTTCCTGATGATCGCCTTCTATGCCCTGAGCGGTTTCTTTCAGAGTACCGGCGGGTCGTGCAGCTACTCCACCATCACCAAATGGACGCCGCGCCGCAAGCGTGGTTCGTACCTCGGCATGTGGAACATCTCCCACAACCTCGGCGGGGCGGGTGCAGCAGGCGTGGCGCTGTTTGGCGCAAACTATCTGTTCGATGGCCACGTGATCGGCATGTTTATCTTCCCGTCGATTATCGCCCTGATTGTCGGCTTTATCGGCCTGCGCTTCGGCAGCGACTCTCCGGAATCTTACGGCCTCGGCAAAGCTGAAGAGCTGTTCGGCGAGGAGATCAGCGAAGAGGACAAAGAGACTGAAGAAAACGAGATGTCCAAATGGCAGATCTTTGTGGAGTACGTGCTGAAAAACAAAGTGATCTGGCTGCTGTGCTTCTCAAATATCTTCCTGTACGTGGTGCGCATCGGTATCGACCAGTGGTCCACCGTGTATGCCTTCCAGGAGCTGAAGCTTTCTAAAGAAGTGGCGATTCAGGGCTTCACCCTGTTTGAAGTGGGCGCGCTGGTCGGCACCCTGCTGTGGGGCTGGCTCTCCGACCTCGCCAACGGCCGTCGCGCGCTGGTGGCCTGCGTCGCGCTGGCGCTGATTATCGCCACGCTCGGCGTCTACCAGCACGCCAGCAACCAGTACGTTTACCTGGCGTCCCTGTTCGCGCTCGGCTTCCTGGTGTTTGGTCCGCAATTACTGATCGGCGTGGCGGCAGTGGGCTTCGTCCCGAAAAAAGCGATCGGCGCCGCCGATGGGATTAAAGGCACCTTCGCCTACCTGATCGGCGACAGCTTCGCCAAGCTGGGCCTGGGGATGATCGCCGACGGAACGCCGATTTTCGGCCTCACCGGCTGGGCGGGCACCTTCGCGGCGCTGGATGCGGCGGCGATCGGCTGTATCGTCCTGATGGCGATGGTGGCGGTGCTGGAAGAACGTAAGATTCGCCGTGAGAATCGTGCGCAGAAGCAGAAATTGAAAGCGGCCTGAGTGTGCAGGTAACTTCTTTGCCCGGTGTGTGATGCCGGGCTTTTTTGTTTTGTACGTTACGCCTTTACCCCGTTTTACACACCCGCTCCTCTCCATGCTCTACAGTGTTTTTGCTGCCGCCTTTCGTGCAGCCTTAGCCCCTTTGCTAACGGAGAACCTGCATGTTGACCCGACGATTGTCCTGCCTGGCGCTGCTGATGGCGCTGGCCTCCCCCGCAATGGCTGCGGATGCCCCTGGCTACGGCGAGAAGCTGGAGGGTTTTGACTACGGTTGGCCGGTAAAACACTTTACCTTTACCTCGCAAAACCAGCCTCTGGATATGGCCTACCTGGACGTTAAGCCGGAAAACCCCAATGGCCGCACCGTGGTGCTGATGCACGGCAAAAACTTCTGCGCCGGTACATGGGACGGTACGATCCGCGCGCTTTCAGCCAGCGGGTATCGGGTGATTGCTCCCGACCAGATCGGCTTCTGTAAATCCACCAAGCCGGAGCGGTATCAGTACACCTTCCAGCAGCTGGCGGATAACACCCACGCGCTGCTGAAATCGCTCGGCGTCGATCGCGTGACGGTCATCGGCCACTCGACCGGTGGCATGCTGGCGACCCGCTACGCGCTGATGTGGCCGCAGCAGGTGGAACAGCTGGTGATGGTCAATCCGATAGGCCTGGAAGACTGGAAAGCGCGCGGCGTGCCGCATATTACGGTCGACCAGTGGTACCAGCGCGAGCTGAAGGTCAGCGCCGACGGCATTCGCCAGTACGAGAAAAACACCTACTACGCCGGGGAGTGGAAGCCGGAATACGAGCGCTGGGTGACCATGCTTGCCGGGCTGAACAACGGGCCGGGTAAAGAACGCGTGGCCTGGAACTCGGCGCTGCTCTACGACATGATCTACACCCAGCCGGTGATCTACGAATTTAGCGACCTGAAGATGCCGGTATTATTGATGATCGGCACGAAGGACAACACCGCCATCGGGAAAGATCTCGCCCCGCCGGAGATCCGCAAGACGCTCGGCAACTATGCGGTGCTGGGTAAAGAGACGGCGAAACGCATTCCCCACGCGACGCTGGTGGAATTTAACGACATGGGCCACGCGCCGCAGATGCAGGATCCCGCACGCTTCCACGAGGCGCTGCTGAAGGGGCTTCAGGCTCGCTAACTGGTCTCCAGCAACAGCCCGCGCAGCCACGCCTGCGCGGGATTGCTTTCATCGCATTTATCCAGCTTTTTTCGGTTCACTATTCTGGCCGTACCCGCTGTCGACACGGTGCGTTTCCCGCTATGATGAGCGGCTAGTCTAAGGAGAACGCATGGTCTGGATAATGCTGGCAACGCTTGCCGTGGTGTTTGTGGTTGGGTTTCGCGTCCTGACCTCAGATTCCCGCCGCGCCATCAAACGTTTAAGCGAGCGTCTGGGGATCACCCCGATGCCGGTTGAGTCGATGATCGATCAGTTTGGTAAAACGCCGGGCAATGAGTTTATCCGCTACCTTGAGCGACCTGACGAAGCGCATCTGCAAAACGCCGCGCAGGTGCTGCTCATCTGGCAGGTCTGCATTGTCGACGGTAGCGAAGAGAATTTGCATACCTGGCACCGTATGCTGCGTAAAGCCCGCCTGGCCGCGCCGATCACCGATGCACAAATCCGCCTCGCCCTCGGCTTTATGCGCGAGATGGAGCCCGATCCGCAGGAGCTTAACGCCTTCCAGCTGCGCTACAACCAGCTTTTCCTGCCGGAAGAGGGCGTGTTTTACCTGCACTGATCCCCTGTAAAAACGACAAAAGTTGTCAAATCGTTAAATTCGTCACACTTTTGATGATAAACTGCGCGACTTTTCCGCACGTTTTTTTCTTCAGGTGACGCCATGACAGAACATATCCAGCCCACGACCAGACCGCAGACAAAAGAGGTTTCGCGCCCCAACTGGTCGGCGGTTTTCTCCGTGGCGTTCTGCGTCGCCTGCCTGATTACCGTTGAGTTTCTGCCGGTGAGCCTCCTGACACCGATGGCGCAGGATCTGGGTATTTCCGAGGGCGTGGCGGGCCAGTCCGTTACCGTCACCGCCTTCGTGGCGATGTTCGCCAGCCTGTTTATCACCCAGGTGATTGGTTCTATTGACCGCCGCAAAGTGGTCATTCTGTTCAGCGTGCTGCTGACGCTCTCCTGCCTGCTGGTCTCCTTCGCGGAAAGCTTCACCCTGCTGCTGCTCGGTCGCGCCTGTCTCGGGCTTGGGCTCGGCGGATTTTGGGCGATGTCGGCCTCGCTGACCATGCGCCTGGTGCCCGCGCGCACGGTGCCAAAAGCGCTTTCCGTCATCTTCGGTGCGGTGTCTATTGCGCTGGTGATTGCCGCGCCGCTCGGCAGCTTCCTCGGTGGGATTATCGGCTGGCGTAACGTCTTTAACGCCGCGGCGGTGATGGGCGTGCTGTGCATTATCTGGGTGTGGAAGGCGCTGCCGTCGCTGCCGGGCGAGGCGGCGCATCATAAGCAGAACATGTTCGCGCTGCTGAAGCGCCCCGGCGTGCTGGCGGGGATGACCGCCATCTTCATGGCCTTTGCCGGACAGTTTGCCTTCTTTACCTACATCCGCCCGGTATTTATGACTATGGCGGGCTTTGACGTCGACGGCCTGACGCTGGTGCTGCTGAGCTTCGGTATCGCCAGCTTTGTCGGCACCTCGCTGTCGTCGCAGTTCCTGAAACGCTCCCTGAAGGTCGCTCTGGCGGGCGCGCCGCTGGTGCTGGCTGTCAGTGCCACGGTGCTGGTGCTGTGGGGCAGCGACAAGTGGGTAGCGTCGGCGATCGCTATTATCTGGGGCTTTGCCTTTGCGCTGGTGCCGGTGGGCTGGTCGACGTGGATCACCCGAACGCTTGCCGATCAGGCGGAAAAAGCCGGGTCGATTCAGGTGGCGGTGATCCAGCTGGCGAACACCTGCGGCGCGGCGGTGGGTGGCGTAGCGCTCGACCACCTGGGGCTGACCTCGCCGCTGGTGATTTCCGGTACGCTGATGTTGCTGACGGCGCTGCTGGTGGCGGGGAAGGTGAAGGCGCGCTGATTGATTAATAGTCACCCCATCGTTATACTTGTACCGTAACTTGTACAGGAGGAAATATGCAGGTTGTGACTTTTACCGAAGCACGAAGCCGACTCAAAGATGTGTTGGACGACGTGAATGACAACGTGGAGACCACCATCATCAGCCGCCGAAACGGGGGGGATGCGGTGGTGATGTCTTTACAGCACTACAACTCGATGATGGAAACCATCCATCTGATGAGTTCGCCTGCCAATGCCAGTCGACTGATGGAGTCAATCGCACAGGTAAATACCGGAAAAACCACGCAGAGGGATTTGATAGATGACCAGGCTACTGATTTGGACTGATAACGGCTGGGATGATTACCTGTGGTGGCAGGAGCAGGATAAGAAAACGCTTCGCAGAATCAATAAATTGATTGAAGATGCGAAGCGTCAACCCTTTAATGGCCTGGGTAAGCCGGAACCGCTTAAGGGTAATCTTTCCGGATACTGGTCCCGCCGAATCAATGATACTGACCGTCTGGTTTACGGGGTGTCGGATAGCGCTCTCACTATTTTAATGTGCCGCTATCACTATTATTCGTAGATCATGCCGATGCCTTCACCCGTCTTCTCGAATCCATCGAAATCAGCACCACCGACGACACAATCAGCAGCGTCCCCAGCCAGTCCGGCAGGGTGAACGCCACGCCCAGCAACACCACCGACAGCAGCGCGCTGCTCAGCGGCTCGGCGCAGCTCAGAATGCTCGCCTTCGGCCCGCCGATCATCTGCGCGCCCTTCAGATACAGGCTGAACGTCAGCGCCGTGCCGATCACCACCAGGTAGAAAAACGCCAGCAGCAGGCCGCCGTCAATCACAAAGGTGGTACCGCGTCCGGCGTAGAACGGCGTCAGCATCAATCCCGCAATCAGCATACTCCAGCCGACAATTGGCAGCGTACCGTAGCGGGCAATCAGCGCTGACGGATAGGTCGTATAAAACGCGGCGGCAAACGCCGAAGCGATGCCGAAGAACAGCGCGGCAGGCGAGATGGAGAGCGAAGTCGGATCGCCGTGGGTGACCAACAGGAAAGTACCGATCAGCGACGTAAAAATCGCTGACAGGACAAACACGCCGGGACGCGTTTTCCGCGCCAGGGCGAACCACGCCACGATGATGGTCGGCGACAGAAACTGCAGCACGGTGGCGGTAGCGGCGTTGGATTTTTCAATCGTCAGCAGGAAGGTGAGCTGCACGGTGAGCGCGCCGACCAGCGAGAAAAACAGCAGGCTGAGAGCGTCTTTGCGATGCTTGATGACCGAGAAAATCTTGTCGCCGTGAACGAAGGAGAGCGTCAGGAGGATCACGCCGGTAAACAGCAGGCGAATCATGGTCAGGTAAGGCGAAGAAATGTGGCTTTTCTCCATGATGTACTGTGCACAAACCCCGGAACTGCCCCATAAAACGGCGGCGATCAGGACGTTTAGCATCCCTTTGCGTGTGGAACCCATGTTCTCCCCTGTTATGTTGGTTTTTTTGTAGCATAACATGGGATCTTGCCGGGTGGCGCTGCGCTTACCCGGCCTACAAGGTTGTGTAGGCCCGTGCAAGCGCAGCGCCGCCGGGCGAAATAAACGGCGCTGTACTAGAACCACGCCTCCCACATCGCGCCAACGTTGAAGTCGTCGAGCGTTTCGTCTTTGGTGTTGTTCACGCGCGCGGTGCGTTCGTTATCCACCTTGCCGCCGGTCACGTAGAAGCGCAGCATCGGACGGAACTCCGGCCCCATGGCGATAGACATGTTCTGCGACAGGGTCAGCTTCCAGCCCTTGTTGTCGCCGCCGTTGTCGTAATCAACGTGCTGCCAGCCCGCTTCCAGCCAGGTGGAGTGAACGTCGTTCCACCAGTGCATCGGACGCACGATGGCGTTGTAGTTCTTACGATTATCGGTCTTATCACGGCTGTTATCGTAGTCGTGGAAGGCGAGAATGTACTCCACCTGCGTGGCCTGAGTGAATTTGTAAAGCCCTTCGAAGCTGGCGTAGACCGTGGTCAGATCCTCGGTTTTGTTGAATACGCTGTTGTCCGCGTTATCGGAGTAGCGGGCGATGACCTTGTTCACGCCGCTGTCGTTGGTGTGGCTCAGCACCACGCCGCCCTGCCAGGCGTTCAGACGCTCATCGCTCTCCACCGCTTTTGAATCAAAGCCGTAGTTGGCGTACAGCTCCAGATCCAGCGGACCGACCTTCATGCCGTGGATTTTCGAGGTGGCCGCGTAGTTGCCTTTATCGCCCGTGCCGGAACCGCCGGTACAGGTGATGCGCGACGGGTTCGCTTCATCTTCCATTACTTCCGGACTACAGGATTCCACCGCCGCCACGGCGGCTACGTCAAACTGCACGCCGCCGATGTCGAAGTTTTTCACCCCGGCGCCCTGGCCGTCATGGTTCATCCAGAAGTAATCGTTGATGCCCTGCTGCGGACGCTGGTGGAAGTCACGACCGGCCCAGAAGTAGGCGTTCGGGTTGGAGGCCATAATGTTGGTCACCCCCGCGTAGGCTTTTTTCAGGTTAACTTCGTCGCCCCAGTGGTCGATCATCACGTTGATGTCCCAGATGGCGCCGTTGTCCCCCTTGAAGGCCTTGGAGAGCTGGAATTCCCCGCCGTTGCCTTCGTTGCCCAGACGACCAATCGCGGACGCGCCGTTGTAGGAGCCGTCCACCGCCACGTATTTCTGATCGGCGGCCTGGAAGTGCGCCCCGTAGCGGGCGTAGCCGGTAAATTTAATCCCGAACGGGATCGCCATATCGGGAGATTGCGCCGCGCTCTGCGGCTCGGTCACCACGTCCGCTTTTTTCGCAACCGCGGCATCCATTTTGGCCTGACGCTCGGCGAGGGCTTTATCCACCGCTTTTGCCACAATAGCGTCGATTTGCTCCTGCGTAAATTCTTGTGCGAGTACAGAAATTGGGCAAAGCGCGGCGATAACCGCCATGGTTAATGGAAGTTTTTTAATCGTATTCATGGTTATCTCAATATAGTTTAATTTTATTCAGACAATAACCATCCCGCTCCGATCTGACAGAGTATGTCGCTATCATCAGAACAAGTGGATCTCTATTTAGGGTACAGAGGTATTACATTAACTTTATTTCGCCATAGACTATCTCTGATATAAATGAATAATTTCTTCAGACAATTCACGCGCTAATAAAGAATTCATTAAATGATCCTGCGCGTGCACCATGATTAACGTCATCGGCTGGCGGCCTTCGCCCGCATCCTGCTCGATCAGTTTGGTCTGCATCTTGTGCGCCTGGCGCGCGTAGCCGTCGGCTTCGCGCAGCAGGCTTTTGGCCTCGTCAAAGTTGCCCTGACGCGCCGCGTGCAGCGCTTCAAAGCACAGGCTGCGGGACTGTCCGGCATTGACGATAATTTCCATTACGGCTTCTTCTAATGCGATCATCATTATTACTCTTTTTCAAAACTATTATTTAAGGCGGTGGCGGCAAACCACTGTCCGCTTTTCTTAATGGTGCGCTGCTGCGTTTTTAAATCGAGCTGGATAAATCCGTAGCGATTTTTATAGGCATTGCACCACGACCAGTTATCAATAAACGTCCACATATGGTAGCCAAGACAATTGCACCCTTCGCTAATCCCTTTATGCAGCCACGTTAAATGCTCCGAAATAAATTCAATGCGGTATTGATCGTTAATCTGGCCATTTTCAATAAAGCGCTGCTCGTTTTCGACGCCCATGCCGTTTTCAGAAATAAAGCAGCGTGGGTTGCCGTAATTGTCGCGCAGGTTAACCAGAATATCGTAAATACCCGGCTCGTAGATTTCCCAGCCGCGGTACGGGTTCATCTTGCGGCCCGGCATCTCGTAGCTATCAAAGAACCATTCCGGCATAAACGGCGCCTGCGGGTTCACCGCGCTGTCGCGACACTTCACGCGACGCGGCTGATAGTAGTTAATGCCGAGCAGGTCGATTTTCCCTTCCGCGATCAGGGCGCTGTCTTCCGGCTTGCAGGCAGGCAGCTGATCGTACGCTTTCAGCAGCGCCACCAGGTCCGCCGGGTATTCACCGCGCAGCACCGGGTCGAGGAAGCTGCGGTTAAACATCAGGTCCGCAATGTGCGCCGCCTTCACGTCCGCCGGGTTCTGCGAGCGCGGGTAGGACGGCGTCAGGTTCAGCACGATGCCAATCTCCCCCGCGTAATGCCCGGCGCGGTAAGCCTGAACCGCCTTCGCATGGGCCAGCACGGTGTGATATGCCACGGTGGCTGCCCGACGAAAATCAACCACGTTCGGGTAGTGGAAGTCGTACAGATAACCGCCTTCCACCGGCACGATCGGCTCGTTGAAGGTAAACCAGTGCAGCACGCGATCGCCAAACAGCTCAAAGCAGATCTGCGCATAGCGGGCGTAAGCATCCACCACGTCGCGGTTTTCCCAGCCGCCAATCTCCTGCATCGCCATCGGCATGTCGAAATGGAACAGGGTGATAAACGGTGTAATGCCCTGTTCATTCAGCTCATCAATGACCTGATTGTAAAAATCGACCGCTTCCGGGTTCACTTCACCGATACCGTCGGGGATCAGGCGCGCCCAGCTAATCGAGGTACGAAAGCTGTTGTGGTTCAGCTGCTTTAACAGCTGAATGTCCGTTTTCCAGTGCTGATAAAACGTGGAGGTCTGCTGCGGCCCCACGCCGTTGTGAAAACGGTTCGGCTCGCGGGCAAACCAGTAATCCCACGTGGTTTCCCCCTCTCTTGCCCCTTCGGTCTGGAGAGCAGAGCTTGCGCTGCCCCACCAGAAGTTATCGGGAAATGCGTATTTCATGACCACTCCTCTTTGACTTAATTGCTTGTCGCTTCAGCGGTACCGACGGTTGCCTGGGCCTTCTGCTCTTCATTTTTGATGAGCGTACGCTCATAGGCGCGCAGGAACGGCAGGTACATCAGCGCGGACATCACCATACAGACCAGGCACATCACCACCGGGCTCAGCGCCCAGTTCGCCGCCCACGAGGCACCAATCGGTGCAGGGGTGGTCCACGGGGTCAACGACACAACCTGTGCCAGCCAGCCGAGTTTGGTTGCACCGTACGCCAGGCAGGCGTTGACCAACGGAACAAACACGAACGGGATAAACAGCATCGGGTTCATGATGATCGGCGCGCCGAACAGAATCGGTTCGTTGATGTTAAAGAAGCTTGGCACAACGCCCATTTTGCCGATGGTGCGCAGGTGGGTAACGCGGCTGCGCAGCAGCAGGAAGGCCAGCGGCAGCGTGGAGCCTACGCCGCCAATCAGCAGGTAGTGATCCCAGAAGCCCTGCAGGTAAACGTGCGGCAGCGCCGCGCCTGCGGCGAGTGCCGCCTGGTTTGCAGAGAGGTTCGCCATCCAGAATGGGTTCATGATGCCGGTGACAATCAGCGAGCCGTGAATACCGGCGAACCAGAAGATCTGGCACAGCAGCACGGAGAGCAGAATCGCGGGCAGGGAGTCAGACGCGGATACCAGCGGCTCCAGCAGGTGCATGATCGCCTGCGGGATGATCATCCCGGTCTGCGCTTCAATGAACAGGTTCAGCGGGTGCAGCGTACCGATCACCACCATCACCGGGATCAGGATTTCGAACGAGCGCGCCACGCCGGTTGGCACTTCCTTTGGCAGGCGGATGGTCACGTTGTTCTGCTTCAGCCACGCATAGACGCGGGTGGAGTAGATGGCGGTGATTAGCGCGGTGAAGATGCCCTGACCGGAGAGATACTGGGTCGAGATTTTGCCATCGGCATACGGCGCGGCGACCAGCAGGAAGGCCATAAAGGCCAGCAGGCCGGACATCACCGGGTCGAGGTTAAACTGACGCCCCAGGCTCGCCCCAATCCCCACCGAGATGAAGAAGGTCATGACGCCCATGCTGAGGTTAAACGGCAGCATCAGCTGCTCGCGGTAGGTCTGGGAGAAATCCAGCCAGCCGCGGGCGAAGCTGTTGGTGGTATCCGCCGAGAACGGCGGGAAGATGAACACCAGCATAAACGAGCCGATGATCATAAACGGCAGCGCGGCGGTAAAACCGTCGCGGATGGCAATCACATACTTTTGCTGACCCAGCTTTGCGGCCAGCGGGGTAATTGACTGCTCAATCACCGCGACCATGGATTGATATAACGAACTCATGTGAACACCTTTTAGTGTGCCGCTTCGATGAGCGACAGAGCATAGTCCAGTACTTTATCGCCACGCTGCATGCCGTAGTCCATCATGTCGATGGGCTGCACCGGAATGCCATGCGTCGCCGCCTTGTCTGAGAGTGTCTGTAACATGTATTTCACTTGCGGTCCGAGAAGTACCACCTGGTATTGCGGAAACTGCGTATCAAATTCGGAAACACCGTACGCATCTATCTTCACCGGCACACCACGTTCTTTCGCGACATCGACCATTTTGCTGACTAACAGGCTGGTGGACATCCCGGCAGAACAGCACAGCATAATCTTGAACATCGACAACCATCCTCTAAATGTAAAAAGTTATTGCGAGGATGATTGGACATGATACGGAAACCGGTTTCCATTCATAAAAGACAGAAGTGTGACAACCATCAAGATCCGTTACTTATGAGGCTAATTAACCGGATGTGGGTCACATAATTTGGCTGTTTTTACGTCATTTTGAGTGGAAACGGAAAATCGGTTTCCATGGAAAACGGAAACGGATATACTCCGTTCTGGCTATAATATGAGCCGTAGCGGTGATGGAATTTGCAGGCACGAAGTCAGCCTGCCAGGGGAAAGAGATGTCGACAATCAATGATGTATCACGTCTTGCCGGGGTGTCTAAAGCCACGGTATCGCGAGTGTTGAGTGGGTCACGTGGCGTGAAGGAAGCCAGCCGTCAGGCCGTTCTGAAGGCAGCGGATGAGCTGAACTATCGTCCCAACGTGATTGCCCAGTCGCTGCTGAGCCAGTCGACGGGCTGCATTGGGGTGATTTGCGCACAGGAAAATATTAACCAGACCACCGGTTATCTGTACGCGCTGGAAAAACAGCTCAGCCAGCATCAAAAACACCTGCTGCTGCGCTTCGCCCATAGCAAAGCGGAAGTGATGAACGCGCTCGAAGAACTCTCCTGCGGCCTGTGTGACGACATCCTGGTGATTGGCGCGCGTTTCCCGCTGGACGTGGAGATGGAAAACGTCATTCTGGTTGACTGTATGGAAGCTGAAAACACCAACAGCATCCAGTTCGACCACGCCTTTGCCGCCGAAACCGCCTGTAACTATCTCACCAGCCAGGGACGTCGCCAGATTGCCCTGATCCACCCGCACGGTAGCGGGTTTGCCGACCAGGTGCTGCTTGGCTACAAGCACGCGCTGGAGAAAAACTTCCTGCCCTTTAATCGCAACCTGGTCTTTATGGACGCGACATCCTCATCCGTAGCGCTGCAGGAGTTGCTCAACAACGCCAGTACTCTCAATTTCAACGCGCTGCTGGTGGCGGACGAGCAGGAAGCCCAGCGGGTCATCCCGCAGCTTCAGGCGTTTAATAAATCGGTGCCGGACGACATCATGGTCTTCAGCCTGGGTGGATCGCTGCATCTGCCGGGTATTCCGGTGATCCCGGCCATCGAGTATTCAATGGACGCCATGGCAGCGCGTATCGTGAGCTGGCTGACCGAGAAAACGCAGATGCTCGGGTCCTATGTTCTGCGTGGGGATTTGATTATTCCGGATGTGCGGAAGCGGTAAAACATTTTCCAGGCCGGGTGAGCGCAGCGCCGCCCGGCGAGAACTCAGTAATCTTCCATACAATCCACCTGACTGACTGCATCCCAGTAGGCGTCCGGGTTGTCGCGCTTCACGGCGGTAACGGCATTTTTGATCAGCAGCTGGTTGGCCTCCGACGACAAAATCATCTCCTGCCAGGCCTTATCGCTCTGCTTTTTCTGTGGCGTACAGGCTTTCTTAATATCTTTCATAACCTGCTGCTTTATTTGCGCCTCTTTCGCCGGGTCGTTCTTTTCCTGGGCATGGACGAACGCGGCGAAGAGCAGACAAACCAGCAGGCAGACCAGGTGCGCAGCTTTCATCAAAACCCCCTTGAGAAGTCACAGGCATCTCATGAAATATATCGTTACCTTCAGTGTCACGACGCCAGCCGAAAGTATGAATTTTCTCCAGGGTATGGGTATGCGATAGTGAAACGCCAGAAAAAATAAGGAGAAAAATATGCATCTGAGCATTACTGATAACGTCACGACGCAGGAGAAAGAGGAGTTACTAACGGGACTGAGGGCTTTTAACGGACAGTTTCTCGATCTGACTAACTTTAGCGGCGATATTGGCGTTTACGTGCGTGACGATAAAGGCGTCATGCTCGGCGGGCTAATAGGCATGCGTAAAGGCGACTGGCTGAATATCGACTTTCTCTGGGTGAGTGACACCGTGCGGGGAACCGGCGTGGGCAGCCGGCTCATCAAAACGGCCGAAGAAGAAGCCAGACGCAAAGGCTGCAGGCACGCGCTGGTGGATACCGCCAGCTTCCAGGCGCGCCCGTTCTATGAAAAACAGGGGTACCAACTGCAGATGTCTTTGCAGGATTATCCTTATCCGGGCATGCAGCGGCATTATCTGGCGAAAGCGCTTTAAGTCCGCTGCGGTGATTATGGATTCTGCTATTTATTGCGAGTCGCTTTCCTAATTTGAAGCATGCTGCTTGTCTTCTTTTCAGGCCCTGGCGCATGCTTTGGCCTGGTCAAATAAAGCGTGGAGATGTCAATGGAACGGACAGCAAAACTCTTCAAAAAAGGGCGGAATCAGGCCGTGATGCTGCCTGCTGAATTCGCATTTGATACGAAGAGTGTCTACATCCGGCGGGATGAGGAAGGGAATGTTGTTTTGGCGGCAAAACCTGTTCAGACAAAGAGTTGGGATAATTTTTTCCGCCTGCTGGCAGTTACGGACGTACCGGATTCGTTTCTGAGCAAAGAGGAACGTAATCAGAGTGTTATGAAAAGAGACCCTTTGGATGGAGCCTGTTCATGAGGCATATGCTGGATACGAATATTGTAAGTCACTTATTTAAACGACACCCGGAGGTTGTAAGCAGAATGACATGCCTGACTCCGGGAGACGTTTGTATCTCAAGCATTACCGAAGCAGAACTGCTATATGGCGCAGATAAGAAGAAAAGCAGTAGATTGAAAGAAACAATTCAGGAGTTTCTCAATACCATCACGATTTGCGACTGGGACAGTGACGCCGCCGCAACGTACGGTGAACTCCGTGCCGCAATGGAGAAAAAAGGGAAAGTGATGGACGATCTCGATCAGCTGATCGCTGCACATGCTATCAGCCGGGGGACAACGATTGTGACCAACGATCGTGCATTCAGAATGGTGCAGGAGCTTGCCGTCGAGGACTGGACGACAACGTCGTGATCCCTGTTGCCGGGTGACGCCGGCATTCCCCCATATAACTTATCCTTCTTATTGATTCTTTTTCGTTTTTTATTTCACCGCCTCGTTGTCGATATAGTCACTACAACATTCAGCAAAAGGAACTGTCTCGTGAAACGTCGATTGGGTGCTCTGGTACTCGCTGGCCTGCTGCTGGCAGGGTGCGATCAAAGTGGCAGCGATGCCAAACACATAAAAGTGGGCGTCATCAACGGCGCTGAACAGGACGTGGCGGAAGTCGCCAAAAAGGTGGCGAAAGAAAAATATGGCCTGGACGTGGAGCTGGTGGGCTTCAGCGGCTCGCTGTTGCCCAACGATGCCACCAACCAGGGGGAACTGGATGCCAACGTCTTCCAGCATCGCCCTTTCCTTGCGGAAGATAACAAGGCGCATGGCTACAAGCTGGTCGCCGTGGCCAACACCTTTGTTTTCCCGATGGCCGGCTATTCCCGCAAAATCAAATCCGTGTCTGACCTGAAGGACGGGGCGACCATTGCCATTCCAAACGATCCGACCAACCTAGGCCGCGCGCTGCTGCTGCTGCAAAAAGAGAAGCTCATTACCCTGAAGCCGGACACCGGGCTGCTGCCGACGGCGCTGGATATTACCGCCAACCCAAAACAGCTGAAAATCATGGAACTGGAAGGGGCGCAGCTGCCGCGCGTGCTGGACGACCCGAAAGTGGATGTCGCCATCATTAGCACCACCTATATTCAGCAAACCGGGCTGTCGCCGGTGCATGACAGCGTCTTTATCGAAGATAAAAACTCGCCGTACGTGAACATCGTGGTGACGCGAGAAGACAACAAAGACGCCGAGAACGTGAAGGAATTTATCCAGTCATATCAGTCACCTGAAGTGGCGAAAGCGGCGGAGACGATCTTTAACGGCGGGGCGGTGCCGGGCTGGTAAGGCACTGGCAGAAAACGCGGTGATGAAATTGGCCCGATTCCATCGGTAATCGCCCTTTAACCCACAGCGTGACGCGCGGCGGCTGGCTATCCTCCTTATCACACCAACCGGAGGATAGCCCATGAACATTACCCACATTCGCAACGCCACCCAGCTGATTACCTACGCCGGAAAACGCCTTTTAATCGACCCGATGCTGGCACCGAAAGGCGCTTATCCGGGCTTTCCCGGCACGGCGCATGCCGATATTCGCAACCCGACGGTCGAACTCCCCGTTGACGTCAACACGCTGCTGGACGCCGACGCGGTGATCGTCACCCATACCCATGACGATCACTGGGATCGCACCGCGGCGGAGCTGATCGCCAAAGACAAACCGATCTACGTGCAAAACGACCGCGACGCCGCGCTGCTGCGCAGCCAGGGGTTTAGCAACCTGACGGTCATGACCGACGCGACCACCTTCGGCGACATCCAGATTACGAAAACGGACGGCGGCCAGCACGGTACCGACCGCGCTTACGCCGTGCCGGAGCTGGCGGAGCGGCTGGGCGAGGCCTGTGGCGTGGTGCTGCGTCATCCTGAAGAGAAGACGCTCTATCTTGCCGGGGATACCATCTGGCGCGAAGAGGTGGCAGCCGATCTGCAAAAGTACCAGCCGGATGTAGTGGTACTGAACGCCGGGTATGCCCACGTCATCGGCTTTGGGCCCATTATTATGGGGCAGGAGGATGTGCTCAACGTCCACTTCCTGCTGCCGCAGGCTAAAATCGTCGCGAGCCACATGGAGGCGATTAACCACTGCCTGTTGACCCGCAGCGCGCTGCGTGAGTACGTTGAGGCCAATCAGGTGAGCGATGCGGTGAGCATTCCCCAGGATGGCGAAACCATTATATTCTGAGTGTGTTAACGGGAAAGGAGAGACAGATGTCGCTAATCAACGTCGCGATTGTCGCGGTAGACGGGTTCAGCCCGTTCCACTACTCCGTTCCCTGCATTCTGTTTGGTGATTCGGTCTCCGGCGAAAAGCGCTTTAACGTGACGATCTGCGCCGAAACGCCGGGGTTTCTTACCTCAAAAGACGGTTTCGCCCTCAACGCCACGCAGGATTACACCGCCATCGGGCAGGCCGAGATTGTCGTGGTGCCCTACTGGCAGCACGTCCTTGAGCGCCCGCCTCAGGCGCTGCTCGACAGCCTGGTGCAGGCGAGAGACAACGGCGCAGAAATTGTCGGCCTGTGTCTGGGGTCTTTTGTGCTGGCCTATGCGGGCATCCTCGACGGTAAACGGGCCGCCACCCACTGGGAGTTTGAACATCAGTTTCAGTCGCTCTTTCCGGACGTCCAGCTGGATATCAATGCCCTCTACGTGGATGACGGCAATATCATCACCTCTGCCGGTACTGCGGCTGCGCTGGACTGCTGTCTGTATATCATTCGCCAGCGTTTTGGCAGTGTGGTCGCCAACCAGATTGCCCGTCGGATGATTGTGCCGCCTCATCGCGAGGGCGGGCAGGCGCAGTTCATCGCCCAGCCGGTTCCGAAAGATACCCGTGACGCACGTATTAACTGCCTGATTGACTACCTGCAGCAGCACATCAACGAACCGCATAGTCTGGACTCGCTGGCAGAGGTGGTTTCGATGAGCCGTCGCACGCTGACCCGCCATTTTATTAAAGCCACGGGCATGAGCGTCGCCGACTGGCTTACCGCCGAACGCCTGCGGCGCAGCCAGATATTACTTGAAGCCGGAAATATGCCCGTTGAGAGCGTGGCAGAGCTGGTGGGATTTAATTCCGCCGTCACCTGGCGACAGCAGTTTAAGGCGCGCTTTGGGGTAAGCCCTGCTGAATGGCGAAAAACGTTTCGTCTGCACATTTAATGTATTACAGCTAACTTAAGATTTAAGAGTGAGTTAAACATTTCTTATTTTTTGTTAATCGACTTCTTACGTTTCTAAAATAATCTTTTTTTAAGATGCCATAACCTAAATTAGATATACTCGCCTTAAGAATGCTCTTATATTGTACAAATTATAATTGCGTCTTAATTTTGTGGCATGGATGAACACGTCTAAAATAAAAAACAAAATAATTTCATTAAGAAATTATGCTATTGCTATGTTCCTGGCTGCGCTATTTTCAGCAAGCGCTCACGCTGCACCGCTGTCGCCAGCCGATCGCGATGCCATTCAACAGCAACAGCAACAGCTTTTACTCCAGAACCAGCAACAGCGTGAAGAGCTTGAGCGGAGTATTCTCCTGCCCGAACCCGCCAGACCACGGACTGTTACCGGCTCCGGGCCTTGTTTCACCATTAACGACATTACGCTTTCCGGCGCGACCTTAATCTCCCCAAAAACCCAGCATAGCCTTGTTGCGCCGTGGCAGGGCCAGTGTCTGGATATGGCGAAAATAACGGAGCTTCTGGCCCATATTTCTGACTGGTATATCAGCCGGGGATATATCACCAGCCGCGCCTTTCTTACCGAGCAGGATCTCTCCGGTGGTCAGCTGAATATTGTTGTACTGGAAGGCCGGCTGGAAGCAATCCGTCTGGAAGGTGAAACGCCGCGGATGCTGAAAATGGCGTTTCCGGGGCGCGTGGGACGCATCCTTAATTTACGCGACATCGAACAGGGTATGGAGCAAATAAACCGTTTGCGCGCCGAGCCGGTTCAAATTGAAATTCTGCCGGGGACGCAGGCCGGATATTCGATTGTTAATCTCACGGCAAAACCGGAATTTCCCTTAAGTGCATCCGTAAGCCTGGATAATAGCGGCCAGAAGAGCACCGGTGAAGACCAGCTGAACGGCGTACTCACCGCGAATAATATGCTGGGGCTGGCGGATAAATGGTTTGTCAGCGGCGGGCGCAGCAGTGATTTTGCCAGCGCGTACGATGCGCAGAATTTTCAGGCGGGCGTCAGCGTGCCGTTTGGCTATGGTTTGCTGGACTACAGCTACGTCTGGAGTAACTACCGCACCACCATCAATAACCAGGGGTTCAACTGGCTCTCCACGGGCGATACTAAAACCCACCGCGTCAACGCGTCGTGGGTGGTTTTCCGCAACGGGGATGTGAAAACCGGCATCGCGGCAGGCGTGGTTCAACGTTCAAGCCGTAACTGGCTTAACGACGCGCCGCTTCAGAGCAGCACGCGCAATCTCTCCAGCCTGATCCTCGGGGTTACCCACACGCAAAAAATGCTGGGCGGCGTGGCGACCTTCAACCCGACCTGGAGCCACGGCATGCCGTGGTTCAATGCCGAAACCGATGAAAATAAATCCGGCGATATGCCGCGGGCAGAATTCCGCAAATGGAGCCTGAACGCCAGCTTCCAGCGTCCTGTCGCCCGTAACGCCTGGTGGCTGACCAGCGCCTACGGCCAGTGGTCGCCTGACAGGCTGTACGGCTCCGAGCGCCTGACGCTCGGCGGTGAAAGCTCCGTGCGCGGTTTTAAAGAGCAGTATCTGTCCGGGGATAACGGCGGCTACTGGCGTAACGAGCTGGGTTACTCCCTCTTCACCCTCCCGGTGATTGGCGCGGTGAGCGCAACGGTCGCCGTTGACGGCGGCTGGCTGGAAAAAGACAGTCAGGACCGCTTTGCCTCCGGCACGTTATGGGGAGCCTCTGTGGGGCTGAGCAGCGCAGGGCGCTGGTACAGCAGCCAGGTTTCAGTCGGCACGCCGCTGCACTACCCCGACTGGCTCGGCCCGGATCATGTGAGCGTTAACTGGCGCATTGCCTTTATGCTTTAAGAGACTCTACGACTATGGATACCCGTCACCCACCCGTTCGTTTCTCGCAGCGTCTGATTAGCTGGATTGTCTGCGGCTTAATGGTCTGGCAGCCGATGGCACCCGCCGTCGCGGCGGCGCTCACGCCGACCGGGCAGACCACGGTGGATCAGGCGGGGAACGGGGTTCCGGTCATCAATATCGCCACGCCGAACGGGGCGGGCATTTCGCATAACCAGTTCCAGGATTACAACGTCGGCAAAGAGGGGCTTATCCTCAACAACGGCACGGACCGCTTAACTCAGACCCAGCTGGGCGGGCTTATCCAGAACAACCCCAACCTGCAGGCCGGGCGGGAAGCAAAAGGCATCATCAACGAAGTCACGGGAGCTAACCGCTCCCAGCTTCAGGGCTATACGGAAGTCGCCGGCAAGGCGGCAAACGTCATGGTGGCTAACCCGTACGGTATCACCTGTAACGGGTGCGGATTTATCAACACCCCCAACGCCACGCTGACCACGGGTAAACCGCAGTTTGACGCTAACGGTAACCTGCTGGCGCTGGATGTAACGAAAGGCGCCATCACGGTCGAAGGCCAGGGGCTGGATGCCAGCAAGAGCGACGCGCTGTCGATTATTGCGCGCGCAACGGAAGTGAACGCCGCGATTCACGCGAACGACCTGACGGTAACGGCAGGGGCAAACCGCGTGGGCGCGGATGGCAGCATTAAGCCGATTGCCGGTGAGGGCGCTGCGCCCGTGGTGGCCGTGGATACTGGCGCACTCGGCGGGATGTATGCCAACCGTATCCGTCTGGTCTCCAGCGAGAAGGGGGTTGGAGTAAATCTCGGCAACCTCACCGCGCGCCAGGGGGATATTCAGCTTGATGCGGGCGGCAAACTGACGGTCACGAACAGCGTGGCCAGCGGATCGATCGCCGCGAATGGCGCGGGGGTGACTCTCAACGGTAGCCATCAGGCCGGTGGCGCGCTGAACGTGACCAGCTCGCAGGATGTGGCACTCAATAACAGCACGCTCGCCAGCAGTGGCGACATGCGCCTTTCCGGTGAGGGGAAAGTGCAGATCGCGGGCGGCAGTGTGACCAGTAAAGGTGCGCTCAGCGTGGCGGCCGGAAAGGATATCGCGCTGACCCATACCCGCAGTGGAAGCGATACCCGCACGACGCTGACCAGCGGCGGCACGCTGTCAGCCACGGGCAGTGCGATCTCGGCAGGGGAGAACCTGGCGCTGAGCGGCGGACAGCTGGTGCTGGACGGCCAGAGCCGGGCCGATGCCACGGATGATATCCGCCTGACGGGCAGCACTGTCAGTAACCAGGGACAGGTGAATGCGGGGCGCGACCTTATGCTCTCCGGCGACAGGGTGTCAAACGGCGGGCAGCTGGCGGCGAAAGGCCATCTGGATGTGAACGCTGGAGACCTGACGAACGGCGGCACGGCGCAGGGTAACGAAATCACCCTGAAGGGCCAGACGGTCATCAATAATGGCACCCTGCAGAGCGCCGGAAAACTGACGTTAAATGCCGATACTCTGGAGCAACAGGGCACGCTGAGTGCGAAAGGCGATGCGAACGTCACGGCGCAGCAAACCCTGCGTAACGGTGGCAGCCTGCTGGCTGACGGCGCGATGAACGTGACCGCAGGCACCCTTGAACAGAACGGCACCCTGTCCGGCGCGACGGCGCTGACGGCGCAGGCCGATACCCTGACGAGCGGTCAGGCGTCCCGTATCACCAGCCAGGGCAACGTCCAGCTTACCGCGACCCGCAGCGCCAGCCTGAACGGGCAGACGGACGCGGCGGGAGCATTAACCGTTTCCACCCGCGATCTGATCACCGATCGGGATGCCCACCTGCAGAGCGGACAGGCGCTTACTCTTCAGGCGCAGAATGCGACGCTGAACGGCACCCAGGCGGCGAAAGGGGCGCTGTCGGTGACGGCGGGCACGCTGATGCACGCCGGGAAATCCACTGCTAACACCCTGAGTTTTAACGCGACCAACGACCTGACCAGCAGCGGGGAACTTTCCGCCGGTACGCTCAGCCTCAGTGGAGAGAACATCCTCCACTCCGGCGTCGCAAAAGCGGACCGCATGACCCTGACGGCAGCCGACCGCATCACCACCCGTGCTTCGCTTGTGGCCGATAGCCTGTCGCTGGACGGTGCGTCGGTAGAGAACGGCGGGCTGCTGCAGGGAACCACTCTGCTCAATCTGAAGACCGGATCGCTCGCGAACCTGGCCGGGGGCTCAATCTACAGCGCGCAGGATTTAACGCTGAACATACCCGTGCTGGCTAACAGCGGGCTTATCACCACCGACGGCACGCTGCGCGTCACAGGCGACACGCTGACAAATCAGGGTGAAATCAACGGCGTCAACCTGAGCAGCGATTATCTCAACCTGACCAACAGCGGACGCCTGCTGGCGGACGAGCAGGTCACGCTGAACGGCACCACGCTGGTTAACGCGGGCAATATTGCGGCCAGCGACCTGCACGTGACGGCGAACAGCCTTCAAAACCAGGGCACCGTGCAGGGGGAAGATACCCTGACGCTCGGCGTGGCAGACATCACTAACCGTGGCGCGCTGCGCAGCAGCGGAACGCTGACGCTTAGCGGCGACACGCTTGCCAACAGCGGCGAGCTCAGCGCCACCGCGCTTCTGCTGAACCTGACCCGCCAGGCCAGCAACGATGCCGACGGGCGGGTGATTGCCCGGGACGGCCTGACCCTGACCGCCGCCAGCCTGACGAACAGCGGGCTGATGGCCGGTACCGACGCGCGGTTCAACAGCGTGGCGGTCATCAACGGCGGCACGCTGCAGGGAACCCATTCCCTGACGGCGACGGGGGCACAGCTCAGCAACCAGCAGTCGGGCATGCTGCTCTCCGGCGGCGCGCTCGAACTGCACCACACCACGTTAAACAATGCCGGGCTGTTGCAGGGCAAAACGCTAAATCTGGCCACCGGCGAGTGGATCAATACCGGTAATGCGCTGGGAGAAATGGGCGTGACGGCGGCGGTGACCGGAGCGCTGACCAACAGCGGCAAGGTGCTCAGCCAGCAGGCGCTGGACGTGCAGGCTGGCAGCACCGATAACCGGGGCCAGTTGCTGGCGAAAGTGCTGACCCTGCGGGGCGATCTGCAGAACAGCGGTCTGCTTCAGGGGAGCAGCACGCTGGCCTGGTCCGGCGATACCTTCGCGAACCAGCCTCAGGGGCAGGTGACGGGCGGCGAGACCCTGACCCTGAGCGGAAAAAACCTCAGTAATGCGGGCAGCCTGCAAGGGCGCAGCGCGACGCTTGGCGCAGAAAACCTGAGCAACCAGGGCAGCGTTCAGACGCTGGACGCCCTGACGCTTTCCACGACCGGCAGGCTGGACAACAAAGGGGCCCTGCTCAGCCAGAACCTGTTTACGCTGACGGCGGCGCAGCTGTTTAACGACGGTCAGCTGGCCGGGAAAACGCTGACGGTGAAGGCCGCGCAGCTGACCAACACCGGCATTCTGCAGGGTAACGACGCGCTGTCGCTGACCACCCGCGCGCTGAGCAACGGCTCCACCGGACAGCTGGTGAGCGGCAGCGGCCTGAACGTGTCCCTCGATACGCTTGATAACGCCGGTCTGCTGCTGGTGGACGGCGGGTTCACCCTCCGGGGAAGTGGCCTGACTAACCAGGGTGATATTCAGGCGCAGAGCCTGGATCTTGGCCTGAGCAACACCCTGACAAATACGGGGAACCTCGTTGCCACTGACGATGCCGCGCTTAACGCGACGATGTTGACCAACAGCGGCACGGCGGCGGGCAAAACGCTGACCGCAGGCGCAGCGGAGCTACGCAACAGCGGCCTGATGCAGGGCAGCAACGCCGTTAACGCCACCGCCGATCGCTTTATCAACGAGCTGAACGGCAAATGGCTCTCCGGCGGCGGCTTCACGCTGAAGGGTGGGCAAGTGACGAACGCCGGTACGCTGCAGGGCGCGACGCTGGGCATGACGGGCAGCACCCTCATCAACAGCGGTACGGTGAACGGGCAGACGGGACTCAGCGGCACGCTCAGCGGGGCATTAACAAATACCGGGCTGCTGCAGAGCGGCGGCGCAACGACCTTCACCGCGGACACCCTGGCGAACCCGGGGCGCATCATGGGCGGCACGCTGTCCCTCAACGCCCGCGATCTCAACAACGGCGGGCTGATGCAGGGAACGAACGGCCTGGCGCTCACCGGCACCACGCTGAGCACGGGGGCAAACTCGCGCACGCTTTCCGGCGGCATGCTGATGCTGGACGCAGACCAGCTGACCACCCAGGGCACGCTGCAGGGGAATGGCGCAGAGATCGGCGCTACCGACTGGTCGCACGGCGGGTCACTGCTCAGCCAGGGAACGCTGACGGCAAATGCAGGCGGCACGCTGACCTCAACCGGCTCGCTGATGAGCCAGGGCGGAGCGGATATCACCGCCCGGACGCTGGATAACCGCGGGCAGCTTCTCAGCGAGGATAACGTCACGCTCGGCGGCAGCACGCTCAAAAACAGCGGCACCGTGCAGGGGAACAGCCTCACGCTGGGTCAGAGCAACATCAACAACCAGGGCACCTTAACCGGCCTGCAGAGCCTGACCCTGCAGGGGCAGCAGCGGCTGATGGCACGCATGGCGATGGCCGCGCCGCAGCAGGAACTCATTAACGGCGCAGGCGGCAAGCTGCTCACCCAGGGCACCCTGACGATAGCGTCCGGTGCGGTAACCAACGCCGGTAGCTGGCAGGCACAAAACATTCTGCTTAACGCCCAGTCGCTTACCAACAGCGGCGCGGTGCAGAGCGCCGACGCGCTGCAGATGACGCTGGCCGACGCGCTCACCGGGACCGCAGGCAGCAAGATCACCGCGCTGGGCAGCGCGACGCTGCAGGCCGCCACGCTGGCGAACCAGGGGCAATGGGCGGCGAAAAACCTGACGCTGAAAAGCGGCACGCTCAGTAACAGCGGCGCCATCAGCGGCGTGAACGGTCTGACCCTCAGCCAGACCGGCGCGGTGAGCCAGCAGTCATCCGGCACTATGCTCTCCGGTGGGGCGCTGAACGTCACGGCGGCGTCCGTTACCAGCGACGGGAAGATTCAGGGGAGCACGCTCGGTATCACCACCGGGACGCTCACCAACGGCGGACGTCTGCAGGGCGATAACGGCGCGACGCTGGCCCTCAGCGGCACGCTGACCAACAACGGCGGGGGCGAAATCGTCAGCCGCGATGGCCTGACGCTGACCACGCCCACATTATTTAACTACGGCCTGATTCAGGGCGGCGGCGAGACGCGCGTGACCGCCTCCTCGCAGGCGCGTAATGACGGCAGGCTGCTTTCTGGCGCGCGGCTGACGCTCGGCACGCCGCAGTTCACCAGCACCGGCTGGCTGCAGGCCACCGACCTGATCCTCAATGCGGCGAACGCCACTAACGGCGGAACGTGGGTGGCCGATCGCGCCACGCTGACCGGCACCACGCTTGCCAGCCAGGGCACTACCCAGGCGGGAGAGCTGGCGGTTAACTACGGCCAGCTGAACAACAGCGGCATGCTGCTCGGCAACGCGCAGCTGAGCATCAATGCCGACCAGGTGACCCAGAGCGCGGGGGGCAAGCTGCTGAGCGGCGGCAACCTGTGGCTGCAGAGCAAGGGGCTGGACGCGGTTGGTCAGCTGGTCTCTCTCGGTGATTTAACGCTGCAGCTGACGAACGCATATACCAGCAAAACCGCCGTGGCGGCGGGCAGAACCCTGACCATCAATAGCGGCGGCGACATCGATAACCGCAGCGTGCTGCAGGGGCAGGCGGTCAACCTCAGCGCGGGTGGGCAGCTCAGCAATAACGGACAAATCACCATCGGCGGCGGTGCCAGTACGCTCTCCGGCAGCAATGTGGCGCTAAACGCCGCGGGCTCGGTGCAGGGCGGGGGCGACATCACCGTTGCCAGCCGGAGCAATATTACCGTCGACGGATTTACCGGCACGCGCGGCTCGCTGACCCTCAGCGCGCCGGGCTCCATCGTCAACACCGCGCTGCTGTACGCGGCGAATAACCTGGCGCTATTTGCCGACAGCATCACCAACCAGCGCGGCGACATCATGGCGGGAAACAACCTGTGGATGCAGCGGGATGCGGCGGGGAATGCGAACAGCCAGGTGGTGAATACGTCGGGGAATATTGAGACGCAGGGTGGGGATATTGGGATCAGGACGGGGCATTTGCTGAATACCCGTGATGGGCTTTCGGTAAATAGCTGGACGGAAACTTCACAACTGGCTGAAAACGTCGGTGATGCAACGATTGAACTTCTTGTCCTGAGTCTCCCTTCAACGTCTTACAGCATTAGCAATACGAAAAGCAAAGGGTATCGCAATTGCACATGTGCAATTGAATACGATATTTACAGTTCATCATTTGTTCCTACCGCAGAGAGCAGTCAAATGCGCTTTGCTGGCTCAGTGGTGCATTTTGATGTGAGTGCGAGTGGTGGCGCGGGGCGCATCGCTTCGGGACGTGATTTGGTTATCAATGCTGGTGCTCTGGAAAATAAATCAAGTCAAATACTGAGTGAACGTAACGCATTTCTTTCAGGCTCACAGCTGAACAATGAGAGTTATCAATCAGGAACAACGGGGACTTTTTATAATTATAAATATCTCAGGTCTACAGGGGGATCATCTTCGGAAACGGGATATCCTGGACCAAAAGCCAACTCGACCTTTATTTATGAGTTACAAGGTCTGACGAATGAATCGGTGGAGGGCGAAACCTTACGCGCCGTCATCCAGGCAGGCGGCAACGTCACCGCGAACTTCACCAGCAACATCAGCAACACCAATACCACCGCTAACGCGGGCGGCGTTAGCACCGTTATCTCCACGCCGTCCCTGAACACCCTCAGCAACCAGACCATCGGCAGCGGGGTGCAAAAACAGGGGCTGAGCAATACCGGCACCGTGGCGGTGAATTCCCCGCAGTGGAACGATCAGCTCCAGGGTGCGCTGCAGCAGCTTAACGGCGGCGGCGCGCTGGAAACTAGCGGCGCGTCTGGCACCTCTCTCAGCAACATTGCCACCACGCAGAAAGGCAACGCCAGCCTCGGCCAACTGGGCGCACTGGCGAACGCCGGGGCCACCACCGCCGATCTCAAAACCGCTCAGGGCGGTACCGTCGGGCACTATCAGGGCCAGCGCGTCGATACCAGCGCTTACCCGCTGCCGTCGGGCAACAGCGGCTATTTTGTCTTCAACGACAATCCGAAAAGCCCGTACCTGATCAACATTAACCCGAAACTGAACGGTCTCGGGCAGCTCGATCCCGCCCTGTTTGCCGATCTGAACGCCATGCTCGGGGTCAAGCCGTCGTCCACTGCCCCGCAGGAGACGCGGCTGGCCTTTACTGACGAGAAGCAGTTCCTCGGCTCGTCTTATATGCTGGGCCGCCTCAACCTGAATCCGGACTACGATTACCGCTTCCTGGGCGATGCGGCGTTCGATACCCGCTATGTCTCCAACGTGTTGCTCAACCAGACCGGCAACCGCTACCTGAACGGCATCGGCTCCGATCTGGATCAGATGCGCTATCTGATGGACAACGCCGCGGCGGCGCAGCAGTCGCTGGGCCTGCAGTTTGGCGTTTCGCTGACTGCGGATCAGATTGCCGCGCTCGACCACAGCCTTTTATGGTGGGAGAAAGCCACCGTCAACGGCGAAACCGTGATGGTGCCGAAACTCTACCTGTCGCCGAAGGACGTCACCGTCAATAACGGCAGCGTGATCGCGGGCAACAACGTCACACTGAAGGGCGGCAGCATCACCAACAGCGGCAGCTCAATGCTGGCGAATAACAGCCTGACGCTCGACAGCCAGAACAGCATCAGCAACCTCAACAACGGCCTGATGAAAGCGGGCGGCGACCTGAACCTGAGCGCCATCGGCGATATCAATAACATCAGCTCCACCATCAGCGGTAAAACGGTCGCGCTGGAGAGCCTGGACGGCAGCATCAACAACCTGACCCAGGTTGAGCAGATTGATATCAATGCCACAGGGAAATACGGCAACATCAGCCTGAAAGACACGCTTCTGGGCAACACGGCGTCCATTACCGCGCAGGATGGCCTGTCGCTTGAGGCGGGGAAAAACATCACCGTGACCGGGGCGAACCTGGCCTCCGGCGGGGATATGCTGCTGAACGCGTGGGGCGATATTGCCGTCAACGCGAACCAGATCAACGACGCGTACAGTTCCAGCCGGGAGAAAACCAGCCGCTCGTCCGTCACGCATCAGGGCAGTAGCGTCACCGCGGGCGGCAACCTGCTGGTGAATGCCGGGCACAACCTTGACGTGACCGCCAGCGACCTGAGGGCGGGCGGCAGCGCGGGGCTGAGCGCGGGCAACGATCTCAACCTGAACGCGGCACAGACCAGCGAAAGCAGCCAGAAAGGGAAAAGCGAATCCCACAGTACCGGGATCGACCGCACCACGATTTCCGCAGGCGATAACCTGGTGCTGAAGGCCGGGCAGGATATCAACGCGCAGGCCGCCGCGCTGGCGGCGGAGAAAAGCGTCGGGCTGCAGGCGGGGCGCGACGTGAATCTGGCTGCGGAAGAAACCACGCAGGGCGACAGCTACAGGTCAGGCAAGAAAACCGTTATTAACGAGTCGGTACGCCAGCAGGGAACGGAGATCGCCAGCGGGGCGAATACGCAGATCCTCGCCGGACGCGATGTCACCACTGAAGCCGCGCAGGTGACGGCGAAGGGAGATATCGGCGTGGCAGCAGGCCGCGACGTCAGCCTCGATACCGCAACCGAAAGCGATTATCACTACAAAGAGGAGACCAAAACTAAAAAAGGACTCTTCAAGAAAACCACTACGCACACTATCGATGAGGAGAGTGCGACTTACGAGAAAGGATCGTCATTCAGCGGAAATAACGTCACTGTCACAGCCGGAAATGATGTGACAGTGAAGGGGTCCTCGATCATTGGTGATAGTGATGTTGTTCTCAAAGCGGGTAACGATGTCAATGTTGTGGCCGCGACCAATGAGCAATCTTCATATCATTTGAAAGAGAAGAAAACCAGCGGCCTGATGGGTAGCGGTGGTATCGGCTTTACGATCGGGACCAATTCCACTCGTCACCGGGTTAACGAAGACGGCACGACGCAAAGCCAGAGCGTGAGTACCATCGGCTCCACTGGCGGTAATGTCAGCATTATTGCGGACAGCAAAGCACATATTAGCGGTGCAGATGTAATCGCTGCTAAAAACCTGAATGTAGCTGCCGGAGAAATTGCAGTTGACCCGGGCAATGATCTGCTTCGCCGAAAAGAAACGTATGAACAGAAGAAAAGTGGCCTGACGCTGTCCGTTTCGTCTGCCATTACTGATGCGGCAATGGCGGCAAATAACGCCATTAAGCGCGGCAGCGAAGTCAGCAACGATCGCCTGAAGGCTCTTTATGATGTAAAAGCCGCGCAGGAAGCCTGGGTTGCTGGCTCTGGTGTAGCTTCCATGGTTGGCGGCGCAGCCGGTGGTGACATGAATGCTGTTCGGGTGGAACTGAATATTGGCTCCAGCAAAAGTAAGTCCACTTCTGAACTGAAGCAAAATGAAGTCCGAGGCAGCACACTCACTGCCGGAGGCGACGTGAATATGGTCGCTACCGGGAAAAATGGGGCGAGCGGCGATTTGCATATTACAGGCAGTGGTGTAACGGGAAATAACGTTACGCTAGTGGCGCAGAACGATCTGATACTTAATGCTGCCTCCAATAATCGTGATCAAAAAAGCTCTAACAACAGTAGTGGGTGGGCTGCTGGTGTGCATGTCTCGGTCGGAAAGGAAACAGGGATTGGTGTTCAGGCGAGTGGCTATCAGTCCAAAGGTGGTGATGACGGGAAAACGACCGAGCATGTGAATAGCCGTGTCAATGCCCGCGACGATCTGAGCATGAGCAGCGGACGTGACATGGTCATTGCCGGTGCGCAGGCGCTGGGTGACAAAATTACTGCCGATGCGGGCCGCGACCTGCTGATAACCAGCCTGCAGGATACTGATGACTACCGCAGCTGGCAGAAAGACGTCAGCGGGGGAGCCAGTTTCACGTTCGGTACCATGACGGGGTCAGCTTCACTCAACATCAGTAACAGCAAAACTAAAAGTGAGTATGCGAGCGTCGGTGAGCAGAGTGGCCTTTTTGCGGGGGAAAAGGGTTTTGATATCACCGTCGGCAAACACACGCAGCTGGACGGGGCTGTCATCGCCAGCACATCTACAGCGGATAAAAACTCTCTGGAAACGGGCACTCTTGGCTGGCGTGACATCCATAACAATGCCGAATATAGCTCAGACACGAAAGGAATCAGTGCAGGATACGCAGGCGACAAGAATGGAAGCGGCGGTAGCGCAGTACCAGTTATTGGAATAGGGGCGCAGGGTGATAAGTCCGGCACGACACATTCTGCAATAGCTGACGGCGCAATAACCATTCGTGAAAAGGAAAATCAACAACAGGATGTCGCTGAGTTAAGTCGCGATACGAATAACGCCAACGGCCATATTGATAAGATCTTCGACAAAGAAAAAGTTCAGGAGCAGCAGGAATTAGCTGGCCTGTTCGGCCAGATCGCGAATCAGGCTGCTGGCGACCTCGGCGCTAAAATGGGCTGGGGTGCAGACAGCAAAGAGAAAGCCGCTATTCATGGCGTAATTGGTGCGCTTCAAGCGAGCCTGGGTGGCGGAAATGCCCTGGCTGGCGGTGTTGCAGGTCTTAGCAGCGAAGCCTTTGGCGAAATGGTAACGGATTATCTGGGCACCCATACGTCACTCGGTGAAAGTGAGAAAGGGGCGATTGTTCAGTGGGCGGCAGCGATAAGCGGCGCCACCATTGGCGGGATCATTGCCGGAACGAACGGGGCGCAGTCGGGGGCGGCGGCTTCAATAGATTCTGTGCGTTACAACTACCTTAATCATAAAGAGGCCGAGCGTAAAAAACAGGTTGAATATCAGCTTGAGAACGGTGATTTAACCGCAGAAGAACGTCAGACGCTAACGCAGGAACTGGCTGATATCAACGCCATGGATAAAGCCCGCGATCAGCAAATTTTGGATGTCTGTACCCAAGGAAACAAGAGCAGTGCAGGCTGTGGACAACTTGTTGTACAAGCACAGAAAGCATTGGAAGGATATGGCGATAGCGCAGCGGGTTATAGATTATCATACAAGGACATCTTCCCAGAAGATTACAGTAATGCTGCCGCAATTATGGAAGGTCTTGATTCTGGGAGCATAACTCGCGATGCGGCAATTAAGGGTATAGTTGATAGCACTGGCAAAAAATGGGATGAAGTGGCTAAAGCCTATGATGACGCAATGCAGACACATGCGATTGTGAGCATCATTGCAGGAATGAAAGGAACTGATTCTGTAACACCAAAAACAACTGTTGTTGAAACGGCATCCGGTCAAAAAGCTACAATAAAAACCACAGGTAACGTTGCAGAAGTAACTTATCCTGACGGAATTAGCTTTAAAATAAACCAACCTGCTCATCTTTCAACACTTGATGGCTACTCGCAGAAAAAAGGCATAACTGGCGCGCATAATGCAGAGGAATTTTATGCTGCGGCAAAAAAATACAATGTCAAAATTGTTAGTAAAACGTATACTGAGACAAAAGGAATAACTCAAGTAACTTATCAGATACCGTCCTACGATAGAGCCGGAAATGTGACTGGATACAAAGCTGCAGAGTTACCTAAAACTATTTATGATCCTAATGTTTTCACTGATAGCAAAATGTTGGAGTTAGGACAACAAGCAGCAGCCAGCGGTTATGAGGCAGCTATGAAACAGGGGTTGCAGGCATATGATGCCCATGCTGGGGGTGTGAGTTTTAGAGTTTATATCGATAAAGCTACTGGCATGGTCAATAATTTCCATCCTCAGTGAAAGGTAATAAAATGAGCAAAGAGTTATTTGGACAACCATATGATAAAAATGATCCATATTGGATTGTTAAGTCATACTTCGATCGAATGTACGGAAGTGGATTGTTCATTAAGGCTATCGGTTACATGGCCGAAAAAAATAGTTTCCATCTTGATGGCGCATATTGCAGCTTTCCTGATATGGACAGTTGCTTTGAGGAAGAGCATTTTGAAGGGGTTGAATTTTCATATGGCTATCCTCCAGATGATAGCGATACGATCATTGTAAGTGAAAGTATTTGCTATAAATACCTTGCAAAAGCTTGCGATAAATATTTAAAGTATCATCCAGAAGATGATTTAAAAGTCAACTCCATTTTGGGAAGATCATTTCTTAAAAATGGTTAATTGATGACTAGATTCTCTTTTATGATCACCTTGAGTCTTGAAGTCAATGGTTTCTTTATATAGGATTACATTTTAATTAAAACCTTTGACTATTTAAGCTGTGGGTGATCGCTAAAGATTATCATTGAGACGTAATCGAAAATTCATCTCCTTATGCTCGTATGAGTAACTTTTTTTAATTAAAGATAGAGCGATTGTCAGGGCTATAATATATGGAAATTAATACTTTAAAAATTTTCATATTTTTAATTCCACCTAAGATTAGGTAATTTTATTCTTCTCAACCATTAATGATTGATTTGCATCTTTCAGAGAGTTGATTAATCTCCGGCGGTCTGGCCTCACCAGCCCCTTTATATGGTTAAGCAGGGCTGGGTATCTGGGGTTCTTTATTGGCATGATTCGCTGAAGCGAGATGCGGAAAAACAGTCTCCGTACTCCTGGAGACTACCCCAGCCTCTCCACCCTCGTCTCCCCCTCCGCCATAGACAGCTGATACAGCGAAAACGATCTCTGCTTCTCAATCAGCTTCGCCAGCTCCGGCGAGTGGCTGGTGAGCCAGATCTGCGAGTAGCGGCTGGCCTCGGCGATTAAGCTCGCCAGCGCGGGCAGCATCTGCGGGTGCAGGCTGTTTTCCGGTTCGTTCAGTGCGATAAACGCCGGTGGGCGCGGGCTTAACAGCGCCACCGCCAGGCACAGAAAGCGCAGGGTGCCGTCGGAGAACTCCGCCGGTTCCAGCGGCCTGCTCAGCCCCTCGCGCTGCATCATCATGCGAAAACGTCCGCCGGTGTTGTCGCTGTAAAACACGCAGCCGGGGAAGGCCTGGTCGAGAATGCGCATCAGCAGCAGCTCGTCGCCAATCTCCACGATGGTCTGAAATGCGGCCGCCAGGTTAGCGCCGTCGCTGGCCAGCACCGGAGAGCGGAAACCGACCTGTGGGGCGCGCATCGCCGAGCCGGATGAGACGGAAAACTCATGATAAAAGCGCCAGTTACGCAGGGATTCGCGCATCTGCGACACTTCCGGGTAAAGATGTGGTTCACCGAGCTGCCCGAATACCGATTCGTTCTCATACAGCGTGCCGCTGTGGGTCACTTTCTCGTGATGCACGTTGTTCAGAAACACCGCCTGATTCCTGCGCTTCATCAGCTGTGACGACGGTCGACGGTGCTGGCCGCTCAGCCAGATGGACTCCTCTTTGATCACCGGGTCGAGCTGAAACTGCGAGGGATAGGGCAGCTTCTCCACAAACCCGACCTGCAGCTCGTATTCGTAAGTCTCTGTTTCCACCGCCAGATTCATCCGCCGCAGCCGGTCGCTACGGGTTTTGCCTGCCCAGAACACCTTCAGAATGCCGCCCTCGTTCGCCAGCGCCTGGGAAAACTGCCCCTGGGCGGCGCTGTGCATCAGGTGTATCGCCTTGTAAATATTGGATTTCCCGGTGCCGTTCGGCCCGAAGACGATATTGAGCTGCTCCAGATCCAGCGACATCTCGCGGATGGAGCGGTAGTTTTGGATGTGCAGGGTGTTGATCACAGGCAGGCCCCTTTTTGCAGAATAAGCCTGTATATAATCACAGTCTTTAAGATGAAATGCAAAAAAGAGACGACAGTGAGGATGTCGTCTAAACGGGGTACTGCTTTGGGCCTCTATGGGTCAATGGGGCCTTCGCATTTTATGATCACTTGACTGCCAGACGCAGACTCAAATCATCAGGATAGGGATCAAAGTAGTTTTGCGTCATCAGATACCGGTCGGGGTATTCGGCCAGGTAGTGCTTCAGCAGCGTGATCGGGGCGAGGATAGGCAACTGTCCGTTGCGATAGTGCAGGATCACGTCGCGCAGCTCGCCGCGCTGGCGGGTGTTGAGCTGGTTACGAAAATACCCCTGAATATGCATCAGCACGTTGGTGTGATTCTTCCGCGAGGCGGGTTTTTTCAGGATCGTCATCAGCTTTTCCCGGTACGCCACGAAGAAGGCGTCCAGGTCTTCCCACTCGTGCAGCGAGGCAACGAACGGGCCGATTTCACGGTAGCCTGCCTGATGGTGCGCCAGCAGCTGGAGCTTATAGCGGCTGTGGAAGTCCAGCAGCGCGCGGCGCGTGAGGCCATTTTTACGCAGCGTGTTCAGTTCGTGCAGCGCAAAAACGCGCTCGACGAAGTTTTCCCGCAGCACCGGGTCGTGCAGGCGTCCGTCTTCTTCCACAGGCAGCCACGGCCAGGTTTCAAGGAGGGCGGCGGTGAACAGCCCGACCCCCTCCTTGCGGCCCCGGTTGCCGTTTTCATCGTACAGCCGCACGCGTTCCATGCCGCAGCTTGGTGATTTTGCGCAGACGATAAAACCAGCGAGATCGCCGATTTTCGGCAAAAAGTCTGCCGTAAAGTCAGCCATTTTCTGCGTGAGGTCATCATGAGGCGGCTTGCTGAAACGGAGTTGAGTTTCGCCGCAGTCCGTCAGCGTCAGGCGTATGGCCGGGCGAGGGGTCGGCAGGCCAATGGCCATTTCCGGGCAGACGGGCCTGAAATTCACCCACTGGGCCAGCTCATCCATGACGAAGCCCATACGCTTGTGTCCGCCGTCAAAGCGAACGGCGGAGCCGGTCAAACATCCGCTAATACCGAGCACAGGTTTCGTTGTCATGGTGTAGTCCTCCCGTTCATATAACTAAAACTTACACAACATGACTAATTTGTCCAAGTATTCGCGGAACTATTTTTTATAATTCTTTAAAATCAAGGCGTCTCAACTGCCCTTGTAGGTTGAGTAGCCGTACTGGCTCAGCAGAAGCGGGATGTGCAGCTTTTCGTTAGTGCGGGTCACGGTAAACAGCACCGGGACTTCCGGGAAGAAGGAGTCCAGCTTTTTGCCGTGGAAGTATTCTGCGGTTTTAAAGGTCACTTTGTACACGCCGGGCTGCATGTCCTGATCCTGCGGATAGAGCGATTTGATGCGACCGTCATGGTCGGTTTTACCGCTGGCAATTTGAGTCCACTTGTCCTGCTGTTGCTTTTCGAGGGTCACGGTCACGTCCGACGGTGGCATCCCGGTTTGCTGGTCGAGAATGTGGACGCTCAGCGTGCCGGCAGGGGCGCTAAAGGCAGCAGGGGCAAAGGCCATCGAGGCCAGGATCAGCAGAGGGGCAGTTTTTTTCATGGTGTTTTCCTGTGGAGTTATTCGTCACAGGAAAACGTTAGCATCTGCGGCGCGGGAAAATATTCAACTTTTCGTGAAGATTCCCGCAGGAGAAAATTATCAGAGGATAATCACTTCAAGCGATACCTGCTGCTGCCACTGCTCCACCTGCTTTTTCCGCCCGGCGTTGAGTTTGCCGCTGGTGACCAGAAGCCATTTGCGCTCCGGGAAAATTTCCGGTGCCAGCGCGTCAGGCGGAACAGGCAGGATGTCGATGCGGTGGCCCTGCCCGGTGCGCGTCAGGGCTTCGAGCCAGATCTCGCATGGGTCGTTCAGGTGCCAGCCGCTGAGCAGAATATTATCGCCCGGCGCTTTTTTATCGCCTTCGAGGCAAAACGAGGTGTAGGCGATGATGATGCCGTCGAGGATCGCGCGTAGGGTCATGGCGGCGGCGACGTTGGCCGAAACCTGGCTGCGCAGCGGACGCAGTACGTTCGCGACCAGCTCTGGCCTTGGGTATTCGCGTCCGGCGTCGTAAATCATCTGGCGCAGGGACTCGACTTTGCCGTCCTGCAGGCGTTGCAGCATGTTTTGTTGCAGGGTTTGCCAGTTGTTGGTCCGCCCCGGCGTCGGACGTTCCAGCAGCGGTTTGACCTGGCCGATCGGGACGCCTTTTTTTACCCAGTCGAGAATTTTTAGCGCCTGCTGGACGTCCTCATCGCTGTACTGGCGGTGGCCGCCTTCCGTGCGCTTTGGCTTGAGTAAACCATAGCGACGCTGCCACGCCCGCAGGGTGGTGGCGGTGATGCCGCTGAGTCTGGCGAATTCGCCGATGGAGTAAGCCATGTCCGTGTCCAGAGTGAAGGAATACTCTCAATATACTACGAATTTTCCCGAACGGGATGAAGCGCCGAAACGGTGCACTACACTTAACGTCCAACCGTGCAAATGAAAGGAATTCTCATGAAGCTATGGCCTGTTGTGACCGGTGTTGCCATTGCGCTGACGCTGGTCGCCTGTAAATCCCCTACGCCGCCGAAAGGTGTGCAGCCTATTACCAACTTTGAAGCCAGCCGCTATCTCGGCAAATGGTACGAAGTCGCCCGTCTGGAAAACCGCTTTGAACGCGGGCTGGAGCAGGTGACGGCGACCTATGGCGAGCGCAGCGACGGCGGCATCAGCGTGCTTAACCGGGGTTTTGATCCGGTGAAGAACAAGTGGAGCGAGAGCGAAGGGAAAGCGTACTTTACCGGCGAGCCGACCACCGCCGCGCTGAAGGTGTCGTTCTTCGGCCCGTTCTACGGCGGATATAACGTGATCAGGCTGGACGATAAGTACCAGTACGCGCTGGTTAGCGGCCCCAACCGTGACTACCTGTGGATCCTGTCGCGCACGCCGACCATCCCGGATGCGGTGAAGCAGGATTACCTGAACACCGCGCGCAGTCTGGGCTTCCGGGTTGACCAGCTGGTGTGGGTGAAGCAGTAAAAATCGTGCTTTCTTCCTGGAGCGTTACAGCAGTTACAGGATATTCACCTTGCGGCAGGCGTGCCGATGGAAAACGTGACCGTGGTGGTACCGAGGGATGGGGTGATGGGGAACAGATCGCAAAGAGTGGATTGAATAAGTTCGGTTTTTTATTCATGATCCCCCCATGAAAATAGAAACCGCACTCCCCATACACTTTGAACGTCTGGTTGCGATCTGGGAATCTTCCGTTCGCGCTACCCATCACTTTCTACAAGAAAGCGATATTGCGGCGCTGCGCCCGTTATTGCTTAACGCTTATCTGCCTAACCTCAAGGTCGTGATAGCTCGCGATGACGCAGGCGTTATTCACGGCTTTTTGGGCGTGGATGAAAACCGCATTGAAATGCTTTTTGTGGATGACGCGAGCCGAGGGAAGGGCGTCGGGAAATTGCTGCTGCAACACGCCATCGCAGAGTTCGGCGTGAACGAGGTGGACGTGAATGAGCAAAACCCGCAGGGCGTCGCATTTTATCGCTATATGGGGTTTGAGCAGGTCGGACGCTCGGAACTGGACGGGCAGGGGAATCCGTTTCCGTTGTTGCATATGCGGTTGGGTGAGTATAAATAATTATTAGATAATTTAAAATGTTACCGTAATTTTTCAGGAATATAATTACACCCTTATCATTCATTAAAAAAATAATTGTATTAAGTTACGGTGATATTAATATAGCTCTCGCAAAAGGAGAGCGCAGATGAGCGATGGAATAAAAATTGGCGGAGTGCGACTGCTAACGCTCGGTGAAATTAACCTTGCCAAAACGCTTTATGGTTTAAGTATTCGTTATAATGAAGTGTGGATTCATCGGGGAAGTTATTTGCCCTTCAATATGCAGAATTTCAGAACCGCAATGACGCCAAACGGTGAGATTTACTTTATGGAAGGTACGTATGAAAACGACTTTTCCATGTCCCATCAAAGAATGTCTCGTATCGTCGGAGCACATCTTTTTCTGCATGAAATGATGCATGTTTGGCAGCATCAGCACGGTATGATGGTACGCCTTCGTGGAGCATTCTCCTGGGCTGTCGACTATTCCTACCATTTAGATAAACATCACTTGCTTGATTACGGTCTCGAGCAACAAGCCTCTATCGTCAGTGATTTCTGGCTGCTCAATACCTATGGATTTGATCCCCGCAGCAACCTGCATAAGCTCATTGATTACGACCCATCGGAACCAAAACAGGATCTTCTCAGGCGGTATGAAGCTATTTTAGGAGACTTTCCACAGTGAAACTAAAAATTCTTTTCATTCCGATTATCTCAATGTTGACCGGTTGTCCGGGTGAAAACCTGAATATTCCTGAGCAGCGAACGATCATGATAAATGGCAATCATTTTTGTTTTAGTGTTGACGAAAAAGATATTTTGAATGGATATACTATTTCGTCTATGCAACAAGGTGAATATAAAGAGTTTGCGGCCGAATTTCAAAGGCGTTCATATCCAGATAGTTGTATCGAGATTGCCCTGCCAGCTGGCTATGCCTATGAAATCTCTTATACCTTGAATGAGCGAAATTATTACTATCCATTTTTCAAGGATAATGACGGCAGAGTCATCAATTATCATTAAGAGGAAAGTCAATGTCATTACCCGCATACATGTTTCTTTATGATGAAAATGGAAACCCGATCAAAGGCAGCTGCAATGTTTCGGGCAGAGAAGGTGCGATTGAGATCCTTAACAGCAATTACCACATCCATCAGGTTTGCAGCGCCAGCACGGGCAATCTTATGGGGGCCAGAGAACATGGGGCATTTACTATCCATAAGCAGATCGACAAAACGTCCCCTTACTTTGCAGATGCCTTATGTCAAAGCAAAAGGCTACAGAAAGCGGTTATCCACTACTTTGATGTAAACGAAGCAGGATTTGAATTCGAGGTGTACCGCATAACGCTGGATAGTATCGTGATTATGTCTGTCGATGCTGCCCATACCTGGGTTCCGGGGGCGCCTGGTCATAATATGATGGAAAGCATCGGGATCCGTTATCGCGGTATCGAGTGGTTTTATCTGGAAGGACACATTAAATATGAGGATCACTGGAATAAGGTGCCTCAGTGAGGCCGTAGTGAAGATTGGATCCCTGTCCCTATAGGGAGGGGGCTAAATGATTTAGTTAGTGCACTGAACTTAATAATCGTAAAGAGCATTTATGTTCTTTTTGATAAAAGAATGTATAAACCTACGATTGTAACAAAAATCCATATTAAATTCATTGCGGTTTTTTCTGGTAGCCATGTTACAGCAAACAAAGCAAAAATAATAACACATAGTAATGGTACTAAGCCTCGAAGAATGAAGAGAATTTGTTCTTTTAACCAGAGCTTGATACTATTCATTACAGTCCACTTTTAGTATAGTCATCTCAAATGTTCTCATAATTTTTACTTTGTCTTTTATATGTGCCTTGTTCAAAATAAAAATCATCCGCCGACTTTGGTCTCATTAAAAAGCTTAATATGCGGAGTGAAATTAAACTGTGACTAACCTTGCAAAGCCTCCAACAATAAATGCGATAAAATATTAACAATTAGCGCGATGAATATTTTATATCTATCAATAGATAAAAAGAATGTGCTAAAGCTTATTGAAAAATAAAAAGAGGCTTTCATGTAGGGAGACATCTCATATGTCGCCTCCCTCTTTTTGAAGATTAACCCAACTCACTTGTAGTATGCCAGAAACAGCCGCTAAGCCGGGTGGTTTGTATTTGATTTTGCGAGGCGCTTTCCAGCATGTGGAATTTGGATCGCTGCAAGCGCATCCTCTATCTCAATAAGCTTTGCTTTCGTCCGTTTATAATCATCCTGCAACCGCTGCTCCTGCTCGTTATACGCCACCAGAACGATGCACCCTTTCATGACCTTTACCGTGACCTGCTGTCCGGTATCAAAACCTGCCGCGCGCAGCCACTTGCCGGAAAGGATGATTTTTGGCGTAGATTTGTCGTAAACATTCGGGCGGTATCCCACAATTAACGAACGCTCGGTTCCGGATTGGTCGGTGTCTGGGGTAGAATGCGAATCAGCCATAATCAACTCCTTGATAGTTGTTGAGGTTAGCTCTCGTCCGGTATTGCGAGTACCTGGCGAGGGCGTTTCAATCTCAGGTTATCGTGTGTCAAAGTGCGTACATGTCAACAGCTAAACGCGATCCTAACAAATCAACATCCGGAAAAGCACCGAGTTTTCAGATACGTATTACGCCAGAGTTGAAGACGCAGTTTGAGGCTGCGGCGAAGGCTGAAGGGGAGAGTTTGGTGAGTTGGTTGAAAAATTTAGGTCGAAATGAATTAAATAGATTGAAAAAGAAGTTATAACGGATCTAGTACAATCTCAAATCTTGAATTTGATTTTCTAGCCTGTATAAAACTGATATGATTATAGTCGGTTCGTGAACTTACTAACCTGAACATTTTAGTTTTAAAATGTTCTGAGGTATTGCAACCAAAAATTATCGTTTTGATAGCACCGGATGGTAGTTCATAGAGATCAAATTCTTTTTCATATACATTAATTGTTTTACCAGAATTCGCCTGTGGTAATAACATTCGCCATTCATGTTCATATTCCCAATCTTTGCTTTTTATTAAGAAGTGATTTATTTGTTCGTCTGAGAGTGGATCCAAAAACGGATATTCTTTCTGATATATAACTTTTCGTAAATAACCAAATTCATCTTTTTGACTGCGACGTTGTGAGAAAAATGGATGGTTGATATCAAACTCAATAATAAACCCGCTGTGTGCCTGTGCGTAGTGTCCCCACATTAAAATATTTGTAGGGATTTCTGTTAATGATAGAATTCTCGTTATTCCTATTAACTTTGAGTTAAAACCCTGCATTGTGGTGTCTGCTGCTCTTATTATATTTTCTTTTTCTTTTTTATATATCCAGAGCATTGTTTTTTTTGCATCTTTAAGTATCTTGGTGGCAATTTCTTCAGGCAGTTTTTCAATCTGATTTAATAATCCGGCTGGAATTTCTTTGAGAAGGTCTAAAGTGCTTAACGAATCGTATAAATTGGATTCAAAGCTACTAAGGTTAAAAGAAGTATTGAATTCAAATGGATCGTTAAAATTTAAAGGGTTATTAAAACATATTAAGTTATTTTCAAGTATATCAATTCTTTCTGAGGGAAGATATTTATACATGTTATTAACTCTGAAAGTAGATTTAGTTGTATTTTGGCGGAAGATCACAGGAGTCGAACCTGCCCGGGAACGCTGGCGTCCCCAACTGGATTTGAAGTCCAGCCACCTCACCGGAGATGACGATCTTCCGCGCCTCGATTGCTACATGGAGGCGGGGCGCATTATAGCTACTTTCAGGCATTTACCACATACCCCACACCACTTTTTTCACCTCTCTTTTGACCTTAACCCCCCTGTTTCAGTTAATTCTTAAGAAAATCCTCAGGTTAGCATTTTGTGCTCGCCAACCTTTATCCCGATCACAAAAAACAAGAAACGTAACCTGCTAACCAGAAAACGCAATACTCGCTAATGAAACAATGGTTTAAAAAACGGTAACCGGTCTCAGCGCCCCCTACAGCGTGAAGGATAAAAAATATGAGCGAAGTATTGTCAGTAAAAGAGAAGATTGGCTACGGCATGGGAGACGCCGCCAGCCACATCATTTTTGATAACGTCATGTTGTACATGATGTTTTTCTACACCGATATTTTCGGCATTCCCGCCGGGTTTGTCGGCTCCATGTTCCTGCTGGCCCGCGCGCTGGATGCGATCTCCGACCCGTGCATGGGGCTGATAGCCGACCGCACCCGCAGCCGCTGGGGCAAGTTCCGTCCGTGGATTTTGTTCGGCGCGATCCCGTTCGGCATCGTCTGCGTGCTGGCCTATACCACGCCGGACCTCAGCCTTAACGGCAAAATGGTTTACGCCGCCGTGACATACACTCTGCTGACCCTGCTCTATACCGTGGTCAATATCCCCTACTGCGCACTGGGCGGCGTGATCACCAACGACCCGACGCAGCGTATCTCCCTTCAGTCCTGGCGCTTTGTGCTGGCGACCGCGGGCGGCATGCTCTCCACGGTGCTGATGATGCCGCTGGTGAACCTGATTGGCGGCGACGATAAGGCGTTCGGCTTCCAGGGCGGGATCGCCGTGCTGTCGGTGGTCGCGTTCCTGATGCTGGCATTCTGCTTCTTCACCACCAAAGAGCGCATCCAGGTGCCGCCGAGCACCACCTCCATGCGGGAAGACCTGCGTGATATCTGGCAAAACGACCAGTGGCGCATCGTTGGTGTTCTCACCATCCTCAACATCCTCGCCGTCTGCGTGCGCGGTGGCGCGATGATGTACTACTGCACCTGGATCATGGGTTCGCCGGAGGTGTTCGTCGCGTTCCTTACCACCTACTGCGTCGGTAACCTGATCGGCTCCGCGCTGGCGAAACCGCTCACCGACTGGAAGTGCAAGGTCAGTATCTTCTGGTGGACCAACGCCGCGCTGGCGGTGGTCAGCGTGGCGATGTTCTTCGTGCCGATGCATGCCACCGTGCTGATGTTCGCCTTTATCTTCGTCATCGGCGTATTGCACCAGCTGGTGACGCCGATTCAGTGGGTGATGATGTCCGATACCGTCGACTACGGCGAATGGACCAACGGCAAGCGCCTGACCGGCATCAGCTTTGCGGGCACGCTGTTCGTGCTGAAACTCGGCCTGGCGCTGGGCGGGGCGATGATCGGCTGGATGCTGGCAGGCGGCGGCTACGACGCGGCAGCCAAAACCCAGAACAGCGCGACCATCAGCATCATTATCGGCCTGTTTACCCTGGCCCCGGCGGTCTGCTACGTGCTGAGCGCCATTATCGCCAAACGCTACTACACGCTGAAAACCCCCTTCCTGACCAAAATCCTGGGCGAGCTAGCGCAGGGCGCACGCCGCAATCAGCAGGAGTTTGAAACCCTGCCGGTCAGTAAAGAATTGCAGAACTAAGAGGACGAAAGCATGAAAATCAGTGATGGAAACTGGCTTATTCAACCGGGCCTGAACGTGACGTATCCGGTTCAGGTGTTCGATGTGGAGCAGCAGGGAAATGACCTGGTGGTGTATGTTGCGCCGCGCGACGTGCGCGAACGCACCTGGCAGCTCGACACGTTGATGTTTACGGTGCGCCTGTTTGCCCCGCAGGAAGGGATCGTTGGGGTGCGCATCGAGCACTTCCAGGGCGCGCTGAATAACGGCCCGCACTATCCGCTGAACGTTCTGAAGGATGTGAAGGTAGAGATTGAAAACAACGCCGAGTTTGCCGAGTTGAAAAGCGGTAGCGTCAGCGTGCGCGTCACCAAAGGCGAGTTCTGGGCGCTGGATTTCCTGCGCAACGGCCAGCGCATTACCGGCAGCCAGCTGAAAAACAACGGCTACGTGCAGGACAGCAATACCGACCGCAATTACGTGTTCGAACGTCTGGATCTGGGCGTGGGGGAAACGGTCTACGGCCTGGGCGAGCGCTTTACCGCGCTGGTACGCAACGGCCAGACGGTCGAAACCTGGAACCGCGACGGCGGCACCAGCACCGAGCAGTCCTACAAAAATATCCCGTTCTACCTGACCAACCGCGGCTACGGCGTGCTGGTTAATCACCCGGAAAACGTCTCGTTTGAAGTCGGCTCCGAGAAAGTCTCCAAAGTGCAGTTCAGCGTGGAAGGGGAGTATCTCGAGTACTTCGTGATCGACGGCCCGACGCCGAAAGAGGTGCTAAACCGCTATACGCAGTTCACCGGGCGTCCGGCGCTGCCGCCTGCGTGGTCGTTCGGCCTGTGGCTGACCACTTCATTCACCACCAACTACGACGAAGCCACGGTGAACAGCTTTATCGACGGCATGGCCGAGCGCGACCTGCCGCTGCACGTGTTCCACTTCGACTGCTTCTGGATGAAGGCCTTCCAGTGGTGCGATTTCGAGTGGGACCCGGTGACCTTCCCGGATCCTGAAGGCATGATCCGCCGCCTGAAGGAGAAAGGGCTGAAGGTCTGCGTGTGGATCAACCCGTACATCGGGCAGAAATCGCCGATCTTCCGGGAGCTGAAAGAGAAGGGCTACCTGCTCAGGCGCCCGGAAGGCTCCCTGTGGCAGTGGGACAAATGGCAGCCGGGGCTGGCGATTTACGACTTCACCAACCCGGACGCGTGCCGGTGGTATGCCGACAAGCTGAAAGGCCTGGTGGATATCGGTGTCGACTGCTTCAAGACCGACTTCGGCGAGCGTATCCCGACGGACGTGCAGTGGTTCGACGGGTCCGATCCGCAGAAGATGCACAACCACTACGCCTACATCTATAACGAGCTGGTATGGAACGTGCTGAAAGAGACGGTGGGTGAAGAAGAGGCGGTGCTGTTTGCCCGCTCCGCGTCCGTCGGTGCGCAGCAGTTCCCGGTGCACTGGGGCGGCGACTGCTACGCCAACTATGAGTCGATGGCGGAAAGCCTGCGCGGCGGGCTGTCGATTGGCCTGTCCGGCTTCGGGTTCTGGAGCCACGATATCGGCGGGTTCGAAAACACCGCTCCGGCGCACGTCTACAAGCGCTGGTGCGCGTTCGGGCTGTTCTCCAGCCACAGCCGCCTGCACGGCAGCAAATCCTACCGGGTGCCTTGGGCGTACGATGACGAGTCCTGCGACGTGGTGCGCCACTTCACGCAGCTGAAGTGTCAGCTGATGCCGTACCTGTATCGCCAGGCGGCGCTGGCCCGCGAGTTCGGCACGCCAATGCTGCGGGCGATGATGCTGGAGTTCCCGGACGATCCGGCGTGCGATTACCTCGACCGCCAGTACATGCTGGGGGATGCGGTGATGGTCGCGCCAGTCTTCTCCGAGGCGGGGGACGTACAATTCTACCTGCCGGAAGGCCGCTGGACGCACCTGTGGCACAACGATGAAATTGAGGGCAGCCGCTGGCATAAGCAGCAGCACGATTTCATGAGCCTGCCGGTCTACGTGCGCGACAACACCCTGCTGGCGCTGGGCAACAATAACCAGAGGCCGGACTACGCGTGGAACGCGGGAACGGCCTTCCAGCTGTTTAACCTGGGCGATGGCGCAACGGCGGTGAGCGAAGTCCCTGCGGCGGATGGCTCCGTGGCGTTTACGCTGAAGGCGTCACGTCGGGGCGACACCGTGACCTTTACCGGCACGGGAGACGCGCAAAACTGGTCGGTGTGCTTGCGCAACGTGCAGAAGGTGAGCGGTGTGAAGGGCGGTTCACACGCGGCCAGCGAGTGGGGTGTGGTGGTGAAAGCGGAGGGGAATGAGGTGATGGTTTACCTTTAATTCCCCTCACCCTAACCCTCTCCCCAAAGGGGCGAGGGAATGGTTTGCTCCCTCTCCCTTTTAGGGAGAGGGCTGGGGTGAGGGTGGTGTCGATACCACACCGCCCGTCATGGTCTGCTGCACCTGCTGTTTATCCATATTCACCGCGTTCAGCTTGCCGTTCACCGTCGGCTTAAGCGGGGCATTCGCCTGCACGCTGCCGCTGGCGGTCATCTGAATATTGCCGTCGCCCGTAATCGGCAGCGCAGGCCAGCCCCACTGCTGCAGCACGTTAAGCGGCACGCCGCGCCCGTTCAGGCTCACCGTGGCCTGCCGCTGTGGCAGCTGCGAAACCGTCGCCGTGGCTTCCAGAATGCCTTTCTCGGTAAACGCGCTCAGGTCGGTAATGTTCACCGTGGCGGCGTTTGCATTCAGCGCCAGCGACGGACGGCGAACGTCCACGCGATTAAAGGTTGCCGCCGCGCCGTTCAGGGTTGCGCTGCCGCCCCAGACGCCCCACTGGCGATCTTTTACCAGCTGCAGGTTTGCACCATAGCCGTCCAGAGAGGTGATCTGCCACGGGAAAGCGGGATCGATGTCGATCACCAGGTTGCGGCTCAGGCCAAATTTTTGCAGCGTGACGCTGTTCAGCCATTCCGGCAGCGGTTCCATCCACAGTGTTTTCCAGTTTTCAGGCAGGGTGTATTCCAGCCCGGCGATGGCAACATCGTCCAGCACCAGCGCTTTGCCGTCGCGCAGCCAGTTGCCGGACGTGCGCACCATGCCGCCCTCCCAGCGGGAGGTGAACTGGCGCAGCGCCATGCCCTGCGGGGAAAACTCCGCATTCAGGATCGGGTCAAACAGATGCAGCGAGCCGTAGATAAACTCGCTGGCGTTCATGGACAGGCGGCCTTCCTGGCTCTGCCAGTCGCCTTTGCTCAGCGTCAGGTTGCGCAGGCTTAAATCGAGATCGGTCACCGCCCAGTCCGGGCCCTGCAGGCGGGCATCGGTGACCTCCAGACGGCCAATTTGCAGGGAAGGAATATTGGCCAGCGGTGCAAAGAATGCTTTCAACATTTTGTCGCTCTGCAGGCGGATCTCGTTCAGGCGCATGGTGTCGATTACCCAGCTTCCGTCGGCGTTGCGCAGGGCGGAGCCTGTGAGTGAGCCACGGGCCATGTCGGCACCAATGGTGTTCAGCACCACTTCCTTGCCGTTAAGCCGGCCTTCGATCAGCACGTTGGTGGCCGGTACGCCGTTCAGGGTGAGCGAGCCCGCGCTCATCTGGATGTGCGCGTTTTTACCCAGCACGTTGCCCGCTTCCGGCTGCCACGGGCTGACGCCGCCCGTGACCTTCTGCGCGCTCAAGTCCCATTCGGTATTCGGGCTGTTAAAGGCCATGTTGTTCAGCTGCAGACGATCGGCCTGGAAGGGCAGCGGCGCCGTTTGAGGCGAGAGATTCAGCGTACCGTCGAACAGGGTGATGGTGCCCATATGCAGCGGATCGGTGATCTGACGGCTGCTCAGGCCAATATCGACTTTTTTGGCAACTAATGTGGCGGGTTTACCGTCCCGCCCAAAGGTGACATTTTCCAGAATGAGGTGGGAAGGCGACGAAAAGCGGTGATTCATCTTATCGAAACTGAGTTCGTAGTCGGTATTCACCGTAATCCAGCTGCTGACCTGCGCCGCGCCCCAGCGGGTCTGGAGCAGAATATACAGCGCCAGCACGACGATAAGCAGGGCTATCAGCAGATAGACGAGTAGCTTTCCAATAAATTTCATGGTCTTCCATCCCGCAAAACGAACATAAGGGAGTTATGCACGATTTATGCGCAATGCTCAAGGCGGGAATGGTGTAATTAGATGTCACGGCAGGCATTGACGGCCTGCCGTGAGGGAGATCAGTTCTTCTCAGGCGGAAAAACGAGGTTAAGCACGATAGCGGTGATACCACCGGCGGCAATGCCGGAAGATAGCAGGTTTTTCACCCAGTCAGGCGCAAACTGCAGAATCAGCGGCTGCTGGGATACGCCCAGACCGACGGCCAGCGACAGCGCGATAATCATGATCGCGCGGCGGTTCAGCGGCTCGCGGGAGACGATACGCACGCCGGAGGCCGCGATAGTCCCGAACATCACCAGCGTTGCGCCGCCCAGCACCGGCTCAGGAATGTGCTGCACAAAGCCGCTCACCGCCGGGAACAGGCCGAGGACGATCAGCATCAGCGCCACCACGAAACCAACGTAGCGGCTGGCCACGCCGGTCAGCTGGATCACGCCGTTGTTCTGGCCGAAGCAGGAGTTCGGGAAGGTGTTGAATACCGCAGAGACAAACGAGTTCAGGCCGTTCGCCAGCACGCCGCCTTTCAGGCGCTTCATGTACAGAGGGCCGGACACCGGCTGCTCGGAGACGTCAGAGGTGGCGGTGATATCACCGATGGTCTCCAGAGAAGTAATCATAAAGACCAGCATCAGCGGCAGGAGCAGGCCCCAGTCAATGCCCAGACCGTAGTAAAGCGGTGTGGGAACGGTGATCAGCGCGCTGTTGGCCGGCGCGGTGTTCTCCGGCAGCATCCCCAGCGCCCACGCCAGCAGATAGCCCGCCGCCATGGCGATCACCAGCGAGGCCACGCGCAGGTAAGGGTTACGCTGGCGGTTAAGCAGAATGATGATCGCCAGCACCACGCCCGCCAGCAGCAGGTTTTTCGGCGCGCCGAAGGTGTGGTCGCTCATTGCGGCATAGCCGCCGCCGATGGAGGTGAGGCCCACCTGAATCAGCGACAGGCCGATAATCATAACGACGACGCCAGAAACCAGCGGAGTAATGACGCGGCGAGCCAGGTGCAGAATACGGGAGATGACCATCTCCGTGCAGCTGGCTAGCATCAGGGTGCCGAACAGTGCTGCCATCATGGTTGGGACATCCGCACCGCCTGTTTTCAGGGCTGTGCCGCCCATGATCAGTGGCGCCACGAAGTTAAAGCTGGTGCCCTGAATCGACAGTAACCCCGACCCCACCGGCCCCCACGCTTTAATTTGAATAATGGAGGCCACGCCGGAGGCAAAGAGGGACATGCTGATGATGTGCTGCGTATCCTGCGCCGGTAAGCCGAGCGCCTGACAAATCAGCAGCGCCGGGGTGATCACCGCAACAAACATCGCCAGAAGATGCTGGCAGGCGGCGAAAAGCGTCTGCGGCAGCGGCGGTCGGTCTTCAAGGCGGTAAATCAGTTCGCTATTTTGCTTCTGCGCAATCGGTTGCGCATCAGGCGACTCTATGGTGTTAACGGACATCGGCGGCAATCCCACGGTGGAAAAGCGGGCATTTTATCTGACCACCTGGTAAAAGCAAACGATTGCCAACAAAAAAAGACAAGAAAATCTGCCGCCGTGAGCAGGTTTTCTACAACCCATCGGAAAAAAAAATTACACTTTTTGCGCCGGGGGCTCATGAAGAGCGCAACCCGGCCCAGGATAACGCCGCGTGTGTATGGAACACGCGCATAACAGGAGCCTTTTATGATTCATCTCGATACGTTGTCGACCCTTGTTGCCGCAACGCTGGTTCTTCTGCTTGGTCGCAAGCTGGTTCACAGTGTTTCCTTTCTGAAAAAGTACACCATTCCTGAACCTGTCGCCGGTGGTCTGCTGGTGGCGCTGGCCTTGCTGATACTGAAAAAAAGCATGGGCTGGGAAATTGATTTTGATATGTCCCTGAAAGACCCGCTGATGCTGGCTTTCTTTGCCACTATCGGCCTGAACGCCAACCTGGCGAGCCTGCGCTCGGGCGGTAAGGTGCTCGGCGTATTTCTGATTGTGGTGGTGGGGCTGCTGCTGATGCAAAACGCGATTGGCATCGGTATGGCAACGCTGCTGGGGCTGGATCCGCTGATGGGGCTGCTGGCGGGGTCAATTACCCTTTCGGGCGGTCACGGGACCGGCGCGGCGTGGAGCAAGCTGTTCATCGAGCGCTACGGTTTTGAAAACGCGACGGAAGTGGCGATGGCCTGCGCCACCTTTGGCCTGGTGCTGGGCGGCCTGATTGGCGGCCCGGTAGCGCGTTATCTGGTGAAGCACTCCACCACGCCGAACGGCAGACCCGACGATGAAATGGTGCCGACCGCGTTCGAAAAGCCGGACGTTGGCCGCAGCATCACCTCACTGGTGATGATTGAAACCATTGCCATGATAGCGATCTGCCTGACGGTGGGTAAGGTCGTTGCGCAATGGCTGGCGGGCACGGCTTTTGAATTGCCGACCTTTGTCTGCGTGCTGTTTATCGGGGTTATTCTGAGCAACGGTCTGGCGCTGATGGGCTTTTACCGCGTGTTTGAACGTGCGGTATCGGTGCTCGGCAACGTCTGCCTGTCGCTGTTCCTGGCGATGGCGCTGATGAGCCTGAAACTGTGGGAGCTGGCCTCGCTGGCGCTGCCGATGGTGGCGATTCTGGCGGTGCAGGCGCTGTTTATGGCGCTGTACGCCATGTTCGTGACCTGGCGCATGATGGGGAAAAACTACGATGCGGCGGTGCTGGCGGCCGGTCACTGTGGGTTTGGTCTGGGGGCGACCCCAACGGCTATCGCCAACATGCAGGCGATCACCGAACGGTTCGGGCCATCGCACATGGCGTTTCTGGTGGTCCCGATGGTCGGGGCGTTCTTTATTGATATCGTCAACGCGCTGGTGATCAAGCTGTACCTGATGCTGCCGATGTTTGCCTGAGATCAGGCGTTGGAATACCGTTCGGTTTCCGGCATCCAGCGCTCAATTAACGCTGCCGCCTGTTCGGGGTAGCGTTCATGAATATGGCGTGCAAGGCGCTGAACTTCGGGGATCATGGCCTGATCGCGCAGTAAATCCGCCACTTTGAATTCCGCGTTCCCCGTCTGACGCGTGCCGAGCAGTTCGCCCGGGCCGCGTATCTCAAGGTCTTTTTGCGCAATCACAAAGCCGTCGTTGCTGTCGCGCAGCACCTGCAGCCGCATCTGGGCGGTTTTGGAAAGCGGGGCTTTGTAGAGCAGCACGCAGTGGGACGCTACCGCGCCGCGGCCAACGCGCCCGCGCAGCTGATGGAGCTGGGCAAGCCCCAGACGTTCCGGGTTTTCGATGATCATCAGGCTGGAGTTGGGCACGTCCACACCCACTTCGATGACCGTCGTCGCGACCAGCAAATGCAGTTCCCCCTGTTTGAAGGATTGCATCACCGCCTGCTTCTCGGCAGGCTTCATGCGGCCATGCACCAGGCCAACGTTCAGCTCGGGCAGTGCCAGCTTGAGCTCTTCCCACGTGGCTTCGGCGGCCTGGGCTTCCAGCAGCTCAGACTCTTCAATCAGGGTACAGACCCAGTAGGCCTGGCGCCCTTCATGGGTGCAGGCGTTGCGCACGCGGTCAATGATGTCGCTGCGGCGCGTATCCGGTATGGCGACCGTCGTCACCGGCGTTCGGCCTGGGGGCAGTTCGTCGATGGTGGAGGTATCCAGATCGGCGTAGGCGGTCATCGCCAGGGTACGTGGGATCGGCGTGGCGGTCATGATCAGCTGATGCGGGTGGAAGCCCTGCTGCAGCCCTTTTTCCCACAGCGCCAGACGCTGATGCACACCGAAGCGGTGCTGTTCGTCGATAATCACCAGCGCGAGGCCGTTAAACTGCACCTGCTCCTGGAATATCGCATGCGTACCGACAATCATCTGTACCTGACCGCTGGCGATGGCCTCCTGCTGCGCAAGACGCGCTTTGCCTTTTTGCTTCCCGGCAAGCCAGCCCACCTCAATTCCGAGCGGTGCGAACCAGGCGCGGAAATTATTGGCATGCTGCTCGGCCAGCAGCTCGGTCGGCGCCATCAGCGCGACCTGTTTGCCGTGGGCAATCGCGCGCAGGGCCGCCAGGGCGGCAACCAGCGTTTTACCGGAGCCTACGTCGCCCTGCACCAGGCGCATCATCGGCACGTCGAGCGCCATATCGCGTTCAATCTCGGCGGTAACACGTGCCTGCGCGCCAGTCGGTTTAAACGGCAGCGAGGCCAGCAGCTTATCTTTGAGCTCATCACGCGGGCTTAATGGCTGGGCGTGGAAACGCTGTGCGCCAGCGCGAAGCGCCAGCATGCTCAGGTTATGCGCCAGTAATTCCTCAAGGATAAGACGCCGTTGGGCGGGGTGTTGACCGCTTTCTAAATCGCTGAGCTGAAGCGTGGGCGGCGGGCGATGCAGGGTACGCAGCGCCTCGGGCAGGCTCATCATACCCTGCGCCAGTTCTGGCGGCAGCAGCTCGGCAATGGCGCAGGTATCGAGCAGTTCCAGCGCCTGATCGGTGAGCTTACGCAGCGTCGCCTGCTTGATGCCTTCGGTCGTCGGGTAAACCGGCGTGAGCGTCTCCTGCAGCTCCGGCGTGCTGAGATCGCCCTGTACGCGGTATTCCGGGTGGATCATCTCCGCGCCGTATTTCCCGCGTTTGGCTTCGCCATAGGCCAGCACTCTGCGGCCTGTCGCCAGGCTGTTTTTCATCGCCGCGCTGAAGTTGAAGAAACGCATGGTGAGGATGCCGGTGCCGTCGCTGATCTGACAGGTCATCATCCGGCGGCCGCCGAAAGTGATGTTGCAGTTCAGGACTTCGCCCTCAACGGTGGCGTAAATGGCGGGAAGAAGATCGCCAATCTTGTAGAGCTGAGTGCGGTCTTCGTAACGCAGGGGGAGGTGAAGCAGGAGATCCTGCACGGTGTGCAGACCAATTTTTGCCAGCTTATTGCTTTGCGCCGCGCCCACGCCCGTCAGGCTGTTGAGCGGGATAGCATCCAGCAGGCGGCCTTTCATCGGTTACCCGGCGTACTGCATGGTGGCCCACCACTCGGCATCGGCTTCAATCTCGCCCTGCGCGTTGACGTGGGGGTAAGGCAATTTTTTCTGCTTCGCAACGCGTGCCAGCACCGGATAGCCTCCTTCAAACAGCAGGCGCTGCTGTTCTTCTTCCGGGAGCATACTGTTGCTGCGCTCGTACATCCCGGCATTCTGACGCTGGCGCTGCGCTTCATAGAGAATGAGCGCGGACGCCACGGAGACGTTAAGGGACTGAACCATGCCGATCATCGGAATGATGATGTCCCGATCCGCCAGATCCAGCGCTTCCCGGGAGATCCCGGTTTTCTCCTGACCCATCAAAATGCAGGTCGGGCGGGTATAGTCGATCTCGCGGAAATCTACGGCTTTTGCGGACAGGTTTGTCGCCAGGATCTGCATCCCGCGCCCTTTCAGGTGCGTTACGGCATCGCCAATCGTCTGGTGAGATTTGACGGACACCCAGCTGTTACTTCCCGCAGCCGCAGAGACCATGGTTCGCATCCGGTGACCCGGCCAGACGGCGTGCACTTCATGCACACCGACGGCATCTGCGGTACGGACGATGGCAGAGACGTTATGAGGTTTATGCACCTGCTCCATGCAGACCGTCAGGTCAGGCTGTCGCCTGGCGAGCATTTCGCAGATACGGGCATAACGTTGTGAATTCATAAACCTAGTTTCGGTTTCGGGTGACTTTAATCACGTCCGGCATGACGCGGATTTTGCGCATAATATTCGCCAGATGCACGCGGTCGCGGGCGGTCAGACGAATAAAGGCGCTATAGACGCGACCATCTTTTTCTTCCGTGTTCAGGCTCTGAATGTTGGAAGAAGCCGTGTTGATGGCTGCCGTCAGGTTCGCCAGTGCACCCTGGTGGTTGAACATATCCACCTTAATTTCGGTGATAAATTCCTGCGCCGTCTCTTTATCCCACTCGACTGCCATAAACTTCTCGGCTTCTTTCTGGTAGCCGCGAATGTTACGACAGGATTCATGGTGGATAACCAGCCCTTTGCCCGGGCTGACGTGCGCAATAATCGGGTCGCCAGGAATTGGACGGCAACATTTTGCGAAGGTGATCAGCACCCCGTCCGCGCCTTTGATCGGCAGATGGGCATGGCCGGATGCACCAGGAGCCGAAGGCGTCGCTTCGCCCTGCTGCAGGTTTTTCGCTACCACGACGCTCATCGCGTTACCCAGACCAATTTCCGCCAGCAGATCGTCCAGAGACGTCAGCTTCATACGGTCGAGTTCACGCTGAATATGCTCCGGTGGGATCTCAGCCAGTTTACGGCTGCCGCCCAACGCGTGGTTGAGCAGACGACGCCCCAGACTGACGGAATCATCACGCTTGAGGTTTTTCAACAGCTGACGAATTTTTGCGCGCGCTTTGGAGCTCACGACAAAGTTCAGCCAGGCCGCGTTCGGACGTGCGCCCGGCGCGGTAATAATTTCGACCGTCTGGCCGCTGGAGAGCGGCTGAGACAGCGGGTAAGGCTGTCTGTCGACGCGCGCGCCCACGCAGGCGTGCCCGATATCGGTATGCACGGCGTAAGCGAAGTCGACCGGCGTTGCGCCCGCAGGCAGTTCGACAATGCGACCTTCTGGGGTGAAAACGTAAATCTCATCCGGGAAGAGATCGGATTTAACGCTCTCGATAAATTCGAACGAGCTACCCGCACTCTGCTGAAGTTCCAGCAGGCTCTGCATCCAGCGCTGGGCGCGGATTTGTGCGGTCGTGCTGCTTTCGCCACCGTGCTCTTTATACGCCCAGTGTGCGGCTACACCCATCTCTGCCATCTGGTCCATGTCTTCGGTGCGGATCTGCACTTCAACAGGCACGCCGTGCGGACCGATCATCGAGGTATGCAATGATTGATAGCCGTTCGCTTTTGGAATGGCGATGTAATCTTTCATGCGCCCCGGACGCGGTTTGTAGAGGCTGTGCATCTGCCCCAGCACGCGGTAGCAGGTGTCCGAGTCGTGGACGATAACGCGGAACGCGTAAATATCCATGATTGAGTGAAAACGCTGCTCTTTGAGCACCATTTTGCAGTAGATGGAGTAAAGATGTTTTTCGCGACCGCTGACACGGCACGGAATTCCCGCTTCCTGCAAACGCCCTTCAATTTCCGAGAGGATCTTTTGAATCATCTCTTTACGGTTTCCGCGTGCGGCTTTCACTACCTCTTTAATCACGCGATAGCGGTTCGGGTACAACGCCTCAAAACCCAGCTCTTCCAGCTCGGTTTTGATGTGATGGATACCTAAACGGTGCGCCAGCGGACTGTAAATTTCGAGGGTTTCACGGGCAATGCGGCGACGTTTATCCGGGCGAAGTGAGCCCAGCGTGCGCATGTTGTGGGTACGGTCAGCGAGTTTGATGAGAATGACGCGGATATCCTGCACCATCGCCATAATCATCTTGCGGAAGTTTTCGGCTTGCGCCTCTTTCTTGTCGCGGAATTTCAGCTTATCAAGCTTAGAGACCCCTTCCACCAGCTCGGCAACGCTTTTGCCAAACAGCTGTTCCATATCCTGGTAGGTGGCAGGGGTATCTTCGATCACGTCGTGCAGCAGGGCGGCCATCAGCGTTTCGTAGTCGAGTTTCATCTCGGCCAGAATACAGGCTACCGCAACCGGGTGCGTGATGTAGGGTTCACCGCTTGAACGTGTCTGGCCCTCGTGAGCGTCACGTGCAACGAGATACGCCTGCTGAAGACGCTTAATCTGGTCTTCAGGCAGGTAGGTTTGAATCAGTTGATTCAGGCTTTCAAACAGATACAAGGGCGACCCGCAGGTTTAATTAACGACGACCTTCAGCAATGGCGGTTACGGCCTGCAGTTCTGCGGCTTCCTGCTCTTGCTGCTCCTGGCGCTCACGTACGTCGAGGATCTGGTTGTTGATCAGACCTTCTTCGATTTCGCGAAGTGCAATAACGGTGGTTTTATCGTTTTCTTCCGGTACCAGCGGATCTTTACCGCCTACCTGCATCTGACGAGCGCGACGCGCGGCGACCAGCACCAGGTCAAAACGGTTACCAATTTTCTCTACAGCGTCCTGAACAGTTACGCGTGCCATACTTAAAATGCTCCACAGGTGAAGAAATGACTGGGCATGATACTGAAAGTGGGTTCAGTCTGCCAACAGTTTGGTGATTAATGCGTCATGTCGCTGCTTCTGGCGGCTCATACGCAGACGTTCTGCGCGAAGAATGGTTTTGAGATCGCTCAGCGCGGCATCAAAATCATCATTCACAATAAGGTAATCATATTCCGCGTAATGGCTCATTTCTGCAACTGCCTGTTCCATACGCTTTGCGATGACTTCTTCACTGTCCTGACCGCGGCCACGCAGGCGACGATCCAGCTCATCTTTCGACGGCGGTAAAATAAAGATACTGCGCGAGTCAGGCATTTTCTTGCGAATTTGCTGCGCGCCCTGCCAGTCGATGTCCAGGAACACATTCACGCCCGTGGCCAGAACCTGCTCAATGGTTTCACGCGAGGTGCCGTAGTAGTTACCAAACACTTCTGCGTGTTCAAGAAACGCGTCTCTGGCGATCATCGCTCTGAACTCGTCGTGATCCACAAAGAAATAGTGTTCTCCGTGCACTTCACCCGGACGCGGCGCGCGCGTGGTATGAGAAACAGAAACCTGTGTATCGTACAACGGTTGGGTTTTTAACAGTGCCTGAATAAGGCTGGATTTACCCGCGCCGCTAGGGGCAGAAACAATATAAAGCGTGCCTTGAGCCATGAGAGTCTTTTGTATGTGTTAGCGAAGAAGTCCTACATACGGGCTTATTATACACGTCGGCGCAGTGTGACGTAGCCTTTGTCACACTTTTTCCCCTGGATTATTGAATTTTGCGTACCGTTTTCAGGTTTTACCTGCGGTTTGCAGCAATAAAAATTAATGCTGGATAGCGCCTCGCAAGGTGAGAGGTTGCTATTAGCGTCGTTTCTCACGCCAGGTTATACCTCCTGCACTGCAAAGGAGGGGTAGCGATGTGGCGATGGATAAGCGGATTCATGTTGTTGTGGTGTGGTTACGGGGCGGCGGTGTGTCCGGTGTGGTCACCGGCAAAAGCCGCGAAAGAGATTGCGTCTTTAAGCGCACAAATCAAACGCTGGGATGATGCCTACTGGAAGCAGGGGGTGAGCGAGGTCAACGACGACGTGTATGACCAGCTCAACGGGCGCTTAACCCAGTGGCAGCGCTGTTTTGGCAACGAACTTGCTGAGAACACGCTTCCTGCATTAACAGGAAGCGTAAAGCACCCTGTCGCCCATACGGGGGTACGTAAAGTCGCCAGCAAAGAAGCGCTGGGCCAGTGGATGCACGGGCGGAGCCCGTTATGGATGCAGCCAAAGGTCGACGGCGTGGCGGTAACGCTGGTGTATCGCAACGGAAAGTTAGCCCGGGCCATCAGCCGTGGTAATGGCCTTAAAGGCGAGGACTGGACGGCACAGGTGCGTTTAATTCCGTCCGTGCCTAAGGACGTGTCCGGCGCGCTGGCAAACAGCGTTTTACAGGGTGAGCTGTTCTGGTTGCGCGAGAATCACGTCCAGCGGCAGATGGGCGGAATGAATGCACGGGCAAAAATTGCGGGTGCGATGATGCGGCAGAAAGACAGCGCACTTCTGAACCAGACGGGAATATTTATCTGGGCCTGGCCGGATGGGCCGCAAAGGATGGAAAGCATGCTGTCTGAACTGTCCAGGGCAGGATTCTCCCTGACGGCGCGCTATACCCTGCCCGCACAAACTGCTGATGTTGTTGAAAAGCAGCGTTTGGCCTGGCAAAACACCGCCTTACCCTTTGCCACGGATGGCATTGTGGTTAGGTCTGCGGAGTCTCCTTCAGGGGAGCACTGGCTGCCTGGTGAAGGCAACTGGGTTGTCGCATGGAAATATTCGCCTGCTGCACGGGTTGCCGAAGTCAGGGATATTCATTTTTCCGTGGGACGCACGGGCAAAATTTCTGTCGTGGCGGCCCTGGAGCCTGTACAGCTGGATGATAAACAGGTGCAGCGGGTGAGCCTGGGGTCGGTCGGGCGTTGGCAGAGACTGGACATTGCGCCGGGCGATCAGGTGCAGGTGAGCCTGGCCGGGCAGGGTATTCCCCGGTTTGATAAGGTTGTCTGGCGAGGGACGGACAGACGAAAACCAGCGCCACCGGACTCGCGTTATCACTCCCTGAGCTGCTTTTATGCCTCGCCGGAATGTATGGAACAGTTCTTTGCCCGGCTGACGTGGCTCAGTTCGAAGCAGGTTTTCAACATTGAAGGACTGGGAGAATCAGGCTGGCGGACGCTCTGGCAGGCGCATCATTTTGAACATCTCTTTTCATGGCTGCTGTTAACGCAGGAACAGCTGCAGTCGACGCCGGGATTCTCTGCCGCACGCGGGCTGGCGCTCTGGCATCGCTTCAATCAGGTGCGCGAGCAACCTTTTATCCGCTGGATTATGGCGCTGGGTGTTCCGCTGCCACAGGCCTCGCTGAAGGCGTTAAGGGATGTGTCGTGGCAGAAGATGAGCGAACGCAGTGAAAAGGCCTGGCAGGCCTTGCCGGGTACGGGAGAAGAGAAGGCGCGGCAAATAATTACCTGGCTGCACGCGCCAGAGATCGATGTGCTGGTCAGGTGGCTTGCTCAGCAGCACATCAACGGGTTCTTGGATCAGTGAGCGCTGTGCTTATAGTGAAACACGGGCAATCCGAGCTTCAGACGCAGCGCCAGCATGCGGGCCGTAAAGCCAAATAGCAGCGTGGAGATGACCACCACGTCATGGTTCGAAACGTAGTGCTGCAGGGCAATGTAGAGCACCGCTGCGGCGAAAGAGATGCCGGCATACAGCTCTTTTTGGAAGACCAGAGGAATGCGTTTGCAGAACATATCGCGCAGCACGCCACCGAAAACGCCCGTCACCACGGCAGCAATGGTGGCGATAACCGGGCCTTCCCCCATATCGAGCGCGATTTGCGCGCCGATGATAGAAAAGACGATCAGCCCCAGCGCGTCAAGCACCAGGAACAGGCGGCGAAGATGAGGCATAACGGGTGCCACTATGGTGGTTAATACGGCAGCCGTTGCGACGATAATGACATACTCGGGATGCTTCACCCAGCCGAGCGGGTAATGGCCCAGCAGGATATCGCGCACGGAACCGCCGCCCAGCGCGGTCGCAGTGGCAATAATGATCACGCCGAAGGTGTCCATCCGGCGACGCCCTGCAGCGAGCGCCCCAGTCATGGCTTCTGCGGTGATACCAATGAGATAAAGAACGTGAAGCAGCATATACCCTCCGGTGTGAACGCGGGAAGGTTAGCGATTTGTGCGCAAGATCACGATTGAGATTTTCTAAGGTGAGTCACTTTGCCCTATAAATTTTTATCAATTTACAGGTAATGGTACTGATAGTTGGCGGTAAAGAAACAAAACAAGATAAAGAAAGGATTAGAAATAGTAATGGGTGGCCCCAGCCGACGCCACCCAGATGACATTACTCGATGTTGGATCTGCTCATTGAGTAATTGCTATAAACCCTTGTGTTTAGCTGATTTGTTGTTTCGTGATTTTTTGTTGGGTACACCCTTGGGTACAAAGCAAAAGAGAGTGCTCAATTACTGGTCGGTGAACAGGTGGGGATCCAGGCAGGGGGATTTCTTTCCGGCGGTCTACGTTTTGCTACGGCGAACGGTTTTACCGGCGGGCTGTGCCCTAACTATTTTTCACGACAAACGCGCGCGTGCGCGAGTACACCGAGAGGTAAATTTAGTCAATTTGATGTCGCCATTCCGATCGGCATAACGCGAAAACAAAAAACACACTTCTATACGTATGCTCAAAAAACCTGTTTCAGCTGTTTCTCTGTTTCAGTACCCCTGCAAGCCTTGTGCCGCAAGGGTTGTATTGAAACAACAAGATAAAACAACTTATGATTCAACTGTTTCACAGTTTTATACTCTGGTTTTTTGTTCGAAGATGATTGGTTTTTAGGGGAATATCTTGCGATATTTTGCAAGAAGCACAAAAAAGCCCGCGTCATGATGACTGTCGGGCCTGTTTGCTGTTTTTTACATGTTTATTTCGCTGGTTCTGCTGTCTCTTCCTCTGCTATTGGCACCAGCATGAGGGCATACGTCCTGTGCTGTTGCCCATTTATGCGCGGGGTTAGTGACTGGTAAGAATTCGGGTCTTTCTTCATCAATAAACCTTCCGCATGCAGCACCTTCAAAGATTGTGTTGGCGGCTTACCGGGGATCGCCTCAGCTTTGAATACCGCGGGCAGTACGTAATAAACGCTTCGACCGTCTGGCGACCCGTTCAGCGCCAGCCACCCCGCTCGACGTGCGATATCCGTTGATAACTTGGGAATATCATCCGGGCTGTAGATAACGTCAAAGCGGTTCTCGTTCACCAGCAGAAAGTTTTCAACCATCTCAACCAGCTGTCCGTGCTCACGATTTCCCGTACCGTATAGCGAGATCCACTGGTTAAAGCTGTGCTCTATTGCTGCCCGGCATTCTGTAGCCTCCCAACCGGTCAGAGGGGCCGACAGGATGAGGGCCGCTTCCAGAATAGCGAAGCAATCGGCAACACGGCCCGCCTGTTCGCCACCCCGTGCCGGCAACAGCCCCTTCCATCGTTGTTTCGCCGCGGCTACGGCTTCCTGAGTTGCTTTCGGGTTCTCCGCGAGCGTTGATATCCATTTACGCCCGACAGCTCCATAGTGGTTCTGGTAAGCGGTTTTAAGCGCATCCGCATGAGACTTACCATCGGGCAGGGAGTGAAAGTCACTGGCACGGGTTAACGGGATATTCAGCAGGCGCACCAGCTGCCCCGCGTTAATACTGCCACCATCTTCCCGAATGAAACTTTCGAGATCTGTCTCGCCGGTGCTCAACGCCACCGTGGTGTAGCGCATTACCTCCCGGTTGCCACCGTCCCGCCGCCCCTGCAGCTTACCGACGCCGTTAAAGAGGGCGTACGCCGATTCGGCAACGTCACGGCGCCGGGTGTTCTGGCTGATCTCGTCCAGCGCCATGAAACCATCATTGTGCGCTGCGGCTTCATTCACCATACCCAGCGCCGTACCGTACCAGGTCAGTTTTGTTTTATCCGGTGAACCATAGAGACTGGCAGCTGTGTTGGCGGTTGTCGTTTTACCGGCGCTGGACTGCTCATAGAAATGAATACCGAAACCGTCAGCGCCCACCAGCGACAGCATAGGTGCAGCGAACGCAGCTGCAATGGCGGTCACCATTGATGAGTTGCCAGCCGCCAACCGGGCAACATTATCGCGCCAGCTCTCCGGCGTACCTTTGACGGTGTAACCCTGTGCCGTGGCTGAGTGGCCGCAGAAAATAACCGGCTTAGAGGATGTGCCCAGGATCTCTCCGTCCGGCATGATGTACGCGCCATGCTGCCAACCCGTTGTTTTTGCCACATTCCATCGGGCCAGCTCGTCGTGCAGTTGAAGATAATCCCCCAACACTGCCCGGAGACTGTTTTTAGACGTTACGTTAAGGCCACCGGCTTTCATCCGTCGCCAGCCATCCCGCTCGCCGATATCGCACAGCGGGATCGCCTCAGTGACTTTACGCACGTTGCACTGCCATGACAGTACAATGAACTCCTCGCTTCCATCGGTACCACGGCCAAGCACATCGACTGCCGAACAAAGCCAGGCAGGGGGTTGTTCTTCAATTTCACCAGTCCGCTTATTGATTCGGGGAACGATGTAATACATCCCATCGTCCCGCCTTTCCACACGGGGATTTAAGCGATCTGCGGCACGTTTGGTTGCTGCGTTGACCCAGCCCAGCGCCTGTGCATCTGCAAAGATGGCTTTATAGCTGGTTTTGTCCGGCTCCAGACCTTCCCATCGTGCAGCTGCTCCTTCAGATAAATCCTCCTCATAGGCGTCCTGCGCTGTTACCGACCAGTCTATCCATAGCTGCCGCGCGTCGTCCTCGAAATCGGTTCCTTTGAGAGAGGCCAGCCGGTAACCCTGATCAATCCATGCGCCGTTGTCGTGTGCCTTTTGCAGCATGCCAGGATGCCAGAGAGCACTACGCAGGTCGGAGATGACAGAGGTATCCGGCCCGATACTCAGATCGTCAAAATCTGCATCCGTTTCCGGAGATGCTTCATGCCCGGCCTGTTTTTTAGCTTTTGGTTTAGGCGCTGCTACTGGTTGAGCTGGTTCCGGGAGCGCATCAACGGCAATTACCGCTCCCGCATGCAGCTGGCTTTTGGCGCCGACATGCGGACAGTAAAGATAGCTCTGAGCACCGTAGACGCTGCGGTCAAGTACCAGATAGTTACTGCCGCTCTCCCAACGGGCTTTTTGACCCGTAAGGTTGGCCAGAGTAAAACTGGCTTCCTGCATCAGCATCGACTCTGTGGCCTCACAGACCGCCCGCCGCTCGTCTGGCTCCACCAGCCGGGAAAACTCATAGACAATGCGCATACGTGGGCTGGCAGCGGTGTGGCTGGCCGTCTGGTAAATCAGCACTGAATGACGAGTGAGCGATGCTAAAAGCGCCTGCATAGCGCCCGGGCTACTCTCGTCGATATCAGCACATCCAAAGGCGCACGCGGCCATATTACCCACGATCCGGCGCTGACCAGCCTGCTGTGTTGGGGCAGAGAACCAGTACAGCTTTTGCTTTTCCTCGCGCCGCTCTTCATCAGTCATCTCTGGTCTGATGGAAATTCGTACACTATGCGATAGAATAGCTTTGCAAAGCTCATTAAAGCTGTTTGCGGTAAAGCGGGCGGGGGTGAGGGTTATCCCCCGGTCCATCAGGTAACCAAATCCGCTCATAGCTTCCTTTCCTTGCGTAACATAGCTTTGATCCGGCGACGTGTAAGTCGGTTGTCGCCGGCGTCGGGAGTTACATCACCTTGTGTGTTATAGCTGAATCCCTCCATTACTACCGGGTTGCCGAGTTGGCGGGTACGGACAGCAAAGAGATGTGCGCTAGAGTTGTTTTTACGCATGATTTGTCCCCCGCGGGTAATTATTCCAAACGACACGTGTACGACGCTCTCTACGATTAGGGGTGGTCACTGGTGCTACCTCCCTGTTGATTCGCTTCAACAATATCCGCAGTCGACTCCATAAAACCCGTCATAAAATCCACTGCTCGAGCCATATCGGCGGTGTGTTTCAGGAACAGCCCAAGAGCCTGCAGATCTGTTTGATGGTCGCTATAGTTCTCGTTTTCACAGGCCCAAAAAATCAGATTGCCGATAGCGCCGAGACCGCGCAGATAAGCTGTATGAGCTTCATCACCCGTTGCGGCCAGCATGCGTAAATCACCAGGACTAGCTTCGGTAATCTCACCAGTCAAAGGAATAGTGAAAAGTTTCCATGTAGTTGGATTAAGCATTGTCGTTCCCCTGTCCGTTGTGTGCGTTTGCCGCATGAGCTGCAGTTTCCTGCGCCCATGCAATAAGGTCTGCGGCGAGATCTTTGCCATTTGGGTCAAGTACGATGAACTGTGCGGCTTCCAGAGCTATGGCAATCGGGCGCAGAATGTCTTTAGGACTGGTGTACACTTCGAGAATGTCGCGCTCATGCATGGCGCACCTCCTGAACTGGCAGGACGGCGGCAAGAGACAGGATGTAGTGAGCGGCAAGCACCTTACGCGCTTCGTACTCGCTGGTGGCCTCCACGATGATTTTGCAGGGCTTCGCCAGACGGTCAGCGCGATCGAGCGCCATAAAACGGTACTGATATTTGGGGTGAGAGAGGGCCGCCCCGGTTTGGGGTGTGATAGTATTGCTCATAGCTACCTCGTTACTTTCGCTAACGTTGGTGGTCAGACGCCCTGTATGTGTTGCGAGCACTACGGGGCGTTGCTTTTTGGGTGAACCGAATTTAAAGTGGTTCATACCGTTTAAAATAACATTAGCATAGTGGTATGAACCGATGCAAGAATCCCCGATAAAGAACAAAACAGACCGCACAAACAGCACGCGAAAGATCATTCGCTTTGAAGATGGGCTGCTGGAACAGATCAACGAACTTGTAGGTGAAGGCAATTTCAGCTCGTGGGTTAAGGATGCCTGCCGTGAGAAATTGCGTAATGCCGGCATCAAGCCAAAAGCCTGATCTCGATGTACCGGGCAGGGTGTGTACACGGTGGCGTTAAGCATGCTGGCCCCCGATTCGCTGTTCATTCCATTGGCGCACCGCCGCGGCGTCAAAAACAGTAACACCGTCAGTTAGCCGATGAGGTTTTGGAAAATCAGAACGCTGTGCGTAACGCCATACCGTGCTGATATGTACGCCGAGGTAGTGGGCGACATGCCGGGCGCGGGCGTTGCCACTGGTGGGGAAGGTGAATTGTTGCGACTTCATGCGATTACCTGCTATTGAGTGAGAAGGTAATCGCAAGGCTACGGATTAGGTGGTTATGGGTGGGGGAGTTATGAAAAACTCACCGGAGTTATGAAAACTCAGTTACCGAACCCCTCCCTTTTTCAACCAGTCAGTAAGGGTATTATCATCTATTTCGGGATCGCCGATTGAAGGGATCCGGTTAGATATCTTGATTCTCAGGTCTCCAATGCTCCCCTTAAAATCATCGTCAGTCAGGTTATACGATCTGAGTAATGCGACGATAAAGCGGCATTGCTTAGCGGTGACACGCTCAGGCGTTGGTTTTTTTTCATAAGGTTGACACGTCAAAAAGCACCATACCTTTTGCAATTCGGCGCCCGGTATTCGTAATTTTTCCCTACCATAAGTTTCCCTTAACGCTTCGCAAAGCCCTTCCCCGTTATCATTGTGAGCGTTGTAGTGCGGGTCTGTTGGTATCCATAGAGACCGATCACTGAATTCGCTATCAGAGCCATATTCTTTCACTGAAAAGTTAGCATTTAAGTTCGGTGGGTAATCAACTCTTAGCCAGAACAGGTTAAAGCTATTCGGATCTACAGATAACAGAAAGCTGTGACCATGCCCGGGAAAATTAACATCCTCACAGGCTATGTAGTCAGGCAACGAGAAGCACAGCTCGATAACTCCTTGGCTCCACAGTTCCAATAAATCGTTGCCGGTACAATTTGCTCCCTTGCCGGTCAGCATCTCTGCTGCTCGGACAAGATCATAACTTGGTAGAGGGGAATAAAAATCAGTCATTCACGTTCGCCTTACACGTTCTCGCCTGGATAGTTGCTGAGGCAGGCGGTCAGGCGTAGACCGCTTTTCTCCCCGTCGGGATAGCCTCTGTTTCATTGTGTCAGATAGAGAAATTCCAGCAAGCCAAAAAATACGGGCAGGGGAGATAGCGAAAATGTCAATCTTGCCTTATACCTTGCGGCGCAGCTCCTTGCCGGCGCTGACGCTGGGCTCGCGGCTGGTATAAGTTCCATCGGTCGCAATGATCAAATATGGCGCCGGAAATTGACGTTTCACTTTGACGTTACTTTGATCTGAATATCTATAAGGCTGCTGGTGGCCAGATGATTTTTCTCCCGGCAAGGACACCGGTGATATTGCTTTTTTTCTAGGACTTTGGTTTTTCATCAAATGAAAAACGGCGCAGCTTACGCCGCACCGCCTCTTATTAACAACGGACTAAGAAAGCCCACGCTTCATACCCATATTCATGAGCATCAAGCACTTTGTTGGATTTCCCACGCACCTTACGGTAGCGGCAGAATACCCAGCGGAACCCTTTAGGGGCCGCTTTTTGTACAATTGAACGTAAACCCATTCATAAAACACCTCCTTACCGAGAGAGATTTTTCCCTTGAACATCCTCCCCGAAGGTGTTAATTTCGGGCTGTCTATGAAGTTGTTCACGGTGGTGACGCCTCTTGGATTCATCACCTAGAAACCCCTTGCATTGGTTGCCGCCTTGCAGGGGGTTTTACATTTTACTCAACTGATATCGTGCTGCGATGAGCGATACCCCGCATATCTCAGCGACTTCCTCAGCTGTCATATCCCTTAGCACGTTGGCATGCATTGCGGGCACTAGTAGCTCCCCGCTAAAGCACTTTGCCTGCCATTCACTACTTTCAAAGGGCCGAATCTTAACCCCAGGGGCCGCACGCGCGAACGCGATGTTTTTATGCATGAGTAGGTGGCCTAACTCATGTGCTGCGGTCATACGATCACGGCCCACCCCGTTTAATGCCCCTTCGTAAATATCTTCGCGAAGGATCAGTAAATGGTCTTGGGGATAGGTAAGCCCGTGTGTCTCACCCATCTCTTCCATTCCACCAATTTGGAATTCGAAATCCGGTATCAATCGGGGTAATGCGAACTCGATCACCCCCATGATAGGAAACTGTAATCCTGTGATGCCGAATGTGGTTCGTAGCGTTCTCACCAGAGAGCGTATTGACTCACGATTCTGCGGGGGTACACGGTAATCTTGTCCGCTCAAGTGGCCTCCTACTGCACTTTCTTATTCAAAATCTGACGTAAATTACGGAAATCTTCTTCGCTTAACTCATCGAAACTGCGAGCAAACGCAATTGCGACCTCACGAGCATGGCCGTTCCTACCTGACAAGCTGATCTCTACTGATTGCTGAGAGTCACGAGCCGCATTGATAAGCTTTTCTTTTTGTTTTTCATCCGCATTGAGATAGCCAATGATGCTATCAAGTACGGGTTTAGTGACCGCCCTTTTACCAGTTTCAATTGCTGAAAGATAAGACGAGGTCATGCCAATAGACTCGGCCATGCTTTTCAGCGTGATCCCTAGGTCTATGCGCATTTTTCTTACTGTCTTACCAAACGGCGTTAACATGGTTGTATCCTCGTTGATTACTGGTGAGCAAGCGTGTTGCTATGCTTGCCTAGTTTTAGATTAACAGGCTTTAAAATAAAATCAACACATTTTTGTTGATTTGTTGTCTTGGTTTCGCGCATCTATGCAACGGATGCCGAACGATTTCATATACTATCTTAATACCTACTCCTGCATTTATCGATAAACGCCTTCACGTTTCTGCGTTCGTAGCGCACTACCTTCGCGGAGAACCTGATCGGCGCCAGTGTTGCTCGGTGTCGATGGTGGATATTCCATGCGCAAAGCGTTTTCTGAGTAATCCCGCCCAGCAGTTCGCACACTTCGTCAGGGGTTAGAAGATCGTCGTCAGACAGGTTCTGAGGCTTCATGTTAGTAATATCTCCGGTGGTCAAATGGGACCACCATATTATTCATAAAGGAGATTTATTGTGCAGAAGTGTGATTACATGAGTGACAAGGAACTCTTTGAGTTATTGGATAAAAAGCGAAGCGCCGTATACAACTTAATTAAAAAGCATGGGTTTCCGCCTCCGGTTTTAACGCACCCTGCGAGATTTAGCCGCAGAGCCGTCGAAAAATGGCTAAGCGATGGAGGTGTGAATAGAAGGAAGGTTGCACAAGATGAATAATTAATAATTCATCGCCACCCGTAACAATAACAAGGCCACATCATCATGGCCTTGTTATTATCAATATCCTGAGCGCATGCATGGTGAAAATATGAATACAATGCTTCTTTTAATGGCAGAGTACGAAACCTCCAATATCCTTTTGGCTGATATTTCCGAGAAGTATCTCGGAATGGCGTCATCCACTGCCAACAAGAAAGCAGCGGCGGGCCTACTACCATTCCCCGTCTACCGTATAGGGAACAGCCAAAAAGCCGCCTGGGTAATCCACGTGCAAGAACTGGCGGAGCATATCGATAAACGAAGAGACGCAGCAAAAGCAGAGTGGCAGGCTACGAGAACATCGCTTGCCACCGTAACGTAACTGGGTTAATCACTTACCCTAATTACTCGCAGGGGGCGAATTTTCGTGATCCAATCTGGCATCCATTATGATTTTTATAGCAAAAGGTTTGGTTTGCTCTTGAAAAAGTGCTCTTATCTTTTGCTGTTGTACAGGGGAAAGTTCTGGTCCAGCAGCATAAACGGCTTTTGTCTCGAATGATCTACAGCTTTGAATTGCTGCTATAGCTGCCGTTTCCGCAGATTCCGAGCTCTTGGAATACTTTAATGATTCTCTTTTAACACAAGAATAATACTGATACCGGGGATCATTTTCCCTGGACGGGTTTGCGGAACATAATGCCGGCAGGAACAGGATTAGCAGAAATAGCTTTTTCATAGCGTTCAATCCAAGATTGATAAGAGATTGTATTTTATGGGCAATACTTACCATCTACTGTTACATCATTTCTGTCCATCTTTCCATTTTACCCAGCCGTTATACGCTTTAGCTCCACCAGCCAATAAAGAGCTACCTGCGTCTATATAGCCTGCAGTCGCTGCATTACTACCGCTAAATCGCGCAGCCTGCGCCTGCGCCTGTAATCGGCTAGCGGAGTTCGCGCCGTTTAGGATGGTCTGGTAGGCGTCCTGCTCCGAATCTTCGGTAATGCCGGAAGTGATCCGCAGCGCGGTACCTTCGCCAGTCTCGACGCCGGATGAAGCCAGAGAGGCGTTAGCCGCCGCGGCCTGTTCACGCCCCGCTTTACGAATACGTTCGGCTTCAACCTTCGCCGCGGCTTTTGACGCGTCGGCGTCAGCTTCTGCCTGGGCGGCCTGATAGTTCGCCATTTTTTTTTTGCTGTTGTCCGCTGTACACCGCCCCACCAGCTGCCAGTGCTGATGCAGTTGCGCTTAGGGCGACGGCTTCAAGTCCTGTACACATATGATTTCTCCAAGGGTAATCTGGCTACTCATGTAGAAAAAATAACCTTTTTATTATAGTTTTTATAGAAAATAATTCTCTTGCAGTGGTGTGTTTATGCCTGTTGTTGTGTCCTACCGCTGCGACTGGTTTCGCATCATCGAAGATATTTCGCGGACAGGGGTACCGCTGGCCAAAGTGGCGAGCGAGATAGAGGTTTCGAAATCGGCTCTTCTGGGTTGGAAGTCAGGCGCAGAGCCAGCGCACCGGGCGGGGGAGAGGCTTATCGAGTTCTGGTGTTTTGCTATGGAAAGGAAACGGGAAGATCTCCCGGTGCTGGTACACTCACGCCGGTTTATGCGCACTCCTAAGATGGTTCATTCAAATGACCCCGCCTCTGCTTAACGCAGAAGAAAAATACTCCCCGCAATAAACATCCCGAAGAAAAATAATCTCTTTGCATAAGTCATCCCTCTAGGGGGTGTGGGCTTGGCGCATCATCAAAATTTGGATGATGATTATAATCAATGCGTTATGGAGTTTCTGAGGGGGCGGGCTGGCATCTTTTCGGGCAGGGGGTGAAACAACTACGGGAAAACCTGTTTCAGCAGTTGTTTCACTTAATATACTGATTTAACGTAATAAATATATGATTGAAACAATGAAACAACTGAAACAGGTAAAATAAAGCTCGTATGTGAGAGAATTACGCACCACGAATCATAGGCACAACGTTGTATTTTTCTCCCTGCTCCAGGGAAACCAGTAGGCCGGCCCATAACTCCAACGCTGCCCGGCGTTCCTCGAAGTACTGGTGTCTGTTGTAAATCCCCTCCACACCTTTGATTCGGTGATTCAGGCAGCGTTCGGCAACTACGGGATCGACGCCCAGCGCTGCTAAGTGGGTACGGGCGGTGCGGCGGAAGTCGTGAATGGTGAAGTTTGGTACATCGGGCATTTCATGGCGTACTTTGGCCAGCGCCACGGGGAGGGTGCTTTCCTGAATGTGGGGGATCATTCGGTGCTGCATTTTCCGTGCTGGCAGAACCCACTTACTCTCACTGCCCGCTATACTCCGCAGCTCCCGCAGCCATCCCACCGCTGGTGGGGGCAGGGGAATATCTATCGCATCGCCGTTTTTAGCGCGTTCTGCTGGCAGGTGCCATATTGCATCGCTTAAATCGAATTCGGCCCACTGAGCGCCGCACAGCTCCATTTTGCGGCAACACAGGCACAGTATCAGCTTCATCGTGAGTTCGTTCTCCCGGCTAAACCCTTTGGCCATACGCATCGCCTGGAAAAACTGGATAAGCTCCTCACGTGTCAGCCAGCGTTCGCGGCTTTTCTCCTGGCCGCCGGCGTCAGCAATTTCAAAAGCACCGGTAGGATTGACCTCAAGCATATGCCGCCTGATGCCATAATCGAAGATACGGCGCGTCCAGCGCAGTACATCGTTGGCAATGGTTGGCGCACCACGGGAGACGATCTTTTGCAGCATATCGTCGATGTGGCGCGGGCGAACGTCTTCAACCTTGAGGTTGCCTATGTTGGGGTTTATGTCCTTATCAATTCGGCGGCGCAGTATATCCGGATGTTTCCAGCGGCCCAGAATCTGCCGTTCGAAATACTCAGCTGCTAATTCTGAAACCCGGAGAGCATTTTTCTCCTGTTCCATTTTCTCGATAGCGGCCGCTTTACGTTCTTGCTTTTCCCCGGCGACATCGAACCCAAGGGCAACTCGTGCCGACAGTTCTCTGACCGTCTCCCGCGCTCTGGATAGCGACATCTCGCCGTAAGAGCCGATCAGCATTACCCGTGATTTACCGGCAAACTGGTATCGGAAGCGCCACACAGGAACTTTATCCCCTGCCCGGTAACGTAGGTACAGTCCGCTCCCGTCTGAACGTCCTTCAAAGCGTTCTCCCACTTTAATCCATGCCTTTATCTGGATATCTGTCAGTTTGGCCATTGTTTCACCTGAACATTGATTAGTTCTTTGTACCCAAAATGGATCTCTGAAATTGCTTAGGGTACAACCATGGGTACAAAGAGTTTGCGCGATGTTATGCAATCATATGCGACGATATGAAAATAAAAAAGCCCGCATTTAGCGGGCGTTACTGGTTTTTTGCGATTCTATGCGACGGCATGCAAAATCATTCGATGTTCTGGATCTGCTCGCGCATCTGCTCAATCAGAACCTTGAGTTCAATCGCTGAGTTGGTCACTTCAGCATTGATAGACTTAGACGCCAGGGTATTCGACTCGCGGTTGAACTCCTGCATCATAAAGTCCAGACGGCGGCCTACAGCTTCCTTCTTCTTCAGGATGTTGTAGGTTTCTTTCACGTGCGCTTCCAGACGATCCAGCTCTTCGGCGACGTCAATACGCTGCGCCATCAGCACCAGCTCTTGTTCCAGACGGGTGTTTTCCAGCTGAACTTCTGCTTCTTCCAGCTTTGCGACCAGGCGCTCGCGCTGCCATTGCAATACTTCTGGCATATGGGTGCGGACTTTGGCTACTTCGGTGCTCACGCCTTCAAGACGCTGCTCAATCATCGCTTTAAGCGCCTGGCCTTCGGTTTCACGAGCAACGATAAAATCATCCAGCGTGCCGTCGAGGGCTGCCAGGATTTCTGCCGCAATGGCATCCAGATCCTGTTCACCGGCGGCCATGACGCCAGGCCAGCGCAGAATATCAACCGGGTTGATTTCGCCTTCATCACTCTGCATTTTGACCCAGTTCGCCGCATTCACGAGCTGTTTCGCCAGCTTTTCGTTGAGGATCAATTCGCCCTGCGCGCTGGCATCTGGCTCAAAGCGCAGGTTGCATTCCACTTTCCCGCGGGTCAGACGCGTGCGGATACGCTCGCGCACCACAGGTTCAAGGCTGCGGAACTGTTCCGGCATACGGAAATATGTTTCCAGATAGCGCTGGTTTACCGAACGCATTTCCCAGGTAGCGCTACCCCAGCTACCCTTGATTTCACGCCGGGCGTAGGCGGTCATACTGCGGATCATAGACATTCCCGTTTTTAAAGGAGAGATGGGGGGATTATAGCTTTCGGGGGCTTCTCAGGATAGGAATAAGCGTCCTTTATCCGTATAATGCGCAGCCACATTCGTTTCAAGCCGGAGAATCCATCATGCGTCCATCAGGTCGTAGCGCCAACCAGGTGCGTCCCGTCACCCTGACCCGTAACTATACAAAACACGCTGAAGGCTCCGTGCTGGTTGAGTTTGGTGACACTAAAGTGCTGTGCACCGCCTCCATCGAAGAAGGCGTTCCGCGCTTCCTGAAAGGTCAGGGCCAGGGCTGGATCACCGCCGAGTACGGCATGCTGCCACGCGCAACGCATACCCGTAATGCCCGTGAAGCGGCAAAGGGTAAGCAGGGCGGTCGTACCATGGAGATTCAGCGTCTGATCGCGCGTGCGCTGCGCGCCGCCGTTGACCTGAAAATCCTCGGCGAATTCACCATCACTCTCGATTGCGACGTCATTCAGGCTGATGGCGGTACGCGTACCGCGTCCATTACCGGTGCCTGCGTAGCGCTGGCCGATGCCCTGAACAAGCTGGTTGCGGCCGGTAAGCTGAAAACCAACCCAATGAAAGGGATGGTCGCGGCGGTTTCTGTTGGTATCGTTAACGGCGAAGCGCTTTGCGATCTGGAATACGTTGAAGATTCCGCAGCCGAAACCGACATGAATGTGGTGATGACCGAAGATGGTCGCATCATTGAGGTGCAGGGCACGGCAGAAGGCGAGCCGTTCACCCATGAAGAGCTTCTCTCCCTGCTGGCATTGGCCCGAGGGGGAATCGAATCCATTGTAACGACGCAGAAAGCGGCGTTAGAAAATTGATTTTAAAGGCGACCAATGAGTCGCCTTTTTTTTGCCTGTAAGACAGAAAAACCAAAGGAGCAAATCCATGAAATCGTATCAGCGCCAGTTTATTGAGTTTGCGCTTAACAAACAGGTGCTTAAGTTTGGCGAGTTTACGCTGAAATCCGGGCGTAAGAGCCCCTATTTCTTCAACGCCGGGCTGTTTAATACCGGGCGCGATCTGGCACTGTTAGGCCGTTTCTATGCCGAAGCGCTGGTGGATTCCGGGATTGATTTTGACCTGCTGTTTGGCCCGGCCTACAAAGGCATTCCGATTGCGACCACCACTGCGGTGGCGCTGGCGGAACACCATGACCGCGATGTGCCCTACTGCTTTAACCGCAAAGAGGCTAAAACCCACGGGGAAGGCGGGAATCTGGTCGGCAGCGCGCTGCAGGGCCGCGTCATGCTGGTGGACGATGTGATTACCGCAGGCACGGCGATCCGTGAGTCGATGGAGATTATCCAGGCCAACGGTGCGACGCTAGCCGGTGTGCTGATTTCTCTGGATCGTCAGGAGCGTGGCCGCGGCGACATTTCCGCTATTCAGGAAGTCGAGCGTGATTACGCCTGCAAAGTGACTTCCATCATCACCCTGAAAGACCTGATTGCGTATCTGGAAGAGAAGCCAGAGATGGCGGACCATCTGGCGGCGGTACGTGCGTACCGGGAAGAGTTCGGGGTGTAGTTAAATTGCCCGGTGGCGCGACGCTTACCGGGCTTACGGATTACTGCAACTGAGCAGCCACTAACGGCCAGCGGGCGTCAAAATCGTCCGTTGGACGGTATTTGAATTCGCTGCGCACGAAGCGGGAGAGCATGCCTTCACAAAACGCCAGTATCTGGCTTGCCAGCAGCGTTTCATCAATGCTGTATCCTTCGCCTTCACGCATTTTCTTCTCGCGCAGTACCTGGCGCAACTGCGCTTCAATACGTTCGAAAAGCTGATTGATGCGGCCCTGCAGCCTGTCCTGCTCAAACATCAGTGCGTGGCCGGTCAGGATACGGGTTAAACCCGGATTGCGTTCCCCAAAGCCCAGAATTAACAGCACAATCAGACGCAGACGCGCGGTGGTGTCTTTTTCGTCTTTCAAAATCAGGTTGATGCGCGTGATCAGGCTGTCTTCGATAAACTCGATCAGGCTGTCGAACATCCGGGTTTTGCTCGGAAAATGACGGTACAGCGCCGCCTCAGACACGCCCACAGAGGCGGCCAGTTTGGCGGTGGTGATGCGTTGACTGCCATCGCTGGATTCAAGCATCAGAGCCAGAGATTGAAGTATTTCTTCGCGACGATTCCTTTTCGCGGTTTGTTTTTCTGCCATGTTACAAAATACCCCTGAAAATAAGCACTTGCCAGGCTGGCATCCACACAGCGACCGCAAACTGACGTTTGCGGTTTGTTATTGCATTATGGCGCTGCGAGATACGTATATGTCGGGCGGTTATTTGCGCCCGGAATGGCCGAAGCCGCCTTCGCCACGGTCGGTGGCATCAAAGTCTGCCACCAGGTTAAATTCTGCCTGAACCACCGGTACAAAGACCATCTGCGCGATACGCTCGCCGGGTTCAATGGTGAAACTGTCCTGACCACGGTTCCAGACGGACACCATCAGCTGACCCTGGTAGTCGGAGTCGATCAGGCCGACCAGGTTACCCAGTACAACGCCGTGCTTATGTCCCAGGCCAGAGCGCGGCAGGATTACTGCTGCCAGAGACGGGTCAGCAATGTGGATCGCAAGGCCAGTCGGGATCAGGGTAGTAGCACCCGGAGCCAGTTCTACGGCGTCATCGAGACAGGCGCGCAGGTCAAGTCCAGCAGAGCCGGAGGTGGCATAGGTTGGCAGCGGGAATTGCTCACCAACACGCGGGTCCAGAATCTTAACGTCGATTTTTTTCATCATAACGGGTAACGATCTCGTCCAGTAATTGTTGGCCCAGGAGTTCCTTGCGCTCAAGCGGTAAGATTTTATCTCCATCCTGCCAGAAAAGGTGCAGTGCGTTGCTGTCGCTGTTAAATCCTTGCGTGGCCAGCGATACGTCGTTCGCGCAAATTAAATCGAGGTTTTTGCGGGTACGTTTTTGCCGGGCATATTCTTCCACATTATTCGTTTCTGCGGCAAACCCAACAACGTAAGGACGATGGCTTTTTAATGCGGCGACACCAGCAACGATGTCCGGGTTTTTCACCATTTTCAGTGTTAATTCATCGCCTTGCTTTTTGATTTTCGACTCGGCGATGGTCTCGGCGCGATAGTCTGCCACGGCCGCACAGCCGATAAAAATCTGCTGACTTTGCGCATGGGCCTGCACGGTGGCTTCCATCTCCAGCGCGGTGGTCACATTAATACGCTGCACAAAAGGTGGCGTAGGTAACGAAACCGGGCCGCTGACCAGCGTGACGTTAGCACCGCGTTTTGCCGCTGCGGCAGCAATTGCAAAGCCCATTTTACCGGAACTGTGGTTGGTGATGTAACGCACCGGGTCCAGCGGCTCGCGCGTCGGGCCCGCGGTAATCATGATGTTGAGATGTTGCAGGTCGTTGACAGGCGAGAAATGGGCGGCGGCCATATCGACAATCGTCAGAGGGTCGAGCATACGCCCCGGGCCAACGTCGCCGCAGGCCTGGCTGCCGCTGTCCGGGCCCCAGATAAGCAGGCCGCGCGAGGCCAGTGTCTCCAGGTTGTGCTGGGTGGCAGCGTTGCGGTACATCTGCTGGTTCATGGCCGGCACGACGGCGACGGGTGCTGGCGTTGCGAGACAAATGGTCGAAACCAGATCGTTCGCCATTCCGGCCGCCACGCGGGCAATTAAATCTGCCGTGGCAGGGGCAAGAATAACCAGGTCTGCCCATTTACCCAGCTCAATGTGGCCCATCGCGGCTTCGGCTGCGGGATCGAGCAGGCTGTCAGATACCGGGTAACCTGAAACCGCCTGCAGGCTCAGAGGGGTGATAAAGGCTTTACCGCCTTCCGTTATCGCGACCCGCACATCCGCCCCGCGCTCACGCAGACGACGCACCAGCTCCGGCGCTTTATAGGCGGCAATACCGCCACTTACGCCAAGAACGATTTTTTTACCGGCCAGGCTCATCATGATTCTTTCCTGTTGGGTTTCACCAGAGAGCGGGCATTTTATCACAATCCCTAAAACGGGGTGATGATGTCCTTTGGTCACTTTGCGAGGCGCTACGCAAGAACGTAACGTCGCCGTCGAGTCCCCGATCCTGCTGTGGCAGCATGTGAATAAACACAGGGAGAAAGAGCATGGAAGAAGAGGATGAACTGCTATTGCCGCGTGAAAAAATGCTGCGCTATGGCGTCACGTTGTTAAAAGATGACGAGTTGCTGGCGCTCTTTTTGCGGACCGGGACACCGGGAAAAACGGTCTTTACGCTGGCAAAAGAGCTGATTGCGCATTTCGGTTCACTGTATGGTTTGCTGACCGCCGAACTGGTGCAATTTAAAAACGTTGAAGGAATTGGCGTGGCGAAATATGCCCAGTTGAGGGGCATTGCTGAACTTGCCCGCCGTTTTTACAACGTCCGCATGGAGATGGAAGATCCTATCCTGACACCCGCGATGACGCGTGAATTCCTGCAAAGCCAGTTAACCGATGTCGAACGCGAGATCTTTATGGTGATCTTTCTCGACAACAGGAACCGGGTACTGAAGCACAGCCGCCTGTTTTCAGGTACACTGAGCCACGTTGAGGTACATCCGCGTGAAATTGTGCGTGAAGCGATAAAAGTGAATGCAGCGGGCGTGATCCTCGCGCATAATCACCCCTCTGGCTGTGCAGAACCGAGCAGAGCTGACAAAGAAATCACCGAACGCATTATCAAATGCTGTCAATTCATGGACATTCGTGTGCTGGACCATTTGATAATTGGCCGCGGAGAGTACATTTCTTTTGCCGAACATGGCTGGATTTAGGCTATTTCTGGCGATCCATCGGGATCTTTGTCTGTTCGGGACTTGAGCACACCGCCGAGTCAGCGTATACTACGCCACCTTTGAGAATCTCGGGTTTGGCATTTGGGCCTGGCAATCGAGAGTTCACTTAGAACTACGCGATGACCGGGCTGTAAAGCCTGACGAGGCGCCGATACCCCATACGAAGCTCGAGCTAATTTGATTTTTGGAGAATAGACATGTCCCGAGTCTGCCAAGTTACTGGCAAGCGTCCGGTGACCGGTAACAACCGTTCCCACGCACTGAACGCGACTAAACGCCGTTTCCTGCCGAACCTGCACTCTCACCGTTTCTGGGTTGAGAGCGAGAAGCGTTTTGTCACCCTGCGCGTATCTGCTAAAGGTATGCGTGTAATCGATAAGAAAGGCATCGATACAGTTCTGTCTGAACTGCGTGCCCGTGGCGAAAAGTACTAAGTACTTAAAGAGGAAATAAATCATGGCTAAAGGTATTCGCGAGAAAATCAAGCTGGTTTCTTCTGCTGGTACAGGTCACTTCTACACCACCACGAAGAACAAACGTACTAAGCCGGAAAAACTGGAACTGAAAAAATTCGATCCAGTTGTACGCCAGCACGTACTGTACAAAGAAGCTAAAATCAAATAATTTTAGCCTCCTTGTATTGAAAAACCCCGCAACTGCGGGGTTTTTTGCATTCTGCATCTCAACGGAGGAACCATGCCTGAATTACCTGAGGTAGAGACCAGCCGTCGCGGCATTGAGCCCCATCTGGTCGGCGCGACTATTCTTCATGCTGTCGTTCGCAATGGGCGACTGCGCTGGCCGGTGTCCGATGAGATCCACGCGTTAAGCGACAAACCCGTCCTTAGCGTGCAGCGCCGCGCGAAATACCTGCTGCTGGAGCTACCTGACGGCTGGATTATTATCCATCTTGGGATGTCGGGGAGCCTGCGCATCCTCACTGAAGAACTGCCTGCGGAAAAGCACGACCACGTCGATCTGGTGATGAGCAACGGCAAAGTGCTGCGTTACACCGATCCAAGGCGTTTTGGCGCGTGGCTGTGGACGAAGGAGCTCGACGGACACAACGTGCTGGCGCATCTCGGGCCTGAACCACTCTCAGACGCGTTTAACGCGGAATACCTGAAAGAGAAGTGCGCGAAGAAAAAGACCCCGATTAAGCCCTGGCTGATGGATAACAAGCTGGTGGTCGGCGTGGGGAATATTTACGCCAGTGAATCGCTGTTTGCGGCCGGGATCCATCCCGATCGGTTGGCCTCGTCGCTGTCCGCGCAGGAGTGTGAGCTGCTGGTTCGGGTCATTAAAGCGGTACTGCTGCGCTCTATCGAGCAGGGCGGGACGACGCTGAAGGACTTCCTGCAAAGCGACGGTAAACCGGGCTATTTTGCCCAGGAGCTGCAGGTGTATGGCCGTAAAGGTGAGCCATGCCGGGTATGCGGGACGCCGATCGTTGCCGCGAAGCACGCCCAGCGCGCCACCTTCTACTGCCGTCAGTGTCAGAAATAGGGCTACTTTAGCTTTTCCATCAGCGCCTGGTGGACGTTATTCGGCAGGAAATGGGTAACGTCCCCGTGATGGCGCGCCACCTCTTTCACCAGCGTGGACGAGATAAACGACCACTCTTTTGACGGCATCAGGAATACGCTTTCCAGCTCCGGCATCAGGTGGCGGTTCATGTGCGCCAGCTGCATTTCATACTCGAAATCTGCCACCGCGCGGAGACCACGAATCAGAATATTGGCCTGCTGGGTGCGAGCAAAGTTCGCCATCAGGTCGCTGAACCCGACGACTTCAACATTCGGCAGGTGCGCAATCGCATCGGTGGCAAGCGCCACGCGCTCGTTGAGATCAAACATCGGTTTTTTGCTGGGGCTGGCGGCAATCGCCAGAATCACCTTGTCGAACATGCTCGCCGCACGGGTAATGATATCAAGATGACCGTTAGTGATCGGATCGAAGGTACCCGGATAAATCGCTTTTGTGCTCATGGCTCACGTTTTCTCTGAGTAGCCGCGGCAGAGCGCCCACAGCTCGGTGTATTTGTTGAAAGTATACTGGGCATTCACTACCGCGAGTAACCAGCCCTGCTTACCGTCCAGCACGCCGCCGCGCAGCAGCAGCGTTTTCAGGAACGCCCCCAGCGTATGGGTGAAGATACCCGTCAGCGAAGCCTTCTTGCCGCGCTGGTGACGCTCCTGCGCCCATGCGGTGGCATAGTTGAGCTGCTTTTGCTGGAAGCTCGCGAAATCCCGGCAGGTCAGGTGCAGCAAATCACCCGTCAGGGGGATGACCCGGGCGCTGTCGCAGGCCAGTGACTCATGGACCAGGTTGTCGTTGTACTGATAGCGCTCGCGCTCGTAGAGGCGCATCACGCGGTCGGGATACCAGCCGCTGTGGCGCATGAAGCGGCCAAGGAAGTAGTTACGACGCGCAATGCTGTAGACCGCGCCAGGCTGAGGAGCGGTGAGTACGGCCTGAATGGCTTGCTGAAGCTCCGGCGTGATGCGTTCGTCGGTGTCGAGCATCAGCACATAATCACCGGTGGCATACCCCTGTGCGCGCTGGCGCTGGATGCCATAGCCTTGCCAGTCAGTATCGGTAAAGACTTTTGCACCCGCTGCCCGGGCAACGTCCACCGTGTTGTCCGTGCTTCCGGAGTCGAGGATAACAATTTCGTCGGCCCAGGCGACGGAGGCCAGGCAGTCCGGAAGCAGGTCGGCGGCGTTTTTGGCGATCATCACGACCGACAGACGCGTTGACATTAGTGGCTCCGCTGAGGCAGATAAGGTTGCAGAAGCTGCAGCAGACGGGTGAGTGCGCCCTGATTCTGATGCAAGACTTCGACGGCGTGGCGACCGTACCACAGGCGGTAATCTTCGTCCGTCAGAAGGGTCGATACCTCTTTGACGACCGAATCCGCATCGGTCACGGTAATTAAACCATCGGCCTGCTGCAATTTCGCGCAGATATCTTTGAAGTTAAACGTGTGTGGGCCCATCAGCACCGGAATGGCGTGTGCTGCGGGTTCCAGCGGGTTATGACCGCCGCGCTCGACAAGGCTGCCGCCGACAAACGCGAGGTCAGCAATGCCGTAGAGCAACATCAACTCGCCCATCGTATCGCCAATCACTACCTGAGTGCTGCCGGAGGGGATCTCTCCGCTGCTGCGCAGCGTGAAGCTGAAGCCGCCTTTCTGCACCATTTCACGGGCATCTTTAAAACGCTCAGGATGGCGGGGAACCAGAATCAGCAGTAAATCCGGGAATGTTTCCAGCAGCTTACGGTGAGCCTGGAGGATAATCGCCTCTTCGCCGTCGTGAGTACTGGTCGCAATCCAGACCTGACGACGCGGCGCCCACTGGCGACGCAGCGTGATGGCGCGGGCAGCCAGTTCAGGGGTCACGGAAATATCGAATTTCAGGCTGCCGGTTACGGCAAGCTGATTGCGTTTCAGGCCCAGCGCGATAAAACGCGCCGCGTCTTCTTCATTTTGCGCGGCAATCAGTGTGATTTTGCTTAGCAGACGACGCATAAATTTGCCCAGCTTGCCGTAGCCCTTCGCCGAACGCTCAGACAGGCGCGCGTTGGCAATCACCAGCGGAATTTTACGGGCATGCAGAGCGGAAATCATGTTCGGCCACAGTTCGGTTTCCATCACGATCACCAGCTTCGGGCGAACGGTGTTCAGGAAACGATTCATGGCGCAGGGCAGATCGTAAGGCAGATAGACGTGATGCACGTCTTTACCAAATGCGGATAACGCGCGCTCTGAGCCGGTTGGCGTCATGGTGGTGACGGTTATCGGCAGAGATGGGTAGCGGTGACGCAGGGCGCGAACCAGCGGGATTGCCGCCAGCGTTTCACCGACAGAAACGGAATGGAGCAAAATACCGTCCGGGGCGACTTTATTGCGGCAAAAGCCATAGCGTTCAGCCCAGCGTTTACGATACGCAGGCGCTTTACGGCTACGAAGCAACAGTCTCAGCCACACCAGTGGCTGAATGATATAGAGCAGGGCGGTATACAACAATTCCAAGCGATTATCCGTCTTTTTAGTTTCGGCGGGCAAATTCTAAGCATTTAAGCCAGGTAAAGCTATCTCTTATGCCAGATACCGTTTTAAACGGAAGTAGCGTCGGCCCAGGCGCCAGCGCAAACGCGGGCTTTTGGCACTTTTCCAGATAAGCTTCCAGATCCCGGTATCGAAGAACTCTTTGATAATCATTGTTTTCTTCGTCTTATCCTTCATGTTGTCGAAGGTATGAATGATCCCGAGCCCCTCTTTGGCGATTTGCCAGTGGCAGGCGGGGATATTTTTCACTTTATCCGGGTAACGCTGGTTAATGGCATCAAGCATCTGCAGGATTTTCATGTAATGGCGCGCGGAGCGAATCAGCGTGTCGTCATTATCCGGCATGTGCGATACCGAGGCAGAGTGAATGTAGTAGTCATAAAAGCGTTCGCTGGTGTACTGAACGCGCTCTGCGGCAAGCAACACTTCGGTGGTCCACGGGATATCCTGATGGCGCAGGCCGGGTTCGAAATGGAAACGGTGCTTACGGATAAAATCGTGGCGGTAGATATTAAGCCAGGTCACGTGCAGGAATTTACGCGAATCCAGCGCCATTTTTAGCCATGCCGGGCCCGTCATAACGCCCGTCGAGGCGAGTTTATCCTCAGGGAAGATAGGACGAGATGGTTTCTTATCATTTTCCCAGACGTAGTTGCCGTTGCAGGTGGCGACATCCAGATCCTGCGTAACGGCCATATCCAGCAGACGCTGGTACATGCCTGGTTTGAAGACGTCATCAATATCCGGGAAAGAGAGATATTGACCAGTTGCAACGGCCAGGCCGGTATTACGCGCGATGGAAACGCCCTGGTTTTGCTGTTCAATCACCTGCAGCTGCGGCAGTTTTTCACGCCAGCTTTCGACGATCTGCAGCGAGCGGTCAGTCGAGCCGTCATTAACAATGATGACTTCCATGCTGTCGATGCGTTGATTCACAAGGCAGGTAAAGAACTGATCCAGAAAAGCTTCGCCGTTATATACGGCAACCACCACGCTTAACAATGGCGCTGAATTTTGCATAAGAAACCTGATTATTTTTGATTGTCGACCAAAGCAATGTATTGCTGGCAAATGGCATTAATACCGAACGACGCAATCGTTGCATCGCCAACGACCGGTGGGGCGGTATAAATGTCCACCAGCGTTTTTGCCAGTGACGCGTCATCTAGCTCTGCCAGCCCGCGCGCTAAGGATCCGGTGAGGATTTCTGCGGGGCCGCCGGGGCAATTGGTACTGACCGGTGGCGTCTGGCAGATAATGGATTCCACCAGCACATTACCAAAACCTTCGCAGTCAGAACTTAACACTAAGAGGCGTGCCCCTTTTATCCAGGGGTAAGGGTTGGCGTCGAAGGGACGGAAAACCGTTTTATTTTCAATACCCAAGTCGCGGGCAAGCTGTTTGAGCTTTTGAATTTTGGCGTCGGAACCATTGCCCATCATGACAAGCGTAGTGTCAAGCTGACTCAGCGCGAACGCGCGTAAAAGGCGGTCGTGACGCTTGTGTTCATGGAAGCGGCCTACGTGGATGATGTAATCCTCCCCTTGCATCTCAAAGGGAGCACCTGCCAGACGCTGAATTTCAGGGATATCGAAAGGATTGTGGATAACCGCCTGGCGCCGAAGCTTGAGGGCCAGCGTCTCTGAAAGATCTTTCAACACGGCGCCGGAGACGGCGACAACGTTTCGGTTTTCGTAGGTATGACGAATTTTAAGGTGTTTAAACCAGCGTGAAAGCCCGCTGCGATGGCGAAGATAAGAGAACGAGAACATGCCATGCACGCAGAACCAGACTTTATCACGCTCCAGCGCGCGGCAGTGCGCCACAATGCGGTCCGTTTTGTGCAGGTGAGAGAACACCACGTCAAATTTTCCACTGCGTTCAGCCCGCTCAATTGCCTGATCCAGCAGACGGGCGCGGCGTGGGATCTCCGTCAGCTTTCGCCACGGTTTTTTGCAGGTATCCTGAACGACCTGATAATCGATGCCTTCCGGGATGGCGTAGTCGCACACTTTCCGCAGAGAGAAGAGAGAGACCTGATGCCCCATCTCTGTTAATCCACTGGAAAGTGTAAGAACCGTTTTTTCAGCTCCCCCACCGGGTAAACCATCAATAATCATTAGGATGCGCATTTTTAATCCAGTAATTTTTGATAAAGCGTAATAAGCTGACTTGACAGTTTTTCAGGGGTGGCGTCTTTAACACGTTCACGTGCCGCTTGCCCCATATTGTTATTTTTTCCCAGAGAAGGGGTTGCAGCAATCGCTTCCTTCAATGTGTGGATATCAAGTGCGTCACAATAAAATCCGTTCCGGCCTTGCTGAATAAATTCGGCACCTCCACAACTTTCTGAAGTAATGACGGGCAATCCGCAGGCCATCGCTTCAAGAATGACGTTTGGAAAGGGATCATACAGCGTTGGCAGCAGTAAACCATCGGATAGCTGATAAAAAGGCAGCGTCTCTTTTTGCACCCCCAGGAAGCGGATTTGACCTTCGCAGCCTAATGAGCGGGCGAGGTCGCGATAACGGCTTTCTGCTTTATCCTGTCCCACCACAATCAGCCAGGCTGCTGTGCCTGCGATAGCGCGTATAGCGCTGGCCAGGCCTTTTCGTTCAAACCCTGACCCAACGAAGCAAAATATTACGGCATCGGCTGGCAAGCCAAACTGCTGACGTAGTGTAATACGCTGTGCCTCTTCAACCGGAACGAAACGGGTGGAATCTATTGAATTATAAATCACATGTATTTTTTTTGCGTCAATATCAAAGTCTTCTACGATTTCGCGTTTGATCATCTCCGCATTACAAATAACCGCTTTCAACTCGGGCGCCTGGTACATTTCACGTTCGGCGTGCATCACGTAGCGGTGATAGCGGTCGACCATCAGCATTTTCGCGCGCCAGGCGGGCAGAATGCGCGCGCGCTGCAGCAGCCAGCGTCGATGGACGCCATCGCCAGCGCGGTAAATGTCGCAGCCCGGAATTCGCTCGTGGCTTTGCACAATATCAAACTGCTGTTGCTGCCACAGCGCACGGGCAGCATGGGCAAACCCGCGCTCGCGGCTAATTCGGCCCCATTTGCGTGGGTCGCAAATATGGATATGCCAGTCGTCCTGCTTCTCGCCCTGCCACTCACGCGTAATGACGTTGAGTTCAAGATTCTGGTTGCTCAACGCGGTGAGCGCACGTGAAACGAAGCGCTCCGCTCCGCCATCAGGGCGATATTTTTGGCGAACAATCGCCAGACGATGGTGTTTCATGGCAAATATCTCCTTGCAGCGGAGACGACAGCATCAACAGGAATGGCGTCGAGATAGCGTTCTTTCGTTTTGGTATCAATAGCGTCGGGATCGGGGAGGGGGCCGTAGTCGCCAGCCCAGATGACTTCACCGTTGACTTGCCATGGAGACCAAAACGTCAGTTTGGAAGGACCAAACAGCGCCACGCAGGGCGTCTGCAGCGCGGCGGCCATATGCATTGGAACGGAGTCAACGCCAATAAAAAGACGCGCGTGATCGATAAGTGAGGCCAGCTGGCGCAACGTGAGCTGGCCCGCCAGCGAGACGACTCCCGTCTTCGGTGAGGTGGCGAGAATGCGTTCGATCATCGCCAGCTCTTTTTTATCCGGCCCGGCCGTGAGTACGATAGTGTGACCATCCTGCTGCAGCGCGGTGATGGTTTGCGCCATTTTGCCTTCGTCCCAGCATTTAAAGAACCAGCGCGACGTAGGCTGAATCACGATGTAGTTGTCGCCCACACCGTTTTGCCTCAGCTTTTGATGAGCGTCGTGCCAGTCTTCGGCACGGTAGGCCATGGTCACAGCAGGTTGAGCGGTTACCGGTAATGGCGACAAAATGGCGAGGTTCTGTTCGACAGTGTGTAGCGTGTTGTGACCGGCCACAGAGACCAAATCGCTATGGCAAAACCGCCAGAATGCGTTGTTGCGCTTGTTAAAAGCGAAGCCAAGTCGAACCGGCGCACCGGTGAAACGGGTGACGATAGCGCTGCGCCACTGATCGGCAAGATTGATCACCAGGTGATAGTGCTGTTTTCGTAACGTGCTGAGCAACTGCCACTCTTTTTGCAGATGTTTCAGCGTGCCCAGCTGCTTCCATTTACGATCGATCCCGTAAACAGTACCGATCGCCGGGTGCGCAGCGAGCATATCGCGGGTTTCTTCATACAACAGCACATCAATCTGTGCCTGCGGCCATTTTTGACGTAATGAATCAATGACGGGAGTGGTCAGCAACATATCGCCGTGATGGCGGAGTTTGATAAGTAAAATGCGCAAATCAGGCGTGTCAGGTAAGTTATTCATCATCATCTTATCGGCGTTGTACTGTTGGCAATTCTAATAGACCTGATAGCGACTTGCACTCTTTCTCCATAATCTCAGGAATTTCCCAGGAAGGGTTTACTCAGGCTTTGGAGAGTGCGTAACATAGCGCTAACTTCCCTGTCTTGCGGACTCATTATGAAAAAACCAGCGTTTATCATCACGATTGATACTGAGGGCGATAATCTCTGGCAGAACCACCGCGTCATTAAAACGGAAAACGCGCGCTATCTGGCCCGGTTCCAGACCCTGTGTGAGCGTTTTGGTTTTAAGCCCGTCTGGCTGACAAACTATGAGATGGCGATCGAGCCCGTTTTCATCGAATTCGCAAGGGACGTGATCGCCCGTGGTCAGGGGGAGGTGGGAATGCACCTTCACGCATGGAATAGCCCCCCTGAGCACGATCTCACGGGAGATGACTGGCGCTGGCAACCTTATCTGATTGAATTTTCAGACGAGATGATGCGTGAGAAAGTGCTGTACATGACCCGTCTGCTGGAAGAGACATTCCAGACCAAAATGCTGAGCCACCGCGCCGGTCGTTGGTCATTTGATAGCCGCTATGCAAAATTGCTCGTTGAGCTGGGCTACCAGGTTGATTGCTCCGTGACGCCGCGCGTGAACTGGCGCAACGCGAAAGGCGCCCCGCAGGGGAATGGCGGAACGGATTATCAGCATTTCCCCGACCATGCCTATTTTATGGATTTGGATACGATTTCCCGGGCAGGCAATAGCCCCTTACTCGAAGTGCCGATGAGCATTCAGTATAAACATCCGGCCTGGCTGAATACGATCAAACAGGGATACGATCGGCTTCGCGGTAAATATCGTTCGCCCTCCGTGAACTGGCTACGACCGACCGGTGGCAATGCCTCGCAGATGATTCAGGTGGCGCAGCAATGCCTGTCGCAGGGGCAGGATTATGTGGAGTTTATGCTTCACTCGTCTGAATTTATGCCGGGTGGAAGTCCTACGTTTAAAGACGAAGCGGCGATTGAAGGGTTATATCAGGATTTAGAAGCGCTTTTTAGCTGGCTATCCGATAAGACGACAGGGATGACGCTGGCGGAGTTTTATCAATACAAGAAAAAATAATGCCCGCCAGGCGGGCATTATCGCTTAGTGATGTTGTCTGGTTTGCGAGAACGGTGTGCTCAGTGCAAACACGGTGACAAAGAAGATTAGGGCTTCTGAGCTCAGTAAAATAACGTCCGTCAGGCCATAAAGTAATAAAAGCAGCATGGTCGATAGCAGCAGGCCATTTCTGTTCTTCAGCGCGTACGCGATCATCGAAACGAAGAAAAAGAGTAATATCGCCAGACCCGGAAGCCCCTGCAGGGAGTATTTTTCGATGAATTCGTTGTGCAGATGTATCCTAATATACTGCAGCGCCGAGACGAGGTGGGGATGCCCCTCTTGAATATAACGCTGCGTCCATACCTCTCGCTCTTCAATTGATTGTCCCAGTGGGTGGGCAAGTCCGTTCTGAATACCAACAATCCACATGGAAAAACGCGCGCCGAGTGACGTGGCGTCATAGCCTTGTTGGTAGCGCTCTACTTCCATCTGCGTTTGATCTATTTTTGGCGAGATCAACGGCTTGTAGCTAACGATAATAATGCCCGCCACAACACATAAGAAAATGAGCATCGATTTAAGATGAATTCTTCTGAAGTGGTAAAGCGTTAGCACAATCGCCAGAAGCAAATACAGCCCCATTGCAGCACGCGTCCCCGTCAAAAGAATGACGAACCAGGAAATTAATACGGTGAAACCCGCTACCACATACAGTTTTCTGTTTTTTTGAAGATAAAGACTGTATACCAACGCCAGCGACAGAACAGAGTAAACATAGGCCGATACGGTAGGACGATTTATGGCCATCTCAACACGATCTACACCCTGCGTCGCCTGCCACAAGCCATATCCCGTGGCGAGGACAAACCCTGCACCTGCCGCGTACAGGAAGTACTTCTGGAAAGCGCGTTTATCGACGTAAGTTTTAAAGCGGTCAAGATAGAAAACGAGAACGCTCGCTAAGATCAGTTTCTTACTGGCACCCAGATAATCGCTGTAAGCGTTTAAACCTTCGCTATGATATTCGTACACCATATACCAGACAAGATTGAGCAACCCAATCAGCAATATGGGGAGCGCGATTGAAAAGGGGCACAGGGTGATTTTTTTATATTCGCAAGCTAAGCCGATAATGCTGGCATAAACCGCAATATAGAAAAATTCACGTTGTTTACCTGAGCTCACCAGCGCCAGTGCAAACGAAATGAGGCTCAAAATCAGCGTCAGCTGATAGAGCCGCAGTTTTACTTTTTCCATAATGCCTCAATGACCCTTTTTTTGTAGCTGAAACGTACATCTCCGGAGAGGAAGAAAGAGAAAGAATAAAGTGCGTTTACCCGCTGCTTAACCAGTATGAGCTGCGGGTCGGTCAGATGTTGCCGATGGTTACTGTAGATATCAAACCAGTGGCAATTAACAAGATGCTTAAACGAGCGCGGGAATGTTTTTTCCATCTGTAACGTACATTCAACGAGCGTAGTGATTTTACCGGCGTCGAGACGGCTCGATAAACTGTCGCTGCGTTTGATGTAATAATAGTGCCCCTGACGCTGGTAGAATATTTTACCCGCTTGCATCAGCATGCCGGGAAATACCGCGAAATCCTCATAACAAACCATTGAAGGGATCGGATTGCGTGCATAAAGTTTGCGATGCACGAATTGCCCGATGAGATGCGCCTGAAAATCTTTGTGCTGCAGGAAACGCTTTATTGCATCGCTTTGCGACAATATGGCAGGCGTGAATCCCTGCCAGTCGGAGGTGATTTTCCGCATGTCCCGTATTTCCAGCAGGCGCGTCAGCAGCATATCAGGCCGCTCTGCTTTCAGGAATGCGACGGCGTCCCGGATGCTGCCTGGTTTCAACAGGTCATCGCTATCCAGCATCGTAATGTATTCGCCTGATGCCAGAGAGACCGCGCCGTTTCGAACATGTCCTACGTTACGGTACTCAACGTATCGGGATTGCGCATTCGGAAGCTTTGGTAACCACGTATCAATGATATCCTGAGTGGCATCATCGGAACTGTCATTAAAGATAATGATTTCTACATCATCGCCTGCATTCTCTATCGCGTTTTGCAGGCTTTCCAGCGTGGCGTGAAGCGTGTTTTCGGCATTATGTACGGCAATAATGATGCTGAGAAAAGCCATAGTAATTAGTTTCCCTGCGCATCAAAGGCAGAATTTGCTGTTGGCAGCCCGCAAATGAAATATTTGAGTTCGTCCAGCGATTCATCTGTTACCGCGAAGAGCTCTTCCCGGCTTTGTGAGAAGTAATAACGAGTTTCAAAAACATACGAGCAAATGTTGTCATCGTTGCCTATCAGCAACACGTTGCCAAGCGGGCGCTGCTCGTAGTGACAGCACGGGCCGAACAGTAAGACGACCGGCACGCCCACTGCATCGGCAATATAGACATTTCCGGAGTCAGACGCGATATAGCAGTCCATCTTAGAAATGGCCCACGGAAGTTCTTCCAGCGAGAGCTTGCCAATAAGATTAATAAAGTTGGGCAACTCACCGTAAGCGCGGGTGATATCGTCCATCCATGATTGTTCATTTGGCGCGCCAAACACGTAAAACTCGCAGGGCAGGTCGGCGAGGCGATCGGCAATCCGTTTCCAGATGCCCGGTGGAACGGTTTTCGCTTTATTCCCTGCGGCGATACTGATGCCAATGCGGATAACGCCGGGTTTATCAAGAATAGCCGGATAGGTTGCGGGTTTAAACAGTGGCTTTGTGGCATGCTTGGGAGAGTCTTTCCAGGTCAGCGAGCGATCCGCCAGCTTAAGATAGTTCGTGACGGACAGCGTCTTCTTTTCGTGCTCAACCGTACCGTCTGCCGTTGCATAGAAAATACCGTGATACCACCTGCGCGTGTAAGTGCTCAAAAATTGCTTGTTTTTAGCATTGCACACGGAGGCGAAAAAGAGATTTACGCTGTTGGGTTGCAGGAGATAGACGTTGTCATAGCGGTTCATGATCCTGCAGGCAAAGAGCAGCTTTCGCCACAGGTTACGCTTATGCTGCTCGATAAAAAAAATCTCTTCGATTGTCTCATCATTCTTCGCCAGCGCGCCTACGCCGCGACTGATGAGCACGTCGCTTTTTTGCAGCCAGGCCAGAAGGGGCGTTGCATTAACAAAATCGCCGATTTTGGCTGTCTGAATGACCAGGTTTTTCCCTGTCTCTTTGCGGAACAGCTTTCGGAGAAGCTTTACCGGAAAGAGTAAAATCAGCAGAAATACGTAACTCATGGGTTAAATATCCCTGTTGGAAAGCCAATGGCTGCCCTGTAAAAATGAAAAAATTGCATCTGCGCTGATATCCTTCGTTTGCTGAGTCGGGCTGACCATCTGATGCTGGTTTTTGCCATAGCCCCCGATCAGGCCGGGATCGGTCGGGCCAAAAAGAGTGATATTTGGACGATCCAGCGCCGCGGTTAAATGGCTTAAACCCGTATCCACGGAAACGACGGCGTTAGCGCCTGCCAGCTCTGCGGCAACCTGTGCCAGCGTGAGTTTGGGTAACACCTCGACGTGGGTAAAGCCTGCTGCCAGACGCTCCGCACGTTGCCGCTCATGCTCAGCGCCCCACGGGAGTTTAATATGGATACCGGCGGGTTGCATTAGTTCAATCAGCCTTCGCCAGTGCGTTTCCGGCCAGTGCTTATCGTCGCGCGTTGTGGCATGCAGGAAGACAAGATAAGGCTGAGCAGAGGGATCTGTATTGTGCAAAAAATGCTGTGCAATGGCATAGTCACCCTGGGTTTCCGGTTTCGCATAGCCCAGGCTTTTCGCGAACAGCTCGCGGGTGCGTTCCACAGCGTGCTGCTGCTTCGCAATATGATGGCGACGGTTATAGAACAGGCTCGCCAGCGGTTCGCGGGCGGTGTGCCAGTCCATGCCGTGCTTTATGCCGTGCGCTAAACGCGTCACCAGCGCGGCGCTTTTGACCAGCCCCTGCGCGTCGATAATCGCGTCGTAACGCTGCGCCTGCACCGCCTCGCGGAAGGCTTTGCGTTCGGCCTTAATCGGTGCGGAGAACCACGCTTTGCGCCAGCGGCGAATCGCCACCGGGATCACGCGGTCAACCGCTTCATGCCAGGTGGGGATCTGCGCGAAGCCTTCTTCCACCACCCAATCAAAACGGATGCCGGGAATGGCCCGCACGGCGTCCGTCAGCGACGGCAGCGTATGCAGAACATCGCCCATCGAGGAGGTTTTTACGATCAATACCCGCATCCGTTATCCTTCTTCGCTCAACAGCAGTGCGTTGAGCTCTTCGAGAACACGCTGGGGGGTAATGTCGATCAGGCTCTGATGGTAACCTTCTGCGGCGTCGCCTTTGCGTACCTTGTGGTAGCCGGTGATCAAACGAATTACGCGCGCTTTGTGCGACAGCGGCGGCGTGAAGTCCGGGCTGCTTGGGCCATACAGCGCGACCAAAGGACGGTCCAGTGCGGCGGCGACGTGCATCAGACCAGAGTCGTTGCTGACCACGGCCTTACAGGCGGCAATCAGGATAACCGCCTGCTCGAGCTGCGTTTCGCCGGCCAGATTGCGGCACCAGGCCTGCTGCTCGGTGCTCAGCGTGGCGAGAATTTCGTTGCCCGCCTCGTGATCCTTTGCCGAGCCAAACAGGACAATCTGATAACCTTCGTCGATCAGCTGTTTTGCCAGCTCGGCGTAGTGGTAGTGCGGCCAGCGTTTCGCCGGGCCAAATTCCGCGCCAGGGCAGAAGCCAATCATCGGGCGTTCGGACGAAATGCCAAACGCGTTACAGATTTGGGATTTCTCCCCGTCGTTAACCTGAAGCTGCGGCCACAGCAGCGGCTGCGGCAGGTCTTTCGCGCTGCGCATCACGCCTTTGTCGTAGGCCAGCGCCACGTAGCGCTCCACCATCAGCGGCCAGGCCTCTTTATCCAGCACTCGCGCGTCGTTCAGCAGGCCGTAGCGCATTTCACCGCGCCAGCCGGTACGGTGCGGGATGCCCGCAAAGAAAGGCACGAGGGCGGATTTAAAGGAGTTTGGCAGCACGTACGCGCGGTCATAGCGCTTCTCGCGAAGGCTATGGCCGAGCTTGCGACGTTCGCCGATCTCCAGCGCCCCGTGGCCAAGCGGCATCGGGATCGCCTCGTTTACTTCCGGCATACGCGATAACAGCGGACGGCACCATGCGGGTGCCATCACGTCGATTATCGCCTGGGGATAACGCGCCTTGAGCGTGCGATAGAGACTTTGCGACATCATCATGTCGCCCACCCATGACGGGCCGATCACCAGAATCTTCATGCTTATGCGTCGCGGTTCAGCCAGGACATATATTCCGTTACGCCTTCGGCAACGGTCTTGAACGGCTTGTCGTAGCCCGCGGCGCGCAGGTTGGTCAGGTCAGCCTGGGTGAACGCCTGGTAGCGGCCTTTCAGCTTGTCCGGGAACGGAATGTACTCAATGCTGCCTTTCTTATGGTATGCCAGCGTCGCGTCAGCCACCGCCTGGAAGGATTCTGCGCGGCCCGTGCCCAGGTTAAAGATGCCGGAGACACCGTTTTCCCAGAACCACAGGTTTACGGCCGCAACGTCGCCCACGTAGACGAAATCACGCTTAAAGCCGTCGCTGCCTTCGAACAGTTTCGGGCTTTCGCCGTTATTCAGCTGGGTGTTCAGGTGGAACGCCACGCTCGCCATGCTGCCTTTGTGGCCTTCGCGCGGACCGTAGACGTTGAAGTAGCGGAAGCCGACAATCTGCGAGTTCGCTTCTGGCAGAACCTGACGCACGTATTCGTCGAACAGGAACTTGGAGTAGCCATAGACGTTCAGCGGCTGCTCGTACTCGCGTGACTCGATGAAGTCAGAGGTGCGGCCGCCGTAGGTTGCCGCGGAGGAAGCATACAGGAACGGAATTTCACGCTCCAGGCAGTAGTGCAGGAGCTCTTTGGAGTACTGATAGTTGTTGTCCATCATGTACTTGCCGTCCCACTCGGTGGTGGAGGAGCACGCACCTTCGTGGAAGATGGCCTCGATCTCGCCGAACTCTTCACCCGCCATAATCTGGATAAGGAAGTCTTCTTTATCCATGTAGTCAGCGATGTTCAGATCCACCAGGTTAACGAACTTGGTGCCGTCTTTCAGGTTGTCCACCACCAGGATGTCGGTGATGCCTTTGTCATTGAGGGCCTTGATAATGTTGCTGCCGATAAAGCCCGCGCCGCCGGTAACGATGATCATAACTGTAACCTTTGAAGTGTGGAGCCCGGGGACAATCCCGGACGCTAATATTCATATCATATCATTAGTATGGCGACCCTTCAGCCATTCACCGATATGCAGCAGGGTTACACGTGATTTATGCTGCAAAAACGAGAAGAGATACTGCGTCATCTCGTCATGAACTATAGGTTTGGGTAATATGTGCCGAAATTTGCCGAGTCTGGAGAATTGCAATGCGTGGTGATTTTTACAAACAGTTAAACAGCGACCTCGACACCGCACGTGCGGAAGGGTTGTTCAAGGAAGAGCGTATTATCACGTCTGCTCAGCAGGCGGACATCACCGTTGCCGACGGCAGCCACGTGATCAACTTTTGTGCGAACAACTATCTGGGGCTTGCGAATCACCCTGAGCTGATTGCCGCTGCAAAAAACGGCATGGACACCCACGGTTTCGGCATGGCCTCCGTACGTTTCATCTGCGGTACGCAGGACAGCCACAAGCAGCTTGAGCAAAAGCTGGCGAGCTTCCTTGGGATGGAAGACGCGATTCTATACTCCTCCTGCTTCGACGCCAACGGCGGTCTGTTTGAGACCCTGCTCGGCGCAGAAGATGCGATTATCTCCGACGCCCTGAACCACGCCTCCATCATCGACGGCGTACGCCTGTGTAAAGCGAAGCGCTTCCGCTACGCCAACAACGACATGGTTGAGCTGGAAGCCCGCCTGAAAGAGGCCCGTGAAGCGGGTGCTCGCCACGTGCTGATCGCCACCGACGGCGTGTTCTCCATGGACGGCGTGATCGCTAACCTGAAGGGCGTGTGCGACCTGGCGGATAAATACGACGCGCTGGTGATGGTCGATGACTCTCACGCGGTTGGCTTTGTGGGTGAAAACGGCCGTGGTTCCCATGAATACTGCGACGTGATGGGCCGCGTGGACATCATCACCGGTACGCTGGGCAAAGCGCTCGGCGGCGCGTCCGGCGGCTATACCGCCGCGCGTAAAGAGGTGGTCGAGTGGCTGCGCCAGCGCTCCCGCCCGTATCTGTTCTCCAACTCCCTGGCACCGGCGATTGTGGCTGCGTCCATCAAAGTGCTGGAGATGGTGGAATCCGGCGCCGAACTGCGCGACCGCTTGTGGTCCAACGCCCGCCTGTTCCGTGAAAAAATGAGCGCCGCAGGGTTCACCCTGGCCGGTGCCGACCATGCGATCATTCCAGTGATGCTGGGCGATGCGGTCATCGCGCAGAAGTTTGCCCGCGAGCTGCAGAAAGAGGGGATCTACGTCACTGGGTTCTTCTTCCCGGTGGTGCCAAAAGGTCAGGCGCGTATCCGCACCCAGATGTCTGCGGCGCACTCGCCTGAACAAATTGAACGTGCGGTGGAAGCCTTTACCCGCATCGGTAAACAGCTGGGCGTAATTGCCTGAGGACGTGTGATGAAAGCGTTATCCAAACTGAAAGCGGAAGAAGGGATTTGGATGACCGACGTGCCGGAGCCGGAAGTCGGTCATAACGATCTGCTGATCAAAATTCGTAAAACCGCCATCTGCGGTACTGACGTTCACATCTACAACTGGGACCAGTGGTCGCAGAAAACCATTCCGGTACCGATGGTTGTCGGTCACGAATATGTCGGCGAAGTGGTCGGCATCGGCCAGGAAGTGAAAGGCTTCAAGATTGGCGATCGCGTCTCCGGTGAAGGCCATATTACCTGCGGCCACTGTCGTAACTGTCGCGGCGGACGCACGCACCTGTGCCGCAACACCGTCGGCGTGGGCGTAAACCGTCCGGGCTGCTTCGCGGAATACCTGGTGATCCCGGCGTTTAACGCGTTCAAAATCCCGGACAATATCTCTGACGATCTGGCCTCCATCTTCGACCCGTTCGGCAACGCGGTACACACCGCGCTCTCCTTCGACCTGGTGGGTGAAGACGTGCTGGTCTCCGGCGCGGGCCCAATCGGCATTATGGCCGCCGCCGTGGCGAAGCACGTGGGTGCGCGCAACGTGGTGATCACCGACGTAAACGAATACCGCCTGTCGCTGGCGCGCAAAATGGGCGTCACTCGCGCGGTGGATGTCTCGAAAGAGAGCCTGACCGACGTGATGGAAGAACTGGGCATGACCGAAGGCTTTGACGTGGGTCTGGAGATGTCCGGCGCGCCGCCGGCGTTCCGCACCATGCTGGACACCATGAACCACGGTGGCCGTATCGCGATGCTGGGTATTCCGCCGTCAGATATGTCCATCGACTGGAACAAAGTCATCTTCAAAGGGCTGTTCATCAAGGGCATTTATGGCCGCGAGATGTTCGAGACCTGGTACAAGATGGCGGCGCTGATCCAGTCCGGCCTGGATCTGTCCCCGATTATCACGCACCGTTTCTCCATCGATGAGTTCCAGCAGGGCTTCGACGCGATGCGTTCCGGCCAGTCAGGGAAAGTGATCCTGAGCTGGGATAAGTAATAAAAAAGGGGGCCAGCGGCCCCTTTTTTTACTGATTCTTTTTCTCTTCGTCCGTCAGATAACGCACCTTGCGGGTGTAATCCTGACCTTTGAACAGCAGCTTATTATCCGGCGATTCAAGATACTTCTGCCATTCGGAAAGCGGGAAACCACCGTGCGCGCCAATCACCTCTTTCGGCACAACGGCTTCCTGACCGCCGATCTTCTTGGACACCGGCCAGTTCATCCAGTCGCCCAGGTTAACCGTTTTTAAATCCAGCATGTCCAGCAGCGCGGCGAGCGGCAGCTGATCGGTCGGCGGCTGCGTGTCGTCCATCAGCTCCCAGGTATCCTGGAACAGCGTCAGCCACAGCGGGCAGATTCGGCGCCAGGTCTTTTTAGTTGCCGCAAGAAACGCGCCGTTAACGTGATCGACCAGATATGGACGCACCGTCTCTTTGTAATACGCCGGCACTTTCTCCGCTGGCGCACCGTCCAGCTTGGCAATCATTTTGCCCTGACGGAAGCTGGAGTAGATGTGCATATCGGCCATGTTAATTTCCGGCATTTTCAGCAGGTTGAGATCGGAGTCGATCATCAATACCCCTTCACCGCGCGCCTGCAGCGGAGCGTTCAGCTTCACCAGACGGCTGAGGTAGATCTGCTTATAGCGGTAACTTTCCTCGCGTACCGGAAGGGTAAGCGTAACGACGCGGGTTTTTGGCGGCAGTTCGCCGAAAGCGGATTCAGGCTGATCGCTGACGATAACAATTTCGCTGACGCCGGTGGCATAACGCTCTGCAAAGGTCGCTGACAACAACGCTTCTTCTACGAAATCCGCGCCCGTACATGGGATCACGATGGAGTCCACCGCCACGAGCTCGCGCGTGACCGGAAGGGAAGCGTACGGAATGTTATGTCGCCCGGTGATGTGGCGGTAGCGGGCATTCAGGAATTTAAACATGTTGTTCTCGTTTGGTTATTGCGCGCCAAGCACGGCCTCGACACCGTTAACATAGCTTTCAATGGCATACACGTTGCAGACATTCTGATGCGCAGCCGCGGCGAGCCGGGCGCGTAATTCAGGATCCTGCCAGATATTATCCAGATGTTGAGCAAGTTGCGATACATCGCTCCACGGGAAAAGCAGCCCGGTCGACTCGTGGTCGATCAATTCTGCCGTGCCGGTCACCTTTGAACCAATGACGGGGATTTTCAGCAGCATCGCTTCCAGCACGACGCGGGGAAGACCTTCGCTCTGCGAGGCGAGAATAAACGCGTCAAAGGTAGCGAGATAGTCAAAAGGCGTATTCTGGAAACCGGTAAAAATCACGTGTTCAGCAATACCCAGCGCGTCAGCCTGTGCTGCCAGTGCGCCACGCTCACCCCCTTCACCAACCAGCACCATTTTCCATTTTGCCTGAGGGTGCTTCTGGCTGAACTGGGCCAGTGCCTCCAGCGTGTGGTGGTTGGCCTTGCGAGGGATCAGCGACCCAATGCTGCCGAACACAAACGTCTCATCATCAATGTTCAGGCGCTGGCGCATGGCGCGTCGGTCGGGCAAAGGCTGGTGGATGTCGATGGCATTGTTGACCGTGGTACACAGTTCGGGCCGGACGCCATGCTGAAGTAACACGCGCTCAACGCCGTGTGACACGGCGATGATTTTTGTGGCATGGGCATTCACCAGCTTCACCAGCGGCGGCGTCAGCACCGGTTCAATGCGGCAGTGCTGGATGATCCGCGCGCGCAGCTTCGCGCCCGCCAGATAACCTTCTTCGTTAGAGCCCGGCTGATTGTTCATGTAAAGCGTATCGAAACCGCCATCCCTGAAAATCGTCTCGATCTTGCTGACGTTGGGGCGAATGCGCCACAGGGTATCAATATGGCGCGTAAACGCCTTCCGCGCGCTGCGCGAGAAAAACAGCAGGCTGCGGCCCAGCTCTTTGGCAATCTTCGCCCATGCAGGCTGCTTATCCTGAGGAATGACAATTAAGGGGATGCCAATGCCGTTCAACACCTGGCCGATGGTTTGCCCTTCGGCCCGACTGTAGTCACTGTAAAAACAACAGGTAATATCGAACTTCTCGCGGTTAATGCGCTTCAGAAGTTCGAGCATGCTGTTGGTGCCTCCTCCCCACTCTTTACCGGTATCGAGGAGGAGAATCTTGTGTCGTTGCGGCATTTTTCTACCTTAATCGCCTGTCACTGGGGTTGGTTCGCTGAGACTTTTTTACCCCATCCCTGCCACTGGTGCTGGAAGTATTGCACCAGCGTACTCTGGCCCACGCTTTCGCTGATGACCGTAAAGAAGCGGGATGCATGCACCGGCTCGATCGGCTTTTTCAGTGTGCAGTTCTTCACGCCGCGGAACGGATTACGCGGCTGCGTTGCCGGAGGTTGAGCGCTCTCCGGACGAGACGTATCTACCTGCGGTTCATTGAGCAGATCGCTCGGGCGTACCAGCGTGATATCGGCGGGTAAGGTCGGCAGCATTTGCTGTAAAACGCGAACGGTAGATGGATGCGGGTGCCCAATGGCAATGGCCGAACCGTTACGGCGCGCAAGCTGCACGGCGCGGTTAAACTGCGCGCGAATGTCAGCTTCGTTCTGGGTATCGTCAAGAAACACCTTGCGCTTAATCACCTTTACGCCCGTACCCTGAGCGGCACGCATCGCCTGGCTGTTGCCGATGGTCATGCTGTCGAGGAAGTAGAGATTGTAGCGTTCCAGCGCCTGCATCACTTTCAGCATTCCGTACAGGCTGGAGGTCATCGCGCTGCCCATATGGTTGTTCAGGCCTACGGCATACGGCACTTTGTTGTAGGCGTCGCGGATGATGCGCTCGATCTCATCGCTGCTCATATCCGGGCGCAGGGTATCTTTTTCCAGCGGCTGCTTGCTGAGCGGTGCCATCGGCAGATGGATGAGCACCTGATGACCGCTATTGTGTGCTTTGGTCGCCATCTCATGCGCGTGCGGCGCATTCGGCAGGACGGCGACGGAAATGGCCGACGGCATCGCCAGCACCTGATTTTCATAGTGTGGACGATAACCGAAGTCATCAATCACGATGGCGAGTTTACCTGCGTATACCGGTGCAGCCAGCGCCAGCGCGCTGACGACGGAGAGAATCATTCGACGAAACTGAAGCAAAACTTATCTTCCCAACCACGGCTGTGGATTGACCGCCTGACCCTGACGACGAATTTCGAAATAGAGTGACGGGCGGCCCTGACCGCCACTGCTGCCCACAAGGGCGATGGGTTGGCCCGCGCGCACCTGGGTGCCGACGCTGACCAGCGCGCTCTGGTTGTAGCCGTAAAGACTCATGTCGCCTTTACCGTGTTCGACCACCACCACCAGCCCGTAACCCTGCAGCCAGTCGGCCAGGATCACGCGGCCATCGGCGATGGCTTTCACTTCGCTACCTTCAGACGCACCGATAACGATCCCTTTCCACCGTAGCTCACCCTGCAGCTGTTCGCCATAGCGATGCAGAATAGTGCCGCGAACGGGCCAGTAGGCCTGGCCGCGAGGGGAACCCAGACCGCCGGTACGGGACATCAGGGAGCGTTCGCTTTCGCTTGGCTTGTAGGTGGTCCCTTTGCGGGAGGCTTCCTGCTGCTTGTCGCGAACCGCCTGCGCCTCGCGGGCCTCTTTTTCGGCACGCGCCTTCGCTGCGGCTTCCGCACGGGCGATACTGTTACGCAGTTTCGATTCGTTGGCGCGCATTTCGCTCAGTTGGCTCTGACCTTCCTGAATGGAGGATTCAAGACCGGACAGCGTTTTCTTGCGCTCGTTACGGGCCTGCTCAAGTTTTGCCTGCTGCGCTTTTTGTTCGTAGAGCAACGTCTGCTGCTGGCTCTGCTTCTCTTCCAGCTCCGCTTTTTGGGTGGAGACCTCTTCACGCGTTTGTTTCAGCTGCGCAATCGTCTCCTGACGCGCCTGGTTCAGATAGCCGAAATAGGCCTGCAGACGCTGGCCGCGCTGGCTCTCTTCACCGCTGAGGATAAGCTGCAGACCGGTGTGTTCACCCTGACGGAAGGCGGCATCGAGCTGAGCCGCGAGGTTGCGTTCCTGTGCATCACGCTGGCGTTCCAGTTTGGCAATCGACGCGTTCATTTCGTCGATCTGTTTATTCAACTGAGCGAGGGTGTTTTGCGTTTCACGTAACTGACGCGCTGCAGCGGAGATCGCCTCTTCCTGCTTTTTAAGCTGGGCGAGCAGGGTGGCGCGCTGCTGTTGCTGCTGGCGTACCGCACGCTCTTTGGCGGCGATATCGGCCTGAATGGATTTCAGCTGGTCGCGGTCATCCGCGTGGGCGGATGCGGCGCACAGCAATACGCCAGCGCTGAGTGCGCTGGCGCAAAGCAGAGGTCTGACTGATAGCCTAAGCGGCTTCACGACCCATGTGATTGAAAAAATCGCCTTTCCCCTCATGGGGAGCGATTATTCCACGATGAACAGCGGCTTACCAGTCATCTCTTCAGGGATCGGCATGCCCATCAGCGACAACATGGTTGGCGCGATATCGGAAAGCTTGCCGCCTTCTACTGCTTTCAGTGATTTATCACCCACATAAATCAGCGGAACCGGCAGGTTGGTATGGGCGGTGTGCGCCTGACCGGTCGCCGGGTCGCGCATCTGCTCGGCGTTACCGTGGTCAGCGGTGATCAACAGCTGGCCGCCAACGGATTCAACCGCTTTCGCAACCTGCTCAACGCAGTGATCCAGTGCTTCAACCGCTTTAACCGCCGCTTCCATCACGCCAGTGTGGCCCACCATGTCACCGTTCGGGTAGTTACAGATGATGGTGTCGTACTTGCCGCTTTCGATGGCCGCAACCAGTTTTTCAGTCAATTCTGCAGAGCTCATTTCTGGCTGCAGATCGTAAGTCGCCACTTTCGGCGAGTTGATCAGAATGCGCTCTTCGCCTTTGAACGGCTCTTCAACGCCGCCGTTAAAGAAGAAGGTCACGTGCGCGTATTTTTCGGTTTCGGAGATACGCAGCTGCGTTTTGTCGTTCTTCGCCATCCACTCGCCGAAGGTATTGGCCAGCGAGGCAGGTGGGTAAGCGCAAGGCGCTTTGATGTCTGCCGCGTATTCGGTCAGCTGGATGAAGTCGAGTTTAACCACTTTTTTACGGGCGAAACCGTCGAAATCGCTATTCACGAACGCACGGGTGATTTCGCGCGCGCGGTCAGCGCGGAAGTTCATGAAGATCAGCGCGTCGCCATCTTCCATGGCGGCATCGGCCTGGCCTTCAGCGCGGATCACACTTGCTTTCACGAATTCATCGTTTTCATCACGCGCGTAAGCGGCTTCCAGCGCTTCAACCGCAGTCGCGAACTGGAATTCCCCTTTTGCCAGGGTCAGCAGGTCATAGGCCTGTTCAACGCGATCCCAGCGGTTATCGCGGTCCATAGCGTAGTAACGGCCAATGATGGACGCTACGCGGCCTTTACCCAGCGCGGCGAATTTCTCTTCGAAGGCTTGCAGAGAGCCTTTTGCACTGCGCGGTGGCGTATCGCGGCCATCAAGGAAGGCGTGCAGGTAGATTTTTTCCGCACCGCGTTCAGCGGCCAGCTCAACCATCGCCATGATGTGATCTTCGTGGCTGTGCACGCCGCCCGCGGAGAGCAGACCCATGATGTGCACCGCTTTACCTGCCGCAACGGCTTTATCTACCGCACCGCAGAGAACCGGGTTCGCGAAGAAGGTGCGTTCTTTGATTTCGACGTCCAGACGGGTCAGATCCTGATACACGATACGGCCTGCGCCGAGGTTAACGTGACCCACTTCGGAGTTGCCCATCTGGCGATCCGGCAGGCCGACTTCCAGACCGGATGCATCAATCAGGGTATGCGGACGTTTTGCCCACAGCGCATCCATGACCGGGGTTTTTGCGTTGAAAATAGCGTTATCCTGGCTGTCTTCACGGTAGCCGTAGCCATCCAGAATCACCAGTACCATAGGTTTTTTAGAAACCGACATTGCAACAACCTCATGCTCAAGAGTCAAAAATTTGCGTAATTTTACTACAGCTGAATCGATCAAATAGCCGCAGAAGATCAAAGAAAGCGCGGGGGCAAGGTACTGACCAGACCATTTTGAGGCATTTTTTTAGGTGGCATGCCGCAGAAAATGGATTAGGTTATGGTCGCTGGCTGTATTTGCCAGAACGCACAGGTATACTCCTGTCCTGGTTTTTTTATCACTTAGTCGGGAGTAGTTACCCTCCATGCAAGAAATTATGCAATTCGTTAGCCGCCATCCGGTTCTGAGCATCGCGTGGATTGGCCTGCTGGCTGCTGTGCTGTTCACCACATTTAAGAGCCTGACGTCTAAGATTAAGGTTATCACCCGTGGTGAAGCGACGCGTCTGATTAACAAAGAAGATGCCGTCGTTGTCGATCTGCGTCAGCGTGACGATTTCCGTAAAGGTCACATTGCTGGCGCAATCAACCTGTTGCCAGCGGAAATCAAAGCCAACAACGTCGGCGAGCTTGAGAAACACAAAGCCCAGCCGATTATCGTTGTTGATGCGACCGGTATGCAGGCGCAGGAATCTGCCAGCGCGCTTTATAAAGCGGGCTTCGAAAATGTAACGGTACTGAAAGAAGGGATTTCCGGCTGGAGCGGGGAAAATCTTCCTTTGGTTCGCGGTAAATAAGGAGTTCAGTCATGGCCAATATTGAGATCTACACCAAAGCGACGTGCCCGTTCTGCCACCGTGCGAAAGCGCTGTTGAACAGCAAAGGCGTCACGTTCCAGGAACTGCCGATCGACGGTGACGCGATTAAACGCGAAGAGATGATTCAACGTAGTGGTCGTACGACGGTTCCGCAGATTTTTATTGATGCGCAGCACATTGGCGGCTGTGATGACTTGTATGCGCTCGACGCCCGTGGTGGACTCGATCCGCTGCTGCGCTAAGAGACTTTAGGACAATTAAAAAGGGTATTTCCATGTCAGAACAAAACAACACCGAAATGACTTTCCAGATCCAGCGTATCTACACCAAGGATGTCTCTTTCGAAGCGCCAAATGCGCCGCACGTTTTCCAGAAAGACTGGCAGCCAGAGGTTAAACTTGATCTGGATACCGCATCCACCCAACTGGCGGATGACGTGTATGAAGTCGTACTGCGTGTGACCGTGACCGCCTCTCTGGGCGAAGAAACTGCATTCCTGTGCGAAGTACAGCAGGGCGGCATCTTCTCCATCGGCGGCATCGAAGGCAACCAGATGGCGCATTGCCTGGGTGCATACTGCCCGAACATCCTGTTCCCGTATGCCCGTGAATGCATCACCAGCCTGGTTTCTCGCGGTACATTCCCGCAACTGAACCTTGCGCCAGTGAACTTTGATGCGCTGTTCATGAACTATCTGCAGCAGCAGGCTGGCGAAGGTGCCGAACAACATCAGGATGCCTGATGAGCACTGTTAATGCGTCAATGACTGTGATCGGTGCCGGCTCATACGGCACCGCTCTTGCCATCACGCTGGCAAGAAATGGTCACGACGTGGTCCTGTGGGGCCACGATCCAAAACATATCGCCACGCTGCAGCATGACCGTTGCAATGTGGCGTTTCTCCCGGACGTTCCGTTCCCTGACACCCTGCACCTGGAAAGCGATCTTGCGACCGCGCTGGCGGCCAGCCGCAACATTTTGATTGTGGTGCCGAGCCATGTCTTTGGCGACGTGCTGAATCAGATCAAGCCGCTGATGCGTCCTGATGCGCGTATCGTCTGGGCGACCAAAGGGCTGGAAGCGGAAACCGGACGCCTGCTGCAGGACGTTGCCCGCGAAGCGCTGGGTGATGAGATCCCGCTGGCGGTCATCTCCGGGCCGACCTTTGCCAAAGAGCTGGCTGCGGGCCTGCCGACAGCGATTTCGCTGGCATCCACTGACCAGACCTTCTCTGACGATCTCCAGCAACTGCTGCACTGCGGCAAGAGCTTCCGCGTCTACAGCAACCCCGATTTCATCGGCGTGCAGCTGGGCGGCGCGGTGAAGAACGTGATTGCCATCGGTGCCGGGATGTCTGACGGTATTGGCTTTGGCGCCAACGCGCGTACAGCGTTGATTACCCGCGGCTTAACCGAGATGTCCCGTCTGGGCGAAGCGCTGGGTGCCGATCCGGCCACCTTTATGGGGATGGCGGGCTTGGGCGATCTGGTGCTGACCTGTACCGACAACCAGTCTCGTAACCGCCGCTTTGGCATGATGCTCGGACAGGGCAGCGATGTAAAAAGCGCGCAGGAGAAGATTGGACAGGTGGTGGAAGGCTACCGCAATACCAAAGAAGTTCGCGAGTTGGCGCACCGGTTTGGTGTCGAAATGCCAATAACCGAGGAAATTTATCAGGTATTGTATTGCGGAAAAAATGCGCGCGAGGCAGCATTGACCTTATTAGGTCGTGCGCGCAAGGACGAGCGCAGCAGTAACTAGTCGGAACCGTTGTCACCTGAATGACCCAGCCAGCGCAGAACTGGCTGGTCATTATACTATCGTCTGGAGTTAGCAATGCCGTGTGAAGAACTGGATATCGTCTGGAATAACATTAAAGCCGAAGCCCGGGCGCTGGCCGACTGTGAGCCAATGCTGGCCAGTTTCTACCACGCGACGTTACTCAAGCACGAAAATCTCGGCAGCGCGCTGAGCTATATGCTCGCCAACAAGCTCGCCTCCTCGATCATGCCCGCTATCGCCATTCGTGAAGTGGTGGAAGAGGCTTACGCCGCAGACCCGGAAATGATCGCCTCTGCCGCCTGTGATATCCAGGCCGTGCGCACGCGTGACCCGGCGGTGGATAAATACTCTACGCCGCTGCTGTACCTGAAAGGTTTCCACGCGCTTCAGGCTTACCGCATCGGCCACTGGTTATGGAATGAAGGCCGCCGCGCGCTGGCGATCTTCCTGCAAAACCAGGTCTCCGTGACGTTCCAGGTTGATATTCACCCGGCGGCGAAGATTGGCCGCGGGATCATGCTCGACCACGCCACCGGGATTGTCGTCGGGGAAACGGCGGTGATTGAAGATGACGTCTCAATCCTGCAGTCGGTCACTCTGGGCGGTACCGGTAAAACCAGCGGCGATCGCCACCCGAAAATCCGTGAAGGGGTGATGATTGGCGCGGGGGCTAAGATTCTCGGGAATATTGAAGTCGGGCGCGGCGCGAAGATTGGTGCGGGCTCGGTTGTGCTCCAGCCCGTGCCGCCGCATACCACCGCCGCTGGCGTACCGGCGCGCATCGTTGGTAAGCCAGACAGCGATAAGCCGTCGATGGATATGGATCAGCACTTCAACGGCATTCACCATACCTTCGAGTATGGTGACGGCATTTAACTTCTGAGAATGGCGCCGGGATAACCCAGCTGGCGCCAGGCTTCATACACCACCACCGACACCGCGTTCGACAGGTTCATGCTGCGGCTGTCCGGCATCATCGGAATACGGATTTTTTGCTCAGCGGGCAGGGCATCCAGGATCGTGGCCGGCAGGCCGCGGGTTTCCGGGCCAAACATCAGATAGTCACCTGCCTGATAGCTTACGGCGCTGTGCGCTGGCGTGCCTTTGGTGGTCAGGGCGAACATGCGCTGCGGCTTCTCGGATTCCAGAAACGCGGCGTAATCGTGATGGCGCACCACGGCGGTAAATTCATGATAATCCAGACCCGCGCGGCGCAGACGTTTGTCGTCCCACGTAAAGCCCATCGGCTCGATAATGTGCAGGCGAAAACCGGTGTTGGCGCACAGGCGGATGATATTGCCGGTGTTTGGCGGAATTTCTGGTTCGAATAAAACGATGTTAAGCATGCTGCCCCCTTAATTGCGGGGGCAGAATAGCAGAAAAGAGAGGAACTACGCGACGCCGGGTTCCTGCGAGCGGCTGTACAGCATTTTATAGACGGTTGCCGCCGCGGCCACCAGGGCGGGCACGCTGAGGATCATTAAAATACTGTCTGCCTGCCACTGCATGGAAAGAAGCTGGGCGCTGGTCATGGTGCCCGCCACGCCGCCAAAGCGGCCGATCCCCTGCATCCAGGCGATGCCCGTCGCGCGGCACTCGGTAGGGTAAAAGGTGGCGGCCAGAGTCTGCATGCCCGACTGCGCGCCGTTCATGGCGATCCCCATCAGGAAAATCAGCCCGCCAAACAGGGCGATATGGTTATGCTCAAGGCCGAGTAACAGGATCAGGCCCATCGTCAGGACAAATCCCCCTGCGACCACCTTGTGCGCTTCCCAGCGGTCCATCATCCAGCCCGCGAGCAGAATGCCTGCGGTGCCGCCGAAGGTGAACAGCGAGGTGAGCCAGGCGGATTCCGCCAGCGCATAACCCATCCCCTGCATCAGCGTCGGCATCCAGCTCAGCAGGACGTAGTAAATCACCAGTCCCATAAAGTAGGTCACCCACAGCATCAGGGTGCCGGGCAGCCAGGGCATGGAAAACAGCTGCGACACGCTCCCTTTTTTAGACGTGATTTTCTCCTCCGCCAGGAAAAAGCCCGTGACGCTCTCCAGCGTACTGCAGGCGAACCGGCTGGCGATGCGGCGAACCTGCATAACGTCCTTCCCGCGCTGCACCAGAAACTTCACCGATTCCGGCAACAGCAGCGCCAGCAGCACGGTTAAAATCAGCGGGGCAATCGCGCCGGTCAGCAGCACGCTTCGCCAGCCGTGGTGGGGAATAAGCCAGGAAGAGATCGCGCCGCCGCCCGCCGCACCCAGAGGGAAGCCGCAGTACATGGTGTTAATCGCCATGGCGCGACAGCGCTGGGGAGCGAACTCCGAAATCAGCGTGATGGCGTTTGGCATCGCGGCACCGAGCCCGAGACCCGTCAGAAAGCGCCACAGCGTCAGGGTATTCAGGCTTTGCGCCCAGGCCGTACCCAGGCTCGCCAGGCCGAAGAACAGGCATGAAAAGACCAGCACGCGCTTGCGTCCCATCCGGTCCGATACCGGGCCTGCAATCAGGGCGCCCAGCGACAGCCCCAACAGCGCCGCGCTCAGCACCGGCCCCAGATCCTGTTTGTGTATCCCCCATTCTGCCGACAGCGTAGGCGCGATGTAGCCCATCGCTGCCGTATCAAAACCATCGATCGCCAGAACCAGAAAGCCCAGCACGATAAGAAGCCAGTGAAACCCTGAAAAGGGACTCTCATCGATTACCTGCTGAATATCCACCTTACCTGAATAGGCCATACGCTCCTCTCTGATGTGATGTTGTTTTTGTGCTCTTGTATTTGCTTGTCTATACAATTGCGAACCGGAGGGGTGTGTCAAATTTTCTTATCCAGAATGTTACGTAGGTGTTATTTTCGACAAAAAAAAGCGCCCGAGGGGAAATCGGGCGCATGAGAAAGGGAGTTTAACCGGAGGAGATCAGGCCGCGTTTCCCTGAGAAAGGGGGGCCAGCGCCGCAGGCAGCTTACTCAGCTCCTGCACCAGCGAGTCCTTGCTGATTTCGCTGATCGACTTCGCACCGGTCAGCGTCATCGCCACCTTCATCTCTTTCTCGATCAGATCCAGCAGGTTCGCTACGCCCGCCTGACCGCTGGTGGCCAGCGCGTACAGATACGCACGGCCCAGCAGCACGCTGTCGGCGCCCAGCGCAATCATGCGCACCACGTCCAGCCCGTTGCGGATGCCGCTGTCGGCCAGGATCGCGATATCGCCTTTCACCGCATCGGCAATGGCGGGCAGCGCGCGGGCAGAAGAGAGTACGCCGTCGAGCTGGCGTCCACCGTGGTTAGAGACCACGATCCCGTCCGCGCCAAAACGCACCGCGTCGCGGGCATCCTCCGGGTCGAGGATCCCTTTGATCACCATCGGGCCGTCCCAGAATTCACGGATCCACTCCAGGTCTTTCCACGAGATCGACGGATCGAAGTTGTTCGCCAGCCAGCCGATGTAATCCTCCAGCCCGGTCGGTTTACCGAGGTAGGCTGAAATATTTCCCAGATCGTGTGGACGGCCGTTCACGCCCACATCCCACGCCCACTGCGGATGCGTAACCGCCTGCCAGTAGCGGCGGAGCGCAGCATTCGGGCCGCTCATGCCGGAGTGGGCATCACGATAGCGCGCGCCGGGTGTCGGCATGTCGACGGTAAAGACCAGCGTGGAGCAGCCCGCCGCTTTCGCGCGCTCGAGCGCGTTACGCATAAAGCCGCGATCCCGCAGGACGTACAGCTGGAACCACATCGGGCGCTTGATGGTTGGGGCGACTTCTTCAATCGGGCAGACGGACACGGTTGAGAGGGTAAACGGAATGCCTTTGGCATCCGCGGCGGCGGCGGCCTGCACTTCGCCCCGGCGGGCGTACATGCCGCATAAGCCGACAGGCGCGAGCGCCACGGGCATGGAAAGCGTTTCGTTAAACAGCTTCGTCTCAAGGCTCAGGTCAGACATATTCTTCAGCACGCGCTGGCGCAGAGCCACCTCTGACAGATCCTCCACGTTGCGGCGCAGGGTGTATTCGGCATACGCCCCGCCGTCGATGTAGTGGAACAGGAACGGCGGCAAAATGCGCTGCGCCGCGGCGCGGTAGTCACTGGCTGCTGAAATAATCATGCTTTGTTCTCCCTGGAAATATCACTGTCGCCAGGCAGACGGGTAATACGCGCCTGTCGGGCCTGGTCTTCATCGAATCGTTTAATGGTGGTGTGCACGAAGCCCAGATGCGCCATCATCGCTTTTCGCGCGGCTTCGGCATCACCGGCCAGAATGGCGTTGAGCACCGCCTCGTGCTGTTCGGTCAGCCGGGCAAACACCGGCGGGACCAGATACATGCGCTGGCGGCTCTGCTTCACGGAGGATTGCAGCAGGTCGAAGAACCCGCGCATGGTCTGGAGCAGCACCACGTTGTGCGACGCCTCGGCAATCGCCAGATGGAAGCGGACATCCGCCTGGGAGGCGATGTCCGGGTCGCTGCTTTGCGTGGCTTCGAAGCAGGCTTTGAGCTTCTCTTTATCGTCCTCCGTTGCCCGCATCGCCGCGTGCCACGCGGTACTGGTTTCGATGGCGTGGCGCGCTTCAAGAATGTCGAAGCTGTAGTCCGGGTCGTTTTCCATCAGCGTCTTCAGCGGCTGGACGATGTTTTGCTCGGACCAGTCGTCATGCTGCCAGCGCACAAAGGTGCCGCCGCCGCGACGGCTCACCAGCACGCCTTCGCTGACCAGCGTCGCCAGCGCCTCGCGCAGTGAGTTACGCGACACGCCAAGCTGGGCGGCGAGTTGACGTTCGGCGGGCAATTTCATGCCCGCTTCCAGCTGTTGTTCTTCAATCAGCGCCCGCACGCGAGAGGCAATCTCGTCGGACAGGCGTCTGGGCATCACTATCATGGGATCATCCAGGTTAAGACATAGGCCTGCAGGGTGGTGATCACCCCGACCATGCAGGTGAATATCAGGCTGTGTTTAACGGTAAAGCGGAACAGGTCGGACTCTTTACCCACCAGCCCCACCGCCGCACAGGCAATGGCGATGGACTGCGGGGAGATCATTTTCCCGGTTACGCCGCCGGTGGTGTTCGCGGCGACCAGCAGCACGTCCGACACGCCAATCTGCTGAGCCGCCGTTGCCTGCAGGGCGGCGAACAGGGCGTTAGACGAGGTATCTGAACCGGTCAGGAACACCCCCAGCCAGCCGAGGAACGGTGAGAAGAAGGTAAACGCGTGTCCGGTGTGGGCCAGCGCTAACGCCAGCGTCGACGACAGGCCGGAGTAGTTCGAGATAAACGCGAACGCCAGCACCATGCCGATGGAGTAGATCGGCAGCATCAGCTCTTTAATCGTTGCTGCAAAGGTTTGTACTGCCGCGGCAGGCTTCATGCGCAGCCACACCACGGAAAGGAGTGCCGCAAACAGAATCGCCGTACCGGTGGCGGAGAACCAGTCAAACTTAAACACCGCTGCATACGGGGTGGCGTCGTGCACCACCGGCGGCATACGGGCGACCATCTTGTCGAGGAACGGCACGGAGATGTTAATCACCATGTCGTACAGCGCGCCGCCGGGAGCGAACAGCGCTTTAAACAGCGGTATGCTCCACAGCGTCACGGTGGCGGTCAGGAACAGGAACGGCGACCAGGCGCGAACAATTTGCCCGGCGGTATAGCCCGTGCGGGCGAGGGTCTGATCCACGTGCGACGCGCCCATGTCGGCAAAACGGAAGATGCGCACCGGCTGCCAGCGTTTCAGGAACAGCGTCAGACAGACCAGAGACACCAGGGAAGAGATAATGTCCGGCAGTTCCGGGCCGAGGAAGTTGGAGCTGAGATACTGGGCAATGGCGAACGAACCGCCCGCTACCATCACCGCAGGCCAGGTCTCCTTCACGCCGCGCCAGCCGTCCATAATCGCCATGATCCAGAACAGGACGATGATGGTCAGGAACGGCAACTGGCGGCCCACCATCTGGCCGATCTCAAAGCTGTCCAGCCCGGTCACCTGTCCTGCTACCAGAATCGGAATACCCATCGCGCCAAACGCAACCGGGGCGGTGTTCACAATCAGGCACAGGCCCGCGGCATACAGCGGGTTAAAGCCCAGCCCGACCAGCAGCGCGGCGGTGATTGCCACCGGTGCGCCGAAACCTGCCGCGCCTTCCAGAAATGCCCCGAAGGAGAAGCCGACAATCAGCATCTGCAGGCGCTGGTCCGGCGTGATGGAGAGAATCGACGAGCGAATAATGTCGAACTGCCCGGTTTTCACCGAGATTTTATAAACAAACACCGCGGCGATGATGATCCACGCAATCGGCCACAGGCCGTAGAAGAAACCGTAGACGACGGAGGCCAGCGCGCGATCGACCGGCATTTTATAGAAGAACAGCGCCACCAGCAGGGCGATAGCAACGGTATACGTCGCGGCGAGGTAGCCCTTCAGCTTGAGCTTAATCAGCGCAAAGAAGAAGAACAGGATCGGAAGCGATGCGATCAGGCTCGACAGCCAGATATTACCGGCCGGGTCGTAGTTTTGTTGCCAGAGGCTCATGCAGGTCTCCTGGGGACCATACAACCAGTGCTGCGGGTGAGTCTCCGCTCATCTCTGCGTCACAGGTTGTGTAAAAGTGGTCCTGCCAATGTTGTGTTGTAGGGTTAATGACAACAAATGGTTAACCAGATGTTATGGAGTGGCAATGGTTTTGTGAGCGGAAATAATTGAATTGTGAACCAGGGAAGGAAGAAAAGGGGGATTGGTTGGGCCAATTTGAAGCGGGAGTGTGGCTGAGGCCCCCCCTCACCCTAACCCTCTCCCCAAAGGGGCGAGGGGACTAAACTGTGCGGTTTTCTCCCTCTCCCTTTGGGGTGTACGGTCCGGGGACATGGTAGACAGGTGTTCGGGGACATGGTGAACACTTTTTAACATCCTTTACCCATGGTGATCGACTTTTTCTTCAGGTCGATCACCCCCACTTTCGTGCTGTACCACCACACTTCATAGCTGCCGTCTTCCTGCGTCTCCTTCAGCCCCACCCGTTCTCCCCTGAACGCCTTGCCTGCACTCAGGCTTACCCCTTTCACGCTCAGCTTTCCGCTGATATCCACTTTCCTGACCATCACGCCTTCATCATATTCCGGCGGCGTTACGCTCCCGCTGTACTGCCGGGCAGACGGCTGATACCGCGAGGCCGGTACCGCCATATCCAGCCCCTCATGCGGGCGTTCAAGGTTGTAGACCGTCCGCCAGTGGTCGAAGGCGCGCTGCAGCTCTCCGCTGTCCGCGAACCATTTTCCCTGCAGCACTTCCGACTTCAGGCTGCGGTGAAAACGCTCCAGCTTGCCCTGCGTCTGCGGATGGTAAGGCCGGGAATGCCCCACCCGGATACCGTGGCGCATCAGCCACAGCTCCAGCGCCGTCCAGGTACCGGTGGTGTCGCCCCACGGTGAGCCGTTGTCCATCGTCATCCGGTCCGGCAGGCCGTAGCGTTCAAACACGCTGACCAGCTGCTGCTGCACGGTCTCACGCCGTTCATCGGTACAGGGCGCCAGGCACAGGGAAAAACGGGAGTGGTCGTCCAGCAGGGTGAGCGGATGGCAGCGGCCACCGCCAAAGGGAAAGTGGCCCTTAAAATCCATCTGCCAGAGGCGGTTCGGCGCGTCGTGTTCGAAGCGTCCCGTGGCCGGAATGCCCGGTGAAACGCCCGGCAGCAGGCCATGACGGGCCATCAGGTGATGGACGGTGCTGAAGGCGGGCATGGTGTGCCCCTGGTCCTCGAGCCAGCGCTTAATCTTGCGTGCGCCCCAGCGTTCATGACGGTCATGCGCCATGCGCAGCAGGGCCGTGGTGTCGTCTGACGAGCGGTTCGGGGAGTGATGAGGTGCGCGGGAGCGGTCCTGAAGGCCGGATACGCCTTCCTGAACCCAGCGCTGAAGCCACTTGTAGCCGGTGGCAGGAGAAATGCCGTACTGACGGCAGAGGAAACGGATGTTCGCCCCGTCCTGCGAGGCGAACAAAACAAACTCGGTACGTAATGACATGGTATCTCTCGCATCCCAGGGCATAAGCGACTCCATAAACGGGTTCTTATGCATCAGTTGTAAGTGTCTACCATGTCCCCGAACAAGTGTTCACTATGTCCCCGGACCGTACAGGGGAGAGGGCGGGGTGAGGGGAAGAACGGTTAAAAAGCCGTCTTACAAAAACCCGTCATCTCTTTCAGGCCCATTTCACGGCCAAGCTCGGTCATCGGGTGCACCACCACCAGGCCACGGACGCTTTTCTTCAGCTTGCCCATATCGGCCTGTTCTTTTTTGGTGATCGCGCGGCGGTGCGGCATGTTCATCAGCTTCTGCGCTTCTTTACTCAGCTTCTGGCCTTTCACTTCGCGCAGGTGCTCGATTTCCGCTTCCAGCTTCGTGGTCTCTTTCTCCAGCTCGGCGTACTTCTCGGCGGAATCAACCAGTGACAGGCCAGCCATCTGGTGACGGATCAGATCCAGACGGTCGCTCAGGCGTTTAATTTCGTTTTTTTCGACTTCTTTCATGACAAATGACTCTGAAAACGGGGAATTTACAGGGAAGGATACACCAATGTGGACGGGCTTACTTCTGAAACGCTTTTTTTAAGCTGATTTTAGAAATCAGCTCAGTCAGGGAGAGGACCATCGTGGAACGGACAACCTGTTGATAGCGCAGCTTTTGCATCGCGTACAGCTCAGGGTCGCTGTTATCAAAATGGGGAGCAGGGGGCAGGGCAGTGACACAGTGAAGTTCGCCGAAAGGTCCCAGAATCTCATCATCGGTAAAGGTGTACTCATTACCGTCATGATTGAGTTCTTCGCGCAGCGCCATTAACAGTTCCGCATCTTCATACTCTTGTCGGTTGAGCACGCCAAGCCCATAAATCAGCTTCAGACGCACCGACAGATCGCCCAGCGGTCCGTCTCCGTCCAGTAACGGTTCTACAGCATACTTTACCGCGTAGTCGTCTTTGCGAAACACCTGAAGCACCAGAATGTTCACCGCCTCGGTCAGTAATTCGACGGCGGCAATCAGGAAGCTTCGTACGGTTTTGCCAGCATTCAGACGCTCAAGCACACGATTTTCAAAGGCCTGGGTTTGTTCCATTATTGCCTGCATATCTGACAATCTGTTATTCGGGCGCAGGCTAACCTGCGCCGGATTCTGCATCATTTGGTTGCGTTGTATGCGTTAACCGCCTCCGCAACCACGTCGCTGTTGGCGTCCAGACCGGAAATCTGCGCCAGCGCAGCCTGCGCGCCTTTGTCATCAATCAGCTGAGCCAGCTCAATCGCCTGCGGGTCCTGCTCGCTGCGGTAGTGCATCGCGGCGGCAATCCCTTTCACCAGGTTGGCGTGCGGCAGGCCGTATTCCAGCGTGCCCAGCAGCGGCTTAATCAGGCGGTCACCCGCGCTGAGTTTACGCAGCGGCTGACGGCCCACGCGCTCAACGTCATCTTTCAGATACGGGTTTTCAAAACGACCGAGGATTTTCTGGATGTATGCTGCGTGTTTATCAGCATCAAAACCGTAGCGTTTGATCAGCACCGCGCCGCTCTCTTCCATTGCCCCTTTTACCACCGCGCGGATCTGCTCATCGAGGATCGCGTCACGAATGGTCTGATGACCGGCCAATTTACCGAGGTACGCGGTTATAGCATGCCCGGTGTTCAGCGTGAAGAGTTTGCGTTCGACAAATGCCATCAGGTTATCGGTTAATTCCATACCCGGAATGGTCGGCAGTTCGCCCTTAAACTGGGTTTTATCCACGATCCACTCGCTGAAGGTTTCAACAGTGACTTCCAGCAGATCGTGGGTGGCGGATTCGGACGGCGGAACGATGCGGTCCACGGCGGAATCAACAAACCCGACGTGCGCTTCCACCCAGGCTTTATCGTCGTCAGCCACGGCTGCCATAACGTGACCTTTCAGCTGCGTGGTGCCGCGTACCATGTTTTCGCAGGCGATGATGTTCAGCGGAGCGTCGTTGCCCTGCGCTTTGCGTTTAGCCAGGCCTTTCGCGACCGCAGGGGCGATGCGCTCAAGCACCACCGGACCCACGGCGGTGGTCATCAGATCAACGCTGGCGATCAGGTCGATAACGTCGTCGCCGATGCTGCTGACCGCGTTGACGCCAGAGACGGTTTCAACCTGCTCGTTTTCACCCACCACATGAACCTGGTAGCTATGACGGGCATTCAGGGCATCCAGAACCACCTGATTCACATCGGCGAATGTCAGGGTAATGCCCGCGTCTGCCAGCAGTTTACCGATAAAGCCACGACCGATATTACCTGCGCCAAAATGTAATGCTTTCATAGTGTTAACCTTTATCAATGTTTTTACCCGAGAGGGCTGGGGTGAGGAAACGCATAACTTTCCCCTCACCCTAGCCCTCTCCCCAAAGGGGAGAGGGAAGAGGCGCTGTTATTTGTTAAGCAGAGCCAGAACTTCTTCAACGCTTTCAGTTTGTGCCAGGCGCTCGATGACGGACTCGTCGTCCAGCGCGTTGGTCAGGCTGGTAATCACCTGAATGTGCTCGTTATTACGAGCGGCGATACCAATTACCAGACGGGCGATGTCGTCCTCTTCTTCACCGAAGCGCACGCCATCTGGATACTGACAGAACACCACGCCGGTTTTCAGCACGCGGTCTTTCGCTTCAACCGTACCGTGCGGAACCGCGATGGATTCACCCAGGTAGGTTGGCGTCAGTTTTTCACGTTCCAGCATCGCGTCAACGTATTCTGGCTGAACGTAGCCGCCTTTCACCAGTTGCTCACCCGCGAAGCGAATCGCCTCTTCTTTGGTGCTCGCGGTACGGCCGAGGAAGATGTTCTCCGCGCCCAGCTTAAACAGGTGAGCATTGCTCTCGTCAAAGCTGTCCTGCAGGCTGGTACGCACTTTCACTTCGTTGTCTTCGTGACGCTGCGCGGCAACCAGACGTTCGGTCAGGCTGGTGTACAGGCCGCTGTCCAGGAAGTTGGTCAGAGAGATGTGCTGTGCCTGCGGTACCTGACGCATAGCGCGCTCGGTCAGATCGCGGTGCGTGATCACCAGGTCAACGTCCGGCGGCAGGTTGTTAATCGCGCTGTTGGTCACGGAGATATTGGTCAGACCCGCATCCTGCACTTTCTTACGCAGCACGCCTGCACCCATCGCGCTGGAGCCCATACCAGCGTCGCAGGCAACGATGATTTTACGCACGTGGCTCAGGTCGTTAGAGACATCGCCAGCCGCCAGCGGGGTCGCGCCTTTGGATTCGGCTTTCATATCGTGCATACGACGGGTTGCCGCTTCGATATCGTCGTCTTCTTTCACCTTGCTGGTTTTCAGAAGGATAGAAGAGACCACGAAGGAGACCGCCATCGCCGCACAGATAGCTGCGATATTCGCGAAGTACGCGCCTTTCGGGGTCATTGCCAGCACTGCCAGGATTGAACCCGGAGAAGCAGGGGAGACCAGACCGCCGCCCAGCACGCTCAGAGTGAACACGCCGGTCATACCACCGAGGATTACGGCCAGGATCAGACGTGGGTTCATCAGCACATACGGGAAGTAAATTTCGTGGATACCACCCAGGAAGTGGATGATAGCCGCACCGCCAGCAGACTGCTTCGCGCTGCCGCGGCCAAAGAACATGTACGCCAGCAGAACGCCCATACCCGGACCCGGGTTCGCTTCAATCAGGAAGAAGATGGACTTGCCGAGATCGTGAGACTGCTGAATCCCCAGCGGCGAGAAGATACCGTGGTTGATGGCGTTGTTCAGGAACAGGATTTTCGCTGGTTCAACGAAGATAGACGCCAGCGGCAGCATGTCGTGCGCCACCATGAAGTTAACGCCCGCAGCCAGCAGTTTTGAGAGCACTTCAACCGCCGGACCAATGCCGAGGAACGCCAGAATCGCGAGGATCATCCCGATGATGCCCGCAGAGAAGTTGTTCACCAGCATTTCGAAGCCGGATTTGATCTTGCCATCAACCCAGACGTCGAATTTCTTAATCGCCCAGCCGCCCAGAGGACCGGCAATCATCGCACCGAGGAACATCGGCATATCCGCACCGACGATAACACCCATGGTTGTGATGGCACCCACGACGCCACCACGGTCACCGCCCACCAGACGACCACCGGTATAACCGATGAGCAGCGGCAGGAGATAGGTAATCATTGGGCCAACAAGTTTCGCCAGCGTTTCGTTAGGCAACCACCCTGTCGGAATGAACAATGCGGTGATAATACCCCACGCGATAAACGCGCCGATATTTGGCATCACCATGTTGCTGAGGAAACGACCAAAGCTTTGAACTTTGATCTTGAAATCGGATGACATAAAACACCCCTTCTTATGTTTACGCTTAGGCTTGCGGCCCGAGGTTTATCGTTAATGTGCGGCGGCAGAGGTAGCCGGGCCCTGTTCTGATGCTGTGAAATCTGGCACTGAATCGTTCAACTGTCCAGACAATGAAAATTTATGTGACGTGTGTCACGTAAATGTGGGGGGTTGAGAGATTAATGAGGTGATCTGAATCACAAAATAAGTGGGCAAAAAAAATACGATGGCGATAAATGAAGCAAAAACCACCCATTTCTGTGATTGCGATCTCGTTTTGATTTTGTGGCTTTGTTTCTGGATTGTGACTGATTTCACAAAATATTTTTATGCAGAAATCTCCGACTGCGATCGGCGTCAGGATGGCCTGAAGTGACACGGAAAGCTAAAAAAACACTTTTCAGATGTAGTATGGCGGAAAGTTAAAACGTGGATTACGCTCATAATGTAAGGTTAAGTATATTATTATTCAGGATATATTTTGACACGCTTATAAACTTGCATGGAGATATTATAAAAAACGATACTCCCCGGCTCTGAAATAACCAGCATACCTTTTGTATTTAAAAATAAATTAATTAGGTTGCGTACTGTTTTATTAATTTAATGAGTTGACGTGGTTTAAGTGAGGAGAATATGTTTCTCAACTATTTTGCGCTGGGCGTGTTGATTTTTGTATTCCTGGTTCTTTTTTACGGAATCATCGCCATTCATGATATTCCCTATAATATGGCCAAAAAGCGTAATCATCCCCATGCCGATGCGATTCACACGGCTGGCTGGATCAGCCTGTTTACGCTCCATGCCATCTGGCCGTTTCTGTGGATTTGGGCCACGCTGTACCGCGAAGATCGCGGCTGGGGCATGCAGAACCACATCACTAAGCCTGATGAGGTTCCGGGTATGGATGCGCTGGCTAAACGCGTGGCCGAATTAGAACAAAAGCTGGCAGCGGTACAGCCCGCGGCTGATAAGAACACGCTGGAGCGCTAATCATGGATCTGTTGATTATTCTGACCTATGTGGCATTTGCCTGGGCGATCTTTAAAATATTCCGTATTCCGGTCAACCAGTGGACGCTTGCTACCGCGACGTTGGGCGGAGTATTTATTGTCGCCGGGCTCATTCTGCTAATGAACTATAACCATCCGTACACCTTTACGGCGCAAAAAGCGGTTATTTCTATTCCGATTACGCCACAGGTTACGGGGGTGGTTACTGAAGTCACTGATAAAAATAACCAGCTCATTAAAAAAGGCGAAGTGTTATTTAAACTGGATCCAGGCCGTTATCAGGCGCGCGTCGACAGGCTCCAGGCTGACCTGGTGACCGCGACGCACAATATCGACAATCTGAAAGCGCAGCTGTCGGAAGCGGTTGCCAATACCACCCGCGTGTCTGCGGAACGCGATCGCCTGTTTAAAGATTATCAACGCTACCTGAAAGGCAGCCAGGCGAAGGTGAATCCGTTCTCTGAAAGCGATATTGATAACGCGCGGCAGAACTACCTGGCGCAGGATGCCATGGTGAAAGGCTCCGTTGCTGAACAGACGCAGATTCAAAGCCAGTTAGACAGCATGGTGAACGGCGAGCAGTCGCAGATTGCCTCGTTACGCGCTCAGCTTGCTGAAGCGAAATATAACCTTGAACAGACCGTGGTGCGCGCGCCGAGCAATGGCTATATCACCCAGGTGCTGATCCGTCCGGGAACCTATGCCGCCGCGCTGCCGCTGCGCCCGGTGATGGTGTTCATTCCTGAACAGAAGCGCCAGATTGTGGCCCAGTTCCGTCAGAACTCGCTGCTGCGTCTGAAGCCGGGCGATGAAGCGGAAGTGGTGTTTAACGCGCTGCCGGGCCAGGTGTTTACCGGTAAGCTCACCAGCGTTCTGCCGGTGGTGCCGGGCGGGTCGTATCAGGCGCAGGGCGCGTTACAGGCACTGACCGTTGTGCCGGGTACGGATGGCGTACAGGCGCTGATTGAGCTGGAGCCTAACGCCGACGTCGATGCACTGCCAGACGGTATTTATGCCCAGGTGGCGGTCTATTCGGACCATTTCGCCCACGTCTCGGTGATGCGTAAAGTGCTGTTGCGTATGACCAGCTGGATGCACTACCTCTATCTCGATCACTAATCCTTCCTGGGCAGGAATGCGACACGCATACCTGCCCTTTTTTCATCGCTTGATCCATACTGACTCTTTTCCGGCATCAAGGATCAGGCAATGAAACTCATCGGTAGCTACACCAGTCCCTTCGTGCGAAAAATTTCGATTCTCCTGCTGGAGAAAGGAATTGAATTTGAATTCGTCAATGAACAGCCCTACAACGCCGAAAACGGCGTCGCGCAGTATAACCCGCTGGGGAAAGTTCCGGCGCTGGTAACGGACGAGGGCGAATACTGGTTCGATTCCCCGATTATTGCGGAGTATATCGAACTGCTGGGCGTCGCCCCGGCAATGCTGCCGGCTGACCCAAAAGCGGCGCTGGCGATGAAGCAAATTGAAGCCCTGGCCGACGGCATTATGGATGCGGCACTCACCTCCGTTCGCGAGCAGGCAAGACCCGCCGCCCAGCAGTCAGAAAGCGAGCTGTTGCGCCAGCGGGAAAAAATCAGCCGCAGTCTGGATATGTGCGAAAAGCTTATCCGGGAGGGCAAGATTCACGCCGACAGCCTGAACCTGGCAACCATCGCCATCGCCTGCGCCATTGGCTATCTCAATTTCCGCCGGGTGTCCCCTGGCTGGTGCGTGGACCGTCCGCTGCTGGTGAAACTCGCAGAAACGCTTTTTAGCCGCGAGAGCTTTGCCCGTACCGAACCGCCAAAGGCTTGACGCGGGTTATAACACTTCGGCGTCGGAGGCGGTACAATCCCTCCACATGTTAACTCCCTCTCCCGTCGGGAGGGGGGAAGATATTTACTCGCCAGGCGCTTTCATGACTACTCATCATTCGCTGTACAGCCAGATCCCCGCGACCGACCGACTTCTTCGCGATCCCCGCATTCATGCTGCCGTTGAGCGCTTCGGCCATACCGCGACGGTGGAGATGCTGCGTCTGCTTCAGGATGAAGCCCGTGGTCATATCCAGGCTGAAAACGCCTTGCCCGACTGGTGCGCAGCGTGGGAAAAAGAAGTTGAGCATCGGCTGGGCGAGAAGGCGCAAAGCGCGTTACGCCCGGTGATTAACCTGACGGGGACCGTGCTGCACACCAACCTGGGACGCGCCCGGCAGGCGGAAGAGGCGGTGGCTGCGGTCGTGCAGGCCATGCGCTCGCCGGTAACGCTGGAGTACGATCTGGACGGCGCCGGTCGCGGGCATCGCGATCGCGCGCTGGCGGAACTGCTGTGCCAGCTGACCGGCGCGGAAGATGCCTGCATTGTGAATAACAACGCGGCGGCGGTGCTGCTGATGCTGGCGGCGACCGCGAGCGGCAGAGAGGTGGTGGTGTCCCGCGGCGAGCTGGTGGAGATTGGCGGTGCGTTTCGCATCCCGGACGTGATGCGCCAGGCGGGCTGCACGCTGCATGAGGTGGGTACGACTAACCGTACCCATGCGAAAGATTATCGCGCGGCGGTGAATGAAAACACCGCCCTGCTGATGAAGGTCCACACCAGCAATTACCATATTGAAGGCTTCACCAAAACGGTTGAAGAGGCCGAGCTGGCGTCGATGGGGCAGGAACTGAATATTCCGGTGATTGCCGATCTCGGCAGCGGCTCGCTGGTGGATCTGAGCCAGTACGGGCTGCCAAAAGAGCCGATGCCGCAGGAAATGATTGCCGCCGGCGTCAGCCTGGTCAGCTTTTCCGGCGACAAACTGCTGGGCGGGCCGCAGGCCGGGATTATTGTCGGCAAGCGTGAGATGATTGCGAAGCTGCAGCAGCACCCGCTGAAACGCGCCCTGCGAGCCGATAAAATGACCCTTGCCGCGCTGGACGCGACGCTACGGCTCTATCTCCACCCGGAGAAACTGGCGGACAGCCTGCCCACGCTGCGTCTGTTAAGCCGGGATGCCGCTTCGATTCGCGCGCAGGCCGAACTGCTGTTGCCGCGCATTGCCCCGCACTACCCCGATTTTGACGTTCGCATTGAGCCCTGCCAGTCGCAGATTGGCAGCGGTTCGCTGCCGGTGGACAGGCTGCCGAGTGAAGCGCTGACCTTCACCCCGCGTGACGGGCGCGGTAGCCGCCTTGAGGCCCTGTCGTTGCGCTGGCGCGGCCTGCCGACGCCGGTCATCGGGCGGATTTACGACGGCCGAATGTGGCTGGATCTACGCTGCCTTGAAGATGAAGAGCGATTTCTGGAGATGTTGTTGAAATGATTATTGCCACCGCCGGTCACGTCGACCACGGAAAAACCACGTTGCTGCAGGCGATTACCGGCATTAACGCCGACCGCCTGCCGGAAGAGAAAAAGCGCGGCATGACCATCGATCTGGGCTATGCCTACTGGCCCCAGCCGGATGGCCGCGTGCTGGGCTTTATTGATGTTCCGGGGCATGAAAAGTTCCTTTCTAACATGCTGGCGGGCGTTGGCGGCATTGATCACGCTCTGCTGGTGGTGGCCTGCGATGACGGCGTGATGGCGCAAACGCGTGAGCATCTGGCGATCCTCCAGCTGACCGGCAACCCGCAGCTGACCGTGGCGCTGACCAAAGCCGATCGCGTGGACGACGCGCGCGTCAGCGAGGTGCGCGAAGCGGTACAGACGACCTTACGGGAATATGGTTTTGCCGATGCACCGCTTTTTGTCACCGTGGCGACTGAAGGGCGCGGTATCGACGAACTTCGCCATCATTTGCAGCAGCTTTCGTCGCGTGAGCACGCCAGCCATCACCGTTTCCGTCTGGCGATCGACCGGGCATTTACCGTCAAAGGCGCGGGCCTGGTGGTCACTGGTACGGCGCTGAGCGGTGAAGTGAAGGTGGGCGATAGCCTGTGGCTGACGGGCGTTAACAAACCGATGCGCGTGCGCGGGTTACATGCGCAAAACCAGCCCGCGGAGCACGCCCACGCCGGGCAGCGGATCGCGCTCAACATTGCCGGGGATGCAGAAAAAGAGCAGCTTAACCGCGGCGACTGGCTGCTGGCCGACGCCCCGCCCGAGCCGTCTGACCGCGTCATCGTCTCCCTGCAGGCTAATGTGCCGCTGACCCAATGGCAGCCGCTGCATATTCACCATGCGGCGAGCCATATCACCGGGCGCGTGTCCCTGCTGGAAAACGATCTTGCCGAACTGGTTTTTGATTCGCCGCTCTGGCTGGCGGACAACGACCGGCTGGTACTGCGGGATATTTCCGCGCGGGAAACGCTGGCCGGAGCGCGGGTGGTGACGCTGAACCCGCCGCGACGCGGCAAGCGTAAACCTGAATACCTGCAATGGCTGGCTGCGCTGGCGAAGGCCAGCGACGATAACGCCGCGTTGCATGTTCATCTTGAACGCGGGGCGGTGAGCCTGAGTGATTTTGCATGGGCACGCCAGCTGAGCGGTGAAGGGTTACGCCAGCTGAGCCAGCAGCCGGGCTTTATTCAGGCAGGAAACAATCTTCTGAACGCCCCGGTTGCGGCAAACTGGCAGCGTAAGATCCTGAACACGCTCGCCATTTACCATGAACAGCATCAGGATGAGCCTGGCCCAGGCCGCGAGCGCCTGCGCCGCATGGCGCTGCCGATGGAAGACGACGCGCTGGTGCTGCTGCTGATTGAAAACATGCGTGAAAGCGGGGTGATTAAAAGCCACCACGGCTGGCTGCATCTGCCGGATCACAAGGCCGGGTTCACCGCAGAGCAGGACGCAGTATGGCAAAAAGTGGCCTCGCTGTTTGGCGATGAGCCGTGGTGGGTTCGCGATCTGGCGCGTGAAACGAACACCGACGAGCAGGTGATGCGCCAGGTATTGCGCCATGCGGCGCAGCAGGGGCTGATAGTCGCGATCGTGAAAGATCGTTATTACCGTAACGATCGCATTGTGGCGTTTGCTAACCTGATCCGCGAACTGGATCAGGCGCGCGGCTCCACCTGCGCAGCGGATTTCCGCGACCGGCTGAACGTTGGCCGCAAGCTGGCGATTCAGATCCTGGAGTATTTCAACCGCATCGGCTTTACCCGTCGCCGGGGTAATGACCATCTGCTTCGCGACGCGCAGCTGTTTCCCTGAGGATTACGTGTCGCGGGAGAGTTTCTGCTTAGCCAGCCATACCGCGCCCAGTCTTCCCGCCTGGTTACCCAGCTCGCAGGGCAGAATGGGCACCTTGAGAGCCTCCCACTCCTCGAAACGCTGCAGATATTTATCGAGCAGGAGATAGATTTTCTCCTGCTCGCTTATTCCGCCGCCTATCAGCACGGCCTGTGGATCGAACATCGAGATCACGCTGTAAACGCCGCGCGAGAGGCAATGCGCCCACTCCTCAATGGCCTCACGCAGATGCACGTCGCTGTCCATACGTTTAAACAGCTCTTCACCGTCAGGCATCTCTTCTTCTGATACGGCCAGCGCGCGACGACAGGCTTTCATCAGGCCGCTGGCCGACGCCACATCATGCATGGGTTCGCCGTTATTGCCCACGGGCAGCACGCCAAATTCACCAGCACGGTAATGCGACCCGCGATAAAGATCGCCTTCCATCACAATCCCACCCCCGATGCCGGTGCCGATGGTGATGCAGACAAAATGCTCGTAGTCCTTACCCGCGCCCTGCCAGCGCTCGCCCAGCGCCGCACAGTTGGCGTCGTTTTCTACGGTAACGGGAAGGTCGGTCAGCCCGGCGAAAAGCTCGCACAGATTTTCGCCGTCGAGATAGTCGAGCGCGCCCGCTTTTGCTGCTTCGCCGCTGTGGTGGTTAATATGGCCGGGAAAGCTCACGCCGATGCCGACGATGTCATGTTCTTTCTGATACCCTTCAACCACCGCTTTCCACTTCTTTTTGAAGGTGTTTTCATCTTCAGGGGTATCGTACTCGTCCGTCGTCAGCTCCTTGCCATTTTCATCAATCACGCCGTGTTTGATGTGGGTTCCGCCTACGTCAAAACCGATAAACAGCCGCATCGCATCGTTCCTCATGAGCCCTTGAGCTGTTAAGTATGGCTCAGTAGCAGAAACGAAACGTAAAGTACGGTAATCCGTGATACGGCTCGTAAACCCGTCACCCACTGGCGAGAAAACCGCCAGCCGGGGCTACCCTTGTTGTACACCAACAGCAAGGAGACGGTCATGACAAACAATCCTCCCTCTTCGCGTATCCAGCCCGGCGAGTATGGTTTTCCCCTCAAGCTGAAGCCCCGTTATGACAACTTTATCGGCGGCGACTGGGTGGCCCCCGTCGATGGCGAATACTATTCCAACCTGACGCCCGTTACCGGCCAGCCGCTGTGCGAGATCGCCAGCTCCGGCAAGCGGGATATCGATCTGGCGCTGGATGCGGCGCACAAAGCGAAAGATAAGTGGGGCCACACCTCCGTTCAGGATCGTGCGGCCATCTTGTTCAAAATCGCCGACCGGATGGAGCAGAACCTGGAGCTGCTGGCGACGGCGGAAACCTGGGATAACGGCAAGCCGATCCGGGAAACCATGGCCGCAGACGTGCCGCTGGCTATCGACCACTTCCGCTATTTTGCCTCCTGTATTCGCGCGCAGGAGGGCGGAATAAGCGAAGTGGATAGCGACACCGTGGCGTACCATTTCCACGAACCGCTGGGGGTAGTCGGACAAATTATTCCGTGGAACTTCCCGCTGCTGATGGCGAGCTGGAAAATGGCGCCCGCGCTGGCGGCCGGGAACTGCATTGTGCTCAAACCGGCGCGTCTGACTCCGCTCTCGGTTCTGCTGCTGATGGAAATCGTTGGCGATCTTCTGCCGCCGGGCGTGATTAACGTGGTCAACGGTGCGGGCGGTGAGATAGGGGAATATCTGGCTACCTCAAAACGGATCGCTAAAGTGGCGTTTACCGGGTCGACGGAAGTGGGCCAGCAGATTATGCAGTACGCTACGCAGAACATCATTCCGGTGACTCTGGAGCTGGGCGGGAAGTCCCCGAACATCTTCTTCGCAGACGTGATGGAGGAAGAGGACGCCTTCTTCGATAAGGCGCTGGAAGGGTTTGCGCTGTTTGCCTTTAACCAGGGCGAAGTCTGCACCTGCCCAAGCCGCGCGCTGGTGCAGGAGTCCATCTACGAGCGCTTTATGGAGCGGGCCATTCGCCGCGTCGAGACTATCCGCAGCGGTAACCCGCTCGATAATGTCACCCAGATGGGGGCGCAGGTCTCGCACGGACAGCTGGAAACCATCCTCAACTATATTGATATCGGCAAGAAAGAGGGCGCGGATGTTCTGACCGGCGGTCGCCGTAAAGTGCTGGGAGGGGATCTGCAGGAAGGGTATTACCTGGAGCCGACGATCCTCTTCGGGCAGAACAACATGCGCGTGTTCCAGGAGGAGATTTTCGGACCGGTGCTGGCGGTGACCACCTTCAAAACGATGGAGGAGGCGCTGGAGATTGCCAACGACACGCCGTATGGACTGGGGGCAGGCGTCTGGAGCCGCAACGGCAACCTGGCCTATAAAATGGGCAGGGGCATACAGGCCGGGCGCGTATGGACTAACTGCTATCACGCTTACCCGGCGCACGCGGCATTTGGCGGGTATAAGCAGTCGGGCATCGGGCGTGAAACGCACAAGATGATGCTGGAGCATTACCAGCAGACGAAATGTCTGCTTGTCAGCTACTCCGATAAACCGCTGGGGCTGTTCTAATCGCCCAGCTCAGGCCGTCCATGGGCGGCCTGAGCGATTTGCTGGCGCAGGCAGTTGAGGACACCATCCAGAACATACTGTACGCGCCAGGGCTGATATTCGCGCTTGCGGAAGATGGCGGTCAGATCGAGCCACCACTCTTCCTGATGCGGGAAGCAGGGAACCAGCATCCCTTGCGTTAATTCTTTTCTCAGGCTCTCTTTCGGCGCGAACACAATGCCAAGGTTATTTCTTGCCAGCTCCAGGGCTGTCTGCGTATTGTCGCAAATATAATTTCCGGTGACCCGGTAGTCATTGACGTTATCACTGCCATGTACGCGAAAACGCCAGATGTTTGCGTCATCAACCAGCATAGAATCTATCAGGATACAGGAGTGATTAATTAAATCCTCCGGCCCGGATAAGGGATGGTTATTTAAATATTCACGGGTTGCGAATGCCGTAACGGAATATTTTGTTAATACGCTGGCGACCAGACTTTCATCTTTTGGCTGAGCATAGGTAATTAAAATATCGCAGTCATCGGGGAAGGAAACGCCTTCTGAAAACTCATTGCGATCCAGATTGTAGGTTTTCAGGCAGATGCGAATGTCACCGATGTCGTTTATCTGGTGGATCACATGGCGCGCGAGATAGGTCACAATCCCCGTTGGGGCGTAAAGGGTCACTTTTCCGCTTTTTTCATGCTTATAATCGGCAATGAAATTAGCAAGTTGGTTGTTTTTTTCCAGCGTGGCGTCCACATACGGAAGCAACGCTTCACCGAACTGGGTAAGGGCCAACTGGCGCGTGGTACGCTCGAAAACCTTAAGCCCAACTCGCGTTTCAAAATCAGAAAGATATTTGCTGACGTTGGCCTGCGCCATACCCAGCAGGGCGGCGGCATCACCAATGCTGTGGGTGGCTGCGATGACGGAGATTATTTTTAATTCGCGTGGCTTTAGCTGTAATTTATTCATCATGCGCACCCATCTATATGGTTTTATATATAATATTATATAAACCGCAGCGTTGCACAGGCAAATTTGTAACCATTATTATTCGCCCCGCTTATTTGGCGTTTAAATGGATTACTTCACATGACTATTAAATACAATTTACTCATTGCTGCCACGTTATTTGCAACATCTTCTGCAATGGCCGGTGACTTTTCACTTGGCGCGGGGGCCGTATTTAATGAGTCTCCTTACAAAGGCTATAACGAAAATACCACCGCGGTGCCGTTAATTAGCTATGAAGGCGATCGCTTCTATGTTCGCCAGACCACGGGCGGATGGATCCTGTGGAAAGACGCAAAAAATGAATTCAGCCTGACCGCATCCTGGATGCCGCTGCATTTTGATCCGGATGATAACGACGACCATCAGATGAAGCAGCTGAATGAGCGTAAAGCCTCTGCGTTCCTCGGCGGTGCGTACTACCGCCATGAAAGCTGGGGCTCGCTGAAAGTTGCCGTTTCGGGTGATGCGATGGATGAAAGCGGCGGCGTGGTGGGTGAGGTCTCTTACTTCCGCCCAATCAGGATGGAACGTCTGACCCTGACGCCTTCTGTCGGTATTTTCTACAGCGACGAAAGCTATAACGATTACTACTACGGCGTATCCGGCAGCGAGTCTCGCCGTTCAGGACTGGATGAATACACCGCCGGTGACAGCTGGACGCCATACATTGGCCTGGCGGCTAAATATCAGTTAACCCAGAAGCTGTACCTCAACGCCAGCGCGGTTTACACCGTGTTGCCTGATGACGTGAAGAACAGCCCGATGATCGACCGTGACGACAGTTTCGCGCTGATGACCGGCCTGACCTGGCGTTTCTGATGCGGTAAAGCCGGGTGGCGGCGTTGCCTTGCCCGGCCTACGATCGTGCCTGCATATTTGTCTGCAATACAATGTATTCCTTTTTCATTTCTCGATGCTTCTTCCCGTTCCGTCAAAACACCGCTGCACTGATGTTCCTTGTGCGCTAATGTGATTTAACCCGGTAGTAATGGTGTGTATCATGTGTATAATCATGGAAGGGTTGGGATGTGAAAAGTGCGGATGTCATTACCGTTCTGATTGGCCACGGCTGGAAATGTGTCAGAACGAAAGGAAGCCATCATCAGTTTCGCCATCCCGTGCAGAAAGGACTGGTTACCGTCCCACATCCTAAAAAGGATATTAAACCGGGCACGCTCGCGCAGATATGGCGGCAGGCGGGAATTAAACACTGATATCAGGAGTAGTTATGTTTTATCCGGCTTACATTCATTCTGACACCGACGGCAGTGCCAGCGGCTTTTTCCCTGACGTTCCAGGCTGTTTTTTTGCAGGTGATTCCCTGGATGACGCATTTCAGGATGCACGTGAGGCGCTCACAGCGCACTTCGAAGCGCTGTTTGAAATGGATGAAGCGTTGCCGCTCCCGGGTAACGTGGAAGCGCACCTGGAAAGTCACCCTGACGACTTCACTGGCGGACAATGGCTGCTGGTGGATATTAATATGAAACAGTTCGACGGCAGGGCCGAGCGAATCAACATCACGATGCCTCGTCGTTTACTGATGAAGATTGATTCCTTTGTCAGCGAGCATCCTCAGTTCAGCAATCGAAGTGCGTTTCTGGCTGAGGCAGCACGTCGCGTGCTGCCTGGATAAAAATTAATTATATAGTGCTGCTGTTGCTTTCAGGATGTCTGCAAAGGAATAGATATCATCGACTGTCGATATAGGGTGACGCGTTTCGTTTTTTTCTATGTCGAAAAGTCCGATGTATTTTTGCGTACGATTAAAATGCAATCGGCAAATTGGTTTGCGGTTGTTATCGTCAACAAGGATGCCAAAGTAGCTTTTGGTATCTCTGTGAGTGATACGTGATGCCTCTAGCACTGCTCTGGTGATTGCTTTAACTACATGATATCCTTCAAGTTCTTCTAGCGTTGTTATCACATCGCTTTCATCTTTATGGTCTTCTTCTTCAATATGCGATGGCTCATTTGATGTTTCGGTAATTACTGGGGTTATACCCGTAATGGCAGACTTAAGGCGCTCATTAACTTGATCATTTATATACTGACTTGAAGCCTTTTTAGTTAAATTTAAAAATGAATCTCTTACTTTTTGAGTCAGAATTCCATCATAAACTCTGGATGCAAAAAATTTCACAAAATCATCTTCGGGATTATTAAGCTGAGAATGTAGAATTTTTTTGATTTGGCTAACATATTTTAACTCACCAGCAGCATTGATAATTGATTCGAGATCAAATGAAGATTTCGTTAGTTTCTTTAGTTCAGGTATTATATTTTCGTCAATATCAAGTAGGTCCACTTCCAGAAATGGTTTCTCGTCCATTTTGTTCGGTGCGTCAAGGTCAGTGAAAAATTTATAATTTCGACCATTGGTAAGAATTGAAATCCTTGCGTTTGTTACGTGAAAATATCTAAACAACTGCGACGCATGATTTATATTTAATGGTTCGCCAATTTTCTTACATTCAATAAGTATTTGTACGTCATTATTTTTCATTATGGCGTAATCGATTTTTTCGCCTTTTTTTGTGCCAATGTCACAGACAAATTCAGGTGTTACCTCTGAAGGATCAAAAACATCGTAGCCCAGGACATTATGAATGAATGGCATTACAAATGCAGTTTTTGTTCCTTCTTCAGTATTAATTACATCAATTTGTTGTTTTATTTTATTTGATAAGGCATTTAATCTTTCAGTGAATTCCATGGGATATCCTTATTTTTAGCTGTGTGTCTTTATGGAATAACACTAAAATGTGTACCAGACAATGGTATGCTGAGGTGATGGGCACCAAAAAAACAATACCGAGGGTTAGATCACATTGTTTTTCGATTGATAATAAATCACAGAGCTCGGCATCACCGAGCTCGATAAAAATATTATATATTATGAAAATTAGTATTGCCCTTATTTATGCTTCATCCACCCATATCCGCATTTCCCCTTCTCCCCGGTTAGCCCAGCTAAACCACGGAATAAAGGTCAACGTCTGGGGCGGACGCTGTACCGGCGAGCAATCGTACTGCCACAGTGCATTCGTGTCCTTTGCCTGGCACCCAATCCCCTCTGTCTGTATCAGCATCTTGTGCGCGAAAATGCCTTTGCCTTCAAACAGCCGGAACTCGCTATCCTGAGGCAAGGAGAGGTTATGCAGGTTGGCGCCGTTATCGGCTTCTTCCAGGCAGTAAACGAGCGGTCCGCGCTGAAGCGCGACTTTACCCGCCTGCTGGCGCACCATCGGGTTGCCGTACACGCGGCGGACCGGCATCGGTAGCGTCAGGGTCAGGGTGTCGCCTTCATGCCATTGGCGGGTGAGGTAGAGATATCCGCGTGACACCTCACCGGTCATGGCTTCGCCATTCAGCGAAACGACAGGCTCTGTGCACCAGTCCGGCAGCCTGAGTGCCAGCGTGTGGGTGACCGGAACAGGCGAGGTGATTTCGATCTTCACCTGTTCTTGCCACGGATAGTTACCGCTAATGCGCAGCTGTAGAGCGTTATCGCCAACCGGAATGGCGACGTCGTTCCCCACGTACAGATTGATCAACAGCGCATCCGGGCGAACGGTATAAATGTAGTGCCCCAGCGAGGTCAGCACGCGGGCGATATTCGGCGGGCAACAGGCGCAGCCGAACCAGCGCTGGCGTACCGGCTTCACGTGGTCATAGATATGGTTAAAGGCCAGCGTTTTCGGATGCACTTCCAGCGGGTTCACATAAAAGAAATGCTTACCGTCCAGCGCCATCCCGCCCAGCACCGTGTTGTACAGCGCGCGCTCCATCACGTCGGCGTAGTGGCCGTCTGCCTCCATCTCCAGCATCCGGCGGGCAAACATCATCAGGCCGATTGAGGCGCAGCTTTCGGCGTATACCGTATCGTTGGGCAGGTCGTAATCGCTGCTGAACGCCTCCCCGCTGCTCTGCGAGCCAATCCCACCGGTAATGTACAGCTGGCGCTGCGCCATGTTGTTCCACAACCGCAGACAATCCTGGCGTTTACCTTCGTCGTTGCTCAGGCGCGCCAGATGCGCCATGCCCGCCATCAGGTAGACGAAACGCACGGCGTGACCGATGGCCGTTTGCTGCTCGGCAAGCGGCTGATGCGCCTGGCTGTAGGCTTTGTCCTTGACCATCCACGCCGGGCCATAGATGTTCCAGTATGACGTTTTGCCGCGCTTCTCATATTCAATGTCGTAGAAGTGAGGTTGCGCGCCGCGTTCCTCAATAAAATATTTCACCAGATTGAGGTAACGCGGCTCCTGCGTCACGTCGTAGAGCCGCATCAGCGCCAGCTCGATTTCCGGGTGGCCAGGGTAACCGTGTAGCTGTGTTTCGCCCGGGCCAAACACGCCGTCGATATGGTCCGCCAGCCTGCACACCACGTCCAGCAGGCGACGTTTTCCGGTTCCCTGGAAATACGCCACGCCCGCTTCAATCATATGCCCGGCGCAGTATAGCTCGTGGCATTCGGCCAGATTCGTCCAGCGTTCCTCGGGAGCTTTTACCGTAAAGTAGGTGTTGAGGTAGCCATCTTCACACTGCGCTGCCGCGACCAGCTCGATCACCTCGTCGGCGGTTTTTTCCAGTTCGGCATCCGGCTTCTGGCACAGCGACCACGCCACGGCTTCGAGCCATTTCGCCACGTCGCTGTCCTGAAACACCATCCCGTAAAACTCCCCCCGTTCCTGACCGGCCGCAATGCGGAAGTTGGCGATGGCGTGGCTGGGTTCGGCCTCCGCCACGCGGTCGTTAAGCGCATCCCACTGGTAAGGGATCACCACGTCACGGACCAGCCGTTGGTACTGACCAAGAAACGGGTCGTTGATTTTCAGCTGATGCAGGTCGGGTTCCATTATGGACATAGCATTCTCCTCAGGACGTTACGTGACGCTGGCGCAGGTCGGTGGCAATGCGCGACATCATTGGGTTGTTAAGCCTGCACCAGCGGATAGCGACCGCCAGCAGCAGGTGGAAAAGGGCAGGCAGCAGCGTCTCCATGGCGGTGATGCCCTGCAGTGAGGCTGGCGTCTGGTTGCCCGCGCCTGGCTGATAGGCCACGGCAATAAACACCAGGCTGATAATCCCGGCGCTGGATGCCCACGCAAGCTTGATGAAAAACAGGTTGAAGGCGAAGTTCATGCCCGACGAACGCACGCCGGTTTTCCACTCGCCGTAGTCATCGGCAAAGGCCATTAGCGAGAAGTGCAGCGGCAGGGTGAAGCCCAGGATCACGCCGTTGCTTAAAATGACGATCAGCCAGAGCGTCTGGTGCGCCGGGCCACCCGGCAGGAACCACATGCCCACCGCAAGCGCCGCGAGCACCAGGTTGGTGTAGTAGTAGAGTTTGACGGTATCAATTCGGCGCGACAGCGGGTTGACGATCACCGCGCCCAGAATGGCGGCAAAGGTCACCATCGTGAAAAACAGCGAAGTGTACGCCGTGCTGCCCTGAAGCACGTAGGTGATGAAATACATGTACCCGCCGCCGCGAATGTTGAAAACGTTGATCAGCAGAAACGACATCACCAGCATCAGCAGCAGCTGATCGTTTTTACGCAGGCCCGCCAGATGCTCGCGCAGGGTGAATTTGCCCATCAGCGCCAGCGGGACGCGCTCGCGCACCCAGAAGAAGCAGCACAAGAACATCACCACGGCGATGGCGCACAGCACGCCGACGCCGAGCTGATAACCCCTGGCGGCATTGCCCTGGCCCAGCTCCGCCACCAGCCACGGCAGGCCAACGGAGACCAGAAAGCCTGCCACGCCGCACAGCACAAAGCGCCAGGACTGGCAGGAGATGACCTCGTTGTGGCGGGTGGTCATGGTGTTGATCAGCGCGCAGTAGGGCACGTTGATGGCGGTATAACCCACGGACAACAGCAAATAGGTGCCGAACGCCCAGGCGATTTTCACGCCCATGCTGGCTTCCGGAACGGTGAAGGTCATTACGCCGATAACGCCTATCGGGACGGCGACCCACAGCTGCCAGGGACGAAAACGCCCCCATCGGCTCTGCGTGCGGTCAGCAATCACGCCCATCACCGGATCGGAAATCGCGTCGAACACGCGAAGGGCAATAAACAGCGTACCCACGAGTGCAGGGGTGAGGCCAAATACATCGGTATAGAAAAAGGTCAGAAAGTTCATGATCAGGCAGGTAATCACCGTGCCGCCCGCATCACCCAGGCCATAGCCAATTTTTTCGCGGACGGACAACCGGTCATCTGCCGCGCCTTGTGTCACGTCTGATTCTGTAATCGGTGTGGAAGTCATGAAGTAACTCCTCGGAGATCGAATTTATTATCGTATTTATGCAAGGTACCTCTTTATTCTGCATCGAACGGGAAGGCCAACAAGGGAAGGGAAAAGTATAAAAAGGTGACGATTCCGACCTGATGATAAAAATGTGATTCCGATCGGACAGATATTCGAATATTGATTAATAATCAACGTGTAAGTCGAATATTAACGGCAATAAAAGCGGAATGGTGAATATCCATGCTCGAATTATCCATAGCGCTTCCGATTAAGGTTCAAAATGGCGGGCTATTTATCTCCCGCGGAGTGGGCCGCCATCCTGCGCGAAAATTAACGTCGTGGGAGATTATTTTTGTCGAAAAAGGGACATTAACGATCCAGGAAGAAAATCATGTTTTTGTCGTTAATGCGGGAGAGAGTTTGTTGCTCTGGCCGCAGCGTCGGCATGTGGGCGTGGAGGATTTCCCGCCGGATCTGCGTTTTTACTGGCTGCATTTTGAGGTGGAGCCGCAAGATTCTACGTTACCCAACGCGGCTCCTCTGGCAATAGAACAACACTGTCGCGTAAGGGATGCGGAATATGTGATTGCGCTCTTTCGGCAATTTCTCAGCGAGCAGGAGAAATTACAGCGCAGCCTGGCGCTGGAGATGATTTTATTATTGATTTTACAGCAGGTGTCGAACTCTTCAGGATATGAAGACAGCGCCGATCAGGCCGGCGCGGCGATGGCATGGAAGGCAAAACAGCTTATTCGCACGCAGTTTCATTTACCGATATCCACCTCGCAGCTGGCGAAAGCGTTGCACTGTAATGCGGATTACCTCGGGCGCGTCTTTCGCCGGACATTCCATTTAACCCTGACGGAGGCGATACATCGCCAGCGCGTCAGGGCGGCGGAAAAACTGCTGCTCAACGACGCTGCGTCATTAACCGAGGTAGCAGCGCGCTGCGGCTTTAACGACGTGGGGTATTTCCGGCAGATATTCTCGAAGCACACCGGGTTAACCCCCGCCGTCTGGAAACGGCGGTACTGTAAGGAGCATATTAACTCCGGTTGATTATTGCCCGTAATAGGCATTCGCCCCGTGCTTGCGCAGATAATGCTTGTCCAGCAGCGCCTGCGGCATAGCCGGTAACTGTGGCGCGAGCTGGCGTGAGAACAGGCCCATATAGGCGCACTCTTCCAGCACGACGGCATTGTGTACCGCATCGGCAGCGTCTTTACCCCAGGCGAACGGGCCATGGGAGTGAACCAGTACCGCCGGGATCTGCATCGGGCTGAGATCGCGCTCCTCGAAGGTTTTAATGATCACTTCGCCCGTCTGGTATTCGTATTCCCCTGCAATTTCTGCCGTGGTCATCAGCCGCGTGCAGGGGATCGCCCCATAGAAATAGTCCGCGTGCGTTGTGCCCCAGGCGGGTAAATCCTGGCCCGCCTGCGACCAGATGGTGGCGTGGCGGGAATGGGTATGTACAATGCCGCCAATCTCCGGGTAACGGCGATACAGTGCCAGATGGGTTGGTGTGTCAGAGGAGGGTTTTTTACTGCCTTCGACCATCTGTCCGGTGGCGATGTTCACCACCACCAAATCCTCCGCCGTCATCACGTCGTACTCCACGCCGGACGGCTTGATCACCATCATGCCGCTTTCGCGATCTATTGCACTGACGTTGCCCCAGGTAAAGGTCACCAGCTGGTGGGCGGGCAGCGCCAGGTTTGCCGCCAGCACCTCGGCTTTGAGTTGTTCTAACATGTCATGCCTCCTTCCTGCATACGGGCTTCAATCCAGCGGCGTGCCTGAATGATCTCCAGCACCGGCTCTTTGGCTTTTTCGGTCCACATTTCAATCAGAAACGCGCCGCGATAGTTCAACTGATTCAACGTGTTAAACACGCCGACAAAATCGACGCAGCCATCGCCAAACGGCACGTCACGGAACTGTCCGGGGCTTTGCGCGGTCACGGGCTGGGTGTCTTTCAGGTGAATAGCAGCAATGCGGTCAATGCCCAGCGTCAGCTCGGCGGTAACGTCGTTACCCCACGCGCTGAGGTTGCCGACGTCCGGGTAAACGCTGAACCACGGCGAGGCGAGCATGTCGTCCCACTTCTTCCACTTGCTGATGGAATTCATAAATGCGGTATCCATGATCTCGACTGCCAGCATCACCTGTGCGGCGGCGGCCTGCTCGACGGCCCAGGCCAGTCCTTCGGCAAAGCGCTGCTGCGTGCCTTCATTGTGCTCTTCGTAATAGACGTCATAACCCGCAAGCTGAATAGTGCGAATGCCTAAGTCGCGTGCCAGCCTGATGGCTTTGGTCATGATCTCACGGGCGCGCTGGCGCACCGTTTCGTCGCGGCTGCCAAACGGGAAGCGACGGTGGGCGGACAAACACATTGACGGGATCGCCACGCCCGTTTCGAGCATGGCTTCGACCAGGGATGCACGCTGCGTGGTGCTCCATTCAAGGCGCGATAAACGCTCGTCGGTTTCATCAACCGACATCTCAACGAAATCGAATCCGCAGCTCTTCGCCAGGACCAGGCGTTCCGGCCAGGAGAGATCTTTCGGCAGCGCTTTTTCATAAATACCTAACGGATGTTGACGCATGGTTACGCTCCCCAGATATCGCGGATTTGCGAATGGAATGCCTGTGCCACCTGCGGCGGATTGGCAGCGCCTGCCAGCGCGCGCCCGGCGATAAACGCTTTCACGTTGATTTGCTTAAACAGGGGGAGATCGGCAGGCGTGATGCCGCCGGTAATTGAAAGCTGTAAACCGATATCTGAGAGGGCTTTCATTCTGGCGAGATCCGCCTCGCCCCACAGCTGACCGCTGGCCTGCGCGTCTCTTCCGCGGTGGTATATCGCCTGTTTTACGCCGATACGGTGCCATGCGCGCGCGTCGTCCAGCGTCCAGTTGCCAAAGAGCTCTATCTGGATTTCTCCCCCGCAGCGCAGTGCCACCTCGTGGCCTCGCTCAACGGTCGCCAGCGGGGCGGCGCAGATGATGGTCATCCAGTTGGCGCCCGCGCCAAACGCCTGTTCTGCCAGCGTCTCCCCTGCATCGGCGACTTTCCAGTCCGCCACGATAATTTTCTCCGGGCACTGTTTGCGCAGCTCGCGGACGGCGCTTAGCCCTTCGGTCAGGCATAAAATGGTACCTGCTTCGACGATATCGACGTGATCCGCAAGCAGGGCAACATCGCGCTGCGCGGCCTGAAGTGAGGTGTGATCGAGCGCCAGCTGCAGTAATGGTCGGCTCATAGGTCGTGCTCCTTAACCTGGGCGTGATAGCCCTGTAATGCTGAAATCAGTAACTGGTAGCGGTGATATTTGCGTTGATAGGCCGCATGGGCGCCCATGTCGGGTTCAATCACCCGGATATCATGTTTAAGGGCGCGTTGCGCCGTGTAGAAATCGGGATAGATGCCTGTACCGACCAGTGCGGCCAGCGCTGCACCGGAACAGCCAGTCTCTTCGACCTGGGGTAGTTGAATTGTCAGACCGCTGACGTCCGCAAGCATCTGCATCCACACGTCCGAATGGGCCGGGCCACCCGTGACGCGCAGTGCCTGCACCTGGGTAAAGCGCTCAAGCATACGGTTAAGATGGGTCATATGGCTGAACACCACGCCTTCGTAAACCGCCTGTAGCAGGTGCGCGCGAGTGTGCAGCACCTGCATGCCGTAGAAACCGCTGGTCATCTCCAGCCCGGCGTTGCTGCCGTAGAGGAACGGCAGGAAGAACAGATCGCTTCCGGCTTTTGGCAGACCGGCGACGGCATGGTTGATTTCATCGAATGACATATCGCCCCACTGCGCGGTGAGCCACTCAAGGTTGCCGGAGGAGGTGGGGCTGGCTTCGTGAACGATATACTGCTGCGGATGAACGTAGCGGCCATAGACGTAGGGGAACGGCTCGCTGTCGCGGATGCCGTGCGCAATCCCGCTGGTGACGGCCCAGGTGCCCATCACGGCATTCAGCGTATGTTCGTCGTGCAGACCGGCGCAGATCGCGGTGGAAACCACATCAAACAGTCCACCAACGACGGGCGTGCCCGCCGCGAGACCGGTCAGGGCGGCTGCCTGAGCGGTGATTTCCCCGCAAATTTCTGCTGAGCCGACAATCGGCGGCAGGGCGCCGTCAATTTCGCTGATACCGAGCCAGCGCGTAAGTTGTGGGTTGTATTTCCCGGTATTCATGTTGTAGAGGTTGGACTCGGAGATATTGCTCTCCTCGCAGCTTTTCACGCCGGTCAGACACCAGCGCAGATAGTCGTGCGCCATCATTACGCTGCCAATCTGCTGGTAACGCTGCGGTTCGTTCTCTTTGACCCAGCGCAGAAGCGAGGCCGGGTGCCCGGTCCACAGCGTCTGGCGCGTATGCGGATAGAGCTTTTCGGGAATGCCGTCCTGTTGCCAGCGTTGCACAATCTCCAGCGCCCGGCGGTCAGAAGAGAGCATGGCGTTGCCCAGGGGGCGATCCTGTTTATCGAGAAGAAACAGTCCTTTACCCTGCGCAGAAATGCCGACGCCTTTGATCTGCTCTCCGTCTACGCCTGAACGTTTGAGCAGCGTGGCGACGGTAGCGTGGCAGTGCTCCCACAGTGACGGCATATCCCGCTCCGCATAGCCTGCGCGCGGGCTGAGCGTGGCCACCGAGCGACGTTCGATACACACTTCCTTTCCCTGGCGGTTGTATAATCCGGCTTTCAGATAAGTACCGCCACAATCGATACCCAGCCAGAAGGGCTCTTTTTCACTCATCTTTGACTCTCTCGTCTTGCTCCCTCTCCCCGTGGGAGAGGGCTGGGGTGAGGGCATCAGGCCGCACGCTTATGCGGATTCACCGTGGGATTGGGTTCTGCTCCGGCATCACATTTCGCTGGTAACAGCAGTGCCAGCAGCGCGGCCAGTGCCAGAGAAATCGCCAGGCAGTAAACCCCCGCGTCTTTGCTGTACAGCGTAATCAGTACGCCTACCGCATAAGGGCCGCAGAATCCGCCGAGGTTGCCAAGCGCATTGATCACACCGCGCGCACCGCCTGCCATTTCGGCGCTGAACAGACGTGCAGGAATCGTCCAGAACACCCCAGCGGCGGACTGCAGGAAGAACCCACAGCCGACCAGGGCGGCATAGGCCAGCCAGGTGTTTGCTTTCAGCGCCACGGAGAGGAACATGCAAAGCGCGAAGCCAATCAGCGGCAGGGAGACAAACAGCTTGCGCTTGCCGGTGCGGTCAGAAAGCGTAGAGAACAGGAACATCCCCGCAATGGCACCGATGTAAGGCAGAATGGCGAGCATCCCGACCTGGCCGATGCTGGTGTGCGTCAGCTCTTTCAGAATGGTTGGCAGCCAAAGGGTGTAACCGTAAATCCCGGTCTGGTAGAAGAAGTTCAGGGCGATTAATTGCCACATGGTTTTGTCTGACAGTACCGCGCTGAGAGAGGCATTTCTCACCTCTTTTCCGGCAATGGCCTGCTGTTCAGCGGCCAGCGTTTGCACCAGATAGTTTTTCTCGGCCTCTGAGATCCAGCGGGCTTCCTGCGGACGGTCATAAACGGTGAACGCCCAAAGCACCAGCACAACGATGGACATCAGCCCTTCAATGATGAACAGCCAGCGCCAGTCGAGTGCGGTGATGATCCAGCCAGAAAGCGGCGCGGTGATGATCCCGGCAATCGGCACGAACATGATCACAATCGCGTTGGCGCGGCCACGTTCGGTATCGGGGAACCAGTTACTTATCATCGTTAACACAACGGGCAGCATCCCGCCTTCCGCCACACCGAGCAGGAATCGCAATACCAGCAACTGATACTGGTTGGTGACAATACCGGTCAGGACTGAGATGACTGCCCAGGCGACCAGGGACCAACCTATAAACTTCTTGCCGCTACCATGAACAGCAATCTTGCCACCCGGAACCTGCAGGAACAGATAGCCGATAAAGAAGATCCCGCCTGCCAGGCCTGCCATGGTGGCGGAAATACCCAGTTCTTCATCCATGCCACCGGGCATCGCAAAAGCGATATTTACGCGGTCCATATACGAAATAATACAGGCGATAAGAATAGGGGGAATGATTCTTAGCCAGCGCTGGCGCGGAATATCCGCATGTAGAGCATTCGTTGAAATATTCATGGTTAATGTCTCAGTGAATGTAATCGGAATACGTTTTTATTTTTATTGTGTCGCTTTATTCATAGCGCTAATGCCGTCACGCAAAATGGCGATGCGATGGCTGACATCAGCATTAGCATTTATTTCCAGTAATTTAATACCGGAGAATTTCAATGTTGCGGCGCTCGCCGCAGTAAAGAGTGATGTAGCCTGTTCAGTCGTCATTAAACTGTCGGCACAGAACGAAGAAAACGGCGCGTGCAGATCCTGCCACTCCCCATATTCGCCGCAGGTGGTGGTGCCGGAGAACATCAGCGCGCCCAATTTTCCGGCTTTACATGCGGCCTGAACGTGTTCAAGCGGAACGGTGGAATTACGCCCTTCAATGGCTGACCGTGCCCAGTTGATGCAGACGTTGATGTCGGTGTCTTTCACCACCTCCAGCACCTGTTTTAAGGGCAGGAAACCCTTGCGCGGTGCCGGGCCGTTCATGGCATCGCAGTGTTCCAGCACCAGATCGCAATCCCAGTCCCAGCCCGCGATTTCCCGAATCGAGCGGGAAAACGCTTCGGTAGCCTGTTCGACGGATGTATTCCCGGCCTGCGGCGCCGCCTGCATTTCCAGGGCTATGACTTTTCCTGGAAAACGTGCATTTACAGCGTCAATTTTCTGGTGCAGATGCCGGTAAAAGTCTACACATGTTTTACGCTGCGCTTCGTCGGCTGACGCCAGGCCAAACGCGCCGTTCGTGCCACGACGGCGCATGGTTTCCATCACCGCCGTGACGACGATTTGCCACTCGCCCGGCGTATGACGGAACAGCCACTCGTCACCAAAAGGATGAAGGTTTTCCAGGCAAGGTTGTTCCAGCCCGCGTATATACGGTGTGTCGGAAAGTTCCCGCCAGAAGGATTGTTCTTCTTGTTCCCCTTTCTGGTGAAACGAGGGTGCGCAGGGGTACGCACCAATAATAAAACCGGTGTTGGTCATTTCGCGTTCCTGTATTTGTCAGAAAATTACAATAATTCGCTGATTGCCACTTTCACCACAATTTTACGAATTACCGTTTCCTTGTTTTTAATACAGGCAGGACGATGCTTATCCTGCGGGAAAAATATGGCATAACTGCCGGGTGTCATTTCGATAAACGACTCATTTTCGCTGTCGTGATAAAAAATAATATCTCGTTGTTCCAGTAATGATTCGCTTATTTCGTTATTTCCGGTATCAATAGCGATACCGATTTTCTCTTCACCCCAGGCCAAAAACTGAATATCCAGATAGCGGCGGTGCACTTCAGGACGGTTTTCGTGTTGTTCCTTTGTGGTGAGGTCGAGCACCTGGGCAAAAATAGTGCGGCCTTCAATTTCCACCACGCCTGGCGCCAGGGTGGTGAAATCCGTAGTGCGCAGAAAATGAAGCGCTTTTTCAATCGCCAACGGCAGGCGACACGGATTGGGCTGGGAAATATGTCCGAATATCATGGTCCACTCCTTACAGAGACTGGATTTTCGCCCATACACTGTCGTCAATGGTGATGCCGTTGCGACGGTTCTCTTCCTGCAGACGCGTGAATTCATGTCCCGGCAGACGAACGGCAACATTTTCATCAGCGCGTTCGGCGGTAGTGATGAAGTCCATGATGCGTTGCAGTTTTGCATCGCGGGTTGGCCCGTCGATCAGGCGATCCACTTCGATGGCGATAAAGATCTGCGATACGCCATATTCGTCGCTGTTGTCCTGGGTCACTTCTGCGACGGAAGATCCGTTCGAGAGCAGGGTGGCGATCATGTCGAGCACGATGGATAAGCCTGAACCTTTCCAGTAGCCCATCGGCAGAATACGGCGGTTTTTCTCAATCACGCCAGGCTCTCGGGTGAGATTGCCCTCGTCGTCAAAGCCGCCATCTACAGGCAACTCGCGCCCGGCCAGGCGGTTCACTTCCAGCATGCCGTAGGAGAACATCGACATCGACATATCGACCATGGTGATGGGATTCGACGGGATAGAGACGATCAGCGGGTTTGTGCCGATGCAGCATTCTTTTGATCCCCATGCGGGCATAACGGCAATGGAGTTGGTCCAGCAAATTCCAATATAACCTTTCTCAGCCGCCTGCCAGCCGTAGCTGCCGCCGCGCATCCAGTGGTTGGCGTTACGCAGCGCCACCAGGCCGATACCGTGGTCGGAAGCCAGTTCGGTGGCGCGATCCATCATCTTTTTCGCCGTCAGGTTGCCAATGGAGCGTCGGGCATCCCACTGTTCGATGGCGCCTAATGAGGTCACCCGCTGTGGCTGGGCGTCAGGAATGATGTCGCCAGCATCCAGTTGCTGAATAAAACGCGGGAAGCGGTTTACGCCATGCGAGTAGACACCGGATTCGGTGGTGCGGGCAAACATCTCTGCGCAGGCATCGGCAGTCTCCACTTTTACGCCGCGATCGAGCAGAACCCGATTGAACGCCGCTTTCAACTCTTCGAAGGTCACTTTCATCCCTGTTCTCCTGTTTTTTAGGGGTAATTGCGAATGCTTTTTTATCGCTAAATTTCACTATGCGAAATCTGATTTCAAATATAGCGATCAAATTTTGTCAGATCAACGACATTCATGTTTTTCAAAAACCATTAAAATCAAATGGTTGTGTTTTTTCTGTTGAGATCGTGAACTAAACCACACTTTGCGCTACCATCAGGAGCGCGATAAAAAGGAGTGATTTGATGAGCATGAAAGAGAGCGAAATAACGCAGGAAAAAGAGAGGCCAGCAGGCAGCCAGAGCCTGTTTCGCGGCCTGATGCTGATTGAGATCCTCAGCAACTACCCGAACGGGTGCCCGCTTGCGCATTTATCGGAACTGGCAGGTTTGAATAAGAGCACCGTCCACCGGTTACTCCAGGGACTGCAGTCGTGCGGGTACGTTACCCCGGCGCCAGCGGCGGGCAGCTATCGTCTGACCACTAAATTCATTGCCGTCGGGCAAAAGGCGCTGTCATCGCTCAACATTATTCACGTGGCGGCCCCGCATCTTGAGGCGCTGAACATTGCCACTGGCGAAACGGTGAACTTTTCCAGCCGGGAAGATGACCACGCGATCCTAATCTACAAGCTTGAACCAACAACCGGCATGCTGCGTACACGTGCTTACATCGGCCAGCATATGCCGCTCTATTGTTCTGCAATGGGCAAGATCTATATGGCCTTTGGTCATCAGGATTACGTGGCGAGCTACTGGCAAAGCCATCAGGAACAGATCCAGCCTTTGACCCGCAATACCATCACTGAACTGAGTGCTATGTATGATGAGCTGGCGGAAATTCGCGATCGCAGCATGGCAATGGATAAAGAAGAGAACGAGCTGGGTGTCTCCTGTATCGCCGTGCCGGTGTTTGATATTCATGGTCGCGTGCCGTATGCGATCTCCATTTCGCTGTCGACGTCCCGGATGAAGCAGATTGGCGAGAAAAACCTGCTCAAGCCTCTGCGCGAAACGGCAGAGGCGATATCAAAAGAGCTGGGTTTTAACGTGCGTGAGGGGTAGCGTGTTACTGACCGCCTTCGTGCCACGCTTTTTCAATTTCTTCAGCGAGAATTTTGACGCCCGCTTCGATTTTTTCCGGATCGGGCACGTAGTTCATGCGCATGCACTGGTGCGTATGCGGCCAGGGCTTATCCAGACCCGGGAAGAAGTAATCGCCCGGCACCATCAGCACGCCGCGCTTTTTCAGGCGCTGGTAGAGCAATTCTGTGGTGATCGGCAAATCCTTAAACCACAGCCACAGGAAAATCGCTCCTTCAGGTTTGTGGATCAGGCAGCGTTCTTCCGGTAAGTAGCGGCGAAGCGTCGCAATCGTCTCCTGAACGCGCTGGTAATAGAATGGCTTGATGACGTCATTAGACAGACGCAGCAGGTCGTTGCGCTTGATCATTTCGCACATCATCGCCGGGCCGATACCGCCCGGTGAAAGGCTGATAATGCCGTTCATATTGGTAATGGCGGTGATGATTTTCTCGTTGGCGATGATGATACCGCAGCGGCTGCCCGGCAGACCCAGCTTGGAGAGGCTCATGCAGAGGACAATGTTCGGGTTCCACAGCGGGCGTGCTTCGCTGAAGATAATGCCCGGGAACGGTACGCCGTAGGCGTTATCGATAACCAAAGGGATGCCGTGCTGATTCGCCAGGACATCCAGCTTCATCAGTTCGTCATCGGTAATCACGTTGCCCGTTGGGTTAGTCGGACGTGATACGCAGATCATGCCCGTCTCTTCACCAATATGCAGGTGTTCAAAATCGACGTGATATTTGAACTGGCCTTCCGGCAGCAGCTCGATGTTCGGGCGCGCGGAGACGAACAGATCCTCTTCCAGGCCGGAATCAGCATAGCCGATATACTCCGGGGCCAGCGGAAACAGCACCTTTTTGGTGGTGCCATCGGCACGACGCCCTGCGAACAGGTTAAACAAGTAGAAAAACGCGCTCTGGCTGCCGTTTGTTAGTGCAATATTCTGTGGTTCGATATCCCAGCCCAGCTCTACACGCAGCATTTTGGCAAGGAGAGACAGCAGCTCGGTTTTACCCTGCGGACCGTCGTAATTGCAAAGCGCCTCGGTTGCTTTGCCGTTTTCCAGCATCTGCGTCAGTAGCGTCTGGAAATAGGTCGTCATCTCCGGAATTTGCGCCGGGTTTCCGCCGCCGAGCATGATGGCACCCGGTGTGCGCAGCCCGTCGTTGAGATCCTCCATCAGGCGAGTAATACCTGAATGGCGGGTGAATTTGTCGCCGAAAAGTGAAAACGTCATAGCAGGTGTTCTATCGAGCTTATTTTGAAAGTGGGTAACCATAACGCTAGCACCGTGCTGGTGCAAATCGGGGGATGTGGTCGGATTTGTTGTTTTGTATGGCGGAGTTGGATTTGGGGAGTGAATAGTTCTGGTGGGTTTTCCACCCCTCACCTTAACCCTCTCCCCAAAGGGGAGAGGGTTAAGGTGAGGGGTGGGGGAAATTATTGATTACCCGCCCATACCACCATCACCTTATCGCCATTATGCTCACGCACAAAGCCGTACCCCTCTTTTAGCGACAGCGTGGTTTGCTTGCCTTCACCGATCGCCGGATGGCGGGCGCGGAACTGGCCCAGCGTTTGCCAGTGGGCGACGGTTGAGGCCTGCTTGCCCGTGACGTCCTGCCAGTTCATATCCGAACGGGTACCCTGCAGCGGGTCGGACCCCGTTGGGCCGAACGGACGCTCTGATTCATCCCCGTAATAGATTTGTACGCTGCCCGGCGCGAGCAGGAGCAGCTCGGCTGCGCGCTGGCCTCCTTCGCGGAACAGGCGGGTATCGTGTGAGGAGAGATAGCTCAGCACGTTGAAGCTTTGCAGCTTTTCCGCCATCTGCTGCCAGGTAAGATCCATGTCGGCCAGGCAATCCACCGCTTTTGCTGCCTGCTCCTGATAATCAAAGTTGATCATCGCGTCGAAACCGTGGCGGTAGTAGTCGCTTTGCATCACCCCGTGGCCCCAGGACTCGCCGGTCATCCAGAAGGGCGCGTTATCGAGCTTTTTGTCCGGGTTGGCCCCTTTCCACGCGGCCAGCGCCTGGCTTGCCTGATCCTTTAACTGTTGCCATGCCGCAAGCTCAACGTGCTTCGCGGTGTCCACCCGGAAACCGTCGATGCCGTAGTCGCGTACCCACTGGCTGAGCCAGTGGGTGAGGTAGTCGCGCGGGGTATATCCCGGGATGGCCTTCGCGTGGGTATCGGAATTGTGCTGATAAAAGTTGGGTAATCCGGAAGGGACGGTGGATTCCGTTTTCAGATCCGGGAGAAACGCCAGCGACATGGTCAAATCGTCGAAGCCGGGGTTGTCGTAATCACCGATGTCGGTGCGGATCCATTTCTTGCCCCACCATTTTTCCCATGCGGCTTTGTCGCTAAAGTTAATGTAATCGTTGAAGCTATGCCAGCTTTGGCCCGCGCCCGGCTTCCAGTCTGTCCAGCGTTCGCCCAGGGTTTTTTTTAGCTCATCACCCTGCAGATACAGCGCGCCAAACTGGTACGCCTGCATGTCCGCAAGCGTCGCGTAGCCCGCGTGGTTCATGACGATATCGAACAGGACGCGAATGCCGCGCCTGTGCGCTTCATCAATAAGATGGCGCAGGTCATCCTCGGTGCCCATGTTGGCGTCGAGCTTCGTCCAGTCCTGGGTGTAGTAGCCGTGATAGGCGTAGTGTGGGAAGTCTCCTTTGGTGCCGCCGCCTACCCAGCCGTGGATCTGCTCAAGCGGCGAGCTTATCCAGAGCGCGTTCACCCCCAGCTGTTGTAAATAGTCGAGCCTGCTGGCGAGCCCTTTGAGATCGCCACCGTGAAAGGTGCCAATCTCCTGCATGCCGTCTTTGTGGCGGCCATAGCTATTATCGTTGCCCGGGTCGCCATTCACAAAGCGGTCGGTCAGCACAAAATAGACGGTGGCGTTCTGCCAGCTAAACGGCGCAGGTTTGTCGGTTTCGGCGCGCTCAAGGAGCAGCAGGCCATTACTGCCCGCGGCGGGCTGCAGGGTTATATTTCCATTCTGTACCGTCGCGGTCTGTTTGCTGTAGAAGTCACGCACCACGGTGCCTTCCGGGAAGGTATGGCTGACGTCCAGCGTCAGCGGTTTACCGTCCCACTTCGGGCACTGGCGGATAACGCTTGCAACCGGCTGTTCTGTAGTACTCTGAATTGTCAGCAACAGGGTGGGCGTGCCGGATCGGGTATCAATCCGCATCTGGTATTCACCGTCGCGGAAAAGGCGCCACGGCGGCGGAGACCCGTCGCAGGGCTTGAGCGACAGCATCTCATTGAGTTTTATCGCGTCAGCAGGCTGCCAGCACGTCTTGTCAAAACTCAGCGTCAGAGGACGCGTACCCTTCGCAAGCTTTGCCTGGCTGGTAAAAACTCCGGTGCCTTCGGCGTTAAATGCGTCAAACCCCGGCGATGACCAGTCAGCATGTGCCAGAGCGGGTAACATCAGAAAAGCTAATGCGGTGCGTTTCATTCCATTTTCCTGTCGCGGCATTTTTGACCAGTGTGCCATCAGGTGGAGGGTAAAAACTCATCCCCCATCGCTTTCTGCCAGGAGGACGCGTGAGGATGAGTGATCCCGCGCAAAATGAGGCAGTTATCTGCGATAGCGCACACATTTTTTCAGCAATGATGTTTTTATGAGCAAGTTTCAGGTGACATAGTTTCGGATTTGGACTATTTCTATACGTGCTCTTGAAGTCTATTTTTGATATGATTTGAGATTCCGCTCTCAAATTTGTGAAAAAATAAGGTGTTGGGATGATTACATCCGACCAGGAGACCTAATGATATCGACTCCCATTCGACGATATGGGGCTGCGATACTCATGTTACTCACCACGGCATTTTCGGGTGAGGTGCTTGCGAAGACGCACACGGATACAACGAGTAAGAAAGCCCACGTAATAAAGACGACAAGTAGTAAGGTTAGCAGTAAACAAGAGTATTCTCGCAATAGTGCAAAGAGTAGTTCACTTCCTGATTTGCGAAAATACCCTTCCGGAACACCAAGAAAAAAAGCGTTTCTCCGGACGGTAATGCCTTACATCACAAGTCAAAATGCCGCGATTACGGCAGATCGAAACTGGTTGATTTCCAAACAGTACGATAGCCGCTGGTCGCCGTCTGAACGCGCACGTCTGAAAGACATCACGAAGCGCTACAAGCTGAGCTGGAACGGTAACACGCGCCGCGTGCCGTGGAATGCGCTTCTTGAGCGTGTGGACATTATCCCGGGCAGCATGGTTGCGACCATGGCAGCAGCCGAAAGCGGCTGGGGAACGTCTAAGCTGGCGCGTAACAACAACAACCTGTTCGGCATGAAGTGTGCGAAAGGGCGTTGTAATAATGCGCCCGGCAAGGTGAAGGGCTATTCTCAGTTCGAATCAGTTAAAGATTCCGTGAATGCTTACGCGGTGAATCTTAATACGCACCCGGCCTACTCATCGTTCCGTAAATCACGCGCTCAGTTGCGTAAAGCGGATCAGGAAGTGACGGCCAGTACGATGATTCACAAGCTGAAAGGGTATTCCACTAAAGGACAGAGCTATAACAACTATCTGTTCGCGATGTACCAGGATAACCAGCGCTTAATTGCCGCCCATATGTAATCTCAAAACAACGCCTTCCACTGGAAGGCGTTTTCTTTTCTAGATCAGCACTTCGCTGTGGCGATCCCGATACTCTTTCGGCGTGGTGTCATACTCTTTGCGAAACACTGAATAGAAATACTGCAGCGACGGGTAGCCGCACATCTGCGAGATTTCGTTGATCGACAGTGACGTGGAGACGAGCAGGCTGCGGGCCTTCTCCAGCTTCTCCGCATGAATGACGGCATGGATGGTTTCGCCCACTTCTTCTTTGAAACGCTTCTCCAGATTCGAGCGGGAAATGCCCACCGAATCCAGCACCTGATCGACCTTAATCCCTTTGCAGGCGTGGTTGCGAATATAGTGCATGGCCTGAATGACGGCCGGGTCGCTTAAGGAGCGATAATCGGTTGAGCGGCGCTCAACGACGCGGACGGGTGGCACCAGCAGTCGCTGAAGCGGTAGAGCCTCTTTATCCAGCAGACGGTGCAACAGCTTCGCCGCCTGATAGCCCATCTGACGTGTGCCCTGGGCAACGGAGGAGAGCGCCACGCGAGACAGATAACGGGTCAGTTCTTCATTATCAATACCAATCACGCACAGTTTTTCGGGCACCGGGATGTGCAAATGTTCGCAGACCTGCAGCACGTGGCGGGCGCGGGCGTCCGTCACGGCAATAATCCCGGTCTGCGGCGGCAGCGTTTGCAGCCAGTCCGCCAGGCGGTTTTGCGCGTGCTGCCAGTTTTCCGGCGCGGTCTCCAGCCCCTGATAGACCACGCCGCGGTACTTCTCCTGCGCGACCAACTGGCAAAACGCGTGCTCGCGCTCGACGGCCCAGCGTTTGCCGCTGGTGGCGGGTAACCCATAAAATGCGAAGCGATGGACACCTTTCTCCTTTAAATGGAGAAAGGCGGCCTCGACCAGGGCATGGTTATCGGTAGCGATATAGTGAACCGGGGGATAGTGTTCGGGTGAATGGTAGGAGCCGCCGACGCCCACTATCGGGACGTCGACGTCGGTCAGCAGTTGTTCGATGACGGGATCGTCATAGTCAGCAATGACGCCATCACCCAGCCAGTCTTTGATGTTCTCCAGACGGGTGCGAAAATCTTCTTCAATAAAAATATCCCATTCGGATTGCGACGCCTGCAAATATTCACCCACGCCTTCAACCACCTGACGGTCGTAGGCTTTGTTGGCATTGAATAACAACGTAATGCGGTGACGCTTTTCAAACATGGCTCGCTTCCCAATTAAGTCACAATGCGGTTATCAGGCTCGTCGCTTGGTGGCAGAGTCCATCCAGACTGCCAGTAAAAGAATGGCCCCCTTGACGATATACTGCCAAAACGTCGGGACGTCCATCATACTCATCCCGTTATCCAACGACGCCATGATAAATGCCCCCATGACCGCACCCGCCACGCTACCGATACCGCCTGCGAGGCTGGTACCACCGATGACGCAGGCGGCGATAGCATCCAGCTCGGCGATGTTACCGGCGGAGGGAGAGCCTGCCCCCAGACGCGAACTGAGGATCAACCCGGCGATAGCGACCATCAGGCCGTTAATGGCGAAAACCGCCAGCTTGGTGCGTTCGACGTTAATACCCGACAGGCGAGCGGCTTCAAGATTGCCGCCGATGGCATAAATACGACGGCCAAACGCGGTGCGCGTCGCCATAAACATGCCGCCGAGCAGCAACAGCGCCAGCAGCAGTACCGGCGTCGGAACGCCGCGATAGTCGTTAAGAAGCCAGATGGCGCCCAGCACAATAACCGCCGTCAGCGCCTGACGTCCCACCACCGACGTTGATGCAGGCGACGCCAGACCCATCGCCTGACGGCGCATGCGTCCCCGCCACTGCCACGCGACAAACGCCAGCAGCCCCACCACGCCGATCGTAAAGCCTATGCTGTCGGAGAGGTAACTCTGGCCAATTTGCGACATCGCCGCGCTGGTCGGGGAGACAGTCGTACCGTTGGTAATACCGATCAAGATCCCACGGAAGGCCAGCATTCCCGCCAGGGTAACAATGAACGATGGCACTTTACGATAGGCAACCCACCAGCCATTCCAGGCCCCTAAAACCAGCCCCAGCACCAGCGTGACAGCCACGGTCAGCGGCAGCGGCCAGCCGAGCCAGACGTCAAAAATAGCCGCCACGCCGCCGAGAAGACCCATCATCGACCCGACCGACAGGTCGATTTCCGCAGAGATGATCACGAACACCATGCCCACGGCCAGGATGCCGGTGATGGCGGTCTGGCGGAGCAGGTTTGAGACGTTACGCGCGCTTAAGTACGAGCCATCCGTCATCCACGTGAAGAACAGCATGATGACGATAATCGCCGCGATCATCACGAAAACCTGCAGGTTCAGTGCTTTTAGCCCCGCGAACGCGCCGGGCGTCGGAACAGCGACTTTGATATCAGACGGATTGCTTTTCGACATGACGTTCGCTCCTTAAAGCGGCTTCCATCACCTGCTCCTGCGTCAGGTTTTGGTTAATCAGGTTGGCTTTCAGTTTTCCCTCGTGCATGACCAGCACGCGGTCGCTCAGGCCGAGCACTTCGGGTAACTCAGACGAGATGACAATGACGGCAATCCCTTGCTGTACAAGCTGATTAATCAGTTTGTAGATTTCGTATTTGGCACCGATATCAATCCCGCGCGTCGGCTCATCAAGGATTAATATGCGTGGATTGAGGAGCAGGCAGCGCGCCAGAATCGCCTTCTGCTGGTTACCGCCGCTCAGGCGGCCGATCGCCAGTTCCGGCGAGGAGGTTTTGACCTTCAGCCGGGCAAGTGACTGAAGGATGCACTGCTGCTCGGCGGCATCATCCAGGCTGCTCAGCGCGCCGGAGAACCGATCGAGCGCTGCAAGGGTGATGTTTTTACCCACCGCCATCACCGGCACGATGCCGTCTTTTTTGCGGTCTTCCGGCACCATGGCGATGCCGCGGGCAATCGCCTGCTGGCAGTTGTCGATTTTCACCGGCTGACCGTCGATATAAATCGAGCCCTCCCAGCGCCCCGGCCACACGCCAAACAGGCACTGCACGGCTTCGGTGCGCCCGGCACCGACGAGCCCAGCAATCCCAAGAATTTCGCCGCTGTGAAGGGAAAACGAGACGTTATTTACACGCTTGATGTGGCGGTTAACGGGGTGCCACGCGGTCAGGTTTTCCACGCGCAGTACTTCATCGCCCTGAGTGTGGGGCTCATTCGGGTAGAGTGCGGTCAGCTCGCGGCCCACCATCATGGTGATGATGTCATCTTCACTCATGCCCGCGGCTTCACGCGTGCCGATGTGTTGCCCGTCGCGGATCACGCAGATGGTGTCCGAAATGGCTTTTACCTCGTTCAGCTTGTGCGAAATGTAGATGCAGGCGATACCGTGGTTTTGCAGATCGCGGATGATATTGAGCAGAACCGCAGTTTCCTGTTCGGTGAGAGACGCCGTTGGCTCATCGAGGATCAGCAGCCTGACCTGTTTATTCAGCGCCTTCGCAATTTCGACCAGCTGCTGTTGCCCGAGGCCCAGATCCCCCACGCGGGTATCCGGTGAAATGTTGAGGCTCACCTGCGCCAGCAGCTTTTCACAGCGGAGCGTCATGGTGTCGTAATCCAGCACGCCGTGGCGGGAAATCTCGGCTCCGAGGAAGATGTTCTCCAGCACGGTGAGATGCTTCACCAGCGCCAGCTCCTGGTGGATGATGGCGATGCCTTTACGTTCGGTGTCGCGAATGTGCGTCGCCTGGATGACTTCACCGGCAAAGACAATTTCGCCTTCGTAACTGCCGTGCGGGTAGATCCCACACAGGACTTTCATCAGCGTTGATTTGCCCGAACCGTTCTCGCCACACAGCGAAACCACTTCGCCGGGGTTCAACCGGAGACTGACGTTGTCGACGGCTTTCACCGCGCCGAAGCGCTTGGTGATGCTTTTCATTTCAAGTAAATAAGGCATAACTGCTCCACATAACCCGAGGGAAGAACAGTACAACGTGATGCGCCCCCGCAGAGCAGGGGCAGCGCCGGATTACAGTTCGCTCTTCTTGTGGAAACCGTCTTTAATCACGGTGGCGTCAATGTTCTCTTTATTGACTTCAATTGGCGTGAGCAGGCGAGCCGGAACGTCTTTCAGGCCGTTATTCAGCGTCGCGTCTGCTTTAGGTTGCTTACCGTTCCCCAGCTCAACGGCAATTTCCGCCGCCGTATTGGCAAGCTCGGTAATCGGTTTGTAGACCGTCATGGTCTGAGTCCCTGCGATAATGCGTTTTACGCCCGCCAGGTCGGCATCCTGACCAGAAATCGCGACTTTACCGGCCAGCCCCTGGGCACTCAGAGCCTGAATAGCCCCGCCTGCTGTGGCATCGTTGGAGGCCACGACAGCATCAATTTTGTTGTTATTGGCCGTCAGCGCATTTTCCATAATCTTCAGGGCGTTTTCTGGCAACCATCCGTCGGCCCACTGATCGCCAACCACCTTAATTTTCCCGCTGTCGATGTACGGCTTAAGAACCTTCATTTGCCCTTCGCGGAACAGTTTGGCGTTGTTATCCACCGGCGAACCGCCCATCAGGAAATAATTGCCCTGAGGCACTTTGTCGATCAGGCTTTGCGCCTGTAATTCGCCCACTTTTTCATTGTCGAAAGAAATATAATAATCAATATCCGCATTATTAATCATGCGGTCATAAGCGAGAACTTTTATGCCTTCCTGCTTCGCTTCTTTCACCACGTTACTTAATACCTGGCCGTTATAAGGGATAATGACCAGAACATCGACACCGCGGTTGATCATATTCTCGATCTGCGACATTTGCGTTTCTTCATTACCGTTAGCCGACTGAACAAACACATTCGCACCGAGTGATTCCGCTTTTTTCACAAAAATATCGCGATCTTTTTGCCAGCGCTCCAGACGCAGGTCATCAATCGCCATACCAATTTTGACCTCCTTGGCATGCCCTGCAAAGCTTGCAAGGAGGAGCGTAGTGCAGAGCGTTAGGGTCAGGTTCTTTATCTTCATAATTATTAGGCCTTTTTGTAGGGGTATGTGTTGCTGAGATAAAAGAAACATTCACTGCTGGGTCGCAGCAAATTTTTAACGCGGAAAGGCGGGCTGGCAATTACAGATTTTTATCTTCTCATTACGATATTTGGTTTATTTCTGAATTTATGACCGCGATCGGATTTTAAAATTCGTAACGCCTTAATTACATTTGATTCTGGAATGTGCGCCGAAAAATAGTTTGTCTGCGCATTATTTTGCGAGCCAGCGCACAGTTGTGCATTCTCTCAATAGCAGTGTGAAATAACGTAATTGAGCAACCCAAAATGTCTATTCACTATTACTCCTGTATCAACGACTCGCCGCATACCCTGATTATGGAGCTCAATATGCAAGCTTATTTCGACCAACTCGATCGCGTTCGTTACGAAGGCCCAAAAACGACCAATCCTTTAGCATTTCGTCACTACAATCCGGATGAGCTGGTGCTGGGTAAGCGCATGGAAGATCATCTGCGCTTTGCCGCCTGTTACTGGCATACCTTCTGCTGGAACGGCGCCGATATGTTCGGCGTGGGTTCCTTTGACCGCCCGTGGCAGCAGCCGGGTGAGGCGCTTGAGCTGGCGAAACGCAAAGCCGACGTGGCGTTTGAGTTCTTCCACAAGCTGAATGTACCGTACTACTGCTTCCATGACGTGGACGTGTCGCCGGAAGGCGCGTCGCTGAAAGAGTACCTGAACAATTTTGCGCAGATGGTGGACGTGCTGGCAGAAAAACAGCAGCAAAGCGGCGTGAAGCTGCTCTGGGGCACGGCAAACTGCTTTACGAACCCACGCTACGGTGCGGGTGCGGCCACCAACCCGGATCCGGAAGTGTTTAGCTGGGCGGCTACGCAGGTGGTGACGGCAATGAACGCCACGCATCAGCTGGGCGGCGAAAACTATGTCCTGTGGGGCGGCCGTGAAGGCTATGAAACCCTGCTCAACACCGATCTGCGCCAGGAGCGCGAGCAGATTGGCCGCTTTATGCAGATGGTTGTCGACCATAAGCACAAAATCGGCTTCCGCGGCACGCTGCTGATCGAGCCGAAGCCGCAGGAACCGACGAAGCACCAGTATGACTACGACGTGGCGACGGTGTATGGCTTCCTGAAGCAGTTCGGTCTGGAAAAAGAGATTAAAGTGAACATTGAGGCCAACCACGCCACGCTGGCGGGCCACTCTTTCCATCACGAAATCGCGTCTGCGATTGCGCTGGGTATCTTTGGCTCTGTCGATGCTAACCGTGGCGATCCACAGCTGGGCTGGGATACCGATCAGTTCCCGAACAGCGTGGAAGAGAATGCGCTGGTGATGTACGAGATCGTCAAAGCGGGCGGCTTCACCACCGGCGGCCTGAACTTTGACGCCAAGGTGCGTCGCCAGAGCACCGACAAATACGATCTGTTCTACGGCCACATTGGCGCGATGGACACCATGGCGCTGGCGCTGAAAGTGGCGGCCCGTATGATTGAAGACGGCGAGCTGGATAAACGCGTGGCGAAGCGTTACAGCGGCTGGAACAGTGAGCTGGGCCAGCAAATTTTGAAAGGCCAGTTATCGCTTGCGGACATCGCGAAGTACGCTGAACAACAGCAGCTGGCGCCGCAGCATCAGAGCGGGCATCAGGAACTGCTGGAAAACCTGGTTAATCACTACCTCTTCGATAAATAACAGCCTGCAGGCCCGGTAAGCGGAAGCTCTACCGGGCATTTCTGTCAAAGGAGTCACCACAATGTATATCGGCATCGATCTTGGCACATCGGGTGTGAAAGCCATCCTGTTGAGCGAGCAGGGCGAGGTGTTAGCCACTCAAACGGAAAAGCTGCAGGTTTCACGTCCGCATCCGCTGTGGTCGGAGCAGGATCCGGAGCAGTGGTGGCAGGCGACGGATCGCGCGATTAAGGCGTTAGGCGAGCAGCACAGCCTGCGCGAGGTGAAAGCGCTGGGGATTGCCGGCCAAATGCACGGCGCTACGCTGCTGGATAGCCAGCATCGCGTGCTGCGTCCTGCGATCCTCTGGAACGATGGCCGCTGTGCGGAAGAGTGTGCGCTTCTTGAGGAACGCGTACCCGCTTCCCGCGAGATCACCGGTAACCTGATGATGCCGGGCTTCACCGCACCAAAACTCTTGTGGGTACAGCGCCACGAGCCGGAGATTTTCCGTCAGGTGGCGAAAGTTCTGCTGCCAAAAGACTATCTGCGTTTTCGCATGACGGGCGATTTCGCCAGCGACATGTCCGATGCCGCGGGCACCATGTGGCTCGACGTGGCGAAACGCGACTGGAGCGAGGTGATGCTGGATGCCTGCCATCTAACCCGTGAACATATGCCCGCGCTGTTCGAAGGTAGCGAGGTGACAGGCACGCTGCTGCCGGACGTTGCCGAACGCTGGAACATGCCTGCCGTACCGGTGGTAGCTGGCGGTGGCGATAACGCCGCGGGCGCTGTCGGCGTTGGGATGGTTGAAGCGGGGCAGGCGATGCTTTCGCTGGGAACCTCCGGCGTCTATTTTGCCGTTAGCGACGGGTATCGCAGCAACCCTGAAAGCGCCGTACACAGCTTCTGCCACGCCCTGCCTGGGAAATGGCATTTGATGTCGGTGATGCTCAGTGCGGCGTCCTGCCTGGACTGGGCCGCAAAACTCACCGGCATGGCCGACGTTCCGGCGCTCATCTCCGCGGCGCAGCAGGCGGATGACGCAGCGGGTACGGTCTGGTTTTTACCGTATCTTTCCGGCGAGCGTACGCCGCACAACAACCCGGAAGCAAAAGGGGTGTTCTTTGGTTTAACCCATCAGCACGGCCCGGCAGAACTGGCGCGTGCGGTGCTGGAAGGCGTGGGGTATGCACTGGCCGACGGAATGGACGTGGTGCACGACTGCGGCCTGAAGCCGACGAGCGTCACCCTGATTGGCGGCGGCGCGCGAAGCCCTTACTGGCGACAGATGCTGGCGGATATCAGCGGCTTGCAGCTGGATTTCCGCACCGGCGGGGATGTTGGGCCCGCGCTCGGTGCCGCGCGTCTGGCGCAGATCGCCATGAACCCGGAAAAACCGCTTTCGCAGCTGTTACCGCAGCTTACGCTTGAGCAGACGCATCTCCCGGACGCGGCACGCCATGCGCGTTACGCGGAAAGGCGCAGTGTGTTCCGCAAAATCTATCAGCAGCTGCTGCCGCTAATGTCGTAAATACGGTTGTCTGGCAGAGGCACGAGGATGTCCTTTTTTGGTCTGTTCGTGCCTTCGTTTTCTCGTCAGGATAAGGTCATACCCACCGACGAGGAGTTCCATTATGTCCCGCATCGCATTAATCAACATCGATACTCAGCAGTCATTCCATCACCGCAATTACTGGCAGGAAAGCGAGATCCCTGCCTTTCAGCAGGCAATGCTGGGGCTGATTGAAGGCTGCCAGGCGCGCAATATTCCGGTCGTTGATATTTTTCATGTGGATGAAGACGGCCCCTTCACCCTGGAAAGCGGCTATGTCAAACCGATGGCCTTTTTGCGTCATCAGCCGGATGTGATTTTCCAGAAACACGTCCATAATGCCTTCACGGATACCGGGCTTGACCGCTGGCTGCGTGAACGCGACATCAACCAGCTGATTATCTGCGGCATTCGCACTGAACAATGCTGTGAAACCACCGCTCGGGTGGCATCCGATCTGGGTTATGCTGTGACCTTTGTGAGCGAGGCAACGCTGACGTTTCCCATGACGTACAAGGGCATTACCCTTAGCGCAGCGGAGATTCGCCATCGTACCGAGACGGTGCTGGCCGGGCGTTTTGCCGAGATTAAAACGGTAGCGGAGACGCTGGAGTCACTGTAATGCGTATCGACGTCTGGTTTGTGATGTTGCCCGGGGTGCTGTCATTAGACATGACCGGCCCGGCAGAAACCTTTGTTCTGGCAGGCGATGCGTTTCGCCTGCATTACATAGGCCCGCAGCCTGATGTTCAGACGTCGATTGGCCTGTCGATGAGCGGCATTCAGCCGCTGCCGGAAAGCCTGCCTTCAGGCAGCCTGCTGGTATTGCCGGGTGTGAGCGACTCCCGATTTCAGTTCTCAACCCCACAGGCGCAGCAGATCCAGCACTGGCTGATGCGGCTGCAGCCGCAAATACAGTGCCAGGAAATCACCGTGATGTGCGTCTGTTCAGGGGCGCTGCTGGCGGCGAAGTCGGGCCTGCTGAACAACCGACAGTGCACAACCCATCATGATGTCATTAGCCGTTTACGCTCCGCGGCCCCTACGGCGACGATTAAAGAGAACCGGATATTTGTGCAGGATGAAAATATCTGGACCAGCGCAGGGATTACCTCCGGTATCGATCTGGCGCTGCACACGATCAACCGCCTGTGCGGCCCCGAAAAGGCGCTGGCCGTGGCGCGTGAGATGGTGGTCTGGTTCCGCCGTTCCGGTGACGATCCCCAGCTTTCTCCGTGGCTACGCTACCGCAACCATCTTCACCCGGCGATTCATCGGGCGCAGGATGCCCTCATCGCCGAGCCGCAAAAAACGTGGAGCTTGCCTGATATCGCCGCGCTGGCGCACGTCAGCCCGCGCCACCTTACCCGGCTTTTCCAGTCATATTTAGGGATTAGCGTTCGCGATTATCTGGAGCAGCTGCGTCTGGCGGTGGCGGAGCAGTGGCTGATGCAGGGACGCGGCGTGGAGCAGGCCTCACTGGCGGCAGGGTTTTCCTCCCCGCGCCAGTACCATCGCGCCCGGCAGCGAAGCATTAGCTGACGAAGCGGCGAACGTCTATTTTTTGCAGCAGCATCGACAGCAGCAGGCTGACAGCCAGCGTGGCGGCAAAAATCCAGATGATATCCAGCACCGGCCAGCTTTTTAGCTCAACGCCCCGCGTTCGCAGCACGTGGATCACCAGCGCGTGAAAACCGTAAATCCCGAGAGAGTGCCGCGAGATAACGTTTAGCACGGGGAGAGGGCGTGTATTCAGAGTGTTTTTAACCAGCGTGAGCAGCGAAACGGCACAGATAAAGACCATCGGCCCGCAATACAGATACCAGGTATCGGCAAAATTGCCGCGCCATTGCAGCTCATGCAGCGTTCCGCGTGAAATCACCGCCACGCCTGCGATAAACAGCGCCCCGCAGAGCCAGTTCAGACCGCGTTTTTGCGTGTCCATCATCCCGATGGCGCGCCCGAGCATGCCGTAAAGCACGTAGTAGAAGGTATCGCCATTGATATAGAGGTTCACCGGCAACCACTCAAATCCGTCGATTTTCTGCGAGATCGTATTCGGGTTGGCGAGGATGCCAATCACTACCATCAGAGCCAGGAGCATTTTTCCGCTGACGTTTTTCACCTGAATAAGCGGCGAGACCAGATAGATCACGATAATGGCGAAGAAGAACCACAGGTGATAGAAAACCGGCTTTTGCAGCAAATATTTGAGGGATAACTCAGCATTAATGGAGGTGAACAGGGTGATATAGAGCAAGGCAACGGCGCTGTAGAAACCCAGACAGGCCGCGATGCGGATAAAGTGCCTCGGTTGCGCGCTACGCTCGCCAAAAAAGAGAAAACCGGAAATCATAAAGAACAGCGGCACGCTGACGCGCGACGCGGAGTTAAGGATATTGGCAATATCCCAGTTAACGGGGCTGACGCTGTGGGCATTCGTGACGTACCAGGTCGTCGTGTGGATCATGACCACCATCAGACACGCTATTCCCCGCAGGTTATCAATCCAGTTAATTTTTGACGGCATCAGTTCCTCTGTATTCCCTGTAAAGTGAGTGTGACTCCCATTGTCCAAAAGTCTTCGTTTGGAAAATTCTGAGTTTTATGCGCAGGCTTGCCGGGAGACCGTGAGATTCGCAGAATGGAAGACCTTAATCTATAAAAGTGTTGATACTAAAAATAACAGCCGCTGACCAGGACGGTAATAAAAATGATGATGAAGCGTGGGATATCACTCTTTCTGCTGCTTTTGTTGGCAGGATGCAGTGCTTCTCAGGAAGCACCTGTGCAAAAAGCGCAGCAGGGAAAAATAAGCCCGGAGCGTTCACTGAATATGGAAGAGCTCTGTAAAGATCGGGCCGCCCGCCGCTATAACTCGGACGTTCAGAAAATTAACGTCATCGGATTCGAGCGCTTTCAGGGTAGCTATGAGCTTAGAGGATATACTGCGCGTAAAGAGGGCTTTGTCTGCTCGTTTGATGCGGATGGTCAGTTTTTACACCTCTCCATGCGCTAACCTGCTTGCATAATCAACAGCCAGACGCCGTATGCCTTCTGGCTGGAAAGCTTATTTCCCAATTTTCCCTAAACAACCCCGTTTCGTACTGTATATCTTGCAGCCAGCGGGTATACTGGTCCCTTCCATTTAAAACCACACGTATCCAGCACGAAATACTATGCAAAAGTTTGATACCAAGACCTTCCAGGGCCTGATCCTGACCTTACAGGATTACTGGGCTCGTCAGGGCTGTACCATTGTTCAACCTTTGGACATGGAAGTCGGCGCCGGCACTTCACACCCGATGACCAGCCTGCGCGCGTTGGGGCCAGAGCCAATGGCGACCGCGTATGTGCAGCCTTCCCGTCGTCCGACCGATGGTCGTTACGGTGAGAACCCGAACCGTCTGCAGCATTACTATCAGTTCCAGGTGGTGATTAAGCCATCACCCGATAATATTCAGGAACTGTACCTCGGGTCGCTGAAAGAGCTGGGTATGGATCCAACCATCCACGACATTCGTTTCGTGGAAGACAACTGGGAAAACCCAACGCTGGGTGCCTGGGGTCTGGGCTGGGAAGTGTGGCTGAACGGTATGGAAGTGACCCAGTTCACTTACTTCCAGCAGGTTGGCGGTCTGGAATGTAAGCCGATCACCGGTGAAATCACCTACGGTCTGGAACGTCTGGCGATGTACATTCAGGGCGTAGACAGCGTTTACGACCTGGTCTGGAGCGACGGCCCGCTGGGTAAAACCACTTACGGCGACGTGTTCCATCAGAACGAAGTGGAGCAATCCACCTATAACTTCGAATATGCGGACGTGGACTTCCTGTTCACCTGCTTCGAGCAGTACGAGAAAGAAGCGCAGCAGCTGCTGGCGCTGGAGACTCCGCTGCCGCTGCCTGCCTACGAGCGTATTCTGAAGGCCGCCCACAGCTTCAACCTGCTGGACGCCCGCAAAGCCGTCTCCGTGACTGAACGTCAGCGCTACATTCTGCGTATTCGTACCCTGACCAAAGCCGTTGCAGAAGCTTACTACGCGTCCCGTGAAGCCCTTGGCTTCCCGATGTGCAACCGAAACAAATAAGAGGCGGCCATGTCTGAGAAAACTTTCCTGGTGGAAATCGGCACCGAAGAGCTGCCACCAAAAGCCCTGCGCAGCCTGGCTGAATCTTTTGCTGCGAACGTGACCGCCGAGCTGGATAACGCTGGCCTGGCTCACGGTAAAATTGAGTGGTTTGCCGCCCCGCGTCGTCTGGCGCTGAAAGTGGCAAATCTGGCGGCGTCTCAGCCGGATCGTGAAGTCGAAAAACGTGGCCCGGCGATTGTCCAGGCGTTCGACGCGGAAGGCAAGCCGAGCAAAGCGGCAGAAGGCTGGGCGCGCGGCTGCGGCATCACCGTTGATCAGGCCGAGCGTCTGACCACGGACAAAGGCGAATGGCTACTGTATCGCGCGCACGTGAAAGGCGAAAGTGCGGAAGCGCTGCTGCCGGACATGATCGCCACTTCTCTGGCGAAGCTGCCGATTCCTAAGCTGATGCGCTGGGGCGCGTCCGACGTGCACTTCGTGCGCCCGGTGCACACCGTGACCCTGCTGCTGGGCGATACCGTTATTCCGGCGACCATTCTGGGCGTGGCGTCCGATCGCGTGATCCGCGGCCACCGCTTTATGGGTGAGCCTGAGTTCACCATCGACAATGCTGACCAGTACCCGCAGATCCTGCTGGAGCGCGGCAAGGTCATTGCTGACTACGAACAGCGTAAAGCCAAAATCAAAGCGGACGCAGAAGACGCGGCGCGCAAAATTGGCGGTAATGCCGATCTGAGCGACAGCCTGCTGGAAGAGGTGACTTCGCTGGTCGAATGGCCGGTTGTACTGACCGCGAAATTCGAAGAGAAATTCCTGGCCGTTCCGGCAGAAGCGCTGGTTTACACCATGAAGGGTGACCAGAAGTACTTCCCGGTCTACGCCAACGACGGCAAGCTGCTGCCAAACTTCATCTTTGTGGCGAATATCGAATCGAAAGATCCGAGCCAGATCATCTCCGGTAACGAGAAAGTGGTGCGTCCGCGTCTGGCAGATGCTGAGTTCTTCTTCAATACCGACCGTAAAAAGCGTCTGGAAGATAACCTGCCGCGCCTGCAGACCGTGCTGTTCCAGCAGCAGCTGGGCACACTGCGCGACAAGACTGACCGCATTGCGGAGCTGTCCGGCTGGATCGCCCGTGAAATCGGTGCCGACGTCAACCACGCGACGCGTGCTGGCCTGCTCTCTAAATGCGACCTGATGACCAACATGGTGTTCGAATTCACCGACACTCAGGGCGTGATGGGCATGCACTACGCGCGTCACGATGGTGAAGCGGAAGACGTGGCCGTGGCCCTGAACGAGCAGTATCAGCCGCGCTTTGCGGGTGACGATCTGCCGTCCAACCCGGTTGCCTGCGCCGTGGCGATTGCCGATAAGATGGACACCCTGGCAGGTATCTTCGGTATCGGTCAGCATCCGAAAGGTGACAAAGACCCGTTCGCGCTGCGTCGTGCCGCGCTGGGCGTGCTGCGTATCATCGTAGAGAAAAACCTGAACCTCGATCTGCAAACGCTGACCGAAGAAGCGGTGCGTCTGTACGGCGACAAGCTGACTAACGCGAAGGTTGTGGATGATGTTATCGACTTTATGCTCGGTCGTTTCCGCGCGTGGTATCAGGACGAAGGTTATACCGTTGACACCATTCAGGCGGTGCTGGCGCGTCGTCCGACCCGCCCGGCTGATTTCGATGCGCGCATGAAGGCGGTTTCCCACTTCCGTACGCTGGAAGCGGCATCCGCGCTGGCTGCGGCTAACAAGCGTGTGTCCAACATCCTGGCGAAATCCGACGAGACGCTGAACGAGCGCGTGAACGCCGCGACCCTGAAAGAGCCGGAAGAGATCGCCCTGGCGATGCAGGTTGTGGTGCTGCGCGACAAGCTCGAACCGTACTTCGCTGAAGGCCGCTATCAGGAAGCGCTGGTGGAGCTGGCCGAACTGCGCGATGTTATCGATGCCTTCTTCGAGAAAGTAATGGTCAACGTAGAAGATAAAGATCTGCGTATTAACCGCCTCTCCATGCTCGAAAAACTGCGTGAGCTGTTCCTGCGCGTGGCGGATATTTCGCTGCTGCAGTAATGTGCCCGTCGTTACAAATGCTAAAAACCCGCTTCGGCGGGTTTTTTAATACCGTGTCGCCCAAAATTTAACCTTGAAATGGTCAACACATTACCGCTATTCTTATCACCGTTAAATTTCTCGCGCTGGAGCGCCCCCCAAAAATGAACAAACACGACTGATGAATTTCGATCCTTGCTAAACGCTACCGCGTCGGCAGGGGATGTTTTGATTTCATTCAGGAGTGCTTATGGCTCATTTTGCGCAGTCCCCTTCTTTTATTTTGCATCAGGTCACCTGTCAGTTTGCGACGGGCGATACCCTTTTTGGTCCACTGAGTTTTTCGCTGGAACCGTCTCCGTGCGCGCTGGTTGGCCGCAACGGCAGCGGGAAAACGCGTCTGCTGCGTCTGCTGGCGGGGCTTGATGAGCCTGCAAGTGGGCATATCGAACGTACCGGAACACATGTCTATGTGGCTCAGCAGCAGGACATTTTGCCGCACACGACGCTTGCTGAGCTGCTCGGGTACGAGGCTATCTTCGCGGCGCGAGCGCGCATCGACAGTGGCGATTACCAGCCTGACGATCTGGAAACGCTTGATGGATTCTGGGATTTAGCTGAACGTCTGGGCGAGGCGTTTGCCCGGGCGAAGCTCCCGCCGTTTGACCCGAATAACCCTGCCGGTGAACTCAGCGGCGGCGAGCGCATTCGCGCCCTGCTGTGCGGGGCATTTGCGGCGGACGCGGACTTTCTTCTGCTGGACGAGCCCACAAACCACCTGGACCGACAAGGCCGGGCGTGGTTCAACGACCAGCTTAGTCGTTACCAGGGCGGCGTGCTCGTCGCCTCCCATGACCGTGAGCTGCTGGCGCAGGTGCCGCGTATTCTTGAGCTGAGCAGCGGCGGCCTGCGCAGCTACGGCGGGAATTATGCGGATTATCAAACTCAGCGCAACGCCGAACAGCAGGCGGCTCGCGCGGCGCTGGAGCATGCTGCGACGGAGCGCAAACGCACTCGGGCGCGAATGCAGAAAGAGCATGATGACAGCCAGCGGCGTTCGGCAAAAACATTGCGCACCGTCGATACCCTCAATATCGCGTCGTTCGAGCGGGTCAAATATAAAGGCGCGGCGAAGGAGCGGATCGGCTCCTGGAAAAAACAGCATAGCGAGCAAAATGAAGCCCTGAACGCCGCGGTGAATAAGGCGCGTGAGCGGGTTGAAGAAGATAACCCGGTGATGTTCACCCTGCCGGGGAGTCAGATCCCGGAAGGCAAACAGGTGCTGGTGCTGGAAGATCTGGTGCTGCCGCATGTGCCTGTTCCTCCACTCAACTGGCGGATAGACGGACCAATGCGCGTGGCGCTAAAAGGACCGAACGGCTGCGGAAAATCGACGCTGTTAAAAACTATCCTCGGCGAGATTGTCCCCCGTTCGGGTACCTGTAAGGTTTCAGTCAGCTGCGCTTATCTCGATCAGCATCTGTCCCGGCTCGATCTCTCGCAGTCGGTCATGACGCACCTCAACCTGAGCAATACGCCCCTGGAAGAGGGCGTATTACGAACCCGTTTAGCCCAGCTTCAGCTGGGGGCCGACAAAGTCACGCTCCCGCTGGCGGAACTGAGCGGCGGTGAGCGTATTAAGGCTGCGCTGGCCTGCGTGCTTTGGCGCGTGGAGGCCACGCAGCTCCTGTTGCTGGATGAACCGACCAACCATCTGGATCTGGCCTCGGTCCAGGCGATTGAAGCGGCACTGGCCGGTTTCCCCGGCGCACTGCTGGTAGTGTCACACGATGAGGCATTTTTAAGAGGATTAACGTTGACGCACGAGATGGTGTGGGAGGAGACGGGCTGGCGTTGCGAGAGCCTTTAAACACAAGCCCCCGCAGAGGCGGGGGCGTTCAAACTTCACTACGCAATCTGTTTGCTGAGTGCAGGGTTGGCCTGAATCAGGCGCATCAACTTTAACTCGGTTGGGGTGGGTTTCTCTCGTTTTGACTCCCACTCCAGCACCATAGCCACGCTGACACCCATCGCTCTGGCGAATTCTTCAGTTTTCAGTCCTGTCCCTTTGCGCAATTGCTCATATTCTGTAAAGGGATTGGATTTTTGTTGCAGGGTAATGGTCTGCGGTACATCTTTAAAAACGATCTGTTCCAGACTGCTCAGCAGCTCAAACTCAGGATCTTTATATTCCATTGAGAACTCCTCTTAAATCTCACATCGTGATCAAGAACATCAGAGAGCCAATTAAGAATAGTCCCTAATACAAACCGAGGATCGTCACGGTTGTGATTAATTGTGCGGTAACGATCGCTTTACGCGATTCAGCCATATGGATAGTTATGCTAATTCCCTGATTAACCATATGTCGGCTTCGCCAGGTATTTTTTTGTAAATGGTAAGAAATAAATCGGCAATAGCCGTTTTACATGAAAAGAGTATCTTGCAAGGCTGACCTGGACTATCCTTGTCAGCGTCGGGCACGCGTGTGCCGGTGTGCGCTTTTTTGGGTGAAAGGAGTAATAAAATGGCGACAGGAAAGTCCTGCTCTCGCTGGTTTGCGCCTATTGCGGCGTTGTTGATGGTTGTTAGCCTGAGTGGGTGTTTTGATAAAGAAGGCGATCAGCGCAAAGCGTTTATCGATTTTCTGCAGAATACAGTGATGCGCAGCGGCGAGCGTTTGCCGACGCTGACTGCGGATCAGAAAAAACAGTTTGGCCCCTTCGTGTCCGATTACGCCATTCTTTATGGTTATTCACAGCAGGTGAGCCAGGCGATGGATTCCGGTATCCGCCCGGTAGTGGATAGCGTGAACGCCATCCGTGTTCCCCAGGATTACATGACTCAGCGCGAGCCGCTGCGCCAGTCCAACGGCGCGCTCGGCGTGCTGAGCCAGCAACTGCAGAATGCGAAAATGCAGGCTGACGCGTCACGTTCTGCGTTGAAGCAGGGCGAAGATCTTAAACCGGTCTTCGATAAAGTGTATGAGAAAGTGGTGACGAAACCGTCTGAAGCGATACAACCGCTGATTCCGGCCGCGCAAGTCTTCACTCAGCAGCTAGTTCAGGTAGGGGACTTCATCTCGCAGCAGGGCACTCAGGTGAGCTTTGTTGCCAACGGCATTCAGTTCCCAACCTCGCAGCAGGCAAGTCAGTACAATACGCTGATTGGGCCGCTGGCCGCCCAGCACCAGGCCTTTAGCCAGGCGTGGAGTGCAGCCGTCGCTGCCACAGAATAACCCGAAAAACCCCGCTTCAGGCGGGGTTTTTTTATGCCTGCTGAAAATAACGCTTGTCATTCCTCTACCACATCGGTATAACTATCCCCGTCGGTTTGTTACACAGACCTAAAGCAGTTTAGTAAAGCAGTCCAGATTGTTATCCATAGATACCCTTCGTAGTGACCCTTCCTTCATCGCTTAAAAATCTGTAACGCAATCCATCAAGCCGGAAGGCACAATATATTTGTTAATAAGGTAATTTCTATGTCTGCTAAAATGACTGGTCTGGTTAAATGGTTCAACGCTGATAAAGGTTTCGGCTTCATCACTCCTGACGATGGCTCTAAAGACGTGTTCGTACACTTCTCCGCTATCCAGAACGATGGCTACAAATCTCTGGACGAAGGTCAGAAAGTTTCCTTCACCATCGAAAGCGGCGCTAAAGGCCCAGCAGCTGGTAACGTTGTAAGCCTGTAAGCTTCCAACCCAGTAGCACAAAATTCAAAAACCCGCCTTCTGGCGGGTTTTTTCGTTTCTACTGTTGGATCTGCGGGTTAACGCAGTTCTTATCCACTTTTCCGGCAAGCGCGGCAATCAGGTTGTCTACCGCCGTCGCCGCCATGTTGTAGCGCGTTTCGTGGGTAGCAGAGCCGATGTGGGGAAGGGCAACGACGTTTGGCATGCTCAGTAGCGGGGAATCCACCGGCAGCGGCTCCTGTTCAAACACGTCCAGACCGGCGGCGTGGATCTCACCGTTTTGCAGCGCTTCAATCAGCGCCTGCTCATCCACCACCGGGCCACGACCCGCGTTGATGAAAATGGCGGATTTCTTCATTTTCTCAAACGCGGATTTGTCAATCAGATGACGCGTTTCATCCGTCAGCGGCAGGATCAGGCAGACGAAATCGGCTTCCTGCAACAGCGTATCCAGCTCGCAGTAACGCGCGTTGAAGCGTTCTTCAGCTTCACTGTGATGACGGCGCGCGTTATACAGAATCGGCATGTTGAAGCCGAAATGCGCGCGCTGCGCCAGCGCCAGCCCGATACGCCCCATACCCACGATGCCCAGCGTTTTGCCATGCACATCCACGCCGAACCAGTCCGGCCCAATGCTTTTCGTCCATTCGCCGGCTTTCACACGCTCGGCCACTTCCACCACGCGGCGGGCCGTGCTGAGCACCAGCGCCATCAGCGTGTCCGCCACGGTTTCCGTCAGGGCATGCGGCGTGTGCATCAGCAGGATTTTACGGGCGTTCAGGGCATCCACGTCGAAATTGTCATAACCCACGGAAACGGTAGAGGTAGCACGAAGCTTCGGCATTTTCTCCAGCAGGGTGATATCCACTTTTTCGCTTGAACCCAGCAGGCCTTCGGCGCTGGCGAACGCATCGGCGTGCTGCGCCACGGTTTCCGGACTCAGGTTCTTCACCTGCGTAACGGTGAAGTGGTCTTCCAGGCGTTTCTGCAGATCTTCCGGCAGAGCTTTATACAAAATGACGGACGGCTTCATGCTAATCTCCGTTGATTTTTAAGGATTCAGGCGTGACGAGCGCCGACGGGGTGCTGTTGATTATTAGCAGGCTTAACAATCAGAGTAAGCCACACGGAGGCGAAAAGCGCCACCCCCATAAAGATGTACGACGCGGACGGACTGCCGGTGGCACCGTTCAGGTAGCCGACAAACCAGGAGCCGCAGAACGACCCCAGCGCGCCCATACTGTTAATCAATGCCATCGCGCCACCCGCGACGTTACGCGGCAGCATTTCCGGGATGATGGCAAAGAACGGACCGTACGGGGCGTACATGGCGGCACCGGCAATCACCAACAGGGTATAAGAGGCCCAGAAGTGATTTGCGCCCACGGCCCACGAGCCGATGAAGGCGAAAGCAGCAATCAGCAGCAGCGGCCAGACGAACAGCTTGCGGTTTTGCAGCTTGTCCGACGCCCAGGAGACGATAATCATGGCGATGGTCGCGGCCAGATACGGTACGGAAGAGAGCCAGCCCACTTCCACCATGCCGAGGTTTACGCCGCCGCTGCGGATAATCGACGGCAGCCACAGCACAAACCCGTACACGCCGATACTCCAGGCAAAGTACTGCGCGCAGAGCAGGATAACGTTGCGGGAGCGGAACGCTTCACCGTAGTTACGTACCGCCTTCAGCCCCTGCTGCTCTTTATCCAGCTGCGCCTGCAGTGCGGCTTTTTCATCTTCGGAAAGCCACTTCGCCTGGGCAGGCTTATCTTTTACCAGCACCCACCAGCAGAATGCCCAGATAATCGCGGGTACCCCTTCGATGATAAACATCTCGCGCCAGCCGAAGGACTGGATCAGGTAGCCGGAGACTACCGACATCCACAGTACGGTGACCGGGTTACCGAGGATCAGGAAGGTATTCGCGCGTGAACGCTCAGATTTGGTAAACCAGTTGCTGATGTAAATCAGCATCGCCGGCATGACCGCCGCCTCAACGACGCCGAGGATAAAGCGAATGGCGGCCAGGGCAGGAATATTATTCACCACGCCGGTCAGTGACGCGCAGGCGCCCCACAGGATCAGGCAGATGAAGATCAGCTTACGCACGCTGCGGCGTTCCGCGTAAATCGCACCGGGGATCTGGAAGAAGAAGTAGCCCAGGAAGAAAAGGGCGCCCAGCAGGGATGAAATACCTTTGGTGATCCCGAGGTCTTCGGTGATCCCCGCCGCGGACGCGAAGCTGAAGTTGGCACGGTCGAGGTACGCCAGGCTGTACGTGATAAACACGATTGGCATGATGTACCACCAGCGTTTTACTGCATTGGTCGAACTGTTCATAGGCTTGCCTCTGTTGTTGAGGTTGTTACCACCCGTTGTCTGTAGGGTACACGGTGGCTTAATTATTTGGTGCGGCTTGCTGCCCTCACCCTGACCCTCTCCCTGTGGGAGAGGGAATTTAAACGCCGAGCTCTGCTCGCGTTGGCAATCCTTCGCTGTCTCCCTGCACCTGAATGGCCAGTGAGCCAATCTTGTTACCCCGCGCGATGGCCTGCTGCAGCGGTTTGCCTTCCAGCAGCGCGCTAATGACGCCCACGGCAAAGCCATCGCCCGCGCCGACGGTGTCGACCACGTTCTCAACCTTCACCGCCGCGACCGCGCCCTCTTCGCCGTCGGCCGTTTTGAACCATGCGCCATCGGCTCCGGTCTTCAGCACGACCGCTTTTACCCCTTTGTTCAGGTAGAAATCAGCAATGCCTTCCGGCGTATTTTCACCCGTCAGGATCATCCCCTCTTTCAGGCCCGGCAGAACCCAGTCCGCCTGGAACGCCAGTCGGTTCAGCTTCTCGACCATTTCCGCTTCGCTTTTCCACAGCACCGGGCGCAAATTCGGATCGAAAGAGATCGTTTTGCCCTGTGACTTCATGGTCGTTGCCGCATGGTCCAGCAGTTCATAGGAACTGTCAGAGAGCGCTGCCGCCACGCCGCTGAGGTGCAGATGGCGAGCGGAGGCAAAATAGTCGGCGTGATAGTCTTCCACTGAAAGATAGCTTGCCGCCGATCCCTTACGGAAATACTCCACAATGGGATCGGTTCCATTTTCGACTTTTGATTTAAGCTGAAAGCCGGTCGGGAAGCGTCCGTCGAGGGTGACGCCGGCGGCATCAATACCCTCTTTTTTCAGCGAGTCGAGAACGAAATGGCCAAAGCTGTCATCCCCCACGCGGCTGACCCAGCCGACGTTCAGGCCGAGACGCGCAAGTCCCGTCGCGACGTTCAGCTCTGCGCCCGCCACGCGTTTGATAAAGTGCTCTACCGCGCTCAGCTCGCCCGTTTCGGTGGCGACAAACATCGCCATGGCTTCGCCAATGGTGATGACATCCAGCGTCTTGTGCATGGTTTACTCCTCGCGCAGCAGGTTGACGTAATGGCGGGTAACGGCGGTCAAATCCGCCCCTTCCAGCGGGAACTCGATACCGCGCGGGGCATCGGCGGGCAGCTGGCCGAGCAGATCCAGCCAGCGCGCATCGGCACGATCTGGTGCCACGGCGCGGAAGTTATCTTTATGCGGCACGGCAGCTTTAACGTGGATATAGCTCACCGCAGGAGCCAGGTGACGCGCGGCCTCTTCGGGAGAATCGCCGACCCACAGCCAGTTGCCCATGTCGAAGGTCAGCGTGACGGGCAAGGCCAGTTTCCGGCAGGCGGTCTGGAAGCGACGCATGGGCGCGAGCTGCCCGCAGTCGGTCTGATCGTTCTCCACGACCAGCGCCATACCGCTGGCATTCAGCAGGGCGCGCAGGGCGTCGAGAGGCTGAGCAGCGTCGCGGAAATGGCCCAGAGAAACCTTCAGCCACAGGGCGTTAAGGGTGTTGGCCTCAGAGAGATAGCGGGGCAGGTCCGGGTTGAGAGTGCCGTCGGACATAAACAGGGCGGCGGGCGCAGAGTAGCACGCCAGCAGACCCATCAGCTCAATGGATTCGCTCAACGCAGGCAGCGCCAGCAGCTCTTCGCTGTTGAACAGTTCGCGGCGGATCTCCACGCCGTCGGCGCCTGCACCCGCAATAACGGGAAGCATCGCCCGCTGACCGCCTGCCTGTCGCACCTGTTCCGCGCCATACGCGGCGGTGACCACCATGATTTTCCTGCCCATCTTCGGACTCCATCGCAACCTATCAATACTATTACGCTAGATGGAACCGGTTCCAAAGAAAAGATCAGGATGTCGAATTTATGATCGGTATCACAAGGGGAAATTAACGGGCAGTGGAGCCGCGGACGATCAGTTCACCGGAGAAGACCTGCTCGCGTACGGCATCGCGGGTGCCTTCTATACGACGAACCACTTGTTCGACAGCGGCATAGCCAATCTGCCAGGTGGGTTGTTTGAGAGTCGTAATGCCAACGCCTGCCAGCTCCGCCCACTCCAGCTCATCAAAGCCCAGCAGACCGATATCGCTGCCCCAGTGCAGGCCAATGCGCTTGAGCGAGCGGGCGACCTGAAGCGTCAGCGCCCCGTTGGCTGAGATAACGGCTTTGCGCATCCCGCGATGGCGGGTATGGAACTGGCGCAGGGTGTTGTCAATCTGGTCGGCTTCGTGAAGCGGCGTTTCGGCATTTTCGGCGATCGCGCCGGGATAACGGGCAAGCGTGGCGCGAAATGCCGCCAGGCGATCGCGTCGGGTATTTACCATGCCCAGCGGTTCGCTCAGGAAAAGAATCGCTTCGAAGCCCTGTTCGATCAGGTGCTCGGTCGCGGTTGTGGCCGCCTGGGTGTTATCCAGCCCAACCACATCGCAGGCGAATTCCGGGATTTTACGGTCGATGAGGACCATGGGTAGGGAGGATTGCTGCAGGCGGTTCAGGCCCTCTTCACGCATGCCTACCGCGTTAACCACAATCCCTTCCACCTGGTAGCTGCGCAGCAGATCGAGGTAGTGCAGCTCCTGGTCAACCTCGTTATTGGTATTACAGACCAGCGGCGTGAAACCCTTCTCGCGGCAGGCGGCTTCAATACCGCTGAGGACGTTGACGGAGTATGGGTTGGTGATATCGGCGATGATAAGGCCAATCAGTCGGGTGCGGCCGCGTTTGAGCCCGCGCGCCATCAGGCTGGGGCGGTAGTCGAGATCGGCGATAGCCTGTTCAATACGCGCCAGCAATGCGTCGGACAGCAGATGTTTCTCGCCGTTAAGGTAGCGCGAAATGCTGGTTTTACCGGTTTTGGCGGCTTTCGCCACGTCGCTGATGGTGGCCCTGGCTGGTTTGCTCATCGCTGATTTCCCTGAATTTAGTGAGAATACCTTAGCGGGAAAATCAACGATGGCAAGTGGTTCATTATGGAAGGTGCTGCTTGATGCCCTCACCCCAACCCTCTCCCACGGGAGAGGGTGCAAACACTAAAAACGGCAACGGGGTTGCCGTTTTGCTTTTACCTACTGCACAGGACTCAACGTAATCTCTACGCGACGGTTCTGCGCTTTACCTTCCGCCGTGCTGTTGCTGGCGATAGGGTTGGCAGGGCCCATGCCGCTGGTGCGGATGCGGTTTGCTTCAACGCCCTGGGTAATCAGGGAGCTGGCCACGGAATCGGCGCGCTGCTGAGAAAGACGCATGTTCAGATCCTGGCTGCCGGTGCTGTCGGTGTAGCCAATCACGTTCACGGCGGTCTTGTTGTACTCTTTCAGCACCATCGCCACGCCGGTCAGGGTGTTCGCGCCCGCAGGTTTCAGCGTGGCGCTGCTGCTGTCAAAGGTCACGTTGTTCGGCATGTTCAGGATAATGTTGTCGCCGCTGCGGGTGACGCTCACGCCGGTTCCCTTCATTTTGTCACGCAGTTTTGCTTCCTGTACGTCCATGTAATAACCGACGCCGCCGCCCAGCGCTGCGCCTGCTGCTGCGCCAATCAGCGCACCTTTGCCGCGGTCTTTCTTGGAGGAGGAGAGCGCCCCAACGCCTGCGCCGACCAGCGAGCCGATGCCTGCGCCGATGCCGGATTTACCCGCTTCGCGTTCGCCGGTGTGAGGGTTGGTTGTGCAGCCAGAAACAGCCAGTGCACCGCTCACCAGAGCGGCAATAACGAGTACGCGTTTTTTCATCTTCTTTCCTTAATCCTTTTTATTCTTTGCCACGGCGAGCGTGGCAGTTGATTATGACGTCCAGATACGGAGAAAATTCCGGGTATAACTCTGAAATTTGTGACAAACCATAAACGGTCTCAACGAGAAGGCCGTAATACCTGCACGCAACCAGGAGCGCACGCTTGAGCACCTCAACAAAAACCATTCTGACCGCCGCCCACTGGGGGCCGATGCTGGTCGAAACCGATGGCGAAAATGTTCTGTCGTCCCGCGGGGCACTGCCAACCCAACATCCCAACTCGTTACAGACCGTCGTGCGCGATCAGGTGCATAGCAAAACGCGCGTGCGCTGGCCGATGGTGCGTAAAGGTTTTCTGGCCTCTCCGGATAAACCGCAGGGGATCCGTGGTCAGGATGAGTTTGTTCGCGTGAGCTGGGATGACGCGCTGGCGCTGATCCACGCCCAGCATAAGCGCATCCGCGACAGCTACGGTCCGTCGTCCATTTTCGCCGGCTCTTACGGCTGGCGTTCGAACGGCGTGCTGCACAAGGCCTCGACGCTGCTGCAGCGCTACATGAGCCTGGCGGGAGGCTATACCGGTCATCTTGGAGACTATTCGACCGGCGCGGCGCAGGCGATCATGCCGTACGTCGTGGGGGGAAATGAGGTTTACCAGCAGCAGACCAGCTGGCCGCTGGTGCTCGAGCACACCGACGTGGTGGTGCTGTGGAGCGCCAATCCGCTGAATACGTTGAAAATTGCCTGGAATGCCAGCGACGAGCAGGGAATCGGGTATTTCGACGCGCTGCGCAAAAGCGGCAAGCGCATCATCTGCATTGACCCGATGCGCTCTGAAACCATGGACTTCCTCGGTGACAGCGCCGAGTGGGTTGCCCCGCATATGGGCACCGACGTGGCGATGATGCTGGGTATCGCCCATACGCTGGTGGAGAACGGCTGGCACGACCGCGATTTCCTCGCCCGCTGCACCTCCGGCTTCGACAAATTCGCCGACTACCTGACGGGCCAATCCGATGGGGTAGTGAAAACGGCAGAGTGGGCCGCGGAAATTTGTGGCGTCCCTGCCGCTAAAATCCGCGAACTGGCGGGGCTTTTCCATAAAAACACCACGATGCTCATGTCCGGCTGGGGAATGCAGCGCCAGCAGTTTGGCGAGCAGAAACACTGGATGCTGGTGACCCTTGCCGCAATGCTCGGACAGATTGGTACGCCGGGCGGCGGTTTTGGTCTTTCCTATCATTTTGCGAACGGCGGTAACCCAACGCGTAAAGCGGCGGTGCTGGCGTCCCTCCAGGGCTCGGTGCAGGGCGGTGTGGATGCTGTGGATAAAATCCCGGTGGCGCGTATTGTTGAAGCCCTGGAAAACCCCGGCGGTTTTTATCAGCATAACGGTCTGGACCGCCACTTCCCGGACATTAAGTTTGTCTGGTGGGCGGGCGGGTCGAACTTCACGCACCATCAGGATACCAATCGCCTGATCCGCGCCTGGCAGAAGCCGGAGCTGGTGGTGATTTCCGAGTGCTTCTGGACCGGCTCGGCTAAACATGCCGATATCGTGCTGCCGGCGACCACGTCGTTTGAGCGTAACGATCTCACCATGACCGGCGACTACAGCAACCAGCACATGGTGCCGATGAAGCGCGTGGTAGCCCCGCGCGATGAGGCGCGTGATGATTTTGACGTGTTTGCCGAACTGAGCGAACTGTGGGAAGCGGGCGGCCGCGCGCGTTTTACCGAAGGGAAAAATGACCTGCAGTGGCTGGAGAGTTTCTACCAGATCGCCGGGCAGCGCGGTGCGGCGCAGGGCGTAACGCTGCCTCCTTTCGCCGAATTCTGGGAAGCGAACCAGATTTTTGAGATGCCGGAGAGCGAACAGAACGCGCAGTTTGTCCGTTTCGCCGATTTTCGCCGCGACCCGGAGAACCATCCTCTGAAAACCGAGAGCGGCAAGATTGTGATCTACAGCGAGCGCATCGCCAGCTTTGCCTATGCCGACTGCCCGCCACACCCTATGTGGCTTGAGCCGGACGAGTGGCACGGCAACGCCCAGCCGGAGCAGCTCCAGGTGCTGTCTGCCCATCCGGCGCATCGTCTGCACAGCCAGCTCAACTACACCTCTCTGCGCGAGCAGTATGCGGTCGCCGGGCGAGAGCCGATTACGCTGAACACCCTTGACGCCAAAGCGCGTGGGATTGCGGACGGTGACGTGGTGCGCGTCTGGAACCAGCGTGGGCAGGTGCTGGCAGGGGCGGTGGTGAGCGACGGGATTAAGCCTGGCGTTATCTGTATACACCAGGGAGCATGGCCCGACCTTGAACCTGCCGAAGGTGGGATCTGTAAAAACGGGGCGGTTAACGTGCTGACCAAAGATCTCCCCAGCTCGAAGCTGGGGAATGGTTGCGCGGGGAACACGGCGCTGGCCTGGGTTGAGAAATATCAGGGGCCGGAACTTACGTTGACGGCGTTTGATCCGCCTGCCAGCTCATAATCCACGTCGGGTGCTGGGTATCATCCTGCCAGGCGCTGTCTTCGATGCGAAAGCCCTGAGCGTGGTAGAAATTCACCGCCCGGACGTTTTTCTGGTACACCTCCAGGCTTAAGTGCGGGAAGCGCTGTTGAACATGATTCAGCAGCGCGCGCCCGATGCCTTTTCCGATATACGCAGGCGTAACGAACAGCGCCCCCACAAACTGCGACTGTATCACGCTGATAAACCCGCGCGGCGTGCCGTCCTCTTCCCACACCCAGGTTTCCGCCGCGGGCAGGTAGACTTCCCGCACCATGGCTTCGTTCTCTTTCCAGTAGCTTGCGCTAATAAACGGGTGCGCCTCGGTGGTGCTTTCAAGCCACAGGCTCAGGAGCGGGTCAGCATTTTCACTTTGCCATTTGCGGATCATGTTGCCTCCCCGGATGACAGAAGCAGCCGGTAACATGGTCATTGACCAGGCCACAGGCCTGCATAAAGGCGTAGCAGATGGTGGAGCCGACGAACTTGAAGCCGCGTTTTTTCAGCGCCTTCGAGAGCGCGTCCGACGCGGGTGTGGACGCCGGGATCTCCGCCAGCGTGGCGGCCTGCGTGATTTGCGGATCGTTATCCACAAACGACCAGACAAACTCTGAGAACGACTCGCCGTTTTGCTCCATCGCCAGCCAGGCGCGGGCATTGCCGATGATGGCCTGGATCTTACCGCGATGGCGGATGATCCCGGCATCCAGTACCAGCCGCTCTACGTCATCTTCGGTCATGGCGGCGACGGCAACAGGATCGAACTGGTGGAAGGCGTTGCGGTAGTTTTCGCGTTTCTTCAGCACCGTAATCCATGACAACCCCGCCTGCTGGCCCTCCAGGCAGATCATCTCAAAGAGTTTTTTGCCATCCGTCTCCGGCACGCCCCATTCCCGATCGTGATAGTCGATATAAAGCTGATCCTGGCTTACCCAACCACAACGTTCCATCCGACATCTCCCTTATTGATACTGATTTCGAAAAAATTTCATTCCGTCTGTCTTGACGTGCCTGGTATAAAGACAATAGTTAATACAGGGCCATATGCTCTCTAAAGTCTTCCTGAATAACGACAAATATCGCCGAATTCGGCTCTCTCTGGGGTCGCTTTGATGATGATAAAAACAATCAGTGGTCGCCATGCTGTTTCTGGCCTGGTGGGGATTTCAGCCTGCCTGTTATTGTGTAATACAGCGTTTGCCTGGCAACAGGAATATATCGTTTCAGACGCCCAAAATAATACGGCGGAACGCTATACATGGGACGCGGATCACCAACCGCGTTATGAGGATATTCTTGCTGAGCGTATTCAGTCTTCCCAAAATTCGCCTGGGCTGGCGCTGGCTGTGCCCTCTGGCGCCAAAACGGAAGCGTCGATGAGCGTAGGCTGGAATTTTCCGGTTTCAGCGCGGGTAACCACCGGTCCGGTGATGGCCTGGCGGTACGACGGCTCGACGCCGATGATGGTCAATGAGTTTGGTGACAGCGCGACGACGCAGGGACTTGCCGACCCGCTCTGGCATGCCAGCGTCAGTACGCTTGGCTGGCGCGTGAATACCCGGTACGGCGAGCTTCGTCCCTGGGCGCAGATCAGCTATAACCAGCAGTTTGGTGAAAACCAGTGGAAATCGCAGTTTGGCATGCCGCAGACCCCAACTCCGGCACAAAACGGTAACTGGATGGATGTCACCGTGGGAACCGATATTCCGTTTAACACCCACATGGCGGCGTATGCGTCGCTGGCTCAGGGGGAACGTACCACCACCGGTGAGGAGTTTCTCTATACTCTGGGCGTAAGTGCGAATTTCTGAAGTTGTTACTTTTTTAAACGTTGCGATAACATCTCGAATACAATAATCACAGGCTTTACAGCGATAGCAGGCACTAACTCGCTATCGCTTTATTCTCAGTCCAGGCTATTCATTCCCGATTCCAGGCATTTCATTCCGTTCCGCCTGCATTTCATGCCGTTTTACCCCAGGCATATTAAGGATTTGTTTATCGTTGTCCTCAGCGAACTTCCTTAATTTCTGTTGCAGGACAACGGCCATGAACACATCAACCTATAACCGTACGCGCTGGCTCACGCTTTTTGGCACCATCGTTACCCAGTTTGCACTGGGTTCGGTCTATACCTGGAGCCTGTTTAACAGCGCGCTTTCTGACAAACTCGACGCGCCGGTCAGCCAGGTGGCGTTCTCCTTTGGCCTGCTGAGCCTGGGTCTGGCCATTTCGTCTTCCGTTGCGGGCAAACTGCAGGAACGTTTTGGCGTGAAGCGTGTGACCATGGCCTCCGGCATTCTGCTGGGCGTGGGCTTTTTCCTGACGGCGCATTCCAGCAACCTGATGATGCTGTGGCTGAGCGCTGGGGTGCTGGTGGGGCTGGCAGACGGTGCGGGTTACCTGCTGACGCTGTCGAACTGCGTAAAGTGGTTCCCGGAGCGTAAAGGCTTGATTTCCTCGTTTGCTATCGGCTCCTATGGCCTGGGCAGCCTCGGTTTTAAATTTATCGACGCCCACCTGCTGGCGTCCGTTGGCCTGGAAAAAACCTTCATGATTTGGGGCGCTATCGTTCTGGTGATGATTCTGTTCGGCGCCACGCTGATGAAAGATGCGCCGCAGCAGGAAGTGAAATCCGTTAACGGTGTAGTGGAGAACGACTTTACCCTCGCGCAGTCCATGCGTAAGCCACAGTACTGGATGCTGGCGGTGATGTTCCTGACGGCCTGCATGAGCGGTCTGTATGTCATCGGCGTGGCAAAAGATATCGCGCAGGGGATGGTAAAACTGGATGCCGCGACGGCGGCGAATGCGGTAACCGTTATCTCCATTGCCAACCTCTCCGGTCGCCTGGTCCTCGGCATTCTGTCTGACAAAATTGCCCGCATCCGCGTGATTACGATTGGACAGGTGGTTTCGCTGGTGGGTATGGCGGCGCTGCTGTTCGCACCGCTGAATGAAGCGACCTTCTTTGCCGCGATTGCCTGCGTGGCCTTTAACTTCGGCGGCACCATTACCGTCTTCCCGTCGCTGGTGAGCGAGTTTTTCGGCCTGAACAACCTGGCGAAAAACTACGGCGTGATTTATCTCGGCTTCGGCATCGGCAGTATCTGCGGCTCGCTGATTGCTTCCCTGTTCGGCGGGTTCTATGTGACCTTCTGCGTAATCTTTGCCCTGCTGATTATTTCGCTGGCGCTGTCCACCACGATTCGTCAGCCGCAGCGTGAAGTGTATAAAGAAGCGCATGCTTGATTTGATAAAAAGAGGCCGCAGGGCCTCTTTTTTTATCTCCGCATCGCCGCCTGGCCTGTTATTTTGTAAAAATCTTCATCGATCACATTCTCTGCTGCCACTTTTTTCCCCGCTGTGGTCTACTTATCGCGCTTGTAGACGTTTCTGATAACGGTTTCTCTCGCACCTACTTACTCTGTCTGCTTTCTCAATGAGATTCGGCGGGTCTTTATACCCCTTCCCCCAGGGTTGTTTGCATGAAATATATTAGGTCTCTTACCCAGCAAAGATTGTGTCTGATGCTGGCTGTCTATATCGGTTTGTTTCTGAATGGCGCGGTGCTGTTCAGAAGAGTGGAAGGTTATTTAGAACACCTCACCGTAAGAAATGGGATTTTCGCCGCGATTGAAGTGTTTGGCTCTGTTCTGGCTACTTTCTTCCTGTTACGTCTGCTCTCTCTCTTTGGCCGCCGTACCTGGCAAATTCTGGCCTCGCTGGTGGTGATTATTTCCGCCGCCGCAAGCTATTACATGACATTCATGAACGTGGTGATTGGCTACGGTATCGTTGCCTCGGTGATGACCACGGATATCGACCTCTCGAAAGAGGTGGTAGGTAAAGGCTTTATCGTCTGGACGATTTTAACCTGCCTGATACCGCTCTTCTTTATCTGGAGTAATACCTGCCGCTATACCTTATTACGCCAGCTGCGTACGCGTGGGCAGCGGATCCGTAATATCGTCGTCGTCCTGCTGGCCGGCCTGCTGGTGTGGGCGCCTATTCGCCTGATGGAAACACAGCAAAAACGCATCGAAAAAGCGACGGGCGTGGATATGCCAAGCTATGGCGGCGTAGTGGCGAACTCCTATTTGCCGTCTAACTGGCTGTCAGCGTTAGGTCTGTATGCCTGGGCACAGGCGGACGAATCCAGTGATGTGAAGTCGCTGATCAATCCACTGAAAAAATTCAAATACGAACCGCCGGCGGACGGACTGGATGATACTTACGTGGTCTTTGTCATCGGCGAAACGACGCGCTGGGATCATATGGGTATTCTCGGTTATGACCGTGATACCACGCCAAAACTGGCGCAGGAAAAGAACCTGGTGGCCTATCGGGGTTACTCCTGCGATACCGCAACGAAGCTTTCGCTGCGCTGTATGTTTGTGCGTGAAGGTGGGGCAAGCGATAACCCACAACGCACGCTGAAAGAGCAAAACGTCTTTGCCGTGCTGAAGCAGCTTGGATTTAGCGCTGACCTGTTCGCCATGCAGAGTGAGATGTGGTTCTACACCAACACGCTGGCAGATAACATCGCGTACCGCGAGCAGATTGGCGCCGAACCGCGTAACCGTGGCAAAAACGTCGACGACATGCTGCTGCTTGAGGAGATGTCCCAGTCTCTGAAGAATCACCCGCAGGGTAAGCATCTTGTCATTCTGCATACCAAAGGGTCGCACTACAGCTATTACCAGCGCTACACGCGTGATTTCGCGAAGTGGCAACCTGAGTGCGTTGGCATTAATAAAGACTGCAGCAAGCAGGAGCTGATCAACGCCTACGATAACTCGGTGCTGTACGTGGACACTTTCCTGAGCCGCGTGATCGACCAGCTGCGTGATAAAAAAGCGATTGTTATCTACGCCGCAGACCACGGTGAGTCGATCAACGAGAAAGAGCACCTGCACGGTACGCCGCGTAAGCTGGCACCGCCGGAGCAGTTCCGCGTGCCGATGATCATGTGGATGTCGGATAAGTACCTTGAAAACCCTGACAAAGCCAAAATGTTTGCCCATCTGAAACAGCAGGCTGAGATCAAAGTGCCGCGCCGCCACGTTGAACTGTACGACACCATTATGGGTTGTCTCGGCTATACCTCACCGAACGGTGGGATTAACGAAAACAACAACTGGTGTAAGCTCCCTGATAACACCACAAAAGCCGCGCAGTAGCTGCTCTGGCGAGAATATCGCCAGTTGAATGGCTTTTTGAAAATAAGGGATTGACGGGGGCGCACCTCAGCAGTAAGATGCGCTCCGCATTCGGCGAGTAGCGCAGCTTGGTAGCGCAACTGGTTTGGGACCAGTGGGTCGGAGGTTCGAATCCTCTCTCGCCGACCACATTCTGAAAAGGGCTAACCGCAAGGTTAGCCCTTTTTGCATTAACGGCTTACTCATCCTGATTCAGTAAAATGCCCCTTATCCCCGCTTCTTCCTGCCTGTTAACGATTTTGTGACATAATCCATTGTATTTTTTTATATATAGATTGATCTTTTTTCGCGTTGCTTATGGATAACCTCAGCATTTTTCGCTGTGCGTTTTAACGTTCGCGGTATTTAGTGCTCAGATAATCACCATTCTGCAAGAAAATTTATCCATTCTGAATAAAAGTTAATCACTGATTGTTGCGAAATATGAAGATATTTGTGCTGCAACATGGCGAGTAGCATAAATTTCCCTGCTGAAAACTGGCGTTCAGGGTTTTTTTAATCTTTGTTTGCGGTTTCTCACACTCAGCGCAAATCCCCGTCACCTGTATTGACGTTTTCACATTCTGTTGACAGATTGTAGGGCATGAGGGGCATTTCAGGGACGATCTGCGCTGCAACTCAAACGCTCTTCTGAAAGGATTCTCCATCCCTTTAACGCCTTCGGGCACCTCCGACCGGACCGGGTAAAAAATAAATAAAGGTCTGGCGGCGTAACACAACAAAGCAAAACATCACATTGGAGCAGAATAATGAGTATTTCCTTGAAGAAGTCAGGGATGCTGAAGCTTGGTCTGAGCCTGGTGGCTATGACCGTGGCAGCAAGCGTACAGGCAAAAACCCTGGTTTATTGTTCTGAAGGCTCGCCGGAAGGCTTTAACCCACAGCTCTTTACCTCTGGTACGACTTACGACGCAAGCTCTGTACCGATCTATAACCGTCTGGTTGAATTCAAAACCGGCACCACGGAAGTGATCCCGGGACTGGCCGAGAAGTGGGACATCAGCGAAGACGGTAAAACTTATACCTTCCACCTGCGCCAGGGCGTGAAGTGGCAGGACAGCAAAGAATTCAAACCAACGCGCGACTTTAACGCCGACGACGTTGTGTTTTCCTTCGACCGTCAGAAAAACGCCCAGAACCCGTACCATAAAGTGTCTGGCGGCAGCTACGAATACTTCGAAGGGATGGGTCTGCCGGACCTGATCGCCGAAGTGAAAAAAGTGGACGATAAAACCGTTCAGTTCGTACTGACCCGTCCGGAAGCGCCATTCCTGGCTGACCTGGCCATGGACTTCGCCTCTATTCTCTCTAAAGAGTACGCGGACAACATGCTGAAAGCCGGCACGCCGGAAAAAGTGGACCTGAACCCAATCGGTACCGGCCCGTTCCAGCTGCTGCAGTACCAGAAAGACTCCCGCATTCTGTATAAAGCGTTCCCGGGCTACTGGGGCACCAAGCCGCAGATCGACCGTCTGGTCTTCTCCATCACGCCTGATGCGTCCGTGCGTTATGCAAAACTGCAGAAAAACGAATGTCAGGTTATGCCGTACCCGAACCCGGCTGACATTGCGCGCATGAAGCAGGATAAAAACATCAACCTGCTGGAGCAGGCGGGCCTGAACGTGGGCTATCTCTCCTTCAATACCGAGAAGAAACCGTTTGATGACGTGAAAGTGCGTCAGGCGCTGACCTACGCGGTGAACAAAGAAGCGATCATCAAAGCCGTTTACCAGGGCGCGGGCGTTGCGGCCAAAAACCTGATCCCACCAACCATGTGGGGCTATAACGACGATGTTAAAGACTACAGCTACGATCCTGAAAAAGCGAAAGCGCTGCTGAAAGAAGCGGGTCAGGATAAAGGCTTTACCGTTGAGCTGTGGGCGATGCCTGTTCAGCGTCCGTACAACCCGAACGCACGCCGTATGGCGGAAATGGTTCAGGCTGACTGGGCGAAGATCGGCGTTCAGGCCAAGATTGTGACCTACGAGTGGGGCGAATATCTGAAGCGCGCCAAAGCGGGTGAGCACCAGGCGGTAATGATGGGCTGGACCGGTGACAACGGGGATCCGGACAACTTCTTCGCCACCCTGTTCAGCTGCGCGGCCGCGAAAGACGGCTCTAACTACTCTCGCTGGTGCTACAAGCCGTTTGAAGACCTGATCCAGCCGGCGCGTGCGACCGACGATCACAACAAACGTATTGAACTGTACAAGCAGGCTCAGGTTGTTATGCACGATCAGGCTCCGGCGCTGATTGTTGCTCACTCCACCGTGTACGAGCCAGTGCGTAAAGAAGTGAAGGGCTACGTGGTTGATCCACTGGGCAAACACCACTTCGAAAACGTATCGGTTGAATAATAAGTAGGGTGTTCTCCCTCTCCCTGTGGGAGAGGGCAGGGGTGAGGGTCGTGCATGCATCCCCTCACCCTAACCCTCTCCCACAGGGAGAGGGAATTTACATTTGTGAGCAATACAGACGTCACGCCACTGGTCGTGCGTCATCAGAGAGAATCCGGGTTATGTTGCAGTTCATCCTCCGACGTCTGGGACTTGTTATCCCGACGTTTATCGGTATCACCCTTCTCACTTTTGCCTTCGTCCATATGATCCCCGGCGACCCGGTAATGATTATGGCGGGCGAGCGTGGTATCTCCCCTGAACGTCATGCGCAGCTGCTGGCTGAACTCGGCCTCGATAAGCCGATGTGGCAGCAGTACCTCCACTATATCTGGGGGGTGATGCACGGCGACTTAGGGATTTCGTTAAAAAGCCGTCTTCCGGTGTGGGACGAGTTCGTGCCGCGTTTTAAAGCGACGCTGGAGCTCGGGGTCTGCGCCATGATTTTCGCCACTGCGGTGGGTATTCCTGTCGGAGTACTGGCTGCCGTTAAGCGTGGCTCTATTTTCGACCATACCGCCGTCGGCCTGGCGCTGACCGGCTACTCCATGCCTATCTTCTGGTGGGGCATGATGCTGATCATGCTGGTCTCGGTGCAATTGAACCTGACGCCGGTCTCCGGGCGCGTCAGCGATATGGTCTTCCTTGATGACACCAATCCGTTAACCGGCTTTATGCTGATCGACACGGCCATCTGGGGCGAGGAGGGCAACTTCATTGATGCCGTCGCGCACATGATCCTGCCTGCCATGGTGCTGGGCACCATTCCTCTGGCGGTGATCGTGCGTATGACCCGTTCCTCCATGCTGGAAGTACTGGGCGAAGATTACATCCGTACCGCGCGCGCCAAAGGGTTAACCCGGATGCGCGTCATCATCGTCCACGCGCTGCGTAACGCTATGCTGCCAGTGGTGACCGTTATCGGTCTGCAGGTAGGTACGCTGCTGGCGGGGGCGATCCTGACGGAAACCATCTTCTCCTGGCCAGGCCTCGGACGCTGGCTGATTGATGCGCTGCAACGCCGTGACTATCCGGTGGTGCAGGGCGGGGTACTGCTGGTCGCGACGATGATTATTCTCGTCAACCTGCTGGTCGATTTGCTGTACGGCGTGGTGAACCCGCGTATTCGTCATAAGAAGTAAGGGGCCATCATGTCACAGGTTTCTGAAAACAAAGTTGTTGCTGCACCGGTTCCGATGACGCCGCTGCAGGAATTCTGGCACTACTTCAAGCGCAATAAAGGCGCGGTAGTCGGGCTGGTGTATGTCGTTATTATGATTTTGATCGCGGTGTTTGCTAACGTCCTGGCACCGTATAACCCGGCGGATCAGTTCCGTGATGCGCTGCTGGCACCTCCTGCGTGGCAGGACGGCGGTAGCCTGGCGCACCTGTTAGGTACTGATGACGTGGGCCGCGATGTGCTGTCGCGTCTGATGTACGGCGCGCGTTTGTCGCTGCTGGTCGGCTGCCTGGTGGTGGTGTTGTCTCTCATTATGGGGATCGTCCTCGGTCTGGTTGCCGGTTACTTTGGCGGCATCGTTGATAACATCATCATGCGCGTTGTCGACATTATGCTGGCGCTGCCAAGCCTGCTGCTGGCGCTGGTGCTGGTGGCGATCTTCGGTCCGTCGATCGGTAACGCTGCGCTGGCGTTGACCTTCGTGGCGCTTCCTCACTACGTGCGTTTAACCCGTGCGGCGGTGCTGGTGGAAGTGAACCGCGACTACGTCACAGCGTCTCGCGTGGCAGGTGCCGGTGCGATGCGCCAGATGTTCGTTAATATCTTCCCTAACTGCCTTGCGCCGCTGATCGTTCAGGCGTCGCTCGGCTTCTCTAACGCCATTCTTGATATGGCCGCTCTTGGCTTCCTGGGCATGGGTGCGCAGCCACCAACACCGGAGTGGGGCACCATGCTCTCCGACGTGTTGCAGTTCGCACAAAGCGCCTGGTGGGTTGTCACCTTCCCGGGTCTGGCAATCCTGCTGACGGTGCTGGCATTTAACCTGATGGGTGATGGTCTGCGTGATGCACTTGATCCCAAACTGAAGCAGTAAGAGGCACGAGATGGCGTTATTAAATGTAGATAAATTATCGGTGCACTTCGGCGACGAAGGCACCCCGTTTCGCGCCGTGGACCGCATCAGCTACAGCGTCAATCAGGGCGAAGTGGTTGGTATCGTCGGGGAGTCCGGTTCCGGTAAGTCGGTGAGTTCACTGGCCATCATGGGGCTGATTGATTACCCGGGCCGCGTGATGGCGGAAAACCTGCAGTTCAACGGTCAGGACCTGAAGCGCATTTCTGAGAAACAGCGCCGCCAGCTGGTGGGCGCCGAAGTGGCGATGATCTTCCAGGACCCGATGACCAGCCTGAACCCGTGCTACACGGTAGGCTTCCAGATTATGGAAGCGATTAAGGTGCACCAGGGTGGTAACAAGAAAACCCGTCGCCAGCGCGCGATCGACCTGCTGAACCAGGTGGGTATTCCTGACCCGGCATCGCGGCTGGACGTATACCCGCACCAGCTTTCCGGTGGGATGAGCCAGCGCGTGATGATCGCTATGGCGATTGCCTGTCGACCAAAGCTGCTGATTGCGGATGAACCGACAACGGCGCTGGATGTGACCATCCAGGCGCAAATCATCGAGCTGCTGCTGGAGCTGCAGCAGAAAGAGAACATGGCGCTAGTGCTGATTACGCACGACCTGGCGCTGGTGGCCGAAGCGGCGCATAAAATCATTGTGATGTATGCAGGCCAGGTGGTCGAGACCGGGGATTCGCACGATATCTTCCGCGCACCGCGTCACCCGTATACGCAGGCTCTGCTGCGCGCGCTGCCGGAGTTTGCTCAGGACAAAGCGCGTCTGGCATCGCTGCCGGGCGTGGTTCCGGGTAAATATGACCGTCCGCAGGGCTGTCTGCTGAACCCTCGCTGTCCGTATGCGACGGATAAGTGCCGGGCGGAAGAGCCAGAGCTGAACCAGCTTGCTGACGGTCGTCAGTCGAAATGCCACTACCCACTCGATGATGCCGGGAGGCCAACACTATGAGTACGCAACAGGCCACCACGCAACAACCGCTGTTGCAGGCCATCGAACTGAAAAAATACTACCCGGTGAAGAAGGGGCTGTTTGCCCCTGAACGCCTGGTGAAAGCGCTGGACGGCGTCTCTTTTAACCTCGAACGCGGTAAAACGCTGGCTGTGGTGGGGGAGTCAGGGTGCGGTAAGTCCACCCTGGGCCGCCTGCTGACGATGATTGAAGTGCCGACCGGTGGTGAGCTCTACTATCAGGGACAGGATCTGCTCAAGCACGATCCGCAGGCGCAGAAGCTGCGTCGTCAGAAAATCCAGATTGTGTTCCAGAACCCGTATGGTTCTTTGAACCCGCGTAAAAAAGTCGGGCAGATTCTGGAAGAGCCGCTGCTGATCAACAGCAATCTGAGCAAAGAACAGCGCCGTGAAAAAGCGCTGGCGATGATGGCGAAGGTCGGGCTCAAAACCGAGCATTACGACCGCTACCCGCATATGTTCTCCGGCGGCCAGCGTCAGCGTATCGCTATCGCCCGCGGGCTGATGCTCGATCCGGACGTGGTGATTGCCGATGAACCGGTTTCGGCGCTCGACGTTTCCGTCCGTGCGCAGGTGCTGAACCTGATGATGGATCTTCAGCAGGAGTTGGGGCTCTCTTACGTGTTCATCTCCCACGACCTGTCGGTGGTGGAGCATATTGCCGATGAAGTGATGGTGATGTACCTGGGGCGCTGCGTGGAGAAGGGGAGTAAAGATCAGATCTTTAATAATCCTCGTCATCCGTACACCCAGGCGCTGCTGTCTGCGACGCCGCGTCTGAACCCGGACGATCGTCGCGAGCGCATTAAGCTGACGGGCGAACTGCCAAGCCCGCTGAATCCGCCACCGGGGTGTGCCTTCAACGCGCGCTGCAGTCGCCGCTTTGGTCCTTGCACCCAGCTGCAGCCGCAGCTGAAGGATTATGGCGGTCAGCTGGTCGCCTGCTTCGCGGTCGATCAGGATGAAAATGGCGAGAAGCCACACGCATAACGAAAAACCGGCGTTAAGCCGGTTTTTTTATGTCTGCCTGGCTATTTCCGCAGGCGAATCTGGTCGACGGCGTGCTTCTCGCTCTTGGTGAGGATCAGGCTGGCGCGCTCGCGCGTCGGAAGGATGTTCTCTTTGAGGTTCACGTAGTTGATCTCATTCCACAGCCCCCTCGCCACATTGATCGCCTCTTCTTCAGAAAGCTTGGCGTAGTGGTGGAAATAGGAATCCGGGTCGGTGAATGCCCCTTCGCGGAACTTCAGGAAGCGGTTGATATACCAGTTCTGCAGCAGATCTTCCGGCGCATCAACATAGATAGAGAAATCGACGAAATCCGAAACGAATACATGATGCGGGTCATGAGGATAATCCATGCCGCTTTGCAGGACGTTTAACCCTTCGAGAATCAGAATATCCGGTTGTACAACCGTTTTATCCCCATCCGGGATGCGATCGTAAATCAGGTGCGAGTAAACCGGCGCAGTGACGTTTGGAGCACCGGATTTGAGGTCGGAAACGAATTTCACCAGACGGTGCATATCATAAGAGAGCGGGAAGCCCTTCTTCTTCATCAGCCCGCGTTCTTTTAAGACCTCGTTCGGGTGCAGGAAGCCGTCGGTGGTGATCAGCTCTACGCTGCGGTGTTCCGGCCAGCGGCTCAGCAGCGCCTGCAGCACACGTGCGGTGGTACTTTTACCCACGGCCACGCTGCCTGCAATACTAATGATATAAGGAATGCGCTGGCCATTGGTTCCGAGGAACTGCTCCAGCACCGCCTGACGGCGCAGGTTGGAGCTGATATAGAAGTTAAGCAAGCGAGAGAGGGGGAGATAAATTTCTGCCACCTCTTCCAGGGACAGATCTTCGTTTATCCCTTTTAACCGTGCGATTTCACCTTCCGTCAGCGTCATAGGGACGGAATCACGCAGGGCAGCCCACTGGCTGCGGTTAAAGTGAAGATAAGGCGTCATTAACGTTTGCTCTTTTTTGCTCATAAGCATGCTTCAGTGAGCCAGCGCTATGCTGCCGGGACGTGGCTCATCACACAGTTAATTTTGGACAATGGGCAGGAGGTTAACACCAGATGGCGGGAATAATAAGAAAAAAGATGGAAAGCGCTGCGTTACGCGGAAGCCGTCACGCTACGGTGTATGCGGTGTAAATCACGTATGTATGTTGATTATTTGACCCGCAATGGCTACTTTTACAGCGCTTAGCGCTGCGTTCGCATAAAATGTGAGCGAAAGAACGTTTTATGCAAATTTTTAGTTGCATGACCGCGCAGGTATCCATAGAATGCGCGCTACTTGATGCCGACTTAGCTCAGTAGGTAGAGCAACTGACTTGTAATCAGTAGGTCACCAGTTCGATTCCGGTAGTCGGCACCATCAAGTCCGGTGGGGTTCCCGAGCGGCCAAAGGGAGCAGACTGTAAATCTGCCGTCACAGACTTCGAAGGTTCGAATCCTTCCCCCACCACCACTTTCTGGCAGCGTAAATGCCGCCGGAGCTGGTTGGAAAAATTAGCCAGCTCAAACTGAAAAAGAGAGAAATCTCTTTTTTTGTTACAGAAAGAACTGGGTAGCCGAGTTTCAGGATGCGGGCATCGTATAATGGCTATTACCTCAGCCTTCCAAGCTGATGATGCGGGTTCGATTCCCGCTGCCCGCTCCAATACGTGCTGATATGGCTCAGTTGGTAGAGCGCACCCTTGGTAAGGGTGAGGTCCCCAGTTCGACTCTGGGTATCAGCACCACTTCACTTCTCCTTCCCGTTTCTCTCTGTTTCAATTTTACTGTATTCAACAATTCAGGCATTTCGCCTGGTTGATGTGGTGATATCACCGATTTATCCGTGTCTTAGAGGGACAATCGATGTCTAAAGAAAAGTTTGAACGTACAAAACCGCACGTTAACGTCGGTACTATCGGCCACGTTGACCATGGTAAAACAACGCTGACCGCTGCAATCACTACCGTTCTGGCAAAAACCTACGGTGGTTCTGCTCGCGCATTCGACCAGATCGATAACGCGCCAGAAGAAAAAGCTCGTGGTATCACCATCAACACCTCTCACGTTGAGTACGACACCCCGACTCGCCACTACGCACACGTAGACTGCCCGGGCCACGCCGACTATGTTAAAAACATGATCACCGGTGCTGCGCAGATGGACGGCGCGATCCTGGTTGTTGCTGCGACTGACGGCCCAATGCCTCAGACCCGTGAGCACATCCTGCTGGGTCGTCAGGTAGGCGTTCCTTTCATCATCGTGTTCCTGAACAAATGCGACATGGTTGATGACGAAGAGCTGCTGGAACTGGTAGAGATGGAAGTTCGTGAACTGCTGTCTCAGTACGATTTCCCAGGCGACGACACTCCAATCGTTCGCGGTTCCGCGCTGAAAGCGCTGGAAGGCGACGCAGAGTGGGAAGCGAAAATCATCGAACTGGCTGGCTTCCTGGATTCTTACATCCCAGAACCAGAGCGTGCGATTGACAAGCCATTCCTGCTGCCAATCGAAGACGTATTCTCCATCTCCGGTCGTGGTACCGTTGTTACCGGTCGTGTAGAGCGCGGTATCATCAAAGTTGGCGAAGAAGTTGAAATCGTTGGTATCAAAGAGACTGCGAAGTCTACCTGTACTGGCGTTGAAATGTTCCGCAAACTGCTGGACGAAGGCCGTGCTGGTGAGAACGTTGGTGTTCTGCTGCGTGGTATCAAACGTGAAGAAATCGAACGTGGTCAGGTTCTGGCGAAGCCAGGCTCAATCAAGCCACACACCAAGTTCGAATCTGAAGTGTACATTCTGTCCAAAGACGAAGGCGGCCGTCATACTCCGTTCTTCAAAGGCTACCGTCCACAGTTCTACTTCCGTACAACTGACGTGACCGGTACCATCGAACTGCCAGAAGGCGTTGAGATGGTAATGCCAGGCGACAACATCAAGATGGTTGTGACTCTGATCCACCCAATCGCGATGGACGACGGTCTGCGTTTCGCAATCCGTGAAGGTGGCCGTACCGTTGGCGCGGGCGTGGTTGCTAAAGTTCTCGGCTAATTGCTGATAACATTTGACGCAATGCGCAATAAAAGGGCATCATTTGATGCCCTTTTTGCACGCTTTCACGCCAGAACCTGGCTCATCAGTGATTATTTTTGTCATAATCATTGCTGAGACAGGCTCTGCAGAGAGCGTATAATTCGAAAAGCGAATTAGCATTTCGATTTGGTTTGCCTCGCGATCGCGGGGTGAAAATGTTTGTAGAATACTTCTGACAGGTTGGTTTATGAGTGCGAATACCGAAGCTCAAGGGAGCGGGCGCGGCCTGGAAGCGATGAAATGGGTAGTAGTAGCCGTTCTGCTGATCGTAGCGATTGTCGGCAACTACCTTTATCGTGACATTATGCTGCCGCTACGCGCGCTTGCAGTGGTAATTCTGATTGCTGCAGCGGGTGGTGTCGCGCTGTTGACGACGAAAGGCAAAGCGACTGTCGCTTTTGCCCGCGAAGCGCGTACCGAAGTCCGCAAGGTAATTTGGCCGACTCGCCAGGAAACATTGCACACCACGCTGATCGTAGCGGCGGTTACCGCTGTAATGTCACTGATCCTGTGGGGACTGGATGGTATTCTGGTTCGCCTGGTATCCTTTATCACTGGCCTGAGGTTCTGAGATGTCTGAAGCCCCTAAAAAGCGCTGGTACGTCGTTCAGGCGTTTTCCGGTTTTGAAGGCCGCGTAGCAACGTCGCTGCGTGAGCATATCAAATTACACAACATGGAAGAGTTGTTTGGCGAAGTTATGGTTCCGACCGAAGAAGTGGTTGAGATCCGTGGCGGCCAGCGTCGCAAAAGCGAGCGCAAATTCTTCCCGGGTTACGTGCTGGTTCAGATGGTTATGAACGACGCGAGCTGGCACCTGGTGCGCAGCGTACCGCGCGTGATGGGCTTTATCGGCGGCACGTCTGACCGTCCGGCGCCAATCAGCGACAAAGAAGTTGATGCGATTATGAACCGCCTGCAGCAGGTGGGTGATAAGCCGCGTCCGAAAACGCTGTTTGAACCGGGTGAAATGGTTCGTGTTAATGACGGTCCGTTTGCTGACTTTAATGGCGTGGTTGAAGAAGTGGACTACGAGAAGTCCCGCCTGAAAGTTTCTGTTTCTATCTTCGGTCGTGCGACCCCGGTAGAACTGGACTTTGCTCAGGTCGAAAAAGCCTAAGTAGCGATCAAAAAAGCGACGATTTAATCGTTGCACAAGGCGCGAGATTGGAATACAATTTCGCGCCTTTTGTTTTTATGGGTTACGGCCCGTAAAACGAATTTTATTCACGGGGAGCCTCCCTGAGGCGCTATTACCCAATCAGAGGATTTTAGAATGGCTAAGAAAGTACAAGCCTACGTCAAGCTGCAGGTTGCAGCTGGTATGGCGAACCCAAGTCCACCAGTTGGTCCAGCTCTGGGTCAGCAGGGTGTGAACATCATGGAATTCTGTAAAGCGTTCAACGCAAAAACTGAATCCCTGGAAAAAGGTCTGCCAATCCCAGTTGTAATCACTGTTTACGCTGACCGTTCTTTCACTTTCGTTACCAAAACCCCTCCAGCAGCAGTTCTGCTGAAGAAAGCGGCTGGTATCAAGTCTGGTTCCGGTAAACCGAACAAAGACAAAGTGGGTAAAATTTCCCGCGCTCAGCTGCAGGAAATCGCGCAGACCAAAGCTGCCGACATGACTGGTGCCGACATTGAAGCGATGACTCGCTCCATCGAAGGTACTGCACGTTCCATGGGCCTGGTAGTGGAGGACTAAGAAATGGCTAAACTGACCAAGCGCATGTCCGTGATCCGTGACAAAGTTGATGCGACCAAACAGTACGACATCAACGAAGCTATCGCTCTGCTGAAAGAACTGGCAACTGCTAAGTTCGTTGAAAGCGTTGACGTTGCTGTTAACCTGGGCATCGACGCTCGTAAATCCGATCAGAACGTTCGTGGCGCAACTGTACTGCCACACGGTACTGGCCGTTCCGTTCGCGTAGCTGTATTTGCTCAGGGTGCAAACGCTGAAGCTGCTAAAGCTGCCGGCGCTGAACTGGTAGGTATGGAAGATCTGGCTGATCAGATCAAGAAAGGCGAAATGAACTTTGACGTTGTTATTGCTTCTCCAGATGCAATGCGCGTTGTTGGCCAGCTGGGCCAGGTTCTGGGTCCACGCGGCCTGATGCCAAACCCGAAAGTGGGTACTGTAACGCCTAACGTTGCTGAAGCGGTTAAGAACGCTAAAGCAGGTCAGGTTCGTTATCGTAACGACAAAAACGGCATCATCCACACCACCATCGGTAAAGTGGACTTTGACGCTGACAAACTGAAAGAAAACCTGGAAGCTCTGCTGGTTGCGCTGAAAAAAGCAAAACCAACTCAGGCGAAAGGCGTGTACATCAAGAAAGTTAGCATCTCCACCACCATGGGTGCAGGTGTTGCAGTTGACCAGGCTGGCCTGAGCGCTGCTGCAAACTAATGCCTTTACGTGGGCGGTGATTTTGTCTACAATCTTACCCCCACGTTTGCTAACGAAAGTTAGCGGCTAAAAGATTTGTTCGTTGGAGCCTGGCCTAATCCAGGCCTCCGTCGAAGACCGCAGGTGTTTCGCAAGAGACTTAATCCCCTGCGTAGACGGTGACAGAACGCTAAGATTATTTTTAATACTCTGGCTTGTTTCTGCTCACCGTATTAAGACGCTCTTCCCGTTGGGTCGAGTGAAGTGAGTTCCGGAACATGAGTTCCGGCAAACATCCAGGAGCAAAGCTAATGGCTTTAAATCTTCAAGACAAACAAGCGATTGTTGCTGAAGTCAGCGAAGTAGCCAAAGGCGCGCTGTCTGCAGTAGTTGCGGATTCCCGTGGCGTTACTGTAGACAAAATGACTGAACTGCGTAAAGCAGGTCGTGAAGCTGGCGTATACATGCGTGTTGTTCGTAACACCCTGCTGCGCCGCGTAGTTGAAGGTACTCAGTTCGAGTGCCTGAAAGACACGTTTGTTGGTCCGACCCTGATTGCATACTCTATGGAACACCCGGGCGCTGCTGCTCGTCTGTTCAAAGAGTTCGCGAAAGCGAATGCAAAATTTGAGGTCAAAGCTGCAGCCTTTGAAGGTGAGTTGATCCCGGCATCGCAAATCGATCGCCTGGCAACCCTGCCGACCTACGAAGAAGCAATTGCACGCCTGATGGCAACCATGAAAGAAGCTGCGGCTGGCAAACTGGTTCGCACTCTGGCTGCTGTACGCGATGCGAAAGAAGCTGCTTAATCGCAGTTATCTTTATAAAGCATTTGCTTACGTATAAACTTATTCTGATTTTCAGGAACAATTTAAATGTCTATCACTAAAGATCAAATCATTGAAGCAGTAGCAGCTATGTCCGTAATGGACGTTGTAGAGCTGGTTTCTGCAATGGAAGAAAAATTCGGTGTTTCTGCTGCTGCTGCTGTAGCTGTAGCTGCGGGCCCGGCTGAAGCTGCTGAAGAAAAAACTGAATTCGACGTAATTCTGAAAGCTGCTGGCGCGAACAAAGTTGCTGTTATCAAAGCAGTACGTGGCGCAACTGGCCTGGGTCTGAAAGAAGCTAAAGACCTGGTAGAATCTGCTCCAGCTGCGCTGAAAGAAGGCGTGAGCAAAGACGACGCAGAAGCACTGAAAAAATCTCTGGAAGAAGCTGGCGCTGAAGTTGAAGTTAAATAAGCCAACTTTTCTGGTTGCAGCCTAAGAAATTAGGCTGATGGCTGGTGACTTTTTAGTCACCAGCCTTTTTGCGCTGTAAGGCATCAGTAGCATTTCACACTGTTTGACTGCTGATTGTCCTGACAATGCTTGTTTCTATCGACGACTTAATATACTGCGACAGGGTGCTCGCTCTGTGTAAATCGCAATGAAATGGTTTAAGCGTGATAGCAACAGGTATTGCGGAAAGTATTCAATTTTCCGGTCCACAAAATGGTGTTGCACAAACTGTCCCTTCGTCGGACAGATGGGTCGACTTGTCAGCGAGCTGAGGAACCCTATGGTTTACTCCTATACCGAGAAAAAACGTATTCGTAAGGATTTTGGTAAACGTCCACAAGTTCTGGACATTCCATATCTCCTTTCTATCCAGCTTGACTCGTTCCAGAAGTTTATCGAGCAAGATCCTGAAGGGCAGTACGGTCTGGAAGCAGCCTTCCGTTCCGTGTTCCCGATTCAGAGCTACAGCGGTAACTCCGAGCTGCAGTACGTCAGCTACCGCCTTGGCGAACCGGTGTTTGACGTTCAGGAATGTCAGATCCGTGGCGTGACCTATTCCGCACCGCTGCGCGTAAAACTGCGTCTGGTGATCTACGAGCGCGAAGCGCCGGAAGGCACCGTAAAAGACATTAAAGAACAAGAAGTCTACATGGGTGAGATTCCACTCATGACAGACAACGGTACTTTCGTTATCAACGGTACTGAGCGTGTTATCGTTTCCCAGCTGCATCGTAGCCCGGGCGTCTTCTTCGACAGCGATAAAGGTAAAACACACTCTTCCGGTAAAGTACTGTATAACGCACGCATCATTCCTTACCGTGGTTCATGGCTGGACTTCGAGTTCGATCCGAAAGACAACCTGTTTGTCCGTATCGACCGTCGTCGTAAACTGCCTGCAACCATCATTCTGCGTGCACTGAACTATACCACTGAGCAGATCCTGGACCTGTTCTTTGAGAAAGTGATCTTTGAAATCCGCGACAACAAGCTGCAGATGGAGCTGGTGCCGGAACGTCTGCGTGGTGAGACCGCGTCGTTCGACATCGAAGCCGACGGCAAAGTGTATGTGGAAAAAGGTCGCCGTATCACCGCGCGCCACATCCGTCAGCTGGAAAAAGATGATATCAAACACATCGAAGTTCCGGTTGAATACATTGCAGGAAAAGTAGCCGCGAAAGATTACGTTGATGAATCAACTGGCGAGCTGATCTGCCCGGCTAACATGGAGCTGAGCCTGGATCTGCTGGCTAAGCTGAGCCAGGCTGGCCACAAACGTATCGAAACGCTGTTCACCAACGATCTGGACCACGGTCCGTACATCTCTGAGACTGTACGCGTCGACCCAACCAACGATCGTCTGAGCGCGCTGGTAGAAATCTACCGCATGATGCGTCCTGGTGAGCCACCAACTCGCGAAGCGGCTGAAAGCCTGTTCGAGAACCTGTTCTTCTCCGAAGACCGCTACGATCTGTCCGCGGTTGGTCGTATGAAGTTCAACCGTTCTCTGCTGCGCGACGAAATCGAAGGTTCCGGTATCCTGAGCAAAGACGACATCATTGAAGTGATGAAGAAGCTCATCGATATCCGTAACGGCAAAGGCGAAGTGGACGATATCGACCACCTCGGCAACCGTCGTATCCGTTCCGTAGGCGAAATGGCGGAAAACCAGTTCCGCGTTGGCCTGGTTCGTGTAGAGCGTGCGGTGAAAGAGCGTCTGTCACTGGGCGATCTGGATACCCTGATGCCTCAGGATATGATCAACGCCAAGCCGATTTCTGCAGCAGTGAAAGAGTTCTTCGGTTCCAGCCAGCTGTCTCAGTTCATGGACCAGAACAACCCGCTGTCTGAGATTACGCACAAACGTCGTATCTCTGCACTCGGCCCAGGCGGTCTGACCCGTGAACGCGCAGGCTTTGAAGTTCGAGACGTACACCCGACTCACTACGGTCGCGTATGTCCAATCGAAACGCCTGAAGGTCCAAACATCGGTCTGATCAACTCCTTGTCCGTGTACGCACAGACGAACGAATACGGTTTCCTTGAGACCCCGTATCGTAAAGTGACTGACGGTGTTGTTACCGACGAAATTCACTACCTGTCTGCTATCGAAGAAGGCAACTACGTTATTGCTCAGGCGAACTCCAACCTGGATGACGAAGGCCACTTTGTAGAAGATCTGGTTACCTGCCGTAGCAAAGGCGAATCCAGCTTGTTCAGCCGCGACCAGGTTGACTACATGGACGTATCCACCCAGCAGGTGGTATCCGTCGGTGCGTCCCTGATCCCGTTCCTGGAACACGATGACGCCAACCGTGCATTGATGGGTGCGAACATGCAACGTCAGGCCGTTCCAACTCTGCGCGCTGATAAGCCGCTGGTTGGTACCGGTATGGAACGTGCTGTTGCCGTTGACTCCGGTGTTACTGCAGTTGCTAAGCGTGGCGGTACCGTTCAGTACGTTGACGCATCCCGTATCGTTATCAAAGTTAACGAAGACGAGATGTATCCGGGCGAAGCGGGTATCGACATCTACAACCTGACCAAATACACCCGTTCTAACCAGAACACCTGTATCAACCAGATGCCTTGTGTCTCTCTGGGTGAGCCAGTTGAGCGCGGCGACGTGCTGGCAGACGGTCCGTCCACCGACCTCGGTGAACTGGCGCTCGGTCAGAACATGCGCGTAGCGTTCATGCCGTGGAACGGTTACAACTTCGAAGACTCCATCCTCGTTTCCGAGCGTGTGGTTCAGGAAGATCGTTTCACCACCATCCACATTCAGGAACTTGCCTGTGTGTCCCGTGACACCAAGCTGGGGCCAGAAGAGATCACTGCCGACATCCCTAACGTGGGTGAAGCTGCGCTCTCCAAACTGGATGAATCCGGTATCGTTTACATCGGTGCGGAAGTGACCGGCGGCGACATTCTGGTTGGTAAGGTAACACCGAAAGGTGAAACTCAGCTGACGCCAGAAGAGAAACTGCTGCGTGCAATCTTCGGTGAGAAAGCGTCTGACGTTAAAGACTCTTCTCTGCGCGTACCAAACGGTGTTTCCGGTACGGTTATCGACGTTCAGGTCTTCACTCGTGACGGCGTTGAGAAAGATAAGCGTGCGCTGGAAATCGAAGAGATGCAGCTCAAACAGGCTAAGAAAGACCTGTCTGAAGAACTGCAGATCCTCGAAGCTGGTCTGTTCAGCCGTATCTATGCGGTGCTGGTTGCCGGTGGCGTTGAAGCTGAGAAGCTCGACAAACTGCCACGCGATCGCTGGCTGGAACTCGGCCTGACCGACGAAGAGAAACAAAATCAGCTGGAACAGCTGGCTGAGCAGTATGACGAACTGAAACACGAGTTCGAGAAAAAACTCGAAGCGAAACGCCGCAAAATTACTCAGGGCGACGATCTGGCACCAGGCGTGCTGAAGATTGTTAAGGTGTATCTGGCTGTTAAACGTCAGATCCAGCCTGGTGATAAGATGGCAGGTCGTCACGGTAACAAGGGTGTTATTTCTAAGATCAACCCGATCGAAGATATGCCGCACGATGCTAACGGTACGCCGGTAGATATCGTACTGAACCCACTGGGCGTACCGTCTCGTATGAACATCGGTCAGATCCTGGAAACCCACCTGGGTATGGCTGCGAAAGGTATCGGCGACAAGATCAACGCCATGCTGAAACAGCAGCAGGAAGTCGCGAAACTGCGCGAATTCATCCAGCGTGCCTACGATCTGGGTACCGACGTTCGTCAGAAAGTCGACCTGAACACCTTCAGCGATGAAGAAGTGCTGCGTCTGGCAGAGAACCTGCGCAAAGGGATGCCAATTGCAACGCCGGTATTCGACGGTGCAAAAGAAGCTGAAATCAAAGAGCTGCTGCAACTGGGTGGTCTGCCAACGTCTGGTCAGATTACGCTGTTTGACGGCCGTACCGGTGAACAGTTTGAGCGTCCGGTAACCGTAGGTTACATGTACATGCTGAAACTGAACCACCTGGTCGACGACAAGATGCACGCTCGTTCTACCGGTTCTTACAGCCTGGTTACTCAGCAGCCGCTGGGTGGTAAGGCTCAGTTCGGTGGTCAGCGCTTCGGGGAGATGGAAGTGTGGGCGCTGGAAGCATACGGCGCAGCATACACCCTGCAGGAAATGCTCACCGTTAAGTCTGATGACGTGAACGGTCGTACCAAGATGTATAAGAACATCGTGGACGGCAACCATCAGATGGAACCGGGCATGCCAGAATCCTTCAACGTACTGTTGAAAGAGATTCGTTCGCTGGGTATCAACATCGAACTGGAAGACGAGTAATTCTCGCTCAAACAGGTCACTGGTGTCGGGTTAACCCCCGACACCGGATTGTGCTAACTCCGACGGGAGCAAATCCGTGAAAGATTTATTAAAGTTTCTGAAAGCGCAGACTAAAACCGAAGAGTTTGATGCGATCAAAATTGCTCTGGCTTCGCCAGACATGATCCGTTCATGGTCTTTCGGTGAAGTTAAAAAGCCGGAAACCATCAACTACCGTACGTTCAAACCTGAGCGTGACGGCCTTTTCTGTGCGCGTATTTTCGGGCCAGTAAAAGACTACGAGTGCCTGTGCGGTAAGTACAAGCGCCTGAAACACCGCGGTGTGATCTGTGAGAAGTGCGGCGTTGAAGTGACCCAGACCAAAGTACGCCGTGAGCGTATGGGCCACATCGAGCTGGCGTCTCCAACTGCTCACATCTGGTTCCTGAAATCTCTGCCGTCCCGTATCGGTCTGCTGCTGGATATGCCGCTGCGTGATATCGAACGTGTACTGTACTTCGAATCTTATGTGGTTATCGAAGGCGGGATGACGAACCTGGAACGTCACCAGATCCTGACTGAAGAGCAGTATCTGGACGCGCTGGAAGAGTTCGGTGACGAATTCGACGCGAAGATGGGTGCGGAAGCTATTCAGGCCCTGCTGAAGAGCATGGATCTGGAGCAGGAGTGCGAGCAGCTGCGTGAAGAGCTGAACGAAACCAACTCCGAAACCAAGCGTAAAAAGCTGACCAAGCGTATCAAACTGCTGGAAGCGTTCGTTCAGTCTGGTAACAAGCCAGAGTGGATGATCCTGACCGTTCTGCCGGTTCTGCCGCCAGATCTGCGTCCGCTGGTTCCGCTGGATGGTGGTCGTTTCGCAACGTCCGATCTGAACGATCTGTATCGTCGCGTGATCAACCGTAACAACCGTCTGAAACGTCTCCTGGATCTGGCTGCGCCGGACATCATCGTACGCAACGAAAAACGTATGCTGCAGGAAGCGGTAGATGCCCTGCTGGATAACGGTCGTCGCGGTCGTGCGATTACCGGTTCTAACAAACGTCCTCTGAAATCTTTGGCCGACATGATCAAAGGTAAACAGGGTCGTTTCCGTCAGAACCTGCTCGGTAAGCGTGTTGACTACTCCGGTCGTTCTGTAATCACCGTAGGTCCATACCTGCGTCTGCATCAGTGCGGTCTGCCGAAGAAAATGGCACTGGAGCTGTTCAAACCATTCATCTACGGCAAGCTGGAGCTGCGTGGCCTGGCCACCACCATCAAAGCCGCTAAGAAAATGGTTGAGCGTGAAGAAGCTGTCGTTTGGGATATCCTGGACGAAGTTATCCGCGAACACCCGGTACTGCTGAACCGTGCACCAACACTGCACCGTCTGGGTATCCAGGCATTTGAGCCAGTCCTGATCGAAGGTAAAGCTATCCAGCTGCACCCGCTGGTTTGTGCGGCCTATAACGCCGACTTCGATGGTGACCAGATGGCTGTTCACGTACCGCTGACGCTGGAAGCCCAGCTCGAAGCGCGTGCGCTGATGATGTCTACCAACAACATCCTGTCTCCAGCGAACGGCGAACCAATCATCGTTCCTTCTCAGGACGTTGTATTGGGTCTGTACTACATGACCCGTGACTGTGTTAACGCCAAAGGCGAAGGCATGGTGCTGACTGGCCCGAAAGAAGCTGAGCGTATTTATCGCGCTGGCCTGGCCTCTCTGCATGCGCGCGTTAAAGTGCGTATCACTGAATACGAAAAAGATGCAAACGGCGAATTCGTTGCGAAAACCAGCCTGAAAGACACGACCGTTGGCCGTGCCATTCTGTGGATGATCGTACCGAAAGGTCTGCCTTTCTCCATCGTCAACCAGGCGCTGGGCAAGAAGGCTATCTCCAAAATGCTGAACACCTGTTACCGCATTCTGGGTCTGAAGCCGACCGTTATCTTCGCTGACCAGACAATGTATACCGGCTTTGCTTATGCAGCGCGTTCAGGTGCATCTGTTGGTATTGATGACATGGTCATCCCAGAGAAGAAACACGAGATCATCTCTGAAGCGGAAGCCGAAGTTGCTGAGATCCAGGAGCAGTTCCAGTCTGGTCTGGTTACCGCGGGCGAACGCTACAACAAAGTTATCGATATCTGGGCAGCGGCGAACGATCGTGTATCCAAAGCGATGATGGATAACCTGCAGACCGAAACCGTGATTAACCGTGACGGCGTCGAAGAGCAGCAGGTTTCCTTCAACAGCATCTACATGATGGCCGACTCCGGTGCGCGTGGTTCTGCAGCACAGATTCGTCAGCTGGCAGGTATGCGTGGTCTGATGGCGAAGCCAGATGGCTCCATCATCGAAACGCCAATCACCGCGAACTTCCGTGAAGGTCTGAACGTACTCCAGTACTTCATCTCCACGCACGGTGCGCGTAAAGGTCTGGCGGATACCGCACTGAAAACAGCGAACTCCGGTTATCTGACGCGTCGTCTGGTTGACGTTGCGCAGGATCTGGTTGTGACCGAAGACGATTGTGGCACCCTCGAAGGTATCACCATGACCCCGGTTATCGAGGGTGGTGATGTTAAAGAGCCACTGCGCGATCGCGTTCTGGGTCGTGTGACCGCGGAAGACATTCTGAAGCCGGGCACCGCAGACATTCTGGTTCCACGCAATACGCTGCTGCACGAACAGTGGTGTGATCTGCTGGAAGCGAACTCTGTTGACTCCGTGAAAGTGCGTTCCGTTGTATCCTGTGACACCGACTTTGGTGTGTGCGCGCACTGCTACGGTCGTGACCTGGCGCGTGGCCACATCATCAACAAAGGTGAAGCCATCGGCGTTATCGCGGCACAGTCCATCGGTGAGCCGGGTACACAGCTGACGATGCGTACGTTCCACATCGGTGGTGCGGCATCTCGTGCGGCTGCTGAATCCAGCATTCAGGTGAAAAACAAAGGTAGCATCAAGCTCAGCAACGCGAAGTCTGTTGTTAACTCCGCAGGCAAGCTGGTTGTGACCTCTCGTAACACCGAGCTGAAGCTGATCGACGAATTCGGTCGTACCAAAGAGAGCTATAAAGTGCCTTACGGTGCGGTTATGGCGAAAGGTGATGGCGAGCAGGTTGCCGGCGGTGAAACCGTTGCAAACTGGGATCCACACACCATGCCGGTTATCACCGAAGTAAGTGGTTTCATCCGCTTTACTGACATGATTGACGGCCAGACCATTACTCGTCAGACCGACGAGCTGACCGGTCTGTCTTCTCTGGTGGTTCTGGATTCTGCTGAACGTACTACCGGCGGTAAAGATCTGCGTCCTGCACTGAAAATCGTTGATGCTCAGGGTAACGACGTTCTGATCCCAGGTACCGATATGCCTGCGCAGTACTTCCTGCCGGGTAAAGCGATTGTACAGCTGGAAGATGGCGTACAGATCAGCTCTGGTGACACCCTGGCGCGTATTCCTCAGGAATCCGGCGGTACCAAGGACATCACCGGTGGTCTGCCACGCGTTGCGGACCTGTTCGAAGCACGTCGTCCGAAAGAGCCTGCAATCCTGGCTGAAATCAGCGGCATCATCTCCTTCGGTAAAGAGACCAAAGGTAAGCGCCGTCTGGTTATCACCCCAGTAGATGGCAGCGAGCCGTACGAAGAGATGATTCCTAAGTGGCGTCAGCTCAACGTGTTCGAAGGTGAACGTGTAGAACGTGGTGACGTGGTTTCCGACGGTCCAGAAGCACCGCACGACATCCTGCGTCTGCGTGGTGTGCATGCTGTTACTCGTTACATTGTTAACGAAGTACAGGACGTATACCGCCTGCAGGGCGTTAAGATTAACGATAAGCACATCGAAGTTATCGTTCGTCAGATGCTGCGTAAAGCAACCATCGAAAATGCGGGCAGCTCCGACTTCCTGGAAGGCGAGCAGGTTGAATACTCACGCGTTAAGATCGCTAACCGCGATCTGGAAGCGAATGGCAAAATCGGTGCGACCTTCGCACGCGATCTGCTGGGTATCACCAAAGCGTCTCTGGCAACCGAGTCCTTCATCTCTGCAGCATCGTTCCAGGAAACCACGCGTGTCCTGACCGAAGCCGCTGTTGCAGGTAAACGTGATGAACTGCGCGGTCTGAAAGAGAACGTCATCGTGGGTCGTCTGATCCCGGCCGGTACCGGTTATGCGTACCACCAGGATCGTATGCGTCGTCGCGCAGCGGGCGAACTGCCAGCTGCACCGCAGGTTACTGCTGAAGATGCATCCGCGAGCCTGGCAGAACTGCTGAACGCAGGTCTGGGCGGTTCCGACAACGAGTAATCGTTGATGCCGTAAATAAAAAACCCGCCTCGGCGGGTTTTTTTATATCTGCATGTCTTCAATTCACTAGCGGGATCCGACGATAAAGTTCAATCATATCGCCCGCCAGATCCTGAATAACCATCGCGTTCATCAGGTGGTCCTGAGAGTGAACGGTAATCAGGTTTACCGGGAGTTTTCCAGTCCCTTCGTCAAGACCGATAAGCTGCGTCTGGATCGTATGCGCATGCTTCACATATTCGCGGGATTCTTCCATCGCTTTTTCAGCTTCGTCAAAATCACCTTTACGCGCCATCTGGAGCGCCGTCAGGGCCGCACTGCGCGCCGCACCAGCATTGACCAGCAGTTCCATGATCGTTGTTTCTAAGTCTTCCATTATGACTCCAGCAGTTTGAGCGCTTTTTCCAGTACGGCATCACCTTTCATCATGCCGTAGTCCATCATGTCGATCACCGCGACCTTTTTGCCGAGCGGGTCGGCCTGCGCCTGCAGTTTTGCCTGCTCGTATTTAACCTGTGGACCCAGCAATACGATGTCGGCCGTCGCGATGTTGTCTTTAAACTCCGCAACCGGAACGGCTTTAATGGTGACTTCAACCCCTTTTTTCTGCGCGGCGTCTTTCATACGTTGAACCAGCATGCTGGTTGACATTCCCGCTGCACAGCATAAAACGATGTTCTTCATAATCAGCCTCGATCTACATGTGTTTATTGATAATTATCCCGCACAGAGAGCTTCAACAACCGCTTTACCGCGATTGTGTGTCAGGCATCACAAAGAAAGCGGCATTTTTCTGAAACCGGTTACAATTCTTCGAGTAAGAGAGAAAGTCAGCCGATGGCAGTGCGAACAATACGGTTTTTTCCCTGCTTTTTAGCACCGTAGAGCGCGTTATCAACACTACCTACAAATTGTTCCAGCGGTTCGGAGTGCCATTCACCCAGACCCGCACTGAACGTGACGTGCAGATTTTCTTCCCGCCAGACGCGTCTTTCAACGGCGGTGCGCCATGCGTCGAGCAATGAAAATGCGGTAGCGATCTGCTCGGCCTGGAAAATCACCGCGAACTCTTCGCCACCGTAGCGATAGACCGAGACGTGGTGGGGCTGCATTATCTGGATCCCTTCGCGCGCCACGTTGCGCAGAACAATATCACCGGTCAGGTGACCCAGCGTGTCGTTAATCGACTTGAAGTTATCAATATCAACCAACGCCATTGCGAAGGGCTGGTGGGCGCTTAATAATTCCTCCACATCGCTATCGAACGCGCGACGGTTTTTGCAGCCGGTTAGCGCATCGTGAGTGGCCTGGCGAACATAGGCCATTTCACGCTCTTTATTGGACTGGATGGTGTGGCTCAGCATCGCTTCCAGACGCGGTGCCTGGCTGACATCGCCCGTTTTGATCGCGTTGATAATGGTCATCAATACGGTACGCGAGGCATGACGCAGGTAAAGGCCGAAGAGGATGATAACGATGGCCGCCAGGGCAAACCCCCAGCCAACGATCGTCGTTTCGTGGCGGGTGATGTCGGCGAGCGTTGCGCCAGAGACCCGGTAGATAACAAACCAGTCCGGATTGGTAAAAGAGTAGTAGTAATACCAGGCGTTGCTTTTCCGATCATAAAGGTGGCCTTCGCCGTTGGTCATTTTGTCCATCAGCGCTTCGCTCACGTACTGTTTGAATAGCGCGCCCGTATCCGGATGTAGCACCACGGCGCCGTCACGTTCGACGACAAAGAACTCGCCCTGAACAGGCGCTACCATCTGACGCAGGGTGTAGCCCATCGACGTCAGGTCGAGATGAAAAGCGAGTGTGCCTTTCAGACGGCCTTCGGGTGAAATCAATGGCTTAAAGAGTGTAACCGTCGGATGGCCGGTGAAGTAGTCCATGTAGGGGCGGGTATAGTGGCTGAAGATACTGGCTTCTGCCTGAGCGACAAACCACGGACGCGTCCGGGGATCGAACGTTTTACTCTCTTTTGTGGGAAAGACTTCCGGCGCGCGCAGGTAATGTCCCTGGGTGTCTGCCAGCGAAATGGATGACACGGTCGGCATCAGGTTCTGCAAATGCATCATCATCTGCAGCCCTTGCGTTGGGTTGACGTTGAGCGTCTCGTTTAGCCTGTCATCGCGTGCAAAGTACATCGCGGAGCGGCCCAGGATATAGTCGTTTTCACGCAGGATAGATTCGGTGTAGTTCACCGCCAGGTTATGCGTGAAATTACTATTAATCTTATGATAGTCCTCGAGAAAATCCTTTCTCTGCGAAAGCATCACCACCACTGCGATCAACGCAAAGCTGCACAGGATCCCCGCGAAGCTGAGCATAATGGGCCGGGTGAAAGAGAGCCTTTTGCTGTGAAGTGCCATGAGTTGTACATCGATCCTGATGGTGAATATTTTTCGTCTGCCGATATCCTCTCAGCATAGTCGCTGTCCTGCGGTTAGCGGTGAATTATACGGAACACGATTTCAGGCGAGATGATTTATCTTAAGAATCACTAAGAAATACCTTATTCATACTTTTGTGCCCCTCTTATGCATGGAATCGGAGGCAGGGCGAAACGAGGAAGAAGCTTTTCGCCCTGGTCAGCGTCCGTTGCTGACCTGATGACAATAAAAAACCGGACGATCGCTGACAATCATCCGGTTTTGCCTTTCCGTAACGCCTCGATAATTTTTTACCGTGTTGCAGTGCGTTACATCGTCATTGCGAGGCTCTTCCCAGCCAGCTGTCCCAGTCTTTCCAGACAGGCTGCAGACCCTGTGCCGTCAGGGCGGCGGCAACGGCTTCCGGACGTCGTCCGTCATGCGGTGCAAACTGCTCCAGCTCCGGATGGTCGTCTGCATACCCGCCCGGCTGCGTTTTGGAAAACGCGCTGACGTTGTTAATCGCCAGCGGGATGACGCGATCGCGAAACGCCGGGGACTCACGTGTTGAAAGCGATAATTCCACTTCAGGGGCGAGCAGGCGAAACGCGCAGATGGTCTGTACCAGCTGGCGTTCATCCATCAATGAAGCGGGTTCAATGCCTCCTGCGCAGGGGCGTAGCCGGGGGAAAGAAATGGAGTAGCGGCTCTGCCAGTAGTGTTGCTGCAACCACAGCAGATGTTCCGCCACCATGTAGCAATCTACCCGCCAGCTATCGGAAAGCCCGATTAGCGCACCCAGACCGATTTTGTCGATCCCGGCGCGACCCAGCCTGTCCGGCGTTTCCAGCCGGAAGAAGAAGTCCTGTTTCTTTCCCTTCAGGTGATGCCGGGCGTACGTCGCCTCGTGGTAGGTTTCCTGATAGACCATGACGCCATCCAGCCCGAGCGTTTTTAACTCTGCATACTCGTCCTGTGACAGGGGCTGAACCTCCATCTGCAACGACGCAAACTCCCGACGTATCGCGGGCAGATGCTGGCGGAAATAGTCCATCCCCACTTTGCCCTGATGCTCGCCCGTCACCAGCAGAAGATGCTCGAACCCCATTTCACGAATGGCCGCACACTCGCGCGCAATTTCACCTTCATCGAGCGTTTTGCGCTTGATGCGGTTGCTCATGGAGAAACCACAGTAGGTACAGTCGTTGGCGCACAGATTTGAAAGATAGAGCGGCACGTAGAAGCTTACCGTGTTGCCAAAACGCTGGCGGGTGAGGCGCTGCGCACGTTGAGCCATCGGCTCAAGGTAAGCGCTGGCCGCCGGAGAGAGCAGGGCCATTAAATCCTCACGGCTCAGATGGCGGGCGTTCAGCGCGCGCTCGACGTCAGCTGCCGTTTTGCTGTTGATGCGCAGGGCAATATCGTCCCAGTTAAGCTCGCGCCAGCGATCCGTAAAGCTGGTCATCAGAGCGCCTCCAGAAAACCGGTCAGCGGGCTGGTGGCCTGTGCCTGAAAACTGCGCGAGCCGGGGCCGGACTCTCTGGCCAGCACGCCAGCCTCCACCGCGAGACGAAACGCGCGCGCCATCATTACCGGGTCGTCGGCAACCGCAATAGCGGTATTCACCAGCACCGCGTCGGCGCCCATTTCCAGCGCCTGTGCGGCATGGCTGGGTACGCCAATGCCCGCATCCACCACCACCGGCACGGTAGCCTGCTCGATGATGATCTCCAGCATCGCGCGGGTTTCCAGCCCCTGATTAGAGCCAATGGGTGCCCCTAACGGCATAACGGCGGCACAGCCGACCTCTTCCAGACGCTTACACAGCACGGGATCGGCGCCGCAGTAAGGCAGAACGGTAAACCCCTGCTGCACCAGTTTTTCTGCGGCTTTCAGGGTTTCGATCGGGTCGGGCAGCAGCCAGCGGGCGTCCGGGTGAATTTCCAGCTTCAGCCAGCGGGTGCCGAGTGCTTCCCGCGCCAGCTGTGCGGCGAAAATCGCCTCTTCGGCCGTTTTCGCGCCCGAGGTATTGGGCAACAGCGTAACGCCTGCCTCCAGTAACGGGGCAAGAATGGCATCGTTGTGCTGGCGAAGGTCCACACGCTTCATCGCCAGCGTCACCAGCTGGCTACCGCTTTCACGGATGGCTTCCACCATCAGTTGCGGCGAGGAAAATTTGCCTGTTCCGGTAAACAGATGAGAATCAAAGACTTTATCAGCAATACGTAACATCTCAGCCCCCTGCGATAACCTGAAACAGCAGGATCTGGTCGCCTTCATTGACCTGCTGACGTTCCCACTGCTCGCGCGGCAGGATCTGTTGATTGAGCGCCAGCGCCGTTCCCGGCTTGAGCTGACGTAATTTATCGAGCAGTACGGCAACGGTGAGGCCGTCGTCGCAGCTTATTGGCTCATCATTAAACAGAATGCGCATCACGGCCTCCGCATACCGGGCAGTGGCTGGCGCGGTGTAGCGCCAGATGGCGCCAGCCGCTGGAACGGGCATCGAACAGCCGCAGCGTGTTGCGCTCCGTTTCCATGCCGCTGAGCAGCTTGATGGCCTCCAGCGCCTGCAGCGTGCCCATCACGCCCACCACCGGACCAAGCACACCCGCCGTGCGGCAGTTGCGCTCTGGCTCGGCATCGTCCGGCCACAGGCAGCGATAGCACCCCTGCGCCCACGGCGGCGTCAGGACCATCATCTGTCCGCCGAAACCGACCGCGCTGGCGGTAATAAGCGGCGTATTCTCTGCCACGCAGGCCGCGTTGATCGCCTGACGCGTCGCCATATTGTCGGTACAGTCCAGTACCGCGTCGGCAAGGGCGACTTCACGGCGCAGGCTTTCACCGCTGAGCCGCGCCTGCAGAGCAATCAGTTCGATATCCGGGTTAAGCTGGCTCAGCCGCTGCCGGGTAATCTGCGCTTTTGGCTGGTTAATATCCTCTGTCGTAAAGAGAATTTGCCGCTGCAGGTTGCTGAGGTGCACCTCGTCGTCGTCAGCCAGTACCAGCGTGCCCACGCCCGCACCGGCCAGATAGAGCGCGGCAGGCGCGCCTAACCCGCCCAGACCGACAATCAACACCCGGCTGGCGAGCAGCGTTTGCTGCCCGTCAATGGCGATATCCTCCAGCAGGATCTGACGGCTGTAGCGCATAAAGTCGCGATCATTCATCGCCTGCTCCTGCCAGCTGTAAAAGCTGTTCGGTGGCGGAACGCCAGTCCGCCGCCTGGGTGATGGCGCTTACGACGGCGATACTGCCGACGCCGGTCTCCAGCACCGCCGGGGCGCGTTCAACGCTGATCCCGCCGATAGCGACAGTGGGGTAATCGGCAAGGCGTTCGACGTGGCTCGCCAACTGTTTCAGCCCCTGCGGCGCGGACGGCATCTGCTTGGTTTGCGTCGGGAAGACGTGACCCAGCGCGATGTAAGAAGGGCGGGCCGCCAGCGCCACGTCGATCTCCATATCGTCGTGTGTTGACACGCCAAGGCGTAGCCCAGCTTCGCGGATGGCGTTCAAATCGGTTGTCTCCAGGTCCTCCTGACCCAGATGTACGCCGTACGCCCGGTGCTTAATGGCCAGCCGCCAGTAATCGTTGATAAACAGGCGGGCGTTGTAGCGACGCCCCAGCGCGATGGCAGCAACCACATCGGCTTCTACCTCTTCATCGCGTTTATCCTTGATGCGCAGCTGGAGGGTGCGCACGCCAGCCTCCAGAAGGCGTGCGATCCACTCCACGCTGTCCACCACCGGATAGAGCCCCAAGCGGAAGGGGACGGGAGGAAAATCAGGCTGGTACATTACGCCTCCTCTTTTTTGAGGTAGATCTCGCCGCCTCTGGCGCGGAAGGTTTCTGACATATCCGCCATGCCGACTTCAATGGTCTGCGCGGCGGCGTAGTCGCGCACTTCCTGGCTGATTTTCATCGAGCAGAACTTCGGCCCGCACATGGAGCAGAAGTGCGCCACCTTGCCCGATTCCTGCGGCAGGGTTTCGTCGTGATAGGCGCGGGCGGTGAACGGATCTAGCGCCAGGTTGAACTGGTCTTCCCAGCGGAATTCAAAGCGCGCCTTGGACATGGCGTTGTCGCGGATTTGCGCGCCCGGATGGCCTTTCGCCAGATCCGCCGCGTGGGCAGCAATTTTGTAGGTAATCAGCCCCTGCTTCACGTCCTCTTTGTTCGGCAGGCCGAGGTGCTCTTTCGGCGTGACGTAGCAGAGCATGGCGCAGCCGAACCAGCCGATCATCGCCGCGCCAATCCCGGAGGTGAAGTGGTCGTAGCCCGGCGCAATATCGGTGGTCAACGGTCCCAGGGTGTAGAACGGCGCTTCGTGGCAGTGCTCCAGCTCCTCGGTCATGTTGCGGCGGATCATCTGCATCGGCACGTGTCCCGGGCCTTCAATCATTACCTGCACGTCATACTCCCAGGCGATTTTGGTCAGCTCGCCCAGGGTATGCAGCTCGGCAAACTGCGCTTCGTCATTCGCGTCGCGAATAGAGCCCGGACGCAGGCCGTCGCCCAGCGACAGAGAGACATCGTACGCGGCACAGATTTCGCAGATCTCGCGGAAGTGCTCGTAGAGGAAGTTTTCCTGATGATGGGACAGGCACCACTTCGCCATGATGGAGCCGCCGCGCGAGACGATGCCGGTCAGACGTTTCGCCGTCATCGGCACGTAGCGCAACAGCACGCCCGCGTGAATGGTGAAGTAGTCCACGCCCTGCTCGGCCTGCTCCAGCAGCGTGTCGCGGAACGCCTCCCAGGTGAGGTTTTCGGCGATGCCGTTGACCTTCTCCAGCGCCTGATAAATCGGGACGGTACCGATCGGCACCGGGCTGTTACGCAGGATCCACTCGCGGGTTTCATGGATGTAGCGGCCAGTGGAGAGGTCCATCACCGTGTCCGCACCCCAGCGCGTGGACCAGACCAGCTTTTCCACCTCTTCTTCGATGGAGGAGGTCACTGCCGAGTTACCGATGTTCGCGTTGACCTTCACCAGGAAGTTGCGGCCAATAATCATCGGCTCGGATTCCGGGTGGTTGATGTTGGCGGGGATAATGGCGCGCCCGGCGGCCACTTCGTCACGCACAAACTCCGGCGTGATGTTCTCCGGCAGGCGAGCGCCGAAGCCTTCACCCGGATGCTGGTAGCGCAGCACTTCGCTGCGGATACGCTCGCGGCCCATGTTTTCACGAATGGCGATGAACTCCATCTCCGGCGTAACGATGCCCTGGCGCGCGTAGTGCAGCTGGGTTACGCATTTGCCTGCTATGGCGCGTTTTGGCGTCAGCAGGCCGGTAAAGCGCAGCTCGTCCAGACCGTCGTCGGCCAGGCGCTCTTTGGTGTACGCCGAGCTGCGCACGCTCAGCTCTTCGCAGTCGTTACGCGCGTCAATCCAGGGCTGGCGCAGCTTTGCCAGACCCTGCTGCACGTTGATGGCAACATCAGGGTCGCCGTACGGACCGGAGGTGTCGTATACCGGTACGGCTTCGTTGTCTTCGTACTGCGGGTTATCTTTGCTGCCGCCGATAAGCGTCGGGCTGAGCTGGATTTCACGCATTGGGACGCGGATATTGGCCTGCGAGCCGGAAATGTAGATGCGTTTCGAGTTCGGGAAAGCGGTGCCTTCCAGGGTGTCGATGAAGCGTTGGGCGTGTTCGCGCTGTTCGCGGCGGGTCAGTTTAGTAGTAGACATAGCTCATTCCAAAAGTGAAGGACATGGCTTGTCAGACGACGGATGAAGCAAGAGAAGATCGCCCGGGGGCGATACAACAGCAGTGTGACTCTTGTTCCCTTCGCAGGTATTAGCCTGATCAGGTTCCGCGGATCCCGAATTAACGGTCTCAGCCCGTGCTTTCACACTGGGCACTCCGACAAGAAAAATCCCCCTCGTGAGAGGGGCGAATGGTTGTAAATTACTCGTTAACGATTAAGAACTCAAGCAGGGCGCACGACGTTCTCTTCGTTAATGATGTTCAAATCATGGTCCAGTGCGAGGGCAATCAGCTTATCTTCCAGCGTGAATCGTTCTTCCAGCGCTTCACCGAGGTCGGATAGCGCCTGCTGGAACTCAAGATAATTATCGTGATCGATGGCATTCTCGAGCGTGGAATCGTAGTAATCCATGATCTGCTGAGTGTTGGCTTCCAGCAGCGGACAAAGTTTGCTGGCCGCTAAACAGGGGGTTGTGCCTTCCATTTCGCGGATAATGCGTTCATAAATGTTGAAATGGCCGTCGGAAAGGTAGTCGACCAGGCTCTGACAAAAATCATCCAGCGCTTTTTCATTCAGCCGCATAAAGGATTCTTTGCCAGGCTTAAGACCGACCAGATTGTAATACGCCACGAGGAGATGCTTGCGTACATGTAGCCAGCGATCCACCAGTGTGTTACTTCCTCCAACGCGCTCCGTCAGGCTTTCTAGCTGGTTTAACATGGTCGACTCCGCAAAGTTTAGAATGGGATCTACTTACCCAAAATGTAACCACAATGCTAACAACATGTCAGTGAAGCGAAGGTAGTGCAATAGATATGGATCGTATTATTGAAAAATCAGATCTGGGTTGGTGGATCGTCAGCCACGAACAAAAGTTGTGGCTGCCCGGTGGAGAAATCCCCTACGGTGCGGCAGAAATCTTCGATCTTGTCGGTCAGCCCGCTCTGCGAATCGGCGAGTGGCAGGGCGATCCGGTGTGGTTGATCCGGCAATCCCGGCGTCAGGATATGGGATCCGTTCGCCAGGTGCTGGATCTGGACGCGGGGCTGTTCCAGCTGGCGGGGCGGGGCGTGCAGCTGGCGGAGTTTTATCGCTCGCACAAATACTGCGGTTACTGCGGACACACCATGCACCCGAGCAAAACCGAGTGGGCTCTGCTCTGCGGCCACTGCCGTGAACGCTACTATCCGCAGATTGCGCCGTGCATCATCGTCGCCATCCGCCGGGACGATTCCATCCTGCTGGCGCAGCATACCCGCCATCGCAACGGCATTCATACCGTGCTGGCCGGTTTCGTCGAAGTGGGCGAAACGCTGGAGCAGGCGGTGGCGCGCGAGGTGATGGAAGAGAGCGGAATCAAGGTGAAAAACCTGCGCTACGTGACGTCGCAGCCGTGGCCGTTCCCGATGTCGTTGATGACCGCGTTTATGGCGGAATACGACAGCGGCGAGATCGTTATCGACCAGAAAGAGCTGCTGGAGGCGAACTGGTATCGTTATGACGATTTGCCTCTTTTACCCCCACCGGGTACGGTGGCGCGTCGGCTGATAGAAGATACCGTGGCGATGTGTCGGGCCGAGTATGAGTAGTGTTACACTGAGGCCATGACGCTTAAGGAACTGCAAAAATGACCGAACTGAAGAACGATCGTTATCTGCGTGCGCTGCTGCGCCAGCCCGTTGATGTCACCCCGGTGTGGATGATGCGCCAGGCGGGACGCTATCTGCCAGAGTACAAAGCCACGCGCGCGCAGGCGGGTGATTTTATGTCGCTGTGCAAAAACGCCGAGCTGGCCTGTGAAGTGACGCTCCAGCCGCTGCGCCGCTACCCGCTGGATGCCGCCATTCTCTTTTCGGACATTCTGACCATCCCGGATGCCATGGGCCTTGGGCTCTATTTCGAAACTGGCGAAGGTCCGCGCTTCACCTCCCCAATCAAAAGTAAAGCCGACGTGGATAAGCTGCCGATCCCCGACCCGGAAGGCGAGCTGGGCTATGTGATGAACGCTGTGCGCACTATTCGCCGTGAGCTGAAAGGTGAAGTGCCGCTGATTGGCTTCTCCGGCAGCCCGTGGACGCTGGCGACCTATATGGTTGAAGGGGGCAGTAGCAAAGCCTTCACCATGATTAAAAAGATGATGTACGCCGAGCCGCTGGCCCTGCATGCGCTGCTCGACAAGCTGGCGAAGAGCGTTACCCTCTATCTGAACGCGCAGATTAAAGCCGGTGCGCAATCGGTGATGATTTTCGACACCTGGGGCGGCGTGCTGACCGGGCGTGATTATCAGCAGTTCTCCCTGTACTACATGCACAAAATCGTTGACGGCCTGCTGCGTGAAAACGAAGGTCGCCGCGTGCCGGTGACGCTGTTTACCAAAGGCGGCGGTCAGTGGCTGGAAGCGATGGCGGCGACCGGCTGCGACGCGCTGGGCCTCGACTGGACGACCGATATTGCCGATGCGCGCCGTCGCGTGGGCGACAAAGTGGCGCTGCAGGGCAACATGGATCCGTCCATGCTCTATGCGCCGCCAGCACGTATTGAAGAAGAAGTGTCGACTATACTGTCTGGTTTCGGCCAGGGTGAAGGGCACGTCTTTAACCTCGGCCATGGCATTCATCAGGATGTGCCGCCAGAACACGCTGGCGTATTTGTGGAGGCGGTGCATCGGCTTTCTGCCCAGTATCACAAGTAAGGAGTGGTTATGGATCTCGCGTCGCTACGCGCTCAGCAAATCGAACTGGCTTCATCGGTGATCCGCGAGGATCGTCTGGATAAGGATCCTCCGCAGTACATTGGCGGAGCGGACGTTGGGTTCGAGCAGGGCGGCGAAGTGACGCGAGCGGCGATGGTGGTGCTGAAATACCCTTCGCTGGAGCTGGTGGAGTACAAGGTAGCGCGTATCGCGACCACCATGCCGTACATCCCCGGCTTTCTCTCCTTCCGCGAATATCCCGCGCTGCTGGCCGCGTGGGAGCAACTTTCGCAAAAACCTGACCTGCTGTTTGTTGATGGGCACGGTATTTCCCATCCGCGTCGCTTAGGCGTGGCCAGCCACTTTGGGCTGCTGGTGGACGTGCCGACCATTGGTGTCGCCAAGAAACGCCTGTGTGGGGCGTTTGAACCTCTTTCTGCCGAGCCGGGTGCACTGGCGCCGCTTATCCATAAAGGCGAGCAGCTGGCGTGGGTCTGGCGCAGCAAGGCACGCTGTAATCCATTGTTTATCGCGACCGGGCACCGTGTGAGCATGGACAGCGCGCTGGCGTGGGTGCAGCGTTGCATGAAGGGCTACCGTTTACCGGAGCCGACGCGCTGGGCTGATGCCGTTGCCTCCTCGCGACCGGCTTTTGTTCGTTGGCAGGAAATTCAGCCGTGATTCAGGTAAACTGCGGCTAATTTCCGATTCGAGACATCATCATGTTACAAAACCCGATTCATCTGCGCCTTGAGAAGCTGGAAAGCTGGCAGCACGTGACGTTTATGGCTTGCCTGTGCGAGCGCATGTACCCCAACTATGCCGCGTTCTGCAAGCAAACGGAGTTTGGCGAAGGCCAGATTTATCGTCGTATCCTGGATTTAATCTGGGAAACGCTGACGGTGAAAGACGCGAAGGTAAACTTCGACTCTCAGCTCGAAAAGCTGGAAGAGGCGATCCCGGCAGCGGATGATTTCGACCTGTACGGCGTCTACCCGGCCATTGATGCCTGCGTGGCGCTGAGCGAGCTGATCCACTCCCGTCTGAGCGGGGAAACGCTGGAGCACGCCATTGAAGTCAGTAAGGCATCCATTACGACCGTCGCGATGCTTGAAATGACCCAGGCAGGCCGCGAAATGACCGACGAAGAGCTGCGTGCTAACCCGGCCGTTGAACAGGAATGGGATATTCAGTGGGAGATTTTCCGCCTGCTGGCAGAATGTGAAGAACGCGATATAGAGCTGATCAAAGGGCTGCGCGCGGACCTGCGTGAGGCTGGTGAGAGCAATATTGGTATAATTTTTAACCAATGAGACAACAAAACGTGATTTAACGCCTGTTTTGTCGCACCTCGACTCTTCCCTTCTGCCCCCCGTCTGGTCTACATTTGGGGGGCGAAAAAAAGTGGCTATCGGTGCGTGTATGCAGGAGAGTGCTTTTTTGGCATTTTCGTCGCACTCGATGCTTAGCAAGCGATAAACACATTGAAAGGATAACTTATGAACAAGACTCAACTGATTGATGTAATTGCGGACAAGGCTGATCTGTCTAAAGTGCAGGCTAAAGCTGCTCTGGAATCTACCCTGGCTGCTATTACTGAGTCTCTGAAAGAAGGCGATGCTGTACAACTGGTTGGTTTCGGTACCTTCAAAGTGAACCACCGCGCTGAGCGTACTGGCCGCAACCCGCAGACCGGTAAAGAAATCAAAATCGCCGCAGCTAACGTGCCGGCATTTGTTTCTGGTAAAGCACTGAAAGACGCAGTTAAGTAAGACGCGTGGCAGTGAACAGTTTTAACGAAGGGGCGGCAACGCCCCTTTTGTCATTCTGGCGCGGAACGCTCGCGCTGGCGGGCATGCTGCTGTTATCCGCCTGTAGCCACGACACCTCCCTGCCGCCGTTTACCGCCAGCGGCTACGCTGACAACCAGGGTGCGGTCAGGATCTGGCGAAAAGATTCTGGCGGTGAAGTGCATCTGCTTTCTGCCTTCAGCCCGTGGCATAACGGCAATACGTCGACTGCGGAGTATCGCTGGCAGGGAGATGACCTGTCGCTGATCGAACTGAACATCTACAGCAAGACCCCCGAACACGTGAAAGTGCGTTTTGACGACCACGGCGAGCTGAGCTTTATGCAGCGCGAAGTCAGTGGTCAAAAACAGCAGCTTTCCAGCGATCAAATCGCCCTCTACCGTTATCGTGCCGAACAAATCCGTCAGACAAGCGACGCGCTGCGTCTGGGACGCGTTGTGCTGCGCCAGGGGCGCTGGCATGCCGATGGGACGGTGACCACCTGCGAAGGGCAGACGGTCAAGCCTGAGCTCGAATCCTGGGCAACAGAACACATTCAACGCCGTCAGCGTCATTCATCAATGGAAGTGAGTGTGGCTTGGCTTGAAGCGCCGGAAGGCTCTCAGCTGCTGCTGGTGGCGAACGAAGACTTCTGCACCTGGCAGCCGACAGAGAAGAGTTTCTAAAGGGGCTGCGAGCGGTTCCCTCTCCCCTTAGGGGAGAGGGTGAGGAGAGAGTTACTCTCCCTGCTCCCGCGCAATCGCACGATAACCAATATCCTGACGGCTGAAGCTGCCGTTCCAGTGAATATCCGCCATCAGCGCATAGGCGCGTTTCTGCGCTTCTGCCACGGTATGACCCAGCGCGGTTGCACACAGCACGCGGCCGCCGTTGGTGAGGACGCGATCGTCGTCAGCCAGCTTCGTACCGGCATGGAACACCTTCGCGCCGTCAATCTCTTCCAGCGGCAGGCCGTGGATCTCATCCCCGGTGCTGTAGTTGCCCGGATAGCCACCCGCAGCAATCACCACGCCCAGAGACGCGCGCTCATCCCACTCGGAGGTTTTCTCGTCCAGCTTGCCTTCGCAGGCCGCCAGGCACAGATCCACCAGATCGGATTTCATGCGCAGCATGATCGGCTGCGTTTCCGGATCGCCAAATCGGCAGTTGAACTCGATGACCTTCGGGTTACCCTGCTTGTCGATCATCAGACCCGCATAGAGGAAACCGGTGTAGGTGTTGCCTTCCGCCGCCATCCCTTTCACGGTTGGCCAGATGATGCGGTCCATGGTGCGCTGGTGCACTTCATCTGTCACCACCGGGGCAGGGGAATAAGCGCCCATCCCACCGGTATTCGGGCCGGTATCGCCGTTGCCCACGCGCTTGTGGTCCTGGCTGGTGGCCATCGGCATAACGTGCTCGCCGTCGACCATCACGATAAAGCTCGCCTCTTCGCCGTCGAGGAACTCTTCGATCACGATGCGGTGGCCCGCGTCACCAAAGGCGTTACCCGCCAGCATATCCTGAACCGCGGCTTCCGCTTCTTCGAGCGTCATCGCCACGATAACGCCTTTACCGGCGGCCAGGCCGTCGGCCTTGATAACAATCGGCGCGCCTTTTTCACGTAAGTAAGCCAGAGCAGGCTCCACTTCGGTGAAGTTCTGGTATTCCGCCGTCGGGATGTTATGACGCGCGAGGAAATCTTTGGTGAAGGCTTTGGAGCCCTCCAGCTGTGCGGCGCCTTCCGTTGGACCGAAGATTTTCAGGCCCGCGGCGCGGAAGGCGTCAACCACGCCAATGACCAGCGGCGCTTCCGGGCCGACGATGGTCAGGTCGATGTTCTCGCTCTGAGCAAAACTCAGCAGGGCCGGGATGTCGGTCACGCCGATAGCCACGTTCTGTAGCGCGGGTTCCAGTGCGGTACCGGCGTTGCCCGGCGCCACGAAGACCGTTTTCACCAGCGGAGACTGCGCCGCTTTCCACGCCAGAGCGTGCTCGCGCCCGCCGTTTCCAATCACTAATACTTTCATTTTCTGCTCCGGGGATTAATGGCGGAAGTGACGCATGTCGGTGAAGATCATCGCAATGCCGTGTTCGTCGGCTGCGGCAATCACTTCGTCGTCGCGGATAGAGCCGCCAGGCTGGATCACACAGGTGATACCCACCGCAGCAGCCGCGTCGATGCCGTCACGGAACGGGAAGAAGGCATCAGAAGCCATAGCGGAGCCTTTCACTTCCAGACCTTCATCGCCTGCTTTAATGCCGGCAATTTTTGCGGAGTAGACGCGGCTCATCTGGCCTGCGCCTATCCCGATGGTCATGTTCTCTTTGGCGTAGACGATAGCGTTGGATTTCACGAACTTCGCGACCTTCCAGCAGAACAGCGCGTCGCGCAGTTCCTGTTCGCTCGGCTGACGTTTAGTCACTACGCGCAGGTCGGCTTCTGCCACCATACCCAGATCGCGATCCTGAACCAGCAGGCCGCCGTTCACGCGCTTGAAGTCCAGGCCCGGCACGCGTTCAGCCCACTGACCGCAAACCAGCACGCGCACGTTCTGTTTCGCCGCGGTGATTTTCAGCGCTTCTTCGGATGCGGATGGCGCGATGATCACTTCGACAAACTGGCGGGAGATGATGGCCTGCGCGGTTTCAGCATCCAGCTCGCGGTTGAAGGCGATAATGCCGCCGAACGCGGAGGTCGGGTCGGTTTTGTAGGCGCGATCGTAGGCATCCAGAATAGAGGTGCTTACCGCGACGCCGCATGGGTTGGCGTGCTTGACGATAACGCAGGCTGGCTCGCTGAACTCTTTCACGCATTCCAGCGCGGCGTCGGTGTCGGCAATGTTGTTATAGGAGAGCGCTTTGCCCTGAACCTGCTGGGCAGTCGCAACAGACGCTTCTTTTATCTCTTCTTCAATATAGAAGGCAGCCTGCTGATGGCTGTTCTCGCCGTAACGCATATCCTGCTTCTTAATGAAGTTCAGGTTCAGGGTGCGCGGGAAGCGGCCAGAAGGATCTTTGCTTTCACCGTGGTAGGCAGGCACCAGGCTACCGAAGTAGTTGGCGATCATGCTGTCGTAGGCTGCGGTGTGTTCGAAGGCTTTGATGGCGAGGTCGAAACGCGTTTCCAGTGTGAGCGACCCTTCGTTAGCATCCATCTCATTAATAATGCCGTTGTAGTCGCCGCTCTTTACCACGATAGCCACATCTTTATGGTTCTTGGCTGCGGAGCGCACCATGGTCGGGCCGCCGATATCGATATTCTCTACGGCATCTTCCAGAGAGCAGCCTTCGCGGGCGACGGTCTGGGCGAAGGGGTAGAGGTTAACGACAACCATATCGATTGGGGCGATATCATGCTGTTCCATAATACAGTCGTCCTGCCCGCGACGGCCAAGAATGCCGCCGTGCACTTTCGGGTGCAGGGTTTTGACGCGTCCATCCATCATTTCCGGGAAACCGGTGTAATCGGACACTTCGGTTACCGGCAGACCTTTATCTGCTAACAGGCGAGCGGTACCGCCTGTAGAAAGCAGCTCCACACCGCGTGCGGAAAGTGCCTGAGCGAATTCGACGATACCGGCTTTATCAGAAACACTGAGCAGAGCGCGGCGGACTGGACGACGTTGTTGCATGGTAAATCCCCTGGATTTCACGATTACAGAGAGCGTTAGATGAATTTTCCTCCGAAAAACTCATCTAACACACCTGACGGGGCATCCTTATTAAGCGCGAGCATTTTAACGAAAACGTTTGCGCAACGCTCGCACATTTTCACTTTTTCGTATCATTGTGGATAACTCTGTGTGTAAAAAGGTATAAGGCGGGGTTTTGCTGTGGAATGCAGCAGTCAGTCATTTTTCTGTCATTTAGCGGTTGCGGCCTGCGGAGAACTCCCTATAATGCGCCTCCATCGACACGGCGGATGTGAATCACTTCACAAACAGCCGGTTCGGTTGAAGAGAAAAAATCCTGAAATAACGGGTTGACTCTGAAAGAGGAAAGCGTAATATACGCCACCTCGCAACGGTGAGCTGAAAGCCGCGTTGCAACTGCTCTTTAACAATTTATCAGACAATCTGTGTGGGCACTCAAAGTGACATGGATTCTTAACGTCGCAAGACGAAAAATGAATACCAAGTCTCTGAGTGAACATACGTAATTCATTACGAAGTTTAATTCACGAGCATCAAACTTAAATTGAAGAGTTTGATCATGGCTCAGATTGAACGCTGGCGGCAGGCCTAACACATGCAAGTCGAACGGTAGCACAGAGAGCTTGCTCTCGGGTGACGAGTGGCGGACGGGTGAGTAATGTCTGGGAAACTGCCTGATGGAGGGGGATAACTACTGGAAACGGTAGCTAATACCGCATAACGTCGCAAGACCAAAGAGGGGGACCTTCGGGCCTCTTGCCATCAGATGTGCCCAGATGGGATTAGCTAGTAGGTGGGGTAACGGCTCACCTAGGCGACGATCCCTAGCTGGTCTGAGAGGATGACCAGCCACACTGGAACTGAGACACGGTCCAGACTCCTACGGGAGGCAGCAGTGGGGAATATTGCACAATGGGCGCAAGCCTGATGCAGCCATGCCGCGTGTATGAAGAAGGCCTTCGGGTTGTAAAGTACTTTCAGCGGGGAGGAAGGCGATAAGGTTAATAACCTTGTCGATTGACGTTACCCGCAGAAGAAGCACCGGCTAACTCCGTGCCAGCAGCCGCGGTAATACGGAGGGTGCAAGCGTTAATCGGAATTACTGGGCGTAAAGCGCACGCAGGCGGTCTGTCAAGTCGGATGTGAAATCCCCGGGCTCAACCTGGGAACTGCATTCGAAACTGGCAGGCTAGAGTCTTGTAGAGGGGGGTAGAATTCCAGGTGTAGCGGTGAAATGCGTAGAGATCTGGAGGAATACCGGTGGCGAAGGCGGCCCCCTGGACAAAGACTGACGCTCAGGTGCGAAAGCGTGGGGAGCAAACAGGATTAGATACCCTGGTAGTCCACGCCGTAAACGATGTCGACTTGGAGGTTGTGCCCTTGAGGCGTGGCTTCCGGAGCTAACGCGTTAAGTCGACCGCCTGGGGAGTACGGCCGCAAGGTTAAAACTCAAATGAATTGACGGGGGCCCGCACAAGCGGTGGAGCATGTGGTTTAATTCGATGCAACGCGAAGAACCTTACCTACTCTTGACATCCAGAGAACTTAGCAGAGATGCTTTGGTGCCTTCGGGAACTCTGAGACAGGTGCTGCATGGCTGTCGTCAGCTCGTGTTGTGAAATGTTGGGTTAAGTCCCGCAACGAGCGCAACCCTTATCCTTTGTTGCCAGCGGTTAGGCCGGGAACTCAAAGGAGACTGCCAGTGATAAACTGGAGGAAGGTGGGGATGACGTCAAGTCATCATGGCCCTTACGAGTAGGGCTACACACGTGCTACAATGGCGCATACAAAGAGAAGCGACCTCGCGAGAGCAAGCGGACCTCATAAAGTGCGTCGTAGTCCGGATTGGAGTCTGCAACTCGACTCCATGAAGTCGGAATCGCTAGTAATCGTGGATCAGAATGCCACGGTGAATACGTTCCCGGGCCTTGTACACACCGCCCGTCACACCATGGGAGTGGGTTGCAAAAGAAGTAGGTAGCTTAACCTTCGGGAGGGCGCTTACCACTTTGTGATTCATGACTGGGGTGAAGTCGTAACAAGGTAACCGTAGGGGAACCTGCGGTTGGATCACCTCCTTACCTTAAAGAACCTGCCTTTGTAGTGTCCACACAGATTGTCTGATGAATGATGAACTTCTGAATGTACTTTTGAGTGCATTAAGAAGTTTTGCTCTTTAAAAATCTGGATCAAGCTGAAAATTGAAACGACACACATGTTATGTGTGTTCGAGTCTCTCAAATTTTCGCAATCAGAAGTGAAACATCTTCGGGTTGTGAGGTTAAGCGACTAAGCGTACACGGTGGATGCCCTGGCAGTCAGAGGCGATGAAGGACGTGCTAATCTGCGAAAAGCGCCGGCGAGGTGATATGAACCTTTGACCCGGCGATGTCCGAATGGGGAAACCCAGTGCAATCCGTTGCACTATCGTTAACTGAATACATAGGTTAACGAGGCGAACCGGGGGAACTGAAACATCTAAGTACCCCGAGGAAAAGAAATCAACCGAGATTCCCCCAGTAGCGGCGAGCGAACGGGGAGCAGCCCGGAGTCTGAATCAGCTTGTGTGTTAGTGGAACGGTCTGGAAAGTCCGACGGTACAGGGTGATAGTCCCGTACACGAAAGCACACAGGTTGTGAACTCGAAGAGTAGGGCGGGACACGTGGTATCCTGTCTGAATATGGGGGGACCATCCTCCAAGGCTAAATACTCCTGACTGACCGATAGTGAACCAGTACCGTGAGGGAAAGGCGAAAAGAACCCCGGCGAGGGGAGTGAAAAAGAACCTGAAACCGTGTACGTACAAGCAGTGGGAGCCTCTTTATGGGGTGACTGCGTACCTTTTGTATAATGGGTCAGCGACTTATATTCTGTAGCAAGGTTAACCGTATAGGGGAGCCGAAGGGAAACCGAGTCTTAACTGGGCGTTAAGTTGCAGGGTATAGACCCGAAACCCGGTGATCTAGCCATGGGCAGGTTGAAGGTTGGGTAACACTAACTGGAGGACCGAACCGACTAATGTTGAAAAATTAGCGGATGACCTGTGGCTGGGGGTGAAAGGCCAATCAAACCGGGAGATAGCTGGTTCTCCCCGAAAGCTATTTAGGTAGCGCCTCGTGAACTCATCTTCGGGGGTAGAGCACTGTTTCGGCTAGGGGGCCATCCCGGCTTACCAACCCGATGCAAACTACGAATACCGAAGAATGTTATCACGGGAGACACACGGCGGGTGCTAACGTCCGTCGTGAAGAGGGAAACAACCCAGACCGCCAGCTAAGGTCCCAAAGTCATGGTTAAGTGGGAAACGATGTGGGAAGGCACAGACAGCCAGGATGTTGGCTTAGAAGCAGCCATCATTTAAAGAAAGCGTAATAGCTCACTGGTCGAGTCGGCCTGCGCGGAAGATGTAACGGGGCTAAACCATGCACCGAAGCTGCGGCAGCGACACTATGTGTTGTTGGGTAGGGGAGCGTTCTGTAAGCCGTTGAAGGTGGCCTGTGAGGGTTGCTGGAGGTATCAGAAGTGCGAATGCTGACATAAGTAACGATAAAGCGGGTGAAAAGCCCGCTCGCCGGAAGACCAAGGGTTCCTGTCCAACGTTAATCGGGGCAGGGTGAGTCGACCCCTAAGGCGAGGCCGAAAGGCGTAGTCGATGGGAAACAGGTTAATATTCCTGTACTTGGTGTTACTGCGAAGGGGGGACGGAGAAGGCTATGTTAGCCGGGCGACGGTTGTCCCGGTTTAAGCATGTAGGCGGAGGTTCCAGGTAAATCCGGTACCTTTTAACGCTGAGGTGTGATGACGAGGCACTACGGTGCTGAAGTAACAAATGCCCTGCTTCCAGGAAAAGCCTCTAAGCATCAGGTAACACGAAATCGTACCCCAAACCGACACAGGTGGTCAGGTAGAGAATACCAAGGCGCTTGAGAGAACTCGGGTGAAGGAACTAGGCAAAATGGTGCCGTAACTTCGGGAGAAGGCACGCTGATATGTAGGTGAAGCCCCTGCGGGTGGAGCTGAAATCAGTCGAAGATACCAGCTGGCTGCAACTGTTTATTAAAAACACAGCACTGTGCAAACACGAAAGTGGACGTATACGGTGTGACGCCTGCCCGGTGCCGGAAGGTTAATTGATGGGGTTAGCGGCAACGCGAAGCTCTTGATCGAAGCCCCGGTAAACGGCGGCCGTAACTATAACGGTCCTAAGGTAGCGAAATTCCTTGTCGGGTAAGTTCCGACCTGCACGAATGGCGTAATGATGGCCAGGCTGTCTCCACCCGAGACTCAGTGAAATTGAACTCGCTGTGAAGATGCAGTGTACCCGCGGCAAGACGGAAAGACCCCGTGAACCTTTACTATAGCTTGACACTGAACACTGGTCCTTGATGTGTAGGATAGGTGGGAGGCTTTGAAGCGTGGACGCCAGTCTGCGTGGAGCCGTCCTTGAAATACCACCCTTTAATGGCTGGTGTTCTAACGTAGACCCGTGATCCGGGTTGCGGACAGTGTCTGGTGGGTAGTTTGACTGGGGCGGTCTCCTCCCAAAGAGTAACGGAGGAGCACGAAGGTTAGCTAATCCTGGTCGGACATCAGGAGGTTAGTGCAATGGCATAAGCTAGCTTGACTGCGAGAGTGACGGCTCGAGCAGGTGCGAAAGCAGGTCATAGTGATCCGGTGGTTCTGAATGGAAGGGCCATCGCTCAACGGATAAAAGGTACTCCGGGGATAACAGGCTGATACCGCCCAAGAGTTCATATCGACGGCGGTGTTTGGCACCTCGATGTCGGCTCATCACATCCTGGGGCTGAAGTAGGTCCCAAGGGTATGGCTGTTCGCCATTTAAAGTGGTACGCGAGCTGGGTTTAGAACGTCGTGAGACAGTTCGGTCCCTATCTGCCGTGGGCGCTGGAGAATTGAGGGGGGCTGCTCCTAGTACGAGAGGACCGGAGTGGACGCATCACTGGTGTTCGGGTTGTCATGCCAATGGCACTGCCCGGTAGCTAAATGCGGAAGAGATAAGTGCTGAAAGCATCTAAGCACGAAACTTGCCCCGAGATGAGTTCTCCCTGAGACTTTAAGTCTCCTGAAGGAACGTTGAAGACGACGACGTTGATAGGTCGGGTGTGTAAGCGCAGCGATGCGTTGAGCTAACCGATACTAATGAACCGTGAGGCTTAACCTTACAACGCCGAAGATGTTTTGGCGAAGAGACACGATTTTCAGCCTGATACAGATTAACAGAATTTGCCTGGCGGCTTTAGCGCGGTGGTCCCACCTGACCCCATGCCGAACTCAGAAGTGAAACGCCGTAGCGCCGATGGTAGTGTGGGGTCTCCCCATGTGAGAGTAGGGAACTGCCAGGCATCAATTAGAAGAACCCCGTACCGTAAGGTGCGGGGTTTTTTGCTTTTGTTTTCTACCCCCTCCTTGAAACTTTCTCACCTTTCGCTTGCAGACTCGACATTCATACCGTTTCTGGGTATCGTTAGCTGTCTGGATGTCTAAACGTTTATACGTATGCTGTGAGGATTTAAGGTTATGCCGATTCGGGTGCAGGACGAGCTACCAGCCGTCAATTTCTTACGTGAAGAAAACGTCTTCGTCATGACAACTTCACGCGCTTCAGGTCAGGAAATTCGCCCGCTGAAGGTGCTTATTCTCAACCTGATGCCCAAAAAGATCGAAACGGAGAATCAGTTCCTGCGCCTGCTGTCGAACTCCCCGCTGCAGGTCGATATTCAACTGCTGCGGATCGATGCCCGTGAGTCACGCAACACCCCCGCTGAGCATCTGAATAACTTCTACTGTAACTTTGACGACATCCGCGATGAGAACTTTGATGGGCTGATCGTCACCGGCGCGCCGCTCGGCCTGGTTGAGTTTAACGATGTCGCCTACTGGCCGCAGATAAAACAGGTTCTGGAGTGGGCAAAAGATCACGTTACCTCCACGCTGTTTGTCTGTTGGGCCGTACAGGCCGCACTGAATATCCTCTACGGAATTCCCAAACAAACCCGCAGCGACAAGCTTTCTGGCGTATACGAACACCATATTCTTCACCCCCACGCGCTGCTGACGCGTGGTTTCGATGACGCCTTCCTGGCCCCGCATTCTCGCTATGCCGATTTCCCGGCACAACTGATCCGTGATTACACCGATCTGGAGATCCTGGCCGAAACGGAAGACGGCGATGCCTATCTGTTTGCCAGCAAAGACAAGCGCATCGCGTTCGTTACGGGGCATCCTGAGTACGATCCCGATACCCTCGCGTCAGAGTATTTCCGTGACGTTGAAGCAGGTCTCAATCCTGATGTCCCGTACAACTATTTCCCGAAAAACGATCCGCAAAACACGCCTCGGGCGACCTGGCGCAGCCACGGAAATTTGCTGTTTACTAACTGGCTCAACTATTACGTCTACCAGATTACGCCATACGATCTTCGTCACATGAATCCGACGCTGGAGTAATCGTCTGCGTTAAACGATCCTAAAGCGTTTCAGCTATTCAAATCAGGCACCTTCGGGTGCCTTTTTTATTTCCGAAATACCACTCATCATCCAATAAAAATTTAATCCCATATTAATCAAATAGTTGCATTGCAAAATAAATTAAAATGGAAATTGTTTTTGATTTTAGAAAAATTACAGATAGTCTTAATTCTGCTGAGCGAAAACTACACAACGATCTTTCGTTCGCATTGGGGGCGTGATTTTGGATCTTTGATGAGGAGTAGAAAGATGACTCAACAGGCAACAACGGTCGATGAACTGACCTTTACCCAGCCGTATGGTGAGCAAGAAAAGCAAGTTTTGACGGCGGAAGCGGTAGAATTTCTGACTGAACTGGTGACCCGCTTTACGTCACAGCGTAATAAGCTGCTGGCGGCACGTATTCATCAGCAGCAGGAAATCGATAACGGCAAGTTGCCTGGATTTATTTCGGAAACCGCTTCCATTCGTCGTGGTGAGTGGAAAGTCCGCGGCATTCCTGAAGATTTACAGGATCGCCGCGTTGAGATCACCGGTCCGGTAGAACGCAAAATGGTGATCAACGCCATGAACGCTAACGTTAAAGTCTTTATGGCGGATTTTGAAGATTCGCTGGCCCCGGACTGGAACAAAGTTATCGACGGGCAGATCAACCTGCGCGATGCCGTAAACGGCACTATCAGCTACACCAACGAAGCTGGCAAAATTTACCAGCTCAAACCGAACCCGGCGGTGCTGATCTGTCGCGTACGCGGTCTGCATCTGCCTGAAAAGCACGTGACCTGGCGCGGGGAAGCCATCCCGGGCAGCCTCTTTGATTTCGCGCTCTATTTCTTCCACAACCATAAAAGCCTGCTGGCCAAAGGCAGCGGCCCCTATTTCTACCTGCCAAAAACACAGTCCTGGCAGGAAGCGGCCTGGTGGAGCGAAGTGTTCAGCTACGCCGAGGATCGTTTTGACCTGCCACGCGGTACCATCAAGGCCACGCTGCTGATTGAAACGCTGCCTGCGGTATTCCAGATGCATGAAATCCTGCATGCGCTGCGCGATCACATTGTCGGGCTGAACTGCGGACGCTGGGACTATATCTTCAGCTACATCAAAACCCTGAAAAATTATCCCGACCGCGTGCTGCCGGATCGCCAGGTCGTGACCATGGATAAACCGTTCCTCAGCGCCTACTCGCGTCTGCTGATTAAAACCTGCCACAAGCGCGGTGCCTTTGCGATGGGCGGCATGGCGGCCTTTATCCCGAGCAAAGACGCGGAGCGCAACAATCAGGTGCTCAACAAGGTGAAAGCCGATAAAGAGCTTGAAGCCCGTAACGGCCACGACGGCACGTGGATTGCACATCCGGGTCTCGCCGATACGGCGATGGAGGTCTTCAACCGCGTACTCGGCGACAACAAAAACCAGCTGTTTGTCACGCGCGAAGAAGATGCTCCAACGGCTGAAGAACAGCTGCTGGCACCGTGCGCAGGTGAGCGTACGGAAGAGGGCATGCGCGCCAATATCCGCGTCGCGGTCCAGTACATCGAGGCGTGGATCTCCGGAAACGGCTGCGTGCCTATCTACGGCCTGATGGAAGATGCTGCCACGGCGGAAATCTCCCGCACCTCTATCTGGCAGTGGATCCACCATCAAAAAACGCTCAGCAACGGCAAGCCGGTGACAAAAGCGCTGTTCCGCCAGATGCTGGCCGAAGAGATGCGCGTCATCCAGGACGAACTGGGCGAACACCGCTTCAGCAGCGGACGTTTTGACGACGCGGCGCGCCTGATGGAGCAAATCACCACCTCAGATGACTTAATCGACTTCCTGACCCTGCCGGGCTACCGCTTCCTGGCGTAACTCACCACATAACAATATGGAGCATCTGCACATGAAAACCCGTACCCAACAAATCGAAGAATTAAAGAAAGAGTGGACTCAACCGCGCTGGGAAGGCATCCGTCGCCCGTACAGCGCAGAGGAAGTGGTGAAATTACGCGGCTCGGTCAACCCGGAATGCACGCTGGCGCAAAATGGCGCGGCGAAAATGTGGAAGCTGCTGCACGGTGGTTCCAAAAAGGGTTATATCAACAGCCTCGGCGCGCTGACCGGCGGTCAGGCACTGCAGCAGGCAAAGGCCGGTATTGAGGCGATTTACCTCTCCGGCTGGCAGGTCGCGGCGGACGCCAACCTGGCCTCCAGCATGTACCCGGATCAGTCGCTCTATCCGGCTAACTCGGTGCCGTCGGTGGTGGATCGGATCAACAACACCTTCCGCCGTGCGGATCAGATCCAGTGGGCCGCCGGTATCGAACCTGGCGATCCGCGCTTTATTGACTACTTCCTGCCGATCGTCGCGGATGCGGAAGCGGGCTTCGGCGGCGTGCTGAACGCCTTCGAGCTGATGAAATCGATGATTGAGGCCGGTGCAGCGGCCGTTCACTTCGAAGACCAGCTGGCGTCAGTGAAAAAATGCGGACACATGGGCGGTAAGGTGCTGGTTCCGACTCAGGAAGCGATTCAGAAGCTGGTTGCCGCGCGTCTGGCTGCTGACGTGCTCGGCGTGCCGACGCTGGTGATTGCCCGCACCGATGCGGATGCGGCGGACCTGATCACCTCTGACTGCGATCCGTACGACAGCGAATTTATTACCGGCGAGCGCACCAGCGAGGGGTTCTATCGCACGCATGCCGGTATCGAACAGGCCATCAGCCGCGGTCTCGCCTATGCCCCTTACGCCGACCTGGTCTGGTGTGAAACCTCCACGCCGGATCTGGCGCTGGCGAAGCGTTTTGCCGATGCGATTCATGCGAAATATCCGGGCAAGCTGCTGGCCTATAACTGTTCGCCGTCCTTCAACTGGCAAAAAAATCTGGACGACACGACCATTGCCAGCTTCCAGCAGCAGCTGTCGGATATGGGCTACAAGTACCAGTTCATCACCCTGGCGGGTATCCACAGCATGTGGTTCAACATGTTCGACCTGGCGCAAGCCTACGCGCAGGGCGAAGGCATGAAGCACTACGTTGAAAAGGTACAGCAGCCAGAATTTGCAGCAGGAAAAGAGGGCTATACCTTTGTTTCTCACCAGCAGGAAGTGGGAACCGGCTACTTCGACAATGTGACCACGATTATTCAGGGCGGCACTTCCTCCGTCACGGCATTAACGGGTTCAACCGAAGAAGCACAGTTCTAATTTTTCCCCCTCTCCCCTTTGGGGAGAGGGCAGGGGTGAGGGGGAATATATGTCGCGTGGTCTGGAATTATTGATTGCCCAAACCATTCTTCAGGGCTTTGACGCCCAGTATGGTCGTTTTCTCGAAGTGACATCCGGCGCGCAGCAGCGCTTTGAACATGCAGACTGGCATGCGGTTCAGCAGGCCATGAAGCAGCGTATCCATCTCTACGACCACCACGTGGGTCTGGTGGTGGAGCAACTGCGCTGTATTACCGACGGTAAAAGCCCGGACGCGGATTTTTTACTGCGCGTGAAGGAGCACTACACCCATTTGTTACCCGACTACCCGCGCTTCGAGATTGCGGAGAGCTTTTTCAACTCCGTCTATTGCCGGTTATTTGACCACCGCTCATTATCTCCTGAGCGGTTATTTATTTTCAGCTCCCAGCCCGAGCGACGCTTTCGAACCATTCCGCGTCCGCTGGCGAAAGATTTCTTTCCCGAGCGCGGCTGGGAAAAGCTCCTGCACCGCGTATTAACGGATTTGCCGCTGCGCCTGCCCTGGGAGAATAAAGCCCGGGATATCGGCTATATCCACGCGCATCTCAACGAAACCTTCGGCGCGGAGGTGCTCAGGCACAGCCATTTGCAGGTGGCCAACGAGCTTTTCTACCGCAATAAAGCCGCCTGGCTGGTGGGCAAACTGGTTACGCCGACGGCCATCGTGCCGTTTCTGCTGCCGATTCACCGTACCGACGACGGGGAACTGTTTGTCGATACCTGCCTGACCACCAGCGCCGAGGCCAGCATCGTATTTGGCTTCGCCCGCTCCTATTTCATGGTGTACGCCCCGCTACCTGCCGCGCTGGTGGAGTGGCTGCGCGAAATCCTGCCCGGCAAAACCACCGCCGAGCTGTATATGGCGATTGGCTGCCAGAAGCACGCCAAAACGGAAAGCTACCGGGAGTACCTGCGCTATGTCACCACGGCCGATGAGCAGTTTATCGAAGCGCCAGGCATTCGCGGCATGGTGATGCTGGTTTTCACACTGCCGGGCTTTGACCGGGTGTTTAAGGTGATAAAAGACAGATTCGCGCCGCAGAAAGAGATGAGCGCCGCTCACGTCCGCGCCTGCTATCAGCTGGTTAAAGAGCACGACCGCGTTGGACGCATGGCGGATACGCAGGAGTTTGAAAATTTTGTGCTGGATAAGCGGCAGATCGATCCGGCTTTAATGGCCCTGTTACTACAGGAAGCACCGGCAAAAATCACCGATCTGGGCGACAAAATAGCGATTAGTCATCTGTATATCGAGCGCCGCATGGTGCCGCTGAATATCTGGCTGGAGCAGGCCGAAGGTCAGGCTCTGCGGGATGCCATTGAAGAATACGGCAACGCGATTCGCCAGCTTGCCGCCGCCAATATTTTCCCCGGCGATATGCTGTTTAAAAACTTCGGCGTCACTCGTCACGGGCGGGTGGTGTTCTATGATTACGACGAAATTTGCTACATGACCGAGGTGAACTTCCGCGATATCCCGCCGCCCCGTTACCCGGAGGATGAGCTGTCCAGCGAGCCGTGGTACAGCGTCTCGCCGGGAGATGTGTTTCCTGAAGAGTTTCGCCACTGGCTGTGCGCTGACCCGCGTATCGGGCCGCTATTTGAAGAGATGCATGCCGATCTGTTCCGCGCCAGCTACTGGCGCGGGCTGCAAACGCGGATCAAAAATGGGCATGTGGAAGATGTGTACGCTTACCGCCGCAAGCAGCGGTTTTGTGTGCGGTTTAACGAATCCCACCATACGCCAGCGTCACCTCTTTCGCGGCCTTAATCACCAGCGCGCCCAGCTCGGTCACCCGGTCGTCTGTCATGCGTGAAATCGGTCCGGAGATGGAGATCGCGGCAAACGGCTCGCGGTGCTCGTCAAAAATGCAGGACGCGAGGCAGCGCAGGCCCAGGGCATGTTCTTCGTCATCAAACGAATAGCCGCGCTTGCGGGTCAGAGCCAGATCTTCTTTCAGATGCACCGGCGACACCAGCGTGGCGTGGGTGTAGGCATGCAGACCTTTACGGTGCAGCAGACCCGTCACCTGCTCTTCGCTAAGCTGCGAGAGAAACGCTTTCCCTGCGCCAGAGGCGTGCATCGGCAGCTTGCCTCCAATCGGCGCGGACATACGCATCAGCTGCGTACACTGCACCTGGTCGATGATAATCGCCTGGTGATCGCTCTGGTCCAGCACCGCCAGGTTGACCGTCTCGCCGGACTCCTCCATCAGCTTGCGCAGAATAGGGTGCACAATCGCCAGCAGGTTACGGCTTTGCAGGAAGCTGCTGCCGACAATAAACGCATGCGCCCCCACCGCCCAGTGCCCCAGCTCGCCTACCTGGCGGACAAAACCCAGCTGTTGCATGGTGGTCAGCAGGCGGTGCGTGGTGGAGTTCGGCAGGCCAGCCTGCTGGGCCAGCTCGGTCAGGGCCACGCTGCCGTGCGACTCGGCTATCCACTCCAGCAGCTTCAGACCGCGCGTCAGGGATTGAACCTGTCCGCCGGGTTGTACAGCGGTGGTGGCAGCAGGTTTTCTGCCGCGTTTGGCGGGAACGGTCGCGACCATGACGATCTCCTTTTTCTGTATCGTGGAAATCATTTTCGTTTTATTTGGTGAATTTGCAACCGCTTTCCTGACTGATCGGAGGAGTGATGGTGAACATGTCTCATGTTACCCCTGAGTGGCTTTTCCACCCTGCGAGATTGTGCCAGTATGGAACGCAGCCTTTTGGCCTTGTTGAGCGTTGTCGGGAGCAAGTGTGAGCAGCAAAGTAGAGCAACTGCGTGCGCAGTTAAATGAACGAATTCTGGTGCTGGACGGTGGCATGGGCACCATGATCCAGGGCTATCGCCTGAGCGAAGACGATTTCCGCGGCGAGCGCTTCGCCGACTGGCCCTGCGACCTGAAAGGCAACAACGACCTGCTGGTGCTCAGCAAGCCGTCCGTGATTAAGGATATCCACAACGCCTACTTCGAAGCAGGTGCGGATATCGTTGAAACCAACACCTTCAACTCGACAACCATCGCCATGGCGGATTACCAGATGGAATCCCTGTCGGCGGAGATCAACTTTGAAGCCGCGAAGCTGGCGCGCGCCTGCGCCGACGAATGGACGGCCCGCACGCCGGACAAGCCGCGCTACGTTGCCGGGGTGCTTGGCCCAACGAACCGCACCGCGTCGATTTCACCGGACGTCAACGACCCGGCGTTTCGTAATATCACCTTTGACCAGCTGGTGGCCGCCTACCGTGAATCGACCAGAGCGCTGGTGGAAGGCGGCTCCGATCTGATTCTGATTGAAACCGTATTCGACACCCTCAACGCCAAAGCGGCGATTTATGCGGTGAAAGAGGAGTTTGAGGCGCTGGGCGTGGACCTGCCGATCATGATTTCCGGCACCATCACCGACGCCTCTGGCCGTACCCTGTCCGGCCAGACCACCGAAGCGTTCTATAATTCCCTGCGTCACGCCGACGCGCTCTCCTTTGGCCTTAACTGCGCGCTGGGGCCAGATGAACTGCGCCAGTACGTGCAGGAGCTTTCGCGCATTGCCGAATGCTATGTCACCGCCCACCCGAACGCCGGACTGCCGAACGCGTTCGGTGAATACGATCTCGATGCTGACACCATGGCGGCGCAAATCCGCGAGTGGGCCGAGTCTGGCTTCCTGAACATCGTCGGCGGCTGCTGCGGCACCACGCCGGAGCACATCGCCGCCATGAGCAACGCCGTGGCCGGGCTGCCGCCGCGCAAGCTGCCCGAGCGGCCGGTTGCCTGTCGCCTTTCCGGCCTGGAGCCGTTGACCATCGGCGACGACAGCCTGTTTGTGAACGTGGGTGAGCGTACAAACGTTACCGGCTCCGCAAAGTTCAAGCGCCTGATTAAAGAAGAGAAGTACAGCGAAGCGCTGGACGTTGCCCGCCAGCAGGTGGAAAGCGGCGCGCAGATTATCGATATCAATATGGACGAGGGCATGCTCGACGCCGAAGCGGCGATGGTGCGTTTCCTCAACCTGATTGCCGGTGAGCCGGACATTGCCCGCGTGCCGATCATGATTGACTCCTCCAAGTGGGAAGTCATTGAAAAAGGGCTGAAGTGCATTCAGGGCAAAGGCATCGTTAACTCCATCTCGATGAAAGAGGGCGTGGATATCTTTATCCACCACGCGAAGCTGGTGCGCCGCTACGGTGCCGCCGTGGTGGTGATGGCCTTCGACGAAGTAGGCCAGGCCGACACCCGCGAGCGCAAAATTGAGATATGCCGCCGCGCGTACAAGATTTTGACCGAAGAGGTAGGATTCCCGCCGGAAGACATTATCTTCGACCCGAATATCTTCGCCGTCGCGACCGGCATCGAAGAGCACAACAACTACGCGCAGGACTTTATCGGCGCATGTGAAGACATTAAACGCGAGCTGCCGCACGCGCTGATCTCCGGCGGCGTGTCGAACGTCTCGTTCTCGTTCCGCGGTAACGACCCGGTGCGTGAAGCGATCCACGCCGTGTTCCTCTACTACGCCATCCGCAACGGCATGGACATGGGCATCGTTAACGCCGGACAACTGGCGATTTACGACGATTTGCCTGCCGAGCTGCGCGATGCCGTTGAGGACGTGATCCTTAACCGCCGTGACGACGCCACCGAGCGCATGCTGGACCTGGCGGAGAAATACCGCGGCAGCAAAGCGGATGAATCGGCCAACGTTCAGCAGGCCGAGTGGCGCTCCTGGGATGTGAAAAAGCGTCTGGAATACTCGCTGGTGAAAGGCATTACCGAGTTCATCGAGCAGGATACCGAGGAAGCGCGTCAGCTGGCAGCCCGCCCGATTGAGGTGATCGAAGGGCCGCTAATGGACGGCATGAACGTGGTCGGCGATCTGTTCGGCGAAGGTAAGATGTTCCTGCCGCAGGTAGTAAAATCCGCTCGCGTGATGAAGCAGGCCGTGGCCTATCTGGAGCCCTTTATCGAGGCCAGCAAAGAGAAAGGCTCCAGCAACGGCAAGATGGTCATCGCCACCGTGAAGGGGGACGTGCACGACATCGGCAAGAATATCGTCGGCGTGGTGCTGCAGTGTAATAACTACGAGATTATTGACCTCGGTGTGATGGTTCCGGCGGACAAAATCCTCAAGACCGCGCGCGAAGTGAACGCCGACCTGATTGGCCTCTCCGGGCTGATTACCCCGTCGCTGGACGAGATGGTCAACGTGGCTAAGGAGATGGAGCGTCAGGGCTTCACCATTCCGCTGCTGATTGGCGGGGCGACCACCTCCAAAGCGCACACGGCGGTGAAAATCGAGCAGAACTACAGCGGCCCGACGGTTTACGTGCAGAACGCCTCGCGCACCGTCGGCGTGGTCTCCGCGCTGCTCTCCGACACTCAGCGCGACGATTTTGTGGCGCGCACCCGCAAAGAGTACGAAACCGTCCGCATCCAACACGGCCGTAAGAAGCCGCGCACCCCGCCAGTATCACTTCAGGCGGCGCGCGATAACGACCTGGCCTTTGACTGGTCCAGCTATACGCCGCCGGTCGCGCACCGTCTGGGCGTGCAGGACGTGACGGCCAGCATCGAAACGCTGCGTAACTACATCGACTGGACGCCGTTCTTTATGACCTGGTCGCTGGCGGGCAAATATCCGCGCATCCTGGAAGACGAGGTGGTAGGCGAGGAGGCGAAGCGCCTGTTTAAAGACGCCAACGACATGCTCGACAAGCTGAGCGCTGAGAAAGCTCTCAACCCGCGCGGCGTGGTGGGGCTGTTCCCGGCGAACCGCGTGGGCGACGACGTGGAGATCTACCGCGATGAAACCCGCACCCACGTGCTGGCCGTGAGTCGCCATCTGCGGCAGCAAACCGAGAAAGTGGGCTTTGCCAACTACTGCCTGGCGGATTTTGTTGCGCCGAAGCTGAGCGGTAAGGCCGACTATATCGGCGCCTTTGCGGTTACCGGTGGTCTGGAAGAAGACGCCCTGGCGGACGCGTTCGACGCGCAGCACGATGATTACAATAAGATCATGGTGAAAGCGATTGCCGACCGCCTGGCGGAAGCCTTTGCCGAGTACCTCCACGAGCGCGTGCGTAAGGTGTACTGGGGCTATGCGGCGAATGAGAACCTCAGCAACGAGGAGTTGATCCGCGAAAATTACCAGGGCATTCGTCCGGCGCCGGGCTATCCGGCCTGCCCGGAACATACCGAAAAAGGCACTATCTGGAAACTGCTGGACGTGGAAGCGCATACCGGCATGAAGCTTACCGAGTCGTTCGCCATGTGGCCGGGCGCGTCCGTCTCGGGCTGGTACTTCAGTCATCCGGACAGCAAGTACTTCGCCGTGGCGCAGCTGCAGCGCGACCAGATCGAAGATTACGCCCTGCGCAAAGGCATGAGCGTGTCTGACGTTGAACGCTGGCTGGCGCCGAATTTAGGCTACGACGCGGACTAACGTCACTTTTCCTTACAACAAACAGGGCACCACAACGGTGCCCTGTCTCTTTCTTACGTTTAAACCCTTATACTCAATCATAAAATCTATAACGATAAGGAGAACCCACTTCCGTGCTGACGTTGTTACATTTGCTTTCGGCAGTCGCACTGCTCGTATGGGGTACCCATATTGTCCGCACCGGCGTGATGCGCGTGTTTGGCGCACGTTTACGTACCGTTCTCAGCGGCAGCGTTGAGAAGAAGCCGCTCGCCTTCTGCGCGGGGATTGGCGTCACGGCGCTGGTGCAAAGCAGCAATGCCACCACCATGCTCGTCACCTCGTTTGTGGCGCAGGATCTGGTCGCGCTCGCCCCGGCACTGGTGATCGTACTGGGTGCCGACGTCGGTACCGCACTGATGGCGCGTATCCTGACGTTCGATCTCTCCTGGCTGTCGCCGCTGCTGATTTTCATTGGGGTCATCTTCTTCCTTGGCCGCAAGCAGACGCGTGCCGGGCAGCTGGGCCGCGTCGGCATTGGCCTCGGCCTTATCCTGCTGGCGCTTGAGCTGATTGTGCAGGCGGTGACGCCGATCACCCAGGCCAACGGCGTGCAGGTCATTTTCGCCTCGCTGACTGGCGATATCATGCTGGATGCGCTAATCGGGGCGGTATTTGCCATTGTCAGCTACTCCAGCCTGGCGGCGGTGCTGCTGACGGCCACGCTTACCGCCGCGGGCGCGATCTCCTTCCCGGTGGCGCTGTGTCTGGTGATCGGCGCTAACCTCGGCTCTGGCCTGCTGGCGATGCTCAACAACAGCGCCGCCAATGCCGCTGCCCGCCGCGTGGCGCTGGGGAGCCTGCTGTTTAAGCTGGTGGGCAGCCTGATTATTCTGCCGTTTGTGCACCCGCTGGCGAACCTGATGGACAACCTCCCGCTGCCGAAAGCGGAGCTGGTAATCTACTTCCACGTCTTCTACAACCTGGTGCGCTGTCTGGCGATGGTGCCGTTTGCCGCGCCGATGGCCCGCTTCTGCGAGCGCCTTATCCGTGATGAACCGGAGCTGGACGCGCGCCTGAAACCGAAGCATCTGGATACTTCCGTACTGGACACGCCCGCGCTGGCTATCGCCAACGCCGCCCGCGAAACGCTGCGCATGGGTGATGCAATGGAAACCATGCTTGAAGGGCTGCAGAAGGTGATGCACGGCGAGCCGCGCGAAGAGAAAGAGCTGCGCAGGCTGGCGGACGACATCAACGTGCTCTATACCGCCATCAAGCTTTATCTGGCGCGTATCCCGCAGGACGAGCTGGCGGAGGAGGAATCCCGCCGCTGGGCGGAAATCATCGAGATGTCGCTTAACCTCGAGCAGGCTTCGGATATCGTTGAGCGTATGGGCAGTGAGATCGCCGATAAGTCGCTGGCCGCGCGTCGCGCATTTTCTGTAGAAGGGCTGAAGGAGCTCGAAGCGCTCCACGAACAGCTGGTGAGTAACCTTAAGCTGGCGATGTCAGTCTTCTTCTCCAGCGACGTGCCGAGCGCGCGCCGCCTGCGCCGCAACAAACACCGTTTCCGCATCCTCAACCGCCGCTACTCGCACGCCCATGTTGAGCGTCTGCACCAGCAGAACGTGCAGAGCATCGAGACCAGCTCCCTGCACCTGGGGCTGCTGGGAGATATGAAACGCCTGAATTCGTTGTTCTGCGCGGTGGCGTACAGCGTGATGGAACAGCCGGATGAAGATGACGAACGGGACGAGTATTAATCTCTGAAAGCGCCTCGCAAAACCGTTTTGCGAGGCGTGACACCTTATAAAGCAGCATTTACTCTTCAGACCTTACATTTTGAAGGGAATAGAAAATGCTCGTTTATTACGCTACACTTCGTCAATTCATGCGCATTCCGATGGGGGTTCTCATGCGCACTACTCCTGGCATTAAAAAATCAGTCAATGTGTCGTTAGCACCAGACATTCTTGAAGAGGCGCGACGGCTTAAACTTAATCTTTCCGCTGTGCTCACGGCTGCACTGCAGGAACAGTTTCGTGCGCATCAGCGCGCAGAGTGGTTAGCAGAAAATAAAGCTTCTATCGAGGCCATTAACCACTGGGTTGATGAAAACGGCTCCTTTAGTGATTTTCAGAGGTCGTTTTGATGGAGCAATATTTTGCTTATGAGAATGAAGGTAGGGGAAAAACTGCCTATCCCTGGCTAATCAATATGCAGCATCCCGTGGCTAATGTGATGAAGCATGTTCTGGTTGCCCCCGCAGTTGAGCTTAGCCACCTGGGAGGCATTCAGCCGCCTGCGAAAGTGTGCCCCGTCGTTGAGATAGCGGGTAAGCCCTGCGTGGTCATGATGCACATGATGGCTGGCATATCGCCAAGAGAGTTAGGTGAGCGTGTTGCCGATCTTACGCAAAACCGGGCTTCATTGCGGGATGCACTCGATTTTTTAATCAACGGTTACTAACACTTTTTTGTCAGCCGCAAGGTAAGGTATATTTCGCCCTTCACAGGAGAAACTATGCTGCCAACTCAATCAACCCGATTAAACAAATACATTAGCGAGAGCGGGATCTGCTCACGTCGCGAGGCTGACCGTTACATTGAACAGGGTAACGTGTTTCTTAACGGCAAACGCGCCACCATCGGCGATCAGGTGGTCCCTGGCGATGTGGTTAAAGTGAATGGTCAGGTCATCGAACCGCGTGATGCAGAAGACCTGGTGTTTATCGCGTTGAACAAGCCGGTTGGGATTGTCAGCACCACGGAAGATGGCGAGCGGGACAACATCGTTGATTTCGTGAACCACAGCAGCCGTATCTTCCCGATTGGCCGTCTGGATAAAGATTCTCAGGGGCTGATTTTCCTCACTAACCACGGCGATCTGGTCAACAAAATTCTGCGTGCCGGTAACGACCACGAGAAAGAGTATATCGTTACGGTGAACAAGCCGGTGACTGACGAATTTATCCGTGGCATGGGCGCAGGCGTGCCGATCCTGGGCACCGTGACGAAGAAGTGTAAGGTCAAAAAAGAAGCACCGTTTGCGTTCCGTATCACGCTGGTGCAGGGCCTGAATCGCCAGATCCGCCGCATGTGCGAGCACTTCGGCTATGAAGTGACGAAGCTGGAACGCACGCGCATCATGAACGTTAGCCTGACCGGGATCCCGCTGGGCGAGTGGCGTGACTTAACGGATGACGAGCTGATTGAACTGTTCAAGCTTATCGAGAACTCCTCGTCCGAAGCGAAGCCGAAAGCTAAAGCGAAACCGAAAACGCAGGCGATAAAGCGTCCGGTCGTGAAGGCACCGCAGGCGGAAGAGAAAGGGCGAGGCAAGCCGGGCAACGGAAAACGCTTTACCCAGCCGGGGCGCAAAAAGAAAGGGCGCTGATTAGCGCCTTCCACGGGTTGATGTCGTGGCGGACCAGGAAAAGGTCGCCTCTGCATCCGGCTTATAAGCCTGCTCTTTTTTCAGCTTGCGGGCTTTCTTCGCCGCAGCCTCACGTTGCGCCATCAGCTTATCGATGTACTCTTTTTTCACCTGATTGGTTTCGGCGTTCGTCAGCGTGCGGCCATGCGCGATGCGGGCGCGGTCGAGAAGCGTTTTCAGTTCGCGCTGCTCGGCTTCCGTCATGTCTTTCTGGGTCAAACGTGGTGTAGCCATTGCTGAAGCCTCCTGATGGGGAGGCTTCAGTGTAAAGCATACTGACAGACAGATATATGATTACCACGAGCGCGGTTAAATCATTTTGAGTCTTATTTAGCGCAAAACATAGTGTCCTTCACGAGACAGGTTCCAGTTGTGGCCATCCAGTGGATATACGCTTTTCTTTTTGGCAATACTCGTTAAGTCGCTGTTAATGCTTAAAAGCAAACTTGCATCCCCTGTTGCCACATAGGACTTCATGTTTTTATTTGCGCGTTCATAAAGCGAGAAGTTATCACCCACGACGACGCCTGCTCTGGCTTCGAACTCATCTTCGGGGTCGTCATTTCTGTTTGTCGGACCAATAAATAAATTACCCGGTAGCCAGGCATAGAACGACGCAAAGTCGTCAAAATAGTCAGGAAATGCCGCCGCAGGATTATTGGTCACCGTGCCGTTGATTATCATATCGATAAGGTTTGCTGTTCCCGCTAAATCGTCGGCGTTAACAGCACAATTTCCTGCGCTGGCATAATCTCGCAGATTATCCCGGAGAGTCAAAAATAGACTACGAAGTTTAGGTAACGCTTTTTCTTGCAGCGCCCGGTTATAAAAATCGCGCAGCAGGTTGTAAGGGATGATGTGATGCCTTGATACATGAACAGGCTCAGTGCCGCCAGCAACAGTAAGGTCTTTACTGTAATTAGGCATGGCAGGGAAACATGAACCATTACGAACGTTCGGCATAGTGATTTTGTAGGCACCGGCAGCGATGGGCCGTGGGGCCGCCAGTGCCTGGTGGGTAAATACGAAGAGTGTTGCGATAACGATCAGGGCTTTTTTCATCTCATTTTTCCTTCAGCAAAAGAGTGTGCCTGTTGAAAATAAAGAAAGTTCCGCTGACAGAAAATTTGCCTTATGCCCTGTGATATTTGACCGGGTGATACAACGAAATAAAAAGCCGGGCACAGGGCCCGGCTTATCTTTTTTGCGAAAAAATTATTCAAACAAATTCTGATGAAGTTTCTGCACCACCTGCTCAGCCTGATCGGCAGGGACCAGGAAGCAAAGGTTATAGCTTGATGCGCCGTAACAGATCATGCGGATGTTGAACGGATCGAGCACGCCGAAGACCTCTTTGCCCACGCCACAGGCGCGCGACAGTTTGTTACCGATGATGGCCACCAGCGCCAGGTCTTCTTCCACTTCCACGCGGCACAGCTCAGACAGCTCAATCAGCAGCGACTGCGTCAGCAGGGTGTCACCCGTGGAGGTGGAACCCGTGGTGTCGAGCGTCAGCGCAATGCTCACTTCGGAAGTGGTAATCAAATCTACAGAGATATTGTGGCGCGCCAGGATGCCAAACACTTCCGCCAGGAAACCGCGGGAGTGCAGCATATTGTGGCTGTGCAGCGTGACCAGCGTCTGGCGGCGGCGCAGGGCCAGCGCGCGGAACAGCGGCGGGTTCTCGGTTTTCTTGCAGACCAGCGTCCCGCCCGCTTTTGGATCTTTACTGGAGCCAACGAAGACCGGAATATCGCTGCGCACGGCAGGCAGCAGCGTTGCCGGATGCAGCACTTTCGCGCCGAAGGTGGCCATTTCCGCCGCTTCTTCAAATGCGATCACATCAATACGTTTTGCCGCAGAGACCACGCGCGGGTCGGTGGTGTAAATACCCGGCACGTCAGTCCAGATATCCACGCGGGTCGCGTGCAGCGCTTCGCCCAGCAGCGCGGCGGTGTAGTCGCTGCCGCCACGGCCAAGCGTGGTGGTGCGTCCTTTTGCTTCGCTGCCGATAAAGCCCTGGGTGATCACCATGCCTTCTGCCAGGCGCGGCGCCAGCTGCTGGTTGGTGAGCTCGGCCAGCATCTCAACGTCCGGTTCGGCGCGCCCAAAACGATCGCTGGTACGCATCACTTTACGCACGTCAAACCACTGGGCCTGAACGTTACGCTCGCGCATGATTTCAACAAACAGCAGGGTGGACATCAGCTCGCCGTGGCTGACCAGTTCATCGGTCAGGGCGGTGGAGGTTGCCAGTGACGCGGCTTCTGCCAGGGTGGTGATATTTTCCAGCAGGCGCTCCACTTCCTCACGAATAACGTTCGGGTTTTGCAGACGTTCAAGAATATCGAACTGAATTTTGCGCAGTGCATCCAGCTTCACGAAACGTTCGGTCGCTTCCAGTCCTTCAGACAAAGAAACCAGCAGGTTCGTCACGCCGGCGGATGCAGAGAGCACCACCAGGCGGGTATTCGGATCGGCCAGCACCACATCGGCGCTGCGGTTCATGGCATCGTAATCGGCCACACTGGTGCCGCCAAACTTGGCGACCACAAAACTCGTCATAACAACCTCGTGTCAGGGAATGAATAAGCGACCTTGGCACAAGAGTGAAACGAAAACAGGTGCAGGCGCAAAATACGGCCCTATAAATAAAATGCGGGGGAGGTCCTGTCAATGCTGGGATTATGCGGATTTTTTATGGGGGGGTACCCCTGAGAAACAGGACTTATAACAGGCCCATATTTTATGCTCCTTTTTACCCCCTTTTGACCAACATTTCGCCACGCCGGAAGGGCGCGACAGCAGCTATACTTTTCGGGTCTTTTCACCTGCGTTTGATGCAGACCAGGGCAATGGCATAAAAACCATCACAATTTTTATTTGCAGGCGCTACAATCGACCGCAGTCACAATTCTCAAATCAGAAGAGTATTGCTAATGAAAAACATCAACCCAACGCAGACCGCTGCCTGGCAGGCACTACAGAAACATTTTGATGAAATGAAAGACGTCACCATCGCGGACCTGTTCGCGAAAGATGCCGATCGTTTCACTAAGTTCTCCGCGACCTTCGACGACCTGATGCTGGTGGATTTCTCCAAGAACCGCATTACCGAAGAGACGCTGGCAAAACTGCAGGACCTGGCGAAAGAGACCCAACTGGCAGACGCCATCAAATCCATGTTCTCCGGTGAGAAGATCAACCGCACCGAAGACCGCGCCGTGCTGCACGTGGCCCTGCGTAACCGTAGCAATACGCCAATCATCGTTGACGGCAAAGATGTCATGCCGGAAGTGAACGCGGTGCTGGAAAAGATGAAAACCTTCTCCGAAGCGATCATCTCAGGCCAGTGGAAAGGCTACACCGGCAAAGCAATCACCGACGTGGTGAACATCGGTATCGGCGGCTCTGACCTCGGTCCGTTCATGGTGACCGAAGCGCTGCGTCCGTACAAAAACCACCTCAATATGCACTTTGTCTCTAACGTCGATGGTACCCACATCGCCGAAGTGCTGAAAAACGTGAATCCGGAAACCACCCTGTTCCTGGTGGCGTCCAAAACCTTTACCACGCAGGAAACCATGACCAACGCCCACAGCGCGCGCGACTGGTTCCTGAAAACCGCAGGCGACAACAAGCACGTGGCGAAACACTTTGCGGCGCTCTCCACCAACGGTAAAGCCGTGAGCGAGTTCGGTATCGACACCGCGAACATGTTCGAGTTCTGGGACTGGGTTGGTGGCCGCTACTCTCTGTGGTCTGCAATCGGTCTGTCCATCATCCTGTCCGTGGGCTTCGACAACTTCGTTGAGCTGCTCTCCGGCGCGCACGCGATGGATAAACACTTCTCTACCACTGCCCCTGAGAAAAACCTGCCGGTGCTGCTGGCGCTGATCGGTATCTGGTACAACAACTTCTTCGGTGCGGAAACCGAAGCGATTCTGCCTTACGACCAGTACATGCACCGCTTTGCGGCCTACTTCCAGCAGGGCAACATGGAATCCAACGGTAAGTACGTTGACCGTAACGGCAACGCGGTGGATTACCAGACCGGCCCAATCATTTGGGGCGAGCCGGGCACCAACGGCCAGCACGCGTTCTACCAGCTGATTCACCAGGGCACCAAAATGGTACCGTGCGATTTCATCGCCCCGGCTATCACCCACAACCCGCTGTCCGACCACCATCCGAAGCTGCTGTCTAACTTCTTCGCACAGACCGAAGCGCTGGCGTTCGGTAAATCCCGCGAGGTGGTAGAGCAGGAATACCGTGACCAGGGTAAAGATCCGGCAACCCTGGACCACGTTGTGCCGTTCAAAGTGTTCGAAGGCAACCGTCCAACTAACTCCATCCTGCTGCGCGAAATCACCCCGTTCAGCCTGGGTGCGCTGATTGCCTTGTATGAGCACAAGATCTTCACGCAGGGCGCTATCCTGAACATCTTCACCTTTGACCAGTGGGGCGTTGAGCTGGGCAAACAGCTGGCGAACCGCATTCTGCCAGAGCTGGGTGACGATAAAGCCATCGACAGTCACGACAGCTCTACAAACGGTTTGATCAACCGTTATAAAGCATGGCGTGCGTAATTAATATGTCATGAAAAATGCCGGCGATATGCCGGCATTTTTTTATCGGATAATTCCTGATGTCTGTTAGTTAACTCAAATTCCGGCTCTGAGTTTAATCCGAAAAAGACGGTTAACCCGTTAATTGCTGCGGTTTATTTTAAGAAAATACGCAGCATGTAGTGAATGTGATTATATTATAACTATTTGATTTTAATTGCTTATATATTTAATTTATTTTTCTTTCGTTTCAGTTTTATCCATTAGTCCGAAAACCCACTCCCTATTTCCAGCCACGGTAAACCCTCTGCTTTAGTTGTGTATACTCGATTCCGCCTGAATTTCTTTTCGGGCAAATCTCCATTCATTCATTGAAGGGAAATTGTTATGAAGAAAGTACTGTATGGCATTTTTGCCATATCTGCACTTGCGGCGACGTCTGTCTATGCAGCTCCGGTCCAGGTCGGGGAAGCAGCAGGGTCGGCAGCGACGTCTGCGTCTGCGGGGAGTTCTACCGCAGCCAGCACCAGCGCCGTAAGTTCAGCCGTGGGTGTCGCGCTGGCGGCAACCGGTGGCGGTGATGGCTCCAATACCGGAACCACGACCACTACGACGACCAGCACCCAGTAATACCGGGTGTTTTAATCATAACCACACTTCGGTGTGGTTATTTCGCCCCTTCGGAGAAGAGTCGTGAAGCGACCTGCAATCATTCTGATTTGCCTGCTGTTGCAGGCGTGCTCAGCCACCACCAAAGGGCTGGGAACCTCACTGTGGGAAAGCATGTTCGGCACACCGGGCGTGCAGTTGACCGATGACGAACTTCAGAACATGCCGTATGCCAGCCAGTACATGCAGCTTAATGATGGCCCGCAGCTGTTTGTGGTGCTCGCTTTCGATGAAAACGGGCAGCAGAAATGGGTGACGCAGGATCAGGCCACCATCGTGACGCAGCATGGCCGAATGGTGAAAACGCTGCTCGGCGGCGACAACCTGCTTGAGGTCAACAACCTCGCGGAAGATCCGCTTATCAAGCCGAATCAGATCGTCGATGGCGCAAGCTGGACGCGCACCCTGGGCTGGACCGAGCACAAGCAGGTTCGTTATGCCACGGCGCGCTCTACCTTCCGCTGGGACGGTACAGACAGCGTGAAAGTGGGTAGCGACGAAACGCAGGTGCGCGTGCTGGACGAAGAGGTGACGACTGACCAGGCTACGTGGCATAACCGCTTCTGGATTGATGAGGAAGGGCAAATTCGTCAGTCCTTGCAATATCTCGGTGCCGGTTTCTTCCCGGTGAAAACCACCCTGATCAAGGCGGCGAAATCATGAAAACGCTCATCCACGTTGCGCTTCTCGCCAGTCTTGCCGCGCCGCTGGCATGGTCCGCAGGAACGGTAAAGGTCTACACGCCGGACAGTGAAAAACCCAAAACCTTAACCAATGCAGAGCATCTGCTCGATCTCGTCGGGCAGCCAAGGCTGGCCAACAGCTGGTGGCCGGGGGCCGTGATCGGCGAGCGCCAGGCGACGGTTGAGACGGAACAACAACATCGTGCCCTGCTGGCCCGCCTGACGGGTCTGGCGGAGCAGGAAGACGGCGACGATGCCGCTGCCATTAACAGCGTTCGCCAGCAGCTTCAGGCGCTGAAGGTGACAGGCCGCCAGAAGGTGAATCTGGATCCCGATAAAGTGCGCGTTACGGAAAACGGCAACCCAACGCTGGTAGGGGATTACACGCTCTGGCTGCCGGTGAAGCCGACGACGGTGACCGTAATGGGGCTTATCAGCAGTCCCGGTAAAAAGCCCTTTACGCCCGGTCGTGATGTGGCGAGCTATCTCGACGAACAAAGCCTGCTGAGCGGCGCGGATAACAGCTACGCGTGGATTATTTATCCGGACGGGCATACGCAAAAAGCGCCGGTGGCGTACTGGAATAAACGCCATATCGAACCCATGCCAGGCAGCATTATTTTTGTCGGTTTTGCCGACCATTTCTGGACGAAGGCGTATGACGGGCTTAACGCCGATATCCTTCACTCCCTGACACAGCGGATACCGGAATAATGAAAAGAACCTATCTCTACAGCATGCTGGCGCTTTGTGTGAGCGCCGCCTGCCATGCAGAAACCTATCCGGCACCCATTGGCCCGTCTCAGTCAGACTTCGGCGGCGTCGGTTTGCTGCAAACGCCCACCGCGCGCATGGCGCGTGAAGGGGAAATTAGCCTGAACTATCGCGATAACGACCAGTATCGCTACTATTCCGCCTCCGTACAGCTGTTCCCGTGGCTCGAAACCACGCTGCGCTACACCGACGTGCGTACGAAACAGTACAGCAGCGTCGATGCGTTCTCCGGCGATCAGACCTACAAAGATAAAGCTTTCGACGTCAAACTGCGCCTGTGGGAAGAGAGCTACTGGATGCCGCAGGTCTCCGTGGGGGCAAAAGATATCGGCGGGACCGGCCTGTTCGACGCGGAATACATCGTGGCCAGCAAGGCCTGGGGACCGTTTGATTTTTCTCTCGGTCTTGGCTGGGGCTATCTCGGCACCAGCGGCAACGTCAAAAACCCGTTCTGTACCTACAGCGATAAATATTGCTACCGCGATAACAGCTACAAGAAAGCGGGTTCCATCAACGGTGACCAGATGTTCCACGGCCCCGCCTCGCTGTTTGGCGGTGTGGAATACCAGACACCGTGGCAGCCGCTGCGCCTGAAGCTGGAGTACGAAGGTAACGACTACTCCCAGGATTTCGCCGGGAAGGTTGAGCAGAAGAGCAAGTTTAACGTCGGCGCCATTTACCGCGTCACCGACTGGGCCGACGTTAACCTCAGCTACGAGCGTGGCAACACGGTGATGTTTGGCTTCACGCTGCGCACCAACTTCAACGACATGCGGCCGCACTACAACGATAACGCGCGGCCAGCCTATCGGCCGGAGCCGCAGGATGCGATTCTGCAGCACTCCGTGGTGGCAAACCAGCTGACGCTGTTGAAATACAACGCTGGCCTGGCCGATCCGAAAATTCAGGTGAAAGGCGATACGCTGTACGTCACCGGCGAGCAGGTGAAATACCGCGACTCGCGGGAAGGGATCGAACGCGCCAACCGGATCGTGATGAACGATCTCCCGGACGGGATCCGCACGATCCGGGTGACGGAAAACCGCCTGAATCTGCCGCAGGTCACCACCGAAACCGATGTCGCCAGCCTTAAGCGCCATCTGGAAGGCGAACCGCTCGGGCATGAAACCGAACTGGTGCAAAAACGCGTAGAGCCGATCGTGCCGGAAACCACCGAGCAGGGCTGGTATATCGACAAATCACGCTTTGATTTCCATATCGATCCGGTGCTGAACCAGTCCGTCGGCGGGCCGGAAAACTTCTACATGTATCAGCTGGGCGTCATGGCAACGGCGGATCTGTGGGTCACCGACCACCTGCTGACCACCGGCAGCCTGTTCGGCAACATCGCCAACAACTACGACAAATTCAACTACACCAACCCGCCAAAAGACTCGACGCTGCCGCGCGTACGTACCCGCGTGCGTGAGTACGTGCAGAACGATGCCTACGTGAATAACCTGCAGGCTAACTACTTCCAGTACTTCGGCAACGGCTTCTACGGCCAGGTGTACGGCGGGTATCTGGAAACCATGTACGGCGGCGCGGGGGCAGAAGTGCTTTATCGCCCTGTCGACAGCAACTGGGCGTTTGGCATTGATGCCAACTACGTTAAGCAGCGTGACTGGCGCAGCGCGCAGGACATGATGAAGTTCACCGACTACAGCGTCAAAACCGGCCACCTGACCGCCTACTGGACGCCGTCGTTCGCGCAGGACGTGCTGGTGAAAGCCAGCGTCGGCCAGTATCTGGCGGGCGATAAGGGCGGCACGCTGGATATCTCCAAACACTTCGACAGCGGCGTCGTGGTGGGCGGCTACGCCACCATCACCAACGTTTCGCCGGACGAGTACGGGGAAGGGGACTTCACCAAAGGGGTGTACGTGTCGATTCCGCTGGATCTGTTCTCATCAGGCCCAACCCGCAGCCGTGCGGCAGTGGGCTGGACGCCGCTGACGCGCGACGGCGGTCAGCAGCTTGGACGTAAATTCCAGCTGTATGATATGACCAGCGATAAGAACATTAATTTCCGCTGATGCTTATTTGCCCGGTGGCGCTGCGCTTACCGGGCCTACGAGAGTGTTTTTGTAGGCCGGGCAAACGCAGTGCCGCCCGGCAAGAATGTTCATCTGGACAAAACATAAACAAAAAATATAGATCCCCGTCACATTTTTGCGTTATACAGGAACCTCGCCCTGGAGAATGAGGTGCTGTATGACATCCCTGACTCGTCCGCGCGTTGAGTTTATCTCAACGATACTCCAGACCGTGCTGAACCTCGGTCTGCTGAGCCTTGGCCTGATCCTGGTCGTCTTTCTCGGTAAAGAGACGGTGCATCTGGCGGATGTGCTGTTCGCCCCTGAGCAAACCAGCAAATATGCGCTGGTGGAAGGGCTGGTGGTCTACTTTCTCTACTTCGAGTTTATTGCCCTGATTGTGAAGTACTTTCAGTCCGGCTTTCACTTCCCGCTACGTTATTTTGTCTACATAGGTATCACTGCGATTGTGCGGCTGATCATCGTCGATCATAAATCCCCGCTCGACGTGCTGATCTACTCGGCGGCGATCCTGCTGCTGGTGATCACCCTCTGGCTGTGCAACTCGAAGCGGCTGAAACGCGAATAAAAAAATGGCGCTCCGAAGAGCGCCGAATAACAGTCACAAGTTGGGTCAATACAATACGTCTAAAGTTGAGGGTTGCAGTGGCATAACAAATGAAACTTAACCTTTCACGCCGCCCGCCGTCAGGCCATTCACCAGCCAGCGCTGGGCCAGCAGGAACACCACGGTAATCGGGATGGCGGAGAGTACGGCCGCCGCGGCAAAGTCGCCCCACAGGTAGTTTTGCGGGTTGAGGTATTGCTGCATACCTACGGCCAGGGTGTAGCTGTTCACATCGCGCAGTAACAGTGAGGCGACCGGTACTTCGGTGATCGCCGCGATAAACGACAGGATAAATACCACCGCCAGAATCGGCACGGACAGCGGCAGCAGCACCAGACGGAACGCCTGCCACGGGGTAGCGCCATCCAGCGACGCTGCCTCTTCCAGCGAGCCGTCGATGGTTTCGAAATAGCCTTTGATGGTCCACACGTGCAGGGCGATACCGCCGAGATAGGCGAAGATCACGCCGCCGTGGGTATTCAGGCCGATAAACGGCACATACTGGCCGAGACGGTCAAACAGGGCATACAACGCGACCAGAGACAGCACGGCCGGGAACATCTGGAAAATCAGCATCCCTTTCAGCAGCGTCGCTTTGCCCGGGAAGCGCATACGGGCGAAGGCATAAGCACAGGTGGTGGAGAGCGTCACGATGCCAATCGCCGTAATCGTTGCCACTTTCACCGAGTTCCACAGCCACAGCAGCACCGGGAACGGAGGCGGCGTGACGCGGCCATCGGCGTGCTCAACGCTGAAGCCCAGCGCGAGCTTCCAGTGCTCCCAGGAGATTTCATCCGGGATCAGGCTCCCCGTCGCAAAGTTACCCGAACGCAGGGAGATGGCGATGACCATCAGCAGCGGGAACATAATCGCCGCGATGAAAATCAGCAGGCCTAAGTGCGTCGCGAGGAGGCGCAGTTTCTGAGATTTGGGTTGTACCATTGCCATGATCGATGCCCTCCTTAGTCAAATTTCATTCGTGTGGCTTTCAGGTTAACAATCGCCAGGGCGCCAACCAGCAGGAAGATCAGGGTGGCAATCGCCGCCGCCAGGCCGAAGTCCTGACCGCCGCCGCCCTCGAAGGCGATACGGTAGGTGTAGCTCACGAGCAGGTCGGTATAGCCTGCCGGCGTGGTGGTGCCGAGACGGTCCGGGCCACCATTGGTCAACAGCTGAATCAGCACGAAGTTGTTAAAGTTAAAGGCGAAGCTGGCAATCATCAGCGGGGTCAGCGGCTTGATGAGCAGCGGCAGCGTAATTTTAAAGAAGTTCTGGAACGGACCCGCGCCGTCCATCGCCGAGGCTTCGTAAAGATCGTCCGGGATAGCCTTCAGCAGCCCCATGCACAGAATCATCATGTACGGATAACCCAGCCAGGTATTCACGATGATAATCATCGAGCGGGCGGTGGTCGGGTCGCTGAACCAGGCCGGTTTGATGCCGAACAGCGCGCTCAGCATCATGTTGATTTCACCGAAGCTCTGGTTAAACAGCCCTTTGAAAATCAGAATCGAGATAAACGACGGTACGGCGTAAGGCAGAATCAGCAGCACGCGGTAAATCGCTTTGCCTTTCAGCGACTCCCACTGCACGAGACAGGCCAGCACCATGCCCACGGCCACGGTCAGGATCACCGTCAGCACCGAGAAGACCACCGTCCAGACGAAGATGGCGAAGAACGGTTTCTGGATGCCTTCGTCGGTAAACACGCGGGTAAAGTTGTCCCAGCCGATGGTGACGGTATAGCCCGGGCTGAGTTTGTCATCACCCCATTTGCCGTCGGCCGTTATGGACTGATAGAAACCAATATCATTGTTCGGACGGTACTTCACGCCGCTCTGGTTGTTGGTCAGCGTGCCGTCGTCCGCCAGGGTATAAAGCGGCTGCGTGCCGGAGAACTGGCGCAGCGAGCTCATGGTCACTTTGCTTTCGTCTGGCAGCACGGCGGTGAGCTGGGTCAGCGCCTGGCGATTCTGGGTGATGATTCGCAGGTTGGCACGTTCACCTTCCGGCAGGGCCGCGGACTCTTTTAAGGCCAGCGTCTGCTCGCCGCCAAATTTGAACGCGTCGGAAATATAGTTTTTGCCGCTCTCACCGTCAGTAAGCGCTAACTTCCACTCGTCACCCGCAGGATACAGGCCGAAGTTAAAGGTTTTACCCGCCTGATAAGAGCGATCCAGAAGCACCTGAGTAGCGCGCTCCTGCGCGAGCTGGTTGGTACTGCTGTAGTTGGTGAACGCAATGGCGATGGTACAAATCAGCGGGAAGAGAACAAACAGCCCCATCCCGGCAACCCCTGGGTAAACATAACGCCAGGCATAGGCTTTACGGTTGGCGAAAATATACAGGCCAGCAGAGCTTAAGATCAGCGTCATGATGGCAAACAGATATTCCCCTTGTACGTACATTAAAACAACAAGGTAACCCACCAGCAGACACAGCAGACCTATCACTGACCACTTCAGTGCGTCGCTTTGCCACCAGTGCTTCTTTTTAATGACATCCATGGGGTTCTTCCTCTACAACGGTGGAAACTTTTCGTCAGGTGGCGCTGCGCTTACCTGACCTACGGATCGTGCCGTAGTTGTAGGGCGGGCGGCGTACGCGCCACCCGCCGTTCTTCTGCTTACTTGGTAATACGACCCTGAGCATCCTTCAGCGCGGCATCGACAGTCTGACGACCGCTTGCAGCGTTGATGACGGCGGTACGGGTGGCGTACCAGAACGCAGCCATCTGTGGGATGTTCGGCATGATTTCGCCTTTCTGGGCGTTATCCATGGTTGCCGCGATGCGTGGGTCTTTCGCCAGCTGATCCTGGAAGGATTTCAGCGCCACGGCGCCCAGCGGTTTGTCCTTGTTCACTTCATCCAGACCCTGATCGGTCAGCAGGTAGTTTTCCAGGAACTCTTTCGCCAGCTCTTTGTTCGGGCTGGCGGCGTTGATGCCCGCGCTCAGCACGCCCACGAACGGTTTAGACGGCTTGCCGTTGAAGGTTGGCAGCAGCGTCACGCCGTAGTTGATTTTGCTCTTGTCGATATTGGTCCAGGCCCACGGACCGTTGATGGTCATCGCGGTTTCGCCTTTGTTGAACGCCGCTTCCGCGATGGAGTAGTCGGTATCGGCGTTCATGTGTTTGTTCTTAATCAGGTCAACCAGGAAGGTCAGGCCTTTTTTCGCGCCCGCGTTATCCACGCCCACGTCTTTCACGTCATATTTGCCGTTTTCAAACTTGAACGCGTAACCGCCGTCGGCAGCAATCAGCGGCCAGGTGAAGTACGGCTCTTGCAGGTTGAACATCAGGGCGGATTTACCCTTCGCCTTCAGCTCTTTATCCAGTTTCGGGATCTCTTCCCAGGTTTTCGGCGGGTTAGGCACCAGGTCTTTGTTGTAAATCAGAGACAGGGCTTCAACCGCGATAGGGTAAGCAATCAGCTTGCCGTTGTAGCGAACGGCGTCCCAGGTGAACGGGAACAGCTTGTCCTGGAAAGCTTTGTCCGGGGTGACTTCAGCCAGCAGGCCAGACTGCGCGTAACCGCCGAAACGGTCATGCGCCCAGAAGATAATGTCCGGGCCATCGCCGGTTGCCGCAACCTGCGGGAACTTCTCTTCCAGTTTGTCCGGGTGTTCTACGGTAACTTTGATACCGGTGTCTTTCTCGAATTTTTTGCCCACTTCGGCCAGGCCGTTATAGCCCTTGTCGCCGTTAATCCAGATAACCAGCTTGCCTTCTTCAATTTTGGCGAGCGCTGGGGCGGAAACCATCATTGCTGCAAGGGCGGACAATGCGAAAACGCGTGCGCCAGTCTTGATATTCATATCTGCCATCCTTTTTGGTGATGTGCTCGTGGATACATAAGGTGGTTCAACGTGACTCAGTCTCCTTATTTGACATCCTCTTTCCATCCTCCCAACCCCTACGCCCCACCCCCCGTTTGTGTGATCTCCGTTGCATAAATTTAAGTTATGAGTGCTGGCGCACATAAAAACCCACCGAATTTTGCAGGCGGCTTCACGAATTTCGCCTCAGCCCCCCGGATGCGGTCGCAGAGCCTGCTCTCTCATCCTCCCGCCTCCTCCCCCATAAAAAAGGCGGGGGGTGGAGGATTCACGAAAGTAATGGATACCCCATAGTGAACTTATCTTGAATGTTTCTGTCGGTGACAGGTTGTAACGAAGGGAGAAGGGCATGGCGAGCGTACAGCTGCGTAATGTAACGAAAGCCTGGGGCGACGTAGTGGTGTCGAAAGATATCAATCTGGACATCACCGAAGGCGAATTTGTAGTGTTTGTCGGCCCATCAGGCTGTGGTAAATCGACTCTGCTGCGTATGATTGCCGGTCTTGAAACCATCACCAGCGGCGACCTGCTGATCGGTGATACCCGAATGAACGACATCCCGCCTGCCGAACGCGGCGTAGGCATGGTGTTCCAGTCTTATGCGCTTTATCCCCATCTGTCCGTTGCCGAGAACATGTCCTTTGGCCTGAAGCTGGCCGGCGCGAAGAAAGAGGTCATCAACCAGCGCGTCACGCAGGTCGCGGAAGTGTTACAGCTGGCTCACCTGCTGGAGCGCAAACCGAAAGCGCTCTCCGGCGGTCAGCGTCAGCGCGTGGCGATTGGCCGTACGCTGGTGGCCGAACCGCGCGTGTTCCTGCTTGATGAACCTCTCTCTAACCTGGATGCCGCCCTGCGCGTCCAGATGCGTATCGAAATCTCCCGTCTGCATAAGCGCCTTGGCCGCACGATGATTTACGTCACCCACGATCAGGTCGAAGCGATGACTCTGGCCGACAAAATCGTGGTGCTGGACGCAGGTCGCGTGGCGCAGGTGGGCAAACCGCTGGAGCTGTACCACTATCCGGCAGACCGCTTTGTTGCGGGCTTCATTGGCTCGCCAAAGATGAACTTCCTGCCCGTCAAAGTGACGGCGACAGCGATTGAACAGGTACAGGTTGAGCTGCCAAACCGCCAGCAGGTCTGGCTGCCGGTCGACAGCGCCAACGTACAGGTAGGGGCAAATATGTCCCTCGGTATCCGTCCTGAGCATCTGCTGCCGAGCCACATCGCCGATGTGACCCTGGAAGGTGACGTTCAGGTCGTCGAACAGCTTGGTCACGAAACACAGATTCATATCCAGATCCCCGCCATCCGTCAGAACCTGGTCTACCGCCAGAATGACGTGGTGTTGGTAGAAGAGGGTGCCACATTCGCTATCGGCTTGCCGCCAGAGCGCTGCCATCTGTTCCGTGAGGATGGCACTGCATGTCGTCGGTTGCATAAAGAGCCAGGCGTTTAAGCAATCCCAAAAGAAGACACGAAACCGACAGGTGAAGTGTTCAAAGAAAAGCAATGATCTCAGGAGATAGAATGATGATTACTCTGCGCAAACTTCCTCTGGCAGTTGCCGTCGCAGCGGGCGTAATGTCTGCTCAGGCACTGGCCGTGGATTTCCATGGTTATGCTCGTTCCGGTATCGGCTGGACGGGTAGTGGCGGCGAACAACAGTGCTTCCAGGCAACCGGTGCTCAAAGTAAATACCGTCTTGGTAACGAATGTGAAACCTATGCGGAATTGAAACTGGGCCAGGAAGTGTGGAAAGAAGGTGACAAGAGCTTCTACTTCGACACCAACGTAGCGTACTCCGTGGCGCAGCAGAACGACTGGGAAGCGACTGACCCGGCGTTCCGTGAAGCTAACGTGCAGGGTAAAAACCTGATCGAATGGCTGCCGGGTTCCACCATCTGGGCCGGTAAGCGCTTCTATCAGCGTCACGACGTCCACATGATCGACTTCTACTACTGGGATATTTCAGGTCCTGGTGCGGGTCTGGAAAACATTGACGTCGGTTTCGGTAAGCTCTCTCTGGCTGCAACCCGTTCTTCTGAAGCAGGCGGTTCTTCATCCTTCGCCAGCAACAGCATCTATGATTACACCACCCGCACGGCGAACGATGTCTTTGACGTCCGTTTAGCCCAGATGGAAATTAACCCGGGCGGTACCCTGGAGCTTGGCGTTGACTACGGTCGCGCAAACCCACGTGATGATTATCATCTGATCGATGGCGCATCCAAAGATGGCTGGATGTTCACCGCTGAACACACGCAGAGCATGCTGAAAGGCTACAACAAGTTCGTTCTGCAATATGCAACTGACTCTATGACCTCTCAGGGCAAAGGTCTGTCGCAGGGTTCGAACATCGGTACCTCCGACGATATCAACTACGGCATCAACAACAACGGTCACCTGTGGCGCGTACTTGACCACGGTGCTATCTCTCTGGGCGATAGCTGGGACCTGATGTATGTCGGTATGTACCAGGATATCAACTGGGATAACAACAACGGTACCAAATGGTGGACCGTGGGCGTTCGTCCTATGTACAAATGGACGCCAATCATGAGCACCCTGCTGGAAGTGGGTTATGACAACGTCAAATCCCAGGAAACCGGCGAAACCAACGACCAGTATAAAATTACCCTGGCCCAGCAGTGGCAGGCAGGCGACAGCATCTGGTCACGTCCGGCAATCCGCGTATTCGCAACCTATGCGAAGTGGGATGAGAAGTGGGGTTATGCGCCAACCGGTAAAAACTCCGTTGCGGGTTACACCCCAGGCATGGCCTATAGCGATACCACTGCGAAAAGCTTCAGCCGCGGCGACAGCGATGAGTGGTCCTTCGGCGCCCAGATGGAAATCTGGTGGTAATCCCGTCTTAATCTGACGTAATGACCAAACTGAGGGGCGCAAGCCCCTCAATCCTTGGGACGGCGCGCTATTGCCTGGCTACCGCTGAACCTGTGCATTTTGAGGTGATAACAATGAAAATGAACAAAACTCTCCTTGCCCTTTGTTTATCCGCAGGGCTGCTGGCAAGCGCGCCTGCCGTAACGCTCGCTAACGTCAATTTCGTTCCGCAAAACACAACATCTGCGCCAGCCATTCCGACAGCGGCATTGCAACAGCTTGTCTGGACGCCTGTCGATCAGTCTAAAACCCAGACCACCCAGCTCTCAACGGCCGGCCAGTCGCTTAATGTTCCGGGTATTACCGGCCCGGTCGCTGCGTATAGCGTACCCGCCAATATCGGTGAACTGGCCATTACCCTGACCAGTGAAGTCAACAAGCAGACGAGCGTATTTGCGCCTAACGTGCTGATTCTCGATCAGAACATGACGCCATCTGCCTTTTTCCCAAGCGAATACTTTACCTATCAGGAACCCGGCGTGATGAGCGCAGATCGTCTGGAAGGCGTCATGCGCCTGACGCCTGCGCTGGGCCAGCAAAAACTCTACGTGCTGGTCTTTACCACCGAGCAGGATCTCCAGAAGACCACCACGCTGCTCGATCCGGCTAAAGCCTACGCAAAAGGCACCGGTAACGCGGTTCCGGATATTCCAGACCCGATCGCCCGTCACGTCACCGACGGAACGTTAAAGCTGAAGGTGAAAACAAACAGCGGTTCCAGCGTGCTGGTTGGCCCGCTGTTTGGCTCCTCCGGTAACGGCCCTGTTACGGTGGGCAACACGGCTGCACCTGCTTACGCCGCCCCAGCTGCCGCGGCAGCCGCACCGGTCGCTACCGCAGCGCCAGCCCCGGCGAAGAAAGCCGAACCGGTACTGAACGACACCGAAGAGTACTTCAACAACGCCATTAAGCAGGCGGTGAAGCGCGGCGACGTTGATAAAGCGCTGAAACTGCTTGATGAAGCCGAACGTTTAGGTTCAACCACTGCCCGTTCCACCTTTATCAGCAGTGTAAAAGGCAAGGGGTAACCGTTTCCCCACAGTGCTGATTTGTTAGTAGTTTAGTGCGCCTGAGTGGGCGCACTTTTTTTCGTATCCGCCAGGCTGTTGCGCCCATGTTGCGATCGTGATCGTTAAATAACGTTTGGCCCCCCTCAATCCGTGTTTCTGCGATACAATGCCATTACGTTATGTATCGGAGAGTCTGGCATGTCACACCCCGCGCTAACGCAACTGCGTGCGCTGCGCTATTTCGACCAAATACCTGCGCTTGATCCGCAGCAGCTGGACTGGTTGCTGCTGGAAGATTCAATGACCAAACGTTTTGAGCAACAGGGTAAAACGGTCACGGTAACCCTGATACACGAAGGGTTTGTCTCCGGCGATGAGATCGCCAGCGAGCTGCCGCTATTGCCGCAAGAGGAACGCTACTGGCTGCGCGAAATTTTGCTCTGTGCCGATGGCGAACCCTGGCTTGCCGGGCGCACCGTGGTACCCGAATCCACCCTGTCCGGGCCTGAGCTTGCGCTGCAACGGCTGGGGAAAACGCCGCTGGGACGTTATCTTTTCACCTCATCTGAGCTGACCAGGGATTTCATTGAGATTGGGCGTGATGCCGAACTGTGGGGACGCCGTTCCCGCCTTCGCCTGAGCGGTAAGCCGTTAATCCTGACGGAGCTATTTTTACCGGCATCACCGTTGTACTAAGAGGAAGAAAAAATGGAGTGGAGCCTGACGCAGAATAAGCTGCTGGCGTATCACCGCTTAATGCGTACTGATAAACCCATCGGCGCGTTGCTGCTACTGTGGCCGACCTTATGGGCGCTGTGGGTGGCCACGCCGGGCGTGCCGCCGCTGTGGATCCTGGGCGTGTTTGTTGCCGGCGTCTGGCTGATGCGCGCGGCGGGCTGCGTGGTGAATGACTATGCCGATCGTAAATTTGACGGCCACGTAAAGCGTACCGCCAATCGCCCGCTACCCAGTGGACAGGTCACCGGGAAAGAAGCTCGCGTGCTGTTCCTCGTTCTGGTGCTGCTCTCTTTCCTGCTGGTATTAACCCTGAACACCATGACGATTCTGCTGTCCGTCGCGGCGCTCGCACTGGCCTGGGTTTATCCCTTTATGAAGCGCTATACCCATCTGCCTCAGGTGGTGCTGGGGGCGGCGTTTGGCTGGTCAATTCCGATGGCGTTTGCGGCAGTTAGTGAGTCCTTACCGCTTAGCTGCTGGCTGATGTTCCTGGCGAACATCCTCTGGGCCGTGGCGTATGACACGCAATATGCGATGGTTGACCGCGACGATGACCTGAAAATTGGCATTAAATCCACCGCCATTCTCTTTGGACGCCAGGACAAACTTATCATTGGCATTCTGCAGGTTGCGGTACTGGCGCTGATGGTCGCGATTGCGCGCCTGAACGGACTGAACTGGGAATTTTACTGGTCGATACTGGTAGCAGGACTGCTGTTTGCCTACCAGCAGAAGCTGATTGCAAAACGCGAACGCGAAGCCTGCTTTAAAGCGTTTATGAACAATAACTATGTCGGTCTGGTGCTGTTTTTAGGACTGGTCATGAGCTATTTTTCCTGATTGACGTGCGGTCATGCCCAGCCGGGTATGACCGCATCGTTACCCGGCATTACCGCCCTCACAAATTTAAACCATCGTTTCATAAATTCGCGCTTTTGTGAGGCGCTTCACCTACGCTTCTCCCGGGCTAGTCTATTTTCTAAGCGTAAAAAAATAAAACACTGTTTTAACGCTGACATCACTACCCTGGAGCTGACTCAATGAAAACGACCCTCAAGCCGTTACTGGCCGCGCTGTGCCTGTCTGCTTTTGCCTGCACCGTTTCTGCCCAAACCATCAAAGCTGCCGATGTGCATCCTGAAGGCTACCCGAACGTGGTCGCGGTTCAGCACATGGGTGAAAAACTCAAACAGCAAACCGACGGCAAGCTGGAGATTAAGGTCTTCCCGGGCGGCGTGCTGGGGGATGAAAAACAGATGATTGAGCAGGCGCAAATGGGGGCGATTGACATGATCCGCGTCTCCATGGCGCCGGTTGCCGCTATCCTGCCGGATATCGAAGTCTTCACGCTGCCGTACGTTTTTCGCGATGAGGACCACATGCACAAGGTGATCGACGGGGATATCGGCAAGCAGATCGGCGACAAGCTGACCGCGAACCCGAAATCCCGCCTGGTGTTCCTCGGCTGGATGGATTCCGGTACCCGTAACCTCATCACCAAAGAGCCGATCGTGAAGCCGGAAGATCTGAAAGGGAAGAAAATCCGCGTGCAGGGCACCCCCGGTGGCGCTCGCCACGCTGAAGGACATGGGGGCGAACTCGGTGGCGATGGGCGTTAGCGAGGTGTACAGCGGCATGCAGACCGGCGTGATCGACGGCGCGGAGAACAACCCGCCCACCTTTATCGCCCATAACTACATGCCGGTTGCCAAAAACTACACCCTCAGCGGCCACTTTATCACTCCTGAAATGCTGCTCTACTCCAAAGTGAAATGGGACAAACTGAGCGCTGATGAACAGCAAAAAATTCTGACCCTGGCCCGTGAAGCGCAGTTTGAACAGCGCAAGCTGTGGAATGCGTATAACGACCAGGCGCTGGCGAAAATGAAGGCGGGCGGCGTGCAGTTCCACGACATCGATAAGTCAGTCTTCATCAAGGCCACAGAGCCGGTGCGCGCCCAGTATGGCGACAAGCATCAGGATCTGATGAAAGCCATTGCTGACGTCCAGTAATCCGGAGTACGTATGTCCGAACTCTACCTGAAGTGGATGGACCGTCTGTACCTCTTCGCTATGGCTGTGGCGGGTATTTCGCTGCTGGTGATGACGATTGTCATCCCCATCGGCATTTTTTCACGCTACGTGCTCAATCGCGGCGAATCCTGGCCGGAGCCGATCGCCATTATCTGCATGGTGACGTTCACCTTCATCGGCGCGGCGGTGAGCTACCGTGCCGGGTCGCATATCGCGGTCAATATGCTCACCGACCGTCTGCCCGCGTCGCTGCAAAAGCTGTGCGCGCGGGTGGTGGATCTGCTGATGCTGCTGATCTCCGGCCTGATGTGCTGGTACAGCTACTGGCTGTGCGTCGAGCTGTGGGAGCAACCGGTGGCGGAGTTCCCGATCCTGACCTCCGGCGAAAGTTATCTGCCGCTGCCGATCGGGTCGGCGATTTTGATCCTGTTTGTGCTTGAACGCCTGCTGTTTGGCTCACAGGAAAACCGTCCGGTCGTGCTGATCGGCAATCACAGTTAAGGGGTGAACGATGGATGCTTTTGTTTTGTTATTCACCCTCGCCATTTTGCTGGCGCTGGGGATGCCGGTGGCGTTTGCCGTGGGGCTGAGCGCCGTGGCAGGTGCGCTATGGATTGATTTACCGCTGGAGGCGCTGATGATCCAGATCACCAGTGGGGTGAACAAATTTACCCTGCTGGCGATCCCGTTCTTCATCCTCGCCGGAGCGATCATGGCGGAAGGGGGCATTGCCCGACGGCTGGTCAACTTCGCCTATGTGTTTGTCGGCTTTATTCGCGGCGGGCTGTCGCTGGTGAACATTGTTGCCTCAACGTTCTTCGGCGCGATTTCCGGATCGTCGGTGGCGGACACGGCGTCTATCGGCAGCGTGATGATCCCGGAGATGGAGAAGAAGGGCTATCCGCGCGAATACGCTGCGGCGGTCACGGCGAGCGGGTCGGTGCAGGCGATTCTGATCCCGCCCAGCCACAACTCGGTAATTTACTCCCTGGCGGCGGGGGGCACGGTCTCTATTGCCACGCTGTTTATTGCGGGCGTACTGCCGGGTCTGCTGTTGGGTATGAGTTTGATGGCGCTCTGCCTGTGCTTCGCCCGCAAGCGCGGCTATCCGAAGGGGGACAAAATCCCCCTTAAACAGGCGCTGAAAATCATGCTCGATGCCCTGTGGGGGCTGATGACGGTGGTGATTATCCTGGGTGGGATCTTGTCCGGGATATTCACGGCGACCGAATCCGCCGCTGTGGCCTGCCTGTGGGCGTTCTTCGTCACCATGTTCATCTACCGCGACTACAAGTGGAATGAACTGCCGAAGCTGATGTGTCGCACGGTCAAAACCGTCACCATCGTGATGATTTTGATTGGCTTTGCGGCGGCGTTTGGTGCGGTGATGACCTACATGCAGCTGCCGATGCGCATCACCGAGTTCTTTACGTCGCTCTCCGATAACAAGTACGTGATCCTGATGTACCTCAACATCATGCTGTTGCTGATTGGCACCCTGATGGACATGGCACCGATCATTCTGATCCTGACACCGGTGCTGCTGCCGGTGACCAACTCGCTGGGGATCGACCCGGTGCATTTCGGGATGATCATGATGGTGAACCTGGGGATCGGGCTGATCACCCCGCCGGTCGGGTCGGTGCTGTTCGTGGCGAGCGCGGTGAGCAAACAGAAGATCGAGCACGTTGTGCGAGCGATGCTGCCGTTTTACGGTATGTTGCTGATCGTGCTGGGGATGGTGACCTATATCCCGGCGATCTCATTATGGCTGCCAGGGGTGTTAGGAATGCAGTGATGTCGTTTTATGCCGGGTGGCGGCTACGCCTTACCCGGCCTACGGTTCGGAGATGTTGTAGGCCCGGTAAGGCGTAGCCGCCACCGGGCGTTTTACTGACGGCGCAACAGCCTCAACGCGTTCGCCGTCACCAGCACCGTCGCCCCCGTATCCGCCAGCACCGCCAGCCACAGGCCAGTCATGCCGAGCAGCGTGGTCACGAGGAAAATCCCCTTCAGACCCAGCGCAATGCCGATGTTCTGGCGGATATTGGCCCGCGTCGCTCGCGCCAGGCTAATCATCTGCGCCAGGCCGGTCAGGCGGTTGTGCGTCAGTGCCGCATCCGCCGTCTCCAGCGCCACGTCGGTTCCGCTGCCCATCGCAATGCCGATGGTGGAAGCTTTCATCGCAGGTGCATCGTTGATCCCGTCGCCGACCATCGCCAGCGGAGCGCGTGCGTTCAGCTCCGTGACCGCGCTGACCTTATCCGCTGGCAACAATCCGGCCTCAAATTCCAGCCCCAGCTCGCCGGCAATCGCAGCCGCGGCGCGCGGGTTATCGCCGGTGAGGATCACGCCCTGTACGCCCAGCTGATGCAACGCCGCTACGGCGTCTCTGGCGTCATCGCGCAGAGTGTCGCGCATTGCCAGCATGCCCTTCGACACGCCGTCCTGCATCACGGCAACGACCGTCTGCCCGGCCTGCTCTAACGCCTCAACCTGTGGATGAGAGAACGCGTCCGCCGCGACAATCAGCACCTTTTTACCGTCGACGATAGCCTCAATCCCTGACCCGACCAGCGCCCGTTGGGCGGTTGCCGGAGGGATGTTCAGCCCGCGCCCCTGCGCTTCACGCACTATCGCCTGCGCCAGCGGGTGAGTTGAACCCTGCTCAACGGCGGCGGCCATTATCAGCAGTTCGTCTTCACTGATGTCCTGCGGATAGACGCCGGTGACCTGCGGCTTGCCAACCGTCAGCGTGCCGGTTTTATCGAAGGCGATGTGCTGAACCTGGCTCAGCTGTTCCAGCGCCGCGCCGCCCTTAATCAGCGCTCCGCGACGTGCCGCCGCTGCCAGCCCCGAGGTAATCGCCGCGGGCGTGGAGATCACCAGTGCGCACGGACAGCCGATCAGCAGCAGGGTCAGCCCTTTGTAAATCCAGCCCTCCCACGGCGCGCCGAAGAAAAGCGGTGGCACCACGGTAACCAGCAGGGCGACCAGCATGATGGCGGGGGTGTAAATCCGGCTAAAGCGGTCAATAAAGCGCTCAACTGGCGCGCGGCGCTCTTCGGCTTCTTCAATCAGCCTGAGGATGCGGTCGATGGCGCTGTCGCCCGGCTCGGACAGGACTTTGAGCTGCACCAGACGGTCAACGCTGGTGGCACCGGCAGGGACTTTTTCGCCTGCCGCACGCTCCACGGGAATGGATTCCCCGGTCAGGGCACTTTCGTCAAAGCTCGCGGTGGCGGTAACCAGCGCACCATCGGCGGGTAAACGCCCGCCCGCGGCGACTTCAATCACGTCGCCCGGGCGCAGCGTGCTGATGGCGACCGTTTCACGCTTGCCTTCATTAACTCGCGTGGCGGTTTCGGGCTTCAGCGCCATCAGCGCACTCACCCCTTTACGCGCCCGGCTCGCCGCCCAGCCCTCAAGCTGTTCGCCGATCAGGAACAGCAGCAGCACCATCGCCGCTTCCGCCGTCGCGCCAATGAACAGCGCGCCGATGGCCGCCACGCTCATCAACGTTTCAATGGCAAACCAGCTGCCGCTTCTCATCAGTCGCAGCGCCTGGCGGGCAATCGGGAACAGGCCGACCAGCGTGGTGGCGATAAACGCCAGATTGCCGAACGGGTGGTTAATCTGCTCCAGCCCCCAGCTCAGGGTCATCATGATGACGAGCGTGATAAGGGGCAGGTTTTCTTTTAACGGGGACGTTTTTTCAGCAAGAGCCGTTTCGCTGCGCAAGGCATAGCCCGCTTTGCTGACGGCGGCTTCAACCTGTTTGCTGACGTCATTATCGGCGCTGACCAGCAGCTTTTCGGTGGCGAACAGCACCTGAACGTGATTCACGCCCGGCACCTGTTTCACCGCATTTTCCACTTTACGGGCGCAGGCCGCGCAGTCCATGCCGTTGACGATCCAGCTGTAGTGATTGCCGCTTTCAGGCAGCGCTTTGACCTGCGTTTCGCACGCGCCCTCGCAGCAGCAGTCGTCTTTCGGCGGAACCGGACTGAGCTTAAGTGCCGAGAATTGTGGGACTTTTTTGGGTGTTTCTGGAGTCGACATGGCAGTCTCCGGTAATGATAATTTTCTCATTAACCGCAGCATACACTCTGGAGTCGACTCCAGAGTCAAGCGTTATTTAGATATACAATGAACGCACGATCAGGAAGTGCCCGGCAAAGTAGCAGGCGGACGCAATCGCGTTATCGGCGCGGAAGCGGCGGCGATAGTGGCTGCCCAGCCAGACAATATTGCCGATTAACAGCAACGCCGCCCCGAAGAACGCGGACATAGCCTGAGATGTCGGACGGAAGAACCACAGCTCCCCGGCCAGCCACACCATCACCAGCGTCATGGCGATAAACGTGCATACCGGCAGACGCATCTCTTCCAGGCGCGACCAGATCACCGCAATCAGCAGCGCGCCAATCACCAGCAGCACCAGCGGCAGCGGCCAGAAGAAGGAGAGCGTCATCTGGCTGGCAAAGTAGATGGTATACAGCAGATGGGAAAGGAAGAACGCCCCAACGGCGTACAGCAGGCGCTGACGCGGCAGCAGGGTTAAGGCATCGCCAATCAGGGAGGCACACAGCCCGGCGAGCACCAGATAGCTGATGGCGTTAAACATCGGGGCCTGCCAGGCGAGCAGCAGAAGCAACAGCAGCGTGACGGGTTTAAACAACCAGCGCTGCCAGGCTGGACCGCGATAGGACGCATCGACATAAAGCCATGCGGAAAAACAGACAGCGATAAATGACCAAAGCATATTAACTCCCTGTAACTGTTGAGGCTGAATAATCAGTTTCTGATCCAGTGTAGTGACGCGGGCAGGCGTTTGGCAATGACGGGGAAGGCGAGGTATCCTGAATTCCGCATAATCTGATGGGATGTTTCAATGAGCAAGATGCCGCTGTTTTTCATTATTGTGGTGGCGATTATCGTCATTGCCGCCTCGTTTCGCTTCGTTCAGCAGCGCCGCGAAAAGGCGGACAACGACGCCGCGCCGCTGGTGCAAAAGCGCGTGGTCGTAACGAACAAGCGCGAGAAGCCGCTTAACGATCGCCGCTCGCGCCAGCAGCAGGTGACGCCTGCGGGATCCGGTATGCGCTATGAAGCGAGCTTTAAGCCGGAAACCGGCGGCCTGGAGATGACCTTCCGCCTGGAGGGGCAGCAGTACCACCAGCTGACGGTAGGGGAGAAAGGCACGCTGAGCTATAAAGGGTCGCGGTTTGAAGGGTTCAGGACGGAATAATGCACGAACGGTTCCCTCTCCCCGTGGGAGAGGGTTAGGGTGAGGGCATCAGGCCGCACCTTACTTCTTCACCTGCGCCTTAAACTTCTTCATCCACACCAGCAGTTCAAACACGCCGAAAATAAACACCCGCAGCTGCTGCCAGCCGGTCATCGGCGGGCCATCTTTCGGCAGGCCGTTTTTCAGCATCACCATCTGCAGGGCGTGCATGAACGAGGTGAAAATCAGCGCCACGTTAACGAAGATGTTCAGCGGGCGCGGGAACGGGTGCACCAGATTCAAAATCAAAAATGCCCAGACGCCCAGCATCAGCAAACGTCCCAGGTTAATCAGTACCGGCATCGGATCCTCCTTGTGCCTGACGGTGATACAGACGATAAGCAACCTGACCTGCGACCTTTTCGCGGTGCAGATCCCAGTGCGCGGGCACCGGCGGCAAACCGTTTTCCACTTCGCTTTCTACATAAATTAGCGCGTCATCCGCCAGCCAGCCATTGTGCTCCAGCAGGGATAACGTCTCTTCCAGCAGCCCCTTGCGGAACGGCGGATCGACAAATACTACGGTATGCGGCGTGCCCGGTTGCGCGAGAAAGCTCAGCGTATTGGTGTTCACGACTTTTGCATTCGTCGCCTTCAGCGTCGCCAGATTTTGCTGCAGCGTCTGCGCGACGCCGCGCTCCATCTCCAGCAGCGTGGCGCTGGCGGCATAACGCGACAGCGCTTCCAGCCCTAATGCGCCGCTTCCGGCGAAGCAGTCCAGGCAGCGGGCGTCTACCATTGACGGGGCGAGCCAGTTAAACAGCGTCTCGCGCACGCGGTCGGTGGTGGGGCGTAAACCGGGGCTATCCGGCACCGGTAATTTCCGGCCTCGCCACTGGCCGCCGATAATGCGAATTTGACCGGCCGGGGCGCGGGTGGGTTTCTTCATCTCAGGAAAGCTCTGTTAACCATTGCCCTACGATTGCGGGCGGTGATGTCAATTAAGTAAAGTGTTAGACTATTTCATCATTTTTTTAGCTTCCCTGTATATAGCGCCGCGAGGAGTGTAGTCGCAGATGGCAAAACAAAAAAAACGTGGCTTCTTTTCCTGGTTGGGTTTCGGTGAAAAAGAGCAAGAAACAGAACAGAAAACCGAAGAACAACAGGTTGTAGAAGAGCAGTCACAGCCTGAAACGCCAGTAGAAACCGCTGCGGTTGTCGAAGCGGAAGAGCCTGCCCACAGCAAAGAAGAGATCGAGTCCTTTGCTGAAGAGGTGGTTGAGGTCACTGAGCAGGTTCAGGAGAGCGAGAAGCCAGAACCTGTCGTCATCGAAGCCGTTACCGAGGCGCCGCAGGCTGTAATCGAACACGAAGAGCTGCCGCTGCCGGAAGAGGTCAACGCCGAAGAGGTGTCTGCCGAAGAGTGGCAGGCTGAAGCGGAAACCGTTGAAATCGTTGAGGCGGTGGAAGAAGAGGCGGCACTTGAGCCAGAGCTGACCGACGAAGAGCTGGAAGCCCAGGCGCTGGCGGCGGAAGCGGCTGAAGAAGCGGTTATCGTCGTGCCGGTGGAAGAGCAGGCCGAAGAAGAGATCGTTCAGGAGCAGGAAAAACCGACCAAAGAAGGTTTCTTCGCGCGCCTGAAGCGCAGCCTGCTCAAAACCAAAGAAAACTTAGGTTCCGGATTTATCAGTCTGTTCCGCGGCAAGAAGATCGACGACGATCTGTTTGAAGAGCTGGAAGAGCAACTGCTGATTGCGGACGTGGGCGTGGAAACCACCCGTAAGATCATCGCCAACCTGACCGAAGGGGCGAGCCGCAAACAGCTTCGCGACGCCGAGGCGCTGTACGGCCTGCTGAAAGACGAGATGGGTGAAATTCTCGCAAAAGTTGACGAACCGCTTAATATTGAAGGCAAAACGCCATTTGTTATTCTGATGGTTGGCGTGAACGGCGTGGGTAAAACCACCACCATCGGCAAGCTGGCGCGCCAGTTTGAGCAGCAGGGCAAATCGGTGATGCTGGCGGCGGGCGATACCTTCCGTGCGGCAGCGGTTGAGCAGCTTCAGGTGTGGGGCCAGCGCAACAACATCCCGGTGATTGCTCAGCACACCGGCGCGGATTCCGCGTCCGTGATTTTCGATGCCATTCAGGCGGCGAAGTCGCGCAACGTGGACGTGCTGATTGCCGATACCGCAGGGCGTTTGCAGAACAAATCGCACCTGATGGAAGAGCTGAAGAAAATCGTCCGCGTCATGAAGAAGCTGGACGAAGATGCACCGCATGAAATTATGCTGACTATCGACGCCAGCACCGGGCAGAACGCCATCAGTCAGGCGAAGCTGTTCCATGAAGCGGTAGGACTGACGGGGATCGCGCTGACCAAGCTGGACGGCACCGCGAAAGGCGGGGTGATCTTCTCCGTGGCCGACCAGTTCGGCATTCCTATCCGTTACATCGGTGTGGGCGAGCGTATTGAGGATTTGCGTCCGTTTAAGGCGGACGACTTTATTGAGGCATTATTTGCCCGAGAGGACTAACAATGATTCGCTTTGAACACGTCAGCAAGGCCTATCTCGGTGGGAGACAAGCGCTGCAGGGGGTCACGTTCCACCTGCAGCCAGGCGAGATGGCATTCCTGACCGGCCATTCCGGCGCGGGGAAAAGTACCCTGCTCAAGCTTATCTGTGGGATCGAACGGCCAAGCGCCGGGAAAATCTGGTTCAGCGGCCACGAAATTAGCCGTCTGAAAAACCGTGAAGTGCCGTTTCTGCGTCGTCAGATCGGCATGATTTTCCAGGATCACCACCTGCTGATGGATCGCACCGTTTTTGATAACGTGGCGATCCCGCTGATTGTTGCCGGCGCCAGCTATGACGATATCCGCCGTCGCGTCTCTGCGGCTCTGGACAAGGTCGGGCTGCTGGACAAAGCGAAGAACTTCCCGATCCAGCTCTCCGGCGGTGAACAGCAGCGCGTGGGCATCGCCCGCGCGGTGGTGAACAAGCCTGCGGTGCTGCTGGCGGATGAACCGACCGGTAACCTGGACGATGCCCTGTCCGAAGGGATTTTGCGTCTGTTTGAGGAATTCAACCGCGTAGGGGTAACGGTACTGATGGCAACGCACGACATGGGGCTGATTTCCCGCCGTTCGTACCGCATGCTGACCCTGAGCGACGGGCATTTGCACGGAGGCCACGGTGAACAAGCGTGATGCAATGAACCAGATTCGGCAGTTCGGGAACCGGTTCGACCGTTTCCGTAAGCCGCAGGGCGGCGGTGACGGCAATCGTAATGCGCCTAAGCGCCAGAAAGCGGCGCCGAAGCCGGCCTCCCGCAAGACCAACGTCTTTAACGAGCAGGTGCGCTACGCCTTCCACGGCGCGCTGCAGGACCTGAAAAGCAAACCGCTGGCGACGTTCCTGACGGTGATGGTGATCGCCATCTCCCTGACGCTGCCAAGCGTCTGCTACATGGTCTATAAGAACGTCAACCAGGCGGCGTCGCAGTATTATCCGTCACCGCAGATCACCGTTTATCTGGATAAAGCGCTCGACGATAACGCGGCGGCGCAGGTGGTCGGGCAGATTCAGGCCGAGCAGGGCGTGGAGAAGGTCAACTATCTCTCGCGCGATGAAGCGCTGGGCGAGTTCCGCAACTGGTCAGGCTTTGGCGGCGCGCTGGATATGCTCGAAGAGAACCCGCTGCCTGCGGTGGCGGTGGTGATCCCGAAACTGGATTTCCAGGGCACCGATTCGCTGAATACCCTGCGCGACCGCATCACCCGCATCAACGGGATTGATGAAGTGCGCATGGACGACAGCTGGTTTGCCCGTCTTGCGGCGCTGACCGGGCTGGTGGGACGCGTGTCGGCGATGATCGGCGTGCTGATGGTGGCGGCGGTGTTCCTCGTCATCGGTAACAGCGTGCGTCTGAGCATCTTCGCCCGTCGCGATACCATCAACGTCCAGAAACTGATTGGCGCAACGGACGGCTTCATCCTGCGTCCGTTCCTTTACGGTGGCGCACTGCTCGGTTTTTCCGGCGCATTTCTTTCACTGATATTGTCAGAAATTTTGGTGATGCGGCTTTCGTCTGCCGTCACTGAAGTGGCGCAGGTTTTCGGAACCAAGTTTGATATCAGTGGCTTAGGCTTCGATGAGTGCCTGCTGTTGCTGCTGGTGTGCTCCATGATCGGCTGGGTGGCCGCATGGCTGGCAACGGTTCAACATTTACGCCACTTTACTCCCGACTAATAAAAGCGTGATATAATCTTTCCCTGCACCGAGATGTTCGCTCTGCAGGGAAAGCGTCCCTGTTGTCTCTTCCCCTGTTATCATCTCCATGTCACATTTTGTGCGTAATTTATTCACCGTTGCACCTGGAACTTGTGGATAAAATCACTGTCTGATAAAAGAGTGAATGCTAATCTCGTTGCTCAAACGCTTTGGCATGGTTGTTGCCTGACGGGGACAACCTGGACCAGAAGAAACATTGAGAGGAATGAATGACCAAAGAAATGCAAACTTTAGCTTTAGCCCCTGTTGGTAACCTGGAATCTTACATCCGGGCTGCGAACACCTGGCCGATGTTAACGGCCGAGGAAGAAAAGGAGCTTGCTGAAAAGCTGCATTACCAGGGCGATCTGGAAGCAGCGAAAAAGCTGATCCTGTCTCACCTGCGCTTTGTTGTTCACATTGCTCGTAACTATGCGGGCTATGGCCTGCCGCAGGCGGACTTGATTCAGGAAGGTAACATCGGCCTGATGAAGGCTGTACGTCGCTTTAACCCGGAAGTGGGCGTGCGACTGGTCTCCTTCGCCGTGCACTGGATCAAAGCAGAAATTCATGAATACGTGCTGCGCAACTGGCGTATCGTGAAAGTAGCCACGACAAAAGCGCAACGTAAACTGTTCTTCAACCTGCGTAAAACCAAGCAGCGTCTGGGCTGGTTCAACCAGGATGAAGTGGAAATGGTGGCGCGCGAGCTGGGCGTATCCAGCAAAGACGTGCGTGAGATGGAATCCCGTATGGCCGCGCAGGACATGACCTTTGATATGTCCTCCGACGACGACGCATCTGACAGCCAGCCGATGGCACCGGTTCTGTATCTGCAGGATAAAACCTCTAACTTTGCCGACGGCATTGAAGAGGACAACTGGGAAGATCAGGCCGCGAACAAGCTGACCCATGCGATGGAAGGCCTCGACGAGCGTAGCCAGGACATTATCCGCGCCCGCTGGCTGGACGAAGACAACAAGTCCACGCTGCAGGAGCTGGCCGACCGCTACGGCGTTTCTGCGGAACGTGTCCGTCAGCTTGAGAAGAACGCCATGAAAAAACTTCGCGCCGCTATCGAAGCGTAATCTAAGCGAAGTACACCGAGAACCCCTGGATGCGAGTCCGGGGGTTTTGTTTTTTTGGCGCCCGCTCTGGCGAATTCCCTCCCCCTGGCAAACACTTACTGATGCGCTAAGCAGGCGACTTTCTCAGGGGGACAGGGTGAAAAATAACGAACTGAACGACCGGCGTTTACAGGCGACGCCGCGCGGTATCGGCGTCATGTGTAACTTCTATGCCGATAAAGCCGAAAACGCCACGGTGTGGGACGTGGAAGGCAACGAGTATATCGACTTCGCCGCCGGGATCGCGGTGCTGAATACCGGCCATCGCCATCCCAAAGTCATCTCCGCCATCGAAAAACAACTCTACGCCTTTACCCACACGGCCTATCAGATTGTGCCGTACGAGGGCTATGTGGCCCTTGCCGAGCGCATCAACCAGCGTGTGCCGATTGACGGCCCTGCCAAAACCGCGTTCTTCTCGACGGGCGCTGAAGCGGTTGAAAACGCGGTCAAGATTGCCCGCGCGTACACCAGGCGCCCTGGCCTTATCACCTTCGGCGGCGCGTTCCATGGCCGCACCTTTATGACCATGGCGCTGACCGGCAAGGTCGCACCGTATAAGCTGGGCTTCGGCCCGTTCCCCGGCTCGGTGTATCACGCGCAGTATCCGAACGATCTGCACGGCGTCAGCACGGCGGAAGCGTTGAAAAGCCTGGAACGCATCTTTAAAGCGGATATCGCCCCAGACCAGGTGGCGGCCATTATTCTCGAACCGGTTCAGGGGGAGGGCGGTTTCAACATCGCGCCCGCTGATTTTATGCAGGCTCTGCGCGCCCTGTGCGATACCCATGGTATTTTGCTGATTGCCGACGAGGTGCAAAGCGGTTTTGCCCGCACTGGCAAGCTATTCTCCATGGAGCACCACTGCGTGAAGCCGGACCTGATCACCATGGCAAAAAGCCTCGCGGGCGGGATGCCGCTCTCTGCGGTATCGGGCCGTGCGGAGGTGATGGACGCCCCCGCGCCGGGCGGACTGGGCGGCACTTACGCGGGTAACCCGCTGGCGATTGCCGCGGCCCACGCGGTGCTGGACGTGATTGACGAGGAAGATCTCTGCACGCGCTCGGCGCATCTCGGTCATCATCTGGTGGAAGTGCTTAACAAAGCGAAGGAAAACTGCCCGTTCATCGCCGACATCCGTGCCCAGGGCTCAATGGTGGCGGTGGAGTTTAACGATCCGCAATCCGGGCAACCGTCGCCGGAATTCACCCGCCAGGTGCAGGAGCGCGCGCTGAACGAAGGGCTGCTGCTCCTGAGCTGCGGCGTGTACGGCAACGTGATCCGCTTCCTCTATCCGCTCACTATCCCCGAAGCGCAGTTCCGTAAAGCGCTGGACATTATCTTCGCGTCGCTGACTCGTTAAAGCCACCAGCCCGGCGGTAAATCCTGTCGGGCTTATCATATATTCATTTCAAATTAGCTATTCCAAAATCATAAAAATGGGGTATGTTTTAGCAGAGTATGCTGAAAAAGCGCGAACAGCACACCAATAACTGAAATAAAGCGCTGCACAACAACATCACAACAATCGTAATAACCATAATAATGGGGAATCTCAGGATGAACATGAAGGGTAAAGCGTTACTGGCAGGATGTATTGCGTTGGCATTCAGCACCATGGCGCAGGCAGACATAAAAGTGGCTGTGGTGGGCGCAATGTCCGGTCCGGTAGCACAGTACGGCGACCAGGAGTTTACGGGCGCTGAACAGGCGGTTGCAGACATTAATGCCAAGGGCGGCATCAAGGGCGAAAAACTGCAGATCGTAAAATACGATGATGCCTGTGACCCGAAACAAGCGGTCGCGGTGGCGAACAAAGTGGTCAACGACGGGATCAAATACGTTATCGGTCACCTGTGTTCCTCTTCCACTCAGCCAGCGTCTGACATCTACGAAGACGAAGGCATTCTGATGATCACCCCAGCGGCAACCGCACCAGAGCTGACCGCGCGTGGCTACAAGCTGACTCTGCGCACCACCGGTCTGGACTCCGATCAGGGCCCAACGGCGGCTAAGTACATTCTGGAAAAAGTGAAGCCGCAGCGTATCGCGATTGTTCACGATAAACAGCAGTATGGCGAAGGTCTTGCCCGTGCAGTGCAGGACGGTCTGAAAAAAGGCAATGCCAACGTGGTCTTCTTTGACGGGATCACCGCCGGTGAGAAAGACTTCTCCACGCTGGTGGCGCGTCTGAAGAAAGAGAATATTGATTTCGTTTACTACGGCGGCTACCACCCGGAAATGGGCCAGATCCTGCGCCAGGCGCGTGCGGCGGGTCTGAAAACCCAGTTCATGGGGCCGGAAGGCGTGGCGAACGTTTCCCTGTCTAACATCGCGGGTGAATCTGCCGAAGGTTTGCTGGTGACCAAGCCGAAGAACTACGACCAGGTGCCTGCGAACAAACCTATCGTGGATGCCATCAAGGCGAAAAAACAGGATCCAAGCGGCGCGTTCGTCTGGACCACCTATGCGGCGCTCCAGTCTCTGCAGGCGGGTCTGAACCAGTCAGCCGATCCGGCTGAGATTGCCACCTGGCTGAAAGCCAACACGGTCGAAACCGTCATGGGGCCGCTGTCCTGGGATGCGAAAGGCGATCTGAAGGGCTTCGAGTTCGGCGTGTTTGACTGGCATGCCAACGGCACGGCGACTGACGCAAAATAATGCTGGTGCGGGGTGAGGGCATCACCCCGCACACATCAACTCTGGCGCTTCTCCCACCCGCTCTCCTGCGCCGTAAACCCTAACGCCTGCATAAACGCCGCCATCACGCCGCGGTCTTCCACGCCCACGTCGGCCATCCACCAGGAGGTTACGCTCGGGTTTTCGCGGATCACTTCTTCAATCAAATACTGTCCGACCCCGCGACGACGGGTGACGTCACGCACGCGCAGGGAATCCAGCGCCCCTTCCGTGCCGCTCAGGGTCACGCGAACGGCGGCCAGCAGGCGCTCGTTAAAGCGCGCGGCATAGATGCGGTGATTCTCGTCGACGGCCAGCGACGAAGGGGAATATTCCGGCCAGATCTTGCCCAGGTCGATATGATCCTGGTCGCTAAAGGTCACCAGACGCACGATAGTCAGTTTCATTAGCAGCGTGTCCAAATCAAAAAGAGTACGGCCAGTGTACTCAATTTATTTGCTCAGGCGCTGTCTCTTTTTATTCCCATTTGCCAGGTGATTAGTTTTTTGGCAACGCAATGGGCAGTTTGAAAACACATGGATCGAAAAATAAGCAGAATTTTAACCTGAATGGTAGTGATTTATTCGGCGCATTGTGCCGTTATTTTATGCTGCAAAATGCACTTTTATTTGTTTATCTCTGCCTTATTTCAGAATATTATCTTTGCTTAATCGCCTGAAAAATAGAGATTTTAGTCTGGTTTTTGACAAAAAACTGCGCTAAACCATTAAGGGCACTGGTAAAAATAGCGTTGTTCATTAAAAGTACAGAATGCTTTTTAACCATAATAAAACAAAATATAAACACGACATCACGAATGGGGATTCTGAGATGAAAAGGAACGCGAAGACGTTAATCGCGGGGATGGTCGCACTGTCGATCTCGCATGCCGCTATGGCAGACGACATTAAAGTTGCGGTAGTGGGTGCGATGTCCGGCCCTGTTGCCCAGTGGGGTGACATGGAGTTCAACGGCGCGCGTCAGGCCATAAAAGACATCAATGCTAAAGGCGGCATCAAAGGCGACAAGCTGGTAGGCGTGGAGTATGACGACGCCTGCGATCCGAAACAGGCCGTCGCGGTTGCCAACAAAATCGTCAACGACGGCATCCAGTACGTCATCGGTCACCTGTGCTCATCCTCCACACAGCCCGCGTCTGATATCTATGAAGACGAAGGCATCCTGATGATCACCCCTGGCGCAACTAACCCGGAGCTGACCCAGCGCGGCTATCAGCACATCATGCGTACCGCCGGGCTGGACTCCTCGCAGGGCCCCACCGCCGCCAAATACATCCTCGAAACCGTTAAGCCACAGCGCATTGCCATTATTCATGACAAACAGCAGTACGGCGAGGGCCTGGCGCGCTCCGTGCAGGACGGCCTGAAAAAAGGCGGCGCGAACATCGTCTTCTTCGACGGCATTACCGCCGGTGAGAAAGACTTTTCTGCGCTGATCGCTCGTCTGCAAAAAGAGAATATCGACTTCGTCTACTACGGCGGCTACTACCCGGAAATGGGCCAGATGCTGCGCCAGGCGCGCGCCACCGGCCTGAAAACCCAGTTTATGGGGCCAGAGGGCGTGGGCAACGCCTCTCTGTCGAACATCGCGGGAGATTCTGCCGAAGGCATGCTGGTGACGATGCCAAAACGCTATGACCAGGATCCGGCGAACAAAGCTATCGTGGATGCGCTCAAGGCGCAGAAGAAAGATCCGAGTGGTCCGTACGTCTGGATCACCTACGCGGCCGTGCAGTCTCTGGCTACCGCGCTGGAGCGTACCGGCAGCAAAGAGCCGCTGGATCTGGTGAAAGATTTAAAAGCACACGGGGCGAACACCGTGATTGGGCCGCTGAACTGGGATGAGAAAGGCGATCTGAAGGGATTTGAGTTTGGTGTCTTTAAGTGGCACGCCGACGGTTCGTCCTCGGTCGCCAAATAATTATCCCACCGCCCGGCTCACCGGGCGGGTATAAAAAGGTTTGCATATGTCCGAGCAGTTTCTCTATTTCCTGCAGCAGATGTTTAACGGCGTCACGCTGGGAAGCACTTACGCGCTGATTGCCATCGGCTATACGATGGTTTACGGCATTATCGGCATGATCAACTTCGCCCACGGCGAGGTGTACATGATCGGTAGCTACGTCTCCTTTATGATTATCGCCGCCCTGATGATGATGGGCATCGACAGCAGCTGGCTGCTGGTGGCCGCCGGGTTTGTCGGCGCGATTGTGATTGCCAGCGCCTACGGCTGGAGCATTGAGCGCGTGGCCTACCGGCCAGTGCGCAGCTCCAAGCGTCTGATTGCGCTCATCTCCGCCATCGGGATGTCCATTTTCCTGCAAAACTACGTCAGCCTGACCGAAGGCTCGCGCGACGTGGCGCTGCCAAGCCTGTTTAACGGCCAGTGGATTGTGGGGGCCAGCGAAAACTTCTCGGCCTCTATCACGACCATGCAGCTGGTGATTTGGGTCGTGACTTTTATCGCGATGCTGGCCCTGACGCTGTTCATCCGTTACTCCCGCATGGGACGCGCCTGTCGCGCCTGCGCGGAAGACCTGAAGATGGCGAGCCTGCTCGGCATCAACACCGACCGCGTAATTGCGCTCACCTTCGTGATCGGCGCGGCGATGGCTGCCGTCGCAGGTGTTCTGCTCGGCCAGTTCTATGGCGTGATCAACCCGTACATCGGCTTTATGGCCGGGATGAAAGCCTTCACCGCGGCGGTATTGGGCGGCATCGGCAGCATTCCGGGCGCGATGATCGGTGGCCTGATCCTGGGCGTGGCGGAAGCGCTCTCCTCGGCGTATCTGAGCACGGAATATAAAGATGTGGTGTCGTTTGCCCTGCTGATTCTGGTTCTGCTGGTGATGCCTACCGGTATTCTGGGCCGTCCGGAGGTAGAGAAAGTATGAAACCGATGCATTTTGCAATGGCGCTGCTCTCTGCCGCCATGTTCTTCGTGCTGGCGGGCGTCTTTATGGGCGTCCAGTTAGGTCTGGACGGCACGAAGCTGGTGGTGGATACCGCCCCCGACATCCGCTGGCAGTGGGTGTTTATCGGCACCGCCGTGGTGTTCCTGTTCCAGCTGCTGCGCCCGCTGTTCCAGAAGACGCTGAAAAACGTCTCCGGGCCGAAGTTCGTGCTGCCGGCAATCGACGGCTCTACCGTTAAGCAGAAGCTGTTCCTCGTGGCGCTGCTGGTGGCCGCCGTGGCGTGGCCGTTTGTAGTGTCGCGTGGCACCGTGGATATCGCCACTCTGACCATGATTTATGTGATCCTTGGTCTCGGCCTGAACGTGGTCGTGGGGCTGTCTGGCCTGCTGGTGCTGGGCTACGGCGGCTTCTACGCCATCGGTGCCTACACCTTTGCGCTGTTGAACCACTATTACGGCCTCGGCTTCTGGACCTGTCTGCCGCTGGCGGGGCTGGTCTCTGCCGCCGCGGGCTTCCTGCTCGGCTTCCCGGTGCTGCGCCTGCGCGGTGACTACCTGGCGATTGTGACCTTAGGCTTCGGCGAAATCGTCCGTATCCTGCTGCTCAACAACACCGAAGTGACCGGCGGCCCGAACGGCATCAGCCAGATCCCGAAACCGACCTTCTTCGGCCTGGAGTTTAGCCGTACCGCTCGCGAAGGGGGCTGGGATACCTTCAGCAACTTCTTCGGCATCAAATATGACCCGTCCGACCGCGTGATCTGGCTTTACCTGGTAGCGCTGCTGCTGGTGGTGATTACCCTGTTCGTGATCAACCGTCTGCTGCGCATGCCGCTGGGCCGCGCGTGGGAAGCGCTGCGTGAAGATGAGATCGCCTGCCGCTCCCTGGGCCTGAACCCGACCCGCATCAAGCTGACCGCGTTTACCATCAGCGCCGCGTTTGCCGGTTTCGCCGGAACGCTGTTTGCCGCGCGTCAGGGCTTCGTTAGCCCGGAATCGTTCACCTTTGCCGAATCCGCTTTCGTGCTGGCGATTGTGGTGCTCGGCGGGATGGGATCGCAGTTCGCCGTGATCCTCGCGGCCATCCTGCTGGTGGTTTCGCGCGAGCTGATGCGCGATTTTAACGAATACAGCATGCTGATGCTGGGTGGTTTGATGGTGCTGATGATGATCTGGCGTCCGCAGGGCCTCCTGCCGATGACGCGTCCACAGCTGAAGCTTAAGAGTGCGGAAGCGAAAGGAGAGCAGGCATGAGTCAGCCATTATTATCCGTTAACGGTCTGATGATGCGTTTTGGCGGCCTGCTGGCGGTCAACAACGTGAATCTGGATCTGCACAAGAAAGAGATTGTCTCCCTGATTGGCCCGAACGGCGCGGGGAAAACCACGGTCTTTAACTGCCTGACCGGCTTCTACAAGCCGACCGGCGGCACCATCATGCTGCGCGACCAGCACCTTGAAGGGCTGCCGGGCCAGCAGATCGCCCGCATGGGCGTGGTGCGTACCTTCCAGCACGTGCGTCTGTTCCGCGAGATGACGGTGATTGAGAACCTGCTGGTGGCTCAGCATCAGCAGCTGAAAACCGGGCTGTTCTCCGGCCTGTTGAAAACCCCGGCCTTCCGCCGCGCGCAGGAGGAGGCGCTCGACCGCGCCGCCACCTGGCTCGACCGTATCGGCCTGCTCCAGCACGCTAACCGTCAGGCCAGCAACCTGGCCTACGGCGATCAGCGTCGCCTGGAGATTGTGCGCTGCATGGTGACGCAGCCGGAAATCCTGATGCTCGACGAACCGGCGGCGGGTCTTAACCCGAAAGAGACCAAAGAGCTGGACGAGCTGATTGCCGAGCTGCGCGATAGTCACGACACCACCATTCTGCTGATTGAACACGACATGAAGCTGGTGATGGGTATTTCGGACCGTATCTATGTGGTAAACCAGGGCACGCCGCTGGCAAACGGCACGCCGGAAGAGATCCGCAATAACCCGGACGTGATCCGCGCATACCTTGGTGAGGCATAAGATGGAAAAAGCGATGTTAACGTTCGACAAGGTCAACGCGCACTACGGCAAGATCCAGGCGCTGCACGATGTCAGCCTGCACATCAATCAGGGTGAAATCGTCACCCTGATTGGTGCCAACGGCGCGGGCAAAACCACGCTGCTCGGCACCCTGTGCGGCGACCCGCGCGCCACCAGCGGGCGGATTGTGTTTGATGGCAAAGACATTACCGACTGGCAGACCGCCAGAATCATGCGCGAGGCGGTGGCGATTGTGCCGGAAGGGCGCCGCGTGTTCTCGCGTATGACGGTGGAAGAGAACCTGGCGATGGGCGGTTTCTTCGCCCATCGGGATGAATACCAGACCCGCATCAAGTGGGTATACGAACTCTTCCCGCGCCTGTGGGAGCGCCGCATCCAGCGTGCGGGCACCATGTCCGGCGGCGAGCAGCAGATGCTGGCAATTGGCCGCGCGCTGATGAGCCAGCCGCGCCTGCTGCTGCTGGATGAACCGTCGCTCGGCCTTGCGCCGATCATCATTCAGCAGATCTTCGACACTATCGAGCAGCTGCGTAAAGAGGGGATGACCATCTTCCTCGTCGAGCAGAACGCCAACCAGGCGCTGAAGCTTGCTGACCGTGGCTACGTGCTGGAGAACGGCCGCGTGGTGCTGGAGGATACCGGCGATGCACTGCTGGCGAACGAAGCGGTGCGGAGCGCGTACTTAGGCGGCTGAGCCGTCTGTATCGCCCGGTGGCGCTTACGCTTACCGGGCCTACGGGATCGACCAGGCCGGGTAAGGCGAAGCCGCCACCCGGCTTTTTTTTAACCCAACCCCCTTCACACAACCATCATCCCGCTGACCTTTTGTTGTCACTTATCTGTAAACAAACAGTTATTTTTCTGTCATTCGAGCATGTCATGTTACCTCGCGAGCATAAAACGCGTGATATCGCGCATCCGGCACAATAAGAGAGATGACAATGACATCGTTACGACACACAGCTTTGGGTCTGGCACTGGGTCTGGCTTTTGCGACGAACGCAATGGCTGTGACCACCATTCCGTTCTGGCATTCCATGGAAGGGGAGTTGGGTAAAGAGGTTGACTCCCTGGCGCAGCGTTTCAACGACACCCACCCGGATTACAAAATTGTGCCGGTGTACAAAGGCAACTACGAGCAGAGCCTGAGTGCGGGCATCGCCGCCTTCCGTACCGGCAACGCGCCGGCTCTGTTACAGGTTTACGAAGTGGGTACCGCCACCATGATGGCTTCCAAAGCCATCAAGCCGGTGTATGAAGTGTTCAAAGAGGCGGGTATCAACTTCGACGAATCGCAGTTTGTGCCGACCGTAGCGGGTTACTACACCGATTCCAAAACCGGCCATCTGCTGTCCCAGCCGTTTAACAGCTCCACGCCGGTGCTGTACTACAACAAAGACGCCTTCAAAAAAGCCGGTTTAGATCCGGAACAGCCGCCAAAAACCTGGCAGGACCTGGCCGAGTATACCGCGAAGCTGAAAGCGGCGGGCATGAAGTGCGGCTACGCCAGCGGCTGGCAGGGCTGGATCCAGATTGAAAACTTCAGCGCCTGGCACGGCCTGCCGGTTGCGACAAAAAACAACGGTTTCGACGGCACCGACGCGGTGCTGGAGTTCAACAAGCCGGAGCAGGTGAAGCACATCGCATTGCTGGAAGAACTCAACAAGAAGGGCGATTTCAGCTACTTCGGGCGTAAGGACGAATCCACCGAGAAGTTCTACAACGGCGACTGCGCCATTACTACCGCCTCGTCCGGCTCGCTGGCGGATATCCGTCACTACGCCAAATTCAACTACGGCGTGGGCATGATGCCGTATGACGCCGACGTTAAGGGCGCGCCGCAGAACGCCATCATCGGCGGGGCGAGCCTGTGGGTGATGCAGGGTAAAGATAAGGGCACTTACAAAGGGGTGGCCGAGTTCCTCGACTTCCTGGCTAAGCCGGAAAACGCCGCCGAGTGGCACCAGAAGACTGGCTATCTGCCGATCACCAAAGCCGCGTACGACCTGACCCGCGAGCAGGGCTTCTACAGCAAGAACCCGGGCGCAGATATCGCGACGCGTCAGATGCTGAACAAGCCGCCGTTGCCGTTCACCAAGGGCCTGCGTCTGGGCAACATGCCGCAGATCCGCACCATCGTGGATGAAGAGCTGGAAAGCGTCTGGACCGGGAAGAAAACGCCACAGCAGGCGCTGGACTCTGCGGTAGAGCGCGGCAATCAGCTGCTGCGCCGCTTTGAGCAGTCGACGAAATCGTAATCGCTGAAACGCCCGGTGGCGCTGCGCTTACCGGGCCTACGATGTGCCCCATGTAGGCCGGGTAAGGCGCAGCCGCCACCCGGCATTGTTCAGGAATCAAATCTCAATGTCCTCATCCCGTCCGGTGTTCCGTTCCCGCTGGCTGCCGTACCTGCTGGTCGCGCCGCAGCTGGTCATCACCGTTATCTTCTTTATCTGGCCTGCGGGCGAAGCGCTGTGGTACTCGGTACAAAGCGTCGATCCGTTCGGGCTTTCCAGCCAGTTTGTCGGGCTGGACAATTTCACTGCGCTGTTCCACGACAGCTACTACCTGGACTCCTTCTGGACGACGATGAAGTTCAGCGCCCTCGTAACCGTCAGCGGCCTTGTTGCCTCGCTGTTCTTCGCCGCGCTGGTGGATTACGTGGTGCGCGGCAGCCGTCTTTACCAGACGCTGATGCTGCTGCCTTACGCCGTGGCTCCCGCCGTCGCCGCCGTGCTGTGGATCTTCCTGTTTAACCCCGGACGCGGGTTGATTACGCATTTTCTGGCAGAGTTCGGCGTTGACTGGAACCACGCCCAGAACAGCGGTCAGGCGATGTTCCTGGTGGTGTTCGCCTCGGTGTGGAAGCAGATCAGCTACAACTTCCTGTTCTTCTTTGCCGCGCTGCAGTCCATTCCGCGTTCGCTGGTGGAAGCCGCGGCAATTGACGGCGCAGGGCCCATTCGTCGCTTCTTCAGGCTGTCACTGCCGCTGATCGCCCCGGTGAGTTTCTTCCTGCTGGTGGTTAACCTCGTGTACGCCTTCTTCGACACCTTCCCGGTGATCGACGCGGCGACCGCAGGCGGCCCGGTACAGGCGACAACGACGCTGATCTACAAGATCTACCGCGAAGGTTTTGCGGGGCTGGATCTCTCCGCCTCTGCCGCCCAGTCGGTCGTGCTGATGTTCCTCGTCATCATCCTCACGGTGGTGCAGTTCCGCTATGTCGAAAGTAAGGTGCGCTACCAATGATTGAGAACCGTCGCGGGCTGACGATTTTCAGCCATACCATGCTGATTTTAGGGATTATCGTCATTCTCTTCCCGCTGTACGTGGCGTTTGTCGCCGCCACGCTGGACACCAAAGCGGTGTTCGACACGCCGATGACGCTGATCCCAGGCGGGCATCTTTTTGAGAACATGAAAACCATCTGGACCCAGGGCGTGGGTGCCAATAGCGCGCCGTTCTGGCTGATGATGCTCAACAGCTTCATCATGGCGTTCGGCATCACCGTCGGCAAAATCACCGTGTCGATGCTCTCGGCCTTCGCCATCGTCTGGTTCCGCTTTCCGCTGCGTAACCTGTTCTTCTGGATGATCTTCATTACCCTGATGCTGCCGGTGGAAGTGCGTATCTTCCCGACGGTGGAAGTGATCGCCAACCTCAAGATGCTCGACAGCTACGCGGGCTTAACCCTGCCGCTGATGGCCTCGGCGACCGCCACCTTCCTGTTCCGCCAGTTCTTTATGACCCTGCCGGACGAGCTGATTGAGGCCGCGCGCATCGACGGCGCGTCGCCGATGCGCTTCTTCCGCGACATCGTGCTGCCGCTGTCGAAAACCAATCTCGCGGCGCTGTTTGTGATCACCTTTATCTACGGCTGGAACCAGTACCTGTGGCCGCTGCTGATTATTCAGGACGTCAACCTCGGCACCGCCGTAGCAGGCATCAAAGGCATGATCGCCACCGGCGAAGGCACCACTCTCTGGAACCAGGTGATGGCGGCGATGCTGCTCACCCTTATCCCCCCGGTCGTTATCGTTTTAGCCATGCAGCGTGCGTTTGTGCGTGGTTTAGTGGACAGTGAGAAATAAGATGGCAGGTTTAAAATTACAGGCAGTTACCAAAAGCTGGGACGGCAAAACCCAGGTGATTCAGCCGCTGACGCTCGACGTGGCGGACGGGGAATTCATCGTCATGGTCGGCCCGTCCGGCTGCGGAAAATCCACCCTGCTGCGCATGGTGGCGGGGCTGGAGCGCGTGACGTCCGGGGATATCTGGATTGACCGTCAGCGCGTCACCGAGATGGAGCCAAAAGACAGAGGCATCGCGATGGTGTTCCAGAACTACGCCCTCTATCCGCACATGAGCGTGGAGGAGAATATGGCCTGGGGGCTGAAAATTCGCGGCATGGGCAAAGGCCATATCGACGAGCGCGTGAAAGAAGCCGCGCGCATTCTGGAACTCGACGGCCTGCTGAAGCGCCGCCCGCGCGAGCTCTCCGGTGGCCAGCGCCAGCGCGTGGCGATGGGGCGCGCCATCGTGCGCGATCCGGCGGTATTCCTGTTCGACGAGCCGCTGTCTAACCTCGATGCTAAGCTGCGCGTGCAGATGCGTCTTGAGTTGCAGCAGCTGCACCGTCGTCTGAAAACCACCTCCCTGTACGTGACCCACGATCAGGTCGAAGCCATGACCCTCGCCCAGCGCGTAATGGTGATGAACAAAGGCATCGCCGAGCAGATTGGCACGCCGGTGGAGGTCTACGAAAAACCGGCCACCCGCTTTGTGGCGAGCTTTATCGGCAGCCCGGCGATGAACCTGCTGGAGGGGCGCATCAGCAGCGCGGGCACGCACTTTGAGCTGGAAAGCGGGATGGCGTTGCCGATCAACTGGTACTATCGTGGCTACGCCGGGCGTAAGATGACGCTCGGTATCCGCCCCGAGCATATTGGCTTAACGTCTCAGGCGGACGGCGGCGTGCCGCTGGTGATGGACACGCTGGAGATGCTGGGTGCAGATAACCTGGCGTACGGGCGCTGGGGCGAGCAAAAAATGGTGGTGCGTCTGGCACATCAGGAGCGCCCGAAAGCGGGCAGCACGCTGTGGCTGTACCTGCCGGAAAACCATCTGCACCTTTTTGACGGTGAAACAGGACAACGAGTATGAGCAACTGGCCTTATCCCCACGTCGTCGCCCACCGCGGCGGCGGTAAGCTGGCCCCGGAAAACACCCTGGCGGCGATTGATGTCGGCGCGCGCTACGGCCACACGATGATTGAGTTCGACGCTAAGCTCTCGAAGGACGGTGAAATTTTCCTGCTGCATGACGACAACCTCGAACGCACCAGCAACGGCTGGGGCGTGGCGGGCGAGCTGCCGTGGCGCGATCTGCTGAAGGTAGACGCCGGAAGCTGGTACAGCGGCGAGTTCAAAGGCGAACCGCTGCCGCTGCTGGCGGAAGTGGCCGATCGCTGTCGCCAGCACGGCATGATGGCCAATATCGAAATCAAACCGACCACCGGCACCGGTCCGCTGACGGGCAAAGTGATTGCGCTGGCCGCGCGCGAGCTGTGGGATGGGATGACCGCGCCGCTGCTGTCGTCGTTTGACATCGACGCGCTGGAAGCCGCACAGGCGGCCGTACCTGAGCTGCCGCGCGGGCTGCTGCTGGACGAGTGGCGTGAGGACTGGCGCGAACTAACGGGCCGCTTAGGCTGCGTCTCTATTCATTTGAACCACAAGCTGTTGGATGAAGCACGGGTGAAAATGCTGAAAGACGCGGGTCTGCATATTCTGGTCTATACCGTTAACAAACCCCAGCGCGCAGCCGAGCTGCTGCGCTGGGGCGTGGACAGCATCTGCACCGATGCGATTGACCAGATCGGGCCGAAGTTTATTTATTGAGCATACTGCCGTTCTGCTGGGTCGGCAGCATATGCTGCTGACCGCTGCTTTGCGACATCCCGCCCCCTAACATTCCGCCGTTTGCATTTGGCAACGGCTGCTCGCGCACCTGTCCCTGCTGCACGCGCTGGGTGTTGGCGTTCATCTGGTTTTGCAGGCTCTGCTGCTGCATCTGGGTCTGTGTTCTCAGCTGCTGATTCAGCATCCCTTTCTGCTGCTGTTGCTGGCTCATCATCTCGGTCTGCATGCGCTGCTGGCTCGGGATAACGTAACCCTGCTGGTTCGGGTTGTTCATGGTGTTGAGTGGCTGTGCGAGCGCGGCAAACGGGATCAGCGCCGCAAGAATCATCAAGCGTTTCATTGTCATTTCCTCCTCTTGAGGGCTCTCTTAAGTTTACCCTGATTTCACCATGACGATGATTTTTTAGGAGTTGTGAACCAGGCTTAAGCGGGGAATATGGATCCCTTCACCTGGAGAACAATAATGATGAAACCAACGTTTTTGCGCTGGGTCGCCATCGCCGCGCTGATGGCAGGCGGTACATTTACCGTGGCGGCCAACCCGCCAGCGGCTCCTCCGGTCTCTTACGGCGTGGAGGAAGATGTTTTTCATCCCGTGCGGGCAACCCATGGCATGGTGGCGTCGGTGGATGCGCTGGCAACTAACGTGGGCGTCGATATTCTTAAGCAGGGCGGTAACGCGGTGGATGCGGCGGTCGCCGTCGGTTATGCGCTGGCGGTGACGCACCCGCAGGCGGGTAACCTCGGCGGCGGCGGCTTTATGATGCTGCGCACCAAAGACGGCAAAACTACCGCCATCGACTTCCGCGAAATGGCGCCATCTCAGGCGTCCCGCGATATGTTCCTCGACGACCAGGGTAACCCGGACAGCAAGAAATCCCTGACCTCGCATCTCGCCTCCGGCACGCCGGGCACCGTTGCGGGCTTCTCGCTGGCGCTGGAAAAATACGGCACGATGCCGCTGAACAAGGTGGTGCAGCCTGCCATCAAGCTGGCGCGGGAAGGCTTTGTGGTCAATGACGCCCTGGCTGACGACCTCAAAACCTACGGCAGTGAAGTCATTCCCAATCACGAAAACAGCAAGGCGATCTTCTGGAAGGACGGCGAGCCGCTGAAGAAGGGCGATAAGCTGGTGCAGAAGAACCTCGCTAAAAGTCTGGAGCTGATTGCGGAGCACGGTCCGGACGCCTTCTACAAAGGGGCGATTGCTGACCAGATTGCGCAAGAGATGCAAAAGAATGGTGGGCTCATCACCAAAGCGGATCTGGCGGAATACAGGGCGGTGGAGCGCGAGCCGATTAGCGGCACCTACCGCGGCTACGAGGTCTTCTCCATGCCGCCGCCGTCTTCCGGGGGCATTCACATCGTGCAGATCCTCAACATTCTTGAAAACTTCGATATGCACAAGTTCGGCTTCGGCAGCGCGGATGCCATGCAGGTGATGGCGGAGGCAGAAAAACGCGCCTACGCCGACCGCTCGGAATACCTCGGCGATCCGGACTTCGTGAAGGTACCGTGGCAGGCGCTGACCAACAAGGCGTATGCGAAATCCATTGCCGATGAAATCGACATCAACAAGGCTAAGCCGTCGAGCGAGATCCGCCCCGGCAAGCTGGCACCGTATGAAAGCAACCAGACCACCCACTTCTCGGTGGTGGATAAAGACGGCAACGCGGTGGCGGTGACCTATACGCTGAATACCACCTTTGGTACCGGGATTGTGGCGGGCAACAGCGGTATTCTGCTAAACAACGAGATGGATGACTTCTCTGCCAAGCCGGGCGTGCCGAACGTCTACGGGCTGGTCGGCGGCGATGCGAATGCGGTCGGGCCGAAAAAACGTCCGCTGTCGTCCATGTCGCCCACTATCGTGGTGAAAGACGGTAAAACCTGGCTGGTGACCGGCAGCCCGGGCGGCAGCCGGATTATCACTACCGTGCTGCAGATGGTGGTGAACAGCATCGACTTTGGCATGAACGTCGCCGAAGCCACCAACGCTCCGCGTTTCCACCACCAGTGGCTGCCGGACGAGCTGCGCGTGGAGAAGGGCTTTAGCCCGGACACCATCAAGCTGCTGGAACAGCGCGGACAGAAGGTGGCGGTGAAAGAGGCGATGGGCAGCACCCAGAGCATTATGGTCGGGCCGGACGGCGCGCTGTTTGGGGCGTCGGACCCGCGTTCGGTGGATGATTTAACGGCGGGGTATTGATTTTTTTGCCCGGTGGCGCTGCGCTTACCGGGCCTACAACGGCACGAACGTAGGCCGGGTAAGGCGAAGCCGCCACCCGGCAACAAACTACTTCATACGCGCCATATAATACGCATCCACATACTCGCCGTTGCGCAGGGCGTAGCGCCTGCCGGTGCCTTCAATCTCAAACCCGTGCTTTTTGTACACCTCGATTGCCGGTTCGTTATCCACAAACACCGTTAACTCGATGCGATCGACGCGCAGCCAGTTGTCGCACATATCGATCATGGTGCGAATCAGTGCGCTGGCCACGCCGCGGTTATGCCACTGCGCGCCAACGCAGATACCGAAATCTGCAACGTGGCTGCGGCGTGGTCGCTGGGCGACATCAATGGTGAGGTGGCCGACCACGATATCATCAATGCAGGCAACCAGCTGTTTAATGCCCGGCTGCTCGCCTAGCCGCATTTGCCACATTTCTATTGAAGGATGAGGAACCTGTAGCGTGTTGTGGTACACCTCCGGCTGGGCGTGGATCTGACGAATGGCGTCGTAATCTCTCGGTTCAGCGTGGCGTATCACTATCTCACTCATTCCTTGTTCCTCAGTTAGTTAAAAGTCCCCTCCAACATCAATGACTTTAAAATTTGAGTCAACCGCTATTTTTTGCAAAAAGTATTGGACAAGTGCGAATGAGAATGATTATTATTGCTTTGCATTCAGGAAGACCCCTACGGGAACCTGAAAGCACGACATTGCTCACATTGCTTCCAGTATTACTTTAGCCAGCTTCTCGCTGGCTTTTTTTTTGTTATGGTTAGATTCAGTAACCTTCCAAAAGGACTGAGCCATGACACTACATTGCGCATTTATTGGATTTGGCAAAAGCACGACGCGTTACCACCTTCCGTATGTCCTCCATCGTAAAGACACCTGGCACGTCGCCCACATCTACCGCCGCAGCGCGAAGCCGGAAGAGCAGTCTCCGCAGTATTCCCACATTCACTTCACCAGCGATCTTGATGAAGTGTTGAATGACCCGCAGGTAAAGCTGGTGGTTGTCTGCACCCATGCCGACAGCCATTTTGACTATGCGAAACGCGCGCTCGAAGCGGGTAAGAACGTGCTGGTGGAAAAGCCGTTCACCCCGACCATTGCCGAAGCGAAAGCGCTGTTTGCGCTGGCGAAAAGTAAAGGGCTGACCGTCACCCCGTATCAGAACCGTCGCTTTGACAGCTGTTTCCTGACGGCGAAAAAAGCGATTGAGGGCGGCAGGCTGGGCGACATCGTGGAAATTGAAAGCCACTTCGATTACTACCGCCCTGTGGCGGAGACCCAACCCGGTCTGCCGCAGGACGGCTCGTTCTATGGTCTGGGCGTACACACCATGGACCAGATCATCTCCCTGTTTGGTCGCCCGGACCATGTGGCGTATGACATCCGCAGCCTGCGCAATAAAGCCAACCCGGACGACACTTTTGAAGCGCAGCTTTTCTACGGCGACCTGAAAGCCATCGTCAAAACCAGCCATCTGGTGAAAATCGACTACCCGAAATTTATCGTTCACGGCACCAGAGGCTCGTTCATTAAGTATGGCATTGACCAGCAGGAGACCAGCCTGAAGGCCAACATCATGCCGGGCGAACCGGGCTTTGCGGCGGATGATTCCGTGGGCTTGCTGGAGTATGTGAACGATGAGGGTGTGACGGTCAAAGAAGAGCTGAAACCGGAAACCGGCGACTATGGTCGCGTCTACGATGCGCTGTATGAAACCCTCACCAGCGGCGCACCGAATTACGTCAAGGAATCTGACGTTCTGACCAACCTTGAAATCCTTGAGCGGGCCTTTGAGCAGGCTTCTCCTGCCACGGTAACCCTAGCGAAATAAGCAAAAACGGCTCCTCTGCACTTATTCATAATTTTTGAACAGAGGAGTCAATTTTCACCCTCTATGATCCCCGACCGTTTGCGTCCACACTTACTCCATCGAAACGAACTGAGGGTGAAAACAATGATCTACTTACGCAAAGCAAACGAACGTGGTCACGCAAATCATGGCTGGCTGGACTCATGGCATTCATTCTCGTTTGCCGACTACTACGACCCGAACTTCATGGGCTTCTCCGCACTGCGCGTGATTAACGACGACGTGATTGATGCAGGCCAGGGCTTCGGTACTCACCCGCACAAAGACATGGAAATCCTGACCTATGTGCTGGAAGGGGCGGTTGAGCACCAGGACAGCATGGGCAACAAAGAGCAGGTTCCGGCGGGCGAGTTTCAGATTATGAGCGCGGGTACCGGGGTGCGCCACTCCGAGTACAACCCGAGCAAAACGGAAAAACTGCACCTGTATCAAATCTGGATCATTCCAGAAGAGACCGGCATCACGCCGCGCTACGAACAGCGCCGCTTCGACGCGAAACAGGGCAAACAGCTGGTGCTCTCCCCGGATGCGCGTGAAGGTTCCCTGAAGGTGCATCAGGATATGGAGCTGTACCGCTGGGCGCTGGCAAAAGACGAACAGTCTGTGCACCAGATTGCCGCCAACCGCCGCGTCTGGATCCAGGTGGTAAAAGGTGAAGTGTCCATTAACGGCACCAAAGCCACTACCGCCGATGGTCTGGCAATCTGGGATGAGCAGGCGCTCTCCGTGCATGCCGACAGCGAAAGTGAAATCCTGCTGTTTGACCTGCCTCCGGTCTAAATAATTTCTCAACCTTCCCTTTAAACGGGGAAGGTTGAGCTTTGTCCGTGATAAACTGAGCAAATCTCTCACTTCAAGATTTCTCAGGACGATGAAAAAGAAACGCCCCGTACTTCAGGATGTCGCCGATCGCGTCGGTGTGACCAAAATGACGGTCAGCCGCTTTTTACGTAACCCGGAGCAGGTTTCCGTGGCGTTGCGTGGCAAGATTGCTGCCGCTCTTGATGAACTGGGTTATATCCCTAACCGCGCACCCGATATTCTCTCCAATGCGACCAGCCGTGCGGTAGGTGTCCTGCTTCCTTCCCTGACCAACCAGGTTTTCGCCGAAGTTCTGCGCGGCATTGAAAGCGTCACCGATGCTTTTGGCTACCAGACCATGCTTGCCCACTATGGGTACAAGCCGGAACTGGAAGAAGAACGTCTTGAATCGATGCTTTCCTGGAACATCGACGGCCTGATTTTAACCGAACGTACCCACACTGCCCGTACGCTCAAAATGATTGAAGTCGCCGGTATCCCGGTGGTGGAGCTGATGGACAGCCAGTCGCCATGCCTCGATATCGCCGTTGGGTTCGATAACTTTGAAGCGGCTCGTCAGATGACCGCGGCCATCATTGCCCGCGGTCATCGTCATATTGCTTATCTGGGTGCGCGTCTTGATGAACGTACTATCATCAAACAGAAGGGATACGAGCAGGCGATGCTCGACGCGAACTTAACCCCGTACAGCGTGATGGTGGAGCAGTCCTCATCTTACACCTCGGGTATTGAGCTGATGCGTCAGGCACGACGCGAGTATCCGCAACTGGACGGTATTTTCTGTACCAACGATGACCTTGCGGTCGGTGCAGCGTTCGAATGCCAGCGTCTGGGGTTGAAGATCCCTGAGGATATGGCGATTGCTGGCTTCCACGGCCACGATATTGGTCAGGTGATGGAGCCGCGTCTGGCGAGCGTTCTGACACCGCGTGAGCGTATGGGCCGCATTGGCGCAGAACGCCTGCTGGCGCGTATTCGTGGCGAAGCGGTTACCCCTAAAATGTTAGATTTAGGTTTCACCTTGTCACCGGGTGGATCTATTTGAGCTGACAAGTTTGAAGTAGGTCACACTTATTTACTTCGCGCACGTTTGGATATTGCTTCTCTTTTGCCCCGGCAGGACAATGTTACCGATAACTGTTACCCGTAACAATTGACTGAGGGACACCCTTTGAGCACGACTAATCACGATCACCACGTTTACGTCCTGATGGGCGTGTCCGGTAGCGGTAAATCTGCCGTGGCGAGCGAAGTGGCGCATCAACTTCAGGCTGCGTTTCTTGATGGTGACTTCCTCCATCCCCGCAGCAACATTATGAAAATGGCCTCCGGCGAACCGCTGAACGACGACGACCGCAAACCGTGGTTGCAGGCGCTGAACGATGCCGCCTTTGCGATGCAGCGTACCAACAAAGTTTCCCTGATTGTTTGCTCCGCGCTGAAAAAAACCTACCGCGATCTGCTGCGCGACGGCAACCCAAACCTCTCCTTTATCTACCTGAAGGGCGATTTCGAAGTGATTGAAAGCCGTCTGAAGGCGCGCAAAGGTCACTTCTTCAAAACCCAGATGCTGGTCACGCAGTTCGACGCGCTGCAGGAGCCGGGTGAAGACGAAAAAGACGTCTTAGTGGTTGATATCGATCAGTCACTGGAGGGTGTTGTAGCCAGCACCATCGAGGTCATTAATAAAAGGCAGTAAGTTTTGAGTACATTAACGCTAGTGTTGACAGCAGTGGGTTCGGTTTTGCTGCTGCTGTTTTTAGTGATGAAGGCGCGTATGCACGCCTTCGTTGCTTTGATGGTGGTTTCTATTGGTGCAGGTCTCTTTTCCGGTATGCCGCTCGACAAGATCGCCGCGACGATGGAAAAAGGGATGGGAGGCACGCTGGGCTTCCTGGCGATTGTGGTCGCGCTGGGCGCGATGTTTGGCAAGATCCTGCATGAGACGGGCGCGGTCGACCAGATTGCCGTCAAGATGCTCAAATCCTTCGGTCACAGCCGCGCGCACTACGCGATTGGCCTGGCCGGTCTGATTTGCGCGCTGCCGCTGTTCTTCGAAGTGGCGGTGGTGCTGCTCATCAGCGTCGCGTTCTCAATGGCGCGCCATACCGGCACTAACCTCGTGAAGCTGGTTATTCCACTGTTTGCGGGCGTGGCGGCGGCGGCAGCGTTTCTGCTGCCTGGACCTGCGCCGATGCTGCTGGCCTCACAGATGCACGCCGATTTTGGCTGGATGATCCTGATTGGCCTGTGCGCTGCGATCCCGGGAATGATTATCGCCGGTCCGCTGTGGGGCAACTTCATCAGCCGTTACGTTGAGCTGCACATTCCTGACGACATCACCGAGCCGCACCTTGGCGAAGGCAAAATGCCGTCCTTCGGCTTTAGCCTGTCGCTGATCCTGCTGCCGCTGGTGCTGGTGGGCCTGAAAACCATCGCCGCGCGCTTTGTGCCGGTCGGTTCTACCGCGTACGAATGGTTTGAGTTTATCGGCCATCCGTTCACGGCGATTCTGGTGGCGTGTCTGGTGGCGATTTACGGCCTGGCGATGCGCCAGGGTATGCCGAAAGACCGCGTGATGGAGATCTGCGGTGCGGCGCTGCAGCCTGCGGGGATTATCCTGCTGGTGATCGGTGCCGGTGGCGTGTTCAAGCAGGTGTTGGTGGATTCCGGCGTGGGCCCGGCTCTGGGTGAAGCGCTGACCGGGATGGGTCTGCCGATTGCGGTAACCTGCTTCGTGCTGGCTGCGGCGGTGCGTATCATTCAGGGTTCCGCGACCGTCGCGTGCTTAACCGCCGTGGGTCTGGTGATGCCGGTGATTGAACAGCTCAACTACTCTGGTGCGCAGATGGCCGCGCTGTCTATCTGTATCGCGGGCGGTTCGATTGTCGTCTCGCACGTTAACGATGCTGGCTTCTGGCTGTTCGGTAAGTTTACCGGCGCGACCGAAGCGCAAACCCTGAAAACCTGGACGCTGATGGAAACCATCCTCGGCACGACGGGTGCGATTGTCGGGATGATTGCCTTTACGCTTCTGAGCTGAATACGGTGATTTAATAAGGCTCAAAAATAAGGCCCGGTAGCGTTAGCGCTTACCGGGCCTTTCTGTTATGCAGAACGTCAGGCCGGGCAAGGTGAAACACCACCCGGCTTTTTCACATCACTCGCCCTGCGTCGCGCTCTCAATCGTCAAACGCACGTCCGACGTAATCAGCTCAGCCAGCATCTGGTAAACCTTCAGCGTCTCTTCCGGCTCGGCATCGCCCGTATCGCTGATGAAGCCTTCGTCACGCAGCGTCAGCACCAGCGAGCTGAAGACCGCCTTGTCGAAGAATTCCGGGGCGTTAATGCCGTGCAGAACGGACAGGCGCTGTGCCAGCGTCCGGCTCTCTTTCTCCAGCGTACCGCGGTTGATAGACGGGTTCGCGCTCAGCAGCCAGAACGTAATGGCGTAGCGCTGCAGCGTTTCGCGCGCACCGGCCGCCAGCAGTTGCAGAGTACGGGAGCGTGACGGATTGATGTGCAGCTCGTCGTTCGCAACGGTGATCAGCCCCTGACGGCGCAGCTCTTCCGTCAGTTTTTCCAGCTCAACGGCCAGCTCTTCCTTGCTCCAGCGCAGGAACAGCTCCGCTTTCAGCATCGGGTAGAGCGTCTCAACGTGACGCAACAGCTCCTGACGTGAAATGCGGCGATGCTGGGTGATAATGGCCGCCATGAGCGACGGCAGCATTAGCATATGGGCGATGTTGTTGCGATAGTACGTCATCAGCACCGCCTGCTCGCGTGGCAGAATGATGATGTCGCCGATCGTGTCCTTCTCGACTTCAAACTTATTCATCTGCAACGCGTGATCGATAAGCTCGCTGGCGGTAGCAGAAGGCGCTGTCGAATCAACCGAGTACGGTACGTTGCGCATCATGTCCAGGTAGCAGTCCAGCTGCTCCGTGAGCTGTTCACGGGTCAGGGAACGCTGACGGGAAGCCAGCAGCGCCGTACAGCACAGGTTCATGGCATTGGCCGCACCGGCGTTGTTAATGCGCACCATCAGCTCGGACGCGATACCGTTCACCGTTGGCGTCAGCCAGGCCGGACGAACCGCTTCGATAGGATCGATAGACTCGCGCCAATCCGGAACATGATGGTTCAGATACGTCATCAGCGGCATCGGCTCGCCAAAGTTTACGTAGCCCTGACCCAGGTTGCGTAACTTGCTCAGGCCGCGCAGCATCTGCGGCAGGCTCTCTTTCTCTTTGGTCGCACCACGCAGCTCTTTGGCGTACGTGCCCACTTCCATCACGTGCTCATAGCCAATGTAAATTGGCACCAGCGTAATCGGACGGGTTCCACCGCGCAGCATCGCCTGAATGGTCATCGACAGCGTGCCGGTCTTCGGATCGAGCAGACGACCGGTACGGGAACGTCCCCCTTCCACGAAGTACTCTACGGAATAACCGCGGCTGAACAGCTCGCCCAGATACTCGCGGAACACGGTGGAGTAGAGCTTGTTGCCCTTGAAGGTGCGACGAATAAAGAACGCACCCAGGCGGCGGAAGATCGGACCGGCTGGCCAGAAGTTCAGGTTAATACCGGCGGCAATGTGCGGCGGTACCAGCCCCTGATGATAGAGCACGTAGGAGAGAAGCAGGTAGTCCATGTGGCTGCGGTGGCAGGGGACATAGACAATCTCATGGCCATCGTGCGCCAGCTGCCGCACACGTTCGGCGTTATGTACGTTGATGCCCTGATAAAGGCGGTTCCAGGTAAAGCCGAGAATACGATCGGAAAGACGAATCATCTCGTAAGAGAAGTTCGCTGCGATCTCTTCCATCAGCGCAATGGCGTTCTGCTGGGCTTTCTCATGGGAAATTTTCTTGCTGCGCGCTTCGTCTTCAACGGCGCGGGCGATTGCTTTGGAGGCCAGCAGCTTGTTGAACAGATCCTGACGCGCAGGGAGACGTGGCCCTACGGCCGCCAGGCGCTGACGGGCGAAGTGCATACGCGCCACGCGCGCCAGTTTTTGCGCGATGATCTTATCGGTGCCGTGCTCGTCCGCCATTCGGCGAAGGGAGACGGAAGGGGAGAAGCGCACAAAGCTGTCGCGTCCCAGCCAGGAGACCGCGAAGAACTTCTGGATGCCGTTAAGCATGCGCAGCGGCGGGTTCTCTTCGCCTTTTTCGCGGCCCGGACGGCGGCCAAACATCACCGATACCGGCACCATCTGCACATCCAGGTCAGGATTGCTGCGGTGCAGGTCGAGATAGTCGTGGAACAGCTTGATGGACTCTTCTTTCGGTGTGTAATAGGTAAACACGCGCGGCCCGCCATGAATGAACACGTAGCGCGGCAGCAAAGTGCCGTCAACTTCCAGCGGTTCAAGCGGGTCGGGTAAATCATGCGCCAGACACTGGGCGCGAAGTGTCAGCAGGTCTGCCTTCGAGTTATAAGGCAAAACATACATAATAGGGCGCGACGTATCGAGCCCCAGTTCCAGCGCGGGTTCTGCTGGGATAGACTTGCTTTTTACCAGTATGCTTAATGGTAAATTAAGTAATTTGTAGTAAATTCGTGGCCAGCCGGACATAAACGATGTAAAGCCTCTGGTTAATAATGCAATTGCGGCGCAAGGATAACAGAAAGCGCGCAAAATTTCTGTTGTTACCCGTCATACTTCAGGCGGCAGCGCAACGCGCTACGCCTTCTGTTACTGACGCTCTTTTTTAAAAAAGGTTCTTTTAATGGCCAATAATACCACTGGGTTAACGCGTATCATCAAAGCTGCCGGTTATTCATGGAAAGGTTTCCGTGCCGCCTGGGTTAATGAAGCCGCTTTTCGCCAGGAAGGTGTCGCCGCTATCGTCGCGGTTATCATCGCCTGTTTCCTTGATGTAGATGCCATTACCCGCGTGCTTCTCATCGGTTCCGTACTTCTGGTGATGATAGTGGAAATTCTCAATAGCGCTATTGAGGCCGTGGTCGACCGGATCGGCTCTGATTTCCACGAGCTTTCTGGCCGCGCGAAAGATATGGGCTCCGCCGCTGTCCTGCTGGCGATTATCACAGCAGCCATTACCTGGGTCACGCTGCTTTGGTCACATTTCCGATGAGCCTCGAGGAATAATTAAGTCCCTGGTTTTTTGTGCAGTTTTTGGTTCCAAAATCGCCTTTGACTGTATATACTCACAGCATAACTGTATATACACCCAGGGGGCGGAATGAAAGCATTAACGACCAGGCAGCAAGAGGTGTTTGATCTCATTCGGGATCATATCGGCCAGACGGGTATGCCACCCACGCGCGCGGAAATCGCGCAGCGTCTGGGTTTCCGTTCTCCGAATGCTGCCGAGGAACACCTGAAAGCGCTGGCGCGTAAGGGTGTGATTGAGATTGTGTCAGGCGCGTCGCGTGGTATCCGCCTGCTGGTGGAAGAAGAGACGGGCATTCCGCTGATAGGCCGCGTTGCTGCAGGTGAACCGCTGCTGGCACAACAGCATATTGAAGGTCACTACCAGGTCGATCCTGGCATGTTCAAACCGAGCGCTGATTTCCTGCTGCGCGTCAGCGGGATGTCCATGAAAGACATCGGTATCCTGGACGGCGATCTGCTGGCCGTTCACAAAACGCAGGATGTACGTAACGGCCAGGTGGTGGTCGCGCGTATTGATGACGAAGTGACCGTTAAGCGTTTGAAAAAACAGGGTAACACCGTTCAGCTGCTGCCCGAAAACAGCGAATTCACTCCGATTGTGGTCGATCTCCGCGAACAGAGCTTCTCTATTGAAGGTTTGGCTGTTGGCGTGATTCGTAACGGCGAATGGCTGTAATCACTTCCTGACAGGCTACGCTTCCGCTGTAGCCTGCTTCATTTACCCTTGCCGGTATCTCTCATGTCACTGCTGACGGCATCTGATAAGGCATTGTGGCGTCTTGCCCTGCCGATGATTTTTTCCAATATCACCGTGCCCTTGCTGGGTCTGGTCGACACGGCCGTTATTGGCCATCTCGATTCCCCTGTTTATCTTGGCGGCGTGGCGATTGGCGCAACCGCAACCAGCTTCCTGTTTATGCTGCTGCTCTTTTTGCGGATGAGCACTACCGGGCTCACGGCACAGGCGTATGGTGCAAAAGACCCGTTACGTCTGGCGCGCGCGCTGGTGCAGCCGCTGATCCTGGCGCTTGGCGCGGGGGCGCTCATTGTTTTACTGCGCACGCCCCTGATAGACCTTGCGCTCCATGTTGTTGGCGGCAGCGAGGCGGTACTGGAGCAGGCGCGTCGCTTCCTGGAAATCCGCTGGCTCAGCGCGCCTGCCTCGCTGGCGAATCTCGTTCTGCTGGGGTGGCTACTGGGCGTGCAGTACGCCCGTGCGCCCGTAATTTTACTGGTCGTGGGAAACCTGCTTAACATCGCGCTCGATCTCTGGCTGGTGATAGGCCTGCATATGGACGTGCGCGGGGCGGCACTGGCGACGGCAATTGCCGAATACGGAACCTTATTCATTGGGCTGTGGATGGTCTGGCGCGTACTGGTCCTGCGCGGGATATCCCTCGTAATGCTGAAAACCGCATGGCGCGGCAATATCCGTAAACTGCTGGCGCTCAACCGTGACATCATGCTGCGCTCGCTTCTGCTACAGCTCTGTTTTGGCGCGTTGACGGTTTTTGGTGCCCGCCTTGGGCCTGAGATTGTCGCGGTGAATGCGGTCCTGATGACATTGCTGACGTTTACCGCCTACGCGCTGGACGGTTTCGCCTACGCCGTTGAGGCGCATTCAGGGCAGGCGTACGGTGCGCGTGAAAGTGGCCAGCTTCGTGAAGTATGGCGCGCGGCATGCCGTCAGTCGGGCCTGGTCGCGCTGGCATTCGCACTGATTTACGCCTGCTTTGGGCGCGACATTATTGCATTACTCACTTCGATCCCGTCTTTACGCGAACTTGCGGATCACTACATCGTCTGGCAGGTGATCTTGCCGGTGGTAGGTGTCTGGTGTTATCTGCTGGACGGCATGTTTATCGGTGCGACGCGCGGGGCGGAAATGCGTAATAGTATGGCGGTCGCGGCGGCGGGGTTTGGTCTGACGCTGCTGACGCTTCCCTGGCTGGGTAATCACGGTTTGTGGCTGGCGCTTGCGGTATTCCTCTCCCTGCGCGGCCTGTCGCTTGCTTTTATCTGGCATCGTCACTGGCAAAATAATACCTGGCTTCCTTCCCGTCACGATATATCGTGACGGTTAAAGATTCCGAATATGAAATCAACTGCCGAATCCTTAACTACAATAATTATCACGTCCAGCAGAAAAGAACGTAACGGACGTTACGACCCGACGCTTAACTAAGAGGACACGATGATGAATAAAGACGAAATCGGCGGCAACTGGAAGCAGTTCAAAGGTAAAGCGAAAGAACAGTGGGGTAAGCTGACTGATGACGATATGACCGTCATTGAAGGTAAACGCGATCAGCTTGTCGGTAAAATTCAGGAACGTTACGGCTACGCGAAAGATCAGGCAGAAAATGAAGTCAAAGACTGGGAAACCCGTAACGACTACCGCTGGTAACGCTGAATAACCCACACAGGCGGCTCTAAGCCGCCTTTTCTTTTGCCCTTAACGCGGCTTTTTCTTCACCAGGATTGAGTGATCGTGCTGACACGCATCCTGATGCCGACAGGCTTCCACCTCAACGCATTCAGAACACAACCCGTGTGCTTCAATCACGTTATGACGCAGGGCAAAACCCATTTTTGCCGCCAGCGTATGCATAATATCCTCTACGCCCTCCGCTCCCTCTTCTTTCACCACGCCGCAACGATCGCAGATAAACATGGCCGATGTATGCGTTGGCTGATCGAAAAGATGGCAGAGGACATAGCTGTTTGTGGATTCGACCTTATGCACAAACCCTTGTTCCAGCAGGAAATCCAGCGCGCGATACACCGTCGGCGGTTTAGCCTGCGGCTCGCTTTCGCGGAGCAGGTCGAGGAGGTCATATGCGCTGATGGCACCCTGCTGCAGGCTCATCAGACGCAGGACTTCAAGGCGCTGCGGGGTCAGGCGCACATTGCGTTGCGCGCACAGCTTTTCGGCCTGCGCTAACAGCTCTTTTGTGGACTTATCCATATAGCACCTCGGATGTTCTGGGACGTAAAACCCTCACTTTACCATGTTCTGGTAAAAACACCGATATCCGCCAGGCTGTGCTATACCTGACGCATCGCAAACCGGGAATACAACCATGAAAAAACCAGACTGTATCAAGCACTGGCGCGACGTAGAAGGGCCCGATGACGCCACCTACCCCGACAGTAACGAGCTTTTTTCCATCGGATCGCCGCTGGCGCGCAGCCTCGGCCTCAGGCGCATTGGCATTCACCATGAGCGTTTACCGCCGGGGCGTCGGACATCCTATCCCCATGCGGAAAGTGACGAAGAAGAGTTTATCTATGTACTTGAAGGTTATCCCGAAGCCTGGATTAATGGCTATTTGTGGAAACTAGAACCAGGAGACAGCGTGGGCTTTCCCGCCGGAACCGGCGTCTGCCATACCTTTATCAACAACACGGAAGAAGAGGTGCGGTTGCTGGTTGTGGGGGAAGCCAACAAGAAGCACAACCGCATCTACTATCCGCTCAACCCGGTCTATGCCGCCACGCGGGAAGACCGCTGGGTGGACCATCCACCGCAGTTTTTCGGGCCGCATAATGGAAAACCTGGGAAAAAATAATTTCCTCTTCTATAAATATTGAGGGCCGTCACAAATTACAACAGGCCGTAAGGAAGTTTTACTTAGGGAATGAATTAGCGGGTCTTTTTATCTTTATTCACAGCAATAGTTCGCGCCTGTTTGGGGGATAACAGACAGGGGTTATTTCATAACAGACTATAAGACGAGCATACTGTGAAAAAACATTTTAAATTTTCGGTGGTTAGCATCGCTGTCTCCTTGTTTATGGCAAATCAGGCGGGAGCAGCCAATACCTGGACAGAATCACGAAGCGACGCCATGGGCGGCACCGGCGTTGCTTCGGGCAATTATGGTAGCGGGGCGTTAATTAACCCAGCGCTGCTGGCAAAGGCAAAACCGGACGATGACGTGACGGTCATTTTACCGTCCGTTGGGGTGCAGGTAACGGATGAGGACAATCTTCAGGATGAGATTGATACCATCAACGACAAAATCAATCACTATAAGGATGTGGTTGATAACCTTACGCCAATTCAGGTCATCACTAATCCTTTAGGCTCAATCAACCAGTTCCAGGGCGCGGCCAAAGATCTGGCCGATGAGCTGGACTATCTTAAGGGCAAAACCGCTCGCGCGACGGCAGGAGCAGGCCTCGCCGTGAGTATCCCTAACGATGTGCTTTCCGTGGCCTTTATGGCGAAAGGCTATGCCCATGGCCGGGTAAGTTCGTCTATCGACCAGCAGGATATTGATTATCTGCGCGGTATTCAAAGAAGCAATGTGGTGGCTGCCGGCGTTGCTCTGGACGCTGCACTGAGGGGCACGGACCAGATTACCAAAAACCTTAACTCAACGGCGTCTGGCCGGGCGGCAATTGTCTCCGACTACGGTATTGCCGTAGCGCGTCAGTTTGACCTCGGCGGCGTTCCGGTTTCCGTGGGCGTGACGCCAAAACTGCAGAAAACCTGGGTCTACAACTACACCACCTCAATCTACGATTACGACAGTAATAAGTGGAACGACAGCCGCTACCGCACGGACGACACGGGCTTCAACGTCGATGCCGGTATTGCCGCTGACTTAGGCGAACATTGGACGGTCGGCGTGAGCGGGCAAAACCTGATGTCGCGCGATATCGACACCAAAGATGTCCGCATTCGCAACGGGCGTACGGGGGAAGTGGTGAGCTATAAAGACACCTACCAGATTCGTCCGCTGGTGACCGCGGGCGCCGCCTGGCACAACGATCTGGTGACCCTGACCGCCGATGGCGATCTGACCGAAACCAAAGGCTTTAAGAGCGAAGATACGTCGCAGTATGTTGGGGTCGGCGCTGAAGTAACTCCGCTCAGCTGGCTGGCGGTGCGTGCCGGTTATCGTGCGGATATGAAAGGGAACGACAGCAACGTCTTTACCGGTGGTGTCGGTTTCGCGCCGTTTAATACCGTGCATGTTGACCTGATGGGCCTGTACGGTGAAGACGAAACCTGGGGCGCGGGGGCTCAGCTGAGCATGACGTTCTAAAGTACACCGGAGGCGCTGCGCCTCCGGCTTTTCTTTGTGCTATAGTAGCGCCCCTTTTCCACCAGATGCTTATAACTTCGCCATGTCGTCAGAACACCAGACCGCTTTTCCTGCACACCGTTTCTCCATTGCGCCAATGCTCGATAGGACGGATAGTTCAGTAAAATAGGTGGGTTTTGTGTATCATGGGGTTCTATTGGGAACCTGTTGTCGTAACTTTTCTATTCATATCTATTCATACCGCATCATTTGTATCCGTATCTGATTGACCAATCATAACTGCGGTTATAGACTTTGCTCCAAACAACCTCCGTTGTATTCGCTTAATGAGCACAATTTTGCAGCGGTGACTGAAAATAATAGATAGGCACTAGGTATTGGCTCGCCAGCTAGACTAGTTGGCTTTTGAGATATGCGATTGGTATCGAGGTTTCCCTTATGTTTTGCGAAGAAAAAGTAGCTCAAATGGCTGCATACTTGCTGCTTAAACGCGGTGGGCGCATGGCATATTTGAAGCTTATGAAGTTGTTATACCTTGCAAACAGAAAATCAATCCTGAAGCATGGCAGAATGATCGGAGAGGATAGTTTATACTCTATGAAATTCGGCCCTGTGATGTCTAACACCTTGAATCTCATCAGAGGTCGGGGGGAAGGATTTGGTGAATATTGGTATGAACTGATTGAGACCAATGGGCATGATGTTGTGCTGTGTTCTGATCCTCGTGAAATGGACGCAGATGAGTTTTTCGATGAGTTGAGCCGGGCTGATGTTCGTATTCTCGATGAGATTTATTCTCAGTATGGACATATGAATCGGTTTGACCTTGCAAACATGACTCATCTTCAAACAGTATGTCCTGAATGGCATGATCCAGGCAATTCAAGAGTACCAATTGATCTGAAAGAGATGCTTCTTAGGGAAGGCAAAAAGGAAGATGAAGCAGATCGCATCCTTCAGAGCATGGAAGAATCTCAACAACTCAAGGCGTTTTCTTCTCAATTATTATGACGCAATATCAGCCTTACAGGAAAGGTACTGTCTTGGCGCCCACAGGGCCATGCAATCATTTACATGTTATATGTAATGATCCCGTTTACTATCCTGTAAATGACTGTTATTGCGTTCTTGTTGTCAATATTTCCAGCATAAAGGAAGGCGTCCCGCATGATGATGCGTGCGTCCTAGATGCTGGTGACCATCGATTTATTAAGCATCCGAGTTATGTCGTGTATGCGGAAGCGGTGATTTGGCGTGTAGACAACATGGTCCGTAAGCAAACGTCTGGAGAAATAAGCGTCCACGACGATATGCCTGAGGCTTCGTTTGTTAGGATTTTGAACGGTTTCGATATTTCTGATGAAGTACGACCAAAGAATCTGAGATTCAAAAATAATTATTGTGTACCTCAACCCCTTCTAGGTGATGAATCTCAACTTACAGGATCCTGAAAAACCCGCCATTTGGCGGGTTTTTTTCTAATTGTTTTTCTGTTTGTTCGTCCTGACTGATTCCCACTCTTTGCGTCCCTCTTCGCGTCGATTGTCAATGTACTCAGCAAGGTCTTGTATATTGATGCAACGCTTTGCTTTCTGAGAGGTTCCCACACGGTAGGTTGGAACAGGTAAAAGACATGCATTGGCTTTTGCTTCTGCTGTTGCTTGGCTCATGCCGAAATACTTCTGACATACCGCAGAAAGCTCAATATTTGGGGTGTTGAACTCAGCCATAAGGAAAAACAAAGTATTCATGGATTCTCCATAGCCCGGCTGCACCCGGGCGTTTAGGTTTATTCTTCGGTGCTGGTGGGCAGCAGGCGCTGCCAAATTGCTGACACATATTTTGCCTGGTGGCGGGCATCGGCTAGTGCGTTGTGGGCTACACCATCAAATGGCATATTGCGCTTTGGGTCGAATCCAAGTTCTTTGCCAAGCAGTACCATAGTGCGCACGTCGCTGTCGTTCCAGAATTGCCATGGGCAGGTTTGGCCGGCACGTTCATAGGCTGAGCGCAAAATCACGTTGTCGAAGTTGGCACCATTACCCCAGACTTTCAGATAGCGTGGGTTGTCAGAGTTACGACTGATAAATGAGCTCAACTCGGAGAGAGCAAAGGTAATGCTTCTCGTATCGTCGGTACAAATAGCAGCGCGAGCCTCCGCTGATTGCTTCAGCCACCACAGGATCGTGTCACCGTCAGGGGTAGCACCCTGATCCATGGCGCTGGCGAGGTTGACGGCCACATAGAACTCGGCGCCCAGCTCGCCGTTTTTCGGGTCGAAAAACACAGCGCCGATCGCGACAATTGGCGCAGTAGGCTTATTGCCCATGGTTTCGAGGTCTATCATAAGGTGGTTCATTACATGTGCTCCAAATCTGATGGTTTAAAAGAATGCCAGTAACCCTCTTCACGGGTCTCTGTTCTGGTCTTGCCGCAGCCATTACACCCATAGTGGAAAATAATAGTTGGCTGCAGCCCGTTAAGGGATTGATATGGGTGAAGCTCTTTCTTGAACAGCACCCATTTATGAAGTTTGAAAAACAGCGGATCTTCATGCTGCATGCTCCTGCTTAATCCCTATACGATGACGCGCGACCTGAAATATTGAGGTGTCTTTCTCAATGCCAATAAAGCAGCGCCCGATACGCAGGCAGGCTACTCCTGCGGTACCGCTTCCCATTGTGAAATCCAGCACCGTATCGCCGGGGTTGCTGTAGGTCTCGATCAGGTACTGAACCAGTGCCAGCGGCTTCTGGGTTGGATGGAAATTACCGATTTGCTTGTCACTCGAGAAAAACTGCACATCGCGTGGGTACCGGCTGGTTGAGTCATACTTAGTCAGCGTCAGCGCTTTGCCGTAGCACTCCGAATTGACGGTTTTGCGCTTCGATGTTCTGCGCGCATGGCCATGGGTAAACTGCGGGTTATATGTCGGCTGGCGACGATAAAACACCTCGATATTTTCATGGGCACGCAACGGCTGTTTTTTGGCATTAAGGAAGCCGGTGGCGTTGCCTTTTTCCCAAATCCACTCGGATCGCCAGTCCGCCAGGTTGCTGCCGACCAGCACAGCGGTAAACGGTTGAGCCGAAAACAGGACAATTGCCGCCGACGGTTTGGCGATGCGGTACAGTTCATGCCACATCACCTTGAGGTCAAGCACCGAATCCCAGCAGCACTGCGTGGTACCGTAGGGAATATCCGCACACACCATGTCTACGGAACCGCTGGCAATCGTGGGAAAAATATCGAAGCAGTCGGCGTTATGCAGGGTAATGCTCATTCATCTTCCTCTGACAAAACCAGAATGGTGTCGTCCGGCACTGAGATGGTGAGCTGGACACTATAACCACGCTCATGCATGGCGTAAGAGACGGGCCACGCTGGCAGCGGCGTATCTTCGGCAACCTGACTGATGCCGATGCTCCACAGCCCGCTGTCGAGGTAATAACCGACCACCTGAATTTCACCCTCGGCGGATTTGAGGTGATAGATGCCTGGAGAGTTGTAGCAACCAATCTCCTCGCGGATCGCGCCTTCGCATTCCAGCAAATCGTCGCTGGCACCGTAGAAATGGAGGTGTTTAACTTTAGTTTGTTCGTTCATTGCGATTTCTCCCCGCGTAAAATTTCGTTCTCTGCCATAAGGGTGACGCGCTGATCCAGAGCTTCACTTAGGGCAACAAAGGTCACATCCAGTCTGGTGGCGACTTCACGCATTAACTGTGCCTCTGCTGGTGGAAGGTCTGACGCTGCTATGTGTGCCGCTGTGACCAATTCTTTTACTTTCATATGTTGTTGCATGCGCGCAGCTCCATCAGTTCGTTAAAGCGGGTCATGAACAGTCCGTAGGCCTGACCAGGGCGAAGTGGAATGATCTGAATAATATCGCTGGTGGGGATCCCTTTAAGGCATGGCCATTCGGTGCCGTCGTCAATTTCCAGATCGCGGCGTTCGGTCGCTAACATTGTGAGATCTGCATACTTCACAACAGGCGACATTTCTGCGGGTAAATCAAAGACAGTACGAATCAGACCATCAACGCGGGCTTCAATACGGCGATAATCAGGAAGCAGGGCTTTAAGCGGTGCCGGTACATCCTGGCAATACGCTTCAGCCGCATCATGCATCAGGGCTTCAAATGCAAACTCAGGCGGTACAATTTGGCTCGCTAAGACAGAATGCTGGGCAACGCTGTAGAACTCTGGAAGATGGCCAGCAAAGCGACAAATGTTAGACAGAGCGTTTGCGATATCTTCAATATCAACATCGCCAGCTGTCGGGTTAATGAAATTAAACTTCTTGCCAGAAAGTGTCAGTATATAACTCATAATAGAATCTTCTCCATATTTGCAGCTGCACCTGCGGCGATTTTTGGTTGTACGAATCCCTCTCCGGATGGAGATATTTAAAGGAATTACGCTTCACTAATAACCCCGTAGCCGGGGTTATTAAGGCTGAGAAATTACGCTTTAAAATTACCGATGAAAGTTTCAACTGTGTCGCCGTCGAATTTCTCGATCAGCAGATCACGGAATTCATTGGCAATAGCTTCTTCCTGCGCCTCCAGCTGGACAATACGAAGAACAAAACATGGCTCATCGGTAGTCAGCAGGCTGTTACGCAGGCTGAGACGGCGTTCGGAAAGACCTTCATACGGTACGCATTTAAATTCAAACGCCACAGGCATAACGTCTTTGCTACTGGCTTCAACGCTCTGCATGAGGGATTTTTTACCGCTGAAATCACCGTCTTCGTGATCCTGCTGAGTTGCCTGCTGGATAGTGATACGACGGACCGCCTGAGCAGCCTGGGAAATTTGCATGGCCCCGCCTTCCGCATCGAACGCCAAAAGGTAATCGCTCCAGTCTTCCAACCATTCAGCGATCTGCTTCTGTTTCAGTCGCTGACCGTTGATCTGCAGAAGTGCGCGGAACGGAGCGGTTTGTTTCAGGCTGATCGAAGCAATGTTGTCCGCATGACCAGGATTATCCAGCGTGCCAATATTGAAGATGGAACGGGCAGTCATATTGTCAGCATCGATAAAGCAGCGGGCTTTCTCGGTTGCGCTGGCGTATCCCTTTGAGTAACGGACAAAGTCTTCAATGCTGGTTGTGCCCATGGCGCCACGGAAGCGGAAACGCTCTAAAGAGAAGCGCTCAAGGCTTTCGACATTTGTGCCGTCCGGAAGCAATGCAGTCGGGCAAGCCAGACCATGGATATCATTCAGATGATAGCCGGACAAAACCAGGTCTTTGACCTGCTGAAAGGTACCGCTGTCTAACTGAGGCATAAAAAATCCTTATTAACAAATGATTGAAGTGGTTACAGTGAATTGGTCGAGGCGGTTCACTGAGCCGCTTTAAGCTTTCCGTCAGTGCCACCGTTGATGCTGAACAGCTGACCCTGATCCTCCTGGAGGATGGTTAGCTTGCCGCCTTTATTGACCCACATCGGTGTTTCGGTGGTGTCTTCTTCGGAGGCTTTACCGCGCGGGGTCGGGGTGCTGTAGTTCAGCTTGTGCTTGATCTTGACGCGCTTCTCTTCAACGGAATTACCCATACGCTCAAAATCAAAGGTGAGGACTACTTTGCCTTTATTGCCGTTGTTCAGAACGCCGAGAGCGGTGGTGTTGAGCGCCGCTGCGATTTTGTTCATGAACACTCCGGCATCCAGCTCGCCCAGAAAGTCGGGCACTACGGTCATGCGGTCATTACTCATGGTTTTACCCTCATGAAAGGCGGCTGCAACCGCCAGTGAAACTACTCCATACACAACAGAGAAGGACACCTGCGCGATTATCATGGGTAGATAGGCCACTTTCCTCGCGCCCGGGTGGATTGGGTTATGAGCCCGTCACCCGGTGATGCCCTTGTCTGTTGTGTAAAAAGGGCAGTACCAGGGACTTCTAAGGTTGGTACTGGTACCGCCAAGACTACACACAGCAATTCAAATGTTGTGGCGGTGGTGCCTCCACCTGCCGGCCCGGCCAGAACCGGCGACGCTACACCTTAAGAAACGTATTCATTTCAAAGTTGAAATAAACTTATTGGCCTCGTCACGTGCGCATAGCCGCATTACCACAACTGGAAGCGCACTCCGCCTGTTTGCTTACCTGTCATCCACAACCGATAGTTGATGGAGTGCGCTTTCATGTTGTGCGCCTGTCTTTTCACCACTTCAGGCTCGGTGGTACTCTGGTCGCTCTCACACAGCCAGAAGGAAACTTTCATGCGCGGAGTCGTCGTACATCATGAACACCGCATTGGTTACATCGTTATCCGTGACCAAATCGGAGAATTCACGGTCGCTGAGCTGCTCGGTGGGTATGACGTCGAGAAGGGGCACGTCATATCCGGTGAACTCCACAGTCTCGGTGGTGAAACTTTCATTAACGAGACTGAGGAAGAAGAGATTGAAGTGTTTGTTCAGGGTTACGGTATGTCTGAACAGCAATCAATTCTCATGATCCGAGGTACTCGTTGAGCCATAGACGAAAGAGGCCACAGTTCTTTAACGTCGCGTTGCAGTATTCAACTGAGACCACTTGGCCTTGTGTTATATGAGGCTTAATCTCTTCGTTGAACTGCAACCCTCGTTTGGCTGCCAGCTCCAGACGCGCAATCTTTTCGAAAAACGCTTCTAACTTCTCATCCATCGGACTTCTCCAGTACGGTTTGCTTCACGCCTAAGTATCTTCGGGCGGGGTGCTAAGGGGGTGATTAGCCCTGATCCTTAACACTCCTGCTGGTTTTCGGTATTCCTGGCTTGGGTATCGCCACCAGCTATAGGAATTTGACTACGAGTTGCGGTTAATCAGGCCGCGCCTCTGTTACCCCTCCCGAAGACACCTTCCAGCGAATCATCCCGGTCTTCATCTGCCCCGGGCGGCTACTTCGTGGGCGTCCTGCCTGTTCGCTGTTGACGGATTTAATGTAGGATATCCAACACGCAAGTGTCAAGATTAAATGTAGGAATCCCAACATCAAAATGTAGGGATATAAAAAAACCGGGCATGAGCCCGGCTAGTTTGAAAGGGTAATGTTAGATTAGAAATCCATTACTACTTGTTTAACGAGACCCACAATGCGGCAGTTTTCTCCGCACTCTATGGTCTTAAAATTTGGATTAAGCGGGACCAGATATCTGTTTGGCCAATCCTCAACAAACTTTTTGAGGGTGGCTTCTTGGCCGCCATTTATATGGGCAACCACGATTTTACCGTTGAGATATTCAATATCCATAATGTCAGGTTCAACGATAACTATAGATCCTTCTGGTATTGAGGGAGCACCTAATGGATTTGTCATCGAGTCGCCGCGTACTCTTAATGCAAATGCCATGTCGGATACAAGCGCCGTTGTATAAACCCACTGCTCGGCGTCATCCTCCTTGACACCTGGGTCTGTCATCGTCCAAGACCCGGCTTGAACCCATGATATCAACGGCACTTTTCTAACCGAGAATATTTCTGGCTTTAGATTCACCTTTGGTTCAGGAGAGCCCTTCCCACTTACAAGCCATAGAGGATCGCATTTTAACGCGTTGGCAAGGGCTTGAAGGTTAGCACCGTTAGGTTGGTAGTCGTCCTTTTCCCATCCTGTAACCGTGACACGATTCACACCAGCTATATCAGCTAGTGCTTGCTGCGTCAGATTCAGTTCCTTTCGCCTTTGGCGGATTCGATCGCTCATATTCATCATGTAGGTAATCCTACCACTTGTTGAGGTAAGATTCTTGACATTGTAATGTTGGATATCCTACATTGTGCAAGTGTCAACTAACTGGAGTTAACAATGCGGAAGTCCGATGTGATTAATTTTTTCGGCGGTGTATGTAAAACCGCCGAAGCCCTTGGAATTAAGCACCCGTCGGTTTCAGAGTGGCCGGAAATTATTCCGGAGGGGCGAGCTTATCAGCTCGAAAACATCACTCGCGGAAAACTAAAAGTCGACGTGTCTTTATACCAAAAGCATAACGATACAGCAGCTTGAGTGTAACCACAGAAGAGAGGTGTAGACCGTGGGTATAGAACCTGAATGGAAAGTGGAAAAGCAGCCCGCTTGGCTGGTGGCCGCAATCAGGAAGACGATCGCCGCGTTGCCAGGCGGGTACGCTGAAGCGGCGGAAATTCTGGACGAAACCCAGAATTCTCTTTTTAACCGCCTGCGCGCTGGTGGCGATCAGATTTTCCCGATGGGCTGGGCAATGGTGCTTCAGAGGGCTGCTGGTGTGAGTTACATCGCCGATGCGTTCTCTCGTGAGACTGATAACGGGACTCATGTTCCTGGTGCCGTACCGGATGACGAAAACGAAGAGATTAGTTTGAAGCTAGCCGAGCTGGTGGGGAGGCTTGGAGAACTGGTCAACGCATATCGTTGGTATATCGATGACGGTGTTGTTGATAAGGGGGAGTGGCAGAGCCTTAACGACATTGCATATCAGTTCAGGGTAACACTGATGACCTTCCTGAATTTGATTGCCCGTGTTTACTGCCTGCCAGAAAAGAGTGACGCCCGCGAGTGTGCAGCTCCGGGCGTCGTGGCAGATAAATCTATGTGTATGGAGAAATCCGCATGAGCAATTTAACCGCAATTCCTCGTTTACCGCAACTTCGGTCGTTTCCGCTCCCGGACTCGCCGTTGTTCAGGTATGAGCGAATGGTAGCAGGGCGCTGGGTTGCATGTAACCACAGTCGCGCGGCTCTCATTGTGGGGGGATTCAACCGGAGGGCTGCGGCATGGTACGGCAGATGAACCAAACAGGCGCGACGGCGTCACTACCAGCTTTTAGCTCCAGTCCTATGACCATGGGAAGCCGTGAGATCGCCAGACTGACAGAAAAGCGTCACTCAGACGTCATTCGCGACATTGAACGAATGTTTGAACAACTGGGAGAGGATGTAAGCGGGTATGCGCAAAACTTCGTACACCCCCAAAATGGACAAACTTACCGCGAGTATCGCTTAGACCGCGAGCATACCGAATGCCTCGTTGCAGGTTATAGCGCTCCTTTGCGTATGAAGATCATCCGTCGCCTGCGTGAGCTTGAGGGTGGGGCACCGTCAGTTCCTCAGTCCCTGCCTGAAGCGTTACGCCTGGCAGCTGATATGGCAGAGCAAAATGCCGCGCTGGTCAATAAAGTGCAGCAGGACGCGCCGAAAGTCGCATTCGTCGAACATTACGTTGAAGCCGGCGGTGCTAAAAGTCTCCGCGAAACGGCGAAAATCCTCAATATGCCGGAAAAGGCAATGATCGACGCTCTCCTGCGAGACAAGGTGCTGTTCCGCCAGTCCGGCAATCTCCTGCCACATGCACTTCGCCAGCGCGAAGGGCTATTCACTGTCAAAACGGGCACTTCAGACTTCGGCCATGCCTACACCCAGACACGTGTCACACCTCGTGGTGTTGAGTGGATCGCCCAGCGCTACGCCTCAGAGCTGATGGGAGGGTGATATGAGCAACAATCATCAAATTCTCGATCGGCTTTACCGCGATCACCACGGCATCGTCGTCAACGTTATCAGATATGAGCCAGACAGCCAGAAGGTTGTATATAAGCGTCCTGGTTACGAGTGGGAATGCGCGGCGCCGTTACTTATTTTCCGTGCCCGATTCAGGAGGATCGACAAGTGAGTGTGAAATTATCCTCCTACGTCTGGGATGGTTGTGCTGCCGCAGGAATGAAGCTGTCCAGCGTGGTCATTATGGCGCGCCTGGCTGATTTCAGCAGCGATGAGGGGGTGTGCTGGCCGTCTATAGCGACAATTGCCCGCCAGATTGGAGCTGGGGAAAGTACTGTCAGGACGGCGATAGCGAAGCTTGAGAAAGAAGGCTGGCTAACACGCAAACAGCGTCGCCAGGGCAACCGTAATGCCTCGAACGTCTATCAACTGAATGTCGCGAAACTTCAGGCCGCTGCTCTTTCTCACCTGTCAGAATATGACACCTCAAATTCTGACGCATCAGATTCTGACCCCTCAAAATTTGAGGCATCAAAATCCGGTAATCCGGCGGTGTTTGACCCGTCAGAATCTGGCGGGGATCCGTCAGTAAAATCAACTACTGATCCATCAGATAAAAAACCTTCTTGTCCGGTTGCCCCGCAACCCGACCCTGAGGTTGTGATCACCGATAACGCCATTCTGGTGTTAACCCACTTAAACCAGGTCAGTGGCTCTCGGTACCAGAAATCAAAGACCTCTCTGGAGAATATCCGAGCCCGGCTGCGGGAGGGTTATACCGTCAGTGACCTGAAGCTGGTTATCGACCTGAAGCATGAGCACTGGAACGGCAATGATGAGCAATACCAGTACATGCGCCCTGAAACACTGTTTGGTCCGAAAAAGTTTGAAGGCTACCTGCAAAGCGGGATCCGCTGGGACAAGAAAGGCCGCCCTCCGCGTGAAAGCTGGGGTGAAAAGAAACACGATCCGATGAAGTTCGGTCCAGTTGATACCAAGATTCCAGAGGGGTTCAGAGGATGAATGAAAATAAATACTGCCGCGCGCTGGCTGAACTGCGTTCAAGACCAGCCCACGAGTTGAAAGAGGTCGGCGATCAATGGCGCACTCCGGATCTGTTGTTTTGGGGTATCAATGCGATGTTCGGCCCTCTCGTGTTGGACCTTTTTGCCGACGACAGCAACGCGAAGTGCCCAGCATGGTACACGGCTGAAGATAATGCCCTGACACAGGATTGGTCAGAGCGTCTGGCAGAACTCGGTGGTGCCGGGTTTGGCAACCCGCCTTACAGCCGCTCTCAGTACCACGACAAGCAGGCCGTTACCGGAATGACCCACATCATTAACCACGCTATGGCAATGCGAGAAAAGGGTGGTCGGTACGTTTTTCTCATTAAGTCTGCGACGAGTGAGACGTGGTGGCCGGAAGAGGCAGATCACGTCACATTTATCCGTGGCCGAATTGGTTTCGATCTTCCTAAGTGGTTCGTGCCAAAAGACGAAAAGCAGCAGCCCACCAGCGCTTTTTTTGCTGGCGCGATCGTGGTCTTCGACAAAACATGGCGGGGAGAGCGTTTCAGTTACATCAACCGCACCGATCTGGAGGCCAAAGGCCGTGCTTCGATGTCGCTGGCCCAATTTGCAGTGGGTAGAACGCAAACTGATGCGGCGCCGGAGCTCGACGCTGAGGTAGTGCCGGAGAAATCAGAGGCAGAACTGCCATTAACCCAAAAAGCCATTCTGGAAACCAGTGGTGTAGAGGCTTGGGCCTGTGTTGTCGCGGCGTTCGGCGGGAAAGATGAGTACACCTTCAGCGAGTCAAAGTTTGGTCATACCTGGGCAGCCGACTCTCTGGAAAACCCTGAATTTACCAATGTTTCACCGCTGACGATCGGCAGAGCGAAAAAGCTGATCAGCGAGAGCATCCTGGTGGGTGTTAATGCATGGCTGGAAACATTGCCCTTTGATAGCGATGACGTGAAACAAGACATGTCAGAGCGGCTTCGCACGGTTGCCGTTGAATCTGCGAAAGAATACGGCATCAACCACAGTGAATTCATCGCGACCATGGAAAGCCTGGATAAAGCCAAATGGTCAAATATTCGAGGGATCCGCGCCCATGTGCGAGAAACGCAGGAGTCAAAAGACAAGGTGTTAAACGAATCGCGCGTTTGGCCTCTTGAGGTTGGACTGGTGTTTAACCAGATTGAAGGGGCTGACGCTCTACCTGTTTCACAACAGAACAAGCTGAAAGCCAATATCAACCAGCTGTGGCTCGAACGTATGCCGACGAATGAAATTATCACGACCGCTGGTGGCCTCTTCAACAGCATGCAGGGGGCCGTCAATGCGTGAAATTATCGTTGATAACTTTGCCGGTGGCGGCGGCGCGAGTACCGGCATTGAACTGGCGATCGGGCGTAGCGTGGATATCGCTATCAACCACGACGAAAACGCTATTGCGATGCATAAGACGAATCACCCGGACACGCTGCATTATTGCGAGTCGGTGTTTGACGTTGACCCAGGCGCAGCCACCAGCGGTAAACCTGTCGGTCTGGCCTGGTTTAGCCCTGACTGCCGCCACTTTTCCAAAGCGAAGGGCGCTAAGCCAGTTAAGAAAGAGATTCGCGGGCTGGCGTGGATTGTCCTGCGCTGGGCGCTGGCAGTACGTCCCCGCGTAATGATGCTGGAGAACGTCGAAGAATTTAAGACATGGGGCCCGCTGCTGGATGAAGAATTACGCCCGGATCCTGAGCGTGCTGGTGAAACATTCGAGGCATTTGTCGGCATGCTGTCGACGGGGATCGCGGCGAACCACCCTGCACTGGCTGAGGTTTGTGAATTCCTTGCCATTGAGCCGCACGGCCAGCAGGCGCAACAGCTGATCGCCGGGCTTGGTTATGAGGTTGATTATCGCGAGCTGCGCGCGTGTGATTTCGGCGCGCCGACGATCAGAAAGCGTTTCTTCATGGTCATGCGCTGTGACGGCCGCCAGATTCAGTGGCCTGATGCGACCCATGGTGATCCAAAATCACTGGAGGTACAGAGCGGCAAGCTGGCGCCATGGCGTACCGCGGCAGAGTGCATTGACTGGAACATCCCGGCCCGGTCCATCTTCGACCGCAAAAAAACGCTGGCGGAAAATACGCTCAAACGTATCGCGCGCGGCATCCAGCGTTTCGTTATCGAGAGTGCTTCGCCGTTTATCGTTAAGTGCAACCACACCACGTTACACGGCAAATATGATTGTTTCCGTGGGCAGGAGCTCGAGGCTCCATTACAAACCATCACGAAAACCCACGGCTATGCGCTGGCGGTACCGCACCTTACTAAATTCCGCACCGGAGCCACCGGGCAGCCATTAACCGAGCCGGTACCAACTGTCACCGCTGGTACGTCGGCGCGCCCGGGCGGGAATGGGCATGCGCTTGGCGTAGTTGAGGCCTGCCTGACACCTTTCCTGGCAGGCAACGGCGGCAGTGAGTACCAGGCAAAGCCGCGCCCGCTGGATAAACCCGCTCATACAATCCTCAAGCAGTCCCGCGCGTGCGTGGTTGCGCCGGTCATCGCCCGCCAGTTTGGCGCCAGTGTTGGGCACAGGGCTGACGAACCGAGCGCGACGATTACTGCAGGTGGTGGCGGTAAGTCGCAGCTGGTAACTCCAGCACTGATCCAGATGGGGTACGGCGAACGCCCAGGGCAAGAACCGCGTGTTCTTCAACTGAATAACCCGCTCGGCACGGTCACTGCTGGTGGTAATAAGTTTGCAACGGTGAGCGCGTTCCTGGCGAAGCACTATGGTGGGAATTACACGGGCCCAGGTGTTGGTCTGGATGAGCCCGCGCATTCCGTTACCACTGTTGATCACCATGCGGTAGTTGCGTCGCACCTGGTGAAGCTGCGCGGAACCTGCCGCGACGGTCAGACGATGGATACTCCTATACCGACGATTACCGCTGGTGGCCAGCACGTTGGCGAGGTCCGGACATTCCTCGAAACCTACTGCGGTGAAAGCGAGGATGAATGGCTGGTAACGATCGACGGGGTGAAATACCAGATCGTTGATATCGGCATGCGGATGCTGCAGCCGCACGAGCTGTATCGGGCTCAGGGATTCCCTGCAGAGTACATTATCGATCAGGATTATCGTGGCAAACGCTATGCAAAGGATAAGCAGGTGGCACGCTGTGGTAATGCTGTTCCTCCTCCTTTCGCAGAGGAGCTGGTGCGTGCGAATCTTCCTGAAATGTGTTCACAGCAGCGGGAGGTAGCTTGAGAGCGTTGCTTAAGCCGGATATCGCCCGCGGTCTGGGCGTCGTCTTATTGAAGCCGGGTAGTGAGCTGATGGGCCTCTTTCACCAGGGGCGCATTCTGATCGAGCCAGAACCTAAATCTATGTCACACCTGCCTTCGGGCAGGGTGCCGGATGCCAGGCAACCTCTGGCAGAAGATCAGTCCATAGAGTCTTTTTTTACTGATGAACGCGTTATTAAAGCTGCTGGTGGCCTGCCAGCACTGGAGGCATGGCTGCTGCGAAGGTTTAAACATTGCCAGTGGCCGCATTCTGATTACCACCACGCAGAAGTGGTCACAATGAGATATAGCCAGGGTGCTATGGTTCTTTGCTGGCATTGTGATAACGAGCTACGGAGTCAGTCTACAGATCGACTATCGGCACTGGCACGTAAGAACCTCATTGAGTGGGTCGTTGATTCAATATTGATGGACCTCAGGTCCGGTAAAGATCGTGAACTTTCAATCGCTGAACTGTGCTGGTGGGCGGTATATACCGGCGTGGCAGACGCTATCCCGGAAGAACTGGCCGCCAGGGCACTGAAGTTACCGTATGAACCATTTCCTGCTGTTTACAAAGAAAGCAATATTGTTGCCATAGACAACAGGCCGACCGTTGCCCTGCAGGGGAGACTCAAAACTGCAGGGGCATTTAAAAGATGCAGGCCGGAAGCAAACCAGCAGGAAGCGCAGGAACAGCAGCCGAAGATAATAGCGTTGCGCGCGGATCCAGAGTCACCGGAGTCTTTTATGCTCCGTCCAAAGCGTCGTCGCTGGACCTGTGAGGACTACACCCGGTGGGTTAAAGCTCAGGCTTGTTCTGGTTGCAGAAGGCCTGCTGACGATCCCCATCACATAATCGGGAATGGAATGGGCGGTACCGCCACCAAGGCCCACGACCTCTTCGTGTTCCCTCTGTGCAGAGAGTGTCACGACGAGCTTCATGCCGATGTAGCGGCGTTCGAGAAGAAGCACGGCACGCAGCTGGAGCTGCTGTTCCGTTTTCTGGATTGGGCGCTGGCAATCGGCGTAATAGTAAATAAGTAAGTGTATGGAGTTGAGAATGACACCGCAGCAACGTCGTAAGTATCTTAATGCCTTTACCACAGTGGCGAACGCCACTCATAAACGCTATCTGGGGAAGTCCGTATTACTTACCGGCATCCAGGCTGGCTGGATCAAATCACTTCTTTGTGTATGGGGTGATGGCGTTCGTGGTGATACTGCGCCACGTAAACCAACAGGGCATTCATGCTGGAATGTCATCCGTGGCAAAAACTGGTCCGATAAAGCTCTTGAACGTTTCACTTCCGCGCTGAATCAGGCGAGGGAAGAGGGGTATCGTGGAGAGCAGGCTATGAAACGTGCCCGCTCAATTCTTTGGCCTGAACCGCAAGCCAGTTTAGTCGAGGAGGCTATGAGCGCTGATGATGTCGAATTTGTAGAGGAGGCTGTGCTGCAGGCGTTCGAGTTGGCCGATCCCGTTTACGTGGTTGGATGCCAGTATTACACCACCCGCAAAAAAATGTCAGATATCTCCAGAGAGCTGCAGCGTTTAGCTCCATGGTTGACAGACAGAGAGGCCAGAGAGCGTGTGCGTTGGTGTCTTGAGATATTCCGGGCAAAGGTCTTTCTTTCTGTGCGCCGGGGCCTGGAGAAAGTTTCATAATGTCGCTCGTTTTAGCAATTAGTGCTATTTTTCTTGCTAAACATTGAAAACACGTCAAGAAATTAGATAATCCATTCATGCTTGGCAGAGCTGCGCCGCGATGGCAGCGAATCTAAGCGACAATTTGATTATAACGAAAGCCCCGCCAGTCGGGGCTTTTGCTTTCCGGCGATACGACAGGGGTATTCGCGAAGGTGCATTGCACCAGTACCCCTGTCATATCGTCGATCTCACCTGATTTATTCATTCCTGACATCTTCTTTTAAGGCTGCCATCCGGTAGCCTTTTTCCTTTCCCCTCAATTTTTCTGAGAGGATCCACAGCAATAAGAGGGGGCAAAATGTCCGCAGAACCAATATCTGCAACGGTAACGGCAGGCGTGGCCGCCGGGACTACCGGAATTACCTTCGCCACGTTATTTCCTGAAGCCACACCTGCAGTAATGGTCTGCTCACTCGCCGGGGCGGCGTTGTACATCCTCAGTTCAGAAGACCACAAAATCTGGAAGCAGATACTCTTCGCATTAATTTCGTTCATTGGCGGAATTTACTGTGCCGGAACTGCCTCGGAGATTATCGCCGCCCTGATAAACGCCGGGCTCAACCAGCTTAGCCCGCCTGTCACCATCAAGGTTTCCCCGGCGATTGGCGCGCTGGCTGCCTCTACGGTTTCCGTGACTATTCTGCTGCGCATTCTTGCCCGCTCAAAAACAGGCAATCTGCCCGGCGTGAAGGGGGAAGAATGACGTGGCTACTGCAGAACTATCCCTGGTTGCTGCTTCACCTTAATGCACTGGCCTGCATCATGATCTCAGGTCGCCTGATGTTCTTCCGTAAACGGAGCATGCGCCGCCGCCGAATCATGGAGTTCGTGGCCTACGGTCTCATACTGGCGCCAGCCTATACAGCCTTTCGGATCTGGCACGGTGATTATGTCCAGGTCGATTATGGAGAAATACTCATCAACGTTGTTGTCTGCGTCGCTATCTGGCGTGCGGGCGGCAATATCGCTCGTATTACGGGAGAGAGCACAACGTGAACCAAACACAATTTCAGAGGGCGGCAGGTATAAGCGCCAGACTGGCTACGCGCTGGTTTCCACACATTGACAGCGTAATGAATGAGTTCGGCATTATGGCACCGCTCGATCAGTCCATGTTCATTGCCCAGATAGGGCATGAGTCCTGTAGTTTTACACAGCTGGTGGAAAGCCTGAACTATGCGGCAGAAAGCCTAGTACCTACGTTCGGCAGACACCGCATCACACCCCAGCAGGCCGCCGCGCTCGGCAGAACAGCAACGCAGCCGGCCAACCAGAAAGCGATCGCCAATCTTGTCTACGGCGGCGAATGGGGCAAAAAAAATCTGGGTAACCAGGTAGCAGGTGATGGCTGGAAATATCGAGGTCGCGGCCTGAAGCAAATCACCGGGCTGAGCAACTACCGCAGCTGCGGTCAGGCGCTGAAGCTGGATTTGGTGACACAGCCAGAATTGCTGGAAGTGGACGAAAACGCCGCGCGCTCAGCTGCGTGGTTCTATGCCTCCCGCGGCTGCCTGCTCCACTCCGGCGATGTTGAGCGCGTTACGCTGCTAATCAATGGTGGACGAAACGGGCTGGAGCAACGCCGCGCACTGTTTAATTTGGCAAAATCCGTGCTGGTCTGAGGTGGCTATGAGCATCATCGAAATGATTTTGGGCGGTATTGCTGCGCTGGTGGCGGTCGCGTTCAGCGGGTTTGTTGCTGGCAATATTCGCGGAAGCGGAAAGGCAGAAGCAAAAGCCAAACAGCAGCGCACCGAAGAGAATGCAGCGGCGACCGTTGCCGCGGCGGAACGCAAAGCGGAAGTCACGAAAGAGGCCAGTAATGTACAGCAGACTGTTAACCATATGCCTGATGACGATGTTGATCACGAGCTGCGTGACACGTGGAAGCGTCCCGGTGGTGGTTGATACCGCCTGTGACTGGGTAAAGCCAATCTACCTGACCGATCACGACATCGATGTTCTGGAACGCCAGACGAAGAAAGACATCCTGGCGCATAACAAAGCGTGGCAGGCGAACTGCCAGAAGCAGGAGTGACGCATGCTGCTGTGTTCACATTCAATCGCGGGTAAGTTTCCATACCCGCCAAAAATAGAGAATCCGATGAGCGAAGCTAAACCACAGGACGGAAGCACCGTTAAGGGCTACCGCGAACTCTCTTACGGTGAAATCGGCAAGATGAACCAGTTCAAAGACATCAGCCGCCAGTTCATCAAATTGCTTCGCGAACAAATGTGCGACATCCCTCCGGGAGTCGACAGCTGGGAAGCCCAGGAGTGGATAAGACAGGCTGAGTTCGACATGAAGCGCGCATGCATGGCTGCATGTCGTGCCGTTGCCCGTCCAGATGCCGACTGTTAGCCATTACAAAGCTCACCGGCTGGTGGGCTTGATAATGGTTACCTCCACCAGCGGATATAAAAATTCTTCTTTAAGGGATTTCGAGAATAATCCAGATGATGAGATGACGACTATGAATAACACCCTGTACGAAAAAGAAGAAGCGAAAGCAGCCCTGATCAAAGAACTTCGGGATGCTATTACATCACAACTTACCGGAGAAATGGACTGGGTGAGAACAAGAGCTTTTTGGGCTGCACGATTACCTGGCATACCGCCGGAACTGCTTGCTGAATCTCTGGCGGCAGCGATCAGCAAGGGGGCCGCCCTCCTGGTATCACGGTGCAGATAAAAATGGTTCTCATTTGTAAAAGGTACTCCTGGCGATCCTGAACACCGAGGGGGCGAGGACACGCGGAAAACGGCTAGTTTTTTGCATTTTATGGGTTTCATCATCATCCCTTTAACCTGTTGATATTTCAGTCCTGAGCATTTGCAGGATGTCGAAATGACTATTTTTTGTTCACCATCATGGATAACGAACTGAAAAATTTCCGGCTGAATATTACTCAGCTGGCAGCCATTACCGATCTGCACCGTCAGACGGTCGCAGGCAAGCTGGCAAATGTTCAGCCAGCACCCGGCAGCAATCCGAAACTTAAGCTTTATGCCGTCACCGATATCCTCAGGGAGTTGCTGACAAGTACCACTCCGTCGGAGCTGGTGGACGTCGATAAAATGCTTCCTCCCGATCGCAAAGCCTGGTTTCAGTCAGAACGTGAACGGCTCAAGTTCCAGCAGGAAACGGGGGAGCTTATCCCGGCATCCGAAGTCACCCGAGAGTTTTCCTCCATGGCTAAAGCAATGGTTCAGGTTCTGGAGACGTTACCCGATATTCTTGAGCGAGATTGCGCTATGACCCCGTCAGCAGTTGTCAGGGTCCAGCAGGTTATTGACGATCTGCGCGATCAGATAGCCCTCAAAGTTGAGCAGGCCGACTCACCGGAACAGGAGGATATGCCAGAAGAGGAGTAAGTCATGCGACAGGCCACGGCAGCGGAAGTCAGGCGTAACGCTTCCGCGATTCTCAAAGCCCCGCGGCGTATGCCTGTGGCTGAGGCGGTTCAGAAATTTATGCGTGTCCCGATGGGGGCCGGTAACTCGGTTCCGTGGGATCCTGCAGTTGCCCCTTATGTGATCGAGCCAATGAATTGCCTCGCTATGCGTGAATACGATGCGGTGGTGTTTGTAGGTCCGGCACGTACGGGGAAAACGATCGGTCTGGTGGATGGGTGGGTGGTCTACAACATTGTCTGTGACCCGTCCGATATGCTGGTCGTTCAGATGACCGAAGAGAAAGCCCGGGAACACTCGAAAAAGCGCCTGGCGCGAACCTTTCGTGTCAGTCCTGAGGTGGCGAAGCGCCTGAGCCCGTTGCGAAACGACAACAACGTGCATGACCGTACCTTTCTGGCGGGGAACTACCTCAAGATTGGCTGGCCTTCCATCAACATCATGTCCTCGTCAGATTTCAAATGTGTGGCGCTCACGGACTATGACCGCTTCCCTGAGGATATCGACGGCGAGGGTGACGGTTTTACCCTGGCTTCCAAACGTACCACGACTTTTATGTCCGCCGGGATGACGCTGGTGGAGTGTTCGCCAGGCCGGGACATTCGCGACAGTAAATGGCGCCGTAAATCTCCCCATGAAGCGCCACCAACGACTGGTGCACTTTCTCTGTACAACCGTGGTGATCGCCGTCGGTGGTACTGGCCGTGCCCGCACTGTGGTGAGTATTTCCAGCCCGCGATGGAGGCGATGACCGGCTATCGCGATGAACCGGATCCGGTAAAAGCCAGTGAGTCGGCTCATCTGCTTTGCCCGCACTGCAACAACGTTATCACCGCAGATAAAAAGCGCGAGCTTAACGGGGTGGGTGTCTGGTTGCGTGAAGGTCAGAGTATTGACCGTGACGGCAATATTTCCGGTGAGCCGCGCCGTTCGCGCATAGCGTCGTTCTGGATGGAAGGCCCTGCAGCTGCGTATCAGACCTGGGCGCAACTGGTCTATAAGCTGCTGACCGCTGAGCAGGAGTACGATACCACGGGCAGCGAAGAAACCCTCAAGGCGGTTATCAACACCGACTGGGGGCTGCCGTACCTGCCGCGCTCGGCCAGTGAACAGCGACGCGCCGATGCGCTGATGCTGCGTGCGGAGGATTACGGTAAACGCCTGGTTCCGCCAAAAGTGCGTTTCCTGCTGGCGGCCGTCGATGTTCAGGGCGGGAAAAAGCGCCGTTTTGTCGTGCAGATTATTGGCTATGGCGAAAACGGTGAGCGCTGGCTGGTGGACCGCTACAACATCCGTCAGTCCCTGCGCTGCAATGAACATGGCGAGGCGGAGCCTGTGCACCCTGGCGCCTATCCGGAGGACTGGCAGCTGCTGGTCTCCGATGTGCTGGAAAAAAACTATGCGCTGCAGTCCGACCCGGCGCGGCGTATGCCGGTGCTGGCGATGGCCGTCGACAGCGGCGGTGAAGAAGGCGTGACGGACAACGCATATAAATTCTGGCGCCAGTGCCGGCGAGATGGCCTGGGTAAACGCGTTTACCTGGTCAAGGGCGACAGTACAAAACGCCAGAAAGTCATCACCAAAACCCACCCGAACAATACCGAACGCAGCGACCGTCGCGCTGACGCGCGCGGCGAGGTGCCGGTGTATCTGCTGCAGACCGATCTGCTTAAGGATCAGCTCAGCAACAACCTCGATCGCGAAACGCCGGGTGCGGGTTATATCCACTTCCCCGACTGGCTGGGTGAGTGGTTCTACGAGGAGCTGACCTACGAAGAGCGCGGCGTAGACGGCAAATGGCGCAAGCCCGGCAAGGGCGCCAACGAAGCCTTCGACCTGTTCTGCTATGCCCACGCCGTGGCGGTCCTGCGCGGTTATGAAAAAATCCGGGACTGGGAAAAGCCACCTGCATGGGCGGAGCCGCAGGATCTCAATCCAAATATTTATGAAGGGGAAAGCCCCCGGGAGATAACCGTGAAAAAAACAAAACCTGTTCAGTCGCCTGTTAAGGCTGAGCCTGAAAAGGACACAGCACTCTCCGGCAACTGGCTGGGGTCTTCCGGTAAGGGAGGCTGGTTATGACGAAAGATGACATCCAGAAAACGCTGGTGATGGTACGCCAGGCCTACCAGGATTCGCTGGACGGTAAGAGTATCTCCTTTACCGGCGTAAACGGTCGCGCCATTACCAACCACGATCCGAAAGCGCTGCGCGACGAGCTTGAATACTGGGAGCGGCGCTGGCGGATGGTCAACAGTCGTGGTGGTTCGTACAAACTCGCTAACTTTCTGTAAGGCGTTCTATGGGCATTCTTGAAAAAACACTGGGTGCGCTGGCGCCGGGGTGGGCGGCGGCACGCGCGCGGGATCGTCTCCGGCTCAATGCGTATGAAGCGGCAAGTGCGTCCCGCCTGCACAAGGCGAAAAAAGAAAGCCAGTCAGCGGACACCTCTGTGTTTGCTGCAGGCCAGTCCCTGCGAGAGCAGGCCAGGTGGCTCGATGAAAACCACGATCTGGTCATCGGCCTGTTCGACAAAATGGAAGACCGGGTGATTGGTGCTCACGGCATCCATGTTGAACCGCAACCACTCGATCTGGAGGGCAATCTCCATTCCGGGTTCGCCGGGCAGCTTTCGGCGCTCTGGGCGGAATGGTCTGTGCGTCCTGAGGTCACCGGCATGTTTACCCGCCCGGAGGCTGAACGTCTGCTCTTGCGTTCTGCGCTGCGCGACGGGGAAGTATTCACGCAGCTGGTAAGGGGGAATGTGCCGGGTCTGCAGCATGCCACGTCGGTACCGTTCTCGCTGGAAATGCTGGAGGCGGATTTTGTGCCGTTCAACCTTAACAGCACCTCAGGCCAGCAGGTTCGTCAGGGCATCATCGTGAACGAGTGGGGGCGTCCTGTGGGGTACCGGGTTTACAAATATCACCCGGCAAACATGACGCGGTTCAGCGCCGACCTGAAAACTGTCTCCGCTGACAACATGCTTCACCTGGCGCAGCGCAAGCGCCTGCACCAGCTGCGCGGTATCAGCCTGATCCACGGGGTTATTACTCGTCTTTCGGACATTAAGGATTATGAAGAGAGCGAGCGTGTTGCGGCACGTATTGCCGCCGCGCTGGGCTTCTATATCAAGCGTGGCGATGCGCAGTCTCTTGGCGATGAAAGTGAGTTTTCAGCGCCCGGCGGTCAGCGTCATTACGATATCGCGCCGGGCATGATTTACGACGAACTCCGGCCAGGCGAAGACCTGGGCATGGTGGAGTCAAACCGCCCGAATGTTCACCTGTACGAATTCCGGAACGGGCAGATGCGAGCCGTAGCCGCCGGTACTCGCGGCAGCTATTCCAGCATTGCCCGTGACTATAACGGCACCTACAGCTCACAGCGTCAGGAGCTGGTGGAAAGCTTCGAAGGTTACAACGTCCTGCAGCAGTGGTTTGTGGGTCAGCACAGCCGGCCCGTTTACCGTGCGTGGCTGGCGATGGCCTTGCTGAGCGGTATCAAAGTTCCGCCGGATGTCGATCCGAACTCCCTCTATAACGCGCTTTATCTCGGGCCGGTGATGCCGTGGATTGATCCGGGGAAAGAGGCGAACGCTTGGAAAGCCATTGTTCGAGGCGGCGCCGGTACTGAAGCCGAATGGGCGCGGGCCCGCGGGAAAAACCCGCAGGAGGTTAAACGCCAGCGTCTGCGTGAAACCGAATTTAACCGTAAAAACGGGCTGGTGTTTGATTCCGACGCCGCCAATGACAAAGGAGCGATGCCAGATGCAACGGCAAAACCAGACGATAAACGGCGTGAGCCGGACGATGATGATTAACCCCCGCGCCAGCCTGGCGGGTGTCGATGCGGCGAACGGTCAGTGCTGGTATGAAATCCGCGCGCTGTCGGCAGGACGTGTTGAAATCTTCCTCTATGACGTGATCGGCGGCTGGGGCATCACTGCTCAGCAGTTCGTCGCTGACTGTAAAGAGGCTGGGGTGTTTGACGCCAGCGCGGTGGATTTGCATATCCACAGTCCCGGCGGCGATGTGATGCAGGGCTTTGCCATCTACAACACCCTGTCGCGGCTGAAGGCAAAGGTGGATATCTGGGTGGACGGCGTGGCGGCCAGTATGGCCTCGATGATTGTCTGTCTGCCCGGCGCCACGGTGCACATGCCGGAAAATGCCTGGATCATGGTCCACAAACCCTGGGGCGGCATCGCCGGGGATTCCGACGACATGCGCGACTATGCCGACTGGCTTGACCGGAATGAAGCACTGATGCTCAGCGCCTACATGAACAAAACCGGACTCGGGCAGGAGGAGCTGGAGGCGATGCTGAAAGCGGAGACCTGGCTTAACGGTGCCGAAGCGGTGGAAAAAGGCTTCGCCGACACGCTTGAACCTGAACTGCAGGCCGCGGCCTGTGTGAATGAAAATAAACTGAAGGATTACCAGAACATGCCAGAACAGATTAAATCCATTTTTGCGCCGCGCGCCGAAGCTCCGGTGAATCAGCCACAGCTACCGGCTCCGGTACAACAACCCGCGCCGGTACAGGCAAACCTTAACCCGACCTCACCGCAGCAGCCCGCGCAGCAGATGGCAAACATCGATATCACCGCGCTGGCCCAGCAGCTGCAGCAACAGATGCAGACGGCGAACGCGGAGCGTGTGAATTCCGTCACCGCCGTGTTTGAGGCATTCCCGGCCTTCGCGACCCTGAAGGCGGAGTGCCTGGCCGACTTCACCTGCAACGCCGAAAAAGCCCGTGACAAACTGCTGCAGGCGCTGGCGGCGGGCACCACCCCGAGCGCAGGTCCGGGTGCCATTCACCTCCACGCCGGCAACGGTAATCTGGTCGGTGACTCCATCCGCGCCGCCATCATGACCCGAGCGGGTTATGCGCAGGCTGAGAAAGATAACGCCTACAACGGCTACACCCTGCGTGAACTGGCGCGTGCCTCGCTGGTGGATCGCGGTATTGGCATTTCCGGTCACGCGGCGCCGCTGGCCATGGTCGGACTGGCGTTCACTCACAGCAGCAGCGACTTCGGCAATATCCTGATGGATGTAGCCCATAAAGCCGCGTTGCTGGGCTGGGATGAGGCCAGTGAAACCTTCGACCAGTGGACCCGTAAGGGCACGCTGACCGATTTCAAAACCGCGCACCGTGTCGGGCTGGAAGCTTTCCCGACCCTGCGTAAGGTACGCGCCGGGGCGGAATATAAGTATGTCACCCTGAAGGATCGCGGTGAGCCGATTGCGCTGGCGACCTACGGCGAACTGTTCAGCCTTGACCGCCAGACCATCATCAACGACGACCTGGACATGCTGACCCGCATTCCAATGGCGATGGGCGGCGCGGCGCGTGCCACCATCGGCGATCTGGTATGGGCGGTGCTGACCAGCAACCCGAAAATGTCGGACGGCAAGCCGCTGTTCCATGCCGATCACGGCAATCTGGTGGCAGCTGACCTGAGTATCGAAGGGCTGGATTCCGCACGCCAGGCGATGCTGCTGCAGAAATCCGGTGATCGCCGCCTGAACATTCGCCCGGCCTTTATGCTGACGCCGGTGGCGATTGAGTCACGCACGAATCAGTTGATCAAATCGGCCAGCGTGCCGGGTGCGGATGCCAACAGCGGCATTTCCAACCCGATCCAGAACTTCGCCACGGTACTTTCTGAGGCGCGACTGGATGACAGCAGCCCGACGGATTACTACCTGGCGGCTGCGAAGGGGCGCGACACCATTGAGGTAGCCTATCTCGACGGCATCGACACCCCGTATCTGGAGCAGCAGCAGGGCTTCACCGTTGACGGTGCCGCCTTCAAGGTGCGCATAGATGCCGGGGTGGCCGCGCTTGATCACCGCGGCATGGTGAAAGTGACCAAAAAATAACAACCGTCTGCTGACGGTTTTTTTATATCCGGGGGCGGCGTGTGTCGCCCCGTAGCTTTGCGGAGAATAACAATGGCGACAAATTATTATCAGGACGGCACCACCATGGACTGGAGCAACAGCACGGGTAAGGACGTGAAATCCGGCGATCCGGTTGCGGTCGGGCAGTTTATGGGGGTGGCGCACGGGGATATCCCGGATGGCGGGGAGGGCGTTCTGCATACCACTGGGGTCTTTGTGCTGCCTAAAGTGGCGGACGAAACCTGGCAGCGCGGCACAAAACTGTACCTTAACGATATCGGGCTGCTGACGGCGGTGAAGCCTGCCGACGATGCGCTGGTGGTGGCGGGTACGGCGTGGATCACCAACAACCCCGGCGAAACCGAAACCCGCGTGCGCCTGGGGTTCTGATGAACCGCTTTCGTCAACGCCTGTTAAAAGCAGATGCCCGGATCTCCCGGGCATTTGCCGAAGAGGTGCCTGCTGTCCTCTACATTGGCAGTGAGCTGTGTTCTGTCACCGTTATTTTTGAGACGCCAGATGCGCCGGTTGATGTGCAGGGCGGGGGGCAGATTCAGGATCGGGCCCCATCCTTCAGCGCGATGACCGCCGAAATCGCGGGGCTTGAGAAGCACCACGAGGTGGAAATTAACGGCACGGCTTATCGTGTGACGCACGTCGGGGCTGATGAAGAAGGCCGTACCCGCGTCACGCTGGCGTATGGCGCACCGGGTAAGGTGCAGCCGGATATCAATAAGTGGAGCTGACATGGCGCGTGAGTCCAGACTGCGACGGGATTTGCCCGTCGATATCGATGTGGATGCCATCTGGCGGATAGCGGAGCACATCGGTGCCACCCATAAACAGTTTCGGGCAGCGTATTCCCGCGCGCTGAAACGTACCGCCGCCACCTTGCGTAAAAAAGCGATGGCAGACCTGAAAGACGGGCTGGCGCCACGCAGCCTGGATCTGGTGCGCCGGCGTCTGCTTTCCTTTCGTCTTGATCGCGCTTCTCAGTCACAACTGGATAATTTTCGTCTCTGGTTTGGTCTCAATGCCATCAAGGTAAAAGACCTGAAAGGCCGGATTAACGGGCGGGTCAGGCCTCACCATACCCGGCGGGATAAATCCACCGGGCGGTATATAAAGGCGCGACGCCAGGCAGAAAACGCCGGATTCACCCCAAAGGGCAGCCTGCTTTCCCCGCGCACGTTTGAAAACGGGGAGGTGGCGCGCTCCCGCCGTGAAAACCGGCGGACGGTGGTTATTCGCGATCCGGATACCCGTCGTACCCGCGAGGCGGAAGTGGATATTTATGAGCCGATGCTGAACTACATCGAGGATAACGCCTTTGCGGAGGCGATGGAGATTTTCATGCATCATTTTGAAACTGACCTGCGCGGGCGCGTGAAAGCCCGTATTTCTGTCTGAGGTAAACCATGGCCGAGCCATTGCTGCTGGGGCAGTATCACGATGCTGTTACCGGCGCGCTGAAAAACATTGCGTGGGTACGCGACGCTGATGCCTATCCGGAAAAAAACGTGCCCCGCTTTACCGGGCTGACAACGCCGGCTGTGTATTACTCCATTAACGGCTGGGAGCCGGGTGGCGGTAATGAAGGGCAGCTCAACGTCAATCTGTCCTGCGATTTGTTCGTGGTGGTGGATGCAGCCGGGGCAGGTGTCAGTCGCCCGGAAATTTTCCTGCGCACGGCGGCCGCAGATATCACGCAGTGGATTGACGGCCAGCAGTTCGGCCTGACCCATCTGGAGCCAGCCATCTTTATCGATGCAGCACGCGATGAGTTTGATCCGCGCATGGATGATTACCTGGTCTGGCGAATCTCCTTCACACAGTCAGCCGCCTTTGGTGCGGATCCGTTTGCACAGCTGAATGCCCCGCTGAAAGCGGCCTGGCTGGGCAAGGCACCGGATATCGGTCGGGCACATGTGGATGACTATCAGCTGATTTACGAGGCAAAACCCGATGAGTGATATCGAGGGCGATTTACAGCGCCGCCTGGCGAATATTGTGCGGCGCGGGGTTATTCACTCCGTTAAGCATGATGGCATACCGAAGTGCCGGGTGGATCTGGGCGACATCATCACCACCTGGCTGCCGCTCTGTCAGGGTTTTGCCGGAGCGAACCGGGCGGATTCTAACCCTTATGCGGTGGGTGATCCGGTCACGGTGCTGTCTGAGGCGGGTGAGCTGAATAATGGTCGGGTGTTTCCCGGCTGGAATACCGGCGCGCTGCCGGTACCGGAGGGCAGCGACAGCGAACATATCACCCGATACGGTGACGGTACCGAGATCCGGTATGATCGTTCCGCGCATGCCCTGACCATTACTCTGGCGGAGGGCGGTACCTACAAAATCACCGGGAAAGGCACGCTGGACGGTCCGGTGGAAATTACCGAAACCCTTACTGTGCAGGGCGTGTCGCAATTCAATGCCGACGCGAACGTGGATGGAAATATCGGTGCCACCCAGGAGATTTCAGACGGTACCGGGAAAATGAGCGGGATCCGTCAGACGTTCAATGACCATGATCACCGGGGAGACAGTGGCGGTACGACCGGAAAACCTAATCAGAAAATGTGACCTGCTTCAGCAGGTTTTTTTATGCCTGGAGAAAATGAATGGCGAATTTACATGGTGTGGAAACGATCGAACTGACATCCGGTACGGTCGCGGTCATGACGATCCAGACGGCGATTATCGGCCTGGTGGGTACCGCGCCGGATGCGTCAGCCGGTATTCCGGCAGGCGGTACCGTCGGAACACCCATCCTGGATAACGTTGTGGATTTTGCTGCAACGATCAAAGGCAGGGCGGGCAATGTTGTGGTGGTTGACGCGGTGGCGGGCATCCCGGATGAAGACAATCCCGTGGCGATTGACACTTCTGCCGCCTGGGATGCGACAGCATTAACGCTGACCATCACGCTGGGCTGTGATGGCTCCGGCAAGCTTACGGCAACGCCAGCAGAGGTGGTCACGGCCGTGAGCGCGGTGGCGGATGTGAAAGTGACCGCAAAGGGTACCGGCAGCGGTATTGTCACGCCGTTCAGCCTGCAGCTGTCCGGTGGCGAGGATGAGCCGTTCCCGCTGAATACGCCGGTGGCAATTGTCGGTACCACGATGCTCTCCCGCCTGGGTGAGAAGGGCTCGCTGAAGCCGGCACTGACCGAAATCAACGATCAGCGAAATGCCCTGACGGTGGTGGTTCGTGTGTCGGAAGAAACCGACGAAGCGAAACAGCGTGCAGCGGTGCTTACCGGGATCGGCTCGCTGTCATCTGCAAAATCGGTGACGACGTACCAGCCCCGAATCGTCATTGCGCCGGGGTTCAGTGAGGATGACGCCGTGGGCAAGGCACTGGAAACCGTTGCCGGCAAACTACGCGCAGTGGCGTATGTAGACTGTGAATCCGGTGCCACGCTGCAGGAAGTGGTCCAGCGACGTCAGTCCTATGGCATGCGCACTGAACTGCTGCGCCCGCGCGTTCAGGTCAGCAATGCGGACGGCCAGCTGGTCTACCGCCCGTATTCGGCGTTTGCGGCGGGACTGCGTGCCCGTATCGACTTTGAGAAGGGCTGGTGGTGGAGCAAATCTAACCAGGACATCAACAATATCCTCGGCGTGGAGCAGGTCGACGAGTTCATTCTCGGCGATGAAAACTGCGATGCGAACCTGCTCAACATGCAGAACGTGTCCACTATTATCCGCCGTGCCGGGTTTAAGCACTGGGGTAACCGCCTGTGCGGAACCAATCCCCAGTGGCGCTTTGAATCGGTTCGCCGCACTGCAGACGTCATCGAGGACAGCATTCAGGAGACTATGCTGGAATACGTTGACCGCCCGCTCGATCGGGAAAACGCCGACGACATCATCGGCACCATCAACGCCTATATGCGTCAGCTGATCGGCCTCGGTGCCATTTTCGGCGGTCGTGCCTGGCTGGATGAGGAGCTTAATACCGCTGAGAGCATGGCGGCTGGTGTGCTGTACATCAACTATGACTTTGGTCCGAAATCGCCGACTGAACTTATCAGCCTGCGCGTCCGGGTGAATAACAACTATGCGCTTGAGGAGATGCTGGCAGCATGAGCGAAAAAAACACGTTACGCGTCTGGACCTTCTTCCGGCAGGGGATCCGTATTCAGGGCGCACATGAATTTACGCCGCCGGCATTGTCCATTGTCAAAACCGATTTGCGCACCGGCGCACAGGACGCCCCTTCTCCCGTGGATGACGGCATGGAGGCGCTGACCTGCCAGCTGAAGTTTTACGGGGTGGACACGGACATGCTGACTGCCTTTGGTTTTGTCAGTGGCAGTCGCCCGCGTTTTACGGCCTATCAGGGCTATCTGGCGAACGGCACCGCGCTGGGCACCATCGAGGAGATCGAGGGCTTTGTACAGTCCGTCACGCCGGATGCGCGGGGCAAGGACAGCCTGTCCGAAAATGCCGTCACAGTGGACATCGCCGTGAGCTATTACCGTCAGACCAAAGACGGCCGCGAGCTCTTTGAAATTGATACGGAGCGATTCTCGCGCCGGGTGAATGGCGTGGATGTGCTGTCCGGCCTGGCGGCGAAAGTCCGTCTCTGAGCCTGTCTTTATCCTGTAACGGCCTTCGGGCCGTTTTTACTTTACGGAGAGTGTTATGAGTTTTCCTGGTGAAACCCGCGTTATCAAACTGTATTCCCCTGTTTCCTTTGAGAGCGGTGGCCTGCTCGAACAGGTGACGCTGCGCGAGCCGCTGGTGCGCGATCGCATTGCTTTTTCCAAGGATCGGGGCAGCGAAGAAGAAAAAGAAGCGCGCATGATTGCGCTGCTGTGCAACCTCAGTGAGCAGGATATCTGGCAGCTGACGGCGGCAGATTATGCGCAGCTGCTGGACGCATTTAATGTTTTTATGCTCCCGCCCGGGGAGCGACCGAAAGAGGCCTGATCCGGGCGATACGCTTTCTGGGGCGGCGTCTGCATTTTCCCATGACGGAGTACCTGGATATGCCGTTCAGCGTGTTTTCTGATTTTCTCACCGACGAAGTGGAGGCGGTAAATCGTGGCCGGATTAAGCCAGAACCTTAAGGCCGTCATTACCTTTGGCGGCAATATCGACAGTTCATGGAGCCGTTCAGCGAACGGCCTGCAAAAGAGCCTGAAGGACGTCGGGAAGCATTCAGAAAAACTGACGAAAGATCAGACTAAGCTGGCGGCGGAAATCAAGCGGGCAAAGCTCGCCGGACAAAGCCTGGGCGACCTTAAGCGGCGGTACAGTGACGTGTCCCGTGAAATCCGTAAAACCGAAGCCGAACAGCAGAAGCTGAACCAGCAGATGCAGAAGGCGCAGCGGCTGGCAGCATTTAAGGGGGCCGGTAAAGGTCTGTTTCGCCGCGGGCTGGGGATTGCCGGACAGCTGGGCGGCATGGTGGCTCCGGGGCTGGCGATCGGCGGCGGTGGGGTGGTGGCTTCCGCGCTGGGCACCCTGATAGCACCGGCGGCCACCAATGCGGAGACGGCCCGGCGTGCGGGTGTGGCGAAAAGCTATGGCGTGGACATCCCGACGTTTGATGCCTGGGATACTCTCGCAAAACAGTACGACATGAACGGCGAGAATATCGGCGATCTGTTTGAGGAGTATCTGCACAAGGCGGGGGAATACAAGCAGAACGGTAAGCAGGGCTCGCTGCAGGATGCGTTTGAAACGCTCGGGTTTAAGGCGGGAGATTTAGCCGGTCTCAGCGATATGGCGCAGTTTGAAAAAATCGTCGAGCGTGCGCTCAGCCTGCAGGATGAGTCGAAAGCCTCGTTTGCGCTGGATTCGCTGTTTGGCGGTGAGGCCAGCAAGCTCCTGATGCTGCTGAAGCAGTCCGGGAAGAGTTACCGCGATCTGATGGACGAGCAGCGCCGGTATAACCTCGTCACGAAAGAGGGGGCTGAAGGTGCGATGGAGGGCAACCGCGCTATTACCAATCTGCAGACCGTCTTCTCTTCTGCGCTGGCGGAAATCTCCGGCCAGCTCGGTAACGAACTGGCGCCGGATATCCGCCGTCTGACTGACGATATGGCGGAGTGGTTTAAAGGCGGGGGGATCAAGCGCATCGTCAGTTTTCTGCGTAATGACCTCTACCCCGGCGTGCTGACGTTCGGGCAGGGGATCGTTTTCGTCGGAAAAGTGGCGTATGCGCTGGCGAAAAAACTGTCCTGGCTGCTGCCGGATGAGCGAAGCGATCAGCGGGATGTGCTCAAATCGTTGGCCATGACCGGCTCGGTAGATATCGCCCGCATGACGGCGCAGCGCAACGGGCAGGGAGAGTGGTTCGAACAGCAGCTTAAAGAAAAACCGGATCTGCCGGACGATGTGAAAAAATCGTACCGTGACACCCGGGGCTTTATCCGTGACGACGAGGACACTTTCAATACCGCCCTTGATAAGTATCTGACCCCTGAGAACAGCGGGGCGCTGTTCGGCCAGAATGGCTTTATGACGCCAGAACAGGTTTCCCCTCCTGCAGTGACTGCACCGCAGGACCGGCAGGGGAATGGCGTTTCAGAGGCTGAAGGCCGCTGGGATATGTTGCTGCAGACGCTGGATTCAGCAGATGCTCCCGCTGCGCCCCGGCAGCTGACAGATAATCGCCGCTTTGAATACCGGTTTGAAATTCATGGTGCACCCGGACAAAGTGAGCAGGGCATCGCTGATGCGGTCGAGGGTATGACGAAAAGCAGCCCGGCTTTTAATGGTAACAACAGCATGCTGGACGGAGGGCAAATCTGGTGAGTGAAATCATTCCTGTTTTTGAGGATTTCGGGCAGGCAGGGGCCAGCGCGGCACGTGGTGCCCAGGCCGCCCGGGTAATGATGATGCTGGGCGATTTTGCCTTCTCCATTGATACCACGGCGTACAGCCAGCTGACCCGGGAGGCCAGCTGGCGCTGGAGCGAGCAGGAGCGGATCGGTAAACAGGATTTACTGCAGTATACCGGCAAGCCCGGGCGTACGGTCCGGCTCGGAGGGGAGTCGCATGCCTTCTTTCGAAAGGGGGTGGATGCCGTAAACGATCTCTTCGACCTCGCCGATCAGAATAAGCCTCAGCAGCTGGTCAGCGGCGAAGGGGATGTGCTGGGCTGGTGGGTGGTTATTGACTTCTCCGACACGACCAGCCGTTTCCTGCCAGGCGGCGGTCACCGAAATAAAAACTGGACGATGACGCTGAAACATTATGCCGACGACATATCAAACCCGTGACGGTGATGTGCTTGATGCAGTCTGCGCGACGCATTACGGCACGGAAAACCTTTCTTACAGCGTGACGCAGGTACTTGAAGCAAATCCGGGGCTGGCCGACATCGGTGCGGTCTACCCGGCTGGCCTGTTTATCACCCTGCCTGACCTGGCTCCGCCGGTTCAGGCGTCCGCTTTCAGCCTGTGGGATTAATATGACTGAACAGATTGTTAAACCGGAATATGCGCCTGCTTTCAGCGTCAGCGCGGAGGGGAAAGATATTACCCGCGCGCTGCAGCAAAGCCTGTCGGAGTTGACGCTGACAGATTACGGCGGTGCCACGGCAAAAGCGGATGAGCTGAAGATCACGTTGCTGTCCGAAACGTTGCCTTTGCCTGTAAAAGGGGCACGGCTGCGCGTGGCGCTGGGGTTTAACGACCAGCTGGTGGATAAGGGCTGGTTCGTGGTCTCGGGCGTCAGCAGCAGCGGTCCGCCGCGGCGTATCGAGATTTATGCCACTGCCGCGCCCATGAACGCGCAAAAACAGCCCGGTGATGTGCTCAGCCAGAAAACGCGCAGCTGGGATAACATTCGTCTGGCGGATCTGGTCAGGACCATCGCCACGGAAAACGGGCTGAAGGCAAAAGTGGCCGCGGAGCTCGCAGATATCCATATTGACCATGTTGACCAGGTGGCAGAATCGGATGCGAACCTGCTGACCCGGCTTGCCCGGACCTGGAATGCTGTCAGCAAACCTTCCGGCGGTTACTGGCTTTTTCTCCGCCAGGGGGCGACGGCGAACACATCCGGCAGGCAAACCGGCACGCTGGTTATCACCCCGGATGAAGTCTCTAACTGGTCATACAGTGAGGGAGAGCGGGGCAGCTCGACAGGGAAAGCTTCCGGCAAAGAGGGCAAGTCATCGGGAAAAATCGGTGTCCGGTATTACGATGAAGTGGACGGAAAGACAAAAACCACCACCGTTGACCATGATGGCCCCTCGATGGCGAATCCGTATACCCAGCCGGCAAAGTCAACCGCCGACCAGCAGGCCAAATCAAGAAAGACGCAGGCCCGCCGCAATGAGCAGAAGATGACGGTTACCGGCCCGTGCCGACCGAAACATGTTCCCCTCACGGCAGAATCCGGCGTGTCCACGTCCGGCTTTGGCGAGCGGGAAGATCGCTCGTGGGTGGTTGAATCGCTCGCCTTTTCCCTGACGGCCGCCGGGTTCAGCTACACCTACAACCTCGTGGTTGATATTCACAAACCCAAATCTTCTAAAAAATCCGGCAAGGATAAAACCGGCCCGGACTACTTCGGTTAATTCTCCGCCGCACGGCGGTCCTGATACGGAAAAACGTTATGAACGGTGTAAACAGCCGGACGGGGAAGCGCCTGTCCGGCAGCGATCATCTGCGCCAGTCGGTCAGCGATATCCTTTCCACGCCGCTCGGCAGCCGTGTGCTGGTTCGTGATTACGGCAGTGACCTGTTTTCGCTGGTGGACAATCCTCGCGACGATCTCACCCGACTGCGGATTATCGCGGCCACGGCCTCAGCGCTGGCACGCTGGGAGCCCCGGTTGCGGGTTACGCGTGTGATGGTCACTTTCCCTGCCGATGAAACAGGGTGTGTCGTCGATATCGAGGGGATCAACAAAGAGAATAATCTTCCCGTCAGCACCGGAGGCATACAGATTTATGGCAAGTAGCTACGACGTAATTAACCTGTCCGCACTGGCGGTACCGGATGCGATTGTTGTTCCGGATGCCGCCGATATTTTTACCCGCTGGCTGGCGCGCCTGCGTGAACTGGATCCGGAGTTTGATGCGCTGGTGGAATCTGATCCGGCTTATAAGCAGGGAGAGGTCAACGCCTATCAGCTGACGCTGGCCTTTCAGCGCGTTAATGATGCGGTGCGGGCCGTTTTCCTTGCCAGCGCCAGAGGGGCCGATCTCGACCAGATAGGCGCGGCCTTTAACGTTCCCCGCCTGGTCATTGACCCCGGCGATCCGGAAGCCGTACCCCCCGTTGAGCCTGTCTATGAAAGCGATGATGCTTTTCGCGAGCGCATTCAGCTTTCGTGGGCGCAGCTGAATACGGCAGGTGCACGCAACGCGTACCGTTTCCATGCCAAGTCCGCAGACAACGATGTGCTTGACGCGGACGCCTACGGGCCTGAGACCCATAACCGCCCCGGGGAGGTGGACGTCTATGTCCTCTCCCGAACCGGGAACGGGGAGGCCGGTCTTATTCTGATTGAAACGGTAATGAATAAACTTAGTGCTGATGAGATCAGACCGCTGACTGACTATGTCAGTGTCAAAAGTGCCACCATTGCCGGTTATGCGGTAACGGCAGAGCTCGATATACCCGACGGACCGGATGCGCAGACGGTACTGGACAATGCCATCAGCGCGCTGACGAGCTATACACAGCTTTCCCATCGCATAAATGCCATCGTGCCGCTATCCGCTATCTACGCTGCACTTCAGCAGCCCGGTGTGTCCAGAGTCAGGCTGGCGAGTCCGGCGGCGGATCTTGAAGCGGTACCGGGGCAGGCACCCTGGTGCAGCGCGATAAAGGTCACACGTCAGGGAGCTAACCATGGAGGATAAATTCCGATCCCTGCTTCCTCCTTCATCAATTTACCCCGAACGGGCACAGGAGCAGGCCAGCACAGAGCAGATCGTGGCGCTGGACACCAGCATGGTACGCAAGGTGAAAAATCCCGACACCTGTCCGGCGCATCTGCTGCCCTGGCTGGCATGGGAATTTGCTGTGGACTCGTGGGAAGACGCCTGGAGCGAGGCTGAGAAGCGTCAGGTGATTAAGGATGCCGCGTACGTTCATCAGCACCGTGGTACCGCCGGCGCGGTCAGGCGTTCCCTGAGCGCCGTCAGCCTGCCGACGACCGTCGTGGAGTGGTGGGAGGACGAACCCCGCAAAGCCCCTTACACATTCCGTGTCGAGGTTTACAGCATTCAGGAAATTGATGATGCGCTGTATCAGCGTATACGCCGCCAGGTGGATAAAGCAAAAAACCTGCGCAGCCTGCTGACCACCATAGACGTGATTGCGGACCTTGGCGCAAAGGGAACTTATTATACGGGCGGTGCTGTCACCGCCTGGATCGATGTTGAGATTGAGGCAGGAGTTTAGCCATGGCTGAGAAGTATTACAGTATTCTGACCAACAGGGGTAAGGAACTGGAGGCGCAGTCTTCAGCGACCGGGAAACCCGTCATTATTAAAGATTTTGTGGTGGGCGACGGTAACGGCCAGGCGGTTAAACCTGACCCGGCGTTAACCACTCTTGTCCATGAAGTTTATCGGGCGACGATTTCAGCATTGCAGGTCTCACCTGACCAGGCAAACCAGTTTATTGCGCAGCTTGTGCTGCCTGCGGGTGTGGGAGGCTTTGTGGTCCGCGAGGTTGGTCTGCTGACCGATGCGGGCGAACTCTATGCCGTGGCGAACTGTGCTGCGATTGAGAAGCCGGCAAGCGGCATCAGCGTCAGACTGCAGTTCAGGCTTGCCGTGTCGGAAACGGCGGATATCGAGCTGAAGGTTGCCAGCGGAGATGGTCTGTTCCTTCGCCAGGACGCGAACCTGGGCGATGTAGAGGATGCTGCTGAATCACGTAAAAACATCGGCCTGAAGAGCGCGGCCACCGCTGATGTAACTGACAGTGCACGAGATACCACGGCAGGACGGGTTTTAAAAGTCGGTGATTATGGGGTTGGCCTGACGAGGAGCCCGCTCACCACGGGCATTGATTTCAGCACATACAGATTCATTCTGGGCGAACATCTTTTCGTGAGAATGAGTACGTGTACCAATATCCCGACAGGGTTAAACGGAGAGCATTATTTCATTTTCGTTCACGGTCTGCGTGATGCCACTGGCTCGCCGGGACTGACGTTTATTAACTACAATGACCCCTCTGAGCAATGGACAGCCTACAGGCGTGATTCCGTTGATGGTGGCTTGGCGTGGACCCTGTGCAGGACATACAACACAGGCTTTAAACCTACAGCCGGTGATGTTGGTGCACTTCCAATAACCGGAGGAACGCTGAAAGGTGATTTAATCGTAGAGAATTCAGTTGGGGTTGGTGATGGCTCAGGGGGATTTGTTACAGGTAATTTTGATGGCGCAGGATTCGACGGCAATAATCTGAATATTAAGTCATGGAATGGCATTGGGTTTAAATGCTCAGCAGACGATATTATTCGTGCGTTCATCAGTACCGGACAAGGCATTATCGGGGCCGCGGAACATTTGCTGGCTGGTGCAGCAATATTTAACAAAAATGGTGATGTTTACGGAGATATCTGGAATACAGGCTCAGGGCCTGGCTGGATAAGTGCGTATCTGTCAGCAAAATTCCCGACAAAGGATGATGTTAGTGTGGCTCTTGCAGGAAAGCCAGGTCGTCAATACATCACTCAGGTAGGTGTTTATAATAATGACAAATCCAAGCCCTTCATGCTCCATGACGATAACTCAGGGATATTTCTGGCAACAGATGGATGGGTTAGTGGGAATTTTGCAACGTCTGCTTGGACTATCGCTAACTTCCTGCAAGGGGGGATAAGGCTGTCCTCACCTGGAACGGCAGATAACGGGAACAACGATAATAATTTTGCATATGCGCCAGATGGTGCTGTTGTCACCGCAGTGCAGCAAAAAACAAACTTCACAGCGGTGCAGTATCGCTATATCCAATATAATATCGGTGGAAACTGGTACACAGCGTGGGTGGCTTAATGACAATGCAGTCTGGTGTATTTAAAAAATATGACCCGTTGGAAAAATGGGGAAGATATACTTCGGCGAAGGTGGCAAAACTCTCTCAGGAAGAATTGGAATTATACTACATTGCAAAATCTCCAAGTATGAACATTGTATTCCTGAAAGACGAGAATGACAACGACTGGTATCAGTGGCTTAAAAAACTTTCAAAAGAAACGTTGAAAGTCTCTTTCAATCCTGATTCGAAAGAAATTGTTCATTTTTCGTATGATGCGAGCGCTATTTTTCCGCTTAATCAGATCGTCGTTGAAATTGCGCCGGATAACGTTCCAAAGGAACTCACTGATGCGGGTTATATGGCTCTAGGTGGGAAGTTTAATTTTGATAATGGACAGATTATCGCCGCTCAAGTGGATCATGTGGACCAAGCTCAGCGTAAAAAAAAGGAGCTGCTGACTCAGGCAGAAAGCTTTATCGCCACGCTTCAGGATGCCGTGGATATGAATATTGCAACTAATGAAGAAACTACGTTACTTCTAGAGTGGAGAAAATACAGGATTTTTCTCAATCGTATTGAGATCAGCAACGCTCCAGATATTCACTGGCCGACAATACCCGGTTCAATTTAAATGAAAGGCGCTGTAAAATATTCAGCGCCTCTGAAATCAGTGTTTAATTATTTTTTGGAATGGCCTGTGGAAAATTAGATCTAATGACTTCATAAATCTGACCTTGACTGAACGGTTAGAATAAATGAATTTCCAAGCTATTTCTTTCTCTCTCTGGATGCTAATGTCTTCACGATTTCCGATCGTGCTGGTACTTTCGTATTTAGGATTTGTTTTTATGTATTCTGGGATGGCGCCATACAAACGTATTAAGCCAAACTCCCTGAATGTTTGCCACTGATCGGCGACGCACCAAACAGGGAATAGTTTATCAAGCAGAACAAGTGCGGCCGCTCTGTTTATAACATATGCATGTGTAAATGCAGCGTTATAAACTTCATGGATTTTATGATTGCTTGGTAAATCAAAAATAGATTTACTATTGTAGTGATTGACGTGGGATAATAAATAAACACACGGAGTATTTGTTGTTATTTTTTTCTCCAATTCGCTTAAGAATTGAGAAATATTATCCGGTATGAATATATCATCTTCAAGCACTAGAGCACAATTTTCATTGGAAGATGCTAATGCCTTATAAGCTGCAAGATGGCTTAAAGAACAACCTATCTCACCAGGTGTGACAGCATAGCTGTGCTCTTTCCTTAAAAGAGAAAGCAAATTTACTGGTATTTTTCGTCCATCCACAGCTTGTATAAATTCATAACGGAGCCCAGTGTGTTCAGCTTGTGCTTTCACTGACTCTTTTCTTTCTTTCGCACTCTCCAAATTAATTATATAGGCCTTCATTTTACATCCTTTTTATTCAAGTGGCATGCCATGCTGGAAAGTATAATGGTTGTGGAGAAAATAACTATTAGTTCTATGGATGTGAGCAGTACGTCCGTAGCGCCGTATAAAAAAACTGATATAGTTGCTATGCTGACTGGCCCAATTATAGGTGGCTGGCTTATCTTAAATGTCAAAGCAAAGAAAAACGATAGTAAAACGATTACGCCAAAAATCCCAAATATAGAAGCGTATTGTATAAATTCGTTGTGAAGGTGGATTTTAAGGTATTGCGTTGCGGCAGAATGTTCTTTTCTTTCTTTCAGATATTCAGTTATTTCATTATTACGATGAGATTCACTTTGTCCAAATGGAGATTCACAGAAAGCAACTAAACCAAGCTTCCACATGCTAAATCTTGCTCCGAGAGATGTATTATCATACCCACGATTATATTGATTTATCTCATGCATAGTGGAATTATAACGATTTGCTATTATATTTGAGTTAGCCATCATCACAACAATTAACGCCATGAAAGAAATAATAAGCACTTTCAAGCTAAGAATCTTATCTTTATACATCCATGCAACGAGCAAAAATAATCCTAGTATTGGATGAATGAACATTGCCGCACGTGTCTGGGTTAGAAAAATAACATAGGTAGAAACTATAAGAACAAGTGCTTGTATTAAATATTTGTACTTGTTTAATATTGTAATAGCAATTAGTGCGGAAAAAGATAAAGTAAATGCACTATAGGAGTAAGCAGTTAATGTAGCTCTGTTTATGCCAAGAAAAATTCTTTCATCGCTATGTAATCCTTGAATAATACCAAAGGCACTAGATGCGATAAATGCCAGGCTCATAGCAAATAATATCGGATTGGAATTGATGTTTAATCTTGTATTCTCTTTGATATTTAAAATATATAGAGAAATAATTGTTGCAATTACCCATCTTTTTCCAGGGGTAAACAATAGTTCAGAGAGTTCTTCACCTGAGTAATATTTTGATAGTGCAGACCACCCTATAAAAAGACAAGCAAGGGATAGAAAAATAATAGCGATATTTTTTTGATGGAGCGAATGTTTTTTTGTACAAGCATTAAGAAGTAATCCTAATGTCGATAAATATCCGCACCAGTAAAATATAACGCGTGATGTTTTTTCATGGATGAATGCAGTTGGTAACACTAGCAATAGAAGAGTGAATGTTATTATATACATTATTTTATTAGATAATTGTAACCGCTGAGAACTAATCATCTATGATTTTATCCTTTTAAATCAAAATGTAATGTTATAGAAATGCTGATGTTTGAACCGTGTGCACTTATAGTACCAAGTACTTGATGCCATTGCTAATAGAGCAGCCTCGCTATATGCAATAGCGGGCTACCCTGCGTGGTTAAGGTTGCAGCCAGCGATCACGTGCGCGCCGTGCTACGGCAATCATTTCCTGTATCTCGCCGAGCATGAATTTTTCCTCTTCATCGCACGGCATAACCACATAGCCGAAACGGATCACGTGTTCCAGACAGGAATCGCGGTTATTGGTCTTAAGATGGGGGAGCCGCCGCGCCGTCGTATGCAAGAACGGGCGGTGGCTGGCTAGTGATAGTTCGATAGTGCGAGTATTGAATAGTTACCAGCTAGTGGGCTTTGTTGAATAAATCAGATTTCGGGTAAGTCTCCCCCGTAGCGGGTTGTGTTTTCAGGCAATACGCACGCTTTCAGGCATACCTGCTTTCGTCATTTTGTTCAGCGCTCGCACCACGGCCAAAGCCTCCGCAACCTGACCATCGTAGTCACGCAGCGTCAGTGAACCCCCGAACAGCTGTTTTACCCGGTACATCGCCGTTTCCGCTATCGAGCGACGGTTGTAATCTGTTGTCCATTTCCACCGCGCATTACTCCCGGTCATTCGCTGATTAGCCACTGCACGGTTACGGTCTGCATATTCACCGGGCCAGTAACCCGCACCTTTTCGGGGTGGGATAAGCGCGCTGATTTTCTTACGCCGCAGTTCATCGTGACAGAGCCGGGTGTCGTAAGCGCCGTCTGCCGATGCTGCCCTGATTTTTCTGTGAGTCTGCCGGATAAGACCCGGGAAGGCTTCTGAGTCCGTCACATTGTTCAGCGACAGGTCAGCGCAGATGATTTCATGTGTTTTACTGTCAACGGCGAGATGCAGCTTACGCCAGATACGGCGGCGTTCCTGGCCATGCTTTTTGACTTTCCACTCGCCTTCACCGAAGACCTTCAGCCCGGTGGAATCAATTACCAGGTGTGCGATTTCACCCCGGGTGGGCGTTTTGAAACTGACATTAACCGACTTTGCCCGCCTGCTGACACAGCTGTAATCCGGGCAGCGTAGCGGAACGTTCATCAGAGAAAAAATGGAATCAATAAAGCCCTGCGCAGCGCGCAGGGTCAGCCTGAATACGCGTTTAATGACCAGCACAGTCGTGATGGCAAGGTCAGAATAGCGCTGAGGTCTGCCTCGTGAAGAAGGTGTTGCTGACTCATACCAGGCCTGAATAGCTTCATCATCCAGCCAGAAAGTTATGGAGCCACGGTTGATGAGGGCTTTATTGTAGGTGGGCCAGTTGGTGATTTTGAACTTTTGCTTTGCCAAGGAACGGTCTGCGTTGTCGGGAAGATACGTGATCTGATCCTTCAACTCAGCAAAAGTTCGATTTATTCAACAAAGCCCAGCTAGTGATGACTTTACCAGTGATAACTCAGTAGGTAACTTTCGGGAGACGACTGCTTGCAATTTTGGTTGCAGTGGATATTGCATGGGCTGCTTCAGTGAAAAAACGGGGCGAAGCAAGCTCCCATTGACCTTCTTTATGGACGAAAAGCAAATAATCCGGGATGGTATCTGGATCACGGACAACAGCAAAGGTAAGCATATCGCTGGATGCTTTTGGCAGCCGATTATCTGGAGGGAAATAAATACGAGCCCCCGAGATGATTATGTTGTCGATATCAGAAGAACCAGTCATCAGCAGACTCCCATGTTTCTTTCAGTACATTTTCAACCTTCTTCTTGGCGGAGTCTTTATCGACCGTCCGAAGAACCGACAGGCCATCGCTTCCGGCTGATTTAACGATAACCTCAACATCCTGGTATTCCTTGCTTAAGCGCCTTTCCATTTCAGCCTGCAGCACAGCGGGAGCTTTGCTGGGAAGCTTAGAGAACTTCTCTTTTGCAATACTGATTTCGACACGCATAAAACCTCCTTTTACTGTTTGGATATACAGTTAATTTTTAACTGGTTATTTATACAGTGTCAAGGTTTTGCATGTCGGTGTAACACCCCAATTATTCCCCAGTTTTTCCCCGCTCAAATTTCAGACATAAAAAAACCAACCGTAAGAGGTTGGTTTAATTTAATATTTTTGGTCGGCACGAGAGGATTTGAACCTCCGACCCCCGACACCCCATGACAGCGCCGGTATCCACGTTATAATCGTGGAAAAAAAGTGGGGATCCAGATGAATATGAATTTATTACAGCTTTGCTATGAAGGCGAAGGTGGTGAAAGCTACATACGCAGTATCAATGAGAAAGGGCAGTTTTACGTATCTTTAGCTGATGTTTTGAAAACGCTTTCTATTGAAAACAGAAAGATGGATGGTAAGTCGCCAAAAAGCTTGCTTCCGGTAATTAAGGCAGTCATCCAAACACTGGATCCTGATGAAATCAAGAACATCCCTATGATAGAGAATGGTCAGGCTACGAGTGAAGCGTTCTTGACGGAACCTGGTCTCTATCGAGTCTTAGCTCAAGATACATCCTCCGCTGGCAAGAAATTCCAGCGATGGTTGTTCCATAAAGTACTACCCTCTATTCGTGAATTTGGACAATTTCCTCCTCCGCCGAAAAAAGAACAGTCTGAGATAAGTGCTTTTGCTACAAGTCTTCAACAGACAGTCAATGCTTTGGTAATGGAAATTGCAAAACGCGAGGAACTGGAAAGCAGAGTCAATGACGTTGAGCTCAAAGTTAACTCATTAGAGAGCTTGCGAGATCTGTCTCAATTTCGGAGTGTTCCACAGCGTTTAATGGAGTTGAGTCTTGAGGTAATGTCCATTGATGAGCTTTGGCATTGGTGTGAAAAATTACGCAGCGAAAGAGGGGCGGAAAAGATTAAATGCCCATCAGGGATCGGAGTAAACACTATGTATCCATTAGCGCTGGTGGATGAAGCCATCGCAATCTACCAGAAAAATGTTGAAGCAAGATCGAGAGGCTCAAACATATAAAAAAGCCCGCTTAAGCGGGCATTTTTAATCGCTCAGGAGCTACGGCTCCTTTACGTATCCTTTTTTGCCTCATCACCGTATGGCCGGTATCCTGGCGAGACTGCAAACTTCCTGTTTTTACTGGTGCTATCCTTGCACAGTCCAATCATGATTGGTGGGCTGGTCGGAGTTGAACCCGCAGCGCAGCATTTCGTTTAGTCGCTGCTTCTGGATTTCTGTAGTTGTTCAAGTCTAGCGTGCAGCGATTTAGGGAATAGCTCTGTATAAACCTGCCACAGAACATTCAATGATCTATGCCCCGTCACTTGGGCAACTTCCTCAATACTGAACCCGGCTTCAAAAAGTCGGCTCGCACCTTCTCGCCTCATATCGTGATAACGCAGATCCTCGATTCCAAGCGCGCTCCTTACCCTCTGAAAACCAGCAGTTACTGAGCCGCTAATGTAGGGGAAGATCAGCTCTGATTTGCGCGGCTGCCGCTGAACGATATCCCATGCCTCTCCGAGCAAAGCGACATTCATATGATTGCCTTCCTTCTTCCGTGGATCCTTCCTGTCCCTCACAAGCACAGATTTTTGCTTTTCGTCGATATCATCCCACCGCAGGCGGCAAACTTCGCCAATACGCATGCACGATAAAACTGAAAACATCAGAATGTCTACGAACGGGATTTTTGAGACTCTGTGTTCTGAACGTTGCTTTAATCCTTCGATCAGCATGTCCAGTTCTTCAGATGCTGGCCGACGGCTACGGCGATTTGATTTCCCAATCAGCCCAAGTTTGAGAAGGTGAGGGCGGGCCTCTTTTGCCGGGTTGCTGGTATAGTTAATGCCATACACAGGCTTTGCACAATCCAGCACGCTTCCAAGGTAGCTGACATCATGACTCACGGTCGCCGGGCCCGCTCCTGCATTATTCCGCAGTCGGCAATGCTCTATCACATCATTTGCGGTCAGTGAAAGCAAGGGGATGGCTGCTATATCACAGTCGACGAGCATATTCAGGACGTAGCTTTTTGTTCTCCCGGATTTGCCACCAGCGTTTGGATCGTTGATGTATTTTTGCAGCAGATCACGAACTGTGATTCCTGTTGCGTCGTCGGATGATGGGAGCCCATGAAGATCCAGTTCCTGCACGCGCTGATTTCCCCAGGTTTTTGCGTGCGCCTGCTTTGGAAATGTTTTGCTCTCTCTGTGTGTAACAACGCCTTTTTCTTTGATCAGGACGGTGCAACGATAGCGAGGAGTGCCGTCGGCTTTAAGTCGTTTCTCTATGTTATAATAGGCCATTCGCTCATCTCGTTATAACAGGTTCCCATGTGTATGGGGGCCTGAGTGGGAACCCAATGAGAGAAAAATATACGTAAATGTCAAAAAATGCACGGTAATCTTGAAATGATAAAAACCAACCAAACCAGCGCGGCATCTGATAATTCTGGCATTCACTGGAGTGGTCGGTTTAGCGTGGCTCCTATGCTCGACTGGACGGACAGACACTGCCGCTACTTCCTGCGCCAGCTCTCCCGCCATACGCTGCTGTATACCGAAATGGTGACCACGGGCGCAATTATTCACGGGAAGGGCGACTACCTGGCATACAGTGAAGAAGAGCATCCGGTTGCGCTGCAGCTGGGGGGTAGCGATCCGGCCGCGCTGGCGCAGTGCGCGAAGCTGGCGGAAGAACGCGGCTACGATGAGATCAACCTCAACGTCGGTTGCCCTTCCGACCGCGTGCAGAACGGCATGTTCGGCGCCTGTCTGATGGGTAACGCCCAACTGGTGGCGGACTGCATCAAAGCGATGCGCGATGTGGTCTCCATTCCGGTGACGGTCAAAACCCGTATCGGCATTGACGACCAGGACAGCTACGAATTCCTGTGCGATTTCATCAACACGGTTTCAGGGAAAGGCGAGTGTGAGATGTTTATCATCCACGCCCGTAAAGCCTGGCTCTCGGGTCTGAGCCCGAAAGAAAATCGTGAGATCCCGCCGCTGGACTACCCGCGTGTGTATCAACTGAAGCGTGACTTCCCGCACCTGACGATGTCGATCAACGGCGGTATCACGTCGCTGGACGAGGCGAAGGCGCACCTTGAGCATATGGATGGCGTGATGGTCGGGCGCGAGGCGTATCAGAATCCGGGCATTCTGGCGACGGTTGACCGTGAGATCTTTGGCGTTGCAGGCGCAGAAGCCGATCCGGTTGCGGTCGTGCGCGCCATGTACCCCTACATTGAGCGTGAGCTGAGCAGCGGCACGTATCTTGGCCACATCACCCGCCATATGCTTGGCCTTTTCCAGGGGATTCCAGGCGCGCGCCAGTGGCGTCGTTACCTCAGCGAGAACGCGCATAAAGCCGGTGCCGATATTGAAGTGCTGGAACATGCGCTGCGACTGGTGGCTGATAAGCGATAATTTTCGCTAAAAGATCGTCAAATTCACCACGCCCTGCGAATTCTCGCGGGGCGTTTTTCTTTAAGAACAATACGTTAGCTTTGGCATGATTCTTGTAATGGTTGCAGCATCATTCGGGAACTCGTGGGAGAGCACCATGCTGGAATTACTTTTTGTTATTGGCTTTTTCGTCATGCTGTTAGCCACAGGCGTGTCGCTACTCGGCATTTTCGCGGCGATTGTTGTGGCGACGGTGGTCATGTTCATTGGCGGATTATTTGCCCTGACGATCAAACTGCTGCCATGGCTGCTTCTGGCTATCGCGGTGGTGTGGGTAATACGGGCGATTAAAGCGCCAAAACTGCCGACTTATCAGCGCAATAACCGCTTCCGTTACTAAGGTATTGAGGGGTTCGTCACATACTTGTAACTTTTCCGGCAGCATGGCTTAGAACGGAATAGGATTTACTTATCGAATCTGTCACTATGACTGCCGCTACAGAATTCATCGAGCTGTACCCTACATACAGCCGAACTAAAAAAAGAAAGGGCTTCCCACGGGAAGCCCAATTTCTTTTTTGGGGTCAGGGGATTAGCAAACTTGAACCCTGCGTCGCCCGGCTCTCCAGCACCTCATGCGCACGCTGCGCATCGGTTAGCGGGTATTTTTGCGCATCCGCCACATCCACCTTAATCACGCCGCTGGCGATCAGCGAAAACAGCTCGTTGCTGGCTTCCTCCAGTTCTTCCCGGTTGGTGATGTAACCCTGCAAAGAAGGGCGCGTCACGTACAGAGATCCTTTCTGGTTCAGAATGCCCAGATTAACGCCGGTTACAGCGCCTGAGGCGTTACCGAAGCTCACCATCAGCCCGCGACGCTGCAGGCAGTCCAGCGACGCCTCCCAGGTATCTTTCCCCACCGAGTCATACACTACGCGTACTTTTTTGCCGCCGGTGATCTCTTTTAGCCGCTCGACGATGCTCTCTTCCCGGTAGTTGATCACCTGCCACGCGCCCGCGTCCAGCGCCCGCTGCGCTTTTTGCGCGCTGCCCACGGTGCCGATAAGCTTCGCGCCCAGCGCTTTCGCCCACTGGCAGGCAATCAGCCCCACGCCGCCCGCAGCGGCATGGAACAGGAACTGTTCATCGGGCTTAATTTCGTAGGTTTTGCGCAGCAGGTAATAGACCGTCAGCCCTTTCAGGAACGAGGCGGCCGCCTGCTCAAAGGAGATGGCGTTCGGCAGCAGGGCGGCTTTTTCCGCCGGGACGTTGTGGACGGAGCTATAAGCGCCCAGGGCAGACTGCGCGTACACCACACGATCGCCTTCTTTAATGTGCTTAACCGCACTGCCCACTTTGCTGACAATGCCGGCCGCTTCAGTACCCAGGCCGCTCGGCATTGACGGAGGCGGGTAGAGACCGCCGCGAATGTAGGTATCAATGTAGTTAATGCCAATCGCTTTGTTTTCAACCTGGATTTCATTTTCGCCAGGCGCAGCGGGAGTAAACTCCACCGCTTTCAGCACTTCAGGACCGCCGTGTTTCTGGAACTCAATGCGCGTTGCCATGCTCCCTCCGTCAAAAAAATATGGTAATCTTTCGACCCACTCTTTATCTCGGTAACTCCATTCACTATGGCAGGAAACAAACCCTTCAACAAACAGACTGAACCTCGCGAGCGTGATTTCCAGGTCGCAGGGTTAAAAGTCCCGCCGCACTCGATTGAAGCGGAACAGTCGGTGTTGGGCGGTTTAATGCTGGATAACGAACGCTGGGATGACGTGGCCGAGCGCGTGGTGTCTGAAGATTTCTATACCCGACCGCACCGCCATATCTTTACCGAAATGGCACGCCTGCAGGAATCGGGCAGCCCGATTGACCTGATTACGCTCGCGGAATCACTGGAGCGTCAGGGCCAGCTGGACAGCGTCGGCGGCTTTGCCTACCTTGCAGAATTATCAAAAAATACGCCAAGTGCGGCGAACATCAGCGCTTACGCGGATATTGTGCGCGAACGTGCCGTCGTTCGCGAGATGATCTCGGTGGCGAACGAGATTGCCGAAGCCGGTTTTGATCCGCAGGGCCGCACCAGTGAAGACCTGCTCGACCTTGCCGAGTCCCGCGTCTTCAAAATCGCCGAAAGCCGCGCCAATAAAGACGAAGGCCCGAAAAATATCGCCGACGTGCTCGACGCCACCGTGGCGCGTATCGAGCAGCTGTTCCAGCAGCCGCACGACGGCGTGACCGGCGTGAACACCGGTTATGACGATCTGAACAAGAAAACCGCTGGTCTGCAGCCGTCGGATTTGATTATCGTCGCCGCGCGTCCGTCGATGGGTAAAACGACATTTGCGATGAACCTCATCGAAAATGCGGCGATGTTGCAGGATAAGCCCGTTCTTATCTTTAGTCTGGAGATGCCCTCCGAGCAGATCATGATGCGTTCTCTGGCGTCGCTGTCGCGCGTGGATCAGACCCGCATCCGTACTGGTCAGCTCGACGATGAGGACTGGGCGCGCATCTCCGGCACCATGGGCATCCTGCTGGAAAAACGGAACATCTACATCGATGACTCCTCCGGCCTGACGCCGACGGAAGTGCGCTCCCGCGCGCGCCGTATTGCCCGTGAGCACGGCGGCATCGGCCTTATCATGATCGACTACCTTCAGCTGATGCGCGTGCCGTCGCTCTCCGACAACCGTACGCTGGAAATTGCAGAGATTTCCCGCTCGCTCAAGGCGTTAGCAAAAGAGCTGCACGTACCGGTGGTGGCGCTCTCCCAGCTTAACCGCTCCCTGGAACAACGCGCCGACAAGCGCCCGGTCAACTCCGACCTGCGTGAATCCGGCTCCATCGAGCAGGATGCCGACTTAATCATGTTCATTTACCGTGATGAGGTTTATCACGAGAACAGCGACCTGAAAGGGATCGCCGAAATTATTATTGGTAAGCAACGTAACGGCCCAATCGGTACGGTGCGTCTGACCTTTAACGGCCAGTGGTCGCGTTTCGACAACTATGCCGGACCTCAATATGATGATGAGTAATTTCTAAGGAATTCAAATGCAAGCGGCAACTGTTGTTATTAACCGCCGCGCTCTGCGACACAACCTGCAACGTCTGCGTGAACTGGCACCCGCCAGCAAGCTCGTTGCAGTCGTGAAAGCGAACGCTTACGGACACGGTCTTCTGGAGACCGCGCGAACGCTCCTCGATGCCGACGCCTTTGGCGTCGCCCGTCTTGAAGAAGCCCTCCGCCTGCGCGCAGGCGGTATTACTCAACCGATTCTGCTGCTTGAAGGCTTTTTCGAAGCCACAGATTTGCCGACCATTGCTGACCAGCATCTTCACACGGCAATACATAATGAAGAACAGCTCGCCGCACTCGAAGCCGCCGAGCTGAGCGAGCCGGTGACGGTCTGGATGAAGCTCGATACGGGCATGCACCGTCTGGGCGTGCGTCCGGAAAGCGCGGAAGCATTTTATCAGCGCCTGTGCCAGTGCAAAAACGTGCGCCAGCCGGTGAATATCGTCAGCCATTTTGCCCGTGCAGATGAACCCGAATGCGGGGCAACCGAGCGGCAGCTCGATATCTTCAACACCTTCTGCGAAGGCAAGCCGGGGATGCGCTCAATTGCGGCCTCCGGCGGGATCCTGCTGTGGCCGCAGTCGCACTTTGACTGGGCGCGTCCGGGCATCATTCTTTATGGCGTTTCACCGCTGGAGAACAAACCCTGGGGGCCGGACTTTGGCTTTAAGCCGGTTATGTCGCTGGTGTCAAAGCTGATTGCCGTGCGTGAGCACAAAGCGGGAGAGCCGGTGGGTTATGGCGGCACCTGGACCAGCGAGCGCGACACGCGTCTTGGCGTGGTGGCGATGGGCTACGGCGACGGCTACCCGCGCGCGGCACCAACAGGTACGCCGGTGCTGGTCAATGGTCGTGAAGTGAAGATTGTTGGCCGCGTGGCGATGGACATGATTTGCGTTGATCTGGGGCCCGACGCGCAGGATAAAGCAGGGGATGATGCGTTGATGTGGGGCGAAGGTCTGCCCGTTGAACGCATTGCCGAAATTACGAAAGTAAGTGCTTACGAACTTATCACGCGGCTGACCTCGCGAGTGGCGATGAAATACGTGGATTGACCCTTCAAAAGGGTGGTTCCTCGGGAACCACCCTCATGTTTATGGGCGCAGCAGCATCACGAAGGTTCCGGCAATAATGGGTTGCCCGTTCGCTCTGTTAATCACCCGCACAGCGTGTTGCCCCTGATGCTCGACAACATCAATATCCAGGTTTGCATAGTGCTCAACGTGCACATGGTTGATGTCCGGAGAAGGGATCACGTGCACAAACCCCGTGCTTGTCCGGTAAATCACTGTCGCATGCCCGACGCCGATAATCATAGCGCTATAGTCAGCCAGGTAGTGCTGTGCCTCCTGCTCCAGCGCCTGACGATTAACATAATCTCCCAGCATTGAAGGCGTAATGATTCGGCATCCTGCGCCTTTCAGATCGGTACGAGCCAGGTTGCGATTAACATCATCTTCATTCGGCGCCTGCGCCGCCAGGCCGGGAAGATGGTGGGCAACCTGAAGGGCATCCCACTGGTTTTCGAGAATATCGTTGCGGGAATAGATGCCGAAATTAGCCAGAACCATCTGCAGGCAATTCGGGAAACACGAATTCTGGAAAACCATATTTTTGTAATTAAAACCATATTGATTTAACCACGGCATATCTTTCTCCTTTGTTAATTGTGTTTACAGCACAGAAATAATAAGCAGCAGGGTGATGGATGAATATATGCCCTGTGGGAAATGCTATTTTTCGTAGAAAATGATGCAGAACATTATTTGTGAATTGTACTCATGCTTCATCTTGATTTTAGTCATGCTGTATATGATGTTTACCCTATGGCAAATGATGTTTTATAAGATCTCAATTAGCGCTCATACTCATTTTCGGAATATGTTGATATTCATAACCTAAAAGAATAGTACTCAGATGAGGTTAAATTGAGATGAATATATTGATGATCGATGAATCACCGATCTACATTCATGGTATGAAAAATGAACTGAAGCGAGTCATGCCAGAATGTACTTTTTCTGCTACCAACAGCTACGAAGATGCAAAAGAAGTCCTCAAGTCAACGCCTGTTTCGATTGTACTGCTTGATGGCGATATGGACTATTCTGGGTTCAGTGATGAACTCGAACTGGAATGGCCGGCGGTTCCGATAGTGATAATGTTCCGTAAAACGTGCGAGCGCAATTTTAACCTTTACCAGCATCATAATATACGAGGCGTTGTAACAAAGTCACTCTCTGCTGAAAAAATAATGCAGGTTATCAATGTGGTATTATCGGGTGTTATCTGTATTCCGGAGCAAGTCATTATGCAGAGGGGCTCGTCAACAGTGAATTCGCCGGTTCTCCTGCTCAGCCAGCGCCAGAAAGAAGTATTAAGTTTACTGGCAAATGGCGGAACAAATAAGCAAATTGGTAGAGAGTTGAATATTAGCGCAGGTACCGTTAAGGTCCACCTGGAATCAATATTCCATCGGCTGCAGGTGAATAATCGCACACAGGCGGCGAGGCTGTATTTTAAGTATATTGATAAATAAATTATTCTTGTTGTTTCATTCTGGTCTGAAATCTTCAATTTAAATAAATGCGTGACAACGATGGTGTTTGTCACGCATTTTTTTGTGCATCGCTTATTTTGCTAAAAAGAAACGAATAATGATCATTAAGGTACCAGCATCCTGAAGAAACCAGAAAGGGACACTGGCGCTTAAATTATCATGCCCTGTCAGTAAGCTTTCAATATTTAACCCACTCTGCGCAAAGAGCCCGAAGGCAATCGCAGCAAATCCTGTCTTATAGAGAGCAGGTTGTTTTTTGATTCTTTTACTGTAAGCGCAAAAGAGGATCACAAAAGAAATGATAAGATCCAGCATGATTGTGATGAATAACATCCACCAGTCCGTTACGCTGTTCATGTTAATCCTCTTTATCCGTATTGATCAGGGATGAGTCCGGGAGTGTCTCATTACGCACTCTTTTCTTGATGACGGAGGCAACATCAAAAATATCTTGCTGTTCATGGCGGCGGAAAAAATTAGCCAGCCAGACAATAAGACCATTGCTCATCGCCCCCAAAATATAACCTAACCCCAGGGTGATGTCCGGCTGGTTTAAATCAATCTTTAACCATCTTGCTGCAAGGCCACCTAACGCTACGGCGGCCCCCATACTGATTCCACCAAAGATGATGCCCGCAATGAACTTGCTGTGCTGATGTAAGCGCTGCGGTTGCCAGAAAAAAGAGATACTTACACCACCGAATAATCCTGCAAGGGCCAGGAGTGACGCGCTAATTAATGCCGGAGGAATGGAAGCATGCATATTTATTTCCTCATTGATAACAAGACCCTCAAAGGAGGGTCTTGTGTTCAGTACAAGCCTGGCCGCGAAGCCTATTTGCCATAATTGACAAGTGCCTGGCCGACCCCGTTTATGAAGTTTTGCTGCTTATAGCTTTGTAGCGTAATGTTATCAACCAGATCATTCGGGATAATAATTTCCATATCGTTACTGTCTTCATTGTTATAACATTTGAAGTAGAAACGATAGCGGGCCAACGTGGGTATTAATAAATCGCTATCCGCAACAGGAATTTCCATTCTGCGTAACGCTTCTTTAAGCTCTTTTAATAACGCAGGTTTGTCTTGCGTTGGGGATTTAAACCTTTCATCGTGACAGACAATAATACGAGCGGGGGTATTAATGTTCACGATATTCAGGTAGGCCGTCCCATTCCCCTGCTTGTCTGTGCAATCCGGCATATAGCCGAGTGTGAGGGTTTCCGTACTGCCAACATAAAACCCAGACCACTCCTCAGCATTTTTTGTTTCTTTACGATATTTCGTTGGATCCCACTCTTTTGCTTTAAATTTGCAGGCCTTAAAGCCGAGCACGCCTGCAGGAAGGCATTCTGTTTTCAGCTCCATCATGCTTCTCCGCTGTTAACGTATGGATTATTGGCAGGAATTCACTTCTACTAAGTGCTGATATTTATCGGTAGTGATATAGCGCTGTGGCCCGGAAAGGGTATAGACCAGTCGTTTGGGACTCCGGTATCCTTTAAAAACATCTATATCGGCACTTAGCCAGGATTGCGCTGAGGGGAGTTTCGGGCTGATATAGTTATCCCCGCCTATCCATTTGTTATTGGTAGGTTTTAGACCCCACAGTGTTTCTGTTTCACTACCCGACCAGCCCAGGCGCTTCGCTTCATTACTGGTGATATATCGCGCCGGCAGGTGCCCGGTTTGTGTCAGACTGCGCAATGTTTTTGCCAGGTCATCCACATCGTTTATTCGGGCGGCACCCTGCTGAGAAAGGAAGGTGTTAACGTCCTTAATCTCGTTTTCGCAGGTGGGTAACGCTGCACTGGCCTGCATAACGGTCAGCAATGATGCAAAGAAAACGACTTTTTTAAATGTCACAGATAACGTCATGTTAACCTCCAGATTTAACTAAGAAATAATTTCATTTCGGCGTCGCGACGACGCGTCAGACCAGCCAGCACTTTACCGCCCGCCTTATTCCAGCTTTTGAACTGCAGTGCGGCGCCCTGGACATCGCCCGCGTTGAATTTTTTGAGCAGCGTTGATTTTTTTAAATTGCCAACGCCGAGGTTAAAGGCGAATGAGACCAGCGCGTCGAATTGCGACTGCGTTGCTGGCTGGTTCAGCAGCTTTTTCACGCCACCTTCCGTGCGTTTCAGATCTTTGCGAAGCAGATCTTTCGCTTCACCGGTAGTGATTTTGGTGAGCTTTTCCATCTCCTCTTTGAGGATTAAATGGCCATAGCCGATGGTCCACAATCCCACGGCATCGCGATAGCGTTCCAGCTTCAGCCCTTCAAACTGGCAAATAAGCTGAATGCCTTTTTCACCTGTACGTTCTGGTTGTTTTTGCATTACGGCATCTCCTCTGTTTTCGGGCGGGGAATCACTTTGTTGGTGTACTCATCAATCAAACGCATGACGCTTTCCGGTGGCGCAAGCGCGGTAAATTGCATCTCCACATCCACGTGGCGGCTGTCACGCCCACCTTTGTTATCGCTTGAAGGCGAAAGGGTGACGTGAAAGCGGCCAAATTCGTTTTCACCGGACTGGCGGGAGGGTGCCTGCATACCCTCCGTGCGGATGGTCAGGTTGACCTTCATCTTTTCCAGCATCAGCCCGCGCGGTGTTGAAAGCGCGACTAAGGGCAGGTCAAAATAGTGTTTCTCATCAAGCGCCAGCTGCACGGTGCGCGGAATCAATGACCCGTCTTCAGCGGGTTCAAAAAAGGGATCCAGCGCTTTCATATACTGCTGAGCAATCAGTTCGTTGGCCGCAGTAGCCGCGTATTGCATCCCGCGCGTGATATCTTCCAGCGAGATCGGCATGCCGGGGATATCCGCCGGCGGCGGCGGCGGAGGCGTATTGTCCTGCACCGGCGGTGACGTTCCTTCCGCCTTGTTTTCCGGCTCTTCATCCTTGCCGCCGCGCAGCCATGTTTTAAAAGACATAATTCGCTCCTGAAAAAGGGCCACCCCAGGCAGCCCCTGCGTTACGGAATCGCACTTCTGTCGCGGCGTGAACGTTATTGCGCGGCGACAGGTTTGGTCTTGGCGTTGGTCAGATAATCAATGACGCGCTGCAGGGCCTCAGGTGGCTCCTGGCGTTTAATCTGCGTATGGATGGAGTATTTCGCGCGGGTATCCGTTGAACGGGTCTGCTCAGATTTATGCGAGACTTTGCCGGTCATTTTCGCTTTAAAGACGCCCCAGCCGACCGATGCCTCCACGGAGGCTTCCGCTTCGGTGCTGCTTGAGCTGGCCTCGCTTTGGCTCACTTCCAGCTCAAAGTCGATGGTGCCGTCTTCGATACAGATGATAGGGTGGGTGACCGCCGCAAGAAGGGGAATACTCATCTTGCGGGTCACGCTGCCTTTATTGACCCCCTGTTCGTCTACCACGGTTTCGTCGTAGTCGAACTCGATCGCGACGGCTTTGCCGTCTTTAATACAGACGGAGAGCAGGAAGTCGGTATAGGCCTTGCTCGCCTGAACCTGTGCTTTGATCATCGCCTGCAGCGGACCGCCGATCATATGCTCCAGCGGCAGGGCGTTAATGACTGAACCAATAAATTGTGAATCCATGATGTGAACTCCTTGAATCAGTGAATGCGCGGTTGCGCAGGAGTCACATTACGGAAAGCCGGAGGGTGAAAATATTGGGTAAATGTCATGGAGAGCAGGTGCAAAAAACCTATGCCGATCGCAGGATAATCTTAAGGGGTGGTGTTGCGTGATGTTCCGGTTTATTGTTGAAATTCCTGCCTCATCGAATTCCGGAGAACCATCGCGTGTTTCAGAAAGTTGACGCCTATGCCGGCGACCCTATTCTCTCCTTAATGGAGCGTTTCAAAGACGATCCTCGTAGCGACAAAGTGAACCTCAGCATTGGCCTGTATTACAACGAGGATGGCATCATTCCTCAATTAAAAGCCGTTGCCGAAGCTGAAGCGCGCCTAAACGCTGTCCCGCACGGTGCTTCTCTTTATCTGCCGATGGAAGGGCTAAACACCTACCGCAACACCATCGCACCGCTGTTATTTGGTGCCGATCATGCAGTACTTGCGCAAAAACGCGTGGCGACCATCCAGACGCTGGGCGGCTCGGGGGCGCTGAAGGTGGGGGCTGACTTCCTGAAAAAGTACTTCCCGGATTCCGGCGTGTGGGTCAGCGACCCGACGTGGGAAAACCACGTTGCAATCTTCGAGGGTGCAGGCTTCAGGGTTGAAACCTATCCGTGGTTCGACAGCGAAACTAACGGCGTGCGCGTCGAAGCGCTGCTGGAAAAACTGAACACGCTCCCGGCGCGCAGCATCGTATTGCTGCACCCGTGCTGTCATAACCCGACCGGTGCGGACCTCACCCATGCCCAGTGGGATGCGGTGATCGAGGTGCTGAAGGCCCGTAACCTGATCCCGTTCCTCGACATCGCCTATCAGGGCTTTGGCGCGGGCATGGAAGACGATGCTTACGCCATCCGCGCCGTTGCCAGCGCCGGGCTGCCAGCGCTGGTCAGCAACTCCTTCTCGAAAATCTTCTCACTCTACGGCGAGCGCGTTGGCGGTCTGTCCGTGGTGTGTGAGGATGCCGACGCGGCAGGTCGCGTGCTTGGCCAGCTTAAGGCGACAGTGCGCCGTATCTACTCCAGCCCGCCAAACTTTGGTGCGCAGGTGGTGGCGACGGTACTCGGTGACGAACAGCTGAAAGCGTCCTGGCTTGCCGAAGTGGAAGCGATGCGTAAGCGCATTCTTTCTATGCGTCAGGAACTGGTGAACGTGCTGAAAGAGGCCGTGCCGGGACATAACTTCGACTATCTGCTCAAGCAGCGTGGAATGTTCAGCTATACCGGACTGAGCGCGGCACAGGTCGATCGTCTGCGCGAAGAGTTCGGCGTCTACCTGATCGCCAGCGGGCGTATGTGCGTAGCGGGCCTGAATGCCAGCAACGTTCAGCGTGTGGCGCAGGCGTTTGCTACAGTAATGTAAGTACTTACTCACCTCCCTCTCCCCGTGGGAGAGGGCTGGGTTGAGGGCATCAGGCCGCCCAAACCGGGTGCCCGGCATTATGTGATCGTCTTCTTTTTATTCAGCTTGATAAGTAAAAACTCCTTTCCTTCCCCTCCGGCCGGGGTTATGGTCGGATAGTTTTTTGACCATCCACTCAAAATATAAAGATAACAAACTGAATATTCAGGGGAAAATATGCGCAAGATCACACTGGCGCTCAGCGCCGCCTGCTTATTGTTCTCGCTTAATAGCGCCGTCGTCGCGCGAGCTTCCGCACCGACGCCGCTTTACACCGGCACCACTGCCGCCATCCTTGCCGAGCAGGCACCTATTCACTGGGTCTCTGTGGCACAAATCGAAAACAGCCTGATGGGCCGTCCGCCAATGGCCGTGGGCTTCGACATTGACGATACCGTGTTGTTCTCAAGCCCTGGTTTCTGGCGCGGTAAGAAAACGTACTCCCCGGACAGCGAAGCGTATCTGAAGAACCCGGAGTTCTGGGAAAAAATGAATAACGGCTGGGATGAGTTCAGCATTCCGAAAGAGGTAGCCCGCGCGCTGATCGCCATGCACGTTAAGCGCGGCGACAGCATTTATTTCGTCACCGGGCGTAGCCAGACCAAAACCGAAACCGTCTCTAAAACGCTGCAGGACGATTTCCAGATCCCGGCGGCCAGCATGAATCCGGTGATTTTTGCGGGTGACAAAGAAGGGCAAAACACCAAAACCCAGTGGCTGGAACAGAAAAATATCAAAGTGTTCTACGGTGATTCGGATAACGACATCACTGCCGCACAGGATGTGGGCGTCAGAGGAATCAGGGTATTACGCGCCTCTAACTCGACCTATCGACCGCTGCCAATGGCCGGAAAATTTGGCGAAGAGGTGATCGTTAACTCCGAGTATTAGTTCATGAACGGCGGCTTTGATTCTTTTTTGATCAAATCCGCCGCTGCGGGTTTTACCTTTCGCCTTCTTGCTGCACACTTAGAAAGATTCATCTTTCTTAACGGAGCAGCTCATGTGGTATCAACAGACCCTGACCTTAAGCGCGAAACCGCGCGGATTTCACCTGGTGACGGACGAAGTCGTCGGACAACTCCGCGACCTGTCGCGTGTCAAAACGGGTTTGCTGCATCTGCTGCTTCAGCACACATCGGCTTCTCTCACGCTTAATGAAAATTGCGATCCCACCGTCCGGTCTGATATGGAACACCATTTCCTGAAGGCGGTTCCGGACAATGCCCCCTACGAGCACGATTATGAAGGGGCAGATGATATGCCTTCGCATATTAAATCTTCTCTGCTGGGCGTATCGCTGATGCTGCCGGTTCATAACGGGCGGTTAATGCTGGGAACGTGGCAAGGGATCTGGCTGGGAGAACATCGCATTCACGGTGGTTCGCGTAAAATTATCGCAACGCTACAAGGGGAATAAAGATGACAATTTCGGAGCTACTTCAGTACTGCATGAGCAAACCTGGCGCGGAGCAGAGCGTCCATAGCGACTGGAAAGCCACGCAGATTAAAGTGGGAGACGTGCTGTTTGCGATGGTGAAAGAGGTGGAGGGGCGCCCGGCGGCGTCGCTGAAAACCAGCCCGGAACTGGCGGATCTGTTACGTCAGCAGCATGATGATGTGAGGCCGAGCAAGCACCTTAATAAGGCGCACTGGAGCACCGTTTATCTGGATGGTTCGCTGCCAGGCTCGCAAATTTACTATCTGGTGGATGCATCTTATAAGCAGGCGGTAGAGCTGCTGCCGGAAGCAACCCGACAGCAACTCTCCGTGTAACGATTACAGCAACGGTTTAAGGAAGCGCGCGGTGTGCGAGGCTTCGCACTCTGCAACGGTCTCTGGCGTACCAGAGACGAGGATTTCACCGCCGCCGCTGCCGCCTTCCGGGCCGAGATCGACAATCCAGTCTGCGGTTTTAATCACGTCCAGGTTATGTTCGATGACCACAATCGTGTTGCCCTGATCGCGCAGCTGGTGCAGGACGTCGAGCAGCTGCTGGATATCCGCAAAGTGCAGGCCGGTGGTCGGCTCATCCAGAATATAGAGCGTCTGGCCAGTTCCGCGTTTGGATAGCTCACGCGCCAGCTTGACGCGCTGTGCTTCACCGCCGGACAGCGTTGTCGCTGACTGTCCCAGACGAATATAGGTCAGACCCACGTCCATCAGCGTTTGCAGCTTACGCGCCAGCGCAGGGACGGCGTCAAAGAACTCGCGCGCCTCTTCGATGGTCATGTCCAGCACTTCATGGATGGTCTTGCCTTTGTACTTGATCTCCAGCGTTTCGCGGTTATAGCGCTTGCCTTTGCACTGGTCGCACGGCACGTAGATATCCGGCAGGAAGTGCATCTCAACCTTGATCACGCCATCGCCCTGGCACGCTTCACAGCGGCCACCGCGCACGTTAAAGCTGAAACGTCCTGGCGTATACCCGCGCGAACGCGCTTCCGGTACGCCGGCGAACAGTTCACGCACGGGCGTAAAGACGCCAGTATAGGTCGCCGGGTTAGAGCGCGGCGTACGGCCAATCGGACTCTGGTCGATGTCGATAACCTTATCGAAATGTTCCAGCCCCTGAATGTCGCGGTACGGCGCAGGTTCGGCCAGCGTCGCGCCGTTCAGCGCCGTCTGCGCAATCGGGAACAGCGTATCGTTGATCAGCGTCGATTTACCGGAACCAGACACGCCGGTAATGCAGGTAAACAGGCCAACCGGCAGCGTCAGGGTGACGTCCTTCAGGTTGTTGCCGCGTGCGCCGGTCAGCTTCAGCACTTTTTCTGGATCTGCCGCTACCCGCTGTTTCGGCACTTCAATTTTGCGCTTGCCGCTCATGTACTGGCCGGTCAGCGATTCAGGCACCGCCATGATGTCTTTTAACGTCCCTTCTGCGACCACCTGGCCGCCGTGTACGCCCGCGCCAGGACCGATGTCGATCACGTGGTCAGCCGCGCGGATCGCATCTTCGTCGTGCTCAACCACGATCACCGTGTTGCCGAGATTGCGCAGGTGAACCAGCGTCCCGAGCAGGCGTTCGTTGTCGCGCTGGTGCAGGCCGATAGACGGTTCATCCAGCACGTACATCACGCCGACCAGGCCGGCACCAATCTGGCTCGCCAGACGGATACGCTGGGCTTCACCGCCGGAGAGCGTTTCCGCCGAGCGGGAAAGCGTCAGGTAGTTCAGGCCGACGTTCACCAGGAACTTCAGGCGGTCGCCGATCTCTTTCAGCACTTTTTCGGCGATTTTTGCGCGCTGGCCGGAAAGCTTCAGGTTGTTGAAGAAGTCCATCGCGTGGCCGATGCTCATGTCTGAGATAGTCGGCAGCGCCGTGTTTTCCACAAACACGTGACGCGCTTCACGGCGCAGACGCGTGCCCTCACAGGTGGCGCAGGAACGGTTGCTGATGAACTTCGCCAGCTCTTCGCGCACCGCGCTGGATTCGGTCTCTTTGTAGCGGCGCTCCATATTGTGCAGCACCCCTTCGAACGGGTGGCGACGCACGGAGGTATCGCCGCGATCGTTCATGTACTTGAACTCGATGTTCTCTTTGCCGGAACCGAACAGGATCACTTTGTGCACGTTCGGGCTCAGGCTCGCCCACGGCGCTTCAACGTCGAACTTGTAGTGCTCCGCCAGCGATTTCAGCATCTGGAAGTAGTAGAAGTTACGCTTGTCCCAGCCGCGAATGGCCCCGCCCGCGAGCGACAGTTCCGGGTTCTGGATCACGCGGTCCGGGTCGAAATACTGCTGTACGCCCAGGCCATCACACGTCGGGCACGCGCCCGCCGGGTTGTTGAATGAGAACAGGCGCGGTTCCAGCTCGCGCATGCTGTAGCCGCAAATCGGGCAGGCGAAGTTGGCGGAGAAGAGCAGCTCTTCCGCTTTCGGGTCATCCATGTCGGAGACCACGGCCGTGCCGCCGGAGAGTTCCAGCGCGGTTTCAAAAGATTCCGCCAGACGCGTAGCGAGATCGTCACGTACCTTAAAGCGGTCAATCACCACTTCGATGGTGTGCTTCTTCTGCAGCTCAAGCTTTGGCGGATCCGACAGGTCACACACTTCACCATCGATACGGGCGCGGATATAGCCCTGGCTTGCCAGGTTCTCCAGCGTTTTGGTGTGCTCGCCTTTACGCTCTTTGATGATCGGCGCGAGCAGCATCAGGCGCTTGCCTTCCGGCTGCGACAGCACGTTATCCACCATCTGGCTCACGGTCTGGGCCGCCAGCGGGACGTCGTGGTCCGGGCAGCGCGGCTCGCCCACGCGCGCATACAGCAGACGCAGGTAGTCGTGAATTTCGGTAATCGTACCGACCGTGGAGCGCGGGTTATGCGAGGTAGACTTCTGCTCAATAGAGATAGCAGGGGATAACCCTTCAATGTGGTCGACATCCGGTTTTTCCATCAGCGACAGGAATTGACGCGCGTACGCAGAGAGTGATTCAACGTAACGACGCTGTCCTTCGGCATACAAAGTGTCGAAAGCCAGTGAGGATTTGCCAGACCCCGAAAGCCCGGTCACGACGATGAGTTTGTCGCGAGGGATTATGAGGTTGATATTCTTGAGATTGTGGGTGCGGGCGCCCCGAACTTCGATCTTATCCATTCACCTTTCCCGGTTGGAACACGGATTGCCTGGTTTGTTTGAAGGACAAACGGCTGTCAGAAACGGCTAATTATGACACAATTTAACCTGTTTGAATATACAGTATTGGAATGCATTTTCTGATTCACTGTGTAACAATGTCGAGTTCGCGGGAGAACTCTGGAACGTGCTACGCAACTATCAAAGTGCAGCATGGAAATGGTACACTCGCGCGTTTACACTATTAAGAAACGTATTCAGGAGACACGAACATGGCCAGCAGAGGCGTAAACAAGGTGATTCTCGTCGGTAATCTGGGCCAGGACCCGGAAGTACGCTACATGCCGAGTGGTGGCGCAGTTGCCAACATTACGCTGGCTACTTCCGAATCCTGGCGTGATAAAGCGACCGGTGAGATGAAAGAGCAGACCGAATGGCACCGCGTTGTGCTGTTTGGCAAACTGGCCGAAGTGGCCGGTGAGTATCTGCGTAAAGGTTCTCAGGTCTATATCGAAGGCCAGCTGCGTACCCGCAAATGGACCGATCAATCCGGTCAGGAAAAATACACCACGGAAGTGGTGGTGAACGTGGGCGGCACCATGCAGATGCTGGGTGGCCGTCAGGGCGGTGGCGCACCGGCTGGCGGTGGTCAGAACCAGCAGCAGGGTGGTTGGGGTCAGCCTCAGCAGCCGCAGGGCGGCAACCAGTTCAGCGGCGGCGCGCAGTCTCGTCCACAGCAGCAGTCTGCTCCGGCGCCGTCTAACGAACCGCCAATGGACTTCGACGACGACATTCCATTCTGATCCACGGATGCGAAAACAAAAAACCCAGACACCGTCTGGGTTTTTTTATTGATAGAGGGATCAGGTAATCACCATCGGCCAGTCTGGTGGCGTGTGGCTCATGGCTTCCACCATCACCACTTTAATATTTTCCCAAACGGCGGCAATATCCAGCAGGGTAATGCCAAGCAGGCCCGTCGCGAACCAGCAGGCTGCGCCCAGCCCAAGCAGGGTGCTGATCACCGCAAGGCCAGCGTAGTCAGACTTACGAAACTGAATGTTCAGCGTGCTGGCTAAAAACATCAAAACCGCACTCAACAAAGGCCAGCGAAGAAGAACCATGCTGGTAGTAATGGTTGCCATAAAACCCATCCTCAACAAAACAGACGAACTGAATGAAACGGTGTTTCTCGTTACACAATATGTGTGAACTATATCACATTTGTTGATTTATTCGCCAGTGCCTGTCCGGCCAAAAAGGGGATTTTATTACCCGGAAAAAAGCGTGTGCAGGGCGGACTGGCCTCCTCACCGGGCAAGCGATGAGGTCAGCGGGAGAGAAAGGGACGAGCTGGATACATCGTTTTTATAGAAGAGGCGTTATTCTTATCATGAAAATAGTCCAATGCGGGCTGATTATTTATAAATCAATGAACAAAATATACCCGAATAAATAGGATAAACTGTCATGTTGACGTTGTACTTTTTTCACGCCGCCAGAAGTTTGGCTTAATCAGCGATCCTCTGTTGTGTTCTCTTCAAACCTCCCATGCGCGCTGGATAAATATTTTCCTTAATTGAAACGGAACGAATACTTACAGTTTAGCTTACGGGAAAATATTATCGTCATAACGAAATTTAAGATTTTTAATACTAAAAGTCAGTTGCTAACTTCGCATGATTCATGCAACGTAATCACCTGTTTAACAAAGCATCCGGCCTTCATTACTACAGGCGTACAACATGCAGGGATATAGGGCGGGAAATGAATCGTAGCGCGCGGCGCAAAATGCTCAGGGTGGTAGGGATCATCATGGTAGTTATGCTGCCGGTGATGCTTGCCCTATGGTTTGCCCAGCTACGAGCCGTGTCGGAAACGAGCGCTCAGCTACGTACCTTTGCTGAACTGGCCTTAGACAAAACAGAACTGGTAATTCAACAGGTTGAGCTGGCCCGGGACGAGGCAGAAAAATATCAGGGTGAACGTTGTACGCCAGGGCACCGTCAATATATGTTGAACGTTGTTCGTGGCCGCCTGTTTGTTGCCGATTTAATTTATGCTGAAGGTCAGAATTTTCTTTGTTCGACCGTTTTTACACCGGAACAACCCTACGCCATTCCCGTCGCTAATTACACGCGTAAACCTGACGTTGCTATCTATTATTTTCGCGATACGCCATTTTATACTGGCTATAAAATGACGTATATGCAGCGTGGAAATTATGTTGTGGTGGTCAATCCGCTTTCTTACAGTGAAGTGATGTCTACCGATCATTCCCTCGCATGGGGCGTGTACGACACGGTAACGAATGACTTCTTTTCCTTCAGCCAGAAAGCCAATGTTTCTTTATTAAACTCGATGATTCGGGATAAGGAATCGGTATTTCAAAAAGATAACCGCTTTTATACTGTCGTAAAATCAGCAAAACGGCCTATTGCCGCTATCGTGTCGACATCAGATAAACGGTTTTATGAAACGCTCTATCACCAGGCGACGTTGACGCTGCCGTTGGGCATGATCTGCAGCATTATTATTTTGCTGGTGTGGTCCCGCACTCATCGTGAACTTAATTCGCCGGGGCGGTTACTGCACCGGGCGCTGAACAAGCGCCAGCTTTGTGTGCACTATCAGCCGATTATCGATATCAAGAATAACCAGTGCGTGGGGGCTGAGGCGCTGTTGCGCTGGCCTGGTTTCAACGGGCAGGTAATGAGCCCGGCTGAGTTTATTCCGCTGGCGGAAAAAGAGGGAATGAGCGAGCGCATTACGGATTACGTCGTTGAGGAGGTGTTCAGCGATCTGGGCCATTTCCTGGCGGCGCATCCGCATCTTTATATTTCGATTAACCTGTCGGCCACGGACTTCCACTCATCGCGGCTGATCGCCATGATTTCTGACAAGGCTCGCCACTACGCCGTACGCGCCCAGCAAATTAAAATCGAAGTGACGGAACGCGGTTTTATCGACGTGCCGAAAACCACGCCGGTGATCCAGGCTTTCCGTCAGGCGGGTTATGAAGTGGCGATCGATGATTTCGGGACCGGTTACTCAAACCTGCATAACCTCTACTCGCTGAACGTGGATATTCTGAAAATCGATAAATCGTTTATCGATACCTTAACGACGAACAGTACCAGCCACCTGATCGCCGAGCATATTATCGAGATGGCGCAAAGTCTGCGGCTTAAAACCATCGCGGAAGGGGTGGAAACGGCCGAGCAGGTGAGCTGGTTGTTGAAGCGCGGAGTACAGTTCTGTCAGGGATGGCACTTCGCGAAAGCGATGCCGCCCCAGGAATTTATGACCTGGCAGCAGCAACCTTTGCACTGATACGCTTTAATTCAACTGGTGGCGGTAATCGCTCGGCGTGCGGTCAAACTCGCGGCGAAACACGCGAGAAAAGGTTTGTTGCGAGACGTAGCCAAGATCCATCGCGATATCAAAAATCGGCCGCTGCGTTGAGCGTAACGCCTGTGCCGCCAGCAGCAGCCTGCGCTGACGAATGTACTCCCCCAGCGTCTGATGCATAACGGTGCGGAACATTCTCTGTAAATACCATTTCGAATAGCCCGACTTTTTGGCGACCACATCAATGTTCAACGGTTGGTCGATATGTTCATCAATCCATTCAATAAGTGTCTGAATAATTTGCTGATGCGACATAAGGTTGCCCCTCTGTAGATACAACTTTCTCGGTTGATTCGTCGTTTTCTCTGCGGGGGAGTATAATTCCTCAAGTTAACTTGAGGTAAAGAGGTTTTATGGAAAAGAGATTGCCGCGCATTAAAGCGCTTTTAACCCCCGGTGAAGTGGCTAAGCGAAGCGGTGTTGCGGTATCGGCGCTCCACTTCTATGAAAGCAAAGGGTTAATTAAAAGCATCCGTAACGGCGGTAACCAGCGCCGCTATACCCGTGACGTGCTCCGCTACGTAGCGATTATCAAAATTGCGCAACGCATCGGCATTCCCCTGGCGACGATTGGCGAGGCATTCGGCGTGTTGCCGGAAGGGCATACGCTGAGCCCGAAAGAGTGGAAAGAGCTGTCGTCCCAGTGGCGTGAAGAGCTGGACAGGCGTATCCACACGCTGGTGGCGCTGCGTGATGAGCTGGACGGGTGCATCGGCTGCGGCTGTCTGTCCCGTAGCGACTGCCCGTTGCGTAACCCCGGCGACAGGCTGGGTGCTCAGGGGACGGGGGCGCGGTTGCTGGAAGAGGATTGAGTCCGTGCGGCCTGTTTGTCGGGTAAGGCGAAGCCGCCATCCGGCAAAAAGCACAATAAAGAACTAAAGCGCCACAAAGGGCGCTTTAGTTTTTCCCGGTCTTTGTCTTTCTCTCTATCCCGCTGGTTCACGGGAGGGTTTCCCCCGACATCAGCACCCCTCGTGTCGAGCTGGTTGGTGAGGTTCCGGATTGGGCTGACACTTTAATTCTATGCAGAACCCGTCTTTTCGCCAGCCGCGCCCACCGTTTTTTCGGCGAAATTTTTTCGTGGTGTTGTTCGATTTTCTATAGTTAAAAAGTATGAATAACAGGAGAAAACCATGCTCACGGTACATCACCTTAACCAGTCGCGCTCGCACCGCGTGATCTGGGCGCTGGAAGAGCTTGCTCTGCCTTATGAGATCGTTCACTACCAGCGCGAAAAGAACATGCTGGCACCTGAGTCCCTCAAAAAGGTGCATCCGTTGGGCAAATCACCGGTCATTGAAGATAACGGGCTGATCCTTGCGGAATCAGGCGCCATTCTGGAGTATCTGCAGGAAACCTATGATGCCGAATCACGGCTGAAGCCTTTAGATCCGGCGCATAAGGTGCAATACCGCTTCTGGCTGCATTACGCCGAAGGATCGCTGATGCCGCTGCTGTTAATGAAGCTGGTTTTCAGCAGTCTCGGTAAACCTCCCGTACCGTTTGGTATACGAACGCTGGGCAAAGCGCTGGGGCAGGGGGTGCAGAAAGCGTATCTCAACCGCCAGCTGGAAACCCATGCACGCTTTATTGACTCACATCTTGCTAAAAACAGCTGGTTTGCCGGGGATGCGTTCAGCATGGCCGACATTCAGATGAGTTTCCCGATCTTTGCCCTACAGGCGCGCGGCGGCATTGATAATCTGCCGCATATTCAGGCATGGAAGAACAAAGTGGATAACAGCCCTGGCTGGCAAATAACCCTGCAACAGGGTGGCCCGTTAACGATCCCTGGCGAGGACTGAAATGTAAACAAATTGCGCATAAACGATAACGTTTGCGCATCCTCTGTTTATTTCTTCAGCGTCATAAGTGAATTTTAGCGAAAAACGAGAAAGTTCAGTTGAAAAGGGCGGGTATTAGGCTAGATAATCGTTTGCCTTAATTTGACCACCCGTTTGTAAGCGCGGAGCTAAACGTTTGCTTTTTTTGTGACGCCCTTTCGTCGCAAACGCAACACACGGATTTGACGTTTAGCTGGCAGCGGCGTCTCCACCACGCTTACGGACTTCCTAAAAAACTCTCAGGGGATGTTTTCTATGTCTACGCCATCTGCGCGTACCGGCGGTTCATTAGACGCCATGTTTAAAATTTCGGCTCGCGGCAGCACCGTGCGCCAGGAAGTTGTTGCCGGTCTGACCACGTTTCTGGCGATGGTTTACTCCGTCATCGTGGTGCCGGGCATGCTGGGCAAAGCGGGCTTCCCGCCTGCGGCGGTCTTTGTGGCCACCTGCCTGGTCGCGGGTGTCGGTTCGATTGTCATGGGCCTGTGGGCGAACCTGCCGCTGGCGATCGGCTGCGCCATCTCTCTGACCGCGTTTACCGCATTCAGCCTGGTGCTGGGCCAGCAGATCAGCGTACCGGTGGCACTCGGCGCCGTGTTCCTGATGGGCGTATTGTTTACCGTGATTTCTGCCACCGGCATCCGTAGCTGGATTTTGCGCAACCTGCCGCAGGGCGTGGCGCATGGCACCGGTATCGGCATCGGCTTGTTTCTGCTGCTGATCGCTGCTAACGGCGTGGGTCTGGTCATCAAGAACCCGCTGGACGGCCTGCCGGTTGCGCTGGGTCATTTCGCGAGCTTCCCGGTGATCATGTCGCTGGTGGGTCTGGCGGTGATTATTGGTCTGGAAAAACTGAAGGTGCCGGGTGGCATTTTGCTGACCATTATCGGCGTGTCCATCGTTGGCCTGATCTTCGATCCGACCGTTCACTTCTCCGGTATCTTCGCCATGCCATCGCTGAGCGATGACAAAGGTAACTCTCTGATTGGCAGCCTGGACATCGTCGGCGCGCTGAACCCGGTGATCCTGCCAAGCGTGCTGGCGCTGGTAATGACCGCGGTGTTTGACGCCACCGGTACTATCCGCGCGGTGGCCGGTCAGGCGAACCTGCTGGATAAAGACGGCCAGATTATTGACGGCGGCAAAGCGCTGACCACCGACTCCCTGAGCAGCGTCTTCTCTGGTCTGGTGGGTGCGGCGCCTGCGGCGGTGTATATCGAATCTGCAGCGGGTACGGCGGCGGGCGGTAAAACCGGCCTGACGGCGATCACCGTCGGCGTGCTGTTCCTGCTGATCCTGTTCCTCTCCCCGCTCTCTTATCTGGTCCCGGCCTACGCGACCGCGCCAGCGCTGATGTACGTCGGCCTGCTGATGCTGAGCAACGTGGCGAAAATCGATTTTGCGGACTTCGTGGATGCGATGTCCGGCCTGATTACTGCGGTCTTTATCGTGCTGACCTGTAACATCGTGACCGGCATCATGATCGGTTTCGCCTCGCTGGTGATTGGTCGTCTGGTTTCCGGTGAGTGGCGCAAGCTGAACGTTGGCACCGTGGTGATCGCCGTTGCGCTGGTGGCGTTCTACGCGGGCGGCTGGGCAATCTGAGTTATCCATTGATGCGAAAACGGGTGGCTCAGGCCGCCCGTTTTTATTTTCAGGACTCATCCCGTTGCCTTTTGCGTTACTCTGGAGAAGATAGAATAAGAGGCACGACGCCTTAGGTTTGGCTTTTAAGCAACACAGCAAACAGGGAACGCATGGAAATTTTCTTCACAATACTCATCATGACCCTTGTGGTCTCGTTATCCGGGGTGGTTACACGCGTACTGCCCTTCCAGGTCCCCCTGCCTTTAATGCAAATAGCTATCGGTGCGCTGCTGGCGTGGCCGACGTTCGGTCTGCACGTGGAGTTTGATCCGGAACTGTTCCTCGTGCTGTTTATCCCGCCGCTGCTGTTTGCCGATGGCTGGAAAACCCCCACGCGCGAGTTTCTTGAGCACGGACGAGAGATCTTCGGCCTGGCGCTGGCGCTGGTGGTCGTTACCGTGGTTGGGATTGGTTTCCTGATCTACTGGGCCGTACCGGGGATCCCGCTCATCCCTGCCTTTGCGCTGGCCGCCGTGCTGTCACCGACCGACGCCGTGGCACTGTCCGGCATTGTGGGCGAAGGGCGCATTCCAAAGAAAATTATGGGTATTTTGCAGGGCGAGGCGCTGATGAATGACGCCTCCGGCCTGGTGGCCCTGAAGTTTGCCGTGGCGGTTGCCATGGGAACCATGGTCTTTACCGTTGGCGGCGCGACGCTGGAATTCTTCAAAGTGGCGATTGGCGGCATCCTCGCGGGCTTCGTGGTGAGCTGGCTGTACGGACGCTCGCTGCGCTTCCTCAGCCGCTGGGGGGGCGACGAACCGGCAACGCAGATCGTCCTGCTGTTCCTGCTGCCGTTTGCCTCTTACCTGATTGCAGAACACATCGGCGTGTCGGGCATTCTGGCAGCGGTGGCGGCGGGGATGACCATCACCCGCTCCGGCGTAATGCGCCGCGCGCCGCTGGCGATGCGCCTGCGTGCGAACAGCACCTGGGCGATGCTCGAGTTCGTGTTTAACGGCATGGTGTTCCTGCTGTTGGGCCTGCAGCTGCCGGGTATTATGGAATCCTCACTGATTGCAGCGGAGGCGGATCCAAACGTTGAAGTCTGGATGCTGTTTACCGATATCGTGCTGATCTACATGGCGCTGATGCTGGTGCGTTTCGGCTGGCTGTGGACGATGAAGAAATTCAGCGTGCGCTTCCTGACCAAAAAGCCGATGGAGTTCGGCTCCTGGACCACGCGCGAGCTGCTGATTGCCTCCTTCGCGGGCGTGCGCGGGGCGATTACCCTCGCCGGTGTGCTCTCTATACCGCTGCTGCTGCCGACGGGGGACGTCTTCCCGGCGCGCTACGAGCTGGTATTCCTGGCGGCGGGCGTGATTCTCTTCTCGCTGTTTGTCGGCGTGATTATGCTGCCGATTTTACTCCAGCATATTGATGCCGGAGATTCGACCCAACAGCATAAAGAGGAGCGGATTGCCCGGGCGGCCACGGCGGAAGTGGCCATTGTCGCGATCCAGAAAATGGAGGAGCGTCTCGCCGCAGATACGGAAGAGAACATCGACAATCAGCTGCTGACGGAAGTCAGTTCCCGCGTGATTGGTAACTTGCGCCGCCGCGCCGACGGGCGTAACGACGTAGAAAGCTCGCTGCAGGAAGAGAACCTGGAGCGCCGCTTCCGCCTGGCGGCACTGCGCTCAGAGCGCGCCGAGCTTTACCATCTGCGCGCCACGCGGCAGATCAGCAACGAGACGCTGCAAAAGCTGCTGCACGATCTGGACTTGCTGGAAGCGCTGCTGATAGAGAATCAGTAGCGCGCTTTTGCCCGGTGGCGCTGCGCTTACCGGGCCTACGTTTGAACCGTAGGCCGGGTAAGGCGAAGCCGCCACCCGGTACTATTCAGACCGCACCCAAAACCCCTCACAACATTGCAGCCACGCCTGTGCGCTGTGCGACAGATACACCCCTTCACGCCAGATCATCCCCAGCTGCCAGTGCAGATCGCTCTCCAGCGGGATCCAGCGCAGCGTGTTTTTATCCAGCCGCTCGCAAATCGGCTGCGGCAGAATGGCTATCCCCACGCCTGCCTGTACCATCGCTGCCAGAAAATCCCACTGGCCGCTGCGCACCGCAATGCGCGGTTTTACGTTGTGCTGATTAAACAGCGCCATCAGCTGGCGGCTCAAGGCGAAGTCTTCGTTGTAGATCAGCAGCGGGTGTTCGCCGAGCAGATCGGGTTTCACCGAGTCTGGCTTTAGCCAGTCGCCGAAGCGGGGCACCAGTACGCACAGCGGGTGGCTAAAGAGCGGCAGCGTCGCCAGGCCGCTCTCCTCCTCAACAGGGAGCGCGGTCATCGCCACGTCCAGTTCGCCGTTCATCACCGCCTGCTGCACGGTCAGACCGCCAAATTCAGAAATTTTAAGCTCAACGCCGGGGTAACGCTGACGAAACAGGCTTATCGGCCCGGCCATCATCATGCCAACCATCGGCGGAATGCCGAGCCGCAGCAGCCCTCTTGTCAGGTGGTTGATGTCGCCAAGCTCGGCCTCCAGCTGGCGGAACTCCGCCAGGATGGCCAGCCCGCGTTCGAACACCACGCGCCCGGTATCGGTCAGCAGCAGCTTGCGTCCGTCGCGGATCAGCAGGGTACAGTTCAGCTCATCTTCGAGGTTTTTCAGCATCTTGCTGATGGTCGGCTGGGTAACGAACAACTTCTCCGCTGCGCGGGTGAAACTTTGCTGGCGAACCACCTCGACAAAATAGCGCAGCGTTCTTATGTCCATGATTATTCCTCGAAACTATACCTTCGATGATTTTAATTCATTTCAGTCCACACCGTGCGGTCTCTATACTGGCGCCTCGTCTCATTTTTGAGGAAACCCTCCATGGCCGTGGCGTTAAGCCGTGTTACGCCTGCCGTTGTGCAACGACTTCAGGTACCGGTTCAGGTACTGCTCTATGCGGGACTGTTTGTTTTCGCGGAATATCTGGTCGGCTGGCTGCATCTTCCGCTGCCTGCCAACCTTGTCGGCATGGTATTGATGCTGACGCTCATCCTGTGTCGCGTGATCCCCCTCCGCTGGGTCCGCGCCGGGGCGCGCTGGCTGCTGGCGGAGATGCTGCTGTTCTTTGTGCCGGCCGTGGTGGCGGTGGTGAACTATGCGCAACTGCTGATGGTCGACGGCTGGCGCATCTTTGCGGTCATTGCGTTAAGCACGCTGATGGTGCTGGGCACCACCGCCTGGGTGGTGGATAAAGTGTATCGCTTTGAAATCAGCAGGCAGAAGCATGACTAACTTTCAGATAAGCGTGCTGTGCCTGATTGCGACAGTCGTCATCTACTTTGCCAACAAGCGCCTGTACCGCCGTTTCCGCGCGCTGCCGCTGATGCCGCTGGTCTTCACGCCCATCCTGCTGGTGCTGATGCTGGTCTTTGGCCATATCTCCTGGCAGAACTATATCGGTGAGTCCCACTGGCTGCTGTGGCTGCTCGGCCCGGCAACCATTGCTTTTGCCGTACCCGTTTATGACAACCTCGCCATTATCAAACGCCACTGGATGTCACTCAGCGCGGGCGTGATTACCGCGACGGTGGTGGCGGTGTGCAGCTCGGTCTGGCTGGCGCGGCTGTTTACGTTGTCTGATGAAATCCAGCGCAGCCTGGCCGTGCGCTCGGTGACCACGCCGTTTGCGCTGGCAGCCGCGAAACCGCTCGGCGGGCAGCCGGATCTGGTGGCGCTGTTTGTGGTGGTAACGGGCGTTTTTGGCATGGCGGTGGGGGATGTACTGTTCCTGCGGCTCTCTATCCGCGAAGGGATGGCGAAAGGAGCAGGGTTTGGCGCGGCGTCGCACGGGGCAGGCACGGCACGTTCGTATGAGCTGGGTCAGCAGGAAGGGGTCGTTGCAAGCCTGGTGATGATGCTCTCGGGCGTAACGATGGTGCTGATTGCGCCGCTGGTGGCGTGGGTGATGTTTTAAGCTCCCCGGCCAGAGCGACCGGGGAGAAAGGCTTAATGCGCGCGACCCTGTTCAACGCCCAGGCCGGTTTGTGAACGGATGAACTGGGCGCGGAATTTCTCACGCTCCAGGTTACCCTCCGGCGAGTTGTCGGTGGCCGAGAAGACCCAGATCCCGATAAACGCCACGGCAATGGAGAACAGCGCCGGGTATTCATACGGGAAGATAGCGCTTTCGTGACCGAGGATCTGCACCCAGATGGTTGGGCCGAGGATCATCAGAATCACCGCCGTCAGCAGGCCCAGCCAGCCGCCAATCATCGCCCCACGGGTGGTCAGTTTTGACCAGTACATGGAGAGCAGGATGATCGGGAAGTTACAGCTTGCCGCAATCGAGAAGGCCAGCCCCACCATAAAGGCGATGTTCTGCTTCTCGAACAAAATCCCCAGCAGGATCGCCACTACGCCCAGCACCAGCACGGTGATTTTGGAGACTTTCAGCTCATCGCGCTCGCTCGCGCCTTTACGGAAGACGTTGGCGTAGAGGTCATGCGATACCGCAGACGCACCGGCCAGCGTCAGCCCAGCTACCACCGCGAGGATGGTGGCGAAGGCCACGGCGGAGATAAAGCCGAGGAACAGATTGCCGCCCACCGCGTCGGCCAGGTGTACCGCCGCCATGTTGTTACCGCCAATCAGCGCGCCCGCCGCGTCTTTAAACGCCGGGTTCGCCCCCACCAGCATGATCGCGCCGAAGCCGATGATAAAGGTCAGGATGTAGAAGTAACCCATGAAACCGGTGGCGTAGAAGACGCTCTTGCGCGCTTCACGCGCATCGCTCACGGTAAAGAAGCGCATCAGGATATGCGGCAGACCCGCAGTGCCGAACATCAGGCCGAGACCGAGTGAGAGCGCGGATATCGGATCTTTCACCAGCCCGCCCGGGCTCATGATCGCTTCCCCTTTCGGGTGGACCGCCATCGCTTCGGTGAACAGGTTATTGAAGCTGAACCCGACGTGCTTCATCACCATAAAGGCCATAAAGCTGGCGCCGAACAGCAGCAGGACGGCTTTGATGATCTGCACCCAGGTGGTTGCCAGCATGCCGCCGAACAGCACGTACATCACCATCAGCACGCCCACCAGCACCACCGCGACGTGGTAGTTCAGGCCGAACAACAGTTCGATAAGCTTGCCTGCGCCCACCATCTGGGCAATCAGGTACAGCGCCACCACCACCAGCGAGCCGCAGGCGGAAAGGGTACGAATTGGCCCCTGCTTCAGGCGATAGGAGGCGACGTCCGCAAAGGTGTAGCGTCCCAGGTTGCGCAGGCGCTCGGCAATCAGGAACAGAATGATCGGCCAGCCGACGAGGAAGCCGAGGGAGTAAATCAGGCCGTCATAGCCGGAGGTGTAGACCAGCGCGGAGATCCCGAGGAACGAGGCGGCGGACATAAAGTCCCCCGCGATCGCCAGCCCGTTCTGGAAGCCGGTTATGTTGCCGCCCGCGGTGTAGTAATCATTACGGGAGCGCACGCGTTTCGATGCCCAGTACGTAATGTACAGCGTCAGCACCACGAAAATCAGGAACATGATAATCGCCTGCCAGTTGGTTGGCTGGCGCTGGACCTCGCCAGTAATGGCATCCGCCGCGTGTGCAGCAAAGGGAAGTGTGGCGGCTAGCGCCGTCAGGACTCGCTTCATGATGCTTTTACCTCGCGCAGGACTTCTTTATTAAGACGATCAAATTCACCGTTGGCGCGCCAGACATAAACGCCGGTCAGCACAAATGAAATTACAATGACGCCAATGCCAATCGGAATGCCGCGCGTGACGCTGGTACCCTCATGCAGCGGGGTGCCCAGCCAGTGCGGAGCAAAGGCGATCAGCAGAATAAAGCCGACGTAAATAATCAGCATGATGATGGAAAGGATGAAGGCAAACCGTTGCCGTTTTTCGACGAGCTCCCTGTAGTGCGCACTATTCTCTATCTGCTGACAAATATCATGATTCATCACAGAGTCTCCAAAGGTAAGGTAGGTTTGTTTTTAGTCCCCTCTCCCCTATGGGGAGAGGGTTAGGGTGAGGAGAGGAAGGTGCGGTCTGATGCCCTCACCCCGGCCCTCTCCCACGGGGAGAGGGAGAAAACACTAGGAAGGCATTGCGATGGCCTGCTTCTCTTCGAGCAGTTTGTCCACCACGCCAGGATCCGCAAGCGTCGAGGTATCACCGAGGTTGCTGGTGTCACCTGCCGCGATTTTGCGCAGAATACGGCGCATAATCTTGCCGGAACGGGTTTTCGGCAGCGAGTCGGTCCAGTGCAGCACGTCCGGCGTCGCCAGCGGGCCGATCTCTTTGCGGACCCAGTTGCGCACCTCGGTATACAGCTCTGGCGACGGCTCTTCGCCGTGGTTCAGGGTGACGTAGGCGTAGATTGCCTGGCCCTTGATGTTGTGAGGAATGCCCACGACCGCCGCTTCGGCAATCTTCGGATGCGATACCAGCGCGGACTCAATCTCCGCCGTGCCCAGACGGTGGCCGGAGACGTTCAGCACGTCGTCCACGCGTCCGGTGATCCAGTAATAGCCGTCTTCATCCCGGCGCGCGCCGTCGCCGCTGAAGTACATGTTTTTAAAGGTCGAGAAGTAGGTCTGCTCGAAGCGCTCATGATCGCCGAAGAGGGTACGCGCCTGGCCCGGCCAGGAGTCTGTGATCACCAGGTTACCCTCAGTGGCGCCTTCCTGCGGGTTGCCTTCGTTATCCACCAGCGCAGGCTGCACGCCGAAGAACGGGCAGGTTGCGGAACCGGCCTTCAGCTGCGTCGCGCCCGGCATCGGGGTGATCATGAAGCCGCCGGTTTCGGTCTGCCACCAGGTGTCCATCACCGGGCACTTCTCGTTGCCGATTTTCTTCCAGTACCACTCCCAGGCTTCCGGGTTAATGGGCTCGCCCACGGAACCGAGGATGCGCAATGAGGAGCGGTCGGTGCCCTCGATGGCCTTATCACCTTCTGCCATTAACGCGCGGATCGCCGTTGGCGCGGTGTAGAGAATGTTGACCTGGTGCTTGTCGACCACCTGACACATACGCGCCGGAGTCGGCCAGTTCGGTACGCCTTCAAACATCAGCGTCGTTGCGCCGCAGGCCAGCGGGCCGTACAGCAGGTAGCTGTGGCCGGTGACCCAGCCCACGTCGGCGGTACACCAGTAAATGTCGCCCGGATGGTAATCGAAGACGTATTTAAAGGTCGTAGCCGCGTAAACCAGATAACCGCCGGTGGTGTGCAGCACGCCTTTCGGTTTACCGGTGGAGCCGGAGGTGTAAAGAATGAAGAGCGGATCTTCCGCGTTCATCTCTTCCGGCTGATGCTGGTCGCTCGCGTTTTCTATCAGGTCGCTCCACCACAGGTCACGCCCCTCGTTCCAGTCGATCTTGCCGCCGGTACGCTTGAGGACAATGACATTATTGATGGATTTTACGTTCGGGTTTTTCAGCGCTTCATCGACGTTTTTCTTCAGCGGAATACCGCGCCCGGCGCGTACGCCCTCGTCGGCGGTGATCACCAGCTTCGAGTTCGAGTCAACGATGCGCCCGGCAACCGCTTCAGGGGAGAAGCCGCCGAAGATAACGGAGTGGATCGCGCCGATACGCGCGCAGGCGAGCATAGCCACCGCCGCTTCCGGCACCATCGGCATATAGATCGCCACCACGTCGCCTTTTTTAATGCCTTTTTCCAGTAGCACGTTGGCGAAGCGGCACACGTCGCGGTGCAGCTCTTTATAAGAGATGTGTTTGCTCTGAGAGGCATCGTCGCCTTCCCAGATAATGGCCGTTTCGTTGCCGCGTTCGGCAAGATGACGGTCCAGGCAGTTCGCCGCCAGGTTCAGCGTGCCGTCTTCATACCATTTAATGGAGACGTTGCCTGGCGCGAAAGAGGTGTTCTTCACCTTCTGATAAGGTTTGATCCAGTCAAGGATGTGGCCCTGCTCGCCCCAGAAGGCGTCCGGGTTGGTAACTGATTGCTGATATTTCTCGTGGTATTGCTCCGGGGTGATCAGGCAACGGTCCGCAATGTTTGCGGGAATGTCGTGTTTGTGTATTTGGCTCATGGCTTTTTTTCTCCTTGTAAGATGTTAATAATATGTCGCAAAAACGTTAATAGTAGGGGCTTTACAAGCTTTGTTTAGTATTTGGGCGACAGATCACGCATTGTCTGAAGAGTATGAAAATTGAGCGAATGAAACTTTGAAGAGAAATAATTCACGATGCCGATTATTCACATTTCTTTATAAAAAAGCGTTTTTATAACAAAAGGTTATTTATCAGAATTATGACAAACTCGCGTCATAACTGCTTTTGGTAGTGAAATGCGTCGTTCTTTAAGGCTTGCGCAACAGGTCGCGCAGATGATACTCATACGCCGCGTTAAAAAAACCCATAAACCAACGCAACACAATTCATACCCTTTCAGTATGTCTCCATATTCATGCAGTTTTGATGGTGCGGAGATTTCATTGAGGAAGTCAGTTTTTATGAAAAATTTGAAAGTCAGCCTGGCCTGGCAGATCCTGCTGGCCCTTGTGCTGGGCATCTTGCTGGGCAGTTATCTCCATTATCATAGCGACAGCCGCGAGTGGCTGATTGCGAACCTGCTTTCACCGGCAGGGGACATCTTTATTCATCTGATCAAGATGATTGTGGTGCCGATTGTGATCTCGACGCTGGTGGTCGGTATTGCGGGCGTCGGCGATGCAAAGCAGTTGGGCCGCATCGGTGCGAAAACCATTATCTATTTCGAAGTGATCACTACGGTTGCGATTATCCTCGGCATTACGCTGGCAAACGTGTTCCAGCCAGGCTCCGGGATTGATATGTCGCAGCTGGCAACGGTGGATATTTCGAAATACCAAAGTACCACCGCTGACGTGCAGAGCCATTCCCACGGCCTGATGGGCACAATCCTGTCGCTGGTGCCGACCAACATTATTGCTTCCATGGCGAAAGGCGAGATGCTGCCGATCATCTTCTTCTCGGTGCTGTTTGGCCTGGGGCTCTCCTCGCTGCCAGCGACGCACCGCGAGCCGCTGGTCACCGTGTTCCGCTCTGTCTCCGAAACCATGTTTAAAGTGACCCACATGGTGATGCGCTACGCGCCGGTAGGGGTGTTTGCGCTTATCGCCGTCACGGTGGCGAACTTCGGTTTTGCCTCCCTGTGGCCGCTGGCGAAGCTGGTGCTCCTGGTGCATTTCGCGATCCTGTTCTTCGCGCTGGTGGTGCTGGGCATTGTGGCGCGCCTGTGCGGGCTGAGCATCTGGATCCTGATTCGTATCCTTAAGGATGAGCTGATTCTGGCGTACTCGACGGCAAGCTCCGAGAGCGTGCTGCCGCGCATTATTGAGAAGATGGAAGCCTACGGCGCGCCTGCCTCTATTACCAGCTTCGTGGTCCCGACCGGCTACTCCTTTAACCTCGACGGCTCAACGCTGTACCAGAGTATCGCCGCTATCTTTATCGCGCAGCTGTACGGCATTGACCTGTCGCTGTGGCAGGAGATCGTGCTGGTGCTGACGCTGATGGTAACGTCCAAAGGCATCGCAGGTGTGCCGGGCGTCTCCTTCGTGGTGCTGCTGGCGACGCTGGGCAGCGTCGGTATTCCGCTGGAAGGTCTGGCGTTTATCGCCGGTGTTGACCGTATCCTCGACATGGCGCGTACCGCGCTGAACGTGGTGGGGAATGCCCTGGCGGTGCTGGTTATCGCCAAGTGGGAACACAAATTCGATCGTAAAAAAGCGCTGGCGTATGAACGCGAGGTGCTGGGTCGTTTTGATAAGACGGCTGACCAGTGATGTAACGTATTCTTCCCTCTCCCCTTTGGGGAGAGGGTTAGGGTGAGGGGATTTTACTCCCCGCTCAACGCATCAAACTCTTCACACCCCGTATCAAACCCTTCCGTACAGCTCAGGTTCAACCAGTACAGCGCTTTCTGTTTATTGGGCGTGATAAAGCCTTTCTCACCCTGCTGGAACAGCATCCCAGCCCAGTATTCCGCGTAGCCTGTACGTGACAGAGACGAACTGCGCTTAAACCATGACGCTGCCTGTACGTCATCCTGCGGCACCTCTACGCCGTTGGCATAAATCAGTCCCAGCAGCAGCTGCGCATCGACCGCCGAGTCGCTGTCGATATCTTCGGTCGCCGTTTGCAGGAGCTTGATGGCCTGAGGATAGTCGGTTTTACCCGCCTGCGTATTCACCAGAATGCGCGCCAGCATAATCGTGCCGCGATTGCTGCCTGCGATGGTGGCCTGCTGCGCCAGCGCTTTAGCCTGAGCGTAATCCCCCTGCGTAAAGAGGATCTGCGAGAGTAACCCCATGGCGTCGACATCGCCGCCTTTCGCGGCTTTCTCGGCCCACAGCGCTGCCTGCTTGCTGTCACCGGAGCTGAAGTACGTATCGGCAAGATAATACTGAGCACGGGCATCGCCGGCTTCCGCCTGCTTCTGATACTGGCTGCCTATCTCATCCGCGCGGGCGAACGACGTAAAAAATAACAACAACAGAAAAATGGCTTTCATGGATTCTTATCATCTGGGTACACGCCGCGCAGTATAATCGCGGTAGCAAAAGAAAAAAATGGGTGCATTAAGACCTCAGCATCCTACAAGCCGGGCGGAACCGTGGTTCCGCCCGGAGAGGTTAGCCTGCCACGCAGGCTAATTTCGCCGCCACCTCCTGATGTTCACTCTTTATTGAAAACTCGCAGAGCTTACCGCGAGTAATAAAGGTAAAAATCACTATCGTCAGGCAGATAATAAAGACGATACCTAACGCAGTTTTTAATGGCGTCATGCCTTTTACTCCTTGTCAAAAAAAGAATAAGAGGCTACTCTCAACCTGTTGGTTGTTGAGGGGTAGCCTCGGGTGAATGAAAATTCCCGGGGCTTTCCACTTTCTGTCCCTCAACAATGCTCAAGACAGAAAGTCTTAAGCACCCGCCGCACATCTTATCCCTCTGAATTAAAATGCAAAGATGTAATTCCATTTTGGTAAAATTACATTATTTCTGCGAGCCGCTTACCAGAATAATAATTGATATTTTTAATGTATTAAGCGGAAATAAAAAGGGAGTGAATAACTCACTCCCTTTATTCAACGATTAATTAACGGCTTCAACCCATTGCGCTTTCACGCAGCCGGGCTTTCAGCTTGTTATATTCGTCGATCACATACTGTTCCGCCGCATGCTGATCCGCAATCGGCTCTACGTTGACGGCGCAGTATTTATACTCCGGCGTTTTGGTTATCGGGCTGAGGTTCTCCGTCACCAGCTCGTTACAGGCGCCAATCCACCACTGGTAGGTCATATAGACCGCCCCTTTGTTTGGACGGTCGCTGACCTGCGCGCGGGTAATGATGCGGCCTTTGCGCGAATTGACCCACACCAGCGCTTCATCCTCAATACCAAGGCGCTTTGCGTCGGCGGTGTTGATTTGCGCATAACCCGGTTCATCAGCCAGCGCGGCGAGGGCTGCACAGTTGCCGGTCATTGAACGACAGGAGTAGTGGCCCACTTCGCGCACGGTAGAGAGCACCATCGGATACTCGTCGGTGAGCTTATCGATTGGCGCGACCCAGTCGCAGGTGAAGAACTGCGCCAGCCCGTTCGGCGTGTCGAACTTCTCTTCAAAGAGGTACGACGTGCCCTGATCGGACTCAGACTCATCGCGGCACGGCCACTGGATGTAGCACAGTTCACCCATTTTTTCATAGGTTGCCCCATAAAAGTCCGGACACAGGTGGCGCAACTCGTCCCAGATCTCCTGGGTGTTGTTGTAGTGCATCGGATAGCCCATACGGGTGGCAATTTCGCTGATGATCTGCCAGTCGGTTTTCAGATCCCATTTCGGCTCGACAGCCTTAAAGAAGCGCTGGAAGCCGCGGTCCGCCGCCGTGTAGACGCCCTCATGCTCGCCCCAGGAGGTCGACGGCAGGATCACATCCGCCGCCGCCGCGGTTTTGGTCATGAAGATATCCTGGACAATCACCAGCTCCAGGTCTTCAAAGCCTTTGCGCACCGCAGACAGCTCGGCGTCGGTCTGGAGCGGATCTTCACCCATGATGTAGGCCGCACGTACTTCACCGTGCGCCGCGCGGTGCGGCAGTTCGCTGATGCGATATCCGGTGTGTGCCGGCAGGCTCTCCACGCCCCAGGCCTTCGCGAACTTCTCGCGGTTTTCCGGGAACTTCACGTACTGGTAGCCTGGATAGGTGTCCGGCAGCGCGCCCATATCGCAGGCACCCTGCACGTTATTCTGGCCGCGAACCGGGTTAACGCCGACGTGCGCCTTGCCCAGATTCCCCGTAAGCATCGCGAGGCTCGTCAGGGAACGCACGGTTTCCACGCCCTGGTAGAACTGGGTCACGCCCATGCCCCACAGGATGGCGGCGGTTTTCGCCCCGGCATACATCCGCGCCGCCTGACGGATCTCCTGCGCGCTCACGCCGGTGATCGCTTCTACCGACTCCGGCGTGTAACCTTCGACGATTTTCCGATACTCTTCAAAGCCTTCCGTACGGCTCGCGACAAACGCCTGGTCGTACAGGTTCTCCTCAATAATGACGTGCCCCATCGCATTCAACAGCGCGATGTTCGAGCCGTTTTTCAGTGCGATGTGCATATCCGCAATGCGCGCGGTTTCAATTTTACGCGGATCGCAGACGATGATTTTCGCCCCGTTCTGTTTAGCGCGAATAATGTGATTCGCGACGATAGGGTGAGAATCCGCCGGGTTATAGCCAAAGATGAACACCAGATCGGTGTTATCTATCTCGTTGATGGCATTACTCATTGCGCCGTTACCGACCGACTGGTGCAGACCTGCAACCGATGGGCCGTGTCAAACGCGAGCGCAGCAGTCGACGTTATTGGTTCCAATAACGGCGCGCGCGAATTTTTGCATCACATAGTTGGTTTCATTCCCCGTCCCGCGTGAAGAGCCGGTGGTCTGAATCGCATCCGGGCCATACTTGGCCTTGATGGCGCTAAGGCGCGTGGCGACGTAATCCAGCGCCTCGTTCCAGGAGACGGTTTCCAGCTTGCCGCCGCGCTCGCGGCGGATCATAGGGGTTTTCAGGCGCGGGGTGAGGATTTGGGTATCGTTAATAAAATCCCAGCCGTAATACCCCTTCAGGCACAGCGTGCCCTGGTTGGTTTTCCCCTGCGCGGCTTCCGCCCGGACGATTTTGCCGTTATCGACCACCAGGTGGATCTTGCAACCTGAGGCACAATAAGGGCAAACCGTGACGACTTTTTTCATCAGTCTGCTCCAGTTAATCAACTCTTTCGCACCGACTAATGCAGCTTCTATGCCATGTTTTTAGTGTGGTTACTCCCCGGCTCTACGGTACATTCCCGGCGAAATCCCTGACGAAAAGCAGACTATCGTCAAAATTGACGTGTCGAATGAGCGGCGGATGTGACATGGGTTGAATTTCCGTCATGGAAAAACCCATTTGACTGGAGCCGACGGCAGAATGGTTCAGACTTAACATAATCCCCTGACGGAAGCATATGATGAAACCGGCGATTCTGGTGGTTGATGACGATATAGCAGTGTGTGAACTGCTACAGGATGTGCTGAGCGAGCACGTCTTTAGCGTGCTTGTCTGCCACAACGGTCAGGATGCGCTGCGGCAGGTCCAGCAGGAGCCGGCTATCGCGCTTGTTCTGCTGGACATGATGCTGCCGGACATCAACGGCCTGCAGGTTTTGCTGCAGCTGCAAAAGCTGCGTCCGGCACTGCCGGTGGTGATGTTAACCGGGCTGGGCAGTGAATCAGACGTGGTGGTGGGGCTGGAGATGGGGGCTGACGATTATATTGGCAAGCCGTTTAATCCACGCGTGGTGGTGGCCCGGGTTAAAGCCGTGTTGCGGCGTACCGGGGCGCTGGCAGCCGAAGCGCCGATACCGCGCGCGGCGGGGATAACCTTTAACGACTGGACGCTGGACACCACCCGCTGTGAACTGATTGATCCGCAGCGTAACGCCGTGCCACTGACGCAGGGTGAATATGGCCTGCTGCTGGCGCTCACGCAAAATGCCCGCCGGGTACTCAGCCGCGAGCAACTCCTTGAACTCACCCACAGCGAAAGTACCGAGGTATTCGACCGCACGATTGACGTGTTGATCATGCGCCTGCGGCGAAAAATCGAGGCCAACCCGCATCAGCCTAAGCTCATCAAAACCATGCGCGGTCTGGGCTACGTTTTCGCCGCCGATGTGTCTCATAGCGAGAAAGCAGCCTAGGTATTCTCTTTAATAAACAGCTTCAGCTCGTCCAGCGTTTTCGCGCCGTCAATCGCATTGGCGGCCAGCAGGCTGGCCCGCGCGCAGGCGTGCGCCAGATAAATGCTCTCCGTTAGCGTCAGCGATTCATGGCAGCCGTATAAAAAGCCCGCGCAAAACGCGTCGCCCGCGCCGACGCTGCCGATAATCTCGTTCTGCTCCAGTAACCATGATGGAACCCAGCGGCCTTGCTCACCGGGCGCTTCACCCCATGCCCCTTCCGGACAGTGGATCACTACCCGCTGATGAACGCCTGCCGCCAGCAGCTGCGTCGCGGCTTCGGCGATATGGGCAATGTTCAGCGCATCGTCGCCGTCGCGCATCTCCAGCCCGCTAAACTCCCCGGCTTCCAGCTCGTTAATGACCAGATAATCCAGATGGCGCAGGGCAGGGAAGACCAGCGGCTGATAGCGCGGGTCGCCCTTGCGGGACACCAGATCGAGCGAGGTTTCATACCCCTGCTCACGCATCTGCGCCAGCAGCCGCGCGCTGCGGGTGCCAAACTCGTCATCCGGCATATCCAGGCTGTCGAGCAGCAGCAGGTAGCCGAGATGAAAGATCTTCATCGATCCGTCGAGACGATCGAAGGCAGGAAGATCCAGCAGGCGGTTAGCGCCCGGCGAGTGGAAAAAGGTGCGCTGTCCGCTGGGATCGGTCATCACCTGCGACATGGAGGTCGGGGCGAAGGTGGTGCGCTGCACCCGCTGGCGGTTAACGTGATACTGGTCGAGCATCGCCAGAATGTAATCCCCGTCACCGTCTTCCCCAATCAGCCCCACCGCCTGCAGCGGCAGGCCTGTATGCATTTTCGCCAGCGTCAGCAGCACGTTCAGCGGCGCGCCGCCGGTTGAGCGTTCGCTGTGGGTGATTTCCGCCAGCCAGCCGCGCTCCGGCCACTGCACGATCTGGTGGACGTGATCCACCAGCATGTTGCCTGCGGCGATAATGCCTTTGCGTTCCATTATGCCTGCCCCGCGCTGCCGAAGATGCGCATCTGCTCGGCGACCGTATCGGTAATCGCCTCTTCAATGCCCAGCAGCAGTTCGGCAAACTCATCGTACAGCGGCTGGCGGTGCGACATGCGCTGCTCAACGGCGGCAAGCGCGGCCTGCGACATGCCGGTATAGAAGTTGATTTTATGGATGCCCAGCTCGATGGCGCGGCGGAAGTCGGCATCGCTAATCCCGGAGCCGCCGTGCAGCACCAGCGGCAGCCCCGTCTGCTGGCGAATGGCGTCCAGCCGCGGGAAATCGAGCTTCGGCTCGCCTTTATACTTGCCGTGCGCGTTGCCAATGGCAACCGCCAGCGCGTCGATGCCGGTCTTATCGACAAATTCGCGCGCCAGCTGCGGGTCGGTAAAGCACGCTTCGTCCGCATGACCGTAGAGCGCGCCGCCTTCATCCCCGCCGACCGCGCCCAGCTCCGCCTCCACCGAGACGCCCACCGCGTGGCACATCTTCACCACTTCCCGGGTCTGGCGAATGTTCTCCTCATAGCTCAGCGTCGAGCCGTCGAACATCACCGAGCTGAACCCCAGGCGCAGGGCGCGCACGACGGCCTCGAAATGCAGGCCGTGGTCGAGATTGAGCACCACGGGAATGTCATGACGGGCGGCTTCAAACTTTACGGCTTCGACAAGCGAATCCAGGGACACATACTTAAAGTGCACTTCGGCGATGTTGATGATAAACGGCGAGCGTTCCTGCTTTGCGGCGGCAAACAGCGCGCGCAGAAAGTGGGAATCGAGCACGTTAAACGCGCCCAGCGCGTAGCGATGTTTCCTGGCGTGCTCAAGACCGTCGGCAAGAGAAATCAGTGGCATCATTCACTCCTTATCTCCGAAACAGGTTGTACTCGTTGCACAGCACCAGCACCGCCGGTTCGTCTTCTTCGATGTTGTTATAGCGGGCAATGGGCTGTAAAAAGTGGTTGTCGTGCTCGTCGTCGTTCACAGAAGACACTTCGCCCACCAGCACGTCGCCAAACCCGCGTTCCCCCCAGAAGCTGTGATACAGGCAGGGTGTCAGACAGATGCTTTCCCCGGGCGTGAGGCGCAGCTGGCTACCGGGCGCGTGGGTTTGCCGACAGCCGTCTACCGTGACGGTCACGTCGGTGTTTTCGGTCTCCTCATGCGCGCCTGCATTCCATAACTCAATAATCAGATTCCCGCCGCCCCGGTTAATGATGTCTTCCCGCTTGCGCCAGTGGAAATGCATCGGCGTCACCTGGCCGTCGCGAACGTGCATGATTTTTTCGGCGTAGCACTTTTCATAAGGCACGCCGTTGGGCGAGCCGTTGCGCAGGGTAAACAGCGTCAGGCCCTCAGCGGCAAAGCTATTTCCGCCGAACGCCGTCACGTCCCAGCCGAGCTTGAGGTCGAACACCTCCTGCCATGCGGCCTGATCAAGCTGCTGCCATTTGGTCGGCGGAAAGCTGGCAAACGGCGGGAGATGTACGTCGTGCATGGAAAAGAACTGTCGCGTGTGGCCGAGAATTTCATTGATGTCGGAGCGTTTCATGGGGACTCCTGGCATTATGTGCAAAACGTACCCCTCATCCTAACCCTCTCCCCTTTGGGGAGAGGGCCGGGGTGAGGGGTGCTATTTAACCGTCCACCCCTTATACGTGCCGACGTTCTTTTTATCGATCATCGTCACCGGGATCAGCACAGGCTCTTTCGGCGCAGGTTTGCCCTGCAGAATGTCATAGCCGATCTCCACCGCCTTCGCCGCCATCACCTGCGGATCCTGCGCTGGCGTCGCCACAAACAGGGAGTTTTCGCGCTTCAGCGCCTCTTCACCGTCCGGGGAACCGTCCACGCCGACGATAAAGAACTCGTTGCGCTGGGCCTGTTTCGCCGCCAGATCGGCGCCGATCGCCGTTGGATCGTTAATCGCAAATACGCCGTCGATCTTCGGATTGGCCGCCAGCAGGGAGGTCATGACTTCCAGTCCGCCTTCACGACTGCCCTTGGCGTTTTGGTTATCCGAGAGCACCTTGATATCCGGATGTTTTTTGAATTCCGTCTGGCAGCCTTCCACACGGTTCTGCACCGCAGAGACCGGTGGTCCGTTGATGATCACCACGTTGCCTTTGCCTTTCAGGCGGTCGGTAATGTACTTACAGGCCATCTCCCCCGCCTGGGTGTTATCGGAGGTGATGGTTGCATCGGCCCCTTCCGCCGCCACGTCCACCGCCACGACCACGATCCCCGCCTCTTTGGCGCGCTTCACCGCCGGGCCGATCCCTTTGGAGTCCGCGGCGTTGAGGATGATCATGTCCACCTTCGCGGCGATGAAGTTATCGATCTGCGACACCTGCTGGCCCAGATCGTAACCGCTGGAGACCAGCGTCACCTTGACGTTATCGCCAGCCAGCTTGCGTGCTTCCAGCTCGGCACCTTTGGTGATCTGCACGAAGAACGGGTTAGCCAGGTCGCCCACCGTCACGCCGATGGATTTCAGATCTTTTGCCTGCGCAAACGGCGTTGCGGCCAGCAGCGCGCCAGCACAGAGCGCGGTCACTAAGGGTTTCAAACGCATCTTGTCTTCCTCGCTTGTAGGGTATTGTTGTTATGCACTTTGATGGTGTCGGGTACGGTATTTGTCGATCAGCACCGCTATGATGATCACCGCCCCTTTGATCACCAGCTGCCAGAAGTAGGAGACGCCCATCAGCGTCATGCCGTTGTTGAGGGTGGCGATGATCAGCGCCCCCACCAGCGTGCCGGTGATCGTGCCGATCCCGCCGACGAAGCTGGTGCCGCCGAGGATCACCGCCGCAATTGCATCCAGCTCGTACCCCGTGCCGAGGTTGCCGTTGGCGCTGTAGAGGCGCGAGGCGCTCATGACGCCGCCGAGACCTGAGAGCAGGCCGCTCATGCCATAAACAAACAGCAGCACCAGCCAGACCTTGATGCCCGTTAAGCGCGCCGCCTGCATGTTGCCGCCAACGGCATAGATGTGAACGCCGAGTGTGGTACGGCGCAGGATGAACCAGCAGATAGCGATAACCGCCAGAGCGATCACTACCAGCCACGGAATGGGGCCGAGATAGTTATTGCCGATCCACTCGAAGCTGATGTTGGAGTTAATCACCGTGGTACCGTCCGCCAGCAGGTAGGCCGCGCCGCGCAGCGCCGTATAGGTGCCGAGCGTGACGATAAACGGCGGCAGCCCGGCGAAGGCCACCAGCGCGCCGTTGAACAGCCCCAGCACCATGCCGAGCATCAGCGCTGCCGGAATGGAGAGCATCGCAAATTCAGGGATAAGCGAGACCACCATCGCCGCCACCGCCGTGGTGCCCAGAATCGAGCCCACGGAGAGGTCAATCCCGCCGGTCAGGATGATGAAGGTCATCCCCGCCGCCAGCACGATGTTGATCGACGCCTGACGGGTAATATTCAGCAGGTTGCTCTCGGTAAAAAAATTGGGCGCGATAAAGCCAAATACCGCCACAATCAGGATTAAAATCGGCAAAATGCCGATCGTTTGCATCAGATCGCTCATCAGCATTTTTTTGGCGGAGGCGGATTTCGCCACCTGCTGCGGATGGGTTGGAGTTGTCATGATTGCACCGCCTGATGATGTGTGTCGTTCACGCCGGTTGCCAGCGTCATAATGTTTTCCTGAGAGATGTCGCGCCCGTGCAGTTCACCCGCTATGCTACCTTCCCGCATCACGTAGACCCGGTCGCTCATCCCCACCACTTCCGGCAGCTCGCTGGAGATCATCAGAATCGCCACCCCCTTGCGCGCCATCTGGTTCATGATGCGGTAGATCTCGCTTTTCGCGCCGACGTCCACCCCGCGCGTGGGTTCGTCGAGAATCAGAATGCGCGGACCAATCGCCACCCAGCGGGAGATCAGCAGCTTTTGCTGGTTGCCGCCGGAGAGCCCGCCCGCGCGCACCTGAGAATGGGGTACGCGGATGTTGAGCAGGGCGATAGCGTCATCGGAAATGGACTGGGCTTTTTTGCGGTTAAGCATGCCGAAGGTGGCGTCGCGCTCCAGCGTCGCCATGGTGATGTTCTCCTGCGCCGCCAGCTCCAGAAACAGCCCCTGCTCCTTGCGGTTCTCGGTGAGAAAACCAATCCCGTTTTCAATGGCCGCGCGCGGGGAGTGGATCACCACCGGCTCGCCGTCCACCTCAATCATCCCGCCGGTGGCCTTGCGCACGCCGAAAATCAACTGCGCCAGCTCTGAGCGTCCGGCCCCGACCAGCCCCGCCAGCCCGACGATTTCACCGGAGCGCACCTGCAGGCTGCATGGCTGTACTTTTTTACCGTCGGTGAGGTGATGCACGTTGAGACGCGGGCTGCCGAGAGGGATATCGCGCTCTTTGTTGAACAGATCGCTGAGCGGGCGGCCCACCATCATTTTTACCAGCTCGGAGGCGTTGAGCTTGTCGCGCGTCAGGCTGCCGACGTACTGCCCGTCGCGCAGAACGCTCACGCGGTCAGAGAGTTCATACACTTCCGCCATGCGGTGGCTGATATAGATAATCGCCATGCCTTCATCGCGCAGGCGCAAAATCAGTTCGAACAGGCGGTGGGTTTCGCGGGAGGAGAGGGCGGCGGTGGGTTCGTCCATCACCAGGATGCGGCTGTTGCGGTGCAGCGCGCGGGCGATTTCCACCTGCTGCTGCTCGGCGATGGTCAGCTTCATCACCAGGTCGGTGGCGCTGAACTGCGCGCCGAGACGGTCAATCACCGCCTGCGCCTGGGCGGCCATCTCCTTGCGCTGCACCAGCCCGCCGCGCGACAGCTCGCTGCCGAGGAAGATATTTTCCGCGACGGTCAGATTGGGGGCGAGCTGCATCTCCTGGTAAATCAGGGTAATGCCAGCGGCCAGCGCGTCCTTCGGCCCTTTGATGTGAAACGGCTGGCCGTCGATCAGGATCTCGCCGCCGGTGGCGGTATAGGCTCCCGCGAGGATCTTCATCAGCGTGCTTTTCCCTGCGCCGTTTTCCCCCATCAGCGCGTGGATCTCACCGGGGAAGACCGTCAAATCTACACCCTTGAGCGCGTGAAAATTGCCGAAGGTTTTGGCAATGTGGCGCATCTCTAAAACCGGGGTTCTGCTCATGGCGGATCTCCTGTGAACGTCGATATCTGCACTTCATCACAGGTGCGTAAATGCAAAATGTCAGAAGCTGTTCATATTTGTCATAGTTATGAATAGCGAATGTGGATCACAGTTACGGAGTCAACATGTCTTCACGCCCCCCGTTCTTCACCAGCGCCCGTGGTCGCCTGCTGATATTTAATCTGCTGGTGGTGGCGGTAACGCTGATGGTGAGCGGCGTGGCGGTGCTCGGCTTTCGTCACGCCAGCCAGATCCAGGAACAGGTCCAACAGCAAACGCTGGATGACATGACCGGCAGCATGAACCTCGCGCGCGACACGGCCAACGTGGCAACGGCGGCGGTGCGGCTTTCTCAGGTGGTGGGGGCACTGGAGTACAAAGGCGAAGCCGAGCGGCTAAAGCAGATGCAAACGGCGCTGCGACACTCGCTGGAACAGCTTGCCGATGCGCCGCTGGCGCAGCAGGAGCCGGCGCTGGTGGCGCGCATTATTCGCAGGAGCAATGAATTACAGCAGAGCGTAACGGAGATGCTGGAGCGGGGGCAGCGACGCCATCTGGAGCGTAACGCGCTGCTGAGTTCGCTCTATCAGAGCCAGAGCTATTTACGCCATCTGCAGGACATCAACCGCCGCTTCGGCAGCAACGTGCCGGACGCGCAGCAGCTGATGGAGATGGATCGGCTGATCGTGGCCGCCATTGATACACCTTCGCCGCGTGCTACCGTTCAGCAACTGGATGCCGTGACGACCACGCTGCCACGACGTGCCATACAGCCGGTTGTGAACGCGGTCTTGCCGGATTTCAACGATGAACTGCGCAAGCTTGCCCCGCTGTCGAAACAGCTGGAGGAGAGCGATCTGTCCATCAGCTGGTATATGTTCCATATCAAGGCGCTGGTGGCGATCCTCAATAGCGATATCAACCAGTACGTGGCGCAGGTGGCGCAGGCCTCCACGCTGCGTACCGCCCAAAGCCATCAGGAACTGCGTTCGATCAGCGTATTTATCAGCATTTTCGCCGTGCTGGCGTTGATCATCACCGGCTGCGCCTGCTGGTATATCTACCGCAATCTGGGCTCTAACCTGACGGCGATTTCCCGGGCGATGTCGCGCCTCGCTCACGGCGAACAGGATGTTTCCGTTCCTGCGCTGCAGCGTCGCGACGAGCTGGGCGAACTGGCGCGCGCGTTTAACGTATTTGCCCGCAATACCGCCTCACTTGAGCACACCACCCGTCTGCTGAAAGAGAAAACCACGCAGATGGAGATTGACCGCATCGAGCGTCAGGGGCTGGAAGAGGCGCTGCTGCACAGCCAGAAGATGAAGGCCGTCGGACAGCTGACCGGCGGGCTGGCGCATGATTTTAACAACCTGCTGGCAGTGATCATCGGCAGCCTTGAGCTGACCGACCCCGAATCAAAAGACGCTCCGCGCATTACCCGTGCGTTGAAGGCAGCTGAACGCGGCGCGCTGCTGACCCAGCGCCTGCTGGCATTTTCCCGCAAGCAATCCCTGACGCCGCATGCGGTAGAGATGCAGCCGCTGCTGGAAAACCTCCGTGAGCTGATGCGCCACTCGCTGCCCGCCACCCTTACCCTGGAAATAGAAGCGCAAACCCCGGCCTGGCCCGCGTGGATTGACGTCAGCCAGCTGGAAAACGCCATCATCAACCTGGTGATGAACGCCCGGGATGCGATGGAGGGGCAAAGCGGGGTGATTAAAATTCGTACCTGGAACCAGCGCGTGACCCGCAGTGACGGGCGAAGGCAGGATATGGTGGCGCTGGAGGTGATTGATCACGGCAGCGGGATGTCGCAGGAGGTGAAGTCCCGCGTTTTTGAACCGTTCTTCACCACCAAGCAGACCGGAAGCGGGAGCGGGTTAGGCCTGTCGATGGTATATGGCTTTGTGCGCCAGTCCGGCGGGCGGGTGGAGATCGAAAGCGCGCCGGGACAGGGAACGACCGTGCGGCTTCATCTCCCGCGTTCTGTGCTGCCCGCCGCTGCAGATGATGAAGCGCTGTCAGCCACCGCCTCCGTCGATAGCGAGCGGCTGGTGCTGGTGCTGGAAGATGAGGCTGACGTTCGCCAGACCCTGTGCGAGCAGCTGCATCAGCTTGGCTACCTGACGCTCGAAGCGGACAACGGTGAACAGGCGCTGAGCATGCTGGCGGCGTCCCCGGATATTGGCGTGTTTATCAGCGATCTGATGTTGCCCGGAAGCCTGAGCGGGGCTGAGGTGATTAACCATGTGCGCAGTCATTATCCGCAGCTTCCGGTGCTGCTGATTAGCGGCCAGGATTTGCGACCCGCGCATAACCCTCAGCTGCCGGACGTTCAGTTGTTGCGTAAGCCGTTTACCCGCCAGCAACTGGCGCAGGCGCTGCGGAAGGTCACGGTAATTTGAGATTCCTCCGCTACCCTGGAACAATGCCATTCATTACCGTAAGGCCAGTTCACCTGCGAGTCTGGCCTTATGAAACGTTACTCTACCGCTCTGTTATTTGGTCTGCTGTCACTCACCAGCCAACTGGCGCATGCCGATGTGATTGATGACGCCATTGGCAATATTCAGCAGGCGATCAACGACGCCTATAACCCCAGCAGCAGCCGTAATGACGATGACGACGATCGTTACGACCGCAGCCGTCAAATCGATAGCCGACAGTACGACGATCGCCGTCGGCAGCTTGAAGACAGACGCCGCCGTTTAGATGAGCGTCAGCGTCAGTTAGATGACGATCGCCGTCGATTAGAAGAGGATGAGCGCAGGTTAGAGGACGATTACGATCGAGGCTAAGTGTGGCCTGTTGCCCTCACCCCGCCCCTCTCCCATGGGAGAGGGGGAAAACCTAATCCAATACCAGCACCATCCCGTCATATCCCGCTTCAATGCCGTCCGGCAGCGGATTATCCATCATCCACTCGTCAAACTGATGGCTGATGTGCGTCAGGATCACCTGCGGGCAGCCAATCACCTCGTTCAGCGCAACCACGGTGTTTAAATCACAATGGTTGCGCGGGATCTCGTCGCGCGGTTCATGGCTGCAGTCGATGATTATCACCTGCGGCTGGTTGTTGAGCAGAAACGTCACCGTTTTTTCCGGCAGCCCGGCGGTATCAGAGAGCCACGCCACGCGGCTGTGGGCGGACTCCAGCAGATATCCGAAGGTCAGTTTTGAATGGTTGAGCGGCAGCGGCGTGACCCGCAGCCCCTGAAGGTCAAACATCACAAACGGTTCGACCGTGTGGCTGAAATCCAGGATCCCGGGGTGTTTAAACAGGTCGTCACACCCTGCGTCGTCAGGCGGGCCGTAGACCGGGATGGTTGCGCCCACGCCCCAGCGCAGCGGGAACAGCCCCTGGACGTGATCCATATGGTAGTGCGTGAGCAAAAACTGTCGGAAGCTGCCTGCAGGCCAGTCGTCCATCAGGTGCGGAATGCCCGCGTCCAGCAGGGTGACCGCATCGTTGAATTTGACCACTGCGCTGCAGGGGCGACGGCGATAGTTGTCCTGCAGGCGCGCCCGGCGGCAGGCCGCGCAGTCGCAGCCAAAGACCGGCACCAGCTGGGCACCGCCGGTGCCCGTTAACGTAATCGTCAGACTCATCTCACACCTCTACAGCGGTTTGGTGAATCGAAAATGGCTCTGCGTATATCCCTCACGAACGTAAAAACGGTGCGCGTCCGTGCGCGTCACGCTGGTGGAGAGTTCGGTCAACTCAGCGCCCGCCTGCCGCGCAACGTCTTCCGCCCAGGCCAGCAGCTGGCTGCCCACCTTTAGCCCGCGCGCCTGCGGCATCACCACCAGCTTCTGGATCTCGCCGATCCAGCGCGCGTGGTGCAGGTGAAACTGCATGTGCAGACCGATCATGCCGACGACATGCCCGTCCAGCTCAGCAAGCTGGTAGCGCATGTTGTGATCCTGAAGGTTGGCAAGAAATCCGGCGTGAAACGCCTGATGGTCAAATTCACACTGCTTAAGCTCGCAAATCAGAGCGTAAACGATCGGCGCATCGTCGGCGGTGGCGGGGCGAAGCGGGCAGTCAGGCATGCTGTTTCTCCTTCAGACGGATCAGCGTTAAAAAGGTCTCGACTGACTGTAGCAAACTTCCGTCGTTATTGAGGACGTGACAGCCCGACGGGGTGTAGCGCGCCGCGCGCTCAAGGCGCTGGTCTATCTCACGCGCATTTTCCCGCCCCCGGCTTTGCAGTCGGCTGCGCAGGATATCCGGGGAAACCTGCAGGCAGACCGGTAGCAGCGCCGCTTCATACCGGGCTTTTGCCTGCGGAAGATGCGCGCGCGAGCCGTTAACCAGCACGTCGAAGCCCGCGTGCAGCCAGAGGTCGATCTCGATGCCGACGCCGTAATAAAAGCCGTTCGCGTGCCAGCTCAGCGCCAGCAGATTTTGCCCGGCGCGGGTAAAAAACTCCTGCTCGCTCAGGGCGATATGGTTTTCACTGCCAGCGTTAGCCGCGCGGGTAATGTAGCGATGCGCCACCAGCAGCTGTGAATGTTCCCGCTGCCGTAACGCCGACAGCAGGCTGTCTTTTCCCGAGCCGGACGGGCCCATTAACCAGATGAGTCTTCCCATCAGAACACCCTTTTTCCCTGACGCCAGACGTGGTCGATATGAACGTGCTCGCCCTTGCGGTGCGCCAGCACCAGGTCTGCCCGTTTGCCTTCGGCAATCTCACCACGGTCGTGAAGATTGAGCGCGTTGGCCGGGTTTTTGGTCACCAGTCGAATGGCTTGCGGCAACGTGAAGCGGTTGACCTCGTCGTCCGCCACCCGGAAGGCCGCGTCCAGCAGGCTGGCGGGGTAGTAGTCAGACGAGAGAATATCCAGCAGGCCGAGGGCAGCGAGCTTGCTTGCCGCCACGTTGCCGGAGTGCGATCCGCCGCGCACGATGTTCGGCGCGCCCATCAGCACGTTCATGCCGTGCTGGCGCGACGCCTCTGCCGCTTCGAACGTGGTGGGAAATTCGGCAATCACGCTACCAAGCTGGTGGGATTCGCGCACATGATCGTGCGTGGCGTCGTCATGGCTGGCCAGCGCGATATTCCGGTCCCGGCACATCGCGGCAATCTTAAGGCGGTTGGGCTGCGACCACCGGGCCGCCAACGCCAGTTGCTCTTCTTCGTAGCGCGCCATCTCCGCATCGTTGAGCGAGTATTTGCCCTGATAGTATTCGCGGTACTTCTCAATGTTGGCGAACTGGCGCTGTCCCGGCGAGTGGTCCATCAGAGAGACCAGCGAGACCGGCTCGCGCCCGACCAGCTTTTCAAACAGCGGCAGGGTGGTGTGGTGCGGGAGCTCGCAGCGCAGGTGTAAGCGGTGTTCGGCGCGGTTAAGGCCACGCTTTTGCGTCTCCTCCACGGCGTTGATCATCTTCTCCAGATTCTCCAGGCGATCGCCGCCGTCGCGCACGTCGCCGATCGCCACCGCATCCAGAACGGTAGTGATACCGCTGGCGACCATCAGCGCGTCGTGGCTGCTCATCGCCGAATGGGCGGGCCAGTCCACCTTCGGGCGCGGGGTGAAGAATTTGTCCAGATTATCGGTATGCAGCTCAATCAGCCCCGGCAGCAGCCAGCCGCCTTCGCCGTCCATCGCCTCCGGTGAGCGGCTCTGGGTTTCGGCAAAGGCGCGAATAACGCCGTCCTGGATTTCAACCGAACCCTTTACGACCTCATTTTCCAGAACCAGCCTGACGTTATTGATAATCATGCGTTTGTCCCCATCGGGTGCAATCTGTCCGCCACGCGGGTGCGTACGGCGTCGTCGTGAAAGATCCCGACGATCGCCGCACCCCGCGCTTTGGCCTGTTCGATCAGCGCTATCACCGCTGCGCTGTTTTTAGCGTCGAGCGAGGCGGTGGGTTCATCCAGCAGTAAAATCGGATAATCAACGATAAATCCGCGCGCGATGTTCACGCGCTGCTGCTCGCCGCCGGAAAAGGTCGACGGGGCGAGGTGCCACAGGCGCTCGGGCACGTTCAGGCGCGTCAGCAGGCTGGCGGCTTTGGCGGCGCAGGTTTCGCGCGGCACGCCGAGATCGAGCAGCGGCTGCATCACCACGTCCAGGGCGGAGATCCGCGGGATCACCCGCAGAAACTGGCTGACCCAGCCGATCGTCGTGCGGCGCACTTCCAGCACCTTGCGCGCCGGGGCTTGTACCAGATCGACCCATTCATCATTGTGGCGAATGCGGATGTGGCCTTCGTCCGGCAGGTAGTTGGCGTACAGGGAGCGCAGCAGGGTGGATTTACCGCTGCCGGAGTGGCCGTGCAGCACCACGCATTCGCCCTGATTCACCTCTAACGAGGCGTTTTGCAGCACCGGCAGGCGCACGCCGTTCTGCTGGTGGAGCACAAAGGTCTTACTCACGTTTTCTACGCGGATCATGTTGGCCTCTTAATTCTGCAATACGGACGACACCAGCAGTTGGGTGTACGGATGATGCGGGTCGTCGAGCACGCGGTCGGTTAACCCACTTTCCACCACCTGACCCTGCTTCATTACCAGCAGGCGGTCCGCCAGCAGGCGTGCAACGCCTAAATCGTGGGTGACAATCACCACCGCGAGGTTCAGCTCCACCACCAGGCCGCGCAGCAGGTCGAGCAGGCGAGCCTGCACGGAGACGTCCAGCCCGCCGGTGGGTTCATCCATAAAGACCAGCTTCGGGTGGGTGACCAGGTTGCGGGCAATCTGCAGGCGCTGCTGCATCCCACCGGAAAACGTGGTGGGCAGGTCGTCGATGCGCGAGGCGGGGATTTCCACCTCCTCCAGCCAGTGCTGGGCGGTGGCGCGGATGTTGCCGTAGTGCCGTGCGCCGGTGGCCATTAGCCGTTCGCCGATGTTGCCTCCCGCCGACACCTGACGGCGTAGGCCGTCCAGCGGGTGCTGATGCACCACGCCCCACTCGGTGCGCAGCAGGCGGCGGCGCTCGGCCTCGCTCATGGCGTACAGGGATTTGCCTTCATACAGAATGTCGCCGTTCTGCGGCGTCAGGCGCGCGGAGATGGACTTCAGCAGGGTGGTTTTGCCGGAGCCGGATTCCCCGACGATCCCCAGCACTTCGCCCGGCCACAGCTCGAACGACACGTCGCTGAAGCCTTTTCCCGGCGCATAAAGGTGAGTCAGATTATTAACCGAAAGCAGCGGTTTCATTGGCCGTTCGCCTCGCTCTGTTGGCGGCAGTAATCGGTGTCGGAGCAGACAAACATCCGTTTGCCCGTGTCGTCCAGCACCACTTCATCCAGATAACTGTGCTTTGAACCGCAGATGGCGCACGGCTCGTCCCACTCCTGCACCGTAAACGGGTGATCGTCGAAATCCAGGCTTTCGACGTGGGTATAAGGCGGGACGGCGTAGATGCGTTTTTCACGTCCGGCACCAAAGAGCTGCAGGGCGGGCATCATGTCCATCTTCGGGTTGTCGAATTTCGGGATTGGCGACGGATCCATGACGTAGCGCCCGTTCACCTTCACCGGGTAAGCGTAGGTGGTGGCGATATGGCCGAAGCGGGCGATATCTTCATACAGTTTGACCTGCATGATCCCGTACTCTTCCAGCGCGTGCATGGTGCGGGTCTCGGTTTCACGCGGCTCGATAAAGCGCAGCGGCTCCGGGATTGGCACCTGGAAAATCAAAATCTGATCTTCCGTCAGCGGGGTTTCCGGGATGCGGTGGCGGGTCTGGATCAGCGTCGCGTCTTCTGTTTTTTCGGTGGTGTTGACGCCCGTTACGCGTTTAAAGAAGTTGCGGATCGACACGGCGTTGGTGGTGTCGTCGGCCCCCTGGTCGATGACCTTCAGCACGTCCGCTTCACCAATCACGCTTGCTGTGATTTGAATACCGCCGGTGCCCCAGCCGTAGGGCATCGGCATTTCGCGCCCGCCGAACGGCACCTGATAGCCCGGAATAGCCACCGCTTTTAAGATGGCGCGGCGGATCATGCGTTTGGTTTGCTCGTCCAGATAGGCAAAGTTGTAGCCGCTTAAGTTAGCCATTTTTGCGCTCCCGTTGCAGGCGTTTCAGCAGTTCCAGTTCGGCCTGGAAATCGACGTAGTGCGGCAGCTTGAGGTGCGAGACAAAACCGGCGGCTTCAACGTTGTCCGCGTGGGCCAGCACAAACTCTTCGTCCTGCGCCGGACCGGCAACGTGCTCGCCGTAGTCCGGCGCCTGAAGCGCGCGGTCAACCAGCGCCATCGCCATCGCCTTACGCTCGCCGAGGCCAAACACCAGCCCGTAGCCGCGGGTAAAGTGTGGGTCTTCATTTTCCGGCGCGACAAAACCGTTGACCATTTCACACTCGGTCATCAGCAGTTCGCCGACGTTTACGGCAAAACCCAGCTCTTCCGGTATGATTTCGACGTCGATATAGCCGCTGCGAATTTCGGCTGCAAACGGGTGGTTGCGCCCGTAGCCGCGCTGGGTGGAGTAGGCCAGCGCCAGCAGATAGCCTTCGTCGCCGCGCATCAGCTGTTGCAGGCGAGATGAGCGCGAGCAAGGGTAAACCGGCGGCGTGCGGGTGATGTCATCCGGCTGCGCGCCTGAGTCTTCTTCCGCCTTCGCCAGGCCCTGGTTTGCCAGCAGGCTGAAGACGTGCGGAGACGGTTCCTGTTCGGCCTCTGAAGTGCTGAGCGTTGGGGCTTCGCCGTTCGCCAGCAGGGTGAAGTCCAGCAGGCGATGGGTGTAGTCGTAGGTGGGGCCAAGCAGCTGGCCGCCGGGAATATCTTTATAAACGGCAGAAATGCGGCGCTCCAGGCGCATCTCGGCCGTGTTCACCGGCTCGCTGACCGCCAGGCGGGGAACGGTAGTTCGCCAGGCGCGCAGCAGAAAGATGGCTTCCACGTTATCGCCGCTGGCCTGCTTCAGCGCCAGCGCCGCCAGCTCGCGGTCGGCAACGCCGCCCTCGGTCATCACGCGGTCAACGGCGAGGTTAAGCTGCTGCTCGATCTGGGCGACGCACAGCTCGGGAAGCCGTTCATCGCCCCGTCGTCTGTGCTCCTGCAGGGCATGGGCGGCGGCGATGGCCTTTTCGCCCCCTTTGACGGCTACGTACATCAGCACACCTCCACATGGGTGGTCCGCGGGATTGCCAGCAGGCGCTCGCCGCAGGTCAGGATCAGGTCAATACCCAGCGGGAACGGGTGCGGGCGCTCGGTCAGCTCGTGAATGATGCACTCCGGAAGCTGCGGCGCGACCATGCGCTCGTCGGCGATGCCTGCGCCGGTCAGGCGCAGCATGCGGCCGCCGCTCAGGCTGGAGACCTGCAGGATCAGCGTGGCGCTGGTCTCCGGGGCGACGGCGGAGCCTTCGCTCAGGGCATTCAGCTGCTCATGGCTGATTTGCTCGTCGGCTACGGCGAACACCGCCTGCTGGGGCTGATCGACCAGCGGGGCGCTGGTGTGAAAACGCAGGTTCTGACAGGCGATATCGTTCGACAGTGCGCCCGAGAGCCACACCGGGGTGTCGTTGTCGGCAAGCGTCAGCAGCACGCTGGTGGTCGCCAGATTGAGCGGCAGCCAGCCCTGTGAAAGCTGGTGCAGCGAGACAATCACGCCCGGCTCGCTCATGGCCTTCAACAGGCGACGAAAACTGTGTTGGGCATCCTGGACGGCCAGGGTAAAAGCAGGTTGAAGCGTCATGCGTTGTCTCCGCGAACGAGCGTAAAGAAGTCGACCCGGCTGGTGTTCACTTCGGCCTGACGTGCGGCAATGCGTGCGGCGCGGTCGGCTTCCAGCGGGGCAATAAGGGTTTCCATTAACGTCTGGAAATGCGGGGGTTCCTGCAAAAGCGCGTCGATCACCGCGCAGCGTTCGGCGTGCGCTTTGTCGCGCCCCAGCACGTAGCTGTAGCCCAGCGTGCCGCTGTTGAGGCGGATAGCCGCGCGGGTAAGGGGGGCGTCGCCCGCAAAAAAGCGCTCGCCGGTCCCGCCCATGCGCGCCTGGATTTGTACCAGGCCGATCTCCGGCGCGCGGATAGTGTCGTAGTCAGGCGTCAGGCCCAGCGCGTTCATGCGCTCACGCAGGGCGGGAGGCTGGCTATGGGCCAGCACGCGCATCCAGCGCTGTCGGGTGGAGGTGTCGACGTGCATTCAGTGCTCCATGGTGAATTCAATCATGTCGGCGCGGGTCAGGCTGACGGAGTATTCCGTCGCGTTGATCTCGCCGTCACGGTGGTTGAGAGTGCGCACGCAGAGCAGAGGGGCCATATTGGGGATTTCGAGCACCTTGCTCTCTTTCGCCTGCGCGCGGCGGGCGCTGATGCGCGTCTGGGTGCGCTTAAGGGCGATGCCCGTCGCATCCTGAAGAAAGTCGTGCAGGGAACCGCTGGCAAAGTTTTGCAGCACTGGCCAGAGGGCCAGGTCCGCGAAGTAGTGGTCAATCTGGCACACCGCCACGCCGTTGACCCGGCGCAACGTGCGCAGGTGAATGACGTTATCGCTCTCCTGAATGCCCAGCGCGTCCGCCACGTGGCTGGAGGCCGGGCGCAGGACCGAGAGCAGCTTTTCGCTGGTTGGGTGGCTGCCCTGATCGAGCAGGTTCTGGCTAAAGCGCGCCTGGGCGTTCAGCGGGTAGTCGAACGGGCGCATCAGCACCAGCACGCCCACGCCCTGACGGCGCTGGACCCAGCCGCGCTCGACCAGCTGGTCAATGGCGCGGCGCAGGGTGTGGCGGTTCACTTCGTAGCGGTCGGCAAGCTGCTGCTCGGCGGGCAGGTAGTCACCGCAGCGGTAGTGCGTGCGCAGCTCCACTTCGAGCTTTGCCGCAATCTCTTGCCAGCGGGTCGGGTAACTGGTCGGATGTCTGGATAAGTGCATACAAATCAAAGCCTCGCTTCTCAGATGAAGTGCTTACGCAAACGTTGAGAGAGGAAATCCAGCAGGCTGACGGTGATGATGATGAGCACCATCAGGGCGCAGGTTTGCTGGAACTGGAAACCGCGAATGGCTTCCCACAGGGTGACGCCAATCCCGCCTGCGCCGACCATGCCGACCACGGTGGCGGAGCGGACGTTGGACTCAAAGCGGTACAGGGAGTAGGAGATCAGCAGCGGCATCACCTGCGGCAGCACGCCGTAGAGGATCTCTTCGATTTTGTTGGCACCGGTGGCGCGAATGCCTTCCACCGGGCCGGGCTCGATGGCTTCGACCGCCTCCGAGAGCAGCTTGGAGAGCACGCCGGTGGTGTGGATGAACAGCGCCATCACACCCGCGAACGGACCCAGACCGACGGCGACCACGAACAGCATCGCAAAGACCATTTCATTGATGGCGCGGCAGGCGTCCATCAGGCGACGCATCGGCTGGTAAACCCACCACGGCACGATGTTCTCGGCGCTCATCAGGCCAAACGGAATGGAGAGGATGACGGCGAGGGCGGTGCCCCAGACGGCGATTTGCAAGGTGACCGCCATTTCGCTGAGGTAATCCGGCCACTGGCTGAAGTCCGGCGGGAAGAAGTCGGCGGCGAAGGTCGCCATGTTGCCGGAATCTTTGAAGAGAAGCAGCGGATCCATCTCTGCGCCTCTCCAGGAGATAACCAGCACCGCCAGCAGGATGGCCCAGCTTATGAGCGAGAACCAGCTGCGCTTTGGCGGCGGGAGGGTGATGGTTTGCATGTTGACTCCTTAATTTATTCTCCCTCTCCCTGTGGGAGAGGGGACTTGAGTTACTGCACCGCTTTATTCACGCTGGTCATCGCGCCGAGCGCGGCGGTCAGGCGGTCGAGATCGTCCAGCTGGGCCTGAATTTCAGAGACTTTGCTGGTCTTCTCCTCTTCCTTCAGGCTCTTGTTGTCCTTTACGCCCTGCATCTGCTTGAACAGCGCCAGCTGGCGAATCGGGACCAGCTGCAGGTCGCTGGACGCGCGGAACGGTGCCCAGCCCAGACGCTCCAGAACCGCTTTCTCTTCCGGCGTTTTGCCGTAGTTCATGAAGAAGTCGTACACCTTCTCCTTGGTGCTTTCGGTGAGGTTTTTGCGCCACACGATTGGGTCACCAGGGATTAGCGGTGATTTCCAGATGACCTTGATTTCCTTCAGCTTGTCCGGCGCGGAGGTCTTCAGCTTGTCGAGGTTTTCGGTGTTGTTGGTGGCAACGTCCACCTGCTTGTTCGCCACGGCCAGGGCGTTGGTTTCGTGGCTGGCGTTAACGGTGCGCTTAAAGTCGCTGGCGGAGGCGTTGTTTTTGGCGAAGACGTAGTAGCCAGGGACGAGGAAGCCGGAGGTGGAGTTCGGGTCGCCGTTGCCGAAGGTCAGCTCTTTGCGTTTGGCGAGCATGTCGTTGAGGTTGTTGATCGGGCTGTCTTTGTTCACGATCAGCACGCTCCAGTATCCCGGGGAGCCATCGGCCGCAACGGTCTGGGCAAAGACCTGACCGTTCGCGCGGTCCACCGCTTCCATGGCGGAGAGGTTGCCGTACCAGGCGATGTCCACTTTGTTGAAGCGCATCCCCTGGATGATGCCCGCGTAGTCCGGGGCGAAGAAGGCGTTCACTTTGATCCCCAGCTTAGTTTCCATATCTTTCAGGAAGGGTTCCCACTGGGGTTTCAGGTTCTGCTGTGATTCCGTCGAAATGATGCCAAAGTTCAGCGCTTTTTCCTGCTCCTCGGCGTGGGCCGGGCTTAACAGGGTGCTGATGCTGAACATGCTGGTAAAGGCCAGCGCGGCAACCGTTTTATAGCTCATTTCCATTCCTCGTTATGGGGACGTTATGCAGCCTGCGCGCGCTCTTCGACGCGGTTTACGCTGCGGTAGAGATGGTCAAACGTTCGTTATCAAACTGATGGCTTGCGCCATCAAAGAACACATGCCCCTGCCGCAGGGCGACAATGCGCTCGCAGTAGCGCAGGGCATAATCCACCTGATGCAGCGTCACCACCACGGTGATGCCGTCGTTCTGGTTAATGTCGCGCAGGGTTTCCATCACGACGCGCGCCGATTCCGGGTCCAGGGAGGCGATGGGCTCGTCGGCGAGAATGATTTTCGCTTTTTGCATCAGGGCGCGGGCAATGGCGACGCGCTGCTGTTGTCCACCGGACAGGGTGGAGACGCGCTGGTGGGCGAAATGCGCCATGCCGACGCGGGTCAGCGCCTGTAAGGCTTCCTGCTTCTGGGATGGGGAGAACCAGCGCAGGCAGGTGCGCCAGAAGGGCGTGCTGCCGAGCGCGCCAATCAGCACGTTCTCAAGCACCGTCAGACGGTTCACCAGGTTGAACTGCTGGAAGATGTAGCCCGTCTGGGCGCGGCTTTTGCGGATATCGCTTGCCAGACGGCCTGCGCGCTGCACGGTGTTGCCCAGCAGTTCGACGTGGCTTTCCGGCGTTTTATCGCAGGTAATGAGGCCGCTCAGGTGACGCAAAAGGGTGGATTTACCTGAACCGGATGGCCCCAGCAGCGCTACCATGTCGCCCTGCTGGACGGTCAGATCAACGGCATGCAGAGCCTTGTTGTGATGGAAGGTCTTGCTCAGTTTCTCGACGCGGATGACGGTTTGCATGTGCTGGGCCTCACGATAAATGTGGCCTCATGCTGGCGCATCAATATGACATTTGGGTTAAGTGCAGGTTGCGGGAGTTTGAAGAGTTGAGGGGAGTTTGATGACAGGCGGAGGCAGACCGCCCACCGCCCGAAGATTAGTGCTGCTGCTTAACGACGTTAATCATCCACGGCACGCCGTATTTGTCGGTGACCTTACCGAAACCGTGCGCCCAGAAGGTCTCCTGCCACGCCATTTCGATATTCCCGCCAGCGGCGAGGTTGTCGAACCAGCGTTTGCCTTCCGACACATCCTGCGTGTCGAGCACCAGCGTGAAGCCCGCGTATTGCGCGCTGCTGCCAGGCGGCAGCCCGTCGCTCATCATGATATCGCTGCCCGCAATGCGGACGTTAGAGTGGGCGATAGCCGAATCCGGAAACTGCATGCCGGACGGACAGCCTTCTTCGCTGTTATCGCTTTTTGGCATTTCGCCGAAGGTGATTTTATAGAGGAGTTCTGCGCCGACGGCCTGCTGATAGAAGGCGGTAGCCTCTGCACAGTTGCCAGCGAAAGAGATGTAGGGACTTAACGGCATAATCTTTACCTCACGTAAGAAAAGCCCATTAAGTGTAGTTCCCGAACGCCCGGTAAGCGAAGCGCCACCGGGCGGGGAAATCAGGTCTTTTTCACGAACTCAGATTTCAGTTTCATCGGACCGAAGCCGTCAATTTTGCAGTCGATATTATGATCGCCCTCAACCAGACGGATATTCTTCACTTTGGTGCCGATCTTCAGCATGGAAGAGCTGCCTTTCACCTTCAGATCTTTAACAACGGTGACGCTGTCGCCGTCTGCCAGCAGATTACCGTTCGCATCTTTGACGACCAGCGCATCAGCATCCTGCGCTGGCTCAGCATCATTCCATTCGTGTGCGCATTCCGGGCAGATGAACATGCCATTATCTTCATAGGTGTATTCAGAATTGCATTTTGGGCAGTGTGGGAGTGTCATATCGGTATCCTCAAAAGTGTTAACGCGCCGGAAAGTGCCAGCTAAATGACGGCAGAGTGCCGAAAAAGGCGGCAAGTATAGCGCAAATCCACACGTTTGTCGGTGATATTGTGAATTTAAAAAATGCAGAAAGTGTGGTGCGAGTGACACTTCCTGTCAGTGAGTTAAGCGATGCTAACGTCATTAACACGGTGGAAAGGGAAGCCGCTAAATATATCGAATATTTTATTGCGGCAAATTGCTACGCACCTTCATTTCGGATAAGGTGAAGCGACACATTGTTATTTATCTTCGGTCTTTACTGCCATACATTTCTTATGGCGGTGGCATATCCCCTCTCTTTATGGTGGGTAAATAATGATGATATATCCTGAAGATTTTTTAAATGGACTACGCTTTTTATCTTTTGGCTGTCAGGCCTTAAGGAGCGTTTTACACGCCATGCAAGGATAGCCATTTATTTCTGATTATCTTCAATCAGTTATATTTCGGTGAAGATGTTTTCCACACGTGATCATATAAGCCTGAAAAAAATAATTAATACCAGTGGCTTAATAAAAGTAATAAATTTGCGTTAAGGAAAGGCTTTTATCATGCACACACAGACCATTTTTGAATTAAGTCAGGAAGCTGAGCGTTTGCTACAGCTTGCCCTGCAAAATCTCGATACCCTGAAATCAATGCCAACAGCGAAGCTGGAGAGCACGACGGCTGCTATTACGGGTGAAAAGAACAACGTGCTGCCTTTGCATTTTAGTGCGCGAGGCGTCGAAGCGCAGCAGGCAATGCTGAATAATGAATTACGCAAAATAACACGTCTGGAAATGGTTCTGGCTATCGTTGGCACCATGAAAGCGGGGAAATCGACCACCATTAATGCCATTGTCGGTACGGAAGTGTTACCGAACCGCAACCGCCCAATGACGGCGCTGCCTACGCTTATTCGCCACACGCGTGGTCAGAAGGAGCCGGTGCTCCATTTTTCCCATGTCTCACCTATTGATGAGTTGATCCAACTGCTTCAGAAAAAGCTCTGTGATTACGATCGCGGCAAGCTGGCTCAGCATCTGGAAATTGATAAGGATATGAATACGCTGCTGGAGCGTATTGAGAAAGGAGAAGCCTTTGAAAAGCATCATCTCGGAGCGCAGCCAATATTTCATTGCCTGAAAAGCCTTAATGACCTGGTGAGGCTCTCTCAGGTGCTGGGTGTGGCGTTTCCGTTCTCAGAATATGCGGCTATCGAACATATTCCGGTGATTGAAGTGGAGTTCGTGCATCTTGCGGGTCTTGATGCACATCCTGGACAGCTGACGTTGCTCGATACTCCGGGACCGAATGAGGCCGGGCAGCCGCATCTGCAAAAAATGCTTAGCGAGCAGCTGGCGCGCGCGTCGGCGGTGCTGGCGGTGATGGATTATACCCAGCTTAAATCCATTTCCGATGAAGAGGTTCGCCAGGCTATTTCAGTGGCGGGGAAATCGGTGCCTCTGTATGCGCTGGTGAATAAATTCGACCAGAAGGATCGCAATAGCGACGATGAAGAGCAGGTCAGGGCGATGATCTCCGGCACCTTAATGAAAGGCAATATTTCGCCCGGCCAGATTTACCCTGTTTCCTCCATGTGGGCGTACCTGGCAAACCGCGCCCGCTACGAGATGAATACCCACGGGCAGTTGCCGGATCATCAGGAGCAGCCCTGGGTGCAGGATTTTGCCGAAGCCGCTCTCGGACGCCGCTGGCGTACGGCGGATTTGGACGACATTGACCATATTCGCCACGCTGCCGATTTGCTCTGGGAAGATTCGCTGTTTGAACAGCCGATACGCAAGCTGATTTACGCCGCCTATGCGAATGCCTCGTTATTCGCGCTGCGCTCGGCCTCGCATAAGTTGCTCAACTATGCACAGAATGCCCGGGAATATCTCGACTTCCGCTATCAGGGGCTGACGGTGGCCTTTGAGGCGCTGGAACTGAATATTGCGCGCCTTGAGGAGGACATGACCCTGCTGCAGACGCGCCAGAGCATGGTGGGCGATGAGGTGAAACATGAAGTTGAGCAGGCGCTTAACGCCACGGCTGACTTTATGGGAGAGCAGAGAACGGTGCTGCATCAGGCAATTGGTCATGTGTTCAGCGCGCACAATATTCTTAATTTGGCAGGCATTGAACCGCTCAATCTCCGCGGTGACGAGCCGCAGGAGCTGGAACAGCTGGTGCTGGAGGACGAAGGGCAGGCGCAGATTACCCTGAGCAAAATCCGATCCTCTTGTGAACTGATCATGCTGGATGCGCAGACGAAAATCTGCCGGGAGCTGGCGTTACGCTTCGATCAGCTGGAATCTACGCTGGCACGCTCGCTGAATGACGCCATGCGGCCCATCGAAATGCGTATTAAAGAGCATCTGAGCCATGCCGGCTTTCGGGCGCGGATAAGCTTCCCGGCTTTTCAGGCTAACCAGCTTAATTTCAACACGCGGGGGTTGTTTAACGATGCCATTGCGCAGGATAACCGCCCGGCAGGTCAGCCATCCGGCGCGGGGAGTATGCGTGAAACGGTTTCGCGCTGGCTGAATAATCCGGGCTGGGGCTGGGATGATTATGTGGTCACGCGCACGCGATACGTTATTAATATTGCGCAGCTGCATGACAAATTTAAGCAACATATCGATCAGTTCTGTGAACAAATACGTAAAGCTTTGTCCGCGCAGGTCGATGTCTCTGTTACGGCAGGTATGGCAACGTTCTTTGCAGAATTTTCGCTATGCCTGACCGGGTTACAGGAAAGCTTGCGTGATAGCCTCGCAGTGCGTCAACAAAATGAGCATTCAACCCGAGCGCTCAGCCAGCTGTTGAAGCAAAGCATTACGACTGCGACGTGGATACAGGAAGATACCCGACTGTTACGCGATGATATTCAAACTCTATTCGCGGCAGAGCAACCATGACAACACCACTACTGGACGGTCCCGGGCGAACGCTGGAGTGTATTCATCCCAAATTTATGGTCGATCTTGTGCAGGGCGTGGACGCGGCGCGTCATCCCCGCCTGGGGCCACAGCAGTTGCAGTTTCGTGAGCGTTTGACGCAGGAGATCATGACGCATACCCGGCTACGGCCCTGGGCGATGGCGGGAATGCTTAATGAGAACGCGGCCCTGCGCCTGGGGCTGGCGGAAAAGCTCGCTGGCATGCTGGATCCGGGCCATCTTGCGCTGACGCTGATGGCCGATAAACTGATTGCCCTGCGCCAGCTGACCCCCTTGCGGACCCAGCAATCTCCTGGCCTGCCTGAGCAGTACGCTGAGCTCTCCTCTCATTTTACGCAACGAGCTGCTTATAAAGAAAAGGCGCTGGCCCAGCGTGGACTGACGGTACAGGCGGGCGAGCACAGTGAACAAATTTTCACCCGCTGGCGAGCTGGCCACTATGACGGCTGGTCTCTTGCCGGGCGCTGTTTCATCGTCCTGGAAGAGCTGCGCTGGGGCGCGTTTGGCGATGCCTGCCGTCTGGCGAACGACGATGTGTCGGCAATGCTCAAGGACAACTTACGCAGCATGGCCGCCAACTACCTGGCTCAGGGCATCAATGCGTCCCCCACGACCCGCCATTTCTATCATCAGTGGCTGACCACACCCGCTTCGGCGGGTTTAATCGATCATAAAGACATGCTGGGCTGGCTGGGTGACTGGTGTCAGGCGGATAAGCACCCGGTAAGCTGGTCAGTGACGCAAAGCTGGCAGACGGTCGCGCTGGGTATGCCGAGGCTGTGTTCGGCAAAACGGCTGGTGGATGCGATGGTGGAGGAGATTTTTGGTTGAATTCCTACCCCTCACCCTGGCCCTCTCCCCGGAGGGGAGAGGGGACGGCTGGCGAGGTGTGTTAGTGATTCATTTCTATCGGTTTCGGTTCAGGCTGGATCTCTTGCACATTTCCGTAGCGTTTCGCATACAGCGCCGTGATGATGGGCACCAGGATTGCGGTGACAATCACGCTGGCGGCAACCATTGCCGTCGCGGACGCGGCCACCGGTTCGAAGGCCGGGTTAATCTGGGCGATAATCACCGGGTTTGCAACGGCAGCACCTGCGGCTGAAGAGGCGGCGACGCCCGCCGTGCCGTTTCCTCCCCCGATTACGCGGTCAGCAATGATCAGCGGAATACCGGTGATGATGATAACCGCGAAACCCAGCACAATTCCCAGCAGTCCCGTATCAAGAATTACGTTCAGGTTGATGGTATTACCCAGTGCAAAGCCAAAGAACGGGATGAGCACTGGCGTTGCTTTGCTGAAGAAATCACGCAGGTCGTGATCCAGATTGCCCAGCGCGAAGCCGATCAGGAACGGCAGGATCGCGCCGACAAAATGGTGGGGCTCAAAAGAAGCCAGGCCAGCGGACCCCAGGATCAGCATCGTCATGAGCGGGCCGGACTCCAGAGACATCAGGACGAATGCACCTGACTCTTCTTTCGTTCCGTACTGGTTCATCAGGCTGGCATACAATCCGCCGTTCGTCATGTCCATCGCCGAGACAATCGCCAGAACAGATAATCCGGCGAAGAAACCGGTCTGAATTCCATTCTCCGGAATGAACATCGCGCATATCATTGCGACCACCCACGCAACCGCTATTTTGGTTATCACCAGCGTTCCGGATTTGCGTAATACGGTACCGGTTGCCCGCAAATTAATGGATGCGCCGATACAAAAGAACCAGACCGCCAGAATGGGAACGGTACCCGTAATCATTCCTTTTGTGAAACCGCCAAAATAAGCTCCGGTATCAGGCGCTAATGTATTCAGAATGGCACCGAGTACCAGCGGAACCAGCATCATACCGCCCGGTATGCGTTCGATCGTGGCTTTAATCTTCATATCTAACCCTCACAATTTTACCTCTCATGGCGAGCGGTAGGTGCGAATAAAAAATCAATAAATTCAAGTTGATGAAGGGTGCTCTTGATGATTTGTTTGTGATAACCCTGCACCGAAATTCAGTCAGCGCTCTCGTTTTCTCTCGTCAGAAAACACGCATCGCTATGTTTCAGGAATTATCATGCGATCGATGGAATATTGATTCAATGAAAATAAAACGGTGTTTTAGTTATCTTCATCACATATTGAATGTAAACTTTACGACGCGTTGTGAGAGCTGAAAATTTATGTAAATCTCTTGAAAAAATATGGTTTTTTATTTTGTTGGGGAAAGAAAAACAATGAGGACGAAAATGAGCATTCCGGAGGGTTAAGAAGGTACTTATTTGCGGTAGTTGACAAAAAATGTCTTCACCTGACGCAGTATAAATATATGTGTGAAGTTGATCACAAATATAAACGCTGGTAGGGTAAAAAGGTCATTAACTGCCCAGACAGGCGTCAACAGGTTCGGTTGTATCGACGTAAAACGTCAATGTAAGTAAACCTGCTACGCTTGAAGATGGAGGTTCGCATGGAGCGAATCTCAGGTTCACAGAGTGCAAGTCGGCTGTGGAACGGACAGGGCTAAGTCTACGAGGAAAGCTATGCTAAGAAGGAAAAAGGTTAAACCCATTACGCTTCGCGACGTCACCATTATTGATGACGCCAAACTGCGTAAAGCGATCACCGCCGCCTCGCTCGGTAATGCGATGGAATGGTTCGATTTCGGTGTCTACGGCTTTGTTGCCTATGCATTAGGTAAAGTGTTCTTCCCCGGTGCTGACCCAAGCCTGCAGATGATTGCCGCGCTGGGTACATTCTCCGTTCCTTTCCTGATCCGCCCGCTGGGTGGTCTGTTCTTCGGTATGCTCGGGGACAAATACGGTCGCCAGAAAATACTCGCTATCACCATTGTGATTATGTCGATCAGTACATTCTGTATCGGCCTGATACCGTCCTACGCCACCATTGGCATCTGGGCACCGATTTTGCTGCTGCTCTGTAAGATGGCGCAGGGCTTCTCCGTCGGCGGGGAATATACCGGTGCGTCGATCTTCGTTGCGGAATACTCTCCTGACCGTAAGCGCGGCTTTATGGGCAGTTGGCTGGACTTCGGTTCGATTGCCGGGTTCGTGATGGGCGCGGGTGTCGTGGTTCTGATTTCAACCGTTGTCGGTGAAGAGAACTTCCTCGACTGGGGCTGGCGTATCCCGTTCTTTATCGCGCTGCCGCTGGGCATCATCGGCCTTTATCTGCGTCACGCGCTGGAAGAGACGCCTGCGTTCCAGCAGCACGTGGAGAAACTGGAGCAGGGTGACCGCGAAGGGCTGCAGGACGGCCCGAAAGTGTCGTTCAAAGAGATTGCGACAAAGCACTGGCGCAGCCTGCTGACCTGTATTGGTCTGGTGATTTCCACCAACGTCACCTATTACATGCTGCTGACCTATATGCCGAGCTATCTGTCGCATAACCTGCACTACTCGGAAGACCACGGCGTGCTGATTATTATCGCCATCATGGTCGGTATGCTGTTTGTGCAGCCGATTATGGGTCTGCTGAGCGACCGCTTTGGCCGCCGACCGTTTATCATCCTGGGTAGCGTGGCGCTGTTCGCGCTGGCGATCCCGGCGTTTATTCTGATCAACAGTAATGTGCTGGGTCTGATTTTCGCGGGTCTGCTGATGCTGGCGGTGATCCTGAACTGCTTTATCGGGGTGATGGCCTCTACCTTACCGGCGATGTTCCCGACGCACATTCGTTATAGCGCGCTGGCGGCGGCGTTCAATATCTCCGTTCTGATTGCTGGTCTGACGCCTACGCTTGCCGCCTCTCTGGTGGAAAGCACACAGAACCTGATGATGCCAGCCTATTACCTGATGGTAATCGCGGTAGTCGGTCTGGCGACCGGTCTGACCATGAAGGAGACGGCGAACCGTCCTCTGAAAGGAGCGACGCCTGCGGCATCCGATATTCAGGAAGCGAAAGAGATCCTGCGCGAGCACTACGACAACGTGGAGCAGAAGATTGAGGATATCGACGCCGAGATTGAAGAGCTGCAGAAGAAACGCTCTCGTCTTGTTGATCAACATCCACGAATTAATGAGTAATAAAAAACCCGCCGCTGGCGGGTTTTCTTTTATTAGCATCCGGCGGCGATATAGTCGCCGTTGGCGCTGATGGGGATGACCGTCAGAAACAGGACGGTCGCGAACAGGATCAGTACGATTCCACCGGCAATTTTAACGGCCGGCATCAACCACCTTAACGAGCGACTTTCCCCGAACCAGGCCACCGTGCGTTCACGGGCATAACGTACCGCCAGCGATAGCCCCATAATTGTGAGAGCCGTTCCCAGGGACATGGTCATGACTGCAGCCATGCCCCAGGTGACAATGCCCAGCGCGTTCGAAAACATCAGAATCATGATTGCGCCGCTGCACGGGCGTGCACCAATCGCCAGAATGACGCCCAGACGCGTTTTCCAGTCACCTTGTGCCAGATCTACGCCCACGCCGTGATGACCACAGCCACAGTGTTCACCGTGCTGATGAAGGGGAGTGATGGCAGAGATCCTCATTCTCTGCGGCCGCAGGCTTTTCAGCGCCTGATAAATGATGAATGCACCAAATGCGCCAATCAGCACGGCGCTTATCTTCTCGACATACCAGCGACTGGTGCTGATATCCCCTGATGCGAGGTTAAATCCTACTGCCAGAATAAAGACAAACAGAATGGCACTGACGCCCTGCATCAGGCTGCCAATGAAGGGGACCACTCGGGCGGCCAGCTCGCTCTCCTTATTGGTGGTCAGATAGGTCGTCACGATGAACTTCCCGTGCCCCGGCCCGATGGCGTGAAGGACGCCATAAAAGAAAGCGCCTGTTAAGAGCCATAATCCACCGCTGTACTGGTGGTTATTAAGCTGCAGTAGATACATCACCAGATAACGGTGCAGCGTAATCTGCGTGGCAAGGCACCACTGGATAAAGGCGTTCCAGTGCGTATGCAGCGTAAAAGCGGCGAAGAGGATGACCAGCAGCATCAATCCGGCCGTAGGGAGGCGCCAGTCGCGAGGCAGGCGTTGTGTATTCATCAGGGGGAGCTCTGCGGAGAAGAATATTTGCCGCTAGTATAGTTGATCTTCTCTTTCAGTTCGCAGGATCGCATCAGGATCTTGCTGTAATTGTGGATAACTCTGTGCGTAAAAGGGTATAAAGCGGGGTTTTGCTGGGGAATACAGCAGTCAGTCATTTTTTTGCAACTTTTCTGTTGCGGGCTGCTGAGAACTCCCTATAATGCGCCTCCATCGACACGGCGGATGTGAATCACTTCACAAACAGCCGGTTCGGTTGAAGAGAAAAAATCCTGAAATAACGGGTTGACTCTGAAAGAGGAAAGCGTAATATACGCCACCTCGCAACGGTGAGCGAAAGCCGCGTTGCACTGCTCTTTAACAATTTATCAGACAATCTGTGTGGGCACTCAAAGTGACATGGATTCTTAACGTCCTCGGACGAAAAATGAATACCAAGTCTCTGAGTGAACATACGTAATTCATTACGAAGTTTAATTCACGAGCATCAAACTTAAATTGAAGAGTTTGATCATGGCTCAGATTGAACGCTGGCGGCAGGCCTAACACATGCAAGTCGAACGGTAGCACAGAGAGCTTGCTCTCGGGTGACGAGTGGCGGACGGGTGAGTAATGTCTGGGAAACTGCCTGATGGAGGGGGATAACTACTGGAAACGGTAGCTAATACCGCATAACGTCGCAAGACCAAAGAGGGGGACCTTCGGGCCTCTTGCCATCAGATGTGCCCAGATGGGATTAGCTAGTAGGTGGGGTAACGGCTCACCTAGGCGACGATCCCTAGCTGGTCTGAGAGGATGACCAGCCACACTGGAACTGAGACACGGTCCAGACTCCTACGGGAGGCAGCAGTGGGGAATATTGCACAATGGGCGCAAGCCTGATGCAGCCATGCCGCGTGTATGAAGAAGGCCTTCGGGTTGTAAAGTACTTTCAGCGGGGAGGAAGGCGATAAGGTTAATAACCTTGTCGATTGACGTTACCCGCAGAAGAAGCACCGGCTAACTCCGTGCCAGCAGCCGCGGTAATACGGAGGGTGCAAGCGTTAATCGGAATTACTGGGCGTAAAGCGCACGCAGGCGGTCTGTCAAGTCGGATGTGAAATCCCCGGGCTCAACCTGGGAACTGCATTCGAAACTGGCAGGCTAGAGTCTTGTAGAGGGGGGTAGAATTCCAGGTGTAGCGGTGAAATGCGTAGAGATCTGGAGGAATACCGGTGGCGAAGGCGGCCCCCTGGACAAAGACTGACGCTCAGGTGCGAAAGCGTGGGGAGCAAACAGGATTAGATACCCTGGTAGTCCACGCCGTAAACGATGTCGACTTGGAGGTTGTGCCCTTGAGGCGTGGCTTCCGGAGCTAACGCGTTAAGTCGACCGCCTGGGGAGTACGGCCGCAAGGTTAAAACTCAAATGAATTGACGGGGGCCCGCACAAGCGGTGGAGCATGTGGTTTAATTCGATGCAACGCGAAGAACCTTACCTACTCTTGACATCCAGAGAACTTAGCAGAGATGCTTTGGTGCCTTCGGGAACTCTGAGACAGGTGCTGCATGGCTGTCGTCAGCTCGTGTTGTGAAATGTTGGGTTAAGTCCCGCAACGAGCGCAACCCTTATCCTTTGTTGCCAGCGGTTAGGCCGGGAACTCAAAGGAGACTGCCAGTGATAAACTGGAGGAAGGTGGGGATGACGTCAAGTCATCATGGCCCTTACGAGTAGGGCTACACACGTGCTACAATGGCGCATACAAAGAGAAGCGACCTCGCGAGAGCAAGCGGACCTCATAAAGTGCGTCGTAGTCCGGATTGGAGTCTGCAACTCGACTCCATGAAGTCGGAATCGCTAGTAATCGTGGATCAGAATGCCACGGTGAATACGTTCCCGGGCCTTGTACACACCGCCCGTCACACCATGGGAGTGGGTTGCAAAAGAAGTAGGTAGCTTAACCTTCGGGAGGGCGCTTACCACTTTGTGATTCATGACTGGGGTGAAGTCGTAACAAGGTAACCGTAGGGGAACCTGCGGTTGGATCACCTCCTTACCTTAAAGAACCTGCCTTTGTAGTGTCCACACAGATTGTCTGATGAAAAGTAAGCAGCAAGGCGTCTTGCGATTGAGACTTCAGTGTCCCCTTCGTCTAGAGGCCCAGGACACCGCCCTTTCACGGCGGTAACAGGGGTTCGAATCCCCTAGGGGACGCCACTTGCTGGTTCGTGAGTGAAAGTCACCTGCCGTCATATCTCAAAACTGACTTGCGAGTCATGTTTGAGATATTTGCTCTTTAAAAATCTGGATCAAGCTGAAAATTGAAACGACACACATGTTATGTGTGTTCGAGTCTCTCAAATTTTCGCAATCATGAAGTGAAACATCTTCGGGTTGTGAGGTTAAGCGACTAAGCGTACACGGTGGATGCCCTGGCAGTCAGAGGCGATGAAGGACGTGCTAATCTGCGAAAAGCGCCGGCGAGGTGATATGAACCTTTGACCCGGCGATGTCCGAATGGGGAAACCCAGTGCAATCCGTTGCACTATCGTTAACTGAATACATAGGTTAACGAGGCGAACCGGGGGAACTGAAACATCTAAGTACCCCGAGGAAAAGAAATCAACCGAGATTCCCCCAGTAGCGGCGAGCGAACGGGGAGCAGCCCGGAGTCTGAATCAGCTTGTGTGTTAGTGGAACGGTCTGGAAAGTCCGACGGTACAGGGTGATAGTCCCGTACACGAAAGCACACAGGTTGTGAACTCGAAGAGTAGGGCGGGACACGTGGTATCCTGTCTGAATATGGGGGGACCATCCTCCAAGGCTAAATACTCCTGACTGACCGATAGTGAACCAGTACCGTGAGGGAAAGGCGAAAAGAACCCCGGCGAGGGGAGTGAAAAAGAACCTGAAACCGTGTACGTACAAGCAGTGGGAGCCTCTTTATGGGGTGACTGCGTACCTTTTGTATAATGGGTCAGCGACTTATATTCTGTAGCAAGGTTAACCGTATAGGGGAGCCGAAGGGAAACCGAGTCTTAACTGGGCGTTAAGTTGCAGGGTATAGACCCGAAACCCGGTGATCTAGCCATGGGCAGGTTGAAGGTTGGGTAACACTAACTGGAGGACCGAACCGACTAATGTTGAAAAATTAGCGGATGACCTGTGGCTGGGGGTGAAAGGCCAATCAAACCGGGAGATAGCTGGTTCTCCCCGAAAGCTATTTAGGTAGCGCCTCGTGAACTCATCTTCGGGGGTAGAGCACTGTTTCGGCTAGGGGGCCATCCCGGCTTACCAACCCGATGCAAACTACGAATACCGAAGAATGTTATCACGGGAGACACACGGCGGGTGCTAACGTCCGTCGTGAAGAGGGAAACAACCCAGACCGCCAGCTAAGGTCCCAAAGTCATGGTTAAGTGGGAAACGATGTGGGAAGGCACAGACAGCCAGGATGTTGGCTTAGAAGCAGCCATCATTTAAAGAAAGCGTAATAGCTCACTGGTCGAGTCGGCCTGCGCGGAAGATGTAACGGGGCTAAACCATGCACCGAAGCTGCGGCAGCGACACTATGTGTTGTTGGGTAGGGGAGCGTTCTGTAAGCCGTTGAAGGTGGCCTGTGAGGGTTGCTGGAGGTATCAGAAGTGCGAATGCTGACATAAGTAACGATAAAGCGGGTGAAAAGCCCGCTCGCCGGAAGACCAAGGGTTCCTGTCCAACGTTAATCGGGGCAGGGTGAGTCGACCCCTAAGGCGAGGCCGAAAGGCGTAGTCGATGGGAAACAGGTTAATATTCCTGTACTTGGTGTTACTGCGAAGGGGGGACGGAGAAGGCTATGTTAGCCGGGCGACGGTTGTCCCGGTTTAAGCATGTAGGCGGAGGTTCCAGGTAAATCCGGTACCTTTTAACGCTGAGGTGTGATGACGAGGCACTACGGTGCTGAAGTAACAAATGCCCTGCTTCCAGGAAAAGCCTCTAAGCATCAGGTAACACGAAATCGTACCCCAAACCGACACAGGTGGTCAGGTAGAGAATACCAAGGCGCTTGAGAGAACTCGGGTGAAGGAACTAGGCAAAATGGTGCCGTAACTTCGGGAGAAGGCACGCTGATATGTAGGTGAAGCCCCTGCGGGTGGAGCTGAAATCAGTCGAAGATACCAGCTGGCTGCAACTGTTTATTAAAAACACAGCACTGTGCAAACACGAAAGTGGACGTATACGGTGTGACGCCTGCCCGGTGCCGGAAGGTTAATTGATGGGGTTAGCGGCAACGCGAAGCTCTTGATCGAAGCCCCGGTAAACGGCGGCCGTAACTATAACGGTCCTAAGGTAGCGAAATTCCTTGTCGGGTAAGTTCCGACCTGCACGAATGGCGTAATGATGGCCAGGCTGTCTCCACCCGAGACTCAGTGAAATTGAACTCGCTGTGAAGATGCAGTGTACCCGCGGCAAGACGGAAAGACCCCGTGAACCTTTACTATAGCTTGACACTGAACACTGGTCCTTGATGTGTAGGATAGGTGGGAGGCTTTGAAGCGTGGACGCCAGTCTGCGTGGAGCCGTCCTTGAAATACCACCCTTTAATGGCTGGTGTTCTAACGTAGACCCGTGATCCGGGTTGCGGACAGTGTCTGGTGGGTAGTTTGACTGGGGCGGTCTCCTCCCAAAGAGTAACGGAGGAGCACGAAGGTTAGCTAATCCTGGTCGGACATCAGGAGGTTAGTGCAATGGCATAAGCTAGCTTGACTGCGAGAGTGACGGCTCGAGCAGGTGCGAAAGCAGGTCATAGTGATCCGGTGGTTCTGAATGGAAGGGCCATCGCTCAACGGATAAAAGGTACTCCGGGGATAACAGGCTGATACCGCCCAAGAGTTCATATCGACGGCGGTGTTTGGCACCTCGATGTCGGCTCATCACATCCTGGGGCTGAAGTAGGTCCCAAGGGTATGGCTGTTCGCCATTTAAAGTGGTACGCGAGCTGGGTTTAGAACGTCGTGAGACAGTTCGGTCCCTATCTGCCGTGGGCGCTGGAGAATTGAGGGGGGCTGCTCCTAGTACGAGAGGACCGGAGTGGACGCATCACTGGTGTTCGGGTTGTCATGCCAATGGCACTGCCCGGTAGCTAAATGCGGAAGAGATAAGTGCTGAAAGCATCTAAGCACGAAACTTGCCCCGAGATGAGTTCTCCCTGAGACTTTAAGTCTCCTGAAGGAACGTTGAAGACGACGACGTTGATAGGTCGGGTGTGTAAGCGCAGCGATGCGTTGAGCTAACCGATACTAATGAACCGTGAGGCTTAACCTTACAACGCCGAAGATGTTTTGGCGAAGAGACACGATTTTCAGCCTGATACAGATTAACAGAATTTGCCTGGCGGCTTTAGCGCGGTGGTCCCACCTGACCCCATGCCGAACTCAGAAGTGAAACGCCGTAGCGCCGATGGTAGTGTGGGGTCTCCCCATGTGAGAGTAGGGAACTGCCAGGCATCAAACAAGTGAAGAGGCCATCCGAAAGGATGGCCTTTTTGCGTTTCTGCGCTGAAAAACGGCAGGCCGGGTAAGGCGAAGCCGACACCCGGCAAGTCAGACCGCGCACCACCTCACAATAAACTCAGCAATCCCATCCTCATCATTTAAATCCAGCACCGGAACCTCAGCATCGAGAGCAACATCGCTGGCCACCGCAATCACATGCTCATCCAGCGTTAACTCGCTGATATCGTGCCCGGCATCGCTTCTGAACAGCTTAAGAATAATGGCGTGGATGAAAATTAAGGTACAGAGAAGGGGAGCCAAAGGGTATCGCCGGTGTGTGGCAAGCAGAAGTGGGATGATGATAATGACATCAGCCAGGTGACGTAAACGCCCGCGAACACGAGGGAAAATTCAGTGCATTGCAAATACAGAAAAGCAAAAACCCAGCCATAGGCTGGGTTCTTTAAATAGTGGTGCCCGGACTCGGAATCGAACCAAGGACACGGGGATTTTCAATCCCCTGCTCTACCGACTGAGCTATCCGGGCAACGGAGCGCATTAAACCGCAATCACGTGAGGTCGTCAACACTATTTCGGGAAAAGCTGTTCAACTGCTCAAGTTTACGGCAATTTGCTGGCTTCTGGGGCAAAAAAGCCAAACTACGCTTATGTTAACGCCCCGCCCATACGACACTGAGCAAACCGCAAAATATCTTCCGCCAGGCGGTGCGCCGTATCCACATCGGCCTGGCTACGGTTCACCAGCATACGGCTCAGACAGCCCTCAAGTACGAGCTCCATCTGCCTGGCGACCATTGCCGGGTCATCCACTTCAAGCGTTGTCAGCAGTTCGTGGGTGAAGTCATGCGCCGCCCGTTTTTGCTGATCCGCCAACTGGTGAATAGGATGGCCGGGATCGGGAAAGTACGTGCAGGCGGCGATGAACAGACAACCTGGGTAACGGTTGTTGCTGACACATTCCGTCAGAGCAGTATAGCGTGCCAGCAGCTTTTGCTCCGCAGTCAGTTCTTCATTCAGCATCAGCTGCCTGCGCCAAATATCCACCTGCTGGCTGAGATAGCGCAGCGCATCATAAAGCAGCGCCTCTTTATCCGGCCAGAAGCGCTTAAGCTCATCCAGAGGGTAATCGATACGGTCGGCTACCATCTCAAGCGTGGTGCTGGCGATCCCTTGAATCTCAAGTAGTTGCAGGGCTTGTCCCAGTACGTCTTCGCGTTGCACGGTTATCTCCTCCGCTATTCCCAACGGTATGTCCCGTCTAAAGTGTTGTTTACGGTTGGCGATTGCGCAAATGCGCGCTGAATGCCGTTGCATCCATAAACCCGGTTACACGCTGTTCTGGCTGCTCGTCTCCCTGCTCATTGAAGAACAGAATGGTCGGTAGCCCGAGTACGTTAAGCTGTTTAAGCAGGGCCTTATCCTGCGCACTGTTGGCGGTGACGTTTGCCTGAAGCAATACCGTCTCTTTCAGGGCGTTTTGCACCTGCGGATCGCTAAAGGTGTATTTTTCAAACTCTTTGCAGGCGACGCACCAGTCGGCATAGAGATCGAGCATTACTGGTTTACCTTTTGCCTGAGCCAGCGCGCTGTTGAGCTCATCGACGTTCTTAACATGTATAAAGTTTAAATGCGCCTGCGTCTGGCCCACAGGCGAGCCGAACGCCCAATCCTGAAGCGGACGCACGCTCACCAACGCGGCGGCAAGCAGGAGAATTTGCACCAGACGCATCCACGCTTTTTTTGCCCCCAGGCTAACGATAAACGCCCAGGAGAAGAACGCCACGCCAAGCATGGCCCACAGGCGCAGACCCCACGCGTCACCCATGATTCGCTCCAGCAGGAACACCGGAAGCGCCAGGATGACAAAACCAAACGCGGTTTTCACCGTCTCCATCCACGGGCCGCTCTTCGGCAGCAGGCGATTGCCAAACACCGTCACCAGAATCAGCGGCAGGCCCATACCGAGCGCATAGAGATACAGCGTCCCCCCGCCGAGCCACATATTGCCGCTCTGAGCAATGTACAGCAGGATAGCGCTCAGCGGCGCAGTGGTGCAGGGGGAGCAAATTAACCCGGCGATGGCACCCATTGCGAATACGCCGCCCGCAGAGCCGCCCTGCTGGCGATTGCTCATCAGCGTTAAGCGGGTTTGCAGTGAGGAGGGCAACTGCAGCGTGAACAGGCCAAACATCGACAGCGCCAGCAGGATAAATACGGCTGACAGGCCGATAAGCACGTAAGGGTGCTGAAGTGCGGCCTGGAACTGCAGCCCGGCTGCGGCGACCACGAGGCCGAGCGCGGTATAGGTAAGCGCCATGCCCTGCACGTAGATAAACGCCAGCAGCAGCGCCCGGGCGGTGGAAAGGCGTTGCGTGCCGCCCAGTACAATCCCGGAGATAAGCGGGTACATGGGCAGGACACACGGGGTAAAGGCTATGCCGATACCAATCAGTAAGGCCCAAAGTGCTGAGAAAGGCAGATCGGAAGCAGCTTCGCCTTCACCCCTCACCCTGGCCCTCTCCCCTGAGGGGAGAGGGGAGGCTGCCGCTTTAACTTCACTAAGCGGAACGACCTTCGTTTCAGGGGGGTAGCAGAAGCCCGCGTCGGCACAGCCCTGATACGTTACCGTCAGCGTGGCATTTTTATCCGCCTGATTCACCGTGACGGGCACGCTCAGGCGCTGGCGATAAATTTCACTCTTACCGTAGAACTCGTCCTCGTGCCACTCGCCTGCGGGCATCTGCGGTGCGCCGACGTTAGCCTTTGCAGGCGTGATGCTGACCTGTTTGCGGTAGAGGTAGTATCCCTCTTTCACCTGCCAGGTCAGATTGAGGTCGTGCTGGTTTTGCTGAAAGTCGAAAACAAACGCCTGATCGGCAGGAATAAAGTTTGAACGGCCGGGTGCGTCAAACAACCCGGCAAATACTGACGTGCTGCACAGCAGCAGGATCAGCGTAAAGAAGCGTTGAGCCATGAGAGATAGTCGTTATCGCCGTGGACCACTGGCAGCACCAGCAGTTCCGGGGGTTTGGTAAGGATGATGAGACTTGAGGCAGTCGAGGAGCGCCTGCTGATTCGCCAGATTGGTTTTGAGCAACATCTGGACTTCGTACTCCTGCTCCAGCTTGCCTTCCCAGTAATAGAGGGAGGTGGCTCCAGGAAGAAGAGTTACGCAAGCAGCCAGTTTTTCGGCCAGCACCTTGGCGGCGAGATCCTGGGCAGAGGCTTCATCAGGGGCGGTACACAGTACGACAACAGCATCAGGCGTGTTCACAAGTCGACCTCCTCATCACGAAAGTCTTCACTATATCACGCAAGACGATTGGTCATTAATGAAACGGGCCGCAGAGCGGCCCGATTTTAACTATTTTTACAACGGTTAACCGTTTACAGCACAATGCCGCCGATGATAAAGCCGAGGACGACGCAGAGCGTGATCGCCACCACGCCAGGGATCAGGAACGCGTGGTTAAACACGTACTTACCGATGCGGGTTGAGCCGGTATCGTCCATCTCAACCGCGGCCAGCAGGGTTGGATAGGTTGGCAGTACGAACAGGGCAGAAACCGCCGCGAAAGAGGCAATCGCCGTCAGCGGCGTCACGCCCAGCATCAGTGCCGCAGGCATCAGCGCTTTGGTGGTGGCCGCCTGGGAGTAAAGCAGCGTCGCGGCAAAGAACAGAACCACCGCCAGCAGCCACGGATAGTTGTGCAGCAGGTCGCCGGCAACGGTCTGGATGTCGCTGATGTGCGCTTTCACGAAGGTGTCACCGAGCCACGCCACGCCCAAAACGCACACGCAGGCGCTCATACCGGATTTGAAGGTGCTGGCATTCAGCACTTCGCTGGTGTCGATTTTACAGGTGATGCTAATCAGCGTGGCGATGGTCAGCATGAATACCACAATCGCTTCGTTACGCGGCAGCACCGGGTTCTGGATCAGCCCTACGGTGTCGCTGATGGCGGTCGCGTAGAACATCACGGCGACAATACCGATCAGGAACAGCAGCACGGAGCGTTTCGCGTGCGGCTTCAGTTCGAAGACCTGGCTACCGCGCAGGCTCACTTCACCTTTTGCCAGACGCTCCTGATAAACCGGATCGTCTTTCAGCTCGGCGCCGAGGAAGTTACACAGCACGGCGGTAATCATCACCGCAATCAGCGTGACCGGAATACAGATCGCCAGCAGCGTCAGGTAGCTCACGCCCATTGGCTCAAGAATACCCGCGAAGAAGACGACAGCGGCAGAGATTGGCGACGCGGTAATGGCAATCTGAGAGGCCACCACGGCAATAGAAAGAGGGCGAGACGGGCGAATACCCTGTTCTTTGGCCACCTCGGTAATCACCGGCAGCGTAGAGAACGCCGTGTGGCCGGTTCCCGCAAGAATGGTCATAAACCAGGTCACCAGCGGAGCAAGGAAAGTAATGTATTTAGGATGGCGGCGCAGCATACGCTCTGCCAGGCTCACCAGGTAGTCCATACCACCTGCCACCTGCATGGCCGCAATAGCGGCAATAACCGCCATGATGATTTCGATAACGTCAAAAGGGATTGCGCCGGGTTTAATCTGAAAGATAAGGGTAAGAACAAGCACCCCGAGACCGCCGGCAAAACCGATGCCGATGCCCCCGAGTCGTGCGCCCAAATAAATCGCCAACAGGACGATGACGAGTTCTGCTCCAAACATAAAGACCTGCCTTGCTTATTAACAAGTTGATATTGAATTGTTGTATTTAGGTAACGCTTAAAAAGAAAAAAGGCACGTCACAAGTGACGTGCCTTTCGGAAGCCTAGCCTGAACTGTTACTGTTCGCTTTCATCAGTATATCGTTTCGCTTTATATGCCGGGTGCATCAGGTTCTGGGCCGAAAAGATATCGTCCAGCTCGGCTTCGGTCAACAGTCCGCGCTCCAGCACCACTTCACGCACGCTCTTACCGGTTTCGGCGCAAATCTTACCAACGATGTCGCCGTTATGGTGGCCGATGAATGGGTTGAGGTAGGTGACGATCCCGATAGAGTTGTACACATAGCCTTCACAGACTTCTTTATTCGCGGTGATGCCGTTAATGCATTTTTCCAGCAGGTTGTAGCAGGCGTTGGTCAGGATGTGAATGGATTCAAACATCGCCTGGCCAATCACCGGCTCCATCACGTTCAGTTGCAGCTGACCCGCTTCGGAGGCCATGGTCACGGTCGTATCGTTACCGATGACTTTAAAGCAGACCTGGTTCACCACTTCTGGCACCACAGGGTTCACTTTCGCTGGCATGATAGAAGAACCCGCCTGCAGTTCTGGCAGGTTGATTTCGTTCAGGCCAGCGCGCGGGCCGGAGGAGAGCAGGCGCAGGTCGTTACAGATTTTAGACAGTTTCACCGCCAGACGTTTCAGGGCGCTGTGTACCATCACGTACGCGCCGCAGTCGGAGGTGGCTTCGATCAGGTCTTCCGCAGGCACAACCGGCAGGTTAGACACTTCCGCCAGCTTCTGAACCGCCAACTGCTGATAGCCATCCGGGGTGTTCAGACGCGTACCGATGGCGGTGGCGCCCAGGTTCACTTCCAGCAGCAGTTCGGAGGTGCGCAGCAGGTTTTTGGTTTCTTCGTTAAGCAGCACGTTAAACGCATGGAATTCCTGACCGAGGGTCATCGGCACCGCGTCCTGAAGCTGGGTACGGCCCATTTTCAGAATGTCCTGGAACTCAACCGCTTTACGCTGGAAGCCATCGCCCAGCTGGTTGATCGCGTCGACCAGTTTGACCACGGAGGCATAAACCGCGATACGGAAGCCGGTTGGGTAGGCGTCGTTGGTGGACTGGCATTTGTTAACGTGGTCGTTCGGGTTAAGGTACTGGTATTCACCTTTCTGGTGGCCCATCAGCTCAAGGCCGATGTTTGCCAGTACTTCGTTCGTATTCATGTTGACGGAGGTACCCGCGCCGCCCTGATAGACGTCAACCGGGAACTGGTCCATGCATTTGCCGTTGTTCAGCACTTCATCGCAGGCAGCGATAATCGCATTTGCCGCGCTTTTAGGAATGGTTTGCAGCTCTTTGTTCGCCAGCGCTGCGGCTTTCTTCACCATCACCATGCCACGGACAAACTCAGGGATGTCGCTGATTTTGCTGTTGCTGATGTAGAAGTTTTCAATCGCTCTCAGAGTGTGAACACCATAGTAGGCATCCGCTGGAACTTCCCTGGTACCCAACAAGTCTTCTTCGATACGAATGTTGTTTAACATGTGAACCTTCTTTTCAAGCTGCCGATGGATTGTACTAAACACACAACATATATGTGGTTTTGAATATTTTCTGACCGACGATTATTCCCTCAATCGGCCAGATGTTCGAGATCATATGCTGATGATAGCGAATTGCCGTAAGCTGGATCACTTATTATCGACCCGATTCCATGATAATTATTAATCTGTGAAATGTGTCACCGCTTTAATATTTCCGAAAAAAATATCCGTGCAAACCGATTGAATTTTGGCTAACCGTCTCCATCTCTTACAGACGCGTGATGCGAACACATTCAGACAGGGGCCAGATGGCGCCTGCCACACAGGAGATGCCAGTGCGCTGGATACCGTTTATTGCTTTCTTTCTCTATGTTTACATTGAGATTTCTATTTTCATCCAGGTTGCCCACGTGCTGGGCGTCCTGTTGACGTTGATTCTGGTGATCTTCACCTCCGTCATCGGCATGTCGCTGGTGCGTAATCAGGGTTTCAAAAATTTCCTGATAATGCAGCAGAAGATGGCCGCAGGCGAAAGCCCGGCAGAAGAGATGATCAAAAGCGTGTCGCTGATTATTGCGGGCCTGCTACTGATCCTGCCGGGGTTCTTCACCGACTTCCTCGGCCTGCTGTTACTGTTGCCGCCGGTACAGAAGCACCTGACCATGAAGCTGCTGCCGCATCTGCGGTTTAGCCGCATGCCGGGCGGCGGGTTCAGCACAGGGCCAGGCGATACCTTCGAAGGGGAGTATCAGCGCAAGGATGAACAGCGCGACCGTTTAGACCATAAAGACGATCGGTAATTTTTTTGCCCGGTAGCCTCGCTTACCGGGCCCGTGGATTTTTCCGCTTCGGTAAAAACGCCCACAGCCCCGCCAGCATGACGATGGCGTACACACTCTTCCATCCCACCATCGCCAGCAACAGCAGGCACAGCACACCCCCGACGACCGCCAGTGCTTTATAGCGACCTTTCAGCAGACGACAGCCCGCCAGCATGCACAGCAGGTAGATCATGATGAAAATACCGTTGGCGTAGATAATCAGCGCATCAAGGTTGATGTCGAGAAGATAAATGCCCAGCGAACTCAGAACGCAGCAGCCCAGCACGGTATTCAGGGCATTCATCGGAAGTTGACGCTTTGAGAGGCGTGAGAGGGGGCTATCCGGTCTATAAAGAGCCTGCGACCACACCAGCCGGGCGAAGCTCTGGATATAAATATTGAGGCTGGCAAAGCAAGCGAGATAGCCAATCACACAGGCTACCCATAAGGCTTTGACGCCAAACAACTGCACCACGATACCCGGCAGTGACGCGGCGGCGGCTTTATCTTCGCCGAACGCGTTGAAGTGCAGCACCAGCACGGTACAGGCCCAATACACAGTACCCGCCAGCAGCAGGCCGATCATCAGGGCTCGCGGGAAATCGCGTTCAGGTCGCTTAAATTCAGAGGCTAAATGGGCGAACGCTTCCAGTCCGACAAAACACCAGAACATAACGGAAAGGGCGGCGAAAAGCTGCGAATGATCGACGTCCCTGACTGCCGGGAACGGAATATTTTTTACCGTGATATCGCCCGCCCACCAGATAGCGCCAATGAGCGCGACAATCATCACCGCGACGAACGTCTGCAGATTCGCGCTTGAGCTGGCGCCGCGTGAGCCCACCCACCAGACGATGGCCAGCGTACCGAGTTCAGCCAGCAGCAGTTGCGCGTTATGCCAGCCAAACAGCGCCTGACCAAAGCCGGTCGCTATATGTAGCGCCGCCGGAAGGCCAACCGGAATGACGGAGAGAAACAGCCAGCCGGTGACGCGCTCCAGACGCGGGCCAAAGGCCAGCCCGACAAAATGCGCCACGCCGCCCGCGCTGGGGAAGTGTCGTCCCAGGATGGCAAACACAATGGCTATCGGGAAAACCAGCACAATCAGCACCGGCCACGCCCACAGGCTGTTATTTCCAGCCACCAGCGCTGCCAGTGCCGGTACGGCAAATACGCCCGTACCTAACAAGGAGGTTGAAAGCAGGCCAACGCCCTGCGCCAGCCCCAACTCCTGCTTAAGTCCACTCATTGACATCATCCTGCCAATACCAAAAGAGAGGCGATGGTAACACTTTCGCAAATTTTTTTTCGATTCCCCCTTGAAGGGGTAAAAAGCTATCCCCATCTCTCAGGGCACTAGTCGGAAAACCGCATGCGGACCGGCGTCATCCATAACTGATAATGACTTTCTCAAAGGAGAGCTATCAATGAGTATTCGTCCGTTACATGATCGTGTGATCGTCAAACGTAAAGAAGTTGAAACCAAGTCTGCTGGCGGCATCGTTCTGACCGGTTCTGCAGCAGCCAAATCAACGCGTGGCGAAATCATCGCTGTCGGTAAGGGCCGCATCCTGGAAAACGGAACTGTGCAGCCGCTGGACGTTAAAGTTGGTGACATCGTAATTTTCAACGATGGCTACGGCGTGAAATCCGAGAAGATCGACAATGAAGAAGTGTTGATCATGTCCGAGAGCGACATTCTGGCAATTGTTGAAGCGTAATTTACGCACGAGAATTTGAGGAAATAAGAACATGGCAGCTAAAGACGTAAAATTCGGTAACGACGCTCGTGTAAAAATGCTCCGCGGCGTAAACGTACTGGCAGATGCAGTTAAAGTGACCCTGGGCCCGAAAGGCCGTAACGTAGTGCTGGATAAATCCTTCGGCGCGCCAACCATCACCAAAGATGGTGTTTCCGTTGCACGTGAAATCGAGCTGGAAGACAAGTTCGAAAACATGGGCGCGCAGATGGTGAAAGAAGTTGCCTCTAAAGCGAACGACGCTGCAGGCGACGGTACTACCACCGCGACCGTACTGGCGCAGGCTATCATCACCGAAGGCCTGAAAGCCGTTGCTGCTGGCATGAACCCAATGGATCTGAAACGTGGTATCGACAAAGCTGTCGCATCCGCTGTTGAAGAACTGAAAGCGCTGTCCGTACCGTGCTCTGACTCTAAAGCCATTGCTCAGGTAGGTACCATCTCCGCTAACTCCGACGAAACCGTAGGTAAACTGATCGCTGAAGCGATGGATAAAGTCGGTAAAGAAGGCGTGATCACCGTTGAAGACGGTACCGGTCTGGAAGACGAACTGGACGTGGTTGAAGGTATGCAGTTCGACCGCGGTTACCTGTCCCCATACTTCATCAACAAGCCAGAAACTGGCGCTGTTGAGCTGGAAAGCCCGTTCATCCTGCTGGCTGACAAAAAGATCTCCAACATCCGTGAAATGCTGCCTGTGCTGGAAGCCGTTGCGAAAGCAGGCAAGCCGCTGGTAATCATCGCTGAAGATGTTGAAGGCGAAGCGCTGGCGACCCTGGTGGTTAACACCATGCGTGGCATCGTGAAAGTGGCTGCGGTTAAAGCACCTGGCTTCGGCGATCGCCGTAAAGCAATGCTGCAGGATATCGCTACCCTGACCGGCGGTACCGTGATCTCTGAAGAGATCGGTATGGAGCTGGAAAAAGCGACCCTGGAAGACCTGGGCCAGGCAAAACGCGTTGTGATCAACAAAGACACCACCACCATCATCGACGGTGTGGGTGAAGAAGCTGCTATTCAGGGCCGCGTTGGTCAGATCCGTAAGCAGATCGAAGAAGCCACTTCCGATTACGACCGTGAAAAACTGCAGGAGCGCGTAGCGAAACTGGCAGGCGGCGTTGCGGTTATCAAAGTTGGTGCTGCGACCGAAGTTGAAATGAAAGAGAAGAAAGCACGCGTTGACGATGCCCTGCACGCGACCCGTGCTGCGGTAGAAGAAGGCGTAGTAGCGGGTGGTGGTGTCGCGCTGGTGCGTGTAGCCGCTAAACTGGCTGGCCTGACCGCTCAGAACGAAGACCAGAACGTGGGTATCAAAGTTGCGCTGCGCGCGATGGAAGCTCCTCTGCGTCAGATCGTGTCCAACGCTGGTGAAGAGCCATCTGTCGTTGCGAACAACGTGAAAGCGGGCGAAGGTAACTACGGTTACAACGCTGCAACTGAAGAATACGGCAACATGATCGACTTCGGTATCCTGGACCCAACTAAAGTGACCCGTTCTGCTCTGCAGTACGCGGCATCTGTAGCTGGCCTGATGATCACTACCGAGTGCATGGTGACCGACCTGCCAAAAGGCGACGCGCCTGATTTAGGTGCTGCTGGGATGGGCGGCATGGGTGGAATGGGCGGCATGATGTAATCATGTTGTTCTGAACCTCTCAGAACGAACCCCGGGCAGAAATGCCCGGGGTTTTTTATTGCCGCTACTCAAATGTTCCTTTCACGCATGCTACGCCTTCGCGCACCATCTGGCGGCCTTTCGCCCAGACCTCGCGGATCTTCAGATCGTCCGTCAGTACCAGGAAATCGGCATCGCATCCGGGCGCGATCCGCCCCTTATGCTCCAGCCCGAGAAACTCCGCCACGTTACGCGTAAACGGCAGAAGCGCCTCCTCCAGCGGCAGATGATAGCGGTTGACCAACTGCTGCAGCGTCTCAGGCAGAGATTCGAACCCGGCTACGCCAATGCCCACCAGATTACCGTTCGCATCAAAATTCGGCTGGCTGCCGTTGCCGTCCGAGCTGAGGGTGAGACGGTTAAACGGCACTTGCGCTTCACGGGCCGCCACGATGGCGGTGGCGGCATCAATGGGTTCATGAATGCTGGTGGTGATATCGATGTAGCCCCCTTCGCGGGCATAGTTCAGCGCGGCGAGGAACAGCGCCTGGGCGCGGTTGACGTGGGTTGGCAGCAGCTTCGAGCGGGGAACGTCGGCGTTATTGAGGATGTTAAACAGCGGCTCCAGCAGCGCTGGGCTGTTGCCGAGATGAAACACGGATACGCCCGCTTTGGCACCCAGCAGCCCACCAACGCGCGACTGTGCGGCCATATTCGCGAGCTGGTCATCTGCCGGTGCGGAAGAGCGATGGTCGGAAATTGCGCATTTCACGCCAATGATTTTATCAATCAGCGCCACATCCTTTTCGATACTGCCGGTAATTGTCGGAGACGGCAGCCCGTACGCGCCTGTCAGCATCCACGCACTGATCCCTTCATGCTCAAGCGCCCGCGTTTTTGCCAGCAGCGACTCGGGATGGCGGGTCACGCCGTCGGTGCCCAGCAGGCCCACAACGGAGGTAATGCCTGCCGCCACCAGCGCCGACAGCCGCACTTCCGGCGTACGGGTGTGCGGACCGGCTTCGCCGCCGCCGCCAATCAGATGCACGTGTTGATCGATAAAGCCCGGGCAAACCACCGCCCCGGCGAGATCGCTTTCAGGACAGTTAAGCCGCGTTGTTGCGCGATCCGTTTTTTCAATCGCGACGATTTTTCCTCCGGCGATCAGCAGATCGCAATATCCCCGATCCTCCGGCGCGTAAAGATGCGCATTGCGGAAAAGATGGGGTTCGAGCACTGAAAAATCCATTTTTATTTCCTCAGAAGAGTAGCTGCATCACCCACATTGAGAGCAGGGCGTTAATAACGCAGACCGTAATAATGTGCGGATAATATTTGGGGTTTACGCCTGCGGTACCCAGGCAGCGGCCCGTGTTTTGTACCGGGTTGCCCATCAGATAGATGGCGGGCAGCAGGACGGTGGCATCGTGACCGTTGAGCGTGCCGGCGGCGACCAGACTGGCACAGACGCCCACGCCGCCTCCCATACTCATCACCGAGGCCAGCAGGACCGTTGCCGCTGCGCCCGGAAGTCCCCATAGCGCCATGATCGGCTCGCATACCCTGCCGACAATATCCAGCATGCCGGTTACCTTGAGCGCCTGAATAATGACAAACGCCATAACCACATTTGGTAGCAGGCTGGTGGTGGCGATGGTAAAGCCGCGGCGGGCGCCATCAATAAACATGTCCATGATATTTTTACGCGGCTGGGCGATCATTTTTCCTCCTGAACGCGGCGATCTTCCATTTGGGCGATCCACAGACGCAGGAAGTTCGCGCCAACAAATTTAAACACCAGTATGACGGCAAGCGGCGTAATCACCGGGACGGTGATGAAAGTAAAGAGTGCAGCGCCGGAAGAAAAATAGTTGGTAATGATGGCGCTACCGCTGGTCTGGAAGGTGGCAAAAATAGCGCGCTCGCGATCGGTAATTGCCCCTTCGTCGGTCAACTCTTTAGTCATCCCTGCTGCGGCATCGGTATTTTGCAGGTTGGCGATGAGGGCCAGAGAGCAAATGCCCGGTACGCCAAGCAGCGGGCGCAAAATGGGCGTCATAAGCTGTTGTGCGGCACGCAGCCCGCCCAGCCCCTCGGTGACGGCAATGATTCCGAGCGATAAAATAACCGAAGGCGCCAGTTCAAGGGCAAACAAGAAGCCGTCTTTCCCCCCCGTACCGCCCTCACCGCGAAACGTTAGCGCGCCGTTCACCGGACCAAAGCTGCCGTTTAAGACGGTAAAATCCAGCACGCGCCACCATTCGGTACTTTTCGCGAAAAAGCCCGAGAAAAATACGATGGTAAGGACAAACGCCAGATAGCCCACCCATGACACTTTTTCCTCTCCTGAGGATGTTGCACTCATGAAACCCCCTTTTTTAGTCGCGTACAAAAGGTGTACATCGCACCACTAAAAACGATCGGGGGCTAAAACACGATATCCCAAAGGGCATTATCAGAATTCATTTAAGATGTCGGAGGAGTACCGTGCGGAATCTGGCTCGCAGAAATGCGCGGGGGTTTTTCTTTTAGTCATCTTTTAGGTATAAGATTCACACACGGACAACTACTGTCCAGCTTATTGAAAACGAGGAATAACATGCGCGTAAAAGTCTGTGCAGGGATCGTAGGAGCAGCATTGCTGCTGGCGGGGTGTAGCTCCAGCAATGAACTGTCGGCAGCGGGCCAGGGCGTTCGCTTTGTGGAAGATAAGCCAGGCAGCGAATGCCAGCTGTTAGGCACGGCCACCGGTGAACAAAGCAACTGGATGTCGGGTCAGCACGGTGAAGAAGGCGGTTCTATGCGCGGCGCGGCGAATGCCCTGCGTAACCAGGCTGCAGCAATGGGTGGAAACGTGATTTATGGCGTGAGCAGCCCGACGCAAGGGATGCTTTCCAGCTTCGTGCCAACGGCCAGCCAGATGAGCGGCCAGGTCTATAAGTGCCCGAACTGAGTTAACTTGCTGATGGCGCTGCGCCCCCACCTCGTAGGGCAGGTAAGCGTAGCGCCACCTGCCTTTTAGCGCTGCCGCAGCTGCAAATCCAGCGGCGTTTTACTCGGCTCTCCGCCAATCTCGCGTGCCAGCTTCGGCACCATATACCCTGAGACCAGCGTCAGCAGCTCGCGCATAATCTGTCGGGCTTCGTCATCCGTCACCATAAAGTGCGCCGCGCCCTGCACGCGATCCAGTACGTGCAGGTAATAGGGCATCACGCCCGCATCAAACAGCGCGTTGCTGAGGTCTGCCAGCACGCGAGCGCTATCGTTCACGCCGCGCAGCAGCACGCTCTGGTTCAGCAGCGTCACGCCCGCCTTACGCAGGCGCGCCATCGCTGTGCGAAATTCATCGTCGATTTCGTTCGCGTGGTTAATATGGTTTACCAGCAGCACCTGCAGACGGGACTGCTCAAGGCGTGATACCAGTCCGTCGGTAATACGTGCCGGAATGACAATCGGTAAACGGCTGTGAATGCGCAGACGCTTGATGTGCGGGATGGCTTCCAGCTGCGTCAGCAGCCAGTCCAGCTCATGATCTTTTGCCATCAGCGGGTCACCGCCGGAAAAAATAATCTCATCCAGCTCTGAATGGGCGGCGATATAGTCCAGCGCAACCTGCCAGTTGCGCTTATTTCCCTGGTTTTCGGCATACGGGAAGTGCCGACGGAAGCAATAACGACAATTTACCGCGCAGCCGCCTTTTACCAGCAGCAGGGCGCGGTTCAGATATTTGTGCAGCAAGCCGGGCACCACGCTGTTCTGCTCTCCCAGCGGATCGGTGCTGTAACCCGGCGCGCTGACAAACTCATCCTGCGAAGTAAGCGTTTGTTTTAATAGCGGATCGTCGGGATTGCCTTTCTCCATCCGCGCCACAAACGCGCGGGGAACACGCAGGGCGAAAAGGCGCTTTGCCTCGCGGCCTGCAAGCAACGCTGGGTGCTGATCGAGGTCTAAAAGACGCAGCAATTCATCAGGACTGGTGATTACATCGGCAAGTTGCGATAACCAATCTTCTCTGGACGGGGTGTTTAGGGTTACAATATGCGCCATTTTGTGGCTTAGCTACCAGTTAACAAATTTAGAGGGCCTTATGGCAACGTACTATAGCAACGATTTTCGTGCTGGTCTTAAAATCATGATGGACGGCGAACCGTACGCGGTTGAAGCCAGCGAATTCGTTAAACCAGGTAAAGGCCAGGCATTCGCACGCGTTAAGCTGCGCCGCCTGCTGACCGGTACCCGTGTTGAGAAAACCTTCAAATCTACTGACTCCGCTGAAGGCGCTGATGTTGTCGATATGAACCTGACTTACCTGTACAACGACGGTGAGTTCTGGCACTTCATGAACAACGAAACGTTCGAGCAGCTGTCTGCTGACGCGAAAGCGATTGGTGATAACGCGAAGTGGCTGCTGGATCAGGCGGAGTGCATCGTGACCCTGTGGAACGGCCAGCCTATCGCTGTTACCCCACCAAACTTTGTTGAGCTGGAAATCGTTGAAACCGATCCAGGTCTGAAAGGTGACACCGCAGGTACTGGCGGCAAGCCAGCAACGCTTTCTACCGGCGCTGTGGTGAAAGTACCTCTGTTCGTTCAGATCGGCGAAGTAATTAAAGTAGATACTCGCTCCGGCGAATACGTATCTCGCGTGAAGTAATTTACGTCATGATTCGAGGCGCAGCGCCCGCTGCGCCTGATTTTTGCAGGCAGGGATGATGAAACGTACCGTTAAAATTCTGCTTCTGTTAGCACTCTCCAGCGTACTGCTTTCCGGCTGTAACACCGCCCGTGGCATGGGGGAAGATATCCAGGACCTCGGTCATATCATTTCTCACGCAGCCAGTTAAGTCCGTCTAATTTTCCTAAAATTGCTTCCTTTTCCGTCAACCGGCGGGATCTTGTCTATTCTTAAGTTGCTATACACAAAACAACTTTGGCTATAAAAGGAAGATATTATGGTTAAGAAAACAATTGCAGCGATCTTTTCTGTCCTCGTGCTTTCCTCTGTGTTGACTGCATGTAATACCACCCGCGGTGTAGGGGAAGATATCTCCGACGGTGGTAACGCGATTTCTGGTGCAGCAACTAAAGCTCAGAACTAATGAAGCATGGACGGTACGGCGCGTCAGTTCCACCGTACCGTCAATTCTCTGCTTCCTGCAGGGATAAAAACGGTGAAAAGCGGGTATCCATATGCAGCTTCATGCGGATATTGCGTTTATAGGTATAAACCGTTTTTCCGTTAATGCTCAGGTGAGCGGCAATCTTTTGGTTGCTCGCGCCGTCCATCCATAACGTCAGCACTTTCTCCTCCTGTCGGGTCAGCAAGGGGGCGGCCACCGTCGGGCGGTACGTGCTTGCGCGCGAAATTAACGCGTCATTGATAACCGTCGCGATTTCCTCAAGAGGGGCGTTTTTCATTAGCGAAGACCAGACCGGGAAATTCCCGAGCCAGGTCGTCAGGTCCTTGTCCTCTCCTGATTGCAGCATAATAAAAGGTAATTTTTCGCTGGCATTCAGCAAAGAAGAGAGTTGCTGGAAATGGTGAATATCCTGTCTGAAACCATGGAGATCAGCGATGACCAGCTCAGGTTTCCATTGCAGAATGTGCTCTCTGGCGAGGAATAGATTGTTCAGCCCGGTCACAACGTAGTGCCCCGGGAACAAACCGGAATGATTGAGCCATGCTTCAAACCCCGTACGGGTGAAGTGACAACGGTCAATCAAAAGAATCTTGAACATATTTTATTCGCAGTCGGCTAGTGGTTTGGCTTCCTGCCATCAGAAAGCACATCATCATAGAGAAGTCCGATGAGCTATAAATGCCTGAACTCCGCGCCATACTGCGGCTATTTCTGGGCTTAACGCATTCATCAGAAAATGATTGAAAAAAAATCGCACGCTAACCAAAATATGAGGTGTTATCTGCCTTGCGGGACGACCCGTAAGCGCTTCCTTCATCGGGGACGGCCCCAACTGTTTTTAAGTTAAGGAGCCCGAGATGTCCTGGATTATTCTCTTTATTGCTGGTCTGCTCGAAGTGGTATGGGCGATTGGTCTCAAGTACACCCACGGATTTACCCGCCTGACGCCCAGCGTCATTACCGTCACGGCGATGATCGTGAGCATTGTTCTGCTATCGTGGGCAATGCGTTCTTTGCCCGTGGGAACGGCTTATGCCGTCTGGACGGGGATCGGTGCCGTAGGCGCGGCGATTACCGGCATTCTGCTGCTGGGTGAGTCAGCGAGCCTGGCGCGTATCGCCAGCCTCGCACTGATTGTGGCCGGTATCATTGGACTGAAGCTCAGCACCCATTAACGGGGCTGTTTTACCCAGATGAGTTTCGACACATCAAACCCTTGCCGGGTCGCGACGTCCAGCATCTGCTGTTTCATCTCTGACGAAATAGTTGGCGTGCGGGAAAGTATCCACAGATAGTCGCGATCCGGCCCGCAGACCAGCGCGTGACGGTACTCTCTGTCGAGCGCGATCACGTTATAGCCGCCATAAAACGGGCCAAAGAAAGAGACTTTGAGCGCGGCCCGTCGCGGGTCGCCAGTAAAGTAGGCTTTCCCAACCGACTGCTGCCACATCTCCCGGTCGGGATTATAGCCCCGGTTGATCACCTGAATACCGCCATCATCCATCGGGCTGTAATGTGCCGTGACCTTCTCCAGGCCCTGCTCAAACCGATGATCGAGTCGTGCGATTTCGTACCATGTTCCGAGGAAGCGTTGTGCATCAAAAGGCGTGACGACGGTGACGCCGGGCGGTGGGGTAGGGGAACTGCAGGCAACCACTAAAAACGCGGCTGTCACCGCGGCGATTACAGGCAGAATGCGCATAGGAGTTTCCTTACTGTTTTTTGTTAAGTGTAGATGACGGCAAGGAAAATGGGGTTTTTGTGCAGTGTGTTTCGCCGGGTAAGCGCAGCGCCACCCGGCAATGTTTTACTGCAGCGCGTCGAGGATACGGTATGCCGCCTCAACTCGCGCCGGGTTCGGATAGCTTTTATTCGCCAGCATCACAATGCCGAGCTGCTTTTCAGGAATAAAGGCCACGTAGCTGCCAAACCCGCCGGTTGAGCCCGTTTTGTGGACCCAGGACGCGTTGACCGGGGGAGCGGGAGGATTTACTTCTGCTACAGGCAACGGTGCCAGAGCAACCTTGTTATCACTGCCTCCGACGACGGTTTTAGCATCGACCGGCCAGTTAAGCATTTCCCAGCCTAACCCCTGATACATGGCCCCCACGCGCCAGTAGCGAGACTGCGCCAGAGTAATGCCTTGCCTGAGTGAAGTATCCTGGAGGGTGTCGGGCTTCATGTTAACCATCACCCAGCTCGCTATATCCTGCACGTTGGTTTTCACCCCATACGCCTCTGCGTCCAGCATGCCCGGCGAAACGTGGACCGCATTACCGTCACGGTATCCCCAGGCGTAATGCGCTTCTTCCGCTTTCGGGACGTTAATCCAGGTATGGTTCAGCCTGAGCGGCTTAAAGACCCGCGTCGTCATGGCCTGCTCATAACTCATGCCGGAAGGTTTGACCGCCAGCGCACCAAAAAGACCGATGCTGGCGTTGGCGTAAAGACGCGTCGTACCCGGTTTCCACTGTGGCTGCCAGTTCTGATAAAAGCGCAGCAGGGAGGCATTATCCGTCACCTCGTCCGGCACCTGGAGCGGCAGGCCACCGGCGGTATAGGTCGCCAGATCGAGCATGCGAATTCCCTGCCACTGCTTGCCGGTCAGCTCAGGCCAGTATTTAGTCACCGGATCGCCCAGCGAAATTTCACCGCGAGCAATGGCATCGCCGCCCAGCACGCCGGTGAAGGTTTTACTTATAGAACCCAGCTCGAACAGGGTTTGTGGAGTAACGGGCTTGTTTGCCGCAACGTCGGCTTTTCCGAAGGTAAAGTAGTGCGGCTGGCCCTGATAAATCACGGCTACCGCCATGCCTGGAATACCCTGTGCTTTCATCAGGGGCGTGACGCTACGCTCTACGACATCAGCCAGCTGTTTTTCTGACATCGGCGCGGCGAGTACAGTGCAGGAGGTACTGAGCAGCAGGGCGCAGCAAAGGGATTTTTTCATCATTAATTATCTTCCGTAATAGCAGGTCAAGGGAGTGTCCGGGCCCGACAGACCGCTGTAGTCTGTTGGATTTGACTATGGCTGACAAACGGTTAAATTTAGCATTAGCTGTTAATTTTTCTAACGGATGGAACGATGACCCGCAGCTATCTCCCGCTTAATTCGCTTCGTGCCTTCGAAGCGGCCGCAAGGCACCTCAGTTTTACGCATGCAGCGATAGAGCTGAACGTCACCCATTCTGCCATCAGCCAGCACGTTAAAACGCTGGAGCAGCATCTGAATTGTCAGCTGTTTGTCCGCGTTTCGCGCGGCCTGATGCTGACCACGGAGGGGGAGAATTTGCTGCCGGTGCTGAATGATTCATTCGATCGTATCGCCGGAATGCTGGATCGCTTTGCCAGCCAGCGCGCCCAGGAGAAGCTAAAAATTGGCGTAGTAGGGACTTTTGCTACGGGGGTTTTATTCTCCCAGCTCGCAGATTTTCGCCGCTGTTATCCGCATATCGATCTTCACCTTTCCACCCATAACAACCGCGTCGATCCGGCGGCTGAAGGGCTTGATTATACGATCCGCTACGGCGGTGGCGCGTGGCACGGCACCGAGGCGCAGTTCCTGTGCCCTGCGCCGCTGGCACCGCTTTGCTCGCCTGATATCGCCGCCGTGCTGCAGTCGCCGGCCGATATCCTGAAGTTTACCCTGCTGCGCTCCTACCGACGCGACGAATGGTCGGCGTGGATGCAGGCGGCGGGGGAACATCCCCCGTCACCCACGCATCGGGTGATGGTCTTTGATTCGTCTGTCACCATGCTGGAAGCCGCCCAGGCAGGCGTGGGCATTGCCATTGCCCCTGTTGATATGTTTACCCATTTGCTGAACAGCGAGCGCATTGTTCAGCCGTTTACAACGCAGATTGATCTGGGCAGTTACTGGTTAACAAGACTGCAGTCGCGAGCTGAAACGTCTGCAATGCGCGAGTTTTCACAGTGGCTGGTGGGGAAAATGCAGAAATAAAAGGCCCGCCGGATGGCGGGCCAGAAGCGTCAGATAGTGACGACCGCAATCAGCGTCACCACGGTCAGGATGGTTGCCAACCCGTAAAATACCCATTTACCGCTCGGGACATGGATTTTCAGGTCATGCATCGCATGGTGAATGCGGTGCAGGCCGCACCACAGCGGCAGGACGATCATCAGGAAGATGAACACGCGGCCAATAAAGCTGCTCGCAAACGCCAGCACGCGCTCGTAGCTCAGCGCATCGCCCGGGAACAGCCCCAGCGGCAGCATAATGCCGACCAGCAGGATGATAACCGGGGCGATGATGGCACTCCACATGCCGCCTGCGCCAAACAGCCCCCAGAAGACCGGCTCGTCTGAACGTTTTGGATTTGGATTGATCACAGTAGTCTCCTTACCAGAACAGTGCGACAAACATAATGACCACAGTGACCAGAATCGTCACTGCCCAGAGCCCCTTAATCACCGGCTCTGGCCCCATTTTTTCGCCTTTTACGATAATGTTCGCCGCTTTTGGCGCCAGTTCAAACCAGGTTTTGGTATGAAGCAGAGCGGCCGCGAGCACGATCAGGTTCAGCACCACGATGATCGGGTTTTGCAGGAAGCCCACAAAGCTGGCCCAGGTTTCCGGCCCGTGTTTGAGGGCGAAAACGCCGTACATTAGCTCAAGACTGAACCAGACCGCCGGTACCGCCGTGCCTTCACGCAGCATATAGAAGCGATAAAACGGCAGGTTTTTCCACCAGGTGGATGGCACAGGCCGCACGTAGGCTTTGCGTTTAGTCGTCATCATGCACTCCTTAGCGTGGTTTCAGGGTAGCGATAAGAAAGTCTTTCGAGCTTTCTACTTTACCCTGCTGAATAGCGGCGGCCGGGTCGACGTGCTTCGGACAGACTTCGGAGCAGTAGCCCACAAAGGTACAGGTCCAGACGCCGTTCTGGCTGTTAAGCTGCGCCATACGTTCTTTTTTGCCGTGGTCGCGGCTGTCTTCGTTATAGCGATGCGCCAGGGTAATGGCGGCCGGGCCGATGAACTCCGGGTTCAGGCCAAACTGCGGACAGGCGGCATAGCACAGGCCGCAGTTGATGCAGCCGGAGAACTGATGGTATTTCGCCATCTGCGCTGGCGTCTGGGTATTTGGCCCCTGATCCGGCGTGCGCGGGTTGCCGATGATGTACGGCTTAATCGCTTCCAGACTTTCGATAAAGTGGGTCATATCGACCACCAGATCGCGCTCAATCGGGAAGTTACCCAGCGCTTCAACCTTGATGCCTTTGGTGTAATCGCGCAGGAAGGTTTTACAGGCCAGCTTCGGCACCTTGTTGACCATCATGCCGCAGGAGCCGCAGATCGCCATGCGGCAGGACCAGCGGTAGCTCAGGTCCGGCGCCAGGTTGTCTTTGATATAGCCGAGCGCATCCAGCAGGGAGGTTTGCTCGTCATAAGGGACTTCATAGAAAGCGCTGTGGGGGGCAGTATCCACTTCCGGGTTGTAGCGCACCACTTCAACTTTCAGTTTTTGCATCTCAGCCATTCGCCTTCTCCTTCTTCTCGGCGGCTTCTGCTTCTGCGCCGTACACGCGTTTAGCCGGCGGCAGCGTGGTGATTTTCACGTCGCTGTAGTCCAGGCGCGTGGTGCCATCCGCATCGCGCCAGGCGAGAGTGTGTTTCAGGAAATTGACGTCGTCACGTTCGGTACAGCCTTCGTCCAGACGCTGGTGGGCACCGCGGGATTCTTTACGCGCCAGCGCAGAGTGCGCCATACATTCTGCGACGTTCAGGCCGTGACCCAGTTCGATGGTATAGAGCAGGTCGGTATTGAAGACGCTGGAGGTGTCGGTGATGCGCACGCGCTTGAAGCGTTCCTGGAGTTCCGCCAGCTTGTCGACGGTTTTCTGCATCAGCTCCGGCGTACGGTAGATACCGCAGCCTTCTTCCATTGACAGCCCCATCTCGTCGCGGATCTTCGACCAGTTCTCGTTACCCTCCTGGTTCACCAGATCCTTCAGGCGTTTTTCAACGTCTGCCACCTGCGCATCCAGCGCGGCACCATTGGCTTCGCCTGCGGTAGCGGCGCGCTCCATCGCACGCTCGCCCGCCATGCGGCCAAAGACGACCAGCTCAGCCAGCGAGTTTGATCCCAGACGGTTGGCGCCGTGCAGGCCGACGGAGGAACACTCGCCCACGGCGAACAGCCCTTTAATGCGGGTTTCACACTGCTGGTCGGTTTCGATCCCGCCCATGGTGTAGTGCGCGGTTGGGCGTACCGGAATCGGCTCTTTCACCGGGTCGACGCCGACGTAAGCTTTTGCCAGTTCGCAGATAAACGGCAGACGCTCCAGCAGTTTCTTCTCGCCAAGATGGCGAAGGTCGAGATAGACCACATCGCCGCGCGGCGTGGAGATGGTGTTGCCTTTGCGCCACTCGTGCCAGAAGGCCTGAGAGACTTTGTCGCGCGGGCCGAGCTCCATGTATTTGTTCTTCGGCTCGCCGAGCGGGGTTTCCGGGCCCATGCCGTAATCCTGCAGATAGCGGTAGCCGTTTTTGTTGACCAGGATACCGCCTTCACCGCGGCAGCCTTCCGTCATCAGAATGCCGGAGCCCGGCAGGCCGGTTGGGTGATACTGCACGAACTCCATATCGCGCAGCGGCACGCCGTGGCTCAACGCCATGCCCATGCCGTCACCGGTGACGATGCCGCCGTTGGTGTTGTAGCGATAGACGCGGCCCGCACCGCCCGTTGCCATTACAACCGCGTTAGCGCGGATCTGGACGAGCGTGCCTTCCATCATGTTCATCGCCACCAGGCCACGCGCATGACCGTCGTCGACCAGAATGTCGAGGACGAAATGTTCATCAAAGCGCTGAATTTGTGGGAACTGAAGGGAGGTCTGGAAGAGGGTGTGCAGCATGTGGAAGCCAGTTTTATCGGCGGCGAACCAGGTGCGTTCGATTTTCATTCCACCGAAGCGGCGAACGTTGACGCTGCCGTCCGGACGGCGGCTCCACGGACATCCCCACTGCTCGAGCTGGGTCATCTCCGTTGGGCAATGGTGCACGAAGTAGTCGACGACATCCTGTTCGCAAAGCCAGTCGCCCCCTGCAACCGTGTCGTGGAAATGGTATTCAAAGCTGTCATGATCCTGCGCAACGGCAGCGGACCCTCCCTCAGCTGCCACCGTGTGGCTGCGCATTGGATAGACTTTTGAAATCAATGCGATTTTAGCGTCAGGATTAGCTTGTGCTGCAGCAATCGCAGCACGTAATCCCGCCCCGCCAGCGCCTATAACGGCAAGATCGGCTTGAAAAGTTTGCACGACATTCCTCCAGATTTTTGTTATTTCGCAACGCGACAAACTAAAGGTAGTTCACCCGTCCAGGCGGACGATTGCGAAAGCGTTTCCACTGCTCCTTTATGGGTAAAAGAGTATAACCGTGTAGACGTCAGGGAAATTTGACGTGTTCGATTTTTTTGCTGTTCTGTGCGGTGATTTATCATTGTGATTGATGAATTGCGTCACGGAATAATCCACCTAAATGAAATGCGCTTTTTTACTGCGCAAAATTTGTCTCTGTCCCTGCTAACGAGTAGACTTCGTGCCCTTGTCTGAAATCGGAGAAAAACTCATGAGCGAAACGGCCACCTGGCAGCCGAGCGCATCCATCCCAAATCTGCTAAAACGCGCCGCAATTATGACGGAGATCCGCCGTTTCTTTGCCGACCGCGGCGTCCTGGAGGTGGAAACCCCGTGCATGAGTCAGGCAACGGTAACGGATATTCATCTGGTCCCGTTTGAAACCCGTTTTGTTGGCCCAGGCCACTCCCAGGGCATGAATCTCTATATGATGACCAGCCCGGAATACCACATGAAACGCCTGCTGGCGGCGGGGTGTGGTCCGGTGTATCAGCTGTGCCGCAGCTTTCGTAATGAAGAGATGGGGCGTCACCACAACCCGGAATTCACCATGCTGGAGTGGTACCGCCCGCATTATGATATGTACCGCCTGATGAACGAGGTGGACGATCTGCTCCAGCAGGTGCTGGACTGTTCAGAAGCTGAAACGCTCTCTTATCAGCAGGCCTTCCAGCGTCATCTGGAGATCGATCCGCTGTCGGCGGACAAAACCCAGCTGCGTGAAGTGGCGGCAAAGCTGGATCTGAGCAACGTGGCGGATACCGAAGAGGATCGCGACACGCTGCTGCAACTGCTGTTCACCTTCGGCGTGGAACCGCAGATTGGCAAAGATCGTCCGACATTTGTCTATCACTTCCCGGCAAGCCAGGCGTCTCTGGCGCAGATCAGCACCGAAGATCACCGTGTCGCAGAGCGTTTTGAGGTCTATTACAAAGGTATCGAGCTGGCGAACGGCTTCCACGAACTGACCGATGCGCGCGAACAGCAGCAGCGTTTCGAGCAGGATAACCGCAAGCGTGCCGCGCGCGGTCTGCCGCAGCAGCCTATTGATATTAATCTGCTTGAAGCATTAAAAGCCGGTCTGCCGGATTGCTCCGGCGTGGCGCTGGGCGTGGATCGTCTGGTCATGCTGGCGCTGGGCGCCGAACAGCTGGGCGATGTGATTGCCTTTACGGTCGATCGCGCTTAAAGCATTGCCGGGTGGCGCTGTCGCTTACCCGGCCCATTCCTCTGTGGCAATATTCCTTTCCATTTCCGCATAACAACATTAAAAACTGCCACTATCTCTATACACGGGTCTTTTTCTTAAATTGCCTCGTATAGCCACAATATTAGTCTGGTCATCTGCTACCATCCGCGCAGTTTAATTCCTCTTCGGATGGCGATATGTCCCACTCACTTAAAAAGATGACCCTCACCGGGCTCATCCTGATGATTTTTACCTCCGTCTTTGGCTTTGCCAACAGCCCGTCGGCTTTCTATCTGATGGGCTACAGCGCGACGCCGTTTTATATCGTGTCCGCTCTGTTCTTCTTTATTCCGTTTGCGCTGATGATGGCGGAGATGGGGTCGGCTTACCGGAAAGAAGAGGGCGGCATTTATTCGTGGATGAACAACAGCATCGGCCCGCGCTACGCGTTTATCGGGACGTTTATGTGGTTCTCCTCTTACGTCGTCTGGATGGTCAGCACGGCGGCCAAAGTCTGGGTGCCGTTCTCCACGTTTCTTTTCGGCGCGGATAAAACGCAGGTCTGGTCTCTGGCGGGGCTGAGCTCCACCCAGGTGGTTGGGATTCTGGCGGTCTGCTGGATGGTGGTGGTCACGCTGGTGGCGTCAAAAGGCATCAACAAAATTGCCCGTATCACCGCCGTTGGCGGTATTTCCGTGATGTGCCTGAACCTGGTGCTGCTGCTGGTCAGCATCGCCATTCTGTGCCTGAACGGCGGGCATTTTGCTCAGGAGGTCAACTTTGTTTCGTCGCCGAACCCGGGTTACCAGTCCGGGCTGGCCATGCTCTCCTTTGTGGTGTTTGCCATTTTCGCCTACGGCGGTATTGAAGCGGTAGGCGGGCTGGTCGACAAAACCGAAAACCCGGAAAAGAATTTTGCCAAAGGGATTATTTTTGCCGCCATCGTCATCTCCATCGGCTACTCACTGGCGATTTTCCTCTGGGGCGTCAGCACCAACTGGCAGCAGGTATTGAGTAACAACACCACCAACCTCGGCAACATCACCTACGTGCTGATGAAAAGCCTGGGGATGACGCTGGGTAACGCCATGCACCTGAGCCCGGAGGCAGCCTCTGTCATGGGGGTCTGGTTTGCGCGCATTACCGGTCTGTCGATGTTCCTTGCCTATACCGGCGCGTTCTTCACGCTGATTTACTCGCCGCTGAAAGCCATCATCCAGGGTACGCCAAAAGCGCTGTGGCCAGCACGCATGACGCAGCTGAATACCGCAGGCATGCCTGCTAATGCCATGTGGATGCAGTGCCTGCTGGTGTGCGTCTTCATTCTGCTGGTGTCATTTGGCGGCGATACGGCGTCTGCGTTTTACAACAAGCTGACCCTGATGGCGAACGTGTCAATGACGCTGCCGTACCTGTTCCTGACCCTGGCGTTCCCGTACTTTAAGGCGAAGCAGGATCTTGAACGTCCGTTTGTGATCTTCAAAACCCGCGCGGCAACGCTGCTGGCGACCACCGTGGTGGTGCTGGTCGTGGCGTTTGCCAACATCTTTACCGTTATTCAGCCCGTGGTTGAGGCGAACGACTGGAACAGCGCGCTGTGGATGGTCGGCGGGCCTGTCTTCTTCTCGCTGCTGGCGATGGGGATTTATGAGAATTACCGTCGTCGCTCTATGGCGTACGTCACGGAAGTGGCGTAGCGGTAAAATGCCCCTCCCGAAAGGGAGGGGAGAAAGGTTACAGACTTCCCGCCGGGCGCGATCTTGCCGCCGACGTCAGCGTTTTACCCATCTTACGTCCGTCCATGCTTTCCAGACGCATCTGGAACGGTGGGAACGGCATATCAATACCGTGCTCGCGGAAGCCCGCCAGAATCAGCTGGTGGATCTCATGGCGCAGCGGCATGCGGTGTCCCATTTCGGCGGCGTAGATACGCAGTTCGAAAATCTGGATCCCCTGCTGTAAATCAACCAGGAACACTTCCGGCGCAGGGTTATCGAGCACCAGCGTACAGCGTTCAGCAGCGGTGTAGAGGATCTGCGTGACCTCTTCACTGTTGGCATCCGACGGAGCCGGTACCGTCAGCACCACGCGCGTAACGGAGTCCGACAGCGACCAGTTGATAAACTGTTCGGTAATAAATGCCTTGTTCGGCACGATGATCTCTTTACGGTCCCAGTCACTGATCGTGGTGGCGCGGGTGTTGATCTTCGTTACGCTCCCGGTCAGATCGCGGATCGTCACCGTATCGCCAATGCGAATCGGTTTTTCAAACAGAATGATCAGGCCGGAAACAAAGTTCGCGAAAATCTCCTGCATGCCAAAGCCAAGGCCGAACGTCAGCGCGGCAACCAGCCACTGCAGCTTAGACCACTCGATACCAATCATTGAGAACCCGACCATCCCGCCAAAAAGCAGGATCAGGTATTTCGTGATGGTCGTAATGGCGTATCCGGTGCCGGGGGTTAAATCCAGATGCTGCAGCAGCGCCAGCTCCAGCAGCGCCGGGAAGTTACGCACCAGCTGGGTGGTGATGATCAGCACCAGAATGGCAATCAGCACCGCGCCTAAGGTGATCGGCTCCAGGCTTTCAACGCCCTGCACCGTGGACGTCACGTCCCACAGAGAGATGTTTTCCAGGAAGCCAAACGCGGAATGAATTTCCGACCACAGGAAGATCACCGACAGCAGGGCAATCAGCATCAGGATGGAACGCACCAGGCGCAGAGACTGGGTACTGATGGCATCCAGATCCAGTTCGACCTCGTCGGCATCCATCGTGCCTTCCGTGCTGTTGACATGGGTTGGCTCTTCCTCGCCCCGGGCGCGCTGGGCAAGGATCTCCGCCCGGCGATGCTTGGCGCGGTCGAAGGCCAGGCGGCGGCGCTGAATCAGCATCCAGCGGCGGATTACGTGGTAGACCACCAGAAGCAGGAACCAGATCGCCACTGACGTTTCCAGTCGCGCCAGCAGCGCCTGCGAGGTTGCCAGATAACCCACCGCCGCGGCCAGCATCGCAATCAGAGGGGCGCTCAGCAGCAGGTTCCAGAGCAGCCGGTTGAACATGTTGTCGCCGCTGCCGGATTTATCAAGATAAAGCGGTATCCCCGCGCGTTTCAGGCTGAGCGTGACGATGGCCAGCGCGCCGCAGATTAGCATAAAGCAGAGGCGTCCCAGCGAGCCTGAGAATTCCCGGTCGTTAAGATTATCAAACATGATCAGCGCCATAATCAGCGGTACAATCAGCCCGATGCTCATCAGGTAGTAACGCATGGCGCGCGCCACGCGGTTACGCGGCCAGCCAAAGTGGGCAATGAACAGACCGTTGGGCCGCGCGAACGTCGCGCAAATCATCACTACCCACAGCAGCGGCACCGTGGCGGTGACGCCATCACCAATGGCAACCGCGAGCGGATAGGGCCACGCTTCCCGCAGGCCGTAGCCGAGGGTCATCCACAGCACCGGTAGCGGGGACGCGACGAGAATCGACCAGAACACGGTGCGCAACGTCAGCCAGAAGTGGTCCTGGGTGACTTTCCCCACCCGTGCGCTGGAACGCTCCAGGAAGCGGGTGAAATGTCTGCGCGAGTAAATGCTGAAGCCGACCAGGATCAACGCGCCAAGCAGCGGGAAGATCGTCTCTTTGCTGGTCAGCATCATCACGCTGGCCTTTCCGAGCTGGCTGAAGGTGTCCAGCGAAATCAGGCGGCGCAGATCCTGAACAATATCAATCGGCCATGAGAAGGTCATCGGACGCACGTCGGAGGTCCAGAAGAGATAACGGTGCGTTGCCTCATTTACCTCTTTCAGCGCATCTTCCAGCTGGCTGTTGGAGACCTTGAGCTTAGTCAGTTCAAGGATTAGCGTATCGCCGCCCTGCAGCAGTGAGTTCAGCAGTTCGCGCTGGGTACGCAGCTGGGCTTCCAGAATACGGTTTTGCTCGCTGGTCAGCGGCTGTCCGTCAGCCTGACGGATCTGGCGGATTTGCGGCTGCTTATTGAGAAGATCTTCAAAGTGCAGTCGCTGAACGCGCAGCTGGGCCATTTCGGTATCCAGCTGTTGCGGCTTCGGCATTTCAGGCAGGCGAGAAACCTGGGCGCGTAACGCTTCGCCCAACAGGTTTGATGACCCGAGCCACTGGGATTGCTCACGCAGCGTGTTAAGTGCCTGACGCACCTGCAGGGTTTGATTCGTCGCCTGACGCTGCTGTGAGGCAACCAGATCCATACGCTGCGCCTGCTGATTCAGGGCGGCAGAAAGCTCGCGGTTGACCTTAAACTGATCGACGATACCTTCCGGCAGATTGGCGCTGTTTTCCGCCAGCAGTTCGGTGCTTTCAAGGGCACGCTCGGCTTCAAGCTGACGCTGGCTGTTAAGCTGATTACGCAGGGCCTGAAGGTACGCATCCAGCTGCTCGCTCTGCTTCTGAGCGAGTTCTGAGCGCATCCGCGCCAGCTCCTGGCGGTTGTTGGCGGAAAGCTGCGCCAGCTCCAGCTCATCCACAAGGGCCTTCAGACGCGCCGATTCAGCCTGCAGGCCCAGATTTTGCGCCTGAGCCTGCGGCGTGTTGCCGCTTTGCGTACCCACGCGACGCTCAACGTCATTAAGCTGGCGGCGGGCATCGGTTTGCTGCTGCGGAAGCTGGCTGAGGGAATCGGCAATTTCACGCGCACGCTCCTGCTCCTGCTGAGCCAGGCGGCTCTTTTCCAGAAGCTGACTGCTGACCTGCAGGATTTCCTGATTCAGGGCGTCGGTGGTCATGCCGGCGGGCACACCGCGCGGCTCATCGCGCAGATTAGCGAGCTGCGTGCGCAGCGTTTGCGAAAGTTTAGGGAAGTTGTCGATAACCTGCTGATACTGCTGAGCGCGCTCAAGCGAGCCTTTCCGCTCCTCAAGCGCGTTCAGTGCGGACTGGAGCGACTCAACGGTCTCTGGCTGTGCGGGTTTGGCCGCTTTAGCCTGCTCCAGCTCCTGGGTTATCTGTTTGGCGTCGGGGGCTGTCGCTGCGTACGCCCCCATGCTGAGGCACCAGGCCATCAGTAGAACGATAATCGGGCGCACGTCAGCGATCCTTCTGTTGTTAGCCTTCGTCTTTTTTGTCGTCAACCAGCGGGCTGGCATCGTGCTCGGCGTCGATCTCTTCTTGCGGCAGCGGAGCAGGTTCTGCGTCCGGCGTCACGAAGGTTTCGGTAGAGACCGCCAGCGGCTGACCAAGCTTAGTGACCGACAGGCTTTCGAGCTGTTCAGCCAGCTTCACTTTGCCCGGCGCAAACAGGTTGATGACGGTAGAGCCCAGCTTGAAGCGACCCATCTCCTGACCTTTCAGCAGGGCGACAGAGCCTTCCGCTTCACCGGCAGGCCAGGTCCAGCGCTTGATCACGCCTTCACGCGGTGGGGTGATGGTGCCAGCCCAGACGGTTTCGATGCTGCCGACAATGGTCGCACCCACCAGGATCTGCGCCATCGGGCCGAATTCCGTATCGAACAGGCAGATGACACGTTCGTTACGGGCAAACAGGTTCGGTACGTTTTGCGCGGTCAGGTGGTTCACGGAGAACAGATCGCCCGGTACGTAGATCATCTCACGCAGGATACCGTTACATGGCATATGCACACGGTGGTAGTCGCGCGGTGACAAATAGGTGGTGGCAAAGGTACCGTTGCGGAACAGGTCTGCCATCAGGTAGTTGCCCGCCAGCAGCGCTTCCAGACTGTAGTTATGGCCTTTCGCCTGCAGGATTTTGTCGTCTTCGATGTTACCCAGCTGGCTGATCACGCCGTCTGCTGGCATCACCAGGACGTTAGGATCGGTGTTCAGCGGACGCACTTCGTCGCGCAGCGGGCGCACGAAAAATTCGTTGAACGTGCGGTAGCTGGCGGTATCCGGCTTCTGCGCTTCTTTCATGTCGACCTTGTAATACTTCACGAAAAGGTCGATGACCAGTTTGGTCAGCCAGCCCGCGCGTTTGCTCGCGCCCCAGCCCGCCAGGCGAGTGAGCCACAGTTTTGGCAGAATGTATTGAAGCGAAAGTTTAAATGCGTTTAACAAGGTAGCCTCCAGGCCATTGTTTTGTCGTTCCTGATCCGGCGTTAAGCCGCCGGAACCTGAAAAAAGGGGACGATTTTAGCGATGCTTAGCTTAGTTGTCAGTTATCAGAATCAGAAAAGTTTTTACGCGTTTTTACCTGATCCATGCTCTCAAGAATGCGGTGATAATTCTCGAAGCGGGTCTCCGCGATTTCACCGTTCTCAACCGCTTCGCGGATAGCGCAGCCTGGATCGTTATCGTGTTTGCAGTCGCGGTATTTGCAAGCGCCTAAATAATCATGGAATTCGACAAATCCATTAAAGATTTGTTCCGGCTCAAGATGCCACAAACCGAATTCACGCACGCCCGGAGAGTCGATAACATCGCCACCGTGAGGGAAGTGATACAGGCGTGATGCGGTAGTGGTGTGCTGGCCCAGACCCGAGACGTCAGACACATCGTTGGTGAGGATCTCCTGCTGGAGGCCGAGAAGGTTGTTCAGAAGGCTCGATTTCCCCACGCCGGACTGGCCCGCAAAGATGCTGATGCGATCGGTAAGCGCCTCTTCCAGCGGTTTCAGTCCGTCTTTGGTGTAGCTGGACACCATCAGCACGCGATAACCAATTTTGCGGTAGATATCCATCTGTTCATTAACGAAAGCCATGCCTTCGTCATCCAGCAGATCGATTTTGTTCAGCACGATAATCGGTTCAACCTGCAGCGTTTCACAGGCGACGAGATATCGGTCGATAATATTGAGCGAAAGTTCGGGCAAAATCGCCGATACAATGACAATCTGGTTAATGTTGGCGGCAATCGGCTTCACCCCGTCGTAAAAATCGGGACGGGTTAACACGGACGTACGCTCATGGACCGCTTCAACAATACCTTTAACGGTAACGCCTTCTGCAGCCTCTTTACCCGGTCGCCAGACGACGCGGTCGCCGGTGACCAGAGAACGAATGGTTCGGCGGATGTTGCAGCGGTGGATTTCGCCATCGGCAGATTCCACGTCAGCGTGCATACCGAAACGGCTGATGACTACGCCTTCCGTTGGTTCGCCAAACAGGTTGTCGTCGTAATCGACCTTCTCCGAAGTGGTTTTAAGACGGCGCTGGTGATTGGCATTCACGCGGCGCTGCTGCCCTTTGGAGAGTTTATTTTTACTCAATCGCACTGGCTCCTGGTCGCCCGTAAGGGGCAAAACCTCTATGATACACTCTAATTAATACTAGTTAACCTGCTACTGCTGGTTATGCGAGAAGGGTGGAAAATAACATGAGCGCGGATGAAAACAACCTGATTTGGATCGATCTCGAAATGACCGGGCTGGATCCCGAGCGCGATCGCATTATTGAGATTGCAACCCTGGTGACCGATGCCAACCTGAATATCCTGGCTGAAGGGCCAACGATTGCAGTGCATCAGTCCGACGACCAGCTTGCGCTGATGGATGAGTGGAATGTGCGTACCCACACCGGCAGCGGCCTTGTCGAGCGCGTGAAGGCGAGCACGCTGGGTGACCGCGAGGCGGAACTGGCGACGCTCGAATTTTTGAAGCAGTGGGTACCGGCGGGTAAATCGCCGATCTGCGGCAACAGCATCGGTCAGGATCGTCGTTTCCTGTTTAAGTATATGCCGGAGCTGGAGTCTTACTTCCATTACCGCTATCTGGACGTGAGCACCCTGAAAGAGCTGGCGCGTCGATGGAAACCTGAAATCCTGGACGGCTTTAAAAAACAGGGTACGCACCAGGCGATGGACGACATTCGCGAGTCTGTGGCGGAGCTGGCGTACTACCGCGAAAACTTTATTAAGCTGTGATTTTGAGATCCGGCGCCTTGCGTGGCCGGGTTTTTGTCGTTAAATTGTTCAGCTTGCCGATTTAATAAGCATTTGAACTGAATTTCGAAAAAATCGCTTTAAGGGGGGTTGCAGCTAAAAGGATTTCTCGTATAATGCGCCTCCCGTAACGACAGAGAATTACACGTTACGACAGCAACAAAAGCAGTACAGATTTGCGGGAATAGCTCAGTTGGTAGAGCACGACCTTGCCAAGGTCGGGGTCGCGAGTTCGAGTCTCGTTTCCCGCTCCAAAATTTGAAAGTGCTTCCACAGCACAGACTGCCCAAGCGGGAATAGCTCAGTTGGTAGAGCACGACCTTGCCAAGGTCGGGGTCGCGAGTTCGAGTCTCGTTTCCCGCTCCAAAATTTGAAAGTGCTTCTTAAGCACGGACCACCCAAGCGGGAATAGCTCAGTTGGTAGAGCACGACCTTGCCAAGGTCGGGGTCGCGAGTTCGAGTCTCGTTTCCCGCTCCAAATTCTTCTTCATCTCTAAAATATCCACAGCGAAAAGACGTGCTGGGGACGTTTTCTATTGCATCTGAAATACTCTTGTAAACAGAGTTATCCACAGAATTCTCGCTTTACCCAAACCGTACAGAAAGTTAGCAGGGTGAATGATATCTTCACAAGATACTGTATTGACTGGATAAAATTTCATTTCAAAATGTTATCGAGATCACTTGACCTCTTCTCAAGCCCAGATGGCGCTTGAGTTTTTATTTTTATTCACAGGCTGTGAATATATCACGCATCTCGCGTAAGCCCTTTCTCGATGACCCTGACCAGCCGCTGTTTCTTAGGAAGCTGCACCTCGACCACGCAGGCATTGCGCTTCTCAATTTGCTGCGCAATCGCCCATTCAATATGCTCGTCGAGAAGTGGGTGCTCACCTCTACGGCTTTCCAGCGCCTGAATATTCGCTACATCCCACGGGGCATTACCCAGCGCGACGGCGACATTACGCAGCCAGCGCAGATGACCGATACGGCGAATAGCTGAACCTTCCGTCACCTTCAGGAACCAGGCTTCGCTCCAGGCGAACAGCTCAATAAGCTGTGGCGCATGCAGCGCCTTACGCGGGCTGAAGTCCTCTTCGTCCGTCAACTGGGAATAGCGGTTCCACGGGCAAATCAGCTGGCAGTCGTCGCAGCCGTAGATCCGGTTGCCGATAAGCGGTCGAAACTCTTCCGGGATCGCTCCTTCGAGCTCGATGGTGAGGTAGGAGATACAGCGACGTGCATCGACGGTGTAAGGCTCAACAATGGCGCCCGTCGGGCAGATGGTCATGCAGGCCACGCAGCGGCCACAGCCTTCCTCCACCGGGCCGTCTACCGGCAGGGGTAAATCAATCAGCAGTTCACCCAGGAAGAAGAACGATCCGGCGTCGCGGCTCAGGATAAGTGAGTGCTTACCTGTCCAGCCAAGCCCGGCTTTTTCGGCGATCGGGCGCTCAAGAATAGGCGCGGAATCGACAAAGGGTCTAAAATTCAGCGAAACACAGTGCTGCTGAATAGTTTCCCCAAGTTTTTTTAGACGGTTACGCAGAAGCTTATGGTAATCACGCCCCAGCGCGTACCGGCTGACGTAACCCAAAGAGGGATTTTTTAGCGTGCGCGCGAAGGCCGCGTTGGCAGGCAGGTAGTTCATGCGCACGCTGATAACGCGTAATGTGCCCGGCAAAAGCTCGTGAGGACGGGCGCGCATCATGCCGTGACGCGCCATCCACTCCATTTCGCCGTGGTATTGTTTGTCCAGCCAGGCCTGCAGTTTTGGCTCGCTGGCAGAGAGGTCGGTATCGGTAATGCCTACCTTCTGGAAGCCAAGTTCAGCACCCCACTGTTTTATTTTTTGCGCTAATTCATTGAGATCGAGGGGCTGTGACATGACGGACCATACGGTGAAGAAAAACCCCGCAAGTATACCACATTCCATCTGGCATGCGGATGACCTCCGGCGCGCCGAAAAAGAGGCCGCAGACAGCCTCGGGATCACCCTTTATGAACTGATGCTCCGCGCGGGTGAGGCCGCGTTTAACGTTGCCCGCAGCGCCTACCCGCAGGCCGCTCACTGGCTGATTCTGTGCGGTCACGGCAATAACGGCGGTGACGGCTACGCTATGGCGCGTCTCGCGGTTGCGGCAGGTATCCGCGTTACGCTTCTGGCCCTGGAGAGCGATAAACCGCTGCCGGAAGAGGCTAGCGCGGCGCGGGAGGCATGGCTGAACGCAGGCGGCGTGATTCACGCGCCTGATAGCGTCTGGCCGGAAGATGTTGATCTGATTGTTGATGGTCTGCTGGGCACCGGGCTACGCAGCGCGCCTCGCGAGAACATCGCCGCGCTTATTGAACGCGCTAACGGGCACTCCGCGCCGGTAGTCGCGCTGGACATTTCGTCGGGCCTGATCGCGCAGACCGGCGCGACGCCGGGGGCGGTGATTCATGCTGCTCACACGGTGACCTTTATCGCCCTGAAGCCGGGTCTGTTAACCGGAAAAGCGCGGGATGTGGTCGGCGTGTTGCACCATAACGCGCTGGGGCTGGAGAGCTGGCTCGTTGGGCAGGAAACGCTTCTGTCGCGCTTTGATTCCTCGCAGCTAAAAGAGTGGCTGCCGCCGCGCCGCCCAACCTCCCATAAGGGCGATCACGGCAGGCTGGTGATTATTGGTGGCGACCACGGTACGGCAGGTGCGATTCGTATGACCGGTGAAGCGGCATTGCGCAGCGGCGCCGGATTAGTGCGAGTGCTTACTCGCATCGAGAATATTGCGCCAATAATCACAGCCCGACCGGAACTGATGGTCCATGAGCTTACGCCCCAGACGCTGGAAGAAAGCCTGGAATGGGCGGATGTGGTGGTCATTGGTCCGGGGCTTGGGCAACAGGCATGGGGTAAACAGGCCCTGCAAAAGGTCGAGAATTTTCGTAAACCGATGCTGTGGGATGCCGACGCGCTTAACCTTCTGGCAATAAATCCGGATAAGCGTCACAATCGCATTCTGACGCCACACCCCGGCGAAGCCGCGCGCCTGCTCAACTGCAGCGTGGCAGAAATTGAAAGCGATCGCTTACTTTCTGCTCAGCGTCTGGTAAAACGTTACGGAGGTGTTGCCGTTTTGAAAGGGGCAGGAACCGTTGTCGCCAGTGACGAGACGCAGGGCATTATTGATGCCGGAAATGCGGGCATGGCGAGCGGCGGCATGGGCGATGTGCTTTCAGGCATCATCGGCGCATTGCTTGGACAGAAACTTCCCCTTTATGATGCAGCCTGTGCGGGCTGCGTGGCCCACGGTGAGGCAGCTGACAGGCTGGCTGCACGCGAGGGGACGCGCGGTATGCTGGCCACCGATCTTTTTTGCACGCTGCGGCGTGTTGTTAACCCGGATGTGATTGACGTAGAAAATGACTAATCGAGCGATTCCTTTACCTGATGAACAAGCCACTTTAGATCTCGGCAAGCGCGTGGCGCAGGCCTGTCAGGGGGCAACCGTCATTTATCTGTATGGTGATTTAGGTGCGGGTAAAACCACCTTCAGCCGGGGTTTTTTGCAGGCGTTAGGGCACAACGGGAACGTGAAAAGCCCCACCTACACGCTGGTCGAGCCGTACACCCTCGATAATCTTATGGTGTACCACTTTGATTTATATCGTCTTGCGGATCCTGAGGAGCTGGAATTTATGGGGATCCGTGATTATTTTGCCAACGACGCCATCTGCCTGGTGGAGTGGCCGCAACAAGGTGCGGGTGTGCTGCCTGACCCGGATGTCGAAATTCACTTAGATTACCAGGCTCAAGGGCGTGAGGCTCGCATCAGTGCGGTTTCCTCATCAGGGTGTTCCTTACTGGCGCGTCTCGCCGGTTAAGAGTAGGGATGACGGGATGATTAGTCGCGTTAAAGGTTGGGTGTTGGCTGCGACGGTGCTGCTGTGCGCGCAGGCCGGAGCGGCAAGCCTTTCGGATATTCAGGTGTCAAACGGCGAAAGCCAGGCCCGGATCACCCTCAGCTTTATGGGTGACCCTGAATACGCGTTTTCACAACCGGACAGCCACAGCGTGGCGCTGGATATCAAACAGACAGGCGTGATCCAGGGGTTACCGCTGCAGTTCAGCGGAAATAATCTGGTGAAAAGGATCCGCTCGGGTACGCCGCAGGACAGCCAGTCACTGCGCCTGGTGGTCGATCTGACCGAAAAGGGCAAAACGAAGGCGGTGAAGCAGCAAAACGGGGCGAACTATACGGTGGTCTTCACCATCAATGCCGACGTTCCGCCGCCGCCTCCACCGCCACCGGTTGTGGCGAAACGTGTGGAAGAACCAGTGTATACGCCGCGCCCCTCGGAACCTGCGCGTAACCCGTTTAAATCGCAGAACGATCGCATGACTGCGGCAACCAGCAGCAATACGGTGACGCGTCCGGCAGCCAGCGCGCGCCGCGCGGTCAGCGGCGACAAGGTAATTATCGCCATCGATGCAGGTCACGGTGGACAGGACCCAGGTGCGATTGGTCCTGGGGGGACACGAGAGAAAAATGTCACTATCGCCATAGCCCGTAAGCTGCGTACGCTGCTCAATGACGACCCTATGTTTAAAGGCGTGTTGACCCGCGACGGGGATTACTTCATTTCGGTGATGGGGCGTTCGGACGTCGCGCGTAAGCAGAATGCGAACTTCCTGGTTTCCATCCACGCGGATGCTGCGCCTAACCGTAACGCAACGGGCGCGTCGGTGTGGGTACTCTCGAACCGTCGCGCGAACAGTGAAATGGCCAACTGGCTGGAAGAGCATGAGAAACAGTCTGAACTGTTAGGCGGCGCGGGCGATGTGCTGGCAAACAGCCAGTCTGACCCGTACCTCAGCCAGGCGGTGCTGGATTTACAGTTCGGTCATTCTCAGCGCGTCGGGTATGATGTCGCCACTAACGTATTGAACCAGCTGCAGGGCATCGGGGCATTGCATAAGCGCCGCCCTGAACATGCGAGCCTGGGCGTTCTGCGCTCGCCGGATATTCCGTCAATTCTGGTGGAGACCGGCTTTATCAGCAATAACAGTGAAGAGCGTCTGCTGGGCAGCGACAGCTATCAGCAGCAAATTGCCGAAGCGATTTATAACGGTCTGCGTAAATACTTTGACGCGCACCCGCTTCAGTCTGCGCCGCAGGGCGGGGCAGCCCAGACGGCAAGCGCCGCGCTGCCGGGTGAAATGACCGCGACTAATTAAGGAGAATTCATGCCGATTCAGGTTCTACCGCCGCAGCTCGCGAACCAAATCGCCGCCGGTGAGGTGGTGGAACGCCCTGCGTCGGTGGTGAAGGAGCTGGTGGAAAACAGCCTCGATGCGGGGGCCTCCCGCATCGATATTGATATCGAACGCGGCGGCGCAAAGCTTATCCGCATTCGTGACAACGGCTGTGGCATTAAGAAAGACGAGCTGGCGCTGGCGCTGGCGCGTCATGCCACCAGTAAAATTGCTTCGCTGGACGATCTGGAGGCGATTATCAGCCTTGGGTTTCGCGGGGAAGCGCTGGCCAGTATCAGCTCCGTTTCCCGTTTGACGCTGACCTCCCGCACGGCCGAGCAGCAGGAAGCCTGGCAGGCCTACGCCGAAGGACGCGATATGGACGTCACGGTCAAGCCCGCGGCGCACCCTGTCGGTACCACGCTGGAAGTTCTGGACCTGTTCTACAATACTCCCGCCCGCCGCAAGTTTATGCGTACCGAGAAGACCGAGTTCGGCCATATCGATGAGATTATTCGCCGTATCGCGCTGGCCCGTTTCGATGTCACCATTAACCTCAGCCATAACGGCAAGGTGATGCGCCAGTATCGCGCGGTGGCAGAAGGTGGACAGAAAGAGCGCCGTTTGGGGGCTATCTGCGGGACGCCGTTCCTGGAGCAGGCGCTGGCTATCGAGTGGCAGCACGGCGATCTGGCTTTACGTGGCTGGGTGGCCGATCCGAATGCCAGCAGCGCGGCGTTCGCTGAAATTCAGTACTGCTATGTGAACGGCCGCATGATGCGCGACCGCCTGATTAATCACGCCATTCGCCAGGCCTGCGAAGACAAGCTTGGTGCCGATCAGCAGCCTGCTTTCGTCCTTTATCTGGAAATCGACCCGCATCAGGTGGATGTCAACGTCCATCCTGCCAAGCATGAGGTGCGGTTCCATCAGTCGCGTCTGGTTCACGACTTCATTTATCAGGGCGTGGCCGCCGTGTTACAGCAGCAGGCAGAGCCAACGCTGCCGCTGGAAAGTGACGCTCCTGCACCGCGTCCGCTTCCGGAAAACCGTGTCGCTGCTGGCCGCAACCATTTTGCGGAGCCTGCCGTGGCGCGTGAACCGGAAGCCCCGCGTTTCTCCTCTGCAGGAGCCGCGCCTCGTCCGACGGGAGCGAACTACCCGAACGCTCAACCTGGCTATCAAAAGCAGCAAGGGGCGTTATACCGCAAATTGCTGGACACGCCAGCCGTTGAGCGTAAAGAGCACCTTCCGGCACCAGCACCTTCCCTTGACGGTCATAGCCAGAGTTTTGGCCGGGTGCTGACGGTTATCGCCCCGGATATGGCACTGCTTGAGCGTGACGGTAAAGTGATGCTTCTGGCGCTGCCGGTTGCCGAACGCTGGCTCAAGCAGGCGCAACTGACGCCGGGGGAAAATGCGGCCTGTGCGCAGCCGCTATTGATTCCGGTTCGCCTGAAAATATCCGCTGAAGAAACAAGAGTATTGCAGCGTGCCGAGGCCCAGCTGGCGCAAATGGGCATTGAAATTGTGCTTGAACCCCAACATGTGACAATTCGTGCAGTGCCTTTACCCTTACGCCAACAAAATTTACAAAACTTGATTCCTGAACTGATAGGCTACCTGGCGCAGCAAACATCGTTTGAGGCCGCCAACATCGCGCAGTGGATCGCCCGCCATCTGGCCAGCGAACATTCACCGTGGAGTATGGCGCAGGCAATTACCGTGCTGGCGGAGGTGGAACGCCTCTGCCCACAGCTGGTGAAAGCGCCGCCGGGTGGGTTATTACAACCTGTTGATTTAAAAACGGCGATGACCGCCCTGAACCATGACTGACGTAAGCAAGGCGAGCCTGCCAAAGGCAATTTTTTTAATGGGCCCGACGGCCTCCGGCAAAACAGCGTTAGCCATTGAGTTACGTAAAGTTTTGCCTGTAGAGTTGATTAGTGTGGATTCAGCCCTCATCTATCGGGGGATGGACATCGGTACGGCAAAGCCAGACGCAGAAGAACTGCGTGCAGCGCCGCACCGTTTGCTGGATATTCTCGACCCGGCAGAGGCTTACTCCGCAGCGGATTTCCGCCGGGATGCCTTAGCTGAGATGGCCGAGATCACCGCCGCGGGGCGTATACCGCTGCTGGTTGGCGGAACCATGCTCTACTTCAAGGCGCTGCTCGAAGGATTGTCACCCTTACCTTCCGCGGACCCTGAAGTGAGAGCAAAGATTGAGCAGCAGGCGGCAGAGCAGGGATGGGACGTATTGCATCAGCAACTGGCGGAAATTGACCCGGTTGCCGCAGCGCGAATCCATCCAAATGATCCGCAAAGGCTTTCCCGGGCACTGGAAGTTTTTTTCATTTCGGGTAAAACTTTAACGGAACTGACGCAAACGTCAGGAGACGCTCTGCCGTATCAGGTGCATCAGTTCGCCATCGCCCCGGCGAGCCGTGAACTGCTCCATCAACGAATTGAGCAGCGTTTTCATCAGATGTTGGCTTCAGATTTTGAAGCAGAAGTGCGGGCGCTATTTGCCCGTGGAGATTTGCATACGGATATGCCTTCCGTTCGTTGTGTGGGATACCGCCAGATGTGGTCGTATCTTGAAGGCGAGATTTCATACGATGAAATGGTTTATCGAGGTGTTTGCGCCACGAGACAGTTAGCGAAGCGCCAGATCACCTGGTTGCGCGGTTGGGAGGGGGTTCACTGGTTAGACAGTGAAAAACCGCAACAGGCGTTAAACGACGTGATTGAGGTTGTTGGTGATATCGCTCACTGAATGTGTACAATTGAGACGTATCGTGCGCAATTTTTCAGAATCGCAAGGTTCTAAGTACAAAACAAGCATATAAGGAAAAGATAGAATGGCTAAGGGGCAATCTTTACAAGATCCGTTCCTGAACGCATTGCGTCGGGAACGTGTTCCAGTTTCTATTTATTTGGTGAATGGTATTAAGCTGCAAGGTCAGATTGAGTCTTTCGATCAGTTCGTGATCCTGTTGAAAAACACGGTCAGCCAGATGGTCTACAAGCACGCTATCTCTACTGTTGTTCCGTCCCGTCCGGTATCTCATCACAGCAATAACGCTGGCGGCGGCACTGGCAGTAACTACCATCATGGCAGCAACGCGCAGGGTTCTTCAACGCCAGCGCAGGACAGCGACGAAACCGAATAAGGTTTCGGGCTGTTATCCACACGGGGAGCCAGGGATCCTGCGTTCCCCGCTGATCTTTTTAGAGAGGTTTACGCTTGTTTGACCGTTATGATGCCGGTGAGCAGGCGGTGCTGGTACACATCTATTTTTCGCAAGACAAAGATATGGAAGACCTCCAGGAGTTTGAATCCCTGGTCTCTTCCGCCGGTGTCGAAGCAATGCAGGTGATTACCGGTAGCCGTAAAGCGCCGCACCCAAAGTATTTTGTTGGTGAAGGTAAAGCAGTAGAAATTGCGGATGCCGTAAAAGCAACCGGCGCGTCAGTCGTGTTGTTTGATCATGCGCTGTCTCCAGCCCAGGAGCGCAACCTGGAAGCTCTCTGCGAATGCCGTGTGATCGATCGCACGGGATTGATTTTAGATATTTTTGCTCAGCGTGCCCGTACCCATGAAGGGAAACTGCAGGTTGAGCTGGCGCAGTTGCGCCATCTGGCGACGCGTCTGGTGCGTGGCTGGACCCACCTTGAAAGACAAAAAGGCGGGATTGGTTTGCGCGGTCCGGGTGAAACCCAGCTCGAAACCGACCGCCGTTTGCTGCGTGGCCGTATTACCCAGATCCTCTCACGTCTGGAACGTGTAGAGAAACAGCGTGAACAGGGGCGTCGGGCGCGAACCAAAGCCGACATCCCAACGGTGTCGCTGGTGGGCTATACCAACGCCGGTAAATCTACCCTGTTTAACCAGATAACCGAGGCCCATGTGTATGCCGCAGACCAGCTGTTTGCGACCCTGGACCCAACGCTGCGTCGTATTGACGTTGCTGACGTCGGCGAAACAGTCCTGGCGGATACCGTAGGGTTTATCCGTCATTTGCCGCACGATCTGGTCGCGGCGTTTAAAGCGACGTTGCAGGAGACCCGTCAGGCGACCCTGCTGCTGCACGTGATTGATGCGGCTGACGTACGCGTGCAGGAGAACATCGACGCGGTGAACGTGGTGCTTGAAGAGATCGACGCCCACGAGATCCCAACGCTGTTGGTAATGAATAAAATCGATATGCTGGACGATTTTGAACCGCGTATCGACCGTGATGAAGAGAACAAACCGATTCGGGTCTGGCTTTCTGCTCAGGCCGGTATTGGTGTGCCACTGCTTTTCCAGGCTTTGACAGAACGTCTTTCCGGTGAGGTAGCTCAGCACACGCTGCGACTGCCGCCACAGGAAGGCAGGCTGCGCAGCCGGTTTTATCAGCTTCAGGCGATAGAAAAAGAGTGGATGGAGGATGACGGCAGCGTGGGGATGCAGGTGCGTATGCCGATCGTTGACTGGCGTCGCCTCTGTAAACAAGAACCTGCGCTGGCGGACTATATCGTCTGATCAGAAAGGGGAAGCCTGAATAATTCGCCCTTGCATAACAAATATGGAGCATATACATGGCGTGGAATCAGCCCGGTAATAACGGACAAGACCGCGACCCGTGGGGAAGCAGCAATAATCAAGGCGGCAACTCTGGGGGAAATGGCAACAAAGGTGGTCGCGAGCAGGGGCCGCCGGATCTGGATGATATCTTCCGCAAGCTGAGCAAAAAGCTTGGTGGGCTTGGCGGAGGAAAAGGTTCTGGCTCGGGTGGTAATTCTACTCAGAGTCCACGCCCGCCAATGGGTGGCCGCGTAGTGGGCATTGTGGCCGCTGCGGTGGTAATCATCTGGGCAGCCAGCGGGTTCTACACCATTAAAGAAGCAGAACGCGGCGTGGTTACCCGTTTCGGCAAGTTCAGCCATCTGGTTGAGCCGGGCCTGAACTGGAAACCGACCTTCATTGACGATGTGACTGCGGTCAACGTGGAGTCCGTCCGTGAACTGGCGGCATCCGGCGTAATGCTGACCTCTGACGAAAACGTGGTGCGCGTTGAGATGAACGTGCAGTACCGCGTGACCGATCCTGAGCGTTATCTGTTTAGCGTGACCAGCGCCGATGACAGCCTGCGTCAGGCGACCGACAGCGCCCTGCGCGGTGTGATCGGTAAATACACCATGGATCGTATCCTGACTGAAGGTCGTACCGTTATTCGTAGCGATACCCAGCGCGAGCTGGAAGAGACCATTCGTCCGTACAACATGGGTATCACCCTGCTGGACGTCAACTTCCAGGCCGCACGTCCGCCGGAAGAGGTGAAAGCCGCATTTGACGATGCGATTGCAGCCCGTGAAAACGAACAGCAGTACATCCGTGAGGCAGAAGCGTACACCAACGAAGTTCAGCCGCGTGCTAACGGTCAGGCGCAGCGTATTCTGGAAGAAGCTCGCGCGTATAAGACGCAAACCATCCTGGAAGCACAGGGTGAAGTGGCTCGCTTCGCGAAGATCCTGCCGGAATATAAAGCGGCTCCGGAAATTACCCGCGAGCGTCTCTATATCGAGACCATGGAAAAAGTGCTGAGCCACACCCGCAAAGTGCTGGTTAACGACAACAAAGGTGGAAACCTGATGGTTCTGCCGCTGGATCAGATGCTGAAAGGCGGTTCTGCACCGGCAGCGAAAGACACCAGCGGTGCCAACAACCTGCTGCGTCTGCCGCCAGCCTCATCAGGCAGCTCAAGCGCGAACACAACGCCTTCTTCGAACGATGGTGACATTATGGACCAACGCCGTGCTAACGCGCAGCGTAACGACTACCAGCGTCAGGGGGAATAAGGATGCGTAAGTCAGTTATTGCGATCATCGTCATCGTACTGGTCGTGCTGTATACCTCGATCTTTGTGGTGAAAGAGGGCGAGCGTGGGATCAAGTTCCAGTTCAGCAGCGTCGTGCGTGATGGCGACAAACGTCCGGTGATTTACGAGCCGGGCCTGCACTTCAAGGTGCCGTTCATTCAGTCTGTGAAAACGCTGGATGCGCGTATCCAGACCATGGATAACCAGGCTGACCGTTTCGTGACCAAAGAGAAGAAAGACCTGATCGTTGATTCTTACATCAAATGGCGCATCAGCGATTTCAGCCGCTACTTCCTGGCAACGGGCGGCGGTGACGTTTCTCAGGCGGAAGTGCTGCTGAAACGTAAGTTCTCTGACCGTCTGCGTTCTGAAATTGGCCGTCTGGATGTGAAAGACATCGTGACCGACTCCCGCGGTCGTCTGACTCTGGAAGTGCGCGATGCGCTGAACTCCGGTACAGCGGGCACCGAAGACGAAGTGGAAACGCCAGCAGCAGATGACGCGATTGCTAAAGCGGCTGAGCGCGTTCAGGCTGAAACCAACGGTAAAGTGCCGGTGATCAACCCGAACAGTATGGCTGCGCTGGGTATCGAAGTGGTTGACGTGCGTATTAAGCAGATCAACCTGCCAGCGGAAGTGTCCGAGGCGATTTACAACCGTATGCGCGCCGAGCGTGAAGCGGTAGCCCGTCGTCACCGTTCACAGGGTCAGGAAGAGGCTGAAAAACTGCGCGCCGCAGCGGACTACGAAGTGACCAAGACTCTCGCAGAGTCTGAGCGTCAGGGCCGTATTCTGCGTGGTGAAGGCGATGCGGAAGCCGCGAAGCTGTTCGCCGATGCGTTCAGCCAGGATCCAGACTTCTACGCCTTTATCCGTAGCCTGCGTGCTTACGAGAATAGCTTCCAGAGCAACCAGGATGTGATGGTGCTCAGCCCGGACAGCGATTTCTTCCGTTATATGAAGACGCCGACTAACGCAACGCGATAAACTCAGGCTCGTTTGAGTATTCAAACCACCGCTCCCAACGGAGCGGTGGTTTTCTTTTATAAGGATTAAAAATGAATTCAACGATCTGGCTCGCACTGGCCCTGGTTCTGGTGCTGGAAGGTCTCGGACCGATGCTCTATCCGCGCGCCTGGCGTCGCATGATCGCCACGATGAGCCAACTGCCGGATAATATTTTGCGTCGTTTTGGCGGCGGTCTTGTGGTTGCAGGTATCGTTATCTACTACATGTTGAGGAAAACGATTGGCTGATCAAAAAGTAGGCGCAATCGGCGTATTTTGAGGTCAAAAAGTGCTGTATATCTGAAAAAGCGATGGTAGAATCCATTTTTAAGCAAACGGTGATTTTGAAAAAAATGGGTAACAACGTCGTCGTACTGGGCACCCAATGGGGTGACGAAGGTAAAGGGAAGATTGTTGATCTTCTGACTGAACGGGCTAAATATGTTGTACGCTACCAGGGCGGTCACAACGCAGGCCATACTCTCGTAATCAACGGTGAAAAAACCGTCCTCCATCTTATTCCATCAGGCATTCTTCGCGAAAACGTCACCAGTATCATCGGTAACGGCGTTGTGCTGTCTCCAGCTGCGCTGATGAAAGAGATGAAAGGTCTGGAAGACCGTGGTATCCCTGTTCGTGAGCGTCTGCTGCTCTCCGAAGCCTGCCCGCTGATCCTGGATTATCACGTGGCGCTGGACGTCGCGCGTGAAAAAGCGCGTGGTGCGAAAGCGATCGGCACCACCGGTCGTGGTATCGGCCCGGCTTACGAAGATAAAGTTGCACGTCGCGGTCTGCGCGTCGGCGATCTCTTCGACAAAGCGACCTTCGCTGAAAAACTGAAAGAAGTGATGGAATATCACAACTTCCAGCTGGTGAACTTCTACAAAGCTGACGCTGTTGACTACCAGAAAGTGCTGGATGACGTCATGGCGATTGCAGACATTCTGACCGGTATGGTTGTTGATGTGTCCGATCTGCTGGACCAGGCGCGCAAGCGTGGCGATTTCGTCATGTTCGAAGGTGCGCAGGGGACGCTGCTGGATATCGACCACGGTACCTATCCGTACGTCACCTCCTCTAACACCACCGCTGGTGGCGTGGCAACGGGCTCCGGCCTGGGCCCGCGTTATGTGGATTACGTTCTGGGCATCATCAAAGCATACTCCACTCGCGTGGGTGCAGGTCCATTCCCGACCGAGCTGTTTGATGAAACCGGCGAGTTCCTGTGCAAGCAGGGTAACGAGTTCGGCGCGACCACCGGTCGTCGTCGTCGTACCGGCTGGCTGGATGCGGTTGCCGTGCGTCGCGCAGTGCAGATCAACTCCCTGTCTGGCTTCTGCCTGACCAAGCTGGACGTGCTGGACGGCCTGAAAGAAGTGAAAATCTGCGTAGGCTACCGTATGCCAGATGGTCGCGAAGTGACCACCACTCCGCTGGCTGCTGACGACTGGGAAGGCATTGAGCCAATCTACGAAACCATGCCGGGCTGGTCTGAGACTACCTTCGGTGTGAAAGAGCGTAGCGGCCTGCCACAGGCGGCGCTGGATTACATCAAGCGTATTGAAGAACTGACCGAAGTGCCGATCGATATTATTTCTACCGGCCCGGATCGTACTGAAACGATGATCCTGCGCGACCCGTTCGACGCATAATCTTCGTGACTGCCGGCCTGCGGGGAAACCCGCAGGCCGGATAAGCGTAGCGCCATCCGGCGACCGCTCCTGGATCTCCGCTTTTTCGCCCCGTCTGTCAAATAAATTAGCCGCTAACTATCTGGCTGGTTTATCATCATTAATGAATATCTCTGCGGTTAAACCGCGTTTTCCCTTTTTCCTGAGGTTGATGTGCAGTTAACAAGTTTCACCGATTACGGCTTACGCGCGCTGATTTACATGGCGTCGTTACCCGATGGGAAGATGACCAGTATCTCTGAAGTGACAGAGGTGTACGGTGTGTCCCGTAATCATATGGTCAAAATAATCAATCAACTTAGCCGTGCCGGATACGTTGCTGCCGTCCGCGGGAAGAATGGAGGGATCCGTCTTGGTAAACCGGCACAGAGTATTCGTATCGGGGATGTGGTACGTGAGCTGGAGCCGTTGTCTCTGGTGAACTGCAGCAGCGAGTTCTGCCACATCACGCCCGCTTGTCGCCTGAAACAGGCGCTTTCTAAGGCCGTGCAAAGTTTTCTCAAGGAACTGGATAACTACACGCTGGCCGATTTGGTTGAAGAGAATCAACCGCTTTATAAATTATTGCTGGTGGAATGAAGAAAATTTCCACCGGAGCTGACAACGGAGGAACCGACATGTCACACGATCCTTTCCAGGAACGCGAAGCCGAAAAATACGCGAATCCTATTCCCAGCCGCGAGTTCATCATTGAACACTTAACAAAACGCGAAAAACCCGCCAATCGTGAAGAACTTGCCGTTGAATTAAACATTGAAGGCGAAGAGCAAATTGAAGCCCTTCGCCGCCGCCTGCGCGCGATGGAGCGTGACGGGCAGCTGGTCTTTACCCGCCGCCAGTGCTACGCGCTGCCAGAACGCCTCGATCTGCTGAAAGGGACCGTTATTGGTCACCGTGACGGCTTCGGCTTCCTGCGCGTGGAAGGCCGTAAAGACGACCTGTACCTTTCATCTGAACAGATGAAGATGTGTATCCACGGCGACCAGATCCTGGCGCAGCCGCTGGGTGCTGACCGTAAGGGCCGCCGCGAAGCGCGCGTGGTTCGCGTGCTGGTGCCGAAAACCAGCCAGATTGTGGGCCGCTACTTTACCGATGCGGGCGTGGGCTTCGTGGTGCCGGACGACAGCCGCCTGAGCTTCGACATCCTCATCCCGCCTGAAGAGGTGATGGGCGCGCGCATGGGCTTCGTGGTGGTAGTGGAACTCACCCAGCGCCCAACCCGTCGCACCAAAGCGGTCGGAAAAATCGTCGAAGTGCTGGGCGACAACATGGGCACCGGCATGGCCGTTGATATGGCGCTGCGCACGCATGAAATTCCTTACGTCTGGCCGAAAGCGGTTGAAGAACAAATTTCCGGCCTCCGCGAAGAGGTGCCTGAAGAATCTAAAGCGGGCCGTGTGGATCTCCGCGATCTGCCGCTGGTAACGATCGATGGTGAAGACGCCCGCGACTTCGATGATGCCGTCTACTGCGAGAAAAAACGCGGTGGCGGCTGGCGTCTGTGGGTCGCGATCGCGGATGTCAGCTATTACGTTCGCCCGCATACGCCGCTGGATAACGAGGCGCGCAGCCGTGGTACCTCGGTTTACTTCCCGTCTCAGGTAATACCGATGCTGCCGGAAGTGCTCTCCAACGGCCTGTGCTCCCTGAACCCGCAGGTTGACCGTCTCTGTATGGTTTGTGAGATGACCATCTCCAACAAAGGGCGCTTAACGGGCTACAAATTCTACGAAGCGGTGATGAGCTCTCACGCGCGTCTGACCTACACCAAGGTCTGGCATATGCTGCAGGGCGATCAGGATCTTCGTGAGCAATATGCGCCGCTGGTCAAACATATTGAAGAGCTACATAACCTCTATAAAACGCTGGATCAGGCGCGCGAAGAGCGCGGCGGGATCTCGTTTGAGAGTGAAGAAGCGAAGTTCATCTTCAACGCCGAGCGTCGTATTGAACGTATCGAGCAGACCCAGCGTAATGATGCGCACAAGCTGATCGAAGAGTGTATGATCCTGGCGAACATCTCGGCGGCGCGTTTCGTTGAGAAAGCGAAAGAGCCTGCGCTGTTCCGTATTCACGATAAGCCGTCTACGGAAGCCATCACCGCGTTCCGTTCTGTGCTGGCTGAACTCGGTCTGGAGCTGCCGGGCGGCAATAAGCCTGAGCCGCGCGATTACGCCGAGCTGCTGGAATCCATTAGCGATCGTCCTGACGCAGAAATGCTGCAGACGATGCTGCTGCGCTCCATGAAGCAGGCGATTTACGATCCGGAAAACCGGGGCCACTTCGGCCTGGCGCTGCAGTCTTACGCGCACTTTACCTCGCCGATCCGTCGCTATCCGGATCTGTCACTGCACCGCGCGATCAAGTATCTGCTGGCGCAGGAGCAGGGTCATAAAGGGAACACCACCGAAACCGGCGGCTATCACTACTCGATGGAAGAGATGCTGCAGCTGGGTCAGCACTGCTCCATGACCGAGCGCCGTGCTGATGAAGCCACGCGAGACGTAGCGGACTGGCTGAAGTGTGACTTTATGCTGGACCAGGTGGGCAACGTCTTTAAGGGCGTGATTGCCAGCGTGACCGGCTTTGGTTTCTTCGTTCGTCTGGACGAGCTGTTCATTGACGGTCTGGTGCACGTCTCCAGCCTGGATAACGACTACTACCGCTTCGATCAGGTTGGCCAGCGCCTGATTGGCGAGTCTGGCGGCCAGACCTACCGTCTGGGCGACCGCGTGGAAGTGAAGGTGGAAGCCGTGAATATGGACGACCGTAAAATCGACTTCAGCCTGATCTCCAGCGAGCGCGCGCCGCGTAACGTGGGTAAAACCGAGCGTGAAAGGGCGAAAAAAGGCGGAAACGGCAAAGCGAGCGGTAAACGTCGCCAGGCGGGCAAAAAGGTAAACTTCGAGCCGGACAGCGCGTTCCGCGGCGAGAAGAAGCAGAAGCCAAAGGCGGCGAAGAAAGAGGCTCGCTCAGCGAAAAAGCCTTCCGCGAAGACGCAAAAAATTGCTGCCGCAACAAAAGCGAAGCGCGCAGCCAAGAAAAAGCAGGCGGAGTAATTCTCCCCTCACCCTGACCCTCTCCCCAACCGGGAGAGGGGAAATACTTATTACGAGAACCATCAATGAGTGAAATGATTTACGGCATCCACGCGGTGCAGGCCCTTCTCGAGCGCGCACCGGAGCGTTTTCAGGAAGTGTTTATTCTGAAAGGGCGTGAAGATAAGCGTCTGATGCCGCTGATCCACGCGCTGGAAGCGCAGGGCGTGGTGATCCAGCTGGCAAATCGCCAGTTCCTGGATGAGAAAAGCGAAGGTGCGGTTCACCAGGGGATCATTGCCCGCGTGAAGCCGGGTCGTCAGTATCAGGAGAACGATCTCCCGGATCTGATTGCCGAGCTGGATAATCCGTTCTTCCTGATCCTGGATGGCGTCACCGATCCGCATAACCTCGGCGCGTGCCTGCGTAGCGCCGATGCGGCGGGCGTGCATGCGGTGATCGTGCCGAAAGACCGCTCCGCGCAGCTGAACGCGACGGCGAAGAAAGTGGCCTGCGGCGCGGCGGAAAACGTTCCGCTGATCCGCGTGACCAACCTGGCGCGCACCATGCGTCTGCTGCAGGAAGAGAACATCTGGATCGTCGGCACCGCCGGTGAAGCGGATCATACCCTTTATCAGAGCAAAATGACCGGCCGTCTGGCGCTGGTGATGGGGGCGGAAGGCGAAGGCATGCGTCGTCTGACCCGCGAGCACTGCGACGAGCTGATCAGCATCCCGATGGCGGGCAGCGTCTCGTCCCTGAACGTTTCCGTTGCGACGGGTATCTGCCTGTTTGAAGCGGTGCGTCAGCGGGGAGAATAAACAGCAAGGCCGTCCACAGGACGGCCTTTAGTGTTTTCTCCCTCTCCCCGTGGGATAGGGTCGGGGTGGTGAGGGCACCAGACGGTGACAGCCTCACTCCTCCAGCGACCGCAAATGGTCATCCTTCCTCAGCGTCATCAGCGCGAAAATACTCACTACCGCCGTTGCCATCACGTAGTACGCCGGAATATCCAGATTGCCCGTCTCTTTAATCAGCCCGGTAATAATCAATCCCGCGCAGCCCGAGAAAATCGCGTTCGACAGAGAATAGGCCAGCCCAAGCCCCGTATAGCGCACGCGCGTCGGGAACATCTCAGACAGCATTGCCGGCCCCGGCCCTGCGAGCATCCCCACCAGACCGCCCGCAATCAACACCACAATCGCCTTCACCGCCAGCGCGCTGGACTCCGCCTGCAAAATTTTCAGCAGCGGCAGGGCAAGGACCAGCAGCAGCGCGGTGGCGATGATCATCACCGTGCGCCGCCCGATCCTGTCGCTCAGTATGCCCGATGGAATGATGGTGAGCGCAAAACCAAGGTTAGAAATCACCGCGATCAGCAGCGCCTGGTTAAACCCGGTATGCAGCGCCGACTGCAGATAGGTCGGCATGATCACGAGGTAGGTATAACCCGCCGCGGACCAGACCATCACGCGGCCAATGCCCATCAGGATGATTTTGAGCGTGGCGGATGTACTGGCCTGAGCAATAACCGGTTTTTCCTTCTGCTGCACAAAGCTTGGCGTCTCTTCCATACTCACCCGTAGCCATAGCGCCACCGCGCCCATCGGCAGCGCAAGGAAGAACGGAATGCGCCAGCCCCAGTCGTGCAGGGCTTCAGGCGTGAGGAGGGCGGAGAGCAGCGCCACAATGCCAGCGCCCGCTAACAGCCCGAGCGCCACGGTAAAGGATTGCCACGCGCCGTACAGCCCGCGCTTGCCGCGCGGGGCGAATTCCGTCATCAGTGAGACGGCTCCGCCGTACTCGCCCCCCGCGAAAAGCCCCTGCAGGATGCGCAGCAGCGTAATCATCAGCGGCGCGGCAATGCCGATGGTGGCGTAGACGGGCACGATGCCGATGGCCGTGGTGGCGAGCGTCATCAGCACCAGCACAACGATCAGCGTCGGCTTCCGGCCAATCCTGTCACCAATGCGGCCAAAGACCACCGCGCCAAGCGGGCGGAAGAAGAAGGCGATGGCGAACGAGGCCCAGGTGAGGATCAGGCTGGTGAGTGCCGCTTCCCCCTCAAGCTGGAAGAAGTTTTTCGCAATCACGGTTGCCAGAAAACCGTAGACCGCAAACTCATACCACTCGATAAAGTTACCAATAGAGCCTGCAATTAATGCACGCTTGTGCGCATCCTGTTGCATAACGACCTCACAAAGACGGGGTAAGAATAAATTATTCAGCATAAGCGGAGTAATGAAATAGTTTATTCTTATGTTCTGTGAGCTATTTCACGAATGATATCAATGCGATCGTCGTCCTGTGACTCCCCTCCCATGCAGCGCGCAAGCCCTCTGTCCATACTTGTACATATTGCCAATGAAAGGAGGGAGACAGCATGCACTGGCAGACCCATACCGTTTTTAATCAACCCGCTCCACTCTCTAACAGTAACCTTTTCCTCTCTGACTGCGCCCTGCGCGACGCGGTTGCGCGCGAGGGAGCCGAGTGGGATATGGATCTTCTTGCCAGCATCGGACAACAGTTAGGCACGGCGGAGTCGCTGGAGCTGGGCAGGCTGGCGAACGTTAACCCGCCGGAGCTGCTGCGTTACGACGCCACGGGAGAGCGGCTTGATGACGTTCGCTTTCACCCCGCCTGGCATCTTCTGATGCAGGGACTCTGCGCTAACCGGGTTCACAATCTGGCGTGGGAGGAGGAGGCGCGAAAAGGCTCTTTCGTCGCCAGGGCCGCGCGCTTCGTGCTCCATGCTCAGGTTGAAGCGGGGACGTTATGCCCGGTGACCATGACCTTCGCCGCCACGCCGCTGTTGCAACAGTCGCTGCCCAAACCGTTTCATGACTGGTTAACGCCGCTGATGAGCGATCGCTACGATCCCCATCTCGCCCCGGGCGCGCAAAAACGCGGCCTGCTGATCGGCATGGGGATGACGGAAAAACAGGGCGGCTCAGATGTGCTCAGCAATACCACCAAAGCGGAAAAATGCAGCGATGGCAGCTACCGGCTGGTGGGCCACAAATGGTTTTTCTCCGTGCCGCAGAGTGATGCACATCTGGTGCTGGCGCAGGCGAAAGGCGGTTTGTCCTGCTTTTTTGTCCCGCGTTTCTTACCCGACGGCCAGCGCAACGCCGTACGGCTGGAACGTCTGAAAGACAAGCTCGGCAACCGCTCGAACGCCAGCAGCGAGGCGGAGTTCCTTGATGCCTCCGGCTGGCTGCTGGGTGAAGAGGGAGAAGGCGTGCGGCAGATCCTGAAGATGGGCGGGCTGACGCGCTTCGACTGCGCCCTTGGCAGCCATGGGCTGATGCGTCGGGCGCTCTCGGTGGCGCTTTATCATACCCATCAGCGGCAGACCTTCGGCAAAAACCTCATCGATCAGCCGTTAATGCGTGAAGTACTGAGCCGTATGGCGCTGGTGCTGGAGGGGCACACGGCGCTGCTGTTCCGTCTGGCCCGGGCGTGGGACAACCGCACCGACCCGCAGGAGGCTGCCTGGGCGCGGCTTTTCACCCCGGCCGCAAAATTCAGCGTGTGCAAAGCGGGCATCCCGTTTGTGGCGGAGGCGATGGAGGCGCTGGGCGGCATTGGGTACTGCGAGGAGAGTGAGCTTCCCCGCCTGTATCGCGAGATGCCGGTGAACAGCATCTGGGAAGGATCGGGAAATATCATGTGCCTGGACGTGCTGCGCGTGCTGGCGAAGCAGCCAGGGATCCACGACCTGCTTGCCGATGAGTTTGCTCAGGTCAAAGGGCAGGACAGACATTTCGATCGCAGCTGGCGGCAGTTACAGCAGAAGCTGCGTAAACCACAGGAGGCGCAGGGGAGGGAGATCGCGCAGCAACTCTTTTTACTGGGTGCTGGAAGTCAGATGCTGCGGCACGCATCGCCTCCCGTGGCGCAGGCGTGGTGCCGCATGATGCTGGATACCCGTGGCGGTACGCTAATGAACGAGCAGGTGCGTAACGATCTGCTGCTGCGCGCCACGGGCAGGGTGGGCTAGCGCTTAAGCTGGAACAGGCTCACCAGTTGGGTGAGGTGTGACCCTTTCTCGCGCAGCGTGTGTGCGGTTTGCTCGCTGCGCGAGACGCGATCGGCGTTGATATGTGACGCTTCGCCAATGTGGGTCATGGCCAGATTCACCTGGCCAATCCCGGCGGACTGCTCGCGTGATGCGTGGTTAATCTCCGTGACCAGCTGGCTGATGTTATCGATATGAACGATGATAGAGTCCATCGCCAGACGCGTCTGTTCTGACAGCGCGTGGCCCTCGCTCACTTTTCGCAGCGTATCGCCAATCAGCTGTTCAATCTCTTTCACCGCGTTGGCGCTGCGCCCTGCCAGGGCGCGAACTTCCTGCGCGACCACCGCAAACCCTTTTCCGTGCTCGCCTGCGCGTGCCGCTTCTACCGCCGCATTCAGCGCCAGAATGTTGGTCTGGAAGGCGATGGATTCGATCACGCGGGTAATGTCTTCAATGCGTTTTGACGCTTCGCGAATGTCATCCATCGTGGCAACCGCATGGGTGACCGTCTCGCCACCCTGATGAACCGCGCGTGAGGTTTCACCGACCAGCTGCTGCGTTTGCTCCATGTTGGCGGCATTTTGCTGCACGGTCGCGGCCAGTTGTTCCATGCTGGCGGAGGTCTCTTCAACGCTGCTGGCCTGCTTGTTAATTTGCTCTGAAATCTCGCCGGTATCGGAAGCCAGCGCATTGGTGCCCAAATGGATCTCGCCCGCGGCTTCACGCACCTGCAGGACAATTTTTTGCAGCCCCTCGCCAATACCGTTGATGGCATCAACCAGCTGACCGACCTCATCCTGACGGGTGACGGGCAGGCTGGATCGCAAATCCCCTGCGGCATACTGGCGGGCCAGTTCGATCACGTTTCGCAGCGGGCGGGTCAGCATTCGGCGGATGAGTACCACAAACAGGCCCGCGAAGAGGGCAGATAACGCTACGCCTGCCAGCAGGAAACGGTCGCGCATGGCGTTAACGTTGGAGAGCAGGACCGATTTATCCACTTCACCGACGATGGTCCAGTTCCAGCCCGGCAGCGGGGTATAGGCCATTTTCAGCGTGCGGCCATCTTCGCTTACGCGCTCCAGCGTGCCGGAGGAGTCGCTCAGCAATTGCTGTTGGGTCGCGCCGTCCCACTTCGGCTGTTTTCCCTCTTCGCTGGCGTGAAACAGGTACTGACCGCGCGTTTTGCCGCTGCTGCGGTCCAGCACAAAGAAGTGCCCGCTCTCGCCCAGGCGGCGGTTGAGGATTTTCTCGCGCATGACGTTCCAGGAGTGACTGATATCCACCCCAACAAAGATAATCCCGATAACCTGACCTTCACTGTTCTTCACGGGCTGGTACTGGGTGATGTAGCGCTTGCCAAACAGGAGCGCCAGACCTCGGTACACCTCGCCTTTAGTGACAGAGGCAAACGCCGGGCTGGTGTTATCCAGAACTGTCCCCATAGCGCGCTCCCCATTCTCTTTGCGCAGGGATGTGGCAACGCGAATGAAGTCGTTACCGCTGCGAACAAACAGCGTGGAAATTGCTCCCGTACGATTCAGAAAGTCATCAGAAAACGTCGTGTTTTCATGGAGCTCAGCGTCGCCCCCTTTCAGCAGGGGAACGGTCAGCCCGTTAATGGTCCGGGTCTGCTGAGTATCGACGCTAAACGGCTGGGGCAGAAATGTCGTAAACAACCTGGTGTAGCTTTCGACTTCCTCGCTCAGGCTGGTATTAAACATCTGCACCATGTCGACCATACCGGTGGACTGATTATGCAGATCTTCGACCGCAAGGGCTTCAAGCTGCTGGCTGGCTTTTTGGCTGAGCAGGAAAGTGAAAAGCAGAAACAGCGTGGCGACACTGACGCCAGTCAGCAGCGACAGCTTTGTTCCCAGGCCCGCACGGCGGAAAAAATTGATCATAAATTGCTCATCATTGAAAAGGTATGGTTCTTCAACGGCAGAGCGGGGATTACGTTTACTGAATTAATGTAACAAAATGTTATTTAATTGTTTTTGTGCGGTTTTATAAAAGATAAAAAATTTGCAAAAACGAAAAGCCACTAAAAATAAGTGGCTTTTATCAGGAGGGATTTTACACGTAGAGAATGGCCTGTACCCGCCAGTGGTCGATGTGGTTATCTTCCTGCATCTGGATGATGCGATACCATGACGCACCCTGCTCATCGGCCTTTAAAGCCACGATACGTTCAACGTCTTGCGGGCTCCCCGAAATGTTATTGACGGAGATTTGGCCTATTTCATTCAGACCTGTTACGCAATCCGCACTGGCGAATTCTGCTGACTGCGCGGTGGTGCTCACAAGGCCTGCAGAGAGCAACAGAGAGGTCAAAGCAAGAGTTCGTTTCATCGTCAGCTCCATTTCACATATTTCCGGTATCCGCCGGGCAATCCTTCGCGAATAAACTCCCATTCCTTGTCGCTGGCATGGAGTTTATTGTGGACAGGAAAATGTCTATGGACGCAAAGCAGTGTAAATGTCGTTCAAAGGTAAACCATTATTTACGGTACAAAATTGCCTGTGAATACCACTTTCCCGTTATGATGGTTTCGTCGATCATAATAATGACGTAATAATCTGCTTTGGCGGCGACGGCTTGTGCCTTTATTGCGTCTTCTGCGTCATCCGGCGAACCGCGAACCAGCGCGGAGACGGTGCCCATTCGCTGTAATCCTTCCGTCTGATTACGACGAATCTCCTGCGGATGATCGGCAACCGGGGGAGCGGGTTGCGGTGTTCCCTGCAGGGCGCTACAGCCACTGAGCAGCAACGCCAGCAATAAAGCAGCAAACCTGTGCATAACCATATCTCGTTTCCTGTTAGCCATAGTGTAGTTGTCTGCGAATTTAGTTTTGGGGGAATGTTCCCGAAGTGTTATCTGGGACGTAATTTTCGAATGAAAATAGCGTCAAACCGTAATCCAGTTCTCAACATTATGAATCATTCATTCGTACAGGGTCGACAATGATTGAAATTGAAATACGCCCTCTCGGCGACCATGAAATTTTACACGCCGTACCGGCGGGGAAACGTGATAAACCGCTGCCTGTTGTGGTTTTTTATCATGGGTTTACCTCATCGAAGCTGGTTTACAGTTATTTTGCGGTGGCGCTGGCGCAGGCGGGTTTTCGCGTGGTGATGCCGGATGCGCCTGACCACGGCGCGCGCTTCACGGGCGGTGAACATGCGCGGTTTGGGCAGTTCTGGCACATTCTGCACGGCAGCCTGACCGAGTTTGCCGGGTTGCGCGATGCGCTCTATGAAGCCGGGCTGGTGGCCGACAATCGGCTGGCAGTGGCCGGGGCGTCGATGGGCGGCATGACGGCGCTGGGGATTATGACGCATCATCCAGAAGTGCGGTCTGTCGCCTGTCTGATGGGCTCGGGCTATTTTACCTCGCTGGCGAAGACGCTTTTTCCCCCTCAGGATTTAACGGAAATTACGGCGATGCTGGCAGAGTGGGAAGTGTCCCGGGCACTGCCGCGCCTGGCCGATCGCCCACTGCTGCTGTGGCACGGTGATGCGGATGATGTGGTCCCGCCCGATGGAACCTTCCGTCTGCAGCAGGCGTTAATAAATGAAGGACTGGACGGTAATCTGACCTGTTTGTGGGAGTCGGGCGTTCGCCACCGCATCACGCCAACGGCGCTGGACGCTACGGTGGCGTTTTTCCGCCAGCATCTTTAAACCCGCAGGACTTTTACCCCTTGATCTTCCAGCTTCTGGAGGATCTCGGGGTTCGCCCCTTTGCCGGTGATGACCATGTCGATCTGTTCTGCGCGGCTGAACAGCATGCCTGCGCGTTCACCGACTTTGCTGCTGTCCACCAGTACAACGAGTTTGCCCACTACGTTGAGCATGTTTTGTTCCGCCATCGCGGTCAGCATATCGGTTTTATATAAACCATCCACCGTCAGGCCTTTGCCGCTGGTAAACATCCAGTGTCCGGCATAAAGACTGTTTTCGCTGTCCTGAGGGCTGAGCGTGATGGACTGGCTTTTGTTGTACTGGCCGCCCATGATCACGACGCTCTCATGTTCCTGATCGATCAGGTAGTTGGCGAGCGGTAAGTAGTTGGTAATGATTTGCACCGGCTTGCCGCACATTTCACGGCCCAGCAGAAACGCCGTGGAGCCGCAGTTGATGACGACACTCTCACCCGGGTTCACCAGCTGCGACGCTGCTCTGGCAATCCGTACTTTTTCATCATGATTCTGCGCCTGGTGGATATTCATCGGCGTCCAGCGTGGGCGCTGCTGGCTGATGGCTTCCGCGCCGTTGCGGACTTTCTTCAGCTTACCGCTCTCATCCAGCTTATTAATGTCACGCCGCGCGGTCGCCGGGGAAATCCCTAAACGTTCGATCACTTTCTCGACGGTGATAAACCCTGTTTGCGCCAGGAGTTCCAGTAAAATTTGATGCCGTTGCGCTTCCGTCATGAGCTATTCCGATAAGAATTGATTTGAAAAGATGATATTTGAAATAGCGTGAAATTACTAAAAGAAATATGAAATCGCCAGACACAGGGTCTGGCGATGTGGCCACATAATCAGAGGAAGGACTTGAACGGCAGATCTGGCTCAATGGTGAAGCAATCATCGAAACCGCGTGGGTAGTGATACTCGAGATTGTCTTTGTCCAGAGGCCAGGTGAACTTGCCGCCTACCTGCCAGATAAATGGCTTGAAGCCGTACTTCAGGCGGTCTTTTTTCATCTCCCACAGCACGCGGATTTCCTGCGGATCGGCCTGGAAGTTTGACCAGATATCATGGTGGAACGGGATCACCACTTTGGTGTTGAGCGCTTCCGCCATGCGCAGCATATCGGCGCTGGTCATTTTGTCGGTGATGCCGCGCGGGTTTTCGCCGTACGAGCCCAGCGCCACGTCAATCTGATGTTCGTTGCCGTGCTTCGCGTAATAGTTGGAGTAGTGGGAGTCACCGCTGTGGTACAGAGAACCGCCCGGCGTTTTGAACAGGTAGTTCACCGCACGCTCGTCCATACCGTCTGGCAGCACGCCTGCGGCTTTCTGATCGACCGGCAGGGTAATCAGCGCGGTACGGTCAAAGGCATCCAGCGCGTGGATTTCAATGTCTTTGATTTTCACCACGTCGCCAGGCTTCATGACGATGCAGCGCTCTTTCGGCACGCCCCAGCCAATCCAGAGGTCTACACAGGTTTGCGGCCCGATAAACGGCACGTCGTCCGCACAGTTTTGCATTACCGCTGCCGCCACGTTCACGTCGATATGATCGTTGTGATCGTGGGTAGAGAGAACGGCGTCGATCTGACGAATGGCAAAAGGATCAAGCACAAACGGCGTGGTGCGCAGGTTCGGCTGCAGTTTTTCCACACCAGCCATACGCTGCATCTGATGGCCTTTTTTCATCAGCGGATTACCGTGGCTCTGTTTGCCGGTGCCGCACCAGAAATCGACGCAGATATTGGCACCGCCTTCAGATTTCAACCATATACCGGTGCAGCCCAGCCACCACATTGCAAACGTGCCAGGAGCAACCTGTTCCTGCTCGATCTCTTCGTTCAGCCAGCTACCCCATTCCGGAAAGGTGCTCAGAATCCATGATTCACGGGTAATGGATTTCACTTTACTCATCGTTTTGACTCCTGGTTTTAATCAAAAGTAATCATATGGTGATTTGTTATGATTAATGCTGGCACTATTTGACGTGCTTTGCAATGGTGAAAATGAGTAATTTTATCTGCCCGACCTCACGGACTCTCCACGAATTACTTGTTAGATTATCGTGTATCAATCATTAATCTAATGAATTGTAAGGATTAATTTATTCCTGTGGTACGGTAGTGAAAATCATTACTAACAGCATGGAAATAAATTGCGTGATGCGTCACAAATAATCAAATGCAATCTTGTGGTGATTATTTGTGATTAATAGAGTGATGGCACCAACCACACAGGGATTGCCCCTCGTGTTCTCATTTCTGGAGAGAGTTATGGAGATCCTCTACAACGTCTTTACCGTTTTCTTTAATCAGGTAATGACCAACGCCCCGCTGCTGCTGGGCATCGTGACGTGCCTAGGTTATATCCTGCTGCGCAAAAGCGTGAGCGTGATTATTAAAGGAACCATCAAAACCATTATTGGTTTCATGCTGTTGCAGGCGGGGTCAGGCATTCTGACCAGCACCTTTAAGCCGGTCGTCGCCAAAATGTCTGAGGTGTATGGCATCAACGGCGCGATCTCTGATACCTACGCCTCCATGATGGCGACCATCGATCGCATGGGTGATGCCTACAGCTGGGTGGGTTATGCGGTCCTGCTCGCGCTGGCGCTCAACATCATTTATGTGCTGCTGCGCCGCATTACCGGTATTCGCACCATCATGCTTACCGGGCATATCATGTTCCAGCAGGCTGGGCTGATCGCGGTTTCTCTCTATATCTTCGGCTACCCAATGTGGACCACGATTATCTGCACCGCGGTGCTGGTCTCGCTCTACTGGGGTATCACCTCCAACATGATGTACAAGCCAACGCAGATAGTGACCGACGGCTGCGGTTTCTCCATCGGTCACCAGCAGCAGTTTGCCGCCTGGCTTGCTTATAAAGTTGCGCCGTACCTGGGTAAAAAAGAAGAGAGCGTTGAAGACCTTAAGCTACCTGGCTGGCTGAATATCTTCCACGACAACATCGTTTCAACCGCGATTGTGATGACCATCTTCTTCGGCGCCATTCTGCTCTCTTTCGGCATTGATGTCGTGCAGGCGATGGCGGGTAAAACCCACTGGACGGTCTATATCCTGCAGACCGGTTTCTCCTTCGCGGTGGCGATTTTTATCATCACTCAGGGCGTGCGTATGTTCGTCGCCGAGCTGTCGGAAGCCTTCAACGGCATCTCCCAGCGCCTGATCCCTGGTGCGGTACTGGCGATTGACTGTGCGGCTATCTATAGCTTTGCGCCAAACGCCGTCGTCTGGGGCTTTATGTGGGGCACCATCGGCCAGCTGATTGCGGTGGGCATCCTGGTCGGCTGCGGCTCCTCAATCCTGATTATTCCTGGCTTTATCCCGATGTTCTTCTCCAACGCCACCATCGGCGTGTTTGCTAACCACTTCGGCGGCTGGCGAGCGGCGCTCAAGATCTGCCTGGTGATGGGCATGGTGGAAATCTTCGGTTGCGTGTGGGCGGTCAAGCTCACCGGTATGAGCGCCTGGATGGGCATGGCGGACTGGTCAATTCTGGCACCGCCGATGATGCAGGGCTTTGCCTCCGTCGGTCTGGTCTTTATGGCCGTCATCATCCTGATTGCTCTGGCTTATATGTTCTTCGCTGGCCGTTCGCTGCGAGCTGAAGAAGATGCGGAAAAACAAACAGCAGAAGTGTCTGCTCATTAAGGAGTTTCGATTATGACCGTACGTATCCTGGCTGTGTGTGGCAATGGGCAAGGTAGCTCCATGATCATGAAGATGAAAGTGGACCAGTTTTTAACCCAGTCAAACATCGACCACACGGTGAACAGCTGCGCAGTGGGTGAATACAAAAGTGAACTGAACGGCGCGGACATCATCATCGCTTCAACTCACATTGCCGGTGAGATTAGCGTGTCGGGCAACAAATATGTGGTAGGTGTGCGCAACATGCTGTCGCCTGCGGATTTCGGGCCAAAACTGCTGGAAGTGATCAAAGAACACTTCCCACAAGACGTGAAGTAAGGACGCCGCATGAAACTACGTGATTCGCTGGCAGAGAATAACTCCATCCTTTTACAGGCCGACGCCAGCACCTGGCAGGAAGCGGTGAAGCTGAGTGTGGATCTGCTGGTTAAGGCGGACGTTGTCGAGCCGCGCTATTACCAGGCCATTCTGGATGGCGTGGCGCAGCACGGCCCCTATTTCGTCATTGCGCCGGGCCTGGCGATGCCGCACGGCCGCCCGGAAGAGGGCGTCAAGAAAACCGGCTTCGCACTGGTGACGCTGAAAACGCCGCTGGTGTTCAACCACGAAGATAACGACCCGGTCGATATCCTGATCACCATGGCGGCCGTTGATGCCAATACCCACCAGGAGGTGGGCATCATGCAGATCGTCAACCTGTTTGATGACGAAGCCAATTTTGACCGTTTACGCGCCTGCCGCACCGCGCAGGAAGTACTGGATTTAATTGATAACGCCACAGCGGCGGCCGTTTAAGAGGAATTGAACATGTCATTACCAATGTTGCAAGTTGCGCTGGATAACCAGACGCTGTCTCACGCTTACGAAACCACCCGCCTGATTGCGGAAGAGGTGGATATCATCGAAGTGGGGACCATTCTGTGCGTGGGCGAAGGCGTGCGCGCCGTTCGTGACCTGAAGGCGCTCTATCCGCACAAAATCGTGCTGGCGGATGCCAAAATTGCCGACGCAGGCAAAATCCTCTCCCGCATGTGCTTCGAAGCCAACGCCGACTGGGTCACCGTGATCTGCTGCGCAGATATCAACACCGCCAAAGGTGCGCTGGACGTGGCAAAAGAGTTTAACGGCGACGTGCAGATTGAACTGACCGGCTTCTGGACCTGGGAGCAGGCGCAGGAGTGGCGCGACGCGGGCATCCAGCAGGTGGTTTACCACCGCAGCCGCGATGCTCAGGCCGCAGGCGTGGCGTGGGGAGAAGCCGATATCAGCGCCATCAAACGTCTGGCGGATATGGGCTTTAAAGTCACCGTCACCGGTGGCCTGGCACTGGAAGATCTGCCGCTGTTCCAGGGCATCCCTATTCACGTCTTTATTGCTGGCCGCAGCATTCGCGACGCGGCATCTCCGGTGGAAGCGGCGCGTCAGTTCAAACGCTCAATCGCTCAGCTTTGGGGTTAAGGAGCGGTTATGTTGTCAAAACAGGTTCCGCTTGGCATCTATGAAAAGGCACTCCCTGCGGGGGAGTGCTGGCTGGAGCGGTTACAGCTGGCAAAACAGCTGGGTTTCGATTTTGTCGAAATGTCAGTGGATGAGACGGACGAGCGTCTCTCTCGCCTGGACTGGAGCCGCGAACAGCGCCTGGCGCTGGTGAGCGCCATTGCCGAAACCGGCGTGCGCGTGCCGTCCATGTGTCTGAGCGCCCACCGTCGTTTTCCGCTCGGCAGTGAAGACGATGCCGTGCGTGCACAGGGGCTGGAGATTATGCGCAAAGCCATTCGCTTTGCGCAGGATGTCGGCATCCGCGTGATCCAGCTGGCGGGTTATGACGTTTACTATCAGGAAGCCAACGATGAAACGCGCCGTCGTTTCCGTGACGGCCTGAAAGAGAGCGTTGAGATGGCAAGCCGCGCGCAGGTCACGCTGGCGATGGAGATCATGGACTACCCGTTGATGAACTCCATCAGCAAGGCGCTGGGCTACGCGCACTATCTGAATAACCCCTGGTTCCAGCTTTATCCTGATATCGGCAACCTGTCGGCGTGGGATAACGACGTGCAGATGGAGCTGCAGGCGGGCATCGGACATATCGTGGCGGTGCACGTTAAAGATACCCGTCCTGGCGTGTTTAAAAACGTACCGTTCGGCACCGGGGTGGTGGATTTCGAACGGTGCTTCGAAACGCTCAAACAGACAGGCTATTGCGGGCCGTACCTGATTGAGATGTGGAGCGAAACGTCTGACGACCCGGCCACGGAAGTGGCAAAAGCGCGGGACTGGGTGCGCGAGCGGATGGCGCGGGCGGGTTTGCTGGAGGTTGCACATGCTTAAGCTGAAACAGCAGGTCTTTGAGGCCAATATGGATCTGCCACGCTATGGCCTGGTGACGTTCACCTGGGGCAACGTGAGCGCCATCGACCGCGAACAAGGTCTGGTTGTGATCAAGCCGAGCGGCGTGGCGTATGACACCATGAAAGCTGACGATATGGTGGTGGTCGACCTCGAAGGAAACGTCGTTGAGGGCAAATGGCGGCCCTCTTCGGACACGGCTACCCACCTGGCGCTGTACCAGCGTTATCCGTCACTGGGTGGTGTTGTGCATACCCACTCCACGCACGCCACCGCCTGGGCACAGGCGGGGTTACCCATCCCGGCGCTGGGCACGACGCATGCGGACTACTTCTTCGGTGACATTCCCTGCACGCGGGTATTATCGCAGGCTGAAGTAGAAGGGGAGTACGAACGTAACACCGGTAAGGTGATTATCGAAACGCTGGGTGAAGCTGAACCGCTGCATACGCCGGGGATTGTGGTGTACCAGCACGGTCCGTTCGCCTGGGGTAAAGATGCCCACGACGCGGTACATAATGCTGTCGTGATGGAGGAGGTGGCTAAAATGGCGTGGATTGCTCGCGACATTAATCCACAGCTTCAGGGCATTGATGATTACCTGATGAACAAGCATTTCATGCGCAAGCACGGCCCGAATGCCTACTACGGGCAGAAGTGAATAAGTGCTCTGGAATACCAAAAACAGTTGTAACCGGTGGTATTCCGGAGCCATTCACAAAAAAAGCCCCCGGGCAGGGGGCAACGTCAACTATGGCTATGTTCTCGTTGTTGTCTTTCCTGGTGCTAGCGTTAAAGCGTTACCGGTAGATATCTGCACTGGCGTGCATGTTGCCGTTGCTGCCGGGCTCACGAGTTAACATCACGTGGTAATAGGTTGCGCCCCGGGCATCGGTCTCTTCGTTTAGTGCCTGATCTGCTTCGCTTTCAGTGGCGAAATTATGGTTGATATAGATTACGCCCAAGCTTTGCACATCATCCATGTTTCTGGCCTGTCGGCCGTCTAGTTTGATGGCTGCCATCGCGTTTGCACTGAGCAAAAGCGCCGCCATTATGGCTACTGCGATTTTTTTCATGATATGCGCTCCACGACTGCATGCTGCGAAAGGGGGGATGCTCCTTCTTTAATTCAAGTGATCTCTGATTAAAGTGTAATCATTCATCCGGCGGGGATGCGTGACCATTTCTGATGCAGTTGTTCAAAAAAACAACGCTTCCTGATGCGATTAATTTTAAATCACCCACTTAGACCAGCTTTACGCTTTGTGCGAATTATTTGTGCAATCAGCTTGAGTTTCCTGGGGCGCGCAAGTATTATAACGCGTCAATTTTTCAGCCGACCTTTAACACGTTCCTTGCCTCCCCGGGCCTCGGCTGACCCAGACAGGAGGCTGAATAATCCGTAAGGAGCAATTCGATGCGTCATTACGAAATCGTTTTTATGGTCCATCCTGACCAGAGCGAACAGGTTCCGGGTATGATCGAGCGTTACTCTGCTGCCATCACTGGTGCAGAAGGTACGATCCACCGTCTGGAAGACTGGGGCCGCCGTCAGTTGGCTTACCCGATCAACAAACTGCACAAAGCACACTACGTTCTGATGAACGTTGAAGCGCCGCAGGAAGTGATCGATGAGCTGGAAACTACCTTCCGCTTCAACGATGCCGTTATCCGCAGCATGGTTATGCGTACCAAAAACGCAGTTACCGAAGCATCTCCGATGGTTAAAGCGAAAGACGAGCGCCGTGAGCGTCGCGATGATTTCGCAAACGAAACCGCAGATGATTCTGATGCTGGGGATTCTGAAGAGTAATTTCTGATGACCAACCGTCTGGCGTTGTCCGGCATCGTATGCAGGGCTCCCCTTCGAAAGGTCAGTCCATCAGGAATTCCGCATTGCCAGTTCGTGCTTGAGCATCGTTCTGTGCAAGAGGAAGCCGGGTTTCACCGGCAGGCGTGGTGCCAAATGCCCGTTATTATTAGCGGACACGAAAACCAGGCCATTACTCACAGTTTAACGGTCGGTAGCGCAGTAATCGTTCAGGGGTTCATCTCTTGCCACAAGGCAAAGAACGGCCTGAGCAAAATGGTTCTGCATGCCGAGCAGATTGATTTGATAGATACTGGAGACTAGCCATATGGCACGTTATTTCCGTCGTCGCAAGTTCTGCCGTTTCACCGCGGAAGGCGTTCAAGAGATCGACTATAAAGATATCGCAACGCTGAAAAACTACATCACCGAAAGCGGTAAGATTGTCCCAAGCCGTATCACCGGTACTCGTGCAAAATATCAGCGTCAGCTGGCTCGCGCTATCAAACGCGCTCGCTACCTGTCCCTGCTGCCGTACACTGATCGTCATCAGTAATCGGGCACGGTCCATTAATACGACTTTAAGAGGATAAGGTAATGCAAGTTATTCTGCTTGATAAAGTAGCAAACCTGGGCAGCCTGGGTGATCAGGTTAACGTTAAAGCGGGTTACGCACGTAACTTCCTGGTTCCACAGGGTAAAGCTGTTCCAGCTACTAAGAAAAACGTAGAGTTTTTCGAAGCACGTCGCGCTGAACTGGAAGCCAAACTGGCTGACGTTCTGGCGGCTGCTAACGCTCGCGCTGAAGCAATCAACGCACTGGGCACTGTTACCATCGCTTCCAAAGCTGGCGACGAAGGTAAACTGTTCGGTTCCATCGGTACCCGCGATATCGCTGATGCAGTTACTGCAGCAGGCGTTAAAGTGGCTAAGAGCGAAGTTCGCATGCCGAACGGCGTTCTGCGTACCACTGGTGAGCACGAAGTTGACTTCCAGGTTCACAGCGAAGTGTTCGCTAAACTGGTTGTTAACGTTGTAGCTGAGTAATTTTTACTCTGCTCGCGTCGAAGCGCCGGCCTTGTGCCGGCGTTTTGCTTTTTAACGCTACCAGAAATTCTCTTTTTATCTCGTATGGTCGCTATTCCTGACGTATTCTCTGATAATAAAATGAAACGCAATTTTATTTATGAGATTTGTCATGGATACCGCTCTGCCCACGCCCGTCTTTGCCCGTCGACATGTGGCCTACGCCTGCGCCACGCTCTGCTGCCTGCTCTGGGGTAGCTCGTACCCTGCCATTAAAAATGGCTACGAACTCTTTCAGATCGCGGCCGATGATATTCCATCCAAAGTCGTTTTTGCCGGATACCGTTTTCTGTTTGCCGGCGCCTTGCTGCTGCTGTTTGCGCTGGCCCAACGAAAACCGATTGGCAGGCTCACACCCACGCAGTTTGGCCAGCTTACGATCCTCGGGCTGACCCAGACGACCATTCAGTACACTTTCTTCTATATAGGCCTGGCCTACACGACGGGGGTGAACGGCTCAATTATGAACGCCACCGGAACCTTCTTCAGCGTGCTGCTGGCGCACTTTATCTACCACAATGACAAACTCAGCTATAACAAAACGCTGGGCTGTATTCTTGGGTTTGCCGGGGTGATGCTGGTGAACTTCCACAGCGGGTTAAACGATTTCCAGTTTGTCTGGAAAGGCGACGGTTTTGTGGTGCTGGCGGCTTTTATTCTCTCTGCCGCCACGCTTTACGGGAAACGTATTTCCCAGACCGTTGACCCAACGGTGATGACTGGCTGGCAGCTGGCGATCGGCGGGGCTGCGCTGGTTGCGGGAGGTTATGCCACGGGCGGGACGCTGGAAGTGCACAGCATGAAGGCTGTCGCGGTGCTGGGGTATCTGACGCTGCTCTCATCGGTGGCGTTCGCCCTCTGGAGCGCGCTGCTGAAAGTGAACCGGGTAAGCATGATTGCTCCGTTCAACTTTGTCATTCCTGTTGCAGGGACGGTGCTTTCCGCCATTTTCCTCGGCGAAAACATTCTGGATATCAAATACGCAATTGCGCTGGTGCTGGTCTGCTCGGGGATCTGGTGGGTGAATAAGCGGAACGCCTGAGAACAAAAGTGCCGGGTGGCGGCTTCGCCTTACCCGGCCTGTGCCATTAACGTGCTCTGATAAAACTGCCGTCCGGCTGGCGGGTAAACAGCACCTGCTGCCCATTTCCGGTATCAATGGTCAGCCCGGTGACCACGCCGCTGGCGTTCTGACGAATCTGTACCATCTGGCCGTTCTGCAGGTTACTGAGCGGTTTACCTGCGCCTTCCACTTTTGCCATGGCATACACGTCGGTCGGCGGCAGGTTGTGGTCGCGGAACAGCTGCGCAAGGGTTTTGCCTGACTCCACGCGATAGGAACGCCACTGCTGCTCAATGCCGGTAGGCTGCTGAGTTTGCGGCTCAGACGGTGCTGCGGCCTGCTCCTGCTCATCCTGAACGGGTTCGGGTTCAACAGGCGCGACCTGACCCGGATCGTTAGACGGGGTTACCAGCTGCGTCTGCATCGGCTGCGCGTCAGGCTGCGGCCGCGTTTGCGACTGAAGATCCAGCTGCGCATTGCGGGTGACCGGCGCGGTATCGACATCATCACCGCCAGAAGGAAGCAGGAAGCCCACGATGACCATCAGCGCACCAATGATGATCCCTCTGCGGTGCAGAGGAGGCAGCGGATCCATAATGCGAAAATTATCCGGCGCCTGCCAGATTTTCGCCAGGGTAGGTTTCAGTTCAAATCGCCCGGGCATGGCTCTCCTCCTGCTCCGCGTCTTTTATATCCTGTGCTTCGAAGTATAGTTCGCTAACTGCCTGAACGACGTAGCAAACCGGACATCCGTGACATCAGTTCGGGATTAATCCTGGTTGTCTCTATTGTTTCTGTTTCGCCGCGGTTTGTCACCTTAACTTAAGACAAAGTTTTACCCATAAGGGCATGGCTGATATGCTGCCCGCTACTTTAAATGTGATGGAAGGAAAACCCATGACCACCCCGACTTTTGACACTATCGAAGCGCAGGCAAGCTACGGTATCGGCTTGCAGGTAGGACAGCAGCTGAGCGAATCCGGCCTGGAAGGTCTGTTACCTGAAGCGCTGGTGGCGGGTATCGCTGATGCGCTGGAAGGCAAACAGCCTGCCGTTCCGGTTGACGTTGTGCACCGTGCGCTGCGTGAAATCCACGAACGTGCTGACGCCGTGCGTCGCGCGCGCTTCGAAGAGATGGCCGCCGAAGGTGTGAAATACCTGGAAGAGAACCGCGAGCGTGAAGGCGTGAACAGCACCGAATCCGGCCTGCAGTTCCGCGTAATCAACCAGGGCGACGGCGCAATTCCTGCGCGTACCGACCACGTTCGCGTGCACTACACCGGTAAACTGATCGACGGTACCGTGTTCGACAGCTCTGTTGCGCGCGGCGAACCGGCTGAATTCCCGGTCAACGGCGTGATCGCAGGCTGGATCGAAGCTCTGACCCTGATGCCAGTGGGTTCCAAATGGGAACTGACCATCCCGCACAACCTGGCTTACGGCGAGCGTGGCGCTGGCGCGTCCATCCCGCCATTCAGCACCCTGGTATTTGAAGTCGAGCTGCTGGAAATCCTGTAATCGACTTTTCTTATTTCCTCTCTCCGCCAGGGGAGAGGAAAATAGTGATAAAACCTATAGTTACGACGGAATCAACATTTTATCTTGCAAACGAAACTGTTGCGTGTATTTTTGTGAGCTGTTTCGCGCTGCATGAGTGATATGACACTCACTTTCAACATATTATTAACATAATATCTAAATCATAGTATTCATCCCGCCGATTCTTACCTAATATCGATAAACCCTTACAAAGGGACCGTCATTTATTTGACGTTTTTAAAGGCCAGAAGAGCCTTAACAACACAGACAGGCATAAACAGGAAAAATTACATGGTAGATCAGGTCAAAGTCGCCGCTGCAGAAGAGGCGACGTCTGAACAGTCGCTACGGCGCAATCTCACAAACCGTCATATACAGCTTATCGCCATTGGCGGTGCCATCGGCACCGGGCTGTTTATGGGGTCGGGCAAAACCATCAGTCTTGCCGGGCCGTCGATCATTTTCGTCTATATGATCATTGGTTTTATGCTCTTCTTCGTGATGCGTGCAATGGGTGAATTGCTGCTCTCGAACCTCGAATACAAATCCTTCAGCGACTTCGCGTCTGACCTTCTCGGCCCGTGGGCTGGCTATTTTACCGGCTGGACCTACTGGTTCTGCTGGGTGGTCACCGGCATGGCGGACGTCGTGGCGATTACCGCCTACGCGCAGTTCTGGTTTCCGGGGCTGTCGGACTGGGTCGCCTCGCTGGCGGTGATTATTCTGCTGCTAAGCCTGAACCTCGCCACCGTGAAAATGTTCGGTGAGATGGAGTTCTGGTTCGCGATGATCAAGATTGTCGCTATCGTGGGGCTGATTGTGGTGGGCCTGGTGATGGTCCTGACGCATTTCCAGTCGCCGACTGGCGTTCAGGCGTCCTTTACCCATCTGTGGAATGACGGTGGCTGGTTCCCGAAAGGCATCAGCGGCTTCTTTGCTGGCTTCCAGATTGCGGTATTTGCGTTTGTGGGGATTGAACTGGTGGGAACCACGGCTGCGGAAACCAAAGATCCGGAGAAATCCCTGCCGCGCGCCATCAACTCCATTCCGCTGCGCATTATTATGTTCTACGTCTTCGCGCTGATTATCATCATGTCCGTGACGCCGTGGAGCTCGGTGGTGCCAAACAAGAGCCCTTTCGTTGAGCTGTTCGTGCTGGTAGGGCTGCCTGCTGCCGCGAGCCTGATTAACTTCGTGGTGCTGACCTCTGCGGCCTCTTCCGCGAACAGCGGCGTGTTCTCAACCAGCCGCATGCTGTTTGGTTTGGCGCAGGAGGGCGTGGCGCCGAGCGCCTTTGCGAAACTCTCTAAACGTGCGGTGCCGGCGAAAGGGCTAACCTTCTCCTGCATGTGTCTGCTGGGTGGCGTGGTCATGCTCTACGTGAACCCAAGCGTGATTGGCGCGTTCACCATGATCACCACGGTCTCGGCGATCCTGTTCATGTTCGTCTGGACCATTATCCTGTGCTCGTACCTGGTGTACCGCAAACAGCGTCCGCACCTGCATGAGAAGTCGATCTACAAGATGCCGCTGGGCAAGCTGATGTGCTGGGTGTGTATGGCGTTCTTCGTGTTCGTGCTGGTGCTGCTGACGCTCGAAGATGACACCCGTCAGGCGCTGATCGTCACGCCGCTGTGGTTTATCGCGCTGGGGCTGGGCTGGCTGTTTATCGGTAAGAAACGTATGGCAGGCATGCGTTAAGCATGTTGCCGGGTGGCGCTGACGCTTACCCGGCCTACGTTCGAGGACGTTGTAGGCCCGGTAAGCGCTAGCGCCACCGGGCTTTTTTATTTATCAGCCAATGCCCGCGGGAACAGAACGTTATTCTCAAGACTGATGTGTTCCATCAGGTCATCAATCATCTCATTAATGCCGTTGTACATCGCTTTCCAGGTGGTGCACGCTTCCGGCGGCGGTGTGACGTTGTTGGTGGTGTGTTTGATGACTTCCAGCAGTTCGCCGGCATCATCATGTTCGCTTTCCATCACGCTGATGGGCCCCATCGTCTGGCTTCCCATTCCCTGTTTGATCATCGGGAAGAGGATCTGCTCTTCTTTCATCATGTGGCTGGAAAGCTCTTCATGCAGCATGGTCAGGTATTTCGCCAGACCGCGGGGTACGGAGGGTTTATCAGCGTGAACGCGCTCAACTTTGGTCGCCTGCAGAATCAGCTCAGGTAGCTGCTCACGGTGGCGGTCGTGGTAACGCACGATGATATGGTCGATGATTTCAGCGAGCGGGGCGGTGCGCCAGTCTTTGTCGACAGGCTGTTCGGCCAGAAGTGCCAGCTCCGCTTCTATAACCTCCACGTCCAGCTCTTTACGCGAGGCCGCTCGCGCCAGCGTTTGCTTACCGCCGCAGCAGTAATCCATGTCGTATTTGCGGAACAGCGCAGAAGCGCGAGGGATGGAGAGCGCCAGCTCGCCCAGGGGTTGGTCGCGAAAGGCCATAGCAGTTACCTCGTCATCAAAAATATAAGGTGCATATTAAATGCATCTTTATGGCGACGCTATAACCCTTTAGTGGGAAGGGGGAAAGTGAGACGCCGATCACAAAAAAATGTCCCGTTTAACTCCCTGAATGGACATAAGAAAGTGGTTTAGAAAGTTTTTAAAGGTGGAGAAACAGTAAACAACCCGCCGCGCGTGCCGATAGATACACGTCAGACAAACCTGCATATAACAAAGGCGACGCATGTTTAAACGTATAAAAGTCATAACTCTTCTTATTTCGGTGCTGCTTGTGCTCGGCATCATGCAAGTGATTTCCGCGGGTATCTTTATCAACGCGCTGAATAACGATAAAGACAACTTCACCGTGTCGCAGCTTTCCAGCCAGAACGTGGCGGAATTTACCGACGCCTGGATCAGCCTGAACCAGGCGCGCGTCACGCTAAACCGCGGGATGCTGCGTCTGCAAAGCAGCATGGCCTCTCAGATTAACGGCGGACAGCTGAACGAGCTGGTTAACACCGCGAAAAACCTGCTGGCTAATGCGCAGGTCCATTACGACAAATACTACGCCCTGCCGAATACCCCGGGTCTGGATGAGAACCTGGCCGATCGGCTGGAAGAGCAGTACCGCATCTACTCCGCCACGTTGACGCAAATGAACGTTCTGCTGGGCCAGGGCAACCTGGAAGAGATGTTCAAACAGAATGCCGAACAGAAGCAGACGGCAATGCAGAAGGTCTATCGCGAGTGGCGCGAGGCGCAGGCTGCGCTTACCAGTAAAGGCATTCAGGATAACGAAAGCGACTACAAGCGCATCCTGTGGATCCTTTCTGCCGTCATGATTCTCGTCATTGCGGTAATTATCTCCAGCTGGATCGCCATGCGCCGCGTGCTGCTGCTGCCGCTGGAAGAGGTGATCAACCATATCCGCGCCATCGCGGCAGGGGATTTAACTCAGCCGATTCAGGCTGAAGGCAAAAACGAAATGGCGATCCTGGCGCGCAACGTTCAGGAGATGCAAACCTCGCTGGCCAACACGGTTGGCGTGGTGCGTGAAGGCGCAGACACCATCTATACCGGCGCGGGTGAAATAACTGCGGGCAGCAACGATCTCTCTTCCCGTACCGAACAGCAGGCCGCGTCTCTGGAAGAGACCGCTGCCAGCATGGAACAACTGACCGCCACCGTGAAGCAGAACGCCGATAACGCGCGTCAGGCTTCCCGGCTTGCGCTGGATGCCTCCTCAACCGCGAAAAAAGGCGGTAATGTGGTGGAAGGCGTCGTGCGTACCATGGACGAGATCGCCACCAGCTCCAGCAAAATCGCGCAAATTACCAACGTGATCGACGGCATTGCCTTCCAGACCAACATTCTGGCGCTGAACGCGGCAGTGGAAGCGGCGCGTGCGGGCGAACAGGGCCGTGGCTTCGCGGTTGTTGCAGGTGAAGTACGAACGCTTGCCCAGCGCAGCGCCCAGGCGGCGAAAGAGATTAAGGCGTTGATTGATGATTCCGGCGAGCGCGTCAATGCGGGTTCTCAGCTGGTAAACGAAGCGGGCGCGACGATGGCGGAAATCGTCAACGCGGTTACCCGGGTGACCGACATCATGGGCGAAATTGCCTCTGCCTCTGACGAGCAGAGCCGCGGTATCGATCAGGTGGGCCAGGCGGTAGCGGAGATGGACCGCGTTACCCAGCAGAACGCCTCGCTGGTGGAGGAGTCTGCGGCGGCAGCGGCGGCGCTGGAAGATCAGGCCGCACGCCTGAACGAAGCGGTAGCGGTGTTTAAAATTACGCGTAATCAGGCGGTTAAAGCGGCGCCGGTGAAAACCTATGTGCCAAAAGCGCAGCCTGCTGCGACCGTAGCTGAAGCGAACTGGGAAACGTTTTAAGGGCTTGCCCGGTGGCGGCTACGCCTTACCGGGCCTACGGTTTTGTAGGCCCTGCAAGCGCAGCGCCGCCGGGCAATGCTCACATCTCCGACGCCGGAACGACCCTCGGTTTTTCCGGCTTCGCTCTTACCGCCATCACCACCCCCACCACCAGCAGCGCGATCCCACAGGCCGTTAACAGCGGCGGCACACTCTGGCGCATCAGGAAGGTGTACAGCAGCCCGGCCAGGGTTTCGAACACAATCAGCGGCCCTAAGATCACCGTCGGCAGCTTCTGGCTGGCAATGTTCCAGCACAGCGCGCCCACCCAGGAGCACAGCACCGCAATCGCCACCATCAGGCCAATAAAGACCCAGGGTCTTGGTCCGAAGGGCTGGGCAAACTCCGGCTGCTGATGACCCAGCCAGATGCATGCACCGGCATATCCCACTAACGAGACGGGGAGCGTGACCAGCGCCTGCGCCGTCGCCCACATCATCGGGTGCTTATCCGGATTCTCCCGCAGCCAGCGCGCATTACGCAGGGCGTACCAGGCCCAGCACGCGACCGAGATGAACGCTAAAACGATCCCAGAACCGTAACGCCACAAGCTGAAATCGCCCAGCCCGTGGCGCAGCTCGGCGATATTGACGCACACCAGCCCCACGGCGGTGCAGGCCAGGGCGGGTATCATTTTTGACCACGCCAGCTTGCCGTCCCGGTGGCTATAGAGCAGATTCGCGAAGATGGGAATAACCACCGGCAGCGTGCCGATAATCATGGTCGACACCGGCGCCCCGGTACGCTGAATGGCGCTTGCCAGGCAGACGTAATAGATGAGATTGCCCATCATGGTCAGCGCCAGCGCGGTGCCCCAGTCCTGACGGCTGAGCTGTCGCAAGCGCGTGCGCCCCAGCCATGCCAGAGGAAGGGCAATCAGCCCCAGCGCCAGATAACGTCCGGTAGACTGCAATATCGCCGGATATTCCGGCACGATCAGTGGGCCGACAAAGATCAGCCCCCACATCAGACCTGCAAGCAGGGCATACAACACACCGCTAATCATTTTTCCATCCACATTGATTTACTCTGCACTCAGTCTAGGAGGGTGAAACGCGCGCGTATTGTATGAGATTGCGCATTAGCGCCGGGCGACCTGCTTCTGATAGCGTACGGGCGTAATGCCGTAGCGGCGGGTGAAGGCGCGGGTTAAATGCGACTGGTCGGTCAGCCCGGTCGCGGCGGCGACCTCTGCTGCGGGCATGCCGTGAGTGAGGAACGCTTTGGCGCGCCACAGGCGAATCGCCATCAGCATCTGGTGCGGCGTAACGTGAAAGTGGGCTTTGAACTGGCGCTGGAAATGATACGGGCTGAGCGAGACGACGCTCGCCAGCTCGTCCAGCGTCAGGGCGTGCATGTAGTTGTCGTGCAGGTACTCGCGCACGCGCTCAAACCGGTGCGCACCTTCGTGAATCACCGGCGCGTGATGGGCTAGCGGCTGGAAAGTCTCAATCAAATCCAGCAGCAAGCTTTTTTGCGCCAGCGGGTCGTCCGTGTGCCACAGTCCGTAAATCAGCTGGCCGATTTGCTGCGAGCGCAGCGGATCGTGGCGCGTAACGTCGCTAAACCACCAGTGACGCAGGCCGGTCACCTCTTCCAGAAGATCGGGTTCGATGTAGACCATCCGGTAGCGCCAGCCGCCTTCGGTGGCGGATTCCCCCGTGTGGATCTCGTCCGGGTTCATGGTGACAACGGATTTTTCCGCCGCGAGATGCTGCGTGCCGCGATAGCGAAAGCGTTCGGCACCGGTTTCGATGGTGCCGATGCCGAAGGCTTCATGCGTGTGGGGCTCAAAGGCGTAGTCCGAGATATGGGCGTGATAGAGTTCCAGGCCCGGCAGCTGCGCCAGATGGCGAAAGCGCGCGCTGTCTCTCTCGTCAGTAAACTGTTCTGGTACGCCTTGCACGGTGAGCCTCCTCATGGGTCATCACTTTATTATCAGAGATGACCCGAGGGGATGCCACAAAAAATAACCAATCCGTAACAATTACAGAATGGCGTTGACGCTTTCCGCCAGCGGGGTGGTCGGGCGGCCGATCAGTTTGCTCAGGGTACGGCTGTCGTCAAAGAGCCCGCCTTTGGAGGCGCCCACGTCGGAGTCCGCCAGCATATCCGCCAGCCCGGCAGGTAAACCCACGCTCTTCAATGCGGCTGCAAAGTCCGCTTCGCTCAGATTTTGATACGCCACAGGTTTGCCGCTCTGCTTACTCAGTTCCGCTGCCAGTTCGCTCAATGTCCAGCCGTGGTCGCCAGCCAGTTCATATACCTTGCCCGCATGACCCTCTTCAGCGATCACTTTGGCGGCCGCCGCGGCGTAGTCTGCACGGGTCGCGGAGGCAATTTTGCCTTCGCCTGCGGCACCAATGAATACGCCGTGTTCCAGCGCAGGCGGCGCGCTCGCCAGATAGTTTTCGGTGTACCAGCCGTTGCGCAGCAGGGCGTATGGCACGCCAGATTCTGCCAGCGCTTTCTCGGTTTCGACATGTTCAACGTGCAGACCCAGCGGTGATTTATCCGCGTGCAGCAGGCTGGTGTAGGCGATAAATTTCACGCCTGCCGCTTTGGCGGCGTTGATGACGTTCTGGTGCTGGGCCGCGCGCTGGCCCACTTCGCTGGAGGAAATGAGCAGCAGTTTATCCACGCCGCTCAGCGCGGCAGTGAAGGCGGCCTCATCGGCGTAATCCGCCTGACGAACCACAATACCCTGGTTGCTTAACGCTTCAGCTTTCGCCGGGTTACGCACAATGGCAACAATCTGGTTTGCTGGAACGGTTTTCAGCAGTTCTTCAATAACGTGTTGGCCAAGCTGGCCGGTAGCGCCGGTAATCGCGATCATGATAAATCTCCTTCGTGTTTGTCTGGTGTTGTGGCACACTATCACCATAGCTAACTTTTAGTAAGTACGTACAAAAAGGTAAGTATGAAAAAAACGATCCCAACGCTCAGCGAGCAAATGCGCGATGGCAATCTCTTCGCGGAACAGTGCCCTTCACGGGAGGTGCTCAAACACGTAACCAGCCGCTGGGGCGTGCTGATCCTGCTGGCTCTTCGCGGAGGAACGCACCGTTTTAGCGAGCTGCGCCATAAAATGGGCGGGGTGAGCGAAAAGATGCTGTCTCAGTCGCTTCAGGCGCTGGAGCAGGACGGCTTTGTCGATCGCGTGTCGTATCCGGTCGTGCCGCCGCACGTCGAGTATAGCCTGACGCCGATGGGCATTGAGGTGAGTGAGAAAGTCGCCGCGCTGGCGGACTGGATTGAAGTCAATACGCCGAAGGTGATGGCGAACCGGGAAGAGCGGGCGGCGTAAAAGCCGGGTGGCGGTTTCGCCTTACCCGGCACAATCATCGCTACCTGCTTAAATCCACCTGATAAATCGCGAACCCGATATCATCCGTCGCAACCTTCTTCATCGGATACTGCGCCTTATCCTTAATAAACGCGGCTGCCTTATCGGACGGTGAGGTTTCAAAGCGGATATCCAGTTTCGTCTCGCTGTGGATTGGCGCAAGTCGCCAGTTGTTGTCCACCGCCGGGTGAATTTCGCCTGCCTTCTTCGACTCCGCGCCGATCCACGCCGCCAGCACCGAACGGTTCTCATCTGGAGAAGCAAAGGCGATGTGGCTATCGCCCGTTCCGGCAAACTTGCCGCCGTAGGCGCGGTAGTTATTGGTCACGACCAGGAAGGTGGCACTCGGGTCAATCGCCTTGCCGTTGAAGGTCAGGTTTTTGATGCGCTCCGCCTGAGGGTTAATAGCCTGACACTCGCCGTCATATTTCGCCGGCTGGGTGACGTCAATCTGGTAATTCACGCCGTCGATCACGTCGAAGTTGTAGGTGCGGAAGCCGTCCCAGTTAATCAGCGATTGCGGTTTGCTGCTGTTCGGATCGATCTGGTTGAACTGCCCGGCGGAGCATTCCAGCCACTCTTTCACCTCTTTCCCCGTGGCTTTAACCACCACCAGGGTATTCGGGTAGAGATAGAGATCGGCAGCGTTACGGAATGTCAGCTGGCCTTTTTCGACCTCAACATAGCTTGCCGGGTCGTTCTTGCGTCCGCCCACTTTGAATGGCGCCGCGGCAGACAGCACCGGCAGTTTTGCCAGATCCGGATCGCCCTGAACAAAGTGTTCGGCATAGGCTTTCTGGGCCATGTTGACCACCTGAACGGTCGGATCGTCCTGCACCAGCGCCAGGAAGCTGTACATGTTGTCGGCGGATTTGCCGATCGGCTTGCTGACGAATTCGCGGGTGGCGTCATGGTCGTGCTTCAGCACCTCGACCAGCTTTTTATCTTCAAACGCCAGGGATTTTTTAGCCGCCGCGTCGTAAATCGGGCGCGCTTCTGCTTTTGACTGCGTTACTTTCCAGCTGCCGCCGTCGTTATTCAGCACCAGATCCACCACGCCGAGATGATCGCCCCACATGCCCGGCATCACCGATGGCACGCCGTTGAGCGTCCCTTTCTCGATATTCGCTCCTTTAATGCTGGCGAAATCTTTGCCCGGGAAAACAGCGTGAGCGTGACCGAACAGGATCGCGTCAACGCCCGGGACTTCGCTCAGGTAGTAAACGGAGTTCTCCGCCATGGCCTGATACGGATCGGCGGAGAGTCCCGAGTGGGCGACAACCACCACCAGGTCTGCGCCTTTCTCGCGCATCTCCGGCACGTATTTGCGCGCGGTTTCGGTAATGTCATTAACGGTCACTTTACCGTCGAGATTAGCTTTATCCCACGTCATGATTTGCGGCGGTACGAAGCCGATATAGCCGATTTTCAGCGTCTGCTTTTTCCCGTCCTGATCGACAACCTCGGTCTCTTTTATCAGGTAAGGAGTAAAGAGCGGCTTTTGCGTCTTAACGTCGATGATATTGGCGTTAACGTACGGGAATTTCGCACCGGCCAGCGCATCGTGCAGGTATTTCAGGCCGTAGTTAAATTCATGGTTGCCCAGGTTACCGACGGCATAGTCCAGCGTGTTCATCGCTTTATAAACCGGATGGATCTCGCCTTTCTTCAGACCTTTCGCCGCCATGTAATCGCCGAGCGGGCTGCCCTGGATGAGATCGCCGTTGTCCACCAGCACGCTATTTTTGACTTCGCCGCGCGCGGCGTTGATCAAACTTGCTGTGCGTACCAGTCCGAATTTTTCCGTAGGGGTATCTTTGTAGTAATCGAAGTCCATCATATTGCTGTGCAGATCGGTCGTTTCCAGAATACGCAGATCTACCGTCGCTGCCTGTACGCTCGCTGCAATCAGCGTCGCCAGAAGCGTTGCACTAAACTTAATCATCAGAGGAGTCCTTTTTTCGATCCGTTCCACAAAAGAGTATGTATCTATCGCTTGTTGCTTACAGAAATGTGAATCCTGACAGAAAAAAGCGACCTGAAACCGGAATTGCTTCACAGATAGCGGAATTGTTCACATTACGATATAACTAAAACAAAGAGTTAACCTCACTGCGTTAACAAAGAGGTGGAAAATGCTAGATAAGATTTGTCAGCTCGCACGGGATGCGGGAGATGCCATCATGCAGGTGTATGACGGTGTAAAACCGATGGAGGTCGTCAGCAAGGCGGACGACTCCCCGGTTACGGCGGCCGACATCGCGGCGCATAAGGTGATCCTGCAAGGACTGCAGGCCTTAACGCCGGAGATCCCCGTTCTGTCTGAAGAAGCGCCGCAAAGCTGGGACGAGCGCCAGCACTGGCAGCGCTACTGGCTGGTCGATCCGCTGGACGGGACAAAAGAGTTCATCAAGCGCAACGGTGAGTTCACCGTCAATATTGCCCTGATTGAGAAGGGCAAAGCGGTGCTCGGTGTGGTCTACGCGCCGGTCATGAAGGTGATGTACAGCGCCGCAGAAGGGAAGGCCTGGAAGGAGGAGTGCGGCGTGCGCAAGCAGATACAGGTGCGCGATGCCCGTCCGCCGCTGGTGGTGATTAGTCGCTCGCACAGCGACAGCGAGCTTGAGGAGTATCTGCAGCAGTTGGGTGAACACCAGACCACCTCGATTGGCTCATCGCTGAAATTCTGTCTGGTGGCGGAAGGTCAGGCGCAGCTGTATCCACGCTTCGGGCCAACCAACGTCTGGGATACCGCGGCAGGTCACGCCGTTGCTGCGGCCGCCGGGGCGCATGTACATGACTGGCAGGGCAGGCCGCTGGACTATACCCCGCGCGAGTCATTCCTCAACCCCGGCTTCCGCGTTTCTCTTTACTGAGCCAGCAACTTGTGCAGCAGGGCGACAACCTGCTGCACCTCTTCCTGGGTTAACGCGCCGTCTTTCACCCACTGAACGCGGCCGTCCTTATCCAGCACGACAATCGCCGAGCTCTCTTCCTCAAGCTGCCAGGCCTTACGCGTCACGCCGTTGCTGTCGACGATAAACTGCGACCACGGGTAGAGCTTTTTATTACTCTCAAGGCTGGAGCGCACAAACATCCCGGAGCCCGGAATGGCGTCATCGGTGTTCACAATCGTGGTGGTCTGGTAGCGGTCATGGGGGAATTTTGCGGCCTTGATCGCCTCCACCAGGCTGGCATTTTTCTCTTTTGCGGATGTACGACCGGCAATATGTTGTACAACTCTCACTTTGCCCGCGAGCTGCGCGCTATTCCAGGCTTTATAGCTAAACTTATCATTGTCGAGAATCAATTCTCCCCGGTCAGCAATGCCGACTGGCGGTACACGTTGTCCTTTTTCAATGCTGTGAGCGGAAGCCCACAGGGGCAGCAGCAGACAAGCTGCTGCAAGGATGTTACGTAGGGTCATGGCGTTTCCTTATTGTTTGCAGGTGATCCGACCACTTGGTCATACGCTTTTAATCATAAGTGCGATCAATGTGGTTTTCCCGCAATCCCGATGCCAGTTTGCGGGTGAACGCACATATCCATGAAAAAACGACGGCTTATACTGCTCCCTGTCACGCTTTGCAAAGATTATTCTGAATAATTGTAATCAAACGGTAAATAAACTTATGCACACTGGGTAACACCGTAGTTCTGGTCTATAGTCATTGGGCATCAAAATTTGCGCTCAGGACAGTCGGGCCGATTGTGGCACCGCAAGAGCGTATGATTCGCAGGAGATACAAGAATGAAAATTTTCCAACGCTACAACCCGCTTCAGGTGGCGAAGTACGTGAAGATCCTGTTCCGTGGACGGTTGTACATCAAGGATGTTGGCGCTTTTGAGTTTGATAAGGGTAAGATCCTTGTCCCAAAAGTGAAGGACAAACAGCACCTGTCTGTAATGTCCGAAGTCAACCGTCAGGTTATGCGTCTGCAGACTGAGATGGCTTAACCAACGTGCTATGCAGTAGGTAGTTAGAAAAACGGCTCCCGATGGGAGCCGTTGATGTTTGTGGAGATAGCGCGCTTTACGCCGACACCTTCTCTTCCGCATCTGGCAGCTTCGGCACCAGCACGGTCGGTTTGTTGTCGATACGCGTCACCAGCAGCTGGTCGATGCGGTAGTTATCAATATCCACCACCTCAAACTTGTAGCCGGAGAACTTCACCGAGTCGGTACGTTTCGGGATTTTACGCAGCATAAACATCATAAAGCCGCCGATGGTCTCGTAGTTGCCGGACTGCGGGAACTCGTCGATATCCAGCACGCGCATGACATCGTCAATCGGCGTACCGCCGTCGATAAGCCATGAGTTCTCATCACGCTGAACAATCTGCTCTTCCAGCCCCTGGCCAACCAGGTCGCCCATCAGCGTGGTCATCACGTCGTTCAGGGTGATAATACCCACCACCAGCGCATATTCGTTCATGATCACCGCGAAGTCTTCCCCGGCGGTTTTGAAACTTTCCAGCGCTTCGGAGAGCGTCAGGGTGTCCGGCACAATCAGGGTATTGCGGATCTGCACGCCGCTGTTGAGCGCCAGGCTCTGGTTTGCCAGCACGCGGTTCAGCAGATCTTTGGAATCGACATAACCAATAATGTGGTCGATATCCTCATTACAGACCAGGAACTTAGAGTGCGGGTGCTGCGCCACTTTGTTCTTCAGGCTCTGCTCATCTTCGTGTAAATCGAACCAGATAATGTTTTCACGGCCCGTCATGGAAGAGGGCACGGTACGGGATTCCAGTTCAAATACGTTCTCAATCAGCTCGTGCTCCTGCTTACGCAGCACCCCGGCCAGCGCGCCGGCTTCCACCACCGCATAAATGTCGTCAGAGGTGATGTCGTCTTTACGCACCATTGGCAGCTTAAAGATGCGGAAAATGACGTTCGCCAGGCCGTTGAAGAACCACACCAGCGGGCGAAACACGTACAGACAGAAGCGCATCGGGTTGATGATACGCAAAGCCACAGCTTCTGGCGCAATCATACCGATGCGTTTCGGGGTCAGGTCTGCGAAGAGAATGAACAGGCCGGTCACCAGCGAGAAGGAGAGGATAAAGCTCAGCTGTTCGGCAAGCTCAGCGGACATGTACTTCACAAAGAGGCTGTAAAATGCCGGGGAAAACGCTGCATCGCCCACGATACCGCCGAGAATGGCGACGGCGTTCAGGCCAATCTGCACCACGGTAAAGAACATGCCGGGATTTTCCTGCATTTTCAGGATGCGGGTGGCATTGATGTTGCCTTCATCGGCAAGCAGCTTAAGTTTGATTTTACGGGACGCGGCCAGCGAGATCTCCGATATCGAGAAAAATGCACTGACGGCAATAAGACAAAGTATTACTAAAATACTGTTTAACATAGTTTATCCGGCTTCTCGCCAGATCCTCAGAAGGGGAGTTGATACCATTTGTGTGAAAACACATTGAACGTCAGCTCGTAGCGTTGAGCCGATTATTTCAGCGGGTAGTATAGCGTAAAGAGATGTAAACCTGCCAGAGGTCACATTTTGGCGCTTAAGAACCGATAAGCATTGTGCTTGGGATTTGATGGGAATCATTTTCATTTAAAGAGGGTTTTCATGCATTCTAAACCGGATCTTTATCCAATCTTTACACAGCGAAATGTGCATTATCTGGACGGGACGGCTTCCTCTGAACGCTCTTTTATGTGGCTATGTGTCAGTGTCGATTAGTTGGAAAACTAAGCGGAGTCAGCCTTAGGATCCGGGATAAGAATGTGGCTTAGCACCGTGCAGTAGAACTATCTGAGGTTTTTATAAGGCTCTTCCTGCTAAAGGCAAATACGAAACATGCTTCTAAAGGCCAGAGATAAGCAAATAATAGATCGTTAATGGTGATCATTAAGACCAACCGTGTGGAATCGGGGCAGCATGTGCCAGCCCGCATATATGGTGCTCGATCAATCTCAATAACTGTTTGTACAGGTATGAGGTCGCGAAAGCAGTCATTTTTAATAGCAATTAGATGATATCTAAATACTTTCTGTTTTATGTATTTGTGTCAAAAACGTGGGGGTAACTGCTCATTCCCTGTACAAAACCGTAATGTTCATGTGAGAATTAGAATCTAAAAAAACAACACAAGTACAGGAAGTTATGACCAAAAAGATTCATTTTTATGCACCAGGTACAAACGATTACATCAGCCCAACTTTACTTTTCTCAGTTGCCCGGATGACGGTAAATGATGACGGGGCTCAGTGGTTAGAGACTCAGTGGGCTGGCGGAGGCAATATTCAGGGGATGGCTCTTTACACTTTGATTCTTGATGCGGCAATTGCTGCTGAAGTACTGAATCAGGCAGAAACACCGTCGGAATGGAAGGTTTACTCATTCTCTGATCTGAACATTACAGAGATGATGATCAACACGAAAGCCCATAAATCCCATTACGGCATGATGCTTGTATTTGGGTTCTCAATCGACGATTTCAGAAACCTTATACTGCAATCTGCTCTATACCGAACTCTGCAATTCCCTGAATCATTCCCTATCGGTAACGGCTTAGATCCCATCACAAACAAGGTAATCCTGAAATTCGATGAATCCCTGTTCGAGGGAATGAATGGTTACTGGCATGAAGAGTTTCCCAGCTACTGTGAATCAATGGAGATCCTTAACTCTCAACCTCTCGACTTCATAAAAGAACATGCCCGGAATGCTGTATCAACGGCACTTGTCACCGCAACACCGATTATCAGCCCGGCAACGCAATACTGTGTATCCACCTATTCCATCGAAAAGCAAATGTGGATCGTATCTTCTCTGGCAGTGAATGGTTCTAAACCTGCTAACAAACTTCATTAAGGATGATTCTATGGCTACTGGTCATTTTCTGAGGATTGGCGACAAGACAACGTGCGGCGGTAGCATTCTTTCAGGTTCCCCAAATCACAGCTTTGGAGGGATTGCGACCGCGAGAAATGGCGATTCTGTCTCTTGTGGTAAAGATGGCAAGGTATACCATATCGCAGGTGGTATCCCCACTTACTCGATTCATGGAGTTGCCGCAGCAGGTACTTTGCATAGCCGCAGTACATGCCCCTGTGACGCAACTTTCATTTCGTCATTCCCAAATGCTTCCTATTGGGTCGAGGAAAAGAAAGCAGTTAAGGCTGCCCCTTTAGCTGTTCCTGTACCAACAAAAACGGAAGAACCCGTACAGCACGCCCAGACAGCTAAAAAACTACATAAGGAAGAAACCAAACGTGAACCAGTAGATGCTGGCTTCTGTGTACTTCCTTACGGTGCTGAAACTGGTGCTTATGAGCGATACTTATTCGAAGGTAGTTCACCAGCAGGAACAAAGGAACTTTACCGTTCACTAAATGGAGAAGGTAAGGAATACAAAGCTGGTTCAATCCTACTTGTTGTTGATCCAGAAAAACAGGACAGTGATCAGATCGCACATATGCAGGCTGCTAAACAACGTATTGATACAGCATTAGAACCGCTTACGCATAAAGAGGCTAATTTCTTACACGATCACTATGCAACAATAGCTAACTTTAGCAACATCGCCGATAAAGGAATAGGACTTGCTGCTGAACCTGTTGGGAAGTATTTCGAGAATATAGAGGAAATCCTGAAAGAAATTCAGGAAACGTACAAGAATACATACACCACAAGAGGGGTTTTGATTGGTGAGCAATTCTATGTGAGACGTGCTCAACTATTCAAGAAACTTGATCATGTACTTAAAGTCGGCTTCCTTAATAAAGGTATGAAACTTGGTGAGTACAACAACTTAAAAAGTGCTCTTGGTTTATCAACTAAATCGATAACTCATAAATGGAATGAAACGGGAATAAGTGATATTGATGGTTACGCTACACATATAGAGCGAGCTGCAAAATATGTAGCAGCTATGCGATATGTTGGTTATGTCGGGATTGGCTTTAGTGCTTTGCATTCTATTAATGAAATAAATGAGGCTTGTTCTGTTGGTCGTGAAAGCGAATGTACTAAAAAGAAATACACGGAAATAGGTAGCTTTGCAGGGGGGCTTGCTGGTAGTTATGCTGGCGGTGCTGCTGGTGTTGGCCTCTGTTCTGTTATTTTGGGGACTTTAACAATAGAAGCTGCCGGAGCAGGTGCATTAGCTTGTGGTGTAATTCTTGGTACTGGTGGGGGGTATATAGGCGGAGAGTATCTCTCAGACAAAGGTGAAGAATATGGTGAAATAATTTATAACGCAGTAGGGAACTGATGAAAATTGTATCTGCTATCATATTCATATTGTTTGTCTTATCGACAATTGTAGCATGTGCATATTCGGTGACGAAGAATAAACAACACCTTTTATTGTGCGATATTTTTAAAGAACGATTTGGACACGTACCCGCAGGTATAATCCTTGCGCAAGCAGGGGGGATATTCTTAGCTTTTCAAAAAGATATGTACTTCATCTTCCCATTTGCTTTTAAAAAGGGAAGTTTTCCTGTGAGAAATATGAACCCCGAACATTATGATTTCATCAAAAATTTACCTAAAGAGGAAGTGTCGTGGCTAAAAATTAAGTTTACTTTATTCTTAATAATGATTGTTCTGTTTTGTGCAACCATCATAACATCTTACTTATTTCTCTAAGCCTATTTTATAAAGCCGCTAAAGCGGCTTTTCTTGTAAGTGAATACGAAAGAGATTAGGTTACTGGTCTTTAGAACACAAAATAAGCAAATCCCAGGCCTCACGATTTTTGGAAAAAATCTTAAGTAATCTTTTACTCAGGAAAAAGCAAAGTCTGTTTTTTTCCGCCTAATTTATAATCTCGTTCATCTGATCAGCTTCTACCCCGCCGACAAAATGCCGTGTACTCAGATCTCAGTACTGAATTTTACACTAACCCTGTATTGGCGGAAAAACGATCGATTAAGAATCTCTTTTGGATATAGCGTAAAGGTGTGTAAACCTGCCAGAGGTCATATTTTGGCATAAAAACAGACCGGACAGCAGGACGCTGTCCGGTGCATGTGGCTATTTCGCAGGAGATAAACCGGCGCTTCCCACCGTTTGTCGTGTGGCATCGCCTCCCCACACCTGGTCATACTCGTATCCCGTAAGCTGCTTGATGATCACGCGAGTATTGGCGTCGCAGTCGCGGTAATCTCCGCCCAATTTCCGGCGGGCAATCTCCTTGAGCAGTTGCTTATGCGTCTCGCGGGTGAGCTTAAACTTATAGGTCGTGAAGAAACTCACCGCCAGCAGGGCGGCCGTTGCGAAAATCATCAGGCCGATAATCGCTCCCAGCGCGCTTTCTGGCTGTGCGCCGCTGCCCTTCACGAAGCCGGACTCCTGCAGTACCAGGCCGATAATCATGATGGCAATTGCCACGGTGCTTTTGCGGGTCAGAACCATCACGCCGGCAAAAATCCCCTCGCGGCGCTGCTGCGTCACTATTTCGTCGATATCGGGAATGAAGCTGTAGATATTCCACGGAATATAGTAAAGGCCGGAGCGGGCGGCCCCCAGCAGAATAAAGACCGCCGAGAACAGCAGCGTCGGTACCTGCGTTTTGGTGAGGTAGACCGTAAACAGGAATACCAGCACGCAGAAAATACAGCCGTAGGAGAAGCGCAGTGCAGCGGAGGGAGTAACATTCAGCCGGTTCAGCAGCAGCATAAACCCGTAGGTGCCGGGCACCGAGGCGAAGGCGGCGATGCTCAGCCAGCCGGAAACCGCGGCTGCATCCTGACTCAGGCAATAGACAACGTAATAGGTAAACACCGAGCCGAATACGTCCATCGCCGTAAACGAAAAGATATAAATAATAATATGCAGGCGGAACGCGCGAATACGGAATGAAGAAAAGAGATCCAGAACCAGATATTTCAGGTGATTAAGTAGCCCGCCGCTGCGCTGGGTATCTATTTTAAAATCGGACTCCTGCGGAACATCTTTGGCTTCCCAGGTGGTGTACCAGGTAATAAACACCGCAATGCAGAATACGCAGGAAAATATCAGCCCGGTGAGGGTATAGGTGAATGGATTGTCTTTGCCCGTGAACTGCATGATCACGCCGGGGACGGACACCGCCAGAAAACCACCCAACTGGGAGCAGATCATGCGCACGCCGGAGAGGCGGCTACGCTCTTCATAGCGGTTTGTCATTTCCGCCGCCAGCGTCTCCCACGGAACCAGCACCATCGCCGACAGCAGTTCAATCGAGAGATAGGTGCCCAGGTAATACCAGTAGCCCATATCCGTCAGCCACAGCAGGGCATACAAAAACATTAATGGGGAGCTGAGTAATAAAAAGAAGCGGCGACGACCAAATTTACGGCCAAGCCAGGTATCGCCGAAATTATCGGTGATATAACCCATAATCGGGCTTAAGAGTGCATCAATGACGCGGGCAATCGCAAATATTGAACCTGCTTCAATAACCGAGAGCCCGCAATAGGTGGTGTAAAAAAATAGCAGCCAGGTGCCGATAATGGCGAAAGCGCCTCCGCCAAACAGATCGGTTACGCCGTAGCCAAGCGCTACGCCATAACCAACTCTACGTTCAGTTGGTTTGACCATAATAATATCCAGTGTAGGGTAATGATTAACCTGTTTTTCAGGTCGTATTTTTATTTACTGCTGGACGACACATTACGTTCTAATTATTGATATCTATCCATTGTCTTAATTGAGATGAGCGATAAATGGCCTCCACAAGGGTGAGTGATTTTCCGGCAGCATGGATATCGGTGTAATCCGTTTCTCCCGGGTGAGTAATGGCATGATAAAAACGGCGGATCGCCTGTTGATGTCCCAGCCCCCAGTAGCTTTTAACTGAGCCGTCAGGGGAGTCATCGCTTACCAGCCTGCGACGCTCTCCGGGGGTGATGCGCCAAAGCACGTTGTCATTCAACAGCAGCGAGCCCCGTTCGCAGTGGATCTCCAACCAGAGAGGGGAATCCGTGGTATTGCAATTACTGGCGTAAAACAGGCCGCGCGCACCGTTGGCAAAGTGCAGCGTCGCCATCGCGCTGTCTTCCCCTTCGGTCACGTCTGCCAGCTCTCCGCTGTCCACCACACCTTTCAGACGCGTCACGCCGCCGGCGAACCACTGCATCAGGTCGAGGGTGTGGATCGCCTGGTTGATCAGCAGGCTGCCGCCCTCCGTTGCCAGTCGCCCACGCCACGGGCTTTCGGTGTAGTACGCGCCGGAGCGTGACCACGTCAGCACCGCTTTCAGGCTAAGCATCTTCCCCAGCTCGTCATCGCTCAGCGCCTGCCGGATGCGAAGGCTGGTGGGGTTGAGCCGGTTCTGGTAGCACACGCCAAGCAGGCCCGGAGCCTGCTCAGCGGCGCGGGCGATATCACCGAGCTCGCTGCTGTTCATCCCCACTGGTTTTTCGCAGAACACATGCTTCCCGGCGGCGAGCGCCGCCAGGATCATGCTTTTATGTTCAAAATGCGGCGTGCAGATATGGACTACGTCGATGGCATCATCCAGCAGCATTTCCCGGTAATCCTGATAAAAGCGGCACTGATAGGCCATCGCCAGCGTCAGTCCTTTGACGCTGTCGATGTCTACCAGCGCGCGCAGCGCAACGTTGGGGATCTGGCGTAAAGCGTTCACATGGCAGCCGTGAATGGCTCCGGCGCCGATAACCGCAGTGTTCAGGATCGTCATGGTTACCTCCCGTTATGCCGTCGCGTTGGCCAGCATCTGCGCCTTCACGCAGAGTTCCGCCGCCTTAAAGGCGTGAGCCTGCGTCATGGCGTTTTCGGTACGATTCAGGCAGTCGAGGATCAGCTCGCCAAAGAACGGGAACCCGACCTGTCCGGCGACCGGGTAACGGAACTCCCCCTCTTTATTGACCATGTAAACCACGTCCTGCTCGCCGCGGGTGAGATCGACATATTTACGGATTTCGATATAGCCTTCGGTACCGAGCAGCGTCAGGCGGCCATCGCCCCAGGTTGAGAGTCCGTCCGGGGTGAACCAGTCGCAGCGGAAATAGCCGCTGGCGCCGTTTTCTCCCTTCAGCATCGCGTCACCGAAATCTTCGAAGGCCGGGTATTGCGGATGTCTGAAATTTCGCGCCTGGCTGGCCATCACGCAGGCCTCATCGTTGCCGGTATAAAACAGAAACTGCTCAATCTGGTGGCTGCCGATATCGCACAGGATGCCGCCGAAGTAGCGACGATCGTAGAACCAGTCCGGGCGACCGGTACCTTCCCGGTGCGGGCCGGTTCCCAGGGTTTGCACCACGCGGCCAATCGCGCCCTGTTGCACCAGCTGCCCGGCAAAGACCGCGCTCTCCACGTGCAGGCGTTCGCTGTAGTACACCGCGTATTTCTTCCCGGTTTTTTCCACCATCGCTTTGGCGTCCGCCAGCTGTTCAAGGGTGGTGAGCGGCGCTTTATCCGTGAAGTAATCCTTGCCTGCGGCCATCGCTTTCAGCCCCAGCGCGCAGCGCTCGGACGGGATGGCGGCTCCCGCCACCAGACGCACCTCGTCGTCGTTAAGGATCGCATCCAGCGAGTCCGCCGCTTTGGCCTGCGGATACTGCTGAAGGAATTTATCCACTTTCGCCGGGTCGGGGTCGTACACCCACTTCAGCGTGGCCCCGGCTTCAATCAGGCCGTTACTCATGCCGTAGATATGGCCGTGATCGAGCGCGGCGGCGGCAAACACAAATTCCCCCTCGCGAACCACCGGCTGGGGTTTGCCCACCGGGGCGTAGTTCATTCCGTCATTCTTGTTCATGCTGACACTCCTCGATCCAGATCTTTGCCCAGAGGGATAGCGCCCACTTCGCTGAAGTTGGCGACGCTTGCGGATTTCTCATAAAAACGGGGGGCGAGGGCGTTGATCCCGCCGGTACGGTAAAACGGGTCGTCGCGCTGAATCGGCAGCGCGACCACTGTGCGGGTAATGGCGGATTTATAAATCGCGGCGATCAGCTCCAGCGAGCGTTTGCCCTGCAACCCATCCACTAGCGGCGCCGTGCCGTGCTCGATGGCATACATCAGGTCATTAATCTGCCCGGTGTGCAGCGTCCACTTGAGCTTCGGCGTCTCCTGAAAAACGGCGTTAAGCTGCGCTTCTCGCTCAAGATCGTTAGTTTCCTGCGGGAAGCCGTTATCGGCACTCACGCTGGAAAAGGCCTGCCACGGGGCGGAGATACGGGCTTTTTCACCCTGAATGATGATTTTCTGATCTTCCCCGTGGTGTACCACCGAGGCGGTAAGCTGCGCGAGTGCGCCGCTGGGGTATTTGAAGATTGCGGCGCTCAGGTCTTCCACTTCGGCGTTGTCGTGCGCCACGTTGGTCATCATCGCCACCACCTCGGACGGGAAGCCGAGCATCCACTGCATGGCGTCGATATGGTGTACCGCGTGGTTAAGCGTGCAGCCACCCCCCTCTTTTTCCCAGGTGCCGCGCCACCACAGGTCGTAGTAGCAGTGCCCGCGCCACCAGAGCGAATCCACCTGCGCGTGGCAAACCTTGCCTGCGAGCCCCGAGTCCAGCGCGGCTTTTAAGCGCCAGAAGGCATCGGTAAAGCGGTTCTGGGCAATGATGGAGAGGGTCTTGCCGCTGGCCTGTTGCGCGGCGATCATCGCGTCGCACTCCTCCAGCGAGGCGGCCATCGGCTTTTCGCACAGCACATGACACCCGGCGTGCAGCGCATCAATGCTGATTTCCGCGTGAACGTAGGGCGGCGTGCAGACGTCGACAATGTCGATATTCGGCTCAGACGCCAGCATCTGCTGGTGGCTTGCATACACGCGGGCGTCCGTCAGTCCGTAGCGCCCTTTTTTCTCGTGGGCTTTTTCCGGGTAAATATCCACCAGCGCGACGATCCTGCAGCGCTGGCCAAACTGCAAATAGCCCTGAATATGGTTATGCGAGATATTCCCTGTTCCCACAATGGCGACATTTAACATCGTTTATCTCCGAAGTTACCAGGAGCCTGAGGCGTCCAGCGTGACGCTGGCGGTCTCTTTAGCCACTGAGGTGCTGATACGCTGTTGAAGCAGGCGCAGATACTGTTTCTCGTTGAGCGGCAGATCGACCCAGTCGTCTGTCCAGGTCGAGAGGTGCATGGCGTTGGAGAGCGTCAGCCCGCGGATCCCTTCCAGACCCGGCGCAATCAGCGGCTCGCCGCGCAGGATGGCGGCAGCAAAGTTGGCGGTAATGACATGGTGTTCGCTGCATTCCGGGGCGACGGGGATCGTCACCTCCCAGCATTCGGGTTCACCAAAGCCGTTTTGCCAGCGGGCGTTGAAGGCGGTTTCGGACTCGCGCAGCCGCCAGTAGCGCAGCTTGCCCTCTTCGACGACCACCTTGCCGCAGTCGCCGACGATTTCCAGCCGGTTAGTGCCCGGCGTTTCCGCCACGGTGGTGATAAACACGCCGGTCGCGCCGTTGGCGTATTCCGCGTAGGCGGTGACCTCGTCCTCCACTTCGATATCGCGATGCTTGCCGAACTGGCAGAACGCGCGCAGGCGGACCGGCATCCCCACCAGCCACTGCCAGAGATCGAGCTGATGCGGATCCTGGTTGAGCAGCACGCCGCCGCCTTCGCCTTTCCAGGTGGCGCGCCAGCCGCCGGAGTTGTAGTAGCTCTGCGAGCGATACCAGTTAGTGATGATCCAGTTAGAGCGTCGGATCTCACCCAGCTCGCCGCTGTCGATAAGATCTTTCACCTTCTGGTAGAGCGGATTCGGGCGCTGGTTATACATGATGCCGAACACCACGCCGCACTCCCGGGCGCAGGCGTTCATCTCCTGCACCTGCGCCGTATACACGCCCGCCGGTTTTTCACACAGGGTATGGATGCCGTTACGCATCGCCAGCATCGACAGGCGCGGATGCTCGTAGTGCGGCGTGGCAACAATCACCGCGTCGATAAGCCCGCTCTGGAGCATCTCCTGTGCGTCGCTGAATAACGGGAGGGTGCCGACCAGCTGGCGAATGGCCGGGTGCTTTTCGACGGCATTATCGCAAACCGCCGCCAGGCAGGCGTCGCTGACGGTACCCGCCAGTAAATAGCGCGCGTGGACCGTACCGATATTACCTATTCCAATAATGCCAAAACGTACCTTCTCCATGTCACACCTTAATTTCAGTTGAAAAGAAGTGATGACCGGAAAATAGGAAAGGTGAGCCGCAGCGACAATGTGTTTTTGTGAGAATACTCGCAAGGTGATTAAGTAATCTCCAGGCTTTCTGAAATTTAGTTTTAAAATCAACAGACTGTTTCTGCAAATATTTGCAAAAACTGAATGAGAGCGAGGTCACACTATGCCTGGCAGGTTAAAAATGGAGGAAATTGCGGCCCTGACGGGCTATTCCGTCAGTACCGTGTCGCGGGTATTAAGCGGCAAATCGTATACCAGCGATAAAGCCCGGGAGGCGATCGTTCGCACCGCCAGAGAATTAGGCGTGCTGGAGTCCATGGCGAGCGGCAGACTATTAATTAACGGAATCGCTGTTTTTGCGCCAGAAAGAACCTTTCAGGGCCGCGGGGATATTTTTTATCTGGAAGTGACGAAAGGCATTGCTGAAGCCTGCGCGCGACATAACGTGTGGGTGACCTGTTGTGGTTTAGAAGAGCAGCACGCCGATGTGAAAGTCTTTATGGAAAAGGCAAGCCAGAAGAATATTAACGCGATAATTATTATTGGGACTGATGATTCCACCATATTTAAACTTGCCAGCACGCTGAATAAACCCTGCGTATTAATTAATTCCGTTGACCGGGATCGGATGCTGGATGCCGTCTCGCCCGATCACCGGGCGATTGGCTTCACCGCCATGCAGTACCTTTTTGAGCAGGGGCACCGGCGGGTATTAACGCTCACCTGCCTGCGACGAGAAACGCTGTATGCGCGTCTGGACGGCATCAAAGAGGCGTACCGCCATTTTCACGTGGCTTTTGATCCCCAGCATGATTTGCTGGTGACTGAGTGGTTTACCGCTGAGGAGGCCGAACGGGCGCTGGACGCGTGGCTGATGAGTCATGACAGAACCCAGTGGCCGGAGGTGATTTTCCCGAACAGTACCAGCATGGTGGAAGGGGTGCTCAGGGCGTTGACGCGTCACGGGCTACGCATTCCGGAAGACATTTCGCTCGTTACGACCGATTTTGCATGGAACCTGGCGCACCGTCTGGAAAAACCGGTCACGGGCGTGACGGTGCCCTGCCGCGAGCTGGGGATTGAAGCCGTACATCTGCTGCAAACGCGGCTCAACCGACCGCAGGCGCCGGTCTTTAACCTGCTGCTACAGGGAAAGGTGATGGATTACGGCTCGGTCAGCAATGCGACGCGCCACGCGGCTCGCGTGGCGCTGGAGCGGTAATCAGGCCAGCTGTGGCGGCAGGCAGACGCCGATGCCCCCGATCCCGCAGTAGCCGTACGGGTTTTTATGCAGGTACTGCTGGTGGTCGTCCTCGGCGTAGTAGAACGGTTTTGCGGTGGCGATTTCTGTCGTCACGTCGCGCGTATCGCCCGCCTCTCGCATGGCCTGCTGGAAACGCTCAAGGCTGGCGCGGGCGGCGGCATCCTGCTCAGGCGTGAGCGGATAAATCGCCGAGCGGTACTGCGTGCCGTGGTCGTTGCCCTGACGCATGCCCTGCGCCGGGTCGTGGTTTTCCCAGAATACCTGCAGGAGCTGTTCGTAGCTAATGACCGCAGGGTCGTAAACCACGCGGACCGCTTCCGCATGACCGGTTTCGCCGGAGCAGACTTCGCGGTAGGTTGGATTCGGCGTGTAACCGCCCGTGTAGCCGGCCGCGGTGCTGTAAACGCCGGGCAGCTGCCAGAAGAGGCGCTCCACGCCCCAGAAGCAGCCCATGGCAAACAGGGCGATTTCCATTCCATCAGGAACGTTGGTCATTGAATGGTTATTGACGGCGTGTAAGGTCGCCACAGGCATAGGGGTGTTGCGTCCCGGTAATGCATCAGCTTGTGAAACCAGATGCTTTTTGTCGAATAAACTCACGATGGGGCCTCCCGGGGTGCGATGTTTCGGTTAAGGTTGTCACGAAGCGTTTAATTGAACACAATAAATGCGCTGAATGAGACTAGATTTAATCATAAGAAATATTTGGGTGTTACACCCGTTTTCAACCCACGATTTGGGTTTTTGGCTTCCAGGCCGTATTTTGCCGCACCGCGGCATACATTTGCTTCCAGGGTGGAAAAGGGATATTCAGGAGAAAACGTGACAAAAATCCGCCAGTTATGTTTAGTCAGTGTGTTGCTGACAAGCGGGGTTGCCAGCGCGGCGAATGTCCGTTTGCAGGTTGAGGGGTTATCCGGGACGCTGGAAAAAAACGTGCGTGCGCAGCTGTCGACCATCCAGAGCGATGAGGTGACGCCGGACCGGCGTTTTCGTGCGCGCGTGGATGACGCGATCCGTGAAGGGCTAAAAGCGCTGGGGTATTACGAACCCACCATTGATTTCGATCTCCGTCCGCCGCCAAAGAAGGGGCGTCAGGTGCTTATTGCCCGCGTTTCGCCGGGCGAGCCGGTGCTGATTGGCGGCACGAACGTCATCCTGCGAGGCGGCGCGCGTACTGACCGCGACTACCTGGACCTGCTCAGCACGCGGCCGAAAATCGGCACCGTGCTCAACCACGGTGACTACGACCACTTCAAAAAAGAGCTGACGAGCGTCTCCCTGCGCAAGGGCTACTTCGACAGCCAGTTCAACAAAAGCCAGCTGGGCATCGCGCTGGATCGACGTCAGGCCTTCTGGGATATTGACTACGACAGCGGTGAGCGCTACCGCTTTGGCGATGTAACGTTTGAAGGCTCGCAAATTCGTGAAGAGTATCTGCAAAACCTCGTGCCGTTCAAAAAAGGCGATTACTACCAGTCGAGCGATCTGGCGGAGCTGAACCGTCGTCTTTCTGCTACCGGCTGGTTTAACTCCGTGGTTGTCGCGCCGGAATTTGATAAGTCTCGCAAAACCAAGGTGTTGCCGCTGCATGGCGTTGTGTCGCCGCGCACCGAGAACACCATTGAGACCGGTGTGGGCTATTCGACGGATGTAGGACCACGCGTGAAAACCTCGTGGAAAAAACCGTGGATGAACTCCTACGGCCACAGCCTGACTACCAGCCTGAGCCTCTCTGCGCCCGAGCAACAGCTGGATTTTAGCTACAAAATGCCGCTGCTGAAAAATCCGCTTGAGCAGTATTACCTTCTGCAGGGCGGCTTTAAGCGCACCGATTTGAACGATACCGAGCAGGATACGACGACGTTTGCCGTCTCCCGCTACTGGGAGCTCTCCAGCGGCTGGCAGCGCGCGATTAACCTGCGCTGGAGCCTGGACCACTTTACCCAGGCCAACGTCACCAACACCACCATGCTGCTCTATCCCGGGGTGATGATCAGCCGCACCCGCTCCCGCGGCGGCCTGATGCCGACCTGGGGCGACTCGCAGCGCTACTCCATTGATTACTCCAACTCTGCCTGGGGCTCTGACGTCGATTTCTCCGTCGTGCAGGCGCAGAACGTCTGGATCCGCACGCTGTACGACAAACACCGCTTTGTGATGCGCGGCAACCTGGGCTGGATTGAAACGGGCGATTTCGAACGCGTGCCGCCGGACCTGCGCTTCTTTGCCGGGGGTGACCGCAGCATTCGCGGGTATAAGTACAAATCGATCTCACCTGAAAACGAAAAAGGCCAACTGACCGGGGCATCAAAACTGGCGACCGGCTCGCTGGAGTATCAGTACAACGTCAGCGGCAAGTGGTGGGGGGCCATGTTTGTGGACGGCGGTGAAGCGGTAAATGATATCCGCCGCAGTGATTTCAAAACCGGCGCCGGCGTGGGTGTACGCTGGCAGTCACCCGTCGGGCCCATCAAGCTCGACTTCGCCGTGCCGGTCGGCGACAAAGACGAACACGGATTACAGTTTTACATCGGTCTGGGGCCTGAATTATGAGTTTATGGAAGAAAATAAGCCTCGGGGTGCTGATTTTTATCGTGCTGCTGCTCGGTACGGTGGCGTTTCTGGTGGGAACGACAACCGGGCTGCATCTGTTGTTTAACGCCGCGAACCGCTGGGTGCCGGGGCTGGAAATTGGCCAGGTGACGGGCGGCTGGCGCGACCTGCGTCTGAAGAACATCCGCTATGAGCAGCCGGGCGTGGCGGTCAACGCCGGGGAGTTTCATCTCGCGGTGAAGCTGGGCTGTCTGCGGGATAGCAAGCTCTGCGTTAACGATCTGTCGCTAAAAGACGTCAACGTGGCGATAGATTCAAAGAAAATGCCGAAGTCTGCGCCGGTTGAGGAAGAGGACAGCGGCCCGCTGAATCTCTCCACGCCGTACCCGATTGCGCTCTATCGGGTGGCGCTCGATAACGTCAATATCAAAATCGACGACACCACCGTTTCGGTGATGGATTTCACCTCTGGCCTGCGCTGGCAGGAGAAAAACCTCACCCTGACGCCAACCTCGCTGCAGGGCTTACTGATCGCGCTGCCGAAAGTGGCGGACGTGGCGCAGGAAGAGATCGTCGAGCCAAAAATCCAGAACCCGCAGCCGGAAGAGAAGCCGCTGGGCGAAACGCTGAAAGATCTCTTCTCGAAGCCTGTCCTGCCTGAAATGACCGACGTTCATCTGCCGCTGAACCTCAACATTGAGGAGTTCAAAGGCGAGCAGCTGCGCCTGACCGGCGATACCGATCTGACGGTCTTCAATATGCTGCTGAAAGTCAGCAGCATTGACGGCAACATGAAGCTCGACGCGCTCGATATCGACACCAACCAGGGCTCGGTGAATGCGTCAGGGAATGCGCTGCTGCGTGATAACTGGCCGGTGGATATCACCCTCAATAGCGCACTCAACATCGACCCGCTCAAGGGCGAAAAAGTGAAGGTTAAAGTGGGCGGGGCGCTGCGTGAGAAGCTGGATATCGGGGTGAATCTCTCCGGCCCGGTAGACATGGCCCTGCGCGCGCAAATCCAGCTGGCGGAAGCCGGGCTGCCGCTCAATCTGGAGGTTGTCAGCAAGCAGCTTTACTGGCCGTTCACCGGCGAAAAACAGTATCAGGCCGACGATCTGAAGCTGAAGCTGAGCGGCAAGATGACCGACTACACGCTCTCGTTCCGCACCGCGGTGAAGGGGCAGGGCGTGCCGCCCGCCACCATCACGCTGGATGCAAAAGGCAACGAACAGCAGGTTAACCTCGACAAGCTGACCGTCGCGGCGCTGGAAGGGAAAACGGAACTGACCGCGCTGCTCGACTGGCAGCAGGCGATCAGCTGGCGCGGCGAGCTGAAGCTGACGGGGATTAACACCGCCAAAGAGGTGCCGGACTGGCCGTCGAAGCTGGATGGCCTCATCAAAACCCGCGGCAGCCTCTACGGCGGCACGTGGCAGATGGACGTGCCGGAAATCAAGCTCACCGGGAACGTGAAGCAGAACAAGGTGAACGTTGAAGGTTCGGTGAAGGGCAACAGCTACCTGCAGTGGATAATCCCGGGATTGCACGTGGCGCTGGGCAGCAACACGGCGGATATCAAAGGCGAGCTGGGGGTGAAAGATCTCAATCTTGACGCCACCATCGACGCGCCGAATCTGGATAACGCCCTGCCGGGTCTGGGCGGCACGGCGAAAGGACTCGTGAAAGTGCGCGGCACCGTAGACGCGCCGCAGCTGCTGGCAGATATCACCGCCAACAATCTGCGCTGGCAGGAGCTGAGCGTCGCCCGCGTCCGCGTGGAAGGGGATGTGAAATCCACCGATCAGATCGGCGGTAACCTGAACCTGCGCGTGGAGCGCATTTCCCAGCCGGACGTGAACATTAGCCTGGTCACTCTGGACGCCAGGGGGAACGAGAAGCAGCACGATCTCCAGCTGCGCGTGCAGGGCGAGCCCGTCTCCGGCCAGCTGCACCTGACCGGCAGCTTCGACCGCAAGGAAGAACGCTGGAAAGGGACGCTGGACAACACGCGTTTCAATACCCCGGTGGGCCCGCTGGCGCTGTCGCGCTCCATTGCGCTGGACTACCGCAACGCCGAGCAGAAGATCAGCATCGGGCCACACTGCTGGACCAACCCGAATGCGGAGCTGTGCGTACCGCAGACCATTGATGCGGGCGCGCAAGGGCGCGCGCAGATCAACCTCAACCGCTTCGATCTGGCGATGCTGAAGCCGTTTATGCCGGATACCACGCAGGCCAGCGGCGTCTTCAGCGGAAAAGCCGATGTCGCCTGGGACACCACCAAAGAGGGGCTGCCGCAGGGCAGCGTCACGCTTTCCGGGCGCAACGTGAAGGTGACGCAGGAAGTCAACGACGCGCCGCTGCCGGTGGCCTTCGACACCCTGAATGTGAGTGCAGACCTGCATAACAACCGTGCGGAGCTGGGGTGGCTTATCCGTCTGACCAATAACGGCCAGATGGACGGGCAGATACAGATTACCGATCCGCAGGGGCGGCGCAATCTGGGCGGCAACGTCAATATCCGCAACTTCAACCTGGCAATGGTCAACCCGATTTTCGCGCGCGGGGAAAAAGCCGAGGGCATGGTGAATGCCAACCTGCGCCTGGCGGGCAACGCGCAAAGCCCGCAGCTGTTCGGCCAGCTGCGCCTCAGCGGTGTGGATATCGACGGGAACTTTATGCCATTCGATATGCAGCCCAGCCAGATTGCGATGAACTTCAACGGCATGAGCTCGACGCTGAGCGGCTCGGTGCTTACCCAGCAGGGGCAAATCAACCTGAGCGGTGACGCGGACTGGAGTCAGCTCGACAACTGGCGCGCCCGTATTGCCGCGAAAGGCAGTAAGGTTCGCATCACCGTACCGCCAATGGTGCGCCTGGACGTCTCGCCTGATGTGGTCTTTGAGGCGACGCCAAGTCTCTTCACCCTGGATGGCCGCGTGGACGTGCCGTGGGCGCGCATCGTGGTTCACGAGGTGCCGGAAAGCGCGGTCGGCGTCTCCAGTGATGAAGTTATGCTCAATGAAAATCTGAAACCTGCCGAAGAGAAGAGCGCTGGCATACCGATTAATAGTAACCTTATCGTGCACGTGGGAAATAACGTGCGGTTGGATGCGTTTGGGCTGAAGGCGAGGCTCACGGGCGACCTGAAAGTGGCGCAGGATAAACAAGGGCTTGGCCTCAACGGGCAGATCAATATTCCTGAAGGGCGTTTCCATGCCTATGGTCAGGACCTGATTGTCCGTAAAGGCGAGCTGCTGTTCTCCGGTCCACCGGATCAGCCGCTGTTGAACATCGAAGCGATTCGTAACCCGGAAGCGACGGAAAACGACGTCATTGCTGGCGTTCGCGTTACCGGTTCCGCCGACGAACCGAAGGCGGAGATCTTCTCTGACCCGGCGATGTCGCAGCAGGAAGCCCTCTCTTATCTGCTGCGCGGACAAGGTCTGGACAGCGGTCAGAGCGACAGCGCGGCGATGACGTCGATGTTAGTCGGTCTGGGGGTTGCACAAAGTGGGCAGGTTGTGGGTAAAATCGGCGAGACGTTCGGCGTAAGCAATCTGGCGCTGGACACCCAGGGCGTGGGTGACTCCTCGCAGGTGGTGGTCAGCGGTTATGTGCTGCCGGGTCTGCAGGTAAAATATGGTGTGGGGATCTTTGACTCACTGGCAACACTCACGTTACGCTATCGCCTGATGCCTAAGCTATATCTGGAAGCAGTGTCCGGCGTAGACCAGGCACTTGATCTGCTCTATCAGTTTGAGTTTTAGCAATGCGAATATTTGTCTACGGCAGTTTACGAACCAGGCAAGGCAACAGTCACTGGATGACCAATGCCCAGCTACTGGGGAATTACAATATCGAGAACTACCAGTTGTACAGCCTGGGCCACTATCCAGGCGCGGTTCCCGGCGAAGGAACAGTACAGGGTGAAGTTTATCGTATTGATAATGCTACACTTGCCGAACTTGATGCCTTGCGCACCAGGGGCGGTGAATACGCTCGCCAGTTGATCCAGACGCCGTACGGAAGCGCGTGGATGTATGTCTACCAGCGTCCGGTCGACGGGTTAACGCGGATTGTAAGCGGTAACTGGTTAGACAGAGACCAGTACTGAAAAACGACAACGCCACCGTGAGGTGGCGTTGTTTTTTTGTGCTTTCAACTCTCTTCTGCATCCCGGTGCCGGGTTAAAAACAGGGGAACGAACAGCATGATGTAGGGAGCAATAAGCCATAACAAGCACAGCGCGCGTGAACGCCCATAGTAGTTTATGCACCGCGTATTGCTTGAAATGACGGGCAGGAAAAACAGTAAAAACAGCAGAATCGCATAATCGCTTCGATAAGGGATCCATAAGTAAAACAAAAACCAGGCAAGCTGGAATGTCATGATGCAGAGATACTGCCATTTGCTGTCTTTGCCGTAACAGTCAAACGCCTTTATGTAGCCCATTTTTATGCTTTGAAGAAAGAAACTTAGCATGTATAACGCTCACGATCGCGACGGTCAGGAGTGTGCTCGTCAGCAACGCTCCTAAAAAATAACTGTGGGTGATATCAGTAGCACCCGAGCCTAAAGTATGCAATTTACTATAACCTCTATCGACTGCAACAAAAAGCGTATATAGCCCGATGTTAATACAGAACTGAAGCAGACAAGAAGTGACAATATTCCTCGGAATTCTTCTTAATAGAGTGAGTAACGCATAAATAATACTTGCTGATAGCGCGAAGTAAAGCCCGTTAAATAAACCAGATAGTAAGGAGCTATTTATTTCGCTGAATATTAAATTATCGCTTCCATAGTACCATGCCAGGTATTCAGCATACGTACTTCTGCCAAAGATAAAAGCGGCAATAATAAGGATGAGCAGACTCACAATATGCCTTTTCTTACTCATAATTTTGCTCCCTTAGATAGCAGCTCCTTCATCGTTTTACTGGCTTCTAGCTGATCTTTGATGATGGCAAGGTCACGAGTATTGTGGTTATATTTCGCAATAGCGGTTGGCGTACCTTTACCACCATTGTCCATAAAGAAGACAATATCCTTACGACCATAAAGAAGAACTTGTGGGATGGGATCCCGCCCATAACTCACCGCTTGCGGCAGGGAGTGGATAGACTCTGTCGTAAGGAACCGAGGAATATTTTCATGCTCAATATTACCTAAAGGCGTTGTGGCAACAAGGGAGCCAATAAAATCGGTCGTATACACTAACGCATCTGTATCTTTGGTCGTTACTTTTGAACCCGTAATATATTTTATCTGTTGCCAAAGGGTAATATCTTTAGGGGAAACCTTAACGCCATCCATAAACATATCTTGCTTGCGTTTTAGCTGAATGACAGTACGGTGCACTTGGGTCAAAGAGGGGCTGATTTCCCCAACTGAAGGCATTAGACCATCGCGGGAATAAAGCCTTTCAATGATAAAATAAATTCCAGTTGGGCGGGCAACATCAATGTTAATGGATGACATATGAATCCTAAAATGAATGGGGATTAATGTTCATAATGACAGTATGTTGTGAACAGACAGGCTATTCAACCACTCCCACTATAAATGATAGGGTGGCTTTTCTGTTTTTAATCGTTCACTCAAATGGAATGAGATTTTTCTTAAAAAAATCGTCTGTATTGCTTTTAACCAGGGAAATAATAAAGCCCCGACTCGCGGGGCTTTATTGATCGGCAGTAAGAATTACTTCTTAGCAGCACGTTCGAAGGAGGCGATGATTTCTGCTTTCGCCGCTTCTGCGTTGTCCCAGCCGTCAACTTTAACCCACTTGCCTTTTTCGAGGTCTTTGTAGTGCTCGAAGAAGTGAGTGATCTGCGCTTTCAGCAGCTCTGGCAGGTCGTTCACATCTTTGATGTGATCGTATTCTTTGCTCAGCTTGGTGTGCGGTACCGCAACCAGCTTCGCATCTTCACCGGATTCGTCGGTCATCTTCAGGACGCCAACTGGACGGCAGCGAATAACAGCGCCTGGCTGCAGTGGGTATGGCGTTGGGACCAGCACGTCAACCGGGTCACCGTCCAGAGACAGGGTATGGTTGATGTAACCGTAGTTGCACGGATAGAACATCGCGGTAGACATGAAACGGTCTACGAACAGGGCGCCGCTCTCTTTGTCCACTTCGTATTTGATCGGATCTGCGTTGGCCGGGATTTCGATAACTACGTAGATGTCTTCTGGCAGTTCTTTACCCGCTGGGACGTTGAGTAAGCTCATGTCGGTGTCCTTTAAAATGGATGGTAAACAAGTGGCAGGTATTATAGCCAACTCACGCTGAATGTCTCCGCCTGTTTTCGCATTCTCTCCGCGCACGCGCCACTTTTCAGACCGATTCCATGACAGGAAAATCCATAAACTCAGCCGCATTTTTAATGGTGAAATGAAAGCGATTACAAACTTGTGATTAACGTTTTATTCACTTTTCTGAAGTGTGATGTAACGCAATTCGTTACATATTTCATTGGCTATAGTCATTTCGCAGAACATCTTTTAACCAACAATAAACACCCCTACGAGGACGCTCATATGTGGAAGCGCTTACTTCTTGTCACAGCAGTTTCGGCAGCCATGTCGTCTATGGCGATGGCCGCCCCCTTAACCGTAGGTTTTTCGCAAGTTGGCTCTGAATCCGGCTGGCGTGCAGCAGAAACCAACGTTGCGAAAAGCGAGGCTCAGAAACGCGGCATCACCCTGAAAATCGCCGATGGTCAGCAAAAGCAGGAAAACCAGATCAAAGCCGTGCGCTCGTTTATCGCCCAGGGCGTGGATGCCATCTTTATCGCTCCGGTCGTGGCGACGGGATGGGAGCCGGTTCTGAAGGAAGCGAAAGACGCTGAAATTCCGGTGTTCCTGCTCGATCGTTCCATCGACGTAAAAGACAAATCTCTCTATATGACCACCGTCACCGCCAACAACGTGCTTGAAGGGCAATTGATTGGCGACTGGCTGGTGAAACAGGTCGACGGCAAGCCGTGTAACGTCGTTGAGCTGCAGGGCACCGTCGGGGCGAGCGTGGCCATCGACCGTAAGAAAGGCTTTGCTGAAGCCATCGCCAAAGCGCCAAACATCAAGATCATCCGCTCCCAGTCCGGAGACTTTACCCGCAGTAAAGGTAAAGAAGTCATGGAGAGCTTTATCAAGGCTGAAAACAACGGCAAGAACATCTGCATGGTTTACGCACACAACGATGACATGGTGATCGGGGCAATTCAGGCGATTAAAGAAGCGGGCCTGAAGCCGGGCAAAGATATCCTCACCGGTTCTATCGACGGCGTGCCAGACATCTACAAAGCGATGATCGACGGTGAAGCCAACGCCAGCGTCGAGCTGACGCCGAACATGGCCGGTCCGGCATTCGACGCGCTGGAGAAATTCAAGAAAGACGGCACGATGCCTGAGAAGGTGACGGTCACCAAATCCACCCTCTACCTGCCGGATACCGCGAAAGAAGAGTTAGAGAAGAAGAAAAATATGGGCTACTAAGCTTGTCTGAACATGCCGGGTGACGCTGCGCTTACCCGGCCTACGATACGCTCTTTTGTAGGCCGGGTAAGCGTAGCGCCATCCGGCTTGATGCAGGGGGAAAACCATGACCACTGAACAACACCAGGAAATCCTCCGCACAGAGGGCTTGAGTAAATTCTTCCCCGGCGTAAAAGCGCTGGATAGCGTTGATTTCAGCCTGCGGCGCGGTGAGATCATGGCGCTGCTGGGCGAGAACGGCGCGGGAAAATCGACGCTGATTAAATCGCTGACCGGCGTTTATCACGCCGATCGCGGCACCATCTGGCTGGAAGGCAACGCCATTTCGCCAAAAAATACCGCCCATGCCCAGCAGCTGGGGATCGGGACGGTTTACCAGGAAGTGAACCTGCTGCCGAACATGTCGGTGGCGGATAACCTGTTTATTGGCCGTGAGCCACGCCGCTTTGGCCTGCTGCGCCGCAAAGAGATGGAGGCGCGCGCCACGAAGCTGATGGAATCGTACGGCTTCTCCCTCGACGTCCGCGAGCCGCTGAACCGCTTTTCCGTGGCGATGCAGCAGATCGTCGCCATCTGTCGTGCGATCGATCTCTCTGCGAAGGTGTTGATCCTCGACGAACCCACCGCCAGCCTCGATACCCAGGAAGTGGAGATGCTCTTTACCCTGATGCGCCAGCTTCGCGATCAGGGAGTCAGCCTGATCTTCGTTACGCACTTCCTCGATCAGGTGTATGAGGTGAGCGATCGCATCACGGTGCTGCGCAACGGCAGCTTTGTCGGCTGCCGCGAAACCCGCGAGCTGCCGCAGATCGAGCTGGTGAAAATGATGCTGGGCCGCGAGCTGGATACCAACGCGCTCCAGCGCGCGGGCCGCACGCTGCTGAGCGAGAAACCGGTCGCCGCATTCAGCGATTACGGCAAAAAAGGCACTATCGCGCCGTTTAACCTGGAAGTGCGTCCCGGCGAAATTGTCGGGCTGGCGGGCCTGCTGGGCTCGGGCCGGACCGAAACCGCCGAGGTGATCTTCGGGATCAAGCCTGCCGACAGCGGCAGCGCGCTGATCAAGGGCAAACCGCAAACCCTGCGATCGCCACATCAGGCCTCCTGTCTGGGCGTCGGCTTCTGCCCGGAAGATCGGAAAACGGACGGCATTATTGCCGCCGCCTCGGTGCGGGAAAACATCATTCTGGCGCTTCAGGCGCAGCGCGGCTGGCTGCGCCCGATCCCCCGTAAAGAGCAAAACGCCATCGCCGAGCGCTTTATCCGCCAGCTCGGCATCCGCACCCCGAGCGCGGAACAGCCCATTGAGTTTCTCTCCGGCGGTAACCAGCAGAAGGTGCTGCTCTCCCGCTGGCTGCTGACTAAACCGCAGTTCCTGATCCTCGACGAGCCGACGCGCGGTATCGACGTGGGCGCGCACGCCGAAATTATCCGGCTTATCGAAACGCTCTGTGCGGACGGGCTGGCCCTGCTGGTTATCTCATCCGAGCTGGAGGAGCTGGTGGGCTATGCCGATCGCGTCATCATCATGCGAGATCGCAAACAGGTGGCAGAGATCCCGCTGGATAAACTGTCCGTTCCGGCAATCATGAATGCCATCGCGGCGTAAGGAGTGAATCGTGATGTCCCGTTCGCTTTCGCAAACCGGTGAGTCAAAGCGCCGCTTTAACTGGCCAACCGGCACGCCGCAAATTGCGGCGCTGCTGGTGGTACTGCTGGTAGACAGCCTTGTCGCGCCGCATTTCTTCCAGATTATCGTGCAGGATGGCCGCCTGTTTGGCAGCCCGATTGATATTTTAAACCGTGCTGCGCCCGTGGCGCTGCTGGCCATCGGGATGACGCTGGTGATCGCCACCGGCGGGATTGATCTCTCCGTCGGCGCGGTGATGGCGATTGCCGGGGCGACGGCAGCGTCCATGACCGTCGCCGGGCACAGCCTGCCGGTGGTACTGCTGGCGGCCTTAGGCACCGGCGTGCTGGCCGGACTATGGAACGGTATTCTGGTGGCGGTACTGAAAATTCAGCCCTTCGTCGCGACCCTCATTTTGATGGTGGCCGGGCGCGGGGTGGCGCAGTTGATTACCTCCGGACAGATTGTCACCTTCAACTCCCCGAGCCTGGCGTGGCTCGGTAGCGGCAACCTTCTGTTCTTCCCGACGCCGGTGATTATTGCTCTGGTCACGCTCGTTGTCTTTTGGCTCTTCACCCGCAAAACGGCGCTCGGCATGTTTATTGAGGCGGTGGGGATCAACATCCGCGCCGCGCGCAACGCCGGGGTCAATACCCGATTGATGGTGATGCTGACCTACGTGCTGAGCGGCGTATGCGCCGCCATTGCCGGGGTCATCGTCGCGGCGGATATTCGCGGGGCCGATGCCAACAACGCCGGACTCTGGCTGGAGCTGGATGCGATCCTCGCGGTGGTTATTGGCGGTGGGTCGCTGATGGGCGGGCGTTTTAACCTGCTGCTCTCGGTGATCGGCGCGCTGATTATTCAGGGCATGAACACCGGGATCCTGCTGTCGGGGTTCCAGCCGGAACTCAACCAGGTGGTGAAAGCGGTGGTCGTGCTCTGCGTGCTGATCGTCCAGTCGCCGCGCTTTGTCAGCATCATTAAGGGGATCCGTGGCCATGATAAAACGTAATTTACCGTTAATGATCACGCTGGGCGTGTTTGTGCTGGGGTATCTCTACTGTCTGACGCAGTTCCCCGGTTTTGCCTCGACGCGCGTGATCTGCAACATTCTGACGGATAACGCCTTCCTGGGCATTATCGCCGTCGGGATGACCTTTGTGATCCTCTCCGGCGGGATCGATCTCTCCGTTGGCTCGGTGATCGCGTTCACGGGGGTATTCCTCGCGAAGGCGATCGGCTTCTGGGGCATCTCTCCGCTGGTGGCGTTTCCGCTGGTGCTGGTGATGGGCTGCGCGTTTGGTGCCTTTATGGGGCTGCTGATTGACGCGCTGAAAATTCCGGCGTTTATCATTACGCTTGCCGGGATGTTTTTCCTGCGCGGGGTAAGCTATTTGGTGTCGGAGGAGTCGATTCCGATCAACCACCCGGTCTACGACACGCTCTCCAGCCTGGCGTGGAAGATCCCCGGCGGCGGTCGTTTAAGCGCGATGGGGCTACTGATGCTGGGTGTGGTGGTGATTGGCATTTTCCTTGCCCACCGCACCCGGTTCGGCAATCAGGTTTACGCCATAGGCGGTAACGCTACGTCGGCAAACCTGATGGGGATTTCCACCCGCAGCACCACCATCCGCATCTATATGCTCTCTACGGGGCTGGCGACGCTGGCGGGTATTGTCTTCTCAATTTATACCCAGGCGGGTTATGCCCTGGCGGGCGTCGGCGTGGAGCTGGATGCCATTGCCTCGGTGGTTATCGGCGGCACGTTGCTCAGCGGTGGGGTAGGGACGGTGCTGGGCACACTTTTCGGCGTGGCGATCCAGGGGCTGATACAAACCTACATCAACTTCGACGGCACGCTCAGCTCATGGTGGACGAAGATCGCCATTGGCATCCTGCTGTTTATATTTATCGCCCTGCAGCGTGGCCTGACGGTGCTCTGGGAGAACCGACAAAGCTCACCTGTTACCCGTGTGAACACATCGGTAACAGAGCCATAACATGCTGAAATTGCTTAAACTCTAAACATTTTCCGGTAGCGGCCGATACTCTTTTTTTATGCCCAGAAATATCTCGCTACCGGAAATAATATCATGCTTAAAACGCTATCGATTCGTACCGGCTTGCTCTCTTTACTGGCCGTTATGACCCTTCTGCTGCTGATTGTCAGCGGCATCGGCATTTATGCCCTCACACAGAGTTCTTCCTCACTGCAGCGCATTAATCACCTCCAGGGTGAGCAGATGGTGCAGCTGAATACCGGCTATACGCTGATCCTGCGCGCGCGCAATGAGGCGGGGCAGGCCGTCCGCATGATGGAAATCGGCATGCTGGACGATGCGGCCAAAGCGGTAAAAAACATCAATCAGGAAGTCGCCCTGGCCCAGAAAACGTTGAAAGGCGTGATTGACAGCGGCGTGGCTGACGAGCAGGGGCAGCAGCTCCTCGATAAAGTCGCGGCCAGCCTGGCGACGTACAACCAGCAGGGGATCGGCCCGATGCTGAAAACCCTGAATGACCAGAGCGCAGACAGCTATTACGACCTGCTGGAAAACACGCTGATCCCGCTGGCGAAGCAGTTCGATAACGACATGCAGGCGTTTCAGAAATGGAGCGAAGCGCGAGGCCAGGCGGAAGTGAGCGCCGTGCAGGCGAGCAAAACCCGCGTGCTGATCCTGATTATCGTCGCCGCGCTGCTGACGGCGGGCATTATCGTGCTCGCCTGGCTGGTGCTGCGCCATATGCTGCTTAAGCCGCTGTCGGCCTCCATTGCGCAGCTGGAGAATGTGGCGGCAGGAGACTTAACCCATACGTTGAATGCCCCGGCGAGCCAGGAGTTTAACCGCCTCAACGCGGCGATAGAGGAGATGCGTCAGTCGCTGATGAACTCGGTTCTGCGGGTTCGCGATGCCAGCTCGCAAATTGATACCGGCAGTCGCGAGCTGACGGCGGGGAACCGGGATCTTGCCGAGCGCACCGAATCCACCGCCACGTCGCTGGAGCAGACCGCCGCCAGCATGGAGCAGATCACCGCCACGGTGAAGCTTAACGCCGACAACGCCGAGCAGGCGCACCAGCTGGCGAAGTCCGTTTCCGACACCGCCGATCACGGCAGCGAAATGGTCTGCTACGTGATTGAAAAAATGCGCGATATCTCCGGCAGCTCGGCGCGCATCGCCGATATCCTGAGCGTGATCGACGGTATTGCCTTCCAGACCAACATTCTGGCGCTTAACGCCTCCGTGGAAGCGGCGCGCGCGGGCGAGCAGGGGCGTGGGTTTGCCGTTGTCGCCGGTGAAGTCCGTAACCTCGCCAGCCGCAGCGCCGACGCGGCGAAAGAGATCCGCTCTCTTATCAGCGATTCGCAGACCCACGTTAACGAGGGCAGCGAGCTGGCCCAACAGGCGGGCGAAACGATGGATGAGATCGCAACAGAAGTGCTGCGCATGACCAAACTGATGCGCGAAATTGCCACCGCGTCTCAGGAGCAGAGCCGCGGCATTGAGCAGGTGAATATTGCGGTGAACCAGATGGATGAAACCGCGCAGCAGAATGCGGCGCTGGTACAGCAATCCTCCGCCGCGACCCGCTCTCTTGAGGAGCAGTCGCGCCAGCTGATGGACGCCATGTCATCATTCAAAGTGACGGCTCAGACTGCGGCATAATATTTCCCAGCCCCGGTACATTCTGTACTGGGGCTTTATTTTTCGCGGAATTTATCGTCGCAATATTATCGTGAATATCACCCATTAATATTTCCAGCGAGCTGGTTAACGCTAACGCTTTTTCCGTGGGTTCAAGATATAAACCTTTGCGGAAAAATAACGGTTCATCAAACAGTTGATTAAAGCGCTTCAACGCCAGGCTCACCGCAGGACGGGACATCTCCAGGCGCAACGAGGCTTTTGCCATACTGCCGCAGCGGACGACTTCAATAAATACAGGAATAAGATTTAAATCAATGCCGGTATTAGCACGTGAATAATTTTTCATTGCAATTCTGCCCCAGGAAATAATTGTCAAACTGTTATGGAAATAATGCAGGAGCAGGGATGAAGATTAAAGCGTGATTTTTATAAATACTTATACGGTAAAATATATAAATGTGTTGGGGAGCCAGACTGGCTCCCCGGGAAGGTATTACGCGTCCGGGTACTCACGGATAAAACGTTCAACGTCTTCAACCATATGGTTGTTACCGACGAAGAACGAACGACGCTGGTGCAGGCTTTCCGGCACGATGTCCAGAATACGCTGTTTACCGTCGCTCGCCTTGCCGCCCGCCTGTTCGGCGAGGAACGCCATCGGGTTGCATTCGTACAGCAGGCGCAGCTTCCCGTCCGGGTGGCTGGCGGTGCTTGGGTAGAGGTAGATACCGCCTTTCAGCAGGTTACGGTGGAAATCAGCAACCAGAGAACCAATGTAGCGGGACGTGTACGGACGCTGGGTTGCTTTATCTTCTTCCTGACAGAATTTGATGTACTTCTTCACGCCGTTCGGGAACTTGATGTAGTTGCCTTCGTTGATGGAGTAGGTGCTGCCTTTCTCCGGGAAGCGCATACGTTCCTGGCACAGGCAGAAGACGCCCAGTGAAGGATCGTAGGTAAAGGCGTGAACGCCGCATCCGGTGGTGTAGACCAGCATAGTGGAGGAGCCATAGACGACGTAACCGGCCGCAACCTGTTTACTGCCCGGCTGCAGGAAATCTTCTTCTGTTACCGGCGTGCCGACAGGCGTAACGCGGCGGTAGATGGAGAAAATGGTACCGACAGAAACGTTAACGTCGATGTTGGAGGAGCCGTCGAGCGGGTCCATCAGTACGACGTATTTCGCGTGTTCACACCCTTCGAATACAACAATTTCATCTTCTTCTTCGGAGGCGATACCCGCAACGATGTCGCGCGCGCGCAGTGCAGCTTTCAGTTTTTCATTTGCGAACAGATCGAGTTTCTGCTGAACCTCGCCCTGAACGTTCTCGGCACCGCTGGCACCCAGGATATCGACCAGACCGGCCTTGTTGATATCACGGTGGATGATCTTAGCGCCCAGCTTTATTGCCGACAGCAAAGCAGTGAGTTCACCCGTAGCATGAGAGAACTCGTGCTGCTTTTCGACAATAAATTCACCTAACGTTTTCATAACACTTTCCCTGCATCTTTGTGAGTAGAGCGATTGTATGTTCACTAAAACGACTAAAGCCCAACAATCTTAACAAATATTCAAATAGTAGCGCAGAGGTGAATCGCGCCAGCAACATACGGATTTACCTGAAATGCGTTTCACAGCCGCTAACATGTGAGTAAAATGTGCGCCACATTGAAGAAGGATAGTGACGTATGCGCATTCATATATTGGGGATTTGTGGCACTTTCATGGGCGGACTGGCAATGCTGGCGCGCTCGCTGGGCCATGAAGTGACAGGTTCGGACGCCAATGTGTATCCGCCGATGAGCACGCTTCTGGAGAAACAAGGCATCTCGCTGATTCAGGGCTACGATGCCAGCCAGCTGGATCCGGCTCCGGATCTAGTCATTATTGGCAACGCCATGACCCGCGGTAACCCGTGCGTTGAAGCGGTGCTGGAACGCAATATTCCGTTCATGTCCGGCCCGCAGTGGTTGCATGACTTCGTGCTGCGCGACCGCTGGGTGGTTGCCGTTGCCGGTACCCACGGCAAAACCACCACCGCCGGCATGGCGACCTGGATCCTCGAAGCCTGCGGCTACAAGCCGGGCTTCGTGATCGGCGGCGTGCCGGGTAACTTCGACGTCTCTGCGCGTCTCGGCGACAGCCCGTTCTTTGTGATTGAAGCGGATGAATACGACTGTGCATTCTTCGACAAGCGCTCCAAGTTCGTGCATTACTGCCCGCGTACGCTGATCCTCAACAACCTTGAGTTTGACCACGCGGACATCTTTGACGATCTGAAAGCGATTCAGAAACAGTTCCACCACCTGGTGCGCATTGTTCCGGGCCAGGGCCGTATTATCCTGCCGGAGAATGACATCAACCTGAAGCAGACCATGGCGATGGGCTGCTGGAGCGAGCAGGAGCTGGTGGGCGAGCAGGGTCACTGGCAGGCGAAAAAACTCAACGCGGATGCCTCCGAGTGGGAAGTATTGCTCGACGGTGAGAAAGTGGGCGAGGTGAAGTGGGGCCTGGTGGGCGAGCACAACATGCACAACGGCCTGATGGCGATCGCTGCGGCGCGCCACGTGGGCGTACTGCCTGCTGATGCCGCTAATGCGCTGGGGACGTTTATCAATGCCCGCCGTCGTCTGGAGCTGCGCGGCGAAGCGAACGGCGTGACGGTATATGACGATTTCGCACACCACCCAACCGCCATTCTGGCGACGCTTGCGGCGTTACGCGGCAAGGTTGGCGGCACCGCGCGCATTCTGGCCGTGCTGGAACCGCGCTCGAACACCATGAAAATGGGCATCTGCAAAGACGATCTCGCGCCGTCCCTGGGACGCGCCGACGAAGTCTTCCTGCTGCAGCCGCAGCATATTCCGTGGCAGGTAGCCGAAGTGGCGGACGCCTGCATTCAGCCTGCGCACTGGAGCGCGGACGTGGATGCGCTCGCGGATATGGTGGTGAAAGCCGCACAGCCTGGCGACCACATTCTGGTGATGAGCAATGGCGGGTTCGGTGGGATCCATCAGAAGCTGCTGGACGGTCTGGCGAAGAAAGCGGAAGCGGCCGCCGACGCGTAAAAAAAGCCCGGTGGCGCTCGCGCTTACCGGGCCTACATTACTCTTCTCCCTCTCCCCTTTGGGGAGAGGGCTGGGGTGAGGGGATTACTCTGCGTTCTCAGACAGCTCGCGCAGATACTGGAAAATCAGACGCGCGGACTTCGGCGGCTTATTCCCTTCTTTCTCTTTCTTCGCGTTGCGGATCAAAGAACGCAGCTGCTGGCGGTCGGCATCCGGCCACAGGTTCAGCACTTCCGGTACCGCATCATCACCCTGTTCAATCAGACGATCGCGGATCTGCTCCAGCTTATGGAACAGCGCAACCTGCTGGTTGTGACGGTTTTTCAGCTTGTCCAGCGCCTGACGGATCGGATCCACGTCGCGCTGACGCAGCATTTTACCGATAAGCTGAAGCTGGCGACGACGGCCTTCTTTTTTGATTTTCTGTGCCAGTTCAATGGCATCACGCAGATCCTGGTCGAGCGGGATCTTATCCAACGCGTTTTTACCCAGTTCTACCATTTCTGCGCCAAGCTGTTTTAACTCTTCGGCGTCACGTTTAATTTCACTTTTACTGACCCAGATGATCTCATCATCTTCGTCTTCGATGTCATCACCGGGAACGTCGTCGAGCCAGTCTTCGGGCTGCTTAGTCATGTCAGGCTCCTTAAAAAAAGAGGCTAATGTTACCAGTTAAGACGCGCACTGAAAAACGGTTCTCTGTTAGACTTCACTTAACTCTCTCTTACAGTATGGCATTTGCGATGAAAGTAACCTCACAAGTTGAAGCGCAGCGTAAGATTCTGGAAGAAGCCGTCTCCACCGCGCTGACGCTCGCTTCAGGTAAATCAGATGGCGCCGAAGTGGCGGTCAGCAAAACCACCGGCATTAGCGTGAGCACCCGCTATGGCGAAGTGGAGAATGTAGAATTTAACAGCGATGGCGCGCTTGGGATCACGGTGTATCACCAGAACCGCAAAGGCAGCGCGTCGTCTACCGATCTCAGCCCGGATGCCATCGCCCGCACGGTGCAGGCGGCGCTGGATATCGCCCGTTACACCTCTCCGGATCCTTACGCAGGGGTGGCGGATAAAGAGCTGCTGGCGTTTGACGCGCCGGATCTCGATCTTTTCCACCCGGCGGAAGTGACGCCGGACGAAGCCATTGAGCTTGCCGCGCGCGCCGAGCAGGCGTCTTTGCAGGCTGACAAGCGCATCACCAATACCGAAGGCGGCAGCTTTAATAGCCACTACGGCATCAAAGTCTTCGGCAACAGCCACGGCATGCTGCAGGGCTACTGCTCCACCCGTCACTCGCTCTCAAGCTGCGTCATCGCCGAAGAGAACGGCGACATGGAGCGCGACTACGCCTACACCATTGGCCGCGCGCTGGGGGATTTACAGTCCCCTGAGTGGGTGGGTAAAGAGTGTGCCGAACGCACGCTGTCACGCCTGTCGCCGCGCAAACTCTCCACCATGAAAGCCCCGGTCATTTTTGCCAATGAAGTGGCGACCGGCCTGTTTGGCCATCTGGTGGGCGCTATCGCGGGCGGCTCGGTTTATCGTAAATCGACCTTTCTGCTCGACTCGCTGGGCAAGCAGATCCTGCCGGATTGGCTGACTATTGAAGAACATCCGCACCTGCTGAAAGGCCTGGCCTCCACGCCGTTCGACAGCGAAGGCGTGCGCACCGAACGCCGCGACATCGTTAAAGACGGCATTCTGACCCAGTGGCTGCTGACCAACTACTCCGCGCGCAAGCTGGGGCTGAAAAGCACCGGACACGCGGGCGGGATCCACAACTGGCGCATTGCCGGTCAGGGCCTGAGATTTGAGCAGATGCTGAAAGAGATGGGCACCGGCCTGGTCGTCACCGAGCTGATGGGCCAGGGCGTAAGCGGCATCACCGGCGACTACTCGCGCGGCGCGGCGGGCTTCTGGGTCGAAAACGGCGAAATTCAATATCCGGTGAGCGAAATTACCATCGCCGGCAACCTGAAGGACATGTGGCGCAACATCGTTACGGTCGGTAACGATATTGAAACACGTAGCAATATACAGTGTGGTTCTGTATTACTGCCGGAAATGAAAATCGCCGGCCAGTAATACCCGAAAAGCGTTTTTAATAATAAAAAAGGAAGTGAGCAATGCGTAAACACCTGTTAGCGATCGTCGCGGCTTCAACGCTGGTTCTTGGCTCTTCTGCGTTTGCTGCCGATCTCGAAGACAACATGGACATCCTCAGTCAAAACCTGAAGGTCGTGCAGAAAACGGACAATGCGGCGGAAATGAAAGGCGCACTGACCAAAATGCGTGAAGCGGCGCTGGACGCGCAAAAAGCGACCCCGCCAAAGCTGGAAAGCAAAGCGGCAGACAGCGCAGAGATGAAGGACTATCGCCACGGCTTTGACGTGCTGGTCGGTCAGATCGACGGTGCGCTGAAGCTGGCTAACGAAGGCAAAGTGAAGGAAGCCCAGGCGGCGGCTGACCAGTTTGTTGCGACGCGTAACACGTATCACAAGAAATATCGTTAATTGGGTGCCTGAGCTGTACGTCGTTTCTCCGTATGCGGAGGCGCACTAAAGCGCCCCCGCATCCTTGCTCCCTACTTGCCGGAGCGACAATCCATCCGCGCTGTCACTTCAAGCGAGCCGTTTCGAAAACGGATCTCGCACAGTGTTTTCCTCGTCACCAGCGTTAAGATGATTATTGTCAAAGCAACAATCATCGAAACCCGGATAATTGGGGATTGGCGTTTCATGGATGCCTCCTTGCTTTAAAGCGGGCGAGGTAGCGAACTCCACGGTGTGACGTGTCGTTTCGAGCCCCCGCCCTGATTTTCTATCAGGCGGGGCTTTCCACTTTCCGTCCTATGCCTGAGACGGTCAGTCTCAAGCACCCGCTGCCACTCTAGCGAATCCCCATAAGAAAACCTTATCCACGTCACATTTCTACGAGCCTGCTCGTAAACTTTTCCACTCTGCTTAGCTGTTTAGTACCGCTTAATAGCGTGATATTCATCACGCAAATACCGCGATTAATCCAGATTCACCGCATTTATGTGGCACAGATCACTGCTGCGGCTCGCCTTTCCACTTCGAAGTGGAAAACAACTCGCTACAAACAATTCCCCCCCAACGTTAGTTTTATTCCAGAGCCATTAACGGGGTAAGACGAGTGATTAACGGAGCGGTAATGAACGACGTTGGGGAACAGGCGGTGCAAACAGAACAGCTCGCGACCACCATGCTGCAGCAGGTCTATGCCCTGCTGGCCCGGCACAACATCATCCCCAATGCGGTACAGGAGCAGATGCTCACCTCCCACGTGCGCGCAATGGCGCACCGGTCAGTAACCGGCGAGCCGCTGCCGGAGGTAGAAGCAGAGCTGTTCGACGAAATTTCACCAGATTCAATGCAGCTTGCCCGTGAAGTGGTAGCGCAGTTTGGCAACCTTCCTGATGAAGAGGCCTGGCTGCTCTCCGTTCACTTTGAAGTCGCGAAAGACAACCTTTAAGGAGCAACACATGGAACAGATTACAGTTGTGATTGGCGATCGCCTGGGCAAAGGTCAGAAAGTGGCTGCCGGCGTGGAAAAAGCCGGCGGACGCGCGGTTGTCGTGCCGGGCATGGCGGCGGATATGAAGCTCGGCGACGTGATGAAAGCGGAAAACGCCACCTTTGGCATCTCCTTCTGCGGCAGCGGCGGCGCGGGCGCTATCACCGCGCAAACCAAATATGGCTACAAGGCCAAATACGGCATGCGTTCGGTTGAAGAGGGCGTGACCGCCATCAACGAAGGCTGCAACGTGCTGGGCTTCGGCTTTATGGATAAAGAAGAGCTGGGCGAGCGTCTTGTGCAGGCGTGGCAGAAAAAATACGGCGCATAAGCATGAAAGAACAGTTCACAACCACGGTGAGAGTGAAGGGGAAGGGCGACGCGAAAGCGCGCGCCTTTGCCGACGCCCTCAACCACGTTCAGGCCGCGGTGATGAAAGCCTCACCGCATATCTTACTGCGTATTGAGCCACAGGATGTGCAGGTCGTTCAGGCGCAAGAAGCGGTGCGAAAAGAAGCGTTTCTGTTCTTCTTTTTGCGCCGGGAAAGACGCACCTACAGCGTGGAGCTGGATGTGACCGTCAACGTGACCGCCATCAATCTTGACCAGGTGGATTTCGTCACGCAACGCTGATTATTCATAAAAGGGCAGACTGATGTTCTTAATTATATTAATAAAATCGCTCATCATTGGCGGCCTGGTTGGCGTCGGTGTCGGAGCCGGGGCTGCACGCATGTTTCATGCGCCTACCACTCAGGGTATGGGCGCGTTTCGTACGTTGGGGGAACTGAACTCCTGTGAAGGGGATCCGGCGTCCCACTTCTCCTTTGGGTTAGGTTTCTTCTTTAACGCCTGGGCCTCTTCCGTGGCCGCAGGTGCCTTCACACAGGACGTAGACCACCGCATCATCCCGAACTGGGGTGCTGCTGCACTGATGATCAAAAACCGTAACGTCGGCGAAACGCTGCACGACCCGCGCAAAATGGCGATTGCCTGCGGCGTGATCGGCATGCTCGTCGTTACCTTCCTGAACCTGACCGCCTCCTCCGTTCCGGCAGCGCTTCAGGTCACCGCCGTCAAGGTGCTGGTGCCCGCCGCGAACCTGCTGGTTAACACCGTGATGCCGGTGATCTTCTGGCTGGCGGCCATCGACGCGGGTAAAAAATCGGGCTTCTGGGCCACCATATTTGGCGGCGCGGCGCAGCTGATCATGGGCAACGCCGTTCCGGGCCTGGTGCTGGGGATCCTGATCGGTAAAGGCGTTGAAGAGAGCGGCTGGAACCACGTCACCAAAGTGATGATGGCGGCGATCGTCCTGCTGTTCGTGCTGAGCGGCTTCTTCCGCGGCTTCGACATGAAGATGATCGAATCCTTCCATCTGACCGTGCCGAACTGGCTCGACATGATCCACAACTCGCTCAGCGGTAAATAACAGGAGCCTCTACATGGAACAGAATAAAGGTTTTTGGTATGCCGACTGGTCGTTCCCGATCTTCGTTGGCCTGCTCTCCTCCGGCGTCTTCGCCGGGACGCACATGTACTACCTCTACGGCATCGGCGCGTTTAACGAAGTGGCCTTCGTGGCGATGCTGAAAGCGGGAATCGATACCGGCGTCTATGGCGCGGTAGCGGCGTTCGGCGCGAGCTTCCTGTTCGCCCGCATTATCGAAGGGTCGCTGGTGGGTATTCTCGACATCGGCGGGGCGATCCAGACCGGCGTGGGCCTCGGCGTTCCGGCACTGCTGCTGGGCGCGGGGATCATGTTCCCGGTGACCAACTTCATTGCCTCGCTGATTACCGGCCTGGTGATTGGTCTGGCGATTGGCTACGTCATCATCCTGGCGCGTAAGTTCACCATCAACCAGAGCAACTCCACCTACGGTGCAGACGTGATGATGGGCGCGGGTAACGCCTCCGGCCGCTTCCTCGGGCCGTTGATTATCCTCAGCGCCATGACCGCCTCCATTCCAATCGGCGTTGGCTCTCTGGTCGGTGCGCTGCTGTTCTACATCTGGCAGAAGCCGATTACCGGTGGCGCCATCCTCGGCGCAATGATTTTGGGCTGGCTGTTCCCGGTCGCCCTTTAATACCCGCGGGCGCTCCGGCGCCCGCCTTATCAGGAGATCCTCATGTTTGATTTACTCCTGCGCCGTGCGCGCCTCGCCGACGATACCCTGACCGATATCGCCATTCAGGACGGGAAGATCGCCGCGACGGGCGAAATTGACGCTCCCGCCCGCAAGACGGTTGAGCTTAACGGCGACGTGTACGTCAGCGCAGGCTGGATTGACTCCCACGTTCACTGCTACCCGAACTCCCCGATTTATCACGACGAGCCGGACAGCGTCGGCATTGCCACCGGCGTCACCACCGTGGTGGACGCGGGCAGTACCGGGGCCGACGACGTGGACGATTTTTACGACATCACCCGCAAAGCCTCCACCGACGTCTTTGCCCTGCTGAACATCTCCCGCGTGGGGCTGATTGCCCAGAACGAGCTGGCTAATATGGCCAACATCGACGCCGATGCGGTGAAGCAGGCGGTGACGCGCCACCCGGATTTTATCGTTGGCCTGAAAGCGCGCATGAGCAGCAGCGTGGTCGGTGAAAACGGCATTACGCCGCTGGAGCGCGCGAAAGCCATTCAGAAAGAGAACGGCGACCTGCCGCTGATGGTGCACATTGGCAACAATCCGCCAAACCTCGACGAAATTGCCGAGCTGCTGAGCTCCGGCGACATCATTACCCACTGCTACAACGGCAAGCCAAACCGCATTCTGACGCCTTCCGGCGAGCTGCGCGCCTCCATTACGTCAGCGCTGAAGCGCGGCGTGCGTCTGGACGTCGGCCACGGCACGGCGAGCTTCAGCTTTGAGGTGGCGAAACGCGCCATCGCGATGGGCATTCTGCCACACACCATCAGCTCGGATATCTACTGCCGCAACCGCATCAACGGCCCGGTCGGCTCGCTGGCAAGCGTGATGTCGAAATTCCTCGCCATCGGCATGTCATTGCCGCAAGTGATTGACTGCGTGACCTCGAACGCTGCCGATGGTCTGCGCCTGGCGCGGAAGGGCCGCATCCAGCCGGGTCTCGACGCGGATTTAACGCTGTTCACGATTAAACGCCAGCCAACGGTGCTGACGGATGCCGAAAACGACAGCCTGCAGGCTGAACACATTCTGGTGCCGCTTGCCGCGATCCGCGCGGGCAAGGGCTACATGACCGAACAAGGGAGCACGGAACATGTCTTCGATTTATGAGAAGTACAACTTAAAGCAGGTTATCAACACCTCAGGCCGCATGACGGCGCTGGGCGTCTCCACGCCGCGCCCGGAAGTGGTGCAGGCGGCGATGGACGGCATGAATCACTATTTTGAGATGAAGGATTTGGTTAACAAAACCGGGGAATACATCGCGAAGCTGCTGGACGTGGAGGGCGCGACGGTGGTCTCCTGCGCGTCAGCGGGCATTGCCCAGTCCGTGGCGGCGGTGCTGGTAAAAGACAGCGACTGGCTGCTGGAAAACCTGCACGTCACCCCTATCGAGAACAACGAGATCGTGCTGCCGAAAGGCCACAACGTTAACTTTGGCGCGCCGGTCGGCACCATGGTGGCGCTGGGCGGCGGTAAGCTGGTGGAGGCTGGGTACGCCAACGAATGCTCCGCCGATCAGCTGGCGGCGGCGATCACCCCACGCACCGCGGCGATCCTCTACATCAAATCGCACCACTGCGTGCAGAAAAGCATGCTCAGCGTCGAGCAGGCGGCGGTGGTGGCACGCAAGCACGATCTCCCGCTGATCGTCGATGCCGCGGCGGAAGAAGATCTGCACGTGCACTACCGCTCCGGCGCGGATCTGGTGATCTACAGTGGCGCGAAGGCGATTGAAGGGCCCACCAGCGGGCTGGTGATCGGCAAAACCCAGTACGTTGAGTGGGTTAAGCGCCAGACGGCGGGCATTGGCCGCGCCATGAAGGTGGGCAAAGAGGGCATTCTTGGCCTGACCTGCGCCATCGAGCACTACCTGACGGCGACCAAAGAGAGCGGCGCCGGGATGGTGGCGAAGATGACGCCGTTTATCGACGCGCTCAATACCCTCAACGGCGTGACCGCGCGCGTGGTCTGGGACAGCGCCGGTCGCGATATCGCGCGCACCGAAATTAAGTTCGACGAAGCCACCACCGGCGTCGGCACGGGCGACCTGGTGGCGAAGCTCAAGCAGGGCGAATACGCCATCTATTTCCGTGGCTACAAGGCCAACGAAGGGATTATCGAAGCGGACGTGCGCAGCGTGACTGCTGACCAGCTGAACATCGTGTATCGCCGCATTAGCGAAGTGTTAGGACAGGAGAAAAAAGCATGAAACTGACCCCCAATTTTTACCGTGACCGCGTCTGCCTGAACGTGCTGGCAGGCTCAAAAGCGAACGCCAGCGCCATTTACGAGGCGGCGGAAGGTCACGTGCTGGTGGGCGTGCTCTCCAAAAATTACCCGGACGTGGCGAGCGCCGTTGCCGATATGCGTGAATACGCCGCGCTGATTGATAACGCGCTCTCCGTAGGCCTCGGCGCGGGGGATCCGAACCAGTCGGCGATGGTGAGCGAGATCTCCCGTCAGGTGCAGCCGCAGCATGTCAACCAGGTGTTCACCGGTGTGGCCACCAGCCGCGCGCTGCTGGGGCAGAATGAATCGGTGGTTAACGGTCTGGTCTCTCCGACCGGCACCGTGGGTATGGTCAAAATCTCCACCGGCCCGCTGAGCAGCAATGCGCCGGACGGCATCGTGCCGGTTGAAACAGCGATCGCCCTGCTGAAAGATTTCGGCGGCAGCTCTATCAAATACTTCCCGATGGGCGGCCTCAAGTGCCGTGACGAGTACCAGGCGGTGGCGGAAGCCTGCGCTCGTCACGACTTCTGGCTGGAGCCAACCGGGGGCATCGATCTGGAAAACTATGAGGCGATCCTGCAGATCGCCCTCGACGCGGGCGTGAGCAAAATCATCCCGCATATCTACAGTTCAATTATCGACAAAGCCAGCGGCGATACGCGCCCGGAAGATGTGCGTACGCTGCTGGCAATGACGAAGAAGCTGGTGAAGTAGAACTTACACATATACAGGAGCCACCATGCACACCCGTAACCTGCTTGTCGCTTCACTCTCAATGCTCGCCACCGCCGCTGTCGCCCAGACGCAATACGCCTGGGTGGGTACCTATAATCCGAACGGTGAAGGGCTGTACCGTTTTACTGTTAACCCGCAAACCGGCGCGCTGAACGATAAAACGCTGGTGAGCAAACTGCCGAATGCGGCGCAGTTGACCCTTTCACAGGACGGCAAAACGCTGTATCTGGCAAGCGAAGTGGAGCAGGGCGTGGTGCAGGCGCTACGGGTGGGCGATGACGGCGCGCTGAGCGAGCTGAATCAGGTGGCGTCCGGCGGCGCGGGGCCGGTGTATCTTTCGCTGACGCCAAACGGTAAGCATCTGCTGGTGGCGAACTACGTCAGCGGATCGATTGCCGTGTTGCCCGTCAACGCGGACGGCAGCCTGGCTGACGCGACGGACACACATCAGGATCAGGGCGAACCGGGTGCGGCGAAGCCGGAAGCGGCTGTCGAGGGGAGCTTTGCCATCAGCGATCACAACGGCCCCCATGCGCACATGATCGCCGCCGATCCGAGCGGGAAATATGTGTTTTCTACCGATCTGGGGCTGGATCGCATCTATCAGTACCGCTTTGACGATCGTACAGGAAAGCTGACGCCGAACGATCCGCCGTTTATCAGCGCCTCCTCAAAAGGCGCCGGCCCACGCCACTTTGTCTTTACGCCGAAGGGCGATGCCCTGTGGCTGATTAACGAAGAGGCGTCTACGCTCACCCATTATACCGTGAGCGCCGACGGCACCTTAAAAGAGGGCAAAACGCTTTCAGCCCTGCCGGAAGGTTACAAAGGCACCAGCTTTGCAGCAGGGCTCGCATTAAGCGCAGACGGTAAGCAGCTGTATGTGGCGAACCGTTTGCATAACAGCATCGGGCACTTTACCGTAACAGCGGAGGGCACGCTGACGCATCAGGAGGATGTCTGGACCCGCGGCGACTACCCGCGCACCCTGACGCTCGATAAACAGGGACGCTGGCTGTACGTCATGAACCAGCGCAGCGACAACATTACCCGTTTCCGCGTGACGCAGGACGGCAAGCTGAGCTTCGAGCCTGACTATACTCCGGTCGGCAGCCCATCCCAGATGGTCATTTCACCCTGAGCAGTAAGAGGACAACGACGTGCGATTTCCGAACCAACGTTTAGCGCAACTTTTCGATCTGTTGCAGAACGAGACGCTGCCGCAGGACGAGCTGGCGCAGCGGCTGTCGGTCTCCACGCGAACCGTCCGCGCAGATATCACCGCCCTTAACGCGCTGCTGGCGAGCCACGGCGCGCAGTTTATTCTGAGCCGGGGCAACGGCTACCAGCTCAAAATTGACGATGCCGGGCGCTATCAGCAGCTGCAGGCATCGCACCCGCGCGCGCTGCGCATTCCGCGAACGGGACCGGAGCGCGTGCATTACCTGGTGGTGCGCTTCCTTACCTCCGCATTTTCCCTCAAGCTTGAAGACCTTGCTGACGAGTGGTTTGTCAGCCGCGCCACCTTGCAGAGCGACATGGTGGAAGTGCGCGAGTGGTTCCAGCGCTATAACCTGACGCTGGAAACCCGCCCGCGCCACGGCATGAAGCTGTTTGGCAGCGAGATGTCGGTCCGCGCCTGCCTGACCGATCTCCTGTGGGAGCTGGCGCAGCAGGACAGCCTCAACCCGCTGGTGACGGAGGTCGCGCTCAACGCAGGAGTACCGGAGCAGATGGTGGCCGTGCTGCACGACGCGCTCACCCGGCACCACATTCGTCTGACCGACGAAGGGGAGCTGTTCCTGCGCCTGTACTGCGCGGTGTCGGTGCGTCGTATCAGCGAAGGTTTTCCGCTACCGGAATTCCACGCCGAAGACGTGGAAGAGAACGTGCGGGAAGCGGCGAAAGATATTGCGGTGGCCATTCAGGAGCTGGCGGGCAAAGCGCTGTCGCCGTCCGAAGAGAGCTGGCTGTGCGTGCACATTGCGGCGCGGCAGATCCAGGAGATCGCCCCCAGCGCGATTAACGCCGACGACGACGAAGCGCTGGTCAACTACATCCTGCGCTATATCAACACCCACTATAACTACAACCTGCTCAGCGACGCGCAGCTGCACGCGGATCTGCTTACGCACATTAAAACCATGATCACCCGCGTGCGGTATCAAATCATGATCCCTAACCCGCTGCTGGATAACATCAAGCAGCACTACCCGATGGCGTGGGATATGACCCTCGCGGCGGTGTCGAGCTGGGGCAAATACACGCCGTATGTGATCAGTGAAAACGAGATTGGTTTTCTGGTGCTGCATATCGGCGTCGGGCTGGAGCGCCACTACAACATCGGCTATCAGCGCCAGCCGCGCGTGCTGCTGGTATGCGATGCCGGTAATGCGATGGTGCGCATGATCGAGGCGGTGCTTCAGCGTAAATACCCGCAGATTGAGGTGACGCGCACGCTCACCCTGCGCGAATACGAGCTGGCGGATGCCATCGGCGAAGACTTTGTCATCTCCACCGCCCGCGTGAGTGAAAAATCCAAACCAGTGGTGACGATCGCCCCGTTCCCGACCGATTATCAGTTAGAGCAGATCGGCAAGCTGGTGCTGGTGGACCGCACCCGCCCGTGGATGCTTGAGAAATACTTCGACGCGGCCCATTTCCGCATTCTCGACAAGCCTGTTGACCAGCAAACGTTGTTCCGCGAGCTGTGCGATCAGCTTGAACGTGAAGGTTTCGTCGGTATGGAATTTCTGGATTCGGTCATCGAGCGTGAAGCCATTGTCAGCACCATGCTTGGCGACGGCATCGCGCTGCCGCACTCCCTCGGCCTTTTAGCGCAGAAAACCGTGGTCTACACGGTGCTGGCGCCGCAGGGCATCCCCTGGGGGGATGAAACTGCTCATGTGATCTTCCTGCTCGCCATCAGCAAAAGCGAGTACGAAGAGGCGATGGCGATTTACGACATCTTCGTCACCTTCCTGCGAGAACGCGCGATGGCACGCCTGTGCCAGTGCGGAGATTTTGCCGGGTTTAAGGCGGTGGCGATGGAGAGTTTGAGCCGGTTTTGAGGTAAGGGCGGACGGATAACATCCGCCTTTAATTAGCGCAGATGATGCACTACCTGGTTACTGCTGCCGCGCCAGATAAGCATAGGATCTTTTAGATCCTGCACGAACTTGCCGTCGACCAGGACGTTAATCAGATCCACCACTTCCATTTGCTGCGCGTTCAGCTCATCCAGCTTATAGCCTGTCCAGACCCAGATATCTTTTCCCGCACACTCTGCCCGAATGCGCTTCACCAGCTTCAGGATCTCCGGCACGTTTTGCGGGTGCAGCGGGTCGCCGCCGGAGAGGGAAATTCCCTGGCGTTTGATGCGCGTGTCGTTCAGGTCGTTGATGATTCGGTCTTCCATCCCGGCGGTAAACGGCATGCCGGAATTTACGCGCCAGGTGCTTTTGTTGTAGCAGCCGGGGCACTCATGAACGCAGCCTGAAACGAACAGGGTGCAGCGGGTGCCGGGGCCGTTGACGATGTCGACGGGGTAGTACTGATGATAATTCATAGCGTTAACCTGATGCCATTACCCCTCACCCCGCCCTCTCCCCACAGGGGAGAGGGGGAAAGGCCGCACCGAGCAGTCCCCTCTCCCCTGTGGGGAGAGGGTTAGGGTGAGGGGAAAATTCGATGAAAAACTTACCCGATCTGCCCATTCCCCAAATGCTTCACGCGGCGCTTCACCTCTTCCTGCTTGCCGGCGTTAAACGGACGCGCGTCCGGGCTGCCGAGATAGCCACACACGCGACGGGTCACGGAGACGCGGGCCGCGTCGTGGTTGCCGCATTTCGGGCAGGTGAAGCCTTTGCTCGTACATTCGAACTCACCGGTAAAGCCGCACTCGTAGCACTCGTCGATCGGCGTGTTGGTCCCGTAATACGGTACGTGCTGATAGCTGTAATCCCACACGTCTTCCAGCGCCTTCAGGTTGTGCTGGATGTTCGGGTACTCGCCGTAGCAGATGAACCCGCCGCTGGCGATCGGCGGATAGGCCGCTTCGAAGTCGATCTTGTCGTACGGGTTCACCTTTTTCTCCACGTCGAGGTGGAAGCTGTTGGTGTAGTAACCTTTGTCGGTCACGCCTTCCACGATGCCGAACTCGGCGGTGTCCAGACGGCAGAAGCGGTCGCACAGGTTCTCGCTCGGCGTACTGTAGAGGCTAAACCCGTAGCCGGTTTCCTCTTTCCACTGGTCAACCGCGTCGCGCAGACGCTGGACAATCGCAATGCCTTTTTCGCGCAGGGCCTCGCTGTCGTACATATGCGCGTCGCCAAACAGGGCGTTGATGGTTTCGTGGATGCCGATATAGCCCAGCGAAATCGACGCGCGGCCGTTTTTAAAGATCTCAGACACGTCATCATCCGCCTTCAGACGCACGCCGCAGGCCCCTTCCATATAAAGGATTGGCGCGACGCGGGCTTTGACCCCTTCAAGGCGCGCAATACGGGTCATCAGCGCCTTACGCGCCAGCTGCAGGCGTTCATCCAGCAGCTTCCAGAAATCAGCTTCATTCCTTTTGGCCTCCAGCGCGATGCGTGGCAGGTTCAGGCTGATCACGCCCAGGTTGTTACGCCCGTCGTGGATCTGCTCACCGTTTTCATCTTCATACACGCCGAGGAAGCTGCGGCAGCCCATTGGCGTTTTAAACGAGCCGGTCACTTTGACGACCTGATCGTAGTTCAGGATGTCGGGATACATGCGCTTGCTCGCGCACTCCAGCGCCAGCTGTTTGATGTCGTAGTTCGGATCGCCAAACTTGTGGTTCAGGCCGTCGCGGATGGCGAACACCAGTTTCGGGAACACCGCGGTTTTGCGGTTCTTGCCAAGGCCGGAAATGCGGTTGCGCAGAATGGACTGCTGGATCAGGCGCGATTCCCAGCTGGTGCCCAGACCAAACCCGAAGGTTACAAACGGCGTCTGACCGTTGGCTGTGTGCAGGGTGTTCACCTCATATTCCAGAGACTGGAACGCGTCGTAGCACTCTTTCTCGGTGCGGGAGTGCGCGTAGCCGTCCGCGTCCGGGATCTGCCACTCTTCGGCCGTTTTACGGTGCTTGTTGAAGCTTGCCGTCACGAACGGGGCCAGCACTTCATCAATGCGGTTGATCGTGGTGCCGCCATAAATGTGGCTGGCAACCTGAGCGATAATCTGCGCGGTGACGGCGGTGGCGGTGGAGATCGACTTAGGCGGTTCAATCTCGGCGTTACCCATTTTAAAACCGTGGGTCAGCATGCCTTTCAGGTCGATCAGCATGCAGTTGAACATCGGGAAGAACGGCGAATAGTCGAGATCGTGATAGTGGATCTCGCCGCGCTCGTGCGCCGAGACCACATCGCGCGGCAGCAGGTGCTGACGGGCATAGTGTTTGGCGACGATACCGGCCAGCAGGTCGCGCTGGGTCGGGATCACTTTACTGTCTTTGTTGGCGTTTTCGTTGAGCAGGGCAGAGTTGGTCTGCTCCACCAGGCCACGGATCTCCTGGTTCAGGCGACCGCGCTTCTCACGCTGCACGTCACGATCGTGGCGATATTCAATGTAGGCGCGGGCTAACTGCTTGTAAGGCCCCGCCATCAGCTGGTTTTCAACCGCGGTCTGGATCTCGTTGATATCAACCTGGCTGCGTTCATTCATCTGGCTGCTAACGACTTCTGCGACGGTGGCGCAGTAATCTGCGTCATCGACTCCCGCTGCTTTAGCTGCACGCAGAATGGCTTCCTGGATGCGCTCTGATTTAAACGGCACTTTACAGCCATCACGTTTCATCACATGCGGTGTCATGATCACTCCATTTTTAAAAACAGGTTATCCACAGAGGCGGAGAAGTATTCACCGGGCGTATCCTCAGCCAGTCCAGTCACTTCCCTCGTTCCCGACATTTGTTATCCACAATTCCGGAGAGCTGGCTCGCCGTCTTGTTGTAGGAATAGTAGACGATTAATACAAGATGTTGGGTCGGCGTGCATTTTAAGTGCTACATATAGTGATTTGCATCAAACAAGTTTGCGATTTATTTGATGCAGAACAAAGTAAAAAGACGAGAGTACAAACGGCGGGCGCTTCAGCCTTTGTAAAGACCTGAATGAAAAAATTGATTAATTATTCAACAAAAACAAGCGCTCAGCATAGCCTGCACTGAGCGCTGCTTGTTTAACTCACGCTGCAGACCCAGCTCAATCCCGCCTGCAAAAAAGCGGCGATAGCGATACTGCCCAGCGCCACCGGGATAAGAAGGGAGCGTTCAGGAGCATCTTCCTGTTTTTGAGGTTCTTCAGCACGCAGGGCGAACATCGCCTCTTCCCGGGTGCGCGCCGCCAGAAGCCGCTCGCGCACTCGATCTTCCGTCAATAAACTGGTCAGCGTCGTCAGGAGCTGCATATGCGTACTGCCTGCTTCCGCAGGCGGAATGGCGAGCAGGAAAACCATTCTCACCTCTTCATCACCGTCCAGCCCCGGCCAGCGTATTGGGTCGTCAAAGAGCGCCAGACAAAACGCCGCCTGCTGCACCGCCGCGGTTTTACCGTGCGGAACGGCGAGCGCTTCACCCAGCGCGGTAGGGCCTTCACTTTCGCGTTGTAAAACGCTCTGGATAAACGTTTCTTCATCGCTGATGATATTTTGCCCGGCGAGCGGTTCGGCGAGCCAGCGGATCAATGCTTCAGGCGTACGCTGTGGCGGATTGATAAACACCAGTTCGGGATGCGTCAATGCAAGCAAGTTCATATTAAGCCTCCATCAAAAAATCGCAGGTTGCGGAAGGGGCAATTGCCATTACCGGCTGCACAAGCTCTTCCAGATAGTTGATCTGACGGAGCGCTGTCAGACTTTCCGGGACGGGAACCGGCTGCGTCCCGGCGTTAAACACCCGGACGACGCTGCCATTCGACCGTTGCGCATGGGGCAAGGCAGAAAGGACCAGCGGCTCCGGCAGGGTCAATAATGAGAATTCAGCCGGAAGCTGACGCTCGGGCAGGCGCAACGCAAAGCGCTCTAGGCGGTGATCGAGCGTGTGCAACGATTGCCGTTGATAGGTGAAGGGCTGTCCGGCCGCATGATTTTCCAGCTGGCGAAGCGTGATATGGTCGGCGTTGTCGGCCAGCGCGACGGTGAATGAAAAGTGCAGCGGTTTCAGCAACTGGGCATCAGGAGTCTCAACTACCGTATTATTAATGCCCGACGCCCGGCCCGGTCGCCAGTCGAGATCGCTGCGTCCGAGCACGCCCGTCGATTTAAACATCGTCAGGGCAATAGCTGCCGGTTCGCTGCCGAGAATCTGAAATTCCTTCATGCCGCGGCTGGTCACAATCAGCGCTTTGCCCGATTCCGCGACAGCGATAATGCCTTCGGTGGTTTCGATATCCACGGGCATCTCGCGATAGCGCTCCTGCCAGTTTTCATCGGCACACCCCGTTTCACGCTGGATGATCGCGAAGGGCTGGGAGGCGATAGCGTGACGGGTGTGAACATCGCTGCCGATCAATACACGTAGCCGGTGATCGCAGTGGCTGTTTTCAAGCGTACTCTCGACATACAGGTTCGGATCGTCATGGCGTAATTCACACACCAGACGAAGAGATAGCGGCGTTCGGGTATCTTCCTGACGACCAGCGAGATCCTGCGGAAGCAGCATCGTGGCCTCAACGACCAGCTTTTCGACAAGCGGCGTTTTCAGGCAGTCGACGAGCGCGAAATGCGAACAGCGCGTCGGCGCGTCGTCCGCAAGCGGTGAGAAATCGTAGCTGTCGCCCGCGTCCGCGCAGTCTTCAAAGGTAAAGAAAGAGGGAATACGTCTGCCGCTGCGTTTGTCCTGCAGGGTAAGCGTTCCGGCGTCCAGCGACAGCCGATAATGCGCATTCTCTATCTCACCGCCCTTTATCGGTTCAGGCTGGCGGAACGGCGCAGGGTTATCTTCCACGTTAACGCTAAGATAGCCGACCGACGGCAGAACCGGGGTCTGCACCGCAACGTGCCAGCGGAAGTAAGGGGGAAGGGGCGTTTCGCACTCGCCTTCGGCGGTAAGGGAGATCGCTGTTCCGCCAGGCAACACGTCTCTTTTCAGGATGTCGAAGGGGATGGGCTGCCCCTGATACGTCAGCGCGATATTTTCAGCGCGGCTATAGAGAGTGGTTTTCACCACGCGCTGCGTAGGGGTGGCCAGCGGGTTGATAATCAGCAGGTCGCCTTCCCGAATGCAGGCGGCGGCCAGGGTTTTTACCACCAGATTCCACAGGCTGTGGCACAGCTGTTCGGTTTGCTCCAGCCGATGCAGTATGTCGCGGTTGGTGGCGTCACTGTTGCAGCCGCCGATGGAGTCGTGGGCATGGCTTCGCAACAGCTTTTTCCAGAGCGTATCGACCACTGAGAGGTTGACCGGGATCCCCTGATGGCGCGCCATGGCGATGGTCGGCTCAAGCTGCCGCAGGATGAACTGCTCAACCTCATCGTTTTTCTTTTTGATATCGTAGCGCACGGAGCCGATCGTTTTATGGATGCGGGTGTAGCGCGGCGATTTCAGCTCTCCTTCCCAGCGTTCAAACTGTTCATGCTGCGCGCGCAGAATCTCGACGTAGCGTTCCAGAGAGCTCATAACGTACTGGTCGTGGTCAGGGGACTGTGCGCTGGCAACCTCCAGGATTTTCGGCAGCGCCGGGTCGATGCTGACCTGATCGCCGCCGCAGGGCAGGAGCAGGTCATTGATTCCGGCCCGCGAGCGCAGGAGATTGACCATCGGGTAGATTTTACCCTGCAGATGGCAGGCCTCCGGACGCATGTTTTTCGCCGCGCCATAGCCGAGCGCCATCGCGCAGGCGATAACGGTCGCCCCTGACGGCGCGCGCCAGAGGAACTGGCTGCTTTTGGCGTGTCTGTCATGATCGATACCGCGCCAGAAGACGATGTTGTCGAGATTGCAGCCCTGCAAAATCGTGGGCATCTGCGCATTGTGGCCGAAGGTATCCGGAAGATACCCAACCTGCATGGCGTGCCCCAGCTTACGGGCGGCGAAGATGCCATACTTCAGGTTGCGGATGATGGATTCGCCATGCACGTTGTAGGTGTCCGTCTGGGTATACCACGGCCCCACGAAAATCCTTTTCTCTCTGACCAGCGTTTCCAGCCGGGCGCGATAATCGGGATTGATGGCGAGAAAGTCCTCCACCACCGCCATCTGCCCGTCAAGGTGATAGCAGCTGTAAGCCGGGTCCTGCTCCAGCGTGTCGATGACGTCCGCAACGTTATATGACGCCAGCACCATGCTGTCCTGGCGGGTGAAATACCACTCCTGATCCCAGTGCGTGTGGGCAATGACGTGGATCTGATTCATGACGCTCCCCTTATCTGGCGTTCTTTGGGCTGACGTAAAGCACGCCCAGGGCGCAAATCAGTGCGCCAATAAAGACGCTCGCCAGGTAGCCAGCCACGTTGGTTGCCAGCGGCCAGCCCCAGATCGCTGGCAGAGGCAGCGTCTGCTTCACGCCGAGTGCAATGGCGAGCAGCGCACCGGCGACGGCGCCGGTCATGAACACCGGGATCAGGCGTGGGTTTTTCAGGATGAACGGGATCGCACCTTCCGAGATGCCAATCACGCCCAGTAACAACGAGGTGCTACCGACGGTTTTCTCTTCCCGGCTGAAGACATCCGGTAGCCCAAAGCGGCCGTTGAGGAACGCTGCAAAGCCGACGCCAATGGAGGGGATCACGATGGAGAGTTCGCGGGCGGTTAAATCAAACGTCTCGCTCATGCCATTCAGGCCGAGCGCGACCGAGCCTGCCGCCTTGTTGACCGGGCCGCCCAGGTCAAACGCGGTCCCCGCGGCGATCATCGCGGAATAGAACCCGCGCCCGGTGTCACCTGCCGAGGTAAAAAAGACCACCATCAGCTGGTTAAGCGAGCCAAAAATGGGGTTAATCAGGTATTCCATGACCATCACCAGCGTAATGCCGGTGATCAGCGGGACGAGCAGCATGGTCTTAATGGTGGTGAGCTGCTGACGGACGTGAATCGAATCATTGAGCCAGCGCACCAGATAGCCCACAAAAAAGCCAATGCCAATGGCACCGAAAAAGCCGGATGGCATAAAGCCTTCGATATCAAAGAAGCGCTTGTAGACTTCATCGGACATGATGCCGCCGATAAGCCCGGGGATCAGCGCTGGCTTACCGGCAATGGAAAATGCCAGATACATGGCGAAGACCGGATACATGAACTTGATGGTCATAAAGCCCACTTTATCCAGCACGCTAAACGGCGAATGTTCGATGTTAATAAACTGGCCGGTAATTTTTGCCGTTGCCATCATCAGCCCGCCCATCACCACCACCGGCAGCATATAGCTGATGGCCGCCATGATATGACCAATAAAAATCTGGTAAGCCGAACGTGGGAGATCGTCTTCGTGGGCGACAGTGGTGACGTTTTTTTCCATGGACAGCGCCTGACGCAGATAGCGATCGGTATGCTTGATCAGCTCTTGCGTACGGGTCTGAAGGTGAGGAATGTTTTCAAAACGCTCTGCATCCTGAATGGGAACGTCGGTTGCCAGAATAATGGCCGTGGCGGAGGCGATATCCTGTTTAGTTAAGCGGTTTTTGACGCCGTCACTGCCCTGCGTTTCGACCTTTACTTCGATATTGTGCTCTTTAGCCCATGCAATAATTTTATTTGCCGCCATAAAGGTGTGGGCGATGCCTGTCGGGCAGGCCGTTACCGCGACAACTTTTTGTTTCGTCATTGTCATAATTCCCTGGATGTGAAAACAGGGGAAGTATAAAGAGAACCTAAAACAGTTTTTAATGTTTGCTAATACTAATTACGTATCGTGATACGCGTAAATGCAATGTGTGAAGCGCCTTCCAGAGACTATTTTTCTGTTGTGTTAATATCATTCCGGGATTAAACAGGGCGTAACAGATGAATTCATTCCAGGGAAGTGAACGTTTGATATTTGAATACATTCAGCATCACGCGTGTAATATTTCTAATATATCGGCAAAAGAGATTGCCCGTGATACCTTTACAACGACAACATCCGTTAATCGTGTGTGTAAAAAAATGGGCTATAAAAGCTATACCGAGCTTCGGTATCGTTTTTTGCGCGATCACTTTACACCTGCACCTGCCGCCCCCGACGCGGGGCCGCAGGCGGACGATATCGTGGCGGAATTCTCCAGGCTGCTCATCCATTCCAGCCATATCTACCTGTATGCACGGGGCGCCTCGCTCACCAGCCTCAACTACCTGTCGCGATTTTTATCACTGGCGAGCCTGCCGCATCTTATTTTGAATGACATGCACCAGCTGACACGGGTATCGAAGGGGACGCTGGTGCTGATCAGTAAATCCGGGGAGACCCAGTCGCTGGTTGAAATGGCGCGTAACGCGCTGCGCAAAGGCTTGAAGATTATTGCGATTACCCGCCAGGGCTCGACACTGGCGTCGATCTCAACGCTATGTTGGCCGTTAACGATCGACATTAATGCGGTTTCGCTGTATCAGCGGGAAGGTCAGCTTGAACTGTTAAGCGCCGTGGACCGTATCGGCTGCAGGCTGCTGCAGCACGATACGGTGTAGTCTGGCCGTCAGAGCTGCTTCACTATCCCCAGGCGTACGGCATAATCATTTTCATGGTTGCCGTCATCGTTGATATAGGTTTTATCCAGCGATACCAGCTCGACATAAGGCGTCCAGCCATCGTCGAGCTTGTAGTTGAACGCGACGGTATGTTCCCAGTAGGTATCATCCCCGGTTCCCTGATCGACATTATCCTGCCAGCGGAAGCGCGGGTTGTAGGACATACCGAATTTGCCAATGTTATACGCGAACCAAATGTCGAACTGGTGTGACTGACGGCGGGTGTAGCCGCTGCCGTCGAGTTCTTTGTCGCTGTGCGCATCATTGACGGTGTTATAACGATAGCGGGCGGAGAGGTTCAGACCGTTATCAAACGCTTTCCAGCCCTGAATGAAGGGGCGGTAATGGGTATTGCTGGTGGTGAAAACCGTCACCATGCCAGGCGCAACGGCGAAGCCATTGCCCAGATCGAAGCGCCAGCGCGTTTCGATCTCCTGCGCCGCTTCCGTTAACCCCTTTTCGTCTGGATTATATCGGTCAGTATCACCAAAAAAGGTGTCGTTGTGGTTTTGTGCGGCTTCAACGGAGAAGTAAAAACCGTTATCTGCCTGATGCATGACCTTAATACGAGAATCATTTACGTCTGAGCGCGTATTATGACCAAAGCGAAGATCGACGGACGTATTTCCGCACCATCCCTGTGTGCTCAATAATAATGCGCTAATACATGTTGCTTTAATAATTGTCTTTTTCATAATATCCTGCCGAGGTTATTTAATTGGCAGGCTATTTTTATTTTGGGTGCGGCATATTGTAAAAGTTATCGTCGTACATTTAGCGTATCGCTAAACATAAAAAAAGGAGATACAGCATGCTGTATCTCCTGACGTTTATTCCTGCAGCCACCAGATGGCTTCAAATGGGCGCAAGAGCAGCGTATCTGGGCGGGGCGGAACGTCCTCATAGTTGCTGAGTGCAACCCGCCATGTTCCCTGTACCGGGTCCGGCTGCCACTGCTGGCGCTCGCGGCTCAGGTTCGCCACGACTATCAGCGTCTGCCCCTGCCACTGGCGGCGATAGCACCACAGGGAAGGATGTTCCGGCAGGAGATCCTCATAATCCCCCCATGTCAGCACCGGCAGGGTTTTACGCAGGCTTATCAGCGACTGGTAGGTGTAGAACACCGAATCCGGGTCGTCCAGCGCCGCGCGGGCGTTCACGGTTTCGTAGTTGTCACAGACGCCAATCCACGGCTCGCCCTCGGTAAAGCCCGCATTGTGTGAGGCGTCCCACTGCATTGGGGTTCGCCCGTTATCGCGGGATTTACTTGCCAGAATCTCTAGCAATTCCTCCGGTTCGCGGCCGCTGGCGCGCAGTTCCGCGAACATATTCAGGCTTTCCACGTCGCGATAATCGGTGATGCGGCTGAAGTGCGGGTTGGTCATCCCCAGCTCTTCACCCTGATAAATATACGGCGTGCCCTGCATGCCGTGCAGGACCATGCCGAGCATCTTCGCCGCCGCCACGCGGTGTTCCCCTTCGTCGCCAAAGCGCGACACGATGCGCGGCTGGTCGTGGTTACACCAGAACAGCGCGTTCCAGGCTTTGTTGTGCATCCCCTGCTGCCAGTGGCGGAAAAGGGTTTTCAGCGCCACGAAGTCCGGCTTCGCCTTCGTCCATTTTTCACCGCCGGGGTAGTCCACCTTGAGATGGTGGAAGTTAAAGGTCATCGACAGTTCTCGCCCGTCGAGCGACGCGTACTGCTGGCAGTTCTCCAGCGAGGTCGAGGACATCTCTCCCACCGTCATCAGGTTGCGTGGGGTAAAGACGTCGCGGCTCATCTCCTGGAGATATTCGTGGATGCGCGGCCCGTCAGTGTAGAAGCGGCGACCGTCGCCAAGGGTGTCGTCCGGGAAGTCCTGATCTTTTGAAATCAGGTTGATCACGTCCAGACGCAAGCCGTCCACGCCGCGATCGGCCCAGAACTCGCACACCTTTTTCAGCTCGGCGCGCACCGCCGGGTTTTCCCAGTTGAGATCCGCCTGCTCCGGCGCAAACAGGTGCAGGTAATACTGCTCGCTCTCGGCGTGCCAGCGCCAGGCGTTGCCGCCAAACTTGGAGCGCCAGTTGTTAGGAAGCTGCTCCGGCGTGCCGTCGCGCCAGATGTAGAACTGGCGGTACGGGCTCGCTTTGTTCAGCGACTCGCGGAACCAGGCGTGCTGCGTGGAGGTGTGGTTAAACACCATATCGAGAACGATGCGAATGCCGCGTTCGTGCGCTTCGGTAACCAGTTCGTCGAAATCATCCAGCGTGCCGTAGGCTGGATCGATGGCGGTGTAATTCGCCACGTCGTAGCCGTTATCCACCTGCGGGGAGATATAAAACGGCGTCAGCCAGATGGCGTCAATGCCGAGGGTTTTCAGATAGTCCAGCCGCTGGGTTACGCCGCGCAGATTGCCCGTGCCGCTGCCGGTGGTGTCCTGAAAACTCTTTGGGTAAATCTGGTAGATGACGCCGTTCTGCCACCAGTGAGGAAGGGTATTCATAGTGCGTTCCTGCAAATGCGAAGGGGCGCAACTGCGCCCCGAAAGATGAAGTTAAACAATCTGCAGCGTACCCTGACGGAACTTACGCTGGTAAACCACGGTGGTGAGCGCCATGGGGACGATAATCGCCACCGCCATCGCCAGGGCAAACACCTGCCAGAAAGCGGGCTGGATGGAGAGGATGCCCGGCAGGCCGCCTACGCCAATACCGTTCGCCATCACGCCGTTCAGGCCGCACAGCAGGCCCGCCAGGCCAGAGCCGATCATCGCGCAGAGCATCGGGAAGCGGTATTTCAGGTTGATACCGTACATCGCCGGTTCGGTCACGCCGAGGTAGGCGGAGATAGCCGCCGGAACGGAGATCTCCCGCTCGTTGTGCTTACGGCTGACGATAATGATGCCGGTCACCGCAGAGGCCTGCGCAATGTTAGAGAGGGCGATAATCGGCCAGACAGGCGTACCGCCGAGGCTTTGAATCATCTGCATGTCGATCGCCAGCGTGGTCTGGTGCACGCCGGTGATCACCAGCGGGGCATAGAGGAAGCCAAACAGCGCGGCACCAATCGGGGCGAAGCTGCCGGTCATCAGGTGACGCACCGCGAAGGCCACGCCGTCGCCAATCATGCGGCCAAACGGACCGATAAAAGCGTGCGCCAGGAAGACGGCCAGGATCAGTGAGCAGACCGGCACCACCACCAGATAGAGGTAATCCGGCACGATGCGCTTCAGGCGCGTTTCAATAAAGCCTAGCGCCAGACCGGCCAGCAGGGCCGGGATGACCTGCGCCTGATAGCCCACTTTGGTGATGGTAAACAGGCCGAAGTTCCACACTTCCGGCACCTGCTGACCAAGTAAGTAAGCGTTCATTAACTGCGGAGAGACCAGCGTGACGCCCAGTACAATACCGAGAATCGGCGTACCGCCCATCTTGCGCACCGCGGACCAGCAAATCCCCACCGGCAGATAGAAGAAGATTGCTTCGCCAATCAGCCACAGGAAGTCATAGATGCTTTGCAGCGCCGGGTACATCTGCGCCAGCGTTTTGCCGTCGCTCATCGGCACATCGCCGATGACGTTACGGAAGCCTAAAATCAAGCCTCCGCTGATCAGCGCCGGCAGCAGCGGGAAGAAGATCTCCGCGAAGTGGGAGATCAGCTGCTCGTGCCACTTCATATTCTGGCGCGCGGCCTTCTTCGCCTGCTCTTTATCGGCAGAGGAGTGCCCGGTAGTCGCCAGCAGAGCCTGATAGTAATCGCCCACTTCGGTACCAATCACAACCTGGAACTGTCCGGCGTTGGTGAAGCAGCCTTTCACCATCGAAAGCTCTTCAATCGCCTTCGGGTTGGCTTTGGCCGGATCGTTCAGCACGAAGCGCAGGCGTGTAATGCAATGGCTGACGGTGGCGATGTTTTCGCGACCGCCGACCAGGACGATCAGCCGATCGATATCTGCTTGTTTGACTTTACTCATCATGAAACCTCATGACCGATGTTGAAGGGGGTAATGACCTGAGCGCAAGCCTACTCCTTCAGCGTGACGGCGAAAATGGGAACGTTCCCGAAATCGGGCGAAGATCACAATAAACAATTCAGGAGGGTTATGAGAGACGGGCAGGAATCACGATCTGGCGCGGTTCGATCCGCCCGTTGATCTGCTCAATCAGCTGCAGGGATGCCGGGAAGAGATATGAAAATTTACCAGGATTTTATATGAGCCAACTACTTAATGTTTTTAGAGATTCCGGGTCATTATCTTAAAAAGAAAGTATCAGGTCCTAAATGTGATCAGGTTGGAATATCAATACTGTGTTCAGGCATAGGCTTGCTTCAATTTGCTGAAACACGTATGGAGCGCTTATGTACGGAAACAATGAAATCATCCGTTATTTACAGGCCAATAAAATTCTTGCGCTTAAACTCGACCATGCCGTCACGGCTGTTGGCCAGCAGGTCAAAAAACAGGTGGATACCATAGGGAATGGCGCGACACGTCTTTTGTATTACACCTCATGCTTCACCGATGAATATTATGACGTCTGCCAGCGACAACAGATTGAAGATATACGTTTCAGGGATGCTGTTTATCAGGTAGTGAACGGTATTGATGTAGTCTATAACATGCTTCGAATCTACTTTGAGGAAATTTTCCGGTATAAAACATCAGACCAATTAGAGTATATCAAGCAGCACCTGATGGCGGTAAATGTCCATGTCGCATCGGTCACCCTCACTGGAGCAGGATTTACGTTTGCTGTCGCCACCTGTGTTCGCCTTGGATTAAACATCAGCCTTGAATTAAGCGCCCTTGCGGGTACCTGGGCTTCCCGTGGTATTGCCCTTATTGGTGTCTATGGGGTAGTGCAAAAAGCCGCTGACAGTGCTCATCGCCTGCATGTCGAATTTCCCGCCTTGTACGCTGCTTTTTATGCACAAGGACTTGAAATGCTCTACTTCATTATTGAGCCAGTGTTTAAAAGGTCGCACGCAGTGGATGCGCAATGGGCATCAGATAGTGACATTGCGGACATCATCAGCAGGATGATCTTATAGCCATGTTGAACTACATCAAACGTTTTTTACGCTGGCAGGGGCGAGTCTTTTTTTCAATCTATGGCCCAACGGCGTTAACAATTCTATTTGCCCTGATTCAGGCGCATTTTTCCCCGGGAAGCCCAGTCTGGCCTATTGGTGTTTTCTTTGTTGTCGTAATGATTATTTTTGGTCGTTATGTGAAATGGTAAATGCTGAGCTTCCTAATATTGATACCCACCAATAAGGATATGACATGTCTACTCCTGCACATTTATGGCTTGAAGATGAGAACGGCTCGCCGGTAATTGGTAGCTGTATAATGCCACTTCGGCTGGGTTCTATTGAGTTAAAATCATTTTCCCACGGGGTAACCATTCCTGTTGATCCAAGCTGGGGAAAACTCACCGGAACGCGTGTTCATCGCCCTATCACCATAGTTAAAGAATTTGATCAGACTACCCCACTTCTGTACCGCGCGGTGTGCGAAGGGCGAACCATGAAGAAAGCGACAATTAAAATGTACCGTCTTCTGGAGGCAGGAATCGAGTCCGAGTATTTCAATATCATTTTGGAAAACGTTAAGTTCACCACGGTCGCGCCATACCTTTCTCCTGGCGGCATGAGTAGTACCCACCTTGAAACGCTTGAATTGCGTTATGAGGCGATCACATGGAAGCACATGGAAGGCAATATTATCTACCGTGATTCATGGAACGATCTCTGCTGCAGATGATAACTAACGAGCTAAGAGAGACGGGCAGGAATCACGATCTGGCGCGGTTCGATCCGCCCGTTGATCTGCTCGATCAGCTGCGCAGCGGCCTGTCTGCCGGACTCGGCGTAGCCCGGGTCAACGGTGAGGATCTCCGGGTGCAGGAACTTCATCAGCGGCGTGCTGCCGACGCTTGCCACCTGCAGGTTATCAATGCGCTGCTCCTGCAGAAATTTACTGGCACCCAGCGCCAGGGTATCCGTGGCGCACACCAGCGCGGTGGTCTGCGGCGTCAGGACGCTGGCGACCTGCTCGTAGCCCTGCTTCATGCCGAGCCCCGGCAGGGAGGCCACGGCGGAAAGGTTGTGGTTTTTGCAAAAGGTCAGGTAGGCCTCATGGCGACGCTTGCCGGTAGTGACGTCCGCGTGCGGCACGCCCAGATAGCTGATGTGGCGGTGGCCGTCTTCGTACAGACGCTGCATCAGGGTGATAATCGCCCCTTCGTCGTCATAACAGACGGAGGCAAACCCGCTGGCATCGCGCGCCAGCAGCACCAGAGACGGCTGCCAGGGTTTCAGCATCTCCTCATTAATACCGGTAAAACCAAACAGCACCACGCCGTCAATGTTGCGCCGCTGGAGCATGCCGAGATGTTCTTCCACCAGCTGTGGCGAGAACTGACTCTCCATCATGATCGGGTCATAGCCCTGCTCGTAGAAGGCGGGCAGCATGGTCTGCACGGCGAGGTTTTCTGACAGGGAATCCAGACGCGAAACAATAATGGCGACCACCTTGTCACTCTGCCCGCGCATGGCGCGTGCGGAGCGGGAAGGGGAAAAACCGTGCTGATTCATAACCGCCTCAACGCGTTCGCGGGTGCGTTCGCTGACACCACTTTCGTTGTTCAGCACGCGCGACACGGTGGATTTCCCCACGCCGCTTAAACGCGCGATGTCTTTAATCGTAAGGCGGTTCTGCATGCTGTTTTCCCTGTAACAACGACAAAATGGTCAATTGAGCCTAATGCTATAGCGCGATTTCGCTATGGGCAAAGTCTGGTTTACGTACTGTTTATTTGCAGGCGCGTATAATACCGCCCGAATCGTCACAAAGGGTACGCTTAAATCCTTATACTGCGCGGCGACACCCTGTTTTTTTACTTACCGGAGGCTTTATGGATCCCGATCCCACACCTCTCCTGAACGGGAGACCACGTTCTTTCCGGTAAGCCAGCTTTTGCTGTCTCACCGGTATGTGAGGCAGCAACGTCCTAAACGTTCCTGCTTGAAAAATTAAGTGCCTGACAGGTACGGCTTTGCCACGCCTGAAGGGAATGCTGCGTCCGCCCTGCGGATGCGGAGGAATGTCTATGTTTAAAAATATCACCCGGCAGCTGCAGGCGCTGCTGAGTCGCCACCTGCCACACCGTCTTGTTCAGCGTGACCCGCTGCCCAATGCCAAAAACATGGCGGGGGCGGCGATCCCCGCGTCCCTGACCGAACGCTGCCTGAACGTGGCGGCGATGGATGAAAACGAAGTCTGGCGCGCCTTTGGCGGTCACCCGGAAGGGCTGAACGCGTCTGAAGTGGAAAAAATCCGCGCCGTGCACGGCGATAACCAGATCCCGGCGCAGAAGCCCTCTCCGTGGTGGGTGCACCTGTGGCTCTGCTACCGCAACCCGTTCAACCTGCTGCTGACCGTGCTCGGCATCATCTCCTACGCGACGGAAGATCTGTTCGCCGCGGGCGTGATTGCCCTGATGGTGGGCATCTCCACGCTGCTGAACTTCATTCAGGAGGCCCGCTCCACCAAAGCGGCGGACGCCCTGAAGGCAATGGTCAGCAACACCGCGACCGTCTCGCGCGTGATTAACGATCTCGGCGAAAACGCCTGGGTGGAGCTGCCTATCGACCAGCTGGTGCCGGGCGATCTGGTGAAGCTGGCGGCGGGAGACATGATCCCGGCGGATTTACGCATCATCCAGGCGCGGGATCTGTTCGTGGCGCAGGCCTCTCTGACCGGGGAATCCCTGCCCGTTGAAAAGGTGGCGCGCAGCCGCGACCCGCAGCAGATGAACCCGCTCGAGTGCGATACCCTGTGCTTTATGGGCACCACGGTGGTCAGCGGTACGGCGCAGGCGATTGTCACCGCCACCGGGGGCAACACCTGGTTTGGACAGCTTGCCGGGCGCGTCAGCGAGCAGGAGAGCGAGCCGAACGCCTTCCAGAAAGGGATTGGCCGCGTCAGCATGCTGCTGATCCGCTTTATGATGGTGATGACGCCGATCGTGCTACTGATCAACGGCTACACCAAGGGCGACTGGTGGGAGGCGGCGCTGTTTGCGCTCTCCGTCGCTGTCGGCCTGACGCCGGAAATGCTGCCGATGATTGTCACCTCCACGCTGGCGCGCGGGGCGGTAAAACTGTCGAAGCAAAAGGTGATTGTTAAACACCTCGACGCCATTCAGAACTTTGGCGCGATGGACATTCTCTGCACCGATAAAACCGGCACACTGACCCAGGACAAAATCGTGCTGGAGAACCACACCGACATCGCCGGTAAAACCAGCGAGCGCGTGCTGCACAGCGCGTGGCTGAACAGCCACTACCAGACCGGACTGAAAAACCTGCTCGATGTGGCGGTGCTGGAAGGCGTGGACGAGGAGTCTGCTCGCACTCTCTCCGGCCGCTGGCAGAAGGTGGACGAAATCCCGTTCGACTTTGAGCGCCGCCGTATGTCGGTGGTGGTGAGCGAGCAGCAGGACGTGCATCAGCTGATCTGCAAAGGCGCGCTGCAGGAGATCCTGAACGTCTCCACGCAGGTGCGGCATAACGGCGAGATCGTCCCACTGGACGAGACCATGCTGCGCCGCATCAAGCGCGTGACCGACAACCTGAACCGTCAGGGGCTGCGCGTGGTGGCGGTAGCCAGCAAGTTCCTGCCCGCGCGCGAGGGGGACTATCAGCGTATCGACGAATCCGATTTGATCCTCGAGGGTTACATCGCATTCCTCGATCCGCCGAAAGAGACCACCGCGCCGGCTTTAAAAGCGCTCAAGGCGAGCGGCATCACCGTCAAAATCCTGACCGGCGACAGCGAGCTGGTGGCGGCTAAAGTGTGTCACGAAGTGGGGCTGGACGCGGGCGACGTGGTGGTGGGGAGCGACATTGAGCACCTCACCGACGACGAACTGGCGCAGCTTGCCCAGCGCACGACGCTGTTTGCCCGCCTGACGCCGATGCACAAAGAGCGCATCGTTACCCTGCTGCGTCGTGAAGGGCACGTGGTCGGCTTTATGGGCGACGGCATCAACGACGCGCCCGCGCTGCGTGCGGCGGACATTGGTATCTCCGTGGACGGCGCGGTGGATATTGCCCGCGAGGCGGCGGATATCATCCTGCTGGAAAAGAGCCTGATGGTGCTGGAGGAGGGCGTCATCGAAGGGCGTCGCACCTTCGCCAACATGCTGAAGTACATCAAAATGACCGCCAGCTCCAACTTCGGTAACGTCTTCAGCGTGCTGGTGGCCAGCGCCTTCCTGCCGTTCCTGCCGATGCTGCCGCTGCATCTGCTGATCCAGAACCTGATGTACGACGTGTCTCAGGTGGCGATTCCGTTTGATAACGTGGACGACGAGCAGATCCAGAAGCCGCAGCGCTGGAACCCCGCCGATCTGGGTCGCTTCATGCTGTTCTTTGGGCCGATCAGCTCCATCTTCGACATTCTGACCTTCTGCCTGATGTGGTTTGTGTTCCACGCTAACACTCCGGAGCATCAGACGCTGTTCCAGTCCGGTTGGTTCGTGGTAGGGCTGCTGTCGCAGACGCTGATTGTGCATATGATCCGCACCCGCCGCATTCCGTTCATCCAGAGCCGCGCCGCCTGGCCGCTGATTGTAATGACGGGCATTGTGATGGCGCTGGGCATCGCGCTGCCGTTCTCGCCGCTGGCAGGCTACCTGCAGCTTCAGGCGCTGCCGCTGAGCTACTTCCCGTGGCTGGTGGCGATCCTCGCGGGCTACATGGTGCTGACGCAGATGGTGAAAGGCATTTATGCGCGTCGGTATGGGTGGCAGTAAGTTATGTTTGCCGGGTGGCGGCTTCGCCTTACCCGGCCTACTCACGAAACGTAGGCCCGGTAAGCGCAGCGCCACCGGGCAATAGCTTTCCTCCCAAATTCAACAACCTGTGATCTCCGTCGGCGCATTCGCTTGACGACAATTTGAGCGCATGTTAACAGAATGTTTTGCCTTTATTTGGCCCGTCAGATAAGGAACATTCATGTTACGGTACAGTCTCTTAACCGCCGGGCTGATGCTCGGCGCCTCTGCCTTTGCCGCCCCGGCAGGCGATCTCCCCTTAATGCCCTGGCCCGCGAAGGTTGAACGCCCGACAACCCAGGGCGCGCTGGTGCTTAACGATAAAATTTCCATCAGCGTCAGCGGGGACGATCTCGGTGACGCCGTCAACCGCCTGCGCCAGCGCATTGCCCTGCAAACCGGCTGGACGCTCCAGCCGCAGGCCGAACAAACGGATAAACCGACCATCCGCATCGCCATCGCTAAAAGGGTGAAGCCGCAGCCGCTGCCGGACAGCGATGAAAGCTACAAGCTCACGGTGGATGCCAACGGCGTAAACATCTCCGCCAACACCCGCTTTGGCGCGCTGCGCGGCATGGAAACGCTGCTCCAGCTGATGCAGAACGGCGCGGAAAACACCTCGCTGCCGTGGGTCACCATTGAAGATTCGCCGCGCTTCCCGTGGCGCGGGCTGCTGCTCGACTCGGCGCGCCACTTTATCCCGCTGCCGGATATCAAGCGCCAGATCGACGGCATGGCCGCGGCGAAGCTCAACGTCCTGCACTGGCATCTGACCGACGATCAGGGCTGGCGCTTCAGCTCGAAGCGCTACCCTAAGCTGACGCAGCTCGCCAGCGATGGGCTGTTCTACACCCCGGAACAGATGCGCGAGGTGGTGCGATACGCCACCGGACGCGGCATCCGCGTGGTGCCTGAAATTGACATGCCGGGCCACGCCTCGGCGATTGCCGTGGCCTACCCGGAGCTGATGAGCGCGCCGGGGCCGTACGGCATGGAGCGCCACTGGGGCGTGCTGAAGCCGGTGCTGGATCCGACAAAAGAGGCAACCTACGCCTTTGCCGACGCGATGGTGAGCGAACTGGCGGCGATCTTCCCGGATCCGTATCTGCACATCGGCGGCGATGAGGTGGACGACAGCCAGTGGAAAGCGAACCCGGCGATCCAGAATTTCATGCGCGACAACAGGCTGGCGGACAGCCACGCGCTGCAGGCGTATTTCAACCGCAAGCTGGAGACGATCCTTGAGAAGCACCACCGGCAGATGGTCGGCTGGGACGAGATCTACCATCCCGACCTGCCGAAAAGCATTCTGATCCAGTCCTGGCAGGGGCAGGACGCGCTGGGGCAGGTGGCGCAGAACGGCTACAAAGGCATTCTCTCTACTGGTTTCTACCTCGACCAGCCGCAATCCACCGCCTATCACTACCGCAACGAAATCGTCCCGCAGGGCTTAAACGGTGTGGATGTGATCGCGGATACCGACAGCGCCCAGAGCTGGGCCTTCTCCATGCCGCGACTGAAGGGCAAGCCGGTAGAGGGGAGCTTTACGCTGGTAAAAGGGGATGCCGGCTGGCGCGGATTTATTGATTTTGCCGGGAAATCCCGCCGCGCGGTGGATAACATTCAGTGGCGCGACGACAACCAGGTTACCTTTACCGTCGACACCTGGATGGGCGAAACGCGCCCGGTGGTCAATGTTGATAACGACAAACTCACCGGCTATTTCCTGGTGGGGAATGCGCGTTACCCGATTAGCGGCACGCGTCTGGACGAGGTGCCGAAAGGCATTGCGCCGGTGGTGCCGGACGTGGTGAATCAGGCCAACCTGCTCGGCGGCGAAGCCGCGCTGTGGGCGGAGAACGTGGTTGCGCCGGTGCTGGATATCCGCCTGTGGCCGCGCGCCTTTGCGGTGTCGGAGCGGCTGTGGTCCGCGCAGGACGTTAATGACGTCGACAACATGTATACTCGCCTGCAGGCGATGGACAGCTGGTCGACGGTGTCCGTCGGGCTGCAGCAGCATACCCAGCAGCAGGTGCAGTTCACGCGCCTTGCTAACAATGCGGACACCCTGCCGCTGCAAATCCTCGCGCAGGCGCTTGAACCGGCCCAGTATTACACCCGTCAGCACCTGAAGTTCCAGGCCGGAAACTATCATCAGTTTGAGCCGCTTAACAGACTTGCAGATGCGCTTAACGCTGAAAGCGCCACCGTGCGCCAGATGCACAAGTGGGCGGACCGCCTGGTGAGCGACGCGGAAGACACGGAAAGCGCCGACGCGCTGCGCCACGTCTTCAACCGCTGGCAGAGCAACACCAGCGACGCGCTGGCGCTAAGCGAAAACAGCTATCAGCTGAAAGCGATCAAGCCGGTGATTCAGGAAATCGATAAGCTTTCGTCGATTGGCCTGCGGCTCACCGACCTGGTGGCGCGTCAGGGCACGCTGGACGATAAAGAGATCGCGTCGATTCAGAGCGAGCTGGATAACGCGGCGAAGGTTCAGGACGAGGTGGTGATTGCGGCGGTATATCCGCTGGAGACGCTGCTGCGCGCGACGCGGAATCAGTAACAAAAGCGCCCGGTGGCGCTACGCTTACCGGGCCTACGTGACGTTTAGGCCCGGCAAACGAAGTGCCGCCGGGCGCAAAGGCAACTCAGTTTTTCAACACCCACGCCTCTTTCCAGTGTGCGCCAACGCCTGGCTCAAACTGGGTTGCAAACTTGCTCCACTGCACGCAGTAGCCGCTGTACGGGAATGGCTTACATTCGTAGGTCTTACCGTCTTTAGGCTGTAACACCACGGTGCCCGCTTTGTAGGACGCAATGCCGTCCGGGAAGATAAAGTCATGCTGACCGGTGCCATCTGCGGCTGAACCGCCTTCCAGCATCAGGTTCAGCACGTCCTGGGCGAACAGGGTGCCGTCTTTATTGGTCGCGTAGTATTTCAGCATGTGGTGGCCCGACGTCACGTCATTCAGGGTCATGGTCACGTCCTGGTTGGCGTTGTTCATGTCCTGTTTCAGATACCCTTTTTCCGCACCGCTGTGGTTCATTACGTGTGCTTCAAGGTTCACGTCGCCTTTGGTGTTCACGTGGAAGGTGACGGTTGCCTTGCCGTTCTCGATTTTGCTGTACTGCAGATTAGAAACGGCAATGGTTTCATGCACTTCCGCTTTCTGCTCTTCGTACGAGATCGCAACGGACTGCAGGGTACTGCCGTCTTTGACGAAGACGCTGTTCGCGCCGTGGACCGGGCTGATTTCACCCGCTTCATCCTTTACCCCGACGCGCACGTCGCTGTGCGCGGCGTTGATCTTCTGCGCCAGATCGTATGCCCACTGGTTCGCATCTCCCTGGGCAGCCGAACTAATAGTCATCTCGGTGCGCAGAGCGGCAATTTCGCCGTTGGCATCGAAGAAGCGTGCAATGACTTTATCGCCTGCGTTCAGGTTATTCCCGGCAATCTGTCCGCTCAGCGTTTTGCTCCACTCGGACACCACCGCAGGCGTGTCGTCCGGGGTCACGTTGCCGCCGTTACCGAAATCTACGTCAATGGCCTGATAAAAACTGTTTGCGGTATCCGCAATTTCCCATACGCCATAAATAACCTGATAGCCCGTACGTTCCGGGACGTTACAGGTCATGGATTTTGTCATCGCCGGTGCCTGACCATTCCCGTTAATAGTACAGAACGGCGTTAATTCAAACTGGTCGCGGGTCAGCGGCTTATTTGGGTCCCAGTTTTGTTTGGTGATGTAATAACGCCAGTTGGTGGTTTTATGCGGCGCGGTATGGTGCCAGACAAATTCATGCGGGCCTGCCGTCATGGGGCTTTTGGACCAGGCGTTCAGGCTCTGCTTATCAAGCTGGGAGTAGTTGGCAATGCCTGCGCTGGCGAGCTGGCCGTCAGGCGGCATCGCGCCGGTCGGGAAGCCGGAGGCCTTTTCTACGCTCTGCGGTTCGTACTGGACGGAGCCACAATCAATATTCTGGCCGAGCTTACACATATAAGCGCGGCTGGCGGGGGATTCTATATATCCGTGTGCAAGTGCGGAAGACGCCACCGTTAATGTGGCAACGGCCAGCGCAATTTTAGAGAGTTTCATTCTTCATCCATTAATTAGAATATAACAAGGCAGCGTCAGTCTATTAATGGAGTAGGGGAAGCGTCATTTCCTGAAGAGAGTAAAAATGGTCGAAATAAAAAAGGCAGCCTGAGCTGCCTTCTCTTTATTGAAATAAATTAGCGACGTACGGCAATCGCTTCAATTTCAATTTTCACGTCTTTTGGCAGACGAGCTACTTCAACACAGGAGCGCGCCGGGAAGGAGGCGTTATGCTCGGTGAAGAAGGCTTCGTAAGTGGCGTTAACGGTCGCGAAGTCATTCAGATCTTTCACGAAAACGGTCGTTTTCACGATGTCGCCCACCTTCAGACCGGCAGATTCAACGATAGCCTGCACGTTTTCCAGCGACTGACGCGCCTGCGCCGCTACGTCGGCTGGCACTTCTCCGGTTTTTGGGTTCACCGGGATCTGGCCAGAGGTGATGATCATGCTGCCCAGATCAACGCCCTGAACGTAGGGGCCGATAGCCGCTGGTGCATTTTCCGTCGCGAGTACTTTGGTCATGATTTCTCCAGAATAACAGCTGATTAAATGTTCCCGGCCATTATAGGGAGGCCGGGATCCTTTACCAACCTCAATTAGTTGGCCAGCACCACATAATGAGAAAACTCTTTTTCGCAGTATTTGCATTTGAGCGCGATGTCATTGGCGCGTTTTTTCACTGCAAAACTGGAGGGAACCGGCTCAGCATGACTGATGCAGTTGCTGTTCGGGCAGACCAGCACGCTTTCGATGCGATCCGGCAGGCTCGGGCGAGATTTGCCCACCACGTCGTAATCATCGATGCGGTTAACGGTGGCCTCCGGCGCGTACAGCGACAGCTGGTTAACCTGCTCGTCGGTCAGGAAGGTGTTCTCGATCTTGATCAGATCTTTGCGTCCCATTTCGCCGGACGGCAGGTTCAGGCCGATGGTGATGCGCTGGTCGGTTTCGGTCAGTTTGAACAGCGTCAGCAGCTTAAAGCCGACCTGCGCAGGGATGTGGTCAATCACGGTGCCACGCTTGATGGCTTCAACCTGGAGTTTGTTATCGTGTGTCATTGTCGTTTCCCCTTACAGTGCCAATTCGCGATTCAGAACCAGTGCCAGTAACGCCTGGCGGGCGAAGATGCCGTTTCCGGCCTGCTGGAAGTACCAGGCGTGCGGCGTTTTGTCCACGTCGGTGGTGATCTCATCGATGCGCGGCAGCGGGTGCAGCACCTTCATATTGTCGCGCGCGCCCTCAAGGTCGCTGGCGCGCAGGACGAACTGCGCCTTCACGTTGGCGTATTCGGACGGATCCAGACGCTCTTTCTGCACGCGGGTCATGTAGAGAATATCCACGTTGCCCATCACCTCTTCGATGCTGGCGTGCAGGCTCCACGCAATGCCTTTCTCGTCCAGCATGTCGAGAATGTACTGCGGCATCGCCAGCGCGTCCGGGGCGATGAAGAAGAAGCGGTTACCGTTAAATTTCGCCAGCGCCTGGGTCAGGGAGTGGACGGTGCGGCCGTACTTAAGGTCGCCGACCATGGCGATGTTCAGGTTCTCAAGCGTGCCCTGGGTTTCCTGAATGGTGAACAGATCCAGCAGGGTCTGGGTCGGGTGCTGGTTGGCACCGTCACCGGCGTTCAGCACCGGAATGCCGCCGGAAAACTCGGTCGCCAGACGCGCCGCGCCCTCCTGCGGGTGGCGCATCACAATCGCGTCAACGTAGGTGCTAATCACTGAAATGGTATCCGCCAGGGTCTCGCCTTTTTTGCCCAGCGACGTGTTGCTGCTGTCCGAGAAGCCCACCACGCTCGCGCCCAGGCGGTGCATGGAGGTTTCAAAGGAGAGGCGCGTGCGGGTCGAAGCTTCAAAGAAGCAGCTCGCAATCACCTTGTGCTTCAGCAGCTCCGGTTGCGGATTGGCCTTCAGTTTTGCCGCGGTTTCCAGAACCAGTTCCAGCTCTTCGCGGCTGAGGTCGTTTATGGAAATGATGTGTTTTTGATAAAGCGGATTCATGTTTATCTCCTGACGCCGGGCAAAAAAAAGCCCCTCAAATGAGGGGCTCTGGGAATAGGTTTAGCAACGGGAAGAAAAACGGCAGGCCAGCGTCTGATTTCAGACGCGGTAAGACGTTATGTCGTACACGCTTGACCATGCTTCCTCCCGGCAAATTGTCGGGCATTATACGCAGCTCGTTATGCGGATCAAGCGATTTAATGCACGCTTTACTCAATGCAAACGGTTCTTTATGAATATTAATGCGTTCTGAGTAAATAATTAATTTGCTTATGCACCAGCGCGGTGCGCTTCACGACGCGGGGGCGACCCAGACGATACTGCTTCCTGCCACCACGCCTAAAATTTCCGGTAACTGGTGATAATCCAGAATACGCGCCACCGCGCGGCCATATCCGGCAACGGTATGGATAAGGATAAATTCGCTATTGTGCTCCACGCTCACCACCATTTCGGAGACGGTGCGCGCGGCATCGGGGGCAGGGCGAAGCTGGGGATTCAACGAATAAATCTTTAGCCCTTTGGCATTTCGAATTTTTATGACACCAAGCAACTTGAGCAGACGTGAAACGGTGGACTGGCTGATGGTCTCAAAACCCCGCTCCTGCAAATCGCGGCGGATCTCCTCCTGAGAGAGATAGCTCTTTTCCGCGATCAGACGCTGGCAGACCGTCAGCTGAAGCTGTTCTTTTGGAGAGTAATCACCATATTCCGTCATAACTATTTCCCATGTAAGTGGCTGAAACAAAACGCCCGGTGGCGCTACGCTTACCGGGCCTACAACTTCAAAACATCACAACATCGCCCCCAGGCTTAACGCCACCATAATCACCACCGTTAATATTCCCAGCAGCGGCGCGACCCATTTCAGATAGCGCACGTAGGGCACGCGGGCGATAGCCAGCCCGCCCATCACGACGGCTGAGGTGGGAGTGACCAGGTTAACGATGCCGGACGCCGACTGGTAAGCCGTGACCACCAGGTCGCGGTTGACGTTAGCGAAATCGGCAAGGGGCGCCATGATCGGCATCGTCAGAACGGCAAGGCCGGACGAAGAAGGCACAAGAAACGACAGCACCACTTCCAGCCAGTACATCACGTTGATGAACGCCACCGTTGACAACCCGGTGACCATCCCCTCGGCGCTGTGCAAAATGGTGTGGGTAATCATGCCCTTATCCATGATCACTACGATACCGCGTGCGATGCCGATAATCAGCGCGACGCCCAGCAAATCTCGCGCGCCGTTGATAAAGGTTGAGGTCAGCTCCTCTTCGCTCATCCGCGCAATCAGGCCGACGATAATGGCGCTGGCGAGAAACACCGCCGAGATCTCCGCCATCCACCAGCCCAGCACCGCCACGCCGTAGATCATCACCGCGAAGGCGAGGGCGAAGATCACCAGGATGAGTTTGCGCACCGGGGTAAATTCCAGCGACTGCTCGCCCTTGTTACCGAGGAAGTGGGCGAGGTTCTCCTCCTGCTTATCCGCCACGATCGACAGCGACGGATCCTTGCGCACCTTACGGGCGTAGCGCATCACCCACGCCACGCAGATAATCCAGCCAATCACCAGCAGCGCGATGCGCAGCATGATGCCGTTGGTGAAGGGGATCCCGGCGGCGTTGGCGGCGATCACCGTCGCGAACGGATTGATAGTCGAACCGAGGGTGCCGATCCCCGCCCCGAGCAGCACGGTAGAAGCCGCGACGACCGGATCGAACCGTGCCGCCAGCATCACTGGCACCAGCAGGGTGTAGAAAGGCAGCGACTCCTCGGCCATGCCGTAAATCGTGCCGCCAGCGGCAAACAGCGCCATCAGGATCGGGATCATCCACTCCTCGCGTCCGCGCAGTTTAGTGGTGACGCGTTCGATCCCGGCGTCAATCGCTCCGGTTTTGGTGACGATCCCGAGGAAACCCCCGATGATCAGAATAAACAGCGCGACGTCGATCGCCCCGGCCTGGCCGGATTCCGGATCGTACAGTCCGGCAATCGGTGCCATCAGCACCGAAACCACCCCCTGCGGATGCGCCGCGACGTGCGCGTAGGTACCGGCAACCGGCACATCTTTGCCGAGCGCCTCGTTCATCGCCATATGGTACTGCCCGGCCGGCACAATCCACGTCAGCACGGCGACCACGGCAATCAGAAAAAAGAGAATGGTGTAAGCGGAGGGAAACTTGAACTTGCCCATGATGTTCTCCTGAAACCCGGCGCACCCGCGGCGCGCCGGGCGGTGATTAGTCGCCGAGTGTCGCCACCATGACCGCTTTAATGGTGTGCATGCGGTTCTCTGCTTCGTCGAAGACGATTGAGTTCGGTGATTCAAAGACCTCTTCCGTCACTTCCAGCCCCTTCAGGCCGTACGCCATTTCGATCTCGCGGCCCACTTTGGTGTGCTCGTTGTGGAACGCGGGCAGGCAGTGCATAAACTTGACGTTGGGGTTTCCGGTGGCCTTCATCACGTCCGCGTTGATCTGATACGGCTTCATCAGGCTGACGCGCTCGGCCCAGGCCTCCTTCGGCTCGCCCATGGAGACCCACACGTCGGTGTAGAGGAAATCGGTCCCCTGCACGCCTTCTTCCACATCGTCGGTGAGGGTGATGCGCGCGCCGGTTTCTTTGGCGATGGCGCGGCACTGCTCAACCAGGCCCGCCTCCGGCCAGAAGGATTTCGGCGCCACAAGGCGGATATCCATCCCCATTTTGGCCGCGCCGACCATTAGCGAATTACCCATGTTGTTGCGCGCGTCGCCAAGATAGGCAAAGCTCAGCTCCGGCAGGGTTTTGCCCGGCGAATGTTCCAGCATGGTCATCAGGTCGGCGAGGATTTGCGTTGGGTGGAACTCGTCGGTCAGGCCGTTCCACACCGGCACGCCCGCGTACTCTCCCAACTCTTCGACGATGGCCTGGCCGTAGCCGCGATATTCGATGCCGTCATACATGCGGCCTAGCACGCGGGCGGTGTCCTTCATCGACTCTTTATGGCCAATCTGCGAGCCGCTTGGGCCGAGGTAGGTCACCTGCGCGCCCTGGTCAAACGCGCCCACTTCGAAGGCGCAGCGGGTGCGGGTGGAGGTTTTTTCAAAGATCAGGGCGATGTTTTTCCCGACCAGGGTTTGCTTCTCACGCCCGGCTTTTTTGGCGGCCTTCAGCTCGATGGCGAGGTCGATCAGGTACTGGATCTCCGCCGGGGTGTAGTCCAGCAGTTTCAGGAAGTTGCGGTTTTTCAGGTTGATGGTCATGTGGGAAATCCTTTTTAAAATTTTGCTGTCTGGTGCCCTCACCCCGGCTCTCTCCCACGGGGAGAGGGAGAGTCGGGTGAGGGGGAAGTTATTCAGTTACGAATCAACGTGCCTTTCTCGCCCGCAAGGATCTCCGCGCCGTCATTCAGCGCGCCGATCCCGGCAATGCCGTTGCAGGCCTCAACAAACTCGCGGCAGGCGGCCACTTTCGGCCCCATCGATCCGGCGTCGAACTGCATGCCTCTGAGCAGCTCCGGCGTTACCTGCGCCAGCGGGCGCTGGGTCGGCTTGCCCCAGTCGAGGTACACCGCGTCGGCATCGGTCAGGATCAGCAGAGCGTCGGCCTCGATCTGGCGCGCCAGCAGCGCGGCGGAGAGGTCTTTGTCGATCACCGCCTCAATACCGCGATAGCCGTTGGCGTTCTCCACTACCGGCACGCCGCCGCCACCGTTGCAGATCACCAGGTGGTCGCGCTGGATCAGCGCCGTGATGGCGTCGCTCTCGACGATGCGCTTCGGCTGCGGCGACGGCACCACGCGGCGGAAATAGCTCCCGTCAGCCTTGAACACCCAGCCTTTTTCCGCGGCCAGCGTTTTTGCCTGCGCTTCGCTATAGACCGGGCCGATGTACTTGGTCGGGTTGCTGAAGGCCGGGTCGGCGGCGTCCACCTCCACTTGCGTGAGCAGAACGCTCACCTCGCGCTGCGGCAGATTGTTTTTCAGCGCCTGCTGGAGCATGTAGCCGATCATCCCCTGGCTTTCGGCGCCGAGAACGTCCAGCGGGTAGGGGGTGACTTTGTCGTAGGCGCTGTTCTGCAATGCCAGCAGCCCGACCTGCGGGCCGTTGCCGTGCACCAGCACCACGCGCCACTGCGCCGTCAGCCCGGCGATGGTGCGGGCGGCCTGCTCGATGTTCTGGCGCTGGATCTCCGCTTCCAGCGGCTCGCCGCGCTTGAGCAGCGCGTTGCCGCCCAGGGCCACAACCAGAGTGGATTTTCGTTCCATGATGGCTCCTTAAATTCCGTCGCGTTCCAGCGGGCAGCTCATGCAGCGCGCGCCGCCGCGCCCGCGTCCGAGTTCATCACCGGGGATAGGCAGCACGGTGATGCCCGCCTTGTCGTACTTCTCGTTGGTCCAGACGTTGCGCTCGTAGCCAATCACCACACCCGGGCGGATGGTCAGCACGTTGTTGGCGTCATTCCACTGCTCGCGTTCGGCTTCAAAGGCGTCGCCGCCGGTGGTGATCAGGCGCACCTGGTTAATGCCGAGCGCTTTCTCGATGGCGTGCAGCAGGTCGGTTTCCTGCGTGCGCAGCAGGCCGCCGCGTCCGTCCGGGGTGAGCGTCCAGCACTGAGCGTCTTTGCGCACCACTTCCGGGTAGACGGAGAAGGTGTCCACGTCGATGTGGGTCATGACGGTGTCGAGGTGCATGCAGGAGCGGTGTTTTGGCAGTTCAACAGCAATCACGCGTTCGGCCTGGCGGTGTTTAAACAGGCTGTTGGCGAGGAACTCCACGCCCTGCGGCGTCGTGCGTTCAGACATGCCGATCAGTACCGCCCCGCGGCCAATCACTAATACGTCGCCGCCTTCTAAGGTGGCGTGGTCGTAATTAATATTCTCGTCACCGAAATACTTAATAAAATCGCCGTCGGCAAACGCCGGATGCCAGCGATATATTGCCCGCAGGTTATTGGTTTCACGCTGACGGGCCGGTTTGGCCATTGGGTTAATCGACACGCCGTTATAAATCCAGCACGAGGTATCGCGGGTAAATAAATGGTTCGGCAGCGGCTTCATAATAAAATCATTCGCCGTGTGGGTATCGACCACCATATTTTTAATCGCCGCCGGAATTTCGCCGTAGGTTAATCCGCCGCTCAGCCTGCGCGCCAGTTCGCGGTGCGGCATATCCGCCAGCCAGCCGCGCACGTCGCCAGCAAAGGTTGGGCCGAGGCGATAGTCGGAAATTTGTGTTTCAAGAAGCCAGGCTTTCGCTTCTGCAATATCAAGCGTTTGCGTGAGAAGGTCGGTCAACAGCAGGACTTCCACACCCTGCTCGCGCAGCGTGTTTGCGAAGATGTCATGCTCCTCACCCGCCCGCTCAACCGAGAGTACGTCATCAAATAACAGCTCCTGACAGTTTGACGGGGTTAACCGCTTCAGACTTAAATTTGGGCGGTGCAGCATAACGCTACGCAATTGACCAATTTCAGAACCGACGTAATGCTTTTCCATAATTATTCCTTTAACTTTTTTTCAGAATAAAAAGGGCATGCGCCATGCGTTGTGTTTAATTACATGGCGGCTAAGCTCAATTGATTTCGTGATTCATACTAGGCGGTTAAATAATCCGTAATGTGATGCAACTCACGCGAAAATCGATATTAAGGGGTTTTTTTCATTTGCATGATTCGCATCAGATAATGATTAATTTCATATTATTGCAGGCTGAATAGCTAAGCAGGATCCGGTGGCATTATTTGAGGTTGTTATTAATTTGTAGATTTTAATCTTTTGACATATTTTGTTATGCTACTGATTTTTAATACTTTATTTCACGTTGAGGAATGGCTATGCAATCAACGTAATTAACTATTTTTGACTTAAGAAAAAACCATAAATAATTATTGATTTTTTGAGCAAATAATCAGAACGGTAAAATGTGAGATGGCAATGGGTTTTGTTAATTAAGCTGAATGATCAGTGGGTTAGCCGAGCAGTGCGATAAGCGCCTACCAATGTTATGCATAACCCCTGCATAAATGCCTGTGCAGGTTTAACAGAGAATTAACAGCATTAGCGATAAACATGCGCTCGCGCAAATCTCACCGAAAAAGGGCTGGTATGGCAGCCTGGATTCTCGTATAAAAGATAAAAATGAAACAATGTTTTATATTGAGGGTTTGAACATGATTATCGGCAACATCCACCATTTGCACTCCTGGCTGCCTGGCGAACTGCGTCAGGCCATTGAGCACGTCAAAGCCCACGTCACCGACGCCACGCCGCTTGGGAAACACGACATCAACGGTAACAGCCTGTTTTATCTGATCTCAGAGGACATGACCCAGCCGTTCGCCGAGCGCCGCGCGGAGTACCACGCGCGCTATCTGGACATTCAGATTGTGCTCAAAGGTCAGGAAGGGATGACGTTCAGTACGCTGCCGCACGGTACGCCGGACACCGACTGGCTGGCGGACAAAGACATCGCGTTCCTGCCGGAAGGCGAGCAGGAGAAAACCGTGGTGCTGAGCGAAGGGGATTTTGTGGTGTTTTACCCGGGCGAAGTACATAAGCCGCTGTGCGCGGTGGGAGCACCAGCACAGGTGCGTAAAGCGGTAGTTAAGATGTTAATGGAGTAACCCGTCACCCTAACCCTCTCCCATTGTACGGTCCGGGGACATGGTAGACAGGTGTTCGGGGACATGGTGAACACTTTTTAACATCCTTTACCCATGGTGATCGACTTTTTCTTCAGGTCGATCACCCCCACTTTCGTGCTGTACCACCACACTTCATAGCTGCCGTCTTCCTGCGTCTCCTTCAGCCCCACCCGTTCTCCCCTGAACGCCTTGCCTGCACTCAGGCTTACCCCTTTCACGCTCAGCTTTCCGCTGATATCCACTTTCCTGACCATCACGCCTTCATCATATTCCGGCGGCGTTACGCTCCCGCTGTACTGCCGGGCAGACGGCTGATACCGCGAGGCCGGTACCGCCATATCCAGCCCCTCATGCGGGCGTTCAAGGTTGTAGACCGTCCGCCAGTGGTCGAAGGCGCGCTGCAGCTCTCCGCTGTCCGCGAACCATTTTCCCTGCAGCACTTCCGACTTCAGGCTGCGGTGAAAACGCTCCAGCTTGCCCTGCGTCTGCGGATGGTAAGGCCGGGAATGCCCCACCCGGATACCGTGGCGCATCAGCCACAGCTCCAGCGCCGTCCAGGTACCGGTGGTGTCGCCCCACGGTGAGCCGTTGTCCATCGTCATCCGGTCCGGCAGGCCGTAGCGTTCAAACACGCTGACCAGCTGCTGCTGCACGGTCTCACGCCGTTCATCGGTACAGGGCGCCAGGCACAGGGAAAAACGGGAGTGGTCGTCCAGCAGGGTGAGCGGATGGCAGCGGCCACCGCCAAAGGGAAAGTGGCCCTTAAAATCCATCTGCCAGAGGCGGTTCGGCGCGTCGTGTTCGAAGCGTCCCGTGGCCGGAATGCCCGGTGAAACGCCCGGCAGCAGGCCATGACGGGCCATCAGGTGATGGACGGTGCTGAAGGCGGGCATGGTGTGCCCCTGGTCCTCGAGCCAGCGCTTAATCTTGCGTGCGCCCCAGCGTTCATGACGGTCATGCGCCATGCGCAGCAGGGCCGTGGTGTCGTCTGACGAGCGGTTCGGGGAGTGATGAGGTGCGCGGGAGCGGTCCTGAAGGCCGGATACGCCTTCCTGAACCCAGCGCTGAAGCCACTTGTAGCCGGTGGCAGGAGAAATGCCGTACTGACGGCAGAGGAAACGGATGTTCGCCCCGTCCTGCGAGGCGAACAAAACAAACTCGGTACGTAATGACATGGTATCTCTCGCATCCCAGGGCATAAGCGACTCCATAAACGGGTTCTTATGCATCAGTTGTAAGTGTCTACCATGTCCCCGAACAAGTGTTCACTATGTCCCCGGACCGTACACCCATTTGGGGAGAGGGCCGGGGTGTGGGGAACAATATGTGATCCAGCTTAAACTTCCCGCACTCCCTCCTCATCTCTCATTTACCTCTCCTTTTTCTGCGTCATAGTATGATCGTTAAATTAATGAACGCTGTTCTATAATGTAGAACAAAATGATTCAGCAAGGAGATCTCATGCCGCAGTCCGCGTTGTTCACGGGAATCATTCCCCCTGTCTCCACCATCTTTACCGCCGACGGTCAGCTTGATAAGCCGGGCACCGCCGCGCTGATCGACGATCTCATCAAAGCAGGCGTTGACGGCCTGTTCTTCCTGGGCAGCGGCGGCGAGTTCTCCCAGCTGAGCGCCGAAGAGCGTAAAACCATTGCTCGCTTTGCTATCGATCACGTCGATCGTCGCGTGCCGGTGCTGATCGGCACCGGCGGCACCAACGCCCGGGAAACCATTGAATTGAGCCAGCACGCGCAGCAGGCGGGCGCGGACGGCATCGTGGTGATTAACCCCTACTACTGGAAAGTGTCGGAAGCGAACCTGATCCGCTATTTCGAGCAGGTGGCGGACAGCGTCACGCTGCCGGTGATGCTCTACAACTTCCCGGCGCTGACCGGGCAGGATCTGACCCCGGCACTGGTGAAAACCCTCGCCGATTCGCGCAGCAACATTATCGGCATCAAAGACACCATCGACTCCGTCGCCCACCTGCGCAGCATAATCCACACCGTCAAAGCCGCCCATCCGCACTTCACCGTGCTGTGTGGCTACGACGATCATCTGTTTAATACCCTGCTGCTCGGCGGCGACGGGGCAATCTCGGCGAGCGGCAACTTTGCACCGCAGGTGTCGGTGAATCTTCTGAAAGCCTGGCGCGACGGGGACGTGGCGAAGGCGGCTGAGTATCATCAGACCTTACTGCAAATACCGCAGATGTATCAGCTGGATACGCCGTTTGTGAACGTCATTAAAGAGGCAATCGTGCTCTGCGGCCGCCCGATTTCTACGCACGTACTGCCGCCCGCCTCTGCGCTGGACGAGCCGCGTAAGGCGCAGCTGAAAACCCTGCTGCAACAGCTCAAACTCTGCTGAGCCGGACGATAACGATGACCATTGAGAAAATTTTCACCCCACAGGACGACGCGTTTTATGCGGTGATCACCCACGCGGCGGGGCCGCAGGGCGCGCTGCCGCTGACCCCGCAGATGCTGATGGAATCCCCCAGCGGCAACCTCTTCGGCATGACGCAGAACGCCGGAATGGGCTGGGACGCTAACAAGCTCACCGGGAAAGAGGTGCTGATTATCGGCACCCAGGGCGGCATCCGCGCCGGTGACGGACGCCCGGTTGCGCTGGGCTACCACACCGGACACTGGGAAATCGGCATGCAGATGCAGGCGGCGGCGAAGGAGATCACCCGCAACGGCGGGATCCCGTTCGCGGCCTTCGTCAGCGATCCGTGCGACGGTCGCTCGCAGGGCACGCACGGCATGTTCGACTCCCTGCCGTACCGCAACGACGCGGCAATTGTGTTTCGCCGTCTGATCCGCTCCCTGCCGACGCGCCGGGCGGTGATCGGCGTGGCGACCTGCGATAAAGGGCTGCCCGCCACCATGATTGCGCTGGCCGCGATGCACGACCTGCCGACCATTCTGGTGCCGGGCGGGGCGACGCTGCCGCCGACCGTGGGTGAAGATGCGGGTAAGGTGCAGACCATCGGCGCGCGCTTCGCCAACCACGAGCTGTCATTGCAGGAGGCCGCCGAACTGGGCTGTCGCGCCTGCGCGTCACCGGGCGGCGGGTGTCAGTTCCTCGGCACGGCGGGCACTTCGCAGGTGGTCGCGGAGGCGCTGGGCCTGGCGCTGCCGCACTCCGCGCTGGCCCCGTCCGGGCAGGCGGTGTGGCTGGAGATCGCCCGCCAGTCGGCGCGGGCGGTGAGCGAGCTGGATAACCGCGGCATCACCACGCGCGATATCCTCACCGATAAAGCCATCGAAAACGCGATGGTGATCCACGCGGCGTTCGGCGGCTCCACGAACTTACTGCTGCACATTCCGGCCATCGCCCACGCGGCGGGCTGCACGATCCCGGACGTTGAGCACTGGACGCGCGTCAACCGCAGGGTGCCGCGCCTGGTGAGCGTGCTGCCTAACGGCCCGGACTATCACCCGACCGTGCGCGCGTTCCTCGCGGGCGGCGTGCCGGAAGTGATGCTCCACCTGCGCGATCTCGGCCTGCTGCATCTGGACGCCATGACCGTCACCGGCCAGACGGTGGGCGAGAACCTCGACTGGTGGCAGACGTCCGAGCGCCGTAAGCGCTTCCGCCAGTGCCTGCGCGAGCAGGACGGCGTGGATCCGGATGACGTGATCCTGCCGCCGGGGAAGGCAAAAGCAAAAGGGCTGACCTCGACGGTCTGCTTCCCGACGGGCAACATCGCGCCGGAAGGATCGGTGATCAAGGCCACGGCGATCGATCCGTCGGTCGTCGGTGACGATGGCGTTTACCGCCACACCGGCCGGGTGCGGGTGTTTGTTTCCGAAGCGCAGGCGATCAAGGCCATCAAGCGGGAAGAGATTCAGCGGGGCGATATTATGGTGGTGATCGGCGGCGGGCCGTCCGGCACCGGCATGGAAGAGACCTACCAGCTCACATCCGCGCTGAAGCATATCTCGTGGGGCAAGACGGTGTCGCTCATCACCGATGCGCGCTTCTCGGGCGTGTCGACGGGCGCCTGCTTCGGCCACGTGTCACCGGAGGCGCTGGCGGGCGGGCCGATTGGCAAGCTGCGCGACAACGACATCATTGAGATTGCCGTCGACCGCCTGACCCTCACGGGCAGCGTGAACTTCATCGGCACGGCGGACAACCCGCTGACGCCAGAGGAGGGGGCGCGCGAGTTGGCACGGCGGCAGACGCACCCGGACCTGCACGCCCACGACTTTTTGCCGGACGACACCCGGCTGTGGGCAGCACTGCAGTCGGTGAGCGGCGGCACCTGGAAAGGCTGTATTTATGACACCGATAAAATCATTGAGGTAATTAACGCCGGTAAAAAAGCGCTCGGCATTTAATTATTTTATTAGCGTAAGCCGTCTGCGGACAATATTCCGCGGTCGGTTTACGCTTGTCTGTAATTTATTAATTTAAACAATCGGTTGCGATATTTCGTTGGCGTCACAAAAGCAAAATAACGTAATTCGGAAATAAGATATGACCATTGCTGGTTAATTGAACAGCTCATTACACTCCATTAACACGATGTTGTAATTCAGCACACTACCAAAGGGTGTAATTCTGATGACGCAATTAACTATGAAAGACAAAATTGGCTACGGGCTGGGTGACACCGCCTGCGGCTTCGTCTGGCAGGCCACGATGTTCCTGCTGGCCTACTTTTATACCGACGTGTTTGGCCTGTCGGCGGGCATTATGGGCACGCTGTTTTTGGTCTCCCGCGTGCTCGACGCCGTGACCGACCCGCTGATGGGGCTGCTGGTGGACCGCACCCGCACGCGGCACGGCCAGTTCCGCCCGTTCCTGCTGTGGGGTGCCATCCCGTTTGGCATCGTCTGCGTGCTGACCTTCTACACGCCGGATTTCTCCGCGCAGGGCAAAATCATCTACGCCTGCGTGACCTACATCCTCCTGACCCTGGTCTACACCTTCGTTAACGTGCCGTACTGCGCCATGCCGGGCGTCATCACCGCCGACCCGAAAGAGCGCCACGCCCTGCAGTCCTGGCGTTTCTTCCTCGCCGCCGCGGGCTCGCTCGCCATCAGCGGCATCGCGCTGCCGCTGGTGAGCATCATCGGTAAAGGGGACGAGCAGGTGGGCTATTTCGGCGCCATGTGCGTGCTGGGGCTGGTTGGCGTGGTACTGCTCTACGTCTGCTTCTTCACCACCAAAGAGCGCTACACCTTTGAGGTGCAGCCGGGCTCGTCGGTGGCGAAAGACCTTAAGCTGCTGCTGGGCAACGGCCAGTGGCGGATCATGTGCGCGTTCAAGATGATGGCGACCTGCTCCAACGTGGTACGCGGCGGGGCGACGCTCTACTTCGTCAAATACGTGATGGATCACCCGGAGATGGCGACCCAGTTTTTACTCTACGGCAGCCTTGCCACCATGTTCGGCTCGCTCTGTTCGTCCCGCCTGCTGGGCCGCTTCGACCGGGTCACCGCCTTCAGGTGGATCATCGTCGCCTACTCGCTGATCAGCCTGCTGATTTTCGTCACCCCGGCTGAGCATATCGCGCTGATTTTTGCCCTCAACATCCTGTTCCTGTTCGTCTTTAACACCACCACGCCGCTGCAGTGGCTAATGGCCTCTGACGTGGTGGATTACGAGGAGAGCCGCAGCGGGCGCCGCCTCGACGGGTTGGTGTTCTCCACCTACCTGTTCAGCCTGAAGATTGGCCTGGCGATTGGCGGGGCGGTGGTGGGCTGGATCCTCGCGTACGTGAACTACTCCGCCAGCAGCAGCGTGCAGCCGGTCGAGGTGCTCACCACCATCAAAATTCTGTTCTGCGTGGTGCCGGTGGTGCTCTACGCGGGCATGTTCATCATGCTGTCGTTCTACAAGCTCACCGACGCCCGCGTGGAGGCCATCAGCCAGCAGCTGATCAAGCACCGCGCGGCGCAGGGCGAGGCCGTTCCCGACGCCGCGACAGCCGCATCCCATTAACCGGAGGCAATATGGAAATCACTAACCCAATCCTGACCGGCTTCAACCCGGACCCGTCCCTGTGCCGTCAGGGCGAGGACTACTACATCGCCACCTCGACCTTCGAGTGGTTCCCGGGCGTGCGCATCTACCACTCCCGCGACCTGAAAAACTGGTCGCTGGTCAGCACGCCGCTGGACCGCGTGTCGATGCTGGACATGAAGGGCAACCCGGACTCCGGTGGCATCTGGGCGCCGTGCCTGAGCTACGCCGACGGCAAGTTCTGGCTGCTTTACACCGACGTGAAGATTGTCGATTCGCCGTGGAAAAATGGCCGTAACTTCCTCGTCACCGCGCCATCCATCGAAGGGCCGTGGAGCGAGCCGATCCCGATGGGCAACGGCGGGTTTGACCCGTCCTTGTTCCACGACGACGATGGCCGTAAGTACTACCTCTATCGTCCGTGGGGGCCGCGCCACCACAGCAACCCGCACAACACCATTGTGATGCAGGAGTTTGATCCGCAGATCGGCACCCTCTCGCCCGAGCGCAAAACCCTGTTTACCGGCACGCCGCTCTGCTACACCGAAGGCGCGCACCTGTACCGCCACGCGGGATGGTACTACCTGATGGTCGCCGAGGGTGGCACCAGCTACGAGCACGCCGTCGTGGTGCTGCGTTCCCAAAATATCGACGGGCCGTACGAGCTGCACCCGGACGTGACGATGATGACCAGCTGGCACCTGCCGGAGAACCCGCTGCAGAAGAGCGGCCACGGCTCGCTGCTGCAGACCCACACCGGGGAATGGTACATGGCCTACCTCACCAGCCGACCGCTGCGCCTGCCCGGCGTGCCGCTGCTGGCCTCCGGCGGGCGCGGCTACTGCCCGCTGGGGCGCGAGACCGGCATCGCCCGCATTGAATGGCGCGACGGCTGGCCGTACATGGAAGGCGGCAAACATGCGCAGCTGACCGTGCCCGGCCCACAGGTGGCGGAGCAGCCCGCAGCCGCCCAGGGTAACTGGCGGGATGATTTCGACGGCAGTACGCTTGACCCGCAGCTACAGACCCTGCGCATTCCGTTCGACGACACCCTCGGCTCGCTCACCGCGCGCCCGGGCTATTTACGGCTCTATGGCAACGACTCGCTCAACTCGACCTTTACCCAGTCGACCGTGGCGCGCCGCTGGCAGCACTTCGCCTTCCGCTCAGAAACGCGGATGCAGTTCTCGCCGGTCCACTTCCAGCAGAGCGCGGGGCTGACCTGCTACTACAACAGCAAAAACTGGAGCTACTGCTTTGTGGACTACGAGGAGGGGCAGGGGAGAACCATCAAGGTTATTCAGCTCGACCACAACGTGCCGTCATGGCCGCTGCACGAGCAGCCGATTCCGGTGCCGGAGAGTGCGGAGAGCATCTGGCTACGGGTGGATGTGGATACGCTGGTCTACCGCTACAGCTACTCGTTCGATGGCGAGACGTGGCACACCGTGCCGGTCACCTATGAGGCGTGGAAGCTGTCGGATGACTACATCGGCGGGCGCGGCTTCTTTACCGGCGCGTTTGTGGGGCTGCACTGCGAGGACATCAGCGGCGACGGCTGCCACGCGGACTTCGACTACTTCACCTACGAACCGGCATAGCCCAGTGCGCGTGAGAGCGCGAGCCCGGCCTGCTGAAGCTGCTCGCGGAAACTAGCCAGCTCTGCGTCGTCCACGCGGGAGGTCAGCGTCGACAGGCTCAGGGCGGCGATGACGCGGGACTCGTGGTTCCACACCGGCACCGCCACGCAGCGCACGCCCTGCTCGTTCTCTTCGCTGTCCAGGGCATAGCCCTGCTCGCGGGTCTGCGCCAGGGCGGTCATTAACGCTTCACGAGAGGCGAGGGTAGAAGGAGTATAGGTGGTGTACTGATAGCCCTCCAGCAGGGCGTTCAGCTCGGCCTCGCCCAGCCAGGCAATCAACACCTTGCCGATGGCGGTGGCATGAACCGGCAGGCGGCGGCCAATGCGCGAATAGGCGATGGCGGCCAGCTTGCCTTCAATCTTCTCGATATAGACCCCTTCACGCCCATCCAGGATCCCCAGATGGGTGGTCTGTCCGGTCCGCTGTGACAGCTCCGTCAGCCAGCCTTTCGCCTTCTGACGAATATCGATGGAGCCCACGACGAAATGACCGCGCTCGACCAGCTTCATGCCGAGGCGATACTTACCGTTTTCCGGGTTCTGATCGATATAGCCGTGAAGCTGCAGGGTTTTCAGCAGCGAGTGGAGGGTACTCTTGCTCAGCCCCATCAGTTTGCTGATGTCGGTGATCTTAAGCTCGGTGGCCTGCTCGTTGAACAGGTCGAGGATCTGCAACGCACGTTCAACAGACTGAATAATCGGCATAATGCTGGCATGTCCACGCTGGAATTAAGGCGAAAACGTACCTTTTTCGGGGTGAAAAATCAATTGAGTAGAGCGGGTTGTGGGAGAAAGGGCATCAGCCGCATCGTCGCCTGATTTGCCCGGCGGCGCTGCGCTTGCACGGGCCTACGGGTTTTGTAGGCCGGGTAAGCGCAGCGCCACCCGGCAACAAAGGCGGCTCCATTATTGTTAGCGGGGGGGCATCAATTATTATCCCGAGCGGCGACAGACTGAATTTTCCAGATCCCATCTTCTTTAACCATGCAATCAATGACTGTGTGCTGGGTCTTTTTGCCAAACGTGATATTCACGTTTACACAGACCGGGTCTGAATCATACGAATCAATAGCCACATTCTCAGCCCAGTCCTCGCCGATATATTGCGATTTCATAAAAAAATCAGCCTCGTAAAATTCAGCGTCGGCATAACGGGGATCGTCTGCATGACGTAATTTTTTCATGGTGCTGGCCGTAACGAACTTATCGATTTCATTTCCCTGTTGGATGGGATAACGATCGTTGTTCACTTGTTTAATGTACCAGCGATTGAATTCAAGAGCGCGCTGCATCGGTATCTGAAAATCTTCGGCCCCCAATGCTGCTGTGCTGAATAACACAATTAAGATGAGCTTATTCATATTAATAATGCCTGTATAAGGTTATTGCTGGCTGAAGTTGGCGATAGGTTGGCCCCGGGTACAGTGTTCTCTGTTTAAAATCTGAATACCAGGTTCCAGCTCCATCGTAAATACAGACATGCCCGTACTGATTCGGGCCGGGCAAGGCATCAATCACCGCGATATCCCCCTCTATGGGAGTGCCATAGACTTTTGAGAATCCTGCTTTTTCAAGAGAACGCCAGAAATCCTTAGCGTTTGCCCCTTCGATTTTAAGCCCTCCGGCTCGAATGGCGGCGGCGATTGCTCGAGCGCAATAGTGTCCAGTATGGGTTAGTGCGTGGCTACGGGCGTATGACACAGCTTCATGTTTATTCCATGACATAAAAAATCCTTATTAATGAAATGCAGCAATAAGGAAATATTACGCCGATAATATACGGTGTTTTGTAATTGATAATGACCTGATATTAACCATTATCTACTCAGTAAATAATGGTTAATAAAAATATAAATACCTATTATGGTTAATGCGTATCTGAGAAAGCGTCAGTAAAATGAATTTTTCTGCCTGACGATAACGCTGTTGTCGTTTTTAGGTTTTTCTCCCTCTCCCTGTGGGAGAGGGCCGGGGTGAGGGCACCAGCGCGCAGAGGACCCAATCACTCCCCAAGCGTCGCCACCATCACCGCCTTAATTGTATGCATCCGGTTTTCCGCCTGGTCAAACACGATGCTCGCCGCTGACTCAAACACCTCGTCCGTCACTTCCATCCCGCCGTGCAGATCGAACTCCTTCGCCATCTGCTTGCCGAGCGTGGTCTGGTCATCATGGAACGCGGGCAGACAGTGCAGGAACTTCACGTTCGGGTTGCCGGTCAGCGCCATCATCTGCGCGTTCACCTGATAACCGCGCAGCAGCGCAATCCGCTCCGCCCACTTCTCTTTGGCTTCGCCCATCGACACCCAGACGTCGGTATAGATAAAGTCCGCGCCCTTCACGCCCGCCGCCACGTCTTCCGTCAGGGTGATCTTCCCGCCGTGCTTCTCCGCCAGCGCGCTGCACTCCGCCACCAGGCTCTCTTCCGGCCAGCAGGCCTTCGGAGCCACCAGACGCAGATCCAGCCCGGTCAGCGCTGCCGCTTCCAGCATTGAGTTGCCCATGTTGTTGCGCGCATCGCCCGCGTAGACCAGCGTCATCTCGTTAAACGCCTTGCCCGGCAGGTGCTCCTGCATGGTCAGCAGATCCGCCAGCAGCTGGGTTGGGTGGAACTCGTTGGTCAGCCCGTTCCACACCGGCACGCCCGCGTACTGCGCCAGCGTTTCGACCACTTCCTGTCCGTGGCCGCGATACTGAATGCCGTCGTACATCCGCCCGAGCACGCGCGCGGTGTCCTTAATTGACTCTTTATGCCCAATCTGGCTGCCGCTCGGCCCTAAATACGTGACGCGTGCGCCCTGGTCAAATGCGGCAACTTCGAAAGAGCATCGTGTACGGGTCGAGTCTTTTTCGAAGATGAGCGCGATGTTCTTACCGGTAAGCTTCTGTACTTCCTTGCCATTTTTTTTATCGGCTTTGAGCTGTGCGGCAAGGGTCAGCAGAGAAGTGAACTGTGCAGGGGTAAAGTCGAGCAATTTCAGAAAGTGTTTCTTGTACAGATCAGACATTTTATCCTCGCATGGCGAACGCCACTTATTGAATTAAAATTCACTTTATATGTGTAATTATTCATTTGCAACCCCGTTTCACAAATCTTTCCAACAAAGGTGGAGGCAAACCCGTCCGTGTGTGAAAATAGAAGTATCTGCCGCACTTTAAAGAGGATTGAGCCATGGCAAACCCGGAACACCTGGAAGAGCAACGCGAAGAGACGCGTCTGATTATTGAAGAACTGCTGGAAGACGGTAGCGATCCGGACGCGCTGTACACCATCGAGCACCATTTCTCTGCGGATGATTTCGACGCGCTGGAAAAACTGGCGGTAGAAGCCTTTAAACTGGGTTACGAAGTGACCGAGCCGGAAGAGCTGGAAGTGGAAGAGGGCGACACCGTCATCTGCTGCGACATCCTGAGCGAAGGCGCGCTGAAGGCGGAGCTGATCGACGCGCAGGTCGAACAGCTGATGAACCTGGCCGAGAAGTTTGAAGTGGAATACGACGGCTGGGGAACCTACTTCGAAGATCCGAACGGTGAAGACGGCGAAGAAGGCGACGACGAAGATTACGTCGACGAAGACGACGACGGCGTGCGTCACTAAGCGTTTCAGGCGGTGGCGCGCGCCACCGCTTTTTCAAGGCAGAACCATGGATTACCTGCAGATACTCGCCCCCGTACTCAACTTCCTCCAGTGCCCGACCCCGCAAGCATGGATTGATAAAGCCCGCGACCCGGCGAACCTGCCGCTGCTGCTCACCGACCACATGGTGTGCGAGCTCAAGGCTGCCCAGACCGCGCTGCTGCTGGTACGTAAATACGTCGCCGACGAAAGCGGTGCCGACGCGCTGCTCGACTGGCTCAAACCCTACGAACAGTTCACCTTCCGCGACGGCCCGGAGCCGGACTTCATCGCCCTGCACAGGCAGATTGGCAAAAGCGTGATGCCCAAAACCGACGACCCGTGGGGCCAGGCGCTCATCGACAGCATGGTGCTGCTGATTAAAGAAGAGCTGCACCACTTCTGGCAGGTGCGCGAGGCGATGCTGGCCCGCGACATTCCGTACGTCAAAATCACCGCCAGCCGCTACGCCAAAGGGATGCTGAAGGACGTGCGCACCCACGAACCGCTGACGCTGATCGACAAGCTCATCTGCGGCGCCTACATCGAAGCCCGCTCCTGCGAACGCTTCGCCGCGCTGGCCCCGTTCCTCGACGACGACCTGCAGAAGTTCTATCTCTCGCTGCTGCGCTCGGAAGCGCGTCATTATCAGGACTACCTGACGCTGGCCCGGCAGGTGAGCGACGACGATATCTCACCGCGCATACAGCTTTTTGGCGAAATTGAAGCCACACTTATCTCGACACCGGACCACGAGTTTCGCTTCCACAGCGGCGTGCCGGTGTAAACCGGCATAACTCAAGGATAAGGATGCGAGATGAATAAAACGTGGACCCGTATTGTGATTGTCGTCATTGCGGCTGCCGCCGTGGCGTTCTGGGTGTTCTTTGACAGGCAGCGCGCTCCGGAACAGCAGATGGATAACGCCCTTAACGCGATGCCCGCCTGGCAGGTGATCAAGGAGCAGGAGCCTGTGCTGCACCAGCGCATCCTCGACCAGATGGCCGCCCTGCAAAAAGCGGGCGAGCCGGAGCAGCAGATTATCGACACCATCCAGCCGCAGATCCTGCATCTGCAGATGACGCGCCTGCAAAACGCCCCGGATGCCAACGTGGTGAACTACATGACCATCAACATGGAGCAGACCGCCGCCATCCAGAAGGTGAGCGATGACGCCTGCTTCCGCTTCCTCTACCCGATGGTGAAGGGCGGCGTGAACCCGATGCGCATGCTGGATAAAGACCTGATGGCGCGGCGCATGCAGGCCGACGCCGACATGATGCGCGCGGCCTACGGCAAAAACCGCCACACCGTGACCCCAGCCGAACGCGAGGCGGCTGTCGAGGATGTGCGGCCGATTATGAATGCGCTTGCCGACAAGTACGGTGAGGACATCCAGCTGCTGCAGATGCCGGAGAAGGCGGCGGGCAAAGAGAAGCTCTCCTGCGATATGGTGCAGGAGATGTGGGCGAAGGTGCTGGCGCTGCCGGAGCAGAAGGCGGCGAGGGTGATTCGGCTGGCGGTGTCTGAGCTGGAGTGACAAAGGGCGCTGGTTTTTTGGGCACTTAGCGCGGGTTTAGCGCGTCGTCGCTTGCATGGCGGCGCGCGACAGGTATAATCCACAACGTTTCCGCATCCCCTTCAGTGCCGAAGTGGCGAAATCGGTAGACGCAGTTGATTCAAAATCAACCGTAGAAATACGTGCCGGTTCGAGTCCGGCCTTCGGCACCAAGTATTATCTAAGTCATTGTTTTAAAACAATTTAATCCATAATCTTACTTGAAATCGCGTAGCCCCTCTTACAAAAGGGTATACGAGGCGATGTCTCAGCGATATAAACTCTATCGTCGAACCAGCGGCATTTATGTTGTCCGCATTAGCGTTCCCCAACGTTTTCGTCGATACGCAGGACAGTGTGAGATTCACACTTCAACAGGCACTCACGATCTTCATGAAGCAAAGCAGAAGTCCGCGCTCCTGTTGGCGGTCTGGTATCAGACCTTACAAGAGTATGAACAATTGGATTATCGAACTTTAAGTGACTGCGCCCCGCTGCTTGCTGGTGAGGGTATGATCTCGCTTTCTAACTTTGCTCAGTCAGTTGAGTTGCCTGTTGCGCAATTAATACAGGCGGTGATGAACCGTAATCTGCCCGTATTCTGGCTGGCGACGGGGCAGGCTGGCTTTTATGTTGCAGCGCTCTCTGAGGCTGAGCTAGACCCGCTTGATGGCAGTTACGTTCTTAATTATGGCGAAGAGAAGGGTATCGAGGGGGTTGCTAAAGGCTATCTGCAACTCACTGCGCAACCAGCACATTTACGTAACATTATTAGCGACGGTTATTCAGAAGCTTCGGTGTTCAAAACTGCCGGAAGCGACGCTAAAGGCGGTTGGTTTTTCACCTCCGGTTGGCCGGTAATTAAACCCGATACGCTTTTGATCAATAAAGTCCATGCAGAAAGCCTAAGGCTTGATTGGCTGGCTAAGACCACGCCTCCAGTCGCTAGCGTTCATCCTACCGTGCCTCTTGCCGCTCCTGCCCCTACTATCGATAACGAGTATGTTAATCGAAAGTATTACACTAAGAACCTGTCGTGGTTATGTTCTGAATATCTAAAGCATCGGCGCAAGGGCAAGGTATCGGAGTCGGCTATAAGTGATATCCGTAACTATTTCGGCTTTATGATCGAAGCGATGGGTGACATTCAGTTGGAAGATTTTGATCGCGATTTCCTCCGGGCTTATGAGAGCAAACTGCGCACGATCCCGGCAAACCGTAATTTAGTCAAAGCTAAATATGGAGTGAAAACGCTGGATCAGTTAATCGCCAAAGCGGCGGAATGCGGCGATAAATTGATGACTGAGGAATCCGTTAGGAAGTATATCAACGGCATTTATGGTGCAATGAAGTGGGCTGTTGCTGACGGTAAGCTACTGAAATCGCCATGCGAAAACTTTTTTCCATCCGATGATAAAGATGAGCGAGATCAGGATCACACTGACATATTTGAACCGCATGAAATTAAAGCGATTTTTTCGTTACCGTGGTTTGAGGCTGGAACTGTTGAACGCAATGCGCAAGGGCGATTCCATCAATATTGCCCGTTTAACTATTGGGCACCTTTGCTGGGCTTGATGACGGGGGCGCGAGTTAATGAAATCGCTCAGTTGCTGCTGAGTGATGTTCTGGCAGACGACGGCGTCTATTATTTGAACCTTGAAAGCGATAATGAAAGCGGAAAGAAACTCAAAAACGCTAATGCTCGCCGCAAGATTCCGCTCCATTCAAAGCTGATTAGTCTCGGTTTCATCGACTACGTGAACGCCTTAAAAGATGCAGGGTATGCTCGTCTCTTCCCGGAGCTTAAACCACATAAAACAAAAGGCTATGGTAGGCCAGTTTCCGCATGGTTCAATGAATCGTTGCTTGCGGGGCGGTTGAAACTCGAGAGGAACAGAAGCAAATCTTTCCATTCTTTTCGCCACTCAGTTTCGACTTTGCTCAAGGAGAAGGGCGTTAGCTCAGAATTACGAGCGCAGCTACTTGGGCATGTGCGCGGCGAAACTGAAACGGAAGTGCGATATAGCAAAGACCTCAAACCAGTTCATATGATTGAAGTCGTGGAGAAAATTGATTTTTCGTTACCTGATATAGCGGAATTCAACATTCCTGACGGGCTGGATGCTGTCAGAGATGCGTTGCGAAGAAAGCGTGGCAAACAAACAGGTTGAGTCAGTTACTATTCAGTTGAGCGATGCTTGAATGCGCTGGGACGCTTCCTGGCGCGTTTTTTTATTAAGGGGGGGATTTATAGTGCTGAATTTGGAGGCGCTCAAAACGAGTTTAGTGAGACTTGATGACCTACAATTGCACCCGCAGCCCTTCTACACATTCTGATGGTAGATTCATTACTGCTTTAATGCTGGTTTCGATGCTGCGAATAATGCCTTCGCGTGGGCCGCTGCGCCAGTCAGCGCTTGCGTAAAAAGCATTGAGAACCGCAGCCATTTTTCAGCGCTGTCAAAGGTGCGAATGAGGTAGTAGCAATCCGGGTCATGAAGCGAGTTGCCAAACGAAACAACATGGATCCCGTGGCGTTAGTGTAGGGGAACGCTGATTTCCTGCATGATGGCATGAAAAGCGGCACCGCTGCCATTGCGTAAAGTGTATTGCAGTATCTCGACGGTTCTCAAAGCGCTATCTCTTTGCTGCTACTTGTTGATAGCAATAAAGTAAACCGGGCTGGGCCATGAAGCCACAACTAATCAACGACCATCCCATCCATAAACAAAGCTGCAATATGCGACTCAGACGTGCTGGGAAGCTTTCTGGCGAGTTTTTAAAGAAGGTTGTGGAAATCCATGGTGCGGAATATACGGCGCTCTCATAGCGCAGCTGGCTAAGTCGCACGCTAATTACTTAGCTAAAATGGAAATACGCGAGCACAGCTAAAACAATGAGCACGCCAAAACCAAATAACCCCTCGCGATGCCTGGTTAGCCATTTGCGTTTATACCGTAGCGGCTCGTAGAAAGGCGTTACCCATTTAAGGAACTCTGCGTTGAGATTGTCCAAGGACTCTTTGGGTTCTTTAAGGTTGCTGCCGACAATGTATTGGCGTCTTATCAAATCTACCCGGCAGTTACCGATGCGTTCCCTCTCAGTTGTAAGCTCAGATTCATCAACGAAATCAAATGACTCTATAATCACTTGGTGTGCTGCCTGCAAATCTTTATGGGTGACAAAAGCATCACAGGTGATCAGGTTGCCTTGAGAGGTGAATGTCAGGAGATCAATCCCGTGAGTTGCTTGTAAATTATCGATTAGTTGTTGTCTGATGGCTCTATCAAATGGTCGGATGTATCCCCATTTTGGATCGATATCTCGACCACACTCCTCATAGCTGAAAAACTCGCCTTCTAAAGAATTGCCACGCCAATCAAAGCGCACATAACCATCCGGTTGGGGTTGGTAATAACTGGATACGGGCATACATCACCTTGAAAATTGAATGCTTTCGATTCCGCTGGCATGTTGTGTTGATGCCAGATGCAAAATTATATGCTTAAGTCAATTGTTTAAGTTGTTATTAAGTTGGCTTATATTGTTGTTCAGTTGTTGTAATTGATAATTGTTTTGTGTCGCTTGCATATTGGCATCGAAGGCCGCTTGTTGCTGTATTTGCATCTGCTGTTGCTGGGCTAAGGTATTTGAAAGGTTCTGCATTCCGGAGGCAAAGCGAGCTTGCGCTAATTGATTCTCTTGGGCATCTTGTTGAGCCTGAAGTGCTCCCAGATTGCTCATCGTGCCGCATTCAGGTCCGGTAATACCTATTGTATGATTTGCATCCCTTTTCTTTCCTTCAGCTACAGCAGCGTAAAAACGTTCAGAATTACCTGTGGCGTAAGCATAGCCAGCAGCCCGACAAAGCTCATTCGAAGTCAAAAGGGATACATCTCCTTTTGGAGAACGGTCGACGTGTTTTACACATCCTGTAAGCATAACGCTAACAGAAAACATTATTACCAAGCGTGTGTTCATATCACCCTTTAAGCTGTTTTTAGTCATGAGAAAAAATACCATTAAGAATATTCTTACTCTGCCATGTCAAAAATGCAATCATGACTGACTGTTAAGTATAAGGAATGCCTTGCCGTCGCGGAAATTTTCGGACGCTATGCCTGCAAGAGTCGCTTCCAAACCTAGGAGATCCACTTTCTCTCGCCCAGCTTATCCGGCTGCATTTATACCGCGAACATGAAGAAGGTAAAAAACGTTCCGTTCGTGTTTGATGGAAGGGAACAGCAAACGACAAACACCGATAGCTAAGGTGTGTAAGCTGATAGTTGAGTTGTTATATATACAGTTATTAAGAGAACTGTATCCAGACCAGCAGGAATGCGGCTTCTTTCCTGCTGATTGTCACTTTTTTTTGGAATAACGGAACGGGCTGCGGCTCAAACGTGTAGACGACGTAACGCACCCTTGACGGCGTTTTGCAGATCGCTAACAACCGCCAGATGAGAGCTTTCTTTCCGCAGGCGCTTGTCACCGTTGACCATCATCCAGCTACGTTTATCCCTTCGTCCGATGTTATTGAAAGAATGCAATCCGCGCTCGGCTGTTGCGTCGTTCACCTTACGAGCTGCGTTGATAGCGGTAAATCTGAACATATCACCGTTAGCCATCATTTCAGGCTCAATTGGTTTGCGAAATTTGAACAGGTGAGCGAGGGTTTCAAATCGAAAGCGCTGCATGTCGCTAAGATGGTGAAGAGAGTAGTGAGTGAGCGCAGCACCTTTTAACGTGACTTCAACACGAGCGCGTTGCTCTTCTACAGGTAGTTTCTGATCGTTGTCAGTGCGTTTGTGGTAGACCTGCCACGAGATGTTGTCCCACTTGTTACCTGTCCTGAAGTTTCGATACGGAGTGATACGTGTTCCGGGGAAAAGGTAGACATTTTTCCACGAAGCGGGGTTGAATTGCCTTGGTCGGGTTCCGTTACTAAACAGGCTTGTCTGAAGCCGATAGGTCATTGCTCGTGTCGCTGATACTGACCGTTGTTTATGCCAGAAATCGCAGAAAACTTCGACTCCCACGATTTGTGGCTCACACGCAAATGGGAAACGGTTTTGCAATTGCTTGAGTGCAGCTTCCAGCTTCCCGCCATGGTTTGCCAGTAGATCACGGAAGCAAATCCGAAAAGTATCGTTAGTGCTGCTTATCGTAGGTTTTACCCACGTTTTAACGTTGTTGTCGGGACGGGGGGCGCATGATGACAACTTTGAGATACGTAGACCGCAGGGTTTAACCCAGAGTTTTAATCCGGTGATTTTAAGTAATTCATCCTGAACGTAGCGATGCTGGGTCAGTCTGGAGAAGCTGATCTTTAAGTCCAGCCAATCGATCCCGGCTGAAACCTTAAAGGATTTGCGGTCTGCTTCAGCAGCTACGTATTTTCGACTCTTCATAGTGCGACCTTATTGAAGGGAACTTCAAACCGGCATCAGGGTAATTCGAATTGAGTAGATTTGAGAACATTTCGAACACCGTAGCACAATAGTTTTACGATAAAAACCTTAGTTATCGATGTTAACCTAACTGTATGAGAACACTTCTATTTTTCATATACAGAGGATGTTTCGGCTCACCTGTAGCGTTTAAGACGAAGCACATAGTGTTGCAGATGCGGTGACATGCGCATCCAACGCGCTGGGAAGCCCTGTGGCGCGTTTTTTATCAGGGGCAGTGGATTTATTGGTTTGAAATTTGTGGCACTATCTCAGAGCGTTTGGATAAGTCTGTCGAGATGAACATACTTAGCCGCGTATTCTTCACCAGCGTAGTGACATAATGTCAGGCAGGCATTGGGGGGCGCATGAAGCGTAAACACTGGATAAGCATCGAAACACACAAAAAGTTCTATAGGGCTCGCAGCGAGTTTGCGGACTGGACGGATAGGGAGTGGAAACACCCGGTTTCCTGCTTTCTTTTGCAGGTCTGGGGATTCTTGATGTTTGTTATTCTTGGACTGGCCTCTCTGCTTTTGGGTGTTGGTTCACATAAAAATGCCTTCCCGGAATTATATCTGAACGATGAAAAGCGTGGACCAATTCGCTTTAAGTATTCTTTGACCTTATTCGTCGAGGGCAAGGGCTGGATTTTGTCTGGCATGTTCGCGATTTTGTTCGTCTCAGTTGCTGACGTATTCAACCCATTCTTTTTAACTTCGCCCCTTATTTACTACGTAATCAATGGCACAGCACTATTCGTTGGATGGTGGATCGGGGTATTTGTTTATCTGAGGTTAGTTAGTTGGATGAGAGAACGCACCATTTGGCTATCAGAATGGCAGCGTAGATACCCTGACGACAAGTAGCTCAACTGTTAGCGATATCGCCATTATCTCGCACTCAGGGTAAGTATTTTCGATTCTTCAAAAAGTTGCTGCCAACAAACGACCGTTTTCCGGCACTTACCAAGCACACGCTTTCACACTGTTGGAAAAATAGCCTTGGCTTTTCTGGCAGGCTATCCTATTTTGACACCGTTTTCTGGCAGGGGCCGGATGAGGAGAAAACGATGGCAACTTTTGGCTACGGGCGTGTTTCAACAACGCAGCAGGATACTGAAAACCAGCGTCTGGAACTCGGGCAGGCTGGTTGGCAAATTGATTACTGGTATGCCGATGTTGTCAGCGGTAAGGTTCCGGCGACGCACCGCAAAGCGTTCTCCGAAATGCTCAGTAAAATTCGCGACGGTGAAACGCTGGTGGTTGCGAAACTCGACCGACTGGGGCGTGATGCCATTGATGTCCTCCAGACGGTCAGGGCGCTGGCAGAGCGCAATATCAAGGTTATTGTCCACCAGCTTGGCACGACTGATCTCACCTCCCCAGCAGGTAAGTTGTTGCTGTCGATGCTGGCCGCGGTTGCGGAGATGGAGCGCGATCTTTTGATTGAGCGAACTCAAGCGGGACTGTCACGAGCAAAAGCTGAAGGCAAGAAGTTGGGCAGACCTTCGAAAATCGCCCCTGAAGCCCGTAGGGCGATTATTGAGAAAAAGAATAGCGGAATAAGTATCAGCGCGTTAGCTCGCGAATACGATGTTTCCAGAGCGACTATTACCGCTATCCGTGATTAATCGTCAGTGATTACATACCTGATTGGCAGGTTTGATAAACTAATACTTCAACTTCCTGCGGTTTTTTTTCGGCCATATCTTTGTAAACCATGCCAGCAAGGGCATGGGCAAAAATAATATTATTCTCAGTGATACCGGGTTTGCCTCTGAGGCTTTCGATTTGTTGTTGATAAACGGAAATAGGGTTGTGTTCGTCTCGCCCGATGGCAATATTTTTTGCCATCGTTGACCATGCCGTGCAGACATCATCGTTAGCATCTCTCTTCAACGAGCTTTCCAGCACTTTATCTCCACTGATAGCATGTTGCGCCCATGCTGAATTGTTGGCGATAAACTTTTTAGAGCCGGTAGTAATACCATATTCGATGCGAATGCCGTTATCGTGGTAGCTGCCGTCAGCATCTTTAGTCGCTAGCTTTAGAGATATTCGGCAACCGGGGAGTGTTTTGTGTTCTTGCACCGAGGTAATAACGGTGTCCGTATCGCAATCCGCAAAGCTGTATTCTGGGTTAACATAGGTGTTAGTTTTTATGAGTAGTCCGGTAAGGCCGTTTTTGTAGCCTTTTGCCGGCAATGTTTTGAAAGCGCTGCGGTCACCTTTTTTGATCGCATCCCGGAAGTGATCCATACCGATACGTGTCGCCAGTTGATCAAGGCTTTCAGCTGCGTAGGAGGTTGCGGGTAAACCTGCCACCACTGACAGGACAAACAGGTTTTGAGCAAGACGTTTCATATGTGACTTATTTTTAACCATTTCATTTTCCCCCAAAGGTCAGATGTTACTGACAGTTTTGTGAGAATAATAAACCTTATATTTTAAATGTCACGATTGGTGCGTGGCTCTTTAGTGGACATTTGCGCAAATTCAGGGCATGAAAAAGACCCTGAGAAAACTATTTGGACAAAGAGTAAAAGAGCTCCGCGTAGCTACCGGATTGAGTCAGGAAGCCTTTGCCGATCGGTGTGGGTTTGCGCGTAGCTACATGAGTCGCATCGAACGTGGTGGCTCGAATGCGTCTTTGGATGCGATTGAGGTGCTGGCTAACGCTCTGAGTGTTGAGCCGTGGCAACTGTTGGTGTCTGGTTTGTTCGAAGATAGCGACCCGGAATTACTGGTTCCCTATGCGGCTGATGGCTCGTGTTTTCATCCTGGGCTGGCGAGCACCCGTGATGGCTCGTTTGCCGTAGGTGATAAAGCGGCTCAGAAGCGTTTTGGCACGTTTGCTGAAGCTCTTGAGTATCTTCGTAGCATGGAGACAGCAAAATGGCGTAGGCCTAATCCTAGCGGCAACTGGGGTATCGTATCAGCGGTTCGGTGGGACAAACTGAGAAAGTAGCTCAAGTGTAAGTTTATGAATTTTTATGCTGTATGGATGAACAGTATTCATTGGATGCTGATAGTCCTACGTTTCATCAGCCCTTTGTTTCTATAAGAGTAAATAAAACAGCAAAATACGGGTGCATTACGTATGCGTTACGGTGGCGTTTCACTTTGAGGCTAAATGGCTTAATTCATATAAATAACATTGAGTTAAATGGTTATTCTAAACAAAGTCTGCCGGGGTTTAACTGGTTTCAAATTCCGAACGCAGTGGCGTTTACTTAACGTCCACAAAACTGACAAACGTTCTTCCCTCCCGACACAGCAAACCTCCATAAACATCTATAGACAGGTATGGCTCGTTGGTGTTTTGTGACGTCACGAATATTAGGTTTGATTCCGTTCACCGGATCAAACTTAAGATATAGCCCCTAGAACAAAAAGGTCCTACGATTGTTCTTTTAAAGGCTAATAGGAACGTGATTACAGCAGGTTATGGAGACTTAGGTTCGAGTCCGGCCTTCGGCACCAAAAGATGTGAAAGAAGTCGCTTAAGGGCGGCTTTTTTTGTTTGCATAATCCTCGCATTTTACATGCTTTCTCATTGATGTCCCCTTTAAAACCTGCTAAATATTATTTAGGAGTATTCTGAACCAATGGGCATTTTTAAAGGAACTCAGATTGCTTTGAGAATGTTGTTTAGCGGAGGAGATGATGTTCGACAGCAAAAAAACGTTATCTGAGTTTAAACCAAACGTTGTATACGATACTGATTATGATGACATTATTAAAGATTTTTATAATAAAGCTCTACCATTAGCAAAAATATATAAAAGAGCGGTTGGTTATTTTTCTTCATCATCAATAATGTTAGCTGCGCAAGGGCTTTTTCACTTCATTCATAACGATGGAAGGATGCAGTTGATAATAGGCTCTCCGTTGTCACGAGAGGAGTTTGATGCAATAGACGAAACTAAAAAAAACTCCTTCTTAAGCCAATGTTGCGCAGAAACATTAAACAGAATTTATTATGAATGTACTTCAAACGTATTGAAGGCAGGTATAGAGTTACTTTCATATCTTGTTTTTAACGGTAATCTCGATATCAAATTTGCTCTAAAAAATAATGGAATGTATCATGAAAAAATTGGCGTATTGATATCAGAGGATGGAAGGAAAATATCATTTGGAGGTTCCGCTAATGAAACAGGAAGTGCTTTAAGTGGCGATGTAAACAGTGAATCGATAATGGTATTTAGTGACATTGATTCTGAGGTATATGCTAAGTATGGAATTCAAATAGAGCGAAAATTTGATTCATTATGGAATAACAACGTTAAAAACATTAAGGTTGTACCAGCAACACCAGATTTTATTTCTTCAATAAAAGAATATTCCAAGGGGAAGGATTTAAATTATTTCAATGAGTTGTTTTCTAAAATTAATACAAATTCTAAAGATTTTGTGCGTATTGATTTCGAGGACAATCTCGATCCAAAAATCCCTCTTTATATTAATGGGCTGCCTTATTCTCTGAAAAAACATCAAGAAAATGCAATCAAGGAGTGGCAGAATAATTCATTTAAAGGGATTTTTACAATGGCAACAGGTGCTGGGAAAACGATTACTGCATTACATGCAGCAACAAAGCTTTTTCAACATATGAATAGTAATTTGTTTTTTATTGTAGCTGTGCCGTATCAAGCCTTAGCTGAGCAATGGCGAAAAGAAATGGCTCGTTATAATATATTCCCCTTGATTTGTGGTTTTTCAAAAAACAACTGGAGTTTTCAATTAAAAAAAATTGTCGCATCGTCAAATTTAGCGAAAAATAAAAAATTCAACGCTATTATTGTTGTTAATGCAACGTTGAAATCAAATGATTTTCAGTTTGAATTGAATAAGATTAATCCAAATGGAATGCTTTTTATTTGTGATGAATGTCATCATCATGGTTCATTCAAAATGAACGGAATTGTCCCTGAAGCAAAATTCAAAATTGGATTATCTGCCACACCATGGGAGGACTATTACTCGGATTCAGCAGTTTTTCTCAGGAATATATATGGGCAGCCGATTGCTAAGTACGATCTTGAAGATGCATTGAAAGACAATGTGTTGTGCCCATATAAATATAAAACAATATATTGTGAAATGGATGATGATGAAGTTGAGAGTTACTTGCAGATTTCGAAATCCATTTCAGTTTTAGAAGGTAAAAGAGAAAAAGGGGTTAGTATTGATGAAAGTCAACTATTGCATCTGCTTTTAAGGCGTACAAGAATGTTGGGAGCTATAAAAAGCAAATATTACAAATTAGATAAACTTCTAAAAAATGAAGGGATAAAATCAAAATCCTTATTTTACTGCGGCGAGGGGAGTGATTTATCAGAAGAAGTTAACGAAGAATATGGTTCAACACAAATCATTGATAAAGTTACAAGGGTACTCGCCAAATATGGTTATAAAAATGCTCGATTTACCAGTGAACAAACGAATATTCAGAGAGAAGAATATTTAGAGGCATTCAAAAATGGCACTTTAGATTCTCTGGTAGCTAAAAGAGTTTTGGATGAAGGAATTGATATTCCAGATTGTAGGTATGCATTTATTTTAGCTAGTGCAAATAGTACAAGGCAGTACATTCAACGAAGGGGACGCATCTTACGTAAAAGTACTGGGAAAGAGTTTGCAGTGATTTATGATTTTATTGTATCTCCTCCCACTAATAGGAACTCTCAAGCACTTGATTCCTTAATAAAACGGGAGGAAGCAAGAATTCATGAATTTAGCCGCCTAGCGATCGAAACGGAGATAGTAGATGTCTAACAATCATGTAGAAATACTTAAACAGATTCGTGATTCTTTGGAGAAAGACCCCGACTTTTTATCAACCGATGAAGATAGAATTCTTCAAAAAATAATAGATCATGAAAGAGTTGCTCGTTCTGTATCGAATCCTTCTGATGATAAAATTCGGTTGAATTATATTGATTCAATATTGAAAGAATACTTGGAGTCATAACATGAAATTAAACAAGATTATAGTCACCAACTTTCGGCAATTCTATGGAAGTAACACTATTGTTTTTGCCACAGATGAGGAAAAAAACATTACTTTAATTCATGGTGAAAATGGTCTAGGAAAAACCACTCTTTTAAATGCAATTTTATGGTGTTTTTATAATCGCTTTACTAATGACTTTGAAAACCCCCGTGAAATAGTGAATATTTTTTCATTGAGTCAAGGAAATATTATAGCTACTGTAGAGATCATATTTAATCATGAAGGTAAAGAATTTTATATAAAACGAGAATATAATAATAGCACACAGAATAATGATGTTATTGTATACGAATTAGAAAATGGTACATTTATTAAGCAAGTTAAGTTAGCATTACCATTTATTCAAAGTGTTATTCCTTCTCAAATGGCTGACTATTTTTTCTTCCATGGTGAGGGTATTGCTAACATTAATAATAATAATAATTTGACTAAGTTCAGGAAGGCAATAAGAGACATATTAGGATTCACATCTGCTGAATATGCAAAGGATGATCTGATTGAATTAATTTCAAGAAGAAAGGTAGAGATTCAAAAAATAACAAAAAAAAATAATGAATATAGTGCTAAATATAAAATAAAAACTGATCTGGAGTATGACAGGAGAGAATTGATTTCTGCTAGAGAAGTTTGTAAAGATAATATTGAAAATTATCAGATTGAGTTAGATGCACTGAGTGAGAGACTTAAGAATATAAAAGTATATAATGTCTCTGATATACAAAACAAAAAACAAGCAGAAGAGAAAAGGGTAAAACACATCGAAGCAAAAACTAGCGAACTTATGGCTAAACAAAAAAAATTAATTTACCAATATGGAATGATACTCTTTGGCTATAAATTAGCAAACGATACGATGCTAAATATTACTGAAAAGGAGGTTTTGGGTGAGATACCTTCTCCATATGATGAGAGTTTAATTAATAAGATTATTGACGCAAAATTATGCATTTGTGGCAGAGAGGTTAATCCTTTATCTTGTGAATATGAGCATATCAAAAGCTTAAGGAATAAAGCTAATACAGCTGATATAAAACAAAAAAGACTTGCAGCAGTACATTTTGCAGGGTCTATAGGAAATCTTTCTGAGAAACCACAAGAATTTATTACGGCATACCAAGATATTGATAAGGAGATTGCAAATTTATTAAGAGAAAAACAAATATCTACACTTGAAATAGCTGACCTCCAACAACAATTAGAAGATATAGGTGATGGTGGAGAAAGAGAGGTTGCAACAATTAATAAAGAGATACATTCTATATCGACACAAAAAGAAAATGCAAAAATTAGAATGAGTAATATTGAAAAAAATATTTCTGTACTTAATACTAGAATTGGTGAATGTGACCGATGGATAAGTTCTAATGCGCCAGACAATGATTTGGTTTATAAATATAATCGAGATATTGAGAAGTTAGAGAAACTAGTCCGTTTATGTGAATCGAAACTAAAGAATTATGAATTAACAGCTAGAAATAATATTGCAGTAAGTGTAAATGTTATTTTGAATAACTTTTCAAGGAAAGAATTTAACGTTAGAGTTACGGAAAACTTCGACTTTAAATTAGCAAGACCAGATGGTTCTTTAGTTGCAAAAAGTAAGGGGGAAAATCTCCTTTTAAATCTATCCTTTGTTTCAGCACTTTTAGGATTTTGTGCACAACGGGCTTCAGGAGATAATCGTTTTTTAATCAAAGGTACTGTTGCACCATTTTTCATTGATGCCCCTTTCGGTGAGCTTGACGATACATATCGCCAAGCAACAGCAATATTTTTACCTCAATGCTGTGAGCAATTGATATTACTACTTTCCTCTTCTCATTGGAGTGGGACCGTTGACTCTTCAATAAAAGATCGTGTTGGCAAAGAATATTTGATTATTTCACATAAAACTGAAAAGCAAAATGAAAAGCCCTCTGATCTCATTGAAATCAAAAATATAGTTCATCAGCAATCAATTTATGAGTCGGATTTTGAAGGTTCATTGATTAAGGAAATTTAATGGAAATTTATTTCGATGCCCAATTTGATGATCTTCTTACCGAAGTAGTGGATGAAGACAAGATCTTTCCAACATATATGCATTTCGCATGTTTTGCAGCATCAATTGGCTGGCGTTTAGATAATGTACAAATCAAAACAAGAGGAAAATCAGCCAGAGATACTGTATTTACTAATAATCAAATGGAAGGTTTAATATATTTGATTGGTATAAACAAAACTAATGGTATGGAGTGCCTTAGAGAAGAGAACATAAATCAGTGCTGGGACCATTTTCAAAGTGCTGTCAATGCTGGTATGAATGTTATCAATGATTGGTTACATGAATTCCCATTGAAAGATAAGTCTGAAGTAATTCTTCTTCATATGCTTAGTGCTGCGACTGAGATATCAAATGAGCAGAGTAGTAACAATGCTGTTGATATCAATAATATTGAAGATCTTTTGTCTTAATATTGATATTTGTGTATGGTTTCGAATGTAACTCTTAAGCACCTTGATATTATTAAGGTGCTTTTGATACAAGTAATATATTTTAACTCACGAAGTATTCACCGTTATGATGACTACCTGAGGTTTCTACTAGTATGATATATATATCAATTATTATTCATATGCATATTTAATAGTGTGGTATAATTCATTCGTGTATTTATTGTTAGAGTAATCTTGGAGTAACCGTGAACATTAAAGCAGATGGCAAAAACTTAGAGCAGATATTTTATGGTTTAGATACTCGATATTTTATTCCCCGATATCAACGTGATTATTCATGGACTGCCAGCAATGAGCTTAGCGAACTATGGACTGATATTATTACCTCTTATAATGAAGGTAAAGAATATTTTATGGGGACGTTACTATTAGCAAGTCGAGGTAAGAACGGAACTCAGTATGATATTGTTGATGGACAACAAAGAACGATTAGCTTCATGTTATTGCTGTCTGTAATCCAGGATTATTCTAAGCTTGTTGTTGATGGCGTAATTAGTTCTGATGATCTTGATTCAACGACTGAGAAAAGAGAAGATGCTGCTGACTCTTTATTTTCAAGCGTCAACAGACACATTAAACAAGATGACTATTATTTGCGAGCAAATAACAAAGATTCAAAATATTTTGAAGATGCTTTAGATATATCAAAACGAGAAGTTCTTACTAATGTAGTAAATAAATCAAACAGAATAACAAAAGCAAAGCGTTTTTTCCAAGAGAAAGTAAGAAAAGAATTTTTTGGCCGTAGTAATTCTTTAACTGAACTCAAAAAATTTTTCCGCTTCGTTATTACGAAACTGAAGTTCGTAACTATCACAGTTGAAGATGATTTCGACGCTTACATAATATTTGAATCTCTTAACTCAAAGGGGATGGACCTCTCTGTTGCTGACCTGCTAAAAAATAAGATCTTAAGCAATATTTCGAGTAATTATCAAGATGCAGCGCTTTGCGAATGGGATGACTTGGTAAAAAAAATTCAGGCTGTTCCTGCAAGTTTCGTAGATTATATTAAGGTTTACTGGAACTCTTACGAATCAACGGATGTTACAAAAGCAACGCTTTATCAAACAATCAGAAAAAAAATTGGTAATGACGAAATCAATACTAGGAATTTTCTAAGTGAGCTTATTCAAAATTCTGAACCATTTAGTAAGCTAAAAAATAAGTCAAATCTTAATTGGCCTAAGATAAATACCAACGATAAATGGGCAGAAAAAGTAGCCGAAATGAATTTATTGGGCTATACAATCCATTTGCCTTGTTTCCTTTACGCACTAAAAAATAAAGAAAGTATTCTTGAAAAGTTGGCTGAATTATCATTGAATTTATTGTTTAGGTGGGTAACAGTTTGTGATTATGGTATTGGTGAAATAGATTCTCTCTTTAAGAAAATTCTTGCTGATCTTAAAGCTGGTAAATCTGATGCTGATGTTTTGAAAAACTTCATTCCGCTGATAGAAAAAGTTCAAGGCTCTTTCATTGAAAGTTTTAGCCTATTTGAAACTGAAAGTTCGACAATATTGAAATATATTTCATGTAAAGTAGATTTACATCTGGGTGCGACTAAAGCCTTAATTCCTGACTTGGCTTTGTTGAATAAATCGAACTTTTGCTGAGTTGAAGGATCAGATCACGTATCTTCCCGACAACGCAGACCGTTCCGTGGCAAAGCAAAAGTTCAAAATCACCAACTGGCCCACCTACAATAAAGCCCTCATCAACCGTGGCTCCATAACTTTCTGGCTGGATGATGAAGCTATTCAGGCCTGGTATGAGTCAGCAACACCTTCTTCACGAGGCAGACCTCAGCGCTATTCTGACCTTGCCATCACGACTGTGCTGGTCATTAAACGCGTATTCAGGCTGACCCTGCGCGCTGCGCAGGGCTTTATTGATTCCATTTTTTCTCTGATGAACGTTCCGCTACGCTGCCCGGATTACAGCTGTGTCAGCAGGCGGGCAAAGTCGGTTAATGTCAGTTTCAAAACGCCCACCCGGGGTGAAATCGCACACCTGGTAATTGATTCCACCGGGCTGAAGGTCTTCGGTGAAGGCGAGTGGAAAGTCAAAAAGCATGGCCAGGAACGCCGCCGTATCTGGCGTAAGCTGCATCTCGCCGTTGACAGTAAAACACATGAAATCATCTGCGCTGACCTGTCGCTGAACAATGTGACGGACTCAGAAGCCTTCCCGGGTCTTATCCGGCAGACTCACAGAAAAATCAGGGCAGCATCGGCAGACGGCGCTTACGACACCCGGCTCTGTCACGATGAACTGCGGCGTAAGAAAATCAGCGCGCTTATCCCACCCCGAAAAGGTGCGGGTTACTGGCCCGGTGAATATGCAGACCGTAACCGTGCAGTGGCTAATCAGCGAATGACCGGGAGTAATGCGCGGTGGAAATGGACAACAGATTACAACCGTCGCTCGATAGCGGAAACGGCGATGTACCGGGTAAAACAGCTGTTCGGGGGTTCACTGACGCTGCGTGACTACGATGGTCAGGTTGCGGAGGCTTTGGCCGTGGTGCGAGCGCTGAACAAAATGACGAAAGCAGGTATGCCTGAAAGCGTGCGTATTGCCTGAAAACACAACCCGCTACGGGGGAGACTTACCCGAAATCTGATTTATTCAACAAAGCCTCCTGACTTCTTAGAGGTAGACCTAGAGCATATATTCCCTAAAAACCATGAAGTATGGGGCAGTAATTTGGATTATTTCAGTAAACCTTACAGTCGTTGGGTTAATTCTGTTGGGAATGTGATCTTGCTTGAGAAAGGAAAAAATAGAAAAATCAAGAACTCTGTCTTTGATGAAAAGAAAAGCGTATTTTCTTCTTCCGAATTCAATAGCGCAAAACAAATATCTACACTACCAAATTGGTCTGAGGAATCAATTTTTAATCGTTGTAGCTATCTTGCTGATCTGGCAATTAAAATTTGGCCACTGAACTCAGATATGTGTAATTAAAAAATTAACCAGCCCTATTATAGGGCTGGTTTCATTACAAAGCTTGAGTAAAATCTCTTAAATTTTTATAATTTCTTAGAGGTGCAATCCCATCTTGTACATGAGAAGCCCATATTTTATGCATTTCCTTTTCATTATAGGTCGGGTATAACATTTTCAGCGTTAGTTCTGTTAGCAATAGCGTCTCACCAAGCCAAGTTATTTTGTCTAAAACTAAACTTCCATCAAGTTTGTCTCTGTTATTTTTTTCATCGTATCTAAACCCGCTTTCAACAGAAAAAAAGAAAGCAAGTCTTGCAGAAATATTGGGGGTCAATCCTGTGTAAGTTTTCAAACGCTTCAGTTGCTCTTCCGTTTGATGATTTAATTGCATTCTATTAGGAAGCATTAAATTTCCTCCTTCGTTAAATTCCAGAAGTATCCAGGCTTGAGTGCTGACGATTTAGTTCGAGAATTAAAAATAATCTCGTATGCATGAGAGATATCATCACGCAATTGATCAACAAAATACCGTTCATCAACTTCAGTATCTGTAGATAACAACACGACCTGGTGACTTGCATAAGGGAAGTAATGATTGATTAACTTATCTCGATGCTGAGAATCTAAGCGCCCTAGCGGAGTATCAATGATTACCGGCAGGTCTCTACCCGATGTTTTAGCCAATGCTTCAAGAATCGCTATCGCATAAATTTGCTTCTCTCCAGCGGAAAGTAATTTACGGTTGATAACTTTGTCGTTCTCATCCACCAGTTCAACATCAAACGTTTCTGGATTGATATGCGCATTAAGCTGCAAATCTTCTTTTCTGGCTAACTTACGGTAAGCAACTTCGAAGTTAGCAGAAAGGGTTTTTACTCGTGCCTGAGTTAACAGTTCACTGTACCGATCAAGCAAGCTGATTGTCTCTTGCGCATTGTTGAATGCACTATTAAAGCTATGCTGGTTGCGCGCTGCGTCATGAGCTTTTTGAATCTGGCGAGCGCAATCAAGTTGCTGTTGTTTGGTATTTTTTGCTTCTTCCAGCAATGAGCGATACTCCTGCCGCTTAGCTTCACGTTGGCGATCCAGCTCACGGAGTCTTTCAAAAATATCCATCAGCTGATCATCTTCCGGCGCCCGGGCGATGTTTGCTGCGGCTTGCTCTAATTGTTCTTCTACCTCTGCCAGCTGGTTACGATAAAGGTCAAAACGTTGCCAGGCTTTTTTACTATCTTGTTCGATAGACTGCTGGATCATTCCAGCTTCACGTTCAGATATGTCAAACAGCAACTCACCTTTTGGCTTATCAGCAAGATATGTTTTAAGGTTATCTTCTATAGCCTCAGCAGCAATTTTGCCTGTGCTTCCTGAACGGAAGGAAATGTCGCTTTTGAGTTGCGTAAGGAATTGATTCAATTCCTTCTCGAAGCTTTTTGCCTGTTTTATTTGCGTCTCCGCACTAATCTGTTCTAGCAAACGACCCAGAGTTTTTGGAGCTAAAGCATACGGTAGTGAGCTATCACACTCATGCCGAAGCGCTTTTTCCAGACGTTCTTTTTCTTTTAAAAGCGTCTCGACCTTCTGTTTCTCCTGGGTTTTTGTTTGAGCAAAAGCACCCCCTTGTGCATTTAGTAGAGTCTCGTTCTGCACAATTTCCTTGGAGATAAGGTCAATACGTAATTTAGCGAAATCAGCCTTTTCAAGAATTTGCTCGGTCTTAAAGGCCAATTCTTTAATCTGTTTCTCAAGTTCTAGAAGTTTCTGTTGTTGAGATTCAGCCAGTTGACCTGATTGCTGGCGTTTAATGAAAATCGTTAAATCGTTCCGAAGCTTCTCGATTAGATCCAGACCCAGCAGACGACGCACGGCCGTGCGGAGAATGTTTCCCGATTCATCCTCAGCTAGCTCCGCAATTTTTTCACCATCGAAGAAAAACAGATCGGCTATGCCGTGGGGGATTAATTCATTTAAAAAGCCCTGGCACTGATCATAGCCAAGTCCTTCAATGAGTTTACCATCCTGCTGTAATGACAGTTTGTCTCGCTTACCTTTTTGCCAGGTGCGGGTAACGGTAAATTCAGCCTCCTGACCACCTTTGTTGTAGGTAAAAATAAGCTCGACAGAAGCCTCATCGGGTTGTTCACCCAAAGTTGAGCCGTTGTGCACCAGAGCACTAAGCTCTTCCACATACTCTTGCTGCTGAGTTGTTGAACCAAATGCAAGCCTACCGTAAAGGGCCAGGCGGATAGCGGATAGTATTGATGTCTTACCTGCGCCGTTTAACCCACCGAACAAAACGATAGGACGCGGGTTATCATCGTTCTGTCGTTTTTTAGGAGCCAGATCGATAACATGGGTTCCATTGAAAACCCGATAATTACGCAGTACCAGCTGTTTAATTAACACGTTCTTTTTCCTCACTGGTAAGCAGGCTTGGTTCGCTGACTTCGGCAATTCTCCGCTGCAACATCTGCAGTTCAGCTTCTATGCTTGCTACTTCTTCCTGATGAACATCACGCTCATTACGTTTCTGCAAAGCTTCCTGCTGTTGTTTTATCTCTTCAAGACTTCCCCAGTCTTGCTTGAGGATCGTCCCTAACTTGTCGAAGATCCCCTGTCGGCGGCTAAGGCCTTCCATTGAAACTTCAAGCTCGATTAATTTCATAACCATTTCAGGGACAACATCAAATCCTTGGGCAATTTGTTCGAGAAGTTCTGCATCGCTGGCGTCAAAACGTGATTGATCGTCTATAACCCAGTCCAGATCCTTGCCATAAACCTCGCGATAAATGCCTGGTAATGTGTCGTACCAATCAGGCTCGTTGGGATCCTTTAGCCATTGCTGGCGTATGGCATGAAGCTCTGGTTCAGTGATTAATGTAATTGTATGTCCCTGAGCGTTCATATCACGCTCAATCGTCAGCAATTCCTTCAACCATTCCTGGCGATACTTAAGCCAGTAAGGACCTGGCACATGTTTACGCTCAGCCGTAAGTTCCTCGCCATCCTTCGCATACTGATAACTCACTTTACCTGTGCGTCGTTTATAGTTGCGGTAGGTATCTTTGTTTACTGGATCGGTTGTGAAAGCCAGCAGGTCGCGGTATTTCAAAAGTGGTGACATCCACTCTTCACCGTTCTGGATTAAGCTTTCCATCGCTTTATCTTTTGTGACGACAGTACATGTCCAGCAACCAAAGCGGGAGTTACCACAGGAAGGCGTACTGTCATCGATGACTAGCGGGCATTCCCCCTGAGCTGAGGAATCCATGTAAAGAGTCCACAGAGGGCGGTTATTACCCCCCCAAGGGCTTTCCCATTCATCAATGTCATCAGGCGCATATCTGAATGCACCACGAAGTAATTTCCATACATCTTCTACATCCCAAGTATCAATTGGGGTGTAAATAAATGCATTAGACAGGGTGGTATGGCGCGCAAGACGCGAGCCGTCAATCTTGTGTTTTGCAATGACCTGAGCGCGAGATGCACTTTCGCTGCTGCGCGATCCAAGAACGACGATAACTTCATCAAACTGGCTGACTTTATCTTTGATAAAGTCACTTACCGGGTTGATTTTCATGCGTTCTGTACACCAGCGGAAACTACGGGTAGGCGCTGGATAGCCTTTACCAAGCAAATTTACCCAGAATGTCTCGTTGGTTTTTGGGGTTACAGCATGTTGTGTGATCGGTAAGCCGTCTCGCTTAGCGCCAGCTTCAATCTGGAGCATCGTTTTTTTAATGAGGTCAACTACAACCGGCGTCTCTACGAGAGTGTCAGAGGAAACGACAAACACATCCTTCGTACGCATTTCCGGCGGAAGACCCATCAACGCCAGATAAACAAGAGTAATGACTGCTGACGAGTCTTTACCGCCACTATAGCCAATCACCCAAGGGCGTTTATCTGCGCAGTAGACACGCTGAACTTCAGAGACAAAATCAGCGAGAGTACGTCCAGCAAATTGCTCTTCGTTTATGAAATCTTCATAGTCGGCCAGATCATAGGCCTGAGTTAATGTACTCATGATACAACCATCTGAGCTTCAAGCTCTTTTTCTTCAGGAGAAAGGGGGAGAGACAGCGCAATTTTTAAAGCGTTGCAAGTTAGCTGAATGGCGGTGCCGGTTTTGCTCAATTTGCCATGCTGCATTGCGCGCTTAATCATCTCAGGATTGCTTTTACGCCAGTCAAAGGATTTTAACTTCGTAAGTTTTTCCTGCCAGTGCTCAGGTTCTTCAGCCAGTAGTGAACGGCCCAGAAGGCCCAAAGCCTGCAAACCGATACCATGAGCATGTACATAATCCTGGCGAAGCTGCGCCGGAGACACTTCTTTACGTGCAGCAAGCTGCCAATCTGGCATAACTTTGAAAATAGCCTGCCAGTATAGCGTAGCTATATGTGTATTGTCCTCAATGCTGCCTACTTTGGGGTCTTTACCAAGCAGGGCACGTGTTGCCTGTTTAATGCTGCTTAGCGTGAACAGTTTATTCGAAAGCAAACTGATACTGGATTTCTCAAGTTCAGTAAGACCAATAAAGGGCTCGATAGACATCGCAAGATAGCGAGCAAGGTTCGAGCTTACGTCGCGATGATCGTAAAGCGCGGAGAGTGATGGGCTTGGACGGATGGCGTATTTATTCAGATCAGCAAACATCTGCTGACTACGCCGTAAACCTTCATCAACAAAGAACAATACGGGGATGTTGTCCTGTCCTAATTCAGGACGCTCCGAAAGGGCATCTTCAATAGCCTTACGGCGATGTTGACCATCATTGATAAGAATTTGCGCATCCATTGGTACGCGAAGCGTTCCAAGATTGTTGGAGTTTTCGAACTCGTCAAACTGTACATCGACCGCAATGGATGCAGTTAACGCAGAGAACACGTAATCTTTAGGATTTTCAAGTAAATAACGCACCATTTCTGGGATGCGTGATTTATTTAAGATGCGCTGAGCGCGCAGCTCAGGGGGCACGTCTGTTTCATCGAAGCTGAAGATCTTCGGAATGATGCGCATGGGGCAAGTGGCGATATAGAATGGCCGTCCAGCCTGGACGCCCCTAACTGCGGGGAAAGAGTAGCAATAATCTGCATCAAAGTTAGCCATGATCTAGTCCCTGTTTGTAGACTGAATTACGTTACATTTTACGTAAAAATTTCTTAGAACGAAATTTTTATGATGATAAAACACAAAATGTTAAAGATTTACGTGTGATTTGACGTAACTCTTTGCTGTGTTTGATTCTTCTTGAATGTAAACCTCGAGCCAAAGATTTGAAGTCACAATGAGGCCTTATGAGCTCTGGATTGATATGATTGGTCTGGCATAGAAGAAGTTTACTTTATGCCACGGTCTCCCAAGAGCGTTAATCGTTGTGTAGGTGCTTACACCGAAAGTGGCGAGGAAAACCTCCTTACTTTTGATAGCCGCTAATACATATGCTTTGTACCAAACCATTTTTCATATGCCCTTGGGAAAAATTACTGAACCAGACACTACGTTATTCGTAGCTTCTTTGGAATCTATAAAGCTACGTTTTACGTAGTTTTGCGAGTGTGCTCGAGAATTTTTGAAAATCTTACGTAAAAATCACTCTAGCGGTTGCACTACGTAAAACGTAGTATCTTCTTTGGGCATTAACTACGATTATCGTAGTTATGAAAACTTCCAATTCCCACAATCAGCTCTTCAGTCGACGCCTCAAAGAGGTGCGCTTAGACATGGCGTTATCGCAAAAAAGTCTGGGTATTTTGGCTGGCATAGATGAGTTTGCAGCGAGCGCTCGTATCAATCGCTACGAGAAAGGGGTTCACCAGGCAAGCATCGAAGTCGTCCGGCATCTCGCTAAAGTTCTTGAAGTGCCTGTAGCATACTTCTACACAGAAGATGATGAACTTGCCTCTTTAGTCCGTCTTTGGCCAAAGTTGGACTCGGAGAAGAAAAAAAACATTCTTCAGCAGCTCTAAACAAAATAGAGTACTTCGATGTACTTTCTCCTCTCGAAAGGCTTTCCAGTGATTTAGAACCAAAACCCAGTATTTGTGTCTTGCTTTAATTCGTCTGATTTTATTTTCTGAATCCCCCTCGCAAATTCCAAATTTACCCCACACCAAACTGCTGTATTTATATTCAGTGTAAAGCAGATGAACGCGTTTATGGTTTTAGGTATTGCCTCGCCTGCGCATCAGTTGAAACAACTTCTAAAACCGTAGCGCGGATAGCGCTCTACCAGCTCAATCAGTGCCTGGATCACCGCTCCATCATCTGGGCATCGAGCTGGTAAAAATAAATCTTCCTGCTCAGCGATAATGTCCTGCAGGCCTAGCGTAAACTCATGGCAAATTGCGCCGTCAGATAGCTGGCGAGTTCACGGATTATCGCTGTTTTTAAAGCTTTTATTTGGTAACGTCTTTCAGAGCCCGGCATTCAAGGCTGAAATAGGCAAACATCTGTTTGGGCGACGATTTTCATCCTCCGGATCTTTGGTTTTTTAAATATCATCTACTTCCATCCCGCCATATTTTGCTTTCCAATTTTAATAGCTGGCCTCAGAGATACAGGCTTCGCGGCAGACATCCTTAACGGCACGTCCGGCTTCGAAGGACTTCAGAACGGCAATGAACTGGTGGTCAGTGAATCGGGCTTTACGCAAGGCGAGCTCCTCAGGCGGACATAATCAGTATGCCGGAAGATCTCTAAAAGTGAATGGTTCGTTTTTGCCGGGATACTTACTCTGCCAGCGGTTCGGTCTCGCCCCTGAGGGTAAATGGTCAACTTGATAAACTTCGCTTCCTGACACACCTCTGATGTTATCGCCTAACAGCCTTACACGTTGTCTTACCACCAGCGGGCTATTGTCTGAAAATCAGAGGTCTCTCGGAATAAAACCTTCTTATGTCCGATTGCGTAGGAGTACGATAAGCCAACAAATCATTATAGATAAAAGGGTTATCTATGGCTCTACATGGAAAGTTCGTAATTAATGATGCGTACTACTCCCCGTTATCGTTTCCTGGTATAGGCACGTTTTTAGCTTTCTCTGGTAATGGTGCTTACCGTAATCGTGGGGCATGTGGAATGATCCCCAAAGAGGGGCCAGTACCAGCGGGTAAATACTGGATTGTTGACCGCCCTCAGGGTGGACTCAAGTCACAGCTAAACACAGTGGGAAGAGACATTTATAATCACTTCGCCAATGGTGCAACGTTCAAACATTCTGAATGGTTCGCATTATGACGTGATGATTGGGGGATCGACGATTACACATGGATTGAGAGCGTTCAGCGTGGCAATTTCCGTTTGCATCCAGGCGTACTATCAGAAGGTTGTATCACTCTCCCACATGATTCTGATTTTGCCATGTTGCGTAATGCTCTGTTGAGAAGCCAAAAAATAGATGTTCCTTGCATGAGGAAGCTACAGGCATACGGCACGATTGAGGTGATCTCCAATGGCAAAACATGCCCTTAGTTTATTCATCAAGATAGTGCTGTTCGCTGTTGTTGTGCTGATCGTTGCTGAAATGGTTCCGTATGATGGATTAGTTAATTCTATTACGGGGCTTTTTGATTTCCAGAGCGCCGACAAGTTTACCCGCTTCATTTTGGGTGAACCTGATTTAGAAGTTTGGGAATCGTTAGACGGCTATTTTAGCATCTTAATCAATACATTAATCAGCGTACCTGTCATGAGCGCCATAACCACGGCGTACAGTGGCGCGACACACAAAGTTAGTCCAGCTGGCATCCCCAGAGAGTGGTTCAGTTCCACACTGCGACGGTTAGCTAAAATCTTCGGGTTTACCTTCCTGTTTTGGGCGTTATTTCGCTTGCTGCCTTATCAGTCTTTATTCCCGGATCAAACGTATTCAAATTTCACAATGGCGGCGATTGTGGGCTTTCAGTTGCTCTTAACGATTGTTTGCTACTGGTTCATCACGAAGAAAATCACAACTAAAAGGAGTTTGTAAAATGCCTATTCCGGCTTACATGTGGCTTAAGGACGATGGCGGCGCAGACATTAAAGGAGCCGTAGACGTTCAGGATCGTGAGGGGAGTATAGAGATTGTTGGCTTTAGTCATGGTCTGAACATTCCAGTAGACAGTGCCAACGGGAAGATTACTGGCAAGCGTTCACATTCTCCGATGATGATTGAAAAGGAGTTTGATAGCTCCAGCCCGTACCTATACAAAGCCGTTGCCACCGGTCAAACGTTGAAAAGTGCGGAGATTCGCTGGTATCGCATTAACCATGCAGGACAAGAAGAGTGCTACTTCGTCATGACCATTGAGGGTGTGAAAGTGACGGGCATTAACCCAGGGATGCCAAACGCTAAGATGGCAGGAAACTCGCAGATCAACCACATGGAATCTGTTTCCCTGATGTATGACAAAATCACCTGGCGTTATGTTGATGGTAATGTTCAGTATACGGACGATTGGAACGTAAGAGCGTAACAAATAGAAAGGAGGCATTGAGTGCCTCCTCTTTATTAACGCTTATCCTCTCAAAGGAGCCTGTCCGTAATGCCGTGTAACTGCCATCGTATTAAAGGTGATCGCTCAGTCGGTCACCGAACTTGATAATAAAACGACGCATTGCCAGCCCGCAGATCGGCGAATGGTTGCTCTGAGGTTCATGCGGACGCTCACCTTATATTCTGATAGTCCTCGCTGCTAATTTCTCTGACCCAACCCTTTTCCTGAATCCTCCTCGCAAATTCCAAATTTCCCCCACGCCAAACAGCTGTATTTATATTCAGCCCTGTATAATGAGCACCAGAAATTACGCCGAACGGCAAAGGAAGTATCAAAGAGTATTTAAAGAAGAATTCGCGATATGAAGGTGCTGCAACACCCCCATACCGCTAACCACAACCAACTTACCAGGAGTTGAAAATGGCTGCGACGAATTTTAAGCCAGAGTTTACTGTTTGCAAAACAGAATCAGACGCTTTCACCGGCATGATTAAAAACCGCGAGCTGGTACGCAAAAACAGCGTCCGCCGTCTGCACGGCAACCAGCCCAACGCGGCGCCCGTCCATCCCCGCGCGGAAACACCGCAGGACAGTGCCGCCTGCTGCGAACTCTATGCCCGCATAGACATGAAATACCTTCTGCTGGGCGGCGACTGGTTAACCCGCGCAGGTTTTATCAACGGTATGCCGGTAAAAATCCGCGCCATGAAAGATTGCATTGTGATTACGCCACAGCATACAAGAGAATTATGGGGATGCCTGGAAGGGATGAGCGTGGTGAATATCAATAAACAGAAAGTCGCGCAGTGGTTAAAAACGTTTCCGGGGGCGTTGAATGATACGGGGGATATACCGGTCATTAAGCGTAACGCCTGAACATAGACCGCAGGGTGAAAATGAATTTCACCCTGCATAACTTTAGCGCGTCACGATCAGATTCACGTCATAACCGCCCGTGTTATTGGCGTATTCCGATGCCTTGTTGGTATCGTTAAAAATAAAGGCGATTTCACCCTCTGTCGGAGCTTTCCACGGCTTGCCGCCGGAACCGATTGAATGGATATGGTCGCCTGTTTTAATCAACAGCGCGCCTGCAATGGCGCCCGGCAGAACAAAGGTCGGGTCAGGCGCCTTAGCGGAAGGATGCTGGCTGTCGCCATCCGGTCCGAAGGTGCGCCCGCGGCTGTCATACTGGGCCTGACCCGCGGCAACCAGCAGAATGCTATCGCCCTGGCGGACGGTGATCCCGGTCTTCACCCATTCACTGCTGGTTGCGGGAATGTGGCCTTTCCACTGAACGGGGTCTTGTGTCGCGAGCTCTTCATCACTCCCAAGATAAACATCCGCCTGGAATGAACCGGTATTATCGCTGTGGGATGAGTCGCTAATGAATAATCTCAACTCGCCGCTCTCCGGTGCAGCCAGCTGATATACGCCGGTACCGATATCATAGCTTTTACCAGACTCGCTAAAACGCGCCTTAAGGATGGCAATATCCTTTTTTTGACCGCCTTTACCGATATTGCCGCCCGGATAAGCCCATGCGTGATCTTCCTTGCCATATTTGATCAGACCCGTAGCGATAATGGTGATCTTATCGCCTTTGTTGACCTTCAGACCGGTATTGATACCCTGTTCTTTTGTTGAATCAATGGCGCCAGACCATGCGCTTTTTGTAGACATGTTCTATCTCCCTTCGGATGTCAGTGTTTTGTATTTCAGCGAGGGTTAAATATTCCCTGCGTGATAATAGATATCTGATATCAACGGCACTCAGCCGTGTGACGTAGACAGCGTAGAATTGGTTATCCGTGACGGCAAATATAAAAATCACGAATTGATGGGTACTATTTTTATAAAGGCAAGGTATGCCTGGGTTTGAGTATTTCCCTTTTAAGATAAATCTGAGTTAATTCGCTTTGGCAAAAAACGGTTCTGAATGAAAAGAGAGGGTTATATAAAGCAATTTAATTCCCCTGAGAAAATACAGGTGTTTTCTCAGGGGGGGGATTATTGTGCAGGCGCGCTACTGAATATTGACGGCTTTGCCATCCACCCAGACGCGGCTGATATTATTGCGTCTGGCGTTATAGATAATTTTCTGCAGCCGGTCTTCCGGCGCGTCTTCAGCCGTATCGATATAAATGTCGCTCCCGGCGGCCCGGGTATCAACCACAATGGCATCGAACTGGTAGCCGACCGCCAGCTTGCCCACACGCAGATCAAGCACCTCTCCCGCGCCGCCGGTCGCCAGCCAGAACGCCTCCCGGAAGCTGATTGCCGAGCCGGGTCTGCCGCGCTGTTCCGCGACGATACGGGCATCAACGCCATCATTCAGGGCTTTGCTGGCGGTCATGGCGTGGCGGCAGGCATCGAATACCGAAGGGCTATGGCCGCCCGCAATATCGGTCCCTAAGCCTACGTTTAGCCCGCGGTCCAGCATGGCGCGCAGGGGGAAGACCGCATTAGCAAAGTAGAAGTTGGACAGAGGACAGTGCGCGACGCCAGCCCCGGTTTTCTGAATCAGGTCAGCATCGTTATCTTCAATGTGGTTTGAATGCGCGAGTACGGTCTTTCTGGTCAGCAGGCCAAAATCCCGCAGCGCCGTGGTATCCGTTTTACCTAAGCGCTGCTTAACGTAAGCATGTTCCCAGTCGCTTTCCGAGCAGTGGGTCTGCACGTGGCAGCCTGTTTCAGTGGCAAGCTTGCCCAGGCCTTCCAGAAGCGCATCCGTACAGGACGGAATAAACCGTGGGGTGATGACCGGCAGCACGCGTTTTGCCGTATTGCCTGGGAGCTGTGCAACCGCGTGAATAAATGCCCGGGTCCCGGCGATAGCCGTCGCAGCGCTTTCATCCCGGTAGTAGTCAGGGCACTGGGAGGGGTCATCCATCGCCACCCGGCCAACCAGCGCCCGCTGACCCTGCGCCAGACAGATACGGGCCAGCTCCACGCTGCTTTCCGTGTGCAGGGTGGCGAAGTAGACGGCGGTGGTGGTGCCGTTTGCCAGCAGCGCGCTGACCAGTTCCGTGTAGTTGCGGCGGGCAAAGGCGATGTCGGCGTATTTTGCCTCCAGCGGGAAGGTATAGTCATTCAGCCACTCCTCCAGCGGCTTATCCAGAGCCTTGCCCATCTGGGGCCACTGAGGGGCATGAACATGAAGATCGATCAGGCCCGGCAGCAGGTACTGGTCTGAAGAGAGTTCGGTAAGCTTACCTGCCTTGCGGGCCGCGTCCCGCACGGGCCTGAACGCGCCATCGTCACCCTGTATAATATCGACAATGGTGCCGCTGCCGTCGATACAGAACAGCGTGTCGGTAAAGTGCGTCACGCTGGCTTTCGATTCCGCCGTGTAGCCCTGGGCGCTGACAACCTGCTGCCAGGGGAATGAGGAAGAGGTGTTCATCTGTTTGTCCTTTTTTCACGGTTACGCTGAAGGGAAAATGTCCCGGAGGTCAATGCGGGAGTATTCAGGACGCAGGATCCTGGACTATCCAGACCCCCGTGTTCTGCCTGATATCCGGTTTAATGGCACCCTGACGCTGGTTATACACAAAGGTGCCGGTCCTGTCGCCAAGGCAAACGAGCGTGAGGGTAAATAGCGTCGTCTGGCCCTGAAAATCCTCTTCCGCTTCCAGCACGCCTACGCTGTGCGCCAGGCCCGTTTGGCTTTTAAAAACTTCATAACGGTATTTCCCCTGCACCCTGTCACCCGTGCGCAAGAAATGGCTGGTATACGTATCGTCGGTGAACTCCAGCCGGAGCAGGCTGTCGGCATTGGGGTTTTGCACTGACCATAGCGGACCGGTTTTATTGATAAAGATTTTGCCGGAGAGGGTCTCCGGAACGTTGCAGGTAGCCTGAGTAAATAGCGGAAGCGCCAGCAGTGCCGGAAGTAGCGTTATTTTGAATTTCATCATATTTATCCATTTCTTTGCCGGAGTATAAGTAGGGTATCTTCCGGTCAGTCATTTTTATTCGTTAAAAAGCCTGGCACAAAAATGAAATACATCAATAAATCAATTAATTAATAACGAGGCATTTATTCAGGCATTTACCGTGATAGCCATGAATCCTTATTCGGAATGCGTTATTCATACAGAGAAGAATTCATTAACGACAAAAAAGGCGACATTATTGCCGGGTAATTCATGTTGTGTATCCCAACTGACAGGGCAGAATAAACGCCAGACAAAAAAGAGGTAACAATATGAGCGAGTGGTGCGGGTTCATCGGTGTACAGCTGTGCTGGTTTTTCGTCTATTTCGGTACCGATTGGTTAATTTCGGCCTGAAAATTACAGGATCTGAATAACATGCCGGTATGGGGACTCCCGCCGGCATGATGTCGGTTATGTCAGAAGCGCTAACCGCCAAAGACAGCAATGGCCTTTTGCAGCCGTGTTGCGCGAGACGTGAGGTTCTCCGCCGATCCGGTGACCGTTTCCACCATGCCGGTGTTATGACTTGTCATATTGCCGATACGGGAAATGGCGTCGTTGATCAAACCCAGCGCTTGCGTCTGCTCCTGAGTGGCATGGCCAATTTCGTTAATGAGAGATGACATTTTCAGGACGCTGCTAATCATTTCAGTCAGATGCGCTTCGGTATGTTTGACGCGTGCTACACCCGAATTAACGCTGGCGACATTTTTCTCAATCAGGGCCTTAATTTCACTGGCCGCAGTGGCTGAATGCAGGGCAAGGTTACGCACCTCGGTTGCGACTACGGTAAAGCCTCGTCCCGCATCCCCGGCTCGTGCGGCTTCCACCGCGGCGTTCAGGGCAAGAATGTTAGTCTGAAAAGCGATGCGGTCGATGACGCTGATGATATCGACGATCTGATTATTATCGCTTGAGACAGACTGCATCATATTTATTGTCTCTTTGAGCATCGCTTCGCCATTCTGTGCGCTCAGGCTGGTCTGCTCGGCCATTATCATGACTTCGCCAGCCGTTTCAGCCGTCTGGTGTACGGCGCTGGTAATTTCTTCTACAGACGCCGCCGTTTGCTGCAGTGCGTCGCTGGTCTCTTCCGAACGCACCTGCAGAGCTTCGCCTTCGGAGGAGACCTTTTGACTAATCTCGCTGATCCCCTCTATTTGCGTGCTGACATCATCGACCAGAGAGTTAAGATTTAAACCGGACTGATTCACCAGCCTCATCATCATTCCGATATTGTCCACTCGGTCGAAATGAATATAGTCAGCCTTTCACCCGGATACGACCCGCTGCATCTGGCTCACGACAGTATTCAGGGGGCGGCTAATCTGCACATGCAGATACAGTGCCAGCAAAGAGAAGAGAACCGCCAGCCCCACCGCATGCAGCGTCTGGTGAGTGAAAAATAACAGCCCCAGCGAGAGACAAAAGGTGGCGATAACGGCGGCATTGATTCTGGCCGGTGTGCTCATCCGTTTAAAGAGAGACAAAAAGGAAAAGGCACCGCGGTGAATCAGTAATCCTTTGTAGAAGCGGTGTCTTTTCAGCTGATTGTCTCTGGCTTTTTTATAAAGTTTTTCCGCAGTTGCGATCTCTTCACGTTTCGCCATATGGCGAACAGAGATATAGCCCGTGAGGGTATCATTATTGTAGACCGGCGTGACGTTGGCTCTGACCCAGTAATGATCGCCATTCTGACGGCGGTTTTTGACCATTCCCGTCCATGATTGTCCCTGCTGGAGCGTAAACCACATATCGGCAAAAGCTGCGGAGGGCATATCAGGGTGACGAATCAGGTTATGGGGCTTATTCTGCAGGAATTCCTCTTCATAGCCGCTGGCGTCAATGAATGCGGAATTAGCATAGGTAATGTGACTCTTCCTGTCGGTGGTGGACATCAACGTCATGCGCTCACCGATAAAATATTCTTTTTGTGTTACTGGTCCGTTATCTCGCATAGGCCGTTCTGCATTCTGAGTGAAAGGGCAAGGTACAAGGTGGGAAGAGCGTTCCCTTCCTTTTCACCTTTAATCGGAGATTTTTCGATTCAGATAAATTAATTGTTCTTATGTAAGCCGGGTATGTGCAGATACAGGCAGGCGTTTTGGAATGCGGCGCTATGAAAAATAATTAAGGTATAAATCGGGAGCTGCCACGGGGTTATTTGGCAAAATAGTTCAATAACCGACGTGTTATCAACTCTTTGAACCTCTTTTTTATCGCGCTCTTTTTCTTATACTTTTTATTGTGGTGAATCCCCCTATGCGGTGGGGCATAATTTATTGGTTAACGTCATTATGCGGGCTTTGCTCACCGGGAGGCACCCGGCACCACAGTTCTTTTTGCAGTGTTTATCTAATTAGATTCTGCGGGAATGATTATAGTTTTTTAATATCATATTTATGAATGATAATGACGAATGATTATGCTCGGATGAATGTTTGTTTTTTTTTGAAAAACAAGCTACATCTCTCAAAATAAATTTTTATCAGATTTTATTATCTCTTCCTGGAGCAATCCTCGGAGGAAGAATGGACACAACCGAAGAACTAAATGGAACGTATTTTTATGCTGGAAGAACAAATCTTACCGCTGGTGGCCTTTTCTTTATGATTTACTGTGAGTCAATTGCCGATCATTTTGGTAACGACAAACTATGGTAGAGAATATTGAGCAGCGCATCTACGCCTTAGCAATACGCTATAACGGCGTTTATCTGGTAAATAACGAAGAGAAGCAAAGATTACTGAATGCAAAAACTGATTTGGATACTGACATGCAGCTTGATGTCACTGAAGCAGAAGATTTAATGGAAGAGTTTTTTAAAGAATTGGATGTTGATAGAGGAAAGTTTAACATAAACACCTACTATCCTGATGAGCCTTTTTCATGGAATCCATTCAAAAAATTCCCTGTGATGATGGTTCCAGATTTCACCATTGGAATGCTTATCGAATCCGCAAAAGCGGGCAAATGGTTATACGACTAAAATGCAAGGAGCAATAGAATGGCCGTACCTGTACATCTTTTTTTAACTAATGACGGCGGCACAATGATTTGTGGTTCCTGTGACGTTGCAGACAGGGAAGAAAGTATTGAGCTAAGAGGATTACAACATAACCTCAGCCTGCCAACCGAGGTTGTCCGGGGACGGGGCATATGGAAGAGGTGGCGTTTAATTATGAGAAGATTACTCATTTATACAAGGACGGTAACTTGTTAGCGCACGATGCGTGGAATGAACGCCCAACCTCTGGCGCTGCTGCATAACGTTATATGAACTTGCCCGCCAGCGTTTCGTATGCGCGGGCAGGGATGATCATTACTAATCTCTTTTCATAAATGATGGCCTAAACATCATAAAAATAACCCAGGCAAACATCCCAATAATCTTCATCGGCCAGGGTTCTAACACATCCAGGCACACAATTGCGCCAATCACTAATAGCGGCCCTCCTGCCAGCTCAACTATCCCTCCTAAAAAATGTAACTTATGAGGCAGTACCCGATTAAGTAATGTCGTAATAAGCTGTGCACTTCCTAATATGATTGCTATTGCGATTGTACGGTCCACCCAGTTATCAAAACTAACCAAAGAAATGAGGCATGTAGCCAGTACATAACCACAAAATAATATATTCTGCATGTAAATAATAAACTTGCTCATAGCATTTGCCGAGACGGTTAAAAAATAAAGAGTCTATGAATATAGCGCTCTCAACAGAATGACAAACAACAATGGCTAATAATGCATTTAAGAATTTATTGCGCCTTGCTTATTTCCACAATAATCGAGTTAGCGGCTTCATGCCTATCCCAGGCACTCCACCGCTAACTCTCCCTTAACTCACACTCTCAAAACACCGGCACCCCCAGCCCAACCTTCACCTCCCTCAACGTCTCCTGCGTCACCCCCTGCGCCCGTTCGGTCCCGCGCTTAAGCATCGTCATCAGCTCCCCTTTATCCTGCATGTACATCGCCCTGCGCTCCCGCATCGGCGCAATCAGTTCCTGCAAACACCCCTCCAGCTCGTTCTTACATACCCGGTCTCCAAGCCCGCCCGCCTGATAGTGCGCCTTCATCGCCGCCATTTTCTCCTTGTCCGGATGAAACGCGTCGAGATACGTAAACACCACGTTCCCCTCAATCTGCCCCGGGTCGCTCACCTTCAGGTGGTTCGGGTCGGTGTACATGGCGCTCACCGCACAGTGAATGGTCTCTTCGCTGGCCGACAGGTGCAGCGTGTTGCCCAGCGATTTCGACATCTTGGCGCTGCCGTCGATGCCGGGCAGGCGGCTGGTGTCGCTCAGCATCGCCCTGCAGTGGCGCAGCACCGGGGCGGGCAGCAGGCTGTTCATCTTGTGCACAATCTCGTTGGTCTGCTCAATCATCGGCAGCTGATCGTCGCCGACGGGCACGCACTCGGCCTTAAACGCGGTGATGTCCGCCGCCTGGCTGATGGGGTAGGCCATAAACCCGACCGGCAGCGAGCGGGCGAAGCCTTTCTGCGCAATCTCGTTTTTCACCGTCGGGTTACGCTCCACGCGGGCGACGGTGACGATGTTCATATACAGCATCGTCAGCTCGGCGAGGGCGGGCAGGGCAGATTGCAGGCAGATCGTGGTCAGGTTCGGGTCGATGCCAGCGGCGAGGTAGTCGGCCAGCACTTCGGGGATGTTGTCGCGGATCTTCTGCGGGTTGCTGCCGTTGTCGGTCAGCCCCTGCAGGTCGGCAATCAGCACAAACTGGTTGTGCGTCTGCTGGAGCGCCACTCGCTGGCGCAGCGATCCGACGAAGTGGCCGAGGTGCAGCGGGCCGGTTGGGCGGTCGCCGGTGAGGATGGTTTGCTTGTTCATAAAGACTCCTTAACGTTGTAATGCCGAAAGGGGTCTTAAATGTGAGAAAGCCGCCTTTCGGCGGCTATCTGAAAATGGGGAAAACTACTCCGTGCCGCCTTTAAGAAGGCAGCCACCAGCGTTTAACGGTGAGTACGGCGGAGCGTGTGTTCATCGGATTAACCTATCATGCGAAAGCGCAGGGGTAAAGCGGCTCAGGCGCCGCTGCTTGAGGCGCGCACCTTCAGCCTGCCCGCCAGCGTCACGTGCGTGGCGGCATCTTCCTGATTACACAGGTACTCCACCGCCAGCCGTCCCAGCTCGCTGTAGGGCAGCTGGATACTGGTCAGCGGCGGGGTGAGCTGCTCGGAAATCTTCTGGTCGTCGTAGCCCGCCAGCAGCATGTCCTGCGGGATGCGCACGCCGTTCACCGCCAGCGCCTGATAGCAGCCTATCGCCAGCCAGTCGCTGGCGCAGAAGATGGCGTCCGGGCGCTCGGCCAGTTCCAGCAGAGAAGTAGTGGCGGTAAAGGACTCGCTGAACTGCCAGTTGGTCTGGCGCACCTGGCTGTCGTCGCACGCCAGTCCGGCCTGCTGCAGCGCCGCCCGGTAGCCCGCCAGACGCTGGCGCGAGGCCTCCATCCAGCTCTCGCCGGTGATGTGGGCGATGCGCGTGGCCCCGCAGGCGATAAGGTGTTTAGTCACCTGAAAAGCGTTGGCGTAGTCGTCCGGGATAAACGACGGCAGCAGCGGCGAGCCGGGGTCGCGCTGGTTGAGCAGCACCAGCGGGATGCGGGTGCAGTCCTGGAATGCCGTCATGTCCACCAGCGTGGTGACCGGAGACGCGAGAATAATCCCGATGCAGTTGCGCTTCTCCAGCTGGCGGATGATGTTCAGCACCAGCTCGATGTCGTCGCCGTAGTCGTAGACGGTGAGCAGGGTCTCGTTGCGCCACGCCGCTTCCCGCGCCTGGCTGATGGCGTCGATAAACGGGTCGAAGCTCTGCATAGAGCTGACCAGCAGGGCGATCTCTTCCTGGTTGCGCGGGGCGTGAACGGCGGGGAGGCGGTCGTAGCCGAGTTCGGTGGCCACGTTAATCACCCGCTGGCGGGTGTCGTCGCTGAGCTTGATGTTGCGGGACTGGTTAAGCACCAGCGATACCGTCGCCTGCGACACGCCCGCCGCCCGCGCAATATCGTTCATCGTTACCTTCGTTTTTCGCTTCATCCGTCCTCTCCCTTTCGCGATTTCGCATCATACCCTAACCGCATGCTTTAGCGCCGTCGATCACGTTTCTCATTCATCGAAGCGTGAACTTTGTGAGGGGCATCGCTTTTCTTCGTGCGGGAAATTGCGCATTTATCCCGCAACTAATATTTATTAGCTAAATATTATCAGTAAGAGGACGCGTAATGAAAGAGCAGTGGAGCAGGGAGCAGGCACAGGCGTGGTATCAGCAAAAAGGCTGGCTGTGCGGGTTTAACTATCTGCCGTCGACGGCGGTGAACTGGACCGATATCTGGCAGGAAGAGACCTTCGATGCCGAAACCATCGAGCGCGAGCTGGGCTGGGCGGCGGACGCGGGCTACAACACCCTGCGCATCAACCTGCCGTTTATCGTCTGGGAGCACGACCGCGACGGGCTGATGGCGCGTATCGACTGCTTTTTGACGATTGCCGACGGCCACGGGTTCAGCATCATGCTGACCCTGATGGACGACTGCGGCTTCTCCGGCGACGAACCGTACCTTGGCCCACAGAAGCCGCCCGTGCCGGGCAAGCACAACAGCCAGGCGGCGGCGAGCCCGGGACGCGATAAGGTGTGCGATCCCGACTGCTGGGCAGACATTGAACGCTATATCCGCGACGTTATCCGTCAGTTCCGCGACGATAAGCGCGTGCTGCTGTGGGATCTGTACAACGAGCCGGGCAACCGCGGCATTTTCGCGACGGGCACGCAGGAGGTGCAGTACGACGCGAAGCTGGAGACCTGCGCGCACGAGTTGATGAAGCTGGCGTTCCGGTGGGTGCGTGAAGAAGACCCGACCCAGCCGCTCACCGTCTGCGCGTGGCGCGTCCCGCCGGAAGAGGAGGGCGAGACGTTCTTCCAGCACCCGCTGGACCAGACCGCGCTGGCGCTCTCGGACGTGGTGAGCTTCCACGCCTACACCCACACCGGGCGGATGACGGCGATGATCCAGCAGCTGCAAAAGCTCGGTCGGCCGCTGTTCTGCACCGAATGGCTGGCGCGCCACGTGGGCAGCACCATCGAAGAGCAGCTCCCGCTGATGTACGCGGCGAAGGTCGCGCCGTACCAGTGGGGGCTGGTGCGCGGCAAAACCCAGACGTGGCTGCCGTGGCCGGTGGTGATGAAGGAGTCCACGGACTACTGCCGCCTCTGGTTCCACGACGTGTTTGAGGAGAACGGCATTCCGTTCTCGCGCCGTGAAATCGCATTAATGCAGCAGCTGCGCAAGATCGCCCCGAAAGTTCAGGGCTAATAATATCGACCCGGCGGACCACCGCCGGGCAACCAGGCAGGCATATAACAATGGCAACGACAATGAAAATACCGTCTCGCGAGTTGTGGTCTTATTTTGGCTATGGTTTAGGTCAGTGTTTTAGCTTTGGTCTAGTAGGTTCGTTTATTAACTATTTTTACACCGACGTGCTGGGGATCTCGGCGCTGGCGGCGAGCACCATCTTCCTGATTGCCCGCGCGTGGGACGCGGTTCACGATCCGCTGTTTGCCAGCATTATGGACACCATTAACAGCCGGTTCGGCAAGTTTCGCCACTTTTTGCTCATCGCGCCGCTGCTGATCACCGGCGTCACGCTGCTGTCGTTCTATAAAATCGAAGCGGACATGACCACCAAAATCCTCTACGCCGGGGTGACGTATATCCTGTGGGGGACGCTGTACGCCATCTCCGACATCCCGTTCTGGTCGATGTCGTCGGTGATGACCAACGACTCCGCCCAGCGCACCCGCGCGGTGACGGCGGCGATGCTTGGGGTGAACGCGGGCATTGCCTGCGCCAACATCTTCTTCCCGAAGCTGGCGGCGTTCTTCGCCCAGTACAGCAATGATAAAGGCTACTTTATGGCGGCGCTGGTGATGATGCTGGTGGGCCTGCCGCTGATGCTCAACGGCTTTATGCAGATCAAAGAGCGCGTGCCGCCGAGCCCGGAAAAGGTGACCATCCGTGACACCTTCCACAACCTGCGCCAGAACAAACCGCTGTTTATTGTCCTGCTGTCGTTCTTTTTCTGCGTGTTCCACAACGTGGCGGGCGGTCTCTATATCTACTTCTTTATCAACAACCTGGGCGACGGCAGCCTGCAGATGGCGATTGGCGTGATGGGAATAGTGGCGGCGGTGCTGTGCCTGATCGCCCCGATGCTGACGCGGCGGATGCAGAAGCGGAAGCTGTTTATGATCCTCTGCGGGCTGGACGTGGCGGTGCGTGTGGTGATGTGGTTTGTCGGGTATCAGCAGGTGACGATGCTGTTTATTCTGCTCGGCCTGAGCACGCTGTTCGTGATGATGACCAACATCCTCACCTCGTCGATGATTGCCGACACCATCGAGTACGCGGAGTACCACACCCACAAGCGCTGCGCGGCGATCACCTTCTCCGGGCAGACCTTCACCGGCAAGATGTCGGTAGCGGTGGGCGGCGGGTTAATCGGCGTGTTTCTGACGATGATCGGCTACGTGCCGCAGGCGCAAATTCAGAGCGAGAGCGTGCTGTCGGGGCTGTTCTTTGGGATTTGCCTGCTGCCGGCGATTGGGTCGCTGATCCGCATGGGCTTTATGTCGCGCTTTACCTTCACCGAGGAGAAGCACGCGGAGGTTTGTCGGCTGCTGGCGGAGCGGAACGCGTCTGCGAAAGCGCCGGGTGGCGGCTGCGCCTTACCCGGCCTGGAAAAAATTACAGCGACTTCACAAACGTCAGCAGATCTTCGTTGAGCTGGTCCTGGTGGGTCAGCGCGAAGCCGTGCGGGGCGTTGTCGTACACCTTCAGCGTGGCGTTTTTGATCATCTCTGCCGCCAGCTTGCCGGTGCTTTCAAACGGCACGATCTGGTCGTTGCTGCCGTGGATCACCAGCGTCGGCACGTCGATTTTCGCCATATCCGGGCGGAAGTCGGTTTCGCCGAAGGCGGTCACGCAGTCGATGGTGCCCTTAAGCGACGCCAGCAGAGCGATGTTCAGCGTCTGGGTCAGGGCACCGGCAGAGACGGTCTGCCCGGCGTTAGTACCGTAGAACGGGGTGGCGAAGTCGCTGATGAACTGGGCGCGATCTTTACGCAGCCCGTCGCGAATGCCGTCGAACACGCTCTGATCCACGCCCTGCGGGAAGGAGTCGGATTTGCCGAAGATCGGCGTCACCGCGCCCAGCAGCGCCAGACCGGCCACGCGCGCGCTGCCGTAGTTGTTGATGTAGCGGGTCACGTCGCCGCCGCCCATGGAGAAGCCCACCAGCGTTATGTCGCGCAGGTCCAGGGTGGTGATCAGGTCGTTGATGTCGGACGCAAAGGTATCGTAGTCGTAGCCGTTCCACGGCTGATCCGAGCGGCCAAAGCCGCGACGGTCAAAGGCGATGGCGCGGAAGCCGCGCTCCGCCAGGTAGTTCAGCTGGCTGTCCCACATGTCGCCGTCCAGCGGCCAGCCGTGGCTGAAGAGAACCGGTTTGCCCGCGCCGCAGTCTTTGTAGTAAATCTGCGTGCCGTCTTTTGCCTTAAACGTTGCCATAGTGTGTTCCTGTACAGGTGATGGTTATGGTTATACCGGCGCGACCAGATAGCGAATTGCCGGTGATGTTGTGCCCTGATGAAAAGCCAGAACGCGGCTCTGCAGCAGGAGGTCATTCATGGTGTGGCGCTCCTGCTGGCGCAGATGCTCAATCCAGGAGCCCATCAGGAAGGTCTCGATAAACAGACCGGGGCGCTCAATATCCTCGTACACCGCCCAGCTCATTGCCCCGGCGCGGCGGCGCACCCGACGCAGCTCGTGCACCGCCTCCAGGAAGGCTTTCGCGTTCTGCGGGTCAATGATGTACTCGTGCGACACCAGCACCGGGCCGCGCTCGTTCGGCAGCTCAATCTCCACGCCGTCCAGCGGCTGGCCGCTCAGGTCGAGGTTAAGGTCAGGGTCTTTCTCCAGCTTCCAGCGGAACACGGTGGCGCTTGCCAGCACCATCCCCAGCGTGGCGACCACCAGCGAGGTTGGGGTGCCAAACTGCGAGGCGATCTGCCCCCAGATGGCGCTGCCCGTGGTCATCGAGCCGAAGAACACCGTCAGGTAGACCGCCAGCGCGCGGGCCTTCACCCAGCGGGCGGCGCTGCGCTGCGCGCCGAGGTTGAGGGTGGAGAGCACCGCAATCCACGCGAAGCCGGTGAAAAACTCAAACAGGTTGAGCAGCCAGACGTGGCGCACGAACGCCAGCGCCAGCATGGTGAGGGCAAAGGTCAGGCTGGCGGCCACCATCAGGCGGTCGGCGTTCAGCCGCTGGCGCAGTCGCGGCAGCAGGATGGCCCCGGCAATTGCCCCCAGGCCAATGCACGCCAGCATCACGCCGTAGCCCGCCGGGCCTAAGCCCAGCTCGCGGCGCGCCACCAGCGGCAGCAGGGCCCAGCCCGCGCTGCCGAAAACGAAGAAGGCCACCGTGCGCACCAGCACGTTGCGCAGCACCGGCGCGGCGTGTACGTAACGGATGCCAGAGCGCACCGCCGAGAAGAAGTGCTCCGGCGGCAGACGCTGCACTGTCGGTGCGGGACGCCAGCGCCACAGCACCCACGCCACGCCGACCACAGACAGCGCGTTCAGGACAAACACCATCCACGGCCCGGCCAGCGACAGCAAAAAGCCGCCCAGCGCGGGGCCAATCGCCCGGCTGATGTTCACCCCCAGCGAGTTCAGCGCCACGGCGGCGCCCAGCTCCGGCTTGCTCACCAGATCGGGCACCACGGCCTGGAACGGCGGCGAGCTCATCGCCGCGCCCACGCTCAGCAGAAACGTCGCCACCAGCAGAACGGTAGGGGTAACGTGTCCGGTGAAGGAGAGCACCGTCAGTACGGCGGCGGCGATGAACACCCACAGCTGGGAGAAGAGCAGGTATTTACGTCGGTCGACAATGTCCGCCATCACCCCGGACGGCAGGGCGAAGAGGAACATCGGCAGGCTGCTGGCCGCCTGTACCAGCGCGATATCCAAAGGATCGGCGCTCAGGGTCAGCATGCTCCAGTTGATGCCGACGTCGCTCATCCATGAGCCGACGTTAGAGACCACCGTGGCGATCCACAGCATGCGGAACACCGGCTGGCTCAGCGGCTGCCAGGGCGAAACCGTCGGTGCGGGCGTCGTCTCGACGTGTGCGTCGCGAACGTCGTTAACCTGGGTCATGCGAACCTCTCCGCTGCCTTACGCTGCAGCCGCCACTGGCCCGGCCCGGTGAGGGCGAGGGTGGTGAAGATAATCAGCAGCAGCCAGCCAAACTGCCCTTCGGCAATCGACCAGTTCGGGTGGACCGCCAGCATCGCCACCAGCAGCACGGCGATAATCGGCAGGCACGCCAGGCGGGTGTAGACGCCCGCAATGATAAACAGCGGGCAGATCACCTCGGCGACAATCGCCGGGATCAGGCTCGCGTAAGGCCCGAAGCCGAACGGATCTTCAATGCGCGTCAGCTCTTCGCTGAAGTGCAGCACCTTCGGCAGGCCGTGCACGTACAGCAACAGCAGGCTGCCGGTGAGGCGCAGGAAAAACAGCCCCAGGTCGAGCCGGGGCGGGGTAAAGGTGTTTTTCATCAGAATGCAAAGCAGCTGCAGCCCAGCGCCCCCCAGAAAGCGTTATCGTCGGACACCGGCATCTCTGACGTGCGGGCGAAATCATGCTGGTGGCTGTGAACCCCGCACGGGCCGCTGCAGTGGTGGACGGCGTTCATTCCCACGCGCGTAGCCTGCGGCGGCGCGCTGCGGTAGTGGCCCGGCACCTTCACCACCGGGGACCACTCGGGCAGAACCGGAATGGCCGGTGGCGCGAGCGGGCCAAAGCTGCCTGCGGCGTAAACGATGTCTCCGTTCACCACCGTCAGGACCGACTCGATGCCCTTGATCTCCTCTTCCGGCACGCGGAAGTAGTCTTTGCTCAGCACCGCCAGGTCGGCGAGCTGGCCAACTTTAATCTGTCCCTTCTGGTTCTGCTCGCTGGAGAACCACGCGCTGCCCTGGGTCCAGAGCATCAGGGCGGTATCGCGGTCCAGACGGGCGCTGTGGTCGTACATCTGCATCCCGCCAACGGTGCGGCCAGAGACCAGCCAGTAGAGCGCGGTCCACGGGTTGTAGCTCGCCACGCGGGTGGCGTCCGTTCCTAAGCCCACCGGCACGCCGGTCTCGAGCATTTTCGCCACCGGCGGCGTATGGCGGGTGGCTTCGATGCCGTAACGCTCGGCAAAGTATTCGCCCTGGAAGGCCATGCGGTGCTGCACGGCAATACCGCCGCCGAGCGCTTTGATGCGGTCGATGTTGGCCTGGGTGACGGTCTCCGCATGGTCGAAGAACCAGTGCAGGCCGTTGAACGGAATGTCGCGGTTCACCTTCTCGAACACGTCCAGCATGCGGCTGATGGACTCGTTGTAGGTAGCGTGGAGGCGGAACGGCCAGCGGTGCTCCACAAGGTGACGCACCACGCGCTCCAGCTCGTCCTCCATGCCCGGCGCGAGATCCGGGCGCGGCTCGAGGAAATCTTCAAAGTCGGCGGCGGAGAAGACCAGCATCTCGCCCGCGCCGTTATGGCGGAAGAAGTCGCTGCCCTGGCCCGGCGTGAGCATGTCGGTCCATTTCTCAAAGTCTTCCAGCTCGTGGCCCGGACGCTGGGTAAACAGGTTGTAGGCGATGCGGATGGTCATCTGCTTCTTCTCGTGCAGCTCGGCAATCACCTCGTAATCTTCCGGGTAGTTCTGGAAGCCGCCGCCCGCGTCAATGGCGCTGGTCAGCCCCAGACGGTTCAGCTCGCGCATGAACTGGCGGGTGGAGTTGACCTGCTGCTCCAGCGGCAGCTTCGGCCCTTTGGCGAGCGTGGCGTAGAGGATCATGGCGTTCGGACGGGCAATCAGCATCCCGGTCGGGTTGCCGTTGGCGTCGCGCTGGATCTCGCCGCCCGGCGGGTTGGGCGTGTCTTTGGTGTAGCCGACCACCTTCAGCGCGGCGCGGTTGAGCAGGGCGCGGTCGTACAGGTGCAGGATAAAGACCGGGGTGTCCGGCGCGGCGTCGTTGATTTCGTCGAGGGTCGGCATGCGGCGTTCGGCAAACTGGAACTCGCTCCAGCCGCCCACCACGCGTACCCACTGCGGCGACGGCGTGCGCAGGGCCTGCTCTTTCAGCATCCGCAGGGCGTCGGCCAGGGACGGCACGCCTTCCCAGCGCAGCTCAAGGTTGTAGTTCAGCCCGCCGCGAATGAGGTGCAGGTGGGAGTCGTTCAGGCCGGGGATAGCGGTGTGGCCTTTCAAATCCACCACTAAGGTGGCGTCGCAGTGGTGCTGCATCACCTCGGCGACGGTACCCACTTCCAGAAATTTTCCGTCGCGCACGGCAACGGCTTCCGCGACAGGGTTCTCGCGATCGACGGTGTGAAACTGGCCGTTAACCAGAATGAGATCGGCTTTACCGAGGGTAACCATAAACTGCTCCAGACTGAGAAGGGAATGGTCAGGATTATGGGAACCGGTTTCGGCAAAGATCCAGTTATACAATAGGATAGGTATACCAAAGTATAACTATACCTAAGGTTAACTATACGAAGAGATAATTACGCGCAAAGACGGAAAACCGCAGGATGAGGGTGACTTTATCGTCGCGGCGCTCGCGGCGATTTCACCCTTAACCACTGGAAAATGCTATGACCTCTTCAAAGCTCGAAGTGTTAACCCCTGCGAACTGTCAGGTAATCTTTATCGATCACCAGCCTCAGATGGCGTTTGGCGTGCAGTCGATTGACCGCCAGGTGCTGAAAAACAACACCGTGGCGCTGGCGAAAGCGGCCAAAGTGTTCAACATCCCGACCATCATCACCACCGTTGAGACCGAAAGCTTCTCCGGTAATACCTATCCGGAGCTGCTGGACGTGTTCCCGGGCCAGTACATCCTGGAGCGTACCTCCATGAACTCCTGGGATGACCAGAAGGTGCGCGACGCGCTGAAGGCCAACGGCAAGAAGAAGGTGGTGGTGGCCGGTCTGTGGACCGAAGTGTGCAACAACAGCTTCGCCCTGTGCGCGATGCTGGAAGGCGACTACGAAATTTATATGGTGGCGGATGCCTCCGGCGGCACCTCCAAAGAAGCCCACGACTTCGCCATGCAGCGCATGATCCAGGCGGGCGTGATCCCGGTGACCTGGCAGCAGGTGATGCTGGAGTGGCAGCGCGACTGGGCGCGTAAAGAAACCTACACCGCGGTGATGGATATCGTGCGCGAGCACTCCGGCGCGTACGGCATGGGCGTGGATTACGCCTACACCATGGTGCACAAAGCGCCGTCTCGCCAGAAGAGCGAGCACCGCACCTTAGCGCCGGTCCCGGCTCGCTAAGTTCCGCTGGCGGGCTGGTCCCTCATCCGGCTCGCCGCTGCCTCTTTCTCTGGAGTTCACAATGAGTACAGGGCTGATATCCCTTGCGGCTGGCGTGTTGATTGGCCTGATGTATGCCGTGCTGAAGGTGCGCTCCCCCGCGCCGCCCGCGCTGGCGCTGATTGGCCTGCTGGGGATGCTGGCGGGTGAACAGGCGACACGCCATTTGTTATCCCGCGACGGCGCGCTCCCTCCTCAGGTGACCGTTCCGCAGGCTAAATCGCAGACGGGAGCGACCTCATGAAAGCATGGATAATTTCGCTGGTGTGCGGCGTGGGTGCTGGGGTAATTTACGCTCTGCTCGACGTCCATTCCCCGGCGCCGCCGGTTGTCGCCCTGCTTGGCCTGTTTGGCATGCTGGTGGGCGAACAGCTCATCCCGGTGGGACGGCGTTTATTGAGTCGCGAACCGCTTACCCTCGCCTGGTTTCGTCACGAATGCGTGCCGAAAATCAGCGGCACGGCGCCGCCTGCGCCCGTGAAGGACGATCGCGACGTTTAATGATTTGTTAGAGGAAAGACAGCATGACGCTGCCGTGGCGCATTGCCATCATTGATGACGAACGTTCCGTCCGCAGCGGGCTGAGTAATCTCCTGGAGTCGGAGGGCTATGCCGCCGATACGTTTGATTCGGCAGAGGTGTTTCTGAGCCATCCGCTCGCCCTGTCCGGCGCGGCGCTGGTGATCGCCGATATCAAGCTGCGGGGCATGAGCGGCCTGGAGCTGTTTGACAAGCTGCGGCTGCTGGCCGTACCGCCTCCGCCCGTGATCTTTATCTCCGGTCATGCTGATGAAAATATGCAGCTGTACGCTCTTAATCTGGGCGCCGCTGCATTTTTGCGTAAGCCCATTAACATCGATATTCTGCTGGATCATATTCAGCGGGAGCTGGCCCGCCGACAATAAGGATCGCGGATGAACGAACACGAGCAGCCTGCATTCTGGCCCGCCCAGGGGAATCTTCACCAGGGGCGGGTTTTTGTCCTTAAAGAGGATGTGATTTTTACCGTGCTGGCGCAGGAGGGCGGTATCGCCTGGATGCACGCGCGACATCCTCACTCAGGCGGCTCGTTCATTATCGCCACCGCGGTGAGCGACGAAGAGGAAGAGCGGGCCACGCGGCTGCTGAAAAACGAGTTTGCGCTGCGTGACGTGCTGCAGGACAGCTGGGCCATCCGCGCCGTCGCCTCCACCCAGTACCGGGGACGCTTCGCGCTGGTGTACGCCCCGTTTGCGTTTGAGCTGCTGGCGCGGCGCGCGGGCAGGGCGATCTCGGGGATCGCGCGCTTTATTGAGATGGCGATCCAGATCTGCGTTCCCCTGCGCCAGATGCATCTGCAAAACCTGATCCACGGCGACATCAAGCCCGGCTCGATTTTTGTTCATCACGATGCCACCTGCCGTCTGGGCAGCTTTGGCCTCTCCTGTAGCCTCTCCGGTGCCTTCTCCCAGACCCGGCTTGCCGTTTCAGGCGGTACACCCGCGTACATGTCGCCGGAACACACCACCCGCACCCAGCGTCCCGTCGACGGCCGCAGCGATCTCTACAGCCTCGGCATGGTGCTGTATGAACTCCTGACCGGACGCCTGCCGTTTGAGCTGGGGGAGGACGATCAGACCAACTGGGCGCACTACCATATTGCCTCCGCGCCGCTGGCCCCGGACGCGATCCGCCCGGACGTGCCGGGCATGTTGTCGACCATCATCCTCAAGCTGCTGGAAAAGCACCCCGATAACCGCTACCAGACGGTCGACGGGCTGATTGCCGACCTCCGACGCTGCCAGGCGACGCTGACCTGCGAGGGCGAGATCGTCGCCTTTATCCCCGGCCAGCAGGACCGCACCCCGGCGATCCATCTGGCGGACTCTCTGTTCGCGACGCATCCGCAGGCGAATGACGTCATTGCCGCGTTTGAGCGGGTGAGGCAGAACCTGGTGCCGGAGCTGGTGACGATCGGCGGGCCGTCGGGGATCGGCAAATCCTCAATTATCGCGACGGCGCTCAAAACGCTGCAGCAGCGTAAGGTGCTGCTGGCGGTGGGCAAAGTGGATCAGTTTTCGCCGTCGCTGCCCTACGGCGTATTAAGCTCCGCATTCCGCAGCCTGACGCTGCACCTGCTGGGGCTGCCCGCAGAGGACGTGGCGAAGTGGAAAATCCGCCTGTCGCGTGCCCTGGAGGGGCACGAGGCGCTGGCCGTCAGCCTGGTGCCCGAGCTGGGCCTGCTGCTTGAAAGCAAGCCGCGCTTCTCGGCGGATACGTTTTCCATTGATGCCCGGGCGCGCTTCAGCCATATGGTGCTGGCGCTGGTAAAAACCTTTGCTTCTCAGGGCTGCCCGCTGGTGCTGGTGCTCGACGATCTCCAGTGGAGCGATGCGGCCAGCCTGCATACGCTCAAATATCTGCTGATGAACTGCGGCGCTGTTCCGCTGCTGGTGGTCGTGGCCCGCCGGGATATCAGCTCCGTGTCTGACGACGCCCTGCAGGCGCAGCTGGCAGGCCTGCCGGAGGCGGCGCAAAACGCGAGCGAGATTGTCCCGCAGGCGCTTTCCGTGAAAGCGGTGGCGCGCTGGCTGGCGACGGTATTTCGCACCCGCAGCGCGGCGACGACCGACCTCGCCACGCTAATCCACGAGAAGACGGGCGGCAACCCGCTCTTTGTGCACGAGTTTTTCCGCCGCATCGTCGACGACGGGCTGGTGGTGCATAACAAATATCAGGACAAGTGGCACTACGATCTGCAGGCGATCCGCGCCCGACACTACACCGAAAACGTCGTCACCCTGGTGCTGGAGCAGCTTGAAGAGCTGCCCGACGAGACGCGCCGCCTGCTGGGCAGCCTCGCCTGCCTCGGCGGCACGGGCGAGATGGAGATGATCTGCCGCGTGGTCAGCATGTCGATGGCGGAAATGCGCTATGCGCTGCACCCGGCGGTGATGGCCCAGCTCATCGTGCTGACGGAAAAAGAGTACGCCTTCACCCACGACCGGGTGCAGGAGGCGGCCTTTGCGATGCTGGATCGGCATGAGAAAAGCCATCTTCACCTGACCACCGCCAGCCTGCTGGCCGACGCCGCGCGTCAGGCCGCGGGGAACGAGCTGCTGTTCCGCGCTGTTCACCACGTCACGGCCGCGCTGGACAGCATCCAGCCCGCACCGCAGCGGCAGATGTTCCGCGAGCTGAGCCTGCTGGCCGCGCGACGGGCGAAGCGCTCGGGGGATTATCGTTCGGCGCTGAGCTATATCCAGACCGCCAGAGCGCTGGGCAATGCCGGGCCGGTGTCAGACTTTATGCTTGATATCGAAGAGGCGGGCTGTGAGTTTGCGCTGGGGCATCTGGAGCGGACCCGCGAGTTGTGTGACGCCATTCTCGGCTGCCCCGGTGGGCTGACCGAAAAGGCGCTGGCGGCGAACCTGCTGGTGGAGGTGTACATTCGCCAGTCGGATAGCCGTCTGGCGCTGGAGGCGGCGCTCTGCTGGCTGGGGATTTTTGGTATTCAGATTGGACGCCACCCGGAAGACGTCGACTGCGACGAGGCCTGGGAACACTTCTGCAACCACACGGTCGACGCGCCGCAAAGCCTTTTTGTCCAGCTGTCTCGGATGGATAACCCGGAAACCGAAGCGGTGATGAACCTGCTCTACAGCGCCAGCATTTGCGCCAGCTTCATCTGCCCGCGCCTGCACTTTTTGCTGCTCTGCCGCATGATGCACCTGACCCTCGACCACGGCATTACCGGCGCCTCCACCACGGCGATGGCCTGGTTTGGCGTGCTGATTGGCCAGCGCTACGCCGAGTACCGCCTCGGGTTTCAGTACGGCACGCTGGCCCGCGAGCTGGTCAATCGCCACGGCTACGACGCCTTCGAAGCCAAAACCCTGCTACCGCTCGACCAGCTCAGCGTCTGGACCCAGCCTTTATCGTTTACCATCGAGTGCGCGAAGGCCTGCTTCACCTCAGCGGTGACCCACGGGGATATGACGATGGCCTGCTTTGCGGCCTGCCACCAGGTGATTAACTTCCTTTCGCGGGGCGATCACCTGGACGGGGTGCTGACCAGCATCGATCGCGGCCTGGCGTTTGTGCGTAAAACCCACTTCCAGGACGTGGAGACCATTTTGATGCTCCAGCGTACCTACGTGGAGTTTTTGCGCACGCCGGTCATCGGCACGTGGACCGCGTCGCAGGTGCTGCCGGAGGCGCTGCTTCCCGCGTCGCCGGAGCAGGCGCCGGAGCAGACCTCCACCATGCTGTTCTGGTACTGGCTCTACCGCGGCATGGCGCACTTTACCTGCGGTGAATATGCCGACGCGCAGGCGGATCTCGAGATGGCGGGCTGGTACGCGTGGTCCGCGCCGGGGCACATCCATCTGCTGGATTACCATCTCTACAGCGCGCTGGCGCTGTCACGTCAGCTGACGCCAGAGACCTTCTCGGCCAATCACCGCCGCAGCATTCACGCCCACTACGATAAAATCGCCCTCTGGGCGCGCATTAATCCCGGCACGTTCGCGGATAAAGAGGCGCTGATCTACGCCGAAATCGTGCGTCTGGACGGGATGAACAGCATCGCGCTTGAGCAGTACGAGAAAGCGGTCCGGCTCTCCCGCGAGGGGGGTTTTAACCCGATCAACGCCCTGGCCCACGAGCTGGCGGGCCGCTTTGCGCTGGCCTGCGGCTATCCGACCGCCTCGGACGCGCACTTCCGCGGCTCGATTGCCGCCTGGGGCCGCGCGGGCGCGCAGGCCAAGGTGCGCCAGCTGGAGCAGGATTTCCCGCATCTGCTGGCCTCCGGGCAGGCCAGCGCCTACGACACGGTGGCCTTCGCCCAGAATGAGACGATCCGCGATCTGCAGAGCGTGATCAAAGCTTCCCGCGCGCTGTCGGAAGAGATCAACCTTGAGCGCCTGATCGAAAACCTGATGACCATCCTGCTCGAACGCGCCGGGGCGCAGCGCGGCCTGCTGCTGCGCGTGAGCGAGAGCCTCATTCCGGAGATTGAGGCCAGCGCCTGGACCAGTACGGAGGGCGTACGGGTGCGGATCCTTAAAGACGTGCCGACGGCCACCGACCTGCCGCTGTCGGTGCTGGCGGCGGTGATCCGCACCGGGCAAGAGATCCGCACCGGCAGGCCGGAGGAGTTTCATCCCTTCAGCCAGGACCCTTATCTGGTGACCTCGGGGGCGGCAGTCATGTGCGTCCCGATGTTCAAACAGGCGCGGCTGGTGGGCGTGCTCTACCTGGAAAATCGCCTGATGCCGGAGGTCTTCACCGCCGAGCACTCGCGCGTGGTAAGCCTGCTGGGTGCGCAGGCCGCGGTCTCCCTGGAGACGGCGCGGCTCTACGCCGAGCTGCTGGCGGAGAACATTCAGCGCCGCCGGGTGGAGAAAGAGCTGCGCGCCAGCCAGACCTCGCTGATGCTGGGCGAGCAGATCAGCCACACCGGCAGCTGGCGCTGGGAGCTGGAGCAGGATCTGATGTTTGTCTCGGAAGAGTACGCCCGCATTCTCGGCCTGCCCGAGCAGCAAAAGATGATCTCCATGGCGGAGTTTTTGACCTTCGTCCATGAGGACGATTACGGGCGCATCAGCGCCATCGTCACTGAGAGCGTGCGCGACGGGCTCTCCATGCGCGCGGAGTTTCGGGTTAAGCGTACCGACGGCTCAACCCGATACATCCTCGGGATTGGCGATCCGGTGGGGGTGGGCAGCGAGGTGAACGAGTATTACGGCATTATCACCGACATCACCAGCCAGCGCGCCGCGGAGGATGCCATGCGGGTCGCGCAGGCGGATCTGGCGCGCGTTTCCCGCGCCACCACCGTCGGGCAGCTGACCTCCTCCATCGCCCACGAGATCAACCAGCCGCTGATGTCGATCGTCTCGAACGCCGGTGCGAGCCTGCGCTGGCTCAGCCGCGAGCCCGCCCGGCTGGATAAAGTGCGGGAGGGGCTGGAGGAGATCGCTGCGGAAGGCGCGCGTGCGGGGGAGATCATTCGCAGCATCCAGTCCCTGACCCGCAAGCAGGATCCCACCTTCTCACGCATCGATATGCACTACCTGATCCACCATATCATCACGCTTTCGCGCAGCGAGCTGGAGCAGAGACACATTAGCGTTGATTATCTGTTAAAGGCGCAGGACAGCTTTATCACCGGCGACAGCGTGCAGATCCAGCAGGTGCTGCTGAATCTGGTGATGAACGCGGTAGAGGCAATGTCCGAGGTGAAGGATCGCGGCAGCATCATCACTCTCAGCACCGCCAACGCGGAGGGGAAAGTGATCGTTGAGATCGCCGATACTGGCAGCGGCATTGAGCCCGAGCGGCTGGAGCAGATATTTGACTCGTTTTACTCCACCAAGCCGCAGGGGATGGGGATGGGGCTGACCATCAGCGCCAGCATCATCGAGCGCCACTGTGGGAAGCTGAGCGCGCGCCGCCGCGATCCGCACGGCACCGTGTTTGCTTTTGCGCTGCCGCTGGCGGCGCAGGAAGGGTAAACGTTACTCTGCAGGCTGGCTTTTGGTCAGGCGCTCGACGGCCCTGACCAGCTCCGCCACGGAGCGCACCTGCATTTTCTCCATCACGCGGCGACGGTGCACCTTCACCGTGATCTCGCTGACGCCCAGCTCGGCGGCAATCTGCTTGTTGAGCTTGCCGCTGATGGCAAGTTCAAGCACCTCGTGCTCGCGCGGCGTAAGAGACAGATGGCGCTGCTTCAGGGCGTAGTGCTCTTTATTGCGCTCGGCGTTGTTTTCCGCCAGCTGCAGCGCGGATTCAATGGCGTCGATCAGCGCGGCGGATTCAACGGGCTTGGTGAGAAATTCGTACGCGCCGCCTTTGATGGCGCGCACCGACATCGGGATGGTGCCGTGACCGGTGAGAAAAATAATCGGGATCTCGCGCCCGCTGTCCTTGAGCGCGTCAGCCACCTCAAATCCTGAGATGGCGGGCATCTGCATATCGAGGATCACGCACGACGGCAGATCCTCAAACCGGTGTTGAAGAAACGTTTCTGCTGATGAAAAGCCGATGGCGTTTAAGTCTGCCGATTCAAGCAGCCCGATTACGGACTGCCTGACGGCGTCATCGTCATCAACCACATACACAATGTGTTCCATTCACCGCCCCGGTGCTGATTTAAATGTCGAGGATGCAAACAGTCACTACGGCTACGTAAGAGACTGTTTATGCTGACTTTCATCTTAACACATTAAATATCATTATCATTTAACAATATGATAACCATATGAAGTATAGCGAGCCGGGGCGGGGGCGGTGAAGGAACGAAACGCTGTTTTTATGCACCGACAAGCTCAATGCGGTTGCCGTCCGGGTCCGCGATCACCGCTTCATAGAAGCCGTCCCCGGTCATGCGCGGGGCGCTGAGCAGGGAGCCGTTTATCTGCGCCCGCTCGGCCATGCTGTCCACTTTTGCCTTGCTGCCGACATTGATGGCGATATGCGCCCAGCCGACAAACTCCGGGTGCGACGGGGCGTCGGGCAGGTCCGGCAGCGTCATCAGCTCAAGGGTCGGCCCGTCATCCAGGGTAATAAAGTGGGATTCAAACCCCGGACGGTTTTTGCTGACGTAGCGTTCGTTACTGCGGCCATTAAACACCGTTTCCCAGAACTGAACCTGGGCCTCAAGGCAGCGGGTCCAGAGTGCGACATGTGCAATATTCATTGTTACCCTCATTGTTTGTGTTGCGCGGTTATGCAACATTATGCGCATTAATACTCGATTAGAATTTTCAAAGGACTTTCAATGCTCGATTATGCAGCTTTCCCGGAGCAACGACAAGAGCGGATCCGCCAGATCCTTCAGGAGAGCGGAAGGGTGGTCTGTACCGAGCTGGCGAGCCAGATGAAGGTGTCCGAGCACACCATTCGCCGTGATTTACATGAACTTAGCAAAGAGGGCTATTGCAAAAAGGTCTACGGCGGCGCGGTGCTTCAGTTGCCAGATGCGGGAAATTTTTTCAGCCGGGAACAGAAAATAAGTGCAGAAAAGCACACAATCGCGCAGAAAGCAGCAACGCTGATTCAGGCGGGAGGCTGTATTTTTATCGACGCGGGGACAACAAACCTGGCGCTGGCGAAGGCTCTCCCGGCGGATCTCAACGTCACGGTGGTGACCAATTCACCCGCCATTGCCGCGGAGCTGCTGCATCATCCTCTGTGCGAGGTAATCATCACCGGCGGGCAGATCCAGCGAGCGTCCGGCGGAACGGTTGGCGCCACGGCGGCGAGCCAGATCCAGGGCATTATCTTCGATCAGGCCTTTATCGGCGGCTGTGCGATGGATCCTGAGACGGGGCTTACGGGGTTTGATTTTGCCGACTGCGAGTTTAAAAAAGCCGTGATTGCCCAGAGTACCCAGACCATCGTGGCCCTGACCGCAGACAAGCTTCCCGGCGTCGCGCGCTTTGTGGTCGCGAAGAGCCGCGACATTGATGTGCTGGTGGTGGAAGAGGGGATGGAACAGGGCATTTTTGACGCGCTGGCGGCGCAGGATGTTCGCATTGTGTGCGCCTGAGGACTTTCACGGGTAAAACAGGCTACACTCTGGTTTTGAGCGCTAAATGCTGAGGACGTAACAATGCACTACACACTGAAAGAAAGCGACAAGGACAAAGCGGAAGGGTCAAGCGGCGCGGGCGCTCTGCAGCAAAAACTGCTGGAGTCCCGTTCGATTGTCATCTCCGGTGAGATCAACCAGGAGCTGGCGCAGAAAGTGATCACCCAGATGATCCTGCTGCAAAGCGTCAGCAACGATCCGATCAAGCTGTACATCAACAGCCAGGGCGGCCACGTGGAAGCGGGCGATACCATCCATGACTTCATCAAGTTCATTCGTCCGGAAGTGCACGTCATCGGCACCGGCTGGGTGGCGAGCGCCGGGATCACCATCTTCCTGGCGGCGAAGAAAGAGCATCGCTACTCGCTGCCGAATACCCGCTTTATGATCCACCAGCCGCTGGGCGGCGTGCGCGGTCAGGCAACGGATATTGAGATCGAAGCGCGCGAGATCATTCGCATGCTGGATCGCGTGAACAAGCTGATCGCTGACGCCACCGGCCAGCCGCTGGAAAAAGTGAAAAAAGACACCGACCGCAACTACTGGATGTCTCCGGCAGAAGCGCTGGACTACGGCATCGTGGGCAAGCTGATTACCCACTACGACGAGCTGAACCTGGATTAAGATTTAACGCCGTGTACGCGTCGGGTGGCGGCTTCGCCTTACCCGACCTACGCGCGCTCGTTTGACCCATGACAAGTTCCCCCTCTGCCTTCTTGCCTATAATCGCGCCTGTTTCCCCTCTCACTGGTGCTACCCATGGCGTATCAACTGAACCTGAACTGGCCGGAATTTCTTGAAAAATACTGGCAAAAACAACCCGTTGTGCTGAAAAATGCCTTCCCGAATTTTGTCGACCCGATTACCCCGGACGAGCTGGCAGGTCTGGCGATGGAGCCGGAAGTCGATAGTCGTCTGGTAAGCCATTCCAACGGTAAATGGCAGGCCAGCAATGGTCCGTTTGAGCACTTTGACGATCTGGGCGAAACCGGCTGGTCGCTGCTGGCGCAGGCGGTGAACCACTGGCATATGCCCGCCGCGGAGCTGGTGCGTCCGTTCCGCGTCCTGCCGGACTGGCGTCTGGATGACCTGATGATCTCCTTCTCCGTGCCGGGCGGCGGCGTGGGTCCGCATATCGATCAGTACGACGTGTTTATCATTCAGGGGATGGGGAGCCGCCGCTGGCGCGTGGGCGACAAGCTGCCGATGCGTCAGTTCTGCCCGCATCCGGCGCTGCTGCATGTCGATCCGTTCGAGCCGATCATCGACGAAGATCTGGCTCCGGGCGATATCCTCTACATCCCGCCTGGATTCCCGCACGACGGCTTTACCCATGAGACGGCGCTGAACTACTCCGTCGGCTTCCGCGGGCCGAACGGTCGCGATCTGATCAGCAGCTTCGCCGATTATGCGCTGGAAAACGATCTGGGCGGCGAGCACTACAGCGATCCGGATCTGACCTGCCGCGAACACCCTGGCCGCGTGGAGCAGTACGAGCTCGATCGCATTCGTCAGATGATGATCGACATGATCGGCAAGCCGGATGATTTCACAAAATGGTTCGGCAGCTTTGTCTCGACGCCGCGCCACGAGCTGGATATCGCCGCCGCCGAGCCGCCGTATTCAGCAGAAGAGGTGCTGGACGCGCTGCAGGGCGGCGAAACGCTGTCTCGCCTGAGCGGCCTGCGCGTGCTGAACGTTAACGGCAGCTTCTTCATCAACAGCGAACAGCTGGAGACGGTAGACGCGAAGGGCGCGGACGCGCTGTGCCGCTACACCGAGCTCGGTCAGGCCGAGCTGGGCGACGCGCTGAAAAACCCGGCGTTTGTTGAAGAGCTCACCGGGCTGATTAACCAGGGGTACTGGTACTTCGACGAGTAGTGCGGCCTGTTGCCCGGTGGCGCTGCGCTTACCGGGCCTACAAGGGCAAGAACGTAGGCCGGGTAAGGCGAAGCCGCCACCCGGCAAAACACTACTCCTCCATCGCAATCACAATCGCTTCGCCCATCTTCCTCATCGCCTCGCGATTTTTGTCCGTCGGCGGTAGCGCCACGTTGATCCGCAGACAGTTGCGGTACTTCCCGGAGGCGGAAAACAGCGACCCGGCCGCGGCCTGGATCTTCAGCCGACACAGCTGCTTGCTGACGCACACCATGTCGACTTTCTCCGGCAGCTCAATCCACAGCAGGAAGCTTCCCTGCGGGCGCGTGACGCAAATCTCTGTCGGAAAATACTGCCGTACCCAGCAGGTATAGGTTTCCATATTCTGCTGATAAATCTGGCGCATACGGCGCACGTGGCGATGGTAATGGCCGTCGCGAATAAACGCCGCTACCGCCATCTGGGTGCCCGGCACGTTAAACCCGCCCGCGGCGTATTTCATGTGCATCACCCGGTCGTAATAGCGCCCCGGCACAATCCAGCCGACGCGCAGGCCCGGCGCCACGGTTTTGGTAAACGAGCTGCAGAGGATCACGCGGCCATCAATGTCCATCGAGTGAATGGTGCGCGGGCGCGGGTACTCCGCCGCCAGCTCGCCGTAAATATCATCCTCCACAATCACGATATCGTGCCGCTGGGCGAGGGCTAACACCTGCTTTTTCCGCGCTTCGGGCATGATAAACCCGAGTGGGTTATTGCAGTTGGGCACCAGAATCACCGCTTTGATCGGCCACTGCTCCAGCGCCAGCTCTAACGCCTCGATGCTGATCCCGGTCTCGGGATCGGTGGGTATTTCAATCGCCTTGATGTCAAACCCGCGCAGCATTTGCATGGTGCCGTGAAACGACGGTGACTCGACCGCCACGATGTCTCCCGGTTTACACACCGAGAGCAGGGCGATCGACAGCGCGCCGTGGCAGCCGTTGGTGATGACTATCTCGTTCGCCGCGACGGTCGAGCCGCCGTCCAGCATCAGGCGGGCGATCTGTTCGCGTAGCTCAAGGCGGCCATCGAGCACGTCATAGCTCAGCATCTCGCTCGGGTTATGCTGCGCAAGGCGGCTCATCTCGCGCCACAGGGGCTTCAGGCTTGGCTGGTTGATGTCCGGCGAGCCGCCGCCAAACGAAATCATCTCTTTATCGGCGCGGGCGTCCAGCAGCATCATCACCTCATCCCACTGGGTAACGTCCACCGGGCGCTGCACCGGGCGCGTCATCGCCGGGACGGGCGGCTGGGCTTTGCGTTTCGAGACAAAATAGCCGGAGCGCGGCTGGGGGGTGATCAGCTGGAGATTTTCGAGGATCTGATAGGCCTGCTGTATGGTGCTGATACTTACGCCGTGCTCCTGGCTCAGCGTGCGTACCGACGGCAGACGTTCGCCGCTGCGATACAGCCCTTGTTCAATGCGTTCCGCCAGAAGATTGGCGAGATGTTGATAGCGCGTCATGCTGTATCCTTTGTTTTCACCATACAGATTGTTAAACCAGTACAGATTGCCGCAAAAAACGGCATGCAGATACCGTTTTAGCGGATCTGTATGTTAAACAAAAGGTGTTTTTGAATCTGTATTGTGAAGGCCGATTTCCAGGATGATAACCCCACTGGCACAGTGAGGAGAGCATCATGGAATTCTACGAGAATCGTTCAAAACGTCCGTTTGTCGCGTTTGTCTGGATCGGCAAAACGATCCGCAACTGGTATCGCATCAACCGTACCCGCCGCATCCTGAGCCAGATGAGCGACGAGCAGCTCAAGGACGTTGGGTTGTCGCGGAATGATGTGTAGGCGAAGATAAACCGTGGATCGTAGGCCGGGTAAGGCGTAGCCGCCACCCGGCGGTGTTCAGCTCAACAGTTCAAGCGTCTGCCGCTTCGGCCTTTCCAGCAAATCCAGCGCCTCCTGATACGACCGCACGTTGTTATAGCCCATCACCAGCCCGTAGCGCTTCCCGGACCCGCGATACCACTCCGAAAGCGCATTCACCTGCAGTTGCTGTTCCTGCCAGCAGCGGGCCACTTCCCGGTCACAGCTCCCTTTGCTCAGGAACGCCACGATATGCATTCCGCCGTCGTTTTGCTCGGTGAAAAACAGGTCGCCATACACCTCGCGCAGGGCGGTAATCATCCAGTCGCGGCGGGTCTGATAGAGCGCGCGCATCTTCTTGAGATGACGGAAAAAATGCCCTTCGTTGAGAAACGCGGTGAGGATCTTCTGCGTCAGCACCGGCTGGCCGCTGGTGGTGATATCCGCGCAGTCGGTAAACGCCCCGACGGTGCTGGCGGGCATCACCACGTAGCCCATGCGCAGCGACGGCATGATGGTTTTACTGAAGGTGCCCATAAAGATCACCCGGTCGTGCTGGTCGAGGCTTTTCAGCGACGGCAGCACCTTGCGGGTGTAATGAAACTCCCCGTCATAATCGTCTTCGATGATCCACGCCTCGTTCTGGCTGGCCCAGTCGAGCAGTTGCTGCTTGCGCGGCAGGGAGAGCGTCACCGCCAGCGGGCTCTGGTGCGACGGGGTGACGATGGCAAAACGCGCGTCGCGATGGTGACGGAGCAGGTATTCCGTGTCGATACCTGAACGATCGACCGGCACCGTGTGCAGGCGCGGCACGATCCGCTTCAGCAGCTGCTGGCCCATAAAGTAGCCCGGATCTTCAAACACCACCTTGTCGCTGCGGCTGGCGAGGGTGTCGAGGATCAGCCGCAGGCTGCCGCTGTAGCCGCTGGTGATCAGCACCTGTTCGGCGCTGCAGGACAAGCCGCGCGAGATATTGAGATAGCTGGCGATGGCCTGACGCAGCGGATACCAGCCCAGGACGGGCGGGTTGAGCATCTCCTCCTGACGCATGGCGCGCGTCGCCTGGCCCGCCAGCAGCAGCCATTTTTTATACGGAAAGCTGTCAAGGGCAGGGATGCCGGGGCGCAGAAAACCGGCCCGCTCGCGCTGGCTGATAAGCGAGGCCGGAAGCGCTCCGGTGGGCTGTTCCGCCGGGGCAGCCCTGTCCGGCAGCAGTAAATCCGGGTTGACCCGCGTGCCGCGCGCGCCCTGGCTCACCAGATATCCTTCCCCCGTCAGAATGGCGTACGCCGTTTCGACGGTTTTACGCGCCACCTTCATCTCTTCCGCCAGCACGCGGATGGCAGGCACCTTATCGCCCGGCTTCAGCACGCCGCGGATGATGTTGTCGCGATAGCGGGAATAAATTTCGTGATAGCCCGGCTTCATGTCCTACCTAATTTAACGCTTTTTGTATCTTTTTACTATGTCATGAACGGCGTAGATTTGCCGCATCGCATGACACATGCCGCACATAAAGAGGAAAGACAATGAGCACTCGCGTTAACCACCATAAAGCCACACCTGCCCTTGCCAACGCGCTGTCTGCCCTGAGCATGGAGGTGGCAAAAACCTCCATCGACCCGGCGCTGAAGCACCTGATCGACATTCGCGTGTCGCAGCTGAACGGCTGCACCTTCTGCCTGGATATGCATTCTAAAGAGGCCAAAATCGCCGGCGAGCGCGAGCTGCGCCTGTACCATCTGGCGGCCTGGCGCGAGTCCCCGCTGTTCAGCGCCCGGGAGAAAGCCGCGCTGGCCTTCACCGAAGCGCTGACCCAGATTGGCGTGCACGGGGTGAGCGACGCGCTGTACCGCAGCGTGGCGGAGCACTTCTCGGACGTGGAGATTTCAGAGCTGAACTTCGCCATCGTGGCGATCAACGCCTGGAACCGCCTGGGGATCACCTCCCGCATGGAACCCGGCTCGCTGGATGCGGCTTACGGGCTGAATAAGGCTAACCTGGAATAATTCCGCGCTCGCGGATCATCGCCACCAGCGCCCGTAGCCCTGGCGGAACGTGGCGATGGCCGGGGTAATACAGGCGCAGCCCGGCAAAGGGCTGCGCCCAGTCGTTTAGGACGCTCACCAGTTCTCCCCGCTCAAGCTCTTCCCGGATATACAGTTCCGGCAAAAATCCTACTCCTAATCCCGCTTTCACGGCGCGGATCGAGGCAAACAGATCGGACGTCGCAAAGCGCGGTGGTACGGCAAGGGCGTACGTTTCCCCCCGACGCGCCAGCTCCCAGCGGTAGATCCCGCCGTGGGCCATGCGCATGCCGATCCCCTGATGTGAAAGCAGATCGTCCGGCGTCTGCGGTGTACCGTGACGGGCAAAATAGTCCGGCGTGGCGGTCACCAGCTGACGGATCTCCCCGGTCAGCGGCACGGCGATCATGTCCTGCGGCACGGACTCCTCAAGGCGGATCCCCGCGTCAAAGCCTTCCGCGACGATGTCGATCATGCGCGCTTCGCTGACGGTCTCTACGCGCATCTTCGGGTAGCGGATCATAAAGTCGATCAGCAGCTGGTCCAGAAACAGGGCGCCGATATGGTTCGGCACGTTCAGACGCAGCGTACCGGCGGGTTCCCCGGTGTCGCTGTGGATCTCCTCGCTGGCGAGACGGATCGCCTGCAGGGCCGGGCCGATACGCGCCACGTAGCGCTGTCCGGCGTCGGTGAGGGCCACGCTGCGGGTGGTGCGGTTAAAGAGGCGGGTATCAAGGCGGCTCTCCAGCCCGGCGATGGCGTTGCTTACCGCCGTGGCAGACATGCCCAGCTCCTGCGCCGCGGCGCGAAAGCTTCCGCGCCGCACCACCGCCATGACCACTTCCAGCTCTGTCAGACCTGAACGATGCATAGATTATCCTGAAAATCGAAACAACCCTTGCAGCATAGCGTGGATTATCGCAACGGAGAAGCCGTGCCAGACTGTGCTCACAGAGCCTGAGGAGGTTTATATGCACACCATCGAACAGATCTTTATTAACGGCGAATTTGTTATCCCGCACGGCACCGAGTGGTTTGATTTGTACAACCCGGCGACGGCACAGGTCATCGGCCAGGTACGCCTGGCGGATGAGGTTGACGCAGCGCGCGCCATTGCGGCGGCGAAAGCAGTGTTCCCCGCGTGGTCGCAGACGACAAAGCAGGAGCGCATCGCCGCGCTAAAACGTATGCACGCCGCCGTGGCCGCTCGTTACGACGATCTGCTGGAAGCGGTCATCGAAGAGTACGGCGCGCCCGCTTCGCGCTCGGCGTGGATGGCCAGCTATCCGGCGGAGGTGATAGCTCAGGCCATTGAGGCGCTGGAGGTGTTTGAATTCGTCACCCCCGCGGGTGCAGCCACGGTGCAGATGACCCCGCTTGGCGTGGCCGGGCTGATTACGCCGTGGAACAGCGACGCGGGGTTTATCTGCGGCAAGCTGGCGGCCGCGCTGGCCGCGGGCTGTACGGCGGTCATCAAGCCGAGCGAAATGAGCGCCCTGCAAACGCAGATTGTCACAGAAGCGCTGCGCGATGCCGCCCTGCCGCCGGGCGTGTTTAACATCGTTACCGGGCGCGGCGAAACGGTCGGTGACGCTATCAGCCGCCATCCGGACGTGGCCAAAATCTCGTTTACCGGCTCCACGAATACCGGCAAGGCGATCCTGCGCAACGCGGCGGAAAGCTTTAAGCGCGTGACGCTGGAGTTAGGCGGGAAATCGCCGACGATCCTGCTCGATGACGTGGATCTGGCGCAGGCGATCCCGCTTGTCATTCAGTCCGGGTTTATGAACAGCGGGCAGGCGTGTGTGGCCGGAACGCGCATTCTGGTGCCTTACTCGCGCAAGGCGGAGATCGAAACCGCGCTGGCGCATGCCGTGGCGGCGGTGCAATCCGGCGACCCGCGCGATAAATCAACGGACGTCGGCCCGATGGTCAGCGAAAAGCAGTGGCAGCGGGTGCAGGGCTATATCCGCAAAGGTGTTGAGGAGGGGGCGCGCCTGCTGGCGGGCGGCGAAGGGCGGCCAGAGGGCACGCGGGACGGCTGGTTTGTGCGCCCGACGCTGTTTGCCGACGTGAACAATCAGATGACCATTGCCCGTGACGAGATTTTCGGCCCTGTGCTGTGCGTAATCCCCTACCGTGACGAGGCGGAGGCGATTGCCATTGCTAACGACACGGACTACGGCCTGAGTGCGATGGTGATGGGCGGTGATGTGGACCGCGCGCGCCGCGTGGCGCAGCAGATTGTCTCCGGTCGCGTGCTGGTGAACACCCTTGCCCATGAACCGAAAGCGCCGTTTGGCGGGTTTAAGCACTCCGGCGTGGGGCGCGAGATGGGCGAGTGGGGGATCCGGGCGTTTATGGAGCCGAGGTCGGTTGTGGGCTAAAGCTTCGCTCTTTACCGAAGCATTGTGCTTTTCCATCCTGCATTCTCTCCTCACCTTCACAACGGAGAGACACCCATGATTGCAGTCCTTTTCGAAGCCAAAGTCGCGCCTGCCCATCAGGCGCGCTATCTTCAACTTGCCGCAGAGCTTAAGCCTTTGCTGGCCGACATCGACGGATTTATTGATATCGAACGGTTCCAGAGCCTGACGACCGACGGCAAAATCCTGTCCCTTTCCTGGTGGCGGGACGAAGAGGCCGTCCGCCGCTGGAAGCAGAACGTTTTCCATCAGGCGGCGCAGGCCGAAGGGCGGGAGACGATTTTCTCTTTCTACCGTATTCGCGTAGCGCAGCTGGTACGGGAGTACAGTTCCGAAACGGGAGGGCACGCGAATGTATGACGTTCACGTGATTTTCAGCAACGGGCCCGGCGAGCTGGCGCGCTTTGGAGAGCTGTTAGGGCGCAACGGCGTGGGGCTTGAGGGCGGCGGTGTTTTCGGTACGGAAGCCCATTTTCTGGTGGAGGACGGGGAAAAAGCCCGCCGTGTGCTGATGGAGGCCGGGTTTACCGTGCAGGCGGTGCGCAGGCCGGTTATCAGAAAACTCAAACAGGAGCGGCCCGGCGAGTTAGGTGAAATTGCGGCGGCGCTGGCGGCACGCGGCGTGTCTGTTCTAACCCAGTACAGCGACCATGCGAATCACCTTATTCTGCTGACGGATGATGATAAGCTGGCCGCAGAGATCACCGAACCCTGGGCGGCACATGTTAAAGACAAGCTTACCGACTGATAACGGCGCGGCGCTGGAGCAGGCCATGGCGGCGGTGGCGGCGGCAATGGCCGATCCGTCGCGCGTGAAGATGCTGTGTGCGCTGATGGACGGGCGGGCGTGGACCGCCACCGAACTGAGCACCGCGGCAGACGTTGCGCCGTCGACCGCCAGCGGGCATCTCGCCCGGCTGGTGGAGGGAAAGTTGATCACCTGCCTGTCTCAGGGGCGACACCGCTACTATCGTCTGGCCGGGCACGACGTGGCGGAGCTGGTCGAACAGATGATGGGACTCTCCTGGGGCCGCATTGCGCCGCCGGAAACCACCGCGCCGAAGGCCATGCGGGAAGCCCGAACCTGCTACGACCATCTGGCGGGTACGGTGGCGGTAAAGATCTACGATTTTATGCAGGAGGAAGGCTGGCTGGAGGCAGATGGTTCAGCGCTCACGCTGTATGGCCGGGAGCAGTTTCTGAAACTTGGGATTCCGATAAATTCTCAATCCCGTCGCAAGGCCTGCTGCGCCTGTCTGGACTGGAGCGAGCGGCGGTTTCATCTTGGCGGTGAGGCGGGCGCGGCGTTGCTTATTCATCTGGAAAGCAAAGGGTGGATCCAGCGAGTGGCGGGGTACAGGGAGGTGGTGGTGACGACATCGGGAAAAAGTGCTATTCAGCGATTTTTTAGCAGCTAAAAAACGCCCGGTGGCGCTGCGCTTACCGGGCCTACGTGTAAATCGCCTCCCGTAACGCCTTTCACAATTCCTGCTCTTTCGTCTCACGTTTCTTGATACTTACCCTGATAACTATTATCTTGGCCGCGTGTGACGAGAGGTTCCCCCATGAGCGAAGAAGAACTGTTTAGCCGCAGGCCGATGGGCATGCGGATGGCGATGATCGTGCGCCAGTGGCGTGCGGTGATCGACGACGCCATTCTCGATACCGGGTTAACCCAGTCGAGCTGGACGGTGATGATGCAGCTTCATCAGCTCGGGGATAACGTCTCAATGAGTGAGTTGGCGGAGGTGCAGGGTATTGAACTGCCGCCGCTGATGCGCACCCTGACACAGCTGGAAAAACAGGGTTACCTGCTGCGCACCACATCGCCTTATGACAAGCGCATCCGGCTTCTGACGCTGACGCCTGAGGGAAAAGCCATTTTAAAAAGGCTCACTCAGGTGATTGAGACCTATCAGGCGCGCGTATCGCAACACATCGCGCCGGAGCATATCGAGATTTTCAGCGCCACATTGAATCAAATCGCCTGCAATTTGCGGACAATCCGCGAAGAAGACAACAAGACCGAAAAATAATGACCCCTGAACAAAAGTTTGCCCGCTGGGTAAGGGTAAGTATTGCCTCTTTCCTGCTGATGTTTATCTATTTTGTCGTCGCGGATATCTGGATCCCGCTGACGCCGGACTCCACCGTGATGCGCGTGGTGACGCCGGTTTCTCCACGCGTCTCCGGCTACGTGGCGGCGGTACATGTCCACAACAACAGCCTGGTGAAGCGCGGCGACCTGCTGTTTGCGCTCGACGACACGCCGTTTCGCAATAAAGTGGAAGCGGCGCAAATCGCGCTGGAGCAGGCGCGTCTCTCTAACGAACAGCTGGACGCGCAGATCGCCGCCGCGCAGGCCAGCCTGAAAACCGCGGTGCTGACCGCGCGTAACGACAAAGTGACCTTCGACCGCTATCAAAAGCTGAGCACGTTACAGAACGTCTCGCAGGCGGATCTGGATAAGGTCCGCACCGCCTGGCAGAGCAGTGAGCAGTCCGTCAGCTCCATTCAGGCCAACATCCGGAACCTGCGCATCCAGCGCGGCGAGCGCGAAGAACACCGCAACGTGACGCTGCAAAAATACCGTAACGCGCTGGATGAAGCAGAGCTGAACCTCGGCTGGACGAAGGTCTACGCTCAGGCGGACGGCACGGTCAGTAACCTGCAGTTAAGCCCCGGTTTTTACGCCTCATCCGGCTCCGCCGCGCTGGCGCTGGTTAACAACCAGACCGATATCGTCGCCGATTTCCGCGAGAAGAGCCTGCGCCACACCCGTCAGGGCACCGACGCCGCCGTGGTGTTCGACGCCTTCCCGGGACAGGTGTTTCGCGCCCACGTGACCAGCAGCGACGCGGGGATCCTCGCAGGTCAGGAGGCGGTTAACGGCCAGCTCTCCCAGCCGGAGACCTCTAACCGCTGGGTACGAGACGCCCAACGCATGCGCATTCACGTCGCGCTGGATGAGGCGCTGCCGAAGCCGCTGCCAACGGGCGCACGGGCGACCGTGCAGCTCTATAACAGCGAAGGGCCGTTTGCGCGCTTCTTCTCAGGGATGCAGATCCACCTGGTGAGCCTGCTGCACTATGTCTATTAATACGCTGGCGCGGGTCTTTACCCCGCACGGCAACATCGTCTACACGGCAAACGACTTTCGCCAGACTCTGCGCATCGTCTTCGCCGGGATGATAGCCCTGAGCATATCGAGCTTCTACAACACCAGCTACGGCGTGTTTTTCGTGGTCTACCCGATCATGCTGCTGTCGCTGGTGCCGGTCTTTAACCGCCACGTGGCGAAGCAGTTTATCTTCAGTGCATCGCTGAACTGCGTCGAAATGGTGATTATCATCGGCTATCTGTCGCAATGGCCGGTCATCATGACGCTGGTGGTGTTTGCCCTGTACGTGATGCGTTTTCGCTTTATGAGCAAAGGGCCGCTGTTCCTGTTTGGCTCGATGGGTGTGGTGTGCCAGAGCGTGATGCTCAACTTTATGAGCTACCCCACCACCAGCTGGCATACGTTGCTGTTTTCCAACATCGAAGCGAGCGTGATGGCGGTGTGCCTGAGTGCGCTGATGAACTACCTGCTGCCGGACGTTGAGCCCCGCAAGCCGCCGCCGTTGATTGAGAAAGACGACGCCCGCGTGCGCCACGAGTCGCTACTCTCCGGCAGCGTCGCGACGCTGATTTTCGTGGTGTTTCAGATTAGCGATTTAAGCGATTCGCTCTCGGCGCTGATGGCAGGGATTCTGATCCTGTTCCCGATGCACTATCGCGGCGCGGTAATGAGCTCCATCTGGCGCGTGGTCGGGGTGGTGCTGGGCTGCCTCTACATTCTGGTGGTGCAGCTTATCCTCTACGATCACAGCAGCCATATGCTGCTGATGATGCCGCTGATTGGCCTCGGGCTGGCGTTTGGCGCGCGGCTGCACGTGATGGAGAAAGTGGGCGCGGGCGTGGGGTTTTCCAGCATCACCACCATCGGCATTATGTTCGGGCAAAACATGCACCCGGACAGCGACCTGGTGTTCAGCGATCTCTATCGCATCACCTCCGTCACCTTTTCGCTGGTGGCGACGCTGACGATGGTCTTTCTGGTGCATTTGATCCTGAACCGCTTCGCCGCCACGCGCTACGTCATTCAGGGATGATAGCGTTTGCCGCCGCTGAAGCTCCAGTCCTCAGCGGCCGTAAACTGGATAACGACCATCACGTCTCCACCTTCAATCCCCATCTTCTCATTCAGTTGCGCAGCCAGCTGGCGGTAGAGGGCAGATTTCTGTTCAGTGCTCCTCGGCTTACCAGCAACGATATTAAACAGTATCGCCCCCTCCGTTCTGCCCGTGCTGAGATAGTGCCGATCAATGTATCGATCCCCGGCCGCGAAGCATTCAAAAAAATGGAATCTGTCCTGCGCGGGAACGGCGAAGGTTTCCGTCAGCGCCTGGTGCAGAATGTCCGAGATCTGCTTTTGCTGCATCTCGCTGTAGCGATCACCCGTCATGATACGAACAAACGGCATTATTGTTTCTCCTCTGCAAGGCTGCTCAGCGCGCTGACGGCGGCCGGCCAGCCTGCATAAAACGCCAGATGGGTAAACGCTTCGGCTATTTCGTCGTCCGTCACGCCGTTTTGCCGGGCGAAGTCGATATGCCAGGGAAGCTGCGCGGTGCGCCCCAGGGCTGCCAGCGCGGCAAGCGTGATCAGACTGCGGTCCCGCGGGGCCAGCTGCGGACGTTGCCAGATATCGCCAAAAAGTACTTGCTGGCTCAGTTCCGCCAGCTTAGGGGAAACCTGCGCAAGCGTGTCGCGATTCAGTGTTGTGCTCATTTTTATTCCTCCTGTCGTCTGGAAATCACTCTCGCAGGCTGCCACCATAAATAAAATCGCAATGTTCAGGACTGAATATCCTGAAAATGAGGATGATATGGATAAACGCTTTTCAGCATTAGACATGGACGCGCTGCGCAGCTTTGTAGAGGGGATTCAGTCCGCAAGCTTTGCCGAGGCGGCGGACAGGCTGTGCCGATCCACGTCTGCGGTCAGCGCCCACTTAAAAAAGCTGGAGCAGCAGTGTGGCATGGCTCTGACCGTTAAGCAGGGGCGTACGCTGGCACTGACCCGAGAGGGTGAAATTCTGCTGAGCTACGCCCGGCGCATGCTGGCATTAAATGATGAAGCGCTTCGGGCTATCAGAGGTGAGTTGCTTCAGGGCGAGGTGCGGCTGGGTATGCAGGAGGACTTTGGCGAGTCCGTGATGCCGAAGGTCCTCGGCGATTTCCACAGACAACATCCTGAGCTCCGCATGACGGCACGCGTCGATCGCAACCCGCCGCTGCTGCGTGGCGTGGCAACAAACGAACTCGATCTGGCGCTGGTCTGGCAGGAAGGTCGAGAAGGTGACTATGTGCGAAGCGAACCGCTGGTATGGATTTGCCGGTCCCGCGAGGACATTGAGCTACTTCTGCAACGAGGTGAGCCGCTGCCGCTGGTGATGTTTGACGCGCCCTGCCTCCTGCGAAGCCGGGCCATCGCGGCGCTGGATGGCGCAGGTATTCCCTGGCGTATCGCTTTTACCAGCCATAGCCTGAGCGGACTGTGGGCGGGCGTCAGCGCGGGGCTGGGCATGACGCTCCGCACGCGTATTGGTCTGCCCGAGACGTTACAGGTCGACAACCGCCTGCTGCCAGATGCAGGAGAACTGGGGATCGCGCTGCATCAAGGGAGCGCCTCCGCCGATGCAGCTATTTCCAGCATGAAGGCGTTGATCCTCAGGACGCTCAGTGGATAAGCGTTGGGACTTGCGAGAGTAAAAACAGGATCAGGCCAATCGTCCCGCCCACCAGCGTGCCGTTGACGCGGATGAACTGCAGGTCTTTGCCGATGTTAAGCTCAATCTGGCGGGACATGTCCCTGGCGTCCCAGCTTTTCACCGTGTCGCTGATATGGCGAGTCAGGAACGCGGCGAAATCCGGTGCGACGCGATGCGCGGCCTGCTCCAGATGCTCGTTCAGCGACGCGCGCAGGCTGGCATCGTTAGACAGCGTTTCGCCAAACCACAGCCCGGCGTTGGCGATGCGCTGCTTCACGCGTGAGTCCTCGCTCTGCATATCCGCCTTCAGCCACTGGCGCAGGTCGGCCCACATCTCCCCCAGATAGCGGTTAAACGCCTCGTCGTTTTTCAGGTAGTGCTTGATGTTGTCGGCTTTGGCCGCCATTTCCGGGTCGTTTTTCAGGTTGTCGATAAGTTTCAGCGTGGCGCGGTCGAACGCCTGACGGATCTGGTGCGTGCGATCGTGGCTGATATCATCCAGCAGCGTGTTCACCGCGTTCGATACCATCTCTGCGCTTTGATCGCCCAGCCACTCGGTGGGCAGTACCATCGCTTTGCGCGGGTGTTCGGTCTTCAGCCAGTGGACAATCTGATCGGCAATAAAGTCACGCGTGCTTTCCCGCTGAATCAGGGTTATCAGGCGGTTGATGATCGCATCCAGCAGCACCTGGTGGCGGTTGTTTTTGGTCATGCTCTCCAGCATCACGGCGCTGGTTTCGGTGAAATCCACCTTGTCGATGGCCTTATGCACCGCGCGTTTAAGCAGGCGCTGTATGCGTCCGTCGTCGGTGAGTTCGAGAAAACCGCTCATCACCTGCATCAGATGCAGCCCGACGCGCTGGGCGTTGTCGGGCTTGCTGAACCAGGCGCCAATCATCTGCGCTGGCTCATAGCGGCGGATCAACGCGACCAGCGACTGAGTATCAAGAAACTTCTCCTGCACGAACTGGCCGAGATTGTCGCCGATCCGGTTCTTATTGCGCGGGATAATTGCTGTATGGCGCGAGATAAACGGAATGGGCACCCGGCGGAACAGCGCGACGACCGCAAACCAGTCCGCCAGCGCGCCGACCATCGCCGCCTCGGCAATGGCCTTCACGCAGCGCACCCAGAAGGTCTGCGGCAGGAACAGGGTGGTGATAAACGCCGCGGCGGCAACCAGCAGCAGCGACAGCGCAAGGAGCTTGGCGCGTTTGAGTTCAGCGATTTTTTCCATGGGGTAAGGATAGAGGGAAGCGGGGGGAAAGTGCAAAGCAGGAGAGAAATCTTCGCACTTCAGTATCTGGAATGCGCCTTCAGAAATTGAAATTTGATGATGTCGGCTGGTTCATTTTACGAACGTTTTGTATATGCTTTTTTGTATATACAATAAAGTAAGGGTACACTATGCCAACGGAGTTTGAATGGGATACCAACAAAGCGAAAAGCAATCTAATTAAGCATGGGATCCGCTTTGAAGAGGCTGTTCTGGTGTTTGACGATCCTTACCATTTATCTTTGCAGGATCGTCATGAAAATGGAGAGTTCCGTTGGCAGACCATTGGCCTTGTACATGGTCTAATTGTCATTATGGTCGCACACACGGTACGTTTTGAAAGTGGTGACGAAGTCATTCGAATCATTAGCGCGCGAAAGGCGGACCGTAAAGAGAGGAGCCGTTATGAGCATTGTTAAACATAAACGCGGGAGTGCGCCTGAGGTTAGTGCTCGTCGTGAGGCTGAGCTCAAAGCACTAGCCGCAAAATCGGAAGCAGAGATTGATTACAGCGATATCCCTGCTACGGGGGATGAACAGTGGTCAGGGGCAGTGCGAGGGAAGTTCTATCGACCCCTCAAAACTCAGGCGTCGGTACGCATTGACGCTGACGTGATGGAGTGGCTTAAACGGCCTGGCAAAGGTTACCAGACGCGGCTCAATGCCATTTTACGTGAAGCAATGCTGCGCGATCAAAACAAAAAATAAGCAACGGGCAGCATCAGGCTGCCCGCTATCTCAGCGTATATTTTCCACTAACCGCCATTGCACCTACCTTCCAACCTCGATTAGCCCCGGCTCCCACGTCAGCGAACCACCCGGCACTGCTTAACTCAGAACCTTCCGGATATACCCAACTTTACGTCCACAGCCAGTCATGTTGACTACCCTTAATACCCTAAGCGGTAAAACATGGAGATTCGATATGGCTTATCAGACAGTAAATCCTGCCACTAACCAGCTCATCAAAGAATACCCCTCACATACCGACGCGGATATCGAAGCGGCGCTCAAGGCGGCCGATGCGCTTTACCATTCGGACTGGGCGAAAGGCGACATCAGCCAGCGTCTGCCGGTGCTGCATAAGCTCGCCGACCTGATCGACGAGCGCGTGGAGGATCTGGCGAAGATTGCCAGCCAGGAGATGGGTAAGCTCATCGAACAAAGCCGCGGCGAGGTGAAGCTGTGCGCGCAGATCGCCCGCTACTACGCCGACAACGCGAAGCAGTTCCTCGCCCCGGTGAAGTACGACTCTGAACTCGGGGAAGCATGGGTGGAGCATCACCCCATTGGCGTGCTGATGGCCGTCGAGCCATGGAACTTCCCGTACTACCAGCTGATGCGCGTTCTGGCGCCAAACCTGGCGGCGGGTAATCCGGTGATCGCCAAACATGCCAGCATCGTGCCGCACTGCGCCGAAACGTTTGCACATCTGGTGCGCGAGGCGGGCGCGCCGGAAGGGGCGTGGACCAACCTGTTTATCTCGTCTGAACAGGTGGCGAATATCATCGCAGACGATCGTGTGCAGGGCGCAGCGCTAACCGGTTCTGAAAAGGCAGGCAGCGTGGTGGCCGCGCAGGCGGCGAAGCATATCAAGAAATCCACACTCGAGCTGGGCGGTAACGACGTGTTCGTGGTGCTGGATGACGCGGACCTTGAGAAGGCCGTTAAGATTGGCGTGAATGCCCGACTCAACAACGCCGGGCAGGTTTGTACCGCGGCGAAACGCTTTATTCTGCATGAAAAGATTGCGGATGCTTTCCTGAGCAAATTCACCGAGGCGTTTAAGCAGGTGAAGATTGGCGATCCGCTGGACGAGAGCACCACGCTGGGTCCGCTGTCGTCTAAAGATGCACTGGAAACGCTGACCAAACAGGTTAACGAGGCGGTGAAAAACGGTGCCACGCTGCACTATGGCGGCAAGCCGGTGCAGCGCGACGGGAGCTTCTTCGAACCGACGATCCTGACGAATATCTCCCGCGACAACCCGGCGTACTTCGAAGAGTTCTTCGGCCCGGTGGCGCAGATGTACGTGGTGAAAAACGACGACGAGGCGGTCGCGCTGGCGAACGACTCCCATTATGGCCTGGGCGGGGCGGTGTTCAGCCAGGACATCGAGCGCGCGAAGAAAATGGCGTCGCGGATCGAGACCGGGATGGTGTACATCAACTGGCTCACCGATACCGCAGCAGAGCTGCCGTTCGGCGGCGTGAAGCGCTCCGGCTACGGACGCGAGCTGTCGGATCTGGGGATCAAAGAGTTTGTGAACCAGAAGCTGGTGGTGGTGCGTCAGTAAGCGGTCATAAAAAACCTGCCGGTCGGCAGGTTTTTTTTCAGTTGATTACTGGACTTCGATCTTGTCCCAGCCGCTTTTGAACATGCAGCTGTCGACTAACGTATCCCGGCGATATTCATTCGCGTCTTCAACCGTGTAGCTCGTGGAAATATCCTTTTTCTTGTTCTTTTTGTCCGTTTTTTCGGAGCTCGAACCGGTCACCACGTTGTCCGGGGGCAAATCAATCAGCGCCTGCGCTTCGCATTCCGTGAGCTTTTTATTCATCTCAGCGTCGCTGACGCCCGGTTTTACCCATTTGTACTGGACGCAGCCGGTGAGCATCAGCGTGAGGCTCAGAACGCAAAGCGCGGTAATGCGGTGTTTCATCAGAAGGTCACTCCACCGCCTACATATGCGCCGTCAATCAGCGTGTGGCCAGGACGACCATCTTTGCCGTCCACGCTTACGTGGCGGTAGCCCACTTTCAGGGTTACTGGCGTAATCGGCGTCCAGCTTACGCCGCCGTTGGCTTCCACGTAGTTTTTCACGCTGTTGTTCAGGCCTTCTGGCGCCACATAGCCTTCACCGTAAACGTGGATGCTGTCGGTCAGGGCAACGTTTACGCCACCGCCAATCGGGAACGCCACGCCGTTATCGCCTTTTTTCGGGCCGATGTAGATGGCCTTTGCGCCCGCGTTCAGCATTACCGGGCCAAGACCCAGGTTATAGCCTGCGCCCACGCCACCTGTCTGGGTACCATCATCGGTGTTTTTCAGCCAGTTGCTTTCGAGATAAATACCGGATGAGGATTTGCCCATTTCCAGGTTGAGGTTAGTAAAGTTTTTACCCTGCTCAACGCTGCCGCCCATTGCCAGTGCGGAACCCGAGATGGCGGTCAGCGCAGAAAGAAGAAGGATATTCAGTTTTTTCATGTTTCATGCCTCGTCATCAAATTAATCTGAGGGCACCTTAACAAGCGATGTTTATGACTGCAAATGTGATGCAAATCGACTTTTTATGCTGTAATTGTTAATTTTTTTATTTTTATTTGTAACGCTGAAGTTGGGTTGTGGGGGTGTCAATGCGCAAATTTCAGGCGTTGAGGAACAGTTTACTTTTTTGACTAAACGAACTCTGAACGAGCCGGGGAAAGTGATTTGAGATGCATTAATTGGGTTTCTAATAATTTCCAATTCAATTTCTAAAATCACATAAAAAAAACAAATTTTTACATATTTATGGTCAATATTCGTTCAGATGCCAGGCCGCGTTTCCTTTCCATGTCATTTTTCTGACACGTTTGTTCATTACGTTGTGGGCTTCACTTTCTGGATGCTAACAATATGAAAAGAAAAATCATTCCTGTGCTTATCGGTTGTGCGCTCTCTTTCTCTGGCCTGGCGGCGCAGCCCACCGCTGAGCGCTATGTCGTCAGCTTCCCCGACGGCTCACACGTGAAATACAGCGGCGCGTTTGCCAGCGCGTTTCCGAATGGGCTCCCGGTAGGGATTGGCTCCGGGCTGCTGTTTACGGGCAAGCAGGGCGATGCCCTGACCTTTGCGACCGTGACCGATCGCGGTCCAAACGCAGATGCGCCAAAAATGGGTAAAAACGAAGCCAAAATTTTTGTCACGCCGGATTTCGCGCCGCTGCTGATGACCATCCGCGTCCAGAACGGCAAAGCTGAGGCTGTCGACGCCCGTCCGTTGCATGATGATAAAGGCGAGATTAACGGCCTGCCGCTGCAAAGCGGCGTAATTGGCTCCACCAATGAGGTGGCGTTCAGCGATACCCTTAAGATCCTGAAAGGTGACAACCGCGGGCTGGACACGGAAGGCATCACCCCGGACGGCAAAGGCGGCTACTGGCTGTGCGACGAGTATGGCCCGTTCCTGATTAACGTCGACAGCAAAGGGAAAATTCTGGCGATCCACGGGCCGCAGGCGGCAGAAGGGGAAAAATCCATCGCGGGTGGTCTGCCAAACGTTATCAAATGGCGCCAGCCGAACCGGGGCTTTGAAGGCCTGACCCGGATGCCGGACGGGCGGATTATCGCCGCCGTGCAAAGCACGCTGGATATCGACGGCAAGAGCAAAAAGCAGGCGCTGTTTACGCGTCTGGTGAGCTTCGACCCGGCAACCGGGAAAACGGCGATGTATGGCTACCCCATCGACAGCGCGGCCTACAGCAAAAACAGCGATGCCAAAATCGGCGACATTGTGGCGCTGGATGACCAGCATATCCTGTTAATTGAGCAGGGTGAGGATAAAAACGACGCGATGCGTAACCTCATCTACAAGGTGGATCTCAGCAAGGCGAGTGACCTGACCGCCTTCGACAAGCCGGGCGAGTACCCGGAGTTTGATGATGAGAAAACCCTGGCGCAGCGCGGCATTGACCTTGCTGCAAAAACGCAGGTTGTCGATCTGCGCGCGCTGGGCTGGCAGCAGGAGAAGGCTGAAGGGCTGGCGCTAATTGACAGCAAAACGCTTGCGGTGGCGAACGATAACGACTTTGGCGTGAAGGTGGCGATGCAGCACCCGGTCGAGGGCAAAAAGCTCAAGGATTATCGGGTGAACGCGGAGGGCACGCTGACGCTGGATGATAAACCGGTGGAAACCACGCTCAACGTGAAGCCGCTGAAGAAGCCGGAATCGGACAGCGAGCTGTGGATTGTGACGCTGCCGGAGGCGGTGAAATAATACCCGGGCTTACCCCTCACCCTAACCCTCTCCCCAAAGGGGAGAGGGGATGTCCGCTGCTTACTGGGCAGCTAGACCGTCTTAACGCTCTTTTCCCAGGTCTCGACCAGATGATCGCGCAGACTTCCGGTTCCGTGCATGGTCACCAGAAGATTCTGGCGCGCGCGGGTAAATCCGACATACAGTCGCTTAATATCATCGCTCAAATCTTCTTCATCCCTTTCCTTTGCGGCATCCATAATGGCGACCGATTGAAATTCAAGACCCTTACTGCTTGGCAGCGGCATTACGCAGAGGAAATCATTCTGTGGTGACCAGTGTTTTTTATCATCGCTGGAAACAATCATCTGGTAGGGGATCTTGCGGGCTTCGAGCCTTGGTCCGAGCATACCCGAAATGCTGTAAGTTGAGGGGCAGAGTATAGCGATTTCCGACCAGGCAACCCCCTGTTGTCGCTGCTCAGTGACCCAATCCAGAACACGTGTAATCTCCTCGTCCTGATTATCAAAGCTTGCCAGCGCCGGATAGTTTCCGGACAGTCCACCTGCGGCGGGCAGCTGGTATTTGAGGGAATCTTCAATGTGATTATTGAGATAATTAAAAGCAATACTGCTGGCAAAATGGAGTATTTGCCGGGTGTTGCGATAATTGGTATCCAGAATAGTGGTGCGGCCCTGCGCCTTTATATCGACGCTGGAAAGGGTAAAATCGAGAGCTTTCTTTTTCTGATAAATTGACTGAGCGTCATCATAGAGGAAAAGCAGGGAGCTATCTTTATCGTCCGGCATCTTAGCGAGTATTCTTAGCCATTCCGGCTTAAAATCATGTCCTTCATCTATCAAAACGGCGCTGTACTGTTCCGGTTTGATAATGCCCTCTTCAAATGCCACCGTCAGCGCATTTTCCATCAGCTCAATAAAGTTTTTGCTCCTGGGGGGAAGACGTCGATGCGCGTTTAATTGTTGATAACACCAGGCGTGAAAATGGATAACCTCGACAGGAAGCCTCAGGCTGTGCTGTTCGAGCTGCGCTTTGAGCTTTTTGGCCAGCGTAATGTTATAGCAAATCACCAGTATCGGTTTGGTGTTTTCTATATTGTTGGCGAGCTCGATGCAGCGGTGATACAAAATGAGCGTTTTGCCTGATCCTGCCACACCATGAATGACCCGGTGTCCCGTCCCCATACTTCTGGCGAGTTGTTCCTGGTTCCTGTCCATCATGCATACCACATCAGGGGTGTTGAACGTAAAATTATCCAGGTCAACCCGCGTGACCGATGGGTTAATGCGGACATCGGGATAAAGATGCCATCGGATGCGGTCGAGTTGCTGTGGTGTTGTGTGATGAATAAAGCGATGTTTGAGGAGGGATTCGAGCCGGGCGGAGATTTGTTCTCGGGTCATAAACTCGGTCAGCTCATCTTTGCAAATCACCTGGCTGGCGGGCAGTATTTCTTCTAATGCTTCGGGAGTAAAACTCTTTTCCAGCTGTGCCCGGGTGATGTTGCTCAAATAAACACCATATCCATACGGCATAATAAAGCTGCCTTCATAATCCCCTTGTTGTTGACGAAGCAGAGGATCGTTTTTCAGACTGCCAATGGTGTTAAAGGTATATTGTCGAACCTGTTCGAGTGGGTTTTTCAACGGCTCAACGCCGTTTTTGGTTTCATAGTGAATATGCGTTTTGTTGGCCGACTTTATTTTTGTGATAAACCAGTCTTTGACTTCTATAAACAGCAAACCTTTTTCGGGGGCGAGAATCACAAAGTCAGGATGCTCTTGCTTATCGCCCATTCGGGTGTCATACCAGCAGGTACACTGTTCGCTGAGGCCCCCTTCCAGGATTCTTGCCAGCCTTTTTTCTCCTGCCGTGATTTTCTCGCTACAGCTGCTGATTGTGGGAATAATGAGTGCCATGTGATGCCTACCAATTCATGAATAGAATAACTCTGCGCAATTAATATTGTCGTGAATATTAATCTAAGCAGGATTTCATTATTGTTAAGGACATTAACAGACAATATTGCAAACAGAAAGAGTGAAGCGCGGAATTTGCTTTAGGGGAACGCGCTCCCTTACAGGATTATAAGGGAGCAATTGTTTATTTCTTCAGCCCTGCAAACGCTGCCCGGATTTCTTCCTCCGGCAGCTGTATTCCAATAAACACCATCACGCTGTGCGGCGCTTCATCGCCCCACGGGCGATCCCAGTCGGCGCTGTACAGGCGCTGCACGCCCTGGAACAGCAGGCGGTTTGGCTCGCCGTCGATCCACAGCATTCCTTTGTAGCGCAGCAGCTTGTCGGCAAACGACAGCAGCAGGTTCTCCATCACGCGCGAAACTTCGCTGATGTCCACCGGGTAGTCCAGCTCCACCACAATCGACGCTACGTCGTTTTGCTTGTCTCCCATAAAGTGGAAGCGCGGTTTCGCGGTGACGTTCTCCTCCAGCATAAAGCCGTTGGTGTTAAATAGCTGGGACAGATCGATGTCGCCATGCGTCACCGTGTAAATCGGCGCGCGGGAGTTGATGCGCGTCAGGCGCTCGCGCAGTTTTTCGCTTCCGCCCGCCACGTCGGTTTTGGTCAGCAGGATTCGGTCGGCGTAGCCTACCTGGGACTGGGCGATGGTGAACTGGTTCATCTGCTCGTCGGCGTGGACCGCGTCGACCAGGGCAATCACGCCGTCCAGCAGGTAGCGTTGGCAGAGGATCGCGTGAGAGAAAAAGGTCTGAATAATCGGGCCGGGGTCGGCCATGCCGGTGCACTCGATCACCAGGCGGTCGAAGTCGATCTCGCCGCGATCGCGGCTGTCGAGCAGGTCCAGCAGGGCGTCTTCTAATTCGTTAGAGCGGGTGCAGCAGATGCAGCCGTTGGTCAGGGTTTTGATCTGCGTGGCGCGGTCGCCGATTAATTGATCGTCAACGGAGACTTCGCCAAATTCGTTTTCGATGACGGCGATTTTGAAGCCGTGCTGTTCATTCAGGATGTGGCGTAGCAGGGTTGTTTTACCGGCGCCGAGGAAACCGGTCAGCAGGGTAACGGCAATCGGGGTCATGGTTTCTCCTTTAGCAGCAGCGGACGCCGCCTTCTCCACTTCCGCCGTAGCGCGCTTCCTGCCGCTCGCGGAAGAATTCTTTATAGGTCATGTACGGCTTATCCGGATGGTTGGTCTTCATATGTTCAACGTAGTTGTCATAGTCCGGAATGCCAATCAGCATTTTTGCCGCCTGACCGAGATATTTTTTTGCTTCGCCTAAATTACCAAACATAACGTGTCCTGATAAGAAAAAGCCCGGTGGCGCACAGCGATCCGGGCCTACAGTACCGTTGTAGGGCGGGTCAGCGCAGCGCCACCCGCCATTGTTTTAGTGGTGTGAAGAGGTCTTCACGCCGCCTTCCGGTACCGGCACGTACGGGGTTTCTTTATCCGTACGGCCTTCGGTGTTGCGCACTTTCATCCAGGTTTTGATGCCGTAGAAGATAATGCTGTACACCACCACCAGGAACAGAATGCTCAGACCCGCGTTGGTGTAGTTGTTCACCACGATATGGTTCATGTTGGCAATCTGCTGCGCGGTCAGATCCGCGCCGCCTGCGGCAATCTTCTCTTTGTACTGGTTAGCCATGAAGAAGAAGCCTTCAAGCTGCGGGTTGGTGCTGAACAGCTTCAGGCCCAGCGCCCAGGTGGTGCAGAGCAGCAGCCACAGCGCAGGAACGACGGTTACCCAGATGTATTTGGTGCGTTTCATCTTCACGAGGACGACGGTACCGAGCACCAGGGCAACGGCGGCCAGCATCTGGTTAGAAATACCGAACAGCGGCCACAGGCTCTTCACGCCGCCGAGCGGGTCGACAACGCCCTGATACAGCAGGTAGCCCCACAGGCCCACGCAGCCAGCCGTACCGAGCACGCCCGCTACCAGAGAGTCGGTTTTCTTCAGGAACGGCACGAAGTTACCGAGCAGGTCCTGCAGCATGAAGCGGCCCGCACGGGTACCGGCATCCAGCGCGGTGAGGATGAACAGCGCTTCAAACAGAATACCGAAGTGGTACCAGAAGCCCATGTCCGCCCACGGCAGCACTTTGTGGAACACGTGTGCAATACCCACGGCCAGCGTCGGTGCGCCACCTGCGCGGTTCAGCACGGACGGTTCGCCGATGTCTTTCGCGGTCTGCATGATCTGCTCAGGCGAGATCACGAAGCCCCAGGAGCTGACGGTTGCCGCCGCGTGTGCGCTGGCGTCTTTCAGCTGCGCCAGAATCAGCGCGGTATTTTCCCCGCCCATCTCATGCAGGTTTGGCATGGTGATGCCCAGACCCGCTGGCGGCGTGTTCATCGCAAAATACAGGCCCGGCTCGATAATCGACGCCGCAACCAGCGCCATGATCGCCACGAAGGACTCCATCAGCATTGCGCCGTAACCGATAAAGCGCGCGTCGGTTTCGTTAGCCATCAGCTTCGGCGTGGTGCCGGAGGCGATCAGCGCGTGGAAGCCAGACACGGCACCGCAGGCGATGGTAATAAACAGGAATGGGAACAGAGCGCCTTTCCACAGCGGACCGGTGCCGTCGATGTACTGGGTCACCGCTGGCATTTTCAGCTCAGGGTTGATGATCACAATCCCGATCGCCAGCCCGACGATGACGCCGATTTTCAGGAAGGTCGCCAGGTAGTCACGCGGAGCCAGAATCAGCCACACCGGCAGCAGGGCAGAGATAAACGCGTACCCGATCAGCGCGAATGTGATGGTGGTGTCTTTAAAGGTCAGCGCCGGGCCCCAGTACGGATCGTGGGCAATCACGCCGCCGAAGTAGATGGAGGCGACCAGCAGCACGATACCGATGACCGACACTTCACCCACGCGGCCAGGGCGCAGGAAGCGCATATAGATGCCCATGAACAGCGCAATCGGTACGGTAGAACAGACGGTGAAGACGCCCCACGGACTTTCGGCCAGCGCTTTCACCACGATCAGCGCCAGCACCGCGAGGATGATGATCATGATCAGGAAGCAGCCGAAGAGGGCGATAGTGCCCGGCACGCGGCCCATCTCTTCTTTGATCATTTCACCCAGCGACGAACCGTTACGGCGCGAGGAGATAAACAGCACCATAAAGTCCTGCACCGCCCCCGCCAGCACCACGCCCGCCAGCAGCCAGAGCGTACCCGGCAGGTAGCCCATTTGCGCGGCCAGCACCGGGCCGACCAGCGGGCCCGCGCCTGCAATGGCGGCAAAGTGGTGACCAAACAGCACGTAGCGGTTGGTTGGCACGTAGTTCAGGCCGTCGTTGTTAATGACCGCCGGGGTGGCGCGCGTCGGGTCGAGCTTCATGACCTTCTGCGCGATGTACAAGCTGTAGTAGCGATAAGCCACAAGATAGACGGAGACCGACGCGACTACGATCCACAGGGCGCTTACGTGTTCGCCCCGGCGTAATGCGACAACCGCCAGACAAAAAGCGCCGAGGATCCCGAGTAAGGCCCAGGGCACGTGCTTAAGTAGTTTTTTAGTATCCATAGTAAGACCTGGTTTTTTATGTAAAGAAAAAAGGGTCAGGGTTCGTTGTGAGGAGGTATTGATTAATGCTGGAGCGATCGTGCCAGATCCGCGCGCGTGTAAAGGACGGTAAATGAGTGAGTGGTTGAAAGTGCCGGGTGAGCGGTCAAAGGACGCGGCGAGTGGTTCAGGCTCGCCGCGGGTCGGGGAAATTATGTGATTGAGATCACGTGGTTTTCTGGGCTGCATTCCATCGTCAGGTAGTTTTCCAGCGTCTTTATGAGCTTCTCCTTCAGCCAGTGCGGTTCCAGAATCTGAATGTTCGGCAGCCAGTAGAACAGCAGCGGTAGGATCTGATTTTCGTGTGCCGCCTGGCAGCGCAGCGTGACGCCGCCGCGCCGCTCCTCCAGCAGCTCCTGTTCCGGCAGAAGATCGCGGCGCAGGAAGTAATGTGAAATATTATCTTTGATGAATATTTTCACTGTGAAAGTATTTTCTGACACCCACGGGTCGAGGCTTTTTTCCAGCAGTTCACGCACATTTTCTTCTGGGGTAAAAACGGTTTTTTGAATATCAAACCAGCTAATCTGACTCAATGAAAAGGATTTCAACCGGCTATTTTCGGTAGCTTGTAAATACCATATGTTTTTTTTGTTAATGAGTTTATAGGGATTAATCAGACGGGTTTTGCCCTTATAAACAATCTGGCAGACATTATGGTTCTTAATTGATTTTTCAATTTTCGCTAAATGGCGGCGGATATCACGCTGTACCGTGTGCTCTGCGTCATTACCGAGGATAAGAATATGGTTTTCGTCAACACGCGTTTCCAGCTTTTGCCAAAAGTCCATATTTCTTTCAGGGAAAAAATTGTCAGCATTCAGAAAGTTAGCCAGAGTATGATGTAACCCTGGCCCGCCGGGAGATTGCGCCGAATGGATCAGCCGATATAGCCCATTACCGGTATGTTCAACAATGGGCGAGAGCGCATTTAAATCCCGGTAGACGGTACGCTCGGTAATTTTAAATTTCTCCATTAACGCACTGCGGTTCACCACACCGTGTAAATGTAGCTCAAGGAGAATATCGACCAGACGTTCAGCCGAGCGGCTCCGCGTCGTTTTAGCCATAAGGTCTTCCTGTATATTAGGTATGCGCTGAATGATGCGGGTAGCCCTGACCAGAGATGTCAGTATTCAGGCACAGAAAATTTATCTTATGGTTATATAACGGCGTGATTTAGCGGAAACCTTAGGAGTTTTTGCAGAAAGCGGCGCTGGCCGGAAAAGGCCAGCGCGGGAGGGCGTTAAACGGCAGCTTCAAGCTCCATCATGACCGGGTGGAAACGGCGTTTGAAGTAGATCAGGCCGTGTCCCGCGTCGCTCAGAATGATGTTTTTCACTTCGACAAGATAAACCAGATGCGTGCCGATGGTTTGTACCTGGCTAATCTCGCCTTCGAGGCTCGCCAGCGCGCCTTTCAGCACCGGCTGCCCCAGCGGGCCTTTCTGCCAGCAGGAGAGGGCAAAGCGCTCCTCCATGGCCATCCCCGTCATCCCGGCGAAGTGGCGGGCCATGATCTCCTGCTCGTGGTTCAGCACGTTGATGCACAGCTTGCCGTTGCCCTGAAAGACCGGGTTCATGGCGCTGTTGGCGTTGATGCAGACCATCACCGACGGTGGGGTGTCCGTCACCGAGCAGACGGCGGTAGCGGTAATGCCGCAGCGGCCCGACTCGCCCTCGGTGGTGACCACGTTGACCGCCGCCGACAGGCTGCTCATTGCGTCGCGAAAACGCAGGCGTTGTTCATCTGAATGCATTGCAACCTCCCGCTGCGCTATTTCAGCAGCTTATCCAGCATGTTGATATCGGTGTTGTTGTGCAGGTGCGGTACCGTCCAGCCGTGCTGGTCGTACTCGGACATGCAGCGGTCGACCATTGCCATCATCTTGTCCATGTTCCCGGAGCTTTGCGCCTGACGCAGACACTGCAGGCGGATCTCATCCTGGCTGCCGGAGTAGTTGATTTCGTACAGCTCGTGACGGCCACCAAACTCGCTGCCGATGGCGTCCCACATCAGCTTTAAAATCTTGATGCGTTCGACGTGATCCATACCGTTAGATCCGCGCACGTACTTCGCCAGATACTGATCGATCTGCGGGTTGTTCAGATCCCGGGCGCTGGACGGCAGGTAGATCAGCCCGGAGGTGACGTTACGCTCGATGATGTTCTTGATCTTCGCGTAGGCCATCGGGGCCATGACGCGGTAGGTCTGCAGCGCCGCGTGATCCGGCAGATACGCGCCATTCACCCACGGGGTGGCTTCGGAGCACATGGAGTCGCTCAGCGCCCAGAACATATTGCGCCAGGCCACCACTTCGCCGAGATCCGCCTGCACGCCGCGGAACTCCAGGGTGCCGGTGCACTCAAGGGATTTTTTCAGCAGGGCGGTGATGAAGTCGAGCTTCACCGCCAGGCGCACGCAGGCCTGCAGCGGGTACATGCGGGCGAAGCCGCCCTCCATCGTCCAGCGACGGCAGCGGTCGAAATCGCGGTAGATCAGCACGTTTTCCCACGGGATCAGCACGTTATCCATCACCAGGATCGCGTCGTTCTCGTCGAAGCGGCTGGAAAGCGGATAGTCATACGGGGAGCCGGTTGCGCCTGCCACCATCTCGTACGAGGCGCGGGAGATCAGCTTCACGCCTTCGGCATCCATCGGCGCGACGAACATCAGCGCGAAGTCCGGGTTTTCGCCCATCACCTGCGCGGAGCCGAAGCCGATCATGTTGTAGTGGGTCAGCGCCGAGTTGGTTGCGACGACTTTCGCACCGCTGACGATAATCCCGGCATCGGTCTCTTTCTCCAGCTTGATGTAGACGTCCTTCACCTCGTCCGCCGGCTTGTGGCGGTCGATCGGCGGGTTGACGATGGCGTGGTTGAAGTACAGGGCGGTCTCCTGAATGCGGGTGTACCAGTTCCGGGCGTTCTGCTCGAACTGGCCGTAGAAGGACGGGTTAGCGCCGAGCGCGCAGCCGAACGCGGCTTTGTAGTCCGGCGTGCGGCCCATCCAGCCGTAGCTCAGGCGCGACCACTCGGCGATGGCGTCGCGCTGCTGGCGCAGGTCGTCGGCGCTTTTCGCCACGCGGAAGAACTTGTGGGTGTAGCCGCCGCTACCGGTGTCGGTGCCCCAGCACAGCGTGTCCTGCATGTCCGGCTTGTGCAGCGCGTCGTACATCTGCGCGATGGAGGCCGCCGCGTTGCGAAACGCCGGATGGGTGGTGACGTCTTTGACGCGCTCGCCGTAGATATAAATCTCACGGCCGTCCTGCAGGCTTTTTAAATACTCTTCACCGGTTAACGGACGTTTGGCATCAGCGCGGAACTCTTCAGGCTTCATAGGGACCTCGTATCGGAATAGTGTTGTTAAATTTATGTTTTGTTTTTGTTGTTTAATTGAAGCCTGAGAGGGGCGTAACGTGAAGGGACGATTAGGACAACGGCGGGTACTTTTCGGGTGGTGAGGGGATTTGTGATCTGTGCGGGTTTTCGGCGGGTGGCGCTGCGCTTACCCGCCCTACGAACCGTGATGTGTTCAGGAAATCGGTACTTTCTGCGCCCGATACGCACTCGGCGAGCAGCCCGTCAGACGATTGAAAAACCGGGCGAAATAGGCTGGATCTTTAAACCCCAGCTGCCAGGCAATTTCGCTCACTGTGCTGTCGGAAAACAGCAGCAGGCGTCTGGCCTCGCGCAGCTGGCGGTCGAAGATCAGCCGCTTCGGCGGGCGGTTGGCGAAGCGGCGGCAGATGTCGGTCAGGCGGGATTCGGTGAGGTGCAGCTCGCTGGCGTATTCCGGCACCGTCCAGTGTTCGTGGTAATGCACGTCAATCAGCTGATTGAAGCGCTGGAACAGCTTCAGCTCACCGCGCATGCCGCTGGCCGCGTGGTCGTCGAGCTTCGCGTTGCGCAGCAGCAGGGTAAACACCGCCTGCGCCAGCAGAACCAGCGTGTGCTCGCGCCCCGGCAGCTGTGCCGTGGATTCCCGGGCGATCAGCTGCCAGTAGTGCTTCAGCGCCGTCAGCTCGTCAGGTTTGTCGGCAAGCGACAGGCAGATCCCCGGCAGGCCGAACGCTTCCCGCGTGCCGGGGTAGAGCACCTCCAGCAGCGGCCAGATCAGATCCTCGCGCACCGTCAGCACGTGCCCGTCGCTGTCGGATTCGGTGATAAACGCGTGCGGCACCGACGGCGGCGTGAGGACGAAGAGCGGGGCCTGCACCGAGTAGCGGTGATCGTCGAGCTGGAGCTCAATCTGCCCGGTATCGAGAAAGTGCATCTGAAAATACTGGTCGTGACGATGCGCCTGCATGTCGCGGCCAAAAAAGGCCGCCATGCGGGCAAACGACTGGTAGTGCACATCGTCGGTGCCCAGACTCTCGTCGTATTCCTTGCTGATATCAATGTTGGCGATGGGGCTCTGGCACATGATCGTTCCTCTGTTGATCCCGCTGCGTCATCGGAATGCGCGTCAGCACCAGCGCACCGACCACCAGCAGCCCGGCCACGAACCACAGCCCGGAGCTGAAGCTGCCGGTCGCGTCGCGCAGGATCCCAATCAGCAGCGGGCTGACGGCGGATCCGACGTTGCCGATGGCGTTGATCACCGCCAGCGCCACCGCGCGGGACTGCAGGCTAATAACCTGGTCCGGCGTGGTCCAGAATATCGCCATGGCGGTAAACGATCCGGTTGAGGCCATGATGATGCCAAGCAGCTGGATCAGGCTGTGATCCGTCGCGGAGGCCAGCATCCATCCCGCCGCTGCAAACAGGTACGGCAGGATGGTGTGCTTTTTTCGCTCTTTCAGCCTGTCGGAGCGGCGACTCCACCAGATCATCCCGAGGATGGTGCAAAACTGCGGGATCGCCGCCAGCAGGCCGATGACGATATTGCTGCTCCCCGTGTTGAAGCTTTGCAGGATCTGCGGCGTCCAGATGTTGATCGCACTCAGCGTATTGGTCAGACAGAAGTAGGCCAGCGTGTAGAGCAGCACGGCGGGCGTAAGCACCTCGCGCAGCGTCGATCGCGGCGTGACGGCATGCGCAATGGCCATTTCCTGCTCGCGGGCGATCATCGTTTTCAGCGCCTGCTTTTCGTCTTCATCCAGCCAGGTAGCCTGATCCGGCGTGTCGTTGAGGTAAAACCAGGTCACCACGCCGAGCACCACCGACGGCAGCCCTTCCAGCAAGAACAGCCACTGCCAGCCCTTCAGGTTCCACAGGCCGTCCATCGCCAGGATATACCCGGAGAGGATCGAGCCGAGCATCATGGTTACCGGCATGGCGATCATAAACAGCGCGTTGGCGCGGGCGCGGTGATACGCGGGGAACCACCAGGTGAGGTAGACCAGGATCCCAGGCAGAAAACCGGCTTCGGCGATGCCCACCAGCATGCGCAGGACGTAGAGCGTTTCCGGGCTGGTGGCGAACATGGTGCAGGTGGAGGCGATGCCCCACACCACCATGATCCCGGCGATCCAGCGGCGTGCGCCGATCTTCGCCAGCATGATGTTGCTCGGGATCCCGCACAGCACGTAGGTGACGTAAAACAGCGTCGCGGCGAGGCCAAACATGGTCGACGTGAGGCCCAGATCTTTGCCCATCGTCAGCCCGGCAAAGCCGATATTGATGCGATCGAGAAATGAGAAAACGAACAGGATAAAGAGAAACACGATCAAACGACGGAACAGCTTGTTGATCGCGCGATGTTCTATAGCTTTCTTATCTTGCAGGGTTGAGGTCGTCATGCTGCGCTCCAGATCTTACGTTTAGTAGACGGATTTATTGTTATTTACTGACGTAACCGGTTGTTCGATAAAGCGCGCCGCCAGCGCTTCGGCGCTACGGGCGAGCAGGGTGGTGTCGACGCCAACGGCGACAAACCGTGCGCCGAGTTCAAGGTAGCGTTTCGCCAGCTGTTCGTTCGCCATCAGGATGCCGGGGGCTTTACCCGCCGCACGGATCTGCGCGATCGCCTGCTCGATGGCGGCCTGCACTTCCGGGTGCTGCGGGTTACCCGCAAAGCCCATGTCGGCGCTCAGATCCGCCGGGCCGATAAACACGCCGTCGACGCCTTCCACGTCCAGGATCTGCGGCAGGTTTTTCAGCGCCTCGCGGGTTTCAATCTGCACCAGCACGCACATAGCGTCGTTAGCCTGCTGCAGGTAATCCGGAATGCGGTTCCAGCGCGAGGCGCGCGCCAGGGCACTGCCGACGCCGCGAATACCCGCAGGCGGGTAGCGGGTGGCACGCACCGCCAGCCGCGCGTCGTTGGCGTTTTGCACCATCGGCACCAGCAGGGTTTGCGCGCCCACGTCCAGCAGCTGTTTGATCTGCACCGGATCGTTCCACGACGGGCGTACCACCGGCTGGCTGGGATAAGGGGCGATGGCCTGTAATTGGGTTAACACGGTTTGCACACTGTTCGGCGCGTGCTCGCCGTCGATCAGCAGCCAGTCGAAGCCTGCCCCCGCCAGCAGCTCGGCGCTGTAGCTGCTGGTCAGCCCCAGCCATAAACCGATTTGCGGGCGGCCCGCCTGCAGCGCCGCTTTGAATGCGTTTTGCATGGTCCTCTCCTAAACAAAGCGGCAGCTGATGGAGCCCATGTTGCCGTAGTCGACGTGGAAGGTGTCGCCTCTGCTGGCGGGCACCGGGCGGGTAAACGAGCCGCCGAGGATGATTTGCCCCGGCTCAAGCTGCACGTCGTACGGCGCCAGCTTGTTCGCCAGCCACGCCACGCCGTTCGCCGGGTGGTTAAGCACGCCTGCGGCAACGCCGGTCTCTTCGATCACGCCGTTGCGGTAGAGCAGGGCGGAGATCCAGCGCAGATCCAGCTCGTCGGGTTTAATCGGACGCCCACCGAGAATCACCCCGGCGTTGGCGGCGTTATCGGAGATAGTGTCGAAGACCTTGCGCGGGCGCTGGGTTTCCGGATCAACGTTGTGGCAGCGGGCGTCGATCAGCTCCAGCGCGGGAATGACGTAGTCCGTGGCGTTGTAGACGTCGAAGATCGTGCAGTTCGGGCCGCGCAGCGGTTTTGCCAGCACGAAGGCCAGCTCTACTTCGATGCGCGGGACGATAAAGCGATCGACGGGGATGTCGCTGCCGTCATGGAAGAACATGTCGTCCAGCAGCGCGCCGTAGTCCGGCTCGCTGATCTGCGAGCTGGCCTGCATCGCTTTCGAGGTGAGGCCAATCTTGTGGCCCTTCAGCACGCGGCCTTCGGCGATTTTCAGGCTGACCCATTCGCGTTGGACGGCGTAGGCGTCTTCAATGGTGATCTCCGGGTACTCCAGCGAGATCGCGCGGATCTGCTCCCGGGACTGTTCGGCCTGATGCAGGCGATGGGCGATCAGGGTATGGGTGTGTTTGTCGAGCATGGCGTATCCTTTGTGCGGCTGTTGCCGGGTGGCGCTTCGCTTACCCGGCCTACGTTCGAGCCGTTGTAGGCCCGGTAAGCGAAGCGCCACCGGGCGAAAAAGATGTCTACTTAAACAACGCGTGTACGTTGTTTTGTTTGTAGTTGAGCGTCGGGTGCAGCTCGTCGAGCTCAAAAGACAGCGCCAGATAGCGCTCCGCCATCAGCTCTGCAAAATGCGCTTTGATCAGCGCAAACAGCATCTCGCCCACCGCTTCCCGGCTCTCCAGGCTGCGCCCGGCGCCGATCTTCAGCGTCATATGCACAAAGGCGTAATCGTGCCTGCCGTCGGCCATCTGCCAGGTATCCAGCCAGTGGGCGCGGCTGCGGATGCCCCCGATGGGGAAGATGCCCGTAGCGGCGAGCGCCTCGTTCACTTTGGCGAACAGACCTGGCAGGTCGGCCTGCTCGCGGATGTTGTCGGTACATTCAGCAATAAAGTGCGGCATGGTGGCTCCTTATGCGGGCAGCGGGAAGACGGCGTTAACCTGGCCGGTGCCGGAGCTGGCGAACAGCTCGGTGAGAAACTCCACCTTGCCGTCGTATTTGTCCCAGCCGAGCATCCCCAGCAGCATTACCGTGTCGTGCATGTTGCCCTCGCCGTAACAGTAGTCGGCGTACTCCGGCAGCATGCTGCAAAACTCTTTGAACTGCCCCTCGCGCCACAGCTTCACCACGCGCTCGTCCATCTGGCGGTCAAACTCGCGGGTGTAGCTGTTCATCCCTTCCTCCGCGCGCTGGTCGTCGATAAAGCGGTGCGACAGCGAGCCGCTGGCGAGCACCGCCACGGTGCCGTCGTATTTTTCAATAGCGCTGACGATGGCCTCGCCCAGCCGGCGGCTGTCGGCGAAGTCATGAACCGTGCAGAACGCCGAGATGGAGACCACTTTGAAGTGTTTATCCGCGTTCATGTAGCGCATCGGCACCAGCGTGCCGTACTCCAGCTTGAGGCTCGGGATGTTGTGCGCTTTGGCGCGGACGCCGAGCTTCACCGCCTCGTCGGCAATCAGCTGGCCGAGTTCCGGGTTACCGTCGTAGTCGTAGGTCATGTCGCGGATAAAGTGCGGCAGCTCGTTGCTGGTGTAGACGCCTGAAAAATGGTCCGCACAGTTGATGTGGTACGCGCTGTTCACCAGCCAGTGGGTGTCGAACACGATGATGGTGTCCACGCCCAGCTCGCGGCAGCGCTTGCTTATCTCTTTATGCCCGTCGATGGCTGACTGCCGGCAGCCGTGGTTTTTACCTGGCAGCTCGGAGAGGTACATCGACGGGACGTGGGTGATTTTTGCCGCTAACGCTAATTTACCCATGATCAGACTCCCCACTTTGGAATCGGATGGTCGCCCATGGAGATGCAGACGTTCTTCATCTCCGCGAACACTTCAAAGCTGTATTCGCCGCCCTCGCGGCCGGTGCCGGAGGCCTTCACGCCGCCAAACGGCTGTCGCAGGTCGCGCACGTTCTGGGTGTTCACGAACACCATGCCCGCTTCGATATTGCGCGCCAGGCGCAGCACCTTGCTGACGTCCTGGGTCCAGATGTACGACGCCAGGCCGTACTCCACGTCGTTCGCCAGGCGCAGGCCTTCCGCCTCGTCCTTAAACGGCAGCAGGCAGGCCACCGGCCCGAAGATCTCCTCCTGCGCGACACGCATGCGGTTGTCGACGTCCGCCAGTACGGTTGGCCGCAGGAAGTTGCCGCCCTTCAGGTGTGCAGGGAGATCGGTCGGCTTGTCCGGGCCGCCCGCCAGCAGGGTCGCGCCTTCTTCAATGCCGAGGCGGATATAGCCGGAGACCTTCTCCCAGTGCTGCTGGCTGATGAGCGCGCCAATCTGGGTGTTCGGATCGGTCGGGTCACCCACGCGCAGGCGGTTGGCGCGCTCGGCGAAGCGTTTAACGAATTCCGGGTAGATGCTCTGCTGGATGAAGATGCGCGAGCCCGCGGTGCAGCGCTCGCCGTTGATGGAGAAGATGGTGAACAGGGCGGCGTCCAGCGCGCGCTCGATATCGGCATCTTCAAATATCAGCACCGGGGATTTGCCGCCCAGCTCCATGGAGTATTTCTTCAGCCCGGCGTTTTTCATGATGTTGCGCCCGGTGGCGGTGCCGCCGGTGAAGGAGACGGCGCGCACGTCGTGATGGCGCACCAGCGCGTCGCCTGCCGTTGCGCCGTAGCCCTGCACCACGTTCAGCACGCCCGCCGGAATGCCCGCCTCCAGCGCCAGCTCGCCCAGACGGTCGGCGGTCAGCGGGGAGAGTTCAGACATCTTCAGCACCGCCGTGTTGCCCAGCGCCAGGCACGGCGCGACCTTCCAGGTAGCGGTCATAAACGGCACGTTCCACGGCGACACCAGCGCGCAGACGCCCACCGGCTGCACCAGGGTGTAGTTCAGCATCTTATCGTCAACCGGGTAGGTTTTGCCGTTCATCTGCTGGCACACCTCGGCGAAGAACTCGAAGTTGTGCGAGGCGCGCGGGATGAGCACGTTTTTGGTCTGGTGGATCGGCAGACCGGTATCGGCGGTTTCCATGGCGGCGATCTCGGGCACGTTCTGGTCGATAAGATCCCCCAGACGACGCATCAGGCGCGCGCGCTCCTTCATCGGCAGGTTGGCCCATTTCGGAAACGCCTCTTTGGCGGCGGCGACCGCCTGATGAACCTCGGCTTCACCGCCGGAGGCGACTTCCGCTAATACCTCCCCGGAGGCCGGGTTGGTGGTGTGGAAGTACTCGCTTCCGGCGACGTTTTTACCGTTGATCCAGTGGTTAATCTTTTTCATTTTGCAGTCTCCTCGCTGACAATCCGGTTGACCAGGCGGCCCACGCCTTCCACTTCCACCACCACTTCATCCCCCGGCACAACGTCGGACAGCCCTTTCGGCGTGCCGGTGGCAATCATGTCGCCCGGCTGCAGGGTCATAAAATCGCTCAGGTACGCAATCAGGAACGGGATGCTGAAGATCAGATCTGCCGTGGTGCCTTCCTGACGCAGCTCGCCGTTAACGAAGGTGCGAAGACGAAGGTTGTGCGGGTCAGGGATGGCTTCTTTTGGCACGATGTTGGGGCTGATGGGCGTTAGCCCGTCGCGGCTTTTCACCCGCAGGTTCGGGCGGTAGTAGTTTTCCAGGTAGTCGCGGATGGCGTAGTCGTTGCAGACCGTGTAGCCTGCAACATACTCCATCGCGTCGGCTTCACTGACCTTGCGCGCGGTCTTCCCGATGACCACCACCAGCTCCGCCTCGTAGTGCATGTACTCAACGTTGTTCGGGCGCACCGAGGTCTGGTTGTCGCCGTTGAAGGTGTTCGGCGCTTTGATAAACACCAGCGGCTCGGTGGGCGGCTTGAAGTCCAGCTCGCTGGCGTGATCGGCATAGTTCAGACCGAGGGCGAACAGCGTGGCGTGTTCAGGCTTGCGGTGGAAAAGGGCGACGTCGCGCTCGTTCACCACCGGGTTTTCCAGCGGCGGGAAACCTGCCGCCAGAATCCGCACGCGATCGCCCGGGCGGATCTCCACGCGATTTTGCGGCGTGCCGAGCAGGATCGCATCGCCGGGATTGAGGGTGGCGAACTCGCTCAGGGCGCTCAGCAGTTCGGCGGCGCTGCGCTGCAGATCGGCGGTGTTCCAGTGATCCGCTTCGCGGCCGTTGATCTCGGTGATGATGGTCAGGTTATCCACGTTATCAACGGCCACCAGCTCGCCGAGCGGGCAAAATCCATCGCGGCATTTAGCCTTGATGGCCGGGCGGTAGAAGCTCTCTTCCGGCAGGCTCACCTCGTTGGCGAGCGCATATCCCGCGATGTACGCTGCGGCATCCTCTGCACGCACCCTGCTGGCCGTTTTACCGACCACCAGCGCCACCGTTGCGCCGCTTAACACCGTTTCCCCCTGCGGGAAGGGGATCGGTTCGCCTGCACGAATTACCGTGTTGTGCGGCTTGATAAACCACACCGGCGTTTTTGGCGGCGTGTTGTAAGGGGCTTTTTCAAATGCCTCAGCCCAGGCATCTCGCTGGCTCTGATGGTTCAGCGCCACGGCAAAAACGGTACCTTTCATTCATCTACTCCTCACCCCGGTGGTCCGGGTTATCATTTCATTAATATGTTAATGATCTGGTTTTATGCTTTTGCTGTTTATTTCGCAATCAGAAGTGAAGAATTTGTGATATGAATAACAATAAATTTACATCTTGACGTTTGTTTCTATTAAAATCAGATAGTTAATAAAATTGAATGGTTTCTGTTAGACTTTTTGACGGAAAACGTGTTGTTTATAAAAACATCTTTTATGAATTGTTTACTTGTTAATGATGTAAAGGGGAGAGGCTATGCATGATTCATTAACCATCGCGCTGCTGCAGGCGCGGGAAGCGGCGATGTCCTACTTCCGTCCGATTGTGAAGCGGCATAACCTCACCGAGCAGCAGTGGCGAATCGTGCGTGTGCTGGCTGAACATCCGTCGATGGATTTTCACGATCTGGCGTTTCGCACCTGCATTTTGCGGCCGAGCCTGACCGGTATTCTGACGCGCATGGAGCGCGACGGCTTGGTGCTGCGCTTAAAGCCGGTGAACGACCAGCGCAAGCTGTACGTGTCGCTGACCAAAGAGGGGAATGCGCTGTACGAGCACGCCCAGGCGCAGGTGGAAGAGGCGTATCAGCAGATTGAGGCGGAATACACCCCCGAGAAGATGAAACAGCTGACGGCGCTGCTGGAAGAGTTTATTGAACTCGGAAACCGGCATAACGCAGCGCGGGAAGAAGAGTAAAAACCACAAATTCCAGGATGATTTTCGTAAAGTTTTCCCTTTCCAGGCCGAAAATTCTGTTATCTGTCTGAGGAAAGAGAAAACATGTTAAACCGTATCAAGATTGTCACCAGTTTAATGCTGGTTTTAGCGATATTTGGCCTTTTACAACTCACATCCGGTGGTCTTTTCTTTAATGCTCTTAAGAATGACAAAGAGAATTTCACCGTCCTGCAAACCATTCGTCAGCAACAATCCACCCTTAACGGGAGTTGGGTTGCGCTGCTGCAAACCCGTAATACCCTGAACCGTGCGGGCATCCGCTACATGATGGACCAGAGCAATATCGGCAGCGGCGCGACCGTTAACGATCTGATGCAAATTGCGTCTGCGTCTCTGAAACAGGCGGAAAAAAACTGGGCTGACTATGAAGCCCTGCCGCGCGACCCGCGTCAGAGTGACGCCGCTGCGCTGGAAATCAAACGTAACTACGATATCTACCACGGTGCGCTGGCTGAGCTGATTCAGCTACTGGGGGCGGGCAAAATCAACGCCTTCTTCGACCAGCCGACCCAGAGCTACCAGGATGGATTCGAGAAGCAGTACGTGAGCTACCTGCAGCAGAACGACAAGCTGTACCAGATGGCGGTTGAAGACAGCAATAGCTCTTACACTCAGGCTATCTGGGTACTGATCAGCGTGCTGATTGCCGTGCTGGTGGTGATTGTGGCCGTGTGGCTGGGTATCAAGCAGGCGCTGATCTCTCCGCTGACGCGTCTCATCGACAATATTCGCCACATCGCCAGCGGCGACCTGGTGAAGCGCATTGAGGTGCAGGGCTCCAACGAGATGGGCGAACTGGCCGACTCGCTGCGTCATATGCAGGGCGAGCTGGTGCGTACCGTGGGCGACGTGCGTAACGGTGCAAACGCTATCTACAGCGGTGCAAGCGAAATCGCGATGGGCAATAACGACCTCTCTTCCCGTACTGAACAGCAGGCCGCTTCCCTGGAAGAGACCGCTGCCAGCATGGAGCAACTGACGGCAACCGTTAAGCAGAACGCCGAAAACGCCCGTCAGGCGAGCCACCTGGCGCTGAGCGCGTCTGAAACCGCGCAGAAGGGCGGCAAGGTGGTGGACAACGTGGTGCAAACCATGCGTGACATCGCGGGCAGTTCGCAGAAAATTGCCGATATTATCAGCGTGATCGACGGCATTGCCTTCCAGACCAATATCCTGGCACTGAACGCGGCGGTAGAAGCGGCGCGTGCGGGCGAGCAGGGCCGTGGTTTTGCAGTGGTGGCAGGTGAAGTGCGTAACCTGGCCCAGCGCAGCGCCCAGGCAGCACGTGAGATCAAGAGCCTGATTGAAGACTCCGTGGGTCGTGTGGAAGTGGGCTCTACGCTGGTAGAAAGCGCCGGTGAAACCATGGGCGAAATCGTGAATGCGGTGACCCGCGTCACCGATATTATGGGCGAGATTGCGTCTGCGTCTGACGAGCAGAGCCGCGGTATCGACCAGGTGGGTCTGGCGGTGGCAGAGATGGACCGCGTGACCCAGCAGAACGCCTCGCTGGTTGAGGAATCTGCGGCGGCTGCGGCGGCGCTGGAAGAGCAGGCGAGCCGTCTGACGCAGGCTGTAGCGGTGTTCCGCATTCAGCAGGAGCAAATGAAAGCACGCGAGTTCGCTTCCGCGAAAAGCGTTGCCGCGCCGGTGATGTCGCGTAAAGTCGCGACGGCGGACGCGGGCGATAACTGGGAAACGTTCTAACTCTGTGCGTTGTGCCGGGTGGCGGCTACGCCTTACCCGGCCAACGGAAGGTTGTTGTAGGCCCGGTAAGCGCAGCGCAATCGGGCGATATCAAAGCGGCAGGCGCATGGCGCAGCGCGATTCATACGCTAAACCGTGCGCCGTCTCTTCTTTGCGTTTTTTACGCAACTCAGGCGTCAGCGTCGTCATCATTTCAAACCCCAACCGCGCATAGAATGGTGCATTCCACGGCACGTCCCGGAACGTCGTCAACGTCAGCGACCTCAGCCCCATTTGGCGGGCATGGTCAGCCGCACGGGCGATGAGCTGCCGACCGAACCCTTTTCCCTGCCAGTCCCGATCAACCGAGAGCTCCACAATAAACAGCGACGAAGCGTGCGCTTCGGTGAGGATAAACCCCACGGGACGGTCATTCGCCAGCGCCAGCCAGCTGAGCCCCCGTTCGGCATAGTCGAGATGCTGTTCAGCGGAAATGACCTCGCCATCGGCAAGCCAGGCGAGGTCAGAGTAGTCACGAAAACGCTCGCCCGCCGCGCGCTCAATGGCGGGCAGAGCGGCAACGTCGTCAATGCGTGTGGGCCGAACGGTAAGGTTAAGGGCGACCATTAGCCTGCGCGACTCACAATTTTAATTTCGACCATGCCAATGCCGAGTTCGCGCGGTGAATGGCCGAGAATATTCCCTTCATTGGTCGACTGCGGATCCGGCGGCACAATGACCAGAGTATTGCAGCGCGATGGATTCTCAAAATGCAGGGTGTGGGTGCTTACGTCGTTTCCGAGCGTCAGCGTCTGCTCTTGATCGCCCACGCGCACCGGCACGGGTTTATTCGCGTTAGGCCCGTACGCTCTGGCCGTGATCACCAGATCAAATTGTTCCGGCAGCGGATGGGTGTACTCAATTTTTACCTCATTACCCAGCTGCGCGTTTGACCAGCGTCCCCATGACTCCGGACGGGAGATGCCGCTAAACTGCTTCACCTCTTCGGGAGCACCTGCCACGTTAAAGATAAAGCTGTCCGCTTTATAGCGGATGTCGTTATCGACGATTTTCAGCATGTCGACATTCCGCTGATAGCGCGCGGTATCAATCACCGTATCGTTAAATGCGGTTTTGCCTTTCCACTGGGCTTTATTCACATGCTGCACGGTTTGCTCCCCGCCAAGCTGGCCCTGAGAGACGCACCAGTCGGTAGAAAGCGCCAGCGGCTGGGACCAGAGCTGGCCCATTTTGTAACATCTGTCGATCCAGACGAAATTATCGCGAGGGGCGAAATCGGCCAGCTGGAAACGCAGCGGCGCGGAATACTCGCTTTCCGGCAGCGGCTCGACGCGACTATCCGACACGCGCACCAGCAGCGGCAGGCGGAAATTACTGCCGGAGAAGGCGATGGTGTTTTTATCCCGATCGACGGTGAAGTCTTTCATCTCTTTCGGGAAGTTCCACAGGCGGATGATATCGGGCTTCCAGGCGAGAATTTTTTCCTTCATGTTGAGGAACACTTCCGACAGGGATTGCCCCGACAGCGTGCTGCGGCCCAGGCCAATAAAGTTGTCGCCCCCCAGAATGTCCAGCACGGTTGCACCGTTATCCATGGAGTTGCGTTTGGTGGCGATTAACTCCTGCTGCGGCTGGTCGCCGCGCAGCACGAAGAACAGGTTGCTGCGATCCTGCTTGTTGAGCTGATCCCAGGCGCTGTTTTTCATCGCCAGATGATCGGACGAAACGACGATGACGGTGTTTTTGAAATACGGCGAGGCTTTGATTTTCTCCACCAGCGCGGCAATGTGCTCCTGGCTACAGGTCACGGCGCTGAAAGATTTGTTGTTTTTGCCTTCAACGTCATAGCTTTTGCGTTTGCAGGTGCGCGAGACGAACCCGTCCGGATGGTGGGTGTCCACCGTCAGCGTAAAGAGCGAGAAGCGTTTGCCCGCGCGGGAAAGCGCCTCGAATTTCTTCCAGGTTTCGTCCAGAACCGTATCGTCATAGAAGCCCCAGTCGTTGCGGTAGTGAGGATCGGCAACCGTCGTTTTTAACTCTTCTGAGCCATACAGGTGGTCAAAACCGTGGGATTTCAGAAACACATCTTTTCCGGCAAAGCGCAGGTTAGCGCCCTGCACAAAATAGTTTTCGTAGCCGGAGTTTTTCAGGATATCGCCAAGGCAAATATTCTGCGGGAAGAACGTCGACATCGAGGCTGAGGCGTTACCTTCGAAAGGCGCGAACAGCGGGATACCGCACTGGGAGGCAACCATTCCGGCGATGGTGTAATCCGTGCCGGGTAACTGCATAGTGTGGCTGAAATCGAGACCTTCGTTTTTCAGCGCGCCAAGCTCTGGCGTCAGGTTCGGAAAGGCATCGTTATCAAAATAGGTGCGTTCCAGGCTTTCACCGTAGATATAAACCAGGTTGAGCTTCGGGTTGGCGATCGTTTTCGATGGCTCTTTGTAATAGGCTACAAAGTCCGGATCGCCGTCGCGCGACTGGGATTTCACCAGCTCGGTGATCTGATGAAACGCCGGGCTGGCGTCGACGGAGGCCAGCGCCAGGAACAGCGCCAGCAGGCTGTAACCATGATGGTGCGGAAGATGGCGACGGCGGCGCAGCACCCAGGCGAGCGCGCCAAAAATGGTCACCAGCGCGACGATGAGACCGAGCCCCGGAAGGATGTACTTGCCCACACCCGCGCCCGTGAGGCTGTTCGTCAGGGTGTAGAGCACCGCATCGTTAATGCCGTCACCGGTGAAGTAATCGCTGGCGTATAAGGTAATGTTTAAAATAATAAAAATGCCGAGCACTACCAGCGTGGCGACAAACCACCAGGTGTGACGACCGGCTTTCCAGGCATAAACGCCGACAGAAGCCAGAAAAAGGATAAGAGAGATGAATTCTGACAACAGCATATCCTCATGATGCCAGGTACTTCGCTGGCTAACTGTTTATTTTTTGGTAAGACAATGTAATAGCGATGTCGTTTAGCTGCAATTTTAGTGTCACGAAAGTGTGCTGTTGTTAGGATTTGGTTTAGAAAATCGTTTATATGAAGGTGGTCGCATCCTGACAAACGGACGCTGAGACGATGACAGGTAGGAAAAACGCTCGTTTAACGCCGCGTTGCAAGACTATCGCATTAAACGCGGCGTGTTGTGGCAGAAAATGGGGGAAGATCAGGAGATGAAATTAACGCCTTGTTTCAGCACCAGATCGCAGGCTTTGGTTTTCACCTGTTTTGCCAGAGCGGAGTTGCCGAGTGTGCTCAGGTTAAGCTGCTGGCCGTTTTGCGCATTAAGCAGGCCCTGAATGCCGTCCATATAGCTGGTATCCGCTTTTTGTTCCTGAGTATCCAGACCCAGTTTACCCAGCACCTGGTTTTTCACGTTTTGCGCGTCGGTCACCGAGGCCAGCTTTTGCTTCGCGCAATATTCCAGAATTCCCGCCGCGTTGTTCATCGTCCCCGCGCTCAGGCTCTGGGAGCTGTTGCTCAGCAGGCTGGTGAGAGAAGAGGCGGAGAGGCCGCCCTGAGAGCCGCTGCTCTCTTTGGTCAGCTCATTCGCTGCGCTTGACAGGGACTCCTGCCAGGAGGCCGCCTGCGCTGCGCCTGTAATCAGCAGCGCGCCTAAAAAGGTGCTGATAAGAATCTGTTTTTTCATCATGGCTTTCTCAAAAAGGTCCGTTTTGGGCCGGAAGGGTTTCAGTATATACCTGCGCCCTGCTGGCGATTCCTGGAACTGTCTTAATACTCTTTGCCGGTGACGCGGCTGCGGTAACTGTCCCAATTGAAGTTTACCCATAAACTCGCACCTAAACGCATCCTATCCATTACGCGCTCACCGAGAAGCTTAGTCATATCCTCAATATTGTAATTTGTTAGCATGCCTGTAGGCCGTTTGGATGAGGATCTTCGATCAACGAGTTGATTTATGATGACCTTTTCGTATTTAGATTCAGTTTGCACGCCAATTTCATCAATCACAAGGAGATCAACATTGCTTAAGTCGGTAAGCAATTGCTCTTCACTTGTCTCTTTGTTAGTGAAGGTATCTTTCATTGCAGTCATTATGTCTGCAACAGTAATGATTAAAACGGACTTTCCTTGAATTAACAAAGCATTACATATTGCTGCGGCAAGATGATTCTTTCCGGTTCCTGGTTTGCCAGTAAATATGAAACTAGCAATATTCCCTTCAAAATTATCGACATACTGCCTGGCCTTGTTAAGAGCATTAAGTTGTCCATCGCTTTCAACAATATAATTATCGAATGAACAATTTTGGTGTAACGGGCGAATGCCAGAACGGTTGAATGTTCGCTGCATTTTCATAGCCCTATTTTCACGTGCGAGTGCTGCAGCTCGGATTTTCCCCTGTTCTTTTTGCCAGGCTAACAATTCTTCGCCTGTGGTAAAGGCAGGTTTTACATTAGCTGGCATCATTTTCTGCAGTCGTTTCATCAGATCGCCGACGTTTTTCATATCATCCTCTGAAGCCTGGTGGGATAGTATTGTCTGGTTCTGAAATTGCGTTGATATCGCGCTTTGGCTGGCCATTGTTGCTGGCGCGGGTAATTTGAAGATGTCGCGCGAGCTTTTGCTGCCATTGAATATGGGTGAATACTTTGCCTTCCGCCTGCCACCAGGCGATAAACGCGGCGAGCTCTTCCGCGGTGGCCGGCTGGGTTAACGCAATGCCCCACAGCGCCGCCTGCCGCTGGAAATCTGCATCAGGCTGCCAGCCCGCATACAGGACAAATTTGCCCATCGGAACGGTCAGCGGGGTATTAACCGGTTCTTCAAAAAACTGGTTATCCAGCGCGACATCGCTCGCCGGGCGTGACAATTGCGCTTCGATTTCCAGAAGCTGCGCCAGACGTTCCGGTGTGATTGCGTAAAACGCCGGCGCGTTGTCAGCAAAAACCGCAACCGTGCCGCCTTCGGCGTGGGTCAACACACCGCGTGGGTCGCGCATAAAGGCATCAATGCCAGCAATGCTGGTGGTCAGAATTCTGGAGGACATAACGCTTACTCAACTGATTACTACGGGCGTGATATGGGCTTATGGTAGCACAGAGAGAGGAAAGGGAAGGAGGGGATTTCCCCGGTGGCGCTGCGCTTGCCGGGGATAGAGACATTGGCCTGAAAAGCGCAGCGCCATCAGGCAGTTATCACGCGATGATATTCAGGGTCACGTCGATGTTGCCGCGGGTCGCGTTAGAGTACGGGCAGACGATATGTGCGGCATCCACCAGCTTTTTGGCTTCCGAAGGATCCATACCTTCAACGTGGATGTTCAGCTTCGCTTCGATACCAAAACCGGTTGGCAGCGGGCCAATACCCACTTCGCCTTCAATAAAGGCATCTTTAGGCAGAGTAAATTTGTCGCGTGCTGCGACAAACTTCATCGCGCCCAGGAAACAGGCAGAGTAGCCAGCGGCAAACAGCTGCTCAGGGTTAGTGACTTCGCCCCCCATGCCGCCCATCTCTTTTGGCACACCCAGTTTAACGTCCAGAACACCATCAGAAGAGGTCGCGCGACCGTCACGGCCTCCGGTAGCTTTTGCTTTGGCGGTATAAACAACTTTTTCTAAAGACATGGCAGGTTCCTCATCTTACATTTATGTGTGCTATTAAATAGCGTGCGATATATATGAGTAAATAAATACGCGTAAAGTATAGCCTCACGCGCGTTGAATCTGTTGTCGCAAAAGTTCCAGCTGCTGCTTGAGTGACAGCATGGTCTCGGTATCACACTGGGCTGCGCACCCCACCGCATGGGGGATCCCTGCGGCCTCATTCTGGAGGTGACGTCCCGCATCGGTCAGCGTGACGGCGACCTGACGTTCGTCTTTTCGCGAGCGGTGACGGTTGATCAACCCTGCACTTTCAAGACGCTTCAAAAGCGGCGTCAGCGTGGCGGAGTCCAGGAACAATCGTTCACCAATGTCCGACACCGTCACGTCATCCTGCTCCCACAGCACCAGCATCACCAGGTATTGCGGGTAAGTCAGGTTCAGCGGTGCCAGCAGTTGCCGGTACAGCTTGTTAAGCGCCAGATTTGCCGAGTAGAGAGCAAAGCAGAGCTGGTTATCCAGCTTGAGCGCAGCGGTCGTGTCGTTCATTTTCGCGTTCATGAGTTGACTATAGATAGTGTGCGATTTAATTGCAAGCAATTTTATGGGCAGGTATAACGGAGCGCTACCTGAACGGCCATCTTACGGTAGTGCTGGCGCTGGGCCTGTTCGTCTGCACCCTCTTCGAACAGCAGCGTAAAGGTGTAGCTGTTGGCAACGTAGTGGAAGCTAAAGCTGCTTATCAGGCGGTGAAGATCGCGGGCGTCAACCGTCTGGCTGAACAGCTGTTTTTCTTTTCCCCGGCGCAGGATCCCTTCCAGCAGGTCGAGCGCGCTGCGGTTGACCTGACGAAGATAGCTTGACTGCTGCATAAAACGGCCGCGCTGCATGTTTTCCATGCATATAATGCGGATGTAATCCGGGTGGTCGGCGTGATAGTCAAAGGTGGCTTCAACCAGGTGGACCAGCGCTTCAACGGGAGGCATATCCGTCAGGCTGAGCGCTTTTTCGCTGGCGCGAATTTGGGTGTAAACATATTCCAGTACAAGGAGATAGAGATTCTCTTTGTTTTTAAAATGGTACACCACCATACGTTTGGTGGTGCCCGCTTTCTCGGCGATCTGCTCCATGCGGGCACCGTTTAGTCCATATTCGGCAAACAGTGCGATAGCGCTCTGAAAAATTTTCTCTTTCAGGCTGGATTCTTCACTGTGCTCGGGGTGTTCGCTGCCGGGGTTAGCCACATCCTTTCCTTATTTTCACCAAACGGACCAGAAAGATTATCTCCACGGCAGCGGAATAACACAAATATCAAACGCGCGGGCGTTTGCGGTACAGCCATAGCCCGGGGATAGACAGCCCGATAGAGAGCGCGCCGACGATGGACGACGCCTTAAGAAAGTTGCTCAGAAGAAGGATCATCTGCGGCTCGGTGTAGCCAAAATGGCTGATTTTTACCGCAGAAATCATCGCCGTATATGCCGATATGCCGGGGAACATCGGGATCACGGCGGCGACGGTGAACACTTTCGGATGCGCCAGATACCAGCGCGACCACTGAATACCGATGCTGCCGACCAGCATTGAGGCGATAAACGTCGACCATTCGATATTAAAGCCCGCCGTCATCATCACCATTCGCGAGCCATGCCCAATCGCGCCCAACAGCGCACACCACGGCAGTGCGCGTTGCGGAACGTTAAATACCATCGCAAAGCCGACGGCAGGAATGGCGGCCAGAAGCATGTCCTGCAATAGCGCCAGCAGAAAATCTATTATGCCCATCCGCGTAACCCCCAGAGCGTCATCGCCATCACCACGCCGATGCAGGTCGCCAGCGTCAGCAGGCTGGCGATCGCCCAGCGCGCCAGGCCGGTATTGATGTGCCCTTTAAACATGTCTGCGACGGCGTTAATCAGCGGGAATCCCGGCACCAGCAGAAGCACGCTGGCGGCCATGGCAATCGTCGGGGTTGCGGCAAACTGCGGCAGACGCAGTAGCAGGCCAGAAACCGTGGTGGCAACGAACGCGGTGATGCAGAAGTTAATTTGCGGATGCAGCTGCCGGTGCGTCAGCAACTGGCGAACATACATGGCAATGCTGCTGGCAAAAAAGGTGACGAGCGCACCGTCCCACCCGCCTTTATTGAGCTTGCAAAAACAGGCGCATGACAGCCCCACCATGAGCACGACCAGCCATCGCGGATAACGTAAAGGTTTGATCTGGTTAAATCGTTTTTCAATCTCATGGAGATCGAGAAGCTTATGCTCAGCAAGAATGACGATGTGCTGCACTTCGGTCACCACGTGCATGTTAATGCCGCGGTCGTGGTTTTTACGGGTCGAGGTCAGACACTGACCGTCTTTAATGGTGGTCAGTACGATGGCGTTGGATGAGATAGCGCTTTCAACGCTGTCCATACCCAGCGCCAGCCCCAGCCGGGTTGAAAGCTCCTCGACCAGCGCGCTTTCGGCGCCGTGCTGGAGCAGAAAAAGACCGCACTGAATACAGAGCCGCGTAATAGCGCGCTGCGTTGACCTGTCTGCCTGCATGTTGTGTCCTGAAGTGAAGGTAGATAGTTGCCGGTTGGCCCGTAATGCCTACTTTTAGCACAAAGTGCAGTGGCTCTTGCTGGGGGGCAGATCAAGGTTTGTGCAAACAGTTATCCACCCATATTGTGAAAGATGTCCTGTTTGAATTTATCAATACAGTGAATTATTAACAGGAAAATATAAAATATTTGTATTTAGTTATTCTAATTTTATTTTGTCGTTATTTTAATGGGTTCAGAATTAAATTTATTTGTGTTTTGTGAGATATTAGCGCTGGTTTAGGCATTTCTTAAACTAAGAACATATCTCATCTTCTGCTTGTATTAATTAGTTTTACACTCAGGGACGAAAATACTTATACATTGATGCGTTTTAACGTTACTCATCAAATGAAAAATGGACACGGAGGGTCTATGTTGTCATTGCATGGTAAACATGGCGTTGTCATTAGCCGGATACCCGTCATGCAGAACGGGTTAGGGGGCGTAATGGCACGACATTTCCCCGATTTTGAATTGACGTATTGCCGCTCGTTGCAGGAGCTAACCCTGCTTCAGTTACGCCGCGCAGACGTAATTATCGCTGATGTTTCAGGCGAATACAGGAACCCGCGGGGCACGCTCGAAGAGTATTACCGCTTATTGAACCAGTACCGGGACATTCACTGGATCTTTTTGGTCTCCCGGCCGTTTTATCCTATCGCCGTTGAGCTGCTTATGCGGCCGGAAAGCACGTTGCTTTCTGATATGGAACCTATTGAAGGTGTGGTCAACGCTATTCGTGCAGGTAGCGAGCGTGCAGAGCGGATAAGCCAGACGTTATTAACTCCGGAACCTCAGGATGTTGAGGATGACGAAGAGCAGTTTATTGCCCTTACGCACTCTGAGCGCAAGGTGCTTCGTCTGTTGGGCAAAGGCTGGGGTATTAACCAAATCGCCACATTGCTGAAAAAGAGCAATAAAACGATCAGTGCGCAGAAAAACAGTGCGATGCGACGGCTGTCATTACGGAGTAATGCCGATATGTATGCCTGGATCAACAGTACACAGGGAATGAGAGAGCTGAGTTTAATGTCAGCCTATGGAGAGTTCGAGGAATGGAAAAAACCGATTCAACAAGACATGTCGCCATCATCGAAAATTGCACGATGAGTGCGGTCGGGCTGCAGCATCTTTTTACGCAGTCCGAACTCAGCCATTACCAGCTGCACCTGTTCAATGATTTTAATGGCTTTAAGAAGGCGCTACATCACGTTAACTTTTTCTCGCTGATCTATTCGCTTTCCGATGCGCGAGAAGAACGTCGTAACTGCCTGGCGCATCTGCGGGATCTCGCATTTACGCATAGCTATATTCAACGCATTATCCTGGTCGCGGATGAGATGGAGGCGCGGTTGATTAGCCATCTTTCGCCTTCACGTCTTCACGGCGTCGTCAGTAAGTCGTTAACGCTTGAGCACCTGCAGAAGGAGCTTGGGGTGTTGTTAAGTGAAACACTGCGCATTAACGACAATATGCTGAACCACTGGTACTGCAGTCAGAACCGAATGTTAAGCCCAACGGAAAGGGCTATTTTGCGTTATATGTCATGCGGGTATTCCATCCCCGAAATCGCGACGCAGCTTGAACGCAATATTAAGACTATCCGTGCCCATAAGTTTAATGCGATGGTGAAATTGGGCGTAAATTCTGACGTAGGGCTGCTTGATGCGGCGGATATTCTTATGCACCTCCCGGTGAGAGAACCGCGAGCAGCGGGTCCAGGCAAACCGACGTTTTTATAACCTGCATTTTGCGCGCCAGATACGTTCTGGCGCACCAGTCAGATACAAACATCAACCCATTTTGCGGATGTCAGCTCTGCCATTCTGTCTGGAGAAATACGCACGGCACTGTGGATTGCGCCTGCCGCAGGAAGCACTTCTGCATACTGTTTTAAAGAGATATCGCAGTAAACTGACAGCGGGTTTTCCAGCCCGAACAGGCAGACGCCACCAACGGGATGACCGGTAACGGTGACCACTTCATCACTGCTGAGCATGCGGGCTTTAGCGCCAAACGTATCTTTCAGCTTTTTGTTATCGAGACGCGCATCACCCTTCGCTACGACCAGAATCACCTCATTTTTAACCTTTAATGATAAGGTTTTGGCAATTTGTCCCGGCTCCACGCGGTGGGCGGCTGCAGCCAGCGCAACGGTCGCGGTACTCTGGCTAAGTTCTATAACCTCTATCTCCGGCGCGTTGTCGGCAAAAAACTGCTGTACAGACTGCAAACTCATTGTTTCCTCCTGACAAATATCCTGCGTAATCTGTCATAAGAATTTATGCTCTGTAAATATCTCTTAAGTAACAAATATCCAGGATGGCTGATTTCTGGATCCTCTTCACAATCACGGAAACCGGTTACAGTAACCGGTTGCAGAGCGTGATGCGTAGATTAATACTGAGTATGTAACGTCCCCTGTATCCAATAATAAGAGCCAATTATGAAATCATTCTGTCTGAGCAGTACCGCTGGAACGCAAGCCAGCAAGGTTGTGAAGCTGATTTATGGAACAACGTGCGGCGCGTGTGCGCCGGTAATAAACGTCTGACAGGAGAGCAACCATGTCTGCCAACCATGCTGCGTTTAATCTGATATTCCGTTTCGTTGAAAATTACGTGAGCCCTATTGCCGGGCGGATCTCGTCCCAACGTCATGTGATGGCTATTCGTGATGGGTTTATCTCCGCGATGCCGTTCATGATTGTGGGTTCATTTTTATTAGTGTTTGCCTACCCACCGTTTTCGCCTGATACCACCTGGGGCTTCGCGCGCGCCTGGCTGGATATGGCGAAACAATTTGAAGGCCAGATCCTGACGCCGTTTGATATGACCATGGGCATTATGTCCATTTATATCTGCGCGGCCATCGCCTATAACCTTGGCAAACATTATGTCAAAACGCACCAGCTGGATCCGTTCATGTGCGCCATGCTGTCGTTAATGGCGTTTCTGCTGGTTGCAGCCCCTAAAACCAAAGGGACGCTGCCTGTCGATAGCCTTGGCGGGACCGGTATTTTTACCGCGATTCTGGTGGCGATTTACTGCGTTGAGATGATGCGTTTCCTTAAGGCGCATAATATTGGTATTCGCCTGCCGGACCAGGTGCCACCGATGATCAAAAACTCCTTTGACCTGCTGATCCCAGTGCTGGTGGTGGTGTTAACGCTCTATCCGTTGAGCCTGTTTATTCAGTCTCAGTTTGGCATGCTGATCCCCCAGGCGATTATGTCGATCTTCAAGCCTCTGGTTTCGGCGGCAGACTCGCTGCCTGCGATTCTGCTGGCAGTGCTGATTGGCCACCTGCTGTGGTTCGCCGGGATCCACGGTGCGGCTATTGTCTCCGGGATGCTGCAGATGTTCTGGCTGACTAACCTCGGTGCTAACCAGACTGCGTTGGCCGCCGGTCAGCCTCTGCCACATATTTTTATGGAAGCCTTCTGGACATTCTTCATCGTCATTGGCGGGTCGGGCGCGACGATGGGGCTGGTGATTTGCTATCTGCGCAGTCGCTCAGCGCATTTACGCTCTATCGGCAGATTGAGCGTGGTACCGAGCTTCTTCAACATCAACGAACCCGTTATCTTCGGTACGCCGATTGTGATGAATCCGGTGTTCTTTATTCCGTTCCTGCTGGCCCCGATGGTCAACGCCGTGCTGGCCTGGGCGGCGATGACGTTTGATCTGATTGGCCGCGTTATCTCAGTGGTTCCCTGGACGGCACCGGCGCCGATAGGCGCAGCATGGGCTCTGGGCTGGGATTTCCGCGCGGCTATTCTGGTTGTGGTTCTGGCCTGCGTATCGGCAATTATCTACTTCCCGTTCTTTAAAGTGTACGAGAAGCAGCTGCTGGAGCAGGAAGCGGCAGAAGCGCAGCGTAATGCGGAAGAGGACAATCAGCAGGTGGCCTAGGTAAAAGCAAAACGGCAACTTTCAGGTTGCCGTTTTTAGTGTTTGTTCCCTCTCCATTAAGGGAGAGGGTCAGGGTGAGGGCATCAGGCCGGGCCCGACTACTTCAGCGTGCAATCCCCGCACTGCTTAACGTCCGGCAGGCGATAGCGCTGACAGCAGGTGCGACGCACCAGAAGCCCGTCCCGGAGCACAACGGTGCGGAATAACGGGTTATCGCGGCCATCGGAAAGCTGTCTGGCAAAGAAGCAGGACTGACGCAGAGCCTCCACTTTCTCATCGCCGAGCAGCGGTTTCATTTCCGTTAAATACCAGTGAATTAAATACCCGGTATTACTCCAGATAAGCTTCCCGTTAATCTCTCCCGTCGCTTCAAGAGCATCCACCACCGGAATCAGTGCCTGTGTGATAAGTTGCTCTAAACGCTCCTGTGCAGAGAGCGCCTCGGCACCGCGCTCTTCGTGCAGATCGATCCAGAAACAGGCTGCTCGCCCGGTTTCGTGGAACTCGACATGGAAATGCTCTGGGGAGAGCGCCAGCATGCTCTTTTGGGTTAATACCGCCAGCATGAGCGGAGGAACCATCAGTCCGATATACCATTGCGCCCAGAGCGAGAGCAGAGGTTTATTTTCCCGCGTAAGCGTTGGCTGATTGCGATAAATGTGATCGGAATAGGTGGCAAGCAGTGACTGCAGTTTAGACGGCTGCTGCCACTCAGCGAGCGTCATGGCGTGATGCGGAGGCGCTTCATCAAGCCTGATAAAGTCCAGCAGGTGGGCACGCGTCTTAGCAATCTTATCCCGTATGGCATCCGCAAGCGACGCATTCCCGCTGGTGAGAGGTGCTCGCCAGAGGAGTGGTTCAACGATGTGTGCGGTTTGCGTTGCCATAGTTGAGATAGGAATCTAAATGATAATGATTGCCAATCCTAACTATTGCTCATACCAATGGCAAGACTTTTGTCCAGATTAACGGCACGCGTGCTTAAGCGGTTTGCAGTTCTTCACTCAACAGTATGTTATTGCGCCCCAGGTGCTTTGCTTCGTAAAGGGCTTTGTCCGCTTTTTCCAGCGCACCTTCTACATCTTCGTTCTCGAAAATAGCAATACCGATGCTGATAGTGACATTGGTCGCCACGCTTTCGTTGAACAGGTGAGGGATTTTTAAATCGTATACTTTCTGACGGATCCGCTCTGCCGTCAGCCGGGCGTGTTCAAGTGAAATATTTGTCAGCAGCACCATAAACTCTTCCCCGCCAAAACGCGCCACAATATCCCGAGAACGGACGGCATCACGAATGGCTGCAGAAACGCGTTTCAATGCCTGATCGCCCATCATATGGCCGTAGTGGTCGTTATAGGCTTTGAAGTGGTCGATATCCATCAACAGAACAAAATGTTCGCCGTTTTCAACCGCCGGCAGATTCTCCAGACGGCTTTGCAGGCCGCGACGATTATAAAGCCCGGTTAGCGGATCCATCATGCTGAGATCGGTGAGGGTTTCCCGTTCTTCCAGCAGACGGGAGAGCAACTCCTGGGCGAAGCGATCGTTGCGCCTTTGCAAAATGTTATGAATGGCAACTGCCACCACAGGAAGTGCGAAGTAATAGGTCATTCTCAGCCATATATCTGGGTTACTTAACCACAGGCAGACAATAAAGGCGGGGAGCGAGTGGAGCGTAAATGCTTTGATATTACTGGCGAATGCCAGCGTTCCGATAAAAAGCACCGTTAATAGCGCGATGATCAAATACGTCGCATGGTCGTGAGTAATTAGCGAAAATTTTGAGTCAATTTGCCAGGCCCATAAAATACCGAATATCCCTGAAACGACAGGAATATTTATCTTTCGCGCGCGCTTTCTCCAGTGCCAGACGAACAGGCCAGTACTGATGGCGAAAATAGCCATCAGAGGAACAGAAAACACGCGTGTTGAATAGAGCGGGTTTGTTACCGAGAACACGGCGGAAGTTGCGTTCAGAAATAAAAATAAACGTAACGATAATTGATATTTTCTTTGAACCAAAGACCGCCAGGAGTGTGATGTCATAGTCGTGCGTTTTTATTAAATTTTAATTAAAACAGATAAATAGGTGTTGTTTCGCAATAAGTTATGCAAAAAACTCAAAGAATAATTATAAGAAAAGCTTTATGTGAAGTTAACAGGTGAGCAATTTATCACCTTAGGCAATTCCTGTCATTCTACATAAAGGTAAAGGGCGATCTTTTTTGATTCATCGCGCTGACAGATGATAATTTTTATCATATGATATTGTTTATCATTATCGTTATGAAAGGGCGATGCATGTTGAACAGGGCGCTGGGAAGTGCATGGGGAGTATTGCTGCCGGGCGTAATCCTTGGCGGTTTGATGTTTGCCGATCTCACTATCGAAAGCTGGAAGGCCATCATTGTGTCAGGATTGCTGATGACGTCAGGCATGATCTGGCATAAGCAACTACGTCACTATGTGTTACTGCCATCATGTGTCGCATTGATCAGTGCAATTCTGGTGATAACGATGAGTGTCAAATAACCGGGAAAACAGGAGGTACTGCAGAAGGGAGATAAGATAATTGGTGCGAGGGGGGGGACTCGAACCCCCACATCCGTAAGGACACTAACACCTGAAGCTAGCGCGTCTACCAATTCCGCCACCTTCGCACAGTCATCTTACTATTTTGATATCGCCTCGTTGGTGCGAGGGGGGGGACTCGAACCCCCACATCCGTAAGGACACTAACACCTGAAGCTAGCGCGTCTACCAATTCCGCCACCTTCGCCCAGTGCGAGCAATATCAACGTGATTTATGGTGCGAGGGGGGGGACTCGAACCCCCACATCCGTAAGGACACTAACACCTGAAGCTAGCGCGTCTACCAATTCCGCCACCTTCGCATACCATCGATACTGTAAAAGTATCGTAACCACGGAGGCGCATTCTAGATGTTTTCAGCATTACGTCAACAGAAAAGTGCGCGCCTTTTATTGATTGCTGCAAAAATGGCCGGAATTGAGACACCTGCTTGCCGGATGGCGCTGGCGCTTATCCGGCCTGGATTGCATGGCGAATTATTTCTTTGCCTGACGCGTCATCACGGTGCGGTAGACCTTAAAGCGACCGGTCTGGGCGATCACCTCGTGGAAGCCGAAGGTTTCGTCCAGCACTTTCGGGTACGCCAGGAAGGCGTTCGCGACGATGCGAAGCTCGCCGCCGCTGTTGAGGTGGCGAGTCGCGCCGCGGATCAGGGTTTGCGCAGCTTCGAGGCTGGTTTCCATCCCGTCGTGGAACGGCGGATTGGAGATAATCATGTCAAAGCGGCCGGTGACGTCAGAGAAGACGTTACTGGCAATCACGTCGCCTTCAATGCCGTTGGCCGCAAGCGTTGCGCGGCTGGCTTCTACCGCCGGGGCGCTGACGTCACACAGGGTTAAACGCACTTTTGGAGAATGGCTGGCAAGTACCGTTGAAAGCACGCCTGCTCCGCAGCCGACGTCCAGCACCTTGCCCTTGGTGTGCGGCGTCAGGGTGGAGAGCAGCAGCTTGCTTCCCGTATCCAGCGCGTCACGGCTGAACACGCCCGGCAGGGTTTTGATGGTCAGACCGTCAAGCTGGTACTCGTCCCAGTAGGTCTGTGCATCAAAGGTTGTCTGTTTTTCCAGACGTCCATGATAAAGGCCACAGCGGCGGGCGCTGTCGACTTTATTCAACGGCGCGTAGCCTTCCAGCATCTGTTCAGCGCTGCGCACGCCGCTGCGGTTTTCACCGACCACGAAAATATCACAGCCGACCGGCAGCAGGGAGAGCAGGTTCATCAGCTGGAACTGGGCTTCCGGCTTGTTCTTCGGCCAGTAGTAAATCAGCGTATCGCAGTCGGCGATATCGCTCTGCTCTGCCACCAGGCTGAAGCGCGCGCGCGCGCCCATCTGGCGGCTCAGCACCTGCCAGTGGTGGTAGTATTGGGTGTGGGCACGGCTTTCAGCACAGTCGAAACGCGCGGGCAGGTCATCCTGCATATCTCCGGCAAACAGAATACGGCTTTCTTCGAAATCATCACTGTGACGCAGCAAGACTTCACTTGCCGGGGTAAATGCAGACATGAATTGTTCCTCAATAAACTCAGGCGGGGATTATAGTAGGTAGATGGCGCACTTTCGACACATTTGCTATATTTGCGCGCCTGAGAGACAGGAGTTATCCCTATGACATCCCGACGAGACTGGCAGTTGCAGCAACTGGGCATCACCCAGTGGGCCTTGCGTCGCCCGACGGCGTTGCAGGGCGAGATCGCCATCTCCATCCCTGCGCACGTTCGGCTGGTGATGGTGGCGGAAGAACTGCCTGCCCTGAATGAACCCCTTATCGGCGATGTCCTTCGCAGCCTGAAGCTGACGGCCGACGAGGTTTTACAGCTGACGCCGGAACGCGTCGCGATGCTCCCTCCCGAAAGCCGCTGTAACAGCTGGCGCATCGGGGAGATAAACGACATGCCTCTCCAGGGGAGCCAGATCTGCTCGCCAGCGCTGGACGAACTGAAAGCCAATCCAAAGGCGCGCAGCGCGCTATGGCAACAAATCTGCGAATATGAACACGATTTCTTCCCTCACGACGCCTGATCTGACCGCAGCGTTCGCGATCGAAACACGCGCCCACGCCTTTCCGTGGAGCGAAAAAACGTTTGCCAGCAATCAGGGCGAGCGGTATTTGAACTACCGTCTGGACGTTGACGGCACCCTGGCCGCGTTCGCCATTACGCAGGTGGTTCTTGACGAGGCGACGCTGTTTAACATCGCCGTGGATCCTGCGTATCAGCGTCGCGGGCTGGGAAGGGAACTGCTCGAGCACCTCATCCGCGAGCTTGAAACCCGTGACGTTTTCACCCTGTGGCTGGAAGTGCGCGCGTCGAATGTCGCCGCCATCGCGCTCTATGAAAGCTTAGGCTTTAACGAGGCGACAGTCCGCCGTAACTACTACCCCACCGCAGAGGGACGTGAAGACGCCATCATAATGGCTCTGCCAATTGGATAACGAAAATAAGGTTGTAACGATGAAATGGGACTGGATTTTCTTTGATGCCGACGAAACGCTGTTTACGTTTGACTCATTCGGCGGCCTACAGCGGATGTTTCTCGACTATAGCGTGACCTTCACCGCTGAAGATTTTCAGGACTATCAGGCGGTGAACAAGCCGCTGTGGGTGGATTACCAGAACGGTGCCATCACTGCGTTACAGCTTCAGCATCAGCGGTTTGACGTCTGGGCGGAGCGCTTAAACGTGAGCCCAGGCTTGCTAAACGAGGCTTTTCTGAATGCGATGGCGGATATTTGCGCCCCGCTGCCGGGCGCGGTCTCGCTGCTGAACGCGCTCAAAGGTAAGGTGAAGCTTGGGATCATTACCAACGGCTTTACCGCGCTGCAGCAAATCCGCCTGGAGCGCACCGGCCTGCGCGATTATTTCAACGCGCTGGTGATCTCCGAAGAGGTGGGCGTACCGAAGCCTGACCCGCGTATTTTCGACTATGCGCTGGCGCAGGCCGGAAATCCCGACCGCGATCGCGTCCTGATGGTGGGGGATACCGCAGAGTCTGATATTCTTGGCGGTATAAGGTCAGGTTTGTCGACCGTCTGGCTAAATGCGCATGGCCGCGTACTGCCGGAAGGCATTGAGCCGACCTGGACCGTCACGTCATTGACCGAACTGGAGCAACTCCTGTGTAAACAATGATTGCCTGCCCCCCGTTGATGGGTAAAATAGCCGCAATTTTGTATTCCATGATGCGTGGCGTGCTGCCGCGCTTATAAAAGAAGATTTAATTATGACGTTGTCTCCTTATCTGCAAGAGGTGGCCAAGCGCCGTACTTTTGCCATTATCTCGCACCCGGATGCCGGTAAAACGACCATCACCGAGAAGGTGTTGCTGTTCGGACAGGCGATCCAGACTGCGGGTACCGTTAAAGGCCGTGGCTCCAGCCAGCATGCAAAATCTGACTGGATGGAGATGGAAAAGCAGCGTGGTATTTCGATTACCACCTCCGTGATGCAGTTCCCGTATCACGACTGCCTGGTGAACCTGCTGGACACCCCGGGCCACGAAGACTTCTCCGAAGATACCTACCGTACCCTGACGGCAGTGGACTGCTGTCTGATGGTGATCGACGCCGCGAAAGGTGTAGAAGACCGGACCCGCAAGCTGATGGAAGTTACCCGCCTGCGCGATACGCCGATCCTCACCTTTATGAACAAACTCGACCGTGACATCCGCGACCCGATGGAGCTGATGGATGAAGTGGAAAACGAGCTGAAGATCGCCTGTGCGCCAATCACCTGGCCAATCGGCTGCGGTAAGCTGTTCAAAGGGGTTTATCACCTTTATAAAGACGAAACTTACCTGTACCAGACCGGTAAAGGTCACACCATTCAGGAAGTGCGCATTGTGAAAGGTCTGGACAACCCGGATCTCGATGCCGCCGTTGGCGAAGAGCTGGCCGCGCAGCTGCGCGACGAGCTGGAGCTGGTGAAGGGCGCGTCTCACGAGTTCGACAAAGAGCTGTTCCTGAGCGGTGAAATCACTCCGGTCTTCTTCGGTACCGCGCTGGGTAACTTCGGCGTTGACCACATGCTGGACGGTCTGGTGGAGTGGGCGCCGCGCCCGATGCCGCGTAAAACCGACACCCGTGAAGTGGAAGCGCAGGAAGAGAAATTCACCGGCTTCGTGTTCAAAATTCAGGCCAACATGGACCCGAAACACCGCGACCGCGTGGCTTTCATGCGCGTGGTTTCCGGTAAATATGAAAAGGGCATGAAGCTGCGCCAGGTGCGTATCGGTAAAGACGTGGTGATTTCCGACGCGTTGACCTTTATGGCGGGCGATCGCTCCCATGTAGAAGAAGCGTATCCGGGCGACATCATCGGTCTGCATAACCACGGTACAATCCAGATCGGCGATACCTTCACCCAGGGCGAGATGATGAAGTTCACCGGTATTCCGAACTTCGCACCGGAACTGTTCCGTCGCATTCGTCTGCGCGATCCGCTGAAGCAGAAACAGCTGCTGAAAGGCCTGGTTCAGCTCTCCGAAGAGGGTGCCGTGCAGGTGTTCCGCCCAATCGCCAACAACGATCTGATCGTTGGTGCGGTCGGTGTGCTGCAGTTCGACGTGGTCGTTGCGCGTCTGAAGAGCGAATACAACGTTGAAGCGATTTACGAGTCAGTGAACGTGGCGACGGCGCGCTGGGTTGAGTGTTCTGACGTGAAGAAATTCGAAGAATTTAAGCGTAAGAACGAAATTCAGCTGGCGCTGGATGGCGGCGACAACCTGACCTATATTGCCCCAACGATGGTAAACCTGAACCTGACGCAGGAACGTTATCCAGACGTTCAGTTCCGCAAAACGCGCGAACACTAATCCCGTCCCAGAGCACGGCAATCGCCGTGCTCTTCTTTTATTCCTGTCTTATTAGTCCCTTGCGGAATGTTCTTAATTCACCGCAATTTCACGCTATTCGACCGTTTTTTACTCAATTCTGAAAGCGGCATTGTGAGAGTGATCTATATTTAACTCAGTGTTTAGCACCGGGCGTGGATGAATTAACTGTTCAATGCATGTCGATTGGTTCTCCATTTCACCCGTGTGTTTATTCGCAATATATAAAACTACTAAGGAAGTATGTAGCCCGAATAACGGGTAAAACACAGGAATACATCGATGAATATGACAAGACTGAAGATTTCTAAAACTCTGCTGGCTGTAACACTGGGTAGCGTTCTGGTTAGCGGTTCCGCCCTCGCGGAAAGCAGCACCATGGATAAAGCGCAGTCCACGGCCGATACCGCAGGGCAAAAAATCGATAGCTCTATGAATAAAGTCGGTAATTTCATGGACGACAGCTCTATCACAGCAAAAGTGAAAGCCGCACTGGTGGATGATGAAGCCATCAAGAGCACCGACATTTCCGTTAAGACCGATAAGAAAGTGGTCACGCTGAGCGGCTTCGTGGAAAGCCAGGCTCAGGCAGAACAGGCTGTGAAAGTCGCTAAGGGTGTCGAAGGCGTTGCGTCCGTGAGCGATAAGCTGCACGTTCGCGACAGCAAAGACGCCTCGGTGAAAGGTTATGCCGGGGATGCGGCAACCACCAGCGAAATCAAAGCTAAACTGTTAGCAGATGACATCGTACCGTCCCGTAAGGTGAAAGTGGAAACCACCGATGGCGTGGTGCAGCTTTCCGGTACGGTTGATTCACAGGCGCAAAGTGAACGCGCCGAGTCAATTGCGAAAGCGATTGATGGTGTGAAAAGCGTTAAAAACGATCTGAAAACGAAGTAAATCTGGACCATTCGCCCGTAAGGTTTAACCCCTGCTGGCGAAATAAGAACGACTCTGGAAAAACGCCGGTGAGTGACCTGAGCGCTCACGTTTAGCGGCCGACATTAACTATGGTAAAGGAGAAGCTTATGTTTCGTTGGGGCATTATATTTCTGGTTATCGCGTTAATTGCCGCCGCATTGGGCTTTGGTGGACTGGCAGGTACAGCGGCATGGGCAGCTAAAATTGTCTTCGTTGTGGGTATTATTCTGTTCCTGGTCAGCCTGTTTACGGGTCGTAGACGTCCGTAGCAAACGCAATATTCCTTAAACAAAATAAAGCCAGTCACTGCGACTGGCTTTTTCTTATTTGCGTTACAGGTCGGGTGCGTTACTGTGGAGTGATAAAATAATCAAAACAGGAAAGCAGAGGTGGGGCAACGAATTCCCGTTACGCTCGGCAATATTGCGCCGCTGACGTTAAAACCGTTTCGCGCGGGTCAACTCGCACTGGTCTGCGAGGGGGGCGGGCAGCGCGGCATTTTCACCGCCGGCGTGCTGGATGAATTTATGCGCGCGCAGTTCAACCCGTTTGACCTCTACTTTGGCACCTCTGCCGGCGCGCAGAACCTCTCTGCCTATGTCTGTAACCAGCCCGGCTACGCGCGAAAGGTCATTATGCGCTACACCACGGCGAAAGAATTTTTTAATCCGGTGCGCTTTGTGCGCGGCGGGAACCTGATCGATCTCGACTGGCTGCTGGAGTCGACCTCCAGCCAGATGCCGCTGGCCATGGATACCGCTGCCCGGCTGTTTGATGGCGGCAAAGAATTCTGGATGTGCGCCAGCCGGGGGGATGACTATTCGCCGGGGTATTTTTCTCCGCAGAAGGAGAACTGGCTGGATATCATTCGCGCCTCCAGCGCCATTCCCGGTTTTTATCGTACCGGCGCGCTGCTGGACGGCATCAGCTATCTGGACGGGGGCATCAGCGACGCGGTACCGGTGCAGGAAGCCGCGCGACGCGGGGCGAAAACCATCGTGGTGATCCGCACCGTGCCGTCGCAAATGTACTATACGCCGCAGTGGTTTAAACGCATGGAGCGCTGGCTGGGCGACAGCAGCCTGCAGCCGCTGGTGAACATCGCGAAGCAGCATGAAACCACCTACGGCGCGATGCAGCGTTTCATTGAAAAACCGCCGGGTAAGTTACGCATTTTCGAAATCTATCCGCCTAAGCCGCTGGCCAGCATGGCGCTGGGCAGCCGCGTGCCTGCGCTGCGCATGGATTATAAAACGGGGCGATTGTGCGGGCGTTACTTCCTGGCGACGGTCGGAAAAATGCTGGCCGAGCAACCGCCGCTTCATCGGCATAAACGCATTATTATGCCACCCGCGATTGTCGCCAACGACGCCCTGACGATGCCGCTGGTGGATATCCCCCAGGCGAATGATGCTTTACTGGATAACGAGGATCTGGCGTGACGCACAGCTTTGTTGATACCCACTGCCACTTTGATTTCCCGCCGTTTACCGGAGATGAAGCGCAAAGCATTACGAAGGCTGCCGAAGCAGGCGTGCAGGCCATCATTGTGCCGTCCGTTGAAGCGGCCTATTTTTCACGCGTGCTGGATCTTTCCACGCGATACCCCGCGCTTTATGCCGCGCTCGGTCTGCACCCAATAGTGATTGAGCGCCATCGTGATGAGCATCTTGAAGAGCTGGATCGGGTGCTGCAAAGTGCCGGAGAAAAACTTGTCGCCATCGGTGAGATCGGCCTCGATCTTTATCGTGAAGATCCGCAGTTTGAACGCCAGCAGACGATCCTCGACGCGCAGCTTCGGCTGGCGAAGCGTCACGACCTGCCGGTGATCCTCCACTCCCGACGCACCCATGACAAACTGGCGATGCACCTGAAGCGCATTGACCTGCCGCGCAGGGGCGTTGTGCACGGTTTCGCCGGTAGCCTGCAGCAGGCGCAGCGTTTTATTGAGCTGGGATATAAAATTGGCGTCGGTGGCACCATCACCTATCCGCGCGCCAGTAAAACCCGCGATGTGATGGCGCAGCTGCCGTTGTCGGCGCTCCTGCTGGAAACCGACGCGCCGGATATGCCGCTGAATGGTTTTCAGGGCCAGCCGAATCGCCCGGAACAGGCGGCGCGCGTTTTTGATGTGCTGTGCGAACTGCGTCAGGAACCTGAAGAGGTCATTGCCAGTGCGCTGCTGGAAAATACCCGCGCCGTATTTGGCATCACGCTATAGATAAAGCGCAGGGCGGATTACCCTTATCTTCTGTGTTTCCAGCGCCGATGCCAGGGGCTCAATATCCTCCGGCGTGGCGCTGCGCCATGATGCCGCCTCGCCGTAAACTCCGTGAGCATGAAACGCGTTAATACGCACCGGAACATTCCCCAGCCCGTTGATAAACGCGATCAACGGTTTGATATGTTCCAGATAATCACTCAGCTCCGGAATAACCAGCAGGCGGAGCTCCGTCAAACGGTCACGGTCTGCCAGCCAGCGGATGCTCTCTTTAATCTGCGGGTTTTCGCGCCCGGTCAGGAAACGGTGATGTTCATTCCCCCACGCTTTGAGATCCAGCATCGCGCCATCCATTACCGGCAGCAGTTTTTGCCAGCCGGTTTCACTTAGCAGACCGTTGCTGTCGACCAGGCAGGTGAGGTGGCGCAAGGCGGGATCGGCTTTGATCGCGCTGAACAGGGCGATCAAAAACGGCAGTTGGGTTGTGGCTTCGCCGCCGCTCACGGTGATCCCTTCGATAAAGGGGGCGGCTTTTCGGATCTGTGTGAGGATTTCCTCCACGCTCAGGCGGTGCGCCATGGGCGTTGCCTGCTGCTGGCACAGGTGCAGGCAAGTATCGCACTGCTGGCATTCACTCTCCTGCCACCAGACGCGTCCGGCCTGAATGGTCAGCGCGTCGTGCGGGCAGTGGGGCACGCAGTCCCCACAGTCGTTGCAGCGACCGATCGTCCACGGGTTATGGCAGGTTTTACAGCGCAGGTTGCAGCCCTGCAGGAACAGCGCCAGGCGGCTGCCCGGCCCGTCCACGCAGGAAAAAGGAATGACCTGACTAACTAAAGCGCATCTGCTGTTCATGGCTTATCACGCGCGGCTGACGTTCCAGAATGCGCGTATTACGCGCGGCCTCTTCACCCAGCCACGTGGTGTTGGTTCTTGAACCCGCTTCCCGGTATTTCTCCAGATCCGACAAGCGAACCATATAGCCAGTGACGCGGACCAGATCGTTACCCGCCACATTCGCGGTGAACTCACGCATTCCGGCCCTGAATGCCCCCAGGCAAAGCTGAACCACCGCCTGCGGATTGCGTTTTACCGTCTCCTCCAGGGTGAGAATATCGCTGATCCCGGAGTGATAGTGTTTATGGTGCGGCGCTACGGCCAGCAGATGACTGATGGGATCCGGCTCGTCGCCGTAGGGCAGACGCGCGCCCGGCGTGGTGCCCGAGTCGGAGCTGATCCCAGACTGCGCGTGCAGCATCGCGCGTTTTTTCCAGCCGTGTTTTACCGGTGTGTTTTCCACAAACGCCGCCAGCTGCTCGCTGATGCGGTAGCCCAGTGCGTTAGCCCGCTCGTCTTTCCCGTAACGGCCTTCACTGCTCTCCTTTTCACAGAGCGCGTTCACCGCTTCCGCCAGACCGTACATGCCAAACATCGGCACAAACCGATCGGCATCAATCAGCCCCTCTTTCACCAGGAAGCTATTCTCAAAGAAGCCGGATTGCTGATACAGAAAATCACAGCGGGCATTGATGATGGCGATTTGCTGCTGGCAGTAGTGCGGAAGCGTGCGGGTGAAGAAGTCGTCAACCGATGCGCTGTGTTCGGCAATGGCCTTGAGATTAAGGCGCACCAGCGTACTGCCACCGCCCGCCAGCGGCAGAGAGTTGTAACAGCTCACGACGCCATAGCGGCCTTTTGTGAAAATTTTATCATTCACCGGGCCATTAGAAATATGCGGTTTGCTGCATTCGCAGATGTTTTTTGCCACCTCAAGCAGCAAATCGTCCGGGGTGATATCTGGATCGTAGATAAACGTCAGGTTCGGTGCGACCTGCTGCAGTTCTGCATCTGCGCGCAGAATGGCACGGGTGACTGGGCCGTCGGCGGGGCCGATATTGGCGTGCATAAACGCATCGGGCAGCGTTCTGTCGAGATAGCGCCAGAAACGTTTTATTCGGCTATCGATTTCTTCTTGTGTTAGAATTCTAACATACGGCTTCAGTATCGCATCAAGCTGCCCCAGATAGACCGGCATGGATGTGACGGAAGGAACATAGTGATAGAGAATAGTTAACAGCGAGAGGGCGTCATCAAGATCTTTTGCGCCTTCCAGCTCCAGCCATTCCGAACCGTTAGCCAGGAATTTTTCATAATCCGGCAGCACGTAGCGCGGTTTGTAGGGCGCGTGGCCTTCGAACATGTCGCAGATAAACCCCTCGTCCAGCGCGGCGCGGGCCGCCGGAGATAGCGTCGGGTAGGGCAGATAATTTTCCGCTTCCAGCGCCAGAAAATGACGTTTTTGTTCCGGGGTTAACACCGGGCTTGTCACAATGTGCTGGCAACGTTGTTGCAGGGCGTCGGGCATGTTCACTTCCTTGAGGGTCTGCGGATGGTGAGTGAATTGTAGGAAGCCAGCCTGCCGGCGCTTTTGATCCGACAGGGGGTATCGCTGCTTTAGCCAGCAATTCTTGCCCTAAAGTTTGAAGAAGATCTCATTACAGTAATGCAAATTTGTACGAAGTTTTCATTAACTGTGATGAATGTCGAAGTGTGGATGCGGGTGAATGTTAGAATACTCACAGATCCGCAAGGTAAAATTTATACGGCACTGCCGTTGGAGAATGTTATGACCGATTTAACTGCAAGCAGCCTGCGCGCGTTGAAACTGATGGACCTGACCACCCTGAACGATGACGACACCAATGAGAAAGTCATCGCCCTGTGCCATCAGGCGAAAACGCCAGTGGGTAACACCGCCGCCGTCTGTATCTACCCGCGCTTTATCCCGATTGCCCGCAAAACGTTGAAAGAGCAGGGTACGCCGGACGTGCGCATTGCAACCGTCACTAACTTCCCGCACGGCAACGACGATATCGAGATCGCGCTGGCGGAAACCCGTGCGGCCATTGCCTACGGCGCAGACGAAGTTGACGTGGTGTTCCCGTACCGCGCGCTGATCGCGGGCAACGAGCAGGTCGGTTTTGACCTGGTGAAAGCCTGTAAAGACGCGTGTGCGGCGGCAAACGTGCTGCTAAAAGTGATCATCGAAACCGGCGAGCTGAAAGAAGAGGCGCTGATTCGTAAAGCGTCTGAAATCTCCATCAAAGCCGGTGCGGATTTCATCAAAACCTCTACCGGTAAAGTGCCGGTCAACGCTACCCCGGAAAGCGCGCGCATCATGATGGAAGTTATCCGTGATATGGGCGTGTCCAAAACCGTTGGCTTCAAACCTGCTGGCGGCGTGCGTACAGCAGAAGATGCGCAGCAGTTCCTGGCGATTGCCGACAAGCTGTTCGGCGCCGACTGGGCCGATTCCCGCCACTACCGCTTTGGCGCGTCCAGCCTTCTGGCCAGCCTGTTGAAAGCGTTGGGTCACGGCGACGGTAAGAGCGCAAGCAGTTACTGATTGCCAGACAATGCCGGATGACGCTTCGCTTATCCGGCCTACAGGATCGTAGGGCGGGTAAGCGTAGCGCCACCCGCCACAACTCCCCCGATTCCGCATGGAGGTTACCGTGTTTCTCGCACAAGAAATTATTCGTAAAAAACGTGATGGTCATGCATTAAGCGACGAAGAAATTCGCTTTTTCATCAACGGCATTCGTGATAACACCATCTCTGAAGGGCAGATTGCGGCTCTGGCGATGACCATCTTCTTCCACGATATGTCGATGCCTGAGCGCGTGTCGCTGACCATGGCGATGCGAGATTCAGGAACCGTTCTGGACTGGAAAAGCCTCAACCTCAACGGCCCAATCGTTGACAAACACTCCACCGGCGGCGTGGGTGATGTGACTTCACTGATGCTCGGCCCTATGGTGGCAGCCTGCGGCGGTTACATCCCAATGATTTCCGGGCGCGGCCTGGGCCACACCGGTGGTACGCTCGACAAACTGGAAGCCATCCCGGGCTTCGATATCTTCCCGGATGACAACCGCTTCCGCGACATTATTAAAGACGTTGGCGTGGCGATTATCGGCCAGACCAGCTCTCTTGCGCCGGCAGACAAGCGTTTCTACGCGACGCGTGACATTACCGCGACCGTCGATTCCATCCCGCTGATCACCGCGTCGATTCTTGCCAAAAAGCTGGCAGAAGGGCTGGACGCGCTGGTGATGGACGTGAAGGTAGGCAGCGGCGCGTTTATGCCGACCTATGAACTCTCTGAGGCGCTGGCCGAAGCGATCGTTGGCGTCTCCAACGGCGCGGGCGTGCGCACCACCGCGCTGCTGACCGACATGAACCAGGTACTGGCCTCCAGCGCCGGTAACGCCGTTGAAGTCCGCGAAGCCGTGCAGTTCCTCACGGGCGAATACCGTAACCCGCGCCTGTTCGACGTCACCATGGCGCTGTGCGTGGAGATGCTCATCTCCGGCAAGCTCGCCAAAGACGATGCCGACGCCCGCGCGAAGCTGCAGGCGGTACTGGACAACGGCAAAGCGGCGGAGATCTTTGGCCGCATGGTGGCCGCGCAAAAAGGCCCGACCGACTTCGTTGAAAACTACGCGAAATACCTGCCGACCGCGATGCTCAGCAAAGCTGTTTATGCGGATGGCGAAGGTTTTGTCTCGGCAATGGACACCCGCGCGCTCGGCATGGCTGTCGTGTCTATGGGCGGCGGTCGCCGTCAGGCATCGGACACCATTGATTACAGCGTCGGCTTTACCGATATGGCCCGTCTGGGCGACAGCGTTGACGGTCAGCGTCCGCTGGCGGTGATCCACGCCAAAGACGAAGCCAGCTGGCAGGATGCGGCGAAAGCGGTGAAGGCGGCAATATCTCTTGACGATAAAGCACCGGAAACCACACCGACGGTCTATCGTCGTATCACCGAATAGCGGTATACTGATCTGATCGCATTTTTATGAAGCACTAAGTACGGAGAACAATTATGAAACGTGCATTTATTATGGTGCTGGACTCATTCGGCATCGGCGCAACCGAAGATGCAGAACGTTTTGGTGACGTGGGTTCCGATACCATGGGTCACATCGCGGAAGCCTGTGCAAAAGGCGAAGCGGATAACGGTCGTAAAGGCCCTCTGACTCTACCTAACCTGACCCGCCTCGGGCTGGTAAAAGCGCATGAAGGTTCTACCGGTAAAATCGCAGCCGGTATGGACGGCAACGCGGAAGTGGTGGGTGCCTATGCATGGGCGCACGAGCTTTCTTCCGGGAAAGACACCCCGTCTGGTCACTGGGAAATCGCCGGCGTGCCGGTTCTGTTTGACTGGGGTTACTTCTCCGATCACGAGAACAGCTTCCCGCAGGAGCTGCTGGATAAGCTGGTGAAGCGTGCCAACCTGCCGGGCTACCTCGGTAACTGCCACTCTTCCGGTACCGTGATTCTGGATCAGCTCGGCGAAGAGCATATGAAAACCGGCAAGCCGATTTTCTACACCTCCGCTGACTCCGTGTTCCAGATCGCCTGCCACGAAGAGACGTTTGGTCTGGATAAACTCTACGAGCTGTGCGAAATCGCCCGTGAAGAGCTGACCGAAGGCGGCTACAACATTGGCCGCGTGATCGCGCGTCCGTTTATCGGCGACAAAGCGGGTAACTTCCAGCGTACCGGTAACCGTCACGACCTGGCCGTTGAGCCACCGGCACCAACCGTGCTGCAGAAGCTGGTCGACGAGAAAGGCGGCCACGTGGTGTCCGTGGGTAAAATCGCAGATATCTACGCCAACTGCGGTATCACCAAAAAAGTGAAAGCCACCGGTCTGGATGCGCTGTTCGATGCCACCATCAAAGAGATGAAGGAAGCGGGCGACAAGACCATTGTCTTCACCAACTTCGTGGACTTCGACTCCTCCTGGGGCCACCGTCGTGACGTCGCAGGTTATGCTGCCGGTCTGGAACTGTTCGACCGCCGTCTGCCGGAGCTGATGGAACTGGTGGGTGAAGATGACATTCTAATCCTGACCGCGGACCACGGCTGTGACCCAACCTGGACCGGTACCGACCACACCCGTGAGCACATTCCGGTACTGGTGTACGGCCCGAAAGTGAAGCCGGGTTCGCTCGGTCACCGTGAAACCTTCGCGGACATCGGCCAGACCATTGCGAAATACTTTGGCACGTCTGACATGGAATATGGCAAGGCTATGTTCTAAACGGATTGGGTGCGGTCTGATGCCCTCACCCCGGCCCTCTCCCACAGGGAGAGGGTGAAAAGAATAAACAATTTGAAAGGAACTGAAGATGGCAACTCCTCACATTAACGCAGAAATGGGTGATTTCGCTGACGTCGTATTGATGCCGGGCGACCCGCTGCGCGCGAAGCACATTGCAGAAACCTTCCTGGAAGACGTGCGTGAAGTGAACAACGTGCGCGGCATGCTGGGCTTCACCGGTACCTATAAAGGCCGCAAAATCTCCGTCATGGGCCACGGCATGGGTATCCCATCCTGCTCCATCTACACCAAAGAGCTGATCACCGACTTCGGCGTGAAGAAAATCATCCGCGTGGGCTCCTGCGGCGCGGTGCGTATGGACGTTAAGCTGCGCGATATCGTTATCGGCATGGGTGCCTGCACCGATTCCAAAGTGAACCGTATGCGTTTCAAAGACCATGACTTCGCGGCGATTGCAGACTTCGGCATGGTGCGTGACGCGGTTGACGCGGCAAAAGCGCTGGGCGTTGAAGCACGCGTAGGTAACATCTTCTCGGCTGACCTGTTCTATGCGCCGGACGGCGGCGAGATGTTCGACGTGATGGAAAAATACGGCATCCTGGGCGTGGAAATGGAAGCGGCAGGCATCTACGGCGTGGCGGCTGAGTTTGGTGCGAAAGCGCTGACCATCTGCACCGTGTCTGACCACATCCGTACCCACGAGCAGACCACCGCTGCCGAGCGTCAGACCACCTTCAACGACATGATCAAAATCGCGCTGGAATCCGTTCTGCTGGGCGATAAAGAGTAATTCAGTCTCTTCCCTCCCTCTCCCTGTGGGAGAGGGCCGGGATGAGGGCACCAGACCGCACCTAGCGTACCGCCTGTGCAATCCATGCCGATAAGTCCCGCAACTCTTGTTCCTGTTCCGGGAAATCAATAAGTAACGCGTCACACTCCTGTTGCAGCATATCTGCCCGATACAAACAGCCCTGCAGACGTGCCGCCAGCGCCTCCAGCGGTGCCGGGTTCAGACTGTCCGTGAACACCTGCGTGCGGGTGATATGGCCTTTCTCGACGTCAAAATGCAGCTCCACGCCGCCCCAGGTGAAGCGCTCGTCCAGCAGGTGCGAAAATGCAGGTGCCTGACCGAAGTTCCACTCCCAACTGCTCTGGCGGGCAAAGGTTTCGGCGAAGTTGGGCAGATCCGGGGTTTTATCCGGTGAAATCACTTCCGCTTCGACGCGCTCGCCGTAATGTTCAAAGAATGCCTCACGGATCGCATCGCAAATCTGCTCGTGCGTAATCCCTGGCAGCAGCTCCACCAGATTTGCCACGCGTCCACGTACGGAGGTAATCCCCTTAGCCTGTAGCTTTTTCTTGTCAGGATTGAGGTAATTCGCCAGACGGCTCAGGTCGGCGTTCAGCAGCAGGGTGCCGTGGTGGAAGCCGCGATCCATCGTTTCGCGGTAGGCGGAGCCGGAGACCTTCCGGTCGCCCTCGGGAGTTCTCACCACCAGGTCGTTCCGCCCGGACGCCTCTGCCGTCACGCCGAGCGAATTCAGCGCGTTGAGCACAATCGAGGTAGAGATGGTTTTATCGTACTCCGGTTTGCCCGCCATAAAGGTAAAGCAGGTATTACCCAGATCGTGAAACACCGCGCCGCCGCCGCTGCTGCGGCGAGCCAGACGGACGTTGTCCTCTTCCATGCGCCGCGTATTGCACTCTTTCCACGGGTTTTGCGCGCGGCCAATGACCACTGTATCGGCATTACGCCAGAGAAACAGCACGCGCTGGGTCGCGGGCATCTGGCGGAAGATGCACTCTTCCACCGCGAGATTAAACCAGGGATCGTAAGAGTCAGAGATAAGCAGGCGTAACGTCGTCATGGCAGAGTTCCTTTTCCGAATCATCCGCCTACTTTATCACTATTCCTTCTTTTCGCTCTCTTCGTCTTCGGGAACCGACTTGCTGGCGGTTAACAGGAAGGGTGATTGCTGCCAGCGAGTGCGCTTGCCCTGGAGCAACGTGCGCGCCAGCACAACACCAATCGCCAGCGAGAGTAATAGCATCAGGCGCAGAATATTGGTGGTGTTATCCACCTGCTTGGCTTCGGTTGGCAGGGTGTGGGTATCCAGCGTCAGGCGCAGATAGCCCAGCGGGCCGTTTTTACCCTGAACGGGTTCGACAATCTGCTGGTTGAAATAGCCTCCCGCTTTTTTGCCGTCCAGTGCCAGCCTGTCACGCACGTCGACGTGCTCACCGGCGCGGGCAATCAGGTCGCCTTTTTCATCGTATACGCCCGCATCCAGAATGCGGCTGTTCTCAGTGAGCTGACGCAAGACCTGGCCTATCCGCTTATCGTCCGGCGTTTCATTGCGCATCAGGGGCGCAACGTTGAGCGTCACCTGCCGCGCCAGGGTGCGGGCCAGTTCTTCAAACTGCGGGTTGCGCTGCCGCTGATGGTTCTGGCTAAACCAGGATGCCCCTTGCATCAATGCGACTAACAGTGCGAGACAGATCAGGACAATCACGGCGCGATGAAGCCGGAATTTCAGTTTTGCGCGAGCCATATTCCACCTGCTGAAAATTTAGGGCTTAATGTTGCCAGAAGTGATGGTTACAGGGTAGCCTCATGCGTTATTTTCCCTCTGGAACCTTCCGGCGCGAACGAAATTACAGGAGCTTTAATGCCGAACATTACCTGGTGTGACCTGCCAACGGATGTCTCTTTATGGCCAGGATTGCCGCTCTCGTTAAGTGGCGATGAGGTGATGCCTCTGGATTACCACGCTGGCCGTAGCGGCTGGCTGCTGTACGGACGCGGCCTGGATAAGCAACGACTGACCCAGTATCAAACTAAACTGGGTGCGGCGATGGTCATTGTTGCCGCCTGGTGCGTGGAAGATTACCAGGTCATCCGCCTGGCGGGTTCCCTGACGCAGCGCGCAACGCGTCTGGCGCATGACGCCGGGCTGGACGTTGCGCCTCTCGGCAAAATTCCGCATCTTAAAACGCCGGGTCTGCTGGTGATGGACATGGACTCCACCGCTATTCAGATCGAATGTATTGACGAGATTGCTAAACTGGCAGGCAGCGGCGAGCTGGTGGCGGAAGTCACCGAGCGCGCGATGCGCGGCGAGCTGGACTTCACCGCCAGCCTGCGCCAGCGCGTGGCGACCCTGAAGGGGGCTGATGCTAACATCCTGCGCCAGGTGCGCGACGTGCTGCCGCTGATGCCGGGGCTGACGCAGCTGGTGCTGAAACTGCAGTCTCTCGGCTGGAAAGTGGCAATCGCCTCCGGCGGCTTCACCTTCTTCGCGGATTATCTGCGCGAGAAACTGCATCTGACCACCGTGGTCGCTAACGAGCTGGAAATCATGGACGGCAAGCTGACCGGCCAGGTGATCGGTGACATCGTGGATGCCCAGTACAAAGCCAACACCCTGACGCGTCTTGCTGAAAAGTACGAGATTCCGGTCGAGCAGACCGTCGCCATTGGTGATGGCGCAAACGATCTGCCGATGATCAAAGTGGCTGGACTTGGCATTGCCTACCATGCCAAACCAAAAGTGAATGAAAAGACGGAAGTCACTATCCGTCACGCTGACCTGATGGGGGTGTTCTGCATTCTCTCCGGCAGCCTTAATCAGAAATAACGAGGTAAACCGTGGCGAAAGCTCCAAAACGCGCATTTGTCTGTAATGAATGTGGTGCGGATTATCCGCGCTGGCAGGGGCAATGCAGCGCCTGTTATGCCTGGAACACCATCACCGAAGTGCGTGGTGTGGCGGCTTCGCCGAGCGTGGCCCGCAATGAACGCCTGAGCGGCTATGCGGGAAATGCAGGCGTGTCGAAGGTGCAAAAACTTTCTGATATCAGCCTGGAAGCGCTGCCGCGCTTCTCGACCGGTTTCAAAGAGTTTGACCGCGTACTCGGCGGCGGCGTGGTGCCGGGCAGTGCGATCCTGATCGGCGGTAACCCGGGAGCGGGGAAATCGACCCTGCTGCTGCAAACGCTGTGCAAACTCGCTGAGCAGATGAAAACCCTGTACGTCACGGGGGAAGAGTCACTCCAGCAGGTGGCGATGCGCGCGCACCGCCTGGGCCTGCCAACCGGCAACCTGAATATGCTGTCGGAAACCAGCATGGAGCAGATCTGCATGATCGCCGAAGAAGAGCAGCCGAAGCTGATGGTGATCGACTCCATTCAGGTGATGCACATGGCGGACATTCAGTCTTCGCCGGGCAGCGTGGCGCAGGTGCGTGAAACCGCCGCTTACCTGACGCGCTTTGCCAAAACGCGCGGTGTGGCGATTGTGATGGTCGGCCACGTGACCAAAGACGGCTCGCTGGCGGGGCCGAAGGTGCTGGAGCACTGTATCGACTGCTCCGTGATGCTGGACGGCGACGCGGATTCTCGCTTCCGCACCCTGCGCAGCCACAAGAACCGCTTTGGCGCGGTGAATGAACTGGGCGTGTTTGCCATGACCGAACAGGGGCTGCGCGAAGTTAGCAACCCGTCGGCCATCTTCCTGAGCCGCGGCGATGAGATCACCTCCGGTAGCTCGGTAATGGTCCTTTGGGAAGGGACGCGTCCGCTGCTCGTCGAAATACAGGCGCTGGTAGATCACTCGATGATGGGCAACCCGCGGCGCGTGGCGGTCGGTCTGGAACAGAACCGTCTGGCGATCCTGCTGGCGGTACTTCACCGCCACGGTGGGCTGCAGATGGCGGATCAGGACGTCTTCGTCAACGTGGTCGGCGGCGTCAAAGTTACGGAAACCAGCGCAGATCTGGCGTTGCTGCTGGCGATGGTCTCCAGCCTGCGTGACAGGCCGCTGCCGCAGGATCTGGTGGTGTTTGGTGAAGTGGGCCTGGCCGGGGAAATCCGCCCGGTGCCGAGCGGCCAGGAGCGTATCTCCGAGGCGGCAAAACACGGCTTCCGTCGGGCTATCGTTCCGGCTGCCAACGTGCCGAAAAAAATCCCGGAAGGGATGCAGGTCTTTGGCGTTAAGAAACTCGCAGATGCGTTAAATGTCTTTGACGACTTATAATTACGTATTCGATTTTGCAGGAGGCACCGTAATTTATGTCATCATTTGACTACATCAAGACCGCGATCCGCCAGAAGGGCTGCACGCTGCAGCAGGTGGCGGACGCCAGCGGTATGACCAAAGGCTACCTGAGCCAGTTGCTGAACGCCAAAATCAAAAGCCCCAGCGCGCAGAAGCTTGAAGCGCTGCACCGCTTTCTGGGGCTGGAGTTCCCGCGGATGCAAAAGAACATCGGCGTGGTGTTCGGCAAGTTTTATCCGCTGCATACCGGGCATATTTATCTAATCCAGCGCGCCTGTAGTCAGGTGGACGAGCTGCACATCATCATGGGCTACGACGAAACGCGCGATCGCCAGCTTTTTGAAGACAGCGCTATGTCGCAGCAGCCCACCGTACCGGACCGCCTGCGCTGGCTGCTCCAGACCTTTAAATACCAGAAAAACATTCGCATTCATGCCTTTAACGAAGAGGGTATGGAGCCATACCCGCACGGCTGGGACGTGTGGAGCAACGGCATTAAAGCGTTTATGGAAGAAAAGGGGATTGCGCCTAACTGGATCTACACCTCTGAAGAGTCCGACGCGCCGCAGTTCCGCGAGCATCTGGGCATCGAGACGGTGCTGATCGATCCGAAACGCACCTTTATGAACATCAGCGGGGCGCAGATCCGCGAGAACCCGTTCCGCTACTGGGATTACATCCCGACCGAAGTGAAGCCGTTCTTCGTGCGCACGGTGGCTATTCTGGGCGGCGAGTCGAGCGGCAAATCAACGCTGGTCAACAAGCTGGCGAACATCTTCAACACCACCAGCGCGTGGGAGTACGGACGCGATTACGTCTTTTCGCACCTCGGCGGCGACGAGATGGCGTTGCAGTATTCCGACTACGATAAAATCGCGCTCGGGCATGCCCAGTATATTGATTTCGCGGTGAAATACGCCAACAAAGTGGCGTTTATTGATACCGATTTCGTCACCACCCAGGCGTTCTGCAAAAAGTACGAGGGGCGCGAGCATCCGTTCGTGCAGGCGCTGATTGACGAATACCGATTTGACCTGGTGATCCTACTGGAAAACAACACCCCGTGGGTGGCTGACGGCATGCGCAGCCTCGGCAGCTCCGTGGACAGGCGGGAATTCCAGTCCATGCTGGTGGAGATGCTCAACGAAAACAACGTTGAGTTTGTCCATGTTGAAGAGTCGGACTACGACTCCCGCTTCCTGCGCTGCGTCGAGCTGGTGAAGGAGATGATGGGGGAGCAGGGGTAATAATAGCCCCCCCTCACCCTAACCCTCTCCCCAGAGGGGAGAGGGCCGGGATGAGGGGAACAAACCACTCAATACTCAACCACCATTTTCCCCCGCATATGCCCCTCCAGCACCTTGCGGTGCGCTTCGGTAATGCTTTCCACGCTCAGCCCGTGCAGCGTCTCGCTGAGCGAGCTTTCCACCACGCCATTATCCACGAGCTTCGCCACCTTATTTAAGATCTCCCCCTGACGGGCCATATCCGCGGTCTGGTACATGCTGCGGGTGTACATAAATTCCCAGTGCAGGGCGGCGGATTTAGACTTCAGCTTGTCCTGGTTCAGCGGATGCGCGTTTTCAACGATGGAACAGATATGCCCCTGCGGCGCAATCAGTTCGCTGACCGCATCCCAGTGCCCGTCGGTGTCGTTGAGGATGAAAATGTAATCCACAAAGGTTAGCCCGTGTTTCGCCAGCTCGCCTTTCAGATCGCGGTAGTTGACCACCACGTCAGCCCCGCGATCGCGACACCATCGGGCGGAATCTTCTCGTGAAGCGGTTGCGATAATCTTCACCTTGCTGTTGTGCTTCGCAAACGGGATCGCCAGCGATCCCACCCCGCCCGCGCCGCCGATGATCAGCAGCGTTTTGTCCGCGTCGGCATGCTGAATGTTCAGCCGTTCAAACAGGCCTTCCCACGCGGTGAGTGCCGTGAGCGGCAGTGCAGCCGCAGCGGCCCAGCCGAGGCTGGCAGGCTTGTGCCCGACAATGCGCGCATCGATCAGCTGATGCGTGGTATTACTGCCAGGGCGGGTGATGTCGCCGGCGTACCAGACCTCGTCACCCGCTTTGAATCCGGTGACGCCAGCGCCAACGGCTTTGACGATACCGCTGGCATCCCAGCCGAGAATGCGCGGCTCGTTCAGCCCGTTCTTAGCAATGCCCGCGTGGACTTTGGTATCGACCGGGTTAACGGAGACGGCTTTCACCTCCACCAGCAGATCGTGCTCGCCGGGCTGCGGCATCGGCGGGGTGATTTCAATGAAGGTGGACGGATTTTCTGGGTTAACGGCGATGGCTTTCACTGACATGGTGTGCTCCTCAATGGCATGCGTTTTGTTGAGGCTAGTCTATTAAGTGGCCAGCTGCGTGATAAGATGGACAATCAAGAACTCAGCGTTCGTACAGGGTGAACAATCATGTTTAAACAGCTGCAGGATATGGCGCTGTTTGCGCTGGTGGCGGAGATGGGCAGTTTTACCGCGGCGGCGCAGAAAGCCGAACTGCCGAAATCCAGCGTTAGCCAGCGGATCAGCCAGCTGGAGCAGCAGGTGGGTATCCGTCTGCTCAACCGCACCACGCGCAGGATCAGCCTCACGTTCGCGGGCGAGCACTATCTGGTGCACTGTCGCGAGATGCTGGCGGCCAGCGAGCGGGCGGAGTACGCCATTCAGCGGCTGCGCGAAAACCCGAGCGGGCGGCTGCGGATCACCTGTCCGGCGGGGATTGGCGCGACGCTGCTGGCGCATATGAATGCCGAGTTTCAGCTTCGCTATCCTGACGTGTCGCTGGATGTGTCGATCTCTGACGACGTGGTGGATCTGGTCGAGTCCGGTTTTGACGTGGCGCTGCGCACCGGCAAGCCGCAGGACTCCTCTCTGATTGGCAGGATGATCGGGCACTGCCCACGCTACATGCTGGCCTCGCCGGACTATCTGGCGCGTCGGGAGCCGCTGACGCATCCCCGCCAGCTGGTGGATCACCGCAGTATTACACACCGGGCGTGGTCGGAGTGGCTGCTGCGAAGCGAGGGTGAGGATTACCGCTACCTGCCGGACAATGCGCATATGACGGATAATCTGGTGTATGCCCGCGAATGTGCGATTGCCGGCGCGGGGATCACGCTCTTACCCGCGTTTCTGCTGGAAGATAAGATCAAAAAGGGGGCGCTGGTTCAGGTGCTGCCGGAGTGGAGCGTTGAGGGAAACGATCTCTGGCTGGCCTACCCGAGCCGGAAGCTGAATTCGCCTGCGCTGATGAGCTATATCGACTTTGCGATGCGATTTGATGAGGTGAAGCGATATTACGTGGGAGGGTGATTATGTGCGGACTGATGCCCTCACCCTGGCCCTCTCCCCATGGGAGAGGGGACAAACATAAAAAACGGCAACCGAGGTTGCCGTTTTGCTTTTATTTCGCAATACGCTTGTACTTAATACGCTTCGGCTCCAGCGCGTCGGCGCCCAGGGTGCGTTTCTTGTACTCTTCGTACTCGGTGAAGTTACCTTCGAAGAACTCCACTTTACCTTCGTCCTGGTAGTCCAGGATGTGGGTCGCGATACGGTCGAGGAACCAGCGGTCGTGCGAGATAACCATCGCACAGCCCGGGAACTCCAGCAGGGCGTTTTCCAGCGCGCGCAGGGTTTCGATATCCAGGTCGTTGGTGGGTTCATCGAGCAGCAGAACGTTACCGCCCACCTGCAGCAGCTTCGCCAGGTGCAGACGACCGCGCTCACCGCCGGACAGCTCGCCCACGCGTTTGCCCTGGTCGGTGCCCTTAAAGTTAAAGCGGCCAACGTAGGCGCGGCTTGGCATCTCGGTGTTGCCGATACGCATGATATCCAGACCGCCGGAGACTTCTTCCCACACGGTTTTGCTGTTATCCATCGCGTCACGGAACTGGTCAACGGAGGCCAGCTTCACGGTTTCACCGAGGGTGATAGAGCCGCTGTCAGGCTGTTCCTGACCGGACATCATGCGGAACAGGGTGGATTTACCCGCGCCGTTCGGACCGATAATGCCGACGATAGCGCCTTTCGGTACGGAGAAGCTCAGGTCGTCGATCAGCAGGCGGTCGCCGTAGGACTTACGCAGGTTGGTCACTTCAACCACTTTATCCCCCAGACGTGCTCCAGGTGGAATAAACAGTTCGTTGGTTTCGTTACGTTTCTGGTATTCGGTGTTGTTCAGCTCTTCGAAGCGCGCCAGACGGGCTTTGCCCTTGGACTGACGGCCTTTCGCGCCCTGACGCACCCACTCCAGCTCTTTCTCAATAGACTTACGGCGAGCCGCTTCCTGAGAAGCTTCCTGCGCCAGACGCTGATCTTTCTGCTCCAGCCAGGAGGAGTAGTTGCCTTCCCACGGAATACCTTCACCGCGGTCCAGCTCCAGGATCCAGCCTGCCACGTTGTCGAGGAAGTAACGGTCGTGGGTAATTGCCACAACGGTGCCTTCGAAGTCGTGCAGGAAGCGCTCCAGCCACGCCACGGATTCCGCATCCAGGTGGTTGGTCGGTTCGTCGAGCAGCAGCATGTCTGGTTTTTCCAGCAGCAGACGGCACAGCGCCACGCGGCGGCGTTCACCACCGGACAGGTTAGCGATTTTCGCATCCCAGTCCGGCAGACGCAGGGCATCGGCCGCGCGCTCCAGCTGCACGTTCAGGTTGTGACCGTCGTGCGCCTGGATAATCTCTTCATACTTGCCCTGTTGTGCAGCAAGTTTGTCGAAGTCCGCATCCGGTTCGGCGTATTTGGCATACACTTCATCCAGACCTTTCAGCGCGTTAACCACTTCGGACACCGCTTCTTCAACGGATTCGCGAACGGTGTGTTCCGGGTTCAGCTGAGGTTCCTGCGGCAGGTAGCCGATCTTGATGCCTGGCTGCGGACGGGCTTCACCTTCGATGTCTGTATCGATGCCGGCCATGATGCGCAGCAGGGTGGACTTACCGGCACCGTTGAGACCCAGAACACCGATTTTTGCGCCCGGGAAGAAGCTCAGCGAGATATTTTTAAGAATATGACGTTTCGGCGGGACAACTTTGCCGACACGATGCATGGTATAAACGAATTGAGCCACGTTGGACTTCGCCTCTTTTATCGTGATGAGAAGGAATTTCAGCCTCGAAGTGTAGCCTTTTTCACGCCCTAATCCCAGCCAGGAACGTCGGGAGTGTTAAAACGCGCAAGAAAGGTAAAAAAGTGTCCATGACGTGGCGCGTTGCAGGATGCCTGGTTAGCATAAGTGAATGCAACTTTGATGTGGCAAGACGCTGCAAATGATGAAAAAACAATGAGGAAGAGCTTGTGGAAAAAGCCAAACGGGTGGTCTGGCGTCTGCTGGCTGCCAGCGTATGCGTAATGGCGGTAAGCCAGGCGGTGCATGCCGATTCACTGGATGAACAACGTAACCGCTACGCCCAGATTAAACAGGCGTGGGACAACAAGCAGATGGATACCGTGCAGGCGCTGATGCCGACGCTGAAGGACTATCCGCTGTATCCGTATCTGGAGTATCGCCAGATCACCGACGATCTGATGAACCAGCCGACAGTCACGGTGAATAACTTTATTCAGGCGAACCCGACCCTGCCGCCTGCCCGAAATCTCCAGTCTCGTTTTGTGAATGAGCTGGCGCGGCGTGAAGACTGGCGAGGGCTGCTGGCGTTTAGCCCTGAGAAGCCGAATACCACTGAAGCGCAGTGTAATTACTACTATGCGAAATGGGCGACCGGTCAGCAGGAAGAGGCCTGGGCCGGGGCGAAAGATCTGTGGCTGACGGGCAAAAGCCAGCCGAACGCCTGTGACTCGCTCTTTGGCGCATGGCGCGCTTCCGGCAAGCAGGATCCGCTGGCCTACCTTGAGCGCATCCGCCTGGCGATGAAAGCCGGCAACACGCGTCTGGTGACCGCGCTGGCAGGGCAAATGCCGTCCGATTACCAGACGATCTCCACGGCGGTTATCGCGCTGGCAAACGATCCGAACAGCGTCCTGACCTTTGCCCGCAGCACGGGCTCGACCGATTTTACCCGCCAGATGGCGGCGGTGGCTTTTGCCAGCGTGGCGCGTGACGATGTAGAAAACGCGCGGCTGATGATCCCGCAGCTGGTGCAGGCGCAGCAGCTGAATGACGATCAAACCCAGGAGCTGCGCGACATCGTCGCGTGGCGACTGATGGGCACGGATGTGACCGACGAACAGGCGCGCTGGCGTGATGATGCGATCATGCGCTCAAACTCGACCTCGCTTGTTGAGCGCCGCGTGCGCATGGCGCTGGGAACGGGGGATCGTCGCGGGCTTAACACCTGGCTCGCGCGTTTGCCAATGGAAGCCAAAGAGAAGGACGAATGGCGCTACTGGCAGGCCGATCTGCTGATGGAGCGCGGTCGTGAAGACGAAGCCAAAGATATTCTTCACTCGCTGATGCAGCAGCGCGGGTTCTACCCGATGGCGGCGGCGCAACGGCTGGGCGAGGAGTACACGCTTAAGATCGACAAAGCGCCCGCTAACGCCAGCCCCGCTCTGACGCAGGGGCCGGAGATGGCGCGCGTTCGCGAGCTGATGTACTGGAACATGGACAATACCGCGCGCAGCGAGTGGGCGAATCTGGTCACCAGCCGTACCACCGACGAGAAGGCCCAGCTTGCTCGCTATGCCTTTGATAATCGCTGGTGGGATCTGAGCGTGCAGGCGACGATCGCCGGGAAGCTGTGGGATCATCTCGAAGAGCGTTTCCCGCTGGCGTACAAAGATCTGTTTGACCGCTACACCAGCGGCAAAGATATCCCGCAAAGCTACGCCATGGCGATTGCCCGTCAGGAGAGCGCATGGAACCCGAAAGTCCGTTCACCGGTGGGTGCCAGCGGGCTGATGCAAATTATGCCGGGGACGGCGACGCATACGGTGAAGATGTTCAACATTCCAGGATACAGCAGCCCGTCACAGCTTCTCGATCCGGATACCAACATCAACATTGGCACCAGCTACTTGCAGTACGTCTATCAGCAGTTCGGCAATAACCGCATCTTCGCGTCGGCGGCGTATAACGCGGGGCCTGGGCGCGTGCGTACCTGGCTTGGCAACAGCGCCGGACGCATCGACGCGGTGGCGTTTGTCGAGAGCATTCCGTTCTCGGAAACACGCGGCTACGTGAAGAACGTGCTGGCCTATGACGCCTACTATCGCTACTTTATGGGGCAGAAAGATACCCTGATGAGCGATGCCGAGTGGCAGAGACGTTACTGATCGGCGCGGGTTGTGTTATGCTGTACTCGCTAATGAGTACAAGAGGCAGCATAACATGACCCAGCATTCCCCGTATTCCTCGGCAATGGCCGAACAACGTCACCAGGAGTGGCTTCGTTTTGTGGAGCTGCTTCGTCAGTCTTACGATCAGGATTTGCACTTACCTCTCATGCAGCTGATGCTCACGCCGGACGAGCGCGAAGCGCTGGGCACAAGAGTGCGGATTATCGAGGAGTTGCTGCGCGGCGAGATGAGCCAGCGCGAGCTGAAAAACGAGCTGGGCGCGGGCATCGCAACGATCACCCGCGGCTCGAACAGCCTGAAGTCTGCGCCGGTTGAGCTGCGCCAGTGGCTTGAGTCAGTCTTATTGGGCGATCAACGATAAATGGCGTTATGAAACGGGCTCAGCGCCAGGATCACCGCCTGATGGTAAACGCCTGAACGCGTAAGCTTGCCACCCGTAAAGACGCCAATCGCCCCTTCTTTTCGGCCAATCTCATCGATGCCGGTGTACTGCGACATCACCGGCCCGAGCGCTTCGCCTTCGCGCACTTTCTTCAGAATGATTTCCGGCAGCGGCAGAGTGGCCGAACGCGCTTCGCCGCGCTGCTCTCGGCTTTCAATCACCACCCAGCTAAAGGTTGCGCCTTCGTCGATACCAGCTTCAATGGCTACCCAAAAGTCAGCATTCGGTGCCGCGGCCTTCGCGTTAGCCACGCGATTTCGTGCGCCAGCGCGCGTTTCCTCACTGCCAAACGGCTGTTCAGGTACACCACTCTCGACGCCGACGGCATCAATATGGCAGGATCCTTCGCCGAAAATCTCTTCAAAAGCCTTTAGAATTGCCTGAATTTTGGCAGGATTGGTGGTAGCAGAGACAACATGGTGCATAATTAAGCTCGATTCAAAAAAACTCATCGCAGTATAACGGAAAAAAAGCATGTTACAGGTATACCTTGTTCGCCACGGTGAAACGCAGTGGAACGCCGAGCGACGTATTCAAGGCCAGTCAGACAGTCCTCTCACCGAGAAGGGTGTGCAGCAAGCGTGGCAGGTGGCAGAGCGTGCCAGAACGCTGGGCATTACCCACGTCATCACCAGCGATTTAGGTCGTACTCAGCAGACGGCGCGCATCATTGCAGACGCCTGCGGCTGCGATGTGATGCTTGAGCCGCGCCTGCGCGAGCTGGATATGGGCGTGCTGGAAAAGCGCCATATCGATACGCTGACGGAAACGGAAGAGGGCTGGCGCCGCACGCTGGTGAACGGTACCGAAGATGGCCGTATCCCTGAAGGCGAATCCATGCAGGAGCTGAGCGTGCGTATGCATGCCGCACTGGCGGAATGCCTGAAGCTTCCGGCGGGAAGTCGTCCGCTGCTGGTGAGTCACGGTATCGCGCTGGGCTGCCTGGTGAGCACCATTCTGGGGTTACCGGCTTATGCCGAGCGCCGTCTGCGCCTGCGCAACTGTTCCATTTCCCGGATTGATTACCAGGAAAGCGCGTGGCTGGCTTCGGGCTGGGTGGTGGAGATGGCAGGGGACATTTCGCACCTCGATGCCCCTGCGCTTGACGAACTGCAGCGTTAACGACGTATCGGAATCAAGAATTCCATACGCAGATTGATGGGGCCTTCTTCCGGTTTGGCATCCTGCGCCGGGTAGTAGCGCTCAATATCCTGACCTTTACGGCGATTCAGATTCAGCATTGGCATGCAGGTCCCGTAAACGGTCAGGATAAACTCCTGAACCCCGGTACCCAGTCCTTCATACGAGAACATCACGTACTCGCCGCCTTCCAGCACGACCGGCTTCGAACCCTGAATGTAGCCATTCGCCAGCTCCGGCGTCAGCGCGGTGGTGTAGAACACCTCCTGCTCGTCGTCTTTTTCCTGGCTTGGATGCGTTTCATTCAGGCCGTACAGAATTGGCGGGATAGCCGGTGCATGGCTCAGGAAATCGCGCCAGAACTGAACGCGCATTTGATGACGGAACTCAGAAATCTGCTCCAGGGAGCAGGAGTAGCTCTGGGTCGTACCGATCAGATGAGTTTCCGGCAGGGTGACGATTTCGTATTTCGGCATCGCGAACTCACCCAGACGCAGCGGTGGACGCATGCCAAACGAGCTCCAGTCCGGCGAGCGACGATAAAGCGCGGGCGTCAACGAGAACTGTTTTTTAAACGCGCGGGTAAACGTCTGCTGCGAATCGAAACGGTACTGCAGGGCAATGTCCAGAATCGGACGCGCGGTCAGGCGCAAGGCCACTGCAGATTTTGATAAACGACGTGCGCGAATATAGGCACCGATAGCATGACCGGTGACATCCTTGAACATCCTTTGCAGATGCCACTTGGAATAGCCCGCTTTAGCCGCCACATTATCCAGTGACAAAGGCTGGTCGAGATGACCTTCCAGCCAGGTGAGCAGGTCGCGAATAATTCCAGCCTGATCCATATACTATCCTCATCCTTAAAACAGCAGGTGCCTGATAACAGGTTAGCGGATAATAGCATTTTTTGATGTTTTAGCATTCAGTGTTTTTTTTGCGCATTAATGCCTTTTACGGCTCGTTTTGGGTGAATATATTCTAATCCTGTGATCTTGCTACATTTTTGTCTAAAGTGTTGAATAATCGCCCAGTGCAATTTTAAAGAATGGTAACAATATGAAATACAAGACTTTGATCTTCACCGCGTTGCTGTTGATGGTTGGCCGCGCCGCGCAGGCAGAACAGATTGGTTCCGTCGATACCGTGTTTAAGATGTTTGGCCCGGACCACAAAATCGTGGTGGAGGCGTTTGACGATCCGGACGTGAAAAACGTCACCTGCTACGTCAGCCGCGCGAAAACGGGCGGTATTAAAGGTGGCCTGGGACTGGCGGAAGATACCTCCGATGCGGCGATTTCCTGTCAGCAGGTGGGCCCGGTTGAGCTGAGCGATAAAATCAAGAACGGCAAAGCGCAGGGCGACGTGGTATTCCAGAAGCGGACCTCGCTGGTGTTCAAAAAGCTGCAGGTAGTGCGTTTCTATGATGCCAAACGCAACACCCTGGCTTACCTTGCGTATTCCGACAAAGTGGTGGAAGGCTCGCCGAAAAACGCGATCAGCGCGGTGCCGATTATGCCGTGGCATTAATAAAAAAAACGGCGCAAATGCGCCGTTTTTTAATGCGTAAACTGCGGGATCACTCCTGCAGATCGCCGCAGAAACGGTACCCTTCGCCGTGGATGGTGGCGATGATTTCCGGCGTATCAGGCGTCGATTCGAAATGCTTACGAATACGACGGATGGTCACGTCTACGGTACGGTCATGAGGCTTCAGCTCGCGGCCGGTCATTTTCTTCAGCAGTTCTGCACGGGACTGAATTTTGCCCGGGTTTTCACAGAAGTGCAGCATCGCGCGGAATTCGCTGCGCGGCAGTTTATACTGCTCACCGTTCGGGCTAATCAGCGAACGGCTATTGATATCAAGTTCCCAGCCGTTGAATTTGTAGCTGTCAACGCTACGACGCTCTTCGCTGACCGTGCCAAGGTTCATGGTGCGGGACAGCAGGTTGCGTGCACGAATGGTTAACTCGCGAGGGTTAAACGGCTTGGTGATGTAGTCATCCGCACCGATTTCCAGGCCAAGAATTTTATCAACTTCGTTGTCACGGCCCGTCAGGAACATTAACGCGACGTTCGCCTGTTCACGCAGTTCGCGCGCCAGAAGAAGACCGTTTTTGCCCGGCAGGTTGATATCCATGATCACCAGGTTGATATCATTTTCAGAAAGGATCTGATGCATCTCTGCGCCATCGGTCGCTTCAAAGACATCGTAGCCTTCTGCTTCGAAAATGCTCTTTAACGTGTTGCGTGTTACCAACTCGTCTTCAACGATAAGAATGTGCGGGGTCTGCATGTTTGCTACCTAAATTGCCAACTAAATCGAAACAGGAAGTACAAAAGTCCCTGACCTGCCTGATGCATGTCGCAAATTAACATGATCGGCCTAACGTGACTAAAGTACGTAATTGCGTTCTTGATGCACTTTCCATCAACGTCAACAACATCATTAGCTTGGTCGTGGGCACTTTCCCTTTGGACCCGACAGTGTCAAAAACGGCTGTCATCCTAACCATTTTAACAGCAACATAACAGGCTAAGTGACACCAGACACCCAATAAAACTACGCTTCGTTGACATATATCAAGTTCAATTGTAGCACGTTAACAGTTTGATGAAATCATCGTAGCCGAATGCTAGCCTTTGTCACAATTTTTCAATAAACCAACTAGTTGCGGACATTGATATATAAACGAAGCGAATCCAATCAGATTAGGGTATTCATGTGGCTATTATCATTATAAAACATAAGGATAATAGACTCCTGTTAACATTCTAACTGATTGTTCAGACACAAAATAGTTTAGCGTCTTTAATTTGTTCTGAAACGCTATTTCGGTGATTTGTGTTGCAAATTTGTAAATTCGCGCTGCGTAATATGTTGAAGCGCATCACATTTTTACCGGCTAACTGATTAAAAAGAGAGCATAAATGCATCTGTCGATTGTACTGGTCGCCCCAGCCAGAGCAGAAAATATAGGCGCTGCGGCGCGTGCCATGAAGACCATGGGTTTTACCGATTTGCGTATTGTGGACAGCACAGCGCACCTGGAGCCTGCCGCCCGCTGGGTGGCGCACGGTTCAGGCGATATTCTCGATAATATAACCACTTACGCCACGCTGGCTGATGCACTGCACGACATTTCGTTTACCGTAGCGACCACCGCGCGCAGCCGGGCGAAGTTCCACTACTACACCACCCCGGCGGAGCTGGTGCCGATGCTGGAAGAGAAAAGCCAGTGGCTGGAGAGGGCCGCGCTGGTGTTTGGCCGTGAAGATTCAGGGCTGACCAACGAAGAGCTGGAGCTGGCCGATGTTCTCACCGGTGCGCCGATGGTCGCCGATTACCCCTCCCTGAATTTAGGCCAGGCGGTAATGGTCTATTGCTATCAATTAGCTTCCCTAATGCAAATCCCGCAACCGCAGGCAGAAGCCGCCAATGAAAATCAGCTGGCCGCGCTTCGTGCTCGCGTAGAGAGTCTGTTATCGAACCTTGGCGTCGCGGACGATCAAAAAATGGCCGACTGGCTGCAACAGCGACTCGGACGTCTTGAGCAGCGAGACACGGCAATGTTGCATCGTTTGCTGCACGATATTGAAAAAAAATTGGCCGAGTAAAATGCTGTCATAACTTTTTTCTATGGCGAAATAGTCTGTCCAGAAGGGTTGCGACTGGGCGAATCGGATGAAAATAAATCGGCAAACAGCGGGACGTGAGAGTCTGCGGAATTGTGATCAAATTAAAAATTCATTGACTTAAGGTGCCCGATCCTTTAACCCTAAAAGAATACAGCACAGACAGATAATAATGACAGAGTACACAACATCCATGAAACGCATCAGCATCACCACCATTACCACAACCATCATCATTACCACAGGTAACGATGCGGGCTGACGCGTACAGGAAAAACAGAAAAAAGCCCGCACCTGAACAGTGCGGGCTTTTTTTTCGGCTAAAGGAAACGAGGTAGAACCATGCGAGTGTTGAAGTTCGGCGGTACATCAGTGGCAAATGCAGAACGTTTTCTGCGTGTTGCCGATATCCTGGAGAGCAACGCCAGGCAGGGGCAGGTTGCGACCGTGCTCTCTGCCCCGGCAAAAATCACGAACCATCTGGTGGCGATGATTGAAAAAACCATCGGTGGCCAGGATGCACTCCCGAACATCAGCGACGCAGAGCGTATCTTCGCTGACTTACTGCAAGGGCTGGCAGAGGCTCAGCCTGGTTTCCCGCTCGCTCAGCTGAAGTCCTTCGTTGAGCAGGAATTCGCGCAAATCAAACACGTCCTGCACGGCATCAGCCTCCTCGGCCAGTGCCCGGACAGCATCAACGCGGCGCTGATCTGCCGTGGCGAGAAGCTCTCGATCGCCATCATGGCAGGCGTGCTGGAAGCGCGCGGCCACAACGTTACCGTGATCAATCCGGTTGAGAAATTGCTGGCGGCAGGTCACTACCTCGAATCCACCGTTGATATTGCCGAATCAACCCGCCGTATCGCCGCGAGCAAAATCCCGTCTGACCACATGATCCTGATGGCCGGATTCACTGCCGGAAATGAGAAGGGCGAGCTGGTGGTGCTGGGCCGTAACGGCTCTGACTACTCCGCCGCCGTGCTGGCTGCCTGCTTACGCGCGGACTGCTGTGAAATCTGGACTGACGTCGACGGCGTTTATACCTGTGACCCGCGCCAGGTGCCGGACGCCAGGCTGCTGAAGTCGATGTCTTATCAGGAGGCGATGGAGCTTTCCTACTTCGGCGCCAAAGTGCTTCACCCGCGTACCATCTCCCCGATTGCCCAGTTCCAGATCCCTTGCCTGATTAAAAATACCGGTAACCCGCAGGCGCCGGGCACGCTGATTGGCGCCAGTTCTGATGAAGATGGCCTGCCGGTGAAAGGTATTTCCAACCTTAACAACATGGCGATGTTCAGCGTCTCAGGTCCAGGGATGAAAGGGATGGTCGGCATGGCGGCACGCGTTTTTGCGGCCATGTCACGCAACGGTATCTCCGTGGTGCTGATCACGCAGTCCTCTTCCGAGTACAGCATCAGCTTCTGCGTGCCGCAGGCTGACTGCCTGCGCGCCCGCCGCGCGCTGGAAGACGAGTTCTATCTGGAGCTGAAAGAAGAGCTGCTGGAGCCGCTTTCCATTCAGGAGCGTCTGGCGGTAATCTCCGTCGTAGGCGACGGAATGCGCACGCTGCGCGGCATTTCCGCCAAGTTCTTTGCCGCGCTGGCCCGCGCCAATATTAATATCGTGGCGATTGCTCAGGGCTCGTCCGAGCGTTCAATCTCTGTTGTCGTGGATAATGATGATGCCACCACCGGCGTGCGCGTGGTGCACCAGATGCTGTTCAACACCGATCAGGTGATCGAGCTGTTCCTGATTGGCGTGGGTGGCGTCGGTGGCGCATTGCTGGAGCAGGTGAAGCGCCAGCAGGAGTGGCTTAAGAAGAAGCATATCGATCTGCGCGTCTGCGGGATTGCCAACTCCAGAGCGCTGCTGACCAACGTTCACGGCCTTAACCTGGAGAACTGGCAGGCGGAGCTGGAAGAGGCGAAAGAGCCGTTCAACCTGGGGCGCCTGATCCGTCTGGTAAAAGAGTATCACCTGCTTAACCCGGTGATTGTTGACTGTACCTCGAACCAGGCGGTGGCCGACCAGTATGCCGACTTCCTGCGCGAAGGCTTCCACGTGGTGACGCCGAATAAAAAGGCCAATACCTCGTCGATGGATTACTATCACCAGCTGCGTCTGGCGGCGAGCAAGTCGCGCCGCAAGTTCCTGTACGACACCAACGTCGGCGCGGGGCTGCCGGTTATTGAAAACCTGCAAAACCTGCTCAACGCGGGTGACGAACTGCAGCGTTTCTCCGGTATTCTCTCCGGCTCCCTGTCGTTTATCTTCGGCAAGCTGGATGAGGGTATGACCCTCTCGGAAGCCACCCGCGCCGCGCGCGAGCTGGGCTACACCGAGCCGGATCCGCGTGATGATCTTTCCGGTATGGACGTGGCGCGCAAGCTGCTGATTCTGGCGCGTGAAACGGGCCGCGAGCTGGAGCTTTCCGACATCGTGATTGAGCCCGTGCTGTCAGCAGAATTTAACAGCAGCGGTGACGTCAGCGCTTTTATGGCGAATTTGCCCCAGCTTGACGATGCCTTTGCCGCGCGCGTTGCGAAAGCCCGTGATGAAGGTAAGGTATTGCGCTATGTTGGCAATATTGAAGAAGATGGCGTGTGCCGGGTGAAGATTGCCGAAGTGGATGGCAACGACCCGCTGTACAAAGTCAAAAACGGCGAAAACGCCCTCGCGTTTTACAGCCACTATTATCAGCCACTGCCGCTGGTGCTTCGCGGCTATGGCGCAGGGAACGATGTTACGGCGGCGGGCGTGTTTGCCGATCTGCTGCGTACCCTGTCATGGAAGTTAGGAGTTTAACATGGTCAAAGTTTATGCCCCGGCTTCCAGCGCCAATATGAGCGTCGGATTTGACGTGCTGGGTGCGGCGGTGACGCCGGTGGATGGTTCGCTGCTGGGTGATACGGTAACGGTGGAGGCGGCAGACAGCTTTAGCCTGAATAACGTGGGCCGCTTCGCCAGCAAGCTGCCGTCCGAGCCGCGCGAGAATATCGTCTATCAGTGCTGGGAGCGCTTCTGTCAGGAGATCGGCAAAAACGTGCCGGTTTCCATGACGCTGGAAAAAAGTATGCCGATTGGCTCGGGGCTGGGCTCCAGCGCCTGCTCGGTGGTCGCCGCGCTGGTGGCGATGAACGAGCACTGCGGCAAGCCATTGAATAATAGCCGTCTGCTTGGGCTGATGGGCGAGCTGGAAGGGCGGATCTCCGGCAGCATTCATTACGATAACGTGGCGCCGTGCTTCCTCGGCGGCATGCAACTGATGATCGAAGAAAATGGCATCATCAGCCAGCAGGTGCCAGGGTTTGATGAGTGGCTGTGGGTGCTGGCCTATCCGGGCATTAAGGTCTCTACCGCGGAAGCGCGTGCGATCCTGCCCGCGCAGTATCGTCGCCAGGACTGTATCGCCCACGGGCGTCATCTGGCGGGCTTTATCCACGCCTGCTACACCCGTCAGCCGCAGCTGGCGGCGAAGCTGATGAAGGACGTCATTGCCGAGCCGTACCGCACGAAGCTGCTGCCCGGCTTTAACGAGGCGCGACAGGCATCGATGGATATCGGCGCGCAGGCGTGCGGCATTTCCGGCTCCGGCCCGACGCTATTCGCTCTTTGCGACAAGCCTGACACCGCGCAGCGCGTGGCGGACTGGCTCTCTAAACACTACCTGCAAAATCAGGAAGGCTTTGTTCATATTTGCCGTCTGGACACGGCTGGCGCACGAGTACTGGGATAATTAATGAAACTCTACAACCTTAAAGATCATAACGAGCAGGTCAGCTTCGCGCAGGCGGTGACTCAGGGACTGGGCAAAAATCAGGGGCTGTTCTTCCCCCACGATCTGCCGGAATTCCAGCTGACCGACATCGACGAACTGCTGAAGCAGGACTTTGTCACCCGCAGCACCAAAATTCTGTCCGCGTTTATCGGCGACGAAATCCCGCAGGAGCTTCTGGAAGAGCGCGTGCGCGCGGCGTTCGCTTTCCCGGCGCCGGTGAAGCAGGTGGAGCCTGATGTCGGCTGTCTGGAGCTGTTCCACGGTCCGACCCTGGCGTTTAAGGATTTCGGCGGCCGCTTTATGGCACAGATGCTGACCCATATCAGCGGCGACAAACCGGTGACCATCCTGACCGCCACTTCCGGCGATACCGGCGCAGCGGTGGCGCACGCGTTCTACGGCCTGAAAAACGTCCGCGTGGTGATCCTCTATCCGAAAGGCAAAATCAGCCCGCTGCAGGAAAAACTGTTCTGCACCCTCGGCGGCAACATTGAAACCGTAGCGATCGACGGCGATTTCGATGCCTGCCAGGCGCTGGTCAAGCAGGCCTTCGACGATGAAGAGCTGAAGGCCGCGCTGGGGCTGAACTCGGCGAACTCTATCAACATCAGCCGTCTGCTGGCGCAGATCTGCTACTACTTCGAAGCGGTGGCGCAGCTGCCGCAGGAAGCGCGCAATCAGCTGGTGGTTTCGGTACCAAGCGGTAACTTCGGTGACCTGACGGCGGGTCTGCTGGCGAAATCCCTGGGTCTGCCGGTGAAGCGTTTTATCGCCGCCACCAACGCCAACGACACCGTGCCGCGCTTCCTGAAAGACGGGAAGTGGGCGCCAAACGCGACGCAGGCAACGCTCTCCAATGCCATGGACGTGTCCCAGCCGAACAACTGGCCGCGCGTGGAAGAACTGTTCCGCCGCAAGGTGTGGCGTCTGGGCGACCTGGGCTACGCTGCGGTGACGGACGAAACCACCAAAGCCACCATGCGCGAGCTGAAAGCGGTGGGCTACACCTCTGAACCGCACGCGGCGATTGCCTACCGCGCGCTGCGCGACCAGCTTAACCCGGGTGAATATGGCCTGTTCCTGGGCACCGCGCATCCGGCGAAGTTCAAAGAGAGCGTGGAAGCGATCCTGGGCGAAACGTTGCCGCTGCCAAAAGAGCTGGCCGAGCGTGCCGACCTGCCGCTGCTGTCGCATGAGCTGCCAGCGGACTTTGCGGCGCTGCGTAAGCTGATGATGACCCGCGCGTGATTTTATTGCCCGGTGGCGGCTACGCCTTACCGGGCCTACAACGTCCCCAATCGTAGGCCGGGTAAGGCATAGGCGCCACCCGGCTTTTTTGTGAAGAAATTAAGGAGAGAAAAAGCAGGAAAAAAGCAGAAATTCCCAATAAATGCGGTCACTTAGCGTTTAGGATTGCAGAGAATAACTTCCCCCGTTCCCCTCGCGTACTCTCCTTACATCGGCCCACGTTGGGCAAGAAGAATAAGGAGTCACCTGTGTCTACACTGAAACCTGCACTCATCGCGCTTTCTCTGGTGCTGGTCGCCCCCATGGCGGTACAGGCATCTGAAATTACCCTCGTACCTGCGGTAAAACTGCAGATTGGCGATCGGGATAACAACGGGCATTACTGGGATGGCGGCCGCTGGCGCGACCATGACTGGTGGAAGGCGCATTATGACTGGCGCGATAACCGCTGGCGTCCGCATGACGAGCATCGCGATCGTGACCACCACCACGATGACCGTCGCCATGACGATCATCGTCCGGGCCCGGACTGGAAGCACCATTAACGCAACACCCCGCCAGATGGCGGGGTTTAGTTTTACTGCTCGTGGCGCTTAAATACCAGCTCACCTTTCCCTGACGACGCCTCGTCAAAGAAATAGCCGTCGGTGTTGAACCCGGTTAACTGCTCCGGCTTCGTCAGGCGGTTCTGGATGATGTAGCGGCTCATCAGGCCGCGCGCTTTCTTAGCGTAGAAGCTGATCACCTTGAACTTGCCGTTCTTCTCGTCGAGGAACACCGGCTTGATAATTTCCGCCTCCAGCTTTTTCGGTTTCACCGACTTGTAGTACTCATCGGATGCCAGGTTAATCACCACGTTATCGCCCTGGGCGTGCAGCGCCGCGTTCAGCTTGTCGGCGATGATGTCGCCCCAGAAATGGTACAGGTCTTTGCCTTTGGCGTTTTCCAGGCGAATGCCCATCTCCAGACGATACGGCTGCATCAGATCCAGCGGGCGCAGTACGCCGTAAAGACCCGACAGCATGCGCAGATGCTGCTGGGCGAAATCGAAATCGGCTTCACTGAAGTCTTCCGCCTGCAGGCCGGTGTAGACATCACCTTTAAACGCCAGAATCGCCTGGCGAGCGTTGGCAGGGGTGAAATCCGGGTGCCACTCGTGGAACCGGGTCGCGTTAAGGTCTGCCAGCTTGTCGCTGATGCTCATCAGCGAAGCAATTTGCGGCGCAGAGAGCTTGCGCGCTTCGCGGATCAGCTGTTGCGAGTAATCCAGCAGTTCTGGCTGGGTATAGCGCTCGGTGGCAAGAGGGCTCTGGTAGTCGAGCGTTTTTGCAGGTGAAATCAGAATCAGCATATCCAGTCCTTGCAGGAAATTTAGAGCGACTTTAACAAAAAATCGCCCTGAATTGATCGATAGCTGTTATTGCCGGGGCAAATCATCCCAGGTGCCGGGGGCAAGCTGAGACGCAATTTCGGGATAGCGTGCGGCATCAAATACCGGCTGTACGCCGAGCTTGCGCTGGCGAAGGTAATCCCTGGCAATAAGGGTCACTACGGGCGAGAGCAGCAGGATCGCCGTCAGGTTAGTGATGGCCATGAACGCCATAATGACATCTGCCAGCTGCCAGACCAGCGGCATGGTGAGAAGGGCACCCGCAAGCACCATCAGGATCACGCCCAGGCGAAGCAAGATGATGACAGGACGAGAGTCGACTCTCAGAAATGTGAGGTTGTTTTCGGCGTACAGGTAATTCACCACAATCGAGCTGAAGGCGAACAGCATCAGAATGAGCGAGACAAATCCCGAGCCCCAGCCGCCGGTCAGGTTCACCAGCGCCTGCTGGAGAAGCTGTATTCCGTCGATATCCGACTCATGCGCTACAGGACCGGCCAGCAGGAGGATCATGGCGCTGGCCGAACAGATAATAACGGTATCCATAAACACGCCGATCATCTGCACGATACCCTGTGCAGCCGGGTGCGGTGGCCAGGACGCGGCGGTAGCTGCCGCGTTGGGAGTGGACCCCATTCCGGCTTCATTGGAGAACATGCCTCGTTGAAAACCCGCCATCAGTGCCTGGCTCAGGGTATAGCCCAGTGCGCCTGACGCCACTTCACGCCAGCCAAAGGCGCTTTTAAAGATGGTTGCAATGACGTCCGGAACCTGATCAACATGCAGTGCAGCGACGACCAGACTCGCGGTCACCCAGAGCAGCGCCATAATCGGAACCAGCCACTGCATCAGGCGGGCAATGCCTTTAAGGCCGATAGAAATGGTGAGCAGAACAACGAGGGCTAAAACGCTGCCGGTGAGCCATTCCGGGCAGGAGAAGGCATAGCGGAGGGCATGGGCGACCGAGTTTGACTGCACGGTATTAAAAATAAGACCGTATGCGATCAGTAAAAAAAGCGAGAACAGCACGCCCATCCAGCGCATCCCTAAGCCACGGGCCATATACCAGGCCGGGCCGCCGCGAAACTGTCCGTTTCTGTCTTTCTCTTTGTAGAGTTGCGCCAGCGAACTTTCGGCAAAAGAGGTGGCCATCCCGAGAATTGCCGTCACCCACATCCAGAACACCGCGCCAGGCCCGCCAGCGCTAATGGCCAGCGCAACGCCCGCCAGGTTTCCGCTGCCGAGGCGCGCCGCCAGGCTGGTACAGAGCGCCTGAAACGACGTTAATCCGCCCGGTTGGGGCGTGACGCTGTTTTTCAGACTTCTGCCAAACTTGCGAATATAGCGAAACTGGATAAACCCACTGCGTAGCGTAAACCAGATACCTGCTCCCATAAGCAGGTAGATCATTATTGAACCCCAGAGGACTTCGTTAATAAAGAAAAAGAAATCAGGCATTAACGTCCCTCTTGTTGATGCCAACGTGAATATGTAAGCGCTACCACTGATTGGGCATGCTGTTGCTTAGCAGCCTGTTAATACTCTGAGTTTATCATACTCTGCCTAAGCGCACTGTCTGCGGTTGCGCTACCCCTCCGTCGTGTTATCATCAGGGCAGACCGGTTACATCCCCCTAACAAGTAAACCTGTCATTTTTCCGCTGCAGGCATGCTGTCGGTAGCGTGAATTATCCAGGGCACGTTAAAAGAGAAACACTATCATGACGGATAAATTGACCTCCCTTCGTCAGTTCACCACTGTCGTAGCTGACACCGGAGATATCGCGGCAATGAAGCTGTACCAGCCGCAGGATGCCACAACTAACCCTTCTCTGATCCTTAACGCCGCACAGATCCCTGAGTATCGCAAACTGATTGACGACGCAGTGACCTGGGCGAAAGCGCAGAGCAACGACCGCGCACAGCAGGTTGTGGATGCTACCGACAAGCTGGCAGTGAACATCGGTCTGGAAATTCTGAAGCTGGTTCCTGGCCGTATCTCTACCGAAGTGGATGCACGTCTCTCCTACGACACCGAAGCGTCAATCGCCAAAGCGAAACGTCTGATCAAAATGTACAACGATGCGGGCATCAGCAACGACCGTATCCTGATCAAACTGGCTTCAACCTGGCAGGGCATTCGTGCCGCTGAGCAGCTGGAAAAAGAAGGCATCAACTGTAACCTGACCCTGCTGTTCTCCTTCGCGCAGGCGCGCGCATGTGCAGAAGCCGGCGTGTACCTGATTTCTCCGTTCGTGGGCCGTATTCTGGACTGGTACAAAGCCAACACCGACAAGAAAGAGTACGCTGCGTCTGAAGATCCCGGCGTGATTTCCGTGACTGAAATCTACGAATACTACAAACAGCATGGCTATGAGACCGTGGTTATGGGCGCAAGCTTCCGTAACGTCGGTGAAATCATCGAGCTGGCTGGCTGTGACCGCCTGACCATCGCCCCTGCGCTGCTGAAAGAGCTGGCGGAAAGCGAAGGTGCTATCGAGCGTAAACTGTCTTACACCGGCGAAGTGAAAGCGCGCCCGGAGCGCATCACTGAATCCGAGTTCCTGTGGCAGCACAACCAGGATCCAATGGCTGTAGACAAACTGGCGGACGGTATCCGTAAGTTTGCAATCGACCAGGAAAAACTGGAAAAAATGATCGGCGACCTGCTGTAATCATTCCGCGTGACCGGGCTCCCGGTCACGCGTCTTCCCCTGCCTCTGTCTGAATTTCCTCTCTGCGTGTATCATTCCCATTAATCAGTACTTTTTGAATGGAATGGATATGAATACCTTACGCATCGGCTTAGTGTCGATTTCTGACCGCGCCTCCAGCGGTGTCTATCAGGATAAAGGCATCCCCGCCCTGGAAGAGTGGCTGAGCAGCGCGCTCACTACTCCGTTTGAGATCCAGACTCGCCTGATCCCGGACGAGCAGCCGATCATTGAGCAGACCCTGTGTGAGCTGGTGGATGAGATGAGTTGTCACCTTGTGCTGACAACGGGCGGAACCGGCCCCGCGCGTCGCGACGTGACGCCGGACGCGACGCTGGCGGTTGCCGACCGCGAAATGCCGGGCTTTGGTGAACAGATGCGCCAGATCAGTCTACACTTTGTCCCGACGGCCATTCTCTCCCGCCAGGTGGGGGTGATTCGCAAACAGGCGCTGATTCTGAACCTGCCGGGCCAGCCGAAGTCGATCAAAGAGACGCTGGAAGGGCTGAAGGGGGAAGACGGCAGCGTCATTGTGCACGGCATCTTCGCCAGTGTACCGTATTGTATACAGCTGCTTGACGGTCCGTATGTGGAAACCGATGAGAAAGTAGTAGCAGCTTTTCGTCCGAAAAACGCACGCCGCGATACAATCTCCTGAAATTAACAAATATGTGACATTAGCTGAAGCGGCGATAGCGTGGTAAAGCTTTTACGGTATAGTAATTTTTTCTTTACGATTACTGTAAAAATAAATCCACAACACACGCATAATGGTTCGCTATGTCACATAACACCCGACCTCTGAATCGACAGGACTACAAAACCCTTACGCTCGCCGCGCTGGGCGGCGCGCTGGAGTTTTACGACTTCATCATCTTCGTCTTCTTCGCCGCCGTGGTGGGAGAACTCTTCTTCCCGGCCGATATCCCGGAATGGCTGCGTCAGGTGCAAACCTTCGGCATTTTTGCCGCCGGGTATCTGGCGCGTCCGCTTGGCGGCATTGTGATGGCGCACTTTGGCGATCTGGTCGGGCGTAAGAAGATGTTTACCCTCAGCATCCTGCTGATGGCCGTGCCGACGCTGGTCATCGGTCTGCTCCCTACCTATGCCTCGATGGGCATTCTTGCTCCGTTGCTGCTGTTGCTGATGCGCGTCCTTCAGGGCGCCGCGATTGGCGGTGAAGTGCCGGGCGCGTGGGTGTTTGTCGCGGAGCATGTTCCGGCGCGCCGCATCGGCATTGCCTGCGGAACCTTAACGGCGGGGTTGACCGTCGGGATCCTGTTGGGGTCGGTGGTGGCGACGATAGTCAACACCAGCATGACGCAGCAGGCCGTGCACGACTGGGGCTGGAGACTTCCGTTCCTGCTGGGCGGGGCGTTTGGTCTGGTGGCAATGTACCTGCGCCGCTGGCTGCAGGAGACGCCGATTTTCCTCGAAATGCAGCAGCGTAAAGCGCTGGCGCAGGAGCTGCCGGTCAAAGCCGTCGTGGTGCGTCATAAAAAAGCGGTGGTGGTGTCGATGCTGCTCACCTGGCTGCTTTCCGCGGGCATTGTGGTGGTGATTTTGATGTCGCCGGTGTGGCTGCAGAAGCAGTACGGTTTCACCCCTGCCGTGACTTTACAGGCAAACAGTATCGCGACAATCATGCTCTGCTTTGGTTGTCTGGCCGCCGGGCTGGCGGCGGATCGTTTCGGTGCCAGCCTGACCTTCATCGTCGGTAGCCTGCTGCTGGCCGCGTCGAGCTGGGCGTTTTACCACCTGGCGGGCAGCCATCCTGAACAGCTGTTCCTGTTGTACGGTGTGGTAGGTCTTTGCGTGGGCGTCGTCGGCGCTGTGCCGTACGTGATGGTGCGTGCCTTCCCGCCGGAAGTGCGTTTCACCGGGATCTCGTTCTCTTACAACGTCTCGTATGCCATTTTCGGCGGGCTGACGCCGATTGCGGTTACCGTGCTGATGGGCGTGTCGCCGTTGGCGCCCGCCTGGTATGTACTCGCACTTTCGCTGATGGGGCTGGTATTAGGATTGTGGCTTCGTCAGGCGGGGGAATGTCGTGCCCGAGAGGCGGGCACGACAGAGGGATCAGTGTTTTTCACCAATAGGTAAAATGGTGCGGTCAAACTGCTCGTTCAGCACTTCGCCCATTGCCAGGTAGATAGCGCTTGCGCCGCACACCAGGCCAATCCAGCCTGCTACGTGAACGATGCCCTCGTTATCCGCCAGGTGGCCAATCGCCAGCAGGGCGAACAGCACGGTCAGGCTCAGGAAGACGAACTGCAGCGCGCGGTTACCTTTCAGGGTGCCGAAGAACATGAACAGGGTGAACACGCCCCACAGACCCAGGTACACGCCCAGGAAATGGGCGTTTGCCGCGTCTGCCAGACCCATTTTAGGCATCACCAGAATGGCGACCAGGGTCAGCCAGAACGAGCCGTAAGAGGTGAAGGCGGTTAAGCCGAAGGTGTTGCCTTTCTTATATTCCAGCAGGCCCGCGAAGATTTGCGCGATACCGCCGTAAAAAATGCCCATCGCCAGGATAATGCCATCCATCGGGAACATCCCGATGTTGTGCAGGTTCAGCAGGATGGTGGTCATGCCAAAACCCATCAGGCCCAGCGGAGCCGGATTAGCCAACTTAGTGTTGCCCATAAGTCCTCAAAAAAATCATCATTAATATGGTGAAATGGTTAAACCCGCGTCAATACTCCCTGACGGGGCGCGGCATCATAATGGGCACGAGAGGCTACGTCTATGATCTGGATAGGGTGAAATAAAAAATTTTTACTGGAGAAGTAGGTAAGGCAATCTCTCTAGTTATTTCTATGCCAAAAAAACTCCGCGCTTAACCAGACAGTACGTCATACGGCTCTGAATCTCTTCATGAGTTGTTAAAGTTGGATTTGACAATAGCTACTGGTATGGATGGGAAAATTTATACAGAGGCGAGTGTTACTAACAACATACACGATTTAATAATGTCTTTTTTCTTGTTCATACGGGTAAATGAAGAGTCACTGACTAAGCAAAACGTGCGCTTTAAACCTCATTGAAGCTGATTGAGTAGCATCAATCGGGGCAACCTACGAACATAAAAAGTGCAGACTCAACGCCTATCTGGTTTGATGCAACACCGCCAAATACTGAGGCAGTAAAGCCGCAAAAGAGGCCGTGAGATTGTTGCTCTTGAGTTGAGGTAAATATCGGGTAGCGGATTACCTCAAGGAAAATAGCGCATCTATCCGCTGCAGTTGGATAAAAAGACACAAAACGAAAAGAAAGAAGTTTGTTGGACTGTACCGAATGTCAAAAAAATGCGGTTAAATCGGGCGTTGAAGGGGAAAAGATCCTAACCTTGAACAAGGTTACTCATCATCTGGAGAATTATTTTCCCCCTGTTTGCACGCCTGCTGAGTTTACGAGTCTTCGATATGTCACCAGCAACAACAAAATGCCATAAGGTGATCAAAAAAGAAATTACGATACTTTTTGGTATGGGGATTTTACACTGCGGTCACTGTGGTGGCGCTATGACTTCATTCAGTAAGCCGGGAAAATTCGCTACATGTGCGAGTCCGGAAAGATGTGGATGTATTCCTGCAAAGCGTGGAGTATGTCCGGTGCATTTTTCGAGCGTTCTTTATAGCATCCACTTATGGGCGGGTAAATATCTTTGGTAATGGAAGATCAGAATGTGAGAGAGTCGCTTGCAGATCAGATTAATTCCAAACGAAGCGAATTTGAGCTTATCGATTTGCAGATTGGAAATGTGGCAACAGCGATCACTATGGACCGTAATCAGGAGTTTTTAATAACTCAGCTAAAGGAATTGCAATTATGTAAAGATGGGATGCTATTGGAACTGGAGAAATTGACCCAACGTGAATTTTTTACAAGTTTCTCCTGAGTAGCAAATCGAGAAAATTATTAATACGGTGAAGTTGATCACCCTGAATTTACTTGAGGATACAACACATCCAGACCGATTGAACATTCGTGAAGTTGCTCTGTGATTTAGGCTTTGAACTTAAATCTAAAGGGCTTGGGAAAGTTAATGTTCGCGGAGGTATTAGCTCCGCGTTTTCTTTTTTCTACATTTAATGTGCTTAAAGATGGGCGAGAATTAGTTTTCGCATTTATATAGCGTAATAACACCATTGTCAGCATAAGACTGCATGAAATCAGGATCATTAACCCAAAAATATTTCATTTTATTATTGTCGAAGAATCCTTTCCAGCGGAATTCGCCATTTTTTTTGATGATACTAAGTTCTGCCACAGGTTTTATCGGGCTTACATTTTTCCAGTCGAAGTTCATGCCGCCTCTGCCAAGGTCTGCAACACTATCATAAAAAATATCAATTTTATCGTTATCGACTTCCTTTGCATGAATGTTGATAACTATTTGATTATCATTAACAACTAGACTAGTTGGTTTGTTATTTATTTTTATGGAAAAACCATCATTATCACAAGTGGTCGACCACATACCGAAATTTGAGTTTGCATGTGTTGTCATAGAAATTAATAATAGCAAAAACGGCCAAATTTTCATTGCTCAGACTCCGCAATAGTTGAAATATACCCAATATCAAGATGAAGGTCTGACCTTCCAGCTAATTCTTCCTCAAGATAATGATTGTACAAAGAAAGTGCTTCTTGTTCTGATTTTGCAGGCTGACCATACCTACCCGGCGGAAGGCTTGCCCATTCGTAGCTCAGTATATCTAACGCCCCTACAATATCACCAGACATGATTTTATCTAAGGAGCGTTTCCTTTTATATTTAAAAATTAAAACACAAAACTTATCCTGAGATTCAGGTGTAAAATCAGTAATGCCTTTATTAGCCCTAATTGATGTCATTTTGGGATCATACCAGGTATAGCCCATTACCTGGTATGCTCCTGCTGCTGACGAAGTAAGATTACCTCGTGTAATCGAAATCTGAGGGTGATTGCTAAAGTCTTTATGGTAATGCCTAATGAAGGATTGTCCACCGAATAACGTTTCATATCCAGCTTCCCCTACCGTACCTTCTCCAACTCGAAGCATACGCATAAATGCCCTTACCCTTGCTTCTTCAAGAGACAATGCAGAAAAGTTCAACGCATTAAGAAATACCACGGGATGCATATGCCAGACAGGTTCACCACTGCTGAACTCAGGCACCTGGCTCATCCATTCCATATCGTCGAGCCACTGTCGTACATACGACACATACAGACGGTCTGTGCGTTGCAGGAACGTTTTCCAGCGGTGGTGCTGACTGCCGCCAAACCATTCGCTGTCATGCTTTACCACCATTCGGGACGCAATATCCCGTACATCCATCTCCGGAAAGTGGACCGCGTGATACAGCTCTGCCCCGGACAGGTCGCCACTGCTGTCACTGTCCATTTTTCGGAGGATAGCCTTGTACCAGCTGGAAACCTGTTTTTCCTGAATCCCCCGCTCAGGCCGCACCCACTCCGCAAGCTGCGTGAACGCCGATTTTATCCAGCCCTCATGCAGTGATTGCGTCATATCGGTCGTGGGCGGCTCTTCAAAGGCTGAGAACCCGAGCTTCATCAGATCGTACTGAGCAATGTCCGCATCCACATCTCCCTCACTCAGCCAGGCACCTTCCCCGATAGTAAACCAGCGTTTTCCGCTACTGTCGGTGAACGGGTGGCACTTATCCTGCGGCAGAATTTGGTGAATGTCTTTCTTCACTTTTCCGGTCGTGCGGGTGAAGGTGTCGCCGGATCGCGTATACAGGTAGCTATCCGGATGGATATGAATATACGTCTGACCGCTTTTAACCTGAGCCGTGTTGCTCAGAAAATCTTGCATACGGCTGTCGGTACTCAGCAGCTCGATATGCACAAAGGCGCTTTTCTCCACCCCCTGCATCCCGTCCGGGGCGATATCCTCCGCCAGATATCCCACCGCATCCCCCGCCGCAACCGTGCATCTGGTGGCGGACGTGACGACCGCATCATACACTCCCTGCGCGATGGCCTGCTGCATCCAGGCGGGCAGGTGCGCCCGTTGCTCTCCATCCGGGGTCATAAATATCGGGTCAAGAGCCACCCAGAACGCCGCGCCGTTCATCTCTGACTTACTGTTCAGCGTCCGGGCAAGCCCGAATCGCTGAGGTATTCCGTTCAGTTCAAACGTGTTTTCCCCTAATACCACCACGCGATCACCTGTTGTCAGATGCTCTCCGGAAGGTGTGGGTGCCTGTTCTCCCGGTTTTTCCTGCCCGGTATAGTGGCGTTTTCGCAGTTTGTTTCCCTGCTCCGTGACCTGATATAGCATATGCACCGGAAAGGCAGACAGCGGGGCAAGCCCCATGTAAAGCGCGTAAAAATCCAGAGCGTTATCTGGTTTTTCGGGGGCCGGTGTGCAGGTGGATTTCACCAGCACAAAGGTACTGGAGTACTGCAACGTATTACCCATGTAATCGCCGGACAGATAGTCCTTATTCAGCCGCCAGGCAACCACCTCGCCACCAGTCATAAACTGAAGCGGGACGGTGGTATCTGCTGTTTCGCGAGTGAGTACTGATCCTGGCGCACTTACATCTGTAATATGAAGTCCACCATGCCACATGGCATTTGTCCCGGCAAGCCAGGAACCATGAGGCTCCTGAAGTATACGGGCCATAATGTCATCTACTGTGGAGTAAGAGTCGCCGTTTGCTTTTTTGGCAGGAAAACAGATGTCCATTTGCATAGTCCCTTACAGCTAAGAAGTTAAGCCTTTGATGAAGCAGTTTTAGCTTATTTTACAAACAATAACCACATGAGCAATAAGTGTTAGACTTAAGTGAAACTTTCTTTCGTAACATTCGGTAAGCCCAGAGCAAAAGGTGATTTTATGCTTGACCTGATTTCTTACCCTGATGCAGAGCGTTGGCTTAATGATGCAATCAGGCGACATTCATCAGAAATTTATGGAAAAATAAAACCTGCGGTGGTTTGGACTAACGCTTTGGATGAGGAAGGTCAATTAATTGTTCCTATTGATCCAAATGAGCTATCCAGAAGGATCAATCGAGATCCGTTCATAATACTCCATAATCATGATCCTGGTAATCCGAAGGGTCAGGTCTTGGAAAGCGCTGTTTTTGATGATGGTTCTGGCGTTGTCTTTGTTGCAGCGATTATGGGATTTTACGCTGGAGGTAATACGATAGAGTTCGGATCTATGGATTTAAACTTGAACGATGTTTACCAATCTCCCCGAGAGCTACCAGATTTGCCCAAAGAAGCCTCGATTGAATTAGTTTTTGATCCAAGAGATGTCAGTCCACAGTGGATTGAATATATTAGCAAAGATGCACCGCTAGAAATTAGGATCAACGAGTCATCGTATAATGATGCCCAAACTACTCACGAACTAATTAGCATTGGGATCGGCTACTTGGCTATTGTCTGGAATCCGTTTGTGACGGCTGTTGCCTCAGAAGCTGGCAAGAAAACATACACAGCTTTTTACAACTGGATTTCAAAACTATTCAATGAGTTATCTGAAAGAAAAAATCCCATCATCAATATTGTTTCCCACCAAAGCGGGTGCCAAATATTTTTCATACTTCGTGGTAAAGACGTAAAGCAACACTATGCTGCCCATCGAATGCTTTCGAGTGCTGGTGTGCAAGCGGTAGAGTTGATAAGAAAATTAAAAGAGCAAGACAAGATTCCAACACAGCTAACATATGAATGGGATAAAGAAGCACAGTTATGGTACCCATCATATACAGTGCTTACTGACAAAAGCATAATTGTTGATCGAGGGACTCTTATCGCGATAGAACAATTACCCAAAGGCTTAAGTTTAGGATTTAGTAAAGTAAATTCAAACACATAGTTACAAAAGAGCTATCGATTTTCCAATTAGGGTACCCGGCGCGAAAGTTTTACCGGAAACAAACTTTAGACGTTGGGCAAGGGTATAGCGGGCTTCAGCGTTTTCAATAAGGCGGTGCTGTGCTTCGGGGCCGGGTTGGTATCTGGCTGCAATCTCGTCAATAAAGGATTGTAGCTCAGGTGAAATTTCATTCTGGGGGCTTTTTTTCGTTGCCATAATTGGTCTCCGTAATCGGTGAAAGTTGGACATAAGAGCTCGCTGGCGCTAATTTGCGTCAGTAGTACCGTTTTGCGGCAGTTTTGTTGTGTTTAGTAAGCTGTGGTAAACGTCTGGTTGCATGTAGGACAGTAGTTCGGTCGTCCAGCTATCATAAGATACCAGCGGCACACACTCGAACGGTCAACAATGAAATCCACCAGCCCAAAATCGACAAATGCCGCTAAATTCCTGTGCGTTGTCGATAAAGGAATATTCACCAGTCGTGACAGGTCAAAAGCTGTTAACGGGATATGGTTTTGCGTCAGGTAGTGAAGAAGGTGGATTCGTGAAGTCGTCAGAGTCAGCCCGGATTTCCTGAGAATGCTGACCAGCGTTTTACGTTCTTCTGAGGAAAGCGGTGAAAAAGCTGGTAGCGTTAAGGCAAAGCACAAAATGACCTCTCAATAAGTTATTCATTATAAGAGGTATTTTATTATATATATTGATAAATTTAAATGAGAATCTTTATCATTTATTATTGTGGGGAAAGGTTCGTCTAAATGAAAATGGGCTTGCCCATAAGTCCTCAAAAAAATCATCATTAATATGGTGAAATGGTTAAACCCGCGTCAATACTCCCTGACGGGGCGCGGCATCATAATGGGCGCAATCGATGCCGCCTATGATCTCATCAGGGTGAAATTAAAATTTTTTTTATCGTTCCCCCTTGATGGATGCCGTCGCGACCCCATCTTGTAGTCAACCGCAGTGTGTGGACCTGAAAAAAATCAAATCTGGGCAGTTGAAAAAGCACGTTCTGCCCTTATTACAGGTACACAACCACATGTTGACTGAATTTTTAGTGGAGACGTTTAGATGGGTAAAATTATTGGTATCGACCTGGGTACTACCAACTCTTGTGTAGCGATTATGGATGGCACGACTGCTCGTGTGCTGGAGAACGCCGAGGGCGATCGCACCACGCCTTCTATCATTGCTTATACCCAGGATGGTGAAACTCTGGTTGGTCAGCCGGCTAAACGTCAGGCAGTGACAAACCCGCAAAACACCCTGTTTGCGATTAAACGCCTGATTGGTCGCCGCTTCCAGGACGAAGAAGTTCAGCGTGACGTTTCTATCATGCCTTACAAAATCATCGCGGCAGATAACGGCGATGCGTGGCTTGATGTGAAAGGCACCAAAACTGCACCACCGCAGATCTCTGCTGAAGTGCTGAAGAAAATGAAGAAAACGGCTGAAGATTACCTGGGTGAGCCGGTAACTGAAGCTGTTATCACCGTACCTGCCTACTTCAACGATGCTCAGCGTCAGGCAACGAAAGATGCTGGCCGTATCGCAGGTCTGGAAGTAAAACGTATCATCAACGAACCAACCGCAGCTGCGCTGGCTTACGGTCTGGATAAAGAAGTTGGCAACCGTACTATCGCGGTTTACGACCTGGGTGGTGGTACCTTCGATATCTCTATTATCGAAATCGACGAAGTTGACGGCGAAAAAACCTTCGAAGTTCTGGCAACCAACGGTGATACCCACCTGGGTGGTGAAGACTTCGATACCCGTCTGATCAACTACCTCGTTGACGAGTTCAAGAAAGATCAGGGCATTGACCTGCGTAACGACCCGCTGGCGATGCAGCGCCTGAAAGAAGCCGCTGAGAAAGCGAAGATCGAACTGTCTTCCGCTCAGCAGACCGACGTGAACCTGCCGTACATTACCGCAGATGCGACCGGTCCTAAACACATGAACATCAAAGTGACCCGTGCGAAACTGGAAAGCCTGGTAGAAGACCTGGTGAACCGTTCCATCGAGCCGCTGAAAGTTGCTCTGCAGGATGCTGGCCTGTCCGTATCTGACATCCAGGACGTTATCCTGGTGGGTGGTCAGACCCGTATGCCAATGGTTCAGAAGAAAGTGGCTGAATTCTTTGGTAAAGAACCACGGAAAGACGTTAACCCGGACGAAGCGGTCGCAATCGGCGCTGCGGTTCAGGGTGGCGTACTGACCGGTGAAGTTAAAGACGTACTGCTGCTGGACGTTACCCCGCTGTCTCTGGGTATCGAAACCATGGGTGGTGTGATGACTGCGCTCATCAACAAAAACACCACCATCCCAACGAAACACAGCCAGGTGTTCTCTACCGCTGAAGACAACCAGTCTGCGGTAACCATCCATGTGATTCAGGGTGAGCGTAAGCGTGCGGCGGATAACAAATCTCTGGGTCAGTTCAACCTGGACGGTATCAACCCGGCACCGCGCGGCATGCCGCAGATCGAAGTCACCTTCGACATCGATGCTGACGGTATCCTGCACGTGTCTGCGAAAGACAAAAACAGCGGTAAAGAGCAGAAGATCACCATCAAGGCATCTTCTGGCCTGAACGAAGCGGAAATCGAAAAAATGGTTCGCGATGCCGAAGCTAACGCGGAATCCGACCGTAAGTTCGAAGAGCTGGTTCAGACCCGTAACCAGGGTGACCATCTGCTGCACAGCACCCGTAAGCAGGTTGAAGAAGCAGGCGATAAACTGCCAGCGGAAGACAAGACGGCTATCGAAGCTGCACTGAGTGCGCTGGAATCCTCACTGAAAGGTGAAGACAAAGCGGACATCGAAGCGAAGATGCAGGAGCTGGCACAGGCTTCCCAGAAGCTGATGGAAATCGCTCAGCAGCAGCACGCACAGCAGCAGGCGGGCGCTGACGCTTCTGCGAACAACGCGAAAGACGACGACGTTGTCGACGCAGAGTTCGAAGAAGTTAAAGACAAAAAATAATCGCCCTGATGCAGGGTAATTAATCAGCACGGGCGTAGGAGAACTCTCCACGCCCGTGCTCGCATGTTAAGGGGCTTAAAAAAACCAATGGCAAAGCAAGACTATTACGAGATTTTAGGCGTTCCGAAAACTGCGGAAGAGCGTGAAATCAAAAAGGCGTATAAGCGCCTGGCCATGAAATTCCACCCGGACCGTAATCAGGGTGACAAAGAGGCTGAAGCCAAATTTAAAGAGATCAAAGAAGCCTACGAAGTCCTGACCGATGCACAAAAACGTGCCGCCTATGACCAGTACGGTCACGCAGCCTTTGAACAGGGCGGCATGGGCGGCGGTGGATTCGGTGGCGGCGGCTTTGGCGGCGGCGCTGATTTCAGCGACATCTTTGGCGATGTGTTCGGCGATATCTTTGGCGGTGGTCGTGGTCGTCAGCGCGCGGCGCGCGGCGCAGACCTGCGCTACAACATGGAACTGACCCTGGAAGAGGCCGTTCGCGGCGTTACCAAAGAGATCCGCATTCCAACGCTGGAAGAGTGTGACGTTTGCCACGGCAGCGGCGCGAAAGCGGGTACTCAGCCACAGACCTGTCCAACCTGTCACGGCTCCGGCCAGGTGCAGATGCGTCAGGGCTTCTTCGCGGTACAGCAGGCCTGTCCGCACTGTCACGGTCGCGGTACGCTGATTAAAGATCCGTGCACCAAATGCCACGGTCATGGTCGCGTTGAGAAAACCAAGACCCTGTCCGTTAAAATCCCGGCTGGCGTTGATACGGGCGACCGCATCCGTCTGGCAGGTGAGGGCGAAGCCGGCGAGCACGGCGCACCGGCAGGCGATCTGTACGTTCAGGTTCAGGTGAAACAGCACGCTATTTTCGAGCGTGAAGGTAATAACCTGTACTGCGAAGTGCCAATCAACTTCGCGATGGCGGCACTCGGCGGTGAAATCGAAGTACCGACGCTGGACGGTCGCGTCAATCTGAAAATCCCTGGTGAAACCCAGACCGGCAAGCTGTTCCGCATGCGTGGCAAAGGCGTGAAATCCGTTCGTGGTGGCGCGCAGGGCGACCTGCTGTGCCGCGTCGTCGTGGAAACGCCGGTTGGCCTGAACGACAAGCAAAAACAGCTGCTGAAAGAGCTGCAGGAAAGCTTTGGTGGCCCAACGGGTGAGAAAAACAGCCCGCGTTCCAAAAGCTTCTTCGATGGCGTCAAAAAATTCTTCGATGATTTGACCCGCTAATTCGTTAGCTGATATCTATCTTCAAAAAGCCCGGAAGCGATTCCGGGCTTTTTTATTTGCGCATATAGCTCGGTTAAACTGAGTCTATACTCAATATTAATCTGTTTTTGCCGAGTTATTTGGCTTGGTATTATGGTTTTATCGAGGTATTGTTGTAAAAGAGAGAACTTAAATGAAATTACTACACCGTTTCTTTAGCAGTGAGGCGTCCGGTGGCGTGATCCTGATTATTGCCGCGGCGGCCGCAATGGTGCTGGCTAACCTGGGCATGACGCGCGATCTCTATCACGCATTTCTGGAAACGCCCGTTGAGCTCAAGGTCGGGGCGCTGGAAATCAACAAGAACATGCTGCTGTGGATCAACGATGCGCTGATGGCGGTGTTCTTCCTGCTGGTAGGGCTGGAGGTTAAGCGTGAGCTGGTGCTCGGATCGCTTGCCAGCCGTCAGCGCGCGGCGTTCCCGGTGATTGCCGCCATTGGAGGGATGGTCGTTCCGGCGCTGCTCTTCCTCGCATTTACCTGGCAGGATCCTGTTGCGCGTGGCGGGTGGGCTATCCCGGCCGCGACGGATATCGCGTTTGCGCTTGGTGTCTTAGCTTTGCTCGGCAGCCGCGTGCCGGTTGCGCTGAAAATCTTCCTGATGGCGCTGGCGATCATTGATGACCTGGGTGCGATCGTGATTATTGCGCTGTTCTACACCAGCGATCTGTCGATCCTGTCACTGAGCGTAGCCGCCGGGGCGATTGCGGTGCTGGCGCTGCTGAACATCTTCAACGTCCGTCGCATCGGCATTTATATCCTGGTGGGGATGGTGCTGTGGACGGCGGTACTGAAATCCGGCGTGCACGCCACGCTGGCCGGGGTGATTGTCGGCTTCTTCGTGCCGCTTAAGCCGCAGGAGGGTAAATCACCTGCGAAACAGCTGGAACATGTGTTGCACCCGTGGGTCGCTTTTATGATCCTGCCGCTGTTTGCCTTTGCCAACGCGGGCGTTTCGCTGGGCGGCGTGACGTTTGACGGACTGACCTCTGTGCTGCCGCTGGGCATTATTGCCGGGCTGTTTATCGGTAAGCCGCTGGGGATCAGCCTGTTCTGCTGGCTGGCGCTGAAGCTTAAGCTGGCGTCGTTGCCGAACGGCACAACCTTTGGTCAGATTATGGCCGTCGGCGTGTTGTGCGGTATTGGATTTACCATGTCGATCTTTATCTCGACCCTGGCGTTTGGCGCAAACGCGCCTGAGCTCATCGTCTGGGCTAAGCTCGGCATTCTCATCGGGTCATTACTGGCCGCAGTAATTGGTTATACCTTGTTGAAGGTGAAATTGTCCGGACAGGCTGTCCAGGCATAACGGAAACCGGGAGGAGGGGCTCCTTCTCCCGATACACACTCAGGGAGAGAACACGCGATGTCTCATTTGAATTACAACCATCTTTACTACTTCTGGCACGTTTATAAGCAGGGCTCGGTCGTGGGTGCGGCAGAGGCGCTTTACCTGACGCCGCAAACCATCACCGGGCAAATCAAGGCGCTGGAAGAACGGCTGCAGGGCAAGCTGTTCAAGCGTAAAGGGCGTGGAATTGAGCCGAGCGAGCTGGGGGAACTGGTTTTCCGCTATGCGGACAAAATGTTCACTCTCAGCCAGGAGATGCTGGACATCGTCAACTACCGCAAAGAGTCGAACCTGCTTTTTGACGTGGGCGTGGCGGATGCGCTGTCCAAACGGCTGGTGAGCGGCGTGCTGGATGCGGCGGTGGTGGAAGACGAACAAATCCACCTGCGCTGCTTTGAATCCACCCACGAAATGCTGCTGGAGCAGCTGAGCCAGCACAAGCTGGACATGATTATCTCTGACTGCCCAATAGATTCCACGCAGCAGGAGGGGCTGTTCTCGGTGAAGATTGGCGAATGCGGCGTCAGCTTCTGGTGCATCAATCCGCCGCCGGAGAAACCTTTTCCGGCCTGCCTGGAAGAGCGTCGTCTGCTGGTGCCGGGCAGGCGTTCCATGCTCGGACGCAAGCTGCTGAACTGGTTTAACTCACAGGGGCTGAACGTCGAGATCCTCGGCGAGTTCGACGATGCGGCGCTGATGAAGGCCTTTGGCGAAGCGCATAATGCAATCTTCGTTGCGCCAACGCTGTACGCGCACGATCTCTATTCAGACGACAAGATTACGGAGATTGGCAGGGTAGATAACGTGATGGAGGAGTATCACGCCATATTTGCAGAAAGGATGATTCAGCACCCGGCTGTGCAGCGAATCTGCAACCGTGACTACTCGGCGCTGTTTACGCCACCGGCATTCTGAAGACATAAAAAAACCCGCGTTAAGCGGGTTCTTTAAACAAGCAACAACAAGTAGCGATTAAGCCAGTTTGTTGATCTGCGCGGTCAGGTTTGCTTTATGACGCGCTGCTTTGTTTTTGTGGATCAGACCTTTAGCAGCCTGACGATCCACGATTGGTTGCATTTCGTTAAATGCGTTCTGCGCTGCAGCTTTGTCGCCAGCTTCGATTGCTGCGTATACTTTCTTGATGAAAGTACGCATCATAGAGCGACGGCTTGCGTTGTGCTTACGAGCCTTTTCAGACTGAACGGCACGTTTCTTAGCTGATTTGATATTAGCCAAGTCCAACTCCCAAATATGTTCTATGTGGACAATTCAAAGGCCGAGGAATATGCCCTCTTTGCCTTCTTTTGTCAATGGATTTGTGCAAATAAGCGCCGTTAATTAGCGACGCTACGTTACGTAGTGATGGCGCAGGATTCTACCAGCTTGTCTTTCGTGAATACAGCCTTTCGGCATAAAAATCGCAGTTCACGGGCAGATTTTTTCGCTGTGAAAGGTCAGCCTGATGAAATCATTACGGCTTTCTGTTTTGCGCGAACAATCGCCGGTTAACCTTAACCGCTGTACAAGGTATACTTTGGCGATTTTCACTGTTTTGAGCCAGACATGAAGCTGATACGCGGCATACATAATCTCAGCAGAGCGCCACATGGGTGCGTGCTGACTATTGGTAATTTCGACGGCGTGCATCGTGGTCATCAGGCGCTGTTGCAGGGATTGCGTAAAGAAGGGGAGGCCCGTGGCCTGCCCGTTGTGGTGATGATTTTCGAGCCACAGCCGCTGGAGCTATTCGCGGGTGATAAGTCTCCCGCTCGCCTCACTCGCCTGCGCGAGAAGTTGCGCTACCTGGCTGAGTCCGGCGTGGACTACGTGTTGTGCGTGCGTTTCGATCGCCGCTTTGCCGCACTGACAGCACAAAATTTCGTCAGCGACCTGCTGGTTAAGCGTCTTGGCGTACAGTTTCTCGCCGTGGGGGATGATTTCCGCTTTGGCGCTGGTCGTCAGGGCGATTTCTTGCTATTACAGAAGGCTGGTCTGGAGTATGGCTTTGACGTCACCAGCGCGATGACCTTCTGTGAAGGCGGCGTGCGCGTCAGCAGCACGGCAGTACGGCAGGCGCTGGCCAATGATGAACTAGAGACGGCAGAAAACTTGCTGGGCCACCCGTTCACTATCTCTGGTCGCGTGGTCCATGGCGATGCGCTGGGCCGCACGATAGGTTTCCCGACGGCGAATATACCGCTGCGTCGTCAGGTTTCCCCGGTTAAAGGGGTCTATGCGGTGGAAGTGGCAGGACTGGGCGAACAGCCGTTTTACGGTGTTGCCAATATTGGCACACGTCCTACCGTTGCCGGTGTGCGTCAACAGTTAGAAGTGCACCTGCTGGACGTTGTAATGGACCTTTATGGTCGCCATATAGATGTAATACTGCGTAAAAAAATACGCAACGAGCAGCGATTTGCCTCGCTGGACGAACTTAAAGCGCAAATCGCGCGAGATGAATTGACGGCCCGCGAGTTTTTTGGGCTTTAGAACCGGCTTAACTGCCTACGTGATAAATACGGAACCGAGAATCTGATGAGTGACTATAAATCAACCCTGAATTTGCCGGAAACAGGGTTCCCGATGCGCGGCGATCTCGCCAAGCGCGAACCGGGAATGCTGGCGCGTTGGACCGATGATGACCTGTACGGCATCATTCGTGCAGCCAAAAAAGGCAAAAAATCCTTCATTCTGCATGATGGCCCTCCATATGCGAATGGCAGCATTCATATTGGTCACTCGGTTAACAAGATTCTGAAAGACATTATCGTGAAGTCCAAAGGACTCGCGGGATACGACTCGCCTTACGTTCCGGGCTGGGATTGCCACGGTCTGCCGATCGAACTGAAGGTGGAGCAAGAGTTCGGCAAGCCGGGTGAGAAGTTCACCGCCGCCGAGTTCCGCGCGAAATGCCGCGAATACGCAGCTACCCAGGTTGACGGTCAGCGCGCTGACTTCATCCGTCTGGGCGTGCTGGGCGACTGGTCGCACCCGTACCTGACCATGGACTTCAAAACTGAAGCTAACATCATCCGTGCGCTGGGCAAAATCATCGGTAACGGCCACCTGCACAAAGGCGCTAAGCCGGTGCACTGGTGCGTGGACTGCCGTTCTGCACTGGCAGAAGCGGAAGTGGAGTATTACGACAAAACCTCGCCTTCTATCGACGTTGCTTTCGAAGCGGTCGATCAGGATGCGATCAAAGCTAAATTCGGTCTGCCTGGCGTAAGCGGCCCGATCTCTCTGGTGATCTGGACCACCACCCCGTGGACCCTGCCAGCGAACCGTGCGATCTCCCTGTCCGGTGAGTTTGAGTACGCGCTGGTGCAGATTGATGGCCGCGCGGTTATCCTGGCGAAAGATTTGGTTGAGAGCGTGCTGAAACGCGCGCACATCACCGATTACACCGTGCTGGGCACCGTAAAAGGTGACGCGCTGGAGCTGATGCGCTTTAAACACCCGTTCCTGGACTTTGATGTTCCGGCGATCCTGGGCGACCACGTGACGCTGGAAGCGGGTACCGGTGCGGTGCATACCGCCGGTGGCCACGGTCCGGACGACTACAACATCAGCCTGAAGTACGGTCTGGAAATCGCCAACCCGGTTGGTCCGGACGGTTCTTACCTGCCTGGCACCTACCCGGCGCTGGACGGCATCAACGTGTTTAAAGCCAACGACATCATCGTTGACATGCTGCGCACCAGCGGCGCGCTGCTGCACGTTGAGAAAATGCAGCACAGCTATCCGTGCTGCTGGCGTCACAAGACCCCTATCATCTTCCGTGCGACTCCGCAGTGGTTCGTCAGCATGGATCAGAAAGGCCTGCGCGCGCAGTCTCTCTCCGAGATCAAAGGCGTGCAGTGGATCCCTGACTGGGGCCAGGCGCGTATCGAATCCATGGTGGCTAACCGTCCAGACTGGTGTATCTCCCGTCAGCGTACCTGGGGCGTGCCGATGTCGCTGTTTGTGCATAAAGAGACGCAGGAACTGCATCCGAACACCCTGGAACTGATGGAAGAAGTGGCGAAGCGCGTCGAAGTTGACGGCATTCAGGCGTGGTGGGATCTCGACGCCCGCGACATCCTGGGCGCGGACGCGGACAACTACGAGAAAGTGCCTGATACCCTGGACGTGTGGTTCGACTCCGGGTCTACTCACGCCTCCGTGGTTGACGTGCGTCCTGAGTTTGCCGGTCACGCTGCCGACATGTATCTGGAAGGTTCCGACCAACACCGCGGCTGGTTCATGTCATCGCTGATGATCTCCACCGCCATGAAAGGCAAAGCACCTTACCGTCAGGTACTGACCCACGGCTTCACCGTGGATGGACAGGGCCGTAAGATGTCCAAGTCCATCGGTAACACCGTTTCTCCGCAGGACGTGATGAACAAGCTGGGCGCAGACATTCTGCGTCTGTGGGTGGCCTCAACCGACTACACCGGCGAAATGGCGGTGTCTGACGAGATCCTGAAGCGTGCTGCCGACAGCTATCGTCGTATCCGTAACACCGCGCGCTTCCTGCTTGCGAACCTGAACGGGTTCGAGCCGGTAAAAGACATGGTGAAGCCGGAAGAGATGGTGGTGCTGGACCGCTGGGCGGTAGGCTGCGCGAAAGCGGCGCAGGACGATATCCTGAAAGCCTATGAGTCTTACGACTTCCACGAAGTGGTGCAGCGCCTGATGCGCTTCTGCTCCATTGAGATGGGTTCGTTCTACCTCGACATCATCAAAGACCGCCAGTACACCGCGAAAGCGGAAAGCGTGGCGCGTCGTAGCTGCCAGACCGCGCTGTTCCACATCGCAGAAGCGCTGGTACGCTGGATGGCGCCGATCATGTCCTTCACCGCGGATGAAATCTGGGGCTATCTGCCGGGCGACCGCGAGAAGTATGTCTTCACCGGCGAGTGGTACGAAGGTCTGTTCGATCTCTCCAGCACTGAAGCAATGAACGATGCCTTCTGGGACGAGCTGCTGAAAGTGCGCGGCGAAGTGAACAAGGTTATCGAGCAGGCGCGTGCGGATAAGAAAGTCGGCGGCTCTCTGGAAGCGACAGTGATTCTGTACGCCGAACCGGAGCTGGCGGCGAAGCTGACCGCGCTGGGTGATGAATTGCGATTTGTCCTGTTGACCTCCGGTGCGAAAGTTGCGGATTATGCCGAGGCTTCTGCTGATGCTCAGCAGAGCGAATTGCTCAAAGGCCTGAAAGTCGCGCTGAGCAAAGCCGACGGTGAGAAATGCCCGCGCTGCTGGCATTACACCACCGATATCGGCCAGGTGGCGGAACACGCAGACATCTGCGGACGCTGTGTAAGCAACGTCGCCGGTGACGGCGAAAAACGTAAGTTTGCCTGATGAGTAAAACTCTCTGTTCAACAGGACTGCGCTGGCTGTGGCTGGTGGTAGTGGTGCTGATTATCGATCTGGGCAGCAAGTTCCTGATCCTCCAGAATTTCGCTCTGGGGGAGACGGTTTCGCTGTTCCCGTCGCTTAACCTGCACTACGCCCGTAACTACGGCGCGGCGTTCAGTTTCCTTGCCGACAGCGGTGGCTGGCAGCGCTGGTTCTTTGCGGGTATCGCCATCGGTATCTGCGTGGTATTGGCTGTGCTGATGTACCGCTCGAAGGCGACGCAAAAGCTGAATAACATCGCCTACGCGCTGATCATTGGCGGCGCGCTGGGCAACCTGTTTGACCGCCTGTGGCACGGCTTTGTGGTCGATATGATCGACTTCTATGTCGGCGACTGGCACTTCGCGACCTTTAACCTCGCCGACAGCGCAATTTGCATCGGTGCGGCGTTAATCGTGCTGGAAGGCTTTTTGCCGAAACCAGCCGCGAAAGAGCAGGCGTAATTGTCAATGCCGGGTGACGCGCTGCGCCATCCGGCACAACATTAAAGAGCAATGTGCATGTCTAAATCCGTACAGAGCAACAGCGCGGTTCTCGTTCACTTCACGCTGAAGCTGGATGACGGCTCCACCGCCGAATCCACCCGCAACAATGGCAAACCGGCCCTGTTCCGTCTTGGCGATACGTCGCTGTCTGAAGGTCTTGAGCAGCAGCTTCTGGGCCTGAAAGAGGGTGAGAAAAAAGCCTTTTCGCTGGAGCCGGATGCGGCATTTGGCGTGCCGAGTCCGGACCTGATCCAGTATTTCTCGCGGCGTGAGTTCATGGACGCGGGTGAACCGGAGATCGGGGCGATCATGCTCTTTACCGCTATGGACGGCAGCGAAATGCCTGGCGTGATCCGCGAAATCAACGGCGACTCTATTACCGTTGACTTCAACCATCCGCTTGCCGGGCGTACCGTTCATTTTGATGTAGAAGTGCTGGAGATCGATCCGGCACTGGAGGCCTGAAATGCAGATCCTGTTGGCTAACCCGCGCGGCTTCTGCGCCGGTGTAGACCGCGCTATCAGCATTGTTGAAAACGCGCTGGAGATTTACGGCGCGCCGATTTACGTGCGCCACGAAGTGGTGCATAACCGCTACGTGGTCGACAGCCTGCGCGAGCGCGGGGCTATCTTTATTGAGCAGATAAGCGAAGTGCCGGACGGTGCGATCCTGATCTTCTCCGCGCACGGCGTCTCACAGGCGGTACGCAACGAGGCGAAAAGCCGCGATCTGACCGTATTCGATGCCACCTGTCCATTAGTGACAAAAGTGCATATGGAAGTGGCGCGCGCCAGCCGTCGCGGTGAAGAGTCGATTCTGATTGGCCACGCCGGTCATCCGGAAGTCGAAGGCACCATGGGCCAGTATAGCAACCCGGAAGGAGGCATGTACCTTGTCGAATCGCCGGAAGATGTCTTGACGCTGAATGTGAAAAACGAAGCCCGTCTGTCGTTTATGACCCAGACGACGCTCTCCGTGGACGATACCTCAGACGTGATTGACGCCCTGCGCCAGCGCTTCCCGAAAATCGTCGGGCCGCGTAAGGATGACATCTGCTACGCCACCACTAACCGTCAGGAAGCGGTGCGCGCGCTGGCTGAACAGGCGGATGTGGTGCTGGTGGTCGGCTCCAAAAACTCCTCTAACTCCAACCGTCTGGCCGAACTGGCGCAGCGTATGGGGAAAGCGGCGTTTCTGATTGACGATGCAACGGACATTCAGGAAGCGTGGGTGAAAAATGCGGCCTGCGTTGGCGTTACCGCAGGGGCTTCCGCACCGGATATCCTGGTGCAGAACGTGATTGCTCGTCTGCAGGAGCTGGGCGGTGGCGAAGCGGTTCCGCTGGAAGGACGCGAAGAGAACATTGTCTTCGAAGTGCCGAAAGAGCTGCGTATCGACGCCCGCGAAGTGGAATAACCCCTTATCTATTGAAAGGCCAGCATCTCATGTGCTGGCCTTTTTTTTGCCCCGTACATTATCGTGACGACAAAATCATGTCTTTTACTGATATTTAAGTCGGTTTCACGTTAAATTCTAATTATTGGTGTTTTCAGTTGGCAGCCTCCGCGAAGGCTGGTTAATCTGAAAACGGTTTACATCATTTTAACGTAAGAGAATAACTATGCATGATGCACAGATCCGTGTCGCTATTGCGGGCGCGGGTGGACGTATGGGCCGTCAGCTGATTCAGGCGGCGCTACAGATGGATGGTGTGGCGCTGGGCGCGGCGCTGGAGCGTGAAGGCTCCTCACTGCTTGGTGCCGACGCTGGTGAGCTGGCGGGCGCGGGAAAGACGGGCGTTACCGTTCAGAGCAGCCTTGACGCGGTTAAAGATGACTTCGATGTATTCATCGATTTTACCCGCCCGGAAGGGACGCTGACGCATCTGGCGTTTTGCCGCCAGCACGGCAAGGGAATGGTCATCGGCACTACCGGTTTTGACGATGCGGGTAAGCAGGCTATTCAGGACGCATCAAAAGCCATCGCGATTGTCTTTGCGGCAAACTTTAGCGTCGGCGTAAACGTCATGCTCAAGCTGCTGGAGAAAGCGGCGAAGGTGATGGGCGACTACACCGATATTGAGATCGTTGAAGCGCATCACCGCTACAAAGTCGACGCACCATCAGGCACGGCGCTGGCGATGGGCGAAGCGATTGCTCATGCACTTGATAAAGATTTAAAAGACTGCGCGGTCTATACCCGCGAAGGTCACACCGGCGAACGCGTGCCGGGCACAATTGGTTTCGCAACGGTTCGTGCGGGCGACATCGTCGGCGAACATACCGCGATGTTCGCCGATATTGGCGAGCGTGTGGAGATTACGCATAAAGCGTCCAGCCGGATGACGTTTGCCAACGGGGCCGTTCGCTCGGCACTATGGTTAAAAGATAAGAAAGATGGTCTTTTTGATATGCGAGATGTGCTCAATCTCAACAATTTGTAAGCTTTATTACCCATCGTGATGTGGTTATTGCAGTCGTAATTGTTTGATTGCATAGGGCAATATTTTATTGCCCTTTTATTTTGTATATTTCATCTCTGTTTTATATTGTTTTCCTTGAAAATTTATCTTTTCTCTTCTTTTTGCGTTGCCAAAATGTAAATTTTGACCAAATGGTCCACTTTTATGCGTTGCGACCTGTTCTTTTGCATTAAACTTCGCACGCAAGCGATTTCTACAGTGATTTACCTGATCTTTTTACCGCTTAAGTCACTCCCAGCCCGCCAGGCTCGCAAAAGACTAAACAAAATATCCGTTTTAAGTTGACTTTTATCCACCAAATCCCCAGAATGCCGCCGTTTGCCAAAAATCCGCTGGCAACACATTTGCATTGATTCATGACGCGGTTATGAATTAATATGCAAATAAAGTGAGTGAATATTCTTCGGAGGGTGTTTTGATTAAGTCAGCGCTATTGGTTCTGGAAGACGGAACCCAGTTTATCGGTCGGGCCATAGGGGCAACGGGTTCGGCGGTTGGGGAAGTCGTTTTCAATACTTCAATGACCGGTTATCAAGAAATCCTCACTGATCCTTCCTATTCTCGCCAAATCGTTACTCTTACTTATCCTCATATCGGCAATGTCGGCACCAATGCGGCTGACGAAGAATCTTCTCAGGTACATGCGCAAGGCCTGGTCATTCGCGACCTGCCGCTGATTGCCAGCAACTTCCGCAACACCGAAGACCTCTCTTCTTACCTGAAGCGCCATAACATCGTGGCGATTGCCGATATCGATACCCGTAAGTTAACGCGTCTGCTGCGCGAGAAGGGTGCACAAAACGGCTGCATCATCGCGGGTGATAACCTCGATGCGGCGCTGGCGCTGGAAAAAGCGAAAGCCTTCCCGGGCCTGAACGGCATGGACCTGGCGAAAGAAGTGACGACCACCGAAGCCTACAGCTGGACGCAGGGGAGCTGGACGCTTGAAGGCGACCTGCCGGAAGCGAAAAAAGAGAGCGAGCTGCCGTTCCACGTAGTGGCTTACGATTTCGGCGCCAAGCGCAACATCCTGCGCATGCTGGTTGACCGCGGCTGCCGCCTGACGGTGGTTCCGGCACAAACGTCTGCCGAAGACGTGCTGAAGATGAATCCGGACGGTATTTTCCTCTCTAACGGTCCTGGCGACCCGGCGCCATGCGATTACGCCATCGCCGCCATCAAGTCCTTCCTGGAAACCGACATTCCGGTATTCGGCATCTGCCTCGGCCATCAGCTCCTGGCGCTGGCGAGCGGTGCGAACACCGTTAAGATGAAGTTCGGCCACCACGGTGGTAACCACCCGGTGAAAGACATCGACAACAACACGGTGATGATTACCGCGCAGAACCACGGTTTCGCCGTCGATGAAGCGTCAATGCCGGCTAACCTGCGCGTGACCCACAAATCACTGTTCGATGGCACCCTGCAGGGCATTCATCGCACCGATAAGCCAGCATTCAGCTTCCAGGGTCATCCGGAAGCCAGCCCGGGCCCACACGACGCCGCGCCGCTGTTCGATCACTTCATCGAACTTATCGAGCAATACCGTAAGACCGCTAAATAATCAGGAGCCGAGAAGACCATGCCAAAACGTACAGACATAAAAAGCATCCTGATCCTTGGCGCTGGCCCGATCGTCATCGGCCAGGCCTGCGAATTCGACTACTCCGGTGCGCAGGCGTGTAAAGCCCTGCGTGAAGAGGGTTACCGCGTCATCCTGGTCAACTCTAACCCGGCGACCATCATGACCGACCCGGAAATGGCCGATGCAACCTACATCGAGCCGATTCACTGGGAAGTGGTGCGTAAAATCATCGAGAAAGAGCGCCCGGATGCGGTGCTGCCGACCATGGGCGGCCAGACGGCGCTGAACTGCGCGCTGGAGCTGGAGCGTCAGGGCGTGCTGGCCGAGTTTGGCGTGACCATGATTGGTGCGACCGCCGACGCGATTGATAAAGCAGAAGACCGTCGCCGCTTCGACGTGGCGATGAAGAAAATCGGCCTCGACACCGCGCGTTCCGGTATCGCGCACAACATGGAAGAAGCGTTGGCCGTTGCGGCAGAAGTGGGCTATCCGTGCATCATCCGTCCATCGTTCACCATGGGCGGCACCGGCGGCGGTATCGCCTACAACCGCGAAGAGTTCGAAGAGATTTGCGAACGCGGTCTGGATCTCTCCCCAACCAAAGAGCTGCTGATTGATGAATCGCTGATTGGCTGGAAAGAGTACGAGATGGAAGTGGTGCGTGATAAAAACGACAACTGCATCATCGTCTGCTCCATCGAAAACTTCGATGCGATGGGTATCCACACCGGTGACTCCATCACCGTTGCGCCAGCCCAGACCCTGACCGACAAAGAGTATCAAATCATGCGTAACGCCTCGATGGCGGTACTGCGTGAAATCGGCGTGGAAACCGGCGGTTCTAACGTGCAGTTCTCCGTTAACCCGAAAACCGGCCGTCTGATTGTTATCGAAATGAACCCGCGCGTGTCCCGCTCCTCCGCGCTGGCCTCTAAAGCGACCGGCTTCCCGATTGCGAAGGTGGCGGCGAAACTGGCGGTGGGTTATACCCTCGACGAGCTGATGAACGACATTACCGGAGGCCGCACGCCAGCGTCCTTCGAGCCGTCCATCGACTACGTTGTGACTAAAATCCCTCGCTTTAACTTCGAGAAATTCGCGGGCGCGAACGACCGTCTGACCACCCAGATGAAATCTGTCGGTGAAGTGATGGCAATTGGCCGTACGCAGCAGGAATCCCTGCAGAAAGCGCTGCGCGGCCTGGAAGTGGGCGCGACCGGCTTCGACCCGAAAGTGAGCCTGGACGACCCGGAAGCGCTGACCAAAATTCGCCGCGAGCTGAAGGACGCGGGGGCAGAGCGTATCTGGTACATCGCCGATGCCTTCCGTGCGGGCTTGTCCGTCGACGGCGTGTTCAACCTGACCAATATCGACCGCTGGTTCCTGGTGCAGATTGAAGAGCTGGTGCGTCTGGAAGAGAAAGTGGCAGAGCTGGGCATCAACGGCCTGGACGCTGACTTCCTGCGCATGCTGAAGCGTAAAGGCTTTGCCGATGCGCGTCTGGCTAAGCTGGCGGGCGTGCGTGAAGCGGAAATCCGCAAGCTGCGTGACCAGTACGACCTGCACCCGGTCTACAAGCGCGTGGACACCTGTGCGGCAGAGTTTTCAACCGACACCGCGTACATGTACTCCACCTATGAAGACGAGTGTGAAGCGAACCCGTCCGTTGACCGCGACAAGATTATGGTGCTTGGCGGTGGTCCAAACCGTATCGGCCAGGGCATCGAGTTCGACTATTGCTGCGTACACGCCTCGCTGGCGCTGCGCGAAGACGGGTACGAGACCATCATGGTCAACTGTAACCCGGAAACGGTTTCTACCGACTACGACACCTCTGACCGCCTCTACTTCGAGCCGGTTACCCTGGAAGATGTGCTGGAAATCGTACGCATTGAGAAGCCAAAAGGCGTTATCGTGCAGTATGGCGGCCAGACTCCGCTGAAGCTGGCGCGCGCGCTGGAAGCGGCGGGCGTACCGGTTATCGGTACCAGCCCGGATGCGATTGACCGTGCAGAAGACCGCGAGCGTTTCCAGCAGGCGGTTGACCGCCTGAAGCTGAAACAGCCGGCGAACGCCACCGTGACCGCCATTGAACAGGCTGTCGAGAAGGCGAAAGAGATTGGCTACCCACTGGTAGTACGTCCTTCCTACGTGCTGGGTGGCCGCGCGATGGAAATCGTTTATGACGAAGCCGACCTGCGTCGCTACTTCCAGACTGCGGTGAGCGTCTCCAACGATGCGCCAGTGCTGCTCGACCGTTTCCTCGACGACGCGGTGGAAGTGGACGTTGACGCCATCTGCGACGGCGAAATGGTGCTGATTGGCGGCATTATGGAGCATATCGAGCAGGCAGGCGTGCACTCCGGTGACTCAGCCTGTTCTCTGCCAGCGTACACCCTCAGCCAGGAAATCCAGGACGTGATGCGCCAGCAGGTGCAGAAGCTGGCCTTCGAGCTGCAGGTTCGCGGCCTGATGAACGTCCAGTTCGCGGTGAAAGATAACGAAGTCTACCTGATTGAAGTCAACCCGCGTGCGGCGCGTACCGTACCGTTCGTCTCTAAAGCGACCGGTATTCCACTGGCGAAAGTGGCGGCGCGCGTGATGGCTGGCCAGACGCTGGCACAGCAGGGCGTGACCAAAGAAATCATCCCGCCGTACTACTCGGTGAAAGAAGTGGTGCTGCCGTTCAACAAATTCCCGGGCGTTGACCCGCTGTTAGGGCCAGAAATGCGCTCTACCGGGGAAGTGATGGGCGTGGGCCGTACCTTCGCGGAAGCGTTCGCCAAGGCGCAGCTGGGAAGTAGCTCCACCATGAGAAAATCGGGCCGTGCGCTGCTCTCCGTTCGCGAAGGCGACAAAGAGCGCGTGGTTGACCTGGCCGCCAAGCTGCTGAAACAGGGCTTCGAGCTGGATGCAACCCACGGTACGGCGATTGTGCTGGGTGAAGCCGGTATTAACCCGCGTCTGGTGAACAAGGTGCATGAAGGGCGTCCGCATATTCAGGACCGTATCAAGAATGGCGAATACACCTACATCATCAACACCACCGCAGGTCGCCAGGCGATTGAAGACTCCAAGCTGATCCGCCGCAGCGCGCTGCAGTACAAAGTACACTACGACACCACCCTGAACGGCGGTTTCGCGACGGCCATGGCGCTGAACGCAGATGCCACCGAGAAGGTGATTTCAGTGCAGGAAATGCACGCGCAGATTAGCAAGTAAGACAAATTGCCCGGTGCCGTTTGGTTGCCGGGCATTTTTCCTATCTTCAGAACCTTCTGGTTTTTCATCCGCTTTCAGTCAGTTAGCCTAAAATTGTTAGGTCGATAACGAAATTCAACTGAGAGCAGGGGAAAACACCATGCAAAATAAACTACTGATCGCTTCCGTTCTGGCTGCCACTGCAATGTTTACCGTGGCGGGCTGTTCCTCTAACCAGGCCGTAAAAACCACCGATGGCAAAACTATCGTGACCGACGGGAAACCGCAGGTGGATGACGATACCGGTCTGGTGTCATATAAAAACGCCGAAACCGGTCAAACTGAGCAGATTAACCGCGACCAGGTTAAATCCATGGGCGAGCTGGATAACTAATTCAGAATTCTGACGTAAGCCCGTCAATAATATTCACTATTAGCCTGTTGAATTACTGACTACACTCTTTTGTTAAAAGAAAGCAGTAACAACAGGCTAATCAATGATTCTGATAATTTATGCGCACCCTTATCCGCAGCACTCGCATGCGAATAAGCGGATGCTTGAGCAGGTAAGGACGCTTGATAACGTAGAGATACGTTCCCTCTATGAACTCTATCCCGATTTTAATATCGATATCGCCGCCGAACAGGAGGCGCTCTCCCGCGCCGATCTGATCATCTGGCAGCACCCCATGCAGTGGTACAGCACGCCCCCGCTCCTGAAACTGTGGATTGATAAAGTCTTCTCCCACGGCTGGGCGTACGGCCACAACGGCCATGCGCTAAAAGGCAAAAGCCTGATGTGGGCGGTGACCACCGGAGGAGGCGAAAGCCACTTTGATATTGGCGCTTTCCCGGGGTTTGATGTGCTGGCGCAGCCGCTGCAGGCGACGGCACTTTACTGTGGACTGACCTGGCTCCCGCCTTTTGCGATGCACTGCACGTTTGTTTGCGATGATGAAACGCTGCAGGCCCAGGCTCGCCACTACAAACAACGCTTACTTGAGTGGCAGGAGACGCACCATGGATAGCCATACGCTGATACAGGCGCTGATATATCTCGGCGCAGCGGCCCTGATTGTGCCGGTGGCGGTACGCCTGGGGCTGGGCTCGGTTCTTGGCTACCTGATTGCAGGCTGCGTCATCGGGCCGTGGGGCTTTCGTCTGGTGACGGATGCGGAGGCGATCCTCCATTTCGCTGAGATTGGCGTCGTGCTGATGCTGTTTGTGATTGGCCTGGAGCTGGATCCGCAGAGGCTGTGGAAGCTTCGCGCCTCGGTATTCGGCGGAGGATCGCTGCAGATGGTGGCCTGCGGCCTCCTGCTGGGTGGGTTCTGCATTCTGCTGGGCATGGAGTGGAAGGTCGCGGAGCTGATTGGTATGACGCTGGCGCTCTCCTCGACGGCGATTGCCATGCAGGCGATGAACGAGCGTAACCTGACGGTCTCGCAGATGGGACGCAGCGCGTTCTCGGTACTGCTGTTCCAGGATATTGCCGCTATTCCGCTGGTGGCGATGATCCCGCTGCTGGCCGCAAGCGGCTCGTCTACCACGCTGGGCGCTTTCGCGCTGTCGGCACTGAAGGTGGTGGGTGCGCTGGCCCTGGTGGTGCTGCTTGGTCGTTACGTAACCCGTCCGCTGCTGCGGTTTGTTGCCCGTTCTGGCCTGCGCGAAGTGTTCAGCGCCGTGGCGCTGTTCCTGGTGTTTGGCTTTGGTTTGCTGCTGGAGGAAGCCGGGCTGTCGATGGCGATGGGGGCATTCCTCGCAGGCGTTCTGCTGGCGAGCTCTGAATACCGTCACGCGCTGGAAAGCGATATCGAACCGTTCAAAGGACTGCTGCTGGGGCTCTTTTTCATCGGCGTGGGGATGTCCGTCGACTTCGGCACGCTGGTCACGCATCCGCTGCGGATCGTCATCCTGCTCGTCGGTTTCCTGGTCATTAAAATGATGATGCTGTGGCTGATTGCACGTCCATTGAAGGTGCCAAACAAACAGCGTCGCTGGTTTGCCGTACTGCTGGGGCAGGGGAGCGAATTTGCTTTTGTGGTGTTTGGTGCCGCGCAGATGGCAAACGTGCTCGATCCCGAGTGGGCGAAAGCGCTGACGCTTGCTGTTGCGCTGTCGATGGCCGCGACGCCTGTGCTGCTGGTGGTGCTGACGCGTCTGGAAAAATCAGGTAGCGAGCAGGAGCGCGAAGCCGACGAGATCGACGAGGAGCAGCCGCGCGTCATCATCGCCGGATTTGGCCGCTACGGGCAGATCGTGGGTCGTTTATTGCTGTCGAGCGGGGTGAAAATGGTCATCCTCGATCACGACCCCGATCATGTCGACACCCTGCGTAAATTTGATATGAAGGTGTTTTATGGCGACGCGACCCGCGTCGATCTGCTGGAGTCCGCCGGGGCGGCAAAAGCTGAGGTGTTGATTAACGCCATTGACGATCCGGAAACCAGCATGCAGATGGTGGAACTGGTCAAAGAACATTTCCCGGGGCTGACCATTATCTCCCGCGCGCGTGATGTGGATCATTACATCCGGCTGCGTCAGGCGGGCGTAGAGGCACCGGAGCGTGAAACGTTCGAAGGTGCGCTGAAGTCTGGCCGTATGGCGCTGGAAAACCTTGGGCTCGGGGCATATGAAGCGCGTGAACGTGCGGATCTGTTCCGCCGATTTAACACCGGGATGGTGGAAGAGATGGCGGCGATGGCCGGCAGTACGGCCACGGAGCGTGCGGCGGTGTTTAAACGCACCAGCGCGATGCTCACAGAAATCATTAACGAGGATCGTAATCACCTGTCGCTGATCCAGCGTCATGGCTGGCAGGGCACGGAAGAGGGCAAGCATACCGGCGATCCGGCTGACGAGCCCGAGAGTAAACCTTCCGCGTGAAGTGGAGTTGCCAGCAATAATAAAAAATTTCTGTATCTTTACCCTGCCGCCAGTCGACGAAAGATTAAGCTTTCCGTATAGTGGCGGCAATTTTTTGCATCCGGGAAATTTTCAATGATCAGTCTGATTGCAGCGCTGGCGGTGGACCGCGTTATCGGTATGGAAAATGCCATGCCGTGGAACCTGCCTGCCGATCTCGCATGGTTTAAACGTACTACGTTAAACAAGCCGGTAGTGATGGGCCGCCTGACCTGGGAGTCGATTGGTCGTCCATTACCGGGCCGTAAGAATATCGTTATCAGTAGCCAGCCGGGCACTGACGATCGCGTCGAATGGGTGAAGTCCGTTGATGAAGCGATTGCCGCCTGCGGTGACGCCGAAGAGATCATGGTGATTGGCGGTGGGCGTGTGTACGAGCAGTTCCTGCCAAAAGCGCAGAAGCTGTATCTGACCCATATTGATGCGGAAGTGGAAGGGGACACCCATTTCCCGGATTACGATCCGGACGAGTGGGAGTCCGTATTCAGCGAATTCCATGATGCGGATGCGCAGAACTCCCACAGCTATTGCTTCGAGATTCTGGAACGTCGTTAGGTGATATACCCCTCACCCTAACCCTCTCCCCAAAGGGGAGAGGGGACTGTTCGGTGCGGTCTTTTGAACAGTCAGGAGGCGACAGCCTCACTTCCCCCTAAGTCCAGCTGTCGGTTGGACGGCTGAACAAAGTAAGCTTTATCTTCCCAGCGTAAGCAGGTTAACTCTCCGCCCCAGCAGCATCCGGTATCAAGACCGTAGATCCCTTCCGGTGTGCCTTTGCCTTCCAGTGCAGCCCAGTGACCAAATACGACGCTGTACTCGCTTGTCACCGGCCCTGGAATGGCAAACCATGGTTTGAGCGGGGCGGGGGCACTTTCCGGTGTCTCTTTGGAATACATGTCCAGCTGCCCGTTCGGGAAGCAGAAACGCATGCGGGTGAAAGCGTTGGTGATAAAGCGCAGGCGGGCCAGACCGCTGAGATCCTCGCTCCAGTGGTTTGGCATATCGCCGTACATGGCATCAAGGAAGAAAGGGTAGGAGTCGCTCGCCAGCACCGCCTCAACGTCACGCGCGCAGGTTTTAGCCGTCTCAAGATCCCATTGCGGGGTGATCCCGGCATGGGCCATGACCAGCTTTTTCTCCTCATCGACCTGCAGTAAAGGCTGACGACGCAGCCAGTTAATCAGTTCGTCCGCGTCCGGCGCATCCAGCAGCGGAGAGAGGCGATCTTTGGGTTTATTACGGCTGATCCCGGCAAATACGGCCAGCAGGTGGAGATCGTGATTGCCCAGCACCATGCGCACGCTGTCGCCCAGCGATTTGACGAAACGTAAAACCTCAAGCGAGCCGGGGCCGCGTGCGACTAAATCGCCCGTCAGCCAGAGCGTGTCCTGTCCTGGCGTAAAGTCGACCTGTTTTAACAATGCGATCAGTTCATCGTAGCAACCGTGAACGTCGCCAATCAGATATGTAGACATTAGATTAATGAATGAGTGTGGTTACGGCGAGGCGGAACACAGGAATGGCAACGCGGAATTCGTTGCCATCGACGTCGACCATTTCATAATGGCCTTGCATGGTACCCATTGGCGTTTCAATCACCGCGCCGCTGGTGTACTGGTACTCTTCGCCAGGGGCGATGTGGGGCTGTTCACCCACCACACCTTCACCCTGAACTTCGATTTCACGGCCATTGCCGTTGGTGATAAGCCAGTAGCGCCCGCGCAGCTGCACGGGCATCCGCCCCAGATTGCGAATGGTCACGGTGTAAGCAAAGACAAAACGCTCTTCGTCCGGTGAGGACTGTGATTCAACATAGACGCTTTGTACATGGACACATACGCGGGGCGAATCAATCATGGCTTAACTCTCCTTCGGCGGCGCATTTTCGCTGATGTAATTAGCGAGCTTGCAGTACTGCTCTACGGAAATGTTCTCCGCACGCATTGCCGGGTCGATCCCCAGCTCGGCTAACACCTCAACGGTAAACGAATTGCTCAGGCTGTTACGGATCGTTTTACGGCGCTGGTTAAAGGCTTCTGTCGTAATGCGGCTCAGCACGCGCAGATCTTTAACCGGATACGGTTTCGTTTTGTGCGGCACAAGGCGCACAACCGCAGAATCCACTTTCGGTGGTGGCGTGAACGCTGATGGCGGTACTTCAAGTACCGGGATCACGTTGCAGTAATATTGTGCCATCACGCTTAAACGACCATACGCTTTACTGTTCGGGCCTGCAACCAGACGGTTAACAACCTCTTTTTGCAACATGAAGTGCATGTCGGCAATGGCATCAGTATAGCTAAACAGGTGGAACATCAGCGGTGTGGAAATATTGTACGGCAGGTTACCGAACACGCGCAGCGGCTGGCCCATTTTCTCTGACAGTTCGCCAAAGTTCATGGTCATGGCATCCTGCTGATAAATGGTCAACTTCGGCCCGAGGAACGGGTGCGTTTGCAGGCGTGCGGCCAGATCGCGGTCCAGTTCGATGACGGTCAGTTCGTCGAGGCGTTCGCCTACCGGCTCGGTCAGCGCGGCAAGGCCCGGGCCGATTTCGACCATCGCCTGACCTTTTTGCGGATTAATAGCCGAGACAATGCTTTCGATCACGAACTGATCGTTAAGGAAGTTTTGCCCGAAACGTTTACGGGCTAAGTGGCCCTGATGGACTCGATTAGTCATTGAGTATTAACAATCATTTTGATGGCGAGATTAAGCGCCGTAATAAAACTGCCGACATCCGCCTTTCCCTGGCCTGCCAGATCCAGCGCAGTACCGTGGTCAACGGACGTTCGAATAAAAGGTAAACCGAGGGTGATATTCACGCCACGGCCAAAGCCCTGGTATTTTAGCACGGGCAGGCCCTGATCGTGGTACATCGCGAGCACGGCGTCGGCATTATCCAGGTATTTCGGCTGGAAAAGGGTATCCGCAGGCAGCGGGCCGCTAAGATTCATTCCTTTAGCGCGCATTTCTTCAAGCACAGGAATAATGGTGTCGATCTCTTCGGTGCCCATGTGCCCGCCTTCACCCGCATGAGGGTTCAGGCCGCAAACCAGAACGTGCGGCTGCTTGATGCCGAACTTTGTTTGCAGGTCGTGATGCAGGATCCCGATGATCTCCCGCAGCAGTTCCGGGGTGATGGCATCAGGAATGGCCTTGAGCGGTAGATGGGTGGTCACGAGAGCAACGCGCATCGCTTCCGTCGCCAGCATCATCACCACTTTCGGGCTGTGCGAGCGCTCTTCGAAGAACTCGGTATGCCCGGTAAAGGGGATGCCCGCTTCGTTGATGACGCCCTTATGCACGGGGCCGGTGATCAGAGCGGCAAATTCGCCCTTCAGGCAACCGTCGCAGGCACGGGCAAGGGTTTCCACGACATAGTGGCCGTTTTCCGTGCTGTGCTGGCCTGGGACGACCAGTGTACGAAGGGGAACGGGAAGCAGCGTGAGCGTACCGGCCTGCTGTGGTGCGGGCTGTTGACCTTCAACGTAAGGGATGAGCGTTAAAGGCAGACCGAGCAGCGTGGCCCGGTCTTGTAACAGTGTTGCATCCGCGCAGACAACCAGTTCCACCGGCCAGCTGCGCTGGGCAAGCTGGACAACGAGGTCAGGCCCAATCCCGGCAGGTTCGCCGGGCGTGATAACAACACGATGCGGTTTCATTAGTTGCTCAGCACTTTCACGTAAGCACTGGCGCGCTGTTCCTGCATCCAGGTTGCTGCTTCTTCAGAGAACTTACGGTTAAACAGCATACGGTAGGCTCTGTCTTTCTGCGCCGCATCCGTTTTGTCCACGTTGCGGGTGTCCATCAGCTCGATCAGATGCCAGCCGAACGACGAGTGAACCGGGGCACTGATCTGGCCTTTGTTCAGCTTCATCAGCGCATCGCGGAAGGCAGGATCGTAAATATCCGCAGCCGCCCAGCCCAGATCGCCGCCCTGGTTCGCAGAGCCTGGATCCTGAGAGAACTCTTTCGCTGCATTGGCAAACGAGGTTTTACCGCTCTTAATGTCCGCAGCAATCTGTTCCAGCTTCGCACGCGCCTGATCGTCAGTCATGATCGGTGACGGTTTCAGCAGAATGTGGCGGGCGTGAACTTCAGTGACTGAAATGTTCTGGCTCTGACCGCGCAGATCGTTCACTTTCAGAATGTGGAAACCTACGCCTGAACGGATTGGACCTACGATATCGCCTTTCTTCGCCGTGCTCAGCGCCTGGGCAAAGATGGATGGCAGCTCCTGAATACGTCCCCAGCCCATCTGGCCGCCTTTCAGCGCCTGTTGGTCAGCGGAGTAGGTGATTGCCAGCTTGCCGAAATCGCCGCCGTTACGCGCCTGGTCGACGATAGAACGCGCCTGGCTTTCTGCTTCCGCAGCCTGATCGGACGTTGGATTCTCTGGCAATGGGATCAGAATGTGGCTCAGGTTCAGCTCTGTGCTCGCATCGTTCTGGTTACCCACCTGTTTTGCCAGCGCGTCTACTTCCTGCGGCAGGATCGTGACGCGACGACGCACTTCATTGTTACGCACTTCTGAAATCAGCATCTCTTTACGGATCTGATTACGGTAGGTGGCGTAGCTGATGCCATCATAGGCCAGACGGCTGCGCATCTGGTCCAGCGACATGTTGTTCTGCTTCGCAATGTTCGTGATGGCCTGATCGAGCTGCTCGTCAGTCACCTTCACACCCATTTTCTGACCCATCTGCAGGACAATCTGATCCATGATCAGACGTTCCAGGATCTGGTGGCGCAGCGTGGCGTCATCCGGAAGTTGCTGACCCGCTTCGCCCGAATTGAGCTTCACGGATTTCATCAGACCATCAACGTCACTTTCGAGCACGACGCCGTTGTTAACGACAGCGGCGACCTTATCAACAACCTGGGGGGCCGCGAAGCTGGTATTCGCAACCATAGCGACACCAAGCAGCAGCGTTTTCCAGTTCTTCATACTTTTTCCATTTCAATTAACCGCAAAGCGGATTACGTTGTAAATCAAGCACATTACAAAGAACTACTGTACGGCAGAATGTTCGAACGCAGCATCTGATGTGTGCCAAGGCCGTAGTTGGAGCTCAGGCCGCGCAGTTCGACATTAAAGCCAATCACGTTATCGTATTTGCTCTGATTGTTTACAGTGTCCCAGCCGTTAAGCTTACGCTCGTAACCGACGCGCAGCGCGTAACAGCAGGAGTTATATTGCAGACCCACCATCTGGTCAGCTGGCTTGTTCGCGTTAGTGTCAAAGTAGTAAGCGCCTACGATTGACCAGCGGTCGGCGATAGGCCAGCTTGCTGCGCCACCCACCTGCGAGATGCCGTCTTTATACTGTTCATTGCCAGCATAAGAAGGCAATGTTGCCTGAATATATTCCGGGCTGGCATAACGATACGTCAACTGTACCATGCGGTCTTCATCGCGACGGTACTCAATAGCGGCACTGCTTGTGGCGATATTATCGAGGCGAGTGTCATATTGCACACCACCACGCAGACCCCAACGGTCAGTCATGCGCCAGTACGTGTCTCCCGCCCAAACCAGCGAGCCCGTTTTGTTGTCTTTCTCCCAGTTAATGTTGTCATCACCGGTACGTGACTCGGTGAAATAGTAGATTTGACCAACAGAAACGTTAAAACGTTCAACGGCGGCATCATCATAAACACGTGTTGTGACGCCGGTCGTTAACTGGTTAGCGGATGCAATACGGTCCAGACCGCCGTAAGTACGGTCACGGAACAGGCCGCTGTAGTCAGACTGCAGTAAAGAGGAGTCGTAGTTCTGAATCTTGCTCTGATCGCGGTACGGTACGTACAAATACTGCATACGTGGCTCAAGCGTCTGGGTATAACCATCCGCCAGCAGGCCCATATCACGCTCGAAGATCAGCTTGCCGTCCATTTTGAACTGCGGAAGCGTTCGGTTAACTGACTCTTCCAGATGCGTATTGTTCGTGGTGTTGTAGTTATCAACATTTTTTTGCTGATAGTGTGTCGCCATCAGCTTGGCTTCGGTATTCAGGCTTGCCCAGTCGTTAGACCACGGCAGATTGATCGTCGGCTCAATGTGAACACGCGTGGCTTCCGGCATGTCCGAATCCGTGTTCACGAAATGTACCGCCTGAGCGTAAACCCGGGTATCGAAGGGACCTACGTTATTCTGATACCAGTTAACGTCCAACTGCGGCTCTGCGCCATAGGTCGGCGTGGACTGGTCAGAGAATACCTGGAACTGCTTGGTCGAGACGGTGGCATCAAAGTTCTGCACCGCATAGCCTACGCTGAATTTCTGCGTGGCATAGCCATCCGTGCTCGAACCGTATTTAGACGAGAAGTCGTTAAAATATGATGAGTCGCTAACTTTGGTGTAGTCAATATTAAAGCGCCACACCTGATCCATCACCCCGGCATGCTGCCAGAAGAATAACCAGCGGTGTTTATCGCCTTCTTTAGGGTGCTCATCCTGGAAAACCTTATCCGACGGCAGGTAATCCAGCTCCATCAGGCCAGCACCGGCCTGGGTCAGATAGCGGAACTCGTTTTCCCACATGACGTTGCCGCGCTTATGTATATAGTGCGGCGTGATCGTGGCGTCCATGTTGGGCGCGATGTTCCAGTAATACGGCAGGTAGAACTCAAAGTAGTTCGTGGTGCTGTATTTGGCGTTAGGGATCAGGAAACCTGAGCGACGCTTGTCACCCACGGGAAGCTGAAGATAAGGGCTGTAGAATACCGGCACCGGACCCAGCTTAAAGCGGGCGTTCCAGATCTCCGCAACCTGCTCTTCACGGTCGTGAATCACTTCGCTCCCGACCACGCTCCAGGTATTTGAACCCGGCAGACACGAGGTGAAGGAACCATTTTCCAGAATCGTATAGCGGTTTTCACCGCGCTGTTTCATCAGGTCCGCTTTACCGCGCCCCTGGCGACCCACCATCTGGTAATCACCTTCCCAGACGTTAGTGTCTTTGGTATTCAGGTTTGACCAGCCTTTCGGACCTTTCAGGATGACCTGATTGTCGTCATAGTGCACATTACCCAGCGCATCCACCGTTCGTACCGGCTCGGCCGCACCATCCGGCTGTTTCTGGTGCAACTGCACTTCGTCCGCCTGCAGGCGGCTATTGCCCTGGTTAATATCCACATTGCCCGTAAACGTGGCATTGTCAGGATAAGTACCTTTAGAGCTATCGGCAGTAATGGTTACCGGCAAGCTATTTGTATCGCCCTTCACCAGTGGACGATTATAACTTGGGACGCCAAGCATACACTGCGAGGCGAGATCGGCCGCCAGCCCCTGTTGACTGTACAGGGCGGTGCCAATCATTGTGGCCAGGAGGGTGGGGATACGTTTTTTCATACGTTGTATTTTATTGTTCCGTCATCAGTGGCTACGGCTTACAAACGCTCAGAGACTATCTTACTCATCAGCGCAGTACCAGCGTTAATCCTGCCCGTTTGCGTGCCAGAGTGTTAGGCTCGCTATCGAATGACGAGTATGATAAAGCAAATTATAGGCGATGTCCTTCAATTGACCGTGGCTTGAACACTGTGATGATGACGTTGCGTCGGCCAGGAATATGACTATCCGGGGAGTATATGCAGTATTGGGGTAAAATAATCGGCGTTGTGTTCGCCATCATCATGGGTGCCGGGTTCTGGGGAATTGTGCTTGGGCTTATTATTGGCCATATGTTTGATAAGGCGCGCAGCCGCAAAATGGCCTGGTTTGCCAACCAGCGCGAGCGTCAGTCGCTCTTTTTCTCCACCACCTTTGAGGTCATGGGGCACTTAACCAAATCCAAAGGGCGTGTAACCGAAGCGGATATTCAGATTGCCAGCGTCTTTATGGATCGCATGAACCTGCATGGTGAATCCCGCCTGGCGGCGCAGAATGCATTTCGCATCGGTAAAGCCGACAACTATCCGCTGCGTGAAAAGATGCGCCAGTTCCGCAGCATCTGCTTCGGACGTTTTGATTTAATTCGGATGTTTCTGGAAATCCAAATCCAGGCGGCGTTTGCCGACGGCTCGCTTCACCCAAATGAACGTGATGTCCTGTACGTTATCGCGGAAGAGCTGGGCATCTCCCGTATGCAGTTCGACCAGTTCCTGCGCATGATGCAGGGCGGCGCCCAGTTTGGCGGCGGCTATCACCAGCAGTCGTCCGGTGGTGCCTGGCAGCAGGCGCAGCGTGGTCCGACACTGGAAGATGCCTGTAACGTGCTGGGCGTGAAGCCTTCTGACGATCAGACCACCATTAAACGTGCCTACCGTAAGCTGATGAGCGAGCATCACCCTGACAAGCTGGTGGCGAAAGGTTTACCGCCGGAAATGATGGAGATGGCGAAGCAAAAAGCGCAGGAAATTCAGAAAGCGTACGAGCTTATTAAAGAGAAGAAAGGTTTCAAATAAGAAAAAGCCCGACGATGTCGGGCTTTTTCTTTAGAAGTCCACCGGGGATTTAAACGTCATCGCGTTCCCGAAGGCCGGATGAGTGATGGTGAGCGTCTGCGCATGGAGCTCCAGGCGTGATGCTAACGCCAGCGCTTCCGGCGGCGCGTAAAAGCGGTCGCCCAGAATCGGGTGACCCAGGGCAAGCATATGCACGCGCAGCTGGTGTGAACGCCCGGTAATCGGTTTAAGCAGCACGCGCGCGGTGTTATCCGCCGCGTACTCCAGCACTTCATACTCGGTCTGCGCGGCCTTGCCGGTTTCATAGCACACCTTCTGCTTTGGCCGGTTCGGCCAGTCGCAGATCAGCGGCAAATCCACCAACCCTTCCGCCTGCGCCGGGTGGCCCCAGACGCGGGCAACATACTGCTTTTTCGGCTCGCGCTCGCGGAACTGACGCTTCAGCTCGCGCTCCGCCGCTTTATTTAGCGCCACCACAATCACACCGCTGGTGGCCATGTCCAGGCGATGGACGGACTCGGCCTGCGGATAATCGCGCTGAATGCGCGTCATCACGCTGTCCTTGTGCTCATCCAGACGCCCCGGCACGGATAACAGGCCGCTTGGCTTGTTGACCACCATAATGTGCTCGTCCTGATACAGAATGACCAGCCAGGGATCCTGCGGCGGATTATACGGCTCCATCACCATCTTGCGCTCCGTTTACTGATGCGTCACAACGATAAGACGCAGGGCATCCAGACGCCAGCCTGCCTGATTCAGGCTTTCCAGCACCTGCTGGCGGTTGCTTTCAATCGCTGCCAGTTCGTCGTCGCGAATGTTCGGGTTGACCGCTTTTAACGCTTCCAGACGTGACAGCTCCGCAGACAATTTCTCGTCGGCCTCACTGCGCGCCGCGTCGATCAGCACTCTGGCCGCTTTCTCGGCCTGGGTTTCACCCAGCTGGAGAATCGCGTGCACGTCCTGCTGCACCGCGTTCACCAGCTTGCTGCCGGTATGACGGTTCACCGCACTCAGCTGACGGTTGAAGCTTTCGAACTCCACCTGTCCGGCCAGGTTCGTACCGTTTTTATCCAGCAGCAAACGCACCGGCGTTGGCGGCAGGAAGCGGTTGAGCTGAAGCTGTTTCGGCGCCTGCGCTTCCACAACGTAGATCAGCTCCAGCAGCAGCGTACCCACCGGCAACGCTTTGTTTTTCAACAGGGAGATGGTGCTGCTGCCGGTATCGCCGGAGAGGATCAGGTCCAGCCCGTTACGGATCAGCGGGTGTTCCCAGGTGATGAACTGGGCATCTTCGCGGGACAGCGCCACATCACGCTCGAAGGTGATGGTGCAGCCATCTTCCGGCAGGCCCGGGAAATCGGGCACCAGCATGTGGTCTGACGGGGTTAACACGATCAGGTTCTCGCCACGATCGTCCTGGTTAATCCCGACAATGTCGAACAGGTTCATGGAGAAGCTGATCAGACTGGTGTCGTCATCTTGTTCTTCAATGCTCTCGGCAAGCGCCTGCGCTTTTTCGCCGCCGTTGGAGTGGATCTCAAGCAGGCGATCGCGACCCTGTTCAAGCTGCGCCTTCAGCGCTTCATGTTTCTCGCGGCAGGATTTAATCAGATCGTCAAAACCGTCGGTATTTTCCGGCGCGGCCAGATAACCGATCAGATCGCCATGCACCTGGTCATAAATGGTGCGACCCGTCGGGCAGGTATGCTCAAACGCATCCAGACCTTCGTGGAACCAGCGCACTAGTACCGACTGGGCGGTTTTTTCCAGATACGGCACGTGGATCTGAATATCATGCGCCTGACCAATACGATCCAGACGGCCGATACGCTGCTCCAGCAGATCCGGGTTGAACGGCAGATCGAACATCACCAGATTGCTGGCGAACTGGAAGTTACGCCCTTCAGAACCGATTTCGGAACACAGCATCACCTGCGCGCCGCTGTCCTCTTCACCGAACCACGCCGCCGCGCGGTCGCGCTCGACGATAGACATGCCTTCGTGGAACACGGCGGCACGAATGCCTTCGCGTTCGCGCAGAACCTGCTCCAGCTGCAGCGCGGTGGCGGCTTTGGCGCAGATCACCAACACTTTCTGGGAGCGGTGCGCAGTCAGGTAGCCCATCAGCCACTCCACGCGCGGGTCGAAGTTCCACCATGTGCCGGTATCGCCTTCAAACTCCTGATAAATCTGTTCCGGGTAGAGCATGTCACGCGCGCGCTCTTCCTGAGTTTTGCGCGCGCCCATAATGCCGGAGACTTTAATCGCCGTCTGATACTGCGTCGGCAGCGGGAGCTTGATAGTGTGCAGCTCGCGTTTCGGGAACCCTTTCACGCCGTTACGGGTGTTACGGAACAGCACGCGGCTGGTGCCGTGACGGTCCATCAGCATGTCGATCAGCTCTTTACGCGCGGATTCCGCGTTGTCGCTGTCGCTGTTCGCAGCTTGCAAAAGCGGCTCGATATCCTGTTCGCCAATCAGATCGCTCAGGGTGTTGAGTTCGTCGTTTGAGAGACGTTTACCCGCCAGCAGCAGCGCGACGGCATCCGCAACCGGGCGGTAGTTATTCTGCTCTTCCACGAACTGCGCGAAGTCGTGGAATCGGTTTGGATCGAGCAGGCGCAGACGGGCGAAGTGACTTTCCAGACCGAGCTGCTCCGGCGTTGCGGTCAGCAGCAGGACGCCAGGTACGCGCTCGGCAAGCTGTTCAATCGCCATATATTCACGGCTTGGGGCATCTTCACTCCACACCAGGTGGTGCGCTTCGTCGACAACCATCAGATCCCATTCGGCATCGCACAGGTGCTCAAGACGCTGCTTGCTGCGGCGCACGAAGTCCAGCGAGCAGATCACCAGCTGTTCGGTTTCAAACGGGTTATCCGCGTCGTGCTGCGCTTCGGCATAGCGCTCGTCGTCGAACAGGGAGAAGCGCAGGTTAAAGCGGCGCAGCATCTCAACCAGCCACTGGTGCTGCAGGGTTTCAGGCACGACAATCAGCACGCGCTCGGCAGCGCCGGAAAGCAGCTGCTGGTGCAGGATCATACCCGCTTCGATGGTTTTCCCCAGGCCCACTTCATCTGCCAGCAGCACGCGAGGTGCGTGGCGACGGCCCACGTCATGAGCGATATTCAACTGGTGGGGGATCAGGCTGGTGCGCTGGCCGCGCAGTCCGCTCCACGGCATGCGGTACTGTTCGCTCTGGAACTTGCGCGCGCGGTAGCGCAGGGAGAAACGATCCATACGGTCGATTTGCCCGGCAAACAGGCGGTCCTGCGGCTTGCTGAACACCAGTTTGCTGTCGAGCAGCACTTCACGCAGGATAACATTGGCTTCATCCGTATCAAGGCGAGTACCAATGTAGGCGAGCAGTCCATTTTCTTCTTTTACGTCTTCAATCTTGAGCTGCCAGCCGTCGTGGCTGGTCACGGTGTCACCCGGATTGAACATCACGCGGGTCACAGGGGAGTCATTGCGAGCGTACAGGCGGTTTTCACCGGTGGCAGGGAAGAGGAGGGTAACCATGCGCGCATCGACGGCAACGACGGTTCCTAATCCAAGTTCGCTTTCTGTATCGCTGATCCAGCGTTGACCAAGTGTAAAAGGCATAGTTGTTCGGCTCTAATCTTTAATTGCAGGCAATAGTTCGACCCCCGTCAAAAAAAGACGGTCATCGAAAAATGGGTCCGGGAATGGAAAGGGCGCTATGGTACTGGATGGCAGCCATTTCGTCACGCGTCAAAATAGGCCAAGTTGCCCTGTCACTAGTGTAGCAAAATCATCGTCGATGAAGGGCAAAATTCCCTCCGCGACTGGCTGAAGCTGGCGCGTCAGGTAGTGATCGTAATCGAGCGGCGATTGCTGATAATCAACCGGCTCCGGGCCGCTGGTAGTCCAGACGTATTTGATGCTGCCACGGTTCTGATACTGCGGCGCGCGTCCCCGGCGCACGTTCTCTTCGTCCGCCAGACGCGCGGCGCGCACGTGGGGCGGGACGTTGCGCTGGTACTCCGCCAGCGGGCGACGCAGGCGTTTGCGATAGACCAGCTGGTCATCCAGCTCGCCGGCCATCAGGCTGGCGATGGTTTCGCGGATGTAGTCCTGATAGGGCTCGTTGCGAAATATCCGCAGATAGAGCGTCTTCTGGAACTGCTGGGCCAGCGGGGTCCAGTCGGTGCGCACTGTTTCCAGCCCTTTAAAGACCATCCGCTGCGTGTCGGCTTCCTGAATCAAACCGGCGTAGCGCTTCTTGCTGCCCTGGTCGGTTCCGCGGATGGTGGGCATTAAAAAGCGGGCGAAATGCGTTTCAAATTCCAGCTCCAGCGCGCTGCTTAACCGCTCTTTTTGCAAATGCTTTTGCCACCATTCATTTACGAAGGCCACCAGATCTTTGCCGATTCGCGAGGCATCGTCTTCCGAGTGTGCGCTTTTCAGCCATACAAAAGTGGAGTCCGTGTCGCCGTAAATAACGTCATAGCCACGGGATTCAATCAGCGCTTTAGTCTGGCGCATAATCTCATGCCCGCGCATGGTGATGGACGACGCCAGACGGGGATCAAAGAAGCGGCAGGCGCTGGTGCCCAACACGCCGTAAAAGGCGTTCATGATGATTTTCAACGCCTGTGATAGCGGCTTATTACCGTGGCGTTTCGCCTCGTCGCGGCCGTGCCAGATGTTTCCCACAATTTCAGGCAGGCAGTGTTTTTCCCGTGAGAAGCGGGCCCCGAGAAAACCTTCCGTGCTGTGTTCAGCATCCGGCTGCGCCATGCCCTCAACCAGCCCCACCGGGTCAATCAGGAAGGTGCGGATAATTGACGGGTAGAGGCTTTTGTAGTCCAGCACCAGAACCGAATCATACAGTCCTGGACGGGAGTCCATCACGTAGCCGCCGGGGCTGGCCTGGGGCGGTACGTCGCCGAGATTAGGAGCGACATATCCCGCACGGTGCATCCGTGGAAAATAAAGGTGGCTAAACGCAGCAACCGATCCGCCGTGCCTGTCGACCGCAAGACCGTTCACCGTCGCCCGCTCCAGCAGGAACGGCATGATCTCGGTTTTGTGGAAAATCTGCGTCACCAGCTCGCAGTCTTTCAGGTTATAGGTGGCGAGCGCCGGTTTGTCTTCGTTAAAGCGCCGGTCGATCTCGTCCATGCGGTCCCACGGATTGTCGATGGATTTACCTTCACCCAGCAGCTCCTGCGCCACCGCTTCGAGAGAGAAAGAGGAGAAATTCCAGAAGGCGGACTTAAGCGCCTCGATGCCGTCGATAATCAGGCGGCCGTTGGCCTGCGCAAAGAACACGCCGTTCTTAAAGCCGTGCTCGCGCCACTCCAGCTCCGTATTTCCGCGCCCGAGCATCAGCGGGATGCGATACCGCTCGGCGTGTTTTTGCAGGACGCGCAGGTCAAACTGCACCACGTTCCAGCCGATCAGCACGTCCGGATCGTGCTCGGCAAACCACTGGTTAAGCTTCTCCAGCAGCTGCGGGCGGCTGTTGACGTACTCAAGCTGAAAATCGAGCGCGGACGCATCGCCGTTCGGCGGCCCGAGCATATAGACAACCCGCTGTCCGCAGCCTTCCAGACCAATACAGTACAGTTCACCGTGGCGGGTGGTTTCGATATCCAGCGAGACCCACTTCAGCGGCGGGCGATAGTACGGGTTAGGTTTCAGACGCGCGTTAACGAGGCTGCCGTTGTGCGCGGTGCCGTCGACCCAGACGGGGGCGGTGATGAACCGCTCCATCAGAAAACGTTCCGGCGGGCGGATATCCGCTTCGTAGAGCGTCACGCCCGCTTCGCGGAGCAGTTTTTCATAGCGCATCAGCTGTCGATGGGCGCGACAGTAGAGACCGTAAACCGGCTGGCGGTGGAAATCTTTCAATTCAAGCGGCGTGATGCGCCAGCCGTTTTCGCCGCGCAGCAGCTGTTTCACTTTTTCGACGTGGGCTTCAGGAATAAAGGCCACGGATTCCTGTGGCGGCAGCGTGACCTGCAGCGGGCCGTTGTCCGTAGCCAGCCAGAATTCAACCTCAGTGCCCTGAGGCGTATCCCGCCAGTGTCGGGTCAGTAAAAAACCTTCTTGCGCCTGCGCCACGCCGTTATCCCATAAAACAAAACCAGGCCTGATTATAGCCTGGTTGAATATTTTATGCTGGGTATATATACAGTTTACTGTCCGTAATAGGCCTTCGCGCCGTGCTTGCGAAGATAATGCTTATCCAGCAGGGTTTGCTGCATATCCGGCAACTGCGGCGCCAGCTGGCGACAGAAGATCCCCATATAGGCCACCTCTTCGAGCACGATCGCGTTATGCACCGCATCTTCCGCGTTTTTACCCCAGGCAAACGGGCCGTGGGAGTGCACCAGCACGCCGGGCATCTGCGCCGCGTCGATTCCCTGTTTCTCGAAGGTTTCGACAATCACGTTACCCGTTTCCCACTCGTACTCGCCGTTGATCTCTGCATCGGTCATCAGGCGCGTGCAGGGAATGGTGCCGTAAAAATAGTCCGCGTGCGTGGTGCCGGTGGCCGGGATGGACTGACCCGCCTGCGCCCAGATGGTCGCGTGACGCGAATGGGTATGCACAATCCCGCCGATAGTCGGGAATGCCTGGTACAGCAGACGGTGGGTGGGCGTATCGGAGGAGGGCTTTTTGTTGCCTTCCACCACTTTACCCGTTTCGATACTGACCACCACCATATCTTCTGCGGTCATCACCGTGTAATCCACGCCGGAAGGCTTGATCACGAACACGCCTTTTTCCCGGTCAACGGCGCTGACGTTCCCCCAGGTGAGGGTCACCAGGTTATGTTTTGGCAGCGCCAGGTTGGCTTCGAGTACCTGACGTTTGAGATCTTCTAACATCGTTGTCTCCCTGCCCGGTGAGCGTCGCGTCACCGGGCATTCCGTACTTAGCGTTTTGAACCGTAATAGACTTCGTTCCAGCGCAGCGCGTCTTTGAAGGCTGGCAGGCGGGTGTCGTTATCAATCACGGTCAGTTCGATATCGTGCAGCTCGGCGAACTGACGCATGTCGTTGAGGTCCAGCGCGTGGCTGAAGACGGTATGGTGCGCACCACCCGCCAGGATCCACGCCTCTGACGCGGTTGGCAGGTCCGGTTGAGCCTTCCACAGGGCGTTGGCGACCGGCAGTTTCGGCAGAGAATGCGGGGTTTCAACCGCATCGACGCAGTTCACCAGCAGGCGGAAACGATCGCCGAGGTCGATCAGGCTGGCGTTGATGGCCGGGCCGGTACGGGTGTTGAAGATCAGACGCGCCGGATCCGCTTTACCGCCGATGCCGAGATACTGCACGTCGAGGATCGGTTTCTCTTCGACGGCGATCGTCGGACACACTTCCAGCATGTGCGAGCCAAGCACCAGGTCGTTGCCGTTCTCGAAGTGGTACGTATAGTCCTCCATAAAGGAGGTGCCGCCCTGCAGACCGGTCGACATCACCTTCATGATGCGAAGCAGAGCGGCAGTTTTCCAGTCGCCTTCGCCCGCAAAGCCATAGCCCTGCTGCATCAGACGTTGTACCGCCAGACCCGGCAGCTGTTTCAGGCCGTGGAGGTCTTCAAAAGTGGTGGTAAAGGCATGGAAACCGCCCTGTTCCAGGAAGCGTTTCATGCCCAGCTCGATGCGCGCCGCATCCAGCACGTTCTGGCGCTTGTCGCCGTTGATTTGTGCCGCAGGCGTCAGGCGGTAGCTACTTTCGTACTCGTCCACCAGCGCGCTCACGTCGCCGTCGCTGATTTCATTCACCACCTGCACCAGGTCCCCCACGGCCCAGGTGTTCACGGAGAAGCCGAACTTGATCTGCGCGGCCACTTTGTCGCCGTCGGTGACCGCCACTTCACGCATGTTGTCGCCGAAACGCACCACTTTCAGATGGCGGGTATCCTGCTTAGAGACCGCCTGACGCATCCAGGAGCCGATACGTTGTTGCGCCTTGCCGTCCTGCCAGTGGCCGGTGACTACCGCGTGCTGCTGGCGCATGCGCGCGCCGATGAAGCCGAACTCGCGGCCGCCGTGTGCGGTCTGGTTCAGGTTCATGAAGTCCATATCGATGCTGTCCCACGGCAGGGAGGCGTTGAACTGGGTATGGAACTGCAGCAGCGGTTTGTTGAGGATCGACAGGCCGTTGATCCACATTTTGGCCGGCGAGAAGGTGTGCAGCCACACAACCAGGCCAGCGCATTTATCGTCGTAGTTGGCGTCACGGCAGATATTGGTGATTTCGTCCGGCGTGGTGCCCAGCGGCTTCAGCACCAGCTTGCACGGCAGTTTGGCTTCCGCGTTCAGCGCGTTAACCACGTGCTCCGCGTGTTTCGTTACCTGCTGCAGCGCTTCCGGTCCGTACAGATGCTGGCTGCCAATCACAAACCACACTTCATAGTTATTAAAAATGGTCATCATCGTGTCCTTAATGGGTCAGGGTTGCCGTAGTGTCCGCGGTGCTTTTGGCCGGGGCGGCGACAGGGAGATAGTGAAGCTCGGCGCTTTTTGACCACTGCTGGTAGCGCTGATAAAGCTGTTCGAAGCGTTGTGCCTGCCGGGCGCGCGGCTGGAGCGTGTTTTCGACGGCGCTCGCCATATGCTGCTGCGCGGTCGGGATGTCGGCATGGATGCCTGCGGCCACGGCGGCGAAAATTGCTGCGCCGAGCGCGCAGCACTGATCGGAGGCCACAATCTGCAGCGGACGGTTCAGCACGTCGCAGCAGGCCTGCATGATCACCGGGTTTTTACGGGCGATGCCGCCCAGCGCCATCACGTTATTCACGTCGATGCCCTGTTCGGTGAAGCACTCCATAATGGCGCGGGCACCGAAGGCGGTTGCGGCAATCAAACCGCCGAACAGCGCCGGGGCGTCGGTCGCCAGGTTGAGATCGGTAATCACCCCTTTCAGGCGCTGGTTGGCAAACGGCGTACGGCGGCCGTTAAACCAGTCCAGCACCACCGGCAGGTGTTCGAGAGACGGATTTTTTGCCCAGGCTTCGGTGAGCTGCGGCAGAAGCTGCTTTTTGCTCTCGGCGATCTGGGTTTTCAGTTCTGGATGTGCCGTCGCCAGCTGGTCCAGCGGCCAGCCGAGCACGCGGCCAAACCAGGCGTAGATATCGCCAAACGCGGACTGACCGGCTTCAAGGCCGATAAAGTCCGGCACCACGCTGCCGTCAACCTGGCCGCAGATACCTTTCACCGCGCGGTCGCCGACGCTGGCTTTATCTGCAGTCAGGATGTCGCAGGTTGAGGTGCCGATAACTTTGACCAGCGTGTTTGGCTGCGCGCCCGCGCCCACGGCGCCCATATGACAGTCAAACGCGCCGCCGGAGATGGTTACGTTTTGCGGCAGGCCGAGGCGTTTCGCCCACTCTTCGCAGAGCGTGCCGACCGGAATATCGGCGGTGAAGGTGTCGGTAAACAGCGGGTATGTCAGGTTCTTGTTGATGATCGGGTCGAGATCGTCGAAAAACGCGGCTGGCGGCAGGCCGCCCCAGTTTTCATGCCACAGGGATTTGTGCCCGGCGCTGCAGCGGCCGCGGCGGATGTCCTGCGGACGGGTAGTCCCGGAGAGCAGGGCTGGCACCCAGTCGCACAGCTCAATCCACGATGCCGCCGCCTGCGCAACGGAGGCGTCGGCGCGGGTAACGTGGAGGATCTTGGCCCAGAACCACTCGCTGGAGTAGATCCCGCCGATGTAGCGCGAGTAGTCGGTTTTACCCGGCTGGTGGCATAAACGGGTAATGGCTTCTGCCTCTTCTACGGCGGTATGGTCTTTCCACAGTACGAACATGGCGTTCGGGTTGTCGGCAAACTCGGGGCGCAGCGCCAGCACGCGGCCTTCAGCGTCTACCGGGGCTGGCGTTGAGCCGGTGCTGTCGACGCCAATGCCCACGACATCGGCCCGCTGGGCGTCGGTCAGTTCGGCCAGTACGGTTTTGATCGCCGCTTCCATCGACTCGATGTAGTCGCGCGGGTGGTGACGGAACTGGTTGTTCGGCGCGTCGCAGTAGCGCCCCTCTTGCCAGCGCGGATACCACTCAACGCTGGTTGCTATCTCCTGGCCGGACGTACAGTCCACTGCCAGCGCGCGAACCGAGTCGCTGCCAAAATCGAGGCCAATTGCAATTGCCATGGTGTTGCTCCATCCAAAAAACAGGTATGGAAGAACATTAGAGACTGGGGGCGAAAATCGTCAGGCAGGATCCGCTAATCTTATGGACTAAATTGCTGTTGCGATTGAAAGTGTGACGCCGTGCAAATATTCAATGTGGACATTTCTGCCGCACTTATAGACACTTTTGTTACTGCTTATCTGCCCGTGCTGGCGGAGAAATCAGGGGGAAAGGCTGAAACATGGCGGACGTAAAAGAGGCGTGATGCTTTTAAGATCTTTTTGCGGGCCATTTTTAACCTGCTTTTAGTGATATGGACAATTGGTTTCCTTCAGGACCCTTGGGAGAACTGAATCTATGGCCGAACCGCAAAACGATCCCCTGCTGCCGGGATACTCGTTTAACGCGCACCTTGTGGCGGGACTGACCCCTATCGAGGCCGAGGGATATCTCGATTTTTACGTCGACCGACCGCTCGGCATGAAAGGATATATTCTCAACCTGACCGTACGCGGGGAAGGGGTGATCAAAAACGGCGATCGGCAGTTTATCTGCCGCCCCGGCGATATGTTGCTGTTCCCGCCAGGGGAAATCCACCACTACGGGCGTCACCCGGACGCCAAAGAGTGGTATCACCAGTGGGTCTATTTCCGTCCGCGCGCCTACTGGCAGGAGTGGCTGTCGTGGCCGGCCATTTTCGCGCAAACCGGTTTTTACCGTCCGGATGAGGCGCATCTGGCGCAGTTTCGTGAGCTGTTCGCGCAGATTATTGAGGCGGGGCAGGCGGGCGGGCGTTACGCCGAGCTGCTGGCCATTAACCTGCTCGAGCAGGTGCTGCTGCGCCGCATGGAAGCCATCAACGAATCCCTTAACCCACCGCTGGACAACCGCGTCCGCGACGCCTGCCAGTACATCAGCGACCATCTGGCCGACAGCCAGTTTGATATCGCCAGCGTCGCCCAGCACGTCTGCCTGTCGCCGTCGCGGCTCTCACATCTGTTCCGCCAGCAGCTTGGCGTCAGCGTGCTGAGCTGGCGTGAAGATCAGCGCATCAGCCAGGCGAAACTGCTGCTCAGCACCACCCGGATGCCTATCGCGACCGTCGGACGCAACGTGGGCTTTGAAGATCAGCTCTATTTTTCTCGCGTGTTTAAGAAGTGCACTGGCGCCAGCCCGAGCGAATTCCGCGCGGGATGTGAATAAACGGTAAACATTCAGGTGAACTTCAGGAGCATCCTGTAAACTATTCAGACAATTGATGCCTTGACGCGGTGCGGGGCGCTAAGCAGAATCGCTGATTCGTTTTCTGACCGGAATAGTTATGCAGGCATTGCTGGAACACTTTATTACCCAGTCCGTTATGTACTCGCTCATCGCCGTGGCGCTGGTGGCGTTTCTCGAATCGCTGGCGCTGGTTGGGCTGATCCTGCCCGGCACCGTGATGATGGCGGGGCTCGGTGCGCTGATCGGTAGCGGTGAGGTCAATTTCTGGCAGGCGTGGCTGGCCGGGATTATCGGCTGCCTGCTGGGCGACTGGATCTCCTTCTGGCTGGGCTGGCGCTTTAAGAAGCCGCTGCACCGCTGGTCGTTTATGAAGAAGAACAAAGCGCTGCTGGATAAAACCGAGCATGCGCTGCACCAGCATAGCATGTTCACCATTCTCGTCGGCCGCTTTGTCGGGCCAACGCGTCCGCTGGTGCCGATGGTGGCGGGGATGCTCGATCTGCCCGTCGCGAAGTTTGTAGTGCCGAACATTATCGGCTGCGTCTTCTGGCCGCCGTTTTACTTCCTGCCGGGTATCCTGGCGGGGGCGGCGATCGATATCCCTGACGGTATGCAAAGCGGTGAGTTTAAGTGGCTGCTGCTGGGAACGGCGGTACTGCTGTGGCTGGCGGCCTGGCTCTGCTGGCGCCTGTGGCGCAGCGCGAAAGCCAGCGTCGATCGCCTGACGCGCTATCTCCCGCGCGCGCGCCTGATCTGGCTGGCCCCGCTGACGCTGGGTGTGGCCGTGGTGGCCCTGGTCGCGCTGATTCGCCACCCGCTGATGCCAGTGTACGGCGAGATTTTATTAAAAGTGGTCAGCCGTTAAGGACTTTTCCCTCTCCCTTGGAGAGGGCATCAGACCGTACGAATGCCCAACAATGAAGACGCCCCCGCTTTACCACTCAGCAGTTCTTCCGTTTCCCCATCCCATAGAATACGTCCTTCGGCAATGACCACCGATCGGGGCGCAATCCGTGCGGCATCTTCAATGCTGTGCGACACCATCAGCATCGTGATCTGCTCGCGCTGGCAAACCTCCTCCACCAGCGAGAGCATCTCCTGGCGCAGCGCGGGATCGAGCGCCGAGAACGGCTCATCAAGCAGCAGGATCGGCTGCTCGCGCACCAGACAGCGCGCCAGCGCCACGCGCTGGCGCTGGCCGCCGGAAAGCTCGCCTGGCAGTCTGTCGATGAAGGCGGAAAGCCCCATTTGTTCGGCGATCGCCGCCAGCTTTTGCCGCTGCGCAGCATCGAGTTTTAACCCCGGATCCATCCCCAGCGCGATGTTCTGCCACACCGTAAGATGATTGAACAAATTGTTTTCCTGAAACAGCATCGATACCGGGCGTTTAGCCGGAGGGGCATGGGTGAAATCACGATTATCGATGACTATCGACCCGCTGGCAGGCGGCAAAAAACCGGCAATTAAATTGAGCAGGGTACTTTTTCCCGCGCCGCTTGGGCCAAGTACAGCGACCATCTCCCCCTGACGCACGGAGAGCGTGAAGCGCATCGGCAGATGCTGGTAAAGCCAGGTTACATCAGTCAGTTTTAACATCACGCCCCGGAAGTTTTTCGATAACGGTAAATAACGCAAAGCACAGCACCAGCAGTAAAAGTGCCGTGACCGCGCCGTCCTGGCTGCGATAGGAGCCAATTTGCTGATAAAGCCAGAACGGCAGCGTGCGGAAATCTTCATTGCCAAAGAGCGCCACTACGCCAAAATCGCCAATCGACAGCACGCAGGCGAAGGCCAGCGCCTGGGCGAGCGGGCGTTTCAGCGCGCGGAGTTCCACCACTTTCAGACGCTGCCAGCCTTTCATGCCCAGCGACTGGCACAGCAAACTGTAGCGGCTATTGACGTCGCGCATCGGGTTTTCCAGCACCTTGAGCGCGTAAGGGATGGCCATCAGTGCGTTGGTGAAAATCACGATGCCGTCGGCACTTTCCGGCAGGCCGATGGTGCTGTTGAACAGCAAAAAGAACCCTGTCGCCAGCACGATGCCCGGCATCGCCAGAATCAGCATGCCCGACAGCTCCAGCGCGTGTCCGGCTCTACGGGCATGTCGCGCGTACAGCTCGCGGCTGCTCCAGAGCAGCATCATGGTCAGCGTCACGCAGATTAGCCCCGCTGCCAGCGCGATGCGCAATGAGGTCCATGTCGCTTGCCAGAGGACGGGCTGTTGCAGTACTGACAGCACGTTCATATTCAGACCATCAATGATAACAGCCAGCAGTGGCGGCAGCAGAAGCAGGAGCGCCAGCGCGATCAGCATAAAATCCGAGACGCGGCTGTGCAGGCTGTCCTGCGGATCGCGCCAGCCTGTAATGCTGTTGCTTCCTGCGGGAATCGCTTTACTCAGACGCTGGCTCAGCAACACCAGCACAAGGCAGCATGCCATCTGCACCATCGCCAGCAGCGCGGCGCGGCCCGGATCGTAGTCGTAACTTAAGGCCTGATAGATTGCCAGCTCGATGGTAGTCGCCTGCGGCCCGCCGCCGAGAGAGAGCACGGTGGCAAAGCTGGCAAAGCAGAGCATAAAGATCAGTGCGGCTACCGGGGCAATCTGGCGGCGCAGCCACGGCCATTCAACAAAGTGGAAGAATGACCAGCCGCGCATGCCGAGTTGGGCGGCAATCTGGCGCTGCTCACCGGGTATGTTCTCCAGCGCCTGCAAAAAGAGACGCGTTGCCATTGGCATATTGAAAAAGACGTGCGCAAGCAGAATGCCCTTCAGCCCGTAGGGAGAGAAGGTCCATTCCAGGCCTGAAGACGCAAAGAGCGAGGCCAGCCAGCCCTGGCGACCGTAGACGCTCAGAATACCAAAAACGGCCACCAGAACCGGCAGGATCAGCGTCATGGCGCACAGGCGCAGCAGCGCCTGCCTGCCGGGAAAGCGTCTGCGGTACAGCGCCCGCGCGAGGAAGATGGCCGGGAGCGTCGACAGCAGCGCGGAGAGAAACGCCTGCCAGAAGGAGAACCGGATAACGTGCCAGAGATAGCTGTCGTGCCAGAGCGCAAACAGGTCGCTCTCCGGCGCGTTAAACCACAGTGCAAGGAACGCCCCCAGGCTGACCGCCACCATCAGCAGGGCGGCGAGCAGACCGGGCATTAACCAGCCGGGAATTAACGGCTGACGGCGCGTTGCCATTCACTTACCCATGCGGCACGCTGCGCGGCAACCTGCTGCGGCGTAAACTCCAGCGAGGTTGTTGGTTTGGTCAACTGCTCGAAACCTGCGGGCAGCGCAACGTCAGTGACCGGATACATCCAGTTGCCTGCGGGAATGGCGTTCTGGAACGCCGGTGAAACCATAAATTTCAGGAACTTCTCGGCCAGTTCCGGCTGCTTGCTGGCGGCGGTACGGGCCGCCACTTCCACCTGCAGGTAGTGACCTTCAGCGAAATTCGCAGCCGCGTAGTTGTCTTTCTTTTCGGCGATAATGTGGTAGGCCGGAGAGGTGGTGTAGCTCAGCACAAGATCGCTTTCTCCTTTCAGGAACAGGCCGTAGGCTTCGCTCCAGCCTTTGGTGACGGTGACGGTTTTAGCGGCCAGCTTCTGCCACGCTTCCGGCGCTTTATCCCCGTAGACTTTCTGCATCCACAGCAGCAGGCCCAGACCCGGCGTGCTGGTGCGCGGATCTTCGTAAATCACGCGCCACTTCTGGTCACTTTCGACCAGCTCTTTCAGGCTCTTTGGCGGGTTTTTCAGCTTGTTTTTGTCGTAAACAAAAGCAAAGTAGCCGTAATCGAACGGCACAAAGGTGTCGTTTTTCCAGCCGCCCGGCACGTTAACGGCATCTGCCGCCACGCCGCTTTTGGCAAACAGTTTGGTTTGCGTCGCGGCTTCCAGCAGGTTGTTATCCAGCCCGAGCACCACGTCGGCCTTGCTGTTTTTCCCTTCCATGCGCAGACGGTTGAGCAGCGACACGCCATCTTCCAGCGCGACGAACTTCAGCTCGCAGTTGCAGTCGGCTTCGAAGGCTTTTTTCACCACCGGGCCAGGGCCCCAGTCAGCGGAGAAGGAGTCGTAGGTGTAGACCGTCAGGACGGGCTTAGCAAAAACAGGCAGCGCAACCAGCGCCAGCAGGGGAAGAACGTTTTTTAACACTTTGCACCTCAGGGTTGAGTGGCAAAGGATTTTGAGCGACAGCCTCAAATCCCTTCGCCGGCGTTATCCGGATCAGGTTCGACGGGTATTATCTCAGCGCACATCAGTGATGCAGCACCCCGTTGAGAACGGCAGTATTGTAATGATTTGGTGAATATTACGAAAGCGTTATGGCTCCGGCGGCGCAAACCAGGCGGATTTAAAATCAAACCAGCCCAGGGTATTCATCCGCAGGCCGCGCATGCTGCGCTGCCCCTGGATCATCAGCCAGTGGTGGATCAGCGGCACGATCGCCTGTTCGGCCAGCAACTGCTGGCACCAGGTGGCCAGATTCATCTCACCCGCGCGCCACCCGGCGGCGTCCTGCTGCCAGTCCCGATCGATGCAGTGCTGGATCAGCGGGACTTCATACAGGTGCGAGAAGAGCGAGAAATCGAGCGGCAGGGTGAAGTTGGCGCTGTTGAGCCAGATATCACTGGTGATATCCCCCTGGTGCCATTCGTCATAGTCGACTTCGTTGACCTCCAGCGTGACCCCCTCGGCCGCCAGCAGCCGGATCATGATTTTAGCGATAAAGCGGTGCTCCACGTGCTCGCGGTAGTAGGTCAGGGTGATGGATTCCAGCCCGGCAGGCTTTTCGCAGCGTGCGGGACGCGCGTGGTGCCAGCGTGGAAGCAGGCCGTAGGCCGGGAACCACCAGGCCTGATACTGAATGTCGGCATGGTAGATCAGGTTCGCAGGGGCCAGAATGTGGCTTACCCACTGACGCACGTCGTGGCTTGCCCCGCGATGGGTGCGACGGTCAAACAGCAGATAATAACAGCCCTCCTCAAGGCGGCTCTCGACGGCCTTTTCACCGGTGGTTGGGCCTTCCAGCGTTAGCCCGGCGCTCAGCTCTTCGTTAAGGTCCGGCAGCACCCAGACGTTCACTTCGTCGATCAACGCCCGGTAGCCAAAATAGTCGTCAAAGGCGCGTATCTTGAGCTGATTGTTGTTATTGCGCGAGACGGCGTAGGGACCGGTGCCAATCGGCTGGCTGGCAAAATTGCTCAGCGATTCCCACTCGCCGGGCAGGATCATCGACGGCACATAGCCCAGCAGCCAGGGCAGCCACTTATCCTGCTGAGACAGCTCAATATCCAGCGTCCAGGCCGTGGGGGAGTGAATGCGCGAGATGTGCGAGTAGAGCGGAAGCGTGCGGGCGCGTTCCAGAGAGGCGATGACGTCACTCATCTCCAGCTCGCGACCGTGGTGGAAGTGAATGCCCGGGCGTAAAAAGAAACGCCAGTGCAGGGGAGAAAGCTGCTGCCAGTGGTGGGCGATATCCGCTTCCAGTTCCCCGTTTTCCTCATTTATGCGCGTCAGGCCGCTGAAAATTTGTCGGGCCATGTGGGTTTCAGAGCGCCGTAATGCCGTGCCGGGCAACAGATTTTTCATCGGACGGTAGTAGAGCACCCGCAGAATATGCCGACCCTGACGAAAACTGCGCCCAAGGTGTGAGACCAGCATCTGGCGCACGGCGGCCTTGTCGCCCACCAGCTGTACCAGCTGATCGATGCGGTCCTGCTCCAGCAGATCTTCCGCTCGCTGCTGCTGCAGCGCCAGCCCGGTATAGAGGAAGGTCAGGCGCGAGCGCTTACCGCGTCCGGCCTCGGCTTCCCAGTTCAGCCAGCCCTGCTGCTGCATGGTGTTGAGCAACGTGCGCATATGTCGGCGTGAACAGCTGAGCAGGTCAGCCAGCTCGTTCAGCGTGGTCTCCTGCGATTGCCCCTCGCAGCATTGCCAGAGGCGGATAAATTGTTGTTGCAGACGACCAGAAGGCATAAAAGGGGAACTCCTGACAAAAAACCAGCAATTTATTTATCCCTATATTAGGCCAATAATCCTTCCCGATGAAGCGAGGAGGTAAATTATGAAGAGGTCTACCGCACGTCAGTTTTATCAGCAGTACTTTTCAGCGACAAAGGGAGTGTCCTGGCTGGCCCGCCAGTGTGCAGAGCAACGGCTGAAAACGTTAGAAGAATTGATGCAGTGGGACGTTACGAAACCGACCTCTTCCCGCTAACTCGCCTCGATCATGTGTGACTGAGTATTGGTGTTTATCACCCGCCAGCAAAATGTTTTTGCTGGCTTTTTTCGTTTATTCTTTCACCCAATCTCGATTCGCTTTCACAAGGACTTGCGCATGCTGTGGTTGATGACGATGGGGCGACGCCTGAACGGCGTGTACGCCGCTTTTATGCTGGTGGCCTTTATGATGGGCGTGGCAGGGGCGCTTCAGGCACCGACGCTGAGTCTGTTTCTCAGCCGCGAGGTGGGGGCGCAGCCGTTTTGGGTGGGGCTGTTTTACACCGTCAACGCGATTGCCGGGATCCTGGTCAGCCTCGCGCTGGCGAAACGATCCGACAGCCAGGGCGATCGCCGTAAGTTGATCCTCTTTTGCTGCGCGATGGCCGTGGGCAACGCGCTGCTCTTTGCCTTCAACCGCCACTACCTGACGCTCATCACCTGCGGCGTGCTGCTGGCCTCTCTCGCGAATACCGCCATGCCGCAGCTCTTCGCGCTGGCCCGTGAATACGCCGATAACTCGGCGCGGGAAGTGGTGATGTTCAGCTCGGTGATGCGCGCACAGCTCTCTTTGGCGTGGGTCATTGGCCCGCCGCTGGCATTCATGCTGGCGCTGAACTACGGCTTTACGGTCATGTTTTCCATCGCGGCAGGCATTTTTATTATCAGCCTGGCGCTGATTGCCTTTGCGCTGCCGTCGGTTGCCCGGGTTGAGCAGACGACGGATAAGCCCATCACCCAGGTGAGCGGCTGGCAGGATAAGAACGTCCGGATGCTGTTTATCGCCTCCACGCTGATGTGGACCTGCAACACCATGTACATCATCGATATGCCGCTGTGGATCAGCAGCGATCTGGGTCTGCCGGACAAGCTCGCGGGGATCCTGATGGGCACCGCCGCCGGGCTGGAGATTCCGGCGATGATTCTGGCGGGGTATTACGTTAAGCGCTTCGGAAAACGCCGGATGATGATCGTCGCCGTGGCGGCCGGGGTGCTTTTTTACGCGGGGTTGATCCTTTTCCATTCGCGTGAAGCGTTGCTGGCGCTGCAGCTGTTTAACGCCGTGTTTATCGGGATTGTTGCCGGGATCGGCATGCTCTGGTTCCAGGATCTCATGCCCGGTCGTGCAGGCTCGGCGACCACGCTATTCACCAACAGCATTTCGACGGGCGTTATTCTTGCCGGTGTGATTCAGGGGGCGCTGGCGCAAAGCTACGGGCATGCCTCGGTTTACTGGATGATTGCGGCGATTTCGGTGGTGACGCTTGGGCTGACCTGCCGGGTCAAGGATGTTTGATTCTGGAAGGCGGCTTCACGAAATGAAACGACTTTCTGACAGGAGCAGAGAAGGCGCATAGAGTGCGTGGCGGGTGCTTGAGGCTGTTTGCCTCAGGCTTTCGCAAGAGGCAAACAGTGGAGAGTCCCACATCAAAAAACTGATGGGGAGACCAACTTCACAACCCACATTGCGAGGTTAGTCTCTTCATTGTCGAAAAGCAATAAGGAGGCTGGAATGCCAAAACGTACTCTGCTGTTAGGTTTGTTTCTGATCTGTACGACGCTGTTGATCTTCACCTGGATGGTGCGCGACTCGCTGTGTGAGCTGCACTTCAGACAGGAGAAAACAGAGCTGGCGGCAGTGTTGGCTTACGAAGCAAAACGTTAGCGGTATTGGCGGGGAAATTTCCCCGCCTCTCCAGAGTGGTTGAGCCTCAACGCACCCTTATCAATGGCCCGCGTCCTGCGGGCCATTGCCGTTAGCCCATAAACGCAGGCTGTTTTTTCTCGTACGCGGAGATGGCGTCTTCGTGCTGGAGCGTCAGGCCAATGCTGTCCAGACCATTCAGCATGCAGTGACGACGGAAGGCATCAATGCTGAAGCTGTAGCGCTTGTCTCCGGCTTTCACCACTTCCGCTTCCAGATCCACCTCAAACGCCATGCCCGGATTTGCCTGCACCATCGCAAACAGTTCATCCACCTGTTCATCACTCAACGTGACCGGCAGCAGCTGGTTGTTGAAGCTGTTGCCGTAGAAGATATCCGCGAAGCTCGGGGCGATAACTACCTTAAAGCCGTAATCGGTCAGCGCCCAGGGCGCGTGTTCACGCGAAGATCCGCAGCCGAAGTTTTCGCGCGCCAGCAGAATGGATGCCCCTTTGTATTCCGGGAAGTTCAGGACGAATTCCGGATTCGGCACTTCGCCTTTGTCGTCGAGGAAACGCCAGTCGTTGAACAGGTGCGCACCAAAACCGGTGCGGGTCACCTTCTGCAAGAACTGCTTGGGAATGATCGCATCGGTATCGACGTTAGCGGCGTCCAGCGGGACAACCCGGCCCGTATGTTGGGTAAATTTCTCTGCCATGATTGTCTCCTTATTTCAGGCTGCGAATATCGGCGAAATGGCCGGTGACTGCCGCGGCGGCGGCCATTGCCGGACTGACCAGATGGGTACGCCCACCGCGGCCCTGGCGGCCTTCAAAGTTACGGTTGCTGGTGGAGGCGCAGCGTTCACCCGGATTCAGCCGGTCGTTGTTCATCGCCAGACACATTGAGCAGCCTGGCAGACGCCATTCGAAGCCTGCTTCGATAAAGATCTTATCCAGTCCTTCCGCTTCCGCCTGGGCTTTCACCGGACCGGAGCCGGGAACCACCAGCGCCTGTACGCCCGGCGCCACCTTGCGGCCTTTCGCAATCTCTGCCGCCGCGCGTAAATCTTCGATGCGGGAGTTGGTGCAGGAGCCGATAAAGACTTTATCGATGGCGACATCGGTCAACGGCACGCCTGGTTTCAGCCCCATATAGGCCAGCGCTTTTTCCGCGCTGGCGCGCTCGACCGGATCGGCAAAGGACGCCGGATCGGGGATGCTGTCGTTGACGGAAATCACCTGGCCCGGATTGGTGCCCCAGGTGACTTGCGGCGCAATCTCTTCCGCCTGCAGCGTGACAACGGTATCAAAGGTGGCACCGTCGTCAGTTTTCAGGGTTTTCCAGTACGCGACCGCGTCGTCAAAATCCTGGCCTTTCGGCGCGTGCAGACGCCCCTTCACATAGTTAAAGGTGGTTTCGTCCGGCGCGACCAGGCCTGCTTTAGCGCCCATCTCAATGGCCATATTGCACAGGGTCATACGACCTTCCATGCTCAGCGCCTGAATGGCTTCGCCGCAGAATTCCACCACGTGGCCGGTACCGCCTGCGCTGCCGGTTTTACCGATGATCGCCAGCACGATGTCCTTGGCGGTGATACCCGGCGCGGCTTTACCCTTCACTTCAATCTTCATGGTCTTGGCGCGGCCCTGCTTCAGGGTCTGCGTGGCCAGCACATGTTCCACCTCAGACGTCCCAATCCCGAACGCCAGCGCGCCAAACGCGCCGTGGGTCGCGGTATGGGAGTCACCGCAGACGATGGTCATGCCCGGCAGGGTAATACCCTGTTCAGGCCCCATCACGTGGACGATGCCCTGATACGGATGGTTCAGATCGTACAGCTCAACGCCAAATTCGTTGCAGTTCTTAATCAACTCCTGCATCTGGATACGGGCCATTTCGCCGGACGCGTTGATGTCTTTGGTCTGGGTGGAGACGTTGTGATCCATCGTTGCGAAGGTTTTACCCGGCTGACGCACCGGGCGCTTGTGCGCGCGCAGGCCGTCAAATGCCTGAGGTGAGGTCACTTCGTGCACCAGGTGGCGGTCGATGTACAGCAGCGGGGTTTCGTTTGGCGCCTCGTAGACAACATGGGCGTCAAACAACTTTTCATATAACGTCTTAGCCATGATTACACCCCTTCTGCGACATAGCGGGCAATAATGTCGCCCATTTCATCGGTACTGACTGCTGCCGTGCCGCGTGCTAAGTCACCGGTACGGACGCCTTCTTCTAACGCCCGGTTAATGGCGTTTTCAATTGCGGTTGCTGCGTCGCCTGCATCCAGGCTGTAGCGCAGCAGCAGGGCCAGGGAGAGGATCTGCGCAATCGGGTTCGCAATGTTTTTGCCGGCGATATCCGGTGCGGAGCCGCCCGCCGGTTCGTACAGGCCAAAGCCTTCTTCATTCAGGCTGGCGGATGGCAGCATGCCCATAGAGCCGGTGATCATTGCACACTCATCAGAAAGAATGTCGCCGAACAGGTTGGAGCAGAGCAGCACATCAAACTGGGACGGATCTTTAATCAGCTGCATCGTCGCGTTGTCGATGTACATGTGCGACAGCTCAACGTCCGGGTACTGCTTAGCGACTTCACTGACGATCTCGCGCCACAAAATGGACGACTGCAGCACGTTCGCCTTATCGATGGAGGTCACCTTATGGCGGCGCTTGCGCGCAGATTCAAAGGCGATATGGGCGATACGTTCAATTTCGAAACGGTGATAGACCTCGGTATCAAACGCTTTTTCATGCTGGCCGCTGCCTTCGCGGCCCTTTGGCTGACCGAAGTAGATCCCACCGGTCAGCTCACGCACGCAGAGAATGTCGAAACCGTTGGCGGCAATATCCGCGCGCAGCGGGCAGAACTCTTCAAGCCCCTGATACAGCTTCGCCGGGCGCAGGTTGCTGAACAGCTTGAAATGCTTACGCAGCGGCAGCAGTGCGCCGCGCTCTGGCTGCTCTGCCGGCGGCAGGTGTTCCCATTTCGGGCCACCGACGGAGCCAAACAGCACGGCATCGGCATTTTCGCAGCCTTCAACGGTCGCTTTCGGCAATGGCGTACCGTGGTTATCAATCGCAATACCGCCCACGTCGTAGTGGCTGGTGGTAATTTTCATCGCAAAACGCGAACGAACAGCTTCCAGTACTTTCAGCGCCTGTGCCATCACTTCCGGGCCAATACCGTCACCCGGCAATACAGCAATATGGTAATTCTTCGACATTACACGGTTTCCTTGTTGTTCTCTTTATTCTGAGCTTTGCGTTGCAACTCTTTTTCGACTTCAGCGGCGCGCCAGATGTTGTTCAGGACATGCACCATCGCTTTCGCGGAGGATTCAACGATATCCGTCGCCAGTCCCACGCCGTGGAAGCGGCGGCCATTGTAGTTGACGACGATATCCACCTGACCCAGCGCGTCTTTACCGTGCCCTTTTGCCGTCAGGTCATATTTCACCAACTCAACGTCGTACTCGGTGACGCGGTTAATTGCCTGGTAAATCGCATCAACGGGGCCGTTACCGTTTGCCGCTTCCGCTTTAATTTCATCACCGCAGGCCAGTTTGACCGAAGCGGTAGCGATGTCGCTGGAGCCGGACTGCACGTTGAAGTAATCCAGACGGAAGTGCTCAGGCTCTTCCTGCTGCTTGTTGATGAAGGCCAGCGCTTCCAGGTCGTAATCGAATACCTGGCCTTTCTTGTCGGCCAGCTTCAGGAACGCGTCGTACAGCTGATCCATGTTGTAATCGCTGTCCTTGTAACCCATCTCTTCCATACGGTGTTTCACCGCAGCACGGCCGGAACGGGAGGTCAGGTTCAACTGCACCTGGTTCAGGCCGATGGATTCCGGGGTCATGATTTCGTAGTTTTCACGGTTCTTCAGTACGCCGTCCTGGTGAATACCGGAGGAGTGGGCGAAGGCGCCGGTGCCGACAATCGCCTTGTTGGCAGGAATCGGCATGTTGCAAATCTGGCTAACGGTCTGGCTGGTGCGCCAGATTTCGTTGTGATTGATGCGGGTGTGCACGTCCATGATGTCTTTGCGCACCTTGATCGCCATGATCACTTCTTCCAGCGAGCAGTTGCCCGCGCGTTCACCGATGCCATTCATCGCGCCTTCAACCTGACGTGCACCGGCATGCACTGCGGCGATAGCGTTGCCGACGGCAAGACCCAAATCATCGTGGGTGTGTACTGAGATAATCGCTTTATCAATGTTATGTACGCGGTCATACAGGCCGGTAATGATGTTCGAGAACTCGAACGGCATGGTGTAGCCGACGGTGTCCGGGATGTTGATGGTTTTGGCGCCCGCGTTAATGGCGGCTTCGACTACACGCGCCAGGTCTTCGATTGGCGTACGGCCCGCATCTTCACAGGAGAATTCAACGTCGTCGGTGTAGTTGCGTGCGTGTTTCACCATGTAGACCGCGCGCTCAATGACTTCATCCAGCGTGCTGCGCAATTTGGTTGCGATATGCATTGGCGATGTCGCAATAAAGGTGTGAATACGGAACGCTTCGGCGACTTTCAATGACTCGGCGGCAACGTCGATGTCTTTCTCTACGCAGCGTGCCAGGGCACATACGCGGCTGTTTTTAATAGTGCGAGCGATAGTCTGGACGGATTCAAAATCACCAGGAGAAGAGACCGGGAAACCGACCTCCATCACGTCGACGCCCATACGTTCGAGAGCCAGCGCAATCTGCAGTTTCTCTTTTACACTCAGGCTTGCCTGTAATGCCTGTTCACCGTCACGTAAAGTAGTATCGAAAATAATGACTTGCTGGCTCATGGGTTAGGTCCTTGTCAGTCTTAGGGCGCCTTGCTACGAGCATAAAAAAACCCGCGCAGTGGCGCGGGTTTTTAGTCTTACTGGTGACGATTCAACGCTGAATTTCGCCCGCCAGTCTACCGCGCACAGTGGATGCGTTTAGTAGTAGTAGACCGGTGAAACGAGTGGTGCGTGTCATGAATCGTGCTCCGTTAAATTCAATATGCTTTTAGTGGTACTGGATACGGCTGTTCATGTCAACCCCTGCTGATAAAAACGGTGTCGGCAGGCCGAAAAGCGAGGATATGTTCTTTAGCTTATTGTGCTGGATTTTACTTTTCAGACTTAACGAATTGTCTAATTTTGGACTTAAAAAATGGTTGCATAAAAGAATAAATATAACGGGTATTTTTTAGTCGACGATCCGTCCTTTGAGGTCTTGTACTTAAACTTTTTTGATATCATTTAGTTATCAGTTTTATGAATGTTTTTCGTCGGTTCGCAAACCGAATGATGATAACAGAATATTAACTTAATAGATCGCGAGAGGTATAACAGTTTAATAATACTTAAGTCATCATTAACCGAATGCCAATTGTATATTGATTGGGTTTATGGTTTCATTCCAACTCTAAAGTTAAACATATCTTTAGAACCGATTTTTTTATTTTAGCATGATTGCATCATCTTTATATATTCCGATTTTTAAACAATTCTCTTTCGCTGGTCGTATTTGCATGGTAAATCATATTTTTCGAAATTATTACAGTGCGTTGGCGAAGGGAGTGTAGCGTGACAGTGGAGTCAGAAGTGCCAGAAAATAATATTAAACAGCCGCAAATTACTGATGGAATTAAACCACAGTTGCGCACGGTGGATCTTAATCTACTGACGGTGTTTGATGCTGTCATGCAGGAGCAAAATATCACCCGCGCGGCACAAACGTTGGGCATGTCGCAACCCGCGGTAAGCAACGCGGTTGCCAGGCTGAAAGTGATGTTCAACGACGAATTATTCGTTCGTTATGGCAGAGGTATCCAGCCTACAGCGCGGGCTTTCCAGCTTTTCGGCTCCATCCGTCAGGCGCTGCAGTTGGTACAAAATGAACTGCCGGGCTCGGGCTTTGAACCCTTAAGCAGTGAGCGCGTATTCCATCTCTGCGTCTGCAGCCCATTAGATAATTATCTGACATCGATTATTTATAATAAAGTTGAAGAGATTGCGCCTAATATTAACCTGGTCTTTAAATCATCCTTAAATCAAAACACTGAACACCAGTTACGTTATCAGGAAACCGAATTCGTGCTGGGATATGAAGAGTTCCGCCGCCCTGAATTTTCCTGCGTGCCGCTGTTTAAAGATGAAATGGTGCTGGTTGCCAGTAAAAAACATCCGCGACTGAATTCTCCGCTACGTGAAAGTGATGTATATAGCGAACAACATGCCGTTGTTGCACTCGACAGATATGCTTCCTTTAGCCTTCCGTGGTACGACACTGCGGATAAACAGGCCAGCGTGGCGTATCAAGGGATGGCTATGGTCAGCGTATTAAACGTTGTCTCCCAGACGCAGCTGGTGGCTATTGCGCCGCGCTGGCTGGCGGAAGAGTTCTCAGATGCGTTAAATCTGCAAATTCTGCCCCTGCCGCTCAAGCTAAATAGCCGTACCTGCTATCTCTCCTGGCATGAAGCCGCGGGACGCGATAAGGGTCATCAATGGATGGAAGAGTTGCTTATTAGCATCTGCCGTCGTTAATGGTGTCAGGATAAATTGCATCTTCGCATGTGATTTATCCTGGTTTTGTTTTGTTTATTGCTATTTTGTTCTGTTGTTGTTTTTATCTGACGGCTGCCAGGCCTGTAAAAATAGATGATTTCCTGTATCGCCGCGCTTTTCAGCGATGAATTATCATCTCATCCTCTAATTTCAGATGAATTAACCATATCCCCTCCCAATGTCTGTTTTTTCTGCTTTGAGTGCCTCTTCGCTCTCCTGGTTTGCTAATTGCCTGCCTTATAACGAGCGGTTAAGGTAAGTATCACTCTGCAAAATAGAAGACGGGTTTGTCCCGATCGCAAGACGGTGCGGAAATGAATTCGGCGGTCCGTCTATAACAAAATGCCTGGAGGCAAAGCATGGAGATGTTGTCTGGCGCGGAAATGGTCGTCCGATCGCTGATCGATCAGGGCGTAAAGCAAGTGTTCGGCTATCCTGGCGGCGCGGTCCTTGATATTTATGATGCCCTTCATACGGTAGGCGGCATTGACCATGTTCTGGTTCGTCATGAGCAGGCTGCGGTACACATGGCTGACGGCCTGGCCCGTGCGACGGGGGAAGTGGGCGTGGTTTTAGTCACGTCCGGACCGGGTGCAACAAACGCCATTACCGGTATCGCGACGGCCTATATGGACTCTATCCCGCTGGTGATCCTTTCCGGGCAGGTGGCGACATCGCTGATTGGCTACGATGCGTTTCAGGAGTGCGACATGGTCGGGATTTCGCGTCCCGTCGTGAAGCACAGCTTCCTGGTCAAGCAAACCGAAGATATTCCTGGGGTGCTCAAAAAAGCGTTCTGGCTGGCTGCAAGCGGACGCCCGGGACCGGTGGTGGTCGATCTCCCCAAAGATATTCTGAACCCGGCCAACAAGCTACCGTATGTCTGGCCGGAATCGGTGAGTATGCGCTCTTACAACCCAACAACGCAGGGCCACAAAGGTCAGATCAAGCGCGCACTGCAGACGCTTCTGGCCGCTAAAAAACCGGTGGTCTATGTGGGTGGCGGTGCAATCAGCTCTGCGTGCGAGCCACAGCTCCGTGAACTGGTTGAAAAGCTCAATCTTCCTGTTGCCTCGTCGCTGATGGGGCTGGGGGCATTTCCCGCGACCCACCGTCAGGCGCTGGGTATGCTGGGCATGCATGGTACCTATGAAGCCAACATGACGATGCATCACTCCGACGTGATCTTTGCCGTCGGCGTGCGCTTTGACGATCGTACCACCAACAACCTGGCGAAGTATTGCCCCAACGCCACCGTGCTGCACATTGATATCGATCCCACGTCAATTTCAAAAACGGTGTCGGCTGATGTACCTATTGTCGGCGACGCCCGACAGATTCTAGAACAAATGCTGGAACTGCTGGCCCAGGAAAGCACGGCTCAACCGCTGGATGAGATCCGCGACTGGTGGCAGATGATTGAACGGTGGCGCGCGCGCCAGTGCCTGAAATATGACACGCAAAGCGAGCATATTAAGCCGCAGGCGGTCATCGAAGCGGTCTGGCGACTGACGAAAGGCGATGCATATGTAACTTCTGACGTCGGTCAGCATCAAATGTTTGCCGCCCTCTATTATCCGTTTGATAAACCACGTCGCTGGATCAATTCGGGTGGTTTAGGCACGATGGGCTTTGGCCTGCCTGCCGCGCTGGGGGTAAAGCTGGCGCTGCCGGATGAAACCGTTGTCTGCGTGACCGGCGACGGCAGTATCCAGATGAACATTCAGGAACTCTCCACCGCGCTGCAGTATGAACTTCCGGTACTGGTGCTGAACCTCAATAACGGCTACCTCGGTATGGTGAAGCAGTGGCAGGACATGATCTACTCAGGCCGCCATTCGCAGTCATACATGAACTCTCTGCCTGATTTTGTCCGTCTTGCTGAAGCTTACGGTCATGTAGGCATGCGGGTGACCGATCCGGCTGAACTGGAAACGAAGCTCGCAGAAGCGCTTGAGCACGTCAAAAACAACCGCCTCGTCTTTATGGATGTCATCGTTGATGGCACCGAGCACGTTTATCCGATGCATATCCGCGGCGGTGGTATGGATGAAATGTGGTTAAGCAAAACGGAGAGAACCTGATATGCGTCGGATATTATCGGTATTACTGGAAAACGAGTCTGGCGCACTGTCGCGCGTCATTGGGCTTTTTGCACAGCGCGGTTACAACATTGAAAGCCTGACCGTTGCGCCAACGGACGACCCGACGCTGTCGCGGATGACGATTCAGACCGTCGGCGATGCCAAAGTGATCGAGCAGATCGAGAAACAGCTGCATAAGCTGGTCGATGTGCTGCGCGTGAGCGAGCTGGGGCAGGGGGCTTACGTTGAGCGTGAGGTCATGCTGGTCAAAATTCAGGCCAGCGGCTACGGGCGAGAAGAGGTCAAACGCAATGCGGACATTTTCCGCGGTCAGATCATCGACGTCACGCCTTCTCTCTATACGGTTCAACTGGTCGGAACCAGTGACAAGCTGGATGCTTTCCTGGCGTCCGTGCGGGATGTAGCAAAAATTGTTGAGGTGGCGAGATCGGGCATTGTCGGTCTGTCACGCGGCGAGAAAATCATGCGTTAGTTGTCAAAAAGGTTCGCCTCTTTCAGCCCGGTCAGCAAAGCCGGGCTTTTTTTTGTGTAATCAGCCGACAACGCAGATAAAAGCGGTTGCCGCGAAGGCTTTTCTGCGTTTAGATGTTAAAAGATTTAACCATAACCTTGACAGGGCCATGGACTCTTTTCTTTTTTTAAGGGGCAATTGTGAAACTGGATGAAATCGCCCGGCTAGCCGGCGTGTCACGAACAACGGCCAGCTATGTGATTAACGGCAAAGCAAAGCAGTACCGCGTCAGCGATAAGACCGTTGAAAAAGTGATGGCGGTGGTTCGTGAGCATAATTACCATCCGAATGCTGTCGCTGCCGGTCTGCGTGCCGGGCGCACCCGCTCTATTGGTCTGGTGATCCCGGATCTGGAAAACACCAGCTATACCCGTATCGCCAACTATCTTGAACGTCAGGCGCGCCAGCGCGGCTATCAACTGCTGATTGCCTGCTCGGAAGATCAGCCCGATAACGAGATGCGCTGCATTGAACATCTGCTGCAGCGCCAGGTTGACGCCATTATTGTGTCAACTTCCTTACCGCCAGAGCATCCGTTCTACCAGCGTTGGGCGAACGATCCTTTCCCTATTGTTGCGCTGGATCGTGCGCTCGATCGCGAGCATTTCACCAGCGTCGTGGGGGCGGATCAGGATGACGCGGAAATGCTGGCGGCAGAGCTGAGAACCTTCCCCGCTGAAACGGTGCTGTATCTTGGCGCGCTGCCCGAGCTTTCCGTAAGCTTCCTGCGTGAGCAAGGGTTCAGAACCGCCTGGAAAGACGATCCGCGTGAAGTTCACTATCTCTATGCCAACAGCTATGAACGCGAAGCCGCTGCGCAGCTGTTCGAGAAATGGCTGGAGACGCACCCGATGCCTCAGGCGCTGTTTACCACCTCGTTTGCGCTCTTGCAGGGGGTAATGGATGTGACCTTACGCCGTGAAGGCAAGCTTCCCTCCGACCTGGCCATTGCCACGTTCGGGGATAACGAACTGCTCGACTTCCTTCAATGTCCGGTGCTGGCCGTAGCGCAGCGTCACCGCGATGTGGCTGAACGCGTGCTTGAGATCGTTCTGGCAAGCCTGGACGAACCGCGAAAACCGAAGCCGGGTCTGACGCGTATCAAACGTAATCTCTATCATCGCGGAATTTTGAGCCGCCATAAATGAAATGACGGGGCGGCGAAAATCGCCCCTTTTTGCTGAAATAATTCGCGGCGTTAATTCCCGCAGAGAAATTAGGATAATTCCTGAGGGATCGTAATCTACTATTTTTCTTAATTCATTTTGCCTTTTTAAATGTTCTTTTAAGAGCCACGAAGTGATTTTAAAAGCCTCTCTTTGTATTATTTTGTTACAAACCCTCTTCGGTCGATGAATATTCAGACGTTTTTCCTTCACCTTCGCCAGCCAGCATGCTCACCGCCGCGTCCGCTGAGTGCCTGAGTGAATCTGCCGCTGTTATCCCCAGTGAATCTGTCATAAAATGCTGCCCGCGTCGCAAACTGACACTTTATATTTATCTGCGATGATATTGAGTGAGCCTTAACGCTAGTGTGCATATTCGGTTTTTTTTTTACAAATATTCATAACGTTAATTTTGCCTCGCCAGTTGTGCAGTTATTAACCAGGACTGTTTATCTCTGTAAATAGAGGGCTTTCGGGTCCTTATAGGGAGAGTCCTGGCTTGACAAGCTTTTCCCTCGCTCCGTAAACTCCTTTAGGTGGGAATTTGTGGGTTAAAGTGGTGAGGAGGGGTGAGACTGGCATGTTCCGTGGAGCTACGTTAGTCAATCTCGACAGCAAAGGGCGTTTATCGGTACCAACCCGATACCGCGACCAGCTGATTGAGAACGCTTCGGGTCAAATGGTTTGCACCATTGACATCAACTCCCCCTGCCTGCTGCTTTACCCCTTACCCGAATGGGAAATTATCGAGCAAAAGCTGTCGCGACTGTCGAGCATGAACCCGCAGGAACGCCGCGTGCAGCGGCTTTTATTGGGACATGCCAGTGAATGTCAGATGGATAGCGCAGGGCGATTACTGATTGCGCCCGTGCTGCGGCAACATGCCGGTCTGACCAAAGAAGTGATGCTGGTCGGGCAGTTCAACAAGTTTGAACTGTGGGATGAAACGACCTGGTATCAACAGGTCAAGGAAGATATCGACGCTGAGCAGTCCGATTCCGCGACATTATCGGAACGGCTGCAGGACTTGTCTCTATAAATATGATGGAAAATTATAAACATAAAACGGTGTTACTGGACGAGGCCGTCAACGGCCTGAATATTCGTCCGGATGGCATCTACATTGATGGCACCTTTGGTCGCGGTGGTCACTCGCGTTTGATCCTCTCCCAGCTTGGTGAGGAAGGACGTCTGCTGGCAATCGATCGCGATCCGCAGGCGATTGCTGTTGCACAGACCATCAATGACCCACGCTTTTCCATCGTGCATGGACCTTTCTCTGCGCTCGCGGATTATGTAGCCGAGCGCGATCTTACGGGCAAGATCGACGGGATTCTTCTCGATCTTGGCGTCTCTTCACCCCAGCTTGATGATGCCGAACGCGGCTTTTCCTTTATGCGCGACGGTCCGCTGGACATGCGTATGGACCCGACGCGCGGCCAGTCTGCAGCCGAGTGGTTACAGACCGCTGACGAAGCGGATATTGCCTGGGTGATCAAAACCTTCGGTGAAGAACGTTTTGGCAAGCGCATTGCGCGCGCCATCGTTGAGCGCAATCGCGTTGAGCCAATGACCCGCACCAAAGAGCTGGCCGAAGTGATTGCGGCGGCCACGCCGGTGAAGGATAAGCACAAACATCCCGCGACCCGTACCTTCCAGGCGGTTCGCATCTGGGTAAACAGTGAACTGGAGGAAATAGAGCTGGCGCTAAAAAGCTCGCTCGACGTGCTGGCCCCGGGTGGGCGGTTATCCATCATCAGCTTCCATTCGCTGGAAGACCGCATTGTGAAACGCTTTATGCGTGAACAGAGCCGCGGTCCTCAGGTTCCTGCGGGGCTGCCGATGACGGAAGAACAACTCAGGAAACTGGGTGGCCGTCAGTTGCGAGCATTAGGCAAGTTGATGCCGGGCGAAGAAGAGGTGGCAGAGAATCCACGCGCCCGTAGTTCAGTGCTGCGAGTTGCAGAGAGGACGAACGCATGATCGGCAGAGTGACAGAAACCCTAAGCAAAGTTAAGGGATCGTTAGGAAGCAACGAGCGCCATGCCTTGCCTGGCGTGATCGGCGACGATCTTTTGCGGTTCGGGAAACTGCCACTCTGCTTGTTCATTTGCATCATTGTTACGGCAGTCACGGTGGTAACGACTGCCCACCATACTCGTTTATTGACTGCGCAACGCGAGCAGCTGGTGCTGGAACGCGATGCGCTGGATATTGAATGGCGAAATCTGATCCTTGAAGAAAACGCGCTCGGCGATCACAGCCGGGTTGAACGGATCGCAACGGAAAAGCTGCAACTGCAGCATGTTGATCCTTCCCAGGAAAATATCGTAGTACAAAAATAAGGGAACACGCGACGCATGAAAGCAGCGGCAAAAACGCTCAAACCAAAACGTCAGGAAGAACAGGCCAACTTTATCAGTTGGCGTTTTGCGTTGCTTTGCGGCTGCATTTTAATGGCGCTGGGTTTCCTGCTGGGACGCGTGGCGTGGTTGCAAATCATCGCCCCTGACATGCTGGTACGCCAGGGGGATATGCGCTCCCTTCGCGTTCAGGAAGTGTCGACTTCTCGCGGAATGATCACTGACCGTTCCGGTCGCCCGCTGGCGGTGAGCGTGCCGGTAAAAGCGATCTGGGCCGACCCGAAAGAACTGCACGATGCCGGTGGCATTACGCTTGATAACCGCTGGAAAGCGCTGTCTGATGCACTGAAAATGCCGCTCGATCAGCTAGCCTCCCGCGTCAACGCCAACCCGAAAGGGCGTTTTATCTATCTGGCGCGTCAGGTTAACCCTGACATGGCGGACTACATCCGTAAACTGAAGCTGCCGGGCATACATCTGCGTGAGGAATCCCGTCGGTATTATCCTTCAGGCGAAGTAACCGCTCACCTCATCGGCTTCACCAACGTCGACAGCCAGGGGATTGAGGGCGTTGAAAAAAGCTTCGATAAGTGGCTCACCGGCCAGCCTGGCGAGCGTATCGTACGTAAAGACCGCTACGGACGCGTCATTGAGGATATCTCTTCCACTGACAGCCAGGCAGCGCACAACCTGGCGCTGAGTATCGACGAGCGCCTGCAGGCGCTGGTCTACCGCGAGCTGAACAACGCCGTGGCCTTCAACAAGGCCGAGTCTGGCAGCGCCGTATTGGTAGACGTCAGCACCGGCGAAGTGCTGGCGATGGCCAACAGCCCGTCCTACAACCCGAATAATTTTACCGGCACCGCAAAAGATGCGATGCGTAACCGGGCGATCACCGACGTGTTCGAACCCGGCTCCACGGTGAAACCGATGGTGGTGATGACAGCGCTTCAGCGCGGTATCGTCAATGAAAACACGGTTCTTAATACCATCCCTTACCGTATCAACGGCCACGAAATTAAAGACGTGGCGCGCTACAGCGAATTGACCCTGACCGGGGTGTTACAGAAGTCGAGTAACGTCGGTGTTTCAAAGCTGGCGTTAGCGATGCCGTCCTCAGCGTTAGTAGAGACTTACTCACGTTTTGGGCTAGGAAAGGCGACCAATTTGGGGTTGGTCGGAGAACGCAGTGGCTTATATCCTCAAAAACAACGGTGGTCTGACATAGAGAGGGCCACCTTCTCTTTCGGCTACGGGCTAATGGTAACTCCGTTACAGTTAGCGCGAGTCTACGCAACGATTGGCAGCTATGGCGTTTATCGCCCGCTGTCGATTACCAAAGTTGATCCACCGGTTCCGGGCGAGCGTATCTTCCCGGAATCTATCGTTCGTACCGTTGTGCACATGATGGAAAGCGTGGCGCTGCCGGGCGGCGGCGGCGTGAAGGCGGCCATCAAAGGCTACCGCATCGCCATTAAAACCGGTACGGCGAAAAAAGTGGGGCCAGACGGCCGCTACATCAACAAATACATTGCCTATACCGCAGGCGTTGCGCCTGCAAGCAATCCGCGTTTTGCGCTGGTGGTCGTGATTAACGACCCACAGGCGGGTAAATACTACGGCGGCGCCGTCTCCGCGCCTGTGTTCGGGGCCATCATGGGCGGCGTACTGCGCACCATGAACATCGAACCGGATGCGCTGGCGACGGGCGAAAAAAGTGAATTTGTAATTAATCAAGGCGAGGGTACAGGTGGCAGATCGTAATTTGCGCGACCTTCTCGCTCCGTGGGTGCCTATGCTACCTGCGCGAGCACTACGAGAGATGGTACTGGACAGCCGCGTGGCTGCTTCTGGCGATCTTTTTGTGGCGGTGGTCGGTCATCAGGCGGACGGGCGTCGTTATATCCCGCAGGCGATTGCGCAAGGTGTTGCTGCCATTATTGCTGAGGCCAAAGACGAGGCAACCGACGGTGAGGTCCGTGAAATGCACGGTGTGCCGGTTATCTATCTCAGCCAGCTGAATGAGCGTCTCTCTGCGCTGGCAGGACGTTTTTATCATGAACCTTCTGACCAGCTGCGGCTGGTTGGCGTGACGGGCACAAACGGAAAAACGACCACGACCCAGCTGATGGCGCAGTGGGCGCAGCTGTTGGGAGAAACCGGTGCGGTGATGGGCACCGTGGGTAACGGCCTGCTGGGCAAAGTGAGCCCGACGGAAAACACCACAGGCTCCGCGGTTGACGTACAGCACGTGCTTGCCGGTCTGGCAGGGCAGGGGGCAACCTTTGCCGCGATGGAAGTTTCCTCGCACGGCCTGGTACAGCACCGTGTGGCAGCGCTGAAATTTGCGGCTTCCGTGTTTACCAACCTGAGCCGCGATCATCTTGACTATCATGGTGATATGGAACAGTACGAAGCCGCGAAATGGCTGCTGTTCTCCACTCACCATTACGGACAAGCCATCATCAACGCCGACGACGAAGTGGGCCGCCGCTGGCTGGCGAAGCTGCCGGACGCGGTAGCGGTGTCGATGGAAGACCATATTAATCCGAACTGCCACGGCCGCTGGCTGAAGGCGGTTGCGGTGAATTATCACGATAGCGGGGCGACAATTCGCTTTACCTCTTCGTGGGGTGAAGGCGAAATTGAAAGCCGTCTGATGGGCGCTTTTAACGTCAGCAACCTGCTGCTGGCGCTGGCGACGCTGCTGGCGCTGGGGTACCCGATGGACGAACTGCTGAAAACGTCAGCGCGTCTGCAGCCGGTTTGTGGCCGTATGGAAGTGTTTAGCGCGCCGGGCAAACCGACCGTGGTGGTCGATTACGCCCACACGCCGGATGCGCTGGAAAAAGCGCTGGAAGCGGCGCGTCTGCACTGCACCGGTAAGCTCTGGTGCGTGTTTGGCTGCGGCGGCGATCGTGACAAGGGCAAACGTCCCCTGATGGGCGCCATTGCGGAGCAGTTCGCAGATATTCCGGTAGTCACCGATGACAACCCGCGTACGGAAGAGCCGCGCGCCATCATCAACGACATTCTGGCGGGCATGCTGGACGCGGGCCGCGCTCGCGTGGTGGAAGGCCGCGCGGAAGCCGTGACGAACACCATCATGCAGGCAAAAGAAAACGACGTGGTTCTGCTGGCCGGTAAGGGTCATGAAGATTATCAGATTGTTGGCAACCGTCGTCTGGATTACTCCGACCGCGTAACGGCAGCGCGTCTGCTGGGAGTCGTCGCATGATTAGCATCACCTTAAGCCAGGCCGCTGCCGTGCTGCACGGTGAACTGCTGGGTCAGGATCTGACCATTGACGCCGTCACGACCGATACGCGCAAAGTGACCGCGGGATGTCTGTTTGTGGCGCTGAAAGGCGAGCGTTTTGATGCGCATGATTTTGCCGGACAGGCCAAAGAGAATGGCGCGGGCGCGCTGCTGGTCAGCCGCAGGCTCGACATCGATCTGCCGCAGATTGTGGTGAAAGATACGCGTCTTGCGTTCGGTGAACTGGCCGCCTGGGTGCGTCAGCAGGTATCTGCTCGCGTCGTCGCGCTGACCGGGTCATCAGGCAAAACGTCAGTAAAAGAGATGACGGCTGCCATTCTCAGCCAGTGTGGTAACACGCTTTATACCGCGGGCAACCTCAATAATGACATCGGCGTGCCGATGACATTACTTCGCCTGACCAAAGAGCATGACTATGCGGTGATTGAGTTAGGGGCAAACCACCAGGGCGAAATCGCCTGGACTGTAAGCCTGACTCGCCCGGAAGCGGCGCTGGTGAATAACCTCGCGGCTGCGCATCTGGAAGGCTTTGGCTCGCTGGAAGGCGTGGCGAAAGCCAAAGGTGAGATTTACACCGGCCTGCCGGATGACGGTATTGCCATTCTGAACGCCGACAACAACGACTGGCTGAACTGGCAGAGCATCATTGGTTCGCGTAAAACCTGGCGTTTCTCGCCGAACGCAGCCAACAGTGATTTTACCGCGACCAATATCCATGTGACGTCGCATGGCACGGAATTCACGCTGACAACCCCAACGGGTGGCGTTGAGGTGCTGCTGCCGCTGCCGGGTCGCCATAACATTGCCAACGCGCTTGCGGCTGCGGCGTTGTCCATGGCGGTAGGCGCATCGCATGATGCGATCAAAGCAGGTCTGGCGAACCTGAAAGCCGTGCCGGGGCGTCTGTTCCCGATTCAGCTTTCGGAGAACAAGCTGCTGCTGGATGACTCCTACAACGCCAACGTCGGCTCAATGACGGCAGCGGTGCAGGTGTTATCTGAAATGCCGGGCTATCGCATCATGGTAGTTGGCGATATGGCAGAGCTGGGCGACGAAAGCGAAGCCTGCCATACCCAGGTGGGAGAAGCGGCGAAAGCGGCGGGGCTGGACTGCGTGCTGAGCGCAGGAAAACTGAGCCAGGCGATTAGCCAGGCCAGCGGCGTTGGCGAACATTTTGCTGACAAAACCGCGTTGATAGAGCGCCTTAAAGCGTTGATTACAGAAAAACAAATTGTGACAGTGTTAGTGAAAGGTTCACGTAGTGCCGCCATGGAAGAGGTTGTGCACGCATTACAGGAGAACGGGACATGTTAGTTTGGCTGGCCGAACATTTGGTCAAATATTATTCAGGCTTTAACGTCTTTTCCTATCTGACGTTTCGCGCCATCGTCAGCCTGCTGACTGCGCTGTTCATCTCATTGTGGATGGGCCCGCGCATGATTGCCCGTCTGCAAAAACTCTCTTTCGGTCAGGTTGTGCGTAACGACGGTCCGGAGTCGCACTTCAGCAAGCGCGGTACGCCGACCATGGGCGGGATCATGATCCTGACCGCGATCGTCGTTTCCGTACTGCTGTGGGCCTATCCGTCTAACCCGTACGTCTGGTGCGTGCTGACCGTACTGGTGGGCTACGGCATCATCGGGTTTGTGGATGATTACCGCAAAGTCGTTCGCAAAGATACCAAAGGCCTGATTGCCCGCTGGAAGTATTTCTGGATGTCGGTGATCGCGCTGGGCGTCGCCTTCGCGCTGTATCTGGCAGGAAAAGACACGCCCGCCACCGAACTGGTGGTGCCGTTCTTTAAAGACGTGATGCCTCAGCTGGGGCTGTTCTACATCCTGCTGGCCTACTTTGTGATTGTCGGCACCGGGAACGCCGTTAACCTGACTGATGGTCTGGATGGTCTGGCGATTATGCCTACCGTCTTCGTGGCGGCCGGCTTTGCGCTGGTGGCGTGGGCGACCGGTAACATGAACTTTGCGAACTACCTGCACATTCCTTATCTGCGTCATGCGGGTGAGCTGGTTATCGTCTGTACGGCGATTGTCGGCGCGGGGCTGGGCTTCCTGTGGTTCAACACCTATCCTGCGCAGGTCTTTATGGGCGACGTCGGTTCTCTGGCGCTGGGCGGCGCGCTCGGCATTATCGCCGTGCTGCTGCGTCAGGAGTTCCTGCTGGTGATCATGGGCGGCGTGTTTGTGGTTGAAACCCTGTCGGTGATTTTGCAGGTCGGCTCCTTCAAGCTGCGCGGTCAGCGCATCTTCCGGATGGCGCCGATCCACCACCACTATGAACTGAAAGGCTGGCCGGAGCCGCGCGTGATCGTGCGCTTCTGGATTATTTCGCTGATGCTGGTGCTGATTGGCCTGGCAACGCTGAAGGTACGTTAATCATGGCAGATTACCAGGGCAAAAAAGTCGTTATCATCGGGTTAGGCCTCACTGGCCTGTCCTGCGTGGACTTTTTCCTTGCGCGTGGCGTGACGCCGCGCGTGATGGATACGCGTGTCTCTCCGCCGGGTCTGGACAAGCTGCCAGAACAGGTTGAACGCCACCTTGGTGGTCTGAATGATGACTGGCTGCTGGCAGCCGATCTGATTGTTGCCAGCCCGGGTATGGCGCTGGCGCACCCTTCGCTGAGCGCCGCTGCGGATGCGGGCGTTGAAATTGTTGGCGATATCGAGCTGTTCTGCCGCGAAGCGCAGACACCCGTTATCGCGATTACCGGTTCCAACGGCAAAAGTACCGTCACCACCCTGGTGGGTGAAATGGCGAAAGCAGCGGGGAAAAATGTCGGCGTTGGCGGCAACATTGGTTTACCAGCGCTGATGCTGCTGGACAAAGGCTGCGAGCTGTACGTGCTGGAACTCTCCAGCTTCCAGCTTGAAACCACCTCCAGCCTGCATGCCGCCGCTGCAACGATCCTCAACGTGACGGAAGATCATATGGACCGGTATCCATTTGGTCTGCAGCAGTACCGCGCCGCCAAGCTGCGCGTATACGAAAATGCCAAAGTCTGCGTGGTTAATGCCGATGACGCGCTGACCATGCCGGTGCGCGGCGCGGACGAGCGCTGCATCAGCTTTGGTATCACCATGGGGGATTACCACCTGAACCGTCAGCTGGGCGAAACCTGGCTGCGCGTGAAAGGCGAGAAAGTGCTGAACGTGAAGGAGATGAAGCTTTCCGGCCAGCACAATTACACCAATGCCCTGGCGGCGCTGGCGCTGGCGGATGCCGTAGGGCTGCCGCGCTCCTCCAGCCTGAAAGCGTTGACCACGTTTACTGGTCTGGCGCACCGCTTCCAGCTGGCGCTGGAGCATAACGGCGTGCGCTGGATTAACGACTCCAAAGCCACCAACGTGGGCAGCACGGAGGCCGCGCTGAACGGCCTGCACGTTGACGGTACCCTGCATCTTCTGTTGGGCGGTGACGGTAAATCCGCTGATTTCTCCTCCCTGAAGCAATACCTCACCGGCGATAACATCCGTCTGTACTGCTTTGGCCGTGACGGCAGCGAGCTGGCTGAGCTACGCCCGGAAATTGCCGAGCAAACTGAAACGATGGAGCAGGCGATGCGCCTGATCGCCCCGCGCGTGCAGCCTGGCGACATGGTTCTGCTCTCTCCGGCCTGCGCCAGCCTCGATCAGTTTAAGAATTTTGAACAGCGTGGCGATGTCTTTACCCGCCTTGCGAAGGAGTTAGGCTGATGCGTTTATCTCTCCCTCGCCTGAAAATGCCGCGCCTGCCAGGATTTGGGATCCTGGTGTGGCTGTTTGCGGCGCTGAAAGGCTGGGTGATGGCTTCACGGGATAAAGATTCCGATAGCCTGATTATGTACGACCGCACCCTGTTCTGGCTGACGCTGGGGCTGGCGGCGATCGGCTTTATCATGGTGACCTCGGCTTCCATGCCTGTTGGACAGCGTCTGGCGAACGATCCCTTCCTGTTCGCCAAGCGTGACGGGTTGTACATCATTCTGGCGTTCTGCCTGTCGCTGGTGACGCTTCGTCTGCCGATGGCGTTCTGGCAGCGGCACAGCACCGCGATGCTGATCGCCTCCATCATCATGCTGCTGATCGTGCTGGTTGTCGGGAGCTCCGTTAACGGGGCATCGCGCTGGATCGCCTTCGGGCCGCTGCGTATTCAGCCAGCGGAATTTACCAAGCTTTCGTTGTTCTGCTATCTGGCGAACTACCTGGTCCGTAAGGTTGATGAAGTGCGTAACAACCTTCGCGGCTTCTTAAAACCGATGGGCGTGATTCTGGTGCTCGCGATCCTGCTGCTGGCGCAGCCTGACCTCGGGACCGTTGTCGTACTGTTTGTTACCACGCTGGCGATGCTGTTCCTGGCGGGGGCCAAGCTGTGGCAGTTCATCGCCATTATCGGGATGGGGATTTCAGCGGTGGTGCTGCTGATTCTCGCCGAGCCTTACCGTATCCGCCGCGTGACCTCGTTCTGGAACCCGTGGGAAGATCCGTTCGGTAGCGGCTATCAGCTGACGCAGTCGCTGATGGCCTTTGGTCGCGGTGAAGTCTGGGGGCAAGGTCTGGGCAACTCAGTACAGAAACTGGAGTATTTACCGGAAGCGCACACCGACTTCATCTTCTCCATTATTGGGGAAGAACTGGGTTATATCGGTGTGGTATTAGCGCTTTTAATGGTATTCTTCGTCGCTTTCCGCGCCATGTCGATTGGCCGAAAAGCGCTGGAGATCGATCACCGCTTCTCGGGCTTCTTAGCCTGCTCAATTGGTATCTGGTTTAGCTTCCAGGCGCTGGTTAACGTCGGGGCCGCAGCAGGTATGCTGCCGACCAAAGGTCTGACGTTGCCGCTGATCAGCTATGGTGGTTCGAGCCTGTTGATCATGTCGACGGCCATTATGTTTTTGTTACGTATAGATTATGAGACGCGTCTGGAGAAAGCCCAGGCGTTTACACGAGGTTCACGATGAATCAACCGAAGCGGTTAATGGTGATGGCAGGCGGTACCGGCGGACACGTGTTCCCGGGGCTGGCGGTTGCGCACCATTTAATGGAGCAGGGCTGGCAAGTACGCTGGCTGGGAACCGCAGACCGCATGGAGGCCGACCTGGTGCCGAAGCACGGTATCGAGATCGACTTTATTCGTATTTCCGGCCTGCGTGGCAAGGGCCTCAAGGCCATGCTGATGGCGCCGGTGCGTATTTTTAACGCCTGGCGTCAGGCGCGCACCATCATGAAGCGCTTTAAGCCCGATGTGGTGCTGGGCATGGGCGGCTATGTTTCTGGCCCCGGCGGGCTGGCTGCGTGGTCATTAGGCATTCCCGTTGTGCTGCATGAGCAAAACGGTATCGCCGGTCTGACCAACAAGTGGCTGGCGAAAATCGCCACCAAAGTGATGCAGGCGTTTCCCGGCGCGTTTCCGAAAGCGGACGTGGTGGGTAACCCGGTGCGTGTGGACGTGCTGGCGCTGCCGCTACCGGACGCTCGCCTGACGGGCCGTGAAGGGCCGGTTCGTATACTGGTCGTCGGCGGCTCTCAGGGGGCGCGTGTCTTAAACCAGACGATGCCGCAGGTTGCCGCAAAGCTGGGCGATACCGTCACGATCTGGCATCAAAGCGGAAAAGGCGCGCAGCAGACCGTTGAACAGGCTTATGCCGGGGCAGGGCAGCCGCAGCATAAAGTCACAGAGTTTATCGACGACATGGCGGCAGCGTATGCCTGGGCCGATGTCGTGGTCTGTCGCTCTGGCGCGCTGACGGTGAGCGAAATCGCCGCCGCAGGTTTACCCGCGCTGTTTGTGCCGTTCCAGCACAAAGACCGACAGCAGTACTGGAATGCGTTGCCGCTTGAGAAAGCCGGCGCGGCAAAAATTTTTGAGCAGCCACAATTTACCGCCGATGCGGTCGCCACCACCCTGGCGGGCTGGAACAGAGACGCACTGCTGGAGATGGCTCAGCGCGCGCGCGCGGCCGCTATCCCTGATGCGACGGAACGGGTGGCAAAAGAAGTGAGCCTGGCAGCCCAGGCTTAACCCTCGCAGCGCGTGTTGCGCTGCACGAATTTTAAGTAGTCGATGGCGTTTAGAGAATGAATACACAACAACTGGCAAAACTGCGTTCAATCGTGCCCGAGATGCGTCGCGTCCGGCACATTCACTTTGTTGGCATCGGTGGTGCTGGCATGGGCGGTATTGCCGAAGTGTTAGCTAACGAAGGCTATCAGATCAGCGGGTCTGACCTGGCGCCAAACCCTGTAACGCAGCAGCTGGCGTCGCTTGGGGCGACTATCTATTTCAACCATCGCCCGGAAAACGTGCGCGATGCTAGCGTGGTGGTGGTCTCGAGCGCCATCTCCTCTGACAACCCGGAAATCGTTGCCGCGCACGAAGCGCGCATTCCGGTGATCCGCCGTGCAGAAATGCTGGCGGAACTGATGCGTTTCCGCCACGGCATCGCGATTGCCGGGACCCACGGTAAAACCACGACCACGGCGATGGTTTCCAGTATTTATGCGGAAGCGGGTCTCGACCCGACGTTCGTCAACGGCGGTCTGGTTAAAGCCGCAGGCGTACATGCGCGTCTGGGCCACAGCCGTTATCTGATTGCGGAAGCGGATGAGAGCGATGCGTCGTTCCTGCACCTGCAGCCGATGGTAGCGATTGTCACCAATATCGAAGCTGACCATATGGATACCTACCAGGGTGACTTCGAGAACTTAAAGCAGACCTTTATCAACTTCCTGCACAACCTGCCGTTCTATGGACGTGCGGTGATGTGCGTGGACGACCCGGTGATCCGCGAGCTGCTGCCGCGCGTCGGGCGTCAAATCACCACTTACGGCTTCAGCGACGATGCTGACGTCCGCGTGGAAGAGTACAAGCAGATTGGTGCGCAGGGGCATTTCACCCTGGCGCGTCAGGACAAAGAGCTGCTGCACGTCACGCTGAATGCGCCAGGACGCCATAACGCGCTCAATGCCGCAGCGGCAGTGGCCGTTGCGACGGAAGAAGGCATTGATGATGAGGCTATTCTGCGCGCGCTGGAAAGTTTCCAGGGCACGGGCCGTCGCTTCGATTTCCTCGGTGAGTTCCCGCTGGACGCGGTGAACGGTAAGCCAGGCACCGCCATGCTGGTGGACGACTATGGTCACCATCCGACCGAAGTGGATGCGACCATCAAAGCCGCACGTGCGGGCTGGCCGGAGAAAAATCTGGTGATGATCTTCCAGCCGCACCGCTTCACGCGTACCCGCGATCTGTATGACGATTTTGCCAGCGTGCTGTCGCAGGTCGATACCCTGCTGATGCTGGATGTTTACGCCGCAGGCGAAACGCCGATCCCGGGTGCGGACAGCCGTTCCCTGTGTCGTACAATCCGCGGGCGCGGTAAAGTGGACCCAATTCTGGTTTCTGACCCGGCTCAGGTGGCGGAAATTCTGGCACCGGTCCTGACCGGTAACGATCTGATCCTGATTCAGGGGGCGGGAAATATCGGCAAAATCGCCCGTACCTTAGCTGAAATCAAACTGAAGCCGCAAAACCAGGAGGATGAGCATCATGGCTGATAAGATTGCTGTCCTGTCTGGCGGCACCTCCGCTGAGCGCGAGGTTTCTCTGAATTCCGGCGCAGCCGTACTGGCGGGCCTGCGTGAAGGCGGCGTAGACGCGCACCTGGTCGATCCAAAAGAGATCGACGTAACGCAATTAAAAGCGATGGGCTTCGACAAAGTCTTTATCGCATTACATGGTCGTGGCGGTGAAGACGGAACCCTGCAGGGACTTCTGGATTTAATCGGCCTGCCGTACACCGGCAGCGGCGTGATGGCCTCCGCCATTTCTATGGATAAACTGCGCAGTAAGTTACTCTGGCAGGGAGCGGGTTTACCCGTTGCGCCGTGGGTGGCACTGACGCGCAGCGAATTTGAATTGGGTCTGTCGGACAGCGTTAATGCACGCATTGCGGCACTGGGCTTACCGGTTATTGTTAAGCCGAGCCGGGAAGGGTCGAGCGTGGGGATGTCAAAGGTCGATAAAGCTGTCGATTTAGCGTCCGCTTTAGCGCTGGCTTTTCAACATGATGAAGAAGTTTTGATTGAAAAATGGCTCAGCGGCCCGGAATTTACCGTCGCGATGCTGGGTGAAGAAATTTTACCGTCGATTCGCATCCAACCTGCTGGCGTCTTCTATGATTATGAGGCGAAGTATCTCTCTGACGAGACGCAATATTTCTGTCCATCTGGTCTTGAAGCCGAGCGTGAAGCCGAATTACAGTCTCTGGTGCTCAAAGCCTGGAATGTACTGGGGTGCAGCGGCTGGGGGCGCATTGATGTGATGCAGGATCAAGACGGGCAATTTTATCTGCTGGAAGCAAACACTTCTCCAGGCATGACCAGCCACAGCCTTGTGCCGATGGCCGCGCGTCAGGCGGGAATGAGCTTCTCGCAGTTAGTCGTACGTATTCTGGACCAGGCGGGCTGATATGTCTCAGGCTGCATTGAACACGCGCAACCGCGATGACGAAGAAGAATACACGTCTTCACGCCGGAGTAATGGAACGCGTCTTGCAGGGATAATTTTCCTGCTCGGGGTGCTGTGCACCGTGTTTATCAGCGGCTGGATGGTGCTGGGCTGGATGGAAGATGCGCAGCGCCTGCCGCTGTCAAAGCTGGTGGTGACCGGCGAGCGTCACTACACGCGTAACGATGATATTCGCCAGTCTATTCTGGCGCTGGGATCGCCTGGCACCTTTATGACGCAGGACGTCAATATTATCCAGAGCCAGATTGAACGGCTGCCATGGATAAAACAGGCGAGTGTCAGAAAGCAATGGCCTGATGAATTGAAGATTCATCTGGTTGAATATGTGCCCATTGCGCGTTGGAATGATCAGCACATGGTTGACGTAGACGGAAATTCCTTCAGCGTCCCGAGCGATCGTGTCAACAAGCAAAATTTACCGATGTTGTATGGCCCTGAAGGTAGCGAAAACGAAGTATTGCAGGGTTTTCGTGAAATGGGGCAGGTGCTGGCGAAGGACAGGTTTACGTTAAAAGATGCTGCGATGACGGCGCGCCGCTCCTGGCAGTTGACGTTGACGAACGGCATAAAGCTAAACCTGGGACGCGGCGACACAATGAAACGTCTGGCGCGTTTTGTAGAACTTTACCCGGTTTTACAACAGCAGGCGCAGACGGACGGCAAACGGATAAGCTACGTTGATTTGCGCTATGACTCAGGCGCAGCAGTCGGTTGGGAGCCGGCTCCGGTCGAGGAACCTAATCAGCAACAGAATCAGGCACAGGTACAGGCAGAACAACAATGATCAAGGCGACGGACAGAAAACTGGTAGTTGGACTGGAGATTGGCACCGCGAAGGTTGCCGCTTTAGTAGGGGAAGTTCTGCCCGACGGTATGGTCAATATCATTGGCGTGGGCAGTTGCCCGTCCCGTGGTATGGATAAAGGTGGGGTAAACGACCTTGAGTCGGTGGTGAAATGCGTACAGCGCGCCATCGATCAGGCTGAATTAATGGCAGATTGCCAGATTTCTTCTGTCTATCTGGCCCTTTCTGGCAAGCACATTAGCTGCCAGAACGAAATCGGTATGGTGCCGATTTCCGAAGAAGAAGTGACGCAGGAAGACGTTGAGAATGTTGTGCATACGGCGAAGTCCGTGCGCGTGCGCGATGAACATCGCGTGCTGCACGTGATCCCGCAAGAATATGCGATCGACTACCAGGAAGGGATCAAGAACCCGGTTGGTCTGTCCGGCGTGCGTATGCAGGCAAAAGTGCACCTGATCACATGTCACAACGATATGGCGAAGAACATTGTAAAAGCTGTTGAACGTTGTGGCCTGAAAGTTGACCAACTTATTTTCGCCGGTCTGGCGGCAAGTTATTCCGTGCTGACCGAAGACGAACGTGAACTGGGTGTCTGTGTGGTCGATATCGGTGGTGGTACAATGGACATGGCCGTGTATACCGGCGGTGCGCTGCGCCACACCAAAGTGATCCCGTATGCAGGGAACGTTGTGACCAGCGATATTGCTTACGCTTTTGGTACGCCACCGAGCGATGCAGAAGCGATTAAAGTGCGCCACGGCTGTGCGCTGGGTTCCATTGTTGGCAAAGATGAGAGCGTTGAAGTGCCGAGCGTGGGCGGCCGTCCGCCGCGTAGCCTGCAGCGCCAGACGTTGGCAGAGGTGATTGAGCCGCGCTATACCGAGCTGCTCAACCTGGTCAACGAAGAAATTTTACAGCTTCAGGAACAGCTTCGTCAGCAGGGTGTTAAGCATCATCTTGCGGCGGGGATTGTATTAACCGGCGGTGCAGCGCAAATTGAAGGTCTTGCGGCCTGCGCTCAGCGCGTGTTCCATACGCAGGTGCGTATTGGTGCGCCGCTGAATATTACCGGTTTAACGGATTATGCTCAGGAGCCGTACTATTCAACGGCTGTGGGCCTGCTCCACTACGGGAAGGAATCTCATCTCAGTGGTGAAGCAGAAGTGGAAAAACGCGTCTCAGTGGGGTCGTGGGTCAAACGACTGAACAACTGGTTGCGAAAAGAGTTTTAATTTTTTTAAGAGACCGGAGAGAATTAGCGGTCTCGGGCGACAGGCACAACGGAGAGAGAAATTATGTTTGAACCTATGGAACTGACCAACGACGCGGTGATTAAAGTCATCGGCGTCGGTGGCGGCGGCGGTAACGCCGTAGAGCATATGGTGCGTGAACGCATTGAAGGTGTTGAATTCTTCGCAGTTAACACCGATGCGCAGGCACTGCGTAAAACGGCTGTAGGCCAGACTATCCAGATCGGCGGTGGTATCACCAAAGGGCTGGGCGCTGGGGCTAACCCGGAAGTCGGTCGCAACGCGGCTGAAGAAGATCGTGAAGCCCTGCGTGCTGCACTGGAAGGTGCGGACATGGTCTTCATCGCAGCTGGTATGGGCGGCGGTACCGGTACCGGTGCAGCACCTGTTGTGGCTGAAGTGGCAAAAGATTTAGGTATCCTGACCGTTGCTGTCGTGACCAAGCCTTTCAACTTCGAAGGTAAGAAGCGTATGGCCTTTGCGGAGCAGGGTATCACCGAGTTGTCCAAGCATGTGGACTCGCTGATCACCATCCCGAACGACAAGCTGCTGAAAGTTCTGGGTCGCGGTATCTCCCTGCTGGACGCGTTCGGTGCAGCAAACGACGTGCTGAAAGGCGCGGTTCAGGGTATCGCTGAACTGATTACCCGTCCTGGCCTGATGAACGTTGACTTTGCAGACGTTCGCACCGTGATGTCTGAAATGGGCTACGCGATGATGGGCTCTGGCGTGGCAAGCGGTGAAGACCGTGCGGAAGAAGCGGCTGAAATGGCGATCTCTTCTCCACTGCTGGAAGATATCGATCTGTCTGGTGCGCGCGGCGTGCTGGTCAACATTACCGCTGGCTTTGACCTGCGTCTGGATGAGTTCGAAACCGTGGGTAACACCATCCGTGCGTTCGCCTCTGACAACGCGACCGTGGTAATCGGTACTTCCCTTGACCCGGAAATGAACGACGAGCTGCGTGTTACCGTTGTTGCGACCGGTATCGGTATGGACAAGCGTCCTGAGATCACCCTCGTGACCAACAAGCAGACTCAGCAACCGGTAATGGATCGTTACCAGCAGCACGGTATGTCTCCTCTGACTCAGGAGCAAAAACCGGCCGCGAAAGTAGTGAACGACCCAACGCCGCAAACGGCGAAAGAGCCAGATTATCTGGACATCCCGGCGTTCCTGCGTAAGCAAGCTGACTAAGAATTGGCTGGAATTTGGGGATTTGCGCTCTTTGTGCTAAACTGGCCCACCGTTAGTGATATACACTCTCGGTTGGATAGTTAATTTGGCGAGATTATACGATGATCAAACAAAGGACACTTAAACGTATCGTTCAGGCGACGGGTGTCGGTTTACATACCGGCAAGAAAGTCACGCTGACGTTACGCCCTGCGCCGGCCAATACCGGGGTCATCTATCGTCGCACCGACTTGAATCCACCGGTAGATTTTCCGGCCGATGCCAAATCTGTGCGTGATACAATGCTCTGTACTTGTCTGGTGAACGAGCATGACGTGCGGATTTCTACCGTAGAGCACCTGAACGCCGCCCTGGCGGGTCTGGGTATCGACAACATTATTGTTGAAGTCGATGCACCAGAAATCCCGATTATGGATGGCAGTGCTGCTCCGTTCGTTTATTTGTTGCTGGATGCCGGCATCGAAGAACTGAACTGCGCGAAGAAATTTGTTCGCATCAAAGAGACCGTTCGCGTCGAAGATGGCGACAAGTGGGCTGAATTCAAACCGTACAATGGTTTCTCGTTGGACTTTACCATCGACTTTAACCATCCGGCGATTGACTCCAGCACCCAGCGCTATGCGATGAACTTCTCTGCTGATGCGTTTATGCGCCAGATCAGCCGCGCACGTACGTTTGGCTTCATGCGTGATATCGAATATCTGCAGTCCCGCGGCCTGTGCCTGGGCGGCAGCTTCGATTGTGCCATCGTTGTTGACGATTATCGCGTACTGAACGAAGACGGCCTGCGTTTTGAAGATGAATTCGTTCGTCACAAAATGCTGGATGCGATCGGCGACCTGTTTATGTGTGGTCACAACATCATTGGTGCATTTACCGCGTTCAAATCCGGTCATGCACTGAACAACAAACTGTTGCAGGCCGTCCTGGCAAAACAGGAAGCCTGGGAATATGTGACCTTTGAAGACGAAGCTGAACTGCCGCTGGCCTTCAAAGCACCAAGCATGGTTCTGGCGTAACGGTCTATACCGTTCGTAAAAAATCGACTGGTTAACCTGGTACTCTCTCCGACCAGGAAGACCAGTCGTTTTTATTTTTATCCCTTCTTTGGCGACTCCAGCTTCTTTTCTTAAATTACCCGGCGCAGAAAATCTGTGCGTTAGCTGCATTCTTGACCGTTTTTCCCTGCGACAGGACGTCATTCCTGCTGCTGTGTATTGGCTTTAGTGGTAATATCTGGGCGCTAAAAAAGAATAACTGACTTCAGCCTGTAACAGGCTGGCTTATGTGGTGGAGCAGGTGAGCGGAATACTGACGCGCTGGCGACAATTTGGCAGACGTTACTTCTGGCCGCATCTCTTATTAGGGATGGTCGCGGCGAGTCTCGGCTTGCCTGCGCTCAGCAACAGCGCGGAAGCGGCGACGCCAGCACGTTCCACTACGACCAAACACGATCTCTCGACGCGGGTTAACTTTACTAACCTCGCATGGCTTGAAGCCAGCCGTCGTCCAAATTTCTCCGTTGATTACTGGCAGCAACACGCCATCCGCACGGTTATCCGTCATCTGTCGTTCGCGATGGCGCCGCAGACGATGCCTGCTGCGGAAGAAACGCTGCCGGTTCAGGCTCAGCATCTTGCCCTGCTCGATACGCTTAATGCGCTTCTGACGCAGGACAACCAGCCGCCTGTAACCGTGAGCCAGACGGCACAAACCTGGTTTGTTCCCCCAGCATCATTCTCCATTTCAACCTGGATTAGCCAGGCTCACGGCATCCGTGCCGGGCCACAACGCCTCAGCTAAATTAATCCTTTTTCAATACCTTAATTTATCTGCCCATCTGGGGCGTTTGAGAATTTATTATGCTAATCAAATTATTAACCAAAGTTTTTGGTAGTCGTAACGATCGTACCCTGCGCCGTATGCGCAAAGCGGTAAACGTCATCAACGGTATGGAACCGGCGATGGAGAAGCTCTCCGACGACGAGCTGAAAGCGAAAACCGCGGAATTCCGCGCGCGTCTGGAAAAAGGTGAAACCTTAGAAAGCCTGATCCCGGAAGCTTTCGCCGTAGTACGTGAAGCAAGTAAGCGTGTGTTCGGCATGCGTCACTTCGACGTTCAGCTGCTGGGTGGTATGGTGCTCAACGAGCGCTGCATCGCGGAAATGCGTACCGGTGAAGGTAAAACCCTGACCGCAACGCTGCCAGCTTACCTGAATGCACTGACCGGTAAGGGCGTTCACGTCGTTACCGTCAACGACTATCTGGCGCAGCGTGACGCCGAAAACAACCGTCCGCTGTTCGAATTCCTCGGCATGACCGTTGGCATTAACATGTCCGGACTGCCGGCACCCGCCAAGCGCGAAGCCTACAACGCGGACATCACCTACGGCACCAACAACGAATACGGCTTCGACTACCTGCGCGACAACATGGCGTTCAGCCCCGAAGAGCGCGTACAGCGTAAGCTGCACTATGCGCTGGTGGATGAGGTTGACTCCATTCTGATCGATGAAGCGCGTACCCCGCTGATCATCTCCGGCCCGGCCGAAGACAGCTCCGAAATGTACCGTAAAGTCGACAAAATCATTCCACACCTGCTGCGTCAGGAGAAAGAAGACTCCGATACCTTCCAGGGTGAAGGCCACTTCTCCGTTGATGAAAAAGCGCGTCAGGTCAACCTGACTGAACGCGGCCTGGTGAAAATCGAAGAGCTGCTGGTCGCTGAAGGCATCATGGAAGAGGGTGAGTCCCTGTACTCCCCGAGCAATATCATGCTGATGCACCACGTGACCGCTGCGCTGCGTGCCCACGCGCTGTTTACCCGCGACGTCGACTACATCGTAAAAGACGGTGAAGTCATCATCGTCGATGAACATACTGGCCGTACCATGCAGGGGCGTCGCTGGTCTGACGGTCTACACCAGGCTGTTGAAGCCAAAGAAGGCGTGGATATTCAAAACGAAAACCAGACGCTGGCCTCTATCACCTTCCAGAACTACTTCCGTCTGTACGAGAAGCTGGCAGGGATGACCGGTACTGCCGATACCGAAGCGTTTGAATTCAGCTCCATCTACAAGCTGGATACCGTAGTAGTACCTACCAACCGTCCGATGATCCGTAAGGATATGCCGGACCTGGTGTACATGACCGAAGCGGAAAAAATTCAGGCGATCATCGAAGATATTCGCGATCGTACCGCCAATGGTCAGCCGGTGCTGGTGGGGACCATCTCGATTGAGAAATCTGAGGTGGTTTCCAACGAGCTGACCAAAGCGGGCATCAAACACAATGTTCTGAACGCCAAATTCCACGCTAAAGAAGCAGATATCGTTGCGCAGGCGGGTTATCCGGCAGCCGTGACCATCGCCACCAACATGGCGGGCCGTGGTACCGATATTATGCTCGGCGGTAGCTGGCAGGCGGAAGTGGCGGAGCTGGAAAACCCAACGCCAGAACAGATCGCGCAGATCAAAGCCGACTGGCAAGTGCGTCACGACGCGGTGCTGGCATCCGGTGGTCTGCACATCATTGGTACCGAGCGTCACGAATCTCGTCGTATCGACAACCAGCTGCGTGGCCGTGCAGGTCGTCAGGGTGATGCCGGTTCCTCCCGCTTCTACCTGTCTATGGAAGATGCGCTGATGCGTATTTTCGCCTCCGACCGCGTGTCGGGCATGATGCGCAAGCTGGGCATGAAGCCAGGCGAAGCCATCGAGCACCCGTGGGTGACTAAAGCGATCGCAAACGCCCAGCGTAAAGTGGAAAGCCGCAACTTCGATATTCGTAAGCAGCTGCTGGAATACGATGACGTTGCCAACGACCAGCGTCGTGCAATCTACACCCAGCGTAACGAACTGCTGGACGTGTCCGACGTGAGCGAAACCATCAACAGCATTCGCGAAGATGTGTTTAAAGCCACCATCGACGCACATATTCCACCGCAGTCTCTGGAAGAGATGTGGGATGTTGAAGGCCTGCAGGAACGCCTGAAAAACGACTTCGATCTCGATCTGCCAATCAAAGAGTGGCTGGATAAAGAGCCTGAGCTGCATGAAGAGACCCTGCGCGAGCGTATCTACGAAACCGCGCTGGACGTCTACAAGCGTAAGGAAGAAGTGGTTGGCGCAGAGATGATGCGTCACTTCGAGAAAGGCGTCATGCTGCAAACCCTGGACTCCCTGTGGAAAGAGCACCTGGCGGCAATGGACTACCTGCGTCAGGGTATCCACCTGCGTGGCTATGCGCAGAAAGATCCGAAGCAGGAGTACAAGCGTGAATCCTTCTCCATGTTTGCCTCTATGCTGGAATCACTGAAGTACGAAGTAATCAGCACCCTGAGCAAGGTTCAGGTGCGCATGCCGGAAGAAGTGGAAGCGATGGAGCAGCAGCGTCGTGAAGAAGCTGAGCGTCTGGCGCAGATGCAGCAGCTGAGCCACCAGACTGACGAAAGCGAAGCCGCAGCCGCGATCGCCGCGCAGACCGGCGATCGTAAAGTGGGTCGTAACGATCCGTGCCCGTGTGGTTCCGGTAAAAAGTACAAGGCGTGCCACGGCCGTCTGAGCTAAGTTCATAAAAAAACAAAAAGGCGCAGATTTCTGCGCCTTTTTTATGGAAGTGACACTATGAAAATACTGCAAATTGCCGTCGGGATTATTCGCAACCCGCAAAACCAAATCTTCATCACCCAGCGCGCTGCCGACGCCCATATGGCGAACAAGTGGGAGTTTCCTGGCGGTAAAATCGAGTCAGGTGAAACGCCGGAAGAGGCGCTGATTCGGGAGCTTCAGGAAGAGGTGGGAATAACTCCGCTTGGCGCAACGCTGTTTGATAAGCTTGAATACCAGTTTCCGGACAGGCACATCACGCTGTGGTTCTGGCTGGTGGAAAACTGGGAAGGTGAACCCTGGGGAAAAGAGGGACAGCCGGGTAACTGGGTGGAACTTCAGGCCAGTGATGCCGAAAAATTTCCGCCAGCTAATGAGCCCGTGATCCTGCGGTTAGCTGCACAATAGCAGGCCTGCTAAGCGAAGCGCCAGCAGGCTTTGGATGTTACTGCTGGCTTTCACTCCAGTCATCGCTGTCCGAGAGATCGCCTTCGCTTGGAATGCGTTTCTCTTCCGCCGCCCATTCGCCCAGGTCAATGAGCTGACAGCGCTTGCAGCAGAATGGGCGGAACGGACTCACTTCGCCCCAGACAACGGTTTTGCCACAGGTCGGGCAGTTTACGGTGGTGACGTCAGACATTGGCACTCCTTAACAACAGGCCAGTTCAAAATCGAGGCGTTCCGGCACGGTGCCATTTTCACTGTCCAGCGGCATAAAGCGGATCGCAAAACGGCTTTTATGTCCGGATATTTGCGGGTAAAGCTGTTCGTCGAGAGACAGGTTCAGGCGCAGCAGATCGGCGTCATCGCCGTTGTCCTGATAGAAACCGTTGAGGCTGGTTTGCTTGCGGAACGGGGCTGAGTTACGCACAAGATCGAGGATGAGCGATAACGTCTGATGCATTGGCTCCAGGCTTCCCAGCCAGTTGTTCACCTGGCGATCGCGCTGTTCCTGAGGCATGTGCAGCCACATATGCAGCGTTGGCAGGTCAAAACTGCAACATCCGCCCGGTATGCTCAGACGCTGGCGCACCAGCGCAATTAAACGATCCTCTCGTAAAAACTGCCCGACGCGCGGTGCGGCCATCAGCGTCGTGCTGCTGTTTTTCAACTGCTGACGTAAGGCGTCAATTCGACTTTGATCCACGCCCGGCACTTCGGCCCAGGCCTGTAATTTACGCTGCTGGCGCTCCAGCTCTTTCAACAGCTCAGTGCGGACATCGCCACGCTCAATCACATCCAGCAGATCGCCTACGTTGCGAAAGAAGTGCAACGCCGTGGCATGATCGTTAACAGGCAGATGTTGTGAAAGCTGTTGGATGAGAAATTCAATGCGCAGCCAGGTACGCATTTTTTCATTAAGCGGATGCTCAAAAAGGATGTGAGTCGACATTATGGTTTTTCCTGTGCAACGGCCTGCGCGGCGAACGACAGATACTGCGCGTGCAGACGGGCAACATCCGATGCAATGGCATCTGGTGCGCCGTTATTATCAATGACATCATCCGCAACGGCAAGGCGCTGAGCGCGCGTGGCCTGAGCGGCAAGAATTTGTTCAGCATGTTCACGCGAGACATGGTCGCGCGTCATGGTTCGCTGGATTTGCGTCTCGGGTGCAACATCAATCACCAGCACCCGATCGGCTTTCTTATGCAGCTGATTTTCAACCAGGAGCGGAACCACCCACAAGACATAAGGCGAGCGGGCTGCGGCTATCTGACGCTGAGTTTCCTGATGGATAATGGGGTGGAGCAGGGCATTAAGCCAGGCTTTTTCCGCAGAATCGGAAAAAATGCATTCGCGAAGCTGGCGGCGATTCAGTGTGCCATCGGCATTGATGATTGCCTGACCAAAATGGTCTGCGATGGCCTTTAGCGCGGGTGTATGGGGCTCTACCACCTGACGGGCAATGATATCAGCATCAATAATCGCGATGCCGAGGCGAGAAAACGCGTCCGCAACGGTACTTTTGCCACTACCGATGCCGCCGGTTAATGCGACGATATACCCCATTAAATCAAATCCTGGGAATTATTCATTATTAAAATCAGATGCTTAAAAAACAAACGTGCGACAGCAAATGTTTGGCTCTCTTTACCGGCTTTTTACCAGGTAAATTTATAGGATTGTAGCGTAAAAAAAGAGAATTTCGCAGTCTTGCGGAGCAGGTATTAGTGCGTATGATAGCGTCACTGGAGTTGTGCTTTTAACATATTTGCCTCTAACCCCAGGAATCCGCACATGCGTATCGAAGAAGATCTGAAGTTAGGTTTCAAAGACGTTCTTATCCGCCCTAAACGCTCTACACTGAAAAGTCGCTCAGACGTTGAACTCGAACGTCAATTCACCTTTAAGCATTCCGGTCAGACCTGGTCTGGCGTGCCCATCATTGCTGCCAACATGGATACGGTCGGTACCTTTGAGATGGCAACGGCGCTGGCTCAGTTCGATATTCTTACCGCGGTCCACAAACACTACACCCCTGAAGAGTGGAATGCGTTTGTTGCCTCAGCGTCTGCTGACGTGGTCAAGCACGTAATGGTTTCTACCGGTACCTCCGATGCCGATTTCGAGAAGACCAAACAGATCCTGAATGCTAACCCGGCGCTTAACTTCGTTTGTATTGATGTGGCGAACGGTTACTCCGAGCACTTCGTGCAGTTCGTCAGCAAGGCGCGCCAGGCCTGGCCGACCAAAACCATCATCGCGGGCAACGTGGTGACCGGGGAAATGTGTGAAGAGCTGATTCTTTCCGGGGCTGACATCGTGAAAGTGGGCATTGGTCCGGGTTCCGTATGCACCACGCGCGTCAAGACCGGTGTCGGTTATCCGCAGCTCTCTGCGGTGATTGAATGTGCCGATGCGGCGCACGGTCTGGGCGGCCAGATCATCAGCGACGGCGGTTGCACCATGCCAGGCGACGTGGCTAAAGCCTTTGGCGGCGGCGCGGACTTCGTGATGCTCGGCGGTATGCTGGCAGGCCACGAAGAGAGCGGCGGCACCGTGGTGGAAGAGAACGGCGAGAAATTCATGCTGTTCTACGGTATGAGCTCTGAATCCGCGATGACCCGCCACGTCGGTGGCGTGGCCAAATACCGTGCGGCAGAAGGCAAAACCGTGAAGCTGCCTCTGCGCGGCCCGGTTGAAAACACCGCGCGAGACATCCTGGGCGGCCTGCGCTCAGCCTGTACCTACGTCGGTGCATCCCGCCTGAAAGAGCTGACGAAACGCACAACGTTTATTCGCGTTCAGGAGCAGGAAAACCGCGTTTTCAATAGCCTGTAATGGCTTTCGCTGGCGCATGCTCGTGCGCCAGCGCTGCTGCACTACCCCGCGCTTATCGCATCCCCCAGATGGAAAATCGGCAAATACATTGCCACCACCAGCGTGCCGATGATGACCCCCGTCACAACCAGGAGCAGCGGCTCCAGAAGCGCTGCCAGATTATCGGCTAACTGAAAGGTTTGCTCCGTGTGATGACGGGCAAGATTTGCCAGCATCACGTCCAGCGAACCTGACATCTCGCCGGTTCGCAAAAGCTGAATACAGAGCGGGGTAAACAAAGCCGCCTTCTGAAAAGATGACCAGACGGGGAGACCTTTTTCAATGTCCTCCCGCACACTGCGAAGAATCTCTTGCCAGTACCGGCTTTCAACGGTCTCCTCTGCACTCTCAAGCCCCTGCAGGAAAGCAATGCCCGCCTGCTGCGTGAGCGACAGCACGGTGAAAATCTGCCCCATTTTTTGCCCTTTTATTAGCGTTCCCATTACGGGCATATGCAACAGAATACGCTGCCAGCGAGGATGGTGCCGCAGAGCCCGGGCTGCGATGACAGGAATCAGTAGCATCGCGAACAGCGCGAGGGCATATGACTGCATAAAAGCGGCTATCCCCATCACAATTCGCGTCAGCGCCGGAAGCGGAGTATTAAACGTTTTGTAGATCGCGGCAAATTCGGGCAATACCAGGGTGACCATTGCCAGTACGACGAGCACGGCCAGCATCAGGACGATCGCCGGGTAGCGAAGCGCTTTTTGCACTTTCGCACTGAGTTGCTGCTGCGATTTTTGCTGCTCAGCAAGCTGACGGCAGCACTCTTCAAGCTTTCCCGTTAGCTCCCCGGTCTTCACCATTGAGATATGCAGTGGGCTAAAGACCGCTGGCCACCGTTTGAGCGCCTCAGAAAAAGGAGACCCTTCGCTGAGCTCATCGGCAACGCTTTGCAGCAGCGCCCGCCACGGTTCGAGTGGATGCTGTTCTGCCAGCATTTGCAGGCTATGCGCAAGCGTCAGGCCAGCCTGCAGAAGCGTTGCAAGCTGGCGAAACATCTCGTAGCAGTGATGTGGCCGCCAGCGGTGTCGCGGAGGGCTTCGGGTTAACGTCAAAGGATGGAGATCCTCACGCATCAGCCTGGTGAAGGCCGCGTTGCGGTCTTCTGCCCAGAGAGCCCCGCTTCTGGGCTCCCCTTCTTTGGTGAGCGCTCGCCAGCGCCAGAGTTGATTAGCAGCCATCGGGCATACCCAGAACTCGCACTAACTCCTCGAGCGTAGTCATCCCTTGTTCAACGGCCATACAGCCATGTTCAAACAGCGAGACTAATCCTGCCTGCCGGGCGCTGGCTTCTATCACCTCGACGCCTGCTCCGCTGGCAATCGCCTGCCGCAGGGGATTATCGATTGCAAGCACTTCAAAAATAGCCACGCGGCCATAAAAACCGTGGTAGCAACGCTCGCAGCCTGCGGGCTGCCAGCGTGGAAGCGGCTGCCGCCAGATTGAGCGGGGTAAGTCTGTATGTTCGCCGGTTTTCTGTCGGCAGTGTGGACACAGACGCCGAACCAGCCGCTGGGCAATCACCATCGTGAGCGCGGAAGAGATCATCCACCGCGCGACGCCCATTTGCTCCAGGCGAATGAGGGTTTCCGTCGTTGAGTTGGTGTGCAGCGTCGACAGCACCAGATGGCCGGTCTGCGCGGCATTAATGGCGATTTCTGCCGTTTCGCCATCGCGAATTTCACCGACCATAATGATGTCGGGATCCTGACGAAGCAGCGCCCTCAACACGCTCTGGAAGGTTAAGCCCGCGCGGGGGTTAATCTGCGTCTGATTCAGCCCCGCAAGCGGGATCTCAATGGGATCCTCTACGCTGCAGATGTTGACATCAGGAGTGTTACGCGCCTGCAGCGCACTGTACAGCGTTACGGTTTTGCCGCTGCCCGTGGGGCCGGTGACCAGAATCAGCCCCTGAGGCTGGTGGAGCACCTCATTAAAACAGGCCAGCTGTTGAGCGCTCATACCAAGCGCGTTAGGTTCCAGCGCCTGCTGAACCTGATGCAGCAAACGCAGCACAATTTTCTCACCGCCGTTGCAGGGAAGCGTGGCGATACGAAACGAGACCGGCTCGTTTGTTAGCTCAACCGTAAACTGGCCATCCTGCGGTAAGCGGCGTTCAGCGATATCCAGATTACCCAGCACTTTTAACCGGGCGCTGAGCATCGTCGCCAGCGCAGCGGAAAGAGGAGGCTGTGGGCAAAGTACGCCGTCGATACGCAGGCGGATCTGGCAGGCGTGTTCCATCGGCTCAATATGAATGTCGGATGCGCGCTGGCTTATCGCCTGCTGCAGCGTATGGTTAAGGATATCCACCGCTGAGTGGGTTTGCGAAACGACGGGCAGATGCGACTGTGCGGTTAACTGCCGGTGCTTTTCCATGCGTTCAGCGCTCCAGCATTCGATATCAATCCGCTTCTGGGTTGCGAATCGCAGTGCCTCCATCAGCTCAGTCGCCGGGTTTCCCACGACGGCGATGCTAATCATGTCGCTGTCACTGGTGAGCAGCAGAGCATGATGGCGAAGACAAAGCGCCACGAGTTGATCGGTGTTCATTATCCGCTCCTCAGTTAGTGTCGAAGCGGAAAACGTCTTCGCAGGCCTGCTTAAGCGCGCTGTCAGCACTGATGTTGCAGTCACGCGTCCAGCCTGTCATGCCGTTGCCGTTGCTCCACTGCGGCGTCATGATGACCGTCAGCCCGTTCAGGCTCTCCTGGCCTGTCAGACTCACGATCCCTTTCGCCACGCTCATCCCCGAGACGTAACGCGTCGTGGTGGGGGAAGGGATGCCGTTACTGCCCGCATCGCAGCTCTCTACGCCACCATGATCCAGCGCGCACAGCTCAATGGCAGTGCGATAGGGAACGAAGGTTTGCAGCATATCGGTGAGAGCTGCTTTACGAAGGTAGTTCTGATAGGCGGGAACGCCGATGGCGCTCAGAATCGCAATAATGCCAATGACCACCATCAGCTCAATGAGTGTGAATCCTTGTTGTCTGTCCATATCTGCTCCTTATGCAAAGTGGCGCTACTTTGTCAGCGGGACAGGGTAGAAACGAGAGGGAAAAAACGGAACGGGAAAGGGGCTTCAGAGATTTCATTCCGCGTTGCAGAAAAGGGCAACGGAATTGCGAGCGAGGCTGAAATTCCCCTCTCCGCGCAGAGAGGGGAGCGAGTGTTATTTGAAGCGCATTGAGAGGTCGAGGGCGCGGACGTGTTTGGTCAGCGCGCCGACGGAGATGTAATCCACGCCGGTTTCGGCGAATTCACGGATCGTGTCGAAGGTGACGTTCCCGGACACTTCCAGCTGGGCCCGGCCGTTCGTCAGTTTTACCGCCTCGCGCATCTGCTCTGTTTCGAAGTTATCGAGCATGATGATATCGGCCCCCGCCTTAATTGCCTGCTCCAGCTCTTCAAGGCTTTCGACTTCCACTTCAACAGGCACATCCGGGTGCAGCCAGAAGGCTTTCTCCACCGCCTGACGTACGGAGCCAGAAGCAATAATGTGGTTCTCTTTAATCAGGAAGGCGTCGGATAAGCCAAGACGATGGTTTGCGCCGCCGCCGCACAGCACCGCATACTTCAGCGCAGTGCGCAGGCCTGGCAGCGTTTTGCGGGTATCCAGCAGCTGGGTTCGGGTACCGGCCAGAAGGTCAACGTAGCGACGCACTTCACTGGCGACGCCTGAGAGGGTTTGGACAAAATTGAGCGCGGTACGCTCGCCGGTCAGCAGTACGCGTGAAGGACCGTCCAGCTCGAACAACGGCTGATTGGCTGTTACCGCATCACCATCTGCAACATGCCATGTCACCTGCACTTCGTCGCCCGCCAGCTGGGTAAAGACCTCTTCAACCCAGCGCTTGCCGCAAAAAACACCCTCTTCACGGGTAATAATGACCGCGTGCGAGCGTGACTCTTTTGGCAACAATTGTGCGGTAATGTCTTTTTCGGCATTAACGTCACCCCCCAGGTCTTCTTTCAACGCATGGGCGACGCTTGCCGGAATATCCATATTAATACGTTCCAGAAGCGCTTCACGTCGATGGTCGGGGTTATAGCGGCGAGGCGGCATGATAAAACTCCAAATTGGTAACGAATCATAATATTGAAACATGCTACTCTGAACCGAGTCATTGCACCATACAGAAGGAGTTCCAGCATGTTGTTAGAAAACGGATGGCTGGTGGATGCGCGGCATATGCCTTCGCCGCACCACGACTGCCGCCCGGAGGATGAAAAGCCCACACTGCTGGTGGTTCATAATATAAGTCTCCCGCCGGGTGAGTTTGGCGGTCCGTGGATCGATGCGTTATTCACGGGAACGATAGATCCGAATGCTCATCCCTTCTTCGCTGAGATTGCGCATCTGCGCGTGTCGGCTCACTGTCTGATTCGTCGTGATGGCGAGGTGGTTCAGTACGTCCCTTTTGATAAGCGCGCCTGGCATGCCGGGGTATCGATGTATCAGGGGCGCGAACGGTGCAACGATTTCTCCATCGGGATCGAGCTGGAAGGCACGGATACCACGCCTTACACGGATGCACAGTATCAACAGTTAGCAGCCGTGACCCGAACGCTTATCGAGCTCTATCCGGCAATCGCTGACAATATTACCGGACACAGTGATATTGCTCCGGCGAGAAAAACCGATCCCGGCCTGGCATTTGACTGGTCACGGTTTCGCGCCATGCTTACCGCGTCGTCAGAATAAGGAGATACCATGACGTTGTTTACCATGCTGCTGGTTATCATCGCTGAACGCCTGTTCAAGCTCGGCGAGCACTGGCATCTGGATCACCGGCTGGAGGTGATATTCCGCCGGATTAAGCACTTTTCCATGCTGCGTACGCTGTTGATGATGGCGGGCGTCATGCTTATTACTTTCCTGCTGCTGCGCTCGCTGTACGGACTCTTTTTCAACGTGCCGCTGCTGGTGGTGTGGATCCTGCTTGGGGTGCTGTGCATCGGTGCGGGTAAGGTGCGTTTGCACTATCACGCCTACCTGAAAGCCGCCTCCCGTGATGATGCCCACGCGCGCGGTGCCATGGCGAGCGAGCTGACGATGATCCACGGCGTGCCGCCGGACTGCGATGAGCGCGAGTTTCTGCGCGAGCTGCAAAACGCGCTTTTGTGGATTAACTTCCGCTATTACCTGGCGCCGCTGTTCTGGTTTGTGGTGGGCGGCCCGTGGGGGCCGGTACTGCTGATGGGCTATGCGTTCCTGCGCGCCTGGCAGACCTGGCTTGCCCGTTACCTGACGCCGCACGAGCGTTTGCTCTCGGGCATTGATGCCATCCTGCACGTGCTCGACTGGCTCCCGGTGCGTCTGGTGGGCGTGGTGTATGCGTTAATTGGTCACGGTGAAAAAGCGCTGCCCGCATGGTTCGCCTCTCTTGCGGACCGCCATACGTCGCAGTATCAGGTGTTGACGCGCCTGGCGCAGTTCTCGCTGGCGCGAGAGCCGCATACCGACAGGCTCGAAACGCCAAAAGCCGCCGTCTCAATGGCGAAGAAGACCTCGTTTGTGGTGGTGGTGATTGTGGCGCTGCTGACCATTTACGGCACGCTGGTGTAAGCCAGCGCGCCGAAGCCGTTACAACGTATCCGCAGGCGGGATGCCGAAATCAGGCATCCCGTTTTCATTCCAGCGGACAAGCTTCAGGCGGGTATGACGGTTCGGATCGTAGAGCGGATCGCCTTCAATTTCGGTGTAATTTCTTGCGTGATACACCAGCACATCTTCCCCTTCCGGCGTTTGCGTAAAGCTGTTGTGGCCTGGCCCGTACTGGCGGTTCTCGTAGCTGGTGACGAAAACCGGGCGAGGGGATTTGTGCCAGTTTGCCGGGTTTTGCGGATCGGCATTCAGGTCTATCCACAGTAACCCCATGCAGTAGTTCTCGTCGGTCGCGCTGGCGGAATAGCTGATAAACAGCTTATCGCCGTGAACCAGCACCGCCGGACCCTCGTTGACCCAGAAACCGCGGCACTCCCAGTCATACTCCGGCTTGCTGAGCATCACCGGCTCGCCTTTCAGCGTCCACGGGTTCTCCATTTCGCAAAGATAAAGATTAGAGTTACCGGAAATATGTGGGGCTTTTTGCGCCCACAGGTACCAGCGTTTGCCCTGATGCACGAACGTGGTAGCGTCCAGCGCAAAGGTGTCGAACGGCGTTTTTATTTGGCCTTTTTCTACCCACGCGCCGGTAAGCGGATCGCTGTCGGCACATTCAACAGCAAACATACGGTGCTGGAACATCCCGAGCGCGTCGAGCGCCTGGGTGTGCGTCGCGGCAAAATAGATGTACCACTTGCCGTCAATGTGGTGCAGTTCCGGCGCCCAGATTAGCTGACTCATCGGGCCGCTCTCGGGTTTACGCCAGACAACGACCTCTTCAGCGTCGCGTAGCCCTTCCAGCGAGTCCGCGCGGCGGATCGCCAGCCTGTCGTACTCCGGCACGGAGGCAATGAAATAGTATTGCCCCTCGTGATGCAAAATATACGGATCGGCGCGTTGTTCAATAAACGGGTTTGGCCAGGTTTGCATTTAGCTTTCCTTATTTAGTCTCAGCGGCTTTAAGTTCCTGATAATCGTTCAGCTCGCGGTAGTTGGCGCGACGCTTTTCCAGATCGGACTGGATCTGCTTCATGGTTTCGCGGTCCACTTTCAGCAGACGTACCACGCCAGCGGTAATTAAGTATCCAATGCCGGGAATGACGGTAAAGAGCAGCACGATCCCGTTAATGGCGTCCGCGCTCTGCGCTTTTGCGCCCGCGTCATAACCGTACCAGGAGAGCAGGAAGCCGACCATCGCCCCGGCAATCGCCAGGCCCAGCTTCAGGAAGAAGATGTTGCCGGAGAAGCTGATCCCGGTGATGCGTTTCCCGGTTTTCCACTCGCCGTAGTCGTCCACGTCGGCCATCAGCGACCAGTGCAGCGGAGACGGGATCTGGTGCAGGATGTTCAGCAGGAAGTAGAGCACCACGATGGTAACGGTGGCTTTCGGGTCGAAGAAATAGAAGGCGCAGGAGAATACCGCCAGCACGATGTTGGTCCAGAAGAAAACCTTCAGCTTACACCAGCGGTCGGTCAGCACTTTCGCCAGCACGCTGCCAAGCATCATGCCGACCACGCCCAGGCTGATAAACAGCGTGGCGAAGTGGGTGCTCTGGCCCATCACCCAGGTGACGTAATACATGGTCGCGGCCATACGGATAAAGCCCGGGCAGACGTTGCACAGCGTCAGCAGCAGAATGCGCACCCACTGATCGTTTTTCCACACGTCTTTCAGGTCGTTTTTCAACTCGTCATTGGTTTGCACCGCCGGACGCACGCGCTCGCGCACCGTGGCGAAGCAAAACAGGAACATGCAGGTACCAATCAGCGCCAGAACGGTCATCGCCATCTGGTAGCCTTTGGCTTTGTTGTCCCCGCCAAACCAGTCGGCCATCGGCAGCAGCGTCAGAGACAGCAGTAGCGTGGCGATGCCGACCAGCACGAAGCGATACGACTGGCAGGCGACGCGCTCTTTCGGATCGTTGGTGATCACCCCGCCGAGCGAGCAGTAGGGAATGTTGATTGCTGTGTAGGTCAGCGACAACAGGAAGTAGGTGACAAAGGCATAGATAACTTTGCTGTTATAGCTCCACTCTGGCGTGGTGAACATCAGGATGCTGAACAGCGCGTAGGGGAACGCAATCCACAGCAGCCATGGACGAAACCGGCCATATTTACTGCGGGTACGGTCGGCAATCGCCCCCATGATCGGGTCCGTTACGGCGTCAATCACGCGGACGGACAGCAGCAGCACGCCGACCAGCGCAGGCGCGAGGCCAAAAATATCCGTATAGAAATAGTTAACAAACAACATGATGGCGCCGAAGATGATGTTGCATCCCGCGTCACCCATTCCATAGCCGATCTTTTCTTTTACTGACAGTTTGTTGTTATCCATCGACAGCTCTCCGGTTTACGGTATGGAGAGAATTATTTGCTGGCAAAGGAATATATGCGTTGCAGTATCAGGGCGGTGATATGGATAAATGCGCTGTGGGAGCGAAAGTGTGAGGGAGATAACAACGCGCGGCACCCGCAAAAGCAGGCGCCGCGGAGAAGGGCTTAGTGTGCCTTCATGGCATTACGGCTTTTCTGGCTAAAGAGATAGCCAACGCCAAGGATCGCAATCCAGACCGGGATCAGGTAGACGGAAATCGCCATCCCCGGCGTGATCAGCATGATCACCAGCACGGCCGCCATGAACAGCAGGCAAATCCAGTTACCCAGCGGATAGAGCAGGGCAGGGAAGCGCGTAGTCACGCCCTGCTGCTGTTTCGCGCGGCGGAACTTCATATGCGCCAGGCTGATCATCGCCCAGTTGATAACCAGGGCGGAGACTACCAGCGCCATCAGCAGGCCAAACGCCGATTCCGGTGCCATGTAGTTAATCAGCACGCACAGCGCGGTCACGATGGCTGAAACAATGATGGTATTGACCGGCACGCCGCGTTTATCAACGTTGAGCAGCATCTTAGGCGCGTTGCCCTGCTGAGCCAGGCCGAACAGCATGCGGCTGTTGCAGTATACGCAACTGTTATAAACGGAGAGCGCGGCGGTCAGCACCACGATGTTCAGGGCGTTAGCGACAAACGTATCGCCCAGCTCATGGAAGATGAGAACAAACGGGCTGGTGTCAGCGGTCACGCGCGTCCACGGCAGCAGAGAGAGCAGCACGGCCAGCGAGCCCACGTAGAAGATCAGGATGCGGTAGATAACCTGGTTAGTGGCTTTTGGAATGCTTTGCTCCGGATTATCGGCTTCCGCGGCGGTGATACCCACCAGCTCCAGGCCGCCGAAGGAGAACATAATGATCGCCATCATCATCACCAGACCGGTCATGCCATGAGGCAGGAAGCCGCCCTGTTCCCAGAGGTTGCGCACGGTTGCCTGCGGGCCGCCGTTGCCGCTGAACAGCAGCCAGCCGCCAAAGATGATCATCGCCACAACGGCAATGACTTTGATAATGGCAAACCAGAACTCCATCTCGCCGAACACTTTTACGTTGGTCAGGTTAATGGCGTTGATAATCACGAAGAAAGCCGCAGCAGAGGCCCAGGTTGGGATCTCGGGATACCAGAACTGAATGTATTTCCCAACGGCGGTCAGTTCAGCCATGGCAACCAGAACGTACAGCACCCAGTAGTTCCAGCCGGAGGCGAAGCCCGCGAAGCTGCCCCAGTATTTATAGGCAAAGTGGCTGAAGGAGCCTGCGACCGGCTCTTCTACGACCATTTCACCCAGCTGGCGCATAATCAGAAAGGCAATAAAACCGGCAATCGCGTAACCCAAAATAATGCCGGGACCGGCTGACTGGATAACAGATGCGCTGCCCAGAAACAGGCCGGTACCAATCGCACCGCCCAGTGCGATGAGCTGTATATGGCGGTTTTTAAGCCCGCGCTTTAGCTGATCGCCGTGCTGTTGAGCTTCCATTTGAAACCTCGTGTGTGGTTGTTATGTTCACGCTGTGCGTGTGTAATTATGAAAGTCCATATTCTGTATTTATTTCTTTACGGTAAACGATACCGAAAAAAGCGGTGGTGACTTCCGTAAGCGCCAGAATAGTGGTAAGCGCCTGCGAATGCACCTGCTTTATGAAGGGATGATGACCACTTGAATAAAAAGAAACCATTTGTAAATCGGCCCGCTTATTCTTCCTAACCCAACCTATAGAATAGAAATGCTCCGTAAGTGGGCGAATTTTCATTATTTGCCTTGTTGAATCGCTTCAGATTGCAAAAACCCTCGTTTCATTATGGTTAAAACTCCCTCTTTGGGAGTAATCAACTCATTTGTGCAAAGTTACATTTCTGAAACGTTATTTCTGTAAGGTTGTTAAAATGTGCAGGGTTTACTGATTTCAATCAAAACCAATATGGACAGAAGGTGAATACTTTGTTACTTTAGCGATACGAAATAGAAATTGGTAAGACCAATTGACTCCGGGCAAAAAGGCGTAAGACAGGGAATATGGCCTACAGCAAAATTCGCCAACCAAAACTATCTGATGTGATTGAGCAGCAGCTGGAGTTTTTAATCCTCGAAGGGACTCTGCGCCCGGGTGAGAAACTTCCGCCAGAACGCGAGCTGGCAAAACAGTTCGACGTTTCACGTCCCTCTCTGCGTGAGGCGATTCAACGTCTCGAAGCAAAGGGCTTGCTGCTTCGTCGCCAGGGCGGCGGAACCTTTGTGCAAAACAGCCTGTGGCAGAGCTTCAGCGATCCGCTGGTAGAACTTCTCTCTGACCACCCAGAATCCCAGTTTGACCTGCTTGAGACCCGTCACGCGCTGGAAGGTATTGCGGCCTATTACGCCGCCCTTCGCAGCACTGATGAAGATCGCGTGCGTATCCGCGAACTGCATCAGGCCATTGAACGGGCACAGCAGTCCGGCGATTTAGACGCCGAGTCCAGCGCCGTTGTCCAGTATCAAATCGCCGTCACCGAAGCAGCACACAACGTAGTGCTCCTCCATCTGCTACGCTGCATGGAGCCGATGCTGGCCCAGAACGTTCGTCAGAATTTTGAATTGTTGTATGCCCGTCGGGAGATGCTCCCACTGGTAAGCAACCATCGCACCCGAGTATTCGAGGCGATAATGGCCGGGGAACCGGAGCAGGCGCGCGAAGCGTCGCACCGCCATCTGGCTTTCATTGAGGAAATCTTGCTGGACCGCAGCCGTGAACAATCGCGTCGCGAACGTTCATTACGCCGCATACAGCAACGAAAGGATTAAGCGCCAGGTACTTTTAGAGCGCGGCAACTAAACGCAGAACCTGTCTTATTGTGTTCTTGCCCAAGAGCACAATGGGACAGGTTCCAGACAAATCAACGTATTAGATAGATAAGGAATACCCCCATGTCAGAACGTCTCCAAAATGACGTGGATCCGATCGAAACTCGCGACTGGCTACAGGCGATCGAATCGGTCATCCGTGAAGAAGGTGTTGAGCGCGCTCAGTATCTGATTGATCAGCTGCTTTCTGAAGCCCGCAAAGGCGGCGTGAAGGTTGCTTCAGGTGCAGGGGCTAGCAACTACGTAAACACGATTGCCGTTGAAGACGAACCGGAATACCCGGGCAATCTGGATCTGGAACGTCGTATCCGTTCTGCAATCCGCTGGAACGCCATCATGACCGTTCTGCGTGCGTCCAAGAAAGACCTGGAACTGGGTGGCCACATGGCGTCCTTCCAGTCTTCTGCAACCGTTTACGAAGTGTGCTTCAACCACTTCTTCCGTGCAGCGAACGAGAAAGACGGCGGCGATCTGGTCTACTTCCAGGGCCACATCTCTCCGGGCATCTATGCACGTGCATTCCTTGAAGGCCGTCTGACTGAAGAGCAGATGAACAACTTCCGTCAGGAAGTTCACGGTAAAGGTCTGTCTTCTTATCCGCACCCTAAACTGATGCCTGAATTCTGGCAGTTCCCGACCGTATCTATGGGTCTGGGTCCAATCGGTGCGATCTATCAGGCTAAATTCCTGAAGTACCTGGAACACCGTGGTCTGAAAGACACCTCCGAGCAGACCGTTTACGCCTTCCTGGGCGACGGCGAAATGGATGAGCCAGAATCTAAAGGTGCGATCACCATCGCAACCCGTGAGAAGCTGGACAACCTGTGCTTCATCATCAACTGTAACCTGCAGCGTCTGGATGGTCCGGTAACCGGTAACGGCAAGATCATCAACGAACTGGAAGGCATCTTCGCGGGTGCTGGCTGGAACGTGATCAAAGTCATGTGGGGCGGTCGTTGGGATGAGCTGCTGCGTAAAGACACCAGCGGTAAACTGATCCAGCTGATGAACGAAACCGTTGACGGTGACTACCAGACCTTCAAATCCAAAGACGGTGCCTATGTTCGTGAGCACTTCTTCGGTAAATATCCTGAAACCGCAGCACTGGTTGCAGACTGGACTGACGAGCAGATCTGGGCCCTGAACCGCGGTGGTCACGATCCGAAGAAAGTCTACGCTGCACTGAAAAAAGCGCGTGAAACCAAAGGTAAAGCGACTGTAATCCTGGCCCACACCATCAAAGGTTACGGCATGGGTGATACCGCAGAAGGTAAAAACATCGCTCACCAGGTTAAGAAAATGAACATGGACGGCGTGCGTTATATCCGCGACCGTTTCAACGTTCCAGTGACCGATGAGCAGGTAGAAAACCTGTCTTACATCACCTTCCCGGAAGGGTCTGAAGAGCACAAGTACCTGCACGAACGTCGTCAGGCGCTGAAAGGCTACCTGCCTGCTCGTCAGCCTAACTTCACCGAGAAGCTGGAACTGCCAGCGCTGGAAGACTTCTCTCAGTTGCTGGAAGAGCAGAACAAAGAGATCTCTACCACTATCGCTTTCGTTCGTGCCCTGAACGTGATGCTGAAGAACAAGTCGATCAAAGATCGTCTGGTTCCAATCATCGCTGACGAAGCGCGTACTTTCGGTATGGAAGGTCTGTTCCGTCAGATCGGTATTTACAGCCCGAACGGCCAGCAGTACACCCCGCAGGACCGTGAGCAGGTTGCATACTACAAAGAAGACGAGAAAGGTCAGATTCTGCAGGAAGGTATCAACGAGCTGGGCGCAGGCGCATCCTGGCTGGCTGCTGCGACTTCATACAGCACCAACAACCTGCCGATGATCCCGTTCTACATCTACTACTCCATGTTCGGGTTCCAGCGTATCGGTGACCTGTGCTGGCAGGCAGGCGACCAGCAGGCTCGCGGCTTCCTGATCGGTGGTACTTCTGGTCGTACGACCCTGAACGGTGAAGGTCTGCAGCACGAAGATGGTCACAGCCACATTCAGTCTCTGACTATTCCTAACTGTATCTCTTACGATCCGTCTTATGCGTACGAAGTGGCAGTCATCATGCATGACGGTCTGCAGCGCATGTACGGTGAAGCGCAAGAGAACATTTACTACTACATCACCACCCTGAACGAAAACTACCACATGCCGGCAATGCCAGCAGGTGCCGAGGAAGGTATCCGTAAAGGTATCTACAAACTCGAAACCGTTGAAGGTAGCAAAGGTAAAGTTCAGCTGCTGGGCTCCGGTTCTATCCTGCGTCACGTCCGTGAAGCAGCGCAGATCCTGGCGAAAGACTACGGTGTGGGTTCCGACGTGTACTCTGTAACCTCCTTCACTGAGCTGGCGCGTGATGGCCAGGATTGTGAGCGCTGGAACATGCTGCACCCAATGGAAACTCCACGCGTTCCGTACATCGCTCAGGTGATGAACGATGCACCAGCGGTGGCGTCTACTGACTATATGAAACTGTTCGCTGAGCAGGTTCGTACTTACGTTCCAGCGGATGATTATCGCGTACTGGGTACTGACGGCTTCGGTCGTTCTGACAGCCGCGAAAACCTGCGTCACCACTTCGAAGTTGATGCTTCTTACGTGGTTGTAGCAGCACTGGGCGAACTGGCTAAACGTGGCGAAATCGATAAGAAAGTGGTTGCAGACGCAATCACCAAATTCAACATCGATGCAGAAAAAGTTAACCCGCGTCTGGCGTAAGAGGTAAAAGAATAATGGCTATCGAAATCAATGTACCGGACATCGGGGCTGATGAAGTTGAAATCACCGAGATCCTGGTCAAAGTGGGCGACAAAGTTGAAGCTGAACAGTCGCTGATCACCGTAGAAGGCGATAAAGCCTCTATGGAAGTCCCGTCTCCTCAGGCTGGCATCGTTAAAGAGATCAAAGTCTCTGTTGGCGATAAAACCGAGACTGGCAAACTGATCATGATTTTCGATTCCGCCGACGGTGCAGCAGCTGCTGCACCTGCGCAGGAAGAGAAGAAAGAAGCCGCTCCTGCTGCTGCTCCAGCAGCGGCCGCGGCAGCGAAAGAAGTTAACGTGCCTGACATCGGCGGTGACGAAGTTGAAGTCACCGAAATCCAGGTGAAAGTGGGCGACACCGTTGCGGCTGAACAGTCACTGATCACCGTAGAAGGCGACAAAGCCTCTATGGAAGTGCCAGCGCCGTTCGCCGGTACCGTTAAAGAGATCAAGATCAACACCGGTGACAAAGTGTCTACCGGGTCGCTTATCATGATCTTCGAAGTGGCGGGTGCTGCCCCAGCTGCCGCGCCTGCACAGGCCGCTGCGCCGGCTCAGGCTGCTGCACCAGCGGCGGCTGGCGGCGCGAAAGACGTTAACGTTCCGGACATCGGCGGTGACGAAGTTGAAGTGACCGAAGTGATGGTAAAAGTGGGCGACAAAGTTGCCGCTGAACAGTCACTGATCACCGTTGAAGGCGACAAAGCTTCTATGGAAGTGCCAGCGCCGTTCGCCGGTACCGTTAAAGAGATCAAAATCAGCACTGGCGACAAAGTGTCTACCGGCTCTCTGATCATGGTCTTCGAAGTGGAAGGCGCTGCGCCTGCCGCCGCTCCGGCTGCAGCTGCAGCTCCGGCACCGGCTGCTGCACCGGCTCAGGCTGCTAAACCAGCTGCTGCCCCTGCTGCGAAAGCGGAAGGCAAATCTGAGTTCGCTGAAAACGACGCTTACGTCCACGCAACTCCGCTGATTCGTCGCCTGGCGCGCGAGTTCGGTGTGAACCTGGCGAAAGTGAAAGGAACCGGCCGTAAGGGTCGTATCCTGCGCGAAGACGTTCAGGCTTACGTGAAAGATGCGGTGAAACGCGCCGAAGCTGCACCAGCTGCAGCCGCTGGCGGCGGTATCCCGGGTATGCTGCCATGGCCGAAAGTGGACTTCAGCAAGTTCGGCGAAATCGAAGAAGTGGAGCTGGGCCGTATCCAGAAAATCTCTGGTGCGAACCTGAGCCGTAACTGGGTGATGATCCCGCACGTTACGCACTTCGACAAAACCGATATCACCGATCTGGAAGCGTTCCGTAAACAGCAGAACGCCGAAGCTGAGAAGCGTAAACTGGACGTGAAATTCACCCCAGTGGTCTTCATCATGAAAGCCGTTGCCGCTGCCCTGGAGCAGATGCCACGCTTCAACAGCTCCCTGTCCGAAGACGGCCAGAAGCTGACGCTGAAGAAATACATCAATATCGGTGTTGCGGTAGATACGCCAAATGGTCTGGTTGTTCCGGTCTTCAAGGACGTGAACAAGAAGAGCATTACCGAGCTGTCCCGTGAACTGACCACCATCTCCAAGAAAGCGCGTGATGGTAAGCTGACTGCCGGCGAAATGCAGGGCGGCTGCTTCACTATCTCCAGCATCGGCGGCCTGGGTACCACCCATTTCGCGCCGATTGTTAACGCGCCGGAAGTGGCTATCCTTGGTGTGTCCAAGTCCGCGATGGAGCCGGTGTGGAATGGCAAAGAGTTCGTGCCGCGTCTGATGATGCCAATCTCTCTGTCCTTCGACCACCGCGTGATCGACGGTGCTGATGGTGCGCGTTTCATCACCATCATCAACAACACCCTGAGCGACATTCGCCGCCTGGTGATGTAATCGAAAAGCCGGCCAATCGGCCGGCTTTTTTCTGGTAACCTCTTGGTGGTTGTGAGGTTATCGGCGAAAGCGATAATTCGTGAGCCGTTTGTTGTTTCAAAATTGTTAACAATTTTGTAAAATGCGAGCGGATAGAACGACCCGGTGGACGACGGGTATAAATTAAGAGGTCATGATGAGCACAGAAATCAAAACTCAGGTCGTAGTACTTGGGGCAGGCCCGGCAGGTTACTCCGCAGCATTCCGCGCAGCGGATTTAGGTCTGGAAACCGTCATCGTAGAACGTTACAGCACCCTCGGCGGTGTTTGTCTGAACGTCGGCTGTATCCCTTCTAAAGCGCTGCTGCACGTAGCGAAAGTTATCGAAGAAGCCAAAGCGCTGGCTGAACACGGTATCGTCTTCGGCGAGCCGAAAACCGATATCGACAAAATTCGTACCTGGAAAGAGAAAGTTATCACTCAGCTGACCGGCGGTCTGGCGGGTATGGCCAAAGGCCGTAAGGTGAAAGTGGTCAACGGTCTGGGTAAATTCACCGGTGCGAACACCCTGGAAGTGGAAGGCGAAAACGGCAAAACCGTGATCAACTTCGACAACGCGATCATCGCGGCAGGCTCTCGCCCAATCGAACTGCCGTTCATTCCACATGAAGATCCACGCGTGTGGGATTCCACCGATGCCCTGGAGCTGAAAACCGTTCCTGAGCGTCTGCTGGTTATGGGCGGCGGTATCATCGGTCTGGAAATGGGTACCGTGTACCATGCGCTGGGTTCACAGATCGACGTGGTTGAAATGTTCGACCAGGTTATCCCGGCTGCCGACAAAGACATCGTTAAAGTCTTCACCAAGCGCATCAGCAAGAAATTCAACCTGATGCTGGAAACCAAAGTGACTGCCGTTGAAGCGAAAGAAGACGGTATTTACGTTTCCATGGAAGGCAAAAAAGCCCCATCCGAACCACAGCGTTACGACGCCGTGCTGGTGGCTATCGGCCGTGTGCCGAACGGTAAAAACCTCGACGCGGGCAAAGCTGGCGTGGAAGTGGACGACCGTGGCTTTATCCGCGTTGACAAACAGCTGCGCACTAACGTGCCGCACATCTTTGCTATCGGCGATATCGTCGGTCAGCCAATGCTGGCGCACAAAGGTGTTCACGAAGGTCACGTTGCCGCTGAAGTTATCGCTGGCATGAAGCACTACTTCGATCCGAAAGTGATCCCATCTATCGCCTACACCGAGCCAGAAGTGGCATGGGTCGGTCTGACCGAGAAAGAAGCGAAAGAGAAAGGCATCAGCTACGAAACCGCCACCTTCCCGTGGGCTGCTTCTGGCCGTGCTATCGCGTCCGACTGCGCAGACGGTATGACCAAACTGATCTTCGACAAAGAGACTCACCGCGTCATCGGTGGTGCGATTGTCGGTACCAACGGCGGCGAGCTGCTGGGTGAAATCGGTCTGGCTATCGAAATGGGCTGCGACGCGGAAGACATCGCGCTGACCATCCACGCTCACCCGACTCTGCATGAGTCCGTGGGCCTGGCGGCAGAAGTGTTTGAAGGTAGCATCACCGACCTGCCAAACGCGAAAGCGAAGAAGAAATAAGTTTCTTCAGATGAAAAAAGCGGCCTGAGGCCGCTTTTTTTTATGCGTCGCGTTCAGGGTGTGACAGGCTGCCAGGTTTTATCCGGATGGTATGCGGCGAGAGCCTGCGCCTTCTGCGCCGAATCGCTGCCAAGGTCTGACTGATATACTTTATCATCCTGGTTTATCACGAAGCTCATTACGCCCGTTTGACCATAGCTAACCGGCCAGGCCACCATCGCAAAACCGTTGTCATCCGGCAGGATGCGGAAGCGATAGCCGTGGTATCCCGCACCCGGCTCTTTCGGACTGAATGCCGGGCCAAGCGGGCTTGGCGCTTCGCCAGGCGAAACGGGCCAGTACAGACCGTCCTTTTTCCCTTCAGAGCTGACAATTTTCTGCGCGTATTTCTGATTCATCGCAAAATAGCTCTGCTGGGCATCCACGTAGGCATGTAAAGCATCAATGGCGGCGAGCTCGTTACGTCCAATTTCGCGGGTCAGGATCTCCTCGGCCCCTTCTTTGATGTCAAATTGCCAGCCGGAGGCGGTTTTGATTACCGGAATGGGAAGCTGCCAGCCGCTGTCGCCGACCACAAGATGCGCCGTATCCCCTTCGACAACGGTGTTATGACGCACTTTCCAGTCGCGCAGGAAGCGATCGACCGCATCAGGATCAACACCTTCAGGTGGCAGAAAATCGCGCCAGTTTTCACCGAGCAGGTTGTTCATGGCACTTTCGTTTTGCTCACTGATGGCGCTTGCCAGCGCATTGGTCGCCTGTTCTGGCGAACTGAACGACTGCTGCGCCATAACGGTCGCCGAGACCATGAACAACACCATTCCACTGAGTAAGTTACGTTTCATGTCGGCTTCCTTAACGATGACGGAATTCACGGCGTTCAGCGCGTTCGCCAGAGAACTGGCGCGGCTGATGTTGACGAGCAGCGAGCTGCCGGCTTTGCGCACCGCGCTGCTGCTGCGCCTGCCAGTTCGCGGAGCGGCTGTCGTTGCCGCTCAGCGCATTGGCACGGGGCTGGCTGCTTCGCTGCTGGTGTGCGCGTTGCTGTGCAGGCTGGGAAACCCGTTTCTCTTGTCTTTGTGCGGCGGTCTGGCGGTTTTCTCGCTGCTGCGTAGTGGTCCGCTTCGCCGTTTGCGGTTTGGTGTCATAGCCACGGTAGTTATTGCGCTGAGAAATCTGCTTCAGCTGTTCGGCTGAAGCCTGACGCTGCACATCTTTACTTCCCGGACGCGCCGTTTGGGGGAACGTTTTGCCCGTGGATTTCTCCATCTGACTAAGGGCAGCCTGACGCTGGCTATCACGATTAACCGGTTTTTGCTGCGTTGAACTGAGCCCTGTAGCTGTGTTAGTGGAGTGGAAGCGCGTGTTGAGCTGGTTAGTCGGGTAGGGCACACCTTCACGATAGGCCGGGTTGTGCTGCCAGGTACGGTTGGCGTCCGTCAGTCGCTGGCCGCTGATCTTATTGAAGTTCTCAACGTTAATATTGATGTTGTTATCACCGTTGCGGTTATAGCCGCCGTGATTATCCCAGTCGTCATGATGATGATCCCAGTCATCGTCATCATCCCAGTCGATATTGCTGAAGATGGCATAGGTGGTGGCGACGCCCAGGCTGAAACCTAAACCGTTTACGAAGCTGTTGCCAAACTGCTCCCCGGGTGAGGGTGGGAGGTAGGTGGGCGGATAGGCGGTGTTTGGCCAGGTCCCGTAAACCGTATTGGGGTTGTAGGTGGGGACGTAAACGACCTGCGGATCGGCAGATTCTATTTTGATCACCGTTGGGGCCGGTGCGGGTGTTGTTGCTGCGGTTGTCGTTGCCTCGGTGGTGCTGGTTTTGGCCGATGCGGGTTTTGTCACGGTGGTGACCGTCTGCTGAGGCGTCGATTGTAAGGCGCCGGTCTTCTGTGCCAGCGCGCGCAGGCGTTGAACGGAATCCATCACGTCTTTCGGTTGTGCGAGAAACGCATCACCCAAATTTTGTACCCACGGCGGGTTTTCACCCATCAGGGACATCAGTTGAGGGAACGCGACCAGCGATTTTACGCTGGGATCCCACGGCTGGCTGGCAACGGCCTGAATCGCGGCGTCTCCCTCCATTTTAGGGTTGTCTTTGGACCACTGCGCTGCCTGGATAACGTTAGACGGGTAGGTTGACGCCATTAAAATCTGCGACAGCAGGGCATCCGGGTAGAGCGCGATGGGCGCAACCCATTGATCGATTTGCGCCGCAGTGTAGGTTGGCGCAGCGACAGGGGCGGGCTGGGCTGCGGCAGGCACCGGTGCAGCCGGTTGTTGTGCGACGGTGGCTGGCGCAGCGGGCTCCGTTGCGCGGCCTTTGACAAACATGACGCCTGAGGCGGCAAACAGCCCGGCACTGCACAGAAGGACAAGCAGATGTGGCTTAAAGGGCAACTTCATAAAATGACTCCAACGAGACAAGCGCTGTGCCGTGAGGCGTTACGGTTGGCGTGAGTATTATTCACCCGTCTTTTACTGTTTTGACTTTTATTGGGAAGCGTCTGGTACGTCCGGATAAAGAGTGTGAGTATTTATTACACAATTATATGCGATGCGGGAAAAACCACAGGGAATTCAGAAGGCCGCTCTTACGAGCGGCCAGCAGCTAGTTGCCGAGGTTGACGACAAACAGCACCGTGATGTCGGAAATATTCCAGCCACCGTGCAGTGCGGTAAGCAGTAAACCGATCGCAACGATCAGCGCAGTGATTCGCATCTCCATTGCGTGCGTTCCTGTACAGGCTACGCGGGTTCCTTCTTCACCGGGAAAGGCAGAACCAGGCAAATGAGTACATTGCCGCGTAGGTTACGGAACTGCTTCCGGGCCCGGTGACTGGTTGCTACACCAGCGAAGCAGGCCGGGGGCAACAGTATTACAGCCGAAATGGACTGAAAAGAGGTGAAATGCAGTTTCATCCTTTTACATTCAAAACTGGATGGCGGCTCGTAAACACAAAATATGTGCTTGCGGATCTGCATACTCAGGAGCATTATTCATGCCGAGTGCATTGCCGCAAATCTGCCAGCCCGGTGTGCTACCACCGCAAGGCAACAAATAAACCGCTACCAGGCGGTTTTTTTGTACCCAAAATTCCTCTCGTCTCCCCGCTATACCATGCTTAACGATTCAGCAAATTTTTTAATGTTGCTTTTTTGTAAACGGATTAACACTGTGCAGAAATCCTGCTATGCTGCCCGACGCGGTATCGGGCATTTATCCTACAAACTGCTGTCTCACAGGAGCGTGAAGAGAACGCCCGCCGCATATGACAATGAGAGCGAGGAGAACCGTCGTGCTAGAAGAATACCGTAAGCACGTAGCAGAACGTGCCGCCGAGGGAATTGTACCCAAACCTTTAGATGCAACCCAAATGGCCGCGCTCGTCGAGCTGCTGAAGAACCCGCCTAAGGGCGAAGAAGAATTCCTGTTAGATCTGTTGATCAACCGCGTACCGCCTGGCGTAGATGAAGCTGCCTACGTAAAAGCCGGATTCCTTGCTGCTATCGCCAAGGGCGAAGCCACCTCCCCACTGGTTACTCCTGAAAAAGCCATTGAACTGCTCGGCACCATGCAGGGTGGTTACAACATTCATCCGCTGATTGACGCGCTGGATAACGACAAGCTGGCACCAATTGCTGCTAAAGCGCTCTCTTCCACGCTGCTGATGTTCGATAACTTCTACGACGTAGAAGAAAAAGCCAAAGCGGGCAACGTCTATGCGAAGCAGGTGATGCAGTCCTGGGCTGATGCCGAATGGTTCCTGAACCGTCCAGCTCTGGCTGAAAAAATCACGGTGACCGTCTTTAAGGTGACCGGTGAAACCAACACCGACGACCTCTCTCCGGCACCGGACGCGTGGTCTCGCCCGGATATCCCACTGCATGCTCTGGCGATGCTGAAAAACGCCCGTGAAGGCATTGAGCCTGATCAGCCAGGCGCTGTTGGCCCGATCAAACAGATCGAAGCGCTTCAGAAGAAAGGTTTCCCGCTGGCTTATGTCGGTGACGTTGTCGGTACCGGCTCTTCCCGTAAATCCGCCACCAACTCCGTGCTGTGGTTCATGGGCGACGACATTCCGCACGTGCCGAACAAGCGCGGCGGCGGTCTGTGCCTCGGTGGAAAAATTGCGCCAATCTTCTTCAACACCATGGAAGATGCGGGCGCGCTGCCAATTGAAGTGGATGTGAGCAACCTGAACATGGGCGACGTCATTGACGTTTACCCGTATAAAGGCGAAGTGCGCAACCACGAAACCAATGAACTGCTGGCAAGCTTCGAGCTGAAAACCGACGTGCTGATCGACGAAGTGCGTGCCGGTGGCCGTATTCCGCTGATCATCGGCCGCGGCCTGACCACCAAAGCGCGTGAAGCGCTGGGTCTGCCGCACTCCGACGTTTTCCGTCACGCGAAAGATGTGGCCGAAAGCAACCGCGGCTTCTCGCTGGCACAGAAAATGGTCGGTCGCGCGTGCGGCGTAGCCGGTATCCGTCCTGGCGCGTACTGCGAACCAAAGATGACCTCCGTGGGTTCTCAGGACACCACAGGTCCAATGACCCGTGACGAACTGAAAGATCTGGCATGCCTGGGCTTCTCTTCAGACCTGGTAATGCAGTCCTTCTGCCACACGGCGGCGTATCCGAAGCCGGTTGACGTCACTACGCACCACACGCTGCCAGACTTCATCATGAACCGCGGCGGCGTATCTTTGCGTCCGGGAGACGGCGTTATCCACTCCTGGCTGAACCGCATGCTGCTGCCCGACACCGTGGGTACCGGCGGTGACTCCCATACCCGTTTCCCAATTGGTATCTCCTTCCCGGCGGGCTCCGGTCTGGTGGCATTTGCTGCCGCGACCGGCGTAATGCCGCTGGATATGCCGGAATCGGTGCTGGTGCGCTTCAAAGGCAAAATGCAGCCGGGCATCACCCTGCGCGACCTGGTTCACGCGATCCCGCTGTATGCGATTAAACAGGGCCTGCTGACCGTTGAGAAGAAAGGGAAGAAAAACATCTTCTCTGGCCGCATTCTGGAAATTGAAGGTTTGCCGGATCTAAAAGTGGAGCAGGCGTTCGAGCTGACCGATGCCTCCGCCGAGCGTTCTGCGGCGGGCTGTACCATCAAGCTGAACAAAGAGCCGATTATTGAGTATCTGACCTCCAACATCGTGCTGCTGAAGTGGATGATTGCAGAAGGCTACGGCGATCGTCGTACGCTGGAGCGTCGTATTCAGGGCATGGAAAAATGGCTGGCGGATCCGCAGCTGCTGGAAGCTGACGCAGACGCAGAGTACGCGGCGGTGATCGACATCGATCTGGCGGATATCAAAGAGCCAATCCTGTGTGCGCCGAACGATCCGGACGATGCGCGTCTGCTGTCTGACGTGCAGGGTGATAAGATCGATGAAGTGTTCATCGGTTCCTGTATGACCAACATCGGCCACTTCCGAGCTGCCGGTAAACTGCTGGATACTCACAAAGGCCAGCTGCCGACCCGCCTGTGGGTGGCACCGCCAACCCGTATGGATGCGGCGCAGCTGACTGAAGAGGGTTACTACAGCGTGTTTGGTAAGAGCGGTGCGCGTATCGAAATCCCTGGCTGTTCCCTGTGTATGGGCAACCAGGCGCGCGTGGCTGACGGTGCGACTGTGGTCTCCACCTCAACCCGTAACTTCCCGAACCGTTTAGGTACCGGTGCGAACGTCTACCTGGCCTCTGCGGAGCTGGCGGCGGTTGCGGCGCTGATCGGCAAACTGCCAACGCCGGAAGAGTACCAGACCTTCGTGGCTCAGGTGGATAAGACGGCGGTAGATACCTATCGCTATCTGAACTTCGACCAGCTCTCTCAGTACACCGAGAAGGCCGACGGGGTTATCTTCCAGACGGCGGTATAAAAAACGACCCCTCACCCCCAGCCCCTCTCCCCTTTGGGGAGAGGGTTAGGGTGAGGGGGGATTCTTTTTTATTTTCATTCCTCCTGCCTCTCCCGCTTTTTTTCTTTCTCTCTGCTGCGATAATTACCCTAATGGCTTTGCAGAGGAAAACGCTATGGATTACGAATTTTTGCGCGATATCACCGGCGTGGTGAAAGTGCGCATGTCGATGGGGCATGAAGCCGTTGGACACTGGTTTAACGAAGAGGTGAAAGAGAATCTCTCGCTGCTGGATGAAGTCGAACAGGCGGCAAATACGGTGAAAGGCAGTGAACGCTCCTGGCAACGCGCCGGGCATGAATACACGCTGTGGATGGATGGCGAAGAGGTCATGGTGCGTGCCAACCAGCTCGAGTTTTCAGGTGACGAGATGGAAGAGGGGATGAGCTACTACGACGAAGAGAGCCTGTCGCTGTGCGGCGTGGAAGACTTCCTGCAGGTAGTGAATGCCTACCGTGAGTTTATGAAACAGAAGTAACTCCCCGAAGCGTCCCTGCTTCGGGCAACACTTACACGGTCGGAATATTGCGGCCGTAGTAGATTTCGCGCATCTCTTTCCAGAGCAGGTCGGTAATGACCTTACGCTCTTCTTCGCTCAAATCTTCCGGCCTGGTGTGGAACATGTAGTGCTTAAGGTCGAACTCTTTAAGCATCATCTTGGTATGGAAGATGTTTTCCTGATACACGTTCACGTCCATCATGTCGTACAGTGATTTCATGTCCTCGGACATAAAGTTCTGAATGGAGTTTATCTCGTGGTCGATGAAGTGCTTCATGCCATTGATATCACGGGTAAAACCGCGTACGCGATAATCAATGGTGACGATGTCGGATTCCAGCTGGTGGATTAAATAGTTCAGCGCGTTCAGCGGTGAAATCACGCCGCAGGTCGACACTTCAATATCCGCGCGGAAGGTACACAGCCCGCCTTCGGGGTGGCTTTCCGGGTAGGTGTGAACGCAGATATGGCTTTTATCCAGATGGGCGACGACCACTTCCGGCAGCGGGCCCGGGTGTTCGGTTTTGTCGATAAGCTGCGGGTCGACCGGCTCTTCGCTGACCAGAATGGTCACGCTGGCGCCCTGAGGCTCATAATCCTGTCGGGCGATGTTCAGGATATTGGCACCAATAATCGAGCAGGTTTCTGACAGGATCTCGGTCAGACGGTTGGCGTTGTAGAGTTCATCGATATAGGCGATGTAACCATCGCGTTCTTCCGCTGTTTTGGCATAGCAGATATCGTAAATACAAAAACTCAGGCTTTTGGTCAGGTTGTTAAAGCCATGCAGTTTAAGCTTTTTCAATTAGCTCACCCCCTTAGTGGATAATGCGTCTTGCAGGTACTGCGGTAAAGCAAACGCTGCGGTATGAATAGCCGGATTGTAGTAGCGGCACGTGAGCCCGGCCTGATGGAAGCGGGCCTGGATAATTTCGGTGGAGAGATGACGCAGCACGTCGTTATCCGTCGCCCAGGCAAAGGTCATGATCCCGCCGTAGTACGTCGGAATGGCCGCCTGATAGAAGCTGACGTCGCCGAAATAGGTGCTCAGCTTACGATGGCTGTCGAGGGCTTCATCCTGCTGCAGGAAGCAGACGCCGTTTTGCGCCACAAAAATGCCGCCAGGGTTCAGGCAACGTTTGCAGCCTTCGTAGAACGAAGAGGTAAACAGCGACGCGCCCGGGCCGATAGGGTCGGTACAGTCGGAGATAATCACGTCAAAGGTTTGCGTGGTTTGATTAACGAAGTTAACGCCGTCGTCAATCACCAGCTTGAAGCGCGGATCGTCATAGCTACCGGCATTGTGGTTGGGCAGGTACTGGCGGCAGAAAGAGACCACGCCCGCATCGATTTCCACCATGGTGATGGTTTCAATGGACTGATGGCGGGAAACTTCACGCAGCATTGCGCCGTCGCCGCCGCCGATAATCAGAACATGCTTCGCGTGTCCGTGGGCCAGCAGCGGGACGTGGGTCATCATCTCATGATAGATAAACTCATCCCGCTCGGTCGTTTGCACGACGCCATCCAGCGCCATGACGCGGCCAAAGGCGGCATTCTCGAAGATGATCAGATCCTGGTGATCGGTTTTCTCATGATAGAGCACGTTATCAACGGCAAAGTACTGACCAAACTGGTCATGCAGTGTTTCATGCCACAACGTGTGGTCGGCCATACGCGGACTCCTCCTTTGTTAACATCCGTAACACTCACAAAAAATGAGCGAAACATGATAGCTAACTATAACCGTGGTTGCACGGTTATAGGTTTAACAGGGGGGCGTCGGGAAGATTATTTAACGTAGGCGAGCAGGCTGAGTGAATCGCGAGCCAGCGCTTTGCATTTTTTAGCCGTGGGAATGCCAATACCGCTCAAGTCACGGTAGCTGTCTTCACCGAGCGCCTTCATGTCAAAGCTGTCGTAGTTGCTGAGATCCCACTGGTTTTGCTGGGCAAAAAAGACCAGCGCGCGGCGAATTTGCCCGTTGGGTAAATTCTGGTAGCCACAATCATTTTTCAGGAATACAAAAACCGCCGTTAAATCGGCCATATCTTCCGCTTCATTTTCACTGAGCGCATAGCTGTTCGCACACATTGCCATCAGGCTACCGAACAAAATTGTCCTGAAAAACGTCTTCATTGCTTCTACCACTTCTTCACGGAAAATTAACGTTAGCATACTTGATGCCAGTGCGACGATCTTTATTATTGCCGCCGTGCTTGACCTTCCGGTAAGGGGAGGGTTTATGCTCAAAAGATCGCCGGCTGGAAATAAGGAAATGAACATGCAACGTCGTGATTTTTTAAAGTATTCCGCTGCGCTGGGGGCTGCCAGCGCATTACCACTCTGGAGCCGCGCCGTTTTCGCGGCTGACAGGCCTGCCTTACCCATCCCTGACTTACTGACCGCAGACGCCCGTAGCCGTATTCAGCTCGTTGTTCAGGCCGGTAAAACGACCTTCGGCGGGCACAGCGCGACAACGTGGGGCTATAACGGCAATTTGCTCGGCCCAGCGCTTCAGTTACGCAAAGGGAAAGCGGTGACGGTGGATATCCACAACACGCTCGCCGAGGAGACGACCCTGCACTGGCACGGGCTGGAAGTGCCGGGCGAGGTGGACGGCGGGCCGCAGGGCGTCATCAAGGCCGGTGGTACGCGCAGCGTCACTTTTACGCCGGATCAGCGTGCGGCGACCTGCTGGTTCCATCCGCATCAGCACGGCAAAACGGGCCATCAGGTGGCTATGGGGCTGGCGGGGCTGGTGCTGATTGAAGACGATGAAAGTCGCCTGCTGCGCCTGCCGAAACAGTGGGGCATCGACGACGTGCCGGTGATTGTGCAGGACAAAAAATTTACCGCCGACGGGCAAATTGACTATCAGCTCGACGTAATGAGCGCGGCGGTCGGCTGGTTTGGCGATACGCTGCTGGCCAACGGCGCGATCTATCCGCAGCACGCGGCCCCGAAGGGCTGGCTGCGCCTGCGCCTGCTCAACGGCTGCAACGCCCGCTCGCTAAACTTTGCCGCGAGCGATAAACGCCCGCTCTACGTGGTGGCGAGCGACGGCGGCCTGCTGCCGGAGCCGGTGAAGGTGAGCGAGCTGCCGATGCTGATGGGCGAACGCTTTGAGGTGCTGGTGGATATCAGTGACGGCAAACCGTTTGACCTGGTGACCCTGCCGGTCAGCCAGATGGGGATGGCCGTGGCGCCGTTTGATAAGCCGCATCCGGTGCTGCGCATTCAGCCGCTGCTGATTACCGCCTCCGGTACGCTGCCGGATACCTTAGCCGCGCTGCCAGCACTCCCGTCTCTTGACGGGCTTACGCAGCGCAAACTCCAGCTTTCCATGGACCCGATGCTCGACATGATGGGCATGCAGGCGCTGATGAAGAAGTACGGCAATCAGGCCATGGCGGGAATGCACCACGGCCAGATGATGGGCCATATGAATATGGACCACGGCAAAATGGGCGGCATGGGGAACATGAATCACGGCGGTCACGGGTTTGATTTCCACAACGCCAACATGATCAACGGCAAAGCGTTTGATATGAATACGCCGATGTTTGCTGCCACGAAGGGGCAATTCGAGCGCTGGGTGATCTCCGGCGAAGGCGACATGATGCTTCACCCGTTCCATATCCACGGCACGCAGTTCCGCATTCTGTCTGAGAACGGTAAAGCGCCGGAAGCGCATCGAGCAGGCTGGAAAGATACGGTGAGAGTGGAAGGCGGTGTCAGCGAGGTGCTGGTAAAGTTCGACCATGAGGCACCGAAGGAGTTTGCCTATATGGCGCACTGTCATCTGCTAGAGCATGAAGATACGGGGATGATGCTGGGGTTCACGGTGTAAATCAGCGCGGCCTGATGCCCTCACCCCGGCCCTCTCCCACGGGGAGAGGGTGCAAAAACTAAAAACGGCAACCGAAGTTGCCGTTTTGCTTTTATTTTGCGTCGTCCGGCAACGCATACGCGACAATATAGTCGCCCATCTTCGTGCCAAACGAACCGTGACCACCCGCAGAGATGACAACGTACTGCTTGCCATTCACTTCATAGGTCATCGGCGTTGCCTGTCCACCGGCTGGCAGACGGCCTTGCCACAGTTTCTCACCGTTGGTCATGTTGTACGCGCGCAGGTAGTTATCTGCGGTTGCCGCGATGAACAGCACGTTACCGGCGGTGGAGATTGGGCCACCCAGCATCGGCATACCCATATTGAACGGCACCGGAACCGGCATCGGGAACGGCATGCTGTCCTGTGGCGTACCAATACGTTTTTTCCATACGATCTGGTTGGTTTTCAGATCCAGACCTGAGATATACCCCCAGGCAGGCTGTTTACACGGCAGACCAAACGGAGACAGGAACGGGTTCAGGGTCACGCCAAACGGTACGCCATACTGCGGCTGGATACCGGCTTCGGTACCGCTGCCTTTCGCGTCTTTCGGCTGCTCCATCGGGTTACCCGGACCGCGAGGGATCAGACGGGAAACGAACGGCAGCGCCATTGGGTTGGCAATCGCCACCTGACGGTTAGGGTCAACGGAGATACCGCCCCACTCGAACATCCCCAGGTTGCCCGGGAAGACCAGCGTGCCTTGCTCAGACGGCGGCGTAAAGATGCCTTCATAGCGCAGTTGATGGAACATTACGCGGCACACCAGCTGATCAAACATAGTGGCACCCCACATGTCTGCACCGCTGAGGTCTTTCTTCGGACGGAAGCTCAGGTCAGAGAACGGCTGCGTTTTGGTGACGTAGTCGCCCTTGGCCGCACCCTGCGGGACCGGTTTTTCCGGTGCAGGCACAACCAGCTCGCCGTTACGACGGTCCAGCACGAAGATGTTGCCGGTTTTCGCCGGGGCGTAAATCACCGGCACGGTTTTGCCGTTAACGGTAATGTCCGCCAGCGTCGGCTGGGACGGCATATCCATGTCCCACAGATCGTGGTGAACGGTCTGGTAGCTCCATGCCAGTTTACCGGTCGTCGCATTCAGCGCCAGGATAGAGCTGGCATAACGCTCCTGCTCCGGCGTGCGGTTGCCGCCCCAGATGTCCGGCGTGGTGACGCCCATCGGCAGGTAAACCAGGTCCAGCTTCGCGTCATACGCTGCCGGTGCCCAGGAGTTCGGCGAGTTGAAGGTAAAGGTGTGCTCGTCCGACGGGATCGCGTTTGGATCTTTCGCACCCGGGTCGAAGGCCCACAGCAGTTTACCGGTGTTCACGTCAAAACCACGGATGACGCCGGAGGTTTCGCGCGTGGAGAAGTTATCCGTTACCGAACCGGCAATCACGATGGCTTTATCGGTGATGATTGGCGGTGAAGTTGGTTCATACAGACCCGGCGTGGTGTCCGGCATGTTGGTCTGCAGGTTCAGGATGCCTTTGTTGGCGAAGGTTTCGCACAGCTTGCCCGTTTCGGCATTGATGGCGAACAGACGGCCATCGTTCACCGGCAGCATAATGCGGCGAGGACAGTCGGCAATGACTTCCGGGCTGGCATTATCGGCACGCGCTTCGTGGTAAGAGACGCCACGGCAGGTGATGTGCTGGAACGACGGGTTAGAGTTCAGCTGTGGATCGAAGTGCCATTTCTCTTTACCGGTGGCCGCGTCGAGCGCGAACAGACGCTGGTGCGCCGTACACAGGTAAAGCATGTCGCCCACTTTAATTGGCGTCACTTCGTTGGTCAGCTCGCCCGGATCGTTCGGCATTTTCAGGTCGCCGGTACGGAATACCCAGGCTTCCTTCAGGTTTTTCACGTTATCGGCGTTGATCTGCTTCAGCGGGGAGTAACGTTGACCTTCCTGGTTACGGCCATACGCTGGCCAGTCGCCGTCCGCCACCTGCGAGATAGCCGCAGCAGGCGTGGATTCCGCGTTCAGCGTACCGTTGATCTCCTGCGGATCGTTAAAGCCGGCCCAGGTCAGAATGCCGCCGCTGATTAACAACGCCACCAGCAGGGCCGCAACCGCACCGCTGGAAGGGACAATCAGGCGACGCCAGACGAACGGCAGGATCAGCCAAATACCGAAGAAGACCAGGATATCGCTGCGAGGCGTCAGTGCCCAGAAGTCGAAACCGACTTCCCAGACGCCCCAGATCATCGTGGCAAGGAGGAGTGCGGCATACAGCCACAGTGCGGATTGTTTTCTACGCCAGAGCAGGACGGTTACGCCAAGCATAACCAGGCCCGCAATCGGGTAGTACCAGGAGCCGCCGATCGCGACCAGCCAGACGCCACCGATTAACAGGTACAAGCCGCAGAAGGCGGCGAATAACGCTGTTAGTGTCACCAGTAGACGCGGCTGTTTAGAGTTTGTTTCAGCCATAGAAAGTGTACTCGTCAGTTTTTGTTAATAATTTGCTAGCAACTAATTATAGGTATTAACAAGTGTGATCGGAATCACAATATTTGCTTTTTATAACTCATACGCCCCGGTTATCCATTTACTGGTATAATGGCGGGCTTGCGTATCAATGCCGGAGATTAATTCATCTGCATTGAGAGATTTTCATTAAAATCATATGGTTAGCAATATGAAACATACTGTTGAAGTGATGATCCCGGAAGCCGAGATCAAAGCGCGTATCGCCGAACTGGGTCGTCAAATCACCGAACATTACAAGGACAGCGGCAGCGAAATGGTGCTGGTCGGTCTGTTGCGTGGCTCTTTCATGTTCATGGCGGACCTGTGCCGTGAAGTGCAGGTGCCACACGAGGTCGATTTTATGACCGCCTCCAGCTACGGCAGCGGCATGTCCACAACCCGTGATGTGAAAATCCTGAAAGATCTGGATGAAGATATTCGTGGCAAAGATGTGCTGATCGTTGAGGACATCATCGACTCCGGCAACACCCTTTCAAAAGTGCGCGAGATCCTGAGCCTGCGCGAGCCAAAATCACTGGCGATTTGTACGCTGCTGGATAAACCGGAGCGTCGTGAAGTGCAGGTGCCGGTTGAGTTCGTGGGCTTCTCCATCCCGGACGAGTTCGTGGTGGGTTACGGCATTGACTACGCGCAGCGTTATCGTCATCTGCCGTATGTTGGGAAAGTGGTATTGCTGGACGAGTAATTGCGGTTTTTTGCCCGGTGGCGCTACGCTTACCGGGCCTACGAAGGCATATGTAGGCCGGGTAAGGCGCAGCCGCCACCCGGCTTTTTAACGACCACTTATTTATGATTGACGTGCTTAAGCTTGAGGTTGGCAATCCCCGAACGGTAACGCTGCTCCAGCGTTTCGCGGTTGGTGGCGGTTACTTCCAGATTGCGCAGCAGGCCATCATGAATACCATACGCCCAGCCGTGGATAGAAACCTTTTGCCCGCGCTTCCACGCCGACTGCATGATGGTTGAATGCCCAAGGTTATACACCTGCTCCATCACGTTCAGCTCGCACAGGGTATCCATGCGGCGCTCCTGCGGCATTTCACCCAGCAGTGAGCTATGTTTGAACCAGATATCGCGGATGTGCAGAAGCCAGTTATCAATTAAACCCAGCTCCGGGTTTTCAACCGCCGCCTGCACGCCGCCGCAGCCGTAGTGGCCGCAAATAATGATGTGCTCGACTTCCAGAACGTCAACGGCATACTGAACCACTGAAAGGCAGTTGAGGTCGGTGTGAATCACCAGGTTGGCAACGTTACGGTGAACAAACAGTTCGCCGGGTTCGAGGCCGGTCAGGCGCTCGGCAGGTACGCGGCTGTCGGAACAACCAATCCAGAGAAAGCGCGGGTTCTGTGCCTGTGCGAGTTTTCCAAAAAATCCGGGGTCTTCCTCCACCAGCATTTTTGACCATAGTGCATTGTTGCTGATGAGTGTATCTATGTTGTTCATGGAGGTTAGCGACCTGTAACCGAGTAATTGCGTTGCGCTACTATAGGGTAACCCGACTTTTAATGAAACCACACAACGTGTGTAAGAACTGAAGGTAAGTTAAATTCATGGCAATTGCACTGGAGCTTGAGCAGCTTAAAAAAACCTATCCGGGTGGCGTTCAGGCGCTACGCGGGATAGATCTAAAAGTAGAGGCCGGGGATTTTTACGCGCTTCTGGGGCCGAATGGAGCGGGGAAATCCACCACCATCGGGATCATCAGCTCGCTGGTGAACAAATCCTCCGGCCGCGTCAGCGTGTTCGGATACGATCTGCAAAAAGATGTGGTCAACGCCAAGCGCCAGCTGGGGCTGGTGCCGCAGGAGTTCAACTTTAACCCGTTTGAGACGGTGCAGCAGATCGTTGTTAACCAGGCGGGGTATTACGGCGTCGAGCGTAAAGAGGCGCTTGAGCGTAGCGAAAAGTACCTGAAACAGCTCGATCTGTGGGAAAAGCGTAACGAACGTGCGCGCATGTTGTCCGGCGGAATGAAGCGCCGCCTGATGATTGCCCGCGCGCTGATGCATGAGCCGAAGCTGCTGATCCTCGATGAACCGACCGCGGGCGTGGATATCGAACTGCGTCGTTCCATGTGGGGCTTCCTGAAGGATCTCAACGACAAAGGCACCACCATCATTCTGACCACCCACTACCTTGAAGAGGCGGAAATGCTGTGCCGCAACATCGGCATTATTCAGCACGGCGAGCTGGTGGAAAACACCTCAATGAAGAACCTGCTCTCCAAGCTGAAATCCGAAACCTTCATTCTCGATTTGGCGGCAAAAAGCGCGCTGCCAAAGCTGGAAGGGTACCAGTATCGCCTGGTGGATACCTCGACGCTGGAAGTGGAAGTGCTGCGCGAGCAGGGGATCAACAGCGTGTTCTCCCAGCTGAGCGCGCAGGGGATTCAGGTCTTAAGCATGCGTAACAAAGCGAACCGACTGGAAGAGCTGTTTGTCTCTCTGGTGCACGATAAACAAGGAGACAAGGCATGACGCATCTTTACTGGGTCGCGCTAAAAAGTATCTGGGCGAAAGAGATTAACCGCTTTATGCGTATCTGGGTGCAAACCCTGGTACCGCCGGTCATCACCATGACGCTCTATTTCATCATCTTCGGTAACCTGATCGGTTCCCGGATTGGTGAGATGCACGGTTTTACCTATATGCAGTTTATCGTCCCGGGCCTGATCATGATGGCGGTGATCACCAACGCCTACGCGAACGTGGCCTCGTCGTTCTTTAGCGCCAAATTCCAGCGCAACATTGAAGAGCTGCTGGTGGCGCCGGTGCCGACGCACGTCATTATTGCCGGTTACGTGGGTGGCGGCGTGGCGCGTGGTCTGTGCGTGGGGATCCTGGTGACGGCGATTTCGCTGTTCTTCGTGCCGTTCCAGGTGCATTCGTGGCTGTTCGTGGCGCTGACGCTGCTGCTGACGGCAATCCTGTTCTCGCTGGCTGGATTGCTGAACGCGGTGTTTGCTAAGACGTTTGACGACATCAGCCTGATCCCGACCTTCGTGCTGACACCGCTGACCTATCTCGGCGGGGTGTTCTACTCCCTGACGCTGCTGCCACCGTTCTGGCAGGCGCTGTCGCACCTGAACCCGATTGTCTACATGATCAGCGGCTTCCGCTTTGGCTTCCTCGGCATCACCGATGTGCCGCTGTTTACCACGGTGGCGGTGCTGGTGGTGTTTATCATCGCCTTCTACCTGCTGTGCTGGTATCTGATCCAGCGCGGGCGCGGGTTGCGTAGCTAGCCTTCTGCCCGGCGACGTTCTGTTTGCCGGGCACTTTCTTTGACAGTTATCACCGAAAGCTAACCTTCACTCCGCTAAACTACTTGCCTGCTAAGGAGAAAGTTATGCTGGGATGGGTTATCACCTGCCACGATGAACAGGCACAGGAAATACTGGATAAGCTTGAAGCCAGATTTGGTCCGCTGGTGCAATGCCGCGCGGTTAACTACTGGCGCGGGCTAAGCACCAATATGCTCAGCCGGATGATGTGCGATGCCCTGCATGAAACGGACACCGGTAATGGCGTGATATTTCTCACCGACAGGTCAGGGGCGGCACCTTACCGTTCCGCGGCGTTAATGAGCCACAAGCACGATAACTGTGAAGTTATCTCGGGTATCAGCCTGCCTCTACTCGAAGCCATGTATCCACTGCGCGCTACGTTAAGCAGCGCTGAGTTTCGTCACGCCATTGTGGCGCAGGGCGCGCCGGGCGTGAGCAGCCTGTGGCACCAGCAGCAGAAGAACCCGCCTTTCGTTCTGCTTCACGATCTGTATAAGCATTAAACATTGGTATTGATGTCGCTTTTGCTACAATGGCGACTGATTTCCCGTGTCGATTTATATCCTATGTTCATGCGCGTTATCTTTATCCTTTTGCTGCTGGTTTCCGGCGGGGCGTCTGCCAGCCTGTTAAGCCAGCAGAGACTTCCTGCTCAATATATGCAAACGACTGAGGATGCTGCTATCTGGTCTCAGGTGGGTAACTCCGTAGTTAACGTGGGCAATATCCGCGCCGGGCAGATCCTCGCGGTCTTTCCGGCCGCGGCGGATTATTACGAATTTCGCTTCGGGTTCGGCACGGGGTTTATTGATAAAGAGCATCTGGAGAAAGTGCAGGGCAAGCAGCGCGTGGAGGACAGCCTGGGCGACCTGAACAAGCCGCTCAGTAACCAGAACCTCATCACCTGGAAAGATACGCCCGTCTATAACGCGCCCAGCAGCGGAAGCGCGCCCTTTGGCATCCTTAGCGCCAACCTGCGTTATCCCATTCTGAACAAACTTAAAGACCGTCTGAATCAGACCTGGTATCAGATCCGCATCGGCAACCGCCTGGCCTGGATTAGCAGCCTGGATGCGCAGGAAGATAATGGCATTCCGGTTCTGACCTACCACCATATTCTGCGTGATGAAGAGAACACCCGTTTTCGTCATACCTCCACCACCACCAGCGTGCGCGCGTTCAGCAACCAGATGACCTGGCTTCGCGATCAGGGTTACACCACGCTGACGATGTACCAGCTGGAAGGATACGTGCGTAATAAGATGAACCTGCCCGCGAAGGCGGTGGTGATTACCTTTGACGACGGCCTGAAGTCGGTGAGCCGCTACGCGTATCCTGTCTTGAAAGAGTACGGCTTCAACGCGACGGCGTTTATCATTTCCTCGCGTATTAAAGGCCACCCGCAAAAGTGGGACCCGAAATCGCTGCAGTTTATGAGCGTTCAGGAAATTAAGGGCATCCAGGACGTGTTCGACATTCAGTCGCATACTCACTTCCTGCATCGCGTGGACGGGTATAAACATCCGATCTTACTGAGCCGCAGCTATCACGTGATCCTGTTTGATTTTGAGCGTTCTCGCCGCGCGCTGGCGCAGTTCAACCCGCGTGTGCTGTATCTTTCGTATCCGTTTGGCGGCTATGACAATAAAGCGATAAAGGCGGCGAATGATGCCGGTTTTCATCTGGCGGTGACGACGGTGAAAGGGAAGGTGAAGCCGGGGGATAATCCGTTCTTACTGAAACGTCTGTATATCTTAAGAACGGATTCGCTGGAGACCATGTCGCGGCTGATCAGCAATCAGCCGCAGGGGTAGATTATTCGTAAGTGATCTGGAAGGTGATGTTGGAACCAAATGCTCCCACGGTAACCGGGTCGCTACCGATTTTGACCACCTGGGCAGTGAAGGGGGCGTCAACAAAGTAAACTGGATCGCCCGCCATTTCTGAATGCGAAATCAAGGTCTTAAAATCTGCTTTCAGATGAGAGTAGTGGTAGGGTTGTGCCAGTTTTACACCCACCCCTTCTGCAGCAACAACGCCTCCCCCGCCAACCGAGTTCGTGAAATAACTTTTGTCTGCGGTAACGTGCGTGGAAGTCGCTACAGCCCAAACCTGGGTTGTATTTGAACATGTCCCTGAAATTTTAAACTCGACAGGCGTTGTATTGCCATGTTCAACATCTCCTACGAACCAATCACCAAGATCGACAGTAGCAGGTGCACGCATAGCACAGGTTGGCCGGTTTAACGGAATGTTGAATGACATCTGAGACATACTCACATGCGAACGCGGGTGATCGTCCTTCTTGAGTTCATCAGGGTCGCCGACAACAATTTGACCGATTGGTCCGCTGTTTGCGGTCAGGAAATTCTCATCAACTGGCACACCGGTAAACCCGTTTGTCTGCCAAAACTCCATACGAACATGCCAGTTTTTCTCCTGGAGCATGTCATAATCATAACCGACAATACCTGTTCTATAAAATGCGTTCGGGCTTGGAGGAAACCATGCCGTTACGCCATTGCCATCTGGAAAAAACGCCAGCGTGTAGTAAATCCCTGGGATGTTGGTGCGAAACATGGCTTTGCCATCTATTTCCCCTTCCAGCATGGTATTATAGGTTGACTGGTAAACATCTGCGCCATCATCACCGCCTGCGCAGTGCGATCTCAATGTCGGTGTTGTCTCCATAATAATAGTGGTGCTGATCTGTGTTGGGGTGGTTACCGTGCCGACTGGCAAAGGGGTGATGACAGGCTGCGTACCCGGAGACATAATCAACACATCGTCCGTGCCCGCGTAGAATTTACACTCGTAAGCTTGCGTTGCGCCAGAAATACCGAACACAAAAAATGCTAATATATTTAGGTACTTATTCATTAAAAAAATCCCTTTATTCGTAACTTACATTCACCAGAACAGAGCTCATTACCATTCCGCTAGTGATGGGGCCTGTGTTCTGATAACGCGCGTAAAATCCATAATCCTTTATATAACTTTCACTGTTTCCGCTGACACCATAAATAACATTAGATGTGCCATCGCTGTTCAATACATTCGTGTTAAACTTGTCAGAGAATATAACGATACCCACATTCTCAGCCGCGCCGGCCGTTGCTTCATTTTTAAATACCTGGTTGTGGTCACTCCAGAAACCATTTTGCGGGGCAAAACTAAATTTCAGTTGATTAATATTCCCGCCGTCTTCACTGCTCGCATAGCAGTTATCAACGTGAATAGTAAAAGGGGTTCCGGCTTCATCATCGGTTGGCGATAAGCGATCGCTTTTATCGCTGTTATAAAACCAGTCTCGTGTGACGGTCGGCAAATAAATCTCTCCGCCATTTTCAACGCTCAACTGGCATGTATTATTAACAATATTTGCTGTCAGGTTTACATCAACACCTGAACTTGCCTGGCTTACGCCAGGCAGAATATAACCAGCCAGACCGATAAGCAACATCAGACCGGGCTGGTGTAAAGTAAACGCTGATAGTTGCATAGTATTTCCTGAATTACGGGTACGCGATAGTGAAGGTGATTGGCGCGGAGACGGCACCAGTACCGACATCAGCGATACTTCTGTCTTTAGCGATAACGATGCGTGAGTTCATTGGGAACTCACCTGCACCATCAGTAATGGTGACCTCTTGACCTGCCGGAGGACGCTTGCAACTCATCATTACGCCCGTGTCGACCATCCCTGACCAGATTTCGAAGCCTGTCGCTAGTCCTGCAGTATAGGAGTCGCCATCAACATTGGGGCCAGAGCAACCACTGCCGGCGCCTGGTGCAGAGGATACCGTGGCCTTCGTCACGCCAGAACAGTTAGTGAAGGTGATTTTGAGCGGCTCGACGCGGGTTTTGTTAACAAGATCCGATTTGTATACATCGCCAAACGCAATTTCTGTAGATGCTGTTCCTGCGCCATTAATCACTTGTGCTGTACATGTGCCCGATACCACTTTTGTTTGAATCGTCAATTCTGCACTACTGGTGCCTGTAATTGCTGCACTGGCCATTCCAGAGAACAGAAGGGCAGAAACGGACAGGGCGATAAGGGTTGATTTAAATTTCATAATGTTGCTCCGTTGTCCTGCGTCAATCACTCGTAGCTAAATTCAAAAGTGGCCACGGCCTGAAAATCACCAATGGTCATACTGTCTGCCTGGGTTTCACGCAATGTAGCGACTAAAGGCACTTCTTTATTTTGAATTTCCGTTGCGCTCCAGACCAGACGTTCTGCATCCACGGTGGAGTTAATCTTAAAAGGCGCATCCGGTGTGCTGGCTCTGGCAATTTCAACCGCAGAGAAATCTGCGCCACCGTTAGCTTTCGTAATCTGGTTAACGAGCCCGGTAGCTAAATTTCCTGATGCTGTTCCTTTCACCGTGGTTTTTAATGCCGTCAGCGATGATGGGCACTCAACCATCATGATTTTAAACGTTCCATTCGCGGTACCTGCTTTGACATCATCGATACGCACCTGGCCATTGTTGCCCAGGATAAGTGTTTGCTGTGTATCAGAGCCTGTGCCTCCCGCCAGTTTCATATCACAGGTAGTTTCACGGATATTCGCTGTGAAATTCACATTAAGATCCGTGCCTTCGGCAAGTACCGAACTTGATAAAGCCAGCATCGTAATGGCAACGACTGGCAGGCTAGAATGATTTTTTTTCATACTTACTCTCATCTATTTTCCTGAATAATTACATTTGGCACTGTTGATTACTGAGTACCGTTGTAAGTCCTACTTTTTGAGCTTGTGGTGAAACGCTATAATGCACATCACATTGATTGTCCTTATCACTTCCCCAGACAACATGAAGCGTGCCTTCATCTTCGACACCGCGAATATATGCCTGGCCGGCCTGTCCTACGGTACCTACGGATTCATTTTTTTCATTCAGGACGTCAGCACCCAACGGAATAAACCCTTTATCGGTACGCTGGAGTTCTAAAATATAAGAACGACCTTCATTCGTTTCAAAATCAACCAGTACAACGGAACCGCTTCGCGGGACTGTGATTTCACTAGTGTTTATTATTTCAACGTCAGTTTCGAGAGTGCTGATATCCAGATATACCCGGTTTTCACGATATGCTGACATATACGGTAAAATACCGTAGCCAGAGCCATCAATTTGACTGCTGCCGAAACCAATGCCTGCACCTTTCGCACCACTGGCTTTTACCAACGCCAGTGCATCGTTGTCACCAATACTTCCAGGTGCAAAGGCGATACCGCCTGAATGCAATACCATTCCGCCGTTATAGGAAGCAGAATATTGTTTGCTGTTATCGTCACCGAATGAAGCTGATAATCCAAGAGGACCATACATACTATTCCATGAACCATAACCACTGAACTGGTTCAGATTGCCGTAATTACCGCTGTTAGTGGCAGCGCTGACAGAATAACTTATTTTATTATCCTGTGTGTTTCCGCTCGCAGAGGTGTTATAGCTTGTGCCACCTTTAAGATCGGAGCGTAAGCCCATATTAATATTAGAGAAACCACCCGAACGTGAACCGTCATGTGAAAATACATTTAACGGAACGCTAAGGCTTAAATACACGCTGTCGTCTTTTTTACCATTCTGATCATAGGTTCGCTGTAATGACAGGCTGTAGCTGCCATACGTGAAACTGTTGTTATATCCAATGTTGTAGTTAGACGTTGACCCGGAGGCGTTCCAGTAATCCTGCCATGTGCCGCTGATATATAGAGAGCCATAACTCTCTTCGCCTGCGTTTAGCGGCTGGTTAAGACTAATTTGTACCTGATTTTTGGTACGCTGGTAGTCATCATAAAGCGCTTCGTTTGAGTCATAGCTACGGTTAGCGTATTTCTGATGCTTAATACTGTCCTGAAGCTGAGCCGCATCGTTAAGGCTTAGATAATCTTCAGTCGAGAATCGATACGCAGCTACGTTAAAAGAGGTATCTGTAGCCTCAATCATTTTACTGTATGTTAAGCGATAACTTTGACCGCTTAATGTATCCAGCCCCTCAATCTGCGCACGAGACTGGGTAATATCGACGGCAAAAGCACCAATGCGGGTATTCATCGCCAGACCGATAATTCCGGCATAAAAATCCATATCGGTATACTGCGCACCAACGTAACCCGTGAAGGTATTATTCAGGCCGTAATACAGCGTGCCATAGCCAACTTTAGGTGCTTCAATCAGTGACTTGTCATTTAATTCACCCAACCCGATGTCCCAGCGAGAAGCACCAGGGCGAAGCATTTGAGTCACCGAAGAAAAAGGCACAGTAAAGGAGCGTTTACTGCCATCCGCTTCTTCAATCGTGACCAGCAAATCATTGCCGTATCCCGTGGTACTCAGGTCGTTTATCTCAAACGCGCCAGGGGGGACCGAGGTTTCATAAATTTTATTACCGCTCTGTGTAACGCTCACTTTTGCGTTACTGTTCGCAACACCCCGGATGACCGGCGCGTAGCCTGTTGAGCCCATAGGCAGCATGCGGTCATCACTGTACATACGTGCGCCGCGCAGGCTCATGGAGTCAAACGCTTCACCGCGCGTGTACGAATCGCCCACAACGAATTGTGCACTGAGTGGGGTCACATCACGTTGCAAATAAACATCCTGACTGGAATATTTTGAGCCGCTATCTTTATCCCAGTTGAGGTTGCCGCGTGACCGCAGACGCCAGGGTCCCATATTGAGCCCATAGCGTAACCCCATATAGGCGCTTTCCGACGTGCTGCCACCATTCTCGCTGTGCCAGGCGTTCATGTCGTAAGAAACCAGCGCGGCAGGAATACCGTTTTCCCAAAGCGAAGGGTCAACAAAGCCTGCAGGGCGTTTCAGTACATAGATCTGTGGGAACGTGAGATCCATCGTCTGCTTCCCGCTGTCATAGTTAGCCGCAGCTCCGGGGTAAGCTTTTTTAATGTCAACACATACTGTGTTGTCGTCTTCCTGCTGTTTATCCAGCGTACTTGTGTCCACACCTGCTTGTGCCAACAGCAGTTTTGTCAGGCATGCTGTAGCACGGGGAGTTCCGTTATCTTTAAATGTCACCTCGACGGTCGATTTTAATTTACCGTTCAGGTTAATCTTGATTCGATATGTCCCTGGTAACACGGGGTTGCCATGCGCAAAACGGTTAATATCAATATTTCCGCTACCGTTAAGAAGAAACTGATCGTTGAATTCAATAGCTTCTTCATTTTCTGGTGCGTCATCTACTGATGCAGTATTTTCTGCAAGGGCGTAGAATGGCAATGCCGCACTAATTGCAAGGCATAAAATAGAATGTCGAAATAACATGATACATCCACTTAATCAGTGCAGATAATATTATCCGCAGCGTTAATGCTATCAATTATAATTTATAAAGGATGTTCGATTCATTTAAGCCCAGCCGTATGATGATCTGTGCCGCCATAATCGTTAATCGTGTCAAACTCCACGCTGCCGCTTACTGCGGAAGACAAGCCTTTGATCACCATCGTCGCATCACTAAACGGTTGAACGGATTGGTGTACGGCGTCATAGGTTTTTTGGCTACTTTTCATTTTCACCGAAGAAACGGATACGTTGTAAGGTGAATTGTTGTGAGCCACGAGTTTGACCGTGTTGCCTTCTTTCATCTGCGTCCAGGTTAACTTCTCGGCCGCATCGCCTGGCGTTCCTTTTAAACCATCAGGACGGTAAAAGAATTTAATTCGTGTTCTGAATGCCAGTTGCAACTGGTTAAGGTTTTCTTTACCGGTTGCTTTAGATTTAGGTGGGATCTCGAGGACGTTGAACCAGAATAAAGATTCACGATCCTGTGGCAATGGTGTACCAGTGTAAGTAATACGTACTGATTGGCCTTTTTTAGGGTCAATTCGTGATACCGGGGGCGTAATGATGAACGGTAACTTAAGTTCTTGTGGGTTTACATCGCTACGGCCATCATCCAGCCATGTCTGAACCAGAAGCGGTTTATTACCATGGTTATCAAGGTTAACCACAACATCTTTTGATGATTGCGGATAGACAATTCGGGTGCCTGAAATAACAATATCTGCACTTGCGTTAAACGCAATAAATAGTGACGAGGCGAGCAGTAAGGATTGAAAACCCTTAACGAATGAAAACGTAGACATTTTTCCACTTCCTTTTGGAATTTTACAAACAATCCCTCACTGTTAAATGAGGGATTGTTAATTTTAAATTTTACGAATGTATTATTCGTAAATCATGGTGAAGGCAACCTGCGCCTGCACGGTACCCGCAGATACCGGGTTAGACGCTGCATCCCAACCCTGACCCTGGGTATAGGCTACGCGGTAGTAAAGGTTACCCGCGCCAGTTGCTGCATCGATATCGGCTTTCTGGGTGTTGTTGGTCTGGTCAACTTTAATTTGATCGGTAGCAGTATTACCGTCGTTTGACAGTACCAGGTTAACGTTCTTAGCAGAACCCTCAGCATTGGCTGGTGGAACCAGCAGACCACCTTCAGTGGAAGAGGAACCTGCCCAGGAAGAGAACTGTGCGGAAGCTTTCTTAACGGTTTCAGGATCACAACCTGTCAGCGACAGGGAGAATTTCTTCTCGCCCAGGGTACTAGTGGTACCCAGCGCATTTGCGAAGTCACGTACAAAAACAGTATCCAGCGTAACGTCGAAGTCGTTACCGTTCTGATCGATCTTCTGATCAAGAGAAACCTGGCAGGTATTGTTAGAAACCATACCGTGGAAAGTGATAGTGCCAGTGTCAGAATCTGCTGCTACTGCAGAACCCGCAGCCAGAACCGATGCCATTGCAATTGCCAAGCCATAATTTTTAAAAGTCATCTTAATATCCATATTGGTAGAAACAGTAAACTCAAAAAAGTCTTTTTGAAATTAAATTTCGAGGCGAATTCTAGGAGCTTTTTCTTTTGAAATATACGGGGTACACATGACTTAAACTTAATCTATAATTAAGTTAATTTAATGTTTGGATATTGTGATTGAAGAGAAGGGAAGGGGTTATATTAAATAATAATTTATGGGTGGAGACCCATTCATTAAATAAATAATGAATGGGCGGTATAGCAAAACTATCATGCAACCTGCACAGGAATCGCCTTCGCAGTGCGTTTCATTTCGTTGTCGCCCTCAAAGTAGGCGACTTTAGGCTGCCAGCGACGCGCTTCTTCGTCAGACATCATCACGAAGCTGGCGATAATCACGATATCACCCACGTCAGCGCAGTGTGCTGCCGCGCCGTTGACGGAGATGATTCTGGAGCCGCGCTCGGCGGCAATGGCGTAGGTCGAGAAGCGTTTGCCGTTGTTAACGTTCCAGATATCAATCGCTTCGTTTTCAAGGATACCCGCCGCGTCGAGGAAATCCTGGTCAATGGCGCAGGAGCCTTCATAGTGCAGGTCGGCCTGAGTGACTTTCACACGGTGAAGCTTACCTTGCAGCATTTTGCGAATCATTACGTTTACCTTTAATTATCAAGGGTGAAGAACTACACCAGCTCAACGACTTTATTGTCAATCAGGCGTGCCTGGCCGAGCCATGCCGCCACCAGAATCACCGCGCGTTTGCTGATCTCTGTCAGTTCAAGCAGGGTATCAGCATCGCGGATTTGAATATCGTCAGCGCGGAAGCCTTTGTCGTTCAGCGCCTGCTCTGCAAGGGCGACGATCTCTTCTGCGTTTAGCTCTTTCGCCAGCAGCTGTTCCGCCATGGTGTTCATGACCTTGCTTAAGCCCGGCGCGATCTTGCGCTGGTCAGCGGTCAGGTAGCCGTTGCGGGAGCTGAGCGCCAGACCGTCTTTCGCACGCACAATCGGTACGCCGACGATCTCGATATCGTAACCCATGTCAGCAACCATCTTGCGGATCAGCGCCAGCTGCTGGAAATCTTTCTCGCCAAAGCAGGCAACGTCCGGCTGCACCAGATTGAAGAGCTTGCTGACGATGGTGGAAACGCCGCGGAAGTGGCCAGGGCGGCTTGCGCCTTCCAGCATGGTGGAAATGCCCGGAACGTCAACATACGTTGCCTCTTCCGTACCCTGCGGATACACGTCCGACGGCGCCGGAGAGAAGACAATATCCGCATGGCGTTTTTTGAGCTTCTCGCAATCTTCCTGCAGGGTGCGCGGATAGCGAGCCAGATCGTCGGCGCGGTCAAACTGCATTGGGTTAACGAAAATACTGACCACCACGATATCTGCGCGGGCTTTTGCTTCGTCGACCAGCTTCATATGGCCATCGTGCAGGTTGCCCATGGTCGGGACCAGTGCGATACGTTTACCTTCCTGACGCGCGCGACGAATATGCTGGCGGAGCAGCGGCAGGGTTTCAATGATTAGCACAACGAGACTCCTTAATGGAAACTGTGTTCTTCACCCGGGTAAACACCGGATTCAACGTCGGCAATATACTGCCTGACCGCAGCGCGCATGTCGCCCGCTTCAGTGAGGAAATTTTTGGCAAATTTGGGGATATGCCCGCCGGTAATACCAAAGGCGTCGTGCATCACCAGAATCTGACCGTCGGTGACGTTGCCTGCACCAATACCAATCACCGGTATGGAGAGCGCGTCGGTGATGCGTTTCGCCAGCTCAACCGGCACGCACTCCAGCACCAGCAGCTGTGCGCCTGCGGCTTCCAGCGCCAGGGCATCGTCAAACAGCGTCTGCGCCGCATCGCCACGGCCCTGCACCTTATACCCGCCAAAGATGTTGACGGACTGCGGGGTCAGGCCCAAATGACCGCACACCGGTACGGCGCGTTCGGTGAGCTTTTTCACCGTCTCCACCAGCCAGGCGCCGCCTTCAATTTTGACCATGTTCGCGCCCGCGCGCATCACCGCCGCCGCGTTTTCAAATGCCTGCTCTGGCGTGGCATAGGCCATAAACGGCAGGTCGGAGAGCAGCAGGCAGTTCGGTGCGCCGCGGCGCACGGCGCGGGTATGGTAAGCGATATCCTCAACCGTGACCGGCAGGGTGGAATCATGTCCTTGTACCGTCATCCCTAACGAATCTCCGACCAGCATGACGTTGATACCCTCTTCGGCAAACAGTTTTGCGAAGCTGTAGTCATACGCGGTGATGGTGGCGAAGCGTTTTTTTTCCTGTTTGCATTTTTGCAGTAAGGAGATGGTGGTTGGTTTCATACTGTTTCCTGATAGCCCAAAAGCGAATCTTTGCGCATTCTAACAGTAACATTCGAGGGAACAATGATTTTAGGCAACCGATTAACCACAATTATTTAGCGGCTAATCGGTGGAGGAAAAGGATCACCAGCGAGCGGGTTTTTCCGCGTTGAGGTTGTCCAGAATGACCCTGAGCGGGATGCCATCCGGGAAGGTGAGATCGGGCGCCACTTCAAAGAGCGGCCAGAGCATAAAGCCGCGGTTTTTCATGTCGTAATGCGGTACGGTGAGGCGTTCCGTATTAATCACCTCATGGCCAAACAGCATAATATCGAGGTCAAGCGTGCGCGGTCCCCAGCGTTCGGCTTTGCGAACGCGGCCCTGCTGCAGCTCGATGCGCTGGGTGTTGTCCAGCAGCGTTTCGGCATCGAGGGACGTTTCCAGCACCACGGCGGCGTTCAGATAATCAGGCTGATCCTGGGGGCCGAGCGGCGGCGTGCGGTAAAGCGAGGAGACCGCCACAATACGGCTTTGCGGGATCTCACCCAGCGCCTGTACGGCAGCGTTAACCTGCTCCAGCGGAGAGGCTAAATTGCTGCCGATGGCGATATACGCGAGGGTCATGCTGTCCCTTCACGACGCGGCGCGCGTTTGCGCGGACGACGATGACGGCGACGCGGTGCAGGCTCTTCATCCAGACCGGTCAGCATATCTTTCTGCTCCGGCGGGGCGGAAACCTGGAATTCAGCCCACCACTGCGCCAGGCGCTGCAGCTCCTGGTTACGTTCGATTTCCGCACGCAGCGACAGCAGGTCAAAGGCGGCGCGGAACTTTGGATGCTCCATCAGCTTCCAGGCGCGTTTGCCCTGACGACGGGACATGCGCAGCTGAAGCTGCCAGATATCGCGCACCAGCGTGGTAATGCGTTTCGGAATAGCGAGCGTGCGGCACCCTTCGTCCAGCACGTCGTTTGCGGCCAGCGCGAAGGCATCGTAATAGGCGAGGCCGCTCTCCTGGGTAATTCTTTGAGCCGTTTCCAGCAGCGGGTACCAGAACATTGCCGCAAACAGGAACGCCGGGTTCACGCGCATGTCGTTATGGATGCGGGTATCCGTATTTTTCAGCACCTGCGCAATCATGCGCTCCATTGGGCTATCACCATTTTCGGTGAAGTAGCGGGTAATGGTCGGGAATAGCGGCTGGAAAAGGTTGTATTCGCGCAGCAGAGTGTAGGTTTCAAACCCGTAGCCAGCCTGCAGAAGCTTCAGCGCCTCTTCGAACAGACGGGCAGGCGGCACGTCGTTGATCAGTGTTGCCAGACGCGGGATCGGCTCTGCGGTTTCCGGGCTGATGCGCATGTTCAGCTTGGCGGCAAAACGCACGGCGCGCAGCATACGCACCGGATCTTCGCGGTAGCGCGTTTCCGGTGTGCCGATCAGGCGGATCAGACCCTCTTTCAGGTCCTGCATGCCGCCGACGTAATCGCGCACGGTGAAATCCGCCACGCTGTAATAAAGGCTGTTGATGGTGAAGTCGCGGCGTTGGGCATCTTCTTCGATGGAGCCGAAGATATTGTCGCGCAGCAGCATGCCGTTCTGGCCGCGCTGTGACGTGGTGCGATCGGATGCGCCCGCTTCGTGGTGGCCGCGGAAGGTTGCCACTTCGATAATTTCCGGCCCAAACATCACGTGAGCCAGACGGAAACGGCGGCCAACGAGACGGCAGTTACGGAATAATTTGCGCACCTGCTCGGGCGTGGCGCTGGTCGTCACGTCGAAATCTTTCGGTTTTTTGCCCAGAAGTAAATCACGCACCCCACCGCCAACGAGATAGGCCTCGTAGCCCGCTTTATTCAGACGATAGAGCACCTTGAGGGCATTTTCACTGATATCTTTGCGGGAAATATTGTGCTGCTCACGCGGAATAACCGACATGTGTGGCTGTGCAATAGCATCGTTCGCCATGCTCTCTTCGCGGCTTAGCACTTTACGGCAAAAATTAGCGACTCGGGTAAAAATGGTACACCTCGTAGTGTGTTTTGTTATGAAAAAAGCGGCTAATCATAGCTCAGCGCAACGCATTTGAGAATGCTGGATTTTTGGCACTGCCGTGAGCGTCCAGTTGGCAATGGCTATTTTCAGCAGTTCGTCAATGCGCAGATCCTGCCATTCGTTGGTTACATTCTGGTTGAGAAATCGCAGCGCGTCGATCAAAACAGGACGTGGATCGCCGTCTGGCAGGGCCGGAGCGTGGTTTTGCTTGGAGAGCTTAACGCCCTGCGCGTTGACCGCCAGCGGCAGATGAATGTAATCCGGCGCCGTCCAGCCAAACTGATGATAAAGCGAGATTTGCCGTACGGTCGGTTCGACCAGGTCCGCCCCGCGCACAATTTCCGTGACGCCCTGAAAATGATCGTCGACCACCACTGCCAGGTTATACGCAAACAGACCATCACGACGGTGGATAATAAAATCTTCACATGCCAGACGTTCATCCGCCTGAATCTCACCGGAGAGCCGATCGTGGAAGCGGGTGACGGGCGCGCGCTGTAGCAAGCGTACGGCGGCATTTTCCGGGGGAAGATTCAGCAGACGGCAGTGGCCGTCATAAACCCCTCCTACGCCTTGAATACGCGCGCGGGTGCAGGTGCAGTTATAAGAGAGCCCCTGAGCGCTAAGCCATGCCAGGCGTTCCCGATAAGCCTCATGACGTTGTGACTGCCACAGAACGTCGCCGTCCCAGTGAAGACCGTAATGTTCCAGCTGACGCAGAATGGTGTCTGCAGCACCGGGAACTTCACGCGGAGGGTCGATATCTTCGATGCGGACGAGCCATTTGCCCTGGCTGGCGCGAGCCTGCAGGTAGCTGCCGAGCGCGGCAATTAATGAGCCGAAGTGTAATTCACCGGAAGGAGATGGCGCGAAGCGCCCGATATAGTGTGATTCAGACATATCAACAGTAACAAGGCGGGAGAGACTCCCGCCTTTGGAGTGTGTAAACAGCGCTGGTATTAACCGGCCATCTGTTTTTCGCGGATTTCGGCCAGCGTTTTACAGTCGATGCACAGATCGGCGGTTGGACGCGCTTCCAGGCGACGAATACCAATTTCAACACCGCAGGATTCGCAGTAGCCAAAATCTTCGTCTTCGACTTTTTTCAGCGTTTTCTCGATCTTTTTGATCAGTTTGCGTTCGCGGTCACGGTTACGCAGTTCGAGGCTGAACTCTTCTTCCTGAGCGGCACGGTCGACCGGATCCGGGAAGTTAGCAGCTTCATCCTGCATATGAGTAACGGTGCGATCGACTTCATCCCTGAGTTGATTACGCCATGCTTCAAGAATACGCTTGAAGTGCGACAGCTGGGCTTCGTTCATATACTCTTCGCCCGGCTTCTCTTGATACGGCTCCACCCCAGCGATGGCGAGAATACTCAGGGACGATGTTTTACGGTTTTGCCCTTCTTGCATGTTGCTTCTCCTTAACACGCACTATCGATCCCCGTGTTGGGGGAAAAATCAGGTCGCTATAAATAGCAGATGCTTTTCCGTATGGCAATTATCTAAACGTAACACTTGACAAGCCTGTGAGGAAAAGCGTATTTGCGCACGCGGCCAGAACACTTATTCATCAATCGTCTAATCCCTTATAAGACAATGGGAAGAGAGGATCTCAGAGTCATATTATCGGCAGAAAGTTCCGCTTTATAAGCTAAAACCTCTACCCCCTGCTTTTGTGCCTCATTCAACAGTTGTGCGTATTTAGGATCGATATGGCGGGCAGGGGAAAACCGTACAATCGCTGAGTGCAATACCGCAAACAGCAATACGGCGCGTTTGCCCGCCGCCGCAACACTCATCAGCTCCCGCAGATGCTTCTGCCCGCGTAGCGTTACCGCATCCGGAAAGAAGCCATTTTCCTGTTCCGCTAACGTTACTGATTTTACTTCAATATAGCACTCAGGCCGGTCTTCCGCCTGTAACATGAAGTCAATTCTGCTGCCTTCATCGCCATATTTCACTTCGCTTTTATGCGTACCGTAACCCACCAGTTCGGGAATAGTGCCATGAGTCAGTGCTTCCTTAACCAGCTGATTTGCGCGCAGAGTGTTAACACAAATAAATGCCCCGTTTTGCGTCTCGGTCATTTCCCAGGTATGGGGATATTTACGTTTAGTATTTTCTGAAGTGGAATACCACACCGTGTCACCCGGCGTGGCGCAGCCGGTCATGGCGCCGGTGTTGGGGCAGTGCAGAGTAAGCGCTTCGCCTTCTGGCGTCACCACGTCCGCGAGGAAGCGTTTGTAGCGTTGGATCAGCGTGGCAGATTGTAGTGCAGGGCTAAACTTCATCAGGATTCCTTGTGGTGTCGCCCAGCGTCCAGCGCTGTAGCGGCTTGTAACGGGTGCGTCCCTGTGCAAAGACGGATTCGTAAAGCGCGAACTCATTGACCGGAATAGCCCAGTGAAAACCCGGCGGCGGAATGGCAACGGCCTGACCCGCATCGCGCAGCAACGTGATATGCGGATGAAACGGCTGTGGGCTCTGATAACAGCCGCTGCGCGCTGCCTGCGCGCGCAGCATATTCGCCAGCTGTAATAAGCCGCGCGGCGGCTGGCGCGTCCCCATCCAGACCACGCGCGAACGCAGCCACTGACCCGCATCATCAAGGTGCAGCGTAAACGGTGGCTGAGAAATTCGCCCGGCCATGGCGGCTAACGCCCGCTGTTTTTCGGCACTGACGTCGCCCAAAAAGGCCAGCGTCAGGTGCAGGTTTGCCGCCGCTACAGGGCGGCCAGCTTCCGGCGGGAAGTGTTCAGCGCGCCAGCGTACAATTTGACGCTGTATTGGAGTGGGCAACTCAATGGCAAAAAACAGCCGTTTCGACTCAGACATACGGGGGACTCGGTAATGATATGCGCCGATGCTACAATGTACGCCGACTAATGTTAACCCTCTGGAGCTGTTAGTGTCCTCATTGCCGGTCGCCGTCGTCCTTCCTGAGCTTCTCGCTGCCTTACAATATGCCCCACAGGTGCTGCTTAACGCGCCCACGGGGGCGGGTAAATCCACCTGGCTGCCGATTCAGCTTCTGAAAGACGGGAATATCAGCGGGAAAATTATCCTGCTGGAGCCGCGCAGGCTGGCCGCGCGCAACGTAGCGCAACGCCTGGCGGAACTGCTGAACGAAAAACCGGGCGAGACGGTGGGCTACCGGATGCGCGCCGAAACCTGCATCGGCCCGTCCACGCGTCTTGAGGTGGTCACCGAGGGCATTCTCACCCGCATGCTGCAAAACGACCCGGAGCTGACCGGCGTCGGGCTGGTGATCCTGGATGAATTCCACGAGCGCAGCCTGCAGGCCGATCTGGCTCTCGCGCTGTTGCTCGACGTTCAGCAGGGGCTGCGCGACGATCTGCGGCTGCTGATTATGTCGGCGACGCTGGATAACGAGCGGCTACGACAGGCATTACCCGATGCGCCGGTCATCAGCTCAGAAGGGCGGGCATTTCCTGTTGAGCGGCGCTATCAGCCGCTTCCTGCTCATCAGCGCTTTGATGAAGCGGTGGCTATCGCCACCGCCGAATTGCTTCGCCAGGAGCCCGGCTCGCTGCTGCTGTTTTTGCCCGGCGTGGGGGAGATTCAGCGCGTACAGGAGCAGCTTTCTACCCGCGTAGGCGGCGATGTGCTGCTTTGCCCGCTCTACGGCGCGTTGTCGCTACAGGATCAGCGTAAAGCCATCCTTCCAGCCCCGGTGGGGCAGCGCAAGGTGGTGCTGGCGACCAATATCGCCGAAACCAGTTTAACCATCGAAGGCATTCGCCTGGTGGTGGATAGCGCGCAGGAGAGGGTGGCAAGCTTTGACCCGCGCACCGGGCTGACTAAACTGCTTACCCAGCGCATTAGTCAGGCATCGATGGTGCAGCGCGCGGGCCGTGCGGGGCGTCTTGAGCCGGGTATTTGCCTGCATCTAACCAGCGCGGAGCAGGCTGAACGTGCGGCTATGCAAAGCACGCCTGAGATTTTACAAAGCGATCTCTCCGGGCTGGTGATGGATCTGCTGCAGTGGGGCTGCCCGAGTCCTGAACAGCTCACCTGGCTTAATCCTCCGCCTGCCGTGAACCTCGCTGCTGCGCGCACCTTGCTGAGCCAGCTTGGCGCGCTGGAAGGCGAGCGTCTGACGGCGCGCGGTCAGAAAATGGCGGCGCTGGGCAACGATCCGCGGCTGGCGGCGATGCTGGTGGCCGCGCAGGGCGAAGATGAAATTGCCACGGCGGCAAAACTGGCGGCTATTCTTGAGGTGCCGCCTCGCGGTGGCAGCAGCGATCTGGGGCAGGCGTTTTCGCGCAATCAGGGGAACTGGCAGCAGCGGGCGCAGCAGCTGTGCAAACGTCTGAATTGCCGGGGCGGTTCACCTGATAGCGATAAGATTACCTCCCTGCTGGCGCTGGCCTTCCCGGACAGGATTGCACGCCGTCGCGGGCTGGATGGACGCTATCAGCTGGCAAACGGCATGGGCGCGATGCTGGACAGCGACGATGCGCTGACGCGACATGAATGGCTGATCGCGCCGCTTTTATTGCAGGGGAGCCACTCCCCGGATGCGCGTATTTTGCAGGCGATTGCCGTGGACATAGACGCTCTGACGCGCGACTGCCCGCAGCTGCTTCAGCAATCGGACATCGTGGAGTGGGATGATGCGCAGGGCACGCTGAAGGCGTTTCGGCGCAGCCAGATTGGCAAACTGACGCTCGGCACAAAGCCGCTGGCGAAGCCGTCGGAAGAAGAGTTGCACCAGGCGATGCTCAACGGCATCCGGGAAAAGGGGCTGGGCGTCCTGAACTGGACGCCGGAGGCTGAACAGTATCGCATTCGCCTGCTTTGTGCCGCGAAGTGGCTACCGGAATATAGCTGGCCCGCAGTGGATGATGAGACGCTACTCGCGACGCTTGAGCAGTGGCTGCTGCCGGAAATGCGCGGCGTGCACTCTCTGCGCGCCCTTAAAGCACTTGATGTTAAGACCGCGTTACAGAATTTACTGGACTGGTCATTACGTCAACGTCTGGATAGTGAGCTTCCTGGGCATTACACTGTGCCCACCGGAAGCCGGATTGCCATTCGTTATCATGAGGATAATCCTCCGGCGCTGGCAGTGCGGATGCAGGAGATGTTTGGTGAGGCCACCACGCCGTCTATTGCGGAAGGGCGCGTTTCTCTGGTGCTTGAACTATTGTCTCCGGCGCACCGCCCGTTGCAGATCACCCGCGATCTGGGGGCGTTCTGGGCGGGGAGCTACCGTGAAGTGCAGAAAGAGATGAAGGGGCGCTACCCCAAACACGTCTGGCCGGACGATCCGGCGAATACGGCACCGACGCGGCGCACGAAGAAGTATTCGTGAGTCAGGAGAAAGAGGAGAGTGCGGTCTGATGCCCTCACCCCGGCCCTCTCCCACAGGGAGAGGGAGAAAACTAATTTTGAGAGATTTCTTCTTTCACAGGTCAGTGGAAGAAATGAGAATCGGGCCTTTGCGCCTGAACGTTGCGGAGAAAAAGCATGGCGGGGAATGACCGCGAGCCAATTGGGCGTAAGGGAAAACCAACGCGTCCGGCCAAAGAAAAGGTGAGCCGTCGTCGCCTCAGAGATGAGGACTATGACGATGACTATGAAGACGATTATGAGGATGAAGAACCGATGCCGCGTAAAGGAAAAGGCAAAGGGCGTAAGCCTCGGGGCAAGCGCGGCTGGTTCTGGCTGCTGCTGAAGCTGTTCATTGTTTTTGTTGTGCTGATGGCGATTTACGGCGTCTATCTGGATCAGAAGATCCGCAGCCGTATCGACGGTAAAGTCTGGCAATTGCCTGCGGCAGTGTATGGTCGCATGGTGAACCTTGAGCCTGACATGTCGATCAGTAAGAACGAGATGGTAAAACTGCTGGAGGCCACCCAGTATCGTCAGGTGTCTAAAATGACCCGACCTGGCGAATTTACCGTGCAGGCGAAAAGCATTGAGATGATCCGCCGTCCGTTCGACTTCCCGGACAGCAAAGAGGGGCAGGTGCGCGCGCGTCTGACCTTTGACGGCGATCGCCTGGAAACCATTGAGAACATGGATAACGACCGCCAGTTCGGTTTCTTCCGTCTCGATCCGCGCCTGATCACCATGCTGTCGTCCGCAAACGGCGAACAGCGCCTGTTCGTGGCGCGTAACGGCTTCCCGGACCTGCTGGTGGACACGCTGCTGGCAACTGAAGACCGTCACTTCTACGAGCACGACGGTATCAGCCTCTACTCCATTGGCCGTGCGGTGCTGGCCAACCTGACGGCGGGCCGTACAGTACAGGGAGCGAGTACGCTGACCCAGCAGCTGGTGAAGAACCTGTTCCTCTCCAGCGAGCGCTCATACTGGCGTAAAGCCAACGAAGCGTACATGGCCGTACTGATGGATGCACGCTACAGCAAGGATCGTATCCTTGAGCTGTACATGAACGAGGTGTATCTCGGTCAGAGCGGCGATAACGAGATCCGCGGCTTCCCGCTGGCGAGCCTGTACTACTTTGGCCGTCCTGTTGAAGAGCTGAGCCTTGACCAGCAGGCGCTGCTGGTGGGCATGGTAAAAGGGGCGTCCATTTATAACCCGTGGCGTAACCCGAAACTGGCGCTGGAGCGTCGTAACCTGGTACTGCGTCTGCTGCAACAGCAGCAGGTCATCGACCAGGAGCTGTACGACATGCTGAGCGCGCGTCCGCTGGGCGTTCAGCCGCGCGGTGGGGTGATCTCTCCGCAGCCTGCGTTTATGCAGATGGTGCGTCAGGAGCTGCAAAGCAAGCTCGGTGATAAGGTCAAAGATCTTTCCGGCGTGAAGATCTTCACCACCTTTGACTCCGTGGCGCAGGATGCGGCAGAAAAAGCGGCTGTGGAAGGTATTCCGGCGCTGAAGAAGCAGCGTAAGCTGAGCGATCTCGAAACCGCGATGGTGGTGGTTGACCGTAATACCGGCGAAGTGCGCGCGATGGTCGGCGGCGCCGAGCCGCAGTATGCGGGCTATAACCGTGCGATGCAGGCGCGTCGTTCGATTGGTTCTCTGGCAAAACCAGCGACCTATCTCACCGCGCTGAGCCAGCCGAACCTCTATCGACTGAACACCTGGATTGCCGATGCGCCAATCTCCCTGCGCCAGCCTAACGGCCAGGTCTGGTCACCTCAGAACGATGACAAACAGTTCAGCGGCCAGGTGATGCTGGTGGATGCGTTGACCCGCTCCATGAACGTACCAACGGTTAACCTCGGTATGGCGCTGGGTCTGCCAGCGATTGTCGACACCTGGCAGAAACTCGGCGTTGCGAAAGATCAGCTGCATCCGGTGCCGGCGATGATTCTTGGGGCGCTTAACCTGACGCCGATCGAAGTGGCGCAGGCGTTCCAGACCATTGCCAGCGGCGGTAACCGCGCTCCGCTCTCGGCGCTGCGTTCGGTGATTGCCGAAGATGGCTCCGTGCTGTATCAAAGCTTCCCGCAGGCGGAACGTGCCGTTCCTGCGCAGGCGGCTTATATGACGTTGTGGACGATGCAGCAGGTTGTGCAGCGTGGTACCGGGCGTCAGCTGGGGGCGAAGTATCCGGGTCTGCACCTGGCGGGTAAAACCGGGACCACCAATAACAACGTCGATACCTGGTTTGCCGGTATTGATGGCCGTGAAGTGGTGATCACCTGGGTAGGCCGTGATAACAACCAGCCGACCAAACTGTACGGGGCGAGCGGGGCGATGTCGATTTACCAGCGCTATCTGGCGAATCAGTCTCCTGTGCCGCTGAATCTGGTTGCGCCGGAAGATATCGTGGATATGGGCGTGGATGGTTCCGGTAACTTTGTCTGCGGCGGCGGGATGCGTACTCTGCCTGTCTGGACGACCAACCCGGACTCGCTGTGCCAGCAGAGCCAGCCTGAACAGCCAACGGGCAACCCGTTCGATCAATCCTCTCAGCAGCAGCCGCAGCAACAACAGCCGCAGCAGCAGAATGAGAAGAAAGACAGCGATGGCGTCGCTGGCTGGATCAAGGATATGTTTGGTGGGAACTAATTAATTCCCTGAATAAAAAGCCGCTTTAATATAAAGCGGCTTTTTTTTATCTTTTACATTCTGCAATTTTTAAAAAAATTAAACATCTAATTTAGAATTTTTAAGCTCGCACTTTTTTTATCTAAAACATGTAGTTGGAATCATCTGCGTGTTACGTGACATTATCCTCTCTGGACATAATGAAGAATAATCTGATGTAATCGCCTCAAGAAATTCACTGGCTCAAAGGATGTTCCTATTTAGTCAGTCATGTGTAACAAGCTGGATAACATTTCGACTCAAAATATTTGTAGTGCGAATGGATGCCCCAATTGTCAAATATAAGGATATTTTTCATGAACAAACAAATTTTTTCTACATTATTAGCCGGAAGCATTATGGCTGCGCTGTCTCTGCCTGTATTTGCATCCAATGATTCCGGTACGGTGAATTTCGCCGGGAAAATTGTTGCCGATACCTGCGAAATTAACGTTGATGGCTCAGGAACGAACGCCTCCACCGTTACGTTTGCGGATACCTATCCTTCAGACTTTGGCGCTGATGGTACGGTGGGTACCTCCAAAGCGTTTAAAATTGAAGTGAAAAAATGTGATCCACTGGTTGCAAAACTGAACCTCAAGTTCAGCGGTACAACGACAGACGCCGCCTACAAACGTTTGAAAAACGATCTCTCCGGCGCAGGCAATGCAACCAACGTTGGCATCATCGTCAGCAATGATAATGGCTCTAAAGGGGATGTGGTCTTCGATGGCTCAGTACCGGATTCAGGTACCGATGTGAATAACGACGCGACGGGGGCAACGGCTTCTGTCTTTAACTACACCGCGAAAGTGATTCAGGTGGGTGATACCGCGCCAACCGCGGGTCATTACTCCTCCTCTGCAACATTCGAGGTTGTCTATCGCTAAGCAATTACGGGCAGCCTGAACGGCTGCCTTCTGGAACGTTGTATGAAGACTTTATTTAAATTGTTATGTGGTTGTTTAATTATTTCTTGCTGTTCAGTACAGGCAAGCGTTGTGCTCGGTGGTACGAGAATTATTTATCCATCGAATAAGTCTGAAGTTCAGATAGCACTTAAAAATAAAGATCCTCATACACGTTATCTGGTGCAGAGCTGGGTTAGTTATCCCAATGACGCAAAAGCGCCTTTCATTATTACGCCACCCGTTTACAAATTGCAGGAAAATCGTCAAACGCTTTTGCACGTTATTTTCACCGGCGATAAAAACAGTCTGCCAGCGGACCGCGAATCACTGTTTCTGGCGAACGTTAAATCCGTATCGGCACTCTCGCCTGAGCTGAAAGAGAAAAACACGCTGCAGTTTGCAATGAAAACGCGTCTGAAACTTTTCTGGCGCCCCGCTCAGTTGAAAGAAACCGATGCTCTGAGTGCCTATGAAAAAATAACGTTCAACCGTCAGGGTGACACGCTAATCGCAAAAAACCCGACACCGTTTTATGTCTCGTTTGGCGAACTGGCCGTTGGCGGGAAAAGCGTGCCGGTGAAAGAGACCAAAACCACGCCTGGTGCCATTTCTATGATGGTTGCCCCCTTCAGCGAACAGCGTTTCGCGTTACCCGCATCAGCAAAGGGCGCGGTGACCTGGACGGCAATCAATGATTTCGGTGGGCAGACCCCGCAACGCAAGCAGGCTCTTTAAATAATCATGTTGGTATGTTATGTCGTCATCTCTGCTTCGCACACAGGTACTGTCCGGGATCGCGCTGGCGCTGCTCGCCGCGATCCCGCCTGCAAGTGGCGATGACGAATTCAACCTGCGGATCCTTGAGCTGGATACGCCTCTCGAAAATACCTCCACGCTCGAAAACTTCATCAAGGATAACGGGTTACTTGCAGGAAGCTACCTCACGACCATTATGTGGGATCGCGACATTCTGGATAAACGTAGCGTTTCCTACGTGCTGTCTGACGATAAACAGCGCCTGCTGCCGGAGCTGACGAAAGCCGATCTGCGTGATTACGGCGTAAAAGTCGACACGATCCCGGATTTAAAAGATCTGGATGACGGTGCTTACGTCCGCGATATCTCCCATTTCATCGAAAATGCCCGTTACGAATACAATCAGGACAACCAGACCCTGAAGCTGGTTATCCCGCAGGCGTATCGCGATCGCGCTGCCGCTGGCGCCATTCCGGCAAAATTCTGGGATGACGGGGCACCTGCTGCCTGGACAAGCTATCAGTTAAGCGGGTCGCAACAGCACTATAGCGCGGGCAAAACAGCTTCGACCTGGCTTGGCCTGGAATCTGGCCTCAATCTGGGGGCGTGGCGACTGCGGAATAACAGCACGTGGAGCGACGCTTCCGGCTGGGAAGCCATCGCCAGCACGTTACAACGTGACATCAAATTACTGAAAAGCCAGCTTGAGATGGGCCAGACGTATACCAATGGTGAGCTTTTTGACAGCATCCAGATGACCGGTGTGAAGCTGGAAACGGATACCTCTATGCTGCCCGTAAGCCAGCAAGGTTTTGCGCCTGTGGTGCGTGGGATCGCCAATAGCGATGCCAAAGTTACCATCAAGCAAAATGGCTACATTATCTATCAAACTAACGTCTCGCCGGGGCCTTTTGAGATCCGTGACTTAAGTCAGGTGACCTCCGGCGCGGATCTGGAAGTCACCGTCGAAGAGGCGGATGGCAGCGAGCACAGCTTTATACAGGCCAGCGCATCGGTGCCGGTGCTACAGCGGGAAGGCGGCTTTAAGTATTCGCTGGCCGCAGGGCGCTATCGCGGTAATGAAGGGGAAGACGAACCGACCTTTGCGCAAGGCACGGCTATCTATGGCCTGCCTTACGGCGTCACGGCGTATACCGGCGCGCTGGGTGCATCACTGTATCACGCACTGCTGCTGGGGCTCGGTGCCGATCTGGGGCATTTCGGCTCTGCCTCTGTTGATCTCACGGCCGCGCGTACCGCCTTTGATGACGGGCGTGACGATGCCAGCGGTTTATCCTGGCGGGCGCAGTATTCAAAAGATATTCCCGATACGGATACCACCGTCACGCTTGCCAGCTATCGCTACTCCACATCGGGGTTTTATACCTTTCAGGAAGCTATCGATCAACGTGATAGCGAGATCGATGACGGCATTTATACCTACCGCAGAACTAATAACCGCCGTAGCCGCATGCAGCTCAACCTTTCCCAGCGGGTTTCTGACTGGGGCTCGGCCTATCTCAACGGCTATCAGCAAGACTACTGGGATATGGACGGCCATGAGCGAAGCGTCAGCGCGGGGTTTAGCTCCAGCTGGCGCGACATCACCTGGTCGATAAGTTACAACCTGACCCGCACGCCAGATGCCGATACGGACCGGCAAATGGCGTTAACGGTCAACATTCCGTTATCAAAGTGGCTGCCGGATTCATGGGCAACCTACAGCGCCAATACCGCCAGCGGCGGTTTTGTCTCGCATCAGGTTGGTCTCGGCGGTACCGCTTTCGAGGACAACAAGCTGAGCTATAACCTCCAGCAGACCTATGCCAACCAGGATACGGGCTACGGCGGCAGCCTGTCAGGCCGTTATCGTGGATCTTCCGGTGAAGTGGGGATGGGGTACAGCTACGGTGGCGATAATCGACAGTGGAACTACAGCGCTCAGGGGTCAATCGTTGCCCACAAGCATGGCGTGACGCTGGGGCAACCCGTGCGCGACGCATTTGCCATCGTGCACATTAAAGATGGCGATAACGTCAAAGTACAAAACGGGCGCGGCATTTCTACCGACCGCTTTGGTAACGCGATTGTTCCCTCCCTGACCGCCTACCGGCATAACGTCATTACGGTCAATACCCAGGATCGGGAAGATATTGATATCGACGCGGCAACGATGGATCTCGTGCCGACGAAAGGCGCTGCGCTACACGCCACCTTCGATGCGCGTGTGGGACGACGCGCGCTGGTGACGCTGCTTTACGCGGGTAAGCCCGTGCCGTTTGGCGCCGTGGTGGCGCTGGATAACACCACGGCAATAGTGGGTGATGACGGCGAGGTTTACCTGACGGGGCTGTCCGGCAAAACCACGTTTAGCGTGCAGTGGGGGGAAGCGCGCGATCGGCAGTGTCAGGGGACGCTGGATATTCCTTCACAGAGCACTGCCGGGATCGTCAAAGCAACGGTCACCTGTGATTAACAGAGGTATTTCATGAAACTACGCCGTACGGTTAAAACATTTCTTTCACCACTGCTGCTCGTGCTGGCGGGGACCTTTTTCCATACAGCCCGTGCAGAATGTACCTTTAACGGCAGTTCTGACGTGGATGCCGTGGTAACGTTTCAACTTCCTCCGGTGATTGTTGTTCAACCCGATACGCCCGTCGGCACCGTGATTTATGATGGTAGCGTCGAGAGTAAAGAAGTAACGGTGGAGTGCAGCGGTGATGCGCAAATTCGGCGCGGATACCTCTATCTGTCTGATAGCGATGCGCGCGAAGATGTCATGTCGGGAGTTTATCAAACCAACGTGCCGGGTATTGGCATTCGCGCGGCTTCGTCGAACGAGCAGTTCCCCAATTACAATGAGGAAAATATACTCAGGCCGATGCACTATCTGGGATCGACCCACGGCTCTTCGCTAAATACATCTGTATTTCGTGCTGCCGCACAGCTGGTGGTGACGGGCGATATTCAGGAAGGGTATCTCGATACCTCGCGTTTAACCTCAATGGATATTCTGGGCAACGCGGTGATCGGTGAAATGCGGTTTTCCCCTACCAGCGTTCACATTACGAACAACACCTGTAATCTGGTCGACAGGAACATCTATGTGCCGCTGAAAACGGTCAATACGCAGGACTTTACCGGGCAATACTCGGATATTCTTACTGACGACAGCTTTAAGATTGAAATCACCGACTGTGCGGCGGGAACAAAGGTCGATTATCAGTTCACCAGCGCGGGCTCGACGGGGGTCATGAACGGCACTATTTTGCGCATCGCTTCCGGAGACTCTGCCGCTGATGGCGTCGGTATTCAGATCCTCGACCAGAATAATACCGTGCTGCAGTTTGATCAGAACTACACGGCGATAACCAGCACGCAGGACAAGGTTCCTGTCGAAATCCCCCTCAGGGCCCGCTACATCAAGACGGGGGAGGTTAAAGCCGGCAAAGTCGATTCTGTCGCGACGTTCGAGGTCTTTTACCGCTAATCCATCCTGCCCGCTCTGGCGGGCTTTAACGATCATTTCACTAACCTCATTAACCCCCTGTTTTCATCTGGTTAATTCTTAAACCCTTAAATCTTGTAGGGCCGCTTATTGCTTGCTATGCAACCAGCGTTTCGCATATTATTCTGGCGCTCATAATAATAATTCTCGTTTACGTTATCATTAACCTTTCCATCAGAGATACTACATGGCGCTTTTCAATACTGCTCAGCCAATTAACACGTCGCTGCGTAAAGTCGCGGTCGTCGTAGCCACAGCGGTTGCCGGCATGTCTGCTTATGCTCACGCGGCCGAAACCCCGAAAAAAGAAGACACCATTACGGTTACCGCAGCGCCCGCTGCCCAGGAAAGTGCCTGGGGGCCTGCTGCGACTATCGCCGCGAGACAGTCCGCCACCGGCACGAAAACGGATACGCCAATCCAGAAGGTTCCGCAGTCTATTTCTGTGGTGACGGCCGAAGAGATGGCGCTGCACCAGCCGCGTTCGGTGAAAGAAGCCCTGAGCTATACGCCGGGCGTTGCGGTAGGCACGCGCGGTGCGTCCAACACCTATGATTATCTGGTTATTCGTGGTTTTGCGGCCGATGGTCAGACGCAAAACAACTACCTCGACGGCATGAAAATGCAGGGGAACTTCTACAATGACGCGGTAATTGACCCGTACATGCTGGAGCGCGCCGAAATCATGCGTGGCCCGGTTTCCGTTCTGTACGGAAAAAGCAGCCCAGGCGGTTTGCTGAACATGGTCAGTAAGCGCCCAACGACCGAGCCGTTGAAAGAGATCCAGTTCAAAGCGGGTACGGACAGCCTGTTCCAGACCGGCTTTGACTTTAGCGATGCGATCGATGATGACGGCGTTTACTCATACCGTCTGACGGGCGTTGCGCGTTCGAACAATTCCCAGCAGGAGGGTAAGGGCGAACAGCGTTACGCCATCGCACCATCGTTCTCCTGGCGTCCGGATGATAAAACTACCTTCACGTTCCTCTCTTACTTCCAGAATGAGCCTGAAACGGGCTACTACGGCTGGCTGCCAAAAGAGGGGACGGTCGATCCGCTGCCAAACGGCGATCGTCTGCCGACTGACTTCAATGAAGGCGCGAAGAACAATACCTATTCCCGTAACCAGAAAATGGTGGGATACAGCTTCGACCACGAATTTAACGATACTTTCACCGTACGTCAGAATCTGCGTTTTGCCGAGAATAAAACCTCGCAAAACAGCGTATACGGTTACGGCGTTTGTACCGATCCGGCGAACAGCGGCAACAAGCAGTGCGCAGCTTTATCCCCTGCAGACAAAGGCCATTATCTGGCACGTAAATACGTTGTCGATAACGAAAAACTGCAGAACTTCACCGTTGATACTCAGCTACAGAGCAAATTCTCTACCGGTGAGGTGGACCACATCCTGCTGACCGGCGTTGACTTTATGCGTATGCGTAACGACATCAACTCCTGGTTCGGCTACGACGATTCTGTTCCGCTGCTGGATCTCTACAACCCGGTGAACAGTGACTTTGATTTCGGTTCGAAAGATCCTGCTACCTCCGGCCCCTATCAGATCCTCAACCGTCAGAAACAGACGGGGCTCTACGTGCAGGATCAGGCGCAGTGGGATAAAGTCCTGGTGACGCTGGGCGGTCGTTATGACTGGGCCGATCAGGAATCATATAACCGCGTGTTAAATACCACCTCCAAACGTGATGACACCCAGTTCACCTGGCGTGGTGGCGTTAACTATCTCTTTGATAACGGTATAACTCCGTATTTCAGCTACAGTGAATCGTTTGAACCGGCTTCACAGACCGATGCACAGGGCAAACTGTTCGCACCGTCTAAAGGCAAGCAGTACGAGGCGGGCGTGAAATATGTGCCGAACGATCGTCCGATTGTTGTCACCGGTGCACTGTACCAGCTGACCAAAACCAACAACCTGATGGCCGACCCTGCGGGTTCCTTCTTCTCCGTTGAAGGCGGCGAGATCCGTGCCCGTGGTTTCGAACTGGAAGCCAAAGCGGCCCTGTCTGCCAGCGTGAACGTTGTCGGTTCTTATACCTATACCGATGCGGAATACACCACGGACACCAACTACAAAGGCAACACGCCAGCGCAGGTACCGAAACACATGGCTTCCCTGTGGGGCGATTACACCCTGTATGACGGTGCGCTGTCTGGTCTGACGCTGGGTACCGGCGTTCGTTACACCGGCTCCAGCAAAGGCGATCCGGCGAACTCCTTCACGGTGGGCAGCTACACGGTAGTTGACGCCCTGGTCAGATACGACCTGGCGCGCGTGGGCATGGCTGGCTCTAACGTGGCGCTTCACGTGAACAACCTGTTCGATCGTGAGTACGTTGCCAGCTGCTTTAACACCTACGGTTGCTTCTGGGGTGCTGAACGCCAGGTTGTTGCCACCGCGACCTTCCGCTTCTAATCTCTCTTCGGGCACGGTTCGCCGTGCCCTTTTTATTTAAGTTGGCTGATATGCAGGATAATCAAACGCAATCCGACACCACCTTTACGCTCAACCATCTCTCCTTTCGCGTACCCGGACGCACCCTGCTGCATCCGCTCTCGCTGACGTTTCCGGCCGGTAAAGTGACGGGCCTGATTGGTCACAACGGCTCCGGTAAATCCACGCTGCTCAAGATGCTGGGACGTCACCAGCCGCCTTCTGAAGGGGACATTCTGCTGGACGATCAGCCGCTGGAGAGCTGGAGCAGTAAAGCTTTCGCGCGGAAAGTGGCCTATCTGCCGCAGCAGCTGCCGCAGGCAGAAGGGATGACGGTGCGTGAGCTGGTGGCGATTGGCCGTTATCCGTGGCACGGGGCGCTTGGGCGCTTCGGCGTCGCCGACCGGGAGAAAGTGGAGGAGGCGATTGCGCTGGTAGGGTTAAAGCCGCTGGCGCACCGTCTGGTGGATAGCCTGTCCGGCGGCGAGCGTCAGCGCGCGTGGATTGCGATGCTGGTGGCACAGGACAGCCGCTGTCTGCTGCTGGATGAACCCACCTCTGCGCTGGATATCGCCCATCAGGTGGACGTGCTGGCGCTGGTGCATCGCTTAAGCCAGCAGCGTGGTCTGACGGTCATTGCGGTCCTGCACGACATCAACATGGCGGCGCGCTATTGCGATTATCTTGTCGCGCTACGCGGTGGCGAAATGATTGCGCAGGGGACACCGCCTGAGCTGATGCGCAGCGAAACGCTGGAACACATTTACGGTATTCCAATGGGGATCTTGCCTCACCCTGCCGGGGCTGCACCGGTGAGCTTCGTGTACTGATGCTGGACAACACTTTTATTAGCCGTCGTCGCCTGCTGGCGGCAATGGCGCTCTCACCGCTGCTGTTTAAAATGACGACGGCACGCGCTGCCGCTATCGATCCCCACCGCATTGTGGCGCTGGAATGGCTGCCGGTCGAGCTGATGATGGCGCTGGGCGTTACGCCGTATGGGGTGGCCGACATCCCTAACTATAACCTCTGGGTGAACGAGCCGAAGCTGCCTGATTCCGTCATCGACATTGGCCTGCGCACGGAGCCAAACCTCGAACTGCTGACCCAGATGAAACCGTCGTTTCTGTTCTGGTCTGCGGGCTATGGCCCCTCAGAAGAGACCATGGCGCGCATTGCGCCAGGGCGCGGATTCTCGTTCAGCGACGGTAAAAAACCGCTGGCTATGGCAAAAAACTCGATTAACGAGATGGCGCATTTCCTCAACCGTGAGGCAGAGGCCAAAAAACACCTCGACGAATTTGATGCCCTGATCGACGCCCTGAAGCCGCGCTTTGCCAACCGGGGCGATCGTCCGCTGCTGATGGTGACGCTGCTGGATGCCCGCCACATGCTGGTCTTCGGTAAAAACTGCCTGTTTCAGGAAGTGCTGGACAGCTTTGGCATTCGCAACGCCTGGGAAGGGGAGATGACCTTCTGGGGCAGCACCGCCGTGGGTATCGATCGTCTGGCGGCGTTTCGCGATGTCGACGTGTTGTGCTTCGACCACGGCAACGAGCGTGAAATGCAAACCCTGATGGCGACACCGCTCTGGCAGGCGATGCCGTTTGTGCGCGAGAAACGCTTCCTGCGCGCACCCGCCGTATGGTTCTACGGCGCGACGCTGTCGGCCATGCATTTTGCCCGCGTGCTGGATAACGCGCTGGGAGGCAAAGCATGAACACGCGTATTGCTCGTTTCCCGGTACTGCTGCTCTCCCTGCTTTTTCTGGTCGCGCTGGCCTTAACCGGGCTCAATCTCTCGACGGCGTTACCGCGCCCGCAGTGGGGGGCCGCGCTGGCCTCGCCGGACATCGATAATATTCAGCAGATGCTGTTCCACTACAGCCTGCTGCCGCGTCTGGCGATTTCACTGCTGGTCGGGGCCGGTTTAGGCCTGGTAGGTGTGTTGTTCCAGCAGGTATTACGTAACCCGCTGGCGGAGCCGACTACGCTTGGCGTCGCGACCGGTGCGCAGCTTGGCATTACCATCACCACGCTGTGGGCGTTACCCGGGGCGTTAACCTCGCAGTTTGCGGCTCTCGCGGGAGCATGCGTGGTGGGGGCGCTGGTCTTTGGCGTGGCCTGGGGCAAACGCCTTTCTCCGGTAACGCTTATTCTGGCCGGGCTGGTCGTCAGCCTCTACTGTGGCGCGATTAACCAGCTGCTGGTGTTGTTCCATCACGATCAGCTGCAAAGTATGTTCCTGTGGAGTACCGGTACGCTCACCCAGACCGACTGGAGCATTGTGCAGCGCCTGTGGCCTCAGCTGGCGGGCGGTGTGGTGCTGACGCTGCTGCTCCTGCGTCCTCTGACGCTGATGGGGCTGGATGATGGCGTGGCGCGCAACCTGGGGCTGGCGCTGTCGCTGGCTCGTCTGGCGGCGCTCACCCTGGCGATTGTGTTAAGCGCTCTGCTGGTTAACGCGGTTGGCATTATCGGGTTTATCGGCCTCTTTGCGCCGCTGCTGGCGAAAATGCTCGGGGCGCGTCGCCTTCTGGCACGTCTGCTGCTGGCGCCGCTGATCGGGGCGCTGATCCTCTGGCTTTCCGATCAGGTCATTCTCTGGCTGGCGCGCGTCTGGATGGAAGTCTCCACCGGGTCGGCAACGGCGCTTATCGGTGCGCCGCTGCTGCTGTGGTTGCTCCCGCGTTTGCGCAGCATTAGCGCACCGGCGATGGACGCGGGCGATAAGGTCTATGCCGAACGTCAGTCGGTGCTGTGGTTCAGCCTGGCCGGTCTGGCGGTGTTGCTTATCGCCTCGTTCGTGGCACTCTCCTTCGGACGTGATGCCGCAGGCTGGCACTGGGCAACGGGTGATCTGCTCAACGAGCTATTACAGTGGCGCTGGCCGCGTATTCTCTCCGCGCTGATTGCCGGAGTGATGCTGGCGGTAGCGGGGTGCATTATTCAGCGTCTGACCGGCAACCCGATGGCGAGCCCGGAAGTGCTGGGGATCAGCTCCGGCGCGGCCTTTGGCGTGGTGCTGATGCTCTTCCTGGTGCCGGGTAATGCGTTTGGCTGGCTGATGCCTGCCGGGAGCATTGGCGCGGCGGTGACGCTGCTGATTATCCTGATTGCCTCTGGCCGCGGCGGATTTTCTCCGCACCGTATGCTGCTGGCCGGTATGGCGCTCAGCACCGCTTTCACCATGCTGCTGATGATGCTGCAGGCGAGCGGCGATCCGCGCATGGCGAAGATCCTGACCTGGATTTCCGGCTCAACCTACAACGCCACCGCTAGCCAGGTTGTGCATTCCGGGATAGTGATGATGGTACTGCTGGCGATTGTCCCTTTGTGCCGTCGCTGGATGACCATTCTGCCGCTGGGAGGCGAAACCGCGCGTGCGGTTGGCTTAGCGCTGACGCCGACGCGCGTTGCGCTGCTGCTGCTGGCGGCGTGTCTGACGGCAACGGCCACCATGACCATCGGTCCGCTGAGTTTTGTGGGGTTGATGGCGCCGCATATCGCCAGAATGATGGGTTTCCGCCGGACGATGCCGCACATTGTGATGTCGGCCCTGACGGGCGGGGTCATTCTGGTGTTTGCCGACTGGTGTGGAAGGATGGTGCTGTTCCCGTATCAGATCCCGGCGGGTCTGCTGTCGACCTTTATTGGTGCGCCGTACTTTATCTATCTGTTGAGAAAGCAGAGTAGGTAATAAAAGTAAACGGCAATCCCTGGATTGCCGTTTTAGTGTTTGCTCCCTCTCCCTGTGGGAGAGGGCCGGGGTGAGGGCACCAGGCCGCACATCTTAAAGCTTCTCAAACACCTTACGCGCCGCGTCGATGGTGTTATTGATATCTTCTTCGCTGTGCGCCACGGACATAAAGCCCGCTTCGAACGCCGACGGCGCCAGGTACACGCCTTCTTCCAGCATCAGGTGGAAAAAGCGCTTGAAGCGTTCAACGTCGCACTTCACCACGTCCTGATAGCAGGTCACGGTTTTCGCATCGGTGAAGAAAATCCCGAACATGCCGCCCACGTGGTTCACCACCAGCGGAATACCCGCGTCTTCTGCGGCTTCCAGCAGACCGTTTGCCAGCTGCGCGGTGCGGTCAGTCAGGGTTTCATGAATACCCGGCTGCGCCACTTCGGTCAGACAGGCGAAGCCCGCAGCCATGGCGATAGGGTTGCCGGAGAGCGTGCCCGCCTGGTAAACCGGGCCGGTTGGTGCCAGGGCTTCCATCACGTCCTTGCGACCACCGAATGCCCCGACCGGCATGCCGCCGCCGATGATTTTGCCGAGGCAGGTCAGGTCTGGCTCAACCTCATAATAAGACTGAGCGCCCGCCAGCGCCACGCGGAAGCCGGTCATCACTTCGTCGATGATCAGCAGCGCGCCGAACTCATCACACAGGGCGCGCAGGCCCGGCAGGAAGTCTGGCTGCGGTGGGATGCAGTTCATATTGCCCGCAACCGGTTCAACGATGATGCAGGCGATCTCCTGCGGATACTGCTCGAACGCCGCGCGAACGGTGCTCAGATCGTTATAGGTGCAGGTCAGGGTATGTTTAGCGAAATCAGCCGGTACACCCGGCGAGTTTGGCTGGCCGAGCGTCAGCGCGCCGGAACCGGCCTTCACCAGCAGACAGTCTGCGTGACCGTGGTAGCAGCCTTCGAACTTGATGATTTTGTCGCGGCCGGTAAAACCGCGCGCCAGACGGATGGCGCTCATGGTGGCTTCGGTACCGGAGTTCACCATACGCACCATGTCCATGGTCGGCACCAGTTCGGTAACCAGCTCCGCCATTTTCACTTCCATCTCGGTTGGCGCGCCGAAGCTCAGGCCGCGCTGCGCGGCTTCGATGACCGCGTTACGAATGGCCGGGTGGTTGTGACCCAGTACCATCGGCCCCCAGGAACCGACGTAATCGATATAGGCTTTGCCATCGACATCATACAGATACGCGCCGTCAGCACGTTCGATAAACAGCGGCGTGCCGCCCACGCCGGTAAAGGCGCGTACTGGCGAGTTCACGCCACCTGGAATAAGCTCGCGGGCTGCACTGTAGAGGTTTTCAGACTTGCTCATGGCATCGTTCCTGGTTCGTATAAAATGATTAAGCCCACTATTCTAAGTGATCCGCAGAAGGTTATGAAATTTTTAGCCGGGTAATGCTTTAAGATTTGTTAAGTATTTTTCAGACGACGCAGGGAAGGTCTCTGGTAAAATCCTCGCGGCTTTTTGTATGACGAATAAGAACAGGACATGAAATCAGATTCTCCGTCTTTTGAAGAACAACAGTTTACGCGCGCCCGGCACCGAATCAGCATTCGGCGGCTGCTCAATCGCGATAAAACGCCGCTGGCGATCCTGCTGGCCGCTGCGGTGGTGGGTACCCTTGCTGGCCTGGTTGGCGTGGCGTTTGAAAAAGCAGTTAATGCCGTACTCAACTGGCGAGTGGGGACCGTAGCCGGTTTCGCCGAGCGCGAATGGCTGGTCTGGGTGGCAGCATTCGGCCTGTCTGCGCTGTTTGCCATGGTGGGATATTTTCTGGTGCGTAAGTTCGCCCCGGAGGCGGGCGGGTCTGGCATCCCGGAAATCGAAGGTGCGCTGGAGGAGCTGCGTCCGGTGCGCTGGTGGCGGGTGATTCCGGTTAAATTCATTGGCGGTATGGGGACGCTTGGTGCGGGAATGGTGCTCGGCAGGGAAGGGCCAACGGTACAGCTCGGGGGAAACGTCGGCCGCATGGTGGGCGATCTGTTTCGGATGCGCAGCGCTGAAGCGCGCCATACGCTGCTGGCCACCGGTGCAGCTGCGGGGCTTTCTGCGGCGTTTAACGCGCCGCTGGCCGGTATTTTGTTCATCATCGAAGAGATGCGCGCACAGTTCCGCTACAACCTGATCTCCATTAAAGCGGTGTTTACTGGCGTCATTATGTCGAGCATCGTTTTTCGCATCTTCAATGGCGAGGGAGCGGTGATTGAAGTGGGTAAACTGACCAACGCGCCGGTCAACACCCTGTGGCTTTACCTGATCCTCGGCATGATTTTTGGCGTAGTGGGGCCGCTGTTTAACACCTTTATCCTGCGCGCTCAGGATATGTTCCAGCGTATTCACGGCGGGAATACCACGAAATGGGTGCTGATGGGCGGTCTGCTGGGCGGGATGTGCGGTGTGCTCGGCTTTATCGAGCCGAATGCTGCTGGCGGTGGCTTCGGGCTGATCCCCATTGCCGCAGCCGGAAACTTCAGCGTGGGTTTGCTGCTGTTTATGTTTATCTCCCGGGTCATCACGACGGTACTGTGCTTCTCCTCCGGTGCGCCTGGCGGGATTTTTGCCCCAATGCTGGCGCTGGGTACGCTGCTCGGTACCGCGTTTGGTATGGCGGCTGAGGCGGGGTTCCCCGCTTACCATCTGGACGCCGGCACCTTCGCAGTGGCCGGGATGGGGGCGCTGCTGGCCGCATCCCTGCGCGCGCCGTTGACCGGCATCGTGCTGGTGCTGGAGATGACGGACAATTACCAGCTCATTTTGCCAATGATCATTACCTGTCTCGGGGCGACACTATTAGCCCAGTTCCTGGGTGGAAAACCGCTATACTCCACTATCCTCGCGCGAACCCTGGCAAAACAAGAGGCGGAGCGGGCCGCCGCGCAGAATACTTGAATGAATTACCAGGGTATTAGATAATGACGAAAAGAATTGGGTGAATTTTACCCAATGGCAGTATTCATGGGAGCATAAGATGAGTGATGACGTAGCGTTGCCGCTGGAGTTTACCGAAGCAGCAGCCAACAAAGTGAAAACCCTGATTGCCGACGAAGACAATCCGGATCTGAAACTGCGTGTCTATATTACCGGTGGCGGCTGCAGCGGCTTCCAGTACGGTTTTACCTTTGACGATCAGGTTAACGACGGCGATATGACCATTGAGAAACAGGGCGTCGCGCTGGTTGTTGACCCGATGAGCCTGCAGTATCTGGTGGGCGGTTCGGTGGATTACACCGAAGGTCTGGAAGGTTCGCGCTTTGTCGTGACCAACCCGAACGCAACAAGCACCTGCGGGTGTGGTTCGTCGTTCAGTATTTAAGAGGGGGTGGGCTGATGCCCTCATCCCGACAAAACGCTAAAAACGGTAACCTGGTGGTTACCGTTTTGCATTTACCTGCCATTCTCATCCAGCGCAAACGTCGGCAGCTTCAGGTGCCAGCGTATCGCCGCTAAACGTATCACCAGCGTCACGACCATACCCAGCATGGCCGCATTTTCCAGCGGAACCGCAAAGGTGTAGTACGCCGTAGCGTGAACGATCCCACCAATTATGCAGGCAGTGGCATAGATTTCAGTCCGCAGGATCATCGGCACTTCACGCGCCAGGATATCGCGAATGATCCCGCCGCCAACGCCGGTCAATACGCCCATGCAGATCGCTACCATCGGGCCGGTACCCGCATTAAACGCCTTATTGACGCCAATGCCGACAAACACGGCGAGACCGACGGCATCCAGCACTGGCAATATCCATTTTGGCAGTCTGCGAGGCTGGCGAACCAGCACGATGGTCAACAGACAGGTCACCATCGCCACCACCAGATCGGTGGGATCTTTCACCCAAAATACCGGGCCATTTGCCAGCGCCATGTCGCGAATTGTCCCGCCGCCAACGGCGGTCACCACGCCCAGCACCAGCACGCCAAACGGATCCATGCGTAGTTTTCCGGCGAGCAGGACGCCGGAGATAGCAAAAACGGCTGTACCAAGAATATCCAGCCAATAAACGAGCATCGTTAAATCCTCGAACGTATGTTAATGACCCTCTGCCAGGGCGGCACAGAGCTGTTTTGCGGCGAGGATAATACGCGGGCTGGCGCGTTCAAACCAGTCGCCGTTGAGCGGGATCACCGGAATTTTTAGCTGGCTTTGCCAGAATTGTTCAATTTTAGGAATTTCGCTCGCACTTCCGACCACGACGATGGCCTGCGGCTGGCGCGCCAGAACCTGCTCGCGGCTCACCTGAGGCCACGGCACCCGGCTGGCAGCAAAGATATTTTCTCCGCCGCACACTTCCAGGACCTGATTCTGAATGGAGCCTTTACCGGTGGTGAATAGCGGCTGGCTGCCAAACTGCAGGAAGATGCGCTTTTTAACAGGGGTATCGTATCGGGCTTTCAGCGCGGCGTAGTCACTGAGCATCTGCTTCGCCGCAGCCTCGGCCTTTTTCGGCGTGGGGCTATAAGGTGCCAGGGCGCGCAGCGCCTGAGAGACCTGCTCAATGCTTACGGCGTCAACCCACATGACCTTGATGCCAAGCGAGGTAAGCTGGTTGACCTGCCGCTCGGCGTTACCGCCGCGCCAGGCCAGCACGAGATCCGGTTTAAGCGCCACGATGCGCTCAAGATTCATCCCTTGCCAGGTTGCTACTTGCTCAATGTCGGCCGCCTGCGGGGGATAATCCGAAAAGCTGCTGACGCCAACGGGGGTGATCCCGGCGGCAAACGCCAATTCGGTATTCGCGGGGGAGAGAGTAATCACACGCGGCGCGGCGAACAGCCACGCCGGTGCGAGGAGGAGCAGGGCGACCAGCGCCCTGATAGACCGTTTAGCCACGTGCCAGGTTCTGCACCAGGCGTTCCACCATCACAGTGGACTGTTTTGCCGCAACGACCAGGAACTCATCAAAGCTGATGTGGGACTGCTGGTCTGCCACGTCAGAGATGGCGCGCACCACCACGAACGGTACGCTGAAGTTATGGCAAACGTGCGCAATTGCGGTGGCTTCCATCTCAACAGCGACGGCCTGCGGGAAGTTATGACGGATTTTCGCCAGACCGACGGAACCATTGATGAACGCATCACCGCTGACAATCAGGCCGCGTACCGCGTTGAGATTGAGCTCAGCAATGCAGGTTTCAGCCGCGGCAATCAGTTTATCGTCAGCTTTGAACCCTGCCGGGCAGCCGGGAAGCTGGCCGTACTCGTAACCGAACGCGGTGACATCGGCGTCGTGGTAGCGCGCTTCGTCGGAGACAACGATATCGCCCACTTTCAGCGTCGGCGCCAGGCCGCCCGCAGAGCCGGTATTAACGATCACGTCCGGCTTGCAGCGTTCAAGCAGCAGGGTCGCACCCAGCGCAGCAGCCACTTTACCGATGCCTGATTTCAGCAGAGCCACGTCAACACCGTTCAGCTGGCCGGTGTAGATCTCACAACCACCCAGAGAGAGGGTCTGACGGTTCTCAATTTTGTCACGCAGCAGCGTAACTTCTTCTTCCATTGCACCAATAATGCCGATTTTCATAGATTTACTCGCGATGTGCCTTGTTAAGATGCATAGTCTATCATGCGGTTAAGGGGAAACGCATTCTCACGCGGGGGAGCACATGTCACCAATCGATTTTCGTACCAAAATTAACTGGCACCGTCGTTTCCGTTCGCCGCAGGGCGAAAAGAGCGAACATGAGATCCTGCGTATCTTCGAAAGCGATCGCGGCAGGATCATTAACTCGCCCGCCATCCGGCGTTTACAGCAAAAGACCCAGGTGTTCCCGCTGGAGCGTAACGCCGCGGTGCGCACACGCTTAACCCACTCCATGGAAGTCCAGCAGGTCGGGCGTTATATCGCCAAAGAGATTTTAAGCCGCCTTAAAGAGCAACGTTTACTGGAAACCTATGGCCTGGATGAGCTGACGGGCCCTTTTGAGAGCATCGTTGAGATGGCTTGCCTGATGCACGACATCGGCAACCCGCCTTTTGGCCATTTCGGCGAGGCGGCTATCAATGACTGGTTTAAGCAGCGGCTTTATCCGTCGGATGCGGTAAGCCAGCCCCTCAGTGATGACCGCTGCATCGTGCGCGATTTACGCCTGCGCGAAGGTGAAGAGGGGCTGAACGATCTGCGCCGCAAAGTGCGCCAGGATCTCTGTCACTTTGAGGGCAACGCGCAGGGGATCCGGCTGGTGCATTCCCTGATGCGCATGAACCTGACCTGGGCGCAGGTCGGCTGCATTCTGAAATATACCCGCCCCGCATGGTGGATGGGTGAGACGCCTGCCTCCCACAGTTATTTAATGAAAAAGCCGGGTTATTACCTTTCTGAAGAGGCCTATATTGAACGGCTGCGTAAAGAACTTTCCCTGACGCCAAACGGCCGCTTCCCTTTGACGTGGATTATGGAAGCCGCTGACGATATTTCCTATTGCGTGGCCGACCTGGAAGATGCCGTTGAGAAAAGAATATTCAGCGTTGAGGAGCTTTATCAGCATCTTTATGCGGCATGGGGACACCATGAAAAAGGCTCGCTGTTTGCCCAGGTTGTCGAAAATGCCTGGGAAAAATCGCGCTCAAATACGTTAAGCCGCAGTACGGAAGATCAGTTCTTTATGTATTTGCGGGTCAATACATTAAATAAACTGGTGCCGTATGCCGCCTCGCGCTTTATTGATAATTTGCCGCTGATCTTCAGCGGGGAATTCAATCATGCGCTGCTGGAAGACGACAGCAGCTTCAGCCAGCTTCTTGAACTTTATAAGCATGTGGCGATGCGGCATGTGTTCAGCCATCCTGACGTTGAACAGCTGGAACTGCAGGGATACCGGGTAATCAGTGGGTTACTGGAGATTTATTCTCCCTTGCTCAACCTGACGACGGACGACTTCAGTGAGCTGGTGGAAAAAGAGCGCGTGCGGCGAATTCCTATCGAATCCCGGCTTTACCAGAAACTCTCTACCCGTCATCGGCTGGCGTATGTCGAAGCGATTGGCAAACTGGATCGGCAATCACTCCAGTGGCCGGTGATGGAATATTATTATCGCTGCCGTCTAATCCAGGACTATATCAGCGGCATGACCGATTTGTATGCCTGGGATGAATACCGCAAGCTCATGGCCGTGGAATAATTCCAGAGTTTTGTAAAGACGACCAATAAATTTTTACCTTTTCCATAAACTTATGGCCGGAACTAAGCGGTATAAAATGAATCTGAGTTACACAGCAATTTTGCGTTACCTGTAAATCGAGATTGAGAAACATGAAAAAAACCACATTAGCAATGAGTGCACTGGCTCTGAGTTTAGGTTTAGCGCTGTCTCCTCTGACTGCTACTGCAGCCGAGACCGCGTCGTCGGCAGCAACCGCGCAGCAGATGCCAAGCCTGGCACCGATGCTCGAAAAAGTGATGCCATCGGTGGTGAGTATTAACGTTGAAGGTAGCACGACCGTCAATACGCCGCGTATGCCGCGTAACTTCCAGCAGTTCTTTGGTGATAATTCACCGTTCTGCCAGGACGGTTCGCCATTCCAGAGTTCCCCGTTCTGTCAGGGCGGTGGTGCCGGGGATGACAGCCAGGGCGGCGGCCAACAGCAGAAATTCATGGCGCTTGGTTCAGGGGTGATTATTGATGCGGCGAAAGGCTACGTCGTGACCAACAACCACGTTGTTGATAACGCGAACAGCATTAAGGTTCAGCTGAGCGATGGCCGTAAGTTCGACGCCAAAGTGGTGGGTAAAGACCCACGCTCCGACATCGCGCTGATCCAGATTCAGGATCCGAAAAACCTGACGGCGATTAAAATTGCCGACTCCGATGCGCTGCGCGTGGGTGATTACACCGTCGCTATCGGTAACCCGTTCGGTCTGGGCGAAACCGTGACCTCCGGTATCGTCTCTGCGCTGGGCCGTAGCGGCCTGAATGCGGAAAACTATGAAAACTTCATCCAGACGGATGCGGCCATTAACCGCGGTAACTCTGGCGGTGCGCTGGTGAACCTGAACGGCGAGCTGATCGGTATCAACACCGCAATCCTGGCACCGGACGGCGGCAACATCGGTATCGGCTTTGCTATCCCGAGCAACATGGTGAAAAACCTGACTGCTCAGATGGTGCAGTACGGCCAGGTGAAACGCGGTGAGCTGGGTATTATGGGGACCGAGCTGAACTCCGAGCTGGCAAAAGCAATGAAGGTGGATGCGCAGCGCGGTGCGTTCGTCAGCCAGGTTATGCCGAACTCCTCAGCGGCGAAAGCAGGCATTAAAGCGGGGGATGTGATCACCTCCCTGAACGGTAAGCCGATCAGCAGCTTTGCTGCCCTGCGCGCGGAAGTGGGTTCTATGCCGATTGGCAGCAAAGTGACCCTCGGCCTGCTGCGTGACGGTAAACCGGTTAACGTGAGCCTGGAACTGCAGCAGAGCAGCCAGAATCAGGTGGATTCCAGCACTATCTTCAGCGGTATTGAAGGGGCTGAGATGAGCAACAAGGGCCAGGACAAAGGCGTGGTGGTGAACAACGTGAAGGCGAACAGCCCGGCTGCCCGTATCGGCCTGAAAAAAGGTGATGTGATCATGGGGGCTAACCAACAGCCGGTGAAAAACATCGCTGAACTGCGCAAAATTCTCGACAGCAAACCGTCCGTGCTGGCACTGAATATCCAGCGTGGTGACACCTCAATCTACCTGTTGATGCAGTAATCCTCTTAAGCCCCTGTACGCAGGGGCTTTCTCGTTTCTGTGACCCCTACCGCAACTCCATACTTCCCCTTATCACTTTGTGCATTCGCACAATGCAGTCGTTGCTGAACTTCCCTATGCTTGAGCTCTGCTCACAGGAGGGTTACATGGCTGGCTGGCATCTTGATACCAAAATGGCGCAGGATATTGTGGCGCGCACTATGCGCATCATTGATACCAATATCAACGTAATGGATGCCCGCGGGCGCATTATTGGCAGCGGCGATCGCGAGCGTATTGGTGAATTGCACGAAGGTGCGCTGCTGGTGCTCTCTCAGGGGCGCGTGGTCGATATTGATGATGCGGTAGCGAAACACCTGCACGGCGTACGCCAGGGGATCAACCTGCCGCTGCGTCTGGAAGGGGAAATTGTTGGCGTTATCGGCCTGACGGGTGAACCGGAATCCCTGCGGAAATACGGCGAGCTGGTCTGTATGACGGCGGAAATGATGCTGGAGCAGTCGCGCCTGATGCACCTGCTTGCCCAGGACAGCCGTTTACGCGAAGAGCTGGTAATGAACCTGATACAGGCGGAAGAGCATACGCCTGCACTCAGCGAATGGGCGCAGCGTCTGGGGATCGATCTCAACCAGCCGCGCGTGGTGGCGGTGATTGAGGTCGACAGCGGCCAGCTTGGCGTTGACAGCGCGATGGCTGAGCTGCAGCAGCTGCAAAATGCGCTGGCGACGCCGGAGCGCGACAACCTGGTGGCGATCGTCTCGCTTACGGAAATGGTGGTGCTCAAACCGGCGCTCAATGCGTTTGGCCGCTGGGATGCGGAGGATCATCGTCGCCGCGTGGAGCTGCTGATCTCCCGGATGAAGGAGAATGGTCAGCTGCGTTTTCGCGTTGCGCTGGGCAATTACTTTACCGGGCCGGGCAGCATCGCCCGCTCCTGGCGCACTGCGCGCACCACCATGATGGTGGGCAAGCAGCGGATGCCCGAGAGCCGCAGTTATTTCTACCAGGATCTGATGCTGCCGGTGCTGCTCGACAGTCTGCGTGGCGGCTGGCAGGCCAATGAGCTGGCGCGTCCGTTAGCGCGCCTGAAAGCGATGGACAACAACGGCTTGCTGCGCCGGACGCTGCAGGCGTGGTTCCGCCATAACGTGCAGCCGCTGGCGACCTCAAAAGCGCTGTTTATTCACCGCAATACGCTTGAGTACCGGCTAAACCGAATTTCGGAGCTGACGGGGCTGGATTTGGGAAACTTTGACGACAGGCTGCTGCTGTACGTGGCGCTGCAGCTGGACGAGCAGAGATGATGCTGTGTGCGGTTTTCACCCTCTCCCTGTGGGAGAGGGTCGGGGTGAGGGGATCAGGCCGCACCTAACTTATTTATTGCGCGTTAATTTCTCAAGATCCGCTTCAATCTCGCTGATCTTGTTGGTGACAACGCTTTCAAGATGACGCAAATCATCGAGGATCTTACGTTTGAGATCGACTTCAGTGCGATCGCGCTGGCAAATCTGATCGAGCTCATCGATCACATAACGCAGGTTAGGGCTGATTTCCTGCACCTCTTTGTACCCTTGTCCTACGCCGTCAGCGACGACGGTCTTACGCTGGCGTGGATATTTAAACTTCACGCTCTTGGCGAAAAACTCTCCTTTATCCTTGTGAAAATAGATTTTTAGAATGTCGTTGTTGGCTTCCTGGCGAAGGCTGTAACGATCGATTTCATCAGGATTGGTAATGCCCAGACTTTTCAGATTATCGTACATAGCGGTACCCTTATCTCAACATAACCTTTGAATAATTAATGAAAAAATTCCTTTTTGCCACCCTCATATACAAAAAAAGCGGGGTCGATCCTGATTACATTTCACTGAAATTACCGGGCAGGGAAGGTGCATTGCCCCCACTCGTTTATTGTTGTTTTTAACCACTACGTCAAGCGGAAATCCATGGAATACATGAATCTCCCCTCACAACGCTAACGCAGTATCACGATAGCCGCGGGAAAAGGCGAGCGAGACGGGTATTCAAAAGCGAGGAAATGAGGCAAAGTTATCGCACAAAAGCGTAGCCCGCGGGGATAATGACATGTCAGGACGCATTGATTATCAAATTGAAAAATACAGCTTTGGTGCCGCCGAGGAGAGCCCAAGGCTCACGCACCAGTGGGCAGAAGTTGCCGCAGAGTGCCGCCAGTTAAAGGCGGGTGCGGAAGAGCGTTTACGTATTGCCTTGCTGAACGTGGATTATGTCACCAGCTTCGAACTGCCGTTCCGACTGGTACTGACCCGCGCCCCGCAGCTTATCGCCGGGCTGCGCGATGAGTTTCAGCTAAACCAGAAGAACGTCATCTTTAACGGTAAGCGCTTTGGCTGCGTGTACAGCCTGAAAGCCGATCTTAATGCGATTCCCGAGGCTTTTCAGTACCGTATGAGTACCCGCATTCGACGGATCGATCCCACCGGGCTGACGGCAGAGCCTTTCCGGCAGATTGCCAAAGAGGTAAAAGCGCCGCGTGAGCGACTGAAGCTGGCGCTGGAGTCGGGTCTGGCTGTGACGGCTCTCGACGGGCTGTTCTGGCTGGGCAGCCAGCGTATAGCGGCGGATATCGCAGGGTTGCGAAAAAAGGGAATGGCGATCGCGACAGCGGAAACGGACGTCTTTGATGATTATACCGGGACGCACAGGCGGGTCCCGGTTTATCAACGCGTCGGGGATTAGTCGATAGTGCGCAGCAGTTCGTTGATGCCCACTTTACCGCGGGTTTTCGCATCTACTTTCTTCACGATCACCGCACAGTACAGGCTGTATTTACCGTCTTTTGATGGCAGGTTACCGGAAACGACCACGGAGCCCGCAGGAACGCGACCGTAGTGCACTTCGCCGGTTTCGCGGTCGTAAATACGGGTGCTCTGGCCGATGTAAACGCCCATAGAGATCACGGAGCCTTCTTCCACGATCACGCCTTCCACCACTTCAGAACGTGCGCCGATGAAGCAGTTGTCTTCAATGATGGTCGGGTTAGCCTGCAGTGGCTCCAGAACGCCACCGATGCCGACACCGCCGGACAGGTGAACGTTTTTACCAATCTGCGCGCAGGAGCCGACGGTTGCCCAGGTATCAACCATGGTACCTTCGTCAACGTATGCACCGATGTTTACATAGGATGGCATCAGTACGGTGTTGCGTGAGATGAACGCGCCCTGACGAACCGCCGCTGGTGGTACCACGCGGAAGCCTTCTTTCTGAAAACGCGCTTCATCGTAATCCGCGAATTTCATTGGTACTTTATCGAAGTAGCGGCTTTCTGCTCCGTCGATAACCTGGTTATCGTTGATACGGAAAGAGAGCAGCACGGCTTTCTTCAGCCATTGATGAGTGACCCACTGACCGTCGATTTTTTCTGCCACGCGCAGGGCGCCGGAATCCAGCAGGGAAATAACCTGGTTTACCGCTTCACGGGTCACGGTATCCACATTTGCCGGGGTGATCTCGGCGCGACGCTCAAAAGCGGACTCAATAACGTTCTGTAACTGCTGCATTGTTTACTCTTTCCATTTCACTAAAAAACACGTCACCCTTTATCGTTTGGATTGAGGGCTGCTGTCAACCGTTGTTGCACTTCAAGCTGCAGGTCATTATTAAGGGCACGCCGGTCTGCGGTGGCGATTATAAATAAATCTTCTACTCGCTCGCCAATGGTTGTAATTCGGGCGCCATGAAGCGAAATTCCCAGATCGGCAAAAACCTGGCCGACCCGGGCAAGCAGCCCAGGCTGGTCGAGCGCGATCAGTTCCAGGAATGATTTACGGTCGGTGTGGGTCGGCAGGAAATTGACCTCGGTATCGACGGTAAAGTGGCGTAATTTAGCCGGCTGGCGACGCGGCTGCGGCGGCTGCCAGCTGCGCTGGGTAATCGCCTGCTCCAGACCGAAGCGTATCCCTTCATGCCTGTCCGACGACAGCGGGCTGCCGTCCGGCTCCAGCACAATAAAGGTATCCATCGCCATGCCGTCGCGGGTGGTAAAAATCTGCGCGTCGTGAACGCTCAGGTTACGCCTGTCCAGCTCGGCGCAGACGGCAGCAAACAGGTAAGGCCTGTCCGGGCTCCAGATGAAAATTTCCGTTCCGCCGCGCGTGGCCTGCGGGCTGAGCAGGATCATCGGCTGAGACAGATCGTGCTTTAGCAGGTGCCGCGCGTGCCAGGCAAGCTGATTTGGGCTGTGGCGGACAAAATAGTTGGCACGACAGCGGGCCCAGATCTGATGCAGCGCCTCTTCATCAATGTTATCCATCCGCAGCAGCGCCAGCGCCTGCAGCTGGTGATGACGCACGCGCTCGCGCATGTCCGGGGTATTTTGCATCCCGCGTCGCAGCTGTTTTTCGGTGGCGAAGTACAGCTCGCGGAGCAGGCTCTGCTTCCAGCTGTTCCACAGCGTTTCGTTGGTGGCGCAAATGTCCGCCACCGTCAGGCAGACCAGATAGCGCAGACGGTTTTCCGTTTGCACCTCTTCGGCGAACTGCTTAATAACCTCAGGATCCTGAATATCGCGACGCTGGGCGGTGACCGACATCAGCAGGTGATGGCGCACCAGCCAGGCGACCAGCTGCGTTTCACGTGAGTTGAGACCGTGCAGTTCGGCAAATTTCAGCACGTCCTGCGCGCCCAGCACCGAGTGGTCGCCGCCGCGGCCCTTGGCGATGTCATGGAACAGGGCGGCAATCAGAATTAATTCCGGATGGGTCAGGCGCGGCCACAGTTCTACGCACAGCGGGTGGCGGGAACGTGTCTCTTCTTTGGCAAAGCTTTCCAGCTTAAGCATCACGCGGATGGTGTGTTCATCCACCGTATAGGCGTGGAACAGATCGAACTGCATCTGCCCGACGATGTGTGACCACTGCGGCATATAGGCCCACAGTACGCTGTGGCGATGCATCGGCAGCAGCCCGCGGCTGACGGCACCCGGGTGGCGAAGCATGCTCAGGAACAACGAGCGCGCTTCCGGGATGTAACACAAAGGCTGCGTCAGATGGCGGCGTGCATGGCGCAAATGGCGCAGGGTGGTGGAGTAGATCCCGGTGATCGTGCTGTTGCGCACCATGGTGTAGAACATCCGCAGGATCGCTTCCGGCTCGCGGATGAACAGCGTTTCGTCGCGCAGATCGATCAGCGTGCCGCGCAGCTGGAATTCGTCATCAATCGGGCGCGGCTTTTCGTCCGCCGTCAGGGCAAGGATCGCTTCATCAAACAGCTGTAAGAGCATCTGGTTCAGCTCGGTAACCCGGCGGGTGACGCGGAAGAAATCCTTCATCATCTGCTCAACCGGCTCGTTGCCTTCGCCCTGGTAATTCAGACGCTGCGCCACGCTGAGCTGACGGTCAAACAGCAGGCGGTTATCGTAGCGCGTGACTTCCAGATGCAGGGCAAAACGGATGCGCCACAGCAGGTGCAGGCATTCGTTCAGCTCGTTACGCTCGGCCTCGGTCAGGAAGCCGAAGCCGACCATCTCGTCCATCGAGGTGGCGCCAAAGTGGCGGCGGGCGACCCACTGTAAGGTGTGGATGTCGCGCAGGCCGCCGGGGCTGCTTTTGATATCGGGTTCGAGGTTATAGCTGGTGCCGTGGTAGCGCTGGTGGCGCTGGTTTTGTTCCTCGACCTTGGCGGCGAAGAATTTTTCTGAGGGCCAGAAGCCATCGCTGAAGATGTGCTTTTGCAGCTCCAGGAACAGCGCGACGTCGCCAATCAGCAGGCGGGTTTCAATCAGGTTGGTGGCGACGGTCAGGTCGGATAATCCTTCCAGCAGACACTCTTCCAGGGTGCGCACGCTGTGGCCCACTTCCAGCTTGACGTCCCAGAGCAGGGTCAGCAGCTCGCCTATTTTCTGCGCCTGTTCGTCCGGCAGCTTTTTGCGGCTCAGGATCAGCAGGTCGATATCGGAGAGTGGATGCAGCTCACCGCGGCCATAGCCCCCGACTGCAACCAGCGCGACGTCGCTCACCTGCCCGAAACCGTAGTCTATCCACAGACGCTGCAGGAGCTGGTCGATAAATTCGGTGCGTGCTTCGATGAGCTGCTCGGCAGAGACGCCCGCGTCGAACGCGCTGCCCAGCCAGCGGTGGAAAACATCCATATGGGCTTTGATATGCGCGCAGGTCAGCTCGTGCGGCGGCCAGACGCCCGGGTTATCGGGCTGGTCAGGGAGGGTGGGAAGTGCTGTGTTAGCATACTGTTCGGGTAAAAGATTACTCATCGTGCGCCACCCATAAGAAAAAGCTATCGCCATTAAAAAAGCCGGCATTTGCCGGCTCTTTTATCACTCAATGTTCGTCAGTATCGCCGGGATGGTGTCATCCTTGCGCAACGTCATAATTTCGCAGCCGTTGTCCGTTACCACAATAGTATGCTCGTACTGGGCAGACAAGCTTCTGTCTTTGGTTTTCACCGTCCAGCCGTCTTTCATGGTGCGGATGCGGTAGTCACCGGCGTTGACCATCGGTTCGATGGTGAAGGTCATGCCTTTTTGTAGCACTACGCCGCCGTCATCGGCATCATAGTGCAGAACCTGTGGTTCTTCATGGAAGACGCGGCCAATGCCGTGACCGCAGTATTCGCGCACCACGGAGAAACCTTCCGCTTCCACAAACTTCTGGATTGCCGCACCGATGGTGCGCAGGCGAATACCCGGCTTAACCATTTTCAGCGCCAGGTACAGGCTCTCTTGCGTCACTTTGCACAGACGCTCGCCCAGAATCGTTGGTTTGCCAACGATGAACATCTTCGAGGTGTCACCGTGGTACTCGTCTTTAATGACGGTCACGTCGATATTGACGATGTCGCCGTCTTTCAGCAGTTTTTCGTCGTCCGGAATACCGTGGCAAACCACTTCATTAATAGAAATGCAGACGGATTTCGGGAAGCCGTGGTAGCCGAGACAGGCGGAAACCGCGTGCTGCTCGTTGACGATATAGTCGTTACAGATGCGATCCAGTTCGCCGGTGCTGACGCCCGGTTTCACGAACGGCTCGATCATTTCCAGCACTTCCGCGGCCAGACGACCGGCGACGCGCATCTTTTCAATTTCTTCAGGTGTCTTAATAGAGATAGCCATGTAATCTGTCCATCGGTGTCGATTTTTTCGACAATACTAGTCTAAGTGTCGTCAATGGTATCAGTCAGGCACGCTCTGTGCCAAATTGAGAATCATTAACAGCACACTCCGCCAACAACTGTTGGTTTCTGGTCGTGTTTTGTGGTATAAAGCGCGCCGGACTTCCGATCCATCTCAGATACACAGGCTGGACGGAAGCGACAAATCTCACTTTGTGTAACAACACACACGTATCGGCACATATTCCGGGGTGCCCTTCGGGGTCGGTAATATGGGATACGTGGAGGCATAACCCCAACTTTCAATATAGAGGTTTTAAAACATGGCAACTGTTTCCATGCGCGACATGCTCAAGGCTGGTGTTCACTTCGGTCACCAGACCCGTTACTGGAACCCGAAAATGAAGCCTTTCATCTTCGGCGCGCGTAACAAAGTTCACATCATCAACCTTGAGAAAACTGTACCAATGTTCAACGAAGCCCTGGCTGAGCTGAACAAGATCTCTTCCCGTAAAGGTAAGATTCTGTTCGTTGGTACTAAGCGCGCTGCAAGCGAAGCTGTGAAAGATGCTGCTAACAGCTGCGACCAGTTCTTCGTGAACCATCGCTGGTTGGGCGGCATGCTGACCAACTGGAAAACTGTTCGTCAGTCCATCAAGCGCCTGAAAGATCTGGAAACCCAGTCTCAGGACGGTACTTTCGACAAGCTGACTAAGAAAGAAGCGCTGATGCGCACTCGTGAACTGGACAAGCTGGAAAACAGTCTGGGCGGTATCAAAGATATGGGCGGCCTGCCAGACGCGCTGTTCGTAATCGATGCAGACCACGAGCACATCGCTATCAAAGAAGCTAACAACCTGGGTATCCCGGTATTCGCTATCGTTGATACCAACTCCGATCCGGACGGTGTTGACTTCGTTATCCCGGGTAACGACGACGCAATCCGTGCTGTTAGCCTGTACCTGAGCGCTGTAGCTGCTACCGTTCGTGAAGGCCGTTCCCAGGATCTGGCTTCTCAGGCGGAAGAAAGCTTCGTAGAAGCTGAATAATAAGGTTTTACCCCTTATTAGTACCGTGTATGAATAGGGGCCCATTATCGGCCCCTTTTTTCAATTTACACTGTTTGGCCTCCGGCCGGGCAGTTCACATCTCCCGAGGATTTAAGAATGGCTGAAATTACCGCATCCCTGGTAAAAGAGCTGCGCGAGCGTACTGGCGCAGGCATGATGGATTGCAAAAAAGCGCTGACTGAAGCGAACGGCGACATCGAGCTGGCAATCGAAAACATGCGTAAATCCGGTGCGATCAAAGCAGCTAAGAAAGCAGGCAACGTTGCTGCTGACGGCGTGATCATCACTAAAATCGACGGCACCTACGGTATCATTCTGGAAGTTAACTGCCAGACTGACTTCGTTGCTAAAGATGGCGGTTTCCAGGCATTTGCGAACAAAGTACTGGACGCAGCTGTTGCTGGCAAAATCACTGACGTTGAAGTTCTGAAAGCACAGTTCGAAGAAGAACGTGTTGCGCTGGTTGCTAAAATCGGTGAGAACATCAACATCCGTCGCGTATCTTCCCTGGAAGGCGAAGTGCTGGGTTCTTACCAGCACGGCGCACGTATCGGTGTTCTGGTTGCGGCTAAAGGCGCTGACGAAGAGCTGGTTAAACAGCTGGCAATGCACATCGCTGCAAGCAAACCAGAATTCGTTAAGCCAGAAGACGTGTCTGCTGAAGTGGTAGAGAAAGAGTACCAGGTACAGCTGGACATCGCGATGCAGTCTGGTAAGCCAAAAGAAATCGCAGAGAAAATGGTTGAAGGCCGCATGAAGAAATTCACCGGCGAAGTTTCTCTGACTGGCCAGCCTTTCGTTATGGATCCAAGCAAGTCTGTTGCTCAGCTGCTGAAAGAGCACAATGCTGACGTAACTGGCTTCATCCGCTTCGAAGTGGGCGAAGGCATCGAGAAAGTTGAGACTGACTTCGCAGCAGAAGTTGCTGCAATGTCCAAGCAGTCTTAATGATTGAAAAGGAGCCGCCTGAGGGCGGCTTCTTTTTGTCACCCTTCACAGGAAATCAGACAGGCTCCAGTATCGCTGTGCTGATTTGCGGCATATCATGTCGCCAGAATTAACCCCCATCTTAATCGTTGACAGTCTCAGGAAAGAAACATGGCTACCAATGCAAAACCCGTGTACAAACGCATTCTGCTTAAGCTGAGTGGCGAAGCGCTGCAGGGATCGGAAGGCTTCGGTATTGACGCAAGCATCCTTGATCGCATGGCACAGGAAATCAAAGAACTGGTCGAACTGGGTATCCAGGTTGGCGTGGTCATTGGCGGTGGCAACCTTTTCCGTGGTGCTGGTCTGGCGAAAGCGGGGATGAACCGCGTTGTGGGCGACCACATGGGGATGCTGGCAACCGTGATGAATGGCCTGGCAATGCGTGACGCGCTGCATCGCGCTTATGTGAACGCCCGCCTGATGTCCGCGATCCCCCTGAATGGCGTATGCGATAATTACAGCTGGGCAGAAGCCATCAGCCTGCTGCGCAACAACCGCGTGGTGATCCTCTCCGCCGGTACGGGTAACCCGTTCTTTACCACCGATTCCGCTGCCTGCCTGCGCGGTATCGAAATCGAAGCCGATGTGGTGCTGAAAGCGACCAAAGTAGACGGCGTGTTTACTGCCGACCCGGCAAAAGATCCTTCAGCGACCATGTACGATCAGCTGAGCTACAGCGAAGTGCTGGATAAAGAGCTGAAAGTGATGGATCTTGCCGCCTTCACGCTGGCTCGCGACCACAAACTGCCGATCCGTGTCTTCAACATGAACAAGCCTGGCGCACTGCGTCGCGTGGTTATGGGCGAAAAAGAAGGCACTTTGATCACGGAATAATTTCCGTCGACGATAAATACAGGTAAGATTCCGCTTTACTTTGTAGTGGTATCTTACCTGGACGCGCCTTTGGCGTTGTCATGAATTAAACGCGACTATACTTAGCACACCTGTAGCGCTGTGCTGGCGGATAGTCTGCCTGAGACAAGTTTTCAAGGATTCGTAACGTGATTAACGACATCAGAAAAGATGCTGAAGTACGCATGGACAAATGCGTAGAAGCGTTCAAAAACCAAATCAGTAAAATCCGTACTGGCCGTGCTTCCCCAAGCCTGCTGGATGGCATCATCGTAGAATACTACGGTACGCCAACCCCTCTGCGTCAGCTGGCGAGCGTAACGGTTGAAGATACCCGTACGCTGAAAATCAACGTCTTCGATCGCTCTATGAGCCCGGCCGTTGAGAAAGCAATCATGGCCTCTGACCTGGGTCTGAACCCAAGCTCTGCGGGCGCTGACATTCGCGTTCCACTGCCTCCGCTGACGGAAGAGCGTCGTAAAGACCTGATCAAAGTGGTTCGCGGTGAAGCTGAGCAGGGTCGTGTTTCTGTGCGTAACGTACGTCGTGATGCGAACGATAAAGTGAAAGCACTGCTGAAAGAAAAAGAGATCAGCGAAGATGACGATCGTCGTTCTCAGGACGACATTCAGAAAATGACCGACGCGGCCATCAAGAAAATTGATGCGGCGCTGGCAGAAAAAGAAGCGGAACTGATGCAGTTCTGATTTCTGTCGTACACTGATAAACGCCGTTCAGAGGGACTTCGGGTCTTGCTGGCGGCGTTTTGCTTTTATCTGGTCTAACTTTTTTCGGGCATCTCATGAAGCATTTAACACTCCTCGGCTCAACCGGCTCCATCGGTTGCAGTACTCTCGACGTCGTCCGCCATAATCCTGATCTTTACACCGTGACAGCGCTGGTGGCCGGTAAGAATGTGCAGCGTATGGCTGAGCAGTGCCTGGAGTTTATGCCCCGCTATGCGGTGATGGATGACGAACAGAGCGCACGTCTGCTGAAAGCACAGCTGCGTGAGAAGGGCAGCCAAACCGAGGTGCTGAGTGGCCAGCAGGCGGCCTGCGAGATGGCGGCGCTGGATGAGGTTGATCAGGTTATGGCGGCCATCGTCGGGGCAGCCGGGCTGCTGCCGACACTTGCCGCGATCGATGCGGGTAAAGACGTTTTGCTCGCTAATAAAGAGTCTCTTGTCACCTGCGGCCGCCTGTTTATGGACGCGGTAAAACAGCGCGGGGCGCGACTTTTACCGGTCGACAGCGAGCACAACGCCATTTTTCAGAGTTTACCGCAACCTTTTCAACAGAACCTGGGGTACGCTGACCTGGAGCAGAATGGCGTGGTGTCGATTCTGCTTACCGGGTCTGGTGGCCCGTTCCGTGAAACGCCACTGTCTGAACTGCGCGCAATGACGCCGGATCAGGCGTGCCGTCATCCGAACTGGTCAATGGGGCGTAAAATCTCCGTCGATTCTGCCACCATGATGAACAAAGGTCTGGAATACATTGAAGCTCGCTGGCTGTTTAATGCGTCGGCGAAACAGATGGAAGTACTGATCCACCCGCAGTCGGTGATTCACTCGATGGTACGCTATCAAGATGGCAGCGTGCTGGCACAGCTGGGCGAGCCGGATATGCGTACGCCTATAGCCCATTCAATGGCATGGCCAAACCGGGTGAAATCCGGCGTGAAGCCGCTTGATTTCTGTAAGCTCAGTTCTCTGACGTTCAGTGAACCAGACTACGATCGTTATCCTTGTCTGAAGCTTGCAATGAATGCCTTTGACCAGGGACAGGCGGCGACCACGGCACTGAATGCAGCCAATGAAATTACCGTTGACGCATTTCTGAATCAGCAGATCCGTTTTACCGATATTGCGACCTTAAATTTATCGGTACTGGACATGATGGATTTGCGCGAGCCACAAAGCGTGGAAGAGGTGCTGGCGGTGGATACAGCTGCTCGTGATATTGCGCGTAAACAGGTGACACGTCTCGCAAGCTGGTGATAAAGCAAGCACTAGTGGTCGTGCTATTTGTTAGCGTTGGGCTTCAGTGATATAGTCTGCGCCACCTGATCGCAGGAATTTGACTTTATGTGGTCAGGTAAGCCGTGGTTTGACACGGCTTTTTTATGTACAGGCTTAAGTATTCCTGAGTACCGTTAAATCCTTTTCAGGGACAAAAAACGCGTTATGTTGTCTGCGAATCAACCAATAAGCGAAAACTTGCCAGCTCATGGCTGCCGTCATGTAGCAATTATTATGGATGGCAATGGGCGCTGGGCGAAAAGACAAGGGAAAATACGAGCCTTTGGGCATAAAGCAGGGGCGAAATCTGTTCGCCGCGCCGTCTCTTTTGCCGCCAATAACGGCATTGATGCGTTAACGCTCTATGCTTTTAGCAGTGAAAACTGGAATCGACCTCCGCAGGAAGTAACCGCGTTGATGGAATTGTTTGTGTGGGCGCTAGACAGCGAAGTAAAAAGCCTGCACCGCCACAACGTACGCCTGCGCATCATTGGCGATACCAGTCGTTTTAACTCACGTTTGCAGGAACGGATTCGTAAAGCAGAAGCGCTGACGGAAAATAATACCGGTCTGACGCTCAACGTTGCGGCGAATTACGGTGGACGCTGGGATATTATCCAGGGCGTTCGGCATCTGGCCGAACAGGTTCAGGAAGGGCTGTTGAGACCCGACCAGATTGATGAAGAGGCGCTGAGCAAGCAAATCTGCATGAATGAACTGGCACCTGTGGATTTGGTAATTAGGACAGGGGGGGAACATCGCATAAGTAACTTTTTGATATGGCAAATTGCCTATGCTGAACTTTACTTTACGGATGTTCTTTGGCCCGATTTTGATGAACAAGACTTTGAAGGTGCGCTGCATGCCTTTGCCAATCGAGAGCGTCGTTTCGGCGGCACCGAGCCAGGTGGCGACAAAGCCTGATGGGGGTAGCTTTTGCTGAAGTATCGCCTGATTTCCGCTTTTGTTTTAATACCCATTGTCATTGCGGCGCTGTTTTTACTGCCCCCGGTGGGATTCGCCATTGTTACGCTGGTGGTGTGCATGCTCGCCGCGTGGGAATGGGGACAGTTTAGCGGCTTTACCTCGCGCAGTCAGCGAGTATGGCTTGCGGTACTTTGTGGCTTAATCCTGGCCATAATGCTGTTTACGTTGCCTGAATATCACCATGATATTCGTCAACCGCTAGTTGCCGGCTCCTTATGGGTATCGTTGGCCTGGTGGGTTGCTGCGCTGTTGCTGGTGCTTTTTTATCCAGGATCAGCCGCAATCTGGCGTAATTCTAAAGTGCTGCGACTTATTTTTGGTTTGCTCACCATTGTTCCCTTTTTCTGGGGAATGGTCGCGCTGCGCGCCTGGCACTATGATGAAAACCACTACAGCGGTGCGATCTGGCTGCTGTATGTGATGATTCTCGTCTGGGGGGCTGACTCCGGGGCGTATATGTTTGGTAAACTGTTTGGCAAACATAAACTGGCGCCAAAAGTGTCTCCGGGAAAAACCTGGCAAGGCTTCATCGGCGGCTTGTTTACGGCAGCGATCATCTCCTGGGGCTATGGCGTCTGGGCAGATCTGGCAGTGGCACCGTCAATACTGCTGGTGTGCTCGATTTTTGCTGCACTTGCCTCAGTGCTCGGTGATTTAACCGAAAGTATGTTTAAGCGTGAAGCAGGGATTAAGGACAGCGGACATCTTATTCCAGGGCATGGCGGTATACTGGATCGCATTGACAGCCTGACAGCGGCTGTTCCAGTATTTGCTTGCCTGCTTTTACTGGTATTCGGGACGATTTAACGGAAGGTTTTATGCTGAGCATTCTCTGGAATCTGGCGGCGTTCATTGTTGCACTGGGTGTACTGATTACCGTGCATGAATTTGGCCATTTCTGGGTTGCTCGCCGTTGTGGTGTGCGGGTAGAGCGATTCTCCATTGGTTTTGGCAAATCACTCTGGACGCGCACCGACCGTCACGGCACGGAATTTGTCATCGCCCTTATCCCGCTTGGCGGCTACGTCAAAATGCTCGACGAACGCGTTGAGCCTGTCGCCCCCGAGCTACGACACAGCGCGTTCAATAACAAAACCGTTGGACAACGCGCCGCCATCATCGCTGCCGGACCGGTAGCCAACTTCATCTTCGCGATTTTCGCTTACTGGCTGGTGTTTATCATCGGCGTCCCTGGCGTGCGTCCGGTTGTAGGGGAAATTGCCCCTGACTCCATCGCGGCGAGTGCGCAAATTACCTCCGGGATGGAACTTAAAGCGATTGATGGCATCGAAACCCCTGATTGGGATGCCGTGCGACTGCAGCTGGTAGCCAAAATAGGCGATCCGCAGACCACCATCAGCGTATCGCCGTTTGGATCAGACGCGCGTCAGGACAAAGTACTGGATTTACGCCACTGGCGTTTCGAGCCAGACAAAGAGGATCCCGTTGCTGCGCTGGGCATTCGTCCCCGCGGCGCGCAGATTGAGCCGGTATTAGCCGAAGTACAGGCAAATTCGGCGGCGAGCAAAGCGGGTTTGCAAGCTGGTGACAGGATCGTTAAAGTCGATGGTCAACCATTAACAGAGTGGATGACCTTTGTTACTCTGGTGCGCGATAATCCGGGGACGTCCCTCGCGCTGGAAGTTGAAAGGCAAGGCAGTCCGCTTTCGCTGACGCTGATCCCGGATACGAAGCCGGTCGGCAAAAAGGCAGAAGGGTTCGCAGGCGTTGTGCCAAAAGTGATCCCGCTGCCAGATGAGTACAAGACAATACGCCAGTATGGGCCGTTCAGCGCCATTCTTGAAGCCACGGATAAAACATGGCAACTGATGAAGCTGACGGTCAACATGTTGGGGAAATTGATAACCGGTGATGTGAAACTGAACAACCTCAGTGGGCCAATTTCGATTGCTCAGGGGGCTGGGATGTCAGCGGAGTTCGGGGTGATTTACTATCTCATGTTCCTCGCGCTTATTAGCGTGAACCTTGGGATAATCAACCTGTTCCCGCTTCCCGTTTTAGACGGGGGTCATCTGCTGTTTTTAGCGATTGAAAAGCTAAAAGGCGGGCCGGTATCCGAGCGAGTTCAAGACTTTAGTTATCGCATTGGCTCGATTTTGCTGGTGCTGTTAATGGGGCTTGCACTTTTCAATGATTTCTCTCGGTTGTAAGAGAGTTAGTTAGGAAGAACGCATAATAACGATGGCGATGAAAAAGTTGCTCATAGCGTCGCTGCTGTTTAGCAGCGCCACCGTATACGGTGCTGACGGGTTCGTAGTGAAAGACATTCATTTCGAAGGCCTTCAGCGTGTCGCCGTTGGTGCGGCCCTCCTCAGTATGCCTGTGCGCCCCGGCGATACGGTTAATGATGATGATATCAGTAACACCATCCGTGCTCTGTTTGCCACCGGCAACTTCGAGGATGTCCGCGTCCTGCGCGATGGTGATACGCTGCTGGTACAGGTAAAAGAACGTCCAACGATCGCCAGTATCACTTTCTCCGGCAACAAGTCGGTGAAAGATGACATGCTCAAGCAAAACCTTGAAGCATCCGGTGTTCGTGTGGGTGAGTCTCTGGACCGCACAACCCTTTCAGACATTGAAAAAGGTCTGGAAGACTTCTACTACAGCGTCGGTAAATACAGCGCCAGCGTGAAAGCGGTTGTCACTCCGCTCCCGCGTAACCGTGTTGATCTGAAGCTGGTCTTCCAGGAAGGTGTTTCTGCGAAGATCCAGCAGATCAACATCGTGGGTAACCACGCGTTCAGCACCGACGAACTGATCTCGACCTTCCAGCTGCGCGATGAAGTGCCGTGGTGGAACGTGGTTGGCGATCGTAAATACCAGAAACAGAAACTGGCGGGCGACCTTGAAACCCTGCGCAGCTACTATCTGGATCGCGGTTACGCCCGTTTCAACATTGACTCGACTCAGGTGAGCCTGACGCCGGACAAGAAAGGGATCTATATCACGGTTAACATTACTGAAGGCGATCAGTACAAGCTTTCAGGTGTTGAAGTGAGTGGTAACCTGGCGGGGCATTCTGCTGAAATCGAATCGCTGACCAAAATTCAGCCGGGCGATTTGTATAGCGGCTCCAAAGTCACCAAGATGGAAGACAGCATTAAGAAGCTGCTCGGCCGCTATGGTTATGCCTATCCGCGCGTACAGACTCAGCCGGAAATCAACGACACGGATAAAACTGTTAAGTTGCACGTTAACGTTGATGCGGGTAACCGTTTCTACGTGCGTAAGATCCGCTTCGTCGGTAACGACACCTCTAAAGATTCCGTTCTGCGTCGCGAAATGCGTCAGATGGAAGGTGCGTGGCTGGGCAGCGACCTCGTTGACCAGGGTAAAGAGCGTCTGAACCGTCTGGGCTATTTTGAAACCGTGGACACTGAAACCCAGCGTATCCCGGGCAGTCCGGATCAGGTTGATGTCGTTTATAAAGTGAAAGAGCGTAACACCGGTAGCTTTAACTTCGGTGTGGGCTACGGCACGGAAAGCGGCGTTAGCTTCCAGGTCGGCGTCCAGCAGGATAACTGGCTGGGTACGGGTTACTCTGTTGGTATTAACGGTACCAAAAACGACTACCAGACCTACTCTGAATTCTCCGTTACCAACCCATACTTCACCGTTGACGGTGTGAGCCTGGGCGGTCGTATCTTCTATAACGACTTTAAAGCGGATGACGCGGATCTGTCTTCCTACACCAACAAAAGTTACGGTGTGGACGGAACGCTTGGCTTCCCGGTTAACGAATACAATACCCTGCGTGCGGGCTTAGGTTATGTGCATAACGACCTGTCCAACATGCAACCGCAGGTGGCGATGTGGCGTTATCTGGACTCTATCGGCCAGTCTGCAAGCACATCCAGCGATGACAACGGCTTTGCGGCGGATGACTTCACCTTCAACTACGGCTGGACTTACAACCGTCTTGACCGTGGTTACTTCCCAACGGAAGGTTCTCGCGTCAACCTGAACGGTAAAGTAACCATTCCTGGTTCCGATAACGAGTTCTACAAGGTGACGCTGGATACCGCGTCCTACTTCCCGATTGATGACGATCACAAGTGGGTGGTTCTGGGTCGTACCCGTTGGGGCTATGGTGACGGTATCGGCAGTAAAGAGTTGCCGTTCTATGAGAACTTCTATGCGGGTGGTTCAAGCACCGTGCGTGGCTTCCAGTCCAATAACATTGGTCCGAAAGCGGTTTATTACGGCGGCAATGACGAAGATAACTGCGCAAGCCGTGATCCAAAACAAGTATGTAGCTCTGATGATGCAGTAGGCGGTAACGCTATGGCCGTGGCGAGCCTCGAGTTCATCACGCCGACGCCGTTTATCAGTGACAAATACGCGAACTCCGTACGTACGTCCTTCTTCTGGGATGCGGGTACGGTGTGGGACACGAACTGGCAGAACACCGATCAGATGCGTCTGGCTGGCGTACCGGACTACAGCGATCCGAGCAATATTCGCATGTCAGCCGGTATCGCATTACAATGGATGTCACCGCTGGGGCCGTTGGTCTTCTCCTACGCCCAGCCGTTTAAGAAATACGATGGAGACAAAGCGGAGCAGTTCCAGTTTAACATTGGTAAAACCTGGTAATAATTCGCTGCAATGGAATGCGTTGGCAGTGTAGCGCTGACAACCGGCGATCGGTCAAACGGTCGCCTTGCCACGCAAAGAACGGTACCTTCTGGTGCCAATGGGATGGTAAGGAGTTAATTGTGAAAAAGTGGTTATTAGCTGCAGGTCTCGGTTTAGCGATGGCAACTTCTGCTCAGGCAGCAGACAAAATCGCAATCGTCAACATGGGTAATTTGTTCCAGCAAGTCGCTCAGAAAACCGGTGTTTCTGCGACTCTGGAAAACGAATTCAAAGGCCGTGCGAGCGAACTGCAGCGTATGGAAGGCGATCTTCAGTCTAAAATGCAGCGTCTGCAGCGTGATGGTTCTACCATGAAAGCAAGCGATCGCAGCAAACTGGAAAAAGACGTTATGGCTCAGCGCCAGACCTTCTCCCAGAAAGCACAGGCTTTCGAGCAGGATCGTCAGCGTCGTTCTAACGAAGAGCGTGGCAAGCTGGTGACTCGCATTCAGACTGCTGTTAAAGCAGTTGCTGCCGATCAGAGCATCGATCTGGTTGTTGATGCGAACGCCGTTGCTTTCAACAGCAGCGATGTTAAAGACATCACCGCTGATGTTCTGAAACAGGTTAAATAAGTAATGCCTTCAATTCGACTGGCTGATTTAGCTCAGCAGTTGGATGCAGAATTACACGGTGATGGCGATATCGTCATCACCGCTGTTGCGTCCATGCAATCTGCTAAAGCTGGCACGATTACCTTCATGGTAAGCCCTAAGTACCGTGAACAACTGGCTCAATGCCAGGCGTCAGCAGTTGTTCTGACGCAGGACGATCTTCCCTTTGCCACTGGAAGCGCGCTGGTAGTGAAAAATCCCTACCTGACGTATGCACGTATGGCTCAAATTCTTGATACCACGCCGCAGCCGGCGCAGAACATTGCTGCCAGTGCAGCGATTGATCCGACGGCCAAGCTGGGTAACAACGTGGCCGTTGGCGCAAATGCGGTTATCGAATCTGGCGTTGAGCTGGGCGATAACGTCGTGATTGGCCCGGGATGCTTCGTTGGGAAAAATACGAAAATCGGCGCTGGAACCCGTTTATGGGCCAATGTGTCCGTTTATCATGAAGTTGAAATCGGCGAAAATTGCCTCGTCCAATCCAGTACCGTGATTGGTTCAGATGGCTTTGGTTACGCGAACGATCGCGGTAATTGGGTTAAGATCCCGCAGCTTGGTCGCGTTATTATTGGCGATCGCGTGGAGATCGGCGCCTGTACCACCATTGACCGTGGTGCACTTGACGACACGATCATTGGCAATGGTGTTATCATCGATAACCAGTGCCAGATTGCGCATAACGTTGTGATTGGCGACAATACCGCGGTTGCGGGGGGCGTCATCATGGCGGGCAGCCTGAAAATTGGTCGTTACTGCATGATTGGCGGCGCGAGCGTGATTAATGGCCACATGGAAATATGCGACAAGGTGACGGTGACGGGCATGGGCATGGTAATGCGTCCTATCACTGAACCCGGCGTCTATTCCTCCGGCATTCCGCTGCAACCCAACAAGGTATGGCGTAAAACAGCAGCTCTGGTGATGAACATTGATGATATGAGCAAGCGACTCAAGTCTCTTGAGCGTAAGATCGATCAACAAGACTAAACGTCACCCGTTTAACGCTATCTTTCCCGGCCTGTCGGCTTTCTAATAAACCGGCAGGCCGTGTTATTATTGTTATCAGTACATTTTGACAGGAAGAGTATTTTGACTACTGACACTCATACTCTGCATATTGAAGAGATTTTAGAACTTCTGCCGCACCGCTACCCGTTTTTGCTGGTAGACCGTGTGCTGGATTTTGAAGAAGGTCGTTTTCTGCGCGCAGTGAAAAATGTTTCCGTGAACGAGCCGTTCTTCCAGGGGCACTTCCCGGGAAAACCTATCTTCCCGGGTGTGTTGATTCTGGAAGCGATGGCTCAGGCTACCGGTATTCTGGCGTTTAAAAGCGTTGGTAAACTGGAGCCAGGTGAGCTGTATTACTTCGCAGGTATTGATGAAGCGCGCTTTAAGCGTCCTGTCGTGCCTGGTGATCAGATGATCATGGAAGTCACTTTTGAAAAAACGCGTCGTGGCCTGACTCGCTTCAAAGGCGTAGCGCTGGTTGACGGCAAAGTTGTTTGCGAAGCGACGATGATGTGTGCTCGTAGCCGGGAGTCCTGATACGTGATTGATAAATCCGCCTTTATTCATCCTACCGCTATTGTGGAAACCGGTGCCATTATTGGTGCTAACGTCCACATTGGCCCGTTCTGTATTGTTGGACCCCATGTCGAAATTGGTGAGGGTACAGTACTGAAATCTCACGTTGTCGTGAATGGTCATACCACCATTGGCTGCAACAACGAGATTTATCAGTTCGCTTCCATCGGTGAAGTAAACCAGGATCTGAAATATGCTGGTGAGTCGACCCGTCTGGAAATTGGCGATCGTAACCGTATTCGCGAAAGCGTCACCATTCATCGTGGAACAGTACAGGGTGGTGGGTTGACGAAGGTGGGCAGCGATAACCTGTTTATGGTTAATGCGCATATCGCGCACGACTGTACCGTGGGTGACCGCTGTATTCTTGCCAACAACGCAACGCTGGCAGGACACGTATCGGTTGATGACTTCGCAATTATTGGCGGCATGACCGCAGTCCATCAGTTCTGCATCATTGGTGCACATGTGATGGTCGGCGGATGCTCCGGTGTGGCGCAGGACGTCCCACCGTATGTGATTGCGCAGGGCAACCATGCCACGCCGTTTGGCGTGAACATCGAAGGCCTCAAGCGTCGTGGCTTTAGCCGCGAAGCGATTACTGCTATCCGCAACGCGTACAAGCTGCTGTACCGTAGCGGTAAAACGCTGGAAGAGGCGAAGCCGGAAATTGCCGAGCTGGCGGATAAGCATCCTGAAGTGAACGCGTTCATGGAATTCTTTGACCGTTCAACAAGGGGTCTGATTCGTTAATGGTCGACAGTCGTCCGCTTACGATAGCCCTGGTCGCCGGAGAAACCTCCGGCGATATTCTTGGTGCAGGTCTCATCCGGGCTCTTAAGGCGCGCGTACCCAATGCTCGCTTTGTCGGCGTTGCTGGCCCGCTGATGCAGGCCGAAGGCTGTGAAGCCTGGTATGAAATGGAAGAGCTGGCCGTGATGGGCATTGTCGAGGTGCTGGGGCGCCTGCGCCGTTTGCTGCATATTCGTGCCGATCTCACCCGCCGCTTTACCGAGCTTAAACCCGATGTGTTTGTCGGTATCGACGCACCTGATTTCAACATTACCCTCGAAGGGAATCTGAAAAAGCAGGGCATCAAAACCATTCACTACGTCAGTCCGTCCGTGTGGGCGTGGCGACAGAAACGCGTTTTCAAAATCGGACGGTCCACCAACCTTGTGCTGGCTTTCCTGCCTTTCGAAAAAGCGTTTTACGACAAATTTAATGTTCCGTGCCGTTTTATCGGTCACACCATGGCCGATGCCATGCCTCTGGATCCGGATAAAAACGCGGCACGCGACGTGCTGGGCATCCCGCATGATGCGCACTGTCTGGCACTGTTGCCGGGCAGCCGTGGCGCAGAAGTTGAGATGCTGAGCGCTGATTTTCTGAAAACCGCGCAGATTCTTCGCGAGACCTGGCCCGATCTTGAAGTGGTTGTGCCGCTGGTGAATGCCAAACGCCGCGAGCAGTTCGAGCGCATCAAAGCCGATGTTGCCCCGGATCTTCACGTCCGTCTTCTCGACGGGAAAGGGCGGGAAGCCATGTACGCGAGCGATGCCGCACTGCTGGCCTCCGGCACGGCGGCGCTGGAGTGTATGCTGGCGAAATGCCCGATGGTGGTCGGTTATCGCATGAAGCCGTTTACCTTCTGGCTGGCAAAACGCCTGGTGAAAACGGATTATGTCTCCCTGCCAAACCTGCTGGCCGGACGCGAGCTGGTAAAAGAACTGTTGCAGGATGAGTGCCAGCCGCAGGCGCTGGCGGATGCCCTGCTGCCGCTGCTCGCCAACGGCAAAACCAGCCACCAGATGCACGATACCTTCCGCGAACTGCATCAACTGATCCGCTGTAATGCTGATGAGCAAGCGGCCGATGCGGTGCTGGAGTTAGCAAAATGATGGAATTTGTTTATCCTCACACTCGCCTTGTGGCGGGGGTGGATGAAGTGGGTCGTGGCCCGTTAGTGGGTGCCGTGGTGACTGCTGCGGTGATCCTCGATCCGGCTCGCCCGATCGTCGGGCTGAACGACTCTAAAAAATTGTCCGAAAAGCGCCGGCTGGCGCTGTTCAGTGAGATTCAGGAAAAGGCGCTGGCCTGGAGCCTGGGGCGCGCTGAACCGCATGAAATAGACGAACTGAATATTTTGCATGCCACGATGCTGGCGATGCAGCGTGCGGTAGCGGGCCTGAAAATTGCCCCGGAATATGTTCTGATTGACGGCAACCGCTGTCCGGCGTTGCCGATGCCGTCGCTGGCTGTCGTCAAAGGTGATAGCCGGGTCGCAGAGATCAGTGCAGCTTCTATTATTGCCAAAGTGACACGCGATGCCGAAATGGCCGCGCTGGACCTCACTTACCCTCAGTATGGTTTCGCCCAGCATAAAGGGTATCCAACGGCTTTCCATCTGGAAAAGCTGGCTGAACATGGCGCAACTGAACATCACCGACGCAGCTTTGGCCCGGTGAAACGCGCGCTGGGACTGGTGTCCTGAATCAATACGCAAGCAATTAAGTAACGCGGAATCTGAAGATGGCTGAACCACGTTTCGTACACCTGCGGGTGCATAGCGACTACTCCATGATCGATGGGCTGGCGAAGACCGGGCCGCTGGTAAAAAAGGCGGCCGCGCTTGGTATGCCTGCACTGGCGATCACCGATTTTACCAACCTGTGTGGCCTGGTGAAGTTCTACGGAACAGCGCATGGCGCGGGGATGAAGCCTATCGTCGGTGCGGATTTTCACGTGCAGAGCGATCTCATTGGCGATGAACTGACGCAAATCTCCGTGTTAGCCATGAACAACACGGGTTATCAAAACCTTACCCTGCTTATCTCAAAAGCCTATCAGCGCGGTTACGGTGCGCTGGGCCCGTGGATTGACAGGGACTGGCTGGCTGAGCTTAACGAGGGGCTGCTGCTGATCTCCGGTGGTCGCATGGGCGATGTCGGAAAATCGCTGCTGCGCGGTAACAGCGCGCTGGTGGATCAGTGCGTCTCGTTCTATGAAGAGTACTTCCCCAGTCGTTATTATCTGGAGCTGATTCGCACCGGCCGCCAGGATGAAGAGAGTTATCTGCACGCTGCTGTCGCGCTGGCAGAAGAGCGCGGCTTGCCCGTGGTGGCGACCAACGACGTGCGCTTCCTTGAGTCGGGCGATTTTGACGCCCACGAAATTCGCGTGGCGATCCACGATGGCTTTACCCTCGACGATCCGAAACGCCCGCGTAACTACTCATCGCAGCAATATATGCGCAGCGAAGAGGAGATGTGCGAGCTCTTCTCCGACATCCCGGAAGCGCTGGAAAACAGCGTAGAGATCGCCAAGCGCTGTAACGTGACCGTGCGCCTTGGTGAATACTTCCTGCCGCAGTTCCCGACCGGCGACATGACCACGGAAGATTTCCTGGTCATGAAGTCGAAAGAGGGTCTTGAAGAGCGCCTGGAATTCCTTTTCCCGGATGAAGCGGTCCGCAAAGAGAAGCGTCCTGAGTATGACGAGCGCCTGGATATTGAACTCCAGGTTATCAACCAGATGGGCTTCCCGGGCTACTTCCTGATCGTAATGGAGTTTATCCAGTGGTCGAAGGATAACGGCGTTCCGGTCGGACCGGGCCGTGGCTCCGGTGCAGGTTCTCTGGTGGCCTATGCGCTGAAAATTACCGACCTCGATCCGCTGGAATTCGACCTGCTGTTCGAACGTTTCCTTAACCCGGAACGTGTTTCCATGCCCGACTTCGACGTCGACTTCTGTATGGAGAAACGCGATCAGGTGATCGAGCACGTGGCCGATATGTACGGTCGTGACGCGGTATCACAGATTATTACCTTCGGTACGATGGCGGCGAAAGCGGTTATCCGCGACGTGGGTCGCGTGCTGGGCCACCCGTACGGTTTCGTCGATCGTATTTCTAAACTGGTGCCGCCCGATCCGGGCATGACGCTGGCAAAAGCGTTTGAAGCAGAACCTCAGCTGCCGGAAATCTACGAAGCTGACGAAGAAGTCAAAGCGCTGATCGACATGGCGCGCAAGCTGGAAGGCGTCACGCGTAACGCCGGTAAGCATGCGGGGGGCGTCGTTATCGCCCCAACCAAAATTACCGACTTTGCGCCGCTGTACTGCGACGAAGCGGGCCAGCATCCGGTCACCCAGTTCGATAAAAACGACGTGGAATACGCCGGGCTGGTGAAGTTCGACTTCCTCGGCCTGCGCACGCTGACTATCATCAACTGGGCGCTGGAGATGATCAACGCCCGCCGCGAGAAGAACGGCGAGCCGCCGCTGGATATCGCGGCCATCCCGCTGGATGACAAGAAAAGTTTCGACATGCTGCAGCGCTCGGAGACAACAGCTGTCTTCCAGCTTGAATCCCGTGGCATGAAAGATCTGATTAAACGTCTGCAGCCCGACTGCTTCGAAGATATGATCGCACTGGTGGCCCTGTTCCGTCCGGGCCCGCTGCAGTCAGGGATGGTAGATAACTTTATCGATCGTAAGCACGGGCGCGAAGAGATTTCCTACCCGGACGTGCAGTGGCAGCACGAAAGCCTGAAGCCTGTGCTGGAGCCGACCTACGGCATCATCCTGTATCAGGAACAGGTTATGCAGATCGCCCAGGTGCTTTCCGGCTATACCCTTGGCGGCGCGGATATGCTGCGTCGTGCGATGGGTAAGAAAAAGCCGGAAGAGATGGCCAAGCAGCGATCTATTTTTGAAGACGGGGCGAAGAAAAACGGCGTTGACGGCGAGCTGGCGATGAAAATCTTCGACCTGGTGGAGAAATTCGCCGGGTACGGATTTAACAAATCCCACTCCGCTGCCTATGCTTTGGTTTCGTATCAAACGCTGTGGCTGAAAGCGCACTATCCCGCGGAGTTTATGGCGGCGGTTATGACCGCCGATATGGACAACACCGAGAAGGTGGTAGGCCTGGTGGACGAGTGCTGGCGTATGGGGCTGAAAATCCTGCCGCCGGACATTAACTCGGGGCTCTACCATTTCCACGTCAACGATGACGGGGAGATCGTCTACGGGATCGGCGCGATCAAAGGCGTGGGCGAGGGGCCGATCGAGGCGATCATCGAAGCGCGTAACAACGGCGGGTATTTCCGCGAGCTTTTCGATCTCTGCGCCCGCACCGATACCAAAAAACTGAACCGCCGTGTGCTGGAAAAGCTGATCATGTCTGGCGCGTTCGACAGGCTGGGGCCGCACCGCGCCGCGCTGATGAACTCGCTCGGCGATGCGCTGAAAGCGGCCGATCAGCACGCGAAAGCGGAAGCCATTGGCCAGGCGGATATGTTTGGCGTACTGGCGGAAGAGCCAGAGCAGATTGAGCAGTCTTACTCTAACTGTCAGCCCTGGCCAGAACAGGTTGTACTGGATGGCGAACGGGAAACGTTAGGCTTGTACCTGACGGGTCACCCGATCAACCAGTACATCAAAGAAATTGAGCGCTATGTCGGAGGCAACAGGCTAAAAGACATGCATCCGACAGATCGTGGTAAAATCACCACGGCTGCGGGGCTCGTGATTGCTGCAAGGGTAATGGTCACCAAGCGCGGCAATCGTATCGGCATCTGTACGCTGGATGACCGTTCCGGGCGTCTGGAGGTGATGCTATTCACCGACGCGCTGGATAAATACCAGCAATTGCTGGAAAAAGACCGCATACTTATCGTCAGCGGACAGGTCAGCTTTGATGACTTCAGCGGGGGGCTTAAAATGACCGCCCGCGAAGTGATGGACATTGACGAAGCCCGGGAAAAATATGCTCGCGGGCTTGCTATCTCGCTGACGGACAGGCAAATTGATGACCAGCTTTTAAACCGACTCCGTCAGTCTCTGGAACCCCACCGCTCGGGGACCATTCCAGTACATCTCTACTATCAGAGGGCGGATGCACGTGCGCGGTTGCGCTTTGGTGCAACGTGGCGTGTCTCTCCGAGCGATCGTTTACTGAACGATCTCCGTGGCCTCATTGGTTCGGAGCAGGTGGAACTGGAGTTTGACTAATACAGGAATACTATGAGTCTGAATTTCCTTGATTTCGAACAGCCGATTGCTGAGCTGGAAGCGAAAATCGATTCTCTGACAGCGGTAAGCCGTCAGGATGAAAAACTGGATATTAACATCGACGAAGAAGTGCATCGTCTGCGCGAAAAAAGCGTAGAGCTGACGCGCAAAATCTTTGCCGATCTCGGCGCATGGCAGATCGCCCAGTTGGCGCGTCATCCGCAGCGTCCGTACACCCTGGATTATGTCCGCCTGGCGTTTGATGAATTCGACGAACTGGCAGGCGATCGCGCATACGCTGATGACAAAGCTATCGTCGGCGGTATCGCGCGTCTGGACGGACGCCCGGTGATGATCATTGGTCATCAGAAAGGCCGTGAAACCAAAGAGAAGATCCGTCGTAACTTTGGTATGCCAGCACCAGAAGGCTACCGTAAAGCCCTGCGTCTGATGGAGATGGCTGAGCGTTTCAACATGCCAATCATCACCTTCATCGACACCCCGGGTGCATACCCAGGCGTGGGCGCGGAAGAGCGCGGCCAGTCTGAAGCCATCGCGCGCAACCTGCGTGAGATGTCTCGTCTGAAAGTGCCGGTCATCTGTACCGTTATCGGTGAAGGTGGTTCCGGCGGTGCGCTGGCCATTGGCGTGGGCGATAAAGTGAATATGCTGCAGTACAGCACCTATTCCGTTATCTCGCCTGAAGGTTGCGCGTCCATTCTGTGGAAAAGCGCCGACAAAGCGCCGCTGGCTGCAGAAGCGATGGGCATCATTGCGCCACGTCTGAAAGAGCTGAAGCTGATCGACACCGTTATCCCGGAACCTCTGGGCGGCGCGCATCGTAAGCCGGAAGTGATGGCCGCGTCCCTGAAGGCGCAGCTGCTGGCGGACCTGGCGGACCTGGACGTCCTGAGCAAAGAAGACCTGCTCAACCGTCGTTACCAGCGTCTGATGACCTACGGTTACGCGTAAGCTTCACAATTATCTGAAAAGCCGCACACTGTTGCGGCTTTTTTTATACCTGCGGTTTAGCCTGGCTATGCTTAGCTAATGTTTTTTAAGGAGGAAGCCCGTGAATATCATTGCCATTATGGGACCACACGGCGTCTTTTATAAAGATGAGCCGATTAAGGAGCTGGAGCAAGCCCTGCAGTCGCGCGGATATCAGCTAATCTGGCCGCACAACAGTGCCGACCTGCTGAAGTTTATCGAGCACAACCCGCGTATCTGCGGCGTGATCTTCGACTGGGACGAGTATGATCTCGAACTGTGCAGCGACATCAACAAGCTGAATGAATATCTCCCGCTGTACGCGTTTATCAATACCCACTCGACCATGGACGTCAGCGCCCATGATATGCGTATGGCGCTGTGGTTCTTTGAGTACTCTCTTGGCGTGGCAGAAGATATTGCGACCCGGATCCAGCAGTACACGCGCGAATATCTGGATAACATCACGCCGCCCTTCACCCGCGCGCTGTTCACCTATGTGAAAGAGGGAAAATACACCTTCTGTACGCCCGGGCATATGGCCGGGACGGCCTATCAAAAAAGCCCGGTGGGCTGCCTGTTCTATGATTTCTTTGGCGGCAACACGCTAAAGGCAGACGTCTCGATTTCGGTCACTGAGCTGGGTTCTCTGCTCGACCACACCGGCCCGCATCTGGAGGCCGAAGAGTACATCGCCCGTACCTTTGGTGCTGAGCAGAGCTATATGGTGACTAATGGCACCTCGACCTCAAATAAAATTGTCGGCATGTACGCCACGCCTGCCGGAAGCACATTGCTGATCGACCGTAACTGTCATAAATCGCTGGCGCACCTGCTGATGATGAGCGACGTCGTCCCGATCTGGCTATCACCCACGCGTAACGCGCTCGGTATCCTCGGCGGCATTCCGCGCCGGGAGTTCACGCATCAAGCCATTGAAAATAAGGTATCGGCGATCCCTGAAGCCAGCTGGCCTGTTCACGCGGTGATCACGAACTCCACCTATGATGGCCTGCTTTACAACACCAACTGGATTAAGCAGACGCTGGACGTGCCGTCGATCCACTTTGATTCCGCGTGGGTGCCTTATACCAACTTCCACCCGATTTATTCGGGAAAAAGTGGGATGAGCGGCGAGCGCGTGCCGGGCAAAGTGTTCTTCGAAACGCAATCGACGCACAAAATGCTGGCCGCGTTTTCGCAGGCCTCGCTTATTCACATCAAAGGCGAGTACGACGAGGATACCTTCGACGAAGCCTTTATGATGCACACCACCACCTCTCCGAGCTATCCGCTGGTGGCCTCTATCGAGACGGCGGCGGCGATGCTCCGCGGCAATCCGGGTAAACGCCTGATTAACCGCTCGGTGGAACGCGCGCTGCATTTCCGTAAAGAGGTTCAGCGGTTAAAAGATGAGGCGGAGGGCTGGTTCTTTGATATCTGGCAGCCGGAAGAGATTGACGAGGCGGAGTGCTGGCCAGTCGCGCCGGGGGAGAGCTGGCACGGTTTTCGGGATGCCGATGCGGACCACATGTTCCTCGATCCGGTTAAGGTGACGATCCTGACGCCGGGCATGGACGAGCAGGGCGTGATGGGCGACGAAGGGATCCCCGCCGCGCTGGTAGCGAAGTTCCTTGACGAGCGCGGCGTGGTGGTGGAGAAGACCGGCCCTTATAATTTGCTGTTCCTGTTCAGTATCGGAATCGATAAAACCCGGGCAATGGGGCTGCTGCGCGGGCTGATGGAGTTTAAGCGCGCCTACGATCTGAACCTGCGGGTGAAGAACATGCTTCCGGATCTCTACGCGGAAGATCCTGACTTCTATCGCAACATGCGCATTCAGGAGCTGGCGCAGGGGATCCACAGGCTGATCCGCCAGCACGATCTGCCGCGCCTGATGCTCCAGGCGTTTGATGTTCTGCCTGAAATGAAGCTGACGCCGCACAAGGCCTGGCAGCGGCAGGTGAAAGGTGACGTTGAAACCGTTGAGCTGGAAAATTTGGTTGGACGCGTGTCGGCCAACATGATCCTGCCGTATCCGCCAGGTGTGCCGCTGCTGATGCCGGGTGAGATGATCACCGAGGAGAGCCGGGCGGTGCTCGATTTCCTGCTGATGCTCTGTTCGGTAGGACGTCATTATCCTGGCTTCGAAACGGATATCCACGGTGCGAAGCGAGATGAAAACGGCGTGTACTGGGTGCGAGTCCTAAAATAAAGATGACCGCTTGCCAGGTGCGGGTTTTCGGTTGTAACGTTTCAGGCATCATAAAAAGGAGAAGCTATGCTGGGTTTAAAAGCTGTTCATCATATTGCGATCATTGCCACTGATTACGCGAAAAGTAAGGCCTTCTACTGCGATATCCTTGGCTTCACGCTGTTGAGCGAGGCCTACCGCGAGGAGCGCGACTCCTGGAAAGGTGACCTGGCGTTAAACGGACAATATGTAATTGAACTGTTCTCCTTTCCCTTTCCGCCTGCGCGCCCGTCACGCCCGGAAGCCTGCGGCCTGCGCCATCTTGCCTTCAGCGTTGATGACCTGGACAGCGCAGTAAAACATCTGGAAACTCACGGCGTGACGTGCGAACCCATTCGTATCGACCCGTTCACTGACAAGCGTTTTACCTTTTTCAACGACCCGGACGGCCTGCCGCTGGAGCTTTACCAGCAGTAATGTTTGTCCTGTGTGATAATGCCCGCTCAGTTCGGGCATTTTTTATGTGTAATTTCCTATGACCTTACCCGCTATCGCACAAGCCGTTTCATCGTACCGCCAGCTGCTGGTGGGGTTTAGCGGTGGCCTGGATTCCACCGTGTTGCTGCATCGCCTTAAGCTCTGGCGCGATCGGGACCCTGACGTCCAGCTTCGGGCGATACACATCCACCACGGACTAAGCCCTCATGCAGAAGAGTGGGTAACGCACTGTGAAGCCTTGTGTGCGGCCTGGGCGATCCCGCTCATCGTTGAGCGCGTCACGCTTGCTGATGAAGGATTGGGTATTGAGGCGCAGGCGCGTAAAGCCCGCTATGCCGCGTTTGCCGGAGCATTACGTACTGGAGAAGCGCTGGTCACGGCGCAGCATCTGGACGATCAGTGCGAAACATTTTTGCTGGCGCTTAAGCGGGGCAGCGGGCCTGCGGGGCTTTCCGCCATGCCGGCGTGTTCTGATTTTGCCGGAACGCAATTATTGCGTCCGCTGCTTGGCGAGACGCGTGCCTCACTGGAAGCCTGGGCGCGAGAACACCAGCTGAGCTGGATCGAAGATGAGAGCAACCAGGATGACAGCTACGACCGTAACTTCCTGCGTCTGCGCGTCCTCCCGCTGTTGAGCGAGCGCTGGCCGCATTTTGCCGACGCGACGGCAAGAAGCGCCATGCTGTGTGCCGAACAGGAAACGTTGCTTGATGAGTTGCTCAGTGAAGAGCTGGCTGAACTGATTTCTGAAGACGGGGCGCTGGCGATCGCGCCGCTGGAGGCGATGAGCCCGGTACGTCGTGCCGCGCTGTTACGACGCTGGCTGGCCTCTCATCATGCTGCGATGCCGTCGCGGGCGATGCTTAGCCGTATCTGGGACGAAGTGGCGCAGTCGCGGGCAGACGCTTCCCCCTGCGTATACCTGCATGGGTTTGAGGTAAGACGCTATAGAGGCGAACTGTGGTGGATAAAATCCACGCCCTCACTGACCGATGTGGTGCTCGACTGGCTTTCTCCTGACGCACCGCTGATTTTGCCCTGTGAGGCAGGGCGCGTCTCTCTCATTCCGTCTGGTCATGTGCGGCTGCCGAAGCCCGGTGAACCGGTCACCGTGCGCTTTAAGGCTGGCGGCATGCTGCATATCGTCGGGCGCAACGGGGGACGGAAGCTGAAGAAAATTTGGCAGGAGTGTAACGTGCCGCCGTGGCTGCGCGACACCACGCCACTGTTGTTCTACGGTGAAACGCTTATCGCTGCGGCAGGCGTTTTCATCACGGAAGAGGGATGGACAGAAGAGGGGGTCCGTTTTGCGTGGCAGAAAGCGTAACGGGCAGCCAGGCTGCCCGTTAGTGTCATCAGGATTCGCTCACCACGACGGTGCCGATTTGCGGGTGGCTGAAGCTGGCTATTTTGTCCAGACGCAGCTCACGCGTCGCACCGGCGTCTTCAACTATCAGGTATTCCACATTCTTACGTGAAACCAGATCGCTGGCTTTCGCCTTCAACACTTCGCCATCTTTTAGCTCCAGCGTCAGTATTAAATGATGCTGGCAGGCGAGTTCGAGGTTGTCATAATCATCACAATTGATGGGTTGATAAGTATCATTCATCGACATAATCGCTCACCAGTAAATTCGCCGCAGCATACGCTGCTTTTTCCCTGACCGACTCTGAAAGGCTCTCATCAGAGGCCACTTCATTAAGCACTTTCAATACACAGCCCAACGCGTCCGGGACATACCCCAGATCTCCGCTGGCGATTTCCGCATACCGTTTGCGAATTAACTCACAATAATTATTCACATCCCCTCCCGCCAGCGCACTGACTTACTGTGAGATATCATTAAGCCTACGAAGATAAACTCGGTTTAGCAAGGTGACTATACCATACTCATTTAAGCAATATCAGCGCCTTGATAGTGGGGTATTTAACACCCCGTAACAGCCTTTTGCCGCAGTTTTCGCTACAATGACCCCCTGATTCGAATGGAGTTCTCTCATGGCGCTGAAAGCGACAATTTATAAAGCAGTGGTCAATGTGGCCGATCTGGATCGCAACCAGTTTCTGGACGCGTCGCTTACGCTGGCACGCCACCCCTCTGAAACCCAGGAGCGGATGATGCTGCGCCTGCTGGCGTGGATTAAGTATGCCGACGAACGTCTGCAGTTTACCCGTGGGTTAAGCGCAGAAGACGAACCTGAAGCCTGGCTGCGCAACGACCATCTGGGGATCGATCTATGGATCGAGCTCGGCCTGCCGGACGAGCGCAGGATTAAAAAGGCGTGTACTCAGTCTGCGGAAGTGGCGTTGTTCGCCTATAACCAGCGCGCGGCAGAGATCTGGTGGCAGCAAAATAAGAATAAATGCGCGCAGTTTAAAAATCTCGCCGTCTGGTATCTGGATGATGAACAGCTGGCGCAGCTGAGCGAGTTTGCCAGCCGGACGATGGCGCTGCAGGCAACGATTCAGGACGGTGCCATCTGGCTCTCTGATTCTCAGAATAATCTGGAAATCCATCTGGCGGCCTGGCAGCCCGCATCATGATTGTTTTGTCCCGAAACGTCAGCATTCCTGATAACGAGCTGGAGATCACCGCCATCCGTGCTCAGGGTGCGGGTGGGCAGCACGTTAATAAAGCATCCACGGCTATCCATTTGCGTTTTGACATTCGGGCATCAAGCCTGCCAGAGTATTATAAAGAGAGCCTCCTTGCCGCCAGCCATCATCTGATCAGCAGCGATGGCGTCATTGTGATTAAAGCGCAGGAGTACCGTAGCCAGGAGTTAAACCGGGAAGCGGCACTTTCCAGACTGGTGGCGGTCATAAAAGAATTAACTGCAGTGCAAAAAAGCCGGCGAGCAACGCGTCCGACGCGAGCATCAAAAGAACGTCGTTTGTCATCGAAGGCGCAAAAATCCACCGTTAAGGCGCTGCGCGGCAAAGTCCGTCATCCGTAGCGTGACGAAAGGGACACACTTTTTCATAAGGAATGTATTGTGAAAAAAGCATTATTATCAGCGCTGGCAGTCAGTACACTGTTTGCGCTCTTCGGGTGTAACAACCGTTCTGAAACGCAGGTTATGCAGCCAGCACAGAACGAAGAATTAAAGCCAATGCAGCAGAGCTGGCGCGGCGTATTGCCTTGCGCGGACTGCGAAGGCATTGAAACGTCACTGTTCCTGCAAAAAGACGTTACCTGGGTGATGAACCAGCGCTATCAGGGCGCGAAAGAACCCTCTTCATTTGCAACTTACGGGACATGGGCGCGTACGGCAGAGAAGCTGGTCCTGACGGATACCACCGGTGAGAAAACCTGGTTCCGCCCTAAAGGCGAGAACATGGAGATGCTCGACCGCGACGGTAACCCTATTCAATCCCAGTTTAACTACACGCTGGCCCCGGTGAAAGCGGCCCTGCCTGCAACGCCGATGGCAATGCGGGGGATGTACTTCTATATGGCGGATGCGGCGATATTTACCGACTGCGCCACCGGCAAGAAGGTCAGCGTGGCTAACAATGCGCAGCTTGAACGTGATTACGCTGTGGCACGCGGCAATGACAGCAAGCCGGTATTGCTGACGGTTGATGGTCACTTTACGCTGGAGCCAAACCCGGATAGTGGCGAGATGGTGAAAACGCTGGTGGCAGACAAAGACGCGAAGTTTGTCGCGGGTAAAGACTGTAACAGTAAATAAATTGACGTTGAGCCATTAAAAAACCCCGCCGGAGCGGGGTTTTTTGTTTTTAGCCTTTGATGGCTTTTACCAGGTAATCAAGAATGTCGCCAGTCTTGATCATCTGTTTTTCGCCGCTGCGACGGTATTTATATTCAATCTCATCGCTGTCGAGGTTACGGTCGCCGATGACGACGGTGTGCGGAATACCGATCAGTTCCATATCGGCAAACATCACGCCCGGACGCTCTTTACGGTCATCCATCAGCACTTCAATACCCTGAGCGCGCAGCTCAGCGTACAGTTTCTCGGCCAGCTCCTGCACGCGGTAAGACTTGTGCATGTTCATTGGCAGAATAGCCACCTGGAACGGCGCGATGTTGTCCGGCCAGACGATGCCGCGCTCGTCGTAGTTCTGCTCGATGGCCGCAGCCACCACGCGCGTCACCCCGATACCGTAGCAGCCCATGGTCAGGATCTGGTTACGGCCATCTTCACCCTGAACGGCGGCGTTCAGCGCGCGAGAGTATTTATCACCCAGCTGGAAGATGTGACCGACTTCGATACCGCGCTTAATCATCAGGGTACCCTGGCCGTCCGGGCTTGGATCGCCGGCAACCACGTTACGGATGTCAGCCACTTCTGGCGTCGCCACGTCGCGATCCCAGTTGATGCCGAAGTAATGTTTACCGTCGATGTTAGCACCCGCGGAGAAGTCGCTCATTGCCGCAACCGTGCGGTCAATAACAACAGGCACCGGCATATTCACCGGACCAAGAGAGCCTGGGCCGGCATTCACGACGGCGCGGATTTCCGCTTCCGTGGCGAACGTCAGCGGGCTGGCTACCTGCGGCAGCTTCTCGGCTTTCACTTCGTTCAGCTCGTGATCGCCACGCACCAGCAGGGCAACCAGCGGGTAAGCGCTACCTTCGGTGGATTTCACCAGCAGCGTTTTAACGGTTTTTTCGACTGGCAGGTTGAACTGCTCAACCAGCTCGGCAATGGTTTTCGCGTTTGGCGTATCAACCAGCGTCATCTCTTGCGTTGCCGAGCCGCGTGGTTCTTTTGGTGCCAGCGCTTCTGCAAATTCGATATTCGCCGCGTAGTCTGATGAGTCAGAGAAGATCACATCGTCTTCGCCGCTCTGTGCCAGTACCTGGAATTCATGGGACGCGCTACCGCCGATGGAGCCGGTATCAGCCTGCACAGCGCGGAAATCCAGACCCATGCGGGAGAAGATTTTGCTGTATGCCTCGTACATTTTGTCGTAGGTCTCTTGCAGGGATTCCTGTGACGTATGGAAAGAGTAGGCATCTTTCATCAGGAATTCACGAGAGCGCATCACGCCGAAACGCGGGCGAACTTCATCGCGGAACTTGGTCTGGATCTGGAAGAAGTTCAGCGGTAGTTGTTTGTAAGAGCTCAGCTCATTGCGAATCAGGTCGGTAATGACTTCTTCATGCGTTGGACCGAGAACGAACGGACGCTCGCCGCGATCGACGAAGCGCAGCAGTTCTGGGCCATATTGCTCCCAACGGCCACTCTCCTGCCACAGGTCAGCGGGCTGAACCACAGGCATGGACACCTCGATAGCACCGGCGTTGTTCATCTCTTCACGCACGATGTTTTCGACTTTTTTCAGGACGCGCACGCCGGTCGGCAGCCAGGTGTATAACCCGGAGGCCAGCTTGCGGATCATCCCGGCGCGCAGCATCAGCTGATGGCTGATCACTTCGGCGTCGGCAGGCGTCTCCTTCAGAGTGGAGAGCAGATATTGGCTAGTACGCATGTTGTTACGGTTCCATTTCGACGATTGGAACAGGCTGAAACGCCAGCCTGACACAAAAAAAGTGGTTTAGTTTACCAGTGTGGCAAAGATGCCAAAAGAGAGGAGAACAAAATTACCTGGGTTCAAGGGCAAACACTTCAAAACCTTCCCCGGTGACGCGCCAGCGAACATTAAAATCCAGCAGCCAGACGGCGTACGTTTTTCCTGCTTCTTCTTCTTTACGGTAGGCCGGACGGGGATCCTGTGCCAGCACTTCGGTGATGAAATTCCGTAAGCGAGGATAGCGTTTCTCCAGCTGAATGAGCTGCGAGGCGATCTCAGGCGTAAACGAAACAGGCATGTCCGCCCGTGGTGCGTCCTGAGCGTAGCTTGCGCGCGCGTCCGGAAGGGCTTCAGCGAAGGGCAAATAGGGTTTGATGTCGATGACCGGCGTGCCGTCGACCAGATCCAGGCTGCCCAGTTCGAGTATGACCTGTTCTTTCTGGCAACGTATGCCTTTCAGTTCAACCAGCGACATCCCGATCGGGTTTGGCCGGAAGGTTGAGCGAGTCGCAAACACGCCCATTCTCGCATTTCCACCCAGGCGCGGGGGACGTACGGTGGGACGCCAGCCGCCTTCCATTGTCTGGTGAAAGACAAATACCACCCATAAGTGACTGAAAAACTCGAGCCCGCGTACCGCATCGGCCTGATTGTAAGGCGCGATAAGATGAAGCTCGCCGCTGCCGCTAGTGACCAGACCGGGCTGGCGGGGCACGGCGAACTTCTCTTTATACGGAGAGTGGATAACCCCTATCTGCTCAAACTGAAATGCACTCATTTCGCCGTGATGTTCAGCGCAGAACCGATGCAAACCGCCTGACGGTAGCAGCCCGGCGTGCCGCTGGTGACTTCGCAACTATGCAGCAGCACCGCGTTAGCTTTCATTTTTGCGGCGTTAATCTGCATGCGTTTGCGCGCGGTCGGGATATTCGGAGGAGAGTCCTGATTGGTTGCCTGACAGGATTCGCCGCTCACTTCACCCAGTTCACGGAACGGTTTGCCGACGAGTTCGTCTGCTTTCGTGATAATGCGAACCGGCGCAGGGCGCGTCACTTTCGGTTTTGCAGGCTCTGTTTTTGGCGGGGTTGCCGTGCTTTGAACGGGTTCAACAGGAGATCTGCTTAGCATAGAACAGCCGCTCAGCATGAGTGCTAAAAGACAGATCGGTAAAGCACGCATAATATTTCCTCAATGGATAATCAAAACGTCAGATATTGAATCAGGTGACTGCACAAATGACAAGACGGGCATAAGCCCGTCCTGATGATATTACACTGAGGTGAGATTACCAGCCTTTAACCGCGCCGCCGTTAAACACTTTGTTGGCTTCCTGGTAAACTTCGTCTGACTGATAGGCCTGAACGAACTTCTTCACGTTTTCCGCGTCTTTGTTATCTTCGCGAGTCACGATCAAGTTAACGTACGGGGAGTCTTTATCTTCAACGAAGATACCGTCTTTCGCTGGCGTCAGGCCAATCTGGCTGGCGTAGGTGGTGTTGATCACCGCCAGGGCAATCTGCGCATCGTCCAGAGAACGCGGCAGCTGCGGTGCTTCCAGTTCAACAATTTTCAGATTTTTCGGGTTCTCGGTGACATCCAGAACGGTCGGCAACAGGCCAACACCGTCTTTCAGTTTGATCAGACCCACTTTCTGCAGCAGCAGCAGGGAACGTCCGAGGTTGGTTGGATCGTTAGGCACGGCTACCTGAGAGCCCGGCTGCAGTTCGTCCAGTGATTTAATTTTCTTGGAGTAGCCGGCAATTGGGTAAACGAAGGTGTTACCCACGCCAACCAGCTTATAGCCGCGATCTTTGATCTGCTGATCCAGGTATGGCTTATGCTGGAAAGCGTTAGCGTCGATGTCGCCTTTGCTCAGCGCTTCGTTCGGCAGAACGTAATCATTGAAGGTCACCAGCTCAACGTCCAGACCGTATTTTTCTTTCGCCACTTTCTGAGCAACTTCAGCAACCTGCTGTTCTGCACCTACGATAACACCCACTTTAATATGGTTTGGATCTTTTTCGTCCTGACCGCAACCCACCAGTGCCAGAGAGCCAATTAGCGCGCCAACTGCAGCAAAGGTCTTTAATTTAAACGCCATGTTTTATCCTTAACTCGTCGAGTTTGTGTTGTGTGTAACGTTATTTGTGAGTAACAGCCCGGACGATGCGATCGCCAGAGAACTGGATTAAGTAAACCAGCACAACCAGCAATACCAGAACGGTATTCATCACGGTAGCGTTATATCCAATATAGCCGTACTGGTAACCAATCTGCCCTAAACCGCCAGCGCCAACTGCACCACCCATTGCGGAATAACCGACCAGCGTGATGAGCGTGATGGTTGCCGCATTCACCAGACCTGGCAGCGCTTCAGGAAGCAGGACTTTGCGCACGATCTGCATAGGGGTTGCACCCATTGCACGAGAAGCTTCAATCAATCCGGTTGGGATCTCCAGCAGGGCGTTTTCCACCATACGGGCGATAAACGGCGCAGCGCCTACGGTCAGCGGAACGATGGCCGCCTGCAGACCGATAGATGTTCCGACGATCACGCGGGTAAACGGAATCATCCACACCAGCAGAATAATAAACGGGATAGAACGGAAGATATTCACCAGCGCGGAGAGCGTACGGTAGAGCTTTGCGTTCTCAATGATTTGACCCGGACGCGTCACGTACAGCAGCACGCCAACCGGAAGACCAATCACAAAACCAAAGAAACCCGACACGAAGGTCATTGCCAGCGTTTCCCAAACGCCGCGAACCAGTAGCCACATCATCGGCTCAGACATAACCCAGTACCTCTACTTTTACATGATGTTCTTGCAGCCAGGCGATTGCTGCCTGGGTTTCTTCTTGGGTGCCGTGCATTTCCGTCAGCATGATGCCGAACTTCACGCCACCGGCGTAATCCATCTGCGCGCTGATGATGTTGTTGTTCACGTTAAAGCGACGCGCGGTTTCGGAAAGCAGAGGAGCATCTACGGACTGACCGGTAAACTCCATGCGCAGCATCGGGACGCTGTCTGCCGTAGGTTCAGTTTTCAAACGTTCCAGATAATCTTCTGGAATATCCAGATGCAGCGTGGACTGAATAAACTGCTGTGCCAGCGGGGTTTTCGGGTGAGAGAACACTTCACTCACCGTGTCCTGCTCGATCAGCTCGCCGTTGCTGATGACCGCCACGCAGTCGCAGATGCGTTTCACTACGTCCATCTCGTGCGTAATAAGGAGGATCGTCAGGCCCAGGCGACGGTTAATGTCTTTCAGCAGTTCCAGAATCGAACGCGTGGTGGCCGGATCTAATGCGCTGGTGGCTTCGTCGCACAGCAGTACTTTTGGGTTGCTTGCCAGCGCGCGGGCAATAGCGACACGCTGCTTCTGCCCACCGGACAGGTTCGCCGGGTAGCTATCATGCTTATCACCCAGACCCACGAGGTCAAGCAGCTCGGTAACGCGACGCTTCACTTCTTCTTTCGGCGTGTTATCCAGCTCCAGCGGTAAGGCAACGTTGCCGAACACCGTGCGGGAGGCCAGCAGGTTAAAGTGCTGGAAGATCATGCCAATCTGACGACGTGCTTTGGTGAGTTCTTTCTCTGAAAGGGCGGTAAGTTCCTGGCCGCCAACTTCTACGCTGCCCTGGGTTGGGCGCTCAAGCAGGTTAACACAACGGATCAGCGTACTTTTACCTGCACCCGATGCGCCAATGACGCCATAAATTTGACCAACAGGAACATGCAGGCTGACGTTGTTCAGTGCCTGAATGGTTCGGTTCCCCTGCTGGAACACTTTGGTGATATTGGAAAGTTTAATCATTAGATTATTTTTATCGTATGTAAGTTAGCCGTGGCATTTTCTTCTGCCAGATACGGGTGATGACCGTAAACAAAACGGATGTTAAGGCATCCAGACGTCTAAATCAATCCAACTCTGTACGATGAGCACTTTATTGCGCTGCGATTCATGAGATACTAGCTCAACAGGCCTTTTTCAGGAGCAAACCGGTGGCAAAATCAGTACCCGCAATTTTTCTCGACCGTGATGGCACTATTAATGTGGATCACGGTTATGTGCATGAGATCGATGAGTTTGAATTTATCGATGGCGTTATAGAGGCAATGCGCCAGCTAAAAGAGATGGGCTATGCGCTGGTGGTCGTAACGAACCAGTCCGGTATCGCGCGTGGTAAGTTCACCGAAGCGCAGTTTGAGACGCTGACGGAGTGGATGGACTGGTCGCTGGCCGATCGCGGTGTCGATCTTGATGGCATTTACTATTGCCCGCACCACCCGCAGGGAACGGTAGAAGAATATCGTCAGACCTGTGACTGCCGTAAACCGCATCCGGGTATGTTTAACTCTGCGCAGGAGTTCTTGCACATTGATATGGCAGCTTCCTATATGGTGGGCGATAAGCTGGAAGATATGCAGGCGGCCGCAGCGGCGGGAGTGGGTACCAAAATATTAGTGCGTACCGGTAAGCCCGTAACGCCAGAAGCAGAAAGTGCAGCGGATTGGGTGATTAATAGTCTGGCAGAGCTGCCAAAAGAGATAAAAAAGCATCAGAAATAGCCTTTTTGGCGAAAAGGTGAGCGGTCGAAATAAAAATGTATATTTCCGCTTGTCATTCCTCGGCAGCTCCCTATAATGCGCCTCCATCGACACGGCGGATGTGAATCACTTCACAAACAGCCGGTTCGGTTGAAGAGAAAAAATCCTGAAATAACGGGTTGACTCTGAAAGAGGAAAGCGTAATATACGCCACCTCGCAACGGTGAGCTGAAAGCCGCGTTGCAACTGCTCTTTAACAATTTATCAGACAATCTGTGTGGGCACTCAAAGTGACATGGATTCTTAACGTCGCAAGACGAAAAATGAATACCAAGTCTCTGAGTGAACATACGTAATTCATTACGAAGTTTAATTCACGAGCATCAAACTTAAATTGAAGAGTTTGATCATGGCTCAGATTGAACGCTGGCGGCAGGCCTAACACATGCAAGTCGAACGGTAGCACAGAGAGCTTGCTCTCGGGTGACGAGTGGCGGACGGGTGAGTAATGTCTGGGAAACTGCCTGATGGAGGGGGATAACTACTGGAAACGGTAGCTAATACCGCATAACGTCGCAAGACCAAAGAGGGGGACCTTCGGGCCTCTTGCCATCAGATGTGCCCAGATGGGATTAGCTAGTAGGTGGGGTAACGGCTCACCTAGGCGACGATCCCTAGCTGGTCTGAGAGGATGACCAGCCACACTGGAACTGAGACACGGTCCAGACTCCTACGGGAGGCAGCAGTGGGGAATATTGCACAATGGGCGCAAGCCTGATGCAGCCATGCCGCGTGTATGAAGAAGGCCTTCGGGTTGTAAAGTACTTTCAGCGGGGAGGAAGGCGATAAGGTTAATAACCTTGTCGATTGACGTTACCCGCAGAAGAAGCACCGGCTAACTCCGTGCCAGCAGCCGCGGTAATACGGAGGGTGCAAGCGTTAATCGGAATTACTGGGCGTAAAGCGCACGCAGGCGGTCTGTCAAGTCGGATGTGAAATCCCCGGGCTCAACCTGGGAACTGCATTCGAAACTGGCAGGCTAGAGTCTTGTAGAGGGGGGTAGAATTCCAGGTGTAGCGGTGAAATGCGTAGAGATCTGGAGGAATACCGGTGGCGAAGGCGGCCCCCTGGACAAAGACTGACGCTCAGGTGCGAAAGCGTGGGGAGCAAACAGGATTAGATACCCTGGTAGTCCACGCCGTAAACGATGTCGACTTGGAGGTTGTGCCCTTGAGGCGTGGCTTCCGGAGCTAACGCGTTAAGTCGACCGCCTGGGGAGTACGGCCGCAAGGTTAAAACTCAAATGAATTGACGGGGGCCCGCACAAGCGGTGGAGCATGTGGTTTAATTCGATGCAACGCGAAGAACCTTACCTACTCTTGACATCCAGAGAACTTAGCAGAGATGCTTTGGTGCCTTCGGGAACTCTGAGACAGGTGCTGCATGGCTGTCGTCAGCTCGTGTTGTGAAATGTTGGGTTAAGTCCCGCAACGAGCGCAACCCTTATCCTTTGTTGCCAGCGGTTAGGCCGGGAACTCAAAGGAGACTGCCAGTGATAAACTGGAGGAAGGTGGGGATGACGTCAAGTCATCATGGCCCTTACGAGTAGGGCTACACACGTGCTACAATGGCGCATACAAAGAGAAGCGACCTCGCGAGAGCAAGCGGACCTCATAAAGTGCGTCGTAGTCCGGATTGGAGTCTGCAACTCGACTCCATGAAGTCGGAATCGCTAGTAATCGTGGATCAGAATGCCACGGTGAATACGTTCCCGGGCCTTGTACACACCGCCCGTCACACCATGGGAGTGGGTTGCAAAAGAAGTAGGTAGCTTAACCTTCGGGAGGGCGCTTACCACTTTGTGATTCATGACTGGGGTGAAGTCGTAACAAGGTAACCGTAGGGGAACCTGCGGTTGGATCACCTCCTTACCTTAAAGAACCTGCCTTTGTAGTGTCCACACAGATTGTCTGATGAAAAACAGCAGTAAAAATCTCTGCAGGCTTGTAGCTCAGGTGGTTAGAGCGCACCCCTGATAAGGGTGAGGTCGGTGGTTCAAGTCCACTCAGGCCTACCAAACTCCTTTTAAAGGATGAGCGGTACAGAGATTAAAAACGATGGGGCTATAGCTCAGCTGGGAGAGCGCCTGCTTTGCACGCAGGAGGTCTGCGGTTCGATCCCGCATAGCTCCACCATCTTTTACTGCGAACACAAGAAAAATTCAGAGTGAACCTGAAAAGGTGCACTGCGAAGTTTTGCTCTTTAAAAATCTGGATCAAGCTGAAAATTGAAACGACACACATGTTATGTGTGTTCGAGTCTCTCAAATTTTCGCAATCAGAAGTGAAACATCTTCGGGTTGTGAGGTTAAGCGACTAAGCGTACACGGTGGATGCCCTGGCAGTCAGAGGCGATGAAGGACGTGCTAATCTGCGAAAAGCGCCGGCGAGGTGATATGAACCTTTGACCCGGCGATGTCCGAATGGGGAAACCCAGTGCAATCCGTTGCACTATCGTTAACTGAATACATAGGTTAACGAGGCGAACCGGGGGAACTGAAACATCTAAGTACCCCGAGGAAAAGAAATCAACCGAGATTCCCCCAGTAGCGGCGAGCGAACGGGGAGCAGCCCGGAGTCTGAATCAGCTTGTGTGTTAGTGGAACGGTCTGGAAAGTCCGACGGTACAGGGTGATAGTCCCGTACACGAAAGCACACAGGTTGTGAACTCGAAGAGTAGGGCGGGACACGTGGTATCCTGTCTGAATATGGGGGGACCATCCTCCAAGGCTAAATACTCCTGACTGACCGATAGTGAACCAGTACCGTGAGGGAAAGGCGAAAAGAACCCCGGCGAGGGGAGTGAAAAAGAACCTGAAACCGTGTACGTACAAGCAGTGGGAGCCTCTTTATGGGGTGACTGCGTACCTTTTGTATAATGGGTCAGCGACTTATATTCTGTAGCAAGGTTAACCGTATAGGGGAGCCGAAGGGAAACCGAGTCTTAACTGGGCGTTAAGTTGCAGGGTATAGACCCGAAACCCGGTGATCTAGCCATGGGCAGGTTGAAGGTTGGGTAACACTAACTGGAGGACCGAACCGACTAATGTTGAAAAATTAGCGGATGACCTGTGGCTGGGGGTGAAAGGCCAATCAAACCGGGAGATAGCTGGTTCTCCCCGAAAGCTATTTAGGTAGCGCCTCGTGAACTCATCTTCGGGGGTAGAGCACTGTTTCGGCTAGGGGGCCATCCCGGCTTACCAACCCGATGCAAACTACGAATACCGAAGAATGTTATCACGGGAGACACACGGCGGGTGCTAACGTCCGTCGTGAAGAGGGAAACAACCCAGACCGCCAGCTAAGGTCCCAAAGTCATGGTTAAGTGGGAAACGATGTGGGAAGGCACAGACAGCCAGGATGTTGGCTTAGAAGCAGCCATCATTTAAAGAAAGCGTAATAGCTCACTGGTCGAGTCGGCCTGCGCGGAAGATGTAACGGGGCTAAACCATGCACCGAAGCTGCGGCAGCGACACTATGTGTTGTTGGGTAGGGGAGCGTTCTGTAAGCCGTTGAAGGTGGCCTGTGAGGGTTGCTGGAGGTATCAGAAGTGCGAATGCTGACATAAGTAACGATAAAGCGGGTGAAAAGCCCGCTCGCCGGAAGACCAAGGGTTCCTGTCCAACGTTAATCGGGGCAGGGTGAGTCGACCCCTAAGGCGAGGCCGAAAGGCGTAGTCGATGGGAAACAGGTTAATATTCCTGTACTTGGTGTTACTGCGAAGGGGGGACGGAGAAGGCTATGTTAGCCGGGCGACGGTTGTCCCGGTTTAAGCATGTAGGCGGAGGTTCCAGGTAAATCCGGTACCTTTTAACGCTGAGGTGTGATGACGAGGCACTACGGTGCTGAAGTAACAAATGCCCTGCTTCCAGGAAAAGCCTCTAAGCATCAGGTAACACGAAATCGTACCCCAAACCGACACAGGTGGTCAGGTAGAGAATACCAAGGCGCTTGAGAGAACTCGGGTGAAGGAACTAGGCAAAATGGTGCCGTAACTTCGGGAGAAGGCACGCTGATATGTAGGTGAAGCCCCTGCGGGTGGAGCTGAAATCAGTCGAAGATACCAGCTGGCTGCAACTGTTTATTAAAAACACAGCACTGTGCAAACACGAAAGTGGACGTATACGGTGTGACGCCTGCCCGGTGCCGGAAGGTTAATTGATGGGGTTAGCGGCAACGCGAAGCTCTTGATCGAAGCCCCGGTAAACGGCGGCCGTAACTATAACGGTCCTAAGGTAGCGAAATTCCTTGTCGGGTAAGTTCCGACCTGCACGAATGGCGTAATGATGGCCAGGCTGTCTCCACCCGAGACTCAGTGAAATTGAACTCGCTGTGAAGATGCAGTGTACCCGCGGCAAGACGGAAAGACCCCGTGAACCTTTACTATAGCTTGACACTGAACACTGGTCCTTGATGTGTAGGATAGGTGGGAGGCTTTGAAGCGTGGACGCCAGTCTGCGTGGAGCCGTCCTTGAAATACCACCCTTTAATGGCTGGTGTTCTAACGTAGACCCGTGATCCGGGTTGCGGACAGTGTCTGGTGGGTAGTTTGACTGGGGCGGTCTCCTCCCAAAGAGTAACGGAGGAGCACGAAGGTTAGCTAATCCTGGTCGGACATCAGGAGGTTAGTGCAATGGCATAAGCTAGCTTGACTGCGAGAGTGACGGCTCGAGCAGGTGCGAAAGCAGGTCATAGTGATCCGGTGGTTCTGAATGGAAGGGCCATCGCTCAACGGATAAAAGGTACTCCGGGGATAACAGGCTGATACCGCCCAAGAGTTCATATCGACGGCGGTGTTTGGCACCTCGATGTCGGCTCATCACATCCTGGGGCTGAAGTAGGTCCCAAGGGTATGGCTGTTCGCCATTTAAAGTGGTACGCGAGCTGGGTTTAGAACGTCGTGAGACAGTTCGGTCCCTATCTGCCGTGGGCGCTGGAGAATTGAGGGGGGCTGCTCCTAGTACGAGAGGACCGGAGTGGACGCATCACTGGTGTTCGGGTTGTCATGCCAATGGCACTGCCCGGTAGCTAAATGCGGAAGAGATAAGTGCTGAAAGCATCTAAGCACGAAACTTGCCCCGAGATGAGTTCTCCCTGAGACTTTAAGTCTCCTGAAGGAACGTTGAAGACGACGACGTTGATAGGTCGGGTGTGTAAGCGCAGCGATGCGTTGAGCTAACCGATACTAATGAACCGTGAGGCTTAACCTTACAACGCCGAAGATGTTTTGGCGAAGAGACACGATTTTCAGCCTGATACAGATTAACAGAATTTGCCTGGCGGCTTTAGCGCGGTGGTCCCACCTGACCCCATGCCGAACTCAGAAGTGAAACGCCGTAGCGCCGATGGTAGTGTGGGGTCTCCCCATGTGAGAGTAGGGAACTGCCAGGCATCAAATTAAGTAGTAAGCCGGTGCATAAATCCGGTGGTTACAAGCAGTCTTCGGTGGAGCGGTAGTTCAGTCGGTTAGAATACCTGCCTGTCACGCAGGGGGTCGCGGGTTCGAGTCCCGTCCGTTCCGCCACTTATTAAAAGCCCTGAGTTAACGCTCAGGGCTTTTTTTCTTATCTGTCGTCTCATTATTGCGAAATTAGCAAAAATCCTCTGCGTTTTGCGATCTTTTTCTCTATAACAGAGCCAGCGATAATCCTCCTCAGTTTACGAACATAACGATTGAGGAATATTATGACTCTCCCTGCATTTGGTCTGGGCACTTTCCGCCTGAAAGACGACGTTGTTATCGCATCTGTTAAAACCGCTCTTGAACTTGGCTATCGCGCAATTGATACGGCACAGATCTATGAAAATGAAGCTGCCGTTGGACAAGCTCTCGAAGAGAGTGGTGTACCGCGTAATGAATTGTTCATCACCACGAAAATCTGGATTGAGAATCTCAGCAAAGACAAGCTTATCCCTAGCCTGAAAGGGAGCCTGAAAAAACTGCGTACTGACTACGTCGATCTGACGCTGATCCACTGGCCATCACCGAACGATGCCGTTTCTGTGGAAGAATTCATGCAGGCACTGCTGGAAGCGAAAAAGCAGGGCCTGACCCGTGAAATTGGTATTTCCAACTTCACCATCCCGCTGATGGAAAAAGCGATTGCCGCTGTTGGCGCTGAGAATATTGCGACCAACCAGATTGAGCTGTCTCCATATCTGCAAAACCGCAACGTCGTGGACTGGGCAAAACAGCACGGGATCCACATCACCTCATACATGACGCTCGCTTACGGTAAGGCTCTGAAAGACGAAGTGATTATCCGCATCGCAGAGAAACATAACGCGACTGCTGCGCAGGTCATTCTGTCATGGGCAATGGGTGAAGGTTATGCCGTGATCCCGTCCTCAACCAAGCGCGAAAACCTGGCCAGCAACCTGTTGGCGCTGGATCTCCAGCTGGATGAAGAGGATAAAAAAGCGATCGCAGCGCTGGAGTGCAACGATCGCCTGGTGAGCCCGGAAGGTTTAGCGCCGAACTGGGATTAATAAGACCCTCCCTCTGTACCCAGAACCCTCACACAGCTCCTTCGGGAGCTGTTTTTATATGTTCACTCAGGAAGTCGATAAAGGCGCGTATACGCGTACTCACCGCTCTGTCGCTGTAATACACCGCGCTAAAAGGCATCTCTACCGGCAGACGCTTATCGGCCATCAGCTCCACCAGTTCGCCCCGCGCTATCTCCTTATCAATCATATAGTCCGATAAACAGGCGATACCGTTCCCTTCCAGACATAGCTGTTTCAGCGTCTCTCCGCTGTTAGAGGATAATCCACAGGTAATTTCATGGAGCTGACCATCATGACAGGCAACAGGCCAGGTGTTCAGCGACACAGGTTCCGTAAAGCCCAGACACAGATGCTGCTTTAACTCTTCTACCGTCTCCGGTTTACCATGTTCAGCAATATACTGTGGCGACGCGATAATTTTGCGGTAGCTGGCAAACAGCGGCCGGGCACGTAGGCTGGAATCCGTCAGTGTTCCCGCCCTGATTGCCACATCCACTTTCCGCTCGATGAGGTTGATAAACGTTTCTGATGAGACCAGAGAGAGCGTCATCTCCGGATAACGTTCGCGAAAAGGTTTAATCAGCGGCATCAGAAAGTGAAGCACAACCGGCGTGGCCGCATCAATACGCAGCAACCCGCGCGGCGTGCTGCGGCTTTCCATAATCTCCGTCTCCGCTGCGGCCATCTCCTGCAGCACCGACTGCACGCGGCGAAAATAACGCTCTCCTTCTTCCGTCAGGCTCAGCTGTCGCGTCGTTCGGTTGAGCAGGCTCACCCCAAGCTTCATCTCCAGCTTTTTCACCGAGCGGCTGATGGCCGAGTTAGCCTGTCCCAGCTGTTCGGCTGCGCGGCTAAAGCTGCCGCTTTCGACGACGGCGACAAAGATTGTTAGCTCTTCCGACGTTGCTTTCATTGTTGCACCACCCGCAAAATTCTATTGATATTTTGACCATTTTTGTTATTTAAGCACTGGCGCATACTGCCTGTCATCTTAATCCTGATGATACGGAGTATTTTATGCCACTGGCGTTACTTGCCCTGACGATCAGTGCCTTTGCGATTGGCACGACCGAATTTGTTATCGTGGGGCTGGTTCCCACTATTGCGAACCAGCTTGCGATCTCGTTGCCCTCCGCCGGGCTGCTGGTGTCCATCTACGCTCTGGGCGTCGCCGTCGGCGCACCGGTGCTGACGGCCCTGACCGGACGTTTTCCGCGTAAGCAACTGTTAGTTGCGCTGATGGTGTTGTTCACCGCCGGCAATATTCTGGCCTGGCAGGCACCGGACTATACCACCCTTGTGATTGCCCGCCTGCTGACTGGCCTGGCGCACGGCGTGTTCTTCTCGATTGGTTCCACCATCGCAACCAGCCTGGTGCCCAAAGAGAAAGCAGCCTCAGCTATCGCAATCATGTTCGGTGGATTGACCGTCGCCCTTGTGACGGGTGTGCCGTTGGGAACGTTTATCGGGCAGCACTTTGGCTGGCGCGAAACGTTCCTGGCCGTCTCCTTACTGGGTGTTATTGCTCTCGTGGCTAGCCTGCTGCTGGTACCGTCGAATATTCCAGGCCGGGCGAGCGCCAGCCTGAGCGATCAGCTGAAGGTGCTCACTCATCCGCGTTTGCTGATCATCTACGCGGTTACTGCCCTGGGCTATGGTGGCGTATTCACCGCCTTCACCTTCCTGGCGCCGATGATGCAGGACCTGGCGGGTTTCTCCCCGAACGCCGTGAGCTGGATTTTGCTGGGGTATGGTATTTCCGTTGCTATTGGCAATATCTGGGGCGGAAAACTTGCAGATAAGCATGGTGCGGTACCGGCGCTGAAATTCATCTTCGCCGCGCTGGTTGTCCTGCTGATGATTTTCCAGTTTACCGCTTCGATACACTACGCCGCACTGGTCACGGTGCTGGTCATGGGGATCTTTGCTTTTGGTAATGTGCCCGGGCTTCAGGTCTACGTTGTACAAAAAGCCGAGCTTTATACGCCAAATGCGGTGGATGTGGCTTCTGGTCTGAATATTGCGGCTTTCAATATTGGTATCGCGCTGGGCTCCATCATTGGTGGACAAACCGTCGAACACTTCGGATTAACCCAGACCCCATGGATTGGGGCGGTGATTGTCCTGGTGGCATTCCTGCTGATTGGCCTGAGTGGACGTCTGGATAAGCCAGCCCGCGTAGCGCTGGGATAACATCAGTAAGTGCTTGCTTACAAAACTGGAAAACGGTTTCTCAGAAATTGCGTTGAAAGTGTGACCTAAAGTCCCTATAACATTAGAACCAGTCCGTTTTCCGGGCTGGTTCATGTTACAGGGGCTGTTTCCAAAAGTGCGAAAAAATACCTATGCCATGCGTTATGTTGCCGGTATGCCTGCGGAGAGGATCTTACCTCCGGGGTCGTTTGCGAGCATAAGCCAGGCATTACCCGCCGGCACACCGTTAAGCAGCGATGAAAAAATTCGGGTACTGGTCTGGAATATCTTCAAGCAGCAGCGCGCGGAATGGTTATCGGTACTCAAAAATTTTGGAAAAGATGCCCATCTGGTTCTGCTCCAGGAAGCGCAAACTACCCCTGAACTGGTCCGGTTTGCCACCACGAACTATCTTGCCGCCGACCAGGTACCGGCATTTGTCCTGCCGCAACATCCCTCTGGCGTGATGACGCTTTCTGCTGCCCATCCGGTCTACTGTTGCCCGCTCCGCGAGCGCGAGCCTATCCTGCGTCTGGCGAAATCAGCGCTGGTGACGGTCTATCCGCTGCCGGATACCCGAATGCTGATGGTCGTCAATATCCACGCGGTAAACTTTAGCCTCGGTGTGGATGTGTATAGTAAGCAGTTACTTCCAATTGGCGATCAGATTGCGCATCACAGCGGGCCCATCATCATGGCTGGCGATTTCAACGCCTGGAGCCGTCCGCGCATGAATGCGCTGTATCGTTTTGCGCGCGAAATGTCGCTGCGTGAAGTTCGTTTTAACGATGATCAGCGCAAAAAAGCCTTTGGTCGTCCTCTCGATTTTGTCTTCTATCGTGGTTTGAGCGTGCACGACGCTTCTGTTCTGGTGACGCGCGCCTCCGATCACAATCCTCTACTAGTTGAATTCAGTCCCGGCAAACCTGATAAATAATGGTGTGTCAGGTCTGCCGTGGGGCAGGCCTGCGCGGGTGCTGCCCTTTTATTTTAACCAACAAAGGACAGTACGATGACAACAACACACTCCCATCATGACAACGTAGAAAAACAGTTTGGTTCTCAGGCAAGTGCTTATCTGAGCAGCGCCGTGCATGCCTCAGGTCGCGATCTGGTGCGTCTCGGTGAACGTCTGGCGGCATTTCCACAGGCGCACGTGCTGGATTTGGGCTGTGGGGCAGGGCACGCGAGCTTTACGGCTGCGCAGCAGGTAGCCCACGTTACCGCGTATGATTTATCGAGCCAGATGCTGGACGTCGTTGCTGAGGCGGCGAAAGCGAAAGGGCTGAACAACATTGATACGCGGCAGGGCTATGCGGAGTCTTTACCGTTTAATGATGCGTCGTTTGATGTCGCGATCAGCCGTTATTCCGCACACCACTGGCATGATGTTGGCCAGGCATTGCGCGAAGTCAGACGAGTTCTCAAGCCGGGTGGCACCTTCATCATTATGGATGTGATGTCTCCCGGGCATCCGGTGCGTAATATCTGGCTGCAGACGGTCGAAGCGCTGCGCGATACCTCGCACGTGCAAAACTACGCCAGCGGGGAGTGGTTATCGTTTATCACTGAAGCCGGGCTGATTGCGCGCTCGTTAATAACAGACCGTTTACCGCTGGAGTTCGGCTCGTGGATCGCGCGTATGCGTACCCCGGAGGCGTTAAGCCAGGCGATCAGGCTCTACCAGGAAAGTGCGTCCGCAGAGGTGAAGGCGTACTTTGAACTGCAGGCCGATGGCTCATTTACCAGCGATACCATCATGGCTGAAGCACAAAAGGCGGGATAAATAAAAAAGGCACCGAGGGGAATCGGTGCCTTTTTATCTTTCGATCGTGTTATCAGGAGTCTGGCGTGGCGCTGTTCTTCACAAACAGCGTCAGCTGGTCGCCCGGTTTCAGATTGTCAGTATCATTATTCCAGCGCATCACATCTTTGATGTTCACGCCGTGCCGTTTTGCGATACTGGACAGTGAATCGCCTTTGCGCACGCGATAGGTAATGCTATCGCTGTTGCTGGCGAGACGCTGTGCGCTGTTACCTGCACCCACCGTCAGTGTCTGACCCACTTTCAGGCCGGAGCTGCGCAGATTATTCCACTGCTGCAGATCTTTCGCCGTCACGCCAAGGCGTGAGGCAATGCCTGAAAGCGTATCACCTGAACGTACCTTATAGCTGCGGCTGTTTACGGAGGAAGCATCCGCGATCAGCGTTGACTGAACGGCGGCAATCTCACCCGATGCTAAAGACTCACGTAACTGCTCAGCATGCTTCTGCGGAACCATTACGTACTGCGGGCCGCTTGCCCCCAGCGTCGAGCCTTTAACGCCTGCATTAAAGGTTTTCAATTTACTTACCGACATACCCGTCATATCAGCGACCTGTTGAATATCAACCGGATTGCTGAGGCGAACGCGCGCCAGTGCACGACTTTCGTCTGGTGTTGGCAGTTGTACACCGTAACGCTTGCTGTTCTTGAGAATATCGCTCAATGCCAGCATCTTCGGTACGTAAATCTTTGTTTCCTGTGGCAGTGAGAGCGACCAAAAATCGGTGGATTTACCCCGTGCTTTATTCGCTTTCATTGCCTTCAGTACACGACCTTCGCCGCTATTATACGCTGCGACCGTTAACAGCCAGTCACCGTCAAACATCTTGTTCAGACGTTGCATCATGTCGAGAGCGGCTGTCGTTGAAGCGACAACATCGCGACGCGCATCATAGTTGCGGGTCTGTTTCAGACCATAGTTTCGCCCGGTGCTCGGAATGATCTGCCAAATGCCTGCGGCATTGGCGCCAGACGTCGCGTGTGGGTCAAAAGCGCTCTCCACTATGGGTAGGAGTACCAGCTCCATAGGCATGTTACGTTTTTTAACTTGCCCGGCTATCCAGTACATATACGGCTCTGCCCGTAACGTTACATCGTGGAGATAGCTCTTATTTCTTAAATACTTCTGTTTCTGTTCGCGAATCCGGCTGTTTTCCGGAATTCCCATCTTTAGCTCGTCGCCAATAGAGGTCCACAAGTCTTGCTCCTGCGCGAAAGATGTCCCATCGTCCAACCATCGCGCCTGACTCGTAAACTTCCCTGCTTCCCCTTGACCAGCTGCAGAAAGGCTCTGTGCGTGCTGTTGTACGTTGCTGCCGTTCTGCGACTGGCAACCTACAAGCAGGACAGAGGCGAGTAATATCGCTTTTGCCTTCATGTGTGTGTCAATAGTTGCTTAAAAGACGAGCGATGATAACGGCGAAATTTTGAAAAGGCAACCCGCATTTATCTGAAGTTATCTTTCTTTGACCGTAACCATGCAAATCGCTGTTCTGGTTGTTGCAAATTTGTTTCTTGGTTAATTTTGTTAATTAAATCAATATCATCAGTTCGTAAAAATAAATTAATTTGACGCTCATTTTTCAGAATAACGGGCAGTGTATTTTGGTTTTTTGCACGTAACTCCTTCACTTTGTGATAATAATCCTGAATCGCCCGATCCTCAGGTAAGAGGCTTACGGCAAACTTCATATTCCCTAATGTATACTCATGTGCGCAACAAATAAGGGTATCATCCGGTAGAGCGTTAATCTTTTGTAAAGACTGATACATCTGTTCTGGCGTACCTTCAAAAAGTCTTCCGCAGCCGCCCGAGAAGAGCGTGTCGCCACAAAAAAGATAAGGTTTGCTGTAGAAACACAGATGTCCCAAAGTGTGACCTGGTGTGGCAAATACGGAAAACTCCCACTCGCGGATGAGGATATTTTCGCCTTCTTCGACTACTTGCGTGGTTCCCTTATCTTGTGTTTCAGCCGGTCCGTAAACCACAAGATGCGGAAAATGGGCGCGCAGTTCCGGCACACCGCCTGTGTGATCGTTATGATGATGCGTTAACAGAATGGCTTCTGGCTGCCAGCCATTCTCTTCTATTGCGCGCAGTACAGGGGCGGATTCTCCGGGATCGACAATGACGCATCGACGTTCGTCATCGACCAAAACCCAGATGTAATTGTCCTCAAAAGCAGGAATACTGATAAGATTCATACATTACCTCTTATAGCGTGGCGGGTGTTTTGATGAAACCGGCAAGGATACCTCAGACTGTCATAGCACCGGAACGTTGGGCGGAATTGCCCTGGGGCGAATACTATCGCGAGGCGTTAGAACAACAGCTGAAGCCCTGGCTCGCGAAAATGTATGGCTTTCACCTGCTTAAGATTGGCAATCTCAGCGCGGAAATCAATACCGAAAGCTGCGCTATCTCCCATCAGGTCAATGTTTCTCTCGGCGGTTCGCCGGTTCAGGTGAAGGCGGACCCCTTGCATCTGCCGTTTGCGGAAAAATCCGTTGATGCGTGTCTACTTGCGCACACGCTGCCCTGGTGCAGCGATCCTCACCGTATGCTGCGTGAAGCCGATCGCGTGCTGATTGATGACGGCTGGCTGATACTCAGCGGATTCAATCCGCTTAGCCTGATGGGGCTGCGTAAGCTGGTGCCTGTCCTGCGCCGTACGCCACCCTACAACAGCCGGATGTTCACCATGATGCGTCAGCTTGACTGGCTTTCACTGCTGAATTTTGAAGTGCTCAGCTACGGCGGCTTTCAGGTGCTGCCGTGGGCGCGGCAGGGGGGCGTAGTGTTAAGTACGCATTTGCCTGCCTTAGGCTGCATGCAATTTATCGTCGCGCGTAAGCGAACCATCCCCCTTACGCTTAACCCGATGAAGCAGAGTAAATCGAAAACCCCCCTTCGGCAGACCGTAGGCGCAACGCGGCAGTATAAAAAACCCTGATCAGGATTCAGGCTGATAGCCTGCATCCTCATGGGCCGGGTTTGAGGCCGCCGCGCGCGCCAGTTCGTCGCAGCGTTCGTTTTCAGGGTGACCGGCGTGGCCTTTTACCCATTCCCATTTAATTTGGTGCTGACCTAATGCCGCATCCAGACGCTTCCAGAGGTCGACATTTTTAACTGGCTTCTTATCAGCCGTTTTCCAGCCGCGTTTTTTCCAGTTATGGATCCACTGGGTTATGCCCTGGCGCACGTACTGACTGTCGGTACTGAGCACCACGTCGCAGTGTTCTTTCAAGGCTTCCAGCGCCACAATGGCCGCCATTAACTCCATCCGGTTATTGGTGGTCAGAAAATAGCCTTCGCTAAAAGTTTTTTCGTGCTGGCGATAGCGCATAATCGCGCCATAGCCGCCAGGCCCCGGGTTGCCGAGACAAGATCCATCGGTGAAAATCTCTACCTGTTTACGCATCTCTGGTAGACTTCCTGTATTCGAAACGTTCAGTTAAACGATAAGTCTGACATAAATGACCGCTATGAGCACTGCAATTACTCGCCAGATTGTCCTCGATACCGAAACCACCGGTATGAACCAGATCGGCGCGCACTACGAAGGGCATAAGATCATTGAGATCGGTGCCGTTGAAGTGGTGAACCGTCGTCTCACGGGGAACAACTTCCACGTGTACCTCAAACCCGATCGGCTGGTGGATCCAGAAGCGTTCGGCGTTCACGGTATTGCCGATGAGTTCTTGCTGGACAAACCGACCTTTGCCGAGGTGGCAGACGAGTTTCTGGAATACATCACAGGCGCCGAGCTCATCATTCATAACGCCTCGTTCGATATCGGCTTTATGGACTATGAGTTTAGTAAGCTCCATCGCGATATTCCGAAAACAAACACCTTTTGCAAAGTGACCGATAGTCTGGCGCTGGCGAGGAAGATGTTTCCCGGCAAGCGTAACAGCCTCGATGCGCTCTGTTCACGTTATGAAATAGATAACACCAAGCGAACGCTGCACGGGGCACTGCTCGATGCCCAGATCCTGGCTGACGTTTATCTGGCGATGACCGGCGGACAGACTTCAATGAAGTTCAGCATGGAAAATGAGTCGCAGCAGACGCAGGGCGAAGCGGGAATTCAGCGCGTTGTTCGTCAGGCAAGCCGCTTGCGGGTTGTTTTAGCCAGCGATGCAGAGTTACTTGATCACGAATCCCGCCTCGACCTTGTGCAGAAGAAGGGCGGAAGCTGTATGTGGCGTGCCTGAAAAAACGCCGGAATGCCTGTAAAATCATCTGTTGGGCGATTTTTGCAGCAAACGATTCAAAACATGAGAAAAAGCGTTGACGAGATCCGAGGCACACCGTAATATGCGCCTCGTTCCCCAAACGGGAACAGTGGAGCGGTAGTTCAGTCGGTTAGAATACCTGCCTGTCACGCAGGGGGTCGCGGGTTCGAGTCCCGTCCGTTCCGCCACTATTCAGAAGGCCTGAATCAGAAATGATTCAGGCCTTCGTCGTTTCAGCTCTCCTCTTCATTTTTCTCTTCTTTTTATTAACAAAAAGTTAATTTATGTGGTGCAATTATTTAACATTTGCACAACTTTAGTGCGTTATTTGCACTAACTCTGTGCATTCTTTCGTCTCGTCATCTTTGCGTAGCCCGTCAGGTTGTTTCCAGTTGTAAAAATAATTATCGGGAAATCATTCGCTTACCCGTCTTGTTCATAAAAGTTCATGAACCAATAACGTATTGGTTCGGTTATTGCTTAATCATTAGCACGATAAGCTTCATTCCATATCAATAACTTATCGTTAATAAAAACAAAATAATGATGATAGCGAGCGAACCAATATGGAAAAGCCGTCACGGTTTCTGGCCAATTCCAGCACCGCGCTTGAGCAGCTGCGCGGGCTAATCAACCAGCATGAGTCAACACCAGGCACTCCGCTGCCCACGGAACGTGAGCTGTCGGAAACACTCGGCGTAGGACGACGCGAAGTGCGTCGCGCGCTGGACGTGCTGGAAGAAGAGGGGCGGATCTGGCGCAAGCAGGGCAAAGGGACCTTTATTGGCCCGGCTGCCCCGGTTGAACCGCTGGCCCTTCAGGGACTGGTTCAGCAGACCAACCTGCTGGAAGTGATGGAAGCTCGTCTACAGCTCGAACCCGGCTTAGCCCGGCTTGCGGCACTGCGTGCCACCAGGGAAAACCTCGCGCTCATGCAGCGCATGCTGGAACGCATCGACAAGGTCAGTCCGGACGACCGCGATCTCAACGAACTCTGGGATAGCGCCTTTCACCGCGCCATTGCCGAGGCGGCGGGCAACCGCCTGATGCTCGGCCTGTTTGACGCCATTGATGCCGTGCGGCGCGAACCCGGCTGGCAGCACCTGCGCGAGCTGGCCCGCACGCCCGAACGTGTCGACAGCTATAACGACCACCATCACAAGATCATGTCTGCGATTATCCATCGCCAGCCTAATGAAGCCGCGGCTGCCATGCGCGAGCACCTGCTCAGCCTGCAAAACGCCCTGATTCAGGCGATCCACCTTGAGGATGACTTCACGCTATGACGACGATCCCGTTTAAGGATTCCACGCCAGTACTGCGGCTGAATAATCTCAACGTCAGGTTTTCCGGCTCGCCGGTGAGCGTACTTGACGGCATTTCCCTGACGGTCAAAGCGGGCGAAACGCTGGCGCTGGTGGGGGAGTCCGGCTGTGGAAAAAGTATCACCTCACTGGCGCTGATGGGTTTACTGCCCGCCAGCGCGCAGATTGTCAGCGGCGAGATGCAGTTTCGCCGCCACGACCTGCGCAAGCTCTCGCCGCGGGAATATGCCGATCTGCGCGGCAGCGAGCTCGCGATGATATTCCAGGAGCCGATGACCTCGCTCAATCCGGCGTTTACGCTGGGCGATCAGCTTAGCGAAGCGGTTATGCGACACCAGAACGTCTCGCGCGCAGAGGCAATGAAGGTTGCCCTGCAGATCCTCGAGAAGGTGCAGATCCCGGCGGCAGAGATGCGGCTCAAGGCATATCCGCATCAGCTTTCCGGCGGCATGCGCCAGCGCGTGATGATTGCCATGGCGCTGATTAACCATCCCAAACTGCTGATTGCCGATGAGCCGACCACCGCGCTTGACGTCACCATCCAGGCGCAAATCCTGACCCTGCTGAACACCTTAAAAGAGGAAACCGGCACGGCGTTCCTGATGATCACTCACGATTTAGGCGTGGTGGCAGAAGTGGCGCAGCAGGTCGCCGTGATGTACGCGGGGCAGGTAGTGGAGCAGGGGAGTGTCGAAGCCATCTTTGCCGACCCGCAGCACCCGTACACTATTGGCCTGATGGGCTCGATCCCTTCTCTGGGCGCACGCAAAGGCCAGCTTTCCACCATTCCCGGTTCGGTTCCGCTCCCGGAATCCATGCCGAAAGGCTGCCGTTTCGCGACGCGCTGCCCGTTTGCGCAGTCGCGCTGCCACGATGAAAAACCGCAGCTCACCACGCTCGGCGCGGGCCATCAGGTCGCCTGCTTCCGCGTGCCGCTCGAACACCACATTGCCCTGGGAGAGACCGCATGACCACGCCCATTCTTGAAGCCCGCGATCTGAGCAAGCGCTTCCCAGGCCCGAAAAAACTCTTCTCCCCGGCGCGGTTTGTCACGGCGGTCGATCGCGTTTCGCTTGCCGTGATGCCGGGCGAAACGCTGGCGATTGTTGGCGAATCCGGTTCCGGGAAATCCACCCTCGGCCGTCTGCTGCTGCGTCTGCTGGCCGCCAGCGAAGGGCGCGTGTTTTATCAGGGGGAGGAGATCACCGATGCCTCGGGCGCCCGTCTGAACCAGCTCCGGCGAGAGCTGCAGATTATCTTTCAGGATCCCTTCGCCTCGCTGAACCCGCGCATGACGGTAGAGCAGATCGTCGGCGAGCCGCTATGGCTGCATCAAAACATGAAGAAAGCGGATCGCCAGTATCGCGTTGCCGAACTCCTGAAGACCGTTGGTCTGCCTGCCGCCTGGGCAGGGCGCTACCCGCACGAGTTTTCCGGCGGACAGCGTCAGCGCATCGGCATTGCGCGCGCGCTGGCCTCGGGACCGAAGCTGCTGCTGGGTGATGAGCCGGTTTCCGCGCTGGACGTCTCCGTTCAGGCGCAGGTGGTCAACCTCCTGGAAAACCTGAAGCACCAGCTGGGGCTGACGATGGTGATCGTTGCCCACGGTCTGGCTGTGATTCGCCATATGAGCGACCGCGTGGCGGTGATGTACCTTGGGCAAATCGTTGAGCTTGCCACCGTCGATGAAATTTTTGACGCGCCGCTGCACCCCTATACCCAGGCGCTGATCGCCTCGGCCCCGCAGATGCAGCCGGGCGTTGAGCGCGACGCGCCGCTGCTGCAGGGGGATCTGCCCAATCCGGCCAGCCCGCCGTCGGGCTGTCGCTTCCACACCCGCTGCCCGTACGTCACCGATGAATGCCGCCAGGTCGAGCCGATTAATCAGGTACTCGACGGCGGGCGGCAGGTTGCCTGCCACCGCTGGCAGGAGATCAATCGCGATCGCAGCGTTATCCAGATCGCACCGCCATCCGCCGCTTTTCTGCGCCGCCGCGCGCTGTTTGAACACGCGGCCACTCACTCGTCCCTTCCTTCAAGGAACTCATGATAATGACAATACGTAATTCTCTTTTGACCGTACTGGGAAGTGTTATGTTGCTTGGCGCGGCGCTGCCCGCCCATTCTGAAAGCGTGCTGCGGATCGGCCTGGGCGCTGACCCGGACATGCTCGACCCGCATCTGGCGCGCACCTACTATGGCCGCTTCGTGTTTGCCTCCCTGTGCGACAGGCTGGTGGATGTCGATGAGCATCTGAAGGTCGTGCCGGGTCTGGCAAAATCCTGGGCCTGGAGCGAGGACGGCAAAACGCTAACCATGGATCTGCGTGAAGGCGTGACCTTCCACGACGGCGAAAAATTCGATGCCGCCGCGGCAAAATACAATCTCGATCGCGCTCTGACCCTGAAAGGCTCCCTGCGTAAAAGCGAGATCTCCTCCGTGGAGTCGGTAGAGGTCACCGGCCCGATGCAGATTGCGCTGCACCTGAAAACGCCCGATGCCGCGCTGCTGATGCAGCTCACCGACCGCGCGGGCGCGATGATGGCGCCCGAAGCCGCGAAAAAGCCTGACTTTGCCGCCCATCCGGTCTGCTCCGGGCCGTACAAATTCGACAGCCGCGTGTCGCAGGACCGCATCGTTCTGACCCGCTTCGACAACTACTGGAACAAAGACGCCTATCACTTCGACAAAATCATCTATCTGCCGATCCCGGATGCCTCCGTGCGCCTCGCGAACCTGCGCGCGGGCGATCTCGACCTGACAGAAGGCATCGCCGCCAGCGACGTCAAAACCGTCGAAGCCGACAGCAAGCTGGCGCTGGCGAAGGTGACGGGCCTGGGCTACCAGGGCATCACCTTCAACATCAACAACGGCAAGGTGCCGGCCAACGATCCGTTTAAGGACGCTCGCGTGCGCGAGGCATTTTCTCAGGCCATTGATCGCGATGCGTTAAACCAGGTGGTCTTTGAAGGGCTGTACACCCCGGCAAACCAGGCGTTTTCACCGGTCAGTCCGTATCACGTTAACCTGCCGGTCCCGCCGCGCGACGTCGATAAAGCCAAAGCGCTGCTGAAAGCGGCAGGCGTCACCACGCCGCTGACCGTCAACCTGCTGGTGCCGAACAACCCAACCTCGCAGCAGGTGGGACAGGTGCTGCAGGCTATGGTTGCCGAGGCGGGCTTTACCCTGAACCTGCAGATGACCGAATTCGCCACGCTGCTCGATCGCCAGCAGAGCGGCGATTATCAGTTGAGCTTCTCCGGCTGGTCGGGTCGTCCGGATCCGGACGGCAGCATCTACGGCTTTATCCATAGCAACGGCACCCTGAACGATGGCCGCTACAGCAACGCACAGGTCGATGAGTGGCTGACGCAGGCGCGCCAGAGCACCGACCAGGCCGCACGCCAGCCGCTGTACGACAAGGTAGTGAAGCAGCTGCAAACCGATATGCCGATTGCCTACCTCTACTTCGAGCCGCGCATTTTCGGCCTGAACAAAAGCGTGCAGGGCTTTAAGCCGTACCCGGACGGCATCGTGCGTCTGGCGGGTTTGACGCTGGCGAAATAAACGTCCTGAGGAGAACCCATGCTGGAACTGATTTGCAAACGTCTGCTGCTGGCCGTCCCGACGCTATTGCTGGTGAGCATGATGGTCTTCGGGCTGCAAAAACTGCTGCCCGGCGACCCGCTGATTGCGATGGCCGGAGAGGAGCGCGATCCGGCGGTGATCGCCCAGCTGCGTGCGGAGCTGAACCTGGATGCGCCGATCCCGGTGCAGTATTTCCACTGGCTGACGCGGGCGCTGCAGGGCGATCTGGGCGTCTCCTTGCGCACGCATGAACCGGTGACCGAGCTTATCGCCAGCAAGCTGCCGGTCACGCTTGAGCTGTCGCTGCTGGCGATGATTATCGCGCTGGTGTTTGGCATCAGCATGGGGATCGTCGCGGCGGTGAACAAAAACAGCTGGGTCGATCACGGGGCGAACTTTGTGGCGATCTCGGGGATCTCGATCCCGCATTTCTGGCTGGGGATCCTGCTGATTCTGGTCTTCTCGGTGAACCTGCAGTGGCTGCCCGCGTCCGGCTATGTGCCGTTCAGTGAAGATCCGCTCCAGAACCTGCGCACGCTGCTGCTGCCCGCTTCTGTGCTCGGAACCGGGCTGGCGGCAACGCTGATGCGCCATACCCGCGCGTCGATGATTGCGGTACTGAAAGCGGATTATATCCGTACCGCACGCGCCAAGGGGCTTCTGCCGAAGGCGGTCATTCTAAAGCACGCGTTTCGCAACGCGCTGGTACCGGTGATCACCCTCACCACGCTGCTGTTCGGCGAACTGCTGGGCGGCGCGGTGCTGACCGAGCAGGTGTTCACCATTCCGGGCTTTGGCAAGATGATCGTCGACTCGGTGTTCAACCGTGACTACGCGGTGGTGCAGGGCGTGGTGCTGATCGTGGCGATCGGCTTCCTGCTGCTCAACCTGCTGGCCGACGTGCTCTACGTTCTTATCAACCCGAAAATGCGAGGTTAACCATGGCGGAACTGACGACGCAAACCGTTACGCCCGCGCTGCCGCGCGCGCAGAACCGGGTGCTGAAGAAATTCCTCGGCAACAAAAGCGCGGTGATCGGCGCGGTGGTGGTGGGCTTTTTTGTGCTGGTGGCGCTGCTGGCGCCGTGGATCGCCCCGTTCGACCCGGTTAAAGCCAACTTCCTCGCGGTGCGCAAAGCGCCGTCGGCGATGTACTGGTTCGGCACCGACGAGCTGGGTCGCGACATTTTATCCCGCATTATCTGGGGGGCGCGCACCTCGCTGATGGCGGGCTGTATGTCGGTGGTTATCGCGGTGGTTATTGGCGTGCCGCTGGGGCTGGTGGCGGGCTACTTCCAGAAGATGTGGGACGGCGTCATCTCGCGGTTTATCGAGGCGCTGCTGGCCTGTCCGTTCCTGATCATGGCGATCGCGCTGGGGGCATTTTTAGGCCCGAGTCTCACCAACGCGATGATCGCCATCGGTCTTTCGGCGATGCCGATCTTCGCCCGCCTGACGCGCGGACAGGTGATCGCCATTCGCAACGAAGAGTATATCGACGGCGCGCGGGCGATTGGCCTGCCGGATCGCTGGATCATCATTAAATACGTCCTGCCAAACGTGATGTCGCCGATCCTGGTTCAGGCCACGCTGGCGATTGCCTCGGCGATTATCGCCGAAGCCAGCCTGTCGTTTTTGGGGCTGGGGCAGCAGCCGCCCAATCCATCCTGGGGCTCCATGCTCAATACCGCGAAAGGGTTTCTGGAGCAGGCGCCGTGGATGTCCGTTTTCCCCGGCGTGGCGATTTTCCTTGCCGTGCAGGGCTTTAATTTACTCGGCGACGGGCTGCGCGATGCGCTCGATCCGCGCCACGACTAAGGAGTCATGATGACCAAAGCGCTTGATTTTACGTCCGGTTACGCTTCACGCCGCCCGCCGATGATGGGCCACAACGCGGTTGCCACGTCGCAGCCGCTGGCGGCGCAGGCGGGAATGAAAATGCTGCAGTTGGGTGGCAATGCCGTTGATGCGGCCATTGCCACCGCGATGGCGCTGACGGTGGTTGAGCCGACCGGCAACGGGATCGGCAGCGATGCCTTTGCCATCGTCTGGGACGGTGAAAAGCTTCATGGTCTGAACGCGTCCGGTCGTTCGCCTGCCAGCTGGCATGCGGATCTGTTTGCCGGTAAAACCGCGGTGCCGGAAATCGGCTGGGACGCGGTGACGGTGCCGGGTGCGGTGTCGGGCTGGGTCGCGCTGGCGGAACGCTTCGGCACGCTGCCGCTGACCACGCTGGCGCAGCCTGCGATTGACTACGCGCGTAACGGCTTCCCGGTCTCGCCGCTGATTGGTCATCTCTGGCAGCGCGGCTATAACAAGCTGAAAGATCAGCCGGGCTTTAGCGCCTGCTTTGCGCCGGAAGGCCGCGCCCCGCGCGTGGGGGAGATCTTCCGTAACCCGGCACAGGCTCATTCGCTGGAGCTGATTGCCAAAACCAACGGTGAAGCTTTTTACCGCGGCGAGCTGGCGCAGAAAATTGCCGCCTTCGCCAAAGAACACGGCGCGCACCTGACGGCTGAGGATCTGGCAAACCATCGCGTGGACTGGGTAGAGCTGCTGTCGCGCGACTTCGCGGGCGGCTCGGTTCAGGAGCTGCCGCCAAACGGTCAGGGGATCGCCACGCTGATCGCGCTCGGTATTCTGGAGCAGTGCGGCATTGAGAAACATCATCCGGACTCCGTGCAGTCTCTGCACTTGTCCATTGAAGCCATGAAGCTGGCGCTGGCGGATCTCGACCGCTACGTGGCGGATGAAGAACACATGGCGTTCGCGGCAAAAGAGCTGCTGAGCGACCATTATCTGAAGTCGCGCGCGGCGCTTATCAACCACGACAGTGCCTCAGACTTCGTTTACGGTTCCCCAACGCAGAGCGGCACGGTCTACATCAGCACCGCGGATGCCAGCGGGATGATGGTCTCGTTTATTCAGTCCAACTATATGGGCTTTGGTTCCGGGATCGTGGTGCCGGATACCGGCATCAGTCTGCAAAACCGGGGCTGCGGTTTTGTACTGGATCCTGAACACCCGAACGCGCTGGCGGGCAGCAAGCGTCCGTTCCACACCATCATTCCTGGCTTTGCGATGGACGGTAACGGCAAGCCGCTGATGTCCTTTGGCGTGATGGGCGGGCCAATGCAGGCGCAGGGGCACATGCAGATGGCGCTGCGTATTATGCTGCACGGGCAAAACCCGCAGGCGGCCATCGACGCCCCGCGCTGGCGCGTGGTGCAGGGCAGGGAGGTGATTGTTGAATCGACGTTCGATCGCAATACTATCGCGGCGCTGCGCGAGCGCGGGCATCAGATCGTGGTGGAAGATCCGCTTCAGGATTACAACTTCGGCGGGGCGCAGGTGATCTATCGTATGCCGGAAGGGCACTACGTTGCCGCGACGGAAAGCCGCAAAGACGGTCAGGCGTTAGTGAGTTAATACTTTATCCCCCTAATGCGAGCAGCGAACAATCCCCTCTCCCCTTTGGGGAGAGGGTTAGAGTGAGGGGAAAATTTCATCCAATGCTAAACGGATCCGCATCCTGCCAGGCCGGAAACTTCTCCCGATACTCCTTCAGCGCCGTCAATGACAGCTCCGCATCAATGCGCGTCGCCTGATGCGGCTCGGCTGTGGCAATAATCTCGCCCTGCGGGTTCACCACCCGGCTGTCGCCGCGGTAGTGATGTCCGTTACCGTCCGTCCCCACGCGGTTACAGCCCACCACGTACGCCTGGTTCTCAATCGCGCGCGCCACCAGCAGCGCCTGCCAGTGCAGCGAGCGCGGCGCAGGCCAGTTGGCGACATACAGCGCCAGATCGTAATCGTTGCGGTTGCGCGACCACACCGGGAAGCGCAGGTCGTAGCAGACCAGCGGCAGGATGCGCCAGCCGCGCCACTCGAACACCACGCGTTCGTTACCCGCTTCATAGTGATGATGTTCATCGGCCATGCGGAACAGGTGGCGTTTATCGTAAAAATGCACTTTCCCTTCCGGCTCAACCAGCAGGAAGCGGTTCACCGGGCCGCGTTCCGTTTGCAGTGCGGCGCTCCCGGCGATCAGCGCGTTGGTTTGCTGTGCTTTGGCATGCATCCAGGCGACTACCTCTTCCTGGGGCATCGACTGTTTAGCCGCTTCCATGGCGAAGCCAGTGGTGAACATCTCCGGCAGGACAATCACATCTCGCCCGGTAATCTCTTCCAGTTGACGATCAAAGTGGCGCAGGTTGGCAGGGCCATCCATCCACACTAAAGGTTGCTGCAAAATCGAAATCTTCAGACCAGGCACGATACAGACTCCTCAAACGACCCCTTTTTGACACTGTAGCACGTCATTACGAGAAAATGTGGCAATAAAAAACCCCGCGCGAGGTGCAATGCCGTTCACTTAAGCGGAGCGGCATGGATGTCCACCGGATAGCGGGCTTTTGACATCTTAACCGCCCTCGGCCTTTATGGTCGGGGGCGTTTTGTGATGAACAACGCTTCCAGATTTCCCCGCAGATGCTCCGGTCGTTGCGAGATTGTCCCCGGAGAATGGTCTGACATTGCTGACTGCGGCGATCTCACTATGGAATACGGTATATATAGAAAGAGCCATAGATTCTCTGAAGCGAAAAGGACTCCCGCTAAATGAACAGCTTATTGCGCATCTGTCCCCGCCAGGATGGGAGCACATAAATCTCAGCGGGGATTACGTCTGGCGAACAAACCTCAAGCTGGGACAGGGTAAATACCGTACGTTACGCTCAGTGGATAGTAGTCTGTACAAAAAACAGGCTTAACGTAGGATAATTTACGGATTCCTGGCGGACCCCAACATGAATGGACTGTTCGGCATCAGAAAACGCTTGAGATGGAGCAAAACAGAAGCAGCGTTAGGGTCATCAATGACGCGTTAACTTGCCGGAAACGGCACTTTCAGTGCCATTTTTCGACGAAACTGGAGGTGATTCACTTGGCTGCATAAATATGCAGAGGATGAAAATTTTTCAGGTGCGTTGCCGGTGGTTTTGCGGTTTACCAGCCACGACTTTAGCACGTCAGACCCCGGAAACGCCGCCAGTGGTGATCTGGCGGTGCTGATAACAGATGTTATATTTAATCGTGTTCTGTCAGGTCCAGTGCTTTGAGTGTTTTAAACCCATTTTCTGACACTCTATAACGAGAGTGCTTTGTTTCTTCGTTGTAAATTACATCGACTAAACCATGTTCGACTAAATTAGTGACAATTCTCGCTACGTTGCCAAATCCGGGGATCCCTTTCATAGAAAGTGCGCGGTCTAGAATTATCCAGCTCCAATCCATGTCTTTTTCAGACATGACTTTTAGTACGTTAATTTCTGTCTTCGTGATCGTCATTTCAGTGCGTCCGGGTGGAATAGGTCACCGTCTTTAAGTTTAAAATCTTCTAACGTTGCTGTGTGTGCATTGTTCCATAGGTCATAGCTAGCAGGCCCTTCAGGTTCACCTGATTCCCAACCTAAATTGCAATAACGTTGGAATTCTCTGCATTCGTGTGTGTAGTAATTTAGATCTACTTGTTCGGGGGGAAATTCACCTTTTGCAATGTTTTTTAGCCTACCAATCATCACATCGTTAGCAGGGTCGTGGTCGAATCGTGATATATGTTTTTCTACGGTTGCGATCCCTTCATGAGTGACATTCACCCCATCTGTCGTCAGATTTTCGATCGGTCCACCTGCCAGTTCGGGATCAAACGTTCTTCCTGATGCAGCCCCTCTCGCCCCGAAATGCTCAAGCTCTTCCAGTTCTGGGAATCGCATCCTGCCCATCGTCAGCCCTGCCACGACAGATGCGCCAGCAATGATCAGTCCTTTGTTATCCATGACTTGATCGTAACCAGCTAACGTGTCGCCGCCTAGCTGCTGTGCGGCCTGATGGAATCCCTCTATATTGCCGTTGTACACACCTCCACCGGCCATCAATCCTCCAGCTATTTTGCTGTTGATTACTTTGCCCGCCTGAGCGTGCTGCACGGGTTCTCCGGAAGTGCGGAACTTCACGGTTGGTGCGGGTTTTCTACCGTTCTGGTTATTGATGGCATGTCGAAAAGCGCGCTGAAAATCACTGACAATCCAGCAGAACGGATCTGCATTATTAAAAATCAGCTCACCACCGGTGTCGATGTGGAAAGGGTTTACCGTTTCGTCCCACTGTTCGTCTGTATCCAGACCGATAACCCAGCCCTCCATCAGGTTTATTTCCAGATCATCATAAACCGGGTCGTAACCCGTTTGCTGATAGGGTTTGTTGTTAAAACCGTCCTTCTGTCTGGGAACCTCATTTACTGGTGGTGACGTGTAGTTTCGGTAGTCCAGGTCATAGCTTACCGTCGCTTTTTCCAGTGTCGCTTCCGGTGTCAGGATATGCTGGAAATCTTCGGGAGAGAGCTCCCGTTCGAGTTCCCACAGAGTGTACAATCTGAACATCAAACGTCCTTTTCATCCATGTGTCCTGTATGGATTTTCCGCTCTTTCTGCTTGTTAATCAACCATTCAGGGGGCAGTTTGGAGATCGGAAATTCTGGGCTCCGTTTTCCAGGCGTACCCCATCAAGAATGGCTCCACGCAGCTGCTGGCGTGCCGATCATTGGTTACCCCAGATAAGTCAGACAGTGTTGTATCCACTCAGCGGGAAGGTGTTTGACAAACATCTGGGCAGATGGCGGTGGCATAAGAGGGTGGTCACTGAAATCGAGCAGATCGTTGAGAAGTGGCATAAGAAAACGGCTCCCTGTGGTGGAAGCCGTTATAGTGCCGTAGTTTAAGGTTCGGTCAACTGATCCTTAACTGATCGGCATTGCGCGCGAGGCGGGGTTTGTATAAGCGAAACGCGTTATGCCGCTTCAGGTTTGCGGTGCTTCTCCGGCAACTTTACCGGCTGTGTCGCCAGCTCTTCCGGTTCGAAATCATCCACGTTGATACTGCGCAGACGGCTCTCTTCGGCTTTCACCAGCAGCGCGGCTTCATCTTTGTTGATAATGCCACCGGCCAGCGCCTGTTTCGCCAGTTCGTCCAGACGGGTAAACGGCAGGTTTTTGCCCAGCTGTTTGCAGATTTTCTGGTGAATCGGATCGGCAGCCATCACGTCCAGCAGCGCCTCTTCCAGCAGACCTACCGGGTTATGCGGCGTTGGAGCCAGATACTGACCGCGGCCAATGCGGGAGCGGGTTGCGCTCGGTACCTGCAGGATCTTCGCCACCTTGTGATCCAGCTTGTCGGACGGCGCCAGATGGTGACGTCCGGTCGGGAAGATCACCGCGCGCAGTGTGCCCGCCACGAAGCGGTTCGGGAAGTTGGCCAGCAGGTCGTCAATAGCCTGTTCTGCCTGATACATTGCATCCTGGACACCCCAGTGGACCAGCGGCAGATCCGCTTCCTGACGGCCTTCGTCGTCGTAGCGTTTCAGCACCGCCGAGGCCAGGAAGATCTGGCTAAGTACGTCGCCCAGACGGGCAGAGATACGCTCGCGACGCTTCAGGCTACCGCCCAGCACCGCCATGGAGACGTCAGACAGCAGAGCCAGGTTGGCGCTCAGACGGTTAAGATGCTGGTAGTAACGTTTGGTCGCATCGCCGGTCGGCGTCGCGCTGGTAAGACCGCGCGTCAGGCCGAGCCAGAAGCTGCGCACCTTGTTGCTGCCCACGTGACCGATATGTTTGAACAGCAGCTTGTCGAAGGCGTCCACGTCGTTGTTCTGCGCGGCGGCCATCTCTTCCAGCACATATGGATGGCAGCGAATCGCCCCCTGACCGAAGATCATCATGCTGCGGGTCAGGATGTTTGCCCCTTCCACGGTGATGGCAATCGGTGCGCCCTGATAGCCGCGCGCCAGGAAGTTGCCTTCGCCGAGCATAATGCCTTTACCGCCCGCGATATCCATCGCGTCAATGATCGACTGCTGCGCACGGTGGGTACAGTGGTACTTCACAATCGCGGACAGCACGGCCGGTTTTTCGCCCAGCATGATGCCGTAGGTAATCAGCGATGCAGCGGCATCCATCACGTAAGCGTTGCCCGCGATACGCGCCAGCGGCTCTTCGATACCCTCCATCTTGCCGATGGAGATTTTGAACTGACGGCGGATGTGGGCGTACGCACCAATCCCCATTGCTACCGACTTCAGGCCGCCGGTTGAGTTCGACGGCAGGGTAATACCGCGGCCAACCGACAGACATTCCACCAGCATGCGCCAGCCCTGGCCGGCCATTTTCGGACCGCCGATGATGTAGTCAATCGGCACAAAAATATCCTGACCGCGGGTCGGACCGTTCTGGAACGGCACGTTCAGCGGGAAGTGACGGCGACCAATTTCAACGCCTGGGGTAGAGGTTGGGATCAGCGCGCAGGTAATGCCGAGGTCTTCCTCGCCGCCCAGCAGTTTTTCCGGGTCGGAGAGCTTAAAGGCCAGGCCCAGCACGGTGGCAATAGGTGCCAGGGTGATATAGCGTTTGTTCCAGGTCAGGCGCATGCCCAGCACCTGCTGGCCCTGCCACTCGCCCATACAGACCACGCCGGTATCCGGGATTGCGCCCGCATCGGAGCCTGCTTCCGGGCTGGTCAGCGCGAAGCACGGGATTTCCTGACCGCGCGCCAGTCGCGGCAGATAGTGATCTTTCTGCTCTTCCGTACCGTAGTGCTGCAGCAGTTCACCCGGGCCTAAGGAGTTCGGCACGCCGACGGTAATCGCCAGGATCCCGGAGACGCCCGCCAGCTTTTGCAGCACGCGAGCCTGAGCGTAAGCGGAGAACTCAAGACCGCCGTACTCTTTCTTAATGATCATCGCGAAGAAGCGATGCTCTTTCAGGTAGGCCCACAGCTCCGGCGGCAGGTCGGCCATTTCGTGGGTGATAGCAAAGTCGTTTGCCATGCGGCACGCTTCTTCCACCGGGCCGTCAATAAAGGCCTGTTCTTCGGCGGTCAGGCGCGGCTGCGGATAGTTGTGCAGCTTTTTCCAGTCAGGGTTGCCCTGGAACAAATCGCCTTCCCACCAGGTGGTGCCCGCATCAATCGCTTCTTTCTCGGTGCGCGACATTGGCGGCATCACTTTGCGGAAGCCTTTGAACACCGGCGCGGAGATCATCGACTTACGCATCGGGGCCAGGTTAAACGGCAGAAGAATGATGGCAAGAGGGACTAAAAGCCAGATATTCCAGAGACCTGCGACGCCAAGCGCAGCCGTCCAGGCCAGAAGAATCAGGCTACTCAGGAATAAACTTACGCGGTGATAGAACAGCACACCGAGCAGAACAGCGGTTGCGAGAATGCTCAAAATCATCATAAAGAAAAGCTCCCTTGCTTGTAGGAGGTCTGACCACTTGTGATGATATGGTTGTAGTTGATGTGAATTCCTTTAGCAATGTGTTTACAAAATAATTACAACCTGGTTCACATTGTTCGCGTTTTAGCCGGCACAAAAAATCAAAACGCCGGACGATTCGCATGGCTTTAGCTTCTCGCTTTTCCCGCTATCCGGTACACTCCACTGTGTTATTTCATCAATACTGAAGGATTATCCTCATGTACCAGGATCTTATTCGTAACGAACTGAACGAAGCGGCGGAAACGCTGGCGAACTTTCTGAAAGATGATGCCAATATCCACGCTATTCAGCGCGCAGCGGTCCTGCTGGCCGACAGTTTCAAAGCCGGTGGCAAAGTGCTCTCCTGCGGTAACGGCGGCTCCCACTGTGACGCCATGCACTTCGCCGAAGAGCTGACCGGACGCTACCGTGAAAACCGTCCGGGCTACCCGGCGATTGCGATTTCCGATGTGAGCCACATCTCCTGCGTAGGCAACGACTTCGGTTACGACCACATCTTCTCCCGCTACGTTGAGGCGGTAGGCCGTGAAGGTGATGTGCTGCTGGGTATCTCTACCTCCGGTAACTCCGCTAACGTGATCAAAGCGATCGCCGCCGCGCGCGAAAAAGGGATGAAGGTCATCACCCTGACCGGCAAAGATGGCGGTAAGATGGACGGTAGCGCGGATATCGAAATTCGCGTTCCGCACTTCGGTTATGCAGATCGCGTTCAGGAAATTCACATCAAAGTGATCCACATCCTGATCCAGCTGATCGAAAAAGAGATGGTTAAGTAAGACTTCGCTGGGGGACGCCTGTGTCCCCCGCTGTTGTGGAGGTGACGTATGTGCGAACTGCTCGGGATGAGCGCCAATGTGCCAACCGATATCTGCTTTAGTTTCACCGGGCTGGTTCAGCGCGGTGGGGGAACCGGGCCGCATAAAGATGGCTGGGGCATCACCTTCTACGAAGGCAAAGGGTGTCGCACGTTCAAAGATCCACAGCCCAGCTTTAACTCACCGATTGCCAAACTGGTACAGGACTACCCCATTAAATCCTGTTCGGTGATCGCCCACATCCGCCAGGCAAACCGCGGCGAAGTGGCGCTGGAAAACACCCATCCCTTTACCCGAGAACTGTGGGGCCGTAACTGGACCTACGCGCACAACGGGCAGCTTACGGGCTATAAATCACTGGAGACGGGCAATTTCCGTCCGGTCGGCGAAACGGACAGCGAAAAAGCCTTCTGCTGGCTGCTGCATAAGCTGACGGAGCGCTATCCCCGCACGCCAGGCAACATGGCTGCCGTGTTTAAATACATCGCTTCGCTGGCATCAGAGCTGCGTGAAAAAGGGGTGTTTAATATGCTGCTGTCTGACGGGCGCTACGTGATGGCGTTCTGCTCGACGAACCTGTTCTGGATCACCCGCCGCGCGCCGTTTGGGGTGGCAAAGCTGCTCGATCAGGATGTGGAGATAGACTTTCAGAAAGAGACCACACCGAACGATGTGGTCACAGTCATTGCGACGCAGCCGCTGACGGGCAACGAAGCCTGGCAGAAGATCATGCCAGGCGAGTGGGTACTATTTTGTCTCGGGGACCGTGTAATTTGACGCCAGCTGCGGGTGAACGACTTCGTGGCTCAGCGGTTTGCTGACCACGTAACGCCCATCAACGATAGAGACTACCGGCGGCTTGTGGGTCTGCTCAAAGTAATCAAAACCTGGCTTCAACTGTTTCCAGAATTCTGCGTAGTATGAGTACTTATGGCGCGCCATATTGGCATCGGTCATGCGGAACGGATAGATGCTGACCTGAACGTTAGGCTGCCCAAACACCAGCGCGCCCGTTACAAACTGGAAAATCTCATCAATACCGGCGTCGGTCATCGCATAACAGCCGACAGACACGCAGGCGCCGTGGATCATCAGGTATTTACCTTCATAACCGTGAGCACGGTCATAGGCGTTCGGGAAACCAATGTTAATGGCTTTATAGAAGCGGCTGTCGGGTTTGAGCTGGCTACGCTGAACGTTGTAAAAGCCTTCCGGGCTTTTGAAATCGCCCTGACGCTGTTTCGGGCCCAGCCCGCCGGAATAGTTACAAATCTTGTAGCTATCAAGCAGCTGATATGTTTCGCCCATTTTGACATACAGATCGAGCGTGCGCTCTTCCTTGAAGATCTGAATATAAACCGGGGATCCCATTAACTGCTGTTTATATTCTTTGCTGATCGGCGTCGTGGAGCTGTTGCTGCTGAGCAGCCCGGCAAACGACATGCACGGAATCAGAAGCATCGCAATGAACAATGCGATTTTACGCATACTACTAGTTCCTTGATAAAACCATGACCAACTTGCCAGGACGGCAAAAGAGACCCGAAATCAGATTATTCTGTTAGGAGCGCTCACATTAGCACCGCTATAGATTTTCGCAAGAGCCGGGCGGTGAGTTTACAAATTAGTTTTACTTTATAAACCATCAAAATCGTGCTGGCTCCAGGAACTTTGCGTAATAGCTCGCAATTTGGCGCGCTCGACGCTGGATTACCTGCCCGTCAGAAGGGGAAAATGTTACACTTCGCGTCCACTGGATTGTTGTTTATGGAAACCTGCTAACCACATGTTTAAAATAAAAAAAGGACTTGATTTGCCGATTGCAGGCGTGCCTGAGCAGCACGTCTCGTCAGGTGCAAGCGTCCGTCATGTCGCTATATTAGGTGACGATTATCTGGGAATGCGGCCTTCAATGCTGGTACAAGAGGGCGATCGCGTTATTAAAGGGCAGGCGCTCTTTGAAGACAAAAAAAATCCCGGCGTCATGTTCACCGCACCCGCCAGCGGCACCGTTGTCGCGATTAATCGTGGCGAGCGACGCGTGCTGCAGTCGGTGGTTATCCGCATTGAAGGCGATGAACAGCGTGAGTTCGCGCGTTATGAAGTCGCGGAACTCGCGTCGCTTAGCCGCGAAGATGTGCAGGCTCAACTGCTGGCATCCGGTTTGTGGACGGCGCTCCGCACGCGCCCTTTCAGCAAATCTCCTGTTCCTGATACCGCACCAGCCGCCATTTTCGTTACGGCCCTCGACACCAACCCACTCAGCGCGGATCCGCAGCCTGTTATTCTGGCGCAGCGCAAAGATTTTGATGCCGGTCTGACCGTTTTAACGCGTCTGACCCCTGGAAAAGTGCACGTCTGCCAGGCTGGTGGCGGCAAGCTTGGTGGTCATCCGCTGGGTCAGGTCACGTTTAATGAATTTTCTGGCCCGCATCCTGCGGGGCTGGTCGGGACGCACATCCATTTCCTTGAGCCGGTGAGCCTGACAAAACAGGTCTGGCATCTTAACTATCAGGATGTCATTGCCATCGGTAAGCTCTTCACCACGGGTGTGCTCTGCGCTGAACGGACCATCGCTATCGGTGGGCCGCAGGCGGCAAATCCGCGCCTGGTGAAAACGCTTCTGGGAGCAGACATAAATGAACTGCTCGTCGGGGAAACGAAAGAGGGTGAAAACCGCCTGATTTCCGGTTCGGTACTCAGTGGCCGCCATGCCCTTGGCGCGCACGCGTACCTGGGGCGTTTCCATTTGCAGGTCAGCATTGTGCAGGAAGGGCGTGAAAAAGAACTGTTCGGCTGGGTGCTGCCCGGCGCGGAAAAATTCTCGGTCACCCGCACCACGCTGGGCCATTTCCTGCGTCATAAGCTGTTTAACTTCTCCACCAGCACGAATGGCGGAGAGCGCGCTATGGTGCCAATTGGCAACTACGAGCGCGTGATGCCGCTGGATATTCTGCCTACCGTGCTGTTGCGCGATCTCCTGGCTGGCGATACCGATGGCGCGCAGGCGCTCGGCTGTCTGGAGCTGGACGAAGAAGATCTGGCGCTCTGCACCTATGTGTGTCCAGGTAAATACGAATATGGACCCGTATTGCGCGAGGTGTTAACCCGCATTGAGCAGGAAGGATAACCATGGGTTTAAAACATCTCTTTGAAAAAATTGAGCCGCACTTTACCGAAGGGAAGCTCAAAAAGTACTACCCGCTGTATGAAGCGACGACCACCATTTTCTACACGCCAGGCCTGGTGACGAAAGGCGCGGCGCACGTTCGCGATGCCATCGATCTGAAGCGAATGATGATTCTGGTGTGGTTTGCCGTCTTCCCGGCTATGTTCTGGGGCATGTACAACGTCGGTCTGCAGACCATTCCTGCCTTGCATCATCTATACGATGCGCAGCAACTGGCGCAGGTGATTCAGTCTGACTGGCACTATCGTCTGGCGCAGTCGCTGGGCGTCAGCTTTGCCGCTGATGCTGGCTGGGTCAGCATGATGACGCTGGGCGCGGTCTTCTTCCTGCCGATTTACATGACCGTCTTTATCGTGGGCGGCTTCTGGGAAGTGCTGTTCGCCATCATCCGCAAACATGAGATCAACGAAGGCTTCTTTGTTACCTCCATTCTGTTTGCGCTGATTGTTCCGCCAACGCTGCCGCTCTGGCAGGCGGCGATGGGGATCAGCTTTGGCGTGGTGATTGCCAAAGAGATCTTCGGCGGAACCGGACGTAACTTCCTCAACCCGGCGCTGGCGGGGCGTGCGTTCCTGTTCTTTGCTTACCCGGCGCAAATCTCAGGTGACCTGGTATGGACGGCTGCGGACGGTTTCTCCGGCGCGACGCCGCTTTCTCAGTGGGCGGCAGGCGGCGGCGAAACGCTGGTGAACAATGCGACCGGCCAACCGGTGACCTGGTTTGATGCATTTATTGGCAACATTCCGGGCTCCATTGGCGAAGTATCTACCCTGATGATTTTGATCGGCGGGGCCATCATTCTCTTTGGCCGCGTGGCCTCATGGCGGATCGTCGCGGGCGTTATGCTCGGCATGGTGCTTACCGCCACGCTGTTCAATTTCATTGGTTCAGACACGAACCCGATGTTCTCCATGCCGTGGTACTGGCACCTTGTGCTGGGGGGCTTTGCGTTTGGCATGATGTTCATGGCCACCGATCCCGTTTCGGCCTCGTTTACCGACAGAGGTAAATGGTGTTATGGCGCGCTCATTGGGGTGATGTGTGTTCTGATTCGCGTGGTCAACCCGGCCTATCCGGAAGGGATGATGTTGGCCATTCTGTTTGCCAACCTGTTTGCGCCGCTGTTCGACTACCTGGTCGTGCGCGCCAACATTAAGCGGAGGAAGGCGCGTGGCTGAGGTTAAAAATAACGATAGCATCAGCAAAACGCTGCTGGTGGTGCTGGTACTGTGTCTGGTTTGTTCCATCGTGGTTGCGGGTTCTGCCGTAGGGTTAAAACCGCTGCAGCAGGAGCAACGCGCGCTGGATAAACAGCGTAACATTCTGGCCGTGGCCGGGCTGATGCAGGAAGGCATGACGAAGGACGAGGTCGCCGACGTGTTTGCCGAACGTATTACCCCACGGCTGGTGGATTTAAAAACCGGTGAGCTGATGGATAAAGACCCGGCGAAGTATAACCAGGCGTTGGCGCTGAAAGATCCGCAGATGAGCACCGTGCTTGACGCTTCACAGGATCCGGCAGGTATAAAGCGCCGCAGCAACATCGCGGAGATCTATCTGGTCCGTGACGAGCAAAAACGCGTACAGGAAGTGGTTTTGCCGATTTACGGTAACGGGCTGTGGTCAATGATGTACGCTTTTGTGGCACTGGATACAGATGGCCGCACGGTCAAAGGCATTACGTATTACGATCAGGGCGAAACGCCGGGGCTGGGTGGCGAAGTGGAAAACCCTAACTGGCGAGCGCAGTTTGTCGGTAAAAAAGTGCTCGACGACAACGGTCAGCCTGCGCTGAAGTTGGTGAAAGGGGGCGCGCGTGCCGGGGATGAATTCGCCGTTGACGGCCTTTCCGGCGCCACGCTCACCTCTAACGGGGTACAGCACAGTTTTGATTTCTGGATGGGTGAACTGGGCTTTGGTCCCTTCCTGAAAAATGTACGTGAAGGAGCGCTGAACAATGGCTGATATGGGTGAACTGAAAGAAGTTAAAAAAGTACTGATTGGCCCACTTTTAGCCAATAACCCGATAACCCTGCAGGTGCTGGGCGTCTGTTCAGCTCTGGCGGTAACGACAAAACTGGAAACGGCGGTTGTGATGACGCTGGCGGTAACGCTGGTTACGGCGTTCTCCAGCATGTTTATCTCCATGATCCGCCACCACATCCCTAACAGCGTGAGGATCATCGTGCAGATGGCGATCATCGCCTCGCTGGTGATCGTGGTCGATCAGCTGCTGCGCGCTTTCGCCTACGAAACCTCGAAGCAGCTTTCGGTGTTTGTCGGGCTGATCATCACCAACTGTATCGTGATGGGCCGCGCAGAAGCCTACGCCATGAAAATGCCGCCGCTGGCGAGCTTTATGGACGGTATCGGCAACGGTCTGGGTTATGGCGTGATCCTGCTGACGGTTGGTTTTCTGCGCGAGCTGATTGGCAGCGGCAAGCTGTTTGGCGTTCAGGTACTGGATACGGTGCAGAACGGCGGCTGGTATCTGCCGAACGGCCTGTTCCTGCTGGCCCCAAGCGCGTTTTTCATTATCGGTTTGCTGATCTGGCTGATTCGTACGTTGAAGCCTGAACAGCAGGAAAAGGAGTAACCGACAATGGCTCATTACCTGAGTTTATTTGTGCGCGCGGTGTTTGTTGAAAACATGGCGCTCGCCTTCTTCCTGGGCATGTGTACGTTCCTGGCCGTTTCTAAAAAGGTCTCGACGGCATTTGGCCTGGGCGTGGCGGTCACCGTTGTGTTGGGGCTTTCGGTTCCGATTAACAACCTGGTGTTCAACTTCGTGCTGCGGGACGGCGCGCTGGTGGAGGGAGTCGATCTTAGCTTCCTGAACTTCATCACTTTTATCGGTGTCATTGCGGCGCTGGTGCAAATCCTGGAGATGATCCTCGATAAGTATTTCCCGTCGCTGTACAACGCGCTGGGGATCTTCCTGCCGCTGATCGCGGTGAACTGCGCCATCTTCGGTGGCGTCTCGTTTATGGTTCAGCGCGATTACAACTTCAGTGAATCGGTAGTGTATGGTTTCGGTTCCGGTATCGGCTGGATGCTGGCGATTGTCACCATGGCGGGGATCCGTGAAAAAATGAAATATGCCAACGTGCCTGCGGGGCTGCGTGGCTTAGGGATCACCTTTATCACCACCGGCCTGATGGCGTTGGGCTTTATGTCCTTCTCCGGTGTGCAGCTATAAGGGCTAACAGATGGAAATTATTCTTGGCGTGGTGATGTTCACGCTGATAGTACTGGTGCTGTCAGGGCTGATTCTGGCGGCGCGCGCAAAGCTGGTCAATTCCGGGGATGTGGTTATTGATATCAATGACGATCCGCAGAACCAGATCCGCACACCGGCAGGTGATAAGCTGCTTAATACGCTCTCGGGCAACGGGATTTTTGTCTCATCAGCCTGCGGCGGCGGTGGCTCATGCGGGCAGTGCCGTGTGACGGTGAAAGAGGGGGGCGGTGATATTCTGCCTACTGAACTGTCGCATATCACGAAGCGTGAAGCCAAAGAGGGCTGCCGTCTGGCCTGCCAGGTCGCGGTGCGTCAGAACATGAAGATTGAGCTGCCGGAAGAGATTTTCGGCGTGAAAAAATGGGAGTGCGAGGTTATCTCGAACGATAACAAAGCCACGTTCATCAAAGAGCTCAAGCTGCGTGTCCCTGAAGGGGAGAGCGTCCCGTTCCGTGCAGGCGGGTATATCCAGATTGATTGTCCTGCGCACACCGTGGCGTATGCCGATTTCGATGTGCCTGAAGAGTACCGGGCTGACTGGGATAAATTTAACCTCTTCCGCTTTGTTTCTGAGGTCAAAGAGCCTGCGCTTCGCGCCTATTCCATGGCTAACTACCCGGAAGAGAAGGGCATTATTATGCTCAACGTGCGTATCGCCACGCCGCCACCGAATGTGCCTGACGCGCCGCCGGGCGTGATGTCGTCGTATATCTGGTCCCTCAAGCCGGGTGACAAAGTGACGATCTCCGGTCCGTTCGGTGAGTTCTTTGCCAAAGATACTGACGCTGAAATGGTCTTTATCGGCGGCGGTGCGGGTATGGCTCCTATGCGCTCGCACATTTTCGACCAGCTCAAACGTCTTAGCAGCAAGCGTAAAATTAGCTTCTGGTACGGTGCGCGCTCGCTGCGAGAAATGTTCTACGACGACGAGTTTGAACAGCTGGCGCGTGAGAATCCGAACTTTACCTTCCACGTGGCGCTTTCCGATCCGCAGCCGGAAGATAACTGGACGGGCTATACGGGGTTCATCCACAACGTGCTGTATGAAAACTACCTCAAACAGCATCCGGCACCGGAAGACTGCGAGTTCTATATGTGTGGTCCGCCAATGATGAACGCCGCCGTGATCAAGATGCTGAAAGATCTCGGTGTGGAAGATGAGAACATCCTCCTTGATGATTTCGGAGGCTGATCATGCTGACCTTTCTGGCAACCTTTGCGGTGTTTTTTCTGGTGATCTTCGGCATGTCATTAGGCTGGATCATCAAGCGTAAAAGCATTCAGGGCAGCTGTGGCGGTATCTCTTCCATCGGAATGGAAAAGGTGTGCGACTGCCCCGAACCGTGCGATGCACGTAAAAAACGGATGGCCCGGGACCAGCAGAGGATCATCTAGAAAAAGGCCGCTTCATGCGGCCTTTATCATTTATTTTGCCCAGCTTCTGGCTTTGGCTGGTGAGTCCACAAGAACACCGTCGGCACCCAATGTTTTCGCCTTCTGGTAATCTTCTTCAGAGTTCACACCGATAAAAATCAGATGGGCATTGCCCTGAGAGCGGAAGCAGTCAACGGCCTCTTTGTCCCACGTTAACGTTGCGGGGGAGATACCTTCGCCTAAGGTGAATTTCTCGACTACCTCTACTTTTCGGTTTAACTCAAGTCCATACCAGTAATCGTCCATTTTTTTCGAGGGGGACAGACATTCGTGGCTCAACGAAACAGTGGCCAGACGCGTGCGGGTTTCGCTGCGTGTGACAAAGCGGGGGATTTCAGCAGGCAACGCATCCAGATAGCGATCCTCCGTAGAATAGACGCGAATGCGATTCAGGCTGTTGGTCTCTTTCAACACGTTCAGCAGCGCGATGCCCATGGTCGCCGGATCGGCATCCGGGGATTTAATATCAATGAAAAACCGCGTTTTTGGCCAGGTGGTCAGTACCGACTTCAGGGTGGGTATTGAGGCATTCAGCAGGCTTTCCGGCAGGTTCTTATCTTTCCACTTAACGCTGACATCCGCCTTCGCCAGTTCCTCAGCGGTATACTGTGACACCTTTCCCTGTAGATTGCTTAACGCTTTCAGATCGACTGGTCGGTAAAGAACCGGTACACCATCCCGACTCAATTGCACGGTTATCCAGACGATATCTGCTTTGTTTTCGAGCGCAAGCTTAATGGCTGGCAGGGTGTTTTCAGGTGCATCCGCAGTCCCGCCCCGGTGAGCAACGATCGCAGGGTTAGCAGATGCAGCACTCGCCAGAAACAGTAACGAAATCGAGAGAATTTTCTTCATGAATAATTACGCTCCATTAATTTGCTAAATATATGTATATAAAGGTTTTATTACGCATGTTTGTAACACATTTATATGACAACTGTGAGTAAGGAAAATAGCTGACGCATTTTTTTCCTTTTGTTATACTGTATATAAATACATGTGTGGTATGACCGATGCGCAAAATAATCCATGTCGATATGGACTGCTTTTTTGCCGCAGTGGAGATGCGCGACAACCCGGCGCTGCGGGATATTCCCATCGCTATTGGCGGCAGCCGCGTTCAGCGCGGTGTGATCAGCACCGCCAACTATCCTGCACGCAAATTTGGCGTGCGCAGCGCCATGCCGACGGCAATGGCTCTAAAACTTTGCCCGCACCTTACCCTTTTGCCGGGGCGCTTTGACGCCTATAAAGAAGCGTCAAACCATATACGCGAAATCTTCTCTCGCTATACCTCACTGATTGAACCGCTATCGCTGGACGAAGCCTATCTGGACGTCACTGACAGCGTGCACTGTCACGGCTCCGCCACGCTGATGGCGCAGGAGATCCGCCAGACGATTTTCAACGAGCTGAATCTGACCGCGTCGGCAGGCGTCGCGCCCGTTAAGTTTCTTGCCAAAATCGCCTCCGATTTAAACAAACCCAACGGCCAGTACGTCATCACTCCTGAAGAGGTTCCTGCGTTTCTAAAAACGCTGCCGCTTGGCAAAATCCCCGGCGTAGGCAAAGTTTCCGCCGCGAAGCTGGAAAAAATGGGATTACGCACCTGCGAAGATGTGCAGCGAAGCGACCTTGCGATGTTGCTCAAGCGCTTTGGGAAGTTTGGCCGCGTGCTGTGGGAACGCAGCCAGGGGATTGACGATCGTGATGTGAACAGCGAACGGCTACGGAAATCCGTCGGCGTTGAGCGCACGCTGAGCGAAGACATCCATGACTGGTCGGAATGCGAAACCATTATTACGGAACAGCTCTATCCGGAGCTGGAACGACGCCTGATCAAAGTAAAACCTGATTTACTGATTGCCAGACAGGGCATCAAACTGAAATTTAATGACTTTCAACAGACAACGCAGGAGCACGTCTGGCCGCGTCTGAATAAAGAGGATCTGATCGCAACCGCGAAAAAGGCATGGGAAGAACGCCGGGGCGGGCGAGGGGTGAGGCTGGTGGGATTGCACGTTACGCTGCTGGATCCGCAGTTGGAACGTCAGTTGGTTTTGGGATTGTAATTGCCCGGTGGCACGAGGTTGTTCACCCTCTCCCTTGAGGGAGAGGGCTGGGGTGAGGGTATTATTTAACAGGAATCGCCTTCAGCAGTTCCGTCAGCAGCGTCCAGTAATGGCCGACGCTTTCAATATGAACCTGCTCATCCGGAGAGTGTGGACCGGTGATGGTTGGCCCGATAGAGACCATGTCCATGTCCGGATACGGTTTCTTGAACAGACCACATTCCAGACCCGCGTGGATCACCTGGATGTTCGGCGTGCTGTTGAACAGACGCTGATAAGTTTCACGCACCAGCGCCATTACCGGAGAGCTTGCATCCGGCTGCCAGCCAGGATAGCTGCCTTTAGCGGAGGTTTTCGCACCGGCCAGCGTGCCCAGGGATTCCAGCATGCTCACCACGTACTCTTTACCGCTGTCGATCAGAGAACGAATCAGACAAATGATCTCTGCGCTGTCATCGCTCATGGTCACCACGCCCACGTTCAGGGAGGTTTCCACTACGCCTTTCGCCACGTCAGAGTTGCGAATAACGCCGTTTGGCGTCGCGTTGAGCAGCTGAACGAAGCTGTCGCGAGACTGCGCGGTCAGGGCGGATTTATCCGTAGACACGGATTCCAGCACCACGGTCAGGTTCTTCTCTTTCGCCGACAGTTCGTTTTTCAAGATATCCAGGTAGACGCTGGAGAGTTTTTTCAGCTCGTCCGCTTTCGCCGCTGGCACCGCCACGGTGGCAAAGGCTTCGCGTGGGATCGCGTTGCGCAGTGTACCGCCGTTGAAGTCCACCAGACGCAGGTCCAGCTCGGCCGCGTGGCCCGCCAGGAAGCGTGCCAGCAGTTTGTTGGCGTTACCCAGACCCAGGTGAATATCACCGCCGGAGTGACCGCCTTTCAGCCCTTTCAGCGTCAGCTTGAAGGTCTGGAAGCCCGCAGGAATCGCTTCGCGGGACAGCGGCAGGGTAGAGATGAAATCAATCCCGCCCGCGCAGCCCATGTAGATTTCACCTTCTTCTTCGGAGTCGGTGTTGATCAGGATATCCGCCTGCAGCCAGTTTGCCTGCAGACCGAATGCGCCGTCCATGCCCGCTTCTTCGGTCATGGTCAGCAGCACTTCCAGTGGGCCATGCTCAACGCTGTCGTCGGTCAGCACCGCCAGCGCAGAGGCCATACCGATGCCGTTGTCCGCACCCAGCGTGGTGCCGCGTGCTTTTACCCAGTCGCCGTCGATGTACGGTTGAATCGGGTCTTTGGTGAAGTCGTGAACGGTGTCGTTGTTCTTCTGTGGCACCATGTCCAGGTGCGCCTGCAGCACAACCGGTTTGCGGTTTTCCATGCCTGCGGTGGCAGGTTTGCGGATCAGAATGTTGCCAACCTGGTCGCGCTCAGCGTGCAGACCTTTTTCCTTCGCCCAACCCATAATATGTTCGGCAAGCTGTTCTTCATGGTAAGACGGGTGTGGGATGGAGCAGATTTTCGCAAAAATATCCCACAGCGGCTGTGGAGATAATTGAGACAGTTCAGACACGATAAGTCTCCTTGTCGAGGCGCTGCAAACAGGGTTGCAGGCCACAGGGTTAGCAGGTTAATAGTTACCACAAGACAGGCTTGCGAGATGCAACTGAGAATACCACTTTCTCTGCTGGCTGGTAGCATAAAGCATGTAAAAACTCAGGCAGGGAGCGCTAAACACTGGTTTTTAGTGCGCCAGATCTCTATAATCTCGCGCAACCTGGTTCACCCTCATTTTTTTAAGCCGTATAAAAACAGGCTGGGACACTTCACATGAGCGAAAAATACGTCGTCACCTGGGACATGTTGCAGATTCACGCACGCAAACTGGCTGCGCGTCTGATGCCTTCCGAACAGTGGAAAGGCATTATTGCCGTCAGCCGTGGCGGTCTGGTACCGGGGGCGCTGCTGGCACGTGAGCTGGGTATTCGTCATGTCGATACCGTCTGCATCTCCAGCTATGACCATGACAACCAGCGTGAGCTGAAAGTGCTGAAACGCGCTGAAGGCGACGGTGAAGGCTTCATCGTTATCGACGATCTGGTGGACACCGGCGGCACCGCGGTGGCTATCCGCGAAATGTATCCAAAAGCACACTTCGTGACGATCTTCGCCAAACCGGCAGGCCGCCCGCTGGTTGATGATTACGTGATTGATATCCCGCAGGATACCTGGATTGAACAGCCATGGGATATGGGCGTGGTCTTCGTACCGCCTATTTCAGGCCGTTAATTCCCGCACGTAACTTTACACGCCCGGCTATGCCGGGCGTTGTTCTTTTTACCCCGCCACGCGTTACAATGGGCACTATATGACGTATCCATGGAGGCAACGCAATGACGCAGGCGAATCTCACCGAGACTCTCTTCAAACCCCGTTTCAAACACCCTGAAACGTCGACGCTGGTGCGTCGGTTTAATCCGGGGACCATGCCTGCCGTCCAGTCTGCGTTAGACGGTAAAAACGTGCCCCACTGGTATCGCATGATTAACCGCCTGATGTGGATCTGGCGCGGTATTGATCCCCGTGAAATCCTCGATGTGCAGGCGCGTATCGTGATGAGCGAGTCTGAGCGTACCGACAGCGAACTCTACGACACGGTGGTGGGCTACCGGGGCGGAAACTGGATCTACGAATGGTCTAAACAGGCGATGCTGTGGCAGCAAAAAGCCAGCCAGGAAGAGGATGCCACGCGAAGCGGCAAGCACTGGCTGCATGCGGCCAACCTCTACGCCATTGCCGCGTACCCGCATTTAAAAGGGGACGAGCTGGCTGAACAGGCTCAGGCGCTGGCGAATCGCGCCTATGAAGAGGCGGCTCAGCGTCTGCCGGGTCAGATGCGCGAGCTTGAGTTCGCCGTTCCGGGCGGTGCGCCCGTTACCGGCTTCCTGCACATGCCTGAAGGCGACGGTCCGTTCCCGACCGTGCTGATGTGCGGTGGTCTGGATTCCCTGCAAATTGACTATTACAGCCTGTATGAGCGCTACTTCGCACCAAAAGGGATCGCGATGCTGACGCTCGATATGCCTTCCATTGGCTTCTCATCGAAGTGGAAGTTAACGCAGGATTCGAGCCTGCTGCACCAGCATGCGCTTAAAGCGCTGGAAAATGTTCCTTGGGTTGATCATACCCGCGTGGCGGCATTTGGTTTCCGTTTTGGGGCGAACGTCGCGGTGCGTCTGGCCTACCTTGAATCTTCACGTCTGAAAGCAGTTGCCTGTCTGGGGCCAGTGGTTCATGCCCTGCTCAGCGATCCTGCCCGCCAGGGCAGCGTGCCGGAGATGTATCTTGACGTGCTGGCCAGTCGCCTTGGCATGCATGATGCATCAGACGAAGCGCTGCGCGTTGAGCTCAATCGCTACTCGTTAAAAACGCAAGGGTTGCTGGGGCGCCGCTGCCCGACGCCTATGCTGTCCGGTTTCTGGAAAAACGATCCCTTCAGCCCGGAGGAGGAGTCACGCTTAATCACTTCGTCATCTGCGGATGGCAAATTGCTTGAGGTGCCGTTCAGCCCGGTGTATCAGAATTTTGACAAAGCCTTGAAAGAGATCACGCGCTGGATCGCTCAGAGATTGTGTTAATAGATTGCTAAATTTCGCTGGTTTGATAAAACAGTGGCTTCACAAAAGGAGATCGCAATGACGTTACCGAGTGGACACCCGAAAAGTAGGCTGATTAAGAAATTTATGGCTCTCGGCCCGTATATTCGAGAAGAGCAGTGTGAAGAGAATCGCTTTTTTTTCGACTGCCTGGCTGTTTGCGTCAACGTGAAGCCTGCACCCGAAAAACGTGAATTCTGGGGCTGGTGGATGGAAATGGAAGCAGAGGAAAAGCGTTTTACCTATAGCTACCAGTTTGGCCTGTTTAATAAAGACGGCAACTGGCAGGCCGCCATCATCAAAGATCAGGAAGTGATCGATCGCCTGGAATATACCCTGAAAGAGTTTCACGACAAGGCGAGCGCACTGCTGGCAACTCTGGATCTGAAGTTCGAGCCAGCGGATGACTTTTCCAGCGAAGCGGTGAAGCTGACCGCGTAATGGTTTCTCCCTCTTCCTGTGAAAGAGGGCCGGGGTGAGGGCAGCAGACCGCTTTACCCTGGGCAAAAAAATCCCGGCTTATATGCCGGGATTTTCTTATTTGGATAATCTTAGAACTGATACGTCACACCCAGCGCAACGATATCATCGCTGCTCACGCCCAGCTTATTATCGTCGTCAATCTGGTTGATTTTATAATCAACAAACGCGGACATGTTTTTGTTGAAGTAATACGTGGCGCCCACGTCAATATATTTCACGATATCTTCGTCGCCAATGCCTTCGATATCTTTACCTTTGGACTGTACATAACCCACGGATGGGCGCAGACCAAAGTCAAACTGATATTGTGCAACCACTTCGAAGTTTTGCGCTTTATTTGCAAAACCACCGGAGATAGGGGCCATATTGCGGGTTTCAGAATAAATAGTGGCCAGGTAAATATCGTTCGCGTCGTATTTCAGACCGGTTGCCCAGCCCTCGGCTTTTTTACCTTCACCGCGCGCCTGCAGGTTCTGCGCGTTGGTGCGATCGGAGCTAGCATAAGCACCAATGACGGAGAAATCACTGCCGCCGAAGTCATAGGCCAGAGACGTACCAAAGCCGTCACCGTTCTGCTTTTTCACGTCGCGGTTTTCGTTTTTGCCCTGGTACTGCAGGGTCATATCAAGACCGTCCACCATGCCAAAGAAGTCGGTATTGCGATAGGTGGCCAGTCCGGAGGCACGTTTAGTCATGAAGTTGTCGGTCTGTGCCAGGCCGTCACCGCCGAACTCAGGGAACATATCGGTGTATGCCGCGACGTCATAAAGCGCGCCCAGGTTACGGCCGTAATCCAGAGAACCAAAGTCTTTCAGTTTAATACCGGCGAACGCCAGACGCGTTTTCTGCGAGGAGTCGCTTTCCGCTTTGTTACCCGCAAATTCAGCTTCCCAACGGCCGTAACCCGTCAGCTGATCGTTAATCTGGGTTTCGCCTTTAAAACCGAAACGAACGTACGTCTGGTCACCATCTTTGGTGTCATCATCGCTGATATAGTGCATAGCTTTCACTTTGCCGTACACGTCCAGTTTATTACCGTTTTTATTATAAACTTCTGCTGCGTGAACAGATGCGGAAGCTACCACGCCCATAACCACTAATGCCAGAGTGCTCTTTTTCATTTTCGATCCTGTCTTATAAACGCGCTTTAAAAATTCGCTGGACGATAAGCTCATGCTTAAGTCCCGTGAAAAAACAGGAAGGGTTTTATCGTTCTGGAATGAAACTTTTATGACAAACTAAGAATAATTTTAAAAAACTGTGATTTATTATTTCGGTAATAAATTTGTCAAATTCTGCCGCTACGCTTCCTGATCCCGCGCAACAAAGTGCCTGGTGATGCACTAAGGCAGTTGGCAACCGGGCTGACTCCTGTTAAAACGTTCGTTCGACATTACTTTCCCTTATCGTTGAACGGCAGAGAATCATGAGTGACAGCCAGACGCTGGTGGTAAAACTCGGTACCAGTGTGTTAACAGGCGGATCGCGCCGCCTAAATCGCGCCCACATTGTTGAGCTTGTACGTCAGTGCGCTCAGCTGCATGCCGCAGGGCATCGAATCGTGATTGTTACCTCCGGGGCAATTGCCGCCGGGCGTGAACACCTGGGCTACCCCGAACTCCCCGCGACGATCGCCTCTAAACAGCTGCTGGCCGCCGTGGGACAAAGCCGACTCATTCAACTCTGGGAACAGTTGTTCTCCATCTACGGCATTCACGTCGGGCAGATGCTGCTGACGCGTGCCGATATGGAAGACAGAGAGCGCTTCCTGAACGCCCGCGATACCCTGCGTGCGCTGCTTGATAACAATATCGTTCCCGTGATCAACGAAAACGATGCCGTTGCCACTGCCGAAATCAAAGTGGGTGACAACGATAACCTCTCTGCGCTGGCCGCGATTCTGGCCGGTGCCGATAAATTATTGCTTCTGACCGATCAGCAGGGGCTGTTCACCGCAGATCCGCGCTCCAACCCGGAAGCCGAGCTGATTACCGACGTTCACGGCATCGATGATGCCCTGCGCGCTATCGCCGGTGACAGCGTGTCTGGCCTGGGAACGGGCGGTATGGGGACTAAGCTGCAGGCCGCCGACGTGGCATGCCGCGCTGGTATCGACACCATTATTGCGGCGGGGAGTCGCCCTGGCGTGATTGGTGACGTCATGGAAGGTATCTCTGTGGGAACCCGCTTCCACGCCCAGGAATCCCCGCTGGAGAACCGCAAGCGCTGGATCTTTGGCGCGCCTCCTGCGGGTGAACTCACCGTTGATGAAGGGGCAACCGCCGCGATTCTGGAACGAGGGAGTTCATTGCTTCCTAAAGGAATTAAAAGCGTGACAGGCAACTTCTCCCGTGGTGAAGTGATCCGCATCCGTAACCTGGAAGGCCGCGACATTGCCCACGGCGTAAGCCGTTATAACAGCGATGCTCTGCGCCGCATTGCGGGTCACCACTCGCAGCAGATCGACGCCATTCTGGGCTATGAATATGGCCCGGTTGCCGTGCATCGCGATGACATGATTATTCGTTAAGGAGCCAGAACATGCTGGAACAAATGGGCGCTGCCGCGAAGGCCGCCTCTTACAAACTGGCGCTCCTTTCCAGCCGCGAGAAAAACCGCGTGCTGGAAAAAATCGCTGATTATCTGGAAGCTCAGTCCCAGGACATTCTGCTCGCCAACGAGCAGGATTTGCTGGAAGCGCGTCGTAACGGTCTGAGCGAAGCGATGCTCGACCGTCTGGCGCTGAACCCGGCGCGCCTCAAAGGTATCGCCGACGATGTCCGTCATGTCTGTAATCTGGCCGACCCGGTAGGGCAGGTAATTGACGGTGGACTGCTCGACAGCGGTTTACGTCTGGAGCGTCGCCGCGTGCCGCTCGGCGTCATCGGTGTGATTTATGAAGCCCGTCCAAACGTGACGGTCGACGTCGCTTCCCTGTGCCTGAAAACCGGTAACGCCGCCATTCTGCGCGGTGGAAAAGAGACCTGGCGCACCAACGCCGCGACGGTAAAAGTCATCCAGCAGGCGCTGGAAGAGTGTGGCTTACCGGCGGGTGCCGTACAGGCGATCGAAAGTCCTGACCGCGCGCTGGTCAATGAAATGCTGCGTATGGACAAATACATCGACATGCTGATCCCACGCGGTGGCGCGGGCCTGCACAAGCTGTGCCGAGAGCAGTCGACCATTCCGGTCATTACGGGCGGTATCGGCGTATGCCATATCGTGGTGGACGACAGCGCCGAGATTGAACCGGCGCTGAAGATTATCGTCAACGCCAAAACCCAGCGTCCAAGCACCTGTAACACCGTGGAAACGCTGCTGGTGCATCAGGGGATTGCGAGCACCTTCCTGCCAGCGCTGAGCAAACAGATGGCGGAAAGCGGCGTGACGCTGCACGCTGATACTAACGCGATCGCGCTGCTTCAGGATGGCCCGGCAAACGTTGTTCCAGTAAAAACGGAACAGTATGACGACGAGTTCCTGTCACTGGATCTGAACGTGAAGATTGTTGCCGATCTCGACGACGCCATTGCGCACATCCGTGAACATGGCACGCAGCACTCTGACGCCATCCTGACGCGCACGCTGCGCAATGCCGATCGCTTCGTGAACGAAGTGGATTCCTCTGCGGTATATGTGAACGCCTCTACCCGCTTCACCGACGGCGGTCAGTTTGGGCTTGGCGCAGAGGTCGCTGTCAGCACGCAGAAACTGCACGCGCGCGGTCCGATGGGGCTGGAAGCACTGACCACTTACAAGTGGATCGGCTTCGGTGACGATACGATTCGTGCGTAAATAGTCACGGGTGATGCAAAAATAGCCGTTTGATTCAAAAGGGCATTGACGCATCACCCGGATAGATCTAACCTTTTGCCCCGTGGTTACATTCGTAACTGGCCTTTCAGGGCCGATATAGCTCAGTTGGTAGAGCAGCGCATTCGTAATGCGAAGGTCGTAGGTTCGACTCCTATTATCGGCACCATTTCAAACTCTTCCCAAGTCTACCGAAATCAACTTATTGCCCGTATACTAAGGCTTCAAGCCCGTATTTTATCTCCTATTATCAACTGGACTCAACCGGAATCAAGTTACAGTTGGGGGCATAAGTGGGGGCATTCTGTGTTCGGTCTAGGGAGATGCCCCCAATGAAGCTTAATGCGCGACAGGTAGACGCTGCTAAACCCAGAGAGAAAGCCTACAAGCTGGCAGATGGGGCTGGTTTGTATCTTGAAGTCGTTCCCTCTGGTTCTCGATACTGGCGGATGAAATATCGCTTCAATGGAAAAGAGAAGCGTATGGCTTTTGGTGTCTATCCGACGGTATCCCTTGCCCAAGCGAGGGCACTGCGTGATGAAGCCAAGAAAAAACTGGCCGAGGGTATCGATCCATCGTTTGCCAAGAAAGAAGAAAAGCTGGTTCGCGATGTGCAGCTCAACAACACGTTTCAGGCTGTGGCACTTGAATGGCACGGAACGAAGGTGAGCCGGTGGTCAGAAGGCTATGCCTCTGACATTATCGAAGCCTTCAATAAAGATATTTTCCCATATATCGGCCAGCAGCCGGTGAATGAAATCAAACCTTTGGTTCTGCTTAATGTGCTGCGTCGAATGGAAAGCCGTGGCGCGACAGAGAAGGCCAAGAAGGTTCGCCAGCGTTGCAGTGAAGTCTTTCGTTACGCCATTGTTACCGGTCGTGCGGAATACAATCCTGCAGCGGATCTAACCAGCGCGATGTCAGGGCATGAATCAAAGCATTATCCCTTCCTGACTGTTGAGGAGTTACCAGACTTCTTTAAAGCTCTCGCAGGCTACACAGGAAGCCCGTTAGTTGTTCTTGCAGCACGTCTGCTGATCCTTACGGGAGTTCGCACTGGCGAGCTCCGAGGTGCTTCCTGGAGTGAGTTTGATCTTGAAAAAGCGGTGTGGGAAATACCTGCCGAGCGTATGAAGATGAAACGGCCCCATCTTGTCCCCCTTTCTACCCAAGCGCTGGAAATAGTACAGCAGCTCAAAGTGATGACTGGGCAATATCCACTGGTATTCCCTGGGCGTAATGATCCCCGTAAGACGATGAGTGAAGCGAGCATTAATCAGGTATTCAAACGGATTGGGTATACAGGAAAGGTTACTGGACATGGTTTTAGGCACACGATGAGTACGATTTTGCATGAGGAAGGGTTCAATACGGCGTGGATTGAAACCCAGCTTGCGCATGTCGATAAGAATGCGATTCGCGGGACGTACAACCATGCATTGTATCTGGAAGGGCGAAGGGAGATGATGCAGTGGTATGCGGATTACATTGATAACATTGTTAAATTTAATCTAATCATAGCATCATAATTTCACCTACAAACTTAGCTACTTATTTGTTAGATAGAGTGAAAATACAAGCAGGTCTCCTCCAAAACGGAGGAGTTCCATACCAGAAAATTTCTTTTTTGCTGAGTTTCATTTCTGCTTTCTGATGAAAAGTTACATGTACTTCTGAAGATCTGCTTAGTTCTGTAAGTTCAAACGATAGATACAAACGCAGGCTATAACGCTCTGTGAAGGATTAAGAAAGTCGATTGAATGTAGTGCCAATGGGGAACGGTAAGATATGTGAGTTTTACCTTTAAACTGACCATGCTAATGGAGGCATAATGGCTCGTATCGCTTGTCTTGGATGGGGTTCCTTAATTTGGGAGCCAAGAGGTTTACCTGTTCAGGGGAAATGGTCTGAGGATGGCCCACTTATATCTGTTGAATTCGCCAGACAGTCGCTAGATGGACGGATTACGCTTGTGCTAGTCGAAGCTGATCGATTAGTGCCTTCCCTGTGGGCGGTAATGGAATCAGTGGATCTTACCTCTAGTATTGAGGCTTTGCGTTGCTGTGAAGGTATCCCAATAAAAAATATTGAAAAGCATGTTTGCAGGTGGTCTGCTGGTCAGCCTTCTCCAAAACTGATCCCAGGATTGTCTGAATGGGCTGACACCAATAACGTGGACCATGTGATATGGACCGGTCTCCCTCCAAAATTCAACGGTAAAGAAACCCTTCCAACAGCCGAAAAAATTGTGAAGTATTTAGAACAACTATCTGGAGAACAAAGAGATAGGGCGGAGCAATACATTCGTCGTGCACCGCGTCCGATCGACACCATGTATCGGCGTATTATTGAATCATCGCTCCTGTGGCACTCAACGGGCGGTGAATAGGTATCTGGTCCGATCTGTATTGAGGGCTGACCTTTTAGCATGTGTTTGAGCTGATTAAGAGGAGGCAGGCTAGGATTTCGCGGGGTGTGTATAAACAGCATAAGATACCTTAACTCAGACTCTAGGACGTCCGTCATAAATGTCAGCCCTAAAACTACTAATTGCAGTGGCAAGTATGCCGAAAATTACCCCACTGCAAACCAGTGATTGTTTACGAAGTTACTACCCCCCGTTTAATCTAATGTTTTCACAGTATTGTTATAGCAGTAATGGATTGCCGAGCTTGTTTTAAGGTGAATGCCCAACAAAAGGAGCTGTTATGCTACCCGACCATTTAAAAGGTTTACATTTAAGGTCATCAGGTTTGATAACACCATTCGCCCTGTGGCAGCTGTTCCTGGACTTTCCGCTCTGGAGATTGACCCGCAGGAAGTCGCCCAGCAATACCACGCCAGAATCGTTGATCCTATCAAAGGCCTTCTCGCCTGATGACGTTATTAACAGTATCAGCGAGCAGCTTTCAGGAGCCTGTACGACGGAGATTGCGGCGTTCAATGAGTTCACCGGCTTATTGACAGACGCTTCCCTGCTGACCCGCTTCGATCACATCATTTTTGATACAGCGCCGACGGGCCACACGATTCGCCTTCTCTAGCTTCCCGGTGCCTGGAGTAGCTTCATTGAAAGCAATCCAGATGGTGCTTCCTGTCGGCGCTCTCTCTATTGATGGCAGCACCGCAACAGGCGTTATCAAAGAGGCGATGATTTATGCCAACGTGATTGGCTGCGATCTGGGACCGAAAATTACACCTATAGGTAGCTTGACAACGCTGCTCTGGCTACATGTTCTTTCACAGAAGAACATGACCATCACCTGGGGATACTATTTCCGCACCGGGATCGTCATGATTCTGCCTGTGTTGTTTGTAACGCTGGCCGCGCTGGCGCTACGTCTCTCTTTCACTTTGTAATGAGATACTGATATGAGCAACATCACCATTTATCACAACCCAGCCTGCGGCACGTCGCGTATTACGCTGGAGATGATCCGCAACAGCGGTAATGAGCCGACCGTAATTCTTTACCTTGAGACTCCACCTTCACGCGATGAGCTGGTCAAACTCATTGCAGATATGGGCATTTCAGTCCGGGCGTTGCTGCGTAAAAACGTCGAGCCTTATGAGGAACTGGGTCTTGCAGAAGATAAATTTACTGACGATCAGCTCATTGACTTTATGTTGCAACATCCGATTCTGATTAACCGTCCGATTGTGGCGACGCCACTGGGAACTAAACTGTGCCGTCCGTCCGAGGTAGTTCTGGATATCCTTCCAGATGCTCAGAAAGCGGCTTTCACCAAGGAAGACGGTGAGAAGGTTGTTGATGATGCAGGTAAACGACTGAAATAAACATTAAGGGGGCAATTGCCCCCTTATTTGTTAATTCGCCATACCCTTCCGCAAGTCTGTTCGAACCAGTTCATTATGATGATCACTATTGTCTTTTCTAGATTTTACAATAGTATCATGGGGTTAATGGTATTTAAGTTTGCTTCACCTAGAGCACCATATCACGATGGTAATGAATTTATACCTTTCATTATGCAACAGCAGATAATGAAACCGATGTATCAAGCTGATCGACCATTTCGCAGATCTGCGATTGTTCATAGCTCAGGACCGGTCGTTGCTTAACCACACTTACTACAAGTGGTTTAATCAGCATATTGGCCGTTGCTCGGTCTTGCTCTTTTGCGGCGAAGATAACCTCCAGGGCTTTTTGGTCAATTACTGTTGCCAGATTCGCGTTCAGGTTTTCAAGTTCGTGTTCTGTAAGCATGAAACTTGTTGCAAGCCATGTAACCTGTTCCTGAATGAGAGCCAGCACTTTTACTCGGTCGTCTTCAACCAGTGCACCCGCTATTTTTTTGGAAATCGCTGTGGCAATCATACCGCCTAACAAGCCACCAGCTGCGCGTCCCGCTAAAGCACCGAAAGGGCCTAATGGACTAAGCATCATTCCGCCAGCAATAGAACCAATTGCACCCCCAGCCACACCAGATGAAGTAACTGCCAGATTTTTTATAAACTGTGCCCCAGAAATACGACCTCGCACCATTTTGAGCATATCCGGACCAGTGGTCACGGCGACCAGTGCGAAAGAGGTAACCAGTGTGCCACGCATCATCTTGTTAAGGGAGTTGAGATTGTTAGCTCCGACTCCCTGTTGAAGCGCATTACGAACTGTCGGGCTGGCAGCGGCAAAATCAATATTTTTAAGTAACCCCTGAACGGCACTGATACGGTGTAATTGCTGTACCGTCACATAAACTGTCAGTGTGCGGGTAAATGTTTTACCTGCCTGTATTGCTGCCGTTTGCAACGCAGCCTTACGATCGCCGGTATTGAGGTAGAAAATAGAAGCTGTCAGACCGAAGCTGATACCTCCAGCTGCGAGGCTGATGATAGACCCTTCCGCAATGTCGTAAGTGATAGATTCGAATGTGCCAAACTTAGTGATGTTTTGTGCCTGGCTATAAGTCAGGTGTCCCTGACGCACAAGTTTTGTGGCTTCTGCAGGATCGGTAACGCCGGGGACTTTGCCATCGCGAATTTTGTTCTCCATCGTTTCAAGCGCTTTCGAATACTGGTCTTTCGGAACCTCTAACTGCATTGGGGTTCCGTTACTGTCATAATAACGATAATTACCGTTTTGTCCGTCAAAACCAGCTCCGACGCTACGTGCAGCGGTTGCACAGTATTTAGTCTGAATCTCTGAACCGTTAACCAGCCTGTCTGCACCATTTTTCGCATTATCATCACCGAGAATATGTGCATCTTTTAGTTGGATTTTGTCAGTAAGATGATTTCCCCGTTCGGCTGCAAAACCATGTCCTTGTCCTCCCACCGCAAACATTTTTTCGTTAGTATTCCAAGCCTCCGGGAGTGTCATGAGAATCAGACCGTTTGTTGCTGCACTGGAAATAAATTCAGCCTGTGGTCGCTTGTGAATTTCAATGCAGAGTTTCTCTGTTTCCCGACAAATATCAGAGCAATACCATTCCTGGCTCCCACCACCGTCCTGGTGTTTTGCGCTTTTAATCTCACTCAAACCGCATGAAGTGCAGGTACAAAGCTCGTCGACATAATGAAACGAGACAAATTTTCGACCATCCGAAAAAGAATAATAGTTCCCACCATCAAGATAACGGTTCAGGAGATCATCATTCGCAGCAGAGGGTAAATTCAGCCTATTATCAAAAAGGCTTCTTAGCTCATCTGATGAATGTACAATTTTACTGTTTAACTGCTCATTAAATTCAGTCATTTTTCTTTCATACCAGGCATCATTTAAAAGCCAGTTTTCACCAGCCAGATCCTGCTCTCGAGTATCACCCTGAAAAATATGCTGTGAGACCAACTTCAGATAGATAGTCTCTACGAATTCTGCTGAAAGGTTACTTCTCTCTTTTAGTTCCGTCAGCCAAAGTTGGTTATTGATCGCTTTTTGCTCATTTAACCCTACATTGATGGCATTAGTTAACTTCTTGAGTTCCTGAATTTGGTTTGCCGCATAGAACTGTGTCAGTAAGGCTGCTATCCAGTATAGTAATCCTGTCCACCACATCAGCGAAGACGAGATATTATATTGCCAGGCTATAAACGGTGTAGCCGCAGAGCAGGCCATCAAAAAGTAAGACGTATAAAAACAGCAATAATACTCTTTAAGTTTGGCATTGATATCGGCTGGTATAAGCCCGTTTTGTAGAATAGCCTTGGTTTGTACAGGTACTGCAAGCAGGGCACTAGCAAATGCAGCGGTTAAAATAAACTTCATTGAATCAAATGAATAAGCTTCGTAGGCAATATGTTTACCGTCAAGTCCCCACATAAAGCTAATCACCATCCCTGCTATGGCAAGAGGTACACCCAGCAGCCAACGCGAATGAAGCGCATAGGTTACGCGCTCTACAATATAGCCCGCCAATAAAGGTGGGCCCGCAACAATCAATGCACCCAATCCTAATATCATACCTAGAATATTGAGCGATGCCTTAAATAACGCTTTTATAATAACAAACCCGATTACCAGTAAAATTAACGCACCAATTATCTGTAGCATTGTGGTTTTATCCTTGCTGTAATTTTTATTCGAGTGCTACGCCATCATAAATGTGTCAAGGTCATCCGCATTTTTGATTATCTTCGCCTCTTCAACACCGTGAGCCTGGGCAAGCGTGATGCTTGCTTCCAGCAACTGGCGATTGTTTTCCACGTTAAATGCAGCTGCGGTGAGATCACCCAGAGCCGCGAACTCGTTCAGAATTCGGTTGAGCGCTTTCTGCTCAATCTCACTTAAGCGACATGTAAATTGTTCCATTTTTTTCGCCAGTAATTGGCGTGCTTTACTGTCCAGATTTTTAGCTACGGTAACCATAAACTTCCCTGAGATAGAACCAACCAATGCCCCCAAAACAGGCACAGGGATGATTGCCTGACCTGCGACAGACATTGCACCAACTATGGCCGATTCCGCGCAGATGATAAGGCCAAGATCGGTAAATTCATCAGCATTAATCTCACCGCGCTGATAGGAGAGAGCAAGATTGCTTACACCTTTCGCGGCAGTGACCAGCGCGCTGGCGAACGGTGCTCCCAGAGAGGCATAATTGGTCAGGGTATAAATTGCTCCGGCGGATACACCGCCAATAGCGGCACCTTTCAATGTATCTAAGCCGACCTCCTGCCAGTCCTGTCTGTTGAACTCTCCACGAAATATATTTTTACCGTCACGGTATTTGCTATATATACCTGTTACAAGAGCAAAGGTTCCACCGAAAGCGGCTCCCATTGCGGTTGCGCGCATGCCTTCACTTAGGGAGGGTTGGTGATCGTCAATAATTTCTGCTTTTTTTGCCTCGTTTTGTTCCGCTAATTCCTGATCATGCTTATCAAGCGTTTCGTCAATTTTTCCCCACTGAACATCTTTGTAATCAGAAACTCCAGGACGCACGACATCATTAAAGGATCTTCCCGTTGTACTTTCAATTTCTGCAACTTTATCCCTGATAGCCTGTATCGTTTTTTCGCTCAAGCCCTCGACCGGCTTCCCATCAATAACATCCTGAATCGTTTGCCAGGAGTCTTTGGGGATATGGTAAAAGGATTCTCCCTGGGTGAAATTGGGGTAGGTTTCCATGTGCTGAAGGACATGGTTCAGGTTATTATTAACTCCGTTGATAAACTTTGACTGTACGTCAACGCCATCTATCATATAATCCGCCGGAGCGGTTCGACCCACTCCGTCAAACGTGGCGCTAAGATCAGAGGCGTCCTGAACCCTTTCTTCTATTGCCTGGCGAGCGTTGCGTACGCCAACTTCTACCTGCTCAGCAATTTCACCGTGTTTGGTGCTCATTGAGCCCAGGATGTTACCCGGTGACGCGATGAAATCACGCACCTTTTGCATTTGTTCGCCAGCCAACTCAAATGCACGATCCTGCTGAGATAGTTTTAACAGTTCATTATTAATGCGGGTCTGATTAATGGCGTTAACCGCGCTGCCAATAAGCTGATCGCCAACTGTATTATGGTTAATGCTCATTACTGGATTTTCTTGTTGATCAGTTTTGATAATGCATTGATATGGTTAATCAATGCCCCTAATTGTTCTTTCTGATGGGTATTAAACTGGCAATAGTCTTGAGGCGCAGTCTTTTCCAGCACATCAATAATGCTTTCAGTACCATGATAGTGATCGGATGTGAGCATCTTGAGTTCTTGCGCACCACGTTCCATCACCCGAAGTTCGCTGGTTTTTGCGCGAACCTGGCGCTCTTCCTGTTGTGCTTCATCAATGATTTTACCGTTTTTGCGACGTGCCAGTAAGGTTCCGCCAGCGATGCCTGCAGCACCAATCCCCCAGCCAATTGGACCCGCCAGAGCCAGTAGTGCGCTTCCTGCTGACATGCCTCCGCCACCTGCAGCCAGTGCACCGCCGCCGAGCCATGCCAGGGCTGCATTTGTTGCGGCAGCTCCGCTTAACGTAGCAATAGCGGTACCCGTGGATGCTGTACCAAAAGTTGTTGCGACCGCCAGCGCAGCCGTAGGGGCAAATGCGGCGACGCCTGCCCCTACGGCAACCCCCGCAGCAGCCGTTCCTTTACCAATATGTGATGCGCGGTATTCTTCTTCCAGTTTTTCCACCACGTTATCAAATTCAGCGATTTCTGCTTTCAACTCGCTCCAGGATTTATCAAACTCTTTGGGCGTATTTGCCAGTCGATTAACAAAATTTTCACCACGGGCAATAAGGTCCTTACTGCATTTCTGGCGTAACAGAAAGAGGGCAGTGATCTCATCCTGGGTGTCTTTAGCCTGTACCTCATAACGGTTAGTTGCACTTTTGAGACTGGCTAATGCTTCTTTTCTTTCTGAACCACGTAACATTTTTTACTCCTGCTGTATGTTGTCAAAAATAATTTCACTGCAATGGGATTTCATTTCTTTTATCTGCTGGTTGAGCTTCAGATAAAAATGTTGTTGTAGACCAACTGGGGAAATAATAGTGAGATTTGGTAACCAATAACGTAGTAATGGAAATAGCTGATTTTCGTGTGCCATTTTTGTTTGCACAATCAAATCGCCATTAGGTTCCTGACGAATTAACTTTTGGGAAGGCAGAACATTTCGACGTTTAAAAAAATGGCTTACTTCGGCTGCAATTTTAAGGAGTACAATCTGCTTATCCAAAGAAAACCAGACATCATCTTCTTCAGCAAAGTATTGCGTGATATGGGGTTGTGGTGTGAAGTGCTCTGATTTAAGTTTCAGCCAATGAATTTTGGTGAGCTGAAATCCTTTAACCTTTTCATTCTCTACCGCACCGAGATACCAGACGCTCTTTATATTAATAAGCTTATAAGGCGCGACGGTGCGATGTTTCCCTTTATAGTGGAATTCGCAAAGGTTATTTTCACGAATCGCTTTATCGAACAAACTATAGTTATTCTCAAGCACGCGTTTCGCTTCTGGATCTCCGGGCAGTGATCTGATGATCAGTGAAGTCAGGTCAGGCTGGGAGAAGATTTTTTTTGCAGGGAATAATTCTGCCATGCCCAGAACGCTGATAAGATTTTGTTGTTCTTTTAGAGCCTGAGGTTTAGCGTAAGCGGGAGCCAGCCTGTAAATACCATCACCATCGGGGATGATTCTGTCACCCAGACGATTAAGATCACGATACAAAGTACGTTCACTGATGTTGAATTCGTCCATCATCTTCTTACGTGATACAAAACCGCACTGGTAAAGTTCCGCAATAATAGCGGTTATTCTTTGTACCATAACCTCATGCCCGCTCATGCGCGTTCTCCTTGTAATTTTTCCTTGAGATTACCAGTCGCTACTGACAGGGCATGTCAGTAGCGACTGGAGGATCATGTTTTCATATCGGCAAATTTCTCACATAACTTGAGGAGATTAAGTCGAAAAGTCAGTTAATGGCTTTTGCGGTCAATAACATAATCAGTCTCCTGCAGGCAGTCGCGAGTAGCCACTCAGAGGTGAAAGAACAACTGACGTGTCAAGGATTCAAAAGCAGAGTATGCTGAGATTCAGTCGATTAGAGCCAGGCTTAAAAATCTTTATAGAGTTAGTTTGTTTGGCTATTTGCATTCTAGGGTTGGAATTTATCCATTCTAACCCTTGATTCTTAGTCGGACAAAAAGCTGTTGCTGGTTGGATTTTTCTGTTTTTCACCACCCTGCGAGAATCTAACATTGGTTGGATTCTCAGACGGGCTCTTCTTCACGTTAATCCAACTCTCCACCTTCTGCCTGCTTCAACAATGTCGGAATGTGTGGCCCATACTCGACCTTGCCTCGTCCTGCTCGAATACCACTGCCAACCTTGCGGGCTTCTTTGGAGTACAACGTCTTTGCACGGATGATCTCATAGCTATAACCCCGACCTAACCGGTTGGACATCTTGATCAAGCCGTTGAGCCCTTCGGTATAGCCATTGGTGATTGAGAACGGCGCATCCCAGTAGGCAAAGATGTCGTCGTAATGGTTGTGTACCGTTTTTACCAGTTTTTTGAAAGGCTCCATGCCATAAGGCGGCAGGCTGTTCTCCCAAGCCTCAAAGGCGTTCTGAGCGCTCTGCTTGTCGGGTTCGTCGTAGATGCAGAAGAAGGCTTCCTTGAAGTCATAGGCCATGGCAAGTGCTGGGATCGCTTGCTTTACAACCTCCAGCGCCTTTTGCTCTGCGGGCGTCAGGTTGCCGGGTCGCTTCAGGGTGAGCCAGCGAATGGACTTTTTGACGTAAATGCGATCTTCTTTGCTTAACTGTGCCTGATAGTTCTTGCGCTCCGCTTCCAAGGCTTCAGAGGCCATCTTGACGACATGGAACTTGTCGATCACCAGTTTGGCGTTGGGCAGATACTGAGCAAAGAAACGCTTGAAGGGTCGCCACATATCCGTACAGACCCATTCCACCTTGTCAGCATCCGGCAAATCCTTGAAGAAGGGCTTCAAATGCTCTTGAGTACGATGCTCCAACATATCAAAGACGTTGTTGGTTGCCAGATTGGTGATTACACAGCGATACCCTCCGGCCAGGTTCACTTCGTCAATACCCATGATGACCGGGGTTTCGTAACGAACGGTTTGGGAGAGTTCCTCAATGAGATCGTGAGCGATGTTCTTGACGGTGTTCACCGCCACACCGGTTTGCTCGGCTAAAGCATGGAAGGTGGTTCCCAGGCACTGTTGCCGAATAACATCGACTAGCCGTTTGGTGGCTCGGCGTTTGTCATCCAGAAAACTCAACTCCGGCATGGACATTTTTCCGCACGACTCACAGCGAAAGCGCGGGCGCTGAACTTCAAGGCGGACGGGCGCCATGTACAACGGCGTGTCCATGAACTTGTTTTTGCGCGTACCGTGTCTGTGCATAGAGATGTTGCAGTCCCCACATAACGGCACCTCGACCGTTACCGGCTCAGCAACTATCACAAGGCACTTGCCTTCGTGGCGCATATCGACCGGCTTGATGCCTGGCAGATTCAGCAGGTCAAGCATCGGCTTAATCCATACCCAGATCGATGTCTTTGCCTTCGCGCAGCAGGTCATACACCATATCAACCAATGCGGTCATGCCCTGACGGTCAGACTTGAGCACCTGGGTTGCCAGCTTCTGATTACTGGACAAAGCACGAACAACCGCTTGCTGCACAGCACCGGGGAGGTTGCCTTTCATAGCCTGCTCACGGGTGTTGCTTTCCACCTGAGCCATGACGGCATCGCTTTCACCGGTAATCGCTGAAATCTGATTAACGAAAGCCACCTGATCTTGGATCGGCGTCGCCTCACCAAACAGGCTGTTGAGCCTCTCGATAATCTCTTTGACGAATTTCGGCTTATCGCCTGCCGCGCCACCACCGCCTGCACCTGCTGGTTGCAATACCGGGTTTTTGCCTTCGTCTTCTACGTCATCGGGTCGAGCATTGATGTCAAATCCAGTAAGCACCAGGCCTGTCAAGTCCACGGTTTCCGGTGCTTCGTGCTGAAGGCGCTTTTGCAGCAGCTTGGCGAAAGCGGCAAAGTTCTCCAACTCCGGGTCGCCAAAATCAATCAGTTGGGCGATATAGGAATAGGTACGGCAGAAGCGCCCCAAGTCCGACTTGAAGCCCATCAGCGCCTTGATTTGTTCGGCATACTCATCCTGGTGGTGATCGGCAGACTTCATGCCCGCCTCATCACCCTTGGCGCGGGCCTTCTCAAACGCTGCCTCCCAGGTTGCCATGCCATCGCGCAACATTTTCATCTTGTCGTTATACAAGGCCGTCGCTCCAGCTGTAGCGGCATACAGCGCCTTGTGCTGTGGCGATTTAGTATGGGTGATGTCACGTATGGTCTTGAAGCGGGCTTCTTTGAACGCGGCCAAGTCCTTCTCGTCGTACAGGCCGTGCTCGTCCAGTCGCTCCTTGATCTCGTAGACCACATTGAGGTCTTGCACTTCGCCGATGTGAGCGCCCTTGTCATAGGTGGCAAAGGCCTTGCGCACGTTCTCTGGATCGTTCACGAAGTCGATGATAAAGACTTCATCCTTCCCAGGTGCCGTCCGGTTCAGGCGGGCGAAGGTCTGCACAATCTCCACATGGTTGGCGATTTTCTTGTCCACATACATGGCGACCAGTTTGGGCTGGTCAAAGCCAGTCTGGAACTTGTCGGCCACCAACATCACTCGGTATTCCGGGCGGTCAAAGGCAAAGCGCAAATCCTGCCCGTGGACATCTGGGTTCATGCTCTGCTCGGTGAACTCCTCGTTCTCATCGACGATAAACACATCATCCTTGAACTCGCTGTCATCCTGGTGCATCACCTGCTTACCGGTCATCTTGCCGGAGAAGGCCACCAGTGAATGAATAAAGCCGTACTCGCTGTGCTGCTCGATATAGCGGTCAAACGCCTTCTTGTAGCGAATGGCAGCGGCACGGGAGCTGGTCACGACCATCGCCTTGGCCTTGCCATCCAGTCGGTGGGCGACGTTTTTGGTGAAGTGCTCAACGATAAACTGTACCTTCTGGGTCACATTGGTGGGATGCAATGACATCCACTGTGCCAGGGCGCGTTTGGCGGCCTTGCCGCTTACCCGCTTGCTGTCTTCAAGCTGCTTGGAAAGGTTGAAGGCCGTTTTGTAGGGCACATAGCCGTTCAACACATCGAGAATGAATTTCTCCTCAATGGCCTGGCGCATGGTGTACAGGTGGAAGGCTTGCGGCGGGTTATCGTCCGAGATCGGTTGGCTTGGATCTGTCGGGCGACCAAACAGCATCAAAGTGGAGTGCTTGGGCGTGCCGGTAAAGGCGAAGTAGCTGATATTGTCCGGGCGGGCGCGAGACTTTTGCAGTTGCTCCAGTAGTTCATCCACCGTCATGGTGGACATCTTGCCTTGTCCGCTCATCCCCAGCGCGGCTTGCAGCTTAGCGGCGGTAGAGCCAGTCTGCGAGTTATGCGCCTCATCAATGATCACAGCAAAGTTTTTCCCTTTCAGGGCCTTGTCAGTGATGATGGCTTCCATCGCGTAGGGGAAGGTCTGGATCGTGACTACCACAATCGGCGTGCCAGACAACAAGGCATCCGAGAGCTGCTTGCTCTTGGACTTGGATGACTTCTGCCGGTCAATGGCGGCGATCACCCCAAACTGATGGTCAATCTGCTTCACCGCGTCCTGAAGCTGGCCGTCCAGCACATTACGGTCGGTGACAATGATCACGCTGTTAAATACCGCGTCGCCGTTATCTTCGCGCAGTTTCACCAAGTCATGGGCCGTCCAGGAAATGGTGCTGGTCTTGCCGGAACCTGCGCTGTGGTCACACAGGTAGGTCATGCCTGCGCCATTTTCGCGAGCATCGGCCAGCATCTGGTTCACTGCCGTCCATTGGTGAAAGCGCGGGAAAATCAGGGTTTCTTTCTTCGACCAGTTGCCCTGAATATCCACCACGTCCTTTTTCTCGACGTAGACAAAGCTATGGAAAATCCGCAGCCAGGCATCCGGCTGGCAGACCGCCTCCCAGAAGTAGGCTACCGGGTATTCCTGGGTACCATCGGCCTTAATCTCACCTGGCGGGTTACCCGCATGTACCGTGCCGCTTTCGTCCTTGCGCCCCTTATTGAACGGCAGGAAAAAGGTGTTTTCTCCATCCAGCTTGGTCGCCATCATGATTTCAGAGTCGGACATGGCGAAATGTACCACCGCCCCACGCTTGAAGGTCAGCAATGGCTCTCGGCGTTTGGTCTGGGCGTCATACGGCAGGCGATCATTGCGGTACTGATCCATGGCCGCTTCGCAGGACTGGGTGAAGTCGGTCTTCAGTTCGACGGTTGCCACCGGCAGACCGTTGATAAACAGCACCAGATCAATGGCAAATTCACGGGCCGGGTGATACTTCAGCTCCGGCACCACGCGCAGGATATTGGCCTGGTAGCGCTCAATGACTGCTGCATTGCGCTTGTCTTCCGGTGCGGCCTCGGTCATCTCGATCAGGCCGCAACCGGCAATGGAAAAGCCTTGGCGCAACACCTGCATGGTGCCTTGTTTCTCCAGTGCTTTATCCAAGCGATCCATCAGCACTTCAAGGGTTTTGGCCCCGTTGAGCCGTTCCAGCTTGTCCCATTTTTCCTGCTGGCCGCTGGTTTTGATCCAGCTTTCCAGGTCTTCGGGGTACACCGCCCGCTCGGTGTCGTAGAACTTGGAATCACCCAGCTTCCAGCCCTGATCTACCAACCGTTCGATGATGTATTGCTGGAAGTGTTTTTCCTGATGTGCTGCTGATTGCATTTATTGTTTTCCTCGCAAATCAATCTGGCCGGTGACAGCGGCGGTGATAAAGGCCGAGCGGCGCTCTTTTAGTAGGGTAATACTTTGCTCTGCCTTGCCAATCAACGCATCAATACGGGCGGTTTCGCGGTCGAGGGTGGCCGCGATGGTGGCTTGTTCTTCTCGTTGAGGAACAGGCAGTACCATAGAGCTGTATTTTTCAGCGCTAACATTCTGTATTGTGGACTGTATATTGCTCCCACTAATATATTCCCAATAAGAGTGAGACTGAAGGTAAGCGTAAATATACTTTGGAAGAGCCTTTTCTTCGTCACAGCTAGCTTTTATCAAGTATCCTGCAAAGCACGCAGCACCATTAGTCTCTCTGTATAGAAAGCTTTTCCCTACTGTCGCACCGCTTCTTGCGAGCAATATGTCGCCGTCAGACAGTAAATAACTATAAGCTTTATCCCATGGCAGCGTCTTAAATGTATCCTCCCTTAAGGTGCCGTTCTCTGTCAGGTCAGTAATACGGATATACCTTGGATGATTTGGGTCATCACTTTCCGCAGACTCATTAGCTCCATAGGACATAGGAGCAGAAAGGATGTATTTGAACGGCTTCACCTCCCAATGCTCCGGCACCTGCCCAATCCATTCAACGCCGGAATCCTTCATCTTCACGTTGGGGTCTAGCCCCTTGGTGACCGCATGGGTAATCAGCGCCTGGCGCTTTTCCTTCAGTAGCTCGATAAAGCGGGTTTTCTTCTCGACAAGCGCATCAATACGGGCGGTTTCGCGGTCGAGGGTGGTTAGTATTTGCGCTTGCTCAGGCTGATCTGGGTATACAACTTCAATTGAACCGATATGCCCCCAATCTGCACGAGGCATTTTGGCTCCCTCGCATCCTGACTCTATTTGATGCGTTACATCAGGAGTTAAAAGCCATTCTTGCAGCCATCTGGGTTCTGTTTTTTCAGCCCTCAGAACCAAAAATTCTGTTGAGCAGCACCCTGCCATCTCTGAAATAATGGCTTTTCGCAAATATGGACGCAGCTTACCGTACAGGACATCCCCTTCATAAAAGATACCTACAGTTGAATCTTCTGATTGACGAGAGCTTCCATTCGTTGGCTTGTACTGCCCTGATCCTGCTTCTACATCCTCAAGTCCGATATAAATGGTATCAGTAGATACATCATTTCGTCGTTCATTGCGCAATGACGCCAGTCGCTTGACTCTCGCTACCTTCCAATGCTCAGGCACCTGCCCAATCCACTCAATACCGGAATCCTTATACGCGGGATATGTTCTGTACTGGCTCATTCGCTGGCCACCTCCGCCAGTAGCGCGGCAATCTCGGCTTCTACTTGCTTCAGGTCTTCATCAATATCTTGCAGCTTGCGCGGCGGCTGGTACTGGTAGAAGAAGCGGTTGAAGTTGATCTCGTAGCCAACGCGGCCCAATTGACCATCCCTGGCATCGGTAAAGCTCTCATCCATCCAGGCATCCGGCACATGAGGAAGCACTTCGCGAGCAAAGTAGTCGTCGATGTCCTCCAGATAGGGGACGTTCTCGTAATCAGTTAAATCTGTGTCTGGCACCAGCTCGCCGTTGGAATCCGTGACTGGCTCGGCTTTCGGGTCTTTGTGACCAAAGGCGTTGATCAGCGCGATGATCAATGTTTTGCTGGATTTGACCTTGAGCTGCTTGGCTTCGTCGGACTTGATCGAGTTCCTAACAAAGGTTTCTGCCCAGCTATAGGGCTGCGTTTGCCCGATCAACGGCTTGAGAGCTTCGCGCCAGAATGTCTGATGCGCGTCAGAGAGCTTTTCCCAGGCAGCTTCGGCTTCCAGCCGCTCCATGCCCACCTTATCCAGCTCCAGGGTCATGCGCAGCGGGCGCAGGACCTTGATACGGCGGTAGCCAAAGGTACGGTAGTCCAGCATCCGGGAAAGCGCACCGGTTTCGCCTGCGGCGTAGATGTCCAGAATCTGGCGGCGCTGCTCATCGCTGATAATACGGCGCTTGTTGCCCTCGTTGCGGATTGCAGTCCACAGGTCGGTGGCGTTGATCAACTGCACCTTGCCTTTGCGCTCCTGCGGCTTCTTGTTGGACAGAATCCACAGGTAGGTGGCGATATTGGTGCGGAAGAACAGATCCGTTGGCAGAGCTACAATGGCTTCAATCAGGTCGTCTTCCAGCAACCAACGGCGTATTTCCGATTCGCCAGACGCGGCACCGCCGTTAAACAGTGGCGAACCCGACAGCACGATAGCGGCGCGGCCACCGCCGTTGATCGGCAGTTCTAGCTTGCTCGCCAGGTGCATCAAAAACAGCATGGAGCCATCGCTAATTTTCGGCAGGCCCGGACCAAACCGGCCCAGCTCGCCTTTTTTGTGTTCCGCTTCGACGGCGGTTTTGTCCTTCTCCCATTTCTTGCCGAAAGGCGGATTGGACAGGCAGTAGTGGAAACGCTCACCGGCAAACTGGTCGTTGGACAGCGTGCTGCCCTGACGAATGTTCTTCGACAGATCTCGGCCAGGGTCGGACTCCAAACGGCGGATCAGCATACCGGCCACACAAACCGCATGGGTTTCCGGCTCCAACTCCTGCCCGTGCGGCACCAGCACTGGCGGGATCTTGTCGCGGTTACCGTAGTCGCCCACATGGTTCATGGCATCGGTGAGGAAGCCACCCGTGCCACAGGTCGGGTCATACAGAGTACGAATCAAACCGGGGCTGGCCTCAAACAGGGCATCATCCGGGTCAAGTAGCAATGCGGTCGCCAGGTGAACGATATCGCGCGGCGTCATGAAGTCCTCGGCCCCTTCATTGACCTCGGCACCAAAGCGGCGAATTAGGTGTTCGTAGATGTTACTCATCACCCGATCCGGAACCACGACCGGGTGCAGGTCGATCTTGGCGAAGTTCTGGCAAATCTTGTACAGCAAGCCCGCTTTCTCCAGCCGGATCACCGTATTGCCAAACTCAAACTCCTCGAAGATAGCGCGGGCGTTATCCGAAAACAGGGCGATGTAGTCTTCCAGATTGCGGCGCGTCTTGGTGCTACCCAGGGTGCCGAGGGAGTATTCAGAGGTGTTGTAAAAGGGGTATTCAGCGGTTGAGCGCAGAATGGTATCCAGCTCAACATCGGCATCCTTGAAAGCGTCATGCGCTTCTCTCACCGCCTCGCGGGTCGGCTCCAGCGCACACTCCAGGCGGCGCAGCAAGGTAAACGGCAAAATGATCTTGCCAAAGTCCGTATGCTTGAAGTCCCCCCAAAGGTCTTCCGCATTCTTCCAAATAAAGTCAGCCTGTGAAGCTGCTGATCCCGTAAATTCGTTCATTCTGGACTCCAACCACTTTTTGCACAGAACGGTAATGTAGTCAATCTGCGAATGTCAACCAGATTTTGCACAAAAGGGGATGGATTTCAATTCTTGGCTAAATTTGCGATCCTACCTCAGAATGCATATAGCCGGAATTTTTCATAACTAACGGGAGTTTTCCTTAGCACTTCAAGCGCTGTAGCACGGTCACGTAGTCTTGCGATTATCTTCAGGCGATCATAAATCGCGTACTTTTACTTTTCCCACTAGTGGCAATGCACGCGCTAGGCACGTAGCTTGCTTTTTTGGCATGCATATCATTACCATTTAACGCTATGCCTACCGCCCTGATTTTCCGGAGCCTCAACAGTGGCTTAACCTTTAGCATTACCCCAGTCGAAAGATCAAATTACTGGCTTACGTGGACGCCCTGACACTGAGCGTGGAGGAACGTCATTACAGCCGTATGCACACAAACCTTCTTTTTGTTCTTCCTTAGCCAGATAGCTCAGAACATGACGGATATTGTTAATGCTTTCCGGATCGTTATACCGAACAGGGATGTTGATATTTCCAGAATACTGCGGTCGATATTCACATCGGTGAGATCCGCCGTCCCGGTGCGTTATTTCCTCCCATAGTGTATTTGCTGTAAGGGCAAAGGGATAAGGGTGCTGTGTTTTTTGTCTGTCCAGCCAGAATACGACATGCGCATGGTATCCATGTCGTTCAGTCCATTCGATAACCCAGAAATACCCCACAATACCTTTCTCGCGTGTCATTTTATCCATAAGGTCACGTAAATCGTATTCAAGCATCTGGTGATTCAACTGTGAATACCTGACCGTGTTTTTTTTGTAAAAAAAATCCATGCGGAATGCCAAAAGACACGAGTATCTATTTATCATTTCATCGATGTGTGCATTGAGAACTGAAGCCAGGAACCAGTCTTCATTAAAATTTCTATCTGAATTTTTAAGCATGATTATTCCACTACAGATGATGAGAGAGGTCAGTACAAGCACTAAGTTAGTGATGTTTCATGTAATACTTTTCTTTAAGGTAATGCTGAGTTGACACTTAAATTAATTATCGCTTTAAAAAAATGAAGCTGGTTGTTGCAATAGTGTTTGCAAGGGTGTTTAAAAGAGACCTTGATAGTAAATGGTGAATATAAGAACAAATGAGAGTGAGTATAATTATATTAAAAAACCTATATTAAATTACGTAACCTGCCTGTGTAAAACATCAACATTAAAGATTCTAACCTCGAGATTGTTGTATTCTTTCCAGCATCCATTTTTCCACTTCGCTTTTTAGCCAGCGTGAACTACGCCCCAGTTTAATTGGTGCAGGGAACGCATTTTCTGAAATTAATCGGTAGAACCATTTATCGGTCATGTTTGTATAGCCAGTGATAAACGTCATATCAACGAGCTGATCATTCAGTAAAGATGTGGTTGTCTGGGGGCTGGATGATATCGGATGAGTTTTGTTTGTCATGGTAATGCTCCCGCAATTTAGTGTGAGTTCGGGAGAGGGCCAGTTGCCATCAATGGAGTAACGGGCATCCTTCTCATACCATCAGCTGATAAGTAGAAAATTACATCAGCGGGTTCTCACCAGCTAGTAGTGCTGTCAGGACACAACGTGTCCGGCCCTGTAACGTCTGATAATAAGAACAGAACTGCCGTGAGCTACTTTCGCTAAGCATGTGACACTGTAAAACATAGTGATGACTGACATAACTTTATGTATGCTTTTCAAGTTTTCTGAATGATCGTTTTTAACTAATAAATCGCCGAAAAACCCTTTGTTTTAGAGGTTAGCGTCGATTTTACTCTTACAAAAAGCTTACAATTTTCGAGCTATTTTCATTCAAAATAAAAACTTGTTTACTTCATAATCAATTCATTGTAAATACTCTTTATGGAGGTTTTTACTACAGGTGGTAACGGTGAGTGATAGCGATAATGAGAATTATTATCTAAAAAGGATTGGTAAACTGGGCGGTGAAGAAGTAGCAAGAGCAGAAGAACCTTCCCGTGAGGGAGGGAACCGCTTTACCAGCTCTAAAAGCGAATTCAGTGGCAATTCTTTGCCAGAAGACGAGTCTGCGCAGGCGGCCGAGGATTGTGATATTGAAGATAAGACAGGAGAACCGGCCCTGGGCAATCCGGTATCTGAAAGCAGCATAAACGCCAATGGGGCTATTGAAGCTTTTAAGCGTTTTGTGAAAAAAATACAGGCCGAGGAAAAGCGCAATGTTAAAACTAAAAGTCTTCATGGTGGAGATTCTTCATGTCTACGTGACGTTGATTTAAAATGGTTGAAGGGGGCGGTTAATTCACGTGCTATTTTTTGGTTTTGGGCGTATATACGAAAAGCTTCTGCCAGGGAGCTTTATTTGTCTGAAAACACTACGGAATTAATTCCGCGATGGGATCAAAAAAAGGAAAGCTTATACTCTTTTTTTAGCCTGCCTGGTAATCCAACGAGTTCAGCTGAAAGAAGTCGGGTAATTATTACCTTCATGAATGAACTTTCTTATTCCCTCAGCCCATATCAAAGTAAGCAAACGTTCGATTATATTCGTAGTATCTGGCTTGTTTTTAATAGTCAGGTTCAAAGCCCCAGATGGTTAAAGAAAAATGATAATGAAGATATTGAGTGGGCGTGGTCATACTTGTCAAAGAAAAAGGATATAAAAAGAAATGTTCTGTCCTGGTTCAAACCCGCAGACCTTAATGAGCGATACATTGGTGTAATGGGCGCGATTGATTGCTGGGCCATTCCGAATAAATTGGATGTGGAAAATTATAGAAAATTTCTTGATGATAAAAATGCACTTCTGAAAAATATGAGGGATTCTTTTAAGCAACGAAAAAGAAGGTCTGGAAAACATGATTTGACAATCTCTGCCAAAGCCAGTAAGGAATTATCTGAGTTAGCAGAGGCACTTGATAAAAAAGAGATTAAAGTTATTGAAAAACTTATTCATGATGAGTATCTAAGATATAAAAGCAAGCTTTTTGATTACAAAAACCCATCCTAAACAGGCAACGATAATTCCAAAAAATATAACGCCTACATTACTCATGTGAGTCGCCGGGATAAAAATTTCCCGGCATAGTTTTTTCACAGGAGTAAATCATGCCTCAAATCCCCAATCCGCAGGATACCAGTGATGCTGTGCGTACCTGTCTCAATCTCTTACCCCGGCAGGCTACTGAACGTATTCTGTCCCGCCTTCAGGAGGCGATTAACTATGAACCCGTGATAGGCATCATGGGCAAAAGTGGTGCGGGCAAGAGTTCATTATGCAACGCGCTTTTTCAGCAACCCGTCTGTCTGACCAGTGATTTGCTGGGCTGCACCCGGGAACCCCAGCGTCTGTTACTCACGGTTGGTGAGCGCAGTATGACGCTGGTGGATTTACCGGGTGTGGGCGAAACACCGGAATACGACGAAGAATATCTGGCGCTCTATAAGGCGTTGCTGTCAGAGCTGGATTTGATTATCTGGGTGCTTCGTGCTGACGACCGTGCCCGCGCAACAGATATCACCGCATACAGGGCACTGATGGAAGCCGGTGCCGACCCTTCACGTTTCCTGTTTGTACTGACTCAGGCCGACCGTATTCCGCCCCTCAGGGATGGTGAGCCCTGGCAGGCATCACCTTCTTCTGAGCAATGCCTTTCACTGGCTGCAGTCAGTGCGCAGGTTGCCGGTCAGTTGCCGTCCTCTTTCCCGGCTATGGCCGTCTCTGCACATACCGGCTATAACCTGCCCGCCCTGGTGGAGCTGATGGTGCATGCCTTGCCCGTACAGGCCAGTAGTGCCGTGTATTGCCAACTGAAACCAGAGAATCAGACTCCGGACAGTGACGCCGCTGTACGGCAGCAGTTTGGTGAGGCAGCAGGTAAGGCTTTTGACACGGTGATTAACCCTGACCACTTACCCTCTGTCTGGACTGCTCTGTTAAGGAGTATCCGACAAAAGTTAGTGCAACTTGCCACGGCATTATGGGACCGCATATTTGGCTGAAAGCCGCCGCTTTACCCCTCAATTACCACATTCAAAAAATAGTATATTGATCTGTAAAAACGATCGATAATTAGATATCGATCGTTTTTATCTATTAAAATATCGATGTATTAGTCCCTATTGATCGCTTTTACCTATCAAAGCAAGGGGATATTTCTTTCTCAAACCTCGTCATGAGCACGACGAACAGGGACGTTGACGTGATGGTCCGGATACAAGGGCGCATCAGGTATGAGTTCCTCGTCCCCGTTGCCGCTTCTGATTTATTAATAAGGTGACATATGAAAATTCAGACCATGATTGCACTCGTTTTGTCAGCCGTTTCGGTTTCAGCTCAGGCGGGTAACTGGACCGTTAAAAACGGTTGGTGCCAGACGCTGACCGATAATGGTGAGGCACTGGTGATGCTGAAAAATAACACCATTAGCATCTTCGGCCAGCTGCAGGGCTGCCCCAGTGGCCCGCAGGAGCTGATGGGGAGTCGAATCAGTGTAAACGGCAATCTGGTACCCACCTCCCAGTTGTGCAAACAGCAAACAGGGTTTAAGGCCGTTGAGGTTGAAGGCGGACAGGCACCTGCAGCCGCCAGAAAGGCAATTGCTTCGATTGCAGGTCAGAAAACATCGACCCTTCAGGTCTTTGGTGCGCAACTGACATTCACCCGTGGGGACATGATGACGGTCTGCCCGAAATACGTATCCGGCCTGGCTGCCGGTGCCGGGAGTCGAGCGCCGGAGATTAACAAAGGGTCAGTCATGAAGGCAGCAAAAGAAGCCTACACGAAAGAGTATGACCGTGATACGGCTGAGGTCGCTGATTTTGGCAGCTACAAAGTGGAGGGAAACACCGCTGTTTTTGAAGTCTACAATGCCGGGTACCGCACCTACGATAAGGTGACAGTCACCGTTGGTGCTGATGGTAAGGCCACCGATGCCAGGGTTGAATATATGGGGCAGTAACGCGTTATCCGCCACGCCATTCGTAATGTTAAAGGCCATGTTCCTTCGGGAGCATGGCCTTTTCTTTTTATACCGATAAACACACAAAGGAGTGAATTATGCGATTAGCATCCCGCTTTGGTGCGGTGAACCTTGTTCGCCGTGACCGTCCCTTAACCCGTGATGAACTGGCTCACTATGTTCCCAGTGTGTTCAGTGAGGAAAAGCATGAATCGCGCAGCGAGCGCTATACCTGCATCCCGACCATTACCCTGCTGGATAACCTGCAGCGCGAAGGTTTTCAGCCGTTCTTTGCCTGCCAGACCCGTGTGCGTAACCCCGACAAGCGGGAACACACCAAACACATGCTGCGTCTGCGCCGCGAGGGGCAGATTACCGGTAAACAGGTGCCGGAAATTATCCTGCTTAACAGCCATGACGGTTCGAGTTCATACCAGATGTTGCCGGGGCTGTTCCGGTCAGTCTGTCAGAACGGACTGATTTGCGGCGAGAGCTTTGGAGAAGTGCGCGTACCCCATAAGGGCAACGTGGTGGAAAAGGTTATCGAAGGGGCTTACGAGGTGCTCGGGGTGTTTGACCGGGTGGAGGAAAAACGCGACGCCATGCAGTCGCTGATGCTGCCACCACCGGCTCAGCAGGCGATGGCAAAAGCGGCGCTGTCGTATCGCTTCGGCGAGGAGTACCAGCCGGTCACGCAGTCGCAGATACTTTCCGCACGTCGCTGGCAGGATGAAAGCAATGACCTGTGGACCACGTACCAGCGTATTCAGGAAAACCTGATTAAAGGCGGGCTGGTGGGGAGAGCGGCAAACGGTAAACGCGCAAATACCCGTGCCGTTAAAGGTATCGACAGCGACGTGAAGCTCAATCGTGCACTGTGGGTGATGGCTGAGAACATGCTGTCATTATTAAGTTAGTTCTGGCATCAGAACAGAGGCACATATCGTGAACACTGAATCCACTTCATCCCTTCCTGACGGCCCCTTTACCCGCCACCAGGCAGCATCCCTCGCAGAGCTGTATGAGAACGTCGCTATCGAAGACGACCAGGGGACTCATTTTCGTCTGGTCGTTCGCCTTAACGGCACGATGGTCTGGCGGGCATGGAACTTCGAGCCAGAAGCCGGACGGTTACTTAACCGTTACATCACTTCTTACGGTATTCGTAAACCCTGACTGACTTCACGCCCCCTTATTCCCGCCAGCCCTTACCGGCTGGCTTTTTTATTTCCGGAGACACTTACCATGAATATTGCACTCCCTGATACTTCTCTTGTCCCGGCCCCCATAACTGCCACGCTTATCCCTGATGAACAACGTCTCAGCTTCTGGCCCCAGCATTTCAGCACGGTTCCTCAGTGGGTATTACTGGAGCCACGTGTCTTTAGCCGGATGGACACGTTGTGCGCGGATTACACCGGTGGCATCTGGAATTTCTTCACGCTCAGTAACGGCGGAGCCTTTATTGCCCCGGACGATGACCAAGCATGGTCGTTGTTTAACGCCCTGAACGGTAACAGCGCCATCCTCGGTAATGAAGCGGCAGGTATCGCCATTTGTCTGCTGGCCTGGAATCACCATGCCTGGCATACGAGTAGTGACGTGATGTGTGACCACTTTTACCGTCTGCGTGATTACGCCCTTCAGCACCCTGAATGCAGTGCCATCTTGCAGATTATCGACTGAGGGAAAAGGTATGACTTTCGAATTAACTTCGCCACCGGCACTGTCGGAGACAACCCGTCGTTCGGTTCAGCGTGCACTCTCATTACTGGAGAAACATCTTCGTGAGCCGGGTGCATTGTTTACCTCCACTGCGGCAGTTCGTGACTGGCTACGTCTGAAAATGACCGGCCTGGAGCGCGAGGTATTTATGGTGCTGTACCTGGATAACCAGCACCGTCTGCTGGAGAGCGAAACACTGTTCAGCGGCACCATCAACAGTACGGAGGTGCATCCTCGTGAGGTGGTGAAATCAGCCCTCCGCCATAATGCGGCAGCCGTACTGCTGGCACATAACCATCCTTCCGGCGAAGCGGAGCCCAGCCAGGCTGACAGGCAGATTACCGACAGACTGGTGAAGGCGCTGTCGCTGGTTGAGGTCAGGGTACTGGACCACTGCATTGTCGGGGGGATGACGGTGAGTTCATTTGCAGAGCGCGGCTGGCTATAAAGGAGAGTAAAAATGCCATCAAATGACTTACAGCAATGGGGATTAGGTCGCAACATCTCGCCGTGCTTTGGCGCAAGGCTCGTACAGGAGAAGAGTCGTCTGCACTTTCTGGCTGACCGTGCCAGTTTTAACGGTCAGTTTACCGAAGAGCAGGCGCGGCGACTCGACCAGTCATTTCCCCTGATGATGAAACAACTGGAGCTGATGCTCTCCACCGGTGAACTTAATCCGTGCCACCCGCACTGTGTCATCCTTTATCACAATGGACTGACCTGTGAGGCAGATACACTGGGGAGTTGTGGCTACGTGTATCTCTCCGTTTATCCAACCCCGCCGTCAGCATAAAGGAGGCGGAGATGTCTGTACCTGTGGCACGCCTGAATAGCTTATGGCGGGAACTGGGAAACATGGCCGTCAGGGAAGAAGAGGGGACGCTGGTCATCAGCGAGCCTTTTATTCACTTCCCCGCCGGGACACCTGTTTTTGATATCTGGACCTGGTTTGAAGCCAGTAATGAAGGTTTCGTGGTTGCCTGCAAACTTTACGGGTAAAAATACGAATTAGCTGTATTTAATTTTATTTAAGCTGGAGTTAATTTTATGCAGCGTTTAACTGAACTGACAACTAAGTCGGTTGACTCTTGCATCGTCCCGCAGCACTGTTTCTTTACCGGCATACAGTGCAGTACTGCTCACATAACGGATCAGGACAACGAACGGTTTTATCAACTGTCGCATGATCAGACTGAATACAGTGATGCGGAGTGGATTCACTTTACCGGAACGGGCTACTTGCTCCGGCTCAGTGCCTGGCAATACCCAGTGCTCAGGCTGAAACGACTTGGCCTGTCGAAAGCGTGTCGTCGATTGATCCTGATGTTATCCCACCAATACTCGATCACCTCTATCCATCTCGATGCTGCGGGAGATGTACTGCCTGGAGTGGAGCATTTTGATTGGTGATTCTCGTGCAAGATATCCATGAAAAAGCCCCTGCTGAAGTGGTAAAAATCAATGTGGGGGCATTAAAGGGGGCATGTATGAAGATCGAATATAAAAAATTACTTTATTATCAAATGCTTTATGTGATTGGTTTCGTTCCTATTATCGCACCATCTTTTAAAAAAGCCCTCTAAAGTATCAGCCATCAATTTCCTCTGACAGCTCCGATAATCCATCACACATCTCCTGCAACTCATTGAACATCCTTGCCACATGGAAACCATCGCACACGGAGTGATGGACCTGCACCGCGAGCGGCAATAACACTTTTCCATCCTGTTCGTAGTATTTTCCAAACGTGAACATCGGGGTAAAAAAGTTCTGCATATGAGCAATGTTCATATTAAAGTTAGTAAACGTGACCCAGGGAATAGACGAGACGAAAAAGACATTTTCCCGGGATTCTTCCTTCGGCCAATAAGAAAGGTTATTTCCATAGCGTGCAATGTCTTCTGAATAGGTGTTCTGGAAGTGATGAATATTGCCATCATAGTGACTCCATAATGACGAGAAGGTCTCCGTTTCATCATGAAAAATGGTATAGCTTGGATGAATTTCATTCCAAATAACCAGCTCATTGTCCTTCATTGCCATACGGAACTCGGCATGCCGGTTCATGATTTTAGAAAGAAGGAAAATGATTGTCGGGTAAAACTTCCAGCCAACCTTTTTAATATGTTTTCGCAATACGGTAATATCAATCAGAACCGTTTGATTAATTGTACATTGAGCAAATGACTGAAAAACTTCAAAGTGCTCCTTCCTTGCCCAACGAGACATGTCAACAGGTGTATATTCCGGCGTTGTTTTTTTCATTATTTAACCTTTAATGATGCAATCATTGACATGTGTCCTGGCCAGAAATGGTCTCAAATCCTTTGCAACCGCATCTGATCTTCTCGTTAACCTCGGGATGGGGTTTTCCGAACAAGTATCCCTGCACCAGATCGCAGCCAAGTGCCTGAAGCCGTTGAAGTTGCTCTTCAGTTTCAACCCCTTCTGCAATGACCCTCATATTAAGGCTCTTTGCCATACCGGTAATCAATTTGACGATATTAAGCGCATTATCTTGCGTAGAGATCGAGTTCACAAAGGATTTGTCTATTTTAATTTTATCAAAATTAAGTTCACTCAGCCTTGAGAGTGAAGAATATCCCGTGCCGAAATCGTCGATGGAAATTTTTACACCCATTGCCCTTAGCTTTTTGAGAATAGTGAGCGGCGTATTGCTATCGCTGAAAAGTGAAGACTCAGTCACCTCTAACTCAAGGCGGTCAGCCGGTAACCCTGTCTCTTCCAGAATAGACTGCACCATTGTCGTAAACGATTTGGTGCCCAACTGAACAGGTGAGACGTTCACTGAGATCCGCGCCGGAACCGCCCAGGACGCCGCTTCCCGGCAGGAAAGCTCAAGTACCATTTTTCCTATTTCATTGATCATGCCAGTTTTTTCAGCGACAGAGATAAAATAATCAGGTGAAAGAATGCCCTTTACCGGGTGCATCCAGCGAATAAGCGCTTCATAGCCGTAAATGTCTTTGCTGAACGAATCGACAATCGGCTGGTAATAAACAACGAATTCATTTCTGTCGAGCGCCAGTGCCATATCATGTTCAAGGGTTCGGCTTTCCTGCAATTTTTCCAGCATCCACTGACGGAATACTTTTATCTGGCGTGAACCTTCATTTTTAGCTTCGTAGAGCGCCAGGTCGGCAAATTTATAGAGATAATCAGAACGGCGTTCATTATCGGATAAAACAATCCCCACACAGGTGGCGATTTTAATGAGTTGATTATTAATCGAGTAGGGCTGGCTGATATAATCGCTGATTTCTTTAGCGCGCGAAACGGCAGCGCTTTCAGTCAAGCCGCTGGACAGAAGCGCAAACTCATCTCCTCCTAAACGGTAAAATGTATCTGAACCACTGCTCATTGAGGTGAGCCGTCTGGATACCTGATTTAACAGTAAATCCCCGGCATCATGGCCATAGGTATCGTTAACCTCTTTGAAGCGGTCTAAATCAAATAACATCACCGTCACAGGGACGTGGTCTTTATCCGCCTGAAGATTAATTTTGTTGAGATCGTCCCAGAAGTAAAGACGGTTTTTCATGCCGGTGAGGGAGTCATGGTAAACATCATATTCCAGTTTGGAGTTCTGAATTTGCAGCGTTTCTTTTGATAACTGCAATTCGTCGGCAAGGCTTTTAACCTGCATATGTGCTTTGAGGATGTTTTTATTCTGATAAATCATTAAGAACCCCAGAATAAAACTTAAGATCACCAGGAGTAACGACAGTGCGGAATAAATATAATAAAGGATTTGTATTTTATTATTAGATTCATTAATCGTATTAATATCTTTTGTTAACGCACTTGAAGAGAGTTGACTGAGTGGCGCGTCGAGCAGATGCATATTAGCCAGGTATTTTTTTAACTCAGCATGGCTCATTTTTTCCAGATTACTATCCAGATAGGTAAGTATTTGCTCCAGACGCGCGGCGAGCGCCTGATGCGTTTTATCACTTTCAATATAGCGACCTAAATCACCCCCCTTCATTAACTCACCCTGGCTGAGCATAATTTCGAGGCGCATGCGGGCCTGGTCTACCGTAACCTCATCGGTATCGGTTGCGTACAGACCAAGCCATGATTCAAATCGGTAGTACTCAGATACCAGTTGAGCCACGGACCAGGACTCAGTGTAGTGAGTCAGTTTTTGCAACTCTTGCTGACGATCGTAAACAAGAAATGCAATATATCCTGTCGTGATAAAAAGAGAAAAAATGATACCAACCAGTATCCTGTTCATTATGTTCTCCTGAACTGCTATTCAATCTTCATTTTGCTAACCTGCCAGGCTGAACGTGAGTAATAAATCTGATTATTCAATTCAGGAAGACTGTCATACGGGTAAACAATGAATGATGGACCTTTATCGCGAATGCGCATATATTCGCCATTGATCTTTAAGGCAAGTATGGCGTTGTATTTTTTGAAGTCGCTGAGAGGGATCTCGGTAGCGTAATCATTGAGGGCAATAACATTAACGGCAGTACCCTTTGCACCCACATAATCCATAAGTTTTTGCATCGGGACACCCTCGAATTTAGTACGACCAGTGTACCAGGGAGATGTCGTCTCGAAACTCACCATACCCAGTTTTTCAAGGCTGGCGAGATCAAACACTGCTTTTCCCTCTTCATTGGTATTTTCTATATTACCGTAAATCGTCAAAATGGGTTTTCCAACGGGTTTTGGCAGTTCGCCAGCCCAGGCAAAACTCTGTACCAGACAGCATAACAGCATTAGGATTAGTCGCATTTTGGCCTCCATTTTTGTCTCATGTATAAGGATTATAATTTAGTTATCAAATGAGTTTATGTATTTTGTTAAGACACGATGACTTTTATACTTTTGCCTTTTAAAAACACTTGCAAATCAACATGTTAATGTTAAATGTTCGGTTGTTGAACGAGGCCTGATTTTTTGAAACACGATACCGCTACTTGAAGAAACTCTCCTGCGTTTAAAAAACGATCGTTTTAATTGATTAATATTTTCTCACGTCACGGATTTACTTTTCAGAAAAACCAAAAAAACGGCACCCAACGGATGGCGCACTCGTATTTAACGATTATCCAGCTGGGCGCGAACGTTGTTCAGCCCGGTGATGATGATGCGATAAGGCTGCCCGTTAACAGAGTGGATCTGCTTTTTAGTGCGGAGTTTTTTAAAAGCAGCGAGTGTGCAATCACTCAGCACCAGTCCTTCGGGCGTGTACCGCTTCCAGCATCCCAAAGCTTACAATGCGCGCCCGGCCCAGCTCTTTCGCCCGGTACAGTGCCACGTCCGCGGCGCGCAGCAGGTTGTCGCTCTGGGCATGTTCCGGATAGCTGGCGATGCCAATCGACACATCCACCGGCCCAATCTCAGTCAGTCCGTAGCGAAGCGACAGCTCATGCACGCCATTGTAAATCTTCTGCGCGCAGGCGTGCGCCTCTTGATCATCGGCACCGGGAAGCAGAACCAGAAACTCTTCCCCCCCGTAGCGGAATGCCAGGCCGCTGTCATGCGCGACCCGCTGAACAATCGACGCCACGCTTTTGATCACCTGATCGCCCGCCTCGTGACCAAAGCGGTCATTAATACTCTTGAAGTGATCGATGTCGATCATCATGCAGCTTAACGGCTCGCTGTTGCGCATTGCCTGCGTCATCTGCGTGTGCAGGGTGTCTTCAAGATGATGACGGTTACGCAGGCCGGTGAGCGGGTCAAATAAGGCTTTTTCCAGCAGCGCGTCACGCAGGCGCTGGTTGGCCAGCGCCAGCCCGAGCGCCTCGGCCATCAGTTCAAGATACGCCCGTGCAGGGGCATTCTCCGGAGTAATGTTCTGGAACGAGAGCAACCCAATGGCTTCGCCCTGGGCGATAAGCGGCACGCACAGCGCGCTTTCCGCCTGAGATGGAGGGAGATGATAGCAGGCGATATCCGGCTCACCGTTAACAGGCGGGTGGCTCTGACCGCGACGCACGGCCCAGCACGCATCGGGGTGGAACGTCGTCTCTTCACCGGCCGGCGACAGCCATTGCGCGGCACAGCGCATTTGCCACGGATCGCGGTCAAAAACGTAGAGCCGGCCCGCTATCCCCGGCGCGATATTGGGCGCAAACAGCTCCGCCACGTTAATCACGTCGTCAAAGCTTTCACACCCCTGCAGTCGCTGGGTCATGCGCGCCAGCAGCTCGCGGATGGCCCAGTCGACATCGCGCTCCTTTTCCAGACGCTGTCGCGCAAGGCCGTTTTCACGAAAGATGCGGATGGCCTGGGCCATATCACCAATCTCATCAATCTGGCTGAAGTTGGGCGTTTCGACGGCGTAATCCTGCGATGCCAGGCGGTGCACCACGTCGCTCAGGCGTACCACCGGGCGGAGCACGCGGCGTTTCAGTATGAAGCCAAGAACAAACAAAAACAGCAGTGCGGTCAGGCCAACCATCACTTCAGAGGCCGTGCGCAGCGCTTTCGATTTTTTCGTCGCCTCCCGCACGGAGGCAATCACACGCTTGTCGAGTATCTGGCGAAAGCGATCGATCTGGGTTTGCGCGCGCTCAAGCTCCTGCTCGTAGGGCATGCCATAGAGCAGGGCAACGGCCTGTTCATCTTCACCCTGTGCCGCGCTCGTCAGTGCCGTCTGCTGCTCGTCCTGCAGTTGATCGATGATCTTTAGGCCATCATGCAGCAGGGCCAGCTCGTCATCAGAAGCACCGCTGTCCTGCAGTTTTTCCAGCTTCAGCTCAATGTTCTTAAGGCTGTTTTCTGACTGGTTATATTCTCTGAGGATCTGCGGGTCTTTTTTGATGACGTACAGGCGCGCTAAATCGGATTGTATCCAGGCATCGGTTTCAATATTTTCGGTAAGCTCATCAAAACGTTGACGTTGTTCAATGGCCTGACGTTCAGCGGTATCCGCACCGGAGGCCATCAGCATGATAATGCCGGAGGCGATAGTCAGGCAGACTGTGGCACCGTAGGCCCAGTTTGTTATTGTCGCGATTCGCACCTGGAGATCCTTTTACAACATGAAGAGGATGGCGTTCTTCAAATTATAGAAAACGTTTGATTTAAGGCGAAAAAAAAGGCGGCACAGCGCCGCCTGGTGTGGTCGTTATCGTCACATCCCTACAAATCTGGAGGGTTTTTTCCCTCTTCGATGAAATCCGCGTCCAGCTCTTCAGCATTGCCTGCGTGATCGCGTCCGGAGAAAAGGTTCCAGCAGGCGATAAACAGCGCGGCGATGAGCGGCCCAATCACAAAGCCGTTAATGCCGTACAGCTCCATGCCGCCGAGGGTAGTGATCAGAATCAGGTAGTCCGGCATTTTGGTGTCTTTTCCCACCAGCAGCGGGCGCAGAATATTGTCCACCAGCCCGACGATAATCACGAAGAAGCCAACAATAAACAGCCCCTGCCAGAGCTGGTGCGTGGCGAACAGGAAGATGGCGGCTGGCACCCAGACAATCGCCGAGCCTACGGCGGGAACCAGCGACAGGAACGCCATCAGCGCGCCCCAGAGCACGCTGCCGTCAATGCCGACGATGGCAAACGCGATCCCGCCGAGCGTGCCCTGAACCACGGCCACCACCGCCGTCCCTTTCACCGTCGCCCGGGAGACGCCGACGAATTTAGCGAACAGATGCTGTTTAACAAAATCAGACAGCGGCAGGGAATCGAGGATCTGACGCACCAGATACGGCCCATCCTTCAGCAGGAAAAACAGCAGATAAAGCATGATGCCGAAGCTAATCGCAAAGCCAAACGTGCCTTTGCCGATCAAAAACGCGCTGCCCGCCAGATACTGCCCGCCCTGCAGCGCGACATCGGAGAGTTTTTTCTGGATCTGCGCCGCGTTGGTCAGGTTGTGATCCGCCAGGAAGCCGCTGGCCCAGTCCGGCAGGTGGTTGAAGATGCTCGCCACCACTTCCGGGAATTGCGTGTTGTTCTCCTGGAGCTTCGTGTAAACCACGTTCAGCTCAATGGCGAGCGAGGAGAAGATCACCATCAGCGGGATAAAGACGATCAGGCAGATAATGCCGATCGTCAGCAGCGAGGCCAGTCCGTTGCGATCCCCCAGCGCGGCGCGCAGCTTGTTTTTTACCGGGTTAAAAATGACGGTCAGAATAGCGGCCCACAGTATCGCGGAGAAGTAGGGCGACAGCACGTCGAAGAAAGCCCAGGTGACAAGGGCGAGAATAAAAATAAAGAAACCTTTGGTCAGTCCGTTAAAGCGCATCAGTCAGTCCTGGTTACTAAGAAACTGTGACGACTATAGAACTGATTTTAGGATTTACCAACCCTTCCGCCGGGTGGCGGCTGCGCCTTACCCGGCCTACGGACGGTGTTGCGGTATGAGTCCGCTCTTCATGGATACCACTTTCGACTGACCGAAGAACGCACGCACCCGCACCATGCTGTAAGTATCTGCTTGCGGAGGTGCTTATGGCCTGGCGTCCGATTCTCTATGTGATCCTCACAACCCATCCCAGACTCAGTGCGCGGCGCGCCCGTTTGCGTCTGGTCATCTAGCTTTTTATTAACAATCGCGGTATAACACACCTTCTTTGGATGTTTAGATGTCCATACGTATAGAAGGTGATATGCAAACACAACAAGAAAATGGACAGCTTAAGCGCACCATGAAAACACGCCACCTGATTATGCTCTCGCTGGGCGGCGTGATTGGGACAGGGTTATTTTTCAATACCGGATATATCATTTCCACCACCGGTGCGGCAGGCACGCTGCTGGCGTACCTGATCGGCGCGCTGGTGGTCTGGCTGGTGATGCAGTGTCTGGGCGAACTCTCCGTGGCGATGCCGGAAACCGGCGCGTTCCACGTCTACGCCGCCCGCTATCTTGGCCCGGCGACGGGCTACACCGTGGCGTGGCTCTACTGGCTAACCTGGACGGTGGCGCTTGGATCGAGCTTTACCGCCGCCGGGTTCTGTATGCAGTACTGGTTCCCGCAGGTGCCCGTCTGGGCGTGGTGCGTGGTCTTCTGCGTGGTGATTTTCGGCCTTAACGTCATTTCCACGCGCTTCTTTGCCGAAGGTGAATTCTGGTTCTCGCTGGTGAAGGTCATCACCATCATCGCCTTTATTATCCTCGGCGGGGCGGCGGTCTTTGGCTTTATCCCGATGCAGGACGGTTCACCCGCGCCGGGCTTAAGCAACCTTACTGCCGAGGGCTGGTTCCCGCACGGCGGCCTGCCGATCCTGATGACCATGGTGGCGGTGAACTTTGCCTTCTCCGGAACCGAGCTTATCGGCATCGCGGCGGGGGAAACCGAAAATCCGCACAAGGTGATTCCGGTCGCAATCCGCACCACCATCGCGCGGCTGATCATCTTCTTTATCGGCACCGTGTTTGTGCTGGCGGCGCTGATCCCGATGCAGCAGGCGGGCGTGGAAAAGAGCCCGTTCGTGCTGGTGTTTGAGAAGGTCGGCATTCCTTATGCGGCTGATATCTTTAACTTCGTGATCCTGACGGCGATCCTCTCGGCGGCGAACTCCGGGCTGTACGCGTCTGGCCGCATGCTGTGGTCGCTCTCGAATGAGAAAACGCTCCCGCGCTGCTTTGCTCGCGTGAACAAAAACGGCGTGCCGCTGACGGCGCTCTCGGTTTCCATGCTCGGCGGCGTGCTGGCGCTGTTCTCAAGCGTGGTGGCCCCGGACACGGTGTTTGTGGCGCTCTCGGCCATTTCTGGCTTTGCGGTGGTGGCGGTGTGGATCAGCATCTGTGCGTCGCACTTCGTTTTCCGTCGTCGCCATCTGCAGTCCGGCCAGCCGCTCTCTGCGCTGCAGTACCGCGCGCCGTGGTATCCGCTGGTGCCGGTGCTGGGCTTTATTCTCTGCGTGGTGGCCTGCGTCGGGCTGTGGTTTGACCCGAGCCAGCGTATTGCCCTTTATTGCGGGCTCCCGTTCGTCGCCCTGTGTTATGGTGCCTACTACCTGACCCGAAATATGACATCGCAGGAGCCTGAACATGTCGCAGAATAATCCGCTTACCGCCATCCTCGAAAAACAGCCGTTTGTGGTGCTGGATGGCGCAATGGCAACGGAGCTGGAAGCGCGCGGCTGTAACCTTGCAGACAGCCTCTGGTCTGCCAAAGTGCTGGTAGAAAACCCGGATCTTATCCGCGAAGTGCATCTTGATTACTACCGCGCAGGTGCCCAGGTGGCGATCACCGCCAGCTACCAGGCCACGCCTGCGGGTTTTGCAGCGCGCGGCCTGGACGAGGCGCAGTCCCGCGCGCTGATTGGTAAAAGCGTGGAGCTGGCGCGTAAGGCGCGCGAAGCGTACCTGGCCGAAAACCCGCATGCGGGCACGCTGCTGGTAGCGGGCTCCGTTGGGCCGTACGGCGCGTATCTGGCGGATGGCTCAGAATATCGTGGCGACTACGTGCGCAGCGTCGAAGAATTCACAGAATTCCACCGCCCGCGCGTGGAAGCACTGCTGGATGCAGGGGCAGACCTGCTGGCCTGCGAAACGCTGCCCTCGTTTGCGGAGATTAAGGCACTGGTGGCGCTTCTGGCCGAGTACCCCCGCGCCCGGGCGTGGTTCTCCTTTACCCTGCGGGACAGCGAGCACCTGAGCGACGGCACGCCGCTGCGGGAGGTGGTTTCTTCTCTGGAGCACTATCCGCAGGTCGTCGCGCTGGGCATCAACTGTATCGCGCTGGAAAACACCACCGCGGCGCTGAAGCACCTGCACAACCTGACATCGCTGCCGCTGGTGGTCTACCCGAACTCGGGCGAGCATTATGATGCGGTAACCAAAACCTGGCATCACCACGGTGAATCGTGCGAGACGCTGGCGGGATATTTACCTCAGTGGCTGGAAGCGGGAGCGAAGTTAATCGGCGGATGCTGTCGCACCACGCCGAAGGATATTGCGGAGCTGAACGCGCAGCGCTGAGGTTTAATGCGGGCAGTGAACAATCCCCTCGCCCCTTTGGGGAGAGGGTGAGGGGAAAAAACCAACCGCACAAAACCAACTATCCTTTCCCGCTTTTTATCTAAAAACGAATCGTTATGAGCGATTCATTTTTATTCCTTTATCAAAATTCCCGCGCCGGAAATACTGCCCTCATAACAACAAGGGGAGCAGGCATTATGGCAATTTCATCGCGAATCACATTTCTTGGCGCGCTGGCGCTGTGGGCATTTCAGGCACAGGCGGTGGACGTCACCGTCGCGTATCAAACCTCTGCGGAACCGGCGAAGGTCGCGCAGGCGGACAATACCTTTGCTAAAGAGAGCGGCGCGAACGTCGACTGGCGCAAGTTCGACAGCGGCGCGGCCATCGTGCGGGCGCTGGCCTCCGGCGACGTGCAGATTGGCAACCTCGGCTCCAGCCCGCTGGCGGTGGCGGCCAGCCAGCAGGTGCCGATTGAAGTTTTCCTGCTCGCCTCGCAGCTCGGTAGTTCCGAAGCGCTGGTGGTGAAGAAAACCATCACCAAACCGGAAGATCTGATCGGCAAGCGTATCGCCGTACCGTTCATTTCCACCACCCATTACAGCCTGCTGGCAGCCCTCAAACACTGGGGCATCAAGCCGGGTCAGGTACAAATTCTCAACCTGCAACCTCCGGCGATTATTGCGGCCTGGCAGCGCGGCGACATTGACGGCGCTTATGTCTGGGCGCCCGCCGTGAACGAGCTGGAAAAAGACGGCACCGTGTTGACCGACTCCGAAAAAGTGGGCCAGTGGGGGGCGCCAACCCTCGACGTGTGGGTGGTGCGCAAAGACTTTGCCGAGAAGCATCCAGAGGTAGTCAAAGCCTTCGCTAAAAGCGCGATCGACGCCCAGCAGCCGTACATCAGTAACCCGGATGAATGGCTGAAGCAGCCCGCCAACCTGGAAAAACTCTCCCGCCTGAGCGGCGTGCCGGAAGCGGACGTACCGGGGCTGGTGAAAGGCAATACCTATCTGACGCCCGCGCAGCAGGTGCAGCAGCTGACCGGGCCGGTAAATAAAGCGATTGTCGATACCGCCACCTTCCTGAAGGAGCAGGGCAAAGTGCCCGCGGTGGCGGCGGATTACAGCCAGTACGTGACCGATCGTTTTGTGAAATAAGGAGTCCGCCATGCTGAATATTACGAACCTGTACGCCGATTACGGTGGTAAACCCGCGCTGGAGGACATCAACCTGACGCTGGACAGCGGTGAACTGCTGGTGGTGCTCGGCCCGTCAGGGTGCGGAAAAACCACGCTGCTGAATCTGATCGCCGGGTTTGTACCGTATCAGTACGGCACCATTCAACTGGAAGGCAAAAAGGTGGAGGGCCCGGGCGCAGAGCGCGGCGTGGTCTTCCAGAATGAGGGGCTGTTGCCGTGGCGCAACGTACAGGAAAACGTGGCCTTTGGCCTGCAGCTGGCGGGCGTTGGCCGTGAACAACGGCTGGCAACGGCGCGGGAGATGCTGAAAAAGGTCGGTCTGGAAGGGGCTGAAAAACGCTTTATCTGGCAGCTTTCCGGCGGCCAGCGTCAGCGCGTTGGCATTGCCCGCGCGCTGGCGGCAAACCCTCAGCTATTGCTGCTGGACGAGCCGTTCGGGGCGCTGGATGCCTTCACCCGCGAGCAGATGCAGACCCTGCTGCTGCGCCTGTGGCATGAGACGGGCAAGCAGGTGCTGCTGATTACCCACGACATCGAAGAGGCGGTGTTTATGGCGACCGAGCTGGTGCTGCTATCGCCGGGGCCGGGGCGCGTGCTGGAGCGTCTGCCGCTCGAATTCGCCCGCCGCTACGTCGCGGGAGAGCCCGTGCGCAGCATCAAATCCGACCCGCGGTTTATTGAGCAACGGGAATACGTCTTAAGCCGCGTGTTCGAACAGCGGGAGGCTTTCTCATGAGCATCGTCTTCAGTGAAAAAACGCGCCGCACACGCCTTACTGTACGCTGGCCGTTCTCCCGGCAGTTTACGCTGAGCGTGGGCACGCTGCTGGTGCTGCTGGCGGTGTGGTGGATAGTGGCGGCGCAGGCGTGGATCAGCCCGCTGTTTCTGCCGCCGCCGGGGCAGGTGCTGGCAAAACTCATTACCATCGCCGGGCCGCAGGGCTTTATGGATGCCACGCTCTGGCAACACCTGGGCGCAAGCCTGGCGCGCATTCTGGTAGCGCTGCTGGCGGCGGTGATTATCGGGATTCCGGTTGGGATCGCGATGGGCCTGAGCCCGACGGTGCGCGGCATTCTCGACCCGCTGATTGAGCTTTACCGTCCGGTGCCGCCGCTGGCATATCTGCCGCTGATGGTGATCTGGTTCGGCATCGGCGAAACGTCAAAAATCCTGCTGATTTATCTGGCGATTTTTGCCCCGGTTGCCATGTCGGCGCTGGCGGGCGTGAAGAGTGCCCAGCAGGTGCGGATCCGTGCGGCGCAGTCGCTGGGGGCCAGCCGCGCGCAGGTGCTGCTGTTCGTGATTTTACCTGGCGCGCTGCCGGAGATTTTAACCGGTCTGCGCATTGGCCTCGGCGTGGGCTGGTCCACGCTGGTGGCGGCTGAGCTGATTGCGGCCACGCGCGGCCTTGGTTTTATGGTGCAGTCGGCGGGGGAGTTCCTGGCGACTGACGTGGTACTGGCGGGGATAGCGGTGATTGCCGTCATCGCCTTCGGATTAGAACTGGGGCTGCGCGCGCTACAGCGCCGCCTGACGCCCTGGCATGGAGAAATACAATGAGTGAACGTCTGATCATTACCCCGCTGGGGCCGTACATTGGCGCGCAGGTGTCGGGCCTGGATGTGACCCGGCCGCTGAGCGACAACCAGTTCGAGCAGCTGTACCACGCCGTGCTGCGCCATCAGGTGGTGTTCCTGCGCGAGCAGGCAATCACCCCGCAGCAGCAGCGCGCGCTGGCGTTGCGTTTTGGCGACCTGCACATCCACCCGGTCTATCCGCATGCGGAAGGGGTGGAGGAAATTATCGTTCTCGACACCCATAACGATAACCCGCCGGACAACGACAACTGGCATACCGACGTGACCTTTATTGAGACGCCGCCCGCCGGGGCGATTCTGGCGGCGAAGCTGCTGCCGGAAACCGGCGGCGATACGCTGTGGGCCAGCGGGATTGCAGCGTATGAGGCGCTCTCCGCGCCGTTCCGGACGCTGCTGAGTGGACTGCGGGCGGAGCACGACTTTAAAAAATCGTTCCAGGAATACAAGTACCGTAAAACCGAAGAGGAGCGCCTGCGCTGGCAGGAGGCGGTGGCGAAGCATCCGCCGCTGCTGCACCCGGTGGTGCGCACCCATCCGGTCACGGGCAAACAGGCGCTGTTCGTGAACGAAGGGTTCACGACGCGCATCGTGGACGTGACGGAAAAAGAGAGTGAAGCGCTGCTGGGATTCCTGTTCGCGCATATCACTAAGCCGGAGTTTCAGGTGCGCTGGCGCTGGCAGGAAAACGACCTGGCGATCTGGGATAACCGCGTGACGCAGCACTATGCCAATGCGGATTATCTGCCGCAACGAAGGATTATGCAGCGGGCGACGATTCTGGGGGATAAGCCGTTTTATCGTGCGCCTTGATTGCCGGGTGGCGGCGTTGCCTTACCCGGCCTACGTTCCATTGTAGGCCCGGTAAGCGTAGCGCCACCGGGCAACGGGGTTAAAGGTGCGCCTCAATATACCGCTGATAGCGGTTCGCCTTCAGGTAGCACAAATCCACCAGCACCAGCCCGTCGACGCAGTCGTTGAACGCCGGGTCGCTGCCGAAATCAATAAACTGCACGCCGCCCGGCTCGCACAGCTCGGAATACTGTTTGTACAGCGGCGGTATACCGCAGCCCAGATTACCGAGCAGGGATTTCAGCTTCGTCAGATCGTCCACGTAATCCACGCCGCCAAACTGTGCCAGCACGTCCGGTAACGACGCCGGATACGGCTGACGTGACGCGGCCAACGGATGCGTTGCCGGGAACCACAGGCGGTAAAAGGCCACCAGCAGATCCCGTGCCGCAGGCGGTAATCCGCCGGAGATGGAGACCGGGCCAAACAGATAGCGGTAGTGTGGGTAACGCGCCAGGTAAGCCCCGATGCCGGACCACAGATAGTCCAGCCCCCGACGTCCCCAGTAGCGCGGCTGAATAAAGCTGCGCCCGAGCTCAATGCCGTGTTCCAGAACGTCCTGCATTTTGTCGTCGTAGTGGAACAGGCTGTAGCTGTACAGCCCGTCAACGCCGCGTTTTTCGACCTGCATGGCCGTTGGCATAAAGCGATACGCACCGACAATTTCTAAGTCTTCATCATCCCACAGGATCAGGTGCAGATAATCGTCATCGTAGCTGTCGGTGTCCCGGCGTTTACCGCTTCCTTCCTCCACCGCGCGAAACGCAATCTCGCGCAGGCGGCCCAGCTCGCGCAGAAGAGGCGCCTCTTCCTGCCCGTTGCGCTGCCACAGGTAGATGGTTTTGCCGTCGCTGGTTTTCCCCAGACACTCGGCCTGCGCCAGCTCGCGTTTCAGGGTGGCCCGGTCTTCCGGACGGGCGATGGCGCACTGGGTTTTAAAGACGCCAGGCAATCCCTTGCCAAGACGCATCACGTGCTGACGGCACTGCTCGGCCATCTCACGCGACGAAAGGGTGGCGCTATGCCAGTGATGCCAGGCGATCTGCTGGCCGATTTTAATCGGCAGCTGGCTATGGCGTCGGCGGAACATCTGCTGCATCAGCAGCAGCATCGACAATGTCGGCGACACCAGCGTGCTGGCATAAAAGAGCAGGCTATTGTGTGCCTGAATATGCACCGGCAGCAGCGGGGCGCGCAGCTTGCTGGCGAGTTTGATAAAGCCAGAGTGCCATTTCTTATCGCGAATGCCTTTGCGCGTGGGCCGCGAAACTTCTCCTGCCGGGAAGAAGATCAGCACGCCCGCGTTTTGCAGATGCTGCTCCATTTGCACAAGCGACGACTTCGCCGTTCTGCCGCCCATATTGTCCACCGGAATAAACAGCGAACTGAGGGGCTCAAGGTGGGTCAGCATCCGGTTGGTCACGACTTTAACGTCGCGTCGCACGCGGGAGACGGCGTACATCAGCGCCAGCCCGTCCAGCGTGCCCGTCGGGTGGTTGGCAATAATGACCAGCGGGCCATGTTCGGGGATTTGTTCGAGATCGCGGGCGGAAACGGTGCAGAGAATATCAAGGTGCTCCAGAACTTGCTCCACCATATCCAGTCCTTTCAGGTGGCGGTGAGCGGCGGCAAACTGCTGGAATTCGTCTTCGTAAAACAGCCTTTTTAACAGACTTTTTTGCCAGGGTGCAGGCCTCGCCTGAGGCCAAAGATCGTCGAGAACGCTATCGAGGCTAAACATGATTACTCCTCCTGCCGTCTTGCGAAGACAGTAGAAGGAGCAGATGTCGGTTGTATTGCAGTTTGGTGAAGATTAGCGGAGGATTTTTTTCTCGGCCAGATCCAGCGCGAAGTAGCTGAAGATCAGATCCGCGCCCGCGCGTTTGATCGCCCCCAGACTTTCGAGGATCACTTTCTCTTCGTCAATTGCCCCTGCCAGCGCGGCGAATTTGATCATCGCGTACTCACCGCTCACCTGGTATGCCCCCAGCGGCAGTTCGGTGCGTTCGCGGATGTCGCGCAGAATATCGAGGTATGCGCCAGCCGGTTTCACCATCAGGCAGTCTGCACCCTGAGCTTCGTCGAGCAGGGATTCGCGAATCGCTTCCCGGCGGTTCAGCGGGTTCATCTGGTAGGTTTTACGATCGCCCTTCAGCGCCGTACCCGCTGCTTCACGGAACGGGCCGTAGAAGGAGGAGGCAAATTTGGTGGAGTAGGACATGATGGCGGTATCGGTGAAGCCAGCCGCGTCCAGCGCCTGACGGATCGCCTGAACCTGGCCGTCCATCGCGGCAGACGGCGCGATGAAATCCGCACCCGCAGCGGCAGCCACGACCGCCTGCTTACCGAGGTTCAGCAGGGTGGCATCGTTGTCCACGCCGTGGTCACACAGCACGCCGCAATGGCCGTGGGAGGTGTATTCGCAGAAACAGGTATCGGACATGACCACCATTTCCGGCACGGTCTCTTTGCAGATACGGGACATGCGGGCAACGAGGCCATCTTCTTTCCAGGCATTGCTGCCGGTCGCATCGGTATGGTGGGAGATGCCGAAGGTCATCACCGAGCGGATCCCCGCGTTGGCGATACGTTCGATCTCGCGCGCCAGATGTTTTTCTGGAATGCGCATCACGCCCGGCATGGCTTCGATGGCTTTGTAGTCATCAATCTCTTCTTCGACAAAAATCGGCAACACCAGATCGTTTAAGGTCAGTGTTGTCTCTTCAAACATAGCGCGCAGTGCAGGTGACTTACGCAGGCGGCGGGGACGTGCAATTAAATCGGTCATGATATGCCTGATGTTTGTGGAACAAAGAAGGTTAGTGTACCTCAAAGTGAAGACAGGTGTTTTACTAAAGTGGGCATTTTGTTTTTGCGAAATGCGGCCAGTCAGTTTCATATCATCAATATATATAATACAGGGCGATGTATTGCTAAAAAGAGAGGAGGTATTCGTGTTGTTTCTATATTAATGGGAATGCATCATTAAAAATAATCTATTTTTTGTTGTTGTGTGTTTTGTATTGGCGTGCCTGTATTTTAACGTTTTGTTTTTATGATATTTATCTACGATGCCCTATGCGTTTATCGTATTGAAGTGTTATTGGTCTGGATACGGACTTAATGGAAACATTCATTGAACCTTTTCGAAATGGAAATGCATAATCCCCCCGGCAATAAAATATTGCCAAATGGTTTGATGGATAAACTTGCTTACGTCCCTGAGGAGGGATGACCCAATGCAAATATGGAAAAAGAAACTGGTTGTATCTCAACTTGCATTAGCCTGTACCCTGGCTATCGCTTCTCAGGCCAATGCGAAGGATATTTCCGGCACGACATATAATACTTTTGGATATGATAATACAGCATCTGGCCCATGGTATTATGGCTACGCTGACTGGGATTACTCAGACGTTACCCACGATGGTGATATTTATCCGGTGATTAATCAATCAACGGTGAACGGTGTTATTTCAACATACTATCTGGATGATGGAATCAATGGTCGTGCGAACGCGTTAAGTATTTCTAATAGCACTATTAACGGCATGATCACGTCAGAGTGTATGACCACGACGTGTGCGGATGGCGTGGATACCGACGGTACCAGTCATGCCCAGTATGATCGTTTTAGCCTGACGGTTAATAACTCCACCATCAACGATACCTACGAGCATTACGCGTATGACGTCGTCAATGGCGAAGCTACTGAAACGGATTATCTGGACACCTATGGTCTGGGTAACGCAATCACTCTGGACGTTGAATCTGATATCGTTATTCAGAACAATTCCCACATCGCGGGTATCACGCTGACGCAGGGTTATCAGGAACTCGATAACACACCATACGACGGTGTTGAAGGCGTTGCTGACAGCAGCAATGTCTTTACCGATACGCTGGTGATGAAAGACTCTGTGCTGACCTCCGGTGCGTACAGCGATCTGGGGACCAGCGGGTTCTACGGCCAGACGGCTAAGCCGAGCGACTATGGTGAAACCAACGCGACGGGCGCGGATGACGCGGCGCTGATCGTCGCCGCGAGCGCGTCTGATAATGCGATGCAGACGACAGCTATCTTTGATCATTCTACCGTCACCGGCGACATCCTGTTCTCCAGCACCTTTGATAACAACTTCTACGAGAATGGCGACCCGGAAACCGATACCACTGACGACGGTGTGTATAACCCAACCACTAACGGCTGGGACGGTACCGATAGGCTCGATGTCACGCTGACCAACGGCAGTAAATGGGTGGGTGCAGCTCAGTCGAGTGTTGAAGCTATTGGCACCTCCCGGATGTACGGCCAAGGATACAGCGATGTTGACTGGAGCACCCTTTCTCCTGACAGCATCTGGCCTGATTCCACCTATGACAGTAATGGTCATGTTGCGGGTGAAGAGGTCTATCAAAGCGGGTTGTTCAACGTTACGCTGGATCAGGGCTCCGAGTGGGATACCCGTAAAGTTTCTAACATCGATACGCTGGCGGTGAATAATCAGTCGCAGGTGAATGTAGAAAACTCTGGACTGCTGGCGGACTCCATTACGCTGACCAATGCTTCAACGCTGAATATTGGCGACAGCGGTGCCGTCGCGACCGACAGTCTGTATCTGGACAGCTATAGCCGTACAGCGCTGACGCAAGAGACGGCAGAACTCTATGCCAACACCATTACCGTAGACAATGGTGCTGAACTGGCGCTGGGTCTGGGCCAGATTGATACGCACAATATGGTACTCACCGATGGTGGTGTGCTGAATGTTGCCAGCCGCGATTATGTGTTGAATAGCGATCTGAACAACGCACGCTATATTACCAACGATCCGTATCAGGCGGAGTACGACTATGGCGTCGTCGCGCTGAATTCTGACGGTCATCTGGCTGTGAACGGTGACGTTAGCGGTAACTACAAAGTGCGCATCGATGATGCGACTGGAGCGGGTTCCGTTGCTGATTATAAAAACAAGGAAATTATCCACGTTTATGACAGCAACACGGGCACCGCAGCCAGCTTGACAGCCGCAAACAAAGCCGATTTAGGTGCTTACACCTACCAGGCGCAGCAGCAGGGTGACTCCGTTGTCCTCCAGCAGAAAGAGCTGACCGACTCCGCCAATATGGCGCTGAGCATCCCATCAGCCAATACCAACATCTGGAATCTGCAGCAGGATACCGTAGGTACGCGTCTGACTAACAGCCGTCACGGCCTGGCGGATAACGGCGGGGCGTGGGTGAGCTACTTCGGGGGTAACTTCGACGGCGACAATGGCGTTATTAGCTACGACCAGGATGTGAGCGGTATTATGGTTGGTCTGGATACGCAGATTGACGGTAATAATGCGAAGTGGATTGTCGGTGGTGCGGCAGGTTTCGCGAAGGGGGATATCAGCGATCGTACCGGCCAGGTCGATCAGGACAGCCAGACGGCGATGATCTATGCATCAGCGAAGTTCATGAACGATCTCTTCCTCGACAGCTCCCTGAGCTATACCCGCTTCAACAGCGATCTGTCTGCTAACATGAGCAACGGTCAATATGTTGACGGCAACACCACCAATGACGCCGTTGGTTTTGGGCTGAAACTGGGCTATGACTGGAAACCAGACCTTTCCGGCTATGTCACGCCATACGCAGCCGTGTCTGGGCTCTTCCAGTCAGGTGATGATTATCGCCTCAGCAATGATATGCGCATGGATGGTCAATCTTACGATAGCCTGCGTTATGAGCTGGGAGTGGATACGGGTTATACCTTCAACTACGGTGGCGATCAGGCCCTGACGCCTTACTTCAAACTGGCCTACGTCTACGACGATGCCGATAACAACGCTGATATTAACGGTGACAGCATTGATAACGGTGTGAAAGGCTCCGCTGTGCGGGTCGGGCTGGGCACCCAGTTCAGCTTCACGAAGAACTTCAGTGCGTATACGGATGCCACTTATCTGGGCGGCGGCGACGTTGACCAGAATTGGGGCGCCAATTTGGGTGTGAAGTATACCTGGTAATGCATAAAAGTGGGGGAGGATATCCCCCCGCTTTTTTATTCATAAAAACAATATTGAACCGACAAATACGGATGTCTTGAGGTCTGCATGAATGTTAATGCGAAACCACTTTCTGAATTAAGCCGGCTCGAACAGTGTCTGAAATCAGCCAGTACCCCTTTTAAATATGCTCCACAACAATTAATTACATCTGGTGAGTGTCATGAACCCCGTACGACCGTATTACAAACCGGTATAATCGAAATCTGTCGTCATTCCGATGAACTGCTTGTGGGTATCGCGAAAGCCCCGTTTATTTTGGGGCTGTCCACAGTAATGATTAATCACTATCGGGAATATAAAGTGATAGCCAAAACACCCTGCACGGGTTTTTATTTGTCCACTGAAACCACCCGTCAACTTATACAACAGAACGCGTTATGGAAAGAGGCTTTCGGTTGGTTATCCTGGATAAATTACATGCTTGAAAAACGTGATATGCAGCTGGTGGGAAATAATTCCTATCATCAGATCCGCGCCATGCTGCTGAATATGGCGGAGTGGGATGAAACGCTGCGTTCAAAAATTGGTGTGATGAATCATATTCAACAGAGTACACGTATTTCGCGTTCAGTTGTTGCTGAGGTTCTCGCCGCTCTGCGGCAAGGTAACTACATTAATATGAGCCGGGGCAAGCTGGTCAGCATCAACCGCTTGCCCACGGAATATTAAGATCAATTAGACGCGGTAAGCACCTGTGCTTTGTTGGCGCTCAGCTCGGCCACCAGGTTATTAATGCCATCACTCATATTAACGAAACGCGTGTGCGGAGAACGGGTAACCACCACAAACGCGCCCACGTTGGACTGCGGGATCATCGCCATATAGGTAATGAACCCGCCGCCACCGCCCGTTTTCTGAATAATGCCCGGACGGCCATTTTTCGGTGCCATATAAACCCATCCCAGGCCGAGCGCGTCGGCTTTACCCGGCACGTCCATCCCAATGACGCGCTGCAACTGGCCGCGCTGATAAATCAGGGTCTGCATACGATCGGCCTGGCTGCTGCGCGCGTAGAAATCTGAAGAGAGGAACTGCTGCATCCAGCGCATCATGTCGCCCGGGGTGGAGTAGACCCCGCCGCTGCCCACGGCTGCCAGCGTGTTGTTACACGGGCTTGCGCCTTTCTCCGCCACCATCAGGCGACGGCACTGATCCGGGGAAGGAGTAAAGGTAGTGTCTTTCATACCCAGCGGACGCGTGATCTGCTCTTCAAACAGCTGCGGATAAGGTTTGCCCGCCGCCGCGGAGAGCGCATCCGCCAGCAGGTCAAACGCCAGGTTTGAGTACGAGGCCTGCGATCCCGGGGCCGTTTTTAGCGTGGCGGTGCTCAGGTAGTTCCACCGCTGTTGGCGCGTTGGCCAGACAAAAACATCGCGGTGCGCCGCGCCGCCCGGCTGCTCGCGCGGCAGAGCGCTGGTGTGCGTCGCAAGGTTCACAAGGCGAATTGGCGTACCCTGGTATGTCGGCACGCGGGCACCCGGAGGTGCGTATTTGCTGAGCGGATCGTCGAGCTTCACCACGCCCTGGTCGAGCAGCTTCACCAGCATTTCACTGGTCATCAGCTTGGTTAAGGACGCGATGCGAACAACGGAATCCAGCTGCGGGTGAACGTTATTGCCTGGACGCGTTTCGCCAAAGCTGCGGAAAACGCGCTGGTTGCCGTCGATGACCACCATTGCCATCCCGGTCGCGCCGCTGCCGTAATAGATAAGGTTCGCGTAGCGATCGGCGATATCTGAAGCCAAAACGGGTGCCGTCAGCGGCTGGGCTGCCTGGGCGGTAGAAAAGCTCACCGCACACAGCGCGGCAAAAGAGAGCAGACAACGTTTCAACGAAAAGCATCCATGAAGTGAATGAGGAAAGTAATGGGTATTTATACTACTAATCGGCACCGTGCAATGCCCCGAATGACATAACGATAGCGAGAAAAACGTAACCATGGGTAAATATGAACAATTTCCCTGCGAGCGCTCTCCCATTTTGTGACATCAGGCTTATGATAGATGCCAGTGTCACTCAATTTTACGGAGAACGGTATGTCTGAAAAGCGTGTGGTAATGGTGGTTGATATGCAGAACGGGGTGTTTGAAACCCCGCGTCATCAGCGCGAAACGTGCGTCTCTCTTATTAACCAGCTTACGCAGGCAGCCGACACGGTGATTTTTATTCAGCATACCGAAGCCGGGGGGCTTGAAGAGGGGAGCGAAGGGTTTGCACTGCTGCCTGAACTCCACCAACCTGCTGGCGCGCTGTACGTGACCAAGACCGCGTGTGATGCTTTTTACGACACCACGCTTGAAGCGCTGTTACGCGAGCAGGGCATTCGCGAGTTTGTCATCTGCGGCTGCGCCACCGATTACTGTGTCGACGCGACAATCAAAAACGGCGTCAGCCGGGGTTACCATATTACCGTGGCAGAAGATGCCCATACCACCGCCAACCGCCCGGCTGCTGAAGCGCAAATTCTGATTCACCACCACAACGACGTCTGGCGGAACTTCATTGCGCCAGCGAACCCTCTCGCGGTGAAACGCACCGAAACAATTCTCGAAAACTGGAAAGCGAACTAATAATCAACCCACGGGTCTGACCTTTTTGCCCGAGCCGGGACACCGGCTCGGGCAAGGTATTCGTGTGGTAATGTGTTGAGCACAGCAACAACCATAACAACAAGAAGGAAGTATCATGTTTAAGTCTTTTTTCCCAAAGCCGGGGCCTTTTTTCCTGTCGGCATTTATTTGGGCACTGATCGCCGTCGTATTCTGGCAGGCGGGGGGCGGCGCATGGCTGGGGCACCTCGCAGGAGCGACAGGTGAGGTGCCCATTAGCGCAGCGCGCTTCTGGTCCATAAGCTATCTGCTTTTCTATGCCTACTACATGCTCTGCGTGGGGCTGTTCGCCATTTTCTGGTTCATCTATTCTCCTCATCGCTGGCAGTACTGGTCAATTCTTGGCACATCACTGATCATCTTTGTCACCTGGTTCCTCGTGGAAGTGGGCGTGGCGGTCAACGCCTGGTATGCGCCGTTCTACGATTTGATCCAGACCGCGCTGAGCTCGCCGCATAAGGTGACCATCGACCAGTTCTACCATGAAGTCGGCGTCTTCCTCGGTATTGCCCTTATTGCGGTGATCATCGGTGTGATGAACAATTTCTTCGTCAGCCACTATGTTTTCCGCTGGCGTACCGCGATGAACGAACATTACATGGCGCACTGGCAGCACCTGCGCCATATTGAAGGCGCCGCGCAGCGTGTGCAGGAAGACACTATGCGTTTTGCCTCCACGCTTGAAGACATGGGGGTAAGCTTTATCAACGCCATCATGACGCTGATCGCCTTCCTGCCGGTGCTGGTGACGCTCTCAGCGCATGTGCCGGATCTGCCGATTGTTGGCCATCTTCCGTATGGTCTGGTAATTGCCGCAATCGTCTGGTCGCTGATGGGCACCGGCCTGTTGGCGGTCGTGGGAATCAAGCTGCCGGGGCTGGAGTTTAAAAATCAGCGCGTGGAAGCCGCTTACCGTAAAGAGCTGGTTTACGGTGAAGATGATGCCAACCGCGCGTCGCCGCCGACCGTTCGCGAGCTGTTTGGTGCCGTACGCCGTAACTACTTCCGCCTCTACTTCCACTATATGTATTTCAATATTGCGCGCATTTTATATCTGCAGGTGGATAATGTTTTCGGGTTGTTCCTGCTGTTCCCATCGATCGTTGCGGGTACGATTACGCTCGGTCTGATGACGCAGATCACCAACGTTTTCGGTCAGGTGCGCGGGTCATTCCAGTATCTGATCAGCTCGTGGACCACCCTGGTAGAACTGATGTCCATCTACAAACGTCTGCGCAGCTTTGAACATGAGCTGGACGATCGGGACCTGCAGGAAGTCACCAATACATTTAGCTAATACAGGGAGTTGCTATGTCTTTTGCCGTACCGCGCGCGTTACCGCTGTCCTTGCTGGCCGCCCTCGTCCTGGCAGGCTGTGCCGAAAAAGGGGCTGCTCCGCTTAAAAAGGGCGAGAAGCCCGTGGATGTCGCAAGCGTTGTGCGGCAAAAAATGCCCGCCAGCGTGAAGGATCGCAACGCGTGGGCGGATGCGCTGGCAAAAACCTTTGAAAGCCAGAAGATTGCCCCCACCGAGGAGAATATCTGCTCGGTGCTGGCGGTGGCGCAGCAGGAGTCGATGTACCAGTCAGACCCGGTGGTGCCGGGTCTCAACAAAATCGCCTGGAAAGAGATCGACCGCCGCGCGGAATCGATGCATATCCCGGTGTTCCTCGTGCATGCCGCGCTGAAAATCACCTCGCCAAACGGCAAAAGCTACAGCGAACGGCTGGATACGGTGAAAACCGAAAAACAGCTCAGCGCCATCTTTGATGATTTCATTAATATGGTGCCGATGGGGCAAAAACTGTTTGGCTCACTGAACCCGGTTCACACCGGTGGCCCGATGCAGGTGAGCATTGCATTTGCTGAGAAGCATACCGACGGCTACCCGTGGAACATCGACGGTACGGTGCGTCAGGAGGTCTTCTCCCTGCGTGGCGGACTGTGGTTCGGTACGTATCATCTGCTGAACTATCCGGCGAACTACAGCGAGCCCCTGTACCGCTTCGCAGACTTTAACGCGGGCTGGTATGCCAGCCGTAACGCGGCATTTCAGAGCGCGGTCAGCCGCGTAAGCGGCGTCAAGCTGGCGCTGGACGGCGATCTCATCGCCTACGGCAGCAGCGAGGCGGGAAGCACCGAGCGGGCGATCCGGAAATTATCGACAACGCTTGATATGAGCAACAGCGACATTCGCCGTCAGCTTGAGAAAGGCGACAGCCTGGCATTTGAGAAAACGGATCTCTACAAAAAGGTGTTTGCCCTTGCAGAGAAGAAGAGCGGGAAAACGTTACCGAGGGCTATCCTGCCGGGGATCCAGCTGGAAAGCCCGAAGATCACGCGTAACCTGACCACAGCCTGGTTCGCAAAACGCGTGGACGATCGCCGGGCTCGCTGTATGGGGCTTTAATGACGACGGCGCAGGCGCAGCACTAACGCGACGACGCCCAGAATCATACAACCCGCGAGGAAGGGGATCAGACCGAACAGGGTGCTGACGCCAAACCCGATTTCAACGCGCGGGCGTCCGTTATCCTGCACTTGCATCAGGTGTTCATAAACGCCAGGCGCATGTACCAGCATATTGAGCAGCTGGGAGCCTGCCCAGAAGCAGAACAGGACAAACAGGGCATACGCGATATTACCCGCCGTGGAGGTTTTTGGTTTGCCGCCAAAAATCGGTTTCGACAATGTAAAGTCAGCCATGTTGACCTCCCGTGGTATCACTCTGTTTTAATACGCGTCTTACGGGGTGAGTTTGACAGGTCATCGCATTTGTCAATATCAGAATCGTGGTAATTTACGCTCAGGAATTCTCCTGGATTGTCGATTTCTGCATCACATCACAATTTATTAACTTAAGTGAAACATTATCGCATTTCAGAATTTACGCATCTGCCACAGACCTGGCGGTAAAACTGTGAGAGGATGTCTTTTTTCCCTGCCGGAGTTGTTATGAAGCTCACGTCCAAACTTCGCCGTGACTGGCACTACTACGCTTTTGCTATTGGCCTGATTTTTATTCTTAACGGCGTCGTGGGGCTGTTGGGATTTGAGGCAAAAGGCTGGCAAACCTATGCCGTGGGCCTGGTGACCTGGGTAATCAGTTTCTGGCTGGCAGGGTTGATTATCCGCCGTCGTCCTGAAGAGACGACAGCGGAGGAGACGGCTAAAGGTGCCGATTAACCGTTAACGGAACTTTTCAGGGCGCTGTCGGCGGCATGACGCTCCAGCGCCAGCTCGATCAGACGGGTGATCAGCTCAGAGTAGCCAAGCCCGCTGGCCTGCCACAGTTTTGGATACATGCTGATATTGGTGAAACCCGGCAGCGTGTTGATTTCATTGATCACCACCTCGTTCTCCGGCGTCAGGAACACGTCCACGCGCGCCATTCCGCTGCAGCCGAGCGTCTGATAGGCCTGAATGGCGATCGCCCGGATCTTATCGTTGATGGCCGGATCGATATCCGCAGGAACAACAACCTGGGCGCCTTTATCATCAATGTATTTGGTGTCGTACGAGTAGAAGTCGCTGTTTAAGACCACTTCACCGCAGGTGCTGGCCTGTGGAAAATCGTTGCCCAGCACCGCGCACTCAATTTCTCGGCCTTTAATCCCCTGCTCAACCACCACTTTATGGTCGAACTCGAACGCCAGACGGACGGCTTGCGTGAACTCTGCTTCGGTGGTGACTTTGCTGACCCCCACGGAGGAGCCCTGGTTGGCTGGCTTCACAAACAGCGGCAGACCCAGTTCAGCGCTAACCTGCGCGAAACTGTGTTTGTCGCGGTTGGCGCGGGTAAGCGTCACGAACGGCGCGATATTCAACCCGGCATCGCGCAGGAGGCGTTTGGTGACGTCTTTGTCCATGCAGGCGGCGGAGCCCAGCACGTCCGAGCCCACAAACGGCAGGTTGGCCATGCGTAACATCCCCTGCAGGGAACCGTCTTCGCCGAGGGTGCCGTGAACGATGGGGAAGACCACGTCGATCTGGGCGAGAGCCTGCGCATTGCCGGCGTCGATGAGCTGACCTTTCACAACGCCGGGTACGGTGGCGACGCTGATTTCCGAAGGATTAAGGGCGATGTGTGCCGGATCGTTGGCATTCAGCAGATACTGGCTGGCATCGTTAACATGCCACTGGCCCTGTTTATCAATGCCCAGCAGCACCACGTCAAAACGGCTTTTATCGATCGCATCGACAATATTTTTAGCCGATTGCAATGAAACCTCGTGCTCCGCTGATTTTCCCCCAAAGACAATACCTACGCGCTGCTTTGCCATCTCACTCTCTTCCAGTCTGACGAAAAGCCAATAACATACCACGATGCCCTGCGGGTTTCGCGGCCTTCTGCCATAATGTTTTGGGGAACAATGAGGGGGGAGAGTGAAAGGAAAAACGCTGCTGACCGTTTTCATCCTTGGGGCAATCGCAACGGCGGGCTATCGCTGGTTGCCGTCTTACTACAACCCTTTCACGCCGCTGTCCCTGGACGACCCGCCGGGCCGCATTACCCAGTATAAGCTGCGGCGCTTAACGCCAGAAGCCTGCGTGAACCTGCTGGCGCAGGCTAATCAACGAAATCTTATCCGCACGCAACCGGTCGCGGACAGCGGCGGAGCGTGTCCGCTGAGCAACGTCGTCCGCGTCCGTGACTTCGGCCCCGTCAGCCTGAACGGCAGTTTTCTTGCCAGCTGCCCCCTGGCGCTCGGCTCTGCGCTGTTCGTCAGCCAGCAGGCCCGGCCTCTGACCAAACGCTTCACGGGAAGCGAACTGACGCGCATTGAGCATCTCGGCAGCTTTGCCTGTCGCAATATTTACCACCGGCCTGACGCGCGGCGCAGCGAGCATGCGACGGCAGAAGCCCTGGATATCGTTGCTTTCCGGCTGGCGAACGGGGAGCGTGTTACGGTACTGAACGGCTGGAGATCGGCAAAAACGCAGCCGTGGCTGAAAGCCATGCTGGCGGCAAGCTGCGGCTACTACGGGAACGGTCTGGGGCCGGAGTATAACGCGGCGCATGCCAACCATTTCCATCTGGGAATGCGCGGTTTCGGGCTCTGCCGCTGAAGCATAATATTCCGCCAGAAAATGGATGAATTGTGACTTATTTCACAAATATGATGACTGGGAAGATAAAACACCAAAGTCAGCAAGGGCGCATCTCTGGTGCGACGTTAAGGCGCGTAACTTGCTAATCTGACGGCGAATTCGCCTAAAAATGAAGACTATTTCTTTATGGAATCCTGGAAAGTTAATCTTATCTCGGTCTGGTTCGGCTGCTTCTTCACCGGGCTTGCCATCAGCCAGATCCTGCCATTCCTGCCGCTGTACGTGTCACAGCTGGGGGTCACCTCCCACGAAGCGCTCTCTATGTGGTCCGGCCTGACGTTCAGCGTCACGTTTCTGGTCTCCGCCATTGTGTCACCGATGTGGGGCAGCCTGGCCGACAGAAAAGGGCGTAAGCTGATGCTGCTGCGCGCCTCGCTCGGGATGGCGATAGCCATTCTTCTGCAGGCCTTCGCCACCAACGTCTGGCAGCTGTTTTTCCTGCGTGCTGTGATGGGGCTAACATCCGGGTATATTCCGAACGCTATGGCGCTGGTTGCCTCTCAGGTACCGCGCGAACGCAGCGGCTGGGCGCTGAGCACGCTCTCCACCGCCCAGATAAGCGGCGTTATCGGCGGCCCGCTGCTGGGGGGCTTTCTGGCGGACCACGTCGGTCTGCGCGCGGTGTTCATCATCACCGCGATCCTGCTGGTGGTCAGTTTTCTGGTGACGCTCTTTCTTATTAAAGAAGGAGGCCGACCGGTTATCAGTAAATCTGAGCGCCTGAGCGGCAAGGCCGTTTTCGCCTCGCTGCCTTATCCGGGGCTGATGATTAGCCTGTTTGTCACCACCATGGTGATCCAACTCTGTAACGGCTCGGTCGGCCCGATTCTGGCGCTGTTTATTAAGTCGATGGAGCCAGACAGCAACAATATCGCCTTCCTCAGCGGTATGATTGCCGCCGTGCCGGGCGTCTCCGCGCTGATCTCTGCGCCGCGTCTGGGTAAACTGGGTGACAGGATCGGCACGGCGCGTATCCTGATGGCGACGCTGATTTTTGCGGTCGTGCTCTTTTTCGCCATGTCGTTTGTCACTTCTCCGCTCCAGCTCGGCGTGCTGCGATTTTTACTCGGCTTTGCGGATGGCGCTATGCTGCCCGCGGTCCAGACGCTGCTGGTCAAATATTCCAGCGATCAGGTCACGGGGCGTATTTTTGGATATAACCAGTCGTTTATGTATTTAGGCAACGTTGCCGGTCCGCTTATTGGCGCATCCGTTTCTGCAATGGCCGGTTTTCGTTGGGTATTTGCCGCAACGGCGATTGTGGTATTGATTAATATTATCCAGCTGGCTATTGCCCTGCATCGTCGCAGGCAATTAGCGGAGGCGAAATCGGCGAAATAACCTTTTCTCAGATGTATTATATATTCTTATGGTAGCCGCATTTTTATATAACAAAATGCGGCGTTTTTTTATAGAAAAACGTTTCGCTGAAAATACCGTGCCGCCTAATTTGGCGGTGGTGTCACTTTTGCATAAGATAATACTTTTCTCCACTTTGCATATTTCATTTCGGATGTTAATTTCAGAGAAAATCCCATAAGGAAATAGCACGATGAAAAATCTCATTGCTGAGTTGCTGGTCAAACTTGCACAAAAGGAAGAGGAGTCAAAAGAGCTGGTCGCCCAGGTTGAGGCGCTGGAGATCGTCGTCACGGCGCTGCTGCGACAGATGGCAAAACCGGATCAAGAGGCGCTGATCGACAATGTCGAAGGCGCGCTGGAAAAGGCTCGCCCCGATTCACAGGTCCCTGCCGAAGATGCGGAATTGTTGCAGCAATACGTAAAGAAGCTGTTGAGGCATCCGCGCAGCTAAGCCGTCAGTGAACGTAACGACGTGTCATAGAATTGTCATGCAGGATGCCTGGCGTCGCTCTGTTTTATTTTTAAGTATTCCCCCTGTTTATTACCCCTGTCATTTATGCCGATACCGCCAATACTCACGTTCTGGATTTAAAATGATAAATTCCCGGCGGAAATCACATCTGCCGGGTGGTTTTTTTCCTGCCACGGGCCAGACTTACAGGGAATGTTCACAAAAGGATGGTGCAATGAAAACAACATTACTGGTTACTCTGCTCTCCGGCCTGTTCCTGATCTCCTCGGCGAACGCGGAAGAAAAAACGTTAACGCCGCAACAGCAACGTATGACCACCTGTAATCAACAGGCGACGTCACAGAGTCTGAAAGGTGACGCCCGTAAGACCTACATGAGCGACTGCCTGAAAAACGGCGCCGCGAAACCAGCGGAAAAAAGCCTGACGCCGCAGCAGCAAAAGATGCGCGAGTGTAATGCCAAAGCGACCGAGCAATCCCTCAAGGGCGACGATCGCAGCAAGTTCATGAGTGCCTGCCTGAAGAAAAAAGTGTAGTTCTAACGGGTGAGCGGCTCCGGCGGCTCACCCGAAATTTCATACTTTCCCCGCAGACCCCCTCTCTATAATTTGGGAAAATGTTTCAGAATATTCCCAAAAATGATGAATGATGACATTTATTACACCCAAAAGCGCATTCGGGAAGAGTGGAGTTTAACCCTTTCTCAGGATGACCCTCACCGTACCGGCATCCAGTTTGCCAGGCGAGTTCGGCTGGCGCGCGTTGTCGGGCTGGCGGCGATGTTTTTCCCCGTTGCAGGGATCCTGGTCACCCATTTTTTACCCGGCGGCTGGTGGTTGTTACTGGTGGGATGGACATTCGTCTGGCCCCATTTTGCCTGGCAGCTAGCCTGCCGCGCCGCGTCACCTCATCAGCAGGAAATTTTTAACCTCAAGATGGATGCCGTTATGGCCGGGGTCTGGATCGGCGTGATGGGGATGTATGTATTACCCGCGGCGGCGCTGGTGATGATGGTGGGGATGAACATGATGGGCTCCGGCGGCTGCCGCCTTTTTATTGCGGGGATCGTGCTCACCCTGCTTACAGCGCTGCTTACGTTACCGCTTGCTGGCAGCGTGGTGCCCTTTAATCCGGGGGCGCTGGAGTGGGGCTTAACCCTTCCCGTCCTTATGTTTTATCCCACGCTCTTTGCCTGGCTCAGCCACCGCACGGCCATCAGGCTGGCGGAACATAAGCGGCGGCTGGAAATGATGAGCACCCGCGACGGTATGACCGGGGTCTTCAATCGTCGGCACTGGGAAGTGCTGCTGCGCAATGAGTTTGAGCACTGTCGCCGCAACCACTGCACTGCCACGATATTGCTGATTGATATCGACCACTTTAAAAACATCAACGATACCTGGGGCCACGACGTGGGCGACCAGGCGATTGTTGCTATTACGCGCCAGCTTCAGATGTCGGTGCGCGCGGGGGATGCGATAGGCCGGTTTGGCGGGGATGAGTTCGCGGTGATCATGTCGCAGACCGCGGCGGAAAGCGCCATCGCCGTTATGTCCCGGGTTCACGCGAGGCTGGAAACGCTGTCGCTGCCCTGCGCACCGAAAGAGACGCTGCGCATAAGCGTCGGCGTGGCCCCCTGGGGGCCGCAGTTTGTGCATTATCGGGAATGGCTGAAAGCGGCTGACGTGGCGCTGTACAAGGCGAAAAATGCCGGGCGAGGCCGCACCGAAGTGGCCGCCTGACGCCCGACTCTCTATCAGGATTTACTCAGCTTCTCTGATTTTTCCATGCATTTTGCCATCGCTTCGATAACCGCAGAACGGAACCCGCGTTCTTCCAGCACCCGCACCGCTTCGATGGTCGTACCGCCAGGAGAGCAGACCATATCCTTCAGTTCACCCGGATGCTTACCAGTCTCCAGCACCATTTTGGCGGAGCCCATCACTGCCTGCGCGGCAAATTTATACGCCTGCGCCCGCGGCATCCCGCCGAGCACAGCGGCGTCCGCCATCGCTTCTAAAAACATGAAGACGTACGCAGGGGCTGAACCGCTCACCCCGACCACCGGATGGATCATCGATTCGGCAATGACTTCCGCCTCACCGAAGCAGCGGAAAATGTTCAGCACGTCCGCCACCTCTTCTGAGGTCACCAGCGCGTTCGGCGTGACGGAAGTCATGCCGGCATTGACCAGGGAAGGCGTATTGGGCATTGCGCGGACGATTTTACGGTCGTGGCCCAGCGCGCGCGCCAGCTGATCGAGCGTGACGCCCGCGGCAATCGACACAACCAGCGTCTCTTTGTTCAGGCTCGAAGTGATATCGCTTAACACTTTGATCATGATGTTCGGCTTAACGGCGCCAAAGACGATATCGGCAACCTGGGCCACTTCCTGGGCACTTTCGGCGGCGTTGATCCCGTATTGATCGCGCAAGGCGGCGACGTTATCCGGTGACGGGGTATAGACCCAAATCTGACCCGGCAGAACCTGCCCGCTGGCGATCAGGCCGCCCAGGATGGCTTTGCCCATGTTACCGCAGCCGATAAACCCGATTTTCTTGTCCATCACGATTCTCCGTCATTATGCGTTGTTTTCTCTGATTGATAGCTTAACAACGAAATGCAGGCGACAATAGTCGCCAGAGTCATTATGGGGAGACAACATGGCGATTTGGGTTGATGCGGACGCGTGTCCGAATGTGATTAAAGAGATTTTATTCCGCGCCGCCGAGCGCGTTCAGATGCCGCTGACGCTGGTGGCGAACCAGAATATTCGCGTACCGCCATCGCGGTTCATCCGTTCTTTGCGCGTACCAGCCGGATTCGACGTGGCGGATAACGAAATTGTGCGTCTGTGCAGCGCGGAAGACCTGGTGATCACGGCGGATATTCCCCTGGCGGCGGAAGTGCTGGAGAAAGGGGCGGCGGCGCTCAACCCGCGCGGTGAACGTTACTCGCCTTCCACCATCCGTGAAAAACTCACTATGCGTGATTTTATGGATACAATGCGGGCCAGCGGCGTGCAGACCGGTGGACCGGATAGCCTCTCCCAGCGCGATCGCCAGCAGTTTGCTGCCGAGCTGGATAAATGGCTGCTGGAAGTGAAGCGCCGCACAGCGTAATGATAATTATTGTCAATTTGTGGTACAGTGTGGCCTCCACAGGGTTGTCATCCCGTACCGCTTTGCAGTAAAGTAATCGACACATCTTCTGCAATTATTTCTTTACACTCTTCAGCCATCCGGCATCAAGGGGAACACCTGGCTATGACCCAACCCATCTTTTTAGTTGGCCCCCGCGGCTGTGGGAAAACCACCGTTGGCCTGGAACTGGCGCGCGCGTGTCATCGTCAGTTTGTCGACACCGATCACTGGCTGCAAACCGAGGCCGGCAAAACCATCGCGGAGATTGTCGAGCAAGAGGGATGGGAGAGCTTTCGCGCACGCGAAACGGCTGCGCTGAAAGCGGTCACCACGCCCTCAGCCGTCATTGCGACGGGGGGAGGCATTGTTCTGGCCGAGTGCAATCGTCACTTTATGCGCGAGAAAGGCATTGTGATTTATCTCTGCGCACCGGTGGCGGCTCTGGTAGGGCGTCTTGAAGCCTTCCCGGAAGAGGGACAACGCCCGGCGCTGACCTCCAGACCGCTCAGCGAAGAGGTGAGCGAAGTGCTGGCCGAACGCGATGCACTGTACCGTGAAGCGGCGCACCATGTTGTGGATGCCTCTGCGGCCCCGGAAGAGGTGGTAATTCAGATTATTACCGCCCTGCGTCTGGCCTGCGCCAGCTAACCGCCGTCTATACTGATAGCTCAGACATAAAAAAAGGATGAGCTATGCCAACCAGACCTCCCTATCCGCGCGAAGCACGTATTGTTACTGTTGAAAAAGGTAATGGCGACCAGACCGTCACCTGGTATCAGCTGCGTGCCGATCACCCCAAACCGGACTCGCTGATCAGTGAACATGAGACTGAACAGGAAGCGCTGGATGCCAAACGGCGCTACGAAGATCCCGATAAGTCGTAGTTGTTTTCCTAAACGCTCCAATACCGTGCCTGAATCACACTTTTTACTCATCGCTAATGTTAAGCAGGAGTTAATATTAAGCTATTACAGGAAGCTCCGTTTCCGGCAGGTGATCTTTACATTTCGGGACAGAGATCACCTGCTACGCTTGGTGCTGTTTTGTTGAAAAAACGAACTGTGCAGCGTAGTGAGCCTGTACCTGTGTACACGTTTTTGTAGTGATGGAAGGCAAAGAAGATGAAGGCAACTTTGGCGATCCTCACCATTGGTGTGGTCCCTGTAAGCGAAGTGTTACCGCTCTTAACCGAGCATGTATCTGAACAACAGATCACGCATCTTAGCCTGTTGGGTAAGATGAGTCGGGAAGAGGTCATGGAAGACTACGCTGTTGAGGCGGGGGAGGATCCCCTGGCGACGTTATTAAGTGACGGTAAACTGGCGCATGTTTCACGACAGAAAATAGAGCGTTCGCTGCAGGCAGTTATAGAAGTACTCGATAATCAGCAATATGACGTTATTTTGCTGATGAGCACCGCCCCCATTAAGGGACTCATCGCGCGTAATGCGATTTTGCTTGAGCCGATGCGAATCATTCCGCCGCTGGTGGCCTCCATTGTTGACGGGCACCAGGTGGGGGTGATCGTCCCCATTGAGGAGCTCATGGACAACCAGGAAGCAAAATGGCATGTGCTTGAAAAAACGCCTCTGTATGCGCTGGCAAACCCCTTCTGGGACAGCGAGGCTAAGCTCATTGCTGCCGGGAAGGAGCTGCTGGAAAGAGGGGCAGACGTGTTGATTCTGGACTGCCTGGGGTTCCACCAGCATCACCGTGATTTACTGCAAAAGGCGCTGGACGTGCCGGTGCTGTTGTCCAACGTTCTGATGGCTCGCCTGGCCTCAGAGCTTCTGACGTAATGATTTTGCGTGACAGGTGATGAGCATGGCCCCTATAGTGAATTTTTATCTCTGAATATAAGGGCCAGTTCATGCTTCAAAGTAACGAATACTTTTCCGGTAAAGTGAAATCCATCGGTTTTACCAGCAGCAGCACTGGCCGCGCCAGTGTGGGCGTTATGGCTGAAGGCGAATACACCTTTGGCACGGCTGAAGCGGAAGAGATGACGGTGGTCAGCGGCGCGCTGAACGTCTTACTGCCGGGTGAAACGGAATGGAAAGTTTACGCTGCCGGGGAAGTTTTCAACGTTCCTGGCCACAGCGAATTTCATCTGCAGGTTGCAGAACCTACCTCCTATCTGTGCCGCTACCTGAAATAATCTTCTTCCCTCTCCCCTTTGGGGAGAGGGGCAGGGTGAGGGGAAATTATCTCTGCGCTTCGCCGCCGAGACCTTCCACCAGATTCTGAATTAACGCGGCCAGCTCGCCGGTCATCAGGATAAAATCCGCATCAAAGCGCTGGGCGTAATCTTCTCTGTCGATATCTTCGTTTTGATCGCGCAGTTCATCGCAGAACTTCAGACGCTTCACGGAGCCGTCGTCACACATCACGAACTGAATGCGTTGCTGCCAGTCGAGCGCCAGCCTGGTGACCACTTTGCCTGCTTCAATGTGTACGGCGATCTCGTCGCTCACCAGATCCTGCTTCTTCGCGCGGATCACGCCGCCATCTTCCAGCAGGGCTTTTAACTCGGCTTCGTCCAGGATCTGGAAACCTTGCGCTGCGGTACCGCTGCGGACCCACTCGGTCAGGGTCAGCTCAATCGGCGTTTCCAGCGCCAGCGGGACGACCGGTAAGGAGCCGATGCTCTTGCGCAGCAGGGCCAGCGTATCTTCCGCTTTTTTGGCGCTGGCGCAGTCCACCATGATCAGCCCGTTGACGGTATCGATCCACATCATCGTCTGGCTGAAGCGGCTGAAGGCGCGCGGCAGCAGAGAGTGCAGAACTTCATCTTTCAGCGAGTCTTTTTCGGTTTTTTTCAGCTTGCGGCCCTGTTCGGCTTCCAGCTTGAAAATTTTTGCTTCAAGCGCCTGCTTAACCACCGGGGTGGGCAGTATTTTCTCTTCTTTGCGGGCGCAGACGATAATTTGACCCGTGCTGCTGGCGTGGGTCAGTGCATCGCTTTGTGAACCCATTGGGGGAACCCAACCGGTTTTCGCCATATCCTGGCTACCGCAAGGGGAAAAGCTATAAGCGGCTAACTGTTTTTCCATCTCTTCTGCGCGCAGCGAAACGTCGCGGCTGAGACGGTAAACCATCAAATTTTTGAACCACAGCATGATAATTTCCACGGCCTTGTCGTTAAATCAGCGGGCATGATAACGAATTGTCGCATCGCTTGCATTGCTAATCGGGAAGCGTGCTTCTACTCTGTTGATAATCAAAATAATGAGGAGAGTCTTGTGCGTATTGGGATTGATTTGGGCGGCACCAAAACAGAAGTTATCGCACTGAGCGAGCAGGGGGAACAGCTGTTCCGCCACCGTCTGCCTACGCCGCGCGATGATTATCACCAGACTATCGAGACGATTGCCCGGCTGGTCGACATGGCCGAGCAGGCTACAGGTGAGAGGGGCACGGTCGGGATGGGGATCCCCGGCTCCATTTCGCCCTATACTGGCGTGGTGAAAAACGCCAACTCCACCTGGCTCAACGGTCAGCCGTTTGATAAGGATTTGAGTCAGCGTCTGAACCGGGAAGTGCGACTGGCGAATGACGCTAACTGCCTGGCAGTCTCTGAGGCCGTTGACGGCGCGGCAGCCGGGGCGCAAACCGTCTTTGCGGTAATTATCGGTACCGGCTGCGGCGCGGGCGTGGCCTTTGGTGGACGTTCACATATTGGCGGCAACGGCACGGCAGGCGAGTGGGGGCACAACCCGCTGCCGTGGATGGATGAAGATGAACTCAAATACCGTGCCGAGGTGCCGTGCTACTGCGGCAAGCAAGGTTGTATTGAGACGTTTATCTCCGGCACCGGTTTTGCGACCGACTACCACCGCCTGAGCGGCCAGCCGCTCAAGGGGAATGAAATTATGCGTCTGGTGGAGGAACAGGATCCGGTGGCCGAACTGGCGCTCAGCCGCTACGAAATGCGCCTGGCGAAATCGCTGGCGCACGTGGTGAATATTCTCGATCCGGACGTGATTGTGCTGGGCGGCGGCATGAGCAACATTGACCGGCTGTACGCCACGGTACCGAACCTGGTGAAACAGTGGGTCTTCGGCGGCGAGTGTGAAACCCCGATCCGCAAAGCCGTCCACGGCGACTCCAGCGGGGTGCGAGGCGCGGCGTGGTTATGGCCGGAATAAACGCAAGTTGCTGTTTTTGATGTTTGTACCCTCTCCCCGTGGGAGAGGGCCAGGCTGAGGGCACCAGACCGCACCATTCCACCATTCACCCTACCGCAAACTCCCTGTCCAGCCTGCTGTACCCCAGCCCGTTGATCTTCTTCACCTTGATCTGCACCGGAATGCGCTCTTTCATCGCCTCGACGTGGCTGATCACCCCGATGGTTTTCCCGGTGGCGTTCAGCGCGTCGAGCGCATCCAGCGCGGTATCCAGCGTTTCGCTGTCCAGCGTGCCGAACCCTTCGTCCAGGAACAGGGAATCAATCCGCGTCTTGTGACTCACTAAATCGGACAGCGCTAACGCCAGCGCCAGGCTGACAAGGAAGCTTTCGCCGCCGGAGAGCGTGCGGGTATCGCGCACCGCGTCCGCCTGCCAGGTATCCACCACTTCCAGCTCCAGCGCGTCACTGGCTTTGCGCTGCAGCAGATAACGCCCGTGCAGGCGGTTAAGCTGCTGGTTAGCGAGCCAGACCAGATTATCCAGCGTCAGCCCCTGAGCGAACTTACGGAACTTATCGCCGGTGCTGGAGCCGATCAGCGCGTTCAGATACCCCCAGTCGTCTGCCTGGCGACCGGCCTCTTCAATTTGCAGCATTAACGCCTGCTGGCGCTGACGGTTATCGCTGTCCTGCTTAAGCTGCTGGCGGATCTCGCCCTGATGCGTGGTGTTCTCACGAAGCCGTTGCGCCAGCTGCTGCAGCTGGCTTTGCAGGGTTGCGGCATCGGTGTCGAGCGCTTCCGGCCGCAGCGCCAGATGCGCCTGAAGCTGCTGGCTGGCCTGGCCGGAAAGGGCCGCGGTCTGCTGTATCTGATTTTCCAGCGACTGTTTCAGCTGTTCGAGGTGGCGGATAGCGTCGTCATCCAGCAGGGCGGCAAGAAACGCCTCCCGATCGGCAAAACAGCTTGCTGAGAGCGCGGCGGTGAACTGCGTCTGCGACTGTTGCAGGCGTTCTCGCTCCAGTGCTTCCTGCTGCTGCTGGGCGGTAAGCTGGCTCTGCAGCGACACGCATTCATCATGGATTTCTCGCCAGCTATCGGGAATGGCCTGTTCGGCTTCTTCTTCACTCGTTGCCGGAAGCGTATCGAGCAGCGGCTTCAGGGTGTTCACGCGTTCCTGAAGCACGCCGTGCTGCGTTTGCTTCTCCTGCCACTGGGCGAATTCCGCTTCGCGGGCGTGCAGCCAGGCGGCTTCGTGGTTCTCTTCAGGAACACTCAGGGACAGCGCCAGCAGGGTGTGTTCCAGCGCCTGGCGCGTCGCGGCCCGCTGTTGCTGATACTGGCGTTCCTGCATTTCCTGTTCGTTGAGCTGGTTTTGCAGGGTCTGGCGCTGGCTGAGCTGATAAAGCTGGCGCTCGTACTGTTCCTGCTCGTTCATCCAGGGCGCGATATCGTCCTGAATCGCCAGCATGACGTTCAGGGACGCGCAGGTTTCCTGCCACTCTTTAGTGAGCGCTTGCTCTTCCTGAGTCAGGGTCTGCGCTTCGTCCGTCTCGCGTTGGATCTGCTGAGTCAGGGCATTGACCTGTCCCAGCACCAGCAGGCCTTCTTCTTTAAGCGCGGCGACCTCTTTTTCCAGCGCATCACGGCGGCGCTGGTTGTCAGTCAGTTCAAGCGACTGGTATTGCTCAACGGCGGGATGCTCGCTGGAGCCGCACAGCGGACAGGGTTTGCCCGCCTCAAGCTGTGAACGGTAGTTTTCCAGATCTTTAATCGTCGCTTCACGTTCGCACAGGGCTTTCAGGTCCAGATAGTGCTGGTGTTTCTCTTTGTACTGCTGGCGGCGTAGCGCCAGGGTTTCATTGAGCTTACTCTGCTCCGCCTGGGCTTTCTGCACGCTTTCACCGCTCTGGCGCAGGCGCTTTTGCAGCGGCTGATAGCGGGCATGCAGTGACGTCAATCTCTGGCGCAGCGCGCGTGATCGGGATTGTTGTTCCATTGCCTCACTGACTTCATTTGCCGTCAGCGTCAGCGTAATATCCGGCATTGCAGCCAGCTTGTTTCGTAGCTCAGCAATCCGCGCAGCAAGCGCGGCGAGCTGACTTTTATCACGGTTTAGCTGTGAGAACTGGGCGCGCCAGCCGGCAATTTCCTGGCCCAGCAGGCGATAACGATCGTGCTCCGCCAGCCACTGCGTCAGCGCCGTCAGTTCGGCCTGTAGCCGCTCATGGGTACGCAGTGCGGTCGTGCGAATTCGCGCGCGCAGCGCGGTTTTGGTTTGTAAGCGAGTATTTACTTCTATAATTCGCTGCTGGGTTTGCGCCAGACGCGCGGTTTGTTCCAGCTGGTGCTCCCAGAGCGGACGCAGCTGGGCGGCGGGCTGAGCAAGCTGGAGCTTTGCCAGATCAGGCGCAGCGTCCGTCAGCGCCTGTTGCGCCTGCTGCTGCAACGCAGCAACGCGCTGTTGCTCGCGCGCAAGCTCGTCATGACGCGTAAGCCACTGAAAATCTTTCTGCTGACTCTGCTGTCGCACCAGCAGGGTTTTCTCTTCGTCAGTAAGTGCCTGCAAACTTTCCTGCAACTGCTGCTGTTGCTCTTCGCTCAACAGCACAACGCCCGCCGCCTGCGCCTCGCACTTTTCCAGCACGCTGCGGGCGGCTTTGTGTTTTTCAAACACCATGGCGGAAATCTGGCCGTAGATCTCGGTGCCGGTGAGCTCTTCCAGCAGCTCTGCGCGATCGCTCGGTTTAGCATTCAGGAAGGCGGCAAACTGCCCCTGGGAGAGCAGCATCGAGCGGGTAAAACGGCCGTAGTCCAGCCCGGTGAGCGCCGCGGTTTGTTCCAGTTTATCCGAGACCTTATCGGCCAGAATTTTGCCGTCTTCGCAGCGGGCCAGCTCCACGCGGGGAGCCTGGAGGTTCCCATCCGGCTGGTTGCGCGCCCGGTTCTGGCTCCAGAAGGCGCGGTAGGCAACGCCTTTCACCTCAAACTCCACTTCCGCCAGGCATTCGGCGGTGTCACGCGTCATCAGATCGTTCTGCGCCTGGGAGACCTTATTCAGGCGCGGGGTTTCGTGGTAGAGCGCCAGACAGATGGCATCAAGCAGGGTGGTTTTACCCGCGCCGGTTGCGCCGGTGATGGCAAACAGACCGTTGCTGGCAAACGGCTCGGCGGTGAAGTCAATTTTCCACTCGCCCTTGAGGGAGTTGAGGTTTTTCAGACGCAGGCTCAGAATTTTCATGCGTTTTCTTCCTCGTCATTGAGCGCATGCAGGGTATGGCTGAACAGCTCGTTGAGCCGGGCCCGCTTCACATCATCGATCTCTTCCTGCGACAGGCGGCGCTCGAACACCTCTTCAACGCGCAGTTCGCTAAGCGTTTCACGCTGGGCACCGAGCAAAATTTTCTCGCGCTGCTCGCGGCTGCGGCGCACCAGCAGCACCTCTACCGGCAAATCTTCAGTGAGCGCCTGAATTTTTCGCTGCATATCATGCAGGTAGTCATCGGTGGTGATTTCAATATCCAGCCAGACCGGCGGATCAAGATCTGCGCCGCGCCACTGCTCAAGCTGTTGCGTAATCGCGGCAAGATCGCCTTTCAGCACCGCCAGCGGCTGGGTGACCGGCACCTCCAGCGTCTCAACGGCGCTGAGTTTGCCCTCGCTGAAGCTCACCAGATGCACGGACTTGGTCTTGCCGGTTTCATCGAAACTGAGCGAAACAGGGGAACCACAGTAGCGGATGTGCTCGCAGCCGCCGATGACCTGTGCCCGGTGAATGTGCCCGAGCGCAATGTAGTCGGCAGGCGGGAAGTTTTGCGCAGGAAAGGCGTCCAGCGTACCGATATAGATCTCTCGGACCGCGTCACTTTTACTGGCCCCGACGGTGGTGAGGTGCCCGGTCGCGATCACCGGAATGGCCTGTTCACCGCGCAGGGTGCAGGCTTCCGCATGCTGCCGGTGATAATAGTCGGTGATGGCCTGTAATAAATGCTGCTGCTTTTCCGCACCCGACAGCCCCGCCTGGCTTTGCACGATGTCGCGCGGACGTAAAAAGGGGATTGGGCACAGTACCGCGCCCGGCGACCCGTCGCGTTTATTCAGGATCTGCGGGGCGTGCCCGGCGCTGGCCACCACGGTGGTATTGAGAAACGCCAGAATGTCGCGGGACTCATTCAGCGTGGCCACGGAGTCATGGTTCCCGGCGACAATCACCAGATGACACCCGGTCTGCTGCAGGTTCACCACAAAACGGTTGTATAATTCACGCGCATAGCTCGGCGGCGAACCGGTATCGAAGATGTCACCCGCCACAATAATGGCATCCACCTCGTGCGCCTGGGCCGTTTCCAGCAGCCAGTTCAGGAACGCTTCATGTTCAGCCGCACGGCTTTTGCTGTAAAAGTTTTGACCCAGGTGCCAGTCCGAGGTGTGAAGTATGCGCATAGGAGATCCGTGGCGAAAAAAGATGCGGACGATTATAAACTCTCAGGGAAAGGAAAATAACCGCTGTAATAAAACAACAGTTTGCCATTTATAGTGGTACTGTTTTTCATAAATCTGTCATAAATCTGACGCATAATGACGCCGCATTACAAACTTGTAACTTAAATAAGATAAGACAGGGCAAAGTATGGCGAGACGTATTCTGGTCGTAGAAGATGAAGCTCCAATTCGTGAAATGGTGTGCTTCGTGCTCGAACAAAATGGCTTTCAGCCGGTTGAAGCGGAAGATTATGACAGCGCGGTGAACCAGCTGAATGAACCCTGGCCCGATCTGATTCTGCTTGACTGGATGTTGCCCGGCGGCTCCGGACTGCAGTTTATCAAACACATTAAGCGTGAGGCGATGACCCGCGACATCCCGGTCGTCATGCTCACGGCGCGTGGTGAAGAAGAGGATCGCGTTCGCGGTCTGGAGACCGGCGCGGACGATTACATTACCAAGCCTTTCTCCCCGAAAGAGCTGGTGGCGCGCATTAAAGCCGTGATGCGCCGCATTTCGCCGATGGCGGTGGAAGAGGTGATTGAGATGCAGGGCCTCAGCCTTGATCCAACGTCACACCGCGTGATGACTGGCGAAAATCCCCTCGATATGGGGCCTACCGAATTTAAACTCCTGCACTTCTTTATGACTCACCCGGAACGCGTTTACAGCCGCGAGCAGTTGCTGAATAACGTCTGGGGAACTAACGTGTATGTCGAAGACCGGACGGTTGACGTCCACATCCGCCGCCTGCGAAAAGCGCTGGAACTGAGCGGCCACGATCGCATGGTGCAGACGGTCCGCGGCACGGGTTATCGTTTTTCTACCCGTTTCTGAACAATGACAGGAGTGTGACGCGTGCTGGAACGTCTGTCATGGAAAAGGCTCGTCTTTGAACTAATCTTATGCTGTATTCCGGCCTTCCTTCTGGGGGCCATTTTTGGGTATCTGCCGTGGTTTCTGCTGGCGTCGGTGACCGGTTTGCTGATCTGGCATTTCTGGAACCTGCTGCGCCTTTCATGGTGGCTATGGGTTGACCGCAGTATGACGCCACCGCCGGGAAGCGGTAGCTGGGAGCCGCTGCTGTACGGTCTGCACCAGATGCAGATGCGTAATAAAAAGCGCCGCCGCGAGCTGGGAAGCCTGATTAAACGCTTTCGCAGCGGCGCAGAGTCGCTGCCGGATGCGGTGATCCTGACGACAGAAGAAGGCACTATTTTCTGGTGTAACGGGCTTGCGCAACAGCTGCTGGGCCTGCGCTGGCCAGACGATAATGGTCAGAACATCCTCAACCTTCTGCGCTATCCCGAGTTCACGCTGTATCTGAAAAAGCGTGATTTCACCCGTCCGCACAATCTGAAGCTGAATAATGGCCGCCATCTGGAAATCCGCGTGATGCCTTACAGCGATCGCCAGTGGCTGATGGTGGCGCGCGACGTGACCCAGATGCACCAGCTGGAAGGGGCGCGTCGTAACTTCTTCGCCAACGTCAGCCACGAGCTTCGTACCCCGCTGACGGTGCTGCAGGGCTATCTGGAGATGATGCAGGAGCAAACCCTGGAAGGCGCGCCGCGCGAAAAAGCGCTGCACACCATGCGCGAGCAAACGCACCGGATGGAAGGGCTGGTGAAGCAGCTGCTGACGCTGTCGAAGATTGAAGCGGCGCCTTCGCTCGCGCTGACTGACACCATCGATGTGCCGATGATGCTGCGGGTGGTGGAGCGGGAAGCCCAAACCTTAAGCCATAAAAAACACCACCTTACTTTTGACGTCGACAACACGCTAAAGGTGCTGGGCAGCGAAGATGAGCTGCGTAGCGCCATCTCCAACCTGGTGTACAACGCGGTGAATCATACCCCGGAAGGGACGAAGATCGTGGTGCGCTGGCAGCACACCCCGGCAGGGGCCGAGTTTAGCGTGGAGGACAACGGGCCGGGGATCGCGCCTGAGCATATTCCGCGTCTGACCGAGCGGTTCTATCGCGTGGATAAAGCGCGCTCGCGGCAGACCGGCGGAAGCGGCCTGGGGCTGGCGATTGTGAAACATGCGGTCAATCACCATGAGAGCCGTCTTGATATTCAGAGTACGCCGGGCAAAGGAACCCGCTTCAGCTTTGTGATGCCGGAACGATTAATTGCCAAAAAAATCGCCTGACGGCAGGCGTGTCATTTTACCTTTCCACGGGCCAGCGTTTGCTGGCCCGTTTGCTTTGCAGTCAAGCGAAACGCGTGTGAATTTTATACGGCTGTCTTTTTTTTGTTCGCATGATTAGCCATGGGTTTTTCTCATAATTAGCGCATTGTGCTGGATTGATTTTTCATGCTGGCATATTGTTCTGGTTTTGCGATCCCACCTTGCCTTTAAACGTTATAAGCGTTTAAATTGCCCCCCAGATACTGTCAGACCGACTGTATTTGCGTGGTAAATCGAAAAACTATTCTTCTCCACGCCAGGACGGGAGCATTTCCCGCTGAAATTGAGCAAATTTTCGGCTGTATCGTCCCGTCAGGGAAATCGAAAATCTCAATGTTTTCAACACCACATCCACAGGCAGTAAGGTTTTATGACCCATCACTTAAAATCGCGTGACATCATCGCGCTGGGCTTTATGACATTTGCGCTGTTCGTTGGCGCAGGCAACATCATTTTCCCTCCAATGGTTGGCTTACAGGCGGGTGAACACGTCTGGACCGCCGCGTTTGGTTTCCTGATTACTGCCGTGGGCCTGCCGGTGCTGACCGTCGTCGCGCTGGCGAAAGTCGGCGGCGGTGTTGATAGCCTCAGCACCCCGATTGGCAAAGTGGCGGGCGTCCTGCTGGCGACCGTCTGCTATCTGGCCGTTGGCCCGCTGTTTGCCACCCCGCGTACGGCAACCGTGTCCTTCGAAGTGGGTATTGCTCCCCTGACCGGTGACGGTGCGATGCCGCTGTTTATCTACAGCCTGATCTACTTCGCGATTGTGATTCTGGTTTCCCTCTATCCGGGTAAGCTGCTGGACACGGTCGGCAACTTCCTGGCACCGCTGAAAATTGTCGCGCTGATCGTGCTGGCGGTAGCGGCCATCATCTGGCCAGCCGGCCCGATTAGCGACGCGATGGACGCCTATAAAAACGCCGCGTTTTCTAACGGCTTTGTGAACGGCTATCTGACGATGGATACCCTGGGCGCGATGGTGTTTGGTATCGTTATCGTTAACGCCGCGCGTTCCCGCGGCGTGACCGAAGCGCGTCTGCTGACCCGCTACACCATCTGGGCTGGCCTGATGGCCGGTGTGGGCCTGACGCTGCTGTATCTGGCGCTGTTCCGCCTGGGTTCCGATAGCGCGATGCTGGTTGATCAGAACGCGAACGGCGCGGCTATCCTGCACGCTTACGTTCAGCACACCTTCGGTGGCGCAGGCAGCATGCTGCTGGCGGCGCTGATCTTCCTGGCTTGCCTGGTGACGGCGGTTGGCCTGACCTGCGCCTGCGCAGAGTTCTTTGCGCAGTATCTGCCGCTCTCTTACCGCACCCTGGTGTTTATCCTCGGTATCTTCTCCATGGCGGTGTCTAACCTCGGTCTGAGCCACCTGATTCAGGTCTCTATTCCGGTACTGACAGCGATTTATCCGCCATGCATCGTGCTGGTGGTGCTGAGCTTCACCCGCCCGTGGTGGCATAACTCCTCACGAATTATTGCGCCAGCCATGTTTATCAGCCTGATTTTTGGTATCCTTGACGGGATCAAAGCATCAGCGTTCGCAGACATTCTGCCAGCCTGGACACAGCGTCTGCCGCTGTCCGAGCAGGGCCTGGCCTGGCTGATGCCTACCGTTGTTGCGCTGGTTCTGGCCGTTATCTGGGACCGTGCTGCAGGGCGTCAGGTCGCATCGAACGCCCATTAATCAACGGCAACAAACTGTTTAACCACGGGGCTTAAGGCCCCGTGGTTTTTTGTTTTTTCGTGTTGAATGGCAAGATTTTAATGGAAAGCACTAACAAACTTAAACGTGGACTCAGCACTCGCCACATCCGCTTTATGGCGCTGGGCTCTGCTATCGGCACCGGTCTTTTTTATGGCTCGGCAGATGCCATCAAAATGGCCGGTCCAAGCGTTCTGCTGGCCTACATCATCGGCGGCGTGGCGGCGTATATCATCATGCGCGCCCTCGGTGAAATGTCGGTTCACAACCCGTCCGCCAGCTCCTTCTCCCGCTACGCGCAGGAAAATTTAGGCCCGCTGGCTGGGTTTATCACCGGCTGGACCTACTGCTTTGAAATCCTGATTGTGGCCATCGCCGACGTGACCGCGTTTGGCATCTACATGGGCGTCTGGTTCCCGGCGGTGCCGCACTGGATTTGGGTCCTGAGCGTGGTGCTGATCATTTGCGCCGTCAACCTGATGAGCGTGAAGGTGTTCGGCGAGCTGGAGTTCTGGTTCTCCTTCTTTAAAGTCGCGACCATTATCATCATGATCCTCGCCGGTTTCGGCATCATCATCTGGGGAATCGGCAACGGCGGACAGCCGACCGGCATCCATAACCTCTGGAGCAACGGCGGCTTCTTCAGCAACGGCTGGCTCGGGATGGTCATGTCGCTGCAGATGGTGATGTTCGCCTACGGCGGCATCGAGATTATCGGCATCACCGCCGGGGAAGCTAAAGACCCGGAGAAATCCATTCCGCGCGCCATCAACTCGGTGCCGATGCGTATTCTGGTGTTCTATGTGGGCACGCTGTTTGTGATCATGTCCATCTACCCGTGGAACCAGGTGGGCACTAACGGTAGCCCGTTTGTCCTGACCTTCCAGCATATGGGCATTGCCTTTGCGGCCAGTATTCTGAACTTTGTGGTGCTGACCGCGTCGCTCTCGGCCATTAACAGCGATGTGTTCGGCGTGGGCCGCATGCTGCACGGTATGGCGGAGCAGGGCAGTGCGCCGAAGGTGTTCGCCAAAACCTCACGCCGCGGCACGCCGTGGGTGACGGTGGTGGTGATGACGGTGGCGCTGCTGTTCTCGGTTTACCTGAACTACATCATGCCGGAGAACGTCTTCCTGGTGATTGCCTCCCTGGCGACCTTCGCGACCGTGTGGGTGTGGATCATGATCCTGCTGTCGCAGATTGCCTTCCGCCGCCGTCTGTCGCCGGATGAGGCGAAAGCGCTGAAGTTTAAAGTGCCGGGCGGGGTGGCGACGACTGTGGTCGGGCTGATCTTCCTGGTGTTTATCATTGGCCTGATTGGTTACCACCCGGATACCCGTATTTCCCTGTACGTGGGCTGCGCGTGGATCGTTCTGCTGCTGATCGGCTGGGTGTTTAAGTGTCGCCGTGACCGCCAGATGGCGGAAGCGCAGTAATATTTTTATTCCCTCTCCCTCGCGGGAGAGGGGATTTTTGCCTCATCCCCCGTCCTCCTCCCCCAATAAATCTCGTCATGGTGAGCTAACCTTAATCACCCTGTGGCAAGGTGACGTCAATTTCATCAAAGGGGATTCGTGATGTTAAACGCCTGGCACCTTCCGGTTGCCCCATTTGTTAAGCAAAACAAAGACAACCTGGTGATTACGCTCTGGCTGGCGGGGGAAAATCAGCCGGAGCGTGTGACCCTTCGCGCCGAAGTGGATAACGAAGAAACGTCGCTGAAAATGCACAAACAGCGCAGCCAGCCGCAGCCGGGGATCACGGCGTGGCGGGCGAATATCGACCTGCGCAGCGGGCAACCGCGCCGTCGCTACAGCTTCAAACTTTTGTGGAACAACCGCCAGCTGTGGTTTACCCCGCAGGGGTTTAGCCGTTTCCCTCCGGCCCGGCTGGAGCAGTTCGCGGTTGATTACCCGGATAACGGTCCGCAATGGGTTAACGATCAGATTTTTTACCAGATTTTCCCGGACCGCTTTGCACGCAGCGAAAAACGCACCGCCGACCAGGACAAGGTCTATTACCATCATGCCGCCGGTCACGACATCATCCTGAAAAAATGGGATGAACCGGTGACGGCGCAGGCGGGGGGCTCGACGTTCTACGGCGGCGATCTCGACGGCATCAGCGAAAAGCTGCCGTACCTGAAAAAGCTCGGCGTGACGGCGCTGTACCTCAACCCGGTGTTTAAAGCCCCGAGCGTACACAAATACGATACCCAGGATTATCGTCACGTTGATGAGCAGTTTGGCGGCGACGCGGCGCTGCTGCGCCTGCGTGAGAACACCAAAAACGAAGGCATGCGCCTGATCCTGGACGGCGTGTTTAACCACAGCGGCGATTCGCACGCGTGGTTTGACCGTCATAACCAGTCGATGGGCGGGGCGTGTCATAACCCGGATTCGCCGCAGCGCGACTGGTACAGCTTTAACGAGGAGGGGCGCGCGCTGGACTGGCTGGGCTACCCGAGCCTGCCGAAGCTGGATTTCCAGTCCCCGTCTCTGGTGAATGAGATTTACGGCGGTGAAGACAGCATCGTCCGTCACTGGCTGAAGGCTCCGTGGAACATGGACGGCTGGCGTCTGGACGTGGTGCATATGCTCGGTGAAGCGGGCGGCGCGCGGAATAACCTTCAGCACGTCGCCGGGATCGCGCGTTCGGCGAAAGTGGCCCAGCCGGAGGCGTTTGTCTTTGGCGAGCACTTTGGCGACGCGCGCCAGTGGCTGCAGAACGATGCGGAAGATGCGGCGATGAACTATCGCGGCTTTACCTTCCCGCTGTGGGGATTCCTCGCAAACACCGATATCTCCTACGATCCGAACCATATCGACGCCGAAACCTGCATGGCGTGGATGGACAACTATCGTGCTGGCCTGTCGCACCAGCAGCAGCTGCGGATGTTTAACCAGCTCGATAGCCACGACACCGCACGCTTTAAATCCCTGCTCGGCAAGGATGTCGCGCGCCTGCCGCTGGCGGTCACCTGGCTCTTCACCTGGCCGGGCGTGCCGTGTATTTACTATGGCGATGAGGTCGGGCTGGACGGCAACAACGATCCGTTCTGCCGCAAAACCTTCCCGTGGGAGCCAGAGAAACAGGACAAGGTGCTGTTTAGCCTGTACCAGCGGCTGGCGAAATTGCGCAAACAGAGTCTCGCCCTGCGCTACGGCGGCTGCCAGGTGATGTACGCCCACGATAACGTGGTCGTCTTTGCTCGCGTCTATAACCAGCAGCGCGTGCTGGTGGCGATTAACCGGGGCGAGGCCTGCGAAGTGGTGCTGGATGATTCCCCGTTGCTGAAGGTGGCGAGGTGGACGAACAAAGAGGGCAAGGCGACGATACAGGATGGCGTGCTGGCGCTGCCTGCGGTATCCGCGACGGTCTGGCTCGGCAGCTAATGCACTAATGTTTCCACCTTTTAAGATGGCGCAAATGCAACGATTTGTGTCAATCTTAACGGATCGTTTACGGTGAAGGTGGAAACATGGACGAGCTTTACATCCTTGGCTGTTTATTCCTGGTTTTTGCGCTGCTGGTTGCGCCCGTACTTGCGGTTATCGGGTTTAATCGAAGCACGGCGGCGCAGCAGGAGATCGCCCGGCTACGCCAGCGCATTGAGGCGCTTGAGCAGCGCGGCGCGGCTGAGATAGCGCCGGACCCGGTACCGGCCGCCGCGGCAGTGGTGGTGGAAGACGCGCCCGCGCCTGTCGATCCCTGGCGTCCCGAAACGCCCGCTGTCGCGGCAGAACCCGCTCCGGCCCCTGCGGCTAAACAGCCTTCTGCCTTTGGCGGCATTGTGACGTCGCTGGCGCGCTGGTTTATGCAGGGCAATCCGCTCGCGAAGCTTGGCATTCTGCTGCTCTTCCTCGGCCTCTCTTTCCTGCTGCGCTACACCGTTGAACACTCCCTGTTCCCGCTTGAGCTGCGCCTGGTGGCGACGGCGCTGTTTGCCATCGTGCTGCTGGCGGTTGGCTGGCGGCTGCGTCACAAGCAGCCGATCTACGCGCTTATCTTACAGGGCGGGGCGACGGGTATTCTCTACCTGACGGTCTTCGGCGCCTTCCGGCTCTGGCAGATGCTGCCGATAACGCTGGCCTTTGCGCTGCTGGTGGTGATTTGCGCCGCGAGCGTCGGGCTGGCCGTGCTGCAGAAAGCCCTGAGCCTTGCCATGCTGGCGAGCCTCGGCGGATACCTTGCGCCGCTGCTGCTATCTACCGGGGGCGGGAGCTTTGTGGCGCTGTTCTCCTTCTATCTCCTGCTTTCCATCGGCATTCTCGCCATCAGCATCTGGCAGCACTGGCGCGAGCTTAACCTGCTCGGGCTGCTCTTTACCTTTGGCGTGGGCGGCCTGTGGGGACTGAGTGATTACCAGCCTGAAGACTATTGGATCTGTCAGCTGTTCCTGATTGCCAATACGCTGATATTCGGCGTGCTGAGCGTGGCGCTGTCGCTGCGGGCGCAGGAGAAAGGGAAGCAGATTATTGACGGCGTGCTGCTGTTTGCCCCGCCGCTGATAGGCTTCGGGATGCAGTACGGTATGACTCAGCACTGGACGTACGGCCCGGCGCTCAGCGCGCTGGGGTACGGTGCGTTTTACCTCTCGCTGGCGTTCCTCGCGCTGCGCCGCTATCCGTCCATCGGACGACCGCTGGTGATGGCGGCGCTGGCCATTGGCGGTGGGTTTGCCACGCTCGCCATTCCGCTGGCGCTCTCCGCACGCTGGACGGCAATGGCCTGGGCGCTGGAGGGGCTGGGCATCCTCTGGCTGGGTGTGCAGCAGAACCAGCGGCGCATGAGCTATAGCGGGACGGCGCTGCTGGTGCTGGCGCTTGGCAGCGCGATCTGGGCGCTGATGAACGGCGTGACGTCGCTGAGCCTGCTGCTGATCTTCGCCATCCTCAGCCTTTGCTGGCTGGCTGCAGCCTGGCTGTGGCGGCGTATTGTGCTGCCGGTCAGCTGGACGCTGCTGGCAGGCGGGCTGCTGTTCTGGCTCGTGGCGCTATTGGGTGCGTCGCGGATGGTGTTGAAACACGAATTGCCTGTTCTGGCAGGCGTGCTGGCGCTCCTGGCCATCTCTGTCTGGGGCTGGCGGCAGGTAGCCGCGCGTCTGACGTGGCGGGAGCTGGATGCCAGTAAATGGCTGCTGTGGCCGGTTATGCTGCTGATGGTAGGCTATCAGCTCTGGCACCAGCAGATGTTTGCCGCTGGCTGGGCAAATCTGGCCTGGGGTATTGCGCTGCCGGCCGCGCTGACGCTGTTGTGGCGAGACGGCGCTCGTTTAGCGCCGCGTGTCTCAATGGGGCTGCATATTTCGCTGTTCTGGATGATTTTACTGGCGCTGGCGGCGGAGCTTTACTGGTTTGCCCGGTCGCTGCCGTGGGGCATGGCGGCCTGGGGCAGCGGGCTGGTGATGGCCGCAGGCGGCGGGGTGATTATTGCACTCTCTGCGGCGGTGCGCCGTCGCGTGTGGCCGTTCCGTGCGTGGCCTGCGCTCTACGCGTGTGTGGCACCGATCCCCGTGCTCGCGGCGCTGCTGGTATTACTGGTGGTGACCAATTTCCAGGACGGCGTGGTTTATCGTCAGACCTGGCTGCCGCTGGTGAACCCGCTTGAGGAAGGCGCAGCGTTCGCGCTGCTGGGGCTGGTGGTCTTTTATCGGGCAGTGGATCGCTACTACCCGGCGCTGCTCTCGCAGGCCCGTCCGTGGCCTGCCGTCGCGATCGTGGCGTTTGGCTTCTGGTGGCTTAACGGTGCGCTGATGCGCGCTCTGGCCTGGTACGGCGACGTGGCCTGGAATATGGCATCGCTATGGGATTCGCGGCTTATCCAGACCACCTTTGCCCTGTTCTGGATGCTGATCGCGCTGGTGGTGATGGTCCACGCCACCCGTCGGGCTTCCCGTCAGGAGTGGCTCAGCGGTGCCGGGCTGCTGGGGGTGGTGATGGTGAAACTGATGCTGGTAGACAGCGCGGGCGGAGGCGGTCTGTCGCGCGCGGTGGCGTTTATCGGCGTGGCGATACTGGTGCTGATCGTGGGGTATTTCTCACCGCTACCGCCCAAAACAGGAGAAGAAAAATGAAATGGATGAAAGCGGTAGCATGTACCGCGCTGCTGGCGCTTTCCGGGCCGGCGTTCTGCGACGAGGCAAAAACGGAATCGCCGCGGGATTATGCCTTCGGTCTTTCGCTGGATACGTCAGCTCCTTCCCAGTGGTATCGGGTGACGTTGCCGCTCGCCGTCTATGCGCAGAGCACGTCGCCGGATCTGCATGACGTTCGCGTCTTTAATCAGTCGGGCGAGCCGGTTCCGTTCAGCCTGGTCGCCGCGACGCGTCCGCAGGCGGCAGCGCAATCCACGGCGCTGCGCCTCTTCCCGCTGGACGCCTCGCCGCTAGCGCCTGCGCGAGGGGATGAGGGCAGCGATAAAATCCTGCTCCGTTCCCGAAACGGCGTTGAGATTGTGCTGGAAGGGCAAAAAGCTGCCGCAGCGGGCCAACATTATCTGCTGACCCTGCCGGAGCAGGCTTCGGATGAGATTGCCTTGTCTCAGCTGCAGCTGGTCTGGAATAACCCGCAGCCCCCGTGGCAGGGAACGGCGTCGGTCTATTACAGCGAGGATCTTAAGCGCTGGTATACCCTGCGCGAGGATATGCCGCTGCTTGACGTCGTCAGCGGCGAGGAGCGTCTTAAGCTCGATCGGATCGATATTGATACGGTTCTATCTCCCGATGCGAATCGCTATCTTATGGTGGTGCTGAATGCGCAGAGCCAGGGGATAACCCTGACCGGCGTAAACGCGATTAGCGCCCCTGCGCAGGCGGCCCCGGAAGCGATCGACCTTGAGGGGGAAGGAGAACAGCTATCGACAAGCGAAGCGCAGTGGCACTGGGCGCGGCCGCAGCCGCTGAGTGCTGTCAGCATTTTACTGAATGGCGATGGCGTCCTTCCCGTCGAGATCGCGTGGCGGAGTACGGAAAAAGATACCTGGCACCCGCTGAAAAAAGAGGTGCTTTACCGTCTGGAGGGCAAAACGTCTCCACCGGTTTCGCTTAGCGGAGGCCTGGTGCAGGCGGTGAAAATCACGACGCTGAATGCGCGCCTGCCGGAATACCTGCCGGGCGTCATCGGGCATCGCGACCGCTATGATCTGGTGTTCAACGCGCAGGGAAAAGCGCCGTATGTGCTCGCCTGGGGCAACGGTGCTGCAAAGCCTGCCAGCGTGGAGCCTGACATGCTGATCCCTGCCGGGCTGCGTAAAACGTATGATATGGCGAACCTGCCGCAGGCCGGTATTCTGAAGGATGTCGCGTTAGGCGGGGAGGCTCGCCTGACCGCTACCTCAGCAGCCGATCGGGAGAGCCGGATGAACACCCTGCTGGTGTGGGGCGTGCTGATTGCGGGCGTGATTTTGCTGGCGGGCATGGCCTGGCGCATCTGGCGAGAGACGCAGCGTCACGCATAAAAAAAGGCCCGCATAAGCGGGCCTTCTTCGTAAACCGTGCCGATTACAGGCTGGATACGTTCTCGGACAGGTATTTAGCAACGCCGTCTGGGGAAGCAGACATACCTTCTTTACCTTTTTCCCACTGAGCCGGGCACACTTCGCCGTGCTCTTCGTGGAACTGCAGCGCGTCAACCATGCGCAGCATTTCGTCGATGTTACGACCCAGCGGCAGATCGTTCACAACCTGGTGACGAACGATGCCGTTTGCGTCGATCAGGAAGGAACCGCGCAGCGCAACGCCAGCGTCCGGATGTTCGATACCGTAAGCCTGCTGGATTTCGCGTTTGATGTCCGCAACCATTGCGTATTTCACCGCACCGATGCCGCCTTTGTCGACAGGGGTGTTACGCCATGCGTTGTGTACAAATTCAGAGTCGAAGGAGACGCCAACAACTTCCACGCCACGCTTCTGGAATTCTTCATAACGTTTGTCGAAGGCGATCAGCTCAGACGGGCAAACGAAAGTGAAGTCCATTGGCCAGAAGAACAGAACGGTCGCTTTACCGTTGGTGTGCTGTTTGAAGTTGAAGTTTTCAACGATTTCACCGTTGCCCAGAACTGCTGCAGCTGTAAAATCCGGAGCCGGACGAGTTACCAGAACCATATGATTCTCCTGTAGATACTAAGGTTATTTGGAACGCAACGCGAGCCAGTATAGAGAGTGTTCATGGATAAGACAAAGAGGTGGTGACAATCGTTCCGCCAGCTTTTACCTATCAATGTCATTTTTATACACAAAATCATTCAAGTTGCATCAAGGCGGCAAGTCTGGGAATCCCCGGGAGCTTACTGAAGTAAGTGACTGGGGTGAGCAGACGTAGCCAACGCAGAGGCAGCTTGAAGGATGAAGTGTATTTAGAGCTGTTTGTTTTTCGCCTGCACCATCATGCGCGGGTAAAACTGCCAGAAACGCGTTTCCAGCGCGTCGTAATGTTCATCCAGGTCGTACCAGGAATCGCGCAGCGCATCCAGCCGCGGGCGACGGCTCGCCATCCCGTTCAACACATTCTGGATGAAATCCATCTCGCGATAGCGCTCCAGCCAGCGCTCTGACCACAAATAGTTATTCAGATTCACAAAGCGCGGCGGAGAGTCGGGCAAAATGATCGACACCTGCTGGTGGGCGTAGCGCACAAACTCGGGCAACGGCATCTCCGGCGACAGCTGTTCCCAGTGGCGCGACAGGAAGTGGTCCCACATCACGTCGAGCGTGATCGGCGCAACGCGGCGGGTTTCAGGGCGAAACCAGGCTTTGGCTTCCGTCACCTCTGGCAGGTTATCGGTCAGCACGTCGATGCGACGATGCATAAATATCCCGTCGACAACCTCAGGGGAAAAGTCTTCCGCGGGGTTGCCGCGCACGAAATCGGCCAGCAAATTGCCGGAAAGGGAGCTGTCAGCGAGGTGGGCGAGATGCAGGTGAGCGAGAAAATTCATGCGTTTTATTTGTCCAGTGGCGGCTAGTTGTTGCAGCAAAAGGGTGTGAGCACTAGACTATGCCGCCTGTTTTTAAGTCACGAGTATACGTCATGCGCGTCGCCGATTTCTCCTTTGAACTACCTGAATCCCTGATTGCTCACTATCCCATGCCTGAGCGCAGCAGCTGTCGCTTACTGTCACTGGATGGGCCAACGGGCGATCTGACGCACGGTACTTTCACCGATTTGCTCGACAAGCTCAACCCTGGCGATCTGCTGGTCTTTAACAATACACGCGTGATCCCGGCGCGCCTGTTTGGCCGTAAAGCCAGCGGTGGCAAGATTGAAGTGCTGGTCGAACGTATGCTCGATGATAAACGTATTCTGGCACATATTCGCGCTTCCAAAGCGCCGAAGCCGGGCGCAGAACTGCTGCTGGGCGATGATGAGAGCATTAAAGCGACAATGACCGCGCGTCACGATGCGTTGTTTGAAGTGGAATTCGATGACGAGCGCTCGGTGCTCGACATCCTGAACGCCATCGGCCATATGCCGCTGCCGCCGTATATTGAGCGCCCGGACGAAGAGGCCGACCGCGAGCTGTACCAGACCGTCTACAGCCAGAAGCCTGGCGCGGTCGCGGCGCCAACGGCAGGTCTGCACTTTGATGAACCGCTGCTGGAAAAGCTGCGCGCCAAAGGCATTGAGATGGCATTTGTGACGCTGCACGTCGGCGCGGGGACCTTCCAGCCGGTGCGCGTGGACAGCATTGAAGACCACATCATGCACTCTGAATATGCCGAAGTGCCGCAGGAAGTGGTGGACGCGGTACTGGCGGCGAAAGCGCGCGGTAACCGCGTCGTGGCCGTCGGAACGACCTCCGTGCGTTCACTGGAGAGCGCCGCGCAGGCGGCGAAAAGCGAGTTGATTGAGCCGTTCTTTGGCGATACGCAGATCTTCATCTACCCGGGCTATCAGTACAAAGTGATTGACGCGCTGGTGACCAACTTCCATCTGCCTGAATCGACGCTGATTATGCTGGTCTCCGCGTTTGCGGGTTATCAGCATACGATGAATGCGTACAAGTCTGCGGTAGAACAAAAATATCGCTTTTTTAGCTACGGGGACGCGATGTTTATCACGTACAATCCGCTGGCTTTGAATGAGCGTGTCGGGGAATAAGTCCGCGGCACCGTATGACAACGTTGGACTGTTTTTCTGACGTCGGAGAAAAAATGAAATTTGAACTCGATACCACCGATGGCCGCGCGCGTCGCGGTCGCCTGGTGTTTGATCGCGGCGTGGTGGAAACCCCCGCGTTTATGCCTGTGGGCACGTACGGCACCGTAAAAGGGATGACGCCGGAAGAAGTTGAAGCCACTGGCGCACAGATTATCCTCGGCAATACCTTCCACCTGTGGCTGCGTCCGGGTCAGGAGATCATGAAGCTCCACGGCGATCTGCACGATTTCATGCAGTGGAAAGGCCCGATCCTGACCGACTCCGGCGGCTTCCAGGTCTTCAGCCTGGGCGATATCCGCAAGATCACCGAGCAGGGCGTTCACTTCCGTAACCCGATCAACGGCGATCCGATTTTCCTCGATCCAGAAAAGTCGATGGAGATTCAGTACGATCTCGGCTCTGACATCGTGATGATCTTCGACGAATGTACGCCGTATCCGGCGGACTGGGATTACGCGAAACGCTCTATGGAAATGTCGCTGCGCTGGGCGAAGCGTAGCCGCGACCGTTTTGACTCCCTGCAGAACAAAAATGCGCTGTTCGGCATCATTCAGGGCAGCGTTTACGAAGATTTACGCGATATCTCCGTTAAAGGTCTGGTAGAGATAGGTTTTGATGGCTACGCTGTCGGCGGTTTGGCTGTGGGTGAGCCGAAGGAAGACATGCATCGCATTCTGGAACATGTCTGCCCGCAAATCCCGGCGGATAAACCACGATACCTGATGGGTGTGGGTAAACCCGAAGATCTGGTGGAAGGCGTACGTCGCGGCATTGATATGTTCGACTGCGTAATGCCAACCCGCAACGCGCGTAACGGCCATCTGTTCGTGACCGATGGCGTGGTGAAAATCCGTAACGCGAAGCATAAGAGTGACACCAGCCCGCTCGATGCCGAGTGCGATTGCTATACCTGTCGCAATTATTCTCGCGCGTATCTGCATCATCTCGATCGTTGTAATGAGATTTTGGGGGCGCGTCTCAATACCATTCATAATCTTCGCTACTATCAGCGCTTAATGGCTGGTTTACGCAAGGCTATCGAAGAGGGTAAATTAGAGAGCTTCGTGACCGATTTTTACCAACGTCAGGGGCGGGATGTTCCACCGTTGAACGTTGATTAATATTAATAATGAGGGAATTTGAATGAGCTTTTTTATTTCTGATGCGGTAGCAGCAACGGGTGCACCAGCGCAGGGCAGCCCGATGTCTCTGATTCTGATGCTGGTTGTGTTCGGTCTGATTTTCTACTTCATGATCCTGCGCCCACAGCAGAAGCGTACTAAAGAGCACAAAAAGCTGATGGACTCCATCGCGAAAGGCGATGAAGTGCTGACCAACGGTGGCCTGGTCGGTCGCGTAACCAAAGTGGCTGAAAGCGGCTACATTGCTATCGCCCTGAACGACACCACTGAAGTGGTTATCAAACGTGACTTCGTAGCTGCCGTTCTGCCGAAAGGCACCATGAAGGCGCTGTAATCCCAACTTTTCCCAAAGGGAACTGCCGTGTTAAACCGTTATCCTTTGTGGAAGTACATCATGCTGGTCGTCGTGATTATCGTCGGCCTGCTGTACGCGCTTCCCAACCTGTATGGTGAGGATCCGGCTGTTCAAATCACTGGCGCGCGCGGTGTCGCCGCCAGTGAGCAAACGCTGATCCAGGTCCAGAAAACGTTACAAGAAGAAAAAATTACCGCTAAGTCTGTGGCTCTGGAAGAGGGTGCAATTCTTGCTCGCTTCGACACCACCGACACGCAGCTCCGCGCTCGCGAAGCGCTGATGGGCGTGCTGGGTGACAAATATGTCGTGGCGCTTAACCTTGCTCCTGCAACCCCTCGCTGGCTGGCTGCGCTGAACGCAGAGCCAATGAAGCTGGGTCTTGACCTGCGTGGCGGCGTTCACTTCCTGATGGAAGTGGATATGGATACCGCGCTCGGCAAGCTGCAGGAACAGAATATCGACAGCCTGCGCAGCGATCTGCGTGATAAAGGCATCGCCTACACCACCGTGCGTAAAGAAGATAACTACGGCATGAGCATCACGTTCCGCGACAGCGCGGCCCGCGATCAGGCTGTAGATTACCTGACTCAACGTCACCGTGACCTGGTGATCACCTCTCAGGGCAGCAACCAGCTGCGCGCGGTGATGACCGATGCGCGTCTGAAAGAAGCGCGTGAATATGCCGTTCAGCAGAACATCAACATTCTGCGTAACCGTGTAAACCAACTGGGCGTGGCTGAGCCGCTGGTACAGCGTCAGGGTGCTGACCGTATCGTGGTTGAATTGCCGGGTATCCAGGACACTGCGCGTGCGAAAGAGATTCTGGGTGCGACCGCAACGCTGGAATTCCGTCTGGTGAACTCCAATGTCGATCAGTCCGCCGCGGCGTCTGGCCGTATTCCGGGTGACTCTGAAGTGAAACAGACCCGCGAAGGTCAGCCGGTTGTGCTGTACAAACGCGTGATCCTGACCGGTGACCACATCACCGACTCTACTTCAAGCCAGGATGAGTACAACCAGCCGCAGGTTAACATCTCGCTGGATAGCGCGGGTGGTAACATCATGTCTAACTTCACCAAGGACAACATCGGCAAACCGATGGCGACCCTGTTCGTGGAGTACAAAGACAGCGGTAAGAAAGATGCAAACGGTCGTGCGGTGCTGGTGAAAGAGGAAGAGGTGATTAACATCGCCAACATCCAGTCTCGTCTGGGTAACAGCTTCCGTATTACCGGTATTAACAACCCGAACGAAGCGCGTCAGCTCTCTCTGCTGCTGCGTGCCGGTGCGCTGATTGCGCCAATTCAGATTGTTGAAGAACGTACCATTGGTCCAACTCTGGGTATGCAAAACATCCAGCAGGGTCTGGAAGCGTGTCTGGCTGGTCTCGTGGTTTCTATCCTCTTCATGATCTTCTTCTATAAGAAGTTTGGTCTGATTGCGACCTCCGCGCTGATTGCGAACCTGGTGCTGATCATCGGCATTATGTCCCTGCTGCCAGGGGCGACGCTGACCATGCCGGGGATTGCGGGTATCGTTCTGACCCTTGCGGTGGCGGTCGACGCCAACGTACTGATTAACGAACGTATCAAAGAAGAGTTGAGCAACGGTCGCTCTGTTCAGCAGGCGATTGACGAAGGTTATAAAGGCGCGTTCAGCTCTATCTTCGATGCGAACGTAACAACACTGATTAAGGTTCTTATCCTGTATGCAGTGGGTACTGGCGCGATCAAAGGCTTTGCGATTACTACCGGTATCGGTGTCGCAACGTCAATGTTTACCGCTATTGTCGGCACCCGTGCCATCGTGAACCTGCTGTACGGCGGCAAGCGCGTCAAAAAGCTGTCTATCTGAGGAGTGCGTTGTGGCACAGGAATATACTGTTGAACAATTGAACCATGGCCGTAAAGTCTGGGACTTTATGCGCTGGGACTACTGGGCCTTCGGCATTTCAGGTTTACTGCTGATTCTGTCCATCGTCGTTATGGGCGTGAAAGGCTTTAACTGGGGGCTGGATTTCACCGGTGGTACGGTTATTGAGATCTCCCTGGAAAAACCGGTCGATATGGACCAGATGCGTCTGTCTCTGCAGAAGGCGGGCTTTGAAGAGCCGCTGCTGCAGAACTTCGGCAGCAGCCGCGACATCATGGTGCGTATGCCGCCGGTGCACGATGCCAACGGCAGCCAGGAACTGGGCAGCAAGGTCGTACAGGTCATTAACGAGACCACCAGCCAGAACGCGGCGGTCAAACGTATTGAGTTCGTTGGCCCGAGCGTAGGTGCGGACCTGGCGCAGACCGGCGCCATGGCGCTGCTGGTGGCGCTGATCTCCATCCTGGTGTACGTCGGTTTCCGCTTTGAGTGGCGACTGGCAGCCGGTGTGGTTATCGCCCTGGCGCACGACGTGGTGATCACCATGGGCATACTGTCTCTGTTCCACATTGAGATTGACCTGACCATCGTGGCATCCCTGATGTCCGTTATCGGTTACTCACTGAACGACAGTATCGTGGTATCTGACCGTATCCGTGAAAACTTCCGTAAGATCCGTCGCGGTACGCCGTACGAAATCTTTAACGTGTCGTTGACCCAGACGCTGCACCGTACCTTGATCACATCCGGTACCACCCTGATGGTAATCCTGATGCTGTTCCTGTTCGGTGGCCCGGTGCTGGAAGGCTTCTCGCTGACCATGCTGATCGGTGTCTCCATCGGTACGGCGTCGTCCATCTATGTGGCGTCCGCTCTGGCACTGAAACTCGGCATGAAGCGCGAGCACCTGCTCCAGCAGAAAGTCGAGAAAGAAGGGGCGGATCAGCCGTCCATTCTGCCGTAAGCCGACGTTTAGCGCGTGATTGAAATCCCGGTCTGTTGACCGGGATTTTTTTTATCTGCTCCTGACAAACACTCCTGACAGTATGCTGTCAGGAGCCCTGTCGTAGACTCCTTCTGAACCCAAACAACAGGCAGGAGGATGTATGAAAAGCGTAATTAACTGGTTTGAAATTCCGGTCTCGGATATGGATCGCGCCATCAAATTTTATGAGCCGGTCATGCAGCTCGCGCTGCGTCGCGAGAAAATGGACGTGGCTGAACTGGCGGTTTTCCCGCATGAGGACCCGGCCACCGGTGGGGCGCTGGCAAAATTTGACGGCGTTACGCCATCTTTGCAGGGCGCTATTATTTACCTGCATACTGACAATCTGGCGGCCACGCTGGATCGCATTGCCTTTGCGGGCGGCGAGTGCGTGTTTGGCCCGCTGGAACTGCCGCATGGCATTGGCACTATTGCATTGTTTACCGACAGCGAGGGTAATCGCGTCGGCCTCCATCAACCTGCCTGAGAGCGAATGACGTTATGACCCGACGCGCTGACCGTTTGTTTCAGATTGTGCAGATCCTGCGGGGCAGGCGTCTGACAACGGCAGCGCATCTGGCGGAGCGGCTTGGCGTGTCCGAGCGCACGGTCTACCGCGATATCCGCGACCTGTCGCTTTCCTGCGTGCCGGTGGAAGGCGAGGCGGGAAGCGGATATCGGCTGATGTCGGGTTTTGACCTGCCGCCGCTGATGCTGACAAATAAGGAGTCCGAAGCGCTGATGGTCGCGATTCGCCTGCTTAAAACCTGGGGCGGGGAATCGCTGTCGCGCGAGCTGGAGTCGGCCCAGGAGAAGGTGCTGGCCATTCTGCCCGAGGAGAGTCGTCGAAAGGCGGAGCAAACGCGAATTTATGCGCCAGATATTGCTCTACAACCCCATTCACGCAGCGGTTTTGATGTGATTCATCAGGCGATTTCCGCCCAGCGCGTACTGGCGCTGCATTATCGTGATGAGGCAGGGCAGCTTTCTAAACGTGAGGTTCAGCCGCTGGGGCTGTTCTTCTGGGGGGAGCGCTGGCTGCTGGCGGCATGGTGCGAACGGCGCGATGACTACCGCTGTTTCCGGCTCGACCGGTGTCTCAATATTGTGATGACGGAGAGGCGGTTCAGCGAGAGTGCGGACAGATCTCTGGCAGATTTTTTGCGCAAGGTGAAGCAGTAAAAAGCCGGGTGGCGAGGTAAAAGCAAAACGGCAATGTCTATTGCCGTTTTTAGTGTTTTTTCCCTCTCCCCGTGGGAGAGGGTCAGGGTGAGGGCATCAGCCCGCACGGTCCCGCACTGATTAGAAGTTATAACCTACGACCAGGTAACCACCCCAACCGGTAGAACGGACGTTTTCTTTCATCCAGTTCAGGTCGGCGTCGTCGTTCCACTGGCCACCGTTGTGCCAGTAACGCGCAACAACAGAGTAGTGCCAGTGATCGTAGTTCAGCGCCAGGATGTGGCTGGAGGCGATAGAGTCGTTGGTACGCTGTTTGATGCCGTTCTCTGCGTAACCGCTCTTATCGCCCAGATCTGAACCCCAGTCGAAGTTGGTGAAGCCGATATAGCTCAGGTTGCCGCCCCACAGTTGGGTAATTGGCACAAAGTATTTCACTTTGAAACGGTAGCCATCCCACTCATTCTGGTTTTCAGCACCGTAGTTCTGCCACTGATATTTCGCGTATACGTTCAGGGACAGGCTCATTGGCAGGCCGGTGTCGATGTCGGTACCCAGACCCATATACCAGGTGCTCTGACGACCGGACTCGTTGCGCCCCATGTCGTAGATATAGTTGTTTGCGAAGTACCACTCTTTAAACGGACCAAACGCCAGGCTGGTGCCCGTCAGCTTATCAATAGAGAAACGTGGTTCGATTTCCATAAACAGCGGAGAACCGTGGTTCCAGATACCTTTTGCATCGGTGTTACCGCCGAAAAAGACCGGAGCATCCATATAGCCGTAGAAATCAAACCAGTCTTTTTTGGCGAACGCTTCATATTCCAGGTAGGTATCGTTGCGGATCTGCGGTCCGAAACGGGTGTGGTAGCTACCAACCACGTTAACGCTCTGGTGCCACCAGTCGGAGAGGTATTGTGGTTTGTCGTTTTCCGCTGCGTTAACAGTGAAAGAGGAGGACAGTGCCAGCACGGCGCCAGCTGCGAGTAATGTTTTTTTCATAATCATGCCACTGATTGAAATTCCCTTCCGGGAGTGAAAAATGCGCGAATTGCGTTTCTAAATATTTCGTGTTTCTGCGGTGCCTATTATAGGAATCCCTGCTCACAAAAATATGTGTTGTTTCACATATCTCTCACACGCGTAATCGATTGCGTTCACGTTTGCGTACTTTAAACGGCCGGGATTGTAGCGGCAATCATTTATGTTGCCAATCCATACGAAATGTAAATGTTAGCGGAGTGACATTTCACTCCGCCCAAAAGGAAGGAATTACTGCGCGGCGGGTTGGATATCGTGAATGCGGATAAAGCCTAACTGCTCAGGCGTAAGGCCTCTTAGCTGAAGCGGAATATCCACATCGCTGGGTGCCAGAACGCTGGCCGGGGCGGTAAAAAGCTGGTTCTTCACGTTCACTTCCTGGTAGCTCTCCGTGGTGCCCTGGATCTGGCCCCACTCAACGGTGCCGCTAAAGGCGGGCAGCGGATCGTTTGATTCGCCATGAATACGCAATGTTGCGCGCGTACCATCCGCATTCGCCGCCACGTTCACCAGCGACATTTTCAGCGTGCCAATCTGGCTGTTAAGCAGGGCGGGTGTATTTGCCCCCGGCAGCAGATATACCCCGCTGGTGGATTTCGCGTTCAGCGCGTTTTGCTGGGTGATCTTGACCGTTTCTTTGTTCAGTTTGTCCATTGCCGTATTGAGCGTGTTCACACTCTGTTTCATCTGGCGGACTTCGGTTTGCTGTGCGCAGGCACTGAGGGTGAAGAGGCTCCCCACCAGTAAAATTTTCAGGTAACGTCTTGTCATAGCGTTTATTTCCTTGAAATAACGGATCCATATAATGGTAGCCAGCAACGTACCGCCAGACATAGATCCTTTGTCTCAAAAAGCTCTTCCTTTGTTGTCGGGCCAGATCAGGGTAAAATGAAAACCAGTTAACCGGATAACAGGGATACCGTATGCATTGCCCATTCTGCTCCGCTGTGGATACCAAAGTCATCGACTCTCGTCTTGTGGGCGAAGGGTCTTCTGTACGCCGTCGTCGGCAGTGTCTGGTGTGCAACGAGCGTTTCACGACCTTTGAGGTTGCAGAGCTGGTAATGCCGCGCGTGGTGAAAAGCAACGACGTGCGCGAGCCGTTCAACGAAGAAAAGCTGCGCAGCGGGATGCTAAAAGCCCTCGAAAAACGCCCCGTCAGCGCAGACGATGTCGAAATGGCGTTAAACCACATTAAATCGTATCTCCGTGGCCTGGGTGAGCGCGAGGTGCCGAGCAAAATGATCGGCAACCTGGTGATGGAGCAGCTGAAAAAGCTCGATAAAGTTGCCTACATCCGCTTTGCCTCGGTCTACCGCAGCTTTGAAGACATTAAAGAGTTTGGCGAAGAGATCGCCCGCTTACAGGATTAAGCTCATGCACGATGAGATGTACATGGCGCGAGCCATGAAGCTGGCGCAGCGCGGTCGTTTTACTACCCATCCCAACCCGAACGTCGGGTGCGTTATCGTGAAAGATGGCGAAATCGTGGGGGAAGGTTATCACCATCGCGCGGGTGAGCCGCATGCAGAAGTGCATGCGTTGCGCATGGCGGGCGAGAAGGCGCGCGGCGCCACGGCCTACGTGACGCTCGAGCCCTGCAGCCATCACGGGCGCACGCCGCCGTGCTGTGAAGCGCTGATCGCGGCGGGCGTGGCTCGCTTGGTGGCAGCGATGCAGGATCCGAATCCACAGGTCGCCGGGCGTGGATTGTATCGCCTGCAGCAGGAAGGGATCGACGTCAGCCATGGGCTGATGATGCAGGATGCGGAAGCTCTGAATAAAGGCTTCCTGAAGCGCATGCGCACCGGTTTTCCGTATATTCAGCTCAAGCTGGGCGCTTCGCTGGACGGCCGTACGGCGATGGCAAACGGTGAAAGCCAGTGGATCACCTCGCCGCAGGCAAGGCGCGATGTGCAACGCCTGCGCGCGCAAAGCCATGCTATTCTCACCAGCAGTGAAACGGTTCTCGCTGACGATCCGGCCATGACCGTGCGCTGGGACGAACTGAATGCCGATACCCAGGCGCTTTATCCGCAGGAGAACCTGCGCCAGCCGCTGCGTATTATTATTGATAGCCAGAACCGCGTGACGCCGCAGCACCGTATCGTGCAGCAGCCGGGGGAAACCTGGATTGCGCGCACCAAAGAAGATACGCGCGAGTGGCCGGAAGGCGTGCGCAGCATTATGGTGCCGGAGCATAACGGGCATCTGGATTTAGTGGTGCTGATGATGCTGCTCGGTAAGCAGCAGGTGAACAGCATCTGGGTCGAAGCCGGTCCGACGCTTGCCGGGGCGCTGCTCCAGGCGGGGCTGGTGGATGAACTGCTCGTCTACGTTGCGCCTAAACTGTTAGGTCAGGACGCGCGCGGCCTGTTTGTGCTGCCCGGCCTTGAAAAACTGGCCGACGCACCGCAACTCACATTCAGCGAGATTCGTCCGGTGGGTCCGGATGTTTGCCTCCATTTAACGACAGCGTAATTGCTCCCGAAATAGGGAAGCAGTGCGCAAAGTATTATGATAAAATCCGCCCCCCTGCGGGGCCAAATGAACCCGTAAAGGAAGAGTATGAACATTATTGAAGCTGCTGTAGCTACCCCGGACGCTCGCGTCGCCATCACCATTGCGCGTTTCAACAACTTCATCAACGACAGCCTGCTGGAAGGTGCGATTGACGCCCTGAAACGTATCGGCCAGGTTAAAGATGACAACATTACCGTTGTTTGGGTTCCAGGCGCTTACGAACTGCCACTGGCGGCGGGTGCGCTGGCGAAAACCGGTAAATACGACGCGGTGATTGCGCTGGGTACTGTTATTCGTGGCGGCACTGCGCACTTCGAATACGTTGCGGGCGGTGCAAGCAACGGTCTGGCACACGTTGCGCAGGATGCTGAAATTCCTGTCGCGTTCGGCGTGCTGACCACCGAAAGTATTGAACAAGCCATCGAACGTGCTGGCACCAAAGCCGGTAACAAAGGTGCAGAAGCTGCACTGACCGCGCTTGAAATGATCAATGTATTGAAAGCCATTAAGGCCTGATTTTTTTGTAAGGGGAATTCCGTGAAACCTGCTGCTCGTCGCCGCGCCCGTGAATGTGCCGTTCAGGCACTTTACTCCTGGCAGTTGTCCCAGAACGACATCGCTGATGTTGAATACCAGTTCCTGTCAGAACAGGACGTGAAAGACGTTGACGTTCTGTACTTCCGTGAACTGCTGTCGGGAGTGGCGACTAATAGCGCGTATCTCGATGGTCTGATGAAGCCATACCTGTCTCGTCTGCTCGAAGAGCTGGGCCAGGTGGAAAAAGCAGTGTTGCGTATCGCGCTGTTTGAGCTGTCTAAACGTGATGATGTGCCGTACAAAGTGGCCATCAACGAAGCGATCGAACTGGCGAAAACCTTCGGCGCTGAAGACAGCCACAAGTTTGTAAACGGCGTACTTGATAAAGCAGCACCTGCGATCCGTCCCCACAAAAAGTGATCCGCAAACCGGAGTTCTGCATTGCCTGACGGGCAGTGCGGCTCCGGTTTTTTCTTTTATTTGCTGAGGCATAACGTATGGCATGCGGCGAATTCTCCCTGATTGCCCGTTATTTCGACCGTGTCAGAACCTCTCGTCTTGATGTTGAAACTGGCATTGGCGATGACTGCGCACTTCTCAACATTCCCGAAAAACAGACGCTGGCAATCAGCACCGACACCTTAGTGTGCGGACGTCATTTCTTACCGGATATCGATCCTGCGGATCTGGCGTATAAAGCGCTGGCGGTGAATGTCAGCGATCTGGCCGCAATGGGCGCGGATCCTGCCTGGCTGACGCTGGCACTGACGCTGCCAGAGGTGGATGAAGCCTGGCTGGAAGCGTTTAGCGACGCGCTGTTTGAACAGCTGAATTACTACGATATGCAGCTGATTGGCGGTGATACGACCGCCGGGCCGCTGTCGATGACGCTGGCGATCCACGGCTACGTGCCGTTTGGCCGGGCACTCAAGCGCTCGGGCGCAAAACCTGGCGACTGGATCTACATGACCGGCACGCCGGGTGACAGCGCGGCAGGGCTGGCCATTCTTCAGAATCGTTTAGCGGTTGAAGATACCGATGATGCGGCGTATCTGGTGAAGCGTCACCTGCGCCCGACGCCGCGTATTCTGCACGGCCAGGCGCTGCGTGAACGGGCAAGCTCGGCTATCGATCTCTCTGACGGTCTCATCTCGGACCTCGGCCATATCCTGAAGGCCAGCGGGGTGGGGGCGCGCGTTGATCTGGACCTGTTCCCGCTGTCTGAGCAACTGCTTCGCCATGTAGAACCTGAGCAGGCGCTGCGCTGGGCGTTATCCGGCGGCGAGGATTACGAACTGTGCTTCACCGTTCCTGAGCTCAACCGTGGAACGCTGGACGTAGCGTTAGCGCATCTCGGCGCGAAATTTACCTGCATCGGTCAGATCATGCCCGAGAGCGAAGGGCTGAAGTTTGTGAAAGACGGTGCGCCCGTTACGCTGGACTGGAAAGGGTACGATCACTTCGCGTGATGTTGTGCCTTTGTATTGCCGGGTGGCGGCTACGCCTTACCCGGCCTGCGGATTCGATTACTTAAACCCCACGACTGGATGCGGCTGATACGGCGTCTCCAGCTCGGCAATCTGCTCCGGCGTCAGCGTGATATCCACCGCATTCAGCAGCTCATCCAGCTGTTCTTCCCGCGACGTGCCAATAATCGGTGCCGCAACCCCGCGCTTGCCCAGCAGCCATGCCAGCGCCACCTGTGCGCGGGTGGCTCCGGTATCGTCGGCGATCCCGGCTAAGCGTTCGGCAATTAGCGCATCGCTGGCCTCTGTTCCGGAATAAAGATTTTTTCCTACTTCATCCGATACCAGACGAGCCGTAGTTTCTCCCCACGGACGGGTTAAGCGTCCGCGCGCCAGCGGGCTCCACGGGATCACCGCCACGCCTTCCTGGTAGCAGAGCGGCAGCATCTCACGTTCTTCTTCCCGGTAAATCAGGTTGTAGTGATCCTGCATGGTGACAAAGCGCGCCCAGCCGTGCTGCGCCTGGAGATCGAGCGCCTGAGCAAATTGCGACGCATGCATAGATGACGCGCCGATATAGCGCGCTTTACCCGCTTTCACGACATCGTTCAGCGCTTCAAGCGTCTCTTCAATCGGCGTGTTGTAATCCCAGCGGTGAATTTGCAGCAGGTCGACGTAATCCATGTTCAGGCGTCTGAGGCTGTCATCAATGGAGCGCAGGATCTGCGCGCGAGAGAGGCCTTCAGTCAGATCGCCTGACGGGTAGTAAACCTTGGTGGCGACGACGATGTCCTCACGACGGGCAAAATCGCGCAGGGCGCGGCCAACAATCTCCTCGCTGCTGCCGTCGGAGTAGCTGTTGGCGGTGTCGAAGAAATTAATGCCGCCTTCAATGGCGCGTTTGATAATCGGACGACTGCTCTCTTCCGGCAGCGTCCAGGCGTGGTTTCCCCGATCGGGTTCGCCAAAGGTCATGCATCCCAGACAAAGCCGGGAAACCTTGAGGTCGGTTTTTCCTAAAGTTGTGTATTGCACTGTCCGCTCCTGCTGTTTAAACACCAGGTTTAAGCATAGCAGGAGCGGAAAAGGGGGAAGGGGTTATGCCAGCCAGGTGCGGATTTTGGCTTCTATGCCAGTTGCGTCCAGGCCAATAGCCGCACGGGCTTCATCCTGCGTACCCTGAGGAATGAAATGATCCGGCAGGCCGAGATTGAGCACCGGAACGGCCTTACGGTTTGCCATCAGCACCTCGTTCACGCCGCTGCCCGCGCCGCCCATAATGGCGTTTTCTTCCAGCGTGACCAGCACGTCGTGGCTTTCCGCCATGCTCAGAATCAGGGATTCATCCAGCGGCTTCACAAAGCGCATATCCACCAGGGTGGCATTCAGCGTTTCAGCCACTTTCGCGGCCTCTGGCATCAGCGTGCCGAAGTTCAGGATCGCCACTTTTTCACCGCGACGCTTCACCAGACCTTTACCGATCGGCAGTTTTTCCAGCGGCTGCAGCTCGACGCCCACCGCATTGCCGCGCGGGTAGCGAACGGCGCTTGGGCCATCCTGATAGTGGTAGCCGGTGAACAGCATCTGACGGCATTCGTTCTCGTCACTTGGCGTCATAACAACCATATCCGGAATACAGCGCAGGAACGACAGGTCAAACGCGCCCTGGTGCGTCTGGCCGTCGGCACCGACGATGCCCGCGCGGTCGATGGCAAACAGTACCGGCAGCTTCTGAATCGCCACGTCGTGGATCACCTGATCGTAGGCGCGCTGCAGGAAAGTGGAGTAAATCGCCACAACCGGTTTATAGCCGCCAATCGCCAGGCCCGCTGCAAACGTCACCGCATGCTGCTCGGCAATCGCTACGTCGAAATACTGGTCAGGGTATTTTCTGGAGAACTCCACCATGCCGGAGCCTTCGCGCATAGCCGGGGTAATCGCCATCAGCTTGTTGTCTTTCGCAGCGGTTTCGCACAGCCAGTCGCCGAAGATTTTAGAATAGCTCGGCATACCGCCGCTGCTTTTCGGCAGGCAGCCGCTGGACGGGTCGAATTTCGGCACCGCGTGGAAGGTGATCGGATCTTTTTCCGCCGGTTCGTAACCACGACCCTTTTTGGTCATAATATGCAGGAACTGCGGGCCTTTCAGGTCGCGCATGTTCTTGAGCGTGGTCACCAGCCCCAGCACGTCGTGGCCGTCAACCGGGCCGATGTAGTTAAAGCCCAGCTCCTCAAACAGCGTGCCGGGCACGACCATGCCTTTGATGTGTTCTTCGGTGCGCTTGAGCAGCTCTTTAATCGGCGGTACGCCGGAGAAGACTTTCTTGCCGCCTTCGCGTAGCGACGAGTAGAGCTTGCCGGAAAGCAGCTGCGCCAGATGGTTGTTCAGCGCGCCGACGTTCTCGGAGATCGACATTTCGTTATCGTTAAGGATAACCAGCATGTCCGGCTTGATATCGCCCGCGTGGTTCATGGCCTCGAAGGCCATCCCGGCGGTGATCGCGCCGTCGCCAATCACGCAGACGGTGCGGCGCTGCTTGTTCTCTTTTTCGGCGGCAACGGCAATACCGATGCCGGCGGAAATGGAGGTGGAAGAGTGGCCGACGCTGAGCACGTCAAACTCGCTCTCACCGCGCCACGGAAACGGATGCAGGCCGCCTTTCTGACGAATAGTGCCAATTTTATCGCGACGTCCGGTCAGAATTTTGTGCGGATAGGCCTGGTGGCCCACGTCCCAGATAAGCTGATCGAACGGCGTGTTATAGACGTAGTGCAGCGCCACGGTCAGCTCTACCGTGCCAAGCCCGGAGGCGAAATGGCCGCTGGAACGGCTAACGCTGTCGAGCAGGTAGCGACGCAGCTCGTCGCACAGCTTCGGCAGGCTCTCTTTCGGCAGCAGACGTAACTCCTGGGTGGAGTCAACTAACGCCAGTGTCGGGTATTTGGCAATATCAAAACTCATCAAAGGCTCATCGAGATATATAGTTTATTTATCACGCTGGATTATATAGTCCGCTAGCGCTTCCAGTGCCGAGGTATCCAGCGATTGCGCGGCCAGTTCATTTAGCGACTGGCGGGCATCGTCTATCAGATCCCGGGCTTTACGTTGGGCTTGCTCAAGACCCAGCAGGGCGGGGTAGGTACTTTTGCCAAGCTGCTGGTCGGCACCCTGACGTTTACCCAATGTTGCAGTATCGCCCACCACATCCAGAATGTCATCCTGAACCTGGAATGCCAGACCGATACTTTCTGCGTATCTGTCCAGAATCGGCAGGGCTTTGCGCCCTTGTTCACCCGCGCTCAGCGCGCCCAGGCGAACGGCGGAACGAATAAGTGCGCCCGTTTTATGGCGATGAATACGCTCCAGCTGTTCCAGATTAACCTGACGTCCTTCCGCTTCAAGATCCAGCGCCTGTCCGCCGCACATGCCAGCCACGCCGCTGGCCATCGCCAGTTCGGAGATCATCGCCAGGCGGTCACGGTCAGCCACTTCCGCCATCGGCGCGTCGCTCAGAATCGAGAACGCCAGCGTCTGCAGGGCATCCCCCGCCAGAATGGCATTCGCCTCGCCAAACTTAATGTGGCAGGTTGGCTGACCCCGGCGCAGATCGTCGTCGTCCATGGCCGGGAGATCGTCGTGGATCAGCGAATAAGCGTGGATGCACTCCACGGCGGCTGCCGGGGCGTCCAGCGTGTTATCGCTGATACCAAACATATTGCCGGTGGCGTACACCAGGAACGGGCGCAGGCGCTTTCCACCCAAGAGTGCGCCATAGTGCATGGCTTCAACCAGTGGAGTGTTCTGAAAAGGCTGTGGCGCAATAAATCGGCGCAGGGCGTCGTTGGCGCGCACGACGCGCGCCTGAAGCTCGTTGGCAAAATCCATTTACTCGGCGTCCGGTGTGAAAGGCGTGGTTTTCGCGTTTTCGCTGTCGGAAAGCAGGATCTGCACGCGCTGCTCGGCCTGCTGCAGTTTGACCTGCCCCTGTCGCGCCAGCTGCACGCCACGTTCGAATTCGTTGAGCGCCTCTTCCAGCGGGAGATCGCCGCTTTCAAGACGGGTAACGATTTGCTCCAGTTCACTCAGCGCAGTTTCAAAACTGGCCGGTGCGTCGTTCTTCTTCGGCATAGTGAATTGACTCTTATATTCTCAGCCCTGATATGGTAACGGACTCGGGCGGATAAGCAAATAACGCGCAATGTGCACAGGAGCGGCGCGATGGTGGTATACTTGCGCGCCTGGATGCAGCCACGGGTGTGGGCTGCTGTACTCTTTTCCATTACAAGCCTTAACACGCTTGCCTAAGAAACATTGCCGCCATGAAGTTTATCATTAAATTGTTCCCTGAAATCACCATCAAAAGCCAATCTGTGCGTTTGCGCTTTATTAAAATTCTCACCGGGAACATTCGTAACGTATTAAAGCACTACGACGAAACCCTCGCCGTGGTGCGCCACTGGGATCATGTGGAAGTGCGCGCCAAAGACGAAAACAAACGTCAGGATATTCGCGATGCGCTGACCCGTATTCCTGGGATCCACCATATCCTGGAAGTGGAAGATGTTCCGTTCAACGATATGCATGACATCTTCGAAAAAGCGCTGGTCCAGTACCGCGACCAGATCGAAGGCAAAACCTTCTGCGTGCGCGTGAAGCGTCGCGGTAAGCACGAATTCAGCTCTATTGAAGTGGAACGTTACGTCGGCGGCGGTTTGAACCAGCACGTTGAAACGGCGCGCGTACGTCTGACTAACCCGGACGTGACCGTGAACCTGGAGATCGAAAACGATCGCCTGCTGCTGGTGAAAGGGCGCTATGAAGGTATCGGCGGTTTCCCGATCGGCACCCAGGAAGACGTATTGTCCCTGATCTCCGGCGGGTTCGACTCCGGCGTTTCCAGCTATATGCTGATGCGTCGCGGCTGCCGCGTGCACTACTGCTTCTTCAACCTGGGCGGCGCGGCGCACGAAATCGGCGTTCGTCAGGTGGCGCACTACCTGTGGAACCGCTTCGGCAGCTCCCACCGCGTGCGTTTTGTGGCGATTAACTTCGAACCCGTGGTCGGCGAAATCCTCGAAAAAGTGGACGACGGCCAGATGGGCGTGATCCTGAAGCGCATGATGGTGCGCGCGGCCTCAAAAGTGGCTGAACGCTACGGCGTGCAGGCGCTGGTCACCGGCGAAGCGCTGGGCCAGGTCTCCAGCCAGACGCTGACCAACCTGCGTCTGATCGACAATGTGTCTGATACGCTGATCCTGCGTCCGCTTATCTCCCACGATAAAGAGCACATCATCGACCTGGCGCGCGAAATCGGCACCGAAGATTTTGCCCGTACCATGCCGGAATACTGCGGCGTGATCTCAAAAAGCCCAACGGTGAAAGCGGTGAAGGCGAAGATCGAAGCGGAAGAAGAGAACTTCGATTTCAGCATCCTGGAAAAAGTGGTGGCGGAAGCGTCCAACATTGACATCCGCGAGATTGCTCAGCAGACCGAGCAGGAAGTCGTTGAAGTTGAAACCGTAAGCGGTTTCGGCGCTAACGACGCGATTCTGGATATCCGCTCCATTGACGAGCAGGACGATAAGCCGCTGAAGGTTGAAGGCATCGACGTGGTTTCTCTGCCGTTCTACAAGCTGAGCACGAAGTTTGGCGACCTCGATCAGAGCAAAACCTACCTGCTGTGGTGTGAGCGCGGGGTGATGAGCCGCCTGCAGGCGCTGTATCTGCGCGAGCAGGGCTTTGCGAATGTGAAGGTGTATCGTCCGTAGTGTATTGCCGGGGAGTGCGGCCTGTTGCCCTCACCCCGGCCCTCTCCCTGTGGGAGAGGGAGAACACCTATTCGTAATAATTATAAATCCCCGCCGGCATCACCAGCGAGGACGCCACTTCGTACGCCTTCTCGCGCCCGACCAGCAGGTCAATAATTTTTAAGCCAAAATCAATTGCGGTGCCCGGTCCCTGGCTGGTCAGCAGGTTAACGCGCGGATCCCAGACGACGCGTTTATCCACCCAATGATCTTCCGGGATCGTGTCCTTCAGCCCCGGGAAACCGGTCATATTGCCGATGGGGAAGATGTCGTGCGGAATCAGAACCGTTCCGGCGGCAGCGCAGATGGTTGCGACGATACGCCCCGACAGATGAAACTGACGCACGGTCTCGACCAGCAGCGGGCTGTCGCGAAAACATTCCGCCCCTTTCAGGCCGCCGGGCAGGACGATAATGTCGTAATCGCCGTCAGCCACCTGAACAAGCGGTGCGTCCGCCAGAATTTTCACCCCACGCGAACAGGTGACCGCGAGATTGCCGTCGCTGGCAACGCTGGCGGTGGTCACCGTGATACCGCCCCGCACCATTAAATCGATAGTAGTGACGGCTTCCATCTCTTCGCTACCAGGGGCGAGGCATACCAGTGCTGACGCGCTCATACTCATTCTCCTTACGTTTAACCTGATCGTACAGGCGGGCGTTTTCAGGGACCGCGATACCGTGCGCACGGGCGCGCTTTAGCAGATAGCCGGTGATGTAGTCGATTTCGGTGTGGCGTAACGCACGAACGTCCTGCAGCATCGAAGAGATATTTTCTGCCGTGCTATCAATCACCTGCTCGACATAATAGCGTAAATCATCCGCCGAGGTGTGCAAGCCTTCGCGCTCCACCACCGAAGCCACTTCTTCACACAGCGTCGCTATCTCCTGCGGATGGTTTTTTAGCTCGCCGTTCGGGCAGTCCCACAGCGCCGTCAGCGGGTTGATCACGCAGTTTACCGCCAGCTTGCGCCACAGCTGAGGGCGAATGTTGTTGTGCCAGGCCACGTCTGGCAACACCTTTTGCAGGACATCGGCCAGATAGCTGTAATCGCCGTCCTGTTCGCGGGCCGGACCGATATGCGTCACGCCGTTGGCGACATGCACGATGATATTGCCGTCGCGACGTGCAGCGTGCGTGGTGGTCGCCATCAGCAGGGGCTGTGGAACGCTTTGCAACTCGTCAAGTGTCCCCATGCCGTTATGCAGCAGCAGAATGGGGGACGTGGGGGGGAGCTGCGCGGCCAATGTCTTTACCGCATCCGAGACCTGCCACGCCTTGAGCGTCACCAGTAGCAGGTCGCTTTGCGCGAGGAAATCAGGATCGTTCGCGGTGAGAGATTCGTTAAAAATGCTTCCGTCTTCACCAATCAGATTAACGCTGCAATAGGGCTGGGGCACGCGCAGCCAGCCCTGAACCTCATGTCCGTGCTTGCACAGTGCGGTCAGCCACAGCTGGCCAAGCGCTCCGCATCCGAGCACCGTAATTTTCATTGTTCCTCCTCACCTGCAACTGCGCCAGGTGTTACAGCTTAATTATACAGCTAAGCTTCTGTTGAGTTATGCCTCGTAGCGGGTATTATGCAACGCAACAAAAGTGAAGGGAGAAGAAAAGATGCCATCTTTCGATATTGTTTCCGAAGTTGATATCCAGGAAGTTCGCAACGGCGTTGAGAACGCAACCCGCGAAGTTGAGTCACGTTTCGATTTTCGTGGCGTTGAGGCGTCGTTTGAGCTGAACGACGCAAATAAGACCATTAAAGTGCTGAGCGAGTCAGATTTCCAGGTGAATCAGCTGCTCGACATTCTGCGTGCCAAGCTGTTAAAACGCGGCATTGAAGGAACGTCTCTCGATGTACCGGACGAGTTTGTGCACAGCGGTAAAAACTGGTTTGTGGAAGCGAAGCTGAAGCAGGGCATTGAGAGCGCGGTGCAGAAGAAGATCGTTAAGCTCATCAAAGACAGCAAGCTGAAGGTGCAGGCGCAGATCCAGGGCGAAGAAATTCGCGTGACCGGCAAATCTCGTGATGACCTCCAGTCGGTGATGGCGCTGGTGCGCGGCGGGGATCTGGGACAGCCGTTCCAGTTCAAAAACTTCCGCGATTAAGACAGAAAAGCCCGGTTCAACCGGGCTTTTTTTCAGGCTTTGAGCGCCTGCTCGACCTCAAAGCGGTTCGTCACTTTGCTGTCTATTTTGACATAAGCGCTGCGCTCTTCCGGGACAATGAGCACCTCTGTCACGCCCTCTCTTGCTTCCAGACGCTGCTTCAGCGCATCGCTGATTTCTACATCATCCGGGATTTCTACCCGCAGGCTGCTTACGTAGCGCGGCTCTTTCATGGTGCTGGCGACCATCAGCCAGATTGTTGCCAGCAGCGCGCCTGCAAGAAACACGGTTTGTGAATCAAACAGACCGTCGACCCAGCCGCCGAGCGACCCGCCGATCGCCACGCCGAGGAACTGGCTGGTGGAGTAAATGCCCATCGCCGTGCCTTTGTAACCGGCCGGAGACTCTTTGCTGATAAGCGAAGGCAGCAGCGCTTCCATCAGGTTAAACGCCAGGAAGAACAGCTGTACGCCTGCCACCAGCTCCCAGAAGTGCGGGCCGGAGCCCCAGAGCACGATCTCGGCAATCAGCAACAGCGCCACGCAGCCAATGAAGACGCGCTTCATTTTGCGCTTCACTTCGGCATAGATGATGAACGGCACCACGGAGACAAACGAAATCAGCATCGTTACCAGATAGATTTTCCAGTGCTCAGCCGCCGGGAAACCCGCCGCGGCAAGCTGGCCGGGCAGGGCGACAAAGGTCGACATCAGCAGAATGTGCAGACACATGATGCCGAAGTTCAGCTTCAGCAGGCGCGGTTCAACCAGCACTTTGCTGAAGCAGCCCTTCACCATGCCGGATTCACGGTTCAGAACGTGATTTTTGCTGTCCGGCACAACCCAAAGCGTTAGCGCGATCCCGATGGTCGCCAGCACGGCAATCATCCAGAACAGGGCGTGCAGGCCGAGCGTGTGGGTAATAATCGGGCCCAGCACCATCGCAATGGCGAAGGTGACGCCAAAACTGACGCCGATAAAGGCCATCGCCTTCGTACGGTTCTGCTCGCGGGTGAGGTCTGACAGCAGCGCCATGACGGCAGCGGCAATCGCGCCGGAACCCTGTAAGGCGCGGCCAAGAATAATGCCCCAGATAGAGTGGGAGAGGGCGGCAATGACGCTGCCAAGAACAAAAATAAGCAGACCGCCGACAATCAGCGGTTTTCGGCCAACGCGATCCGAGAGCAGGCCAAACGGGATCTGGAAGACCGCCTGCGCCAGACCGTAGATGCCGATCGCGAGCCCAATCAGCGCCTCGCTGGCTCCCTGCAACGCCATGCCGTACGTGGTCAGAACAGGCAGGACCATAAACATGCCAAGCATCCGTAGCGAGAAGACAGTCCCTAAGCCCCAGGTCGCGCGGAGCTCGCCTGGCGTCATTTTATAATCGTTCATTACCACCTCAGTTCAAAAGCAGGCCATAGTGTAGTGCGGGGAAGGGGCGGGGTAAATAAAGGCTTATTTAACAAATATTACATGCGTTATTAATAGATTTAGTGAATAAAAAAGGGTGCCGAAGCACCCTTTTTAGACCTGATTTGGCTTACCAGACGTAAGTCAGCAGGTTATGTGAATCCGGCACCATGAAGTCCACGGACATCATCACGGACAGCGAAGTGATGGCAACGATAGAGAACACAAACAGCTTGCGCGCCCAGACTTTGTCATCTTCCACTTTGTATCCGCGCAGCGCCATACCGAGCCACCAGACGCTCACCGCAGCGGCAACCGCCAGATATTTGTATCCAGCGTAGCCACCCAGAGAGAGCATCAGCGTTGCCACGGCAAAGGCGATGATGTAGAGAGTGATGTGGTTCTTGGCAACCGAAATGCCCTTCACGACCGGCAGAACCGGGATGTTCGCTGCCTGATAATCCTTAAAGCGGAAAATCGCGATGGCATAGGAGTGCGGCATCTGCCACAGGCTAAAGATAGCCAGCAGGATCAGCGCGCCGCTGTCGAACTCGTTCGTGACCGCGCAGTAGCCAATCACCGGCGGCGCAGCGCCGGAGAGAGAACCAATCAGCGTGCCGTAGACGGAGTGACGTTTCATATACAGGCTGTAGATGCCCACATACACCACGAACCCCATCACCCCCAGCCAGCAGGCCAGCGGGTTAGCACCAAACCACAGCAGCATAAAGCCAGCAATACCCAGCAAGGTGGCGTACACCAGCGAGACGGAAGGGGCGATCAGGCCTTTAACCAGCACCCGATTTTTGGTCCTTTCCATCTTCTTGTCGATATCCATGTCGATGTAGTTGTTAAATACACAACCGGACGCAACAACCAGTGACACACCGACCAGCGTAGAGATAAAGAGGGCGTAATCAATGCTGCCCTTAGAGGCCAGCAGGAACCCTCCGATCACGGAGATCAGGTTGCCAAAGATGATGCCTGGTTTCGTTACTTGCAGGTATTGCTTAAACATACTCGCCGCTCTTAGTGAACCATCATGTTGTAGTTGAGGTTCCACATAATCCAGATGGAACCGACTACCAGGATAGCGATGATAATCACGGTAAAGATAAAGGCCGTCATGTTCCAGCCTTCATCGGACTTGGTGTTCATGTGCAGGAAGCAAACCAGATGCACCAGAATCTGAATCACCGCGGTCACCAGGATTGCTCCCAGGATAACCGGCTTGGACGCAGAACCGCTCATCACCATCCAGAACGGGATCACCGTCAGGATGATCGACAGGATGAAACCTGTCATGTAGGTTTTTACGCTGCCGTGGGAAGCGCCATGATCGTTAGAATGACTCATTACATCGCCCCCATCAGATAGACAACAGAGAACACGCAGATCCACACCACGTCCAGGAAGTGCCAGAACAGGCTCAGGCACATGATACGGGTACGGTTAGTGCTGGTCAGGCCGCGACGGGAGATCTGGAACATCAGAACTGCCATCCAGATCAGACCTGAAGTCACGTGCAGACCGTGGGTACCCACCAGCGCGAAGAACGCGGACAGGAAGCCACTGCGATCCGGGCCGAAGCCCTCCATGATCAGGTGATGGAATTCATAGATTTCCATCCCGATAAAGCCAGCACCAAACAGCCAGGTCAACGCCAGCCAGGAGACAACCTGGCTCTTGTTGTTTTTGTACATGGCGATAGCCGCCATGCCGTAGGTGATGGAGCTGAATAACAGCAGTGCGGTTTCAACCAGAACGAACGGCAGTTCAAAAATGTCCTTGCCGGTTGGGCCGCCCGCTGTGCCGTTCACCAGAACGGCATAGGTCGCGAACAGACAGCAGAACAGAATGCAGTCGCTCATCAGGTAGATCCAGAAACCGAAGACTTTGGTCGGTCCCGTATCGTGGTGCGCATGCTCATGCGCGTGGGCAGTTGAGTGCGCCAGAGTATCAGTTGCCATTTTTCAGCCCCGCTTTAGAAATCTCGTCGAAATGCTGATTTTCCAGCTTTTCAACTTCACGGACTGGTACGTAGTAGTCCACGTCCTCGTCAAAGCTCTTCACAATCCAGCTGATTACGATGCCAGCGAAGCCAACAATCGCCATCCACCAGATGTGCCAGATCATTGCGAAACCAAATACCGTTGCGAAAGCGGCAATCACGATGCCCGCCGCGCTGTTTTTCGGCATATGGATCTCTTCGTAATGCTCAGGTTGCTTGTACGCTTCACCTTTTTCTTTCATTTCCCAGAATGCATCACGCTCGTGAATGTGCGGCACTACGGCAAAGTTATAGAACGGCGGTGGAGAAGAGGTCGCCCACTCCAGCGTACGGCCACCCCATGGGTCACCGGTCAGGTCGCGGTTCAGGTTACGGTCACGGATAGACACGTAGTACTGAATCAGCTGGCACAGAATACCGCAGGCAATCAGCGCTGCACCGCCCGCTGCAACCATCAGCATTGGGTGGAACTGCGGATCGATCTGCTGGCTCAGACGACGGGTCATACCCATGAAGCCCAGCACGTACAGCGGCATAAACGCCACGAAGAAGCCGATGATCCAGAACCAGAACGCGCGTTTACCCCATTTTTCGTTCAGCGTGAAGCCGAACGCTTTTGGCCACCAGTAGGTCACACCAGCGAAGCAGCCGAAGACCACGCCACCGATGATAACGTTATGGAAGTGCGCAATCAGGAACAGACTGTTGTGCAGAACGAAGTCAGCACCTGGTACCGCCAGCAGTACGCCGGTCATCCCACCTACGGAGAAGGTTACGATGAAGCCGATGGTCCACAGCATTGCTGAGTGGAACACGATACGGCCCTGGTACATGGTGAACAGCCAGTTGAAGATCTTCACCCCGGTAGGGATGGCGATAATCATGGTGGTGATACCGAAGAAGGCGTTTACGTTCGCGCCCGCACCCATGGTGAAGAAGTGGTGCAGCCAAACGATGAACGACAGAACGGTAATACACACGGTTGCCCACACCAGAGAGGTGTAACCAAACAGACGCTTACGCGAGAAGGTTGCCGCGATTTCGGAGAACACACCGAAGACAGGCAGAACCAGAATGTACACTTCCGGGTGACCCCAGGCCCAAATCAGGTTGATGTACATCATCATGTTGCCACCCATATCATTCGTGAAGAAATGGGTGCCCAGGTAGCGGTCCAGGGTCAGCAGCGCGATGGTGACGGTCAGAATTGGGAACGACGCGATAATCAGTACGTTGGCGCACAGAGATGCCCAGGTAAATACCGGCATCTTGAACATCGTCATACCAGGTGCACGCATCTTCAGGATGGTCACGAAGAAGTTGATACCGGTCAGGGTAGTACCGACACCGGAGAGCTGAAGCGCCCAAATCCAGTAGTCAACGCCTACACCCGGACTGTACTCAATTCCTGACAGCGGCGGGTACGCCAGCCAGCCGGTCTGTGCGAATTCGCCCACGCCCAGTGACAGGTTAACCAGGATAACGCCGACAACCGTGAACCAGAAGCTCAGGTTGTTCAGGAACGGGAACGCGACGTCGCGCGCGCCAATTTGCAGCGGAACGACAACGTTCATCAGACCGATTACCAGCGGCATCGCCACGAAGAAGATCATGATAACGCCGTGGGCGGTAAAGATCTGATCGTAGTGGTGCGGTGGCAGGAAGCCGGCTTCGCCCGCAGACGCAAGTGCCTGCTGGCTACGCATCATGATCGCATCCGCAAAGCCACGAATTAACATGACGATACCGACGATGCAGTACATGATACCGAGTTTTTTGTGGTCAACCGAAGTCAGCCACTCATTCCACAGGTAGCTCCACTTACCGAAGTAAGTGATAAGGCCAACTAAGGCCGCGCCACCAATGATAATTGCAGCCACCGTAACCATAATAATCGGTTCATGGTAGGGCACTGCATCCAGTGTCAATTTTCCGAACATTTTCTTCCTCGGCCCCTTAGTGAGCGGTTTCCGCGTGGCTCATGTCCATGCCTTCCATACCTTCATGCGCGCTGTGCTCGCCTTCAGGCTGGGTCATGTCCATGCTCATACCGTGGTCCATAAATTTGCCAATAACGTCTTTGAACAAATCTGGTTTCACGTTAGAGAAGTACTCCACCTTGTTGTATTCGCTAGGTGCAGCCACTTTTTCGAACGCCGCCATGTCAGACATGGTGTTTGGAGACTGCTTCGCTTTCTCAACCCACTGGTCGAAAGCGGCACGGTCCGGCGTCGCGATAGCTTTGAACTTCATACCTGAGAAGCCCGGGCCGCTATAGCTGGCGGAGATACCATCGTAGGTGCCTGCTTCATTCGCGATCAGATGCAGGTTGGTCTGCATACCGGCCATCGCGTAAATCTGGCTACCCAGACGTGGGATGAAGAAGGAGTTCATTACGGAGTTGGAGGTCACTTTGAACTGAACCGGAGTGTTCGCCGGGAAGGCGATTTCATTCACGGTAGCAATGCCCTGCTCTGGGTAGATGAAGAACCATTTCCAGTCCATGGAGACCACTTCAATGGTAATCGGTTTTTCATCGTGAACCAGCGGCTTGCTTGGCTCAAGTGCGTGAGTGGTTTTCCAGGTCAGTACGGCAAGGAACAGGATGATCAGAATAGGTACCGTCCAGACCACAGCTTCCACTTTATTGGAGTGTGACCAGTTAGGGCTATACTTCGCATCTTTATTGCTCGCACGATACTTCCAGGCGAAACCAACAGCCATCAAAATGGCAGGAATAACCACAATCAACATCAGGCCAAAAGCCGTCAATATCAGTGAACGTTGTTCCAGTCCAATCTGTCCTTTGGGGTCTAGTAGTGCAGAATCACAGCCACTGAGTAATACAGTGCCTGCGAATAATGACAACCATCCCAAACTTTTATTGTATTTCCTGAGTCTCATTTAACGACCTCAATTCCACGGGAGTCTGGTGGCGTTTAAAGTGTGCGGGCATTTTACGGGAAGGTTACATTACTGTAAACATCATTAGGCCTGTGTCAGGAAGGTGTTACCGGGTTCTGCCGCACGTGTCACAAGTGTTGCAAATTATGTCGGTTTTTATGACCGAAGCCGCATGGCATGGGCTTTATAACGAAAGGACCCCCAAGCATACCCTAAAAGGGGCAATTGGTATAACCATTGTTAAAAATAAACAAAAAATTAACAATTAATTATCAATAAAAAGACATCTAAAAAACGAAAAATCAAACTTTCCACTGCTGAATCGTTTAATGAAAAATAGCGTTTTGGAATTGGCTCCAATAATTTCCAAAACCTATCCCGCACAAAACAACAAATATTTTTTTAGCGGTTGGTGGCTATTTCACCGTTATAATTTCGGTTGGTGATTACAACGGGAAATAACCTTTCGTTTTTTCTTCAGGTCATCTGCGTTTTACGCAACGCCATGAAATCGAGCAGACCGCCGGTCAGGATCCCGGCGATGGCCAGCAGGGCTCCGACATCCAGCAGAAGGGCTTCTGGAGGGAGCGCCAGGGACGTGCTGGCATTAATAATGAGCACCACAAGCCAGAGCGCCAGCGCGCCGCAGCCCGCCATTAACAGACGTAACGCAAAACGGTAAGCGCGGTGATATTCAGTGCGCGGCATAAAGTGTTCGGTACGCTGGGTATATTCCAGCGTCTGGCGACACACCAGCAACAATAAAATCCCCGGCACGGCAGCCGCGACCGAGAAGAGATAAAACGTTGGCCAGCCGTGAGCTTCCACAAACCAGCCGGCAATCGGTCCGACGTACACGCGGCCAACGGCCGAGAGCGCCGAGAGCAGCGCGAACTGCGTGGCGGAAAACGATTTATTGCACAGGGTCATCAGCAGGGCGACAAATGCCGCCGTTCCCATGCCGCCACAGAGATTTTCAAAGAACACCGCCGCAGCCATGCTGAACATATGTTTGTCAGTAACCGACAGCAGCCAGTAGCCCGCGTTAGATGCGCCCTGCAGGATGCCGAAGATCAGCAGCGCGCGGAAAAGCGTCAGGCGCTGCATCAATACGCCGCCGTAAAGCGCGCCGACGATGGTCGCAAACAGCCCCAGCGTTTTATTCACCACACCCACTTCACCGGCGTCAAAACCGACGCCGCGGATCAGGAAGGTGGTGGTCAGGCTCATGGCAAAAGCATCGCCCAGCTTATAAAGGACGATGAGCAGCAGAATCAGCCAGGCATTGTTGCGGCCAAAGAAGTCACGCAGCGGTTCGGCGACGGCCTGCTCCAGCGAGCGGGGAACCGGGATGACGTCACTCGGTTCGGGAGCAAACAGGGTCGCGATAATGCAGGGGATCAGCAGGGCGGCCATCAGCCAGTACATGCCCTGCCAGCCGAGGTAACGGTCGGCCAGCCACAGCGCCAGCCCGCCGGAGACCAGCATCCCGAGGCGATAGCCCAGCACGCTGATGGCCGCACCGGCACCGCGTTCTTCCGCAGATAACACGTCCGTCTTCCAGGCATCGAACACGATATCCTGTGAAGCGGAGCAGAAGGCAATCACCACCGCAAGCGCGGCCATCCAGCGAAGCTGTGTGGTCGGCTCAAGAAAGCCCATCCCCGCGATCGCCAGCAGCAGCATGACCTGCGTCATTACTAACCAGCCGCGACGACGTCCCAGGAACGGTGGCGTGTAGCGATCCATGACCGGCGACCACAGGAACTTAAAGACATAGGCCTGACCGACAAGCGAGAAGAAACCAATGGTTTTAAGATCGATGTTCTCGACCGTCATCCATGCCTGAAGCGTGCCGGAAGTGAGCGCAAGGGGTAAACCGGAGGCAAAGCCGAGGATCAGCAGAATCGCTGATTTCGGTTGCTGGAAAATGCGTAAGTAATGGCTGGACATGTTCTTATAAAACTGACCCGGCCAGGAACCGGGTCAGCGAGCGGGATTAACGCGCGTTCTGCTTGATGAAGTCGTGGATGCTGGTGTCCTGCGCCATATCGGCGATGGTGTCAGTCAGCACGCTATTCACGGCGTTAGCAATGTTCTGGTTGGAGGCCTGGAACGCGCCTTCAACGGAGTAGCTGGCGCGGTAGTTTTTGGTCATCTTGTTGCCGTTCTTCGCGGTGGCAATGATGGCGATATCCGCTTTGGTCGCAATGTTGTAGCGCACGTTGCCCTGAGACACGTCAGCGTACAGGTTGTTAACGATGATCTGCAGATCAACCGCACCGCTTGGGCCAATCATGTAGCCGCGAGCGGTCATTTGCTTCTCAAGCACTTCCTGCAGCAGGAAGCGCAGGTCGCGGGACGCGGTCAGCGTTACCTGCTGGTTATCGCGGGTCACTTTTGCCAGCGCCTGGTCCTGACGCTGATCGGCACCGTTAATACTCACAGTGACGCCCATCAGGCTAGGGTCCTGCTGAGGCAGGGTGATTTTTGGTGAAACATCAATGGTGGTAGGCGGGGTAGCGCAGCCTGCCAGCATAAAAAGGGCTACCAACGGAAAGAAGAGTTTTTTTAACATTTTCAGGTTCTCAACGAATCGTAAGCATTAAAGAGAGAAAAATTGCCGCCATCATAACATCGACTACGGCCAGGGGAAGTGGTCAACGCATGTAAATTCATCGTCTTGTCTGAAAACTGACCAGCTCATCCTTTTTCTCCTCCCGCGAGTGACGAAAGGTATGAGTCTCACAGGGAACTTCATTCGTTTGAATGAGAAAATCAGACGAAAGCTAAATATTTGTTGTCAAGGTGTAATGGAAACGGTAAAAGCGGCTAATATTTAAAGGGATGGGTGACATCTCAGCGTTGTCGGAGGAGTAATTTCATGATGATACGTGAACAGATAGAAGAAAAATTAAGGGCAGCGTTCAACCCTGTGTTCCTCGAAGTCGTCGACGAAAGCTATCGTCATAACGTGCCGGCAGGTTCTGAAAGCCACTTTAAAGTGGTTCTGGTTAGCGATCGCTTCACGGGAGAACGTTTCCTGAACCGACACCGCCTGATCTACAGCACCTTGACGGAAGAACTCTCCACAACCGTGCATGCGCTGGCACTGCATACCTACACCATTAAGGAATGGGAAGGTTTGCAGGATACGGTTTTCGCGTCGCCGCCTTGTCGCGGTGCAGGCACCATCGCCTGATAAATCGGATTTGCAACGGCTGGAGCTTTTCCAGTATGTTGCTTACAGATTTCCTCAAAACGGCCTCCGGGCCGTTTTGTTTTGTCTGAGTTTTGAGCGGATGGTGCGATTTTAAGGCTAAAAATAGCCTTAAAATGTGAAAAAAGCCGCAGCAACATGCCCCAACCGTTCTCGACTCACCTAAGTGATGCCGCTATAATGCCGCGTCTTAATGAATGTCTTCGGGATGATTCTGGCGACAGGGAATGTGAATCTGCACTAAGAGAGCATCCCGGTATAACAGACAGATTCAGAGTTGACCGAGCACTGTGATTTTTTTGAGGTAACAAGATGCAAGTTTCAGTTGAAACCACTCAAGGCCTTGGCCGCCGTGTAACGATTACTATCGCTGCTGACAGCATCGAAACTGCTGTGAAAAGCGAGCTGGTCAACGTAGCAAAAAAAGTACGTATTGACGGCTTCCGTAAGGGCAAAGTACCAATGAATGTTGTTGCTCAGCGTTATGGCGCTTCCGTGCGTCAGGATGTGCTGGGTGAACTGATGAGCCGCAACTTTATCGACGCGATCATCAAAGAAAAAATCAATCCGGCCGGCGCGCCAAACTACGTGCCAGGCGAATACAAACTGGGTGAAGACTTCACTTACTCCGTAGAGTTCGAAGTGTACCCGGAAGTTGAGCTGAAAGGTCTGGAATCTATCGAAGTTGAAAAACCGATCGTTTCCGTCACTGACGAAGACGTTGACGGCATGCTGGATACCCTGCGTAAGCAGCAGGCGAACTGGAAAGAGAAAGAAGGCGCTGTTGACGCGGAAGACCGCGTAACCATCGACTTCACCGGTTCTGTAGACGGCGAAGAGTTCGAAGGCGGCAAAGCGTCTGACTTCGTACTGGCAATGGGCCAGGGTCGTATGATCCCAGGCTTCGAAGACGGCATCAAAGGCCACAAAGCGGGCGAAGAGTTCACCATCGACGTGACCTTCCCTGAAGAGTACCACGCTGAAAACCTGAAAGGTAAAGCAGCGAAGTTCGTCATCAACCTGAAGAAAGTTGAAGAGCGCGAACTGCCAGAACTGACTGAAGAATTCATCAAGCGTTTCGGCGTGGAAGATGGTTCTGTTGCAGGCCTGCGTACCGAAGTGCGTAAGAACATGGAGCGCGAGCTGAACGGTGCTGTGCGTAACCGTGTGAAATCTCAGGCGATTGAAGGTCTGGTGAAAGCCAACGAAATCGACGTTCCTGCTGCCCTGATTGACAGCGAAATCGACGTTCTGCGCCGTCAGGCTGCACAGCGCTTCGGTGGCAACCAGCAGCAAGCGATGGAACTGCCGCGCGAGCTGTTTGAAGAGCAAGCGAAACGCCGCGTTGTTGTTGGCCTGCTGCTGGGCGAAGTGATTCGTACCCACGAGCTGAAAGCTGACGAAGAGCGTGTGAAAGGCCTGATCGAAGAGATGGCTTCTGCATACGAAGATCCATCAGAAGTGATCGAGTTCTACGGTAAGAACAAAGAGCTGATGGACAACATGCGCAACGTCGCACTGGAAGAGCAGGCTGTTGAAGCGGTACTGGCGAAAGCGAAAGTGACCGAAAAAGCGACCTCTTTCAACGAACTGATGAACCAGCAGGCGTAATTTCGCCCTAACGGTTTAAAGTTTGAACAAAAAACCCGTTGCCCTCCGGCGACGGGTTTTTTTTATCGCTGCTTTAGTTCTGGAAGGGTGCTAAAACGCCCTTTCAGTGTTAGCGTTACAACAAAAGGTTGTTATGCTTGAAATAGGGCGTGGCGAACCCCATAAGTATGTAATCACGATGATTGAGACTGGCTGATAATCCGTCCATAAGGTTACAATCAGCACAGCAGGTGTTTTCAATTTTGAACCAGGAGACGGAAATGTCATACAGTGGCGAACGAGATAACTTTGCACCCCATATGGCGCTGGTGCCGATGGTTATTGAACAGACCTCACGCGGTGAGCGTTCTTTCGATATCTATTCCCGTCTGCTCAAGGAACGCGTTATCTTTCTGACCGGCCAGGTAGAAGACCATATGGCTAACCTGATCGTGGCGCAGATGCTGTTCCTGGAAGCGGAAAACCCGGAAAAAGACATTTACCTGTACATCAACTCGCCGGGCGGTGTGATTACGGCGGGCATGTCCATTTATGACACCATGCAATTCATCAAGCCTGATGTCAGCACTATCTGCATGGGGCAGGCTGCATCCATGGGGGCGTTCCTGTTAACCGCAGGGGCGAAAGGTAAGCGTTTCTGCCTGCCTAACTCCCGCGTGATGATTCACCAGCCGCTGGGTGGTTACCAGGGGCAGGCGACGGATATTGAAATCCACGCCCGCGAAATTCTGAAAGTAAAAGCGCGCATGAATGAACTTATGGCGCAGCATACAGGTCAATCTCTTGAGCAGATCGAGCGCGATACCGAGCGCGATCGCTTCCTCTCTGCTCCAGAGGCAGTTGAGTACGGCTTAGTCGACTCCGTATTGACCCATCGTAATTGATGCCCGCGACGCGAGCGTGCCGCTATACTAAGGTAGGGCGGCACACTGCCTGAGCGCAGTTCGCGTCTGAAAATGGCATTTGCGTCGTCATGTGCGGCACAAAGAACTTAAAAAGAGGTTTGGACTCATGACAGATAAACGCAAAGATGGTTCGGGCAAACTGCTGTACTGCTCTTTTTGCGGCAAAAGCCAGCATGAAGTGCGTAAACTGATTGCCGGGCCGTCCGTGTATATCTGCGACGAATGTGTCGATTTATGTAACGACATCATTCGCGAAGAGATTAAAGAAGTTGCGCCGCACCGTGAGCGTAGCGCACTGCCAACGCCGCATGAGATTCGTCATCACCTTGACGACTATGTCATCGGTCAGGAGCAGGCGAAGAAAGTGCTGGCGGTGGCGGTGTATAACCACTACAAACGTCTGCGTAATGGCGACACCAGCAATGGCGTAGAACTGGGCAAAAGTAACATCCTGCTGATCGGGCCGACTGGCTCCGGTAAAACGCTGCTGGCTGAAACCCTGGCGCGCCTGCTGGATGTTCCGTTTACCATGGCGGATGCCACCACCCTGACCGAAGCCGGTTATGTGGGTGAAGACGTTGAAAATATCATCCAGAAACTGCTGCAGAAGTGCGATTACGACGTTCAGAAAGCACAGCGCGGGATTGTTTATATTGATGAGATCGACAAGATCTCCCGTAAGTCAGACAACCCGTCTATTACCCGTGACGTATCCGGTGAAGGCGTTCAGCAGGCACTGCTGAAGCTGATCGAAGGCACGGTGGCTGCTGTTCCGCCGCAGGGTGGGCGTAAACATCCGCAGCAGGAGTTCCTGCAGGTTGATACCTCCAAGATCCTGTTTATCTGTGGTGGTGCGTTTGCCGGTCTGGATAAAGTCATTTCCCACCGTGTTGAAACCGGCTCCGGCATTGGTTTTGGCGCAACGGTGAAGGCGAAGTCCGAGAAAGCCAATGAAGGTGAGCTGCTGTCGCAGGTTGAACCTGAAGATCTGATCAAGTTTGGTCTGATTCCTGAGTTCATTGGTCGTCTGCCGGTTGTGGCAACGCTGAATGAACTGAGCGAAGAGGCGCTGATTCAGATCCTGAAAGAGCCGAAAAATGCGCTGACCAAGCAGTATCAGGCGCTGTTCAATCTCGAAGGCGTCGATCTGGAATTCCGTGATGAAGCGCTGGATGCTATTGCCAAGAAAGCGATGATTCGTAAAACCGGCGCGCGCGGCCTGCGCTCTATCGTTGAAGCGGCGCTCCTCGACACCATGTACGATCTGCCATCTATGGAAGACGTTGAGAAAGTGGTGATTGACGAGTCCGTGATCAGCGGCCAAACCAAGCCGCTGCTGATTTACGGTAAACCGGAAGCCCAGCAGGCATCTGGCGAATAATTCACCAAATCATACAAGCAGTTAATCAAAAAGGGGGGATTTTATCTCCCCTTTACTTTTTCCGTATTCATAGCGTTGAATGTGTGGGAAACATCCCCATATACTGGATACATGTTAATGGTTGTGTGAAGCACAGTTACATGACCAGTTTACCTGGCGGACACTAAACTAAGAGAGAGCTCTATGAATCCTGAGCGTTCTGAACGCATTGAAATCCCCGTATTGCCGTTGCGCGATGTGGTGGTTTATCCGCACATGGTCATACCCTTATTTGTAGGGCGGGAAAAATCTATCCGTTGCCTCGAAGCCGCCATGGATCATGATAAAAAAATCATGTTGGTGGCGCAGAAAGAAGCATCAACGGATGAGCCGGGTGTAAACGATCTTTTCACCGTCGGGACCGTGGCCTCTATTTTGCAGATGCTGAAACTGCCTGACGGCACCGTGAAGGTGCTGGTCGAAGGCCTGCAGCGTGCGCGTATTACCACCCTGTCAGACGATGGCGAACACTTCTCTGCGAAGGCAGAGTACCTTGATTCGCCTGAGCTTGATGAGCGCGAGCAGGAAGTGCTGGTGCGCACCGCGATTAGCCAGTTCGAAGGCTATATCAAGCTGAACAAGAAAATCCCACCAGAAGTGCTGACGTCGCTGAACAGCATCGACGATCCTGCGCGTCTGGCGGACACCATCGCTGCACACATGCCGCTGAAGCTGGCTGACAAACAGTCCGTACTGGAAATGTCCGACGTCAACGAACGTCTGGAATACCTGATGGCGATGATGGAGTCTGAAATCGATCTGCTGCAGGTTGAGAAGCGTATTCGCAACCGCGTGAAAAAGCAGATGGAGAAATCCCAGCGTGAGTACTATCTGAATGAGCAAATGAAGGCCATTCAGAAAGAGCTGGGCGAGATGGACGATGCGCCGGACGAAAACGAAGCGCTGAAGCGTAAGATCGACGCGGCGAAGATGCCGAAAGAGGCGAAAGAGAAAGCCGAAGCAGAATTGCAGAAGCTGAAAATGATGTCTCCGATGTCGGCAGAAGCGACCGTCGTGCGCGGCTACATTGAGTGGATGGTGCAGGTTCCGTGGAATGCCCGCAGCAAGGTCAAGAAAGACCTGCGTCAGGCTCAGGAGATCCTCGATACCGACCACTACGGCCTGGAACGCGTGAAAGACCGCATTCTTGAGTACCTCGCGGTACAAAGCCGTGTGAACAAAATTAAAGGCCCAATTCTGTGCCTGGTTGGGCCGCCGGGGGTAGGTAAAACCTCTCTGGGTCAGTCCATCGCTAAAGCGACCGGACGTAAGTATATCCGTATGGCGCTGGGTGGCGTACGCGATGAAGCGGAAATCCGCGGTCACCGCCGTACCTACATCGGTTCTATGCCGGGTAAACTGATTCAGAAGATGGCGAAAGTGGGGGTTAAAAACCCGCTGTTCCTGCTCGATGAGATCGACAAAATGTCTTCGGACATGCGTGGCGATCCGGCGTCTGCACTGCTGGAAGTGCTTGATCCAGAACAGAACGTGGCGTTCAGCGATCACTACCTGGAAGTGGACTACGACCTGAGCGATGTGATGTTCGTGGCGACCTCCAACTCCATGAACATTCCGGCACCGCTGCTGGACCGTATGGAAGTGATTCGTCTCTCCGGCTATACCGAAGACGAGAAGCTGAACATTGCTAAACAGCACCTGCTGCCGAAACAGATTGAGCGTAACGCGCTGAAAGCCAACGAGCTGACCGTCGAGGACAGCGCGATTATCGGCATCATTCGCTACTACACCCGTGAAGCGGGCGTGCGTAGCCTTGAGCGTGAAATCTCTAAACTGTGCCGAAAAGCGGTGAAACAGCTGCTGCTGGATAAGAGCCTGAAACACATCGTGATTAACGGCGACAATCTGCATGCGTACCTGGGCGTTCAGCGCTTCGACTATGGCCGCGCGGATAACGAAAACCGCGTGGGTCAGGTGACCGGTCTGGCATGGACGGAAGTGGGCGGCGATCTGCTGACCATCGAAACCGCCTGTGTACCGGGCAAAGGCAAGCTGACCTACACCGGCTCGCTGGGTGAAGTGATGCAGGAGTCCATCCAGGCGGCGCTGACCGTGGTGCGCGCGCGCGCGGAAAAACTGGGTATCAACCCGGATTTCTACGAAAAACGCGACATTCACGTTCACGTTCCGGAAGGGGCGACGCCGAAAGATGGCCCGAGCGCGGGTATTGCCATGTGTACCGCTCTGGTCTCCTGTCTGACGGGTAACCCGGTGCGTGCCGACGTGGCAATGACCGGTGAAATCACCCTGCGTGGTCAGGTTCTGCCAATCGGCGGGTTAAAAGAAAAACTGCTGGCGGCACACCGCGGTGGGATCAAAACCGTATTGATCCCTTACGAAAACAAACGCGATCTGGAAGAGATTCCGGACAACGTGATTGCCGATCTGCAGATCCATCCTGTTAAGCGAATTGAGGAAGTTCTCAGTCTCGCACTGCAGAATGAACCCTCCGGAATGCAGGTTGTAACCGCAAAATAGTGACCTCGCGCAAAGAGCGTCAATAAAAACAAGGCTGGTAAGTCATTTCGCACTTGCCAGCCTTTTTTTGTATAGCTAATTTAGATTGCTGATTAGGTCAGCCATCAACAACGGGTGTTGTAAGGTCATGGCAGGCCTGATATAACTGCTGCGCGGTCGCGTTGTGAAGGATTCAGGCGCGATATAAATTATAAAGAGAGGAAGAGAACAGTGAATAAATCTCAACTGATTGACAAAATTGCTGCTGGTGCTGATATTTCTAAAGCTGCAGCTGGACGTGCGTTAGATGCATTAATTGCTTCTGTTACTGAATCTCTGCAGGCTGGGGACGACGTTGCACTGGTAGGCTTCGGTACTTTTGCTGTTAAAGAGCGTGCTGCCCGTACTGGCCGCAACCCTCAGACCGGTAAAGAGATCACCATTGCTGCTGCTAAAGTGCCGGGTTTCCGTGCAGGTAAAGCGCTGAAAGACGCAGTAAACTGATTGCTTTCCCGTTTCAGGGAAGCCGGATAGTACAAGGGCGCATCATTTGATGTGCCTTTTTTGTTTGTCCAGACCTGATTTGTGCGAGTTTATGCGAGTTGTGGGCTGACAATCGCCCCGTTTTCTTGTCACAATACGCCTTTACGCGCGACGGGCAGGATTTTCCGTCAGCGTCAGGTAACCAGTCACCTACAGCGGAGTGTTGTTACACCATGATGGACAGCTTACGCACGGCTGCTAACAGTCTCGTGCTCAAGATTATTTTCGGTATCATTATCGTGTCGTTCATATTGACCGGCGTGAGCAGTTACCTTATTGGCGGTGGCGCGAACTATGCCGCAAAAGTGAATGGCCAGGAGATCAGCCGCGGTCAGTTCGAGAATGCTTTTGCTGGTGAACGTAACCGTATGCAGCAACAGCTGGGCGACCAATTCTCTGAACTGGCGGCGAATGAAGGGTACATGAAGACCCTGCGCCAACAGACACTGAACCGTCTTATCGACGAAGCGCTGCTGGATCAGTATGCCAAAAAGCTGGGCCTTGGCATCAGCGATGAGCAGGTGAAAAAAGCGATCTTCGCCACTCAGGCATTCCAGTCTAACGGTAAATTCGACAACGCGCGTTACAACAGCATCGTTAATCAAATGGGCATGACGGCCGATCAATACGCTCAGGCGCTGCGTAACCAGCTGACAACCCAGCAGCTCATCAACGCTGTCGTGGGTACCGATTTCATGCTCAAAGGGGAAACCGACGAACTGGCCGCGCTGGTGGCACAGCAGCGCGTGGTCCGTGAAGCGACCATCGATGTGAACGCCCTGGCGGCTAAACAGCAGGTCAGCGACGCAGACGTTAATGCTTACTACGAGCAGAATAAAAACGCCTTTGTTTCTCCAGAGCAGTTCCGCGTCAGCTACATCAAGCTGGATGCAGCCGCGCTGCAGGAAACTGCGTCTGATGCGGAAATCCAGTCTTACTACGATCAGCATCAGGATCAGTTCACTCAGCCGCAGCGTAACCGCTACAGCGTGATCCAGACTAAAACTGAAGCAGATGCTAAGGCGGTACTGGACGAGCTGAACAAAGGCGCGGATTTCGCAACCCTCGCAAAAGCAAAATCCACCGATATCATCTCTGCGAAAAACGGCGGTGATATGGGCTGGCTGGAAGACGCAACCACGCCTGATGAGCTGAAAAATGCGGGTCTGAAAGAGAAAGGCCAGCTGTCTGGCGTCATCAAGTCTTCCGTGGGTTTCCTGGTCGTACGCCTGGACGACATCACTGCGGCGAAAACCAAGCCGCTGGCTGAGGTTCGTGATGATATCGCTGCGAAAGTGAAACAGGAAAAAGCGCTGGATGCTTACTATGCGCTGCAGCAGAAGGTAAGTGATGCTGCCAGCAACGATAACGAATCTCTGGCGGGTGCAGAGCAGGCGGCGGGTGTGAAAGCGGTTGAGACCGGCTGGTTTGGTCGTGACAACTTGCCGGAAGAGCTGAACTTCAAGCCGGTTTCCGATGCCATCTTTAACGGTGGTCTGGTGGGCGAGAACGGCACGCCGGGCAGCAACTCTGACATCATTACCGTTGACGGTGACCGTGCGTTCGTTCTGCGCGTCAGCGAGCACAAGCCAGAAGCGGTCAAACCGCTGGCGGAAGTGAAGGATCAGGTTGTCGCTCAGGTTAAGCACAACAAAGCGGAACAGCAGGCCAAACTGGATGCTGAGAAGATTCTGGTTGATCTGAAAGCGGGCAAACAGGACGCGCTGAAAGCGGCGGGCCTGAGCTTCGGTGAGGCGAAAACGCTGAGCCGTACCGGTCAGGACCCTATCAGCCAGGCCGCGTTTGGTCTGAGCCTGCCTGCGAAGGACAAACCAAGCTTCGGTACCACCACCGATATGCAGGGTAACGTCGTTCTGCTGGCGCTGGATGAAGTGAAAGCTGGCACTATGCCAGAAGCGCAGAAGAAAGCGATGGTTCAGGGGATTACCCAGAACAATGCCCAGATTGCCTTCGAAGCGATGATGAGCAACCTGCGCAAAGATGCGAAAATCAAGCTGGGCGATATCATGACTCAGCAGCAATAATTACGTGTCTGCTCGCAGATTTTCGTAACGTACTGCAAAAACTAAAGGCCGCTTTCGCGGCCTTTTCCATTTCTGCAATCTGCTGTTTGTGCCTGTTTTCTCCGGCGGCTATTGTTGCGTGGCTGTCAACAAACAAGGAGATAACAGCATGAAATGTGGAATCAAAGCACTGTTAATTACGCTGGCTATTGCCACCACCGGGATGAGCGCGGGGGCGCTGGCGGCGACGCCCGCAGCCAAACCACAGGCTACGCAGAGCAAGTCTGACGCGGCAGCGTCGGTGCAAGGGCAAACCAAAGCGACTGACGCCGGTAAAAATGCGGATGATGACGGTACGCGGGTCAGTATCAATTCGGCCTCTGCGGACGATCTCGCCCGCGCGATGAATGGCGTGGGACTGAAAAAAGCGCAGGCTATCGTCAGCTATCGTGAAGAGTACGGTCCTTTCAAAACGGTCGACGATCTCAAACAGGTCCCGGGCATGGGCAGCGCGCTGGTTGAGCGCAACCTCTCACACCTGACATTGTAATTACGCAATTCCTTGCACTGCGGCAAAAGTTTGCCAGGATAAAGAGGTCATACCAGTTATGACCTCTGATCCTATAACAACGAAAGGCTATTGCGCTATGCAGACAAAAATCAAAGTACGCGGTTTCCATCTTGATGTTTATCAGCACGTCAATAACGCTCGCTATCTTGAGTTTCTTGAAGAAGCGCGCTGGGACGGGCTGGAAAACAGCGAAAGCTTTCAGTGGCTGACCGCGCACAACATCGCGTTCGTGGTCGTCAATATCAACATCAACTACCGTCGTCCGGCCGTGCTGGGTGATGTGCTCACGGTCACCAGCCAGGTACAACAGCTAAACGGCAAGAGCGGCGTGTTAAGCCAGGTGGTAACGCTCGATCCAGAAGGGCAGGTGGTGGCTGATGCACTGATCACCTTTGTCTGTATCGATCTGAAAACGCAAAAGGCGCTGCCGCTGGAAGGGGAATTGCGGGAAAAGCTGGAGTTGATGATCGTGTAGATATTTGGCTTCAGTACAAGAAATGATGTTATCACCGAGATAGCATAGCAAAGAGCCAGGGTTCGAAAATGCATGGATCCTGGCGTTAACCAACATCGAAGTGAAATTCGCTGAAATGGCTCGTAACGCATTGGTGAAATTTATCAGTTTCAGGATGAATAACGATGAATATGCTAGAACGAAAATTTTCGAGTAGCGTCAATCACGATGAAGCAGTAATAAAAATGCTACGCGAGGATCCTTCCTCTGCTCAAATTTATTTGAATGTTGCGTTGGATGAGATCTATGAAGACCAGGGGATCCCTGCCTATCTCATTGCACTCCGTCAGGTCATCGAAGCCCGCGGCGGCATAGGTGAAATCTCTACCAAAGCAGGCCTGTCCCGTCAGCAGCTATACCGAACCTTATCAGACAACGGCAACCCAACGCTGACAACGCTGATGAAAATCAAGCGTGCTGCCGGTGTAAAACTGTTCGACAGCACGGTCAAATAACCCTATTTAAGCCCGGTTTTTTTCTGCATCGCGGCCATCACGCCGACTTTATCAGACAGGTAATGGTTCAGCCCGTTAGCGCGCAGATTACAGGCTGCGCACTGGCCACAGCCGTCGCCTTTGAGGCCGTTATAGCAGGTAAGCGTTTCGCTGCGAACCAGGTCCAGCTTGCCCCAGTAGTCGGCCAGCGCCCAGGTTTCGGCTTTATCCAGCCACATGAGCGGGGTTTCAAAGCGCGTCTCTTTCGCCATGCCCAGATTGACGGCGTGGTTGAGCGCTTTCACAAACTCATCACGGCAGTCCGGATATCCTGAGAAGTCGGTCTCGCACACGCCCGTAATTACCGCTTCGGCTTTTACCTGGTAGGCGTATATCGCCGTCAGGGTCAGGAACAGAATATTCCGCCCCGGCACGAAGGTGTTCGGAATGCCGCTGGCGTCTGGTTCGTAGTCCGGAACCGGGATACTGTCGCGGGTCAGGCTGCTGACGGCCAGTTCATTTAACAGCGTAACGTCCAGCACCTTGTGCGCGCGTGCGCCCAATTTGAGGGCCAGTTCACGGGCAACGTCGATTTCAGCGCGGTGACGCTGACCATAATCGAACGTCACACAGTGAACTTCATCATACTGATGTAGGGCCTGTACCAGGCAGGTAGTAGAGTCTTGTCCTCCGCTGAACACGACGACGGCACGTTTCATAAATCATCTCGACAGTAACGGTAAAAACGTTATGTTACCGTCTGGCCAGGACGGCGACCAGCTTCTTCACGATTTCGGGGCGGGCAGCCAGGCTTCGGTAAAATCAAACCAGCCGCGGGTGTTAAGGCGTATCCCATTCACGCCCGGCGGGGCGCTGATTTGATACTGATAGTTAAAGAGCGGCGTCAGTACTGCACTCTCCATTAAGCGGCCGAAAATGACCTGCAGGCCCGCGTGCCGGTCCCGAGCCTCGGCCTGAGTCTGCACCGCATCCAGCGTGGCCTGCAGGTGCGCATATGCTGGTGCGCTTAACAGATGCGGCCAGAGCGCATCGCAGCGAAGCCACTGCTCGAGCGTATACGCTGGCGCTTCACCAATCAGCCTGTCTCCCATCATCATATCGGCTTCGGCAAGCTGCTGGCATCCGTCCCACGTCTTGGCGTCGTGGAAGATGACGGTCAGTTCACACCCCTGTCGCGCCAGGTACGCCTTTAACTGACTGGCCATGGTGTGAAGCTCAACGGGCAGATGGTAAACCAGCGTCAGCGCCTCCGGCAGGGCAACGTCCGTTAAATCAGGCCATTCGGGGATCGTCCAGCCGGGAAGCAGTTCTTCGGTGGGCGTAATGAGCCCTTCGTTGAGCGGAAGCGTGTGCAGAAGCCTGGAGAGATGGATGATATTGATAAGCCGCTTTGCCTGCGTCTCGCTCAGGCGCGCGCTCTGTTTCAGCGTGAGGTAACAGAACCCCAGGCTGGTGCTGCTGCTGACCAGCCGCAGACTTTCCAGCTCGTCGGCCTCGCCGATCGCGATTTGCACCGGGTGGCGACAGCTGGTGCCCAGCCTGTAATCAAAAAGCTGAGGGGTGATCCAGTATTCGATGGCCTTAAGCAGCGGATGGCTCAGGTGGTACTGCTCATGGCTTTCCAGACGGACCAGGTCTGGCTCAAAGGCGGCCAGCCGGAAGGGGCCGCAGCCAAGCTCAGGGTTATCGGGATGTGCCAGACGGCTACAGTAGGTTGCCAGTCGGTGTGCCAGCCAGTAGTCCGGTTGATGTAACGCAAACGTCAGGCATTGTGGATGCGTTGTTTCGATACGCAAAACGCTCCGGAACAGCGTTCGCAGGGCGGGGAGCGTCAACAGCGCCGTCAGGCTTCGCTGGAGTTGCGCCGTTTCTATTTTATCGCCGTTATGCCAGTGCAGGGTGGAACGAATGTAGAAATGCCAGCGCAGGCCGTCAGCAGAGACCTCCCAGTGATGCGCCAGATCGCCCGTAGGTTCACTGCTGCTGCCGTTAAAACGCGTCAAACCTGAGAATACTTGTCCCGCCAGATGCTGCTCCGCCCGGCCAGGCAAGAAGCCCGGCTGAAGCGGCTCCAGCGAGCGGTAGTAGGGGATGCGCAGCGTCGGCGTGTCGTTTTGCCACTGCCCGCCCAGAAATGGATGCAATAACGATCTCAGCGCGTCAGGCGCAAGCTGGGCCAGCTCCAGCGCGTTGTGCTGCTGCCCGCTCTTAAGCGCCTCTTCCATCATCGCATTGCGCAGTGACTCCGGGCTGGCATGGAACGTCAGCTCACCGCGCTTGCCGCGACCAGACCGCGCGCGCCAGCTGAGCCAGCCCGCCTCCTGGGCCTGACGCAGCAGGGTGCGGACATGCCGCTCGCTACAAAAGCAGCGGCTGGCAAGCTCGCTTACGGTTACGAGCTGCGGAGCGCCGGCGGAAGGTTGCCACAGGCGCTGATACTGGTTAAGGCGGTTAAGCTGGCGCATAAGAAACCCGGAACAATAATTTTCATCTATTCACTATTACTTCCGTATATCGCACGCAATACTGATGCACAAGTTAATCGCATCACATTTCAGGAGTAATCATGGCCCGCCTCGCTGCATTTGATATGGACGGTACGTTGTTAATGCCGGATCACCGTCTGGGGGAGAAAACACTGAATACCCTGAAGCGTCTGCGCGAGCGTGATGTCACCCTGACGTTTGCCACTGGTCGCCACGTGCTGGAGATGCGCCATTTGCTGGGCGCGTTTTCCCTGGATGCGTTTTTAATCACGGGTAACGGAACGCGCATTCACACCGTTGAAGGAGACGTGCTGCACCGCCAGGATCTCAATCCGGAAGTGGCGGATATCGTCCTGCACAGCACCTGGGACACACAGGCCAGTATCCACGTCTTTAACGACCAGGGCTGGTTTACCGGACGTGAAATCCCTGAACTGCTGCACGCCCATGTCTATAGCGGTTTTCAATTTCAGCTTATCGATCTGCGTCGGATACCTGCCCATGCGGTGACCAAGATCTGCTTCTGTGGCGATCATGACGATCTTTCTCGCTTACGGATTCAACTGAATGAGGCGCTGGGCGACCGGGCGCACCTGACCTTCTCGGCGGTGGATTGTCTTGAAGTGCTGCCGGTGGGCTGTAACAAAGGTTCAGCCCTGGCGGTGCTCAGCGACCACCTGGGCTTAACGCTGCAGGAGTGTATGGCGTTTGGCGACGCCATGAACGACCGCGAAATGCTGGGCAGCGTAGGGCGTGGTCTGATTATGGGGAATGCGATGCCACAGCTAATCGCAGAGCTTCCTCATCTGCCGGTTATCGGACACTGCGGTAACGAAGCGGTGTCCCATTTTTTGACGCATTGGCTGGACAACAACAACCTCCCATATTCCCCCGAATAGTGAGACCCTTCCAGCGAGCCAGACTTCGGTCTGGCTTTTTTTTATTTCAGCAGGTGCGCAATCTGCGCTTTCCACGGGGTGATGTCGCCGATGTTTGCCTGCACCCACTCTGCATTGTAGTAGGTCTCAAGGTAGCGCTCGCCGCTGTCGCACAGCAATGTGACGATGGAGCCGGTACGGCCTTCTTCGCGCATGCGTGCCGCAAGCTGCAATGCGCCCCACATGTTGGTGCCCGTTGATGCGCCGACCTTGCGGCCGAGCTGCGTTTCCAGCCAGTGCGCGGTAGCCACGCTGGCGGCGTCCGGTACGCGAAGCATTTCATCCACCACGTCCGGGATGAATGAGGGTTCCACGCGCGGTCGGCCGATCCCTTCAATTTTGCTGCCCACCGGGCTGCGCAGGTCAGCATCGCGGCTTTGCCAGTAGTCGAGGAAGACGGAGTTTTGCGGGTCAACGACCATCAGCTGCGTATCGTAGCCCTGACAACGGATGTAGCGTCCGATAGTGGCTGACGTGCCGCCAGTACCGGCGCTCATTACAATGTATGACGGAACCGGATGCGGCTCGTGGGTCATCTGGCGGAAAATACTGTCGGCAATGTTGTTATTGCCGCGCCAGTCCGTTGCACGCTCGGCGAAGGTGAATTGGTCCATATAGTGGCCATTCAGCTCGCGGGCCAGCATTTCAGAGGCGGCGTAGATTTCGCAGGCGCTTTCCACAAAGTGGCAGCGACCGCCGTAAAATTCGATCTGCTCGATTTTGCGTTTTGCGGTGCAGGAGGGCATCACGGCGATAAACGGCAGGCCCAGCAGGCGGGCGAAATAGGCTTCGGATACCGCCGTTGAACCGGATGAAGATTCAATGATGGTGGTGCCTTCTTTGATCCAGCCGTTACACAAACCGTATAAGAACAGGGAACGCGCCAGACGATGCTTCAGGCTACCGGTGGGATGGGTGCTTTCATCTTTCAGATAGAGCTGAATACCGTCAAATCCCGGCAGGGAGAGGCGAATCAGGTGCGTATCCGCCGAGCGCTGATAGTCGGCATTGATTTCGCTGATGGCATGTTTAACCCAGGTGCTATTCATCGTAATTATCCGTTTGTCATTTTGTGCCCAGCATAGCGAAAAGCACAGAAAAAATTGTTGCTATCTGGCCTTTAAAATAGAATGAAGGGAGAAAAATTTTCTCTGTGAGGTGGGTATGCTAGATAAAATTGACCGCAAGCTCCTTTCATTGCTGCAAAGTGACTGTACCCTCTCTTTGCAGGCGCTGGCAGATGCCGTTAATCTGACCACCACGCCGTGCTGGAAGCGCCTCAAAAAGCTGGAAGATGACGGCATTCTTCTGGGCCGCGTCGCGTTACTCGATCCCGAAAAACTGGGGCTTGGGCTGACGGCATTTGTGCTGATAAAAACCCAACATCACAGCAGCGAGTGGTATTGCCGCTTCGTCACACAGGTATCTGAAATGCCCGAGGTGCTCGGCTTCTGGCGTATGGCCGGCGAGTACGACTACCTGATGCGCGTCCAGGTGGCAGACATGAAGCGCTATGATGATTTCTACAAGCGGCTGGTGAACAGCGTCCCGGGCTTGTCGGACGTCACCTCAAGCTTCGCCATGGAACAGATTAAGTACACCACAGCATTACCCATTGAATAACTTCGTAAAATACCTTCAGGAACAAACCGCGTGCGATTATTTGCCCAATTAAGCTGGTACTTTCGTCGGGAGTGGCAACGCTACCTCGGTGCAGTCGCCCTGCTTATTATCATTGCCATCCTGCAGCTGATCCCGCCGAAAGTGGTGGGCTACGTCGTGGATGGCGTCACTGAACAGCATTACACCACCGCACGGGTGTTGATGTGGGTTGGCACGCTGGTGCTGACGGCGGTCATTGTTTATCTGCTGCGCTACGTCTGGCGCGTGCTGCTGTTTGGTGCGTCCTATCAGCTGGCCGTTGAGCTGCGTGAAGATTTTTACCGCCAGCTGAGCCGACAGCATCCTGAGTTTTATCTCCGCCACCGCACCGGGGATCTCATCGCCCGCGCGACGAACGACGTCGATCGCGTGGTCTTTGCCGCCGGAGAAGGCGTATTAACGCTGGTGGACTCGCTGGTGATGGGCTGCGCGGTGCTGATCGTCATGTCCACGCAGATCAGCTGGCAGCTGACCCTGCTTGCGCTGCTGCCGATGCCGCTGATGGCGCTGGCGATCAATCGCTACGGCGAACAGCTGCACGAACGCTTCAAGCTGGCGCAGGCGGCGTTTTCTTCTCTGAACGATCGCACCCAGGAGAGCATGACCAGCATCCGCATGATTAAAGCGTTTGGCCTGGAAGACAGGCAGTCCGCACTGTTTGCCGCCGATGCGGCAGACACGGGGGCGAAAAACATGCGCGTCGCGCGTATTGATGCGCGATTTGATCCAACGATTTATGTCGCAATCGGCATGGCAAACCTGCTTGCCATTGGCGGCGGAAGCTGGATGGTGGTGCAGGGCACGTTAACCCTGGGACAATTGACCAGCTTCGCGATGTATCTGGGGCTGATGATCTGGCCGATGCTGGCGCTGGCCTGGATGTTTAACATTGTGGAGCGCGGCAGCGCTGCCTACAGCCGCATTCGCGCCATGCTGGCCGAAGCACCGGTGGTCAATGACGGCAGCGAAGCGGTACCGGAAGGGCGCGGCGTCATGCATGTCGACGTCCGCAAGTTTGTCTATCCACAAACGGAACATCCGGTGCTGGAAAACGTCAGCTTTACGCTGCAGCCAGGCCAGATGCTGGGCATCTGCGGCCCGACGGGCTCCGGAAAAAGTACCGTGCTTTCTCTGCTTCAGCGCCACTTTGACGTCACCGAGGGCGATATTCGTTTCCATGATATCCCCCTGCCGAACCTGCTGCTGGACGAGTGGCGTGGCCGTCTGGCGGTGGTCAGCCAGACGCCGTTTTTATTTTCGGATACCGTGGCGAATAACATTGCGCTTGGTCACCCGTCGGCGACGCAGGAAGAGATCGAGCACGTGGCGCGCTTAGCCAGCGTACATGACGATATTTTGCGGCTGCCGCAGGGTTACGAAACGGAAGTTGGGGAACGTGGCGTCATGCTGTCCGGCGGGCAGAAACAGCGTATCTCGATTGCCCGCGCGCTGCTGCTGAATGCTGAAATCCTTATTCTGGATGATGCGCTTTCCGCCGTGGATGGCCGTACCGAACATCAAATTCTGCATAACCTGCGCCAGTGGGGCGATGGCCGCACGGTGATTATCAGCGCCCACCGTTTGTCGGCACTCACGGAAGCCAGTGAAATTCTGGTCTTACAGCACGGTCACATTGCCCAGCGCGGGCAGCATGACACGCTTGCCGGGCAGCCGGGCTGGTATCGCGATATGTATCGCTATCAACAGCTTGAGGCGGCGCTGGACGATGCGCCGGAGCAGGATGAGGAGGCCGCCAATGCGTAAGCTCGGAACGATGTGGCCGACGCTCAAACGTCTGCTGGCCTACGGCTCGCCGTGGCGTAAACCGCTCTCCGTTGCCGTACTTTTACTCTGGATAGCGGCGATTGCTGAAGTCAGCGGGCCGCTGCTTATCAGCTACTTCATCGACAATATGGTCGCGAAAAGCTACCTGCCCCTGGGGCTGGTGGCGGGGCTGGGAGTGGCCTACGTTGGTTTACAGCTGGCGGCGGCAGGGCTGCACTATGCGCAGTCGCTGCTGTTTAACCGTGCCGCCGTCGGCGTGGTTCAGCAGCTGCGCACGGATGTAATGGACGCGGCGCTTCGCCAGCCGCTCAGCGAGTTTGATATCCAGCCGGTCGGGCAGGTGATTTCGCGCGTGACCAACGATACCGAGGTGATCCGCGACCTGTACGTCACCGTGGTCGCGACGGTGTTACGCAGCGCGGCGCTGATCGGCGCGATGCTGGTGGCGATGTTCAGCCTCGACTGGCGCATGGCGCTGGTGGCGATTACCATCTTCCCGGCGGTGCTGATCGTGATGATCATCTACCAGCGCTACAGCACGCCAATCGTGCGCCGGGTGCGCGCCTATCTGGCCGACATCAACGATGGCTTCAACGAAGTGATCAACGGCATGAGTGTCATTCAGCAGTTCCGCCAGCAGGCGCGCTTTGGCGAGCGGATGGGGGAAGCCAGCCGTTCGCACTACATGGCGCGTATGCAGACGCTGCGCCTCGACGGTTTCCTGCTGCGCCCGCTGCTGAGCCTTTTCTCTGCGCTGGTGCTTTGCGGGCTGCTGATGCTCTTTGGTCTGAGCTCAAACGGTACGATTGAAGTGGGCGTGCTCTACGCCTTTATTAGCTATCTGGGCCGCCTTAACGAGCCGCTGATCGAGCTCACCACCCAGCAATCGATGCTGCAGCAGGCGGTCGTCGCCGGTGAGCGCGTGTTTGAGCTGATGGACAGGCCGCGCCAGGCCTACGGCAATGATGAGCGACCTCTGCAAAGTGGGACAATCGCCTTTGATAACGTCTCGTTTGCCTATCGCGAAGACCGGCTGGTGTTGCAGGACATTACGCTGGATGTTCCGTCGCGCGGTTTCGTGGCGCTGGTGGGGCATACGGGCAGCGGCAAGAGCACGCTCGCCAGCCTGTTGATGGGGTATTACCCGGTCACGCACGGCGAAATCCGCCTCGACGGACGCCCGCTCGCGTCTCTCAGCCACAACGTGTTGCGTAAAGGCGTCGCGATGGTGCAGCAGGATCCGGTCGTGCTGGCCGACACCTTCTACGCCAACGTGACCCTGGGCCGGGACTACACCCAGGAGCAGGTCTGGGAGGTGCTGGAAAAAGTGCAACTGGCGGATCTGGCGCGCGGGTTTAGCGACGGCATAAATACAAAGCTGGGCGAGCAGGGGAACAATCTCTCCGTTGGGCAAAAGCAGCTTCTCGCGCTGGCGCGGGTGCTGATTGAAACCCCGCAGGTACTGATTCTGGATGAAGCGACGGCCAGCATTGACTCCGGTACCGAGCAGGCCATCCAGCAGGCGCTGGCCGCGGTACGCGACCATACGACGCTGGTGGTGATTGCCCATCGTCTTTCCACCATTGTCGATGCCGATACCATTCTGGTGCTGCATCGTGGACAAGCCGTGGAGCGCGGCACGCACCGTGAACTGCTGGAAGCCAAAGGGCGCTACTGGCAGATGTACCAGCTTCAGCTGGCGGGTGAAGAGCTGGCCGCCAGCGTGCGCGAGGAAGAGTCCCTCAGCGCCTGATGCACCAAAACAAAGCAACGCGCTAACAGTCATTCCTGTTGGTGCAAGACTGAAACGCACCGTGCACTGCCATGGTGCGTTTTTTTTCACCGGTTCGTTAATGAAGGCGGCGTAACGCTCGTCGCACCGCTTTTCTCCCTCGTTTTCATTTCTGGCACATCCCTTGCAATACCTTCTGCGTGAGCTGCGGCCATTACCGAATTCTGACTGGAGGGGATCTATGAAGCTGGTTACGGTGGTAATCAAACCATTCAAACTGGAAGACGTGCGCGAAGCGTTATCTTCCATGGGTATTCAGGGACTGACTGTCACCGAAGTGAAAGGCTTTGGTCGTCAGAAGGGTCATGCCGAGCTTTACCGCGGGGCGGAATACAGCGTTAACTTCCTGCCAAAAGTAAAAATCGATGTTGCGATTGCGGACGATCAGCTTGATGAAGTGATTGATGTGATTAGCAAAGCGGCCTACACCGGCAAAATTGGCGACGGCAAAATTTTCGTTGCCGAACTGCAGCGCGTCATTCGCATTCGTACCGGCGAATCTGACGAAGCGGCACTGTAAGTAACTCCTGGCACACAGTGATAGGGATCGAGAAAATGAAGATAGCAACACTTAAAACGGGTCTGGGTTCGCTGGCACTGCTGCCGGGCCTGGCGCTGGCTGCCCCTGCCGTGGCAGACAAGGCCGATAACGCCTTTATGATGATCAGCACCGCGCTGGTGCTGTTCATGTCTATCCCGGGCATTGCGCTGTTTTACGGCGGTCTGATCCGCGGCAAAAACGTGCTCTCCATGCTGACGCAGGTTGCCGTGACGTTCGCGCTGGTCTGCGTGCTGTGGGTGGTTTACGGTTACTCGCTGGCCTTCGGTACCGGCAACGCCTTCTTTGGTAACTTCGACTGGGTGATGCTGAAAAATATTGAGCTGACCGCGCTGATGGGCAGCTTCTACCAGTACATCCACGTTGCGTTCCAGGGCTCGTTCGCCTGCATCACCGTCGGGCTGATCGTGGGCGCGCTGGCCGAGCGCATTCGTTTCTCTGCGGTTCTGATCTTCGTGGTGGTCTGGCTGACGCTCTCCTATGTGCCGATTGCGCACATGGTCTGGGGCGGTGGTCTGCTGGCAACGCACGGCGCGCTGGACTTCGCGGGCGGTACCGTTGTGCACATCAACGCCGCGGTAGCGGGTCTGGTGGGGGCGTATCTGATTGGCAAACGCGTAGGCTTCGGTAAAGAGGCGTTCAAACCGCACAACCTGCCGATGGTGTTTACCGGTACGGCTATCCTCTACTTTGGCTGGTTTGGCTTCAACGCCGGTTCCGCAAGTGCCGCGAACGAAATCGCCGCGCTGGCCTTCGTGAACACCGTTGTGGCGACGGCGGGTGCAATCCTCTCCTGGGTGTTCGGCGAGTGGGCAGTGCGCGGTAAACCTTCCCTGCTGGGTGCCTGTTCAGGTGCGATTGCCGGTCTGGTTGGTATCACTCCGGCGTGCGGTTACGTGGGTGTCGGTGGTGCGCTGCTGGTGGGTCTGGTCGCGGGTCTTGCGGGTCTGTGGGGCGTCACTGCTCTGAAACGTGTGCTGCGCGTTGACGACCCTTGCGATGTGTTCGGCGTCCACGGCGTTTGCGGCATCGTCGGCTGTATCATGACCGGTATCTTCGCCGCGAAATCGCTGGGTGGCGTAGGCTACGCTGAAGGCGTCACCATGGTTCATCAGGTGCTGGTACAGCTGGAAAGTATTGCTATCACCGTTGTGTGGTCTGCTGTTGTCGCTTTCATCGGCTATAAGCTGGCGGACATGACGGTTGGGCTGCGCGTACCGGAAGAGCAGGAACGCGAAGGTCTGGATGTGAACAGCCACGGCGAGAATGCGTATAACGCCTGATAAACAGCAAAACGGCAACCTTAGGTTGCCGTTTTTAATGTGTATTCCCTCTCCCCGTGGGAGAGGGCCAGGGTGAGGGCATCAGGCCGCACACATTCACCCGCGATTACGCATTACCCCTTCCTGTACCGTAGAAGCGACCAGCACGCCGTCCTGGGTATAAAACTCTCCACGCACAAACCCGCGAGCGCTCGACGCTGATGTACTCTCCACGCTGTAGAGCAGCCACTCATTCATGTTGAACGGACGGTGGAACCACATGGAGTGATCGATGGTTGCAACCTGCATCCCTTTTTCCAGGAAGCCAACACCGTGCGGCTGCAGCGCTACCGGCAGGAAATTGAAGTCAGACGCGTAGCCCAGCAGATACTGATGCACGCGGAAATCTTCCGGCACGGTGCCATTAGCGCGGATCCAGACCTGGCGCTTCGGCTCGGCAGTGTGGCCTTTCATCGGGTTATGGAACTCAACCGGGCGGATCTCCAGCGGTTTATCGCAGAGAAACTTCTCTTTGACCTGCGGCGGAAGCAGATGCGCCAGCGCACGGGCGATATCGGTCTCTGATTTGAGATCGTCCGGCGCGGGGGCCGGCGGCATCACTTTCTGATGCTCATACCCGGGTTCCGGCGCCTGGAAAGAGGCGGTCATATAAAAGATCGGCTTGCCGTTCTGAACGGCCGCCACGCGGCGTGCGCTGAAGCTGTTGCCGTCTCGCAGGACTTCAACGTCATACACAATCGGTTTTGCGCTGTCGCCAGGGCGTAAGAAATAGCTGTGGAATGAGTGCACCAGACGGTCTGCAGGGACGGTCTCCTTTGCAGCGTACAGCGCTTGTCCGACGACCTGGCCGCCGAACACCTGACGTAAGCCGAGGTCTTCGCTCTGTCCGCGATAGAGTCCTTCCTCAATTTTTTCCAGATTCAGTAATGTCAGCAGATTGTTCAGTGCCTGACTCATAGTTGTCCTCAATAAACGCCGTAGCGAAAGATAGGCAGAGTATAACGCAGAAATGAAAGTGGTCCGATGGGTAGAATAATCTGAATATCTGGACGTTTTCAGGCATTAATCGGTGATCTGTGCCACACTTAACTACGTTATGTGATTGAAACGACATCGGATGGGATCGATCCCGCTGGTGCATTGATGATAAGGAGACTTCAATGAAACTCGTGCCCATGCTTAGTGGTGTAGCTATTGCGGTGGCGTTGTCCGCCTGTGCCGGTAAGAGCGCCCAGGTGCCGGTCCCTGCAGCCGATCCGAACGGGATTAATACCCTTTCACAGCAATCCATTCAGCAGCCTAACGTTTCCGGTACAATCTGGATCAAACAGAAAGTCGCTCTGCCGCCGGATGCGGTATTAACGGTAACGCTGTCTGATGCTTCTCTGGCCGACGCGCCGTCGAAAGTTCTGGCCCAGCGTGCGGTCCGTACTGAAGGTAAGCAGGCGCCGTTTAGCTTCGTGCTGCCGTATAACCTGTCAGACGTGCAGCCGAATGCCCGTATCCTGCTGAGTGCAGCGGTAACCATCAACGGCAAGCTGGTCTTTATCACCGATACGGTCCAGGAAGCGATTAACCACGGTGGAACTAAAATCGACCTGAATCTGGTGCCGGTGCAGCAAACTGAAGTCCCGGTTGCTCCACAGACCAATCAGCCGTCCCTGCCAACTCCACCGACTCAGATGTAACTGTTGCTATTACCCTCTCCTTCGGGGGAGGGTTTAGTACACCCAGCGGTATTTCTGCAAATCAATCTCTCCTGCTCCCGACACCTGCACACCCTCTGAAAGCAATGCCTGACGCTGACGCTGGAGATCCGGCCCGGTTAACGAGATGGCGCCATGACGGTTCACCACCCTATGCCAGGGCAGCGTACTCCCTTCCGGCAGTCGTTTGAGGACGCCTCCAACCTGTCGCGCTGCGCGCGGGGAACCGGCCAGCCGTGCGACATCACCGTAGGTAGTGACGTAGCCTTCCGGAATCGAGGTCACGATTTGCCATACGCGCTGGGGAAAGGAGTCGTGTTCGTCCATACCTTCACCTGTGGGGATGTTTGGACCGTCATGGTAAACGAAGATCGTCCTGATTGCTGCGCCTGTTTGCGCAAGAAACCAGCATCCGGTTCCTGGTCGCTTGCAATTGGCTCTTCGCACAGGGATAATGCGCCAGCGCGTTGGTTATCAACGCTCTCAATGGGGGCTCTGTTGGTTCTCCCGCAACGCTACTCTGTTCACCAGGTCAGGTCCGGAAGGAAGCAGCCAGGGCAGACGACGTGGGTGCCGGGATGTAGCTGGCAGGGCCCCCACCCATTTGTGGTTTCATACGATCTTTCCCGCTTCACCTCTCTTTCAACCGTTATTCCACACTACGACAGTGCCTATATTCTGTAATATATATTTCATTGCGCTGAAATATTACTGTCATAAACCTGTAATAATAGCCTGTCATTTTATTATCGGATGTCTTTTTTCTGTCATAAGTTAAAAATATATATCTGGATAACAGTGTTAACTTCGTGTATTAAATAAAGAACTGATTCCGAAGGGAAGTGACGAACATGGCTACTGCGGTATTAAATGTTAAAATTGACGAAGCGCTAAAAGAAAGACTTCGCCACTTTGCGGAAGTTAATAACGAGAATTTAAGCGTGACCACAGAGAAACTGCTGCTGCTGGCATTCGAAGCAGTAGAAGAGGCGGGAGTATCGGAAGAGGATATTGATAATCAGCATACGGAAGAAGAGAGTGTTTCTCCTTTTACTCCTAAAGAAATCAAAGCTCTACGTAAACTTCTGAAGAAGAGAAAATGAAACAACAACTATCAACTGCCAGTGACTACAACGAGGCCTGCGATCTGTTGCGTTCAGGCTACGTGAAGCATGTACGTCTTGGCTGGAATGTTGGAAGCGATGAATTCTTTCGTATTGCGTCTGACTGGTGTGATACTGGCGCAAAAATAAAGAAAGAGGGAGGTAATTTCGTTATTTCCCTGAAAGGTTTCCCTATTCCTCCTCAGCATTAATTTGTGACCAGTGAAAACTGCTGACTGCATATGTGGCAGTCAGCAGTTTTTATTTTATGATCCGCTTCAAATATTTAACTATTACACCAGGCTGCGTTTTACCGATGGCGCATATGAATTTAGCGAAAGCCATAACGGTTTAATCCGCAGCAACGCCTCTTCCAGTTCCGCGGGTTCGAGCGAAAAGGGCATACGCAAAAAACGGTCAAACGCCCCCGATAAACCAAACCGCGTGCCGGTCCCCAGGTTTATCCCGATAATTTCTGCCCGCGCGGCAAGCTGCGTCGCCAGCATGCCCGGAAGCTCGATCCAGTAAGAGAGCCCACCTTCCGCCTCATGGAATTTCCACTCCGGGAAATGTTCACGCAGCAGCTCACCGCATCGATCGCGCCGTTCCGCCAGCATCTTGCGGCGGGCGGGCAGAAAACGCTCGCTATTGTCGATAAGCCACAGTGTTGCCAGCTGCTCCAGCAGCGGCGAGCCTAAATCCAGGGTATCGCGCGTCTGGGCAAGCGTGGCGATAGTACGCGAGGAGGCGCGGATCCAGCCGAGACGCAGCCCGCCCCAGAAGCTCTTTCCGGCAGAGCCTAACGTTATCACGCTGGCCTGCGGGTTAAATGAAGCCAGCGGTGGTGGCGGGGGAGAGTCAAACCAGAGATCGACCATCGTTTCATCCACCACCAGAGCCGTGCGGCTTTGTGCGGCAATATCGGTTATGGCCTGACGGGTAGCGATATCCATGCATCGCCCGGTTGGGTTATGAAAATCTGGCATCAGGTAAGCCAGGCGCGGCGCGGTCTGGGCAAGCGTGGCCGCGAATCCATCCGTATCCCAGCCGATTTCCGGCAACGACACCCCAACTGGCCGACACTGCGCTCCCTGAATAGCGGCAATGGCCAGCGGATAAGTGGGGTGATCGACCACCACGCGATCCCCCGGCCCGGCCATCATCCGCAGTACCAGCGCAAACCCGCTGACGGCACCGTTGAGCACCATCACCTCGTCTGCCCGGGTGGGAAGACCCCGCGCGGTATAGCGTGCGGCAATAGCCTCGCGCAGCGCCGGCAGCCCAAGCTGATCGTAGCCCGTCAGCGAGAGGTGCTGGGTAATGGCCGTAAGCGCATGGGTATAGGCCTGGTGGATCTCTGGCCCGGCATGGAGGGCGGCTGTGGAGAGATCCAGGGCGGCACTCGCTGCGGAAAGGGTAGGAACGGCGCGGGTATTCGGGAGGATCACGCGCGACCCGCTGCCGTGGCGGCTTTCAAGATAACCCTCTTCACGCAGATGGGCGAGGGCGCTACTGACGGTCGTCCGGCTGACATCCAGCGCTGCGGCCAGCTCCCGTTCGCCCGGCAGTCGCGTATTCAATGCCAGCCGCCCGTCAAGGATTAACAAACGCAACGCGTCGGCCAGCTGGCGCCAGAGCGGGGTGCGGGAGGAGGTTTGCTGCCAGTGGCCTAAAAGGCGTACCAGAGACTGGCTTCCGAAGCGGCGTGATGACATATGCAGTCCACTATTTGAAAACTGGACATTAATAATAGTGCCATTTTAGGTCAGGATGAAAGTCGGGTTCACTGGAGAAGATAAAAATGGTACGTCGTCTGCTACAACTTTATGTCGGTTTAGGGCTGTACGGGCTTTCCACCGCGATGTTTATTCGCGCGGATCTGGGTGTCGATCCGTGGGATGTGTTTCACCTTGGCGTGGGAATACAGCTGGGAATGAGCATTGGGACGGTGATCATTTTGACCGGGGCGGCGGTACTCTTACTGTGGATCCCACTGCGTCAGATGCCCGGTCTTGGCACGATAAGCAACGTGATATGTATTGGTCTGGCGGCGGACGCCAGCATGGCGCTTATCCCGGAACTGAATTCGTTGCCTGTGCAAATTGCGTTCCTGGTGTCAGGTATCGTAATGAACGCGATCGCCACCAGCATGTACATAGGCGCTGGTTTCGGGCCTGGTCCGCGCGACGGACTGATGACCGGTATTCACGCCCGGCTGGGATGGTCCATTCGCAGCGTGCGTACCTCTATTGAAGTGTCCGTCCTGCTGATTGGGTGCGTGCTGGGCGGCTCGTTTGGGGTGGGAACGGTGGTGTACGCTTTGACCATTGGCCCACTTATTCAGGTCTGTTTGCCCTGGTTCCGCCAGAAGCCGCGCATTGCGGAAATACCTCAGCCTGAGCGGGTTGTTTAATTTGCGAAGCGCTCACATGTTTTAACGGCGTTGCTGTGCCAGAATAGACGCTTCGAAAATCGCGATGCCAGAACGCATGAAAGCAATCACTCTCTATGATGTCGCCCTCCTGGCGGGGGTTTCTTATCAGACCGTTTCCCGCGTCATTAACGACGCGGAACACGTCTCTGCCCGCACGCGGGAAAAGGTGCAGCAGGCAATGGCGGAGCTGCATTACGTTCCCAACCTGCGGGCGCAGCAGCTGGCGGGGAAACGCACCCGTACGCTGGGCCTCATCACTACCGATCTGGCGCTGCACGCGCCATCACAAATTGTCTCGGCGGTAAAATCCCGGGCGGCAGAACAGGGGGCGAGCGTCCTGATTTCCATGGTGGAGCAGCCGCAGCAGTGTCAGGCGGCGCTTCAGGCGCTGCTGGCGCAGCGGGTGGACGCGCTGCTGGTCAATGTGCCGCTTGACGATCCTCACGCCGAAGAACTCAGGGGGCTGGCGACGCCCGTTCCGGTGCTGTTCCTCGACGTGTCACCGTCAGCGCAGGTAAACAGCCTCGTCTTTAACGCCGGGGAGGGCGCGCGCCTGGGCGTTGAGCATCTGCTTTCGCTGGGGCATCAGCGAATTGCTCTGCTGAGCGGGCCGGAAAGTTCTGTCTCTGCGCGGGCGCGTCTGGCAGGATGGCAAGCGACGCTGGCTGAGGCGGGTCTTAACGCGGAGGCCGTGGCTTACGGCGACTGGAGCGCGGCCAGCGGCTATGAGAAGGGACATGTGCTGCTCTCGGGGGCGGTATTACCGGATGCGATTCTGGTGGCGAACGATCAGATGGCGCTCGGGGTGATGCGCGCCTGCGCGGAAAAAGGGATCGCTGTTCCTGGCCAGATATCGGTGGTGGGGTTTGACGATACGGCCGACAGCGCCTGGTTTTCTCCGCCGCTGACGACCATTCGTCAGGCGTTTCGCGAGGCGGGCGAGCGCAGCGTGGAGTGGCTTCTGGCCCCCACCGGGGGGGAGGAATGCTGGCAGGTTCAGCTGCCGGTGACGCTGGTTATCCGCCACTCCAGCGCGCGCCGCACCCCGCAGCAGGCCGAACGCGAGGATCTGGCGCAGCAGCTCAGAAGTCTGGCCCTCCTTGCCGGGCAGCTTGCCCGCAAATAAAACTTTGTGATCGGACTCGCTACCCCGCGAATGAATGCTTTACCGTTACCGGGAGCCAGGGCATGTTAGCCAAAATTGTGAGCGCTTCGCAAAGAGGTTACTATGTCCACCGCTTCACCGCTGACTCTCAGCGCCATTCTGGCCCGACGGGACTGGGAAAACCCGGGCGTCACCCAGTGGAACCGTCTCGAGGCACATGCGCCGTTACACAGCTGGCGTCTTGAACAGCCTGCCCGGGATGATGCAGCATCCGCCAGCAGACGCTCTCTCAATGGGGTGTGGCGGTTTAACTATTTTCCTGCACCCGAGCAAATCCCGGAGGCGTGGGTAACCGAAGATTGTGCGGACGCCGTTGCGATGCCCGTGCCGTCGAACTGGCAGATGCAGGGGTTTGACACGCCCATCTACACTAACGTTACCTATCCTATCCCTGTTAATCCGCCTTTTGTGCCGCAGGAAAACCCAACCGGTTGTTACTCGCTCACATTTGAGGTTGATGACATTTGGCTTCAGTGCGGGCAGACCCGCATCGTCTTCGACGGCGTGAACTCGGCGTTTCATCTGTGGTGTAACGGGCAGTGGATAGGCTATTCCCAGGACAGCCGGTTGCCTGCCGAATTCGATCTCTCGGCGGTCCTGCGATCCGGTGAGAACCGCCTGGCGGTCATGGTGTTGCGCTGGTGCGACGGCAGCTATCTGGAAGATCAGGACATGTGGCGCATGAGCGGAATTTTCCGCGATGTGACCTTACTGCATAAACCCAAAACGCAGATTGCCGATTATCACGTAGTGACGGACCTGAATGCGGAGCTGGATCGCGCGGTGCTGAAGGCCGATGTCGCGCTTACGGGCTCCGGCTTTGCGGACTGCGAGGTAGACTTTACCCTGTGGCGCAAGGGGGAAAAATACGCCAGCGTTTCCCGGCGTCCGGGTACGGCCATTGTCGACGAGCGCGGCAGCTGGGCCGAGCGCCTGACGGTGGCGATCCCCGTCGAGTCCCCAGTGCTCTGGAGTGCTGAAACGCCGGAGCTGTATCGCCTGACGATTGCGCTTCGCAACCCGCAGGGTGAGGTGCTGGAGATTGAAGCGTGCGATGTGGGCTTCCGCCGCGTTGACATCAGCAATGGCCTGCTGAAACTCAACGGTAAGCCGCTGCTTATCCGCGGCGTTAACCGTCATGAGCATCATCCGGAAAACGGCCAGGTGATGGACGAGGCGACCATGCGCCGCGATATCGAAATCATGAAGCAGCACAACTTTAATGCCGTGCGCTGCTCGCACTACCCGAACCATCCGCTGTGGTACAGCCTTTGCGATCGCTATGGGCTGTACGTCGTTGACGAAGCCAATATCGAAACCCACGGCATGGTGCCGATGAGCCGCCTTGCTGACGATCCGCGCTGGCTGCCCGCCATGAGCGAGCGCGTGACCCGCATGGTGCAGCGCGATCGCAATCACCCCTCCATTATCATCTGGTCCCTGGGCAACGAGTCCGGCCACGGTGCGAATCACGATGCGCTGTACCGCTGGCTGAAAACGACCGATCCAACGCGCCCGGTGCAGTACGAAGGCGGCGGGGCGAATACGGCAGCGACCGATATTGTCTGTCCGATGTACGCCCGGGTCGATCAGGATCAGCCCTTCCCGGCGGTGCCTAAATGGTCAATCAAGAAATGGATCGGCATGCCCGACGAAACGCGTCCGCTGATCCTCTGTGAATACGCCCACGCGATGGGGAACAGCTTCGGCGGATTTGCAAAATACTGGCAGGCGTTTCGCAGCCATCCTCGCCTGCAGGGCGGGTTTGTCTGGGACTGGGTCGATCAGGCGTTGACGAAGAAAGACGAAAAGGGCAACGCGTTCTGGGCCTACGGTGGGGATTTTGGCGATAAGCCGAACGATCGGCAGTTCTGCCTCAATGGTCTGGTGTTCCCCGATCGCACGCCGCATCCGGCGCTGTATGAGGCGCAGCGCGCCCAGCAGTTCTTTACCTTTACGTTGGTCAGCACCTCTCCGTTGGTGATTGAGGTGCAAAGCGGCTACCTGTTCCGCCCCACCGATAACGAGGTGCTGAGCTGGAGGGTTGCCCGGGACGGAGACGTGCTGGCCGCAGGCGAGGTGACGCTGGCGATGGCGCCTGAAGGCATCCAGCGTCTGGAGTTGGACCTGTCGGAGCTCAACGCCGGACCGGGTGAGGTCTGGCTGAACGTTGAAGTACGCCAGCCGCGGGCTACGCCGTGGTCGCCGGCAGACCATCGCTGCGCGTGGGAGCAGTGGCCGCTCCCGGTTCCCCTGTTTATCGCGCCAGAAGTCTCTGCGGGCGAGCCTCCGCGCCTGACGCAGCATGAGAATATGCTTGAGATAACGCATCAGCAGCAGCGCTGGCAGTTCGATCGCCAAACAGGAAACCTGACTCAATGGTGGCGAAATGGCGCTGAAACGCTGATTTCACCGCTGACGGATAATTTCAGCCGCGCGCCGCTGGACAACGATATTGGCGTGAGCGAAGCGACGCGCATCGATCCGAACGCGTGGGTTGAACGCTGGAAAGCGGCGGGGATGTACGATCTTACCTCGCGCGTGCTGCGCTGTGACGCAGAACAGCACGCAGGCGAGGTGGTGGTCACCACCCGACACGCATGGGAGCATCACGGAAAGACGCTGTTCCTGAGCCGTAAAATCTGGCGGGTGGACGAGCGGGGAGTTCTGCATGGCGATATTGAGGTCGATATTGCGTCTGATATCCCCGCGCCCGCCCGCGTTGGCCTCGGCGTTCATCTCGCTGAAGCGCCGGAAAAGGTTGACTGGCTGGGGCTGGGGCCGCATGAAAACTACCCGGACAGAAAGCTGGCGGCACAGCAGGGGCGCTGGATATTACCTCTGGATGCCATGCACACGCCGTATATCTTCCCGACGGAAAATGGTTTGCGCTGCGATACCCGGGAACTTCTGCTGGGCACACATCAGCTGAATGGCCGGTTCCATTTCTCGGTGAGCCGCTATAGCCAGCAGCAGCTACGAGAAACAACCCATCATCATCTGCTGCGGGAAGAGCCGGGGTGCTGGCTCAACCTCGATGCGTTCCATATGGGCGTGGGCGGCGATGACTCCTGGAGCCCCAGCGTTTCGCCGGCGTTCATTCTGCAGACACGCCAGCTTCGTTATACCTTCAGCTGGCAGCAGACTCTTACCTGACCAGAGAGGCGGCCACCGGACGTGGCCGCCTGCTTACGCCAGAATGCCGCTCAGGCCGTGCAGGCTCATGTAAATCCCTACCACGATAATCAGCGCAGCGGAGATCCACGGCGCTTTACGGGAAAATTCGCTAAATCCGGGCCAGCGTTTTGTCGCATGTTTGAGGCTTAAGGCGGCAATCGCGCCGGAAGCGACAAGCGTTAACGCCAGACCGATGCTGAAGCTGAATACCAGCGTTGCGCCGAGGGCGAAATGCTTCAGCTGCAGGCAAATCAGCAGAACGGTGATGGACGCCGGGCAGGGGATAAGCCCGCCGGTCAGGCCAAACATCGCAATCTGTCCGGTCGTCACGTTTTGTCCGCTGAAGCGTCGGTTAATATCCTGCGCATGCGCGCGCTGGTGGGCGTCCTGCCACTCCTCTTCAACCAGCGGGTGTTCGTGGTGATGGTGGTGATCATGATGATGGTCATGGTCATGGTCATGGTCATGATGATGGTGGTGATCGTGATGATGATCGTGCGGCTGGCTCTCTTTCCAGGTTCGCCACGCCATCCACAGGGCGATCAGAACGATCAACACCCCGGAGATCAGCTGGAACCAGGGTTCGGACGTATGCGCATCCCAGCCCCGGCCAAACCACAATCCCGCCATGGCAATGATCCAGACGACCGCCGTATGGGAAAGCGTTGCCGCCAGACCAAGCAGCACCGCCTGTTTCAGCGTGCCGCGGATCGCCACGATAAAAGCGGCCATCATCGTTTTTGAGTGACCAGGTTCCAGGCCATGCAGCGCGCCGAGCAGGATGGCGCTGGGAACAAACAGCCAGGCATTGCCCTGCTGCAAAAGTGAAGCAAAATCGTTCATGGGAAATTCCGGAATGGAAAGTGTGTGCAAATAGTACTCCCCCCCAGTAGTTTAATACTACCCCCCAGTAGAAAAATACTCAGGGGGGGTAGAGCGTGATATGCTTTAAAAGCCAAAAAAATAAGGATGCAGAGATGTCACATACCGTTCGCGACAAGAAGATGTTATTGACTCGCCTGAAGAAAATTCAGGGGCAGAGTAACGCCCTTGAGAAAATGCTCAACAGCGATCATGAGTGCGCCGAAGTGTTACAGCAGCTGGCGGCGATCCGTGGGGCAGTCAATGGCATGATGATGCAGGTGATTGAAGGGCATCTCACCGATCATGTGGTGAAAGAGCCCGAAGAGGCGCAGCGTGAAGCCGATCTTGGCGTCGTGATGCAGGTAATCAAATCCTATCTTAAATAGTATGCGTCTCCAGGTTATGTTCTGCCCAGAGAATAAACTCTGCTTTTGGCAGCGCCTTACTGTAATACCACCCCTGTCCGTACTGCACCCCGTGGCGGTGTAACCAGGCGAGCTGCCCTTCGGTCTCAACGCCTTCCGCCACCATCGCCAGCTGCAGTGACTTCGCCATTTCGATGATGTGCGGCGTCACGTTTTTGTACTCCAGCGCATCCACGAAGGATTTATCAATTTTTAGCGTGTCGACATCCAGATTCTGCAGATAGCTGAGGCTGGAATAGCCCGTACCAAAATCATCAATATAAACAGGGTGGCCAGAGCGGCGGAATGCGGCGATAGCGGGCGCGCTGATTTTGGGGTCGGCAAAGCCACGCTCGGTTAACTCGAGGGCTATTTGTCCGGGATGGATTTGCCACTTATTCATAAGCTGGCTCAGCAGCGGCGGCAGATTGCCAGAGGTTAAATCAGCAGGGGCGAGGTTGATGGAGATATGCTGATCGGCATGAAGCTGCAGCCAGTGGCCCATATCTTCAAACACTTTTTCCATCACTAACTGCGTCAGCTGCGAGATAAGGCCGGTTTGCTCGGCAAGCGGCACAAAAATATCAGGCGAGAGATTGCTTCCATCCGTCTGCGGCCAGCGCGCCAGCGCCTCTGCGCCGACAATTTTTCCGCTACAGAGCGCCACGATGGGCTGATAGTGCACCACAAATTCACGGTTGCTAATAGCATCAAGCAGGCGATTGCGTGGCGACTGAATACGACGCAGTATCCGCAGCACAAACAGTGCCGCCAGCAGGCTTATCAGTACGCCAAACGGCAGCCAGAAAAGCAGCTGCCGGTGCCAGCTTTCAGCCAGAGGGGTGAGCGCCGCCCAGGCAACGACGGTAAATCCAAGCTCAGGTACCGGCTTCATCACGTACATGGAACCCTTGTACTGAACGCTGGAGACGCCCCGATCGTTGACCCGATCGCGGATATGCGGATCAAGCGTGTTGCTGCTGGCGAAAATAAGGTGCGTTGCGTTGCCCACCAGAGCGGCATCAATGGCGATCTCACCGAAAGGGATCACATCCACAAGCGAGGCAGGATCGACCAGAACAAGGTAATGACCCTTCCCGAGCACGGCCATGTAGCGGTGAAAGCCAAGATCGTTTTGTGCGGTAAGCCACGCGCTGTAGCCATCTTCGGTGATACGCATGGGGGGAGGATAAGAGGCGGATTTACTGGCCTGCTCAAGCGAAGAACAGAGGGGTTTTAGATTGTCGATGTAGATCACCTCCTGGATATAGCGCCATGAGAACGCGACCCGACGTATTTCCCTCAAATGCAGCGGACTACAGGGAACGCCCTTAAATCCCTGCAGGTGATTTAACGCTTCTTTTGCCTGATCCACGACCCTGTCAGTACGTATCAGCACGCGAGAAGCATAGCTATCCAGCGCATCGACAAATTTCTCTTCCGCCTGGCGATGAGCCAGCCAGATGCTGAGGCAAATGGGAACCAGCACGGAAAAGATAAGTACGCCAGTCACCAGACTGACCAGATGTCGGGTTTTCATGCTGTCATGTCCTTTCTCACATGTCCGAATTCGGGCATTGAGTTTCCTGCCTGCAGAGAAAGATTTTACCGCGAAATGAAATAGTTATAGCACGTGGGGGCAGGGTTTTCATTTTATCTACGTCAAATCAGAAAATATCCTCGGCAGAGAGGGGGTTGTTTTTTCAACCTGGCCTGGATATTATTTTGTTATGTTATAACAAAACACAAAGGATTTACGATGAAACCTAACATCCATCCAGCGTATCGCACCGTGGTATTCCACGACACCAGCGCCAATGAATACTTTAAAGTCGGTTCAACCATCAAAACCGACCGCGAAATTGAGCTCGACGGTGAAACCTATCCGTACATCACTATCGAAGTTTCTTCAAAATCGCATCCGTTTTACACCGGTAAGCAGAAAACGTTCTCGACGGACGGCAGCGCAGCGCGCTTCCGCAAGCGTTTTGGCGGCTTTCTTAATGCGAAGCGGGGCTAACCATGCAGGTGCTTAACTCATTGCGCAGTGCAAAACAGCGTCACCCGGATTGCCAGATAGTCAAACGCAAGGGACGCTTATACGTGATTTGCAAATCTAACCCGCGCTTTAAGGCGGTGCAGGGGCGTAAAAAAAGGCGCTAGACGCGCGTTTCTCGCCAGCTTTCCAGGGATCTTTTCTGTTTGCCATCGGCAGTAAAATTGTCGGTGGCAAGCCAGCTTTCAAACGCGCTCGCCAGCGCTGGCCACTCTTTGTCGAGAATCGAAAACCAGTCGGTATCCCGGTTATGGCCTTTTATGACCAGCGCCTGGCGAAAACGCCCTTCAAACTGAAAGCCCAGACGCAGTGCCGCTTTGCGGGATGGTTCGTTCAGGCTGTTGCACTTCCATTCATAGCGCCGGTAGCCCAGGGTATCGAACACGTACCGCATCAGCAGATACTGCGCTTCTGTCGACATGGGCGTGCGGCTTAACAGTGACGAGAAGTGAACGTGCCCCACTTCCACGACGCCGTTTTTATGATCGATCCGCATCAGGGAAAGCGTCCCGACAGGGGACTGGGTCCGGTTATCTATGACGGTAAAGTGGATGGGATCGGATAATTCGCTCACGCTCGCCACCCAATTGGCAAACTCTTCTGCGGTGGCATCAGGTTCACGCAGCAGCCACGTCCAGCTGCGGGTATCTCCGGCCAGGGAATACGCAGTGAACAACGCATGAGCATGCTCCACGCGCAGCGGCTCAAGCCGACAATAGTGACCCTGAAGTACCACCCGGGACGGATGCGGGCGAGGCTGCCAGTCGATAAGAGCTTCGCCTACGGGCTGTCCAAACTCATTGAATGTATTCATCTTTATTTCCATGACGTTGAAAAGATCTCCAGATTAGTGAATTGCTGGTTCCTTAAAAAGAACCACCAGGCTATGTCTTTCTGGTACCACGAGGAGGAAAGATGAATATACCGGGTGATGAGCTTTATACCTTGCTCCATGCCGCGCTGAAAAAGCGTGGGGAGGAGACGCTCCAGCGCGCGCTCTATCTTGCTTTACGGGAGGCCATACTGTGCGGAAGGCTTCGGTCCGGCTGCCATTTGCCCGGCTCGCGAACGCTGGCGCAGCAGCTTTCCGTTTCACGGAACACCGTCAATGCGGCGCTGGACCAGCTCACGCTGGAAGGTTATTTGCTGCGTAACCGTCAGGGGACGCGGGTGGGGCAATTCGCTCAACGTACGATTGCCCGGACATTACCGGACCCGGACGTCAGGCTGACAAAACGTGTCGCCCTGCTGCCCGCGCCTGTGCCGCGCGACACTCCGGTGATGGCGTTTACGCCGGGAACGCCCGCCATTAACTATTTCCCCTTGCCGCTGTGGCGGCGGTTGTACGATCGCGTCCTGCGTGAGGAGGGGAGTGCCCTGTTAGGGTATGGTGACCCGGCCGGCGAGCCGACGCTGCGGGCCGCGATAGCCCGCCACCTTGCGCTCTCCCGCGGCATTGACTGCGACGCCAGTCAGATTGTGATAACAGAAGGGGCGCTGGAGGGCGTCAATCTGTGCACGGTGCTGTTAAGCGAGCCGGGGGATGTCGCCTGGGTGGAAAATCCCGGCTATAGCGGAGCGAAAAGCGCTTTTGTCAAAACTGGCCTGGCGATGACAGGCATACCGGTCGATGACGAGGGGATGAGCTGGGAAGGACTGCGTGCGCCTTCACCCACCCTGATTTTTACCTCGCCATCGCATCAGTTCCCCTACGGAAGCGTGCTCAGCGCGCGACGGCGTCTGGCGCTGCTGGAACTGGCCCGGCAGCACAACGCGTGGATCATTGAGGACGATTACGACAGCGAATTCCGTTATGTTGGTGAGCCCGTACCGGCGATGCTGGGAATGGTCAACAATGCGCCCGTTGTGTATCTGGGGACGTTCAGCAAAACGCTGTTTCCGTCGCTGCGAATGGGGTTCATGGTGTTACCGCCAGCGCTGGCGCAGGCGGCGCGTCCCGCCATCGGCTCACTGCTGCGCGGCGGGCATCGTGCTGAACAGCGCACCCTGGCGCTGTTTATTGAGGAGGGCCACTATGCCCGTCATCTTGCCGCCATGCGCCGCCTTTATCGTAAGCGTTACCGCCAGCTGCGGGAGGTGCTGAGCGCAGAGCTTTATACACCGCACCGCGTTCTTGCCGGGGAAGGGGGGATGCACCTGACGCTGGCGATTGACGGTATTGACGACCAGCGGCTGGTGGAGAAGGCGAGAGCGTTTCAGCTGGCACCCGCTGCCCTGAGCGGGTATTACCTTGAGGCGAAGCAGGGGCAAACCGGTCTGGTTTTAGGTTACGGCAATACTTCTGCTTCACAGTTTGCGCCGGGTATCCGACGTCTGCAGGCGTTAATTACGCAGCAGCAGGGCGGGAAAGGGTAAAGACATCATAAAAAGAGAGCTGGCCCTTGGTGGCGACCATCTTCTGCAGCTTCTCTTTTTGCCCGGCGTCGACAGCCGGAGAGTGCAGGATGTTGTCGATCAGCTCCTCTGGTACGTAACGCGTGTTGTACCATTCGCCGTTGTAGCACACACGGAAATCGAGAACGTCGATATCTTCGTAACGGTAACGGGGATTCACGTCGAAAAAGAAAAAGGCGTTAAAGACGACAAACAGCACAACCAGCAGCCAGACGGAGTCCACCAGCGTTTCGGATTTCAGCATCACAATCAGCGTCGCCAGCCAGGCGGCATACATGGCGACAAACAGTCCAGGGTGTTTGCGGATAAAGCTAATGCTAAAGCGCGGGCGATTGTCGCGCTTTTCGCGGTGGTTAAGATCGTCGATGGTGGCGGTAAGCAGGCGCTGTATCTCGGTCATTTTTTGCCTTCATGAGAGTTGACAATACAGGGGATCTGCCAATTTTAGGGGAGCCATCAGGCTGAAAAAAGTAACAGTCTGGCGCTAAAAGACCATAACAGTTGACTCCCCGACACCTTACAGCGTTTTGATGATTTTAGCGGGATTGCCGCCCACGACGACGTTAGCCGGGACGTCTTTCGTCACGACGGCACCGGAGGCCACCACCACGTTGTCACCAATGGTGACGCCTGGGTTAATCACCGCGCGGCCGCCAATCCAGACATTATTACCAATGTTGACGGGTTTTCCGAACTCCAGGCCGCTATTCCGCTCCTCCGCATCCAGCGGATGGGTTGCCGTATAAATATGAACGCCCGGCGCGAGCATGCAGTTATCGCCAATATGAACGGGGCATACATCCAGCATGACGCAGTCGAAGTTAGCGTAAAAGTTTTTCCCCAGATAAATGTTATATCCATAGTCACAGCGGAAACTCGGCTCGATATAAGCCCCTTCGCTTTGCCCCAGCAGTTCCGCCAGAATGTTCTGGCGTTCTGTTTTCTCATCAGGCGCGGTGTGGTTATAGCGGTGAATCAGATGGCGAGCCCGCAGCCGGTCGGCGCGTAGCGTCTCATCACCCGGACGGTAATGTTCACCTGAAATCATCTTCTGTTTTTCTATGCTCATCGGAAACCTCTCTGGATGTTATTCCGGAAGGGTAATCGCAACCGGCCATCAGGGGAACGTTCCCGAAAAGCCGATGTGACCAGAGTCACAACATTGTTGCTGATGAGCGCGTTTTACACGGAGACCTGGCTTTCGCACAGGGAGCATAACGGGACAGGTGAATACAGCTTAAAACGTGGCGTAGAACCTCTACAGACACACTTCGAAGATTAACGGACAAATTTCCATACAGAAGTAGGGATTTTGTCATATAGCTTATTCATCGTTAGCTCTGCAAGGCGATGGTCCGCGGCTGAATAAAATACCGCCAGTTCATTATCAGAAAGCTCGTATTTATTCTTTTCAATGACGCGTTCGAGTGTGTCAATTGACTGACAACGTCGTAAACGCATCAAATAATCGATTTTTGTGAGTGGTTTATCAGACATAAATTCACCTTAGTAATTGTAATAATTTTAACAGGAAAGACTAACCGGGTTAGCTCTGCTCACGTTGACGAAACAGCGGAATAGCCGGTTTCCCGATTTACGCCATTTTTGCAAATCCTGAGCGTTAATGCCGTAACTGCTGAACAACATAAAGGTGTCGTCCAGGTATTCATCAATTTGCTCAATGAGCTTATTATCTTCATTGTACTTAATTTTATAATTAAGTGCGAAGGTTGCGATATGCTCTATCAGCTCATTCAACTGTAAATTGATGGCAGACGTTGGGTCGTTTACCCAGCCATGGTTACTTTCATCAAGATTGGCAAGGCAGTCATGGTACAAGGATTCGCAGAGAAATTTCAACTGCGCGATATCATGCCTTTTTGGCGAGTACTCGTCCATAGCGCATCCCCTTCTGAGTGATTTCTTACTCACCGAACAACATTGTCGGGATGGATACAACTGACTTAGCTACATGCGTGCTGTGTTCCTGATAACCTAACTATAAGTCACTCCTTCCTGGATTTCATCGCGCTATTACGAAAAATTACAAATAAAACCGCAGGCTGCGAGCATGTACGCAATTGTTCATCCGGAAACGTACCTTTTTATCGGAATGAACAATCGTTTTTTTTCGCATCCTTACGTTTCATTGACTTAGCTTAAACAACGTGTGAAAGTCCAGATCCGATATGAAGATTGTCTCAATCTATTCTTAGGAATATTCCTAATAACAGTTAAAGCAGAGAAATGAATTTAAAAAGATTCTGAATTCACCGATTAAGTTATCAGTTAATTATGATATGTCTGTTTAAGATGGCAGAAAATAAATAGGACATCAATAAGCTTATTTTATGATTTTTTCTGAAAATGAAAAAGGCCGCAAATGCGGCCTTTTTATTATATGAAACCGGTATCAGTGAGGTTCTACCGAATGACTGTGCTCAACATCTTCATTCTTACGGCTGAAGCGGCGGCGAACCACCACGAAGAACACCGGAACGAAGAAGATAGCCAGTACTGTCGCAGTAATCATACCGCCCATAACGCCCGTACCTACCGCGTTCTGCGCACCGGAACCCGCACCGGAGCTGATAACCAGCGGCATTACGCCGAGGATGAACGCCAGTGACGTCATCAGGATTGGACGCAGACGCATACGCACCGCTTCCAGCGTCGCCTCAATAAGGCCTTTACCCTCTTTCTCCATCAGATCTTTGGCGAATTCCACGATAAGTATCGCGTTCTTCGCCGACAAGCCAATGGTTGTCAGCAGGCCTACCTGGAAGTACACGTCGTTGGTCAAACCACGGAACGTTGCCGCAAGCAGCGCACCGATAACCCCAAGTGGAACCACCAGCATAACGGAGAACGGAATTGACCAGCTCTCGTACAGCGCTGCCAGACAGAGGAAGACCACAATCAGTGAAATAGCGTACAGGGCAGGGGCCTGGTTACCGGACAGACGTTCCTGATAGGACATGCCGGTCCAGTCATAGCCGATACCCGCAGGCAGTTTGCTTGCCAGCTCTTCCATCAGGTTCATGGCTTCACCGGTGCTTCGGCCTGGTGCGGCCTGACCCAGAATTTCCATCGACGGCAGACCGTTGTAACGTTCCAGACGCGGTGAACCGTATTCCCAGCGCGACGTCGAGAAGGCTGAGAACGGCACCATCTGACCATTGCTGCCGCGAACGTACCAGTTGTTAATATCGTTCGGCAACATACGGTACTGCGCTTCTGACATCACGTACACTTTCTTCACGCGACCGCGGTCGATGAAGTCGTTGACGTAGCTACCGCCCCAGGCCGCGCCCAGCGTGGTATTAATGTCGCTGATGGACACGCCCAGCGCCTGCGCTTTTTCCTGATCGATGTCGATCTTGTACTGCGGCGTATCTTCCAGGCCGTTTGGACGTACGCCAACCAGCAGGTCAGGGTGTTTAGCCACTTCGCCGAACAGCTGGTTACGCGCCTGCGTCAGTTTCTCGTGACCCAGACCGCCCTGGTCGATCAGCTGGAAGTCGAAACCGGTCGCCGTACCCAGTTCAACAATCGCTGGCAGGTTAAAGGCGAAGACCATCGCATCTTTAATCTGCGAGAAGGTGCCCATGGCACGGCCCGTGATCGCTTCAACTTTATTCTCATCGCCCGGACGATCGGCCCAGTCTTTCAGAGAAACGAAGGCGATACCGGTGTTCTGGCCACGACCCGCAAAGCCAAAGCCGTTAACCGCAAACACGGATTCAACGTTCGCTTTCTCTTTGGTGAGATAGTAGTCCGTCACTTCGTCCAGCACTTTCTGGGTACGCTCTTGCGAAGCACCCGCCGGAAGCTGTGCCATCGTCAGGAACACGCCCTGGTCTTCATCTGGCAGGAACGAGCTTGGCAGACGAACGAACAGGAACGCCATCCCCACGACGATGATGATATAGAGCAGCAGATAACGACCGGTGCTGCGCAGGATGTTGCCCACGCTGTCGGTGTAGTGGTGCGTGCTCTTATCAAACATGCGGTTGAACCAGCCGAAGAACCCCTTATGCTCGCCGTGACCGCCTTTCTGAATCGGCTTCAGCATCGTGGCACACAGCGCTGGCGTCAGGATCAACGCCACCAGTACCGACAGCGCCATCGCTGAAACGATGGTAATGGAGAACTGGCGGTAAATCGCACCCGTAGAGCCCCCGAAGAAGGCCATCGGGATAAATACCGCGGACAGTACCATCGCAATACCGACCAGCGCGCCCTGGATCTGGCCCATGGATTTACGGGTGGCTTCCTTCGGCGGTAGACCTTCTTCCGCCATTACGCGCTCGACGTTCTCTACCACCACGATGGCGTCATCCACCAGCAGGCCGATGGCGAGCACCATCCCGAACATCGTCAGGGTGTTTATCGAGAACCCAAAGGCCGCGAGGATGGCAAAGGTCCCCAGCAGAACGACCGGCACGGCGATGGTTGGGATCAGCGTCGCGCGGAAGTTTTGCAGGAACAGATACATCACCAGGAACACCAGGATGATCGCTTCTACCAGCGTTTTAACCACTTCGTGAATCGAAATTTTTACGAACGGCGTAGTGTCATACGGATAAACGATTTTCAGGCCTGACGGGAAGAACGGTTCCATCTTCTTCAGTTCCGCTCGGATCGCCGTTGCGGTGTCCAGGGCGTTCGCGCCCGTCGCCAGTTTGATACCCAGACCGGACGCCGGTTTGCCGTTAAACTTCGCAATGATGTCGTAGTTTTCGCCACCCAGCTCCACTTTGGCTACGTCGCGCAGACGAACCTGCGAACCGTCCTGGTTCACCTTCAGCAGAATTTTGCTGAACTCATCAGCGGAGGTTAGACGGGTTTGCGCGATAATCGACGCGTTAAGCTGCTGGCCTTTCACCGGCGGCGTACCGCCTAACTGACCGGCTGCCACCTGGGCGTTCTGCGCTTTAATGGCGTTAATCACGTCAACCGGCGTGAGCTGGAAGTTGTTCAGTTTGTTCGGATCCATCCAGATACGCATCGCGTACTGTGAACCGAACAGCTGCACGTCACCCACACCGGAAGTACGGCTGATGGCGTCCTTCATGTTGGCGCCCACGTAGTCGGAAATATCCTCCTGCGTCATGGTGCCGTTGGTGTTGATAACGCCGACAACCATCAGGAAGCTACTGGACGATTTCTCGACGCTCACACCCTGCTGTTGCACTTCCTGCGGCAGAAGAGGCATCGCCAGCTGCAGTTTGTTCTGCACCTGAACCTGCGCGATGTCCGCATCCGTACCGGATTCAAAGGTCAGGGTGATCTGCACCGTACCGGTGGAGTCACTGTTTGAGGACATGTACATCAGGTTATCGATACCGTTCATGTTCTGTTCGATAACCTGGGTTACGGTGTCCTGCACCGTTTTCGCATCAGCCCCCGGGTAGGTTGCGGAGATCGTCACCGCCGGTGGCGCAATCGTTGGATATTGCGCGACAGGCAGCTTCAGGATCGCAAGTCCCCCGGCCAGCATGATGATAATGGCGATCACCCACGCAAATATGGGGCGATCGATAAAGAAATTAGGCATGTCTTAACGGCTCCTGTTTAAGTTAAGACTTGGTTTGTTCTGACTGGCCAGCGGCCGAAGCTTGTTGTTTATCGTCAGAGGTCACTTCCTGTGCTTTTACCTGCGCGCCAGGACGTACTTTTTGCAAACCAGTAACAATCACGCGATCGCCATCTTTCAGACCTTCCGTCACCAGCCATTTATCGCCAATCGCCTGGGTAGCGGTGATATTGCGCGTTTCGACTTTGTTATCTGCCCCGACAACCAGTGCGCTCGCATCGCCGCGTGGCGTACGGGTGACACCCTGCTGTGGAACCAGAAGTGCGGTTGGGTTCGTTCCTTCCTCCAGACGCGCGCGAACGAACATACCTGGCAGCAGATTCTTGTCAGGGTTCGGGAAAATCGCCCGTAAGGTGATGGAACCGGTGGTCTGGTCGACCGTCACATCAGAGAATTCCAGGGTACCTTCCTGCGGGAACTTGATACCGTCGTTGGTAACCAGCTCCACTTTGGCTTTGCCGTTTTCCTGTTTCAGGGTGCCGTTAGCCAGCTCCTGTTTCAGGCGCAGGAAATCGTTACTGGACTGCGTCACGTCAACGTAGATCGGATCAAGCTGCTGCACGGTTGCCAGCGCAGTGGTCTGCCCGTTCTGCACCAGCGCCCCTTCCGTCACGGAAGATTTACCAATACGACCGCTGATAGGGGAGGTCACTTTGGTATAGGCCAGGTTAATGCGGGCGGTTTCGACAGCCGCTTTGGCTGCTACCACGGCCGCGTTAGCCTGCTGGGCATCTGCCAGGGCGGTATCGTAATCCTGTTGGCTGATGTATTTGGTACCGAGCAGTTTCTGGTAGCGGTTCAGCGTCAGCTGAGCGATTTTCGCCGCCGCTTGTGCTTTAGCCAGGTCACCTTTCGCGCTTTCATAAGAAGCCTGATAGGTCGCGGGATCAATCTGATACAGAGACTCACCGGCCTTCACATCGCCGCCTTCGGTAAAGTTACGTTTCAGGATAATGCCGCTAACCTGAGGACGCACTTCCGCAATGCGGTAAGCATTTGTACGGCCTGGTAATTCTGTGGTGATCTGCAGAGGTTCAGATTTGAGTGTCACAACGCCGACTTCTGGCGCCTGCTGAGCTCCTTGTTGAGCTGGTTTGTCGTCACATCCTGTAAGCGCTAAGCTGCCTGAGAGCATCAGAACGACCGCCAGAGGCGTTAACCCTCTGTTTTTGTTCATATGTAAACCTCGAGTGTCCGATTTCAAATTGATCAAGGGTCCTGAGTCTAAAAACCCATTGCTGCGTTTATATTATCGTCATGCTATGGTACATACATTCACAAATGTATGTAAATCTGACTCCTGTAAATTCACCCACCTATGGCACGAAAAACTAAACAACAAGCGCTGGAAACCCGACAACACATCCTTGATGTGGCAATACGTTTGTTCTCTCAGCAGGGGGTTTCTTCCACCTCGCTGGCACAAATTGCTCAGGCTGCCGGTGTGACGCGGGGAGCGATTTACTGGCATTTTAAAGACAAGTCAGATCTGTTCAGTGAAATCTGGGAGCTTTCAGAGTCCAGCATTAGCGATCTCGAGAGTGAGTATCGGGCAAAATTCCCCGACGATCCACTCTCAGTATTGAGAGAAATATTAGTATATATCCTTGAAGCAACGGTAGTTGAAGAGCGTCGCAGATTAATGATGGAAATTATCTTTCATAAATGTGAGTTCGTGGGCGAAATGGCGGTGGTGCAACAGGCGCAGCGCAGCCTCAGCCTGGAGAGCTACGATCGCATCGAACAGAACCTGAACCTGTGTATGCAGGCAAAGCTGTTACCCGCCAATTTACTCACCCGCCGGGCGGCTATCCTGATGCGCAGCTACATTTCAGGTCTGATGGAAAACTGGCTTTTTGCGCCGCAATCCTTTGACCTCAAAGAGGAAGCCCGCAGCTACGTGGCGATTTTACTGGAAATGCTACAACTCTGCCCGACGCTGCGCAGCGACGCGCCTTCGCTGACGGCCTGAGCCCTTTCCAGGATTTATCTCAGAGGCTAACGTTCTCGCTATTCTGCTTCCGACGAGCGTGATATTCTTCACGCCGGACTATTTTCGGTCATCTGCTGACATCATTCACAACTATGCTGCCCATCAATCGCTCGCAACATCCTGTATTTGCATTGCTCTTTGCTATGCTGTTTTTCTTCTCCACCGCGCCGCTTTCCTGGGCCCGCGCAGACAACAGCACTGATATTCCCTCGCGCAGCGAAATTCAGTCGCAGCTCGACACCCTGAACAAACAAAAAGAGCTCTCTCCTCAGGAGAAACTCACCCAGCAGGATCTGACGGAAACGCTGGAAAACATTGATAAAATCGAGCGCGTTAAAGCAGAAACCACCCAGCTTCGTCAGAAGGTGGCGCAGGCGCCTGAGAACATGCGTAAGGCTACGGAAGCGTTGAGCGCGCTGAGTGACGTCGATAACGACGACGAAACGCGCAAAACGCTCTCCACGCTCTCCTTACGCCAGCTGGAATCACGCGTCGCGCAACTGCTCGACGATCTGCAAACGGCGCAGTCTGACCTCGCGACCTACAACAGCCAGCTCGTCTCCCTGCAAACCCAGCCCGAGCGCGTGCAAAACGCAATGTACGCCGCGTCTCAACAGCTGCAGCAGATCCGCAACCGCCTGAACGGCACAACGGTAGGGGAAGGCACGCTGCGCCCGACGCAGCAAACCCTGCTGCTGGTTCAGCAGTCCTTGCTCAATGCGCAAATTGAACAGCAGCGTAAAAGCCTGGAAGGGAATACGGTGCTGCAGGACACGCTCCAGAAACAGCGTGATTACGTGACGGCGAATATCAACCGGCTGGAACACCAGCTTCAGCTGTTGCAGGAGGCGGTAAACAGCAAACGCCTGACCCTGACGGAAAAAACCGCCCAGGAAGCCGTCTCGCCGGACGAAACCGCCCGTATTCAGGCCAACCCGCTGGTGAAGCAGGAGCTTGAGGCTAACCACCAGCTCAGCCAGCGCCTGATACTGGCGACGGAAAACGGCAACTCGCTGGTTCAGCAAAATATCAAAGTGAAAAACTGGCTGGATCGCGCGCTGCAGGCGGAACGCAACATCAAAGAGCAGATTGCGGTCCTGAAAGGTAGCCTTCTGCTGTCGCGTATTCTCTATCAGCAGCAGCAGACGCTCCCCTCCGCCGACGAGCTGGAGGACATGACTAACCGCATTGCGGATTTACGTCTGGAACAGTTTGACGTCAACCAGCAGCGCGACGCCCTTTTCCAGAGCGATGCCTATGTCGCCAAAGTTGAAGAAGGGCACTCCAGCGACGTAAACCCGGAAGTGCATGACGCGCTGCTCCAGGTGGTGGATATGCGTCGCGAGCTGCTCGATCAGCTTAACAAGCAACTGGGCAACCAGCTGATGATGGCCATTAATCTGCAGATCAACCAGCAGCAGCTGGTCAGCGTGTCAAAAAGCCTGCAGGAGATTTTGACGCAGCAGATTTTCTGGGTGAACAGCAACAAGCCGATGGACTGGGACTGGATTAAGTCCTTCCCGGAAACGCTGAAAACGCAGATTAAGAGCATGAAAATCACCGTAAACTGGGAGAAAGCCTGGCCTGCGGTAATGATTGCTTTCCTGGCCGGTTTACCGCTGCTGCTGATTGCCGGTCTGATCCGCTGGCGTCTGAAATGGCTGAAACAGTACCAGGCGAAGCTGGCGTCGGAAGTGGGGCAGTTGCGTAACGACAGCCAGCTCCATACGCCTAAAGCGATTCTGATCGATCTCATCCGCGCGCTGCCGGTGTGTCTGATTATTCTGGCCGTGGGTCTGATTCTGCTCACGATGCAGCTTAACGTCAGCGATCTGCTCTGGGCGTTCAGTAAAAAACTGGCGCTGTTCTGGCTGGTATTTGGCGTGTGCTGGAAGGTGCTGGAAAAAGACGGCGTGGCGGTGCGTCATTTCAACATGCCGGCTCAGCTAACCAGCCACTGGCGTCGCCAGATTGTGCGCGTCAGCCTTGCGCTTCTGCCGCTGCACTTCTGGTCGGTGGTGTCAGAGCTTTCCCCGCTGCATCTGATGGATGATGTGCTGGGCCAGTTGGTCATTCTGCTCAACCTGCTGCTGATCGCGATCCTGATGTGGCCGATGTGCCGCGACAGCTGGCGCGATAAAGAGTCCCACAATCTTCGTCTGGCCACCGTGACGGTGCTGGCGATCATTCCGCTGGCGCTGATGGTGCTTACGGCAACGGGCTACTTCTATACCACGCTGCGCCTGTCCGGGCGCTGGATCGAGACGGTCTATCTGGTGATTGTCTGGAACCTGCTCTATCAGACCGTACTGCGCGGTTTAAGCGTCGCGGCCCGCCGCATTGCTTACCGTCGTGCCATTGCGCGTCGTCAGCATCAGGTGAAAGAGGGGGCCGAAGGCGCAGAGCCGCAGGAAGAGCCGACCATTGCTCTTGAGCAGGTCAACCAGCAGACGCTGCGTATCACCATGCTGGTGATGATCGCCCTGTTTGCGGTGATGTTCTGGGCGATCTGGTCGGATTTGATTACCGTCTTCGCCTATCTCGACAGTATTACTCTCTGGCAGTACAACGGTACCGAAGCCGGCGCGGCGGTGATGAAAAGCGTCACCATGGGCAGCCTGCTGTTTGCGCTGGTGTCGTCGGTGGTGGCCTGGGCGCTGATTCGCAACCTGCCGGGTCTGCTGGAAGTGCTGGTGCTCTCAAGGCTGAACCTGCGCCAGGGGGCGTCATACGCCATCACCACCATCCTGAATTACGTCATCATTATCGTCGGGGCGATGACGGTATTCGGCTCGCTGGGCGTCTCGTGGGATAAACTGCAGTGGCTGGCGGCGGCTCTCTCGGTCGGTCTTGGTTTTGGCCTGCAGGAGATCTTCGGTAACTTTGTGTCCGGCCTGATCATCCTGTTCGAACGTCCGGTGCGTATCGGCGATACCGTTACCATCGGTACCTTCTCCGGTACGGTCAGCAAGATCCGTATTCGTGCCACCACCATTACCGATTTTGACCGTAAAGAGGTGATCATCCCGAACAAAGCGTTCGTGACCGAGCGCCTGATCAACTGGTCGCTCTCGGATACCACCACGCGCGTGGTGATTCGCCTCGGCGTAGCCTACGGCTCTGACCTGGATAAAGTGAAAGAGGTATTGTTAAAAGCCGCTAAATCGCATCCAAAGGTCATGCACGAGCCCGCGCCGGACGTCTTCTTCACCACCTTCGGGCCGAGCACGCTGGATCACGAACTGCGTCTGTACGTGCGTGAACTGCGCGATCGCAGCTACACCGTGGATGAACTGAACCGTGCGATCGATCGCCTGTGCCGCGAAAACAACATTAATATCGCCTTCAACCAGCTTGAGGTTCACCTGCATAATGAGAAAGGTGATGAGCATACGGAAGTGAAGCGCGAGATTAAGGGTGACGATCCGACTCCCGCCTAAACTATTTTCCCTCTCCCTATGGGAGAGGGCCAGGGTGAGGGCAACCGGCCTTCACCTTTTCCTCAAAATCCCGCCGTACAATCTCCAGTGCCTTCAGCACCGTCTCCGCTGGGATCTCATGATTCTCCAGAAGCATAATCAAATCGACGGCCAGCTTGACCTCATCGGGTGCATTTTCCAGTGACATAGATGTGGCTCCTGTTAACGGGTCAGGCGTTCAATCACGCGCTCAATCTCATCCAGCGCCTGACGGCAGCGGACGATGCGGCCTTCCAGCGCGCTGATTTCACGCATTAAGAGCTGCTGCTCTTCCAGCGTTTCGCTGTTGTTCAGGCGCGTCTCGCGTTCGCGCTTCATCTCAAACAGCCGGCGCTCGAACTCCTGGTTCTCCAGCCGCTTGCGCTGCCATTTTCCAGGCCCTGGCGAGGCGCTGTCCCAGGCGCGCAGCGGCCAGGCGGCGATTTCCCGGTGCAGGGCGGTGATCTGCTCGGTGAGATGCTCCGCAAGCCATACCACCTGTTCCTGCTGCCCGCTTTCAACCGCATGGCGCAATTCATCGAGATTTGTCTGGGCCTCAGCCAGGTAATCCTGAATGACGGTACTGCGAGTGCGGAAAAGCTGCCGGTCAAAGCGCGGCTTCAGCGTGGCGTGCCCCATTAGCGGTGTAGCCTGCGTCCGCAGAGCAATCAGCTGATTTTGCAGCCTCTCAAGAAGCAGTGCTGTTTTCAAGGCGCTCTCCAGTGGTAAAGTAGCCGTTCAGTTTGATAACGATTCGCATTATGAAGCGTACTATTTTAATCATCATTGGCTGGCTCGCGGTAGTGCTTGGCACGCTGGGTGTGTTTTTACCCTTACTGCCGACCACGCCGTTTATCCTGCTGGCGGCCTGGTGCTTCGCCCGCTCGTCGCCGCGCTTTCACCACTGGCTGCTCTACCGTTCGTGGTTTGGCGGGTACTTGCGGCACTGGCAACAACACCGTGCCATGCCGCCCGGCGCGAAGCCCCGCGCGGTCGCGGTGATCTTAATCACCTTCGCGATTTCATTATGGCTGGTGAAAATGATGTGGGTGCGGATCCTGCTGCTTTTCATCCTCTTCTGCCTGCTTATCTTTATGTGGCGGATCCCCGTGGTTGATGAAAAGCAACAAAAGCACTGAAGCCTCATCATGGCGGTTGCAATTATTGCGTACAGCCAGTAAATTCGACCGTTTTCGAGCACAGGCGCGCCTGGTTAAAGGTTAAGCAATTGTTACCTTTGCCGACTCGTTGCGCGCCGTGAGTAACACTGTTTCATTTAGGCACAAACCGATGACCGCAACTGCACAGCAGCTTGAATATCTGAAAAACAGCATCAAAAGCATCCAGGACTATCCAAAGCCTGGCATTCTTTTCCGTGATGTCACCAGCTTGCTGGAAGACCCGAAAGCGTACGCGCTCAGCATTGAACTGCTGGTGGAGCGTTATAAAAACGCCGGGATCACCAAAGTAGTAGGTACCGAAGCCCGTGGCTTCCTGTTCGGCGCACCGGTTGCGCTGGCGATGGGCGTGGGTTTTGTGCCGGTGCGTAAGCCGCGCAAACTGCCGCGTGAAACCATCGCGGAGAGCTACGAGCTGGAGTACGGCACCGATCAGCTTGAAATCCACGTTGATGCCATCAAGCCTGGCGACAAAGTGCTGGTGGTGGACGATCTGCTGGCAACCGGCGGCACCATTGAAGCGACCGTGAAGCTGATCCGTCGTCTGGGTGGGGAAGTGACCGACGCGGCCTTCATCATCAACCTGTTCGATCTCGGCGGTGAACAGCGCTTGGAAAAACAGGGTATTACCAGCTACAGCCTGGTGCCTTTCCCGGGTCATTAATCCCGGTTTTCACAACCTCGCTCAATGGGTGAGGTTGTGATAGCATTCCCCTCCATAAATTCACCTTCCAGCGTTGCAGAGCCTGCCCATGAGTTATCAGGTGTTAGCCCGTAAATGGCGACCACAAACCTTTGCTGACGTTGTCGGTCAGGAACATGTGCTGACGGCCCTGGCGAACGGCTTGTCGCTAGGTCGCATCCATCACGCCTATCTTTTTTCCGGCACCCGCGGCGTCGGTAAGACCTCTATTGCCCGTCTGCTGGCGAAAGGTCTCAACTGCGAAACCGGGATCACCGCCACCCCGTGCGGCGTGTGCGATAACTGCCGGGAGATCGAGCAGGGGCGTTTTGTCGATCTGATCGAGATCGACGCCGCCTCGCGTACCAAAGTGGAAGACACCCGCGATCTGCTCGACAACGTGCAGTACGCCCCGGCGCGTGGACGCTTCAAGGTCTACCTGATCGATGAAGTGCACATGCTGTCGCGCCACAGCTTTAACGCCCTGCTGAAAACGCTGGAAGAGCCGCCCGCGCACGTGAAGTTCCTGCTGGCGACCACCGATCCGCAAAAGCTGCCGGTCACCATCCTGTCGCGCTGCCTGCAGTTCCACCTGAAGGCGCTGGACGTTGAGCAGATCCGCGCGCAGCTTGAGCACATCCTTGATGAAGAGAAGATCGTTCACGAGCCGCGCGCCCTGCAGCTGCTGGCCCGCGCGGCGGACGGCAGCCTGCGTGATGCTCTGAGCCTGACCGACCAGGCGATTGCCAGCGGTGACGGCAAGCTCTCCACCGAGGCGGTCAGCACCATGCTCGGCACGCTGGATGACGATCAGGCGCTGTCGCTCATCGAAGCGATGATTGCCGCCAACGGTGAGCGCGTGATGTCGCTGGTCAACGCCGCCGCGGGTAGGGGCATTGAATGGGAAGCGCTGCTGGTTGAGATGCTCAGCCTGCTGCACCGCGTGGCGATGCTGCAGCTGTCTCCGTCGGCCATCGGTGCGGATATGGCCGCCATTGAACAGCGGATGCGTGAACTTGCCCGCACCGTGCCGCCTGCCGACGTGCAGCTTTACTACCAGACCCTGCTGATTGGCCGCAAAGAGCTGCCGTACGCGCCGGATCCGCGTATGGGCGTTGAAATGACGCTGCTGCGTGCGCTGGCGTTCCACCCGCGTATGCCATTGCCGGAGCCGGAAGTGCCGCGACAGTCTTTCGCGCCGGTCGCCCCAACGGCGGTGATGTCACCGCAGCAGGTACCGCCGCAGCCGACGCCGCCGCCACAGCAAAACGTGCCGCTATCGGATGCCACCAGTTCGGTGCTTGCCGCACGCAGTCAGTTGCAACGTGCGCAGGGAGTAACCAAACCAAAAAAGAGTGAACCGGCAGCGCCAGGAAGAGCGCGGCCGGTGAACAACGCCGCGCTTGAACGACTGGCCTCGGTAACGGAGCGCGTACAGTCGCGTCCGGCACCGTCCGCGCTCGAGCAGAAAGCCCCGGTGAAAGAAGAGGCTTACCGCTGGAAGGCAACCACCATCACCGAAACGGTGAAGGAAGAGGTGGCCACGCCAAAAGCGCTGAAAAAGGCGCTGGAGCATGAGAAGACGCCGGAGCTTTCCGCGAAGCTTGCGGAAGAATCTATTGCGCGCGACGCCTGGGCCGCCGAGGTCAGCCAACTCCAGCTGCCGAAGCTGGTGGAGCAGGTCGCGCTCAACGCCTGGAAAGAACAGGACGGCAATCAGGTGCGTCTGCACCTGCGTCCGGGCCAGCGGCACCTCAATTCCCCTGGCGCGCAAAAGGCGCTGGCCGAGGCGCTTGCTGCTTTACAGGGTGTGCCGGTTGAATTGACTATCATTGAAGATGATAATCCGGCAGTGAAAACGCCGCTCGAGTGGCGCCAGGCCATTTATGAAGAGAAGCTCGCGCAGGCGCGCGAGGCGATAATTGCGGATAACAACATTCAGACCCTGCGCCGGTTCTTCGACGCCGATCTGGATGAAGAGAGTATTCGCCCCATTTGATCGTGAGTCTGACTTACGGTTGTAATCCTTAAACGTGAAAGAAGAGAGAAGCCTATGTTTGGTGGAAAAGGCGGTCTGGGTGGCCTGATGAAGCAGGCTCAGCAGATGCAGGAAAAAATGCAGAAGATGCAGGAAGAGATCGCTCAGCTGGAAGTCACGGGTGAATCCGGTGCCGGTCTGGTCAAGGTGACCATCAACGGTGCGCACAACTGCCGTCGCGTTGAAATCGACCCGAGCCTGCTCGAAGACGACAAAGAGATGCTGGAAGATCTGGTTGCAGCCGCGTTTAACGATGCCGCTCGCCGTATCGACGAAACTCAGAAAGAAAAAATGGCCTCTGTTTCCAGCGGTATGCAGCTGCCGCCGGGCTTTAAGATGCCGTTCTGATGCAAACCAGTCCGCTGCTCACGCAGTTAATGGAAGCGCTGCGCTGCCTGCCGGGCGTTGGCCCGAAGTCAGCGCAGCGCATGGCGTTTACGCTATTGCAGCGCGACCGCAGCGGCGGGATGCGCCTGGCGCAGGCTTTAACCCGCGCCATGTCAGAAATTGGTCACTGTGCGGATTGCCGTACCTTTACCGAGCAGGACGTGTGTAACATCTGTACGAACCCGCGTCGTCAGGAAAACGGTCAGATTTGCGTGGTGGAGAGTCCGGCGGACATCTACGCCATCGAACAAACCGGGCAGTTTTCCGGCCGCTACTTTGTGCTGATGGGGCATCTCTCCCCGCTGGACGGCATTGGCCCGGACGATATCGGTCTTGACCGCCTTGAACAGCGTCTTGAGTCCGAAACCATCAAAGAGGTGATCCTCGCCACCAACCCGACGGTGGAAGGGGAGGCAACCGCCAACTACATCGCCGAGCTGTGCGCGCAGTACGGCGTTGACGCCAGCCGCATTGCCCACGGCGTGCCGGTGGGCGGCGAGCTGGAGATGGTCGATGGCACCACGCTGTCGCACTCTCTGGCGGGACGCCACAAGATTATTTTCTGACCAAACGGAGGCTGCACGCGCGGCCTCCGCTTGAAAATTTCCCCCCTTATCCCCATCTCTCTCTCAACGTTTTGAAACCCCATTAAATGGCATTGTTGAGGTCGACTTAGATGAAAGGACAAGAAACCCGTGGTTTCCAGTCAGAAGTAAAACAGCTTCTGCACCTGATGATCCATTCCCTGTATTCCAACAAAGAAATTTTCCTGCGTGAGCTGATTTCCAACGCCTCGGACGCTGCAGACAAGCTGCGCTTCCGCGCGCTGTCTAACCCGGATTTGTACGAAGGCGACGGCGAGCTGCGCGTGCGCGTCTCGTTCAATAAAGAGAACCGCACCCTGACCATCGCCGATAACGGCATCGGGATGAACCGCGACGAGGTGATCGACCACCTCGGCACCATCGCCAAATCCGGCACCAAAGCGTTCCTTGAATCCATGGGTTCTGACCAGGCGAAAGACAGCCAGCTGATCGGCCAGTTCGGCGTCGGTTTCTACTCGGCGTTCATCGTGGCGGACAAAGTCACCGTGCGCACCCGTGCCGCGGGCGACAGCGCCGGGAACGGCGTGCTGTGGGAATCCAAAGGGGAAGGCGAATACACCGTTGATGACATCACCAAAGCGGATCGCGGCACCGAAATCACTCTTCACCTGCGCGAAGGTGAAGACGATTTCCTGAACGACTGGCGCGTGCGCTCCATCATCAGCAAATATTCCGACCACATCGCCCTGCCGGTTGAGATTGAAAAACAGGAAGAGAAAGACGGTGAAACCGTGGTTTCCTGGGAGAAGATCAACAAGGCGCAGGCGCTGTGGACGCGCAACAAGGCTGAAATTAAAGACGATGAGTACAACGAGTTCTACAAGCACATCGCCCACGACTTTACTGACCCGCTGACCTGGAGCCACAACCGTGTGGAAGGTAAGCAGGAGTACACCAGCCTGCTGTACATCCCGGCGCAGGCGCCGTGGGATATGTGGAACCGCGATCACAAGCACGGCCTGAAGCTGTACGTGCAGCGCGTGTTCATCATGGACGACGCCGAGCAGTTCATGCCTAACTACCTGCGCTTTGTGCGCGGTCTGATTGATTCCAACGATCTGCCGCTGAACGTCTCGCGCGAAATTCTGCAGGACAGCACCGTCACCCGTAACCTGCGCAACGCCCTGACCAAACGTGCGCTGCAGATGCTGGAAAAACTGGCGAAAGACGATGCGGAAAAATATCAGACCTTCTGGAAACAGTTCGGCCTGGTGCTGAAAGAAGGCCCGGCGGAAGACACCGCGAACGTTGAAACCATTGCTAAGCTGCTGCGCTTCGCCTCCACGCACACCGACTCCTCCGCGCAGACCGTGTCGCTGGAAGAGTACGTCTCCCGCATGAAAGAAGGGCAGGAGAAGATTTACTACATCACCGCCGACAGCTACGCGGCGGCGAAGAGCAGTCCGCACCTGGAGCTGCTGCGTAAGAAAGGCATCGAAGTACTGCTGCTTTCTGACCGCATCGACGAGTGGATGATGAACTACCTGACCGAGTTCGACGGTAAGGCGTTCCAGTCCGTTGCCAAAGCCGACGAGTCCATCGATAAGCTGGCGGATGAAGTGGACGAAAGCGCGAAAGAAGCCGAGAAGGCGCTGGAGCCGTTTGTTGAGCGCGTGAAAACTCTGCTGGGCGACCGCGTGAAAGAGGTGCGTTTTACGCACCGTCTGACCGACACCCCGGCGATTGTCACCACCGATGCCGACGAAATGAGCACCCAGATGGCGAAACTGTTCGCGGCGGCGGGCCAGGCGATGCCGGAAGTAAAATATATCTTTGAGCTTAATCCGGATCATCCGCTGGTGAAACGCGCGGCGGATACCCAGGACGACGCCCGCTTTGCCGAGTGGGTTGAACTGCTGCTGGATCAGTCCCTGCTGGCCGAGCGCGGTACGCTGGAAGATCCTAACCTGTTCATTAAACGTGTGAATGCGCTGCTGCTGGCGTAATTCAACATCAACCCCTCACCCGACCCTCTCCCCCTTGGGGAGAGGGTTAGGGTGAGGGGAATCAACCGCACCCTCCCAAATTATCTCCCCCCATTAACCGTTTCAGCCTTCCCGCCTTCCTTGAGCCACGCCCGTTCTGGTGGTATTGTTTAGCGCTTTTGAAAAATTGAAACGACATTTGAGGGGATTTTCGCAATGCGTATTATTCTGCTTGGCGCTCCGGGCGCGGGTAAAGGAACTCAGGCTCAGTTCATCATGGAGAAATACGGTATTCCGCAAATCTCCACCGGTGACATGCTGCGCGCCGCTGTAAAATCTGGCTCCGAGCTGGGTAAACAAGCGAAAGACATCATGGACGCAGGCAAGTTGGTAACCGACGAGCTGGTTATCGCGCTGGTTAAAGAGCGCATTGCGCAGGAAGACTGCCGTAACGGTTTCCTGCTGGACGGCTTCCCGCGCACCATTCCTCAGGCTGACGCCATGAAAGAAGCGGGCATCAACGTGGACTACGTGCTGGAGTTCGACGTGCCGGACGAGCTGATCGTTGACCGTATCGTTGGCCGTCGCGTACACGCTGCCTCTGGCCGCGTTTACCACATCAAATTCAACCCGCCTAAGGTTGAAGGCAAAGACGACGTGACCGGCGAAGATCTGACCACCCGTAAAGACGATCAGGAAGAGACCGTGCGTAAACGCCTGGTGGAATACCATCAGATGACTGCGCCGCTGATCGGCTACTACACCAAAGAAGCGCAGGCGGGTAACACCAAATACGCCAAAGTTGACGGCACCAAAGCCGTGGCAGACGTACGTGCAGAGCTGGAAAAAATCCTCGGCTAAGTGCACCTCTCTCACCCGGGCTCCCGGGTGAGAAATATTCTCATCTCACCTATTACAGCAATGGGTTTCGTTTAAACGCATTTCCGCTACAATTGACAGCCTATCAAATGGTTAAGAGGCGTGAATGAGTCAGGCGAAAACCGGCATCCTGCTTGCCAATCTGGGCACTCCAGAAGCACCTACATCAGACGCGGTAAAACGCTACCTGCGACAATTTTTAAGCGACACGCGCGTCGTGGATACGCCAAGACTGCTGTGGTGGCCGCTGCTGCGTGGCGTCATTCTGCCGATTCGTTCTCCGCGCGTCGCCAAACTCTATCAGTCCGTGTGGATGGAAGAGGGCTCGCCGCTGATGGTGTACAGCCGTCGTCAGGAGAAAGCGCTGGCTGCCCGCCTGCCGGATATGCCCGTCGCGCTCGGTATGAGCTACGGTAAACCTTCGCTGGAAAGCGCAGTGGAAAACCTGCTGGCGCAGGGCGTGGACCATATCGTCGTGCTGGCCTTGTATCCGCAGTACTCTTGCTCGACGGTGGCCGCCGTCTGGGACGAGCTGGCGCGTATTCTGAAGACCCGCCGCCGCATTCCGGGCGTGACCTTTATTCGCGATTACGCCGATAACGATCTCTACATCAAGGCGCTTGCAAGCAGCGCCCGCGCGTCGTTTGAGAAGCACGGCGAGCCGGATCTGCTGCTGCTCTCCTATCACGGTATCCCGCAGCGCTTCGCCAACGAAGGGGATGATTACCCGCAGCGCTGCCGCGATACCACCCGCGAGCTGGTCTCCGCCCTCGGCCTGCCGCCGGAGAAAGTGATGATGACCTTCCAGTCGCGCTTTGGCCGCGAGCCGTGGCTGACGCCGTACACCGATGAAACCCTCAAAATGCTGGGGGAGAAGGGCGTGAAGCACATTCAGGTGATGTCGCCGGGCTTCTCGGCAGACTGTCTGGAAACGCTGGAGGAGATCGCGGTGCAAAACCGGGAATTTTTCCTTGAGGCCGGTGGCGAAAAGTACGAATACATTCCGGCGCTTAACGACTCACCTGAGCATATCGACATGATGGTCTCGCTGGTGACGAACAGCCGCTGATCGCACTTCGGGCCGGGTTTGTGCTACCATTCCCGGCCCATATTCTTCGTACAGTTCAGACCATGAAATTTCCCGGTAAACGCAAATCCAAACACTACTTTCCTGTTGATGCTCGCGATCCGCTCCTGCAGCAAATCCAGCCTGAAAATGAAACCAGCGCTGCCTGGGTCGTGGGTATCGACCAGACGCTGGTGGATATTGAAGCGAAAGTGGATGATGCGTTTGTCGCCCGCTACGGTCTGAGCGCCGGACACTCGCTGGTGATTGAAGACGACGTTGCCGAAGCGCTGTACCAGGAGCTGGTGCGCGAAAACCTGATTACCCATCAGTTCGCCGGCGGCACCATCGGCAACACCATGCACAACTACTCGGTGCTGGCAGATGACCGTTCGGTCCTGCTCGGCGTGATGTGCAGCAATATCGAAATCGGTGGCTACGCCTACCGCTACCTGTGCAACACCTCCAGCCGTACCGACCTGAACTATCTCCAGGGCGTTGACGGCCCGATTGGCCGCTGCTTTACGCTGATCGGAGAATCCGGCGAACGTACCTTTGCCATCAGTCCGGGCCACATGAATAAACTGCGCGCGGAAAGCATTCCCGAAGAAGTGATCGCGGGCGCCTCGGCGCTGGTGCTGACGTCGTATCTGGTGCGCTGCAAGCCGGGCGAGCCGATGCCGGAAGCGACCATGAAGGCGATTGAGTACGCCAAAAAGTACGATGTTCCGGTGGTGTTAACCCTGGGCACTAAATTTGTGATTGCCGATAACCCGGAGTGGTGGCAGGCATTCCTGAAGGAGCACGTCTCGATTCTGGCGATGAACGAAGAAGAGGCCGAAGCGTTAACCGGCGAGAGCGATCCGCTGCTGGCTTCTGATAAAGCGCTGGACTGGGTGGACCTGGTGCTTTGCACTGCTGGCCCGGTTGGGCTCTATATGGCAGGCTTTACGGAAGAAGAGAGCAAACGCAAAACCCAGCACCCGCTGCTGCCCGGTGCGATTGCCGAGTTCAACCAGTACGAGTTCAGCCGCGGCATGCGCCACAAAGATTGCGTGAATCCGCTGCGTATCTACTCTCACATCGCGCCTTATATGGGCGGGCCGGAGAAGATCATGAACACCAACGGCGCGGGCGACGGCGCGCTGGCGGCTCTGCTGCACGACATCACCGCTAACGCCTACCACAAAACCAACGTGCCGAACTCCAGCAAGCACAAGTTCAGCTGGCTGACCTATTCGTCGCTGGCGCAGGTGTGTAAGTACGCGAACCGCGTGAGCTATCAGGTGCTGAATCAGCATTCTCCGCGCTTAACGCGCGGTCTGCCGGAACGAGAAGACAGCCTCGAAGAGGCGTACTGGGATCGTTGATTGCTAAAAGAAAACCCCTCACCCTAACCCTCTCCCCCATGGGGAGAGGGCCGGGGTGAGGGGGAACCAGACCGCACAAGCTAGCCCGTCACCCCTTCTTCAACCGGCGGCTTCGTCAGCAGCGTCAGCATGGTGTTCGCAATCTCGCGCTCGCCCATCACTACCTGGTTCGCACCGCGCTCGGTGATGTAGTCCACTTCATCGTCATAATGCGCCCGGGCGATAATCTCGATATTCGGGCACTTCTCACGGGCGGACGCCACAATCTCACCCGCTTCATAGCCGTTAGGTATGGTCAGCAGCAGCCAGCGGGCGCAGTCCAGATGCGCCAGCTCCATGATCTCTTCGTTTGCCGCATTGCCCAGCACCGCACGAATGCCGCGCTCGCGCAGCTCGTCGACGCGGGTGCGCGACGTTTCTATCACCACCAGCGGGATCCCCTGCGCCATCAGCTTCTCACCGAGCAGGCTGCCGACGCGGCCAAAGCCCACCAGCAGGGCGTGATTACAGATATCCACCGGGATCTGCTTCTCTTCTTCCGTTGCCTCTTCCAGCGTCTGCTCTTCGAGGGTTTCGGTCTTCTCGAGGTATTTTTCCAGCAGGGCAAATAATACCGGGTTTAGCATGATGGACAGGATTGCCCCCGCCAGCACCAGATTTTGCCCCGCCTGTGGCAGCAGGTTCAATGCCATGCCCAGACCGGCCAGAATAAAGGCGAACTCACCGATCTGCGCCAGGCTGGCGGCAATCGTCAGCGCCGTACGCGGCGAGTGGCCAAACATCCGTACCAGGAAGAAGGCGGCGAGCGATTTACCAAAGATAATGATTGCCAGCGTGCCCAGCACGGCGAGCGGCTGCTGGATGAGGATCAGCGGGTCGAACAGCATCCCGACGGAGACAAAGAACAGCACCGCGAACGCATCACGCAGCGGCAGAGTATCGTGCGCCGCGCGGTGGCTCAGCTCGGACTCGTTCAGCACCATCCCGGCGAAGAACGCGCCCAGCGCGAAGGAGACGTCGAACAGCTCGACGGCGCCAAAGGCAATGCCCAGCGCCAGCGCAAGGACGGAGAGCGTAAACAGCTCGCGGGAGCCGGTCGCCGCGCTGCGGGACATGATCCACGGCACCAGACGGCGACCCACCAGCATCATGATGGCGATAAATGCCACAACCTTACCGATGGTGATACTCATATCCAGCGCCAGTGAGGCGAAGCCGATGTTGTCTTTTTCCATCATCCCGGCGACGGCAGGCAGCAGCACCAGCGTCAGCACCATCACCAGATCTTCCACAATCAGCCAGCCTATCGCGATCTGTCCGCGCTGGCTGTCTATCAGCTGTCTCTCTTCAAGCGCGCGCAGCAGCACCACGGTACTGGCGGTGGAGAGGCACAGCCCAAAGACGATGCCGGTCATTAATGACCAGCCAAGGAGTGCCGAAAGCGCCATCCCCAGCAGCGTCGCCACCCCTATCTGGGCGATCGCTCCGGGTATGGCGATCGACTTTACCGCCATCAAATCCTTCAGGGAAAAATGCAGGCCGACGCCAAACATCAGCAGAATCACGCCCAGTTCCGCCAGTTCCGGTGCCAGTTTGGTATCCGCTACGAAGCCTGGCGTAAACGGACCCGCCAGTACACCTGCCAGTAAATAACCGACAAGAGGAGAAATACGCAGTTTATTGGCAATCATGCCGAGGATAAAAGCGAGCACAAGTCCACCAACAATGGTGGTGATAAGCGGTGTGGCGTGATGCATTCCGTCTCCTTTCGTTGTGGGTGTTCCTTTTTGGCGAAAACCAAAAACCGAGTAACAGTTTATGACAATTTTCGTGATTATGTTTATGAATAATTGTTGAAGTTTGAATAAAACGGCAATAAGCACTCAAAAAAGCGCATTTTGCTACATTCAGAGGGGAGAGGGGGAGGAGAGCCTTATGGCATCAGGGGGATACGCCGCCAAAGTAAAACTTTGACGGCATGTATATCAGGCTTTATGACGGTTATCAGGCAGGAATATGGTCAACATCCCCAGAAGTGGCAGGAAAGCGCAGATTTTATAGACCAGGAAGATGCTGGTGTGATCCGCAACCATCCCTAACACCGCAGCACCAAGGCCACCCATACCAAAGGCGAAGCCGAAAAAGAGCCCGGAAACCATACCGATACGTCCGGGCAGCAGTTCCTGAGCATAGACCAGGATGGCGGAAAACGCGGATGCGAGGATAAAACCAATTATCACGGTCAAAATCCCGGTCCATTCCAGACTGGCGTAGGGCAAAATAAGGGTAAACGGCGCTACGCCGAGGATAGAGCCCCAAATCACGTATTTACGCCCGATTTTATCGCCAACTGGCCCGCCAATTACCGTTCCTGCGGCCACCGCGAAGAGGAAGGCAAACAGGTGGAACTGCGCGTTTTGTACCGATAATCCGAATTTTTGCATCAGATAAAAGGTGTAATAGCTGCTGATGCTCGCCATATAGAAGTATTTCGAGAAAATCAGCACCAGCAGTACGGATACGGCCAGAATAACCTTGTTACGCGGGAGGGGATTGATAACCTTCGCTACAGGTTTGCCCTTGTTTACACGATGCTGAGCGGCGTACCAGCGGCTGATCTGTGCCAGCACGACAATCGCCAGCAGCGCGGCCAGCACAAACCACGCTACGTTGCCTTTGCCGTACGGGGCGATGATTACCGCTGCCAGCAGCGGGCCGAGGGAGCTGCCGAAGTTACCGCCTACCTGGAAGAGCGACTGCGCCAGCCCGTGACGGCCACCGGAGGCCATACGCGCCACGCGTGAGGATTCCGGATGGAAGACGGACGAACCGGTTCCCACCAGCGCGGCAGCGAGCAGAACCGCTTCAAAACTGCCGGCCATCGCCAGCAGCACCAGCCCGCTTAAGGTAAAGCACATGCCTATCGGCAGCGACCACGGCATCGGGTATTTATCCGTCCAGTAGCCCACCACCGGCTGCAGCAGCGAAGAGGCCAGCTGGAAGGTCAGGGTGATCATCCCGATCTGCACAAAGGTTAATGAGAACTCGGCCTGCAGCAGCGGATAGATTGCCAGAATCAATGACTGGATCATGTCGTTGAGCAGGTGCGAGAGACTGATTGCGCCTAATACTTTAAAGGAAGTGCGCGATTTCGGCGGCGACGCCGGAGCGCCCTGGACGGGCTGGGTTGATTCACTGATTGCCATAAATACCACGTCGATTTGTTATTAGAGATGCAGGGAGTAATTATTATCCGACTAACATACCCGTCCGTGACATTTGAAGAAAGTCGCAATTCTGAAAACTTATTTGTCTATTCTTGTTAGTCACTGTAATTTTTGCCTTTGTCTATTGGTCAGGGAGAGAGAAGATGAAGTTAATGAAGCGGGGCGTCGCGCTGGCGCTTATTGCCGCATGGGGCCTGGCAAGCCTGCCCGCGCAGGCGTATGAAAAAGATAAAACCTATAAAATCACCATCCTGCATACCAACGATCACCACGGTCATTTCTGGCGCAGCGAATACGGCGAATATGGCCTGTCGGCGCAAAAAACGCTGGTGGACGGCATTCGCAAAGAGGTGGCGGCCCAGGGCGGCAGCGTGCTGCTGCTGTCCGGTGGAGATATTAATACCGGCGTACCGGAATCCGATTTACAGGACGCTGAACCCGATTTCCGCGGCATGAATCTAATCGGTTACGACGCGATGGCCGTCGGCAACCACGAGTTTGATAACCCGCTAAGCGTGCTGCGCCAGCAGGAGAAGTGGTCCAAATTCCCGTTCCTCTCCGCCAATATTTATCAGAAAAGCACCGGCGAACGTCTGTTTAAGCCGTGGGCGCTGTTTAAGCGTCAGGATCTCAAAATCGCGGTCATTGGTTTAACCACCGACGACACGGCGAAAATTGGCAACCCTGAGTTCTTCACCGATATCGAATTCCGTAAACCAGCAGACGAAGCGAAGCTGGTGATCCAGGAGCTGCAGCAGAACGAAAAGCCGGACGTGATTATCGCCACTACCCACATGGGGCACTACGACAACGGCGAGCACGGCTCCAATGCGCCCGGCGACGTAGAGATGGCGCGCAGCCTGCCGGCAGGTTCGCTGGCAATGATTGTGGGCGGACACTCGCAGGACCCGGTATGTATGGCGTCGGAGAACAAAAAGCAGGTGGATTACGTGCCGGGCACGCCGTGCGCGCCGGACCGTCAGAACGGGATCTGGATTGTACAGGCGCACGAGTGGGGTAAATACGTGGGGCGGGCGGACTTTGAGTTCCGCAACGGCGAGATGAAGCTGGTGCATTATCAGCTCATCCCGGTCAACCTGAAGAAGAAAGTCACCTACCCGGACGGGAAAAGTGAGCGCGTACTTTACACGCCAGAGATCGCTGAAAACCAGCAGATGCTCTCCCTGCTGACGCCGTTCCAGAATAAAGGCAAGGCGCAGCTGGACGTGAAAATCGGCACGCTGAACGGTCGTCTGGAAGGGGACCGCAGTAAAGTCCGTTTCGTGCAGACCAACATGGGCCACCTGGTGCTGGCCGCGCAAATGGCGCGTACCGGCGCTGACTTTGGCGTTATGAGCGGCGGCGGCATTCGTGACTCTATCGAAGGCGGAAACATCACCTATAAAGACGTGCTCAAAGTGCAGCCGTTCGGCAACGTGGTGGTCTATGCGGATATGAGCGGGAAAGAGGTGATTGACTACCTGACGGCCGTGGCGCAGATGAAGCCGGACTCGGGTGCCTATCCGCAGTTCGCGAACGTCAGCTTTGTGGCGAAGGACGGCAAGCTCAACGATTTGAAAATCAAAGGCGAGCCGGTAGACCCTGCGAAAACCTACCGTCTGGCGACGTTGAGCTTTAACGCCACCGGCGGCGACGGCTATCCGCACATCGATAATAAACCGGGCTACGTAAACACCGGCTTTATCGATGCGGAAGTGCTGAAGCAGTACATCGAGCAGAACTCGCCGATTGACGTGAACGCGTATGAGCCGAAGGGCGAGGTGAGCTGGCAGTAGTGCGGGTGTTTTGCCGGGTGGCGGCTTCGCCTTACCCGGCCTACATTCGAATCGTAGGCCCGGTAAGCGCAGCGCCACCGGGCAATTCTCTCAATCCCGGCGCGCAATATCCGCAAACTTCGCGTCCAGCATTTTCGCCAGATCGCCCGCGGCCAGTTCAATATCCAGCCCGCGTTTACCGCCCGAAATATAGATCGTCTCAAACGCCTGTGAAGGCGCATCAATCAGCGTCGGCAGGCGTTTTTTCTGCCCGAGCGGGCTGATCCCGCCGACCAGGTAGCCCGTGGTGCGTTGCGCAACCATCGGGTCCGCCATATCCACCTTTTTCGCCCCCAGCGCCTTCGCCACTTTTTTGAGATCGAGCTGTCCGGCAACGGGCGTTACCGCCACGGCGAGGTGCTTCATATCGCCGTTCACCGCGACCAGCAGCGTCTTATACACCTGGTCCGCGTTCAGCCCCAGCTTGCGCACCACTTCATCACCAAAGTTGGTTTCATTCGGATCGTGATCGTAGGTATGGATCCGGAAAGAAATGTTGTTTTTTTCGAGTAATTTAACGGCGGGAGTCATAGATATCCTTCTTACGACAGACAATTCATGCAGCCAGCATACGCCTGACGTTTGTCTAAAAAATAGCACCATCTTGCGCAATAGTGTTGGCAGTGATGGTCACTTTGAGCGACAATCGGCTCAGCCGAAGGTCACTTCGGTATAATAAAAACGATGAAATTCCTCTTTGACGGGCCAATAGAGATATTGGCCATTTTTTTATTTCAGCAGCGACGGCAAATTCCCTTCTCCGTACAAATGCAGCGCCCCGACCGCGACCACGTACTCTCCCGCAGGTAACGCATGCAGCGTCTCTCGCCAGGCTTTGTTGCGCGCATTCATCAGCACATCATAAAGCGATTCACTGAACGTGGACGGTAGCGCCAGCTTACCGTCCGCAGGCGGCGCATCCAGCCACCAGCCAATCATGGTTTGCAGCAGACGCGCGTTGGTGTGCCAGTGGGTCAGGGTATCATCCAGCAGCATCAGACCGTCGTCAGGAAGCTGGCGCAGGAGCGCAATCTGGCTGTCCGTCCCTTCCAGCTCGATGATGGGCATACGGCGCGCCCGCGCCACGTTCAGTAGCTGGTAATCAATGCCGTAATCGCCCCTCAGGCCCAGACGCTGCGCCTGCGTGGCCTGTAATACCATCGCGATTTGCCAGAGGGGCAGGGTGTCAATCATGGAGAGTGATACGCCAGTTTCATCCGCGACGCGCGTCAGTTCCGCAAGCTGGGTTTCATCCAGACGTTCCGCCAGCGTGAGAGCGCTTTCGAGCCCGGCAAACGGTGACTCCTGACCCGAAATATCCGCCTCAACGACCAGCGCGTCGGCGCGTTTCAGCCGTTTTATCAGGCCGGGTGGCAGGGGAGACATGTCCTGGGTGCCCATATGGATGCTGCCGACCAGGTGCAGGTGTTGCCCGCCGGGGAGTGAGATATCCAGACCGGGCCAGGCGTAACGGCGAGGAAAGAGGGCGCGAAACGATGTTTTTAGACGATTAAACAGACCCATACGCGCTCCATGACCGGAAAAGTTCATGCTAGCGCGTACGGGTACAAGGTTCAATCCTTCGGTTTAAACCGCAGCAGACGGTTGGCGTTGCTCACTACGGTAATGGAGGAGAGCGCCATCGCCGCACCCGCGACCACCGGGTTCAGCAGGGTTCCGGTCAGCGGCCACAAAATCCCGGCGGCAATCGGAATACCGAGCGAGTTATAGACGAACGCTCCCAGCAGGTTCTGCTTCATGTTGCGCAACGTAGCTTTCGAAATGGCCAGCGCGTCGGCAACGCCCATCAGGCTATGGCGCATCAGCGTAATGGCGGCGGTTTCAATGGCGACATCGCTCCCGCCGCCCATGGCAATCCCCACGTCCGCCTGGGCCAGCGCCGGGGCGTCGTTGATGCCGTCACCCACCATCGCCACCTGGCGACCCTGACTTTGCAGTTTTTTGATGGCGTCCGCTTTACCGTCCGGCAGCACGCCCGCAATGACCTCATCAATTCCGGCCTCTTTCGCGATGGCGTTGGCAGTGGTCGGGTTATCCCCGGTCAGCATCACCAGACGATAGCCCGCGCGGTGCAGGCGCTGTAAGGCATCCACGCTGTCCTGGCGAAGCGGATCGCGCACGGCCAGCAGCGCGGCAGCTTTGCCATCCACCGCCAGCAGAACCGGGGTGGCACCCTGAGACGCCTGCGCTTTCAGCTCGCTTTCAAGCGCGCTGGTATCAACACCGTTTTCATTCAGCAATGCCTGGTTGCCCAGCAGCAGCGCGTGGCCGTCGGCTTCACCGCTGACGCCGAGCCCGCGCAGGGTGCGGAAATTGCTGACCTGCGGCAGGGCTGCATCGCCCGCTTTATCGAGAATGGCGCGGGCCAGCGGGTGGCTGGAGCCCTGCTCCAGCGCGGCGGCGAGACGCAGCGCCTCTTCTTCCGCAATGCCAGTTGTGCTCACGGCCACTACCTGCGGTTTGCCTTCGGTCAGCGTACCGGTTTTATCAAAGACAATTGTATCCAGGGTGCTCGCCCGCTGCAGGGCATCCGCATCACGGATCAGCACGCCAAACTCGGCGGCGCGGCCCACGCCGGAGATGATCGACATCGGCGTCGCCAGGCCGAGGGCACACGGACAGGCGATGATCAGCACCGTGGTGGCGATCACCAGGGTGTAGACAATCTGCGGCGCCGGGCCGAAGAGATACCAGATCGCGGCGCTCAGCAGGGCTATGCCGACCACCACCGGCACAAAAATGGCCGAGATTTTGTCAGCAAGCTGACCAATTTCCGGCTTGCTGCTTTGGGCCTGGCGGACCATGCGGATAATGCGCGAAAGGGTGGTATGGCTGCCGACGGCGCTGGCGCGGAACAGCACGCTGCCGTCCTGCACTACCGTACCCGCATGGACCGCGTCGCCCTGGGATTTTTGCTGGGGGATCGGCTCCCCGGTCAGCATCGCTTCATCCAGCCAGGCGTCGCCCTGGGTGATTTCACCGTCGACGGGCACCCGGTCGCCGGTGGTCAGGCGCAGCGTCATGCCCGGCTGTACCTCCGCCAGCGGGACGCTTTTCTCCCCGTCGTCTGTGACCACGCGAGCCGTTGGCGGGGTTAAATCGAGCAAACGTTCCAGCGCTTTCGAGGAGCGCTGACGCGCGCGCGCTTCCAGCATGTGGCCCAGGTTAATCAGGCCGATAATCATCGCGCTGGCTTCATAATAGAGATGGCGGGCTTCCATCGGGAACCACTGGGGCCAGACGTTCACGCTCATGGAGTACAGCCATGCCGCGCCGGTACCGAGCGCGACCAGGGTATCCATCGTCGCCGTGCGGTTTTTCAGGCTTTTCCAGGCGCTGGTATAAAAATGCCCGCCTGCAAAGACCATGACCGCAAGGGTAATCAGACCAATCACCAGCCACAGCGTGCGGTTGTCTGCGGTGACCATCATGTTGTCACCCATCATGCCCCACACCATCACCGGAATACCCACCAGCAGGGCGACAATCGCCTGCCAGCGGAAGCGCTTCATGGTGGCAATAGCCGTTTCCTGCTGGCGCTCGCGGCGTTCGGCGTCATCTTCGATGGCCTCCGCCCCGTAGCCCGCTTTTTCCACGGCCTGCACTAACTCTGCGGCGGAGGCACTGCCCATCACCAGCGCAGTACGCTCCGCAAGGTTGACCCGTGCCTGCGCGACGCCCGGTACGGCCTGCAAGGCGTTTTGTACCCGTGAGACGCAGCTGGCGCAGCTCATGCCGTTGATCAGCAGCTGTTGGCTGTCATCAATATCATCAGCTGCCGGAAGCTCAGGAGTGGCCGCTGTCAGTGCTTCCGACGGGGATGATGACTCTGCCAGCGGTTTAGCCTTTGGGTGGCTTAACTCCGCCCCGTAACCGGCCTGTTTAATGGTATCAATCAGCGCGTCGGCGCTGGCGCTGCCGGTCACGGCGGCATGATCGATAGTCACGTCAGCGCTTTCCACATCAGGGCGCTGTTCCAGGCTTTCTTTAACGCGTTTGACACAGTGGCCGCAGGAGAGGCCGTCCAGCGTCAGGTCGATAGTGTGAGACATAACAAAACTCCCGTATAATATATTGGTCAGTTGTTGACCGGAGTAACGCTTTTCGCTAACTGTTATGAAGGTTAAACCTTCCATCAAGGGGAAGGTCAAGGGGGAAATGTGAATATCAGTGACGTGGCAAAAAAAACCGGCTTAACCAGCAAGGCAATCCGCTTTTATGAAGAGAAGGGGCTGGTAACGCCACCGCTGCGCAGTGAAAACGGCTACCGCAGCTACACGCAGCTGCATCTCGATGAGCTGACGCTGCTGCGCCAGGCAAGACAGGTGGGGTTTAACCTGGAAGAGTGCGGCGAGCTGGTTAACCTGTTTAACGATCCGAAGCGCCACAGCGCCGACGTGAAAAAACGCACGCTGGAAAAAGTGGCGGAGATTGAACGCCACATCATCGAGCTACAGGCGATGCGCGAACAGCTGCTGCAGCTGGCGGAATCCTGCCCGGGTGATGACAGCGCCGACTGCCCGATTATCGATAATCTTGCCGGCTGCTGTCATCGCAAAACCCACGCTTAGCAGGCTTTCACCCGCAGGGTAATGCCTTCCACCGCAATGACCTCAACCCGCGTGCCGGCGCTGAGGTCGTCATCGGCCACCACGGGCCACGAGCTGTCGCCCACCCGCATGTGCCCGCGCCCGTTCACCAGCGCGCTGTCGAGCGTAAAACGCTTGCCGACAATTTGCTGCCCGCGCTGGTTGAGATGCGCATCGACCGGCTTCTGCGCCTTCACCCGCTTGTTCAGCCAGCGCCACCACAGCCAGGCGGCGACCAGCGTCAGCACGGCAAACAGCGCACCCTGCCACGCCCAGTCCAGAGGAAGGATCCAGACCAGCAGGCCCGTAATGACGGCGGCAACACCGCTCCAGAGCAGGTAGCCGTTGCCGCCAAGCATCTCCGCCGCCAGCAACAAGCCACCGAGGCTTAGCCAGAAGGCATGAGGATGTGCAACGATGAGCTCAATCATTTTTTACGCTCGTTTCCGCTGTCTTTGATCAGTTCGGCGATCCCCGCGATAGAGCCCATCAGGCTGCTGGCATCCAGCGGCATCATCACCACTTTGCTGTTGTTCGCGGAGCCGATCTCTTTCAGCGCATCGGTATATTTTTGTGCGACGAAGTAGTTCACGGCCTGGATATCACCGGCGGCAATCGCCTCGGAGACCATCTGCGTCGCACGGGCTTCCGCTTCTGCGGAACGTTCACGCGCTTCCGCCTGTAAGAACGCGGACTGACGATCGCCCTCCGCTTTCAGGATCTGCGACTGTTTTTCCCCTTCCGCTTTGAGGATCTCCGCCTGACGGACCCCTTCGGCTTCCAGAATATAGGCACGCTTGGTACGCTCGGCCTTCATCTGGGCGTTCATGGAGGCGATCAGCTCCGCCGGTGGACGCACGTCCCGGATCTCAATACGGGTGACTTTGATCCCCCACGGGTTCGTGGCCTCATCAACAATGTGCAGCAGGCGGGTATTGATGCTGTCGCGCTGGGAGAGCATTTCGTCCAGCTCCATCGAGCCGAGCACGGTACGGATGTTGGTCATGGTCAGGTTGACGATCGCCAGCTCCAGGTTGCTCACTTCATACGCCGCTTTCGGCGCATCAATCACCTGAATAAAGCAGACGGCATCAATGGTGACGTTGGCGTTATCTTTGGAGATCACTTCCTGAGAAGGGATATCCAGCACCTGCTCCATCATGTTGATCTTGCGGCCAATCCGGTCCATGAACGGAACAATCAGGCTTAGGCCGGGCTGCAGCGTGTTGGTATAGCGACCGAACCGCTCAACGGTCCACTGGTAACCCTGGGGGACAATCTTGACACCTGCGCCCACAATAACCAGCGCAACAAAAATAAGGACAGGAACAACGATGAGCATAAAAACCTCCTGTTTTGCATGCTTTGATAAGAGAAAAGGCGTGTGTACTGTGCGTAAGTATATCGGTTAACGGGTTAAAATTCGCCCTGCCCGTCGGGTGGGGCAGAGCGTTAGTGGTAGCTGTAGGTAAAATCAGCGATCAGCGCATCCTCACCCGCGTCAGCGATGGCTTTCGACAGGCCGTGGTAGAAGGTCTCCAGCCCGATTTCCTCTACCTGACGCAGCTGCTCGCGGATCGGCGCGCAGAACAGTTCCGCATTGCCCGCGCCCACGCGCTTGTTGTTCGGCGGAAGCTGGCCGGTGATCCCTTTGAACCAGGTGCGTACCGCACCTTTCAGTGAGGTAGGCGCGTCGTTGACGGCATCGTGTCCCGTCAGGATTTGCAGCGTCGGGAACTGGTCAGCAAAGACTGCCGCTTTCATGCGCGTATAAAACTGGCCAAAGAGTTCGAAAGACTGCAGATCGGTGACTTTGGGTTTGGTCGTTTTGCCCTGGACATTACCAGCCTTTTTCGCCGCAGGCTGCGCGGACGGCATCGTATTGAGCTGCAGATCGAACAGCAGGTTAGCGTGTTCGCGTCTTTTATTCACGTCCGGGAAACGCTCGATAAACGCGCGGATAAACTCCGGCGTCATGAGATCGGCAAAATCATGGTTGACCAGCCACTGGCCGCGGGCAAATTCACCGGGAGACTGGAACCAGGCCGGAACCTTGCCGGGTTCGAACTCTTTCACATTCCCTTTGCCGTCGATTTCAACGAAGCGAGTACCGTTATCAAATGCAAAGCGGCAATTCTTGAGCTGAATGACCGGCTTCATTTTCAGCAGGCCTTTAACAAACCGGACAAGCTCCCCGCCAAACACATAAGCCGTAATGGATTCTGAAGCAATAGCGGCAAGAAGCTGATCGATGGTTTTCACGCCGGGTTCAAGTTCAGAAAACTCATAAAAAGTGTGAATATTAGTCATTCTGGTACTTCCTTATTGTGTTGCGGGCAGAGCTTAACACCACTTTAACGAATGTTCTAAACCAGCGATGCGGAAGTGTCGCTAAGGTCACGTCGTAAACTGTAAAGCGAAAGTGTAAAGCATGTCTAATGAATACAGGTTAAACGCAATGGGAAGTCATGACGAAAAAGGGCGCGGCTAAAACGCGTTGTGACGAACGTGCGGCGCGGATTATGCTAATAACGCTCAGGGGGTACTGGAAAAAATATGAACAACGAAAATGCAGTATTGCAGATCAAGGACGTCGGCTTTCGAGTGGGAAACAGCACGATCCTTCAACACGTCGGGTTTAGCCTTTCTCCCGGTGAGTTCAGGCTGATAACGGGGCCATCAGGCTGCGGTAAAAGCACCTTACTGAAAATTGTGGCTTCACTGTTAAGCCCCACGGAGGGAACCATTCTGTTTGAAGGGCAGGATATCGCGATGCTTTCCCCGGAAAGCTATCGTCAGCAGGTCTCTTATTGCGTACAAACGCCAGTGCTTTTTGGCGACTCGGTCTATGACAACCTGATTTTCCCGTGGCAAATCCGCAATAAAACGCCGGAGCCGGAAAAATTCCAGAGCGATCTGGCGCGCTTTGGCCTCGCGCAGGAGACGCTGACCAAATCCATCAATGAACTCTCGGGCGGAGAGAAGCAGCGCGTCTCGCTGATCCGTAATCTGCAGTTTTTACCGAAAGTGTTGTTGCTGGACGAGATTACCAGCGCGCTCGATGACGCCAACAAACGCAACGTCAACGAGATTATTCATCGTTACGCCCGCGAGCAGAAAATCGCCGTGCTCTGGGTGACGCACGACTCAAACGAAATTACCCATGCGGATGACGTGATTACGCTCCAGCCGCACGGCGGGAAAATGCAGGAGGCGGACCGTGGGTGAACACAATATAACCAATGAATCTCTGGCGTTTTCGATGGTGCTGGTGCTGATTGCTATCATCGTCAGCTACCGGGAAAAGCTGGGGCTGGAAAAAGATATTGTCTGGAGCATCTGCCGCGCGGTGATTCAGCTCATCATCGTCGGCTATGTGCTGAAGTATATATTCAACGTTAACCACGCAGTGCTGACGCTGCTGATGGTGCTCTTTATCTGCTTTAACGCGGCGTGGAACGCGCAAAAGCGCAGTAAGTACATTGATAAGGCGTTCATTTCGTCGTTTATCGCGATTACCACCGGGACGGCGCTCACCCTGGCGGTGCTGGTGCTCTCCGGCTCGATTGAGTTTACGCCGATGCAGGTGATCCCTATCTCCGGGATGATTGCGGGGAACGCCATGGTGGCCGTTGGGCTCTGTTATAACAACCTCGGCCAGCGTTTCAGCAGCGAACAGCAACAGTTGCAGGAGAAGTTAAGCCTGGGGGCGACGCCAAAAGTGGCCTCGGCGCGGCTGATCCGCGAGAGCATTCGTTCATCGCTGATCCCAACGGTGGATTCAGCCAAAACGGTGGGGCTGGTGAGCCTGCCTGGCATGATGTCGGGGCTGATTTTTGCCGGTATCGATCCGGTAAAAGCAATTAAGTATCAGATCATGGTGACGTTTATGCTGCTTTCTACGGCAAGCCTGTCAACCATCATTGCCTGTTACCTGACGTATAGGAAGTTCTACAACGCGCGCCACCAGCTGGTGGTGACGCAGTTGAAAAACGTGCGCTGATTGTGCCAGGCGGCACTGCGTTTGCCCGGCCTACGATTCGTGCTTTTGTAGGCCCGGTAAGGCGAAGCCGCCACCGGGCAAAGTGCATCAATATAACAACGCGTACAGCTGGCGACGATACTTCGACGCCAGCGCGTCTCCGGTGCCCAGCGCGGCCAGGATCTCCTGGAACATCTTACGCGCCTGACCGTCTGCGGCAGCCAGGTCTTTTTGCAGATGGCTGAACAGCAGCTCCAGCGCCTCTTCGTTACGCCCTACCTGGTGCAGCTGCAGTGCCAGCTGGCTTGCCAGCGCGGCATCCGCCGGGTTGTCGGCTACCTGCTGCTGAAGCTGCTGAATTTCCGGGGTGTCCGCCGCCTGCTTCAGCAGCTCAATCTGCGCCACCAGCCCCTGATAGCGGGTGTCCTGATCCTGCATTGGAACCGTCTTGAGCACGGCTTCCGCGTCTTCTGAACGGTGCAGGGCGATCTGCGTTTCCGCCAGCAGCAGGCCGATCTGGCTGTTCTGGTTCGACAGCTGCCACGCCTCTTTCAGCAGCGGCAGCGCCTCGTCGTATTTGCCTTCCTGCATCAGCGCCATGCCTTCCTGCGCTTTCAGCTCTTCTTCGCGCGGCAGCACTTTATCCAGCAGGGCGCGAATCGCCTCTTCCGGCTGGGGCCCCTGGAAGCCATCAACAGGCTGGCCGTTCTGGAACAGATAGACGGTTGGAATGGCGCGCAGACCAAACTGCGACGCGACCATCGGCTCGGCGTCACAGTCCAGCTTAGCGAGAATGAACTGACCGTTGTACTGCGCGGCAAGGCTTTCCAGCACCGGCGTCAGCTGCAGACAGTGCTGGCTGCGCTCAGACCAGAAGTAGAACAGCACCGGTTTAGCCATCGACTGTTCGAGGACCTGTTGCAGGTTTGCTTCTGTAATATTGACGATATTCTGTACGGACATGCGGCTTTCTCTTTTGTCGGTTTACTCTTTACATGGGGATGAGCGTCGTCGCTTCAACTCAGCCGTGCAAAATTTTGTCCATTATCCTGCCCGGCAGCAGGCGCTTTAGCCAGCCGACGGCATGGGTGACCAGCGTCACCGGATAGCGCATTTTGGGATGCTCGCTCTCAAAAGCATGGCGCACTTTGGCAACCACCGCCTCTGGCCCGAGGGTAAAACGTGCGGCGATGCCGGGGTTTTCGACCGGTTTATCCGCCTGGGTCTGGTTAACGTTTTCGGTAAAGCGGGTGCGGATCGGGCCGGGTTCAATCAGGCTGACCTTGATGCCGCTGTGGCGCAGCTCCATGCGCAGGGCGTCGGACCAGGCCTCCAGCGCATATTTACTGGCAGCGTAGGCGCCGCGTCCCGGGGTGGAAATCAGCCCCATCACTGAGGATGTCATCACGATGCGCCCTTCGCCGTGCGGCAGCATGGCCGGGAGCAGGCGCATAGTGAGCTGATGGACGCCGAAGAAATTGGTTGAAAACTGCTTCTCCAGCGTTTCGCGCGAGAGCGTATCCAGCGGGCCATACACGCCGTAACCGGCATTATTAAAGAGACCGTACAGACGGCCTTCGGTCAGGGCTATCACCTCGTCGGCGGCGCGTTCAACGCTCTCCGGCGAGTCCATATCCAGCAGCACGCCGGTAAAGCCCAGCCCGTTCATACGTTCGACATCGTCAGGCTTGCGGCACGCGGCCAGCACCCGAAATCCCTGGCGCTTTAGCTCGAGCGCGCTCTCAAGGCCGATTCCGCTGGAACATCCTGTTATTAAGACCGATTTTTGCATAACTTTACCTGTCAGGAACTCCGCTGAATTACGAGTCATGTTTAACTAAAGGAGCCAGCCGCGTTGCCATCCAGTCGGCAATAAACGGCTGCGCATCGCGATTGGGGTGAATACCGTCGTCCTGCATCCACTGGGGGTTGAGATAGACCTCTTCCATGAAAAATGGCAGGAGCGGAATATCAAACTCTTTGGCAAGCTTAGGGTAGATCGCGCTAAAGGCCTCATTATACCGACGACCGTAGTTGGCGGGCAGGCGAATTTGCATCAGCAGCGGCTGGGCGTTTGCTGCCTTGATATCCTGCAGAATGGTGCGCAGCGTTTGCTCGGTTTGCTGAGGCTGGAAACCGCGCAGGCCGTCATTACCGCCCAGCTCAACCAGCACCCATCGCGGCTGATGCTGCTTGAGCAGCGCAGGCAGGCGCGACAGCCCCTGCTGCGAGGTGTCGCCGCTGATGCTGCCGTTAATCACAGACGTTTTGCTCTGCCATTTATCATTGAGCAGAGCGGGCCAGGCCGCGCTGGCCGCCATGCGGTAGCCCGCGCTCAGGCTGTCGCCAAGAATCAGTAACGTGTCCGCTGCCGCCGCGCGGAAGGTCATCAGCATCAAAAACAGGAAGGGCAAATGCCAGCGGAAAACAGTGTTGAAGTTCATCGTCTTAAGAAGTCCGTCGGTCAGGGGGAGCAGGAGCTTTCAATCCTTACCGGAGTTGAACTCGTTGTCAAACGCGCCGAAACCATCGCGCTGATTGGCGAATCCGGTTCCGGGAAGTCCACGCTGCTGGCGATTCTGGCCGGTCTGGACGACGGCAGCAGTGGGGAAGTCCACCTTGTCGGGCAACCGCTGCACCAGCTTGATGAAGAGGCGCGGGCCGCGCTGCGCGCGCGTCATATCGGTTTTGTCTTTCAGTCCTTTATGCTGATCCCGACCCTGAACGCGCTGGAAAACGTCGAACTTCCGGCGCTGTTGCGCGGCGAAAAGAGCCGTGAAAGCCGCACGCAGGCGAAGGCGCTGCTGGAACAGCTCGGCCTGGGCAAGCGTCTCGACCATCTTCCCGCACAGCTTTCCGGCGGCGAGCAGCAGCGCGTGGCGCTGGCGCGGGCGTTTAACGGCCGCCCGGAAGTGCTGTTTGCCGATGAGCCCACCGGCAACCTTGACCGTAAAACCGGCGACAAAATTGCTGACCTGCTGTTTTCGCTTAACCGCGAACATGGCACCACGCTGATCCTCGTGACCCACGATCCGCAGCTGGCCGCCCGCTGCGACCGCCGCCTGCGGCTGGTGAACGGTATTCTTCAGGAGGAAGCATGATCGCCCGCTGGTTCTGGCGCGAATGGCGCTCGCCCTCGCTGCTGATTGTCTGGCTGGCGTTAAGCCTGGCGGTGGCCTGCGTGCTGGCGCTCGGCAGCGTCAGCGATCGCATGGAAAAAGGGCTCAGCCAGCAGAGCCGCGAGTTTATGGCGGGGGACCGGGCGCTGCAGAGCTCTCGCCCTGTGCCGTCGGGCTGGATTGACGAAGCGCGCAAAGAAGGGCTGAAGGTGGGGGAGCAAATCACCTTCCAGACCATGACCTTCGCGGGAGATACCCCGCAGCTCGCCAGCGTCAAGGCCGTGGACGACATCTACCCGATGTACGGGGAATTACAAACCAGCCCGCCGGGGTTAAAACCGACGCCCGGCACGGTGCTGCTGGCATCTCGTCTGATGGCGCTTCTGAACCTAAAACCTGGTGACAGTATCGACGTCGGCGACGCGACGCTGAACATCGCCGGGGAAGTGGTGCAGGAGCCCGACTCCGGCTTTAACCCGTTCCAGCTTGCGCCGCGCCTGCTGATGAACACTGCCGACGTTGCGGCAACCCATGCCGTTCAGCCGGGAAGCCGCGTCACCTGGCGCTACAAGTTTGGCGGGACGCCTGCCCAGTTGGAGGCGTATGAAAAATGGCTTCTGCCGCAGCTCAAGCCGGAGCACCGCTGGTACGGGCTGGAGCAGGACGAAGGGGCGCTGGGTAAATCTCTTGAACGTTCTCAACAGTTCCTGCTGCTGTCTGCGCTGTTAACTCTGCTGCTGGCGGTGGCGGCGGTTGCCGTGGCGATGGGGCACTACTGCCGCAGCCGCTACGACCTGGTGGCGATCCTCAAAACTCTCGGCGCGGGGCGGGCGCAGCTGCGCAAGCTGATCGTCGGCCAGTGGCTGATGCTGCTGGTTCTCTCTGCGCTTACCGGCGGAATAATAGGGCTGCTGTTTGAAAAACTGCTGATGGTGATGCTGAAACCGGTGCTGCCAGCCGCCTTGCCCCCGGCAAGCCTCTGGCCTTGGTTGTGGGCGATAGGTGCGATGACGGTGATCTCGGTGCTGGTGGGGCTGCGCCCGTACCGCCTGCTGCTCGCCACGCAGCCGCTGCGGGTGCTGCGCAACGATGTGGTGGCGAACGTCTGGCCGCTGAAGTTCTATCTTCCGGTGATTATTGCTGTTGCGGTCGGGCTGCTGGCCTGGCTGATGGGGGGCAGCACGCTGCTGTGGGCCGTGCTGGCCGGGGCGGTTGTACTGGCGCTGTTGTGCGGCGTGCTGGGCTGGCTGTTGCTCAACGTTCTTAGAAAGCTGACGGTCAAATCGCTGCCCGTGCGGCTGGCGCTCAACCGCCTGCTGCATCAGCCCTGGTCAACGCTCAGCCAGCTGTCGGCCTTTTCGCTGTCGTTTATGCTGCTGGCGCTGCTACTCGTGCTTCGCGGCGATCTGCTGGATCGCTGGCAGCAGCAGCTTCCCCCGGAAAGCCCGAACTATTTCCTGATCAACATCGCGCCGGAACAGGTCGCGCCGCTGAAGGGCTTCCTGTCGGAGCATCACATTGTCCCCGAGTCGTTCTATCCCATCGTTCGCGCCCGTCTGACACAGATCAACGGCCAGTCAACCGAGGGGAACAAGGACGAGTCGCTGAACCGCGAACTCAACCTGACCTGGCAGGAGAAGCGCCCGGATCACAACCCGATAACCGCCGGCACCTGGCCGCCGAAAGCGGGGGAGGTGTCGATGGAAGAGGGGCTGGCGACGCGCCTGAACGTGAAGCTCGGGGACAGCGTCACCTTCACCGGTGATACCCAGGATTTTACTGCCAAAGTCACCAGCCTGCGTAAAGTGGACTGGGAAAGCCTGCGGCCGAACTTCTTCTTTATCTTTCCGCCAGGCGCGCTGGACGGACAGCCGCAGAGCTGGCTGACCAGCTTCCGCTGGGAAAACGGCAACGGCATGCTGACCCAGCTTAACCGGGAATTCCCGACGGTCAGCCTGCTGGATATTGGCGCGATCCTGAAACAGGTGGGACAGGTGCTGGAGCAGGTGAGCCGCGCGCTGGAGGTGATGGTGGTGCTGGTGACAATCTGCGGCGTGCTGCTGCTGCTGGCTCAGGTGCAGGTGGGCATGCGCCAGCGTCATCAGGAGCTGATAGTCTACCGCACGCTTGGCGCGGGCAAGCGCCTGCTGCGCATGACGCTCTGGAGCGAATTTGCTTTACTGGGGCTGGTGGCAGGGCTGGTCGCGGCGATTGGTGCAGAGACGGCGCTGGCGGTGCTCCAGACAAAGGTCTTCGACTTCCCGTGGGAGCCTGACTGGCGTCTCTGGCTGATCCTGCCCCTCTGCGGCGCGGGGCTGCTCTCGCTTTGCGGTGGCTGGCTCGGCACGCGATTGTTAAAGGGCAAAGCCCTTTTCCGCCAGTTTGTGAATTGATTTAGCATGGTGATAATTACGCACCGGGTTTTATGCCGGTGCGTAGCACATAAATAGCACAAAGTGATAACGCTATAGCGTTTAGTAGCACAAAACATTAAAAACCCGTCCACACAGCCCGATTATTTCCAGTTAATATTCACCCGCTAAATATTTAGCAGCGTGTCTATTAAGGAAAAATAATGACTATAAAAAAATCAGCGCTGGCGGCAACGATCGGCGCGGCAGTGGCATTGACTACTTTTGCATCTCAGGCAGAAATCACCGTACTTAAGCAGGATCCTCAGGCGGGTAACCCGCTGAGCCGCCTGAACTTCACCGTTGGCGGCAGTATTCGTCCTCAGTTCCAGAACATGACCGGCGACGACGGTAAAAACAGCTACAAGCGTAACGGCTTTGACGGCGGCACCCGTTTCCGTTTCGCGGCTGATTACTACCTGTTTGATGACATCAGCTGGATCAGCTACTACGAGCTGGGCGTGAACATTCCTGCGCAGTTCAACTGGGATCACCACTACGCAGACGGTGCGCACGACACGTCTCGTCGTATGCTCTACACCGGTCTGAAGAGCGACACCTGGGGTACGCTGACCTTCGGTCAACAGAACAGCGTTTATTATGATGTGGTGGGTGCGAAAACCGATATCTGGGACTACGACATGATCGGTCAGGCACCGGGTAACGGTATCAACGGCGACTACGACGGTTCTTATCGTTCACGCCAGATGCTGAAATATAAGAAAACCGTGGGCGATGCCGACATCTATGCATCTTACCTGTTTGAAGACAGCGAATACCTGCCGGGCAACGGCCTGCGCTACAAGCGCAAAGGCGGCGGCTCACTGGGTATCGATTACCACCTGACCACCGACCTGACCTGGGGCGCCGCGTGGAACTACACCCGTGCGGACATGCGTAACCCGGACAACGGCGACAGCAAAACCTACGACCAGAACATCCTTGGTACTGCGCTGAGCTGGACGCCGGACAACTGGACCTTCTCCGCGGGAGGCGGCTGGTACCAGAACTTCCTGACCACCAAAAAAGTGTCTGTTAACGACTACTTCGCCGGTGATGCATGGGGTATTGAATACTTTGCGGGCTACAAATTCCCAATCGGTCAGTACGCGGTGAAATCCATCCAGCCTTACTTCATGGGTGACCGTATTGAGTACGTGAATGGCCGTAACTACCAGCGCATCGACAACGGCGTGGGTATCAGCTTCCAGCTGGATTACGGTTTCCGCGTGGATTACGAACACGTGTTCACCTCCAGCACCGACAACCTGGGTGACATGAACCTGGTGCGTCTGCGTTACGACTTCTAAGTGGTCTGTTCCCCGGTGGCGCTGCGCTTACCGGGGCTACAAAGGCACGCGTAGGCCGGGTAAGGCGCAGCCGCCACCCGGCTTTTTTTCAGCGATCAAGCCACTCGGCAATGTCTGCGAATGTTCCGCGATACACAATCTTTTCCGCCTTTTTCGCCAGCTGATAGCCATACATTGGGTCGTAATAGTCCTTCAGCAGCGGTGCAAGCCAGCTGAAGTGCGCGTCAGTGCTGCCAGAACGTTGCTGTTCCAGCAGCGCGGAATCTAACAGCGCGGTGAATTCAGCATACCGCTGCAGCCCCAGACGACGGCGAATGGCGAACAGGCCGTGATGCAGGTACTCGCTGTACTCTTTCCAGCCCGCTTCTTCACCGTAAGCAGCAGAAAAATCGGCCCACATATGGTCAAAATACTCTTCGCGCAGGCGCTCCAGGCGGACGTCAAAGGGGTCTTCGACGACAACGATAGGGGCGTCAACCATGCGGTCGCGCAGGCACTCCGGGAGATGGTTGGAGCCAATCATCCGGCCTTCGTCTTCCAGCACCCAGCGCGTGGCGTCTTTTTTCAATAGCTCAACCGCAAGGTGATTTTCAAAGCTGGCCTGGGAAAGCTGCGGCGTGAGCGTGCGGCCAAACGACGATCCGCGATGGTGCGCCAGCCCTTCCAGATCAATGCCCTGTGCGTGCTGCTTCACCAGCAGGGTTTTACCGTTTCCGGTACAGCCGCCAATAAGCACCATCGGCTTTTGCGACTGCTCAATGGTCACCTGAATCGCCGTCTGACGCAGGGCCTTATAGCCGCCGCGGATCAGCGGGTAGTCGACGCCCGCTTCTTTCAGCCAGGCCTGCGAGATATGTGAACGCTGGCCGCCGCGCGCGCAGCAGAGATAGCCCTCAGGATGGGCAAGGCTGGCTTCCAGCCAGGCGTTGATGCGCGCGTCGCGCGTCGCGCCTTTCACCAGATTATGGCCGAGCGCCAGCGCAGCCTCGGGGCCCTGGCGTTTATAGCAGGTGCCGACGGCGGCGCGCTCGTCGTCGTTCATTAAGGGCAGGTTGACTGCCGCAGGCATCGCGCCCTGGGCGAATTCGGTCGGCGCGCGAACGTCGATTAAAGGGGTATCAGACGCGAGGATCGCGCGATAGTCCGTTCCATCGTTCATGGTTATTCCAGAAGAAAACTAAGCAGCAATGGGCGGGGATTGTACGCCGGGGAAGGGGAAGGTCAACTCCCCGGCGTGGATGTCTTACTTAAGCTTTGACTGTGCCCAGACAATGCCGCTCGCATATTCCGGCGGCAGGAGAGGGATCATCGCTTCGAGCGTGGCGCTCAGGCGATCGGTATCGCTGTCGTTCAGGTTGAGGTGACCCACTTTACGACCCGCTCGAACCTCTTTGTCATACCAGTGCAGATGCACCAGCGGCAGCTTCAGCCAGTCGTAGTTCAGATCGGTACCGATCAGGTTGATCATCACCGACGGGCTGTTGACTACCGGCTGCGGGAGCGGCAGGTCGGTGATGGCGCGCAGGTGCAGCTCAAACTGGCTGATGGACGCGCCGTTTTGCGTCCAGTGGCCGCTGTTGTGCACGCGCGGCGCAAGTTCGTTGATCAGCAGACCCGACGGCGTGACGAAACATTCCATCGCCATCACGCCTACGTAGCCCAGCTCGTGCATGATGGCAGAAAGCATCTCTTCCGCCTGCGCCTGCTGGTCGGCATTGGCCTGCGGGAAGGCGACGCTGGTGCGCAGAATGCCGTCCTGATGCAGGTTATGCGTCAGCGGGTAAAACACCGTGCGGCCATCGTGCCCGCGTGCGCCAACCAGCGACACTTCGCCGCTAAAGTTGATGCCCTGCTCAACGATGCACTCGCCGTAGCAGTCGTCCGGCAGCTCGGTGGTTTCATGCGCGCGCAGGCGCCACTGCCCGCGGCCATCGTAGCCACCCACGCGACGCTTCACGATCGCCAGCTCGCCCAGCATGGCGAAGACGTCATTCCATTCGCTTTTGTCAGACAACAGCTGCCACGGGGCGGTCGCAAGACCGAGCTTGTCGAACAGCTGCTTTTGCGTCAGACGGTCGGCGATGATCGGAAACACGTCGCGGTTCACAAAGGCGTTATGGCGCGCCAGCTCGCGGGTCAGTGCGGTTTCCGGCCAGCGTTCAATTTCGGCGGTGATCACGCTCTGTTGGAACGGCACCGCTTCCGGCTCGGCGTCCAGCCCGACGGGCCAGACGGCAATACCCAGCGGCTCACCGGCCTGACGCAGCATGCGGCCTAGCTGGCCGTTACCGAGGACGCAAACCTGCTTCATGCCGCACCCCGCGGGTCCGGGTTATCCAGCACCTCGTCGGTCTGGGCTTTACGCCACTCCGCCAGACGCTGATGGAGCGCTTTATCGTGCGTCGCAAGAATTTGCGCTGCCAGCAGGGCGGCGTTCGCGGCACCCGCTTTGCCAATCGCCAGCGTGCCGACAGGAATACCGCGCGGCATCTGGACGATGGAGTAAAGGCTGTCCACACCGCTTAACGCGGCGCTTTGAACCGGAACGCCAAGAACCGGCACCAGCGTTTTAGCGGCAATCATGCCCGGCAGATGTGCTGCGCCGCCCGCACCGGCAATGATCACCTCGTAACCGTTCTCTTCGGCGCTTTCGGCGAAGCTGAACAGTTTGTCCGGGGTACGGTGCGCGGAGACCACTTCAACGTGGTGCGGAACATTCAGGATTTCAAAGATTTCGGCGGCGAACTGCATGGTAGCCCAGTCGCTTTTGGACCCCATCACGATGGCGACACGCGCCGGATTATTGCGGGAAGACATGCGTCTTAAAACTCCTGTGGTGCGAAACACACTGCTTTCGAGGGCACAGAGAATAGCATGTTATACGGGCAAGGAAAACGGTTGCGTGGCTGAGAAACAGGCGAAACGACGAGAAAAAGTTAAAACGGAAAAGCGATCAGTTCGACACCTTCGGGGGTGACTTTGACCATCGAACCCTCAGTGTGCCACGCGCCCAATACCACACGATGGGCCGGTTCACCGTTGGCGATAAGGGAATGCACGTCAGGACGATGGGTATGACCGTGGATCAACCACTGGACGCCATGCTTCTCCATCACGCTCACCACGGCCTGCGGGTTCACGTCCATGATGGTCAGGGATTTGCTGCTGTTGGCAGCCTTGCTGCCCGCACGCATTCTGGCGGCGATGCGGTTGCGGATAAACAGCGGCAGGGCAAGGAATACCTTTTGGATCCACGGCGTGTGAACTTTGGCGCGAAATGCCTGGTAGCCGGTATCGTCGGTGCAGAGCGTGTCGCCGTGCATGATCAGCACCTTGCGACCATAGAGATCGAGCACCTGCTCTTCCGACAGCAGCGTCATGCCGCTCTCGCGGGCGTAGCGCTTGCCGAGCAGGAAATCACGGTTACCGTGAATGAAGTAGCAGGGGACGCCGGAATCCACCAGCGTTTTAATGGCGGCAGCCATTTCACGGTGCAGCGGGTTAGGATCGTCGTCGCCAATCCAGGCTTCGAACAGATCGCCCAGGATGTACAGCGCGTCGGCGCTTTTCGCTTCACCGCGTAAAAAACGCAGAAAACCGGCGGTTATCGCCGGTTCTTCTGTTTGCAGATGCAGATCCGCAATAAAGAGTGTCGCCACGAATTACTCGCTGACGGTCACGCTTGTAATCACAACGTCTTCTTTAGGAACGTCCTGGTGCATACCGCTGCGGCCAGTAGAGACGGCTTTGATCTTATCGACCACGTCCATACCTTCAACCACTTCTGCGAACACGCAGTAGCCCCAACCCTGCAGGCTTTCGCCGGAGAAGTTCAGGAAGTCGTTGTCAGCCACGTTGATGAAGAACTGCGCGGTTGCAGAGTGAGGCGCCTGAGTACGGGCCATTGCCAGCGTACCGCGGGTGTTTTTCAGGCCGTTGTTCGCTTCGTTTTTGATCGCTTCTTTGGTCTCTTTCTGGCGCATGCCAGGCTCGAAACCGCCGCCCTGGATCATAAAGCCGTTGATCACGCGGTGGAAAATAGTGTTGTTGTAGAAACCTTCGCGGCAGTAGTCCAGGAAGTTTTTAACTGTTTCAGGCGCTTTGTCATCAAAGGTCTTGATTACGATATCGCCATGATTAGTGTGGAAAGTAACCATTTTTGCATCCTGTTCCGTTATTGTGGTACGTCGACCCGCCTTCGGGTCATATATAGGGGCTTGTTATAGCATAACCACAGGACGCGATCACCTTGCATTGTGTGCTGATCCTATTCCGAATTATGGGTATTATAGGGAACAAACAACTCACACACGTGTTTACATGGAATCTTCGATGTTAAAAATCTTTAATACAATGACGCGCCAGAAAGAGGAATTTAAACCTATCCATGCCGGGGAAGTCGGCATGTACGTGTGTGGTATTACGGTTTACGATCTCTGTCATATCGGCCATGGCCGTACCTTTGTCGCGTTCGACGTGGTCTCTCGCTACCTGCGCTTCCTGGGCTATAACCTGAAGTACGTGCGTAACATCACCGACATCGACGACAAAATCATCAAGCGCGCTAATGAAAACGGCGAAAGCTTTGTTGCGCTGGTGGATCGCATGATCGTTGAGATGCACAAAGATTTTGACGCCTTAAATATTCTGCGTCCGGACAGCGAGCCGCGCGCGACCCACCATATTCACGAAATCATCGAGATCACCGAAAAGCTGATCGAACGCGGACACGCTTACGTAGCGGAAAACGGCGACGTGATGTTCTCCGTGCCAACGGACCCAACCTACGGCGCGCTTTCCCGTCAGGATCTGGATCAGCTGCAGGCCGGTGCGCGCGTGGACGTGGTGGACGTGAAGCGTAACCCGATGGACTTCGTGCTGTGGAAAATGTCCAAAGAGGGCGAACCGAGCTGGCCATCCCCGTGGGGCGAAGGGCGTCCGGGCTGGCACATTGAATGTTCCGCGATGAACTGCAAGCAACTGGGCAACCACTTTGACATTCATGGCGGCGGTTCGGATCTGATGTTCCCGCACCACGAAAACGAAATCGCGCAGTCCACCTGCGCCCACGGCGGCGAGTACGTGAACTACTGGATGCACTCCGGGATGGTAATGGTTGACCGCGAGAAGATGTCTAAATCGCTGGGCAACTTCTTCACCGTGCGCGACGTGCTGAAGTACTACGACGCGGAAACCGTGCGCTACTTCCTGATGTCCGGCCACTATCGCAGCCAATTGAACTACAGCGAAGAGAACCTGAAGCAGGCGCGCTCGGCGCTGGAGCGTCTGTACACCGCCCTGCGCGGCACCGACCGGTCTGTTCCTGCTGCGGGCGGCGAAGCGTTCGAAGCGCGCTTTGTTGAGGTGATGAACGATGACTTCAACACCCCGGAAGCCTACTCAGTGCTGTTCGACATGGCGCGCGAAGTGAACCGCCTGAAGTCAGAAGATATGGCGGCGGCAAATGCGCTGGCGTCTCATCTGCGCAAGCTCTCCTCCGTGCTCGGCCTGCTGGAGCAGGAGCCGGACGCGTTCCTGCAGAGCGGCGCGCAGGCGGACGACGGTGAAGTGGCGGAGATTGAAGCGTTGATCAAAGCGCGTCTGGAAGCGCGTCAGGCGAAAGACTGGGCGGCGGCCGATGCGGCGCGCAACCGTCTGACCGAGATGGGCATCATTCTGGAAGACGGTCCGCAGGGGACGACCTGGCGTCGTAAGTAAGTCCTCAACGCCCGGTGGCGCTTCGCTTACCGGGCCTACGAAAGCACGACCGTAGGCCGGGTAAGGCGTAGCCGCCACCCGGCTTTTTTACCTCCGTCGCCACCACAGCAACCCCATCAGCACCGCCCCCGGCAGCCACACCCACAGCAGTTCCGAGATAATCACCTGATGCCCGTACGGCGTGGTGTAGCGCGACAGCGCAAACGGCGCGACCTTAATCACCTGCCACGGCGCGAAAAAGCGTTCATCTGACCACGGCCACAGCCAGCCGACGCCTTTCCCGCCGGTGGTGATCGAATCCAGCAGGCTGTGCGACAGCAGTGACACGGTTAAAAAAAGCCAGCAGCGCGTCAGGCTGGCCCGGAACCAGCGTCGTCCAGTCAGCACGCACAGTATCGGCACCACAAAGGCAAACAGCAGGGAGTGGGTAAAGCCGCGGTGGCCGAAAATATTCCCGTAGGCAACGCCGAATTTGAACGCCAGGACGTCGGCGTCCGGCAGCATGGCGAGCACGATACCGGCAAACAGCAGGCGGGGAGGGATGGTTTTCGTTCCCAGACCTAAGCCCAGGCAAAGGGGAACAGCGGCGTGAGTGATAACGGTAGGCATCGCAATTATCCATGGCAAATCATGGAAATATAGCAGCGAATCCGCTGCAGCAAACCTGTGTCAAATTCTGAATTTACGCTGACTCGCGCGCGATAAGCTGCCCGGAGAGGGTAATGCGCTGGGTTTGCAGAGCCGGCTCTTTCAGCTTGCGGATAATCAGCCCCGCCGCCTGTCGCCCGGTTTCGTCACTGGCCGATGAGACGTAGGTGAAGGACGGGGAGGTGAGGTTAACGTGGAGCATATCTTCAAAACCGATCAGCGCTACCTGCTGGGTCAGGAACACGTCTTTCCCCACGGTGCGGCCCACCTGGTGAATGCCGGAAATAGAGCCAATCATCGCATCCGGCGAATGGCAAAGCAGGGCGGTGATGGAGCTGTTTTTCTCCAGCAGCTGGCGCGTTGCCATCGCAGCGGCCTGCGTATCGTCGCTGCAGGCCGGTGAATAGTCATCGCGCCAGACCAGCCCGTTTTGCGTCATCGCGCTGCGAAAACCGAGCAGGCGCTGCTCGCGGATAAGACAGCCCTCTCGTCCGCCAATATAGGCGATGGTGCGGTGTCCGCGCTCGATAAGATAACGCGCGGCCAGGTTCGCCGCCTGGCGGTTGTCGCGCATCACCAGATTGCATTTTTCGTCGAGCAGAGACTGCGAGACCGCCACCAGCGGCAGAGGGCACTGGCGGATCTGCTCCGGTAACGTGGCGTTACGGGTGTCGGACGCGAGATAAATAACGCCCGCGACGCCCTGCTGCTTAAACGACAGCAGGGTTCGTTCCAGATGTTCGCCGTCGTTCAGCGGCTGGCCGAGAAAAACCATATAACCCTGTTTCTCCAGCTCCTGAACGATGCTCGCCATCACCTTGATGGAAAAGCTGTCGCTGAAGTCGCGCAGGATCAGGCCGATAAGATTGGAGGTGTTGGCGCGGAGGTTGGCAGCGGCGACGTTATGAACATAGCCCAGCGTCGTGATGGCGGCATTGACCTTCCCGATCGTCGCCTCTGAGATTTTCCCTTTCTGACGTAGCACCAGCGACACGGTAGAGACCGAGACGCCAGCGTGCTTTGCGACATCAATGATGCTGACTTTCTTCAAAACCGCTCCCTGAAATTTACCGATTATCAGCCGGATAAGACACGTCTCCCAGCGTACAGGAGACGTGTCGTTCAGGCATCTTATTATTTGCCGATCATGGTGGACATGGTCTGGGCGATAAACTGTGCTCTGGCACCGAAAATCACCTGTATACCGTTGTCGCCGACGAAGACCACGCCGCGCGCGCCGAGCCCGTTCAGCCCATCTCTGTCCACCGCATCGCTCTTCGCCACTTCCAGACGCAGGCGGGTGATGCAGGAGCCGACGGAGTCAATGTTCTGCGCGCCGCCCAGCAGGCCGATGATTTCAGTGGCAAGTTCGGAATCGGACTTGTCATTCGCACTGGCGGTCACTTCCGTACGGCCCGGCGTCTTCACGTCGAAGCGACGGATCACGAAGCGGAAGGTGAAGTAGTAAATCAGCGCCATTGGGATACCGATAATAATGGCGCTCAGGAAGTTGGTCTGATAGCCGTTAAACGACGGCAGGATCCCGAACGACAGGTAGTCGATAAAGCCCGCCGAGAACGACTTGGCGATGTGCGCATGCAGCAGGTACATGGTCATGTACGCCAGGCCCGCCATGATGGCGTTAAAGACGTACAGGATCGGCGCCACGAAGATAAAGGTAAACTCTACCGGCTCGGTGATGCCCGTCAGGAAGCAGGTGAGGGCAGCGGAGAAGAGAATACCGGCCGCGATTTTCTTATTCTTCGTGTGCGCTTCGTGGTACATCGCCAGGCACGCCGCAGGCAGTGCGAACAGCATCAGCGGGAACTCACCCTGCATGAACTTACCGGCGTTCTGGTAGGTATCGCTGCTGAAGGATTTCACCCCTTCTTCCAGCATCTTGAACCAGATAGTCTGGTCGCCGTGGATCACCTGTCCCGCCTGGGTGGTGTAATCCCCGAACGAATACCAGAAGGACGGATACCAGATGTGGTGCAGGCCGAGCGGGATCAGCGCGCGCTCTACCAGACCGAAGATAAAGGTCGAAGCCGCCTGGTTGTCGCCGTTCACCACCACGGAAAGGGCGTCAATCCCGGACTGAATATGCTGCCAGACATACGGCAGCAGCAGGCCGAGCAGGAACGACAGAAACGCCGTTGCAATCGCCACAAAACGCTTGCCGGAGAAGAAGCCGAGGAACTCCGGCAGCTGCATGGTGTGGAAGCGGTTGTAGCACCAGGCCGCGAGGATCCCGCAGATAAGCCCGCCAAAAACGCCCATCTGCAGCGTCGGGATGCCGACCACCATGGCGTATTTTCCGCCCTGAGAGGCCATTTCCGGCGTGATGCTCAGCACGGTGCTGATGGTGATGTTAGTGACAAACACCGAGACTGCCGCCGAGAGCGCGGCGATGCCGGACTCCGATGCCAGACCCACGGCGGAGCCAATGGCAAACAGCATCGGCAGGTTATCAAAGATAACCCCGCCCGCGTTCATCATCAGCGGCAGGTGGAATTTATCGCCGAAGGCCAGCAGCAGGCCCGCAGCGGGAAGCAGTGAAATTGGCAGCATTAAGGCGCGACCAATCATCGATAACTTAGACAGCGATTTAACAAACCCTGATATCAGACTCATGCTGATTTCCCCCGAGTAGCGCTTTTTAAGCGCTGTTATTGTAAGTAGAACGTTTTAGTAGAACGTTCTACTTATCGTGAGGAAAGAGTGAAAAACGCGCAACTGAATTCTCACCTTTCAACAGATGAAATAGTGATTATTTGAAGTTGATCGATAATTAACCGCGATGGATGTGGGGGGATTTTTGATCCCCTCTCCCCCTTTGGGGAGAGGGTTAGGGTGAGGGGAGACTCAGGCCGTAACGGTCACGCTCTGACCTTCAAAGCTCACGGTTTGCCCCGCGACAATCTTGCAGCGCTTGCGAGTTTCCACCACGCCGTCGACTAAAACCCGCCCGTCGGCGATAACGATTTTCGCCTGCGCGCCGCTTTCGCTCCAGCCTTCGAGCTTGAGCAGATCGCACAGCTCAACGTGCGGGTGTTTGCCTAATGAAAATGTGGCCATCTTATGCTTCCTCTACATCGTGGTACTCTTCGCATGCCTGCAAAGTATTCTGAATCAGCGTTGCGACGGTCATCGGGCCTACGCCGCCCGGTACGGGGGTGATATAAGACGCGCGCGCGGCGGCGTCTTCGTACACCACATCGCCGACCACTTTGCCGTTTTCCAGACGGTTAATCCCGACGTCCACGACAATCGCGCCCTCTTTGATCCACTCGCCCGGAATAAAGCCCGGCTTGCCCACTGCAACGATCAGCAGATCAGCGTTCTCGACGTGGTGGCGCAGGTTTTTGGTGAAGCGGTGGGTCACGGTGGTGGTGCAGCCGGCCAGCAGCAGCTCCATGCTCATCGGGCGGCCCACGATGTTGGACGCACCGATAACCACGGCGTTCAGACCGTAGGTGTCGATGTTATAGCGCTCCAGCAGCGTCACGATGCCACGCGGGGTGCAAGGACGCAGGCGCGGCGCGCGCTGGCACAGGCGGCCCACGTTGTACGGGTGGAAACCGTCAACGTCTTTGTCCGGTGCGATACGCTCCAGCACCTTCACGTTGTCGATGCCCGCAGGCAGCGGCAGCTGAACCAGAATGCCGTCGATTTCGTTATCGGCATTCAGGGTGTCAATAAGTTCCAGTAGTTCCGCTTCGGTGGTGGTTTCCGGCAAATCGTAAGAGCGGGAGACGAACCCCACCTCTTCACACGCTTTGCGTTTGCTGCCGACATAAATCTGCGATGCCGGGTTGCTGCCAACCAGCACAACGGCCAGCCCGGGGGCGCGTTTTCCGGCAGCTTTACGTGCCTTCACTTTTTCCGCGACCTCAGAGCGCACCTGCTGCGCAATCGTTTTACCGTCAATAATCTTTGCTGCCATCAGAGAGAAAATTCCGTCTGTAACGTTTGAAAGGGGGGATTGCCTGTATTTTGTCAGAAGCGAGCGCCGCTGTCAGTCACCCTTTACGAGTTTTCATTCGTGAGGCACAAAAACCCTTCTTAAATGATGGTCAATTTCTTAGGCGGGATTAGGATGTGACCTGGCGAAATGGCAGCGTTTTGACATATTTAAAAATCACATCCTGAGCTACTTTGTCTCCTCCGAAATAAGCTTTCAATGAATCAATTGAACGTATTTCTTATTCCCGCTTTCACGCGGGAAGGGTTATTTACATTTTAAAGGAATAGACATGAAACTCAGCAACATTGCTTCTACTGTTATTGCTTCACTGGCCCTGGTCGCGGGTGCCGCTAATGCTGCCGATCCAGCTACGCCGGTTTCCGTAAATGGCGGTACCGTGCATTTTAAAGGTGAGCTGGTTAATGCTGCTTGTTCAGTAAATACCGATTCTTCTGAGCAGACGGTTAATCTCGGCCAGTATCGTACCGCGAAATTCACCAAAGTGGGCGACACCACTTCTAATATTCCATTCAACATTGAACTGAATGATTGCGACCCGCAGGTAGCCAAAACTGCAGCGGTTGCCTTCACCGGCCAGATCGACGCGACCGACAAAACCCTGCTGGCCGTGACGTCCGGTAACAACGACAACACCGCGAAAGGCGTGGGTATCGAGATCCTCGACAGCAAATCCAGCGTGCTGACCCCGGACGGCGCGACCTTCTCTGCGGCGCAGACGCTGATCGAAGGGACGAACACCCTGAAATTCACCGCGCGTTATAAATCAACGGCTGCAACCACCGCGCCAGGCCAGGCGAACGCTGACGCTACCTTCGTAATGAAATACGAATAATTCCCGCGCACAGGGATGTTCAGGCCTCAGGGACGAGGCCCGTCATACGCTACTGCCAGGAACGAAGGATGACAAGGACTGGACTATTACTGCTGTTAACCCTCGCGATGGCTTATCCGGCATCGGCGCATACCGTGGTGATCGAAGGTGGCAAAGTGCATCTTCGTGGTGAGCTGGTGAACGGCGGCTGTGCCGTGGCGCCCGACAGCCAGAACATGCGCATCGACATGGGACAGTACCGAACCAATTCATTTTCCGGTGTGGGCAGCTTTTCAACGGTTAACGTGCCGTTCACCGTGCGGCTGCTGGACTGCAGCGTAGATGTCTCGCGCACCGTGGGGATCCAGTTTCAGGGCGTAACGCCCGCGGAAGATCCGCAGGTTTTTCTTGCGACATCGCGGCCAGGAGAAACGCCTGCCAGCAGCGGCGTGGGGCTGGCGCTTTTTGATGAGCAACAGCGCCAGATTATCCCGAATGCCACGGCCGTCAGCTGGTTGCCGGTGAATACCAGCGAGCTCGCGTTTCATTTCAGCGCCCGCTATCGGGCTATTTCCGAACACCTCGTGCCAGGCAATATTCAGTCGGATGTCTGGTTTACGTTGATTTATCCATAACACCTGCGAACACATTATTAAAGGTACGGTTTTGATGAAGACATTAATTAAACCAGGACTGATTTTATCGTTTATTTTAATGATGGTTTCCGCATGCGCGAATGCTTCCGGCGGTATTGCCTTGGGGGCCACGCGCGTTATTTACCCGGCGGATGCAAAGCAAACGTCGCTGGCGATCACCAACAGCAACAAACAAGAACGTTATTTAATTAACGCGTGGATCGAAAATGCCAGCGGGCAAAAAGAAAAAACCTTTGCCGTCACCCCGCCGCTGTTCGTCAGCGAGCCGAACAGTGAAAACACGCTGCGTATTATTTACGCCGGGCCCGCGCTGCCCGCCGATCGCGAATCGCTTTTTTACATGAACGTGAAGGCGATCCCGTCAGTGAACAAAGCGAAAACGGAAAACAATAACGTGCTGCAGCTGGCGATCCTCTCGCGCATCAAGCTGTTTGTGCGCCCGAACAACCTGGCGATGCAGCCGGATGAGGCGCTGTCTCAGCTGCGTTTTGAGCGCGTGGGCAACCATCTCAAAGTCAGCAACGCCTCTCCGTATTACATCACGCTGGTCAATCTGAAGCTGGGCGGGCAGACGGTAGATAACCTGATGATTGCGCCAAAGAACTCGGCGCAGCAGATCCTTCCGGCCGGTGCCAGCGGCACGCTCTCCTGGCAGAGCGTGAACGACTACGGTGCCATTACACCGGCGCGTAGCGTCAACCTGTGAGCAGAGTCAGGGCGATGAAAAACCACCAGGGGCGTTACTGCCCGGTTGCACTGGCGCTGATGGCAGCGCTCTGGCCACAGGCTGGCTGGAGCGAAAGCTATTTCAACCCGGCCTTTTTGTCCGACGACACCGCCAGCGTGGCGGATTTGTCGCGCTTTGAACAAGGACACCAGCAGGCACCTGGCGTTTATCGTGTGGATATCTGGCGTAACGATGAATTTATCGGCACCCAGGATGTGCGCTTTGAGCAGGCCGAGAACACGCCGCCGGTGGCGGGCGGTTTGTCGCCGTGCATTACGCGCGCGATGCTCGATCGCTTTGGCGTCAACGTTGCGGCATTTCCCGAGCTGGCTAACGTGCAGGGCGAAACGTGCGTGCCGTTGACCACGGCCATTCCCGGCAGCGAAACGGCATTCAACTTTGCCTCGCTGCGTCTGAACGTCAGCCTGCCGCAGGTGGCGATGCAGAACAGCGCCCGCGGCTATATTCCGCCGGAGCAGTGGGATGAAGGCATCCCCGCCGCGCTGGTGAACTACAGTTTTACGGGCAACCGGGGAAGCGAAGACGACAGCTATTATCTGAACCTCCAGAGCGGGCTGAACTACGGTGCCTGGCGTTTACGTAACAACGGCGCATGGCGCTACACGCAAAATAACGGGAAGCGGCGCAGCGAGTGGCAGAATATTGGCACCTGGGCGCAGCGCACCGTTATCCCGCTGAAAAGTGAGCTGGTGCTGGGCGACAGCAACACCGGGAACGACGTTTTCGACAGCGTCGGTTTTCGCGGCGGGCGGCTCTTCTCGTCCGACAGCATGTATCCGGACAGCCTGCAGGGCTACGCCCCGACCGTGCGCGGTATTGCCCGTACGCCTGCCAAAGTGGTGGTTCGCCAGAACGGCTACGTTATCTATCAAAGCTACGTCCAGCCCGGCGCGTTCGCCATCACCGATCTTAACCCGACCTCTTCCAGCGGTGACCTGGAGGTAACGGTCGAAGAGAAAGACGGCAGCCAGCAGCGCTACACCGTGCCGTACTCCACGGTGCCCCTCCTGCAGCGTGAAGGACGCTGGAAATATGACCTGGTGGCGGGGGATTACCGCAGCGGTAACAGCGATCAGGACACGCCGTTCTTCACTCAGGGCACCCTGATTACCGGTCTTGCCAACGGTTTTACGCTGTATGGCGGCACGCAGCTGGCATCACGTTATACCGCAGTGGCCGTCGGGGCCGGGAAAAACCTCGGTGACTGGGGGGCGGTCTCCGTCGATATCACCCACGCCCGCAGCCAGCTCGCGGACGACAGCAAACATGAAGGGCAGTCGCTGCGTTTTCTCTATGCAAAATCGCTGAACGGATTTGGCACCAACTTTCAACTGCTGGGCTACCGCTACTCCACAAAAGGCTTTTACACCCTCGATGACGTAGCCTGGCGCTCAATGGAAGGCTATCAGTACGCCGACAGCAAGGACGATAACGATGTTCCTGACGTGCAGAGCTATCACAACCTGACGTGGAATAAAAAAGGCCGCTTTCAGCTTAACGTTTCTCAGTCCCTCGGTGACTACGGCTCGGTCTATATCTCCGGTAGCGAGCAGACCTACTGGGGAACTGACGAGACGAACCTCTGGTATCAGCTGGGCTATGCGGGCGGCGTGAAGGGGATCAATTACTCCCTGTCATGGTCGTGGAACAAATCCGTTGGGATAGACGGTACCGACCGGATCGCGTCGTTTAACGTCTCCGTGCCGTTCAGCCTCTTTACCCGTCAGGGCTATCGCCGTGACAGTGCAATTGACCGCGCCTATGCCACCGCATCCGCCAGCCGAAACAGCGATGGCGACACAAGCTGGCAAACCGGCGTCAGCGGCACGCTGCTGGAGGACCGCAACCTGAACTACAGCGTGACCCAGGGACACGCCAGCACCAATGGCTCAAGCGGAAGCGCAAGCGCCAACTGGCAGGCGACCTACGGCACGCTGGGCGTGGGCTACAACTACTCACGCGATCAGCACGATCTCAACTGGCAGCTCTCCGGCGGGGTGGTCGGCCACGCCGACGGGGTTACCTTCAGCCAGCCGCTGGGCGACACCAACGTGCTGATCAAAGCGCCGGGGGCTTCGGGCGTCAGCGTGGAAAACCAGACCGGCGTGAAGACCGACTGGCGAGGCTACGCGGTGATGCCGTATGCCACCGTCTACCGCTATAACCGCGTGGCGCTGGATACCAACACCATGAGCAACAACACCGATATCGAAAATAACGTGAGCAGCGTGGTGCCGACCAAAGGCGCGCTGGTCCGCGCCAGCTTTGACACCCGCATTGGCGTGCGCGCCCTGCTGACGGTGACGCGTGGTAACCAGCCTGTACCGTTCGGCGCGGTGGTGCGTGAGACCAAAAGCGGCGTTACCAGCATGGTGGGGGATGACGGGCAAATTTACCTGAGTGGGCTGCCGCTGGAGGGCGAACTGCTGGTCCAGTGGGGCGACGGGGCGCAGTCCCAGTGCCGTGCGCCGTACAGCTTGCCTGAACAGAGCCTGCAACAGGCGATCACACTTAAGGGGATCCGCTGTGAGTAAAATCCATATCTTTGCTTTGTCGCTTCTGGCATTCCTGCCCGCGACACAGGCTTTCGCCACCGTGTGCGTCAACGAAAAGGGCGTACCGACGGAAGTGCATTACGACCTGACGGATAAATTCAACAGCTCGAATAACCAGGTCGGGCAGATTGTCACCCTCAGCGAAAAATCGCAGTGGGTGGGCGTGAATGCCGTCTGCCCGAAGGGCACCGTCGGGAATACCACCAAACGTAGCTATGTGACCGATTACCCGATCACAGGGACCAGCGATGGCTACCAGTATCTGAAGCTTAACGACTATCTGGACGGGGCCATGAAAATCACCGACAGCTATGCGGGGGTGTTCTATCCGCCAAAAAGCTATATCCAGATGGGGAGCCACCCAAATGTCTCCAAAAACAAACCGTTTGGCGTGCAGGACTCCAGCCTGGTCTTCCGCCTGAAAGTGACCCGGCGTTTTATCAATATGGTGGTGATCCCGCGTGCCACCATGTTCCGCGTTTACGTCACCACGACTTCATCCGATCCGTTAACCACGCCGGTCTATACCATTAGCTACAGCGGAACCATTCAGGTGCCGCAAAGCTGTGCCATTAATGCCGGTAACGTGGTGGAGTTTGATTTCGGCGACATTGGCGCCTCTTTGTTCAGCAAGGCGGGCGTGGGTAACAAGCCGGAGGGGGTCTCATCACAGAGCAAAACCATCGCGATTAAATGCACTAATGTGGAGGCAAACGCCATGCTGACGATGCGCGTCGAGGCGGAAAAAGTCTCTGATAATGTGCTGGTCTCGGATAACCCGGACGTGGGGTTCATCATTGCCAACGAAAGCGGGGCACCGCTCACGCCTAACAACCTGACGAGCAAAATCCCGTTCCGTCTCGACGATAGTGCGCAGGCGCAGGTGGGGATCCGGGTTTGGCCGGTGAGCGTGACGGGCAATAAGCCAGCGGAAGGGCGTTTCACCTCGCGCGGCTACCTGCGCGTGGATTACGACTAAGGAGCCGATATGCGAAACGGGATCCGTTTTATCACCGTGGCGCTCCTTGCGCTTTGCACTCAGGCTCGGGCGGAGACCGCATTGGGCGAAATTAACATACGGCTCTACGGCAATATTGTCGATTTCACCTGCGTGGCAGAGGGCAGCGACAGCGACAAGACGGTCACGCTGGGCACCTGGCCCACGAAGCAGCTCAACACCACGGGGAGCCGCACGCAGCCTATGCCCTTTACGCTGAAGCTGACCGGCTGTCCGCCCGGTGCGGCGTCCATTACGTTTTCAGGTAAAGCTGACGGAAGCAATAGCGGCTTGCTGGCGCTGAATGACGCCAGCACGGCAAGCCACGTCGCTGTGGAGATCAGGGATGCGGATAAAACGCGTCTGGCTCTGCAGCAGGCCAGCCAGCCGGTCACGGTTGATGCGCAGGGGAATGCGGTACTGTCGTTCTATGCCAATTATATTGCCACTGCCGATAACCCTCAGCCCGGACGGGCCGATGCGGATGCCACTTTTATGATTAATTATAATTAGCACTGACCGCACTCCCTGCAGCTCGGATAAACTGCAGGGAGTGAATTCAGGTTATAGCAGCTCGTGTGCTTTGGCGTAATCAATTAATTCAACAATGCTTTGTACGCCCAGCTTGGAGTAAATATTGGATTTGTGCGCGCTAATGGTCTTATTGCTTAACAGTAGCTGTTCAGCAATCTCTTTATTGGATAATCCATTCGCCAGGTAACGTAATACCGTGACTTCGCGATTCGATAATGGCATATCCACTGCCATCCCTTTTCCTGAACCCAGGTGGTTTATAAAATTCAGCGTTTCCGACGGGAAAAAAGAATAGCCCATCAGGATCATCTCTACGGCATTGTAGATCTCACCCAAATCTTTTCGCTTACTGACAAAGCCGTTGGCTCCGGCGCGAATCGCACGCCCCGCGTAAAATAACTCTGATTTAGATGAGAGGAACAGAACCTTAATATCTTTGTTTAAGTTTCTGATTCTCTTGAGTAAAGAGAAGGCGTCTGTACCCGTGAGTTCGATGTCAAGGATCACCAAATCAATAGGATGATTGCGAATACAGTCAAGAACCTCATGGCTATCGCCAGACTTAAGCTTGACTGTGATATTTTTATTTTTCTGTAGCAGGACTTCTATCGACATTCTGACGATAGGATGTTCGTCCATAATGATAACGGATGCCGGTTTCATTTTTAATGCCTCAGATTGTTAAAAGCGTTATGCAGAGTTTTGTAAAACTCTCGAAATGCCGGAAGGATATAAAGTGCAGATCCCTATACCGTAGTATTTCCCTGGAAAGAGCGAAAGCATCCTTGTTTACGTAATGAAAAGAACGGTGCCTCAGCGCGGTCATCTCATTTGGCTGGTGTTGGCAAAAAGGTTTTTCTTATTCAGATTTGGTACGCATCTTATTATACAGAGTAAGTTTTTTCCGAAAACCCTGTAAATTATACGTCCCTTATTGGTTTGTATTATCTTCTGGATCTGAATGGCTACCTTTTTAAATTTAGCTGAAATATCCTGTTATCCCATTTACCGCATCTTTTCATCTTTATGTAATAACAAAAAATAACAGATGTCTCTTTATGTTGCTTAATTGTTAAAAAAAGAGAGGGCTGTTTTGCAGCCCGAATCCGGGGCCAGGAGGCGAAAAATTGCTCTCGCAGGTTGCCTGGCCTTCATCTGAAAGACCTCAGGCTGTAACCGTGCCGCGCCATACTCGTACAGGAGAAGATGCTATCTGCTTCGCTTTCCGCTCCAGGAGAGTGAAGTGAAGCTGCTTGTTTTTACATCATTATCATCTTGTTAACGCCTTCTGCATTCGCTTAACGGATGGAGGAAAGTGCTGCCGTTTATTCATTCTGTGACATTTCGCGTGGTACAAGCCCATAAATTAGGAATAGTTATAAATTCGATTTTATTGTTAAAACTTAACAAAATATTAACAATAAAGGTAAGTAAATTCCTAAAGCGCTTTAGGAAATAAGGGGTTAGGGCATCGATTAAAACGGGCAGTCTGAGAGGTTATTAAGAAGGTGTAACAATTCCTGGCGATGGCTCAGCCCAAGCTTCAGCAGAATGCAGCTGAGACGGTAGATAATGCGGCTATAGGGGCGATTGTGCAGAAGGGCAATCTGACGTAACGTCCTGCCGCGGGCAAGCTCCTGGAGGATGGGCCATTCGTTGCGGGAGAACCACTCTTTTTCGGAACCCAGCGGGGGGCGGGTGTCCATCAGGCTGTGCTGAAGTCCTGCGGCGTTGATCTGGCGTTCGAGCACGTGGAAAGGACCTGCCGCCTTGCAAAAGAGGCGGGTGTCATAATTATCTGCCCGGACCAACAGCCACGGCGTCAGGAAAGGTGGATACAGGCTATGCCTTCTCAGCTGGTCCAGTTTCTCCAGAAGCCCGGTGGTACGGCTTTCAACATCCACCACCAGACGGGCCGAAGGCCATTGTGTCTGGGCGCTCAGCGCATCCTCCAGCGTCGCGTAGTCGCAACAGCTGCTCAGGGGAAACTGCCCGTTGAGAAAGCCGGTGCGCAGGTAATGATCCTCCGTCACCAGAATGATAAACGGGGCGTCAGTTTTGCGAGGCTGGCTGATGGACTGGCTCAAAAATTCGAGTCGGTCGAAAAAGGGGGGAGCAAAAGGCGAGTGCGTAAATCCCAGTGCATCACTTCCTGTACGCCGCCGCCGGTAACGGCGCACTGTCATTCGCATGGTCTCCCTCCTGGAAATGGCGTTTTAATCCTCCGGCCATGTCCAGGACGGCCAGTAATACCCCTGGCCGAGATCTGCGCCTGCCTGCAGCGCCAGGGTACGATCGCGTTCAGTCTCAATACCTTCGATGAGCACCTTCCCGGCCAGCTGAAAGCAATGTGAAACCAGTTGCCTCAGCGCGGGCGTGGCACGCAAACGCCAGAAAGCGTTCTTATCAATTTTGATGCCGCTTAACGGTAATCGACAGGATAAAAACGGCTGCATGACGATTTCGTCAATGTCATCCAGCCAAATACGGTGCCCCTGTTCTTTAAGTTGCAGCAGGTTCTGAATAACGCTCTGCTTTTGTGCGGCAGGGAACGTCAGAAAAACAGGGGAGTCGACCAGTTCGATATTCAGCGGCCCGGTTTTCAGAGCGATAAGCCGCTGAAAAGACGCGGGCTCTGTCAGGACGGTTATCGGCAGATTAATAAAAAGGTTATTACCGTGCGGGGTATTTTTTAATGCCGCAAGCTGTGCGTCGAGCAGCGTCATTGACCAGCCTGCGGACTGGTGGCGGAAAAAATCTTCGCTGCACTGGGTTGCGGACAGGATGCTAAGCACCTCCACGCCCGCCTGACGCTGTGAGGAGAGGGCGACGATAGGCTCGAGTTTGATGCCGACGATGTCCTGCGAAAAATAGTCTAACCAGGAAGGCGTATCGATCAGGTTTTGCGCTGTCACTCCATTGTCCTGTTAACTGTCAGCCTTCACGCGGCCGGGAAACCTCACGCTAGTGTGACGGGCCGACGCTCAGGAAAACAGCAGGCGTTACTTAAATGCAACTAAGCCTTTTCGCAGCGCTGAATTTTACGGTGAAACGGCGAGAAATGCTGAGAAAATAGCCGTATTTACAATCGGCTAGCGGTAATTGACCCTGAAAACGGAAAAGGCGTTGACTCACCTGTCATTGACCGTATAATTCTTCGCGTTTCACCACCGCGAAGTACACTCTTCTCAGTGCGCCCTTAGCTCAGTTGGATAGAGCAACGGCCTTCTAAGCCGTAGGTCGTAGGTTCGAATCCTACAGGGCGTGCCATTTAGCCTTTCCCTTTTCTGAAATATTTGAACTGAAACACATCCCTGCTTTACTGAAAGGTGATTAATCCTGTAATGAGGGTTCACCTGTGGCATATGTCGACAAAGCACTTCGGTTTAATCCCGCCTCACCTGTCTTTCAGGAAAATCTTCATAACGTCTATCACCATATGCGACACCACCAGCCGGTGGCGAGAATCGGTAAAACGTGGGTGCTTACCCGCTATCAGGATGTTTATCAGGCGCTAAAAGAGCGGGCGTTTGTCTCTTCTGGCATACCTGAGGATGTTCATACCGAAATGGAAAAACAGTGCTTCAGCCTGTCTCCCCCTTTGCGGGGCGTTCTGTACGGCATTGTGCTGTTTGAAGACGGGAATGTGCATCGCGCGCACCGTCAGGCGCTGCAGGCTCTTTTTACCGGCGAATCCTGGGCGGCGTTAACCCGGCTTGTTTCTGAGGAGTCGCATTCAGTGGTGGCAGATTTAACGGCCGCCGGCCCTTTTGACGGTATACGCCAGATAGCTGCGCCGCTCTGGGGGAAACTGTTTACCGCCTGGCTCAACCTGCCGGAAGCGCAGCAGGAGGTGGTAGAAGAAGAAAAAAATGCCATCCGGCTCTTATTGGATCCCAGCGCCATCGATCGGGAGGGACTTGAGCGGCTGATCGTGGCGCTTTCCCGTCTGGATGACAGTTTTCAACAACTCGCGCAGGCGCACAGACAGGGTTACGACTCGCTTTTTTATCGCAGCCTTCTGAAAGGATATGGCGGCGATCGGGATGCGCTTGCCGCGCGCTTTAGCACCGACTGCGTCACGATGCTTATCGGCGGCAGTGAAACCAGCGAAGCGTTAACCGGAAACCTGGTGTATATGCTGGCACAGCATCCTGAATTACAGGAAAGCGTCAGAAATAATACTCTTCGGATGAAAGAGATCGTCAGTGAAACCATGTGCTTTGAGTCTCCGCTGCAGATGGGCAGGCGAAGGGTTGTGTCTCCCGTGCAGTTTCTGGGGCGCGAACTTAAAACCGGGGATAACATCTTGTTATGCCTCGGTTCGGCGAATCGGGATGAAAGCGTCTTTGAAGAGGCGGGGCGCTTTATTCCCGGCCGCAGGAACGCACAGCGACAGCTGGGATTTGGAGCCGGTGTACACCAGTGTATTGGACAACTGCTGGCGCAGTGTCAGGCTGAAACGCTGGCGATGGCCTTAAGCGAACGCGGGACGATCTCTCTGGACGGAGTCGCGAAATGGTCGAATCGAAGCCTGATTCTCCGCACGCTGGAGACGCTGCCGGTTAAAATTATCTAAGCGATAATGACGAAGGCGACCCCCCTTATCACTCACTCATTTGCGCTTGCCAAAGCATAGATAATGCGTATAGTTCTCATTTGCATTGCACCCAATACATTCTAAGGCCCGACAACGGGCTATTTTTGCGCGCACTTTAAAATGAGTTAACTATGAACAACACCATCATGCACAAAACGCTGCTGGCGCTTGCCGTTGGCGCGGCGACACATTCCGTTTACGCGGCGGAAGAAAAAAAAGAAGACACCATCGTTGTGCAGTCAGCACCTGCCAGCGACTTCAAACCCGGTGGCGACCAGTTGGTACCGGCCTTCCTTGACGGACAGGTGGCGAACGGCGGGCGTATGGGGATGCTCGGCCAGCAGAACGCCATGGACGTGCCGTTCAACATCATCAGCTACACCTCGAAGCTGGTGGAAGATCAGCAGGCGAAAACCATTGCCGACGTAGTCGCCAACGACGCGGGCGTGCAGTTCGTTCAGGGGTACGGCAACAGCGCGGAAACCTTCCGCATTCGCGGCCTGAAGTTTGACGGTGACGACATGACCTTTGGCGGCCTGTCCGGCGTACTGCCGCGTCAGGTGGTGGATGCCCAGATGGTCGACCGCATCGAGATCTTCAAAGGCGCCAACTCGCTGATGAACGGCGCGGCAAGCTCCGGCGTGGGCGGGATGATCAACCTTGAGCCGAAACACGCGGGCGACACCCCGCAGGCGAAAGTGGGCGTGGACTACACCTCGGACTCCCAGATTGGCACCACGCTGGATGCGGGCCGTCGCTTTGGCGATAGCGACCAGTTTGGCGCGCGCGTGAACCTCGTGCATCGTGAAGGGGAAACCGGCGTACCGAACGACCGCCGCCGCACCACGCTGCTCTCCACCGGTCTGGACTATAAAGGCGACCGCTTCCGCACCTCACTGGACCTCGGTTATCAGAAAAAAACCTTCCACGGCAGCCCGACCAGCGTCAACATCTCGGCGGTGGATTTTGTGCCTGAACCGCCGAAGAACGATCGGAATTTCTCGCAGAAGTGGGCCTACAGCGACATCGAAAACGAGTTCGGGATGTGGCGCAGCGAGTACGACATCACCGATAGCTGGACGGCGTATACCGGACTGGGCGCGCAGCACGCGCACGAAGAAGGGATCTACAGCGCGCCGAAGCTGATGGATAAAAGCGGTAATGCGGTAGTCAGCCGTCTTGATACCAACCGTATCAGCGATTCCGTCAGCGGCATGGCGGGCATTCGCGGTAACTTCAACACCGGCTTCATCTCGCACAAGGTGAACGTCGGGTACTCCGCAATGACCAAAAACGAAAAAATCGCGTGGAAAATGTCGGCGACGAAGGATAACCCGATCACCAACATCTACCACAACACCGGCGTCGATATGCCGGACAGCACCAACCTCAACGGCTCCGGCGGTAAATACAGCGATCCGCTGACCAGCGGGCGCACCCGCACCCAGGGCTGGCTGCTGAGCGACACGCTGGGCGTGCTGGACGACAAATTGCTGTTCACCGCAGGCGCGCGCCATCAGAAAGTGGTCGTTCGCGGGTATAACAAAATTACCGGCGCAGAGAACGACGCGGATGGTTTCGACGGCAGCCGCTGGATGCCAACCTATGGCGTGGTCTACAAACCGTGGGAGGAAATTTCCCTCTACGCCAACCACACCGAAGCGCTGCAGCCGGGCAAAACCGCACCTAACACCGCCACCAACTACGGGCAGAGCACCGGCATCGTTCACTCTAAGCAGAACGAAGTGGGCGTGAAGGCGGACTTCGGGCGCGTGGGCGGCTCGCTGGCGCTGTTTGAGATCAAAATGCCGTCGGCGATCCTCGATGCTAACAATCACTACGGCCTGGATGCGGAGCAGCGTAACCGTGGCGTGGAGCTGAACGTCTTCGGCGAGCCGATGCTCGGGATGCGTCTGAACGCCAGCGCCACCTGGCTGCAGGCGGAGCTGACCAAAACTAAAAACGGCGTGAACCAGGGCAACGATGCGATCGGCATTCCGAACTTCTACGCCGTGCTGGGCGCGGAGTACGACATCAAGCCGGTTGAAGGCCTGACGGCGACCGCGCGCGTGAACCACTCCGGCACGCAGTATGCTGACCTGGCGAACACCAAAAAGCTCGACAGCTACACCACGCTGGATCTGGGCATGCGCTATCGCTTCGCGGTGAACCACAACGCAAACCAGATGACCGTGCGCGCGGGCATCGACAACGTGACCAATGAGAACTACTGGGCCAGCGTGGACGACTCCGGTACCTACATCACTCAGGGCGAACCGCGTACCTTTAAGGTCTCGGTTGGCTACGAGTTCTAAGCGTTCCACCTCGTTATCCGGGGCACGGATGCCCCCATCCTTCCGTCACTGTGTTATAAAATTGTAATAAAAGCTTCTTACACTGGTCGCCAACTCTTTACCTCTTGGCCAATGACAGGAAGCCGCTATGGGCAGACCCCTCAAATCCGTATTTAAAAAAGAACATCGCGACGACATTACTAACCGCAGCGCCAACCCGGTTTTCTCCCAGGTTGCAGAGGTGTTCCTCTCCCGCCGCCGTTTTCTCCAGATGGGCGCCGTGGCGGGGGCTGCCGTTTCATTCCCCTTTTTGATCAAACCCGAAAATGCCGTTGCCGCAGTATCGAAGCCTTCCGCGCTGGCAAAGGCGGTTTCCCTGGGCTTTACCAGCATTGACGTCTCCACGGAAGATACGGTCAGGGTGCCGGAAGGCTATATTGCCCGCCCGTTCTATCGCTGGGGTGACCCGACGGGGATCAAAAACAACATGCCGGCCTTTAAGCCGGACGCCAGCAACACCACGGACGAACAGGCCGTGCAGGCGGGCATGCACCACGACGGGATGGCGTGGTTTAGCCTGCCGCAGGGGGCGCACAACCCGGAGCATGGCCTGCTGGCGCTGAACCATGAATACATCGACAACGGAATGCTGTTTACCGACGGGACGGCGAACTGGAGCCTCGACAAGGCCCGCAAGGGGCAGAACGCGATGGGCGTGTCGGTGGTGGAAGTGAAAAAAACCGGCAGCGACTGGCAGGTGGTACGCCCGTCCTCCTATGCCCGCCGCATCACCGTCAATACGCCGATGCAGCTTACCGGCCCTGCGCGGCATCAGGACTTAATGAAAACCGCCGCCGACCCGAAAGGGGAGCGCGTGCTGGGCACTATGCAAAACTGCGCTAACGGCCATACGCCGTGGGGCACCTATCTCACCTGCGAGGAGAACTGGTCGGATATTTTTGTCAAAAAAGCCGATCGCAACCCGCTGGAAAAACGCTACGGCATCAGCGACAGCGATGAATCCTACCGCTGGAACGAGGTGGATGAGCGGTTCAGCGTCGATAAAACCCCTAATGAACCCAACCGTTTCGGCTGGGTCGTGGAAATTGATCCGTACAACCCGACCTCCACGCCGCGCAAGCACACCGCGCTGGGCCGCTTCAAGCATGAGGGGGCGGCCGTCACGCTCGCGGCCGATAACCGCGTGGTGGTCTATATGGGTGACGACCAGAAGTTTGAGTACATCTATAAGTTCGTCTCGGATAAAAAATACGATCCCGCGAACCGTGAAGCCAATATGCAGCTGCTGACCTCCGGCACGCTGTACGTCGCCAGGTTCAACGAGGACGGTAGCGGCGACTGGCTGCCGCTGATCTTCGGGCAAAACGGTCTGGATAAAAGCAACGGCTTTGAAAGCCAGGGCGATCTGCTGATTAAAACCCGCCTGGCGGCCGACGCGGTGGGGGCAACGAAGATGGATCGCCCCGAGTGGATTGCCGTCGATCCGCACGCCAGCGGCAGCGTCTACTGTACGCTCACCAACAACAGCGATCGCGGTAAAGAGGGAAAAGCGCCGGTGGATGCCGCCAACCCGCGCGCCAACAACGTGTTTGGTCATATTATGCACTGGCACGAAGACGGCGCCGATCCTGCCGCTGCACGCTTTAAGTGGGATATTCTGGTGATGGCCGGGCGCACTGACGGCGACGATCCGAAGGCCAAAGGCTCCATGCAGGGCGCGGCATTCGGCAGCCCGGATGGGTTGTCGTTCGATCACCAGGGCGTCCTGTGGATCCAGACCGACGTCTCCTCCAGCACCATCAATAAGAAAGCGTACGAGGGGATGGGTAATAATCAGATGGTGGCCACCATTCCGGGCACCAACGAGTATCGCCGGTTCCTGACCGGGCCGCGCGGATGCGAAATCACCGGCATTGCGTTTACGCCGGACAACCGGACGCTGTTTATCAACATACAGCATCCGGGGGAGGGCGGGGATGATATTACCGACCCGGCCAATCCGCGCGCCGTCTCCAACTGGCCGGACGCCAGCCCGAACGGACGCCCGCGTTCGTCAACGGTGGTGATTACCAAAGCGGACGGCGGCATCATCGGGTCGTAACGTTTATCCGCCGGGCGCACGCGCTGGCCCGGCGTTAAGCTTGCTACCACCAGCATGAAGTGTTAAAACGTGCCCCTTCTAAAAAAGAGACAGGGGTAGGGCGTGAAAGACGCGTCATCCGCTTCAGGCCATGGTAGCGCTGAAGCCACGTCGGATCAGAATCCGACGCTGCAACGTGGTTTGCAAAATCGACATATTCAGTTAATTGCCCTCGGCGGCGCGATCGGTACCGGGCTGTTTCTCGGTATCGGCCCCGCCATTCAGATGGCCGGTCCGGCGGTTCTGCTGGGTTACGCGATCGCGGGGATTATCGCCTTCCTGATCATGCGCCAGCTCGGCGAGATGGTCGTTGAAGAGCCGGTGTCAGGCTCCTTCGCACACTTTGCCTATAAATACTGGGGTCCGTTCGCAGGCTTCCTTTCTGGCTGGAACTACTGGGTGATGTTCGTGCTGGTGGGGATGGCAGAGCTGACCGCCGCAGGCATCTATATGCAGTACTGGCTCCCGGACGTGCCGACGTGGATCTGGGCGGCGGCCTTCTTCATCATCATTAACGCCGTTAACCTCGTCAACGTGCGTCTTTACGGTGAAACTGAGTTCTGGTTTGCGCTGATTAAAGTGCTGGCGATTATCGGCATGATCGGCTTTGGTCTGTGGCTGCTGTTCTCCGGCCACGGCGGCGAGCGGGCCACTATCGACAACCTGTGGCAGCACGGCGGCTTCCTGGCGACCGGCTGGAAAGGGCTGATCCTGTCGCTGGCGGTGATCATGTTCTCCTTCGGCGGGCTGGAGCTGATTGGCATTACCGCTGCTGAAGCGCGCGACCCGCACAAAAGCATACCGAAAGCGGTCAACCAGGTGGTGTACCGTATCCTGCTGTTCTATATCGGCTCGCTGGTGGTACTGCTGGCGCTCTACCCGTGGGTGGAAGTGAAGTCCGACAGCAGCCCGTTCGTGATGATTTTCCACGATCTGAACAGTAACGTGGTCGCTTCGGCGCTGAACTTTGTCATCCTCGTGGCCTCGCTGTCGGTTTATAACAGCGGGGTTTACTCTAACAGCCGCATGCTGTTTGGCCTCTCCGTGCAGGGCAACGCGCCGAAGTTCCTTACCCGCGTCAGCCGTCGCGGCGTGCCGGTTAACTCGCTGTTCCTTTCCGGCGCAATCACCTCGCTGGTGGTACTGATTAACTATTTGCTGCCGAAGGAGGCGTTTGGCCTGCTGATGGCGCTGGTTGTCGCCACGCTGCTGCTGAACTGGATCATGATCTGCCTGGCTCACCTGCGCTTTCGCGCGGCGATGCGCCGCAAGGGACGCGAGACGCAGTTCAAAGCGCTGCTCTACCCGGCGGGGAACTATATCTGTATTGCGTTCCTGGGGCTGATTCTGGTGCTGATGTGCACCATGGAGGAGATGCGTCTCTCGGCGATGCTGCTGCCGGTGTGGGTGGTGTTCCTGTTTATCGCATTTAAGCTCTCGCGCAAAAAGTAGCGCGGTTTTCTCCCTCTCCCTGTGGGAGAGGGCCGGGGTGAGGGCACCAGACCGCACCTGCCTTCACGCCCGGTCAGGCGAAGCAGCCACCTGCAGTATCAAATCTGAAACGCGATCCGTTTCCCATTCGGTAACGTCACATCAATGCTCATTTCACCGCCGAGCGCGCTGACATAGCGCTTGAGCGTTGAAAGCCGGGGATCGTTTCCCGGTTGTTCGATTTTTGCCACAGTAGGTTGTTTTACCCCCATAGCCTCGGCCAGCTCTGTCTGTGAAACATTGAGCTCTTCCCGCAGCTGGCTCAGGGCAACAATTCTGCGCATCACTTCAACTTTAGCCGCAATACGCTCCTGACTTTCCGCGCTCTGTTGTGCCATGAGTTCGTTTAGCGTTGCCATATGGCCTCCTTATCCGCCAGATGTCTGCTGTACTCAACGTCAGCCAGCGAGATCATTTCGTTATAAAACCGTGTTTGGTTGCAACCGGTTTTGTCGCCAGCACATCTTCTTTTAATGCTGTTGTTTGTTCAAAGAACCATTCGTCAAATCTGTCCGTTGTCTCGACATTCCACATCGTTTCTCCTGTAGCTTCCTCGCGGTATCATTTTATAGCCTATTGGCTATATCGACAACCAAAACGCCTCGTTTTGTCATACAGCGATCTTTATCGTGACCCCCCTCCCAAATCTGTTTCGATCCACAGGATCTTTAATTTGTAATCGATTACTTTTCATTTGAACTGTTTTGTAATCGATTACTTTTTCCGGGTGAGGCTTATCATGGTGTCAACTGAAAGTAGTGAAAAGGCCATAGCGCAGCATCGGCTGCTGGTGCCGCGTCTGTCGCTGATGATGTTTCTGCAGTTTTTTATCTGGGGTAGCTGGTCGGTTACGCTCGGCCTGGTGATGACCCAGCACAACATGTCTCTGCTGATTGGCGATGCGTTCTCCGCTGGCCCAATTGCCTCCATTCTCTCGCCGTTCGTGCTCGGGATGCTGGTGGACCGCTTCTTCGCCTCGCAGAAGGTGATGGCGGTGATGCACCTGGCGGGCGCGGCCATCCTCTGGTTTGTGCCGGGGGCGCTGATTGCCGAAAACGGCGCGCTGCTGATTGGCCTGCTGTTTGGCTACACGCTCTGCTACATGCCGACGCTGGCGCTGACCAATAACATCGCGTTCCACAGCCTGGCGAACGTGGATAAAACCTTCCCGGTAGTACGCGTGTTCGGCACCATCGGCTGGATCGTGGCGGGCATTTTCATCGGCGTCACCGGCGTGGCGTCCAGCGTCACCATCTTCCAGGTGGCGGCGATAAGCTCCGTGCTGCTGGCGCTTTACAGCCTGACGTTGCCGCACACGCCTGCCCCGGCGAAAGGCCTGCCGGTGAAGGTGCGCGATCTCTTCTGCGCGGATGCCTTTGCGCTGCTCAAAACCCGCCACTTTTTCGTCTTCTCCGTCTGCGCGATGCTGATCTCCGTTCCGCTCGGCACCTACTACGCCTACACCGCCTCGTATCTGGCGGATGCCGGAATTGCCGACGTCAGTACCGCCATGTCGTTCGGGCAGATGTCGGAAATCTTCTTCATGCTGGTCATTCCGCTGCTGTTCCGCCGTCTGGGCGTGAAGGTCATGCTGCTGATCGGCATGCTGGCGTGGTTTGTGCGTTACGCCATGTTCGCACTGGGCGTGAGCGAGGAGGGGCGCATCCTGCTATACCTCGGCATTCTGCTCCACGGCGTCTGCTACGATTTCTTCTTTGTTGTCGGCTTTATCTACACCGACCGCGTGGCGGGCGAAAAGGTGAAAGGCCAGGCGCAGAGCATGATTGTGATGTTCACCTACGGCATCGGCATGCTGCTCGGCTCGCAGATTTCCGGCGCGCTTTATAACCGCCTGGTGGCCGGGCAGACCGTGCCGCAGGCGTGGGTGACATTCTGGTGGATCCCGGCGGTGGCTGCCGCGGCGATCGCGCTAATTTTCCTTCTCACGTTTAAGTATGACGATGACAAGGCGTAATGTTCAGGAGGTGGTATGAGGACGATAAAAGGGCCCGGCATTTTTCTCTCGCAGTTTATTGGCGCAGAAGCGCCGTTTAACAGCCTCGACGGGCTGGCAGGATGGGCGGCTGCAAAGGGTTACAAAGCGGTGCAGCTCCCCTGCAACCATCCGCATATTTTTGATGTGGAGAAAGCGGCGGAGAGCCAGAGCTACTGCGATGACATCGCCGCCAGGCTGGCCGCGCACGGGCTGGTCATCAGCGAACTGTCGACCCATCTGGAAGGGCAACTCGTGGCGGTAAACCCGGCCTACAGCGACGCGTTTGACCACTTCGCGCCCGCGTCCGTGCGCGGTAATGATGCGGCCCGCCGGGCGTGGGCGACGGAAAAGCTGAAGCAGGCGGCGGTTGCCTCGGCCAGATTAGGCCTGAAAGCGCACGCCACCTTCTCCGGCTCGCTGGCCTGGCCGTTTTTCTACCCGTGGCCGCCGCACAATGAGCAGCGTTTTCAGGATGCATTCAAGGAATTGGCAACCCGCTGGCGGCCGATTCTGGATACCTTCGACGAGCAGGGCGTGGACGTCTGCTTTGAGCTGCATCCGGGGGAAGATCTGCACGACGGCGTGACCTTCGAGCGTTTTCTGGCGCTGGTGGATAACCATCCGCGCTGCAACATTCTCTTTGATCCGAGCCATATGCTGCTGCAGCAGATGGACTACCTGACCTTTATCGACATCTACCACGCGCGCATCAAGGCGTTTCACGTGAAGGATGCGGAGTTCCGCTCCAGCGGGCGCAGCGGTGTCTACGGCGGCTACCAGCCGTGGATCAACCGCGCCGGTCGCTTCCGTTCGCTCGGCGACGGGCAGATCGACTTTAAGGGCATTTTCAGCAAGCTGACCCAGTACGACTATGACGGCTGGGCGGTGCTGGAGTGGGAGTGCTGCCTGAAGGACGGCGAAACCGGCGCGCGGGAAGGCAGCGAATTTATCCGCCGCCACATCATTCCGGTTTCCGGACGCGCGTTTGATGATTTCGCTGCTGGAGGCAAGCATGATTAACGTCGGGGTTATCGGCAGCGGGTTTATCGGCCCGGCGCATATCGAGGCGCTGCGGCGTCTCGGTTTTGTGCAGGTTGTGGCGCTCTGCGACGGCACGCTGGCTCAGGCGCAGGAAAAGGCGCGAGCCTTGAATGTGCCCCATGCCTACGGCAGCGTCGAGGAACTGCTGGCGCACCCCGATCTGCACGTGGTGCACAACTGCACGCCGAACCACCTGCACGCGGAGATTAACCGCCAGATCCTGCGCGCGGGCAAGCACGTCTTTTCCGAAAAGCCGCTGTGCATGACCCCGGGCGAGGCGCGCGAGCTGGTGGCGCTGGCGGAGCAGGCGGGCGTGGTACACGGCGTCAGCTTTGTCTATCGCCAGTTTGCGATGGTGCGCCAGGCGGCGAGTATGATGCGTGCGGGCAGCGTCGGGCGGCTGTTCGCCTCGCACGGCAGCTACCTGCAGGACTGGATGCTGCTGGAAACCGACTACAACTGGCGGGTGGATGCCGCGCTGGGCGGCGCATCGCGCGCGGTGGCGGATATCGGCTCCCACTGGTGTGACACGGTGCAGTTCGTCACCGGGCGGCGCATTACCGAGGTGATGGCGGATCTCGCCATCGTTTGGCCGACGCGCAGGGCCAGCAAGGGCGGGAATCAAACCTTCTCCCACGACGAGCAGGCGGAGTATGAAGACAAACCGGTTACTACCGAGGACTTCGGCTCGGTATTGTTCCGCTTTGACGACGGCAGTAAAGGCAGCTTTAGCGTCTCGCAGGTGAGCGCCGGGCGTAAAAACCGCCTGATGTTTGAGATCAACGGCAGCGAGCGGTCAGTGGCGTGGGATCAGGAGAATCCGCAGCAGCTGTGGATCGGCCATCGCGCACAGGCCAACCAGACGCTCACCGACGATCCGGGGCTGATGAACCCTGACGTGGCCGACAGCGCCCACTTCCCCGGCGGGCATATTGAAGGCTGGCCGGATGCCTTCAAAAATATGATGGCGCAGTTCTACCGCGCCGTGCAGGCGGGCGCGATGCCGGAGGCGCCGCAGTTTGCAACGTTTCACAACGGCGCAAACGTGATGTATATCATTGATGCGATAGTGAAAAGCCATCAGCAGCAGCGCTGGGTGCGCGTGGCGCAATGACGCGTTGCCCGGTTCGCCGGGCAACCATTTTATGGTAGCCTGCATAAAACGCTAACCGCAGGATGTGTCGTCGCTATGTCAATTCAGAAAATCGCTCAGCTTGCCGGGGTCTCCGTGGCGACGGTTTCCCGCGTGCTCAACAACAGCGACACCGTGAAGGCGAAAAACCGCGAACGCGTCCTGCAGGCGATCCAGGAGAGCAACTACCAGCCGAACCTGTTGGCCCGTCAGCTGCGCACCGCCCGCAGCTATATGATCCTGGTGATGGTGTCGAACATCGCCAACCCGTTCTGCGCCGAGGTGGTGAAGGGCATTGAAGAAGAGGCCGAGAAAAACGGCTACCGCATTCTGCTCTGCAACTCCGGATCGGATATCGAGCGCTCCCGCTCGGGCTTGAGCCTGCTCTCCGGCAAAATCGTCGACGGCATTATCACCATGGACGCCTTCTCGAAGCTGCCGGAACTGGCCGCGCTAATTGGCAACGCGCCGTGGGTGCAGTGCGCCGAATACGCCGATGCGGGCGCGGTCTCCTGCGTTGGCATCAATGATGTGGACGCTTCACAACACGCGGTCAGCCAGCTGGCCGACGGCGGCCACAAACGCATCGCGATGATCAACCACGATCTCAGCTACAAATATGCCCGTCTGCGCGAGCGCGGCTACAAGAGCGTGATCCACCTGAAGGGTCTGGAGTATCAGGCGGTGGAATACGCGAGCGATCTCAGCTCGCGCGCCGGGATGGTCGCGATGCAAAATCTACTGAAAGAGAATCCACCGGACGCGGTATTTGCCGTTTCCGATACCCTGGCGGCGGGCGCGCTGCGCGCCATTCAGCAGGCCGGGCTACGCGTGCCGGAGGATATTGCGGTTGTCGGTTTTGACGGCACCGAACTGGCGGACATGATTTCACTGACCACCATTGAGCAGCCGTCGTGGGATATCGGGCGCAAGGCGGTCGATTTGCTGTTAAATAAGATCGACAACCCGGATGCGCCCACGGAAAGGGTCATGATGGACTGGCGCTTTATTTCCCGCGCCAGCGCCTGATTATTTTGCGATAACGCCCGCCAGGGAGCGAATATCGTTCCCGGTTGGCGACTGGTGAATACGCAGACCAAATTCATCCACCACCGCAAAAATATGGTCGAAAATATCCGCCTGTATTTCTTCATATTCCGCCCAGATCACCGTGTTGGTGAAGGCGTATATTTCAATCGGCAGCCCGTTGGCATCCGGCGCGAGCTGGCGCACCATTAACGTCATATCCTTGCGAATGCGCGGGTGGTTGCGCAAATATTCATTCAGGTAGGCGCGGAAGGTGCCAATATTGGTCATCTTGCGCAGGTTTAATACCGATTCTCCCTCACCGTTCTGCTGGTTCCACAGGTTAATTTCCTCATGTCGGGCGGCCAGATAAGGCTTCAGCAGCTTCGCCTGGATCAGCTTCTGCTGCTCCTGCTCGTCGAGAAAATGAATGCTGGTGGTGTCGATATTCAGGCTGCGCTTAATGCGTCGCCCGCCGGAGGCAGACATCCCGCTCCAGTTGATAAAGGCGTCGGAGACCAGCGCCCACGTCGGGATGGTGGTGATGGTGTTATCGAAGTTGCGCACCTTCACGGTGGTCAGGCCGATGTCCGTCACCGTACCGTTAGCGCCGTATTTTGGCATCTCCAGCCAGTCGCCGAGCTTGAGCATATCGTTGGCGGAAAGCTGAATCCCCGCCACCAGCCCGAGTATCGGGTCTTTAAAGACCAGCATCAGCACGGCGGCCATGGCGCCCAGACCGCTTATGAGAATCGCCGGGGACTGGCCGATCAGCAGGGAGATAATCAAAATCCCTACCAGAATGGCGCTCACCAGCTTGATGCCCTGGAAGATCCCCTTCAGCGGCAGCTGCGACGCGGTGGCCATTTTCTGCGACAGATTGAAAATCACGTCCAGCAGCGAGAAGAAGGAGAGCAGGGCATACACCATCACCCACAGCTTCGCGCAGGTGGTGAGCATTTCCGCGGCTTCACTGCCTTTTTGCAGCCACAGAACCGCCTGAACGTTGACGATTATCCCCTGCAGGGTAAAGGCCAGACGGTGAAATAACTTATTCTGGGTAATGATCTGCAGCCATAAATGGCTGCTGGCCTGCGCGCGTTTCTCGAACGCGCGAAGCACTACTTTGTGAAGAATAAAATGAACGATGAGGGCAGTAAGAAAAATAATACCAAAGATAATCACTAAAGAGGTGGTGTGATTAATTTCAATCCCTAACTCTTCAACCTGAGCAATTAATTCCTGCATAACGTCTCCTGTATTGATGCAGCCCCATAATGGCGGCTGCGGATCTATTATGCAAATTCACAGGGTTATTTGGCGGTCTCACAGACCTTCACTACCGGCAGGCAGAGACGATGACGCATGCGCAGCGTCGCCAGCGCCAGAATAACCATCAGGCCCGTTTCCACCGCCAGGAAGAGGTTGATCGCCTGCGTATAATCCCCATGATAATTTTGCAGCCCGTGCAGCAAAATCGCGCCGAAAATGGCGGGGCCAAGCCCCAGCGCGGCCTGCTGCAGCGTGCTGAGAATGGCGCTCGCGGCTCCCGCGTCATCAGGCTGAATATCGCGCATCCCTATGCGGTAGAAGCTGTTCACAATCAGCGCCTGCCCGTAACCGACCAGCCCGGTCGCCGGGGCCAGCGTCAGCGCGGTGTTGTACACGCCCCAAATCCGGAACGTCGCGATGAGCGCCAGCAGGCCGATAATCTGGATCGCCAGTCCCGTCAGCAGAATGGTGCTGGTGCTGTAGCGGGCAATCAGGCGCGGCGCGAACCACGCGGAAATAAAGTAGGCCACGCCCAGGGCGATAAAGCTGTTCCCGGACTGCCACGGCGCCATCCCCAGGCCGGTCTGCATTGTCAGCGCCATGCAGAACATAAACCCGGACCAGACGCTGAAAAAGAGCATCGCGATCAGCACGCCAAAACGGATGCTGTTGAGCTGCATCAGACGCGGCGGGATCAGCGGGTGCGCATCTTCACGTTCTTTTTTGCGCGCGTTCAGCACCATTAAATATGCCAGTGGAATAATGGCCACCAGCGCGGCCTTCAGCGGCCACGACCAGTGCCACTGCGGGCCGAGCGCCATCGGGAACAGCAGGAAGCAGAGAACAATCGCCAGCAGCACGGTGCCGGTCCAGTCGATACGTGACGGGGTATCGCGGCGGGTTTCCGGTACGTAGCGACGGCTCAGCGCCAGCACCATCAGACAAATCGGCACGTTAATAAAGAAGGCGTTACGCCAGCCCAGCCCGGCGATATCCGCCGATACCAGCCAGCCGCCGCCCATCTGGCCGACGATAAACGCAATTCCGCCGATGCCGCCGAACAGGCTAATGGCTTTCGCATGAGCGGTCCCTTTTAACGTGACGTGCAGCGTGGCAAGGATCTGCGGCATGATGAGCGCAGCCCCCGCGCCCTGAACGATGCGCGCCGCCAGCAGTTGCTCAATGTTGCCCGCCATGCCGCACAGCAGCGAGGCCAGACCAAAACTCGCTACGCCCCACATAAACAGGCGGCGACGACCGAAGTTATCCCCCAGCTTACTGCCGAGCGCCAGACAGACGGCGAAGGCCACGCCGTAGAGGGCGACAATCAGTTCCAGCTCGGTGGCGCTGGCATGCAGTGAGTGGGTGATGGAATCCAGCGCCACGTTGGTGATGGAGGTATCAATCAGCGGCAGCATCTGGCCGGTTAACAGCAATATCAGGCCTGCGCGGCCCGGTGAAACAACAGACGTATTCATGGGAACTCCATTGCGTCATTCATCAGATGGTCGTAGCATCAACCATCTGATAAACGGGTACCAGTTCTTGCTTATACTGGTACTAGCACTACCATGCAGGGGGATTTATGGCCTTGATGTCTGAACCCGTCATCTCACTTCAGGATGACACCCGAAAACAGCTGGGGGCATTTTTGCGCGCACGCCGTGAAAGCCTCGATCCGCAGCGTCTCGGCCTGCCGCGCAGCGGTCGCCGCCGCACGCCTGGGCTGCGCCGGGAAGAGGTGGCGATGCTCGCGGACGTCGGCGTGACCTGGTACACCTGGCTGGAGCAGGGCAGGGACGTCAATCCGTCCAGCGCGGTGATGGCCGCCATCGCGAAAGCGCTGCAGTGCACGCCAACCGAGGCCCGGCATCTTTTCGTGCTCGCCGGCCTGCCGCCGGGAGAAGCGCCGCAGGCGGTCTGCTGCGAGGGCATCAGCGAAGGCACTCGTCGCCTGCTCGATACTTTGTTGCCTAAACCCGCCAGCATCCAGAAGCCCAATTTCGACATCGTGGCGTGGAACGACAGCTTCGGGCATCTGATGGGCGTTGATTTCAATGACATCCCGCCGGAAGACCGCAACTGTATTTATCTGTTCCTCACCCACCCAGCGTGGCGCGCGCGGCTCGGCAAGCGTGACGACGTGCTGCCGATTTTCGTCTCCTATTTCCGCGCGGCAATGGCGGAGCACCGGGGTGACCCGCTGTGGGAAGCGAAACTGGCGCGCTTCTTCGCGGTGTCGGAGGAGTTCAAAACCTTGTGGCACCAGCGCAACGATGTGCGCGGCGTGGAGAACCAGCTCAAGCTGTTTACCCATCCTGAGCTGGGAGATTTTACGCTGCAGCAGATGTACTGGTACTCCGCACCGCGAAACGGCTCGAGGTTGCTGGTCTATCTCCCGGTGGATGAGGCGGGGGAGAGGGCGATGGAATGGCTGGCGGAGCAGGGGAAGTAGGTTTTTTGCGAGGCGCTTTCAGGGAATCACTGCCGATTCTGCTAAGTCGATGAGACAGGTATAAGGTGAGGTTTAAATTAAACCAACCGACTGAATCGACATCATTTCGATGAGATGTTAAGTCGTTTATACTCACGGAATGAGAAACCACCGATGTCGCCACTGATGATTGATTCCGCTGACTTCAGCCAAAAACTCGGCCTTATCTCCCGAAACGTCGAACATACCGAAGCGTTTCTGGCGCGGGGTACGGTGGATTTTCATTTGCCGGGTTTTTTGCTGCCTGTCGGCTACCGGCTCTTAAAATCCCGTTATGGCGACGAATACCGTCTCGTGACTACCGACGACGGTAAGCCGTATACGGTCTATGCCGTCAAGCTTGAGTTTCATAAAGAAATTACCTTTCCCCACGGTGCTGCTACGCAGGTGATGGTGTGGCGTACGCCACGCGCCGTCCACGAACGCGTGATAAGCGGATTACCGCAATTATTTTTCCAGTGGCTGTTAAGCGAATACGACATTGTTGTTTCGGATAGCGAGCAAACGGGAGACGGACAGCGGTTCTGGCTGCGCATGATCGACTGGGCGTTTACCATGAACTATCGCATAAGCGTGGCAGACGGTACGGTGGGAGAAGCATGGACGTTAACGCCCGTAAACTCTTACGCTGAGCTGGAAGAGCGTTGGATTGCCTTTGCCTGGGGCAACGATCGCGATGTCCATCCGCATCGCAGGCTGGTCATCAGTAAAACGTAACGGGCCGCACGCAGCGGCCCGTCAGAATCAGCACTCGGTCACAATCGTGCTCAGCGGCAGGCGGGACTTCGGCAGCGTGGCGTTAAAATCTTCCACGCTGTGGTGCCCAACCGGGACCACCACCAGGCTGGTAAAGCCTTTCTCTTTCAGACCAAACTCTTCGTCGAGAATAGCGGCGTCGAAACCTTTGATTGGCACGGCGTCCAGACCCATCGCGCCCACGCCCAGCAGGAAGTTGCCGACGTTCAGGTAAACCTGTTTCGCCATCCACTGGTCGTCATCTTTCAGATCCACGCGGTGCATGTCGGCGAAGTAGGTGCGGCCCTTATGGTTCGCGGCTTTGGCTTCCGGGGTGTTGAAACGGCCATCGGCTTCTTCCTGGTCGACAACGCGCTCAAGCCATGCGTCGTCCATCGCGGTTTTCGCGCAGAACACCACCACGTGAGAGGCATCCAGCATTTTGCGTTCGTTGAAGACGTAGGTGCCCGCGGCAGATTTTGCCACGCGCGCTTTCCCTTCCTCGGTGCTGGCCACAATGAAGTGCCACGGCTGGGAGTTGGTGCTGGACGGGCTGTACTGCAGCAGGGTTTTGATTTTCTCTGCTTCTTCAGCAGTCAGTTTTTTGGTTGGGTCGAACGCCTTGGTGGAGTGGCGTTTCAGGGCGACAGAAATGATATCCATAACAACTCCTGGTGATGAAATTCGCCCGTGCGCGGGCGCGAAAGGAGAGCAGATTACCGCGCGAAGCGGCAAAAGATAAGTGCGATTCGAGCGGTTATACTGTTCGGCACAAACGAACAATCAGGCCGGACGTATCCACTTTTGATCTTTTTTCGGTAGCTTATCGACGACCAGATTCCACGAATCCGCGATCAGGTCGGTGACCAGTTCAGGCGTGATGTCCTCGGTGCCGTAGAGCGAAATCCAGTGCTTTTTATTGAGGTGATAGCCCGGTTCAATGCCACGGTAAATCTGCTGGTTTAACAAAGATTTTTCCGGGTCGGATTTCAGGCTTACGTGGGGGCGTCCGTGCGCGGTGGCCATCAGCATAAAAATTTTCCCGCCGATTTTAAACACGTCATACTCCGGGCCGAACGGCCAGCAGTGTTCGGTGAAAGGCATCTCCAGCGCCACGCGTTTTGCGTGCGCCTGCAGGGATTTACTGTCCATCGTTATCTTCCTGAGCAAGCCCGCGCCACATGGCCTCAAAACCCAGCGCTTTAAAATTAGCGGCGCGGGACGGATCGCGGGTGGCAAATTCCATGGTGGTTTCGGCCAGCGATAAGAAAAGCGCATCGCCAAACGTTTTAAATTCATCTGACATAAACACCGGGCGCACCGAGCGGCGGCACAGCTCATGGAGTTCCGGGAACATCTCTTTCACTGCCTGTTCCGTTTCAGCACTCAGTTTTTCACTGACGCCAATCTGGCGTATCGCCGCATGTGCGACAGGGTGACGAATGCCCCAGTCCACATAGCTGTTCCAGATATTACGGGTATGCTCTTTTGGCTCGGTGATGGTGCGATCGAGGTTCGTCAGCATGGTGTGGCAGAGATCCTGCTTCAGGTGCAGGTAGAGGGCATTCAGCAGATCGTCTTTGGTAGCAAAGTAGCGAAACAGAGTGCCTTCAGCGACGCCCGCGTTCTGGGCAATGAGCGCCGTTGAGGCCGCAATCCCTGACTGCGCAAACGCAGCGGTTGCTGCTTCCAGTAAGGCCTGTTTTTTATCTTCACTCTTCGGACGTGCCACTCAATTCTCCCCCTTGTCAATTGTAAAAAAACGTATTGAAGCATGTGGTTCATACCGCTGCAACGCGGAATGTCAAAGATCGAAAACGTCTTGACGATATATTCATCATATCTAATAATGAGTGCTTACTCACTCATAATCAAGTTCAACCCGCGTAAACCATCGGACGGGTCGCGTACTCGGGTCAGGAAATGAAAAAGCCTCTATTCATCTGCGTGGTGCTTGTCATGATTATTGCTTCAGCTGCGAGTTTACCTTTTATTCTGAACGCCGGATTTGGCCAGCCACCGCAGGGTGAGCAGCTCTCCGGTGTAGAAGCCTCCCCGCACTATCGCGACGGGAAGTTCCACAATACGCTGCCGACGCCGGGCTTCACCGGTGAGCAAAATATGCTGGTAGCGTGGTGGCAGTTCCTGACCCGTAAAACCGAAAATGCCCGCCCGGCGCAGCCGCTGCCGCTGGTGAAAACCGATCTTGCCAGCCTGCCGCTGGAGCAGGATACGCTGGTGTGGCTCGGCCACTCGTCCTGGTATATGCAGCTGGCGGGTAAACGCATCCTGATCGACCCGGTCCTGGGTAATTACGCCGCGCCGTTCTCGTTCCTCAATAAAGCGTTTGCGGGGGAGTACCCATGGCGCGCGGAGAGCATGCCCGAAATCGACCTGCTGATTATCTCGCACGATCACTACGACCATCTGGATTACGCCACCATCCGGGCGCTGCTGCCGAAGGTGAAGCGCGTGGTCACGCCGCTCGGCGTAGGTTCACACCTGCGCTACTGGGGCATGAGCCCGGAGATTATTGACGAGCGGGACTGGAACCAGTCGGTGCAGATCGGCGATGCGCTGACGGTGCACGTGCTGCCCGCGCGACACTTCTCCGGGCGCGGCATTAAGCGCGACCAGACCCTGTGGGGCAGCTTTATGTTCGTCACGCCAGAGCAGAAAGTTTACTACAGCGGTGACTCCGGCTACGGCCCGCACTTTAAGGCCATCGGCGAGCAGTTTGGCGAGGTGGATTTAGCCATCATGGAAAACGGTCAGTACGACCAGGACTGGAAGTACATCCACATGCTGCCGGATGAGACGGCGCAGGCCTCGGCGGATCTCAACGCGAAAGCGGTGGTGCCGGGGCATAACGGACGTTTCGTGCTGGCGAAGCATACGTGGAACGATCCGCTGATCCAGCTGGCGCGGGCCAGCAAGGACAAAAATTATCGGCTGCTGACGCCGGAGCTGGGCGAACCGGTCCGGGTGAGCGATAGCACGCAACAATTTCGCGAGTGGTGGGAATAATGTTGAACCGAGAAGCAGAGGGGGAGAGCAGTATGACGATTTCCGCTCAGGTCATTGATACGATTGTCGAATGGATCGATGACAACCTGCACCAGCCGTTACGTATCGAAGAGATTGCCCGCCACGCGGGATATTCGAAGTGGCATTTGCAGCGGCTGTTTATGCAATACAAAGGTGAAAGTCTGGGACGCTACATCCGCGAACGCAAGCTGCTGCTGGCGGCGCGCGACCTGCGTGAATCTGACGAACGCGTGTACGAAATCTGCCTGCGCTACGGCTTTGAATCGCAGCAGACGTTTACCCGCATCTTTACCCGCACCTTCCATCAGCCGCCGGGTGCGTATCGCAAAGAGAACCACAGTCGGGCACACTGAAATACATTCCCCTCACCCTAACCCTCGCCCCTTTGGGGAGAGGGCCGGGGTGAGGGGGCAGATCGCACCATGTTTACCAGCGATAATTCACCGTCGCCGTCACCGTGCGGCCAATCCCGTAGAAGCACGCCGTATCGCTTGCGCACGACGCCACATACTTCGTGTCCGCCACGTTATTAACGTTAAACTGCACGCTCGCCCCTTTCAGGCTGCGGTTCATCTCGCCCAGATCGTAGCTCACCATTGCGTCATACAGATCCACCGACGGCACCTTGAAGGTGTTCTTCGCATCGCCGTAGCTGGTGCCGATGTAGCGCATCCCCACGCCTGCGGTCAGGCTCTTCAGCGCACCGCCCGGAACGGTATAGCTGGCAAACGCCGATGCCATATGCGCAGGAATACGCGCGGGCGTTTTGCCTTCGGTGCCCGCCACCGTGGTGCTTTTGGTTTTCGCGTCGGTGTAGGTGTACGAGCCAATCAGGTTGATGCTGTCCATCAGCGTGGAGTGGATTTCCGCCTCAACGCCTTTTGAACGCACCTTGCCTGCGTTCTCGAACCAGCCTTCGGCGCTGTTGTAGGTCGCCACGTTGTCCTGGGTTAAATCGTACAGCGCGAGAGTCATCAGCGTGGTATCGACCGGCTGATACTTCAGGCCAATCTCGGTCTGCTCCCCGGTGGTCGGCTTGAAGGGCGCAACGCCCGGCGCGCGGTTGGTTTGCAGGTTTGGTTCAAACGAGGTGCTGTAGCTGACGTATGGCGACAGGCCAGCGTCGAACGCGTACAGCAGGCCGGTTCGCCAGGTGAATTTGCTGTCGTTCTGCTGCGTGAGGCTGCTGTCGGTGAAGTCGCGGGTGCGCACTTCGCTCCAGTCGTAGCGTCCGGACACCAGCCACTCCCAGCGGTTCCAGCTCATCTGATCCTGCAGGTACAGGCCCATCTGATCGAGATTTTGCTGCTCGTTAGAGGCGGTTTTGAAGGTGCTTTCATCCACGTTCACGCCGTACACCGGGTTCGTCCAGTCGAGGTTGTACTGCGAACCGCTCCCGCGTGCCAGCAGCTGTTTATCTTTGCTGGTCTTGTAGTCGAACCCGCTGAGCAGAGTGTGGCCGACGCTGCCGGTCTCCAGCAGGTACTCCAGCTGGTTATCCAGGCCGAACTCGTTGGTGGTGCGTTCTTCATGCTGCGCGCGTCGCGTTAATACCGGGCTGTTGGCCGTGCTGCTGGCGTAAACGAGGTAACGGTATTTTTGCCTGATAGCGGCGTAACGTGCGTTCTGGCGGAAGGTGAGGTCGTCGGCGAACTGATGCTCCAGCTCGTAGCCGATCGTTGTCTGTTCGCGCCAGGATTGGTTGTAATTTGGATCGCTGACGTTAAAGTCGCGCGGGATGTATTTCCCGTCGACGCTTTTAACCGTGCCGTAGGCGGGCAGGAAGTTGCGGTAGCCCGCATCCGGATCCTTCTGGTAGCTGGTCAGCAGCGTAAAGCGGGTCTGGTCGTTCGGGTACCAGGTGATGGCAGGCGCAATCGCCATCCGCGTCTCTTTATAATCGTCCACCTGATTATGCTGGGTGCGGGCAATACCGTTCACGCGATACAGCACGCGGCCATCGTCGCTGAGCCTGCCACCGAAATCAAACGCGGCTTCTGCCAGATCGTTATTGCCGGTGCGAATTTGCACGTTGCGAATAGGCTCCGCGGTTGGACGTTTGCTGGTCATGCTGATTAACCCGCCCGGATTCACCTGGCCAAACAGAACCGACGCCGGACCACGTACCAGCTCCACGCGCTCCAGTAACCACGGATCAATTGCGCCCGTCTGGGACGAGGCCGTAGCGCCGAAGCTCAGGCCGTCGAGGAATTTCGGCACATAGCTAAAGCCGCGCACGAATACCTCATCGTTACGGTTCGATGAGCCGCGGTACTCGGTAAACACGCCCGCCGAATAGCGCAGCGCCTGCGATACGGACGTCACGTCCTGCATGTTCATCTGATCGCGGGTGATCACCGAGACCGACTGCGGCGTCTTAACGATCTCCGCGCTGGTTTTTGTCGCAGAGAGGGTTTTCGTCGCCACAATCCCCTTCACGGGCGCGGTCGGCTCCTGGCTTATTCCCTGCGTCACCGTAATGGTTTCTTCAGTGGTTTCTGCCTGTACTGCCACGCTGGCCGTGGCCAGGCTCAGCAGCCAGAGCTGCATTATCTTATTATTTTTAAACATGTTTTATACACATCCTTGGTTGCTATCGCCATAAAAACACCGGTAAAACGCGTTAGATGATATTGCAAATTATTACCATGTGCATTAGCGTTGGTAACAAATTTCGTCTGGGAACAAGCGGTAATGAAGAGGGTATGGAGTGGGTTGCTGGTAGGGATGGGGGCGCTGCCCGCCGTGGCGGCAGTATGCGAGCAGTCCTCCCTGCGGGGAGACATTCAGGGAAAATTTGATGCCAGCGGTGAAGTCTGCTTTTTACTCCCTGAACTGGGTGAAAATTATGTTTCCGCCACGCTCAACGGCGTGACGGACGCGCGTCTGCTGGACGGGCAAAACCAAAACATCCGCACGCTGATCGAAAGCGGGCCAGCGGATGGCGAACACACGCTGCTGTTTGCCCTGCCGGTGAAGCAGGGTACCTCTCTGATGCTGCGCGGTGAAGCGGGTAAGCCTTGGCGCTTTCGGTGGCGGATGAAAGAAACTTCCGCTTTGCCGCGCGTACAGATGCTGACGCCTGAAAGCCCGACGCTTCAGATGCTGGCAAAAACGGTGGTTGCCGGTGGCAGTACCGAGGCCTTCTGGCAGGCACAGATTCAGCAAGGAACGCCGATGGTGGAGCCGGTAGACGCAGAACATAAGCGCGTCACCTTCCTGTGGCGCGGCGCCCGGGATAACGTCTTTATTCTCGGCTCCCCGGCGGGGGATCACGATCCGCTGTTTCGCCTTGGCAACAGCGACGTCTGGTTTCGCAGCTACGTGGTGCCCGCCGACACGGTGATGCAGTACAAGCTCGCGCCCGATGTGCCGATCGTTGAGGGGACCTCACGCGACCAACGCCGCGCGATTCTGGTAAGCGCCCAGGCCGATCCGCTTAACCCGAACACCTTTGGTCAACAGAAGGCGGATCGCTGGAACCGCTATTCGCTGGTCGATCTCAGCCCGGCACGCTATTGCTCCGTGCAGGCCACGGCCCAGCCGCTGCGCCACGGATCGTTAAGCCGCCAGAGCATCGCCAGTAAAATCCTCGGTAATTCCCGCGAGGTGACGATCTACAAACCGCGTGGCACGCAGCCTGCGCGCTGGACGCTTATCCTTTTCGACGGGCAGGTTTATCAGGACGAGTACCATTTTGCCAACGTGCTGGATGGCCTGATAGGCCGCCACCATCTCCCGCCCGTCAACGTGGTGTTTATCGACAGCCTCGATCACGCCCGTCGCGGCAACGAGCTGCCGCCGAACCCGGATTTCGCCGACTTTATGGCGCACGAGCTGCTGCCGTGGTTACGCGGGCAGGGCATCGCGGTGCAGCGGCAGAAAACGGTGCTGGCGGGATCGAGCTACGGCGGCATTGCCTCCTCATGGGTGGCGCTGCGCTACCCGCGCCTGTTTGGCAACGTGCTGAGTCTTTCTGGATCGTACTGGTGGGCACCGAAAGGCGAAGCGCCCGGCTGGCTGACGCGCCAGTACCAGCAGTCGCCGCCGTATCCGGTCCGCTTCTGGCTGCAGGCCGGAAAGTTTGAAACCACGGGGCCGGGCGGGGGGATCTATCGCACCACGCAGGATTTCGAGCGGGTATTGCGCGAGAAAGGGTACCGCGTCAGCTTCCATCCCTCATCCAGCGGCCACGACTATGCGGCCTGGTGTGAAGCGCTGATCCACGGCATGCGCGACTTTACCGGCCTACGACGCCAGTGAAAACCAGCGGCGCCAGACGAAACGCAGGATGAAGAATTCGATGGCGCCGAGCAGTAAAAACCACACGCAGAACAGAATGGTGTAAAGCTGGTTGAGATCGACCATATGAAAGGTCTGAACCAGCTTCTGCGCCAGCACCAGACCCAGCGACGGCGCGGGCAGCAGTAAGCAAGAGATCAGGGCCATCAATAAAATGCCCCCCGCAGTCAGCAGCGATTCTAACGGGTGTTTCATTGTAATGTTAATCGTCAGTTAAAAATGTCATTGTCCGGCATCCTGTAACGTAAAGCAATATCAGCCACTCAGGCGTAATTGAATAAAACGCAGGTATTATTTTGCGAATAAATAACAAAATACGACCCGACATTCATATTAATATCGCGTTATGTAAATAAACGTCTTTATCACGAAAATAATTTTACAAACATATATGTGCTGTATCCAATTAACGTCGCAATAACAATGGCTGCGACAATGTATAACGCCAGGCGTCGTCCGCGATAAATACCAAACATGGTTCCCCCTCGTTTAGCGTTGGTTTAGAAATATTTTGTAAAAATCAGCGCGTCGAAATAATTTTAATCAATTCTGAATAACCCAGCAGTAAATATATTGCGGTAGATCAATTTTAACCGCAAGACATTAAAATCAATTTATTTAAGCCAGAAAGGATTTCAGGCTTCTGTTCACCGGATATTGAAGGAAAAATACGATGACCGAAAAAAAATTGTCCTCAAACGTGCCGCCTTCCGGCGGGCTGGCATACCAGCAGACTGCAGAGCAGGTGCTTACCCACGTGCAGAGCCAGGCCAGTGGTCTGGACCGTACAGAAGCGCAGGCGCGTCTGCAGAAACAGGGCCCGAACGCGTTACCGGAGAAAAAAGGCAAGCCGGGCTGGCTGCGTTTTCTTGCCCACTTTAACGATGTCCTGATTTATGTCCTGCTGGCCGCCGCGGTATTAACGGCGGTAATGGGCCACTGGGTCGATACGCTGGTTATTTTGGGCGTGGCGGTAATCAACGCCTTAATTGGCCATATTCAGGAAAGCAACGCGGAAAAATCTCTGAAGAGTATTCGCAATATGCTCTCCAGCGAGGCGCGTGTTATTCGTAACGGCAACCATGAAACTATACCGACAACTGAAATAGTCCCGGGCGATATTATTGTATTACGTGCGGGGGATCGTATTCCGGCGGATATGCGTTTAATCGAAGCGCATAATTTACGCGTGGAAGAGGCGATTCTGACCGGTGAATCCACCGTAGTGGATAAACACACGAATCCGCTGAGTGGGGAACTGCCGCTGGGCGATCGCACCAACATGGTTTTCTCCGGGACGACCGTGAGCGCGGGCGGTGGCGTCGGCGTGGTCACGGCGACCGGTAAAGATACGGAACTCGGCCACATCAACCAGATGATGGCGGGTATCGAAAAGCACCGCACGCCGCTGCTGGTGCAGATGGACAAGCTGGGTAAAGCGATCTTCGCCATTATTCTGGCGATGATGGCCGCGTTGTTCGTCTTCAGCCTGGTGTTCCGCGAGATCCCAATGGGCGAGCTGCTGCTCTCTCTGATCAGCCTGGCGGTGGCCTCCGTACCGGAAGGTCTGCCGGCGATTATTTCCATCATCCTCTCTCTGGGCGTACAGGCGATGGCGCGCAAGCGGGCGATTATCCGCAAGCTGCCGACGGTTGAAACCCTGGGCGCGATGACCGTGGTGTGCTCGGATAAAACCGGCACCCTGACCATGAACGAGATGACGGTGAAAGCCATCATCACCGCCGACGCCTGCTACCGCGTGGACGGCAACAGCTACGAGCCGGTGGGCAACATCTACCTGGAAGGCAGCGACGAGCCGGTGCAGATCCAGCCGGGCACCGTGCTGGAGCAGTACCTGCGCACCATCGACCTGTGTAACGACAGCCAGCTGATTCAGGACGAGCGCGGCCTGTGGGGCATCACCGGCGGGCCGACCGAGGGGGCGCTGAAGGTGCTGGCGGCGAAGGCCAGCCTCGAGCCTGTCATGACCACGCTTATCAACAAGATCCCGTTCGACTCGCAGTACAAGTACATGAGCACCCACTACCAGATTGGCGGTGAGGAGCAGATCCTGATCACCGGCGCGCCGGATGTGATATTCGCCCTCTGCGCTCAGCAGCAGACCCGCAACGGCGCGGAAGCCTTCAACCGCGCGTACTGGGAAAGCGAGATGGAGCGCTATGCGCGTCAGGGGCTGCGCATGGTCGCCGCGGCGTTTAAGCCGGCTAACGGCGAGCAGGAACTGACCCACGATGACCTGAGCCACGGCCTGATCTTCCTCGGCATCGCCGGGATGATGGATCCGCCGCGTCCGGAAGCGATTGATGCGATTAACGCCTGCCAGCAGGCGGGGATCCGCGTGAAGATGATCACCGGGGATCACCCGCAGACGGCGATGAGCATCGGCCAGATGCTGGGGATCACCAACAGCGAGCAGGCGGTCACCGGCTACGAGCTGGAGAAAATGGACGACGCCGCGCTGGCGGAAGCGGCGGTGAAGTATGACATCTTCGCCCGTACCAGCCCGGAGCATAAGCTGCGCCTGGTGAAAGCGCTGCAGGACAAAGGCGAAATCGTCGGCATGACCGGTGACGGCGTGAACGACGCCCCGGCGCTGCGTCAGGCGGACGTGGGCATCGCGATGGGCATCAAAGGGACGGAGGTGACCAAAGAGGCGGCGGACATGGTTCTGACGGACGATAACTTCGCCACCATCGCCAGCGCGGTGAAAGAGGGGCGTCGCGTTTACGACAACCTGAAGAAGACCATTCTGTTTATCATGCCGACCAACCTGGCGCAGGGTCTGCTGATTGTGATTGCGCTGCTGGCGGGGAACATTATTCCGCTGACGCCAGTGCTGATTCTGTGGATGAACATGGCCACCTCCGCCACGCTCTCCTTCGGTCTGGCCTTTGAGGCTGCAGAGCGCAACATCATGCGCCGTCCGCCGCGCCAGACCGGGCAGCACGTGATGGACGCCTACGCCGTGTGGCGCGTGGCCTTCGTCGGTACCATGATTGCCATCGCCGCCTTTGCGCTGGAAGCCTGGCTGGCCCCGCGCGGCCACAGCGCGGAGTTCATCCGCACCGTGCTGCTGCAGATGCTGGTCTGCGCCCAGTGGGTGTACATGATTAACTGCCGCAACACCGAAGGGTTCTCCCTGAACCGCGGCCTGCTGGCGAACAAAGGGATCTGGCTGGTGACGGGCGTGCTGTTCCTGCTCCAGGCGGCGATTATCTACCTGCCGTTTATGCAGATGCTGTTCGGTACCGAAGCGCTACCGCTGCGCTACTGGTTTGTGACTCTGGCGGTGGCGGGCGTGATGTTCTTCGTCGTCGAAATAGAGAAGCGACTGACCCGCAGGTTCCGTAAGGCTGCATAACAAAGACCCCACACCCCTCTCCCCTTTGGGGAGAGGGTTAGGGTGAGGGGAAAACACTGAGGTACTTCGTAATGAAACTCCCGCTCCTGTTCGCACTCCTCGCCTGCACGCTGCAATCCGCATTCGCCGCCATTCCCGTTCGCGTCGCCGCCGTGGAGAAGACCGTCCATGCCGCCGAGCGCCAGATCCCGGGCCGCGTCGAAGCTATCCACACCGTTGAGCTGCGCGCGCGTACGGAAGGCGTGATCACTCAAATCCACTTCCGCGACGGGCAGTACGTGAAAAAAGGCGACGTGCTGTTCGAGCTGGACGACGCCGAGCCGCGCGCCGCCCTGCGCCTGGCGCAGGCCGAAGTGAGAAGCGCCGAAGCCACGCTGCGTCAGGCGCAGCAGCAGCTTTCCCGCTTTGAAAGTCTGGGCAGCAGCAACGCCATCAGCCGTCACGACGTGGATAACGCCCGCATGCAGCGGGACGTGGCGAGCGCCGCACTGGAGCAGGCGAAAGCCCGGCTCGATACCCGCAGCGTCACGCTGAACTACACCCGCATCACCTCGCCGATTGATGGCCGCGTGGGGCACAGCCAGTTCCACGTCGGCAGCCTGGTGAATCCTGCCAGCGGCGTGCTGGTGGAGGTCGTGCAGCTCGATCCCATTCGCATCGCCTTTGCGCTGGAAGAGGGCGCATTTGCCACCAAAGCCGGACAGCATGCGGATATCAGCGCCATGAAGCAGGCCTGGCAGGCATTCATTGACAGCAACGGCCAGCGCGTCAGCGGCGAGCTGACGTCCGTGGACAACCGCATCGATCCGCAGACCGCCAGCGTGATGCTGCGCGCCGAGTTTGCCAACCCGCGTCATCAGCTCCTGCCCGGCGGCAACGTAAACGTGTATTTGCGCCCGGCCAGCGAGCAGCCGGTGCTGACCCTGCCCGCCACCGCGGTCCAGCAGAACGGCGCCGGGTTCTTCGCCTGGGTGGTTAACGCCGACGGCAAGGCCGAAAGGCGTCCGCTGAAGGTCACCGGGCAGATCGGCCAGCAGTTCCAGATTGCCTCCGGCGTGAAGCCCGGTGAGCGAGCGATTACTGACGGCGCGCAGCGCGTGCAGCCCGGCGCTGCCGTCCAGATACTCAATTAAGGAGCCATCATGCTGACGTTTTTCATCAAACGCCCGCGTTTCGCGATGGTGATTGCGCTGGTCATTACCCTGCTGGGGGCCATCGCGCTGAGGATTATCCCGGTGGAGCAGTACCCGCAGATCACGCCGCCGGTGGTAAACGTGTCTGCCAGCTGGCCGGGCGCCAGCTCGTCTGACGTGGCGGAGGCCATCGCCACGCCGCTGGAAACCCAGCTGAACGGTGTGGATCACATGCTCTATATGGAGTCCACGAGTTCGGACGAAGGCAGCTACAGCCTGAACATTACCTTTGCGGCGGGCACCGACCCGGACCTCGCCGCCATCGACGTGCAGAACCGCGTGTCGCAGGCTCTGGCGCAGCTGCCGACCGAGGCGCAGCAAAACGGCGTGCAGGTGCGCAAGCGCGCCACTAACCTGATGATGGGGGTAAGCCTTTACTCACCGAATAACACCCACACGCCGCTGTTCGTCAGCAACTACGCCAGCACCCATGTGCGCGAGGCGCTGTCCCGCCTGCCGGGCGTCGGGCAGGTGCAGATGTTCGGCGCGCGCGATTACAGCATGCGCATCTGGCTGCGTCCGGACCGCATGAACGCCCTGAACGTCACCACCGACGACGTGGCCCAGGCGCTGCGCGAGCAGAACGTGCAGGGGGCGGCAGGCCAGGTCGGCACGCCGCCGGTGTTTAACGGCCAGCAGCAGACCCTGACCATCAACGGGCTGGGGCGCTTAAATCAGGCCGAAGACTTTGCCGACATCATCATCCGTGCGGGCGAGATGGGCCAGTTGGTGCGCCTGAAGGATGTCGCCACCATCGAGCTTGGCTCGCGCAGCTACAGCTCCGGCGCACAGCTGAACGGGCATGACTCCGCCTACCTCGGCATCTATCCTGCGCCGTCCGCTAACGCCCTGCGCGTGGCCGACGCGGTGCGCGCGGAGCTGGATCGCCTCTCGACGCGCTTCCCGGACGACCTGGTCTATGAAGTTAAATTCGACACCACTTCGTTCGTTGCCGCCACCATCAAAGAGATTGGCGTCTCGCTGGCGCTGACCATGCTGGCCGTTGTAGTCGTGGTATCCCTGTTCCTGCAAAGCTGGCGCGCGACGCTGATTGTCGCCCTCGCCATTCCGGTATCGCTGGTGGGCACCTTTGCGGTGCTCTACGCGCTCGGCTACTCCGCCAACACGCTGAGCCTGTTCGCCATTATTCTGGCGCTGACCATGGTGGTGGATGACGCCATCGTGGTGGTGGAGAGCGTCGAAACGCTGATCGCGGAAGGGCAGAGCCGCACGGCGGCGACCGCGCTGGCGCTACGCCAGATTGCCGGGCCGGTCATCGCGACGACGCTGGTGCTGCTGGCAGTGTTTGTGCCGGTGGCGCTCCTGCCGGGGATTGTCGGCGAGCTGTACCGCCAGTTCGCGGTGACGCTCTCCACCGCCGTCACGCTCTCAAGCCTGGTGGCGCTGACCCTGACGCCCGCGCTGTGTGCGATGCTGCTGCGCCCGCGCCCGGAGAAACCTGCAGCAGTCTATCGCGCCTTTAACCGTGGGCTGGACGCCACGCGCGGTTTCTACACCCGCATCGTGAACGTATTAAACCTGCGTCCGTGGCTGGCGCTGCTGGCCACCGCGGGCGCGGCGGTCGTGGTGGCGTTCAGCTTTATGTCGATGCCGAAAGGCTTCCTGCCCCAGGAAGACCAGGGCTACTTCTTCGCCAGCGTCCAGCTGCCGGAGGCGGCCTCGCTGGAGCGCACCGAAGCGGTGATGAACACCGCGCGCGAGCTGATCGCTAAAAACCCGGCGGTGGAAGACGTGATTCAGGTCTCCGGGTTTAACATCCTCAACGGCACCAGCGCGTCGAACGGCGGGTTTATCTCCATCATGCTGAAAGACTGGAGCGAGCGCCCGCCGCTGGATGAAGTGATGGGCACCCTGCAGCGCCAGCTGCTGGCCCTGCCGGAAGCGACCATCATGACCTTCGCGCCGCCGACGCTGCCGGGGCTGGGCAATGCCTCTGGCTTCGACCTGCGCATTCAGGCGCAGGCGGGGCAGAGCCCGGCGGAGCTGGAGCGCGTCACGCGTGAGGTGCTGGCAAAAGCCAACCAGCATCCGCAGCTGAGCCGCGTGTTCACCACCTGGAGCAGCAACGTGCCGCAGCTGACGTTAACCGTTGACCGCGAGCGTGCGGCCCGGCTCGACGTGCCGGTGTCGCGTATCTTCAGCAGCCTGCAAACCGCCTTCGGCGGCACCCGCGCCGGGGATTTCAGCGTCAACAACCGCGTCTACCACGTGGTAATGCAGAACGAAATGCAGTGGCGTGAGCGCGCGGAGCAAATCAGCGAGCTGTTCGTGCGCAGCAACAGCGGCGAGCGGGTGCGCCTGAGCAACCTCGTCACCATCACGCCGACCGTCGGCGCGCCATTTATTCAGCAGTACAACCAGTTCCCGTCGGTATCGGTAAGCGGTTCGGCAGCGGAAGGGGTAAGCAGCAGCACCGCGATGGCGGCGATGGGCGAAATTCTGGCGCAGAGCCTGCCTGCCGGGTACGACTACGCCTGGAGCGGCATGTCGTATCAGGAGCAGCAGACCGGCAATCAGGCGATATGGATCGTGCTGGCGGCGGTGGTGATGGCGTGGTTGTTCCTCGTCGCCCAGTATGAGAGCTGGACGCTCCCGGCGAGCGTGATGCTTTCGGTGCTGTTCGCCATCGGCGGGGCGCTGCTCTGGCTATGGATGGCGGGCTACGCCAACGACGTGTACGTGCAGATTGGCCTGGTCTTGCTGATCGCGTTAGCGGCGAAAAACGCGATTCTTATCGTGGAGTTCGCCCGCGCGCGGCGGATGGACGGGATGGAGATTGTCGATGCCGCGCGGGAAGGGGCATCGCGCCGCTTCCGCGCGGTGATGATGACCGCCGTGTCGTTCATCATCGGCGTATTGCCCATGATGCTGGCGACCGGGGCGGGTGCCCAGAGCCGCCGCATCATCGGCACCACGGTGTTCAGCGGCATGCTGGTGGCGACGGTGGTGGGGATTATGTTTATCCCCGCGCTGTTCGTGCTGTTCCAGCGCCTGCGCGAGTGGGGCCACGGCCTTACGGACTCGTCGCCCACAGCTCGCAGTGCTTCTGCACCAGAGAAATCAGCGAGCCACCGTCGGCAATAAACTCCCGCATGCGCTGCGCCTCGCTCTTGCCCTGCTTTAACAGCAGGGCAATTTCATTTATCGCGCTCGCCGCACCGAGCTTCTCGGCCGACGGCGCAACCTGCTCCAGCAGCCAGGCAATGTCTTCCGCCACGGTTTTGTGCTCGCCGGTGTGCACATCCGTCAGGATCCCCTCCAGCCCGTAGCGACACGCCTGAAAACGGTTAAAGCGGTAGAGCAGAAAATCTTTTTCCTGATGCTTATAGGGCCGCGCGGTCAGCAGCCAGTGGGACGTCGCCTGAATAAGCCCGGCGATGTTAATCGCGTGGCCGAGCGTCAGCGGCGTATCCATCACCCGCACCTCCACGGTGCCGAAGTGCGGGCTGGGGCGGATGTCCCAGTGCAGATCTTTAATGCTGTCGATCATGCTGGTTGAACTCAGGCGGCGGAACAGCCCCTCGAACTCCTGCCAGCTGTTAACCCAAGGCATCTGGCCGTTATCCGGGAACCCGGAGAAGATGTTGAGCCGCGACGAGGAGAACTTTGTGTCGGTGCCCTGCATGTACGGCGAGGCGGCCGCCAGGGCGATAAAGTGCGGCACGAAGCGCGACAGGCCGTGCAGCAGGTAAATGGCGTCATCCCCGGTCCGGCAGCCGACGTGCACGTGCTGGCCGAACACCGTCGCCTGCAAAATCAGGTAGCCAAAGCGCTCCAGCGTGACGTTATAGCGCTCGTCGTCGCACACCTCCTGCCGCTGCCACTTCTGGAACGGGTGCGTTCCGCCGCCGCAGATCTGGATATGCTGCTCCGCCGCTGCGCGCAGGATGCTCTGCTGCATCACCGAGAACTGCGCCGCCGCCTGGTCGATGGTCTGGCACACGCCGGTGGCGATTTCGAGCATGCTTTCGGTGATGTCGTGCTTAACCTCGCCGCCTTTGATCTCGTCTTTGACGGCGGCGATGAGGGCGGACGAGTCCTGGCTCAGATCGTAGCCCGGCGGATTAACCACCTGCAGTTCGAGTTCGATGCCGAGGGTAAAAGGTTCAGAGGACTTAAAATCAGGTAAAGGCATGGCGCACTCCGTTGTCTGTTGTGTGTTGAGTATAGACAACGACGTGGCGCTCACTTTTCAGGGTGGTATAACTGTTAGCAGGCTTAGCGAAAAGGGGAGTTAACCATGTCTGACAATCCAGTGATTGCGCTGATTGGGCCTGGCGCAATCGGGACCACCATTGCCGCGGTATTGCATGACGCGGGCCGCACGCCGCTGCTGTGCGGACGCACTGCGCATCCGGAACTGCGCCTGCGCCACGACGAGGGCGAAACTGTCGTGCCCGGTCCGGTATTGACCGATCCGTCCGTCATTACGCGCCCCGTCGATCTCGTTTTTGTGGCGGTAAAAACGACGCAAAATGTCGACAGCGCCGGATGGCTGCGGGCCCTGTGCGATGAACACACCGTGGTCTGTGCGCTGCAAAACGGCGTGGAGCAAAAAGCCCAGCTTGAGCCTTTGGTCAATGGCGCGACGGTGCTGCCGTCGGTGGTCTGGTTCCCGGCCCAGCGCGAGCCGGATGCCTCCGTGTGGCTGCGGGCGAAGCCGCGCCTGACGCTGCCGGACGTGCCGCAGACGCAGCGGGTAGTGGAGGCGCTTCGCGGAACGCGCTGTGAAGTTGAGCTCTCGGCAGATTTCCCTACCGTCGCCTGGCGCAAGCTGCTGCAAAACGCGGTCGCCGGGCTGATGGTGCTGGCCAACCGCCGCGCCGGGATGTTCAGGCGCGAGGATATTAGCGAGCTGGGGCTAGCCTACCTGCGTGAGGGACTTACCGTCGCCCGCGCCGAGGGGGCGATGCTGGACGATGCGGTGGCGGAGGAGATTCTGGTGAACTTTCAGCGCGCGCCTGAGGACCTGGGCACCTCGATCCTTGCCGACCGTCAGGCGGATCGCCCGATGGAGTGGGATATCCGCAACGGCGTGATCCAGCGCTACGGCCGCAAGCACGGGATTGCGGTGCCCATCAGCGACGTGGTGGTGCCGCTGCTGGCGGCGGGGAGCGAAGGGCCGGGGTGAGTGAGATACTGGTATTAAACAGGGGAATTGGTCTGGGTGAAAACCTCGCATTAATTCCCCACAAACGCACTCACTGGCAAATCAAAACGCTTCGCCAGTGCCCGCATATGATCCAGCGTTAACGTGCGTTGTCCGTTCAGGATCCGACTCACCAGCGACTTCTTGCCTATTTCGTTCTCGAAATCGCTCTGAGTGAGTTGGTACTGATCCATCAGCGTTCGCAATAACGCAACGCCTGACGGAATGCTGGCAACACGCGCGTTAAAATCTGCAAACTCCGGGGACTCGTTTTCGTATTTATCGATTTTGGCGGTGAGCATGTCTACGAGCGGGTTATCGGGGTCGTGCTCGATCAGATACTCCACCAGTGCCAGCGCATCCTCATAGTCTTGTCGTGATGGGCTTGAGCCAAGGAAAGGGAGTTCGTTTGTCAGATCGTTTGCCGCTTTGATGGCTGCTGCATAATTCATTCTTTCGTTCTCCGGTAGTAGTCCGTGAGCTTGTCATACTCTGCTTGTGTGCTGATGTGTTTGATGAAAATCTTTCCTCGCTCAAAATCAGCAAAAAACATTACTCGTAAGTGTTCGCCACTCACATCAATGACCCACCATTTTCCCGGTATTTCATCCTGTTCAGGCTGGGAAAGCGCTTTCGCATGTCGTCGGGTTACAGATAGTGTTCCTTCTTTAGTACCCGGTAAAGATCGTCCAAGGCGAGTGATTGGTTGGGAAAATGACTGGCCGCTGGGTCGAAAGGCGCTCTTGAAACTATGTGCATTCTTGCACCTTGTTTCCAGGATGGAAACAGTACAGGTGGTGGTGAGAGATAAAAGTGGATGGTTCGGTTTTGGGTATTTGTTTGATTTGCGGAGCGTATTCAGGAATTGTTTGGTGAGAAGGATTGTTGTGGGTGATTGTTTTGCTTACAGCAGTATATGGATGTGTGTAAAAGCTGCGTCCGCTTTGTGCCAAGAGAAGATGTTAAACGTCATTAATTTTATTGTTTTGCAGTCACAACAATTGCCAATTTTCTCTAAAATGTTATGGTCATCGTTCCGTTAAAAGTTTAACTTGGAAAAATCCGCTGCGATAATTTTTAAAGCAGCGGTTTTATTAATTCGACATCATCAGTCATTAGTCAAAGAATGAAAAATCATTGTTTATTTTTCTATTTAAAAGAGTATTGCTGAATCCTGATAGTGATGGGTATATCTTGGATTCTACAATACCTAAATTCATTAGCTCTTTTTTTATTCTATATGGATTGTTAATTATTATTTTGTTTAGATTCTTTTCATTTTTAGCTTGAAAAGGTTTCTCAAAATTATTATGAAACAAAAAAAGACACTCTTGAGACTGCATTCTTTTATCAAATGAATAATGTTCAATGCTCAAGGTGTCCGTTAGCGTAGGTATTGGAGTCACAGACATAAAACGATAACCAAAACTACTTAATTTAGCTATCTCTCTAAATGAGCCTTGTTCAGAACGTGTGTTTGCATGCGAGAATTTAATTGATTCAACAAGATTTTTTGTGGCATAATCAAATTCATCCCCTGTAAGATATGCTTCACTATCATAGACAAATACTGCCGCAGGGTCTTGTGTTTTGATTGTAGATTTTGACACGGCAAAGTACAATGCAATCAGCGGATTAATTGATACGTCAATAAATCGAGTAGGTAAACCATAATGTTGAGCTAATAGCAGTATAGATAAATTTGAGTTTATAAGGAACTCTTTGGATTCAATCTCTGATATGTATGTTGGTAAGTTGTTTTTAAATATTACATATGCATTGAATATATCGTTAATACGAGAGTCTATACATATCCTTAATTTTCTGTAGTCGATTTCATTCTTCTCTTTTTTATTAAGAAAGTCCTTTTTACTTGGGAAGATAGCCCTTGTTAGAGATGACACTATTCTCCATCTTGCGTCTCCTTGTCCGCGATAAAATTTACCATGATCTATATTGCTTATAATGCCAATATAATCAGAAACAGTGTTTATTTTACCCATTATATTCGTTTTATCGTCAGAATAAATTGAGTTAAGATCAACTTCAAGAGATTCGTAGGAACTGTCTATCATTATTTCTGTCCATAATTTCTAACTGGAATTGGCTCTAGGAGAATGCACCATACCGCAGGGGACATGTGCGAATGAATTATACAACAATTTCACTGAATTTCCATTGTTCATGAATAATATTAAATAAAAAATTTTTATGTTTGCGGTGCCTCATCCAGCGTATGGTCTCGTATTTGAGGATTTAATAATCGGTCTGGAACCACCAGTCTTTAATATATTCAGTGTTGCGTCTTATGTTCGCTCTTAACAGACATTCAACAAACAATGTTGTTGTTTGCATAAGGCCGAGAATCCGCTTTTTACCCAGCAGAACCCCGGCCTCCCATCACCCGCCTCAGTGCGCCGTTATATAAGGCTCCTTCACAAACTCCGCCAGCAGCCAGACCATATCATGCAGCAGCCCGGTGAGTTCTTTCGCCACGCTCACAGGCAATGCCCCGCCCATCACCGCCAGCGTTAACGCCACGACATAGTCCACCTGCAGCGTCGTCTCCTGCCAGCAGTCCGGCACGCTGGAGGTGATCTTTTCCCCCGCAACCAACTGTTCAACCAGATACGGTGGAAGTTCCGAGTCACAGCATTCCCGCAGCCGCTTCAGCGTCTCCAGCAATCGCTTACAGAGCGTGGCAAACGTCACTGCGTCGTCAGTTTCCACCAGCACACTGACATACGCAGTGCAGGCATCGGCCAGTTCAAAAAGATCAGCAGAATCGGAAACTGAAGTGTTGATGAGGTGATGAACTGCGCTTTCCTCAGATAGCGCGTAAGAAAATCCTGGGGTAGTCGCCATTTAGCATCCTCTTTGTCTAAAAAAACGTCATGTTATGCTAACGGGTTCCTACGCCCGGTTACGGATGTGCCGCAACGCAGGCACTTTACGGCGGTGAAAAAAGGAAGGAAAGGGGATAACCCTGAATTACATAAGGTTGCTTAAAAGTTTGCGAGGCGGCTTCCAGAAGGGCATTGCCGGGTGGCGGCTACGCCTTACCCGGCCTACAAAACCGCGAACAAGCCAACCAACCCGCGACACGAACCGTAGGCCCGCGCAAGCGCAGCGCCGCCGGGCACTGCCGCACCGTAGCTACCCCTCGCTCATCATCCCCAAAAACCGCTTCACCGTCCGCGAGCGTTCAAACCGCCGCCAGCAGAGCGCGATATCGGTGTAGAGCTCCGGTGAGCTCAGCGCATGATAGGTCACATTCGGCGGTGAAATGGCCGCCATGGATTTCGGTACCAGCGCAAATCCGCCGCCCGCGGAGACCATGCTCAGGGAGGAGGAAAGCTGCGACGATTGCAGCGCGCGCTGCACGTTTATTCCGGCCCGCTCGCAGCAGCCGTAAACCCGGTCATACAGACCCGGCGCGACTTCCTGCGGGAACAGCACCACCGGCGTATCCCGAAGCTGCTCTAATGCCAGCGAACCGCACGCCGCCAGCGGATGGTCGCGATGCAGCGCCACCACCATCGGCTCCCGGTCGAGGATTTTTAATTCGAACACCTTACTGCTCTCGCACGGCAGGCGCACAAAGGCGATATCCAGCTCACCCTCCGCCAGCATCGTCGTCAGCGACGACATATTGGCTTCCACCTGGTGAACCTGCACCGCCATGTTCTGCACCTGAAACTGGCGAATCAGCGCAAAAATTTTGGGATGAAAAGCGTCAGAGCTGGTGATCCCAATCGACAGGCTGCCGTTCAGCCCGCGCGCGATGCCCCGGGCTTTCTCCAGCGCGGCGTCGCTCAGCGCCAGGATCTTACAGGCGTCCTCATAGAAGGCCTCTCCCGCCTCGGTCAGCTCCACGCCACGCGTCAGGCGCCTGAACAGCGGCGTACCCACTTCCTCTTCGAGCCGTTTGATCTGCTGACTCAGAGGAGGCTGTGAAATACCCAGCGCTTTGGCCGCTTTGGTGAAGTGTCGCTCGCGTGCAACGGCGACAAAATACCGCAGATAACGAAGTTCCATATCTAAAACGTCTCAAACCAGCATGGTTTCTATATTGGAACTCTCTGCTGAATCGGGTCAACATTTATTTAACCTTTCTAAATAAAGTTGAAGAGGACCAGCATGATGATGCATTCATCTGCCTGCGACTGTGAGGCGAGCTTGTGCGAGACCCTGCGCGGGTTCTCGGCTCAGCATCCTGACAGCGTGATCTATCAGACATCGCTAATGAGCGCCCTGCTAAGCGGCGTCTACGAAGGGGAGACCACCATCGCCGACCTGCTGGCACACGGTGATTTTGGCCTCGGCACCTTTAACGAGCTGGACGGCGAAATGATTGCCTTCAGCAGCCAGGTATACCAGCTGCGCGCCGACGGCAGCGCCCGGGCTGCGAAGCCGGAGCAGAAAACGCCGTTCGCGGTGATGACCTGGTTCCAGCCCCAGTACCGCAAAACCTTCGACGGGCCGGTCAGCCGCCAGCAGATCCACGACGTCATCGACCAGCAGATCCCCTCCGATAACCTGTTCTGCGCGCTGCGCATCGACGGCAACTTCCGCCACGCCCACACCCGCACGGTGCCGCGCCAGACGCCGCCGTACCGGGCGATGACCGACGTGCTGGACGACCAGCCGGTGTTCCGCTTTAACCAGCGCGAAGGGGTGCTGGTCGGGTTCCGCACGCCGCAGCATATGCAGGGCATCAACGTGGCGGGCTATCACGAGCATTTCATCACCGACGATCGCCAGGGCGGGGGACATCTGCTCGACTACCAGCTGGAGAGCGGCGTGCTCACCTTCGGCGAAATTCACAAGCTGATGATTGACCTGCCCGCCGACAGCGCATTTTTACAGGCCAACCTGCACCCCAGCAACCTTGATGCGGCTATCCGCGCCGTCGAAAATTAACAGGAGTACTACCGTGAACAGTGAGAAACAGTCACGTCAGTGGGCGCACGGCGCCGATATGGTTGTCGGCCAGCTGGAAGCGCAGGGCGTGAAGCAGGTGTTCGGCATACCGGGGGCGAAAATCGACAAGGTGTTTGACTCCCTGCTGGACTCCTCCATCGAGATCATTCCGGTGCGACACGAGGCCAACGCCGCGTTTATGGCGGCGGCAGTTGGGCGGTTGACCGGCAAAGCCGGGGTGGCGCTGGTCACCTCCGGGCCGGGCTGTTCGAACCTGATCACCGGCATCGCCACCGCCAACAGCGAAGGCGACCCGGTGGTAGCGCTGGGCGGGGCGGTGAAGCGGGCGGATAAAGCCAAGCTGGTGCATCAGAGCATGGATACCGTCGCGATGTTCAGCCCGGTGACGAAATACGCCGTGGAAGTGAACTCCCCGGACGCGATTGCCGAGGTGGTGTCTAACGCGTTTCGCGCTGCCGAGCACGGTAGGCCGGGGGGCGCGTTCGTTAGCCTGCCGCAGGATATTGTCGACCAGCCCACCACGGGGGCGGTTTTGCCCGCCAGCGGTCCCGCGCTGATGGGGCCGGCACCGGAATCCGCCATTAACGACGTGGCGAAGCTTATCGAGAAGGCCAAAAACCCGGTCATCTTACTCGGCCTGATGGCCAGCCAGCCCGCGAACAGCGCCGCGCTGCGCAAGCTGCTGGAGAAAAGCCGCATTCCGGTTACCAGCACCTACCAGGCCGCCGGGGCGGTGAACCAGGAGCACTTCACCCGCTTTGCCGGACGCGTCGGCCTGTTCAACAACCAGGCGGGCGACCGGCTGCTGCATCTGGCGGATCTGATTATCTGCATCGGCTACAGCCCGGTGGAATACGAGCCGTCCATGTGGAACAGCGGCGACGCGACGCTGGTGCACATTGATGTGCTGCCCGCCTACGAGGAGCGCAAGTATGTTCCCGATCTTGAACTGGTGGGGGACATCGCTGAAACGCTGAACCTGCTCGCTAACCGGATTGAGCACAAGCTGGAGCTGAGCCAGCGTGCGTCAGAAATTCTGGTCGATCGCCAGCATCAGCGCGATCTCCTCGACCGTCGCGGCGCCTCGCTCAACCAGTTTGCCCTGCACCCGCTGCGCATCGTGCGTGCCATGCAGGACATCGTGAACAGCGACGTGACGCTCACCGTCGATATGGGCAGCTTCCACATCTGGATCGCCCGCTACCTCTACAGCTTCCGCGCGCGTCAGGTGATGATCTCCAACGGTCAGCAGACCATGGGCGTCGCGCTGCCGTGGGCGATTGGCGCGTGGCTGGTCAACCCGGGGCGCAAGGTGGTGTCGGTCTCCGGTGACGGCGGCTTTTTGCAGTCGAGCATGGAGCTGGAAACCGCCGTGCGCCTCAACGCCAACGTGCTGCACATCATCTGGGTGGATAACGCCTACAACATGGTGGCGATTCAGGAAGAGAAAAAATACCAGCGTCTTTCCGGCGTGGAGTTCGGCCCGGTCGATTTCAAAGTCTATGCCGACGCGTTCGGCGCGAAAGGCTTCGCCGTGGAGAGCGCCGAGGCGCTGGAACCCACGCTGCGTGCGGCGATGGATGTCGATGGCCCGGCCGTGGTGGCCATTCCCGTCGACTACAGCGATAACCCGCTGCTGATGGGCCAGCTCCATCTCAGCCAGATTTTATGAATCAATATAAGGACAGAGAAATGCAAAAAGTGGCTCTCGTAACAGGCTCAGGCCAGGGGATTGGTAAAGCGATTGCGCTTCGTCTGGTGAAAGATGGCTTTGCCGTCGCCATCGCCGACTATAACGATGAGACGGCAAGGGCCGTCGCCGATGAGATCATCCGAAACGGCGGCAACGCCGTCGCCGTGAAGGTCGATGTTTCTGACCGCGAGCAGGTATTTGCCGCGGTGGAGAAAGCCCGTACCGCGCTGGGTGGCTTCAACGTTATCGTCAATAACGCCGGGATTGCGCCGTCTACGCCCATCGAATCCATCACGCCGGAGATTGTCGACAAGGTCTACAACATCAACGTGAAAGGAGTGATTTGGGGCATTCAGGCTGCCATCGACGCGTTTCGCAAAGAGGGGCACGGCGGCAAAATCATCAACGCCTGCTCCCAGGCGGGCCACACCGGCAACCCTGAGCTGGCGGTCTACAGTTCCAGCAAGTTCGCGGTACGCGGCTTAACCCAGACGGCCGCACGGGACCTTGCGCCGCTGGGGATCACCGTTAACGCCTACTGCCCGGGCATCGTCAAAACGCCGATGTGGGCGGAAATCGACCGCCAGGTCTCCGAGGCGGCGGGTAAACCGCTCGGCTACGGGACAGAAACCTTTGCCAAACGCATTACGCTTGGCCGTTTGTCCGAGCCGGAAGATGTCGCCGCCTGCGTCTCATACCTCGCCGGGCCGGATTCCGACTACATGACCGGCCAGTCGCTCTTAATTGATGGTGGGATGGTGTTCAACTAAATACACAATACTAAAAAGCTCTGACATGAGTTTTCCCCTGCCTCCGTGCAGGGGCTTTTTTTTGTCTCCTCCGCCATTGTGCATTACACTGCGCGCTGCAAAACTTTAGTCATTACGATCTGACAGGCGGTAACAGCGATGAACGGTACAATCACAACGTGGTTTAAAGATAAAGGCTTTGGATTTATCAAAGATGAAAACGGCGACAACCGCTATTTTCATGTGATTAAGGTCGCGAACCCCGATCTGATTAAGAAAGACGCTGCGGTGACCTTCGAGCCAACCACCAATACTAAAGGCCTCTCCGCCTATGCGGTGAAGGTGATCCCCGAAAGTAAGCACCTCTATATTGCGGGCGAGCGCGTGAAGCTCACCTCGATCAAATCCTTCGTGGTATTCAGCGAAGAAGAGCCCGTTGATACCAAAATCGACAAAGAGAACGCGGTGCTGTCGGTGGGGCTGCTGATGAACAGCATCAAACCAAAATCCGACAAGAAGCCGGGCGAAATGCGTACGGTGAAGAAGCTGGCGATCACTACCTTCCAGAACACGACGATGATCTTTACCGAAGATGAAATCGACATCGACGCGACGGTCAAGCTGCTGAAGTAATTCTATGCCGGGTGGCGGTTCCACGTTACCCGGCCTGTAAATCCTCTCTTTTCGCCCGCTTTTTAACCTGCTATAACAAACTCCTTACCTTTCAGGGAGTCATCGCCGTGCCCGAAATCAATCAACATGGTCAAACCGTTAACGATATCGTTCCAGGCTGGAAAGGCGCGCGGGCGTTAACCCGCACGCCGCTGTTCGGCCAGTACTGCCGTCTGGAGCCGCTGGATGCCGATCGCCACGCGGCCGATCTCTATGAAGCCTACGCGTTGGGCGACGACAGCGACTGGACGTGGCTTGCCAGCACGCAGCCTGAAAGCGTGGAAGCCACCGCGCACTGGGTGCTCGGCAAGGTGATGGATGACGATCTGGTCCCTTATGCGGTGATCGATTTACGCACTGAAAAAGCGGTGGGGCTGGTGAGCTATATGGCTAACGAGCGGCTGCTGGGATCGGTGGAGATCGGCCACGTGACCTGGTCGCGGAAGATGAAAGGTACCCGGATGGGCACCGAAACGGTGTGGCTGTTGCTGAAAAATGCGTTTGAACACGGCTACCGGCGGCTGGAGTGGAAGTGCGATTCGATGAACACCGCTTCTCGCAACGCGGCCGAGCGGCTGGGCTTTGTCTGGGAAGGGCGAATGCGCCAGAAGCTGGTGCGTAAAGGGCGCACCCGCGACAGCGATATGCTCTCGATTATTGACGGCGAATGGCCGCAAAGGGATGCGGAGCTGCGCGCCTGGCTGGCGGCGGAGAATTTCGACGGGGAAGGGCGGCAGATTAAAAAGCTTGAGGAATTTCGAGGTTAAAAGCTTTCCCCTAACCCCAGCCCTCTCCCCAAAGAGGAGAGGGTTAGGGTGAGGGGAGCCGTTCGCACTCAGCGGCGAACCGGCGCCCCGTTCGCCACATAATACGCCGCCGTGCTCTTCGCCAGCGGCTCGCTGCCGCGAATGGCATCGGCAATTTTCTCACCGATCATAATGGTGGTAGCGTTCAGGTTGCCGGTAATAATCTGCGGCATGATCGACGCATCCACCACGCGCAACCCTTCCAGCCCGTGAACGCGGCCTTCACCGTCGACCACCGCCATCTCGTCGTAGCCCATCTTGCAGGTGCCGCACGGGTGGAACGCGGTTTCGGCGTGGTTACGCACGAACTCGTCCAGTTGCTCGTCGGTCTGGCATTCGACGCCCGGGCTGATTTCCCGGCCACGGTACTTGTCCAGCGCCGGCTGGTGCATGATCTCGCGGGTGATGCGGATCGCGTCGCGGAACTCCTGCCAGTCCTGCTCGTGGGACATATAGTTGAACAGGATCGCCGGATGCTGGTGCGGATCGCGTGATTTGATACGCACGTGCCCGCGGCTCGGGGAGCGCATGGAGCCCACGTGGCACTGGAAGCCGTGCTCTTTAACCGCGTTGGAGCCGTTATAGTTAATCGCCACCGGCAGGAAATGGTACTGAATGTTCGGCCACTCGAACTCTTCGCGGCTGCGGATAAACCCGCCCGCTTCGAAATGGTTGCTCGCGCCCACGCCGGTGCCGCCAAATAGCCACTCAGCGCCAATCTTCGGCTGGTTCCACCACTGCAGGGCAGGGTAGAGGGAAACCGGCTCCTTACATTCATACTGGAGGTACATCTCCAGGTGATCCTGCAGGTTTTCCCCCACGCCGGGCAGGTTGTGCACCAGCGGAATATCAAACTGCTTCAGCAGTTCCGCGCTACCCACGCCGGAGCGCTGGAGGATCTGCGGAGAGGCAATGGCCCCGGCGCACAGCAGCACCTCTTTGTTCGCCGTCGCTTTGGACGGAATGGTGCTTTCGCCCTCCAGCCACTCGACGCCCGCCGCGCGCTTGCCGTTAAAGATAATGCGATCGGTCATGGCGTGGGTGCGGATGGTCAGGTTCGGGCGCGGTTTCGCCTGGTCCAGATAGCCGCGCGCGGTGCTGGCGCGTCGGCCCTGCGGCGTGACCGTGCGGTCCATCGGGCCGAAACCTTCCTGCTGGTAGCCGTTGAGATCCTCGGTGCGCGGGTAGCCCGCCTGCACGCCCGCTTCCACCATCGCTTCAAACAGCGGGTTAACGCCCGGTTTGGAGGTGGTGACGCTCACCGGACCGTCGCCGCCGTGGTAGTCGTTTGGCCCCACGTCGCGCGTCTCAGCCTTGCGGTAGTAGGGCAGGCAGTTGAGGTAGCTCCAGTGCTCCAGACCCGGTTCTTTCGCCCAGTTGTCCAGATCCATCGCGTTGCCGCGCACGTAGCACATGCCGTTGATCAGCGACGAGCCGCCCAGCCCTTTACCGCGTCCGCACTCCATACGGCGGTTGTTCATGTGCGGCTCTGGCTCGGTTTCATACGCCCAGTTGTAGCGCTTGCCCTGCAGCGGAAACGCCAGCGCGGCGGGCATCTGGGTGCGGAAGTCAAAGCGGTAATCCGGCCCGCCCGCCTCAAGCAGCAGGACGGTGGTGTTCGGATCTTCAGTCAGTCGTGTAGCCAGTACGTTGCCGGCAGAGCCGGCCCCGATAATGATGTAGTCAAAGTGCAAATAAACCTCCCGGTTAAAATATGGACTGGAATTTACCCATCTCAACCTGGATGGACTTCACCTGGGTATAGCTCTGCAGCGTCATCACGCCGTTTTCGCGGCCAATGCCGGAGTGCTTGTAGCCGCCGACCGGCATCTCCGCGGCGGATTCACCCCAGGTGTTGATCCAGCAGATGCCCGCTTCGAGCTGATGAATCGCGCCATGCGCGCGGTTCAGGTCGGCGGTGACGATGCCCGCCGCCAGACCGTAGTCGGTATCGTTGGCGCGGCGGATCGCTTCTTCATCGGATTCGTAGGTGAGGATGGACATCACCGGGCCGAAGATCTCTTCGCGCACGATGGTCATCTCGTCGGTGCAGTCGGTGAACACGGTCGGGGCGACCCACGCGCCGTTATCGAAGCCTTCACCCTTCAGCACGTCGCCGCCGCACAGCACGCGCGCGCCTTCCTCTTTGCCTTTGGCGATGTAGCGCAGCACGCTGTCGCGATGCGGGAAGCTGACCATCGGGCCAAAGTTGGTGTTTTCATCGAACAGATCGCCCGCGCGGATGCGGCCCACGCGCTCAACGATTTTCTGCTCAAACCCGGCCTTGAATTTCGCGGGGACGAACACGCGGGTGCCGTTGGTGCACACCTGGCCGGAGCTGAAGAAGTTCGCCATCATGGCGATGTCCGCCGCGAGATCCAGATCCGCATCGTCAAAAATAATCAGCGGGGATTTGCCGCCCAACTCCATCGTCACCTCTTTCAGGGACGAGGACGCCGAGTTGGCCATCACCTTTTTGCCGCTGGCGACGCCGCCGGTGAACGAGACTTTGGCGATGCCCGGATGTTCGGTCAGGTACTGGCCGGTCTCCGCGCCCACGCCCGGCAGGACGTTAAACACGCCGTCCGGCACGCCCGCCTCGGTGTAGATCTCGGCAAGCTTGAGGGCGGTGAGCGGAGTAACCTCGCTCGGCTTGAAGACCATCGCGTTGCCCGCCGCCAGCGCCGGGGCGGATTTCCACAGGGCGATCTGGATCGGGTAGTTCCACGCGCCGATGCCCGCCACCACGCCCAGCGGCTCGCGACGGGTGTAGACGAATGAGGTCTCGCGCAGCGGGATCTGGCTGCCTTCCAGCGCCGGGATCAGCCCCGCGTAGTACTCCAGCACGTCCGCGCCGGTGACGATATCCACGGTTGAGGTTTCGGAATACGCTTTACCGGTGTCGAGGGTTTCCAGCGTTGCCAGCTCGTCGTTGCGCTCGCGCAGGATATCGACGGCGCGACGCAGGATGCGCGAGCGCTCCATGGCGGTCATCGCCGCCCAGATTTTTTGCCCGCGTGTTGCGCTTTCCACGGCGCGGTCGACGTCTTCACGCCCGGCGGCCTGTACGCTCGCCAGAACTTCACCGTTGGCCGGGTTGATGGTCTCGAAGGTGCGACCGCTGGTGGCGGATGTATAACCACCATTGATATAAAGCTGCTGTTCTGCCATTCGGGACATAAATTCTCCTCGGTTATTCGGTCGGTAAATGCTGGCTGATAAAGTGGCTGGTGAGCGACTGCGCCAGGGTCTTATCCAGCGGCTTGCCGCTCAGCGCGGCGCGCAGCCACAGCCCGTCGATCAGCGCCGCCAGCCCGTAGCCCGCCTCCTGGGCCTGCTCGCGCGGCAGTTCGCGGCGAAACTCGTAGACCAGGTTCGACAGCAATCGGCGGCTGCTTACCTGCTGCAGGCGGTAGAGCATCGGCTGGTGCATGCTGCTTGCCCAGAAGGCCAGCCAGGCCTTCATCGCCGCGCCGCTTACCTGGGTTTCATCGAAGTTGCCGCCGACAATCGCCTGCAAACGCTGCTCCGCGCTGCCGTCCGGCAGGGCGTGCAGACGGCTTAATACCGCATCGCGTAGCTGGCCGGTGATGTCGCGCATGGTCGCTTCCAGCAGACCGTTTTTGTCTTTGAAGTAGTGACTGATGATCCCCGTGGAAACGCCCGCCCGACGGGCGATCTGCGCGATCGTCGCGTCATGCATGCCCACTTCATTTATTGCTTCCAGCGTGGCGTCAATAAGCTGCCTGCGCCGGATCGGCTGCATCCCCACTTTGGGCATTTTTGCCACTCCATTCATCAGCGTTGGTAATACATTAAAGCGGTTTTTGATTGGACGTTCAATATAAAATGTGTCTTAATTGTTGCGGATTTGGATTTTAATAGTTACAAAAACAGTGAGGATACTGGATGACAGACCTTTCACATGACAGAGAAAAAGACAAAATCAACCCGGTCGTTTTTTATACATCCGCCGGGCTGATTTTGTTGTTTTCCCTGACGACGATCTTCTTTCGTGATTTTTCTGCCGAGTGGATTGGGCGCACCCTGAACTGGGTGTCGAAGACCTTCGGCTGGTACTACCTGCTGGCGGCGACGCTTTATATTGTCTTCGTGGTCTGCATTGCCTGCTCGCGCTTTGGTTCGGTGAAGCTCGGGCCGGAGCAGTCTAAACCCGAGTTCAGCCTGCTGAGCTGGGCCGCGATGCTGTTTGCCGCGGGCATCGGCATCGACCTGATGTTCTTCTCCGTGGCGGAACCGGTTACGCAGTATATGCAGCCGCCGGAAGGGGCAGGGCAGACGATGGAGGCCGCGCGCCAGGCGATGGTCTGGACGCTGTTCCACTATGGCCTGACGGGCTGGTCGATGTACGCCCTGATGGGGATGGCGCTCGGATACTTTAGCTATCGTTATAATTTGCCCCTCACCATCCGCTCCGCGCTGTATCCGATCTTCGGTAAAAAGATCAACGGCCCGATTGGCCACAGCGTCGACATTGCGGCGGTGATCGGCACCATCTTCGGTATTGCGACAACGCTCGGGATTGGCGTGGTACAGCTCAACTACGGGCTGAGCGTGCTGTTTGACATCCCGGATTCGATGGCGGCCAAAGCGGCGCTGATTGCGCTGTCGGTGATTATCGCCACCATTTCGGTGACCTCCGGCGTGGATAAGGGCATCCGCGTGCTCTCCGAGCTGAACGTGGCGCTGGCACTGGGCCTGATCCTGTTCGTGCTGTTTATGGGTGACACCTCGTTCCTGCTCAATGCCTTAGTGCTCAACGTGGGCGACTACGTGAACCGCTTTATGGGCATGACGCTGAACAGCTTCGCCTTCGACCGCCCGGTGGAGTGGATGAACAACTGGACGCTGTTCTTCTGGGCGTGGTGGGTGGCGTGGTCGCCGTTTGTCGGCCTGTTCCTGGCGCGCATTTCGCGCGGGCGCACCATCCGCCAGTTCGTGATGGGCACGCTGATTATCCCGTTCACCTTCACCCTGCTGTGGCTGTCGATTTTCGGCAACAGCGCGCTGCACGAGATCATCCACGGCAATGCAACCTTCGCGCAGGAAGCGATGGCGCACCCGGAGCGCGGCTTCTACAGCCTGCTGGCGCAGTACCCGGCGTTCACCTTTAGCGCCTCCGTGGCGACCATTACCGGCCTGCTGTTCTACGTCACCTCGGCGGACTCCGGCGCGCTGGTGCTGGGGAACTTCACCTCGAAGCTCAAGGACATCAACAGCGACGCGCCGAACTGGCTGCGCATCTTCTGGTCCGTCGCCATCGGCCTGTTGACGCTCGGGATGCTGATGACCAACGGCATCTCGGCGCTGCAGAACACCACGGTGATCATGGGACTGCCGTTCAGCTTCGTGATCTTCTTCGTGATGGCTGGGCTGTATAAATCGCTCAAGGTGGAAGACTACCGCCGCGTCAGCGCCAGCCGCGACACCGCGCCGCGTCCGCTGGGCGCGCAGGACAGGCTGAGCTGGAAGAAACGCCTCTCGCGCCTGATGAACTACCCGGGCACGCGTTACACCAAACAGATGATGGAAACCGTCTGCTTCCCGGCAATGGAAGAAGTGGCGCAGGAGCTGAAGCTGCGCGGCGCGTACGTGGAGCTGAAAAAACTGCCGCCGGAAGAGGGCGAAACGCTGGGGCACCTGGATCTGTTGGTGCATATGGGCGACGAGCAGAACTTTGTCTATCAGATCTGGCCGCAGCAGTACTCGGTTCCCGGTTTTACCTACCGGGCGCGCAGCGGGAAGTCGACCTACTACCGGCTGGAAACCTTCCTGCTTGAAGGCAGCCAGGGAAATGATTTGATGGATTACAGCAAGGAGCAGGTAATTACGGACATTCTGGACCAGTATGAGCGGCACCTGAACTTTATCCATCTGCACAGGGAAGCGCCGGGGAATAGCGTGATGTTCCCGGATGTTTAACTGATGGCAAACTCCTGTCGTTAAGAATCCAGCCATCTTTCTTGCCGGGTGGCGCTGCGCTTACCCGGCCTTCAAAACTGCTTTTCCGTAGGTCTGATAAGCGAAGCGCCATCAGACACGCCCTTCATTGACACAACTTTAATGATAACTATTTTCATTTAAATATAGCCTGTGCTATACCTTATAGCACGGGCTAATTTTGCTTTGAATTTAATCACCTCAGGAGACTTCTGCGATGCACCCACGGCAAGGATTGAAGCGTCTGTTGCTCGGCGCGCTGCTCATGACTGCGACCACGACCGGCGCGCTAGCGGCTGAAAAGTTTCAGGTTATCACCACCTTTACCGTCATCGCCGATATGGCGAAAAACGTGGCGGGTGACGCCGCAGACGTGACCTCTATCACTAAGCCGGGTGCGGAAATCCACGAATACCAGCCCACGCCGGGGGATATCAAACGCGCGCAGAAGGCGCAGCTTATCCTGGCGAACGGCATGAATCTGGAACTGTGGTTCCAGCGTTTTTATCAGCACCTGAATGGCGTACCGGAAGTGATTGTCACCAAAGGCATTACGCCGATGGGCATCAGCGAGGGGCCGTACGACGGCAAGCCCAACCCGCACGCGTGGATGTCGCCGGACAACGCCCTGATCTACGTCGACAACATCCGTGACGCGCTGGTGAAGTACGATCCGGCGAATGCACAGACCTATCAGCGCAACGCGGAAGCCTACAAGCAGAAGATCGTCGCCACCCTCGAACCGCTGCGTAAGCAGGTCGCGGCGATCCCGGAAGACAAGCGCTGGATGGTGACCAGCGAAGGCGCTTTCTCCTATCTGGCGCGGGATCTGGGGATGAAAGAGCTTTACCTGTGGCCGATTAACGCCGATCGGCAGGGTACGCCCCAGCAGGTGCGCAAGGTTATCGATCTGGTGAAAAAACATCGCATCCCGGCGGTGTTTAGCGAAAGCACTGTCTCGGATAAGCCCGCCCGTCAGGTGGCGCGGGAAACCGACACCCACTACGGTGGCGTGCTGTACGTTGACTCCCTGAGCGCGGAAAATGGCCCGGTGCCGACCTATATCGATCTGCTGAACGTCACCACCCGCACGCTGGTGCAGGGCATCCGTGACGGCATAAAGGAGTGACTATGCAGAAGGGGATTGTCGTCACTGACGTAACCGTGACCTACCGCAACGGCCATACGGCGCTGCGCGACGCGTCGTTCAGCGTGCCGGGCGGATCGATTGCCGCCCTGGTGGGGGTGAACGGCTCCGGCAAGTCCACGCTGTTTAAGGCGGTGATGGGCTTCGTGCGGGCGGCGAGCGGCACCATCACCATTCAGGGGCTGCCGCCTGGCCGGGCGCTGCGTCAGAACCTGGTCGCCTACGTGCCGCAGTCGGAAGAGGTCGACTGGTCGTTTCCGGTGCTGGTGGAAGACGTGGTGATGATGGGCCGCTACGGACATATGGGGTTTCTGCGTCGGCCCAAAGATCGCGACAGACAAATCGTGAGCGACGCCCTGAAGCGAGTGGATATGCTCGAGCTGCGCCACCGGCAGATCGGCGAGCTCTCCGGCGGGCAGAAGAAGCGCGTGTTTCTGGCGCGGGCGATTGCCCAGCAGGGCGAGGTGATCCTGCTCGACGAGCCATTTACCGGCGTGGACGTCAAAACCGAAGCCAGGATCATCAGCCTGCTGCGGGAGCTGCGCGACGAAGGCAAAACCATGCTGGTCTCGACGCACAATTTAGGCTCGGTCTCGGAGTTTTGCGATTACACGGTGATGGTCAAAGGCACCGTGCTGGCGAGCGGCCCGACGGAAACCACCTTTACCGCCGAGAACCTTGAGCGCGCCTTCAGCGGCGTGCTGCGCCACGTGGTGCTCAGCGGCTCGGAAGACCGCATAATTACCGACGACGAGCGCCCCTTCGTCACGCACCGTCAGGAGGCCAAATGAACGCGCTTCTCGAACCCTTCGGCTACGAGTATATGCTCAACGCGATGTGGGTCTCGGCGATGGTGGGCGGGCTGTGCGCGTTTCTCTCCTGCTACTTGATGCTTAAAGGCTGGTCGTTGATCGGCGATGCGCTGTCGCACTCCATCGTGCCCGGCGTGGCGGGAGCCTACATGCTCGGACTGCCGTTTTCTCTGGGGGCGTTTCTGTCGGGCGGGCTGGCGGCGGGCAGCATGCTGTTTCTCAACCAGCGCAGCCGCCTGAAGGAGGATGCCATCATCGGGCTGATCTTCTCCTCCTTTTTCGGGCTGGGGCTGTTTATGGTCTCGCTTAACCCGACCTCGGTGAACATTCAGACTATCGTGCTCGGCAATATTCTGGCTATCGCCCCGGAGGATATCGTTCAGCTGGCGATTATCGGCGTGGTGTCGATGGTTATCCTGCTGTTCAAGTGGAAAGATCTGATGGTGACCTTTTTTGATGAGAACCACGCCCGCGCCATCGGCCTGCGTCCGGAACGCCTGAAAATTCTCTTCTTCACATTGCTGGCGGTCTCCACCGTGGCGGCGCTGCAAACCGTTGGCGCGTTTCTGGTGATCTGCCTGGTGGTCACGCCCGGCGCAACCGCGTGGCTGCTGACCGACCGCTTCCCACGCTTGTTGATGATTGCCGTCGCCATTGGCAGCATCACCAGCTTCCTCGGCGCGTGGGCCAGCTATTATCTGGACGGCGCGACCGGCGGCATTATCGTAGTCGCCCAGACGCTGCTGTTCCTGCTGGCGTTCGTCTTTGCGCCGAAGCACGGTCTGCTCGCCAGCCGCCGTCGCGCGCGGGAGGCACACCCATGATGGCGCTGCTCCTTGAACCCTTCCAGTTTGCGTTTATGAACAACGCGCTGCTGATTTCACTCCTGGTGGCGGTACCCTGCGCGCTGCTGTCGGTTTTTCTGGTGCTCAAAGGCTGGGCGCTGATGGGCGACGCCATGAGTCATGCGGTATTTCCCGGCGTCGTGCTGGCGTGGATGATGGGTCTGCCGCTGGCGCTGGGCGCGTTCGTGGCCGGTTTGTTCTGCGCGGTCGCCACCGGATACCTGAAGGATAACAGCCGCATCAAGCAGGATACGGTCATGGGGATCGTCTTTTCTGGGATGTTCGGTGCCGGGCTGATCCTCTATATCGCCGTCAAACCCGAGGTGCATCTCGACCACATTCTGTTCGGCGATATGCTGGGCATAAACGGCATGGACATTCTGCAAAGCGGCATCGTGGCGGGGCTGATCGCGCTGGTGATTGGCCTGAAGTGGCGGGACTTTCTGCTGTTCTGCTTTGACTATCAGCAGGCGCAGGCGAGCGGGCTGCGTACCCGCTGGCTGCACTACGGCCTGCTGTGCATGGTTTCGCTGACCATCGTGGCGACGCTGAAGGTGGTGGGGATTATTCTGTCGATTTCGCTGCTGATTGCCCCCGGCGCGGTGGCGGTGCTGATCACCCGACGCTTCCATACGGCCCTGCTGGTGGCGGTCGCCGTTTCAGCCCTCGTGTCGGTTAGCGGCGTCTATGTCTCGTTTTATCTCGACAGCGCGCCCGCGCCAACCATTGTGGTGCTGTTCGCGGCGGTGTTTATCGTGACGTTTGTGGTCACCAGCGTGAAGGCTCGTCGGCAGGAGCGTGTGACAGCAGGGTGATCGCCTGCTCGCCGTGCTGCTGCCAGTGCAGGGTGAAGGCGGTGCCTTCGTGAAAGCCTGCCAGTTGACGGGCCAACGTCAGCGTAAGCGTCTTATCGTCGAGCATGGTGACGCGGGCGCAGTCAAAACCCATATATGTCTGCACCTGCGGAAAGAGGGCCTTGAACAGGCTCTCTTTGGCGCTGAACGCCAGCGTCAGTGCGAGGGCGAACGGGTATCCCGCGCGGCAAAGCACGCGCTCTTCCTGCTCATCAAGAATGCCGTCTTTGATTTCTCTGGCTTCATTTTCAGGCAGGATCGCTTCGCAGTCGATGCCGATAAGCGCTGGGTGTTGCGTGACGACGGCCATCGCCTGCGTGCCGCTGTGGGTGATGCTGCCGGAAACGCCCTCCGGCCAGAGCGGTTCCCCGCTGGGGCCGATGGCGGGAATGGTGCGCTCGTTTAGCGCATGCATGGCGGCGATGCGGCCTGCCAGGTGGTCGGCCTTGCGTTTGCGTCCGGCGTCAGCGAGCTGCGCGTGATGGGGGAGCCAGAGGAGATCGGCGTCGGTGAAGGTAGTGGGGTCGAAGGTGACGCGATGAAGGGTGTGGCCGGCGAGAGAAAATGTGCTGTGGGTTGTGTGCATGGTTTCCCCTCACCCTGACCCTCTCCACGTAGGGGAGAGGGAAGGATTGACTTCAGTGCCTTAAAAACGCGTATTCACGCTCATATACCAGGTGCGACCCGGTTCATTATACGTGTAGGCACCCGCACCGTACATATACGCGCCCGTCGTGGTATTACCTGTGGTCTGGGCATTACCCGCGCGCCACTGGCGCTTGTCGAAGACGTTATCCACGCCGCCGGTCAGGCTGACGTTTTTGGTCATGTCCCAGGTCGCGCTCAGGCCAACGATGCTGTACGGGCTGACTTCGTCTTTCTCAGACCCGGTCACCGGCTGACCTTTGTAGTTGTACTTCTTCGGCTGCTGCTTGCCGTACCAGGTGAAGGTCGACTGGAGCGATACGTCCTGATGCACCTGCCAGCTCAGGGTTGAGTTCAGCGTGTACTCCGGGATGATCGACAGACGGTCGCCGGTCTCCTTGTTCTTGCTCTGCAGCATCCAGGTGATGTTGTTGGTCCAGTTGATGGTGTCGCTGACCGGCACGTTCAGGGAGCCTTCCAGCCCTTCCACCACCGCCTTCGGCACGTTTTCCCACTGGTAGATGTCCGTCTGCACTTTACCGGACGAGGTGTGACCGATCGGCGCGTAGCCCGCCTCAATCTTGTTGCGGTAGTCGTTGCGGAACCAGGTCACGCCCGCCAGCCAGCCGTCGCGTTTCCACTCCAGACCGATCTCTTTGTTGATGCTGGTTTCGGCTTTCAGGTCGTCGTTACCCATCATGTAGCAGCCCACGCCGTCGGAACTGGCGTAGCAGCCCTGGCCTTTGCTGTACAGCAGATAGTTCGGGTTGGTCTGATACAGGCTCGGCGCTTTGTAGGCACGCGCGATCCCCATCTTCAGCGTGAAGTCATCCCCCAGACCCTGCGACAGGTTGAGCGACGGGCTCCAGTTATTGCCCACGATAGTGTGATGATCGAAGCGCAGGGCAGGGGTCAGCATGGTGCTGTCGGTCAGCTCCATGTTGTTCTCGGCGAACAGGGAGAAGATCTCCGCTGACGTATACGGGCTGCGGTCGTCGCTCATGCCCGGAATGGTGCCGCCCTGTTGAGTCTGGGTAAAGGAGGTGGAGTCCTTCATGCGCTGCTGGTTCCACTCGGTGCCGAGCGTCAGGTTCTGGTTGACGAGGAAATCAATCGGCAGGTTGATTTCACTGTGCAGCATCACGTCGGCCAGATCGGTATCGGTGAATTTATTGCTGTTGAACAGGCCTTCCAGACCGCCCGCCAGCCCTTCGCCCAGGCGGGAGTTGCGGGTGTGTTCGTACTGCGCCCAGTTGCTGGTGGTGATGCCGTTATCCCAGCCGCCGTTCCAGGTCACCGCGAAGTTCTGACGATAAATACGGTTCGTCTCTTTGCCGTAGTTTTTCTTCACCAGCGCGTTGTCGTTGTTGGTGTTCTGCGTGTCGCCCGCGTAGAGGTTGTTCTGGCGGCTGTAGCCCGCCTCAAACTCCAGGGACTGCATTGGCGCGAAGTCCCAGCGCACCACGCCGTTGATGTCTTTGTTTTCCACACCCTCACGGCCTGCGGGCAGGGTGTTGGCGTAGGCACCGGTACGATCGGACTGGTGGCCCTGGTTGATGTCCCACGCGTCGGCCTGGGTTTTATCCAGGTTACCAAACATGCGGAAGCTGAAGTCGCCGCCCAGCGGGCCGCTCAGGCTGAAGTTGGTGCGCCTGGTAGAGCCTTCATCCTTGTGTTCAGGTGCGTTCAGGTAGGTGTTCCAGGAGCCGTGCCACTGGTCGTCAAATTTTTTGGTGATGATGTTCACCACGCCGCCTGCCGCACCGTTGCCGTAGCGCGCGGCTGCCGGACCGCGGATCACTTCAATACGTTCGATCATCTCTGGCGGCACCCAGCCGGTATCGCCGCGGGTGTCGCGCTCGCCGCGCCAGCCCAGACGGATCGAGTTACGGCTGGTCACCGGCTTGCCGTCAATCAGGATCAGCGTGTTTTCCGGGCCCATACCGCGAATGTCAATCTGACGGTTGTTGCCGCGCTGGCCGCTGGTGGAGTTCCCGGTCAGGTTCACGCCCGGCATGGTGCGGATGATTTCTGCTACATCGCGCGCGGGCGGATTTTTGCGGATTTCGTCGGCGGTGATGGTCGACACGCCCGGCGCCTGCAAATTCTGCTCGGCGGCGGTGATCACCATGGTGTCTTCATGCTGCGCGGAGGCGGTGTTGTCGTCTGCCATGGCGGGCAGCGCGACACCATAAATCCCTAAATTGACCAGCAAGGCCAGAGAGTGAATCTTCTTATTCATTGTACGTCCCGCTTTTATGGTTATTTAATGAGCGCGCTTCCCACAGCGCGGGCATTACGCTATTGCAAATGCAAATAGTTATCAATAATATTATCAATAAAATTTGCTCTGAAACAAAAAAGACTGTGAAACATGGGGTTATAAGGGTGACGGCGTTAACAACCGGAAGTGAAGCGTGGTGGCAGTCGAAAAATGGGCCGGAACGGCAACGTCAGAAGGCGAGCTATCGCGTCACCTTCTGGTGGCGGGATCCGGCAGGCACGCAGAAAACGTCAGCAGTTAAACGCGTCTGGCTCTACATTACCGGCGTGACCGATCACCATCAGAATGCCCGCCCCCAGTCTCTTGAACGCATCCCGGATACCGACGTCTGGCAGTGGCAGGGCGAGTTCAGCCCCGAGTGGCGCGGCAGCTACTGTTTTATCCCTTCTGAGAATGAAAACGATTTTGCCAGCGCAGTGTTTGAAGGCCAGCAGCCGGACCGGATGGCGCTGCGCGAAGGCTGGCGTAAGCTGCTGCCGCACGCGGTGTCCGACCCGCTGAATCCGCAGAGCTGGCGAGGCGGGCGCGGTCATGCCGTCTCGGCGCTGGAGATGCCGGAGGCCCCGGAGCAGCCTGGCTGGAACCCTTCCGATACGCCATATAAAAAGCCTGTCTGCATCGAATGGAACAGCGCGCGGCTGCGCAATCGTCGACGCGTCTGGATTTTTACCACCGGGGACGACAGCCCCGAGCGCCCGCTGGCGGTATTGCTCGACGGCCAGTTCTGGGCCGAAAGCATGCCCGTCTGGCCTGCGCTGACGTCGCTCACCCGCGACGGTAAACTGCCACCTGCGGTTTACGTGCTGATCGACGTGATTGATACCGAACACCGCAGCCGCGAGCTGCCGTGCAACCCTGATTTCTGGCTGGCGGTGCAGGAAGAACTCCTCCCGCAGGTGAAAAGCATTGCCCCGTTCAGCGACCGCGCCGACCGAACCGTGGTGGCGGGCCAGAGCTTCGGCGGACTCTCTTCGTTATACGCTGGCCTCAACTGGCCGCAGCGCTTTGGCTGCGTGCTGAGCCAGTCCGGCTCGTTCTGGTGGCCACACCGCGGCGGGCAGCAGGACGGGCTGCTGATCGGGCAGCTTAAAGCAGGCGAGAAAACCGCTCGCGGGCTGCGCATCGTCCTTGAGGCCGGGCGCAACGAGCCGCTTATCTTCCGCGCAAACCAGGCGATCCTCGCCGAACTACACACTCAGCAACCGGTTTTCTGGCGTCAGGTTGACGGCGGACACGATGCGCTTTGCTGGCGCGGTGGGCTGACGCAGGGGCTGATGACCCTCTGGCAGCCGCTTATTCACTAACGGAGTCTGTATGGAATTCAGCAATCCTTTCGATAATCCGCAGGGACAGTTCGCCATTTTGCAAAATGACCGGGGGCAGTACAGCCTGTGGCCGCAGCAGTGCGAGTTGCCCGCGGGCTGGCGCGTGGTCTGCGAACCGCAATCTCAGGAGGCGTGCCAGCAGTGGCTGGCGGAACACTGGCAGACGCTTGAGCCGTCATGTTTTGCGGGGGAGCGCGCATGAACCGTCTCCCTCTTGTCGCCGCCCAGCCGGGGATCTGGATGGCGGAGCAACTTTCCTCCCTGCCAAACGCCTGGAGCGTCGCGCACTACACCGAGCTGAAAGGCGCTATCGATGCGCCATTGCTGGCAAAAGCGATTACGGAAGGCATGATGCAGGCCGATACCCTGCGGATGCGCTTTGCCGAAGAGAACGGCGAGGTGTGGCAGTGGGTGGATGACACCGTCATTCTGCCGGAGCCGTCCATCGTTCGCGTTGATTCTCACGACGCCGCCGTGGCGCTGATGGAATCCGATCTCAATCAAAACCTGCGCGTCGACGGCGGTCAGCCGCTGGCGCTTCACCGGCTGATTCAGGTCGGTGAAAACCACTGGTACTGGTATCAGCGCTATCATCATCTGGTGGTGGATGGCTTCAGTTTCCCGGCCATTACCCGCCAGATCACTGCGATTTACGCCGCCTGGAAAAAGGGCGAACCCACGCCTGAATCCCCGTTTACGCCGTTTGCCGGTGTGGTGGAAGAGTATCAGCGCTATCGCGACAGCGAGGCGTATCAGCGCGACGGTGCTTTCTGGGCCGAACAGCGCAAACAGCTGCCTTCTCCGGTCTCGCTCTCTTCCGCGCCGCTGCCGGGACGCGCTGCCACTACCGATATCCTGCGCCTGAAAATTGCATTGGACGGTCGCGCCTTTAGCCAGCTTGCGCAGGCGGCAGGGCAGGCGCAGCGCACCGATCTGGCCCTTGCGCTGGTGGCGCTGTGGCTGGGCCGCCTGACGGGGCGGCTGGACTACGCCGCCGGGTTTATCTTTATGCGCCGCATGGGCTCCGCCGCGCTGACCGCGACCGGGCCGGTGCTCAACGTTCTGCCGCTGGCGGTCAATATTGACCCCCATGAAAGCCTGCCGATGCTGGCGCTGCGCCTGGCGAACCAGCTGAAAAAAATGCGCCGCCATCAGCGCTATGACGCCGAGCAGATCGTGCGCGACAGCGGGCGTGCCGCAGGCGATGAAGCGCTATTTGGCCCGGTGCTGAACGTTAAGGTGTTTGATTATCAGCTGGATATCGACGGCGTGAAGGCCATCACCCACACGCTGGCAACCGGCCCGGTGAACGATCTGGAGCTGGCGCTGTTCCCGGACGAACAGGGCGGGTTGAGCATTGAGATCCTCGCCAACACTCAGCGTTACGATGAAGCGACGCTCAAGCGCCACGCGGCGCGCCTGAACGCGATGCTGACGCAGTTTGCCGCTAATCCGGCCCTGCGCTGTGGCGACGTGGAAACCGTTTCAGAGCAGGAATATCAGAGGCTTGCTCGCATCAACGATACCGGGCTGGCGCTGCCGTCCACCACGCTGGCGGATCTGGTGGCGGAGCAGGCATGCAAAACGCCGGATGCCCCCGCGCTGGCGGACGCGCATATTGAGCTGAACTATCGCCAGATGCGCGAGCAGGTGGTCGCGCTGGCAAACCTGCTGCGCGAACGCGGCGTGAAGCCGGGCGACAGTGTGGCGGTGGCACTCCCGCGCTCGGTGTTCCTGACTTTAGCGCTGCACGGCATCGTCGAGGCCGGTGCCGCGTGGCTGCCGCTCGACACCGGCTACCCTGACGACCGTCTGCGGATGATGCTGGAAGATGCTAAACCTTCGTTGCTCATTACCACCGACGAACAGCGTTCGCGCTTTAGCGATCTGCCCATAACCGCGTTTAGTTACAACACACTGTTACCGGCTGCGAATGCGGAACCGCTGCGGCTGGCGAAGCCGGAGCAGACCGCGTACATTATCTTCACCTCCGGTTCGACGGGACGTCCGAAAGGGGTCATGGTCGGGCATACTGCCATCGTTAACCGCCTGAAGTGGATGCAGGATCATTATCCACTGGCGGCGCATGACGTGGTGGCGCAGAAAACGCCGTGCAGCTTTGACGTGTCGGTGTGGGAGTTCTGGTGGCCGTTTATCGCCGGGGCGAAGCTGGTGATGGCCGAGCCGGACGCGCACCGCGATCCGCAGGCGATGCAGAGCTTCTTCGCACGCTACGGCGTGACCACCACCCACTTCGTGCCGTCGATGCTGGCGGCCTTTGTCGCCTCGCTGACGCCGGAAAACGTGGCGTGCTGCAAAACGCTTAAGCAGGTGTTCTGCAGCGGCGAAGCGCTGCCGACCGAACTGTGCCGCGAGTGGGAACAGCTTACCTGTGCTCCGCTGCACAACCTCTATGGCCCAACGGAAGCGGCGGTGGACGTCAGCTGGTATCCGGCGTTTGGCCCGGAGCTGACGGCGGTGGAAGGCAACAGCGTGCCGATTGGCTTCCCGGTGTGGAACACGGGGCTGCGCATCCTTGACGCGATGATGCGCCCGGTGCCGTTTGGCGTGGCGGGGGATCTGTACCTCACCGGCATCCAGCTGGCGCAGGGATATCTGGGCCGTCCGGATCTCACCGCCAGCCGCTTTATCGCCGACCCGTTTGCCCCCGGCGAGCGCATGTATCGCACCGGCGACGTAGCCCGGTGGCTGGACAACGGCGCGGTGGAGTATCTGGGACGCAGCGATGACCAACTGAAAATTCGCGGCCAGCGCATTGAGCTGGGCGAAATCGACCGGGCGATGCTGTCGCTGCCGGACGTGGCCCAGGCAGTGGCGCATGCCTGCGTGTTCAACCAGGCGGCGGCAACAGGCGGCGATGCCCGCCAGCTGGTGGGATACGTGGTCTCTGAATCCGGCTTACCGCTGGACCGCGACGCGCTGCTGGAATCGCTCAAAGCGCAGCTGCCGCCGCATATGGTGCCGGTGGTGCTGCTGCAAATCAGCGCGCTGCCGCTCAGCGCCAACGGCAAGCTCGACCGCAAGGCGCTGCCGCTGCCGGAGCTGACCAGTAAAACCTCCGGCCGCGCGCCGGGGACGGAAACCGAAGTCGCCGTGGCGCAGGCGTTTGCCGCGCTGCTGGGCTGCGAGGTGAACAATATCGAAGCCGACTTCTTTGCCCTCGGCGGACACTCGCTGCTGGCAATGCGTCTGGCGGCACAGCTCAGCCGGGCCTTCGCCCGCAGGGTCACGCCGGGGCAGATTATGGTTGCCTCGACGGTGAGCAAGCTCAGCGCGCTGCTGGACTCGCAACTGAGCGACGAGCAGGCGCAGCGTCTGGGGTATGAAACCCTCCTGCCGCTGCGCGAAAGCAGCGGGCCGACGCTGTTCTGCTTCCATCCGGCGTCCGGCTTTGCCTGGCAGTTCAGCGTGCTGGCGCGCTACCTCAGCCCGCGCTGGTCGATTACCGGCATTCAGTCGCCGCGTCCGGACGGCCCGATGCAGCAGTGCGCGGATCTGGATGGGGTGATCGAGCATCACCTTGCAACGCTGCGCGCGCAGCAGCCGCAGGGGCCGTATTATCTGTTCGGTTATTCCCTCGGCGGCACGCTGGCGCAGGGTATTGCGGCGCGTCTGCGCGAGCAGGGTGAAGCGGTGGCGTTCCTCGGCCTGCTGGATACCTGGCCGCCGGAAACCCAGAACTGGTCGGAGAAAGAGGCCAACGGCCTCGACCCGGAGGTGCTGGCGGAGATCGCGCGCGAGCGCGAGGCGTTTATCGCCGCCCAGCAGGGGCAGGGCTCCAGCGAGCTGTTTAACGCTATCGAAGGCAACTACGCCGACGCGGTGCGGCTGCTCACCACGGCACACAGCGCGCGGTTTGACGGTAAAGCGACGCTGTTTGTCGCCGAGCGAACGCGAACCCTGGATCCGCAGGCCGCGTGGGCGCCGTGGGTGGATGAGCTGGAGGTGTACAGCCAGGACTGCGCCCACGTGGATATTATTTCACCGCAGGTGTTTGAAAAGATTGGGCCGGTACTGAAGGAAATTTTTGGATAGTGCAAATGCCCGGTGGCGCTGCGCTTACCGGGCCTACGGGAGCGAAATGTAGGCCGGGTAAGGCGTAGCCGCCACCCGGCAATTACTGCCGACCCAACGGCACCACCAGCGGCGTGCCCGCCACCGGATCGTCAATAATCATGCTGCGCATGCCGTAGATCCGCGCGATCAGCTCCGGCGTCACAATCTCCTTCGGCGCGCCCTGCGCCACAATCTCGCCGTCTCGCAAGGCAATCAGATGCGTGGCGTAGCGGCACGCCTGGTTTAAGTCGTGCAGCACCGCCGCCAGGGTGTAACCCTGCGTGCGGTTCAGCTCGCTCAGCAGCTCCAGCAGATCGATCTGATGGCTGATATCGAGCCAGGTCGTCGGCTCGTCCAGCAGCATAATCGAGGTTTCCTGCGCCAGCACCATCGCGATCCACGCCCGCTGGCGCTGTCCGCCGGAGAGAGTATCCACGCTTTGCTGCGCGAGATCCGTAATCCCGGTCGCCTGCATCGCGCGGTTCACCGCTTCGTCGTCCTCTTTGCGCCAGCGGGTAAACAGCGGCTGGTGCGGATAGCGTCCGCGCGAGACCAGCTCCTGCACCGTGATATCTCCCGGCGTGGTGGCATTCTGCGCGAGCTGACCGATGCGCCTGGCCACCTCTTTGCTGGCGAAGCGCTGGATCTGCTCCCCGTCGAGGAATACGCTGCCCTCAGTTGGCGTCATCAGGCGGCTCAGCGTGCGCAGCAGTGTCGATTTACCGCAGCCGTTCGGCCCGATAATCGCCGTGAAGTGGCCGTCCGGAATGGCAACGGATAGGTCACGGGCAATGATTTTTTTGCCGTAGCTGAGGGTCAAGTTTTCGCCGCGCAAGCGGGTGGTTGAATCTGTCATTTCTTGCGTGACTCCTGAACGAGCAAGACGATGAGGTAAATCCCGCCAAGGCTGACGGTTACCACGCCCACCGGCAGTTGATAAGGCATAAACAGTTGCTGGGCGCAGAGATCGGCGGCCAGCAGCAGCAGCGCGCCGCACAGTGCCGCCTGAGTTAATCCCCAGCGCGCCGTCCCGCTAAGACGCCGCGCGATGTGCGGGGCCACGAGGGCGATAAACGAGATCGGCCCGGCGATGGCGGTAGAGGCGGCGGTCAGCAGTACGGCGACCAGCATCAGCATCAGGCGCGAGCGCTCGACGCCCACGCCCAGCGCGCAGGCGCTGTCATCGCCCATCTCCAGCAGGCGCATACGCCGCACCAGCAGCAGCGCGCCAATAAACATCAGCACAATCAGCGGCGCGGCGGGCCAGGTTTTGCCCCACGTCAGGCCGTTGAGAGAGCCTGCATACCACAGTCCGGCGGAGAGCGCGGTTTCCAGCGAGGCCTGCAGCAAAAGCCAGGTGTTAAAGGCCATCAGCATGGCGCGGATGCCAATCCCGATGATGATCAGGCGGAAGGTGTCGATGCCGTTGCGCCAGGCCAGGGCCCAGATAAGCAGGGAGGTGAGAATGCCGCCCGCCATCGCCGTAAAGGTGATCGCCGTCAGGTGCTGGCCGAACAAGACCATCGCCACCAGCACGCCGCTCCAGGCCCCGGTGTTGAGGCCCATCACATCCGGGCTGCCGAGCGGGTTGCGCATCAGCGACTGAAATATCGCGCCGCTCACGCCGAGCGCCGCGCCCACCAGAATCGCCATCGCCACGCGCGGCAGTCGCCACTCCGTCACCACCATAGTGATGTTGCGCGGCGCGCTGCCGAGCAGGGCGTTAAAGACCTGCGTAAAATCGAGCGTCACCGCGCCGCTGCGCAGGCTCCAGACTGCCAGCAGCAGAATGGCGAAAAGCAGCAGCGAGACGCTGGTGAGTAAACGACGGGACGGAGCCATCATGCGCCACCTCCTCGTCTGCGTCGTACCAGGAAGATTAGCACCGGTGCGCCGATAAAGGCGCTGACCACCGAGACGCGAAGCTCGCCGGGCACCAGCAGGCGGCCCAGCACGTCGGCAAACAGCAGCAGGGCAGGGGTGGCCAGCAGCGTCACCGGCAGCGACCAGCGGTGATCCGCCCCCACCAGCCAGCGCGCCATGTGCGGCATCATCAGGCCAATAAAGGCGATCGGGCCAACCACGGCGGTCGCGCTGCCGCAGAGTACGGTGATAGCGAGCAGACCAATCAACTGCGTGCGCGCCACGCGGTTGCCGAGGGCGGTCGCGGTGTCGCTGCCGAGGCTCAGGCTGTTGAGCGCCCGGCTTAAAAACAGCGCCACGGCGGCAGCGAGAATCACCGGGATCGCCACCACTTTTAGGGTTTCAAGGGTGCGGATATCCAGTGAACCGGCCTGCCAGAAGCGCAGCTGGTCGTAAACGTCCGGGTTCAGCAGGGCGATGCCGTTGGACAAGCCCTCCAGCACCGCCGCGAGCGCGACGCCCGCAAGCGTCAGGCGTACCGGACTTAGCTGGCCGCCGCCCTGGCTGCCGGTAAACGCCACCACCAGCGAGGCGGCCAGCGCGCCGCAGAACGCCATCGCCAGCTGTTCGGAGGGCGACGTCAACCCGAACAGCGCTGCGCCGAGCACAATGGCAAAGCTGGCGCCGGCGTTAACGCCGAGAATGCCGGGGTCCGCCAGCGGGTTCCGGGTGAGGGTTTGCATCAGGGCTCCGGCAAGGCCAAGCGCGCCACCGGCCAGCAGTCCGGCAAGGGTGCGGGGCAGGCGGGCGTCGAGCACGATGACGCAGTCCGCGCTCTGACAGGTACCGGAGAGCGCATCAACAATAACGGACGCGGGCAGCGGCTTTGCGCCGACCAGCAGGCTGAGTGCAATCGCAAGGCTCAAAAGCAGCAATAAAGCGGGCACGGCAACGGCGCGCACCGCAGAAGAGGAAAACGACATAGCAACATCCATGATTTGATAATGATAGTGATTATCGTTATCTATCTTATTTGGCTATGTTAGCATGTGCGCCCATGGAATGGGTAGAAATAGACTCAAGGCTTTGTCATGAATCAAAAATCCTGGCTGCTCAACCTCAGCCTGTTGAAAACGCACCCGGCGTATCGCGCCGTGTTTATCGCTCGCTTTATCTCCATTTTGTCCCTCGGCCTGCTCGGCGTGGCCGTGCCGGTACAGATCCAGACCATGACGCACTCCAGCTGGCTGGTCGGGTTATCCGTCACCTTAACCGGCGGGGCGATGTTTATCGGCCTGATGGTCGGCGGCGTGCTGGCGGACCGCTACGAACGTAAGAAGCTGATCCTGCTGGCGCGCGGCACCTGCGGCGTGGGCTTTATCGGGCTGTGTCTGAACGCCTTGCTGCCGGAGCCGTCGCTGATTGCCATTTACGCGCTTGGCCTGTGGGACGGTTTCTTCGCCTCGCTGGGCGTGACGGCGCTGCTGGCGGCGACGCCCGCGCTGGTCGGGCGAGAAAACCTGATGCAGGCGGGGGCGATCACCATGCTCACCGTGCGCCTCGGGTCGGTGATTTCGCCGATGGTGGGCGGGCTGCTGCTGGCGACCGGCAACGTGGCGTGGAACTACGGGCTGGCGGCGGCGGGGACCTTTATCACCACCCTGACGCTGCTGCGCCTGCCGCTCCTGCCGCCTCCGCCGCAGCCGCGCGAGCATCCGCTGAAATCGCTGACGGCTGCAATTCGTTTCCTGTTCAGCAACCCGCTGATTGGCGGCATTGCGCTGCTCGGCGGCCTGCTGACCATGGCGAGCGCCGTGCGTGTGCTCTACCCGGCGCTGGCGGGCGAGTGGCAGATGAGCGCCTCGGAAATTGGCGTGCTGTACGCGGCCATTCCGCTCGGCGCGGCGTGCGGGGCGCTGACCAGCGGCAACCTGGCGCAGAGCGCGCGTCCGGGGCTGATTATGCTGCTTGCCACGCTGGCCTCGTTTATTGCCATTGGCTTCTTCAGCCTGATGCCGGTGTGGGCGCTGGGCGTGTTGTGCCTGGTGATTTTCGGCTGGCTGAGCGCCATCAGCTCGCTTTTGCAGTACACGCTGATCCAGACCCAGACGCCGGAAGGGATGCTTGGTCGCATTAATGGTCTGTGGACCGCGCAGAACGTGACGGGCGATGCGATCGGCGCGGCGATCCTCGGCGGGCTGGGGGCGATAATGACCCCGGTGGCGTCGGCGAGCAGCAGCGGGTTTGTGTTAGCCGTTGTTGGCGTAATTTTATTGGCGGTTTTGGTGGAGTTGCGTCGGTTCAGGCAGAACCTGTAGGTCGGGTAAGGCGTAGCCGCCACCCGACAAAACGCCCGGTGGCGCTGCGCTTACCGGGCCTACGGTAAACGTGCTTCTTATTTAAAAATTGAATTCAAACGCTGCAACACCAGCATCGCGCTGTAATAATCCAGACGGAACGTCTCCGTTCCCAGCGCCCAGACGCGTTTGTTCTTCACCGACGGCAGATGTGCCAGCAGCGGGTTGGCGTAAATCGCATCCACGTCTTTCTGGTCGCCCGCAAACACAAACAGTCCTTCACCGTTCAGCCCCGTCGCCAGGTTTTCCCCGCCCAGCTGAATAATGTCGTGGCGCTTGCCCTGGCTTTGCGAGGTGTGCAGCCCGGCGGGCAGGTCCGCCAGCGTAAAGCCCAGCTGGTGCAGCAGCTTGCCCTGCGCGGATTCCGCGGTCCACAGATTGGCGCTGTGCGCGGCAGCGGTGTAGACGATGGCGTTCACCGGCTGCGGCGGCAGCTTCATCTGCTGTTTCACCTGCGCGAGCTGTTTATCGAAAGCTGCGATGCGTTCAGCGGCCTGTTTTTCGTGCCCGGTGAGGGTACCGAGCTGCGTCAGCAGTTCCTGCCAGCTCTTGTCGTCGTAGTTAATGATAAGCGTCGGGGCTATGGCGGAGAGCTGGTCGTACAGCGCCAGCGCGGAATCCCCACCGGTGGCGCTGATCAAAATCAGGTCCGGCATTTGCGCGGCGACCGCTTCGGCGCTCGGCTCGCCGATGTACAGCCGCGCAACCTTACGCTGTTTCGCAATATCACCCCACTGGCGCAGAAAACCCTGCGCATCCGCCACGCGGTTGTTGGGCGTGGTTGCGCCGCTGGCAATGACCGGTGCGTCAATCGCCAGCAGGGAGCCGGTTAAGGTCACGCTGGTGGAGACAATGCGCGTCGGTTTGCTCTCAAGCGTATGCACGCCGCGGCTGTCGGTGACCTCACGCGGCCAGTCGGCGGCGACGGCTGAGGTTAGTCCTAAAACAAAAAGTCCTGTTAAAAGAAGGGCATTGCGGCAAACGGCAGGGAGTTTCACTGAGCAGCATCCTGTTTTTGTTGAAGATAATGCTTCTCATTTTCATGTTTGCAGGGAAGGGATGCAAGCGTTTGTCACACAAGTTATTGCCGGACGGTTGACAGCGGGGCGCTGTGGGATTAGGTTAGCCGACGAAAATATAAATGATAATCATTATTGCTTCTTTTATCATTTTGAGGAGGATGATATGGACACGTCCCTGGCTGAGGAAGTTCAGCACACCGCGACCACGCTGCAATCAGACAGCTTTTTCTTTATGTCGCCTTACCGCAGTTTTACCACCTCAGGCTGTTTTGCCCGCTTCGCTGAACCTGCCGTTGGTGGCGACGATCCGGCGGGGCAGTTCCAGCAGAAATTAGCCCAGGCTTTCCGGGATGCGAAAGCCAGCGGCATCGCCCATCCCGTCATGGTAGGGGCCATCCCGTTCGATACCCGCAAGCCGTCGTCGCTGTTTATTCCGCAACGCTGGGAGGCGTTTTCCCGTCCCGCGCGTCAGCAGTCCGCACGCTATTTTTCCGGCTCGCAGGCGCTGAAGGTTGAACAACGCACCGAGATCCCGCCGCAGCCCGTGTTCGAAGAGATGGTCGCTCGCGCCGCATCGCTCACCGCCACGCCGCAGGTGAACAAGGTAGTGCTGTCGCGCCTGATTGATATCGCGACCGACAAAAACATGGACAGCGGCGCGCTGATGGAGCGCCTGATCGCCCAGAACCCGGCGAGCTTTAACTTCCACGTGCCGCTGGAAGACGGCGGCGTGCTGCTCGGCGCCAGCCCGGAACTGCTGCTGCGCAAAGAGGGCAGGCACTTTAGCTCGCTGCCGCTGGCAGGCTCCGCGCGCCGTCAGCCGGACGACGTATTAGATCGCGAAGCGGGCAACAAGCTGCTGGCCTCCGAAAAGGACCGCCACGAGCACGACCTGGTAACCCAGGCGATGAAGGCCATTCTGGCGCCGCGCAGCCATCACCTGAGCATGCCGTCTTCGCCGCAGCTCATCACCACGCCGACGCTGTGGCACCTGGCGACGCCGGTTGAAGGTGACGCGCGCGAAAACGAAAACGCTCTGACGCTGGCCTGCCTGCTGCACCCGACGCCAGCCCTAAGCGGCTTCCCGCATCAGGCGGCGAAAGAGCTGATTGCCGAGCTGGAGCCGTTCGACCGCGAGCTGTTCGGCGGCATCGTCGGCTGGTGCGACAGCGAAGGCAACGGCGAGTGGGTGGTGACCATCCGCTGCGCGCGTCTTCGCGAAAATACCGTTCGTCTGTTTGCCGGTGCGGGCATTGTGCCTGCCTCCTCGCCGGTGGGCGAGTGGCGCGAAACGGGCGTGAAGCTCTCCACCATGCTCAACGTGTTTGGCCTGCACTAAGGAACGCTCATGACCATTCCCTTTACCCGCTGGCCTGAGGAGTTTGCCCGCCGCTACCGTGAAAAAGGCTACTGGCAGGATCGGCCTCTGACCCACATCCTGACGGACCATGCGGACAGCGATGCGGTGGCGATTATCGACGGCGAGCGGCGCATCACCTACCGCGCGTTTCATCAGGCGGTGAATAACCTCGCGTCCGCCCTCCAGGCGCAGGGGCTGCACCGCGGCGAGACCGCGCTGGTGCAGCTCGGCAACGTGGCCGAGTTTTACATCACCTTCTTCGCGCTGCTGCAAATCGGCGTCGCGCCGGTGAATGCGCTCTTTAGCCATCAGCGCAGCGAGCTGAACGCCTACGCGGAGCAGATCAAACCCGCCGTGCTGATTGCCGATCGCGACCACGCGCTGTTTGCGGGCGATGAGTTTCTCAATACCTTCGTGGATGCGCACCGCTCGGTACGCGTCGTGCTGCTGCGCGGCGATAAGGGTGAACACGCCCTGGAAACGGCGCTTGCCCGCCCGGCGGACAACTTTATCCCTAACCCGACGCCCGCCGACGAGGTGGCCTTCTTCCAGCTCTCCGGCGGCAGCACCGGCACGCCGAAGCTGATCCCGCGTACGCACAACGACTACGACTACAGCATTCGCCGCAGCAACGAAATCTGCGGCATCACTGCGCACACCCGCTACCTGAATGCGCTTCCCGCGGCGCACAACTACGCCATGAGTTCGCCAGGATCGTTGGGCGTTTTCACGGCGGGCGGCTGCGTGGTGCTGGCGAACGATCCGAGCGCCACGCTCTGCTTCCCGCTGATTGAGCAGCATCAGATCAACGTCACCTCGCTGGTCCCTCCGGCGGTGAGCCTCTGGCTACAGGCGATTGCCGACGGCGCGGGCAACGCGCAGCTTAATTCTCTCAGGCTGCTCCAGGTGGGCGGCGCGCGCCTCTCCGCCACGCTCGCGGCGCGTATTCCGGCGGAAATCGGCTGTCAGCTTCAGCAGGTCTTCGGCATGGCGGAAGGGCTGGTGAACTACACCGCGCTCGACGACGCGCCGGAGCGCATCATCAACACTCAGGGCCGCCCGATGTGTCCTGATGACGAGGTGTGGGTGGCGGACGAGCACGGCAACCCGCTGCCGCGCGGGGAGGTCGGGCGTCTGATGACGCGCGGGCCGTATACCTTCCGCGGCTATTTCAACAGCCCGGAACACAACGCCAGCGCCTTCGATGCCAACGGTTTTTACTGCTCCGGCGATCTGATCGCCATCGACGAGCAGGGCTACATCACCGTGCAGGGGCGCGAGAAGGATCAGATCAACCGCGGTGGGGAGAAGATCGCCGCCGAAGAGATCGAAAACCTGCTGCTGCGCCACGAGGCGGTGATCCACGCCGCGCTGGTGAGCATGGAGGACAGCCTGCTGGGCGAAAAAAGCTGCGCGTATCTGGTGGTGAAACAGCCCCTGCGCGCGGTCGAGGTGCGCCGCTTCCTGCGCGAGCAGGGCGTTGCCGAATTCAAGCTGCCGGACCGCGTGGAGAGCGTGGATGCGCTCCCGTTAACGCCGGTCGGCAAAGTCGATAAGAAACAGTTGCGCCTGTGGCTTGCTGAACGCGCCCGGGGCTGAGGAACAGAGTATGGCCATTCCAAAATTAACCGCTTACGCGCTGCCGACCGCCGCAGAATTGCCGACCAACAAGGTGAACTGGGCGTTTGAGCCGGAGCGCGCCGCGCTGTTGATCCACGATATGCAGGAGTATTTCCTGAACTTCTGGGGCGAAAATAGCGACATGATGCAGCAGGTGGTGGCGAATATCGCCCGACTGCGCACGTACTGCAAAGAACACAACATTCCGGTGTACTACACCGCGCAGCCGAAAGAGCAGAGCGATGAAGACCGCGCCCTGCTTAACGATATGTGGGGGCCGGGCCTGACCCGTTCGCCGGAGCAGCAGCGCATCGTCGCTGAGCTTACGCCGGACGAAGCGGACACGGTGCTGGTGAAGTGGCGCTACAGCGCCTTCCACCGCTCGCCGCTGGAGCAGATGCTGAAAGAGACCGGCCGCAACCAGCTGCTGATTACCGGCGTGTACGCGCACATCGGCTGCATGACCACCGCCACCGATGCCTTTATGCGCGACATTAAACCGTTCTTTATTGCCGACGCGCTGGCGGATTTCACCCGCGACGAGCACCTGATGTCGCTCAACTACGTGGCCGGACGCTCGGGTCGCGTGGTGATGACCGACGAATTGCTGCCGTCCGTTCCGGCGACCAAAGCCGCGCTGCGCGAGCTTGTTTTGCCGCTGCTGGACGAGTCCGACGAGCCGATGGATGACGAAAACCTGATCGACTACGGCCTGGACTCGGTGCGCATGATGGCGCTGGCCGCCCGCTGGCGCAAGGTGCACGGTGATATAGACTTCGTGATGCTGGCAAAAAATCCAACAATCGACGCCTGGTGGACGCTGCTCTCCCGCGAGGTGAAGTGATGGGGTTTGATTTTACCGGCAAAACCGTCTGGGTAACGGGTGCGGGGAAGGGGATTGGCTATGCGAGCGCGCTGGCGTTTGTAGAAGCGGGCGCGCAGGTGACCGGGTTCGATCTGGCCTTTCCTCAGAATGATTACCCGTTTACCACCGAGACGCTGGACGTGGCGGATGCCGCGCAGGTGGGCGAGGTCTGCGGGCGCGCGCTGGCGTCGCTTGAACGCCTTGACGTGCTGGTTAACGCGGCGGGCATTCTGCGCATGGGGGCGACGGACGAGCTCTCGCTGGCGGACTGGCAGCAGACCTTCGCGGTCAACGTCGGCGGCGCGTTTAACCTCTTCCACCAGACGATGGGCCAGTTCCGCCGTCAGCAGGGCGGGGCGATCGTCACCGTGGCGTCCGACGCGGCGCACACGCCGCGCATCGGCATGAGCGCCTACGGTGCGTCGAAGGCGGCGCTGAAAAGCCTGGCGCTGACCGTCGGGCTGGAGCTTGCGGGCAGCGGCGTGCGCTGTAACCTGGTGTCGCCCGGCTCAACGGACACCGACATGCAGCGCACCCTGTGGAAAAGTGACGACGCAGAACAGCAGCGCATTCGCGGCTTTGGCGAGCAGTTTAAGCTCGGTATTCCGCTCGGCAAAATTGCCCTTCCGCGGGAGATTGCCAGCACGGTTCTGTTTCTTGCATCCGATTCTGCCAGCCATATTACCCTGCAGGATATTGTGGTGGACGGCGGCTCCACGCTGGGGGCGTGATGATCTGGAAACGTCATTTATCGCTTGAAGAACTGAACGCCACCAGCGTGAACACTCTGGTGGCGCACCTGGGCATTGCTTATACCCGCCTTGGGGACGACACGCTGGAAGCGGAGATGCCGGTGGATGCGCGCACCCATCAGCCGTTTGGCCTGCTGCACGGCGGGGCGTCGGCGGCGCTGGCGGAAACGCTCGGCTCAATGGCCGGTTTTCTGATGACCCGCGACGGGCAGAGCGTGGTGGGGACGGAGCTGAACGCCACGCACCATCGCGCGGTCTCTCACGGTAAGGTGCGCGGCGTGTGTCAGCCGCTGCATCTGGGGCGTTCGAGCCAGAGCTGGGAGATCGTGGTATTCGACGAGCAGGGGCGGCGGTGCTGTACGTGTCGGTTGAGTACGATGGTGTTGGGCTAAGCCATTCAGCTGAAAGTGATCGGCTTAACACTGTGGTGTAAATCTCTGGTTTGACCACGCATTATTGCGTTTCAAAGTTGTTAAATTTTATCCGTTGTTCTAGAAACAAAATGTAACATCTCACTGTTTCACAACAACGGACAACAACTATGAACAACTCAGGGAAATACCTTATGTGGGCAGGGCTCTCCGTTGTGGGAGCCTTTGCCCTGGGCTATATCGCCCTCAACCGGGGGGAACAGATCAATGCGCTCTGGATCGTGGTCGCCTCCGTCTGCATTTATCTGATCGCGTACCGTTTTTATGGCCGCTATATCGCGAAGAACGTACTGGGCGTTGACGCGACGCGCATGACGCCTGCCGTTCGCCACAACGATGGCCTGGACTACGTGCCGACCGACAAAAAAGTGCTGTTCGGTCACCATTTTGCGGCGATTGCCGGGGCGGGCCCGCTGGTGGGGCCGGTGCTGGCGGCGCAGATGGGCTACCTGCCGGGGATGATCTGGATCCTCGCGGGCGTGGTGCTGGCGGGCGCGGTGCAGGACTTTATGGTGCTGTTTGTCTCCACCCGCCGTGACGGCCGTTCTCTGGGCGAGCTTGTGAAAGAGGAGATGGGGGCAACCGCCGGGGTGATTGCGCTGGTGGCGACCTTTATGATCATGGTGATTATCCTCGCGGTGCTGGCGATGATCGTGGTGAAAGCGTTGACCCACAGCCCGTGGGGGACATATACCGTCGCCTTCACCATTCCGCTGGCGCTGTTTATGGGGATCTACATACGCTACCTGCGCCCGGGCCGCATTGGTGAAGTGTCCGTGATTGGCCTGGTGTTCCTGGTGTTCGCGATTATCTCCGGCGGCTGGGTGGCGGAAAGCCCAACGTGGGCGCCGTTCTTCGACTTTACCGGCGTACAGCTGACCTGGATGCTGGTGGGCTACGGCTTCGTGGCGGCGGTGCTGCCGGTGTGGCTGCTGCTGGCCCCGCGTGACTACCTCTCTACCTTCCTGAAAATCGGCACCATCGTCGGGCTGGCGATCGGCATTCTGATTATGCGCCCGACTCTGACCATGCCTGCGCTGACCAAGTTTATTGACGGCACCGGCCCGGTCTGGACCGGCAACCTGTTCCCGTTCCTGTTTATCACCATCGCCTGCGGGGCAGTGTCCGGCTTCCACGCGCTGATTGCCTCCGGCACCACGCCGAAGATGCTGGCGAATGAAAATCAGGCCTGCCTGATCGGCTACGGCGGCATGCTGATGGAGTCCTTCGTCGCGATTATGGCGCTGGTCTCCGCCTGCATTATCGACCCGGGCGTCTACTTCGCGATGAACAGCCCGATGGCGGTACTGGCCCCGGCCGGAACCGTTGATGTGGTGGCATCCGCCGCGCAGGTGGTGAGCGGCTGGGGCTTTGCAATTACCCCGGAAACGCTGACGCATATCGCTAACGAGGTGGGTGAGCAGTCGATTATCTCCCGTGCGGGAGGGGCACCTACGCTTGCGGTGGGGATGGCCTACATCCTCCACGGCGCGCTGGGCGGGCTGATGGACGTGTCATTCTGGTATCACTTCGCCATCCTGTTTGAGGCGCTGTTTATTCTGACGGCGGTAGATGCGGGAACCCGTGCGGCGCGCTTTATGCTGCAGGATCTGCTGGGGGTAATCTCCCCGAACCTGAAGCGTACCGACTCGCTTCCGGCTAACCTGCTGGCGACGGCGCTGTGCGTGCTGGCGTGGGGCTATTTCCTGCATCAGGGCGTGGTCGATCCGCTTGGCGGGATTAACACCCTGTGGCCGCTGTTCGGTATCGCCAACCAGATGCTGGCGGGCATGGCGCTGATGCTCTGCGCGGTGGTACTGTTCAAGATGAAGCGCCAGCGTTACGCGTGGGTGGCGCTGGTGCCAACCGCGTGGCTGCTAATCTGTACCCTGACGGCGGGCTGGCAGAAAGCCTTCAGCCCGGACAACAAGGTGGGTTTCCTGGCGATCGCCAACAAGTTCCAGGCGATGATCGACAGCGGCAAGATCCCGGCCCAGTACACCGAGTCGCAGCTGTCGCAGCTGGTGTTTAACAACCGTCTGGACGCCGGGCTGACCATCTTCTTTATGGTGGTGGTTGTGGTGCTGGCGTTGTATTCTCTGAAAACCGCGCTGGCGGCGTTGAAAGTCGACAAACCGACGGCGAAAGAGACGCCGTATGAGCCGATGCCTGAAAACCTGGAAGAGATTGTGACCCAGGCGAAAGGGGCGCATTAACCCGTGTGCCGGGTGGCGGCTTCGCCTTACCCGGCCTACATTTCCTGTGAGATCAGAACTATGTTCGACACCCTTTCCAAAGCAGGTAAATACCTGGGCCAGGCCGCTAAAATGATGATCGGCGTGCCGGATTACGACAACTACGTCGAGCATATGCGCGTCAACCATCCGGACCAGACGCCCATGACCTACGAAGAATTTTTCCGCGACCGCCAGGACGCCCGCTACGGCGGCAAGGGCGGGGCGAAGTGCTGTTAACCCTCTTTTGGTAAATAGAGGCTGATCTGCTCCTGCTTACAGCCGTAGATCGCCGCGAGCTTTTCGCGGGTGCGCTTTTGCGGTCGGGAGTCCAGCGCTTCCAGCTGTGACACGGCGGACTGGCTGATGCCAAGTTTCTCCGCCACCTCCTGCTGGGATAGCCCGCGCAGGATACGCCACGCGGCCTGCAGGCTGACATTCTCGTTATGCATGATGTCGCATACTTCACCCGGTAAACCTACGTTATCGTAGATGTCTGATTCGTAAGGGATGTCTTCCCAGTCGTTTTCATCATCGTCATCGTACTCAAGCATGGCTAAACGCATGCGAAAATATTCATCGTAGGGAATGACAACATACTGTTTTTTGCCTTCTTCATCCTTGATGAACTGAATAGTCATATTCCGTATGCTCCTCATGAAGGTAGGTGGTGGTTGTCCGGCGTTTTACCGCCACTACGTAGCAGGTGTCACCCGGCGGGTCTCCGAAGGTGTAAATGACCCTGTAATCACCTAATCGCAGCCTGTAGTGGTTTTCGGGAGAAGATAATTTCTTGATATCCGCGACAGGTGATGTTTTATCATCCATCTTCTCCAGCCTGAATTTAATGCGGTTCTGATATCGCGTATCGATTTTAGAAAATTGCTTCTCTGCTGTTTTTGACCAGACGATCTTCATCCGTACCTCCACTGTACGCCCACACAAAATATAAGGAAATAATAAGACTATTAGATAAATTCCGAATTTCTTATGGGGTACTGTAGAGCGGAGAAAAAACGCAGGTAAGAGGCAAAACGCAAACCGTCGAGGCTGCTCGGAAAGGCCTCTGCCGGGCGACAGAGGCTTGTAGAAATTTGCGATCAGGCGTTCAAACCGCCGTCCACGTCCAGACCGGTACCGGAGATCTGACCGGCAGCCGGGCTGGCAAGAAAGGTAACCGCTGCCGCGACGTCTTCCGGCTGGCCGTAATGGCCCAGGGCAATAAGCTGACGCTGAGAGTCAGCCTGTTCCCCGTCCTCCGGGTTCATATCGCTGTTGGTCGGTCCGGGGTGCACCAGGTTAACGGTAATACCGCGTGGTCCCAGGTCGCGCGCCAGCCCGCGGGTAAGGGAGTTCAGTGCAGATTTGGTCATCGAGTAAACGGCGATGCCCGGCTGCGCCACGCGGTTTGCCAGACAGCTGCCGATATTAATGATGCGTCCGCCGTCAGACATGTGCACAAGCGCTTCCTGAATGGCGATCACCACGCCGCGAATGTTGACGTTGATAAGGGCGTCGATGTCCGCCAGCGTCATCGATTCCAGCGGGCCGCCGCGCGCAATCCCGGCGTTGTTGACCAGAATGTCCAGCCCGCCAAGAGAACGCGCCGCATGGGTGACGGCGTCCTGAATCGCCTGCGCGCTGGCGCTGTCAGCTTGAATCGCCTCGCCGTGCCGCCCAAGCGCTTTAATTTCATCGGCAACCGCCTGGGCTTTGTCGGCAGATTTTTCATACGTAATAACCACGTCGGCACCGGCGCGCGCCAGCGACAGCGCGATAGCCCGACCCAGCCCGCGGCTGGCGCCGGTAACCAGCGCCTTTTTACCTGTTAAATCGATCTGCATGATGACCTCGTTAGGAGAGTGGTGAGAATCATCATTAGGTATAGCCTGTCGGCGAGATTAACGGCTGAAGGATTCCACTTTCTCAAACGCGGCGCGCAGAACGTCGGGGCTTAACGCAACCGGCAGATAGTGAATCGACTCCACCGGGCGCAGGGTGTGGGCGATAACCTTATCCAGCTCGTCGCGGTTATTGATATCAACGTCCAGCTCGCGAAGCGTGGTCGGCAGGTTGAAGCGCCGGTACGCCGTCACCAGCTGCGCCAGCACGTCGTCCTGGCCGAGCAGGGCGCTCTGCACCAGAATGCCGTAGGCCACCTTGGTGCCGTGCAGGTATTTTTCCGTCTGTGGCAGTACGGTTAAGCCGTTGTGGACCGCATGCGCCGCCGCCACGCGGGTATAGCGTTCGCCCAGGCCGCCGACCATCCCGCCGCCGGCAATAATGGCATCCACCACATCCCTGAACGCCTGGGTTTGTTTGCCGCGCTGCTGGTCAGTCAGCGCTTCCTCGCTGTGCTCCAGCAGCACGTCGCGGATCGCCAGCGCGCCGTTGATGCCCAGCCGCACGGTCAGCGGCAGGTTTTCCGGCTCAGGTGCCAATACCACCGCCTCGTACCACTTCGCCAGCGTATCGCCGATGCCCGCCAGCAGGTATTCCGCCGGAGCATTGAGGACGATCTGCGGCTCCACCAGTACCAGGAAGTTGGCGTCGTCGAAGATCTCAAACTGCAGCGCCTGGCCGGCATCGTTGTACCAGACGGAGAGCGGGGTCCACGCCGCACAGGTGGCTGCGATGGTGGGGATGCCCACGAACGGCACCCCCAGGCGGCGCGCCACGGCCTTGACGGTATCCATCACCGCGCCGCCGCCGACGCCAATCACCACGCTGGCATCGCTGCCGGATTCATTCACCAGATGGGTGACGTCACGCTCGCTGCAGTGGCCTTTAAACAGCAGGTGCTTCGCTCCAGGTGCGTTAAAACTCTCCGGCAGGAACGGGCGCGCGCCCTCTATTGCGCGCTCGCCGTAAATCCACACCGCGCGGGAAAGCTGTTCCGGGGTAAAGAAGTTATCCAGCTGCGCAAGGCTGCCGGAATGAGAGAAGTAGTTCGCCGGGCCGGGCACGACGCGGATGTCGGTGTTGCTCATGATGTTGTCCTTTTTTCGCAAGCGCTAACCCGATGTTATGTCTGGACATCCGGATGGCTAATAATATTTCGCTTTATCTTATGCCTTTTCCGTCGTTGTCAGTCAACCGGAGCTGTGAAAAATTCGATAAATCAGAAGAGTAATGAAGGATTTACGCGGATGGTTTCCAGTCGCCTTGAAATGCGCGGTATCAGCCTGGCCTTTTCCGGCTTTCAGGCGCTGTCGCGCGTGGATTTCACCCTGAACGGCGGGTCGGTACACGCGCTGACCGGTGCCAACGGCGCGGGGAAATCAACGCTGATGGCGGTGCTGTGCGGGACGCACGACCACTATGAGGGCGAGATCAGCATCAACAACCAGCCGGTAACCATCCGCGAGCCGCTGGACGCTAAGCGGCTGGGTATTCACCTCGTGCAGCAGGAAGTGGACGTGGCGCTGATCCCGGGGCTAAGCATTGCCGAAAATATCATGCTCGACCAGCTGGCGCAGCCGGGGCATCGCTACCGCTGGCGCACCGTTCGCCAGCAGGCGAGGCAGGCGCTGGCGCAGCTCGACGTGTCACTTGACGTTCGCCGCGCCATCGACAGCTGTTCCCTGGCCGAAAAGCAGCAGATTTTGCTGGCACGCGCCTTGTCACACCACTGCCGTTTTTTAATTCTCGATGAGCCCACCGCGCCGCTGGACGCGCACGAAAGCGAGCGCCTGTTTGCGGTAGTGAGACGTTTAAAGCAGCAGGGGATCGGCGTGGTGTTTATCTCCCACCGCATTCACGAGCTGAAGGCCATCTGCGACACCCTGACGGTGCTGCGCGACGGCAAGCTGATTGAGTCCGGTCCGATGGCGGATCTGAGCGGCGAAGAGATCGTTGAGAAGATGCTCGGCCATGTGCTGAGCGATATTTATCCGCCCGCGCGGCCGCCGCACGGCGACGAGACGCTGCTGCGCGTTGAGGGGCTGCACGACGACGCGCTGCTGAAAGATATCTCCCTGCACCTGCGCAAAGGTGAAATCCTCGGCATTGCCGGGCTGGCGGGCGCGGGGAAAACCGAACTCTGCAAGGCGCTGTTTGGCGCCACCAAAAGCCGCGTGGCGCGCGGTGAGCTGAACCATCAGGACTGGAAACCGCGTGACCCGGCAGATTCCGTGCTGCGCGGGCTGGCGCTGGTGCCGGAAGAGCGGCGCAAAGAGGGCATTTTTATCGACGAGCCGGTGAGCATGAACCTGGCCGTGTCCGCCGATAACAGCTTTTCGCGCTGGAGCCTGTTCGGCCATCGTCAGGCGTGGCGCTGGGCGGAAGAGGTGATTGCCCGCGTCGGCGTGCGTGCGCGTGGGCCGGGGCAGGTGCTGCGCCGCTTATCTGGCGGCAACCAGCAGAAGGTCGCCATCGGTAAATGGCTGCGTAATGACGCCAGTGTGCTGATATTCGACGAGCCGACCAAAGGCGTGGACGTGAAGGCCAAAACCGACCTGTTCCAGCTGATCGACGGCCTGGCGCGCGAGGGCAAAGGGGTGATTTACGCCTCGGGCGAGTTTGCCGAGCTGGTGGGATTGTGTGACCGCATCTGCGTGCTGTGGGACGGGCGCATCGTGGCGGAGATCGCCGGGGCCGAGGCCCGCGAAGAGACACTACTTTATTATTCAACCGGAGGAACGGCGTCGTGAGCAAGGCCCTTTCAGTGACCGCGGCGGCGTCTGGCCGTCAGCAACTTTTTGATTTTCTTTATAAGTGGGGCATGCTGCTGACCGTCGTCGCGCTGGTGGCCGTCTTTGGCCTGGCGTCAGACAGCTTCCTCGACCCGAATAACATCATCAACATTCTGCGCTCGATTGCCATCGTGACGGTGATTGCCGTTGGCGTGTCGATTTCGTTGACCGTCGGCGGGTTCGACCTCTCCGTGGGATCTACCGCCTCGCTGGCGAACGCGCTGGTGATTTCCCTTTTCGTCTGGCACGGCTTCGGTACCACCGAGTCGATTCTGATCACCCTCGCGCTCTGCACTCTGGTGGGGCTGTTCAACGCTTTCCTGATCGTCATCCTGCGCATCCCGGACATGCTCGCGACGCTTGCCAGCCTGTTTGTGATTCAGGGCGTGGCGATGACCTACAGCTACGGCGGGTCGATTACCGAGAACATGGTGCTGCCGAGCGGCGACATGGCGGAAGGCACCATTCCGGCGGCGTTCAGCCTGCTGGGGCAGGTGCCGACCATCGTCATCATTATGCTGGCGGTGACCCTGCTGGCGCAGCTTGGGCTGTCGCTGACCACGCACGGACGCCGGATGTACGCCATCGGCGGCAACCCCGAAGCCGCGCGCCTCTCCGGCATTCGCACCACGCGCTACAAGGTGGCGGCTTACGTGATCGCCTCGCTGCTGGCGGGGCTGGGCGGGATCCTGCTGGCCTCGCGCATCGGGTCGTCGCAGGTGAACGCGGGCGGCGGGTATCTGATGGACGCGGTGGCGGCGGCGTGGATTGGCTTCTCGCTGGCAGGTTCCGGCAAGCCGAACGCGCTGGGGACGCTGGTGGGGGCGGTGATCCTCGGCGTACTCTCCAACGGGCTGGTGATGCTCTCCGTGCCGTATTACGCCATGGACATTATAAAAGGGCTGGTGCTCGCGGTGGCGCTGGCGATTACCTACATACAAAAACGCTGACAACACAACGGAATAAAAATGAAAAAGATTGCGCTCTCTTTGGTGGCTCTTGGGTTACTCACGGCACTGCCGGGCTTCGCGGCTACGCCCGCGCCGGTTCCTGCTGCCATTGCCAACCACGACGGTCCGATCCGTATTGCGGTGATCCGTAACCTGGGCTCGGACGACAACACCACGCAGTTTGTTGCCGGGGCGATTCAGGAAGGGAAGAAGCTTGGCTTTAAGGTCAGCACCTTTTTGAGCAACGGCGATGATGCCAAATTCCAGGACTTTGTTAACCAGGCCATTAGCCAGAAATACGACGGGATTATTCTCTCTCAGGGGCGCGACCCGTACTCCACCGCGCTGGTGAAGAAGGCGGTGGATGCCGGGATCAAGGTCGCCGTGTTTGATACCGCCGTGAACGGCGAGATCGCGGGCGTGACCGTGACCCAGCAGGACGATGCCTCCCTGACGCACCTCTCCTTCGGCCAGCTGGCGAAAGATTTCAACGGCAAGGCCAATATCGTCAAGCTGTGGGTGGCGGGCTTCCCGCCGATGGAGCGCCGTCAGGCAGCCTATAAAGAGCTGCAAAAGCAGTACCCGGATATCAAAGAGCTGGAATCTATCGGCGCGGTCTCCTCTGACGTGCAGGGCGATACCGCCAACAAGGTAGGCGCGATCCTGGCGAAATACCCGAAAGGCAAAATCGACGCTATCTGGGGCACCTGGGACGCCTTCAGCCAGGGCGCGTATAAGGCGCTGAAAGAGAACGGCCGCACCGAGATCAAGCTCTACAGCATCGACATTTCCAATCAGGATCTGCAGCTGATGCGCGAGCCGGGTAGCCCGTGGAAGGTGAGCGTGGCGGTAGATCCGAAGCTGATTGGCGCGACCAACGTGCGTCTGATCGCCAATAAGATTGCCGGAGAAGCGACGCCGGCAACCTACGATTTCAAAGCGGCGGCTATTCCGCAGGCGCTGCTGACCGCCCAGCCGGGCCCGGTGAACGTGGCGTCTCTGGGGAAAATCATTCCGGGCTGGGGGCAGACGGAAGATTTCATCGCGCCGTGGTTTGCGACGCTGGAAGCGAAAAATAAATGAGCAGGCTTCCTACGCCAGAATACAGCCGCAATATGCGGCTGATTGGCCATAGCGACCAGGGCGGGCGTCCGGATGGTGTTCAGCTGATGGTGCACCGCGGCTTTGCGTATATTGGACATATGGTGTCGCAGGGCTTTTCGATTGTGGACGTGCGCGACCCGAAGAACCCGAAAGCGGCAGGCTACGTGCCCGCGCCGCCCGGCACCTGGAACGTCCATTTACAGGCGCATGACGACCTGCTGCTGGTGATTAACGCCCGGGATCTGTTTGCCGATGCGCGCTTTGCTGACGAGAAGGTCTACTACACCCGCCAGGTTGGGGAGACCGTCAGCGACGTGCAGAACAAAGGCTGGAGCGCCGGGCTTCGCGTTTTTGATATCTCCACACCGGACAGGCCGCGCGAAATCGGCTTTCTGTCGCTGAGCGGCATCGGCATTCATCGCATCTGGTACGTCGGCGGGCGCTGGGCGTACGTGTCAGCGCTGATCGACGGCTTTACCGATTACATCTTCCTGACCATCGACCTGGCGGACCCGCGTAAGCCCGAGGTGGCGGGGCGCTGGTGGCTGCCGGGGATGAACCAGGCAGAAGGGGAGAAGCCCAACTGGCCTGAAGGGAAACGCTACGCGCTGCACCATGCGATTATCGCGGGGGATACCGCGTACGGCAGCTGGCGCGACGGCGGCCTGACGCTGCTGGACGTGAAGGACCGCAGTCAGCCGAAGCTGATTAGCCACCGCAACTGGAGCCCGCCGTTTGGCGGCGGGACGCACACCGCGCTGCCCTTACCGGACCGCGATTTGCTGGTGGTGCTGGACGAAGCGGTGCTGGATAACCAGCAGGACGGCGAGAAGCTGATCTGGCTGTTTGACATCCGCGAGCCGTCGAACCCGGTGAGCATTTCGACCTTCCCGCAGCCGAATGAAACCGACTACGTGGCAAAAGGGGCGCACTTTGGCCCGCATAACCTGCACGAGAACCGGCCAGGGAGTTTTGTCAGCTCGACGCTGATTTTTGCCACGTATCAGAACGCGGGCGTGCGCGCATATGACATTTCCAATCCGTATCGACCGGTGGAAACGGGGGCGCTGGTGCCCGCTGCACCGGAAAGAATGATGGACACGCGGCCAAATCGTCCGCAGGTGATCCAGTCATGCGACGTGTTTGTGGATGCGCAGGGGGTTATTTACAGCACGGATTATAACGGCGGGCTGTCGGTGATTGAGTATTTGGGGTGAGTGCGGTTTGTTGCCCCTCACCCTAACCCTCTCCCCAAAGGGGAGAGGGGAAAAATCAGCTGTACTGCCGCACCCTTGCTACCAGATCTTCCGCGTTGTCGATGCGGTCGGCAATCAGAATTAGTGCTTTACCAAGCGTAATGGCGTGGCGCAGGCATTCGTGGCGCATGGCCTCGTCCTGGATGCTGTCGATATCCGCGACGTGGGAAAGCCCGACGCTGCGGCGAATAAGCTCGGTGCCGCAGAAGCCGATGGCGTCATGCCAGACCTTTTTCAGGAACGCGGAGGCATAGCCCGGCGCGCTGAGCGCGGCGTCGCGGGCTTTCTCGTTTGCCAGCGCCTGGAAGCGTTCCGCGAAGGTGTTCCACAATCCCTGAATATCGGTCAGGCGCTGCTCGCGCGCGGCGGCGGCATCGCGAATGCCCAGATGCCCCGGCAGGCCGCAGAAGTTCAGCAGCAGGTTGCCGATGGCGGTGCCGACGTCAAAGCCAATCGGCCCGAAATAGCCGAACTCGGCGTCGATGGCCTTCAGGCTGCCGTCGGCCACAAAAATCGACCCGCTGTGGATATCGCCGTGCAGCAGCGCTTCGGCATGCGAGAAAAAGCGGTGCTTCAGGGAGGCCACGGCAATTTTTAGCTGGGCGTCGTCGCGCAGAGCCGCTACGTCATTTTCCAGTTCGGCCGGGTAACTGTTGCGCTCGTGGATCTGGTACGGATCGTTGAAGAACAGATCTTCGGTGATCTCGCACATCTCCGGGTTGATGAATTTCGCCACCTGCGCTTTTTTCGCGTGCGGGTGCAGGTAGAAGTCGCTGGTGTGGAACAGCGCGTGCGCGAGGTATTCGCCCAGCTGCTGCGTCGCCTGTGGGTAGTAAATGTTGTTGATCAGCTCGCCGCGCCAGATGCGATGGCTGGAGAGATCTTCCATCACCATCACCGCCAGTTCCGGGTCGTAGTGGTGGATTTTCACGGTGTGCTGCGGGCTGTGCTGGTAATGCTCGACCAGGGTTTGTGCTTCAAGACGGGCGCGGTCCAGCGTCAGCGGCCAGGACTCGCCAACGCAGCGTACGTAGGGCAGCGCCTGCTTAACGATGATGCGGCTCACGCCCGCGCGGTCGAAAATTTTAAAGACCAGATTGAGGTTGCCGTCGCCAATTTCCTGCGCCTCTACCAGCGTTGAAGGATCGTCAAGTCCGCCAAACTGCCTGGCATACTCCACGGCGTCCTGAGCGGTAAAGGTACGGTATTGCGACATGGCCTGCTCCTCAGTTTTGCTAATTAAGACATGTAGACGTCTATACATCTGGATTTCATCCTGACACAATGTGCTACAACAACGCAACAGGGAATTAACGACATGCAGACATTACAGACGACCAGCCTGCGGGTGGCGGATAATCAGCTCTTTATTCTCGACCAGCAGGCGCTTCCGCAGGAGAAACGCTGGCTGGATGCCTCGACGGTGGAAGCGCTGGTTGGGCACATCCACGCCCTGCGGGTGCGCGGCGCACCGCTGATTGGTCTCTCTGCAAGCCTGCTCCTGGCGCTGCTGGCGGAAAACGGCAAAAGCCGCGACGAACTGGCGGCAGCGCTGGAAACCCTGCGCGCCTCCCGCCCGACAGCGGTGAACCTGATGAACAATCTCGACCGCATGAAGATTGCGCTTTGGCAGGAAGATTTCGTTCCGGCGCTGGTGGCTGAAGCGCTGCGCCTGATTGATGAAGACAAACGGCTGTGCGACGCGATTGCGAAAGCGGGCAGCGCGCTGGTGAAGCCCGGCAGCCGTTTGCTGACCCACTGCAACACCGGCGGGCTGGCAACGGCGGGCGTCGGTACCGCGCTGGGCGTGATTGCCCGCGCGCATCAGGACGGTAACGTCAGCAGCGTCTGGGTGGATGAAACCCGTCCGCTCTTACAGGGCGGCAGGCTGACCGCGTGGGAGCTGGGCGAGCTGGGCGTGCCGTATCAGCTGATTACCGACTCTATGGCCGCCAGCCTGATGGCGAAAGGGCTGGTAGACGCTGTGTGGGTGGGGGCAGACCGTATTGCCGCCAACGGCGACGTGGCGAATAAAATCGGCACCTACTCCCTGGCGGTGCTGGCGAAGTTCCACGGCATTCCGTTCTACGTGGCCGCCCCGCAAACGACTCTTGACCCGGACTGCCCGAACGGGGATGCGATCCCGATCGAGCAGCGCGCCGCCAGCGAGGTGACGGGCGTCGCCGGAAGTTTTGGCGCGGTGCAGTGGGCACCGGAAGACGCGCAGGTCTATAACCCGGCGTTTGACGTCACGCCTGCCTCGCTGATCAGCGGCTGGGTGCTGGATTCGGGCGTGGTCACGCCCCAGGAGGTTGCGGAAGGGAAATTTGCCTGAGTCCGGCTATCCTTTAAGGGGTTCCCTTAAGAGGACAACATCGTGACGCTCGATCCTGAAACAGACTTAAAACTGGAGCGCGTGGTGGACGCACCGCGCGACCTGCTGTGGCTCTGCTGGACCACGCCGGAGCACATCAAAAACTTCTTCATTCCTGCTCCCCACAAGGTGACTGAATGCGACCTTGACCTGCGCGTGGGCGGGCGGTTCAACACCGTGTTTGAGGTGGACGGGCAGCGGATGGATAACCGCGGCGTGTTTCTTGAAATCGATCCCGGTAAAAAGCTGGTCTTTACCGATGGGTATACCGAAGGCTGGAAACCTGCCGAGAAGCCGTTTATGACGGCGCTCCTGCTGCTGGAGGATGTCGGGGAGGGCAAAACCCGCTACACGGCAATTGCGCGCCACCCGACGAAGGAAATCCGCGAACAGCATGAACAGATGGGCTTCCACGAAGGGTGGGGCGTTGTGCTGGATCAGCTGGTGGGGTATGTGAAGGGATTGAAACGTTGAAGCCCGAGCGGCCTGATGTCCTCACCCCGGCCCTCTCCCACAGGGAGAGGGAGAAAAGATTATGCGAGGCGAGGATACGCATCCGCAATCGCATCACCCGTAAACTGCGCCACCCAACCCTCCGGGTTATCGAAAATACGAATCGCCGTAAAGTTCGGCTCTGAGCCCATATCAAACCAGTGGGGCGTGCCTGCGGGCACGGAGATCAGGTCGTTTTTCTCACACAGCACCTGATACACCTCATCGCCAACGTGCAGGCAGAACAATCCCGCGCCCTCCACGAAAAAGCGCACTTCGTCTTCGCCGTGGGTGTGTTCGTTCAGAAATTTCGCGCGCAGCGCCTCTTTCTGCGGGTTGTCGGCGCGCAGGCTAATGACGTCCCAGCTCTGGTAACCCTTCTCTGCGACCAGCTTGTCGATCGCATGCTGATACGCTTCGATCACGGCTTCGGGCGCGGGATCCTGCCCTAAATCGCGATCCGCAGCCCAGCGTTCGAAGCGCACGCCTTTAGCGTTGAGCTGCTGGGCGATCTCGGCGGCGTCGGTGCTGTGCCACTGGTGCTGGCTGGCGTCTTTGTCGGAATAAATGGTCAATGCGCTCATGAAGGGATCTGCTCCGGATTTATCTCGTCAAACTGGTGGACCTGATGGTGATGGCTTGCGCCGTCATCTTCACCGCGAATCAGCTGCAGGGTGCGAAAACCTGCCTGTTCAGCCGCGTCCAGTTCCTGATGAATATCGGACAGGAACAGGATCTGCGACGGCGCGATGCCCGTTTGCACCGCAATATTTTGATAAGACTGCACTTCGCGCTTGGCGCCGATGTGGGTATCAAAATAGCCGCTGAACAGATGAGTAATATCACCTTCGTCGCTGTAGCCAAATAACAGTTTCTGCGCGGCGACAGAGCCAGAGGAATAAACATAGAGATCAATCCCTTGCGCTTTCCATTTTTCCAGCGCAGGCAGCACGTCAGGGTAAAGGTGGCCGGTAAAGTCGCCGTTGACGTAGCCGTCGTGCCAGATGATCCCCTGCAGGGCTTTGAGCGCCGTGGATTTGCGGTCTTCATCCATAAAGGCAAACAGGGCGTCAGTGAGCTCGCTGACGCTGGCGTGAGGGCTACCGATTTCATCACGCAGATTGTCCAGAATGGATTTCACCGGCTCGGCGTACTGCTGCGCGGTCACGAAGGCCGCCAGCCGCTCGCGTGCGTACGGGAACAAAACATCATGGACAAAACGAATATCGCTGGTGGTCCCTTCAATATCCGTCACAATCGCGCGAATCATACTCTCTCCAGTTGGCGTAAACGCATTTCACATTCAAACAGGAATTCCAGTCCTTCCAGATGACGGCGGGCTTCGGCCACGTCGCGTCCCCAGCAGGTTAAGCCATGGCCGCGCAGAAGAAAACCATAATTAAGCGGGCGATTCTGCGCGTAATGGGCGATTCGTGAGGCGAGGGCGTCGATATCCTGGTCGTTATCAAAGACCGGGATAGCGACCGTATCCCGATGCGAGGTCTGCCCGGTGAGGGATTTTTGCATCTCGAAGCCGCTGATGTTGAGCTCGGCGTCTTTGACCAGACGCGACAGCACCGTGGCGTTAACCGTGTGAACGTGCAGAACGGCGTTGGCTTCCGGGAACAGTCGATAAATCAGCGTGTGCAGCCCGGTTTCCGCCGACGGTTTACGACCGGACGGCGCGCGGTTGGTGGCAATCTCAACCTGCAGAAAATCTTCCGTCGTCAGGCTGCCTTTGTCTTTGCCGGATTCGCTGAGCCAGCACAGGTGGTCGTCCTGACGCACCGACATGTTGCCGCCGGTGGCCGGAGCCCAGCCTTTGGCTCCTATCCAGCGGCAGGCGTCGACCAGTTGCGTGAGTTGCAGGTTGTCTGTCATTTCCTTTTACCCTCTCGGCCAGGAATATTCATATGGTTTATACCCGTCATACTTCAAGTTGCAGGTGCGTTGGCTGCACTCACTCACCCCAGTCACGTACTTATGTACGCTCCCGGGGATTCGTTCCCTTGCCGCCTTCCTGCAACTCGAATTATTTAGGGTATAGACGTCTAAGCGTCTTGATTGCCAAAGACTAACATCGTGTTATAGTGGCAGCAACATAAGTATTACAAGCAGGCACACGACAATGAGCAATAACGCATTGATTCCGCAGAGTAAACTCCCCAGTCTCGGTACCACCATCTTTACGCAGATGAGCGCCCTGGCGCAGCAGCACAACGCCATTAACCTCTCGCAGGGTTTTCCGGATTTTGACGGACCGGGCTATTTGCAGGAGCGCCTGGCGTACCACGTGGCGCAGGGGGCAAACCAGTACGCGCCGATGACGGGCGTGCAGGCCCTGCGGGAAGCGATAGCGGATAAAACGGCGGAGCTGTACGGCTATAAGCCCGATGCGAACAGCGACATCACGGTGACGGCAGGGGCGACCGAAGCGCTGTATGCGGCCATTACCGCGCTGGTGCGTACCGGTGATGAGGTGATCTGCTTTGACCCAAGCTACGATAGCTACGCGCCTGCGATTGAGCTGTCCGGCGGCGTGGTGAAGCGCGTGGCGCTCCAGCCGCCCCATTTCCGCCCGGACTGGCAGGCGTTCGCGGCGCTGCTGAGCGATAAAACCCGTCTGGTGATCCTGAATACGCCGCACAACCCGTCGGCAACGGTGTGGCAAAAAGCCGATTTCGCCGCGCTGTGGCAAGTGATTGCCGAACGTGAAATTTTTGTACTGAGCGACGAAGTCTATGAGCACATCTGTTTCGCAAAAGAAGGGCACGCCAGCGTGCTGGCCCATCCGCAGCTGCGCGAGCGCGCGGTTGCCGTGTCGTCATTCGGTAAGACTTATCATATGACCGGCTGGAAAGTGGGGTACTGCGTGGCGCCCGCTGCCATCAGCGCGGAGCTGCGCAAGGTGCATCAGTACCTGACCTTTGCCGTGAACACGCCTGCCCAGCTGGCGCTGGCGGACATGCTGCGCGCCGAGCCGCAGCACTATCGCGACCTGCCGGAATTTTATCGCGCGCGTCGGGATCTGTTTGTGAATGCGCTGAGTAAAAGCCGCCTGGAAATTTTGCCCTCTGAAGGAACCTATTTCCTGCTCGCTGACTACAGCGCGATTTCCGATCTGGACGACGTGCGTTTCTGCCAGTGGCTGACGAAAGAGGCGGGCGTGGCCGCTATTCCGCTGTCGGTATTCTGCGCCGATCCCTTCCCGCATAAGCTGATTCGCCTTTGCTTTGCGAAGCAGGAGCAGACGCTCCTGGCGGCGGCCGAGCGTCTGAACGCGCTCTGATTATTTCACTGTCCAGGCTTCCGAGTAGCGACGGTCTGCGAACAATTCCAGCAGGCCGTTGATTTGCTTGAGGCGCAGCACCTCATCGCTGTCCATACCAAGCTCTTTACTGATTCTCTCATCGCTCCAGCCAAGCTGGGCAAGTTCACGAACGATATCTGACATGGCATTGATTTGATGCCTCCCGCGTGCCCGGTTGTGTCGGATGGTGGCGGCCATGCGGTCATGTTTATCCTGTCGGTCCTGACGCAGGCAGGTGACGGGCAGGTAACCTCTTAGCGTTCGCTTCAGCGCCGCCCGACTGGTGCCAATTTCATGACGGTGAAAACCATCCACAATTTCATAATGCTGCGGTTTGCTTTCTGTCACAACAATAGGCTGGGTGAATCCATCAAGTTCCAGTGACTTGCAGAGCAACCGTTTTTCCGGCGGGGCCACATTGTTGGGGTTGTAATCGTTGGCGGTGATCGCGTCCTGTTTGATCCACAGTACGCAGTCGATGGGCTGATCGGCAAACGGGCTATTTTTATGTAGTGCCTGGCGAAAGGCGTTAATGGCGCTAATTCTGTCCTCTTCGGGAAGTGACTCAAGGTACGTTTCGATGTCTTTGATTATTCTTTGTCGCATAAAATGCCCCACTCCTTGCGCTTAGCCTTCACTCTGTCGCTGTAGCGCTGATAATGTTTAGGTTTGTTTGGGCTGAATGACAGTGCTCTGCACCAGTAGTCGTTATTCAGTAAAACCTTACAAATACGGCGCCATGAAGGAACGTCTTTGGCACCGATATCGCCTTCCTGAGTATCGGGAATATCCTCCATGCCTCTCTTCTGATACCAGTGCAGATAAACGGCGATTTTATTGCGGTAATGTTCAGCCGTATTTTGCGGCATGCTGTCGAGCAGCAGCATGGCGTATTCGCGCCAGCGAAGATGTTCGGGTTTGAGTATTTTACGGTGACCATAAAAATGATTATCGTGACCAGCATAGATCCCACCGCTGCGCACACCGTTTACGCGTTCGCACATATTCGCCCATCGCTCAGGCTCTACAACGTGGTAGAGCCATAACCCCTGACGTTGCTCCGGCCCGAAGGGTTCGCAGATGCGCATATAGCGGGGCGGTACGCCAGCCTGAAACATCAGGTCATAAAGGCGGTTATAGCAACATCCCGATTTGGCGAACCAGGTCCAGATATCGGCGGTTTTCCAGTCGTAGACAGGGTAGATATACCAGGCATGTCCCCCGGGCGCGACGGTGGTCCAGGGCTTATCATCCGCAAACCGCTGCTTTCGTGCCGACGCGATAGCCAGAAAGCGGTTGTAGGATTCATCGGCGCGGATACCAATCAGCATAGCCGCCGGGCGATGGCCTGAATACCAGTCGGAGAAACTGCGAACAAAGACTTCAAAGGTCATGCCTGGCTGGTAGAAAGGAAAAAAGGCGGGATCGGTTATCGCGTCTTCAGGTGGCTGGCGAACCCACCTGGCGTCGGGCTCCCAGCATTGCCATTCCGGCTGAAATTGCGACAGTGAATTTTGCGTTGTGAGGGGAAGGGCGACCCACCAGAAATGACTGATAACATCGCTGTACAATTCACGCATGTGTTCGACGTGGGAAATCGTATAGGTGAATTGTGCTTCCCAGTCGATAAACAGCACATCTATTTTGGTTTTCATCTGCCGCGCCTGAAGGGCAACAAGATGCAGCATGACGGTGGAATCTTTACCGCCTGAAAAGGAGACGCAGGTCCTGGGTAAATTCTCGAGAGTCCATTTTATTCGTTCCCGAGCCGCAGTAAGAACATCCTGATTAAGAGGGTACTTATAAATTGACATGCTTATTCTCATCCTGAGTAATAAATACCAGACGTTGGTGTCAATAGTAGTGTGAGGATTATATCAGTCAATAAATAAATGTATAAAGTTTATTCCGGTTGTTTCTATAACGATGGTGTATGTTTCAGAAATTACGTGGCTCTGCATTTTTGGCGAGAACCACGTTCGAATCTTACGGTAAGGTTATTTCCTCGATGAAACTCGCGAAGGCGGAGCTATTCAATGCGGAACGATTATACATCATGTAAATATCAATGCTGGGGAACTGAATATCTGTTTCTATTTTGCGCAGATTAAGAGCTGGGCCATATTGTTCAAAGGCCGGTGTGGGCGCTAATCCGATCAGATCGGAGGAACTGATCATCGACAAAAGCGAAATAAAAGAGTCGCTGCGATAGACAATATTTCTTTCGGTTAAAATGCTTTCGGCCTTCTCCTGGTAATCTCTGACGCTGTTCTCATCGCTCAGGTAGGCGGTAAAGTTTTCATTAAGGATCTCTTCACGCGTCGGGTTTGCGCCGATGCGCGGATGCCCTTCCCGACAGACAAGAACAAAAGGAAGTTGGTAGTACAGACTGCAGGCAACTGAACGACTGTTAGAGGAGGCAAAAGAAAATATCAGGTCAGCTTTTCGGTAGGCTAAGAGATCCTCCGCTGAATCAGGTGCAAGAAAAACATCATGTAACTCAACGGAGTAGTTGTACTTGCTGATGAGTAATTTCATCGGTTCAAGCATTGTTTTCGTGCTCATAAACTGCGGGGAATAAATGACAAAGTTCTTCTTTAACCCGCTGCTGTGCATGATGTTGATGGTCTGCTCAAGCTGATTCAGGTTTTGCTCCAGATGATGATGCAGATTGACGCCGACGGTGGTGGGCGTAATCCCTTTCCCTGAACGAATAAACAACGGATCGTTGAGCTGTCCGCGCAGACGCTGCAGTGACTGGCTCACCGCAGAGGGCGTAATATAGAGCGTCTCGGCCGCTTTACTGATACTCAGATGCTGATAAATGCATTCAAAAATGACGAGCAGGTTGAGGTCGAATTTTTTTAGATCGTAGAGATTTGCCATGTTTCGTCCTGAGGATGTCGTGTTTGCTGCGGTTATCACATCACTGATAACTATAGTTTGAAGTTAACCATTTACAATCCTTGTGGTTAACTCTCTTAATTTTAAATTAAACTCAACTAAATATATCACGCTATCAGATTATTGAAATAGCGCTTCAAAGATGATTAAGATATTTTTATCTTAGAAGTGAGGGTGAGCACGTCGAATGACAATTGTCATTTATATATTGAGATAGTTTTATCATAAAAATAAATTTATAACGCTCCGCAAAGATGTTCGACACTGCCTATCACAGTCATAGGCAGGAATGTCTCAGTTATGGATTGCTCATTCTCTGCACGGATGGTGTAATCAAACCGCTGTTACCGCCTTGTTATTAAGGATGTAGAGCGCAACGCAACGCCAGCTTCGGCTGGCACTGAATGTACCTGCGGGGAATTCAGGTATCAGGGCCGCCCGTTGGGGCGGCCTTTTTACTTTTGGCATTTCCTTTAAAAAGGTTCACCTTACTGTCTTGTTGATGTTGTTAGGTTTGGCTGATTGATTTGATAAAGCATACGCATTAGCCCCGATGAAGAAAGTTGGTTACCTTACATCTCAACGAAAACACGGAGGAAGTACAGATGTCTTTGATTAATACCAAAATTAAACCTTTCAAAAACCAGGCGTTCAAAAACGGTGAGTTCATCGAAGTTACCGAGAAAGATACCGAAGGCCGCTGGAGCGTGTTCTTCTTCTATCCGGCTGACTTCACCTTCGTTTGCCCGACCGAACTGGGTGACGTGGCAGACCACTACGACGAACTGCAGAAGCTGGGCGTAGACGTTTACTCTGTGTCTACTGATACCCACTTCACCCACAAAGCGTGGCACAGCAGTTCCGAAACCATCGCGAAAATCAAATACGCGATGATCGGCGACCCGACTGGCGCCCTGACCCGTAACTTCGACAACATGCGTGAAGATGAAGGCCTGGCAGACCGTGCAACCTTCGTTGTTGACCCGCAGGGCATTATCCAGGCTATCGAAGTTACCGCTGAAGGTATCGGCCGTGATGCATCTGACCTGCTGCGTAAAGTGAAAGCAGCTCAGTACGTGGCGTCTCACCCAGGCGAAGTGTGCCCGGCGAAATGGAAAGAAGGCGAAGCGACCCTGGCTCCATCTTTAGACCTGGTCGGCAAGATCTAAGTCTGTAAAGCCTGGCAGCGCTGCGCTTGCACAGGCCTACAGTATCGTAGGCCGGGTAAACGAAGTGCCACCCGGCAATCAATGGGCGCACCCCGCGCCCATTTCATTCCAGCACCATGATGCAAGTTGCATTCAGGCCGCCCGCATAAGGCAGCTTGCATGATGACGTCTTAAGAGAGGGAAGAACAATGCTCGACACAAACATGAAAACCCAGCTCAAGGCCTACCTTGAGAAACTGACCAAACCTGTTGAGCTGATTGCCACGCTGGACGACAGCGCGAAATCGGCAGAGATCAAGGAACTGCTGGCGGAGATCGCCGAGCTGTCGCCGAAAGTGACCTTTAAAGAAGATAACGCACTTGCGGTTCGTAAGCCGTCTTTCCTGATTACTAACCCAGGCTCTGACCAGGGGCCGCGCTTTGCCGGCTCTCCGCTGGGACATGAATTTACCTCGCTGGTGCTGGCGCTGCTGTGGACCGGCGGTCATCCATCGAAAGAAGCGCAGGCGCTGCTGGAGCAGATCCGCGATATCGACGGTGACTTTGCGTTTGAAACCTACTACTCGCTCTCCTGCCACAACTGTCCGGACGTGGTGCAGGCGCTGAACCTGATGTCGGTGTTGAACCCGCGCATTAAGCACACGGCGATTGACGGCGGTACGTTCCAGAACGAAATCACCGAGCGCAACGTGATGGGTGTTCCGGCGGTTTACCTGAATGGTCAGGAGTTTGGCCAGGGTCGCATGACGCTGACCGAAATCGTCGCCAAAGTGGATACCGGCGCAGAAAAACGCGCGGCGGAAGCGCTGAACCAGCGCGATGCCTACGACGTGCTGATTGTCGGCTCCGGCCCGGCGGGGGCGGCGGCTGCGGTTTACTCCGCACGTAAAGGGATCCGTACCGGTCTGATGGGCGAACGCTTTGGCGGACAGGTGCTGGATACCGTTGACATCGAAAACTACATTTCCGTGCCGAAAACCGAAGGTCAGAAACTGGCAGGCGCGCTGAAGGCACACGTCAGCGATTACGAGGTGGATGTCATCGACAGCCAGAGCGCCAGCAAACTGATTCCGGCGGCGGTGGAAGGTGGCTTACACCAGATTGAAACCGCTTCTGGCGCGGTGCTGAAAGCGCGCAGCGTGATCGTTGCCACCGGGGCGAAATGGCGCAACATGAACGTGCCGGGCGAAGATCAGTACCGTACCAAAGGCGTGACCTATTGCCCGCACTGCGACGGCCCGCTGTTTAAAGGCAAACGCGTGGCGGTGATTGGCGGCGGTAACTCCGGCGTGGAAGCGGCTATCGACCTGGCGGGTATTGTTGAACACGTGACGCTGCTGGAGTTCGCGCCTGAGATGAAGGCCGACCAGGTTCTGCAGGATAAAGTTCGCAGCCTGAAAAACGTCGACATCGTGCTGAACGCGCAGACCACCGAAGTGAAGGGTGACGGCAGCAAAGTGACCGGCCTGGAGTACCGTGATCGCGTAAGCGGCGACGTTCATAGCGTCCAGCTTTCGGGGATATTCGTACAAATTGGCCTGCTGCCAAACACCACCTGGCTGGAAGGCGCGATTGAGCGCAACCGCATGGGCGAGATCATCATCGATGCGAAATGTGAAACCAGCGTGAAGGGCGTGTTTGCTGCGGGCGACTGCACCACCGTGCCGTACAAGCAGATCATCATCGCAACTGGCGAAGGTGCAAAAGCGTCCCTGAGCGCGTTTGACTACCTGATCCGCACCAAAACCGCATAATAAAAGAAAGTAAGACATACCTGCAGTAGCCACCTCATCACGGGGTGGCTTTTTTATTTTTTGGTTTTTTTTATCCGTAATTCTCCTCGTTATTCACCCCTTCATGCGTTAATTACCTGCTTCGATCAAAGAAAATAATAAGCCTGCTGATAATATCTCGTCGTTTTTTGTTGATAAATATTTATATTTAACATGAATGATAAAAATATATTCACCACTTCAATATATGAGGCATTAACCCCGTTTGAAATAAAGGGATTACTGTTTCGTGATTTTTTTAACGCGGCGGATATGACATCGCGATGCGCCTCGTTACGCCATTTATTCCCGGAGCGCGGAGCCTGGCAGCAGGATGAGGCGTTAGACGTTGAGTATGACTTCAACGCCCTGTTTGTCGGCCCGGCAACGCTGCTGGCGCCGCCATATGCCTCGGTGTATCTGGACGATGAGCCTCTGCTGATGGGGGCCACAACGCTGAGCGTACGCGAATTCCTGCGCAGCATCGGGCTAACTGTCACCGAGGAAAATAGCGTTCCCGACGACCACGTCAGTTATGAAATGGAGCTGGTGGTAATGCTCTCCGCGCATGCCAGACATTCGCCGCAATATCATGATGCACTCGCCCGCTTTGTGCAGGGGCATCTTGAATTATGGCTCCCCGCGTTTATCGCAAAAATAAATGATTGCGCGAAAACATCCGCAATTAAATGTCTCGTGTTACAGATGACTAATTGGTTTGATGAATTAAAGACGAGAGTAATATTATGAGTATTGATAAAGGGCAGCTAAACCGGCGCTCCTTTTTAAAAGGACTGATTGCGCTGGGTACCGTCGCCGCATTACCTGGCGGACTATTATCTTCCCGATGTGCTCTGGCACAGCCCCCCATTCCGTTTAACCCGAAAACGTATAAAATTTTCCGTAACGCCTGCCCGCGTAACTGCTACGACACCTGCAGCCTGAAAACCTGGGTCAAGGATGACGTGATCACCTTCGTTGACGGGGCGAGCGAGTCCACCTTTACCCACGGCGCGCCGTGCGTGAAAGGGCTGACCTACCCGCGTCGCGTCTACTCCCCGGACCGTATCAAATATCCGATGATCCAGGATGGTCGCGGCAGCGGTAAATGGCGTCGTATCTCCTGGGATGAGGCCATGCAGCGCATCGCCAGCAAAATGCTGGAGATCAAGAAGAAAGACGGCTCCATGCTCGGCCTGGCGCTGTCGAAATACTCCGGCAACCTGGGCGTCATGAGCTATGCCGTGGAGGGGATGATGTCTTCTCTCGGTTACACCACGCGCTTTGCCGGTACGCCATGCTGGCCAGCAGGGATTGACGCCCAGCACTACGACATGGGCGACATGTGGTGCAACGACCCGGAAGATCTGGTCAAAGCCAAATACATCATTATCTGGGGCGCAAACCCGGCATGGTGCTCCATGCACACCATGAAGTACATCTATCAGGCGCGTGAGAAGGGAGCGAAAGTGGTGGTCATTGATCCGCTGTTCTCGCAAACCGCCGCGAAAGCCGATCTGTACCTGCGCGTGCGACCTGGCTCAGACGGTGCATTGGCGCTGGGTATGGCGCGCCACCTGCTGGATATTGGCCGCGTCGACCAGGAGTTTGTAAACAACTTCGCGCACGGCTTCCCGGAGTTTGAACAGTATCTGCGCAGCAGTATCACCGTTGAGTGGGCGTCTGAAATCTGTGGCCTGTCGGCAGAGGTGATTCGCCAACTGGCGGAAGAGTTCACTGCGGTCAAACCTGCCACCGTCTGGATCGGTTACGGGATGCAGCGCCACGTCAACGGCGGAGCGAACGTGCGCGCCATCGACGCTTTTGTTGCTATGACCGGCAACATCGGTGTCGAAGGCGGTGGTGCCCGCTACGGTCATCTTCAGACCTGGGGTTACAACTATCATGCGATGACGCAGAAGCCACCGGTTGGGTCTGTTGGCATGGTGGGCGAAAGCGGCCCGGTAGGCGAGTTCGTCAGCGACAGCGGCGAAAAGAGCCACTATTCCGACCGCGCGCTGAACCTGAACCAGACCGCGCAGAGCATTCTCGATGCCAACGATCCGCCCATTCGCATGCTGTGGGTCGCGTGCAAGAACCCGTTCGCGCAGGACTTTGACCGCAACAAAATGGAAAAAGCCTTCAGCAAGCTGGAGATGGTGGTCTGCGTCGATCAGTTCTTCAACGAGACGGTGCAGCATGCCGATATCGTGCTGCCGGTGACCACCACCTTTGAACACTGGAACCTGTCGTCCTCATACTGGCATTACTGGCTGTCGGTGAATGAACCGGCCATTAAGCCGATGTACGAGTGCAAGAGCGATCTGGATATTGCCGTGCTGCTCTCGCGCACCATCAACAAACTGGAGCCGGGCTCCTGCACCTTCCCGCAGGACATTGACCAGAAAAAATGGCTGGATCTTGAATTTAACGACGGCATGGCGAAGCAGTTCGGCATCCGCTCGTGGGACGATCTGCTGGATGGGCCGGTGAAAGCCAAAATGGTCAGCTCGGCGGCCTGGTACGATCGCAAGTTTAAAACGCCATCGGGCAAATATGAGTTCCTCTCCGAGTTGTGTGAAAAGAACGGCCATAAAGCGCTGCCGGAGTATCTGCCTGCCGCAGAGGGCAAGCTGCCGTTCCATCTTTTTACCCCACATTTGCAGTACGGCCTTCACTCCCAGTTCGTCAACCTCGACTGGATGCAGGTCTTCTGGCCGGAGCCGTTTGTCTATATCCACCCGGCTGCCGCGCAGAAGAAAGGCATCCGCGAGCTGGCGAGAGTCCGCGTGTTCAACGAGGTGGGTGAAGTGGAGTTGCGGGCGAAGATCACCACCAACGTGCCGGAAGATTTCCTGGTGATGTATGAGTCCTGGTTTAACAAGCTTAAGTACAACGTGCAGAACGTCGTGAAAGATACGCCAGCCGATATGGGCAAAATGGCAACCGGCGCGCCTGGCGCGGCGATCCACAGCCAGTTTGTTGACATTGCCCTTATCGCGAATGAAGGAGCAGACGCATGAGACGCGCATTTTTAGTGAACAGTGATAAATGTATTGGCTGCCGCGGATGCGCTATGGCCTGCAAGAGCTTTAACCAGCTTGAGCCGGATCGCTTCTGGCGCTATGTCTATCCGCTGGATAAAGAAATTTATCCGCACGAGGAGCGTGCGTTCTTCTCGCTGGCCTGTAACCACTGTGAAAACCCGGCCTGTCTGGCGGCGTGCCCGGTGGAAGCCTACACCAAACGTGATGACGGCGTGGTGGTGCATAACCCTGAGCGCTGCATCGGCTGTAAAAACTGCATCCGTAACTGCCCGTACGGCGCGCCGCGCTTCAATGAAGAGACGCAAAAGGCTGAGAAGTGCAGCATGTGCTATGAACGTCTGGATATCGGTATGGCCCCGGCCTGCGTTAACGCCTGTCCGGTCGGCGCGCTGACTATTATCGATCTGGATGCCGACTCGCTGCCGAACAATGCCGTGCAGTATCCGCCGGGCTTCCCGAAGATGCCTCAGCTTAATCCGGGTACGCGCTTTATTCTGGCCCGTCAGCCAAAACAGCCGGGGGATAAATAATGGAAAAGTATGAAATACCGCTCGTTATCTTTACCGTGCTGAGCCAGATGTCCGTCGGGATGACGCTGCTCCTGACCTGGCGCACGCTGCGTGGTGAAGTGCATGGCACCCGCCTTCACTGGCTGATTACCGGGCTGATTCTGGGCGTGGCCTCCATCGCCGCGGTGCTGCATCTGGCGCACCCGGAACATGCTTACAACGCGTTGATTAACCTGAAACATGCCTGGCTGAGCCGCGAGATTCTGGGCGCGACCCTGTATGGCGCCATGATTGGGCTGGCCTTCCTGAGTAAGGGAAACAAAGGCGCGGCGCTGCTGGCGTCCCTGTTCGGGATCCTGCTGGTGGTGGTGCAGGGGATGACCTACGCGGCACCGGCGATGCAGGCCATTGCCAACGGCATCACCATGATGCTGTTCTTTGCGACCGTCTGGGTGATGGGCTGTGCAGCAGCACCGCTGCTTGGGCTGAAAGCATCAAACGCCGCGTTGCGTCAGGGGATTATCGCCCTGATGGCGCTGCTGATTGCCGCGCCGGTGATGTGGCTCAGCGGCGGCACCATCATGAAAATGACCGCTCACGCCTGGCTAAGCTCGCCGCTCTACCTGGGCAGCCTGCTGTGCTGCATCGTGGGAGGCGCATTGTCGCTGAAGCACCAGCCGATGCAAAAAGCGATATTCGCGATCCTGCTGGTGGGCGTGGTGCTCAGCCGTCTGACCTTCTTCGGTGATACCGTCAGCACTATCGTCAATATTGGTCATCTGTACTGATAAACAAAACCCCGCGAAAGCGGGGTTTTTTATGGGCATTTACCGGACCACCATCACCGGAATGTGGGTGTGGCGGATCACGCTGGACGCGTTCGACCCCAGCAGATGAGTGGTAATGGAAGGGTTGCGTGAACCGATCACCACCACGTCTGCGTTCAGCTCTCCGGCCAGTTCATTGACGGCATCGCGTACGCTACCGAACCGGACGTGGGTTTTAATGCGGGAAGGGTCGATGCTGAAGTGCCCGACCATGGTCTGCAGGCGCGTTTCGGCTTCGTGCTGCAAATGTTCTTCAAAGCGACGGACGTCGGCGGCAAAGCGGTGCAGGCTCAGGCTGGCCGAGCCCGGTAAAACATGCAGCAGATGAATGATCCCATCCTGCTGCGCGAGAAATTCCGCGTGGCGTACAGCCTTGTCGCTCAGTTCCATTTCGAAAACATCAACCGGCATAATGATTGTCTTATACATAACCGTTTCTCCTTGTTTATAAACGCTGGATACATTCAACCACAAAATGTGAATGGTTTCTGTAATCGCTTCGGCACTTTTCTTATCTCGCCAGGATAAATCTCAAAAGGTGCGTATTCTCCGGCAGACTTTCAGGGGTAGCTACCCTTTATAAACTTACCTGAACCTTTCGGAGGTCGCATGAAAGCACTCACTTACCACGGTCCGCACCATGTTCGAGTCGATAATGTCCCCGATCCCATCATTGAACAGCCGGACGATATCATCCTGCGCGTGACGGCCACGGCGATTTGCGGCTCCGATCTGCATCTCTATCGCGGAAAGATCCCGAAGGTGCAGCACGGTGATATTTTTGGACATGAATTTATGGGCGAGATTGTCGAGTGCGGTCGAGAGGTGAAGGACCTGCAAAAAGGCGATCGCGTGGTGATCCCCTTTGTTATCGCCTGCGGTGACTGCTTTTTTTGCCAGATGCAACAGTACGCGGCCTGCGAGAAAACCAATAGCGGGCAGGGTGCAGCGCTGAACAAAAAGCAAATCCCCGCGCCAGCCGCGCTGTTTGGCTATAGCCATCTCTACGGCGGCGTGCCGGGTGGACAGGCGGAATACGTGCGCGTGCCGAAAGGTAACGTGGGGCCGTTTAAGGTGCCCCAGCTGCTGTCTGATGATAAAGCACTTTTCCTGTCAGATATTCTGCCTACCGCCTGGCAGGCGGCAAAAAATGCGCAGATTGAAAAAGGCTCCAGCGTCGCCGTTTTCGGTGCCGGGCCGGTGGGGTTGTTGACGATTGCCTGCGCGCGGCTGTTAGGGGCTGAGCAGATCTTTGTTATTGACCATCACCCCTACCGGCTGCGGTTTGCCGAGGCGCGTTACGGTGCCATTCCCATCAACTTCGATGATGATAACGATGCGGCGGAAAAAATTATTGAGCAAACCGCCGGGCAGCGGGGTGTCGATGCCGTCATTGACGCGGTCGGGTTTGAAGCCAAAGGCAGCACCACGGAGACGATCCTCAGCAACCTTAAAATTGAAGGCAGCAGCGGCAAAGCGCTGCGTCAGTGTATCGCTGCCGTTCGCCGCGGCGGCGTTGTGAGCGTTCCCGGCGTGTACGCCGGGTTTATCCATGGCTTCCTGTTTGGGGATGCTTTCGACAAGGGGCTGACGTTTAAGATGGGCCAGACGCATGTTCATGCCTGGCTGGGTGAACTGTTACCGCTGATCGAAAAAGGGCTGCTGACGCCGGAAGAGATTGTGACCCATTATCTTCCGCTTGCTGACGCGGAACGCGCCTATAAGATTTTCGAAAAACGGGAAGAAGAGTGCCGCAAGGTCATTCTGGTGCCGGGCGCAGAAACGTCTGAGGCCGCAGAGCAGAAGGTTAAAGGGCTGGTGAATGCCTTCCCGGGTGGGGTGGTGTGAGGTCACTCATCAGTGGCATTTATGATACCGTACCGCGATGTAGCACAATCGGCTGAAGATGCCCGGAAAGAGGATGCAGGTGCATCCTCTGTGCAACGCGGGTAGCGCTTGTTCAGAAGGGAATTAACGCAGGTAATCGCCCGCCGCTTCTGGCTGGTAAAGCAGTTCCAGCACTTCCAGATGGGTGGACGCGCCGCCCGGCAATTCCCAGTGGATGGTATCGCCCGTACGCAACCCCAGCAGTGCGGCCCCTACCGGCGCAAGTACCGAAAGCTGCGCGGCGCTGTCCGTCATCTGGGCTGGGTAAACCAGCGTGCGGGTCAGCTCTTCCCCGGTAGTCAGGTTGCGGAATTTCACCTGGCTGTTCATGGTGACCACGTCGTGCGGCATCGACTCCGGCGAGCACATCTGCGCCCGGTCGAGTTCCTCATTCAGGGCATCGGCCACCGGCAGTGAGGCAAACTCTGCTTTTTCCAGCAGCCTGTCGATACGTTCTGCGTCGAGCTCGTTAATGATGATTGTAGGTCTGGACATTTTTTACTCCATGTCGTTAATGCTGCGTCTAACGCAGAAACCAATCCAAAAGAAAACCCTCGCCGTCTGGCAGCGAGGGTTTAACTCTCCCGATGATACTGGCTGAACGCGCAAGTTTGAAGTGATGAAAGTCACATTCATGGTCCATATGAATTTTCGCTGAAATTTATTCAGTCTCAATTCCGGACGGATTACGTTACGCTGAATCTCCTGAACCCGGGTGCTGCGCGAAGCGTCATTCGCGACCGCCCACCAACGAGAGAGCACTATGTACTTCTATCAACCGTCTCAGGGGCACGGCCTGCCGCATGACCCGCTGAACGCCATTATCGGGCCCCGTCCGATTGGCTGGATCGCCTCCTGCGATCAGGCCGGCCTGATGAACCTCGCACCGTATAGCTTCTTTAACTGCTTCAACTATCGCCCGCCGATCATCGGTTTTTCCAGCAACGGCTGGAAAGACAGCGTGCGTAATATTGTTGAAACAAAGGAGTTTGTCTGGAACCTGGCGACGCGGGAGCTCGCGGAAGCGATGAATCAGACCTCTGCCACGCTGCCTCACGACCAGGACGAATTTACTTTTTCAGGATTAACGCTGCTGCCAGCAAGCTGGTGAGCGCCCCCCGCGTGGCGGAAAGTCCGGTCAATTTTGAGTGCCGTCTTTCGCAGTGCATTCAGCTTACCGGAGCCGACGGTACACCGATTGACACCTGGCTGGTGCTGGGGGAAGTGGTGGGTATCCATATTGCCGAAACGCTGCTGGAAGAGGGGATATACCAGACGGCGAAAGCGCAGCCCATCCTGCGAGCGGGTGGGCCGACGGCTTACTATGGCATCAGTGACGAACATCGCTTTGATCTGGTACGCCCGGTGGTGGGTCAGTAACCGGCTTTATCGATCACGAATTGCTTTCCGCAGTTGCCCGGATGGGGCTGCGGGGCAAAGGATGCCGCAGACAGCGGGCTGTTAATGGTGTCTGCTTTTAGCGAAATTTGCATCTCGGTCAGATACGCCGGGTTGCCGTTACAGGTCAGCTTGAACGCTTTGATATTTTCCTTGCCCCAGCTTTTGGCAACGGCGTTGTCAAAGTCGCTACGGCTGACGGTTTTACCATAGTTTTTCGCCAGGAACTGACCGACGGCGCTGTTTTTCATTTCCTGGTTCATTCTCACCATGGTGCCGAAATAGGCATCGGGATCAAAACCAAAGCAGACGCCATGTTTGGCATATTCGTAACGTTCCAGACAGGAGTTTCCCCCCGCGCCCGGCATCACCTCGTTCAGTTTCGCCGCGCCGGAAAGCGACAGACCGGTTTCGGCTGCCGCGCATTTGCGGCTGGCTTTTACTTCCGGCATGTTGGGAATGGGACGCGTGGCGCAGCCAAATCGCATCCACCGACGTTCATCCACGCCGCGTGCGGCAACGGATTTCGGCAGGCCGGGCCATAGCCCGTGAACGGTCAGAAAATCGGCTTTATTTTCGTTCTCTTTTTGCAGACGACATTCATCCGGCTCATTGCGGTTACGCTCGACCATGCTCTGACAAAATCCGGTTTGCCAGGAGAGAGCCAGCACGTAGCGGTCGAAATCGCCATACTGCGTGGCCTTGAGGGGCTCGGCCTGCGCTGAGAAGACACTGAGTGCAAGCGCTACTGCGCCAGACGGGATAACGATATCCTTCCTGAACATGTGATTTCCTGATTGGTTGTGCGCGATTAATTTCTCCGGGTTATTAAAGCACAAAAAGCGCCCGCAGGCGCTTATTGGCAATCAGGAATTTAACTTAGGCGGCGCCGGGCACCAGCACTTCGGTGGCAATAATGACGATGATCAGCCCAACCAGCACCGGCACGGACGTGCGTTTCACCACCTCAAACGGCGAGATTTTTGCCATCCCGGCTACCGCAACCACCACGCCTGAGACGGGCGAGATGGTACGACCCAGGTTTGACGCCTGGAGCATAGGAATGGAAAGATAAGCCGGGTTGATACCGGACGAGTGAGCCAGCTTCGGGATCATCTCAACGAAGGCGTAGAAAGGGGCGTTGCCGGAGCCGGTGGTCATCGCCGCCAGCATGGTGAGTACCACCAGGACCAGCATCAGGATAATACTGGCCGAGCCAAACGAGGTGGCGATGGAGATCAGGCTCTGGATAAAGCCGATCGTGCTCAGACCCTGGGCAAAGACACCTGCTGCAACCAACAGCATCACCACGCCAGCAAATGCATCTGCCATCCCGCGATACGCGACCTCAAGGCCGGAGAAGACTTTTTGCGTGTTGAAACCGCGCACGAACTCCAGTACGGCGGCCAACAGCATACAGATGACCAGAATAGTAATGATGTGCAGCTGCGGGCCCCATTTTCCGTCAAAAATGAGCACGCCGATAATCGGCGTGAACGGCAAAATGGAATAGAACGCAGGCGCGGTGGTGGTGATTTCGCTGACATCCATCATTTCATGGCTGATGTTCTCTTTCTTATCGAGATAGCGCTGCCAGAAGAAGTGCGCGATGCCCATTCCCACAATGGCAACGATTGAGATCGGCAGCGTGGTCTTAAAGGCGAAGTCGATAAGCGACATCTCGGCGGCTTTTGCCGCCAGCACAACGTCGCCAGACGTCGGGGAGAGAATAATGGCTGCCGGGGAGGCGCAGATAGCTGCCGCTGCGCCACGGCTGATGCCGACGTTCACCATCACCGGGAACAGCGTGGCCATTAACAATACGCCGAGGCCGGTTGCCGACGAAACGGCCAGCGACATCAGGCAGGCGAGGAAATAGGCGGCGACCATCAACAGATACGGTGAGTTAATGTACTGCAGGGGCTTCGAGGCAAGCTTAACAACCATGTCATTTGCGCCGATATGGGTCATGTAGGCCGCAAAACCGCACAGCATCATGATCATCATACCGAGATCGCCACCACGGCTCATCAGCAGGATTTTAATGTATTCAACAATATCCGTGGCGGTGTAGCCCGTGCTGGTTGCGCTGGCAGGTAAAACCTGATGACCCATTAATGCGCTGATAATCAGCAGCGTTAAGCCACCGACAAATAATACGCCTGTGGCTGAGTATCCTTTTATGATGTAGCGCGCTACACCGACAATGACGACGACCCCAATAAGGAGTTCGATAAACGTAAGCATGATTTCCCCTGTGCCTTTTTGCCCTGAGATACAAATAATTAATAAAAAAAGAAGGATGAAAATGTGCCGAATTAATGGGCTACCTTTGCTGATTAAAATCAATAAAGAGACGACTAAGAAGCAGCATAACAGTGTTTTTGTTATGGCTCAGACATTTATTTCATCACAACGTTGACCGTCCAAAATAACGTAGCATGTCTCTTTAATGATAACAAAATGTTAATGCTTTGTGTGGTCCGGCCTGTTGCCACAGGGATCGGTAACTCCTTAATAGACGTACACTGTATGGGTTTATTCGGGTTGGCCTGAGTATTGCGTTAAGAATATTCCCGTTAAGAGGCCTGATATTTAGGAGTAGTGCTGATGCCGTTAAGTCTTGGTTCAACTATTTTGTGGTAAACTTTGCTTTAAATATTAAGAATGGTAATTGCATTGTGATCGTACGTAATACTTTTTTCTCTATTTTAGTGTTTATTTTGGGTCAGTTAACGTTTTCTTCTGTTGCACAGGCAGATGACAACGCGACGGATAAAGGCTGGTTCTCTACCTTTACGGATAATGTTTCGCAGACCTGGTCAGCGCCTGAACATTATGATCTCTATGTTCCGGCAATAACGTGGCACGCGCGTTTTGCTTATGACAAAGAGAAAACAGATAAATACAACGAGCGTCCGTGGGGCGCCGGTTTTGGTCAGTCGCGCTGGGATGAAAAGGGAAACTGGCATGGCATCTACCTGATGGCCTTTAAAGATTCCTTTAACAAGTGGGAACCGATTGGCGGCTACGGCTGGGAAAAAACCTGGCGCCCGCTGGCGGATGAGAACTTCCATGTGGGTCTGGGCTACACCGCAGGGGTGACGGCGCGCGATAACTGGAACTACATTCCGATCCCGGTGCTGCTGCCTCTGGCCTCTATTGGCTATGGCCCTGCAACGTTCCAGATGACCTACATACCGGGGACGTATAACAACGGTAACGTTTACTTCGCCTGGATGCGTTTTCAGTTTTAACTGTAAAAACGGCTCGTTCTGGTGAAAAAACGCGCAGCCGTTGATTCATAAGCGATAAAAATCTATCAGTGAAAATTAACGCGACTTTAGTCACTTTTTATCAAAGATCCGCTGGACAAAAGGTCCCACAATTGATGTACTGGTAACCGACACAGCATTTGTGTCGTTTTTTAATGTAAAGGTAATTTTGATGTCTAAGATTAAAGGTAACGTTAAGTGGTTTAATGAGTCCAAAGGATTCGGTTTCATTACTCCTGAAGATGGCAGCAAAGACGTGTTCGTACACTTCTCTGCAATCCAGTCTAATGGTTTCAAAACTCTGGCTGAAGGTCAGCGCGTAGAGTTCGAAATCACTAACGGTGCCAAAGGCCCTTCTGCTGCTAACGTAATCGCTCTGTAATTCAGACGCGTCAGCAAGAATTTCAAAACCCGCTCACTGAGCGGGTTTTTTTCGTTATGAATCAGCCAATCAGGTACATTTTCAGGAAGCTGGCAACGATCAGTACGCTCACCAACACCATGCCTGCGCTCATCAAACTCTGTTTCATTCTGTCACCCTCGTTCAGTATTGCCCTCAGAGTGACAGAGAAAAATTAAGCCAACATTAACGCTCCGGCGGTTAATGTGTGCTCACAGAGGAAAATAGCCAAAATGCGATCCCCGTCATCGCGAAAGATCCGAGCATGTTGATCGCGATATTCACCAGCGCCCAGCCGATACGACCTTCCTGAAAGAGAAAGACCGTTTCTGCAGAAAAGGTAGAGAAGGTGGTCAAACCGCCGCAGAAGCCCGTGGTAATCAACACCTTCCACATAGGATCGATATGCGTCATCCGGTTAAACCAGGCCAGCCCCATGCCAATAATAAAGGCTCCGATCAGGTTGGCGGCCAGTGTCCCCATGGGAATCGCCTGATGCAGAGGGTTAAACCGCATACTCAGGAACCATCGCGCAACGCTACCCGTACCCCCACCAATAAAAACAGCTAAAAGGAGTTGTAACACGCTAAATACCTGCTATTTGATGTGTAAGAGTAGCGAGTTTAACGCTGTTTAGGATGAGGGGACAAATATGTATGTTGCTGTAGGGCAGTTTGCGGTCACGCCTGACTGGCAGGTTAACGCACTGCAATGCGTCAATCTGATGGAACAGGCCCGGGAGAAGGGCGCGTCACTGCTGGTGCTTCCCGAGGCGCTGTTGGCGAGAGATGATAATGATCCGGATTTATCCGTGAAGTCCGCGCAGCCGCTGGACGGCGAATTTTTACAGCAGTTGCTCGCCCAGAGCACGGGCAATACGATGACAACGATCTTAACGATCCATATTCCCTCCGCGCCGGGTCGTGCAGTGAATACGCTGGTGGCTATCCGCGGTGGTGCCATTGTGGCGCACTATGCCAAGCTTCACCTTTACGATGCGTTCAGCGTTCAGGAATCCCGACGCGTTGATCCTGGAGAGGGCGTTCCGCCGCTCATCGAGATTGACGGATTTAAGGTTGGGCTGATGACATGCTATGACCTGCGTTTCCCGGAGCTGGCACTGCACCTGGCGCTACAGGGTGCTGACGTGCTGGTACTGCCTGCCGCATGGGTCAAGGGGCCGCTAAAAGAGCATCACTGGTCAACGCTGCTTGCGGCGCGCGCGCTGGACACAACCTGTTATGTTGTTGCCGCCGGAGAGTGCGGCAATAAAAACATCGGGCAGAGCAGAGTGGTGGATCCGCTGGGCGTCACGATTGCCGCCGCAGCAGAAGCGCCAGCTCTGCTGATGGCGGAGATAATTTTAGAAAGAATTGCGCTTGCGCGTCAGCAATTACCTGTTCTAAGGAACCGACGCTTTGCGCCACCGCAATTATTGTGATGTTTTTTTCAACAATGCTTGATTCACCTTGTTACAGATTGCTATTGTGTGCACGCGCCAGATGACCGTTAATACGATCGGGTTTTTGGCGCTGAATGCAGCCTGTTTTATGTAAAGAAGGTATCTATGGGTGAGATTAGTATTACCAAACTGCTGGTGGTTGCCGCACTGGTCGTCCTGCTGTTTGGTACCAAGAAGTTACGTACGCTGGGTGGTGACCTGGGGGCTGCCATCAAAGGCTTCAAGAAAGCAATGAACGACGATGATGCAGCCGCGAAGAAAAGCGCTGACGACATCCCGGCAGAGAAGCTTTCCCACAAAGAGTAACGGCAATGCCTGAGGGCTTGCGAAAATAAACCGGCTCATGAGGCCGGTTTTTTTGTATTACTGTAAATAGATATTACAGCACTATTTAACTTCTTCGCCTTTTGCCTGCATATCCGCATGGTAAGAGGAGCGAACAAACGGACCGCACGCTGCGTGGGTAAAGCCCATCGCCAGCGCTTCGGCTTTCATCTCATCAAACTCATCCGGGCTCACGTAGCGCTGGACCGGCAGGTGGTGACGGCTTGGCTGCAGATACTGTCCCAGGGTCAACATGGTCACACCGTGACGGCGAAGATCGCGCATCACTTCGATGATTTCGTCATTGGTTTCACCCAGACCGACCATCAGACCTGACTTAGTAGGAATATGCGGATGCGCTTCTTTAAAGCGCTCCAGCAGCTTCAGAGACCAGTTATAGTCGGCTCCCGGACGCACCTGACGGTAGAGGCGTGGAACGTTCTCCAGGTTGTGGTTAAACACATTTGGCGGCGTTGCGGTCAGGATCTCCAGCGCGCGGTCCATACGGCCACGGAAGTCAGGAACCAGGGTCTCGATTTTGATGCTCGGGCTTTTCTCGCGAATGGCAGTAATACAGTCAGCGAAGTGCTGAGCCCCACCATCACGCAGATCGTCACGGTCAACGGATGTGATAACCACATAACGCAGCGCCATATCGGCGATGGTTTGTGCCAGCTTCTGGGGTTCGTTAGCATCAGGTGCAACTGGACGGCCATGAGCAACATCGCAGAACGGGCAGCGGCGGGTACAGATAGCACCCAGAATCATAAACGTCGCGGTGCCGTGGTTGAAACATTCAGCAAGGTTCGGACAAGACGCTTCTTCACAAACGGAGTGAAGGCCATTCTTGCGCATCGCCGCTTTGATCCCCTGGATACGCGAAGAGTCGGCCGGAAGTTTGATTTTCATCCATTCCGGTTTTCTTAACAGCGCCTCGCGCTCTGTAGCCACGTTTTTAACCGGGATAAGGGCCATTTTATCGGCATCGCGGTATTTAACACCGCGTTCCATCACAATGGGTTTACTCATAGCGTGCGTGTTCCAGTTGCGAATATCGAAGGAAAGCGTTTCAATTCAAGGGAATGTTGTATTTATCAACTATTTTTGAACGAACGACAGGCAGTATATCATTGAAACGGTCGTTAAAGCAGCCTGCCAGGTCGCCAATTTGTAAAATAGTTGTTGTTTTGTGCCTTTTGCCCTGCATGCGGCAGGGGCTTATGCTGGCACAGTCTGTCAGAAGGCCTGGCGGATAATGCGGATGACGTTTTCCAGAACCGGATCGCGCAAACTGAGTTTATTGTAATGCAGTGAAATCTCTATAGATTCAGCATTAAGCTGGCTGAGCGGAATACTCTCCAGCGGCCAGAGTTTACGCAGCAGGTTATACAGGCGTGAAGGCATGATGCACAGCATATCGCTGCTGCCAATCAGGGAGGCGGTGGTGAACATATTGTAACTACTAAAGCTGATCTGACGTTCCGGGAAAATTTCATCAATACGCTGGCGCAGGGCATGATTCGATTGTCCTTCGGTCATGAAAGACGAGTGGTCGTAGTTGCGCAGGTTCTCAATGGTCAATGGCTCGCTAAGAACGGGGTGCTGCTGGCGGCAAACCAGAACCAGGTTATCGGCATAAAGCACATTTTGCCCCAGCGCTCGGGCACTGAAGCTGCCGCTTTCAATAATCAGATCGGTCTGGAACTGGGCAAGCTGAACGTCAGGCTCGCTGAGAGGCACATTGCGCAGCAGAAGCTGAGGCGCATGCTCTTTCACGGCCTGGAAGATGGCAGGCATCACCAGCACGCCTACGGAAGGAGAGCAGCCGATGGTGATAGTTCTCTGTTTGTCATAGCTTCCGGTTAAATCCAGCGCACCGAGAATCGACTCCAGCCCCTGGCTGATGTACTCATGGAGATGCGTGGCGTAAGCCGTCGGCGTGACGCCCTGGCCCTTACGAATAAATAACGGGTCAGGAAATATAGCGCGCAGCTTTTGAATTGACTGACTTATTGCTGATGGCGTGAGATTAAGAATTTTCGCAGCGTTAACGATACCCTTATGGACATATACTGCCTCAAAAATAGTCAGTAAATTGAGATCAATATTACGTAAAGTCCGAAAAATTTGCGGCTTGTCTTCACCACCAAGGTCATTCAGGCGTTTGGCTGGTAAATTATTATACTCCACGCTTTCACTCCGTATACATTCACAACATGAATGATAGTTGAATTTATTTATTATGCTTGTAGAGATTCGTAAAGTGTTGGTTTTGTTTCACTTGTTTATCAAAAACAAACAGTTGTGTGATTATCACTCAAGTTACTTAGCCTGTGTATGCCGTACTGACCGGAGGCTAAATAATATGTAACGGCAATATTCGGGCGCTTCGAAAATATAGAATCTGCGGATTATTGTAAAGCGTAAAAGCGGTAAATAAACAGTGGCCCGTCAAATTATCGAGCCATTCTGTATGATATATTAAGCAGGGATATATTCGTGCGGGGGATTGTTAAGTAGCGCTAACACGTTCTTCAGCAGAACCGGACGTATATTATCTGGCGTAGCGGTATCGACCCACTGGCGCATTTGCGTCATTTCCATGCCGGCGTAGCCGCAGGGGTTTATGCGCTGGAAAGGCGTAAGATCCATATTAATATTCAATGCCAGACCGTGGAAAGAACAGCCTTTACGAATACGTAGCCCCAGAGAGCAAATCTTCATTTCGCCAACGTAGACGCCCGGCGCATCGGCACGCGGATGCGCATCAATACCATATTCCGCCAGCGTGTTGACGACGGTTTGTTCCAGTAACGTCACCAGCTCACGCACGCCCAGCTTTCTGCGCTTCAGATTAAGCATGACATACATCACCTGCTGACCAGGCCCGTGGTAAGTCACCTGACCCCCGCGATCGCTCTGGATCACCGGGATATCGCCCGTCATTAATAAATGTTCCGCTTTACCCGCCTGACCCTGTGTAAACACCGGCAGGTGTTCGACCAGCCAGATCTCATCAGGGGTGGTGTCATCGCGTGAATCGGTGAAGTCATGCATAGCCTGGGAGACAGGCTCATAAGGTTGCAGCCCGAGATGACGGACCAGAATTTTATCCTGATACAAAACTGCGTCTCCGAAGACGAGGGACAAAAGATGCGGGGGAGTATATCACAGCGGGGGAGAGGGGTTACCCGGTAAACCGGGTAACCGCAAAGGGACTACAGCACCATACGAACAATTTCGATATTGCCGAGCTCTTCGTACAGCGTTTCAACCTGCTCGATATGTGTGGCAGTGATGGTAATAGAAACCGAGTGGTAGTTGCCCTTGCTGCTTGGTTTTACTGACGGAGAGTAGTCACCCGGCGCATGGCGCTGTACCACTTCAACCACCTGATCAACCAGCTCAGGTTTCGCCAGACCCATTACTTTGTAGGTAAATGAGGTAGGGAATTCAAGCAGTTCGTTAAGTTTGGTTTTCATGTCAGCTCCGGCGTAACGTCAAAAAGAATAACTCCCACGTCGGGTGGGAGTTATCAGGATACTTAGTATATGGGGATCAAAATCACACTTTCAAGTGTTCGATTTTTAGCCAAACCAGTGATGGAACATCAATTTAATGTAATCAATGATTTTGCCGAAGAAATTGCCTTCAGGAATTTCTTCCAGCACCACGAGCGGGCGCTGATCGATTGTTTTGCCGTCCAGCTGGAAGTTGATGGTGCCCACTACCTGGTTTTTCTGCAGTGGGGCGTGCAGCTCAGTTGTGTTAAGCACGTAGCTCGCTTTCAGATCTTTCATGCGGCCGCGCGGAATGGTCAGATACAGATCTTTATCCACGCCCAGGGAAGCACGGTCGTTATCGCCGAACCAGACGGGTTCAGAAGCAAACTCTTTCCCTGCTTTCAGCGGGTTCACGGTTTCGAAGAAGCGGAAGCCCCAGGTCAGCAGCTTCTTGCTTTCGGTTTCACGGCCCTTAAAGGTGCGACCGCCCATCACGGCAGAAATCAGACGCATCTGGCCTTCCGTCGCAGAGGCTACCAGGTTGTAACCGGCTTTATCGGTATGACCTGTTTTGATGCCGTCAACGTTCAGGCTGTTATCCCACAGCAGGCCGTTACGGTTGGTCTGACGAATGCCGTTGAAGGTGAACTCTTTCTCTTTATAGATGGAGTATTCATTAGGTACATCGCGGATCAGCGCCTGACCAATCAGGGCCATATCACGTGCGGAGCTGTACTGACCGTCTGCATCGAGACCGTGTACGGTCTGGAAATGGCTGTTCTTCAGACCCAGCGCAGTCACGTAGCTGTTCATCAGGCCCACGAAGGCATCCTGACTACCGGCGGCGAAATCAGCCATGGCGACGCAGGCATCGTTACCGGACTGCAGGTTGATACCACGGATTAACTGAGAAACCGGAACCTGCATTCCTGGTTTCAGGAACATCAGGGAGGAACCTTTGAAGACAGGGTTCCCGGTTGCCCACGCATCGTTACCGATGGTGACCAGATCCGTTTCCTTAAACTTGCCGGCTTTCATGGCCTGGCCGATAACGTAGCTGGTCATCATTTTGGTCAGACTGGCCGGATCACGGCGAGCATCGGCATTCTGTTCTGCCAGCACTTTGCCAGAGTTGTAATCGATCAGGATGTAAGATTCCGCATCGATTTGCGGAACGCCAGGGATCATGGTCTTGATATTCAGGTCATCAGCATGAGCTGCAGAGAGTGCAGTCGCGCAAAGGGCCGTGGTCAGCGCCATGCGCTGCACAAAACGAGCAGAAAAAGTGGTCTTCATGGTCAGAACTACGACATCCGTGATGGAGTTAAAAAAAGTGCCCTACTATAGCAAATGCTATTCAGGCAGGCATCCGACTTTAAGCATGAGTTTGTGAATGTGTTTTACACAAATTGACATTTCGGATACCGCCGATTAATTACTTCGCAACAGCGATAAAGGACTGCAACTGCGCCTCGCTCTGCAAACGCTGCTGCAGGGATGCTGCCTGCGATTTGCTGGCAAACGGCCCCATCTGAATACGCCAGACGGCACCGTTCTGCTCAACGCGCCCGGGTACGCCAAACTGCTGGCTCAGACGTTGCTGGTACTGCTGGGCACGGGCCTGATCGCTGACGGCACCCACCTGAACGACAAAGCCGCCGCTGGCTGTTGCGGGCGCGCTCTGGGTCGCGACCGGAGCCGTTACAGGCGCAGGTTGTGCTAACTGCTGCGCGGCGGGGGCGGTAACCGGCGCTGGTGCCGGTTCGTTGCCTTCCAGCACGCCCGAGGCTAAGGTCGTCGGTGCGCCAAGAAAGCCGCTACTCTTTACCGGTGCGCCAGTGGAATCATCGCTTTGCAGCGTGTCATTGCTGATTGGGCGAATTTCGCCCGCGGGCTGAGAAGGCTCAGCCGGAGAAGAGACGCTTCCCATGCCGCCGTCCAGATTTGGGCGATCGGGAAGAGCGTAAGTCTGTTTCGCCACCGTGGTACACGCGGTTCCTGGCCCGGAGAGCGAACCATCCTGCGCCACGATAATCGGGTCAATGCGGACTTTGGTGTTGTTCGAGGTGTTCAGGCGATCGGCAGATGCGCGGGACAAGGAAATCACCCGGTCATTACCGTACGGGCCACGGTCGTTAATACGCACGACGATCATACGGCCGTTCGCCAGGTTGGTAATACGAGCGTAGCTTGGGATCGGCAGCGTCGGGTGCGCTGCGGTCAGCTGCATTGGATCAAATGTTTCACCCGATGCCGTCAGGTTACTGCCCGGCTCAGCATCATAAATGGCGGCAAAGCCAGCCTGGCTGAAGCGGGAAGGATCCTGTACGATTTTGTAGCTTTTGCCGTCGCGTTCGTAATCCTGATTCGCGCTGGCATTCAGCGGTTCGTAAACGGGATCGGCGCCGCTGATTTCAACGATCGGGCCATTACACACCGCAGGCTGCGGTGGCGCGACGGTTGCCTGTTGCTGACCATCATCACTTGTGCAGGCCGCAAGTAAACTTGCCGCAATGCAGATCCCCAGCCACTGCTTACGCATTCCGATCCCCTTATTTTTATACGCTTTTTGACAACATTTTTCTGTGGGTGTGGATCGACATCACGATACCAAACCCGGCCATCAACACGATCAGTGCCGAGCCTCCGTAACTCACCAGCGGCAGCGGTACGCCTACCACCGGCAGAATACCACTCACCATACCAATATTTACGAAGACATAAACGAATAAAATCAACATCAATCCACCCGCCATGACGCGGCCAAAGGTGGTTTGCGCGCGGGCGGCAATCCACAAACCTCGCATGATCAGCAGCACGTAAAGAGCCAGCAGGATCAGGATGCCGACCAGCCCCAGCTCCTCTGCCAGTACTGCAAAGATAAAGTCGGTGTGACGCTCCGGTAAAAACTCCAGCTGCGACTGCGTACCGTGCAGCCAGCCTTTACCGCGCAGACCGCCGGAGCCAATCGCAATCTTGGACTGAATAATATGATAGCCCGCACCGAGTGGATCGGTTTCCGGATCGAGCAGCATCATAACGCGCTGACGCTGATAATCATGCATCAGGAAGAACCAGAGGATAGGGATAAACGCCGCAACCAGCACCACCGCGATACCAATCAGACGCCAGCTTAAGCCTGAAAGGAACAGGACAAACAGGCCGGAGAGGGCGATAAGGATCGAGGTGCCGAGGTCAGGCTGCGCCGCAACCAGCAGCGTCGGCAGGAATATCAGCACCAGGGCAATGGCGGTATTTTTCAGCGACGGCGGACAGACATCGCGGTTGATAAAGCGCGCCACCATCAACGGGACCGCGATTTTGGCAATCTCCGAGGGCTGGAAACGAACAACGCCCAGATCCAGCCAACGCTGCGCCCCTTTTGAGATCGCACCGAACGCATCAACCGCCACCAGCAAAATAATGCAAAAGATGTAGAGATAGGGCGCCCAGCCTTCATAGACACGCGGCGGGATCTGCGCCATTACCACCATAATAACCAATCCCATCGCGATCTGGCCGATCTTGCGCTCCATCATGCCGATGTCCTGGCCGCTGGCGCTCCAGATAACCAGGGCGCTGTAAACCAGCAGAGCCAACAGGATCAGCAGCATGGCTGGGTCGATGTGGATTTTATCCCACAGCGATTTTTTATTTGGATTATCGGTCATGATTATTGATCCTCCGCCGCAGCGGCGGCCGGGTTTTCAGCCGGCAGTTCGGTGTTGTTATCACCCAGCATAATGTGGTCGAGGATCTGGCGCATGATGGTCCCTACCGCCGGACCAGCGCCGCCGTTCTCCAGAATCATCGCCACCGCCACCTGCGGGTTATCATAAGGGGCAAATGCCGTCATCAGTTTATGGTCACGCAGACGTTCGGCAATGCGGTGTGCGTTATAGGTTTCATTGGCTTTCAGACCAAAGACCTGCGCCGTACCGGATTTCGCGGCCACTTTATATGGCGTACCGGCGAAATATTTGTGCGCGGTACCATTCGGACGGTTTGCCACGCCGTACATACCGTCTTTCGCTATTTCCCAGAAGCCGGAATGAATGTCGCCCACTGGCGCTTCATGGGGCTGGATCCATGGCACTTTTTTGCCGTCTTCAACGGTGCTTTGCAGCAGATGCGGGACTTTAACCACGCCGTCGTTAATGAGGATCATCATCGCTTTGTTCATCTGAAGCGGGGTGGCCGTCCAGTAACCCTGGCCGATACCCACCGGAATGGTGTCGCCCTGATACCACGGCTTTTTAAAGCGCTTCAGCTTCCACTCACGGGTTGGCATGTTGCCTGAACGTTCTTCAGCCAGATCCACACCGGTGTAGTGTCCGTAGCCGAATTTGCTCATCCATTCAGACAGGCGATCAATGCCCATGTCATACGCCACCTGATAGAAGAAGGTGTCCGCAGACTCTTCCAGAGATTTCGTGACGTTCAGATGGCCGTGGCCCCATTTTTTCCAGTCGCGATAGCGTTTTTCAGAGCCGGGCAGCTGCCACCAGCCCGGGTCAAACAGGCTGGTATTGCGGTTGATGACGCCCGCGCTAAGCGCTGAGACCGCCACGTACGGTTTAACCGTTGATGCCGGAGGGTAAACGCCTTGCGTGGCGCGGTTCACCAGCGGGGTGTTAGGATCATTGAGCAGGCCGGAGTAGTCTTTGCTTGAGATGCCGTCAACAAAGAGGTTCGGGTCATAGCTTGGCATGGAAACCATGGCCAGGATGCCGCCGGTGCGCGGATCGGTGACCACCACGGCGGCACGGCTGCCTGCCAGCAGGGTTTCAATATACTGCTGCAGTTTGAGATCGAGCGTCAGATAGACGTCGTGCCCCGCCTGAGGCGGCACTTCTTTAAGCTGGCGGATGACGCGGCCACGGTTATTAACTTCGACTTCTTCATAGCCGGTTTGCCCGTGCAGGACATCTTCGTAGTAGCGTTCAATCCCCAGTTTGCCGATATCGTGCGTTGCGGCGTAGTTCGCCAGTTTGCCGTCTTTATCGAGGCGCTCGACGTCTTTATCGTTAATTTTGGAAACGTAGCCAATCACATGCGTCAGCGCGGAGCCGTAAGGATAGTAGCGACGTTTGTACCCCTTCACTTCCACGCCGGGGAAGCGGTACTGGTTCACCGCAAAACGGGCGACCTGGACTTCCGTCAGGTTGGTTTTCACCGGAATGGAGGTGAAACGGTGAGAGCGGGCGCGCTCTTTCTTGAAGGCCGCGATATCGTCATCGTTAAGATCGACAACGCTTCTCAGCGCCTCCAGCGTATTCTGCACGTTATCGACTTTTTCCGGCATCATCTCGACTTGATAGATGGTGCGGTTTAACGCCAACGGAGTGCCGTTACGGTCGTAGATAATGCCGCGGCTGGGCGCGATAGGCACCAGCTTAATGCGGTTTTCGTTTGAACGCGTCTGGTAATCGGTAAAGCGGACAATTTGCAGATTATAAAGGTTGGCGATCAGCACGCCGGTAAGCAGCAAAATCCCCGTAAAGGCGACCAGCGCCCGGCGCACAAACAGCGCGGACTCAGCCGTATAGTCGCGAAAAGAATTCTGTAGTTTCATCCGCTGCTTAATCTACCCTGGTCAGTCATTACTCGCGGTGATAAGGGTGGTTGGTAGTAATGCTCCACGCGCGATACAAACTTTCTGCTACCAGGACCCGCACGAGCGGGTGGGGCAGCGTCAGCGCAGAGAGTGACCAACTTTGTTCTGCTGCCGCTTTGCAGGCGGGGGATAACCCCTCTGGTCCGCCAATCAACAGACTGACGTCACGGCCATCCTGCTTCCAGCGCTCCAGTTCGTGCGCCAGCTGCGGCGTATCCCAGGGTTTACCTGGAATATCGAGGGTGACGATGCGGTTCTTGCCTGCGGCAGCCAGCATCAGTTCGCCCTCTTTATCGAGAATACGTTTGATATCCGCGTTCTTGCCGCGCTTCCCGGCGGGAATTTCCACCAGTTCGAACGGCATATCTTTAGGAAAACGACGCAGATACTCAGTAAAACCGGTTTGTACCCAGTCCGGCATTTTGGTGCCGACGGCGACCAGCTGCAACTTCACGCATTAACCCCAGAGTTTTTCCAGCTCATACAGGCGACGGCTCTCTTCCTGCATGACATGGACAATCACATCGCCGAGGTCAACAACCACCCAGTCAGCGGTCGCTTCACCTTCAACGCCAAGCGGTAACAGTCCTGCTGCGCGCGATTCCTGAACCACGTGGTCAGCAATCGAAACAACATGACGCGTAGAGGTCCCGGTGCAGATGATCATGCAGTCGGTGATACTGGATTTACCCTTAACGTCGATAGCGATGATGTCCTGACCTTTCAGGTCATCAATTTTGTCGATAACAAAATCCTGGAGTGCTTTACCCTGCAAGTTTTCCCCCTGGGTGAATGAGATTGTGCAACTATGAATTCGTAGCCAGACAGTATACCTGAACTGACGCCCTTGTCGGGACAAATGTCACCGGCCGGGCCTTTGAAGGCGGGTATCATCCCACCCTCCGCCTGAGATTGCATCGCCATTTTTGTAAAACAATTTCTGTAAAGCAATGATCGGCGGGAAAGTCTGGCAGCGGAGGATAACAGTATGGCTTAACCTGTCAAGGCAGGATGATCAATAAGCCGCTTTTTATGTCTTCCGGTTATTTATCTGCGCTTTTCTGATACAAACCATGTGTATGAATATACGCCAGCACCGGGGGGGGAAGCAGATCGTCACACGCTAAACCCTGCTGTAAACGCTCACGAATGAGGGTGGCTGAGATATCAAACCACGGCGTCTCCGCCAGATAAATCTTCCCGGCAGGCTGGTTGTGAAGATCTTCAACGTTGGCGGTGAGATGGTCTTCAAGCCACTGCTGGTACTGCTCTTCGCGCATGGTCAGCGGATAACCCGGACGGCGGCAGACGAGCAGATGGCTGTTCTCCAGAATGGTTTCATACTTATGCCATGTAGGAAAGTTGAGCAGGGAATCCTGGCCAATGATAAAGGCCAGCGGCTGGTCTGGCCCTTGCTCGGCCCGCCACTCCTGCAGCGTTTGCGATGTCCACGAAGGGGTGTCGCGACGCAATTCCCGTTCATCAAGTCTGAAGAGCGGTTTATCTGCAATAGCCAGAGCGAGCATCTCTTTTCGCTGCTCGCTGGTGGCCTCAGGCTGGGGACGGTGCGGCGGGACATTATTGGGCATGATGGTGACGCGCTGCAGGCCAATCAGATTCGCCAGAATTTCCACCGGCTTCAGGTGCCCGTAATGTACCGGGTCGAAGGTGCCACCATACAGGGCCTGTAAAGAATGCATACTATCCATCAATAAAAACGTCTGCCAGCGCCTTGTGGCAGAGCAGCAGGGAAAGACTTTCCAGCTCCGCCCACACCGACTGGCCGTAATCTTGTTTTAAGGTGAGCTCCGCGCGCATCAGAAGCTGCACAGCCTGACGCAGCTGTTCATGACTCAGGCGGTTGATGGCCTCAGTGGTCATCGCCCGGCGGTTTTGCCACACCCGGTGTTTATCAAAAAGAGCGCGCAGCGGCGTATGGGCAGACTGACGTTTGAGCGTAATCAGCAGCAGCAGTTCACGCTGCAGCGTACGCAGCAGAATGACGGGTTCACTGCCTTCCAGACGCAGCTGTTGCAGAATATGCAGGGCACGTTTACTTTTTGCCGACAGCAATGCATCAACCCAGTGGAACGGCGTGAAGTGTGCGGCATCGTTAACGGCCTGCTCGACGCGTGGTAACGTCAGTTTGCCGTCCGGCCAGAGCAGGGAGAGCCTGTCCAGCGCCTGTGCCAGGGCCAGCAGGTTGCCTTCATAGCAGTAGCAAAGCAGCTGATTCGCTGCATCATCCAGTTGAAGATTGTTCTGCTTTGCCCTTGCCGCCACCCATTTTGGCAGATGCGCCTGTTCAGGTGTCTGGCAGGTGACCTGCACCGCGTGGGTCGCGAGTTGGGTGAACCACGCCGCATTTTCCTGCGCTTTGGTGAGCTTGTTACCGCGCACAATCAGCAGCAGATCGCTGTGAAGCAGGCTGACGAGCGTGGCCAGCTGTTCATTGATAGCCGCGTTAGGGCCGTTCTCCGGCAGCAGGATCTGAATAGTCTGGCGCGACGCAAAAAGGCTCATCGCCTGACAGAGTGAGAAGAGGGCATTCCAGTCGGTATTATTATCCAGCTGGACGGTATGGTGTTCATCAAAGCCCTGCGCGGCGGCGGCATGCCGCACGGCATCCAGGCTTTCCTGAAGCAATAACGGATCGTTTCCGAGTAGCAGATACGCCGCGCGCAGCCCTTCATTGAGCTGCGCGCGGAGTTGTTCAGGATACAGCCTGATCATCATTTACCCAGAGAGCTGGCAGCTGGAATCGTGCCGGTATCCGGTTTTTCAACAATGTCAGAACCTTCTCTTGTCGACGCTGCAATACCTGGCAGTTTACGGATCAGCTGTTCCGCCGCCTTGTCGTACATTTCGTTGATGATAATCTGTTCCTCGGCATCTTTAGCCAGCGCCGTCTGCGGGTTATCAAAGAACGAACGATACACTTTTGTGCTGATCGGGTAGATATCTTTACCCGGGATCAGTACCGCTGCATTGACCGTCAACACCATCTGATACTCAGCGGTACGACCATCCTGGAAAATAGAGGCAGTATCTTTAGATAAGCCCCCTCCCACAACACGCAGGGACGGTACATCCTGACGAAGCGTACCTTTCTCAATAAGCTCAACGTCATTCAGACGCAGCTGGTTACGGATTGCCCGGCTGAGCGGACCATTCGGATCTGATGAGTCGAAAATCATCGTTTTCATCTCAGGCGGCACCGCCGTGGTATTGCGCAGGTGCCAGCCGCAACCCGCGGTGGCAAGCACCGCCAGAGATAAGAGTATTGTTGCCAGTTGTCGCACGTTTCCTCCCGCGCTTAGCCAACGACCAGATTCAGCAGTTTACCCGGTACGTAGATCACTTTACGTACGGTAACGCCCTCAAGATATTTCGCAACCAGAGGTTCCTGGCCTGCGCGTTCGCGAACCTGTTCTTCGGTTGCATCGACCGCCACGGTGATTTTACCGCGCACTTTGCCGTTAACCTGTACCACAACCAGCGTGGTGTTTTCCACCATTGCCGCTTCATCAGCAACCGGCCACGGCGCGTTGTCGATATCGCCTTCGCCTTTCAGCTCCTGCCACAGGGTGAAGCTGACGTGTGGCGTGAACGGGTTCAGCATGCGAACGACGGCCAGCAGCGCTTCACGCATGATGGCACGATCCTGCTCGCCGTCCTGCGGGGCTTTCGCCAGCTTGTTCATCAGTTCCATAATAGCCGCAATTGCGGTATTGAAGGTCTGACGACGACCAATATCATCGGTCACTTTCGCAATCGTTTTATGAACATCACGACGGAGCGCCTGCTGATCTTCGCTCAGCGCAGCGGCGTTCAGTGCCGGGGCATCGCCCTGTGCGGTGTGTTCGTACACCAGTTTCCAGACGCGTTTCAGGAAGCGGTTAGCGCCTTCCACGCCGGATTCCTGCCACTCAAGGGTCATATCAGCCGGAGAAGCAAACATCATGAACAGACGCACGGTGTCAGCGCCGTAACGCTCAACCATCACCTGCGGGTCGATACCGTTGTTCTTGGACTTGGACATCTTGCTCATGCCGGTATAAACCAGTTCATGACCATCAGCGTCTGTCGCCTTCACGATACGGCCTTTCTCGTCACGCTCAACGATCGCATCAACCGGAGAGACCCAGTTACGTTCGCCGTTCGCGCCAACGTAGTAGAAGGCATCTGCCAGCACCATGCCCTGACACAGCAGCTGTTTAGCCGGCTCGTCAGAGTTCACCATGCCAGCATCGCGCATCAGCTTGTGGAAGAAGCGGAAGTAGAGCAGGTGCATGATGGCGTGTTCGATGCCACCGATGTAGATGTCTACCGGCAGCCAGTAGTTTGCCGCGTCGGAATCCAGCATGCCTTCTTTGTACTGCGGGCAGGTGTAGCGCGCGTAGTACCAGGACGACTCCATGAAGGTGTCGAAGGTGTCGGTTTCACGCAGCGCAGGCTGGCCGTTAACGGTGGTTTTTGCCCACTCAGGATCGGCTTTGATCGGGCTGGTAATGCCGTCCATCACCACATCTTCCGGCAGGATCACCGGCAGCTGATCTTCTGGGGTTGGCATTACGGTGCCGTCTTCCAGGGTCACCATTGGAATTGGTGCACCCCAGTAGCGCTGACGGGACACACCCCAGTCGCGCAGACGGTAGTTAACTTTACGCTCGCCCACGCCCAGTGAGGCCAGCTTATCGGCGATGGCGTTGAAGCCCTCTTCGAAGCTCAGACCGCTGAATTCGCCGGAATTGAACAGGGTGCCCTTTTCAGTCAGCGCTTGCTCGGACAGGTCAGGTTCAGAACCATCGGCGGCCAGAATAACGGCTTTAATCGGCAGGTTGTATTTGGTGGCAAACTCGTAGTCGCGCTGATCGTGACCCGGAACGGCCATGACCGCACCTGTACCGTACTCCATCAGAACGAAGTTTGCTGCCCAGACCGGGATCGCTTCGCCAGTCAGCGGGTGCTTAGCATAGAAGCCGGTTGCAACGCCTTTTTTCTCCATCGTCGCCATGTCGGCTTCAGCCACTTTGGTGTTGCGGCATTCATCGATGAAAGTGGCCAGTTCCGGGTTGTTCTCTGCCGCTTTCTGCGCCAGCGGGTGACCTGCGGCCACGGCCAGATAGGTCGCGCCCATGAAGGTGTCTGGACGGGTGGTATACACGGTCAGGGTCTGGTCGTAGTTCTCAACGTTGAAAGTAATTTCCACGCCTTCAGAACGGCCGATCCAGTTGCGCTGCATGGTCTTAACGGTGTCAGGCCAGTGATCCAGGGTATCCAGATCGTTCAGCAGCTCGTCAGCGTAAGCGGTGATTTTGATAAACCACTGCGGGATCTCTTTACGCTCAACTTTGGTGTCGCAGCGCCAGCAGCAGCCGTCGATAACCTGCTCGTTTGCCAGAACGGTCTGGTCATTCGGGCACCAGTTAACGGCAGACGTTTTCTTATACACCAGGCCTTTTTTGTACAGCTCGGTGAAGAACTTCTGCTCCCAGCGGTAGTATTCCGGTGTGCAGGTCGCCAGCTCGCGGCTCCAGTCATAGCCGAAGCCCAGCATTTTGAGCTGGTTTTTCATGTACGCGATGTTGTCGTACGTCCACGGTGCCGGAGCGGTATTGTTTTTAACCGCGGCGCCTTCTGCTGGCAGGCCGAACGCATCCCAGCCGATTGGCTGCAGAACGTTTTTGCCCAGCATACGCTGATAACGGGCAATCACATCACCGATGGTGTAGTTACGCACGTGGCCCATGTGTAGTCGACCAGAAGGATAGGGAAGCATCGACAGGCAGTAATACTTCTCTTTGCTCTCGTCTTCGGTTACTTCAAAGGTGCGCTTCTCGTCCCAGTGTTGCTGGACTTTTGATTCTATCTCTTCCGGGCGGTATTGCTCTTGCATGGCAGCCAGTGGTCCTGTTTTCAATACAGCTACAAATGTAGCCAATGGATGTGGTAATTCAGATCCGCATAGCATAGCCCAAACGCCCGCGTCAAAACAGCCTTTCGCACAAATGCACTTTGCAGGAATTTACCGGGTCTGTGCTTCACCTGACAAAGCGGCGTCGAAATAAGGTCTATTATTAGAAATAGTTACTTACCCGGGAGGCAAAATGATGAACAAGGTTGCTCAATTTTACCGCGAACTGGTAGCGACACTGACGGAACGGCTGCGTAACGGCGAGCGCGATATCGACGCGCTGGTCGAACAGGCGCGAGCACGGGTGACGCAAACGGGTGAGTTAACGCGAACCGAAGTGGAAGAGGTGACTCGCGCGGTGCGCCGCGACCTGGAAGAGTTTGCGCGTAGCTACGAAGAGAGCCAGGACGAGGTAGCCGACAGCGTCTTTATGCGGGTGATTAAAGAGAGCCTGTGGCAGGAGCTGGCGGATATCACCGACAAAACGCAGCTGGAGTGGCGCGAGGTGTTTCAGGACTTGAACCACCACGGCGTGTACCAGAGCGGTGAAGTCGTGGGGCTGGGGAATCTGGTGTGTGAGAAATGCCATCACCATATTGCGGTGTATACGCCGGACGTGCTGCCGCTGTGCCCGAAATGCGGGCACGATCAGTTCCAGCGTAGGCCGTTTGAGCCATAAATAAAAGCGCAGGTTTGTTCCCTCTCCCTGTGGGAGAGGGCCAGGGTGAGGGCATCAGACCGCAGAATAGTAAACCAGCCGCTCCGCCAGCAAATCCACAAACGCTTCCCGGTCGATATCCACCATCAGCGTCGTATTCGGTTTATTCCCCGTCAGTGAATAGTAATCCACCACCGTCATCCCCTGGGTATATTTCCCCTGCGTCTCCACGCCAACCCAACGCTCTACCGTGGTAAACATCTCTGGCTTCAGCAGCCAGGCAATGGTGCATGGGTCGTGCAGCGGCGCGCCATGGAAGCCCCATTTCTCGGCTTTGTGATACTCCATAAAGAAGTCGAGCAGCTCGGCCACGGTCGTCGCAACCGGGTTGCCTACGGCGCGGAAGCGTTCAATATCGTCAGCCATAATTTGTGCACGGTGGGTAACATCCAGCCCTGCCATTACAATCGGCAGGCCCGACTGGAAAACGATCTCCGCCGCTTCCGGGTCGACAAAGATGTTGAACTCCGCTGCAGGCGTCCAGTTACCCAGCCCCATCGCCCCGCCCATCATCACAATACGGGCAATTTTATTATGCAGTTCCGGATGGCTGTTCAGCAGCAGCGCAACGTTGGTTTGCGGTCCGGTGGCGACCAGCGTCACGGGCACCGTGCTCTCACGCAGCACCTTCGCCATCAGCTCCACGGCGGTACAGTTTTGCGGTGCAAAGCCTGGCTCCGGCAGTGCCGGACCGTCCAGCCCGCTTTCACCGTGAACGTTGTCGGCAATGATAAGCTCGCGCATCAGCGGCTTCACGGCACCGCCCGCGACGGGAATATCGGTGCGTCTGAGCAGCGTTAGCATGCGCAGCACGTTGCGCAGGGTTTTGTCAGGCGTCTGGTTTCCGGCAGACGAGGTGACGGCTTTTACGTCGAGCTCAGGGGAGGCAAGTGCGAGGACGAGAGCGATCGCGTCATCATGACCCGGATCGCAATCGAGAATAATAGGCTGTGCCATAGCGTTCTCCATACGTAGCGTTATTTTGTGACAAGGTTAACGCTGCAATGTGACGCCGACGAGAAGCAGAGCGTGAAAGCGTGAAGCAGTGCGCAATCCGCAGATTGCGCACTGAGAAGATTAGTGCAGGATTTTAGCGAGGAAATCTTTAGCGCGTTCGGATTTCGGGTTAGCGAAGAACTCTTCTTTCGGTGAGTCTTCAACGATCTTGCCTTCGTCCATGAAGATCACGCGGTTAGCCACTTTACGGGCGAAGCCCATTTCGTGCGTCACCACCATCATGGTCATCCCTTCGTGCGCCAGTTCAACCATCACGTCCAGCACTTCGTTGATCATTTCAGGATCGAGCGCCGAAGTCGGTTCGTCGAACAGCATCGCCACCGGATCCATGCACAGCGCGCGCGCAATCGCCACACGCTGCTGCTGGCCACCGGAAAGCTGCGCCGGGAACTTATCGGCATGTGCAGAAAGCCCTACGCGCTCCAGAAGCTTCAGCCCCTTCTCGCGCGACGCTTTTTTATCACGCTTGAGCACTTTGACCTGGGCCAGCGTCAGGTTCTCAATAATAGAGAGGTGAGGGAACAGCTCAAAATGCTGGAACACCATGCCAACGTGAGAGCGAAGCTGGGCGAGATTGGTTTTCTTGTCGTTCACTTTCGTGCCGTTAACAACAATTTCGCCCTGCTGCACAGGTTCCAGACCATTAACCGTTTTGATCAGCGTGGACTTACCGGAACCGGACGGCCCGCACACCACCACCACGTCACCTTTTTTCACTTCGGTGGAGCAGTCGGTCAGCACCTGAAAGTGCCCATACCATTTAGAAACATTTTTCAGGGAAATCATTATACCGTCCTTTTCTTCAGCCAGCTGACCAACAGCGACGCGCTTAAACTAATCACAAAATAGACCGCACCCGCGAAGAGCACCATCTCAACCTGCGTACCATCACGCTCACCGATGGTCGACGCGGTACGGAAGAAGTCCGCCAGGCTCAGAACATAAACCAGAGAGGTATCCTGGAAGAGCACGATGCCCTGGGTCAGCAGGAGCGGAACCATGGCGCGAAACGCCTGCGGCAGAATAATCAGCTGCATGGACTGCCAGTGCGTCATTCCCAGCGCCAGCGCGGCGCTGGACTGCCCACGGGAGATACTCTGGATACCCGCGCGGATAATCTCGGAGTAGTAAGCGGCCTCAAACATCGAGAACGCCACCATGGCGGAGATCAGGCGGATATCGGTTTTCGGCGACAGTCCCAGCACGTTCTGTAAGAAGCCGGGAACAATCAGGTAAAACCACAGCAGCACCATCACCAGCGGGATGGAGCGGAAGACGTTAACGTAGGCAGTCGCAAACCAGGCGAGCGGCTTAAAGCTCGACAGGCGCATGACCGCCAGCAGGGTGCCCCAGACGATACCTACGATGATAGCGATCGCGGTGATCTTTAAGGTGATCACCAGGCCATCGAGCAGGTAAGGCATGGATGGGACGATAGAACTCCAGTCAAATTCGTACATTATTTGCCCCCCAGATTACCCGGCAGGCGGATTTTGCGTTCAACCAGGTTCATCACCAGCATGATGAAAGCGTTAATCAGAACATACGCGAGCGTGATCGCGGTGAAGGATTCCCACGCGTGAGCGGAGTAATCCAGCAGCTTGCCCGCCTGCGCGGCCATATCCACCAGGCCGATGGTTGAGGCGATGGCCGAGTTTTTCACCAGGTTCATCATCTCGGAGGTCATCGGTGGAACGATAACGCGGTAGGCATTAGGCAGCAGCACATAGCGGTAGGTTTGTGGCAGGGTCAGGCCCATCGCCAGGCCCGCGTTTTTTTGTCCGCGCGGCAATGACTGAATGGCGGCACGCACCTGCTCGCAAACGCGCGCAGCGGTAAACAGCCCCAGACACATCATGGAGGAGACAAAGAACTGTACGTTCGGATCCAGCTCCGACTTGAACCACATGCCAATATTTTCCGGCAGCAGTTCCGGGATGACCAGATACCAGGTAAAGAATTGCACGATCAGCGGAACGTTACGGAACAGTTCCACGTACAGGGTGCCAATTGTTGAAAGAAAACGGTTAGGGACGGTGCGCAGAATACCGAACAAAGAACCGACAAGAAACGCGATGATCCACGCCGTTATCGATAATGCCACGGTGACCTGAAAGCCGCTCCACAGCCAGCCAAGATAGGTGGTGTTGCCGAACGGGGCTTGTTGCAGGAATATGCCCCAGTTCCAGTCTATTGACATAATAAACTCCAGAAAAAAAAGGGTAGCAGCGCTACCCTCGAAGATTGGTGAGAAGCTCATTTTTCGCGCTGAGTGGGGAACGACCACTCGGCGTATAGTCTGTCCATGCTTCCCGACAATCGAGAGGGCAGGAGATCCCGCCCCTGTTGTTCTAATTAGTTAAGAGCCTTGTCATTTGGAGATTTGAACAGCGCTTTCATGTCGTCAGAGAGTTCAAAATTCATGTTCAGGTTTTTTGGTGGAATCGGGTTCTTGAACCACTTGTCGAACCATTTTTCAGCTTCGCCGGAGGTCTGCACCTGAGCGATGGTGTCATCGATCAGCTTTTTGAACTGCGGATCGTCTTTACGCAGCATACAGCCGTAAGCTTCTTTGGACTGCGCGGTGCCGACGATATCCCAGTTGTCTGGTTTTTTCGCCTTCGCACGTTCGCCCGCCAGCAGGGCGTCATCCATCATAAACGCCACCGCACGACCGCTTTCCAGCGTACGGAAGGAGTCGCCATGGTCTTTCGCGCTAATGATGCGCATGTCCATTTTCTTCTCGTCGTTCAGCTTGTGCAGCAGCACTTCAGAAGTGGTACCGGAAGTCACAACGACCGCTTTGCCTTTCAGGTCAGCAAAATCTTTGATCTCACCGCCTTTCTTCGTCAGCAGACGGGTACCCACGACAAAGATGGTGTCAGAGAAGGCAGCCTGTTTCTGACGCTCGAGGTTGTTGGTGGTTGAGCCACACTCGAAGTCAAAGGTGCCGTTTTGCAGCAGTGGAATACGGTTCTGTGAAGTGATTGGGATCAGCTTCACCTGCAGGTCAGGTTTGTTCAGCTTTTTCTTCACAGCTTCAACGATGGCGTTGGAGTAATCCTGTGAATAGCCCACGACTTTTTGCGTGTTGTCGTAGTAAGAGAACGGGACGGAAGATTCACGGTGACCGACCACGATTACGCCGTTTTTGGCAATCTTGTCGAGAGTGCTGCCTGCTGCCGGAGCGTCTTCAGCGTGAACCACGCCTGCGGACATTCCCATAACCAGCATTGCTGTGGCCAGTTTACGTAATTGCATACCCAACTCCTTTCTTATCAGCGCCAGTGACGCATTGATACCCATTGTGATGTTGTTATATCTCGCGCAATGCGAGTGCAGTGTTATGCAAGCTTGTTAACATTTAGTCTGGCTTAATGTAAAGATTTTGCTGCGTTATTGTTTATTTTTGCGAAGCGCGCCGCACCATTCAGAGGCAATAATCTCCCGTTGCACCGTTTCGGTGCTACCGATGATCTACGCTGGTGCGACAAGGTTGCACATTAAGCCAAACTGCGTTTGCGTGAATAAACAAAGCAATAGGCGTGCCAGAAATGAAATTCACCCTCACCCTGACCCTCTCCCAGGAAGGGAGAGGGAAAAGGCGGAGCAGGGAGGTGAAACGGTACGCGGATTGTTCCCTCTCCCCTATGGGGAGAGGGCCAGGGTGAGGGGTAAGATTATTTCCGACGCTGACGCAGGCTCATCAGCACGGCGCCAAAGCCAAACAGCGCGGTCAAAATCCACAGCGGCCAGTTGCCGGTGCGCGCGTAAGGGGTCAGCCCCGTGGTTGGCGTGACTTTGGTGGTCAGTACTTCACGGGTAAACTGCGGGATCATCGCCTGGATTTCACCCTGCGGACCAATCACGGCGGTGATGCCATTGTTGGTGCTGCGCAGCAGCGGACGCGCCAGCTCCAGGGAACGCATGCGTGCCATCTGGAAGTGCTGCCACGGGCCGATAGATTTACCAAACCACGCATCGTTGGAGATGGTCAGCAGATAGTCGGTATCCGGACGGAAGTTATCCCGTACCTGCTCGCCGAGGATAATTTCGTAACAGATGGCGGCCGTCAGGGCCAGGCCGTGCGCGTGCAGTTGGGGCTGAACGTACGGGCCGCGGCTGAAGGAGGACATCGGCAGGTCAAAGAACGGTGCCAGCGGACGCAGGATCGACTCCAGCGGCACAAATTCACCGAACGGTACCAGGTGGTTCTTATTGTACCGGTCGGTGGAGTTATAGCTGTATTCGCTGTCTTTGCCGAGCGTAATAATGGTGTTGTAGGTGTCGTAGCGGTTCTGCTGATTCAGACGCGCGTCGACGATGCCGGTAATCAGCGTGCTGCCGCGCGCCACCAGCAGGTCGTTCATCATGTTCAGGAACGGCTGCTGGTTAATTTCCAGATCGGGAATAGCAGATTCTGGCCAGATAATCAGCTGTGATTTACCCATCACCTCTTCGGTGGCGTTGGCGTAGATCTTCAGCGTATTCAGCAGCTCTTTCTCATCCCACTTCATCGACTGCGGGATATTGCCCTGCACCATGGAGACTTGCATAGCGCGCTCAGGCTCAGGCGTGAACCACTGGATATAGCGCAGCGGGAAGGGCAGGGCGAACAGCACAATCGCCACCACCAGCGGCTTCCAGCCGCGCGTAACCAGCGCCAGCACCAGCAGACCGCTCACCACCATCAGCAGGAAGTTAATGGCTTCCACGCCCATGACCGGCGCCAGTCCTTTCAGCGGGCCGTCAATCTGGCTGTAGCCGAACTGCAGCCACGGGAAGCCGGTCAGGACCCAGCCGCGAAGGAACTCGGTAATCTGCCAGACAACCGGCGCGGCAATGGCGACGCGCAGCCAGGTGGTTTTAGGCCACAGGCGAGAGAGAATGCCGGCGAACAGACCGGTATAGAGCGAGAGATAGGCGGCGAGCAGGACGACCAGGAAGACGTTAACCGGCCCCGGCATCCCGCCAAACTGGGCGATGCTGACGTAGACCCAGTTAATGCCGGAACCAAACAGCCCCAGCCCCCAGAAGTAGCCGATCGCAGCGGCCTGTACCGGACGACGATTCAGGGTTAATCCCTGAAGCCCCATCAGGGAGAGAATGGCGGCGGGCCAGATATCGTAAGGAGAAAAAGCCAGCGTACCGCTGGCTCCGAGCAACAGCGCCAGCAGCAAACGGACGCGCTGGCGTTCAAGCAATGGGGCAAATGCCATTTACATTAATCTTCCAGTTTTGGCACCGGTGAGTCGTCCGGCGTTCTGACGTGAACCTGAATAATACGTCGACTGTCGGCCATGGCGACTTTGAATTGGTAACCGTCGATGTCAACGGTTTCGCCACGTGCCGGAAGATGACCAAAGGCCTGCATCACCAGCCCACCAATGGTATCGACCTCTTCGTCGCTGAAGTGGGTCCCAAACGCGTCGTTAAAGTCCTCAATTGAGGCCAGCGCGCGCACGGTCCAGGTGTGACGGCTGAGCTGACGGAAGTCGATATCTTCTTCTTCGTCGTACTCGTCTTCGATTTCGCCCACGATCAGTTCAAGAATATCTTCGATCGTGACAAGACCTGAGACGCCGCCGAATTCATCAATAACAATCGCCATGTGGTAACGCTGAGAGCGAAACTCTTTCAGCATCCGATCCACACGTTTACTTTCCGGCACAACCACGGCCTGGCGTAACACTTTTTCCATGCTGAAGGCTTCGGCATCGCTGCGCATAAACGGCAGCAAATCTTTGGCCATCAAAATCCCTTCGATGTGATCTTTATCTTCGCTGATGACCGGGAAACGCGAGTGGGCGGATTCGATGATCACATCGAGGCACTCGTCCAGGGTCTGGTTACGTTTCAGGGTAATCATCTGCGAGCGGGGGATCATGATATCGCGGACGCGCTGGTCGGCGATGTCCATAACCCCTTCGAGCATTTCGCGCGTATCTTCGTCGATAAGGTCGTTCTGCCCGGAATCACGAATCAGCTCCAGCAGTTCATCACGGTTTTTCGGTTCGCCGTGGAAAAGCTGGTTCAGAATGAGGGAGAAAAATCCCTTTTTACTGGTTGTCGTGTCGCTACTGTGTGAATTGTCGTCGCTCATGGCGTTTGTTAAGGGTTCTCTTGTTAGTTCAACGTTAACCGCCGCGCTATGTCCCTGCGCGGCAGCATGGTAGTCAGTAACTGACTATTCTTTCTCGGCAATGTACGGATCCTCATAGCCCAGAGCAAGCATTATCTCTGTCTCGAGGGACTCCATCTCTTCCGCTTCGTCATCTTCAATGTGATCGTAGCCCAGCAGGTGCAGGCTGCCGTGTACCACCATATGCGCCCAGTGGGCCTCAAGCGGCTTTTGCTGCTCTTTGGCTTCCTGCTCAACCACCTGACGGCAGATGATCAGATCGCCCAGCAGCGGCATCTCAATACCCGGCGGCGCTTCGAACGGGAAAGAGAGCACGTTGGTTGGCTTATCTTTCCCACGGTAGGTCAGGTTAAGCTCGTGGCTTTCCGCTTCATCCACCAGGCGAATCGTGACTTCTGATTCTTCCTGAAACTGGGGGATTACCGCATCCAGCCATTTCTGAAACTGTGCCTCTTCTGGCATACCGGAATTGTCTTCACATGCCAGCTGTAAATCGAGGATCACCTGACTCATTTCTGTTCTTGCTCCTGCGCTTCGCGCTTACGTTCCGCAGCCTGTTCGGCCCTGCGTTTTTGATCCGCTTCTTCCCAGGCTTCATAGGCGTTAACGATGCGCGCGACCACCGGGTGACGAACGACGTCTTCACTGTGGAAGAAGTTAAAGCTGATTTCATCGACCTCGGCCAGCACTTCAATGGCGTGACGCAGGCCGGATTTGGTGCTGCGCGGCAGGTCGATCTGTGTGACGTCACCGGTGATCACCGCTTTCGAGTTGAAGCCGATACGCGTCAGGAACATCTTCATCTGTTCGATGGTGGTGTTCTGGCTTTCATCAAGAATGATGAACGCGTCGTTCAGCGTACGGCCGCGCATGTAGGCCAGCGGCGCTACTTCAATAACGTTACGCTCGATGAGCTTTTCGACCTTCTCAAAGCCCAGCATTTCGAACAGCGCGTCATACAAAGGACGCAGATACGGATCGACCTTCTGGCTCAAATCGCCGGGCAGAAAGCCCAGCTTTTCGCCCGCTTCAACGGCAGGGCGGGTCAGCAGGATGCGACGGATCTCCTGACGCTCCAGCGCATCCACCGCAGCGGCAACCGCCAGATAGGTTTTACCCGTACCCGCCGGACCCACGCCAAAGGTGATGTCATGGTCAAGAATATTGGCGATGTACTGCGCCTGGTTCGGCGTACGCGGCTTAATGACGCCACGCTTGGTCTTGATATTGATCGCCTTACCGTAGTCCGGCACGCTTTCCGCGCTCTGCTCAAGCACACGCGCCTCTTTAATGGCGAGGTGGATCTGTTCCGGCTCAATATCCTGAATTTCGCCGCGCATCGGGGCGGTATCGACATACAGGCTGCGCAGAATATCTGCAGCCGCGTTGACGCAGATAGGGCGTCCGGTGAGTTTGAAATGGTTATCGCGACGATTGATTTCGATACCCAGACGTCGCTCCAGTTGTTTGATGTTGTCATCAAACGGCCCGCACAGGCTCAGCAGGCGAGCGTTGTCTGCGGGCTCAAGGCTAATTTCACGCGTATCTATGTTCAAACTGTTCCTCTTTGAGTAGTTAACTGACTCGCCGCCACACGGCGTAATAAAACGGTCATTACCGAAATTATTCACGCCACAGAATAAAGGCGCAAGCGTTGCGGTAGATATTGGGGACGATGAGAGGAAATACAAGGCCTGCCGGACAGGCAGGCCTGAAGGATCACGGCTGGTAGATACCCACACCAGAGTCGTTGACTTTGCGGGTGCGAGAGATAACGGATTCAGGCGTCTGTGCAATGCGCAGGCCCATTTCGTCCTCGGTGCGTACCACCTTCGCGCGCAGCGAGTTGGTGAGCACTTCGACAATCTCGACGTCCACAAATTTACCGATCATGTCCGGCGTGCCTTCGAAGTTCACCACGCGGTTATTTTCGGTTCGACCGGACAGTTCCATGATGCTTTTACGGGAGGTACCTTCCACCAGAATGCGCTGAACGGTGCCGAGCATACGGCGGCTCCAGGCGTTGGCCTGCTGGTTAATACGCTCCTGCAGAATATACAGACGCTGCTTTTTCTCCTCTTCCGGCACATCGTCAACCATGTCGGCCGCAGGCGTGCCGGGACGCGCTGAGAAGATGAAGCTGTAGCTGACGTCGAAATTCACTTCACCGATGAGCTTCATGGTGCGCTCGAAGTCATCAGCGGTTTCGCCAGGGAAGCCGACGATAAAGTCTGAGCTAATTTGAATATCCGGGCGCGCTTCACGCAGCTTGCGGATGGTGGATTTATACTCCAGCACCGTATGCGGACGGCCCATCAGGTTCAGTACGCGGTCAGAGCCGCACTGAATCGGCAGGTGCAGGAAGCTCACCAGCTCAGGGGTATCGCGATACACGTCAATGATGTCGTCGGTAAACTCCATTGGATGGCTGGTGGTAAAGCGAATGCGGTCGATGCCGTCAATCGCGGCCACCAGGCGCAGCAGTTCGGCAAAGCTGCCGGTGGTGCCGTCATAGTTCTCGCCGCGCCACGCGTTCACGTTCTGGCCCAGCAGGTTCACTTCGCGAACGCCCTGCGCGGCAAGCTGCGCGATTTCAAACAGAATGTCATCCGCCGGACGGCTGACCTCTTCACCGCGGGTGTAAGGCACCACGCAGTAGGTACAGTATTTGTTGCAGCCTTCCATGATCGAGACGAAGGCGGTTGGGCCATCGGCGCGCGGCTCTGGCAGACGGTCAAACTTTTCGATCTCCGGGAAGCTGACGTCAACGACCGGGCTACGGTTGCCGCGAACCTGATTGATCATCTCCGGCAGACGATGCAGGGTCTGAGGGCCAAAGACGATATCCACATACGGGGCTCTCTGGCGGATCAGCTTACCTTCCTGTGACGCAACGCAGCCACCCACGCCAATGATCAGGTCCGGGTTTTTTCGTTTCAGAAGCTTCCAGCGGCCTAACACATGAAAGACTTTTTCCTGTGCTTTTTCACGAATTGAACAGGTGTTCAGCAGCAGCACATCGGCTTCTTTCGCATTTTCAGTCAGCTGGTATCCGTGGGTGGTATCCAGCAGATCGGCCATCTTGGATGAATCGTATTCGTTCATCTGACAGCCCCAGGTTTTTATATGGAGTTTTTTAGTCATCGACTTGCTCAGCTCAGGATTGCAAGCCGCGTATTGTAATGCTTTGGTGGGGTTGTGACCAGTATGAAGGTTATGTGTCTCAGGACCGCAAAAATCCGGTAAACTTAAAGCATTCTCCAATAAGGAAAATTGACCATGACACTCCAACACACCGAAGTTGCCGTTGTCGGCGGCGGTATGGTCGGCGGCGCGCTGGCGCTGGGGCTGGCGAAGCAGGGATTTGAGGTAACGGTAATTGAGCAGTCGGCACCGCCGGCATTCGATCCCGCCAGCAAACCGGACGTGCGTATTTCCGCCATCAGCGCGGCGTCCGTCGATCTGCTTCGCGGCCTGGGCGTCTGGGAATCGGTGCAGGCGATGCGCGCGCACCCTTACAGCCGCCTTGAAACCTGGGAGTGGGAAAATGCCCACGTGTCGTTTGATGCCGCCGAGCTGAAGCTGCCGCGCCTGGGCTATATGGTGGAAAATAACGTGCTCCAGCTGGCGCTCTGGCAGGCGCTGGAGGCACACCCGAAGGTGACGCTGCGTATGCCTGCGTCACTTAAGGCACTGCATCGCCATGACGGCGGCTATGTTCTGACGCTGGACAATGGCGATGAGCTGGCCGTAAAGCTGGTGGTAGGGGCTGATGGTGCTAATTCGCAGGTCAGACAGATGGCGGGAATTGGCGTTCATGCCTGGCAGTACCAGCAGTCCTGCATGCTGATTACCGTCCAGTGCGAGAACGCGCCGGGCGAAAGCACCTGGCAGCACTTTACCCCGAATGGTCCGCATGCCTTTTTACCGCTGTTTGATAATTGGGCGTCGCTGGTGTGGTACGACAAGCCGGCACGGGTTCGCCAGCTGCAGGGGCTGAGTATGGAACAATTGCAGCGGGAAATCCTGCAGCACTTCCCGAGCCGCCTTGGCAACGTGACGCCGGTCGCGGCAGGGGCTTTCCCGCTCACGCGCCGTCATGCTCTGCAGTATGCCCGAGAAGGGCTGGCGCTGGTGGGCGATGCGGCACACACCATCCACCCGCTGGCGGGGCAGGGAGTCAACCTTGGATACCGTGACGTCGATGCGTTACTGGACGTGCTGGGCAACGCACGCGCTCATGCGGAAGCCTGGGCCAGCCATCAGGTGCTGAAGCGCTATCAGACGCGCCGTATGGCGGATAACTTCATCATGCAGTCGGGGATGGATCTGTTCTATGCCGGGTTCAGCAATGACCTGGCCCCGGTGCGCATTCTGCGTAATATTGGATTGATGGCAGCGGAACGTGCCGGTGGTTTGAAACGCCAGGCCCTGAAATACGCCCTCGGACTCTAATCTTTATTCCCTCTCCCTGTGGGAGAGGGTTAGGGTGAGGGCATCAGGCACAAAAAAGCCCGCAGAGCGGGCTTGTTTGTTTTAAGTGGCTGGGGTGCAGGGATTCGAACCCCGGAATGCTGGTATCAGAAACCAGAGCCTTACCGCTTGGCGACACCCCAATTGCGTTAAACAGACTGCTTAACGACTTTTTAAATTGGCTGGGGTACGAGGATTCGAACCTCGGAATGCCGGAATCAGAATCCGGTGCCTTACCGCTTGGCGATACCCCAACAATTTTTTATTACCGAAACAAATCGATAATCTTAATTTGGTGGCTACGACGGGATTCGAACCTGTGACCCCATCATTATGAGTGATGTGCTCTAACCAACTGAGCTACGTAGCCAGTACTGCAATCTTCGATGGCTGGGGTACCTGGATTCGAACCAGGGAATGCCGGTATCAAAAACCGGTGCCTTACCGCTTGGCGATACCCCAATACCGCGGAGAACCGCAAAATCGAAGAAATATGGCTGGGGTACCTGGATTCGAACCAGGGAATGCCGGTATCAAAAACCGGTGCCTTACCGCTTGGCGATACCCCATCCGTGCAACGCTTACCTGGGAATGGTGCGGGAGGCGAGACTTGAACTCGCACACCTTGCGGCGCCAGAACCTAAATCTGGTGCGTCTACCAATTTCGCCACTCCCGCAAAAAAGATGGTGGCTACGACGGGATTCGAACCTGTGACCCCATCATTATGAGTGATGTGCTCTAACCAACTGAGCTACGTAGCCATCTTTTTTCGCGTTACCTTATCGGCGTTGCGGGGCGCATTATGCGTATAGACCCTTGCAGCGTCAACACCTTTTTCAACGAAAATAGCCGGAATGTGACTGTTTGGTTAGGTTGCGAACAGCGTGGCCGAATATTCGGCAATTATTGGTTATTAATCGGTTTTCGGTGGTGAAATGTGAGGCAAAAAAAACAGGCCCCTGAGGAGCCTGTTTGAAATTGTTGTGATTATTTGTAGGCGGACTGGTGAACGCCAACCGCGCGTCCTGATGGATCGTTCATCGCCTTGAAAGATTCATCCCATTCAATGGCTTTCGCGGAGGAACAGGCCACTGACGGACCGCCAGGAACACACTCGGCAGCGCTTGGAACCGGGAACAGCTCTTCAAAGATCTCACGGTACAGATACGCTTCTTTCGAGCCCGGGGTGTTGTACGGGAAGCGGAAGCTCGCAGTTTCCAGTTGCTGGTCAGAAATCTGTTTTGCCGCCACCTCTTTCAGGGTGTCGATCCAGCTGTAGCCAACACCATCAGAGAACTGCTCTTTCTGACGCCATGCCACGCTTGCCGGCAGGTAGGATTCAAAACATTCACGCAGGATATGTTTTTCCATTTTGCCGTTGCCGCACATCTTGTCCTGCGGGTTGATGCGCATCGCGACGTCGAGGAATTTCTTATCCAGGAACGGCACGCGCGCTTCAACGCCCCAGGCCGACATCGCTTTGTTAGCACGTGCACAGTCAAACATATGCAGCGCCTGCAGCTTGCGCACGGTCTCTTCGTGCAGCTCTTTGGCGTTCGGCGCCTTGTGGAAGTACAGGTAGCCGCCAAACACTTCGTCAGAGCCTTCACCGGAGAGCACCATCTTGATGCCCATCGCTTTGATCTTACGCGACATCAGATACATTGGCGTGGAGGCGCGAATGGTGGTCACGTCATAGGTCTCAATGTGATAGATCACATCGCGGATCGCATCCAGACCTTCCTGCACGGTGAAGTGAATTTCATGGTGCACGGTGCCGAGGTGGTTCGCCACTTCCTGCGCGGCTTTCAGATCCGGTGCCCCTTCCAGGCCCACGGCAAAGGAGTGCAGCTGCGGCCACCAGGCCTCGGAACGCTCCTGATCTTCCACGCGGCGGGCCGCGAATTTCTTGGTGATCGCGGAGATCACGGAGGAGTCCAGGCCGCCGGAGAGCAGTACGCCGTACGGGACGTCTGACATCAGGTGGCTTTTCACGGAATCTTCCAGCGCCTGACGCAGCTCGGCTTTATCCGTCACGTTGTCTTTAACCGCGTCATAATCGAACCAGTCGCGCTGATAGTACGGACGGATTTCACCGTCTTTACTCCACAGATAGCTGCCTGCCGGGAACTCTTTAATGGTGCGGCAGACCGGAACCAGGGCTTTCATTTCGGACGCGACATAGAAGTTGCCGTGTTCATCGTGACCCATGTACAGCGGGATAATGCCGATGTGGTCACGGCCAATCAGGTAGGCGTCTTTTTCGCTGTCGTACAGGGCGAAGGCAAACATGCCCTGCAGATCGTCGAGAAACTCCGGACCTTTTTCCTGATACAGCGCCAGGATCACTTCACAGTCAGAACCGGTCTGGAAGGCGTAGCGGTCGCCGTACTCGGCGCGCAGCGCCTGATGGTTATAGATTTCACCGTTAACAGCCAGCGCGTGCGTTTTTTTCTCGTTATACAGCGGCTGTGCACCGGCGTTGACGTCAACAATAGACAGACGTTCGTGAGCCAGAATCGCTTTGTCGCTGGCGTAAACGCCTGACCAGTCCGGGCCGCGATGGCGCATCAGGCGGGACAATTCGAGTGCCTTTTTACGCAGTTCGCCCGCATCAGTTTTAATATCCAGTACGCCAAAAATTGAACACATAACCTTCTCCGTTAACCCTGTTGCATTGTGATGTTGCTTGCTTATGAAAATGCCGCAAAAGGGGGAGGGGGCGCAAGCGTTTTACGGGTGAAAACGTAAAAAGTGCAATGGTAATTGCTGAATCTTAAAAAAAGAGTATGGCTATAGCGATTTTATTGAGGTTTATTCAGTGAAAGGCGGATTTTGTTAGATGAAGTAACGTTTTCAGGCGGCGGAAATGAAAAACCACGCCCTGAGGCGTGGTTCGGTATCAAATAACGTCGATTTCGTCGACGGAGGGGTATATCCAGCTTGGGCGGAACGGCATCGTATCAATGTCATCAAGCTGAGAGACGCCAGACAGCACCAGAATGGTTTCAAGCCCCGCCTGGAAACCGGCCAGAATATCCGTACGCAGATTATCGCCGACAATGACGGTTTCTTCTGAGTGTGCCTGCATCGTATTCAGTGCGGCGCGGATGATCCACGGGCTCGGTTTACCGACAACAAACGGCTTGCGGCCAGAGATTTTTTCGATACCGGCGCACAGCGCGCCGCAGGCCGGATAGAAACCACGGCCGTGCGTATCCGGGTTGGTGGCGATAAAACGCGCGCCGCTGGCGACAAAGTAGGCTGCTTTATGCATCATCTCCCAGTTAAAGGAGCGCGTTTCACCGACGATCACAAAGTCCGGGTTCACATCGGTAATGGTAAAGCCTGCTTTATACAGCTCATGGATCAGCGCGCCTTCACCGACAACGTAAGCTTTTTTCCCTTCCTGACGCTTCAGAAAATCCGCCGTTGCCATTGCCGAGGTATAAAACACGCTGTCCGGCACGTCGACGCCTGCGGTGGCAAAGCGGTTCGCCAGATCCTGACCGGTCTGAGAAGGGTAGTTCGTGAGTAGAACCAGTGGCATTCCTTTGTCGATGATGCGGTGAAGAAATTCCGCAGCACCTGGCACGGCAACGTTGTCGTGCATCAGCACGCCGTCGATATCACAAATTACATTCTTAATGGTCATGGACATTCCGACATCAAAAAAAGAAGGCGTTACTATAAGGTCCGATCAACTTTCCAGCAAATGCTGGAGCAGAATTCCGTTGAGCATGGCGCGTTTGACCAGCGCGAACGCGCCAATCGCCGAGCGATGGTCAAGCTTTGAACGAACCACCGGAAGATTCTGGCGGAATGCTTTCAGCGCCTGGGTGTTAATACAACCTTCAATGGCGGGGAGCAGCACCTTTTCCGCTTCAACAATCTCTCCGGCGATCACCACTTTCTGCGGATTAAACAGGTTAATGGCGATGGCGATGGTTTTACCCAGATGGCGACCTACCTGTTCGATCACCTCACAGGCCAGCGCGTCGCCTTTATTGGCAGCTTTGCAGATGGTGGCTATCTTGCAATCGTCCAGCGTGACGCGGCTTTGATAACCCTGTTCAAGCAGATGGCGAACGCGCTGTTCAATGGCCGTGTTGGCGGCGATGGTTTCAAGGCAGCCGAAGTTTCCGCAGTGGCAGCGCTCGCCGAGGGGCTCAACCTGAATGTGGCCAATCTCGCCGACGTTACCGTTGCGACCTATAAAAATACGGCCGTTAGAGATAATACCTGCGCCCGTGCCACGGTGTACGCGCACCAGAATAGAGTCTTCACAGTCCTGGCTCGCACCAAAGTAGTGCTCTGCCAGCGCCAGCGAACGAATGTCGTGACCGACAAAGCAGGTCACCTTAAAGCGTTTCTCCAGCGCGTCGACCAGCGCCCAGTTCTCAACCTGAATATGCGGCATGTAACGAATAACGCCGCTTTCCGGGTCGACCAGGCCCGGCAGAATGACGGAGATGGCGATGAGTTCGCGAATTTTACGCTGACAGCTTTCAATAAAGTGCGCGATGGTATTCAGCAGCGCGTGTTCCAGCGTCTCCTGGGTGCGCTCTGGCAGCGGGTAGTGCTCTTCGGCAATGGCTTTGCTGCTCAGATCGTACAGCGTGAGCGTGGTGTCATGACGACCAAGCCGGACGCCAATGGCCTGGAAGTTGCGGGTTTCGGTAATAATAGAGATGGCGCGGCGGCCCCCGGTGGAGGCCTGCTGATCGACTTCTTTGATCAAACCGCGCTCAATGAGCTGGCGGGTAATTTTTGTCACGCTGGCGGGAGCAAGCTGGCTTTGTTCGGCTATCTGGATCCGCGAGATTGGACCGTGTTGGTCAATCAGACGATATACCGCCGCACTGTTAAGTTGTTTAACGAGATCGACATTACCGATTTGAGCTTGTCCGCCTGGTGTCATACTTTTACTTACTCAGTGACGACCTCGTTACCATTAACGATGGTCTTAATAATTTTATAATCGTGTGTGAATGCCGTCAGGTTTGCAACCATACCTGGTGCAATTCCGCCAAGCTGTTTATCCACGCCCATCGCGCGAGCAGGATAAAGGGTGGCCATACGCAGGACTTCATCAAGTGCAATCCCACAATGCTCAACCAGGTTACGCACCCCTTCAATCATGGTCAAAGAGGAGCCACTCAGCGTACCGTTTTCATCCACACACAGTCCGTTGCGGTAGTATATTGTTTTACCGGCAAAAATGAACTGCTCAATATTTGCACCTGCTGGCGCGGTAGCATCGGTGACCAGGCAGAGCTTGTCACCTTTCAGCCGTTTAGCGTTGCGAATATTGGTGTAATCAACGTGCATACCATCAGCAATAATGCCGCAGTAGACGTCTGGCTCGTCGAGAATCGCCCCGACCAGACCCGGTTCACGGCCGGTAATATACGGCATGGCGTTGTAAAGGTGTGTAGCAAAGGTAATACCCGCCCGGAAGCCCGCTTTGGCTTCTTTCAGCGTGGCGTTTGAGTGGCCTGCTGAAACGACAATCCCGGCGGCAGCCAGTTTGCTGATGACCTCCGTACCGGTCATTTCAGGCGCCAGTGTGACTTTGGTGATGACATCAGCGTTGGCACACATGTAGTCGACCAGTTCGGCGTCCGGTTTGCGAACGTAGTCCGGGTTATGCGTCCCTTTCTTAACTATGTTCAGCCACGGTCCTTCCAGGTGCAGGCCCAGCGCCTGATTCGGATGTTTCGCCAGGTATTCGCGCATCACGCGGATACCCTGTTTCATCAGGTCATCACTGCTGGTGATGAGCGTTGGCAGATAGCTGGTGCAGCCTGATTTCTCGTTAGCTTTCTGCATGATTTTCAGCGTTTCAACCGTCACCGCCTCGGCGGTATCATTGAACTGCACACCGCCGCAGCCGTTCAGCTGTACGTCGATGAAACCGGGGGAGATCGTTGCTCCATTGAGTGAGCGCTGTTCAATCTCCGGCGGCAGTTCTGCCAGCGGACAAACACGTTCAATCAGGCCATTGGCGATAACAATCGCATGGTCATCCAGAATTTCATGGCCGGTATAAATCCGACCGTGGGTTAAAGCGTACATAACGACCCCCGGTTAAAAAAGCGGCCGCCTCTTGATGAAGAGGCGGTTATTCAATTACAGACCTTTGATGTTCTCAGCTTCTAACTCATTGAAGTATTTCAACGTTTTCACCTTCAGCTCCATCGTGGACGGCTCGTCGCAGACGATAACTGATTTCGGATGCAGCTGCAGGCAGCTGATAGTCCACATGTGGTTAACGTTGCCTTCAACGGCAGCCTGGAGCGCCTGCGCTTTCACGCCGCCCAGCACCAGAATCATCACTTCTTCGGCATCCAGCAGGGTGCCTACGCCAACGGTCAGGGCGTATTTTGGAACCTGGTTCACATCACCGTCAAAGAAGCGGGAGTTTGCCACGCGGGTGTCATGGGTCAGCGTTTTAATACGGGTACGGGAAGCCAGAGAAGAAGCTGGTTCGTTGAACGCGATATGACCATCGTTACCCACGCCACCCATGAACAGATGGATTTTACCGTAAGAACGGATTTTTTCTTCGTACTGGCGGCATTCTGCGTCAATATCCGGCGCATTTCCATTCAGCAGATTAATATTTTCAGCTGGGATATCAACGTGATCAAAGAAATTGCGGTGCATAAAGCTATGGTAGCTTTCCGGATGTTCTTTTGGCAGGCCGACATATTCATCCATGTTGAAGGTCACAACATGTTTAAAGCTAACCTGGCCCGCTTTGTGCATTTCAACCAGCGCTTTGTACGCGGTTAGTGGAGTACCACCGGTTGGAAGGCCAAGAACGAAGGGACGATCGGCAGTAGGCTTGAAGGCATTAATACGGTTAACGATATGGCGAGCGGCCCATTTACCGACTTGTTCAGCAGTTGCCAGGGGAATCAGTCTCATTGTTCACCTCAAAGTTTAAGTAGAAGAGTGGGCGGATGGGTATCGGAACCTGATGCTTAAGCGTAACCTGGAACCTTTCAGGCCGGATCAATCCGTCTCGATTTTTTGAATGATAAAATAAGTTTTGACTGTTAGCCAGTGAAAGGGAGGGGTGATTACGATATTTGGTGACAAAAATCACAAAAAATGGGTGTTTAATTTGCGATACGAATTAATTTTTCACACACTCACAATGCCAGTGAATCATCAACTGTATTAATAATTAGTGACACAATAAAAAACACAGCAGAGAACGTGCCTGAAACGGGGTCTCATAGGGGGAAGAAAGTGAGTATTCTAGGTTATTTACAGAAGGTTGGCCGTGCGCTTATGGTGCCGGTCGCCACGCTGCCGGCGGCAGCGATATTAATGGGTGTCGGTTACTGGATTGACCCGGTAGGCTGGGGTGGAGACAACGCATTAGCGGCGTTCTTCATTAAATCTGGTTCCGCCATCATCGACAACATGTCCGTGCTGTTTGCCATTGGTGTGGCTTACGGTATGTCCAAAGATAAAGACGGTGCTGCGGCGCTGACCGGTTTCGTGGGCTTCCTGGTGCTGACCACGCTCTGTTCTCCGGCTGCGGTTTCCATGATCCAGAAGATCCCGGCGGACCAGGTTCCAGCCGCGTTCGGTAAGATCAGCAACCAGTTCGTGGGTATCCTCGTCGGTATTATCTCTGCGGAACTGTACAACCGCTTCAGCAGCGTTGAGCTGCCAAAGGCGCTGTCGTTCTTCAGCGGTCGCCGTCTGGTGCCCATCCTGACCTCTTTCGTGATGATTTTCGTTGCGTTCATCCTGATGTACATCTGGCCGGTTATCTTCGACGGTCTGGTGAACTTCGGTGAACACATCCAGAAACTGGGTTCCGTCGGTGCGGGCGTGTACGCGTTCTTCAACCGTCTGCTGATCCCGGTTGGTCTGCACCATGCGCTGAACTCCGTGTTCTGGTTCGACGTTGCCGGTATTAACGATATTCCTAACTTCCTGGGTGGCGCACAGTCCATCGAAGCCGGTAAAGCGGTGGTAGGTATCACCGGTCGTTACCAGGCGGGCTTCTTCCCAATCATGATGTTCGGCCTGCCGGGTGCAGCGCTGGCTATCTACCACTGCGCGCGCCCTGAAAACAAAGCGAAAGTGCTGGGTATCATGATGGCAGGTGCGTTCGCTGCCTTCTTCACCGGTATCACCGAGCCGCTGGAATTCTCCTTCATGTTCGTTGCGCCGGTTCTGTATGTGATCCACGCTGTGCTGACCGGTATCTCCGTGTTCATCGCTGCAAGCATGCAGTGGATTGCCGGTTTCGGCTTCAGCGCCGGTCTGGTGGATATGGTGCTGTCGTCCCGTAACCCGCTGGCGACCCACTGGTGGATGCTGATCCCACAAGGTCTGGTGTTCTTCGTTATCTACTACGTGGTGTTCCGCTTCACTATCACCAAATTCAACCTGATGACCCCGGGTCGCGAGCTGGCTGTGGCCGGTAGCGAAGCGGATGGTCAGGATGTGAACGTGAGCGGTGCTCAGGAGCAGGACGTTTCTGGCCTGGCGCGTCAGTACATCGCCGCTGTGGGCGGTTCTGACAACCTGACCGGTATTGATGCCTGTATCACTCGTCTGCGTCTGAACGTGAAAGACTCTTCTCTGGTGAACGAAGCGCTGGCAAAACGTCTGGGTGCTTCTGGCGTTATCCGCCTGAACAAAACCAGCGTGCAGATCATCGTCGGCTTCGTGGCTGAGAAAATTGCTAACGCCATGAAAACCACCGGTCCGGTAGCTGCTGCAGAAGCTTCTGCCGCACCTGCCGCTGCGCCAGCGGCTGCAAAACCGAAGGCGGTGCCAAACGCGGTGACCATCGCTGCGCTGGTTTCTCCTGTCACCGGTGACGTGGTTGCGCTTGAGCAGGTTCCTGACGAAGCGTTCGCCAGCAAAGCGGTCGGTGACGGCGTGGCGGTGAAGCCAACGGACAAAACCGTTGTGTCTCCGGCGGCTGGTACCATCGTGAAAATCTTCAACACTAACCACGCGTTCTGCCTCGAAACCGAAAAAGGCGCGGAGATCGTTGTCCATATGGGTATCGATACCGTTGCGCTGAACGGTCAGGGCTTTACTCGCCTGGTGGAAGAGGGTGCCGAAGTGGTGGCCGGTCAGCCGATTCTGGAAATGGATCTGGACTTCCTGAACGCCAACGCGCGTTCGATGATTAGCCCGGTTGTGTGCAGCAACATCGACGACTTTAGCGGTCTGGTACTCCAGGCAAAAGGTCAGGTGGTTGCGGGTCAGACACCACTGTATGAGATTAAAGGCAAGTAATCGCTCCTGAGTAGAGTCATGCCTTAAGCGGCGGGGGATATCCTCCGCCGCTTTTTTTTGCAGCAAACGCCCCCATTATTTTCATCTGATACGTATTTTCCGTAACTAAGGGTTGTCACTACGTCCGGCTTATAAGATCATACGCCGTTATACGTTGTTTACGCTTTGAGGAATCCACGATGAGTGAGGCAGAAGCCCGCCCGAGTAACTTTATTCGTCAGATCATCGATGAAGATCTGGCCAGTGGTAAGCACACCACAGTCCATACGCGTTTCCCGCCGGAGCCGAACGGTTACCTGCACATTGGTCACGCGAAATCGATCTGCCTGAACTTTGGTATTGCGCAAGACTACCAGGGCCAGTGCAACCTGCGTTTCGATGACACCAACCCAGTAAAAGAAGACATCGAATACGTTGAGTCCATTAAAAACGACGTGCAATGGCTGGGCTTCAACTGGTCTGGCGATATCTGCTACTCATCTGACTATTTTGATCAGCTGTATGCCTATGCGGTGGAACTGATCAACAAAGGCCTGGCGTATGTCGACGAGCTGTCTGCCGATGAGATCCGCGAATACCGCGGTACGCTGACCGCGCCGGGCAAAAACAGCCCGTTCCGCGATCGCAGCGTGGAAGAGAATCTGGCGCTGTTTGAAAAAATGCGTGCTGGTGGCTTCGAAGAAGGCAAAGCGTGCCTGCGTGCCAAAATCGACATGGCATCGCCGTTCATCGTGATGCGCGATCCGGTGCTGTACCGCATTAAGTTCGCAGAACACCACCAGACCGGCAACAAGTGGTGCATCTACCCGATGTACGACTTCACCCACTGCATCAGCGATGCGCTGGAAGGCATTACGCACTCCCTGTGTACGCTGGAGTTCCAGGACAACCGTCGTCTGTACGACTGGGTGCTGGATAACATCACCATTCCTGTGCATCCGCGCCAGTACGAGTTCTCTCGTCTGAATCTGGAATACACCGTGATGTCCAAGCGTAAGCTGAACCTGCTGGTGACCGACAAGCACGTTGAAGGCTGGGACGACCCGCGTATGCCAACCATCTCTGGTCTGCGCCGTCGTGGTTACACTGCCGCCTCTATTCGTGAGTTCTGCAAACGCATCGGCGTGACCAAGCAGGATAACACCATCGAAATGGCGTCTCTGGAATCCTGCATTCGTGAAGACCTCAACGAAAACGCCCCGCGTGCAATGGCGGTTATCGATCCGGTTAAGCTGGTTATCGAAAACTACCCGCAGGGTGGAAGTGAACTGGTCTCCATGCCTAACCATCCGAACAAACCGGAAATGGGAAGCCGTGACGTGCCGTTCAGCGGTGAAATCTGGATCGACCGTGCTGACTTCCGCGAAGAGGCCAACAAGCAGTACAAGCGTCTGGTGCTGGGTAAAGAAGTGCGTCTGCGTAACGCCTACGTCATCAAAGCCGAGCGCGTAGAGAAAGATGCAGAAGGGAATATCACCACCATCTTCTGCTCTTATGATGCTGAAACGCTGAGCAAAGATCCGGCGGATGGCCGCAAGGTGAAAGGCGTTATCCACTGGGTGAGCGCTTCCCACGCGCTGCCGGTTGAAATTCGTCTGTACGATCGTCTGTTCAGCGTGCCTAACCCGGGCGCAGCGGAAGACTTCCTGGCAACCATCAACCCGGAATCGCTGGTAATCAAACAGGGTTATGCGGAGCCATCGCTTAAAGCGGCTGAAGCGGGCAAAGCGTTCCAGTTCGAGCGTGAAGGTTACTTCTGCCTGGACAGCCGTTACAGCACCGCTGAAAAACCGGTATTTAACCGCACCGTAGGCCTGCGTGATACCTGGACGAAGATCGGCGAATAATATTGCTGCTCTGGTCAATGAGAAACAAACGCCGCTTATTGCGGCGTTTTTTTATTGAATGATCATATCGTTATAGCGGAGCTAAAATAGGTCTGGCTGAAATTTCAGGTCAATGCGGTGCTACTTATTTTTCAAAAAAAAGTTTGTATATTTTCACCAGTCCGGAATAAGTTGAAATTAGCGAAATTTAACGGTTTTATCCTCCAGAAATTAACGCCTTGCCCCGCCAAACCTCGCCTCGCGCTAAATGTTACAAACCACTACCAATTATGTGCACTTCGTCATAATCCTGACTTTTGCCCACTGAAAAGCATTGATAATTCGCGTCGCGAAAAATAACCTAAAGACGGTAGTTAATTCGAGGGTATTTATAACTACCCCTGACCATTTGGTCTTTTCTGTTTTTCGCCGTTTAAGGCGTTTTAATTCGTCAAAGAGGAATAATCTATGCGTACGTTCAGTGGCAAACGTAGTGCGCTGGCGCTGGCTATCGCCGGTGTGACAGCAATGTCGGGCCTGGTGGTTGTGCCAGAGGCGAAAGCAGCAGGTTTCATCGAAGATTCTACCCTTACGGGCGGTATTTATTACTGGCAGCGTGAGCGTGACCGTAAAGACGTCACTGAAGATAAATACAAAACTAACCTCTCTCATTCTACCTGGAACGCCAACCTGGACTTCCAGTCAGGCTATGCCGCCGATATGTTCGGTCTGGATATTGCCGCATTTACCGCGATTGAAATGGCTGAAAACGGCGATAGCGGTCACCCGAACGAAATTGCGTTCTCCTCCAGCAATAAAGCCTACGATGAAGACTGGTCCGGGGATAAAAGTGGTATCAGCCTTTATAAGGCCGCAGCGAAATTTAAATACGGCCCGGTCTGGGCGCGTGGGGGCTATATTCAGCCAACTGGCCAGACGCTGTTAGCGCCGCACTGGAGCTTTATGCCGGGCACTTACCAGGGTGCAGAAGCAGGGGCTAACTTTGACTATGGTGATGCGGGTGCGTTGAGCTTCTCCTATATGTGGACCAACGAGTACAAAGCGCCGTGGCACATTGAGATGGATAAGTTCTACCAGAACGATAAGAAAACCAAAGTCGAATACCTCCACTCGCTGGGCGCGAAGTACGACTTTAAAAACGATTTGGTTCTGGAAGCCGCATTTGGCCAGGCCGAAGGCTATATCGATCAGTATTTTGCTAAAGCCAGCTACAAATTTGATATCGCCGGTAGCCCGCTGAGCACCAGCTATCAGTTCTACGGTACGCGCGATAAAGTCAGCGATGGCAGTGTAAATGACATTTATAACGGCACCGCGTGGCTGCAGGCGTTGACCTTCGGCTACAAGGTTGGCCAGGTTGATTTACGCCTGGAAGGCACATGGGTGAAGGCGGAAGGGCAGCAGGGCTACTTCCTGCAGCGTATGACCCCAACCTATGCCTCATCTAACGGCCGTCTTGATATCTGGTGGGATAACCGCTCTGACTTCAACGCCGACGGCGAAAAAGCGGTCTTCTTCGGCGCCATGTATGACCTGAAAAACTGGAACCTGCCGGGCTGGGCAGTGGGCGCTTCTTACGCTTACGCCTGGGACGCAAAACCTGCCGATATGGCTACGCCGGATGCGTACTACGATCCAAACTATCGCCTGAAAGAGTCCTCCTACAGCCTGGATGCTATCTACACCCTGCAGGATGGCCGCGCGAAAGGCACGATGTTCAAACTGCACTTCACGCAGTATGACAACCACTCCGATATCCCAAGCTACGCGGGCGGTTACGGCAACATCTTCCAGGATGAACGTGACGTGAAATTCATGGTTATCGCCCCATTCACTATCTTCTGATGAACGCACCGGCGGGGTGACTCCTGCCGGTATGGAGAGTGCACATGATGAAAAAAATCGTAATCGTCGCGCTGTTGGCATCAGGGCTGGTGGCGTGCACGCAGACTCAGGCGCCAAAAGAGGACTCCCGTCTGAAGGAGGCGTATAGCGCCTGTATTAATAGTGCGGAAGGATCGCCGGAGAAAATTGAAGCCTGTCAGAACGTGCTAAATGTGCTGAAGAAAGAGAAAGCGCATGAGCAGTTTGCAACGCAGGAGAATATTCGCGTGATGGATTACCAGGCCTGTATCCAGGCGCGTAAAACCGGTAACGATCAGGAAGTCGCAAAGCGTTGCGATAAGATCTGGAACGAGATACGCAATAACAATAAATAAGTTACTTTACGCCCGGTGGCGCTGCGCTACCGGGCTTTTTATTGCCCAAAAAAGGCAAAAAAAAGCCAACCTTTCGGCTGGCTCAGAGTATGAACGCTGACTTATTTTGCGTCGTGCGCGTGTTCATTCTCGCGGCAATCACCTTCAGCGCAGTGACCGTAAAGGTACAGGCTGTGGTTGGTCAGGCGGATGCCATGACGGGCTGCGATTTCACGCTGACGCGCTTCGATAGAATCATCGCTGAATTCAATGACCTTGCCGCAATCGAGGCAGATCAGGTGATCGTGGTGCTGCTGCTGGGTCAGTTCGAAAACAGATTTACCGCCTTCGAAATTATGACGGGTAACAATGCCCGCGTCATCAAACTGGTTCAGCACGCGATAAACGGTGGCCAGCCCAATCTCTTCACCCATGTCGATAAGACGTTTATAGAGGTCTTCCGCACTGACATGGTGATTGTCTGGACCCTGAAGCACTTCAAGGATTTTTAACCGAGGAAGCGTTACTTTCAGGCCAGCCTTCTTTAATGCGGTATTGTTGTCAGTCATGCGGAATCTGTCCTGTTGCTAAACGATTCACTTCTGGAGGAAGTGACAGAAAATGCACCTTGGATAATGCGTCTCATTATAGAACTGCCATGGCTAAATGAAAACTGCAAGTCTCAGGCAAAGTATGCTTATAAAAATGGGGTATCACCAACAAACTTGCTCAATGGAAACCACATTTTACCAGGGAGACATTGTACAGGTCTGGGCGAAAAAGTTAAAAGTTTGTAGCAATTAATTTAATCGGTTTTACCTGGAAAACGGGCGCAACCGGAGTCGCGCCGCGAAAAAAATCAGGCGTTCAGAATGTCATCCAGGTGCAGTTCTTCACGAACCTGCTTAACCCATTTTTCAACACGCTCTGCGGTCAACTCTGGCTGACGGTCTTCATCGATGGCCAGGCCAACGAAGTGGTCATCATCTGCCAGACCTTTAGAGGCTTCAAAGTGGTAACCCGCCGTTGGCCAGTGACCGACAATTGCTGCACCGCGTGGCTCAATGATGTCGCGGATGGTGCCCAGCGCGTCACAGAAGTACTCGGCGTAGTCTTCCTGATCGCCACAACCGAACAGGGCAACCAGCTTGCCGTTGAAGTCCACCTCTTCCAGCGTCGGGAAGAAATCATCCCAGTCGCACTGGGCTTCACCGTAGTACCAGGTAGGAATACCCAGCAGCAGGATGTCATAGCCCTCGAGATCTTCTTTGCTGCTCTTGGCGATGTCATGCACATCAGCAACGTCTTTACCGAGCTGTTTCTGAATGTTTTTTGCGATATTTTCGGTATTGCCGGTATCACTGCCGAAGAAAATGCCGATGATTGCCATGAGTAAAATAACCTCTTGAAACTTAATGGTATGGTGGCGCAAATTGTCCACGGATAAGGGCAATAATAGCAGAACAGGCAACCCTGCGGAAACAGCTATCGCGCAGGACTGCACTCTGTGCTACATGAAAAGGGCGATAAAGGGGATTTTCAGACTTATGCCTGGCTGCGCAACGTCTCTAGCTGGGCGATCAACATCTCTTCAATGAGCTCGCTGCGGCTGATATTACGCGCCTCCGCCAGTTCATTAAGCGCATCGACCGCGTCGGCGTTGAGCTTCAGTTCGACACGCTTAAGCCCACGATTTTTATCGCGTTTAAGCTGATTGCGTTTATTAATACGCAGCTGTTCATCGCGCGAAAGCGGATTCGTTTTCGGTCGTCCCGGTCGACGCTCATTCGCGAACAGATCTAGTGTCGTACGGTCCGTTTGTTCTTTGGCCATGATTCTGAGACTTCGGGGGAAACACGCCGCCCTGCTAATGCCCGGGCGATAAGCGCGCCATCATACATCACCAAAAACGGCACGCCAACGACTGGAAGCCCGCAGCCTTCCAGTCGCTCTCTTTTTAATCAATTTGCAGTATCAGCGAGATAGCGGCGAATGGCGCGCAGTACGGCGTCAGGTTTTTCTGCATGAACCCAGTGTCCGGCCCCGGCAATCACGTGGGCGCGCGCCTGCGGGAACTGCGCCAGCAGCACGTCGCGGTACGCATCGGTGACGTAAGGCGAGTTACCGCCGCGAATAAAGAGGGTAGGGTGCGGCCAGGCGGGGACGGTTTCCCAACCCACGATATTGTTGTACTGGTCCCACAGCACCGGCACGTTAAAACGCCATTGCCCTTCAACGAACGATTTCAGCAGGAACTGCACCACGCCTTCTTCATCAAGATGCTCGCGCATAACGGCCGCGGCCTGCTGACGTGTAGAAACGCCAGCTTCAGTCACCGCATTGATCGCCGCGAAAATCTCATCGTGACGGCGAACGTCGTAATCCACCGGCGCAACGTCAATCACCACAAGCCCGGCAATCCGCTCAGGTGCCAGCGCGGTGAGCGCCATCACCGCTTTGCCACCCATGGAATGCCCGATGAGGGTTACCTTTTGCAGGTTATGGGCGTCCAGCGTATCCAGCAGATCCTGGGCCATTGCCGCGTAGGTCATCTCGTCTGAGCGGCCGGAAAGCCCGTGGTTGCGCATATCCACCTGGAGAATATCGTGGTCGGTAACCAGATCGCGCGCCAGCACGCCCAGATTATCCAGGCTGCCAAACAGCCCGTGAACCAGCACGATGGGGGAATTATTGCTCGGCGATTGTGCAGTTTGCGCTCGGGTATTCAATTTCATGGCAAAGTTCTTTTTTTACGTATGTCAGGTTAGGGTATCATGTTGACCATTCTGCCGCCCGGCTGCAAGGTTCCAGTTTAATCTGACTTTTGCCGCCAACCTGGTTTGACGCTATCCGCTGTTGGGATTTGACCTTATAATCCCAATGACTTGTATTCAGATAAGATATCGCACTGGATTAAGATGAAAACAATCGAAGTTGATGACGAACTCTATCAGTATATTGCCAGCCAGACTCGGCATATCGGGGAGAGCGCGTCCGACATTTTACGGCGCATGCTTAAAATTTCCGCCGCTTCACAGCCTGCCACCCCAGTTTCCAAAGATGTCGTGTCTCAGCCGAGCGTTGTTGCACAAGTCAAACCCGCCGTGACGCCGGTTAAAGATAGAGTGCGCGCGATGCGCGAGCTGCTGCTCTCCGATGAATACGCGGAGCAGAAAAAGGCGGTTAACCGTTTTATGCTGGTACTGTCTACACTTTACTCCCTGGATAACAAAGCGTTTGCTGAAGCGACCGAGTCGCTGCACGGCCGTACCCGCGTCTATTTCGCCGGTGACGAGCAGACGCTGCTGCAAAATGGCAATCAAACCAAACCTAAACATGTCCCTGGCACTCCGTACTGGGTGATCACCAATACCAATACGGGCCGCAAGTGCAGCATGATTGAACACATCATGCAGTCCATGCAGTTCCCGGCGGAATTGATTGAAAAGGTTTGCGGTACAATTTAACCCTTGCATCAGAAGGACCCGGTAATGGCAAATCACAGCCGTGCAGGCCAACCTGCACAACAAAGCGATTTGATTAACGTCGCTCAGCTGACCGCGCAGTATTACGTGCTGAAACCGGTCGTGGGCAACGCAGAACACGCAGTGAAGTTTGGTACATCTGGCCACCGCGGTAGTGCGGCGCGCCACAGCTTTAACGAACCGCACATTCTGGCCATTGCTCAGGCCATTGCGGAAGAGCGCGCTAAAAACGGCGTTACCGGTCCATGCTACGTGGGTAAAGATACCCATGCGCTGTCTGAACCGGCGTTTATTTCCGTGCTGGAAGTGCTGGCGGCGAACGGTGTGGACGTGATTGTTCAGGAGAACAATGGGTTTACTCCAACGCCTGCGGTTTCAAACGCCATCCTTGTGCACAATAAAAAAGGCGGCGCGCTGGCGGACGGGATCGTTATTACCCCATCCCACAACCCGCCGGAAGACGGCGGCATCAAATACAATCCGCCTAACGGTGGTCCGGCAGATACCAACGTCACCAAAGTGGTGGAAGATCGTGCAAACGCGCTGCTGGCCGACGGCCTGAAAGGCGTTAAACGTATTTCTCTTGATGAAGCGATGGCCTCCGGCCACGTGAAAGAGCAGGATCTGGTTCAGCCGTTCGTGGAAGGACTGGCGGATATCGTCGATATGGCGGCCATTCAGAAAGCTGGCCTGAAGCTGGGCGTGGATCCGCTGGGCGGCTCCGGTATCGAATACTGGAAACGCATCGCTGAGCATTACAAGCTGGACCTGACCATTGTGAACGATCACGTCGATCAGACCTTCCGCTTTATGCACCTGGACAAAGACGGCGCGATCCGTATGGACTGCTCCTCCGAGTGCGCGATGGCGGGCCTGCTGGCGCTGCGTGATAAATTCGATCTGGCGTTTGCTAACGACCCGGATTATGACCGCCACGGCATCGTCACCCCGGCAGGGCTGATGAACCCGAACCACTATCTGGCAGTCGCCATCAACTACCTGTTCCAGCACCGTCCGCAGTGGGGCAAAGAGGTGGCCGTCGGTAAAACACTGGTCTCTTCTGCGATGATCGACCGCGTGGTCGACGCGCTGGGCCGCAAGCTGGTGGAAGTGCCGGTGGGCTTCAAGTGGTTCGTTGACGGTCTGCACGACGGCAGCTTTGGCTTCGGCGGCGAAGAGAGCGCAGGCGCGTCCTTCCTGCGTTTCGACGGCACCCCGTGGTCGACCGATAAAGACGGCATCATCATGTGCCTGCTGGCGGCTGAGATTACCGCGGTTACCGGCAAGAACCCGCAGGAACACTACAATGAGCTGGCGGCACGCTTTGGTGCGCCAAGCTATAACCGTATTCAGGCTGGCGCGACCTCTGCACAGAAAGCGGCTTTGTCCAAACTCTCTCCTGAGATGGTCAGTGCCAGCACCCTGGCAGGCGATCCTATCACCGCGCGTCTGACGGCGGCACCGGGTAACGGCGCGTCTATCGGTGGCCTGAAAGTGATGACCGAAAACGGCTGGTTTGCCGCGCGTCCATCCGGTACGGAAGATGCGTACAAAATCTATTGCGAAAGCTTCCTCGGCGCTGAGCACCGCCAGCAGATTGAGAAAGAAGCGGTAGAGATTGTCAGCGAAGTGCTGAAAAACGCATAAGTGCGGTTTGTGTGCGGGCTGATGCCCTCACACCGACCCTCTCCCACAGGGAGAGGGAGAAAACATTAAAAACGGCAACCTCAGGGTTGCCGTTTTGCATTGACCTCGTAGGCCCGGTAAGCGCTAGCGCCACCGGGCTTTTTTTTAACTATGTTTGTTCTTCAATTCAAATCTCGGTGACACCAGACCGTACAGCGTCCAGCCCATAAAGGTCACCATCGCGCCATACAGCATCGCTTCCTGGCCGGATGAGTAGAGCGCATAGAAGCTGTAAATCGCCCCAACCAGCGCCACGATATTCGCCACACGCGCTTTGCGAGGATCCACCTTCGCCACTTTCTGAATGATCACCAGCGCCGCCATCGACAGAATATACGGAATGATGTTCGTCACTACCGCCAGGTTGACCAGCACGTTGAACTGGCTGTTCAGCGACGGGCTAATGGTCATCAGCGACAATCCACTCTGGAAGATGACAATCGCCAGCATACCCTGCACCGGCGCATCCGCTTTGGTTACGCGGGAGAAAATTTTCGGGAAGTAGCCTTCGTCAGCCGAAGATTTAAACACCTGCGCAATGGTGAACTGCCAGCCGAGCAGCGAGCCGCAGCAGGACATGACCATCAGACCCATGATCACTTTCCCGACTTCCGGCGTAAACATCTGGGCGAAGGCCAGACCAAACGGTGCCGTGGAATTAGCCAGATCCATGTTCGGTACGATGCCCGCAATCACGTTGGTTGAAACGATATAGATCACCGCCGCGCCCAGCGTCCCGCCGAGGACCGCAATCGGGACGTTCTTCTCCGGATTCTCCACCACTTCCGCGTTCGCGCAGGCGGATTCCAGACCGAGGAAGGCCCACAGCGTCATGGCGATAGACGAGCCCACTGCGGTAAAGAACGGCACGTGGTGCGGGTTCCAGGAGTTGGCGTACAGCGTCGGGCTAAACCAGAACCAGCCGATGACGCACAGGCCGACAACCGGGATAATTACGCCCCAGACGGTGATGCTGCTGAGCTGCCCGGTGATACGCGCGCCGCCGAAGTTCGCCACGGTGCAGATCCACAGCACCCCGATAGTCGCCAGCCCAATTTGCACCGGGCTAAGCGTCGCGCCAAACAGCTCTGTACCGTAACCCACGGCGGAAATGGCAATCGCCACGTTGGCGATCAGCAGCGACACGCCGTAGGTGTAGTTCGCCATAAAGTTGCCGGACTTGCCGAAGGCGTACTCGGCATAGCCGCCCATCCCGCCTGACTTGCGGCTGAACATCCCGCACTTGGCAAACGCCCACGCCAGCGCCATCGAGCCGACGGCCGTCACCAGCCAGGAGATGATTGAGATGGTCCCCACTTCGGCAAGCTTGGTGGGCAGCATAATAATCCCGGATCCCATCATGTTAACCATGGTGAGGATAGTCAGCTGCACCACGCCCATCTTATTGGACTTGCTCATAATTTTTCTCCTTTCAGCAGCGATGGCTGAGCAGCAGGTTGTTTGATGACGTAGCAGCGAACCTGTTTGCGCCCATCACACTCCTCGACGTACACACCCTGCAGCTCCGGCGCGAAGCCAGGCAGAAGGTTGATCCCCTCTTCCAGTGCGGCAAAGTAGCGCAGCACGGAACCGCCCCAGACTTCACCCGGCACAACGCACAGTACCCCCGGTGGGTAAGGGAGCGCGCCTTCAGCGGCAATGCGGCCTTCCGCGTCGCGCAGTGAAACCAGCTCGACCTCACCGCGCAGATAGGCATAGTTCGCCTCTTGCGGGTTCATCATCACGCGTGGGAAGTAAGATTTGCGGAACATCTCTTTTTGCAGTTGCTTCACGTTGTGGCGGGCGTACAGGTCGTGCATCTCCTGGCAGATCTGGCGCAGGGTGTAGCCCGCGTAACGTTCCGGATGCTGTTTATAGAGAGAAGGCAGGACGTCTTTCAGCGGCACATCGCTCTCAAGCAGTTTTTCGAAGCGCACCAGCTGGGCGACCAGCTGCTGCAGCTTGCCCATGTCCTCCGCAGGTGTGAGCAGGAACAGGATCGAATTGAGGTCGCATTTTTCCGGCACGATGCCGTTTTCACGCAGGAAGTTGGCGAGGATAGTGGCGGGCACGCCGAAGTCGTCATATTCGCCGGTGCGCGCGTTAATACCCGGCGTGGTCAGCAGCAACTTGCACGGATCGATAAAATACTGGTGCTCAGCGTAACCTTCAAAGGCGTGCCAGCGTTCACCCGGTACGAAATGGAAGAAGCGCAGATCGGTCGCAATCTCCGCCGTGTCCCAGCTTTCCCAGGCGCTGCCATCCACCGTCTCGGGCACGAACGGACGAATAAACCGGCAGTTCTCCAGGATCAGCTTGCGCGCCTCGATGCCCGTCACCACGCAGTCCATCCACATATTGCGACCGCTCTGTCCTTCGTGCATACGGGCGTTAATGTCCAGCGCGGCAAACAGCGGATAGAACGGGCTGGTGGAAGCGTGCATCATAAAGGCATTATTCAGCCGCTTATGTGGGACATAGCGCTGCTGACCTTTGATGTGGCTGTCTTTCTTGTGAATTTGCGAGGTCTGCGAGAAGCCAGCCTGCTGTTTATGCACGGACTGGGTAACCAAAATCCCCGGATCGTTTTCGTTCAGCTCCAGCAGCAGCGGAGAGCAGTCGGCCATCATCGGAATAAACTGCTCGTAACCCACCCACGCAGAGTCAAAAAGGATGTAATCACACAGGTGCCCAATCTTATCCACCACCTGACGGGCGTTATAGATGGTGCCATCGTAGGTACCCAGCTGGATCACCGCCAGACGGAAAGGACGTTCGTCACGTGCGCGGCCCGGCGCCACCTCCGATACCAGCTCGCGCAGGTAACTCTCCTCAAAGCAGTGTGCGTCAATGCCGCCGATAAAGCCGTACGGGTTGCGCGCGGTTTCCAGATAGACCGGCGTAGCGCCTGCCTGGAGGAGGGCACCGTGATGGTTAGATTTATGGTTATTACGGTCGAACAGCACCAGGTCACCAGGGGTGAGCAGGGCGTTAAGCACCACTTTGTTGGATGACGAGGTGCCATTCAGCACGAAGTAGGTCTTATCGGCATTAAATACCTTTGCCGCATGCTGCTGGGCGATGCACGGCGCGCCTTCGTGGATCAGCAGATCCCCCATCGCCACGTCGGCGTTGCACAGGTCGGAGCGGAAAAGCGTCTCACCAAAGAAATCGACAAACTGATTACCGGCAGGATGGCGGCGGAAGAACTGGCCACCCTGATGCCCCGGGCAGTCGAAGGCGCTGTTGCCCTGCTTCACATAGTCGACAAGCGCGCGGAAAAACGGCGGGCGCAGTTGGGTTTCATATTTCTGCGCGGCCGCTTCCAGCTGACGTCCGTAAAAGTCGTTGTTGGTGTCTGAATGTTCAAATACGCCATGAATGCGTGATAAATACTCTGCCGGGATAATCTCTTCTTTGTGCGTCGCGACAAAGACGGGAATGCCAAAACCGGTGGCTTCAATTTCGTCCAGTATGCCGCAGGAAATATCGCTGACCGCCAGAACAATGGCGGCTACATCAATATAATCAGAAGTACGGATATCCACCAGTTCACGCTGGGTAACAAAGCAGTCCGGACATGCACGGCTGGCTGCGATTTTTAACTTTTTCATCTTTCTCTCTTTATTTTAGGCAATATGCGTCCCTCGATTTCTTGCGAAAAAGAAATCGATAGTTTTCCGGAAAAAAAGCAAAGCGTGGCCACTGATTAAAATCAGTAAATTGCTTTTTGATAATTGAAATTCAGTCCGCCCGGTTGCGGATGAGTCTGAATCTGATTGAATGAGCGCACGAGTTCACAGGCAATGGCCTGTAAAATAAGATGTTTCAGGATGACCTGTAAGCGAGTGCGCCAGAAGTCGAAGGACTACCGGGCATTAAAGAGATGAAAGTCAAAGCAGTTTCGGTGGGCAAACATCATGATATGTGTTGTCCGCCTTATATGGGGCATTAAACGATTGTTGTTTTCCATGTTTCATTTTCCTTTCAGCAATTGAAAGCATGGTCATTTTATCCAGGAAAAGGCGATTAACTGTGAAACAGATCACCATTACCCGATCATTTCAGAAATAAATAATCGTTTTTGATGAATATAGCAGATCAAAATTCTGATTTGTTGATGATGCGTTAATGGATTGTTTTATCAATGTTCAAAATGAACAAAAATAACCAAAAAAATAATCTTATGATTATTTATGAAATATTTTCTGATGGGGTTGTTTTTATTTAAAAAATAAAGTGAATAGTTATTCAAAGCATAAACCGATAACCGATACCGGTTTCAGTTAATAAATGGCGAGGGCGAGCGGGGTCAACTTCAAGTTTCTGGCGAAGATGCCCCATATATATGCGTAAATAGTGACTATGTTCCACCGCGTTGGGTCCCCACACCTGACTTAACAGCTGGCGCTGGGTGAGTACCTTCCCGTGATTATTAAGCAGCACGGCGAGCAGACGAAACTCGATTGGCGTGAGATGGATTTCTTCTTCACCGCGAACAATACGTCGCGCGGCCAGATCAACCCGGATATCCCCAAACGTCTAGGTCGGGTCAGCAGGCGTGGTTGCGCTGTGGCGGCGCAGCGCCACGCGCAGGCGAGCCTGCAGCTCGCCAATCCCGAAAGGTTTAATCAGATAGTCGTCCGCCCCGGCATCCAGCGCCGCGATTTTATCCGTCTCTTCAGTACGGGCGGAGAGCACCAGGATCGGCATCTGGCTCCACTGACGAACCTCGCGAATAAAATCGATACCGTCACCGTCCGGCAGGCCAAGATCGAGGATCACCAGGTCCGGCTTGCGGGTCGCGGCTTCAATTAACCCCCGTTGAAGGGTACCGGCATCATGAACGCGCAGACCGTCTCCTTCCAGCGCAGCGCGCAGAAACCGGCTAATGGCGATTTCATCTTCAACAATCAGAACGTTGATCACAAATCCTCTGGTAATTCATTAAGTTCTGGCGGAGTTTCCAGTGGAAGTGTAACACAAAACCTTGCGCCCCCTTCCGGACGATTCTCTGCGGAAATGGTCCCGCCATGAACGTCAATAATCGCCTGGCAAATGGCCAGCCCCAGCCCAACGCCCGGAATGGCCGACTCCTTATTACCGCGCGCGAATTTTTCGAAAATCGCCATCTCCTGTCCGGCAGGAATGCCCGGGCCGGTATCCCAGACGTCAAGACGCAGCGTTCCGTCGTTAACGGTCGCATCCACGCCGATCTGCGCGCTGGCACCCGCATATTTGCCGGCGTTTTCCAGCAGGTTGATCAGCACCCGTTCAAACAGCGGACCGTCGACGTGAATTAAGGTCAGCGGCTCGGGCATGTTCAGCGCAATATGGCGTCCACCGAGGCCGGGTTCCAGCATTTTCAGGGCGCTGCCTACCACTTCTTCGAGCGTGAGCCACTCTTTTTTGAGGTTAAAACCGCCTGACTGGATCCGCGCCATATCAAGCAGGTTATTCACCAGGCGCGTGGTATTCAGCACATGCTGGCGAATCTCGCTGGCCTGGATGGCGTGTTTAGAGCCTTCCGCCGCCAGATCCAGCGTCAGGATTTCTGACTGACCAAACAGGACGGTGAGCGGGGTTCGCAGATCGTGAGAAAGCGCCGCCAGCAGCGAGTTACGAATGCTTTCCCGCTCGCTCGCCAGCCTGGCCTGCTCTTCGCTGGCGGTAAGCGCCAGCCGCTCCAGCGCGCTGGCAACCAGCAGGGTGAAGGTCTCGAGCAGCCGTTGCTGTTCGGGGATCATCAGCTGGCGCAGGTTGGAGGGCTCAACAATCACCAGCCCCTGATTTTTATCGGCACTGCGCAGCGGCAGAATTTGATAGGGCACGCCGGGCAGGGTGTCGGTCCCTGCGCCCGCCGGTAGCCCTTTATCAAAGCTCCAGCGGGCGATGGCTTCGTCCCAGGGCGTCATGCCCGAGGCCGACGTCAGCGGGCGCAGCTTGCCGTGCTCGTCCGGGAGTAAAATCAGGTTGCTGGCATGAAACGTCGAGCGGATAAACTGCTCGCTGGTCTGCACAATATCCAGCGGCGTGCGGCCCACAGCCAGCGATTTCGACATCTCATAGAGATGGCGCGTTCGCTGTTCGCGATAGCGGGCGATACGCGCCTGGTAGCGCACGCCCGCCGTTAAGTTCCCGATCACCAGCCCGACGGTGAGCATGACGGCGAAGGTGAGGATGTACTGTACGTCCGAAACCGCGAGCGTCCCGCGTGGGGCAATAAAGAACAGATCGAAGCTGATGACGTTGACTACCGTCGCCAGTACCGACGGCCAGCGTCCGTAAAAGAGCGCCACTACCACCACGCCAAGGAGGTAAATCATCACCAGGTTGGCCGCATCAAAGGCAATCAGCCACTGGCTGGCAATCACGGTAATCAGGGCGCAGAGCACAACGGCAACAAAACAGCCGCGAAGCTGAATGCGCCATTTATCGCTGAAGGCACGGCTGTCCGGCGTGCGGCTGGGGAGGGGAGCAGGTTTATCATCCAGCGCCACGATCACCAGATCCAGATCCGGCGCGCGGCGGGCCAGCTTGTCGGCAAAGGATTCGCGGCTAAACCAGCGGCGGTGCTGGCGACGGCCAATCACGATTTTCCCCAGGTTGTGCTCACGGGCGTAGCGCAGAATGGCTTTATCTTCCTGAGGATCGGAAAGGGTGGCCGTTTCAGCGCCCAGCTCCTGCGCCAGGCGTAGCGAACTCAGGATCGCGCGGCGCTGATTTTCGGGCAGAGCGTGCAGTTGCGGTGTTTCAACATACACCGCATGCCAGACGCTGCCAAATTTGGCCGCCAGACGAGCGGCGGTGCGGACCAGCTTTTCATTGCCGCTGCCGTGTCCCACGCACAGCAGAATGGCGTCCCGCGTATGCCAGACGCGTTCCTGACCCTGCAGGTCACGCCAGGCGCGCATCTGATCGTCGACGCGATCGGCAGTGCGACGCAGAGCCAGTTCGCGCAGGGCAATCAGGTTACCTTTGCGGAAGAAGTGTTCGATGGCGCGCTCGGCCTGGCCAGCGATATAGACTTTCCCTTCGTGCAGGCGTTGACGCAAATCGTCGGGGGGGAGATCGACCAGCACCACTTCATCGGCAGAATCAAAGAACGGGTCGGGCACCGTCTCCCGTACCTGAATGCCGGTCACGCCGCTCACCACGTCGTTCAGGCTTTCAAGATGCTGAACGTTAACCGTGGTGAAAACATCAATACCGGCTTCGAGCAGTTCTTCCACATCCTGCCAGCGCTTTGGGTGACGCGAGCCCGGCGCATTGCTGTGCGCCAGTTCGTCCATCAGGATAAGGGCGGGACGGCGGGCGAGGGCGGCATCAATATCAAACTCCGTGACTAAACGACCACGGTGGCTGATGCGGCGGGGCGGCTGGGTCGCCAGCCCCTTCAGCAGCGATGCTGTCTCTTTACGTCCGTGGGTTTCAACCACGCCGATCAGAATATCGAGCCCCTGCGCCCGAAGCCGCTGGGCTTCCGTCAGCATGGCGAAGGTTTTCCCGACGCCTGCGCAGGCGCCAAAGAAAATTTTCAGTTTGCCGCGATGGGCTTCAGCCGTCTGTTCAAGCAGCCTGTCCGGATCCGGGCGCATTGGCTCGTCGGTCATTTAGTTTTTCCTTAGCGCGTCCAGCGCCAGATTCAGCTCAACAATATTCACCACGGGCATGCCGATAAAGCTGACCAACGGCTTTTGCGTGTGCTCTGCCACCAGCTTGCTCACCTGTTCGACGGTCAGCTGACGGGCGGCGGCGACGCGCGGGATTTGCCATGCCGCTGCTGCCGGCGTCAGGCTGTAGTCCAGTCCGCTGGCCGAGGCGGTTACCAGTTCCACGGGCACCTCACGGCTGGCCTGCGGATTGGCGGCGCGCAGGGCCGCCACGCGCTCAGCGACGGCTTTGTCCAGCTCCGGGTTGCTGCCCGCCAGGTTACTGCCGCCGGACGCCATCGGATTATACGGGCTTTCGGCAGTGGCGGAAGGGCGTCCCTGGAAGTAACGGGCATCCGTAAAGTTCTGCCCGATCAGGCGTGAACCGCGGTTTTCACCGTTTTGCATAATCAGCGAGCCGTTGGCCCGATCCTTAAACCACCACTGGCCCAGCGCGGTAGTCACCAGCGGGTACAGCCCGCCGGTAATGAGAGACAGCAGAATAAACAAAAGTATAGCGGGGCGTAACATCGTCATTTGATTCACCTTTTAAACCAGGCCGAACAGCGTCAACAGCAGGTCGATAGCTTTGATACCGATGAAAGGCACCACCAGCCCACCCAGGCCGTAAATCCACAGATTCCGGCGCAGCATGGCGGCGGCGGTCAGCGGCTTATAGCTCACGCCTTTCAGCGCCAGCGGGATCAGGAAGACAATAATCAGGGCGTTAAAAATCACCGCGCTGAGAATGGCCGAGGACGGAGAGTGCAGGTGCATCACGTTCAGCGCATTGAGCTGCGGATAGGTGGCCGCAAAGGCCGCCGGGATAATAGCGAAATATTTTGCCACGTCGTTGGCGATACTGAACGTGGTCAGCGACCCGCGCGTCATCAGCATCTGCTTGCCAATGTGCACAACCTCAATCAGCTTGGTCGGGTTAGAGTCGAGGTCGACCATGTTGCCCGCCTCTTTTGCCGCCTGGGTACCGGAGTTCATCGCCACCGCCACGTCGGCCTGCGCCAGGGCAGGGGCATCGTTGGTACCGTCACCCGTCATCGCCACCAGGCGGCCTTCCGCCTGATACTGACGAATCAACGCCAGCTTCGCTTCCGGCGTGGCTTCGGAAAGGAAATCATCTACGCCCGCTTCGGCGGCAATCGCCGCGGCGGTAAGACGGTTATCCCCGGTTATCATCACCGTTTTAATACCCATTTTACGCAGCTGGGCAAAGCGCTCTTTAATACCGCCTTTGACGATATCCTTCAGGGCAATCACGCCCAGCACGTTCGAGCCTTCTGCCACCACCAGCGGCGTGGCCCCCTGACGGGCAACGCTTTCGACCAGCTTGTCCACCTCGGGCGGGAAGTGGCCGTTGTTGGCTTCAATGTGGCGACGGATGGCGTCAACGGAGCCTTTACGGATCATGCGATCCTGAATGTTAATGCCGCTCATGCGGGTCTGCGCCGTGAAGGGCACGAAAGTAGCGTGCAGGCTCTGCACGTCGCGCTGGCGCAGGTTGAAGCGCTGTTTCGCGAGAATCACGATGCTGCGGCCTTCCGGGGTCTCATCGGCAAGTGAAGAGAGCTGCGCGGCATCTGCCAGCGTTTTTTCATCCACGCCGGGAGCGGGTAAAAATTCTGACGCCTGGCGGTTACCGAGGGTGATGGTCCCGGTTTTATCCAGCAGCAAGACATCCACGTCACCGGCGGCTTCAACCGCGCGCCCGCTGGTGGCAATGACGTTGGCACCCAGCATGCGGCTCATACCAGCCACGCCGATGGCTGATAGCAGGCCGCCAATGGTCGTTGGGATCAGGCAGACCAGCAGCGCCACCAGCACGGTGACGGTGACCGCGGTGCCGCCGTAGGCCGAGAATGGCCACAGCGTCGCGGTTGCCAGCAGGAAGACGATGGTCAGGGCCACCAGCAGAATGGTCAGGGCGATCTCGTTCGGCGTTTTGCGGCGCTGCGCGCCTTCTACCATGGCGATCATCCGGTCGAGGAAGGTTTCGCCCGGGTTGACGCTGCACTGAATGACCAGCCAGTCGGAAAGAATGCGCGTCCCGCCGGTTACGGAGGCGAAATCGCCGCCGGATTCACGGATCACCGGCGCGGATTCCCCGGTAATGGCGCTTTCATCCACCGATGCGCCACCTTCAATCACTTCTCCGTCGCACGGGATGATGTCGCCAGCTTCTACCAGCACCACATCACCTTTACGCAGTTCATCTGCCGGAACGTGGTCCATCTGCGCGCCGTATTTCGGTTCACGTAATTTCCGCGCAAACGCCGTTTTTTTCACCCCTTTCAGGCTGTTGGCCTGCGCTTTACTCCGGCCTTCCGCCAGCGCTTCGGCAAAGTTGGCGAACAGCACGGTAAACCACAGCCACAGGCTGATGGCCCCGGTAAACATCGCATTCCCCGACATGTGGCCCGTTACCATGGCGATTGCCAGTACGGTGGTCAGGATGCTGCCCGCCCAGACGATAAACATCACCGGGTTGCGCCACTGCACGCGCGGGCTCAGCTTTTTTACCGCATCCATGAGCGCCTGACGAACTAACGACGGTTCGAGCAGGGCCAGTTGTTTACGACTCATGACAAATACTCCGCAAAATCAGCGTAAAGAAAGAGTTTCCGCGACCGGGCCTAGCGCGAGGGCGGGGATAAAGGTCAGGGCGCCGACCAGCAAAACGGTGCCCGTCAGCAGGCCGATAAACAGCGCGCCGTGTGTCGGTAATGTCCCGGTGGTGGTCGGTTGAATTTTTTTATTCACCAGCGATCCGGCGATCGCCATGACCGGCACAATCACCCCGAAGCGCCCCACAAACATGCAGAACGCCAGCAGGCAGTTCCAGAACGGAGAGTTGGCGCTTAAGCCCGCAAAGGCGCTGCCGTTGTTGTTGGCGGCAGACGAAACGGCATACAACACTTCGCTGAAGCCATGAATGCCCGGGTTAAAGATGCCGCTGCGTCCGGCCTCGGTCATCAGCGCCAGCGCGGTGCCGAGCAGCACAAGGGCTGGGGTGACCAGAATCGCCAGCGCGGTTAATTTCATCTCGCGAACGTCGATTTTTTTACCGAGGTATTCCGGGGTGCGGCCAATCATCAGACCGGCAATAAACACCGCCAGCAGCACGAACAGCAGCATGCCGTAAAGACCCGAGCCCACGCCGCCAAACACCACCTCGCCGATCTGCATCAGCCACATCGGGATCATCCCGCCCAGCGCGGTAAAGGAATCATGCATGGCATTGACGGCCCCGCACGATGCCGCCGTGGTGACCACCGCGTAGAGGCTGCTGGCGAGAATGCCGAAGCGGCTCTCTTTACCTTCCATGTTGATAGTGCTGTCAGCCCCAAGCTGCATGAAATGGGGGTTGCCGCTCCATTCAGCCCACATCACCAGCACCACGCAGACCACGAAGATCAGCGACATGGTCCAGAGCAGGGTGCGGCCCTGACGGCGATCGTTGACCACATCACCAAAGGCGAAACAGAGCGCGGCGGGGATCAGGAAGATCGCCAGCATCTGCACCAAATTGGTCAATGCAGTCGGGTTTTCAAACGGATGCGAAGAGTTGACGTTGAAGAAGCCGCCGCCGTTGGTGCCAAGCATCTTAATCGCCTCCTGCGATGCCACCGGCCCCATCGGCAGGAGATGTTTTGCTCCTTCCAGCGAGGTATAAGGGGCATAAGGCAGCAGGTTTTGCAGGGTGCCTTGCTGAATAAAGAACAGCGCGATAAGCAGCGCAATCGGCAGCAGGATCCACAGCGTAATGCGCGTTAAATCCACCCAGGCGTTACCCAGGGTACTGATTTTCTGACGCGCGAACGCGCGCGTTAGCGCGAAGATCACCGCGATACCGCTGGCGGCAGAGAGGAAGTTCTGCACGGTTAATCCAGCCATCTGGCTGAAATAGCTCAGCGTGGTTTCACCGGCATAGGACTGCCAGTTGGTGTTGGTGACAAAGCTCACCGCCGTGTTCAGGGCAAGATGCCAGGACAGGCCCGGTAACTGTTGCGGATTCAGCGGCAGGCTACCCTGCAGCATCAGCATGGCAAAAAGCGCAATGAGCCCAACGATATTCAGCAGCAGAATGGCAAACAGATACTGACGCCAGTTCATCTCACGATCGTCGATTCCCAGAACACGCCAGATCCCTTTTTCAACGCTTCCCGTGCCGGGCAAGGGGACGTTGTTGATAAGCCGTGCCAGCCCTGATCCCAGTGGCCGTGCCAGGACGAACAGGACCACGAAGAAGCTGGCGATAAGCAAAAACGCCTGAGCAGCCATCAGAATGCCTCCGCATTAATCAGGGCATAAACCAGATAACCCAATAACAGGAACACCAGCACGATGCCGGCAATAAGACCTGCACTCACAATCCACCTCCGGGTGACTTTTGTTGTTGTGCTAACGGTAGGATTTACGGCGCAAAGATTTCGCAAAAATGAGGAGGGCGGGTGTAAAAAAAGTATAAAAATGGCAAAAACCACAATTTAACTATTGGTAAGTAAATCGTTAACTTTTTTGTAACTTAATTACGGCGCGAATGTAAATATTCACTAAATGGATAAAAATAAGTGGTCGGATGAGTAGTAAAATTACAAACAAAGCGATATTATTTTAGCCAGGTCACAGATTTCACATTTTCCGGAGAAGGTTTCCGGCCAACTACAGGGGAGAAAAATATGGATCTTTATAAAGAGTATCCGGCTCATATCGTGTTCATGCGTCGCACTTTCGCCGTAGTGGCTGGCGTGCTGGCTCTGCCGGTGATGTTGTTCTGGAAAGATCGCGCACGTTTTTACAGCTATCTGCACCGCGTCTGGGCGAAAACCAGCGAGAAGCCGGTGTGGATGGATCAGGCCGAGAAAGCGACCTGCGATTTCTATTGATACAACGCTGACGCGTAGCCATAAAAAAACCGCCAATAGCAATATGGCGGTTTTTTTGTCCCTCGGGATTCGCGGTCCGTTGGGTGGTCTTCAGGCTCTCACACAGAGGCTTACAAGCATACGTCTGCAGGGTGTATTAGCAAACGCTTCTGTCCTAAATATATTCTTAAAAACAGGTTCATTGGATTACGTTTTGCTCAAGTGATGTTTACCATGCTGCGTCCCTTTCCGCCATCTTCGCAAATGGGCACCGGTCCCGGGAGAGGTGTTACAACAACCGTAAGTCAGGCTCCCACACAGAGCTTGTGTCCACCGATTTATCACCGGTGGTGAACGGTGGAGCGGTTAGCAGCAGGGACCGCATAGTGAAACGCTATTTATGCATCGCGTTCATTGTCGCCAGCGTACTCGTTGTAAAGAGTGATAAACCGGATGTGTTTGTTGCTTTAACCCCGATAGCGCAGGACAAGTAGCGTTAAGGCCGCCCCGGGCGGCCTTTTTTATTTCATCCCGTCTACACTTCATGGCAAAGTAGTTCGATGCATGCTTTTTCCTTTTACGGCATGCCCTTACGGACATAATGGACAATAGCCAGGAGTTTTATGCCCACCCATCTGGTTTGGTTTCGCGCGGATCTGCGCGTACATGACAACATCGCACTCGCGGCGGCCTGTCGCGCAAAAGACGCGAATGTTCTGGCCCTGTTTATCGCCACGCCTGAGCAGTGGCAGCAGCATGCTATGGCTCCGCGGCAGGCGGCTTACCTCAAATCACACCTGAACGAACTGCAGCGCGCGCTTGCTGAGAAAGGCATTCCGCTGATCTACAAAGAGGTCAGCGATTTTACCGCGCAGCTTCATATGCTGCAGGAGATATGCCAGCAAAACGGCGTCACGCATCTTTTTTACAACTATCAGTACGAATTCAACGAGCAGCAGCGCGACCGCCAGCTGGAGAAGATGCTGGAAGGGATGGTCTGCGAAGGGTTTGATGACAGCGTGATGCTGCCACCGGGCAGCGTGATGACCGGCAATAATGAGATGTATAAAGTTTTCACGCCGTTTAAAAACGCCTTTATCAAGCGCCTCAAGGAGGCGCTGCCGGAGTGCGTTGCCGCGCCTGCTGCGCGGGGCGAACCCGTGACTAATCTGCCTGACCTGACGTTTGATTATCCTCAGCAGCCGTTTGATGAAATGCTTTTTCCCGCCGATGAAAAAGCGGCGATCGCCCAACTACGGCAGTTCTGCAAGCAGGGGGCGGCGGAATACGACGCGCGTCGGGATTTCCCCGCTATTGAAGGCACCAGCCGCCTGTCGGCCTGTCTGGCGCTGGGCGCGATCTCGCCACGCCAGTGTTTGCATCGCCTTCTGGCCGAACAGCCGCAGGCGCTGGACGGTGGGGCAGGTGCCGTCTGGCTGAACGAACTTATCTGGCGCGAATTCTATCGCCATCTGATGACGTATCATCCCGATCTCTGTAAGCATCGTCCGTTTATTCCCTGGACCGATAACGTAAAATGGCAGCACGATGAGGCGCTTTTACAGGCTTGGCAAAGCGGGCAGACGGGCTACCCGATTGTTGATGCGGCCATGCGCCAGCTGAATGAGACCGGGTGGATGCACAACCGTCTGCGAATGATTACCGCCAGCTTCCTGGTGAAGGATCTGCTTATCGACTGGCGCGTCGGGGAGCGCTATTTTATTTCTCAGCTGATCGATGGCGATCTGGCGGCGAATAACGGGGGCTGGCAGTGGGCGGCCTCCACCGGAACCGATGCGGCACCCTATTTCCGGATTTTTAATCCGACCACTCAGGGGCAAAAATTTGATGCCAACGGCGATTTTATTCGCAGCTGGTTGCCCGCGCTCAGGAACGTTCCTGCGAAGGCGATCCACGACCCGTGGGCATGGGCGGATAAACAGGGCGTAAAGCTCGATTATCCCCGCCCAATTGTTGACCATAAACAGGCGCGCGTCGCCACGCTGGCGGCGTACGAAGCCGCCCGCAAAGTTTGAGAGAATGATGATGAAAAACAGTGAACTGGAACGCCTGATTAACGAAAAACTTAACGCCACCTCCTTCAGCGACTACGGCCCGAATGGCCTGCAGGTGGAAGGTCGCGAAACGGTGCAAAAAATCATCACCGGCGTGACGGCAAGTCAGGCGCTGCTGGATGAAGCGGTCCGTCAGGAAGCCGACGCGGTGATCGTCCATCACGGTTACTTCTGGAAAAACGAATCGCCGATTATCCGCGGCATGAAGCGTAACCGCCTCAAAACGTTGCTGGCGAATGACATCAACCTGTACGGTTACCACCTGCCGCTGGACGCGCATCCGGAGCTGGGCAACAACGTCCAGCTGGCGCAGCTGTTGGGCATAACCGTAATGGGTGAAATCGAGCCGCTGGTGCCGTGGGGCGAACTTTCAATGCCGGTACCGGGTCTGGAGCTGGCCTCGTGGATCGAAGCGCGTCTGGGGCGTCGTCCGCTGTGGTGCGGCGACACCGGGCCAGATACCGTGAAGCGTGTGGCCTGGTGTACAGGCGGCGGCCAGGGCTTTATCGATAGCGCCGCGCGCTTTGGCGTTGATGCGTTTATTACCGGCGAAGTCTCCGAGCAGACGGTTCATTCCGCTCGTGAGCAGGGGCTGCATTTTTACGCGGCGGGGCACCACGCCACCGAACGTGGCGGCATCCGCGCCCTCAGCGAGTGGCTGACGGAAAATACCGATCTGGATGTGACCTTTATTGATATCCCTAATCCGGCCTGATGAGAGGTAGTTAAGTGCAGCGAGCGCGTTGTTATCTTCTGGGGGAAACCGCAGTCGTTCTGGAGCTTGAACCGCCGGTGACGCTTGCCACGCAAAAGCGTATCTGGCGGCTGGCACAGCGTCTGCCTGAAATGCCGGGCGTCGTTGAAGCTATACCAGGTATGAATAATATCACCGTGGTGTTGCGTGACCCGCACACGGGGGCGCTGGATGCCATCGAACGCCTTCAGCGCTGGTGGGAGGAGAGCGAAGCACTGGAGCCGGAATCGAGGACGATTGAGATCCCGGTCGTCTATGGCGGCGAGAGTGGTCCCGATCTGGGCGTGGTAGCCGAACACTGTGGACTCACGGAAAAGCAGGTGGTTGAGCTGCACTCCTCGGTGGATTACGTTGTCTGGTTTTTAGGATTTCAGCCGGGATTTCCGTATCTGGGCGGCTTATTGCCCCAGCTGCATACGCCGCGTCGGGCCGAACCGCGCCTGAGCGTTCCCGCGGGAACGGTGGCGATTGGCGGTGAGCAAACGGGGATCTACCCGCTCGCCTCGCCGGGCGGTTGGCAGCTTATCGGGCACACGTCCACGCCGTTGTTCGAGCCCGGACAGGATGCGCCAATACTCCTGCGTCCGGGTGATACCCTGCGCTTTATCCCGCAGAAGGAGGGAGTATGTTAACGCTTATTCGCGCGGGGCTTTACACCTCCGTTCAGGATGCCGGGCGTTTTGGCATGCGCCAGTCCGGCGTGAGCTACTGCGGCGCGCTTGACCGCCCTTCGCTGGAGATTGCCAACCTGCTGGTCGGCAACGCAGGCAGCACGGCGGCGTTAGAAATTACGCTGGGCCAGTGCGTGATTGAATTTGGCCAGGAGACCTGGTTTGCCTTAACCGGCGCAGGCTGTGATGCCACGCTGGACGGCAAAGCGGTGTGGACCGGCTGGCGTCTGCGGGCGAAGGCCGGGCAGAGACTGACGCTCAAGCGTCCACGCCACGGCGTGCGTAGCTATCTCGCAGTAGCGGGCGGCATCGACGTGCCGGAGGTGCTGGGCTCATCCAGTACCGATCAAAAAGCGGGCATCGGTGGTCATGAAGGGCGCCTGATGCGCGACGGCGATCGCCTGGCGATTAAGCCCTCCGCGCGTCATTTCTCGACCACTCAGGGCGTGAAGCAGCTGCTGTGGGGGAACGTGATCCGCGCCTTACCGGGGCCGGAATATCAGGAGTTTGATGAAGCCTCAAAAGAGTCTTTCTGGCGCTCACCGTGGAAAATCAGCCCGCAGAGTAACCGCATGGGTTACCGCCTGCAGGGACAGCCGCTGACCCGTACGACTGACCGGGAGCTGCTTTCCCACGGTTTATTGCCTGGCGTGATTCAGGTGCCGGGCAACGGGCAGCCCATCGTGTTAATGAACGACGCGCAAACCACCGGCGGTTACCCGCGCATTGCCTGCATTATCGAAGCGGATCGCTACCATCTGGCGCAAATTCCTCTCGGCCAGCCGATTCATTTCGTGCAGTGTTCGCTGGAGGAGGCACTGAAGGCGCGGCAGGATCAGCAGCGTTATCTCGAACAGCTGGCGTGGAGGCTTGATGGTAAAGATTGATTTGAATGCCGATCTGGGGGAGGGCAGCCGCGCCGATGCGGAACTGATGACCCTGGTCTCCTCGGTCAATATCGCCTGCGGCTTTCACGCGGGCGATGCGCAGACCATGCTGGAGAGCGTGCGTAATGCCATTAAAAACGGCGTGGCGATTGGGGCTCACCCGAGCTTCCCTGACAGGGATAACTTTGGCCGCACGGCGATGGACCTGCCCCCTGAGACGGTCTACGCTCAGGTGCTCTACCAGATTGGCGCGCTGGAGGCGATAGTGCGCGCTGAGCACGGCGTGCTGCGCCACGTAAAGCCGCACGGCATGCTCTACAATCAGGCGGCGAAAGATGCCGCTCTTGCGGACGCCATCGCCCGTGCGGTGCGAGACTGCAATCCGCAGCTGATTCTGGTAGGCCTGGCGGGCAGCGAGCTTATTCGTGCCGGAGAACGGCTGGGGCTGACGACGCGGCAGGAAGTGTTTGCCGATCGGGGATACATGCCGGACGGTAGCCTGGTTCCGCGTACGCAGGCTGGTGCGCTGATTACTGATGAAAGCAAAGCGCTGGCGCAGACGCTGGAGATGGTGCGCGCCGGGCGGGTGACCGCCGTGGATGGAACATCCGTAAACGTTCAGGCCGATACGGTGTGTTTACACGGCGACGGCGAGCATGCGCTCCAGTTCGCGCGTCGCCTGCGGGCGGCGTTCTCTGAAGAGGGCATTCTCGTCAGCGCCGAATAATGACGATAAGGACACAAAAATGCCAGAAGGTCCGGAGATCCGCCGCGCGGCGGATAGCCTGGAGGCGGCGATAAAGGGCAAACCCCTGACGGATGTCTGGTTTGCTTTTCCTCAGCTAAAACCGTATGAATCACAGCTGGTGGGGCAGACGGTGACCCGCATTGAAACGCGCGGCAAAGCGTTGCTGACGCACTTTTCCCATAACCTGACGTTATATAGCCATAACCAGCTTTACGGCGTCTGGCGCGTAGTCGATGCGGACGAGCAGCCGCAAACCACCCGCGTGCTGCGTGTCCGGCTGCAAACGGCGGAGAAAGCGATCCTGCTGTACAGCGCGTCGGATATCGAAATGTTAACGCCAGAGCAACTGCTGACGCACCCGTTTCTACAGCGAGTGGGGCCGGACGTGCTGGATATGCGCCTGACGGCAAGTGATGTGAAGGCCCGACTGCTATCGCCCACATTCCGCAACCGGCAGTTTTCCGGCCTGTTTCTTGACCAGGCGTTTCTGGCCGGGCTTGGTAACTACCTGCGGGTGGAAATCCTCTGGGAAGTCGGGCTGGCGCCGCAGCATAAAGCCTCTCAGTTGAGCGATGAACAGCTGGAGGCGCTGTCCCACGCGCTGCTGGACATCCCGCGGCTGTCGTACAACACGCGCGGCATCGTAGATGAAAACAAGCACCACGGGGCGCTGTTCCGGTTCAAGGTGTTTCATCGGGCGGGGAAAAAATGCGAGCGGTGCGGCGGGGTGATTGAGAAGGCTACGATCTCTTCCAGACCGTTTTACTGGTGTCCAGGGTGCCAGATGTAAAAAAGCCGGGTGGCGGCTACGCCTTACCCGGCCTACGTTTCGCATTTATTTGTAGGCCCGGTAAGCGTTAGCGCCACCGGGCTTGTCTTTTAGCGCTTCAGGTCAGACTTAAAATCACGCTGCTCGTAGCCGGTATACAGCTGACGAGGACGAGCGATCTTCATGCCTTCGCTGTGCATTTCGTTCCAGTGTGCAATCCAGCCTACGGTACGCGCCATGGCGAAGATCACGGTGAACATGGAGGACGGAATGCCCATCGCTTTCAGAATAATGCCAGAGTAGAAATCGACGTTCGGGTAGAGTTTCTTCTCGATGAAGTACGGGTCGTTCAGCGCGATGTGTTCCAGCTCCATCGCCACTTCCAGCAGGTCATCTTTGGTACCCAACTCTTTCAGCACTTCGTGGCAGGTCTCACGCATGACGGTCGCACGCGGGTCGTAGTTTTTGTAAACACGGTGACCGAAGCCCATCAGACGGAAGGAGTCATTCTTGTCTTTCGCGCGACGCACGAACTCTGGAATGTGCTCAACGGTGCTGATCTCTTCCAGCATCTTCAGCGCCGCTTCGTTCGCGCCGCCGTGCGCCGGTCCCCACAGGGAGGCGATACCCGCTGCGATACAGGCGAACGGGTTCGCGCCTGAAGAGCCTGCGGTACGGACGGTAGAGGTAGAAGCGTTCTGCTCGTGGTCAGCGTGCAGGATCAGAATACGGTCCATTGCGCGTTCCAGCACCGGGTTCACTTCGTATTCTTCGCACGGCGTGGAGAACATCATGCGCAGGAAGTTACCGGCGTAGGAGAGGTCGTTGCGCGGATACACAAACGGCTGGCCGATGGAGTATTTGTAGCACATCGCCGCCATGGTCGGCATTTTAGACAGCAGGCGGAATGCCGCGATATCACGGTGACGCGGGTTATTCACGTCCAGAGAATCGTGGTAGAACGCCGCCAGCGCACCGGTAATCCCGCACATCACCGCCATCGGGTGAGAGTCACGACGGAACGCATGGAACAGACGGGTGATCTGCTCATGGATCATGGTGTGACGGGTCACGGTGGTTTTGAATTCATCGTACTGCGCCTGCGTCGGTTTTTCGCCGTTCAGCAGGATGTAGCACACTTCCAGATAGTTGGATTCGGTGGCTAACTGATCGATGGGGAAGCCGCGATGGAGCAGGATACCTTCGTCACCGTCAATGTAGGTGATTTTGGATTCGCAAGATGCGGTAGAGGTAAATCCAGGGTCAAAGGTGAAAACTCCTTTGGAACCCAGCGTACGGATATCAATAACATCCTGACCGAGCGTGCCTTTTAGCACATCCAGTTCAATAGCATCACCACCGTTGAGGGTGAGTTTTGCCTTTGTATCAGCCATTTACGGTCTCCTTAGCGCCTTATGCTTAAGACTGCGCTTTACCGGATTTGCTTTCAGCTGTTAATCACCGTTACCAGATTGTTATTTGGCTTACCGCTCAGCTCACGAGGAGTAACCAGGGTACAGAGCTATGGCGCCTTGCAGGTAAACGAATGAAATATCAGTGAAACAACAGCAAATCAGCGTTTTTGCAGTCCGAATTATTCAAACCTGTATATCACTAATAACTGTCCTGATAACTTCGGTCAATACCGTCACACTGTTACATAACTATTTGTCAGGTGAAAGAGAGACCTCATAACTTTTGCGCATTATATGCCTTTTCTGATGACGTTTGTAACAATATTGTTTAACATTTGTCAAATCAGATGATTAAAAATTAAAAAGATGTTGTTATCGTGACCCTGATCACTGTTCCAGAGAAAACCCGACAAACTGTATGTAGGTTAATTGTAATGATTTTGTGAACGGCCTATACTGCCGCCAGGTCTCCGGAACACCCTGCAATCCCGAGCCACCCAGCGTTGTAACGTGTCGTTTTAGCATCTGGAAGCATTGTTTTGCATGACGCGCAGTTATAGAAAAGGAACGCTGCTTGACCCGCATCGCAGTCCGGAGGAAGGAAACAATAAGAACAGCATGTGGGCGTTATTCATGATAAGAAATGTGAAAAAACAAAGACCTGTCAATCTGGATCTCAAAACGATCCGGTTCCCTATAACAGCAATAGCGTCCATTCTGCACCGTGTTTCAGGTGTAATTACGTTTGTGGCGGTCGGTATTCTGCTGTGGTTACTGGGCACCAGCCTCTCTTCCCCTGAAGGATTCCTCCAGGCCTCTGCCATCATGAACAGCTTCTTCGTGAAATTCATCATGTGGGGCATTCTCACCGCGCTGGCCTATCACGTTGTTGGCGGCGTTCGCCATATGCTGATGGACTTTGGCTATCTGGAAGAGACTTTCGAAGCCGGGAAACGCTCCGCTAACATTTCATTTGTGATTACTGTCGTGCTTTCACTTCTCGCAGGAGTTCTCGTATGGTAAGCAACGCCTCCGCATTAGGACGCAACGGCGTACATGACTTCATTCTTGTCCGTGCTACCGCTATCGTTCTCACCCTTTACATCATCTACATGATCGGTTTCTTCGCGACCAGCGGCACGCTGACGTGGGAAATCTGGAGTGGGTTCTTCGGATCCGCCTTCACCAAAGTGTTCACCCTGCTGGCGCTGTTCTCCATTCTTATTCATGCCTGGATTGGCATGTGGCAGGTGTTGACCGATTACGTTAAACCGCTGGCGATTCGCCTTCCTCTGCAGCTGGCCATTGTCGTTGCACTGGTGGTTTACGTTATTTATGGATTCGTTGTGGTGTGGGGTGTGTAATGAAACTGCCAGTCAGAGAATTTGATGCTGTTGTAATTGGTGCCGGTGGCGCAGGTATGCGTGCCGCACTGCAAATTTCCCAGAGCGGCCAGACCTGTGCGCTGCTCTCTAAAGTGTTCCCGACCCGTTCCCACACTGTGTCTGCGCAGGGCGGTATCACCGTAGCGCTGGGTAACTCCCACGAAGATAACTGGGAATGGCACATGTACGATACGGTAAAAGGTTCCGACTACATCGGTGACCAGGACGCCATCGAATATATGTGTAAAACCGGCCCGGAAGCGATTCTGGAGCTGGATCATATGGGTCTGCCGTTCTCCCGTCTGGAAAATGGCACCATCTATCAGCGTCCGTTTGGCGGCCAGTCGAAAAACTTCGGCGGCGAGCAGGCGGCACGTACCGCGGCAGCAGCTGACCGTACCGGTCACGCGCTGCTGCATACCCTGTACCAGCAGAACCTGAAAAACCACACCACCATCTTCTCCGAGTGGTATGCGCTGGATCTGGTGAAAAACGCCGATGGCGCAATCGTCGGCTGTACCGCGCTGTGCATCGAAACCGGTGAAGTGGTTTACTTCAAAGCGCGCGCAACCGTGCTGGCGACCGGCGGCGCTGGCCGTATTTACCAGTCCACCACCAACGCCCACATCAACACCGGTGACGGCGTTGGAATGGCAATCCGCGCGGGCGTGCCGGTGCAGGATATGGAAATGTGGCAGTTCCACCCAACCGGTATTGCCGGTGCGGGCGTTCTGGTGACGGAAGGCTGCCGTGGTGAAGGTGGCTACCTGCTGAACAAACACGGCGAGCGCTTCATGGAGCGTTATGCCCCGAATGCGAAAGACCTGGCGGGTCGTGACGTGGTGGCGCGTTCCATCATGATCGAAATCCGTGAAGGCCGCGGCTGCGACGGCCCATGGGGTCCACACGCGAAGCTGAAGCTCGACCATCTGGGTAAAGAGGTGCTGGAATCCCGTCTGCCGGGCATTCTGGAGCTGTCCCGCACCTTCGCCCACGTCGACCCGGTGAAAGAGCCGATTCCGGTTATCCCAACTTGTCACTACATGATGGGCGGTATTCCGACCAAAGTGACCGGTCAGGCGCTGACCGTGAACGAGCAGGGCGAAGACGTGGTCATCCCGGGCCTGTTCGCGGTAGGCGAAATTGCCTGCGTATCCGTACACGGCGCAAACCGTCTGGGCGGCAACTCCCTGCTGGACCTGGTGGTATTTGGTCGTGCGGTGGGCCTGCATCTGCAGGAATCCATTGCCGAGCAGGGCGCGCTGCGTGACGCGACCGACGACGAAATTGATGCCTCTCTTGAGCGCCTCAACCGCTGGAACGGTAACCGTAACGGCGAAGATCCGGTGGAAATCCGTAAAGCGTTGCAGGAGTGCATGCAGCACAACTTCTCGGTATTCCGCGAAGGCGACGCGATGGCCAAAGGTCTTGAGCAGCTGAAAGCGATCCGCGAGCGTCTGAAAAATGCCCGTCTGGACGACACCTCCAGCGAGTTCAACACCCAGCGCGTTGAGTGCCTGGAGCTGGATAACCTGATGGAAACCGCGTTCGCAACCGCGATGTCGGCAAACTTCCGTACCGAAAGCCGCGGCGCGCATAGCCGCTTCGACTTCCCGGATCGTGATGACGAAAACTGGCTGTGCCATTCCCTGTATCTGCCAGAGTCGGAATCCATGACGCGTCGTAGCGTCAATATGGAACCGAAACTGCGTCCGGCGTTCCCGCCGAAGATTCGTACTTACTAATGCGGAGACAGGATAATGAAACTCGAATTCTCAGTTTATCGTTATAACCCGGATGTAGACGACGCTCCGCGCATGCAGGATTACACCCTGGAAGCGGAAGAAGGTCGCGACATGATGCTGCTGGATGCCTTAATCCAGCTGAAAGAAAAAGATCCGACACTGTCGTTCCGCCGCTCCTGCCGTGAAGGGGTGTGTGGCTCTGACGGTGTGAACATGAACGGCAAAAATGGCCTGGCCTGCATCACGCCAATTTCAGCGCTGCAGCGTCCTGGTCAGAAAATTGTTATCCGTCCTCTGCCAGGCCTGCCGGTCGTGCGTGATTTGGTGGTAGACATGGGGCAATTCTATGCACAATATGAGAAGATTAAGCCTTACTTATTGAATAATGGGCAAAATCCACCCGCTCGCGAGCACTTACAGTCTCCTGAGCAGCGTGAAAAACTCGATGGGTTGTACGAGTGTATTCTCTGTGCATGTTGTTCAACGTCCTGCCCGTCGTTCTGGTGGAATCCGGACAAGTTTATCGGCCCGGCCGGTCTGCTGGCTGCCTATCGCTTCCTGATCGATAGCCGCGACACCGAAACCGATAGCCGTCTGGAAGGACTGAGTGACGCTTTCAGCGTATTCCGCTGCCATAGCATCATGAACTGCGTCAGTGTGTGTCCGAAGGGGCTGAACCCGACGCGCGCCATCGGCCATATTAAGTCGATGCTGCTGCAGCGCAGTGCGTAAGTAGTGAGAGGGGAGCGCTGTTCCCCTCACCTAACCCTCTCCCTAAGGGAGAGGGAACAGATTGCAGAAACCTTTAAAAACTGCCAGTTAAGTAAATAATCGAGACGTTCAGCGCGAGACAAGGCGCGGTTGAACGAATTCCCAGGAGCATAGTGATATGTGACTGGGGTGAGTGAAAGCCGCAACGCAGTCGCAGCCGGAACGACGAAGATTATTTAGACAGTTTCTAAAGGTTCCTTCGCGGGCCAATAAGAGCTCGCAGGTGAACCCCGGCACGTACACGTGGTGTGCGTGGTAGTTTCTACGGCGAAAGTAAGCATAAAAATGCTTAAGGGATCACGATGCAGAACGGCGCAATGAAAGCCTGGCTGGACTCTTCTTACCTCTCTGGTGCGAACCAGAGCTGGATAGAACAGCTCTATGAAGACTTCTTAACCGATCCTGACTCAGTGGACGCAAACTGGCGTTCCATGTTCCAGCAGTTGCCTGGTACAGGGGTCAAACCGGATCAATTCCATTCCAAAACACGTGATTATTTCCGTCGTCTGGCGAAGGATGCCTCACGTTACTCTTCTGCGATTTCCGACCCTGACACCAATGCGAAGCAGGTTAAAGTCCTGCAGCTCATCAACGCTTATCGCTTCCGTGGTCACCAGCATGCGAATCTCGATCCGCTGGGACTGTGGCAGCAGGAACGTGTGGCCGATCTCGATCCGGCATATCACGATCTGACCGAGGCCGATTTCCAGGAAAGCTTTAACGTAGGTTCCTTTGCCATCGGCAAAGACACGATGAAGCTGGGCGATCTGATTGACGCGCTCAAGCAAACCTACTGCGGCTCCATCGGCGCGGAATACATGCACATTACCTCTACCGAAGAGAAACGCTGGATCCAGCAGCGCATCGAATCCGTAGCGGGCCACGCGACCTTCTCGGCTGACGAGAAAAAACGCTTCCTGAACGAACTGACCGCAGCGGAAGGACTTGAGCGCTATCTGGGCGCGAAATTCCCTGGCGCAAAACGCTTCTCGCTGGAAGGCGGTGACGCACTGGTGCCGATGCTGAAAGAGCTGATTCGTCACGCAGGCAAGAGCGGTACCCGTGAAGTGGTACTGGGCATGGCGCACCGTGGTCGTCTGAACGTGCTGGTCAACGTGCTGGGTAAAAAACCGCAGGACCTGTTCGACGAATTCGCGGGCAAACATAAAGAACATCTCGGCACCGGCGACGTGAAGTACCACATGGGCTTCTCGTCGGATATCGAAACCGAAGGCGGTCTGGTTCATCTGGCGCTGGCGTTTAACCCGTCGCACCTGGAAATCGTCAGCCCGGTGGTTATCGGCTCCGTGCGTGCGCGTCTGGATCGTCTGGACGAGCCAAGCAGCAATAAAGTGCTGCCAATCACCATCCACGGTGATGCGGCGGTCACAGGGCAGGGCGTGGTTCAGGAAACCCTGAACATGTCGAAAGCGCGTGGTTATGAAGTGGGCGGTACCGTTCGCATCGTAATTAACAACCAGGTGGGCTTCACCACCTCTAACCCGCTGGATGCGCGTTCTACTCCATACTGCACCGACATCGGTAAGATGGTACAGGCGCCGATCTTCCACGTTAACGCGGACGACCCGGAAGCCGTTGCGTTCGTTACCCGTCTGGCGCTGGACTTCCGTAACACCTTTAAACGCGATGTGTTCATTGACCTCTTCTGCTACCGCCGTCACGGCCACAACGAAGCGGATGAGCCAAGTGCAACCCAGCCGCTGATGTACCAGAAAATCAAAAAACACCCAACGCCGCGCAAAATCTATGCTGACAAGCTGGAAAGCGACAAAGTGGCGACGCTGGAAGATGCGACCGAAATGGTCAACCTCTACCGCGACGCGCTGGACGCAGGTGAATGCGTAGTGAAAGAGCTGCGCCCGATGAATATGCACTCCTTTACCTGGTCGCCGTACCTCAACCACGAGTGGGATGAGAGCTACCCGAACAAGGTTGAGATGAAGCGCCTGCAGGAGCTGGCTAAACGCATCAGCACCGTGCCGGACGCTATCGAGATGCAGTCTCGCGTGGCGAAAATCTACGCTGACCGTCAGTCCATGGCGGCAGGCGAGAAGCTGTTCGACTGGGGCGGCGCGGAAACGCTGGCTTACGCAACGCTGGTTGACGAAGGTATTCCTGTTCGTCTGTCCGGTGAAGATGCGGGCCGTGGCACCTTCTTCCACCGTCACGCGGTGGTTCACAACCAGTCTAACGGTTCAACCTACACCCCGCTGCAGCACGTACATAACGGTCAGGGCCAGTTCAAGGTCTGGGACTCCGTGCTGTCTGAAGAAGCGGTTCTGGCCTTCGAATACGGTTACGCTACGGCAGAACCTCGCACCCTGACCATCTGGGAAGCGCAGTTCGGTGACTTCGCCAACGGTGCGCAGGTGGTTATCGACCAGTTCATCTCCTCCGGCGAGCAGAAGTGGGGCCGCATGTGTGGCCTGGTGATGCTGCTGCCGCACGGTTATGAAGGCCAGGGACCGGAGCACTCCTCCGCGCGTCTGGAACGTTATCTGCAGCTCTGCGCCGAGCAGAACATGCAGGTTTGCGTACCGTCCACCCCGGCTCAGGTGTACCACATGCTGCGTCGTCAGGCGCTGCGCGGTATGCGCCGTCCGCTGGTGGTGATGTCGCCGAAATCCCTGCTGCGTCATCCGCTGGCGGTCTCCAGCCTGGAAGAGCTGGCGAACGGCACCTTCCTGCCAGCCATCGGTGAAATTGACGAGCTGGATCCGCAGGCCGTGAAGCGTGTGGTGATGTGTTCTGGTAAGGTTTATTACGACCTGCTGGAACAGCGCCGCAAGAACGATCAGAAAGATGTCGCCATCGTGCGTATCGAACAGCTTTATCCGTTCCCGCATCAGGCGATGCAGGAAGTGCTGAAACAGTACGCTCACGTACATGATTTTGTCTGGTGCCAGGAAGAGCCGCTCAACCAGGGCGCATGGTACTGCAGCCAGCATCATTTCCGTGAAGTGATTCCATTTGGGTCAGCCCTGCGCTATGCAGGTCGCCCGGCCTCCGCCTCTCCGGCGGTAGGGTATATGTCCGTTCACCAGAAGCAGCAACAAGATCTGGTCAATGACGCGCTGAACGTCGATTAATTAAAGGATACAAAATGAGTAGCGTAGATATTCTTGTTCCCGACCTGCCTGAATCTGTAGCAGATGCGACCGTCGCTACCTGGCACAAAAAACCAGGCGATGCCGTTAAGCGCGATGAAGTGCTGGTAGAAATCGAAACTGACAAAGTGGTACTGGAAGTACCGGCTTCGGCGGATGGCGTTCTGGACGCGGTGCTGGAAGATGAAGGTACCACCGTTACCTCTCGTCAGATCCTGGGTCGCCTGCGTGAAGGCAACAGCGCGGGCAAAGAGTCCAGCGCCAAGTCTGAAGAGAAAGCCTCTACGCCGGCTCAGCGCCAGCAGGCTTCTTTGGAAGAACAGTCTAACGACGCCCTCAGCCCGGCGATCCGTCGCCTGCTGGCTGAACACAGCCTTGACCCGGCAGCCATCAAAGGCACCGGTGTGGGCGGTCGTCTGACCCGTGAAGACATCGACAAGCACCTGGCGAAAGCGCCTGCTCAGGCAGAAGCGAAAGCCCCTGCGGCAGCGCCAGCAGCTCAGCCTGCCCTGGGTGCCCGCAGCGAAAAACGCGTGCCAATGACTCGCCTGCGTAAGCGCGTGGCCGAGCGTCTGCTGGAAGCGAAAAACTCCACCGCGATGCTGACCACCTTCAACGAAGTGAACATGAAGCCAATCATGGATCTGCGCAAGCAGTACGGTGACGCGTTTGAAAAACGTCACGGTATCCGTCTGGGCTTTATGTCCTTCTACGTGAAGGCGGTGGTTGAAGCGCTGAAACGCTACCCGGAAGTGAACGCGTCCATCGACGGCGATGACGTGGTTTACCACAACTATTTCGACGTCAGCATGGCGGTTTCTACCCCACGCGGCCTGGTCACCCCGGTTCTGCGTGATGTGGACACCCTGGGTATGGCTGATATCGAGAAAAAAATCAAAGAGCTGGCCGTGAAAGGCCGCGACGGCAAGCTGACCGTAGACGACCTGACCGGCGGTAACTTCACCATTACCAACGGCGGCGTATTCGGTTCGCTGATGTCTACCCCGATCATTAACCCGCCGCAGAGCGCGATCCTGGGTATGCATGCCATTAAAGATCGCCCGATGGCGGTAGACGGTAAAGTGGAGATCCTGCCGATGATGTACCTGGCGCTCTCTTACGATCACCGCCTGATCGACGGCCGCGAGTCCGTAGGCTTCCTGGTTGCCATTAAAGAGCTGCTGGAAGATCCAACGCGCCTGCTGCTGGACGTCTAGTGACTATTTAGCATCACCTGCCCTGTAGGCCGGATACGCCTTGCACCGGTCTACAGGTTTGAAGATAACGATTACCCTGAAGGATGGATAGAACACATGAACTTACATGAATATCAGGCCAAACAGCTGTTTGCCCGGTATGGCTTACCGGCTCCGGTGGGTTATGCCTGTACTACCCCGCGTGAAGCAGAAGAAGCCGCATCTAAAATCGGTTCCGGCCCGTGGGTAGTTAAGTGTCAGGTTCACGCTGGTGGCCGTGGTAAAGCGGGCGGTGTGAAGGTTGTTAAGAGCAAAGAAGAAATTCGTGCGTTTGCTGAACATTGGCTCGGCAAGCGTCTGGTGACCTACCAGACAGATGCGAACGGCCAGCCGGTTAACCAGATCCTGGTAGAAGCGGCGACCGACATCGCGAAAGAACTGTATCTGGGCGCGGTTGTTGACCGTAGCTCGCGTCGCGTGGTGTTCATGGCGTCTACCGAAGGCGGCGTGGAAATCGAAAAAGTGGCGGAAGAAACCCCGCACCTGATCCACAAAGTGGCTATCGATCCGCTGGCGGGCCCAATGCCTTACCAGGGTCGCGAGCTGGCGTTCAAACTGGGCCTGGAAGGTAAACTGGTTCAGCAGTTCACCAAGATCTTCATGGGTCTGGCGACTATCTTCCTGGAGCGCGATCTGGCGCTGATCGAGATCAACCCGCTGGTGATCACCACTCAGGGCGACCTGATCTGCCTCGACGGCAAGCTGGGTGCTGACGGCAACGCGCTGTTCCGCCAGCCGGATCTGCGCGAAATGCGCGACCAGTCTCAGGAAGATCCGCGTGAAGCACAGGCTGCACAGTGGGAGCTGAACTACGTCGCGCTGGATGGCAACATCGGCTGCATGGTTAACGGTGCGGGCCTGGCAATGGGTACCATGGACATCGTTAAGCTGCACGGCGGTGAGCCAGCAAACTTCCTCGACGTGGGCGGTGGCGCCACCAAAGAGCGCGTAACCGAAGCGTTCAAAATCATCCTCTCTGACGACAACGTTAAAGCGGTACTGGTTAACATCTTCGGCGGCATCGTCCGTTGCGACCTGATTGCTGACGGCATCATCGGTGCGGTAGAAGAAGTGGGCGTTAACGTTCCGGTGGTTGTGCGTCTGGAAGGTAACAACGCTGAACTCGGCGCGAAAAAACTGGCTGACAGCGGCCTGAATATTATTGCAGCGAAAAGTCTGACGGATGCAGCTCAGCAGGTTGTTGCCGCAGTGGAGGGGAAATAATGTCAGTTTTAATTAATAAAGATACCAAGGTTATCTGCCAGGGCTTCACCGGTAGCCAGGGGACTTTCCACTCCGAACAGGCGATTGCCTACGGCACGCAGATGGTTGGCGGCGTAACGCCAGGTAAAGGCGGCACCACGCACCTCGGCCTGCCGGTGTTCAACACCGTGCGTGAAGCGGTAGAAGCGACGGGCGCAACCGCAACCGTTATCTACGTTCCGGCACCGTTCTGCAAAGACTCCATTCTGGAAGCGATCGACGCAGGCATCAAACTGATCATCACCATCACTGAAGGTATCCCGACGCTGGATATGCTGACCGTGAAGGTGAAGCTGGATGAAGCAGGCGTGCGCATGATCGGCCCGAACTGCCCTGGCGTTATCACCCCGGGCGAATGCAAAATCGGCATCATGCCGGGCCACATTCACAAGCCGGGTAAAGTGGGCATCGTGTCCCGTTCCGGTACGCTGACCTATGAAGCGGTTAAGCAGACCACCGACTACGGCTTCGGCCAGTCTACCTGTGTGGGCATCGGCGGTGACCCGATCCCGGGCTCTAACTTCATCGACATCCTGAAGCTGTTCCAGGAAGATCCACAGACCGAAGCGATCGTGATGATCGGTGAGATCGGTGGTAGCGCGGAAGAAGAAGCGGCTGCTTACATCAAAGAACATGTAACCAAGCCTGTTGTCGGCTACATCGCGGGTGTGACCGCGCCGAAAGGCAAGCGTATGGGTCACGCAGGTGCGATTATCGCCGGTGGTAAGGGTACAGCTGATGAGAAATTCGCAGCGCTGGAAGCCGCAGGCGTGAAAACCGTTCGCAGCCTGGCGGATATCGGCGAAGCACTGAAATCCATCATTAAGTAAGTCCTCTCTGCTCCCCGAACGGGGAGCGTTGAAGTATAAAAAAATGTCCGTTTCGACATGGTTGGCCGCTGTAAAGCGGCCTTTTTTTTACATTATGATACTGACACCTGCGAACAGGGTGAACTCCGGTAAATAGTCCCCTTTATGCGCCACGGTCCATTGCGGCTCTACAAAAGCGCTCATCACTTTATCGCCCATCGCCCAGGCGCGTCCGCCGCCAAAGCCGAGTGGGATGTAATAATCGTCACTTTTCATATTCCAGGTCCAGATGCCGGAGGTGCGTAAATACCAGCCTTTTGGCAACTTATAGACCACGATGGGCTGAAACGTACCCGTTTCTACGTCATCGCGTTCGCCATCCCCCGCAAAACTTTTTTGCCACTGCACCAGCGTGCCCGCCATCCATCTGGGGCTGGATTTGATGGCGATAGCGGATAGTCCTGCCTGCCATTTGCCGCTTCCCAGTTCGTCTTCCGAGGCGGAAGAGGCCGTAATTAGCGGGCCGACGCCGATTTTAACGCCGTCCTGTTTAAGCAGAAAAATATCGAACAGATTGATATCACCTAACCCGGTGCTGTAGCCGCTGCCGGGCTGGGGACGGGTAGACATCGGGGCGGTCATGCGCAGAATCTGCGGCACGGGCACCCAGTCGTTAGCGGCAATCGGCACGGTTGCGCGCAGCAGGGTGTCGTTGGTGTGCTGATCGCTACCGTAAAGCTCCGGGGTGTAATAGTCCTGAAGCGCGATGGAAGTGGAAAGATGTAACGGATTGGTGGCTTTTTCTACTGCATCCGTCTCCTCCGCCAGGCTCAGCGCTGGCAACGCGCCCAGTAGCGCGATAAACAATGTCATACAGCGCATTGGCATCGTCTCCTTACCAGAAATACTGGAGCCTGAAGGTCCACGTTGTGATGTCCGGTGAGGCATCCCGGTGCTTGGCTGTATCGGTGTAAGCGACCATGCCGCCAAAGTGCGGGCTCAGCATAAAGCCGACGGATCCACCCAGCAGCGCGTTTTCCTGCTCATCGTCCTGTAACTGACCATCGACGCGGGTTTCACCTCCTTTTGCCCAGCTTCCGTCTAACGACAGCCACAGCGCGGGGGAAAGGGTGTAGCTCCAGTGGCCTTCCAGCGTATAGAGCGAGCGCTGCTCAAGGCGGCTGTTTTGCTGATAGTCTTTATTGTCGGTGTAAAAACTTACCCAGCTGTTTAGCTCCAGCCAGGTTGGGCCAAGGGGCAAGCCAAACGCCAGTTCGGGCTTAAATGACCAGCGGTTCGCGCCGATATTGATCGTATTGCTGCTGTCATAGTCGCCGGTCGGTAACGTTAGCCACATGGCGGTGCTGAGGAACATTTCAGGCTGCCAGCGGCGAAACTCCTCTTCGCTTAGCGCGGGGGCTCCAAACAGGTTATGGGCAAAAACAACCTGCGTATCGCCGAGATTTTCATGGCTTAACGATCCGGTGAAATAACGGGCGTTATCGAGTGAGGCCGTCACGCTGGCGTAAGGCTGAATGATTTGTATCGCCGATATTCGCCCGTCGATATCAAAAGAGCGGGCATAGCGCAGCAGATAGAGATCGGCATCGACGCTCGCGCCGTCCACGGGCAGGGCGCTGTCAATGGATGTGTTGGTATGAATATTACTGTAGTAACCGAAAATCAGGTTTTTATCTTTTGGCATGTTTTGCCAGTCGCGGGCATTATCGGCGCGCACGTAGACCGGCAATAAGACGAGCAGCATTCCCACTATCAAAACAATAATGGCGACCAAAAGGTTACGCTCAGAGCTTCGCATAAAGCCCTCCTGTTATTTTAGGCGCACGGCTCCCGCCCGCAAAAGCCGGGAGCCGTCAGAGTTTAAGGGGTGACGATATTGAACATCTGCGGGAAGACATCCAGTAGCCCGAGTAATTCGTCCAGTTTCTGCGGGTTACCCTTCAGAGATACCGTGCCGTCACTCAGGATTTTATCCACGGGGGCGCTATGGCTTATCAGCCTCGCCACGTCGACCACATTGGCTTTGAGGCTAAATGCCGCATCGGTGAATGGCACTCCTTTGCGATAGATAATCACGCTGTTATTGAGCTCCACGCCATAGGTGTCACCCTCTGGCAGCGTCCAGTTGAAACGAAGGGTTTTGCCGTTCGCTTTAGGACCGTTTAACGTCACGCCCATATAATCAAGCAGGATGTCAGGTTCGATACTGGCGGTTAAATCGCTATCCAGCGTACTGGCGACCGGCAGGACAGGGACGCCATCACGAAGCTCCTTCGCACCGCTGAGATATTCGTTGCGCCAGATGGTGTTTTCGCTTTGATAGCCCAGTTGCGTAAAGATTTCCGCCTGCAGATCTTTCGCCTGCTTGTTATCGGGATTGGCGAAAATAAGATGATTAAGCAGCTGCGCCGCCCAGCGATAATTCCCGCTGTCAGCCGCCTGTTTTGCCTCCTGATAAATCTTCTTCGCGCCCCCCATCAGGCGAACATATCTCGGGGCGGCCTCTTTCTCTGGTAGCGGGTGCAGATTGGCGGGGTTGCTGTCATACCAGCCCATGTAATACATATACATCGCTTTGGCGTTATGGCTGAGCGAGCCGTAGTAGCCCCGATTGGACCAGCGCTTGCCGATGCTGTCCGGCAGGGTAAGTTTTTCAGCCACTTCATCCATGTTGTAGCCTTTGTTGATGAGGTTCAGCGACTGGTCGTTGATGTATTTGTACATGTCGCGCTGAGAGGCGATGTAATCTTTGACGCGCGCATTATCCCAGACCGGCCACAGATGCTGGCTGAGCGCGATCTCTGCCTTGTCGCCATATTTCACCAGCGCTTTATCCAGCGACTTCCACCAGTTCACGGCGCTGCGCGCTTTCGCACCGCGCAGGGTATACAGATTATGCATCGTGGCGTTAAAGAGTTCGGAGCCGTCAAACACTTTGAACTGCGGGAACCACATCATCATTTCCGAGGGTGCTTCTGCGCCCGGCGCGAGGATAAAATCCACCTCAACCCCATCAATATTTACGCGCTGCTCTGGCTGGCTAATGATATTGGTGGGGGCGATGAGCGTGTTTTTGCTGGTGGCAATAGTTTTACCGATCCCATCGTCCACGTGACCCACAGCGCTCGGTTTGACCATCATCGCGTACATATAAAGCGCGCGGCGACTCATCGCGTTACCGGCCAGGAAGTTTTCGCTGGCGGCTTCTTCCATAAATCCTTCCGGCGCATATATTTTGACTTTCCCACTCTTAACATCTGTTTCGGACACTACGCCTTTGACGCCGCCGAAATGGTCGAGATGGCTATGGGAATAAATCACCGCGACAACCGGTTTTTTGGGGCGATGCTGATAATAGAGTTCCAGCCCGGCACGTGCTGACTCGGGAATAACCAGGGGGTCGATGACAATTAATCCGCTATCCCCTTCTATAATGGTCATGTTTGAAATGTCGATGCCGCGTATTTGATATACGCGATCGGTAACTTTAAAGAGGCCGTTAATATTATTCAGCTGTGCATGGCGCCAGAGGGAAGGGTTAACGGTATCGGGCGCTTCCCCTTTTAAAAATGACCAGTTCTCAAGGTTAACAACGGTTTTTCCATTGTCGTTTTTTATGACCAAAGGATTTATGGTGGCGATAAATCCCCGTTTTGCATCTTCGATATCGCGCGTGTCGTTGAAGTTGAGCTTCTGATACATCGCCGCGTTATATTCACGGGTGTAGGCAGAGGCGGAGGGGGCGACGCCGGTTGCGCAGGCCTGCGCAGATGCCGCCATGGTGAGTATGAGGAAAGCAATTTTCTTGAGTTTCATAACCTGAATCCCTTTGTGTAAAAGACCACGCCGAGAATGAGGCATAACGAAACCGGAAAAGAGAAATTATATCCGCGAGTAGTATGAACTGTGCGGAAAGAAAACGAAAGTTTGGCAATTCATATCTTGAGTGAATGAATGACGCAGAGCCAGCGTTGATAAGGGGTAAAAGCGCAGAGTTTGTTAAAATGAAAATAATAAGCGTGAGCGAGCTCACTTTATATTATTTATGTCGTAAATAGTAAACTTGTCAGGCCTTACAAAAAGGTACAGACAGAAATATTTCAATCCATCAATTATTATGCCCGGCTGTAATACATGGCGTAAAATTAGCGATGGCGACGCGCAATTAACGTGAAGCGGTAATCATCGCTTTTAAAACGATTGCGGCTGTATTCAAAAACTCTGCCGTCTTTGAGAAAGCCGCGCGAAATTTTTTCCAGGATCGGTTTGGTGGGATCAATACCCAGCGCGGCGATCGTTTCCTCATCCGGCATGACCGGGACGATCTCCTGCTCGCTGCGATCGATAACCATTTTTTTGATCTGCTCGATGTAATGGTATTTGGAGTTTTCCATCACTTCCCAGGTCAGGTCAGGAAAGAGCGCGAGCGGCATCCATGTCTCTTCCAGCGTCACCGGTTTTTGCTTAATAAAGCGTACGCGTTTGACGTGCCACACTTTCTCACCCGTGGTCAGCAGCAGCGTCTGCGCCAGCGATTCGTCTGCTCTGACAACCTCAAAAATCTGCACGTCGCTGTGGGTTTCAACGTTCCGGTCCGCGAGTTTTTCGTAAAAGCTGGTGAGCTGATAAATATCGTAATTGACCCGCTCCTCTTTCACATACGATCCGCTGCCCTGAATGCTCTCAATGATGTTCTGTTCGGTGAGCAACTTAAGCGCCTGACGTACCGTGACGCGGCTGACTGCGTAGGCTTCCTGCAGGGCAGACTCTGTGGGTAACGCATCGCCAGCTTTAAGTTCGCCGCGCTGAACTTGCTCGCGCAACGCGTCTGCAATCTGTCGATACATCGGTTTACTGGTCATGTTATTCCGTTTTTGTATTGTTTTCTTAATACTATTCTCGCTAATTATGCACTGTCATTGAACTTTGTAAACAATACAAATCAAATACAAATATTGCACCATAAGTGAAAGTGATCACATAAATGTATGGTTTGTTCTGGCACACTCGGCGCATACATTTTTTCTTATGGTGAGAATGATGATTAACCTGACGGCGTTAACGCATCCTGATGCGCTGTGCCTCAACGCACATTTCAGTAGCCGTGACGAAGCTATTCACGCGCTGGCCGAGCGGCTGGTCTCGCTTGGCAAAATTACCGACTCGCAGGCTTTCATTGATGAAGTCTTTGCTCGCGAAAGCCTGGGGCCAACGGCGCTGGGCGAGGGGCTGGCCGTGCCGCACGGTAAAAGCTCCGCGGTGAAAGAAGCGGCCTTTGCGGTGGCAACATTGTGCGAGCCGCTGCTGTGGGAAGGCGTGGAGGGTCCGGAGCCGGTGGACCTGATTTTTTTGCTGGCAATCCCTCCTGCGGAAGCAGGCAGTACGCATATGCAGCTGTTGACGGCGTTGACCACCCGACTGGCGGATGATGATTTACGGGCACGCGTGCAGGCAGCGTCCACCCCTCAGGCGCTGCTTGAGGCACTGGATACGAAAGAGGATGCACAAGTAAGTGCGTTCTCGCAGGATGCCCCGACCATCGTCTGCGTGACCGCCTGTCCGGCCGGGATCGCTCATACCTATATGGCTGCGGAGTATCTGGAAAAAGCGGGACGAAAACTGGGCGTCAACGTGGTGGTCGAAAAGCAGGGGGCGAACGGCATTGAGGGGCGCATCACCGCGCAGCAGCTGCAGGAGGCTAAAGCGTGCATTTTTGCCGCCGAAGTGGCGATCAAAGAGAGCGAGCGTTTTCAGGGGATCCCCGCCATTTCCGTGCCCGTCGCGGAACCTCTGCGCCATGCTGAAGCGCTCATTGAACGCGCGCTGGCGCTCCAGCCCTCAACCGATGCGCGTCCTGCGCATGTCGATACCGAAACGAAAAAGAGCGTTAAAACCGAGCTCAAGCAGGCGCTCCTCAGCGGTATCTCTTTTGCGGTGCCGCTGATCGTCGCTGGCGGGACGGTGCTGGCCGTGTCGGTACTGCTGGCGCAAATGCTGGGCCTGCAGCACCTGTTCGACCAGGAAAACTCGTGGCTGTGGATGTACCGCAAGCTTGGCGGCGGCATGCTCGGCATTCTGATGGTGCCTGTCCTGGCGGCCTATACCGCTTACTCGCTGGCAGATAAACCCGCGCTGACGCCGGGCTTTGCGGCCGGTCTTGCTGCCAATATGATTGGCTCCGGTTTTCTGGGCGCTATCGTCGGCGGGCTCATTGCGGGCTACCTGATGCGCTGGGTGAAAAATCACATCCGCCTGAGTAGCCGCTTCAACGGCTTTTTAACCTTTTATCTCTATCCGGTCATCGGCGTGCTGGGCGCGGGCAGCCTGATGCTGTTTGTGATCGGCGAGCCGGTGGCCTGGCTTAATAATACGCTCACCGCCTGGCTTAACGGTCTGTCCGGCGCGAATGCGCTGCTCCTCGGGGCGATCCTCGGGTTTATGTGCTCATTCGATTTGGGCGGGCCGGTTAACAAAGCCTCTTACGCGTTCTGCCTGGGGGCGATGGCGAACGGCGTTTATGGTCCCTATGCGATCTTTGCCTCCGTCAAAATGGTATCGGCCTTTACCGTGACGGCCTCAACGATGCTGGCGCCGAAGCTGTTTAAACCCTTTGAAATCGAAACCGGTAAATCAACGTGGCTGCTCGGCCTCGCGGGTATTACCGAAGGGGCGATCCCGATGGCGATTGAAGATCCGCTTCGCGTGATTGGCTCATTTGTTCTCGGCTCTATGGTAACAGGCGCGATTGTTGGCGCGATGGGGATCGGGTTGTCGACGCCGGGGGCCGGTATTTTCTCTCTCTTTTTACTTCACGATGCCGGGTTGAGCGGTGTGGTTGCGGCGGCGGGCTGGTTTGGCGCGGCGCTGGTGGGTACCGCTATCTCCACCTTTGTTTTGCTGCTCTGGCGACGCCAGTCGGTGAAAAAGGGCAAATATGTCACTGAAGACACTCTACCGTAAAAACTCACAAAACAGGAAACGAAGATGAAAGCTGTATCTCGCGTTCATATCACGCCGCATATGCACTGGGACCGTGAGTGGTACTTCACCACTGAAGAGTCGCGTATTCTTCTGGTCAATAATATGGAAGAGATCCTGACCCGCCTGGAGCAGGATGACGAGTATAAATATTACGTCCTTGATGGTCAGACGGCGGTGCTGGAAGATTATTTTGCCGTGGTGCCCGAAAACCGCGCGCGGGTGAAGGCGCTTGTGGAGCGCGGAAAGCTGATTATCGGCCCCTGGTATACCCAGACCGATACCACGATCGTCAGCGGCGAGTCGATTGTCCGCAACCTGATGTACGGCATCCGTGACTGTATGGCGTTCGGCGAGCCGATGAAGATCGGCTATCTGCCGGATTCGTTTGGTATGTCCGGCCAGCTTCCGCATATCTATAACGGATTTGGCATTACCCGTACCATGTTCTGGCGCGGCTGCTCTGAACGACACGGGACCGATAAAACCGAATTTCTCTGGCAGAGCCAGGACGGCAGTGAAGTGACGGCACAGGTGCTGCCGCTGGGCTACGCGATTGGTAAGTACTTACCGGAGGACGAAGCGGGGCTGCGAAAACGGCTCGACAGCTATTTCGACGTTCTGGAAAACGCCTCTGTCACCAAAGAGATTTTGCTGCCCAACGGCCACGATCAGATGCCGCTGCAGCAGAACATTTTCACGGTGATGGATAAGCTGCGCGAAATCTATCCCCAGCGTCAATTTGTAATGAGCCGCTTTGAGGAGGTATTTGACCACATTGAGGCGCGCCGCGATGAACTGGCGACCCTGAAAGGGGAGTTTATCGACGGAAAATACATGCGCGTGCACCGGACCATCGGCTCCACGCGCATGGACATTAAAATCGCCCATGCGCGTATTGAGAACAAAATTGTCAATATTCTCGAGCCGCTGGCGACGCTTGCCTGGACGCTGGGCTTCGATTACCACCACGGCCTGCTGGAGAAAATGTGGAAAGAGATCCTCAAAAACCACGCTCACGACAGCATTGGCTGCTGCTGCAGCGACAAAGTGCATCGCGAGATTGTCTCCCGCTTTGAGCTGGCTGAGGACATGGCGGACAACCTGATGCGTTTCTATATGCGCAAGATTGTCGACAACATGCCGCAAAGCGACGCCGATAAGCTGGTGATGTTCAACCTGATGCCCTGGCCGCGTGAAGAGGTGATGAACACCACAATCCGGCTGCGCGCAAGCCAGTTCTGTCTGCGGGATGATAAAGGCAACGAGATCCCCTATTTCATTCGCAGCGCGCGCGAGCTCGACCCTGGCCTGATTGACCGGCAGATTGTCCACTACGGCAATTACGAACCGTTTATGGAGTTTGATATTCAGCTCAGCCAGATTCTCCCGTCAATGGGCTACCGTACGCTGTATATCGAGCCGAACGTGGCCGGGAAGGTGCTCCCTGCGGTGAAAAACACCGAATCCTTACTGGAGAATGCCTTCTGGCAACTTGACTTAAACGATGACGGTACGCTGCGCCTGCGCGACAAGGAAACCGGGCTGATTTATGACCGCGTACTGGAAATTGAAGAGAGTTCCGATGATGGTGATGAGTACGACTATTCGCCTTCTCGGGAAGAGTGGAGACTCACTTCAGCGCAGGGCGAACATCAGGTTGAGGTCACGCACGAAGGCTGGCAGAGCAGGGCGACTATCCGCCATCGGATTGCTGTTCCGGCGAATCTGACCGAACGTGCGGCGCGCCAGCGAAACGGCTCTCTCAACGTGGAGTTTGACGTCACGCTTAGCCATAACAGCAGGCGTATTGATGTGGCCGTGCGTCTGGATAACCAGGCTGACGACCACCGCGTGCGCGTGCTGATCCCAACGCCGTTTATGACTGAGGACGTGTTAGCGGATACCCAGTTTGGCACCCTCGCTCGCCCGGTGCAGGATGCGGCGATGGAAAACTGGGAGGAAGAGGGGTGGAAAGAAGCGCCGGTTCCCGTCTGGAATTTGCTCAACTATGCCGTCCTGCAGGAAAAACGAAACGGGCTGGCGCTGTTCACCGAGGGGCTGCGCGAGTTTGAAGTGGTGGGTGAGGACAAAAAAGCATTTGCCTTGACCTTGTTGCGTGGTGTGGGGCTACTCGGGAAAGAAGATTTGCTGTTACGCCCTGGCAGACCTTCGGGGATCAAAATGCCAGTACCTGATTCCCAGGTGCGCGGGCCGTTAAGCTGTCGCTTTAGCCTCTTCAGCTTTAGCGGCACGCCGGAAAACGCGGGCGTCGCGCAGCAGGCAAAATCGTGGTTAACGCCGGTGCAGTGCTATAACAAAATTCCCTGGGATGCGATGAAGCTGAATCGCGCGTCGTTTACCACGCCGGAAAGTTACAGCCTGCTGGCACTTTCGCCAACGGGATGCGTGCTCAGTACGCTCAAAAAAGCGGAAGATCGTGATGAGCTCATTCTTCGCCTGTTCAACCCTTCGCCGTCAAACGACTGTGACACGACGCTTTCGGTGAATCCGGCGGTGAAACGGTGCTGTGAAACGGACATGAACGAACAGATCCTGGCGCAGCGTAAAGAAGAGGGCATTGTCGGGGCATTCAGCCCGGGGCAGTCTCGAACCTTTAGCATTTCACTTGCCTGACAACCGCTGATATGATTACAAGGCTGCAAAGTTTGCGGCCTTTTTTCATTAAATAGTCACACTGCGGTGTTAACTTCCGGGATAACAAAAGTAAATTAAATGTAATTTTCAGGGGCCCAAAAACGCAGTGGAAAAATAAACTGCCCCGACCGTGCCTTATTGTTAGTCCCACAATGAAATGACGTTTTTCTTTCGCGTTAATTAAAATCACTTCTGTTTATATTTTTTTCCGTCTTCGATAACCAATCACATCTTTGCATGCACATATCATTAACATGGTTTTTACCATTCTCACCGCGATTAAACATGGTTAACATCAAGGTTTGTTTTTGATTTAAATCAAAGTTTAATCCTTGGAAAAAGGTGCTGAAAAGCGCTAAATTGTTCCCGATCAAAATGGCCGAAAAGTGGTAATTTTGCTATAAATTGATCACCGTCGAAAAACGTAAATGTGATTCAATAAAAACCTGTTTATTGTAAGGGTTTTGCAGCGTATTATATTTGCGGGATCAATTTGAGTTTTTTATTAACCTATTTGTAACCTGTCGTCATCGTTTTTATCCTTCTCCAGGGTAATAACGATGAGCAGGATGCGAATAATTTGTATTGGGGCATGCGTGTGGATCTCTCTCTGACGGGGTTCACTCTCGGAGTCTTCATGCGATGAGCAAGGAGTCATAATGTTAGACGTAGTCGAACTGTCGCGCTTACAGTTTGCCTTGACCGCGATGTACCACTTCCTGTTTGTGCCACTGACGCTCGGTATGGCGTTCCTGCTGGCCATCATGGAGACGGTTTACGTCCTCTCCGGCAAACAGATTTATAAAGATATGACCAAGTTCTGGGGCAAGTTGTTTGGTATCAACTTCGCACTGGGCGTGGCAACCGGTCTGACCATGGAGTTCCAGTTCGGGACTAACTGGTCTTACTATTCCCACTATGTAGGGGATATCTTCGGTGCGCCGCTGGCCATTGAAGGTCTGATGGCCTTCTTCCTCGAATCCACCTTTGTAGGTCTGTTCTTCTTCGGTTGGGACCGTCTGGGTAAAGTCCAGCATATGGCGGTAACCTGGCTGGTGGCATTAGGTTCGAACCTGTCCGCGCTGTGGATCCTGGTGGCGAACGGCTGGATGCAGAACCCGATCGCGTCTGATTTCAACTTCGAAACCATGCGTATGGAGATGGTCAGCTTTGCCGAGCTGGTCCTGAACCCGGTTGCTCAGGTTAAATTCGTTCACACCGTGGCATCTGGCTACGTATGCGGCGCAATGTTCGTGCTGGGCATCAGCTCCTACTATATGCTGCGCGGTCGTGACTTCGCGTTTGCCAAGCGCTCCTTTGCCATAGCTGCAAGCTTTGGTATGGCTGCAATCCTCTCCGTTATCGTTCTGGGTGATGAATCCGGTTACGAAATGGGTGACGTGCAGAAAACCAAACTGGCCGCTATCGAAGCCGAATGGGAAACCCAGCCGGCGCCTGCTGCCTTTACGCTGTTCGGTATTCCCGATCAGGACGCGCAGGAAAACCGCTTCGCCATTCAAATTCCTTACGCGCTGGGTATCATCGCAACCCGTTCTGTCGATAAGCAGGTAACGGGTCTGAAAGAGCTGATGGTTCAGCACGAAGAGCGTATCCGTAACGGTATGAAGGCTTACTCGCTGCTGGAGCAGCTGCGTGCCGGTTCTACCGACCAGGCCGTTCGCGACCAGTTTAACGACGTGAAGAAAGATCTGGGTTACGGTCTGCTGCTGAAGCGTTATACCCCGAACGTTTCTGATGCGACGGAAGCGCAGATCCAGATGGCGACCAAAGACTCGATTCCACGCGTTGCGCCACTGTACTTCGCATTCCGTATCATGGTGGGCTGCGGCGTCATCATGCTGCTGATCATTGCGGCGTCCTTCTGGTCCGTGATTCGCAACCGCATTGGCGAGAAAAAATGGCTGCTGCGCACCGCGCTGTACGGTATTCCACTGCCGTGGATCGCGATTGAGTCCGGCTGGTTTGTTGCAGAGTACGGCCGTCAGCCATGGGCGATCGGTGAGGTACTGCCAACGGCGGTAGCGAACTCCTCCCTGACGGCAGGCGATCTGATCTTCTCCATGCTGCTGATCTGTGGTCTGTACACCCTGTTCCTGGTGGCTGAGCTGTTCCTGATGTTCAAGTTCGCGCGCCTTGGCCCAAGCAGCCTGAAAACCGGTCGCTATCACTACGAGCAGTCCACTGCGACTACTCAGCCGGCACGCTAAGACAGGAGTCATCAAATGATCGATTATGAAGTATTGCGTTTTATCTGGTGGCTGCTGGTTGGCGTTCTGCTGATCGGTTTCGCCGTCACGGATGGTTTCGACATGGGGGTGGGGATGCTCACCCGTTTCCTCGGTCGTAATGACACCGAGCGTCGAATCATGATCAACTCCATCGCCCCGCACTGGGACGGTAACCAGGTGTGGCTGATCACCGCAGGCGGCGCGCTGTTCGCTGCCTGGCCGATGGTCTACGCGGCTGCGTTCTCCGGCTTCTACGTGGCGATGATTCTGGTGCTGGCCTCTTTATTCTTCCGTCCGGTGGGCTTCGACTACCGTTCCAAGATTGAAGACACCCGCTGGCGCAACATGTGGGACTGGGGCATCTTCATCGGTAGCTTCGTACCACCGCTGGTGATCGGCGTGGCGTTCGGTAACCTGCTGCAGGGCGTACCGTTCCACCTGGACGAATACATGCGTCTTTACTACACCGGTAACTTCTTCCAGTTGCTGAATCCGTTTGGCCTGCTGGCCGGTGTGGTGAGCGTGGCGATGATCATCACTCAGGGCGCAACTTACCTGCAGATGCGTACTGTGGGTGAACTGCACCTGCGTTCCCGTGCTACTGCTCAGGTGGCGGCACTGGTAACGCTGGTTTGCTTCGCTCTGGCAGGCGTGTGGGTGGTGTACGGTATTGATGGCTACGTGGTGACGTCTGCGATTAACCACTCGGCACCGTCTAACCCGCTGACCAAAGAAGTGGCGCGTCAGGCTGGCGCATGGCTGGTGAACTTCAACAATACCCCTGCGCTGTGGGCGATCCCGGCTCTGGGCGTACTGCTGCCGCTGCTGACCGTGCTGACGTCTCGTCTGGAGAAAGGCGCGCTGGCGTTCGTGTCCTCTTCACTGACCCTCGCGTGCATCATCCTGACGGCGGGTATTGCGATGTTCCCATTCGTCATGCCATCCAGCACCATGCTGAATGCTAGCCTGACCATGTGGGATGCAACGTCCAGCCATATGACGCTGAACCTGATGACGTATGTTGCCTGCGTGTTCGTTCCGATTGTTCTGGCTTACACCATCTGGTGTTACTGGAAAATGTTCGGTCGTATCACGAAGGAACATATCGAAAGCAACACTCACTCTATGTACTAAGTAAGGAGCTGAATATGTGGTATTTCGCATGGATTTTAGGGACGCTTCTTGCCTGTGCATTTGGTGTCATCACTGCCCTGGCGCTTGAGCATGTCGAAGCGACCAAAGCGGGTGAAGAAAAACACTGATGAATATTATCGCGAAGCTTTACGCGGTAATGGATAAGCGCCCGTTACGGGCGCTTTCTTTAGTGATGGCATTACTGCTGGCAGGCTGCATTTTCTGGGACCCGTCGCGTTTCGCGGCAAAGACCAGCGAGCTGGAAATCTGGCACGGCTTCCTCATTATGTGGGCGGTGTGCGCTGGGGTGATTCACGGCGTGGGCTTTCGTCCGAAAGCGGTTCACTGGCAGGGTCTTTTCTGCCCGCTCATTGCCGATCTGGTCCTTCTTGCAGGTCTGATTTTCTTCTTCTTCTGAATAAGAAATGTCCGTTAACGTTATGGGCTTACCCGAGCCCATAAAAATTTACTCTCCGTTTACTTTCTCCCATTCCAAACCATCTTTCCCGCGCGTATAGTAGCGAAGTTTGAAAGCTCCAACTTTTCTTGTATTACCGGGATGTAAAGTGAATACAACGCTGTTTCGATGGCCGGTTCGTGTCTATTACGAAGATACCGATGCCGGTGGTGTGGTTTACCACGCCAGCTACGTTGCTTTTTATGAACGGGCACGCACAGAGATGCTGCGCCATCATCACTTTAGTCAACAGGTACTGTTGGCTGAGCGAGTTGCCTTCGTGGTACGCAAGATGACGCTTGAGTATTTTGCGCCTGCCAGACTCGACGATATGCTCGAAGTCCAAACTGAAATTACATCAATGCGCGGGACCTCACTGGTATTCACGCAGCGGATAGTCAACGCAGAGAACACCGTACTGAACTCAGCTGAAGTACTGATTGTTTGTGTTGATCCAACCATAATGAAGCCTCGTGCGCTTCCTAAGTCTATTGTCGCGGAGTTTAAGCAGTGACTGACATGAATATCCTTGATTTGTTCCTGAAGGCAAGCCTTCTGGTTAAACTTATCATGTTGATTTTGATTGGTTTTTCAATCGCATCCTGGGCCATCATTATCCAGAGAACGCGTATCCTCAATGCTGCTGGCCGTGAAGCCGAAGCCTTTGAAGATAAGTTCTGGTCGGGTATTGAGCTTTCTCGTCTGTATCAGGAGAGCCAGGGTCGCCGTGAAAACCTGACCGGCTCCGAACAAATTTTCTATAGCGGATTCAAAGAGTTTGCTCGTCTGCATCGTGCAAACAATCACGCGCCGGAAGCGGTAGTGGAAGGTGCATCGCGTGCGATGCGTATCTCTATGAACCGCGAGCTGGAAAATCTCGAAACACACATTCCATTCCTCGGCACTGTGGGTTCCATCAGCCCGTATATCGGTCTGTTTGGTACCGTGTGGGGGATTATGCACGCCTTTATCGCGCTGGGCGCGGTGAAGCAGGCGACGTTGCAGATGGTTGCACCGGGTATCGCTGAAGCACTGATTGCGACCGCTATCGGTCTGTTTGCGGCAATCCCGGCGGTTATGGCTTACAACCGCCTGAACCAGCGCGTGAACAAACTGGAACTGAACTACGACAACTTTATGGAAGAGTTCACTGCGATTCTGCACCGTCAGGCGTTTACCAGCACCGAGAGCAACAAGGGGTAAACCATGGCCAGATCGCGTGGACGAGGTCGTCGCGAACTCAAGTCCGAAATCAATATCGTGCCACTGCTGGACGTGCTGTTGGTACTGCTGCTGATCTTCATGGCAACAGCGCCCATCATTACCCAGAGCGTGGAAGTCGATCTGCCGGATGCGACAGAATCACAGGCGGTGAGCACCAATGACGATCCTCCGGTCATCATTGAAGTTTCCGGCGTAGGGCAGTACAGCATGGTGGTAGAAAAAGATCGTATGGATCAGCTGCCGCCAGAGCAGGTTATTGCTGAGGCGCAGCGTCGTCTGGAATCAAATCCGAAAACGGTCTTCTTAATCGGTGGCGCGAAAGACGTACCCTACGATGAAATTATTAAAGCGCTGAACTTGCTACATAGTGCGGGTGTTAAGTCAGTTGGCTTAATGACTCAACCTATTTGATCATCCGCGTAGTTTTTGGGAACCGATAGTGTCAAAGGCAACCGAACAGAACGACAAGCTTAAGCGAGCGATAATCGTCTCCGCAGTGCTGCACGTTATTCTCTTTGCAGCGCTGATCTGGAGTTCGTTCGACGAGCATATTGATGCATCAGCGGGCGGTGGTGGAGGGTCTTCCATTGACGCCGTGATGGTGGATCCCGGTGCGGTAGTGCAAAACTATAATCGCGAGCAACAGCAGAAAGCGAGTGCCAAACGGGCTGAAGAGCAGCGTGAAAAACAGGCGCAACAGCAGGCGGAAGAGCTGCGTGAAAAGCAGGCCGCCGAGCAGGAGCGTCTGAAGCAGCTTGAGAAAGAACGTTTGCAGGCGCAGGAAGCCGCGAAAGCGCAGGCAGAGCAGCAGAAGCAAGCCGAAGAGGCCGCGAAAAAAGCGCAGGAACAGCAAAAGCAGGCGGAAGCGGCGGCAGCAAAAGCCGCAGCAGATGCCAAAGCGCAGGCTGATGCCCAGGCGAAATTAGCGGCGGAAGCGGCGAAAAAAGCCGCTGCCGATGCTCAGAAGAAAGCTGAAGCCGAAGCCGCGAAGAAAGCCGCTGCGGATGCCCAGAAGAAAGCTGAAGCCGAAGCCGCGAAGAAAGCCGCTGCGGATGCTCAGAAGAAAGCTGAAGCGGAAGCCGCGAAGAAAGCCGCTCAGGACGCAGAGAAGAAAGCGGCTGCCGAGGCTGCGAAGAAAGCTGCTGCGGCTGAGAAGGCTGCTGCAGAAAAAGCTGCCGCCGCTGAAAAAGCCGCTGCTGATAAAAAAGCTGCAGCTGAGAAGGCCGCTGCCGATAAGAAAGCAGCAGCTGAAAAAGCGGCAGCCAAAAAGGCAGCAGCCGCTGAAAAAGCCGCAGCCGCCGCAGGGGTTGACGATCTGCTGGGCGATTTAAGCTCCGGTAAGAATGCACCGAAAACGGGCGGTGGCGCGAAAGGAAACAACGCAGCGCCGACCGGAAGTGGTAACACTAAGAGTAACGGTGTGACAGGGGCTGAAATCAACGGCTATGCCGCGCAGATTAAATCGGCGATTGAAAGCCGGTTCTATGATGCGTCTTCCTATGCCGGTAAAACGTGTACGCTGCGTATAAAACTAGCTCCGGACGGCATGCTGCTTGATATTAAGTCTGAAGGTGGCGACCCGGCTTTATGTACTGCGGCTCTGGCAGCAGCGCGTCAGGCGAAGATGCCTAAACCGCCTTCTCAGGCAGTCTACGAAGTCTTCAAAAATGCGCCGCTGGACTTCAAACCTTAAGTTACATTTTCCCCGTGCAAACGGGGAAAAATAGACCAGGTTTAGTCACAGGGTTCTGGTAGTTTTGTCTATTTGAGTTTGTTAACATTCTGCTAAATTATCATGGGTAAGGTTACCCGGATAAGGGAGATATGATGAAGCAGGCATTACGTGTAGCATTTAGTTTTTTAATGCTGTGGGCAGCAGTCCTGCACGCAGAAGTACGTATCGAGATCACCCAGGGGGTGGACTCGGCACGCCCAATCGGTGTTGTTCCGTTCCAGTGGGCCGGTCCTGGCGCTGCGCCTGAAGATGCCGGCGGCATCGTGGCGGCTGACCTGCGTAACAGCGGTAAATTCAACCCGTTAGATCGTTCTCGTCTGCCTCAGCAGCCGGGCAGCGCGCAGGAAGTCCAGCCTGCAGCATGGTCTGCGCTGGGTATCGATGCCGTGGTGGTGGGGCAGGTTACGCCTAACCCGGACGGATCTTACAACGTGGCCTGGCAGCTGGTGGATACCGGCGGTGCGCCGGGTACCGTTCTGGCACAGAACTCTTACAAGGTCACTAAACAATACCTGCGCTATGCGGCACACGCGGCTAGCGACGCGGTATTTGAAAAACTGACCGGTATTAAAGGGGCGTTCCGTACCCGTATCGCTTATGTGGTACAGACCAACGGCGGCCAGTTCCCGTATGAGCTGCGCGTATCTGACTACGACGGCTACAACCAGTTCCTGGTGAAACGCTCTTCACAGCCGCTGATGTCTCCAGCCTGGTCTCCGGACGGGTCTAAACTGGCTTACGTGACCTTCGAAAGCGGTCGTTCTGCGCTGGTTATCCAGACGCTGGCAAACGGTGCGGTGCGTCAGGTTGCGTCGTTCCCACGTCACAACGGTGCGCCTTCCTTCTCTCCAGATGGCTCTAAACTGGCGTTTGCGCTGTCTAAAACCGGTAGCCTGAACCTGTACGTGATGGACATTGGCTCCGGTCAGATCCGTCAGGTGACCGACGGTCGCAGCAACAACACTGAACCATCATGGTTCCCGGACAGCCAAAACCTGGCGTTTACCTCTGACCAGGCAGGCCGTCCACAAATCTATAAAGTCAACATCAACGGCGGTGCTCCGCAGCGTATCACCTGGGAAGGCTCTCAGAACCAGAACGCAGACGTGAGCAGCGACGGTAAATTCATGGTAATGGTCAGCTCCAACGGTGGGCAGCAGCACATTGCCAAACAAGATCTGGTAGCGGGTGGCGTCCAAGTTCTGTCGTCAACGTTCCTGGATGAAACGCCAAGTCTGGCACCTAACGGCACTATGGTAATCTACAGCTCTTCTCAGGGGATGGGATCTGTGCTGAATCTGGTTTCTACAGATGGGCGTTTCAAAGCGCGTATTCCGGCAACTGATGGACAGGTAAAATCACCTGCCTGGTCGCCGTATCTGTAAATAATAATTAATTGATTACTAAAGGAATCATAGAAATGCAACTGAACAAAGTGCTGAAGGGGCTGATGATCGCTCTGCCTGTAATGGCAATCGCAGCGTGTTCTTCTAACAAGAACGCAAGCAATGACCAGAGCGGCGAAGGCATGATGGGTGCCGGCACCGGTATGGACGCGAACGGCAATGGCAACATGTCTTCTGAAGAGCAAGCGCGTCTTCAGATGCAGCAGCTGCAGCAGAACAACATCGTTTACTTCGATCTGGATAAATACGACATCCGTTCTGACTTCGCTGCGATGCTGGATGCGCACGCAAACTTCCTGCGTAGCAACCCATCTTACAAAGTCACCGTAGAAGGTCACGCGGACGAACGTGGTACTCCAGAGTACAACATCTCCCTGGGTGAACGTCGTGCGAACGCCGTTAAGATGTACCTGCAGGGTAAAGGCGTTTCTGCTGACCAGATCTCCATCGTTTCTTACGGTAAAGAAAAACCTGCAGTACTGGGTCACGACGAAGCGGCCTACTCCAAAAACCGTCGTGCCGTACTGGTTTACTAAGAGAATTGCATGAGCAGTAACTTCAGACATCATCTGTTGAGTCTGTCGTTACTGGTTGGAATAGCGGCCCCCTGGGCCGCTTTTGCTCAGGCACCAATCAGTAGTGTCGGCTCAGGCTCGGTAGAAGACCGGGTCACTCAGCTCGAGCGTATTTCTAACGCTCACAGTCAGCTTTTAACCCAACTCCAGCAGCAACTTTCCGATAACCAAAACGATATTGACTCTCTCCGTGGCCAGATTCAGGAAAGTCAGTATCAGCTTAACCAGGTTGTGGAACGTCAGAAGCAAATTTTATTGCAGATAGATAGCCTGAGCAGCGGCGGTGCAGCAGCACAGCCCGCAGCGGGCGATCAAAGCGGCGCGGCAACCTCAGCGCCTGCGCCGTCTGCTGATGCTTCAGCCTCAACAGGGGCGCCTGTACAGAGCGGTGACGCGAATACGGATTACAATGCGGCCATTGCCCTGGTGCAGGATAAATCTCGTCAGGATGACGCGCTGGCTGCGTTTCAGAACTTTGTTAAGAAATACCCTGACTCAACCTATCAGCCAAATGCGAATTACTGGCTCGGTCAGTTGAATTACAACAAGGGTAAAAAGGACGATGCGGCGTTTTATTTTGCCTCCGTGGTAAAAAATTACCCGAAATCGCCGAAAGCGCCGGATGCGATGTTTAAGGTTGGCGTGATCATGCAGGACAAAGGCGACACGGCGAAAGCCAAAGCGGTCTATCAGCAGGTTGTTGCAAAATTCCCGGGCACCGAAGGTGCTAAGCAGGCGCAAAAACGCCTGAATTCGATGGGATGATTATCGCATGACCAGAAATCGCGTTATTTCTGGTCGTGCAGCATGATTCGTAAGCAGTTAAGTGATCTTCATCGAAATTTTTGTTGCGCTGAATTCTTAAATCAGTAATATATGCCGCCGTTGCCACGGGATATCAAACAACGTGAAAACAGCGTAAAAGTGGGTCGTTAGCTCAGTTGGTAGAGCAGTTGACTTTTAATCAATTGGTCGCAGGTTCGAATCCTGCACGACCCACCACTTAACGCATTACTGGCAGTACAGAGTGGGTGATTAGCTCAGTTGGTAGAGCATCTCCTTTACACGGAGGGGGTCGGCGGTTCGAGCCCGTCATCACCCACCACTCGGGTCGTTAGCTCAGTTGGTAGAGCAGTTGACTTTTAATCAATTGGTCGCAGGTTCGAATCCTGCACGACCCACCACTTTAAAGTGGTACCGAGTAAAAATCTTCGAAGTCAGCACCCGAATGGGTCGTTAGCTCAGTTGGTAGAGCAGTTGACTTTTAATCAATTGGTCGCAGGTTCGAATCCTGCACGACCCACCACTTCGAAGAAAAAATCCCGCAAGGGGTCGTTAGCTCAGTTGGTAGAGCAGTTGACTTTTAATCAATTGGTCGCAGGTTCGAATCCTGCACGACCCACCAATGTTAAAAAGCGCCCTAAAGGCGCTTTTTTGCTATCTGCAGTTCTACAAATGCCCTTCATATCTATTCCCGGTGACTTTTCACTCCAGATTCGCTATCTTGTTTAGTATACGAAACAAAATTGCCGCACGTTTTGCTTTGTCAGGCAAAAGAAAGGCAATATTGTTAAGCCAGTAAAACGAGAAGCCATAATGAGCGTGATGTTCGATCCTGAAGCCGCAATCTATCCGTTTCCGCCAAAGCCTGTGCCATTAAGCCAGGATGAAAAGCAATTCTACCGCGAGAAGATCAAACGTCTTCTGAAAGAGCGGGATGCGGTGATGGTGGCCCATTACTACACTGATCCGGAAATCCAGCAGCTGGCGGAAGAGACCGGCGGGTGTATTTCCGACTCGCTGGAGATGGCGCGCTTCGGTGCAAAACACCCCGCGTCCACGCTGCTGGTAGCAGGCGTGCGCTTCATGGGCGAAACGGCAAAAATTCTCAGCCCGGAAAAAACCATTCTGATGCCGACGCTCAATGCGGAATGTTCGCTCGATCTCGGCTGCCCGATTGACGAATTCACCGCCTTCTGCGACGCCCATCCTGACCGTACCGTGGTGGTTTACGCCAATACCTCTGCGGCGGTAAAAGCGCGCGCAGACTGGGTTGTCACTTCCAGCATTGCCGTTGAGCTGATTGAACATCTGGATAGCCTTGGCGAGAAAATTATCTGGGCGCCTGACCGCCATCTCGGCAATTACGTTCAGAAGCAAACGGGGGCTGACGTACTCTGCTGGCAGGGCGCCTGCATTGTGCACGACGAATTCAAGATCCAGGCGCTGTCCCGTATGAAGGCGCTTTATCCTGACGCCGCGATTCTTGTTCACCCTGAATCACCGCAGTCGATTGTCGATATGGCCGATGCGGTTGGCTCAACCAGCCAGCTTATCAACGCGGCCAGAACGCTGCCGCACAAGCAGCTCATCGTCGCGACCGATCGCGGTATCTTCTATAAGATGCAGCAGGCCGTACCGGAGAAAGAGCTGCTGGAAGCACCAACGGCGGGCGAGGGCGCGACGTGCCGCAGTTGCGCGCATTGCCCGTGGATGGCGATGAACGGCCTGAAGGCCATTGCCGAAGGGCTCGAGACAGGCGGTGCAGCACATGAAATCCATGTGGACGCCGCTCTGCGTGAAGGTGCGTTAATTCCGCTTAACCGCATGCTGGATTTTGCGGCTACACTACGTACTTAATTCAAAAACGCCCTGGGGAAAAGATGGATTTTTTTAGCACGCAGAACATTCTGGTTCATATACCGATTGGTGCAGGTGGCTATGACCTGTCATGGATTGAAGCCGTTGGCACGCTGGCGGGTTTGCTCTGTATCTGGCTGGCAAGCCTGGAGAAGATCAGCAACTACGCGTTCGGGCTGATTAACGTTACGCTGTTTGCGATTATCTTCTTTCAGATCCAGCTGTACGCCAGCCTGCTTTTGCAGCTGTTCTTCTTCGCCGCCAATATTTACGGCTGGTATGCCTGGTCCCGGCAGAACAGCCAGCAGGAGGCTGAGCTGCAGATCCGCTGGCTGCCCTTGCCGAAAGCCATCGCCTGGTTCGTTGCGTGCGTCGTCGCCATTGGTTTAATGACCGTCTACATCAACCCGGTGTTTGCATTCCTGACCCGCATTGCTGTTTCAGTCATGTCCGCTATGGGCCTGAATGTGGCGATGCCAGAGTTTCAGCCGGATGCCTTCCCGTTCTGGGATTCCTGCATGATGGTGCTGTCGATCGCGGCGATGGTCCTGATGACCCGTAAATACGTTGAGAACTGGCTGCTGTGGGTCATCATCAACGTCATCAGCGTGGTGATTTTTGCCCTTCAGGGCGTCTATGCCATGTCGCTGGAATATCTGCTGCTGACCTTCATTGCCCTGAACGGTAGCAGGATGTGGATCAAGAGCGCGCGTGAGCGAGGCTCACACGCGCTTTCCAGCTAATGGTGATGATGATGTGAATGGTCGGACTGCGCCTCGTTAAGGTGGCAGTCCGGCCCGCTACAGGGCTGATACTCCATCTGGATGGTGGCGTGGCCAATCTCATAGTGGTGCTCAAGAAAGTGCAGGATGCGCTCAAGCAGCGCATCGTGGTCATGAGGTGGGATCACCTGAACGTGCAGCGTCATGACCGGTTTTTCACCCACCAGCCAGACGTGAACATGGTGAACGTTACGCACTTCCGGGACTGTACGGCGCAGGTTGCGCTTCAGCTCGTCAATGTCCATCGATGCCGGTGCCCCTTCCAGCAGTTCATTCACGCTCTCCTTAAGCAGTCGCCAGGCGCTGCGCAAGACCAGACACGACACCAGCACGGAGAGAATCGGGTCGACAGGCGTCCAGCCTGTGTAGAGGATCACCAGCGCAGCGACAATCGCTCCGACTGAGCCGAGTAAATCCCCCAGCACGTGCAGAGCCGCAGCGCGCACGTTGAGGTTCTTTTCCCCGCTGCCGCGGTGCAAAATCCAGAACGCCAGAATATTTGCCAGCAGCCCCGCCACGGCAATGACCATCATTGTTGTCCCGGCGATCGGCTGCGGGTGCCTGAAGCGCTGTACGGCCTCCCAGACGATAAGAACAGTAATAACCACCAGCGCGATGGCGTTAACAAACGCGGCAAGGGTGGTCAGCCTCAGCCAGCCGAAAGTGTGGCGCGCATTAGGAGGACGACGGGCAAACTGCACCGCCAGCAGGGCGAAAAGAAGCGCTGCGGCATCGGTCAGCATGTGTCCGGCATCAGCCAGCAGCGCCAGCGAGCCGGAGACCAGGCCGCCAATGACCTCGATAACCATAAATGTGGCCGTAACGCCGAAGGCCAGCATCAGTCGTTTTGCATTGTCATTGCCGGGAGAGGATGAGGGTGGGTGGGTGTGCGCCATGTCTGCTTTCCTGATTCGTTATTATTTTAGTGTAGCGTTTTTAACAGGTTACTCCAAAAAGAAAGGAGAGCCTGGGCTCTCCTTTCGCATTTAACGCATCAAGAATTATTGGGTTGTGCCATCGGTTTTGGTGTTGGCGTCATTACCCACTTTGTCGTTCGGATCCGGGCACTTGCCGTCCTTACACATCGAGTTCTTGTGAACCTCATCCGAGCTCATATTGTCATGATTCATGGTGTCGGAAGCGCTACCGTTCGGATGCAGCATGGTGCCGCCGGTGTTGGTATTGCCGGTATTGATCTGGCTGTTATCGACATTATTTGGGGCGATATTCTGTTTCGCATCAGGAGCGGGCTGGCCTGCTGCGGCGGCCGCATTCGCATCGCCGTTGCTGTCTGAAGCACCCGTTTCTGCGGCCAGGACGCTGCCGCTGGCAAGGGTGAGTGTGGCAGTCAGGAAGAGGGTGGTCAGTTTTGTCATTTTCATGATGGTGCTCCTGTTCTTGTCGTTACGCTGGATAACATTCTCCAACAGTGCATCTTTTTAGAGGCGAAAGATTCCGCCTTACGGACTTTCGTCAGTAGGGAATCGCGTTTAAGCGTTTAAAAATGGTTGTTACAGTTAAAAAGCTTAGGTTAGATCTCATTTTTCGCTATTTTGTGGCGATTTTTAGGCGAATTCCAGGAATTATCTGCGTGAAGTGTAAAACCGTGTTTACACTTCCTGGTCGACAAGATAGATTGAAAGGATTGCTTTCATTACTAAAGATATGGCAGAGCTGGAAAGAAAATGAATTATCAGAACGACGATTTACGCATTAAAGAGATCAATGAGTTATTACCTCCTGTAGCACTCCTTGAGAAATTCCCCGCCACTGAAAATGCCGCAAACACGGTTTCTCATGCTCGTAAAGCGATCCACAAGATCCTGAAAGGTAATGACGATCGTCTTCTGGTGGTGATTGGCCCGTGTTCTATTCACGATCCTGCTGCGGCAAAAGAGTACGCGGCAAAACTGCTCCAGCTGCGCGAAGAGCTGAAGGGCGAGCTGGAAATCGTGATGCGCGTCTATTTTGAAAAGCCGCGTACCACCGTGGGCTGGAAAGGGCTGATTAACGATCCGCACATGGATAACAGCTTCCAGATCAACGACGGACTGCGCATTGCCCGCAAGCTGCTGCTGGAGATCAACGACAGCGGCCTGCCTGCGGCCGGTGAGTTCCTGGATATGATTACGCCACAATACCTGGCAGACCTGATGAGCTGGGGCGCGATTGGTGCGCGCACCACCGAATCTCAGGTTCACCGCGAGCTGGCTTCCGGTCTCTCTTGCCCGGTGGGCTTCAAAAACGGCACTGACGGCACCATTAAGGTGGCTATCGACGCCATCAACGCCGCGGGTGCGCCGCACTGCTTCCTGTCCGTGACCAAATGGGGCCACTCCGCCATCGTTAACACCAGCGGGAACGGTGACTGCCATATCATTCTGCGCGGCGGTAAAGAGCCAAACTACAGTGCAAAACATGTGGCAGAGGTGAAGGCCGGGCTGGAAAAAGCGGGGCTGCCACCGCAGGTCATGATCGACTTCAGCCATGCCAACTCCAGCAAGCAGTTTAAAAAACAGATGGAAGTCGGGGCAGACGTCTGTCAGCAGATTGCCGGTGGTGAGAAGGCGGTGATCGGGGTGATGATTGAAAGCCATCTGGTTGAAGGGAACCAGAACCTGGAAGGCAGCGAACCGCTGGTGTATGGCAAGAGCGTCACCGATGCCTGCATCGGCTGGGACGATACCGACACCATCCTGCGTCAGCTGGCGAATGCGGTAAAAGCGCGTCGCGGCTGAGTTCTCTCGCAAAAATAAAAAAGCGCGGAAGGCTCCGCGCTTTTTTTATATCTGGCGAAAATTACTTCGCTTTACCCTGGTTCGCCACAGCCGCTGCTTTCGCTGCGATCTCGTCCGCGTTACCCAGATAGTAATGTTTGATTGGCTTGAAGTTTTCGTCGAACTCATACACCAGCGGTACGCCAGTTGGGATGTTCAGTTCGAGGATTTCGTCTTCACCCATGTTGTCCAGGTATTTCACCAGCGCACGCAGGGAGTTACCGTGAGCGGCGATGATCACGCGCTCGCCGCTTTTCAGGCGTGGCAGAATGGTTTCGTTCCAGTAAGGCACCACGCGGTCGATGGTCAGCGCCAGGCTCTCGGTGGTTGGCAGCTCAGCGTCGGTCAGTTTCGCGTAGCGCGGGTCGTGGCCCGGATAGCGCTCGTCATCTTTGGTCAGCTCTGGCGGGGTTACCGCGAAGCCGCGACGCCACTGTTTAACCTGCTCGTCGCCGTATTTCTCAGCGGTTTCCGCTTTGTTAAGACCCTGCAGCGCACCGTAGTGACGCTCGTTCAGTTTCCAGGATTTCTCAACCGGCAGCCAGGCCTGATCCAGTTCATCCAGCACGTTCCACAGGGTGTGGATGGCACGTTTCAGCACAGAGGTGTAAGCAAAATCAAAGCTGAAGCCTTCTTCCTTCAGCAGTTTACCTGCTGCTTTTGCTTCGCTTACGCCTTTCTCGGACAGATCAACGTCGTACCAACCGGTGAAGCGGTTTTCGTTGTTCCACTGGCTTTCGCCGTGACGCACCAGGACCAGCTTAGTAATAGCCATCTCTTACTCCTCAAGCATTTTTAGAATGATAACAATTCTCATTATATTGCTGTGGCCGTGCCAGCAGCAACGCTTAACCCTAACCATAGCGAAAATAGTCTCTGAGTGTAAGATGCTTGTGAATTCAGGGTTATGATTTTGTCTGCGATCGGCGCTATTTTCAGCAAGACGCGCAGAAAAAAGCCCTCCGGGAGGAGGGCTTGAAATTAATGTGGAATAAAATGGTATTCCGTCACGCTCACGTACTCTTCACCCGGGCGCAGCACGCAGTCCGGCTGCGGCCATTCAGGATGATTCGGGCTGTCCGGCAGGAACTCGCTCTCTAATGCAAGGCCTTGCCAGTCGCTGTACTCATCGTGTTCGCGTGCCGTCGTGCCGCCGAGGTAGTTGCCCGAATAAAATTGCAGAGCAGGGGCGGTGGTATACACCGTCATCTGCAGTTTCTCATCGCTGGACCAGACCTGTGCGGCAGGCTGCTTCACATCACCTTTGGCCTGCAGCAGAAACGCGTGGTCGTAACCTTTTACCTTGCGCTGATCGTCATCGCTCAGGAAATCCTGGGCGATGGGTTTTGCGTTGCGGAAGTCAAAGCTGGTACCTTCAACGGGCTTCAGCCCCTGATACGGAATACCCATCTCGTCAACAGGCAAATAGGCATCTGCCAGGATCTGCAGTTTGTGATTACGCACGTCGCACTGGTTACCGTCCAGGTTGAAATACGCATGGTTAGTCAGGTTAACCGGGCACGGCTTATCGACCGTCGCACGGTATTCAATGGCAATACGGTTATCGTCCGTCAGCGTAAAGCGCGCGGACGCGGTAAGGTTCCCCGGGAAGCCCTGATCGCCATCAAGCGAATCCAGCGAGAACAGCACTTCGCCGTCGTTTTGACGAACAATTTTCCAGCGGCGCTTATCAAACCCGTCCGGGCCGCCGTGCAGCTGGTTTTCGCCCTGGCTTGGCAGCAGGGGGTACTGCACGCCGTCGAGTTCAAAACGGCTCTTCGCGATGCGGTTAGCATAGCGCCCCACGGATGCGCCCAGATAGGCAGACTGATTAACGTACTGCTCGGGCGAGGCGCAGCCCAGCAGGGTTTCGCGCACGCTGCCGTCCGGCATCGGTACACGGGCAGAAAGAAGGGTCGCACCCCAGTCCATCAGCGTAACCACCATCCCCGCGCTGTTGCGCAGGGTTAACAGGCGATACGGCAGTCCATCCGGTGCGAGGGTAGGCGTTTCGTTTAGCACTGTCCGGCTCCTTGTGATGCTTTACATACATAGAAGGTTTCTTTGATACCTGTTTTCGCTTCGTACTGCTTCGCCACGGCGTCCTGGACGGCAGGGACCAGCTCTTCAGGCACCAGCGCGACGATGCAGCCACCAAAACCGCCGCCCGTCATGCGCACGCCACCTTTGTCGCCAATAACCGCTTTGACGATGTCTACCAGGGTGTCGATCTGCGGAACGGTGATCTCAAAATCATCGCGCATGGAGGCGTGAGATTCCGCCATCAGCTCACCCATGCGCTTCAGGTCGCCTTTCGCCAGCGCGGAGGCGGCTTCAACGGTACGGGCATTTTCGGTCAGCACGTGACGCACGCGTCTGGCGACAACCGGATCCAACTCATGCGCCACTTTGTTAAATTCATCAAGCGTTACGTCGCGCAGGGCAGGCTGCTGGAAGAAGCGCGCGCCGGTTTCACACTGCTCGCGGCGGGTGTTGTACTCACTGCCCACCAGCGTGCGTTTAAAGTTGCTGTTGATGATCACCACGGCCGCGCCTTTTGGCAGCGGAACGGCTTTGGTGCCAAGCGAACGGCAGTCAATCAGCAGCGCGTGCTCTTTTTTACCGAGCGCGGAGATCAGCTGGTCCATAATGCCGCAGTTGCAGCCCACAAACTGGTTTTCCGCTTCCTGACCGTTCAGGGCAATTTGCGCCCCGTCCAGCGGCAGATGATACAGCTGCTGGAAGACGGTTCCCACGGCCACTTCGAGCGAGGCCGACGAGCTTAAGCCCGCACCCTGCGGCACGTTGCCGCTGATGACTAAATCGGCGCCACCAAAATTCTTGTTGCGCTTCTGCAGATGCTTCACCACGCCGCGCACGTAGTTAGACCACTGCTGGCTGTCGTGCGTCACAATCGGAGCATCAAGGGAAAACTCGTCCGTCTCATTACCGTAATCCGCCGCAATCACGCGGACTTTACGGTCGTCGCGCTTTGCACAGCTGATGATCGTCTGGTAATCAATGGCGCACGGCAGCACGAAACCGTCGTTGTAGTCGGTGTGTTCACCGATCAGGTTAACGCGGCCTGGCGCCTGAATAACGTGGGTGGCAGGGTAGCCAAATTTCTCAGCAAACAGGGATTGTGTTTTATCTTTCAGACTCATTTTTTTAGACTCCTGATTCGCGATAGTGGACGTCGCTGACGGCACGCAGACGTTCTGCCGCCTGTTCCGCCGTCAGGTCACGCTGGGTTTCCGCCAGCATTTCATAGCCCACCATGAATTTACGCACCGTCGCGGAGCGCAGCAGCGGCGGATAGAAATGGGCGTGCAGCTGCCAGTGCTGATTATCCTCACCGTTAAACGGTGCGCCGTGCCAGCCCATGGAGTAGGGGAAGGAGCACTGGAACAGGTTGTCGTAACGGCTGGTCAGCTTTTTCAGCGCCAGCGCAAGGTCATCACGCTGCGCGTCGCTGAGATCGGTAATGCGCTGAACGTGCGCTTTCGGCAGCAGCAGCGTTTCGAACGGCCAGGCGGCCCAGTAAGGCACGACCGCCAGCCAGTGTTCGGTTTCCACGACGGTACGGCTGCCGTCGGCCAGCTCGCGCTGAGTGTAGTCCACCAGCATAGGTGAGCCGTTTTCTGCGAAATAGGTTTTTTGCAGACGGTCCTCACGCTCGGCTTCGTTGGGCAGGAAGCTGTTCGCCCAGATTTGGCCGTGCGGATGCGGGTTAGAGCAGCCCATCGCCGCGCCTTTATTTTCGAATACCTGCACCCACGGGTAGCTCTGCCCCAGCTCAGCGGTTTGCGCCTGCCAGGTGCTGACCACCTCTTTCAGGGCGTCAACGCTCAGCTCCGGCAGCGTTTTGCTGTGATCGGGCGAGAAGCAAATGACGCGGCTGGTACCGCGCGCGCTTTCGCAACGCATCAGCGGGTCGTGGCTCGCGGGCGCGTCCGGGGTGTCTGTCATCAGGGCGGCAAAATCGTTGGTAAACACGAAGGTGCCTTTGTAGTCCGGGTTTTTATCCCCGGTCACGCGCGTGTTGCCCGGACAGAGGAAGCAGTCCGGGTCGTGCTGTGGCAGCGTCTGTTTTGCAGGCGTCTCCTGCGCCCCCTGCCAGGGGCGCTTGGCGCGATGCGGAGAGACCAAAATCCATTGCCCGCTTAGCGGGTTAAAACGACGATGCGGATGATCGACGGGATTAAACGAAGTCATGAAGGATCCTTAGTCCGGATAACCCTGCGGGTGGCGAGACTGCCAGTGCCAGGTATCCTGTGCCATTTCATCAAGCGTGCGGGTGACACGCCAGTTAAGCTCTTTGTCGGCTTTGGAGGCATCGGCCCAGTAAGCCGGAAGATCGCCTTCGCGACGCGGCGCGAAGTGGTAGTTCACCGGCTTACCGCAGGCTTTGCTGAAGGCGTTGACCACGTCCAGCACACTGCTGCCGACCCCGGCGCCGAGGTTGTAAATATGCACGCCCGGCTTGTCAGCCAGCTGCTGCATGGCCGCAACGTGGCCGTCTGCTAAATCCATCACGTGAATATAGTCACGCACGCCGGTACCGTCTTCGGTCGGGTAGTCATTGCCAAAAATCGCCAGCGAGTCGCGGCGACCCACGGCCACCTGGGCGATGTACGGCATCAGGTTGTTCGGGATACCCTGCGGATCTTCACCCATGTCTCCAGAAGGATGCGCGCCAACTGGGTTGAAGTAGCGCAGCAGCGCGATGCTCCACTCTGGCTGGGCTTTTTGCAGGTCGGTCAGGATCTGTTCCACCATCAGCTTGCTTTTTCCGTACGGGCTTTGCGGCGTGCCGGTCGGGAAGCTTTCCACGTAAGGGATTTTTGGCTGATCGCCATAGACGGTGGCGGAGGAGCTAAAGATAAAGTTTTTGACGTTCGCCGCGCGCATGGCGGAGATCAGACGCAGGGTGCCGTTGACGTTGTTGTCGTAATACTCAAGCGGTTTCGCAACGGATTCACCAACCGCTTTCAGACCCGCGAAGTGGATCACCGCTTCGATGGCGTGGTCGTGAAGGATCTCGGTCATCAGCGCTTCGTTGCGGATGTCGCCTTCCACGAAGGTCGGCTGTTTACCGCCAAGACGTTCAATCACCGGCAGCACGCTGCGCTTACTATTGCACAGGTTGTCGAGGATGATCACATCGTGACCATTTTGCAGCAGCTGCACACAGGTATGACTTCCTATGTAACCGCTACCACCTGTTACCAGAACTCGCATAATTCGCTCCATTGGGCCTATGGTATGTAATAACCATAGCATAACAGAGACGCGAAAAGTGTGACATGGGATAAAATAGTGGAATCGTTTACACTCGTTTTCATACTCACTTTTTTGATGACTCAGAGCATTCTAGATCAAAGAGATAGGGATGTATTGATGCAAGTTATCTGAAAAGAGGAGGGCAATGCCCTCCATGGTTACTCGAGGTTGCTGAGAAGGTAGCGATAACCCTCGCCGCAGGCGACAAACTCAAGGCGATGGGTGATACAGGCGGGGGCATCTTCGGCATGGTGTGAAACGAACAGCAGTTGCGTTTCGCCTTCGCCAATCAGCACGTCCACAAAGCGGCGGACCAGCTGTCGGTTAAGCGGATCGAGTCCCTGAAGCGGCTCGTCCAGAATTAACAGCGTCGGGTGTTTTACCAGCGCGCGTACGATCAATGCCAGGCGCTGCTGCCCCCACGACAGGCTATGAAACGGCGCGTCAGCGACCCGGCTGTCCATGCCCAAAATATCCAGCCACTGCTGGGCCAGCTTATGCTGTTTGTCCGACACCGCCTGATAAATGCCGATGGAATCAAAATACCCGGAAAGGATCACGTTCCGTACCGTAGTACTGACCCGGTAATCCAGGTGCAGGCTGCTGCTGACGTAGCCAATGTGCTTTTTGATATCCCAGATGGTTTCGCCGCTGCCGCGACGGCGGCCAAATAGCGTCAGATCGTTGCTGTAGCCCTGCGGGTGATCGCCGGTTACCAGGCTCAGCAGCGTGGATTTCCCCGCACCGTTGGGGCCGACAATCTGCCAGTGTTCATCAGGATTGACCGTCCAGCTGAGGTGATTCAGGATCGGTCGTTCGTCATAGGAGACGACGCCATCGCGCAGGACGATAAGCGGCTGTCGGGGATCGAGACCGTGGCGTGCTGCCGGCGCGTCGGGATCCGGCAGCGCAATGCCCGCCATTTTTTCGCTGTGCGCAAGCTGGGCAATCAGCGCCTGCCTGAGCAGCGTGGATTTTTCCCCGGTTTCGATCAGGCTACAGTCTGCCAGCACGCCCGCGTTCTGCACGAAATCAGGAATTTCGTCAAAGCGGTTCAGCACCAGTACGATCGTATAGCCTTCCTGGTTCAGCGAGCCCAGCAGGGCAGCCAGCTGGGCGCGGGAGTGAACATCCAGCCCGTCAAAGGGCTCATCAAGAATCAGCAGCTCCGGCTGCCCCATGAGCGCCTGACACAGCAGCGTTTTTCGCGTCTCGCCGGTAGAGAGGTACTTAAATCGCCGGTTCAGCAGCGCGGAAATGCCAAACTGTTCAGCCAGATGCTGGCAGCGGGCGGGATCTTTCACCTCATCCTGAATAATTTCTGCCGCTGTGCGGCCAGTGTCTTCTTCGCCAGGACTGAGTAAATCGGTGTTGTTGCGCTGCCATTCGTCACTGACCAGCTTTTGCAGCTGTTCAAAGGAAAGGCGCGTCAGGCGCGTGAAATCGCTACGGCATTCGCCTTTAAGAAAGGGAAGCTCTCCGGCCAGCGCGCGGGCCAGCGCGGATTTACCGCTGCCGTTAGTACCGACAAACGCCCAGCTTTCACCCGCGCGTATTGTTAGATCGGCAATCGTCAGCGTTCGGGTATCGCTAAGACGAAACGTGCCTTGCGAAATATGCAATGATGACATGATTTATCCCATTTTTTGCAGCAACAGCTGTCAGGGATACGCACTGTCGACGCGATTGTCAATGCGCTCAGCACAATGTGGCGATAATCACCCGGTCCGCGTTGAAATATGCGGTGACGACAGCACCTTCTTCTAAACCGTCCGCCTCGCTGAGCGGGACCGTGGCGCAAAGCATTTGCCCGTCAGCCAGGGGCATCAGCACCTCGCACTGCTCCTTGCCACGTTCGATATGGCTGATGGTGCCCCGCAGTTGATTATCGGCGGTCCTGGCCTTGTCCGGGTCGCGCGTGATATTGACCCACGGTGCTTTCAGCAGCACCAGCACCTCTTTGCCTTCATCCAGCTCAAGGCGCTCTGCGCTCTGGGCCGTTATCGCCGCTTTCAGACGGGTGGCACCATCGGCAAGCAGGATCTCAATATGCTGCTGTACCTGGAGATTGTCGCGCGCCGTCACCGTTCCAAACCACTGGTTGCGGGCGCTGGTTTGTAACGAGAAGCGGGAAATGGCGGCCAGCAAACTGTCCAGCGGAACGTTATCGTCGTCGCTCAAAACATCAAACGCTTTTTGCTGGATCTGGGCCAGAAGATCGTAAAGCTGAATCAGTCGCTGACCGTAGCGCGTGACGACCGCACCTCCACCGCCTTTTCCGCCAGTGGCTCTGTCCACCAGAGGATGCTCGCTCAGGGTGTTCATGTCATTGATGGCATCCCAGGCGCTTTTATAGCTAATACCGGCGTTTTTTGCCCCCTGGCTTATTGAGCCGGTTTGTTCTATTTGTTTAAGCAGGGCCATGCGTCTGGGGTCGGCGAAAAGCTTTTGCTGAAGTCGGAGAGTAAGAAGGATTTCGGCCTGCATAACAGTGTCCTGGCAAAAAGGCTATTGTGACCCAAATGGTGCAGGGCGCAAAGCGCACCGCACAAAAGGGGATGTTTTTCTTACTTTTCAGGGTAGAATAAGCCATTCACAAAATCTGGAGAAAACCATGTTAGAGTTGTTGAAAAGTCTGGTATTCGCCGTGATCATGGTACCAGTAGTGATGGCCATCATCCTCGGTGCCATCTACGGCCTGGGTGAAGTGTTCAACGTCTTTTCGAACATTGGTCACAGAGACCGGGCGAAAAAGCAGCATTAATTTCCCACAAAACGCCCGGCTTGCCCGGGCGTTTTGCTCTCAAGTTTTTCTTCTTTTTACCGATATTCTTTAAGTACCAGGCCTGCTTACCCCTTGAGCGGTAGGATTTAGCGCTGGGATCTCCCTGAAGATATCGTTATATTAATATTTATATAACGCTACTCACAGGAGCAACAAATGGCACGTTCATGGGTACGCCTTTTCGCAGGGGCAACGCTGACGCTTTCACTTACCGGACACGCGCTGGCGGACGAAGGGAAAATCACGGTCTTTGCTGCGGCGTCGTTGACCAACGCGCTGCAGGATATCGCGGCGGCGTATAAAAAAGAGAAAAACGTCGAGGTGGTCTCCTCTTTTGCGTCTTCCTCTACGCTGGCACGGCAGATAGAAGCGGGCGCACCGGCGGATCTGTTCATCTCTGCTGACCAGAAGTGGATGGATTACGCGGTGGAGAAGAAAGCCATCGACGCGGCAACCCGCGAAACGCTGCTCGGCAATAGCCTTGTTGTTGTTGCACCGAAGGCCAGTGCGCAGGGTGATATCACCATCAACAACGCGACAAACTGGACTCGCCTGCTGAACGGTGGGCGTCTGGCGGTGGGTGACCCGGAACACGTCCCGGCCGGGATTTACGCCAAAGAAGCGCTGCAAAAGCTGGGTGCATGGGAGACCCTGTCACCGAAACTGGCTCCGGCGGAAGATGTGCGCGGCGCGCTGGCGCTGGTGGAACGCAACGAAGCCCCGCTGGGGATTGTGTATGGCTCCGATGCCGTTGCCAGCAAGGGCGTGAAGGTGGTTGGCACCTTCCCGGAAGACACCCACAAGAAAGTGGAATATCCTGTTGCGATTGTTGATGGACATAAAAATGCGACCGTAACGGCCTTCAGTGATTATCTGAAAGGGCCCGAAGCGTCCGCAATCTTTAAACGTTATGGATTTACGACTCACTGATGATACTGACCGATCCTGAATGGCAGGCTGTTCTGCTGAGCCTTAAAGTCTCTTCCCTGGCGGTTGCGCTGAGTTTGCCCTTTGGGATCTTTTTTGCCTGGCTACTGGTTCGCTGTCAGTTTCCCGGCAAAGCGCTGCTCGACAGCGTACTTCATCTTCCTCTCGTTTTGCCGCCCGTAGTGGTCGGTTATCTGCTGCTGATTTCGATGGGGCGACGCGGTTTTATCGGCGAGAAGCTCTACGACTGGTTTGGGCTGACGTTTGCCTTTAGCTGGCGCGGTGCGGTGCTGGCAGCCGCGGTCATGTCATTCCCGCTGATGGTCAGAGCGATCCGCCTCGCGCTGGAAGGGGTGGATATGAAGCTCGAACAGGCGGCCCGCACGCTGGGTGCCGGGCGCTGGCGCGTCTTTTTCACCATCACGCTCCCGCTGACGCTGCCGGGCATTATTGTTGGTACGGTGCTGGCCTTCGCCCGATCGCTGGGCGAGTTTGGTGCGACCATCACGTTTGTGTCGAATATTCCAGGCGAGACGCGGACCATCCCGTCGGCCATGTATACCCTGATTCAGACGCCGGGGGGGGAAGGTGCCGCAGCGCGACTGTGCATCATCTCCATCGTGCTAGCCCTGGTTTCTCTGCTGGTCTCTGAATGGCTGGCACGGCTGAGTCGCGAGCGGATGGGGAAATAACGATGCTGGAACTGAATTTTACCCAGACGCTGGGCAATCACACCCTGACGCTTAACGAGACGCTGCCTGCTAGCGGCATCACCGCCATCTTTGGCGTATCGGGGGCGGGAAAAACGTCTCTGATTAATGCCATCAGCGGCCTGACGCGCCCGCAGTCAGGCCGGATTGTCCTCAATGGCCGCGTCCTGAATGACGTGGAGAATAAGATTTACCTCTCGCCGGATAAACGCCGCATCGGCTATGTTTTCCAGGACGCGCGCTTGTTCCCGCACTACAGCGTGCGCGGCAACCTGCGCTACGGCATGGCGAAAAGCATGGCCGGGCAGTTTGATAAGCTGGTGACGCTTTTAGGCATTGAACCTCTGCTCGACAGACTGCCGTCCTCGCTCTCCGGCGGTGAGAAACAGCGCGTGGCCATTGGCCGCGCGTTGCTGACCGCTCCCGAGCTGCTGCTGCTGGACGAACCGCTGGCCTCGCTGGATATCCCCCGCAAGCGCGAGCTTCTGCCTTACCTGCAGCGTCTCGCCCGCGAAATTAATATTCCCATGCTCTACGTCAGCCATTCACTGGATGAGATCCTCCATCTGGCCGATAAAGTGCTGGTGCTGGAAGAGGGCAGCGTGAAGGCCTTCGGCAACCTGGAAGAGGTGTGGGGCAGCAGCGTGATGCACCCGTGGCTGCCGAAAGAGCAGCAGAGCAGTATTCTGAAGGTCAGCGTGCTGGAGCACCATCCGCACTACGCAATGACCGCCCTGGCGCTGGGCGACCAACATCTGTGGGTCAATAAGATCGACAAACCGTTACAGTCCGCGCTGCGTATTCGCATTCAGGCGTCGGACGTTTCACTGGTGCTGCAGCCGCCGCTGCAAACCAGTATTCGAAATATTCTGCGCGCCAAAGTCGCGGAGTGTTTTGATGATAACGGGCAGGTGGAAGTGAAGCTTGAGGTCGGCAGCAGGACGCTCTGGGCGCGCATCAGCCCGTGGGCCAGGGATGAGTTAGGCATCAAGCCCGGCCTGTGGCTTTACGCGCAAATCAAGAGCGTCTCGATCACCGCCTGATTACAGCAGGTGGGTATAAATATACTGCGCGATGCTGTCGGTGGTGTTGTCGCCAATCACCACGTTGGCGCGCGCTTTCACCGCATCATCCGCATTGCCCATCGCCACGCCCGTGCCTGCTGCTTCCAGCATGCTGATGTCGTTGTAGTTATCGCCGAAGGCAATCACATCCTGCATCGATCCGCCCTGTGATTCGACAAACTGCGTCAGGCGCTTGCCTTTGCTGTTGCCCTTGCGGGCGATATCGACCTGATCGTGCCAGGACCATTCGCACTCCAGGCCCAGCGCCTCCTCGACGTGTTTCGCGAAGGTATTCAGTTTGGTGGTGTCTTCATCCGTCAGGGCAAACTTCCAGATAGCCTCAACGTCCTGGGCGGCCTGACGAAGGGAGGAAACCTGGGTAAAGACCGGACGCTGCGCTTCAGGCAGGGACAACGCCCAGTTGCTGGTGCGCACAACGTGGCCGGTTGGGCGCTCGTACACCATCGCGTTATCCACATACATCAGGCCGTGAACGTCATGCTCATCCAGCAGATCAATCAGTTGCAGCGCCTGGGGAACCGGCAGCGGGTCGGAGGCTAAAACCTTTTTTGCCTGATAATCATACAAATAAGTGCCATTACAACAAATTGCAGGTGTATCTAATGCCAGTGCCTGATAAAAAGGATGAATGGCAACGTGATGTCGACCCGTTACGATAAGGAGTTGATATCCCACTTCCTGCGCGCGTTTAAGCGCTTCAAGGGAGGAGGGGAGCAGGGTTTTTTGAGGGGTAAGTAATGTTCCGTCTAAATCCAGTGCAATCACACGCGAGGTCATTTGTTCTTCCGGGTTAATGTTGAATTTTAGGTCTCAGGGGATGGTACACCGAGAGTAAATGGCTGCAAAATTCCTGGCTAAAATTCAGCATTCACCGTTAAAAATAATCACTTTCACGTGCAGTGAGGAAAGGAGTATTCATGAAACAAACCGTTTATACCGCCAGTCCTGAAAGTCAGCAGATCCACGTCTGGCGTTTGAATGCAGAAGGTTCGCTCACGCTGGTTCAGGTTGTTGATGTTCCGGGGCAGGTACAGCCAATGGTCGTCAGCCCGGATAAACGTTTTCTCTATGTTGGCGTGCGCCCTGAGTTCCGGGTGCTGGCCTACCGCATCTCGCCGGACGATGGCGCACTGACCTACACCGCCGAAGCACCGCTGCCGGGCAGCCCGACTCACATTTCTACCGATCGTAAAGGACGCTTCATTTTTAGCGGCTCTTACAATGCTGGTTGCGTCAGCGTGACCCGTCTTGACGACGGTATTCCGGTAGAAACTGTCGACGTGGTGGAAGGGCTGGAAGGCTGCCATTCGGCGAATATCTCCCCGGACAACCGCACGCTGTGGGTGCCTGCGCTGAAGCAGGATCGCATCTGCCTGTTTACCCTGAGCGATGATGGTCACCTGGTGGCGCAGACGCCTGCCGAAGTGACTACCGTTGAAGGTGCCGGTCCGCGTCATATGGTTTTCCACCCGAACCAGCAATATGCCTATGTGGTAAATGAACTGAACAGCTCGGTTGACGTGTGGGAGCTAAAAGATCCAAACGGTCAGATTGAGTGCGTTCAGACGCTGGATATGATGCCGTCTGACTTCTCCGACACCCGCTGGGCGGCGGATATCCACATCACGCCGGATGGCCGTCATCTGTACGCCTGCGACCGTACCTCCAGCCTGATTACCGTCTTCAGCATCTCTGAAGATGGCAGCGTGCTGGCCATTGAAGGCTTCCAGCCAACGGAGACCCAGCCGCGCGGCTTTAATATCGATCACAGCGGTAAATACCTGATTGCGGCGGGGCAGAAGTCTCACCACATCGCGCTGTATGAAATCAAAGGCGAGCAGGGGCTGCTGGAAGAGAAAGGACGCTATGCGGTCGGCCAGGGGCCGATGTGGGTGGTCGTTAACGCTCACTAAGCGGCTTAAAACAAAAAACCTCGCAAATGCGAGGTTTTTTTATGCCCGGTGGTAGCCGGGTGAGCACATAGAAAAGAAACCAACACATTCATAATAATGGCGGGCCTCAGGTCTGTAAACCGGCTGAAAAGGAAGGTATCGACAATGGGCTCGCCCGTATGTAGTTATGTCTTTTTGATTTAATGAGTTAGGCAGTTTGTCTTTATATATTCCTAATTCCCCTACAACTGTTTTTATGTACAGCATTGAGTTGATATACTCCTTTTCGTTGGTTCGATGTGTTGCAGTTCCGCAAATCAGGATCCGTTTCAAGTCCTGGCTGTCGGGTGGTGCCGCCAGTGCCTTAACTGCGGAGCACATAGAAATGAAGCCAACACACCTCTGGTGACAGGCAGCGGAAAGGTAAATCAGAGGAGAAGTGCTCTATACCAAAGGAGTGGCGTATGAGCGGTGTGGAATGGGCAATTCTGTTCCTGCAACTCATGGTTGCGATTATGCAACTATTGGATGCGTATCTTAAGTTTGGTGCCTGACGTATCCAGTCGCAGTAAAAAGGGGGATTAACATCCCCCTTTTACTCTGATCTTACTGCTTAGGCTCAGCAACCACGTTGCTACCCAGACCGCGGTTGTTGTATTCCCACATGCGGTTGAAGTTAGCGTCGTTCAGGTTGCGCTGCACGTTCCCTTTATCGTCCACCGCACCGGTATTGCCGGAGAATGGACGTTTGGAGATTGCGGCATCAGCCCACGGCTTCGCCATGTTAAAGCCTTCGTTGATCACGCTGTCGCGGATAACGACCTGACCGTTGGTAGCAGAGTCCACGTCCAGCGAGCGGCCCAGCTGTGCCACACCGTCACCGGCGGCGTTGAAGCGGCTGTTGACGGCCAGGAAGCCGTAGAACAGGTTAGACTGGGTTGCCGGAGCAAATACGTAACCTTCCTGCTGAGTGCGTGAATTCACCACGCGGAATTCGGTGTTATCAAACACCACCGCGCCGCGACCGGATACCAGATCCACGTCACCTTCAACGTAGCTGTTGGTCACCAGCGTACGGGTCAGACGGTTGTTCTGCAGCGTGTTCTGTACGCCGCTGTTGGTCACGAAGAAGGTGTTCTGACGGCCCAGAATGTTGACGTTGTTAATCTGCACCTTATCGCCGTCGCTACGCAGCGCCACGGCCTGATGGTTACCCGCATCCACGCTGTCACCCAGGGTATTCTGAATGGTCAGGTTCTGTAGCTGCAGGCCATTATTCTGCGACCAGAATACCGCCGAGCACATCATGCCAACGGTGGCGGAACGCTTGCTCTGGCAGTTATCAAACATATACCACGCCGGTTTGCCCGGCATATATTTGCCGGCCGGGTTCACCAGATGACGCCAGGTATTGCTGTCGATTTCGGAATCAATCGCCAGGCCAATTTTTACGTCGATCGCTTTTTCGCCCAGACCGTAAAGCGTGATGCTGCCAGGTGCCGCCGGAACATACACGGTGCCTTCATATTCACCCGGCAGGATCGCGATGTACTGGCGAGACGCGCTGTGCTTAGTAATGGCCGCATCAACCGCTGCCTGGATAGAGGTATGCGTTACGCCCTGCGCACCCGCCGGGCCAACCACGAAGTCAGGCTGTTTAGGCAGGTTAATAGAAGACGGTGTCCACGGCGCAGCGTTAGGATCCATCGCCGAGAAGTAGTGTGCGCGGTCGAAATTCTTCGCTTCATCCGCGGACAAAATCGGGCGGGAGGCGGTACCGGGCGCAACCTGTTCAGAAGGACGCTGATCCGGTGGTGTTGAACTGCATGCGGATAAGGTCACGCCAAAGGCGAGCGCTAACGCCAGACGGGAAATCCTGGAAATGTTCAAGGTGAAGCTCCTGGGTATGCAAGTCTTTACGGGATAGACGAAATAGCCTGCTTTTTTATACTAAGTTGAGCGAAACGGGAAGATAAAAAGGGTAAAAGTTGCATTTTTAGCCCTGGAGCGGCGGGTAAGTGATCACAAATAAATAACATTTTCCCTGAATGCGGTTGACAGCAGACGATGGATGCAAATAAATGTCTATACAACCCATGACAAGTGGAATGCCCCATGCAGCTTCATCCTGACGATGTTATATGGCGAAATGCGCGCCTGGCAACAATGGCTCCCGATGCGTCCGCACCGTATGGCCTGAAAGAGCAGCACGCGCTGGTCGTGCGCGGCCAAACCCTTCTGGCCGTTGTTCCTGAATCTGACCTTCCTTCCGGACACCGTCACAGCGTCGATCTTCAGGGACGTCTGGTCACGCCAGGCCTGATTGACTGCCATACCCATCTGGTGTTCGGTGGCGACCGCGCGGCGGAATGGGAGCAGCGTCTGAACGGCGTCTCTTACCAGACCATCAGCGCGCAGGGGGGCGGAATTAATGCCACCGTGACGGCGACGCGCAGCAGCTCCCCCGAAACCCTGCTTAAGCTGGCGCAGCAGCGGCTCCAGCGTCTGATAAATGAAGGTGTGACGACAGTTGAAATCAAATCGGGATACGGGCTCAACCTTGATACCGAAGAGAAGATGCTGCAGGTTGCCCGCCAGCTGAGCCTCAATAACCCGATCGATATCAGCCCAACGCTGCTTGCCGCGCATGCGGTCCCGGCGGAATACCGACAGGATCCGGATGCGTACCTCACGCTGGTCTGCGAGCAAATCCTGCCCGCGCTGTGGCAGAAAGAGTTATATGAAGCGGTAGATGTGTTTTGTGAAAACGTCGGCTTTACCCCGTCGCAAACCGAGCGCCTCTTCCAGGCTGCCGCCGCGCTGGGTATCCCGGTGAAAGGGCATGTCGAGCAGCTGTCGAATCAGGGTGGCGCGGCACTGGTCAGCCGGTATAAAGGGCTCTCGGCCGATCATATTGAATATCTCGACGACGCAGGCGTTCAGGCGATGGCGCAAAGCGGTACGGTTGCGGTACTGCTCCCCGGCGCGTTCTATTTTCTGCAGGAGCGCCAGCGTCCGCCGGTTGAACAGCTCAGAAAACAAGGGGTGCCGATGGCCGTTGCCACCGACTATAACCCCGGCACCAGCCCGTTTGCCAGCCTGCACCTGGCGATGAACATGGCCTGCGTCCAGTTTGGCCTCACCCCTGAAGAGGCCTGGGCTGGCGTCACGCGCCATGCCGCGCAGGCGCTGGGCCGTGGCGTAACCCACGGGCAGCTGCGGGCAGGGTTTGTCGCTGATTTTATCGTCTGGGATGCTTACCATCCGGTTGAGATGGTCTACGAGCCGGGACGCAATCCGCTTTATCAACGTATTTTTCGTGGGGAGGCTGTATGAGGTTATGGCGGCCCGTAGCCGATACGGTCTGGCAGGGGCGCGACGACAGCGCCGAGGCCAGCAATGCAACGCGTATTTTCCAGACGATAAAGCAGCAGGGGCAGTTCACGCCGCTTTCATCCGGCATCGCGCTGATAGGATTCGAGTGCGATGCCGGGGTTAAACGCAATCATGGCAGGCCCGGCGCCGCGCTCTCTCCTGATGTTTTGCGCAAAGCGCTGGCAAATATGGCAAGCCATGAGGGACACGAGCGGCTGTCGGACATGGGCTCGGTGTACGTTGAAGGCGATGAGCTGGAAGCCGCACAACGGGCGTTAAGCGATGCCGTCACGGCCTGCCAGCAGTCCGGAATGCGCACGCTGGTCTTTGGCGGCGGGCACGAAACCGCCTGGGCGCACGGCCGGGGGGTTCTGGATGCGTTCCCTGGCGAGCGCGTGGCGGTGATAAACCTTGACGCGCATCTTGACCTGCGCAAGGCAGAACGGGCGACGTCCGGTACCCCGTTTCGTCAGCTGGCGCACTACTGCGATGAGCGCGGGCGTGAATTTCAGTACGCCTGCTTTGGGGTGAGTCGGGCGGCGAACACGCAGGCACTGTGGGATGAGGCCCATCGTCTGAACGTCATGCTGGTGGAAGATCTTCATTTCAGGCGCGAGGCACTCTCGGTGCTGGAAAAGGTGCTGGCACAGGCCGATCGTGTCTACCTGACAATCGACCTTGACGTCCTGCCCGCCAGCGAGATGCCTGCTGTTTCCGCTCCGGCCGCGTTAGGGGTTCCGGCGCTGGATCTGCTACCGGTTATTGAACAAATCTGTCGCAGCGGTAAGCTACAGGCCGCCGATCTGGTAGAGTTTAACCCGCAGTACGATCGGGACGGACAGGGCGCTAAGCTCGCCGCCCGTCTGGCCTGGCAAATTGCTCACTGGTGGGCATAACAACATTCAAGGAGTCATGATGTTTTCACGCTCGCCCCTGCCGCAGTCGAGCCCTCCTGCGCCTTTTTACGAAAAGGTGAAGCAGGCGATCAGCGAAAAAATCGCCGCCGGCGTCTGGCGACCACACGACCGTATTCCGTCTGAGGCGGAGCTGGTGGCGCAGTTTGGCTTTAGCCGAATGACCATCAACCGCGCACTGCGTGAACTGACCGATGAAGGGCTGCTGGTGCGTTTGCAGGGCGTCGGAACCTTTGTCGCCGAGCCAAAAGGACAGTCGGCGCTGTTTGAAATCCGCAGCATCGCGGACGAAATTGCTGCACGAAATCATCAGCACCGCTGCGAAGTGCTGGTGCTGGAAGAGACACAGGCCAGCCCCGAGCAGGCCGTAGAATTGAACGTCAAAGAAGGCAGCCGTATCTTCCACTCCGTGATGGTGCATTTCGAAAATGACATCCCGGTGCAGATTGAAGATCGCTGCGTGAACGCTGAACGGATCCCGGACTATCTGAACCAGGATTACACCCACACCACGCCGCACGCGTATCTCTCGCTCGTCGCCCCGCTCACGGAAGGGGAGCACATTGTGGAAGCGGTGCGCGCCGCGCCGCAGGAGTGCGAGCTGTTGCGCATCAAAGAGCACGATCCGTGCCTGCTGATACGCCGCCGGACCTGGTCATCGTCGCACATTGTGTCGCATGCCCGACTGCTATTCCCGGGGAACCGTTACCGGCTGCAGGGCCACTTTATGTCATAAGTTTTATAAGCGTGATCGCTAACGCAATATAACAAAATTGTATCTTTTTTGTTAAATACGACCTTGTGTGTGCTTGTCTATACAAGTATATCTAAATGCATCATCTGTCCCTTATGAGGAGCACACAATGTCGTCAGGTAAATACCGCCAGCAGGATATCCGCGCCGCGCGCGGCACCACGCTTACCGCTAAATGCTGGCTCACCGAAGCCCCGCTGCGCATGTTGATGAACAACCTTGATCCTGAGGTGGCGGAAAACCCCCACGAGCTGGTGGTCTACGGCGGCATAGGCCGCGCCGCGCGCAACTGGGAATGCTATGACGCAATTGTAAAATCCCTGACCGAACTCGAAAACGACGAAACCCTGCTGGTGCAGTCCGGCAAGCCGGTTGGCGTATTTAAAACCCACAAGAACGCGCCGCGCGTGCTGATCGCCAACTCTAACCTCGTGCCGCACTGGGCCACCTGGGAGCACTTCAACGAACTCGATGCGAAAGGGCTGGCGATGTACGGCCAGATGACCGCCGGGAGCTGGATCTACATCGGCAGCCAGGGGATTGTGCAGGGCACCTACGAAACCTTCGTGGAAGCCGGTCGCCAGCACTACAACGGCTCGCTGAAAGGCCGCTGGGTACTCACCGCCGGTCTGGGCGGGATGGGCGGCGCGCAACCGCTGGCCGCCACGCTGGCCGGTGCCTGCTCGCTGAACATTGAGTGTCAGCAGAGCCGTATTGATTTCCGTCTGCGTACCCGTTACGTCGACGAACAGGCTGATAACCTTGATGACGCGCTGGCGCGCATCAAAAAATACACCGCTGAAGGTAAAGCGGTGTCGATTGCCCTGTGCGGCAACGCGGCCAATATCGTTCCTGAACTTGTTGCCCGCGGTGTGCGTCCGGATCTGGTCACCGACCAGACCAGCGCCCACGATCCGCTGCACGGTTACCTGCCAAAAGGCTGGACATGGGAAGAGTATCAGCAAAAAGCGGAGACCGACCCGGAAGGAACGGTACTCGCCGCGAAACGCGCTATGGCCGAGCACGTCTCCGCAATGCTGGCCTTCAGCAAGATGGGCATTCCGACCTTTGACTACGGCAACAACATCCGCCAGATGGCGAAAGAGATGGGCGTAAATAATGCGTTCGACTTCCCGGGATTTGTTCCTGCTTATATTCGCCCGCTGTTCTGCCGCGGCATCGGCCCGTTCCGCTGGGTGGCCCTGTCCGGCGATCCTGAAGATATCTACAAAACCGACGCCAAAGTGAAGGAGATCGTCGCAGACGACGAACACCTGCACCACTGGCTGGACATGGCCCGCGAGCGCATCAGCTTCCAGGGCCTGCCGGCGCGTATCTGCTGGGTGGGACTGGAGTGGCGGCAAAAGCTCGGCCTGGCCTTCAACGAAATGGTGCGCAGCGGTGAAGTCACCGCGCCGATCGTCATTGGCCGTGACCACCTGGACTCCGGCTCCGTCGCCAGCCCGAACCGTGAAACCGAAGCCATGCGCGACGGCTCGGATGCGGTCTCCGACTGGCCGTTGCTGAACGCCCTGCTGAATACCGCCAGCGGCGCGACCTGGGTATCACTGCATCACGGCGGCGGCGTCGGGATGGGCTTCTCCCAGCACTCCGGGATGGTCATCGTCTGCGACGGAACCGATGAAGCCGCCGCGCGTATCGCCCGCGTGCTGCACAACGACCCGGCCACCGGCGTGATGCGTCACGCGGATGCGGGTTACGAGATTGCCATTGATTGTGCCAAAGAGCAGGGGCTGAACCTGCCGATGATCCCTGCCACACAAGGAAAGCATAAATGAACGCCTTAACTCTCACTCCGGGCTCGCTGACGCTCAAACAGCTGCGTAACGTCTGGCGTAAACCGATCACCCTTTCACTTGATGAAAGCGCCCACGCCGCGATAAACGACAGCGTCGCCTGCGTGGAAGCCATCGTTGCCGAAGGGCGTACCGCCTACGGGATCAACACCGGTTTTGGCCTGCTGGCGCAGACCCGCATCGCCACGCACGATCTGGAAAACTTACAGCGTTCGCTGGTGCTGTCACATGCGGCGGGCATGGGTCAGCCGCTGGACGATGAGATTGTCCGTCTGATGATGGTCCTCAAAATCAACAGCCTGGCGCGCGGTTTCTCGGGCATCCGCCTGAGCGTCATCCAGGCGCTGATGGCGCTGGTGAACGCGGAAGTCTATCCGTGGATCCCGGCAAAAGGTTCCGTCGGCGCCTCCGGTGACCTCGCGCCGCTGGCGCACATGTCGCTGCTGCTGCTCGGCGAAGGCACAGCGCGCTGGCAGGGCGAGTGGCTTCCTGCGAAAGAGGCGCTGAAAAAAGCCGGGTTAAATCCGATCACGCTGGCGGCGAAAGAGGGGCTGGCGCTGCTGAACGGCACGCAGGCATCGACTGCTTTCGCGCTGCGCGGCCTGTTTGAAGCGGAAGATCTGTTTGCCTCGGCGGTGGTGTGCGGTGCGCTGACCACCGAAGCCGTGCTGGGCTCGCGTCGCCCGTTCGATGCCCGCATCCACGAGGTGCGCGGTCAGCGCGGGCAGATTGATGCTGCCGCGATGTACCGTCACGTGCTTACCGACACCAGCGAAATTGCCGATTCACACCATAACTGTGAGAAGGTGCAGGATCCGTATTCCCTGCGCTGCCAGCCGCAGGTGATGGGCGCATGCCTGACGCAGCTGCGCCAGGCGGCAGAGGTGCTGCTGGTGGAGGCCAACGCGGTCTCCGACAACCCGCTGGTATTTGCCCAGGAAAACGAGGTGGTATCCGGAGGCAACTTCCACGCCGAGCCGGTGGCGATGGCGGCGGATAATATCGCCCTGGCGATTGCCGAAATCGGCGCGTTATCCGAGCGCCGCATTGCGCTGATGATGGATAAACATATGTCCCAGCTGCCGCCGTTCCTGGTGCGTAACGGCGGGGTGAACTCGGGCTTTATGATTGCCCAGGTGACCGCGGCGGCGCTGGCAAGCGAGAACAAAGCCCTGTCGCACCCGCATAGCGTGGACAGCCTGCCAACCTCGGCGAACCAGGAAGATCACGTCTCGATGGCACCGGCTGCCGGGCGTCGTCTGTGGGAGATGGCTTCAAACACCCGCGGCGTGCTGGCGGTGGAGTGGCTGGCGGCAAGTCAGGGTATCGATCTGCGCGAAGGGCTAAAATCCAGCCCGCTGCTGGAGCAGGCGCGCCATGAGCTGCGCGAGCACGTTACGCACTACGATGACGACCGCTTCTTTGCGCCGGATATTGATAAGGCGATGCAGCTTCTGGAGGAAGGACGGCTGGTGGGGCTGTTACCTTCGGTGCTGTGATTTTATGCCCGGTGGCGCTGCGCTTACCGGGCCTACGAGTACGAAATGTAGGCCGGGTAAGGCGTAGCCGCCACCCGGCTTTTTTTACGAATACATCGCCGTAATCGACGCGCTACCCAGCGAATGGAAATGCACGTTAAACCCTACCATCGCGCCACTCGCCCCTTCGTCGACCTCAATCTTGTCCACATCCAGCGCGTGCACGGTGAAGATATAGCGGTGCGTTTCCCCTTTTGGCGGCGCCGCGCCGCCGTAGCCCGCTTTGCCAAAGTCAGTGCGCGTCTGAATCGCACCGTCAGGCAGAGCAACCAGATCGGAACCGGAGCCCTGCGGCAGCACGCGCGTGTCGGCGGGCAGGTTTGCCACGATCCAGTGCCACCAGCCCGACCCGGTTGGCGCATCCGGATCGTAGCAGGTCACGACAAAACTTTTGGTTCCCGCTGGCACATCGTCCCACGCCAGATGGGGAGAGATATTATCCCCCTGATAACCCATCCCGTTAAACACGTGACGTTCCGGCAGCTTTTCGCCGTCGCGCAAATCTTTACTGATGATTTTCATCCGATTTCCCTCGTTACTCACTCATTCAAAAAGTGTAACGCATGGGGTTAAATCGTGAAATGCGCGGGAATGTTAACGGCTGTAACGACCGCGTAGGTTAATTTACGCAGTTGCTCGGGCGTGATGCAGTACGGCGGCATCAGGTAGATAAGCTTGCCAAAAGGCCGCACCCAGACGCCCTGCTCAACGAAGAAGCGCTGCAGCGCCGCCATGTTCACCGGGTGGGTGGTTTCAATCACCCCGATGGCCCCCAGCACGCGCACGTCGGCCACGAAATTCGCACCCGATGCGGCGCTCAGCGCGTCTTTCAACTGCGCCTCAATCGCTGCGACCTGCGTCTGCCACTCGCCGCTCTCCAGAATGGCGAGGCTTTCGCTAGCGACGGCGCAGGCCAGCGGGTTGCCCATAAACGTCGGGCCGTGCATAAAGCAGCCCGCCTCGCCGTCGCTGATGGTGTCGGCAACCTGGCGGGTGGTGAGAGTGGCGGAAAGCGTCATGGTACCGCCGGTCAGCGCTTTGCCCAGACACAGAATATCCGGCGCAATGCCCGCATGTTCGCAGGCAAACAGCTTGCCGGTGCGGCCAAAGCCGGTAGCAATTTCATCGGCAATCAGCAGAATGCCCTCGCGGTCGCACATCCTGCGAATGCGCTTCAGCCATTCCGGATGGTACATCCGCATTCCACCTGCGCCCTGCACAATCGGCTCCAGGATCACGGCGGCAATCTCATGACGATGCGCCGCCATCAGCCGCGCGAAACCGACCATGTCCATCTCGTTCCACTCGCCGTCGAAGCGGCTCTGGGGGGCCGGGGCAAACAGGTTTTCCGGCAGATAGCCCTTCCACAGGCTGTGCATGGAGTTGTCCGGATCGCACACCGACATCGCCCCGAAGGTATCCCCGTGATAGCCGTTGCGGAAGGTGAGGAACCGCTGTCGCGTTTCGCCCTTCGCGTGCCAGTACTGCAGCGCCATTTTCATCGCCACTTCCACCGCCACCGAGCCGGAATCCGCCAGGAAGACACATTCCAGCGATTCAGGCGTCATCGCCACCAGGCGACGGCATAAATCCACCGCGGGCTGATGGGTGATGCCGCCGAACATCACGTGCGACATCTGGTCAATCTGCGCCTTCATCGCCGCGTTCAGGCGAGGATGGTTGTACCCGTGAATGGCCGCCCACCAGGAGGACATCCCGTCAACCAGCCGCTCGCCGCTGGCGAGGTGCAGCTCGCAGCCGTGGGCCGAGGCCACCGGATAGACGGGAAGGGGGCGGGTGGTGGAGGTGTAAGGGTGCCAGATATGCTGCTTGTCGAAGGCGAGATCGTCCTGGGTCATAATCGACTTGTAAACCATTTTGAAAAGTTTTAGGTTTACAAGTATAAACCGAACCGACAATTAACAAAACCCTTTGGAGAAGCCCGATGGCTCACCACGCACGCTGGACGATGTCGCAAGTCACTGAATTATTCAACAAACCTTTCCTGGAGCTGATGTTTGAAGCGCAGCAGGTGCATCGTCAGCACTTCGATCCCCGCCATGTTCAGGTCAGCACGCTGCTGTCGATCAAGACCGGTGCCTGTCCTGAAGACTGCAAATATTGCCCGCAGAGCGCGCGCTATAAAACCGGTCTTGAATCCGAACGCCTGATGGAGGTTGAGCAGGTGCTCGATTCCGCGCGCAAGGCGAAAAACGCCGGCTCAACCCGCTTCTGCATGGGCGCAGCGTGGAAGAACCCGCACGATCGCGACATGCCGTATCTGGAGCAGATGGTGAAGGGCGTGAAGGAGATGGGCCTCGAAGCCTGTATGACGCTCGGCACGCTGAACGAGGAGCAGGCGCAGCGCCTCTCGGCGGCGGGGCTGGACTACTACAACCACAACCTTGACACCTCGCCGGAGTTTTACGGCAACATCATCACCACGCGCACCTATCAGGAGCGCCTGGACACGCTGGACAAAGTGCGTGACGCGGGGATCAAGGTCTGCTCCGGCGGTATCGTGGGCTTAGGTGAAACGGTGAAAGACCGCGCGGGCCTGCTGCTGCAGCTGGCGAACCTGCCGACTCCGCCGGAGAGCGTGCCGATCAACATGCTGGTGAAGGTCAAAGGTACGCCGCTGGCGGATAACGACGACGTGGACGCGTTTGACTTTATCCGCACCATCGCGGTGGCGCGTATCATGATGCCGACCTCTTTCGTACGCCTCTCCGCCGGTCGCGAGCAGATGAACGAGCAGACCCAGGCGATGTGCTTTATGGCCGGGGCCAACTCCATCTTCTACGGCTGCAAGCTGCTGACCACGCCGAACCCGGAAGAGGACAAAGACGTTCAGCTGTTCCGCAAGCTGGGGCTGAACCCGCACCAGACCGAGGTGCTGACGGGCGATAACGAGCAACAGCAGCAGCTGGAGCAGCAGATTTTCAACGCCGACACCGACCAGTTCTATAACGCGGCAGCCGTATGACCTGGCAGGCACGGATTAATGCCGCGCTGGAAGAACGCCGGGCGGCAGAGGCGTTTCGCGTACGCAGGGTGGTGGAAAACGGCGCAGGCCGTTTTCTGACCCGCGAGGGGCGGCAGTTTTGTAATTTCTCCAGCAACGATTATCTCGGCCTGAGCCAGCATCCGGCCATCGTCCGCGCCTGGCAACAGGGCGCGGAGCGGTTTGGCGTGGGCAGCGGCGGCTCGGGGCACGTCAGCGGCTACACCACGGCGCATCATACGCTGGAGGAAGCGCTGGCCGACTGGCTGGGCTACCCGCGTGCGCTGCTGTTTATCTCCGGCTTTGCCGCCAACCAGGCGGTTATCGCGGCCCTGATGGGAAAAGAGGACCGCATTGTCGCTGACCGCTTAAGCCACGCCTCGCTGCTGGAGGCGGCAAACTTAAGTCCGGCGCAGCTGCGCCGCTTTGCCCATAACGATGCGGAGCAGCTCGCTACGCTGCTGGGCAAACCCTGCGAGGGGCAGCAGCTGGCGGTCACCGAAGGCGTGTTCAGCATGGACGGCGACAGCGCGCCGCTTGCCGCGCTGCACGAGGCCGCAAAGCGGCAAAACGCCTGGCTGCTGGTGGACGATGCCCACGGCACTGGCGTAATGGGCGACGAAGGTCGCGGCAGCGCGCATCAGCAAAACGTGAAGCCGGAGCTGCTGATTGTCACCTTCGGCAAAGGGTTTGGCGTCAGCGGCGCCGCCGTGCTGTGCAGCGAGTCCGTCGCCGACTATCTGCTGCAGTTTGCCCGACACTTGATCTACAGCACCAGCATGCCCCCGGCGCAGGCCGTGGCGCTGTCTGCGTCGCTGGCGGTGATCCGCAGCGCAGAAGGGGATGAACGTCGCCAGCGGCTGGCAGAGCACATCTCCCGCTTCCGCCAGGGGTTAGCGGCGCTGCCCTTCCACAGTCCCGATTCGCAGAGCGCCATCCAGCCGGTGATTGTCGGCGAAAACGGCCGCGCGCTGGCGCTGGCACAGGCGCTGCGCGAGCGCGGCATGTGGGTGACGGCCATTCGCCCGCCAACCGTCCCGCCGGGCACCGCGCGGCTGCGCTTAACCCTGACGGCGGCGCATGAGGCGCAGGATATCCAGACGCTGCTGGAGGTGCTTCATGATGCCGGTGAATAAGCAGGCCGTTGCGGCGGCGTTTGGCCGGGCCGCGCGGAGCTATTCGCAGCACGATGAACTGCAGCGCCAGAGCGCGCAGGGGCTTCTGGCCGCGCTTGGCGAGAACCGCTTCCCGCGGGTGCTGGACGCCGGATGCGGCCCCGGCAGCAACAGCCGCTACTGGCGTGATGCGTGGAGCGAGGTGACGGCCATCGACCTGTCGCCTGCCATGCTGAACGAAGCGCGCCAGCAGCAGGTAGCGCATCACTACCTGGTGGCGGATATCGAGGCGATCCCGCTGGCGGACGCGCAGTTCGATCTGGTCTGGAGCCATCTGGCGGTGCAGTGGTGCAGCAGCCTGCCGCAGGCGTTACGCGAGCTTTATCGCGTCGCACGACCGGGCGGAAAGGTGGCCTTTACCACCTTGCTGGAAAGTTCGCTGCCAGAGCTGAATCAGGCGTGGAAAGCGGTGGATGAGCAGCCGCACGCTAACCGTTTCTTATCGCATGAGCAGGTGACGCAGGCGCTGGCAGGCTGGCGCTGTCGCAGCACGGTGCAGACCATCACCCTCAACTTCGACGATGCGTTCAGCGCCATGCGCTCGCTGAAGGGCATCGGCGCCACGCACCTGCACGCCGGGCGGGAGAAAAAACCGCTGACCCGGGGGCAACTGCAACGCCTGGATCTGGCGTGGCCGCAGGTGCGGGGCAGCTTCCCGCTCACTTATCAACTTTTTCATGGGATTATCGAACGTGACTGAACGTTATTTTGTTACCGGCACGGATACGGAAGTGGGCAAAACGGTTGCCAGCGCTGCGCTGTTGCAGGCGGCACGACTGCTCGGAAAAAATACCGCCGGATATAAGCCTGTCGCCTCCGGCAGCGAGATGACGGCGGAAGGGTTACGCAACACCGACGCGCTGGCGCTCCAGCGTAACAGCACGCGTGAACTCGCCTATTCAGCGGTGAATCCATACACCTTTGCCGAGCCGACCTCGCCGCACATTATCAGCGCTGACGAAGGCCGTCCGATTGATTTCGCCGTGCTTTCTGCCGGGTTACGGACGCTGGAAAGCCAGGCCGACTGGGTGCTGGTGGAAGGTGCGGGCGGCTGGTTTACGCCGCTTTCGGATGCGCAGACGTTTGCTGACTGGGTGCAGGCCGAGCAGCTTCCGGTGATTCTGGTCGTCGGCGTGAAGCTGGGCTGCATCAATCACGCCATGCTGACGGCGCAGGCCGTTCAGCAGGCAGGGCTGACGCTGGCAGGCTGGATAGCCAACGACGTGGTTGCGCCGGGCAAGCGGCATCAGGAGTATCTGGCGACCCTGAAGCGCGTGCTACCGGCACCGTTCCTCGGGGAAATCCCCTGGATTGCCGGTGATGCTGAGCAGGCTGAAACCGGGCGCTATCTCAACCTCAGCGCCTTGCTTCCCGTGACATCCAGTGGGCAATAAGCTCATCGTTCAGCTCGCTAACGTGGCCCTGCGCCACGTTACGACCGCGATAAAGCATGCAGAAACGGTCCGCGACCCGGCGGATAAACGACAGCTGCTGCTCCGCTAACAGCACCGTCATGCCTAATTCCCGGCTTAAGCGCACCAGCAGCTGCGCCAGCTTCTGGGCAAAGCTGTGTCCCGCGCCGTGCATGGGCTCATCCAGAATCAGCATCCTCGGGCGGTTGACCAGTGCATTCGCCAGCGCCAGCTGATACTGGTCGTCTGGCGAAAGGGCGTTTCCTCGCGTCTGACGTCGCGCGTACAGTTCCGGGAACAGATCGTACACGTCGCTTTTCGCTGCCGGGTCGGGTTTCCCTACCGCCCGCATGGCAATATGCAGATTCTCCTCAATCGTCAGCTGAGAAAAAATACGCCTGTCCTGCGGGACATACCCAATCCCTGGCCCTGAGCGCTGCTCTGGCATCTGGCTGAGCAAATCGCGCGGCGGTGCGCCCGCTTCATGCCAGATAATCGTGCCGCTTTCGACGGGGACGTTTCCGGTAATGCAGTTCATCAGGGTGGTCTTGCCCATCCCCGGCAGGCCAACGACGCCTGTACACATGCCCTGCGGAAAATCCAAATCCACGTTCCATAGCGTATGTTGGCTTCCGTAAAACTGATTCACTGCACGCAGACTCAACATCTTTTTCTCCTTAAAAATGCGTAGGGGTAAGACCTGTTTCGATACTGCAAAACGCCTGCCAGAAACCGTAAGTTGATTAAAAAAACGACTTTTTTAGGAATAAACCGCAGGAGAGCAGGGTAAAAACGCGTGGGCTGCACATCGGCGGTGCCGGGAATGTTGAGTCGTGGTGCAGGCCGAAAAATGGCGGAAATGTGAGCAGGATCGCATCGGTTGGTTATGAATGACGCAACTGTTTATCGTCAAAAAATAGCTATAAAAATTTTTTGTTGCCGCTTCGTGGGAAAATCCGGGAATTTGCTGAGCGGCAGTCCATACGGGCTGGAAGCAGTTATCCACTATTCCTGTGGATAACCATGTGCATGAGAGTTAGAAAACACGCGATAAGCGAGAGAAGACGGGGCTTTCGCCCAAATTGGCGCGAAACGCGGCTTTAGAAAATATCTTTTATAATTTAATTGCTTAGATAAAAGCAATTACCGTCATGAAAGTGTCACTCGTTGCCACAAAACTACCATTACCTGGCTTGACAAATGTTAAAAAAGAAAAAGTTCTGGGGATAACCCAACCTGGCTGGTTTTTTATCTCGTCAGAGCCCAAATTTTGTACGCTAACGCGCTAATCACACCGCCGCTATGCTAAATATCCTGACACGCTACTGGTTTTTCATCCAGTGTTTTTTACTGGCATTCCTGGCAACAAGGAGTAAAATTACTCACCTGCCGCTTAATAACGTCATCAGGTCGTCGCCCATGAGTAAACCGTTCAAACTGAATTCTGCTTTCCGTCCATCTGGCGATCAGCCTGAGGCGATCCGTCGCCTTAAAGAGGGGCTGGAAGACGGGCTGGCGCACCAGACGCTGCTGGGGGTAACCGGCTCGGGTAAAACGTTCACCATCGCTAACGTGATTGCGGACCTTCAGCGCCCCACAATGGTGCTTGCGCCCAATAAAACGCTCGCAGCCCAGCTTTACGGTGAGATGAAAGAGTTCTTCCCGGAAAACGCCGTAGAGTATTTCGTCTCCTACTACGATTACTACCAGCCGGAAGCCTATGTGCCGAGCTCTGACACCTTCATTGAGAAAGATGCCTCGGTGAACGAACACATCGAACAGATGCGACTATCTGCGACCAAGGCGCTGCTTGAGCGTCGCGATGTGGTTGTGGTTGCGTCTGTTTCCGCGATTTACGGTCTGGGTGACCCGGATCTCTACCTGAAGATGATGCTGCACCTGACGCAGGGGATGATCATCGACCAGCGCGCCATTTTGCGCCGTCTGGCCGAGCTGCAGTACACCCGTAACGACCAGGCGTTCCAGCGCGGTACCTTCCGCGTACGCGGTGAGGTGATCGACATCTTCCCGGCGGAATCGGACGATATGGCGCTGCGCGTCGAGCTGTTTGACGAAGAGGTTGAACGCCTGTCGCTCTTCGACCCGCTGACCGGACACGTTGAGTCGGTGATCCAGCGTTTTACCATCTACCCGAAAACGCACTACGTGACGCCACGCGAGCGTATCGTACAGGCGATGGAAGAGATTAAAGAGGAGCTTGCAGAGCGCCGTAAGGTGCTTCTGGCCAACAATAAGCTGCTGGAAGAGCAGCGCCTGAGCCAGCGCACCCAGTTCGATCTGGAGATGATGAACGAGCTGGGCTACTGCTCGGGTATCGAAAACTACTCGCGATTCCTCTCCGGGCGCGGGCCGGGCGAGCCGCCGCCGACGCTGTTTGATTACCTTCCGGCAGACGGTTTGCTGGTGATCGACGAATCCCACGTTACGATCCCGCAGATCGGTGGGATGTACCGCGGTGACCGGGCACGTAAAGAGACGCTGGTGGAGTATGGCTTCCGCCTGCCGTCAGCGCTGGATAACCGTCCGATGAAGTTTGAAGAGTTTGAGGCGCTGGCACCGCAAACTATCTACGTCTCGGCCACGCCGGGCAACTACGAGCTGGAGAAATCTGGCGATGAGGTCGTTGACCAGGTGGTTCGTCCGACCGGGCTGCTGGACCCGATTATTGAGGTGCGCCCGGTGGCGACCCAGGTAGACGATCTGCTCTCGGAAATTCGCGCCCGTTCCGCCATCAACGAGCGCGTGCTGGTGACGACGCTCACCAAGCGCATGGCGGAAGACCTGACTGAGTATCTGGAAGAACACGGTGAGAAGGTGCGCTATCTGCACTCGGATATCGACACCGTGGAGCGCATGGAGATTATCCGCGATCTGCGTCTGGGCGAATTTGACGTGCTGGTGGGGATTAACCTGCTGCGAGAAGGTCTGGATATGCCGGAAGTCTCGCTGGTGGCGATTCTGGACGCCGATAAAGAGGGCTTCCTGCGTTCTGAACGTTCGCTAATCCAGACCATTGGTCGCGCCGCGCGTAACGTCAACGGTAAAGCGATTCTGTACGGTGATAAAATCACCCCGTCGATGGCGAAAGCGATTGGCGAAACGGAGCGCCGCCGCGAGAAACAGCAGCGCTACAACGAAGAGCACGGCATTACGCCGCAGGGGCTGAACAAGAAGGTGGTGGATATCCTGGCGCTGGGTCAGAACATTGCGAAGACCAAAGCGAAAGGTCGCGGCAAGGCGCGTTCAGTGGTGGAAGAAGATACTGTCGTACTCACGCCGAAAGCGCTGCAGCAGAAAATCCACGAGCTGGAAGGACAGATGATGCAGCACGCCCAGAACCTGGAGTTCGAAGAGGCGGCGCAGATCCGCGACCAGCTGCATCAGCTGCGGGATCTGTTTATTGCGGCATCGTGAATAAGCGTTGTTTTCTCCCTCTCCCCGTGGGCTGAGGAATCCCCAGTAATTTTTAGACAGAAGCAATAAGGTTGTTTCAGAACGAGTTAAGGCTTTCAGCGATGCCCAGGTCCGGCTGTAAATCGCCGAAGCGTTTCCGTAAGGCCGGGGCGAGGCGCAGGGATGCGCCGAGAGGGCGTGGCCTGCAGGGATGCAGGCTCATGCCCGACCCGATAGCCTGAAGGAATAAGCTGAGGGTACCGCGAAGCGGCGATTTACCGCCGGGAGCCCGGGTCGCCAGGGCGGTGGCGATTGAGCCGCCCTGGCACGTTCACCGGTCATGTCCTCACAGAGTAGCAAGGAACGTGAAGTGAACGGAATGACCACCAGAGCCGTATGTTCCCCCTCACCCCGCCCTCTCCCTCAAGCGAGAGGGGGTCGTCCGTGCTGGCATTATTTTGTGGGGAACCCTCAGCCCAGTGGGTGAGGGCATCAGGCCGCACCAAACGAACCTAACCCAGTGCCTGAATCGCCTTCTCCAGCGCTTCACGCAGCAGGTGGCGGTCGTGGCGATACTTGATGTCTGAAGCCTCCAGTGGCTCCTGCACCACCAGACGATCGCCAATCCCGGACACATCCACTTTTGGCCCCACCACCACGCCGTCGATGATTTTCTTGCCGACGTAATGCTCCATCAAACTGAGTTTGTCCGCCAGCGACAGGCTCGCCGCCGCCGGGCTCAGCTCACGGCCCAGGTTACCGATGTAAACCATTGGGGCAGGGGTGCGACGCAGCGCCTGCGCCAGCTCTTTCACCAGCAGGATTGGTATCAGGCTGGTGTAAAAACTGCCTGGACCGATCAGGATAAGATCCGCTTCCCCGATGGCTTCCACCGCTTCTCGCGTGGCCGGCACGCTCGGGTAGGTCATCAGCTCTTTTGGTGGCAGCAGAAGCTGGTCGATGTTCACTTCGCCGTATACTTCGTGATCGTCGGCATCAATCGCCATCAAATCCACCGGCTGTTCAGACATCGGGATCAGAAACGCATCCACTTTCAGCAGGTTTCGAATTAAATTGATGGCTTCAAGCGGCCGCACGCTAAGGTGATCCAGCGCTTTAAGCATTAAATTTCCCAGGTTATGCCCGGAAAGCTCGCCATTGCCGCCAAAACGGTACTCAAACATCGCTGACGCGACGCTCGGCTCTGTAATAAGCTGGTTCAGACAGTTGCGCATATCACCCCAGGCTATCCCGCCTTCGGCGCGTCGGATCCTCCCGGTTGAGCCACCGTTATCGGTGGTGGTCACTATCCCTGTCAGCCGTGAGCCGAGTGACGACAAAGAGGACATAACACGGCCCAGACCGTGGCCTCCGCCAAGAGCGACCACTCGGTCAAGATCCGCAAAAGTGCGACTGCGCATACGTATTCCTTATCACCATCAATCGCATAACAGTAACCTAACTACCCCTAAAAGACGATGCCCCACCCAATGCAAAATGACGTATATCAATGCGAAAGTGCGGTTTTTAGGTATTCTGTAGCGAAAATGCAGGACTGAGTCGCTATATACATAATTATATAGCGAAAGGCGATGATGGCGAAGTGAGAATTTCCGCGCTACTATCGCCATAACCACGTTTTCGAAATTGAAAACATACACTCTAGCCCTGGCGCCTGTGTCGAACGATATGGCGCCCTGGCCGTGGCGAATAGGCCACCAGGGTACAGAAAGAAATGACTGTGCCTCCCGATCTGGAAAGGTGTACATGGCTTCACAACTTACTGATGCTTTCGCGCGTAAGTTTTTTTACTTACGTCTGTCGATTACCGATGTGTGCAACTTCCGTTGCACCTACTGCCTGCCCGACGGCTACAAACCGGGCAGCGTTACCAATAACGGCTTTCTCTCCGTGGATGAAGTGCGTCGCGTCACGCGTGCGTTCTCTGAGCTCGGTACGGAAAAAGTTCGTTTGACCGGGGGCGAACCCTCCCTGCGCCGCGATTTCCCCGACATCATTGCCGCCGTGCGTGAAAACGAACGTATCCGCCAGATCGCGGTGACCACCAACGGTTACCGCATGGCACGTGACGTGGCGAACTGGCGCGACGCTGGCTTAACCGCTATCAACGTCAGCGTAGACAGCCTTGATGCCCGGCAGTTTCACGCCATTACCGGGCAGGACAAATTCCGCCAGGTCATGGACGGCATCGACGCGGCCTTTACCGCCGGGTTCGACAAGGTCAAAGTCAACACGGTGCTGATGCGCGACGTTAACCATCATCAGCTGGACACCTTTCTGGCGTGGATCAAGCCGCGCCCCATTCAACTGCGTTTTATCGAGCTGATGGAAACGGGCGAGGGCAGCGAGCTGTTTCGCCGTCATCACATCTCCGGCATGGTGCTGCGCGACGAGCTGCTGAAACGTGGCTGGATCCACCAGATTCGCCAGCGCAGCGACGGCCCGGCACAGGTCTTCTGTCACCCGGATTACGAAGGCGAGATTGGGCTTATCATGCCCTATGAGAAAGACTTCTGCGCCAGCTGTAATCGTCTTCGCGTCTCCTCCGTTGGCAAGCTTCATCTCTGCCTGTTCGGCGACGGCGGCGTCGATCTTCGCGATCTGCTGGCAGACGATGCCCAGCAGGACGCGCTTGAAGCGCGCATTTCTGAAGCGCTGACGCACAAAAAACAGACCCACTTCCTGCATCAGGGCAACACCGGCATTACTCAGAACCTGTCTTACATCGGCGGGTAATCAGGCTTAAGAAGGAATCAGAAGATGAGTCAGGTAAGCGCAGAATTTATCCCGACACGCATTGCTATCCTTACCGTTTCCGACCGTCGTGGCGAGGAAGATGATACTTCCGGCCACTGGCTGCGCGACGCGGCCCATGACGCGGGGCATAACATCGTCGATAAAGCGATCGTGAAGGAGAACCGCTACGCCATTCGCGCGCAGGTGTCGCAGTGGATTGCGAGTGATGAGGTGCAGGTGGTGCTGATCACCGGCGGCACCGGCTTTACCGCAGGCGATCAGGCCCCCGAAGCGCTTATCCCGCTGTTTGACCGCGAGGTGGAAGGCTTCGGCGAAGTGTTCCGCATGCTCTCGTTTGAAGAGATTGGTACCTCCACGCTCCAGTCGCGCGCCGTTGCCGGGGTAGCTAACAAAACCCTGATTTTCGCCATGCCGGGCTCGACCAAAGCCTGCCGCACCGCGTGGGAAAACATCATCGCCCCGCAGCTGGATGCCCGTACCCGTCCGTGTAATTTCCATCCCCATTTAAAGAAATAAGCTATGTCACAACTGACCCACATTAACGCCGCTGGCGAAGCGCATATGGTGGACGTCTCCGCCAAAGCCGAAACGGTGCGCGAGGCGCGCGCGGAAGCGTTCGTCACCATGCTTCCTGAAACGCTGGCGATGATTATCGACGGCAGCCACCACAAGGGCGACGTCTTTGCCACCGCGCGTATCGCCGGTATTCAGGCTGCAAAACGGACCTGGGATCTCATTCCGCTCTGCCACCCGCTGATGCTGAGCAAGGTGGAAGTGAACCTGCAGGCGCAGCCGGAGCATAACCGCGTACGCATTGAGTCCCTGTGCCGCTTAACCGGCAAAACCGGCGTGGAGATGGAAGCCCTGACGGCGGCCTCCGTCGCCGCGCTGACCATCTACGACATGTGCAAAGCGGTGCAGAAAGATATGGTGATTGGCCCGGTTCGCCTGCTGGCAAAAAGCGGCGGCAAATCCGGTGATTTTAAGGTGGACAGCCATGATTAAAGTGCTCTTTTTCGCCCAGGTGCGCGAGCTGGTCAATACCGACAGCCTGACGCTGGACGCCTCTTTTGAAAATGTCGCCGCCCTGCGCGCGCATCTGGCGGCACAAAGCGACCGCTGGGCGCTGGCGCTGGATGAAGGCAAGCTGCTGGCCGCCGTTAACCAGACGCTGGTGGAATTCACCCACCCGCTGGCTGAAGGGGATGAAGTGGCCTTCTTCCCGCCGGTCACAGGGGGTTAAGATGGCAGAAACCCGAATTCTGGTCGGTCCTGAGCGCTTTAACGTCGGTACAGAATATGACTGGCTGGCGGAACGCGATGAAGACGGTGCGGTCGTTACCTTTACCGGCAAAGTGCGCAACCACAACCTCGGTGACAGCGTGAAGGCGCTGACGCTGGAGCACTATCCGGGGATGACCGAGAAATCGCTGGCGGCGATTGTCGACGAGGCGCGGGGCCGCTGGCCGCTTGGTCGCGTCACGGTGATTCACCGCATCGGTGAGATGTGGCCTGGCGAAGAGATCGTTTTTGTTGGCGTCACCAGCGCGCACCGTGGCAGCGCGTTTGCGGCAGGTGAGTTCATTATGGATTACCTCAAGACCAAAGCGCCGTTCTGGAAACGCGAAGCCACGCCGGAAGGCGAGCGCTGGGTGGAATCACGCGACAGCGATAAACAGGCCGCCAGCCGTTGGTAGTCGGTTTACGTGGATGTGTTACTCTTAACGTGTGTGTTTACTTAATCTTAATCAGGAGTGAATCATGGACCGATTTCCGCGTTCCGATTCAATAGTACAGCAGACCCGTAGCGGGCTGCAGACCTATATGGCTCAGGTGTACGGCTGGATGACGGTCGGCCTGCTGCTGACGGCGTTCATCGCGTGGTATGCAGCAAACACGCCTGAACTGATGATGTTTATCTTCTCCAGCAAAATCACCTTCTTTGGGCTGATTATCGCGCAGCTGGCGCTGGTGTTTGTGCTCTCCGGGCTGGTGCACAAGCTCAGCGCGGGCATGGCGACCACGCTGTTTATGCTCTATTCGGCGCTGACCGGGCTGACGCTCTCCAGTATTTTCATCGTTTACACCTACTCCTCCATCGCCAGCACCTTTGTGGTGACCGGCGGGATGTTCGGTGTAATGAGCCTGTACGGTTACACCACCAAACGTGACCTGAGCGGCTTTGGCAACATGCTGTTTATGGGGCTGATAGGGATTGTGCTGGCGTCGCTGGTGAACCTGTGGCTCAAGAGCGACGCGCTGATGTGGGCCGTGACCTACATCGGGGTGGTGGTCTTCGTTGGCTTGACGGCCTATGACACCCAGAAGCTGAAAAACATCGGTGAGCAGATCGACGTGCGCGACAGTTCAAACCTGCGCAAATACTCGATTCTTGGCGCGCTGACGCTGTATCTGGACTTCATCAACCTGTTCCTGATGCTGCTGCGGATTTTCGGCAACCGTCGCTAAAGACGGCCCCTCACCCTAACCCTCTCCCCTTTGGGGAGAGGGCCGGGGCGAGGGGGGGTTATTTCGCCATCGCCTTCTCATTCTTCGCTCTCAGCTTTTTCGCCCGACTCTCCAGCACCAGATAACAGACCGTTGCCAGCGCCAGCGGCAGGAAGTAATAGAGCATGCGGTACGCCAGCAGAGCCGCGATAATCGTTCCCTGAGAGACATGTTCCCCCGCAAGCAGCGCGATAAACACCGCCTCCAGCACGCCGATCCCCGCCGGAATATGCACAATCACCCCAGCGATACTGCTCACCAGCAGCACGCCCAGCACGAAGAAGTAATTCACATCCTCGCCAATCAACAGCCAGATGATTGCCCCCATCGCCATCCAGTTGGCGCTGGATACCGCCATCTGCAGCACCGCAAACTTCCAGGAAGGCAGCACCAGCTTTTGCCCTTTGAGGGTCATATGGCGACGCTTAGCAAAGGCGCAGGCCCACAGATACACGGCGATGATCAGCAGCAGCACAATGCCGAGAATGCGCAGCGTGGCCTCGTCGATATACCAGTGCGCGGGCAGCTGCACCACGCCGATGGTGAAAATCACCCCGCCGAGGAGAATATAGCCCAGCCAGTTGGTGGTGATGCTTAACGAGAAAATACGCGTGATGGTCCCGCCCGGCAGGCCGAGCCGCGAGTAGAGGCGATAGCGCATGCCGATGCCGCCCACCCAGGTGCTCAGCGTCAGGTTAAAGGCGTAGCAGATAAACGACACCAGCATCACCTGACGTTTAGCCAGCTTGTGGCCGCAGTAGGCGCGACCGAGCAGGTCATAGCAGCCGTACATCAGGTAGCTGACGATGACCAGCCCAACCGCGCTCAGCAGCACCAGCCGGTTATAGTTGCGGATAACCTTCCACACCTCTTCCCAGTCCACCTTCTGCGCGTAGACCACCAGCAGTACCGCGACCGCAATGAAGAACACCCAGGTGAGGATTTTTTTTGCCAGCCGCCAGCGAGGATGTGATTTCGACATCAGGGTTTGCCTCCATCTTCCGCTTCAACGCGGTCCTGGGTTTCCATTTCGGGTTGTACCGGCGGGTCCACCTGAGCAAGCTTTGGCGTATGCGCCGGCAGCCAGCCGACCATCGCCGGGAAGTGGCGCAGGAAGTGGAACACCACGACGCCGATGCCAACGTTCCACCAGCTCCGTTTCGGCACCATGGATTCATCCACGCGCACGCAGTCGTTAACGATCAACGCCTGCAGGTTATCCCGCAGGGTCTGATTAAACTGGCGATCGTGAATGATCAGGTTAGCTTCGAGATTGAGCGATAAGCTCAGCGGATCGAGGTTGCTGGAGCCCACGGTCGCCCAGTGGTCGTCCATCAGCGCGACTTTGCCGTGCAGCGGACGGCGGCGATATTCATAAATCTGCACGCCGCCCTTCACCAGGTAGTTATAGAGCAGGCGCGCCCCGACTTTGACAATCGGCATATCCGGCTCGCCCTGCACAATCAGCTTCACGCGTACGCCGCGACGGGCGGCATTACGCATGGCATGCAGCAGGCGATAGCCCGGGAAAAAGTAGGCATTGGCGATGATGACCTCGCGCTTCGCGTTGGCGAGCATCTTCAGGTAATGACGTTCAATGTCGTCCCGATGCTCGCCGTTATCCCGCCAGACGAACAGCGCCTGCGCTTCGCCGGGCTTGCGGTTCTCTTCCGGACGATGGCGGCGTTTCCACCAGCGGCGTACGGCCTCTTTACCGGGCAGGTTTTCCAGCTCGAACAGCAAAATATCCTGAACCACTGGCCCTTCAATGCGAATGGCATAATCCTGCTTCGCCTCGGGACCGTAATCGGACATGTGCTCAGCGGAGTAGTTAATGCCGCCGACAAATGCCACCGTCTCATCCACCACCACAATTTTGCGGTGCATCCGGCGGAACAGGTTGGTACGCATGCCGAACAGGCGAGGGCCGGGATCGTAGTAGCGGAACACCACGCCTGCGGAGGTGAGTTCATTAACGAATTCATCGCTGAGATCCGGTGAGCCATAGCCATCCAGCAGGGCTTCGATTTTGACGCCGCGCCGGGCGGCGCGCAACAGCACGCTGTGTAGCTGTTTGCCCACGTCGTCTTCGAACCAGATAAAGGTTTCGAGGATCACTTTCTGCTTAGCCTGGTCAATTGCCTTAAACACGGCCGGGTAGTACTCGTCGCCATTGACCAGCAGCGTGATCCGGTTGCCTTCCTGCCAGGTACATTTCATAGGTGGATCTCCGCGCTGAGCGGGGCATGGTCGGAAAGGTGTCGCCAGTTAAGAAGCGCCAGAGCGGTCGGGCTGCTGGCATGGGCGTTTTTTACGTAGATGCGGTCCAGTCGCAGCAGGGGGAAGCGCACCGGGAACGTTCGTGCAGGGCGACCGCGTGCGCGGGTGAAAATCTCCTCCAGCCCCGCATTTACCTTCAGAGGGTGGTTGGCGCGCTGCCGCCAGTCGTTAAAATCCCCGGCGACTACCACGGGTTCGCCTTCCGGCAACGCATTGGTCCAGTCTGCCAGCATCTGCAGCTGGGCCTGACGGTGGGCCTCGCGCAGGCCGAGATGCACGCAGCCCACGTGAATGGGAATATCGAGATCCGGCGGCGCGATACGGCAGTAAAGCAGCCCGCGTTTTTCGCTCTCCCCAACGGAGACGTCCCGGTTTTCGTAATGTTCAATGGGAAAACGTGACAGCACCGCGTTACCGTGATGCCCCTCCGGATAGACCGCGTTGCGTCCGTAGGCGTAATCGCTCCACATGGTGTCGGCCAGAAATTCATAGTGCGGCGTATCGGGCCAGTTTTCGAAATGCATCGGGTGGACCTCGTGCGCGCCCATGACCTCCTGCAGGCAGACAATATCCGCGCTGACGGTGCGAACGGCGTCGCGCAGCTCCGGTAAAATGAAGCGGCGATTAAATGCTGTGAAGCCCTTATGAATGTTTATCGTCAGCACTTTAAGCGAGAAATGCTGCATTTTTTTGGTCATAAGCTCCTTCCTGAGTGACTATCCCAATGAAAATAAAGTGTAGTAGGCGTCACAAAAAGATGCGGCGTTACGGAATTTTCCGTAAAGTGCGGTAGTCTGATTAAGCAGAGAAAAATCCTTCAGGAGAGAAGCCATGAAGTGGCAACAACGTGTTCGTGTCGCAACGGGTTTGAGTTGCTGGCAGATAATGTTGCATTTACTGGTCGTGGCCGTACTGGTGATGGGCTGGATGAGCGGCACGCTGGTGCGTGTTGGCTTAGGGCTATGCGTCCTCTATGGCGTCACCGTGCTGTCGATGCTGTTCTTGCAGCGCCACCATGAAGCGCGCTGGCGCGAGGTGGGTGATGTGCTCGAAGAGCTCACCACCACCTGGTACTTTGGTGCCGCGATGATTGTGCTGTGGCTGCTGTCACGCGTGCTGCAAAACAACCTGCTGCTGGCCCTCGCGGGTCTGGCAATCCTTGCAGGGCCAGCGGTGGTGTCGTTGCTCACCAAAGAGAAAAAGCTACGCAATGTTGCGTCTAAACATCGCGTACGCCACTGAGCCCGTCGTGGCCGCTATGACCAGTAGCGGCCACAAACTTCCCCAGACAATATCCAGACTCGCATCCTTCAGATAAATTTGCTTGGTGATATCCGTAAAGTGTCGAATCGGGTTTATCCAGGTTAAATCCTGCAGCCACACCGGCATGTTCTCGACGGGTGAAACGTACCCCGAGAGCAAAATTGCCGGCATCATAAAGACGAATACCCCGATAAACGCCTGCTGCTGCGTGGAGCAGAGCGCCGAAATCAGCAGCCCAAACCCCACCAGCGACAGCCCGTAAATCACCATCGTAAAGTAAAACAGCGCCAGCGAACCGGCGAACGGGATCTGGTAAGCAAATATCCCCACGCCGAGCACGATGGTGGCCTGGAATGTCGCGACGATCAGCGCCGGCACCGCTTTGCCGACGAAAATTTGCCAGGTGGCGAGCGGGGAAACCAGCAGCTGATCCAGCGTGCCCTGTTCGCGCTCGCGGGCCACGGACAGGGAGGTCACGATCATCACCCCAATGGTGGTGATCATGGCGATCAGCGACGGCACCACAAACCACTTGTAGTCCAGATTCGGGTTGTACCAGTTGCGCACCACCAGCTCGCTGTTATTGGGCTTGGGTTTCCCCTCCATCAATTCCTGCTGATAGTCCTTCACCACCTGCTGCAGATAGTTGGCCGCTATCTGGGCGCTGTTGGAGTTGCGTCCGTCGAGGATCAGCTGCATCGGCGCGGTCTGGAAGGTGTCCAGGTTACGAGAGAAATCCGCCGGGAAGCGCACCAGCAGCAGCGCTTTTTGTGTGTCAATAGTGGGCTGGATCGCCTGCGGGCTTTTCAGCAGCAGGATGTGGGTAAAGGCTTTCGCACGGGCAAAACGCTGCGTCAGCTCGACGGCGTGTTTGCCGTTGTCTTCGTTATAAATGGCAATGGTGGCGTTGGTCACCTCAAGCGTGGCGGCAAACGGGAACAGTAAAACCTGGATCAGCACCGGCAGCACCAGAATGGCGCGGGTTTGCGGCTCGCGCAGCAGGGATTGCAGCTCTTTGCGGATCAGCGTCCATAAACGGTGAAACATATGCGCTCCTTAATCCAGTCGCCGTTTGGTTTTCAACCACGTCAACCCGATAAACATCACCGCCGACGCCATCAAAAACAGAGTGTTGATAATCAGCACCACCGGAATATTCCCCGCCAGGAACAGGCTTTGCAGCGTGCTCACGAAGTAGCGCGCCGGAATGATGTAGGTCACGGCGCGGATGACGGCGGGCATGCTGTCGATCTGGAAGATAAACCCGGAGAGCATAATCGACGGCAGAAAGGCAGCGTTGAGCGCCACCTGCGCGGCGTTAAACTGGTTGCGGGTGATGGTGGAAATTAGCAGCCCCATCCCCAGCGTGCTGAGTAAAAACAGGCTGGTGATAAAGAACAGCACCACCAGCGAGCCGCGATACGGCACGCCGAGGATAAAGACGGCGACCAGCATGCAGAGCAGCATCGCCAGCATGCCGAGGAAGTAATAGGGGATGAGCTTGCACAGCAGCAGCTCGACGCGCGTCACCTCGGTGGAGAGCAGCGCCTCCATGGTACCGCGCTCCCATTCGCGGGCGATCACCAGCGAGGTCAGTATCGCGCCGATCACCGTCATGATGATGGTCACCGCGCCCGGAATAATAAAGTGCTGGCTGATGGCGGCGGGGTTAAACCAGTAGCGCGTCTGCACGTCGATCAGGGGGTCAAACGTCTCGCCCCGGTCTTCCGCGCGCTGCATCTGCCAGAGCTGCCAGATCCCCTCCGCGTAGCCCTGCACGAAGTTTGCAGTGTTCGGCTCGCTGCCGTCGGTGATCACCTGGATCGGCGCATCGGTATTTGCCCGCGCCATATTGGCAGCGAAATCCACCGGAATGACGATCAGGCCGCGTATTTTCCCGGCCTGCATTTTCTGGATCAATTCCTGCCGGTTGTCGCTGATGGTAGCGTCAATGTAGGGCGAGCCGGTCATCGCATGGGTGAAGTCCAGCGCCTCTTCGCTCTGCTGTTCCAGCAGAATGCCGACCCGCAGCTTGCTGGAGTCGAGGTTAATGCCGTAGCCAAAGATAAACAGCAGCAGCAGGGGGATCACCACCGCAATCAGCCAGCTGCTGGGGTCGCGCACGATCTGCCGCGTCTCTTTAATGCACAGCGCGCGCACCCGGCGCCAGGAAAGGGCACTATTGTGCATGAGCATTCTCCTTATCCCAGTCGTGGATGAGGGTGATAAACGCCTGCTCCATGGTCGGGTCCGGGACCTCATCGTCGGCGGCCTGGTTTTTCAGGTCGTCCGGCGTGCCGTGGGCAATCAGCTTGCCGCGATACACCAGCCCGATGCGGTCGCAGTACTCCGCCTCATCCATGAAGTGGGTGGTCACCATCACGGTCACCCCTTTTTCCACCATGCTGTTAATATGCAGCCAGAACTCGCGGCGGGTAATGGGATCAACGCCAGACGTAGGTTCATCCAGAAACAGAATATCGGGCTCGTGCATCAGCGAGCAGGCCAGCGCCAGCCGCTGCTTAAAGCCGAGCGGCAGCTCGTCGGTGGCGTGGGAGGCAATGCTGGTTAAGGCGAAGGCGTCGCTCATGCGGCGAATTTTCTCGCTCTGCGCCCGCCCGCTCAGGCCGTACACGCCGGAGAAAAAGCGCAGATTCTGCTCGACCGTCAGGTTGCCGTACAGCGAGAATTTCTGCGCCATATAGCCGAGATGCTGGCGCGCTTTGCCGGAGCTGACCTTCAGATCCATGTCCAGCACCAGCGCCTTGCCGGAGGTTGGCACCAGCAGGCCGCACATCATCTTAAAGGTGGTCGATTTTCCCGCGCCGTTCGGCCCGAGCAGGCCAAATATCTCGCCGCGCTTCACGGCAAAATTCACGTTGTCGGTGGCGGCGAAATCTCCGAACTTTTTGGTCAGGGATTTGGCTTCGATCACCGTTTCGCCCGGCGTGCCTTCCACCGTGTGCAGGATTGCGCCAAGCGGTGACTCTGAGGTTCCCGCGCCGCCCAGCAGATCGATAAAGGCATCCTCAAAGCGCGGCGCGGTTTCCGTCATGTCGATCTCAGGCATCCCCGGCGCACGGCGGATATCGTCGACGGCGGCCTCTTTTTTGAGGATCACGCGCACCGAGCGGCCCTGAATCATCCCGTCGCTCACCTGCGGCAGCTTCAGCACCCGCTGGAGCAGCCTGCGGTTAGACTCCTGCGGGCTGTGCAGCAGGAAGCTGCGCCCGGCCATGGTTTGCGTCAGCTCGGTCGGTTCACCCTGATACAGCAGTTCGCCCTCGTTCATCAGCAGCACGTCCCGGCACTGCTCCGCTTCGTCGAGGTAGGAAGTGCTCCAGAGGATCAGCATCCCGTCGCCCGCCAGCTCGTGCACCATCTGCCACAGCTCGCGGCGGGAGATCGGGTCTACGCCGACGCCGGGTTCGTCCAGCAGCAGCACCTTCGGCTCGCCCACCAGCGTGCAGGCCAGCCCCAGCTTCTGCTTCATCCCGCCGGAGAGCTTGCCCGCCAGCCGGTCGGTGAACGGGCCGAGGGAGGTAAACTCCAGCAGACGCGCGAAGGTTTTCTGCCGCGTTTCGCCGGTGACGCTGCGCAGATCGGCGTACAGGTTCAGGTTTTCCATCACCGTCAGATCTTCATACAGACCAAACTTCTGCGGCATATAGCCGAGCATGGCGTGAAGCGCGCCGTCGTCTTTTATCGGGTCAAGGCCAAGCACGCTGGCCGAGCCTTCATCCGGCTTCAGCAGACCCGCCAGCATTCGCATCAGCGTGGTTTTGCCCGCGCCGTCCGGGCCTACCAGCCCGGTCACGTAGCCTTTCTGGATGGTGCAGTTCAGCGGAGCGACCGCGGGCTTGTCCATTCCCTTAAAGCGTTTGACCAGATTGTTGAGCTGGATAACCGCGTCATTCATGTCGTTCCCCGTTGTCTGCTTTTACGGTGACGGGCATGCCCTGACGCAGGGCGTCGTCCGCATCGGTGACGATGATGCGCAGGCGATACACCAGGTCAGTACGCAGATCCGGCGTTTCAACGGTTTTCGGCGTGAATTCGGCGGTAGGGGAGACAAAGCCCACTTTGCCGTGATACGGCTTGTCCGGGCGGCCGTCGGTATAGAGCAGCAGCTCGCGGCCCGGCTGCATCTGCCCGAGGTTCGGCTCGTCAATGTAGGCGCGCACCCAGACCGGACGGGTCAGAGAGAGCGTTAAGACAGTACTGCCCGCGCTGAGCATGCTGCCCGGCTCCACGGCGCGGGTCATCAGCGTGCCGTCAGACGGGGCGATTAAGGTGGTGTCGCGCAAATCCAGCTCCGCCTGAGCCCGCTGCGCCTGCGCCTGCTCAAGGCTGGCTTTCGCCTGAGCGATATCCTGCGCGCGATTACCGGTGCGGTACTGGCTTAATTTATCCTGCGCGGATTTTAGCGTCGCCTGCGCCTGGTCGCGGGACGAGCGCGCATTTTCCAGGTCGTTGGCAGAAATGGTGCGGCTCTTCCACAGCCCCTGCTGGCGGTTATAAAAGTTCTGCGCGTAGTCATAGGCGGCTTTCGCCTGCTTAACGGCGGCAGCGGCCTGGGCGATCTCTTCATCGCGGTAGCCTGCCAGCATCAGGTCATACTGCGCCTGCGCCACGGAAACGCCGGCTTTTGCCTGCATCAGGGCGTTCTCGTAGGGCGCTTTGTCCAGCATCCCCAGCGTCTGCCCGGCTTTGATGGCATCGCCTTCGTCAACGCTCAGCGAGGCGAGACGCCCGCCGACGCGGAAGCTCATATTCACGGTACGGATATCCACGTTGCCGTACAGCGTCAGGCCTTTATCCTGCTGGCTCTGATACCACAGCCAGCCACCGATTCCCGCGGCAAGCAAAACAACAACCACCAGAACGATGGCGACAGGTTTTTTCATCACTTCAGGCTCCTTTGCGTTAAGCCTTGCAGGATCAGATCGAGATGACAGGTGATGACCTGGCTAATCTGCGCGGCTTTATCCTCATCGAATTGTGCCCAGCCCGTGCGTAACAGGATGGTTTCACGCCCCAGACGGAAGGCGAGAATTTCGCCCAGCAGGGCGTGGGTATGCAAAATGGTGTCGGTATCGCTGGCGTCCCGTCCGGTGTAGGCGGCAATCAGCCGGGTCAGATGGGTGTGCATCGGGGCAATCACCTGATCGTGTACCCGCTGATAAGCGGCTGTGGGGGAGAGCTGCTCGCGGGAGATAAACTTGCTCAGGTTAAGCGTATCGTCGTGCGTCAGCAGGCGGATCATATTGTCACAGGCACTGAGAATAAGTTGCCTGATAGCGGAACGATCCGGCGTCGGCTGGCTCAGCAGCGCGGTGGCCTCTTCCACGTGCGGGCGAAAGTGGCTGCCAATAAAATCGGCAATCCACTGGGCGCAGGCGAGGTATAAATCCTCTTTTGAGCCAAAATAGTAGGTAATGGCCGCAATGTTTTGCCCGGCCTGGGCGGCGATATCCCGCGTAGTGGCGTGCAGGCCATACTCACCAAACTGCGCCAGCGCGGCGGCGATAAGCTGGCTTTTGGCCTGTTCACCTTTGGTTGTTGTGGGTGACGTATTCATAGCGGCATTAAAAATTAATCAATCGATTGATTAAGATTATGCCTGATTCGCGCAAACGTCGAGGCATCACCGGGGATATTTTATGCGCCACGTCACAAAAGCTGCTACACTCCGCCCCTTCGCGACATTGTGGTTTTTGTCCTCTCAATTGTTATATCTCCCTGAAAACTACACCTGTGATGGTCGGGGCGGTTCGGAGTTTTTATGTCTTTTGATTCCCTTGGCCTGAACCCGGAAATTCTGCGCGCGATCGCAGAGCAGGGCTACGTTGAGCCAACCCCTATCCAGCAGCAGGCGATCCCCGCCGTGCTTCAGGGCCGTGACCTGATGGCCAGCGCCCAGACCGGCACCGGTAAAACCGCGGGCTTTACGCTGCCGCTGTTAGAGCTGCTGGTAAAAAACCAGCCGCATGCCAAAGGCCGTCGTCCGGTGCGTGCGCTGATCCTCACTCCAACCCGCGAGCTGGCAGCCCAGATTGGCGAGAACGTGCGTGAGTACAGCCGCTACCTCAACATTCGCTCGCTGGTGGTTTTCGGTGGCGTGAGCATTAACCCGCAGATGATGAAGCTGCGCGGCGGCGTGGACGTGCTGGTGGCAACGCCGGGCCGTCTGCTGGATCTGGAACACCAGAATGCGGTGAAGCTCGATAACATCGAAATTCTGGTGCTGGACGAAGCCGACCGCATGCTTGATATGGGCTTCATTCATGATATTCGTCGCGTGCTGGCAAAGCTGCCGCCGCGTCGTCAAAACCTCCTCTTCTCCGCGACCTTCTCCGACGAGATCAAGGCGCTGGCGGAAAAGCTGCTGCATAACCCGCTGGAAGTGGAAGTGGCGCGCCGTAACACTGCCTCCGAGCAGGTGACGCAGCACGTTCACTTTGTTGATAAAAAGCGCAAGCGGGAACTGCTCTCCCAGATGATCGGCCAGGGCAACTGGCAGCAGGTGCTGGTCTTTACCCGCACCAAGCACGGCGCCAACCACCTGGCGGAACAGCTGAATAAAGACGGCATCCGCAGCGCCGCCATTCACGGTAACAAGAGCCAGGGGGCGCGTACCCGCGCGCTGGCAGACTTCAAATCCGGCGACATCCGCGTGCTGGTGGCGACCGACATCGCCGCCCGTGGCCTGGACATCGAAGAGCTGCCGCACGTGGTGAACTACGAGCTGCCAAACGTGCCGGAAGACTACGTTCACCGTATTGGCCGTACCGGCCGTGCGGCGGCAACCGGTGAAGCGCTCTCTCTGGTCTGCGTGGACGAGCACAAGCTGCTGCGCGACATCGAACGCCTGCTGAAGAAAGAGATCCCACGCATCGAAACCCCGGGCTACGAAGTGGATCCGTCCATCAAAGCCGAGCCGATTCAGAACGGTCGTCAGGGTGGTGGTCGCGGTCAGGGCGGCGGCGGTCGCGGTCAGCAGCCGCGTCGTGCCGAAGGTGGCGCGCCGAAATCATCCGGTAAACCGCCGCGTCGTAACAACGACAGCAAACCGGCCGGTGAAAACCCGTGGCGCAGCGGGGAAGGGAAACCGGCAGGTGAAGGGCAGCGCCGTCGCCGCCCGCGCAAGCCTGCTAACCCGCAGTAATCTGGAAGCCCGGTCGTAAAGCCGGGCTTTTCTTTTTGCGGCAGCGAAGAGAAAGTGCCACAATAGTGGCTGTTTATACAGTATTTCAGGTTTTCCAATGGCTTTAACCGCTGCGCTCAAGGCGCAAATCGGCGCATGGTATAAGGCGCTACAACAGCAGATCCCCGATTTTATCCCCCGAGCGCCGCAGCGGCAGATGATTGCTGACGTGGCAAAAACGCTCGCCGGGGACGACGGGCGACATCTGGCGATTGAAGCCCCGACTGGCGTCGGGAAAACCCTGTCGTACCTCATTCCCGGCATCGCGATAGCGCGGGAGGAGGACAAAACGCTGGTGGTCAGCACTGCCAACGTGGCGCTGCAGGACCAGATCTTCAGCAAAGATTTACCCCTGCTGCGCAAAATCATTCCCGACCTGCGGTTTACCGCCGCCTTTGGGCGCGGGCGCTACGTCTGTCCGCGCAACCTGGCGGCGCTGGCCAGCAGCGAGCCCTCGCAGGAGGATCTGCTCGCCTTTCTGGATGATGAGCTGACGCCAAATAACAAGGCTGAGCAGGAGCAGTGCGCAAAGCTCAAAGCCGAGCTCGACGGCTACAAGTGGGACGGCCTGCGGGATCACACCAGCCTGGCGATTAGCGACGACTTATGGCGCAGGCTGAGCACCGATAAAGCGAGCTGCCTGAACCGCAACTGTCACTACTACCGCGAGTGCCCGTTCTTTGTCGCCCGACGCGAGATTCAGGAGGCTGAAGTAGTTGTGGCAAACCACGCGCTGGTGATGGCCGCGCTGGAGAGCGAAGCGGTGCTGCCGGAGCCCAAAAACCTGCTGCTGGTGCTCGACGAAGGCCATCATTTACCGGACGTAGCGCGTGATGCGCTGGAGATGAGCGCTGAAATCACGGCGCCCTGGTTCCGCCTGCAGCTGGATCTGTTCTGCAAGCTGGTGGCGACCTGCATGGAGCAGTTCCGCCCGAAAACCACACCGCCGCTGGCGGTGCCCGAGCGGCTGAGCGATCACTGTGAAGAGGTCTACGGCCTTATTTCCTCCCTGAATAACATCCTGAACCTCTATCTTCCTGCGGCCCAGGAAGCCGAACACCGCTTTGCGATGGGAGAGCTACCGGAAGAGGTGATGGAGATTTGCCAGCAGCTGGCGAAGCATCTGGAAAAACTGCGCGGGCTGGCGGAGATGTTCCTGAACGATCTCAGCGAGAAAACCGGCTCGCACGACGTGGTGCGTCTGCATCGCATCCTGCTGCAGATGAACCGCGCGCTGGGGATGTTCGAAGCGCAGAGTAAGCTCTGGCGGCTGGCCTCGATGGCGCAGGCCTCGGGCGCGCCGGTCACCAAATGGGCCACCCGCGAAGTGCGGGACGGGCAGGTGCACCTCTTTTTCCACTGCGTGGGCATCCGCGTGGCCGATCAGCTCGAAAAGCTGATCTGGCGCAGCGTGCCGCACGTGGTGGTCACCTCCGCGACGCTGCGTTCCCTGAACAGCTTTTCTCGTTTGCAGGAGATGAGCGGGCTAAAAGAGAAAGCGGGCGACCGCTTTGTGGCGCTGGATTCGCCGTTTAACCACTGCGAGCAGGGCAAGCTGGTCATTCCGCGCATGAAATTTGAGCCGCTTATCGACAACGAAGAGCAGCATATTGCGGAGATGGCGGCCTACTTCCGCGAGCAGGTCGAGAGCAAAAAATACCCCGGCATGCTGGTGCTGTTTGCCAGCGGGCGCGCGATGCAGCGCTTCCTGGAGCACGTCACCGACCTGCGTTTACTCCTGCTGGTGCAGGGCGATCAGCCGCGCTACCGGCTGGTAGAAACGCACCGCAAGCGCATCGACAGCGGCGAGCGCAGCGTGCTGGTAGGGCTACAGTCTTTTGCCGAAGGTCTGGATCTGAAAGGCGACTACCTGACGCAGGTGCACATCCATAAAATCGCCTTTCCGCCTATCGACAGCCCGGTCGTCATCACCGAGGGCGAGTGGCTGAAAAGCCTCAACCGCTATCCGTTTGAAGTACAAAGTCTGCCTGCGGCGTCGTTCAACCTGATTCAGCAGGTGGGGCGTCTTATTCGTAGCCACGGCTGTTGGGGCGAGGTGGTGATTTATGACAAACGTCTGCTCACCAAAAACTACGGTCAGCGTTTGCTGAACGCGCTGCCTGTTTTCCCGATTGAACAGCCGGAGGTGCCGGAGGTAAAAAAACGCCCGGCAAAACTGACCGCCGGGCGTGGAAAAAGCATCCGTGCTAAGAGGCGCGGTCCTACTGGTAAGTGAAGGTCACCTGAATCACGCTGCTGAACGTGCCGGCGGTGACGGGCATGGCGGTGGCGTAATAGCGCGCGGAGAGCGGAAACGTCGCCGTGTGGTCGCTCGGGTTAATGGCGACGTTAAAGGCGGCCTGCGGGGCAATCAGTATTTTGTCCTGACGGTCTGCCAGCTCCAGCGCCAGCCCTTTTGCGCTGCCAATATTGGCGAATTTTGTCGGGTGCGCGCTGTCGGCCTGGCCGTAGAAAAAGGCCGTGGCGAGAGCAAGCGTGGCCGGGCAGTGCGACACGGAAAGGGAAAAGTCTTTCCACTCGCCGGTATCGCCCACGTCTTTAAAGCTGCCCGACACCGCCTGGCCCAGATCCACCGTCAGGTTTCGGCTGGCGCTGTCGATGACGCAGGTGTTGGCGTAAATATTGCCCGTCATCTGGATCTGGATGTCGTCGGCATGAGCCTGGGCGATCAGCCCCAGCGCCAGAATCGCAATGGTCTTTTTCATGGTGGTCACTTATAGGCGAGGGTGATGGTAGCAACGGTGTTTGCAGGACCGGGTGTGACCACATCGCTGATCTGCTCGTAGCGCACCTCGAAAGGTATGGTCAGCGTTTCATTGGCGAAGGCTTCGCTTTTGGTGTTTACGTAAGTATCAAAGGTGGCAATATTATCGTCGAACAGCATGCGGACACCGACGCCCGTAGCCGCGCCGGGCTGCTGCGTGAGTTTCAGCACCCCTTCAAACGCCGTTTCATAGCCGTTTGAGCTGGTGATCTTTACTTCGGGCTGCACGGTGCTGTCGCAGTGCACCGTGACGTCAAAATTCTGCGCCGGAGAGGAGAGCATCCCCACGCTGACAAAGTCGCTGACCGGGAAATCTCCAAGGTTAACCGTCAGGTTTTTTGGCAGGACGGAGCAGGTGACCTCTTTAAGGATGACGTTGCCCGCATAGGCGATGTCGTTAGGGTTGCCGATCCCTTCGTGGTGATACACCCCGATACCAAAACGGGTCTGACTCTGATTGAGCGTGCCAGAAGCTACCGTATCGCTGGTTTTGACCAGTTCCAGCGTGACGTCAAAATTAAAGGACTGTTTGCCATCGCTGGACACATACCCCACCGGCGTTCCCGTTGAGATGCAGTTAACGCCGCCGGCTCCGCTGATGCGCTGGCCCTGATCGTTCATCAATGCCACCCCAACGCCGGGGACTCCAGAGTCGTAGACACCTTTCAGTCCTGGGATCTCTGCTCCCGTACCGTAGTAGCAGGATACGATTTCCAGGCCGCTATCTACAGCCTGATCGCAGTTACCGGCGACATGGGCAATCTGTTCTGTTCCTGGTATGGTCTCGCCTACCGCCAGCGTTGTCGGAACCGAGATGGACGCCACGTTAATCATCTTCGGCAGGTCCGGCGTCGTACAGGTCGCCTTCGCGTGCGGCATAAATAACGCCGCCGTTCCCAGAACCAGTAAGAAAAAGCACTGTTTAATCATTTGCATAATCGTTAGCCTGAACGGTGGATCAGTGACACTGCGCGGCAGCGTTAATGATGCAGGTTTTCTTTTTCTCATCCGTTAGCGCATAGTCAGCGACGCAGTGCTCGCTCGCCTCCTGTCCCCAGGAGACGCTGAGATGCCCTTGCTGTGGCAGACCCGAGAGGTAGGTCTGGCCGTCATTCCCGACAATAAATTCGCTGTCCTTGTCTTCCGTGGTGACCGTCGCGCCGAACGGCAGCGGTCTGCCGTTGTGCGTCAACGTCATCAGAACCCGGTTACCCACGCGGGTATTAAAGGTGGCGCGCACCACGGCCCCGCGGGTGGGGGTTACTATCTGTGCCGCGTGGGTGACGTCGGCATCATCCGGCAGCGTTTCGGTATCCAGCGCGACGGTATTATGCCGGTACGCGGTAACGAACGGCACGACGGTATAGCCGCGGAAGTCGGTTTCAACGCCCGTCTGGTTCGCGATGTGCGTCCCGTGGGTGCCCGGTGCTTTCACCAGCGCGATGGTTTCACCCAGCGGCTGGCTCAGGGTGATGCCGTTGGCATGGGCAATTACGCCACCCTGCAGCCCGACGTTTACGGTTTGCTGGTATTTGTCCTGGCTGACCCCACCGCTCACCTCACCGTAGGTCGCCTTGTAATCGGCGTTCATGCTGGTGGAATTACCGCTGCCGGTACTGCTCAGCCCCTGCTGGATATTCCAGTTCAGGTTGTCTTCCTTCAGCGCCGTGCCGTTCAGGCCGATGTTCTGCGTCGTACCGTCTTTGGTGTTGTTCAGGTTGTAGGTGGCCCAGGTGTTATGCATCCAGTGGTCCAGCGGCACCGAGACGCTCAGCGAGAACTGGTTGTCGTTCGTCACCTCATTACCGTCTTCATCACTGTCGTTGGTGTTTTTGTTCATGCTGTAACTGAGGCTGTAGCTCACGCCGTGCCAGCTGTTGTTGTAGCTGACGCTCATCGAGGTCATGTTCTGGCTCTGGCTCCAGTAGGTTTCCTTCACCATGCTGAGGGTGACGGAGCCCCAGCCTTCGGGCAGCGTCTGGTCGATGGTGGCTTCTGTGCGGGCGCGGCGCTGCTGCGGTGCAGACCAGTCGTCAGAGTGGGTATACGACGCCATGGTGTCGTCCAGGGTGTAAAAGCCTTTGCTGTTATAGCGGTAACCCGCGAGCGAGAAGTTGGTGCCCGAACGGGCGATATCTTTGCTGTAGCGCACGCGCCAGGACTGGCCTTTGCTGGCCTGTTGCTTTTTCAGCAGGGCTTTGGCGCGGGTCACATCGATGGAGAACGCCCCTAAATCGCCCATGTTTTTCCCGGCACCGATGGCCTGTGACTGATAATGGCTGCTCTGCTGCACGCCACCGTAGGCGGTGAAACCATAGGGCAAACCGTAAATGGCACTGCCCTGAGCGAACGGGGTCTTTTCGACATCTTTGTCATACGAACGATAACGCCCGGCGGTTACGCTGTAGCGCAGGTTTTTTTCACGCTGCAATACCGGAACGGAGGCAAACGGCACGACGAAATGGCTTTCGCTGCCGTCTGTCTCTTTGACCGTCACCTGAAGATCGCCGCTGCTGCCTGTTGAGTAGAGGTCGTTAATCTCGAACGCGCCTGGTGCGACCGTGTTCTGGTAAATGACGTAGCCGTTCTGGCGAACCATCACCAGCGCGTTGCTGTGGGCAGTGCCGCGAATGATGGGCGCATAGCCTTTCTCGCTGTCCGGCAGCATGTCGCTGTCGGATTTAAGCTCCACGCCGGTGTAGGGCACGCTGTCAAATACATCAGAAGGCGAGGTGCTTTGCCCAACGGTCAGATCGCTCTTCATCGCCACGATATCGCGCTGGGCATAGGTATAAACGGAGGAGAATTTTTGCTGCTCTTCCTTGCCCTGGGTGCTGCGATTCCAGGTGGAATAGTTGCGAACGCGCCAGGCGCCAACGTTAAGACCCGGACGCAGGTTGACGTACTGGCTGCTGTTATCCTGTTCCCCCTGTTGGCGAGCATGGCTTTGGCTGGCATTCGCGCTGTAATTAAGCAGGCCCGCATTAATTCCTTCGTCAAACTCTTTCGGGTCGATATAACCGCGAGGCACCTGGCCGAGCGCAGATTGCGGGATACTCAGCAGCAACTGCTGGTTACGAACGCGAAAGGTTGCAGATGCCGCAGGGATGGCGTGTAAATCGGCGCACCGGCCTTTGGTCATTAGCTGCGGATATTTTTTGGTTTTGATACCGAGGCTTTTTAAATCATTCAGGCTAAAGCAAGGCTGCAGCGTGCTGTTGCCCTGAGCGTCTTTTTGCAGCGTAAAGGTCACATCGCGGGTATCAATTTTATTGTTATTAATAAACACCGCGACCTGATATTTCCCTGGCGCCTGGCCGGGACCTTTTTCATAAACGGACAGATCGGTTTTTCCCTGCTGGGGATTATCAATATCCAGCAGGGCCGGGTTAAAATAATCATCGGCCATAACCTGCTGCGCAAAGATCGCCATTGCCAGGCCACAGAGAATGACCAGCAATGACGAAAATCGGCAGGTGAACGGCTTTTTATGGCTGTACATGATTATTTTTATTACCGGGTAGGTTATTAACGAACGGATTTTGACCAGGTATGGCTGATGCTGCCGTAATCAGTAATAATGGACCAGGTGACATTCGAGCCGCCAACGTTATCCGGTAAGGCAAAATGCGTTTCCGTTTTCGGCACGGCCCAGGTGGCTTTTGTCACTTTCTGACCGTTCAGCGTGACGGTCTGGAAATTCATATAGAACGGCGTGGGGTTATTCACCACCAGCTCATTACCTTCGCGGCGCCATTCAAGTTTATCGGCCACATCTTCTGGTCTGCCTTTTACCGCTGACGGGCGATACAGTAATTTGATTCGAGTATTAATGGCAATTTGCAGCGTATTCACGCCCTCTACGTGCTTTGAGGAGGGGATCGCTTTAATATTCAACCAGTACAGGGATTCCCTGTCTTCCGGTAAATTTCCGCCCGTACGCACCACGCGCAGAACGTTATCTTCTTTCGCATCCAGACGGAAAAGCGGTGGGGTGATCAGGAAGGGCGCTTTGGCCTGGCTTTTACCGCCGGAATCGACCCAGGACTGCACCAGATAATCCGTCGCATCTGGATTGGAAAGACCAAGAGATGATTCCTTTTTATCTCCCTGATAGACCAGACGAGTACCATTAATAATGACACCTGCATGTGCAGTGGCGGCTACCAGTAAAAGAGTGCTCAGTAAATAACCGTGGCGCATAAAGATTTCTCAATAAATAGATGAGATATTAATGCTCGCAAAAGCATTAATATCTCAGGATTGATAAGATCAGTTATAAATAACGGTGAAGGTCGATACAGAGTTAGCGGGGCCTGCGGTAATCGCGGCACCGGTCTGAATATAACGTGCGCCGAACTCCAGATCGTTAACCGCCGTACCGGAGGCTAACGGATATTGCTGAGAGGGGGTATACAGAGTGACGGGTTGCTCGGACGCGTCAACCAGCTGAATAGCCACACCTGTTGCGACATCGGTATCTGGCGTTAAGGCCAGCGTAGAGTTGTTATTCGCATCCGGGGTCCCGCCGAAGTTAATCGCTGCGGAGGTGACCGTTTCCGGGCAATTGGTTAACTGAATATCAAACTTCGTTAATGTGCTGGTGGAGCCTGCTCCGGTAAATACCGTTTTAGACACTTTGCCCAGCTGAACATTTAATGGATTACTTAACCCATTCACGACCTGGCAAGCAGAATCGATGATCTCGCCGGTGAAATTAATCTGGCCTTCACCGTTAGTTGCCGCAAATGCGGATGCAGAACATCCCACCGCTGCGGCGATGATTAAACCTAAAGCAACCTTGTTCATAACAAATCCTGGTATGTTTCTGGTGATAGCGTTGCCTGGACGTTTTCACCGTTGACCCTAAATGACTTTCCGCTGGTTATTTAAACAAATAATGACGGGTTAAGGATCTTCTGTAGAAATCACAAATAATTGAAATAATCCTTGAGTTTCATTTTTCGCCATAAAAACAGCGCCTTGATTGTGTCGAAAAAACTAACGTCCGGACGTTCAACGGGGCTATATTGTTAATAAGATGATATTTTCAGGAGAGATGTCGTGGATTATCGCAAGATTATCAAAGAGGTAGGCCGGGGCAAAAACCACGCCCGCGATCTGGACCATGAAACCGCTCGCGCGCTGTATACCCATATGCTTAATGGTGAAGTACCAGACCTGGAGATGGGCGGCATCCTGATTGCGCTGCGCATCAAAGGCGAAGGTGAAGCGGAGATGCGCGGCTTTTATGAGGCTATGCAGGCGCAAACGCTGCGCTTAACCCCGCCGGTGGCAAAACCAATGCCGATTGTGATCCCAAGCTATAACGGGGCGCGCAAGCAGGCTAACCTGACGCCGCTGCTGGCCATTCTGCTGCAAAAACTCGGTTTCCCGGTGGTCGTGCATGGGGTAAGCGAAGATCCCACGCGCGTACTGACAGAAACCATCTTTGAACTGCTGGGCATTGAACCGACTCTCCATGCCGGCCAGGCGCAGGCAAAGCTGGAGGGGAACCAGCCGGTCTATATTCCCGTGCGCGCGCTCTGCCCGCCGCTGGAAAAGCAGCTGGACATGCGCTGGCGCATGGGCGTGCGTAACAGCGCGCACACCCTGGCGAAGCTGGCGACGCCGTTTGCTGAAGATGCCGCACTGCGCCTTTCCAGCGTTTCTCATCCGGAGTACGTGACGCGCGTCGGTCAGTTCTTTGCCGAAATCGGTGGACGCGCGCTGCTGATGCACGGAACAGAAGGGGAGGTGTACGCCAACCCGCAGCGTTGCCCACAGCTGATGCTGATTGAACCTGCCGGTACGCGCGTTGTGCTTGAACGCGGGGAAGAAAACAGCGATGTGATTCTGCCGGAGTCGAAAGATCCCCAGGTTACCGCGCACTGGATTACGCAGTGTCTGGCTGGAAATGTGCCGGTTCCACAGTCGATCAAGCTGCAAATGGCCTGCTGCTTGCTGGCGACAGGGGAGGCTGAGACGGTTGAGGCGGGGCTACAGCGCGTGGCGCAGTCGTTTTAGGCAAAAAAAAGCCCGTCCAGTGGCGGACGGGCAAGCAAGGGTAACAAACAACAGGGTCAATGAGGGTTGGAGCAGCTCACCAGAGGGTTTGGCGAGGGTACAGCATTCATTTCAGGCGATTATTTGTAGATAACCGCAGTACCGCTCAGCTTGTTATTGGTGTTAGCGGAAGTGATGGTGTATCCGCTTGCACCGGCAGCAGCAGCTTTCTCAGCCAGTTTGGCTTCCAGGCCGTCCAGCGTGGTCGCGCCTTCTGCACTTACCACACCGATTTTATTCATGCTCTGTGCCTGAGTGGTTGAAACAGGCTCTACAGCGAATGCGCCAAAGGACAGAGCGGACAGGGCAACAGCAGCAACAGCATATTTGATGGTTTTCATAGTTAATCTCTCGCAGGTTATTCTGTTAAGGGGACGATGTTCCGTCGATGTGATAAGTATCACGGTTTTTCGCGAAAGATAAAATCGAAGAGAATTGACGTGGTCAGTCAAAAAAATTGAATGACAAATAACTTATTGAATATTAATAAATTCAAACCAGCGCTTTACACTTCTTGTTGATGCGCTTTACAGAAGAACGATGAAGGGCACATTTTGCTACGCGGTTCGCTAAAAACCATGAGCGTAAAGGAAAGTGCAGGCAGGGTTAACTTAGGTAAAGGAGAGTCAGCGTAACTGGCTATCTTTCGATCCTCTGCGATTATAACCTGAATGTGAAGCATTTTTTGAATCTTTATCCTGTTGGCAGGTGATACATAACCTTACGCCGGGGATGGCTTTACGGCGCGCCTGCGGAATCGGCTCGCCACACTCTTCGCACTCCTTCAGGCTTTCGCCGCGTGGAATCTCACCGCGAGCGCGCGCCACCGCATCTTCAATGGTACTGTTGATCTGTTCGTTAACGGCGTCATCATTTGCCCAACCGGAAGCCATACTTCCTCCTCAAATCGGTATACACCCTGACAATAATATGGGGTTAAAAAGTGAACAATCAAGGGGGAGGCAAACTGCATCTGGCAGGCAGATGCAGTCTTGTGGAGGGGGAAACTATTTGTAGATGGTCGCCGTGCCGTACATATGGTTATCTCCGCCTGCGGAGTTCACCACGAAGCCTTTCGCACCTTCCTGGCGGGCTTTCTCGGCCAGTTTGTTTTGCAGATCGTCGAGGTTACTCGCGCGGCTTACCGAGACGGTGCCCGCAGGACGCAGCTGGCTGGTATCGTTACTTTGGGTCAGCGACTGGACGGCCATTGCAGAAAATGAAGCGGTCGCCAGAACGCCAGCGATAACAGCAAGGGTCAGATACTTTTTCATAATCACATCCTCATGAGGAAACAACAGGTGATTCCCTTTAAGTTTAGAAGCCTGCCGAGTGTGACTTAGCGCAAATATTTGATGATGATCTGCTTATTTTTTGAACGATAAAAATTGACAATCTGCTGACAGATCATAGAGATAAAGGTGTTTGATTTATGAAGAGTTTTTAAGCGACGCAGAGAAAGATTTACCGCTGAGCCAGCACAGGGTATCTTACGCCGCTGTTTAAAGGAGAACGCCATGACTTCCCACAAGCCGGGATTGCACCCACGAAATCGCCACCGCAGCCGCTACGACATGAACGCCCTGTGCCAGAGCTGCCCTCCGCTGCAGGACTATATTGTCCAGACGCCTGCCGGGGAGCCGTCGGTCAACTTTGCTGACCCGCTGGCGGTAAAAACGCTGAACAAAGCGCTGCTGGCCCATTTCTACGGTGTGGCGCACTGGGATATTCCGGAAGGCTTTCTCTGCCCGCCCGTGCCGGGCCGTGCAGATTACGTTCATCACCTTGCCGATCTGCTTGCCGAAGATCGTGACGGCGCTGTACCGCAGCAGGCTTCTATTCTGGATATTGGCACCGGGGCAAACCTGATTTACCCGCTGATTGGCGTGCATGAATATCACTGGCGCTTTACCGGCAGCGAGATCGGTGCCGAGGCATTTGCCAGCGCTCAGGCGATTATCAGCGCGAACCCTGGCCTGAGTCGATCCATTCGCCTGCGCCGTCAGAAAGAGGCGGCTGCGATCTTCAACGGCATTATTCACAAAAACGAAAGCTATGACGCCACGATGTGCAACCCGCCGTTCCATGATTCTGCAGCGGCAGCCCGCGCAGGCAGCGAGCGCAAACGCCGCAACCTCGGTCAGGCGGAAGATGCCGCGCTGAACTTCGGCGGGCAGCAGCAGGAGCTGTGGTGCGAGGGTGGGGAAGTCGCTTTTATCCTGCGCATGATTGCAGAAAGCAAACAGTTCGGACGTCAGGTGAAGTGGTTCACGACGCTGGTTTCCCGGGGGGATAACCTGCCACCGCTCTACCGCGCGCTGACCGAAGCGGGCGCCGTAAAAGTAGTAAAAAAAGAGATGGCGCAGGGCCAGAAGCAGAGCCGATTCATCGCCTGGTCGTTTATGGACGATAACAAACGTCGCAAATAGCACCCGTCGTAAGCCGGGTAAGGCGAAGCCGCCACCCGGCTCGGTTACAGCGTCGGCTCCTGCGGAGGGAGTGGCGAGGTGGGCGGCGGTAACACCTGATACGTCTGCACCGGCATCCGCACGTTCGCCAGATCAAAGTGTTTTTTCACCATGCTGTCGAGGGCGAAACGCACCGTCCACTGCTTCAGCGGCTGCGTGGTGAACGACACGCGCAGGGTGAACGCCGTGTTGGTCAGCCCAACGATGCCGGCAAACGACGGTTCACCAATCACCAGCCCGCGAATATCCACCATCTCCATCAGTTCGCTGACCGCATCCCGCAGCGCCTGCTTCGCTTTATCCGCATCCTCGTGACGATCCACATCGTAGTTGGCCACAACGGAGCCAATCCCGCGCACAAAGTTGGCGAAGGTGGTGATCGATGACCACGGAATAATGTGGTACGCCCCGGTATCCTGGCGCACCCCGACGGAACGAATCGACATCCGTTCGACCGTGCCGGTCAACGGCCCGATGGTCACCAGATCGCCGGTGTTCATCCCGTTCTCAAACTGGATAAAGATGCCGGTAATAATATCCTTTACCAGCGTTTGTGAACCGAAGGAGATCGCCAGCCCCAGGGCACCGGCACCCGCCAGCAGCGGGGCGATATTCACCCCGATTTCAGAGAGCACAATCATGATGGTGATGGTGCTGATAATCACCGCCAGCGCGTTACGGAACAGCGTTAACAGCGTGCGCGCGCGGGCGCTGGGGAGTGGTCTGCCGTGAATATCGGATACCAGACGGTTCTCGATAAGGCTCGCCAGCAGCGTCCAGCCGACGGCGGAGAAGAACAAAATCAGCGCGATGCGAATTAAAATATCGACGGTTTTCTCACCTGCGCCGTTGTGCAGCCAGTTCCAGAAATCAAACAAGCTCCACGCATTCAGCAGCAGCATGATCGCCACGCAGACGGTCAGAATGCGCGCCACCTTGAGCGACACCGACATCCAGCCGTTCACCCGCTTTTGCAGCTCCGGGTAGTTACGCTGCACCTGCGGCGACAGGGTAATGGTTTTCGAGAGCCAGCGCGAAAGCAGCCCGGACACAAACGCTGCGATGCCGATAATCGCCAGGCTTTTAAACGTCGCCCCCATCATAAATTTCAGGCTGTTTCCCGGGTCGAACAGCGAGAAGAAGCACAGCACGATAAAGTACGCGCTCGCCAGCCAGTGCCAGACCAGCGCGAAGGCGCGGATAAACAGGCTGAAGAAAGAGAGGGAACGGTCGGCCAGATGCAGCAGACTTTCGGTGATCGCCTTTTTGTTGTGAAAGATAAGGTAAAGGGACCAGACGGTTATACAGAGCATGATCATCACGTTCGCCAGCGCGCCAAACTGCACGTTGACCTGGTTGGAGATAATCGGCACGGCAACCAGCAGGCCGTAGCCTATCAGGCCGCTGAGCACGCTTAGCCGCACGGCCCAGTATTTCGCGCTGTCGTCGGTGATATTGAAAGGACGAAGTTCAGGCACGCGCGGGCAAAAGATGACGCGCAGCACCGCTTTAAAAAATTCGATGAGCGCAAACGCATTCAGGAAGAGCGCCTGCTGAAAGGCAATGGTTTTGTTGCCCGTGTTGAGGCGATCGGCCACGACCTGACCGACAAACAGCGTCAGTGCCAGCAGCAGTAAATCGATGAAAAACGCCCCGGTAATCATGGCCGGGAGATGCAGCCAGCTGCTTTTATGCTGGTTCTTTTTTCGTCCCCACAGGCCCATCCTGCGGTACAGGGGCCAGGCGCACAGGCGCACCAGCCAGTAAAAAATAAAAACGGCAGCGGCCAGCATCAAAAACTGGGTGGCAGCCGCGGTAAAGGTTTGCGGATTGAATGCCTTATGCGGCGATCCCATCAGGTTGCGGTAGAGCTGGGCAAAGCGTGAGGAGAGCGCTTCACCATAGTGGCGGCTTACGTCGGTGACGTTTTCCAGCACCGTTTTTTGCTCCTCCACCTGCGGCGGGGTGAGGGTAGGAGCAGACTCCTGCGGCGGCGTGGCGGCGGCTTTGCGCAGCTGCTCGATGAGCTCTTTGCGTGAGGCGTCGTTCTCCAGAACATCGGCAAGGGCGCTATAGGCCGCTTTTTTTTGTTCTGCATCCGGCTCCGGAGGCGGCGTATTTTGCTGAGTAGCAGTTGTTCCGGTGGTGACGCCGGGGATCGCCACGGCGAGCGATGGCGCACTAAACAGGCTTATCAACAGCAGCAGGATCCACGGCACGGCGTCCTCCGACAAAAAATATCGTGCAAAATGATAAGTATAGAGGGCGAGAGGCGGAGGGGAGTTTTTGGGAACAATCTGGCGTAAAAAAGCCGGGCAAGCCCGGCTCTGTACGAAGCGAGTGATCAGGAGACGTGCTGCAGGAACTCCTGCAAACGCTGGCTCGGCGGATTCGCGATCAATTCCTGCGGGTTACCGTCTTCCGCGATGCGGCCCTTATCAATAAAGATCAGGCGGGAGGCCACTTTCTCGGCAAAGCCGATTTCGTGGGTCACGATCACCATCGTCATCCCTTCTTCTGCCAGATCCTGCATGACTTTCAGCACCTCGTGGCGCAGCTCCGGGTCGAGTGCGGACGTTGGCTCATCAAACAGCATCATCTTCGGTTTCACCGCCAGCGCGCGCGCAATCGCCACGCGCTGCTGCTGGCCACCGGAGAGCTCGGAAGGGTAGTGGTGTGCACGCTCCGCCAGGCCCACCTTCGCCAGCAGATCTTTTGCCAGCGCTTCCGCCGCCGCTTTGTTGGCACCGCGCACGCGCAGTGGACCAAACATCACGTTTTCCAGCGCCGTCAGGTGCGGGAACAGGTAGAACTGCTGGAACACCATGCCCGCTTCCTGGCGAATCAGACGCTCGTCCACTTTCGGATCGTTAACCTTCAGGCCGTCGACGATCAGATCGCCGCTGGTGATCTCTTCCAGCTTGTTGATGCAGCGCAGCAGGGTGGATTTACCGGAGCCGGACGGCCCGATAATCACCACCACTTCACCCTGCTTAATGTTCAGATCGATATTGTGCAGCACCTGGGTTGGGCCAAAGTGCTTGGAAACGTTTTTAAATTCAATCACAGGATTTTCATCCTTCTTTCAAGACGGCGCAGAACAAAGCTCAGTACCAGCGTAATGATCAGATAAACAACGGCGACCGCACTCCAGATTTCCAGCGCGCGGAAGTTGCCCGCAATAATCTCCTGACCCTGACGGGTCAGCTCGGCCACGCCGATAACGATGAACAGCGACGTATCTTTGATGCTGATGATCCACTGGTTACCCAGCGGCGGCAGCATGCGGCGCAGCGCCAGCGGAAGTATAACGTGGCGGATCGTTTCGCGACGAGAAAGACCTAATGCCAGACCGGCTTCGCTGAAACCTTTATGAATCGACAGCACCGCACCGCGGGTGATTTCCGCGATGTAGGCGCCCGAGTTGATCATAATGGTAACCACGGCCGCGCTGAACGGATCGATGCGCAGGTCGGTGAAGGCCATTGGCAGGGCGAAGTAGATAAACATGACCTGCACGACAATCGGGGTGCCGCGGATCACTTCGATGAAAACCAGTGCGATGTGGTTTGCAATCCAGCCACCGTAGGTACGGGCGAAACCGGCGACAAGACCGATAATCAACCCACCTACCAGACCCAGGACCGAAATCCACAGGGTCATTTTAGCGCCTTCAAGCAAGAGTGGAATGGCAGGCCAGATGGCGCTCCAGTCAAACTGCATGATGTATTCCTGTATACCGTGGTGAAAAACGAAAAACGTAGGCCCGGCAAGCGTGAGCGTCGCCGGGCGTTACAAACCTGAATTCAGGTAAAATTATTTAGGCTCAGTACCGAACCATTTTTTGTAGATTTCGTTGTAAGTACCGTTCTCTTTCAGCGTTTTCAGCGCGCCGTTAACTTTCGTGCGCAGGTCGTCGCTGCCTTTCGGGAACGCGATACCATACTGCTGCGCTTCCAGAGAGTCGCCTACGGCTTTGAACTTGCCGTTACCGGCCGTTTTGATGAAGTACAGGATGTTCGGGGTGTCGTGCAGAACGGCGTCAGCACGGTTGGTGCCGAGCTCCATGTACGCGTTGTCGATGTTCGGGAACTGGCGCAGGTCTTTGGTTTTGATGTTCGCTTTCGCGTAATCCACAGAACCGGTGCCGCTCTTCACTGCCACCACTTTACCGTCGAGATCTTTCACGCTTTTGACGTCGTTATTATCCGCTTTCACCATCACCAGCAGACCGCTTTTGTAGTAGCCGTCAGAGAAGTCGATCGCTTTTTTTCGTTCGTCGGTAATGGTGATACCCGCCAGGGCCAGATCAACGTTTTTGGTTTGCAGCGCCGGGATGATGCCGCTGAAGTCCATCGGCTTCAGGGTGTAATCCAGTTTGAGTTCTTTGGCGATAGCGGCCCACAGATCCACATCAAAACCAACGTATTTATCACCCTGTTTGAATTCAAACGGAACGAACGCCGTGTCGGTCGCCACAACCAGTTTGTCGGCAGCCTGAGAGGACACCGCAAAAGCCAGGGTAAGTGCAGCCAGTGAAACTTTTAATACAGACTTCATAGCATTTCCTTTTATATCCACGGGGCGATCCCCTGCGAGAACGAGTGGCACAATGAAAAAATCGTGCCAACTTTACAAGCTGTTGTTTTGCAAAGGGGATGGAATCATGCATTGCACAAAAAACGGGGCAATGATGTCGTGTTGCACCAGGATGGAGCACCATTTTGGTGCGCTTCGTTTGGCTCAACTGACGGGGAGATATTTAGCGTCCATTCTGACGAAAAAACAATCTTCCGTTAACGGTTGTGTGAGGTGATTATTACAATTTTTTCACTTTTGCACCGTCTCAGGCAAAAAGTGTGCACCACAGATGTGCAAAACCCTCACCGGAGGCGAGGGTTTGATAGAAAAGTCGTATGGATTATTCGATGTTGGATTCGATAAACCACAGGAACTGATCAAGGTCGCGGGACGCGGCGGTGAAGATGTCTGCGGTATCTTCATCTTTGGCTTCGCTAATCGCTTTACGCACGTCATTAGCCACAATCGCGTAACGGTCTGCCAGCTCTTTCAGGTGATCCTGAACGGTGTGGATATCCAGCGGGTAGCTTTTCAATGGCGTTTTGCTGTTGATGACCTGCGTGGTCCCCAGAGCAACACCGCCCAACTGTACGGCACGTTCAGCCATCGTATCAAGGTGTGTCACCAGTGCTGTGCGGAAACCATCCAGCATTTCATGGACGGCAATAAAGTTTGCACCGCGCATATTCCAGTGGGCCTGTTTGGTGATCAGCGAAAGATCGATGAACTGGATCACCTGGCGATTCAGCAACTCAATGGTCGCTTTTTTGTCGCTATCCGATACATCGTTACGGGTATAAAGCAGATTAGACGCTTTCGTTTTCACCAGTTTAGCGGTACTCATAATCTCATATCCTCTTGATGTTTATGTCCCAGGTAATTACGGAACTAAGTATAGCACCGGATTTTTTCTCTGCGGTCTGGCTGTGCCTATCGGTTTAATAGCAAGAAGGATCTTGATAATTTAATTGATTGAAATTAATGGATAATTTTAAAATTGATACAGATCAATCTTAATTCCCCTGGAGAGGAGTGGGTGGGGAAGGATATTTCGATAATATGACAAACTATGTAAGAAATTATAACGGATGATGTTCTGGCCTTTATTCTGCATGGCCGTGAAGCCATGCAGAATATATGGCTTTAGCGGATGTCGACTTTCTCGACTTTGGGTTCAGGACGCATGGTGAGCGTTGAGCCCATCGACGCCGCAATAATCGAGCAGAGCGCCAGCGTCTGGGTGAATGTCAGCGTTTCGCCCAGGAACACCATTCCGGAGATTGCGGCGAGAGCAGGCTCCATACTCATAAGGGTGCCAAATATGCGCGTCGGCAGACGCGTCAGGGCGATCATCTCAAGAGAGTAGGGGAGAGCCGTTGAGAGAACAGCGACCGCCAGGCCGATGGGCATGACTGACCATTGCCAGATAGACTCCGTGGCCTGCGCCATCCCGATCGGCACAAAAACGATAGCCGCAATCACCGAACCCAGGGCCACCGTTGCCGGGCCATGTTCCTCTCCCGCGCGCTGCCCGGTGAGGATGTAAACAGCCCAGCAGGCACCTGCCCCCAACGCCAGCGCTGCGCCTGTGAGATCAATCTCAGAGACATTCTGGCCGAGCGGCAGCAGGAACCATAATCCCAGCACGGCTAACACGACCCAGATAAAATCCACCGCCCGACGGGAAGAGAAAAGCGCCACCGCCAGCGGACCGGTAAACTCCAGCGCGACGGCAATCCCCAGCGGGATGGTCTGGATGGAGAGGTAGAACATATAGTTCATCGCCCCAAGAGAGAGACCATAAAACAGAAGGGGGAGACGCTGCTCCTTTTTGAAGCGCAGACGCCAGGGTTTGAAAATGGCAACCAGTATCGCCGTTCCCAGCACGATACGCAGCGCTGTCACCCCGGGCGCGCCCACCAGTGGGAAAAGCGATTTTGCAAGCGAAGCACCGCTCTGAATGGACAACATGGCAATAAGTATGACTGCTACCGGCAACCAGACCGACGACGTGCGGGATAACCCAGGCATCCTTTCTCCTGTCAGCTTATGTCAAATGAAGTAAAGGTTGCAGTGTAAAGGAAATATACGGCAGCGGTTGAGACTCCGTTGAAATAAAAGCCTCATGAAATCCGTAAAATGGTTAAGCGCTGGTGGATTTATCGCCTGAAAGATTAGGAATAATCTGGATGAATGTAACAGCGCACACGCGCACTATGAGCATTTAGTAGGGAAAATTGCATGTGATTTGAAAGGGATAGCTGAGGCTGGAAACGTTTAGTTACAGGAAAAGCCTCATTAGACATCACGAATCGCAAAGAGTTTCGCAAATTTTTTTGATATATTTAAAACTTACGGACTTACTTGAAGCACATTTGAGGTGGTTATGAAAAAAATTGCATGTCTTTCAGCACTGGCAGCCGTTCTGGCTGTTTCTGCAGGTACCGCTGTAGCGGCAACTTCAACTGTAACTGGTGGTTACGCTCAGAGCGATATGCAGGGCGTGATGAACAAAACTAACGGTTTCAACCTGAAGTATCGCTACGAGCAGGATAACAACCCGCTGGGCGTGATCGGTTCTTTCACCTACACCGAGAAAGATCGTACTGAAAACGGCGCATATAACAAAGGCCAGTACTACGGGATCACTGCGGGTCCAGCTTACCGTCTGAACGACTGGGCGAGCATCTACGGTGTTGTAGGTGTTGGCTACGGTAAATTCCAGCAGACCGAAAACCAGGGTCTGAACCGCACTGCAAGCAACAGCGACTACGGCTTCTCCTATGGCGCAGGCCTGCAGTTCAACCCAATCCAGGACGTTGCTCTGGACTTCTCCTATGAGCAGAGCCGTATCCGCAACGTTGACGTTGGCACCTGGATCGCGGGCGTAGGTTACCGCTTCTAATCACTTCGGTGAGCTAATAAAAAATCCGCCCAATGTGGCGGATTTTTTTTGTTTGTACCCTCTCCCGACAGGAGAGGGCCAGGGTGAGGGCATCAGACCGCACGAGACAGCAGAAACTACTTACTCTTAATATCAAAAATATCCGTACCCAGGTGGTTATAGTCAACTTTCTGTAACTTGAAGTTAGTAATGTAGACTGCCGGCCCCTTTTTCCCGGAGATAAACGGGTAATCATTTTTTATCTCTTTGGCCTTAATCCCCGTCCACTGCGAGAAGAACTGCAGGAAATCATTCGCTGAGCGCCGCGCTTTAATAATGCGATGCGTTTTATCATCGCTCGACAGCACCATAAACGGCACCTGGAAGTTCTGCTGGAACGTGTCGTCGTGCGCCAGATACTGCACTTCTTTCCCACGCTCTTTAAACGCCAGCCCGTGATCCGAGAAGTAGACCATCGAGAAGCTGTCGCCCGTATTGCGCAGCTGATCGTACAGCTTGCTGAGCAGCTCGTCGGTTTGCGTCATGGTGTAGAGATAGCAAGAGGTCTCTTTCGACTGCACAAACTCCGCGTATTTACCGCCAGTGCGATCGCAGGCCTGCGGATGCGATCCCATCAGGTGCAGGACAATCAGCTGAGGCTGAGTGCGCGGAGTAGCAAAGACCTGGGCCGTCATTTTCAGCAGCGCCTCGTCTTTGGTATTTTTGTCGGCTTCAAAATCGCCGCTCTTGAGGAACTGCACTTCGTCAGCACGCTTAGCGATACTGGCTATGGCCGTGTCGTACTCGCCAATTTGTCCCTGATTGGAGAACCACCATGTCTGAAAACCGGCGCGGTTGGCCAGGGTGACAAAATTATCCTGATACTGGGGTTTACCATCCACTACACGGTTAAGCGTCAGACCGAGCGATTTCTGCGTCGAGCCGCTGGCCGCAATATAGTCGGTAAACAGAGTGCCATTGACGGAGCTGGCAAACGGGGTGTTATTCCAGTGCCCGCCGAAGGCGCCCAGCGCGTCGCGACGCGCGCTCTCGCCAATCACCACCACGTAGGTATGGTATTTCGGCTTAACCGCCAGCACGTTCCAGGTGTCTTTCATCGTGGAAAGCTCAGCCATGCGCGCCTGTTCGTCGAGAACCTCTTTATTGTTCACCACGACGTCTTTCACGAAACGGAATACCGGGTAGCCAGTATCCTTCAGCTTGAATACGCCACCCCAGGCCAGGTTTTGCACCGGCGCAACGAAAAACGTCCCCACGCTGAACGCCAGGCACAAATATTCTATTTTTCCCCATGCTTTTTTGGCTTCTGCTTTACGGCGAACCGCGATGACGCCAAGCGCAAAGATAAAGAGGCCGACGACGTAGCTGTACCACGGGAAGATCGTCAGGATCTCCGTCGACTCTTCCATATTGGTGGAGTGCAGCGCCAGCAGGGTGTTGAAGTTTGGCGCGCCATAGGCCTGGCCAAACGGGAAATACATCGCAGCAATCAGCGAACAGACCCCCACCAGCGCTTTCTGCACGCGCGGGGCACTCCGCCACAGTACGTGGAGCACGCAGGTGAACGCCACGGCGTAGAGAAGGCTAAACGGGTAGCCAAGCGCAAAGTTAATCAGCAGCGATTGCAGAAAGTAGAATCCCGTCCACGGGCTTAAGGCCCGGCTGCGGGTAACAAGTGTTTCTTTCAGGGTTAAGTTCATAGATCACTATCATGAAAACGCCATGTGCTCACCCTGGCGCCAAGGGTCAAAACCTGCCTGACAGTGCGTGGAGAGGGAATGAGGGTCCGCTTCAGCGAGCCGCAATTTGTGCAGGGCTGCAAGAAGATAGAGCGAGCGAGTAATAAGGTCAACAGTTGCTAAGCAGATGTTTTGCGAAGGGGGCTGCAAATCCGTAAAAAAGATCGGGAATAGGGCGGCCGAAAGCCAGTGTACAGCGGAAGTGTGACGGAAAAATGAAGCGGCGTACCGCAACGCCGCTTAGTGGGAAGGTTTGTCGTCCTGATGCGGTTTGTTGTTAAACATATCGCACAGCATGTTCAACAGCATTAAGCGCACTTTAAAAGGAGAGTGGGTAAACACGGTCATACACCTCTTGAATTCGTTCATAAGACCTCCTGATTTCAGATCCCTTCGATCCGTGAAGGGTGACTGCATTACATACAGATATAGCACAGGCTATATTGTATAGCTATGGCTATTTCGTTAATTTTTTGTGCTTGCAGAGCTATGGTTTACAATGTGCGCTCTCGATACCGGGCGCTGGAAGCGTCACCCCCACTGAGGAAGTACAATGAACCGTCGTGCAGGTAAGCCAACAATGAGGAAAACGACGCAACTGGTGAACGTTGAAGAACATGTCGAAGGTTTTCGCCAGGTTCGTGAAGCGCACCGACGTGAACTGATTGATGATTATGTTGAGCTGATTTCCGATTTGATTCGCGAGGTTGGGGAAGCGCGTCAGGTCGATATGGCCGCCAGACTGGGCGTTTCGCAACCGACTGTCGCGAAAATGTTAAAACGTCTGGCCTCGGTAGGCCTGATCGAAATGATCCCCTGGCGCGGCGTATTTCTGACGCCGGAAGGGGAGAAGCTTGCGCAGGAGAGCCGCGAGCGCCACCAGCTTGTCGAGAACTTTCTGCTGGTTCTGGGCGTCAGCCCGGAGATTGCCCGCCGGGATGCGGAAGGAATGGAGCACCACGTGAGCGAAGAGACGCTGGTGAAGTTTCGCGAGTTTACCCTTAAATATGGTCCCTCCGCTGAATGAAAATCCCTGGACTGCAGGCTCTGTCACGCGATCGTTTCTTCCATCTTTTATTAATCACTGGCGCAGGGTTAAGCCTCTTTGTGCCATTTGCCCCCCACGCCTGGCCCGCAGCCATTGACTGGCGCACTATCATTACGCTGAGCGGCCTGATGATGCTCACCAAAGGTGTCGAGCTGAGCGGCTATTTTGACGTGCTGGGGCGTAAAATGGTGCGCCGTTTTGCCACCGAGCGCAGGCTGGCCCTGTTTATGGTGTTTTCCGCCGCGGTGCTGTCGACATTTCTGACCAATGATGTGGCGCTGTTTATCATTGTGCCCCTCACGCTCACCCTGCGTAAGCTGTGCGAGATCCCGGTCAGCCGCTTGATCATCTTTGAAGCGCTCGCGGTTAACGCCGGCTCACTGTTGACGCCCATCGGTAACCCGCAAAATATTCTTCTCTGGGGACGTTCCGGCCTGTCGTTCGCCGCCTTTACCTGGCAGATGGCGCCTCTGGCGCTGGTGATGATGCTGTCGCTGCTGGCGGTCTGCTGGTTCGCGTTCCCGGATAAAAAGCTGCAATACCATAGCGGGACCACGGGCCCGCAGTGGCAGCCGCGGCTGGTCTGGAGCTGCCTCGGGTTATACATCGTCTTTCTGTTCGCGCTGGAGCTGAAGTATGAGCTGGCGGGCGTGCTGCTCGTTGCCGCGGGCTTTGTCGTGCTGGCGCGGCGCGTGCTGGTGAGCGTGGACTGGACGCTGCTGCTGGTCTTTATGGCGATGTTTATTGATGTGCATCTCCTGATTCAGCTTCCGGTGCTGCAAAACGTTCTGCACAGCGTCAGCACGCTGTCGCAGCCGGGACTGTGGCTGACGGCGATTGGCCTGTCTCAGTTTATCAGCAACGTGCCTTCCACCATTCTGCTGCTTAACTACGTTCCACCGGATACCCTTCTGGCCTGGGCGGTGAACATCGGCGGGTTTGGGCTGCTGCCCGGCTCGCTGGCAAACCTGATCGCCCTGCGTATGGCCAACGACCGTCGCATCTGGTGGCGCTTTCATCTCTGGTCAATTCCGATGCTGTTCTGGGCAGCGGCGATCGGTTTCGGACTATTCCTTCTCATATAGTGCGCAATTTGTCAGTTTTTCCTGGCAAACGTATAGCAACGTCCTAGCTTTAGTGAACGGCATAGTGTGATGCCGCTCACTGACAGGACCGTTGCTGAACTATGGCTGAAGATCAAAACCCACCTGCTGACGAGCAGGACAAAAACAATAATGAGCGTAAGCGCCCGGGCAAAAAACCGTTAATTATCCTCGGCATTGTCGTGGTGGTAATGGTCGTCGTGGCGCTGGTCTGGTGGTTTTTAACCCGTAACGAAGAGACGACTGACGACGCCTTTACCGACGGCGACGTGGTGACGATTGCCCCCAAAACGGCGGGCTACGTTACCGAGCTGCGGGTGCGCGATAACCAGCGCGTGAAAAAGGGCGATCTGCTGGTGGTCATCGATCCGCGCGATACCACCGCCCAGCGCGATCAGGCTCAGGCTCAGCTTGGGCTGGCTATCGCGCAGCTGCATCAGGCCCAGGCGCAGCTGGCGCTCTCGAAGGTGCAATATCCCGCCCAGCGTGACGAAGCCAAAGCGCAGGTGCTGAAAGCGCAGGCCGATCTGGCGAACGCCCAGGCGGAGTACCGTCGCCAGCGCGGCGTCGACCCGCGGGCGACCACCCAGCAAAGTATTGATTCCGCGAACGCTCAGCTGCGCAGCGCCCAGGCTGGCCTTGCCAGCGCGCAGGCGCAGCTGGAAGTGGCGGAGCAGGTACAGCTGCAAATCCGCCAGCAGGAGACCAACGTCGAAGCCCGCGAGCGTCAGGTCGACCAGGCTAAAGCGCAGCTGGAAACTGCGAACCTGAACCTCTCTTACACCGAAGTCCGCGCCCCGTTCGACGGCTTTGTCACCAAACGCAACGTGCAGCCCGGCACGCTGGTGCAGGCGGGCACGGCCCTGTTCTCGCTGGTCTCCCCGAACGTGTGGATAGTGGCGAACTTTAAAGAGTCTCAGCTCGAGCGCATGAAGCCCGGCGATAAGGTTACCGTCTCCGTGGATGCGTGGCCGGATATGGAGCTTGAGGGCCACGTCGACAGCATCCAGCAGGGCAGCGGCTCGCGCTTCTCCGCCTTCCCGGCAGAAAATGCCACCGGCAACTTCGTCAAAATTGTGCAGCGCGTGCCGGTGAAAATCGTGATTGATAAGGGACTCGATCAGAATAAACCGCTGCCGCTGGGGCTGTCGGTTGCACCGAAGGTGACGGTGGAATGACGGATCACAGCCACGATAACTGGAAGCCCGCCAGCAACCCGTGGGCGGTGGCGATTGTCGTCACCCTGGCGGTGTTTATGGAAATTCTGGACACCACCATCGTCAACGTGGCGCTGCCGCACGTGGCGGGGTCACTCTCGTCCAGCTATGACGAATCCACCTGGGTGTTAACCAGCTATCTGGTGGCGAACGGCATTGTGCTGCCCATCTCGGCGTTTTTGAGCCGGGTGTTTGGCCGCAAGCAGTTCTTTCTGATCTGCATCGTGATGTTTACCGTCTGCTCGTTCCTGTGCGGGATTGCCACCGAGCTGTGGCAGATCATCCTGTTCCGCGTGTTGCAGGGCTTCTTTGGCGGCGGACTGCAGCCCACGCAGCAGTCGGTGCTGCTCGACTACTTCAAGCCTGAAGACAGGGGCAAAGCGTTTGGGCTTTCCTCCATTGCGATTATCGTTGCGCCGGTCCTCGGCCCGACGCTGGGCGGTTGGATCACCGACAACTACTCCTGGCGCTGGGTGTTCTTTATCAACATCCCGGTGGGGATTGTCACGGTGCTGGCGATCTACCAGCTGCTGGAAGATCCGCCCTGGGAGAGCAAATCAAAAGAGAAGCTGACGATCGACTGGACGGGGATCGGCCTGATTGCCTTAGGGCTTGGTTGTTTGCAGGTGATGCTCGACCGGGGGGAAGATGAAGACTGGTTCTACTCGAACTTTATCCGCACCTTCGGGGTGTTAACACTTATCGGCATTATCGGCGCAATCTACTGGCTGGTGTATGCCAGAAAGCCGGTGGTGGATCTCCACTGCATGAAAGATCGCAACTTCGGCATCTCCAGCCTGCTGATGGCGGGGATGGCGATGATCCTCTACGGCAGCTCGGTGGTGATTCCGCAGCTGGCGCAGCAGGATTTGGGCTATACCGCCACCTGGTCCGGGCTGGTGCTGTCGCCCGGCGCGGTGCTGATTGTGCTGACCATCCCGCTGGTGCTGAAGCTGATGCCGGTTGTGCAGACGCGCTGGATCATCGCCTTCGGCTTTACCTGCCTGGCGGTGTCGTTCTTCTGGTCGCGCACGCTGACGCCGGATATAGACTTCGAAACGCTGGTGCTGTTCCGCAGCGCCCAGTCGATTGGTCTTGGGTTCCTGTTTGTGCCGCTGACTACCATCGCCTTTATCTCGATACCGAGGCGGCTCAACGCCGACGCGGCGGCGCTGTTTACCATGTTCCGCAACGTGGCGGGCTCAATTGGGATTTCGCTCTCGACGGCCGCCATTACCGAGCGCTCGCAGGCGCACAGCGCCCATCTGGCGTACCACGCCTCGCCGTTTAACGAGCAGTTCCAGCAGGCGATACGCGAAAGCGCCCAGGCGATCCAGAACTTCACTACCCAGGTGGGCGACCCCACCGGCATCGCCACCGGGCGGATGTACCAGACGATGATCGAGCAGTCGCGCTTTTTGGCCTACATCGACGTCTTCACCATCCTGAGCGCGGTGGCCTTGTTACTGATTCCGTTTTGTTTGTTGCTCTCGCCGGTTAAGAGCGAGGGGAGTGCAGGAGCACACTGATGATACACAGACGTTTACACCCTCTGATGATAATGATGCTGCTGGTGGGCTGCGCCGTCGGGCCGGACTACCAGCAGCCCGCGCCGCCCGCCGTTACGCACTGGAACGATAAGGGCGACAGCGCGGTGAAATCGCAAACCACCTCCGCCGCGACCAACCCGCGCTGGTGGAAGACCTTTGGTTCGCCGCAGCTCGACAGCCTGGTCGAGCGCGCCATCGCCGGGAACCTGACGCTGCAGCAAACGGTGCTGCGCATCGCAGGAGCGCGTGAGCAGATTAACCAGGCGGGCGGGGCGTTTTTCCCGTCGGTGAACGGCAATCTGCAGGCGACGCGCCAGCAGCTCGGGCTGGAAGGGGAGCTGAAATCCCACGGCGTGTATGACCAGCTGGATAATGTCGACCCTGAACTCAGAGGCGCGCTGGGGCCGCTGACGCAGCCGATCAATCTCTATCAGGGCAGCTTCGACGCCCAGTGGGAAATCGACCTCTGGGGCAAGGTGCGCCGTCAGGTAGAAGCCGCAGAGGCGCAGCAGAAGGCCGCAATCGAGCAGCGCAACGACGCGCTGGTATCGCTGGAAGCAGAAGTGGCGCGCGCGTGGCTCCAGCTGCGCGGGGCGCAGAGCATTATCGCCACCCTGAACACCCAGATTAAAAGCGCCCAGCAGACGCTGGATCTCACCGAAAGCCGCCAGCGCGGCGGGCTGTCACCGCAGATGGACGTGGAAAACGCCCGGGCGCAGTTGGGCAATCTTGAAGCGCAGTTGCCGCAGTATCAGGCTCAGGAACGACAGGCGATGAACGGCCTGGCTATATTGCTCGGCAAGCCGCCGGGTGCGCTGGATGGCGAACTTCAGTCTGTGCAGCCAATGCCCGCACTGCCGGATATCGTACAGACCGGCATTCCGTCCACGCTGGCGCGCCGTCGCCCGGACGTGCGCGAAGCGGAGGCGAACCTTCATGCCGCCACGGCGCAAATCGGCGTCTCGGTGGCGGAACTGTTCCCGAGCTTTACCCTCTCGGGTCAGTTTGGCCTGCGCAACAGCGAAACCAACTGGCTGACCGACTGGAGCAGCCACTTTTACAGCTTCGGTCCGCAGGTCTCCATTCCCATCTTCCAGGGCGGTCGACTGGTCTCCAGCGTCAAGGTGGCGCGCGCGCAGCAGGGGGCGGCGGTGCTGGACTATCGCCAGACGGTCCTGACGGCGCTCGGGGACGTGGAAAATGCGCTGGTGAGCTATCGCACCGACCAGCAGCGTGAAGCGGGCCTCGCGAAAACCATCGACGCCCTGCAAAACGCCTTTGATTTAGCCAGCGACAGCTACCGGCAGGGGATCGCCAGCTTTATCGACGTGCTGGACGCCCAGCGGCAGCTGGCGCAGGCCGGGCAGCAGCGCGCGCAGGCGCAGGTCCAGAGCGCGCTCGATCTGGTGGCGCTCTACAAGGCCCTCGGCGGCGGCTGGGAGCCCTATCAGCAGGTGCAGCTCCCGGATTACAGCGTCTTTGGTGATGCCCCGCGCGGATAAATTCAGAGGATTGGGCAAGAAACGGACAGGAACGCCACATTCGCGATGGCTGAGGGGCGGGTATAACTAACAGGCACCCAATCGACATGCGAGGAATGACTTATGCGTTATCAAAAACTGGGCAACACCGGTCTGTTTGTGTCTGAACTCTGCCTCGGCACCATGACCTTCGGCGGTGAAGGCGGCATGTGGGGCAAGATTGGTCAGCTTCAGCAAAACGAGGCCGAGCAGCTGGTGGGCCGCGCACTGGATGCCGGGATCAACTTCATCGACACCGCCGACGTTTACTCGGAAGGGCGCTCGGAGGCAATTCTCGGGCAGGCGCTGAAAAACCTCAACGTCCCGCGCGAAAATGTGGTGGTTGCCACCAAGGTGTTCGGTGAAACCGGCACCGCGGGGGTGAACTCGCGCGGCAGCTCGCGGTATCACATTATCAGCAGCGTGAAGGAGAGCCTGCGCCGCCTGCAGCTGGATCATATCGATCTCTATCAACTGCACGGTTTCGACCCGGCAACGCCGATTGAAGAGATGCTTTATGCGCTGGATAACCTGGTGCAGCACGGCCACGTGCGCTACATCGGCGTTTCTAACTGGGCGGCATGGCAGATTGCCAAAGCGCTCGGTATCTCTGAACGCCTCGGGCTGGCGCGTTTCGCGTCGCTGCAGGCGTATTACACCATCGCCGGGCGCGACCTTGAGCGCGAGCTGGTGCCAATGATGCAGAGCGAAGGCGTCGGCTTGATGGTCTGGAGCCCGCTGGCGGGCGGCCTGCTGAGCGGAAAATATGGCCGCGACGGGACGAGCGAGGCCGGTAGCCGCCGTCTGGAATTTGACTTCCCGCCGGTGGATAAAGATCGCGCCTTCGACTGCGTGGACGTGATGCGCACGATTGCCGAGAGCAAGGGCGTCTCTGTCGCGCAAATCGCCCTGGCGTGGCTGCTGCACCAGAAAGCGGTGACCAGCGTCATTATTGGTGCGAAACGCGTCGATCAGCTGGACGACAACATTGCCGCCACCGGGATCCTCCTCAGCGAAGACGAGCTTAAGCAGCTGGATGCCGTCAGTGCAATGCCGCGCGAATATCCGGGCTGGATGCTGGAGCGTCAGGGGGAATATCGCCGCAATCAGCTTGCGCAACAATAACCTTCCTTTCCCCGGCGGCGTTTCGCCTGCCGGGGCTTTTTTTCCCGCACTGCTCACAAAAAACGATCCTCCTCTTTGATCCTCATTTCATCTTCGCCTATATGACTAGTCATGAAATATTAAATGACTAGTCATATAGGGAGAGAGCATGAACAATTCGCTGCCGGCCAACTTTTTATGGGGCAACTCGGTGTCCAGCATGCAGACGGAAGGCGCATGGAACGAGGGTGGAAAGGGGATGTCGGTCTACGACATTCGCGAAGCCGGAGAAAACATCTCCGACTGGAAAGTGGCAACCGACTCCTACCACCGCTACCGGGAAGATTTCGACCTGATGCAGGATCTGGGCATGAACTGCTACCGCTTCCAGATCTCCTGGAGCCGCGTCTGCCCGCAGGGCGACGGCGTGTTCAATGATGAAGGCATCGCGTTTTACGACCGCTTTATTGACGATCTGATCGCCCGCGGCATCGAGCCGATGGTCTGCCTGTACCACTTCGATATGCCGCTGGCGCTGGCGCAGGAGTACAACGGCTTCAACGACCGCCGCGTGATGGACGCCTTTATCCGCTACGGCAAAAAAATGATCGACTGCTTCGGCGACCGCGTGAAGTACTGGCTGACCTTCAACGAGCAGAACATCTTCCATATGCCGGAAGCGTTCCGGATTTCCGGCTACATGAAAGGGGGGCAAACCCTGCGCGAGCTTTATGAGCTGCAGCACCATGCGATGGTGGCGCACATGTCGCTCACCGAGTACCTGCACCAGACCAAACCGGGCCAGCTGATGGGCGGCATGCTGGCGCACCAGCTGATCTACCCGGCCACCTGCAAGCCGCGCGATATCTTCTGCGCCCAGCAGTACGACGAATTCCTCAACCAGAACCTGCTGCGCGTCTTTGCCGGTCAGGGCTACAGCCCGGCGGTGATGGCGGTGGTGGAGCAGGAGGGCTTTGGCGATATCTACCGTGCTGAGGACCTGGCGCTGTTCGCCCGTACAAAGAACGACTATATGGCCTTCAGCTACTACGCCAGCAAAACGCTGGACAGCGATGCGATCCCGGAAGGCACGCCGGTGAACTATTACCTGCTGCACGGCGAGAAAAACAACCCGTACCTGAAAGCCACCGAGTGGAACTGGCAGATCGATCCACTCGGTTTTCGCACCATCATCACCCGCTACGCCAACGACTGGCGGATGCCGGTCTTCCCGATTGAAAACGGTATCGGGGTGATTGAGTCCTGGGACGGCGTAAATCCAATCGACGACACCTACCGCATCGACTACCACCGGGCGCATATCAACGCCATGAAGGACGCGATGTTCGAGGACGGGGCAGAGGTGATCGGCTACCTCGGCTGGGGGTTAATCGACATTCTCAGCTCCCAGGGCGACATGCGTAAGCGCTACGGCGTGGTCTATGTCAACCGGGAAAACCACGACCTGAAAGACCTGAAGCGTGTGCCGAAGAAAAGCTACGCGTGGTTAAAACAGGTAATCCATACCAACGGACGCGAGATGTAAGCCGTACGCTGCCGGGCCGTTTTTGTGACTGATTGATGGGAATTATCCGCTATGTCTGAAGCAAAAATAACACCGCACATGCAGTCTTTTGTCGATAAATTTGTTGAGTTCTCGGCGCGCCTGGCAAACCAGGTGCACCTGCGTTCCCTGCGCGATGCCTTCGCCACGGTGATGCCGATTTTCATCCTCGCCGGTCTGGCGGTGCTGGTGAACAACGTGGTGTTCCCGTGGATTTTTGAGGGCGACACGCTCGCGCAGTTTAAGGTGTGGGGCGAGGCGATCGTCAACGGCACGCTGAACATTGCCGCGCTGCTGCTGGCGCCGATGATTGCCTGGTCGCTGGCGCGCAACAAAGATTTCGGCAACCCGGTCTCGGCAGTGGTTATCGCCGTCAGTAGCTTCATCATCATGATGCCGATGCGCTTACAGATTACGCCCGTAGGCAGCGACGCCGCGGTGAACGTCACGCAGGTGCTGACGTTCGCCAATATCGGCTCTACCGGGATTTTCGCCGGGGTGCTGATCGGGCTACTCTCAACGGAGCTGTTTATCACCATTTCGCGGCTGAAGGCGCTGCACATTTCGCTGGGGGAGAACGTGCCCCCGGCGGTCAGCCAATCCTTTACCGCGCTGATCCCAACCATTCTTACCCTGTCAGTGTTCGCCGTGCTGGCGGCGCTGCTGGCGAATGTGCTGCACACGGATCTGATCCACCTCATTACGACCTTTATCCAGCAGCCGCTGCGGCTGATCAATACCAGCCTGCCGGGGACGATTTTCATCTACAGCTTCGGTAACTTCCTGTTCACGCTGGGTATTCATCAGTCGGTGGTCAACAGCGTGGTGCTGGAGCCGTTCCTGCTGATCAACACCAACGAGAACATGCTGGCCTTCGCCAACGGACAGCCCATCCCGCACATCATCAACAATATCTTCGTGCCGACGTTCGGCATGGTGGGCGGTACCGGCAGCACGATCTCGCTGCTGATCGCCATTTTTATCTTCTCGCGGCAACAATCGGCGAAACAGGTGGCGCGTCTGTCGCTGGCGCCGGGCCTGTTCAACATCAACGAGCCGGTCATTTTCGGCCTGCCGATCGTCTTTAACCTGCCGCTGATGATCCCGTTTGTGCTGCTGCCCGCCATTGGCATTTACTTTGCCTGGCTCTGCACCACGCTGGGGTTAATGTCGCGCTGCGTGGTGATGATCCCGTGGACCACGCCGCCGATCCTCAGCGCCTGGCTGGCGACGGCGGGGGACTGGCGGGCGGTGGTAGTGCAGTTGGCAATCATCGTATTTGGTGTATTCTTCTACCTGCCTTTCCTCAAGATTGCCGAGCGAGTGGCGTTGAAAAACAGCGGGATAGAAAACTAACGGTAAGGAAGGACGATGGCGGCGAAGTACATCACCATAGCGCGGGAAATTAAGAAACGTATCATCACCCAGCAGTACGCCGCCAATGAACCCCTGCCGGACCAGTTTGCGCTGGCGGCGGAGTTCAGCACCAGCCGGATGACCATTCAGCAGGCCATGCGCCAGCTTATCGTCGAAGGGCTGGTCTATACCCGTCAGGGGCAGGGAACGTTTATCCGCAAGAATTTCCTTCAGCTTTCCCGGTGGGATCTCTCCGGCAGCGACTACTTCGGCGCCACCAAAACCTGGGAACATCTGGGTACGGTCACCAGCCAGGTGGTGCATTTTGAACTGCGCTTCCCGAACGAAAAAGAGCAGGCGTCGCTGATGATTAACGCCGATGCGCCTGTTTATGACTTTATTCGTCTGCGTTTGCTGAACGGGGAACCCATGTCGCTGGATTCGACGATAATGCCGATGAATCTGGTTCCCGGCCTGACGAAAAGCCATCTTGAAGGTTCGGTGTTCCAGTACGTGCAGGAGACGCTGGGGCTGAAAATTATGGGGTCGTATCGCGTCGTGCGCGCGCTGAAGCCAAACGCGCTGGATATGCAGCACTTAATCTGTGAGCAGACCGATCCGGTGCTGGAGGTGGAGCAGGTGATTTATCTGGAGGACGGCACAGCGCTGGAGTACGCCCATTGCCACTATCGCTACGACCACGGCGGGATTGTGATCGTCAATAACGGATAAAAAAAGCGGGCATCGAAGCCCGCTTTTTTAATGTTGCTCTATCAGTTCAAACGAACCGGCATACCGGAACGGTTTTGAATCGCCTGGTCAACGATGGTCGTTTCCACGTCAGCCTGAGAGGTCACGGACTGCACCGCGCTGTTCAGCGAAATTGGCACGATCTCGTTGTTGTTGATCTGGTCTTCGCTGGTGGACAGCGGGTTGTGCACTTCAATATAACGGCTGCCGTCTGGCTCAGACGTTGCTTTCACCGGTTCGTTGATGAACTGCACGCGCGTACCGACCGGCACGTTTTCGAACAGGAACTTAATGTCGTCGTTACGCAGACGCACGCAGCCGTGGCTTACGCGCAGGCCGATACCGAAGTTGGCGTTGGTCCCGTGGATCGCATACAGACGACCAATATACAGAGCGTACAGGCCCATAGGGTTATCCGGACCTGCCGGCACAACGGCGGGCAACGGTTCGCCCGCAGCGATGTATTCTGCGTGCATTTTCGCGGTCGGCGTCCAGGTTGGGCCCGCTTTCTTACGCTCTACTTTGGTGGTCCAGTTCAGCGGGGTGTCTTTGCCCAGCTGGCCGATACCGATTGGCAGCACGATAACGGTGTTGGTACCTTTCGGATAGTAGTACAGACGCATTTCGGCGCTGTTGATCACGATGCCTTCATGAACGGTATCCGGCAGGATCAGCTGCTGAGGGATGTTCAGCACGGTACCCGCTTTCGGCAGATACGGATCAACGCCCGGGTTGGCTTCCAGCATGTTGGACAGGCCCAGCTGATACTGCGCAGCGTAGTACTCCAGCGGCTGCGTGTTACCCTCAGGCACCGTCACCACCTGGTTTTGACCCACCAGACGGCTTCCGTCTGTCGGCAGGGGATACGTCACCGCAGACGCGGTCTTACAAAAACCTACTACGGCTAACGCCGCCGCAAAAAGCGTTGTTAATTTCATGTTCATGTTGTGCGAGGTATCTAAGCCATTCTGGCGATGAGTTGATAAGTCTGAATCTGTGATGGGAGCGCATTATATGTGCATTCCCGCTAACAGGGAATTCAGATGTGTACGAAATCACATTTTTTTCGATTTTGTTAAAGTTTAGTGGATCGCCGCAACACGGGATCTCAATTCGGAATTGTGGCATAATGCCGTGTTTATCACACTTTTCGCAGGAATCTCCCCGTGTTAGTTACCAGCAACGTCACTATGCAGTTTGGCAGTAAGCCGCTGTTCGAAAACATTTCCGTCAAATTTGGCGGCGGCAACCGTTACGGCCTGATTGGTGCCAACGGTAGCGGAAAATCCACCTTCATGAAGATCCTCGGCGGTGACCTGGAGCCGACGCTCGGCAACGTGTCGCTCGACCCTAACGAGCGCATCGGTAAGCTGCGTCAGGATCAGTTCGCCTTTGAAGAGTTCACCGTGCTCGACACCGTGATCATGGGGCACGCGGAGCTGTGGGAAGTGAAGCAGGAGCGCGATCGCATCTACGCGCTGGCCGAAATGAGCGAAGAAGACGGCTATAAAGTGGCCGATCTGGAAACGCAGTACGGCGAGATGGACGGTTACTCAGCGGAAGCGCGTGCGGGCGAGCTGCTGCTGGGCGTGGGCATTCCGGTCGAACAGCATTACGGCCTGATGAGCGAAGTCGCGCCAGGCTGGAAGCTGCGTGTGCTGCTGGCTCAGGCGCTGTTCTCTAACCCGGACATCCTGCTGCTCGACGAACCGACGAACAACCTGGACATCGATACCATCCGCTGGCTGGAGCAGACGCTGAACGACCGTGACAGCACCATGATCATCATCTCGCACGACCGTCACTTCCTGAACATGGTCTGTACCCACATGGCGGATCTGGACTACGGCGAGCTGCGCGTTTATCCGGGCAACTACGACGAGTACATGACGGCGGCCACCCAGGCGCGTGAACGTCTGCTGGCGGATAACGCCAAGAAGAAAGCGCAGATTGCGGACCTGCAGTCCTTCGTCAGCCGCTTCAGCGCCAACGCCTCAAAATCGCGCCAGGCAACGTCGCGCGCCCGTCAGATCGACAAAATCAAGCTGGAAGAAGTTAAAGCTTCCAGCCGACAGAACCCGTTCATCCGCTTCGAGCAGGACAAGAAGCTGTTCCGTAACGCGCTGGAAGTGGAAGCACTTACCAAAGGCTTTGATGAAGGCCCGCTGTTTAAAAACTTCAACCTGCTGCTGGAAGTGGGCGAGAAGATCGCCATTCTGGGCGCCAACGGCGTGGGTAAATCCACTATGCTGAAAACCCTGGTGGGTGAACTGCAGCCGGATAACGGCACCGTGAAGTGGTCTGAAAACGCGCAGATTGGTTACTACGCGCAGGACCATGAATACGAATTCGAAAACGACCTCACCGTCTTCGACTGGATGAGCCAGTGGAAGCAGGAAGGCGACGACGAGCAGGCGGTGCGCAGCATTCTGGGTCGTCTGCTGTTCAGCCAGGACGATATCAAGAAGCCAGCCAAAGTGCTCTCCGGTGGTGAGAAGGGCCGTATGCTGTTCGGCAAGCTGATGATGGAAAAACCAAACATTCTGGTGATGGACGAACCGACCAACCACCTGGATATGGAATCTATTGAGTCGCTGAACATGGCGCTGGAGATGTATCAGGGCACCCTGATCTTTGTCTCTCACGACCGTGAGTTCGTCAGCTCACTGGCGACCCGCGTGATCGAAATTACGCCAGAGCGCGTGGTGGACTTCACCGGTAACTACGAAGATTACCTGCGCAGTAAAGGTATCGAGAGTTAAAACAAATTCCCCTTACCCCGACCCTCTCCCCATAGGGGAGAGGGCTAGGGTGAGGGGCTCTGTTACAGCACCCACTCGCCCCCTTCAACCCCGTTCACCAGCAGCGTACGTTTTTCCCCTACCGGCAACGACACCTTCAGCGCCTTCCACGCCGGACGATAGTCCCCGCGCGCGTTGACCTTCAGGTTGATGGTTGCGCCGTCGCACACCATTTCCCACTCCACCCACAGCGCATTGCCGTTCTGGTAGCCCCAGCTTTCGCCGTCGTCTTCAAACAGCATTCCTGAGGTTGTCCCCACGCCCTTCACCGGGAACAGCTTCAGCTCGCGGGTATCGTCTTTATCGGCGCTAACGTGACGGATGCGCTCGCTGAGCGGAAGAGCGGCACCGGCGCGCACCAGCAGCGGCAGTTGTTCCAGCGGGGCATCGAGGACGATCGACTGGCCCCCCGCATACCACGCGTGGGTGTAAAAATCGTACCAGCCGGTTTCGTTATCCGGCAGCCAGACGCGGCGCTTGCGCTGCCCGGCTTCAACGACGCTGGCCACCAGCAGGTCGCGGCCCAGCAGGAAGTCATCGCACTCTTCGAAGGTCTGCGCGTCGTGCTCGTGGTCGAGGAAGGTCGGGCGCAGCATCGGCTCGTCGTCGGCGTGCGCCTGCCAGAGCAGGGTGTAGAGGTACGGCAGCAGGCGGTAGCGCAGCTCAATCGCGCCGCGAATGGCGGGCGTGACGCCCGGGTACATCCACGGCTCGTTCACGGTGTGGTCATCGTTCCACGAGTGAATGGTAAAGCGCGGATGCATCACGCCGTTCTGCACCCAGCGCACAAACAGCTCTGCGTCCGGCTTGTCGCCGGAGAAACCCCCGACGTCGTGACCGACGTTGAACAGCCCGGACAGGCTCATGCCCAGCCCCATGCGGATGTTATAGCGCAGGGTGTCCCAGCTGGTGCGGTTATCGCCGCTCCAGGTCTGGACGTAGCGCTGCATCCCGGCGCAGCCGGAGCGGGAAATCAGATACGGACGCTTCTCCGGTGCGAAACGCTGCTGTGCTTCCAGCGAGGCGCGCATCATCAGCAGCGGCATCACCGGGCGAATATGCTTGATGGCGATCTCTTTGCCAAAGCCAAAGCAGCGGGCTTCCCCGTCCCACACTTCATACTCGTTGTTGTCGTTCCAGGTGGAGTCGATGCCCATTTCCAGCAGCTGTGTGGTGACGCCGTTCTGCCACCACTGCACCGTCTGCGGGTTGGTAAAGTCGAGGTGCGAGCCTTCGTCATCCCAGAAGCTGGAACGTTCGGGCGCGTCGGTTTCTGAATCGCGAATGAACAGACCGCTTTCCGCCACTTCGTTATAGCGCGGATGGTCCTGCAGCAGGCACGGCTTGATGTTCGCAGCCAGCTTCAGCCCCGCGTCGTGGAACGCCTGGCTCATCACCTTCGGCTGCGGCACCTTGTCGTAATTCCAGTTAAAGACGTAGCGCTTGCCGTTAATGGAGGTATAGCCGGACGAGAGCTGGAACGAGTCGCACGGAATGGCGTGCTCTTCGCACAGGCGGATGAAGTTCATCAGCTGGTTTTGCGCATCCGGCGCGTCAGTGTAGTGCATGGTCGAGCCGCTGTAGCCCAGGCTCCACTTCGGCCCGAACAGCGTTTTCCCGGTCAGGCGCACGAAGGCTTTGGTCACGTCCAGCACGCGCTTGCCGGTAAAGATGTAGTAATCAATATCGCCCGCTTCCGCCTGCCAGCGGCGGTAGGCGGTGTGGTAGTTGTCGATCTCGTTGCCCAGATCCAGCCAGCAGCTGCTCAGGTTGTCGTAGAACAGGCCGTAGCTCACGTCATCGCGGCGGGTGATAGTGAACGGGATGTGCTTGTACAGCGGGTCGGTGCTGGCCGCGTTGTACCCCATCGCGTCAAGGTTGCGCATCTCGTAACGTTTGCCGTTGCGCTGCAGATCGCCCGCTTTCTCGCCCAGGCCGTAGAAACGCTCGTCCTTACGGCGGCTGAGGTAGTGCGCCACGCCGTCGCCGTGGGCGTTCAGCAGGTAGGCGCTGGTCGGACGGTCATTGACCAGCGGCTGCCACTCGCCTGCGTCATTGCGGTAGTGCCACTCCAGCCACAGGGGCTGGTGGACGGTCACGCGCAGCTGTTCAGTCGCTACGGTTAATGTGTCGTCCTGCTGCGTCAGCGTCCAGGCCGGGCAGGAGAAACCGCTCAAGTCGTCACGACGGCGGCCTTCCCACGGCACGTCTTGTTCCGGCGCGATGCTCCAGGTGCGGTCCAGCGCCAGCTCGCCTTTGCGCTTAATCAGCACGCGGAACAGGTTCTCTTCCAGCACATACAGGCACAGGCGGTGCTGGTTATCCACCAGCAGTTCCAGATGGTTCGCCGACTGCGTATCAACGGTCCAGTTTTTCAGGGTTTTCATATGCAATACATCCACTATCAGGCGCGCTTGGCGCGACGTTCAGCAATAAATGCTACCAGGAAGACAGCGCCAATCAGGTCAAAGAAGCCCATGGCAATAAAGAGCGGGTTAAAGCCGATTTTGTCGGCGGTCACCCCGATTAACAGCGAGAACAGGAAGCTGGCGATCCACGCCGCCGAGCCGCGCATACCGTTGACGGTCGCCATCTGGCCTTTGTCGAACGACTCCACGACCAGGGCGCTCAGCATGCAGGAGATGATCTGGTGCCCGAAGCCGCCGATGGAGATCAGCACGATGGTGATGTACGGGTCGCGAGTCACGGCGACGATGGCGAGAGAAATCATCAGGAACGCGCCGGTAGCGGAGCTTGCGACGACCGAGTTCACACGGGTGCAGCCGAACCAGCGGGTGTACAGGCGCGTCAGGTAGCCGCTCGCCACGCTGCCGAGGTCGGCGGCGAGGAACGGCAGCCAGGCGAACATCGCAATCTGCTTCAGATCCATGCCGTGCTCTTTGGCGAGGTACAGCGGCACCCAGAAGCTCAGCACGGCCCAGGCCGGTTCCGCCATAAAGGCCGGAATGGCGATACCGTAGAAGCGTTTGTTTTTCGATACGGTTTTCAGCGCCGTCAGGAAGGGCAGCTTGACCGGTGCGGGTTCGTTATCCTGCTTAATAAACGCCAGTTCGTCCTTGCTCAGGTTCGGGTGCTGTTCCGGGTTGTGGTAGAACACCCACCAGAGGATCACCCACAGCAGCGCCAGCACGCCGGTGAACATAAACGCGCCCTGCCAGCCGAACGAGGCGTGCGCGAAGTAGATGATAGGCGGGGCCAGCATCGCGCCGATGGAGAAGCCCACGCCCGCCCAGCCGGCGGCAACGGGACGCTCCGATTTCGGGAACCATTCGCCAATAGTTTTGGCGTTCGCCGGAGTGGCGGCGGCCTCTGAGGCGCCCATAAAGAAGCGCAGAATCGCCAGATGCAGCCAGCTTCCGGCGCCCGCGTGGAAGATACACATCAGCGCCCAGATCCCGGCGCAGACCATAAAGCCAATCTTGAGGCCGATAACGTCGATCAGCCAGCCGCACAGGGGCTGGAAAATGGTGTAGGCGATCTGGAACGCGCCGACGATCCAGGAGTATTGCTCGGTGGTGATCCCGAGGCTCTCTTTCAGTTCCGGGGCGAGGATCCCCAGCGAGTTACGGGTGATGTAGTTAACGGTGACGCCAAGTAAGAACAGCACCAGCACGTACCAGCGCAGGTTCTTGATGACGCGACGGGTTTTGCTTGTCGCAACGGTGTTATTAATGTCCTGACTCATTTTACTCTCCACAAGACGGACGGTAAGGGGACGGAGGTTCAGGTATCACACAGATTGTTATGCCTTTGATTTCTATCCGTTTAGAATACTTAAGTTGGTATACAACTAGTATGGAAGCTGTGTGACAAGTTCACCTTAAGGGAGAAAATGAGCAGGCAATAGCGGATTTTGTGCAAAATTTCTCATAACTGACCATAACCCTCTGGCATGATGGCTTTTATATCAGTTATTGCCTGATGGATACGCTATGAAAATTTTTTCATTTCGCAAATGGAGCCAGATCACAAAATGGACAAAAGGCTAAAAATCACCGAAATTGCGGCCCGGACGCAGCTCTCCATCAGCACCGTCTCGCGCGTGCTGGCGGGAAAAGCGAATACCAGTGAAAAGGCGCGGGCTAAGGTGCTGGCGTGCGCGAGGGAGCTGGGGGTGATGGACGGCATGGCGGCGGGGCGCTTGCTGCTTAACAGCCTGGTGGTTTTTGCTCCTCAGCGAGCCTTTGACGAGCGGTCCGACATCTTTTACTACCGCGTGATCCAGAGCGTGAGCAAAGGGCTTGCCTCGCACGAGGTTCGCCTGCGCTACTGCGCGCTGGAGGAGAACGACAGCGATGCCCAGCTGTTTCTGGCACGCATGAACGAGCCCGATACCCAGGCGGCGATTCTGCTCGGTATCGACGATCCGCATATCCACGATCTGGCGGTGGACGTGGGAAAACCCTGCATGCTGATCAACTGCCGGGACCGCCACATGCGCCTCCCTGCCGTCGCGCCGGATCATCGCGCCATCGGCGAGCGGGCGGCAGAGTACCTGTTCGAGATGGGGCACCGCGAGGTGATGAGCGTGCTGTGCCTGCGTCGCTACACCATGGAGCTGCGCCTGTCGGGGATCCGCGACGCGTGGCACGCCCATAACCTCAGGTTTAACGACAGGCGCGACCTGCTGGTGGTTCCAAGCTTCAGCGCCAGAGAGACGGAGCAGCTGGTGAGTGAGTGGCTTAACCAACAGCAGGGAAAAGACCTGCCGACGGCGTTCCTGGTCGGGGGTGACTTTATGGCGGCGGGCACCATCAGCGCGCTGCAAAACCACGGTCTGCGCGTGCCGCAGGACGTCTCGGTGATGAGCATAGACGGGTTTAACCTGGCGGCGATTCAGGATGTGCCCTTAACGGCGGTGCATGTTCCCCGCGATGAGCTGGGAACGGAAGCGGTGCATATGCTCCAGCAGAGGCTGATGCGCCCGGACGCGCCGGTGGGGACGTTACTGCTTAACGGTACGTTGACCGTGCGGGAATCGGTACGGCGGATACGTCAGGGGAAACGACGCACCGCCGTGGAGCGGGAAGGGCTGTACGACAGTTAAGCCATGCCCAGCGCGCGCTTGCCGTGGATGTTGAGATCGTTCACGGTAAAGCGGCCCTGCCAGCTCTTTTCATAATCTTCACGCGGGAAGTCTCCCGGCGACGCGCCGGTTTCCAGCGCTTCCTTGACCTTTTTCGCGTAGGCGAGGTTTTTCTCGCACATTGGCGCGGCGGGGATGTACATCACGTTGCCCCAGCCCTGCTGATTTTCCACCGGCGCGACGGAGTGGATCACGTCGCAGTGCCACCACACGGAATCGCCCGCTTCGAGTGCCGGAATGCTGGTCAGCGCTTCGATGAGCAGCGGGTGCCACTTCTCGGAAATCGGCAGCACGCGCCCCGGCGCGACGCCGCAGAGTTCATCTTCCGGCACGTCGTCCAGCAGCGGACGCAGCAGAATGTACGCCATCGCTTCCGGGATCGGCACCACATGCAACAGCCCCTGTCCGGGGATCATGTCCGACAGCGCCGTCCAGCCCTGGAAGGTGCGGAACACCGAACATTTGGTGGTGTTATCGACTGTGTACTCTTCCACTTCGGTGCGGTGCGCGGCGTTCCACGGATCGTATTTCTCGACGTTGCCGTCAAACACGCGGGCAAACACCTGCTGGTAGGCCGGAAGCAGCCAGCGCTCCAGCGCGCCGGAATCGGTGTGCGCGCCCAGCCCTTTGGAGGTCGTTCCCGGCGGGCGGCGGCGGATGCGGTCCGGATAAATGACGCTCACGTCCGGGTCGAACCACTGCTTGCCGTTGCTCTCGAATGTCCATAAACGGTTCAGGAACGACTGCACCTGAGCCATTTCTTCGCTCTGGCGCGCCTGCATCTGCGCCTGCGACCAGTAGATCGGGTAAATCTCCGGGCGGGAGGCGGTTAAGGTGCCGAAGAAGTTATCGCCTGGCCCTTTGTAGACCTCGTCAAACTTGTTCAGATCGAGGTAGTCGAGCATCGACTGATCCCACGCCAGCGCCTGCTCGCGCGGGAAGTGACCTTTAATCACCGCGCAGCCGCGGCGTTTTACCGCTTCGCGCTGTGCTTCTGTCATCGTGCCGTTTTTCACATCGGCAAACGGAATCACCGGCCAGACGGATTCACCTTTGTTTTTAAGGGCGTTGATCTCCGCCACGCGGGTGGCAATTTTATCGCTGAGCTTATTAAACACCGCCTGCACGTCGCCGATCTGCGCGCGTAACTCACGTTTTAACTGACGGATTGCCGCTTTGTGATCCGCTGGCAACGTTTCACTGGTAAAGGTCATAACTGCCTCGCATCTTTCATTCGAAAGTAAAAATGTCTACAAGTGATACTTTAAGTTAAAAATAAGTTAATGCAAGTTTAAAAACTTGACGCAAGCCACAGGATGGAAAAAGAGTGAGAGGCCGGAGCGGGGCTCCGGCAAGGAAAGGTTCAGGCGTCGAAAGGAGAGTGGTTGTCGAGCACGGCCTGAATGACGTTCAGCGCGCCCTGATGGTTGTTATCGTCGGTGCAGTAGTGGCTAATGTCTTTAATGCTCTCTGCTGCGTTGCCCATCGCAAAGGCGTATTTCACCAGCTTCAGCATCTCGGCATCGTTGCCGCTGTCGCCAATGCCCACGCACTCCTGCGGGGAGATTTTCCAGCGTTTCAGCAGGCGGCTGATGCCGTTGGCCTTGTGCAGGCCGGGGATAATCAAATCGACAAAACCGAAACCGCTGGTGACCGGCTTCATGATGCCGTCCAGGGAGACGTGCAGTTTATCGACCAGGTTCGGGATATCGCTGTCCGGCAGGTTCAGGGAGAACTTAAACAGCACGTCGTCAATTTCGCGGTAATCGCTGATGCGCTTTAAGCGGTGGTAGTGCTTTGACATCAGCGCCACGAACGCTTCAGGGGCCTGGTCGCTGACGTAGGCACTCTCCAGCCCGCAGGCCACGAAGTTCAGCCCTTTGTCTTTCAGCAGTTCGCCAATAACAATCTGCGACTCATGGCGGGTCAGCTCGCCGTGGAAAATCTGTTCGCCGTGGTCGAACACCAGCGCGCCGTTTTCCGCCACGAAGGAGATCTGCTCTTTCAGCTCGGGGAAAAAGGAGATGAGCTGGTAATACTGGTTACCGCTGGCGACAACGAATTCAATATCGCGGGATTTAAGCTGCTCAAACTGTGCCTGGAAGCGGTCACGATCGTACTGCTTGGCATCATCAAGGAAAGTTCCGTCCATATCGGTGACGATAACTTTAACGGTCATACTGTGCTCCTGGGTCACTGCGTTTTGAAACATTCTAATAACAAGGTGACGGGGAGCACAAATTTAATTTCGAATGAAAGTCAGAAAGCCGGGTGGCGGCTTCGCCTTACCCAGCCTACGGGGAGAATTGTAGGCCCGGTAAGCGCAGCGCCACCGGGCGTTTTTTTACAGCGTATGCTCAGTACGCGCAATAATATCATCCTGCGCATCCGGCGACAGGGCGGTGAAGAACGCCGAGTAACCCGCCACGCGCACGACCAGGTCGCGGTACTGGTCCGGGTGTTTCTTCGCGTCCAGCAGCGTGTCGCGGGAGACGATGTTGTACTGAATATGCCAGCCCTTATGCACCTCGAAGAAGGTGCGCAGCAGCACCATCAGCTTCTGGCGATCGCTGTCGTTTTCCAGCGTCGACGGGTTCAGTTTCTGGTTCAGCAGCACGCCGCCGAGTATTGCCTCGGTAGGCAGTTTACCGACCGAGCCGATGACCGCCGTCGGGCCGAGGTGGTCGGTACCGGAAGCCGGGCTTGCCCCTTCCGCCAGCGGGGTATGCGCCTTACGTCCGTCCGGCGTCGCCATCGTTGCCGCGCCAAACGGCACGTTCGCGGAGATAGACGACGTGCCCGCGTAGTAGTTACCGCCAATCGGGCCGCGGCCGTAGCGCGGATTGTGGTACTGCTTCAGCTCTTCAATATAGGTCTGATAGGCGCGCGTCAGCAGCATGTCCACGCTGTCATCGTCGTTGCCGTACTTCGGCGCGCCGTTGATCAGGCGCTGGCGCAGCTGCTCGTGGGTCAGCCCGTCGAAGTCATCCGCCAGCGCCGCCGCCAGCTGCTGCTGACCTACAGCGCCCTGCTCAAACACCAGCTTTTTCACCGCTGCCAGGCTGTTGCCGAGGTTGGCGATACCCACCTGCAGGCCGGAAACCCAGTCATACTTCGCGCCGCCCTGCTTGATGCTTTTCGCGCGTTCGATGCAGTCGTCCACCAGCGCCGAGCAGAGAATATCGTGGACGTTCTCCTCCAGCATGGTGTCTACCACATACTCGATCTCGATGGATTTGCGGGTGTAGTAGCGGATCTGGCTGTCCCACGCCGCCATCACTTCATCGAAGTTATCGAAGTTACCGGCGGAGAGCGCTTTCTCCTGCGGCAGGAACACTTTGCCGCTGGTGGCGTCGCGTCCGCCTTCCAGCGCGGCCAGCATCACGCGGGCGAAGTTGATAAAGCTCATGCCGGTGCAGCGGTAGCCCCACTTGCCGCCCACGGCGGTTTCAATGCAGCCGATGGCCGCGTAGTCGTAGGCGTCGTCGCGTTCAACGCCGAGCTTGATGAATTCCGGGATCACGATTTCATCATTGTTGAACGCGGGCATCCCGAAGCCGCAGCGGATCACCTGTACGCAGGCATCGAGGAAGTCGTTGCTCATGCCCGCGTGGTAGCGCACGCTCAGGTTTGGCTGGGTGGAGCGCAGGCGACCGCAGGATTCCAGAATCGCGTAGGAGAGCGGGTTCACCGCGTCCATCGGCTCACCGTTGACCAGCTTCTGACCACCGATGGTGACGTTCTGGTACAGCGGGCTACCGGCGGAGGCCTTGGAGTGGGAGCCGGAGCGGATCTTGTTCACTTCCAGCAGCTTCAGCCAGCAGCTGTGCAGCAGCTCGATGGCGTGCTCGCGGTCCAGACTCTGGTCCAGCTCCACGTCGCGGCGGTAGAACGGGTAAAGGTACTGGTCCATACGCGCAAACGACACGGAGTGGCCGTTGGACTCAATCTGCAGGATCAACTGAATGAAGTAGCACAGCTGCAGCGCCTGCCAGAAGGTTTTTGGCGGCTCGTGGGCAATCACGTCGCAGTTTTCCGCCATCGCCAGCAGCTCGTCGCGGCGGCTTTCGCGGGTCTCGGTAGATGCCATCTCACATGCCAGATCGGCGAAGCGTTTAATGTGCAGGCTCACGGCTTCCAGCACGATATCAATCGCTTTCAGGAACTGATCGCCGTGCAGGTCTTCCAGCACCGTCAGGTTGATGCGCGAGCGGCGCTCGGCCACTTTGGCGCGCAGGCCGTCGAGGCCTTTTTCCAGCACCAGCGGGAAATTAACGGCCAGGTGCGCGTCGCCGGAGGTCATGTTGCCTTCGGCTTTGATGATGCCGGTTTCCAGCAGGCCTTTCTGCTCGTCGGTGAACATGCCGTAGCAGCGATCCTGCACCGTCTGGCCGCGCCACCACGGGCAGATCTCATGCAGCACGCGCTTGTTCTCTTCGCTTACCGCAAAGCCCGCGCCCGGGCGGTCCGCCAGATCGTCTATCTCTTTCTCAATCCAGGAGACGGTGTATTCCGGGAAAATCGGCGCGGCGCGCACTTCGCTGGCCTGGTTGCCGATAATCAGCTCGTCGTGTTTGATCCAGATGGTACGTTCCGCCAGGTGATGTGCCAGCGCCAGCGCGCGACGCACCGGGATCGGCTTGTCCATGTGCTGCTGGTACATTTCGGTGTAATGCTGTGCGCGCTCGGTACAGACCGGCGGCTTGACGATATGCACCAGCGCCATTTTATGCGCTTTAATCCGTTCGCTGAGGGTGTTGAGATTCAGGGTGGTCATAGGTTTATCCTCGTAAGGTCGCGGTTAACCCTTTCTGGCAGGCGTACTGCTGTGCGAAGTCCAGCAGGGCAGGGTTATCCAGCGGTTTGTCAGGGGCAGAGTAGGGTTGGCCGAGCAGGGTGTATTTGTTCATGCCCAGCGTGTGATACGGCAGAAAATGAATATCCCCGACGCCGAGCTCGTCGGCGGCGAAGTTAGTAATGGCGGTGATGGACGCTTCGTCCGCATTAAAGCCCTGGATCAGCGGCACGCGGATGGTGATTTTTTTCCCGGCCGCGGCAAGGCGTTTCAGGTTGTCCAGGATCCGCCTGGCCGAGCCGTCGGTCCACTGTTTGAACACCGCTCCGTCGACGTGCTTAAGGTCGGCAAGGAACAGATCGACGTACGGTAATGACGGCTCGATATAATGCCACGGCACGTGAAGGCAGGTTTCCACGGCGGTGTGGATGCCCTGTTTGTGGCTGGCCTTAAACAGGGCGTGCGCCAGCGCTGGGTTCATAAACGGTTCGCCGCCGGAGAGGGTGATCCCGCCGCCGCTGCGGTCGTAGAAAGGTTTGTCGCGCAGCACGGTGGCCATGATCTCGTCCACCTGCTTCTCTTCACCGCAGACGGTCAGCGCCTGCGTTGGACAGCAGTCGGTGAGGGCGTTAAGCGTCTCTTCACTCAGCTTTTCGCGGTGGATGACCAGGCCATTGAGCGCGCGGTCGATACAGCCCGGTGCCGCCAGCTGGCAAAGGTCGCAGCCCTCCAGGCACAGGCGCGCGTCAAACAGCACGTCCCGGCTGCGGGAGCGGCTTTCCGGGTTCTGGCACCAGCGACAGCCCAGCGAGCAGCCTTTCAGGAACACCACGGTTCGAATACCGGGGCCATCGTGGGTAGAGTAACGCTGAATATTGAAGATCATGATTTCGCCTCTCATCTTGCATATGAAGATTAAATTACTTTCGAATGAAAGTTATCTTGATGCAGGTCAACTACTGAGCAGGTTTTGTCGTGATAGGGTAAGTGCAGGCTAATTTTGAGGGTGACATCATGGAACTTTATCTCGACACATCTGACGTTGCGGCAGTCAAAAAGCTGGCGCGTATCTTCCCGCTGGCGGGCGTGACCACTAACCCAAGCATTGTGGCGACAGGTAAAACGCCGCTCGACGAGTTGCTGCCCGCACTGCACGACGCGCTGGGCGGCAAAGGTCGTCTGTTCGCGCAGGTGATGGCGACCACAGCCGAAGGGATGGTGGAAGACGCGCGCAAGCTGCGCGCCATCATTAACGACCTGGTGGTGAAAGTGCCGGTGACTGCGGAAGGGCTGGCGGCGATCAAGATGCTGAAAGCCGAAGGGATCCCGACGCTGGGCACGGCGGTGTACGGTGCCGCGCAGGGGATGCTCTCCGCGCTGGCGGGAGCAGAGTATGTCGCCCCTTACGTTAACCGCGTGGACGCGCAGGGTGGGGACGGGATCCAGACCGTGATTGAACTGCAACAGCTGCTGACGCTGCACGCCCCGCAGTCAAAGGTGCTGGCCGCGAGCTTTAAAACCCCGCGTCAGGCGCTGGACTGCCTGCTGGCAGGTTGCGAGTCCATCACGCTGCCACTGGACGTGGCGCAGCAGTTTATTACCTCTCCGGCTGTGGATGCGGCGATTGTGAAGTTTGAGCAGGACTGGCAGGGGGCGTTTGGACGGAAGTCTATCTAATGCTGTTGCCGGGTGGCGCTGGCGCTTACCCGGCCTACGTTCGAGCCGTTGTAGGTCGGGTAAGGCGGAGCCGCCACCCGACTTTTTATTTGCTACAAACCTCACACCCCGGGTTACGCATCAGCTTCATCTCGCGGAACTGGCAGGTCATCGCGTCATACATCACGATTTTCCCCGCGGCAGGCGTGCCGTAGTGCGCCAGCACTTTGATCGCTTCCATCGCCTGCAGTGAGCCAATCACGCCGACGAGCGGCGCCATCACGCCCGCCTCGACGCAGGTTAGCGCGTTCTCACCGAACAGGCGGCTCAGGCAGCGGTAGCAGGGTTCACCTTCCGCATAGGTAAAGACGCTGATTTGCCCCTCCATGCGGATCGCCGCCCCGGAAATCAGCGGGGTTTTATGGGCAAAACAGCCCGCGTTCAGCTGGTTACGAATCGCCACGTTGTCGGTGCAGTCCAGCACCAGGTCATGCTGCGCAATCTGCGCGGACAGCGCGTCGTCATCCAGCATCGCGTCAATCAGGGTGAATTCACAATGAGGGTTAATGCGCGCCAGCGCCGTGCGGGCAGAGCCTACTTTTGGCTGGCCCACCGTCGCGTCGCTGTGCAGCGTCTGGCGCTGCAGGTTGGACACCGACACGGTATCGAAATCCAGCAGCGTCATGCGGCCCACGCCCGCTGCGACAAGGTACTGCGCGGCGGCGCAGCCCAGCCCGCCAAGACCGACGACCAGCACATTGGCTGCCTTAAGCGCTTCCTGGCCCTCGAAATCAAACCCGCGCAGCACAATCTGGCGGTTGTAGCGCAGCATCTCCTGGTCGCTCAGCTCCACCGTCATGTTAGCCCCCGAACAGGTGGTTAAAGCGCTCAACCTCAACCCACTCGCCCGGCTCTACGCTGCCGCGCTCGCGCTCCAGCACGATAAAGCAGTTGCCCTGGCTGAAGGAGCTGAAAATGTGCGAGCCCTGGTGGCCGGTGGTGCTCACTTCGAGCTCGCCGTCCGCGCTGCGCGCCAGAATGCCGCGCTGGAAATCGAGGCGACCCGGTGATTTTTTCAGACGCGTGGCGGCACGCACGCGCAGGCGTTCCGGCAGCGGGTTAGCATTGTTGCCTGAAAGCTTCGCCAGCAGCGGGATCGCCAGCTGGTAGAAGGTGAGTGCTGCAGAGACCGGGTTACCCGGCAGGCCGCAAAACCAGCTGTGTGTGAGCTTGCCAAACGCGAACGGTTTACCCGGTTTAATCGCCAGCTTCCAGAAGGCGATTTCGCCCAGCTCTTCAAGAAGGGTTTTGGTGTAATCCGCTTCGCCAACCGATACGCCGCCGGAGCTGATAACCACGTCGGCGGATTTGTCCGCCTCGATAAACGCCGCGCGCAGTTTATCCGGATCGTCAGGAATGATGCCCAGGTTAATCACCTCGCAGCCCAGTTGCTCCAGCATCAGGTGCACCGCCAGGCGGTTGGTATCGTAAATCTGACCGTCCTGCAGCGGCTGGCCCGGAAGCTGCAGCTCGTCGCCGGTAGAGAAGACCGCCACGCGCACCTTGCGGACAACGTCGACGTCGGCAATGCCGAGCGACGCCAGCACCGGCAGCTCAGCGACCGTCAATTTCTGTCCGGCGGCAAAGACCGTTGCGCCAAGGGTAATATCTTCGCCCGTGCGGCGGATGTTCTGGCCCGCTTTAACGCTGGCGGTAAAACGCACGCCGTCGTCGGTCTGTTCGGTCTCTTCCTGCATCACCACGGCGTCGCAGCCAGCCGGAACCGGCGCACCGGTCATAATGCGCACGCAGGTGCCCGCAGGCCATTCACCGCCAAACGGCTGGCCCGCAAAGGCTTTACCCGCCACCGGCAGGGCGTTACCCGTCTGGAGATCCGCCAGGCGCACCGCGTAACCGTCCATCGCGGAGTTATCGAACCCCGGCACGTTCATCGGCGAGACGATATCGCGCGCGGCAATACGACCAAAACAGCGCACAAGCGGCAGCGTCTCAACGTCATGCAGCGGAGAAATACGGTCAAGCATCTGCGAGAGTGCCGTCTCAAGCGGCATCAGTCCGGCGGTAAAATCCATGGTGGGCTCCTGCGGAGTAACAACGAAAGCGCCCATTATGGCAGAAAAGTGCGGCTAACTGTATGACCCGATGGGTGTACGCTTTACATCACTGTTGCGTCTTTCTATATTCAAAAATCATCTGAAGTTTCATCGACGATAATGATATTTATAGAAAAAGCCGCGAATCAGGCTAACGGGTGATGCGAATGGTTAATGCGGTAATCGCAATTCATGGCGGCGCAGGGGCAATCACCCGTGCACAGCTCAGTCCCGAGCAGGAAAAGCGCTACATTGACGCGCTGTACGCCATTGTGGAAACGGGCCAGAAAATGCTGGAAGCGGGCGAGAGCGCGCTGGATGTGGTCACCGAAGCGGTGCGTCTGCTGGAAGAGTGTCCACTCTTTAATGCCGGAATCGGTTCGGTCTTTACCCGGGATGAAACCCACGAGCTGGACGCCTGCGTGATGGACGGTGTCACCCTCAAGGCGGGCGCCGTGGCGGGCGTGAGCCATCTGCGAAATCCGGTGCTGGCGGCGCGTCTGGTGATGGAGGAGAGCCCGCACGTTCTGCTGGCGGGCGCCGGGGCGGAGAAATTTGCCTTTGAGCACGGAATGGAACCGGTATCGCCGGATCTGTTTTCCACGGAAGAACGCTATCAGCAGCTGTTGGAAGCCCGCACGGCGGGCATGACGCAGCTTGACCATGCTGCGCCGCTGGATGAAACCACCAAAATGGGCACGGTCGGCGCGGTGGCGCTTGATAAAGCCGGCAACCTCGCGGCGGCGACGTCAACGGGCGGTATGACCAACAAGCTCCCCGGGCGCGTCGGCGACAGCCCGCTGCCTGGCGCAGGGTGCTATGCCAATAACGCCACGGCGGCGGTGTCGTGTACCGGCACCGGGGAAGTATTTATACGCGCCCTCGCGGCCTACGACATCACCGCGCTGATGGATTACGGCGGACTGAGCCTGAACGAGGCCTGCGAGCGCGTAGTGATGGAGAAGCTGCCTGCGCTGGGCGGCGTCGGTGGGCTGATTGCGGTGGATCGTGAGGGCAACGTATCCCTGCCGTTCAACAGCGAAGGTATGTACCGCGCCTGGGGTTATGCCGGTGATGAGCCGAGTACGGGCATCTATCGTGAATAAGGGGGCTACGCGTGCCGCATCGTGAAGAGCTGGACAACTGCGAAGTGCTGGCTGTCCACCAACTGAATATTGCGTTTCAGGAAGAGCGGCAGTTCATCCCCGCAGTACAAAATTTATCGTTCTCGCTCAGGCGCGGCGAGACGCTGGCGATTGTTGGCGAGTCCGGTTCCGGTAAATCGGTCACCGCGCTGGCGCTGATGCGCCTGCTGGAACAGACGGGCGGACAAATCAGCAGCGAGAAAATGCTCCTGCGCCGCCGTAACCGTCAGGTCATTGATGTCAACGAGCTGAGTGACGCGCAGATGCAGGGCGTGCGCGGGGCGGATATCGCGATGATCTTCCAGGAGCCGATGACCTCGCTCAACCCGGTTTTCCCGGTCGGGGAGCAAATTGCCGAGTCCATCCGGCTGCATCAGGGGCTGAGCGGCGATGAGGCGCTCAAAGAGGCCCGACGAATGCTGGAGCTGGTACGCATTCCGGAGGCTCAGGCCATTCTGGGACGCTATCCGCATCAGCTTTCCGGCGGGATGCGCCAGCGGGTAATGATTGCCATGGCGCTCTCCTGCCGTCCGGCGGTGCTGATTGCCGATGAACCGACAACGGCGCTGGACGTGACGATTCAGGCGCAGATCCTGCAGCTCATCAAAGTGCTGCAGCAGGAGATGGAAATGGGGGTGATTTTCATCACCCACGATATGGGCGTGGTCGCCGATATCGCCGATCGGGTGCTGGTGATGCACAAGGGCAGCGCGGTGGAAACTGGCCCGGTTGAGCAGATTTTCCACGCGCCCGTGCATCCTTACACCAACGCGCTGCTGGCGGCGGTGCCGCGCCTTGGGGCGATGAACGGCAGCGATTTGCCGCGCCGCTTTCCGCTGATTTCCCTGGAGGCGACAGAGCCGCAGGAGGATGAACGCGAGCAGGACACCGTGGTGCCGGGCAAACCGATACTCGAAGTACGCAATCTGGTGACCCGCTTTCCGCTGCGCAGCGGAATTTTCAACCGCCTGAAGCGCGAAGTGCATGCGGTGGAAAACGTCAGTTTCGATCTCTGGCCGGGTGAAACGCTGGCGCTGGTAGGGGAATCCGGCTGCGGGAAATCCACCACCGGGCGGGCGCTACTCAGGCTCGTGGAGACGCAGGAGGGGACGATAACCTTTAACGGTGAACGTATCGACACCCTGCCGGATAATAAATTACAGGCGGTCCGCCGGGATATTCAGTTTATCTTCCAGGATCCGTATGCCTCCCTCGATCCGCGACATACGGTAGGGTACTCGATCATGGAGCCGCTGCGGGTGCATAACCTGCTCGACGGCGAAGCGGCACAGCGCCGCGTGGCCTGGCTGCTGGAGCGCGTCGGCCTGAAGCCGGAACATGCCTGGCGTTACCCGCACGAGTTTTCCGGTGGACAGCGGCAGCGTATCTGCATCGCCCGCGCGCTGGCGCTGAACCCGAAAGTGGTGATTGCCGATGAGTCGGTCTCGGCGCTGGATGTCTCTATCCGGGCGCAAATCATCAACTTACTGCTGGATTTACAGCGGGATATGGGAATCGCCTTCCTGTTTATCTCGCACGATATGGCGGTAGTAGAACGCATCAGCCATCGCGTGGCGGTGATGTTTATGGGGCAAATCGTAGAGATTGGCCCGCGAAGGGCGGTGTTTGAGAACCCGCAGCACCCGTACACCCGCAAGCTGATCGCGGCGGTCCCGGTTGCCGATCCCGCGCACCGTCACGGCCAGCGCGTGCTGCTGCAGGATGAGATGCCGAGCAACATTCGTAAACGCGGCGAGGCCGTGGAGCGCGTGACGCTGCGCGAGGTCGGGCCGGGTCATTTCGTCGCTCCCCCGCGTCAGGACAATGCGTTTTCGCGGTTATAACTTACAACAGGCTGGAGAACACAATGGTTACATTTGTAGCGCGTAGATGGTTGTTAGCCGCGAGCATGACGGCAGCCCTGGCCGCTGCCCCCGCGTTCGCTGCCAAAGATGTGGTGGTTGCCGTCGGCTCCAATTTCACCACGCTCGATCCGTACGATGCCAACGACACGCTCTCCCAGGCGGTGGCGAAATCGTTCTATCAGGGCCTGTTCGGCCTGGATAAAGAGATGAAGCTCAAAAACGTGCTGGCGGAGGGGTACACCGTGTCCGACGACGGGCTGGTTTATACCATCAAGCTCCGTTCCGGCGTGAAGTTCCAGGACGGGACAGATTTCAATGCGGAGGCGGTGAAGGTCAACCTCGACCGTGCCAGCAATCCTCAAAACAGCCTCAAGCGCTATAACTTGTATAAAAATATTGCCAGCACCGAGGCGGTGGATCCGGCGACGGTAAAAATTACTCTGAAAGAGCCATTCTCGGCGTTTATCAACATTCTGGCGCATCCGGCGACGGCGATGATTTCCCCCGCCGCGCTGAAAAAATACGGTAAAGAGATCGGTTTTCACCCGGTCGGTACTGGCCCGTATGAGCTGGTGACCTGGAATCAGACCGACTTTGTGAAGGTGAAGAAATTCGCTGGCTACTGGCAGCAGGGGCTGCCGAAGCTCGACACCATCACCTGGCGCCCGGTGGTGGACAACAATACCCGCGCGGCGATGCTGCAAACCGGCGAGGCGCAGTTTGCCTTCCCGATCCCGTATGAGCAGGCCGCGATATTGCAGAAAAACAGCAAGCTGGAGCTGGTCGCCAGCCCGTCGATCATGCAGCGCTACATCAGCATGAACGTTACGCAAAAACCGTTCGATAACCCGAAGGTGCGTGAGGCCATCAACTACGCCATTAACCGTCAGGCGCTGGTGAAGGTCGCCTTTGCGGGCTATGCCACTCCGGCGACCGGCGTGCTGCCGCCGTCTATTGCGTATGCGCAAAGCTATCAGCCGTGGCCGTACGATCCGGCCAAAGCGCGCGAGCTTCTGAAAGAGGCGGGCTTCCCGAACGGCTTCAGCACCACGCTGTGGTCGTCGCATAATCACAGTACCGCCCAGAAGGTGCTGCAGTTCACCCAGCAGCAGCTGGCGCAGGTCGGTATTAAGGCGCAGGTCACCGCGATGGATGCCGGACAGCGTGCGGCAGAAGTGGAGGGGAAAGGACAGAAAGAGAGCGGCGTGCGGATGTTCTACACCGGCTGGACGGCTTCGACCGGGGAAGCCGACTGGGCGCTGTCGCCGCTGTTTGCCTCGCAGAACTGGCCGCCAACCCTGTTCAACACCGCGTTTTACAGTAATCCGCAGGTGGACAAAGACCTGGCAGATGCCCTGAAAACGACGAAACCGGAAGAGAAAGCCCGCCTATACAAAGACGCGCAGGACATTATCTGGAAAGAGTCGCCGTGGGTGCCGCTGGTGGTGGAGAAACTGGTTTCAGCCCATAACAAAGCGCTGACCGGGTTCTACATCATGCCGGATACGGGCTTTAGCTTTGACGATGCGGATCTAAAATAAACCTCATGCTGAATTATGTTTGTAAACGCCTGCTGGGGCTTATTCCGACGCTGCTGATTGTGGCGGTGCTGGTGTTTTTATTTGTCCATATGCTGCCGGGCGATCCGGCGCGCCTGGTTGCAGGGCCCGAAGCGGATGCCACCGTCATTGAGCTGGTGCGTAAACAGCTGGGCCTCGACCAGCCGCTGTATATGCAATTTCTGCACTATATGTGCAATGTTCTGCAGGGCGATTTTGGTATCTCGATGGTGTCGCGGCGTCCAGTGTCGGAGGAGATTGCCAGCCGCTTTATGCCGACGTTCTGGTTAACGATTGCCAGCATGGGCTGGGCGGTGGTGTTTGGGCTTGGCGCGGGGATTATTGCGGCCGTCTGGCGCAACCGCTGGCCGGACAAGCTCGGCATGGCGCTGGCGGTGACCGGCATCTCCTTCCCGGCGTTCGCGCTGGGGATGCTGCTGATGCAGATCTTCTCCGTTGAACTGGGCTGGCTGCCGACCGTCGGGGCCGATACCTGGAAGCATTACATCCTGCCTTCCATGACGCTGGGGGCTGCCGTGTCGGCGGTGATGGCCCGCTTTACCCGCGCCTCGTTCGTTGACGTGCTGAGCGAAGATTATATTCGCACCGCGCGGGCGAAAGGGGTCAGCGAGAAGTGGGTCATTCTCAAGCACGGGTTCCGCAATGCGATGATCCCGGTGGTGACGATGATGGGGCTGCAGTTTGGCTTCCTGCTCGGCGGCTCTATCGTTGTGGAAAAGGTCTTCAACTGGCCGGGGCTGGGACGCCTGCTGGTCGATTCCGTCGAGATGCGTGACTACCCGGTGATACAGGCGGAAGTCCTGCTATTCTCGCTGGAATTTATTCTTATCAACTTAGTGGTTGACGTGCTCTACGCCGCCATTAACCCGGCCATCAGGTATAAGTAAGATGCGATTGTTGAACTGGCGGCGTCAGGCCGTTTTGAACGCGATGCCGGGGCTGAAACCGGAGCATGTCCGCACCCCGTGGTCTGAATTCTGGCGGCGTTTTCGCCGTCAGCCGGTCGCGATGGCGGCGGGGCTCTTTGTCCTGCTGCTGATTGTGGTGGCGGTGATTGCGCCGTGGGTGGCGCCGTTTGATGCGGAAAACTATTTTGACTACGACCGTCTGAACGACGGCCCCTCAATGCTGCACTGGTTCGGCGTGGACTCGCTTGGCCGCGATATCTTTAGCCGCGTGCTGGTGGGTGCGCAGATCTCGCTCGCCGCCGGAGTCGTCGCCGTGCTGATCGGCGCGGCTATCGGTACCGTGCTGGGGCTCGTCGCCGGATATTATGAAGGCTGGTGGGACCGCATCATCATGCGCATCTGCGACGTGCTGTTTGCCTTTCCCGGCATTCTGCTGGCGATTGCGGTTGTCGCCATTATGGGCAGCGGCATGGCGAACGTCATCATTGCGGTCGCGGTCTTTTCGATTCCGGCATTCGCCCGTCTGGTGCGCGGCAACACGCTGGTGCTGAAGCAGCAGACGTTTATCGAATCCGCCCGCAGTATGGGGGCGAGCGACGCTACCATTCTGTTCAGCCATATTCTGCCGGGTACGGTGTCGTCCATCGTGGTCTATTTCACCATGCGTATCGGCGTGTCGATTATTTCGGCGGCGAGCCTGTCGTTTCTGGGGTTAGGGGCGCAGCCTCCGACGCCGGAGTGGGGCGCGATGCTGAACGAGGCGAGGGCGGATATGGTGATTGCGCCACACGTGGCGATCTTCCCGAGTCTGGCGATTTTTCTGACCGTGCTGGCGTTTAACCTGCTGGGGGACGGACTGCGCGATGCGCTGGATCCGAGGATAAAGGGGTAGTGCAGTGAAATGTGCCGGGTGGCGGCTACGCCTTACCCGGCCTACAACAGAGGGGTGAGATTAAACCCGGCTACCCCACAGGTCATATTCATCCGCGTTTTCAACCTTCACGCGAATAATATCACCCGGCTTAACGCTGGTTTCGCCGTTCAGGTACACCGCGCCGTCGATTTCAGGGGCGTCCGCCATGCTGCGGCCAATCGCGCCTTCTTCGTCCACCTCGTCGATGATAACCATGATCTCACGGCCCACTTTCTCCTGCAGACGCTCAGCAGAGATCTGCTGCTGCAGCTGCATGAAGCGGTTCCAGCGCTCTTCTTTCACCTCTTCCGGCACCTGATCCGCCAGCTCGTTGGCGGTTGCGCCTTCTACCGGGCTGTACTTGAAGCAGCCTACGCGGTCGAGACGCGCTTCTTTCAGGAAGTCGAGCAGCATCTGGAAATCTTCTTCGGTTTCACCCGGGAAGCCGACGATGAAGGTGGAGCGCAGGGTCAGTTCCGGGCAGATCTCACGCCACTGCTTGATGCGCGCCAGCTGGCGGTCAACGGAGCCAGGACGCTTCATCAGCTTCAGGATACGCGGGCTGGCGTGCTGCAGCGGGATATCCAGGTACGGCAGAATTTTGCCTTCCGCCATCAGCGGGATCACGTCGTCTACGTGCGGGTAAGGGTAGACGTAGTGCAGACGCGTCCAGATACCGAGCTTAGACAGCTGCTCGCACAGGCCCACCATGCTGGTTTTCACCGGCTCGCCGTTGTGGAAACCGGAGCGGTGTTTAACGTCCACGCCGTAGGCCGAGGTGTCCTGGGAGATGACCAGCAGCTCCTTCACGCCCGCGTCAGCCAGACGTTTCGCTTCCGCCAGCACTTCGCCAATCGGACGGCTCACCAGATCGCCACGCATGGATGGGATGATGCAGAAGGTGCAACGATGGTTGCAGCCTTCGGAAATTTTCAGGTAGGCGTAGTGACGCGGCGTCAGCTTCACGCCCTGTTCCGGCACCAGGCTCAGGAAAGGATTATGCTTTGGTTTTGGCACGTAGTGATGAACATGTTCCAGCACCTGCTCGTAGCTGTGCGGGCCGGTGATCTCCAGCACCTTCGGGTGGACTTCGCGGATCTGGTCCACTTTCGCGCCCAGGCAGCCGGTAACAATCACTTTGCCGTTTTCCGTCAGGGCTTCACCGATGGCTTCCAGGGACTCCTGAACCGCGCTGTCGATAAAGCCGCAGGTGTTAACGATCACCATATCGGCGTTGTCGTAGCTTGGCACCACGTCATAGCCCTCGGTGCGCAGTTCGGTCAGGATGCGTTCGGAATCCACCAGGTTTTTCGGGCACCCTAATGATATAAATCCAATCTTAGACATTTTTTTGTACAATCAGTTGCTCACAATGCCGGGGATTATATAGATGCCGCAACTTTATAGCTATATCAGGTGGTCAAGTGATCGCCAGGATAAAGGGACAACCAGGAACAGGCAGGTAGCGGCAGCGAAAGCCTATGCCGAGGAAGCTGGCCTTGAAATGGTTGAAATTTTAGAGCCTGGCGTAAGTGCATTTCGCGGAAAGAACAGGGCGGGGAAGTTGGGAGACTTCATAGACGCCGTTAAAAACAATGCTATACCTTCTGACTCTTGGCTTTACTGCGAGAACCTTGACCGCCTTTCACGTGATCAGGTAGATGAAGCACTGCGTTTATTCCTTGAGTTGATAGGTTTAGGGTTAACAATTGTCACTGGGATGGATCGGAAGGTTTATAACAGTGAATCCATCAAGAAAAATCCTTTTGATCTGATGATTTCTATTCTGATGTTCATCCGTGGCAATGAAGAGTCAGAAACGAAATCAAACAGGACTGTAGGCAATGTTGTTGCTTTGGTCGAACGTCATCAAGCAGGATTGCCAGTAAACATTAAGTCAGTTGGCCGCCATCCGTTTTGGATAGATGATTCAGGTTCGCAATATGAAGCGGTTAAAGAACATCCGGTTTACTGGAGTATCGCCCGCGAAGCTATAGACATGTTTTTGGATGGGAATGGCATCTATACAGTAAAGCGTTATCTCGATGAAAAATATCCTAACGGTTTAAAGGGTAAGGAGTGGGATTATCAAGTTTTAAAGAAAATGCGTGATAATCGTGCGTTGATTGGGGAAAGGACTATCAATGTCGGTGGTGCTACTTACAAACTTGATAATTACTATCCGTGGCTATGCAAAGATGAAGCAGAGTATTTAACCTTGGCTGAGCGTAAGCAGCAAAACAACTACAAGGCTAAGAAAGACAAAGTAGAAGAAATCAAATTGTTGTCAGGGCTACAGGTGTTGCGGTGTAGTAAGTGTGGTGGGACTATGCATTCATTTATGAATCATGGTAGTGCTCGCTACATCTGTACGAATGGGGTTCACTTACAAAAAAGGTGTTCTGGCTGGTCGATATCAGCTCAATTAGTTGAACACTGTACAATGATTGCACTACTGATCGGTTACATGGACAAGAGTCGAAAAGATGGTATTGACACTACTTCTATAGAAGACGAAATCAGTAGAAAAGCAACATTGATAACTGATCTGGAATCACGCATATCAAACATGGCGAAAGCAATAGCTATTGCTCCTGAGGTTAGTGAGTTAGCAGTTCAACTGAATGCGTTTGATTTAGAACGTAAAAAGGCTGTTCTGGAAGCTGATAAATTGAAAGAACGCTTACATTCATTGAAAGGTAAAGGATCTTTAGAAGTAGATATTACGGATTTCCTGATGCTTATTCAGTGGTCGGTGTTTACCAATATGGAGGATACTGACAGAAACAAAATAAGGAAAGTTATTAGATCTATTATCGAAGGTATTATTGTTGACAAAACAGATGGATGTATAACTATAAAGATAAAGTGTTATTATAAAGATGAATGGCTAGTGTTTGGTGGAGTCAACAGAAAACCTTTTTGGGCTTTTACTATCGAGTATTCCACTAATGATGCAAAAGACATTGAAGGTGAAGACTCTTCAAATTTTGTTAGTAATCCGCTATTTCAGAAGGCAGTAGAGCAACTGGATAGTATCAAACAGAGTTATCTAAATCTTTTCGAAACTGCTAACACTATGTTAGGAGTAGTTGGATATAGTGATATTCGAGGGGCATCATTCTGGCCTAATACTGGACAGTATGAACGTGCGAATGTCGAGTATGAGGGTATTACTTATAGCATTGCCATGAATGGCCGGGTTCCTAAGGCAATAACCGCAGCATTGGAAGTTACTGGATTGTCGCGTAAAGAATTCATAGAGTGTTATAAGGTATGAAGCCAAAGAGCTTGTAGAGTTGCAGGCTCATCACAGGATGCTTTATTAGTCGGCAATGGCCGCATTTAGAGTGAGAACGCTATCATTTCTTTAAAAGTGTACCACTAAGAAAGTACAAGGATACTTGCTACTTAATCGAGGAATGTATTAGTTAGAAGGTACAAAGATAGTGCTAAAATAGATAAATTATTTACGGACTATTCAGTGGACTAATTGTCAAGGAAGAGTTGTAACTATTCCTTGATTGGGGGAGTTTTGCTCGTTAACATATAGCCAATCGAACATAAACAGCAGCCGTGAGAGGTTAACCATAAGATGACTATTTTATGGTATAATTTACAGCGGTAAATACATTGTTATTTTGTGAAATAAATGAAACGCATAAAAATAATGTGGTATAATATATATAAAACTCTGTTTGACAGTACTAATGTACTGATAGTTAAAACCTGATCCTATCGAAAATGTAGATGGCAGTTGAGAAGTTCAAGCAGTTCGATGTGCAAATGAGACCCGAATCAATTTCCCGAGCGTAATCCGATACCAAATACTAAGGAACGCAGGAGCTTCGGCAATGCGGCACAATAAAAAAGTACAATAGACAGATAAGTACTTTCTAGATAGACATATAGGTTCGCCCCTAAGTAATTTGTTAAGGGAGTTTCTTTAAAGGACGATGCGATGGATTTTTTATAGTATAGTTCCATCCAAAATTTAAAGAAACAAGTACTAGCTTGATTGTATAGGCTCAGTACTAAGTCGTGTTATGTTTAAAGCACGGACCGTTGCATATGAACTGCGATTATGAGAGAAACCGAGCAACCCGCTTTCAACTCATAAATTTGAATAGTATAGATCCGTCTAAATTTTGAGTAAGTCGCAATACAATAATTCCGATGGCTATCATCGTCAGAATAAATTAAGTACACAATTTGTGTGCTTTTTTTATTGTTTTCATTCCCCTGCGGGGGGATGAAAATCCCTTAGCAAATCTCGTCAGGATAGATCGTGTTAAACGACGCAAAGCGAGTAAGTACGGTAAAGTACTAGCGGCGATAGCAAGCGAAGTACTTAACCGTACTTTAGAGAGTACTAACGTAGTTAGTACTTGATACTCTTAATGAGACATAAAACATGTTCTTGTTAAGCTATTCTTGTTGTTCAATTTTAAATGAAGTAATGTTATGCTTTTTACACGAAATCAGTAATTCAAAAGGAAAGTATAATGAGTAAAAAGACTGATGTGGTGCATGATCTTAACAATGCTGACTACAAGAAACTGATTGAAAGAAGTGCTGGGGAGAACTTCAAACTAGCGGACTGCAAAACTGATGTTGATAAACTTTTTACTGATAATCCTCATGTATTCATTGATCAGTTAAACCGCGTATCACGAAACCTTGCGATTGTTGCAAGCGAGTACAAGAAGGAGCTTGATGCAAGTAAAGTTGATGATATCAAGCAGCAGATTTTGCATTTAGATGAATCAGTCAAGGCTGCTCTGCTTGCTTCTTTGGGTATCAAAAATAGCAAGGCAAAGTCCGGTACTGAAAGAGGCACTAATCAGAGAAAAATCATTAATGTTACTGTTGATGGCAAAGAGTACGCGATCAAAGAAACGGGTAATATCAGTGCTGAACTTAAAGAACTGATTAAATCCCAAAACTTTGACTACAAAGGTGAAGGACGTTTGAAGTTCTTTGAAAAGTTCGCAACCAAGTAAGATCACTACCTCTGGTTAAAGAGTATTGTCAGTACTCGCCTGATGGGAACCACGCGAAGCAGCTTCCTGATTGCTTCATGAAATTGCATAGGAAGCTGCTAGCAGCGATTAAGACAAAAAGTAGTATCAACCCATAGCACAGATAGATAAACGCCTCAGAAATGCACTGAGGGCATTTAAACAGCCACATCGACACAGACTACAAATGATTCAGTACTACTAGCACTTCCCCTAGGACGTCAAAGGAAGACAGTGAATTTTGATTGACGATCATCGCACTGTATTTGGGGTTATCACTGCTTAAATTGTATCCATCTGGCACTACTTGAACCCGCTTATACAGGTAGTTTCCTTCTTTGTGCAGTACTGCCACTTTTCCATCTTTTAGCTGCTTATGATGCTGATCAATAAGCAAAATACTATCAACTAAGAATGTTGGTTCCATTACATCAGTACTGACCCGTAATGCAGCAAGAGACTTGGCCTTTTCCTGTAAATCGGGGAAAGCACCTAAATCCAGTAAAAGGAAATCATCAGAATCAATAAAAGGAATTTTCAACAGTTCTTCGGCTTGGTTTGTGTTTGCCGATGTTGAAAATTCTTTTCCAGTCGCCAGCCATTCAACCGACACGCCTCCGGCTTTAGCCAGTAGTACAAGATTTTCTAAAGTCGGGCTTGATACCGCTTGTAGATAGTTGTGGACAGTACTGTAGCCAATGCCTGCTTTTTTGGCGAAATCTCGCCCTGAACCAGAAGGTACTATCGATTTTAGCCTTTCACTGAACCGTTCAACGCTTTCTTTTTTGCCAGCCATGCACAACCCACCACATTAAAAGGAACTTTGTTCCTTATTTTTATTTGACGAATTCCTTTTAATGATCAATCATGTTCTCAATATTAGTAATGAGTGGTCATTATGAGTATTCATAACCAGTTAGAATCTCAGATAAGGGATCAAAATGCCAGTACTGAGAATTGGCATAGAGCAGATATTTTGGCAGCTATCAAGAAGCGAGGAGGAACACTGGCACAGCTATCAAGAGACAACGGTTTACATGAAAGAACGCTCTACAACGCACTAGAGAGGCATTGGCCTAAAGGTGAGCGAATTATTGCCGATTTTATCGGTGTACCCGTTAGCACGATTTGGCCTGAACGCTATAAGAAACTTAACGCAAACGAAATCTAAGGAAAATGTATGTCTGGATTGATTGTTTTCATTATCTGCATAGCAATTTCTGTACTTACTTATAGGAAAGTTTCAAGCCGTTCCAAAAGTAAAGGTCGAGGAAAGGTCAGAACGTTGATTACATCTTTGGCAATGAGTTTCATTGTTTTTATGGTATCTATTGGAATCGGTGCAGGGGTTGTTTCACAAGATAAGCGTACTGGTGCAAAGGCTTCAGCGGCTGACAGTACGGAAAAGACAAAATCCAATGTTTATAAATGTGATAAGTTTGATGCAATAACACAAACTCGGCAAGGAACAAAACACGATTCAGGTTACTATTCCGATAAAGGGATTTCAATTTACTATACTATCTCAGACAATGAATTAATCAGCAGAATGCCAATTCCTGGCGAAAACGATAGTATATATACAGCTAAGTTTAACAATGTTGCAGCAGATGGGTCAAGGAAGTACGGGAATTCATCAAGTAACTACTTTGTATCAATACTAAATGATAGCACTATAAAAGTAATTGATGTTGAATTTAACCATGATGCAACGATTACACAAATTTGTTCGAAATAGTGACTTTCACTCAAGGAATAGAATAAATGATAAAGATAATATCAGTACTGTTAATGTTACTCCCATTCGCTACAAATGCGGCTACGATTCCTGACGGTAAAACTGAAAAGCCGTTCGTAATTGATGGGGAAGTTATTTGTTTGAAAGAAATTCAGAATCAGATATCCCCTTATCTCAAATCTTTTGAAGAAGAAAGCGGCGTTAAGTACAAGTACAATGTTAAATCTGGTTTATCATCCAAGGATACTGTTGGGTTAAGGCTACAGATAAACCGTGTAGATTCGGGGCTGGATGTGCATGTTGCCGATCTTGATTACTACTGGCTTCAGGAACGCGGTAGTATGTGCCAACCGCAATATATGGTACTTGACCGTTCTCAGTAAATACAGTGCTTAATTAAATTTGTTAACTTATTATATTGATAAAGATCACAAACTGTATGAGAAATCTGCCATCTCTCCAAGGTTCCTATAACATAGGATATTACATATCAGAATTATACAACTAAGGATTAGATATGAATCGAAAGCAATTCATCCAGTCACATGGAGCAACTTGCAATAACTGGACTTGGAGTTGGTCGTTTGTTAACCATGAAAGGAAAATGGTCATTTTTGGGTCATGGGATGTTGAGAGTGATCAAGAGCGGTCAGTCATTCTCCGAGAATGTTGGGAGTACAACTCCAATAACAAAAGGCAACCAGGCTATACACAGGCACTTGAACACATCCGCTTGGCTCATGAAGGCTATGAATTGTTCACCTTCAACATGGTTTTCTCTGAACATCCAGAAAACCCTGAAGTTGCAGTAATCAAGGATTTTGAACGAAAATTGAACAAGCGTTATCTTCGGAAAGAAGGGGATGTTTGGTACGCTGATTTCATGTCTAATCCATTCCCTGATGAAATTCCTTCAGGAGAGAGCTTCTTTGAAGGTGCAAAAACGCAGGTAACAGTGAACTACTACGAGCGTGATCCCAAAGCTCGTTATGCTTGTATCCAGCATCATGGCACTACCTGTAAATGCTGTGGGTTCGACTTTGAGAAGGTCTATGGTGAGCATGGTCGTGGGTTCATTCATGTACACCATATTAAGCCTTTGCATACGATTGGTGAAAATTACGTCGTCAATCCAGTAACAGACATGATCCCCTTATGTCCAAACTGCCACGCGATGGTTCATCGTGGTAGCGAAGTACTGAAAGTTGAAGAACTGAAAGAGAAAATGGCATTTTGGAGTTAGTAATGGATTTATCACAATTAAGTAACGTCGAGTTGATGCAGCTAAATCAATTGACGCTTGATGAGTTAGAACGACGAGAGGTTATCAGAACCAGAAACAATCCTATCAGTGAGTACACTGAATGGTTGGTCGCAGACAGGATGCAAATGGATTTGGCTCCGCCAAGTACTAAAGGGTATGACGCAACAACTACTGATGGTCGAAAGATACAGATAAAATCAAGAAAGAATAACCTTAAGAACAGATCATTAATTCTTGGTATTATTAGAAATTACGAATTGAATCAGTTCGATGAACTCATTGCTGTAATCTATAACCCGGATTACTCTATTCGCTATGCCATTTCAATACCTCACGGATTGGTGAAGGAATATGGTTTTTACAATGAGCATCAAAATGGTTATACATTAAGAATAAGTAATTTGTTACTTAAAGATCCACGAGTAATAGACATCATAGAATTTATTGAACCAGACGCTGTACGGACAAGTACAGAGAGCACGGTGAAGCCAGATTTAAATATTATCCGTGATGTACAGACAATAGGAATGCAGACATTTGTTGAGTATTATCAAGATGTTGAAAATGGAATGAACGCTGCTGATCTTATTGAGAAAATGGTGACTGAACATCCAGAGTGGAAGGAAAGTACTGCAAGAACAAAGGCATCTTCAATGCGAAGAGTGTTCAACAATGAAAGTAACATTGAAGCACTTGAAATCATCTATAAGTCAAATCACCCAGCAATTACCGATGATATTAAGAGTAAACTGAGTACACTATGGGATAAATGAACAAAGTTTGTCTTATGTTTTTTGATGCAAAAACATATAATCGTGGTGCTTCCACCTTTAGCGTTTGGGTAGGTTTGTTTGGGTTATTGGTGGAAATACTTAAAATGGTAATTTTTCTTGAGCATAAAACCAACCATCTTCATTAAGCCTGCTATTTCATTTTCCCTCGCCATGTAGCTTAACCATTCCAGTACTTACAATATCGGGTACTCCATGATCAGATAGAAGCAATCACGCTGAACTGTACCGGACCAATCTACTACGACTTTACTTGCATAACATGCCATGGCGGTGTTCCTAAATGGTGGACGTAAGAGCCTACTGCTATTGTCCTCAGGTCCAAAGTGAACTCGGTCGAATCTATAATCCGATATATCAGATGGATAATGACAGTGTTAGATGCATGATACATAAAGTATAGTTGATCGGCCTATCCATACAAGAAGTTGTTAAAACAATATATGTTGAAATTAAATTGTTCCATAAGAAAAATTCATGGTGTTGAATGCCGTTCTCGTTGTATTTCTTGAGCAATCATGGAAAAGAACTATTTTTCTATTAACCACTATCAACACAGGTGTAGATTATGGAGATTATCGCTTTCTTACTTCATTGGTTGTTTGCATTGTTTAGCATTGCTGGAATGCTTGCAATTCCTGTTGGTGCTTATATGTGGTTCACTCATAGTTATCTAACATTTGATATGTATGTTGGAGCATTAGTTTCTTGCACGTTATGGGTTACCTTGACATATGGCATTATCATGATGGTAATTGCAATATTTGCAATGATTGGAGGGAAGAAGAAAAATAGTTAAGAATATTGCATTTTGTTATGCTTTGTCGCCCCACCTCTGATAGAACTGGATGTCCTGAAGGATTAGTCACGCATGCAATATTTTTTGTACCCACTAACATTACTGGCCGTTTAGACCTCAAATAATCAAATCCCAGCCTCCTCAATTTTTGACAAAAAACCTTAAGTAATCTTTTACTCAGGAAAAAGTACAGCCAGTATTTTTCTGCACGATTTAAAATCTCGTTTATTTGATCAGGTTCAACCCCGCCGACCAAATGCCGTGTGCTCAGGTCTCAGTACTGAATTTTTCATCAATCCTGCATTGACTAAAAAACGAACGACAGAAAATGTGTTTTTAGGTATACCTCAAGCAGACCAATGCAGACCACCAGCAAGACTGGTTCATTAAATTCCCTTTACAACCTAAAATGAACCAAATATAATGAACCATATAAAACAGACTAATGGGGGTGTCATGAGAATATGGGGTTATCTTCGGGCTTCGACGAAGGAGCAGGACGCGGACAGGGCCTTTAATGAGTTAGAGGCATTTGCCCATTCACATGATCTGAAAGTATCAAAGTACTTCAAAGAGAATGAATCAGGTGCAAGCCTGCAACGCCCTCAGTTGTTCCTGCTTTTGGAAATAGCAGAGCGTGGTGACATTTTGCTTTGTGAGCAAATTGATCGAATCAGTCGCCTTACTGGTGAGGATTGGAAAACCCTTCGAGGGCTTATTGAGTCGAAAGGGATCAGAGTCGTGTCGTTGGATTTACCTACAAGTCACCAGCTTTTAAATGTTCAGGACGAATTCACCGCCCGTATGTTTGAAGCAATGAATTCAATGATGCTGGATATGTTGGCTGCGATCAGCCGAAAAGACTACGAAGATCGCCGCAGACGGCAAATGCAGGGTATTGAAAAGGCCAAAAATGAGAAAAAGTATCGAGGCCGCCCGGTAGATGAGAGTCTGCACAGCAAAGTACAAGAGCTACTGTCTGACGGAAAAAGCTGGAACAAAATTCAGGCGTTAATCGGTTGTTCCAGAGCGACTATCGCGAAAGTGGCTAAAAATTCTTCTGCTACAGAAGGATGATAGTCAACGATAGGTGGAGAAGGTCAGTACTGGCCGTATTGAGGACGGATATAGCGGAAGGGGGGAGAGTAAGGGTTTGCCCAGAGTGTTGTATCCCGAATCCTTTCGATATCCAGATGCTACCTAAGAGCTTTTACTCTTCATCCGTAAAATGGATATCATAACGCCCATAGCCACCTTCATGCCCTGATGAACAGTAAGCCAAAAGAAGGACTATCAGCAAAATCACAATTGTATTACCGATGTTTCGTTTATCTTTCATTTTGGCTTACCCTGCGTACTTACCAACCCCAAGAAGTTGTTGTCTTATGGGGCCTATGTCTAGTGTGCTCTGTACGTGTCGCCGTAATAACTACTTTCCCTGTTTCCTTTGAAACAATGTCATAAACATCAATTTCAGTTTCACCCATTGATCCTTTAGTTCTACTGCTTTTATGAACGTAGTTGTACTGATCTTTCGGGTAGTCTCGCTCGAATTGTTCTTCAGTCATAGCCATTCACCTAATCCCCGCACACAAACTGTACAAGAGTATTTTATGGCTAGATTTACAAAAAAGTAACTTGGATTGCACATAAAAATGATGACTTAAGTTATTAAGATAAACAGCTGACTCAAGATGATGGTTAAAGGGTTGATGCGAATGAGATGTACGAGGTAATTACGATTGAGTATTAAAAATGTGACAGTGAACAAGTGATGCACAATATATTGTATCTATAATTGTGAATTGCACCATATGGTGTGTTTTGCACAGCAGGTAACTTGTATGGGTAAGAACCAACATGTTGTACCCCACAATGGGGCTTGGGCTGTCAGAGGGGCAGGAAATGGAAAAGTTACATCAACCCATAGCACACAGCAGGAGGCGATAGATGCTGGTCGTGCTATTGCCCGAAATCAAGGCAGTGAACTTGTGATTCATCGTCCCAATGGTCAAATTCGTGATAGTGATTCACACGGTAAAGATCCATTCCCTCCAAAGGGATGATGCTCAAGGGTAACAAAAAGAGGCCAATGGCCTCTTTTTCCATATATTTCAGTTAGTAAAGCAAGGCGTGTGTTTAGAGGGCATAATTTATTTTTTGATTTTTTGGGCAGCCCAGGGAGACGAAGCCGATTTTCGGCTGGTGCGTAACATTGCTCATAGGTTAAAAATTCATCAATAATGGAGTTATCAGGGCGGGATTTTACAGCGTATCGCGGGGGATTTATACACTCTTTGCAAGGCGGATGCGCCAGGCAGAGGTTGTAACATTGTAAATAATGTTAATCAGTTAAGAATAATTGATCTCAGGCATTAAACTGTACAAAAAATGACCTTATCCTGAATGTGCAACATGGCTGACAGAGGAGGAAATAGCATGACCGTTGACAGACTGAAACGCGATCTGCTTAACAAGCTGATCAATGCCCGAATCGACCTGGCCGCCTATTTACAGCTCAGGAAGGCAAAAGGCTATATGTCAGTCAGCGAAAGCGAACATCTGCGTGATAATCTGTTTGAACTGTGTAATTTCATGCGTGAAAAAGCACCGACCCTGAAGGCGGAATGCGGCGAAAGTGAGCTAATGGCGCTGCGTCGCTCCGCTGAGGTGCTCTCCATTGCAGGGGTATGTCTGATGAACGGACGCCACGACTGCCCGACGTTTATCGCTGTGAACGCGGAGAAGCTTGAAAACTGCCTGACAACGCTCTCTCTTTGCATCATGTGTCTGAACAAGCACGAGACGCTTGAACAGCACTGAGCCCGGGGGGAGGCAACTCCCCCTTCTGATTAAGCTTTTGTAAAAGTGCTAACGCGGCCGGAGCTTGTGGCTAATCTTTATGCCATATGCCGATAAAGGAGCGCGTTATGCCTCGATCCTCGCTGATTTTTCTGCCTGCTTTGTTCATTCCGTTTTCACTTCTTGCTGCGCCCGAGGCGGTGAAGGTCGAGGTGCTGCAAAACCGACTCGATCACCCCTGGTCGATGGCGTTTCTGCCGGACAATAAAGGGTTGCTGGTGACGCTGAGAGGCGGCCAGCTCAAACGCTGGCAGGCCGGGAAAGGGCTTTCCGATCCGATTGTCGGCGTGCCGAAGGTCTGGGCGAACGGCCAGGGAGGACTGCTGGACGTGGTGCTGGCACCGGATTTTGAAAAGTCGCGCCGCGTCTGGCTGAGCTACGCCGAAGCGGGGAATGACGGCAAAGCCGGAACGGCGGTGGGCTATGGCCGCCTGAGCGACGATCTTTCCCGCATTGAGGGATTCCAGGTGGTGTTCCGCCAGATGCCGAAACTCTCCACCGGGAATCATTTCGGCGGACGTATGGTCTTTGACGGCAAAGGCGCTCTTTTTATTGCTCTCGGCGAGAACAACCAGCGCCCGACGGCGCAGGATCTGGATAAGTTGCAGGGTAAAGTGGTGCGCCTCACCGAAGACGGCAAAGTGCCGCCGGACAACCCGTTTGTGAACACCTCTGGCGCGCGGCCTGAAATCTGGTCTTATGGCATTCGCAACCCGCAGGGGATGGCGATGAACCCGTGGAGCGACACGTTGTGGCTGAACGAGCACGGCCCGCGCGGCGGGGATGAGATCAACATCCCGGAGAAGGGCAAAAATTACGGTTGGCCGCTGGCGACGCACGGCATCAACTACAGTGGGCTGAAAATTCCGGAAGCCAAAGGCGAACACGTTGAGGGAACCGAGAAGCCGCTGTTTGTCTGGAAAGTGTCACCCGCGGTCAGCGGCATGGCGTTTTACAACAGCGACGTTTTCCCACAGTGGAAAAACAAGCTGTTTATTGGGGCGCTGAAGGAAAAGGACGTGATCGTACTGAGCGTGGACGGCAATAAGGTGACGGAAGACGGGCGAATCCTGGGCGACCGGAATCAACGTATTCGCGATGTGCGGGTGGGGCCGGATGGCTATCTGTATGTCCTGACCGACGAAACGGACGGGCAACTGTTAAAAGTCAGCCCGTCCGGTGCGTAATCAGGTGACCGGGATCATCACCACGTTACGGTACGCCGGGCGCTCGCTGAGCTGATTAAGCCAGCGGTCAAGGTTCGGGCGCGGCGTCCATTTCAGGCCGAGGTTGGTCAGGTTCCAGACAAACGGCGCCACGGCAATGTCGCCCACGCCGAATGCATCGCCGGAGAACCATTTATGCTTCGCCAGCTCATCGTCCATCATCGCAAACAGGTTTTCGCAGGCATCCTGAGCGGCATGAATGGCGGGGTAGTCGCGCTCGGCTTCAGGGGTTCTGACGAGCCCCATCAGGATCACGCGGTGGGTGGGTGACAGCGTCTGGTTCGCCCAGTCCATCCATTTCTCACCCTGCGCGCGCTGCGCCGGGTTTTCTACCCACAGGCGGCCAAGACCGTACTGGGCGGCGAGGTAACGCACAATGGTGTTGGACTCCCAAAGCGTCGCGTCGGTTTCATCATCGCGCAACAGCGGCACCAGGCCGTTCGGGTTCATCGCCAGATAGTCGGCCTCTTTGTTCACGCCAAACGACATGCCAGCCATGATTTGGTTGAACGGTAAATCCAGTTCCTCCAGCGTCCAGAGCACTTTCTTAACGTTGGTCGAATTATTCCTGCCCCACAGCGTAATCATATTTACTCCTGATGAGTGTGAATCCGGTTCAGCTTTTTGCCATGGTGAGATAAACCTAACAATTACGCAACAGAAGACAAAAAAATCGCCTGAATCAAAGCGTAAATGAATGTTATTGCATAAACTTTAATAACTTTACCCTCGTTGGGTTTCTTTAACCGTTTTAGTGCGCTATTACTCATCGCTTCTTGCGACACGGTGATGTGACGTAATTTTTGAATGGACACTCGGGTGGCATTTATGACGCGAAAAATGACTTCTCTGCGCAGCCTGGCGGCAGGCTCTGCGCTCTTTCTCCTGTTTGCACCAGCACTCCACGCAGCGGAACAGGCTGCGCCCGAAGCGCCCCCGGTGGATGCGCGCGCCTGGATCCTGATGGACTACTCCAGTGGTAAAGTGCTGGCGGAAGGCAATGCGGATGAGAAACTCGATCCGGCCAGCCTGACCAAAATCATGACCAGCTATGTGGTCGGCCAGGCGTTGAAAGCGGGCAAGATTAAGCTGGACGACATGGTCACCATCGGAAAGGACGCCTGGGCGACCGGCAACCCGGCGCTGCGGGGCTCGTCGGTAATGTTCCTGAAGCCTGGCGATCAGGTCTCCGTCTCCGATCTGAACAAAGGGGTAATCATTCAGTCGGGAAATGATGCGTGTATCGCGCTGGCCGACTACGTTGCCGGCAGTCAGGATTCTTTCATTGGTTTGATGAATGGCTATGCGCAGAAACTCGGCTTAACCAACACCACCTTCAAAACTGTCCACGGCCTGGATGCGCCGGGACAGTTCAGCACCGCGCGCGACATGGCGCTGCTGGGGAAAGCGCTAATCCACGACGTGCCGGATGAATACGCCATCCACAAAGAGAAAGAGTTTACCTTCAACAAAATTCGCCAGCCGAACCGCAACCGCCTGCTGTGGAGCAGCAACGTCAACGTGGACGGGATGAAGACCGGCACCACGGCGGGCGCGGGCTACAACCTGGTGGCCTCCGCAACGCAGGGCGACATGCGCCTGATCTCGGTGGTGCTGGGCACCAAAACCGACCGCATCCGCTTTAACGAGTCAGAAAAACTGCTGACCTGGGGCTTCCGCTTCTATGAAACCGTGACGCCGATTAAACCGGATGCCACGTTCGTCAGCCAGCGCGTCTGGTTTGGAGACAAGAGCGAGGTGAATCTGGGCGCGGGTGAAGCAGGCTCGGTGACCATTCCGCGCGGTCAGCTGAAAAACCTGAAGGCCAGCTATACCCTGACCGACCCGCAGCTCACCGCGCCGCTGAAAAAAGGCCAGGTGGTCGGGACGATTGATTTCCAGCTAAACGGTAAGTCGATTGAACAGCGTCCGCTGATTGTGATGGAAGCGGTGGAAGAGGGCGGCTTCTTCAGCCGGATGTGGGATTTCGTGTTGATGAAATTCCATAGCTGGTTTGGCAGCTGGTTTAGTTAAACCGGTTTTCTCCCTCTCCCTGTGGGAGAGGGCCGGGGTGAGGGCGTCAGGCCGCACCCCTCTTAATACATCAACTTCACCTGCTGCGCCTTTGCATGGGCCACAATCTCGTCGTCCGGGCGGCAATCGCTGACGATAGCGTCAAACTGCGCCAGCTCGCCCATTCTTGCCGAACGCACCTTACCAAACTTGCTGTGATCGACCACCAGCACATGATACTGCGCGGCGTTTAACGCCCAGTGCTTGACCGGCAGCTCCTCCAGGTTAAAGCAGGTTGCGCCCTGGCGCACGTTCACGCCTGCGGCAGAATAAAACGCGATGTCCGGGCAGAGATTGCTGAGCGTGTCCTGCAGGTTAAGCGGCTTAAAGATGGCGTTGCTGGCGTGAAACTCGCCGCCGCAGAGGATCACCCGGCACTCGGGTTTCTCCTGAAGCGCCAGAAAGGTGTTCAGGGAGTAGCACACGGCGGTAAAGGGGATGCTGCTGTCGATGGCTTCGATAATCCACGGCGTGGTAGTGCCGCAGTCAAAAAACAGCGTCTGGTGTGGCTGTACCAGCGATGCCGCAAGACGTGCGGCTTTGCGCTTCTCTTCCACCAGTCGCGTTTTCTGGTCGCTGATCAGATAATGGCTGGCGCTGCGCGGCTCAAGGACGATGTACCCGCCCAACAGCACCACGGGAGCGCTGTCGCTGTTTAGATCCCGACGAATGGTCATCTCTGAGACGCCGAGGAGGTTGGCGGCTTCCTTAAGATGCAGCTTATCGCTGCGCTTCAGCGCCTGTAGCAGCTGAGCAATGCGGTCATCGCGACGTGTTTCCATAGTTCCTCGGGATAAAAAAGTGAGCCCCCGCAGGGCGGGGGCTCAGTGTAACCTGTCCGGTTGGGGTTAGTCACGTATCCAGCCTTTGCGGATCGGGATGGCAAAAATGGCGCGATACAGCGAAGAGAGCCCCCGGTAGAGCGCCTCACCGAAGAGATTCCACAGGATAGCCGCGCTCACGCAGCCAATCAGCCCTACCAGGAAACCGCCGACCATATCCAGCGGCCAGTGGACGCCAAGATAGACGCGCGACCAGGCGATCGCCGCCGCGACCACCATCAGCACCGCACCCGACCACAGGCGATGCCAGAACAGGAAAGCCAGCGCAAAGGTGAAGATAACCGTACCGTGATCGCTCGGGAAGGAGTCATCCGGCGCGTGGTGCAGGAAGGTATAGCCAACGTGATCGACAAAAGGACGATCGTGCGGGAACGCGTGGCCGAGAATATAGCTGACCAGCACGCTTACCCCAAGCGCCATCGCGACTTTGATCACCAGCTGGCGCTGTGCCTTAACCTGGCTGCGCGGCCCCCACAGCCAGAGAATGGCGGCCAGCGCAGGCACGATGCTGATAAGGTCTTTCGCCAGAAAGGTGGCAAAATCAATCATCCACTCTGGCGAGGCCGGGGTGGCGTTGATCAGATAAAACAGCTGATAATTCAGATTCTCTAGCATAGCGTAATCACTCTTTTGCAAACCGGGTGGAAACCAGCCCGTAGACCGCCACCTGGGAAAACCAGACCCACCACCCGGCCCACAGGTTGTGAGAGAAAAAATGTGCCCCGCGCATCACCTGGCCGAAGCCCATCGCCAGACCCAGAAGCGCGCCAAGGACCACAAAGCTCCAGGCGAGACGCGGACGCTCGCGCCAGAAGGCAAAAAACAGCCCCATCACCATAAAACCGCTGGAGGAATGACCACCAGGGAAACAGCGCCCCGGGCCGCTGTCTGCCGGAACGGCACTGAACAGGGGGTAAGACACGGCCTTACCGCCATATTCCACCAGATCCCACGGGCAGCTGTGGTGGCTGATGCTTTTCAGCACGCCAACTACCAGCGCGCCAAGCCCCATCAGCAGCGCGGCGGTGACCAGCCTTGCGTTACGTTTATAAGCGCCGTAAAGCAGCGCCACGGCAGCCATGGCAATGGCAATGTACTTCGCCAGACGATGGTTCAGCAGATCCAGCAGGTGGTCTTTCTGCAGCGGGAAAGTCTGTGTCGCCGCGTCATACCAAAACCCGGTGATCCATCTGTCGAGCGCTTCATCGCGCGATAGCCACGTAAACACCACGGCAAGCGCTATCAGCACCAAAAGCTGATAACCATAAAAGCGGGACGGTAGGCGGTAAAGTTGTTTTGTCTTATTTGTCTGTAAGTTAGACAATTCTGAACGGCTGAAAGTGAGTGCCATAATTAGGGGTCATTGACGAGTAATCGCGCTATCATAAATCTGTCAACTTAAGGAAACCTTAAACGAAGACGATATGTGCTTTATTTCTGTTTCTCCTCGATAAATCACTATCTCGGGCTGCGGCATTTCATTACACTCGTCGCGATTTTGTCATTATAAAGAGATTGCATGTTAAACCGTTCTTCTTCTGGTTCACGTCTGGGTCGTCAGGCGTTGCTTTTCCCTCTGTGTCTGGTGCTCTACGAATTCTCTACCTATATCGGCAACGATATGATCCAGCCCGGTATGCTGGCCGTTGTGGAGCAGTACAACGCGGGAATTGAGTGGGTACCAACCTCCATGACCGCCTATCTGGCCGGCGGCATGTTTTTGCAGTGGCTGTTAGGCCCGCTGTCGGATCGTATTGGCCGCCGTCCGGTGATGCTGACGGGCGTGGTGTGGTTTATCGTCACCTGCCTCGCCACGCTGCTGGCGCAAAACATTGAACAATTTACTCTGCTGCGCTTCCTGCAGGGTGTGAGCCTGTGCTTTATCGGCGCCGTGGGGTATGCCGCTATTCAGGAGTCGTTTGAAGAGGCGGTGTGTATCAAAATCACCGCGCTGATGGCGAACGTAGCGCTGATCGCCCCCTTGCTCGGGCCGCTGGTGGGGGCCGCGTGGGTGCACGTTGCGCCGTGGGAAGGGATGTTTGTGCTCTTCGCCGTTTTCGCCGCCATCGCGTTCTTTGGTTTGCACCGCGCGATGCCGGAAACCGCTACCCGCATCGGCGAGAAACTTTCGCTCAAAGAGCTGGGTCGGGATTACAAAGAAGTGCTGAAGAATGGCCGCTTTGTGGCGGGTGCGCTGGCGACAGGATTCGTTAGCCTGCCGCTGCTGGCGTGGATCGCGCAGTCACCGGTTATTATCATCAGCGGTGAAAAGCTCAGCAGCTACGAATATGGCCTGCTGCAGGTGCCGATTTTCGGGGCGTTGATTATCGGTAACCTGGTGCTGGCCCGTCAGACGTCGCGCCGTACCGTACGTTCACTGATTATCATGGGCGGCTGGCCAATTGCGGCAGGGCTGATTCTGGCCGCGGTGGCGACCGTTGCGTCATCTCACGCCTACCTGTGGATGACGGCGGGGCTCAGCATTTATGCCTTCGGGATTGGCGTGGCGAACGCCGGGCTGGTGCGCCTGACGCTGTTTGCCAGCGAGATGAGCAAAGGTACGGTGTCCGCGGCGATGGGCATGCTGCAGATGCTGATTTTTACCGTCGGTATTGAAGTGAGCAAGCACGCTTACGCGATGGGCGGCAACGGGTTGTTCAGCCTGTTTAACCTCGCCAACGGCGTGCTGTGGGTTGGCTTGATGCTGGTGTTCCTGAAGGACAAACGCGTCGGCAACGCCCTGCAACCATAATCTTTTTTCCCTCTCCCCTTTGGGGAGAGGGTTAGGGTGAGGTCACCAGACGTTATCAATTAAACGGCGCTTCTCCCTCCAACACCTTCTCAATCACGTTTAAAACGCCTTCCTCGTTATTATGCGGCGCTTCAAAACGCGCCACCGCTTTAATATGCGGTTTGGCATTGGCCATCGCAAAACTAAACCCGGACTGACGCAGCATCTCCACGTCGTTGCCGCTGTCACCGAAGGCCACCACTTCGCTGTCCTCGATGCCCCAGCGCTTTTGCAGGATCCGCAGGCCGTTAGCCTTATGCACCCCGGGGATAATCAGGTCAATGCTGCCGTGACCGGTGGTGACGGGCACCATGATGTCACTCAGCTTTTCATGCAGCAGCGCCTGAATGCGCGGAATTTCGTCATCGGAAACGTTGAGCCCGAACTTGAAGAAAATGTCGTTCAGGTTGTCGAAATCCTGCACCCTTTCGAGGCGATGATAATATTTTGACGCGATATCGATGAACAAATCGTCATAGGCTTTTAACGTGTAGGCGCTGCCTTTCCCGCAGGCAATAATCTCTATACCGGGCACGTCGTTTAATACCGTCGCGACGGTATCAAAATGTTCTTTTGTCAGCTCGCCGTTGAACACATCTTCCCCGGCATCGACCACCCAACCGCCGTTTTCGGCGACGAACGCAATTTCATGCGCAATCTCCGGGAAAAAGGAGATCAGCTGGTAATACTGGTTGCCGCTGGCGACCACGAAGCGAATGCCTTGCGCCTTCATGCGCGCATACTGCGCCAGAAAGCGCGGGCGGTTATAGGTCTTGGCATCACTCAGGAATGTGCCATCCATGTCGACGGCGATCAGTTTAACGCTCATATCCCTTCTCCATTGACGTTTGTTCCGTTTCCGGCTTTGCCACCGCGCGCGCCACCAGCGCCGCGATAATCACTAACCCTAACACCACCAGCATGGCGCTGCGCAGCCCGTAGTGCTCACCCAGGAAACCGAGCAGCGGCGGCCCGACCAGGAAGGCGAGATAGCCCGTGGTTGCCACCACGCTGACGCGGGTCGGGGCATCCGGGCCGGTGTCGCTGGCGGCCGAAATAGTCAGCGGGAAGCCGAGCGAGGCACCCAGTCCCCAGAGGATCACCGAGACTCCGGCAATCCAGTCCACGTCCACAAAGATGATCATCGCAATGCCCAGGCCGCCGAGCAGGGCGCTGGCGCGCACCACCGCCACGCGGCTGTAGCGGTCGATAAACCAGCCACCGGTGAAGCGCCCAACGGTCATCCCCAGCGTAAACCCGGCGTAAATCAGCGAGCCGGAGGTCGGGCTAAAGCCGTGGCCGTCCACCATCAGCAGCGGCAGCCAGTCGTTGGCAGAACCCTCCGCGAACGCCATCGCCAGCACCACCACGCCAATCAGCATCAGCTGGAAATCGCGGTAGAAGGGCAGCCCTTTTTCGGCCGAATGGTGTTCATCAGAGGCGTTCTTGCCAGTACCGTTCGGGATCGCCCGGATGCAGGTCAGAATCGGAATGATGCACACCAGCGCCGCCAGCAGGATATGCAGATTTGCGCTCATGCCAAAGGCCGTCAGCGCCATCCCCACGCCCGCACCCGCGAGCGTGCCGAGGCTGTAAAAGCCGTGCATCATCGGCAGCACGGTTTTGTTCATCTCGCGCTCTACCGCCGCTCCTTCAACGTTGATAGCAACTTCAGCCGAACCGAAGCTGCCGCCAAATACCGTCAGCCCCATGGCAAACAGAACCGGCGAGGCAAACCACAGCGCCACGCTCAGCACCATCATCCCGAAGACCGCGCAGCACATGGTGGTGCGGATCACCGCCCGCGTGCCAAAGCGCTTCACCAGCCACGCGGAGCAGAGTATGCCGCTCATGGAGCCAATCGACAGGCCGAACAGCACGATGCCCATCTCCGCGGTAGAGACGGACAAAATATCGCGAATGGCCGGCGTACGCGTGGCCCAGGAGGCCATCAGCAGACCGGGAATAAAGAAGAACATAAACAATGCCCACATGCGTAATCGCAGGGCGTTGCGGGGAGAGGTCAGCGTCATTGGGGTAGCACCAGAAGTACAACAGTAGCGACAACACTAGCAAGTTTGTGTACATTTGTACACAAACCGGATGAGGAATTTATGAGCAGACCACCGAACGATCCGCATCGACGTGAAAAAATTCTTCAGGCGACGCTGGACGCCATTGCCGAACACGGGATTCACGCCGTCACGCACCGTAAAATCGCCAGCTGCGCGGGCGTGCCGCTGGGGTCAATGACCTACTATTTCGACGGTATGGAGCCGCTGCTGGAGGAGGCCTTCACGTGGTTTACCCGGCAGATGTCGCAGCAGTACCGGGATTTCTTCGCAGGTGTCACCGGTCCGGAAATGGCGTGTGAATCCATCACCACGCTGATCCACAGCTCGCAGGTGACCACGCCGCACAACATGGCGCTGATGTATCAGCTCTACGCTTTTATGCACCGCAGCGCAGCGCTCAAAACGGTGATGCAGGACTGGATGAAGATGAGCCAGACCACGCTGGAGCAGTGGTTCGACCCGGTCACCACCCGCGCGCTGGACGCGTTTATCGAAGGGATGACGCTGCACTATGTGACCGACCGCGAGCCGTTAAGCCGGGAGGAAATTCGGGCGATGGTGGGGAGAATTGCGGGCGAGGGGAACCCTTAGGGATCGCTCGCCCTGTCAGTTTACCTGCGTTCTATTTTTTTCCCGCTGGCGTCCACGACGGCTTCGCCATCCTCTTTGGTAAACGCTCCTTTCTGCGCGTCCGGCAGAATATCGAGGACGACTTCAGACGGGCGGCAGAGGCGGGTGCCCAGCGGCGTCACCACGATCGGACGGTTAATCAGGATCGGGTGTTGCAGCATGAAGTCGATAAGCTGGTCGTCTGTGAAGTTATCTTCAGCAAGGCCGAGCTGTTCATACGGCTCCACGTTTTTGCGCAGCAGATCCCGCACCGAAATGCCCATATCGGCAATCAGGGTGGTCAGCTTATCGCGCGACGGCGGGGTGTCCAGATAGAGGATAATCTCCGGCTCCGTGCCGCTGTTGCGGATCATCTCCAGCGTATTGCGCGAGGTGCCGCAGGTGGGGTTGTGATAAATGGTGATGTGGCTCATATCAGTGGCTCATTACTGTGTGAAGGAAAGACGTAGCGCCAGCGCGGCGAGCGTCACAAACAGGACCGGCAGCGTCATGATGATGCCCGTCCGGAAATAGTAGCCCCAGGTAATCGTCATGTTTTTCTGCGCCAGTACATGGAGCCAGAGCAGGGTGGCGAGGCTGCCGATAGGCGTGATTTTCGGTCCCAGATCGCAGCCAATCACGTTGGCGTAAATCATCGCGTCCTTGAGCAATCCTGTTGCCGTGCTGCCCTCAATGGAGAGCGCGCCAATCAGCACCGTGGGCATATTGTTCATTATGGATGACAGGAACGCGGTGATGAACCCGGTTCCCAGCGTGGTGGCCCACAGCCCGTGCCCGGCCAGGCTATTCAGCACGCCTGTGAGAGAGTCCGTCAGCCCGGCATTACGCAGGCCATACACCACCAGATACATCCCAAGCGAGAAGATAACAATTTGCCACGGTGCGCCGCGCAGCACTTTTCCGGTGTTTATTGCATGTCCCCGCTTTGCGACAGCGAATAAAATCAACGCGCCGACGGTGGCGATGGCGCTGACCGGAATGCCGAGAGGTTCAAGCACAAAGAAGCCGACGAGCAGAAGCAGCAGCACAACCCAGCCCGTTCTGAACGTTGGGAGATCGTGAATGGCCCGCGCGGGCTCATGTAGTTTCGCCAGGTCATATTCCGGAGGAATTTCCTTGCGGAAGAAGAGGTGCAGCATCACCAGCGTTGCGGCAATCGCGGCGATATCAACGGGGATCATCACCGAGGCGTATTCGCTGAACCCCAGCTTAAAGAAGTCTGCCGACACGATGTTGACCAGGTTCGACACAATCAGCGGCAGGCTGGCGGTATCGGCGATAAAACCTGCCGCCATCACAAACGCCAGCGTGGCCTGCTTGCTGAAACCCAGCGCCAGCAGCATGGCGATGACGATTGGCGTCAGGATCAGCGCCGCACCGTCATTGGCAAACAGCGCCGCCACTGCCGCACCCAGCAGCACGATATACGTAAACAGCAATCGCCCGTGACCATTTCCCCAGCGGGCGACGTGCAGCGCCGCCCACTTGAAAAAGCCGGACTCATCCAGCAGCAGGCTGATGATGATGACGGCGATAAACGTTGCCGTGGCGTTCCAGACGATATTCCACACCACAGGTATATCGTTAATGTGAATCACGCCGCTGACCAGCGCCAGCACGGCACCGATGGTCGCGCTCCAGCCGATACTGAGCCCCCTGGGCTGCCAGATGACCAGTACCAGCGTAAACAGAAAAATAGCCTCTGCCAGAAACATCGCTTACTCCGTTATATCTGTTTTTGTGAATGTGTTTTGTTTAGCACGAACCCGGAAGCCGGTTTTTCAGCTTCAAGCGCGTTTCTTCCCGCAGGCAGTTCCAGCTGGTGTCGATAACGGCTGCCGCCCACGCAGGCATGTTGGGAGAGAGACGGTAATGGACCCATTTTCCCTCGCGACGATCGATAACCAGCCCGGACTCGCGCAGCAGCGCCATATGGCGGGAGACTTTAGGCTGCGACTCGGAGATCGCGGAGCAGAGATCGCAGACGCACAGTTCGCCTGCTTCGCGAAGCAGCATGACGATGGCGAGCCGCGTTTCGTCGGAGAGGGTTTTGAAGAGCTGGAGGGGGTGGAGCATGATCAAACCTGCGAGTAGTTAATACATATTCGATAAATCATATATATTTGATGTGGGGGATGGAAGAGAGGATGAGACCAGGCTGCTGTTAAACAGAAAAAATCGTCTGGAATCGCTAATGAGCTTTGGTTATTCTTTGTGCGGGACAGGATGACTAAGGATGAGATATGGACGCTAAACAGGTTGCATTAGGGATTCTCGATGGGATCTCCTCCATACCAAATACCGCTTACCTGGGTGTTGTAAGAAGCTGGGAGGGAAGCGGATTTGCCGGGGATAGCGCTAAACAAAGAAACCAGGCTGAGACGGAGCGTTTTTTCTATATGCTCAAAAGTCTGGGTAATGCTGAGTCACCTTTACGCAGACTGATTACTATTGTTTTCACATCCTTCTATAAAAAACTCAATGATGAAGGTAAAGAGGCTGTAAACAATAAACTGGGTTATGGAGCCGGAAGTGTTGGTGGGCGAACCGCTGGACAAATCGTACTGGCACAGACAACCGCGAGTCTGATGTTGAATCGTCTGGCGATTGATCAGGCGTACAAACATTTTATCCGGTTTAGTGCTTCAGCAGCGTTAAACGTCGTGATGTTCCAGGGGATTATTGAAGAGTCAGCCAGAGCATCAAGAAGGATGCAAACCAAATATCCGACTACTTACGCCATGGTGTCAAAAGAGAACCTGGATATGGTCTACTTCCTCGTTGAACAACAGCTAGAGCCTTACCTCGTGTTTATTGAAGGGCATCCTCTTGATTGCAAAGGAATACAGAATGAAATTTGTAAAATCGTTAATGTCCCACGCAATTGAGGGAACCATCACCTTTCTGGCTGTGATTTTTGCGATGGGGTCTTTCTTCTGGTTTGAAAGTACATGGTTGAAGTTGGCTGGCTGTATAGGTGCATTAATCGTTGGTTATGTGCTTTCGTATGGAGCGGCAAAAATCAGAGGTGGATGATTTGTTGGCTCAACAACCAGCGCGGGAGCCATCCGGAGCACCGGAGCGAAAGCGGACACGCTGAACGGCAAATACTCTCCGGTGATTGGCAAATAAGCATTTAAAACATGAGCCCGCGCAAGCGGGTTTTTTATGCCCATCCCCCTGGCGGGAGTGTCTCTTCTCTATCCTCACAAATAGACTTTACCACGCGCAACCAGCACCGCTCTGGTGTGTTCTATCCTTTCAGGCAGTCAGCGCTACCCTTGAAGTAGATCGTACCCACAGCAGGGCGCTGGCGCGTAACAGCATGGCAAAAAAATCTTTCGCAGACAAAAATCGCACTACACCGCACCCACCTGCGGTTATAGATCATAAAAATTTTTCAGTTTTATTTTTCTACAAACCAGACCGCCAGACCGCGTCAATGCTAGCGGCTTTGCGGGAAGCCAGAACTGAAAAAAATTAAGTATTTCCCAGTTGGAAATAAATGCATACGTCAATAACAATTAACCCATTGATTTTTTTTGCTTAATTTTGGTTTTGCTTGTTAAGTGTTTATATTTCAAAACTACGTTTAGAATGATTTATAACCGCGCCACCAGCGCTGGCGCGGATAAAATTATTTAATAACAGTGCAGGCAACTGAACACTATGACAAAATTACAGTTTAAGTTAACTGCTAAGCGCAGAGTTCTTCACTGATTTTAGCAAGTAATTCAGCCCTTTCATCAATAAATTTCTCATAGTCGTCATTAAATAAAGACGCTGGAATTAGATGAGATTCTAAAATCTTTGAAACATCACCTGTCATTTTCTGTCTGTAAACACTTGGTCTTTCCCCGCCAATTAATCTATTGTTTGCCCTGGAAATGAAGCAGAAGTTTGCTAGGCAATTCTCATTATAGGCGTTTTGCGCACTGTCTCTTAAAAATGCTTTCGGCGTTAAGTGATGGAACTCCCTTCTATTACAGGTTCTAAGTTTTTCTTCAAGTCCAATATTAGTTCCATCAATAAAGTTTATCGGATTGTGTCTTGCTAGTATGAGAATGAATGTGCTTGTTAATACAGTCTTTAATGTAAACTTCTCTTTTTTAAATTTATCTGGACTAATTGCTACAGTAAAATCACCCAAATGGCTAGGCTGCCCATTTTTCAATTTGAGAATTTCTTCAATATCTTGGCCCAAGTTTCTCATCGTGCCATGACTATACCGTTGAGAAAAACTGACTCTCCAAAACCATCGAGAAAGGATTTTTCTTTGATCATTAGTATAGCTGTGTTCACGGTTGCCAGGTACAGCAAAGAAAGTGGCTAATGGAACAAGTATATATTGATAAGGAAGATTATCGATGGAGTGTACTTTTAACTCAGACTTTAGGAAATCTAGTGCTCCCTTTATGCCGTTAATGACTTCACTAAATCTCTCTCTTACAACAGCTCCATTCAAAGTGACTAAACTCTCAGGCTGACATGAGTTTGCAAGTACTGCTGCTGTACAACGAAGTAATAAACTGATGTTGTCTGATAACTCAGAAAATCCGTAGCTTTCTAATTCCTCGATAAGATCTTCAAATTGACTTTGTAATTGAAAATCTTCACTCCATGTCCATGCCGAAAGGAGTTGCAGAGTATCTAAAGGAATGCCTTGCCTATTGATACGCTCAAAAATAATAGCAACTTTTTCTTTTTCTTCTGTTCTAAAAGATTGGACAGGAATTCTAGCCTCTTTAAAAACGGATTGCATGGCATCTATTTTAACAGCTATAGCTTCTGGTAAATCTCTTGTTCTTTGCCTGTACTCAACAGTGGCGAATAAACAGTTGAGCGGGAAATGCTTTGTAAGATCTACTTCTTCTGGGGAAAGAGCCAAAAATTGACTTTCTTGTACATCTCCTTCTTGGGTGTAATCAAAATATATATCTTTCCAATCACTACCAGCATCTCTTGATAATTCTGTTTGGAAGACACCAAAAATTGAAGTGATTCGTTGTTGACCATCTAACACATAATCTATTGGAAAGTCAGCTGCTGGCTCTGGGAGAGTGAAGGGGCCTAAATTTCTCTCTGTCCTTAAGGCTTCTCTAGTTCTCCAATACAGTAAAGAGCCAAAAGGATATCCTTTATAAATACTATCTATAAGAAAAGAGACGCGATCAGGATCCCACACGAAGCCGCGTTGGAAAGCTGGAATTCGAATTTGCCCACGGCTAACTGCTTCAACAATTTCTCTAATCGTTTGATTTTCCATTACTTATCCTTAGTAAGTACACATGGTCAACTCGTAAACTATAACCATTGTGTATATTTGCTTGTGCAATCACTTTGTATGGACCAAAGAACAATCGAATCAGCATAAGCGAAACCGTGTCGCCATATTGTCGCCATATACTGGAGGGGAGGCTGCAAGCACTTAATCCATAAGTGATAAAGTAACAGACAACAAAAAACCCATCAACCTTGAACCAAAACGGCGGGGTTGATGGGCTCCACAAATTGGGGACATCAAAGAAAAGCAGTGGCACTAGTTATGACTGCCCCCTGCTAAAAAAGTTCTGCGCGTTACAAAAATTTTTTCATTACGCGCAAACTTAAGAGTTATCCGAGTCCAGGCCAGATGATGATAATCAGCGTACCCGCCAGCGTCAGCAGCACGTTGGCGATAGCGTAGGTGCCTGCATACCCCAGCGCCGGGATGTTGCTGCGCGCGGTATCGCTGATGATTTCCATTGCCGGGGCACAGGTACGCGCCCCCATCATCGCCCCGAAGAGCAGGGCGCGGTTCATGCGCAGCACGTAGGCGCCGAACAGGAAGCAGATAACGACCGGCACCAGGCTGACGATAAGGCCGGACACCAGCATCTGCCAGCCGACGGCGCCCAGGCTGTGGCCGATGCCGCTGCCCGCGCTCAGGCCGACGCCCGCCATAAACACCATCAGACCGAACTCTTTCACCATGTTCAGCGCGCCCTGCGGAATGTAGCCGAAGGTCGGATGATTGGCACGCAGGAAGCCCAACATGATCCCGGCGAACAGCAGACCGGCGGCGTTACCGATGCCGAAGCTGAAGTTGCTGAACTGGAAGGTGATCATCCCGATCATCAGGCCAACAATGAAGAAGGCGCAGAAGGCCAGCAGGTCGGTGACCTGGCTGTGAATGGAGATAAAGCCGATGCGATCGGCAACGGTTTTCACGCGTCGCGCGTCGCCGCTGACCTGCAGAACGTCGCCTTTGTTGAGCACGACGTTGTCGTCGATAGGCATTTCAATCTGGCTGCGGATCACGCGGTTGAGGAAGCAGCCGTGGTCGGTCAGCTTCAGCTGCGCCAGACGGCGGCCCACGGCGTTGTGGTTTTTCACCACAATCTCTTCGGTGACGATGCGCATGTCGAGCAGGTCGCGGTCGAACACCTCTTTGCCGTTACGGAAGCTCGGGTCGAGACGGGCGTGCGCGTCCGGGTAACCCACCAGCGCGATGTCGTCGCCCATCTGCAACACCGCGTCGCCATCCGGGTTCGCCAGAATGCCGTTGCGGCGGATGCGTTCGATGTAGCAGCCCGTCTGGCGGTAAATCCCCAGCTCGCGAAGATTTTTGCCGTCTGCCCATGCCACCAGCTCTGGCCCGACACGATAGGCGCGGATCACCGGGAGATAGACTTTACGTTTGGAATCGGTATCCAGGCCGCGCTCGCGGGCGATTTGCTGGGCGCTGGTCTGCAGATCCTGGTGCTGCAGTTTTGGCAGGTAGCGCGCGCCAACGATCAGGCTCACCAGACCAATCAGGTAGGTCAGGGCATAACCCAGGCTCAGGTGGTCGAGGGCGGTAGAGAGCTGTGCGCCCGCCATGCCGGAATGGCGCAGGGTATCACCGGCGCCCACGAGCACGGGGGTGGAGGTCATGGAGCCTGCCAGCATACCGGCCGTTAACCCGATATCCCAGCCAAACAGTTTGCCCAGCCCTAACGCGATCAGCAGCGCGCTGCCGACCATCACCAGCGCCAGCATCAGATAATTTTTGCCGTCGCGGAAGAAAATTGAAAAAAAGTTAGGTCCCGCTTCTACGCCAACGCAAAAAATAAACAGCATAAAACCTAAGTTCAGCGCGTCCGTGTTAATGCTGAAATGCTGCTGGCCTAATAATAAGGAGACGACTAAAACGCCAATGGAATTACCGAGTTGAACCGAACCCAGGCGCAATTTACCCAGGCAAAGACCCAGCGCCAGTACCACAAATAATAACAGGATGTAATTCCCATTTAACAAGTCTGCGACGTTTATATTCACGGAGGCTAACTTCTTGTTTACCAGTAAGTTGTTGAATGAAAGGACTTTTTGGGCTACTGTTTTCTGGGTCAGGGAATGGCGTTAACGCTCCCTGTTTCCTGCTTTATTCCCTAAAACATTAGCTGGCGTGTAGTTTAATCGCATTAGCTACTGACAGCTACTGATTATCGCATCACCCTGTGCGTACTTTGGCATGGATTGCCGCACTGCTTTATCTGACTGGGCGTCTACCCGACGAATGTGTATTTGATAGAGATAAGTCAGGAGGATAGTTTGAATATGAAACGAAACTGGGCGGGGGTGATCAGCTGTTTTTTGCTGTTCACGGTAGTTTGTATGTCGCTCGCATTTAATGTGAAGGGCGCGTTCAGGGCGTCCGGGCACCCGGAACTGGGGTTGCTCTTCTTCACGCTGCCGGGGGCTGCCGCCAGTTTTCTCTCCCGTAAAGGGGAGGTGGTGAAACCGCTGCTTGGCGCCATGCTCGCAGCGCCGCTGTGTCTGCTGATGATGCGCCTGATGTATATTTCAACGCGGAGTTTCTGGCAGGAGCTGGCGTGGTTGCTGAGCGGCGTATTCTGGTGCGCGCTTGGCGCGCTGTGCTACCTGTTTGTGCGCAGCCTGGTTCAGCACCGACGGCACCGCAAATAAAAACGCCCTCACGGTGAGGGCGTCTTTTTCATTACTGCTCGGCAAACAGGCCCAGATGTTCTTTGGCGTAGGCCTCAAAGTCTGTGCAACCGCCGATGTGTTTCTGATCGAGGAAGATCTGCGGCACGGTTTCAACCGGCTTACCGACGGTTTTTTCCAGATCGGCTTTGGTGATGCCTTCCGCGTGGATGTCTACATAGCGGAAGTTGAAGTCATCGCGCTCTGCGGTCAGTTTCTCAGCCAGCTCTTTCGCGCGCACACAGTAAGGGCACCCTGGACGACCAAAAATTACTGCAAACATTTCTCTCTCCTCAAAAAACAAGCCTGACGGCGAATGACACGTATAGTGCCCCATAACCCGCCGTCATTAAAGAAGGTTTCGCCTGTCGTTATAATATCTATGAGCTATGTTTCGCCAATTACACCGCGCATATCATTGCCTATACTGGCTGCCATACGTATTAAGCAAGACAAAGAGAGACAAGATGACGCCAACCATAGAACTGCTCCAGTCCCACCGCTTCATTCGCCACTTTACCGATGAGCCGATTACCGAGGCGCAGCGTAATGCGATTATCGACAGCGCAAGAGCCACCTCCAGTTCCAGCTTTTTGCAGTGCAGCTCGATTATCCGCATCACCGACCCTGCCATGCGCGAGCAGCTGGTCACGCTGACCGGCGGGCAGAAGCATGTGGCCCAGGCGGCAGAGTTCTGGGTGTTTTGCGCCGATTTTAACCGCCACCTGCAGATCTGCCCGGAAGCCGAGCTGGGGCTGGCGGAACAGCTGCTGCTGGGCGTGGTGGATACCGCGCTGATGGCGCAAAACGCCTTTACGGCGGCGGAGTCGCTGGGGTTAGGCGGTGTCTATATCGGCGGGCTGCGTAACAACATTCAAAGCGTGACTGACCTGCTGAAGCTGCCTAAACACGTGCTGCCGCTGTTTGGCCTGTGTCTTGGCTGGCCGGCGGATAACCCGGACCTGAAGCCGCGCATCCCTGCCGCGATGCTGGTGCACGAAAACCACTACCAGCCGGTCGACCAGGACGTTCTGAATCACTACGATGAAGAGCTGGCGAACTACTATATGACGCGCGGCAGCAATAACCGTCGCGACACCTGGACCGACCATATTCGCCGTACCATCATCAAAGAAAACCGCCCGTTTATTCTTGATTACCTGCACAAACAGGGCTGGGCAACGCGGTAGTCCATTCCTCCTGCGCCTCGTGTATGATATGCAGGCTTTTCCCATGTCTTTAGAGAGGTGCAGGGTGAAAATTGCCATATTGTCCCGGGATGGAACGCTCTATTCATGTAAGCGCCTGCGAGAAGCGGCGGCGAAACGCGGGCATCAGGTTGAGATCCTCGACCCGATGTCCTGCTATATGAACATCGACCCCGCTGCGTCGTCGATTCACTACAAAGGCCGCAAGCTGCCGCATTTTGATGCGGTGATCCCGCGCATAGGCTCCCAGATAACCTATTACGGCACCGCCGCGCTGCGCCAGTTCGAGATGCTGGGCAGCTACCCGCTCAACGAATCCGTTGCCATTTCCCGCGCCCGCGACAAGCTGCGCTCGCTGCAATTGCTCGCCCGCCAGGGGATCGATCTACCCGTCACGGGTATTGCCCATTCGCCGGACGACACCAGCGATCTTATCGATATGGTGGGCGGCGCGCCGCTGGTGATCAAACTGGTGGAAGGCACGCAGGGCATAGGCGTGGTGCTGGCAGAAACGCGTCAGGCGGCGGAGAGCGTGATTGACGCCTTTCGCGGCCTGAATGCGCATATACTGGTGCAGGAATATATTGAAGAGGCGAAAGGGCGCGACATTCGCTGCTTCGTGGTGGGTAACGAAGTGGTGGCGGCCATTGAGCGCCAGGCGAAAGAGGGCGACTTCCGCTCTAACCTTCACCGGGGCGGTGTTGCCAGAATTGCCGATATCAGCGAACGCGAACGGGAAATTGCCGTGAAAGCGGCGCAAACCCTGGGGCTGGACGTGGCGGGCGTAGACCTTCTGCGTGCGACGCGCGGGCCGCTGGTGATGGAGGTGAACGCCTCCCCGGGGCTGGAAGGCGTGGAAAAAACCACTGGGGTCGATATTGCAGGTAAAATGATCGCATGGATTGAGCGTCATGCCACGCCGGGCTACTGTCTTAAAACGGGTGGTTAAATGGATTACCGGGCGCTTTTTGAGTACCCTATGCGAAGTTTTTACTAAAGAGGCTGCACCGCGATGGATTTACAGGTCGTTCCTACACTGGATACGTTACGTCAATGGCTTGATGATGCCGGGATCACGTTCTTCGAATGCGATTCCTGCCAGGCGCTGCATCTGCCTCACATGCAGAATTTCGACGGCATTTTCGATGCCAAAATCGATCTGATTAACGACGTGATCCTTTTCTCCGCGCTGGCCGAAGTGAAGCCTTCTGCGCTGCTGGCGCTGGCCTCCGACCTGTCGGCGATCAACGCCAGTTCTTTGACGGTGAAAGCATTTCTCGATATACAGGACGATAATCTGCCAAAACTGGTCGTTTGCCAGTCTTTATTCTCCGGGGCAGGGCTCTCGTTCAAGCAGTTCGCCTGGTTTATGCGCTTGAGTGAAGAGCAAATTTCCATGGTGATGATGGAAGCCAATGCACATCATCTGCTGTACAGCGCGGAAGACGATGCAGAGAATAATGATGCATCTCCCAATTTTCTTCACTAAGCCTGTCTGACTTTTGCGCAGTCGCTGCCAGAGCGGCTGCAGAAGGCCATTTTTTCTGCTGCTTTTAACCTTTCTTTAAAGAATTTTTCACCTCCCTCAGGGCCATTTCGGCTTATCACGTAGACTTAACCTGCATAAAAAATTGATAAAAGGCGTTTTTTCGTCTGGGCTATAGCCGGAGACACGGGCTACAGTTATTCTTGCGATGCTTAAAAAAGCGAGCGGATCCTGCCGGGTAAAGAGGTTTCTTTTTATTTTGAGCAGAGCGACAAACTATGCATGATTTTTGCATATATCCAGATTGCACAGTTTAGTTCGTTTGTTAACGAGCTTTCAGAAGGAATAACACTATGATCGCCTTGAATAAAAAATGGTTATCGGGTCTGGTTGCGGGTGCTCTGATGGCCGTCTCTGCCGGCACGCTCGCTGCGGAACAAAAAACGCTGCACGTTTACAACTGGTCTGATTATATTGCGCCGGACACGGTCGCTAATTTTGAAAAAGAGACCGGCATTAAAGTGGTCTACGACGTCTTCGATTCCAACGAAGTGCTGGAAGGAAAGCTGATGGCGGGCAGCACCGGTTTTGACCTGGTCGTACCTTCCGCAAGCTTCCTGGAACGTCAGCTGACGGCGGGCGTCTTCCAGCCGCTGGACAAGAGCAAGTTATCGAACTGGAAAAACCTCGATCCGGAAGTGCTGAAGCTGGTGGCGAAGCACGACCCGGACAACAAATACGCGATGCCTTACCTGTGGGCGACCACCGGTATCGGCTACAACGTGGATAAAGTCAAAGCGGCGCTGGGCCCGGACGTCAAGCTGGACAGCTGGGACGTGGTGCTGAAGCCGGAAAACCTTGAGAAGCTGAAAAGCTGCGGCGTCTCCTTCCTCGATGCGCCGGAAGAGATTTTCGCCACCGTGCTGAACTACCTGGGCAAAGATCCGAACAGCAACAAGGCTAATGACTACACCGGCCCGGCGACCGATCTGCTGCTGAAGCTGCGTCCAAACATCCGCTACTTCCACTCGTCTCAGTATATTAACGACCTGGCGAACGGCGACATCTGCGTGGCGATCGGCTGGGCAGGGGACGTGTGGCAGGCGGCTAACCGCGCGAAGGAGGCGAAAAACGGCGTGAATGTCTCTTACTTCATTCCGAAAGAGGGCGCGCTGGCCTTCTTCGACGTCTTCGCGATGCCGGCTGATGCGAAGAACAAAGACGAAGCCTACCAGTTCCTCAACTACCTGATGCGTCCTGACGTGATCGCCCATATCAGCGACCACGTTTACTACGCCAACGGTAACAAGGCCTCCGTGCCGCTGGTAAGCGAAGAAATCCGTAACAACCCGGCTATCTACCCACCGGCGGACGTGTTCGCCAAGCTCTTCACCCTGAAGGTTCAGGATCCAAAAATTGACCGCGTGCGTACCCGCGCGTGGACTAAGGTGAAAAGCGGTAAATAACCCTTTGTCACAGGCCGGGCAAGCGTTAGCGCCCCCGGCAACAGGCGCACCGTTCTGGTGCGCCTGCACCATGATTTGATCTCTACCGGAGAACACCCCGTGAATGACGCGATCCCCCGCCCGCAGGCGAAAGTCCGTAAAGCGCTGACCCCGCTGCTTGAAATTCGTAACCTCACCAAATCTTTCGACGGCCAGCATGCCGTGGACGACGTCAGCCTGACGATTTACAAAGGCGAAATTTTTGCGCTCCTCGGGGCATCGGGCTGCGGCAAATCGACCTTGCTGCGTATGCTGGCCGGTTTTGAACAGCCCACCGCCGGGCAGATTATGCTCGATGGAGTCGATCTCTCCAGCGTGCCGCCGTATCAGCGCCCGATTAACATGATGTTCCAGTCCTACGCGCTGTTCCCGCACATGACGGTGGAGCAGAACATTGCCTTTGGCCTGAAGCAGGACAAACTGCCGAAAGCCGAAATCACCGCGCGCGTGGCCGAAATGCTGAGCCTGGTGCACATGCAGGAGTTCGCGAAGCGTAAGCCGCACCAGCTTTCCGGCGGCCAGCGTCAGCGTGTGGCGTTGGCCCGAAGCCTGGCGAAACGCCCGAAACTGCTGCTGCTCGACGAGCCGATGGGTGCCCTGGATAAAAAGCTGCGCGACCGTATGCAGCTGGAAGTGGTGGATATTCTCGAGCGCGTAGGGGTGACCTGCGTGATGGTTACCCACGACCAGGAAGAGGCGATGACCATGGCCGGACGCATTGCGATTATGAATCGCGGGAAGTTCGTGCAGATTGGCGAGCCGGAAGAGATTTACGAGCATCCGACCACCCGCTACAGCGCGGAGTTCATTGGCTCGGTTAACGTCTTTGAAGGGCTGCTGAAAGAACGTCAGGAGGATGGACTGGTCATCGAATCACCGGGGCTACAGCATCCGCTGAAGGTCGATCCGGATAACTCGGTGGTGGATAACGTGCCGGTCTACGTGGCGCTGCGTCCGGAGAAGATCATGCTCTGTGACGATCCGCCTGCCGATGGCTACAACTTTGCCGTCGGGGAAGTGGTGCATATTGCCTATCTGGGCGATCTCTCCATCTACCACGTGCGGCTGAAAAGCGGGCAGATGCTCAGCGCACAGCTGCAGAACGAACATCGCTACCGCAAGGGGCAGCCGACCTGGGGCGACGAAGTGCGCCTGTGCTGGGATGCGGACAGCTGCGTCGTGCTGACGGTATAAGGAGCGATCATGAGCACACTTGAACCTCCAGCCCGCGTCAAAAAACCGGGCGGCTTTGCCCACTGGCTGACGCGCCTTAAGATGAACCACGGCCGCAAGGTGGTGATCGCCATGCCGTACGTGTGGCTGATCCTGCTGTTCCTGCTGCCGTTCCTGATCGTCTTTAAGATCAGCCTGGCGGAAATGGCGCGGGCGATCCCGCCGTATACCGATCTGTGGGAGTGGGCCGACGGGCAGCTGACGCTGACCTTGAATCTGGGTAACTTCCTGCAGCTCACTGACGATCCGCTCTATTTCGAAGCTTACCTGCAGTCGCTGCAGGTGGCGGCAATCTCAACGCTCTGCTGTCTGGCGATGGGCTACCCGCTGGCGTGGGCGGTGGCGCACAGCAAACCGTCGACGCGCAACATCCTGCTGCTGCTGGTGATCCTGCCGTCGTGGACCTCGTTCCTGATCCGCGTTTACGCCTGGATGGGGATCCTGAAAAACAACGGCGTGCTGAATAACTTTCTGATGTGGCTCGGGGTTATCGATCAGCCGCTGACGATCCTGCACACTAACCTCGCGGTCTATATCGGCATTGTTTACGCCTATCTGCCGTTTATGGTGCTGCCGATCTACACGGCCCTGACGCGGATTGATTACTCGCTGGTGGAAGCCTCGCTCGATCTTGGCGCGCGTCCGCTGAAAACCTTCTTTAGCGTCATTGTCCCGCTGACCAAAGGCGGCATTATCGCCGGGTCAATGCTGGTCTTCATCCCGGCAGTGGGGGAGTTTGTGATCCCGGAACTGCTCGGCGGCCCGGACAGCATTATGATTGGCCGCGTGCTGTGGCAGGAGTTCTTCAATAACCGCGACTGGCCGGTGGCCTCGGCGGTGGCGATTATCATGCTCCTGCTGCTGATCGTGCCGATCATGTGGTTCCACAAACATCAGCAGAAACAGATGGGAGATCGCGGATGAACAACTTACCGGTAGTGCGCTCCCCGTGGCGAATTGCGATCCTGGTGATCGGCTTTACCTTCCTGTATGCGCCGATGCTGATGCTGGTGATCTACTCCTTCAACAGCTCTAAGCTGGTGACGGTCTGGGCGGGCTGGTCGACGCGCTGGTACAGCGAGCTGTTCCACGACGATGCGATGATGAGCGCGGTGGGGCTGAGCCTGACCATAGCCGCGCTGGCGGCCACGATGGCCTGCGTTCTGGGTACCATCGCCGCGCTGGTGATGGTGCGCTTCGGGCGTTTTCGCGGCTCGAACGGTTTCGCCTTTATGATCACCGCCCCGCTGGTGATGCCGGACGTCATCACCGGCCTGTCGCTGCTGCTGCTGTTCGTGGCCCTGGCACACGCCATCGGCTGGCCGGCAGATCGCGGTATGCTCACCATCTGGCTGGCGCACGTTACCTTCTGTACCGCCTACGTGGCGGTGGTGATCTCCTCGCGCCTGCGCGAGCTGGATCGCTCCATTGAAGAAGCGGCGATGGATCTCGGCGCCACGCCGCTAAAGGTCTTTTTCATCATTACCCTGCCAATGATTATGCCGGCGGTGATCTCCGGCTGGCTGCTGGCGTTCACGCTTTCTCTCGACGATCTGGTTATCGCCAGCTTTGTCTCCGGGCCGGGCGCGACGACGCTGCCGATGCTGGTCTTCTCCAGCGTGCGCATGGGGGTGAACCCGGAGATCAACGCCCTGGCCTCTATCATCCTCGGTGTGGTCGGAATTGTCGGATTTATCGCCTGGTATTTGATGGCGCGCGCGGAAAAACAGCGCGTGCGCGATATCCAGCGTGCAAGACGCGGCTGAAGGATTTAAAATTTCCGGTGATGTGCCGCGCGTGACGCGGCACTGTTTTTCAGGGAAGTAAAACATTGGGATTATTAAAAAAATCACGTCTTACGCACGCTCGTCCTAACGTCCCTGCGCTGGTGCAGGTGGCGGCGCTCGCCATTATTATGATCCGCTGTCTGGACGTGCTGATGATTCTGAACACCCTGGGCGCGCGCGGCATCGGTGAATTCATCCACCGCAGCGTGCAGACGTGGAGCCTCACGCTGGTCTTTTTAAGCAGCCTTGTGCTGGTGTTTATCGAGATCTACTGCGCGTTTTCGCTGGTCAAAGGGCGCAACTGGGCGCGCTGGGTCTATCTGCTCACGCAGGTGACCGCCGCCAGCTATCTGTGGGCCGCCTCGCTGGGCTATGGCTATCCGGAACTGTTCAGCATTCCCGGCGAGTCGCGACGTGAGATTTTCCATGCGCTGGTCATGCAAAAACTGCCGGATATGCTGGTGCTCTGCCTGCTATATATTCCGGTTTCCAGCCGGAGATTCTTCCGCCTGCAATAATGTGTATAATCGCAGCCCTCGTTTTCCTTAAGGTTTTCATATGCAGTGCGCACTCTATGACGCCGGACGCTGCCGCTCCTGTCAGTGGATAGAACAGCCGGTCTCTCAACAACTCACCGCCAAAATGGCCGACCTGCAACAGCTGCTGGCAGCGCACGCGGTGGGCGAGTGGTGCGTACCCGTCAGCGGCCCTGAGCAGGGCTTTCGCAACAAAGCCAAAATGGTGGTCAGCGGCAGCGTTGAAAAACCGCTGCTGGGGATGCTGCACCGCGACGGCACGCCGGAAGATTTAACCGACTGCCCTCTCTATCCCGCCTCGTTTGAGCCCGTCTTTGCCGCACTGAAACCGTTTATTGCGCGTGCAGGGTTAACGCCTTACAACGTCGCCCGCAGGCGCGGCGAGCTAAAGTACCTTTTGCTGACGGAAAGCCAGAAAGACGGCGGCATGATGCTGCGCTTCGTGCTGCGCTCAGAAGCCAAGCTGGAGCAGCTGCGCGCGGCGCTGCCGTGGCTACAGGAACAGCTTCCTCAGCTTAAGGTCATTACCGCAAACATTCAGCCGGTGCATATGGCGATCATGGAAGGGGAGAAAGAGATTTTCTTCACCGACCAGCACGCGCTGGCCGAGAATTTCAACGGCGTGCCGCTGTGGATCCGCCCGCAAAGCTTCTTCCAGACTAACCCGGCCGTGGCAAGCAGCCTGTACGCCACCGCCCGCGACTGGGTGAGCGCGTTAAACATCGCTCACATGTGGGATCTGTTCTGCGGCGTGGGCGGTTTTGGCCTGCACTGCGCCACGCCGGAGATGCAGCTCACTGGCATTGAGATCTCCGCCGAAGCGATTGCCTGCGCAAAGCAGTCCGCCGCCGAGCTGGGTCTGACGAACCTGCGCTTCCAGGCGCTGGACTCCACACAGTTTGCGACCGGCCAGGGCAACGTGCCGGAGCTGGTGCTGGTTAACCCGCCGCGCCGCGGAATTGGCAAATCCCTGTGCGACTACCTGAGCCAGATGGCGCCCGATTTCATTGTCTACTCCAGCTGCAACGCGCAGACCATGGCGAAAGATATCGCCAGCCTGCCGGGCTACCGCATTGAACGCGTGCAGCTTTTCGATATGTTCCCGCATACCGCGCATTATGAAGTGTTGACGCTGCTCGTGAAATCTTAAACAAAATGTGAACTCTGCCGGCCCACAAAATCAGGTAAGCTTACGTCATAAGACATGATTGAAGGCTTACCCATGAAGCAGATCCTGCTGGTGGAAGACGACCACGATATCGCGGCGCTTCTGCGACTCAATTTAGAAGACGAAGGCTACGCCATCACCCACGAGCCCGACGGGGGCAACGCCCTGCAGCGCCTTGAAAAACAGCCGTGGGATGCGGTGATCCTCGACCTGATGCTGCCCAACGTTGACGGCCTGGAGATTTGCCGCCGCATTCGTCAGATGACCCGCTACCTGCCGGTGATCATCATCAGCGCCCGCAGCAGCGAAACCGACCGCATCACCGGGCTGGAAACTGGCGCCGATGATTATCTGGCAAAGCCGTTTTCGGTACAGGAACTGATTGCCCGCATCAAAGCGCTGTTCCGCCGCCAGCAGGCGATGGGGCAGGCGCAGGTTGACGGGCAAATTCAGGCCCACGGCCTGACGATCGATCCCCTGGCGCGTAGCGTATTGCTCCACGGTCAGGTGGTGGATCTCACCCCGCGCGAATTCGAGCTGCTGTACTTTTTTGCCCGCCACCCAGGCGAGGTGTTTTCCCGTCTGGCGCTGCTGGAGCAGGTGTGGGGCTATCAGCACGAAGGCTACGAGCACACCGTCAACACCCATATCAACCGCCTGCGCATCAAAATTGAAAAAGATGCCGCCGAGCCGGAGATTATTCGCACCGTCTGGGGCAAAGGCTATAAATTTGCGGAGCCAAACCAAGATGCGCCGCTTTAGCCTGAGCCAGCGGCTGACGCTGTTATTCATTCTGCTTCTGATGCTCTGCGCCACCGTGGCCTGCGCGGTGCAGCTTTACAGCAGCACGCAGTACGGCAATGCGATGGTGCAGCGGCTCTCCGGTGGGCTGGCGCAGCAGATCGCCCAGCGTGAGCCGATTCTGGATGCGCAGGGCAGGGTCGACAGAACCTCACTCAAGCCGCTGTTTGACCGACTGATGACCTTTAATCCGAGCGTTGAGCTATACGTTATCTCTCCTGACGGCGATATCCTGGCGGACGCCGCGCCGGCGGGCCATATTCAGCGGCAAAAAATCGACCTTGTTCCGGTACAGAACTTCCTTAGCGGCGCGGCGATGCCGGTCTTCGGCGACGATCCGCGCAGCCAGAATAAAAAAGTCTTTAGCGCCACCCCGCTGCGTCAGGATGGTGAGCTAAAGGGGTATCTGTACATTATTTTGCAGGGCGAGGAGTCGAACGCGCTGGCGGAAATGGCCTGGCACAAGGCGCTGTGGAGTACCGTCCTGTGGTCACTGCTGTGGGTGGCGCTGTTTGGGCTGCTGGCGGGATTACTGGTCTGGTACTGGGTAACGCGTCCGGTTAAACGCCTGACGGAAGAGGTCACCGGGCTTGAGCAGGACAGCATCAGCGCCATCAAACAGCTGGCGGCGCAGCCGCTGGAGAGCACGGGGAATGACGAAGTGGCCGTGCTGCGTAACACCTTTATCGAGCTGGCGCGCAAAATCACCTCCCAGTGGGATCAGCTTTCCGACAGCGATCGCCAGCGCCGGGAGTTTATCGCCAATATTTCGCACGATCTGCGCACGCCGCTGACGTCGCTGCTGGGATATCTGGAGATGCTGTCGCTGAAATCCGCCACGCTCACGCCCGAGGAACACCAGCAGTACCTTGCCATTGCGCTGCGTCAGGGCCAAAAGATGCGCCACCTGGCGCAGCAGCTGTTCGAACTCGCACGCCTTGAACACGGCGGCATTAAACCGCAGCGCGAGCGTTTTGCCATGGGTGAGCTGGTGTCCGACGTTGCGCAAAAATTTGAGCTGGCGGCCCGCACGCGCGAGTTAAATCTGCATATTGATGTACCGGGTCCGCTGCCGCTGGTCTATGCCGACGTGTCGATGATTGAGCGGGTGGTGACCAATCTGCTGGATAACGCCATCCGTCATACGCCCGTTGGCGGTGAGATCCGTCTTGCCGTATGGCAGGAAGCACAGCAACTCCAGGTGGAAGTGGCAGACACCGGAACGGGCGTGGATGCCTCGCTGCGCGACGATCTGTTCCAGCGGCCTTCGGCGCTGAATACCCAGGCATCGCGTGAGAATCGGGGTGGATTAGGGCTGTTGATCGTTAATCGCATGCTGGAGCTGCACGGGGGCGGGATCAGGCTAATGGAGTCGGCGAGCGGGGCGCGGTTCAGGTTCTTTGTGCCGCTTTGAGAAATTGCCGGGTGGCGGCTTCGCCTTACCCGGCCTACAGACTACCCCCCCGTAGGCCAGGTCACCCGGCAAAAAAGGTTACTGCGGGAACCACTGGTCGCTGATTTTCTGATACGTGCCGTCCGCTTTAATCGCCTTCAGCGCGCCGTTCAGTTTTTCCAGCAGGGCTTTGTTATCCGGACGTACCGCGATGCCGAGGCCTGTACCAAAGTACTGCGGATCGGTGACTTTCTCGGTCGCCGTACCCAACTGCGGGTTGGTTTTCAGCCATTCGTTGACCACGGCGGTGTCGCCGAATACGCCGTCGATACGGCCATTTTTCAGGTCGATAATCGCGTTCTGGTAGCTGTCATAGGCCACGGTTTTTACTTCAGGATGCTTGTCCTGCAGGTATTTCTGGTGGGTGGTGCCGTTTTCCATCCCGATGCGTTTGCCTTTCAGCTGATCGAAAGAGGTATAAGCGCCTTTCTTCGCAATCACCACCGCCGAGTTGGCGTAGTACGGGTCGGTGAACGCCACCTGCTTGCTGCGCTCCGGCGTGATGTCCATTCCGGAGATCACCGCGTCGTATTTTTTAAATTTCAGCGACGGGATCAGGCTGTCGAACGCGTGGTTGGTAAAGGTGCAGTCGGCCTGCATCTGCTTGCACAGCGCTTTCGCCAGGTCGATGTCGAAACCGACGATCTGGTTGCTGGCATCCAGCGATTCAAACGGCGGATAGGTGGCGGAAACGCCAAAATTAATTTTATCAGCTGCGGATGCGCCAGCGGCGAAGGTTGCGAGTAGTGCGGCCAGAACTAACTTTTTCATTGTAATACTCCCGTCTGTAGGTCTTATGAAAGTACAATGCCATTTAATGAATTTATATTCAATATAAATGATTAAATATTTATTCTGGAATAAAAAAAAGCGGATAACCCATCAGGTTACCCGCTTTATCAATACCGTTTTATGCATTTACGTGATTAATTTCTGCGCTCAAACGCTAACGCTCTGCGCTCGATCAGGCGCATCATCAGCGTCAACAGACCGTTCACCACCAGGTAAACCACGCCCGCCGCGCCGAACACCATCACGTCATAGGTGCGTCCGTACAGCAGCTGTCCGTGGCCCATCACTTCCATCAGGGTGATGGTGTAGGCCAGAGAGGTACTCTTGAACACCAGCACCACTTCGTTGGAATAAGAGGAGAGCGCGCGCTTAAAGGCGTACGGCAGCAGGATCGCCAGCGTGTCTTTCTTGCTCATGCCCAGCGCCCCGCAGGACTGCCATTGCCCTTCCGGGATGGCACGGATCGCACCAAAGAACAGCTGGGTGGTATAGGCCGCACTGTTCAGCGAAAGGGCAATCAGGGCGCACAGCCATGGCTCAGAGAGCAGATGCCAGATAACCGGATACTCCTGCAGCGACGGGAACTGGCCCGGACCGTAGTAGATCAGGAAGATCTGCACCAGCAGCGGCGTACCGGTAAACAGGGTGATGTAGCCGCGCACGGTCCACACCAGCACCGGCGTTTTCAGCGTCAGGATGATGGTGAAGATCAGCGCCAGAATCAGCGCCACAATGATGGACGCCACGGTCAGCGTCAGGCTGGTGTGCAGCCCTTTCATCAACTCCGGGAAATATTCAAGCATCAGCCTGGTCTCCGTTCAAAGCGCGTCGCTCGCAGGTCAATACGCTTGAGGATGTACTGACTGAGCAACGTGATCACCAGGTAGATAGCCGCCGCCACGATGTACCAGGTAAACGGCTCCTGAGTACGGGTGGCGATGCTTTTGGTTTGCAGCATTAAATCGTTCACGCTGATCAGGCTCACCAGCGCGGTATCTTTCAGCAATACCAGCCACTGGTTGCCCAGCCCCGGCAGGGCGTGGCGCCACATCTGCGGCATCACCAGACGGAAGAAGATGGCTGCTTTCGACATGCCCAGCGCCTGGCCGGATTCCCACTGCCCCTGCGGTACCGCTTTCAGCGCACCGCGCAGGGTTTGCGACGCGTACGCGGAGTAGAGCAGGGAGAGGGCAATTACGCCGCACAGGAACGGGCTGACGTCGAAGTTCTCAATCTGCATCTGCACCGGGATTTGCGCAAAGCCGAGATTAATCGTGAAGCCGTCCGACAGCGTGAGCAGCAGCTGTGAGGAGCCGAAATAGATGAACAGGACCACCAGAATTTCCGGTAGCCCACGCAGCACGGTGACCAGCGCGGAGCCTGCCCAGGCGACGGGGAACCATTTCGCTGATTCCCACACCGCGAAGAACATCGCCAGCACAAGGCCGATTATCAGTGCGCAAACGGCAAGGCCGACGGTCATCCCGGCGGCGCTTGCTAAAGGTAAAAATTCATTCATCAGGAATTACTTCTGGAACCATTTTTTGTAGATGGTTTCGTAGGTGCCGTCTTTCTTCACTTTTTCCAGCGCAGCGTTGAATTTCTGCTGCAGCTCAGTGTTGCCCTGACGAACGGCAATCCCCAGACCGGTACCGAAGTAATCCTTATCGGTCACTTTGTCGCCCACTGGCGCCAGCTTATCGTTGGCTTTCAGCCACTCGGTCACGACAGCGGTATCACCAAACACGCCGTCGATACGGCCATTCTGCAGATCCAGCTTCGCGTTCTGGTAGCTGTCGTACGGAACGGTGGTGATTTCCGGATGCTTATCCATGATGAATTTCTGGTGCGTGGTACCGTTCTGCACGCCGACTTTCTTGCCTTTCAGCTGATCGACAGAGGTGAATTTCCCTTTCTGACCAATAAACAGGGCGGAGTTGTCGTAGTAAGGGGTGGTAAACAGCACCTGCTTTTCGCGCTCAGGCGTGATGTCCATACCGGCCATCACCGCGTCAATACGGCGGAACTTCAGGCTCGGGATCAGGCTGTCGAACGCCTGGTTGCTGAAGGTACAGGTTGCATCGATCTCTTTACACAGGGCGTTTGCCAGGTCTACGTCGAAGCCAACAATTTTGTTATTCGCATCAATGGACTCAAACGGAGGGTAAGAGGCTTCCGTGGCGAAACGAATGGTCTGGGCTGCGGTAGCGGAAAGGGTAACGCCAGCAAGCAGCACGGCAAGTAATACTTTTTTCATTATATTTCCCCTGACACAATCAATGAGATAAATAGTTTTTGAAGGCATCGGTTTGCGGGTTCGCGAAGCAACTCGCATCACCTTGCTCAACGATATACCCGTTTTCCATGTAAACCACACGGCTGGCGGTTTTACGCGCCACTTCCACTTCGTGGGTAACAATGACCTGCGTGATATTGGTTTCCGCCAGCTCGCGAATGATGCTCACGATCTGGGCGGTGATTTCCGGGTCCAGCGCTGCGGTCGGTTCATCAAACAGCAGTACCGCGGGCTCCATCATCAGCGCGCGGGCGATCGCCACGCGCTGCTGCTGCCCGCCAGAGAGGTGCAGCGGGTAGCGGTCGCTGTAGGGCTTAAGGCGCAGACGCTCCAGCAGCTTTTCGGCACGCGCGATGGCCTGATCTTTGCTTAATCCCAGCACGCGGCACGGGGCTTCAATCAGGTTTTGCAGGACGGTCAGATGCGGCCAGAGATTGTATTGCTGGAAGACCATGCCGACGTTTTGACGCAGTTCACGAATCGCTTTATCGGACGGCGTTTTCGCGAAATCAAAATGGTTACCGGCAATTGCCAGCGTACCTGAACGGGGCATTTCAAGCAGATTAAGGACGCGCAGAAGGGAGCTTTTGCCTGCACCGCTTGGGCCAAGCAAAACCAGCGTTTCGCCTTCCGGGCAGTTCAGCGTGATGTCAAACAGCGCCTGGTGTGCGCCGTAGAAGCAGTTAATGCCGTTTAGTTTAATACTCATCGGGGCAGTCTTTACTCATCCAGGCAATCTATAGCAATTGAGGCCGCAGATAGTACCGTTGACAGAATAGTTATGCAATATTTCTGCGTTAAAAGTTAAATATAACCCGCATTTCCTCTTAAACATAGCACAAAATAGCGAACGGCAAGGTCGGCGAGTATAAATGTCGGCATTCCGCATGAAATGCCGCACATTTTTCGGGGGTAACGCTTTTGCAATGGATGGTTTAGCGGTTCTCAACCGACTGGCGCAACGTGCCTGCCGGGGCATGAACGCTGCCGCCAATATAGCGCACGTCATCTATGGCCCAGCACTGGCCTTCACGGATCATCAGCACTTCATCCTGCCAGGTCTGGGTGCCCTGGGTCAGCTTCACGCGCAGCGGAATGTTTCGCGCATCGGTGTTCGGGATGGTTGATGCACTGGCTACCTCAGCGCTGTCCGGCAGCGTGGCGCGGCTGGAGAACGGATCGGATTTCAGCAGGGCGTTATGCTGTGGATCCCGGGTGGCATCGTTGAGCAGTTTTGCCAGATTATCGCTCAGGTATGGGCGCAGGGCGGTCAGATCGTTTCCGCGATGCTGAATACGGTAATTATAAAATTGTTGCGCCACGGCGTCCGGACCACCCTCGATACAAGGGCCGCTGCGGGTACCGATATCCTTAAAGGCTGGCGTGACCGTGGTAGTACAGGCGCTGAGCACCAGCGCGCAGGGCACTAAAAGCGTTAAAGCAGAGTAGCGCATGTTGATTTCCTTATTTATTAACTATCCTTTCAATCATAGCGTAACGAACCGATAATGCTGTTGCTAAGGCATTGAACGCTAAAGAAGGAGAGAAAGTATGCAGTTTTCAACAACGCCAACCCTGGAAGGGCAACCTATTACCGAGTACTGCGGCGTGGTCACCGGCGAAGCGATTCTGGGCGCGAATATTTTCCGGGATTTCTTTGCCGGCATTCGTGACATCGTCGGTGGACGTTCCGGCGCGTACGAAAAAGAGCTGCGTAAAGCGCGCGAAATTGCGTTTAAAGAGCTGGGCGAGCAGGCTAAAGCGCTGGGCGCGGATGCGGTGGTGGGCATTGATATCGACTACGAAACGGTCGGAAAAGATGCCAGCATGCTGATGGTGAGCGTAAGCGGCACGGCGGTGAAAACCCGTCGATGAAGCGTTCGCTTTCAACGCTCCTGCTGGCGATGTTGCTGGCAGGATGCGCCCAGGAAAAAGGCATTGTGGATAAAGGCACCTACGAGCTGGATACCCGTCATCAGGCGCAGGCGGCCTACCCGCGTATCAAGGTGCTGGTGATCCACTACACTGCCGATGACTTCGACACGTCGCTTGCGACCTTAACCGACAAAAACGTCAGCTCGCATTATCTGATCCCCGCGAAGCCCCCGTCGCCGGACGGTAAACCGCGCATCTGGCAGCTGGTGCCGGAGAGCGAGCTGGCCTGGCATGCGGGCATCAGCTTCTGGCGCGGCACTAACCGTATAAATGATACGTCTGTCGGCATTGAACTGGAAAATCGTGGCTGGCAGAAAACGGCCGGGGTGAAACATTTTACGCCGTTTGAGCCTGCGCAGATTGCAGCGCTGGTGCCGCTCGCGAAAGACATTATTGCCCGCTATCACATTAGGCCTGAAAACGTGGTGGCCCATTCGGACATTGCGCCTCAGCGCAAAGACGATCCTGGCCCGCTGTTCCCGTGGCGACAGCTGGCGCAGCAGGGGATAGGCGCATGGCCCGACCCCGCGCGCGTGGCTTTCTATATAAACGGACGGCCGCGCTTTCAGCAGGTAGATACCGCCGCGTTACTCGATTTACTCGCGCGCTACGGCTATGAGGTGCCGGTCAACAGCACCCCGGCGCAGCAGAAACGTATCATTATGGCATTCCAGATGCACTTCAGGCCTGAGCTGTGGAACGGCATCGCCGATGTTGAAACGATGGCTATTGCCGAAGCGCTCTTAGAGAAATACGGGCAGGGGTAATCCTTCGGAATACCCCCGAATAGGTAGTTTTCCCCTAATTTCTTCAGATTAATCTTAAGTACAAACTCAATTCATTTTTAGTTAATTGACTTAAAATTATCCGCATTTAAGATAGACACATAGCTTGCTAAGTAATGCAGCAGATGAATATATCGCATTTCGCTTTTATTTTTTCTCCATGAGAACATCTTCAGGAAAATATTCTGAGGTTAAGGCTTTTTTTTGCCTTATTTCTGTAAATTAAAATTTCACATCTTAAATCGGGTATAACAATGTTAAGCATCTACGCAAAAAAATTACGTCCGCAACATGAAATGGAAGCCATTATTTCTGCAACCTCAGGTTTTGAAGAGAAAACCTTAAAGAAGTGGCAAAAAATATCGACGTCTGACTCACAGTATATTCATATTATCGTCAGCGGCGAAGTGGAATTCCGACGCGAATCCGACGAGCTGTGCATGTTCACGGTAACGGGCCAGTGCATTTTTGGCCTCTCTTCAATGTACTATAACGCAACCCATATGTACGGCCTCGTTCGCGCCAACACCGTGGTGCGCTCGATCAAAAAAGAGGTCTTCGCGCAGCTGATGACCGACAACAATTTATGGCCTGAACTGACGAAAGTTCTCTCCTGGTACATCTGCATGCTGAGCAAACGCGACGATGTGCTGGTTGCCCGCAGTGCTTATTCGGTGGTACGTGAGTTTTTATATGAAATTAACGATCTGATTGTCCATCATCAGCGCGATATCAATATTTATGATTATATTCAGGAATACACCAACCTGGCTCGCAGCACCATAATTAAAATCCTCTCCGACCTGAAAAAAGGTCAATATATTGTTGTGGAAAAGGGTCGACTCCTTAACCTGACAACCTTGCCTGAAAAATATTAACTATTCCAGCCGATCTCCTTTCTCACTTAAAGGCGAACGTGGATCCGCTTTATGCAACACATCCTTCTGCGAAATATCCTGCGTCTCGTCAACCGGCGGCGCGGGAATTTTGCCTTGCGAATAATCCTGTTGCTGTTCTTTTAATGCCTGCTTAAATATCTCGGTTAGTGAGGCATCGTCACCCCCTCCGCTGGCAGGGACCGCATCGTGCGCTTCGGTTCCGGGTAACGTATCCCGCGATGTATCGTGCGGCACGCCGCCGTCAGGTGCCTGCTGCCAGTCAGCATCATCGCTGTTGATCGGCAGATCCTGCATGGCCGGAACATCAGCGTGCACCGGCGCGGGTTTAGGATGTGGATGCGGGAACGGCTTACTCACATACACATAATGCATATCTGAAAGCTGCGTTTCGGGTTTCGCGACGCTGGCTTTAACCGGTTCCGGCGCCGGATGGCACAGGTTCCAGTAAACGTGTGCGTACAGTCCCGCCATCATCATGGCGCACAGACCCAACGTCCATAAAAAAGTATGACTGAAGAATTTTCTCAGGCTGGGCAGGCGGTACGAAAACCAGACCGCCTCTCCGCTGGTATAGCTGCGCTGAGCCGCAAGACAGATAGTCGACATTAGGAATGCTTCTCCTGCGTTTTAGCGTCTGGTGTGTCATGAGTGGCCTGAAGCAGTACACTCGGCGTGGTATGCGTTTCACGCATCAGCTGCATCAGCGTATCTTCCCCGGGAATACCATCCACGTGCAGATGCATTTTTTGCTGGAACTCACGGGTGCGTTTCATCATCTCCGCCGTCCAGGTTTGTGAATGTGTTTCAGGCTGGGCAAGAGCCACGCTCAGCTGCTGATCCAGCCAGCCCATGTCCTTCGCATCGCTGGCGGCGCTGACGGCATCTTTGCCTTCCGGCGTCAGGCGATGGAGTTGGGTATAGTTCCCTGTCGCATGCTGGTTAAACCAGCTGCGGCTCACCTGCCAGGTGCGGTTATTCATCAGCAGGTCGATAGAGGTATCTCCGACACGGGCGACCACGGCGTAGTTAAGATGGTCACCGGTTTTGAGTTCACTCACCCACGGATAACCTTCCTTCGCGAGCGCATCCGGCGTGGCGCTACCCTGTTTACACATCAGATTCACCTTCGCGGCGTTCTGACACAGGGCATCGTCCGCCGAGGCGTCATATCCCCACATCAGGTAAAGCTGGTGCATCGCATCCGGCTGATTGACCATTTCGTTGTCGATAACCGGCACCACGGGTGCCGCAACTTTCGGTGCCTGCTGTTTCCAGCTGACGGGGACCGGCAGTTGAATCGGAAGTTTTGCGTTAATCGAAGAGGTCAAATACCAGCCGCAGGCGGCGAAAAGTACAGAGGCGAACAGTCCCACGGTTGCCAGGCGCTTACCGTGTTTTTTCGCAGGCAGGATCTCTCCCGCCGCCAGGCGTAAATGACGCGGGCTGACCTGCGCTGAACGTTCGGTCCAGGCAGCCAGCATCGACAGATGCGCCAGCTCATTCAGCTTGCAGATATTTCCTTTGGTCAGCGCGTGCATCTTGCGCACGCGCGCCGGGGTTAGCGGCGAATTCTCGCACCCGTTTTCTTCACACTGCGCCTGAACATAGCTGAGGAATTCCCGGCAGGTCAGGGGGCGTAACGTGTGGCGGGTATGTGCATATTCACGCAGTTGAGATTGCTGCATCAGAACGGCGTCCTGATCCGTCGTGCCCATCAGCACCACGGCCAGACGAAACTCCAGCTCCTGGGCGCGCGCAAGCAACATGCCCAGCACCTCATGGCAGCTCTCTTTCATGGCTTCGGTATGGGTAATGACCAGCACTTTTGTTCTGGTTTTCCCGCTCTGCCACTGCTGCAGCACGGCATCCACCGCCTGAACCCGGTTCTTGTTCTCTTTCGTTCCCGGGCTGAGCTTGTACAGCAGGCTACTGGCACTCAGTTTTGGAAACGCATTGATGGCAAGAACGCCAGGGATCGCCGATTTCAGCGCATGGCTGAACTGACCTGACAGCCGGGCATCGTCGCAAAAGAGACCGCTCACGCCCGCCTGTTGGCTTTTCTCTTTCAGCAGGTTGAACACGTCCTGATGATAAGGCACCAGAAAATCCCCGGATAAACGGGTGATTTCCCTGAACGGCGGGTTTTTAAATTTAAAGTGGCTCTGATACATAACGACTTACCGTCTCTGATTAGGAATAGCAACAGGACGAGAAAGTAAAGCAACGCTATAGGGTGGTCAATTTGCGCACAGGGTAAAAATATCCTGCTGATATCGCCTAACATCTGGATTTTATACGGTCAATATTTTTCTGTATGAAAGTTAGCGGCAAAGTCAGTGGTCGTATTTACAGCAGCTCATTACTATTTTCTCACATATTGGCGCAGCACGACGCTGCTTATTTTCGCTTTGCTAAAGGCCAGATGAAAAATGAGGTTCTCATTTCTGTCACGGTGGATAACCCCTTGCATTATGTTTGCGCTGTTAATTTTTTGCGGCCAGCAAGGGTATCTGACGTTTAAAGATTATAAAAAAGTTACGAATAAGTTGGCTAAATCTGATGAACAGCCGCTGAAAAGTCGTCGTGAAGAAAAGATATTCACCCTTTTCACGGCTGCGGCACGTCAGGACAGCTTACCGGCTGCGGCGAAAGCCCCGCTGGCCGCGGAGATCGAAGGTATCGTGCGCAGCGATGACGCCTGGCTATCCTTCGCGGTGATCAAAACGCCGGGGGGGCAGAAAAGCTATCGTGAAGGCGAGCCGCTGACCGGCTTTAACGATGCCTTTATTCAGGAAATTAACAAAGACAATGTGGTGGTTAATTACGAAGGTGCTACGCAGGTACTGGCATTAAATAAGCCTGACTATTTTAAGGGCGGCGTTGATAGCGGCCCGGTAACCAAATCGACGAAAGATGCAGGCGCGGAAAGCGTGCATCTGGATGATTATCTGGTGTTAAAACCGTTAATCGAAAAAGGCCAGCTGGAAGGCTACAACATCAATCCAAGGAATGCCTCCGCGTTTTATAGCCATTCTGGGCTACAAAAAGGCGACGTGGCAGTAGAAGTCAACTCTGTCGATATGACCGACGAAGCAAAGGCAAAAAGTATTATTGCCAACTGGTCGAAAATGAAAGAAGCGGAGGTCGTCGTCCGACGTCACGCTCACCTTGAAAATATTCGGGTTAATGTTCTAAACAATTAACAAGTGTACAGACATGAAGAAATTTCCTTGGGCGTGCGTGGCGCTGACCGCATTGTCGTTATATTCCAGTTCGCTGCTTGCAGCCAACTTTAGCGCGAGCTTTAAAAATACCGATATCCGCGAGTTTATCGATACGGTAGGCCGCAATCTCAACAAAACCATTCTGGTCGATCCGTCCGTCCAGGGAACCGTCTCGGTCAGAACGTACAACGTGCTGACGGAAGATGAGTATTACCAGTTCTTCCTGAGCGTGCTGGATCTGTACGGTCTGTCGGTCATCCCGATGGACAACGGTATGGTGAAAGTGGTGCGCTCAAGCGTAGCCCGCACCGCGGGTGCGCCGCTGGCCGACAGCAAAAACCCAGGCAAAGGCGATGAGATCATCACCCGCGTCGTGCGCATGGAAAATGTGCCGGTGCGCGAACTGGCTCCGCTGCTGCGCCAGCTTAACGATGCCACCGGTATCGGTAACGTGGTGCATTTCGAGCCGTCCAACGTGCTGCTGTTAACCGGCAAAGCGTCGGTGGTAAACCGCCTGGTGGATCTGGTTCAGCGCGTTGATAACAACGGCATCCAGCGCCGCGAGATCGTTCCGCTGCGCTTTGCCTCTGCCAAAGAGCTCTCCGACATGCTGAACAACCTCAGCAACGAGGAGCAGAAAGGGCAGAACGCGCCGCAGCTGGCCACCAAAGTGGTGGCCGATGACGAAACCAACAGCCTGGTGATCAGCGGCCCGGAAGATGCGCGCGCGCGTACCCGTTCCCTTATTCACCAGCTGGATCGCGAGCAGAATAACGAGGGGAATACCCGCGTCTTCTATCTCAAATATGCCAGCGCCACCAAAGTGGTTCCGGTCCTCACCGGGATTGGCGAGCAGCTGAAAGACAAGCCGGGCACCGCAAAAGCGAAAACTGCGAGTGCCTCGAAGGATCTGAATATTACCGCCGACGAATCAACTAACTCACTGGTAATCACCGCGCAGCCTAACGTGATGAACTCCCTTGAGAAGGTGATCGACAAGCTGGATATTCGTCGTCCGCAGGTGCTGGTGGAAGCGATTATTGCGGAAGTTCAGGACGGCAACGGCCTGGATCTCGGCGTGCAGTGGACCAGCAAGCACGGCGGCGTGCAGTTTGGCTCAACCGGCCTGCCGATAAGCCAGATCAAAAACGGCACCATGAAAGGGGCGAGCTTCACCGGCCTGGCGACCGGCTTCTTTAACGGCGATTTTGGCACCCTGATGACCGCCCTCTCTACCGACGGTAAAAACGACATTCTCTCCACGCCAAGCGTGGTCACGCTGGATAACAAAGAAGCGTCGTTTAACGTGGGTCAGGACGTGCCGGTGCTTTCCGGTTCGCAGACCACCAGCGGCGACAACGTCTTTAACTCCGTTGAGCGTAAGACGGTCGGTACCAAGCTGAAAATTGTGCCGCAAATCAACGACGGCGACATGATCCACCTGAAAATTGAGCAGGAAGTCTCCAGCGTCGACAACAGCGCGACGGAAGATGCCAGCCTCGGCCCAACCTTCAACACCCGCACCATCAATAACGAAGTGATGGTGCACAGCGGCCAGACGGTGGTGCTTGGCGGTCTGATGGAGAACGTGACCAAGCAGTCGGTTTCCAAAGTGCCGCTGCTGGGTGATATCCCGCTGGTGGGACAGCTGTTCCGCTACACCTCGCAGGATACGTCGAAACGCAACCTGATGGTGTTTATCCATACCACCGTCCTGCGCGACGACGACAACTACAGCGCGGCGTCGAAAGAGAAATATGACCAGATCCGCGCCCGCCAGCAGCAGCGCGTGGAGGAGAAAAAGCTCGGCATTATTGAACCCGCGGATAACGCCATTCTGCCCGCGTTTCCCGTCGATGCCGCCGCACCGGTGAAAACCAGCGCCAGCGCATCGCGTAATCCGTTCAAACACTAAGGCGGAGGGGATAACGTGGACGAACTGAGTAAAACGCTGTGCAGCAGCAGCTACGCAAAAGATAACGGCGTTCTGTTCTACAACAATGACGTCTATATCCGTAATGACACCCCGGCGTTTGCACTGCTGGAAGTGCGCCGGGTGCTGGGACGCGCGTTCGTCCCGGTCACCCTGACGCCGGAAGCCTTTGACGAGATGCTGGCTAAAATCTGGCAGCAGAGCAGCGGCGTGTCGCAGCAGCTGGTGGATGATATGGATGTGGACATCGACCTGATGGCGTTAACCGAGGAGATCCCGGATAACGAAGATCTGCTCGATAACGACGAAAACTCGCCGGTGATCCGCCTGATCAACGCCATTCTCGGTGAGGCGGTGAAGGACGGCGCGTCGGATATTCATATCGAAACCTTCGAGCGCACGCTGAGCATTCGCTTCCGCGTCGACGGCGTGCTGCGCCCGGTGCTGCAGCCGGCGCGTAAGCTCGCGCCGCTGCTGGTGTCACGTATTAAGGTTATGTCGAAGCTGGACATCGCCGAGAAACGACTGCCGCAGGATGGCCGTATCTCCCTGCGCATTGGCCGCAAGGCGATCGACGTCCGCGTCTCGACCATTCCGTCCCAGTACGGCGAGCGCGTGGTTATGCGTCTGCTCGACAAAAGTAACCTGAAGCCCGACATCAACAAGCTGGGGCTGATTGATGAAGAGCTGGAGAAGTTAAAAGGGCTGATTGACCGCCCGCACGGCATTATCCTGGTCACCGGGCCGACAGGTTCCGGTAAAAGTACCACCCTGTATGCCATTCTTTCGGCGCTGAACGGCCACGAGCGCAACATTCTGACCGTTGAAGACCCGATTGAATACGAGCTGGAAGGGGTGGGGCAGACGCAGGTTAACCCGCGCGTGGACATGACCTTTGCCCGCGGGCTGCGCGCCATTCTGCGTCAGGACCCGGACGTGGTGATGATCGGGGAAATTCGTGACGGCGAAACCGCGCAAATTGCGGTACAGGCGTCGCTTACCGGTCACCTGGTCATGTCTACGCTGCACACCAACAGTGCCGCAGGGGCGATAACCCGTCTGCGGGACATGGGGCTGGAGTCTTTTTTAATCGGTTCATCGTTACTCGGTGTCATTGCCCAGCGTCTGGTGCGTCGGCTGTGTACGCACTGCCGGACCACCAGTCCGCTGGACGCCAATGAAAAAGCGCTGTTCAGCTTTATGGACGCGCCGCCAAAAGCGATTTACCGCGCGGTGGGGTGTGAGCACTGCCGCCAGAGCGGCTATCAGGGCCGTGCCGGTATTCATGAATTCCTGGTGGTGGACAGCACCATGCGCCGCGCCATTCATGAAGATAAAGACGAAATGTCCATCGAAACGCAGCTCTTTAAGCAGGCCTACAGCCTGCGTGAAAACGGGTTGCTGAAGGTGATTAGCGGCGTGACCTCGCTGGAAGAGGTGATGCGCGTGACCGCCGAACGTGGGGGAGATGCGTAATGGCCTTCTACGCGTGGACGGCGACGGATGTCGCAGGCAAAACCCAGCGCGGCACGCTGCAGGCCGAGGGGCAAAAGCAGGTTCGCCAGATGTTGCGCGAACAAAAGCTGATGCCCGTCAGCATCACCGAAACCCGCGAGGCGGCGGCATCCGGGAAAGCCAAAACCGGGGCTAAGCTCTCCACGCCGGTGCTGTCGATGTTTACCCGTCAGCTCTCCACGCTGGTGAACGCCGCGCTACCGCTGGAGAGCGCGCTGAAGGCGATCTCGAAGCAGACGGAAGACAAAAAGCTGGCGGCAATGGTGGTGGAAATTCGCGAGAAGGTGGTGGAGGGGCACACGCTGTTCGACGCGTTTAGCCAGTTCCCGCGCACCTTCGACAAGCTCTACTGCACCCTGGTGATGGCCGGTGAAAAGACCGGCCACCTGGGCGACGTGCTGGAGAAGCTGGCCGAGTACAACGAGCAGCGCCAGAAGATGAAAAGCAAGCTGACGCAGGCGATGGTCTACCCGATCACCCTGACGGTGGTGGCCATCGCGGTGATCAGCATCCTGCTGGTGGCAGTCGTACCGCAGGTCATTGAGCAGTTCACCCACATGAAACAGCAGTTGCCGATCACCACCCGCACGCTGATTGCGGTGAGCGATTTCCTGCAGGCGTATGGGATTTATATTGTGGGCATCCTGGGCGGCGGCTTTATCGGCTTTAAAACCTGGCTCAGGAATGCCAAAAACCGTTTTCGCTGGCACAGCTGGCTGGTGAACGGCTCGCCGATCAAAAAGCTGGTGTGCGCCATCAACAGCGCCCGCTACATCCGCACCCTGAGCATTCTGCAGGCCAGCAGCGTGCCGCTGCTGGAGGGGATGTACATCGCAATGGACGGTATCGAAAACCTCTACGCCCGGCAGGTGCTGGAGCAGGCCGCTGATACCGTGCGCCAGGGGGCATCCCTGTATGCGGCGCTGGAGCAGGCGAAATTATTCCCGCCGACCATGCTGTATATGATTGCCTCCGGCGAAGAGAGCGGGGAATTAGGTAATTTAATGGACCGCGCGGCGGAAAACCAGGAATCGGCATTACAGCATCGAATTACATTAACGCTGTCGGTATTTGAACCGGCGCTGGTGGTATCCATGGCAACGATTGTTTTATTCATCGTACTGTCAATATTACAACCGCTTCTGCAACTTAATAATATGGTAGGTTAAATCATGGCTTTAAAACATAAAAACCTGGCTCGCCAGGCGGGCTTTACTTTGCTCGAATTAATGGTGGTTATCGTTATTCTCGGCGTTCTGGCGAGCATGGTGGTACCAAACTTAATGGGTAATAAAGAGAAAGCAGACGAACAAAAAGCGACCAGCGATATTGTCGCGCTCGAAGGCTCGCTGGATATGTATAAGCTGGATAACCACCGCTACCCGACTACCGAGCAGGGTTTGCAGGCGCTGGTGACCAAACCTGAAATCGCACCTATCCCGAACGGCTACCGCGCGGACGGCTATATCCGTCGCCTGCCACAGGATCCATGGGGCGGTGATTATATTCTGGTGAGCCCTGGCGAACACGGCGCGGTTGACGTTTTCTCAGCCGGTCCGGACGGTGAGGCCAATACCGCCGATGATATTACAAACTGGTCTCTGGATAAGAAAGAGAAATAATGAAAAAACAACGCGGCTTTACGTTGCTGGAAATTATTCTGGCGCTGGTGATATTTGCCAGCTGCGCCATGATGGTGGTGTCAACAATACCTTCGCGCAGCGGTGCGGATATATTTGGCCAGCAATTGAAAGCCCTCGTTGATTATGGTTCAGACCGCGCGGTGATGGACGGAAATATTGTCGGGCTGGTGATAACCACGGACAACTATCAGCTGGTGACAATCGACGATAAAAACGGTGAACGTCACTGGGTGCCGTTATCCGCGGGCCGAATTACCACCAAAGGTGATTTCCCGGAGGAGATGCACGTTTCGCTCTCGCCGCAGCGTCTGGCCGCCACGGTGGCGTCCGAGCCGCAGGTGATCTTTTTACCGGACGGTGAAATCAGCCGCTTCACGCTGACGCTGCAAAGCTACGACAAACAGCACCATTTCCGCGTGGTGTCGCAAGGGGCGGCCCCGGTATTGGTAGAAAACGATGGCTAACGGCAACAAAAAGCAAAAGGGGATGACGCTGCTGGAGGTGATTGTCGCCCTGGTGATCTTCTCCACCGCCGCGCTGGCGCTGATGAACTCGGTCTCCCTGAACGTGCGCTTTACCCACGGTCTGGCCGACACGCTCCAGGCCAGCTGGGTGGCGGAAAACCAGCTGGCGGAAGCGCAGCTCACGAAAACTGACTTCCCGGATGCTGAACAGCAGGGCGCGGAAATCATGGGCGGACGCAGCTGGGCCTGGCGCAAGCAGCGGATAAAAACCGCCGACGGCGTCTGGGCGAACGCGATCCGCGTTTACGCCGAAGGCGACGACAGCCAGCCGGTTATTTCGCTGCACATCATTCCGCCGGGAGAGGACAAGTGAAAAAAACGCGACGCCAGCGCGGCTTTACCCTGCTGGAGATCATGATTGCGCTGACCATCTTCGCGGTGATCAGCACCCTGGCCTGGCAAATTCTGGACGGCGCGATGCGTACCAGCTCGGCCACCGATGCCAGCGCTGCAAAGCTCAACCAGCTTCAGCGCGCCTGGAGCCTGATGGAGCGCGATTTTTTCCAGCTTCAGGCCCGCGCCCCGCGCAACGAGCCGGAGCTGTTTCGTCAGGAGGGCGACACCCTTGAACTGACCACCCTGAACGGGGTGAGCGGAACGGTCCAGCTGGAGCGCGTGCGCTGGCGGCTGGAAGAGGGGCGCTTGTATCGCGACATCTGGCCGGTGATAGACAGCCCGGTGGACGTTAAACCCGATGAAGTGCCGATTGTCGACGAGGTGAAATCCCTGCAATGGCGTTTTTACCGTCAGGGCTGGCAGAAAAGCTGGAGTGACGCGGGGCATCTGCCGGAGGGCGTGGAACTGACGCTGACCATGGAAAACGGCGACACCTGGCGCTGGGTCTTCACGACCCCGGGTGATATGCCTGAAGCGGCTGCACCAGCGCCCGCCGCCGCGCCGGAGACCGCGCCAGCACCGCCATCGCCACCGGAAGCAAAATCATGAGTGCATTACATAAACAGAAAGGGGTGGCGCTGCTGGTGGTGCTGATCCTGCTGGTGATGATGTCGGCGCTGGCCGCCAAAATCAGCCAGCAGTTCTGCCGCAACCTGCAGAAGACCCATTATCAGGTCAGTCAGCAGCAGCTGCGCTGGGCGATGCTGGCTCAGGAGAAGGTGGTGAAAGACCGCCTGCAGACCGATGCCAGCGGCGAAAGCAAGCCCCTGAATCCTGAAGGCGACTGGCAACAGCCGCTGGAGACCCAGGGCGAAGATTACACGGTGGTCAGCCAGGTTGAAGACGCGCAGGACTGTTTTAACGTCAACAATTTGCTGGCCGCTGAAAAAGTGACGCAGGGGCAAAACGCGCCTGCCGTGCCGGAAAAACCGCGTAACGAGCAGATTGTCGAGCAGATCCTGACGGAAAGCGGCCTCAGCCACACCACGGCGGAAGAGGTCTATCAACAGCTGGTGGATTATCTCGACGGCGACACGACGACGGCCAAAGAGGGGGCAGAGAGCGATGCCTGGGCCGGCGTCGTGCCAGCCCGCCAGCCGGCGAACCAGATGATGCGCGCGATAGCCGAGATCAGGCAGCTGCCTGCGTTCCCGGCAGCGGCCTACCCGAAGGTGAGCAAGCTGCTTTGCGCGCTGCCGGACTCCGCCAGCAAGGTCGATGTGAACACCCTGAAACCGGAGCAGGCCGCCTTACTGGCCGCCCTGTTCCCCGGAAAAATAACCGAAGATGATGCCCTTCGCCTGATTGATTCGCGTCCTGAAACTGGATGGGAAAATATGGAAACCTTCAGCAAGGCGCTGGAGCAGACCTTCCCGCAGTTGAAAGACGATCTCCCGCAGGTGGCTGAGCTTCTCTCCACCAGCAGCCGGTATTTCCGCGTGAACTATACCGGCAATACCGATGAATTAACGCTTCGCGTGGTTAGCCAGCTTCAGGTCAATAACGAAGCCGGTGAGATTGTGACGTGGCAACGTCGTTACCGAATGATTGAATAAGAAAAGTAGATCGCTATGAAACAGGTACTTTTTGTTCGTCCCGATAACCGCGAGGGCGGGAAAATAATGTGGTGTGTCTCCGGCAGCCAGCAGGTTGAGATGCTGGAGAGCCTGGACGCGCTGGCGGAACATCCACTGGCGGCCCGTGTGTGTCTGCTGTTGCCCGCCAGCAGCATGGTCTTTCGCCATTTTACGCTGCCGAAGAAAGTCGCCTCTCAGGCGACGGCATTCTCGTGGATGGCGGAAGAGACGCTGATTGGCGACATGGATAATCTCCACTGGACGGTGCTCAACAAAAAAGGCGCCGAGGTGGATGCGGTGGCGATAGACGCCGATCTGCTGCGCGGGTGGTTGAGCCGTTGTCAGGAGGCGGGGCTGAAGGTGATCCAGGCGCTGCCGGATGCCTGGCTGCTGCCCGTAACGGCAGGCGGCAGCACCCTTGTCGCCCAGGACGACAGCTACTGGCTGCGTTTATCACCGCATGTCGCCAGTGAAATGGAGGCGAGCCTGCTGCCGCTTCTGATGCAGAAGGCCGGAGAGGGCGAAGTGTGTTGTTACGGCGAAGCGCCTGCTGGTGTGGCCGTCGACATCGCCCAGCCCTGGCAGCATCCGCTGGTGCTGATCCAGCCCCAGTGGCAGGCCTGTCGCCTCACGCTCCTGCACGGTGATTTCAGTCCTAAAGCGGGTAACGGTAAAGCCTCGAAAGGCGTTAAAGCGGCGCTCGCCGCAGCGGGCCTGCTCTCTCTCGGCCTGTTGCTGGGCCCGCGCGTGGCCATGGCCTGGATGCTGGTGCAGCAGGAAAATCAGCTTCAGCAGGAGATCCTGCAGGTTTACCAGCACCATTTCCCCAGCATGCGTCAGCAGACCAATATCAAATACCACTTTGGTCAAAATATGAAAAAGCAGAGCAAAGGGGTGTTTCTGCAGCTGGAAGACCTGGAAAAAGCCAGGCAGGCCGTGCCCGCGCTGGAGATCACTCTCCTCGAATACGATGCTCAGCAAAACACACTGACGCTGAGCGCCAGTTCACAAAACCAATCCGCGTTGCAGACGTTTGTAAACCAGGCCGGTGAATATTTTGATTTCACCTTACAGCCGGTTTCGACCTCTGCACCTTATACCGCCATGATCGCAGGGAAATATAAATGAAAGAGCGAATCACGCAGCTTAAGTCTCGTTATCAGAATTACAGCGCCAGGGAAAAAGTTATTCTGAAAATATGTGCCGTCGCACTATTGGGGGCGGTCGTTTATTACGCGGGCATGATCCCGCTGGATAATATGATTCAAAATAGTAAAGCCACGCTGACCAGACAAAAAGAGACGCTAAACTGGATGCGCAGCGAAATAGATAAAAATCACCTCCAGGTTCAGATTGTCAAAACGGATAATCCACGCACGGTGGTAGAGAACAGCGCGCAGGAAATTCATCTGCCCCTGACGGATGTTCGTCAGGATGGGCAAACCTTATCGTTCGTGGTCAACCGCGTTAACGTCTATGAATTAAAGAACTGGCTGCGCGAAATTAACCAGACTTCCGGCGTTCGGCTGCAGAAAATGAACCTCACGCCGGTCGATCACCTCAGTGATGTGAAAGCGGAAGTCCAGCTCACCTGGAGCAAAACGGCATGAGTGCCTTCGCGCTGATGCGGGACGTTTACCAGATAGGGTTTCCGGTAATGAGTGCGATCTTCGGCGGTATTGTCGGGAGCTTTCTTGGGGTGGTCGCCGAACGCGTGCCGGGAATGGTGATGGAGGAGGATGGGAGCGGTAATCTGCTTTTCCCGGCCTCACACTGCCCGGTGTGCCAGCACACGCTGTCCGCCTGGGAGAATGTTCCGCTGGTCAGCTGGCTTTTATTGCGTGGCCGTTGCCGCCAGTGCAGAACGGCAATCCCCTTGCGGATATTTTTAATCGAACTTTTTTCCGCACTGTTTTGCGGCATCACCGCCTGGTGGATGCCGGACATTCAGTCCCTCTTTGCCGTGTGGCTACTGGCCGCCTTTTTGCTGCCCCTGGCGATGATCGACTGGCGGCACCAGCTCCTGCCGGACTGCCTGACTCAGCCGCTGTTATGGGCGGGATTACTGCTGCATGCGGTTGACCACCGGCTGCCGCTGAGCGATGCGCTGTTCGGTGCGGTAGCGGGCTATCTCTCGCTTTGGCTGCTCTACTGGGCCTTTCGCCTGCTGACCGGGCGGGAAGGGTTGGGATATGGCGATTTTAAACTGCTGGCGGCCTTAGGCGCCTGGTGCGGCTGGCAGGCGCTGCCTTCAATTGAGCTCGCCGCAGCGTTGAGCGGTATCGCAGGCTATTTCGCGTTAAATAATTTAAATAAAAATAACCTCACTATTTCTTTCGGACCCTATCTCTCATTTGCTGGAATAGTGGTGTTTATTGGACAGCAGTTTGCCTTCATATTTTAAATATACAGGTCAAGTTTTTTTATAAGTTTTTTTGACGGTGGAAGAGAAGGACGTCTCTTTGCGCTCAGTGTATCGTAAGGGATATAAGCTACACGGAATTTAGGCTTGTATCTTTTTATGGAGGAATACAACGCAGCAAAACGTTTTTTGTCACGGTTTTCAGGTTGGTTAAATACGCATTACGCAAATAGACTCCATGCTCTCAAGGAAGACATGGATTATTACGTTACGAATAAATTTATCAGGAAATAAAAATGAAATTTATGAAGCCTAAATATCTGGCGCTCTTTATTGCGGCGGCAACCAGCTCCGCATTTGCAGCGGCACCAGGCGCACCAACGATCGGCTATGGCAATGACAAATTTGCCCTGGTTGAAGTGGATCAGGCGGCTCAGGACTATAACAATCTGGTCAAAGTGCATAACGATGGCGTGGATGTCAAAGTGGAGTGGAATGTCTGGAGCGGTGATGCGCCGACTTCAGCTAAAGTTCTGCTGGACGGACAGACCGTATGGACCGGTGCAGGCGGCGCGACAGGCTCTGCAACGTTCAAGGTGAAAAAAGGCGGGCGTTATCAGGAACAGGTGGAAGTCTGTAACACCAGCGGCTGTGCGAAAAGCGCCAGCAAGCTGATTATCGTTGCTGATACCGACGGTAGCCACCTGCTGCCGCTGAATGCAGCACTGCAGGAGAACAACAAATCCTTCGCCAAACACACCGATAAAGTGGTTGCGGCCTACTTCCCGGAATGGGGTGTTTACGATCGCGCCTTCCCGGTAGATAAAATTCCTGCGGCTAACCTCAACCACATTCTGTACGGCTTCATTCCAATCTGCGGCGGTGACGGCATCAACGACGGCCTGAAAACCATTGAAGGCGGCAACAGCTTCCGTGTGCTTCAGAACGACTGTAAGGGCCGTCCTGACTATACCGTGGCAATCCACGATCCATGGGCTGCAATTCAAAAACCACAGGCTGGCGTCTCCAACTGGGATGACCCGTACAAAGGTAACTTTGGCCAGCTGATGGCGCTGAAAAAAGCGCATCCGGACCTGAAAGTGCTGCCATCCATCGGTGGCTGGACGCTCTCCGATCCGTTCTTCCACATGGGCGACCCGGCAATCCGTGCCCGCTTCGTCTCCTCTGTTAAAGAGTTCCTGCAGACCTGGAAATTCTTTGACGGTGTGGATATTGACTGGGAATTCCCTGGCGGCGGCGGTGTGAGCGAAACGCTGGGCAACCCGCAGCAGGATAAAGCGACTTATACCGTGCTGATGCATGACCTGCGCACCATGCTGAATGAGCTGTCTGCTCAGACTGGCCGTACCTATGAACTGACCAGCGCCATCGGTGCAGGCCGCGATAAGATTGAAGACGTGGATTACACTGCGGCTCAGCAGTACCTCGACCACATCTTCCTGATGAGCTACGACTTCTACGGCGGCTGGAGCAACACCGTTCTGGGCCACCAGGCTGCACTGCGTGCGCCAGCATGGCGTCCTGACACCGATTACACCACTGAAAACGGCGTAAATGCGCTGCTTTCCCAGGGTGTACAGCCAGGTAAGATCGTGGTGGGTGCGGGCATGTATGGCCGCGGCTGGACCGGCGTGCATGGCTACACCGGTAACAATCCATTCACTGGCACCGCAACCGGTATGGTGAAAGGCACCTGGGAACCAGGCGTGGTTGACTATCGTCAGATCGTCAACGAATACAAAGGCAAACCAGGCTGGGAATACGGCTACGATGCTGACGCGGAAGCGCCTTACATCTTTAACAAAACCACCGGCGACCTGATCACGTATGAAGATGCGCGCTCAACGACGGCGAAAGGTAAGTATGTTCTGGCGAATAAACTGGGCGGTCTGTTTGCATGGTCTATCGACTCTGATACCGGCGACATTCTGAACGCGATGAACGAAAGCCTTCTGGGCGGTGATTCTACTCCGGTTAACCCGGTCGTCACTAACCACGCGCCAATCGCGTCATCAGCGGATCAGAACGTATCTGGCCCGGCAACCGTCACGCTTGATGGTTCTGCTTCCAGCGATCCGGACGGCGATGCGATCACCTACAAATGGACCCAGGTTTCTGGCCCATCTGTAACCATCGCTAACAGCACCAAAGCGAAAGCAACCTTCAACGTTGCGGCAGCGACCACCGACCAGACCATGACGTTCCGCCTGACGGTAACGGATGCAAAAGGTCTGAGCAACGCGATTGATGTGCAGGTTGTGAACAAAGCGCCGAAAGCGAACCAGGCACCCGTTGTCAACCAGATGGAAGCGGTAACGCTGCAGGCAGGGGAAACCTATTCTCTGCATGCACAGGCTGCGGATCCAAACGGTGATGCGCTGACCTACGCCTGGAGCGTTCCTGCGGACATGCACGCTACCGGTACTGATACCGCTAACGTGAGCATCACTGCGCCAGACGTGGCTTCTACATCGACTTACACCCTGAGCGTGGTTGTCGGCGATGGTAAAACCAGCGTGCAGTCTAACGTGCAGGTGACTGTGAATCCGAAACCGGCTGACGTAACGCCATCGGCTGATGAAGTGATCCCACCAGCTGACGACGTGACTCCTCCGGCTGATGATGTTACTCCGCCATCTGACGAAGGTTCTGCAACCGGTAACTGCGACGCGCCTGTCGATGCTAACGCCAGCAAATATGCTGCGTGGGATGCCAGCAAAATCTACAACAATGGCGATACCGTAAGCTTCGACCATCTGGTGTGGAAAGCGAAGTACTGGACGCAGGGCAACCAGCCAGGCTTCGGTGTGGATGCATGGGAACTGGTGAGCAACGTGAAGATGAACTGGCGCTCTGACCTCGTCTACAACGGCGGCGAAACCACAACCTACCAGGGCAACGTTTACCGTGCCAAATGGTGGACCCGTGGTGATAACCCGGCTAACAGCGACGTATGGGTGAAAGAAGGTCCTTCAACAGACTGCAAATAATCTAGCCCGATAATCACTCACCATCCCCACCGGGGGTGGTGAGTGATTCAAAATTCATTTTACAGGATGTTGTTAAGGAGAAATCACTGACGCTTACAGCAGGTAATAATGAAAAAGTTAATGTTGTTTTTATTGATAATAAGCCAAAGCGCGCTGGCAAATTGTTGGGACAGAGCCGCGCATTATTATCATGTCGATCCCTATTTATTGTATGCCATAGCCAATGTTGAATCCGGTATGAATCCGTATGCGGTTGGGCAAAATCATGACGGCACGCGTGATGTCGGGTTGATGCAAATTAACAGCTCCCATTTTACAGAGCTGGAAAGCAGAGGAATTAACGAATATCGGCTGATGACCGAGCCCTGTACGTCCATCATGGTCGGCGCCTCCATCCTCTCCGGAATGATTAAGGTGTATGGCTATAACTGGGAAGCGGTAGGTGCTTATAACGCCGGGTTGAAAAAAGAGAATTATCCGCAGCGGATGAAATATGCCCATAAAGTCTGGGCGAAATATCAGCAGTTAAAATTAGCGGCGCAATATTAAGGTTTTTTATTTTTGAAGAATTCCAGAGGGTGTTCTTCGAAAAGTGAAAACAGCTGTCTGTGGTTTATTTATTAATGGATTAATACATAAGCCGGGATTTAACTTTAATTTTAACTTCAATTAACAGGAATACTGAAATGAATAAAAGGACGTTACTGAGTGTACTCGTTGCCGGCGCATGCGTAGCCCCGTTTATGGCGCAGGCTGCCTCGCTGCAAGCGACCACCAGTGAACCATACACCATGAAAGCCAGCGATCTGGCGAAGAAAGAGAAAGAGCTGACCAGCTTCCCGCTGATGGCCTCCGTGAAAGAGACCATCCAGACGCTGGACAATGCTCAGGTGGAAATGATTGAGCCAGGCCGCGCGGCTAACCCGGACAACGTTAAGCGCGTTGAAGGGATTGTGAAAGCCAGCGACTGGGAATATCTCTTCCCGCTGCGTGCCCAGGCATACACCTACAGCAACTTCCTGAAAGCGGTGGGTAAATTCCCGGCGCTGTGTAAGACCTATAACGACGGTCGTGACAGCGACGCGATCTGCCGCAAAGAGCTGGCAACCATGTTTGCCCACTTTGCTCAGGAAACCGGCGGTCACGAAAGCTGGCGTCCGGAAGCCGAATGGCGTCAGGCCCTGGTTCACGTGCGTGAAATGGGCTGGAGCGAAGGCCAGAAGGGCGGTTATAACGGCGAATGTAACCCGGACGTCTGGCAGGGTCAGACCTGGCCGTGCGGTAAAGATAAAGACGGCGACTTCCTGAGCTACTTCGGTCGCGGTGCGAAGCAGTTGTCTTATAACTACAACTACGGTCCTTTCTCTGAAGCGATGTACGGCGACGTGCGTACCCTGCTCGATAAACCTGAGCTGGTGGCGGACACCTGGCTGAACCTGGCGAGTGCGATCTTCTTCTTCGCCTACCCGCAGCCGCCAAAACCAAGCATGCTGCAAGTTATCGACGGCACGTGGCAGCCGAACGATCACGATAAAGCCAACGGTCTGGTCCCAGGCTTCGGCGTGACTACCCAGATCATCAACGGCGGCGTTGAGTGTGGTGGCCCGACTGAAATTGCTCAGTCTCAGAACCGTATCAAGTACTACAAAGAGTTTGCGAACTACCTGAAAGTGCCTGTTCCGGCGAATGAAGTGCTGGGCTGCGCCAACATGAAGCAGTTCGACGAAGGTGGTGCCGGTGCCCTGAAGATTTACTGGGAACAGGACTGGGGATGGAGCGCGGATACCCCAACTGGCCAGACCTACTCCTGCCAGCTGGTGGGTTACCAAACGCCGTTCAGCGCCTTTAAAGAGGGTGACTACAGCAAGTGCGTGCAGAAGTTCTTTAACGTGAATATCGTTAACGACGATGGTTCTTCCGTAACTCCGGACGAAACCCCGGTAACGCCAACCCCGGCTGAAGATGAAACCCCGGCACCAGCTCCAGCGCCGACACCGGATGAAACCCCGGCAGAACCTGTCGCGGTGAACCATGCTCCGGTTGCCCACATTGCGGGCCCAATCGGCGCCGTTGAAGCGGGTGCGCAGGTTTCTCTGAGCGCGGAAGGTTCTACCGATGCGGATGGTAACAAGCTGACCTACACCTGGCGTTCTCAGGATGGCCAGACCGTGACCGGTCAGGACAAAGCGGTTGTGACCTTCAAGGCGCCAGAATCCGCTACGGCACAGCAGATTGAAGTAAGCCTGACCGTCAGCGATGGCGAACTGAGCAGCACCACCTCCTACCTGCTGAACGTGAAAGCGAAAGCATCAACGCCTTCTCAGGATGACGGTGCTTACCAGGCGTGGAGCGCGAACAGCAAGTACAACGCAGGTGATATCGTGAACAACCACGGTAAACTGTTCCAGTGCAAACCGTTCCCGTACAGCGGCTGGTGTAACAACGCCCCGGCATACTATGAACCAGGCGCAGGTCTGGCATGGGCTGATGCCTGGACGGCTCTGTAAAAGCAAACGGCAACCGAAAGGTTGCCGTTTTCGTATTTGTACTTTCCCCTCATCCTAACCCTCTCCCCGGAGGGGCGAGGGGACGGTACGGTGGCACCACCAGGCAGAAACGCTAGCGATGAAGCTTCCCGTGATCCCGTAACCATGCCGCCGTGCGCACAATGCCTTCATCCAGCGTCACAATTGGCTTATATCCCAGTTCAGTCTCAGCACGCGAAATATCCAGCGTAAAATCAAAGTTAAGCTTCGACACGCCGTAGTGCGTCAGCGCGGGCTCTTTGGCCGATTTACTGCCAAAACGCTCCATGCTGCGGGCAATCATATCCAGCATCGGGTAGGGCACGGAACGGATACGGCAGTTAATCTGCAGTTCATCAATCAGCCGCTGCACAATGCTGCGCAGCGTGCACGGTTCGCCGTTAGTGATGTTGTAGGCGCGACCGGAAGTGAGCTTATCGCAGTCCGGCTGGCTTGCCAGCCACATGGCGTGGACGGCGTTTTCGTAATAGGTCATGTCCACCAGCGCATCGCCGCCGCGCGGCAGCAGCACGCTACCGTAGTGGTGCATCATCTGCGCCAGACGGGGAATAAACACTTTGTCGTGCGGCCCGAACAGGCTCTGCGGGCGCATGACGGTAAAGCGGGTATGCGGGTTCGACTGCGCCAGCAGGTCGATCACCTCTTCGCTGGCCGCCTTGCTGCGGGCAAACTCACAGGCAAAGCGAGCAGGGCGAAAATCTTCCTGCACATCGCGATGGTGATGATAGTCAAAATAGAGCGACGGAGAGGAGATATGAATAAAGTTACGCACGCCCCAGGCGACGGCCCATTCGCCCAGACGACGCGTGGCGCGCACGTTGGCGAGATCGAAGGCTTCCTGCGTTCCCCACGGGGAGGTAAAGCTGGAGCAGTGCCACAGCGTATCGATACCGGCGAGCATCACTTTGGCCTGCGAGGAGACCAGCTCCGTCAGGTCGGCATGGACAAACTCCGCGCCCATTTTTTGCAGCAGTTTACCCATCGCTTCGTTGCGACCGGTGGCCCTGACGCTGATGCCCTTGTTGCGCAGAAATTCGACCGCATTTCGGCCTAAGCCGCTGGTCGCCCCGGTAACCAGTACCTTCATATCAATCCACTGTGTTGAAAAGAATTTCGTGCGCATTCTTTCGTGAATTACGATGTGTTGCAATGGGAAAGGTGAAAGAAAGAGAGTTTTATTAACTTATTTTCGTCTTTTGTTCTGCCAGTTGCGCAATGCGTTTTGCCATTCCCCTGAAGATAAACAGATGGGCGGGGATCATGAAAAGCCAGTAGAACAGACCGGGCATTCCGTGCGGATGCCACCAGGCGCGAACGTCCAGTTCCCGGTGGTCGCCGTTGTCTTTCAGCGTAAAGCAAAGCCGACCTAACCCCGGGGCTTTCATGCCGAACAGCAGCGCCAGCTGTTTTTCTGGCTCGACGATGATCACCTTCCAGCTGTCGACCGCATCGCCCACCTCAAGATACGGGCGTGCCGGGCGGCCTTTTGCCAGCCGGTGACCGACCAGCAGATCCAATGCCCCGCGCGTTTGCCAGAGAATATTGCCGAAGAAATAGCGCTCTTTGCCGCCAATCTGGTTCACGACCTCCCACAGCGCGGCAAGGCTGGCTGAGGTTTTTACCGTACAACCTGCCTGTTTCGGGTAATAGCCATATTCGGGGCGCCAGCGGGCAAAGGCCTGCGCGTCGTAGCCCCAGTCGCTGGAGTTCACCAGCTTCTCTTCTTCTTTCAGCGTATTGCGCACCGCGTCGTCAAAGCGGATCAACGTCTGAGGGATCAAAGCGCGTAGCGCGCGATCGTCCGCCAGCAGATCGTGCTTCAGCCCCTGGATCAGCGCTTTCGCGGTCGTCGGGGGCACCGAGGTGATCACATTCAAAAACCACACCGATATCCAGCGGGTGGGGAAGGGGATGGGGATCAGCCAGCGGCGGCGGCCGCTGACGCGCATGAAATGTTCGAACTGCTCCTGATAGCTCAATACCTCAGGGCCAGCCGCCTCCAGCACACGGTGTTGCTCTGTCGGGTGATCCAGCAGGGCCACCAGATAATGCAGCAGGTTCTCCAGCGCAATCGGCGTGGTGCGCGAGCGCACCCAGCGCGGCGGCGTCAGCACCGGCAGGTTGTAGACCATATCGCGCATCACTTCAAACGCGGCGGAACCCGCGCCAACGATGATCCCGGCGCGCAGTTCGGTGACGGGGATATTCGCCCCGCGAAGCGTGTCCCCCGTCAGCTGGCGGGCGCGCAGATGGTCGGACTGCTCGTGTTCGGGCGCCTGGAGCGAGCTTAAAAAAATCATCTCCTTCACCGGGGTTTGCAGCAGGGCATCGCGGACGTTCATCGCCACCTGACGTTCGTGGGCGATAAAATCCCCGCCTTCGCCCATGCTGTGCACCAGATAGTAAAGCGTGTCGACGCCTTCCAGCAGTGCGGGAAGCGCCTTCGGCCAGTTGAGATCGACGTTGTGACAGGTCACGCCAGGCAAAGTGAGTTTTTGCAGACGCTCGGTGTTGCGTGCCGCTGCCCGCACCTGATGCCCCTGCTGGCTTAACGCAGTGGTAAGATGCTGACCGATATATCCGCTGGCGCCAAGCACCAGAATGCGTTGCGGCACGTGATGCTCCTTAGCGCTGTAAAAATGCCTGCCAGTGTTTCACCACGTCCGCCAGCTGTTCGCGGCTCACATCGAGATGCATCACCAGACGCACGACCGGTGAGGCGTTGATCAGCACGCCACGCGCTTTCATAAATTCACCCAGCGCAGCGGCGTGCTCGTCGCCCACGCGAACGAACAGCATGTTGGTGTCGTGACGCATCACGTCTGCGCCGATCTCGCGCAGTTGCGTTGCCATCCAGACGGCGTTGTCGTGATCGTCCTTAAGACGCGCCACGTTGTTTTTCAGGGCATACAGCCCGGCAGCCGCCAGAATACCCGCCTGACGCATGCCGCCGCCGGTCATTTTACGCCAGCGGTTGGCACGCTTGATGTAGTCCGCATTGCCGACCAGCAGGGAGCCCACCGGCGTACCCAGGCCTTTTGAGAGGCAAATGGTGAACGAGTCGCAATATTGCGTAATCTCTTTCAGCTCGCAGCCGTACTCCACCACGGCGTTAAAAATACGCGCGCCGTCAACGTGCAGGCCGAGTTTGCGCTCGCGGGTGAATTCCCACGCTGCTTTCAGGTATTCGCGCGGCAGCACTTTACCGTTGTGAGTGTTTTCGAGGCTGAGCAGCCTGGTGCGGGCGAAGTGAATATCGTCGGCTTTGATTTTTGCCGCGACTTTGTCGAGCGGCAGGGAGCCGTCCGGCGCGGCGTCAATCGGCTGTGGCTGGATGCTGCCAAGCACCGCCGCGCCCCCGGCTTCGTACAGGTAGTTATGCGCGCCCTGGCCAACGATATACTCTTCGCCGCGCTCGCAGTGGCTGAGCAGCGCCACCAGGTTCGCCTGCGTGCCGGTCGGCAGGAACAGCGCGGCCTCCTTGCCGCCCAGCTCTGCCGCATAGCGCTGCAGTTCGTTGACCGTCGGGTCATCGCCGTAGACGTCGTCCCCGACCGGGGCGGCCATCATCTCTTCGAGCATGGCGCGGCTCGGGCGGGTAACGGTATCACTACGCAAATCAATCATTTCACATCCCTTTATTTTAAGAGGTCATGCGAAATGTTTTACCTGAGCCAGTTGGTTTTTGCCAGTTCGATCACTTCGTCACCGCGCCCGCTGATGATGGCGCGCAGCATGTAGAGGCTAAAACCTTTGGCCTGTTCCAGCTTGATCTGCGGCGGGATGGCCAGCTCCTCTTTAGCGACAACCACGTCCACCAGTACCGGACCGTCAATGGAGAAGGCGCGCTGCAGGGCTTCATCCACCTCGGAGGCTTTCTCCACGCGAATGCCGGTGATGCCGCACGCTTCGGCGATGCGGGCGAAGTTGGTGTCGTGTAGCTCTGTGCCGTCCGTCAGGTAGCCTCCGGCCTTCATCTCCATCGCCACGAAGCCCAGCACGCTGTTGTTGAAGACCACGATTTTCAGCGGGAGCTTCATCTGTACCACCGACAGGAAATCCCCCATCAGCATGCTGAACCCGCCGTCGCCGCACATCGCGACCACCTGACGCTCCGGTGCGGTGGCTTTTGCCCCCAGCGCCTGCGGCATGGCGTTCGCCATCGAGCCGTGGTTGAACGAGCCGAGCAGGCGACGTTTGCCGTTCATCTTCAGGTAGCGCGCCGCCCAGACCGTAGGCGTGCCGACGTCGCAGGTAAAAATAGCGTCGTCGTCAGCAAAATGGCTGATCTGCTGCGCCAGATACTGCGGGTGGATGGCTTTGTCGCTTGGTTTGGCAAGGTCGTCCAGCCCCTTGCGCGCGTCGCGGTAGTCGCTCAACGCCTTATCAAGGAACGTGCGGTCGGTTTTCTCTTCAAGCAGCGGCAGCAGGGCGGCAAGGGTGGATTTGATATCGCCCACCAGCGCCATATCCACCTTGCTGTGCGCGCCGATGCTGGCCGGGTTGATATCAATCTGAATGATTTTGGCATCCGTCGGGTAGAACGCGCGGTACGGGAACTGGGTGCCGAGCAGGACCAGCGTGTCGGCGTTCATCATGGTGTGGAAACCGCTGGAGAAACCGATCAGCCCGGTCATGCCTACATCAAAGGGGTTGTCGTACTCGACGTGCTCTTTGCCGCGCAGGGCATGTACGATGGGTGCTTTGAGCTTACCGGCGAACTCAAGTAACTCTTTATGCGCGCCCGCACAGCCGCTGCCGCACATCAGGGCGATGTTGCTGGAGTAGCGCAACAGCTGCGCCAGCTTTTTCAGCTCCTCTTCGGCTGGCGTCACCACCGGCTGTGGCGCGTGATACCAGTGGGTGCTGGCACCTTCCGGCGCGGCCTTAAGCGCCACGTCGCCGGGGATGACGACGACTGACACGCCGCGGTTCAGAACGGCCTTGCGCATGGCGATCGCCAGCACCTGTGGGATCTGCTCCGGGGATGAAACCAGCTCACAGTAGTGGCTGCATTCACGGAACAGCTCCTGCGGATGCGTCTCCTGGAAATAGCCGCTGCCGATTTCGGAAGAGGGGATATGGGCGGCAATCGCCAGCACCGGCACGTGGTTGCGATGGCAGTCGAACAGGCCGTTAATCAGATGCAGGTTTCCCGGCCCACAGGACCCGGCGCAGACGGCCAGCTCGCCCGTAAGCTGCGCCTCAGCACCTGCGGCAAAGGCGGCGACCTCTTCATGGCGAGTTGGCATCCATTCTATGGTTTTCATCTTATTCAGGCTGTCGCTGAGCCCGTTCAGGGAATCGCCCGTCACGCCCCAGATACGTTTTACGCCAGCCTGTTCGAGCGTTTTCGCAATATATGCAGCCACGGTTTGTTTCATGGTTGTCCGTCTCCTTTTTGTGATATCGCTTACAAGCTTAGAAGAAAGTCACTGTATTGCCTGCTGAGTACCCCTCAATTAAAGGTGGTTTTCCTGAGCAATTATTCGGCATACTCTGGTGAAGCTTAGGGTGAAAACAGGAATCATTTCAAATGGTTAAATCATTGTTAATTGCTGTTAATGAAAAGCTGTCATGCGACGATTTTGGCAAACTCTTGTTACGACTTGCCGTCGGCGGGCTGATGCTGTTTCACGGGTTGCATAAGCTTTTTGGCGGCGTGGGATTTATTAGCGGCATGCTGGTAGAAAAGGGATTGCCGGGTTTTATCGCTTATGGGGTGTTGATTGGCGAAGTGGTGGCTCCGGTTCTGATTATAGTCGGGCTCTTTACGCGTCCGGCCGCGCTGGTGCTGGCGTTTACGATGGTTGTGGCGTGGCTGATGGTGGGGACGGGGGAAACATTCGCTCTCGATAAGGTCGGCGCATGGGCGATTGAAAGCCTGGTGTACTTCTTTATTGGCGCGCTGGCTGTGGCATTTTTAGGGGCCGGGCGGTTTGCGGTTGGGAAAGGTCCGGCGTGGCGGTGAAGGTAGGTACTGATAAAAAAGGGTCTGTGAACCCTTTTTTATTGGTGGTTTTTAAGTATTTGATTTTATTGTGCTGAATGGTAAGTCGTGAAAAAAGGGTTTAAGGGGGATTTTTAGGGGAATTCTTTATCTGACAACGTGATAGGTGTAGATTGTTCCAGTTCACTGCCGTACAGGCAGCTTAGAAAGAGTGATGCTCAGGCCAAATTCTTTTTTGACCGTTCACTGCCGTACAGGCAGCTTAGAAAATTGTGAACGGCTCCGGCTGGTCTGAATCGCTGTTCACTGCCGTACAGGCAGCTTAGAAAGTCGAGGTCCAGCAATTACTGAGGAAGGGGAAGTTCACTGCCGTACAGGCAGCTTAGAAAAGCGATAGTCATTTCGGGCAAGAAAGCAGGCAGTTCACTGCCGTACAGGCAGCTTAGAAATTAAAGCCCCGCAGTTACTGGATTAAACAAGCGTTCACTGCCGTACAGGCAGCTTAGAAAATCACTGTGTCAATCATTGCGGCCTCGCTATCGTTCACTGCCATACAGGCAGCTTAGAAATCGCTGACTCCACGTATACCCGACTGAAAATTGTTCACTGCCGTACAGGCAGCTTAGAAAAGAACGCTACGTCGAGTTCATGGCCGACCCGGGTTCACTGCCGTACAGGCAGCTTAGAAATCCCGGCGGGCGAGAAGTTTCGCCCCGAAAGCGTTCACTGCCGTACAGGCAGCTTAGAAAGCAACGGTCGCACCTGCATCGCCAGCATGGGCGTTCACTGCCGTACAGGCAGCTTAGAAACATTCCAGTTTCAGGCTGTCCGGCACTTCAGAGTTCACTGCCGTACAGGCAGCTTAGAAAGCATACCCATCAATGACTGCTGCGGCGTAATCGTTCACTGCCGTACAGGCAGCTCAGAAAATCGTTCGTCTCCGCGAAGCTGATGAGCCTACGTTCACTGCCGTACAGGCAGCTTAGAAATATCGCGTCTCAGCAGTCATTCAGGGGCGCAAGTCACTGCCGAACAGGCAGCATGCACAACGTAGGTCGGGTAAACGCAGTGCCACCCGACAAAAAGCCCGGTGGCGCTAACGCTTACCGGGCCTACGATCGAACATTTATCGTTTATGCGAGGACCAAATCACCCTGCGGGTGACACGAGCATGCCAGCACGTAACCCTCGGCAATTTCCGCGTCGGTCAACGTCATGGTGCTGGTGACGCTGTACTTCCCGGAAACCACTTTCGTTTTACAGCAGCCGCATACGCCTGCGCGGCAGGCCGCGACTACCGGCACCTTGTTGCTTTCCAGCGCCTCCAGCAGCGTGGTGCCCACGCGGCCAAAGAAGGTCTGCGCGGGCTGCAGTTTGGTGAACTGAATCCCGCTGGTTGCCGCTTCTGCAACAGGCGTGAAGAACTGCTCTTTGAAGAAGCGGGTCACACCAAGCGCTTTCACTTCTTTCTCCACGATATCCATGTACGGCGCCGGGCCGCAGGTCATCACGGTACGGTTCGCCATATCCGGCACGCTTTGCAGCAGCTCGCGGCTCAGGCGACCGGGCACAAAACCGTGGGTCGCGTTGTGCTCCGCTACCAGCGTCACCGGATAATCACGCCACTCCTCGGCAAAAATCACATCCTCCGGAGAGCGCACGCTGAAAATAACGTGCACGTCGGCCTGCGGGCGGTTCTTCGCCAGCCAGCGACGCATCGACATAATCGGCGTTACGCCACAGCCCGCCGCCAGCAGCAGGAATTTATCGTCTGCCTTGTCGTCACAGGTGAAATCCCCCTGCGCGTCAGACAGCCAGATGTAATCCCCGCGCTTCACGTCACGGGTCAGCCACTGCGAGCCGGCACCGTCATCAATGCGGCGGATAGTGAGCGTAATGTACTCGCTCACGCCCGGCGTGGAGGAGAGCGTGTAGGCGCGCAGGGTGTCCGCGGAATTGCGGATGCTGACCAGCGCATACTGGCCCGCACGATACGGATAATAGTCGTGACAGAGCAGCGACAGCGTCCACACATCCGGCGTCTCCTGATGGATGTGATGAACCTGCATCCGCCACGGACATTGTGAGGTTGGCATGGTCATGAGTAACTCCTTACGCGCTCAGCAATTGCTTCATATCATCTTCAACGTTGGTCACGGAACGCAGACCGAATTTCTCGTTCAGTACCGCCAGCAGGTCCGGCGTCAGGAAGCCAGGCGCGGTCGGGCCGGTCACGATGTTGGTGACGCCGAGCGAGAGCAGGGTCAGCAGGATCACGATCGCTTTCTGCTCGAACCAGGAGAGCACCAGCGACAGCGGCAGGTCGTTGACGCCGCAGCCGAGTTTTTCCGCCAGCGTGACCGCCAGAATGATGGCCGAGTAAGCATCGTTACACTGGCCTGCATCGATGAGGCGCGGCAGACCTTCGATGTTGCCGAAATCCAGCTTGTTGAAACGGTATTTTCCGCACGCCAGGGTCAGGATCAGGCAGTCTTCCGGCACGCTGGTGGCGAAATCGGTGAAGTAGTTACGCTCGCCGCGCGCGCCGTCGCAGCCGCCAACGAGGAAGATGTGGCGAAGCTTTTCACGGCTGACGAGATCAATCAGTGAATCTGCAGCGCCCAGCAGGGTTTCACGACCGAAGCCGACGGTGATCAGGTGAGGGATCTCGCTGTACGGGAAGCCTGCCATCTGCTGCGCCTGGACAATCACCGGACCGAAATCGTCGCCTTCGAGGTGGCTCACGCCCGGCCAGCCGACGATGCTACGGGTCCAGATGCGGTCATCATACGCGCCGACAGTCGGGTCGATGATGCAGTTAGACGTCATCACAATCGGCCCAGGGAAGCGGGCAAATTCAACCTGCTGATTCTGCCAGCCGCTGCCGTAGTTACCGATCAGATGTTTGAATTTACGCAGCTCCGGGTAGCCGTGTGCGGGCAGCATTTCGCCGTGGGTATAGACGTTAACGCCGGTGCCTTCGGTCTGCTTCAGCAGATTGTAGAGATCTTTCAGGTCGTGGCCGGAGATGAGAATACATTTACCTTCAGTCGCTTTCACATTAACCTGCGTTGGCGTTGGATGACCGTAGGTGCTGGTTTCACCGGCATCCAGGATGCTCATCACTTTGAAGTTCATCTGGCCAATTTCCATTGAGCACTCAAGCAGCGCATTCATATCGGCAGGCCAGGTGCCCAGCCACGCCATGATTTTGTGGTACTGGGCGTAGATGTCGTTATCGTACTGGCCAAGAACGTACGCGTGTTCCATATAGGCCGCAGCGCCCTTCAGGCCGTACAGGCAGAGCAGGCGCAGGCCGAGAATGTTCTCGCCAATCGCCGCTTTGTCTTTATTGGGGGTGAAATCTGCCGCCTGACGCTGTAATTCACCCAGATCGTCGCTCACCAGCTGCAGTTCTGACATCGGGTTGTCCACACGGGCGCTGGCATCGGCATTCAGGCACTGCGCCTTTAGCGCTTCGCGCAGGGCAATCGCTTCGCGGGCATAGCCGACAATGCGCGGGGAATCAAAGTTGACGTTGGTCAGGGTGGAGAAGAAGGCGCGCGGGGCGAAGCTGTCGACGTAATGGTCGATAATACCGTATTCGCGGGCTTTGAAGGCCCATGCGGAAAGGCCTTGCAGGGCAGCGATCAGCAGGTCCTGCAGGTCTGATGTTTCTGCGGTTTTGCCGCACATACCCTGTGCGTAAGAGCAGCCGTTGCCTGCCGGGGTACGGATGGTTTGTTCACATTGCACACAAAACATAATCACACCTGTAAAAGTTATATTTAATATACATGTTTAAGATTATGCCTGTGGCAGAGTGGTGGAAAGGGCTTTCTGCTACAAAATAGAGGGATATTGATTTAGCGCAATTTTGGCGGCAGGAGCCCTACCGCCACAGAGGTATCAGGCAGAGAAAAACGCCATGAGAACGGGAACCAGCAGGCTCAAAATAAAACCGTGCACGATGGCGGCAGGCACCATCTCCAGCCCCCCGGAGCGTTGTAATACCGGTAGGGTGAAATCCATCGACGTGGCGCCGCACAGGCCCAGCGCGGTTGAGCGGCTGTGGCGAACCAGACCCGGGATCAGCATGATGGCAATCAGCTCGCGTGCCAGATCGTTAAAGAAGGCGGCGCTGCCGATCACCGGCCCGAACGATTCGGTCAGCAGAATACCGGAGAGGGAATACCAGCCGAATCCGGAGGCCATCGCCAGGCCGGTCTTCAGCGGCAGATCGAGAATAAAGGCATTGATGACCCCTGCCACCATTGAACTGGCGACAACAATAACGGCAACCATCATTCCCCGACGATTCAGGACAATCTGTTTCAGCGTCATGCCGTTATTTCGCAGTTGAATACCGATCAGGAACAACAGGAAGATCAGGGTATATTCGCTGGCTTCTGTCGCGTGCTGCAAAAATGCCCATCCGGTAAGACCCAGAAGAAAACCGAGCACCACCACGCCGCAGAGTTTTAATGACTCCAGTGCCATCGCAATTCGTGAAGGGAGTTTTTCCTGATGATGGTTATTTTTCCACGGAATAATGCGTTCCAGCCACAGCAGCGCGGCAATATTGCACAGCAAAATAACCACCACGGTGACCGCAGAATAATGCAGGATGGAAAGCAAATTCGTCGCCAGATTATCCAGAAAGGCCAGACTGATCCCCATAAAAAAGAGAATGACGTAAACAATCCAGCTGAGAAAACGGTTGATAAGCCGTAATGCGGATTCCTGATGCAGCGGGATAAGATAGCCCACAATCAGGGGCAGCAGAATAATGAGGAGTCCTGAGAACATGAACAGCCGGTCCTTTTGAGTATCTGTTAAGCGCCAGAGACACTACCCAATAAAGGCTGCTCAGTAAAGCGGCAAAATAAAGCCGGGTAGCGGCTGCGCCTTACCCGGCCTACAAAGTGCACACTCACGTAGGTCGGGTAAGCGTTAGCGCCACCCGACGTTACAGGCCGCACTTAATTAATCGCGTTTTTCCAGCAGAGTGCGGTACAGCACGCCGCCCAGAATACCGCCGATAATCGGCATCACCCAGAACAGCCACAGCTGCTCAAGTGCCCAGCCGCCCTGGAAAATGGCGACGGCAGTGCTGCGCGCCGGGTTAACGGAGGTGTTGGTGACCGGAATAGAAATCAGGTGGATCAGCGTCAGCGCCAGACCAATGGCGATTGGCGCGAAGCCTGCAGGCGCGTGTTTGTCGGTTGCGCCATGGATCACCAGCAGGAAGCCGGCGGTCAGCACAATTTCAATCACGATGGCAGACAGCATGGAGTAGCCGCCCGGAGAGTGTTCGCCGAAGCCGTTAGAGGCGAAGCCGCTGGCCGCCGCGTCGAACCCGGCTTTACCGCTGGCTATCACGTACAGAACGCCTGCCGCAATAATACCACCCACCACCTGCGCCACGATGTAGCCAATAACCTCTTTCGCCGGGAAACGGCCGCCCGCCCATAAACCTAATGTCACTGCCGGGTTAAAATGACCGCCGGAAATATGCCCCACGGCAAACGCCATGGTTAATACGGTTAAGCCAAACGCCAGCGCGACGCCAACAAAACCAATGCCTAATTCCGGAAAAGCTGCTGCCAGAACGGCACTACCGCAGCCACCAAATACCAGCCAGAATGTACCAAAGCATTCTGCTGCTAATTTTCTAAACATAACCACCTCAATAATAAATGACCGTGCGCTTTCCTGCGCGCGGGATATCGCCATAAAGGGATGACGACTCAAAGAGCCATTATTTTAGAAACCAACAACACCCCTTCGCCACTTAAATAAATTCGATTAATTTGATTTAAGGCAATGTGATGTCAATCCTTGTTCCAGTCAGCGGTAAATAGAGCATAGACCAATTCTTATAAGAATGAATGTTGTGCTGTCGTGACAAGATTCCTCCCGCTATACTGCTGATAACTTAAAGGAAAAAGTGATCATTTCGCGGGGGATTTATGCTTCTCGAACGTGCGGAAATTGTCGGATTTCGTGGTATTAACCGTCTGTCGCTGCAGCTGGAGCAGAACAACGTCCTGATCGGAGAAAACGCGTGGGGTAAGTCCAGCCTGCTGGATGCGCTGACGCTCCTGCTTTCACCCGAAGACGATTTGTATCACTTCGTTCACGATGATTTCTGGTTCCCGCCCGGCGACATCGCGGGCCGCGAAAAGCACCTGCACATTATCCTTACGTTCCGCGAATCCGAGCCCGGACGTCACCGCGTGCGTCGCTTCCGCCCGCTATCGCCCTGCTGGGTACCGTGCGACGACGGTTTCCACCGGATTTTCTATCGGCTGGAAGGCGAGATGACGGAGAACGAAGGGGTACTGACCCTGCGTGAATTTCTTGATGAGAAGGCCAGCCCGATCCCGCTCGACAACATCGACGATCTGGCACGCCATTTGATCCGTCTGACGCCAGTGTTACGCCTGCGCGATGCGCGTTTTATGCGCCGTATCCGTAACGGTACCGTACCGAATATGCCGGAGGTGGAAGTCACCGCCCGCGAGCTGGATTTCCTGGCGCGAGAGCTGGTGTCACGTCCGCAGAACCTCACCGATGGTCAGATTCGTCAGGGGCTGTCGGCGATGGTACAACTGCTGGAACACTATTTTTCCGAGCAGGGCACCTCGGCGTCGCGCCATCGTCTGATGCGCCGTCGTTCTCACGATGAACAACGCAGCTGGCGCTATCTCGACATCATCAACCGGATGATCGATCGGCCCGGTGGCCGTACCCATCGGGTGATTTTGCTGGGGCTGTTTTCAACGCTTCTGCAGGCGAAAGGTACCGTGCGTCTTGACCGGGATGCCCGCCCGCTGCTTCTGGTGGAAGATCCGGAAACGCGTCTGCACCCCATTATGCTCTCCGTGGCGTGGCACCTGCTGAATTTGCTGCCGCTCCAGCGGATTACCACCACCAATTCCGGTGAACTGTTATCGCTGACGCCGGTGGAGCACATCTGCCGTCTGGTGCGCGAGTCTGCGCGGGTTTCCGCGTACCGTCTCGGGCCCGGCGGGATGAACGCCGAAGACGGGCGGCGTATTGCGTTTCATATCCGCTTTAATCGCGCGTCGTCACTCTTTGCCCGCTGCTGGCTGCTGGTGGAGGGGGAAACGGAGACCTGGGTCATCAACGAGCTGGCGCGCCAGTGCGGCCATCATTTTGATGCTGAAGGCATTAAGGTGATCGAATTTGCCCAGTCGGGATTAAAACCGCTGATAAAATTTGCCCGGCGAATGGGAATTGAATGGCATGTGCTGGTGGACGGTGACGAGGCGGGGAAAAAATATGCCTCAACTGTGCGCAGCCTGCTGAACAACGAGCGGGAAGAAGAACGGGACCACTTAACGATGCTGCCGGCGATGGACATGGAGCACTTCATGTATCGTCAGGGTTTTGACGACGTATTCCACCGCATTGCGATGGTGCCGGTCGACGTCCCGATGAACATGCGGCGCGTGATCGCCAAAGCCATTCACCGCTCGTCGAAACCGGATTTAGCCATAGAAGTGGCGACGGAAGCGGGAAGGCGGGGCGTCGAGGCGGTTCCGACGCTGCTGCGCAAGATGTTCTCCCGCGTGCTGTGGCTGGCACGCGGAAGGGCGGATTAACGTTCGGTCGCCTGTTTCACCTGCTGAATCAGGCTGTCCAACAGCGCGTAGCGGCGACGGTATTCGGAACGTTTTTTGCTCGCGATCTCTTCCATCGGTTTACGCGGCATGGCAAGCGGCAGCATAAAGTGACCGCTTTCCAGTTTTTCCCCACCGAGTGAGCTCCAGAAGCTGTCGTAATCGGCCAGCAGTTTTCCCTCTTTTTTCTTGCGGTAGCGCCAGCTGCGATAAATATGGGTGGCATTACTGACGGCAACAATCTGTGCGACCGGGAAGGCGGCGCCGAGCGTCATGGCGGCTTCAACCAGCAGGCGTTTCGGGAACAGACCGTGGCAGGCTTTTGTCGCCTTCTGGATCAGTTCGTGGGGAACATGCGCTTTCGCCCCCTGCAAGCCGCCGATGAACAGCGTCGATTTTCCTTCAAGCTGGCAGAGCGTAAAGGTGATCTCCGCCAGCACCGTATTCTCACTGTCACAGAAAACGAGGGTGGCTTCTCCCTCTTTATCCAGGAACGCATCGGCACACAGACGGACGGTAAATTCCTGCTCATCTTTGCCGGTTAACGTCAGCAGCGTAACGCCCTGCGTCGAAAGATAGCCCTTCATCAGCGACGCGGGAAGCTGGCGGCTCATAGCCTGATAGTGCCAGTTCAGGGATTCCAGCGCGTGCTGGCGATCCATCTTCACCGTCAGCCAGGGACGGTGAAGCCGGCACGGCAAACCGGGCTGTACCTGCAACATCTGCATCAGACGCGGTTGTTTTGCCAGGCTCGTTAACAGGCGGGACGTACTTACGGGCGTCGCCAGTGAACGCAACATGAACTTACGACGATAAGCGGGGTTCTGCCACGCCAGCCCGGGTGCGATCTTCCCGGACGCCAGGTTTTTGAAAAGCTGCCAGCCGGATGTCGGCTGCGTCAGGTTTGAATAGGGTGTATCGACGATGGAAGACATGATAAATCCTGAGTCTTTTTGAATATCGCTATTTCAACAGGGGAAATATCAACGTCTTGTAAACAAATTACGGCGATTTCGGAGAACAGGGGTTTCGTTAAGGAGTCGTTTAGATAGAATCAACGTTTATTATTGCCAGAACATTTATTTGGAATATTTATGAACCTCAAGGGAAAACGCAGAACGCTGTTTCTGCTGCTGGCGCTGGTGATTTTAGTCGGTGGATTCTGGTTATGGCAGGTGCTTAACGCGCCAGTGCCGCAGTACCAGACGCTGATCGTTCGCCCGGGAGAACTGCAGCAAAACGTCCTTGCGACGGGCAAACTTGATGCGCTGCGTAAAGTTGACGTCGGCGCGCAGGTCAGCGGCCAGCTGAAAACGCTGTCGGTAGAGATTGGCGACAAGGTGAAAAAAGGCCAGCTGCTTGGCGTTATCGACCCTGAGCAGGCCGAGAACCAGATCCGAGAAGTGGAAGCCACGCTGATGGAGCTGCGCGCCCAGCGTGCACAGGCGCTGGCAGAGCGTAATCTCGCTCAGGTGACGCTGACTCGCCAGCAGGCGCTGGCGAAAACCCAGGCTATCTCAAAGCAGGATTTAGACACCGCCGCGACGGAGCTGGCGGTGAAACAGGCGCAGATTGGCACGATCGACGCGCAAATTAAACGTAATCAGGCCTCGCTGGATACGGCGAAAACCAACCTCGATTATACAAAAATCGTTGCGCCGATGGCCGGGGAAGTGACGCAAATCACCACGCTGCAGGGCCAGACGGTGATTGCCGCCCAGCAGGCGCCAAACATTCTGACGCTGGCGGACATGAGCACCATGCTGGTGAAAGCGCAGGTCTCCGAGGCAGACGTGATCCATCTTAAGCCGGGGCAGAACGCCTGGTTTACCGTACTCGGCGACCCGCAAACCCGCTACGAAGGCGTGCTGAAAGACATTCTGCCAACGCCGGAAAAGGTTAACGACGCCATTTTCTACTATGCACGCTTCGAAGTGCCAAACCCGAAAGGCGTGCTGCGCCTGGACATGACCGCGCAGGTGCATATCCAGCTGACCGGCGTGAAAAACGTGCTGACCGTTCCGCTCTCCGCGCTGGGTGAATCCACCGGGGACAATCGCTACAAGGTGAAAGTGCTGCGCAATGGTGAAACGCGCGAGCGCGAGGTGGTGATTGGCGCGCGCAACGACACCGACGTGGTGGTGGTGAAAGGGCTGGAAGAGGGCGAGGAGGTTGTTGTCAGTGAAAGCCTGCCCGGGGCCGCTAAATGACCGCGCTGCTTGAGCTGAAAGACATTCGTCGCAGCTATCCGTCCGGCGACGGCCCGGTGGAGGTGCTGAAAGGCATCTCGCTGCGCGTGGAAGCGGGCGAGATGGTGGCGATAGTTGGCGCGTCGGGTTCCGGTAAATCGACGCTGATGAACATTCTCGGCTGCCTGGATAAACCGACCAGCGGCACCTATCGGGTGGCCGGGACGGACGTCTCGACGCTGGACGGCGACGCGCTGGCGAAGCTGCGCCGGGAACATTTTGGCTTTATCTTCCAGCGCTACCACTTGCTCTCTCACCTGAGTGCGGCGCAGAACGTGGAAGTTCCTGCGGTGTATGCGGGCGTCGAGCGCAAGAAACGGCTTGAGCGCGCGAAGGCGCTGTTAACGCGTCTGGGGCTGGCGGAGCGGGTGGAGTACCAGCCGTCACAGCTTTCCGGCGGCCAGCAGCAGCGCGTGAGTATTGCCCGTGCGCTGATGAACGGCGGGCAGGTGATCCTCGCGGATGAACCGACCGGGGCGCTCGACAGCCACTCCGGCGAAGAGGTGATGGCGATCCTGCACCAGCTGCGCGATCAGGGCCACACGGTGATTATCGTCACCCACGATCCGCAGGTGGCAAAGCAGGCGGAACGCATTATTGAGATCCACGACGGCGAGCTGGTGAGCAACCCGCCGCCGCGTGAGTCCCGCGCGGCGGCACCAAAAGAGGCGCTACCGGCAGCAACCGGCTGGGGGCAGTTCTCCAGCGGCTTTCGTGAAGCGCTGACCATGGCCTGGCTGGCGATGGCGGCTAACAAAATGCGCACCCTGCTGACGATGCTCGGCATCATTATCGGTATTGCCTCGGTGGTGTCGATTGTGGTGGTGGGCGATGCGGCGAAGCAGCTGGTGCTGGCGGATATTCGCGCCATCGGGACCAACACCATTGACGTCTATCCCGGCAAAGATTTCGGCGACGACGAGCCGCAGTATCAGCAGGCGCTGAAGTATGACGATCTGGCGGCGATTCAGAAGCAGCCGTGGGTGAACTCCGCCACGCCTGCTGTCTCGCAAAACCTGCGTCTGCGCTACGGCAACATCGATGTGGCGGCCAGCGCCAACGGCGTGAGCGGCGATTACTTTAACGTCTACGGTATGACCTTCAGCGAAGGCGCCACTTTCAACGCCGAACAGCTCGCGGGCAGGGCGCAGGTGGTGGTGCTGGACGCCAACTCGCGCAGGCAGCTCTTTCCCAATAAAGTGAACGTGGTGGGTGAGGTGATTCTGGTCGGCAACATGCCAGCTACGGTCATCGGCGTGGCGGAAGAGAAGCAGTCGATGTTTGGCAGCAGTAAGATCCTGCGCGTCTGGCTGCCGTATACCACCATTTCCGGGCGGATCATGGGCCAGTCCTGGCTTAACTCCATCACCGTGCGCGTGAAGGAGGGCTACGACAGCGCGCTGGCGGAACAGCAGCTGGAACGGCTGTTAACGTTGCGCCACGGGAAGAAGGATTTCTTCACCTGGAATATGGACGGCCTCTTGAAAACGGCGGAAAAGACCACACGTACTCTTCAGCTGTTCCTGACGCTGGTGGCGGTGATCTCGCTGGTCGTCGGCGGTATCGGGGTGATGAACATCATGCTGGTGTCGGTGACCGAACGCACGAGAGAGATCGGCATCCGCATGGCGGTCGGAGCCAGAGCCAGCGACGTACTCCAGCAGTTTCTGATTGAGGCGGTGCTGGTGTGTCTGGTGGGCGGCGCGATGGGCATTGCCCTTTCGATGATGATCGCCTTTGCGCTCCAGCTCTTCTTACCCGGCTGGGAGATTGGCTTTTCGCCAGTGGCAATATTGACCGCTTTTCTCTGTTCAACGTTTACCGGTATTTTGTTTGGCTGGTTGCCCGCCCGCAACGCGGCGCGGCTGGATCCGGTGGATGCGCTGGCGCGGGAATAACCCGAAAATAAAAATGCCAGCCGATCGGGCTGGCATTTTGACTGCGTGATGTACACAATAAAACAGAGAGCTATGCAACCGTTTCTGCTTCAACGGGTACGATTAGGCTTGCATGATTGCCTTTTGGCCCCTGGTGTACATCGAACCGGACGGACTGCCCGGCTTTGAGCGTCCTGTAACCATCCATCTGAATGGTGGAATAGTGAGCGAAGATATCTTCGCCGCCGCCTTCGGGGCAGATGAAGCCAAACCCCTTGGCGTTGTTGAACCACTTAACAGTACCCATTTCCATGCTTCGACATCCTTCGTAAATCTTATAAATTAAGATGGAATGAACCGGTGGTGGAGTGGGGGCTGTTCAAAACCTCGCCATCTCACGCTTGTACAATTTAGAGAAACGAAAGAAGTCGTCAAGCGTTTGGCGCTGGAGTTGGGACAATAATCAACCAAAGTTTGAAGCAGTTAACGCTATTGCAACAGTTTGTGACAGACATCGCGGATGACAGTAATAGATGATTGTTATCTAACATCTGAGGTAGATTCAAAGTGGTTATGCAAAATGGGTAAGACCAACGACTGGCTGGATTTTGACCAGCTGGCGGAAGACAAAGTGCGTGACGCGCTAAAACCGCCATCTATGTATAAAGTTATGTTAATGAACGATGATTACACGCCGATGGAATTTGTTATTGACGTGCTACAAAAGTTCTTTTCTTATGATGTAGAACGTGCAACGCAACTGATGCTTACCGTTCATTATCGTGGCAAAGCTATCTGCGGCATTTTTACCGCCGAGGTGGCGGAAACCAAAGTGGCGATGGTGAACGACTATGCGAGGGAGAACGAGCATCCGTTGCTGTGTACGCTGGAAAAGGCCTGATAAGGCATAAAATTGGGGGAGGTGCCTATGCTCAATCAAGAACTGGAACTCAGTTTAAACATGGCTTTCGCCAGAGCGCGTGAGCACCGACATGAGTTTATGACCGTCGAGCATTTACTGCTCGCACTGCTTAGCAACCCATCTGCCCGCGAAGCGCTGGAAGCCTGCTCCGTGGATCTGGTGGCGCTGCGTCAGGAACTCGAAGCCTTCATCGAACAAACCACACCGGTGCTGCCTGCCAGTGAAGAGGAGCGCGACACGCAGCCGACGCTCAGCTTCCAGCGCGTGCTGCAGCGCGCGGTATTCCACGTCCAGTCTTCCGGACGTAGCGAAGTGACTGGCGCAAACGTCTTAGTCGCCATCTTCAGCGAGCAGGAGTCACAGGCTGCCTATCTGCTGCGCAAACACGAAGTCAGCCGCCTCGACGTGGTTAACTTTATTTCTCACGGAACGCGCAAAGACGAGCCTAACCAGGCATCGGATTCCAGCAACCAGGTCAATAACAATGAAGAGCAAGCAGGCGGGGAGGATCGTATGGAAAACTTCACCACCAACCTTAATCAGCTTGCTCGCGTTGGCGGCATCGACCCGCTGATTGGCCGCGATAAAGAGCTGGAGCGCGCGATTCAGGTGCTGTGCCGTCGCCGCAAGAATAACCCGCTGCTGGTGGGGGAGTCCGGCGTGGGTAAAACCGCGATTGCCGAAGGGCTTGCCTGGCGCATTGTGCAGGGCGACGTGCCGGAAGTGATTGCCGACTGCACCATCTACTCGCTGGATATCGGCTCGCTGCTGGCGGGCACGAAATACCGCGGTGATTTTGAAAAACGCTTCAAGGCGCTGTTGAAACAGCTGGAGCAGGACACCAACAGCATTCTGTTTATCGATGAGATCCATACCATCATCGGCGCAGGTGCGGCTTCCGGTGGCCAGGTGGATGCGGCAAACCTGATCAAACCGCTGCTTTCAAGCGGCAAGATCCGCGTGATGGGCTCCACGACGTACCAGGAGTTCAGCAACATCTTTGAGAAAGACCGCGCGCTGGCGCGTCGCTTCCAGAAAATCGACGTCACCGAGCCGTCCGTTGACGAAACGGTGCAGATCATCAACGGCCTGAAAACCAAGTACGAAGCGCACCACGATGTGCGTTATACCGCGAAAGCGGTACGTGCGGCGGTGGAGCTGGCGGTGAAATACATCAACGACCGTCATCTGCCGGATAAGGCGATTGACGTGATTGATGAGGCAGGGGCGCGTGCGCGTCTGATGCCAGCCAGCAAGCGTAAGAAAACCGTTAACGTGGCGGATATTGAGTCCGTGGTGGCCCGCATCGCGCGTATCCCAGAGAAGAGCGTTTCTCAGAGTGACCGCGACACGCTGCGCACCCTTGGCAATCGCCTGAAAATGCTGGTCTTTGGTCAGGATAAAGCCATTGAGGCCTTAACCGAAGCGATCAAGATGGCCCGTGCCGGACTGGGGCATGACCACAAGCCTGTCGGTTCCTTCCTGTTCGCTGGCCCAACCGGCGTGGGGAAAACCGAGGTGACGGTTCAGCTCTCCAAAGCGCTGGGCATTGAGCTGCTGCGTTTTGATATGTCCGAGTACATGGAGCGCCACACCGTCAGCCGTTTGATTGGTGCGCCGCCGGGCTACGTGGGCTTTGACCAGGGCGGCCTGCTCACTGACGCGGTGATCAAGCATCCACACGCGGTACTGCTGCTCGATGAAATCGAGAAAGCGCACCCGGACGTGTTCAACATCCTGCTGCAGGTGATGGACAACGGGACGCTGACCGACAACAACGGGCGCAAGGCGGACTTCCGCAACGTGGTGCTGGTGATGACCACCAACGCCGGGGTGCGTGAAACCGAGCGTAAATCCATCGGTCTGATCCACCAGGATAACAGCACCGATGCGATGGAGGAGATCAAGAAGATCTTCACGCCGGAGTTCCGTAACCGTCTGGACAACATTATCTGGTTCGATCATCTGTCTACCGAGGTGATCCATCAGGTGGTGGATAAGTTCATCGTCGAGCTGCAGGTTCAGCTGGATCAGAAAGGCGTGTCGCTGGAAGTGAGCCAGGAGGCCCGCAACTGGCTGGCCGAGAAAGGCTACGACCGTGCGATGGGTGCCCGTCCGATGGCGCGTGTGATTCAGGACAACCTGAAGAAACCGCTGGCGAACGAGCTGCTGTTTGGCTCGCTGGTGGACGGCGGCCAGGTGACCGTGGCGCTGGACCAGGCGAAGAACGAGCTGACGTACGATTTCCAGAGTGCGGCGAAGCACAAGCCGGAAGCGGCTCACTAAGCTGAACGTTAGGGTAAAAAACCGGGCAGAAGCCCGGTTTTTTTATGCGTGCTTTTCTCCCTCTCCCCATGGGCTGAGGGTTCCCTACAAATTAAAGCGAGCAGTGAACTGTTCCCTCGCCCCTTTGGGGTGTACGGTCCGGGGACATAGTGAACACTTGTTCGGGGACATGGTAGACACTTACAACTGATGCATAAGAACCCGTTTATGGAGTCGCTTATGCCCTGGGATGCGAGAGATACCATGTCATTACGTACCGAGTTTGTTTTGTTCGCCTCGCAGGACGGGGCGAACATCCGTTTCCTCTGCCGTCAGTACGGCATTTCTCCTGCCACCGGCTACAAGTGGCTTCAGCGCTGGGTTCAGGAAGGCGTATCCGGCCTTCAGGACCGCTCCCGCGCACCTCATCACTCCCCGAACCGCTCGTCAGACGACACCACGGCCCTGCTGCGCATGGCGCATGACCGTCATGAACGCTGGGGCGCACGCAAGATTAAGCGCTGGCTCGAGGACCAGGGGCACACCATGCCCGCCTTCAGCACCGTCCATCACCTGATGGCCCGTCATGGCCTGCTGCCGGGCGTTTCACCGGGCATTCCGGCCACGGGACGCTTCGAACACGACGCGCCGAACCGCCTCTGGCAGATGGATTTTAAGGGCCACTTTCCCTTTGGCGGTGGCCGCTGCCATCCGCTCACCCTGCTGGACGACCACTCCCGTTTTTCCCTGTGCCTGGCGCCCTGTACCGATGAACGGCGTGAGACCGTGCAGCAGCAGCTGGTCAGCGTGTTTGAACGCTACGGCCTGCCGGACCGGATGACGATGGACAACGGCTCACCGTGGGGCGACACCACCGGTACCTGGACGGCGCTGGAGCTGTGGCTGATGCGCCACGGTATCCGGGTGGGGCATTCCCGGCCTTACCATCCGCAGACGCAGGGCAAGCTGGAGCGTTTTCACCGCAGCCTGAAGTCGGAAGTGCTGCAGGGAAAATGGTTCGCGGACAGCGGAGAGCTGCAGCGCGCCTTCGACCACTGGCGGACGGTCTACAACCTTGAACGCCCGCATGAGGGGCTGGATATGGCGGTACCGGCCTCGCGGTATCAGCCGTCTGCCCGGCAGTACAGCGGGAGCGTAACGCCGCCGGAATATGATGAAGGCGTGATGGTCAGGAAAGTGGATATCAGCGGAAAGCTGAGCGTGAAAGGGGTAAGCCTGAGTGCAGGCAAGGCGTTCAGGGGAGAACGGGTGGGGCTGAAGGAGACGCAGGAAGACGGCAGCTATGAAGTGTGGTGGTACAGCACGAAAGTGGGGGTGATCGACCTGAAGAAAAAGTCGATCACCATGGGTAAAGGATGTTAAAAAGTGTTCACCATGTCCCCGAACACCTGTCTACCATGTCCCCGGACCGTACAGGGGAGAGGGTTAGGGTGAGGGGAACAGGCCGCAGAGGAATTTTGCGAGGCGCTTTCCAGTTTCCTTCGAAGCCAGTTGCTGGATAAATCCACAGTAATGAAATGGCGACGCACCTGCAAAATCAGGTATCGGGATTGGCGTCCTGAAAGTGTGTGCGCAGACAATCTTACGTGCATAAAGGATCACCTATGACTGATATTAATAGCTTCGCCCAACTCTACACCGAACTCTCCCTCAACCCCGATCTCCCAACCCTCGCAGAGCGCTGCAAACTGCTCACCGAAATCCTCCTCGACTGCAAATCACTCCCACAAACGCAGCCCGTTTGCCGTTGTCTCGGAGCTTACCTGGAAGAGGTGAAATCCGGCCTCACAGAATCCATGCGTGATTTTCAGGTGGTGGAATTTGAGGACGAAGCGGAACAACCGCGACAAAAAGAGTGGCTGCTGGAAGATACAGAAACGAAATGCGACTATTGCCGGGCGTTAAACCATGTGCTGCTGGTATCGCATTTTGACCGCGATATGTTGCCGCACCTGACGGGGCTGCTTCATGACATGGCTCATTCTATGGTGGAGGATTTAATCACTCCTGTACAGCCGTGGATCACAATACATCTACCGGTACAGCCGCACTAAGCCATAAATAAAAAAGGCCGGGATTATCCCGACCTTTTAAATATTCATCTGCCATTACAGGCGAAAACAATTAGCGACTACGGAAGACAATGCGGCCTTTGCTCAGGTCGTACGGGGTCAGTTCAACAGTCACTTTGTCGCCCGTCAAAATGCGGATGTAGTTTTTGCGCATTTTACCGGAGATGTGCGCAGTTACCACGTGACCGTTTTCCAGCTCTACGCGAAACATGGTATTAGGCAACGTATCAAGTACGGTACCCTGCATTTCAATATTGTCTTCTTTGGCCATCTAATCCTCTGGGGTATCACTACCAAGTTTTGAACCGGCAAGATAATGCCGAAATTCATCAATTAAGTAAAGAATTGCGCGATTAAAACGCAGCAAAACAGTTTCGGCGCATTGCCCAAGCGTCACGGTACAACCGAACAGGAAGCGCATTCGTAAAGGGGAGACGACAGGATAAACGTCAGGACGTTATCTGAAGCGAGGGTCCCAAACGGCGGCGGGGCAACAGGCAGAAGCTACTCTGCGGCATAATTATAACACCCTCACAAAAAATATGCGGAAAACATTTAGGTATTGGGCATAAAGAGCGTTCTGGGGATCCAGAAGTCGCGCGGGAGCTTCTCCTGACGGCAGGCATCAAGATGCTCGATATACTGACGTCGCGGGATATCCACGGCACCAAGGGAGGCCGTATGTTCATTAAGGACCTGGCAATCGATCAGGCGTCCTCCGCGTTGAGCAAACGTCCGGGAGAAGACCAGCAGCGCGGTTTTCGAGGCGTTAACCGCGCGGGAGAACATCGACTCGCCGCAAAACAGCGTTCCTTGCGCCACGCCGTACATCCCGCCCACCAGCTCACCCTTTTCCCAAACCTCAATAGAGTGGGCGTAGCCAAGCTCATGGAGCTGGTGATAGGCGTTGATAATATCGCGAGTGATCCACGTTCCCTCGTGACGGTCTTCGGCACAGCCCTCGATCACCTGCCCAAAGGCGTGATTCAGCGTGACGCGATATGGGGATTTAGCATGGAAACGCTTCATGCTGCGGCTGAGATGGAACTGCGCTGGCCACAGCACGGCGCGCGGGTCGGGAGACCACCATAAAATCGGGTCGCCGGGAGAAAACCACGGGAAGATACCGCGCTGGTACGCCATCAATAGCCGCGCAGGGCTAAGGTCACCGCCAAGGGCCAGCAGCCCGTTGGGCTCACGCAGTGCGCCCTCCGGCGAAGGGAACGCGATGTTATGACGAGAAAGCTGGACCAGGCGCATGACAGCAAAACTCCAGTACGCGAGTGAGGACGCTACAAATATAGTCTACAGACGCTGTTTGAACTGGTAGTAGCGACCCTGTTTCGCCAACAGCTCTGCGTGACTACCTTGCTCAATAATGTGTCCGTTGTCCATCACAATTATCCGATCAAAACTCGCCAGCCCGCGCAGGCGGTGTGTCACCATCAGCACGGTTTTGCCGGTCATAACATTCGCGAGTAAATCAAGGATTTGGCTCTCGGTTGTCGCATCAAGCCCTTCGGTCGGTTCGTCGAGCAGCATTAATGGAGCATCATGCAGCAGCGCACGCGCAATCGCCAGACGGCGCAGCTCTCCGCCGGAAAGCTGACGACCGCCTTCACCCAGCCAGCTGTTGAGCCCTTCGTCCTCAAGCAGCTTTTGCAGCCCGACCTGCTCCAGCATGGCGCGAAGCGCATCGTCTGACGCTTCCGGTGCGGCCAACAGCAGGTTATCGCGCAGCGTGGCGCTAAAGAGGTGTACGCGCTGCGGGACGACGCTGACGGTCTTACGGAGTGCCTGTTCACTTAAATCTGCCAGCGGTGTCTCGTTAAAACGAATCTGGCCGCGCTTCGGATCCCAGGCGCGCGTCAGCAGCTGCAACAGCGTCGACTTACCGCAGCCGGTGCGGCCGAGGATCGCAATCCGCTGTCCTGCATTGACCGAAAGAGTGATACCTTCCAGCGCGTTCTGCGCCTGTTTATCGTAGGCGAAGGTTACGGCATCAAGGGTCAGCGCCACCTGCTCAGGCACCGTAGTTTCCCCGGTTCTGAACGTCACTTCAGGCTCCTGCTCTGCAATCTGGGTGATGCGCAGGGCAGAGGCGATCACCTGTCCCAGATGCTGGAAGGCGCCCGTCACCGGGACCAGCGCTTCAAAAGCGGCCAGCGCACAGAAAACGAAGAGGGCAATAAGAGGGCCTGGCTGTGTGTTACCGCCGACATCGCCGGAAGCCAGCCACAGCATGGCGATCACCGCCACGCCGCCGATCAGCATCATCAGCGCCTGGGAAAAGGCCGTCAGTTCCGACTGGCGGCGCTGGGCTTCATGCCAGTTCAGCTCCGTACTTTCCATGCGGGCGCGGTAGCGCTTACTGGCACCAAAAATGGTCAGCTCTGCTTGCCCCTGAAGCCAGGAGGTCAGCTGCTGGCGGTAATCTCCGCGCAGGCGCGTCAGGTTTTCCCCGGTGGATTTTCCGGCACGGTAAAACAGCGGCGGCAGAATGATGAGCGTCAGCAGCATGATCCCGCCCAGCGCCAGCGCAACGGGAACATCCAGAACAGAGAGCCCCAGCGTGACCACCACAATCACCACAAACGCGCCCACTATCGGGGAGATCACGCGCAGGTACAGGTGATCGAGCGTGTCGACATCCGCAACGACACGGTTCAGTAACTCGCCCTGACGAAAACGCGCCAACCCGGCAGGGGAGAGGGGTAGCAGCTTGCTGAAGGTATAAATGCGCAGGTGCTGCAGGACGCGGAACGTCGCGTCGTGGCTGACCAGCCGCTCGAAATAGCGTCCGGCAGTACGGGTAATGGCGGTACCCCGCACGCCAGCTGCGGGAAGCATATAGTTGAAGCTGTATAACCCGGCGAATCCCGCGACGGCAGAGGCTGACAGGAACCAGCCGGAAAGCGTGAGCAGGCCGATGCTGGCGAGCAGCGTCACAATTGCCAGCACAATGCCCAGGGTCAGCATCCATTTATGGCGTTTATAGAGCGCAAGATAAGGCAGCAGAGCACGCATCAGATATCCTCCTGACGGTTAGCCAGCAGAGCGGCGAACGGCCCCTGCGCGGCAACAAGAGAGGCGTAATTGCCTTGCTCAACGATACGGCCGTTTTCCATGACCCAGATCTCATCCCAGTCGGCAATGCCTTCCAGCTGATGGGTGACCATCAGGGTGGTTTGCTGCCGCGAGGCGGCGTTCAGCGCCTCCATCACGCGCCGCTCGCTGTGGGCATCCAGACTGGCTGCGGGCTCATCCAGCAGCAGCAACTGGCTCGGGTTAAGCAGCGCGCGGGCAACGGCCACGCGCTGGGCCTGGCCGACCGACAGACCGGCAGACTGATCGCCGACGACGGTATCCACTCCTTGCGGGAGCAGCGGCAGAAATTCACTGACCCACGCGCGGTCGAGAACCGATTGCAGTTCATCTTCACGCGCGTTCGGGCGCGCCAGAAGGACGTTTTCGCGCAGCGTAGAGGCCGGAAGCTGCGGGTTTTGTCCGACCCAACTGAGCTGCTTACGCCAGGCGTCGGGATCGAGATTACGCAGTTCAGCTTTGTTTACCCGCAGCGAGCCGGTGTAAGCCATAAAACCGGCTAAGGCGTTCAGCAGAGAACTTTTCCCGGAGCCGCTGGTGCCGACCAGCACCACGCGTTGTCCGGCAGATAAGGTAAAGTTCAGCGGACCCGCGAGCACTTTGCCTTCGGGTGACAGAATGGAAAAGTCCTGCGCTTCAATAGTCACGGGATCGTTGGCGTTCAGCGTCACGTCACCCCGTTCCGGATGCGCCAGCGGCGTTTCCAGGAACGTTTTCAGGCTATCTGCCGCGCCAACCGCCTGCGCTTTGGCATGATAAAAGGTCCCCAGATCGCGTAGCGGCTGGAAAAATTCCGGGGCCAGGATCAGCGCCAGGAAACCGGCAGAAAGGGTTACTGCCGTGCCGTAATGGCCGAAATCCAGCGCGCCAAGATAGGAGAAGCCGAAGTAGACCGCCACGAGGGCAATCGACAGCGAGGTAAAGAATTCCAGCACGCCGGAAGAGAGAAACGCAAGGCGTAACACTTCCATCGTGCGCTGGCGGAAGTCCTGCGACGCCCGGCGAATGTTCTCGGTTTCCGCTTCGCCGCGGCCAAAGATGCGCAGCGTCTCCATGCCGCGAAGGCGGTCGAGGAAATGGCCGCTTAAGCGCCCCAGTGCCAGAAAGTTACGGCGGTTAGCATCTGCTGCCCCCATCCCAACCAGCGCCATAAACAGCGGGATCAGCGGGGCCGTGCCCATCAGGATCAGCGCAGCCATCCAGTTAACCGGGAAGATGGCAATGACAATCAGCAGCGGAACGAAGACGGCAAGGGCCATTTGCGGCAGATAGCGCGCGTAGTAGTCGTGCATATCGTCAATCTGTTCAAGGATCAGCGTCGCCCAGCTTCCGGCCGGTTTGCCCTGGATCCACGCAGGCCCGGCTTCCTGAAGGCGATCGAGTACCTGACGGCGGATCTCGTAGCGGATATGTTGTCCGGCGTGGAAACCGACACGTTCACGCAGCCACACCACCCAGGCGCGCAGGACAAAAATCAGGATCAGGACAATGAAGGGCAGCAGGAGCGCTTCGCGGGGAATGTTCTCCATGATCATATGATTGAGAATGCGGGCCAGCAGCCATGCCTGGGCAACAATCAACAGACCGCTAACGAATCCCAGGACACGGGAGATCGTAAGCCAGCGGCGGGAAATAACGCTTTGCTGTTTCAGCCAGCGTGTTAGCTCTTGTTGACGGGTTTTTTCCATTGCGTACTTTGCAGGTGACGTTATTAGAGTTGGGCAGCGCAATGTTACAACGGAGAGACAATAAAGGCGACTTATCGCCGCCTTTATTTACGTTTGTTACTGACTTGTAAAGATTATTTACCTTGTTCAGCCAGTCCATCAAGGTAGCGTTCTGCATCCAGCGCGGCCATACAACCGGTGCCTGCAGAGGTGATCGCCTGACGGTAAATGTGGTCCATCACGTCGCCAGCCGCGAACACGCCCGGTATGCTGGTTTGAGTCGCGTTACCGTGGATGCCGGACTGCACTTTGATATAGCCGTTCTCAAGCTCCAGCTGGCCTTCGAAAATCGCGGTGTTAGGGCTGTGGCCGATAGCCACAAACAGGCCTGCCACTTCCAGCGTTTCGACGTTATCGGTGTTCTGGGTATCGCGGATACGCAGACCCGCAACGCCCATCTGATCGCCGGTGACTTCTTCCAGCGTGCGGTTGGTGTGCAGCACGATGTTGCCGCTCGCCACTTTATCCATCAGGCGCTTAATCAGGATCTTCTCGGCGCGGAAGGTGTCGCGACGGTGGATCAGATGCACTTCAGAGGCAATGTTCGCCAGGTAAAGCGCTTCTTCCACCGCGGTGTTGCCGCCGCCGATAACCGCGACTTTCTGGTTACGATAGAAGAAACCGTCGCAGGTGGCGCAGGCAGAGACGCCGCGGCCTTTAAACGCTTCTTCGGATGGCAGGCCCAGGTAGCGGGCTGAGGCGCCAGTGGCAATGATCAGCGCGTCACAGGTGTATTCGCCGCTGTCGCCCGTCAGGCGGAACGGACGGTTCTGCAGATCGACCTTGTTAATGTGGTCGAAGAGAATTTCGGTCTCGAATTTGGTGGCATGCTCGTGCATGCGTTCCATCAGCAGCGGCCCGGTCAGGTCGTTCGGGTCACCCGGCCAGTTTTCCACTTCCGTGGTGGTGGTCAACTGACCGCCTTTTTCCATACCGGTGATCAGCACCGGCTGCAGGTTAGCGCGTGCAGCATAGACCGCCGCGGTATATCCCGCAGGTCCGGAACCAAGGATTAGCAACTTACTGTGTTTGGTCGTGCCCATGAGATCCCCATTGTTGTTGGCAGGCAATGGGCTGGATTGTAGGGAATTTGTTGCCGTAAAAAAAGAGCACAGGGATTTTGCTTTCGATATATGCAATAGCTGCGCCCGATGGATCTGGCAAGGTTACATCACGCCTGCTACTGAAAACCGCTCGTTTATAAGGCAGCAAAATGAGGATTAATACCCCTCCGAAATGAATATCCGGCATCTTGTACTAAAAAACGATGTTTTGCTTTGACAATCCCCTGCGCATTTGCGAAAACATTCAAGGAAGAAAAAAAACCGCGTTAACCGTATGCCGCATAGGCATGCACGTAAATGCCATTTTTACCGTGTCAGTGAAATCTACGCATGGCGTGGACAGACGCCATACGTGATGTCGGTGACAGCCTTCGGGCAGCGGTCTTCTTACCAACAGAACCCGAATCCGCATCGCGTCTAATACATAACCAGGCGATGTGATGACTAACGGGTACAGGCTCTGAACAGTGATGTGCACAGGGTCCAGGCAGGAGTAGGGAAGGAATACAGAGAGACAATAATAATGGTAGATAGCAAGAAGCGCCCTGGCAAAGATCTCGACCGTATCGATCGTAACATTCTTAATGAATTGCAAAAGGATGGGCGTATTTCCAACGTCGAGCTTTCAAAACGTGTGGGACTTTCCCCGACGCCGTGCCTTGAGCGTGTGCGCCGACTGGAAAGACAGGGTTTTATTCAGGGCTATACGGCTCTGCTGAACCCGCATTATCTGGATGCCTCACTTCTGGTATTTGTTGAGATTACTCTGAATCGTGGTGCGCCGGATGTGTTTGAGCAATTTAACGCCGCTGTACAAAAACTTGAAGAAATTCAAGAGTGTCATCTGGTGTCCGGTGATTTCGACTACCTGTTGAAAACCCGTGTGCCTGATATGTCCGCCTACCGTAAGCTGCTGGGGGAAACCCTGCTGCGTCTGCCAGGCGTGAACGACACCCGTACCTATGTGGTGATGGAAGAGGTCAAACAGAGCAATCGTCTGGTTATTAAGACGCGCTAACACGGAACAGGTGCAAAATCAGCGTAGTTTGATTACACTCCTGTTAATCCATACAGCAACAGTGCCGGGGAGCCCCGGCGCTGTTGTCCGTTTTAGCAAACAGGCAGGATATGCCTGATACCTGGAGAGCCTTTCTTGAGCCAGGAATACACTGAAGACAAAGAAGTCACACTATCGAAGCTAAGCAGCGGACGTCGTCTCCTCGAGGCTTTGCTGATCGTTATTGCCCTTTTTGCCGTGTGGCTGATGGCAGCCTTACTCAGTTTCAACCCCTCCGATCCCAGCTGGTCGCAAACCGCGTGGCATGAGCCTATTCATAATTTAGGCGGCGTACCCGGAGCCTGGCTTGCGGACACGCTCTTTTTCATTTTCGGTGTGATGGCCTACACCATTCCCGTCATTATCATTGGCGGATGCTGGTTTGCATGGCGTCATCGCCAGAACGATGATTACATCGACTATTTTGCCGTCTCCCTGCGCCTGATTGGCGCGCTGGCACTGATCCTCACCTCCTGCGGGCTGGCGGCGATTAACGCCGATGATATCTGGTACTTCGCCTCCGGTGGGGTGATTGGCAGCCTGCTGAGCTCTGCGCTACAGCCGATGCTTCACAGCAGCGGCGGCACGCTGGCGCTGCTCTGCATCTGGGCAGCCGGGCTGACGCTGTTTACCGGCTGGTCGTGGGTGAGCATTGCCGAGAAGATCGGCAGCTTTATTCTTACCCTCCTTACCTTCGCGAGCAACCGTACCCGCCGCGACGACACGTGGGTCGATGAAGAAGAATATGAAGATGAATACGAAGAGGAGGACGATGCCCCGGTGCAGCGTCGTGAATCTCGTCGTGCCCGTATTCTGCGCGGTGCCCTGGCGCGTCGCCAGCGCGTCGCTGAAAAATTTGCCAACCCGCTAGGACGTAAAACCGATGCGGCGCTCTTCTCCGGTAAACGTATGGATGAAGACGAGCAGGTTGAATACCGTGCGGCGGGTGCCACCGTCGATCCTGACGATGTGCTTTTCTCCGGCAACCGTGCGATGCCGGGAGAGTTCGATGAATACGATCCGCTGCTTAACGGTCATACCGTTACCGCTCCGGTTGCCGCAGCCGCAGCAGCAACGACCGCGGCGCAGGCGTATGCCGCGCCTGTCGACGCCGTGACGCCATCCGAGGCGGTTTCGCCGCCGGAATCCGTTATTCAGCAGCCTCAGGTTGCGTGGCAGACCGCACCGGGTGTGCACACGCCGGAACCGGTAATTGCACCTGAACCTGAAAGCTATATTCCTGTGCAGCAGGCGCAGTGGCAGCAGCCTTATCAGCCGCCTCAGGCTGAGTATGAACCGCAGCAGTATGAGGAGCCGCCGGTGGCCCAGCCGTATCAGGAATATGTGCCTGAACCGGTCGAGCCTGCTCAGCCTTATGTTGAGCCACAGCCTGAACCTGAGGTGGTGGAAGAGGCGAAACCGTCTCGTCCGCCAATGTACTATTTTGAAGAAGTTGAAGAACGCCGTGCTCGTGAACGTGAACAGCTGGCGGCATGGTACCAGCCTGTGCCTGAACCGGTGCAGGAACCCGCAATAAAAGCCCCGTCGGTTTCGGTTCCGCCGGTCGACCCGACGCCTGCTGTTGCCCCCGTAGCGGAAAGCGTGAAGCAGGCTACCGCGGCCGCAGCGGCGGCGGCACCTGTCTTTAGCCTGGCAACGGGCGGCGCGCCGCGTCCTCAGGTGAAAGAGGGGATTGGTCCGCAGTTGCCTCGCCCTAACCGCGTCCGCGTTCCAACCCGTCGTGAGCTTGCCTCCTATGGGATCAAGTTGCCTTCTCAGCGGATGGCCGAAGAAAAAGCGCGTGAGACAGACTACGAGGATGATGCTGACGAGATGCAGCAGGACGAACTGGCGCGCCAGTTCGCTGCGCAGCAGAATCAGCGCTATGGTGAAGACTATCAGCACGATGAACCGATGCTGGAAGACGAAGATGACGCGGCTGAAGCCGAATTAGCGCGTCAGTTTGCGGCCACTCAGCAGCAGCGTTACTCAGGCGAACAGCCTGCTGGTGCAAACCCGTTCTCATTGTCGGATTTCGAGTTCTCGCCAATGAAAGATCTGGTGGATGATGGCCCGAGCGAGCCTTTATTCACCCCGAGCGTGATGCCTGAAGCAGAGCCTGTGCGTCAGCAGCCAGCGCCTCAGACACAGACATACGCGCAGCCGCAGCAACCTGTTCAGCAGCCGTATGCGCAGCCGCAGCAGCCACAACAACAGCCGCCGCAGTTCCAGCAGCCAGCGCCACAGCCGCAGGAGAGCCTGATTCACCCGCTGCTGATGCGTAACGGTGACAGCCGTCCGCTGCAGCGTCCGAGCACGCCGCTGCCGTCGCTGGATCTGTTGACGCCGCCACCGGTTGAAGTCGAGCCGGTTGATACGTTTGCGCTGGAGCAGATGGCCCGTCTGGTGGAAGCCCGTCTGGCTGACTTCCGCATCAAGGCGGATGTGGTGAACTACTCGCCGGGCCCGGTGATCACCCGTTTCGAACTGAACCTGGCGCCGGGCGTAAAAGCGGCGCGTATTTCTAACCTGTCTCGTGACCTGGCGCGTTCTCTCTCAACCGTGGCGGTACGTGTGGTGGAAGTAATTCCGGGTAAACCGTACGTTGGTCTTGAGCTGCCGAACAAGAAACGTCAGACCGTTTACCTGCGTGAAGTGCTGGATAATACCAAGTTCCGCGATAACCCGTCCCCGCTGACCGTGGTGTTGGGTAAAGATATCGCGGGCGATCCGGTGGTGGCAGATCTCGCAAAAATGCCGCACCTGCTGGTGGCCGGTACGACTGGTTCCGGTAAGTCTGTCGGCGTGAACGCCATGATCCTCAGCATGCTCTATAAAGCGCAGCCGGAAGATGTGCGTTTCATCATGATCGACCCGAAAATGCTCGAACTGTCGGTCTATGAAGGCATTCCGCATCTGCTGACGGAAGTGGTCACCGACATGAAGGACGCCGCCAATGCATTGCGCTGGAGCGTCAACGAGATGGAGCGCCGCTACAAGCTGATGTCGGCGCTGGGCGTGCGTAACCTGGCCGGTTACAACGAAAAAATCGCCGAGGCGGCGCGCATGGGCCGTCCGATCCCGGATCCATACTGGAAGCCGGGTGACAGCATGGATGCCCAGCATCCGGTGCTGGAAAAACTGCCTTATATCGTCGTGCTGGTGGATGAATTCGCCGACCTGATGATGACCGTTGGTAAGAAGGTGGAAGAGCTGATCGCGCGTCTGGCACAGAAAGCGCGTGCGGCGGGTATCCATCTGGTACTGGCAACCCAGCGTCCGTCTGTGGACGTAATCACCGGTCTGATTAAGGCGAACATTCCAACCCGTATCGCGTTTACCGTTTCGAGCAAAATCGACTCCCGTACCATTCTCGACCAGGGCGGCGCTGAGTCGCTGCTGGGAATGGGTGACATGCTGTACTCCGGCCCGAACTCCACCTCTCCGGTGCGTGTGCACGGCGCGTTTGTTCGCGATCAGGAAGTGCACGCCGTGGTGCAGGACTGGAAGGCGCGCGGACGTCCGCAATACGTTGATGGCATTACTTCCGACAGCGAAAGCGAAGGCGGCGGCGGTGGCTTTGACGGCGGCGAAGAGCTGGATCCATTATTCGATCAGGCGGTTAATTTCGTTACTGAAAAACGTAAGGCATCCATCTCTGGCGTGCAGCGCCAGTTCCGCATCGGCTACAACCGCGCGGCGCGTATCATTGAGCAGATGGAAGCGCAGGGCATTGTGAGCGAGCAGGGGCACAACGGTAACCGTGAGGTGCTGGCACCGCCGCCGTTTGATTAACCTTCAGCGATTGCAAAGAAGGGTAAATCAACAAAAATTAAGCATATTCTTCTGTCGCCTGCCTTCGGGCAGGTCCAGAATAGAAACGGAAACCCCATTTCGGGAAGACGTATTTTAAGGAATAACAATGAAAAAAATCGCCATCGCCTGTGCATTACTCACCAGTTTTGTTGCCAGCAGCGTCTGGGCTGATGCAGCCAGCGACCTTAAAAGCCGACTGGATAAAGTAAGCAGCTTCCACGCCAGCTTCACGCAAAAAGTGACTGACGGTAGCGGTAACGCGGTGCAGGAAGGACAGGGTGATTTGTGGGTGAAACGCCCTAATCTGTTTAACTGGCATATGACCCAGCCGGATGAAAGTATTCTGGTTTCTGACGGTAAAACCCTGTGGTTCTTCAACCCATTTGTTGAGCAGGCCACGGCGACCTGGCTGAAAGATGCGACCAGCAATACGCCATTTATGCTGATCGCCCGCAACCAGGCCAGCGACTGGCAGCAGTACAATATTAAACAAAACGGTGACGAGTTTGTCCTGACGCCAAAAGGCAGCAACGGCAATCTGAAGCAGTTCACCATTAACGTAAGCACCAACGGTACCATTAATCAGTTCGGCGCGGTTGAGCAGGACGATCAGCGCAGCAGCTATCAGCTTAAGTCTCAACAGAACGGCGCCGTTGACGCATCGAAATTCACCTTTACCCCGCCGCAGGGCGTGACGGTGGACGACCAACGCAATAAGTAAGAGGCATGAGTGGGCAATCTGTCGCTCGATTTTTCAGATAATGCGTTTCAACCTCTGGCCGCCCGTATGCGGCCAGAAAATTTAGCGCAGTACATCGGTCAGCAGCATCTGCTGGCTGCAGGGAAACCCTTGCCGCGCGCCATTGAGGCCGGGCATCTGCACTCGATGATCCTCTGGGGGCCACCCGGCACCGGCAAAACAACCCTCGCTGAAGTGATCGCCCGCTATGCTAATGCGGACGTTGAGCGCATCTCGGCGGTGACGTCGGGCGTGAAGGAGATCCGCGAGGCAATCGAGCGGGCACGGCAAAACCGCAATGCCGGGCGCCGCACCATTCTTTTTGTCGATGAAGTCCACCGCTTCAACAAGAGCCAGCAGGATGCGTTCCTGCCGCATATTGAGGACGGTACGATCTTTTTCATCGGCGCCACCACCGAAAACCCGTCGTTTGAACTCAACTCCGCGCTGCTTTCCCGCGCCCGCGTCTACCTGCTTAAATCCCTGACCACAGAGGATATCGAAAAGGTTCTGACTCAGGCGATGGAGGATAAGGCGCGCGGCTACGGCGGGCAGGATATCGTTCTGCCTGACGACACGCGTCGGGCGATTGCGGAACTGGTCAACGGCGATGCGCGCCGCGCGCTGAACACGCTGGAAATGATGGCCGATATGGCCGAAGTGGATGATGCCGGAAAGCGGGTGCTGAAGCAGGAGCTGCTGACCGAAATAGCTGGTGAACGCAGCGCGCGTTTTGATAACAAAGGCGATCGTTTTTACGATCTGATCTCGGCGCTGCATAAGTCCGTGCGCGGCAGCGCCCCGGATGCGGCGCTCTACTGGTACGCACGTATTATCACCGCGGGTGGCGATCCCCTGTATGTGGCGCGTCGCTGTCTGGCGATTGCGTCAGAAGATGTCGGTAATGCCGATCCGCGTGCCATGCAGGTCGCTATCTCTGCATGGGACTGCTTCACCCGCGTCGGGCCAGCGGAAGGCGAACGCGCCATTGCGCAGGCGATTGTCTATCTGGCCTGCGCGCCGAAAAGTAATGCGGTCTATACCGCTTTCAAAGCGGCGATGTCGGATGCTCGCGAGCGCCCGGACTACGATGTGCCGGTTCATCTGCGCAATGCGCCAACCAAACTGATGAAAGAGATGGGCTACGGGCAGGAGTATCGCTACGCGCACGACGAGCCCAACGCCTACGCTGCCGGGGAGGAATATTTCCCGCAGGAGATGGCACAAACGCGCTATTATCACCCCACAAACAGAGGTCTTGAAGGCAAGATTGGTGAAAAGCTCACCTGGCTCGCCGGACAGGATCAAAATAGCCCTATAAAACGCTACCGTTAGTTCAATCGTTGCGGTAATGTTGGCAATGTATCCTTGTGGCCGCAGGCTGTGGTCACATTTTCCTATTTTAATTCGATAAGCACAGGATAAGCATGCTCGATCCCAATCTGCTGCGTAATGAGCCAGACGCAGTCGCTGAAAAACTGGCACGCCGGGGCTATAAGCTGGATGTAGATAAGCTGCGCGCTCTTGAAGAGCGTCGTAAAGTTCTGCAGGTACAAACTGAAAATCTGCAGGCAGAGCGTAACTCTCGATCGAAATCCATTGGCCAGGCGAAAGCGCGCGGGGAAGATATTGAGCCATTACGCCTGGAAGTGAACAAGCTGGGTGAAGAACTGGATCAGGCAAAAGCGGAACTGGACGTTCTTCAGGCCGAAATTCGTGATATCGCTCTGGCTATCCCGAACATTCCTGACGACAGCGTGCCAGTCGGCAAAGACGAAAACGACAACGTTGAAGTGAAACGCTGGGGCACGCCTCGCGAGTTCGACTTCGAGGTTCGCGATCACGTGACGCTGGGCGAAATGCACGCAGGGCTGGACTTTGCGGCGGCGGTTAAGCTGACCGGTTCTCGCTTCGTGGTGATGAAGGGCCAGATTGCCCATCTGCACCGCGCGCTGGCGCAGTTCATGCTGGATCTGCACACCGAGCAGCACGGCTACAGCGAAACCTACGTTCCGTATCTGGTTAACCACGATACGTTGTACGGTACGGGCCAGCTGCCGAAATTTGCCGGCGATCTGTTCCATACCCGTCCGCTGGACGAGGAAGCAGACAGCAGCAACTATGCGCTGATCCCAACCGCGGAAGTGCCGCTGACCAATCTCGTGCGTGACGAGATCATTGACGAAGACGATCTGCCAATCAAGCTGACGGCACACTCACCATGCTTCCGTTCTGAAGCCGGTTCTTACGGTCGTGACACCCGTGGTCTGATCCGTATGCACCAGTTCGACAAAGTTGAGATGGTGCAGATTGTTCGTCCTGAAGAGTCCATGGACGCGCTGGAAGAGATGACCGGCCACGCGGAAAAAGTGCTGGAGCTACTGGGCCTGCCGTATCGCCGTATGGCGCTGTGCACCGGTGACATGGGCTTTGGTGCCTGCAAAACCTTCGACCTGGAAGTCTGGGTGCCTGCGCAGAACACCTACCGTGAAATTTCCTCCTGCTCTAACGTCTGGGATTTCCAGGCGCGCCGCATGCAGGCACGCTGCCGCAGCAAATCTGACAAGAAAACCCGTCTGGTGCATACCCTGAACGGTTCTGGTCTGGCTGTTGGCCGTACCCTGGTTGCCGTGCTGGAAAACTACCAGCAGGCAGATGGTCGTATCGAGATCCCTGAAGTGCTGCGTCCATACATGAAAGGCCAGCAGTACATCGGCTAATTCTTTGCCTCACAACAAAAAAGCGCCTTCGGGCGCTTTTTTTATGCCTCTGAATTGACACGACGCAATACCCCCTCCCTCTAAAGTAGTAATACTCCTCCGAATGAAAGTCAGCATAAAACGCTGATTACGAAGAAATTCGTTATTTATAAAACTATATAGCGGTTTGTGCCGCCTCTCTTTTCTTTGTGAGCAACCAAAGTGAGTCTCTATGAAAATCAAAGCGCCTGAAGCGTTAATGGCTGCCGAGGTCACTCGCCGTGGGTTGATGAAAACCACGGCAATAGGCGGCCTGGCTGTAGCCAGCAGCGCCTTCACGCTCCCTTTTACCCGGCTGGCGTCGGCGGCGGATGCACTATCCTCAGCCGCAGCTCCGGAAAAAGTGGTGTGGAGTGCGTGTACCGTAAACTGCGGTAGCCGTTGTCCGCTGCGTATGCATGTGGTGGATGGCGAAATTAAGTATGTCGAAACCGACAACACCGGGGACGATAACTACGAAGGGTTACACCAGGTTCGCGCCTGCCTGCGCGGTCGTTCCATGCGTCGCCGCGTCTATAACCCGGATCGTCTGAAATACCCAATGAAGCGTGTCGGTAAACGTGGGGAAGGGAAGTTCGAGCGCATTAGCTGGGACGAAGCCTACGACATTATCGCCACCAACATGCAGCGCCTGATCAAAGAGTACGGCAACGAGTCCATCTACCTGAACTATGGCACCGGGACGCTGGGCGGCACGCTGACCCGCTCCTGGCCACCGGGTAAAACGCTGGTCGCGCGTCTGATGAACTGCTGCGGCGGTTATCTCAACCACTACGGCGACTACTCTTCCGCACAGATTGCCGCGGGCCTGAATTACACCTACGGCGGCTGGGCCGACGGCAACAGCCCGTCCGATATCGAAAACAGTAAGCTGGTCGTCCTGTTCGGTAACAACCCGGGTGAAACACGCATGAGCGGCGGCGGGGTAACCTACTACCTCGAACAGGCCCGAGCTAAGTCCAATGCCCGCATGATCATTATCGATCCGCGCTATACCGACACCGGTGCCGGGCGTGAAGATGAATGGATCCCAATCCGTCCGGGTACCGATGCGGCACTGGTTTCCGCGCTGGCGTGGGTGATGATCACTGAAAATCTTGTCGATCAGCCATTCCTTGATAAATATTGCGTGGGTTATGACGAGAAAACCCTGCCAGCCAGTGCGCCTGCAAATGGTCACTACAAGGCGTATATTCTCGGCCAGGGGAGCGACGGGGTAGCGAAAACGCCGGAGTGGGCGTCCACCATCACCGGTATTCCGGCTGAGCGCATTGTTCAGCTGGCGCGTGAGATTGGGTCAGCTAAACCGGCTTACATCAGCCAGGGTTGGGGACCGCAGCGTCATGCGAATGGTGAAATCGCCACCCGCGCCATCTCCATGCTCTCCATTCTGACCGGCAACGTCGGCATTCATGGCGGTAACACCGGCGCGCGCGAAGGTTCTTATGAAGTGCCGTTTGAGCGTATGCCGACGCTGGATAACCCGGTTCAGACCAGCATCTCCATGTTTATGTGGACGGATGCGATTGAACGTGGTGCGGAAATGACCGCCCTGCGCGACGGTGTGCGTGGTAAGGACAAGCTGGATGTACCGATCAAGATGATCTGGAACTACGCCGGTAATTGTCTCATCAACCAGCACTCGGAAATCAACCGCACCCATGAAATCCTGCAGGACGACAAGAAGTGCGAGATGATTGTGGTGATCGACTGCCACATGACCTCCTCGGCAAAATATGCCGATATTCTGCTGCCGGACTGCACCGCCTCCGAGCAGATGGATTTCGCGCTGGATGCATCCTGCGGCAACATGTCCTACGTGATCTTTACCGACCAGGCCATCAAGCCGCGCTTCGAGTGCAAAACCATCTATGAGATGACCTCCGAGCTGGCGAAACGTCTTGGCGTTGAGCAGCAGTTTACCGAGGGACGCACGCAGGAAGGGTGGATGCGCCATCTGCACGAACTCTCTCGTAAAGCGATTCCTGACCTGCCGGACTTCGATACCTTCCGCAAGCAGGGCATGTACAAGCAGCGTGACCCGGAAGGGCATCACGTGGCGTATAAAGCGTTCCGTGAAGATCCGCAGGCGAATCCGCTAACCACGCCGTCGGGCAAAATCGAAATCTACTCCGAAGCGCTGGCAAAAATCGCATCGACCTGGGAGCTGCCGGAAGGCGATGTTATCGATCCGCTGCCGATCTACACGCCGGGGTTCGAAAACTATAACGATCCGCTGACGGCGAAATTCCCGCTGCAGCTGACCGGTTTCCACTACAAAGCGCGCGTGCACTCCACCTACGGCAACGTCGACGTACTGAAAGCCGCCTGCCGTCAGGAGATGTGGATCAACCCGATGGATGCCAAAGCACGTGGTATCAGCAATGGGGATCGCGTGCGTATCTTCAACGGTCGCGGCGAGGTGCACATTGAAGCCAAAGTGACACCGCGCATGATGCCTGGCGTAGTGGCGCTGGGCGAAGGGGCCTGGTACAGCCCGGATGCCAACCGCATCGACCTGGCAGGCAATATCAACGTCCTGACCACGCAGCGTCCGTCGCCGCTGGCGAAAGGCAACCCGTCTCACACAAACCTTGTCCAGGTTGAAAAGGTTTAAGGAGTAACCGATGACAACCCAGTATGGATTTTTCATTGATTCCAGCCGTTGCACCGGGTGCAAAACCTGCGAGCTGGCCTGTAAAGATTACAAAGATCTCACTCCGGACGTGAGCTTCCGCCGCATTTACGAATACGCCGGGGGCGACTGGCAGGAAGATAACGGCGTCTGGCATCAGAACGTTTTTGCCTATTACCTCTCGATTGCCTGCAACCACTGCGAAGATCCGGCCTGCACGAAGGTGTGCCCGAGCGGGGCGATGCACAAGCGCGAGGATGGTTTTGTCGTGGTGGATGAAGATGTGTGCATCGGCTGCCGCTACTGCCATATGGCGTGCCCGTATGGCGCACCGCAGTACAACGAAGCCAAAGGGCATATGACCAAATGCGACGGCTGCCACAGCCGCGTCGCGGACGGCAAAAAGCCAATCTGCGTCGAGTCCTGCCCGCTGCGCGCGCTGGATTTTGGGCCGATAGAAGAGCTACGTCAAAAGCATGGTCAGCTTGCCGCTGTGGCACCGCTACCGTCAGCGCACTTTACGAAGCCAAGTATTGTGATTAAACCTAACGCCAACAGCCGTCCGACGGGTGACACCACCGGCTACCTGGCAAACCCGAAGGAGGTGTGAGATGGGAAGTGGATGGCATGAATGGCCGCTGATGATCTTCACGGTCTTTGGGCAGTGCGTAGTGGGCGGCTTCATTGTTCTGGCGCTCGCGCTGTTAAAAGGGAACCTCAATGCCGAACAGCAGCAGCGTTTAGTGTTGAGCATGTTTGGCCTGTGGGTGCTGATGGGGATTGGATTTATCGCGTCTACGCTGCACCTGGGCTCACCGATGCGCGCGTTTAACTCTCTGAACCGCGTAGGGGCGTCGTCGCTCAGTAACGAAATTGCCAGCGGGGCAATCTTCTTTGCCGTCGGCGGGCTGGGCTGGCTGCTGGCTGCGCTGAAGAAATTGCCTGCGGGCCTGCGCAGCCTGTGGCTGATCGTGACGATGGTGCTGGGCGTGGTGTTCGTGTGGATGATGGTGCGGGTCTACAACACCATCGATACCGTCCCAACCTGGTACAGCTTCTGGACGCCGATGAGCTTCTTCCTGACGATGTTTATCGGCGGGCCGCTGCTGGGCTACCTGCTGCTGCGCGTTGCGGGGGTAGACGGCTGGGCAATGCGTTTGCTGCCAGCCGTTTCGCTGCTGGCGCTGGTAGTGAGTGCAATGGTCGCCCTGATGCAGGGAGCGGAACTGGCTACGATTCACAGCTCTATCCAGCAGGCTTCTGCGCTCGTGCCGGACTACGGTTCGCTGATGGCCTGGCGTGTGGTGTTGCTGGCAGCTGCGCTGGTGTGCTGGATCGCCCCTCAGCTTAAAGGTTATCAGCCTGCACTGCCGCTCCTGTCACTGGCTTTTGTGCTGGTGCTGGCAGGGGAGTTAATTGGTCGCGGTGTGTTTTACGGCCTGCATATGACGGTCGGTATGGCTATCGCCAGCTAATTTCATTTTTCGTTATAAAAAGCCGGGACATAGCGCCCGGCTTTTTCTTTTTCATTCATGAAATTTTTCGACTGTCGTTTTGTTTTAATTTCGGCCATTAATAAATAAAAACATATACATAATTAATATCTATAGCAGGCGTTGCATTAGCAGGATAAGTTTTTTAAATCGACGGAGAACATATTGTGCGAGCCGGCTAAATCAGTGGATTGACTTTGTTTTTGCCAGTGGCATGATGCGCACGAAATCTGAACTTCCTCACGGTTTTTAATCCATGACCACCTATACCCGGCCAGTGCTTCTGTTGCTCTGTGGCCTGCTTCTGTTGACCCTCGCGATCGCGGTGTTAAATACGCTCGTCCCGCTGTGGCTCGCCCATGAAAACTTACCGACCTGGCAGGTGGGTATGGTTAGCTCGTCCTTTTTTACCGGGAACCTGCTGGGCACATTATTAACCGGTAGCCTGATTAAGCGCTTTGGCTTTAATCGCAGTTATTACCTGGCCTCGCTGATTTTTGCTGCCGGATGCGCCGGTCTGGGTCTGATGGTGGGCTTCTGGAGCTGGATGGCGTGGCGTTTTATCGCCGGTGTCGGCTGCGCAATGATTTGGGTGGTGGTTGAAAGTGCGCTGATGTGCAGCGGCACCTCCCGCAACCGCGGACGCCTGCTGGCGGCCTATATGATGGTTTACTATGTCGGTACCGTGCTGGGTCAACTGATGGTCAGCAAGCTGCCAACCGACCTGATGAGCGTGCTGCCGTGGGTAACCGGTATGGTGCTGGCCGCGATCCTGCCGCTGCTCTTTACGCGCATTGTGAACCAGAACAGCGAACATCAGGAAGCGACCCACGTCTGGCCGATGTTGAGGCTCCGTCAGGCGCGTCTGGGCGTTAACGGCTGCATTATCTCGGGAATTGTACTGGGCTCGCTCTATGGCCTGATGCCGCTCTACCTGAATCATCAGGGCGTGAGCGATTCCGGAATTGGTTTCTGGATGGCGGTGATGGTCAGTGCAGGTATTGTGGGGCAATGGCCGATTGGCCGTCTGGCGGACCGCTTTGGTCGTCTGCTGGTGCTACGCGTTCAGGTCTTCGTGGTGATCATGGGATGCCTTGCAATGCTCAGCAATGCCGCCATGGCGCCTGCGCTGTTTATTCTGGGGGCCGCAGGCTTCACGCTCTATCCGGTCGCGATGGCCTGGGCCTGCGAGAAAGTTGAACATCACCAGTTGGTGGCAATGAACCAGGCGCTGTTATTAAGCTATACCATCGGCAGCCTGCTGGGACCGACGTTTACCGCCATGCTCATGCAAAATTATTCCGATAATTTGCTGTTTATCATGATCGCCAGCGTCTCATTTATTTATCTCCTGATGCTGCTGCGCAAAGCGGGCGAGCATCCAACCCCTGTGGCTCATGCCTGATGATAAAAAAGCCTGTCGATGACAGGCTTTTTTGTCCCTGTCACATATAAGACTTTTACTCATTGTTTGTTTTTCCCGCCTGGCGATAATTCAAATGAGTTCTACCACTAAAAGGCAGCAATCATGTCTACACGTCGTTTTTCCACTACCGCACTTGCCGTAGTGTTGTCTTTAACGTTTGCAACGGCTCCGGTCATGGCTAATCCTGGTAACGGGAATGGCGGTGGTCACGGAAACAGTGGCGGACAGGGTAATAGCGGCAATCACGGTAATTCCGGTAACCATGGTAATAAGCAAAATAACGGTCAGGATAACCCAGGAAAATCGGACAAGAGCTTTAAAAACAGCAAAGATGTTGGTAATGACGTCGACGCTCGCGTGAGCTTTGATCATGCCCGTCATCTGGCACTGAATTATGGCTTAACGGGCTATGACTCTCTGCCTCCGGGGATTGCGAAAAACCTCGCACGCGGTAAACCGCTTCCTCCGGGCATTGCGAAGAAAACTGTGCCAGCGTCTATGCTCGGCCAGCTTCCTTCCTACCCGGGCTATGAATGGCGAGTGGTCGGCGACGACCTCGTCTTAATTGCGCTGAGTACGGCGATTGTGACCTCCGTTATTAACGGCGTCTTTAAATAGAATATAAAAAGGCCCGGTTCTTACCGGGCCTTCTCTTTAATACATGACCTTGTGGCCATACTGCTCAAGAATACCTTTCACGCGTTCCATCGTCTCTTTTTTCGGCGGCTTCACGCCATCGAGTTTGTACTCTTCGCCCATCGCCACCCATTTATGTTTACCCAGCTCGTGATAGGGCAGAAGCTCAATTTTTTCGACGTTGCCCATGTCGCGGGTAAATTCACCCAGGCGGTGCGCGGAGTCGTCGTCATCTGACCAGCCGGGAACAACCACGTAGCGGATCCAGGTTTTAATGCCTTTGTCGGCAATGTATTTGGCAAACTCCAGCGTGCGGTGGTTGGAAACACCGACCAGGTTCTGGTGGATCTCATCGTTCATCTGTTTGAGATCGAGCATCACCAGATCGGTCACGTCGAGCAGTTCATCAATAACCGGATCGTAGCGGCGTACAAAGCCGTTGGTATCGAGGCAGGTATGAATACCTTCTTTGCGGCAGGCGCGGAACCAGTCGCGGACAAACTCAGCCTGAAGAATGGCTTCACCGCCAGATGCCGTCACGCCACCGCCGGATGCGTTCATAAAGTGGCGATAGGTCACCACCTCTTTCATCAGATCTTCAACGGTAACTTCTTTACCGCCATGGGTATCCCAGGTGTCGCGGTTATGGCAGTACAGGCAGCGCATCAGGCAGCCCTGGAAAAAGGTAATAAAGCGGATCCCTGGGCCATCGACGGTGCCACAGGATTCAAAGGAGTGAATGCGACCAATAGTTGACATTGCGGTGATATCTCCAGCATCGGCCCGTCCGGGGCCTGTGTATGCACAGCTCAAAACCGGCTGTGTTTAAGTCTGTTTTGGCTGATATCCATAGAGTATAGATAGCGGACAAAAGAGACTGAGGTGGAGAGGGTGCTAAAAAGGCCCCACTGACGTGGAGCCTTTATTGTACGCTTTTTAACGCGTGATTTCAGTCAATTCCACTTACATGGACTGAGTGAAAGTACGGGTGATAACGTCCTGCTGCTGTTCTTTAGTCAGGGAGTTAAAACGTACTGCGTAGCCAGATACGCGGATGGTCAGCTGAGGATATTTCTCAGGGTGTTCCATCGCGTCGAGCAGCATTTCACGGTTCATAACGTTCACGTTCAGGTGCTGACCACCTTCGATGGACGCTTCGTGGTGGAAGTAACCATCCATCAGACCCGCGAGGTTAGTTTTACGCACTTCGTCGTCTTTACCCAGCGCGTTTGGCACGATAGAGAAGGTGTAAGAGATACCATCTTTCGCGTAAGCAAACGGCAGTTTTGCAACGGAGGTCAGAGAGGCAACAGCACCTTTCTGGTCACGACCGTGCATTGGGTTAGCACCTGGGCCGAATGGCGCGCCAGCACGACGACCGTCTGGGGTGTTACCGGTTTTCTTACCATACACGACGTTAGAGGTGATGGTCAGAACAGACTGAGTCGGGATAGCGTTACGGTAGGTAGTGAGTTTCTGAATTTTCTTCATGAAACGTTCTACCAGGTCAACCGCCATGTCATCAACGCGAGCGTCGTTGTTACCAAACTGCGGATATTCACCTTCGATTTCGAAGTCTACGGCCAGGCCGTCTTCGTCACGAATTGGTTTAACTTTCGCGTATTTGATTGCAGACAGGGAGTCAGCAGCCACGGACAGACCTGCGATACCACACGCCATGGTGCGAACCACGTCACGGTCGTGCAGCGCCATCAGAGAGGCTTCGTAGCTGTACTTGTCGTGCATGTAGTGGATAACGTTCAGCGCGGTCACGTACTGCTTAGCCAGCCAGTCCATGAAGTGGTCCATGCGATCCATGACTTCGTCATAGTTCAGCACGTCGCCTTTAATTGGCTCAGACTTAGGACCAACCTGCATTTTCAGTTTTTCATCAACGCCGCCGTTGATAGCGTACAGCATGGTTTTCGCCAGGTTAGCACGCGCACCGAAGAACTGCATTTGTTTACCAACAACCATTGGGCTTACGCAGCAAGCGATAGCGTAGTCATCGTTGTTGAAGTCAGGGCGCATCAGGTCATCGTTCTCGTACTGCAGAGAAGAGGTGTCGATGGACACTTTAGCGGCGAATTTCTTGAAGTTCAGAGGCAGTTTTTCAGACCACAGAACGGTGATGTTCGGCTCCGGAGAAGGACCCATGGTGTACAGGGTATTCAGGAAGCGGAAGCTGTTTTTGGTTACCAGCGTACGGCCGTCAACGCCCATACCACCGATAGATTCTGTTGCCCAGATTGGGTCACCAGAGAACAGTTCATCATATTCTGGGGTACGCAGGAAGCGAACCATACGCAGTTTCATGACCAGGTGGTCAATCATTTCCTGAGCGTCTTGCTCGGTGATTTTGCCTGCTTTCAGGTCACGTTCGATATATGCATCCAGGAAGGTGGATACGCGACCGAAGGACATTGCTGCACCGTTCTGAGACTTAACCGCAGCCAGGTAGCCGAAGTAGGTCCACTGGATAGCTTCCTGAGCGTTGGTAGCAGGACCAGAGATGTCGCAGCCGTATTTAGCTGCCATTTCTTTGATCTGACCCAGCGCGCGGTGCTGTTCAGCGATCTCTTCACGCAGACGGATAGTCGCTTCCAGGTTTACGCCGTTTTCCAGGTCGGACTGCAGGGAAACGAACTGCGCGTATTTGTCTTTCATCAGGAAGTCGATACCGTACAGCGCAACGCGACGGTAGTCACCGATGATACGGCCACGGCCATACGCATCTGGCAGACCAGTCAGAACGCCAGATTTACGGCAGTTCAGAATGTCTTTGGTGTAAACATCGAATACGCCCTGGTTATGGGTTTTGCGGTATTCTGTGAAGATTTTTTTCAGCATTGGGTCCAGTTCGCGGTTATACGCTTTGCAGGAACCTTCAACCATTTTGATACCACCGAACGGGATGATTGCGCGTTTCAGTGGTGCTTCAGTTTGCAGACCAACGATTTTCTCAAGGGCTTTGTTGATGTAGCCAGCATCGTGAGAAGTGATGGTGGATGCAACGGAGGTGTCAAAATCAACTGGCGCGTGAGTGCGGTTTTCCAGTTTAACGCCTTCCATTACGCTGTCCCACAGCTTGGTGGTTGCGTCAGTTGCACCAGCCAGGAAGGATTCGTCACCTTCATACGGGGTATAGTTTTTCTGAATGAAGTCACGGACGTTTACTTCATTCTGCCAGTCACCTTTCGCAAAACCTTCCCAGGCTGTGGCTAACTTTTCATTAAGCTCGGACATGTAACACCTACCTTCTTAAGTGGATTTTTTATTTACTGCCTGAGACAACCATTAATGATGGTCGCCGCCACGCAGGTAAATGACCCAGTATGTCAACCCAACTAACAGACCCCCACCGATAATGTTCCCGATAGTGACGGGGATCAGGTTATCAGTAATGAAATTCATAATAGTCAGGTGTGAGAAACTTTCCGGGGATGAACCAACTGCGGTCCAGAACTCCGGGCTTGCAAAGTTGCGGATAACAATCCCCATTGGGATCATGAACATATTCGCAATACTGTGCTCAAAGCCGCTGGCAACAAACATCGCAACCGGCAGAACCATAATCATGGCTTTATCCATCAGGCTACGACCAGAGTAGCTCATCCAGACCGCCAGGCAGACCATCAGGTTTGCGAGGATGCCGAGAGCAACGGCTTCGATAAATGTATGGTGCATTTTGTGGTCAGCGGTTTGCAGGACATTAAGCCCCCAGCCACCGTTGGCGGTCATATACTCGCCAGAGAGCCACATCAACAGAACAAAGAGCAGACAGCCAATCAGGTTACCAACGTAGACGTTAAGCCAGTTGCGCGCCAGTTGACCCCAGGTAATTCTTCCGCTGGCTTTCGCCACAACAATCAGCACCGTTGAGGTGAAGAGGTCGGCGCCGCAAATGACGCAGAGAATCAGACCCAGTGAGAAGCAAATGCCGCCAATCAGTTTGGCCATGCCGAAAGGCATTCCGGCAGTACCGGTGGTGGCGGTGATGTAGAAGACGAACGCGATAGAGATGAACACACCGGCCGTGATCGCCAGATAGAACGTCTTCATCGGGTGTTTCGTTGCTTTATAGACACCCGCTTCTTCGGCAACTTTTGCCATCGCGGCGGGGAGTAAAAGATCAAAAGGGTTGTCAGCTTTCACACTAACTCTCTCATTATTAAGTCGGCGACGAGATACTAACAAAGCATTATAGAAGAGAAATTGATATAGATCATATCTAGCCTGGCTTATAGGCCCGCAGTATGTATGGTTTTACAACAAATGCGGAGTAAGTATTTGATTATCCGTATAAAAATAAATTTTAAAAGTTATGAAAAGAGTTGAATTTTTTCGTTCGGCCCCCTTCGAAACAGTTAATTAATATGGAGTATTAACCATAAAAAGTAACAATAAAGCCCGGCTAAATATTATTATATTTACCCATGTTTAACTTTATTATTACAATCAACAATCATTGCCGAAAAAAATAAAAAAAGGGGCAATGAAATTGCCCCGTAATATAGCCCAGACGATTGAATACGCCTACAGCCGTTAATGTTATATGCGCTTATTTTGACCAGTAAGCGGCTTTCGCCTTCTGCAATTTCTCATAGGCGTTGAGCAGAGACTGATGAGCCGGGAAGGCCTTCAGATCGCTATCAACCGCCTGCAGACCATAGAACGGCTCTTCACCGCTCAGCGCCGCGCTGGCGGCTTCAACTGCTTCTGCACCGTACATGCGTACGAAGGCGTTCAGATACTGCAATGGCTCACGATCGTCTTCCTGTGCAAGCAGCAGCAGGGTTTGCAGGCAGCGATAGTAGTTGGTGCGCTCTGCAGAGAAGACCGACTGGTTAAACTCCATGGTCCATTCGGTCCAGGCCAGGGCCTGATCCAGATCGCCGCCGGCGAGGGCCAGCATCGCTTTCAGCTCACCGATACGCAGCGTGTACCAGCCGTTGTCCTTACCGGTCGCCAGACCCAGCAGTTCGCGCACGCGGGTGAAGTCATCGTGGCCTTCATCGTCCAGCTGGGCGATCAGGTTGAGATAATCTTCTTTTTCCCACTCGCTGCCCGGCAGGGAGAGTAGAGTCTCACGCAGGTGCGCGCCCATGCTGTTGTTGGCGAGCCACAGATCTTCCGCCGGGTAGATATCGGACATCCCAGGTACGATGATGCGGCATGCGTAAACGCCCAGGTGTTCGTAGTCGGCAATGTAGACTTCCTGATCTTCGGCGTTGAAGATTGCCATCAGTGTGGCGAACTCTTCTTCTGTGGTGCCGGCAAAGCTCCAGTCCACGAACGGATAGTCAGCGTCCTGCTTAAACATATCCCAGGAGATCAAACCGCTGGAGTCGATGAAGTGGGTTTCGAGGTTGGTGTGCTCGGCGACTTCTTCATCGTCAAAGGTTGGCGGAGTAAAGACATCGAGATCTTTCAGACTACGGCCTTGCAGCAGTTCGGTCACGGTACGCTCCAGCGCCACGCCGAAGTCAGGATGCGCGCCGAAGGAGGCGAAGCAGGTGCCGTTAGTCGGGTTAAACAGCACGACGCAGATAACCGGATATTTGCCGCCCAGAGAGCCGTCATACGCAAAGATTGGGAAACCTTCTGCTTCCAGTTTCGCGATGGATTCCACCACACCCGGGTAGCGCGCCAGCACGTCTGCCGGGATCTCCGGCAGGCTGATGGATTCAGCGATGATGCGGTTTTTAATGTGGCGCTCGAACACTTCGGATAGACCCTGCACGCGCGCTTCATTGCGGGTATTACCAGCGGACATGCCGTTGGACACATACAGGTTGCCGACGATATTCATCGGAATATACACGGTCTGCTCGTCAGACTGACGGGTGAACGGCAGGGCGCAGATCCCACGCTCTTCATTGCCAGACTGGAGATCGATCAGCATGCTGGCAGTCAGTTCGTTTTCCGGATCGTAGAACGCGCGCAGACGGGCATCCAGAATGCCTTCCGGTAGTTCGTCGTCTTCGGGAAGCGGGAACCATTTTTCGTTCGGATAGTGAACGAACGGGCCGTTGGCGATGGTTTCGCCCAGCCAGAAATCGGCGAAGAAATAGTTGGTGGACAGACGCTCAAAATACTCACCCAGCGCAGAAGCCAGCGCCGCTTTTTTGGTTGCGCCTTTACCGTTGGTAAAGCACAGCGCGCAGTCTTTGTCGCGGATATGCACGGACCAGACGTGAGGCACCGGGTTCAGCCAGGAGGCTTCTTCGATATTAAAGCCCAGGTCGGTCAGTTTCTGCTGGAAGCGAGCGATGGAATCTTCCAGAGCGGCGTCTTTGCCGGGGATAAACGTTTGAGTCATGGCGTTCACTTTTATCGTACGTAAAGCGCGCAATGATACGGGTTTTGCGTGACGGGTGCTATCTCCGGCGAAAATAAATGGCTGGGCTATGCTTACTGTCAGTAACTCACTGTTAAGGCATAGAAAAATGAAAGCATTTGATCTCCAGCGGATGGCGTTTGATAAAGTTCCTCCTGAATTTCTGGGTGAAGTGGCGCTGCGCAGCCTGTACACCTTCGTACTCGTCTTCCTGTTTCTCAAAATTACCGGCCGTCGCGGCGTGCGGCAGATGTCGCTGTTTGAGGTGCTGATCATTCTGACGCTGGGCTCGGCGGCAGGGGATGTCGCCTTTTATGATGACGTGCCGATGGTACCGGTGTTTATCGTTTTTGTTTCCCTCGCCTTGCTCTACCGTCTGGTCATGTGGCTGATGTCAAAAAGCGAAAAGCTGGAAGATCTTCTGGAAGGGAAGCCGGTTGTGATTGTGAAGGACGGGCAGCTGGCATGGGAAAATGTGCAAAGCGCCAATATGACCGAGTTTGAGTTCTTTATGGAGCTGCGTCTGAATAGCGTTGAACAGCTCGGGCAGGTGCGGCTGGCGATCATGGAAACCAACGGGCAAATCAGCGTCTATTACTATGCTGACGACGACGTTAAGCCCGGCCTGTGTATCCTGCCGGATATGTTAGTAGAACGGTTCAGGGTGGTACCTGAAACCGGGGAGTATGCATGTATAAAATGTAGTCATGTGGTGGGGATGCATGCGGGCGATCATCAATTATGCCCTCGTTGTGCAAATCCGGAATGGACGAAGGTTAGCCGGGCTAAACGCCTCGTCTGACAGCGATTTTGTCGGTTTTGTGACGACGAGGCGGCAGATTGTTTTGTGTGATGAAGGGCACATTTCCCCGGTCATAAGTTTTAGACATTGCGGCGCGTGTCACTGAATGATAAAACCGATATCCACAGTTATAACTTATGGCTTTTAGCGTGGTGAGGGGAAATGGCTCAAGTCTTTAATTTCAGTTCAGGTCCGGCAATGTTACCGGCAGACGTGCTTAAACAGGCTCAACAGGAACTTTGTGACTGGAACGGTCTCGGTACGTCGGTGATGGAAATCAGCCACCGTGGTAAAGAGTTTATTCAGGTGGCCGAAGAGGCAGAAAAGGATTTTCGCGATCTGCTGAACATTCCCTCGAACTACAAAGTATTGTTCTGCCATGGCGGTGGTCGCGGCCAGTTTGCTGGCATACCGCTGAATATCCTTGGCGACAAAACGACGGCTGACTACGTTGACGCGGGTTACTGGGCGGCAAGCGCCGTAAAAGAAGCGCACAAATACTGTACGCCGAACGTTATCGACGCCAAAGTGACCGTTGACGGTCTGCGCGCCGTGAAGCCAATGCGCGAGTGGCTGCTTTCTGATAACGCCGCCTATCTTCACTACTGCCCGAACGAAACCATTGACGGGATTGCCATCGACGAGACGCCAGACTTCGGCAAAGACGTTGTGGTTGCCGCGGATTTCTCCTCCACCATTCTGTCTGCACCCATTGACGTCAGCCGCTACGGTGTTATCTATGCGGGCGCGCAGAAAAATATCGGTCCTGCGGGCCTGACGATCGTCATCGTGCGTGAAGATTTGCTGGGTAAAGCGCATAAGTCCTGCCCGTCGATTCTCGACTACACCGTGCTGAACGATAATGATTCTATGTTCAACACCCCACCAACGTTTGCCTGGTATCTCTCCGGCCTGGTCTTCAAATGGCTGAAGCAAAACGGCGGCGTGGCGCAGATGGACAAGGTGAATCAGCAGAAAGCCGAGCTGCTGTATGGCGTCATCGACAAGAGCGATTTCTACCGTAACGATGTGGCGAAAGCTAACCGTTCCCGTATGAACGTGCCGTTCCAGCTGGCGGACAGCAGCCTGGACAAAGTGTTCCTTGAGGAGTCCTTCGCGAAAGGCCTGCATGCGCTCAAAGGCCACCGCGTCGTTGGCGGCATGCGTGCCTCCATTTATAACGCAATGCCGCTGGAAGGCGTTAAAGCCCTGACGGATTTCATGATCGACTTCGAACGTCGTCACGGTTAATTTGCTGTTTTTCACCCCCGCAGCGTCCCTGCGGGGTTTTTATTATGTTGAGTTGAGAGTTTAGTTTTCATGGAATCCCTGACGTTACAACCTATCGCGCGGGTAGATGGCACCATCAATCTGCCTGGTTCAAAAAGTGTCTCGAACCGCGCTCTGCTGCTGGCAGCTCTGGCAAACGGCACCACCGTCCTCACCAACCTGCTGGACAGCGATGACGTGCGCCATATGCTCAATGCGCTGAAAGCGTTGGGCGTTCAATATACTCTCTCCGACGATCGTACCCGTTGCGAAGTGACCGGCAACGGCGGCGCGCTGCAAACCAGTGAAGAACTTGAGCTGTTTCTGGGGAACGCCGGTACCGCGATGCGTCCGCTGGCGGCGGCCCTGTGTCTGGGGAGCAACAACATCGTGCTGACCGGCGAGCCGCGCATGAAAGAGCGTCCGATTGGTCACCTGGTGGATGCCCTGCGTCAGGGTGGCGCGCAGATTGACTATCTGGAGCAGGAAAATTATCCGCCACTGCGTCTGCGTGGGGGCTTTACCGGCGGCAACGTCGAGGTTGACGGCAGCGTCTCCAGCCAGTTCCTGACGGCACTGCTGATGACTGCACCGCTGGCACCGCAGGATACGGTCATCACTATCAAGGGTGACCTGGTGTCTAAGCCGTACATTGATATTACCCTGCATCTGATGAAAACCTTCGGTGTGGAGGTGGAAAACCTCGCGTATCAGCGCTTCGTGGTTCGCGGTGCGCAGCAGTATCAGTCTCCGGGTAACTACCTGGTTGAAGGTGATGCTTCATCTGCTTCCTACTTCCTGGCGGCAGGCGCTATTAAAGGCGGTACGGTGAAGGTGACCGGCATTGGCCGCAACAGCGTGCAGGGCGACATTCGTTTTGCTGACGTGCTCGAAAAAATGGGTGCAGTTGTCACCTGGGGCGATGACTTCATCGCCTGTACGCACGGTGAGCTGAACGCCATCGACATGGACATGAACCATATCCCGGATGCGGCGATGACCATTGCCACGGCGGCGCTGTTTGCCGAAGGCACCACCACGCTGCGCAACATCTATAACTGGCGCGTAAAAGAGACGGACCGCCTGTTCGCGATGGCAACCGAGCTGCGTAAAGTCGGTGCTGAGGTGGAAGAGGGCGAAGACTACATTCGCGTCACGCCGCCGGCAAAGCTGCAGTTCGCAGAAATTGGCACCTACAACGATCACCGTATGGCGATGTGTTTCTCGCTGGTGGCGCTGTCCGATACGCCTGTGACCATTCTCGATCCGAAGTGTACGGCGAAAACCTTCCCGGACTACTTCGAGCAGCTGGCGCGCATTAGCACCCTGGCCTGATTACGTTCTGCCGCATCACCCGATGCGGCATTTCCTTACGCTTCCTGACGATCTTTCCCGCTCATTTCTTCTACACTCTGCTTCAATCATTCCGTAATTTGCACGCAAAGGTAACAGTTGCGCACGTTGACGCGTATAATGCGCGGCGTTCATGTTAACGGTATGCCTTGTTTAAGGAGAAAAAGATGACGGCAGTTGCCCCGGTAATCACCATTGATGGGCCGAGTGGCGCAGGGAAAGGTACTCTGTGCAAAGCGATGGCGGAAGCATTGCAATGGCATCTTTTAGATTCGGGAGCAATCTATCGCGTGCTGGCTCTGGCTGCGCTGCACCATCATGTGGACGTGGCGTCTGAAGAGGCGCTGGTACCGCTGGCTGCGCATCTGGATGTGCGTTTTGTTTCCACCGATGGCAACCTTGAAGTGATCCTGGAAGGGGAAGACGTGAGCGGCGAAATCCGCACCCAGGACGTTGCGAATGCGGCATCGCAGGTAGCGGCTTTCCCACGCGTACGCGAGGCGCTGCTGCGTCGCCAGCGCGCGTTCCGTGAGGCGCCGGGTCTGATAGCTGACGGACGCGATATGGGAACCGTGGTCTTCCCTGATGCGCCAGTAAAAATCTTCCTTGACGCCTCTTCTGAAGAGCGTGCCCAGCGCCGCATGCTTCAGTTGCAGGAAAAGGGGTTTAGTGTTAACTTTGATCGCCTTTTATCCGAGATAAAAGAGCGCGATGACCGCGATCGTAACCGCGCCGTCGCACCACTTGTTCCTGCAGAAGATGCATTAGTTCTGGATTCAACCAGTTTAACTATTGAGCAAGTGATTGAAAAAGCGCTACAATATGCGCGCCAAAAACTGGCACTCGCGTAATTGCGACCGATTTAGCAGTACCCCCGCTGCAATGGATTGACGGCGGGTATGTGAAACAACCCCATCCGGCACGGAGCCAGGTGGACGTTAATATTAACCTGAAGATTAAACATGACTGAATCTTTTGCTCAACTGTTTGAAGAATCCTTAAAAGAAATCGAAACCCGTCCGGGTTCCATCGTTCGTGGTGTTGTTGTTGCTATCGACAAAGACGTAGTACTGGTTGACGCCGGTCTGAAATCTGAGTCCGCCATTCCGGCTGAGCAGTTCAAAAACGCCCAGGGCGAGCTGGAAATCCAGGTTGGTGACGAAGTTGACGTTGCTCTGGACGCAGTAGAAGACGGCTTCGGCGAAACCCTGCTGTCTCGTGAGAAAGCTAAACGTCACGAAGCATGGATCACGCTGGAGAAAGCTTACGAAGAAGCTGAAACTGTGGTCGGTGTTATCAACGGCAAAGTTAAAGGTGGCTTCACTGTTGAGCTGAATGGTATTCGTGCGTTCCTGCCAGGTTCACTGGTAGACGTTCGTCCAGTCCGTGACACCCTGCACCTCGAAGGCAAAGAGCTTGAGTTCAAAGTAATCAAGCTGGACCAGAAGCGTAACAACGTTGTTGTTTCCCGTCGTGCCGTTATCGAATCCGAAAACAGCGCAGAACGCGATCAGCTGCTGGAAAACCTGCAGGAAGGCATGGAAGTCAAAGGTATCGTTAAGAACCTCACTGACTACGGCGCATTCGTTGACCTGGGCGGCGTTGATGGCCTGCTGCACATCACCGACATGGCGTGGAAACGCGTTAAGCACCCAAGCGAAATCGTGAACGTGGGCGACGAAATCACTGTTAAAGTGCTGAAGTTCGACCGCGAGCGTACTCGTGTATCCCTCGGCCTGAAACAGCTGGGCGAAGATCCATGGGTAGCTATCGCTAAGCGTTACCCAGAAGGTACTAAACTGACTGGTCGCGTAACCAACCTGACCGACTACGGCTGCTTCGTTGAAATCGAAGAAGGCGTTGAAGGCCTGGTGCACGTTTCCGAAATGGACTGGACCAACAAAAACATCCACCCATCCAAAGTTGTTAACGTTGGTGATGTAGTGGAAGTGATGGTTCTGGATATCGACGAAGAACGTCGTCGTATCTCCCTGGGCCTGAAGCAGTGCAAAAACAACCCATGGCAGCAGTTCGCGGAAACCCACAACAAGGGCGACCGTGTTGAAGGTAAAATCAAGTCTATCACTGACTTCGGTATCTTCATCGGCCTGGACGGCGGCATCGATGGCCTGGTTCACCTGTCTGACATCTCCTGGAACGTTGCAGGCGAAGAAGCAGTTCGTGAATACAAAAAAGGCGACGAAATCGCTGCAGTTGTTCTGCAGGTTGACGCAGAGCGTGAGCGTATCTCCCTGGGCGTTAAACAGCTCGCAGAAGATCCGTTCAACAACTGGGTTGCTCTGAACAAGAAAGGCGCAATCGTAAACGGTAAAGTGACTGCAGTTGACGCTAAAGGCGCAACCGTAGAACTGGCTGACGGCGTTGAAGGTTACCTGCGCGCTTCTGAAGCTTCCCGTGACCGCGTTGAAGATGCCACTCTGGTTCTGAACGTAGGCGATGACGTTGAAGCTAAGTTCACCGGTGTTGACCGTAAGAACCGTGCAATCAGCCTGTCTGTTCGTGCTAAAGACGAAGCTGATGAGAAAGATGCAATCGCAACTGTTAACAAACAGGAAGATGCAAACTTCTCTAACAACGCAATGGCTGAAGCTTTCAAAGCAGCTAAAGGCGAGTAATATCAGGTTCTCAGCATCATTTGAGCTGTAACGCATTTACAGCGCGAAGGATGAGGATCAAACTTGACAGATTGCAGGATTCGTCCTGTAATCAATAACAAAGGGCGGCTACGGCCGCCCTTGTTTAATGAGCTGTTAAGCTAATTGGTTTGAAAGGAACCGGAGGAATCATGACCAAGTCAGAGTTGATTGAAAGACTTGCCAGTCAGCAACCGCATATCCCTGCCAAGGCAGTGGAAGATGCCGTAAAAGAGATGCTGGAGCATATGGCCTCCACTCTTGCCCAGGGCGAGCGCATTGAAATCCGCGGTTTCGGTAGTTTTTCTCTGCACTATCGTGCTCCACGTACCGGGCGTAACCCGAAAACTGGCGATAAAGTCGAGCTGGAAGGTAAGTACGTTCCACACTTTAAGCCGGGTAAAGAACTGCGCGATCGCGCCAATATTTACGGTAACTGAGTTTAGCCAGCGGGTTAAACTGGGTTCGAAAGAAAGCACCTGCGGGTGCTTTTTTTGTCTCCGTCGCTACCATTCTGAAGGTGTCTCGCATTTTCAGTTGTGTTTGCTGCAACGCGCTAAAAACCCTGCAGCGCTTGCTGTAGATTGCATTTTTCACACCTGACACCCCGCTCGACCTGCCCGCATACTGCCACCCTGAAACAGGGAGGTAGCAATGGGAATTCCCGCTTTAGGTATATGCGCCATTCTGGCAATAGCCCCATTACTTTGGTTACCTGAACTGCCATCGCGTTATACCGTGTGGATAATGATGGCTGGCGGGGTTGCACTGGCCACATGCCAAAACGTACGGCTGAAGTATGTGGGGATGACGCTGTTATTTTGTGTGTGGGGTATTCTGGCCGCGAAGGAGAGCGTCTGGCCGATGGAGCATTTAACCACCGGTGCTGTGCAGGCTGAGGTAGAGATCACCGCCACCGATGGCGCAACTCAGCATCAGGGAAACATTCTCCGCGTCGACGGTCAACGCTGGTGGGGCTCTACTGGCGTTACGCTGTATGGCAATTATCTGCCGCAGGAAGCGTGTCCCGGTCAGCGCTGGGCGATGACGCTCAGGCTCAGGCCTGCGCACGGTGAACTGAATGATGGAGGGTATGATTCCCAGCGCAGCGCGATTGCTCGCCATCAGACGCTAAGCGGACGCTTCACCCATGCCGAACTCGTCGACGGGCGCTGCAGCCTGCGCGCGCAATATCTGACGTCGCTGCAAAACCGACTTTCATCTTATCGCTGGAGCGAGGTTATTCTCGGGCTGGGGATGGGGGAGCGTCTGAATGTATCCCGGGAAATAAAAGACCTGATGCGTGAAACCGGCACGCTGCATTTGATGGCGATTTCGGGGCTGCATATCGCGCTGGCGGCCTCCATCGTCTGGTTACTTGCCCGTGGGTTCCAGTTTTTATTACCCTGCCACCGGGTTAACTGGCGCATGCCTCTGCTGGTCGGGGTGTTCTTTGCCGCTTTCTACGCCTGGCTGACCGGATTGCAACCACCTGCGCTCCGAACGGTGATTGCCCTCGCTGTGCTGGCGGCGCTGCGGATCGGTGTCAGGCAATGGTCTCCCTGGCAGGTGTGGATCTGCTGTGTCGCGGCGATCCTGGTGAGCGATCCCTTAGCCATACTTTCGCAGAGTCTGCTTCTGTCTGCATTTGCCGTCGCCGCGCTGATTTTCTGGTTTCAGTGGTTGCCTCTTCCCCACCGGCAGTGGGCTCGCCGGATACGTCCGCTGCTGAACCTGATCTCTCTGCAGGCTGGCATGTTGCTACTTCTCATGCCGCTACAGGTTCTGATTTTCCATGGCTTCAGTATTTCCTCTCTGGTTGCAAACCTCTTTGCCGTTCCGCTGGTAACGTTTGTCTGCGTACCGCTGATTTTGCTTGGCATGCTGCTTCATCTGCTGCCGCTGGCGGGGCTGGAAAGCACCATCTGGTATGCAGCAGATACGTCACTTTCGGGGCTATTCTGGCTGCTGATGCGCCTGCCAGACGGCTGGCAGAGTGTTGATCAACGTTGGCAGTACATGACGTTACTGCCCTGGCTTATCCTCATCGGCTGGCGTTTCCGCGCCTGGAAAACCGTCCCTGCCGTTTGTCTGGCTGGAAGTGTCTTACTGACATTCCCACTCTGGCGCACGGTGAAAAGCGACGCCTGGACGCTCCATATGCTGGACGTGGGGCAGGGGCTGGCAATGGTCATTGAACGGCAGGGAAAAGCCATTCTTTACGATACCGGACTTGCCTGGCCGGGTGGGGATAGCGCACAGCGGTTAATCATTCCGTGGCTGCGCTGGCATCATCTGCAGCCAGAAGGCGTTATTCTCAGCCATGAGCATCTCGATCACGCGGGAGGTCTCGCATCGCTGCAAAAAACGTGGCCTGAGATGTGGGTGAGAAGTCCATTGCGCCAGGCGGAACATCGCCCCTGTTTTCGCGGGCAGAAATGGCGCTGGCAGGGGTTAACCTTCACCGTTCACTGGCCCCCTGAAAATTATCCGGCTCAGGGTAACAATCACTCCTGCGTAGTAAAAATTGACGACGGTGGGCAGAGCGTTCTGCTGACGGGAGACATTGAAGCGCAAGCAGAACAGGCTATGCTTAGCCATTACTGGCAGCATCTGAGGTCCACCCTCATACAGGTACCTCACCATGGCAGCAATACCTCTTCGTCATTGCCGCTGGTGCAGCGGGTGGAGGGAGAGATTGCTCTGGATTCTGCGGCTCGCTATAACGCATGGCGATTTCCGTCGGCTAAAGTGGTCCGGCGCTATCGAAAAGAGGGGTATATCTGGCACGATACCCCCCATGCCGGACAAATATCAGTGACATTCTCGCAACATCGCTGGCAAATCCGGCGCGTGCGGGAGCAATTTTTACCGCCCTGGTATCATCAGTGGTTTGGCGCGCCCGTAGATAACGGGTAGAATATGCGGCTATTTCAACAAATGCTGGTTTTTTGAATGCATAACGACAAAGATCTCTCCACGTGGCAAACCTTCCGCCGACTCTGGCCGATGATTGCACCCTTTAAAGCAGGCTTGATCGTGGCGGGTGTAGCGTTAATCCTCAACGCAGCCAGCGATACTTTTATGTTATCGCTCCTCAAACCGTTACTGGACGACGGTTTTGGTAAAACGGATCGCTCAGTGTTGCTATGGATGCCTCTGGTGGTTATCGGACTGATGATCTTACGCGGTATCACCAGCTATATCTCCAGCTACTGCATCTCCTGGGTTTCCGGAAAAGTGGTTATGACCATGCGCCGTCGTCTGTTCAGCCACATGATGGGTATGCCGGTCTCGTTCTTTGACAAGCAGTCTACCGGGACGTTGCTGTCTCGTATTACCTACGACTCAGAGCAGGTAGCCTCCTCGTCCTCAAGCGCACTGATTACCGTTGTGCGTGAGGGCGCGTCGATCATCGGTCTGTTCGCGATGATGTTCTACTACAGCTGGCAGCTGTCGATCATCCTTATCGTTCTGGCACCGATAGTTTCTATTGCTATCCGCGTCGTCTCAAAGCGCTTCCGCAATATCAGTAAGAATATGCAGAACACCATGGGGCAGGTAACGACCAGCGCAGAACAGATGCTGAAAGGGCATAAAGAAGTGCTGATCTTCGGTGGTCAGGAAGTTGAAACCAAACGCTTTGATAAAGTCAGCAATAAAATGCGTCTGCAGGGGATGAAAATGGTCTCGGCCTCTTCCATCTCTGACCCGATCATTCAGCTGATTGCGTCCCTGGCGCTGGCGTTCGTTCTCTATGCGGCAAGCTTCCCGAGCGTAATGGAGACGCTGACGGCGGGTACCATCACCGTGGTCTTCTCTTCAATGATTGCCCTGATGCGCCCGCTGAAATCACTGACAAACGTGAACGCCCAGTTCCAGCGCGGGATGGCAGCCTGTCAGACGCTGTTCAGCATTCTGGATTCCGAACAGGAAAAAGACGAAGGTACACGCGAGATTGAGCGCGCCCGGGGCGACGTTGAGTTCTGCAATGTGACCTTCACCTATCCTGGCCGTGAAATCCCCGCGCTGCGTAATATCAACCTGTCTATTCCGGCGGGTAAAACCGTTGCGCTGGTGGGCCGTTCCGGCTCCGGTAAGTCGACCATTGCCAGCCTGATCACCCGTTTCTACGATATTAACGAAGGTGAGATCCTGTTGGACGGTCACGACCTGCGGGAGTACACCCTGCAGTCGCTGCGTAACCAGGTTGCACTGGTTTCTCAGAATGTGCATCTGTTCAACGATACGGTCGCCAACAACATTGCTTATGCGCGCACTGACGAGTACAGCCGCGAGCAGATTGAGAACGCCGCGCGTATGGCGTATGCAATGGACTTTATCAACAAGATGGATAACGGTCTGGATACGATCATCGGTGAAAACGGGGTACTGCTCTCCGGCGGTCAACGCCAGCGTATCGCCATTGCGCGCGCGCTGCTGCGCGATAGCCCGATTCTGATCCTGGACGAAGCAACCTCAGCGCTGGATACGGAATCTGAACGCGCCATTCAGTCAGCGCTGGATGAACTGCAAAAGAACCGTACTTCGCTGGTGATTGCACACCGTCTCTCTACTATCGAGCAGGCAGATGAGATCGTTGTGGTTGAGGACGGCATCATTGTTGAACGCGGAAGCCATGCCGATCTGCTGGAACACCGTGGCGTTTATGCCCAGCTTCATAAGATGCAGTTCGGCGAATGATTGCACGCATCTGGTCCGGTGAATCCCCGCTGTGGCTGCTGCTTTTGCCGCTCTCCTGGTTGTACGGCCTGGTGAGCGGCTCCATTCGTTTGCTATACCGTCTGCGAATCAAGCGTGCCTGGCGCGCGCCGGTTCCTGTAGTCGTGGTGGGTAACCTCACTGCGGGTGGCAATGGCAAAACACCGGTGGTGATCTGGCTGGTGGAGCAGCTGCAAAAACGCGGTATCCGCCCCGGCGTGGTGTCGCGTGGGTACGGTGGTAAAGCGGCGCATTATCCATTGCTGCTCACGGCTGAAACCACGACCGCCGAAGCCGGTGATGAACCGGTATTGATTTTCCAGCGTACCGGCGCGCCGGTTGCGGTCTCCCCGGTGCGCAGCGACGCCGTGCAGGCGCTGCTTGCCGGGCATGCAGTACAAATCATTATTACTGACGATGGCCTGCAGCATTACGCTCTGGCGCGTGATAAAGAGATAGTTGTTATCGACGGCGTTCGCCGCTTCGGCAACGGCTGGTGGCTGCCCGCTGGCCCCATGCGTGAACGCGCTTCGCGTCTGAAATCCGTTGATGCGGTGATTGTTAACGGCGGTGAAGCAAAAGCGGGTGAAATCCCAATGCATCTGCAGCCGGGTCTGGCGATCAACCTGGCAACGGGGGAACGCCGGCCGGTTGCTGAGCTGCCTTCACTGGTAGCGATGGCGGGGATTGGTCATCCGCCACGCTTCTTCGCGACGCTTGAACAGTGTGGAGCCCGGCTGGAAAAACGCGTTCCGCTGGCCGACCACCAGGCGCTGGTGGAAGGGCAGGTTGACGCCCTGACCGTACCCGGACAGTCGCTGATCATGACCGAAAAAGACGCGGTGAAATGCCGTGCCTTTGCGAAAGATAACTGGTGGTACCTGCCGGTTGACGCTGAACTCAGCGGCGAACAGCCGGAACACTTGCTCCAGGAACTGATTGCGTTGGTGCTGTAGAGGCTTACGCGGTTCTGGTGGCGCTTTGACTGACAGGAAAACGCATGTCTTTACCGCAACTCTCGCTTTCAGCCGCACGTCATTTGCACCTTGCCGCGCAGGGGCTGCTCAAAAAGCCCCGCCGCCGCGCGCAGCCTGCCGATATCCTCTCTACCGTCCAGCGCATGTCGCTGCTTCAAATCGACACCATTAACATTGTGGCCCGTAGCCCTTACCTGGTGCTGTTTAGCCGTCTGGGAAGTTATCCCTCGCAGTGGCTGGATGAGGCGCTCTGCAAAGGGGAGCTGATGGAGTACTGGGCGCACGAAGCCTGCTTCCTGCCCCGCAGCGATTTCGCCCTGGTTCGCCACCGCATGCTTGCTCCGGAAAAGATGGGCTGGAAATACCGACAGGCGTGGATGCTGGAACATGCCGCTGAAATTGAGCAGCTTATCGGGCATATTCAGGAAAACGGCCCCGTACGCTCCGCCGATTTTGAACATCCGCGCAAAGGCACAAGCGGCTGGTGGGAATGGAAGCCGCACAAGCGTCATCTTGAAGGGTTATTCACGTCAGGCAAAGTCATGGTGATTGAGCGGCGTAATTTTCAGCGGGTCTACGACCTGACGCATCGCGTGATGCCGCACTGGGACGACGAGCGTGACCTGCTTACTCAGGAGGCGGCCGAGGCCATCATGCTGGAGAACAGCGCCAGTAGCCTGGGCATTTTCCGTCCGCAATGGCTGGCAGACTATTACCGCCTCCGTCAGCCTGCGCTGAAGCCTCTGCTGGAGATATGGCAGCGCGAACAGCGAGTTATTCCCGTTATGGTGGAAACGCTGGGTGAAATGTGGCTGCATGCGGATCTTCTCCCTCTGCTGCCTGAGGCCCTGGAGGGGAAACTCCGGGCGACCCACAGCGCGGTGTTGTCACCTTTCGATCCGGTGGTCTGGGACAGAAAGCGCGCCGAGCAGCTGTTTGACTTCAGCTACCGGCTGGAATGCTATACCCCGGCGCCAAAGCGGCAATACGGCTACTTTGTTTTACCGCTGCTGCACAAGGGAAAACTGGTCGGACGCATGGATGCCAAAATGCACCGCAAGACCGGCACGCTTGAAGTCATTGCCCTTTATCTGCAAGAGGGCATCAGGGTCACGGCGAGCCTGGAAAAAGGGTTAACGTCCGCCATTAGCGAATTCGCGCGCTGGCAGGACGCTCATACGGTAACGCTTGGCCGGGTACCTGACGGGTTATTCACTTCCTGTCGAAGTGGCTGGGAAACAGGCACGCCCTGAAAAGGGAATGTGTTAAGCTTTAGCGATTACCCATACGGAGGAACTATGGATCACCGTTTACTTGAAATTATTGCCTGCCCGGTATGCAACGGCAAACTCTACTATAGCCAGGACAAACAGGAGCTGATCTGCAAGCTCGACAGCCTGGCCTTCCCGCTGCGCGACGGCATTCCGGTACTGCTGGAAAACGAAGCTCGTTCCCTGGTGGCAGAAGAGAGCAAACCATGAGTTTTGTTGTCATTATTCCTGCGCGTTATGCCTCAACGCGTCTGCCGGGTAAACCGCTGGTGGACATCAACGGCAAGCCGATGATTGTGCATGTTCTTGAGCGTGCGCGTGAATCCGGTGCCGATCGCGTGATTGTTGCTACCGATCATCCTGACGTCGCTCGTGCGGTTGAAGCCGCAGGTGGTGAAGTGTGCATGACCCGCGCCGATCACCAGTCCGGCACCGAGCGTCTGGCGGAAGTGGTTGAGAAATGTGGTTTCAGTGACGATACGGTCATCGTAAACGTGCAGGGTGACGAGCCGATGATCCCGGCCGTTATTATCCGTCAGGTGGCAGAAAACCTGGCGCAGCGTCAGGTCGGTATGGCGACGCTCGCGGTGCCCATTCACCACGCGGAAGAGGCATTCAATCCGAATGCGGTGAAGGTGGTGATGGATGCCGAAGGCTACGCGCTCTATTTCTCCCGCGCGACGATTCCCTGGGATCGCGATCGCTTTGCGCTCTCTAAAGAGACCATCGGTGATACCTTCCTGCGTCATATTGGGATCTACGGCTATCGCGCCGGCTTTATTCGTCGCTATGTTGCCTGGGCGCCGAGCCCGCTGGAGCATATCGAAATGCTGGAGCAGCTGCGCGTGCTCTGGTATGGCGAAAAAATCCACGTTGCCGTTGCCCGCGAAGTACCGGGAACGGGCGTTGATACGCCGGAAGATCTTGAGCGCGTCCGCGCCGAGTTGCGCTAATCCCGCCTGCATCCCTCCTTTGGGGGGGATGTCCTCTCCGCGCAAATTCCCCTTTCTTTATCCTAATTGATCTCTTCCGGGTGACATCTTCACGCTGTGCGCTCATTATAAAAGCAGTAGTCTTAATGGGGGTAATCTCATATGGAACAGCTGCGTGCTGAACTTAGCCATCTGCTGGGTGAGAAGTTAAGCCGGGTCGAGTGCGTGAGTGAAAAGATCGATACCGCGCTCTGGTCGTTGTATGACAGCCAGGGCAACCCGATGCCGCTGATGGCACGAAGTTTCTCGTCGCCGGGCGTGGCCAGGCAGCTTGCCTGGAAAATGTCGATGCTGGCACGGGAGGGAACCGTCCGTATGCCGACCGTGTACGGCGTGATGACCCACGAGGAACACCCCGGCCCGGACGTACTGCTGATTGAGCGTTTACGCGGCGTGCCCGTTGAAGCGCCCGCGCGCACGCCGGAACGCTGGGAACAGCTCAAAGACCAGATTGTCGAGGCGCTGCTGGCCTGGCATCGTCAGGATAGCCGCGGGCTTGTTGGTCCGGTCGACAGCACCCAGGAAAACCTGTGGCCGCTGTGGTATCGCCAGCGGGTGGAAGTGCTGTGGGGGACGCTTAACCAGTTCAACAATACCGGTTTGACCATGCAGGATAAGCGTATTCTGTTTCGCACCCGCGAGTGCTTGCCGGCGCTGTTCGATGGCTTTAACGACAACTGCGTGCTTATCCACGGCAATTTTACCCTGCGCAGCATGCTGAAAGACTCCCGCAGCGATCAGCTTCTGGCGATGCTAGGGCCGGGAATCATGCTCTGGGCTCCGCGGGAATATGAGCTGTTCAGGCTCAGCGACAGCGGGGCGGGGGAAGGTTTACTGTGGCACTATCTTCAGCGCGCGCCCGTTGCAGAGGCGTTTCTCTGGCGGCGCTGGCTTTATCTGCTCTGGGACGAAGTGGCGCAACTGGTCAACACCGGACGTTTCAATCGCGCTAACTTCGATCTGGCGGCTAAATCACTCTTGCCCTGGCTCGCCTGACGATCCTTTCAACCACTGCCAGAGGCGTCCGAGCGTTTCGTAGCCGACGCGGTCGCTGTGCATCAACCACATCGGGGAGGGGATCACCCGTTCCCAGGGGTTGAGCGGCGCGCTGATGGCCATCTGGTTTGCCGGTGCGGGAAGTGGGTGCAGGCCTTGCTTCTCGAAGAAAATTATCGCGCGTGGCAGGTGCGAGGCGGAGGTCACCAGTAAGAACGGGACATCGCCAATCGCCTGCTTCACCGCCGCGGCCTCCTCTTCGGTATCCTTTGGGCTGTCCAGCGTGATGATAGAAGAACGCGGTACGCCGAGCGATTCCGCGACTCTGGCCCCCGCTTCAGCCGTGCTTACCGGGTTGGTTTTAGCCGCCGCGCCGGTGAAGATCATTTTTGATCCCGGGTTCGCCAGCCACAGGCGAATGCCCTCGTTTAGCCGCGGCAGGCTGTTGTTGATCAGGTTCGAGCTGGGAGCCCAGTCAGGGTCCCAGGTATACCCGCCGCCCAGCACCACGATGTACTCAACTTTCTTGTTTCCCTGCCACGTTGGGTATCTGTTTTCGATGGGGCGTAACAGACCATCCGCGACCGGCTGCAGGCTCAGCAGCAGCAGGACCAGCCAGCCGAACGTAATAAGCGTTTTGCCACTCTTCTGGAAGCGACTAAACCATACCAGCGCCAGCCCCAGCCCGATGATGATAAGCAGCAGCGGAAGGGGAAGCATCATCCCTCCAACGTATTTCTTAAGGGTAAAAAGCATCCTTTTTGGTTCCTTTTTTGACCATACAGCAGGTGATTACCGGTGATATTACACCAGAGAGGTTCATTCTCCGCGCGGGTGTGACAAAATAGCGGTTTTGCAGTTAGCGAGTGGAACTCTCCCAATGCGGGATCGCAATTTTGATGACATCGCGGAAAAGTTTTCGCGCAACATTTATGGCACCACGAAAGGGCAGCTCCGTCAGACGATCCTCTGGCAGGATCTGGACACCATTCTGGCGACCTTTGGCGGCCAAACGTTGCGCGTGCTGGACGCCGGTGGCGGTGAAGGGCAGACGGCGATAAAAATGGCCGGGCTCGGTCATCACGTCACGCTTTGCGATCTTTCTGCTGAAATGGTCGCCCGCGCGACGCGTGCTGCAGAAGAGAAAGGTGTGAGCGACAACATGCATTTTATACAATGCGCCGCTCAGGACATCGCGCAGCATTTGGAAACCCAGGTTGATCTGATATTGTTTCATGCGGTGCTGGAGTGGGTTGCCGATCCGCAAAGCGTGTTACAAACCCTGTGGTCTATGTTGCGCCCGGGCGGTACGCTGTCGCTGATGTTCTACAATGCTAACGGCTTCCTGATGCACAACATGGTGGCAGGTAACTTCGACTATGTTCAGGTCGGGATGCCTAAAAAGAAAAAACGCACGCTTTCCCCGGACTATCCGCGCGACCCGCAGCAGGTTTACGGCTGGCTGGAAGAGATTGGCTGGCAGATCGTCGGGAAAACGGGCGTCAGGGTGTTTCATGATTATCTGCGTGAAAAACATAAACAGCGCGACTGTTTTGACACCCTAACAGAATTAGAAACGCGGTATTGCCGTCAGGAGCCTTTTATTAGCCTTGGCCGCTATATTCACGTCACCGCGCACAAGCCGCAGATGCAAGGATAACCTATGAGTGAATTTTCCCAGACAGTCCCCGAACTGGTTGCCTGGGCCAGGAAAAACGATTTCTCCATCTCGCTGCCGGTAGACAGACTCTCTTTCCTGCTGGCAGTTGCCACGCTGAACGGCGAACGGCTGGACGGTGAAATGAGCGAGGGTGAACTGGTGGATGCGTTCCGCCACGTCAGTGATGCGTTTGAGCAAACCAGCGAAACCATTAGCGTGCGTGCCAACAACGCAATCAACGATATGGTGCGTCAACGTCTGCTGAACCGCTTTACCAGCGAGCAGGCGGAAGGAAACGCCATCTATCGCCTGACGCCGCTGGGTATCGGCATCACCGACTACTACATTCGCCAGCGCGAATTCTCCACGCTGCGTCTCTCCATGCAGCTCTCGATCGTGGCGGGTGAGCTTAAGCGCGCCGCCGACGCGGCAGATGAAAACGGTGACGAATTCCACTGGCACCGCAACGTTTACGCGCCGCTGAAATACTCGGTGGCCGAGATTTTCGACAGTATCGATCTCACTCAGCGCCTGATGGACGAGCAGCAGCAGCAGGTGAAAGACGATATCGCGCAGCTGCTGAATAAAGACTGGCGAGCGGCCATTTCCAGCTGCGAACTTTTATTGTCAGAAACGTCCGGTACGCTGCGTGAACTGCAGGATACGCTGGAGGCCGCAGGGGATAAACTGCAGGCCAACCTGCTGCGCATTCAGGATGCGACCCTGGCGCATGACGATCTGCATTTTATCGACCGTCTGGTGTTCGATCTGCAGAGCAAACTCGACCGTATTATCAGCTGGGGCCAGCAGTCGATCGACCTGTGGATCGGCTACGACCGCCACGTGCATAAATTTATCCGTACCGCGATTGATATGGATAAAAACCGCGTCTTTGCCCAGCGTCTGCGTCAGTCGGTACAGACCTACTTCGATGCGCCGTGGGCGCTGACCTACGCCAATGCCGATCGTCTGCTGGATATGCGCGACGAAGAGATGGCGTTGCGCGACGAAGAGGTGACCGGTGAACTGCCGCCGGATCTGGAGTACGAAGAATTCAACGAAATTCGTGAGCAACTTGCGGCGATGATCGAAGAACAGCTCGCGGTCTACAAAACCAGACAAGCGCCGCTGGATCTTGGGCTCGTGGTGCGCGACTATCTGGCGCAATATCCGCGCGCGCGCCACTTCGACGTTGCCCGCATTGTGGTAGACCAGGCGGTGCGCCTGGGTATCGCGCAAGCAGACTTCACCGGACTGCCGCCGAAGTGGCAGCCAATTAACGATTACGGAGCCAAGGTACAGGCGCATGTCATTGACAAATATTGAACAAGTGATGCCAGTTAAGCTGGCACAGGCGCTGGCGAATCCGTTATTTCCGGCGCTGGACAGCCAGCTGCGTGCCGGTCGTCACATTGGCCTGGACGAGCTGGATAATCACGCCTTTTTGATGGACTTCCAGGAGTATCTGGAAGAGTTTTACGCCCGCTATAACGTGGAGCTTATCCGCGCGCCGGAAGGTTTTTTCTATCTGCGACCGCGCTCCACGACGCTGATCCCGCGCTCCGTGCTCTCCGAGCTGGACATGATGGTCGGCAAAATTCTTTGTTATCTCTATCTCAGCCCCGAGCGTCTGGCGAATGAAGGCATCTTCACCCAGCAGGAGCTGTACGATGAACTGCTGACGCTGGCTGATGAGAGCAAGCTGCTCAAGCTGGTGAACAACCGTTCGACGGGATCGGATCTTGACCGTCAGAAATTACAGGAAAAGGTTCGCTCTTCCCTGAACCGTCTGCGCCGTCTGGGGATGGTCTGGTTTATGGGCCACGACAGCAGCAAATTCCGCATTACGGAATCTGTCTTCCGCTTCGGCGCTGACGTGCGTGCGGGCGATGACGCGCGTGAAGCGCAGCTTCGCATGATCCGCGATGGTGAAGCGATGCCGGTGGAAAACCATTTGCAGCTCAATGACGAGCATGAAGAAAATCTGCCGGATAGCGGGGAGGAAGAGTAATGATTGAACGCGGTAAATTTCGCTCACTAACGCTGATTAACTGGAACGGCTTCTTTGCCCGTACTTTCGATCTGGATGAGCTGGTCACGACGCTCTCCGGCGGTAACGGGGCAGGTAAATCCACCACCATGGCGGCGTTTGTTACGGCGCTGATCCCCGATCTGACGCTGCTGCACTTCCGTAACACCACCGAAGCGGGTGCCACCAGCGGCTCTCGCGACAAAGGTTTGCACGGTAAGCTGAAAGCAGGCGTCTGTTATTCCGTGCTGGACGTCATCAACTCCCGTCACCAGCGCGTGGTGGTGGGGGTGCGCCTGCAGCAGGTCGCCGGCCGCGACCGTAAAGTGGATATCAAACCGTTTGCGATCCAGGGGCTGCCAACCTCCGTGCAGCCAACCGCGCTGCTGACGGAAACGCTGAACGAACGCCAGGCGCGCGTGTTGACGCTGCAGGAGCTGAAAGACAAGCTCGAAGCCATTGAAGGCGTCCAGTTCAAACAGTTCAACTCCATTACCGACTACCACTCCCTGATGTTCGATCTGGGCGTGGTGGCGCGTCGTCTGCGCACGGCATCAGACCGTAGTAAATACTACCGTCTGATCGAAGCGTCCCTGTACGGCGGTATCTCCAGCGCCATTACCCGTTCCCTGCGTGACTACCTGCTGCCGGAAAACAGCGGCGTGCGTAAGGCCTTCCAGGACATGGAAGCGGCGCTGCGTGAAAACCGCATGACGCTGGAAGCGATTCGCGTTACCCAGTCTGACCGCGACCTGTTTAAACACCTGATCAGCGAAGCCACCAACTACGTGGCGGCGGACTATATGCGCCATGCTAACGAGCGCCGCGTTCATCTCGATCAGGCATTAGAATACCGCCGCGAGCTGTTTACCTCCCGTAAACAGCTGGTGGCCGAGCAGTATAAGCACGTCGAGATGGCGCGCGAGCTGGGCGAACACAACGGTGCCGAAGGCGATCTGGAAGCCGATTACCAGGCTGCCAGCGATCACCTGAACCTGGTGCAGACCGCGCTACGCCAGCAGGAAAAGATCGAACGCTACGAAGCGGATCTCGATGAGCTGCAGATTCGTCTCGAAGAGCAAAATGAAGTGGTGGCCGAAGCCGCCGAGATGCAGGAAGAGAACGAAGCCCGCGCCGAAGCCGCCGAGCTGGAAGTGGACGAGCTGAAAAGCCAGCTTGCCGATTACCAGCAGGCGCTGGACGTGCAGCAGACGCGTGCGATCCAGTACAACCAGGCGCTGCAGGCGCTACAGCGTGCAAAAGAGCTGTGCCATCTGCCAGACCTGACGCCGGACAGCGCCGACGAATGGCTGGATACCTTCCAGGCCAAAGAGCAGGAAGCTACCGAGAAACTGCTCTCGCTTGAACAGAAAATGAGCGTCGCGCAAACGGCGCACAGCCAGTTTGAGCAGGCTTATCAACTGGTGGTTGCCATTAATGGCCCGCTGGCGCGTAACGAAGCCTGGGATGTTGCCCGTGAACTGCTGCGCGACGGCGTCAACCAGCGCCATCTGGCCGAGCAGGTGCAGCCGCTGCGTATGCGTCTGAACGAGCTGGAACAGCGTCTGCGCGAGCAGCAGGAAGCCGAGCGTCTGCTGGCCGAGTTCTGCAAGCGTCAGGGTAAAAATTACGATTTCGACGAACTTGAGGCGCTGCATCAGGAGCTGGAAGCGCGTATTGCGGCCCTTTCCGATACCGTATCAAACGCCAGCGAGCAGCGTATGACGCTGCGTCAGGAGCTGGAGCAGCTTCAGTCCCGTTCGAAGGCACTCCTGCAGCGTGCGCCGGTCTGGCTGGCAGCGCAAAGCAGCCTGAACCAGCTCAGCGAACAGTGCGGCGAGCAGTTCGAGTCCAGCCAGGAAGTGACCGAATACCTGCAGCAGCTGCTGGAGCGCGAACGCGAAGCGATTGTTGAGCGTGATGAAGTGGGCGCCCGCAAGCGCGACGTCGATGAAGAAATCGAGCGCTTAAGCCAGCCGGGCGGGTCAGAAGATCCGCGTCTGAATGCCTTAGCCGAGCGTTTTGGCGGCGTGCTGCTGTCAGAGATTTACGACGACGTCGGCCTTGATGATGCACCATACTTCTCCGCGCTGTATGGTCCATCCCGCAACGCAATTGTGGTGCCGGATCTGTCGCTGATTTCTGAGCAGCTCGCAGGACTGGAAGATTGTCCGGAAGATCTCTATCTGATCGAAGGGGATCCGCAGTCGTTCGATGACAGCGTCTTCAGCGTTGACGAGCTGGAAAAAGCGGTGGTGGTGAAAATCGCCGATCGCCAGTGGCGTTACTCCCGCTTCCCGGAGCTGCCGCTGTTTGGCCGCGCCGCGCGCGAAAGCCGCATCGAAAGCCTGCACGCCGAGCGTGAAACGCTGTCTGAACGTTTTGCCACCCTTTCGTTTGACGTACAGAAAACCCAGCGTCTGCACCAGGCGTTCAGCCGCTTTATCGGCAGCCATCTGGGCGTGGCGTTTGAAGCCGACCCGGAAGCGGAAATCCGCAAGCTCAATACCCGCCGTGGCGAGCTGGAACGTGCCATTGCAAGCCATGAAAGTGACAACCAGCAGAGCCGCGTCCAGTTTGAACAGGCGAAAGAGGGCGTCGCTGCCCTTAACCGCATCCTGCCGCGCCTGAACCTGCTGGCGGATGACACGCTGGCCGACCGCGTGGATGAGATTCAGGAACGTCTGGATGAAGCCCAGGAAGCCGCGCGTTTCGTGCAGCAGCACGGCAACCAGCTGGCGAAGCTGGAGCCCGTCGTGTCTGTACTGCAGAGCGACCCGGAACAGTTCGAGCAGTTAAAAGAAGATTATGCCTGGTCACAGCAGGTGCAGCGCGAAGCGCGTCAGCAGGCGTTTGCCCTGACGGAAGTAGTGCAGCGTCGTGCGCACTTCGGCTACTCCGATTCGGCTGAAATGCTGAGCGGTAACAGCGACCTGAATGAAAAATTGCGTCAGCGCCTTGAGCAGGCGGAAGCGGAACGTACCCGCGCCCGCGAAGCAATGCGCAGCCACTCGGCTCAGCTGAACCAGTACAATCAGGTGCTGGCCTCGCTGAAAAGCTCCTTCGACACCAAGAAAGAGCTCTTAAACGACCTGCAGAAAGAGCTACAGGACATTGGCGTCCGTGCCGACAGCGGGGCGGAAGAGCGCGCGCGCATTCGTCGTGATGAGCTGCATAGCCAGCTCAGCAATAACCGTGCGCGTCGTAATCAGCTGGAAAAAGCGCTCACCTTCTGCGAAGCGGAAATGGATAACCTGACCCGTCGCCTGCGCAAGCTGGAACGCGACTATCATGAAATGCGCGAGCAGGTCGTGACGGCGAAAGCGGGCTGGTGCGCCGTAATGCGCATGGTGAAAGACAACAACGTTGAGCGTCGCCTGCACCGCCGCGAGCTGGCGTACCTCTCTGCCGATGAGCTGCGTTCCATGTCGGATAAGGCGCTGGGTGCGCTACGTCTGGCGGTGGCGGATAACGAACACCTGCGCGATGTATTGCGCATGTCAGAGGATCCGAAGCGTCCTGAACGTAAAATTCAGTTCTTCGTGGCCGTTTACCAGCACCTGCGCGAGCGTATCCGTCAGGACATCATTCGTACCGACGATCCGGTTGAAGCCATCGAACAGATGGAAATCGAGCTGGGCCGCCTGACGGAAGAGCTGACCTCCCGCGAGCAGAAGCTGGCTATCAGCTCCCGCAGTGTGGCGAACATCATTCGCAAAACCATTCAGCGCGAGCAGAACCGTATCCGCCAGCTGAACCAGGGGCTGCAGAGCGTGTCGTTTGGCCAGGTGAACAGCGTGCGTCTTAACGTCAACGTGCGTGAGGCCCATGCTACGCTGCTGGACGTATTGTCTGAGCAGCACGAACAGCATCAGGATCTGTTCAACAGCAACCGTCTGACCTTCTCCGAAGCGCTGGCGAAGCTGTATCAGCGCCTGAACCCGCAGATTGATATGGGCCAGCGTACGCCGCAAACTATCGGTGAAGAGCTTCTGGACTACCGTAACTACCTGGAAATGGAAGTTGAGGTTAACCGTGGTTCTGACGGCTGGCTGCGTGCGGAATCCGGGGCGCTCTCGACCGGTGAAGCGATTGGTACCGGGATGTCGATTCTGGTGATGGTGGTCCAGAGCTGGGAAGATGAAGCGCGTCGTCTGCGCGGCAAAGACATCTCCCCATGTCGACTGCTGTTCCTCGATGAAGCAGCGCGTCTTGATGCCCGCTCGATTGCCACGCTGTTCGAGCTTTGCGATCGTCTCGATATGCAGCTCATCATCGCGGCGCCGGAAAACATCAGCCCTGAAAAAGGGACCACCTATAAGCTGGTGCGTAAAGTCTTCCAGAACAGCGAGCACGTTCATGTTGTAGGTCTGCGTGGTTTCGCGCCGCAGCCGCCGGAGTCATTGCCGGAAACCACAGCAGACGCTTCCTGAAGCATCTGCTGACCCGAAGCGGCGCACTGGCGCCGCTTTTTTTTTAAACTTAACTTGTGCTTAGGGCTGCGTTATCTTTAAACTTCTTTACATAAGGTAAGGCAACAGAGTAGCCGTCTACCTATAATGAAAGAAAGCCCCAACGTGATGGGCATGTCGTGAAAACAGGGGGCAAGGGATGTTGCTTAAGAAAAAATGTGGTCGTCAGCTGTCCGCGCTAAGTTTATGCCTGACAGTGATGTTTGCTCCACTGTTAACCGCCCAGGCCGACGAGCCTGAAATTGTGCCGACTGACAGCTCTGCAACGACAGGCGCGCAGCCAACGTCGCTGTCCCAGACGCTGGAGCAATCTCCGGCGACGGCCATCATGGCCGGGATTAAGCCCCTGCCGGAAGGCATCGATGCGGAATCGATCGCTCAACAGCTGCAGTCAGGGCTGCCATCAGGCTACACGCCTGCCTATATCAATCAGCTCACGCTGCTCTATGCTGCCCGTGATATGAAACCCATGTGGGAAAACCGCGATGCCGTACGCGCCTTCCAGCAACAGCTGGCGGAAGTGGCGATTGCGGGATTTCAGCCGCAGTTTACAAAGTGGGTTGAGCTGTTAACCGATCCTGCCGTCACTGGCCAGGCGCGGGACGTGGTCCTTTCCGATGCCATGATGGGTTACCTGCAGTTTGTGGCGGGTATTCCGGTCAATGGCAACCGCTGGCTGTACAGCGATAAGCCGTATAAGCTGGCGACGCCAGCCCTGTCGGTGATTAACCAGTGGCAATTAGCCCTGGATAACGGCGACCTGCCGCGCTTCATTGCCAGCCTCGCGCCGGCGCATCCACAGTATGCCACCATGCACCAGTCGCTCCTCGCGCTGGTGGGGGACTCGCGTCCATGGCCGCAAATGCGGGGGACCGTGACGCTGCGTCCTGGACAGTGGAGCAGCGATGTGCCTGCCCTGCGCGAGATCCTGAAACGCTCCGGTATTCTGGATGGCGGGCCGAAGATTGCTCTGCCTGGCGACGATCCGCAAAGCGTGGTGGTCAGCCCGTCAGCGCCCGTGAAAGAGAACAAGGCCACTACCCTGAGTAATAAACCCGAGGCTTACGATCGCGAGCTGGTCGCCGCGGTTAAGCAGTTCCAGGCCGCTCAGGGGCTGGGAGCCGATGGCGTTATTGGACCGTCAACGCGTGACTGGCTTAATGTATCGCCTGCGCAGCGGGCAGGGGTGCTGGCGCTTAATATTCAGCGTTTGCGTTTGCTGCCGGGCACGCTGTCTACCGGCATTATGGTTAATATCCCGGCCTATTCTCTGGTTTATTATCAGGATGGTAGCGAGAAACTGGCCTCGCGCGTGATTGTCGGGCGTCCGGATCGCAAAACGCCGATGATGAGCAGCGCGTTAAATAACGTGGTGGTTAACCCGCCGTGGAACGTGCCGCCGACGCTGGCGCGGAAGGACATTTTGCCTAAGGTCTGGAACGATCCGGGTTATCTGGAACGTCATGGCTATACGGTGATGCGCGGCTGGAACAGTAAAGAGGCGATCGATCCGTATATGGTCGACTGGTCGACGATTACCGCATCGAACCTGCCTTTCCGCTTCCAGCAGGCTCCCGGAGCGCACAACTCGCTGGGGCGTTACAAATTCAACATGCCAAGTTCAGATGCGATTTATCTGCACGATACGCCGAACCACAATCTGTTCCAGAAGGATACCCGGGCACTGAGTTCTGGCTGCGTGCGCGTGAATAAAGCCTCGGAGCTGGCCAACATGCTGCTGCAGGATGCGGGCTGGAACGATACGCGTATTTCTGACACCCTGAAGCAGGGGGATACGCGCTACGTCAATATCCGACACAATATTCCGGTCAATCTTTATTATCTGACGGCGTTTGTGGGGGAAGACGGGCGGACTCAGTATCGTACAGATATTTACAATTATGATCTCACCGCGCGATCCGGCGCACAAATTTTGCCAAAAGCGGAACAATTAATCAGGTAAATGAAGCAGTTCGGGAAAAATGGTTGTCGTAAGTTAGGGTGAATCTGGGGCAATATCGCTGTAAGCCGCGTATTCACTGGGGTTGGGCGCCTTGACGTACCCTGTTTTGCCAGTTAAGGTGCCCTTCGTGCGCTAAGCATATTTACGATTTCATTGACCTGTAGACCTGATTATCATGGACAAATTTGACGCTAATCGCCGCAAACTGCTGGCGTTAGGTGGTGTTGCGCTCGGCGCAGCGGCCATCCTGCCGACGCCAGCATTTGCCACCCTCTCGACACCTCGTCCGCGCGTTTTAACGCTCAGCAATCTTCACACTGGTGAGTCGCTAAAAGCGGAGTTTTTCGATGGCAGAGGCTATATTCAGGATGAATTAGCAAGACTCAACCATTTTTTCCGTGATTTCCGCGCGAATAAAGTAAAAGCCATCGACCCCGGACTGTTTGATCAGCTTTTCCGCCTTCAGGGCCTGTTGGGTACCAGCAAGCCGGTGCAGCTCATTTCTGGCTATCGCTCTCTTGATACCAATAATGAACTGCGCGCCCATAGCCGTGGCGTAGCGAAAAAAAGCTACCACACGAAGGGACAAGCAATGGATTTCCATATTGAAGGCGTTTCGTTAGCCAATATTCGCAAAGCCGCGTTATCTATGCGCGCAGGTGGTGTAGGATACTACCCCAGCAGCAACTTTGTGCATATTGATACCGGGCCGGTTCGGCACTGGTAATAACGAAACACAGGAGCAGTATGAACTATCGTATTATTCCGGTTACCGCGTTCTCCCAGAACTGTTCATTAATCTGGTGCGAGCAAACCAAACTGGCCGCGCTTGTCGATCCCGGCGGTGACGCTGAGAAAATCAAGCAGGACGTTGCCGACAGCGGCGTGACGCTGATGCAGATTTTACTGACGCATGGTCACCTCGACCATGTAGGCGCAGCGGCTGAACTGGCTAAACACTACGGTGTGCCGATTATCGGCCCGGAAAAAGAAGATGAGTTCTGGCTGCAGGGGTTACCCGCCCAAAGCCGCATGTTTGGCCTTGATGAGTGTCTGCCTTTGACGCCCGATCGCTGGTTGAACGAAGGAGAGCGCGTTAACGTAGGGAATGTGACTTTACAGGTGTTGCATTGTCCTGGGCATACGCCAGGCCATATCGTCTTCTTTGATGACCAGTCCCGTCTGCTGATTTCCGGCGATGTGATTTTCAAAGGTGGCGTGGGACGCAGCGATTTTCCGCGCGGCGATCACGGGCAGCTGATTCAGTCGATCAAACAGAAGTTATTGCCGCTGGGTGATGACGTGACGTTTATCCCTGGACACGGTCCAATGTCGACGCTGGGCTATGAACGGCTCCATAACCCGTTCCTTCAGGATGAGATGCCTGTCTGGTAACCAGCATAAAAAAAGCCTGCTTAACGCAGGCTTTTTTGTGGGCGCAAATTACAGGACGGCGACAATCGCTTCGCACAGTGGCGCCATGTTGTCAGGCGTCATGCCTGCAACGTTTACGCGACCAGAGGCTACGGCGTACACGCCGAACTCTTCGCGCAGACGCAGAACCTGCTCTTTGGTCAGGCCGCTGAACGAGAACATGCCGTTCTGTTTGATGATGAAGCTGAAGTCGCGGTCAGCGCCTTTCTCAGCCAGGGTGTTCACAAACAGCAGGCGCATGCGCTGGATACGCTGACGCATATCGTTCAGCTCTTGTTCCCAGATCGCGCGCAGCGCATCGTTGCTCAGAATGGTTGCAACAACAGACGCACCGTGTGCCGGCGGGTTAGAGTAGTTAGCGCGGATAACGGACTTCATCTGGCTGAAGGCACGATCGACAGTTTCATCGTTACCCGCAACCAGCGTACAGGCACCTACACGCTCATTGTACAGACCAAAGTTCTTGGAGTAGGAGCTAGCGACGATCAGTTCCTGATGTACGGCTGCGAACGCGCGCAGGCCTTCGGCATCTTCTTCCAGACCACGGGCGAAGCCCTGGTAAGCAAAGTCAAACAGCGGCAGCCAGCCTTTTTCTACGGACAGCTTCGCCAGCTGTTCCCACTGCTCAAGCGTTGGATCGATACCTGTCGGGTTGTGGCAGCAGCCGTGGAACAGGACCACGTCACCCGCCTGCGCTTCGTTCAGGCTTGCCAGCAGGCCGTCAAAGTCCAGAGCGTGGTTTGCAGCATCGTAGTAAGCATATTCGCGCACTTCCAGACCCGCAGAGTTAAAGACGCTCTTGTGGTTCGGCCAGCTTGGGTTGCTCACCCATACGCGCTTAACAGAGGTGTTTTTCGCAAGGAAATCCGCCGCCACGCGCAGCGCACCGGTACCGCCAGGGGTCTGCGCCGTGCGCGCACGTTTGTCACTCACAATTGCGCTGCCTTTACCGAACAGCAGCTCCTGGGTGCAGCGACCAAATTCAGGGATACCATCAATACCGAGGTAGTTTTTGGTGGTTTCATTTTCCAGCAGATACTGCTCAGCTTTCTTAACGCTGGTCAGTACCGGAGTTTTGCCGGTTTCATCTTTATATACACCAATACCCAGGTTGATTTTGCCAGGGCGGTCGTCGGCACGAAACAGATCGGCCAGGCCCAGAATAGGGTCGGCAGGAGCGGCGGTAATGTTCTCAAACATGACGAAGTTCCATTGTGATTACAGAAGTGAAATCCGCTATCAGGTTAACGGTAGATTTACAAAATGCCAACCGTTTGCGACGAAAAGCGTGCGGCTTTTCAAAAGTCGCCATTATTTTCTGTCAGGCATAAAAAAACAGGGCCGAAGCCCTGTTCATTAAGCATATAACAACGTGGTGTACGGATTAGAACTGGTAGGTCACGCCCACAGCAGCCATATCGTCGTTGCCGTTCAGACCGCCAACGGTTTGAGCGTAGGCATCGTCTTTATCCAGCAGGTTGATGTAGTAGTCAGCCCACACGTTGAAGTTTTTGTTGAAGTAGTAAGTTGCGCCAACCTGGATAAATTTAGCGAGGTCTGCATCGCCACCTTTGAAAGTGCCTTTAGAATTGGTTACGCCAACCAGGTCTTTACCTTTAGTCTGCACGTAGGAGATTGCTGGACGCAGACCGAAATCGAACTGGTACTGTGCAACAACTTCAAAGTTCTGAGTTTTATTAGCGAAACCGTCTAAGCCTTTTGGACCGGTACGGGTGGTGTTACGGGTTTCAGCATAGGTAGTTGCCAGGTAGAGGTTGTTGGCGTCATATTTCAGACCCACGCCCCATGCTTCAGCTTTATCGCCTTTGCCGTCAGCTTTCTGATCCAGAGTACGGTTAGCGTTGCTGTAAGATGCGATTGCACCGAAGCCTTCGCCGAAATCGTAGCCCAGGGAGTAACCTACGCCGTCACCGTTAGAGGTATTAACATCATCACGATCGTTTTTACCCTGGTACTGCACGCCCATGCTCATACCGTCAACCAGACCGAAGAAATCGCTGTTACGGTAGGTCAGCAGGCCGGTGCTGCGGCTGGTCATAAAGTTATCAACGTAGTTACCGCCCCAGGTCATACCGGAGAAGGACGGCGCCATATCGGTGTATGATTCGACGTCATAAACGATACCGTAGTTACGACCGTAATCGATGCTGCCAGCGTCGCCCGCTTTCAGACCGGCAAAAGCCAGACGGTTTTTGTTTTTCTGTGCTGTGTTTTCTGCATCGCTAGCTACGAAACGGTATTCCCACTGGCCATAACCGGTCAGTTGGTCGTTGATCTGAGTTTCGCCTTTGAAACCGATCTGCGCATACGTTGCGTCGTAGCTGTCGCTCTCACCTGAGGTCACGAAATCGTGCTCAGCGTTAACTTTACCGTAGAAGTCCAGTTTGTTGCCGTTCTTGTTATAGATTTCTGCAGCGTTAGCTGCACCGGCTACCAGCAGGGCAGGGATTACCACTGCCAGAATATTGCGCTTCATCATTATTTATTACCCTCATTGGTTTTTTTATGACACTCGCCACTGCCGTCAATAAATTCTGTCAATAAATATTTCCGGAACTATTGATGAGAGTTTGGTGTCTTTATGTATCTGACAGGCATCTTTCCATTCACCGAAGCGTTTCGCTAGCCTGAAAGTGCTACAATTCTCAAGATTAAGTTACAAGAAGAAAATATGTGTAACTAAATGTGTATTTTTCGGAACTTTGTGAACCATCTCAAATTTCAGCGCGCCCTGGTGAATTAAGCAGCAAATTGTTTCCTATATATATGAATTCCTTATGATTAATTTGAATAAAGGCAATTCCTATAAACGGATGTTAAACGACTCGTTTTTTCTTATGACCGGAAAAAGACTTCTGGATGTCTAAAAAAGTGGTTGAAATTTGTGCTATTGCTTAAGGTTGTAATAATCGCAATAAGACTGTGGTTTATTTTTTGTCGCTGGATATTTTGCGGAAACAAAACGTAACAGGTAGTGGTTGTGACGGGGTGATGGTTTAAAAACGCTGACTTTACGCTGACAAAAACTGACAGGACAGAATAAAATAATGGCCAGCAAATGCTGGCCATTATCTGTTGTGTTACTTAGAAGCTGGCGTTACGTGGAGTACGTGGGAACGGGATCACGTCACGTACGTTCTGAACACCGGTAACGTAGGCGATCAAACGCTCGAAGCCCAGACCGAACCCAGCGTGTGGAACAGTGCCGTAACGGCGCAGATCGCGATACCAGCTGTAGTCCGCAGGGTTGAGACCCATCTCTTCCATGCGCGCGTCCAGCACGTCCAGACGTTCTTCACGCTGAGAACCACCGATGATTTCACCGATGCCCGGTGCCAGTACGTCCATTGCTGCCACGGTTTTCCCGTCTTCGTTAAGGCGCATATAGAAGGCCTTAATGTCTTTCGGGTAGTTTTTAACAACAACCGGCGCTTTGAAATGTTTCTCGGCCAGATAGCGTTCGTGCTCAGACGCCAGATCGACGCCCCAGTAAACCGGGTTCTCGAACTTCTCACCGCATTTCTCGAGGATCGCTACCGCGTCGGTATAGTCCACCTGCGCAAAGTCGGCAGAGACGAAACGCTCCAGACGCGCCACAGCATCGCTGTCTACGCGCTCTGCGAAGAACTTCATGTCGTCAGGACGCTCTTCCAGCACCGCTTTGAAGACGTACTTCAGCATCGCTTCCGCCAGACCGGCAACGTCGTTGAGGTCAGCAAACGCCACTTCCGGCTCCAGCATCCAGAATTCCGCCAGGTGGCGGCTGGTGTTAGAGTTTTCGGCGCGGAAGGTTGGGCCGAAGGTATAGATTTTAGACAGCGCACAGGCGTAGGTTTCGCCGTTGAGCTGACCGGACACCGTCAGGAAGGCTTCTTTACCAAAGAAGTCTTTGTCATAGTCCACTTTACCTTCCGGCGTGCGCGGCAGGTTTTCCATGTCCAGCGTCGAGACGCGGAACATCTCACCCGCGCCTTCCGTATCGGAGGCGGTGATCAGCGGGGTAGACACCCAGAAATAACCCTGCTCATCGAAGAAGCGATGCAGCGCCTGAGCCAGCGTATGACGCACGCGGGCCACCGCACCAATCAGGTTGGTACGCGGACGCAGGTGTGCGACTTCACGCAGATATTCGATGCTGTGACGTTTTGCCGCCATCGGGTAGGTGTCCGGATCTTCAACCCAGCCGGTGACTTCAATGGCAGAGGCCTGAATTTCGAAACTCTGACCCTGGCCCGGTGATGCGACAACCACACCGGTAACGATAACAGAACAACCCGTCGTCAGGCGCAGAACGTCATCATTGTAATTGGGCAGAGAATTATTAATGACGGCCTGTACAGGATCAAAGCAGGAACCGTCATAGACGGCAAGGAAGGAGATGCCAGCTTTAGAATCTCGGCGAGTACGCACCCATCCGCGCACGGTGACCTCCTGGTCAACGGCGACACGGCCCTGGAGTACGTCGGCTACAGGCACAACGCTCATAATATTCTCTCTGTTAATAGTCGGAAAAAATAAACACTTGTCCACCCTTATGGGGGGATATCTATGTTACCTGCCATCCGCTATCAGACAAGTAAATTTCGCAGTCAAAAGAGAAGAATTGAGAAATAAATAAGGGAAGGGAGCCCTGAAGGCACCCGTCAGCGCTTAACTGGCTTTTTTGATCTGGGGGAGATCGAACGCTTTGCGCAATGCGCGGACAAACGCTTTGTCATGGCAGATGGTTTTACCCGGGCTATCGGAGAGTTTCGCCACCGGCTTGCCGTTACATTCCACCAGTTTTATCACAATGTTCAGTGGTTTTACCTGAGGGATATCGCAGGTCAACCGGGTACCGATCCCGAAGCCCAGATTAATTCTGGTACTGAAATGACGATACAGTTCGACGGCTTTCGCCAGGTCGAGATTATCGGAGAAGACCAGCACCTTGCTCATCGGGTCAATGCCAAGTTTTTGGTAATGGGCAATCGCCTTTTCGCCCCATTCAACCGGATCCCCGGAATCGTGGCGTAACCCCTGGTAACGCTCAGCAAACTCGGGGCCAAAATCGCGCAGGAAGGCATCCATCGTAATACAGTCGGTCAGGGCGATCCCGAGTTGATTTGGATACTCTTCAAGCCACGCAGCCAGTGCCGCACGTTGGCTGTTAGCCAGGTCAGGGCTAATTTGCTGATGCGCCTGGAACCATTCGTGCGCCTGGGTGCCCATTGGCGTCAGGCTAAGGCGACGCGCCAGATCGTAGTTACTGGTGCCCACGAACCACGGCTCAAGTTGCAGACGTTTTACAATGGCCTCCTGAACGTCGCGAGAGAAGCGGCGACGGGTGCCGAAATCCATCAGGCGGAAGCGGGACATATCCAGCCCTTCGGTCAGCGTAGAGAAGGCTGCAAGTTTGTTTTCCAGCGAGGCAACTGCCTGCTCGACGCCCGTTTCCGGCGAACGGTAGCGGTGAGCCAACTCGCTAATCACTGCCAGAAGCGGCACTTCCCACATGATCACTTCCCGCCACGGACCTTCAAGACGAATATCCAGCTTGCCGTTCTCGTTGGTTACGGTGACCTGTTCTGGCTTATAGCGGAAGTCGCGCAGCCAGTTCAGATAATCCGCTTTGAAGAAAGGCAGGCCTGAAAGCCACTGATATTCGTCGTCCTGCAGCGTCAGATGCTGCATCGCATCGACCTGTTCACGAATGGAGTCTGCGTAAATACCGAGCAAGTCGTCACCACGGCAGCGGAATTCCGCCGCGACGTGAACGTCATAGTAATGGTGGAAAACGGCTTGCTGCATATGCAGTTTATACGCGTCGGTATCCAGCAACGTATGCAGAACCGGAGAAGCGAATTGAGTCATAGGTGCGCTGTAGCATCCTCTCACGGGAGCGTTTAGTACAATAAACAACTCCGGAGTATACCTTGTTTAGTGATTTATTGAACCCCGATCACAACATAAGCACACTTTATGGTCGAGAGCATTTCGTGCCCCGTGTTATACAAATGTAGCAAAAAAGGAGTTTCTGCCTGAAAAGATGAACATTCTGCATAGCGCGTTTTACACAACAGGAATATATTGAAACGTTACTCGACAAACGATGCATAAGGTTTTCTATGACACAACAGCCACAAGCCAAATACCGCCACGACTACCGTGCGCCGGAATACCTGATTAGCGATATAGATCTGACTTTTGACCTGGATGCCACAAAAACCGTTGTAACGGCGGTAAGCCAGGTGACGCGCCACAGCGCGACTGCCGTACCGCTGCGTCTGGATGGCGAAGACCTGACGCTGGTCTCCCTGCACATTAACGATGAACCCTGGTCAGACTATAAAGAAGAAGGCAACCAGCTGGTCATCGACAACCTGCCGGAACGCTTTACGCTGCGCATCGTCAATGAGATCAGCCCTGCGGCCAATACGGCGCTGGAAGGGCTCTACCAGTCTGGCGTGGCGCTGTGCACGCAGTGTGAAGCCGAAGGCTTCCGCCACATTACCTGGTACCTGGACCGCCCGGACGTGCTGGCGCGCTTTACCACCAAAATCATTGCCGATAAAACGCTCTATCCGTTCCTGCTCTCCAACGGTAACCGCGTCGGTGAGGGCGAGCTGGAAAATGGCCGTCACTGGGTGCAGTGGCAGGATCCGTTCCCGAAACCGTGCTATCTGTTTGCGCTGGTGGCGGGTGATTTCGACGTGCTGCGCGACACCTTCAAAACCCGCTCTGGCCGTGAAGTGGCGCTGGAGTTGTTCGTTGACCGCGGCAACCTCGACCGCGCGCCGTGGGCGATGACCTCACTCATTAACTCCATGAAGTGGGACGAAGAGCGCTTCGGCCTCGAATACGATCTCGACATCTATATGATCGTCGCCGTCGACTTCTTCAATATGGGCGCGATGGAGAATAAAGGCCTTAACATCTTTAACTCCAAGTATGTGCTGGCGCGTACCGATACCGCCACCGATAAAGACTACCTCGATATCGAACGCGTCATCGGCCACGAGTATTTCCATAACTGGACCGGTAACCGCGTCACCTGCCGCGACTGGTTCCAGCTGAGCCTGAAAGAGGGCCTGACCGTTTTCCGCGATCAGGAGTTCAGCTCCGATTTGGGTTCACGCGCGGTGAACCGCATCAACAACGTGCGCACCATGCGCGGTCTGCAATTTGCGGAAGATGCCAGCCCTATGGCGCACCCGATCCGTCCGGACAAAGTCATTGAGATGAACAACTTCTACACCCTGACGGTGTACGAGAAGGGCGCTGAAATTATTCGTATGATCCACACCCTGCTGGGCGAGGAAAACTTCCAGAAAGGGATGCAGCTTTACTTCGAACGTCACGACGGCAGCGCGGCCACCTGCGATGACTTCGTGCAGGCGATGGAAGACGCGTCTAACGTTGACCTTTCTCATTTCCGCCGCTGGTACAGCCAGGCCGGGACCCCGATTGTCACCGTTAAGGACGACTACAACCCGGAAACCGAGCAGTACACCCTGACCATCAGCCAGCGCACGCCGCCAACCGCCGAGCAGGAAGAGAAATATCCGCTGCACATTCCGTTCAGCATTGAGCTGTACGACAACGAAGGCAAAGTCATCCCATTACAGAAGGGCGGCCATCCGGTTCACCACGTTCTGAACGTGACCCAGGCAGAGCAGACCTTTATCTTCGATAATGTTTACTTCCAGCCGGTGCCTGCGCTGCTGTGCGAATTCTCCGCGCCGGTGAAGCTGGAGTACAAATGGAGCGACCAGCAACTGACGTTCCTGATGCGCCATGCGCGCAACGATTTCTCTCGTTGGGATGCGGCGCAGAGCCTGCTGGCAACCTACATCAAGCTGAACGTGAACCGTTACCAGCAGGGCCAGCCGTTGACGCTGCCGGTGCATGTGGCAGACGCGTTCCGCGCCATCCTGCTGGACGAGAAGATTGACCCGGCGCTGGCGGCTGAAATTCTGACGCTGCCGTCCGCGACTGAAATTGCGGAGCTGTTCGACATCATCGACCCGATTGCCATTGTGGCGGTGCGCGAAGCGCTGACCCGCACGCTGGCGACCGAACTGGCGGACGAGTTCCTGGCGATCTACAACGCCAACAAGCTTGATGCCTATCGCGTGGAGCATGCGGATATCGGCAAGCGTACCCTGCGCAATACCTGCCTGCGCTACCTTGCGTTTGGTGAGGCCGGGCTGGCGAACACGCTGGTGAGCAAACAGTATCACGAAGCGGATAACATGACCGATGCGCTCGCGGCCCTGGCGGCAAGCGTTGCCGCTGAACTGCCGTGCCGCGATGCGTTGATGCAGGAATACGATGACAAATGGCACCAGGATGGTCTGGTGATGGACAAGTGGTTTATTCTGCAGGCGACCAGCCCGGCGGCCGATGCGCTCAGCAAGGTTCGCAGCCTGCTGAAGCACCGTTCGTTCACCATGAGCAACCCGAACCGCGTCCGCTCGCTGATTGGTGCGTTTGCCAGCAGCAACCCGGCGGCGTTCCACGCCGAAGACGGCAGCGGATACCAGTTTATGGTGGAAATGCTGACCGAACTCAACAGCCGTAACCCGCAGGTGGCGTCACGTCTGATTGAGCCGCTGATCCGTCTGAAACGCTACGATGCACAGCGCCAGGCGAAGATGCGCGCCGCGCTTGAGCAGCTGAAAGGGCTGGAAAACCTGTCTGGCGATCTGTACGAGAAGATTGCTAAAGCACTGGCTTGATAGAAAGCTTAACCCTCCCTCTCCCTGTGGGAGAGGGCCGGGGGGAGGGCATCAGGCATTCGCCTTAATACGCTGTAACTCCGTTTCCCCACGCTTCATCACCCGATCCAACACTTCCGCCTCCAGCTCCGCCAGTCTCGCCGAGCCCACGCGACGAGGACGCGGGATATCCACCGTCAGATCCAGACCGATTTTCCCGTCTTCTATAAGCAATACCCGGTCCGCCATCGCCACGGCTTCGCTGACGTCATGCGTCACCAGCAGTACCGTAAAGCCGTGCGCCTGCCAGAGGGTTTCAATCAGATCCTGCATCTCAATCCGCGTCAGGGCGTCGAGCGCGCCGAGCGGTTCATCAAGCAGCAGCAGGCCAGGCCGGTGAATCAATGCTCGCGCCAGCGCCACGCGTTGTTTCTGTCCGCCAGACAGCGATGCAGGCCATTCACCGGCACGGTGTTCCAGCCCGACGGCGGCCAGCGCCCGACGGGCTTCATCCCGCCAGCTGCCTTTGAGCCCCAGCCCGACGTTATCAATCACCGTTTTCCACGGCAGCAGCCGCGCGTCCTGAAACATCATGCGCGTATCGTCCTGAATATTGGCCAGCGGCGTGGTTCCTGCCAGAATCTCTCCACCGTTGGGGGCTTCCAGCCCGGCTAATAGACGCAGCAGGGTGCTCTTGCCGCCGCCGCTGCGCCCGACTACGGCCACAAACTGGCCGGCGGGAATATGCAGATCCAGCCCGTTAAGAATGGTGTTTTCGCCGTAGCGTTTAGTTACGCCGTTCAGCAGCAGCGGCGTACCCTGGTTCAGACGTGCTGTATTCATGCTTTTGCCTCCTGAAGGGTGTAGGCCGGGTTCCAGCGCAGCCAGCTGCGCTCCAGCCACTGGGCGCTAACGTCGGCGAGTTTGCCGAGCAGGGCATAGAGGATGATGGCAACCACCACCACGTCCGTTTGCAGAAATTCACGGGCGTTCATCGCCAGGTAGCCGATACCTGAGTTGGCCGAGATGGTTTCCGCGACGATCAGCGTCAGCCACATCAGGCCGAGCGCAAAGCGCACCCCAACCATAATGGAGGGCAGGGCGCCCGGCAGAATCACGTGTGTGAAGAGAGAAAAGCCGGACAAGCCGTAGCTCCGCGCCATCTCCACCAGACCGCGATCGATATTGCGGATGCCGTGCCAGGTATTGATGTAGATCGGGAACAGCGTGCCCAGCGCCACGAGAAAGATCTTGGCGCTCTCGTCAATCCCAAACCAGAGGATAACCAGCGGGATCAGCGCCAGATGCGGCACGTTGCGCAACATCTGAATGGAGGTATCCAGCAGCCGCTCGCCCCAGCGGGAAAGGCCGCTGATCAGACCCAGCACCAGACCGATGCTGCCGCCGATGGAAAACCCAATCACGGCGCGCCAGGAGCTGATCGCCAGATGCTGCCACAGCTCTCCGCTCACGCTCAGCGACCAGAACGCTTCAACGACGCCCTCCGGAGAGGGCAGAATGCGGCTCGACAGCCAGCCGGTGGACGACGCGAGCTGCCAGAGCGCCACAATGCCGACGGGCAAAAACCACGGAGCGGCGCGCAGCAGCCATTTTTGTGAGGTGGCAGACATGGTCACTCCTTAGCTCTGCGCGGCTTTGCGTGGAATAAACTCGTTCGCCACGGCTTCGCCCTGAAGCTGGAGCCGCTGCGGCTGCGGAATTTCCGGGATGGCGACATCCAGATGCGGGAACAGCAGTTCACCCACCTTGTAGGCCTCTTCCAGATGCGGATAGCCGGAAAGAATAAAGCTGTCGATGCCCAGGTCAGCATATTCATTGATACGCGCTGCTACGGTTGGACCGTCGCCGACCAGCGCCGTGCCCGCGCCGCCGCGCACCAGGCCGACCCCCGCCCAGAGGTTAGGGCTGATTTCAAGATTCTCGCGCTTGCCGTTGTGCAGAGAGGCCATCCGGTGCTGCCCGACAGAGTCGGTTTTGGCAAACGCCGCCTGGGCTTTTGCAATCGTCTCATCGTCCAGGTGGGATATCAGACGGTCTGCCGCCTGCCAGGCTTCCTCATTGGTTTCGCGCACAATCACGTGCAGGCGAATGCCGAAGCGCACCCTGCGGCCATGAGCGGCGGCTTTGGCGCGAACCTGAGCAATTTTCTCTTTCACCAGCTCGGGCGGCTCGCCCCAGGTCAGATAGAGATCGACCTGCTCAGCGGCCAGATCCTGAGCCACATCCGACGATCCGCCAAAATAGAGCGGAGGACGCGGCTGCTGCACCGGCGGGAAGTAGAGCTTCGCGTCGCGAACGTGAATATGTTTGCCTTCAAAGGTGACGGTTTCACCTTCCAGCAGGCGTCGCCAGACGCGGGTAAACTCGGCGGAGGCTTCATAGCGCTCGGTATGGTCGAGGAAAACGCCGTCGCCCGCCAGCTCCTGCGGATCGCTGCCCGTCACCAGGTTAAACAGGGCGCGACCGTTGGACAGTCTGTCCAGCGTAGCCGCCTGGCGCGCCGCCACGGTGGGGGAAACCACGCTTGGGCGTAACGCAACCAGGAACTTGAGGCGCTGGGTCACCGGGATCATCGACGCGGCCACCAGCCAGGCATCCTCGCACGAACGTCCGGTTGGGATCAGTACGCCGGTGAAACCGATTCGGTCCGCCGCCTGCGCAATCTGCTGAAGATAGCCGTGATCAACCGGGCGCGAGCCCTCTTCTGTGCCAAGATAGTGTCCATCACCGTGGGTGGGTAAAAACCAGAAAAGATTCAGACTCATGATTTAGCTCCTTCTTTGCCTGCGGGCTGCCAGATGCGTTCGCGAATATTGACCTGTTTTGGTACCAGGTGGTTTTGATAGAAAAGGTCCGCGGTTTGTTGCTGAAGCGCGGCGACGTGCGCATCGACAGGCGCAATGGTGGTGGGCGGACGATGACTTAGGTAGCTCGCGATCACCGGTTCAGGTAAGCCCATGGTTTTTGCCAGCAGGGTAATGCTCGCCTGACGCTGGCTCTGTGTCAGGGCATCGGCCTGCGTAAAGGTATCCAGTACGCCCTGAATAAACGCGCCGTTCTTTTCTGCGTAAGGGCGTGAGGCGAGATAGAACGAACCGGTTTGCTTCAGCGTGGTTCCGTCTTTCAGCACCCGTACGCCACCCTGCAGTAATGCGGCTGAGTAGTACGGATCCCAGATGGCCCAGGCATCAACGTTCTTCTGCTGGAACGCAGCGCGTGCGTCGGCAGGCGTCAGGTAAACGGGCTGAATGTCGGTGAACTTGAGCCCGGCTTCCTGTAAGGCGCGCAGCAGCAGGTTGTGCGAGCTTGAGCCTTTCTGGAAAGCAACTTTACGGCCTTTAAGATCGGCAACGCTTTTGATGTCGCTGTTTTCAGGTACCAGAATTACCTCGGCTTTCGGTTTCGCGGGTTCTACGCCCACATAAACCAGGTCCGCTCCGGCAGCCTGAGCAAAGATAGGCGGAATGTCGCCCGTGCTGCCCAGATCGATACTGCCGACGTTCAGTGCTTCAAGCATCTGTGGCCCGGCGGGGAACTCCACCCAGGAGAATTTGGTGTCCGGGAAGCGTTTTTCCAGAAGCTGGTGGCTTTTTGCCAGCACCATACTGACGCTGCCTTTCTGATAGCCAATGCGTAAGCTGTCCGGTGCGGCTTCTGCAGCCTGTGCCAGCGCGGTAAACGCCATCAGGCCAGCCAGTCCGAGACGGGTTAAGGTTTTAAGCATGTGCGACTCCCTGCGGCGGATTAAAAGAAGGGACCTGGATATCCCGGCGATGCAGCGCATGCCAGAAGGTTTCCAGCGCGGCATCAAGGCGGGTTTGCAGATTCGGCGTGAAGTGCGGCTTATGCTGGTAGTCAATGATCTGTGAATCATCTGCAAAAACGCCGTGAAGGATCTCCTGTGCCTTCAGCGCGTTGAGTACCGGTTTCAGGGCATAATCCACGGCCAGTAAATGGGCCACCGTGCCGCCCGTGGCCAGCGGCAGGACCACTTTGCCGTCCAGGGCGCGCTCGGGAAGCAGATCGAGCAGCGTTTTCAGTGCACCCGAAAAAGAGGCTTTATAAACAGGTGTCGCCACGATTAAGCCGTCAGCACCTTTAAGCTGTTCCGTCAGGGTTTTGAGCGCGGGGCTGTCAAAACGGGCGTAGAGCAAATCTTCAGGTTCGAAGTTATGCAGATTCCAGTGGCACACTTCCACATCCAGAGCGTTGAGCTTGTCGCGGGCATATTCCAGCAGGGCGCTGGAACGCGAGGGGAATCGTGGACTACCGGCCAGGGTGATGACGCGCATGTTTGCTCCTTATAACCAATTGTTTGCTTTTATCTAACATTCATAACAATTTTCAGGAGTGTGACACTGCGCGGTTATTCCACTAAATGATTTATCCGCAATTAAAATGCGAAAAAGTGCATAAGAACTAGACAGGGAGGTAAACGATTGCGTTTTACGCCGATTTTTTGCCGCAGGTCAATTCCCTTTCGGAACGGGATCGCCCATAATCCCCTCCCGGTTTGCACACCGGGAATCCAGGAGAGTTCATGTACTACCCCTTCGTTCGTAAAGCCCTTTTCCAGCTCGACCCCGAGCGCGCTCATGAATTTACATTCCAGCAATTACGTCGTATTACAGGCACGCCTCTGGCCGCTCTGGTGCGTCAGAATGTGCCGGAAAAGCCTGTGCAGTGCATGGGTCTGACCTTTAAAAATCCGCTGGGTCTGGCGGCTGGCCTGGATAAGAACGGCGAATGTATTGACGCCCTGGGCGCGATGGGCTTTGGCTCCATCGAAATCGGTACCGTCACGCCGCGCCCGCAGCCGGGAAATGACAAGCCGCGCCTATTCCGCCTGGTCGAAGCCGAAGGGCTGATCAACCGCATGGGCTTTAATAACCTCGGCGTTGATCACCTGGTGGAGAACGTGAAGAAAGCCCATTTTGATGGGGTGTTAGGCATCAATATCGGTAAAAATAAAGATACGCCGGTTGAGCAGGGTAAAGATGACTATCTGATTTGTATGGAAAAAGTCTACGCCTATGCCGGTTATATCGCGGTGAATATTTCCTCACCCAATACCCCGGGCCTGCGTTCATTACAATATGGCGAAGCGCTGGACGATCTTCTGAGTGCGATTAAAAATAAGCAAAATGAGCTGCAGTCGATCCACCATAAATATGTTCCAGTCGCGGTTAAGATCGCGCCGGATCTTTCTGCCGAAGAATTGATCCAGGTTGCCGACAGTTTAGTTCGCCATAATATTGACGGTGTGATTGCGACGAATACCACGCTCGATCGTTCGCTCGTCCAGGGAATGAAAAACTGTGACGAAGCGGGTGGGTTAAGTGGGCGTCCGGTACAATTAAAAAGCACCGAAATTATTCGCGCACTGTCTGCGGAATTAAATGGTCGTTTACCGATTATTGGCGTCGGCGGCATCGACTCGGTGATTGCTGCACGCGAGAAGATGGCGGCCGGTGCATCACTGGTGCAAATCTATTCCGGCTTTATTTTTAAAGGCCCGCCTTTGATTAAAGAAATCGTTACTCATATCTAATCTTTTCTCTTAATCAGACAACCAGGGCTTTATTTCCAGCCCTGGTTGTTTTATATTCCGTCACTGTTGCTTATTTAGACATTATAGTCTTTTATTACTAGTGTTATAAACGAAGCGGCGAACAGGACATTTTTAGTACAGGACGTTTGGGGACGGGAGAGACACATGCGAATTAAACCTGACGATAACTGGCGCTGGTATTTTTGCGACGAGCACGATCGTATGATGCTCGATTTAGCCAATGGCATGTTGTTTCGTTCTCGTTTTGCCCGCCGAATGTTAACCCCGGACGCATTTGCCCCGTCGGGCTTTTGCGTTGACGATGCGGCGCTCTATTTTTCCTTTGAAGAAAAATGCCGTGACCTTGCGCTTTCTAAAGAACAGCGCGCTGAGCTGGTCCTGAATGCGCTGGTGGCGATTCGTTTCCTGAAGCCGCAAATGCCAAAAAGCTGGCATTTCCTGGCGCACGGTATGAGCTGGTCTCCGGCCACGGGCGACGCGGCCAGCGTCAATCTGAGCGATACGGCCGAAGAGGTGAGCCTGTTAGTGGTTGAGCCGGGCGAAAATGCTGCACTCTGCCTGCTGGCGCAACCCGGCGTGACGATTGCCGGGCGAGTCATGCAGCTAGGTGATGCGATCAAAGTGATGAACGACAGGCTGAAGCCACAGCTGCGCGTGGATGCCTTCAGCCTCGAACAGGCGGTTTAAGCTTCCAGCTGTACGGACGTTTTCGGTACGCAGCTACAGCACAGAATTGTCCCGTCATTGCCAATTGCAGACTTCTTCAGCGCACTCACTTCACCTTCCACCAGCTTAATGCGGCAGCATCCGCAAATGCCCGCGCGGCAGGAATACGGTACGCGAATACCGGCTTGTTCCAGCTGCTCCAGTAAAACCTGCTGATTGTTGCCACGAATCACCTTGCCCTGCCAGTGAATATCCACCGCAGAGGCGACGTTTGTCACAACGTCGACCATTTCTTCTTCCTGGCCTGAGCCGTACACTCTCGCCGGCCCGCGGGCGAGAATTTCAACCTCATCGCCTACGCGGATCGCGCCGCTGGAGCGCGGGATCAGGTTCTGACCGAAATCGACATCGCCGTTGTCCTGCGCGGTACGAAATGATTGCAGCGTTTTCAGCGGTTCGCCGGAAGGGTGTTTCTGACCTTTCTCAGGGCTTACCGTGGTGAAAATGCAGCGGCTGCAGGGTTTGACGACATCGAAGATGACGCTGCCGATGCGGATGACTTTCCAGGTGTCTTCATCCCAGGCGTCGGCACCCGTGACGACGAGGTTTGGACGGAACTGTTCCATCTGTACGCTTGCTTTACAGCGATTCTGTAAATCACGCAGTGACGCTTCGTTGGTGAGCAGGAACGGGAAGCCATCGGCGAAGGAGAGAGGAACGGCGTCGTGGCGCTTCACGCGACGCGTCAGTTCAGGCCCAACCCAGCGCAGCTGCACGTCGCGGGAGAAGAAGCCGCTCAGCCAGCGGTTAATTTCATCCGGTGCGATGCGCGCGGTAAAATGATTGCCCCACACTTCCGTTGGCGCATCCACAGGCGCAAAATCAACAAAGCGAATCACCGCGCTGGAACCGTCCGGCGCGGTCAGATGCAAACCGTCATGAAGCGGGGAAGGGGTAAAGCGAACCATCTGCGGGAACTGGCGTGCGGTAATGAATGTGCCGTCTGGCTCGGTGACCATAAAAATACGATCGAAGGCGAATCCGCTCATGTCGGCCAGTGCGTGTGAGACGCCGATGCCGCGCATGGATTTCACCGGATGAATAAAAAGCCTGGATAACGTCGCCACTGCACACTCCCGCAAATGAAAATAAGCCTTCAACTTTATGACATACACGCCATATTAGCTATAATGCGCGACAATTTTCTAAGAGTAAAAGTGACGATATGAATTCTCTGTTTGCCAGTACGGCCCGTGGGCTGGAAGAGCTGTTAAAAACTGAACTGGAAAGCCTGGGCGCGCAAGAGTGCCAGGTGGTTCAGGGTGGTGTCCATTTTGAGGGCGACACGCGGCTTATTTACCAGAGCCTGATGTGGAGCCGTCTGGCGTCGCGCATCATGCTGCCGATGAAGGAGTGCAAGGTCTATAGCGATCTTGATCTCTATACCGGCGTACAGATGATCGACTGGACAGAGATCTTCACGCCAAATGCCACCTTCGCGGTGCATTTCAACGGCGTGAACGACGAGATCCGCAACAGCCAGTACGGCGCCCTGCGCGTAAAAGACGCCATTGTGGACTGCTTCACGCGTAAAAATAAGGAACGTCCGAACGTCGATCGCGAAAACCCGGACCTGCGCATCAACGTCTGGCTTAACGGCGACACGGCGAGTATCTCTCTCGATCTGAGCGGTGCGGGCCTGCATCTGCGCGGCTACCGCGATCGCACCGGTATGGCGCCGATCAAAGAAACCCTGGCCGCCGCCATCGTGATGCGCTCTGGCTGGCAGCCGGGCACGCCGCTGCTCGATCCAATGTGTGGTTCCGGTACGCTGCTGATTGAGGCCGCAATGCTGGCCACCGACCGTGCGCCGGGGCTGCACCGCGGCCACTGGGGCTTTAAGGGCTGGGCGCAGCATGATGAAGCGCTCTGGAAAGAGGTTAAAGACGACGCGCAGACCCGTGCGCGTAAGGGCCTGGCGGAGTACACCTCGCACTTCTACGGCTCGGACAGCGACCCGCGCGTGATTGAACGCGCGCGCAGCAACGCCCGTCGCGCCGGTATCGGTGAGCTGGTCACCTTCGAGGTAAAAGACGTGGCGAACCTGACCAACCCATTGCCGAAAGGCCCGTACGGGACCGTGATCAGCAACCCGCCATACGGCGAGCGTCTGGATAGCGAGCCTGCGCTGATTGCCCTGCACAGCCTGCTGGGCCGCAATATGAAAGACCACTTCGGTGGCTGGAACCTGTCTCTGTTTAGCGCTTCGCCGGAGCTGCTGAGCTGCCTGCAGCTGCGTGCCGATCGCCAGTTTAAGGCGAAAAACGGCCCGCTGGACTGCGTGCAGAAAAACTACCATCTGGCAGAGAAAGCGGCGGACAGCAAGCCGTCCGGCGTGGCGGAAGATTACGCCAACCGCCTGCGCAAAAACCTGAAGAAATTTGAGAAGTGGGCGAAGCAGGAAGGGATCGAATGCTACCGCCTGTACGATGCCGACCTGCCGGAGTACAACGTGGCGGTTGACCGCTACGCGGACTGGGTAGTGATTCAGGAATATGCTCCGCCGAAAACCATCGATGCGCAAAAAGCGCGTCAGCGTATGCTGGACGTCATTGCAGCCACCATCGCCGTGCTCGGCATTGCGCCGAACAAGCTGGTGCTGAAAACCCGAGAGCGTCAGAAGGGTAAAAACCAGTACCAGAAGATGGGGGAGAAGGGCGACTTTATCGAAGTGGGCGAATATAACGCCCGCCTGTGGGTGAACCTGACCGACTATCTTGATACCGGCCTGTTCCTTGACCACCGCATCGCCCGCCGCATGCTCGGGCAGATGAGCAAGGGCAAAGACTTCCTCAACCTGTTCTCCTACACCGGCAGCGCCAGCGTGCATGCCGGTCTCGGCGGCGCGCGCAGCACCACCACGGTGGATATGTCCCGCACCTATCTGGAGTGGGCCGAGCGTAACCTGCGCCTGAACGGTTTAACAGGACGTCAGCATCGCCTGATGCAAGCCGACGTGCTGGGCTGGCTGCGCGATACCGACGAGCAGTTCGACCTGATCTTTATCGATCCGCCGACCTTCTCTAACTCCAAGCGTATGGAAGATAGCTTTGACGTTCAACGCGATCACCTGCGCCTGATGACCGACCTGAAGCGCCTGCTGCGCAAAGGCGGCACCATTATGTTCTCGAACAACAAACGCGGCTTCCGTATGGATCACGACGGCCTGGCAGCCCTGGGACTGAAAGCACAAGAAATCAGTCAAAAAACGCTGTCTCAGGACTTCGCCCGTAACCGTCAAATTCATAACTGCTGGTTGATTACCGCGGTCTGAAAGGAAAAATAAATGTCTTTAATTAGTATGCACGGCGCGTGGCTCTCTTTCAGCGACTCACCGCTTCTCGATAATGCAGAGCTGCACATCGAAGATAACGAGCGCGTCTGTCTGGTGGGCCGTAACGGCGCGGGTAAATCCACGCTGATGAAAATCCTCAACCGCGAGCAGGGGCTGGATGACGGCCGCATTGTGTACGAGCAGGATCTGATCGTCTCCCGCCTCCAGCAGGATCCGCCGCGTCATGTGACCGGCAGCGTGTACGATTTCGTGGCGGAAGGCATCTCCGAGCAGGCGGAGTACCTGAAGCGCTATCACGAGATTTCACATCTGGTGATGACTGACCCGAGCGACAAGAATCTCAACGAGCTGGCGAAAGTGCAGGAGATGCTCGATCACCATGGTCTGTGGCAGCTGGAAAACCGCATTAACGAGGTGCTGGCCCAGCTGGGTCTCGAAGCGGATATGGAACTGTCCGCGCTCTCCGGCGGATGGCTGCGTAAAGCGGCGCTGGGGCGCGCGCTGGTCAGCGGCCCTAAAGTACTGCTGCTGGACGAACCAACCAACCACCTTGATATCGAAGCGATTGACTGGCTGGAAGGGTTCCTGAAAACCTTCAGCGGCACCATCATCTTCATCTCGCACGACCGTTCGTTTATTCGCAATATGGCGACGCGCATTGTTGACCTCGACCGCGGCAAGCTGGTCACCTATCCTGGCGATTACGATACCTATCTGCTGGAGAAAGAAGAAAACCTGCGCGTGGAAGAGCTGCAGAACGCCGAGTTCGACCGCAAGCTGGCGCAGGAAGAGGTGTGGATCCGTCAGGGCATCAAGGCGCGCCGTACCCGTAACGAAGGCCGCGTTCGCGCCCTGAAGGCGATGCGTCGTGAGCGCAGCGAGCGCCGCGAAGTTATGGGTAGCGCCAAAATGCAGGTGGAAGAAGCGTCCCGCTCCGGCAAGATTGTCTTCGAAATGGAAAACGTTAACTACCAGGTTGACGGCAAAGTGCTGGTGAAAGATTTCTCTGCGCAGGTTCAGCGCGGCGATAAAATTGCGCTGATTGGCCCGAACGGCTGCGGCAAAACTACGTTGCTGAAGCTGATGCTGGGCCAACTGCAGGCTGACAGCGGCCGCATTCACTGTGGGACTAAGCTGGAAGTGGCGTACTTCGACCAGCACCGCGCGGAGCTGGATCCGGATCGTACCGTGATGGATAACCTCGCAGAAGGTAAACAGGAAGTGATGGTGAACGGCAAGCCGCGTCACGTTCTGGGCTACCTGCAGGACTTCCTGTTCCATCCGAAACGTGCGATGACGCCGGTGCGCGCGCTCTCCGGTGGGGAGCGTAACCGTCTTCTGCTGGCCCGTCTGTTCCTGAAACCAAGTAACCTTTTGATTCTCGATGAACCAACAAACGACCTGGATGTCGAAACGCTGGAATTACTTGAAGAGCTGATCGATGGTTATCAGGGGACCGTGATGCTGGTTAGCCACGATCGTCAGTTCGTGGATAACACCGTGACCGAGTGCTGGATCTTCGAAGGTGAAGGGCGAATTGGTCAGTACGTGGGGGGCTATCACGACGCAAAAGGGCAGCAGTCGCAGTCTCTGGCGCAGAAACAGTCAAAGTCCAGAACAAGTTCTGAACCTGCTGTAACGAAAGCAGAAACTGTCAAGAAAACCTCGGCTAAACTAAGCTATAACCTGCAGCGCGAGCTGGAGGGGCTACCTCAGCGTCTTGAAGAGCTGGAGGCCGCGCTTGAGAGTCTGCAAGCGCAGGTTGCTGATGCGTCATTCTTCACCCAATCGCATGACTATACTCAGAAAGTACTGGCTGAAATGTCCGCGGCTGAAAAAGCCCTGGAAGAAGCATTTGAGCGCTGGGAGTACCTTGAGTCTCTGAAAAACGGCGCATAAACAGGGATTAAATATGTGTGACCAGCACCATGCCGACAGGCATATATTATGCTCGCAATGCGATATGCTCGTGGCGTTGCCAGAGCTTGGTCACGGACATAAAGCCCTGTGTCCACGTTGCGGCGCGACGTTGACAACCGAGTGGGACGCGCCGCGGCAGCGTCCCACCGCTTACGCACTGGCAGCACTGTTCATGCTGCTGCTCTCCAATCTCTTCCCCTTCATCTATATGAAGGTGGGCGGGATGACAAGCCAGGTGGATCTGCTCGAAATCCCGGGCGTGATGTTCTCGGAAGATTACGCCAGCCTCGGCACCTTTTTTCTGCTGTTCGTCCAGATAGTCCCGGCGTTTTGCCTGGTGGTCATCCTGTTGCTGGTCAACCGCGTCAGGATGCCCGCATCCCTTAAAATCAGGCTCGCGCGTATTCTTTTTCAGCTCAAAAGCTGGGGGATGGCCGAGATCTTTCTGGCGGGGATTCTGGTCAGTTTCGTGAAGCTGATGGCGTACGGCGACGTGGGGATTGGCAGCAGCTTTATTCCCTGGTGTCTGTACTGTGTCCTGCAGCTGCGCGCCTTCCAGTGCGTGGACAGGCGCTGGGCGTGGGACGATATCGCCCCGGCCCCGACGCTTGCGCAGACGGTGAAGGTCGGCGTGCCGGGTATCCGCCAGGGGCTGCGCTCCTGCCCGTGCTGTACCGCCGTGCTGCCCGCCGATCTCGACGTTTGCCCGCGCTGCGAAACGAAAGGTCACGTACGTCGCAAAAATAGTCTGCAGTGGACGATGGCGCTGCTGGTCACGTCCGTCATGCTGTATCTGCCGGCCAATATTCTGCCGATTATGATCACTGATTTACTTGGCGACAAAATGCCCTCGACGATCCTCGCCGGGGTCATTTTGCTGTGGGGGGAGGGGTCGTATCCGGTTGCTGGCGTAATCTTTATCGCCAGTATTATGGTGCCAACCTTAAAAATGATCGCCATTGCCTGGCTCTGCTGGGACGCAAAAGGCCACGGTAAACGCGACAGCGAACGCATGCACCTGATTTACGAAGTGGTCGAGTTTGTTGGTCGCTGGTCAATGATTGACGTGTTTGTGATTGCCGTCCTCTCTGCGCTGGTGCGGATGGGCGGTTTGATGAGTATTTATCCCGCGATGGGGGCTTTAATGTTTGCACTGGTCGTAATTATGACCATGTTTGCGGCCATGACCTTCGACCCTCGTTTATCGTGGGATCGTGAGCCTGAATCAAGCCATGAGGAAGAGTAAGAGCATGGAAAATAAGAGTGGAGAGGCGAAAGTGCAGAAGGTCAAAAACTGGTCGCCGGTGTGGATTTTCCCCATCGTGACCGCACTGATCGGTGCATGGATCCTGTTTTATCACTACAGCCATCAGGGACCGGAAGTGACGCTGATCACCACCAACGCCGAGGGGATTGAAGGCGGTAAAACGACCATTAAAAGTCGTAGCGTGGACGTGGGCGTAGTGGAAAGCGCTACCTTAACCGACGATTTAACCCATGTGGAGATTAAGGCGCGCCTTAATGCCGGCATGGAAAAACTGCTGCATGGCGATTCTGTTTTCTGGGTGGTCAAGCCGCAGGTGGGCCGTGAAGGGATCAGCGGCTTAGGAACGCTGCTCTCGGGTGCCTACATTGAACTGCAGCCGGGTGCGAAAGGGAACCAGCCGGGACAATATCAGCTTCTGGATTCACCGCCGCTGGCACCGCCTGATGCAAAAGGTATCCGCGTGATCCTCGACAGCAAAAAAGCGGGTCAGCTCACGGCGGGCGATCCGGTGCTGTTCCGCGGCTATCGCGTGGGCTCGGTTGAGAAAAGCACGTTTGATCCGCAAAAAAGAGCGATGAGCTATCAGCTGTTTATTAACGCGCCTAACGATCGTCTGGTCACCAGCAATGTCCGTTTCTGGAAAGACAGCGGTATCGCGGTGGATCTGACCTCGGCAGGCATGCGTGTTGAAATGGGCTCGCTGACGACGCTGTTTGGCGGTGGCGTAAGTTTTGACGTGCCGGAAGGTCTGGACCTGGGGCAGCCGGTGGCCGAGAAAACCGCCTTCAGGCTGTTTGACGATCAAAAAAGCATTCAGGATGCGCTCTACACCGATCACATCGACTACCTGATGTTCTTTAAGGATTCTGTTCGCGGCCTGCAGCCTGGCGCGCCGGTTGAGTTCCGCGGTATTCGTCTGGGAACGGTGGGACAAGTGCCTTACTTTGTCCCTGGCCTTAAGCAGATGCTTGATGATGATTACCGTATTCCGGTGCTGATCCGCATTGAGCCTGAGCGCTTGATCAACCAGATTGGTGAGAATCAGGATATCGGCGAGCATATCACCGACCTGATGAATCGCGGTCTGCGCGGCTCGCTGAAAACGGGTAACCTGGTGACCGGCGCACTGTATGTCGATATGGACTTCTATCCAAAGGCACCGCCAATTACCGGTATGCGTGAATTTGGTGGCTATAAGATCATCCCAACGGTGAGCAGCGGTCTGGCCCAGATCCAGCAGCGTCTCATGGAAACGCTGGATAAGATTAACAATCTGCCATTGAACCCAATGATTGAAGCCGCGACAGGTTCGCTACACCAAAGTCAGGCGACAATGCAGCGTCTGCAGACCACGCTGGACAACATCAACAAGATCACAGCCAACCAGAGCATGCAGCAACTGCCGCAGGATATGCAGAAAACGCTGCGCGAACTGAACCGCAGTATGCAGGGCTTCCAGCCAGGCTCGGCGGCGTACAATAAGATGGTGGCAGATATGCAGCGTCTTGATCAGGTCTTGCGCGAACTGCAGCCGGTTCTGAAAACGCTCAACGAGAAGAGCAACGCGCTGGTGTTCGAAGCGAAAGATAAAAAGGATCCTGAGCCGAAGAGGGCGAAACAATGAAAAAATGGCTAGCGATTGCAGGAGCGATGGTACTCACGGCCTGTAGCTCCGGGAGCGAAACGAAAAGCTACTACCAGCTACCGCTGGTGACGCAGGCGGTTACGCAAACCAGCGCCTCGCAGGGCAACCGTCTGCTGTGGGTTGAGCAGGTCGCCGTACCAGATTACCTGGCAGGCAACGGGGTGGTCTATCAGACCAGCGATGTCCAGTACGTTATCGCCAACAATAACCTGTGGGCCAGCCCGCTGGATCAGCAGTTGCGCAATACGCTGGTGGCGAATCTCAGCAGCCAGCTTCCGGGCTGGGTTGTCGCCTCCCAGCCTCTGGGAAGCGATCAGGACACGCTGAACGTCACGGTAACGGGCTTCCACGGCCGTTATGATGGTGCCGTTGTCATCAGCGGAGAGTGGCTATTGAATCATCAGGGGCAGCTGATTAAGCGTCCTTTCCATCTGGAGCTGAAGCAGCAGAAAGATGGTTATGATGACATGGTGAAAGTGCTGGCTCAGGGTTGGGCGCAGGAGTCAGCCAGCATCGCCAGGGAAATTTCCCGGCTGCCATAAGTAAAATTCATCGTCAAAAACCGCAATCGGCCCGTTGCTGATAGCGGTTTTTTTTTCGTTTTGGCGTCAGGTTGTTACTTGTGCCGCATCACAATTTTTGTACAAATGATCTTCCAGCTAGCTCACAAATATGACATCCGTATGAATTTTGAACGTTGACGCTGGGGCTAATTCGGGGTATTCGTTATCTGTGCCTGCGCATCTGGTGCAGACACTGTTTTCTTTCCACCAGACAAAAGAATGAGGGAAACGAGGCATGAAGAGACAGAAACGAGATCGCCTGGAACGGGCTCATCAACGTGGTTATCAGGCCGGCATCGCTGGACGTTCTAAAGAAATGTGTCCTTATCAGACGATAAATCAAAGGTCACAATGGCTTGGAGGCTGGCGAGAAGCCATCGGCGACAGGGCACTCATAGCCTGATAACGTCTCTTTAAAAAAAGAAACCTCCGCAGTGCGGAGGTTTCGCCTTTCCGGGGGCGCTTAAAGCGATATCAGAACGCGGAAGTGTCCTGGAACAGACCCACTTTCAGGTCGTTAGCGGTATAGATCAGACGACCATCTACCAGCACTTCACCATCCGCCAGGCCCATAATCAGACGGCGGTTAACAATGCGCTTGAAGTGAATACGGTAAGTCACTTTCTTCGCGGTAGGCAGAACCTGACCGGTGAATTTCACTTCGCCGACGCCCAGCGCACGGCCTTTACCTTCACCGCCCAGCCAGCCGAGGTAGAAGCCAACCAGCTGCCACATCGCATCCAGGCCCAGGCAGCCAGGCATTACCGGATCGCCAATAAAGTGGCAACCGAAGAACCACAGGTCCGGGTTGATATCGAGTTCTGCTTCTACGTAACCCTTATCAAAGTTGCCGCCGGTTTCGGTCATTTTCACGACACGGTCCATCATCAGCATATTGGGGGCCGGTAACTGCGGGCCTTTCGCGCCAAACAGTTCTCCGCGACCAGAGGCAAGAAGATCTTCTTTTGTATAGGATTCGCGTTTATCTACCATGTTCTCAGTAAGCCTTATTTTAGTGAAGGACGCAGGATAGCTAACACGTGTACGCTGAACAAGTCCGATCAGTTCGAACTGAACCAGCCCAGCCAGCGTAACGGCCATGGATAACGATGGCGAGCATCCTGCTGTGTCGCCTGGGCAATACGCTCCTGAATAGTCTGCATCAGGGGAGTCTGACCTTCGCCGTCCCAGACCAGGTTTGTCAGTAAGGGTAGCGCATCCTCGATCCCTTCGATGGCCCAGATGGTGAATTGTTCCTGTTCAACTGCATCCAGAATATCCTGGCTCAGGCTTAAATGGCGTACGTTGGGAGCCGGAATGATCACACCCTGTTTGCCGTTTAAACCGCGCTGCTGACAGATAGAGAAGAAACCTTCAATTTTCTCGTTGAGACCGCCAACGGGCTGAGCGCGACCAAATTGGTCGACTGAGCCGGTAATGGCGATGTTCTGGTTGATTGGCACGTCCGCAAGGGCGCTGATTAAGGCGCACAGCTCAGCCATAGAGGCGCTATCACCATCAACTTCGCTGTAGGACTGCTCAAACGTCAGCGAGGCGGAGAAGGGGATTTGCTGCTCAAGCTGCAGCTCGGACATCAAAAACGCCTGCATGATCATCATGCCTTTGGCGTGAATGTTGCCCCCCAGCTCGGCTTTGCGTTCAATATCGGTAAACTCGCCATCGCCAATATGCACAACGCAACTGATACGGGACGGTTCACCGAACGCGCGCGGATGGCCTGGAAACTCGATCACCGAGAGGGCGTTAATCTGCCCGATGCGTTCGCCTTCGGTCTCGACCAGAATTTGTTCCAGCAGAATTTCATCCTGCATGCGGTCAGCAAGATAGCCTTCGCGCCACTCTCGCTGCGCCAGCATCTGCGTAAGCTGTTCACCAGAGAACGTGCCGTGGCCGCTGATAACGCCCACCTCACGCAGCTGCTTGCCAATCCAGAGCGGGCAGAGCGGCAAGGTTTCCTGGTCACCGGTGTAGCGAACCGCTTCACGAAGTAAACCCGGCCACGCGTCGGCGGCTGGCACAGGCAAGGCAAAACGCTCAGCGACGGTCATTACCCACTGGCACCACTGCGCCATGTCGTCCGCATCGGCAATCTGGATGTTGTCTTCGTATTCACTGTAGACCGCCTGCTCAGCCAGTTCCGGCTCCATTTCCTGGAAGTCCGCCAGCGATTCGCGGTCACCTGTCAGAACGACGGTTAGCGACATCGGCATTGACGGAACGGAGACAGGGAGAGGACGAGACTCATCGTAACCGACCCAGTCAAAGCGCTGCTGGTTCACAATCGTTTTCAGGCGCATCCACAACAGCGGCTGTGCGAGCAGAGTACGCAGAGAGATGATGAGTACGCCGCCATTTGCGCGATGTACCAGACCCGGTTGTAGGGTAAGTTCACCGTTAAACTGGCGCAGACAGCCAAAGAGTTGTTCAGCCTCGACCCAGTTAGCGGTAATCACCTCGCCTGTGGCAGCAAAACGACCGTCGGCCTGTTCCGCTGGTTCAAAGGTGACATTATGTCCCGCGATACGATACTGGCCGCCAAAGACCGCGTTCGCCTCCGGCCGCAGCTGGCGCATGGCATCCCCGAACAGCGACAGGTATTCCGCTTCTTCCGGGGCTTTCAGCAGCATGAAAGGCGAGATCGCCCATGGGCTTAACGTCTGCTCCAGCGCATAATGCAAACGTGGTTGCGTATCGCTAAGGATGAATTCGTGTTCTTTTGCGAGATCTGGCTGTGCAAACAGTTCCTGATAGCTCTCGGCATCCGGAACAAGGTCACGCCATGCTAGTTTCGTAATCGTCAAAGTTGATGTTTTTTAGTCAGATGTAAAAGCGTGGAGTATACCGTAAGCGGGGGGCTCTACCCAAGCAGGATTGGGAATTTCAACAGGCCGACAGGCGGTATTCGCTCACAGGATATGATTTCTTTTCAGCAGATTGCTAAAAAACTGATATTCTGAACAGAGTTACGTGGTAACACTGAGATCGCAATGAAATATCAACAACTGGAAAATCTCGAAAGCGGCTGGAAATGGAAGTACCTGGTCAAAAAGCACCGTGAAGGGGAGCTGATCACCTGCTATATCGAAGCCAGCGCTGCGCAAGAAGCCGTGGATATTTTGCTGACCCTCGAAAATGAACCGGTACAGGTAAACGGCTGGATTGAGAAACACATTAATCCTGCGTTGCTAAATCGGATGAAGCAAACTATCCGCGCGCGACGTAAGCGGCATTTCAATGCTGAGCATCAGCATACCCGGAAAAAGTCCATCGACCTGGAGTTCGTGGTCTGGCAGCGTCTGGCCGGGCTGGCGCAACGGCGCGGCAAAACCCTGTCGGAAACCATCGTGCAGCTGATTGAGGATGCTGAGCATAAAGAGAAGTATGCTAATCAGATGTCGTCGCTGAAAAACGACCTTCAGGCGTTGCTGGGCAAAAAGTAAATTTTAGTTTTCTTCAGACAATAAAAAACCCCGCATGGCGGGGTTTTTTTATAAGACGATAACTTATGCCGCTGGCTGAGTTACAACGTCTTTAACGCCTTTAACTTCGATCTCTACGCGACGATCTGGAGCCAGGCAGTCGATCAGTGCAGCGCGAGCTTTCACGTTGTCACAGGTGTTGCCAGTAACTGGGTTAGATTCGCCCATACCACGTGGGGAGATCTTGTTAGCTGGGATACCTTTAGAGATCAGGTAATCAACAACAGACTGAGCACGTTTCTCAGACAGTTTCTGGTTGTAAGCGTCAGAACCGATACGGTCGGTGAAGCCCAGAACCACTACAGAACCGTCTTTAGGATCCAGGTTGCTCAGCTGGGTGTACAGCTGATCCAGTGCCTGCTGACCTTCTGGTTTCAGGGTCGCTTTGTTGAAGTTGAACAGAACGTCAGACTTCAGAGTGAAGTGCTTGGTCTGTACTTCTGGAGCTGGAGCCGGCGCTGGAGCAACAACTGGTGCTGCATCTTCCTGCTGGCCGAAACGGTAGGAAACACCTACGCTCAGCATGCCGTTGTCTGGACGAACGCCAACGGTAGCACCGTCACCGATGTTGTTAACCCACTGGTATTCCAGACGGGTAGCGATGTCACGGGTCATAGCCCACTCAACGCCACCAGCGAATACTGGGGAAACGCCAGTGTCATGGTCGTCGCCAGCGATGTTGTTGCTGGAGTCTGCACGCCATACCATGCCGCCCAGACGGGTGTACACGTCCAGATCGTCAGTTACTGGGTAACCCAGTTTAGCGGTCAGCTGAACGCCCTGAGCTTTGAAAGCGCCATTGATGGTGTCGCCTTTGTATGGCATACGACCTAACCAGTCGTAACCCATTTCAAAGCCAACATACGGGTTAACCTGATAGCCACCGAACGCACCTGCACCAAGCTGGCTCTCGTGAGTAGGGCCATCGTTGTTCAGGCTGCTGTTGTACCAGCCAGTGTCGTGGAACTGAGACCAGCCCAGTTTACCACCTGCATACCAGGTATTATCTTTCGGAGCGGCCTGCGCTACGGTAGCGAAGCCAGCCAGTGCCACTGCAATCGCGATAGCTGTCTTTTTCATTTTTTGCGCCTCGTTATCATCCAAAATTCGCCATGAAAGTCTCAAGAGAGAATCACGGTTAAATCCTTCACCGGGGGGCGTGGTCAAATATAAATCTACCGATATCTTCGGCTTAGGCCGAGCACCCCTGGCGATGTAAAGTCTACAACGTAGCTGAAAACTTACAAGTGTGAAGTCTGTCAGGCATATGAAAAAAAAAGTTCCGTATACCTATTATTTAACATTTTTAGAACGAATTTTGTGCAATAAAATTAAGGAGAACCGCACCAGACAAGCCTTGCCGCAATTTTGAGGCCGGGAACTAAAACCGCATCTTGCGGTCAAAAAAAATTCCAGGAAAAATCTTAATTTCACTCAGTGATACAAATTTGAGTGAATTTTTAGCCCAGAAAGTTGTCCTCTGCGATAAGAATCTGGACGAACCGGGCGCATGATAAACCCGATCGCATTCCCTTCTTCAGCTGCTTCGGTCAGACGAAAATGTTCCTCTTCCGTCAATTCTTCCGGTAACCACCCGATCACCACGCTGTAATTTCCGGTACGTAACGCCCGGACCATCGACTCAACGGTGTCACAGGGGGAGAGTTGGTTGATCTGCATAACCTTTGCCAGCGGCAGGCCTGCAGACTGAACCCATTGACGGCTCAGTTTCTGCTGTGGCGTCAGCCAGAGCTGCCAGCGCGATTGCTGGCCAAGCTGCTGTAACAACGGCAGCAGAAGGAGTTGGGTCAACAGGGGCTGGTCTTCACGATAAACCACTTCACTAATAAGCCCCGTCGAAACACCCCCAACGGCGTTTTGCGCGACATTGCCCGCGGTTGAGGTGAGAGAAGTTGAGCGATTTGCATAGCCTGAAGTGTACATATTCATTCCAGCCCTGTAGTTACTGTATGGATATACAGTAACCCCTGTATGCATAAAGATCAACCTCATTTTCGGAAAGCGACTCGCAAAATTCATTCAATGTTGATGCCCCGCGAAAAATCATCTTGCTCAACGGCGCTAAGTTGCCTATTTTCCTGCTAACGGATCCGCTAGTAAGAAATTTCGTTGTTACTTTATGATTTTGAAGGGAAATATCATGAAAAAGATATCTTATGAACGGATTTATAAATCCCAGGAATACCTCTCGCCGTTGGGTGAAATTCACCATCGCGCGCTGTTCGGCGGCTATACCCTGGCAGTGGATGATGCGGTTTTTGCCATGGTGTCAGACGGTGAGCTCTACCTTCGCGCCTGTGAAGAAAGCGCGAAATACTGTGTCAAAAATGCTGCCTCTTTTTTGACGCTAATGAAGCGGGGACGTCCGGTGCTTCTCAACTACTATCGCGTGGATGATGGGCTGTGGCAGGACAGGGAGCGTCTGCTTAAGCTCTCCTCATTTGCGCTCAATGCGGCAAGGAAAGAGCGTTATCAGCGGCATCAGCGAAACCGCCTTAAAGATCTGCCAAACCTGACTTTTCAGCTGGAAGTGTTGCTCTTCGAAGCAGGTATTACTAATGAAGAGACGCTGCGGGCGCTAGGGGCCAGGGAGAGCTGGCTGAAGATGCGGGCAAAAAATAATGCGCTCAGTATTAAAGTGCTCTTCGCGCTGGAAGGGGCCATTGAGGGGCTGCATGAGGCGGCACTCCCGGCAGGTATTCGCCGGGAGTTGACGGAGTGGTTTAATGCGCTGCCTGAGTCACAGGAGAATCACTCTTCCAGGTAGCGATTTGCTGCTGCAGTCGGCAAATTTCTGGCAGCAGAGCGATAAGCAGGCCAATCTGCTGTAGAACCAGCGGCGCTTTGCTGTCGTTTCCGGGCTCAAGATGCGCAATACGTTGAGTCAGCTCATCCAGTGACTGTCTAACGCGAGGCTCATCGGCGGGCCGGTGATGCAGTGCATCATCGACATAACAGACCGCGTCATCCAGCAGGTTGAGGATGCCCGGGTTGGTCAATTTCTCACGGTGGGCACCCAGCGTGGAAATATAGCTGGTGAAGGTATGATTCAGGCAGAGTAGTCGGAAAGCCGTCTCACGAATCTCTGCCGTGGCGCGAGGCTCCGTTGACATGTTAGAGACCACCGAAGCCAGTTCCGCATCACTGTTGTGCGCATCGCGGCGGGCAATCCGGTAAGCCAGACGGTTATCGCGGCCCTGATGATACTGCTCAAGGATGGCATCCAGGTATCGGCAGTTGGCGTTCATGGCCCTGTCTAATACCCGCGGCAGGTTACGGAAACGCCAGTCCGGCCAGATAAAGCTGACCGCAGCCCAGGCGATAGCACAGCCTATCAGCGTATCAAGCACGCGAGGCAGGGCGACTTCAAACCCTTCACCCAGCAGGTTAAAGCAGAGCAGAACCAGCAGCGTGATGAACATCGTGGCATGGGCGTACTGCACGTTGCGAAACGCGAAGAACAACACGCCGGTGATCACGATCAGGATCAGCTGACCCTCAACGGAGGGCACGAAATAGAGCACTGGCAGGCCGATCGCGACGCCAACCAGCGTACCGATAATACGCAGCGCAAGGCGGTGTCGGGTGGCGTTGTAGTTCGGCTGACAGACAAACAGGCTGGTCAGCAGAATCCAGTAGCCATGATGCAAACCGGTTATCTGGATAAAAGCATACCCCACGCATAACACCAGGGACATGCGCACCGCATGGCGAAACAGCGCCGACTCCGGCGTAAAGTTGCGGCTCAGCCGGAGCCACATATCGCTCATGCTGTGCACGCTGTCGTCTGCAAGCTGGTTATCCACCTCGCTGCCCGGCAGCGCCATTGCCTGCTCGGATTCAATCGTCGCCAGCTGAGCGTCTATCGCCCGCAGGTTATTGAGCAGAAAACCCAGCGCCTTAATGTGTTCCGGCGACGTTCCGCTGGCCTGAACGCGGTCAAGCGCTGCATCAAGATGGCTGAATACGCGTTCAAAGCGCGGATCGTGCTGATAGGGCGTGCGCAGCAGAATGGATCGCGCCAGCTGCTGGCACGCCTGGGACTGCATGGACAGCAGGCGCTGGAAGCGGAACATCACGTCGCTGTAGCGAAACTTCTCGCGCAGGGCGGTGTACTGAACGTGCGAGGAGCTAGCGCGCTCATGAATGTCCTGTGCGGCAAAGTAGTAGTGTAAGGTTCTTCGCGTGCCGCGCTGGCCGCGATCGCCGCGCAGACGGGTAAGCAGCGAGGCTTTCGTCTGGTTAAGGGTCGCGACAAGCTGGCCGTTTGCCAGCGCCAGATCGTAAAGCGGCGCCTGGCTTTCTTCCTCGATATCCGGGTCGAACAGCCGGGACTTCAGTTCAAGATAATGGGCTAACTGCTCATAGCTGCGGGCAAGGTTATCCTGCAGAGGACGAACCGGGAAGATCAGATGCCCGGTTAACGTCAGCAGGTTATACCAGATGGCGCCCATCAGCAGCAGCACAGGCTGCTGGTACCACTGGTCGTACAGGGAAACGCCCAGCATGGTGTAGATGGCGATCAGCAGGGCCCCAAAGGCGATAGTGGCATAGCGCTGTCCCAGGCCTCCCAGCAAAATAAACCCGCTGGTGGAGAGCGTCAGGCCCAGTGCAAACAGCCAGGGCCAGGGGAAGAGCAGCTCAACGGACGCGGAAGCGATAAAAAAACAGACCAGCGTAATGACCAGATTACGTAAACGTCCGGCCAGGCGATCGTCCAGATCCGCAAGGGCACCGGCAACCACTCCCAGCGTGAGCGGAATGGTCAGCTTGACATCATTCAGCCACCACGGCAGGGCAACCGTGCCGCAAAGCGCGATAAAAATCCTGACGTTGTAGAGCCAGGTGCTGTTCCAGGTATAACGGCGAAGCAGTGGGCTTAGCATAAACGCGGCCAGTCCTTATTTACTGAAAACGACGACGCGCATTCGCTTCACGCGCCGCCTGGGCCACTTCGACCGGAACAACCCTGCGCCCGACGGGCCAGAGGGCAATAGCGGCGATCTTAAAGTTCGCGATCCCCACCGGAATACCAATAATCGTGATGCACTGCGCAATACCGGCAAAAATATGCATGATGCACAGCCACCAGCCGAAGAAAATCAGCCACAGAATGTTCAGCAGGGTTCCACCCGTGTTCATCAGGGCATTCATACTCTCCGGGTTCAGCTCATCAACGTGGATAGCTTCGTTACCGTAAGGGATGAACGAGAGTTTCGTGATCTCCCAGCAGGAGCGGGTCAGGGGGAGTGTGAAAATCAGGACGATGCTCACCAGCGTGGCAAAAAGCCAGGAGAGGGTGGTGGCAAAACCGCCCAACACAAAATTCAACACATTCAGAACGGTACGCATAAACCCTCACTTCCTTTCGATAAAATTAACGCCCAATGATTGTAACGTTTTTTTAGGCTGGAGCACCTTAAAACTGGCAGTTAAACTGTCAGGTAAATTATCTCTTCGTGGATTTGGCGGGACATGGAACTGAAAGCAACTTCTTTAGGCAAACGCCTGGCGCAACACCCTTATGACAGAGTTGTTCTGCTCAATGCCGGGGTGAAAGTCTCCGGAGAACGCCACGAATACCTTATTCCGTTTAATCAGCTTCTGGCTATTCACTGCAAGCGCGGGCTGGTGTGGGGCGAGCTGGAGTTCGTTCTGCCTGACGACAAAGTCGTGCGCCTTCACGGCACCGAATGGGCGGAAACCCAGCGTTTTCATCACCACCTGAACGCGCTCTGGCAGCAGTGGAGCCATGACATGAGCGTGATTGCCGCTCAGGTACTGCAGCAGGTGCTGGACGATATCGCGCAAAGCAACGCACAGCAGACGTGGCTGACGCGCCAGCAGACCGCCGGGTTGCAGCAAAAGATCAGGCAGGCGCTTTCGGCGCTGCCGCTATCCGTTACGCGCCTCGATGAGTTCGACAATTGTCGCGATGCCTGGCGTCAGTGCCAGGCCTGGCTGAACGATATGGATAAAAGCCGCCTTGCCCATAATCAGGCCTGGACGGATGCCATGCTCACCCAATACGCCGACTTTTTCAGTACCGTGGAATCTTCACCGCTTAACCCCGCTCAGGCGCGCGCGGTGGTTAACGGCGAGCAGTCGCTGCTGGTGCTTGCCGGGGCCGGGAGCGGTAAAACGTCGGTGCTGGTGGCGCGCGCGGGCTGGCTGCTGACGACCGGTGAGGCGGTTGCCGATCAAATTCTGCTTCTGGCTTTTGGCCGTAAGGCTGCCCAGGAGATGGATGAACGCATCCAGGAACGCCTGCATACCCGGGACATTACCGCCAGAACCTTCCATGCTCTTGCGCTGCATATTATTCAGCAGGGCAGTAAAAAAGTGCCTGCCATCAGTAAACTGGAAAACGATGCGCAGGCGCGTCAGGCGCTGTTTATCAAGACGTGGCGCCAGCAATGCAGTGAGAAAAAAGCGCAGGCGAAAGGGTGGCGTCAGTGGCTGGAGGAAGAGCTCAACTGGGACGTGCCGGAGGGCAGCTTCTGGCAGGATGACAAACTGGCGCGTCGGCTGGGCTCGCGCCTTGACCGCTGGGTCAGCCTGATGCGAATGCACGGTGGCTCACAGGCAGAGATGATTGAAAGCGCGCCGGAGGACGTCCGCGATCTGTTTTCGAAACGGGTCAAGCTGATGGCTCCGCTGCTGAAAGCCTGGAAAACCACGCTGAAAGAGGAAAATGCCGTTGATTTCTCAGGCCTTATTCATCAGGCCATCATTATTCTTGAGAAAGGGCGTTTTGTCAGCCCGTGGAAGCATATTCTGGTGGATGAGTTTCAGGATATCTCACCCCAGCGGGCGGCACTGCTCTCGGCGCTGCGGGCGCAGAACAAACATACCTCGCTGTTTGCCGTCGGGGACGACTGGCAGGCTATCTACCGCTTCAGCGGCGCTCAGCTCTCCCTGACCACCGCCTTCCACCACTATTTTGGCGAAGGCGATCGCAGCGATCTGGACACCACCTACCGCTTCAATTCACGTATTGGTGAAATCGCCAACCGTTTTATCCAGCAGAACCCGCATCAACTGGCCAAGCCGCTCAATAGCCTGCGCGCAGGAGATAAAAAAGCCGTCACCCTGCTGGCGGATGACCAGCTGGAACCGTTGCTGGACAAGCTCAGCGGCTATGCAAAGCCCGATGAACGTATTCTGGTGCTGGCGCGCTACCATCACCTTAAACCCGCGGCGCTGGAAAAAGCCGCCACCCGCTGGCCGAAACTGCAGCTTGAATTTATGACCATTCACGCCAGCAAAGGGCAGCAGGCCGATTATGTGATTGTGGTGGGGCTGAAAGAGGGCAGCGACGGTTTCCCGGCTCCGGCCCGAGAGTCGGTGATGGAGCAGGCTCTGTTGCCGGTGCCGGAAGACTTCCCGGATGCCGAAGAGCGCCGTTTGCTGTACGTGGCCATCACCCGCGCGCGGCATCGCGTGTGGGTGCTGTTCAACAAAGAGGAGCCATCCGTGTTTGTCGATATTCTGAAGAGTATTGATGTGCCGGTGGCGCGTAAGCCATAACGATGTCAGGCAAGTTTTTGCAGGCCGGGTAAGGCGTAGCCGCCACCCGGCAAAAAAGTTACTTCAATCTTTCGGAAAGATAGCGCTGATAGTCCGGAATAAGGATCTCAACCGGCGAGTTAAACTGCGGTGATTCAATGATGAAATCCGCCGTCGACAGGTTCGTCGCCACCGGAATATTCCACACTGTCGCCAGACGCAGCAGCGCTTTGACATCCGGGTCATGCGGAACCGCGTTCAGCGGATCCCAGAAGAAGATCAGCACATCAATCTTTCCTTCGGAAATCTGCGCGCCGACCTGCTGATCGCCGCCCATTGGGCCGCTCAGCATCGCATTCACCTCCAGACCCGTTTCGCGCTGGATCAGGTTGCCGGTGGTGCCGGTCGCCGACAGGGCGTGCTTTTCCAGCAACGACTGATGGCGGCGAACCCAGTTAAGCAGCATTTGTTTACAGTGATCGTGCGCCACCAGCGCAATGTGTTTACGTTCAGGCAGCGTGCGTGTTGTCAGTTCCATAATCATATCCATCAGGTTAACTGACTACACGATGACGGGAACCGCCAGACGCTGCAAGAGTAAGGCGTAAAAAATGTGGCTTATGATGAAGGTTGTTGTTTTGCCCATTGTAAAAACCGGGCCCGGGTGTCGGGATCGGCCTGCTGGAACCAGAATTTAAGGCGCTGTTCCGTCAGGCTCTGGGACTGAGGAGGAATAACGTCCAGTTCCGAGACGCCAGATAACAGCGTACTGTCGTCCGCCATCCTGGTAGCAAACTGCGGCAGGGAAGCGCGTTTACCCGCTTTGTTGTAGGTCTGGGCCAAAGCCTCGTAGTCAGGGCTTTTCGGGGAGGTGGTTAAGGCCAGAATATCCAGCTTGACCGGAATCGGCATTGCGTCCCCGTCCAGTAGCTCAACGCGCGGCGATGCGTCAAAGGCCGCAGCTTCTTTCTCTGTTTCAAGACGAGGCAGGGTAATGTTCACCTGGCTGACTTGCCGGGTATTAAAGCTGACAATCAGCGGCGGGGAGATGTACATCCGTTGCTCATGGTTAGCCATCCCGACCGATTTTTCTACCCGAAACACCAGCTGATGCGGTCCGTTATCCAGTTCGATGCTGTCTGCCCCGCGCAATAATGAGCTGGAGACCTTTTTTCCGTCCAGTACCAGAAGATCAATGTCGCCAGAGAGCCGAAGCGTGGTGGCAAAGACGCAAACCGGCATCACTAACGCAATCACAGCAGTGGCAATACCGGTTTTCATAGAAGGCTCCCGTCAGAAATACTGTCGCCGCATTAATGTATCTAAATTTTTCGGTAATCACGTTTACTAACATATAGACATATTTTGCCGTTTTGCCCTCATACATCTGTATGGGATGGATGGTTGAGATGTGCGCTTTGGCGTACACTTTTAAAAAAGCCAGGAGAAAAACCATGAAAGAGAACGATATTGCTGAGATTCTGACATCCACGCGTACCATTGCGCTGGTGGGCGCGAGCGATAAACCCGATCGTCCAAGCTATCGGGTGATGAAATACCTTCTCGATCAGGGCTATCACGTTATCCCGGTGTCGCCAAAAGTGGCAGGGAAAACGCTGCTGGGTCAGCAGGGTTATGCCACGCTCGCAGAGGTGCCGGAAAAAATTGATATGGTTGATGTCTTCCGTAATTCCGAGGCGGCATGGGAAGTGGCGCAGGATGCTATCGCCGTAGGGGCAAAAACGCTGTGGATGCAGTTAGGTGTGATTAACGAGCAGGCCGCCGTGCTGGCGCGGGATGCGGGATTGAAGGTTGTCATGGATCGCTGTCCGGCGATCGATATTCCCCGTCTGGGGCTGGCGAAGTAATAAAAAAAAGCCCGTCATCGGGCTTTTTTTACACGCTTAGTTCCGCAGGCGCGGAGCCTGTAACTGTTTGCGGATAGTCTGAGCAAGTTCATCCATCGTGGGTTGTTCCGGATGCTCTTCCTGCAGCTCGCTACTCAGCTGCGCTTCGGCAAGGTAGGTATGAACGGGTTGTCCGTCGTCACCTTCCATTACCACATGGTACCAGGGCGCAGCGCGAAGCTCTGCGTTGACCGCCAACTCGTCCGCTGACGGTTCATCAAGGGAATACTCCGGGTCGATATCCACGACCACACCCAAATACCCAAGCAAAGTGTGGCGGACCTGCTGGCCGATACCGAATTTGCTGGCAATCATAGTCACCTCCCGGGAAACACTACTTACACATTAAGTGTGGGCAATATTTCTCTTTTCAAGTTACATGACGCGACAGGCAAACCCTTTCAGATACAGTCCTTCCGGGTAGGTAGCAATCACGGGGTGATCGGCTGCCTGACGGAACTGCTCTATAAATTGTACATCACGACCAGCATCTATTGCGGCATCGGCGATGATTTTTTGGAATAAATCGGTAGTCATCAGCCCGGAGCAGGAGAAGGTGAGCAACACCCCGCCCGGGTTCAGCAGCTGGATGGCCAGCATGTTGATATCCTTATAGCCGCGGCAGGCGCCCATTAGCTGGCTTTTGTTCTCCACAAATTTTGGCGGATCCATGACGATGACGTCGAACTTCTCGCCCTGGTCGCGATATTTACGCAGTAGCTTGAAGACGTCATCGCGTACAAACTCCGCTTTGCTCAAATCCAGCTTGTTTAGCTCGACGTTCTGTTTTGCCACGTCCAGTGCTTCCTGTGAGGTATCCACGCTCACCACCTGAGCACAGCCGCCCATCAGTGCCGAAACGGCGAAGCCACCGGTATAGGAGAAACAGTTCAGGACGCGTTTGTCGGCAACGTACTGGCGGGTCGCCAGACGGCTGTCGCGCTGGTCAAGGTAATAACCCGTTTTATGGCCGCTCTGAATATCCACCAGCAGTTTCATGCCGTGCTCTTCAATCGGCAGAAGGGCAGGCGGCAGCTCGCCGGTAACCGGACCCTGGGTCAGCTCCATGCCCTCTTTTTTGCGCACCGCCACATCGCTGCGATCGTAAATAGCGCATTCCGGGAACAGGGTTTGCAGCGCGCTAATCAGCGCGGCACGCTGATACTCCGCACCAGCGCTCAGAAGTTGCAGCACCAGGAAGTTACCGAAGCGGTCAATGGTGACGCCCGGCAGACCGTCGGATTCACCGGCAATCAAACGGTAGCTGTCCAGCCCGTCGCGTTTTGCCAGCCAGTCGCGCCACTGCTGCGCCTGCTGCAGGCGGCGGACGAAGAAGTCGATGTCGATGGTTTCATCTTTATCGAAGGTCCAGACGCGCGCGCGGATCTGGGACGCTGGCGAGTAGGCGCCTCGCGCTAACCATTTCCCCTGATGGTCAACAATATCAATGGTTTCACCGAGGCTGGCTTTGCCTTCCATACGGGCTACCGCGCCGGAAAAGACCCAGGGATGACGGCGCAGTAATGATTTCTCGCGCCCTTTGGCTAACACTAAACGTACACTCATAATTTGCTGTTCTGTCGATTTCAGGGAAATGGCGCGTAGAGTAGCACATTCAGCCAGGCGCAATCATCTGCGGATGTTGTTGAGCGTTTCGGCACAAAATCAAATCGCTTAGGCACATTACGGCATTGCAGCAGGCTTTACAGTGGGGCTTCCGGTACAGCAAAGGGAGCACCCATGAAAAAGCGTAGTGTGATAGCAATAGCCGCTCTGGCGGCAATCAGTTTTCAGGTTTCAGCGGCAACGCCTTTCAGCATTACCAGCCAAGATATATCCGGCGAGCGTCGCTTAGCGCAACAGCAGGTATTCGAGGGATTCGGCTGCCACGGCGGTAATCAGTCTCCGCAGCTGGTGTGGAAAAACCCGCCCGCTGGTACGAAAAGTTTTGCCGTCACGGTATATGACCCCGATGCGCCCACCGGCAGCGGCTGGTGGCACTGGACCGTAGCCAATATTCCCGCGAAGACAACGACGTTGCCCGCTGATGCCGGTAACCCAAATGGCGAGAAATTACCTGCCGGTGCAGTGCAGGGGCGTAATGATTTCGGTTATTCTGGATTCGGCGGCGCATGTCCACCTGCGGGAGACAAACCTCACCGCTATCAGATGACCGTCTGGGCGCTGGATGTGGATAAACTGCCTCTCGACAAAAATGCCAGCGGTGCGCTGGTCGGTTTTATGATCAACAGCCACGTTCTGGAAAAAGCCCAGTTAACCGCAACCTACAGCAGATAAGGATGAACCGGTGCAGGAGTTCCATTTTCGAAATAAACACCTCACGTCGGGTGAAGTGAACGCCAGCAAAATGCATCGCCTGCATCAGGTTAAACTCTTTTTTCCGGCCATTTGCCATATCACCCATGGCAGTAAGGTGATTGTTCAGGATGACAACCGTCTGGTGGCGACCCGGGATGAGCTCATCATTATCCCGGCCAATACCACGATGGAGATTATCAATCAGCCCGCGAACGGTATTTTTCATTCTGATTTACTGATGTTGTCTCCGGAAATCGTCGCAGAGTTCAAAGCGCATTACCTGAAATCCTGGCCACGAACGACATTACATTCACTTTGCGCCCCGCTGAGCGAGGGGCTGGCGTTTATGTGGGATAACCTGCTGCACGCCGTGCGCCAGGATTTACCCGAGGCGCTACAAAAGCATCAGGCCTTCGGTCTTCTGCTGGCTTTGCTGCATGACGGTTTGGCAGGTCCGCTGCTTATTGAGCGAAACAGTAACCTGACCGAGCAGGTGCGGCAGTTCATTATGCTGTCGCCCGCCAGAGCCTGGACAGCGCAGGACGTCGCCAGCCGTCTGGCCTTAAGCGTACCGACCCTGCGCAGACGGTTACGTGAAGAATCGCAGAGTTTTCGCCAGATCGTGGAGGAGGTGAGGATGGCCGTGGCGCTGTCACAGCTTCAGTCGACCCGACTACCGATCGGTGAAATCGCGTTACAATGTGGGTATCTTTCCAGCTCTCGTTTCACCGCCCGTTTCCGGCAGCACTACGGCTGTTTACCGAAAACGCTACGTTAAGGAGAAGAAAAATGTCAAAAGTCTGCACCATTGCCTGGGTCCACGGCGTTGTTCAGGGCGTCGGGTTCCGCTACAGCACCCAGCGCGAAGCGATTGAGCTTGGGCTAACGGGATACGCGCGAAATATGGAAGACGGCAGCGTTGAGGTGGTCGCCTGCGGCGACGCGGAGCAGGTTGAAAAACTAATGGCGTGGCTGAAAGCAGGTGGACCGCGCAGCGCCCGGGTTGATAAGGTCTTAACGGAACCGCATCAACCCGGCCGGGAATATGTGAACTTCGGTATTCGGTATTAAATACACTTCACCGGTTTAGGCAGGCCGGCAATTTTGGTGGCCTGTTTTGCCGGGCCTTTAGGGAACAGACGATACAGATAGCGGCTGTTGCCTTTCTCTTCGCCGAATTTGTTGGCCATCGCTTTCACCAGCATGCGGATCGCCGGAGAGGTGTTGAATTCGAGATAGAATTCGCGCACGAAACGCACCACTTCCCAGTGTTCGGGAGAAAGGGCGATACCTTCGTTCTCGGCGATTTTCTCCGCCAGCGACTCGCTCCATAGCGTCGTGTCTTTCAGATAGCCTTCGCTATCGGTTTCAATTTCCTGGCCTGCAAAAATGAACATAGTGCTCTGTCGATAAAGTAAAAATCGCCCCTAGTCTAGCAAATAAGGGGCGGCGTGAGAATCATTGACCTACAGAAGAAGCTGGAGCAGATTGTTGGCATTAAGCTTTTTCAGCGCGTTGCATTTATACGTCGAAACCTGTTTTTCGCTCATCTGCGTCATATGCGCCACGTGCCGTACCGATTGTCCGTTCACCAACCTGTCAAGGACGTTGAACTCCATGCCCGTCAGGCAACAATTCAGGGTGCGCACCCGACGGGGCTCTCTGGCAAGCAGATACGCCGCATCCGCCACGGCAATCCGGTCATCAATGATATATAAGGTCAGCGTGGCAAACCGCTTTCGCAGATGGGTAGCCAGCGCCCAGCCTTTTTCATTGCACACCAGGTAAAGCGTTCCCTCCCAGCGCCTGGCTTCCAGCTCCAGCAGAATGTCGACCAGCGCCAGATGGGTCCCCGCGACGGAAAAGCGGCAGCGAACAACGAGGGTATTGCAGGCTAGCAGTGAACGTCGCCACTTTACCGCGCCGCTCTCAACCTGCGTCTGAGCGTTACGGCGCAGAAGGGCGTAGCGCAACCCTTCGGCATAAAAGCGATTATTGTCGAGAATGGCGTAACTCACGATGGCCTCTTTATAACGTGCTGGGCGTGTAGATCACGCGCAGCGTGCCGGTGTAATCCCCGGCATTTTTACTGCTGGCAGCAAACGCGGGCGTTTTCAGAATGATGGGGGCGGGGACACAAAGTACGCTCTCCCGTCCACCCGGCAGCACAACCTGACGCAGATATTGCGGGTCATTAGTGCCCTGCCAGACCAGCGTTTTGCCATTCGCCACGGTTTCGGTTGCACCCGTCACCGGGTTGGCCACCGTAACCTGATAATCGAGGCGATCCCGCGGTTCGGTCTGGCTTCCTCCGCGCCGTCTGACGGAAAACGCCCCTTCGGCACGGTCTGTTGCCGCCAAACCATCATCCTCAAAGCGCAGATAGACGCGCGTGCTGGCGCTGTTATTGCCGTCATAGAGGCACATATCCAGCGCACTCTCGCCCTGGATCTCGCTGCCGCCGGGCCGCCCGGGGAAGTTGGTCAGGTTAAGGTTCACGATTGGCGTTGAGTGGGGAAACGCTGGCAGATAAATCTGCTGGTTACCCGGATCGACCACCTCAATACGTATCGTCGCCTGCCAGCGGGCAATGGTGAGGTAGCCGGGACATCCGATGTTAACATCGTTAAAGTTGCCCCCGCAGTCGGCGCTACCCCATTCGCGGAGGTTCTGCTTCAGCGTTGCGGTCCAGATACCCGGCTGGGTGAGCTTATCCAGTTCGCTTTTAACGATGTAAAAATCAAAATAGGGCTCCCGGTTCCAGGCCGAGAGCTCGCCGGTGCCACCGGTAACAAAGCTGGCGAACGTGAAGACTTTGTTGTTGATAAACATATGTTTTTCCCCATACACCTTGATGTCTGCCGTTTTTTTGGTCGACGAGTGGGTAAAACGCAGCGTAATGGAGGAGGGGCCTGCCGGGGTCGCGGAAAACCAGACCGGCGCTGTCATACATGCTCCGTTCGTCGGGTCGGTGCGGGACTCGCAGGTCAGGGTGTTGCGTCCCCACTTTTGCGGGTCGATTGTGTCGTAACCGCTCGGCTCATGGACCCAGATATCAAAACGCGCAGGCGGTACCGCGCGATCGTAGCTAATCCCCACGCTGGAGTTTCTTCCGGCAGGGACGCCCGCCAGCGTCTGGCAGCTCCACAAGGTCAAAAAAAGCAAAATAAAGAGGTAGTTGATCACGTCATTTCCCTTTGGTGAGGTGCTCTGCATTCATGGCCGTTGGCCCCGTCGGCACGTTGCGCCCGGCGAGCATCAGCTCAGCCTGGTGCTGGACTGAATCCGGCAGGGCGGAGAAGGTGAGTTCCCGACACGGGATCGACCCGACGTAACGCACCACGTCGCGCATGCTTTTCACGCTCAGCTCGCACTGATAAAACTGCTGCTGACGCACCAGATAAAGGTTGCGGAGCAGGGCGTCGCTCTGGGCGCTGAAACCGCCATTGCCGAGATCGTTCCAGCCGTTCACGTTCAGCGGCACACCGCCCACGAACGGCGAGTGATGTTCGTCAGTGAGCTGGCCGAGCCAGGTGTAGCGGGTGGTGGTCTGTACGTCCCGGCGGAGCATTTTGCCCGGCACCATAAAGAGCGTCCGGCTGCCGGAACCCTGCGTGATTTCACTGGTGGCACCGGATGAGACGTTCAGCGACTCATTAACCGTCAGCGTGGTTTGCTGATAACCCGGCACCGCAAAAAGGGCACGGCTGTTGGCCGGGATATCCGCGCTGCCGCCGTTATCCAGCGAGACGGCAACGCGTGAATCACGGGAATCCTCAGGCGTAGCCACGTTCACCGCAATGGCAGAAGCGGGACGGCCGTCTCCCCAGCGGCCAAGCCACAGCCCGGAGCGCGACAGGGCGAGGGTAGAGCTGTAATTGCCGCTGCTGCTTAACGTATGACGCCGATCCTGACGATCCCACGCGTCGCTCACCGTCAGGCTGGCATTACCAAAACGTCCGCCCTGGCGCGTATACGCCGAGGCGTTGAGCGAATCGCTGTTGATCCCCGACGCGCTCAGGCCGTATTCATTCTCGCCACGCGCGTCGGCATACCAGTTGTGCGCCACGTTGTAACTCAGCTGGTTTTTCTGATTCTGCTGGTGCTGCCAGGTTGCCCCAAGCGAGGTATAGCCTGACGCATCGCCCTGGCGGTTATGCGCCATTGAGAGGCTAATGCTCAGATAGCCACCTTTGTCTTTACCGTCGCGAGAGTGGTCGTTGCGCATAAACAGGTTAATACTGCTGTTGATGTTCAGACCGCGCGCGCTAAAGGAATTACTCAGCCCTCCCTGCCAGGCCTGCGTGCGGGAGCGGGTCACATACACTGGTTCCCACGGCAGGCCCGCGTCGTGACGATCGTCATGGTCCGGCAGTTCCCGGCGCGTAACGTAGCGCCCTTCGTTGCGGTTATCCGAGTACCCAAGGTTTGCGTACCACGAACCGACAGGCACGGAGAACATGACCGAGAGGCTACGATAACAGCCGTTGACGGCGTCAAAACCTGCGCTGCGGGTATCACAATTTTCTGCGGATAACGCGTTGCGATAGAAGCTCAGCGAAAAGCCGTCGTTATAGCTGATTTGCTGAATATTGCCGCGTTGGCCCTTGCTGCCGTAGAGGTAGCTAAAGCGTGTGCTTAATACCCCGTCGATCGGACCCGCGTTAAAGCCGCGGCTCCAGTCGAGGGCATTTTCCAGAAAATGCTGCCTTTTCATGACGGTTGCGCCGCTGGTCAGGGCCAGCGTCGGGGTAACGGGCAGGCGTATACCCGCCTGCGCGACCGGGCTGCGTTCGTCACTCGAATCGTTATTGGCCGTTTCCCCTGCCTGCAAAAACCACTCGACGCGGTCGAATGGCGTGATGCCCGTACGGGTAAATGGAACCTGCTCAGTGCGCGTCAGTCGGTTATTTTCATAAACAGACAGCGTCACGGTATAGCTTCCATCCGGGAACGCGCGGGTATCCAGGGTTTGTGCCCCGGCATTGAGGTAAAAGCTGGCCAGTAGCTCCTTGCCGCGGCGCGCGTCGATACGCGCATCGTGCGAAAGCAGCACCGTAATGGGCGTGCCCTTCGATTGCTGAACCGGGTTGATCCAGGCCCGGGTCGAACCCGTGCGCAGGCCACGAATTTTGCCCAGCGGCAGCTGGCTGAGGTTAATATTCCCCCCGGCGTTGCTGAACAGGTCGCGGGTATCCATCTCGCCCATCTGTAGATAATATTCACGCCATAAATCCTGGCGGAACCAGGCATTGTTGACGGTCATTTCCTGCTGCTGCTGGTGACGCGAGCGTTGTCCAAGCCAGGTCCAGTCAAGGTTAAGATAGCCGTCCTGGGTCAGCGCCAGCGCCCCGTTACCCTGAACGGTGGCGGACTGATAATCCCTGTCGGCAACAAAATTGATATTTTGCTGATGAATTAACGCATTTTCGCTGTCCTGCGTGGGCTGATACCACTGGCTTTCCACCGTGGGCTTTGGCAAAAAGCGCTTATCAAAAAACAGGTTTATGCGGGCATTGTTTTCGTCATAAATGATGGCCGCACGGCGGGTTTCGAGATAGTCACACCCCGTTGCCGAGCCGTTGCTGCTGCAGGCCAGGTTGCCGTTTCGGGCAAGCGGAACGGCCAGCGCCGCGGAAACGGAACCGATAAGAGCAGGATCGTCGTTAAACTGACGTTTGATGGCCGCGACCACGGTGTCAGGCGCGACAAAACTGACCGTTTCAAGATTGATATCGGTTTCAAAAAGGCCAAGCGACTCGCCGTATAAGCTCACTTCTGTCCACATGCGCTGCGTTTTCGCCAGATCCTCGAAACCGGCCGGGACGGCCATTTCAGCGCAGGCGAGGTGAACAGATGCGGGTAATAAAGCAACAAAAAGGAGAGTATTTCTGTGAAACGCCATGAACGAGCCTCGACATCATCCTGACGTCAGAGGGCGGGCGCCCTCTGACGTTATTCCTTAGGTGCTGTGGTGTTACGCACCGCCTTCCGTGGTGGTTGCCTGAGTCAGCATCAGGCTTACAACGCCGCTGTACTGGCCAGTTTTCAGAATGCCTTTGGTGGTCTGGGAAATGGTCAGAGGCAGAACCGCAGAACCGTTTTCAATGCTGCCCGGGAACAGTTCGGTTCCGGTAAATTCAGCATCGGCCGTGGTCAGGGTTTTGTCGCCCAGCTTCACCGTCATCGGTACGGCCTGATCGCCATCGGTGTTGGTCAGCTGCGCGGCGCTTACCAGACGCACTTTGACGTTGCTGGTGGCTGAGTTTGACCATACTTTGGTATTCAGGCGGTAGCTTTCCAGCCCGCGGCCCGGCAGATACTGCATATCAATACTGGCTGGCAGCGGCGTATTATCGGCCTGCGTCAGGTCAAGCTGTGAATCGACGCTGGCGTTGACGGTAATATCTTTCTGAATTGCCAGCGCGCTGGCAGATGTGGCCATCGCGGTAACGATCATCAGAGGTTTAATAAATTTACGCATTGATATCTCCATATTTTACAAATGAGCACCCTGGCTCTTTAAACAAACCACAAGGGTTTTTACAGTGACGTCGTGTTATTGCACGACGGGTAAGTCAGCTTCCTCAGCGGTTTTTTTCACCCAGTTGAAGTAGCGGAATTTGTATTTCTTGCCGTTTACCTGATTAAGCGTTTTTAATTTCCGCTCGGTATCCGGGTAAATCGTGGCGTCTTCTTTAATCCATTTACAGACGTCGTCTGACTGGCAAATACCAATTTCCCTGAGCGGCACGCGCAGGGTGCCAGCGTTGGTGACGGTCCCACGAGCAGGATCGATATACAGCGAAACGCGCTCCTTTGCGGGGGCAAGATGGACCAGCGCTCCCCAGATCACATTGACCCCTAATTTTGCCGTCGCTGCCGTGTTTTCGGGCTGGCCGGGAATAATGCTGTCCGGCTGTTTCACCCCCTCGAAATAGACTCGCCAGGTGGTCTCTTTTTCCGGCGGCGTCAGTGAAACAAGGCGCACCACGCGCATTGCGCCTGCCGCCAGGGCAAATTTATCGGGCGTCACCACCACGCCGCCTTCTTTCCACGATGCAACGTCAATCTCTTTTTCCTGGGCCGTTCCGGGGTTAAGAATTTTCTTTTGCCTCACCCGGATGAACTGAATATCATCCGTTTTCGATGCCACTTTTATTTGCGCTGCGCCGGAACTATCCACGTTAAGTTCCATTGGATAAACGCTCATATTGGCCATTGTCATTCCTGAGAAAAATGACAGTGACAGCGCGGCGACATAAAACGCGGTTGTCATATTCACTTTTTGTTTCTGTTTCACATTCAGCCTGCCTGCTCTGAGTTCATGTACGGTTTTTAACACCAGGACACCGTCTGCTTTCGTATCGCTTCAGGGCAGGGAAACTTTAACCAGAACAGAAGGTTGTGAGAATTTGTATTAGCTAACTGGCAAAATACAGTGATTTGTCCTGCCTTTCTGGATTTAAAGATGTATAGTTAAAAGAAAATACCGCAACCCAGGATGGGGAGAAAATTCCTGTTGATGAAAAATTAACCTGTTCAGGAGGCGATTTTCTTGCCGATGTCACAGGGATAAAAAAGCATGCGGTAACAGCTGAGAGTGAAATATGTTTTTTATATGCAATAATTCGTTGTTATTTGATCCTGAAGCACATGCGATTAGTCTTGTCGGTCAACCGGAGACGGTATTAACGCTTTCGGCGCCCGCCGTTCGTCTTTTGCAGGAATTTATTCGTCATAAAGGACACGATCTGAGTCGGGAAGAATTGATTACGCGCGTCTGGGAGGAATACGGCTTTACGCCCTCAGGAAATAATCTCAACAAAGCGGTCAGCGAATTACGCAAAAGTTTCCAGCTACTGGGTGAGCAACACGATTATATTGTGACTATACCCCGGCATGGGTTCCGTTTTGTTGCCGACGTTGTTTTTCAGCCTGCGCAAGCCGTTCAACCCGCTGAACCGCAGTCGTTCTCTGTTGTGGCGCAGCCAGAGGCAAAACGTCAGCGTTTTTCCCTAAAATGGGGCGTTGCGGCGGCGGTGCTTTTAGCCTCAGCATTGGGGCTAGGGCTGCTGTTTAACCAGCAGCAGAAAATCGTTATACCGATGAAACCAACACCCGTCGCGCAGAAAATAGCGGGCTGCAGCATCTGGCTTATTAACGATAATGGCCGACCGCTGGTGCTGTCGAAACTGGCGGCGTTACTGGAGGAAAATAACGTGGCGTGCGAGCGGGAAGCGTACAATATTTACTATTTCAGCGCCCGTTTTAACCTTGCCGCTGCCGATGAAGTGTTTATTGGCGCATGCCCGGTCAGTACAACCAGCCTGTGCAAAACTATTCGCTATAAAAGCGGGGCAGAAAAATGAAAATGAGGCTTCTCTTTGCTGCGGGTGGTGCGCTTGCCGGCGGCGCGCTGGCGCTCTTTATTTATTCCGGCGGCATATATAAACGTGATGCGCTGGTTTGCAGTACGGAATTTAACTTTACGCGCAATGAGGGAAAAGCAAGTGAAGTGAAGGTTAATGCCGTTGCCCATTTCTATTTTCATCGGGATGGCACTGGCTTGACCACATATAAAGGGGCAGCGAGCGCGGGCGGGCAATGTCTGATTGTTGACAGAGATGTGGACTTTACCTGGAAACAGCGGGACGATGATAACGTCATTGTGTTGAGCTATACCAAAACCTGGCGTCGGCACAATGACAATACGCCGGATGCCCAGTGGGGTAGCTATGCTAATCCGACCGCACGCTACTATCTGACGATCTCTGAACTCTCACCTTCCGTGTGGCTGATTCAGGACCGTCATTATCCCACCTATATTTGCCGCAAGGAATAAAGCATAAAAAAGGAGAATGCCTCAGGCATTCTCCTTTTAATTTCAGCAGGTCTGCTTAATCGCGGCTGGCGAAGCCCAGGATGCTCAGCAGGCTGACGAAGATGTTGTACAGCGACACATACAGGCTCACGGTCGCGCGGATGTAGTTCGTCTCACCGCCGTGAATGATGTTGCTGGTTTCATACAGGATCGCGCCAGATGACAGCAGGATAAACACCGCACTGATGGCCAGGTGCAGGGCAGGCAGCTGCAGGAAGATGTTCGCCACCATACCAATCAGCACCACCACGATACCCGCCATCAGCATACCGCCGAGGAAGGACATGTCCTTACGCGTGGTCAGCACGTAGGCCGAGCAGCAGAAGAACACCAGCGCGGTACCGCCCAGCGCCATGCCAATCACGTCACCCATACCGGCAGACAGATACGCGTTCAGGATCGGCCCCAGGATGTAACCCAGGAAGCCGGTAAAGGCGAACGCGGACAGGATGCCGACCGGTTTGTCAGCGGTTTTGTAGGTCAGGAACATCAGACCATACATTCCGACCAGCGTCAGGATCAGGCCCGGAGACGGCAGCATCAGCACGGTGCTGGCGGTGGCGGTGATCGCCGAAAACGCCAGCGTCAGGCTGAGCATGAAATAGGTATTGCGCAGCACCTTGTGGGTACTGAGTAGCGATGTGCGGTCGCGTGAGGAAGTAATTATACGATCCATGAGTCACTCTCTTATGACAGATGTAATTAACGGAAAGAATAGGAAACGGCACGCCAGTCTCAAAGTGGTTTTACCCATCTTTACTCAGCACGTTAGCGCTGAAGGTGGTTGTTTATTCTGTAAAAGCATGTGTAACCAGTATGAACAGCGGTTTGCAAGCATTTACCAGATCAACCTCTTATAGGTTACTGAAAAATATTGAGTTATTCCCGTGCGGGCGCTAAGAGTTATCTCCGGATCGTCATAAAACAGACAATAAGGCGAAGGAAATGAAACCACAAACACGCACGCGCTTTACGCTCTCTTTACTTACTGCCGGGATCCTGTGCGCCAGCACGGCAACCTGGGCGGCTAACGTGCCAGCAGGAACAGCGCTGGCCGAAAAACAGGAACTGGTCAGAAATAATGGCAGTGAACCGGCCTCGCTCGACCCGCATAAAGTCGAAAGCGATGTCGAATTCAATATTATCAGTGATTTATTCGAAGGACTGGTGAGCGTCTCCCCATCAGGGGAAATTCAACCCCGGCTGGCGGAAAAATGGGAGAACAAGGACAACACCGTCTGGACGTTCCATTTGCGTCCGGGCATCACCTGGAGCGACGGGACGGCCATAACCGCAGAGGATGTCGTCTGGAGCTGGCAGCGCCTGGTTGATCCCAAAACCGTTTCACCGTACGCCAGCTATCCCGGCAACATGCATATCGTCAACGCGGCCGATATCGCTCAGGGGAAAAAATCCCCCGACACGCTGGGCGTAAAAGCAATTAACGATACCACGCTGGAAGTGACGCTCACCCAACCCAACGCGGCGTTCCTGGCGATGCTGGCGCACCCTTCGCTGGTACCGGTGGATAAAGTGCTGATTGGCCGTTTCGGCGAAAAGTGGACCAAACCGGAGCATTTTGTCAGCAGCGGGGCGTATAAGCTGTCCCAGTGGGTGGTCAATGAACGCATTGTGGCGGAGCGTAACCCGCGCTACTGGGATAACGCGCATACCGTGATTAACAAGGTGACTTATCTGCCCATCACGTCCGAGGCCTCTGACGTAAACCGCTTTAAAGCGGGCGAAATTGATATTGTCTATACGGTGCCGATCAACCAGTTTGCCCAGCTCAGGAAAACACTCGGCAGCCAGCTGGACGTTTCACCTCAGCTTGCGACCTATTACTACGAATTCAATACCACACGTCCGCCGTTTAACGATGCCCGCGTGCGTAAGGCGCTGAACATGGCGCTGGATAAAGACATCATCGCAGAGAAGGTAATGGGGCAGGGGCAGCGCCCGGCGTGGCTGATTAGCCAGCCGGATATCGGCGGAGTCAAGCTGCAGAACCCGGATTACGCCAGCTGGCCGCTGGACAAGCGCATCGCTGAGGCGAAAAAGCTACTCAACGAGGCTGGGTATAACGAAAGCCATCTGCTGAGCTTCAATCTTCTCTATAACACCTCTGAGTCACACCAGCGCATCGCGATTGCCGCCAGCTCCATGTGGAAGAAAAACCTCGGTGTAGACGCGAAGCTGCAAAATCAGGAGTGGAAAACCATGCTGGATACCATGCACACTCACAACTTTGACGCAGTGCGCTACGCCTGGATTGCCGACTATGACGACGCGGCGACCTTCCTGAACAACTTCCGCACCGGCGACAGTGAAAACACCAGCCAGTACAGCAACCCGGACTACGACCAGGCCTTGATCAACGCCGCAAAAGCCAAAACGCCGGCAGAGCGGGGTAAGTTCTACCAGCAGGCGGAAGACCTGTTGGGCCGTGATGTGCCGGCCATTCCGGTTTATCACTACGTGCGTACGCACCTGGTGAAACCGTGGGTGGGCGGATTTACGCCGGATAAGCTGGGGTACTATTACACGAAGGACATGTACATTAAAAAGCACTAAGCCGGTGCTGATAAAATCGTCGATGTGTCGTCAGTTCAACCGATTAAACACGTTTTGACTATTTTTACAGCGAACGAATGGCGCGACTCTTTACAGCGCGCGGTGAGGTGTTTATAGTTCGCCTCACTCAGGAAGTGTGGCCGAGCGGTTGAAGGCACCGGTCTTGAAAACCGGCGACCCGAAAGGGTTCCAGAGTTCGAATCTCTGCGCTTCCGCCAGATATAAACCCCAGGTTACTCGTGAACCTGGGGTTTTTCTTTTTGTCTTACCGCCAGACTCTGGCCATTCCCTCGCTTGCCGGGCGAACGAGCGTAAAACCAAATTTTGCATAAAGCTCAGGCACATCAGCCATTAAACAAACGTACGCCCCTTTACAGGCATGGTTATCCAGCCAGACAACCAGCGTTTCCATAATGACTCTGCCGAGCCCTTTCCCCTGATGAAGGGGATCGACGGCGACGTCGACAATATCGAAATTCAACGCACCGTCCCCCACGATTCGCCCCATACCCACCGGTTTACCCTCATAGAGAATATGCATGCCATAACAGCTGCCGGGCAGCGCTTTTCGGGCCGCCTCCAGCGGGCGAGGGCTAAGACCCGAGATTTCGCGTAGGCGGCAAAAGTCCTCCGCTGTGGGGACGGTTTCAACCACGGTATAGTCAGGCATTAAAAAGCTCCAGTCAGCGTTAAGTCAGATGCCCCAGTCTGGCAGTAAAATGCACTAAAGACGATTTCACGGACCGATCCAGATCACACTTTTAACCTGCCGCTATTCCCCTGTAAAAACCCGGCGTTATCATTCACCCCGTAAATATCTATTCATCTCTTACCGAGGCTTTGATGCTGGAGAATGTTTTCATCAGATAATCAGCTTCTCGCCCTTCTCAGGACGGACTGGTTATCGCTGCGCTTAAACCTTACGCACGCACCTTTGGGTGTGGGCTCGTTTTTACGCATGATGATTACACAGGTTTTCCAGTATGAATTTATCCCGTCAGGAACAACGTACCTTACACGTTCTCGCCAAAGGTGGACGTATTGTGCACGTCCGCGACAGTTCAGGCCGCGTCACGTCCGTTGAGTGCTATACCCGAGAAGGGCTGGTGCTGAGCGACTGCACGCTTAACGTCTTCAAAAAACTCCGCACTAAAAAGCTGATCCGTTCCGTGAACGGGCAGCCTTACCGCATCAACACCACCGGGCTGAACAACGTTCGCGCCCAGCTTGATAATCGTTAAGCGGAATAAACAACGCCACCCGCGGGTGGCGTTGAACGCGACGTTTATGAGCGGATAAAGGCCAGAATGTCGGCGTTGATGGTATCCGCATGGGTGGTATGCATCCCGTGCGGGAAGCCCGGATAAATTTTCAGTACGCTGTTCGCCAGCAGCTTGTCCTGCAGAAGGGCGGCGTTCTTATACGGCACGACCTGATCGTCGTCGCCCTGCATCACCAGAACGGGAACCGTGATGGTTTTCAAATCTTCCGTCTGGTCGGTTTCTGAAAACGCCTTGATCCCCTCATAGTGGGCTTTGGCGCTGCCGATCATGCCCTGACGCCACCAGTTCTGGATCGTACCCTGCGAAACGTCTGCCCCATCCCGATTAAACCCGTAAAAAGGACCGCTGGCGACGTCGAGGTAAAACTGGGCGCGGTTAGCCGCCAGCGCTTTACGGAAGCCGTCGAAAACCTCAATCGGTGTGCCGCCGGGGTTATTATCCGTTTTGACCATCAGAGGCGGGACGGCGCTGACGAGCACCGCTTTAGCGACGCGCCCCTGCGGCTGGCCGTACTTCGCCACGTAGCGGGCGACCTGGCCGCCGCCGGTGGAGTGGCCCACGTGCACGGCATTGCGCAGGTCCAGGCTTTCAACAACGGCCGACGCATCGGAAGCATAATGATCCATATCATGCCCTTCGCTCACCTGATCCGAACGTCCATGACCGCGGCGATCGATAGCGATAACGCGATAGCCTTCCGCAAGGAAAAAGAGCATCTGGTTATCCCAGTCGTCTGCACTTAACGGCCAGCCGTGATGGAAGACAATGGGCTGAGCCTCTTTTGGGCCCCAGTCTTTGTAGTAAATGTTGACGCCGTCTTTTGTTGTTACGAATGCCATACCGCAGACTCTTCTTTTTAAAGACACAACGATCGCTGGCTGAGCGCAGAGCGAACCATTATTGTCTTCATGATGTTGGCTTGTTTTGTTTCCCGTACCGACAGTACCCCTAAAGTGTAGGAGAAATAGTCAACGCGGTGGGTTTCATTCCTGTGAAGGGGAGAGCGAATGATGGCTCTGGAGAGATCCCCGGAGCCATCAGAACAGCGGACTTTAACGGTTCTCTTCAATATAGCGGGCCAGATCGGCCGGGGTTTTCAGCACCGTCGCGACGTCTGTCGGCGGGATCATACAGCCGTAAACGTCCTGAACTTCGAGCACCATGTCGACTGCCAGAATGGAGTCGAGAATATCCGATTCAATCAGCTCATCGTGAAAGCCCACCTTACGGGATAACACTTTTTCGAACAGGGCGAGAATTTCTTGTTCCATCATTTTTCCTGGGATAATTAATGTGTGCGGGCGTAAGCGTCCAGCAGCTTGCGGTCAATTTTGCCGTTAGGATTCAGCGGCAAAGCGTCTTTTACGATAATTTGTGAAGGCACCATGTAGTGGGGCACCACTTTTGCCAGCAAGGTTTTGATCGCATCCGGTTCCAACGCCGTTACGCAGAACGCGGCGATGCGCAGCACGCTGCCGCAGGGTTTCATCAGCGGCATCACCACCGCTTCGTTGATGCCGGACATGGCCAGCAGGCGGTTTTCAATCTCGTTGATCTCAATGCGGTAGCCATTCAGCTTGACCTGGCTGTCGTTGCGGCCCTGGCAGTAGATGAGCCCGTCTTCATAGCCCAGATCGCCGGTCCGGTAGCCGCGAAACGCGTCATGTTCCCGACGCAGCAGTTTTGCCGCGTTCTCCTGCGGCAGGCCGAGGTACCCGCGCATGACGTTTTTACCCCAGATAATCAGCTCGCCCTCGGCGGAAATTTCCATTCGGCTGTCCGGCATCATCACGCCCACAGGCAGCACCGCGCTGTCGCTGTTAAGGATCTCATCCGTGATCTCAACCACGGTTGTCGCGATGGTCGCTTCCGTTGGGCCATAGGAGTTGATGATTTTGGCCTGCGGGAAACGGCGGCGCAGCTGTTTCACCAGCGCTTTATTGAGCACTTCGCCAATGAAGATAAAGACGCTGAGTGCAGGCAAATACTCGCTGTTAAACTGCGGGGAAAGCAGCTGCTGGTAGGCAAAAGAGGGAGTGGAAACCCAGGCGGAGACCGCGTTGCTTTGCAGTCGCTCGAGCCAGTTCACTTTCTGAATATCCTCTTTAGCGTTCAGCACGATGTGGCCTCCCATCGCCAGGTTTGCCAACAGCGGGATCAGGGAGAGGTCAAAGCTGAACACCGCGTGGTTCATCAGCACCGGTTTTTCCGGCAGCGAAAAGTCCTGGCTGACCCACTTCATGAAGTGCCACACGCTTTCACGCCCAATCTGCACGCCTTTCGGTTTGCCGGTGCTGCCTGAGGTGAACATGATATAGGCCAGATCCTGCTCCTCCAGCACCTTACCCGCCTCGCCGGTAGCGATGAACTGCCGCGTCGCCACGTCGTAATAGTAAGGGGCACTGGCCAGGTGGCAGATCTCGCGAAGCCGCTCCTGCGGGTAGATGCAGTCCACCGGGATGTACGGAATGTTGTGCAGCAGGCAGCTATAGATCGCCACGGCGAATTCGGCCTGCTGATGGCCGTACAGCACGATCGGCGTACCGTCAGCGGGCTGGCAGCGTCGATAACGCTCTGCCCAGTCCGTCACGGCAGCGGAAAGCTGGTGCCAGCTCAAAGTTTCGTCGCTGCCGCTGATGGCCCGCTGCTGCGGAGAGGCGGGATCGCGCAGTGCCGCCCGTAAGAAATCCTGCAGTTCCTGAAGATCGGAGTGATTTTTCATAGAGGTGACATTCCACTAAAGATGTAAAGGGATCCTGCGGCGCTTGCCAGCGTCAGAATTCGTCCCAAAAACGCAACGGCGGGATACTGCAAACCGCGGTGTAACGCCGGGCTGCGTTTGGCTGACCACAGCAGCATATTGTGCGCGACGGAAATCGCGCCAAACAGCGCGCCGCTGATAACGTAATGGCGTTCCAGGCCATTCCACGCCCCCATGCAGAACAGGGTGCAAAAAATACCGATATTTTGCGCCAGCGTTTTGTTCTGGCGGAAAAAGTTGAACTTCATCAGGTTCATATAGACGGGCATAAAGACCACGTCTCGCAGCCATTCGGACAGGCTGATGTGGAAGCGGCGCCAAAAATCCTGCGGGTTCTTCGCAAGAAGCGGCATGTTGAAGTTTGCCGGAATGTTCAGCCCAAACAGGCGGCCAGCACCGATGGCCATATTGCTGTAACCCGCAAAATCAAAGTACAGGTAGGCGCTGTAGGCAATCGACATCACCACGCCCACGGTCAGGGTAAACGGCTTATGGCTCCAGGGCTGCACGACGAGCGAATCGATCAGCATGGCAAACAGGAACTTCTGGATAATGCCGGTAATAATTTGCTCCAGCGCCGTTAAAAACTGTTCACGGTTAAGGACAAATACCGGCTTATTCACATCGCTCATCCATGTTCGCCAGCGATACATCGGGCCGGCCAGAATAATAAAGGGCATAAAGAGATAGCAGAAATAGTGCAGGAAATTCTGGCCCTCTTTTTTACTGCGATAGAGCAGCACATCCACAGCGCGGAACGTCATAAAAGAGAGACCGATCATGCCAAAATGATGATTAAGGTGTAATTTCATCAAAAACAGGGGCAGCAGCGTTAAAACGATCGCCTGCCAGGTTTTTAACCATCCCTTTTCTTTTAGCGTAGCGAAGAGATAAAAACAGCAAAAGACGGCCAGAGGGACAATGTAATCACCCTGAAAAATATACCCCCAGCCTAATGCTGTCACCACGGATAAAGAAGTAAGCCAGGTCAGGCGATGGCGTAAAACACGATTAACCAGCGCAAACGCCAGCGCGGATGAAAATAAACAGACAAAAAACATTCCTGAGCTGTACATCATTCGGCCTCAGAATTTTTGATATTCAAAATGCAGCTGCATACTCATGCTGTCATCGACGGCAGTCCATGCAACGACGGTAATTGCCAGCAGGAGATAAAGGAAAAAAAGACGGATCGCGATTTTCATTATTTAAAACTCTGTGCAATAAAGCGAAGCATTGGCACCCAGGCCAGTTCGGTAGGGTGCAGACGATCCCAGTTCCAGCCGTTCTGATACGGCATGGCGTACATATCTAAATACGGGATCTGGTTCTCCTTCAGAATGGTTTGAATTTGCTTATCAAACGGGCGGAAGGTGTCAGTATTGTAAAGCGCCCAGGGGTTAACCGGGTCGACGATAGCAATTACCTGTACGTGATGTGCTTTCAAAAGCTGGACGGTTTTCCTGAGCGCAGCGAACTGCCCTGGCACTACCGGCGTATCATCCCACTGCTGCGGCTTACCGTCCTCGTCGTAAATCGTTTTGTCCATCCACAACGTGGCCGCGCTCTGCTGGCGTTTTTTATTTAACTCGCGGGCATTCGCCAGCGCTTTATCCCAGTCAGGGGAAAGACGGGCGGTTGGCTGTTGAGGCCAGGGCTGCGCCGTCTGTGGCGTAATGTTGAGCAGCGACAGCCAGTCGTTTTTGATCAGGGTACAGAAGTTTGCAAACTGAAAACTTAGCTCGTCCCACATCAGCGCCGGATGCCAGCCATACACGCGCATTTGCCCGAAGGTTAAATGGCTTATCTCTTTCGCATCAATATGCTTCAGGTAATTAACCAGTAACGGGCGCGCCTGCGAATCTTTCATCAGTGGATTAAAAATGGAACCCGGAAAATTGTCCGCATAGATAGCGGGCGGCAGACCTTTTGAATAAAAGCCGTCAGGCGCCAGAAGCAGCACCACTTTACTGTATGCGTTAAGGCTTTTTTTAAAACGCGAGAGGAGTAGAAATTGCGTTTCGTCATCGACAAACGCATCGCCGTATGCCACGACGGGCTGGTGCAATTGCTTATTAAAATAATTATAGACCGCGTAATGTTCATCTTCGGACGTGGCGACCTCAGACGCGCCAAGGAAGAAAATAGCATTTCCTTCTAAGGCATGGGAAATAGTGGCTATTTTTTCCGCCTGTTCTTTTGTCGTCCCTGTCATAGATTTGATCAGCGGCTGAAATTTAAGCGGCGGATCAAAGCTTGTCACCAGCGGGTGAAAACTCAGGGCTAAAATGGCCAAAACGGCCATCAGGATATGTAAGCAAAACGTATTTTTGATTTTCATCATCAACCAGTAAGGCGCTATGACAGTAATGCGTAAAACTCGTGTTATCCGGATTTATTACCATTACAAAACACATGGCCGTCTATTTTTTTGGGCATTCTATACCACAGTGATTTAAAAGGATGAGCGTTGCTGTGTAACGGTATGTACAAGGGGGGAAGGAGGGAGGGCAGGTAAGCGTCCGGGTGACTTTTTGCGCAGTCAAACGCCTGCAGGCAAAAATCGAAAAATTCCTGCTTTACAAGGCGCTAATAGATGTTTATAGTGCGCCTCACTTTGGAAGCGTGGCCGAGCGGTTGAAGGCACCGGTCTTGAAAACCGGCGACCCGAAAGGGTTCTAGAGTTCGAATCTCTACGCTTCCGCCAAATTTGAAACCCAGGTCGTTATGCGACCTGGTTTTTTTTATGCGCAGAAAACCCCTTTCGATCTGTTAATGACGTTCAAATACGGGAACAGGACGTTCTGGCGCTGAGGTGACTTCGTCGATACTGCAGCGGCGTCTGGCGCATCATCTTTTTAAAGCAGGTAATGAAATAGGTTACCTCGCTAAACCCGACGGCCAGCGCAATGGCGTCAATACTTTCATCGCTGTAACGCAAGAGATCGCAGCTGCATTTTATTCGCCGGGTCAGCAAATATTCATGGATAGTACCGCCGGTCTGCTGGCGGAAAATGCGTGAGGTATAGCTGCGCGAAAGCCCCAGGTCGTGGGCCAGCTGGTCGAGCGAAAACTTGCTGGCATAGTGGGCTTCGACCCAGCTCATAATCCGCGAGGCGACGGTCTGCTGGCGCGGCGGGTAGGGCTGCGGCTGTTCGGGCAGAAACGTCATGAGCTGCATCACCAGAAATGCCACCTCACAGGCCTCGGTCTGCTCGTAGCCCTCCAGGCGCTGAAACTGTTCAAGGATCCTCTCGATAAACGTCGCGTGTTCGCTGAGATCGTAAATCTGTGCTGGCAGATTGCTGGCGGCCAGCGCGGCGAACCGGGCCTGATGGCGAGGGAAGGCGCCGAGTGCACTTTCGACGACCGATTGCTCAATGTGCATGGTAGTGCGGTGGTAGGGGTTCTTATCGCTATGATCGACCTGCACTTTGTGCAAACGGAAGGGAGGGAAGATAAATAATCGCCCCGGGCGGGCGGTGTAGTGCTGATTATCCACCACCACGATGCCGTAGCCGCTGGAAATATAGAGCAATTCAACGCATTGATGCCAGTGGTAGTAAATCGCGCTGGTGGTGTACATGCGGTTAAAAGAAATGGCCTGCCGATCGAGCGTTATGCGTTCCAGCAGCTGCGTTTCACCCATTTTACCTCCACAACAACAGATTTAAATTTTTAGGCCATCATTTGTAATTTATCCCCCTCCCGATCGACAAAATCCAGCAAAAATGAAATGGCGGTTTAATTTTGTGAGTCTGCTCACTCAGCGCCGGGAATAAAAGCAGTTACTCTTCATTCAGACGTCGCACGTGTGGCTTTAAAAAAGCCTGATAACAATAACTTATCTCTACCCTCGTGTAATGCGGGAGGACCCTGTGCAACCTGAAAACATTCATCTGGATAATCCACTGACAAGCCGGGAAGAGGTGCTACGGCTGGTCAACGACATGCTGAACGCGGTGGCGCCCTTTTTTAAAAAAGACGCCAGCCGCATTGATTTAGCGAACTTTACCGCTCACTACGGCCAGCAGGTCGCGAGCATGGAAACGTTTTCCCGCCTGCTGTGGGGGGTAACGCCGCTGTTGGCTGGCGGCAGCGAGCCGCAGCACTTCTCTTTCTATATACAGGCGATAAAAAACGGCACCAATCCGCAGCATGCCGATTACTGGGGCGACGTGGCGCCTTACGATCAGCGAATCGTCGAGATGGCGGCCTACGGGCTGCTGCTGGCGCTGGCGGGCGATACCGTACTGGCGCACTTCACCGAGACGGAGAAAGAGAATTTATGGCGCTGGCTAAAGCAGTGCGAGACCCAGGAAATCCCCGATAACAACTGGCACTTCTTTCCGATTCTGGTGCAGGTTGGCTTCCATTATTGCGGCATGCCCACCAACCCGCAGGTGCTGGAAAATCATTTTGCTGCCATCGAGCACTACTATCTCGGCGATGGCTGGTACTCCGATGGTCCGGGGCGGCCGCGTGACTATTACATCTCGATGGGCTTTCATTTCTATGGCCTGATTTACTCGAAGCTCATGGCCGGGGTCGATCCAAAGCGTTGTGCAACGCTGTGTGACCGGGCCGCGCGTTTCTCCTCTGACTTCATCCATTTCTTTGCCGAAGATGGCGCGGCGATCCCGTTTGGCCGTAGCCTGACCTACCGCTTTGCCGAGGTGGCGTTCTGGAGTGCGGCGGCCTTCGCCGGGCTGGAGGTCTTTTCGCCCGGCGTGATGAAGGGCATCGTCTTGCGCCATCTGCGCTGGTGGCTGAAGCAGCCGATATTCGACCGCGACGGCGTACTGAGCGTCGGTTACAGCTATCCGAACCTGGCGATGGCGGAAGACTACAACGCGCCGGGTTCGCCATACTGGGGCCTGAAGACCCTGCTGGTGCTGGCATTAGATGAGGGCAATGCCTTCTGGCAGGCGGCTGAGCTGCCGCTGCCGCCGTTGCCCGCGCAGCACACGATAGCCCACGCGGATCAGGTGGTGGTGCATCAGGCCGACCACCTGTGGATGCTGACGTCCGGTCAGCTGGAGCTGAACAACTTCGTCAATACCGAAGCGAAATACTGCAAATTTGCCTATTCCACCCGCTTTGGCTTCACCATCGAACGCGGGCGCTACGGCCTGAACCATGCCGCGCCCGATTCGATGCTGCTGCTGGCCGAAAAGGATAACTACTGGCGTGGGCGCCGTGAATGCCAGCACGTGGTCACCGCAGACGGCACCATTTACAGCCGCTGGCTGCCGTGGCGCGATGTAGTGATTGAAAGCTGGCTGCTGGCGCTGGGCGACTGGCAGCTGCGCGTCCATCGTATCAATACCCGGCGCGCGCTGGACTGCGCGGAGGGGGGCTTTAGCCTTGCGAACCGCCCGCAGCCGCAGGTCCACGAGAGCGACGGCGCCTGCTGGTTACGCAATGCCCGGGATGTCTCAGCCATTTTCTGTTTACACCCGCACGCCCGCCGCGGCGAGACGGTGTTGACGCCGCCAAACAGTAATCTGCTGTTCGCCGAGCGCGCGGCGGTGCCGCTGCTGCGCGGTGAACTCGACCCCGGCAAGCATGTGTTAATCAGCGCGGTGTGGGCGGGAAATGCCGCCGACTTCGACCCGCAATACTGCCCACAGGCCATCATTAGCGATGACGCGGTACGCTTCGTGACGGCACGACAAGAAACGACGCTCGTTCTGGCCCCGGAGGCATCGCTATGAGCACATCATCGTCCGTACGCGCCGCACAGTACAAAATGAGTACCTTTATTTTTCTTTACTTCTTCACCTGGTCATCCAGCTTTGGCCTGTACGCCTTATGGCTGAGCCAGAAAGTGGGGCTCGATAGCGTCACCATCGGCAGCGTGTTCGCCATCAACGGCGTCTTCGCGGTGGTCCTGAAGCCGGTGTACGGCTACATCATGGACAAAATCGGCATGAGCAAGTGGCTGCTCTATTTTGTCTGCGCCATTTCTGCGCTGATGGCGCCGTTCTTCGCGCTGGTGTACCAGCCGCTGCTGCAAAGCCATGCGATGGCGGGGATTATCATCGGCGCGCTGTATCTGAGCCTGGGCTGGTACGCCGGCGTGGCGGCGTCTGAATCTTACGCCGACCGCTTTAGCCGCCTGTACGGGCTGGAGTTTGGCCGCATCAGAATGTGGGGTTCGCTGGGTTGGGCGATGGCGGCTTCGGTCTCCGGGCTGTTGTTTAATTTCACGCCGCTGGCCAACTTTCTGCTCAGCAGCGGTACCTCGGTGCTGATGCTGCTGGTGCTGATGAGCCTCAAAATCGGCGACGAGCAGCTGCGCAACAACAGCGTCATCTCCGCCAATAAGATCGTTTTTGCCGACGTGCTGATGCTGCTGAAAAACCGCAAATTCTGGATGTTCAGCCTCTACGTTGCCGGGGTGGCGTGGATGATGTTTATCGCAGAGCAGCAGTTCCCGCGCTACTTCGTGTCGTTCTTCGCCACCAAAGAGCAGGGTAATGCCTGGTACGGCTACCTAAGCACCGTCCAGTCGGGGATGGAGTTCGTGATGATGATGTTTATCCCGTGGCTGGTGAACCACTACGGCGCGAAGCGCGGCCTGCTGTTCTGCGGCTGCGTGGTCGGAGCACGGCTGATCGCATCCGGGCTGACCAGCGACCCGATTGTTATCTCCATCATCAAACCGTTTTATGGCGTTGAGATCGCGCTGCTGCTGATTTCGGTCTTCAAATACATCGCCGAACATTTCCATCGTCGGGTTAACGCCACGATGTACCTGCTGGGCTATCAGGCGATGATTTACGTGGGTTCGATTGTGGTCGCTCCGCCCGCCGGCTATCTGTACGACAGGATAGGCTTTGAGCATACCTATCTGCTGATGGGCTGCTGCGCCCTGATGTTTACGCTGATTTCCGCCTTTACGCTATCGCGCTGCCAGTCGAATCGCGATGTTTCACGACCCTTTGCTCCGGCTTTAGATACCGCCCCGGTTGAACCGGCCAAACATTAATTCAGGAGTTGTTATGACCAAATCTGTTATCACCGAAGCGCTGCGGCCGATCGAACTGCATCAGGTCGATCGCCTGGCGCTGAGCCAGAAGCTGGAAGCGGCCTTAACCCGCGTCACGCGCAAGCTCGACAAGAATATTGTCGCCTTCGGCGATAAGTTCCCCGGTGAAGCCTGTGAGAAGGGGGTCTGGCCGCGCACCGATAACGTGGAATGGACCACCAGCTTTTGGCCAGGCCAGCTGTGGCTGGCGTGGGAGATGACCGGCAAAGCGCATTATCGCGAAGCCGCCGAGCGCTATTTACCGTCGTTCGCCCGGCGTATTGAGCAGCGCATCGACACCGCCACGCACGATCTCGGGTTCCTCTATTCGCTCTCCTGCATCAGCGCCTGGCGGCTCACCGGCAACGAAGCCGCTCGCCAGTCGGCGCTGCTGGCGGCAGAGCGCCTGATGGAGCGTTTTAACCCGACGGCCAGCATTATTCAGGCGTGGGGTGATTTAAACGACCCGGAGCAGCAGGGGCGAATGATCATCGACTGCAATATGAACCTGCTGCTGCTGTACTGGGCCAGCGAACAGACCGGGGATCCGCGCTATGCGCAGGCGGCGACGGCTCACGCCGGACAGGCAGCGAACTATATCGTGCGTGAAGATGCCTCGACGTATCACACTTACTATATGGATGTGCAGACGGGTGAGCCGCGCTTTGGTAATACCCATCAGGGCTACAGCGATACCTCGTGCTGGTCGCGCGGCCAGGCATGGGGCATTTACGGCTTTCTGCTCAGCTATCAGCACACCGGCGATAAGCAGATGGTTGAGCTGTCACGCAGCCTGGCGCATTACTTCCTCAACCGTCTGCCGGAAGATGATGTGTGCCACTGGGATCTGGCCCTGCTCGGTACCGATGCCGTGCGCGACAGTTCAGCGGCGGCGATTGCCGCCTGCGGCCTGCTGGAGCTGGTCAAGGCGCTGCCGATGCTCGACGCACACCGCGCGTATTATGAAGAGATGGCGCTGCGTATTGCGCAGTCGCTGACCGATAACTACCTTGCTCATGACGACGATCCGACCGAAGGGCTGCTGCAGCACTCGGTTTATCATATGGGCAGCGGTAAGGGCGTCGATCAGTGCTGTAGCTGGGGAGACTATTTTTATCTTGAGCTGCTGGTGCGGCTGCGACAGATTTGGCACCCGTACTGGTAACCCTTAAGCAATGGAGAGCAAGATGAAAAGCGTAGCCGTGCTATTAGCCCCCGGTTTTGAAGAGGGGGAAGCGATTGTCACTATCGATATCCTGCGCCGCCTGAATATTACGGTGCAGACGATTGCCTGCGGCGAGAGTCGCGAAGTGGTGAGCTATCACGCCATCCCAATGGTGGCGGATAGCACCCTCAAGGCCAGCCTCGATCGGACCTTTAATGCCGTGGTGTTACCGGGCGGCCCGGAAGGCAGCGTCAACCTGGCGAAAAGCGCGGAGGTGATTGCCTTCGTTCGCCGCCATGATGAAGCGGGCAAATATATCTGCCCGATCTGCTCCGCCGCCGCCCGCGTGCTGGGCGGCAACGGACTGCTCAAAGGGCGCCGCTATGTCTGTTCCGGCGAGTTGTGGAAAACGGTCAGCGACGGCATTTACGTCGATACCGACGTGGTGGAAGACGGCAATCTGCTGAGCGGCCGCGGGCTGGGCAACGTGTTTGATTTCGCCTTTACCCTGGCGGCGCGATTACAGGGCGATGGGGCACTGGCGCACGAGCAGGCCAGTCATATTGAGTACGCGTGGCAGGATAGCGAGCCCGTTTACGGGCTGGCAAAGTGCGATTTGTGAGTGTCGCCCGGCGGCGCTACGCTTGCACGGGCCTACAATAAAACGTGCAACCCATTGAAAAACCTGAGAAATGCAGGCCGGGTAAGCGCAGTGCCACCCGGCAAGAAAAACTGTGCAGGTGGTTTACAGCCCGATCACCAGCTCCCCCGAATGGCTCCGCGAGCAGCACAGCGCCACCTGCTGGTCCGGCGCGCCTTTTTCCGCCTCCGACTGCACGCTATCCCGGTGATCCACCGCGCCGTCAATCACCGGCGTCAGGCAGGCGCCGCAGATCCCCATTTCGCAGGACAGCGGCACGTCCACGCCGTTTTCCTGCAAAACCTGGGCGATGGTTTTGTCCGCAGGCACCGGCCAGCGCTCGCCGGTGGAGGCGAGTTTGACCGTAAAGATCTCGCCCGCGACGCCGCTTGTGACAGGGGGGGCGGGCTGAAACGCCTCGCTGTGAAGATGGCCATCCTCCCATCCCTTCGCCGTGGCGACCTCACGCACTTTTTCCATAAACCCTGTCGGACCGCAGATCCAGGCGTGAAGCCCCGCCTCAGCCGCCGGGAGATGTTCTGCCAGCGTGGATCGCGGGCTGGTGGTATGAATAATGCTGTCACCGCACTGCGAGAGCGCGTGCGCAAACGCCGCGCTTTCGCGGTTTCTGACGTAATAGTGCAGCGTAAACGGCGTTCCGGTCGCCTTCAGCTGCAATGCCATTGCATACAGCGGCGTAATGCCAATTCCCGCCGCCAGCAGCAATACCCGCTCTGCCTGACGTAGCGGAAAGAGATTGCGCGGGGTCGAGATCGAAAGCGTCTGGCCCGGACGCAGCGTCTCGTGAACGTAGCGTGAGCCGCCGCGCGAGGCGTTTTCCCGCCCCACGCAGATAAGATAGCTCTCGTCCTGACATGACCCGGTCAGGGAATACTGGCGCACCACGCCGCACGGCAGATGCACATCAATGTGCGCGCCGGGCTGCCACGGCGGCAGCGCTTCACCGTTTTTAGCCACCAGCCGGACGGCGAGGCTTTTATCCCCCTCGCGCCACAGCCCGTCAACGATCACGTTCAGCATATCGGCCTCCGTCATACCAGGAAAAATTCGCCAAAGCCCATTTTTTTCAGTCCCCGACGATAGGCAATCGAGCTTTTATCCGCCGGAATATGGGCTTCCAGGGTCAGATCCAGCGGCAGACTTTCCGGGCGCTGGGTTTCCACCATCAGGCGATCTTCTTCAAAAATGCGCAGGTTAAAGGCATGCACATCCTCAACCGGAATATGCAGATCAACGTTGCGGGCGATGGGCGCGAACATGCGGGTCACGCGCGACGAGACGGGCGAGGCGGCGTTCATAATCACCAGCCGCGATTCACCCGGAAAATGAATCGTCAGGGTAGCGGTAAACGGCAGATGCATTTCAAAATGGCGCAGCCACTGGAACCCTTCTGGTGCCTGCACGTCCGAACTGGCAGGATAGTTGCTCACGGAGCTCCAGTAATCGGCCACGAAACCGAACGGCGTCTCCTGCGGTTGATAGGTGGGGACAAGCTGATTATTGGGATCGGCAAAGGTATCGGTATGGATCCACGCAAAGTGGGCAACATCCAGAAACCCCTCCACCTGGCGCCCGGCGAAGCCGTTCACCTCAAAGGCCGGGCAGTTGATCTGCTGAAATCCGTCGTCGTCCCAGTGCGGCATGGCAGGCAGCGGCGCAGGATTGTCCGGGTCAAACGCCAGGCAGGTCCAGATCAGGCCGAAGCGCTCTTCCACCGCGTAGTTAATCAGGTTCAGCTTCGCCGGAACGGGCTGGTCGGGGCTGGACGGAATACGGTTGCAGCGCCCGTCTTCACCAAAGCGGAGGCCGTGGTAAGGGCAGATAATCCCGTGCTCATCGTGAAAGCCGAGCGTCAGCGGCACGCCGCGGTGCGGACACACGTCTTTTGCGACCACAATCTGGTCGTTAATCCGGTAAATCACCAGCTGTTCATCCAGCAGGGTGGCTTTGACCGGCGCCGGGCCGACGTCGCAGGCGCGCGCAACCGGATGCCAGCATTTCGCCAGGCGCAGCCAGTCCTCTGGCTCAAACGTGCAGTGGGCGGGTGGAGTCGGTTCTCTTTTCATCGTTATCCCTCTTGTTCAGCCTAACGGGCCGCCCTGAATGGTCTCGCACAGACCGTTGATAATGCGCTCTCCGGTCTCCTCTTTGAGCTCCTGATACCAGGCCTGTGTCAACGCCATGTCTTTCCCGTGGGTGACGTCGCAGCGTTTACGCGCCTTCAGCACCAGGTCGCGCACACGGGCGCAGCGCAGGGCTTCGTACTGCCGCAGGGCCAGCGTAATGCTGTGGTTTTCACGCAGGCATTCGCCCAGCACGACGGCGTCTTCCATCGCCGCACAGCCGCCCTGGCCGATGTCCGGCGTGGTGCTGTGCGCGGCATCACCGAGCAACGCAACGTTGCCGCGCACCAGGCTGTCAAACGGCTCGATGTCGTGGATTTCAATACGGTTGGTGGTTTCGGGATCCAGCGCGGCGATAAGCTTCTGCACCGGCGGCGCCCAGCCGCGGAAGTAGCCCGTGAGATCGGCGCGCAGGGTGGTGCGATCCTCCGCCAGGCCCGCGGGCAGCGGCACGTCAAAAAAGAAGTAGAAGCGTCCGCCGGAGACGGGCATCAGCGACACGCGTTTGCCTTCGCCAACGAAGGTGGTCCACTGGTGCGCCGGGGCAATCTCTTCGTCAATCTCCACCAGCCCGTTCCAGTTCACGTACCCGGCGTAGCGGCGCTCCGGGGTATAGCCCAGCACATACGGGCGAACCGCAGAGTGGCTGCCGTCGGCGGCAATCAGGAAATCCCCGGCTGCCGTGGTGCCATCGGTAAAGGTCACGGTGACACCCGCGTTATCTTCACTTACGCGTTCGACGCGCTTGCCAAACTGCACGTTATCACGCCCCCAGAAGTCCAGCATTTCGCGCTGGAGCTCGGTGCGCGAGACGGGGCAGGGGCGGCCTCCGGTACGCTCAACCAGCGGGGCAAGGCTAAAGCGGGTCAGGGTATCGCCGCGCCGGTAATCCTTGTAGGCCATAAAACGCATCGGCCCGCCCCAGGTCTCGATAATGTCGCCCATGCCAAGATGCTGCATACATTTCACGCCGTTTGGCCAGATGGAGATTGCCGCCCCGACGGGCCGGATCTCTTTTACGGCTTCGAACACGGTACAGTCGATGCCCGCTTTCTTTAGCGCGACGGCGGCGCTCAGGCCGCCAATGCCCGCGCCAATGACGATTGCTCTCATGCTTCTCTCCTTTTGCAGGGTGTAACAACATTCAGCAATTTGCGTACCAGGCTGCAGAGTGGCGAAAACGGCGTTGTGGGAGGGGAGTTTGCACTGCTAAGGTGCGCAAATGCGGTGAACATGCCTTTTTATGAATCAATAACTTCCTGTTCAGCCATACGGAATCGACCGTTTCACACTGCCCACAAGAGTGGCGTGGTTTGTGCAACAGCCCGGAGGATGACAATAAAGGAGACACCATGATCGCACTGCACGACTTCAATCATCTTCCTGAGAAAGAGGCTCTCGCGCGGCTCCATCCCTGCGTGGCGCTCCCCGGCTGGGCTAAGGCGCTGGCTCACGGGCGGCCTTACACCAGCCGGGATGAATTGTTCAGTACGGCGAAAGCGCTGATGCAGCGCTGGGATGAGGTGGCGCTGGCGCAAGCCCTGAGCGCCCACCCGCGCATCGGCGAAAAGCCCGCAGGTGCACGAGCGGAGGCGGCGCTGTCGCGCCAGGAGCAGGGCGCGGTGAATGAAAGCGATGCTGACCTTGCCCAGGCGCTGCGCGAGGGCAACGCCCGCTACGAGGCCCGTTTTGGACGCGTCTTTCTGATCCGCGCGAAGGGCCGTAGCGGCGAGGACATTTTACAGATACTGAACGCGCGGCTGGCGAACAGCGACGCGCAGGAAGTTCAGGCGGCGCTGGAGCAGCTGCGGGAAATTACGTTACTACGGCTGGAAGGAGTCATTAGCGAATGAGCACACTCAGCACCCATATTCTGGATATCTCGACGGGTAAACCCGCAGAGGGCGTGACGGTTCATCTCGAACGGGAGGGCGAAATCATGGCGACGGGTGTGACCAACGCGCAGGGTCGCATCGCCGCATTCGTTCCCTCTCTGCCCGCTGGCCGTTACCGGCTGGTAGCGGAGATCGGCGCGTGGTTTCGCGACACCGGTCGCGACACGCTCTACCCCTGCGCGCAAATTGATTTTGTGACGGGAGAAGCGGCAGACGAGCATTTCCATCTGCCGTTTGTGATTGCGCCCGGCGGGTGGTCAACCTACCGGGGCAGTTGACCACACCCGCTCGCCGTTGACCCAGGTCTCGCTGATGTTGCGCTCGTCGCCCAAAGTCATCAGCACAAAAAGCTGCTCATAGATATCCTGACAGCGGCGATTGCGCAGGCGCTGCAGCGGCGTTACGTCAGGGTCGATAACCACGAAATCCGCCTCTTTGCCGGGCGCGAAGTTGCCAATCTTATCGTCCAGCCGGAGCGCGTGCGCGCCGCCCAGCGTGGCGTGATAAAACGCCTCGCAGGCGCGCAGGCGGTAGCTCTGAAGCTGGCCGACCTTGTAGGCCTCACCCAGGGTGCGCAGCATGCTGAAGGTGGTGCCCGCACCGACGTCGGTGCCGATGCCCATCCGTACCTTGTGCTGCCAGCAGGCGGGCAGGCGAAACAGCCCGCTGCCGAGAAACAGGTTCGAGGTGGGGCAAAACGCCACCGCCGAACCGGTGTCATGCAGGCACTGCCACTCGCTGTGGTGAAGATGAATCGCGTGGGCAAACACGCTGCGCTCGCCGGTCAGGCCGTAGTGGTGATAGACGTCCAGATAGCGCTCGTGCTCCGGCCACAGGTCGCTCACCCAGGCCACTTCGTTGGGGTTTTCGCTGAGATGGGTCTGGAGCCAGGTATCCGGGAACTCCTCTCTGAGCAGGCTGACCGCGGCAAGCAGTTCCGGTGATGAGGTCGGGGCGAAGCGCGGCGTAATGGCGTAGCCCAGGCGTCCACGGTGATGCCAGCGCTGAATCAGCGCCCGCGTCTGTCGGTAGCTCTGCTTCGCGTCTTCGGTCAGATAGTCCGGCGCGTGCCGGTCCATCATTACCTTGCCGGCGATAAGGCGCATGTTGAGGCGCAGGGCTTCGGTAAACAGCGCCTCGACCGATTCCGGATGCAGCGTGCAAAACACCAGCGCGGTGGTGGTGCCGTTGCTCACCAGCTGGTGAATGAAAAATTCGGCGATCTCTTTCGCGTAGGCTTCATCGGCAAACTGGCTCTCTACCGGGAAGGTGTAGGTGGTCAGCCACTCCAGCAGCTGTTCGCCAAAGGCACCGATCATCTCCGTTTGCGGATAATGAACGTGGGTGTCGACAAAACCGGGCAGCAGCAGCCTGCCGCGCAGGTCGGTGTAGCCTTTGTGAGGGTCAAGATACTGCTCGCCCTCCTGCCAGGGCATTTGCGCCAGAATTTTCCCGCTCTGGATAAACAGCAGGCCGTCCTCAAGGTAGCGCGCGTGGTCGGCAATCAGGTCTGCGCTGTCGCAGACCTGGGTAATATCGAAAAGTGCACCACGAAGTGCCGTCTGATACTCCATTACGGCTCCTGCCTGATGGTTTGTGTGGTCTCGCGTGAGCCGAACTGAACGCTTGTCGACAGGTCGCGCTCTTCCCGCGCCAGCCAGCGGTAGGTCACGCCGCCGAGGAAGACGCCGATAAACCAGCTGAAGTTCGCTACTTCATGCAGGGCCGGGATAAAGCCAATTACCAGCCCCACGGCAACGGACGGGATCAGCGCGCCAATGGCCTTCGGGTTAAAGCCGTTGCGGTACCAGTATTTGCCCTTTGGCGTGTCGTCGAACAGATCGTCTACCGACACCTTGCCGCGCTTAATCAGGTAGAAATCGGCAATCAGAATGCCGAACAGCGGGCCGATAAACGCCCCGAGCACGTCGAGGGTGTAGTGGATAAGCTCCGGCGAGTTGAACAGGTTCCACGGGGTGAGCAGGATCGAGCCGACGGCGGCAATCATCCCCCCGGTGCGGAAGCTGATCTTCTGCGGAGAGCAGTTAGAGAAATCAAACGCCGGTGAGACGAAGTTTGCGACGATGTTGATCCCGATGGTGGCGGTGATCATGGTCAGCAGGCCAATCGCCACGGCCAGATCGTTACCCACGCGGCTGACGGTCTCGATCGGGTCGGTGATCATGCGGCCAAACAGCGACTGGGTGCCGGAGACAATCACCACGGTGACGATGGAGAACAGCAGGAAGTTAAACGGCAGCCCCCAGCGGTTACCGCGGCGGATCTCGCCCATGCTTTTGCCGTAGCGGGAGAAGTCACCAAAGTTGAGCAGCGGGCCGGAGAAGTACGAAACCACCAGCGCGGTCGCGGTGATCATCTGCCAGGTCTGCTCGCCCGCGCTCAGGGATTTGCTGGCGAGGGTGAAGGAGATCCCGTCAAGACCGGTCTTGTATACAATCCAGCCTGCGAGGGCCAGCATCACCACATAGACCGCCGGGCCGGCGATATCAATAAAGCGCTTAATGGCGCTCATACCGTGCCAGAAGACCATCGCCTGGAGAACCCACATGATGGCAAAGCAGATCCAGCCCAGCGGCGACAGACCCAGGAAGGCACTGGTGGTAAGGCTCGCCAGAGAAGGCCAGAACTTCAGCACCACCAGCATCAGCGCGTTGGCGGCAAGCCAGGTCTGAATGCCGTACCACGCAAAGGCGATAAGCCCCCGGATCACCGCCGGAATATTGGCCCCGAAGACGCCAAACGCCTGACGGCTGATCACCGCGTAGGGCACGCCCGCCATCTGGCTCGGTTTTGCCACCAGGTTGGCGCAAAGCTGCACAATGCAGATCCCCACCAGCAGGCAGAGCAGCACCTGCCAGCTTGCCAGTCCGAGCGTAAAGAAGCTCGCGGCAACAACATAACCCCCCATGCTGTGAACGTCCGACATCCAGAAAGAAAAAATGTTGTACCAGCTCCAGTTCTGGTCACGCGTGGGTGCCAGATCCTCATTGCAAAGACGTGGGCTGTAAACCGCACCGGAATCAGCGGCCGTACCCTGCTGCGCGTTTTGACTGTTTGGCATGAATCCTGCTCCTGTGTATGAAAACCCGTTGAGTGGGAGTACAAACGGTGTTGCAGGATCCAGGCCAAAATAATAAATCTTGTATGCAATATTTTATTTTTATGTATACGATTCGATAACGAAAGGTAAAAGATGGAGTGGTAAATGAACATCGTAAACGCCCTGCAGACCGCGCCAGACCTGCATGACAAAGACGAATCGATCTTTCAGGCGCTGATGACCGCGATTGTGGAACATCAGCTGCTGCCGGGGAGCAAATTGCCGGAAGAGGTGCTGGCCGAGGTGTTTGGCGTAAGCCGTACGGGCATCAGGAAGGTGCTGCAGCGACTCGCAGCTGTGCAAATGGTCACCTTAACGCCCAGGCGTGGTGCACACGTCGCCAGCCCAACGGTCGAAGAGGCGCGGCACATCTTCCGCACCCGCGCCCTGCTGGAGGTCGCCAACCTGCCGGACGTGCTGGCCCGCTGCCAGCCGCCGCACCTTGCCGCGCTGGAGGCCATTATTCGCCAGGAGCAGCAGGCGCACGAGGCGTACGATGGCCCGGCGGCAATTCGCCACTCCGCCAATTTTCACATTCAGCTGCAGGCCATCTCCGGCAACCAGGTGCTGACGGAGATGGTGACCAGCCTGAGCCAGCGCTCCTCGCTGGTGATTGCCACCTGGGGTGCGCCGTGGCGTCAGGGATGCCGCTGTAACGATCACGAACAGCTGGTGGATCTGCTGCGTCAGAAGGCGCTGCAGCCGCTAAGCGATGCCCTAATGCACCATTTTGAACACATCGTTGCCAGCCTCTGCTTTGAGCGGGCGGGCGAGTGCCTGCCTGATTTTGCCCGGCTGTTTGCCGGCCACAAGGAGTCGTAATGTCCTCTGTCTGTATACAAGTCATTAACCCCAACACCAGCCTCGCGATGACGGAAACCATCGGCGCGGCGGCCCGCGCGGTGGCGGCGCCGGGCACGGAGATCCTCGCGGTCTGCCCCAGCGCTGGCGTGCCGTCTATCGAGGGCCACTTTGATGAAGCCATCGCCGCCGTGGGGGTTCTCGAACAGGTCAGGCTCGGGAGAGAGCAGGGCGTGCACGGTCACGTCATCGCCTGCTTTGGCGATCCGGGCCTGCTGGCGGCGCGCGAGCTGGCGCAGGGGCCGGTAGTCGGCATTGCTGAAGCCGCCATGCATATGGCGACGCTGGTAGCGACGCGCTTTTCGGTGGTCACCACGCTGCCGCGCACGCTGATTATTGCCCGCCATCTGCTGCACCAGTATGGCTTTCAGGACAAGTGCGCGGCGCTGCACGCCATCGATCTCCCGGTGCTGGCGCTGGAAGACGGCAGCGGTCTGGCGCAGGAGAAGGTGCGCGCGCGCTGTATACAGGCGCTGAAGGAGGATGGCTGCGGCGCTATCGTGCTGGGCTGCGGCGGCATGGCGACCCTTGCGCAGGAGCTGACCCGCGAGCTGCGCGTGCCGGTGATCGACGGCGTCAGCGCGGCGGTGAAGATGGTGGAATCGCTGGTGGCGCTGGGGCTCACGACCAGCAAGCACGGGGATCTGGCCTTCCCGGAGAACAAACCGTTAAGCGGGCATTTTCAGGCACTGAATCCATTTTAATTTTTGGGGGGGCAATGGGGCTTTTTGAACAGGATTACCCGCGCGATCTGCGCGGCTACGCGGGCAACCCGCCGCACGCGCGGTGGCCGAATCAGGCGCGTATCGCCGTGCAGTTTGTGCTCAATTATGAGGAAGGGGCGGAAAACCACGTTCTGCACGGCGATGCCGGATCCGAGCAGTTCCTGTCGGACATCATCGGCGCGGCCAGCTACCCGGATAAACACATGTCGATGGACTCCCTCTACGAATACGGCAGCCGCGCCGGGTTCTGGCGGATCCACAGTGAATTTCAAAAGCGCGGCCTGCCGCTAACGGTCTTTGGCGTGGCGATGGCGCTGGCGCGTCATCCGGAGATCGTTGAGGCGATTAAGGCGGCGGATTACGACGTGGTCAGCCACGGCTGGCGCTGGATCCACTATCAGAACATGGACATCAGCCAGGAGCGCGAACACCTGCATAAGGCGGTGCACGTGCTGACCGACCTGTTCGGCAAGCCGCCAACGGGCTGGTATACCGGGCGCGACAGCCCCAATACCCGCCAGCTGGTGGTGGAGCACGGCGGCTTTGACTACGACAGCGACTACTACGGCGACGACCTGCCGTTCTGGACGGAAGTGGCCTGCGGCGACGGCACCCGCAAACCGCACCTGATTGTGCCCTATACGCTGGATGCGAACGACATGCGCTTCGCGACCGCGCAGGGGTTTAACACCGCCGAGCAGTTTTATACGTACCTGAAGGACAGCTTTGACGTGCTGTACGAAGAGGGGGAAAGCGCGCCGAAGATGATGTCCATCGGCATGCACTGCCGCCTGCTGGGAAGGCCGGGGCGTTTTCGCGCGCTGGAACGGTTCCTGGATTACGTGCAGCAGCATGAGCGGGTGTGGGTCTGTACCCGCCAGCAGATTGCTGACCACTGGCGGGAGGTGCATCCGTTTCAGAAATAAGTGTGCCGTGTTTAGCCGGGTGGCGGCTGCGCCTTACCCGGTCTACAACATCAAACTCACCTGCGCCGCCACGATCCGCCACCCGCAGGCAAACCGCACCCACGTCTGTTGCTGGCGACCAATCCGCTCCGTACCTTCACGGGTAAACTCGGTGCTGCACACGGCATAATCCTCCCCGAAGGTGGTGATGACGGTGTGGCGCAACGTCCGATGTAACCCGGCGGACGGGCGCGCCGCGCGAAAGGCGCGGATTTCATCGATCCCGTACAGGTTTTCACCCGCCCCCAGACGCACCGTGTTTTTGTCGTGCCAGAACAGCTCGTCCAGGACGGCAACGTTGTTGCTCACCAGCGCGTCTTCATAGCGGTAAAACGCGGCGGTCACCCCGGCAACCACCCACGGCAGGTTAATGTCATCATGATTTATCATGCTGCAACCTCCGCCGGACGGGCATCGGTGATGCCGCTCTCTTCCAGCACGCGCGCGACGCGCAGGCAGGCCTGCTCGTTAAACGGCGCGGCAATCAGCTGCAGGCCAATCGGCGCACCCTGGGCGGTACGCAGCGGAACGGTGGTCACAGGCAGGCCTAAAAATGAAATCGGCTGGGTCAGCATTCCCATGCTGGCGCGGATGGGGAGCGGCTGACCGTTAATCTCCATGGTTTGCTCGCCGATCCGCGTGGCGCTGCGCGGCGTCGCGGGGGCGATCAGCACGTCGGCCTGGGCAAACAGCGCCTGAAACGCCTGCCGCGCCTGCGCGCGGAACCGCTGGGCCTGAATATACCAGGCGGAGGGGATCATCGCGCCTGCCAGCAGGCGCTCGCGAGAGTGCGGCTCAAAACGCTCAGGCTCGCGGCGAAGCGCGGGCAGATACTGATTTCCCCCTTCGGAGGCGCTGATGATAAACGCCGCCGAGCGCGCCAGCTCGGCGTCCGGGAATTGCAGCTCATCCTGCACGTCGAGCGCCTTCGCCACCCGCGCCACGGCGTCTCTGGCCTGTGCGTCGCACCAGGTGGTGAAGTAGCCGCCGAGTACGGCGCAGCGCAGGCCGTCAAGGCCGCGATCGAGCAGGGGGCGTGTCTGCTCGCGCGAGCTCTCGGCCTGAGAACCGTCGCTGCTGTCCCGGCCCTGCAGCGCGTCGTACACGGACGCAAGGTCGCACACGCGGCGGGCGAAGGGGCCGATATGATCCAGGCTTGCGACAAACGGATGGCTGCCGGATCGTGACAGGCGGCCAAAGGTGGGCTTCAGGCCGTAGATACCGCACAGGGAGGCCGGAACGCGAATCGACCCGTTGGTGTCGGTGCCAAGCGAAAAGTGCACCAGCCCGGCGGCCACGGCGGCAGCGGAACCGCCGGAGGAGCCGCCCGCAATGCGCGTCAGGTCGTGCGGGTTACGCGTCGCGCCGTAGTGGCTGTTCTCAGTGGTAAAGCCGTAGGCGTAGGCGTCCATATTCACCATGCCGGACAGCAGCCCGCCCGCGCTGCGCAGCTGGCGTACCGCGAAGCTGTCAGCAGCCGCGGCGGGGCGCTGGCTGAACAGCTCGGTGCCCGCAAGGGTGGTATGTCCGGCAACGTCGAACAGGTTTTTCACCGCGTAGGGCACGCCCGCCAGCGGCGGCAGGGGGCGCTTTTCGCGGCGCAGGGTGTCGATGTTCTCGGCCTCGGCGAGCATGCGTGCTTCCGTCACGGTGGTCCAGACGTTGATCTGCGGATTAACGCGCCCAATCGCCTCCAGCGTCTGGCGGGCAATCTCATGGGCGCTCAGCTCGTCCGCGCTCAGCGCCTGTTGAATGTCGCTGATACTCATCTCGTGTAGCGTCATGCTTTATACACTCCTGCGATCTCCAGACGGTCGTCGAGCGGCAGCGCCATCAGTGGGGCGGCCAGGGTAGCAATGCGGCTGAACTGTAACTGCAGCTCGGCGCGACGGTCATCGTCCAGCTCTACGCCGAGCACGGACTCCATTTGCGCCAGGTATGCTGGCCAGTCGGGTTGTACGTTGTTCATTATTCTCTCCTCAGAATCCGGCGGCCGCGCCGTTGCTGCGCGGGTCAAACGCCCCTTCAAACAGCCCGTTGGGATGGCGAACGATCGCCCCCGCGTGGCCCATCGCTTCGCTAAAGTCCGGGAAGCATTCGACCTCATGCCCCCTCGCCCGCAGTTCAGCGACCGTCTCAGCGCTAAAGCGTCCTTCCAGTTTTAACGTGTCCGAGGTTTGTCCCCAGGTGCGCCCCAGCAGCCAGCGCGGGCGGGAAATGCTTTCCTGCAAGGGCACGCCCTGAATCGCGTAGCGGGTAAAGAGCGCGGCCTGAGTTTGCGGCTGTCCGTCACCGCCCATCGATCCGTACACCATCACGCGCCCGTCCTTAAGACGCGCCGCCGCCGGGTTCAGGGTATGGAAAGGCTGTTTGCCCGGCGCGAGGGCCAGAAGATGAGCGGGGTCGAGGCTGAACGACGCCCCCCGGTTCTGCCAGACGATGCCGGTGTCGGGCAGCACCACGCCGCTGCCGAACTCGTGATAAATGCTCTGGATAAACGACACGGCAAGCCCGCTGTTATCCATCACCCCCATCCACACCGTATCGCCGGGCCCTTTTCCGGTGCCCCACGGCGCGGCGTGGACGTCGTCAACCCTGTCGGCAAGCGCCTGCAAGGCGGCGGGATCCAGCAATTTCTGAATATCGGTTTTCAGCTCGCGCGGGTCGGTGATGTGGGCATCGCGCAGGCCAAAGGCCAGCTTGGTGGCTTCAACGATGCGGTGAACGGTGTCCGCGTCGTCGGCCTCCGCCATATTCAGGCGGTCGGTGATGCCGAGTATCGCCAGCGAGACCAGCCCCTGTGTCGGCGGGGCGTGGTTAAAGATCTCTCCCTGCTGATGCTGCAGCTTCAGCGGCGCGGTGCGACGGGCAACGTGCGCGTTAAGATCGGCCAGCGTCACGGGCAGGCCCAGCGTCTCCATGCCGTGCGCCAGCACGTTCGCCAGCGGGCCGCGATAAAAGCTGTCCAGACCTTCCTCGGCCAGGCGCGTCAGGGTTGAGGCCATGGCGGGCTGGTAAAAAAGGCTGCCTACCTGCGGCGGCTTACCGTCCACCAGCCAGGTTTCCGCGAAGCCTGGCACGTCCTTCAGTTCGTCGAATTTACTGGCCGTGGCATGGGCCTGTGAGGCCGTGACCGGCGTGCCGTTCTGCGCATAGTCGATGGCGTCGGCCAGCAGGCGGGCCAACGGCAGCGACTTGCCGGTCATCTCCCGGGAGACCTTCAGCGCCTCGTCCCAGCCGCTCACCGTGCCGGCGACGGTCAGCGCCGCCTGCGGTCCGCGATGGGGGATATGCGCCAGCCCGTCGTAGGCGGCAAGCGTCGCGCGCGAGCCCGCTGCGCCGCTGGCGTCAATGGCGATGGGATCGCCTTCCGGCGGCACGATAAGCCAGAAGCCATCGCCACCCAGCCCGTTCATGTGGGGGTAAACCACGGCGATGGTGGCCGCCGCCGCAACCATCGCTTCAATTGCGGTGCCGCCTTCGCGCAGCACCGCCAGCGCGCTCTGGCTGGCAAGATGGTGGGGCGCAACGGCCATACCGTGCGTGGAGACATTGCTTTGCATGAGAAGTCCTCGTAACCCTGAAAGTCACAAGGCGCTGCAAAAGCTGTTCCAGTTCTGAAAGAAAAGTTTCAGTAAACTGGCACGTATAATGAATAGCTGTAATAAAAGGTACAATGTGATGAAACAAAAGTTACAGAGGCGCTATGGAACAACTGGATGAACGTCTGAAAGCACAATACCCGTCGCTGTCGCCGCAGGAGCAGCGGGTGGCGGATTTTATTTTCGATCATTTTGACGATCTCATTAGCTACAACAGCGCCGAACTGGCGCAGCTGAGCGGGGTGTCGAAAGCCACGGTGAGCCGCCTGTTTAAGCGTCTGGGCTATGAGAAATATAAAGATATGCGCGACGAGCTGCGCACCCTGCGCCAGAGCGGGATGCCGCTCACGGATAACCGCGATGCGGTGCAGGGCAACACGCTGCTGGCGCGCCACTATAAGCAGGAGATGGCGAACCTGACCCAGTGGGTCAATGCCCTCGATGCGCAGCAGTTTGCCGACGCCATGGCCTGCATGGTGAAGGCGCGGCGCATCGTCATTATCGGCATGCGTAACGCCTATCCGGCGGCGTTGCACCTGCGCCAGCAGTTGCTGCAGGCGCGCGGTCAGGTACTGGTCCTGCCGCAGCCGGGGCAAAGCCTGAGCGAGGAGCTGGTGGACTTAACGCCGGACGATCTGGTGGTGATGATGGCCTTTCGCCGCCGTCCGCGCATTATCCGCCCGCTGATGCAGCAGCTTCAGAGTTGCGGTATTCCGGTGCTGCTGATGTGCGAGCCGCAGGCCCACAGCCTGTTTCCGCTGGCGAGCTGGCAGCTCTGCGCCCCGCTGGACAGCGTCTCCGCCTACGACAGCTACTCCTCGGTCAACAGCCTGATCAACCTGCTGGCAAACGCCTTCCTGCATGAAATTCTCGATAAAGGCCGTCCGCGCATTCACGAGATTGCCTCCCTCTACCAGCAGCTGGACGAACTCGAACAACGATAATGGGGCATCAGGCTGGTGCTTTGCATTGAAATGGTGCAAATGACGGGTCGGGAAAACGCATGTTTTTCCGACCCGTCCGCGTTTTATCAGGCTTTACAACAATATTCCCCGCTTCGCTTTATCTGGCACATTAGTTGCAAAATCACATTAAAAGAATCTTTTGTTTCATGTTAACGTTACGGGGAAGCACCATGAAAAAACTGTTAATTGCACTGGCCGGGGCCGCCTGTCTCTTCACTCAGCTGCCGGCAAAGGCTGACCAGCTTCAGGATATCGAGAAGCGCGGCACCATCCGCATTGCCGTTCCGCAGGACTTCCCGCCGTTTGGCTCGGTGGGGACCGATCTGCAGCCGCAGGGCTACGACATCGATATGGCGCGCTATCTGGCGAAACAGATGAAGCTCAGGCTTCAGCTGGTACCGGTGACCAGCGCCAACCGCGTGCCGTACCTGCAAACCGATAAGGTGGATCTGGTCATTTCCAGCCTCGGTAAAAACCCGGAGCGCGAGAAGGTGATCGACTTCAGCCGCGCCTACGCGCCGTTCTTCCTCGGCGTGTTTGGCCCGAAAGGGGCCGAGCTGAAGGACGCCGCCGCGCTGAGCGGAAAAACCATCGGCGTGACGCGCGGGGCGGTGGAGGACATGGTGCTGACCGGCCTGGCGCCGAAAGATGCCAACGTGAAACGCTACGAAGATAACAACACCACGCTCTCCGCCTACCTCTCCGGCCAGGTGCAGTACGTGGCGACCGGCAACCTCGTGGTGGCGGCCATTTCGCGCCAGAACGCGGATAAAGCCCCGGTGCCGAGCTTTATGCTGAAAGACTCACCGTGCTTTATTGGGCTGAAGAAAAACGAACCGGCCCTGAAGGCAAAAGTGGATGCGCTGATTGAGCAGGGCATCAAGGACGGCACGCTGAACGGCCTGTCCGAGCAATGGCTGAAGGCCCCGCTGCCGGCAAACCTAGGCGCCTGAGCCGATGACGGAGCAACTTGATTTTTCAGCCCTCTGGCCGCTCTGGCCGGAGCTGCTGGCGGGGCTGTGGGTCACCGTTCAACTGACGGTGATGGCGACCGTCGGTGGGCTGGCTATCGGAATTTTCGGGGCGGCGATCCGCAGCGGACGCACCACCTGGTACAGCCGGATCTGGGGCGGGTATGTGGAGATCATTCGCAACACGCCGTTTGTGGTGCAGCTGTTTTTCATCGTATTCGGCCTGCCGAATCTGGGCCTGAAGATGACGGCGGGGGAAGCGGCGCTATTGGCAATCGTGGTGAACCTGGGCGCGTACAGCACCGAAATTATCCGCGCGGGCATTCAGGTCACGCCGAAAGGGCAGTGGGAAGCCGGGCGTGTATTAGGGCTGACTCGTTTGCAGACGTTTATTCGCGTGGTGCTGCCGCCCGCGCTGCAGCGCATTTATCCGGCGCTGGTGAGCCAGTGCATTATCGTCATGCTCGGCTCGTCGGTGGTGTCGCAGGTCTCGTATGAAGAGCTGACCTTCGCCGCCAACCTGATCCAGTCCAGAACGTTTTTGAGCTTTGAGGTTTATCTGGTGACAACCGGGATTTACTTAGCGCTGTCGATTACCCTGCGCCAGCTGATGATGGCGGCAGGACGCAAATGGCTGGGGGTGCAGGCATGATGACCACCTTTACCGACTGGGACATTATTCGCAACCTGCTGCTGGCCGGACGCTGGACGGTGCTGCTGTCGCTGGTGGCGTTTGTCGGCGGGGCGGCGGTGACGCTGCCGCTCCTGCTGCTGCGCCTGACGGGCGGACGCACGGTGAAGCGCATCATCCGCGGCTATATCGAGCTGTTTCAGGGTACCCCGCTGCTGATGCAGCTGTTCCTGGCCTTCTTCGGCGTGGCGCTGTTCGGCATCGACGTCTCGCCGTGGACCGCCGCCTCGCTGGCGTTAACCTTCTACACCAGCGCGTTTCTGCTCGATATCTGGTACGGCAGCATTCGCGCCCTGCCGAAGGGGCAGTGGGAAGCCTCGCGCTGTCTGGGGCTGACCTTCGGCCAGACCCTGTTTCGCGTGGTCGCTCCGCAGGCGCTGCGCATCGGCATCGCCCCGACGGTCGGCTTTGCCGTGCAGGTGATCAAGGGCACCGCGCTGGCGTCGATTATCGGATTTATCGAGCTGACCAAGGCCGGGACCATGCTGACCAACGTGACCTATCAGCCGTTTAAGGTCTTTGCGCTGGTGGCGCTCGGCTACTTTGTTCTGTGTTATCCGCTGTCCCGCTACAGCCGCTATCTGGAGACCAAATTCAATGCCTCTCATCACCATTAATCAGGTGCAGAAGTACTACGGCGATAACCACGTGCTCAAGGGCGTCGATCTGGATATCGACATGGGCCAGGTGATCTCCATTATCGGGCGCAGCGGCTCGGGCAAAAGCACGCTGCTGCGCTGCATCAACGGACTGGAAGGCTATCAGGACGGCAGCATCAAGCTGGGCGGCATGACCATTACCGACCGGGACTCTCAGGCGCGCGAAATCAGCCGCTCGGTCGGGATGGTGTTCCAGAGTTTCAACCTGTTCCCGCACATGACGGCGCTGGAGAACGTGATGCTCGCCCCGCGTCGGGTGCTGAAGAAAAGCGCCGTCGAATGCCGCGAACTGGCCCAGCGCATGCTGGAGAAAGTGGGGCTTGGCGATCGTCTGGATTACTACCCGTCGAGCCTCTCCGGCGGCCAGCAGCAGCGCGTGGCGATTGCCCGCGCGCTGGCGATGTCGCCTAAAGTTTTACTCTGCGACGAGATCACCTCCGCGCTCGACCCGGAGCTGGTGGGCGAAGTGCTCAAGGTGCTGGAGCAGCTGGCGGCCGAGGGGATGACGCTGATCCTCGTGACCCATGAAATGAATTTTGCCCGCGAAGTGGGCGACCGCGTGGTGTTTATGCACCAGGGGAAAGTCTGGGAGCAGGGCGACAGCAAAACGCTGTTCGCCAACCCGCAGACCACGGAACTGAAGCAGTTCATCTCCTCCGTGCGCGGCCTCAACTGATAAGGACTGAACAATGGATATCGCACGCTTTCCGCAAATCAACCCGCCCCAGCGCCTGCTGATGGGGCCGGGGCCGATCAACGCCGACCCGCGCGTGCTGCGCGCCATGTCGAGCCAGCTGATCGGCCAGTACGATCCGGCCATGACCCACTATATGAACGAGGTGATGGCGCTCTATCGCGGGGTGTTCCGCACCGGGAACCGCTGGACGATGCTGGTGGACGGCACCTCCCGCGCGGGGATTGAATCCATTCTGGTCTCCGCCATTCGCCCGGGGGATAAAGTGCTGGTGCCGGTGTTTGGCCGCTTTGGTCATCTGCTGTGCGAAATTGCCCGCCGCTGCCGCGCAGAGGTGTATACCATTGAGGTGCCGTGGGGCGAAGTGTTTACCCCGGACCAGGTCGAGGACGCAATTAAGCGTATCCGTCCGCGCCTGCTGCTGACCGTGCAGGGCGACACCTCCACCACCATGTTGCAGCCGCTGGCGGAGCTTGGTGCCATCTGCCGCCGCTACGACGTGTTGTTTTACACCGACGCCACCGCGTCGCTCGGCGGCAACGCGCTGGAGACCGACGCCTGGGGGCTGGATGCGGTATCGGCCGGGATGCAGAAGTGCCTCGGCGGCCCGTCGGGCACCTCGCCGATCACCCTGAGCGCGCGCATGGAAGAGGCGATCCGCCGCCGCAAATGCGTCGAAGAAGGCATACGCACCGACGCCCACCGGGACGGCGACGAGGAGATGATCTACTCCAACTATTTCGATCTCGGCATGGTGATGGACTACTGGGGGCCGGAGCGCCTCAACCACCATACCGAAGCCACCACCGCGCTGTTTGGTGCCCGCGAGTGCGCGCGGCTGATCCTGCAGGAAGGGCTGGATAACGGCATCGCGCGTCATAAGCTGCACGGTGACGCATTGCTGAAGGGGATTCAGGCGATGGGGCTGGAGACCTTCGGCGATCTGAAGCATAAGATGAACAACGTGCTGGGGGTGGTGATACCGCAGGGCGTCAACGGCGACCAGGTGCGTAAGCTGATGCTGGAGGATTTCGGGATTGAAATCGGCACCTCGTTTGGCCCGCTGCACGGCAAAGTGTGGCGCATTGGCACCATGGGCTACAACGCGCGTAAAGACTGCGTGATGACCACCCTGAGCGCGCTGGGGTCGGTGCTGAACTACCTGAAATTCACCACCACGCAGGGTGCGGCGATGCAGGCCGCGTGGGACCACTATCGCCGCGAGATGCCGCAATGAGCCCGGCGGCAGAACGGGTGATGGCGCGCGCCGACGCGCTGGCCGCCATCAGCGAAACCCCGGATGCGCTGACCCGGGTCTATCTCTCTCCCCAGCATCTGCAGGCCAACCAGCTGGTGGGGCAGTGGATGCGCCAGGCGGGAATGACCGTCTGGCAGGACAGCGTGGGCAACATCTGCGGGCGCTACGAAGGCGCGCAGGAAGGGGCGCAGGCGGTGCTGCTCGGATCGCATCTGGATACCGTGCGCAACGCCGGACGCTACGACGGCATGCTCGGGGTGCTCACCGCCATTGAAGTGGTGGACAGCCTGCACCAGCAGGGTGTGCATCTGGCGCAGGCCATTGAGATTGTCGGGTTTGGCGATGAAGAGGGCACCCGCTTCGGCATTACGCTGTTAGGCAGCCGGGGGCTGACGGGCACCTGGCCGCAGGGCTGGCTGGAGACGTGTGATGCCAGCGGCATCAGCGTGGCGCAGGCGATGGTGCAGGCGGGGCTCGATCCCGCCCGCGTGGCGCTGGCGGCACGCCATCAGGACGATTTCAGCGCCTGTCTGGAACTGCATATCGAACAGGGACCGTGTCTGGAACAGGAAGGGCTCGCGCTTGGCGTGGTGGAAGCCATTAACGGTGCGCGCCGCCTGAGCTGTCGCTTCACCGGCGAGGCCGGACATGCGGGAACCGTGCCGATGCTCCACCGCAGAGACGCGCTGGCCGCCGCCGCCGAGTGGATGGTTATCATCGAAAACGCTACCCGACAGCAGGGCGGCAACCTGGTGGCGACGGTCGGTGAACTGCGCTGCCTGCCGGGTGCGGTCAACGTGATCCCCGGCGAGGTTCAGCTTTCGCTGGATATTCGCGGCCCGCAGGATGGCCCGCTTGACGCGCTGCTCGCGGAACTGCTGTCGCAGGCGCAAACCATTGCCGCTCGACGCGGGCTGAGCTTCAGCGCCGAGGAGTTTTACCGTATCGCCGCCACGCCGTGCGATGCGCGTTTGCAGGATCTGCTGGGGCAGGCCGTTGAATCGATGCAGGGGCGCTCAACATCGCTGCCGAGCGGTGCCGGGCATGACACCATCGCGCTGGCAGAACGCTGGCCGGTCGGCATGCTGTTCGTGCGCTGCAAAGGGGGCGTCAGCCACCATCCGGCGGAATCGGTGATGGCTGAGGATGTTGCCCTGGCGATTGAGGCGTTTGGGCGGGCGGTGAGAACGCTGGCCGACGGTGGCGCGCGTTAAGCCACCGAACGCACCGCATCTTCAATATCCGCGCTCACCCGGACATCCTGCTCGTCAAAGACCATGCAGTGACGCTCGTCAAACGCCACGTCTATCTTCTGCCAGGGCGCGAACTTAACGTCGCCCGGCAGCAAGATTTTGACGTTGTCGTGGCCATAACACTGGCCAAACAGATAGGTGTTGTTCCCGAGTCGTTCAACCACTTCGCAGTGAAACTCCAGCGGTGTGCCCAGGCGAAGGTCAGTGGTTAAATGTTCCGGACGGATGCCCAGCGTAACCTGACTGCCCGGCTGCAGCGGCGTGGTGGTCACGGCGAGCGTCAGTGACTTCTGTTGCGACAATCTCACCGTCAACGCGCCCGGCTGCCATGCTTCAACCGTGGCCGGCATGAAGTTCATCTTCGGCGAGCCGATAAAACCGGCCACGAATCTGTTCACCGGCTTGTAGTAGAGATCCATCGGCGCGCCCATCTGCTCCACTTTGCCGTAATTCATCACCACAATTTTATCGGCCAGCGTCATGGCCTCAATCTGGTCGTGGGTAACATACACCATGGTGGTTTTCAGCTCCTGGTGCAGGCGAGCGAGGTGCAGGCGCATCTCCACGCGCAGTTCGGCATCCAGGTTGGAAAGCGGCTCATCGAACATAAAGACGCGCGGGTTACGGACGATAGCGCGGCCAATCGCGACGCGCTGGCGCTGGCCGCCGGAGAGCTGTTTGGGTTTGCGATCCAGCAGGTGAGAAAGCTGCAGCGTTTTGGCGACCATCTCGACCTGGTGGCGGATCTGATCTTTCGGCACTTTATTCACCTTCAGCCCGTAGCCCATGTTTTCGGCCACCGTCATGTGCGGATAGAGCGCGTAGGACTGAAAGACCATCGCCACACCCCGATGGGAAGGGGCGATGTCGTTCATCACCTCGTTACCGATCAGCACTTCACCCTCGCTTATCTCCTCCAGCCCGGCAATCATGCGCAGCATTGTGGATTTGCCACAGCCTGAAGGCCCAACGAATACGGCAAACTCTCCGTCCTCAATATCAAGATTAACGTTGTGGAGCGTGACGGTGTCGCCAAAGCGCTTGGTGACATTCCTCAATTGTATGTTCGACATCAGTGTTCCCCAGGTAAACCGCCGATTATGTTTTACGTATAACAATGGTGTTCAACGTGGCCGGACGGTGCGATTTGTCTGCCTTGACTATAACTTCCAGCATTCATGCGCCCTATACAGATATTCCATTAATGTTATGACGATCACACAACTTACAGTTTTTTGTAGAGTTATCATGATGTGGAGGGTAGCGTATAACAAACCAAAGGTATTTGGTGTCAGACGTACAACGCCAGTTTTATCAGGATATATAACGGGGTTTGCGGGGCATTAAATGCAATAACAACCATAAAATTGTTATACCTTCACATGAGGTTGATAATGAAAAAGAACATACTCGCTGCTCTGATCCTCTCTACGCTCGCGGTACAGGCTCACGCTACCGCGCAGCTTAACGTCTGGGAAGACATCAAGAAGTCGTCCGGTATTAAAGATGCGGTCGCGGACTTTGAAAAGCAGTACGACGTTAAGGTCAACGTGCAGGAAACCCCTTACGCACAGCAGCTGGAAAAACTGCGCCTGGACGGCCCGGCAGGCATTGGCCCGGACGTGCTGGTCATTCCCAACGATCAGCTGGGCGGCGCCGTCGTGCAAGGGTTATTGACCCCCCTGAATCTGGAGGCTAAGCAGACCGAACAGTACACCCCGGCCTCGATTAACGCCTTCAAGATGGATAACGCCCTTTACGGCGTGCCGAAAGCGGTTGAGACGCTGGTGCTGATCTACAACAAAGATCTCATCGACAAGCCGCTCAACTCGCTGCAGGACTGGTATGACTTTTCAAAACAGCAGCGCGCAAAAAACCAGTACGGTCTGCTCGCCAAGTTCGATCAGATTTACTACAGCTGGGGCGCGATCTCCCCGATGGGAGGCTACATCTTCGGTCAAAACGACAAAGGCGGCTATAACGCCAGCGACGTCGGCCTGAACAAGCCGGGTGCGGTAGAAGCGGTGACTTACCTGAAAAAATTCTACGCTGACGATATTTTCCCGGCCGGGATAGTCGGTGAGAACGGCCTGAACGCTATCGACTCCTTGTTTACCGAGAAGAAAGCGGCAGCCGTCATCAACGGCCCGTGGGCGTTCCAGCCGTATGAAGCGGCGGGCATCAACTACGGCGTCGCGCCGCTGCCCACGCTGCCGGACGGCAAGCCAATGAGCTCCTTCCTCGGCGTGAAAGGCTACGTCGTTTCCACCTGGAGCAAGGACAAAGCGCTGGCGCAGAAATTTATCGAATTCATCAACCAACCACAGTACGTGAAAACCCGCTACGTGGCCACGCGGGAGATCCCGCCGCTGACCGCAATGATCGACGACCCGGTAATCAAGAACGACGAGAAGGCGAGCGCCGTTGCGGTGCAGGCCGCGCGAGCCACCGCCATGCCGGGTATCCCTGAAATGGGCGAAGTCTGGGGGCCGGCCAACGCCGCGCTGGAGCTAAGCCTGACCGGCAAACAGGATCCCAAAGCCGCGCTGGACAGCGCAGAGAAACAGGTCCAGATGCAAATCGAAGCCATGCAGGCCAGCAACCAGTAATTTTCTGACGTCGAAGAACGGGAGGCCACTCTCCCGTTTTATTGAAAGGAGTTGTCTGTGAGTATCATCCCGGAAAATTTTGCCAGACCGCACGGGGCCGGGCGTCACGCCTGGACCGGCCTGCTGCTGGCGGTCATCCCCGGCTTCGGCCAGTTCTATCACCGCCAGTGGCTGAAGGGCGTTATCTTCCTGGTGCTGCTGGCCAGTTTTATCGGCGTTTTTGCCGATTTCCTGCGCGAAGGACTTTGGGGGCTGGTGACGCTGGGGGAGGAAGTGCCGCGGGATAACTCCATCTTCCTGCTGGCAGAAGGGATCATTAGCGTACTGATCGCCGCATTTGGCGTGATGGTGTATTACCTGTCGATGCGCGATGCCTGGGTTAACGGTCGAAAACGCGATGAAGGGCTGGGGCTAAACAGCGTGCGTAAGCAGTATCAGATGCTGCTGAGCGACGGCTTTCCGTATCTGATGATTACGCCGGGCTTTATTCTGCTGGTGTTTGTGGTGGTTTTCCCGATCCTCTTCGGTTTTGCCATCGCCTTTACTAACTACAATCTTTACCACACGCCGCCGGCTAAGCTGGTGGATTGGGTTGGGTTTAAGAACTTCATCAATATTTTCACGCTTTCCATCTGGCGCTCAACCTTCTTTGACGTCCTGCAGTGGACGGTAGTCTGGACGCTGCTCGCCACCACGCTGCAATGTACTGTGGGCGTGCTGCTGGCTATCCTGGTGAACCAGAAAGACCTGCGCTTTAAGCCGCTTATCCGTACCATCTTCATTCTGCCGTGGGCGGTGCCGGGTTTTGTCACCATTCTGGTGTTTGCCGGCATGTTCAACGACTCCTTCGGGGTGATAAACAACGCCATTCTGGCCTTCTTCGGCATTGCGCCAAAAGCCTGGATGACGGATCCGTTCTGGACCAAAACAGCGCTGATTATGATGCAGACCTGGCTCGGCTTCCCGTTTGTTTTCGCCATGACCACCGGCGTGCTGCAGGCCATTCCGGACGATCTGTACGAAGCGGCGACCATGGACGGTGCCAGCAGTGCGACCAAGCTGCGCACCATCACGCTGCCGCTGGTGCTTTATTCCATTGCGCCAATACTGATTACTCAATACACCTTCAACTTCAATAACTTCAACATCATCTACCTGTTCAACAACGGCGGGCCAGCGGTGGTGGGATCCAATGCGGGTGGGACAGATATCCTGGTGTCGTGGATCTACAAGCTCACCATGTCGTCGTCGCAGTACGCGATTGCGGCGACCATCACTATCCTGCTGTCGATCTTTGTCGTCGGCCTGGCGCTGTGGCAGTTCCGCGCCACCAAATCTTTCAAAAACGACGACATGGCGTAAGGGACGTAACAATGGCTCAATCACAAAGTATTAAACGTGAGAAGTGGGTACGCCTCTCGCTCTCATGGCTGGTAATCGTGCTGGTGTCGACGATTATCATCTACCCGCTGGTTTGGACGGTCGGCGCGTCGTTTAACGCGGGTAATAGCCTGCTCAGCTCCTCAATTATTCCTGAGAACTTTTCGGTGCAGCACTACGCTGACCTGTTTAACGGCCAGGTGAACTACATGACCTGGTACTGGAACTCGATGAAAATCAGCTTCCTGACCATGGTGCTGACCTTAATCAGCGTCAGTTTTACCGCCTATGCCTTTTCGCGCTTTCGCTTTAAGGGACGCCAGAACGGGCTGATGCTGTTCCTGCTCCTGCAGATGATCCCCCAGTTCTCAGCGCTGATTGCCATCTTCGTGCTGTCGCAGCTTTTGGGCCTCATCAACAGCCATCTAGCGCTGGTGTTGATCTACGTGGGCGGCATGATCCCGATGAATACCTACCTGATGAAAGGCTACCTCGACGCCATCCCGAAAGATCTGGATGAATCCGCGCGCATGGACGGGGCCAGCAATTTCCGGATTTTTATCGAAATTATCATGCCGCTTTCGAAGCCGATTGTGGCGGTGGTGGCGCTGTTCTCTTTCACCGGGCCGCTGGGGGATTTCATCCTCTCCAGCACGATTCTGCGCACCCCGGATAAATACACCTTACCCATCGGGCTCTATAACCTGGTGGCGCAAAAAATGGGTGCCAGCTACACCACCTACGCGGCAGGCGCGGTGTTGATTGCGGTGCCGGTAGCGATCCTCTATCTGGCATTACAAAAATACTTCGTCTCCGGCCTGACCTCCGGGAGTACCAAAGGATAATCATGAAAAGACTCAAACCTGCTTTACTTGCCGTTTGCCTCTCATGTGGCCTTGCCGCGAGCGCATTTGCTGCGGAGGCGGTGAAAACGCGTCCTTTTAACGCCATGCCCGCGGATTTTATTAAGGGGGCGGATATTTCGACCCTGCTGGAAGCAGAACAACACGGCGCGAAATTCTATAACCAGAACGGCCAGCAGCAGGACGCGATTGCTATCCTCAAAGCTAACGGGGTGAACACCGTGCGCCTGCGCCTGTGGGTTGACCCGCAGGATGCGAGCGGCAATACCTACGGCGGCGGCAGTAATAATCTCGAAAACACCCTCGCGCTGGCGAAGCGCGTGAAGGCGCAGGGCCTGAAGCTGCTGCTCGACTTCCACTACAGCGATTTCTGGACCGATCCGGGCAAACAGTTCAAGCCAAAAGCCTGGGAGAAGATGGACTACCCGCAGCTTAAAACGGCGATCCATGACTACACCCGCGACACGATTGCCCGCTTTAAGAAAGAGGGCGTATTGCCGGACATGGTGCAGATAGGAAACGAAATTAACGGCGGTTTGCTCTGGCCGGAAGGGAAAAGCTGGGGGCAGGGCGGCGGCGAATTTGACCGCCTGGCCGGGCTGCTCAACGCCGCGATTGGCGGGCTAAAAGAGAACCTGACCGACGGCGAGCAGGTGAAAATCATGCTCCATCTGGCCGAAGGCACCAAAAATGACACCTTCCGCTGGTGGTTTGATGAAATCACGAAGCGCGACGTGCCGTTCGATGTCATCGGCCTGTCGATGTACACCTACTGGAACGGCCCGATTAGCGCGCTGAAGACCAACATGGATGACATCAGCAGGCGCTATAACAAAGACGTGATTGTGGTGGAAGCGGCCTATGGCTATACGCTGGAGAACTGCGATAACGCCGAGAACAGCTTCCAGGCCAAAGAAGAAAAGGACGGCGGCTATCCCGGCACCGTTCAGGGTCAGTACGATTATATTCACGATTTAATGCAGTCCGTTATTGATGTGCCTGACCGTCGCGGCAAGGGCATCTTTTATTGGGAACCGACCTGGATAGCCGTTCCGGGCACAACGTGGGCCACCAAAACCGGCATGAAATATATCCACGACGAGTGGAAAGAGGGTAATGCCCGTGAGAATCAGGCGTTATTTGATTGCCAGGGTAAAGTGCTGCCGTCAATAACGGTATTTAACTAGTTTTTATCTCCATTCAGGACGTTTTAAATATGAATAAATTTGCGCCTTTAAGTCCAAAGGTCGCGGCGTTATTGCATGGCGCCGACTATAACCCGGAGCAATGGGAGAATTACCCCGGTATTATTGAAAAAGATATCGCCATGATGCAGCAGGCGAAATGTAATGTCATGTCGGTGGGGATATTTAGCTGGGCGAAACTGGAGCCTCACGAAGGGGAATATGATTTTGCCTGGCTGGACAGCATCATTGAAAAACTCTATTCGGCGGGCATTCACATATTTCTCGCTACGCCGAGCGGCGCGCGTCCGGCATGGATGTCGCAAAAATATCCGGAAGTGCTGCGCGTCGGGCGCAACCGCGTCCCCGCGCTGCACGGCGGGCGTCATAACCACTGCATGTCGTCTCCGGTCTACCGCGAAAAAACGATGAAAATTAACAGTCTGCTGGCGGCGCGTTATTCGCATCATCCGGCGGTGCTGGGCTGGCATATCTCCAATGAGTACGGCGGCGAATGCCACTGTAGCCTGTGCCAGGAACGCTTTCGCGACTGGCTAAAGGTGCGCTACAAAACCCTCGACGCGCTGAACCATGCGTGGTGGAGCACCTTCTGGAGCCATACCTACACCGACTGGTCGCAGATTGAATCCCCCGCGCCGCAGGGGGAAGTGTCGATTCACGGCCTGAATCTCGACTGGCGCCGCTTCAATACCGCGCAGGTCACCGATTTTTGCCAGCATGAAGTGGCGCCGCTGAAGGCCGCCAATGCCGAACTGCCGGTGACGACCAACTTCATGGAGTATTTCTACGATTACGACTACTGGCAACTGGCGAAAGCGATCGACTTCATCTCCTGGGACAGCTACCCGATGTGGCACAAGGAGAAAGACGAAACGCAGTTGGCCTGCTATACCGCCATGTACCACGACATGATGCGCAGCCTGAAGGGCGGTAAACCCTTTGTGCTGATGGAATCCACGCCGAGCACCACCAACTGGCAGCCGACCAGCAAGCTGAAAAAACCGGGGATGCATATTCTCTCCTCTCTTCAGGCGGTGGCGCACGGGGCGGATTCTGTGCAGTACTTCCAGTGGCGTAAGAGCCGCGGGTCGGTGGAGAAATTCCACGGTGCGATTATCGATCACGTGGGGCATCTTGATACCCGCGTCGGGCGCGAAGTGACGCGTCTGGGGGAGATGCTGGCGCGTCTGCCTGAGGTGGTGGGGGGCCGCACCGACGCGCGCGTGGCCATTATCTTTGACCAGCAAAACCGCTGGGCGCTGGACGATGCCGAAGGCCCGCGCAACGTGGGGCTGGAGTACGAAAAAACCGTCAACGAACATTATCGTCCGTTCTGGGAAAAGGGCATCGCGGTCGACGTCATCGACGCTGACGGCGATCTGAGCCGCTACGCGCTGGTGATTGCCCCCATGCTCTACATGGTGCGCGAAGGTTTCGCCGAACGGGCGGAAGCCTTTGTGGCCGCGGGCGGGCATCTGGTGACGACCTACTGGAGTGGGGTAGTTGATGAGACCGATCTCTGCCACCTCGGCGGTTTCCCGGGCCCGCTGCGCAAGCTCCTCGGCATCTGGGCTGAAGAGATTGACTGCCTGGGCGAGGGGGAGCGAAACCTGGTTCAGGGGCTGGCGGGCAATGCGGCGGGCCTGCAGGGGCCGTATCAGGTCAGGCATCTGTGCGAGCTGATCCATACTGAATCCGCGCAGGCGCTGGCGACCTACCGGGATGATTTCTACGCCGGTCGCCCTGCGGTGACGGTCAACCGCTTCGGCAAAGGCAAGGCGTGGCACGTGGCGTCGCGCAACGACCTGCCGTTCCAGCGCGATTTCTTCGCCGGGATTATCGACGAGCTGGCGCTGCCGCGTGCAGTCGAAGGGGAGCTCCCTCCGGGCGTGGTCGCGACGGCGCGCACGGATGGCGAAACCGCCTGGGTGTTTGTGCAGAACTACACGGCCCTGCAGCAGCTCATCACGCTGCCGCATGGGTATACCGACTGCATGACCGACGCCGCCGCTGTGGGCGATACCGTGCTGCTCCCCTGGGACTGCCGGGTGCTTAAGCGCAAAGCGTAGTGCGGTTTTATTGCCGGGTGGCGCTAGCGCTTACCCGGCCTACCCAACCCGTAGGCCCGTGCAAGCGAAGCGCCGCCGGGCAAAAAAGGCACAGAACGCCTGCTCTATGAGCGGGCATTTTTTTATCTGCATAACAGAGAGGCGTATTATGGACAGTCAAATTACCCAGCGTTTAATTCCGGCATTTGGCGGCGACGATAATATCGAGCACGTCGAAGCCTGTATTACCCGCCTGCGCGTGACGGTAAAAGATATAAATAAGGTTGATTCACAGGCGTTACAGAGTGAGGGGGCGCTGGGGGTGATTATTATCGGCCAGCAGGTGCACGCTATATTCGGCAGGCAGTCTGATACATTACGGAAATTATTAGACGAACATTTTAATCAGTAAATATAAAAAAGGGATAGCCAAAGTAATGGCTATCCCAAAGCAGTAAAATAGACTGCAGGTTGTTGGAGATACGATAACGATTTACGCAAATTATAAATTACGATTTACCACCAGGCCTCGACCTGCACACCGAAGTTCCAGGTATTGTTGGCCGTGCCATCCTCGAAGGATTGCCCTTTTTCGGAGTCATTCAGATAGGAGGCGAACACGCGCAGTTCAGGACGCGACATAAACTCTGGACCGTCTGCCAGGCCCAGCGCGAGAGTGTACTTCTCGCCGCTCTGCTTGTACTTAGCCCCGTCGGTGTAAGTCTCTTCCTGGTAGAATCCGCCCACTTCGCCAATCAGACGCACGTACTCGGTGAACTGATACTGCGCGCGGCCCACCAGCGATACCAGGCGTGATTTGTCCGTGTACTGCGTGGTGTCGTCTGCCGAGCCCCATGTCAGGACGTGGTTAAAGGAGAACTTATCGGTAATCGGAATTAAGCCGGTGTTAATCACGCGGTAGCCGGTGGCGTCGTTCACGTAGTTCCACATGTCGTACCAGCCCCCACCCTGTGACACCATGTTCTGAGCCAGACCTTTATTGGCATACTGCAGCACCAGCTTGTTATAGCCGCCAAACATATCCTGGCTGATCTCACCGGTGACCATCACACCGTTATCGGCCTCGTACAGCCCGCCGTACTCTTTCTGCTTGTTGGTCGGGTTTGGCATGGCGTAATCAATACCCACTTCCGTCCACGCGCCCGCCCACGGCTTCCAGCCCGCATAGCGAAGGTCGATGTAGTTGATGTTAACGTCGCTGTCGCCATCCACGCGGTAATCCACGTCGTTGGCATCGCCGCGGATCCACGCAACGGAGACTGCGCCCGGGCCAAGCGTGTAGTTCTCGATACCTGCACCGGAGCCGGAAATATTCCAGTATTTGGTATCGATGATGTGCAGGTCATGGCGCTGGTAGTAGCGCTTACCGCCCCAAATCACCGCATTGGGATCCCCGGGGATCAGCCCCTTGATCTGCAGGTTAAGCTGGCGCAGGCCGAACTGGGCATCGTCATCTAAGGTGGTTTCATTGTCGTTGGAGCCGTCTGAAACCATGCTCACCATGCTGTCGAGATAGAAACTGACGTCGTTCTTTTTGTATACCTCGGAGCCTAGCTCCAGCTCGCCGTAGGTGTCGGCCTCGTTACCCAGACGGCCAATTTTGTTTTTTTGCCACTCCTCCATCCCACCATCCCGTGAGACGCCCACGCCGGAGCGAAGATATCCATGAAAATCAATCGGTACTGAAGATGCTGCAAACAGCGAAGGAGATGCCAGCGCGGCAGCCAACGCAACAGATACAGAGCGGATCGTCGTGTTCATTGTAACCCTCTTATTGTTTTGTAATACGTTCACAAATACGCTGTCATAAAATGCCTAAACCCGTTAGCTGGCAATTAAGCGATCCGAAATGTGTGATTAACTGCAAATAAAATAGACAATTTTGTTACGAGTAATGAGATTGGACACAAATTATGGCATTGTGAGCGTCGTACTTTTTGACGGCGTTATGCCCGCAGCGAGAGGGTGGTAAGCGTTTTTTTTCAGCACCCCTGTTACAATCAGCGCATAACAACATAAGGAACCGGACCATGAAGTCGAAAAGCGCAACGTTAGAGGACGTGGCACGCCATGCGGGCGTCTCCTATCAGACCGTGTCCAGGGTACTGAATAAATCTGCCAATGTATCCGACGCCACGCGCAGCAATGTGGAGAAATCCATAGAGTTATTGCGGTATGTACCCAACCGACTGGCTCAGCAGTTGGTGGGCAAGCAGAGCCAGACCGTTGGGCTGGTGACCATTTCGCTGGCGCTGCACGCGCCTTCGCAGGTTGCGGCGGCGGTGAAACGCTATGCCAATCTGGAAGGCTACCAGGTACTGATCTCAATGATTGATGAGAACGTCAACCACAGCATCCAGGATTCCATCAACGAGCTGAAATCCCAGCTGGTGAGCAAAGTGATCATTAACGTGCCGCTGGAGGCTGATGCAGCGCAGAAAATCGCCGCTGACAACGACGACATTGTCTGCCTGTTCCTCGACGTGGACCCGTACAGTTCCGTGTTTAACGTTTCGTTTAACCCGGCGGACGGCACCCGCGCCAGCGTCAAATATCTTTATGAACTGGGGCATCGCGACATTGCCCTGCTGGCGGGGCCGGCATCTTCCGTGTCGGCACAGCTGAGGCTGAGAAGCTGGATCGAGACCCTGAAGGGCTACGGCCTGGAGCCAGCATCGGTTATTCGCGGCAACTGGGATGCGCAAAGCGGTTATTCGGGAGCCTTGCAAATGCTGCGGGAAACGGCGCAGTTTACCGCCGTGCTGGTGGCTAACGACCAGATGGCGCTCGGCGTGCTGAGCGCGTTCCATCAGCAGCAGATTTCAATTCCGGGCGAGAAGTCGGTGATTGGCTATGATGACACCTATGAAAGCTCGTTCTTCTACCCGGCGCTGACGACGGTATCGCTGGATTTAGATCTGCAGGGTAAAGAGGCAGTGCGCCGCATTCTCGACAGCTGTGAAGAGAGTGCCCAGCGCATGTCCTCGATTTTACCTGCCCGTCTGGTGGTGCGTCAGTCCACCGGGCCGAAAGGGGAGAAAGGGAAAAACCTGCAGGCGCTTGCCCAGCAGCTGCGTGAGATCGCGCAACAGCTCGGCGATGCGTAGCGAAGTGAGCACCTCAATCACGTCAATGAGGTGCTCGCAAGCTTACTCCAGCCCCAACGTATATTGTGCAATCTTAAAGTAGATAATCAGCCCGGTACCGTCGATAAGCGTCGCGATAAACGGCGCGGAGACGACCGCCGGGTCAATGCCGCAGCGCTTGAGCACCATCGGAATCACTGACGACACAATCGCGCTCCAGAGCGTAATGCACACCAGCGTCAGGCTGACGATAAGCGTGATTTCCAGCCCAATCCCCATCATCCAGGCGCGGATGCACCCGGCAATACCGAGCGTGACGGCAATCATCAGCGAGGTGGTCATCTCTTTTCGCAGCACGCGGCCCACGTCGAGCAGATGGACTTCCCCCAGCGCCATGGCGCGCACCAGCGTGGAGGTGATCTGCGTTCCGCTGTTGCCGCCCGTGCCGATCAGCAGCGGAATGAAGAATGCCAGCGCGATGGCGGATTCCAGCGCCTCTTCAAAATGCTGGATCACCGAGCTGGTGTAGGCTTCCGCGACAAACAGCAGCAGCAGCCAGACGGAGCGTTTCTTCCACAGGCTGAAGGCGCTGGTTTCCAGATAGGGCTTCTCCAGCGGCAGCGTCGCCCCCTGAAGCTGAGCATCTTCGGTGACATCATCTTCCAGCAGATGGGCGATTTCGCGCTCGGTCAGGCAGCCGACGAGCTTGCCGTGGGTGACCACGGGCACTACATCTGCGCCGCCGTGCGCCAGCAGTCCGGCAACATCGGCACGTTCATCCTCCGGTTTGACCTGCAAAAATTGTGAAATCATCAGGCTTTTAATTGGCTGCACGGTATCCGTGACCTGCAATAATTTGCGCACCGCAATCATGCCCGCCAGGCGACCCTGGTCTTCAATAAAAATATGCGACGGAATATCATCGTCTTTTAATTTTTCGAAAAATTGCTCGCGCGCCAGCGCCACGCATAATGAAATATCAAGGACGATAAAATCGGTATTCATATATTGCGCTACCGCGCTGTCATTGAATGCCAGGTTTTGGTTGTGAATAGCGTAAGACATAGTGAATTCCCTTTGAATAATAACATCTCTCAGGGGCGAGCAAGACAGGGCATGTCGAAGAGGAGATCCCCACGTCCTGGGTTCAGCACTGTACACCGTATCCCGCAAGGGAAGTTATACTGACAAAGCCTTGATTCGACAGTGCCTGTTTTACCCTGTGCCGGTTCTCTCGAACCCACCAGAGCGATAACGTGTATTTGTACAGGAGCCTCGCCATAACGAGATCGTTGTAAAGCGTGAGGGATAATACACTTATTTAATTTCACCGCTCAGAAAATTAAATAATGTTTAAGAACGGTTTAGATGAATCTTATTAATAAAATGTTGAGGGTTTATTTAAGGTTATTCCTTTTAAATAGAGGATTGATTAACGGGGGAAGGAAAATGGCGTGGTTTGATAATTTGCTGAATCATTTTGCGCATTATCCGGCACATCTGTTCGCGCTGTTATTCGTGATGGCGCTGAGCAAGTCCACGGTACTGATCTCCTCCGTGCTGCCGCCCGCCTCGGTGATGCTGCTGGCGGGTATCGGCGTCAGCCAGGGGAGTATGCATCCCGCGCTGGCGTGGCTCGCCGTGGTGCTGGGGGCATCGGCGGGTTCGGCGCTGAATTACCATATCGGCCAGCTGATGGGGCACACCCGGCTGGTCGCGCGCTTTACGTCGAAGCATGCCGCTACGTTTTTACGGATTCAGCATCAGCTGCAAAAGAACGGCGTCATCGTACTGTTTACGTCGCGCTTTCTGGCGGTGTTGCGTTATGTTGTGCCGCTGGCAGCGGGGATGCTCAGGCTGAACGCCGTCAAGGTCTACGCCGTCAGCCTGCTTTCCGCCTGCGCATGGGCGGCGCTGTATGTCGGCGCGGTCACCGGCATCAGCGCCTTTTGAGTTACAGACTCCCCATTCCGCCGTCCACCAGCAGCTCCGTTCCTGGCGTGTAGCTCGACTCGTCTGACGCCAGACTACGCTTTAACGTAGCGCGGTGCCGGAATCCCGGTGCGCGCGCTGTTAAACAGCTCAAGGCGTGCCGCTTCGTAGCGAGTCCACAAGGTGGCGTCATGCATCGGCGGAATAGTGATTGTTTCGCCCTGATCCAGACCCGCCAGCGACGCATCCACCATATCGTCGGTGGTCATCACCGACCCTTCCGGCAGGTCGTTCACCGTAACCCCTGAATGGCTCCAGATCTCCGTCGCGGTAGCGGCGGGCAGTACGGCCTGAATACGCACGTTGCTGTCGGTAAATTCTTCCTGTAACCCACGAGTAAAGCTCAACACCCACGCTTTAGTGGCGCTGTAGAGCGCGCTGCCCGCGCGGACATGGAGCGATAACACCGAGGCGATATTGATCAGCGTCCCACGATTGTTCTGCGCCAGGCGGGGCAGGATGGCGTAGGTCAGACGCATCAGCGCCGTGGTGTTGAGGGTGTTGATGGCCTGATGCTGCGCCACATCGCCCGCGAGGAACGGGGCCATCTGCGCGGTGCCCGCGTTGTTTACCAGCGTATCGATGGCGGTATTGCGGCGCAGCTCATTTTCCACGACGCGGATCCCGGCTTCATCGCTGAGATCGGCCACCAGAATATCGACGGCCACGCCGTAGCGCGTGCGCAGGTCGGCGGCGAGGGTTTTCAGGCGATCCTCGCGGCGGGCGACCAGCACCAGGTTAGCGCCGCGCGCGGCAAGACGATCGGCATAGACGGCACCAATCCCGGAAGAGGCACCCGTGATCAGGGCTGTGGTGATTTGCGTAGTCATCGTGTATTACCTCAAAGCAAAGTGGGTTATTTGGTTTCAATATGAAACTTAATTAACTCTCTGCTATTTGGTTTTATAATGCAACCAATTTACTGGGCATTTTGTGCTTTTGCCGTCTGGAACGATCAGGAGGGGAGTTTAGCCACGATCTCTTCAGGCGTCAGCTGGCTCCCATCGTCGGCGATAAGCGCCAGCTTGCGCAGGGGTTTGCGTTGTTCGCTATCGACGAGAACGGTGCCGCATTCGTTTTCAGCAAACAGGAATTCATTGCCCCACTGGGAGAGGGCAACCAGCACCGTCTGGAGCGCGCGTCCCTTGTCGGTCAGGACGTATTCCTGCCAGGCGCTGCCGTCGGAGGCGGGCTGAAGCCGAAGGATGCCTTCGTCGACCAGCAGTTTTAGCCGCGAGGTGAGCATGTTTTTCGCGATACCGAGGCTTTTCTGAAACTCGCCGAAGCGTTTAACTCCGCGCAGCGCGTCGCGAACGATCAGCAACGACCACCAGTCGCCGATGATATCCAGCGAACGGGCGACGGGGCAGGTACTCTCTTCAAGGCGGGTGCGTTTCACAGTCAGGTCTCCGGTCAGGTATGGTTTTATTATAAAACTAATTGGCACACCGCGTAAGCACGTTAATCATCAGTTTGAGAAATGCTTCCCGGAAAATTGTCACGAATCTGTCACACTGAACGCGACATTTTAAAACGAGTGAGGAATTAGGGATGAGAAAAGCACTACTCGCGCTGGCAGTCGCCGGTTCCATTTCAGCAACGTTTGGCGTGCAGGCACAAGAGACGCCGGAAGGGTATCAGCTGGAGCAAGTTTTAATCATGAGCCGCCATAACCTGCGCGCGCCGCTCGCCAATAACGGCAGCGTGCTGGAGCAGTCCACGCCGAAGCAGTGGCCGGAGTGGGAGGTGCCGGGCGGTCAGCTCACCACCAAGGGCGGCGTGCTGGAAGTCTATATGGGCCATTATATGCGCGAGTGGCTGGCGAAGCAGGGGATGGTGAAGACGGGAGAATGCCCAGCGGCGGATAGCGTTTATGCTTACGCCAACAGCCTGCAGCGTACCGTTGCCACCGCGCAGTTCTTTATCACCGGCGCGTTCCCGGGCTGCGACGTTCCTGTGCACCACCAGGAAAAGATGGGCACCATGGACCCAACCTTTAATCCGGTGATTACCGATAACTCGCCGGAATTCCGCGAAAAAGCGCTGAAAGCGATGGAGACCGAGCGGCAGAAAATGCAGCTCGCAGAAAGCTATAAGCTGCTTGAGCAGATGACGAATTACGCGGATTCCCCATCCTGCAAAGAGAAAAAAGTCTGCTCGCTGGCGGACGCGAAAGATACCTTCAGCGCCGACTATGAAAAAGAGCCTGGCGTATCCGGGCCGCTGAAGGTGGGTAACTCGCTGGTGGACGCGTTCACGCTGCAGTATTACGAAGGCTTCCCGGCCGACCAGGTGGCCTGGGGGGAAATCAAAACCGACCAACAGTGGCGCGTGCTGTCGAAGCTGAAGAACGGCTATCAGGACTCGCTGTTTACCTCCACCGAGGTGGCGCAAAACGTGGCGAAGCCGCTGGTGAAGTACATTGATAAAACCCTGGTCACCGAACAGGCGAAAGCGCCTAAGATAACCCTGCTGGTGGGGCATGACTCAAACATTGCTTCCCTGCTGACGGCCCTGGATTTCAAACCGTATCAGCTGCACGACCAGCAGGAGCGCACGCCGATTGGCGGCAAAATTGTCTTCCAGCGCTGGCACGACAACAATGCCAACCAGGATCTGATGAAAATTGAGTATGTCTACCAGAGCTCAGAGCAGCTGCGTAACGCCAGCGTGCTGTCGCTGCAGTCGCCCGCGCAGCGCGTGACGCTGGAGCTGAAAGGGTGTCCAGTGGATGCGAACGGCTTTTGTCCGGTCGATAAATTCAATGCGGTCATGAATAACGCGGCGAAATAAAAGGGAACCCCCCGCGTGATGGCGGGGGGAAAACGCTTAGACGTTTTTACGTTCGATGGTTTGCTCGCCCCAGAAGAGCGAGTCTTTGTCCGTTTTTTCGAAGGCGCGCACCAGCACCTCATCACTACCTTCTTCCCAAATCTGCTCGGCCAGCTTTTCATCGTACTTTGCGACTTCAAAGATGGCTTCGGCAATCTCCGGAGAGGTATTGCGTAAACTTGCCCATTCACCCACGCGGTGAGCTTTGGATTCTTGAGTTGGCATGCTTGTCCTCCTGTTGGGTGTTAGCCGTTCAGTTTTTTGGCGAGACCCGCGACGTATTCACCCTGATAGCGGGCGATAGAGAGTTCTTCATTGCTTGGCTGACGTGAGCCGTCTCCACCGGCAATGGTGGTTGCGCCGTACGGCGTACCGCCGCGCACCTGGGAAACGTCAAACAGCTCCTGCGCGCCGTAGCCAATCGGCACAATCACCATCCCATGATGAGCAAGGGTAGTCCAGGTTGAGGTGATCGTCTGCTCCTGACCGCCGCCGGTGCCGGTAGAGCTGAATACGCTGGCGAGTTTGCCGTAGAGCGCCCCGGATGCCCAGAGCCCGCCGGTTTGATCGAGGAAGGTACGCATCTGGCCCGACATATTGCCGAAGCGGGTCGGGGTGCCGAAGATAATGGCATCATAATCCGCCAGCTCCTGCGGGGTGGCAACGGGGGCATTTTGTGTTTTCCCCCCGGCTTTGGCGAACGCTTCCGCCTGCATGGTTTCCGGTACGCGTTTTACCACAACCTCAACGCCGTCCACTCTGTTTGCGCCTTCTGCTACCGCGTGAGCCATGGTTTCAATGTGTCCATACATGGAATAATAGAGCACCAGAACTTTTGCCATTTTGCATCACTCCTCGTTGGTTTTTCTGACAGCGGATCGCTGCGTTCTTTTAAAGATATGACATCACAGCCAGACTGCAAAAATGAACGGCATTTCTTTGATTTATAACAACATGGTTACAATAAGGTGCTGTAGCAAAATGAAACAACTTTCTGGACGCCGAATTTTGAAATGATAAGAAAGGCTTATGGATTTCCGTCGCGTTTTCTCACCCGAAAGGCTGAGATCATGTTGCAGGATATTACCTGCGGCTTGCCGGATAGCCTCAGTCCACTAAGCTTAGTTTCACGCGGCACAGATAAAGGCCCTGTCCTTTAGCCGCGCGGTGAAAGAATCCTCTTTTACTGAATGCAATATGATGTCTAATGTTTCACACTCTGGAGGTTAGAGATGGCAAACCATCGTGGTGGTTCAGGTAATTTCGCTGAAGACCGTGAAAGAGCATCAGAAGCAGGTCGTAAAGGTGGCCAGTCTAGCGGGGGTAACTTCAAAAATGACCCTCAGCGTGCATCAGAGGCTGGTAAAAAAGGGGGTAAAAACAGCCACGGCAGCAACAAGTAGTACGCCGGGTTAACTCCCTGCCGCCGGGTTTCCCGGCGGTTTTTTTATTTCTGCAACATTGAACTGTAACCAAAGGCAACGCACACTACAGAATTGTTCTCACTTGCTGGTGTCGCATGTCTGTTTCACGTTTTAAATTCTCCGTAAAACCGCAGGAAGCCATCCTGATTCTCATCACCATGTTCTGGGGTGGGACCTTTCTTGCCGTCCAGTACGCGGTGTCCCTCAGCGATCCGTTCTTTTTTGTCGGCCTGCGCTTTGCGACAGCGGCGATAGCCGTTGGGCTGATCTCCCTTAAAACGCTGCGGGGTCTGACGCTGAAAGAGCTTAAAGCGGGCGTAGCGATTGGGGTGGCGATAGCGATGGGCTACAGCCTGCAGACGTGGGGATTGCAGACCATCTCCAGCAGTAAATCCGCCTTTATTACCGCCATGTACGTACCGCTGGTGCCGCTATTGCAGTGGCTCTGTCTCGGCAGAATTCCGGGCCTGATGTCGTGCGTCGGCATCGTGCTGGCGTTTATCGGCCTGATTTTATTAGCCGGGCCGGAGAACAACCTGCTGGCGCTGGGGCCGGGGGAGATCATTACCCTCGTCGGGGCAATTGCTATTGCGGCGGAAATTATTCTGATCAGCGCCTGGGCGGGCAACGTGGACGTTAAGCGCGTGACGGTGGTGCAGCTCGCCACCGCGTCGCTGGTGGCGTTTGCGACGATGGTTCCGGCAGGCGAGTCCGTGCCGCCGATGTCCACGGGGCTGGTGGTGGTCGCGCTGGGGCTGGGGATCTTCAGCGCCATTATTCAGGTGACCATGAACTGGGCGCAGCGCAGCGTATCGCCAACGCGCGCGACGGTGATTTATACCGGCGAACCGGTGTGGGCGGGTATTTTCGGACGACTCGCTGGCGAGCGTTTGCCGCTGCTGGCGCTGGCTGGCGCGGCGTTTATTGTCGTCGGCGTGCTGGTGAGCGAGTTAAAGCTCAAGCGGAAGAAAAACGCGCTGCCAGAAAATGACAGCGCGACGTTAAATCACGAATCCTGATGCACGACGGCGCCCTGCGGCGCGGCGGCCATCCGGCGGCTCAGCAGGGCGTTAAGCACGATCGCGCCGAAGGTCGCCGTACCAATCCCGCCAATCGTAAACCCGCCCAGCGTCAGGGCAAAATCGCCCGCGCCCAGCACCAGCGTGACGGCCACCATGATCAGGTTGCCGTTCTGGCTGAGATCGACCCGGTGCTGCACCCAGATGTGCGCTCCGGCCACGGCGATCAGCCCGAACACCACAATCGATGCCCCGCCGATGACCGGTGACGGAATGGTGTGGATCAGCGCGCCGAACTTCGGTGAGAAACCAAGCAGCATCGCCATTACCGCCGCCGCCACGAAAACCAGCGTGGAGTAAACTTTAGTCACCGCCATCACGCCGATGTTTTCCGCGTAGGTGGTCACGCCGCTGCCGCCCACGGAACCGGAGAGCATGGTCGCCAGACCGTCGCCGACGAACGCGCGGCCCATATACGGATCCATGCTGCGTCCGGTCATTCCCGCCACGGCCTTCAGGTGCCCTAAGTTCTCTGCCACCAGGATCACTGCGACAGGCGCGATAAGCATCATCGCCTGGGTATTAAAGGTGGGCGAGGTCACCTGCGGCAGACCGAACCAGGCGGCCTGATGCAGCAGGGTAAAATCGACCGGCTTGCCCATGCCGAACACGTTCGCCAGCAGGGCGTAGATCAGGCAGGCGACAATCAGCCCGACCAGAATCAGCAGCCGCTGGATCATGCCCCGCGTGAACACCGCCACCAGGCCGATGCACAGCACGGTGATCACCGCCATCCAGCTTTCAAACGGCGAAGCGGAGACGCTTTTTACTGCAATCGGCGCGAGGTTAAGGCCGATCGCCATCACCACCGCGCCGGTGACGACGGGAGGCATCATCCGTTCGATCCAGCGCGTGCCGATCTTCATTACCACCAGGCCAATCAGGGTATAGACCAGCCCACAGGCGATGATGCCACCGAGGGCCACGCTCAGGTTGGGGTTGATCCCCTGGCCGTTAAACCCGGTGGTAGCGATAACGACGCCCACAAAGGCAGCGCTGGATCCGAGATAGCTGGGCACGCGCCCGCCGGTGACGAAAAAGAACAGCAGGGTGCCGATACCCGACATCAGAATAGACAGGTTGGGATCGAGCCCCATCAGCATCGGCATCAGCACCGTCGCGCCGAACATGGCGACCGCATGCTGGACGCCCATCACCATCGTCTGCCCGAGCGGGAGGCGTTCATCCGGCGCGACCACGCCTGCTTCTGTGGAGGTCGATTTCAACTGCCAGTGGGGAAATCCGAACATGGTCTGTCTCCTTAAAGCGCCTTAGCAGGCGGGTCGCATAAGCGCGTGGTAGCCGCGGTCAAACCACACCAGACCTTGCGGCTCGGGGTGGCGAATAATGGAAACGATGTCGCAAAACAGAATGTCGTGGGTACCGACGCTCACCACCTGGCTGATGCGGCAGTCAAACGAGGCCAGCGCATCCTCCAGACGCGGGCAGCCCGTGTCGCCCGTCTGCCAGCGGGCGGCGGCAAAGCGCTCGTCCATCGGCGTTTTGCCGCCAAACAGATTGGATAAAGGCTCCTGTCCGGCGCTCAGGGTATTCACGCACAGGGTGCGGTTTTCGCTGAACGTGGGCCAGACCGACGCGCCGCGGTTCAGGCACACCAGCAGGGTGGGAGGGGAATCCGTGACGCTGCATACCGCGCTGGCGGTAAAGCCCGCCATCCCCGCCGGGCCGTCGGTGGTGATGATGTTGACCGCCGCGCCAACGCATGCCATGGCGTCGCGAAAGGTTTGTTTATCCGGTGTCGTCATAATCGCTCCTTACGCCAGCCCGCAGGCATCGTCGAAGTCCAGACGCGGCAGGCGCCCGTAAAGTTTGCGGGTATCGCCGTAGCCAATGTTGATCAGCAGATTGCTTTTAAGCGTGGTGCCGGTGAAAAAGGCCTCGTCGACCTTTTGGCGGTCGAAGCCCGACATCGGGCCGGTATCCAGCCCGAGCGCGCGACAGGCGAAAATCAGGTACGCGGCCTGCATTGCGCTGTTGCGAAAGGCGGTCTCTTCCGCATGCGCGGGGCTGGTGGTAAACCAGCTCTTTGCATCGCCGTGCGGGAACAGCTCGGGCAGGCGCTCGAAGAATTCCCCGTCCCAGGCCACGATGGCCGTAACCGGGGCGGTGAGCGTTTTCTCGAGGTTGCCGCTGGAGAGCGCCGGGCGCAGCTTCTCTTTTCCCTCTGCGCTTCGCACAAACACAATCCGCGCCGGGGAGCAGTTGGCGGACGTTGGCCCCCATTTCATCAGGTCATAAATCTCGCGTAGCGTCTCGTCGCTGACCGGCAGATCCTGCCAGCCGTTGTGGGTGCGGGCGCCGGTGAACAGCGTTTCCAGCGCGGCGGGGGTAATGGCTTCGCTCATTAAAGCTCCTTATAAAGCGTGTTCATGGCTGTGCAGCAGGCTGGCAAGCCCGTTCAGCAGCAGGGTGTTAAAGGTGTCCGGCTCGGTGACGTTGCAGGCATGCCCGCCCTGGCGCATGACCGTTTTGTGGGCGTGCGGGAGGGCGGTGTGCAGTTCAGCGGAACAGACGGACGGCACCAGCATGTCGTCGGCGGAACAGATAATGTGAACCGGGCAGCGAATACGTGCGGCATGGCGGCAGAAGTCGGCTTTTTTCAGGGCGCTGAGCCTGCGCAGCAGGTTGCTTTTGCCCTGGAAATGGGCCAGCGCCAGCGCTTCTTCGGCCTCCAGACGCGGCGCGCGGGCGGCCATCCAGTCTGCCGGGTAGAGAAACAGCGGCTGCGCCTCGACCCACGCCTGCGCGCCGCCGGAATGCAGCAGCCGCTCGCGAACGTCAAAACAGCGGCGGGTGTGGGCATTGAGGGTCAGCCAGCCGTTGACGCACACCAGCGCGGTGAGTGAATCGGGCCTGTCGAGCGCCAGCTGCAGGCCGACCAGCGCCCCCAGCGCGTGCCCGACGACGCTGTAGCGCGCAATGCCTGCGTCAGCCAGCGCCTGGGCCAGCTCGTCCGCCATCTGCGCAAGGCTGTACCCTTCTGGCAGGGTGTCAGGGTTATTGCCCGTTCCCCGCTGGTCATAGCACACCACCTGATATTCCGGTTCAAGCGCGGCCTGCTGGGGCAGCCAGTAGCTGCCGCTGCCCCCGAGTCCGGCAATCAGCACCACCACGGGCGCGCCCTCGAACGGGGGCGGCGAGACGGAAAGTTTCATGGCTGCCTCACTTCGCGATGTGCGCAACGGTGGCGATCTCAACCAGCGCGTCCGGTTTTACCAGCCCGCACTGAATGCAGAACCGCGCCGGTTTATCGCCGGGGAAGAACTCGGCGTAGATTTCGTTAATCGCGGCGTAGTTTTTCCAGTCGGTGATAAAGATGCTGTTGAAGGTCACGTCCTCCATGGTGCCACCCGCCGTTTCGATCACGGTTTTGATCGTTTCCAGCACGTGGCGGGTTTGCGCCTTTGGGTCGTTGATAAACACCACGTTGTTGTCTTTATCAAACGGCAGCGTGCCGGAGACATACACCACGCCGTCGGCGAGGGTGCCGGGAACAAACGGGGCAATGGGTGTGCTGGTGCCCGGCGGAATAATCACGGATTTCGGCATCAGGCGTCTCCTCAGGCGATACGGGCGAGCGGCGGGGTCAGGGCGTCGCAGAAATCGGCAACGTTACTGACCCAGCCAAAAAAGGTTTCGATATTGAACAGGGCGGCTTTCTGGGCGAACTCCGGCCCGGCCTGATGGGTCGCGTCCTCCAGCACCACGCCGAAATACTCAAGGAAAAAGCCGTCGCGCAGGGTCGACTCCACGCAGACGTTGGTGGCGATACCGGTGAAGACCAGATGGCGAATGCCCCGGCTGCGCAGCAGGCTGTCGAGCGGGGTGTTGAAAAAGCCGCTGTAGCGCGGTTTCGGCAGGACGATATCGCCCGCCTGCGGTACCAGCTCGTCCACCAGCTGATAGTCCCAGCCGCCTTTGGCCAGCAGCTTGCCCTGCAGGTCTGGGTTTTTGCGCATGGTTTTCAGGGCGTTGGACTTGTGGAAGTTGGGCGAGCCGGGGCCGCCGGCCTCAACGTACTGGTCATCCCAGCCGTTCTGGAACCAGATGATGAGCATGCCCGCCGCGCGCGCGGCGGCGACGGCGGTTTTAATGTTCGCGATCACGGGCTGGGTGGCGGAGACGTCGAACCCCGCCAGATCCAGATAGCCGCCCTTGCTGGCGTAGGCGTTTTGCATGTCCACCACGATCAGCGCGCTCTGCTGCGGCGCAAAGGTGATGGCTTCCGGGCGAGCGTTTAAGGTCGTCATTACGCCACCTCCTTCGTGACGGCAGGGATATGGGCGCGGCACTGCATCAGCGGCTGAATGCGTTCGCCGAAGGTCTCCACGCCAGTGAGGAAATCATCGAAGGTCAGCAGGACGCCCTCCGCGCCGGGTACGGCCGCCACTTCGTCGAGCATTCTGGCGACGCTGGCATACGAGCCAACCAGCGTGCCCATGTTGATATTGACGGCGGAGGTCGGGTCGGCCATCTGGCGCACGTTGGTGTCCGCGCCGGAACGGGTGTCCTTCTGGCTCTGCTCGGTCAGCCAGCTCAGGGCTTCGTCGTCAGCGCCGTCCTTATACCGCTCCCATTTGGCGCGCGCGGCGTCGTCGGTTTCATCGGCAATGACCATGAACAGCACGTAGGAGCCCACGTCGCGCCCGGTCTTGTCGGCGGCCTCTTTCATTCGCGCGGCGGTCGGGGCGAAGGCGGCAGGGGTGTTAACGCCTTTGCCGAAGCAGAAGTTGAAGTCGGCGTATTTGGCGGAAAATTCCATCCCCGCGTCGCTCTGCCCGGCGCAAATCACCTTCATCGGCACCGACGGCTGCGGGCTGACGCGGCAGTCGTTCATGGTGAAGAAGTCACCCTTGAAATCGCTTTTTCCGGTGCCCCACAGGTCGCGCAGCACCTGCACGTATTCGGTCAGGTAGTCGTAGCGCCGCGAGAAATAATCGTCGCCCGGCCAGAGCCCCATCTGCTCGTACTCCGGCTTTTGCCAGCCGGTGACCAGGTTAACGCCAAAGCGGCCGCCGGAGATGGAGTCGATGGTCGAGGCCATGCGCGCCACGATCGCGGGCGGCAGGGTGAGGGTGGCCGCGGTGGCGTAGATTTGGATCCGCGAGGTGACCGCGGCCAGCCCGGCCATCAGGGTGAAGGACTCCAGGTTGTGGTCCCAGAATTCAGTTTTGCCGCCGAAGCCGCGCAGCTTGATCATCGAAAGCGCAAAGTCGAAATGGTAGTGCTCCGCCTTCTGCACGATGGCTTTATTCAGCTCAAAGGTCGGCATGTATTGCGGTGCAGTGGTCGAGATAAGCCAGCCGTTGTTGCCGATGGGTACAAATACGCCAATTTTCATCACGAACCTCTCTTCATTACGTCGCAGGTGTAACGGTGGTTTTGCAAAGGCAGTGCCAGTTTTGAAAATGGCTGTGTTATTAATGTGTTAATCAGAAGTTGGGGAGTTGATGCCGCTAAAAGTGGACTAAATGGTCAAAAACATTGCACAGAAAACAGGCACTCATGCGCGATGGGAGTGCAGAATGTCGTGGCGAGACGGGGGTTTTGCTATGCTGAGGGCAACGCAGAATAAGGAGAGCGGGAATGGCACAAGGCGCAGTGAAAACACCAGGTAAACGTTCGCAGGCGGTGAGCGCTAAGAAACAGGCGATCCTCAGCGCGGCGCTGGAGACCTTTTCACAGTTTGGCATTCACGGCACGCGCCTGGAGCAGGTGGCGGAGCAGTCTGGCGTGTCTAAAACCAATCTTCTCTATTACTACCCCTCGAAAGAGGCGCTGTACGTGGCGGTGATGCAGCAGATTCTCGATATCTGGCTGGCGCCGCTTAAGGCGTTTCGCGAAGAGCTGGCCCCGCTGGTGGCGATCGAGGAGTACATACGCCTGAAGCTGGAGGTATCGCGTGATTACCCGCAGGCATCAAGGCTGTTCTGCCTGGAGATGTTGCAGGGCGCGCCGCTGTTGCAGGCGGAGCTGACCGGCGATTTAAAGCAGCTGGTGGACGATAAATCGGCCATTATTGCCGGATGGGTCGCCAGCGGAAAACTGGCGCCCGTCGATCCGCATCATCTGATCTTCATGATTTGGGCCTCAACCCAGCACTACGCTGACTTCGCGGCCCAGGTCGAGGCGGTGACCGGTAAAACGCTCCAGGACGAGGCGTTTTTCCAGAGTACGCTGGATAACGTGCAGCGGATGATTATCGAAGGGATCCGTGTGCGCTAATCAGCCGGTTGGAAAGGGCAGCTTAAATTGCCCTCTTCACACTGCATCAACGAGGCCAGAAAGGCTTCGCGCTCCGCTGTTTTCTCCGTCAGGCACTGGTTGATAATCATCGGCTGAATAGTGCCACCTTCGGTTCCTGAACCCATCAATTTACAGTCTGCGTCACGCAGGGCGATCCACGCCTGCTGCGCCTTTTTCAGCAGGTCGCGCTGAGGGGCTGCCGCGCGTTTGATGGCGGCCTGGTACGTCTGGTTGAGCTTTTTATCCGCAGCCTGGTACTGCTCTGCCGCACAGGCACTGAGTTCTGTCTGGGTGGTCGCTTTGTCGTACTCGTCGGCCAGCGCGCTGGCGCTGAGCAGCAGTGCCGCACCGGCGATAAGATATCGTTTCATATACTCCTCAATAAAATAAGGCTCCGTCTCCGGAGCCTTATTAGCACAGCGTTAGCCTATTGTCATCAGGCTGGCGTTACCGCCCGCCGCCGCGGTGTTGACGCTGAGCGAGCGCTCCACGTACAGACGCTCCAGCAGCAGGTTGGTTTCCCCGCGCGCAAAGCCCTGCACCGAAACAATCGCGCCGCTGCGGGCCGCGACCTGCTCGCACAGTTCGCGCAACTGGTCGGAATCACCGTGGTAAATCACCGCGTCAAACGGCTGGGTCAACAGGGCATCGGCCTTCGCAAAGCGAATGCGGGCCGAGACTGCTTTCGGCAGCTGTTTGGCGAGGTCGCGATGCAGCGCATCTTCCGGCCACAGCACTTCACAACCGGTTGCCATCGCCGCGGCCAGTTGCACCAGCGCGTCCTGCTCGTTATCCGCCACGCACAGCACGCGCTCGCGCGGCATCAGCGTCCAGGTGTTGCGCTCGCCGGTTGGCCCCGGCAGCAGACGCTGGGTGCCAGCCTGCGCCAGTTCGCCGTACTGCCGGGCAACCGCACGCAGCTCAGGACGTTTTTCCGCCCAGGCGATCAGCGCCTCCAGCGGCTGGGTCAGCACGGTTTTCACCTGCGTATCCACCGGATAGTGTGCGTCCTGGCGCGCCAGCGTTACGCCCAGCGCGTTTTCCGGACGGTTCGCCAGCAGGCGGTACAGGTAGAGCGGGCCGCCCGCTTTCGGGCCGGTGCCGGAGAGACCTTCACCGCCGAACGGCTGCACGCCCACGACCGCGCCAACCATGTTGCGGTTGACGTACAGGTTGCCGACTTTGGCCGTGCCGGTGACCTGCGCAATGGTCTCGTCGATACGGGTATGCACGCCGAGCGTCAGGCCGTAGCCGGAGGCGTTGATCTGATCGATAAGCTCGTTCAGGTTGTTACGGTTGTAGCGCACCACGTGCAGTACCGGACCGAAGACCTCTTTTTTCAGCTCGTCAAAGCTTGCCAGCTCAATCAGCGTAGGCGGCACGAAGGTGCCGGTCTGCCACTCGCGGGCATCTTCGCTGTTCTCGCGCACCGCCTGGAATACCGGACGGCCTTTGGCGCGCATGGTCTGAATGTGGTTTTCAATGTTGGCTTTGGCTTCCGCGTCGATCACCGGCCCGATGTCGGTGGTGAGACGGCCCGGGTTGCCCATGCGGCATTCGGCCATCGCACCGCGCAGCATCTTCAGCGTGTGGTCTGCCACGTCGTCCTGCAGGCACAGCACGCGCAGGGCGGAGCAGCGCTGACCGGCGCTGTCGAAGGCGGAGGCCAGCACGTCGACCACCACCTGCTCGGTGAGTGCGGAGGAGTCAACGATCATGGCGTTCATGCCGCCGGTTTCGGCGATGAGCGGGGTAGGACGGCCCTGCGCATCCAGACGGGTAGCAATGTTGCGCTGCAGCAGGGAGGCTACTTCGGTCGAACCGGTAAACATCACGCCGCGCACGCGATTATCGGAGGTCAGTTTGGCGCCGACGGTTTCACCGCGGCCCGGCAGCAGCTGGACCACGCCCGCCGGCACGCCTGCCTCCAGAAGAATGTTGATGCCCTGGGCGGCAATCAGCGGGGTCTGCTCTGCCGGTTTTGCCAGCACGCTGTTGCCTGCGGCAAGCGCGGCGGCTATCTGGCCGGTGAAGATCGCCAGCGGGAAGTTCCACGGGCTGATACACACGACCGGACCCAGCGGACGGTGGGTTTCGTTATCGAAATCATCGCGTACCTGACCGGCGTAGTAGTGCAGGAAGTCGACGGCCTCGCGCACTTCGGCGATGGCGTTGCTGAAGGTTTTACCCGCTTCGCGCACCAGAATGCCGATGAGCGACTGCATCTGATCTTCCATCAGTACCGCCGCGCGTTCCAGAATCGCGGCACGCTCCTGCGGCGGGGTGGCGAACCAGATTGGCGCGTTGTTCACCGCACTCTCCAGCGCCTGGTCCACTTCCGCTTCGGTGGCTTCACGCACGTAGCCAACGATATCCTTCGGCTCTGCAGGGTTGATCACCGGCTGCATGTCGCCGTCCTCGACGGCCTGCTCCAGAATCGGTTTGGCCTGCCACTTCTGCAATGCGCTGTTGAGCAGGGCAGAGGAGAGGGACGCCAGACGGTGTTCGTTGGCCAGATCCAGACCGGCTGAATTGACGCGGCCTTCGCCATACAGTTCGCGCGGCAGGGCAATCTTCGGATGCGGCAGGCCAATCTGGCCTTCCAGCGCCGCCATCTTCTCTACGGCCTGCACCGGGTCGGCCACCAGTTCGTCCAGCGGCAGGGTGGTATCGGCGATGCGGTTAACAAAGGAGGTATTCGCGCCGTTTTCCAGCAGACGACGCACCAGGTACGCCAGCAGGGTTTCGTGGGTTCCCACCGGGGCATAGATGCGGCAAGGGCGGTTCAGCTTGCCGTCCGCCACTTTACCGGTTACCTGCTCGTACAGCGGTTCACCCATGCCGTGCAGGCACTGGAATTCATACTGGCCCGGATAGTAGTTCTGACCCGCCAGGCTGTAAATCGCCGCCAGGGTATGTGCGTTGTGGGTCGCGAACTGAGGATAGATCAGGTTCGGCACGCCGAGCAGCTTTTTCGCGCAGGCGAGGTAAGAGACGTCGGTATAGACCTTGCGGGTATAGACCGGATAGCCTTCCAGCCCTTCCATCTGGGCGCGTTTGATTTCGCTGTCCCAGTAGGCACCCTTCACCAGGCGGATCATCAGGCGACGGCGGCTGCGGCTTGCCAGGTCGATCAGGTAGTCAATGACGAACGGACAGCGTTTCTGGTAGGCCTGGATAACGAAGCCAATGCCGTTCCAGCCTGCCAGCTCCGGCTCGAAGCACAGTTTTTCCAGCAGGTCGAGGGAGATCTCCAGACGGTCGGCCTCTTCGGCGTCGATGTTAATGCCGATGTCGTACTGGCGCGCCAGCAGGGTCAGGGACTTCAGGCGCGGATAAAGCTCTTCCATTACGCGGTCGTACTGCGCGCGGCTGTAGCGCGGGTGCAGGGCGGAAAGCTTAATAGAGATGCCCGGGCCTTCATAAATACCGCGACCGTTGGAGGCTTTACCAATGGCGTGGATCGCCTGCTGGTAAGAGACCATATAGGCCTGCGCGTCGGCGGCGGTCAGCGCCGCTTCGCCCAGCATGTCGTACGAGTAGCGGAAACCTTTATCTTCCAGCTTGCGGGCGTTCGCCAGCGCTTCGGCAATGGTCTCCCCGGTAACGAACTGCTCGCCCATCAGGCGCATCGCCATGTCCACGCCCTTGCGGATCAGCGGCTCGCCGCTCTTGCCGATGATGCGGTTCAGGGAGCGTGACAGGTTGGCTTCGTTATGGGTGGAGACCAGCTTGCCGGTAAACAACAGGCCCCAGGTGGCGGCGTTGACGAACAGCGACGGGCTGCGGCCAATGTGGGAGTGCCAGTTGCCGTTGCTGATCTTGTCGCGGATCAGCGCGTCGCGGGTGGCTTTATCCGGAATACGCAGCAGCGCTTCCGCCAGGCACATCAGCGCCACGCCTTCCTGTGAGGAGAGGGAGAACTCCTGCAGCAGGCCCTGCACCATCCCGGCGCGGCCGGTGGCGGTTTTCTGGTTGCGCAGCTTGTCGGCTAACTGATACGCCAGGCTGTGCGCCTGGGCGGCAATGGCTTCCGGCAGGCGGGCCTGCTCCAGCAGCATCGGCACGGCGTCGGTTTCGGCGCGGCGGTAAGCCCCGGTAATGGCGGCGCGGCTGACGGACTGCGGCAGGATCTGCTCGGCAAATTCGAGGAACGGCTGGTGGTTCTCTTCCACCGCCGTCGCGGCGTCTTCGCTTTCGTTCGCTGCACCCGCCAGCAGGGCAGGCAGCTCCGGCAGGCCGTCTTCGCTCTCCAGCCTTTCCAGATAGTTAAAAATGGCCTGCTTGATTAGCCAGTGCGGTGTGCGGTCAATGCGGGTTGCTGCGGTCTTAATCCGTTCGCGGGTTGCGTCATCCAGCTTCACCCCCATGGTGGTCATCCCCATGCCAAAACTCCTGTTGTTCTGTAATAGCGTTCTGTTGATAGCGTGAAATATCCACCATGTTGCAACTTTGTGCAACCGTGTTAAATGTGACCTGGTTTGCAAGCTGGAAAATGAATGGATTGTTAACGAATGGTTAGCTGGAAAAAAGCGCTGGCTTCTGCATGCGAACCCTGGTTTTATGCGGTACTTAACACTTTTCAAAGGTGCAACCCGTATAAATGTGAGCGAGTGCAACCTATAGGAAAGACGTATAAAACCAGGGATGAAATTCATGTAAATGCAGTGTTAAATCGTTTGTCAGTGGGATGCGTATACGGCAGGATAGCGCGCCCAACAGAAACACATACACACATCACTACGTTCCGGTGATGACATAACAAGGCAGCCCGGACGGCTGTCGCTCGACATTTTGGAGAATTTGAATGGCTATTAGCACACCGATGCTGGTGACATTTCTCGTTTATATTTTTGGCATGATCCTGATAGGGTTTTTGGCATGGCGTTCGACAAAGAACTTTGACGACTACATTCTGGGCGGCCGCAGTTTAGGCCCGATGGTCACCGCGCTCTCTGCGGGCGCATCCGACATGAGCGGCTGGCTGCTGATGGGGCTGCCGGGCGCGATTTTCATCTCCGGTATTTCCGAAAGCTGGATCGCCATCGGCCTGACCGTGGGCGCGTGGATCAACTGGAAGCTGGTGGCAGGCCGTCTGCGCGTGCACACCGAAGCCAACAACAATGCCCTGACGCTGCCGGACTACTTCACCGGACGCTTTGAAGATAACAGCCGCATTCTGCGTATTATCTCCGCGGTGGTGATCCTGCTGTTCTTCACCATCTACTGTGCCTCCGGCATCGTGGCCGGTGCGCGCCTGTTCGAAAGCACCTTCGGCATGAGCTACGAAACCGCCCTGTGGGCCGGTGCGGCGGCGACCATCCTCTATACCTTCGTGGGCGGGTTCCTGGCGGTAAGCTGGACCGACACCGTGCAGGCGAGCCTGATGATCTTTGCCCTGATCCTGACCCCGGTGATTGTGATTTTCACCGTCGGCGGCTTTGGCGAATCGCTGGAAGTGATTAAGCAGAAGAGCATTGAAAACGTCGATATGCTGAAAGGGCTGAACTTCGTGGCCATCGTCTCCCTGATGGGCTGGGGCCTGGGCTACTTCGGTCAGCCGCACATTCTGGCGCGCTTTATGGCGGCGGACTCTCACCACACCATCGTTCATGCCCGTCGCATCAGCATGACGTGGATGATTCTGTGTCTGGCGGGCGCGTGTGCGGTCGGCTTCTTCGGTATCGCCTACTTCAACAACAACCCGGCGCAGGCGGGCGCGGTGAACCAGAACGCCGAGCGCGTGTTCATCGAGCTGGCGCAGATCCTGTTTAACCCGTGGATTGCCGGTATCCTGCTCTCCGCGATCCTGGCGGCGGTGATGTCCACCCTGAGCTGCCAGCTGCTGGTGTGCTCCAGTGCGATCACCGAAGACCTCTACAAAGCGTTCCTGCGTAAGGGCGCGAGCCAGAAAGAGCTGGTGTGGGTAGGGCGCTTTATGGTGCTGGTGGTGGCGCTGGTGGCTATTGCGCTGGCGGCCAACCCGGAAAACCGCGTGCTGGGGCTTGTGAGCTACGCGTGGGCGGGCTTCGGTGCTGCGTTTGGTCCGGTGGTGCTGTTCTCCGTCATGTGGTCACGCATGACCCGTAACGGCGCGCTGGCGGGGATGATTATCGGTGCGGTGACCGTCATCGTCTGGAAACAGTTCGCGTGGCTGGGCCTGTACGAAATCATTCCGGGCTTCATCTTCGGCAGCATCGGCATTGTGGTGTTCAGCCTGCTGGGTAAAGCCCCGTCTGCCTCTATGCAGAAGCGCTTTGCGGAAGCGGATGCGCATTACCACACTGCGCCGCCGACTAAGCTTCAGGCAGAATAAAAATATCCCCCCCTCACCCTAACCCTCTCCCCAAAGGGGAGAGGGGACAGACCGTTCACCAGTTCGAGATGATAAATGATGATTAAAACAGGGTTAATGGTGGCAGCATTAATGCTTCTGGCGGGTTGTAACGCTCCCACGCAGCGCGCGGCGGTAGAGACCTGCAAAGCGGAGAACCAGATGCAGCAGACCACGCTCTATTTTGGCTTGAATCGCCCTGCCGGGGCGCAGATCACCAGCAACGAGTGGCAGCAGTTTGTTGACCAGGACGTGACGCCGCGCTTTCGCGATGGCTTAACGGTATTTGATGCGCGCGGGCAGTGGCTGGGGAACGACGGGAAAGTGGCGCGTGAGCCCAGCAAAGCGTTGATGCTGATCCACGGTAAAGACGCGCAGAGTGAAACAAATATCGAAGCGTTACGCGGGATTTATAAATCACGCTTCGCGCAGGAGTCGGTAATGCGCGTCGACCAGCCGGTGTGCGTGCAGTTTTAATAAAAACGGCGGGAAATCCCGCCGTTATTATTTTGTAGCAAAGCAATTTACAACACCAATCCCGCAAAGCTCGCCGACAGCAGGCTCACCAGCGTCGCGCCGTACACCAGGCGCAGACCAAACCGCGACACCACGTTCCCCTGCTGCTCGTTCAGACCCTTAATCGCCCCGGCCACAATGCCGATGGACGCGAAGTTCGCGAACGATACCAGGAAGACGGACAAAATGCCCAGCCCGCGCGGTGACATCTGATGAGCGATTTTTTGCAGCTCAATCATCGCCACAAATTCATTCGCTACCAGCTTGGTTGCCATAATGCTGCCCGCGTTTAAGGCATCGCTCAGCGGAATACCAATAAGCCACGCCAGCGGATAAAACACATAGCCTAAAATCTGCTGGAAGCTCATGCCGAATACGCTGGAGAAGAGGGCGTTAACGGCGCTAATAAGGGCGATAAAGCCAATCAGCATCGCCAGAATAATCATCGCCACCTTAAAACCGGCCAGAATATACTCGCCCAGCATTTCGAAGAAGCTCTGGGATTCGTGCAGCTTTTCCAGCCTGATATCCGGCTCCGCTTCCGGACGCACCGGGTTAATGACCGAGAGAATAATAAAGGTGCTGAACATGTTCAGGATCAGCGCCGCGACGACAAATTTGGCGTCCAGCATGGTCATATAGGCCCCGACAATCGACAGGGAGACCGTCGACATGGCGGTTGCGGCCATGGTGAACAGACGACGCGAGGAGAGATCCCCCAGCACGCCCTTGTAGGCAATGAAGTTTTCCGACTGGCCGAGGATCAGCGAACTTACCGCATTAAAGGATTCCAGCTTGCCCATGCCGTTCAGTTTTGACAGCAGCGTTCCGATAATCCGAATAAATATCGGCAAAATTCGCCAGTGCTGGAGAATACCAATCAGCGCGGAAATAAAAATTATCGGGCACAACACGCCAAGGAAAATGAACGCCAGTCCTTTTTCACCCATGCCGCCAAAGACGAAATTTGTCCCTTCAGAGGCGAATTTAAGCAGCGATTCAAAGAAGCCGGAGACGTATTTAATAATAAACAGGCCGCTTTCTGCGTGCAGGAAAAAAAATGCCAGAGCAATTTCAATAACGATCAGCTGTAAAACATAGCGAAGGCGAATTTTTCGGCGGTCGAAACTCACCAGCCAGGCAAGCGCAAGAATAATCACGAGCGCCAGCAGGAAATGGACAATTTTAAACATGGTTTATTTTCGGTTGGTTTTCGAGGCGGACATTTAGCCACAGCGTTGATTAACCGTAAATGGGCATTTTCGCTATAACTTATAAACGCAATCGTAACGATTGGAATTATTATCCTGCGATGCGGTTACAACTCGTCATCAAATCACCACACATTTCGCTTGTGTTTCTTTTCGCCGTAATGATAATCACTATCACAAGGATTTACCTTTCTTTGCATCAGTTGACCGCGATAAACATTTAAGGTGTCGGCATGTTTGTTCCATTTCTCATTATGTTACGTGAAGGGCTTGAAGCGGCCCTGATTGTCAGCCTTATCGCCAGCTATCTGAAGCGCACCCAGCGCGGGCGCTGGATTGGCGTGATGTGGGTTGGCGTCTTCCTTGCCGCGGCGCTCTGCCTGGGGCTGGGTATTCTCATCAATGAAACCACCGGCGAATTCCCCCAGAAAGAGCAGGAGCTGTTTGAAGGTATCGTCGCCGCGATTGCGGTATTCATACTGACGTGGATGGTCTTCTGGATGCGCAAAGTTTCCCGCAACGTGAAGGTGCAGCTGGAGCAGGCGGTGGATAACGCCCTGCAAAAAGGCAACCATCACGGCTGGGCGCTGATCCTGATGGTCTTTTTCGCCGTCGCGCGTGAAGGCCTGGAGTCTGTTTTCTTCCTGCTGGCGGCGTTTCAACAGGATGTCGGCATCTGGCCGCCGGTTGGCGCTATGCTCGGGCTGGCAACCGCGGTGGTGCTGGGCTTTCTGCTTTACTGGGGCGGCATTCGTCTTAACCTCGGCGCGTTCTTCAAGTGGACCAGCCTGTTTATTCTGCTGGTGGCGGCAGGGCTGGCGGCAGGGGCGATCCGCGCCTTCCACGAGGCGGGCCTGTGGAACCACTTCCAGGACGTGGCGTTCGATCTCAGCCACGTTCTCTCCACCCATTCTCTGACCGGCACCCTGCTCGAAGGCATCTTCGGCTACCAGGAAACGCCAAGCGTCAGCGAAGTGGCGATGTACTTTATCTATCTGGTTCCGGCGCTGGTGCTGTTCGCGATGCCGCCGCGTACCGGCTCGCAGGCGTCGCGCGTCGCGCCATAATTATCGCTTTAGTTACAACATACTTTTTAAGGGAAGAGTCATGGCAATTCAGTTCCGTCGTAATGCGTTATGCGCAGGCATTGCCGCGCTGTTCGCTTCTACTTTCACCGCTCAGGCGGCAGATATTCCGCAAGTAAAAGTCACCGTTAACGATAAGCAGTGTGAGCCGATGACCATCACGGTTAACAGCGGCAAAACCCAGTTTATCATTCAGAACCACAGCCAGAAGGCGCTGGAGTGGGAGATCCTTAAAGGCGTGATGGTGGTGGAAGAGCGCGAGAATATCGCGCCGGGCTTCAGCCAGAAGATGACCGCCAACCTGCAGCCGGGTGAATACGACATGACCTGCGGGCTGCTGACCAATCCGAAAGGCAAGCTGATCGTGAAGGGCGACGCCACGAAGGATGCCGCGAAGGGCGATGCCCTGCTGAGCCTGGGTGAGGCCATCACCGCCTATAAAGCCTACGTCACCAAAGAGACGGCGGACCTGGTCGCGGGCACCAAAGCTTTTACCGACGCGGTGAAAGCGGGCGATATCGAGAAAGCGAAATCCCTGTACGCGCCAACTCGTCAGCATTACGAGCGCATCGAACCGATTGCCGAGCTGTTCTCTGACCTTGATGGCAGCATTGATGCCCGTGAAGACGACTACGAGCAGAAGGCCGCCGATCCGAAATTCACCGGCTTCCACCGTCTGGAAAAAGCACTGTTTGGTGATAACTCCACCAAAGGGATGGAGAAATACGCCGGGCAGCTGAACACCGACGTGCTGGAGCTGCAAAAGCGCATCAGCGAGCTGGCCTTCCCGCCGTCGAAGGTGGTGGGCGGCGCGGCCGGTCTGATTGAAGAAGTGGCTGCCAGCAAAATCAGCGGTGAAGAGGATCGCTACAGTCACACCGACCTGTGGGACTTCCAGGCTAACGTCGACGGCGCACAGAAGATTGTCGATCTGCTGCGTCCTCAGTTGCAAAAAGAGAACGGCGAACTGCTGGCGAAAGTGGATGCCAACTTCAAAAAAGTCGACACCATCCTGGCGAAGTATCGCACTAAAGACGGTTTCGAAACTTATGACAAGCTAACCGACGCCGACCGTAACGCGCTGAAAGGCCCGATTACCACCCTGGCGGAAGATCTCTCCCTGCTGCGTGGCGTTCTGGGTCTGGACTAAGCACGATGAACAAGCACGACGAGTACGACGTGGCGGAACCTTCCCGACGTCGTTTGCTAAAAGGGGTAGGGGCGCTGGGCGGCGCGCTTGCCCTGGCCGGTGGCTGCCCGGTGGCGCACGCGGCAAAACCGCAAAGCGCGCCCGGCACGCTGTCGCCGGATGCCCGCATGGAGACGCAGCCGTTTTACGGGGAGCACCAGGCGGGTATTCTGACGCCACAGCAGGCTTCCATGATGCTGGTGGCCTTTGATTCGCTGGCCAGCGATAAGGCGGATCTGGAGCGTCTGTTCCGCCTGCTGACGACGCGCATCGCGTTTCTTACCGCGGGCGGTCCGGCACCGGAGACGCCGAACCCGCGCCTGCCGCCGATGGATTCCGGTATCCTCGGGGCGTTTATCGCCCCGGATAACCTGACCATTACCGTCTCGGTGGGCGAGTCGCTGTTTGATGAGCGCTACGGCCTGGCAAAACAGAAGCCGAAAGCGCTGCAGAAAATGACGCGCTTCCCGAATGACTCCCTCGACGCGGCGCTGTGCCACGGCGATCTGCTCCTGCAGATTTGCGCCAATACCCAGGACACGGTGATCCACGCCCTGCGCGATATCATCAAACATACGCCGGATCTGCTGAGCGTGCGCTGGAAGCGGGAAGGGTTTATCTCCGATCACGCCGCGCGCAGCAAAGGCAAAGAGACGCCGGTAAACCTGCTGGGCTTTAAGGACGGTACGGCCAACCCGGACAGCAGCGATGCGGCGTTGATGAAAGACGTGGTGTGGGTGACGGCGAACCAGGACGAACCGGCGTGGGCGGTGGGCGGCAGCTATCAGGCGGTGCGCATTATCCAGTTCCACGTGGAGTTCTGGGACCGCACGCCGCTTAAAGAGCAGCAGACCATTTTTGGCCGCGACAAGCAGAGCGGGGCGCCGCTGGGGATGAAGCACGAGCATGACGTGCCTGACTACGCGAGCGATCCGGATGGCGACGTTATCGCGCTCGACAGCCATATTCGCCTTGCCAACCCGCGCACCAAAGAGACGCAGTCCAGCCTGATGATGCGCCGTGGCTACAGCTATTCGCTGGGCGTGACCAACTCCGGCCAGCTTGATATGGGGCTGCTGTTCGTCTGCTATCAGCACGATCTGGAGAAAGGCTTCCTGACCGTGCAGAAGCGGCTGAACGGCGAAGCGCTGGAAGAGTATATAAAACCTATCGGCGGCGGCTATTTCTTTGCTCTGCCTGGCCCGCGCGACCGGAACGCGTACCTCGCACAAGGGCTGATCGAAGCCTGATAATTGTCCCTGCGATAGTTCGCGGGGACATTATTTTTTCATATGACTATCTTGTTGTTATATTTCTGTAATATTCATATATGAGACTGATTCCGCTGCAGGAGTAGTCTTAAAAGTTGCATTCAGGTAAAATAAATGTTGCATTTATGATAACTCCTGATGTACTTAAGATAAGACAGCGGTAGTTCCCGGCAGTGATGCTGAATCACTATGGAGATCGCGAATGGTTGCGTCCTGTACTGGACAAGGTAAACATAACAACCGCAGCACCCGGCGCGGAGGCTCAGACTCCGGCAGCGATTTCCTCACCACTAAATTCTCCCCCACACCTCAAGAATCTGATTCGACCGACGTGCAGAACGGTGCGCGTAGCCGTTCCGTATTGTCATCCGATAAAGCAAGCAATGGCTTACAAGGAAGCCAACCCTCTGATGTTCGTGCGCATAATCGTGCCGAAGCTGGCGCGTGTGATGAATACCAACAACTCAAGGTGCTATCCATGGGAAGACAAAAAGCAGTGATCAAAGCTCGTCGCGAAGCAAAACGTGTGCTGAGACGGGATTCACGTAGCCATAAACAGCGTGAAGAAGAATCGGTCACCTCGCTTGTGCAGATGAGTGGCGTAGAAGCAATTGGCATGGCCCGAGACAGCCGTGATAATTCTCCAATTGTGGCGCGCAATGAGGCTCAGGCGCACTACCTGAATGCTATCGAGAGTAAACAGCTCATCTTTGCAACCGGTGAAGCCGGATGCGGTAAAACCTGGATCAGTGCGGCCAAAGCGGCGGAAGCGCTGATCCATAAGGACGTGGAACGCATTATTGTTACCCGTCCTGTACTGCAAGCTGATGAAGATCTCGGTTTCCTGCCCGGGGATATTTCGGAGAAGTTTGCTCCGTACTTCAGGCCCGTCTATGACGTGCTGGTGAAGCGACTGGGTGCATCCTTTATGCAGTACTGCCTGCGACCAGAGATTGGCAAGGTGGAAATCGCGCCGTTCGCCTATATGCGCGGACGTACATTTGAAAATGCGGTCGTCATTCTTGACGAGGCTCAGAACGTGACCGCTGCGCAAATGAAGATGTTCTTAACGCGCCTCGGGGAGAACGTGACGGTTATCGTTAACGGCGATATTACCCAGTGTGACCTGCCATCCGGCGTGAAGTCCGGGTTGAGCGACGCGATGTCACGTTTTGAGGAAGATGAGATGATTGGGGTGGTACGTTTCACCAAAGAGGACTGTGTGCGTTCAGCGCTGTGTCAACGGACGCTGGAAGTGTATTCCGATTAAGATCATTCTTTTTAAGCCATTTCTTCCCGGCGTTATGCCGGGAAGCGTTATTTATTCTTTGCATACCTCACCTGTTATTCATAATTAATCATTTCGATTATTTATTTATATTCGGCTGGTTTTTATTTGAGTGGTAGAAGTGTGACATGTGTTTATAATACCCACAAAATATCTATGAATATAATGATCGCGCTAATTGTTAGTTAAAAATTAAACGTGAATGTTGTCACAGAACATTACTACGAAGTAAAAATTAAGTTGGTGTCTTCAGGGGAGTTATCTATGTTTCGTACTTGTTCGCACAAAATTCTAAGAAGAAACACAACAGGGGATCCGTTTCCCCGAAACATCACGCTGAGGGTCACACATGAACGAACTGGTTGGTGCTATTAATGGAGTAATCTGGAGTCCTGCGTTAATATTTTTATGTCTGGGTGTTGGCCTCTATTTCTCACTTCGTAGTCGCTTTCTGCAATTACGTCACATGAAACATATGATTACCCTGATGTTCCAGGGGCGTCCTACCGATGCAGGCGTATCGTCGTTTCAGGCGCTGACGATGACGCTGGCAGGCCGCGTGGGGACAGGGAATATCGCCGGTGTGGCTACGGCAATTACCTTTGGCGGGCCGGGCGCGCTTTTCTGGATGTGGATAGTGGCGTTTTTAGGCGCTAGTTCAGCATTTGTCGAATCTACTCTTGGTCAGGTTTATAAAGAAAAAATAAACGGGGAATATCGCGGTGGTCCTGCCTTTTATATTGAAAAAGGGTTAGGGGTGAAGTGGTACGCATGGTTATTTGCGATTGTGACTATTTTCTCCTGCGGGTTATTACTTCCGGGCGTACAGGCAAACTCGATTGGTGCGAGCCTGGATATTGCCTTTGGTCTGAGTCCGAACGTCACGGCGGCATTACTTGCGGTGCTGTTAAGTTTTATTATTTTCGGTGGTGTGAAAAGGATCGCCAGTTTTAGCAGCATGGTGGTGCCATTTATGGCTCTCGGCTATATTATTGTCGCCTGCGTTATTATCGCCATTAATATTAACCAACTCCCTTCAGTGATTCTGCTGATCTGGAAAAGTGCATTCGGCCTGGAAGCAGGCTTTGGCGCCATCCTCGGTCAGGCAATTATGTGGGGCGTTAAGCGCGGGGTTTATTCCAACGAGGCGGCGCAGGGAACCGGACCGCACGCGTCATCGGCGGCGGCGGTGAGCCATCCGGTGAAGCAGGGGCTGGTTCAGGCATTCTCGGTCTACATTGATACGCTGTTTGTCTGCTCCGCGACAGGGTTCATGCTGCTGATTACCGGGTTGTATAACGTGCAGGGCGTCGACGGCGCGGCGCTGTATACCGGGATTGCAGGCGTGGCCGCGGGGCCGGGCTATGTCCAGACGGCGATGGAAAGTATGATGCCGGGCTTTGGTAATTACTTTGTTGCCATTGCGCTGTTCTTCTTTGCCTTCACCACGATCATTGCTTATTACTACATCGCTGAAACGAATATCGCCTACATCAACCGTAAAATTCACCGCCCGTGGCTGACCTTCCTGCTTAAGTTATGTCTGATGGCTTCGACGGTGTATGGCACGGTTCGTACCGCGGATCTGGCCTGGGGCCTTGGGGATATTGGCGTAGGGCTGATGGCATGGCTCAACATTATTGCCATTGTTCTGCTGCATAAAAAAGCGTTTGCCAGCCTGAAGGATTATGAAATTCAGAACGCGCAGGGGCTGGATCCACAGTTTGACCCCATTCGGCTGGGGATTAAAAATGCGGATTACTGGCTGGAGGAGCGTAGGGATGAGAATATTGCTAATCCTGGGCAGGTTTCATCTCCCGAAGGAAAGCAGCCGGCAGGGAAGTTGAGTAGCTGAGGAATAGAATAAGAAGGCCCGTGCTTTTGTACGGGCTTTCTTTTTTAGTAGGTGAGGTAGCTCGTGTCGCACCGGGGGGGATTGACTCGCTTCGCTCGCCCTACGGGCAGCCTGTTCGCTTCGCTCTCAGTCTGTCCAACTGGCTGCGCCAGTTGTCGAACCCCGGTCGGGGGTTCTCATCCCCCCCCTTACGAAGAATATAAAAGAAAAAAGCCCGTACTTTCGTACGAGCTCTCATCTTAAATATGGCGGTGAGGGGGGGATTGACTCGCTTCGCTCGCCCTGCGGGCAGCCTGTTCGCTGCGCTCTCAGTCTGTCCAACTGGCTGCGCCAGTTGTCGAACCCCGGTCGGGGGTTCTCATCCCCCCACAGGCGTGCAACATGCGAAAAAAAAGCCCGCATTTTCATGCGAGCTCTTCTTTAAATATGGCGGTGAGGGGGGGATTGACTCGCTTCGCTCGCCCTGCGGGCAGCCTGTTCGCTGCGCTCTCAGTCTGTCCAACTGGCTGCGCCAGTTGTCGAACCCCGGTCGGGGGTTCTCATCCCCCCACAGGCGTGCAACATGCGAAAAAAAAGCCCGCATTTTCATGCGAGCTCTTCTTTAAATATGGCGGTGAGGGGGGGATTGACTCGCTTCGCTCGCCCTGCGGGCAGCCTGTTCGCTGCGCTCTCAGTCTGTCCAACTGGCTGCGCCAGTTGTCGAACCCCGGTCGGGGGTTCTCATCCCCCCACAGGCGTGCAACATGCGAAAAAAAAGCCCGCATTTTCATGCGAGCTCTTCTTTAAATATGGCGGTGAGGGGGGGATTCGAACCCCCGATACGTTGCCGTATACACACTTTCCAGGCGTGCTCCTTCAGCCACTCGGACACCTCACCATATTGTTTTGCTGCCTGACCGCTTGGGGGGCAACGGGGCGCTACTATAGGGAGTTGCGCGAAAGCGGTCAAGCAGATTTTCTGCATTCGTGCTTGTTCGGTTAAGCCTTAATCAGCTTATGCCGCACAGCGGAGGATTAACGCTGTGAATCGAGCACTTCGCTGTTTTTCACCACTTCCTGCGCTTTGCCGTAGCTTTCGATCAGCAGCTGGTAAGCCGGGAAGATGTGGGTGTATACCTCAGCCCATTCACCCGCATCTTCACGGTTCCAGGTTCGCTGGATCTCAGAGGCCACCGCAGCGGTATCCATCGGTACCACACCGGCCTGAACCACGCGCGCCAGGGTGATCTCCTGCGCCATTTTGCTGTAGGTGCCGGAAGCATCAATCACCGCAAACACTTTATACCCGTCCGCCACCGCGCTGATGGACGGGAAGGCCATGCAGACGCTGGTGATCGTGCCCGCGATAATCAGCGTTTTACGGCCCGTGGCTTTCACCGCCGCCACGAATTCCGGGTTATCCCAGGCGTTGATTTCACCTTTGCGGGCCACATACTGCGCATGCGGTGCGTTGGCGTGGATCTCCGGGATAAGCGGGCCGTTCGGTCCCTGTGGAACGGAGGCGGTGGTGATCACCGGGATCTTCGCCAGCGTGGCGATCTTTGCCAGCGCCGCCGCACGGGCGCGCAGCTCCGGCATGGGCATGTCGCCGACGGTCTGGAACAGCCCGCTCTGGTGGTCGATAAGCAGCATGACAGCATCATTTACGTCAATGACGGGACGTGCACCGTTGAAGTTTGCAGGGGTAGACATATTGCGCTCCTTTATTACGTTTAGATCTGGCCAAAGCGGCCGGAGTTGAAATCGCGAATAGCCTCGGCGATCTCGGTTTTACTGTTCATCACAAACGGGCCGTAGCCCACAATGGGTTCATTCAGCGGCTCACCGGCCATCAGCAGCACTTTCGCGTCGCTGTTCGCTTCCAGATGCAGCCTGTCGCCGCTCTGACTCAGCACGACCAGCTGCGCTTCACCCGCTGGCGTGCTGCCGTTGACCGTAACGCTGCCCTCAAGTACTACCAGCGCCGTGCTCCAGCCTTCGGGCTGATTCAGCGTCAGATGGCTGCCCTGGTGCAGCGACAGATCCCACACGTTCAGCGGTGAGAAGGTATGGGCCGGGCCCGTCACATCCTCAAAACGGCCAGCGATGACCCGCAGCGTGCCGCTGTTATCCGGCAGCGTGACCACCGGGATATCGGCTTTGGTGATGCTCTGGTAACCGGGCGTCGCCATTTTGTCCCTGGCGGGCAGGTTGACCCACAGCTGCATCATTTTCAGTTCGCCGCCTTTCTGTGCGAAGGCGCTGGAGTGAAACTCCTCGTGCAGGATGCCCGCGCCCGCGGTCATCCACTGGACATCGCCGGGGCCGATGACGCCGCCTCTGCCGGTGGAGTCGCGATGCTCCACTTCGCCGGAGTAGACGATAGTGACCGTTTCAAAGCCGCGATGAGGATGCTCGCCCACGCCGCGTTTCGCGCCGTCCGCCGGGAAGGTGTACGGCCCGGCATAGTCCAGCAGCAGAAACGGGCTCAGCGGCTCGCCGTGCGTCTGGTACGAAAACATCGAACGAACCGGAAAACCGTCACCGACCCAGTGCGGACGAGGTGCGGTATAAACGCCTGTTACGTTTTTCATGATTAACTCCTGATGTTCTGTTGATGTAATTAGCTTATATTCAGAGTTAATATCCCGGTAGATAGTGAAAATGACATTCACTGTTCTGAAAATGGAACGATGAGGGCGTATGCAGGATCTCAATGATTTCGCGTGGTTTGTGAAGGTGGTGGACCATGGCGGGTTTGCGGCGGCAGGACGGGCGCACGATCAGCCTAAGTCAAAACTGAGCCGCCGGATTGCCCAGCTGGAAGAGCGCCTTGGCGTGCGGTTGATCCAGCGTACCACCCGGCAGTTTACGGTGACGGAGGTGGGGCAGACCTTCTATCAGCACTGCAAGGCGATGCTGGTAGAGGCCGAGGCGGCGGAAGAGGCAGTGGCGGCGTTGCAGGCTGAGCCGCGCGGCGTGGTCAGGATCACCTGTCCCGTCACCTTGCTGCACGTGCACGTTGGGCCCATGCTGGCGCGGTTTATGGCGCGCTATCCGGGGATCAATCTTCAGCTTGAAGCCACCAACCGGCGGGTTGATCTGGTGGGTGAGGGCATCGACGTGGCGATCCGCGTGCGTCCACGTCCGTTTGACGACAGCGATCTGGTGTTAAGGGTGCTGGCAGACAGAGGGCACTGTCTTGTGGCGAGCCCTGCGCTGATTGAGCGGATGGGCAACCCTGCCGTGCCCTCTGAACTGAGTGAATGGCCGGGTTTGAGCATGGGGGTGGGAAAGCAACTGCACAGATGGGAGCTGAGCGGGCCTGAGGGGGCGAAAGCCGCGATTCATTACGCGCCGCGCTTTATTACCACCGACATGCTGGCGCTGCGTGAAGCGGCGATGGCGGGGGTGGGCGTGGTGCAGCTGCCGATTTTAATGGTCAAGGATCAGCTGGCATCAGGGGAACTGGTACGGGTGCTGGACGCATGGGAACCCCGACGGGAAGTGATTCACGCTGTTTATCCCTCCAGGCGAGGTTTGCTGCCGTCCGTCAGAACGCTGGTGGATTTTCTTACCGAAGAATATGCGCGGATGGTGGAGGAGTAAATTCTTTGTAGGTCGGGTAAGCGCAGCGCCACCCGACACATTTACCGCAGAGGCTGCAAAGTTCGAATCCCCCCTTACGGAGAATATAAAAGAAAAAAGCCCGTACTTTCGTACGAGCTCTCAACTTGAATATGGCGGTGAGGGGGGGATTCGAACCCCCGATACGTTGCCGTATACACACTTTCCAGGCGTGCTCCTTCAGCCACTCGGACACCTCACCATATTGTCATCCCGTTGTTGTCGGGACGGGCGCTAATGTAAGGAAAAGCCGAACTGCCGTCAACCCACTTTTTCAGTAATTTAGCGCGTTTAGACAAACTTCAGGCAACATGATTCCGAAATGTGCGAAAAGCGCCTCTTTTATCAGCAGCACGGCTTCCTGAGAAATTTGTTATGCTGGCAATCCGGTTGAAAATGAAAACAAAACAGCGCAAGAAAAGGCAGGATTGACTATGGATATACTCTTCTATCACCCCACTTTTGATACGGCTTACTGGATTAAAGCACTTTCTGCGGCTCTGCCGGGCGCTCGCGTTCGTGAGTGGAAGCGGGGCGATAACGAACATGCTGACTACGCGCTGGTCTGGCATCCGCCGGTAGAAATGCTCCAGGGCCGTAAGCTGAAGGCCGTGTTCGCGCTCGGAGCCGGCGTGGATTCCATTCTGAGCAAGCTGAAAGCACACCCCGAAATGCTGCCGGAAGATATTCCCCTGTTCCGCCTCGAAGATACCGGTATGGGCCAGCAAATGCAGGAATATGCCGTCAGCCAGGTTCTGCACTGGTTCCGCCGCTTTGATGACTATCAGGCGTTTAAACAGCAATCTCACTGGGAGCCGCTGCCAGAATATCCCCGCGAAGCGTTTACCGTTGGTATCCTCGGCGCGGGCGTGCTGGGTTCGAAAGTGGCAGAAGCGCTCGCGCCGTGGGGCTTCCCGCTGCGCTGCTGGAGCCGCAGCCGCAAAGATTATCCTGGCGTAGAGAGCTTTGCCGGAACGGATGAGCTTCCGGCCTTTCTGAACGGCACACGTGTGCTGATCAACCTGCTGCCAAACACGGCGGAAACGGTGGGTATTATCAATGAAGGACTGCTCAACCAGCTGGACGATCAGAGCTACCTGATGAACCTGGCGCGCGGCGTGCATCTGGTTGAAGCCGATCTGCTGAAGGCGCTGGACAGCGGCAAGCTAAAAGGGGCCATGCTGGATGTCTACAGCCGTGAGCCGCTGCCGGAGGAAAGCCCGCTGTGGCGACACCCGCGCGTGGCCATGACACCGCACGTGGCCGCCGTGACGCGACCGGCTGAGGCCGTGGCTTACATCTCCCACACCATTGGCGAACTTGAGAAGGGTAACCCGGTCACCGGACAGGTCGACCGACAGCGCGGCTACTGAGAGAAACCCGGCGTTCGCCGGGTTTTTGCTAATATTCGCCGCTGATAACTGCTATCCTTTGGAAAAAACGCAGAGGAGAGAAAGATGTATCCCGTTGACCTGCATATGCACACCGTCGCCAGCACCCACGCGTATAGCAACCTCCATGATTATATCGCCCAGGCGAAGCTTAAGGGCATCAAGCTGTTCGCGATCACCGATCACGGTCCGGATATGGCGGATGCGCCGCACTACTGGCATTTTGTGAATATGCGTATCTGGCCACGTCTGGTGGACGGCATTGGGATACTGCGCGGCATTGAGGCGAACATCAAAAATACCGACGGTGAAATCGACTGCACCGGCCCGATGCTGACCTCGTTAGATCTGATCCTCGCCGGTTTCCATGAGCCGGTTTTCCCGCCGCAGGATAAAGAGACCAATACCGCGGCGATGATTGCCACTATTGCCAGCGGCAACGTGCACATCATCAGCCACCCGGGCAACCCGAAGTACCCGATTGATATTCAGGCCGTAGCGCAGGCCGCGGCGAAACACCGCGTGGCGCTGGAGATTAATAACTCCTCGTTCGTGCACTCGCGTAAAGGCAGTGAAGCCAACTGTCGTGAAGTCGCTGCCGCCGTGCGGGATGCCGGTGGTATGGTGGCGCTGGGCTCGGATTCGCACACGGCCTTCACGCTGGGGGATTTTAGCGAGTGCCTGAAAATACTGCAGGACGTCGATTTCCCCGAAGCGCAGATCCTGAACGTCACGCCGCGTCGTATGCTCGACTTCCTTGAATCGCGCGGCATGACGCCGATTGATGAATTTGCCGATCTTTAATTGAATAACGGAATAAAACAATGAATGAATTCTCCATCCTTTGCCGCGTGCTGGGTTCTTTATACTACCGCCAGCCGCAGGACCCGCTGCTGGTTCCGCTGTTTACGCTGATTCGCGAAGGTAAGCTGGCGCAGAACTGGCCGCTGGAACAGGATGAGTTACTGGAACGCCTGCAGAAAAGCTGCGATATGCAGCAGATCTCAACGGATTATAACGCGCTGTTCGTGGGGGAAGAGTGCCGCGTATCGCCGTATCGTTCTGCCTGGCAGGAAGGGGCAACCGAAGCGGAAGTGCGTGCATTCCTCTCCGCGCGTGGGATGCCGCTGAGCGATACCCCAGCCGATCATATCGGTACGCTGCTGCTGGCCGCGTCCTGGATCGAAGACAACGCTGGTGACGATGAAAATGAAGCCATCGAGACTCTCTTCGAGACGTACCTGCTGCCGTGGGTGGGAACCTTCCTTGGCAAAGTTGAAGCGCACGCCACCTCTCCGTTCTGGCGAACGCTGGCCCCGCTGACGCGTGACGCCATCGCAGCAATGTGGGACGAGTTGGAAGAAGAGAACGAAGAGTGATTTAAGTCACAAAAAATCTGCAACGATACATTTCAACTTGCACGTAATGTGCTTCTGATCTCATTTCCATGGCGCGCTTCTGCTAAGATGCGCGCCATGAACATATTACTTTGTATTGCGATTACGACGGGCATTCTCTCCGGCATTTGGGGATGGGTGGCGGTGTCTCTCGGTTTGTTAAGCTGGGCTGGCTTTCTGGGCTGCACGGCCTATTTCGCCTGCCCGCAGGGCGGGCTGAAAGGACTCTTTATCTCGGGGTGCACCCTGATGAGCGGCGTTATCTGGGCGCTGGTTATCATGAAGAGCAGCGCGCTGGCGCCGCATCTTGAGATACTGGGGTACGTCATGACGGGTGTCGTCGCCTTCCTGATGTGCATCCAGGCGAAGCATCTTCTGCTGTCGTTTGTACCGGGTACCTTTATGGGAGCCTGCGCGACCTTTGCCGGGCAGGGGGACTGGAAGCTGGTGGTTCCTTCCCTGGCGCTGGGCTTGCTGTTTGGCTATGCGATGAAGAACAGCGGTCTTTGGCTGGCGGCGCGACGAGAAAAAACGCAAAACATCACCGCGGTGAGTGAATAAAAAAAGGCGAGATAATCATCTCGCCTTTTTTATGCGCTTCCTGTCAGGATTCCGGAGGCACCGACATATCACGGTATTTCACCAGGATCGGGTTCTGCACGTCTGCTTTGTTTTGCAGATCCCACAGTCCGCGCTCGATTCCATCGTTGATTAAGAAGATCACGCCGGTTTCGATGGCTGACATCAGACACATCATGACCGGTTCATTAGAGGTGTAACCAATTTCACCCTCCAGCAGGCGCTGGTAATCGATGAAGCGGAATACCCCGGCCTGAACTTCATAAGACAATATCGTTTTGCTGGTGTTGACCGAAGAGAGCACTTCACCGGTGCTAACGTTAACGACGCGCAGGTTAACCGCAATTTGGTCGAGCTGGTATTGGGTATCTGCGCCGATACCGAAGTAGCGAGCCCCCACGCCGCCCGATTTCACGTTGCTCTCGTAGCCGATAATCGACCCTTCAATCATCACGTTTGCCGCCGCCAGAGACTGCAGAGGCGTGCGGTTATTGTCCGCGACGGTGCCATTCTCCTGCGCGGCACGAATAATTTTTCGTTCATTTAACAGGTTTTGCAATCCCTGGCGTTCCAGCGGAATAAACCAGTGCGAATCTTTAAGTGCAGTCACCAGCATGGCGGTGGCGCTTTGCGGCACCGCGGTGGAGAAGTTACTTGCCGGGTAAGGCTTAAATTGCCCGGTTTCATCCTGAATGTTGTATACCGAGACAAATATCTTGCCCGTAGGTGAAGGCAAATGGGTTAAATCACGATAACTCTGGGCCCGCGGCATTAATGTGGGTTTTGCAGCTTCTTTAGGCGGAGCAGTTAAACAACCGCTCAATAAGCACACTGCAACAAATATCAGGAAGCGCTGCATGATCGTTGTCCTTATTTAGCTATTGTTTAAAAGTCAGTTGAATTATTTTGCAGACCGGAAACCTCAATGGTGGAGGTTTTACCGGTTTTACGATCGGTCACGTTCAACTGAAGCTGCCCGTCCCTGTTGGCGATGTCGACAATAAAGTCGTTGGTCATCATTCGCCCGGGCTTGCCGGTATTAATGTTGGTCAGTAAGCCTCCCAAAATCTGCGACTGGATGGCCTGGGTGAAGTTATCCAGTGCGGAAGGGGTATCAACGGTAAAGTCCTTATAACTCGGATCTTTATAGGAGTTTTGCGCCTGGGCCTCATTCAGCAGGAAGGCGCCGTTGTTGGGGTTACCGCCAAAGTTAGGGTTACGGAACTGGAAGGTCATATTTCCGGCCCAGCTCAGGGGAACAATAAGCATGATCGAAACAACTGCATATGCAATACGCATGACAGCCTCCGCATATCGGTTCGCTAGAACTCGTCTTTTGCTAAATCGCTGGTGCTTAATAGCGCTTTATCTATTTGCAGGCGATTAATAGCGTCTTCAGTTTGAGCCAGTGCTAAGGCTACGTTTTTATCGAAGTCTATTTTCGTCGGGAATAAAAAGGTCTGATAAATAACGTCCTGATTGGTCGTTATAGTTATCCAGCTTCCCCAACGTGCACTGGGCCGCTCGTTGATTGTTAAATTACCCGTATAGCTACTGTCCCATTTATCGCTGAAGGCCCGATAAAAACTGTGCCCAATCGATGAGACGGTGTGGTCAGTTAACAATCCGGGAACTTCAACCTCAACGGCCTGAAGGTTCCCTGCAGCGAGCAGGAAACTCGCTGCGGCGATCCAACTCAACGTGCGCTTCATGTGTTTAACGCCTGAGGTTATCGTTTGCCCATGAAACAGCCTGAGTTCGGTTTTTAACAGCTATCTTCTTGAAAAGGTTATAAAGGTGCGTCTTTACCGTATTTTCGCTGATAAATAACGAACGGGCGATTTCAATATTTGAAGCACCAATGCGTAGTTTGTTCAGGATCTCTTTCTCACGGTGCGTGAGCAGTGCGGATTCCGAACTGCTATAGCGGTAATTTCCGGAGTGCGTGATGAGGTAGCTGGCGAGCTTTTGCGAGAAATAGCACTCGCCTCGCAGTATGCCTTGCAGACCATCCACCACCCGAACTTCTTCTTCAGTGACGTAGAACACGCCATTGATATGCGGCCAGCTTTCAATATCTCTGAAAGGGTATTCGTCAGGCGTATTCAATAATAACACCCGGATATTATTGTTTTTCCTGCTTAAGTTATCTTGCCAGTAATGGATAAGCTTTTTATCGGCTTCCATCATATCAAACAGAATGATGCTGCCAGGCGCAATATCATCAAAAGAACGTTGAATATTATGCAATTTTCCGTTCAGTGATAAAGATTGCTTTAAATGTTGTAATAACGCTGTCGCTTGCAGAGAAGGTTTTGTGATCAACAGTAATGTATGACCATGTAAACTATGGACTTCATTATACATGATGAAACCCCACTTATTTTTGGCACCTGACAGCTGCCCTCCCGTAAAGAAGAGGGCGCCAGAAGTACTGACAGATGTTGCACTGCTGTGTGTAAAATCAGAACATAACCTCCGCAGGGAGGTAAATATAAAACCAATTTCGTACATCTAATTTCAATCTAGCTTTTACGAATTTTAAAGCAAGTGTTAATCATGTAACGAGATGTAAAAATCAATATTAATTTGTGAAAATTGCGGATTTTTAAAGTCGTTATTTGATATGAAAGTTGTACATGTAAATAGCAATGCACAGATTTTAAAAATCATACAAATATTCTCAATATGCTGAAATTTATGAATATTTATTATTCTATATCGTTTTTGTTCAGGTATGAGTGACTGATGCTTTCTAAGTCCTGGCGTTCTGTGCTTTCCAGCTTAAGAAAAGTCGCCTTGTGTCACGCACTAAAAAAAATGTCATCCTGCCGTTACGCTTAAACAACGCGGGAGGCGGCATGGACAGCCTTCTCGTCGTTGTACAACATGTCAGGCATACATATTCTATAAAAAAATAAAACCAACATTCGGAATGTGTTTTATGGTGCAAATTACAACTTTGTGGTGACCTGAAAAATAAAAATAAGCCGCGCGGGTGAGATATTTAAAATGTTTCCGCAGACATACTCTTCACCGTAACGACGCGTTAACAAACAAACGGGTCGTTTAACGCGAAATATGATTATGGTGTTTTCAGGTAGCGGGTCCAGGGTGACAACATGAAAAACACAACGTTATTTATGATGTTTACATTACTGGGTGCGCCTGGATTTGTAACCGCGGCTAATTCAGATTTGGCTAATGCTGAATATAATTTCGCGGTTAATGAATTGAGTCGTTCATCATTAAATCAGGCAGCCATTATTGGTCAACAGGGCGTATTTAATGACGCTCAAATTCACCAGGAAGGTTCGAGACTCTTATCCGTCGTTTCCCAGGACGGGGCAGGCAACAGAGCGAGAGTTGATCAATCAGGGACTTACAATATTGCCTGGATCGATCAGAGCGGTAACGGGAACGATGCAGGTATTACGCAAGCTGGATATGGTAATAGTGCGAAAATTATCCAGAAAGGGTCGGGTAACAGAGCAAATATTACGCAGTACGGTACGCAGAAAACCGCAGTTGTAGTGCAGAAACAGTCGCAAATGGCAATTCGCGTTATCCAGCGCTAGTTATTTCGCGGCGACGTTAATCAATCCGATGGGGGTTTACCATGAAATTTATCAAAGTGGCAGCACTTGCAGCAATCGTCGTTTCTGGTAGTGCTATGGCGGGTATGATTAATCAGGGTGGATGGGGGCATGGACACGGTCATGGCCAGGGCGGATACAGTGGTCCAAATTCAACCCTGAATATTTATCAGAATGGTGGCGGTAACTCCGCGCTGGCGCTGCAGACTGATGCCAGAAATTCCGTTCTGAACATTAGCCAGACCGGTGGTGGTAACGGTGCTGACGTTGGGCAGGGTTCTGACGACAGTAAAATCAACCTGACCCAGAACGGTTTTGGCAACAGTGCGACACTCGATCAGTGGAACAGCAAAAAATCCGTTATGAATGTTAGCCAGTACGGCGGGCTTAACGGCGCGCTCGTAGACCAGACTGCGTCTAACTCAACCGTCAACGTTACCCAGATCGGCTTTGGTAACCACGCGACAGCGCATCAGTACTGAAACTGAAATTTGTGCCACAAAAAACAGGGCTGATGCCCTGTTTTTTTTCGGGGGTTCACCATGAATACCTTAATTCTCCTTGCCGCACTTTCCAGCCAGATCACCTTTAAAACGTCACAGCAGGAAAATATCACCACCATTATTCCGCAGGTCATATTGGCGGAACCGTGTGATTGCCAGGTTCAGATTGTCGCTTTGCGGAAAGGGCAGAGTGGGCAAAGTACTTCGCGGCAGCAAAATATATTTTTTATTCCCGCTAATCAGCCGATTGATTTAATGCGCCTGCGTTTAACTATTACTGCGGGAGACACGGTAAAAATCGTCGTCACCGTCACTGATGGAAAAACACTTCATTTATCACAGCAGTGGTCGCCTGCGGGGAGCGCGCTCTAATTATTCATGAAATCAATGTGTTGCGAATGTGGCGACTCTTCGCCCTTGAGCTATGCTGTTATCAGGAACTGAGTCGTAATGTTCCGTAACGTGAGACTTCGTTTGCATAATGAAGCGCGTTTGCCCCTCAAGGACGATTTTCATTGAGGAGTACATATCGTGACCTATACTTTTGCTCATCTTATTTCAGGTTTGGGCCTGATCGTTTCTGCTTTTATTATGCCAGCTTATTCCGCCACCCTGGCGGAAGGCGGTGTCATTCATTTTCGCGGTGCAATTGTTGCCGATCCTTGTGAAGTTACGCCGCAACAGCAGCATTTTGCAATGTCATGCCCGGAAAATAACCATATGCAAACGCGCAGGGTGAGCTACGAAGAGGCGCTTAACGGCAAGGTGACCGATTCCAGCCTCGCGACGCTCAGTATGAAGTACCTTAATCCTGAAAAAACGCTCGCGGTTGTGCAGATCCAGTACCGTTAGTCCTCGGGCTTTCGACAGTCGGCGGAAGCGGTTTTTGTCTGATAGTTTTTTCTCAAGAACACCTCTGCGATACACTTAAGAAAAAGGCGGGTAGCAGAGGGGTTTTATGAAACCGCAAATAGAAGTGATTCATGGCGATATTACGACAATGCACGTCGATGTCATCGTCAATGCGGCCAATCCTTCCCTGATGGGGGGAGGCGGTGTGGATGGCGCTATTCACCGCGCTGCCGGACCGCAGCTGCTGGAAGCCTGTAAAATCGTGCGGCAGCAACAGGGCGAATGTCCTCCGGGCCATGCGGTCATTACGCTTGCGGGCAACCTTCCTGCCAAAGCGGTGATTCATGCTGTCGGGCCAGTCTGGCACGGCGGCGACCAGCATGAAGCGAGCCTTCTGGAGGAGGCATACCGAAACTGTCTGCGGCTCGCCGCCGACAACGGCTACAAAACAATGGCGTTTCCGGCCATCAGCACCGGCGTGTATGGTTATCCAAAGGCAGCTGCGGCGGCCATCGCCGTAGATACCGTCTACCGTTATCTGTCACTCAAACCGCTGCCAGAGAAGGTGATTTTTGTCTGTTTTGACGACGACACCACGCATCTTTATCAGCGACTTTTGACTCAGCGCAGACAAGAGCTGGAGAGCTGAAGCGAAGGCGGCGCACCGTGAGTGCGCCGCGCGGGTCAGGCGGCTTTCGCCTGTGGTTTTCCTGAAAACAGGAAGCGCAGGAGAGGGATCCGCAGATGGATCTCATAGAGTACGATGGCAACCCCCACCACAAACACCAGCCCGGTAAAAAAGCCCAGCGTGTTCGAGGCGATATGCGGCGTGATGTATGCCCCGAAGAACAGCGTCAACGGGTGGTGCACCAGATAGATAAACAGTGAGGCATTGACGAAGTAGGTCACGCGGCTGGACTTAAAGTTCAGCAAACGGTGGCCGAGCGCGAACACCACGTTCACCATCCACAAGCCCAGCAGCATGGTGATCACGCTTTCCGTTTCATACATCCAGGCGTCGCCGCTCCCGTAGCGCTGGTTCAGCAAGTAGGCCGCAAACGCGATGGCCGCACCCAACGCGCACCACGGTGACGGGGTGGTAAACAGCGCTTTAAGCTTCGGATGAATAAAGGCCAGCGCGCCAATTAAAAAGAACGGAATGTAGAACAGCGACTGCATCACCACAAAATTAAACAGGCCGTCGCTCAGTATCGGTGGATAGACGATAAACAGCGTGCGTCTCACCGCGGCATAGGCGATCCCCAGCAGTAAGAAGAGCACCGACAATTTGCCCAGGGTGATGTTGGCGAAGAAGGTGTCTGCTGTCGTGCTGAGATGACGGCGCAGGCGGCTGAAAATCACCAGACTGACCGTGGTGAGCACCACCAGCACCAGCAGGAACCAGAGGTGAGACACCAGCTCCCAGACCAGCGTGTTGTACTTTTCATACAGCGAGAGATTCGGCCAGTTCTCCGCCTTGCCTTTAACGTACTGCAGCATAATGAACTGCGGCAGCGTCAGCAGCGGGATGGCGGTCAGCATGGGAATGCCCACGCGTTCGACGCGCACTTTCCACCACCGCTTAAGCGGATAGCGTAAAAACAGCATGTACGAGAAATAGCCGGAGATGACAAAAAACACCTGCATGCGGAAGGCGTGAATAAAGTCATTAAACAGCGTCAGCCACCAGGAAGGCATCTGGCTATTAACATGCCACGTGTGGCTGGAGTAAATCAGTGAAATATGAAAGGGGATCCCCAATAGCATCAGCCATGCCCGGATCGAGTCGAGGAAATATTCCCGTTGTATCGGTGTTGTGCTCATATAACGTTGTGCATTCTCAGACTTTTCGCCTTATCCCTAAGGCTCATAATGGTTACATTCGAAGCCAACCCTACACCAAGACCGACACACTGTCTCCAGGATAAGCACGCAAAGTGAATCGCGGGTTCTTTCATTTGCTTAATCCATGAGCCAGCAGCTGAACAAAGCAGTGATTATGTTGTCGGATTGCCTGAGTTTCCATTAAAATGGATCGGATCGATATAAGCACACAAAGGGGGAAGTGCTTACTTATTATGAAACATAAACCACAGATGATGAAAATGCGTTGGTTGGGTGCTGCAGTGGTGTTATCACTGTATACCTCATCGGCACTGGCCTTTAACATCGACGATGTCGCAAAACAGGCAAAATCGATGGCAGGCAAGAGCTACGAAGCGCCGAAAAGTAACTTGCCCTCCGTTTTCCGCGACATGAAGTATGCGGACTATCAGCAGATCCAGTTCAACCACGATAAAGCGTACTGGAACAACATTAAAACCCCGTTCAAGCTTGAATTTTATCATCAGGGTATGTACTTCGACACGCCTGTTGCCATCAATGAAGTGACGGCGACCGCGGTACGCAAGATCAAGTACAGCCCGGATTACTTCAATTTTGGCAATGTGCAACACGACAAAGATACGGTAAAAGACCTGGGCTTCGCAGGCTTCAAGGTGCTTTACCCGATCAACAGCAAAGATAAAAACGACGAAATCGTCAGCATGCTTGGCGCCAGCTACTTCCGCGTGATTGGCGCGGGGCAGGTGTACGGGCTTTCTGCGCGCGGTCTGGCTATTGATACCGCGCTGCCATCAGGTGAAGAGTTCCCGCGTTTCCGCGAGTTCTGGATTGAACGTCCAAAACCAACGGACAAACGTCTGACTATTTACGCGCTGCTGGATTCTCCACGCGCAACCGGTGCCTATCGCTTTGTGATTATGCCTGGCCGTGACACGGTCGTAGACGTGCAGTCTAAGGTTTACCTGCGTGACAAAGTGGGCAAACTGGGCGTAGCGCCGCTGACCAGTATGTTCCTGTTTGGGCCGAACCAGCCGTCTCCTGCAACCAACTTCCGCCCGGAACTGCATGATTCCAACGGTCTGTCTATTCATGCCGGTAACGGTGAGTGGATCTGGCGTCCGCTGAATAACCCGAAACATCTGGCGGTCAGCAGCTTTGCGATGGAAAACCCGCAGGGCTTTGGCCTGTTGCAACGTGGCCGTCAGTTCTCACGCTTTGAAGATCTCGACGACCGCTATGACCTGCGCCCAAGCGCCTGGGTTACGCCGAAAGGCGACTGGGGTAAAGGCAAGGTAGAACTGGTTGAAATCCCAACCAACGACGAAACCAACGACAACATCGTCGCATACTGGACGCCGGATCAGCTGCCGGAAGCCGGTAAAGAGATGAACTTCAAGTACACCATTACCTTCAGCCGCGACGAAGATAAGCTGCATGCGCCGGATAACGCGTATGTGATGCAAACTCGTCGCTCTACGGGTGACGTGAAGCAGTCTAACCTGATCCGTCAGCCTGACGGTACGGTGGCGTTTGTCGTGGACTTCACCGGCCAGGATATGAAGAAACTGTCTCCGGATACTGCCGTGTCGGCCCAGGCCAGCATCGGTGATAACGGTGAGATCGTTGAAAATACCGTGCGTTACAACCCGGTAACCAAAGGCTGGCGTCTGACCCTGCGCGTGAAAGTGAAAGATCCGAAACAGACCACTGAAATGCGTGCTGCGCTGGTCAGTGAAGATCAGCCGCTGAGTGAAACCTGGAGCTACCAGCTACCTGCCAATGAATAATACATCTGAATATATTGATGCCATGCCGCTGACGGATATCGAAAAAGCGGCACTGCCTGAGAGCAACATCCGCGCGGTTCATACCGCGCTGGATGGCGAACATCGTCAGTTTTCCCGTGATGATGATACGCCGCTGGGGTCAGTCAAGGCGCGTCTGGAGCAGGCCTGGCCGGACTCGCTGGCGGAAGGGCAGTTGATTAAAGACGACGAAGGGCGCGATCAGCTTCAGGCGATGCCGAAGGCGACGCGCTCCTCCATGTTCCCAGATCCATGGCGCACCAACCCGGTGGGCCGCTTCTGGGATCGCCTGCGCGGGCGTGACGTCACGCCGCGCTATCTGTCACGCCTGACGAAAGAAGAGCAGGCCTCTGAGCAGAAATGGCGCACCGTGGGGACAATCCGTCGTTATATCCTGCTGCTTCTGACGCTGGCGCAGACGGTTGTCGCGACCTGGTACATGAAAACCATTCTGCCTTACCAGGGCTGGGCGTTTATCAACCCGACTGACATGATGGGCCAGGATCTCTGGGTCTCCTTCATGCAGCTGCTGCCGTATATTTTGCAAAGCGGCATACTCCTGCTGTTCGCGGTTCTCTTCTGCTGGGTGTCGGCCGGTTTCTGGACCGCGCTGATGGGCTTCCTGCAGCTGCTGATGGGACGGGACAAGTACAGCATTTCGGCGTCAACGGTCGGGGATGAACCCCTCAATCCTGAGCACCGTACCGCGCTGATTATGCCTATCTGTAACGAAGACGTTGACCGCGTATTTGCGGGGCTGCGAGCAACCTGGGAGTCCGTGAAGGCAACCGGTAATGCGGCGCATTTCGACGTTTACATCCTGAGCGACAGTTACAACCCGGATATCTGCGTAGCAGAGCAAAAAGCGTGGATGGAGCTGATTGCGGAAGTGCAGGGCGAAGGTCAGATCTTCTACCGTCGCCGCCGCCGTCGCCTGAAGCGTAAAAGCGGTAACATCGATGACTTCTGCCGTCGCTGGGGTAACCAGTACAGCTACATGGTGGTGCTGGATGCTGACTCCGTCATGAGCGGAGACTGCCTGAGCGGTCTGGTGCGTCTGATGGAAGCCAACCCTAACGCGGGTATCATTCAGTCCTCGCCAAAAGCGTCCGGTATGGACACGCTCTATGCGCGTTGCCAGCAGTTTGCCACCCGTGTTTATGGCCCGCTGTTTACGGCCGGTCTGCACTTCTGGCAACTGGGTGAATCCCACTACTGGGGTCACAACGCCATTATTCGCGTGAAGCCGTTCATTGAACACTGTGCGCTGGCACCGCTGCCGGGCGAGGGTTCGTTTGCCGGTTCTATTCTGTCGCATGACTTCGTGGAAGCGGCGCTGATGCGTCGTGCTGGCTGGGGCGTCTGGATTGCCTACGACCTGCCGGGATCGTACGAAGAGCTGCCGCCGAACCTGCTGGACGAGCTCAAGCGTGACCGCCGCTGGTGTCACGGTAACCTGATGAACTTCCGCCTGTTCCTCGTAAAAGGGATGCACCCGGTTCACCGTGCGGTGTTCCTGACGGGCGTGATGTCTTATCTCTCCGCACCGCTGTGGTTTATGTTCCTCGCGCTCTCCACTGCGCTGCAGGTCGTTCATGCCCTGACGGAGCCGCAATACTTCCTGCAACCGCGCCAGCTGTTCCCGGTGTGGCCGCAGTGGCGTCCTGAGCTGGCGATTGCGCTGTTTGCCTCCACCATGGTGCTGCTGTTCCTGCCTAAGCTGCTCAGTATCATCCTGATCTGGTGCAAAGGTTCGAAAGAGTACGGCGGTTTCTTCCGCGTAACCCTTTCTCTGCTGCTGGAAGTGCTGTTCTCGGTGCTGCTGGCGCCGGTACGTATGCTGTTCCACACCGTGTTCGTGGTCAGTGCGTTCCTGGGCTGGGAAGTGGTCTGGAACTCACCGCAGCGTGATGATGACTCCACGCCATGGAGTGAAGCCTTTATGCGCCACGGTTCTCAGCTGCTGCTGGGTCTGGTGTGGGCTGCCGGAATGGCGTGGCTGGATCTGCGTTTCCTGTTCTGGCTGGCACCGATTGTCTTCTCACTGATCCTGTCGCCGTTTGTGTCAGTCATCTCCAGTCGTTCAACGGTGGGGCTGCGAACCAAACGCTGGAAACTGTTCCTGATCCCGGAAGAGTATTCTCCGCCGCAGGTGCTGGTGGATACCGATCGCTATCTGGAGCAGAACCGCAACCGCACGCTGGATGATGGCTTTATGCACGCCGTGTTTAACCCGTCATTCAACGCCCTGGCGACGGCGATGGCCACTGCGCGTCACCGCGCAAGCCAGGTGCTGGAGATTGCTCGCGATCGTCACGTTGAGCAGGCGCTTAACGAGACGCCGGAAAAACTCAACCGCGACCGTCGTCTGGTGCTGCTGAGCGATCCGGTGACAATGGCAAGGCTTCACTATCGCGTGTGGTCCGCTCCGGAGAAGTATTCTTCGTGGGTGAACTACTATAAGGACGTGAAGCTGAATCCGCTCGCACTGAAGGCGAAGTAAGTTGTTAAGCAGGGCGGGTAGGTAAAGCGCCACCCGCCAGATAAAATACCGGCTGTAAGGCCGGTATTTTTTTAGAGGTTACTGATGAAAATAATCATCGTCGTCATGATGGCATGCCTGCTGAGCGGCTGCGGCAGCATCATCAGCCGCACCATTCCAGGTCAGGGGCATGGGAATCAGTATTACCCGGGCGTGAAATGGGATGTACGGGATTCCGCATGGCGCTACCTGACGGTACTCGATCTGCCGTTCTCGCTGATTTTCGACACGCTGTTGCTGCCCATCGATGCCAGCCACGGCCCGTACGAGTAGCGTAAATTAACGCTCGTCCCATTCATCGGCTGCGGTTTGACCTTCTTCCGTATCCAGCGGTGGCTCGAGCTGAAATTCACCCTCATCCCACTCGTGCAGGGTGTTCTCTTCCAGCCATTCCTGCCGAAGTTCGATTTCGTCATAATCGCCATCAAAGACCGCCTGCGCACCTTCACCACTTAATATCGGCAAACATTCCCCTTCTTCACCTTCATCAGCGAAGAATTCGGCCTGCCACATAATATCCCCATCCTGCAGAACATATTTTTGGATATTAAGTTGTTGCACGTCAGCATCTTCTTCCTCAACGCCGGGATTATCGGCAAGGAACTCTTCACGAGCGGCATCAATAGCTTCTTCCAGCGTGGCGTACATGGTCATTGGTGTCTCCCTGTTTTCCAGAAGGTTTCAGGGAAAGAATAGCTGAATATCAGATTCTGCAAGTATGAAAGCGAAAATAAGCTGTCAGGCGTTCGACTTATTCCGTCGCCGGGCGTAACGTCCGGGATAAACTGAACCACGAATAGACCGCGTTGAACAGCACCACGCCTGCCGTCACGATAAAGACGGCGCGAAAACCGAAGCTGGCGGAGATGCCTGCGCCGAGAAGCGGCCCGGTGACGTTGCCGATATCGCGAAACGACTGGTTATAGCTAAAGATACGTCCGGCAATCTGGTTCGTGGAGTTGTAGACCAGCAGAGTTTGTACGGCGGGCAGCAACGCGCCGTCGGCGGCACCCAGCAAAAAGCGCAGTACGCCAAGCTGCCATGGCGTTTGCACCATCGACATGGGGATAAGCAGCAGGACGGAAATGATCAGCGCACAGATCAGGATCTTTTCCGGACCGACCCGGTCACCCAGCTTCCCCAGTCTCGGTGCGCTAAGCAGCGCCGCCACGCCGGGCACGGAGGCAATCAGCCCGCTGATAAACGCAATATTGCTGACGTTACCCGCCAGGTCACGTACGTACAGGGTGAGAATAGGCGCGATCGATCCGGTTGCCACCTGAATAATCAGGGTCGTCACGAACAGACTCAGCACCAGTCTGGGATTTTTAAGCGAGGTCAGCACGTCTCTGGCGTGGAGCATCTCTTTTTTGGCGACGGGCGTAAATTTTTCACGAATGCAGAGCAGGGTGACGATAAAGCACAGGAACAACACGCTGGCGGTGATGAAAAAGACCGGGCGCAGGCCGTAGTTATCCGCCAGCAGTCCACCGGCCAGCGGCCCCAGCAGGGCACCGCTCACGCCACCGGTTGACAGCGTGCCAAGCGCCCAGCCGCTCTTATGGCGTGGAATTTGCGTGGCGATCAGGGCGTTCGCATTGGGGATAAATCCCCCCAGCAAGCCCAGCAATGCGCGCAATATCAGGAACTGCCAGACGTTCTGCGCCACGCCCATCAGCGCCATGATAATCGCCATCCCCAGCGCCGAGCGCAGCAGCATGATTTTACGTCCCTTACGGTCCGCAAGGCCGCCCCAGAAGGGCGAGGCTATCGCAGAAAAGAGAAACGTGACGCTGAATACCAGGCCAGACCACATATTGAGCGCGCTGTGGCCCGTTACGCCCAGCTGTTCGACGTAGAGCGGCAGGAAAGGCATGACCAGGCTAAACGCCGCGCCGGTAAGAAAACAGCCAAGCCACGCAACCGTAAGGTTACGCTTCCAGTTTATGGGGGCATCTGAGGGTGACATAACAATCCGCATAGTGAGGTGCAGAGCACCTGAAGCATGAAGTAATAAGCCTGCTAATTATGCGCCTGGGTTATGATTGCCGCAATGAGGGAGAGCTTTTAAAGCTAAAACAGCATGCGGCCCTGAAGGCCGCAGGAGGATCAATAGCGGGACGGCGTGCCTTCAGGCCGGGTTTTAAAGCGGCGATGCAACCACATGTACTGCTCAGGCGCCAGCATGATGCACTTCTCCACCACGCCGTTCATCCAGCGCGCGGTGGTTTCAGCATCGTCAAGCGGCGGCGCGAGTTCCGGCTCAAGCATCATCAGCTCGTAGCCTGAGCCATCCGGCAAGCGGCGGGGCACAAAGGGAACGATGGCGGCTTTGGACATGCGTGCCAGCATCCAGGTGCCGGTCGTGGTGGCGGCCTCGTCGACGGCGAAGAAGGGGACAAAGACGCTGGATTGCGGACCGTAGTCGTGATCGGGAGCATACCAGACCACTTCACCGGATTTCAGAGCGCGGATCATGCCCTTCAGATCCTTACGGTCGATCATGCTTTTGTTGGAGCGCATGCGGCCGTTGGTCTGGATGAGATCGATAACCGGGTTATCGTTTGGACGGTAAACGCCAATGCCGGGTGCCTGCATGCCAAACATACGCGCCCCGATTTCCAGCGTCAGGAAATGGACGCCGATCAGCAGAACGCCCGTCTGATTAGCCTGAAGCGTATGCACCGGCTCCATGCCGGTCCCTGTAACCTTGCTCCAGCGCGCCATGCGTTTGTCCGGCCAGAACCATGCCATGCCGGTTTCCATGAGCCCCATGCCGACGGATTCGAAATTTTTCGAGACCATATCATGGCGCTCTGCCTCGCTCATCTGCGGAAAACACAGCTCAAGATTTCGATACGCGATGCGGGCGCGACGATTCATAAACGTTTGCGCGAGTCGGCCTAAAGATTTACCTAACCGGAAAATAACAGGGTAGGGAAGCTGTACCAGTAGCCATAAAAAGCCAATGCCAAGCCAGGTCATCCAATAGCGGGGGTGCAAAAGGGCGACGGTAAATTTTGGTAACTGGGTCATGTCTTTCCTGTGTTCTAACGTCCTGTTATGCCATTGTCGCATTTTTTGAGACATAGCCAAAATATCTGCCGCCGAAACTTGCACGACCGCAGTAATTGTTAACCCTGATTAATCAGGGTGTGTGAAATGTAGCGTAAATTGTGTGGATGTAAATTGGTTTTGTTTGCTATATGATGCCGACCGATTTTTAATTCTCTCTGACGATTCCAGGACTTGTACACCATGCCAGTGTTACACAACCGCGTTTCGAATGAGATGTTAAAGGCGCGTATGTTGGCTGAAACCGAACCGCGCACGACCATCTCATTCTACAAATACTTCACCATCGACGATCCACAGGCGACGCGCGATGCGCTTTATCAGGCCTTCACGGCGCTGAACGTTTTCGGGCGCGTCTATCTTGCCCGCGAAGGCATTAACGCGCAGATTAGCGTGCCGGAAAGCAAAGTGAACGCGTTCCGCGACGCGCTTTATAACTTCGATCCGGCCCTCAACGGCTTGCGCCTGAACATTGCGCTGGATGATGACGGGAAATCCTTCTGGGTGCTGCGCATGAAGGTGCGTGAACGCATCGTGGCGGACGGTATTGACGATCCTGAGTTTAACCCGGCGGACGTCGGTGAATATCTGAAAGCTGCGGAAGTGAATGCGATGCTGGACGATCCGGATGCCGTGTTCATTGATATGCGTAACCACTACGAGTATGAAGTGGGGCACTTCGAGAACGCGATGGAAATCCCGGCCGATACCTTCCGCGAGCAACTGCCGAAAGCGGTGGAGATGATGCAGGAACATAAAGATAAAAAAATCGTTATGTACTGCACCGGCGGTATCCGCTGCGAGAAGGCCAGCGCGTGGATGAAGCACAATGGGTTCAACAAAGTCTGGCACATTGAAGGCGGCATTATCGAATACGCCCGCCGCGCCCGCGAGCAGGGCTTACCGGTTCGCTTTATCGGGAAAAACTTTGTCTTTGACGAGCGCATGGGTGAGCGTATTTCGGAAGATGTGATCGCCCAGTGCCACCAGTGCGGCGCGCCGTGCGACACTCACACCAACTGCAAAAACGACGGGTGTCATCTGCTGTTTATCCAGTGTCCGGCCTGTGCCGAGAAGTTTAACGGCTGCTGTAGCGAATTGTGCAGCGAAGAGAGCATCCTGCCGGAAGAGGAACAGCGTCGTCGTCGCGCAGGACGTGAAAACGGCAACAAGATTTTTAATAAATCACGCGGCCGTCTGAATACCAAACTGGGTATCCCTGACCCGGAATGAGAATACCGCCCGGCACGGTGAAAGCCTGCCGGGCGAATCTATTATGACTTCTGCTGTACACCTTCAACGGAAATAACCAGCTCAACGTCCTGCGACGCCGGGCCTAAATCCGTAGTGATATTAAAATCTTTCAGGTGAATTTTACCTGCCGCTTCAAAACCTGCGCGCTTACCACCCCACGGATCGTCACCCTGACCGATCAATTTCGCATCCAGAGTAACGGGTTTGGTTACGCCATTCAGCGTCAGATTACCGGTAATAGCCAATTTATCACCGTCTTTTTTCACTTCCGTAGAGGCGAAGGTCGCCTGCGGGAATTTTGTCACGTTCAGGAACTCTGCGCTGCGCAGGTGTTTATCGCGCTCAGCATGGTTCGTGTCGACGCTGTTCGTATTAATGGTCACGTTGACTTTATCAGCCGCAGGATTTTTATCGTCAAAAGTGAATGTGCCGTCAAAATCCTTAAAGGTGCCGTACAGCCAGCTATATCCCAGATGCTGAATACGGAAATTGACGAAAGCGTGCTGGCCTTCTTTATCAATTTTATAATCAGCCGCCACGGCGGAACCGGCGGTAAATAACAGAGAACCCAGGGCGATACCCAGCAGGTGTTTTTTCATTTTATGCTCCAGAGTCAACTGACGAGCGGCCAAGCATGCGCTTAAGCGTATCGTCTTTATCAATAAAATGGTGTTTAAGGGCGGCGAGCCCGTGCAGCACGGACAGGATCACCACGCTCCAGGCAAGCCAGAGGTGAACGACGCCTGCGGTGTCAGCCTGAGCTCCTGCATCGCTGAGCGTGGCCGGGACGTCAAAGAGGCCGAACACGCTAATCGGTTTACCGTCTGCCGTCGAGATGAGGTAACCGCTGATCAGGATGGCAAAGAGCAGCGCGTAGAGCGCAATATGCGCGGCAACGGCGCTGACGCGGGTAATTTTACCGTATGTCTTTAGTGGCGCAGGTGGCGGGGAAATATGTCGCCAGACAGTGCGAAAAACCAGCCCCAGCATCAGCAGAACGCCGATGCTTTTATGCAACTCGGGAGCCTGATGATACCAGCCGTCATAATAGCTGAGCGTCACCATCCAGAGTCCAAGTCCGAACATACCATAGACGGCAATGGCAAATATCCAGTGTAAACTTATGGATATTATTCCGTAGCGCCGGGAGGAGTTACGCAATTGCATCAGAATGTCCATTTTCAAATTAACCGAAACGTAAAAATGAACGGGAAGACGTGATATTGCAACTGAAATAATTGACTATTGATTTTTATTTTATTTATTTCAGCGATTTTGAAAAGAATCGGCAAGATTAATTCAATGGCTTCGTGCAAGAGGCAATAGGCGGAAGAAAAAAGATTAAATAAACATAAAGTAACGTCAATTAATGTCAGTCAGTGATTTCAATAAAACACAACGTAAATAACATCAATGATAGCCAGCAGCGCCCACAATAAGATATAGAGCATCAGGTGCTCGCGAATATTATTGATGAGAAAAGAAACGATCCTGCGCATAACGCCCCGCCACTGAGTATGAAGAAAATGGACCCCGGTATTGCCGGAGCCCATTGCCGATTATCCGTTAAAACGCGAGAGTGAGAAGGGGGTCAGATCAAACTGCGGCGTGATACCCTGGGCAAACTGCGCGGCGATTTCACCCAGCACGGATGCGAATTTGAAGCCATGGCCGCTCAGCCCGGTGATCAGCAGGGTATTGTCATGTCCCGGCAGCGTATCAATGATAAAGTCTTCATCCGGCGTGTTGTCGTAGGTACAGGCCGCGCCATACAGTAAGCCACCAACGCCCGGGAGAATATTGCGCAGGAACGAGAAGGCTTCTGAACCATCCTGCGGGTAGGCGCCAAACGGTTTGCGCTCCTCAGGTGAGGAGATAACCTGCCCGCCGTTGTGTTTCCCAATCTTGAGCGCGTCTTTCTCGGAAGGGAACCCGTAAAACTGATCGCCATTCGTTAATTCGCCAGTGAATGCCGGGAATTTATTCTGCGCGCTGTAGCGACCATCCGACTGGAACCACGAGAAGACCTTACGTACCGGCTGGATGGGCAGATCTGGCAGCAGGCGGGTGACCCAGGTTCCCGCGCTCACCAGCAGGCGGGACGCGGAATAGTCGCCGTCAGGGGTCGTCACCGTGACGCCATTAGCATCATGCGTGATGGCATTCACCGGGCAGTTAAACAGCTGCGCGCAGCCCGCTTTGGCGGCAAGGTCGATCCAGGTTTTGATCGCCGTTTCACAGTGCAGCACGCCGGAGTTGGCTTCAAAAAGGCCGATATAATCATCCGGGACGGTAATTTCAGGCCAGCGGGCGGTAATGCCCGTCGCGTCCAGCGTCTCAACGTCAAGATTAAAGGCTTTCGCGCTGCGTTCGACGCTGGCGAGAAATTCTGAACGAGCCGGACCGAGGTTGATCACCCCCGTGCGCTCGAAAATGCGCTCTTCAGTCTGTTTCGCCAGCTCGTCCCACAGCGTCTGGGCGCGAAGCACCAGCGGAACATAGCGTTCACCTTCGCCATAGGCATGGCGAATGAGGCGTGTGTCCCCGTGATGACTGCCTTCCTTGTGGGGCGGCAGATGGGCGTCAATCATCAGGACGTTAAGCCCTGCCTGTGTCGCGTAATAACCGGCGGCCGATCCGACGGAGCCGCTACCAATAATGATTAAGTCGTATCTCATATGCATCTCGTAAACTAACGTTTTGTTAGCAGAGTAATTAACAACGCGGGCGTAAACAAGCGGGAAATAAATAAGGCACCGCGAGGGTGCCTGTAGAGTGAAAAGTGGGCATAACGTTAGTGCCGTTTATACTCATTTTCCTGATAGTCGCCAGATTCTATTTTTGCAATACCTGCCTCTAAAATAGAAATAAACTGACGGGCGACGTCTGTTGTTAGCCACAACGTCTGTCCAACTTCCGCTTCGTCACGGTTGAGTTGATTCGGGGTCTGGTAGTGCAAACGCAGCATCAGCGCATCGTAGCTATCTACGGTACTGATATCCCAGCCAACGAGTGGGTGGGTCTGGATGACTTCGCTATTCTTTTCCATTATAACCCCCTAAATGCGTGTTAGAAGACAACGGCTCTGAGGTTCAATGCATGTTTTTCTGAAAGCATCTTCAGTATACCAAGTAATAAGGGTTCCAACGGGAAAAATAAACAGGTAGCAACACATTTTTCTGCTTTTTAGGATTGTTCGAACAATAAAACACCATCTCGTTCACGATTTTTTAAGAAGACGCTGAATTAATTTGAACTTTAGGAATTTCGGACAAAAAAAAGCCGGGGCGACCCGGCAAAAAAACACAATGAGGGAGCAGTGTTAATCCGTGATGAACCAGTCGTCCGCGCTTTCCCACGTTTCCTGCAGGATTTCGCTGATGCGATCTTTATCTTCTTTCGCGGCACCCATGACGGAGAGGTTGTTCGCAGCGGCGTAACGCACCGTTACGGCGCCCGCGTTGTCGGGAAATGTGCTGTTAATACGGCGGGATAATTCGCCTGCCAGAGCGTCAAGCGCGCCAGCAGGCAGAACGGTAGTTTTGGCTATGGTGACTTCAATACGCATAAATGCCCCCTGTGTAATATACTGTTTATTTATACAGGTATATTATCGTTTTGACAACAAGGGGCACTGATTTTTTAACGTTTTACCGTCCAGTTGACGGTTTCACCCGCCAGGAAAGGGATCAGCGTGTCATCCGTCAGGGCAATGGACTCCTCAACGTGGCTCGCTTTGCGCTCCAGTTCAATGAAGGTGTCGTTGACCGGCAGGCCGTAGAAGCGCGGACCGTTAAGAGAGCAGAACGCTTCAAAATGTTCCAGCGCGTTCATCTCTTCAAAGACGGTCGCGTAGCTGGCAAGCGCCGTTGGGGCGTTGAAGCAACCTGCGCAGCCGCAGCTCGCCTCTTTACGATGGCGGGCATGAGGCGCAGAGTCCGTGCCCAGGAACGCGCGAGAGAAGCCGCTGGCAACCAGCTCGCGCAGCGCTTGCTGGTGTACGTTGCGCTTGAGGATCGGCAGGCAGTACAGGTGGGGACGCACCCCGCCCACCAGCATATGGTTACGGTTAAACATCAGGTGCTGCGGGGTGATGGTCGCGGCAATCAGCTCGTTGCCGTCACGCACATACTCTGCCGCGTCTTTCGTGGTGATATGTTCAAACACCACTTTGAGCGCGGGCAGACGCTGGCGCAGGGGCTCCATGACGGTTTCGATAAAACGGGCTTCACGGTCGAAGATGTCAATCTCCGCATGCGTCACTTCACCATGCACCAGCAGCGGCATGCCCAGCTTCTGCATACGTTCCAGCACCGGCATGATGGCATCAATGCTGGTAACGCCGTGGCTGGAGTTGGTGGTGGCATTTGCCGGATAGAGTTTCGCCGCCGTAAATACGCCTTCGTTAAATCCGCGTTCCACTTCATTTGGATCCAGCGAATCGGTGAGGTAGCAGGTCATCAACGGGGTGAAATCATGTTCCGCCGGAACGGCATCCAGAATGCGCTGGCGGTAGGCGATCGCGGCATCGACGGTGGTGACTGGCGGAACCAGGTTTGGCATGACAATCGCGCGGCCATAAATTTCGCTGGTATAGGGCACGACGGTTTTCAGCATATCGCCATCACGCAGATGGATATGCCAGTCGTCAGGGCGGCGGATTTTAAGAACCTGGGGTTGTGCAGTCATGGAAGCTCCGGCTTGTCAGGAATCAGTCATAAGGATGGCTGTTTTTGCCGGACACAAATCATAAGCGGAAACGTTTTCGTTTGCACACTTTTCCGTAAAAAAAAGGGCGCCGCAGCGCCCTTCAGGTTAATCGGTGAAAGGAATGATGATTTCTCCCGGCTTCACCTCTATGCCTTTTGCGTATTTTTTCGCCAGAGCTTCGCCCTTGCTGTTGTCTTCGCTTAAGACGTACGCTGGCTGCTGGTTAAAGTAATTTCGCAGCGACTGGTTCAGATAGGGCATCAGGGTTTGCAGAACCGGCGCCATCTTGTCCGGCGAAACCTGCGCATCGACCACCTCCATCTCCTGGAGGAAAATTGCCCCTTTTTCTTTATTGAACACGGGAAGCGCCTTCAGCTTGAGCTTGATGTTGGCCTTCTGATTACCAAAAAGAGAGGTCATATCAAGAGCGGCATCACCGGCCAGAGTGACTTTATTCGGCTCTTCACGACCAATCTGGCTGGTGAGATTGGTGAGAACGATGTGGGCATCGGCTAGCCCCGGCACGCCAATGTCTTTAGAGAAATTATTATGTTTTTCCAGCGCCTGATTAATTTCCTGCTCACTGACGGTGTATTGCGTAAGCTGGTTACAGCCCACCAGCAGACCGCTGACAATAAATGCGGCGGCAATGACAATTTTCTTCATAGTGTTCCTCAACGAAAAATCGGCGCTTCTGTCCTGTTACGCAAGTATGTCAGTGTGAAATGGCAGAAACCAGCAGAAAATACTGAGAAGTGAGGCGGGAGTTTTCTCCCGCCGGAGGGAAAGGCTACGCGCCAGGCTCGAGCATGCCGCTCGCGCTGCGCTTCTGGCTGAACTGCCACCACAGGGCGAAAAGCGTCATGACGCCCACCACGCCGAGCATCATCCAGGGAAGCTCCGGCTGGTTCAGCGCCTTGCCGGCATCGAACAGCCAGCCGCCGCCGGTGTAGCCCAGCGCACCGCCAAAGGCCAGACCCAGGCGGCTGAAGCCCATATAACTGCCGCGCGCACGCGCATCGGCGAGTGAGGCGCTCAGCGTTTCGCGGGCGGGCTCGGCGATGATGGAGCCGATGTAGAAGGTGCAGATCAGCGTAAAAAGCTGCTGAAGCGTGTTTACCAGACCAATCGGCATCATGCTCAGCGTCATCAGAAACAGCCCGGCCATCAGACGATGCTCCAGGCGAAAACGCCGTTCACTCCAGCGGGCAATGGGGTAGAGCAGCGTTAACGACAGGCAGGCTTCAATGGCGTACATCCATTTCACCGCAGCAGGCGTGCCCGCAATATCGTTCACCATGATCGGCAGCATCAGCATCACCTGTACGGCCAGCATGTAATACCCGGTTAAGGTCAACACGTAGGTAACAAAACGCTTGTCGCGCAGCACGCGTCCGAGCCCCTCGCGCACCGGCGCTTTCACCGTCGACAGCTTCCAGGCAGGAAGATAGAGGCCGTTAAACAGCGCGCACAGAATAAAGAGCACTGCCCCGGCCGCACAGACGAGGCGGAAATCGTACTGCAGCAGCCAGCTGCCCAGCAGCGCGCCGACAACTGCCCCGGCACTGTCCTGCATCATCAGAATGGAGAAGAAGCGACCACGATGCTGCGGACGAATCAGCTTCACCACCAGCGCGGTGCGCGGCGGATCAAACAGGGTGCCCCCAATACCGGAGAGGAAGCAGGAGAACCAGAGCAGCCAGGGCTCGTGGGCAACCGCCATCGTGGCAAAGCCTGCCGCGCGCAGCAGCATACCGGTAACGATCATCGGTTTAGCGCCAAAGCGGTCAGCGATTGCGCCGCCAAAGACGCCCAGACCCTGCTGAACAAACTGGCGTAGCCCCAGCGCAATACCGACCATCAGCGCCGCCCAGCCCATTTGATCGACAAAGCGGATCGAGATGAGGGGGAACACGACAAAAAAGCCGAGCACGACCAGCATGTTATCGACTAAGAGGAAATATTTACCCAGGCTCCTCGCCTGTGATACGCGGGACATTTTCCCTCCAGGGAAAATAAGAAGGTGAGCACGCTAACATTCTGCGGTGTCGCCGCGTTTTTTCCCACCCCTCGGCGCGACAATATTTTTTTATCAAAAAGGTGCTTTGATAGAGAGTTCTCATCGAAAAATGTGAAAAGAGGTCAAAATGGTATGTCACTGTTTTCACAGACGGCACAGGCGCAGGTATAGTAAAGCTAATGGGTAAGCAGAAGTGACGGGAAGGAGTGGTATTGATGTTTGGCTATCGCAGTAATGTGCCAAAAGTGCGTCTGACAACGGACCGGCTGGTCGTTCGTCTGGTGCATGAGCGTGATGCCTGGCGTCTGGCGGATTATTACGCCGAGAATCGCCAGTTTTTAAAACCCTGGGAACCCGTTCGGGATGAAAGCCATTGTTACCCCTCCGGCTGGCAGGCGCGCCTCGGCATGATTGCTGAGTTTCATAAGCAGGGCAGCGCATTTTATTTCGCGCTGCTGGATCCAGAAGAGAAAGAGATTATCGGCATCGCCAATTTCTCGAACGTGGTGCGCGGGTCGTTTCACGCCTGCTACCTTGGCTACTCCATCGGCCAGAAATGGCAGGGGCAGGGGCTGATGTACGAGGCGTTGACGGTGGCGATCCGCTATATGCAACGCACGCAGCATATTCATCGCATCATGGCGAACTACATGCCGCATAATCAGCGCAGCGGCAATTTGCTGGCGCGTTTAGGGTTCGAGAAAGAGGGTTATGCCAAAGACTATCTGCTGATAGACGGAGAGTGGCGCGACCACGTTCTGACGGCATTAACCACCCGTGACTGGACTGCAGGTCGTTAAGGAGAAAAGATGAAATATCAGCTAAACGGTACGGAAGCGCGCGTAATTGGGTGCTTACTTGAAAAACAGGTCACCACGCCGGAGCAGTATCCGCTCTCTGTTAACGCCGTGACCATGGCCTGCAACCAGAAGACCAACCGTGAGCCGGTGATGAACCTCAGCGAGCATGAGGTTCAGGACGTGCTGGATGCGCTGGTAAAACGCCACTATCTGCGCACCGTCAACGGCTTCGGCAACCGCGTGACCAAATACGAACAGCGCTTTTGTAACTCCGAATTTGGCGACCTGAAGCTGAGCAGTGCGGAAGTGGCGGTTATTACCACGCTGCTGCTGCGTGGGGCGCAAACGCCGGGGGAGTTGCGTTCGCGCGCCTCCCGTATGCATGAGTTCAGCGACATGCAGGAGGTCGAGCAGACGCTGGAAGGGCTGGCCACGCGCGATGATGGCCCTTACGTAGTGCGTCTGGCGCGCGAGCCGGGTAAACGTGAGAGCCGCTATATGCATCTGTTCAGCGGTGACGTTGACGCCGAAAGCGTGGCGACGGAATCGGATCGCCCTGCAAACAGTGACGACCTTGCCGCGCGCGTAGAGGCACTGGAAGACGAGGTGGCCGGGCTGAAACAGCGTCTGGATGCACTGCTGGCACATTTGGGAGACTAACGGTGAAAAAATTACGCATTGGCGTGGTGGGGTTGGGTGGTATTGCGCAGAAAGCCTGGCTGCCCGTCTTGGGCGCTGCGTCTGACTGGACGCTGCAAGGGGCATGGTCACCTACCCGAGAAAAGGCAGAACGCATCTGTGAAACCTGGCGTATCCCGTATGCCGCATCGATCCAGGACCTGGCCCGCGAGTGCGATGCGGTATTTGTGCATACCTCAACGGCAACTCACTATCAGGTGGTGAGCGAACTGCTTAATGCGGGGGTTCACGTTTGCGTGGATAAACCGCTGGCGGAAAATGTTCAGGACGCCGAACGGCTGATTGAGCTGGCGGCACGTAAAAACCTGACGCTGATGGTCGGTTTCAACCGCCGCTTCGCCCCGCTTTACCAGCAGTTGAAGGTGCAGTCGGGCAATCTGGCCTCGCTGCGTATGGACAAGCACCGTACCGACAGCGTGGGTCCGAACGATCTGCGCTTTACCCTTCTCGATGACTACCTCCACGTCGTGGACACCGCGCTGTGGCTGACTAACGGCGAAGCGCAGCTGAAAAGCGGTACGCTGGTCACCAATGAGCAGGGGCAGATGGTGTATGCGGAACACCATTTTGCCGTTGAGCATCTTCAGGTCACCACCAGCATGCACCGTCGCGCGGGCAGCCAGCGGGAATCCGTGCAGGCGGTGACCGACGGCGCGCTGTATGACATTACGGACATGCGTGAGTGGCGGGAAGAGAAGGGCAGCGGCGTGGTGATGCAGCCGGTTTCCGGCTGGCAAAGCACTCTGGAGCAACGTGGTTTCGCAGGATGTGCCCGCCACTTTATCACCTGCGTGCAAAATCAGACGGTTCCTGAAACGTCCGGCGAGCAGGCCATTCTGGCGCAGCGGATTGTGGAAAGGCTCTGGCGCGATGCCATGAGTGAATAACCCGCTGTAACATCTGCGGATAGTAATTCGTTGAAATCCGGTTAGACTAAGCGCCGCTTGTTGGCTTTGCCGGGTGGCGCTTACGCGTACCCGGCCTACAAATCCGTATGGTTCTGGAAATTCACGTTAATGAACTTATTAAAATCGCTGGCGGCCGTCAGCTCGATGACCATGTTCTCTCGCGTTCTCGGTTTTGCGCGCGATGCCATTGTGGCAAGGGTCTTTGGTGCAGGGATGGCAACGGACGCCTTTTTCGTTGCGTTCAAACTGCCGAACCTGCTGCGTCGTATTTTTGCTGAAGGGGCGTTTTCCCAGGCATTCGTACCTATTCTGGCGGAATATAAAAGCAAGCAGGGTGAAGATGCCACGCGGGTCTTTGTGTCGTATGTCTCCGGGCTGTTGACCCTGGCGCTGGCCGTGGTGACCGTCGTCGGGATGCTGGCCGCGCCGTGGGTGATTATGGTGACCGCGCCCGGCTTTGCCGACACGGCGGATAAATTTGCCCTGACCTCGCAGCTTCTGCGCATTACTTTCCCCTATATTTTGCTCATCTCGCTGGCCTCGCTGGTGGGGGCGATCCTGAACACCTGGAACCGCTTTTCCGTTCCGGCGTTTGCGCCGACGTTCCTCAACGTCAGCATGATCGGTTTTGCCCTGTTCGCCGCGCCGCACTTCAACCCGCCGGTGCTGGCGCTGGCCTGGGCGGTTACCGTGGGCGGCGTGCTGCAGCTGGCGTATCAGCTGCCGCATCTGAAGAAAATCGGCATGCTGGTACTGCCGCGCATCAACCTTAAAGATGCCGGGGCGATGCGGGTCATCAAGCAGATGGGGCCTGCCATTCTCGGCGTTTCCGTCAGCCAGATCTCGCTGATTATCAACACCATCTTTGCCTCGTTCCTCGTGTCGGGCTCTGTTTCCTGGATGTACTACGCTGACCGCCTGATGGAGTTCCCTTCCGGCGTGCTGGGCGTGGCGCTGGGGACCATCCTGCTGCCGTCGCTGTCGAAAAGTTTTGCCAGCGGCAACCATGATGAATACTGCCGCCTGATGGACTGGGGCCTGCGTCTCTGCTTCCTGCTGGCCCTGCCAAGCGCGGTGGCGCTGGGCATTCTGGCCAAGCCGCTGACGGTGTCGCTGTTCCAGTACGGGAAATTCACTGCCTTCGACGCCGCGATGACCCAGCGCGCGTTGATCGCCTATTCGGTTGGGCTGATGGGGCTGATAGTGGTCAAAGTGCTGGCGCCGGGGTTCTATTCCCGTCAGGACATTAAAACGCCGGTGAAAATTGCCATTGTAACGCTGATCATGACCCAGCTGATGAACCTGGCGTTTATTGGCCCGCTAAAGCATGCCGGTCTGTCACTGTCTATCGGTCTGGCGGCCTGTCTCAATGCCGGGCTGCTGTACTGGCAGTTGCGCAAACAGGATATCTTTACGCCGCAGCCGGGCTGGGCGAGTTTCCTCGTGCGTTTAGTTGTGGCAGTGCTGGTGATGTCTGCTGCGTTACTCGGGATGATGCATGTCATGCCGGAGTGGTCCCTGGGCACGATGCCTTATCGTCTGATGCGGCTGATGGCCGTGGTAGGCGTTGGGGTTGTTGCTTACTTCGCCACGCTTGCCGTGCTGGGCTTCAAAGTGAAAGAGTTTGCCCGCCGGACGGCATAAACGCCAAATGGGGAGTCCACCTTAGGGTGCTCCCCACTGCATGATTTGTCGCTCAGGCTTTAAATCGAAATCTTTTTAACACCCGCAATACGTGCCGTCGCCGTCTGACCATCCGCACCGTACAATCCGGTTTCTTTATGCGGCTTTAACACCTCAAGCGCCTGCTGATTGCGCTCAATCTGGCCTTCAAGCAGCCAGCCGTTATGCTGGTTGAGATCGCGCAGATGCTGGGTTTTTTCGGTAATGGTCTGCCAGCGCTCAATAATGTCGTCGTTAGCGCTGCGCTTAGGATCCTGCTCAGCGCGACGCTGTTGCTCCAGGTAATCCAGCGTTGCCAGAAGCGAACTCTTATCTTCAGTAATACGCTGCAGCGCGCTGCCGTTAATGTGACCGGAAGAGAGATGCTGCTGTTCAGCGTCCATTACCGTTTTCAGGTCGTTCAGGACAACCGTCATTTGATCCAGTATTTCTGACAGTCGACTCATACGGTTAGTTACTCTGTAAGAAACTCTGTGCTTCCTGAATCAGGGCGTCAGCGATTTTGCTGGTGTCCATTTTCAGCTCACCGTTGCGAATAGCCGTTTTCAACGCTTCAACGCGTTCCATGTTGATATCGTTGCTGCCTGGCTGCATCAGTTTTGCCTGGGCATCGCTCAGGGTCACGCTGGTGCTGTTAGACGTGGACGGTTTTTCCAGACGCGTTTTCTGTGGGGTAGCGTCGTTCGTTTCGCGAGGCTGTACAGCGCTTACCGGCTTCAGGGCTGATGTACGATCAATGCTCATAGTGTTGTCCTCATCGAGGGTTCGCGGCGTTTGCGCCTGACATCATCATTAGTGGAATATTTATCGGCACGCGCCGCGAAATCTTTAAAAAGATTATAGGTTAATCAGAATATTCCCATCAGAATCGACGGTTCCGCTCACCACCTGGCCTGAGGACATTCTGACGCGGGCGTTTTGCGCCACCGCAGCATTGTTTAACGCTTTCCCTTCACTGTTGATACTAAAGCCGTCTCCGTTGGCAACCACCATCACCTGCTGTCCCGCTTTGACACGCCACGCCTGGCGCAGCATGGAGAGTTGAATCGGCTGGCCCGGTGCGACATCGCGCAGGCTGACGGCGTCCTGTGCCTGGTTAATGTCCAGCATTGTGCGCGGCGGGAGCTGATCCAGACGCCCGCGCTTTAACGTCACGCTGTTTGCCTGCAGCGCGCTACCACGCGCAATGGGAACGGCGGCGACAACATAATTGCCCGTCGCCTGAACTGCAACCTGTAAATAACGTTTTTCGTTGGCGCAGCGTGCCAGGACGTTCACATTGCCCCACAGCTTCGTGGTCCCCGTCACGCTAAAGGACGGCTGCTCGCAGGTCGGATACAGATTCTGCGGCGTGCGGATGGTCACGTTAACGTCATCGCTAAAGCCCGCCAGCTTCTGCGCGAAAAAATCCGTCAGCGCATTCTGTAGATCTCCGGCCTGCACCAGAGGGCTAAACAGCAAGAAGGTTGCCATCAGGCCACGTTTTAACGTTTGCATCGCAAGTTCCACCGTTACCAGAGTTGAGTGAATTCTACCTGCAGTGGTTTTGCATCAACGGAATAAATAGCGACGCATTTTGCGCTTATTCCGTCGATAGGGGAGACGGGGTGAGATTTAAGCTGTGAACTGAAATTTTGCCATCAGCGGAGGAGACATGCTCGATAAACTCGACGCCGCGTTACGTTTTCAGCAGGAAGCGCTCAATTTACGCGCCCAGCGGCAGGAGATTTTAGCCGCCAACATCGCTAACGCCGATACGCCCGGGTATCAGGCGCGCGATATTGATTTTTCCAGTGAACTCAAAAAGGTGATGGAGCGTGGACGTGCCGAAGGAACGGGTGTTGCACTTGCCATGACATCCTCTCGCCATATTCCCGCTCAGGCGATGACCGCGCCAGCGACCGATTTACTTTATCGCATTCCCGACCAGCCTTCACTCGACGGTAACACCGTGGATATGGACCGGGAGCGTACGCAGTTTGCCGATAACAGCCTGAAATACCAGACGGGCCTGACCCTACTCGGCGGACAAATCAAAGGCATGATGAACGTCCTGCAGGGGGGCAACTGATAAATGGCCTTGCTGAATATTTTTGATATCGCCGGCTCGGCGTTAACCGCCCAGTCCAAACGTCTGAACGTGGCGGCCAGTAACCTGGCTAACGCCGACAGCGTGACCGGACCTGACGGGCAGCCTTATCGTGCCAAACAGGTGGTGTTTCAGGTTGATGCTGCGCCAGGCGCGGCAACGGGCGGCGTGAAGGTATCTGATGTGGTTGAAAGCCAGGCGCCGGACAAGCTGGTCTACGAGCCCGGTAACCCGCTCGCGGACGCTAACGGATACGTGAAGATGCCCAACGTGGACGTGGTAGGTGAGATGGTGAACTCCATGTCGGCATCCCGTAGCTACCAGGCGAACGTCGAAGTGCTTAATACCGTGAAGAGCATGATGCTCAAAACACTCACTCTCGGCCAGTAAAGGAGACATGCATGTCCATCGCCGTAAATGTGAATGATCCGACGAACTCGGGTGTTAACAACACCAAAAGTTCGACGAATTCCAGCTCCCTGACGGGAAGCAATGCCTCCGATCTGCAGAGCAGCTTTCTGACCCTGCTGGTGGCGCAGCTTAAGAATCAGGATCCCACGAACCCAATGCAGAACAACGAACTGACCACGCAGCTTGCGCAGATCAGTACCGTGAGCGGCATTGAGAAACTGAACACGACCCTCGGTTCCGTCTCCGGCCAGATTAACAGCGCCCAGTCTCTGCAGGCGGCAAGCCTGATTGGTCACGGGGTGATGATCCCGGGAACCACGATCCTGGCGGGCACCAGCACCACCGACGGTACGTCGACCACCACCACAACGCCGTTCGGCGTTGAGTTGCAACAACCGGCTGACAAGGTTACCGCAACGATCACGGATGCCAACAACGTGGTAGTACGCACCATTGAAATTGGCGAGCTGAAAGCGGGCGTTCACACCTTTACCTGGGATGGCAGCCTGACCGACGGCACGAAAGCACCAAATGGCTCCTACAAAGTCGCGATTAGCGCCAGCAACGGAACGACCCAGCTGGTGGCGCAGCCGCTGCAGTTCGCGCTGGTTCAGGGCGTGATTAAAGGGGGCGACGGCAACAAACTGGATTTGGGTACCTCGGGTACCACCACACTCGACGAAGTTCGGCAGATTATCTAAGCCTTAACACTTATCAGGAGTAAGTCATGGCCTTTTCTCAAGCGGTCAGCGGCCTGAATGCTGCGGCCACCAACCTGGACGTCATTGGCAACAACATCGCCAACTCCGCGACCTATGGTTTTAAATCCGGTTCTGCGTCCTTTGCAGACATGTTTGCCGGTTCCAAAGTGGGTCTGGGCGTAAAAGTTGCGGGCATCACTCAGGACTTTACCGACGGCACCACCACCAACACCGGTCGTGGTCTGGACGTTGCCATCAGCCAGAACGGTTTCTTCCGTATGGTCGATTCCAACGGCTCTGTGTTCTACAGCCGTAACGGTCAGTTCAAGCTGGATGAAAACCGTACGCTGGTTAACATGCAGGGCATGCAGCTGACGGGCTACCCGGTAGCGGGTACGCCACCAACCGTTCAGACCGGTGCGAACCCTCAGGCGATTACTATCCCGAATACCCTGATGGCGGCGAAATCGACCACCACCGCGTCGCAGCAGATCAACCTGAACTCAACCGATCCTGTTCAAACGGCCCCCTTCGATGCGACTAACCCGGATACCTATAACAAAAAAGGGACCGTGACCGTATTCGACAGCCAGGGTAACGCCCATAACATGTATGTCTACTACGTTAAGACGGCCGACAATAAATGGGATCTTTACACTCAGGACGGCAGCGTTGCGGGTTCTACAGCGGCCAAAGCGGCGCAGATGAACTTTGATGCGAACGGTAACCTGGCGGGTGTCTATAACTACGACGCTGCGGGTGTACTGAGCACAACGCCAAACGCCACGCCGGCAATTAACATCACCACGGGTTCTGTCAGCGGTGCGACGGCTGCGACCTTCTCCCTGAGCTTCCAGAACTCCATGCAGCAGAACACCGGTGCAAACAATATCGTGGCGACCAACCAGAACGGCTTCAAGCCGGGCGACCTGGTGAGCTATCAGATTAACGATGACGGCACCGTCGTCGGGAACTACTCCAACGAGCAGACTCAGGTGCTGGGCCAGATCGTGCTGGCAAACTTTGCCAACAACGAAGGCCTGAAATCTGAAGGTGATAACGTCTGGTCGGCTACCCAGTCCTCCGGCGTGGCGCTGCTGGGTACGGCGGGAACCGGTAACTTCGGCACGCTGACCAACGGCGCGCTGGAAGCCTCTAACGTGGACCTGAGTAAAGAACTGGTGAACATGATTGTCGCGCAGCGTAACTATCAGTCGAACGCGCAGACCATCAAGACTCAGGACCAGATCCTCAACACGCTGGTTAACCTGCGTTAAGCGGCTAACAGGAAAGCGCAATGGATCACGCAATATATACCGCGATGGGCGCGGCAAGTCAGACGCTCAACCAGCAGGCCGTTACCGCCAGCAACCTGGCCAACGCCTCGACGCCGGGCTTTCGCGCGCAGCTGAATGCGCTGCGTGCGGTGCCGGTGGAAGGGCTCTCCCTGCCGACCCGTACGCTGGTGGCGGCATCCACCCCTGGCGCAGATATGACGCCAGGGCAGATGGATTACACCTCACGCCCGCTGGACGTTGCCCTGCAGCAGGACGGCTGGCTGGCGGTGCAGACCGCCGACGGCGGTGAAGGCTATACCCGAAACGGGAATATCCAGGTCAGCGCCACCGGCCAGCTGACGATTCAGGGCCATCCGGTGATGGGTGAGGCGGGCCCGCTGACCGTGCCGGAAGGCTCTGAGCTGACCATCGCGGCTGACGGTACCATTTCGGCGCTGAACCCGGGCGATCCGGCCAACACCGTTGCCCCCGTCGGGCGTCTGAAGCTGGTCAAAGCGGAAGGCAAAGAGGTGCAGCGTGGCGATGACGGCATGTTCCGTCTGACCCAGGCCGCTCATGCCACCCGTGGTGCCACATTACAGGCCGATCCGAGCATCCGCGTGATGTCCGGCGTTCTGGAAGGCAGCAACGTTAAGCCGGTAGCCGCCATGAGCGACATGATCGCCAGCGCCCGTCGTTTTGAAATGCAGATGAAGATCATCAGCAGCGTGGACGAAAACGCGGGCAAGGCTAACCAACTTCTGTCGATGAGTTAACAGGACTCTTTATGATCAGTTCTTTATGGATCGCGAAAACTGGCCTGGACGCGCAGCAAACCAACATGGACGTGATTGCCAACAACCTGGCAAACGTGAGCACCAATGGTTTCAAGCGTCAGCGTGCCGTTTTCGAAGATTTGCTTTATCAAACCATCCGTCAGCCGGGCGCGCAGTCATCTGAACAGACGACGCTGCCGTCAGGCCTGCAGATTGGTACCGGCGTTCGTCCGGTGGCGACCGAGCGTCTGCACAGCCAGGGCAACCTGTCTCAGACCAACAACAGCAAAGACGTGGCGATCAAAGGCCAGGGCTTCTTCCAGGTGCAGCTGCCTGACGGGACCTCTGCCTACACCCGTGATGGTTCCTTCCAGGTCGATCAGAACGGTCAGCTGGTGACGGCGGGCGGTTTCCAGGTTCAACCTGCGATCACCATTCCGGCGAACGCCCTGAGCATTACCATCGGCCGTGACGGCATCGTGAGCGTGACCCAGCAGGGGCAGGCCGCGCCGGTTCAGGTCGGACAGCTCAACCTGACCACCTTCATGAACGATACCGGTCTGGAGAGCATTGGTGAGAACCTCTACACCGAAACGCAATCCTCCGGTACGCCAAATGAAAGCACGCCAGGCCTGAACGGTGCGGGTCTGCTGTATCAGGGGTATGTCGAAACCTCCAACGTGAACGTGGCGGAAGAGCTGGTGAATATGATCCAGGTCCAGCGCGCGTATGAAATTAACAGTAAAGCAGTCTCGACGACCGATCAGATGCTGCAGAAACTGACGCAACTCTAAGGTGTAGCCCGGTGCGGTAAACGCCGCACCGGCTCCCTGTTTTCGAAGATGAAGGCAATGCAAAAAAACGCGGCGTTTCGTTATCCGATATTGACTGTTCTGGCTGTCACCCTCAGCGGGTGTGCCTTGATCCCGTCTAAACCATTGGTCCAGGGTGCGACGACTGCCCAACCCGTTCCTGGCCCTGCGCCAGTTGTTAACGGCTCCATTTTCCAGACCGCGCAGCCGATTAACTACGGTTATCAGCCGCTGTTTGAAGATCGCCGCCCGCGTAATGTTGGCGATACACTGACCATTGTGCTGCAGGAAAACGTCAGCGCGAGCAAGAGCTCGTCAGCGAACGCCAGCCGCGATGGCAAAACCAATTTTGGCTTCGACACCGTTCCACGCTATCTGCAGGGCCTGTTCGGCAATGCCCGTGCGGATGTTGAGGCCTCCGGCGGCAACACCTTTAACGGTAAAGGTGGCGCGAACGCCAGCAACACCTTCAGCGGTACGCTGACGGTCACGGTTGACCAGGTGCTGGTTAACGGCAATTTACACGTCGTGGGTGAAAAACAGATCGCCATTAACCAGGGCACTGAATTCATTCGCTTCTCGGGCGTGGTGAATCCACGCACCATCAGCGGCACCAACACCGTTCCGTCCACGCAGGTGGCGGATGCGCGCATTGAGTACGTCGGTAACGGCTACATTAATGAAGCGCAGAATATGGGTTGGCTGCAGCGCTTCTTCCTTAATTTATCGCCGATGTAAGCGAGGTGACCCATGTTTAAATCGATCTTCGCCGCGGCGCTGGTTCTTGTTGCAACGTTTGCCCAGGCCGACCGCATTCGCGATCTTACCAGCGTCCAGGGCGTTCGCGAAAACTCGCTGATTGGGTATGGCCTGGTCGTGGGGCTGGACGGCACGGGTGACCAGACGACCCAGACGCCGTTTACCACACAAAGCTTAAACAACATGCTTTCCCAGCTCGGCATTACCGTGCCGGCGGGAACTAACATGCAGCTGAAAAACGTGGCCGCGGTAATGGTTACTGCGTCCTACCCGGCGTTTGCGCGCCAGGGGCAGACCATTGACGTGGTGGTCTCTTCAATGGGTAACGCCAAAAGCCTGCGCGGCGGTACGCTGCTGATGACCCCGCTGAAAGGCGTCGACAGCCAGGTCTACGCGCTGGCGCAGGGCAACATTCTGGTTGGCGGTGCAGGCGCATCCGCTGGCGGAAGCAGCGTGCAGGTGAACCAGCTGAACGGCGGGCGCATCACCAACGGTGCGATCATCGAGCGTGAACTGCCGACTCAGTTTGGTGCGAGCAACACCATCAACCTGCAGCTGAATAATGAAGACTTCACGATGGCGCAGCAGATTGCGGACACCATCAACCGCAACCGCGGCTACGGTAATGCGACGGCGCTGGATGCGCGTACCGTGCAGATCCGCACCTCGACTGGCAGCAGCAACCAGGTGCGCATGCTGGCAGATATCCAGAATATGGAAGTGAACGTCTCGGTGCAGGATGCCAAAGTGATCATCAACTCCCGTACGGGATCGGTAGTGATGAACCGGGAAGTGTCGCTGGATAGCTGCGCCGTGGCGCAGGGTAACCTGTCGGTGACGGTTAACCGTTCTGCCAACGTCAGCCAGCCTGACACGCCGTTTGGCGGTGGCCAGACGGTGGTGACGCCGCAAACGCAGATTGATTTGCGTCAGAGCGGCGGTTCCCTGCAGAGCGTGCGCTCCAGCGCCAACCTGAACAGCGTGGTGCGCGCCCTGAACGCGCTGGGTGCCACGCCGATGGATCTGATGTCGATTCTGCAATCCATGCAAAGCGCGGGCTGCCTGCGCGCCAAACTGGAAATCATCTGATGCTGACCGATAGCAAACTGTTGACCAGTGCCGCCTGGGACGCCCAGTCGCTCAACGAACTGAAATCCAAAGCAGGCAAAGACCCGGCGGCGAATATCCGCCCGGTTGCCCGCCAGGTGGAAGGGATGTTTGTACAGATGATGCTGAAAAGCATGCGTGAAACCCTGCCGAAAGACGGAATGTTCAGCAGCGATTCAACGCGTCTTTACACCAGCATGTATGACCAGCAGATTGCGCAGCAGATGACCGCCGGTAAAGGCCTCGGTCTGGCTGACATGATTGTCAAACAGACCGCCGCCGCACAGGGTATTGCGCCAGAAGCTCAGCCGCAGCAGGTGCCGATGAAGTTCGACCTGGAAACGGTGACCAGTTATCAGAACCAGGCGCTGACGCAGATGGTGCGTAAAGCGATACCGAAGGCAACCGGCGGCGGCGATGAGGCGCTTTCCGGTGACAGCAAAGACTTCCTGGCGCAGCTTTCTCTGCCTGCGCGACTGGCCAGTGAACAGAGCGGCGTGCCTCACCACCTGATTCTGGCCCAGGCCGCGCTTGAGTCGGGCTGGGGCCAGCGCCAGATCCGCAAGGAAAACGGCGACCCGAGCTTCAACATCTTCGGCGTGAAGGCTACCTCCAGCTGGAAGGGGCCGACCACCGAGATCACGACCACGGAATATGAGAACGGCGCGGCGGTGAAGGTGAAAGCCAAATTCCGCGTTTACAGCTCTTATCTGGAAGCGTTGTCTGACTATGTGGGTCTGCTGAGCCGAAATCCGCGTTATACCGCCGTTACGCAGGCGGCAACGGCGGAGCAGGGCGCTCAGGCCCTGCAAAACGCGGGCTACGCGACCGACCCGAACTACGCGCGCAAGCTCACCAGCATGATCCAGCAGCTGAAATCCATGGGCGAGAAGGTCAGCAAAGCCTATAGCACAGATATCGAAAATCTGTTCTGAAAGTTCTCAAGTCCCGGTGGAGGTTGCCGATAACCTTCATCAGGACTCGTGTCTGAACGTATAAAAGGAACCCCCATGTCCAGTTTGATTAACAGCGCCATGAGTGGCCTCAGTGCCGCGCAGTCGGCACTCAATACCGTCAGTAATAATATTTCAAGCTATAACGTGGCAGGTTACACCCGCCAGACGACGGTGCTGGGTGCATCTAACAGCACGCTGACCGGCGGTGGCTGGGTGGGTAACGGGGTGTATGTCTCCGGTGTCCAGCGTGAATATGACGCTTTCATCACCAACCAGCTGCGCGCCGCGCAGACCCAGAGCAGCGGCCTGACGACGCGCTATCAGCAAATGTCAAAAATTGACGATGTGCTCTCCGATACCACCAATTCCCTTTCCACCACCCTGCAGGATTTCTTTAAAAGCCTGCAAACGCTGGTGAGCAACGCGGAAGACCCGGCTGCACGTCAGACGGTGCTGGGAAAAGCGGGCGGTCTGGTCAATCAGTTCAAAACCAACGATCAGTATCTCCGCGATCAGGATACGCAGGTGAATACGGCGATCGGTACCAGCGTTTCGCAGATTAACAACTATGCCAAACAGATTGCCAATCTGAACGATCAGATTTCCCGCCTCACCGGCGTCGGCGCGGGCGCATCACCTAACGATCTGCTCGACCAGCGCGATCAGCTCGTCAACGAGCTGAACAAAATCGTGGGTGTGGAAGTTTCGGTTCAGGATAGCGGCACGTTTAACATCTCTTTCGGCAACGGCTACAGCCTGGTGCAGGGCAGCAAAGCTAACCAGCTGGCTGCCGTGAAGTCCAGCGCCGATCCTTCCCGTACCACTATCGCCTACGTCGATGAGGTTGCGGGTAATGTCGAGATCCCGGAAAAGATGATCACCACCGGTTCGTTAGGTGGTTTGCTCACCTTCCGCGCGGAAGATCTGGACAAGGCTCGTAACACCCTGAACCAGATGGCGCTGGCGTTTGCTGACGCAATGAATAAGCAGCATGAGGCCGGTTTTGATGCGAACGGCGATGCGGGCGGTAAACTGTTCGGCTTTGGTTCTCCGGCTGTGCTTTCCAACAGCAAAAATAGCGGCACGGCTGTCGTCAATGCCACCGTTGCGGACAGCACCAAAGTTCAGGCAACGGATTATAAGCTGCAGTTTAACGGCACCGACTGGACCATCACCCGCACGTCGGACAAGACCAGCTTTACGATGAGCCCGGATGCCAGCGGCAATCTGTCGTTTGACGGTCTCAACGTGAACGTCAGCGGTTCGGCTAACGCCAAAGACAGCTTTACCGTGAAGCCTGTGTCCGACGTCATCATGAACATGGAACTGTCCATCAGCGACGAATCCAAACTGGCCATGGCTGCGGTGCAGAACGGCGGTGAAAGCGATAACCGCAACGGGCAGAAAATGCTCGATCTGCAAAACAGCAAAGTGGTCGGCGGGAACAAAACCTTCAACGATGCCTACGCCTCGCTGGTGAGCACCGTGGGGAGCACCACCGCTTCACTGAAAGTCAGCAGCCAGACGAAAGCCAATGTGGAAACGCAGTTAATTAAGCAGCAGCAGACCATCTCCGGGGTAAACCTCGACGAAGAGTATGGCAACCTGCAGCGTTATCAGCAGTATTACCTCGCCAACGCGCAGGTGCTTCAGACTGCCAGTACGCTCTTCGATGCAATTATCAACATTCGTTAAGGTTGAGGTGAAAAATGCGTATTAGCACCCAGATGATGTATGAGCAGAACATGCGCGGGATCACCGATTCCCAGAGCAGATGGCTGAGCTATGGTGAACAAATGTCCACCGGCAAGCGCGTTAACCGTCCGTCGGACGATCCTATTGCGGCTTCACAGTCTATTGTTCTGTCGCAATCCCAGTCTCAAAACAGCCAGTTCGCGTTAGCGCGCACCTTTGCCACGCAAAAAGTGTCGCTGGAAGATAACGTGCTGACCCAGGTGAACACCGCGTTATCAAGCGTGCGTGAGAAGCTGGTCTACGCGTCAAACGGCACCTTAAGCGATGACGACCGTCTCTCTCTGGCGACCGATATCCAGGGGATCCGCGACCAGCTGATGAACCTGGCTAACACGACGGATGGCAATGGTCGCTTTATCTTTGCGGGTTACAAGACCGAGAGCGCTCCGTTTGATGCCGTGAGCGGCACCTACAATGGCGGCGCTGAGGCGATCACTCAGCAGGTCGATACGGCGCGAAATATGGCGATCAGCCATACCGGCCAGCAGATCTTCGAGAGCATTACCAGTAATGCGGAAGAGTTGCCGGGCGGGGGCTATGGCGATACCAACATGTTTAAAATCCTTGATTCCGCCATTGCTTCGCTGAAGACGCCGATTGAGAACGATCCGGCCGCGGCCGCCGCGCAGGGCCAGGTGATTTCCAACGCGCAGATCGGTATTAAAAACGCGCAGAACAACGTCCTGACGGTCGTTGCGGATGTGGGTACCAAGCTGAACGAGCTGGAAAAACTCGATACCCTGGGTGACGACCGCGCGCTGGGTCAGACTAAGCAGATGAGCGACCTGGTGGACGTGGACTGGAACGAAGCGATTTCCTCTTACACCATGCAGCAGGCGGCTCTGCAGGCCTCTTATAAAGCGTTTAGCGATATGCAGGGCATGTCTCTGTTCCAGCTGAACAAATAACATCTTGACCTCTTGGAACATGTCTTGAAACTGGGCATGTTTTACTGCCCAATCCGTCTGGATTGGGCATTTTTTTACGCCATTTCTGCTGGTGCTGAGGCGACGCGCGCGCTTTCAATCATACGGATTGCCAGCGCAATGATGCCGCAGACCGTTGCCAGCGCCCCCACACCCGTCCAGCCAGCCAGCGTGTAAATATTGCTGCCCAACGCGGAACCCAGCGCCATGCCGATAAAGATCACCGTAAAGAGCAGGGCGTTCAGGCGACCCCGCGCCTGTGGTTCAAGGCTGTAGACCAGATTCTGGTGCGCGACCAGGCTGGACTGGAGGCCCAGATCGAAGCCGATGGCAGAGACGGCAATCAGGATCAGCTGTCCGTGAACCCCCAGGGCGGGCATCAGGAACATCAGGGCAAACGAAACGGTCACGAGGACGGCACCAAGCTGTGTGACTTTTCCGGCACCCAGCTTATCCGCCAGGCCGCCCGCCAGTGGAGCTGCTAACGCACCGGCTGCACCTGCGATACCAAAACCACCGGCGACGGCACTCCCGAGGTGATAGCGTTCCAGCAGCATGACCGCAAGGGTAGACCAGAAGGCGCTAAAGGCTATCGACAGAAAACCCTGTGCCAGCGCGGCACGGCGCAGAGCGGGATAACGACGCCACAGATGTTCCATGGAGCGCAGCAGAGCGGGATAGCTCAGCGTGGAGTGAATGGCGAAACGAGGGAGTACGACCCACATCACCACGCCGATAAAGGCAATACTCGCCGCGGCCAGCTGGTACATCACGCGCCAGCCAAACGCTTCGCCCACCACGCCGCTGACGGTTCTGGAGAGCAAAATGCCCAGCAGCAGACCGGTCATCACCGTACCCACGGTTTTCCCCTGTTTGCCTTCCGGTGCAAGGATCGCCGCAGCCGGGACAATATCCTGCGCCATGGTGGCGGCCATGCCGATGAGCAAACTTGCCAGCAGCAGAGAGTGGATCTGTCCGGTCAGGCTACAGCCCAGCAGGAACAGCGCCAGGGCCGCACTTTTAAACAGAATCAATGTTCTGCGGTCGTGGCGGTCGCCGAGCGGCAGCAGGAACAGGATCCCCAGGGCATATCCCGCCTGGGTAAGCGTCGGGACCATGCCCATTCCTTCGATGCTCAGGTGAAGGTCTGCGCCCATCAGCGGCAGCAGCGGCTGGGCATAATAGATGGATGCCACGCTGAAGCCCGCACCGAGCGCCAGCATTAAGATGACCCAGCGGCTTACGGCATGGGCGGCGGTTGTTGTGTTCATAAGATGTTCCTCATTCATCGTGTGTGGCTATTTTTTATCACTACGCCTTGCGGCGGTAGCGGGCCTGGTGGTAAAACGCTTATACGTTGAACGTATAAGTGAAAATGCGATGAAAAGAGCTGAGCGTATAGACAGGGTGGAGCTGATGCGGACGTTTGTCCGTATTGTTGAGGCAGGGTCACTCTCTGCGGCGGCACGGCAGCTGGCAACAACCCAGGCCACGGTGAGCCGGCGGTTGCAGTCGCTTGAGACCATGCTCGGCGTGCGCCTGCTTTTGCGCACCACCCACACGACGCGGCTGACGGATGACGGTGAGCGCTGCTATCAGCATGCCCGTCGGGTGATTGACAGCTGGCTGGCGCTGGAAGATGAGGTGGGGCACACGGAAGACGAACCGGTAGGCGTACTGCGGGTGCGCGCCCCGCACGCGTTTGGTCAGGATCAGCTTCTGAAACCGTTAACCGAATTTTTGCAGCGCTACCCGCAGCTCTCGATTGAGTGGATGCTCAACGATCGGTCGGCTGACTTCCTCGGCGATAACCTTGACTGCGCTATACGGGTGGGGGTGGAGGTCGATCCGGCGACCGTCTCCGTGCTGCTGGCCGAAGTGCCGCGCTCGGTGGTGGCTTCTCCGGCATTGCTGGACCGTTTTCCGACGGTTAACACACCGGAAGATCTGCAGCAGCTCCCCTGGATTGCCATTAGCTCTTTCTACCAGCGTCATGTGGAGCTTTTTCACGATGCATCGTCAGCCACCGCGCGAGTGGCGATTACCCCCCGTCTGAGCACCGACAGTCTGTATGTCGCACGCAATACGGCACTCACCGGTCTTGGCGTGGCGGTGGTATCCAGCTGGACGGTACAGGATGATATTCAGGAAGGTCGGCTGGTGCATTTGCTGCCGGAGTGGCAGCCTTCGGCGTTACCGGTGCATCTGGTTTACCCCTGGTCCCGGTATTATCCGGCGCGTTTGCGGCGTTTTCTGGAGTTGATGCGGCAGATAATGCCTGAGGTCACCGGGATGAGAAAGCCTGTGCAGCAGCCATAAAAAAAGCCGACCCGAAGGTCGGCTTTTTGACTTAACGTACGTTATTCAACTGACTGCGGACGGGTTGCTGGTGCAGTCGCCTTGTGCGTAGCACTGTGGCCACCGGCAGCACCTTTACCATCGAAGTTGAATTCCGGGCGAACCCAGTCGCTGTGACGCGGCGCTTCAGGCACATACTCAGGCGCAGGAGCGCGAGTCATTGGCGCTGTCGCAACGTGAGCAGGCGCGGCAGCAACCTTAACCGGCTCTGGTTTCACTTCCGGCGCTTTCTCGCCTTCAACAACAGGCTCAACCTGAATCTCAACGTCCTGAACAACCTCTTCGGTCGTTGTTTCAACGATGGTTTCAGCAGTTTCTTCCACTGCTGTTACAGGTTCAGCCTCTTCAGCGACTTCCTCAGCCACCACGGCATCTTCTTCGGCAATAAGCTGCGGTGCGGCATCAACCGACGCGGCAATCACTTCTGGATGGGTGGTTTCCACTTCTACTGCATGAGGTGCTTCAGCTTCTACAACCTGAGGTTCAACCACGGTTGCTGCTTGAGTCTCGACGTTTTCTACCGCTACTGCTGGTGCAATCACCTCTTCAGCCACAGCCTGTTCTTCAACAGCCTGCTCCGGGCGAGCAACCGGATAACGGATCCAGACTTTACCGGATGCCATTTCAGGTGACGCGCACGCCACGGTCATTGGCATTGGGGACTGCGTCGGGTAACGCTCGTCACGGTAGCGACGACGACGCTGGCCACTCACGCGCAGATGACGTGGAGAGCGGCGGGAGCGACGCGGCATACCCGCGTTGTCACGGTTTTCACCGTTTTCATCCTGCTCTACGTGAGTTTCCACTACGGCTGGCAGGTCAACTTTCGCAACCTGGGTACCCGTTGCGGTTTCTGTTGCTTCTGCCGCTACCACTACGGTTTCTTCTGCCTGAGCAGAGCCGATGCGCACTTTCTGTGCCAGCTGGCGCTGCTTACGGCGTGGCATCACCTGAGTACGCTCTTCCTGCTCGCCGTCCTGCTGCTCGGCAGGCGCTTCGCGGTTCAGATTTTTAACTTCCTGCTGCGCCTGACGCTTCTCGTCGTTACGACGACGGTTGCGTTCGCGACGTGGTTGCTGCTCGTCGCGCTGTTTGCTCTTCTCAGACTCATCGCCCGCCTGCTGGCGAATTTCACGATCCTCAACATTCTGCTGTTGTTTCTCGCGACGGTTGCGATGGTTGTCTTCGCGTTGCTCACGGCCTTCGTTATTCTCAGAACGGCTATCACGACGCTCGCTGCGGTCATTACGATCGTTACGATCATTACGGTCGCGGCGGTTGTTCTGACGCTTACGACGGTCCTGCTGACGTTCAGGCTTGGCGGCTTTTGGTTCTTCTTTCGGCTGCTCTGGCTGCACTTCTTCGCCAGCAAACATCTTCTTCAGCGCGCCGAAGAAGCGGCTCAGCAGACCCGGTTGCGCAGGCTGGGCTTTGGCTGCCGCGACTTCTGGTTTCTGTGCCGCCGGTTTGGCTGCCGGTTTTTCCAGCGCCGCTTCCGGTGGTGCTTCTGGCATGATGAAGGTTGCTAATGCAGGCTGCTCTGGCAGTTTGCGCTCGGCAGGTTCTTCATCGGAAGGCAGCGCCATCTCTTCTTCATGCAGCTTCGGCAGCAGGTAGCTGAGAGTGCTGGTTTCTTCGCCTTTACGGACACGCAGCACGTGATAGTGCGGGGTTTCCATCTGGTCGTTTGGCACGATGATGCAGCGAACGCCGCCCTGACGCGCTTCAATGGCACTTACCGCTGCACGTTTTTCGTTCAGCAGGTAAGAGGCAATTGGCACAGGGACAATCGCGTGAACCTCTTTGGTGTTCTCTTTCAGCGCTTCTTCTTCAATCAGACGCAGGATGGAGAGGGACAGAGATTCGTTATCACGCACGGTACCGGTGCCGGAGCAGCGCGGGCAGACGTGATGGCTGGACTCACCCAGCGACGGGCTCAGACGCTGGCGGGACATCTCCAGCAGGCCAAAGCGCGAGATATGGCTAATCTGGATACGCGCGCGATCCTGACGCACCGCTTCGCGCAGACGGTTTTCAACCGCACGCTGGTGGCGAACAGGCGTCATGTCAATGAAGTCGATAACAATCAGACCGCCCAGGTCGCGCAGGCGGAGCTGGCGGGCGATTTCATCAGCGGCTTCCAGGTTGGTGTTGAAGGCCGTCTCTTCGATGTCGCCGCCGCGAGTTGCACGCGCGGAGTTGATGTCAATAGCGGTCAGCGCTTCAGTGGTATCGATAACGATAGAACCGCCAGACGGGAGGCGCACTTCACGCTGGAAGGCCGACTCAATCTGGGATTCGATCTGATAATGGCTGAACAGGGGGATTTCACCGGTGTACAGCTTAATTTTGCTGGTGAAATCCGGACGACCCAACGCGGCGATGTGCTGGCGAGCCAGCTCAAGCACTTTCGGGTTATCGATTAGAATCTCACCGATGTCCTGACGCAGGTAATCACGGAAGGCACGCACGATAACGTTGCTTTCCTGGTGGATCAGGAACGGAGCAGGGCGGCTTTCTGCGGCTTTCTGGATAGCTTCCCAGTGCTTCAGACGGAAGCTCAGGTCCCACTGCAGCGCTTCGGCAGATTTGCCCACGCCAGCGGTACGCACGATAAGCCCCATGCCATCCGGCAGCTCAAGGCTAGCCAGCGCTTCTTTCAGCTCGGTACGGTCATCACCTTCGATACGGCGAGAGATGCCACCCGCGCGCGGGTTGTTTGGCATCAGCACCAGATAGCTCCCCGCCAGGCTGATAAAGGTGGTCAGTGCGGCACCTTTGTTGCCGCGCTCTTCTTTATCAATCTGAACGATAACTTCCTGACCTTCACGCAGAACATCTTTGATGTTTGGGCGGCCATGGGCGTTGTAGTTTGCAGGGAAATATTCGCGGGCGATTTCTTTCAGAGGGAGGAAACCATGACGCTCAGCACCGTAATCGACAAATGCAGCTTCAAGGCTTGGTTCAATGCGGGTGATTTTACCTTTGTAAATGTTCGCTTTTTTCTGTTCGTGTCCAGGACTTTCGATATCCAGATCGTACAGGCGCTGCCCATCCACAAGGGCGACACGCAACTCTTCTTGCTGAGTTGCGTTGATTAACATTCTTTTCATCGTAACTTACTCGTTATTCTTACATTGACGACAAAGCTGCGGGCAAGGTGACGCTTTCCGGGGTATGAACCGATGGCCTCGTGTCTGTTCACGTCGCCAACCTCACGGTTGTCGCTCGCTTAAGAGGCGCAGAGTGTCGGTTGCCTGTATTTCATACGGAAACACAGCGCAATTATCAGGGGAATTGCCTGGGTAGAACTCTCCAGAAAACAATCCTTATACCGGGAAGTACTGCAACCCGCAGCCCGCTAACTGCCTGAAAGATCAATACGTCTTACGCCATTGCTGCGTGGATGATCGGTCAGACAAAATTGGTCATTCCGTCGACATCCTTACAAAACCCGGATTTAACGCGGAAAACAGCCTCATTATTCCACTGCTCGCCGGGTTATAGCAAGATGACTTTTACCAATTATCACCCGGTTACTCACAGTTTCTTCACCTCAAGGTGGTGATTGGTTTAATAACCACCAAATCGATTGCGTGAAACGGGGCGCAGGCCGGATAAAAGTAAATATAAGCATAGAAAAATGAGTGGCGCTAATGGCTGACGATATTTAGAATCGCCAACCATGAAAACAGAGACTCCAGCCGTAAAAATGGTTGCTATCGCGGATGACTACGCGGGGCAACGCATCGATAACTTCCTGCGCACCCAGCTGAAGGGTGTGCCGAAGAGCATGATTTATCGCATCTTGCGTAAGGGCGAGGTGCGGGTGAATAAAAAACGCGTGAAGCCTGAGTATAAGCTCGAAGCCGGTGATGAAGTGCGTATCCCGCCGGTGCGCGTGGCTGAACGTGAAGAAGAGGTGGTTTCGCCGAAGCTGCAAAAAGTGGCCGCGCTGAGTGACGTCATTCTTTATGAAGATGACTATATCCTTGTGCTGAACAAACCGTCAGGGACAGCCGTACACGGCGGCAGCGGCCTGAGCTTTGGCGTGATAGAAGGGCTGCGTGCGCTGCGCCCGGAAGCCCGTTTCCTTGAACTGGTGCATCGTCTCGACCGGGATACCTCCGGCGTGCTGCTGGTGGCGAAAAAGCGTTCCGCGCTGCGTTCTTTGCATGAGCAACTGCGTGAAAAAGGGATGCAGAAAGATTATCTGGCGCTGGTGCGCGGTCAGTGGCAGTCCCACGTGAAGGTGGTGCAGGCGCCGCTGCTGAAGAACATTCTGCAAAGCGGCGAGCGCATTGTGCGCGTTAATCAGGAAGGGAAACCGTCTGAGACGCGCTTTAAGGTTGAAGAGCGCTACGAATTTGCCACGCTGGTGCGCTGCAGCCCGGTGACGGGACGTACCCACCAGATTCGCGTCCATACGCAGTTTGCGGGCCATCCGATTGCGTTTGATGACCGCTACGGCGACCGCGAATTTGATAAACAGCTGGCCGGTACGGGCCTGTCGCGTCTGTTCCTCCATGCGGCCGCGCTGAAGTTTACCCATCCTAATACCGGTGAAATCATCCGTATTGAAGCGCCGCTGGATGAGCAGTTGAAACGCTGTCTTAAGGTTCTGCGCGGCTGATTATGTGCCGGGTGGCGCTGCGCTTACCCGGCCTACGAAACCCGTAGGCCATGCAAGTGAAGCGCCGCTGGGCGAAAGTCACATGGACAGCGGATTACATTCTTCTCTTCTTAACATCTGGCACAGCGCAATCAATGGCAGCCCCACCAGCGTATTCGGGTCTCGCCCATCCAGCTTGTCAAACAGCGCAATCCCCAATCCTTCACTTTTAAAGCTCCCTGCGCAGTTCAGCGGACGCTCCCGGCGCACGTAATCCATAATCTCTTGCTCGCTGAGGTGGCGGAAGTGTACGTCGAACGGCTCGCATTCGGTTTGCAGATGGCCAGTGGCGGCGTTATAGAGCGCCAGGCCGGTATAAAAGGTCACGATACTGCCGCGCGCGCGCAGAAGCTGCTGGCAGGCGTTCTCTTCCGTATGGGGCTTGCCGGTGATTTCGCCGTCCAGCACGCAAACCTGATCGGAGCCTATAATCAAATGTGCGGGATAACGTGCGGCCAGCGATTGCGCTTTCTCCTTAGCGAGACGCGTCACCAGATGACGCGGCGATTCACCCGGCTGCGGCGTCTCATCAACGTCCGGCGCGGCACATTCAAACGGGATCCCGAGCTTTTCCAGCAACATTCGACGGTAGGGAGAAGTGGAAGCAAGTACGAGATTTGGCATATTTTTATCACCAGATATAGCGTATCGATGCCAGCCATTTTAAACTACAGGCCGCAATGTGTGCGAATAATTGGCAAAAGGCAGCTCTGGTTGCCTTTTTCTTTGACTCTATGACGTTACAAAGTTAATATGCGCGCCCTATGCAAAAGGTAAAATTACCCCTGACTCTTGATCCGGTTCGTACGGCTCAGAAACGCCTCGATTATGAAGGTATCTATACTTCCGATCAGGCTGAGCGTATTGCCGAATCCGTAGTCAGTGTGGACAGTGATGTAGAATGCTCCATGTCGTTCGCTATCGACAACCAGCGTCTCGCCGTTTTAACCGGTGATGCAAAGGTAACGGTAACGCTCGAGTGTCAGCGTTGCGGGAAACCGTTTGTACAGCATGTTCACACAACGTATTGTTTCAGTCCGGTTCGTTCTGACGAACAGGCTGAAGCACTCCCGGAAGCGTATGAGCCGATTGAGGTTAACGAATTCGGTGAAATCGATCTTCTGGCTCTGGTTGAAGATGAAATCATCCTCTCCTTGCCAGTGGTTCCGGTGCATGATTCTGAACACTGTGAAGTGTCCGAGGCGGACATGGTCTTTGGGGAACTGCCTGATGAAGCGCAAAAACCAAACCCATTTGCCGTATTAGCCAGCTTAAAGCGTAAGTAATTGAGGAGTAAGGTCCATGGCCGTACAACAGAATAAACCAACCCGTTCCAAACGTGGCATGCGTCGTTCCCATGACGCGCTGACCGCAGTTACCAGCCTGTCTGTAGACAAGACTTCTGGTGAGAAACACCTGCGTCACCACATCACCGCTGACGGTTTCTACCGCGGCCGCAAGGTTATCACTAAGTAATCGCGCGAAAGCGTGATTAGGCTTAGTGAGGATTTCCCCGTGCAAACGGGGAAGTTACCGAACCAGGCTGCGACGATACCTTGACACGTCTAACCCTGGCGTTAGATGTCATGGGGGGAGATTTCGGCCCTTCCGTGACAGTGCCTGCAGCATTGCAGGCACTGAATTCTAATTCGCAACTCATACTTCTTTTAGTCGGCAATCCCGACACAATCACGCCATTACTTGCAAAAGCTGACTTTGAACAACGTTCGCGTCTGCAGATTATTCCTGCGCAGTCAGTTATTGCCAGTGATGCGCGCCCCTCGCAGGCTATTCGCAATAGCCGCGGCAGCTCTATGCGCATCGCGCTGGAGCTGGTAAAAGAAGGGCGAGCGCAGGCTTGCGTCAGCGCCGGAAATACCGGTGCGCTGATGGGGCTGTCGAAATTATTGCTCAAGCCGATTGAAGGCATTGAGCGTCCGGCGCTGGTGACGGTGTTGCCGCACCAGCAGAAGGGGAAGACGGTGGTGCTCGATTTGGGCGCTAACGTGGATTGTGATAGTACCATGCTGGCCCAGTTCGCCGTGATGGGGTCGGTGCTGGCAGAAGACGTGGTCGGGATCAACAATCCCCGCGTTGCGTTATTGAATATTGGTGAAGAAGAGACCAAAGGCCTGGACAGCATTCGCGAAGCTGCTGAATTGCTCAAACAGGTTCCCTCCATCAACTATATTGGTTATCTCGAAGCCAATGAGTTGCTGACGGGAAAAACGGATGTTCTGGTGTGCGATGGCTTCACCGGAAACGTAACGTTGAAGACCATGGAAGGGGTCGTGCGCATGTTCCTCTCTCTGCTGAAATCTCAGGGAGAAGGCAAAAAAAGCGCCTGGTGGTTGATTTTATTGAAGCGTTGGTTACAAAAAAGCCTGACGCGGCGATTCAGTCACCTCAACCCCGACCAGTATAATGGCGCCTGTCTGTTAGGATTGCGCGGCATCGTGATTAAGAGTCATGGGGCCGCCAATCAGCGAGCATTTTCTGTCGCCATTGAACAGGCAGTGCAGGCGGTGCAGCGACAAGTCCCTCAGCGGATTGCCGCTCGCCTGGAATCTGTATTAGCTAAAAGTGACTGAGCGTACATGTATACGAAGATTTTAGGTACCGGCAGCTACCTGCCAAAACAAGTGCGTACCAACGCCGATCTTGAAAAAATGGTAGATACGTCTGACGAGTGGATTGTCACGCGCACAGGTATCCGTGAACGTCGTATCGCCGCGCCAGACGAAACCGTGTCCACCATGGGTTACGAAGCCGCACAGCGTGCTATCGAAATGGCGGGCATCGATAAAGAAGAGATTGGTTTGATCGTGGTCGCCACGACGTCTGCCACGCATGCTTTCCCAAGTGCGGCGTGCCAGGTGCAGAACATGCTCGGTATTAAAGGCTGCCCGGCGTTTGACGTTGCCGCCGCGTGCGCAGGCTTCACCTACGCGCTGAGCATTGCCGATCAGTATGTTAAATCTGGCTCCGTCAAATATGCGCTGGTCATCGGTGCTGACGTGCTGGCGCGTACCTGCGATCCAACCGATCGCGGAACGATCATTATTTTCGGTGATGGTGCCGGTGCGGTGCTGCTGGGGCAGTCCGAAGAGCCGGGTATCATCTCCACGCATCTCCATGCCGATGGCCGCTACGGCGAGCTGTTAACGCTGCCTAACGCCGATCGCGTTAATCCGGACAGCTCCATCTACCTGACCATGGCGGGTAACGAGGTGTTCAAAGTGGCGGTGACGGAGCTTGCGCACATTGTCGATGAGACGCTGGAAGCGAACAACCTTGAACGCACCGCGCTGGACTGGCTGGTGCCGCATCAGGCGAACCTGCGTATCATCAGCGCCACCGCTAAAAAGCTGGGCATGTCGATGGATAACGTTGTGGTGACGCTGGATCGTCATGGCAACACCTCTGCGGCGTCGGTACCGTGCGCATTTGATGAAGCGGTACGCGATGGACGAATCAAACGGGGCCAGCTGGTCTTGCTTGAAGCCTTCGGTGGCGGGTTCACCTGGGGTTCCGCGCTGGTTCGTTTCTAGGATAAGGAATAAAAAATGACGCAATTTGCTTTTGTGTTCCCGGGCCAGGGTTCTCAAACCGTTGGGATGTTGTCTGAAATGGCAGCAAACTACCCGGTAATTGAAGAGACTTTTCGTGAAGCCTCTGACGCGCTGGGTTATGATCTGTGGGCACTGACCCAACAGGGGCCAGCCGAAGAGCTGAACAAAACCTGGCAGACTCAGCCAGCGCTGCTGACTGCATCCGTTGCACTGTGGCGCGTATGGCAACAGCAGGGCGGTAAAGCGCCTGCGCTGCTCGCAGGCCATAGCCTGGGTGAATATTCTGCGCTGGTGTGTGCTGGTGTGATCGCGTTTGCGGACGCGGTGCGCCTGGTGGAACTGCGCGGTAAATTCATGCAGGAAGCGGTGCCAGAAGGTACGGGTGGCATGTCTGCCATCATCGGCCTTGATGATGCCGCGATTGCAAAAGCGTGTGAAGACGCCGCTGAAGGTCAGGTGGTTTCTCCGGTTAACTTCAACTCGCCGGGCCAGGTTGTTATTGCTGGTCATAAAGAAGCGGTTGAGCGTGCCGGTGCCGCCTGTAAAGCTGCTGGCGCAAAACGCGCCCTGCCGCTGCCGGTCAGCGTACCGTCTCACTGCGCACTGATGAAGCCCGCTGCCGAGAAACTGGCGGCTGAGCTGGAAAAAATTACCTTTAACGCACCGACGATTTCCGTTGTGAATAACGTCGATGTGAAATGCGAAACCGCGCCGGAAGCCATCCGTGACGCACTGGTTCGCCAGCTCTACAGCCCGGTACAGTGGACCAAAACCGTTGAGTTTATGGCCGCTCAGGGCGTTGAGCACCTGTATGAAGTCGGTCCTGGTAAAGTCCTCACCGGTCTGACTAAACGTATTGTTGACACCCTGACTGCCTCGGCGATTAACGAGCCGGAAGCGATGTCAGCGGCACTCTCGCAATAAAAGAGGAATACCATGAGTTTTGAAGGAAAAATCGCCCTGGTCACTGGCGCAAGCCGCGGTATCGGGCGCGCAATTGCTGAAACACTGGTTGCGCGCGGCGCGAAAGTGATTGGTACAGCAACCAGCGAGAAGGGCGCTCAGGCCATCAGCGAGTATCTGGGTGCGAACGGTAAAGGTCTGGTACTGAATGTGACCGAACCTGCATCTATCGAATCTGTTCTGGAAAATATTCGCGCAGAGTTTGGCGAAGTGGATATTCTGGTCAATAATGCCGGGATCACTCGCGACAACCTGCTGATGCGAATGAAAGATGATGAGTGGAACGATATTATCGAAACCAACCTGTCATCTGTATTCCGTCTGTCAAAAGCGGTAATGCGCGCTATGATGAAAAAGCGTCATGGTCGTATTATCACTGTTGGTTCTGTGGTTGGTACCATGGGAAATGCTGGTCAGGCTAACTACGCTGCGGCGAAAGCAGGTCTGATCGGTTTCAGTAAGTCGCTGGCGCGTGAAGTCGCGTCCCGCGGTATTACTGTAAACGTTGTTGCTCCGGGCTTTATTGAAACGGACATGACGCGTGCGCTGACCGATGATCAGCGTGCGGGTACACTGGCGGCAGTTCCGGCGGGTCGTCTTGGCGACCCTAAAGAAATCGCCAGTGCGGTTGCATTTTTAGCCTCTGACGAAGCGGGTTACATCACTGGTGAGACCCTCCACGTCAACGGCGGGATGTACATGGTTTAATCACGATCGAAAATATTTGCGTTATTAGGGCGAATGGCCTCAAAATAACGTAAAATCGTGGTAAGACCTGCCGGGATTTAGTTGCAAATTTTTCAACATTTTATACACTACGAAAACCATCGCGAAAGCGAGTTTTGATAGGAAATTTAAGAGTATGAGCACTATCGAAGAACGCGTTAAGAAAATTATCGGCGAACAGCTGGGCGTTAAGCAGGAAGAAGTTGTGAACTCCGCTTCCTTCGTTGAAGACCTGGGCGCAGATTCTCTTGACACCGTTGAGCTGGTAATGGCTCTGGAAGAAGAGTTTGATACTGAGATTCCGGACGAAGAAGCTGAGAAAATCACCACCGTTCAGGCTGCCATTGATTACATCAACGGCCACCAGGCGTAAGTGAACATCTCCAGGCGGTCATTCGACCGCCTGAGTTTTATCTTTTTTAGTCCCACGAATCTCTTTTTTTATCCCTCCCTGGAGGACAAACGTGTCTAAGCGTCGTGTAGTTGTGACCGGACTTGGCATGTTGTCTCCTGTCGGCAATACCGTAGAGTCCACCTGGAAAGCTCTCCTTGCCGGTCAGAGCGGCATCAGCCTAATCGACCATTTCGATACTAGCGCCTATGCAACGAAATTTGCTGGCTTAGTAAAGGATTTTAACTGTGAAGAGATCATCTCGCGCAAAGAACAGCGCAAGATGGATGCCTTCATTCAATATGGAATTGTCGCTGGCGTTCAGGCCATGCAGGATTCTGGCCTTGAAATTACGGAAGAGAACGCAACCCGTATCGGCGCCGCTATCGGCTCCGGGATTGGCGGTCTTGGCCTGATCGAGGAAAACCATACATCGCTGATGAATGGCGGACCGCGTAAGATCAGCCCGTTCTTTGTTCCGTCCACGATTGTTAACATGGTGGCAGGTCACCTGACCATTATGTTCGGTCTGCGTGGGCCAAGCATTTCTATCGCTACCGCATGTACGTCTGGCGTACATAACATCGGCCAGGCCGCGCGCATCATTGCGTACGGCGATGCAGATGCTATGGTTGCGGGCGGTGCTGAAAAAGCCAGTACCCCGCTCGGTGTCGGTGGCTTCGGCGCGGCGCGTGCGCTGTCTACCCGTAACGATAATCCTCAGGCGGCGAGCCGTCCGTGGGATAAAGATCGCGATGGCTTCGTGCTGGGCGACGGTGCGGGCATGATCGTACTGGAAGAGTACGAACATGCGAAAAAACGTGGCGCGAAAATTTATGCTGAAGTCGTTGGCTTTGGTATGAGCAGCGATGCTTACCATATGACGTCTCCTCCGGAGAACGGTGCGGGTGCTGCGCTGGCGATGGAAAATGCGATCCGTGATGCGGGTATTACCCCGGCACAGATTGGCTACGTTAACGCGCACGGCACTTCTACGCCTGCAGGCGATAAAGCAGAAGCGCAGGCGGTTAAGTCTATCTTCGGCGAATCGGCGAGCCGCGTAATGGTCAGCTCCACGAAATCCATGACCGGTCACCTGCTGGGTGCGGCGGGTGCCGTAGAGTCAATCTACTCTATCCTTGCGCTGCGCGATCAGGCTGTACCGCCAACCATCAACCTGGATAACCCGGATGAAGGTTGCGATCTGGACTTCGTTCCGCACGAAGCGCGCCAGGTTAGCGGTATGGAGTACACCCTGTGTAACTCCTTCGGCTTTGGCGGCACGAATGGTTCTCTGATCTTCAAAAAGGTCTGAGCCTGACTGCCCGAAAGCTATAAAAAAAGGTCCGCTTGCCGGGCCTTTTTTATTAGGGAGAATTCCCTTGTCCGGCTTTTAACATCCTGCCAGACTGAGCCACCACGCATAAGGAGCCACCATGTTTCTCATTAATGGCGTTGAGCAAGAAATGCTGCCGGCAAGCGACAGGGCGACCCAGTTCGGCGATGGCTGTTTCACCACTGCGCGTATTCTCGATGGCGGCGTGTGCCTGCTTGACGCCCATATCCGTCGTTTACAAAAAGCCTGTGAGACGTTATTGATCCCCTTCACGCAGTGGGACATTCTGGAGCGCGAGATGCGTCGGCTGGCGGCAGATAAAACAAACGGTGTCTTAAAAGTTATCCTCAGCCGCGGCAGCGGCGGGCGAGGGTATAGCGGTTCTGCCTGTCAGCATCCCACGCGGATTGTTTCCGTATCAGCGTATCCTGCTCACTATGCGCGCTGGCGTGTAGAGGGGGTGACGCTGACGCTGAGCCCGGTACGGCTGGGGCGAAACCCAATGCTCGCCGGAATAAAACATCTTAACCGCCTTGAACAGGTGCTTATTCGTACTCATCTTGAACAGACGGACGCCGATGAGGCGCTAGTCCTTGACAGCGAAGGGTTCATTACGGAATGCTGTGCGGCTAATTTACTCTGGCGAAAGGGCCGTGACGTATTCACGCCTTCGCTGGAACAGGCTGGGGTTAACGGCATCATGCGTCAGTTTTGTTTGCAACAGCTGGCACATGCGGGCTTTCGCGTTGTCGAAGTAAACGCAAAGGAAGAGGCGCTGCTGTCCGCCGATGAAGTTGTTATCTGCAATGCGTTGATGCCTGTTGTGCCCGTTCGCGGTTATGACCACAGGTTCTGGTCATCCCGCGAGCTGTTCCAGTTTTTAGCCCCGATATGTGAGCAAACCAGATAGTCATGAAGAAAATGTTGCGCTTTGTCCTTCTCCTTATTGTTGCGCTGGGTATCGCTGGCGGAGCGGGAGTATGGAAAGTTCGCCAGCTGGCGGACAGTAAAATCCTGATTAAAGACGAAACGATTTTTACCCTGAAAGCCGGTACCGGGCGCGTTGCGCTGGGTGAACAGCTTTATGGGGACAAGGTCATTAACCGCCCGCGCGTATTTCAGTGGTTACTGCGTCTTGAGCCTGAACTCTCTCATTTCAAAGCCGGGACGTATCGCTTTACCCCAGACATGACCGTCAGGCAGATGCTGCAGCTGCTGGAAAGCGGTAAAGAGGCACAGTTCCCGCTGCGCTTTGTTGAAGGAATGCGCTTAAGCGATTACCTCAAACAGCTGCGCGACGCGCCTTACATCAAGCATACGCTAAAAGACGATCGCTATGAGACGGTTGCCGAGGTGCTGAAATTTGAACATCCTGAGTGGGTGGAAGGCTGGTTCTGGCCCGATACCTGGATGTACACGGCAGGGACGACGGATGTTGCTATCCTCAAGCGCGCGCATAAAAAGATGGTTGAGGCCGTCGATGCAGCCTGGGAAGGGCGCGTGGAAGGTCTGCCTTATCAGGATCAAAACCAGTTTGTCACAATGGCCTCGATCATTGAGAAAGAGACGGCCGTTGCTGCCGAGCGTGACCGTGTCGCTTCGGTATTTATCAACCGCCTGCGCATCGGCATGCGTCTGCAAACCGACCCTACCGTCATCTACGGTATGGGCGAGAGCTATGCCGGAAAGATCTCCAGAAAAGATCTGGAAACGCCAACGGCGTATAATACCTACGTGATTAGCGGCTTGCCGCCTGGGCCGATTGCGACACCGAGTGAAGCATCGCTGAAGGCTGCCGCGCACCCGGCCAAAACACCGTATCTCTATTTTGTGGCTGACGGAAAAGGCGGGCATACCTTTAATACCAACCTTGCCAGCCACAATCGCTCTGTTCAGGATTATCTGAAGGCACTTAAGGAAAAAAATGCGCAGTAAATACATTGTCATTGAGGGACTCGAAGGGGCGGGTAAAACCACCGCCCGTAACGTGGTAGTGGATACGCTGAAATCGCTTGGCGTCGCTGACATGCTCTTTACTCGCGAGCCGGGCGGTACGCAGCTGGCGGAGAAACTGCGTAGCCTGGTGCTGGATATTAAATCCGTTGGCGACGAGGTTATTACTGACAAAGCCGAAGTGCTGATGTTCTATGCGGCGCGTGTACAACTGGTTGAGACCGTGATTAAACCTGCTCTGGCCGAAGGCAAGTGGGTGATCGGCGACCGTCACGATCTGTCGACTCAGGCGTATCAGGGCGGCGGACGTGGGATTGACCAGACGATGCTGGCAACGTTGCGCAATGCCGTACTGGGTGATTTCCGCCCCGACCTGACGCTCTATCTGGATGTGACTCCGGAAGTGGGCCTCAGGCGTGCCCGCGCGCGCGGCGAACTGGACCGCATTGAGCAAGAGTCCCTGGACTTCTTCAACCGCACGCGTGCACGCTATCTTGAACTGGCCGCACAGGACCGTTCAATTCGTACCATTGATGCCACGCAATCTCTGGACGACGTCACGCGCGACATTCAACAGACCGTTACGCAGTGGCTACAGGAGCAGCAGGCATGAAATGGTACCCATGGTTGCGCCCGCACTTTGAACAGCTGATCGGCAGCTATCAGGCCGGGCGGGGGCATCATGCGTTACTGATTCAGGCGTTGCCGGGAATGGGGGATGATGCGCTGATTTACGCCATCACCCGCTTCCTGATGTGCCATCAGCCGGAAGGGCACAAGAGCTGCGGTAAATGCCGCGGCTGCCAGCTGATGCAGGCGGGCACGCATCCTGACTACTACACGCTTGAGCCTGAGAAGGGCAAAAGCGCGCTCGGCATTGATGCCGTGCGTGAAGTCAGCGAGAAACTGTACGAACATGCGCGTCTGGGCGGGGCAAAAGTGGTCTGGCTCAACGATGCCGCCTTGCTTACCGAGGCAGCGGCGAACGCGCTGCTTAAAACCCTGGAAGAGCCGCCGGAAAAGACGTGGTTTTTCCTTTCCTGCCGGGACCCGGGACGTTTACTGGCGACGCTGCGTAGCCGTTGTCGTCTTCATCACCTGGCCGTACCTCAGGAATCATGGGCGTTAAGCTGGCTTGAACGAGAGGTGACAACGTCACAGGACAGCGCGCTGTCTGCGCTGCGTCTGAGCAGCGGTGCGCCCGCTGCGGCGCTGGCGTTACTACAGCCTGACGTCTGGTCACAGCGCGAAACGCTCTGCCGGGCCGTCGAATCTTCACTTAACAGCCAGGACTGGCTCAGCTTACTGCCTGCGCTTAACAGCGACCGGGCCGTTGAACGTCTGCACTGGCTGGCCTCTTTATTGCTTGATGCGCTAAAAATACAGCAAGGAGCAACGCTGCTGACTAACCCGGACGCGTGGTCGCTGGTGAACATGCTGGCGAATCGCCTGTCAGGCACGTCTCTGCACGCTATCCTTCATGATGTTTGCCAGAGCCGCGAACAGCTTTTAACCGTGACGGGTCTTAATCGTGAGCTTTTACTGACCGACCAGTTACTGCGTATTGAACACTACCTGCAACCAGGCGTTACGCCGCCGGTTTCCCACCTCTGAGAGAGACACTATGTTTTTAGTCGACTCACACTGCCATCTCGATGGCCTGGATTACCAATCCCTGCATAAAAATGTGGACGACGTGCTGGCGAAAGCCGCCGCGCGCGATGTGAAATTTTGCCTGGCCGTGGCGACCACGTTGCCGGGTTACCGCTCCATGCGTGAACTGGTAGGCGAGCGCGATAATGTCGTTTTCTCCTGCGGCGTGCATCCGCTGAACCAGGATGAAGAGTATGACGTAGAAGATCTGCGCCGACTGGCAGCAGAAGAGGGCGTCGTGGCGATGGGTGAAACCGGGCTGGATTATTTTTACACGCCGGAAACGAAAGCGCGCCAGCAGGCATCCTTCCGCAACCATATCCGCATTGGCCGCGAACTGAACAAACCGGTCATCGTACATACCCGTGATGCGCGCGCCGATACGCTGGCGATCCTTCAGGAAGAAAACGTGACGGATTGCGGTGGCGTACTACACTGTTTCACAGAAGACAGAGAAACGGCGGGTAAACTGCTTGATTTAGGGTTTTATATTTCGTTTTCCGGGATCGTGACGTTCCGTAACGCTGAGCAGCTCCGTGATGCCGCGCGTTATGTACCGCTCGATCGTATTCTGGTGGAAACAGACTCTCCGTATCTGGCGCCGGTACCGCATCGCGGTAAAGAGAACCAGCCGGCCATGACGCGAGACGTCGCAGAGTATATGGCCGTGCTTAAAGGCGTCAGTATTGAAGAGCTGGCCCGCGTCACGACAGAAAACTTCTCTGCGCTGTTCCATATTGACCCCGCCCGCCTGCAATCTGTCTGATACACCTGTTATTTTTAGGCTCGTAATTAATAAATAAAACGAGTAAAGTTCACCGCCTCATTTGGGGCGGTGAAGGTGTTTTTAGACACATCCAGACATGCTTTTTGTAAATAACTGAAAGTTTTTCGACCGTCTTAAGCTGAAACGTGATAGCCGTCAAACAAACTCAGAGGGAATTATTTTACTCTGTGTAATAAATAAAGGGCGCTTAGATGTCCTGTCCACGGCACGGTACTCCCCCCGGGCCAATGCGTGAAAGCGTAAAAAAAGCACAAATACTCAGGAGCACTCTCAATTATGTTTAAGAATGCATTTGCTAACCTGCAAAAGGTCGGTAAATCGCTGATGCTGCCAGTATCCGTACTGCCTATCGCAGGTATCCTGCTGGGTGTCGGTTCTGCTAACTTCAGCTGGCTGCCAGCCGTAGTTTCCCATGTGATGGCTGAAGCAGGCGGTTCCGTCTTTGCTAACATGCCTCTGATCTTCGCTATCGGTGTGGCGCTGGGCTTCACCAATAACGACGGCGTTTCTGCGCTGGCTGCAGTGGTTGCTTACGGCATTATGGTGAAAACCATGGCTGTGGTTGCGCCGCTGGTTCTGCATTTACCGGCAGAAGAGATTGCCGCTAAACACCTGGCAGATACCGGTGTTCTGGGCGGTATCATCTCCGGTGCGATTGCAGCGTATATGTTTAACCGCTTCTATCGCATCAAGCTGCCTGAGTATCTGGGCTTCTTCGCGGGCAAGCGTTTCGTTCCGATCATCTCTGGTCTGGCAGCGATTTTCACTGGCGTGATCCTGTCCTTCATCTGGCCACCAATCGGTTCCGCTATCCAGACCTTCTCTCAGTGGGCGGCTTACCAGAACCCGGTTGTGGCGTTTGGTATCTACGGCTTCATCGAGCGTTGCCTGGTGCCATTTGGTCTGCACCACATCTGGAACGTTCCATTCCAGATGCAGATTGGTGAATTCACCAACGCAGCAGGTCAGGTGTTCCACGGTGATATCCCACGTTACATGGCGGGCGACCCAACTGCAGGTAAACTGTCAGGTGGCTTCCTGTTCAAAATGTACGGCCTGCCGGCTGCTGCGATTGCAATCTGGCACTCTGCTAAACCAGAGAACCGTGCAAAAGTGGGCGGTATCATGATCTCCGCAGCGCTGACCTCGTTCCTGACCGGTATCACCGAGCCGATCGAGTTCTCCTTCATGTTCGTTGCGCCAATTCTGTACATCATCCACGCTGTACTGGCTGGCCTGGCGTTCCCAATCTGTATCCTGCTGGGTATGCGTGACGGTACGTCCTTCTCTCACGGTCTGATCGACTTTATCGTTCTGTCCGGTAACAGCAGCAAGCTGTGGCTGTTCCCAATCGTGGGTGCGTGCTACGCCGTTGTTTACTACACCATCTTCCGCGTGCTGATCAAAGCACTGGACCTGAAAACGCCGGGTCGTGAAGATGCAACTGAAGACAGCAAAGCAGGCGCGACCAGCGAAATGGCACCGGCACTGGTTGCTGCGTTCGGCGGTAAAGAGAACATCACTAACCTGGACGCGTGCATCACTCGTCTGCGTGTGAGCGTTGCCGACGTTGCGAAAGTAGACCAGCCGGGTCTGAAAAAACTGGGCGCAGCGGGTGTGGTTGTTGCAGGTTCTGGTGTTCAGGCTATCTTCGGTACGAAATCCGATAACCTGAAAACCGAAATGGATGAGTACATCCGCAACAGCTAAGCTGTGACCTGGGGAGACTAAGGCAGCCGAATGGCTGCCTTTTTTATTGCTGTGGTTGTTGTGCCAACACTCAGAAGTCGTAGCTCGCGCTCACCGAGACGTTCAGCGGTGCGCCATAAACTACGTAAGAACCGACGTAATCGTAATACTCTTTGTCGAACAGGTTGTTGATGTTCGCCTGAACGGCAAAATCTTTGGTGACCTGATAACGGCTGAACAGGTTAACCAGCCCGTAGCTGCCTTGCTCAGCACGGTCGCGTCCAGCCGGGCCGCCGTCCACATCCGTCCACACTTTGTTCTGCCAGTTTACGCCACCGCCCACCGTCAGCGCTGGCAGCATTGGCAGTTGATAACGGGTAAACAGCTTCATTGTCGTGCGCGGCTGATCGGAACTGACAGCGTTGCCGTTCTTATCTTCCGCAATGTAGCGGGTCGCGCCGAAGGTCAACTGCCAGTTATCGGTCAGTGCGCCGTTTAGCTCGAACTCAATCCCTTTACTGACCACGCCGTCCAGCGATTCATAAATCGACTCACCGCTCGGCATGTAGGTATAGGTGTTGCTCGCCACGTTATCCTGCTCAATGCGGAATATCGCCAGCGAGGTGGTCAGACGGGTATTGAACCAGTCCGCCTTCACGCCGGCCTCGTAACTTTTGCCCGTGGTTGGATCGAGATAGCGTCCGCTGGCGTTACGCTTGTCCTGCGGCTGGAAGATGGAGGTATAGCTGACGTAGGTCGACCAGTCTTCGTTGATGTCGTAGACCAGGCCCGCGTAAGGCGTTACGTCATCTTTGGTGCTTTCCAGACGGGTGTCAGGAGAGCCCGCCGGGTTATAGCGAATGTTGTAGTTGGTGTAGCGCGCCCCGAGGATCAGGTGCAGCGGGTCGGCCAGCGAGAAGCGGGCGGAGGTATACGCTGAGGACTGGCGAATGTCGTCCTGGCTGTAGAGCTTCCACGGCGTCCACTGCGGATCGGCGATATTTCCGTTCCAGTTTTTGAAATTCCCCACGTCCACCATGCCGTACAGCGCATCCGGCATTCTGTTGTCATAGTGGTTGCGCTGTCGGCTGAAGCTGCCGCCAAACATCATCTCATGCTGGCGGCCAAAAAGATCGAAGCCGCCGCGCAGGAAGGCATCAACCGCATCCTGTTTGCGTTCACCTCTGTTCCAGCCGCCGTAGCCCACCATGCCCGCCCCGGTCTCTTTATCAGGATAGCCGGACATATACATCAGCTTGCTGTCGAAGTTGGTCTCCGCGTGCATGCCGTTGACGTGCGCTTCCCAGCCGTTATCGAAACGCTGGGTCAGGTTAGCTAAGATGCGGGTGGTGTCCTTGTCCGACCAGGCCCAGTCAGGTGCGACGGTCTGGCTGCGGTTGTAATCGGTTTTACTGCCATCGCTGTACCAGGTTGGCAGTCCGCCCCAGGTCGGGTCGGCGGTGTGGCTTTCCTGATATTCGTAGCCCACCGAGAGGGTGGTGCTGTCGGTGACATCCGCATCCACCACGCCGTAGAGGAATTTCTTCCGGTAATGATAGTTATCCACGAAGCTGTCGTTATCCTGATAACCCGTAATCAGGCGTCCCCGTACCTTACCGGACTCAACCAGCGGTGCCTGGAGATCCAGCACGTAGCGCTGCTTGTCCCAGCTGCCGTAGCTGGCAGAGACATTTCCTTTGAATTCATTGCTATCCGCATGCTTACGCACCATATTGACGTATGCCGCCGGGTTGCCCGTACCGGACATCAGGCCGGTTGCGCCGCGTACCACTTCAATACGGTCGTAAATCGCGGTATCGGCGGCGGTGTCGCCGAAGTTCCACACCTCACTGATGGAGGTTGGCAGGTCGTCATACGCGTAGTTACTGACGAAAAATCCGCGCGAGTAAAATACGGTGCGGTCGCTGTCCTGCACCTGCGCCGTTACGCCCGTGGTGTTAGTCAACACCTGACTAATGGACTGCAGGTTCTGATCGGCTATGCGCTGCTGGCTAATCACGCTGACGGACTGCGGGATATCGCGGGGAACCAGCAACAGTTTTGTACCGGTGGTGGTGGTTTTTACGCTGTAATCCCGGTCCTGACTTGCGGAAGGATCCTGCGTATTGTCAAAACCTCCATCCACGACGACGGTGTCTTCGGTTGCTGATGCAGCGAAAGCGGCGGCTGGCGTCAATGCCATAGCAATGCAGACTGCCAACAACGAAGGCGTTGCGACAGGCTGACGTTGCCCATCCCTGGTGTGATTAATGAAAGACATTATCAAACCCTTATGAACGGTGAAGAGGGTATGCGTCAGTTCCACAAATACGGGCTGACGTCGTTTTCTATGTTAAAAATGCGCATGAAAATGCAAATGCGAAATATACGCATTGCTATTAGTGCTGTAAACAGATGTGTCGACCGGAACTGAAATAATGTTTCAGCCTGTTAAGACGCGCGAGCGGTCACTCTTCAGTCAGCTGATGAATATTCAGGAAAGAATTCGGGGGAGGAGGTTGAAAGGACAGGAGAAACTCGCTCATACTCTTGAATTGTGTCACACACTCATCCAGAGAGTGTATTAACAGCGGACGCATCGCGCCAGATTAAACTAAAAAGGAAAAGGTCATGGCTGAAGAAACGATTTTCAGTAAAATTATCCGCCGCGAAATCCCGTCGGATATCGTCTATCAGGATGAACTGGTGACGGCTTTCCGGGACATTTCCCCTCAGGCACCGACACACATCCTTATCATTCCCAATATTCTGATTCCGACCGTAAACGACGTAAAAACCGAGCACGAAGTGGCGTTAGGTCGTATGCTGACGGTGGCCGCGAAAATTGCTGAACAGGAAGGCATTGCGGAAGACGGTTACCGTCTGATCATGAACTGTAATCGCCATGGCGGCCAGGAAGTTTATCATATTCACATGCATCTGCTGGGTGGACGTCCGCTGGGACCGATGCTGGCTCACAAAGGTCTTTGACATGTTTAAAGGGCGTATTGCAGCGCTGGTAATGACGTTGGCTATTGTGGGGTGCAGCACGCGCCCGGCAATTCCCGTGAGTGATGAACAGACGCTGGTGATGGAATCCTCCGTGCTGGCTGCGGGCATCACGGCGCAGCAGCCCGCGCTGACTATCAGTGAAATTAAATCTTCTGCCTCCTCTACGCTCTTTAACGAAAGAAATGAACCAGTGACGGTTCACTACCGTTTCTTCTGGTATGACGTAAGAGGTCTTGAAATGCACCCGCTGGAGGCGCCGCGCAGCGTCACTCTTCCGGCAAGGTCGTCGGTAACGCTCTATGACAGCGCCAGCTATCTGGGTGCGCATAAGGTGAGACTTTATCTTTATCTCTAAGGGGTGAACCTTGATTAAAAATATGAGCCGTTATGCGCTTGTGACCGCATTCGCGCTGTTCCTTGCAGGGTGTGTGACCCGTACAGAACAGCCAGCACCTGTGGAAGAGGCAAAGCCGGGTACCGGGCAGCCGGCACCACCAACGCAGACCCAGCCGACCGTGCCGTCTGTACCGTCTATTCCGTCACAGCCAGGCCCGATTGAACATCAGGACCAGACGTCACAGCCTGCGCCGCGCGTGCGCCATTACGACTGGAACGGCGCGATGCAGCCGATGGTCGGTAAAATGCTGCAGGCACAGGGCGTGACGGCAGGCAGCGTGCTGCTGGTCGATAGCGTGAACAACCGCACCAACGGTTCACTGAACGCGGGCGAAGCGACCGAAACGCTGCGCAATGCGCTGGCAAACAACGGTAAGTTTACGCTGGTCTCTGCTCAGCAGCTCGCGGTAGCCAAACAGCAGCTGGGGCTGTCGCCGCAGGACAGTCTCGGTACCCGCAGCAAGGCGATCGGCATTGCCCGCAACGTTGGCGCCCAGTATGTGCTGTACTCTAACGCGACCGGCAACGTGAATACCCCAGCCCTGCAGATGCAGCTGATGCTGGTTCAGACAGGCGAAATTATCTGGTCAGGTAAAGGTGCGGTTACGCAACAATGACGCCACGCGTGAAGAGATTCTGACGCGTTATTTTCCGCAGTACCGCCTTATCGCGCCGCAGGCCCACTCCGGGCTTAGCGGCGCGAGTTGCATTATAGAGCAGGGCGCGCACCGTCTGGTCTTGCGGCAGAACCACGATCCCTTCGCCCCGGCTTTCCAGTTTCGCCGTCAGTTTCGCGCTCTCAAACGCCTTCCGTCGGATCTCGTGCCTGAACCCCGATTTTTCAGACAGGGCTGGATGGCCGTCGAGTATCTGGAGGGGGAGGTGAAAAGCGCGCTGCCGGACACGCCAGCGCTTGCGGCGATGCTGTATCATCTGCATCGTCAACCGCGGCTGGGGTGGCGGGTCACCCTTCTGCCATTGCTGGAATACTACTGGCAGCAGGCTTCCCCGGACAGACGAACGCCCGGCTGGCTTGCCCAACTTAAACGGCTGCGTAAAACGGGCGAGCCGCAACCGATTCGGCTCTCACCGCTCCATATGGATGTCCATGCCGGGAATATTGTGCACACGCCAGAGGGTGGCAGGCTTATCGACTGGGAATACGCCGGAGACGGCGATGTGGCGCTGGAGCTGGCCGCTGTCTGGACGGAAAGTGAAGCCGCGCGGCAGAAGCTGATCAAAGAGTATGCCAGAGTGGCACATCTTGACGCCGACGCGCTGGAATGCCAGGTAAGACGCTGGCGCCCCTGGGTCATCATGCTGATGGCTGGCTGGTTTGAAATGCGTTTACAGCAGTCCAGAGAAAAACAATTTATTGCGCTGGCAGACGATGCCTGGCGTCAGTTACAAACAAAAGGATAAGAGAGGTGAGTGTGGGTCCAGTCATGTTGGATGTTGAAGGGTTTGAGCTGGATGCGGAAGAGCGTGAAATTCTCGCGCATCCGCTGGTGGGCGGCCTGATCCTGTTTACCCGCAACTATCACGATCCGGCGCAGCTGCGTGAACTGGTGCGTCAGATCCGCGCCGCATCGCGTAACCATCTGGTGGTGGCCGTCGATCAGGAAGGCGGACGCGTACAGCGTTTTCGCGACGGTTTTACCCGCCTGCCGGCAGCCCAGTCTTTTGCCGCGCTGCTCGGCACGGAAGAGGGGGGAAAACTGGCCCAGGAGGCCGGCTGGCTGATGGCCAGTGAAATGATTGCCATGGATATCGATATCAGCTTTGCCCCGGTACTGGATGTGGGCCACATCAGCGCCGCGATTGGCGAGCGCTCCTACCATGAGGATCCGCGTATTGCGCTGGCAATGGCGACCCGGTTTATCGACGGCATGCACGAGGCGGGAATGAAAACCACCGGCAAGCATTTCCCGGGACACGGGGCAGTGACGGCGGATTCCCACAAAGAGACGCCGCGCGACCCGCGTCCGGAAGCGGAAATTCGCGCCAAAGATATGTCGGTGTTCCGCTCGCTTATCACCGATAACAAGCTGGATGCCATTATGCCCGCGCACGTGATCTACAGCGACGTTGACCCGCGTCCTGCCAGCGGCTCTCCGCACTGGCTGAAAACCGTTCTGCGCCATGAGCTAGGTTTCAACGGCGTGATTTTCTCCGACGATCTGTCGATGGAAGGGGCGGCAATTATGGGCAGCTACGCGGAACGCGGCCAGGCGTCGCTGGATGCAGGTTGCGATATGATCCTGGTCTGCAATAATCGTAAAGGTGCCGTTAGCGTGTTGGATAACCTGTCACCGATCAATGCAGAGCGTGTTACGCATTTGTATCATAAAGGTTCATTTAGCCGTCAGGAGCTGATGGATTCGGCGCGCTGGAAGTCGGTCAACGCCCGACTTGAAGACCTGAATGAGCGCTGGCAGGCACATAAAGCCAGCCTGTAAACCCTCCCGGAAGGCGTAGCGTGGTGAGAAGACGATGATCATCTATTTACACGGTTTTGACTCAAACAGTCCTGGTAATCATGAGAAGGTGCTGCAACTGCAGTTTATCGATCCGGATGTACGGCTGATCAGCTACAGCACGCGCCATCCGAAGCATGATATGCAGCATCTGCTCAAAGAGGTGGACAAGATGCTGCAGCTCAACGTTGACGATCGCCCGTTGATCTGCGGCGTGGGGCTGGGCGGCTACTGGGCGGAGCGTATTGGCTTCCTGTGCGACATCCGTCAGGTTGTCTTCAACCCTAACCTGTTCCCGAACGAGAACATGGAAGGCAAAATTGACCGTCCGGAAGAGTATGCCGATATTGCCACTAAGTGCGTGAGCAACTTCCGTGAGAAAAACCGCGATCGCTGCCTGGTGATCCTTTCGCGTAATGATGAAGCGCTCAACAGCCACCGGGCTGCAGAGCTGCTGCATCACTACTATGAGATCGTCTGGGACGAAGAGCAGACCCACAAGTTTAAGAACATCTCCCCGCACCTCCAGCGCATTAAGGCTTTCAAAACGCTGGGCTAAACCACAGCCTGACACCTCAGTAACCCGGTCGCGAACGCGCACCGGGTTTCTTTTTGTCCAGAATTGTCTACTTTTAAGCCATCAAAACTTGATGCATATCAATTTTGGTATGACCAATGCGCCTGACGTGGTATTCTCAATGCACCTGAATGGTTTCAGTGCTGTAACCTGTTGTTAATTAAGGGTTATTTTTATAACTTTTAATTAACAATTGGTTAATAATTTGAGGGGGTCACGTTGACTACGCCATTGAAAAAGATAGTGATTGTAGGCGGTGGTGCTGGCGGGCTGGAGCTGGCCACACAGTTGGGCAAGAAGCTGGGTCGCGGTAAAAAAGCCAAAATCACGCTGGTGGATCGTAACCACAGCCACCTGTGGAAACCGTTGCTGCACGAAGTGGCGACCGGTTCACTGGATGAGGGCGTGGACGCGCTGAGCTATCTGGCGCACGCGCGCAACCATCATTTCCAGTTCCAGCTGGGCTCGGTGGTGGATATCAACCGTGAAAGCAAAACCATCACTCTGGCCGAGCTGCGTGATGAGAAAGGCGAGCTGCTGGTTCCCGAGCGCAAGCTGGCGTATGACACGCTGGTGATGGCGCTGGGCAGCACCTCCAACGACTTCAACACGCCGGGCGTGAAAGAGCACTGTATCTTCCTCGATAACCCGCACCAGGCGCGTCGTTTCCATCAGGAAATGCTGAACCTGTTCCTGAAGTACACCAGCAATCTGGGTGCGAACGGCAAGGTTAATATCGCGATTGTCGGCGGCGGCGCGACGGGTGTAGAGCTCTCCGCAGAGCTGCACAATGCGGTGAAGCAGTTGCACAGCTACGGTTACAAAGGGTTAACCAACGACGCGCTCAACGTGACGCTGGTAGAAGCGGGCGAACGCATCCTGCCTGCGCTGCCTCCGCGTATTTCCGGTGCGGCGCACAATGAACTCACTAAACTGGGCGTGCGCGTACTGACGCAGACCATGGTGACCAGCGCTGACGAAGGTGGCCTGCACACCAAAGACGGCGAGTACATCAAGGCGGATCTGATGGTCTGGGCGGCAGGTATCAAAGCGCCTGACTTTATGAAAGATATCGGTGGTCTGGAAACGAACCGCATTAACCAGCTGGTCACCGAGCCAACGCTGCAAACCACGCGTGACCCTGAAATCTTCACTATTGGTGACTGTGCCTCCTGCGCACGTCCTGAAGGGGGCTTCGTGCCGCCGCGCGCGCAGGCCGCGCACCAGATGGCAAGCCTGGTGCTGCATAACATTCTGGCGCAGTACAAAGGCAAGCCAATGAAAGCCTATGTCTACAAAGACCACGGTTCACTGGTATCGCTGTCAAACTTCTCTACCGTCGGCAGCCTGATGGGTAACCTGATGCGTGGCTCCATGATGGTGGAAGGGCGCATTGCACGCTTTGTGTATATCTCCCTGTACCGTATGCACCAGATCGCGCTGCACGGCTACTTCAAAACCGGGCTGATGATGCTGGTGGGCAGAATCAACCGCGTGATCCGTCCGCGTCTGAAGCTGCACTAATCTTTCACTCCCTCCGGGCCCTCCGGAGGGAGTTTTTAGCATTTCATGCTGCAGATCACAGTTTGATTGCTTAAGAGTTCTCCTAAACACGATATATCTCTCCTCAATGTCCACTTTTTGATCCTTTGTCTTATTGGCGAAGCCGTGCCTCCATTGCAAAATTGTTACCAATAGCAACAAAGGAGGAAGTCCCGTGAATAAATCAATGTTGGCGGGTATAGGGATTGGTGTCGCAGCTGCGTTAGGTGTGGCTGCCGTTGCCAGTCTCAACGTATTAGATCGCGGCCCGCAGTATGCGCAGGTGGTTTCTGCTACTCCAATTAAAGAAACTGTGAAAACCCCTCGTCAGGAGTGCCGTAACGTCTCCGTGACCCATCGTCGTCCGGTACAGGATGAAAACCGTATTGCCGGCTCTGTTCTGGGCGCGGTAGCGGGCGGGGTGATTGGCCATCAGTTTGGCGGCGGTCGGGGTAAAGATGTCGCGACTGTGGTCGGCGCGCTGGGTGGCGGCTATGCCGGTAACCAGGTGCAGGGTGCGATGCAGGATAACGATACCTACACCACAACTCAGCAGCGCTGTAAAACCGTCTATGACAAGTCGGAAAAAATGCTGGGCTATGACGTGACGTACAAAATTGGCGATCAGCAGGGCAAAATCCGCATGGATAAAGACCCGGGCACCCAAATTCCACTGGATGGAAACGGCCAGCTGGTACTGAATAACAAAGCGTAAAAAAAGATGTTCTCTGAACTTAGCTCCTCAAGCGCTCAGGCTGAGGAGCTTTTTTTTTTTGCGTCAGATTTTCAGCAGTTCAGGCCACAGGCGCAGCGTGGTATCGCTAATATTCTGCAGTTTTTCCAGCGTCGCCCCTTCACGGGCGCTGATCGACATTCCCTGCAAAATGCAGCTCAGATACTGCGCCAGCATCTGAGGCTGGCAGTGCGCGGGAATTTCACCGCGCTGTTGACGCTGGGCCAGAAATGCGCTGAGCGTCTCCTCCTGCATCGCATGACGCGATTTCACCGTTTTGGCGATCTCTTTTGACGATGCCGCCAGGGTGGCTGAGGTGTTAATCATAAAGCAGCCCGCAGGCGTCTCTTTACTGGTGAAGCAGGTGGCGACGGCGGTGAAGTAGTCCCGTAGCGCCTGTTCCACGCTTTTCTCTTCACAAAAAAGTTGGGCTTCGTGTTTCGCCGCAAAGCGGGAAATGTACCTGTCCAGCACCGCTCTGAACAGCCCCTCTTTATTGGTGAATTCCGCATACAGCGTCGGCGCTTTGGCTCCGGTCGCTTCGACCAGATCGGAAAGCGAGGTCGCTTCATACCCGTATTGCCAGAAGAGCGTCATGGCCTTATCAAGCGCGGCATCCCTGTCAAACACTTTTGGTCGGCCACGGCTTTTCTTCGCACAACTCGTGACGTCGGTTGTCATTTGCCGTTGGTCCTCTGTTGGTTTGTTGAATAACCATTATAAAAATAAACGCTACCCATCACCAGCGCAGAATGCTTAAAAATAAATTAATCATATATGTATGAAAAATAACAACTTTAAAATTTAATTAATGTTCGTTATAAAATTATGTTGACGCGTGAGCTGGATCACATTTATGATTTACCTATCGATCGTTAACTAAATAGATAACGACCTCCAAATTCATCTGCCAAAGGTAAACATCATGAAAAACGTAAAAACCCTCATCGCTGCTGCTGTACTGAGTTCACTCTCTTTCGCAAGCTCTGCTGCTGTACAGGTACAATCCACCCCAGCTGACCAGCATAAAGTTGGGACGATCTCTGCCTCTGCCGGGACTAACCTGGGTTCACTGGAAGATCAGCTGGCACAAAAAGCGGAAGCAATGGGTGCAAAATCTTACCGCATCACCTCTGTGACCGGTCCTAACACCCTGCACGGTACCGCTGTTATCTACAAATAAGCCGGGCATAAACCCTCATTTATGCCACTGCAATGAAAAACGCCCTGCTTAGCAGGGCGTTTTTCTTTCTGTATTACATCGACTGTTGGGGGACATCATGGTGCCGGGTAACATCGGTCGGCATGCCAGACCGGGCTTCCATCGCGCGCTCCATCACCAGGCTATCGGTATTCGCGTTCGTTTTGAAGCTCACCATCGCGGCATTGAGGTTAATGGGTAACGTCTGCGGATCGTCGCCGATATTTTTCGATAATGGCTGGTGAATCTCAACCAGCCGCACGCCGCCTGGCTCCTCTGAGACCTTAATCGGCGTGTTGATAATATTCACCTTCGTTCCCGGCGTAACAACGTTAAACAGCGTTTTGATATCGTCATCGCGCAGACGAATACAGCCGGAGCTGACGCGCATGCCGATGCCAAAATCCGCGTTCGTTCCGTGCAGCAGGTAAACACCGCCGTATGCGGCCAGGCGGATCGCGTGGTGACCCATCGGGTTATCCGGGCCTGCCGGAACCACGGCAGGAAGATCGATACCCTGGGCCTTATAGCGGGCGCGAATGTTGGCCGTCGGGGTCCAGGTTGGATTCGCACGTTTATCTGAGACGGTGGTGACCATTGTCGGCGTCAGCGTATCGCCGCCCAGCTGACCAATGCCAATAGGGTAGACGGTCACTTCTTTTTTGCCCGGCGGATAATAATAGAGACGCAACTCCGCAAGGTTAATCACGATCCCCTCACGCGGGGCATCCGGCAGGATAGTCTGTAATGGTATGGTCAGTACGCTGCCCGCGCGCGGGACGTACGGGTCGACGCCAGGGTTCGCCTGCAGCAGAGCCAGAAAACCGACGTTATATTTTTTGGCTATCGCTTCCAGTGAACCACCATTGTTTTCAACCACATGAAAGCGGTTTTCGCCTACGACCTTGCTGCCGGGCGGCGGCAGGGGCCAGGTGTTTGCCCGCGCAGGAAGCGCAACTGCGACGGTGGCTGCCAGCGCAAACAGGGTTATCCAGCGGGTAAAACGCGAAGAGGTCATCATCACTATAATCCATATAAATGATAGGGTTATTGTTTTATAAGGCGTTAATGATAATTATGGCGAATGGGTGTGTCGGGAAGATCGGGTGAAGTGCAAAGAGTTTGTAAATTGTCCCCCGGCAGCACTGCGCTAACGGGGGGGGGGGGGGAAGGGCGAGTTACGCGATCGCGTTCTCTTCCAGCTGACGCATAAAGTTACGCACCCAGTCCATGCGGGTTTTGCGCTCCGTCAGCTCCTGGGTAAATTTCAGACGCGTTGGACCATCCAGACGGAAATGCTGCGGCTGTTTTTGCAGCAGACCGATCAGCCACATCGGGTTGACATGGTTCTTCTCGGCAAATTCTATCACGCCGCCTTTTTCGTTGCCTTCAAGCTTACGAATCCCCAGCTTCTGCGCCTGCTGACGCAGGCGCGCGATATCCAGCAGGTTACGCGCCGCATCGGGCAGCAGGCCGAAGCGGTCGATCAGCTCCACCTTAATCTCTTCCAGCTCGTTTTCACTCTTCGCACTGGCAATGCGTTTATAGAATGAAAGACGGGTATTCACATCCGGAATGAAATCGTCCGGCAGCAGGGAAGGCATTCGCAGCTCGACCTCGGTCTGCTGGCTGGTAAGATCCTCCAGAGACGGCTCGCGCCCGGCCTTCAGGGCATCCACCGCGTTTTCCAGCAGCTCCATATAGAGCGAGAAGCCGATGGTTTCCATGGAGCCGCTCTGGTCTTCACCCAGCAGTTCGCCGGCACCGCGGATCTCCAGATCGTGCGTGGCCAGCGCGAAGCCTGCACCGAGATCTTCCAGCGAGGCGATGGCTTCCAGGCGCTTTTGCGCGTCGGTGGTCATCGCTTTTGGATGCGGCGTCAGCAGCCAGGCGTAGGCCTGATGGTGAGAACGCCCGACGCGGCCTCGCAGCTGGTGAAGCTGGGCCAGGCCAAAGTGATCCGCGCGTTCAATGATGATGGTGTTCGCGGTCGGAATGTCGATTCCCGTTTCGATGATGGTAGTACACACCAGCACGTTAAAGCGCTGGTGGTGGAAGTCGTTCATCACCCGCTCCAGCTCGCGCTCGCGCATCTGTCCGTGACCGATGGCAACACGCGCTTCCGGTACCAGTTCCGCCAGCCTGTCGGCGGCTTTCTGGATATTTTCGACGTCGTTATACAGGTAATACACCTGGCCGCCGCGCAGCACTTCACGCAGGATCGCCTCGCGCACCACCAGATTGTCATACTCGCGGACAAAGGTTTTCACCGCCAGACGACGTGCCGGCGGCGTGGCGATAATCGACAGATCGCGCATGCCGCTCATCGCCATGTTCAGCGTGCGCGGGATTGGCGTGGCGGTCAGGGTCAGAATGTCGACGTCCGCGCGCATCGCTTTGATGCGCTCTTTATGGCGCACCCCGAAGCGGTGCTCTTCGTCGACGATCAGCAGCCCCAGATCTTTCCACTTCACGTCGCTTTGCAGCAGCTTGTGGGTGCCGATCAGAATATCGATCTTTCCTTCGCTTGCCTGTTCCAGAATCTGCGTCTGCTCTTTGGCGCTGCGAAAACGCGAGAGCATCTCAATGCGCACCGGCCAATTGGCGAAGCGGTCGCGGAAGTTGTCGAAATGCTGCTGAGCGAGCAGGGTGGTTGGCACCAGCACCGCCACCTGCTTGTTGTTTTCCACCGCAAGGAAGGCGGCGCGCATCGCCACTTCGGTTTTGCCGAAGCCGACGTCGCCGCAGACTAAGCGGTCCATCGCCAGCGGCTGGCACATGTCGCTCAGCACGGCGTTAATGGCCTGGGCCTGATCCGGCGTGGTTTCAAACGGGAAGCTGTCGCAGAACAGCTGGTACTGTTCTTTGTCGTGCTTAAAGGCGAAGCCCTCTTTGGCCGCGCGCTGGGCGTAGATATCCAGCAGCTCGGCCGCCACGTCGCGCACCTTCTCTGCCGCTTTCTGACGCGCGCGTGCCCAGGCGTCACCGCCCAGCTTGTGCAGCGGCGCATTCTCTTCGGCACCGCCCGCGTAGCGGCTGATCAGGTGCAGGGACGACACCGGCACGTACAGTTTGGCGTCGTTGGCGTAGGTCAGCATCAGGTACTCACCTTTTATACCGCCCGCCTCAAGCGTGGTCATACCCTGATAGCGACCCACACCGTGTTCCAGGTGAACAATCGGCTGGCCTGGATGCAGCTCGGCCAGGTTGCGGATCAGAGTGTCCGGGTTGATGGTCCGACGGCTGTCCTGACGGCGGCGCGCGACGCGCTCGCCCAGCAGGTCGCTTTCGCAAATCAGCGCCAGGTTGTTGAGCGTGTCAATGAACCCGTGCTCGGCGGCGCCAATCATCAGGTAACGACCGTTGCCGGTCGCTTCGCTCAGGCGAAGAATACGCTTCGGTGCCACCTTTATGCGTCCCAGAAGTTCACCGAGCGCCTCGCGGCGGCCCTCACTCTCAACGGAGAACACCACCGGCCCGGTAAAGGACTCCAGGAACTTGCGAAGATTATCCAGCGGAGATTTCTGCTGCGCCTGAACGGACAGGTCCGGCAGCGTGCGGAAGGCGAGGTTGGTGTTGGCGGCCTTATCGGCAAGCGAATCGGTTTTCAGCTGCATGCGCGGCCAGCGCTTAAGCTCGGCGTTGAGCTCGTCGGTGCGCAGCCACAGCGCTTCCGGCGGCAGGAGCGGACGCATCGGGTCAACGCCCCTGTTTTCGAAGCGCGCGCGGGTTTCGCTTTCAAAGCGGCTGGCGCTGGCGTCGATATCCCCGGTGTTAACAATCAGCGTATTTGCCGGGAAGTAGCTGAACAGGGCAGGCAATGGCTCGCTGAAGAACAGCGGCTGCCAGTATTCGATCCCGGCCGGAAGCGTACCCTTGCTGACCTGCTGATAGATATGTTCGGCATCACGCTTCACGTCGAACCTGTCGCGCCACTGGCTGCGGAACAACTCGATGGCGGTTTTGTCCGTCGGGAACTCGTGGGCAGGAAGCAGATTGATCGATTCCACCTCTTCGAGCGTGCGCTGGGTGTCGGCGTCGAACACGCGCAGGCTGTCGATTTCATCGTCAAAGAAATCCAGACGATACGGCTGGTCGCTGCCCATCGGGTAAAGGTCGAGCAGCGCGCCGCGGGTGGCGTATTCCCCGTGCTCCATAACCTGATCGACATGGCGATAGCCTGCACCGTCAAGCTGCGCGCGCAGGGCATCGCGCGACAGGCGCTGGCCTTTTTTCATCACCAGCGCGTGACCGTGCAGATAGCTGTGCGGGCAGACGCGCTGCATCAGGGTATTCACCGGCACAATCAGCACGCCGCGCTGCATGGTCGGGAGTTGATACAGCGTCGACAGGCGCGAGGAGATAATCTCCTGATGTGGAGAGAAGCTGTCATACGGCAGCGTCTCCCAGTCGGCCAGACTGAACACCAGGCTATCGGTGAACTGGCGAATTTCATCGTGCAGGCGCAGGGCATTTTGCATATCCGGGGCAACCAGGATCACCGGGCCAGGATGGCGCTCAGCGATTTCTGCCACCAGCGTGGCGCAGGCCGCGCCTGTGAGTTCGCCGAGCTGGCGCTGGTCGCCCGCTTTGACAGGCAAGGAATAACGATCGTGTTCAGGCATGGCTATGTCAGAGTCTCTTATGGATATACCAACAGTATTGGGGCATATCACTGATACGCAATGTCTTTATTATCCTCGATCGTTTTACATAAGCAAATCGTAACCGCACAGCAGGGCTAAACGCCCCCAATACGGGGGCGGAGCGGGCATTAACGCGTAGAGGGTGACAAGGTCTGCGTAGAGGGCGGAGAGAAGAAAACGTCCCCAAACAGGGCAGTGGAAAGTTTACGCACCCCGAGCCCGGCAAGGGTACAGATCAGCAGGCTGGCAAACGGATAGACCAGGATTAAGCACAGTTCGGCCCAGACCGGCCAGTAAGCGGCATTCATCTCGCCAATCAGGAACAGACTAAACGCCTCAATTAAGATGCGGTGGGTGGTATAAATCGCAATGGTGTTTGAGCCAATCACGTTCAGCAGGTTGTTCGGGTGAACGGCATAGCGCTGCTCGAGGCTGTAGAACAGCTTCATGATCAGCACAATCGACAACAATGAGAGCAGCAGCGGAACGTTAGCAAACCACAGCACCACGGAGACGGCGGCGAAAGCGCCGGTTGCCAGCCAGATGCGGCGCAGGTTGACGCTTTTCATCCACGCCATCAGCTCTGCGCCATACCACGCCCCGAGGCTGTAGTAGATCATGTTGCGTACCACGCTGTTCATTCCCCACCACGGCAGCGGCAGGAAGTTGATCGCGATGCTTGCCAGCGCCAGCAGTGCCAGTACCGGCAGCTTCCAGCGGCTCAGCAGTTTACACAGCGTGAAGTAGACCACCAGGGCGTACAGATACCACAGGCTGGTGCTGGCGGTGACCATCCCCAGCACAAATCCTGAGAACGAGTCGGCGTAGGCCGCGTTCGACGAGGTGGCAAGCTCACGCTCGGGTGCCAGCCAGGCGTTCAGGTGAGTCAACGCCTGCCATTGCAGGACGCCCCACAGCGCCAGCACCCAGACAATGCTCCAGATCCGTTTATCGAGACTGGTGCGCCAGTCCACCTCATCAATATAGCGACGGATCAGATAGCCGGAGATAAAGAAGAAGACCGGCATCCGGAACGGGGCGAGATAGAGGTTAAAATAGACCCAGCATTTCGCCAGGAGCCCAGATAGCGGGTGTTGCAGCCCGCTCAGATGCGGGTAGAAGGTGATGACCGAATGATAGATAACCACCAGGCAGATACACAGCCCTTTTATCTGGTTAATCCATAATGCTTTTTGCTTCATTGTTTGCGACTACCTTATTGCCATAAACGAACGAGCAATTGTTGTTAAACGGAACCGGGATGTAACGGGTAACAGTCTGTATCAGGTCGTTTTTCGGAAAAGGTGGAGGCTGCGAGGCGAGGATTCATCCAATAGCACGCTGATTTATCTGAATTTATCGGAAAAATGATTACCAAAGCTTACGGTTTCAGTCATTTACCCTTAACGGATTCGCTTATATACTCGTGGGTCTGCTATCAGCAAACAGACGGATTTCATGTATCAACCTGTCGCACTCTTCATAGGCTTACGTTACATGCGTGGGCGCGCCGCGGACCGCTTCGGTCGCTTTGTCTCCTGGCTTTCGACTATTGGCATTACGCTTGGCGTGATGGCACTGGTGACGGTGCTTTCCGTCATGAACGGCTTTGAGCGCGAGCTGCAAAACAATATCCTGGGGCTGATGCCGCAGGCCGTTCTCTCATCCACCAGTGGTTCGGTTAACCCGCAACAGCTGCCGGAAAGCGCGGCGAAGTTACAGGGTGTCACGCGCGTTGCGCCCTTAACCACTGGCGACGTGGTGCTGCAAAGTGCCCGCAGCGTGGCGGTCGGCGTGATGCTGGGTATCGATCCGGCACAAAAAGACCCGCTGACGCCGTATCTGGTCAATGTGAAGCAAACCGATCTCGAAGCCGGTAAATACAACGTCATCCTCGGCGAACAGCTTGCCGGGCAGCTTGGCGTCAACCGTGGCGATCAGCTGCGCGTCATGGTACCGTCCGCCAGCCAGTTTACGCCAATGGGGCGCCTGCCGAGCCAGCGCCTGTTTAACGTGATTGGGACCTTTGCCGCCAACAGCGAAGTTGACGGCTATCAGATGCTGGTGAACATTCAGGATGCGTCGCGCCTGATGCGTTACCCGGCGGGGAATATCACCGGCTGGCGCCTGTGGCTCGATCAGCCGCTGAAGGTCGATACCCTCAGCCAGCAAAAACTGCCGGACGGCACCAAATGGCAGGACTGGCGCGAGCGTAAAGGCGAGCTGTTCCAGGCCGTGCGCATGGAGAAAAACATGATGGGGCTGCTGCTGAGCCTGATCGTCGCCGTGGCTGCCTTTAACATCATCACCTCGCTGGGCCTGATGGTAATGGAGAAGCAGGGCGAGGTCGCCATCCTGCAAACCCAGGGGCTCACGCCGCGCCAGATCATGGCGGTGTTTATGGTGCAGGGGGCCAGTGCCGGTGTCATTGGCGCGTTGCTCGGCGCCGTGCTGGGGGCATTGCTTGCCAGCCAGCTTAATAATTTGATGCCGATCATCGGCGCGCTGCTTGACGGCGCGGCGCTGCCGGTGGCTATCGAGCCGCTGCAGGTGGTCGGTATTGCGCTGGCCGCGATGGCCATTGCGCTGCTTTCTACGCTTTATCCTTCCTGGCGCGCTGCCGCCACTCAACCCGCTGAGGCTTTACGTTATGAATAAGATCCTGTTGCAATGCGACAACCTGTCCAAACGCTATCAGGAAGGCGCTGTGCAAACCGACGTGCTGCACAATGTGAGCTTTAGCGTGGGGGAAGGCGAGATGATGGCGATTGTCGGCAGCTCCGGCTCCGGCAAAAGTACGCTGCTGCATCTGCTGGGCGGGCTGGATACGCCAACCGAGGGCGACGTAATTTTCTCCGGCCAGCCGATGAGCAAAATGTCCTCGGCAGCGAAGGCCGAGCTGCGCAACCGCGAGCTGGGCTTTATCTACCAGTTCCACCACCTGCTGCCGGACTTCACGGCGCTGGAAAACGTGGCGATGCCGCTGCTGATTGGCAAAAAGAAACCGGCAGAAATTAACGCCCGCGCCAGCGATATGCTGAAAGCGGTAGGGCTGGGCCACCGTGGAAATCACCGCCCGTCGGAGCTTTCCGGCGGTGAGCGCCAGCGCGTGGCGATTGCCCGGGCGCTGGTCAACAACCCGCGTCTGGTACTGGCGGATGAACCCACCGGTAACCTGGACGCGCGCAATGCGGACAGTATCTTCCAGCTCCTGGGCGAGCTGAATGCCTCGCAGGGGACCGCCTTTCTGGTGGTGACCCACGATCTGCAGCTGGCAAAGCGCATGGGTCGCCAGCTTGAGATGCGCGACGGCCATCTGAATGCGGAACTGACCCTGATGGGAGCAGAGTAATGGCGTCACCGTTATCGTTACTCATCGGGTTACGCTTTAGCCGCGGCCGCCGTCGCGGCGGCATGGTCTCGCTCATCTCCGTCATTTCGACCATCGGTATTGCGCTGGGTGTGGCGGTCCTGATTGTGGGCTTGAGCGCCATGAACGGCTTTGAGCGCGAGCTGAATAACCGCATTCTGGCGGTGGTGCCGCACGGGGAGATCGAGCCGGTTAACCAGCCGTGGATCAACTGGAGCGATGCGCTCGCTAAAGTTGAAAACGTACCGGGCATTGCCGCAGCCGCGCCCTACATCAACTTTACCGGGCTGGTAGAGAGCGGGGTAAACCTGCGCGCCATTCAGGTTAAAGGGGTTAATCCGGCGCAGGAAGAGCGTCTCAGCGCGCTACCGAAATATGTCCAGAACGGCGCGTGGACCAACTTTAAGGCTGGCGAGCAGCAGATCATCATGGGTAAAGGCGTTGCCGATGCCCTGAAGGTGAAGCAGGGCGACTGGGTGTCAATCATGATCCCGAACGCCAGCGCCGATCACAAATTACAGCAGCCCAAGCGCGTGCGTCTGCACGTTACCGGTATTCTTCAGCTGAGCGGTCAGCTTGACCATAGTTTTGCGATGGTTCCGCTGGAAGATGCGCGCCAGTATCTCGACATGGGCGACAGCGTGACGGGCATTGCCATTAAGGTGAACGACGTCTTTAACGCCAACAAACTGGTGCGTGATGCGGGCAGCGTCACCAATAACTATGTTTACATCAAAAGCTGGATCGGCACTTACGGGTATATGTACCGTGATATCCAGATGATCCGCGCGATTATGTATCTGGCGATGGTGCTGGTGATTGGCGTGGCGTGTTTTAATATCGTCTCAACGCTGGTGATGGCGGTCAAGGACAAGAGCGGCGACATCGCCGTGCTGCGTACTCTCGGGGCAAAAGACGGTCTTATTCGCGCCATCTTCGTCTGGTACGGTTTGCTGGCGGGGCTGTTTGGCAGCCTGTGCGGCGTGGTGATTGGGGTGGTGGTTTCCCTGCAGCTGACGCCAATCATCAACGGGATTGAAAAGCTGATCGGCCACCAGTTCCTGTCGGGTGACATCTATTTTATTGACTTCCTGCCGTCTGAATTGCACTGGCTGGACGTTTTTTATGTGCTGGTTACAGCACTTTTACTGAGTCTGCTGGCAAGCTGGTATCCGGCGCGTCGCGCAAGCCGAATTGATCCGGCGAGGGTATTAAGTGGCCAGTAATTACGTCATGGTGTAGCGGTCCTGAGGCCGCTATGTCAGAAAGAGGAATGCATTATGTATTATGGATTTGATATTGGCGGCACCAAGATTGCGCTCGGCGTGTTTGATAAAAATCTCAAACTGCAGTGGGAAACCCGCGTTCCGACGCCGCGCGAAAGCTACGACGAATTTTTAACCGCTATTGCCGCGCTGGTGGCGCAAGCCGACGAACGCTTCGGCGTGAAAGGCAGCGTCGGCATCGGTATTCCGGGGATGCCGGAAACCGATGACGGCACGCTATACGCCGCGAACGTGCCTGCGGCCAGCGGTAAACCGCTGCGCGCCGATCTCTCCGCTCTCCTTGAACGCGACGTGCGTTTAGACAACGATGCCAACTGCTTTGCCCTCTCTGAAGCCTGGGACGATGAGTTCCGCCGCTACCCGCTGGTGATGGGGCTGATCCTCGGCACGGGCGTCGGTGGAGGGATTGTCATCAACGGCAAGCCGATTACCGGTCGCAGCTACATCACCGGGGAGTTTGGTCATATCCGTCTGCCGGTGGATGCGCTGGAGGTGGTAGGGCGTGATTTCCCGCTGACCCGCTGCGGCTGTGGCCAGCATGGCTGCATCGAGAACTATCTCTCAGGACGCGGGTTTGCATGGCTTTATGAACACTTCTATCATCAGAAACTTGAAGCCCCTCAAATCATTACCCTGTGGGAGCAAGGGGATGCGCAGGCGCGTGAGCACGTCGAGCGCTATCTGGATCTGCTGGCGGTGTGTCTGGGGAATATTCTCACGATCGTCGACCCGGATCTGCTGGTGATCGGGGGAGGGCTGTCAAACTTTACTGCGATTACGGAACAGCTGTCCGGGCGTTTGCCCCGACATTTATTGCCGGTCGCCCGCGTGCCGCGCATTGAACGCGCGCGACACGGGGACGCAGGAGGCATGCGCGGAGCCGCATTCCTTCATCTTACCGATTAGTTTACGAGGTTTTTATGCTGTCGCGTCGCCAGGGTCGACTCAGCCGTTTTCGCAAAAATAAACGCCGCTTGCGTGAGCGCTTGCGCCAGCGGATTTTTTTCAGAGACAGAATGATGCCAGAAGCGATGGATAAACCCAGAGTGGTGGTGCTGACCGGGGCGGGGATCTCCGCCGAGTCAGGAATTCGTACCTTCCGTGCGGCGGACGGGCTGTGGGAAGAGCACCGTGTAGAGGACGTGGCGACGCCGGAAGGCTTTGCCCGGGATCCTGACCTGGTGCAGGCGTTTTATAACGCCCGCCGTCGCCAGCTTCAGCAGCCTGAGATTGCGCCAAACGCGGCGCATCTGGCGCTGGCGAAGCTGGAAGAGGCGCTTGGCGATCGTTTTCTGCTGGTGACGCAGAATATCGATAACCTGCACGAGCGGGCCGGCAACAAGAACATCATCCACATGCACGGTGAGCTGCTCAAGGTTCGCTGTGCCTGGAGCGGTCAGGTGCTGGACTGGAAAGAAGACGTGCTGCCAGAGGACAAGTGTCACTGCTGCCAGTTCCCTGCGCGCCTGCGCCCGCACGTGGTCTGGTTTGGCGAAATGCCGCTGGGCATGGATGAGATCTACAGCGCGCTGGCGATGGCCGACGTATTTATTGCTATTGGCACCTCTGGTCACGTCTACCCGGCGGCCGGGTTTGTTCACGAAGCGCGACTGCACGGCGCGCATACGGTAGAACTGAACCTGGAGCCGAGCCAGGTGGGCAGCGAGTTTGAAGAGAAGCACTATGGCCTGGCAAGCGCGGTCGTGCCGGAGTTTGTCGACAAGCTGCTGAAAGGGCTGTAATAGCGATAGCCTGAACAAGCACCCAATAAACGGGTGCTTTTTTGTTTATAAAAGCGCTGCAAAAAAGGCTATTACCATTCGCAACAAGATAAATATAATTCCCGTTAATTAGTGTGGATGCTTTTATTTTGTGCATTCAATCAAAATAGCGCTTAATAATGCTCGTTATTGTCGTGTAGAAAGGGGATGCTAATAAATATTAAGTGGTAGAGGAGGATGGGATATGTACGGATTTATCGCCAGACAACCCATTTTTAACCCGGAGATGAAGACGGTTGCCTATGAACTGCTCTTCAGAGAGGGAATGACAAACCGTTTTCCGGATGTATCGGCGGAATATGCTACATCCCGAATGATATCCGATCAGTTTTTATGCGTGCCCTCCCAGCGGATCGCCGGGGAACATACATCATTTATTAACTTCCCCTCCCGGATGGTCATCGACCGTAGCGGAGAAGCGCTGGATAAAGAGAGTGTAGTCATTGAAATTCTGGAAGATGCGGAGCCGGGGGCTGAACTGCTGCAGGCCGTCAAGGAGATGCATGCGCACGGTTATCAGTTCGCGCTGGATGATTTTACTCTCGCGCCAGAATGGGATGCTTTTTTGCCCTATATTTCCATTCTGAAATTCGATGTCAGAAATTATACCTTAGCGCAAATTAAACAGTATCTGGCATCGCGTAAACATCAGACAGAACATATAAATTATCTCGCTGAAAAAATTGAGACTAAAGAGGAATTCATTCAATTCCGGAATGAAGGGTTTTCTCTTTTTCAGGGCTATTTTTTCTGCCGTCCGGAGGTCATTAAATATAAACGCTTATCGCAAAATCAGCTGGCCATTTTCCGTCTGCAAATGGAAATCGGACGCAATAAACCTGATTTTCGCATTATCGAGTCGCTGATAAAAAGCGATCTCACGCTCTCCTGGAAAATCATGCGCTATATGAAGCACACCGCATTTAAACATGTCGGCGCGTGTAATTTCAGCAAGTTAACCCTGAGCGAAGTGCTCAGATACCTCGGTGAGAACCAGCTGAGACGGTTTGTTGCCGTTGTGGTTCTGGCAAGCGCGGGCAATGACACCGTCAGCGAGCTTTACCCGTTGAGTATGATGCGCGGGAAATTTTGTGAGCTGATAGCCGGGAAGATGAACGAACCGCTGCTGGCTGAAAATGCCTTCATGTGCGGTCTGTTTTCGCTGCTCGATACTCTTCTTGAGCTGCCGATGGCGGAGTTGATGAAGCAGATCGCGGTGCCTCAGAGCGTGAGCAACGCGCTGTGTCATCAGGAGGGGCCGTTAGCCGATATGGTTGCCCTCTGTCGTTGCTATGAACAGCAGCAGTGGGAGGAGGCTACAAGGCTGAGTCACACGCTGGGCCTTGCGGAGAACGAGGTGGTCGAGGCGATGAGAAGCGCGACAATATGGGCGGGGGAGAATGCGGTAGGGTAATGTCTCCTCACGCCGTGCAGACGGCGTGAGGAGGAATGCGTCCTTTATCGGCCCGCTTTTAACTTCTGATAATATTCTTCGTAGAGGCGGCTTGCGTCGCCAACGTCGTTCTGCCATTCACCCTTGCTGATGGTGCTGGCATCCGGGTAGAGCGACTTATCATTAGCCACCTCAGGCTTCAGCAGCTTGCGTGCGGCGAGGTTTGGCGTCGGGTAGCCGATAGTTTCGGCAACCTGTTTCGCCACGTCCGGGCGCAGCAGGAAGTTAATCAGCTTCAGCGCACCGTCCACGTTTTTCGCGTTGGCCGGGATGGCAAGGCTGTCCATCCAGAAGATCCCGCCTTCTTTCGGCCAGACGACCTCCAGAGGCGTACCGGCCTGGCGCGCAACATACGCAGAGCCGTTCCACACCATCCCCAGGTTTACTTCACCTTCCATATACGGGTTGGCCGGGTTATCAGAGTTGAACGCCGCCACGTTAGGCATCAGTTTTTTGAGCTCAGTGTAAGCCGCGTCGATCTCTTTCGGGTCGGTGGTGTTCCCGGAATAGCCCAGCTTGCGCAGCGCAACCTGGAATACTTCACGCGCGTCGTCGGTTAACAGCAGGCTGCCTTTGTATTCCGGTTTCCACAGATCGGCCCAGCTTGTTACCGTTTTCGGATCGATGGCCTCGCTGTTCACGCCAATCGCCGTCGCACCCCAGATGTACGGAATGGAGTAGTCGTTATTCGGGTCGAACGGCTTGTTGAGCATCTCCGGATCGAGGTTTGAAAAATGGGTTAGCTTCGTTTTATCGATCTTCTGGATCATGCCTTCTTTGCGCATTTTGTCGACAAAGTAGGTGGAAGGCACGACCAGATCGTACGCGCCGTCTTTGTAGGTTTTCAGCTTGGCGTACATGGTTTCATTCGACTCATAGGTCGAGTAGATAACCTTGATGCCCGTCTCTTTGGTGAACTGTTCCAGTAGCCCTGGCGGCACGTATTCGGTCCAGTTATAGAAGTAGAGCGTTTTGCTGTCATCAGCGTGTGCGGCACCCATGCCAAGCACCAGCGCCGCAGCGGCGAGCATTTTTTTCATTTCATTGTCCCCTGAGATTTTGTTTTATCACGAGCAATAACCTGGCTGGCGATCACCAGAACCAGCGAAAACAGCAGCAGAATGGTCGCCAGCGCGTTCACCTCTGGTGAAACGCCGACTTTCACCATCGAATAGATCTTCAACGGCAGAATTTCGTAGCTCGGCCCGGTCACGAAGGAGGAGACCACGACGTCATCCATCGACAGCGTAAAGCTGAGCAGCCATCCGGCGGCGACGGCAGGCATCGCCAGCGGCAGAATGATTTTGCGCAGGATGGTCATTTCGCTGGCACCGAGATCTTTCGCCGCCTCCAGCATGCGTACGTCGAACCCTTTCAGGCGGGCGTACACGGTCACCACCACAAACGGCAGGCAGAAGGTGATATGGGAAAACAGCAGCGACCAGAAGCCCAGCTGAACACCCAGCAGCATAAACAGCACCAGTAGTGAAATCGCCATCACGATGTCCGGCGACATCATCACCACAAAGAGCATGCCGCTGACGAACGGCTTGCCGCGAAAGCGATAGCGATACAGCGCCACGGCGGTGAGCGAGCCAATCAGCGTCGCGAAGGTGGCGGAGAAAATCGCCATCGTTAGCGAGTGCTGAGCGGCCTGCAGCAGGCTGTCATTGTTCATCAGCAGGCTGTACCAGTTGGTGGTAAACCCCTGCCAGCTGATCCCGAACCGCGAGCTGTTAAACGAGTTCACGATCAAAATGATAATCGGGATATATAAATACGCGTAAATGGCGGTCATAAAACCGCCGCGAAGCAGTCGACCGATCATTCGAGTTCCACCTTCTTGTTGAGCAGGCGAGAAGCGCGCCAGTAGACCAGCAGCATCAGACCCATCACCACCGTCAGCGTAATGCTGGTCGCGGAGCCGAACGGCCAGTCGCGAATGTTGAGGAACTGGCTCTTGATCACGTTACCAATCAGCAGGTTTTTCGCTCCGCCCATGAGATCCGATACGTAGAACAGGCCCATCGCCGGGAGCATCACCAGCAGACAGCCCGCAATAATACCGGGCATGGTCAGCGGGATGATAATGCGGATAAAGGTCTGCAGCTTGCTGGCCCCCAGATCTTTTGCCGCTTCCAGCAGCGGTTTATCGAGCTTCTCAATGCTGGAATAGAGCGGCATCACCATAAACGGCAGCAAGATATAAACCAGACCAATAATCACCGCGCCTGGGGTAAACATGATGCGTATCGGGGTATCAATCACCCCCAGCCACAGCAGAAACGCGTTGAGGTAGCCTTTGGTGCTGAGGAAGATTTTCAGCCCGTAGATGCGAATCAGCGAGTTGGTCCAGAACGGCACAATCAGCAGAAACAGCAGCAGGGGGCGAACCTTTTGCGGCAGGCCCGCGAGGAACCATGCAAAAGGATACCCCAGCAGCAGGCAGGCCACGGTGGCGATCAGCGCCATATTCAGCGAGTGCAGCAGCACGTCGAAATAGAGCGGATCGAGCAGGCGCGCGTAGTTATCCAGCGTAAAGACCAGCGAAACGAAGTTTGTATCGTCGCGGGTCAAAAAGCTGGTGGCGATGATCATCAGGTTGGGTAAAAAGACAAACAACACAAGCCAACCGACGATAGTGGCAATGACCACGTTCTGGAACTTACTTGTGTTCTTCATCAGCCAGCACAACCTCCCAGCATTCTACCCAGTTGATAACCATTTTCTGGTCCAGAGAATGGTCGAAGTCAGGGTCGTCTTCGTTAAAGAACTCGCTGACCATCACCATCTTGCCGTTTTCCAGTTCGACAACGGATTCAAGGGTCATCCCTTTATAGTTACGTTCGCGAACGTAACCGATCAGGCCTTCGACGTCGGCCGTGTCGTGGATCTCATCAACGCGGAGATCCTCCGGGCGGAGCAGGACGTTGAGTTTTTGGCCTTTTTCGACGGCAAAGTTCACGGTGATGGTGCAGTCGCGTCCTTCCACGTTCGCGCGCACGCGCTGGTCGTCCAGACGCTCAATTACCGTGGCGTCGAAAATATTGATCTCACCTATGAAGCTGGCGACGAACAGGTTCTTCGGCTCTTCGTAAATTTCACGCGGGGTGCCGTCCTGCTCAATTTTGCCGTCGCGCATCACCACGATGCGGTCGGACATGGTCAGCGCCTCTTCCTGATCGTGGGTGACAAAAACGAACGTAATACCGAGCTTGCGCTGAAGCGCTTTCAGCTCGTTCTGCATTTGTTTGCGCAGCTTGTAGTCCAGCGCGGAGAGGGACTCATCCAGCAGGAGCAGGCGCGGCTTATTGACCACGGCGCGGGCAATGGCCACTCGCTGCTGCTGGCCGCCGGAGAGCTGGTGAGGCTTTCGCTGGGCAAACGTCTCAAGCTGCACCATGCGCAGGGCGTCGGTGACGCGCGGTTCGATCTCATTAGCCGGCGTTTTTTGCATGCGCAGGCCAAACGCCACGTTCTCAAACACGGTCATGTGCGGGAACAGAGCGTAGCTCTGAAAGACGGTATTGACGTGGCGATCTTCGGCAGGAACCTGGGTAATGTCCTGGTTCTCAAGATGGATGCGGCCATTATCAACGCTTTCCAGCCCGGCGATAAGGCGCAGTACGGTGGTTTTGCCGCAGCCGGAGGGGCCAAGCAGCGTCAGAAACTCACCATCATTGATGGTCAGGTTGAGGTCGGAAATGACATCTTTGCCATCAAAGCTTTTACGAATTCGTTCCAGTTGCACCAGCGGTGAACGAGAACGGGATTGTGTATTCAATTTTTGCGCTGTCCCATATAGACGCCTCAGGCAGCAGACTGAAGCGGGGTTTGTGTGTAACCACCTTGGTGACTCGTAATGAGGGCGGACATTCTACGGCAATCCCCTGCAATCGCCAATCCTTGTCACTGATTCATAAGCTACATTTATTAACGCATAAAGATATAAACGTAAAAAGTTCTCGTTTGCGGGATAAAAGTGACCTGACGCAATATTTGCGTTTTGATGCTTACTGATAATGTTGTCACAAAAAGTGAGGGTGACTGCATGGATAAATTACTTGAGCGTTTTTTACAGTACGTTTCGCTGGATACCCAATCTAAGCCGGGTGTCCGCCAGGTGCCGAGCACCGAAGGCCAGTGGAAGCTATTAAACCTGCTTAAAGAGCAGCTTGACGCCATGGGGCTGGTTAACGTCACGTTGATCGAAAAAGGCACTGTGATGGGAACGCTGCCGGCGAATGTTGCGGGTGATATTCCGGCGATTGGCTTTATCTCCCATGTCGACACCTCTCCGGATTTTAGCGGTAAACATGTGAACCCGCAGATAGTTGAAAACTACCGCGGCGGTGATATTGCGCTGGGTATTGGCGACGAGGTGCTGTCACCGGTGATGTTCCCGGTGTTGCATCAACTGCTCGGCCAGACGCTGATCACCACCGACGGTAAAACGCTGCTGGGGGCGGATGACAAGGCGGGCATCGCTGAAATCATGACGGCGCTGGCGGTGTTGAAAGGCAAAAATATTCCGCACGGAGATATACGCGTCGCCTTCACGCCGGACGAAGAAGTAGGGAAAGGGGCGAAACATTTCGACGTTGAGGCTTTTAACGCGCAGTGGGCCTACACCGTCGACGGCGGCGGTGTGGGCGAACTGGAGTATGAGAACTTCAATGCGGCGTCGGTGACAATCAAGATTGTGGGGAACAACGTTCACCCAGGCTCCGCAAAAGGTGTGATGGTAAATGCCCTGTCGCTGGCATCGCGCATTCATGCGGAAGTCCCGGCGGATGAGAGCCCTGAGCAGACCGAAGGATATGAGGGTTTTTATCACCTGACCAGCATCAAAGGCACCGTAGACAGCGCGCAGATGCACTACATCATCCGCGATTTCGACCGCAAAGCCTTTGAAGCGCGCAAGCGTAAGATGATGGAGATCGCCAAAAAGGTCGGCAAAGGTTTACACCCGGATTGCTATATTGAGCTGATCATTGAAGACAGCTATTACAATATGCGCGAGAAGGTGATGGCGTATCCGCATATTCTGGATATCGCTCAGCAGGCGATGCGCGACTGCGATATTGAGCCGGTATTAAAACCAATTCGCGGTGGTACCGACGGTTCGCAGCTGTCGTTCATGGGGCTGCCGTGTCCGAACCTGTTTACCGGTGGCTACAACTACCACGGCAAGCACGAGTTCGTGACGCTGGAAGGAATGGAAAAAGCGGTGAAGGTGATTGTGCGGATAGCGGAGTTGACCGCGAAGCGGTAGCCGCTTTAAGCCGGGTGGCGGCTACGCCTTACCCGGCCTACGTTCGGAGTGTAGGCCCGGTAAGCGAAGCGCCACCGAGCAGAAAGGCAAGGAGCGCCATGTCAAACTATCGTCGCCACTACGTCCCGGGTGGAACCTGGTTCTTCACCGTCAACCTGCAAAACCGCCAGAGCGATTTGCTTACCCGTTATATCAACAGTCTGCGCACTGCCACCTCTATGGTTAAACGTGCAAAGCCATTCACGATCAACGCGTGGGTTATTCTGCCTGAACATATGCACTGTATCTGGACCTTACCGGAAGGAGATAGCGACTTTTCGGCACGCTGGCGTGATATCAAAAAAACGTTTAGCCGCAACATCGAAATGCGCCATATCTGGCAGCCACGCTTCTGGGAGCACACCATCCGTGACGAAGAGGATTACCGGCGGCATATGGATTACGTCTACATCAATCCGGTGAAGCACGGCTATGCCAGTAAGGTTATCGACTGGCTGTTTTCAACGTTTCATCGCGATGTACGGGAAGGGGTGTATCCGGTGGATTGGGCGGGAGAGATCGAGGATTTTGCAGCAGGGGAGCGGAGATAAAAACGCCCGGTGGCGCTACGCTTACCAGGCCTACGGGATCGTGCTTTTGTAGGCCGGGTAAGGCGAAGCCGCCACCCGGCACATATCACTACTCAGTCCTCAAAGAACCAATACCCGCTGTTGACCAGCGCGGCAAGCATCGCGAGGAAGGAGGGATCTTCCAGCGCGTCGCCAAAGGTTTCGGCTGTCAGCACCATATGGCTGGCAATGGCTTCCAGCGCCGGACGGTGCGGTGAGTCCAGCTTCTCGCCGTTGACGAAGACCTCCTCACCAATGCGCAGCACGCGCAATCCGCCCAGACGTACCAGCTTATCGCCCTGCTGGAGCGCGTCGTAAATCTCGTCAGCCTGATAAGGCGGCTCCGGCGGCGCAACGTCCAGCTCATGACGAGACTGGCTGATAAACTCGCCAAACCACTGTCTGAAATGTTCCGGCTCGTTAATCAAATTCAGCATCATGCCGCGCAGCTTATCCAGTTCTTCTGGCAGAATATCCGCAGGATGTTCGCGTGCAGGCACGTCCGGATCGCTGTAGCGATAGCTGCCCAGCTCGCGCTGCAGAACGTAGTCAGCAAATCCGCTGATCATCTCGCGTCCGCTCGGCGCGCGGAACCCAACCGAATAGTTGAGCGAGTTCTCCAGGGAATAACCTTCGTGCGGGAATCCTGGCGGAATGTAGAGGATATCGCCCGGCTCCAGCTCTTCGTCGATAATTCCTTCAAACGGATCCACCTGAAGCAGGTCCGGATGCGGACAGTGCTGTTTCATCGGCACTTTTTCACCCACGCGCCAGCGGCGGCGGCCTGTACCCTGGATGATAAAGACGTCGTACTGATCCAGATGTGGACCCACGCCGCCGCCCGGCACGGAGAAGGAGATCATTAGATCGTCCATGCGCCAGTCGGGCAGGGCGCGGAATGGGCGCATTAAGGCGGCAGTCGGTTCGTGCCAGTGGTTAACCGCCTGCACCAGCAGCGACCAGTTGCTTTCGCCGAGATGATCGTAACTTTCGAAAGGACCGTGGCTGACCTGCCATTTCCCGTCCTGGTGGCTGACCAGGCGGCTGTCGACTTCATTTTCCATGGCCAGGCCGGCCAGTTCGTCAGGCGAGATAGGGTCGACAAAGTTGCTGAACCCGCGTTTCAGAACCACCGGGCGCTTTTGCCAGTAACGTTCAATAAACTCGGGCCAGTTAAGTGTTAAGTGATAATCCATATTTTTTTATTCCGCAGGCTCTTACTGACTCGGATTATAACGGAAGCTCAGGCCCCCGGCTGCGAGATCCTCGCATTTTTCACATAACGGGTTAACTATCGTCCGATGTGGGCTGCTGACGACCAAAAATCACTTCCATTCTGGCCCCGCCCAGCAAGCTTTCGCTGGTTTCGATTTTGCCATCGTACTGGTCAACAATCTCACGAGCGACGGCCAATCCCACGCCCTGACCGGGGCGCAGCGTATCCGCTCGCTGACCGCGATCGAACACGACATCACGTTTGTTACGTGGGATCCCCGGGCCATCATCTTCAACGATAATGTGTAACTCGTTGTCCGTCTGACGCGCCGAGACTTCCACAAACTCCAGACAGTATTTGCAGGCGTTATCCAGCAGGTTGCCCATCACTTCCATAAAGTCATTCTTTTCGCCGACAAAGCTGATCTCAGGCGAAATATCGAGGCTGATGTTCACCCCTTTACGCTGATACACCTTATTGAGGGCCGACGTGAGGTTATCCAGCAGCGGAGCCACCGGGTGCAGCTCGCGGCTCAGCAGGGCGCTGCCGGAACGCATGCTGGCGCGGTGCAGGTAGTAGCCAATTTGCTGCGAGATTCGGCTGATCTGTTCCAGCATTACCGGCTCGGCATCGTCGACGCTCAGCTTTGAGCTGCGCATGGAACGCAGGGTGCTTTGCATCACGGCCAGCGGCGTTTTCAGGCTGTGGGTGAGGTCGGTTAGAGTAGTCCGGTACTTATCATAGCGCTCGCGCTCGCTTTTCAGCAGGCGATTGAGGTTACGCACCAGGCTGGTGAGCTCGCGGGTGGTTGCCGGATTGAGCTTTTCGCGATGATGCTCTTCCAGTTCGCGTACCTCTCTCGCCAGGGATTCAATGGGCCGCAGGCTCCACCATGCCGCTACCCAAAGCAGCGGGATCACCAGCAGCAGGTTGGCGGCCAGAACATAAACGAACCAGCTCCAGACCCTGTAAGAACGTTTTAGCTCAACCGGAATGGTGTCGACTACCACAATGGTCAGCTGCGGCATGTTCATTGTGGCAGGGTAAATATTGATCGCCACGGAGTGCGTCATCTCCGTCTCGGCATCATCAGCGCGAATTTCATTGAGCTTCTGCTGCAGAGAGCGATCTTCGCGGATCAGCGTGCTGGTGGTGTTGAGATCGGCTTCAATCTCATGAAAACCGTTGGTTTTGAGCCACTCCGGGCGAATACTTTTGAGCAGCCACGGAATATCGCGCTGCGCCCACAATAACTTTCCCTTCTCGTTGTAAATCAGGGCTAAAGTAGGGCTCTGCTGATTCAGGTTTTCCGGCATTTCAACGGTGATTTGGTTGTTTTCCCATTTAGCCAGGGTATAAAACAGATTGCTTTCGCCGCGTAAAAGCCGAAAGGTCGTTTTATCAAAGCTGACGCTGTAACCCACCAGGGCGACCATGCCGTAGGAGAGTGACAGCACCAGCACCACCGCGGCCGTCGCCAGCAAAAAGCGAACCCGCAGCGAGAGGGGGAGAATGTGGCGCAAAATTCGTTTCATTTAGCGTAATTCAAACAGGTAGCCCTGACCGCGGACGGTCGTAATCACATCCTGCGGATACTGCACCTGAATTTTCTTACGCAAACGGCCCATCAGCACGTCAATGGTATGGCTTTCTCGCAGTTCCGCATCCGGGTAGAGCTGGAGCATTAAGGAGTCTTTGCTCACCACTTTGCCGCTGTTGCGGATCAGCGTTTCCATGATGGTGTATTCGAACGCGGTCAGCTTGATCACTTCATCATTAATGGAGAGCTCGCGTCGGGAGAGATCGACCTGGAACGGTGGAATAGAGATAACCTGCGAGGCCAGCCCGCTGTTGCGGCGTAACAGTGCCTGCATGCGCGCCGCCACTTCTTCAATATGGAACGGTTTGGTGACGTAATCATCCGCACCGGCGCTGAGCACTTCAACTTTGTCCTGCCAGCCTTCGCGTGCCGTCAGAACCAGAACCGGCAGAGAAACATCATGGCTGCGCCAGCGACGAATTAACGACAGGCCGTCTTCATCAGGCAGCCCTAAATCGACAATGGCGATATCCGGCAGATGTTCATTGAGATAATAATCGGCTTCTTTTGCATCTTCCGCATCGTCCACCTGATGTCCCATCTCCTGAAGCTGAACTTTCAGGTGGTGGCGTAGCAATGCGTTATCCTCAACAACCAGTACGCGCATCATCTTTTCTCCCAGAATAAATAGTATGAATAGTTTAACGCTGATTATGTTGCTGTGGGGATAAACATTCAGTAAACCGAGGAAAAGCAACCCCCTTTCCGGGCGGAAAGGGGGGGAAGAGGTGTTACTTCAGCTCGTCGACCATGGTGATGGCGCGGCCAATGTAGTTCGCCGGAGTCATCGCTTTCAGGCGCGTTTTCTCTTCTTCAGGCAGTGCCAGACCGTCGATAAACTGCTTCATACCTTCGGCATCAACGCGTTTACCGCGGGTCAGCTCTTTCAGCTTCTCGTACGGTTTTTCGATACCGTAGCGGCGCATCACGGTCTGAATCGGCTCTGCCAGCACTTCCCAGTTGTGATCCAGCTCGTCCAGCAGACGGTCACGGTTCACTTCCAGCTTGCTCACGCCCTTCAGGGTGGACTGATACGCGATCAGCGCGTAGCCAATACCCACGCCCAGGTTACGCAGCACGGTGGAGTCGGTCAGGTCGCGCTGCCAGCGGGAAACCGGCAGTTTGCTCGCCATATGCTGCAGCACGGCATTCGCGAGGCCCAGGTTGCCTTCGGAGTTTTCGAAGTCGATTGGGTTCACTTTGTGCGGCATGGTGGAGGAGCCGATTTCACCGGCGATGGTTTTCTGCTTGAAGTGGTTCAGCGCGATGTAGCCCCACACGTCACGATCGAAGTCGATCAGAATGGTGTTGAAGCGCGCGATGCAGTCAAACAACTCGGCGATGTAGTCGTGCGGCTCAATCTGAGTGGTATACGGGTTCCACTGAATGCCCAGCGAGGTCACAAACTCTTCGCTGAACTGGTGCCAGTCCACTTCCGGGTAGGCGGCGATGTGGGCGTTATAGTTACCGACCGCGCCGTTGATTTTGCCGAGGATTTCAACCTGCTCCAGCTGACGATACTGACGCTCCATACGGTACGCCACGTTTGCCATCTCTTTACCCATAGTGGATGGGGTGGCTGGCTGGCCGTGCGTGCGGGAAAGCAGCGGAATGTCGCGGTATTCCACGGACAGCGCTTTCACCGCGTCGATGATTTTACGCCAGTAAGGCAGTACCACCTCTTTACGCGCGGTAGAGAGCATCAGCGCGTGAGAGAGGTTATTGATATCTTCGGAAGTACAGGCGAAGTGAATGAACTCAGATACCGCGTGCAGAGCCGGGACGCTTGCCACTTTCTCTTTCAGGAAGTACTCAACCGCTTTCACGTCGTGGTTGGTGGTGCGTTCAATGGTCTTAATGCGCGCGGCATCTTCTTCACTAAACTCAGCAACGATTTTATCAAGGTAATCGTTTGCCTTTTCGTCAAAAGCAGGAACTTCCTTGATTGCTGCCTGGGCGGCCAGCTTTTGCAGCCAGCGTACTTCAACCTGAACACGGAACTTCAGCAAACCATATTCGCTGAAGATCCCGCGCAGCGCGCTGACTTTATCGCCGTAGCGTCCATCGACAGGGGATACGGCGGTCAGTGAGGATAATTCCATAATTCGCAACTCCGGGAGGTTAACAATGAGCAAGAATTTGTTTTGCCTGAGTGGTCAGGCGATTACGAGAAAACATTAACTGCAGGCGACCACCACCAACCTGATGCCACAGCACGGCGGCGCGGATCCCTGCCAGCAGGGAGGCGCGAACCTTCGCCTGCACCTGCGGGCTTTGCAGCACGGCAGGGGAACCGGTGACCTGAATACGCGGGCCCAGCGGGCTGATGACGTCAACATAAATGCCGGCCATCGCGCTGAGCAGCGTTTCGGACTGCAGGTCAAAATGGTCGAGCTGGCGCTGTAATCCGGCAATACGATCGCCCAGGGTATTGAGCGCGCCTTTTGCGGCGCTCAGCTTACGTTCAAGCACCATAAGGCTCAGCGTGTAGCGGGTCAGTTCCGCGTTTAACCCCTGACGGCTGCTGGCGTTAAGCACCCCAAGCAGGGTTTCGAGACCGAGACGAAGATTGGTTTCACTGCCGCCGAAAACCCCCAGCGTGGAGCCGGGGTTGAGATCGATAACGCTGTTCAGCGAAACGTGCAGGGCGTCAGCGTCGCAATGACCCTGATGCGCCAGCTGTTGCACCAGACGGGCAGACTGGCAAATTCCTGCCAGCGCCAGGGTGATGTCATAGTAATTCTTCGCCACACGGTCTCCTTTATGTGTGCAATCGGTTAAACAGCGGGCAGCGGCAGGCGCTGTTCAATAATCCCGCCGCCCAGGCAGATTTCGCCGCTGTAGAAGACGGCAGACTGGCCCGGGGTGACGGCGGCGACCGGCTCGTCGAAACGGACGTCGATGCGATCGTCATTGAGCGCGGTAATGGTGCAAGGAATATCGGTCTGACGGTAGCGCGTTTTCACCGTGCAGCGCAGCGTGCCTTTCAGCGGCTCACGGTCGACCCAGTGCAGCTGCTGCGCGATAAGGCCAACGGACATCAGACGCGGGTGATCGTGCCCCTGGGCGACAACCAGAATATTGTTTTCGACATCTTTGTCGACCACATACCATGGATCTTCGCTGCCTTCTTTGGTTCCACCGATACCCAGGCCTTTGCGCTGGCCTAAGGTGTGGTACATCAGCCCCTGATGTTGACCAATTTCATCGCCATCAACGGTGACAATTTTACCCGGCTGCGCGGGCAGGTAGCGGCCCAGGAAGTCGCGGAATTTGCGCTCGCCAATGAAGCAGATGCCGGTGGAATCTTTTTTCTTCGCGGTGATCAGGTCCAGCTCTTCCGCAATTTTACGCACTTCCGGTTTTTCCAGTTCGCCGACCGGGAACAGGCTTTGCGCAATCTGTTCATGGCTCAGCGTATAAAGGAAGTAGCTCTGATCTTTGTTGCCGTCCAGACCGCGCAGCAGCTGGCTTTTGCCATTCACATCTGCACGACGCACGTAGTGTCCGGTCGCAATGTAGTCAGCGCCCAGATCTTCCGCGGCGAATTCCAGGAAGGCTTTAAATTTGATCTCTTTGTTGCACAGAATATCCGGGTTCGGCGTGCGGCCCGCTTTGTACTCTTCCAGGAAGAGTTCAAAGACGTTGTCCCAGTATTCTGCGGCAAAGTTAACGGTGTGCAGCTCAATGCCGAGCTTGTCGCATACGGCCTGCGCGTCGGCGAGATCCGCTGCGGCGGTGCAGTATTCCTCGCCATCGTCTTCCTCCCAGTTCTTCATGAACAGGCCCTCCACCTTATAGCCCTGTTGCTGCAATAGGTAGGCGGAAACGGAGGAATCGACACCGCCGGACATGCCGACGATCACTTTTTTCTGGCTGTTATCTGACATGGAATACTCACGACATTGAACTTCAAGGCGGCGTATTCTATCACGCCCCCCCACCGTTGACACCCTCTGTAAACGGCCAGTTAAATTCTCCGATGACATCCAGCGGCAGGCGTGCGCCTGACTGCCAGCAGCGAATGCTTTCCGCAACCAGCGGCGAACGCAGGTTTGGCGCGCTCAGGATCTCGTCGGCGGTCACCCACAGGCAGCGATCGATATCGTCATCGTGCGGTTCAGTGGCGCACATTTCGCTAAGCTCAACGGCGAATAAAAAGCGCAGGAATGGCGTGCTGTCAGGCGCAATCCACTGGTGCATACGGATGAAATGCCGGGGCTCAGCACGAATGCCGGTCTCTTCCCACAGCTCGCGCTTCGCCGCCTGCAGTAAAGTTTCATTGGCTTCAAGATGCCCGGCAGGCTGATTCCACAGCGCCTTACCGTTGATGCTCTCTTCGACAACAAGGAATTTACCCTGCGCGTGAACCACGCAGGCGACGGTGACATGGGGTTTAAACATCGTTTCTCCTTAAGGGGCAACGTCGCGCCATTCGCCGTTTGCCAGCGTTTCCAGCGTGTAGCTGCCCATGGCGTAGCGAATCAGACGCAGAGTAGGGAAGCCGACATGCGCGGTCATGCGCCTCACCTGACGGTTGCGGCCTTCATACAGGGTGATTTTGAGCCAGCTTGTCGGAATGGATTTGCGCTCGCGAATGGGCGGGTTACGCGGCCACAGCCACTCGGGTTCATTCACGCGTTCAATACCGGCGGGCAGGGTGGGGCCATCGTTCAGCGTCACGCCGCTGCGCAGTTTCGCCAGCGTCTCTTCATCCGGCTCGCCTTCGACTTGCACGAAGTAAATTTTGCCGGTGCGTTTGCCTGGCTGCGTAAGCTTCGCCTGTAAAGCGCCGTCGTTGGTTAAGACCAGAAGGCCTTCGCTGTCGCGGTCCAGACGCCCGGCTGCGTAGACGCCCTGAACGGGAATATAGTCCTTCAGCGTGCTGCGTCCGGCCTCATCGGTAAACTGCGGCAAAACATCGTAGGGTTTATTGAACAAAATCACCCGCTTCGGCTGGGTTTGCTGGGGTCTTCTGGTGGCTTGTCGCGAGCTGAATCGCTCAACCCGGTGTTTTGTAAAAGAAGTTTTCTTCATGGTATTTTCAGGCGTTATCAATTGCCGCATTATAGCCTAATAACGAAGACCTTTCATGGCGCAGGACAATCAGGTACTATCGAAGGGCTCATTACAATTTATTAACATAAGATCAGTAACAACCAGAAGCGCTCGAAGGAGAGGTTAATGGAAAGCAAAGTAGTTGTTCCGGCGGAAGGTAAAAAGATCACCCTGCAAAACGGCAAGATTAACGTTCCTCACAATCCGATTATCCCGTTCATCGAAGGTGACGGCATCGGTGTAGACGTTACCCCGGCAATGCTGAAAGTGGTTGATGCCGCTGTTGAGAAAGCCTACAAAGGCGAGCGTAAAATTTCCTGGATGGAAATTTACACCGGTGAGAAATCGACTCAAGTTTATGGCCAGGACGTCTGGCTGCCAGCAGAAACGCTGGACCTGATCCGCGACTACCGCGTTGCTATTAAAGGCCCACTGACCACCCCAGTCGGCGGCGGTATCCGTTCCCTGAACGTGGCACTGCGTCAGGAGCTGGACCTGTACGTGTGTCTGCGTCCGGTTCGTTACTATCAGGGCACCCCAAGCCCGGTTAAGCACCCTGAACTGACCGACATGGTTATCTTCCGCGAAAACTCAGAAGACATCTACGCGGGTATCGAATGGAAAGCGGACTCTGCTGACGCAGAAAAAGTGATTAAATTCCTGCGCGAAGAGATGGGCGTGAAGAAAATTCGCTTCCCTGAGCATTGCGGTATCGGCATCAAGCCGTGCTCCGAAGAAGGGACCAAGCGTCTGGTGCGCGCGGCAATTGAATACGCGATCACCAACGACCGTGACTCTGTGACCCTGGTTCACAAAGGCAACATCATGAAGTTCACCGAAGGCGCGTTCAAAGACTGGGGTTACCAGCTGGCGACCGAAGAGTTCGGCGGTGAGCTGATCGACGGCGGCCCATGGCAGAAGATCAAGAACCCGAACACCGGCAAAGAGATCATCATTAAAGATGTGATCGCCGATGCGTTCCTGCAGCAGATCCTGCTGCGCCCTGCAGAATACGACGTGATCGCCTGTATGAACCTGAACGGTGACTACATCTCTGACGCCCTGGCAGCACAGGTTGGCGGTATCGGTATCGCCCCTGGCGCGAACATCGGTGACGAGTGCGCCCTGTTCGAAGCGACCCACGGTACTGCGCCTAAATATGCCGGCCAGGACAAAGTGAACCCAGGCTCTATCATCCTGTCCGCAGAGATGATGCTGCGCCATATGGAATGGTTCGAAGCCGCAGACCTGATCGTGAAAGGTATGGAAGGCGCGATCAACGCGAAAACCGTAACTTACGATTTCGAACGTCTGATGGAAGGCGCTAAACTGCTGAAATGCTCAGAGTTTGGCGACGCAATTATCGCGAACATGTAATCCAGTTTCTGGGTTAAACAAGAGCGGGGGCCTGAGGGTTCCCGTTTTTTTTGCCTCTGCCTGCGGGAGACAGCACGATGTTAGCCACTGTCCTTATCGTTGTCGTTGCGTTAATTCATCTCTATATTCTTGTGCTGGAAATGTTCCTGTGGAATACCAGAACGGGGCATAAGGCGTTTAATCTCAGCCCTGAGTTTGCGCGTGAAACCCGCGTGCTGGCCGCGAATCAGGGGCTGTACAACGGGTTCCTGGCGGCGGGCCTGCTCTGGAGCCTCTGGCTTGGTGAACAAGGGATCCACGTCGCCATCTTCTTCCTGGCCTGCGTGCTGGTTGCCGGACTCTTTGGCGCAGCGACTGCCAGCAGAAAAATTTTATACGTGCAGGCCATCCCGGCCCTCGCTGCTCTCCTTGCGCTACTTATCTGAAGCAGTGCTATGGTCGGCGTGTGTCGTCCGATATACTTATGGCTTCACCCTTACAGGTCAGATATGAGACTGTTATGAACAACGATATCCCACTGAAATATTATGACATCGTCGATGAGTACGTGACGGAAACCGAGCAGTCCGTGAGCGAGTCAGAACACGACGCGCTGGCGCATTATTTCCAGCTGCTGCTTACGCGTTTATCGAATAATGAAGAGATTGGTGAGGACGCCCAGCAAGAGATGGCGCGTGAAGCAGGAGTTCTTGCCGAACGTATTGATGATATTGCGAATTTCCTTAATCAGTGGGGAAACGAGTAGCCTGCCGCAACGCGATGATGCTATGCGATACTGCTTAGCATCACGCTACCTGACATCCCGCTTTACCGCACTACGCCAACAAGCAGCTTCGCCAGCCCACTGCGGGTGACGGATTTTGAGAAATACCAACCCTGAACAAAAGCGTCGGGATATCGCTCAGCAATGAAGCGATACTGTAATTCACTTTCAACCCCTTCGAAAACAAGGGTTTTATTCAGCTTAGCCAGAGCGTCGCTAAAAATGACAAATATATTCTGCTTATAATGCTCACTGATGCCATCGACCAGCGACTTGTCGATTTTTATTTCATCATATTCAAGATGCGACAGTCTGGCCAGGTTCGAGTTTTGCACTCCGAAGTCATCAATGGATATTTTCACACCAAGCGAATTTAATTCCCGGCAGAACGCCTCCAGGATATTCGCCGCGGATACCGCCTTTTCAGAAAGCTCAACTTTTATCAGCGAAAGGGGAATGTGATTGGCCAAACAGCCATTGCGTAAAATGCGAATAAACTGTCCGTCTTCAATTTCCGTACGGCCAACGTTGAGTGAAACAACCAGCTGATGCTTAATGGCCAGCGGGACAATGTCTGAAAGCGATTTTTCAAGGATGTTAATATAATATTTTTTATACAGGCCGATCTTCTTAATTAATGGAATAAACAGCTCCGGTGAGACGTCACCGTGCTTTGGATCGCGCCATCTCGACAGAACTTCCACCCCTACGATTTTTTTATCCTGAACCCGGACAATCGGCTGGTAGTGAACGGCAATGGTGTTGGTAATAACGGCTTTGACCAGCGTCCGCTCCAGTGAGAACCGATCCTCATTGATGCGAAAGAAAAATAGCGTTATCGCAATCCAGATGAAATATAAAATGACCGCGAGAATGATAAGCACAGCCGGAGATAACGCGGCCAGGCCTGCGTTGTGATGCTTCACTATCACGCACAAATCCCAGACGCCGCTGCACTGTGTGTGGGTAAGGGTAAACAACGAGGCAGGTAGCCAACTCTGCTGTTTTAACTCAGGCGTAGCCGAAAAAAAAGTTCGTCCAAAGTCTTTGGTAGTGGTGCTGAGAGAATAGCTTGCCGTAATCGGGGTGAATTTATCGTAAGCATAGCGGGAAGTGAAGATAATAAGATTATTATAGATGGCCGCGTTGCCCGTAAAAAAATCTTTTCTGGAAAATTGCGCCAGCAGGAATCCTCTGGGCGTTTTATGGAGTTCCGCCGGTAGGGGGACTGGGGTCGCGAGTTTTCCCCAAAAAGCAGTGCAGGCTATTTTTCCCTTTTCAATAAAACCGATGTCTGCAAAATAGAGGCTTTCAAGTTTTATCTGCCGGTAGCGATCGAGGCTGGCTCTGTCGCATCCCTGGGTGGTCATGCTTTTAAGAGACTGCGCCACGTTTTGAGACAGACTTTCGGAATAACGTAAAAGGGTATGTGAAATCTCACGTTGTTTGATTTTTTGCTGACTCACGATGGCAGCATTGATCGCATAAAGAGACAGGAGGACCAGAAGCGTTGAAACGATAGCAACGGCAATGATTTTTTTCATTTTCCAGATACCCCGTCCGCTCCCTGATTTCACAAATCTTAACACAGGCAGGGCAAGCTACAAGCCTGATAATAACGGCAGCCGTTACGCTTAAGTGCAATTCATTTTCCTCTTAACCTGAGCTTTGTTACAGTGACGAGAGTTGTCAGCCAGGGATATCAGGCGTGATAAGGTGGAAAAGCTCGTGCATGTGAAAAATACTTTTTACACAACAACCATTACCGTCATCATTGTCTCATTGATTATTTCGCTGTCGCTTGCCGTCCAGATTGCCACGTCCCGACAGCAGTCAATCCAGCAAATTAATACCAGCGTTGCTAACCTCAGCCATACCCTGGATGTCTACACTGAGGGGATCATGCGCCAAAGCGAAATGCTCATAGCTACCGTTTCCGACATAATCGAAATTTATGGCATGACCCCGCAGCAGGCGTCCAATATTCAGCGGATGATAAGCAATCAGGATAATCTTCTTTCTCAGATTAATAATGTGGTTGTTTACGATGCGCATGGCGATATTTTCACCGCATTGCATGAAACGTTTGCGGGGCCGCGCAAAGGTTCCGACAGGTCTTTTTTTGTTTATCATCAGGAAAATAAAAGCCAGCAGATTTTTATTGGTGAGCCTGTGGTCAGCAGAACCAACGGCAAATGGGTCATAACTATTAGCCGGCGCCTTGAAACACCCACCGGTGCATTTAACGGTGTCGTGGTGGTGACGCTGGGTATCGAGAATTTTCTGGCGCTCTATGGGCAAATTAATATCGGTCACTCAGGCGTGATTGGCTTAACGACACAGTCAGGCGTGCTGCTGGTTCGCCATCCCTTCAAAAATACCTATATCGGCACGATTTTTTCGGATTCACCTCTCTTCAGGAAATACCTAAAGGTACAAAATACGGGGATAGCCAGCTCCGTCTCCCGGTTCGATAAAATCGAGCGCATTTATGCCTATGAGAAAAACAGACGCTACGGACTGGTCACCACGGTTGCCGTCAGCATTGATGAAGCTCTTTCACCCTGGCGCAAGCAGGCGATTCAGCTCGCCGTACTCATTTTCGTTTTTACCGCCATACTCATTGTGGCGTCGTATTTTCTCTATTCCGACCTCTCCAGAAAAACGCGGGATAATAACGCGCTGAAGATTATTGCGTCTGAGGATGCGCTGACCGGGCTTTATAACCGTCGCACCTTTGATGAAAAAATCCTCTCGGACATCGCGCGTTGCGCCGCAGATGACGCGCCGATATCAATGCTGATTGTGGATGTGGATTACTTCAAAAAATACAACGATAACTACGGCCATCCGGAAGGGGACCGGTGTCTCGCGGTACTGGGTAATACGCTCAGGGAGAGCCTCACCCGCGACAATCAGCTTGTGGCGCGATATGGCGGGGAAGAGTTTGCGCTGATATTACCGGAAACGGATATCCAGGAGGCGCTCCGCCTTGCGCAGACGATTATTCGCACTGTCTTTTCCCGGCAAATCGAACATGCTTTTAGCCCCTTCGGGCGCGTTACGGTAAGCATTGGGGTTTCTACCGCGCGTGCCGTCGACATCGCAGGGAGTCAGCAGGATATCATTATTGCCGCCGACCAGGCGCTCTACCAGGCCAAACGCGCCGGACGTAATCGTTACGCTTTTGTAGGGGTATGAGCAAAAAAAAGCCCACTCAAAAGTGGGCAAGAAATACTGGAAGCAATGTGAGCAATGTCGTACTGAATACCTGAGTATTTTTCTCAACTATTCAGTGTTGAGAAAGATAATCTTTCTCAACAAAAGATGCAACCCCACATTTCATGTGGAAGGCTGTTGGTGAAGAAATGCGCAGACTCTCTCTGTGAGGGGTATCACAAATTTCCTTTCTCAGATCCTGTGCTATCCTTTTTTGTGTCGTTGATTTAATGACAAAAACCATACAGAGAGGAAAGTTATGGGAATTTTATCCTGGATTATCTTTGGGCTTATTGCGGGTATTCTGGCGAAGTGGATCATGCCGGGCAAAGATGGCGGTGGGTTTATCGTCACCATAATACTGGGTATTGTCGGCGCGGTAGTCGGCGGTTGGATCAGTACGCTGTTCGGTTTTGGTAAGGTCGATGGCTTTAACTTCGGCAGTTTCGCGGTCGCGGTGATCGGCGCGCTGGTTGTGCTGTTTATCTACAGAAAGATCAAAAGCTAAAACCTGAAGCGTTAAAAAAGGCTGCCAGATGGCGGCCTTTTTACGTAGTGGGGGGTTACCACCAGCCAAGCTGCGTGCCGGCAAACGCCACGACGGCAACGATCAACATAACGAGCGTCGTTTTTCTCATTTATGCTCCCGGTGCAGCGTAACCACCGACAAAAAACCACGCCAGAAAAACCACCGCCGTTATAAAAATAACGACCGGGAAGAGGATCCCTATTCTCATATCATCACCTGTTTCGGTTTCTGTAACGCCGTAGAGTGTACGGGGTTAATCCATAGTGAGAAAGCGTGTTTTGCTTTTTCCTTTCTTCTCCTGATACATCGCGATGTCCGCGGCGCGTAACGCGCTATCGGGATCCGTTACGCCAGGGTCCACTTCTATCACGCCGAGGCTGGCGCCAGGATAGATGATGCTGACGCTGCCCAGCCAGTATTCCCCAGCAATTCGGGCGCTGAGGCGCGTTCTGAGAAGGTTAATTTGCTCCTCATGGTTGGTATTACTCAGCGAGGCCACCAGAAACTCATCGCCGCCCAACCGGCCGATGATATCGTCCTGCTGTTTTTCGGCGGTCAAACGCTTGCCCACTTCAATCAGGAACTGGTCGCCTGCTTCATGCCCGTATCGATCGTTAATCAGTTTAAAATCATCCAGATCGATAAACGCGATGATGGCGTTACGTTTCAGGTGTCGCGCCAGTGAAAACAGGGTGGTCAGATCCTCAAAAATGGCGCGACGGTTGGGTAAACCTGTAAGGGCATCCGTGTAGGAGTGCGCAATAAGCGCCGCATTGGCTTCACGGAGCTGAGTCACCAGAGACTCTTTCTGAATGTATTGACCAATCAACCCGGCGAAGAGTTTTAGCATCTGTTCACCGCGTGTGCTGAGGGGTTTCTTTGCCGTGCTGGTGGCGCAGAGCGTGCCGTAAAGCGAACCGTCAGCAAGATGGACAGGGATACTCATGTAAGTGGTAATGCCGAGCGCTTTCGCCGCTTCGCACTCAGGCCAGCGTTCGGGAACATCGTTACTGAATAGGGTTTCGCTATCCAGCGCGCGCTTACACAGCGTCTCATCCCATGGCACGCTCAGCCCTTCCGGGATCGTCATCTGCTTGCTGTTGCGGGCATAGAGGATGTGCTGCAGCCGTGCTTTGATATCCACCTTCGTCAGGTAGGTCGACTCCATGTCGGTGACGATCTCCAGCATTTCCAGCAGCTGACGAACGAGACTTTCCAGGGATTGTTCAGTGGCGAGGGTTTCTGAAACACGGGCAAGGATAATATCCGACATGACGTAGATTGACTCCCACGCAGAAGACGTCTGCATCTGCATGTTATGCTGAATTTTTAGACTTCAGGCATAGTAAAACATGAATAGGGGAAATTTAATATACGCAGAGGGAAGAGGGGCGGGCGGGAAAAAAAGCCCCGACGTTGAGGCCGGGGCAAAGACATCTTGATTACGGAATGATGTTCTCTGGTCAAATCGAGAACAGACAACACGTTAGCGGTAAAAAGTGCAGTTAAAATGGAGAAATCATGGAGAAAGTGGCGGCGAGCCGTTACCCTTAGGCAAAGATGATGTCAAAAGGATCAATGAGATGAGAGTTCTGCTTCTTGCGCTGGCGCTCCCGCTGGTGGCCTGCACCGCAAAAACAACGCCACCGCATGCCGTGGGGATGGCAAACCCGGCTTCCGTTTACTGCCTGGAAAAAGGCGGGGAACAGATCCCCGTTCAAAGCCCGCAGGGTGTCCGTACCGAGTGCAAACTGCCCGGTGGCGAAGTGATCGACGAATGGACGCTCTATCGTCGCGATCATCCGCAACCAGCCAGGTGACAGAGGGATAGTGCTGCGATACACTTCTCTTTAGGATTATTCTTAGCCAGTTTCTGGCTACCGTTACCGCGAGAGAAGTATGTTTCAGCTTAAACCGGGCAGCGTGGCGATGATCGTCGGTGCCCGCACGGCGTCAGGCCGTCGCAATATTGGTAAATCTGTTGAGCTGTTTGGCCTCTGCCAGCCCGGCCAGCGTTTCGTTAACCCGGTTAACGGCGTGATGACGCAGTTACCTGAAAGCGCGGACCGCGCGCTCTGGCTGGTGACCGGTGATGTTTACGCCTTTGACAATCAGCACGGCTTTGCGTTTGTTCGCGCCGAACATCTGATGCCGCTCACCCCGGACGACGCCCCGCAAATCCAGGATGAGCTGACGGTCGGCTGATCACAGATGGCGCAGCCAGTCGGCTAAGACCAGAGCGTGATTTTGCTCCTTATCTTTCGCACCGTAGAGCAGAGTTAAGGTCTGCTTTTTTGCCAGTGCTGCCAGACGCTGCCCCTCATCCTTATGCTGCGCCAGCTCTTCCTTGTAGGCTTTAGTGAAGGCCGTGAAATCAATGGCTTCGCTATGAAAATCCTTGCGTAACGCACTGGACGGCGTGAGCGTTTTACACCATTCGTCATACGCGAGGTCCGTTTTTTTAACCCCGCGGGGCCAGAGCCTGTCCACCAGAACCCGATACCCATCGTCCGGGCTTGCCTGCTCATAGACGCGTTTGCACTGAATCATATTTCCCCCCTGATTTAAGGTATTGTGATAATTGCGGAAGATCGGTAGTCTGATGTTCCTTATGTTATCTGATAATACTCTGGCATAAGGAACCTTTCATGGAACACCTCCCGGTTAAAACGACGCTGCGCATTGCGCTGGTTGGCGACTACAATCCTGACGTTACTGCACACAAGGCGATCCCGCTGGCTATTGATGACGCCGCGGCAGTTCTTGACCTCACCGCTGATTATGACTGGCTTGCGACCACGGAGTTGACCAGCCCGGAAGATCTGGTGGGCTACGATGCCATCTGGCTGGTTCCTGCAAGTCCCTATAAAAACACCGAAGCGGCCTTTATCGCCGCACGCTACGCCCGCGAAAACAGCATTCCTTTCCTGGGGACCTGCGGGGGATTCCAGCATGCGTTGATTGAGTATGCCCGCAACGTGCTGGGCTGGCGCGACGCGGCTCACGCTGAGACGGATACCGAAGGCACGATGGTGATTGCGCCGCTGACCTGCTCGCTGGTAGAAAAAACCGATGCCATTGAACTGCGGAGTAATACGCTGATCGCGAAAGCCTACGGCAAGCCGGAAATTGAAGAGGGCTATCACTGTAACTATGGCGTGTCGGCGACGTTTGCGCAGGAGCTGGAAAGCGGAGATATGCGGGTGACCGGCTGGGACGACCAGGGGGAAATTCGCGTGGCGGAACTGGTTACTCACCCGTTCTTTGTCATCACCTTATTCCAGCACGAGCGTGCTGCGCTGGCAGGCCGTCCGGTCGTACTGGTGCAGGCGATGCTGCGTGCAGCGCGCGGATAAAAAGGCAGACCCCGTGGTCTGCCACTGTGTTTAACGAGGCGCGATCTCCCGGTCGCGCCCGGCAAGGACGCCGCAGACGGCCATGACGACAGCGACCAGCGCGCAGGCGAGAAGCGGGATCCGCCAGTCTCCTGCCGAATCGTGGATTTTGCCCATCAGCGGGGGGCCGCAGGCAGCGAGCAGGTAGCCAATGGACTGCGCCATGCCGGACAACGCCGCCGCCTGATGTGCAGAGCTGGCGCGCAGACCGATGAACGTCAGGCCAAGGATCATCGTTGCCCCGGAGCCAAAGCCAAACACCAGCGTCCACATCACCGCCAGATCTGGCATAAACCACAGCCCGGCCGCGCTGACCGCGCACATCATCGCCACCGCACCGGCGATGGTTCGCTGATCTTTCAGACGCTGAAGGACCAGCGGAACGGCCAGACCCGGCACCGCCGTCGCCAGCTGTAAAAGGCCATGCACCGAGCCGGCCTGCGCTTCGCTGAAGCCATGGCTGAGCAAAATGGCCGGCAGCCAGCCGATAATAACGTAGTAAATCAGCGAATTTATCCCCAGAAAGAGCGTCACCTGCCAGGCGAGGGCCGAGCGCCAGATCGCGCGGTTATGCAGCGCGCCAGCGCCCGTTACAGTCGCAACGTTTTTCTGTCGCCACTGGGGCAGCCAGAGCAGCAGGGCAATCAGCGGAAATACCATCAGCATCAGCAGTGCGCCATGCCACCCCGCATTACCTTGCGCCAGCGGAACGATCAGCGCCGAGCCCAGGGCGGCAGCGGCGCCCATGGTCAGGGAATAGGCGCCCGTCAGCCTGGCAACCTGACCCGGAAAATCCCGCTTAATCAAGCCGGGCAACAGCACGTTCCCGAGCGCGATCCCGCAGCCGATGACCGCCGTTCCGATGAACAACAGAGCCGCGGACGGCAGAGAGCGAAGCGCAATCCCGGCGCAAATCAGCAGCAGGGCGATAAACAGGCTGCGCTCCATGCCGATACGCCGGGCCACGCCCGCGGCAAGCGGGGAGATAAGGGCGAAAGCCAGCAGGGGCAGGGTGGTCAGCAGACCGGTTTGCGCGGTGCTTAAGCCATAATCAAGGCGAATGGTATCAAGCAGCGGGGCTGCCCCGGTAAAGGTGACGCGAAGCGTGGTGGCAATCATCAGGATGCCTGCAATCAACAGCGCGCCGTGTTTTCCTGAGGTGCGAATAGCAGTAGTCATTATGTTCTCATACGTTCAAGCGAGCGCACACAATACCGATTTTCTCAGCGGTTGAAATCAGGCTAAAATGACAGTTTATCGCTAATATCGGACAACCTGATGATTGGTCTGGGACTGGAGGGCTACGATCCTGATAGCCAGCACGATGCGGCCGTCGCCTTTCGCATCCGCGTGGTGGCGGAGGAGCAATATATTCCCGTGCATCATCACCGTAAGGGGCAGCTGATTCTGGCGCTCGGCGGCGCCATCACCTGCGAAGTGGAAAATGCCATGCTGATGGTACCGCCCCAGTACGCCGTCTGGATCCCGGGCCAAATGCCACACAGCAACAGGGCTACGCCGGGCGCGCAGCTCTGCTTTTTATTCATTGAACCGGGGGCGGCAAGCTTGCCCGAGCGCTGCTGCACCCTGAAAATTTCTCCTCTGGTACGAGAGCTGATTTTATCCCTGGCGGAGAAATCGCACGAGCAGCGTCACCTTGCGGCCACGTCGCGCCTGGTGGACGTCCTGTTTGACGAGTTGCCGCTCCAGCGCCAGGAGCATCTGCAGCTACCCGTCTCGCCCCATCCCAAAATCCGGCTGATGAGCGAGAGGATGGCGGAAGAGCCCGCCGCCTGGCAGACGCTGGCGCAATGGGCGAGCCATTTCGCAATGAGTGAGCGCAACCTGGCGCGGCTGGTGGTGAAAGAGACCGGTTTAAGCTTTCGCCGCTGGCGTCACCAGCTTCAGCTGATCGTGGCGTTACAGCATTTGATTAGCGGAAAATCGGTGCAGCAGGTGGCACAGTCACTGGGCTATGACTCTACCACCGCGTTCATCACCATGTTCAAAAAGGGGCTGGGTCAGACACCGGCGCGTTACATGGCCAGCCTGACTACGACTTCCCGATAAACAGCGAGACAAGGCCTGCCGCAATCAGCGGGCCTACCGGCACGCCGCGGAATAGCGCCACGCCGAGCACCGTACCCACCAGCAGGCCCGCCACCAGCGAGGGCTGGCTGCTCATCAGCGTAACGCCGCGTCCGCCCAGCCAGGAAACAAAAATACCTACCGCGATTGCCACCAGCGATTTCCAGTTCACAAACGAGTGGAGCAGCGTTGAGGCGGGAAGGGTGCCGCTCGCGATGGGGGCCATCACCCCGATGGTTAAAATGATGATCCCGATGGTGAGGCCTTGTTTTTCTATCCACGGGAAAAAGGTGTTTAACGGGGTCACGCGCACAATAATCAGCACCAGAATCGAGATAGCGACGGTGGTGTTGTGGCTGATAAACCCGAGCGCGGCGAGCGCCAGAAGAATGAGCAGAGTAGGGTCAAACATAGGGAATCCTTGCCAGAATAATTAACCTGCTTACTGTACGCGCAAACGTGGCGGAGGACAGCGTTTAAAAGATTTTATCGCTGTCATTACCCTGTCATTTACGCGGATTAAAACGAAGGCAGATATCGCACAAGGGATCGCCATCATGAACGATCACATGTTTGTTGAAACGCTGATTATCTCCTCATCGTTTTTCGCTATTGCCGTGATTCTCATCGCCTCCGTGCTGTTTCTGGAAAGACGAGGCTAGCGCCGTCACGACGACGCTTTATGGAAGTTTACAAGCTCAGGACGGGCGATGCGCAGGTAATCCTGGGTGTCCATAATCACGGATTTCTCCAGTAAACCGGCGTTAAAGGCAATTTCGTCGAAACGCTCGAACAGCAGCGGGTCGGCCACCAGTGCCAAATCAGGATGGAAGCTAAAGGGCGGGATCGCGCCGAAAACGCAGGCCGTAAGGGTATCGACTTCGGCCGGGCTGGCGAGGGAGGCTTTCAGACCACCAAAGTGGCTGGCAAGCTGGCTCAGATCGGCCTGCAGGTCGGCGGCCAGAATCGCCAGTACGTGTTTTTTTACGCCGTTTCCCTTCACCTTGCAGACCAGCGCTTTTGCGCCCTGGCGCAGATCGGTTCCACGAATTTCACTTACCGCCTCGCATTTCCCGATCGCTTCGTGCTCCATGACGCGAAAACGCGCGCCCTGCTCGGTGAGTAAGGTAATCAGTTGTTGGTGGGTACTTGTCCCAGTTACGTCGTCAGTCATCACGATTTCCCCGATGATCGTCCAGTATGCAACTTGCTACATTAGCACGGGATGAACGGGGTCGGAAGAAAACAGCCAGCGCGTTCGCTGGCTGTAGTATTAGGCGTTGCTGGTAGTGGATTGCTTGTGGAGCAATTCACAGCATTGTAACTCTATGTAATATATTAAGAAATTTTCTTCCCCAAATCATCCCCAAAAACGCTCCCCAAAACGTATACCGCATTAATCGGAAATCAGGGGATCTCTCTGGTTCATCCATCACTTTAAATAACTAATTTTTTCCATTCCAAACCGCGATCATCTCCATACATAGCGCTCATAGCTTCTGTCTTATGGCCAAGCAATGTTTTTACATCTATACCCTGGGCTTCATAGGTTCTTGAAGAAAGGGATCTCTGCTCGTGGAAAGGTGGCAAGGCGGTGCAATCCTTTGGCCACACGATATTCGCTTTGTCTCTCGCTTCCTTAAAATACTTAGATATTGTTTTTTCAGGTACGTGTGAGCCAGCCTTACCATAGGCGTGATGTTTAACGTGGTGGATTAGATATGGGCTTACAACTCTGTCCCGACACTTGCTTATGACATCAGATAATGTCATGCCAATGGCGTCGCATCTTAAATTCAACGGAATAGCTAACTTCACGCCTGTTTTGTTCTGAGTTATATGAAGGTGATTATCCCAGATGTCGCTGAACTTCATCGATACTATGTCTCCAATACGCTGGCCCGTTACCAGAGCCAGAAGCATGGAGTTCTGAGCACATGGAGGCATTGATCCAGCGCTTTCATAAATTAACTTCCATTGTTCGATGCTCAGTCTGCTTCTCTTCACCTTAGCAATCGGGTTCTTCACTGCTAAAGCAGGGTTATAACCTGGGTCAACCTCACCAGCGTGCTGTGCCTCTTTAAATACGTCGTTCAGAACGCTTCGCACAAGCTGACCCATTCTGTGTTTACCTTCAGATTTATATTCATCAATAATTGTTGCAATTAGTTTTGTGTCTACATCCTTCAGGCGTATATTAGGAGCCCTGTCAGCAAGAACTTGAGCACATATTCTTCTTGCTTTAACAGTCGGTTTTTTTATCTCACCATCACGCATCCTTTCCATCTGAATATCTACGTATCTTTTTATCCAGTCTGCAACACGAATTCCTTGTTCTTTCTTTTCTGAACTCTTCATGGCCATATCAATCAGTGCGAAAGATTGCCGTGTTTCCTGCTCAGAGGTTATCCGATTCAACTCAGTAGCAGCGGCCTTTGCGGCCTCTTCATCAGTTCCGAAACCTATAAAAGTTCCAGTGACAGGATGGCGATATTGCCAGTAAATTCTTGCTGTACGTTTATCCAACTTGCAATAAAGGTTGGGTATTTTAACGTTATGCTTTCTGGGGCGAGCTGCCATTTATCGCTTTCTCCACTAACTGGCGAGCCTTGTCTGATAACGATGATGAAATATCAACATTGCCTACCATGCCAATAAAACGAGCGTCCTCATCTATAACCCAGCGTCGACCTTGCTTTAAAGCTGGAGGGAAAGTTTGCTTAGTCTTGGCTATTTTGTTTAATGCTGAGTTGCTTAATGGATATTTGAACCCATTAGGACCCGACGCCCACTCATGAAGTGTAACTAACTGCCCCATACGTTGATCTCCACTCAACCGGCTGCACCCGGCTATCTCTTATAGAAAATGCAAGATGAGCAACCACCACGAAGCCCATCATTACAGGTACGACATCTTTTTGTTTCGGTGTAATAGAGCTGGTGGGCCATTTCCTTTGGAATGAGAACCGGCATCGGCACGCGGATGACCAGCTTTTTTAGCCTGTCGATTTCCCCGGCCAGTTCGAGAATGCGGCGATTACCGTATTCCGCCTCTTCGCGCCACCAGGCCACATCCGCCTTAAGGCGGCGCAAGCGCCGCTGTTTGAGTTTGCTCACCATGGCAGCCACCCCATACCCTAAAGTGCGCCGATGACAAGCAGCACGAACATTACTGCGTCGAATGGGTTAGGCATCGTGATTCTCCTTCGGCGGAGCATCCAGCATGACGCGCTCCATACGGCGGCCACACGCCAGGCGAACCCGTCGAGCTGCCTTCTCAATCGCCATGGCTGGTTTGCCAAGCATTGAGCACAGAATCAGGTTCGGCAGCATTACGGTGATTACGTAGCGGTTGAAGGTCACGACTTCACCTCCTGCCGCGGTGCTGCTTTCAAAGCCATCTTCAGACCAAGGCGGATATCGTCAAACTCAATATCGCCTTTGATGCGGTTATGGCGGAAAGCAACGGCGAGGAACTCAAGACACTGAGAATCTGTGAGCTCTGGCAACTTGCAACCAGTCGTTAAAGGTTCGGCACTCTGAAGCATGGCGGCGCGGCGACCAGCTTTCCATGCGGATTCGGCCATAACACCAAGCATCTGCTTAGCTGCCGTGGTGTATTGGTTCTGCTGATAATGCTCATGCCATTCTCTACCGAACCATGAATAAAAATTATCATCAGCATCAACTACCGGCGCTGGAGGTGCTGCATAAAGCGCCTTGCAACTCCACCCTGACCAATGCGCCGCTTCTGCTTTCTCATCATCTTCTGGACGAACGAGCGTGACTTCGCTCGGGTGTTTCCTGTGTGACCACAACCAGGCTACTGGTTCGGCATTGGCTTGCGCTGGCGGGACCAATTCACTTTCTAAACGCATGACTCGGTCAATAAGTCTCTGCATCCAGCGCTCACTTTCAAGATTAAATTCCTCTTTTGACACCGGCAGCGCCACCCCCAGAATAGTTAACGCTCTGTCGAGATTTTTAGGAAGAAATTCAACGGCCTCCTTTTCGAGCGATGCCAGCAGTGCATCCATAGCCACTATGCCCAGCCCGAACATGTCGTACTGCTCTTTGTCTTCTGCCGGGTCATAGTCCTGCTGCCAGCACTCAAATGCATTGCGGAGGTCTTTGGCCTGCTCTTTGGTAATGATGCTCATGATGCCTCTCCTTTACCGGCTGCGGCGGCGTACAGTAAAATAACCCGCCGCGTGTCTGCGTGCGGGGTGATTGGGTTAGCATTGAACAGGTATCCGCAGCCGAGTTTTTCCACATCCCGCAATTCTTGCTCATCCGTCCAACCAACCGGCTTTTCGGTCAGCTCAGCAATCCGCTTCTCTGCGGCTTCCAGCTTCGCTTCGGTCTCTTTGAGCCTCTCAAGGCGAATAACCATGCCATGAATAACCACTGGCACCTGGTCATCAACGAGGTCGCAAGGTACTTTCAGAGCGCGCTTCCACTCACGCATCAGGGCGTTGCGCTGTTCTGAAACAGCAACAATGGCTTCAAGTCGATTGATTCTGTTGTCTTTGGCTTCCAGCTCATCCAGCAGCGCCAGATAATCAGAGTGTTTTACGTACCCACCGTCAGCCCACTCCATCATGTCTACACCAAAGTTTGCATAGCGCTGCACTTGGCGGCCCTTTTTGTCGATGTCGCTCATTGGGCGGCCTCCTGTTTCTCAGCCTTCAGCACCATGCGTGAACCATCATCAAGCTCCCAGCCGATTTCACCACCCTCAGCCATGACAAGCTGCCAGACCAGTTGCGCGGCTTCATTGGTCACGTCACGGCCTTTATCGTTACCTACGCGCAGGCGTCCGCCACCTTCCAAATCGCGCATTTTTGCGAGCTGGATAGTTTTTGTCAGCGGAGAAAATCCGAGTTGAAGTTTTGCTGTATTGCTCATGACTGCACTCCTTTGCGAAGCTGGGCGGCGAACTCGGGAGCTTTATGGCATTTGATTCTTTCAATGGCATGGGTGTATCCATCTTGATAGCATTCCTCGCCACGCTCTACATATGGGCTTCCAAGGCTGGAAGCAAACATCTCCACACCCTGCGCTCGCACTTCAGCCAAAAAAGCGTCGGTGGCTAGGGTTTCGATAGCGTCAAATTCTTCCATTGCCGATTCAAGAGCCACCTGCTGGCACGCTACCTCTGCGCGCCCCTGAATTCCCGTGCCTTCGCCGTTTAAGTCGTTATGCATCTCATTAAGCTTGTCGCCAAATGACTTCAGCCCCGCATTCTCCGCAGCCAGCGCAGCAGCATCATTACGAACCTTACGCAGTTCCAGAACAGCAACCTGAACTGCATAAGCGAACATAGCGGAAGGGCGGTTACAATCGATCTCAGCATCGCGCTGCATGTTGACTACAACAGTCATCAGTTCATCCAGCTGTTCGCCGGTCATTGGTTTATTGGCTGTCATGATTTTGCTCCTGTTGCATTTTGTATTTTTTAACAAAGTAGGAAACGGCCTTTGACTGGTTTACAAGCACTCTCTTGTCATCCATGTGCAGCCATACATTTTTACCTCGGTAGATAACGGCTGAACCAATATCCTTACCGTTCATCCTGACGTAGAGGACCTTTCCGATAATCTCTGTTGAAGGGACTGGCTGGGAAAGGCGGTAAGTTTCACGCGCTTCGGCAATTGCTTTATGTTCGTCCATAATCGACAACGCCTCGGCCAGGGCAGTGCCTTCAAGAGTGAAGACACCTTCATCACTGATCGTGGCCTTAGCCATAAGCTCAACGAAACGGCGCGCGTTCTTTACGCTGAGTTCCGGCGCGATAGAACTCCGGGTAACTTTCGTTTTCCCCTGGGCAGCTGCTACTGCCTTATCGTGCTGGAGAACTTTTCCGGCCTGTTCGCCGTACTCCATAACGCGATCAACCGCTACGTCGACTGACACCGCACCGGATTTAACTTCCTGCTGAACGTCAAGGTTCGCCGTGCTCAGAAGCAGCAACTTCTCTACCGTGGCCACTGACTTGTTGACCAGTTTTGCGATCTCGCTGGTGGTCTGATTGAAGGCGTTATGCAGCTCCTGAATAACTGCAGCCTGTTCCATATCGGAGAGCGGCAGTTGGTTGTTACTGGTCATGATGCGCGCCAGGCGCTGAACATCGTTACCGTTGAACGGCATGATGTGAATGCGGTCTACTGGCTTGCCAGCTTCAGCGCAGCGCGCGTAGCAACGACGGCGACGGTGACCTTCAACAACCCACACACCACCTTCATCCCGGGCGATAACTTCCAGCGGTGGAACTGATCCTCCGTTCATCAGATAGTTGAACAGGTCATCATCAGCATGGCGGGTGCGTTCATCGTCTTCGCGCTTGTTGAAACCTTCACGAACGTGGATATCGGAAAGAGCGATAAACATCCCGGTATCGGTACGCTTAATCACACCTGCCTTGGTCATTTGCTTGAATGAGTTAGCCATCAGAGAACAACCTCGTTCTTCATGGAAATCACTACAGGAGGCAGTTCGCGCAGTTCACGCTGAGCTTCCAGAAGATGCATATTGGTTCGGGTCTTAGTGTGGCGCTCCACAATGCGGTCGCACTCTTTGGCCCAACTCGCTACATCCCGGCGAAGGGTGGCATTCTGCTCGGCCAGTTCCTTCCGCTGCGCCATCGCTTCACAAAGCGCGACGCTGGTATAGTCGAGACGATTAGCAAGCTCATTCATAAGCTGAGCTGATGCAACTGGCAGGTACTTAGCCGCGATTCGAGCAGCTTCGATCAACTGCTCTCTGGTCATGCGTGGTTGTAACTCGGTGACGTTCTGTGTGTTCGTCATGGATAGTTTCTCCGTGTTATAAGCGCTCTGCACAGCGCTGATTTTTGGTTGCACGAATCCCTCGCCAGTTAGCGATAAAAAATAAAGGGGTTTCGTTTTAGTAAGCGCCCAGCCAGGGCACTTAGTGAAACGGACGGCTGCCACCGCCAGTTAGCTTCTCCACAATTGGGAGCGCGTTCCCCTGAGTTGATTTAACGACTGCGGCCTCTCAAGGAACCGGCTGAACGCGCTTTCAGTTGTGAAAAGGGGCGGTCGACATTAAGGACATTCACAACTGCCGACCGCCAAGACTACACACAGCATCTGGTACAGCTACTACGGGTTACCACGATCCTAACGTGATGTTGTTGTGGTGGCCGGGAACTCGCCGACATCGTTTCGTTGTTACTCCACTTGTGCCCCGACACATCGGTGCCTGCGTTCACCACAACGTTGAGAGCACTAAATGATGCTTGTAAACAGCTATCGGTTGGGCATCACGTGGCGTTAACCTAGTGTGCTTATTCACAGATAGTGCTCTCATCGTTGCATCCTCGTCTCTTCCGAGGTGTCACACCTGATCGCCACGCTGGTGAAACGTCTCTGGCTGTCGTGCTTGCTGGCTTGCACATTCCGGCTACCCGCTGGATCGGGATACTGCCTAAGGAATCCCCGGACCGCTGCGGCACATGTGCCATATGCCGATGACTAGAAGATAATCATTAATTGCGAGTAACGCAAGTATTAAAATGCATATTGCGCAATTTCATGGGCAAAAAAAAGACCTCATGTGAGGTCTATTTTTCCTGTAAATTTTGCTAGCCGTGCCGTTTAAAGGATTGCGACTGGCTTATTAAAACCTTTCCATAAATGTAGAATCTATGCTCGTTATCTTTTGTGATACTCCATTCCCGATATTTTGGATTGTCAGAGATAACAAGAAGCTGATCAGGAATCATCTGGAGCCGTTTTACGTATATTTTTCCATCAAAACCAAACACATAAATACCATCACCATCAAATTCATTTATGTTGACGTCAACAAAAATGAGGTCTCCTGGCTCGATGGTTGACGCCATACTGTCACCACGAACGTTAATAACTTTAACGCCAGAAGATGACCTGCCTCCAAACATAGTTAATGCCTGATCATTGCTGTATTCAATAGCATGTATGACATCAATAACATCACTGCTCTGTATGTGTCCTGCTCCGGCGCTTGCGCTCACATCAAGTACCTCGACTCTATAAACATCACCAATGCTACGTGATGATGAATCACTTTCACTGTTTAAATATACAGTAGACTCATTTTCTGCCGAGGTAAATAGGTCAGGGACTTTGACGCTTAAAGCGTGAGCAAGTCGGTTAAGTGTTTGTTCTGAAAACTGCTTTTGCTTGCCTGTTTCCAGGCGGGAAATGTTGGCAGCATCAACCCCCACAGTTTCAGCAAGCTCTGCGATTTTCATGTTCTTCGCGAGGCGAAGTTGTCTGATGCGAGATCCTATATTCATGCGTCCATTACAAGTGTTTTTTGCGTGTCGTGCAAAGCAACTTGCGCAATTCGCCTGCATGGAATAACATGCGTAATACGCAAATAAAGGAGGTTTTATGCAATCACCGTTAAGAAAATTGCGCAAATCGCATGGTATGACCTTGTTGCATGTTGCAACAGGCGTACAGGTCGACCCGGCAACTTTAAGTCGCATTGAAAGATGTGAACAGGTTCCATCAGTTGAACTGGCAGAACGTTTAGCCAAGTTCTTCAAAGGCGAGATCAGCGAATTACATATTTTATACCCGACCCGCTACCAGGTTGCTGATGACGCATCAGGTAAAGGCAATCGTAATGCGAAAGCAGCCGTCTGAAAACTACCAAAGGAAATACAGAGGGGTAGGTGAATGGACTACGAATTTTTTGAGCGACTTGGTAAATCAGTTCCAGGGTCCGTAGAAATTGACCGAGAAAACTCAACAGTGACGCTTAAGGGTTGGAAGTTAGAAGAGTTTGACTATGCCAATAACCAAAAGCAGTGCACCGATAGTATCGAAGATCAGTCCAACGGGTTTAGGGCTTCTCCACTTAAAAGTGAAGACACGTTCCCGAAAACAATTCTCTTGGTAAATGGCGGTTTTAAGCGGGTGGTTAATCCACTCACCAATACCGATTCCCACGCATCCAAGAGCGATAAGACCTGTAGCACCTGCTGGAAATGCGGGGAACATGCCAGCGCCAGCAAGCAGGAAAACGAAAGCTCCGAGAGCAATCAGTACCTTGTACCAGGCATCAAGGGCCAACTTCGAAAGTGGATTTTGCAAGTTCATAGATTCCTTTTTACGCCGTTAGGCAAATTCTAAGCGAAGGAAAAACAACATGGTAGAGCCAAGCCTGAAAGAAGTAGTGAAAGCGATGTGCAAAGCGTACCCAGGTGGCCGTGAGGCTATGGCCGGTGCTCTTGGCATGTCCGTAACGCAGTTTAATAACAACCTTTACGAGAAGAACGGCTGCCGCTTCTTCGAAGTGAACGAGCTGGAAGCGATGGAAGACATTTCAAACACGTCTCTCCTGGCTGATTACTTCGCGCAACGTCGCGGCGCTTTGCTGGTGGACGTTCCTCAGCTGGAAGACCTGGACCGTGTCGATCTGTTTACCCGCGCTATGAGAACTGCAGCAGCACGCGGTCAGGTTGATCAGATTATCCAGAAGGCCCTGGAAGACGGAGTTATTGAGCCGCATGAAGCTGAAGAGATTAACGAACATCACCGCCGTCATCTGGCTGCGCGTGAAGAAGAAATCCGCGCGATTGTCGCGCTGTTTAGTCGTAAGAAAAGCCAAAAAAAGTGACGCCCGCGAGTGTGCAGCTCCGGGCGTCGTGGCGTGTCGTATTCAGTGGAGAAACTAACGCATGAACAGTTTAAACCGATTGAGACCAGCGAAGCAATTCAGATGCCTTCCACTGGTGGGAAAAGATTCCCCATTCGGCTATGTGGAGAGATTAAACGACCAGGCTGGTGCGAACAACTACCAGCCTGAGAACGCGATGGTAGAGGCTTTTGCTCAGATGAACGAGAAGGGGCGTGAGGAATGGCTGAAGTTGACCGGCGATTCAGAGACCACAGAGGCATCCCCGTCCACGTCGTCAGGTGGGAGCCACAGACTCGACGCGTTATATACCTTCGCGAAGGGTACGATCATGAGTGCTTCAGCCCTCTTGAGCAATTCCAGCGTAAATTTACAGAGTTAAGGGACGACCATGAGCCTGTTGATGCCATCCCGGCCGATAGTGATAAACCCTGACCTTGCGTACAACATTGGCCTTAACGAGGCCATTGCGTTGCAGCAGGTTAACTACTGGCTTAAAGAAACCACCTCCGGACTGGAGCGTGACGGCGTGCGCTGGATTTACAATACCAATGAGCAGTGGCTGGAGCAGTTCCCGTTCTGGTCTGAGTCTACGCTAAAGCGCACATTCACCCGCCTGAAGAACCTCGGCGTGCTCAAAGTTGAGCAGCTGAACAAGTCTCAGCGCGACATGACGAACTACTACACGATCAACTACGAAAGCGAGCTTTTAGATGAGGTCAAAGTGACCAAATCGAAGAGTTCAAATTGCACTCTTCCATCAGGTCAAAATGAACCGATGGAAGGGGTCAAAGTGGAACGCTCCAACGGGTCAAAACGAACCGCTCTCATCAGGTCAAAATGGACTGATGTTCTTACAGAGAATACAACAGAGAATACTACAGATATTAAAAACCCTATTTGTCCGGTTGCGCCGCAACCAGACGGTGATGTGTTGATCACCGATCAGGCTAAACAGGTTTTAACCCATCTGAACCAGGTGACCAGTTCGCGTTATCAGGTCTCAACCACTTCACTGCAAAACATTCGTGCCCGAATTGGGGAAGGTTACACCGTTGAAGAGTTATCACTGGCGGTGGACTACTGCAACGCCAAGTGGAGCGAAGATCTGACGATGGCGGCCTACCTTCGACCACAGACGCTTTTCCAGCCGACCAAGTTTCCTGGCTACCTGAAGTCTGCGACCAGCTGGCAGAAAGCTGGCCGTCCGCCGCGTGTTAACGGTGAGTGGCTTCGTGAAGATGGAGTATTCAAATCCAGCTTTAAAAATACCGACTACAGCAAAATTCCTGACGGTTTTAGGGGGTAATTCATGAGCTTTCTCAAAACAATTCAGTTATTCGTTGCCAATAACCCTGGACTGACGAACAAAGAGATCGCTGCAGCACTCCCGGAGTACGCGTTGCACAGTGTTCAGCGTGCTGTATGTCGCCTGGTCATGCTTAACCGAGCTGAGCGAAAAGGTGTGCGTCCTAACTTCCGTTACTACGCAAAAGCACCGACAGGACCTATTGGGCCGATCATCCCACGCACTCGTATCGAAAAAACTGAAGTCATCCCTGAACCAAAACAGGAAACCACACCAAACCCGGCAGTCATTGCGATGATGGACAAGGCTAAAGAGTTATCTGACAAGGGGCTTTATCTGCGTGCTGCTACCGTGCTGATGGAGGCATTCAATCGCTCAAAGAACGAAACCATGCGCACCAAAATTCTCAAGGAGCGTAAGCGCTGTCTGAGTATGGTGCCGAGGGTTAAAACCACCGGCGATGGTTGGTGTCTGGCTGGCCGTGCGAGGAACGTCTGATGAAATATTCACTGATTTATGCCGACCCAGCCTGGGAATATGGCAACACCGTCAGCAATGGCGCTGCCATCAACCACTACGGCACGATGAAGCTGATCGACATGAAGCGACTTCCAGTCTGGGACCTCGCTGCTGATGATGCTGTTCTGGCGATGTGGTTCACCGGTACGCACACCCGTGAAGCCATAGAGCTGGCTGAAGCCTGGGGCTTTAAGGTCCGCACGATGAAGGGATTCACCTGGGTGAAGTTCAACTCTCTGGCAGAGCAGCACATCAACAAAGCGTTTCAGGCTGGTGGAGTAGAGGATTTTTACGACTTCCTCGACCTGCTTAACGAGCAGACCCGCATGAACGGCGGCAACTACACCCGAGCCAATACCGAAGACATGCTGATCGCCACCAGGGGGAATGGACTTGAACGCCAATGCGCGAGCATCAAGCAGGTTATCTATAGCCCTCTCGGGGAGCACAGCCAGAAGCCAGCAGAGGCCCGTTTCCGTCTGGAGAAGCTTTACGGTGACGTTCCGCGCATCGAACTGTTCAGCCGTTGCGGTGCGCCAGGCTGGGACCACTGGGGTAATCAGGCCGAGTCAGCTGCAGTTGAATTGATTCCAGGCGTTGCTGTTCCGGTGGCAAATAACCGGGAGCATGCAGCATGAAGAAGCTATCAACCGAGCAGGAGAACGCCGTTCGTGACGTTGCCCGTCAATGCTCCGATGCCATTAAAAAAGCCCTGAAGAAAAAGCCGAAGCCAAGCTGGAACGTCGTTGTACCTCCGATCCTGAAGGAGTACCACGAGAAGGTGAAACCGATGGGCGTAAGTCTGGTGATGTTCAACAGCGTAATCGGACGCCTGAACGGGCGTTATGGAGTCGAGTCATGATCGAATTAACGCCGCGTCAAAGTGAAGTGTATGAAGCTATCAAGGTTCACATTGAGAAGGTTGGCTTCCCACCAACCTTGATAGAGCTTGCTGAACTGATTGGTTGCTCATCGCAGAACGCTGCTGCTGAGCATGTGAAGGCGCTAAAGAAAAAAGGTTACCTCTCCATTGCTCCTGGCGCTGCCAGGGGCATTACTGTCGTCAAAACAGAATTGGATGCTGATCCGGTAGCGATCATTAAAGGCCTGTTATCCGGTGGAGACAAGGCAAGAGATAAGGCCATTGAATGGCTGAAAAAACAGGGAGTGACTTTATGAAACTGGTGCTCCCGTTCCCTCCGAGCGTAAACACCTACTGGCGAGCCCCTAACAAGGGGCCGTTAAAAGGCCGCCATCTTATCAGTGAGAAAGGCAGGGCATATCAGAGTGCGGCCTGCGCAGCGATTATTGAGCAGCTGCGTTGCCTTCCTAAACCATCATCGTCACCAGCTGCGGTTGAGATCCTTCTCTTTCCGCCAGATGCACGCCGCCGCGACATCGACAATTACAACAAGGCTCTGTTTGACGCACTTACTCACGCTGGCATATGGGAGGATGACAGTCAGGTGCAGCGAATGCTGGTGGAGTGGGGCCCGAAAGTACCCGGCGGACGAGTAGAGATATCGATCACGAAACATGAACCTCTGGCGGGTGCAGCCGCCTGATAAGTGGAGAAGAGCATGAATCAGATGAATATCACCGTAATGTGTCCGACCCATCACAGCGCCGCGATGGGGCAGCAAATAACGATGTCCAGCCGTGAGATTGCAAAACTGGTCGACTCACGCCACAGCAATGTGTGTGTGACCATCGAACGACTGATGAACTCTGGCGTAATTGGGGGGTATGCTGCAATGCAGTACACCCACCCCCAGAACCAGCAGATTTACCATTACTACGAAGTTAACAAGCGAGACAGTTACGTAATCGTCGCGCAGCTTTGCCCGGAGTTTACCGCCCGTCTTGTTGACCGCTGGCAGGAACTGGAGAGCGGAGCCGGAATGGTTGTTCCTCAAACGCTTCCTGAAGCACTCCGACTGGCCGCAGACCTTGCCGAACAGAAGCAGCGCCTGAGTGAAGAACTTGCTATAGCAGCGCCCAAGGCTGAATTTGTTGACCGCTATGTCAAGGCCACTGGCTCAATGACGTTCCGGCAGGTTGCCAAGCTTCTTAATGCCAAAGAACCAGAGTTCTCAATGTTCCTCATTGAGAACGGCATCATGTACCGCCTGAACCGCGTGCTTACGCCGAAGAGCAAACACATCGAAGCAGGGCGCTTTGAAGTTAAGACCGGCACAACCAACCAGACCAACTATGCATTCAATCAGTCGCGCTTTACAGCAAAGGGTGTTCGCTGGATCGGCGGCCTGTGGGCTGAACATATCGCTAAGGGGCAAATTGCGTGAGAGCCATACTGACACCTGAAGTTGCTCCAATGTCCGGGGTGGTGCTGTTCCGCCCAGGAAACGAATTGCTGTGGCTGTTTCGTCGTGGCCGCGTGGTGATTGAAACGCCTTCCGAATCGGTCCAGCACCTGCCATCTGGCCTGATTCCCGAAGCACACCAGCCACTGACAGATGATGTCAGCATACAGGCGCTTTTCCACAACGAGCGGGTTATTCAGCGTGCTGGTGGTCTTAGCAGTCTTGATTCCTGGCTGGAACGTAAATTTGAATGTCAGTGGCCGCATAATGAATGGCACTCGAAGGACTTTACATTGATGCGGCATGCACCCGGAAGCATTCGTCTCTGCTGGGGATGTGATAATCAGTTGCGTGAACAAACTACTGAAAGACTGGCAGGAATTGCCATGCAGAACCTGGTAAAATGGCTACTCGAAAGGGTGAATATTATGCTGGGCTTTGGCGCAGACCACACCCTGACGCTTCCGGAGTTCTGCTGGTGGATGGTACGTAACGATCTGGCTGACCTTATTCCTGAATCAGTGGCTAACCAGGCACTCAGGATTAAGCCTGAATCTCACAGCTCAGTGATGCGTGAAAGCGACATTGTTCCGTCATTACCGGCAACTGAAATCCTCCAGGATAAAGTTAAGAAGATAGTCTCGGTGAAGGTCGATCCTGAATCACCGGAATCTTTCATGCTGAGGCCAAAGCGCCGCCGCTGGGAGAACGAGAAGTACACCCGCTGGGTGAAGTCGCAGCAGTGCAGTTGCTGCAATAACCCGGCAGACGACCCCCACCACCTGATAGGCCACGGACAGGGTGGAATGGGTACCAAAGCGCACGACCTGTTTGTGATACCGCTGTGCAGAGCGCATCACAATGAGTTGCACGCTGATCCTGTGGCATTTGAAGCGAAATACGGCGACCAGTTGGTGCTGTTGTTTCGGTTTTTAGATCGTGCGCTGGAAATCGGCGTATTAGCATGAAGAGTGGAGAAAACATGCGTGATATTCAGATGGTTTTAGAGCGTTGGGGTGGATGGGCCGCGAGCGATAGTTCTGGCGTGGATTACTCACCAATCGCTGCTGGCTTCAAAGGACTTCTTCCCCAAACAAGCAAATCCCGCCTGTCATGTACAGATGACGATGCCCTAATTATTGAGGGGTGTTTAGCTCGACTTCAAAAACGCAAGCCATATGAGCATTCGCTTTTAGTTGCGCATTATCTCTATGGCATCTCAAAGCGGAAAATCGCGAAAGCGCGAAAGAAGGACGAGAAGTTGATACGCATAGAGATACAGATGGCAGAAGGATTTATCGATGGCTGCCTTAGCATGCTAGATATACGTTTAGAATGTGAATAGAGACAACAACGGCTCTTAGAGAGCCGTTGCTTTTAGAAACTGTTTTTTATAACCGAGCCTGTGGTGCAACTTAAAAAGTTACTAAAACCATTCACTCCATTATTACTTACTTTTTGAGCAGTAGATGGGGTGCTTGCTGGCTTAGGCGCAGCTGTATTTGTATGCCTGTTTGTATAGACTACAAAGTTTCCTGTAGATGATTTGTTATCCATGTCGAGCCCACCCTTCTGAGATAAGGTTATGATTTATGCCGAACTGACCTGGGGCGCCTGGAACTTGCAAACGCTGTAACATCCCCTCAGTGCGGAATTGATATGAAAACGTATCTGGAGCCTCTAAGATGCTTCTGACAGATACGTACGATGCTTGGTTCACTGTTCCTAAGATAGCATTTGGGTCAAAAGGTTCACCCAGATGCATCTCAGTTTTGAAATCTTCATAAATTTCTTTGATCAGGCCGTAAAGTTGCTCATCTGGTTTTTCAACCGTAAGACCTAAATCGTTTACTGCTTCAATCCTGTTTATAGTGTAGTCATGGCTACCAGAATCACTACAAAGGAAACTGACAATTTTCTCAATGCTCTCACTATCAGTAAGTTGGTGAGAAAGCAGTTTTCTTGCGAGCATTTGAATCTGCGCTTTCGCTCTATAGACTTTACCAAGCACTAGTGGGTGAACCTTTTCACTTAATGCAAGGAGGATCTGTGCAAGCGAGGCATCATCTTTGATACTCAAATCATGCTTAACTACTTCAAGATAGCCATTGATTTCTTCAACACTGACAGGAAGTTGAAGTTGCTGCCCATTGATAATGGCCGAAGGGTTGAGTGGTGTATTCACACTCGGGTCGATTGGCCCTAGGGTTGCCTGCTTTGTCATAACTAAGTTGTTAGCGCCAAGACACATTATCGTCCCAGAACTATGGCATTTGGAAGGGATGATGATTTCGAGCTCTTTACAAAACTGACGAAGCAAGTTTACGAGGCTCCATGCTGTCAATGTGTCGCCGCCACGGGTATAGAGCACAAGGCTAATTTTTTGAACATCACCGATCACGTCAAGATGATTAACGAACAGATCGAATACATCAGCGCTGATTTGAGCTTCTTGGTTTGGTCTATCACCTGTTACATAGCACAATACTTTTGAATTGCGTGCTTGTTCCAGTTGCGCATACAGAGCTTTACGCTGCTCAAACATTCAGATGTCCTTATGTTAAGATTTTTCAAACCAAGAGGTAACATTCATTCAGAACTTACCACACAAGTGGTTAGATCCTATCGGCAAAAAAAGCCCAAAAATTAGCGCATTTACAAAACTCAAAAAGTGCAATGAGAATTTTCAAACGCACAGTGTGGATAACTTGTGTGCAAAGTGGCGTTGATTTTACTCATTCGCTTCAAAAAAACCATTGTTTTCCTCACGCGGTCCGCATTTTATGTATTACTGTGTTAAGAGTGGATTCTACGCCACGGACTTAAAACGATTCCTAAACCTCGACTCGCCGGGGTTTTGTCATTTTTAGAGGCTGCCTATGGCGGCCTTTTTTGTTTCCCCTCGTTCTGAGAGGACTCACGGCAATAAGAGGGGGCTAAATGTCCGATCCTGTTTCTGGCACTACGGTAGCGGCTGGTGGGCTGATGGGGGCCAGCATGTTCGGCCTGGCAACCGGCATAGATTACGGTGTGGTGTTTGGCGCATTCGCTGGTGCGGTGTTCTACGTCGCTACGGCGGTTAATATCAGTCGCCTTAAGCTGGTGGGCTACTTCATCACCTCATTCATCTTCGGCGTTATCGGCGCTCCACTGCTTGGCTCTTACTTCTCCAAATGGACGGGGTATAGCGACAGGCCACTTGATGCGCTGGGCGCGGTAATCGTAGCCGCTATTGCTATTAAGCTGCTGACGTTCGTCAATAGTCAGGATTTGGGTAGCCTGTTTGGAATTCTCTCGCGTTTACGTGGTGGAGGGGCCAGCAATGGTAACAAGTGATCCGAGTGCGATGGCAAACGCAATTATCTCTGCTGTGATCGTTATTGCACTGATGTTCTACCAGCGCGGCGGGGCGAGACATCGCCCTCTGATATCGCTGATGGCTTATTTCACGGTGCTGGTATACGCCAGCGTCCCTTTCCGTTACCTGTTCGGCCTGTACCATGAATCGCACTGGTTCGTGGTGCTGGTGAACGTCCTGATATGCGCCGCCGTTCTTTGGGCTCGGGGAAACGTTGCGCGCCTGGTTGATGTGCTGAGGCATTCGTATGACCAAAGACGAAATTTTTAATGCCATCCTCGGTAAAGAGGGCGGTTACGTTAATCATCCTGACGATAAGGGCGGTCCAACTAACTGGGGGATCACACAAGCGGTAGCTCGCGCCCACGGATTCACCGGGGATATGCGGAACCTGACCAGCCAACAGGCGCTGGATATCCTGACGGCTGACTACTGGACAGGGCCACGCTTTGATCTTGTTTCTGAGGTGTCTCCAGCCATTGCCGCCGAACTGTGCGATACCGGCGTTAACATGGGCCCATCGGTTCAGACCAAATGGTTTCAGCGCTGGCTTAACGTGTTCAACATTCAAGGCACGCTCTATCCCGATCTGATTGCAGATGGGTTTATCGGTCCGCGCACTATCAGCGCGTTAAAAAGCTATCTTTCCCGGCGAGGAAAAGAGGGTGAGCTGGTTATGCTTCGGGCCCTGAATTGTAGCCAGGGTCAGCGTTATCTCGAGCTGGCAGAACAGCGCAGCGCGAACGAGACGTTTGTTTATGGCTGGGTAAAGGAGCGGGTGGTTATATGACGCTTGAGTTGATTACCGGATTCGTTATCGCGGTGTTTGCTGCTATTGCCGCCGCGTTTGGCCTGGGTCATTCACGCGGAACCAGCAAAGCGGAAGCGAAATCAGAACTGCAGCGCACCGAAGATAATGCAGCGGCCACGGTCGCAGCAGCAGATCGCCGGGTAGAGACAACGAAAGAGGCCAGCAATGTACAGCAAACTGTTAACCATATGCCTGGCGACGATGTTGATCGCGAGCTGCGGGACAACTGGACCCGTAAGGGTTGAGGTAGTGGACACGGCATGCGACTGGGTTAAACCCATCTATGGTACGGATCACGACTGGGATGTACTGGACAGACAGACAAAGAAAGACATCCTGACGCACAACAAAGCGTGGCAGGCGAACTGCAATAAGTTGGCTCGTCCTTGAGCTCACGGGTACTTCTGAACGACGGCTTTACCTGACATAGCAAAGCACCATTAAATTGTAGAAAAGACTCGATATTTAACAAGCGAAGGGCAGCATAGTAAAAAAATGCCCTCGCATGGAGGGCTACCAGAGTCTCAGTTTCACTTGCACTGAAATATTACTTCGCGCAATAGACACGTGCTTCACGAGGAGTATAGATGCCGAAGGTGACAAATCCCAGCAGTCCGTTTACAAAAGTCTGCTGAACTTCAGTACGAACAACTTTATCTGCACCACCGCAAACCTGAGCTGCATCAATTTGCTTGGATTGACCAATCCCGCTAACGAAGAAATGATGTGTCGTGACTTGCTGTGGGGCAGTCACTGGCGCTTTGTTTACTGAGAATGATTGCTGGGCACAGCCAGAAACAGCGCCGGCAATCAGGGCTACCATAATTAACTTTTTCATAAATGACCTTATTGTTTGTTTAATTCGCAAAAATAATGACACGTATCATTAACCAATACATATCAGACCAGTGGGGTTAATTTTGTTCTATCTATTGATTGATTAACTATCAGCATCATCCATCGTTGGCGTCAGCTCATCCATTATTGCGAATGAGATGATTAATAAACTCCCAGAGGAAAATTATGCAGGTCACTATTGATGGTGTCCCGTTTGTGCCTGCCTGCGCAATTTCATCGCGGATTGGCATTGCAATAACGACACACCAGCGCGCTGAAGTTCTGAAGCGAGCGCTCGAACAGCACATGAAGCACCTGCCAGCCGGTGCGCTGGTGGTGGTTATCGATGACGGTTCAAAGCCTGCAGCGGTAGTGCCCGACGGCGTGCAGCTGCTTCGCAATGAAACATCACTCGGCATTGTTGCTTCGAAGAACGCCAGCCTGTCTGCCCTGATGGATGCCGGGTGCGAGCATCTTTTTCTTTGGGATGACGATGCCTGGCCCATTGCCGATAACTGGCACCTGCCATATATCGAATCTCCAGAGCCGCACCTGGCTTATCAGTTTCTCGATCTGGCAGGTCCGCGAAAGATTAACGATATGACCGTTTTGTACCGGGATGATAAGCATATTGCTTACACCGGGCAGCGCGGTGTGATGCTGTACTACCACCGCAGTGCCATCGAGAAGGTTGGCGGATTCGATCCGGTATACGGTCGAGGCATGTACGAACATCCTGACTTGGCCCTTCGGATTCACAATGCTGGTTTAACGTCTTGGGCGTTTGCTGATGTGGTTGGCTCTGAAAAGCTGATTCACTCAATGGACGAGTACGAAGAAGGCGCGCGCAGCATACCGAGACCAGAACGTGAAGCGCTCGATAAAAAGAACGCCGTGATTTACGGGCAGCGCCGGGATTCAGGATATACAGGCCATGCCGAATATCGATCTCAGCGCGACGTGGTAATCACAACGTTGCTTACCAGCCAGCCAGACCCGCAGCGCGGTACGAAAATGGCGGCCGCACCTGACATGCTGGCTAAATGGGCCTCATCACTTCGGAATTGTGGTCGTATCGCGCTGGTGGATGAACTGCAGACGGCGCCGGCAGACGTCGAGTTGTATCGCGTTCCTGATGTAAAGATGAATGTCTACTTTCGGCGTTGGCTGCATATCTGGCAGCACCTGCGCGATCACCCTGAATACCGGTTCGTCTGGTGTACCGATGGTACCGATGTCGAAATGCTCCGCGCACCGTGGGAAGAAATGCAGCCCGGTACTGTTTACGTCGGTTCTGAACCGAAGACCTACGCCGACACCTGGGCAAAGCAGAATCATCCTGAGCGCATCTATCAAGAGTTCATTGAAGAGCATCGCAACGATGTGATGCTTAACGCTGGGCTGCTGGGTGGTACCCGCGCTGATGTAATGGCGTTTGCTCACGGCATCATCCGTCTTTACTACCGGATCGAGAGTTATCGTTTCTGGAAGAAAGAACAGGCTGGCGCTGCGGTGGGCGATATGATCGCTTTCGGCATTGTTGCTAAATCGTTTGGCGATCGAATTGTCACCGGCCCGCGCATCCACACAGTGTTTAAGACTGATGGGCTGGGGAAAGAAGTTGCTTTCTGGCGCCATAAGTAACCTCTACTGAATTTCTTTATTCCTTTTCGTGGAAGGGTTTTCTATGCCTAAAAAAAGACCCATTGAGGAAAGATTCTGGGAAAAGGTTGATAAGCGTGGTGACGATGAGTGCTGGATTTGGCTCGGCGCAACCATTCAACCAGGTGGCGGAAGACATATCAAACCTCAGATATACGGGAAAATAGCGGGGCCGAGAACGCCAGAAGGTCGTGTTTTTTGGTCTTCTCATCGGCTTTCATGGTTTCTGAAGCATGGTGATATTCCGCCTGGCATGCTCGTGGACCATAAGTGTCATAACACTCTATGCGTCAATCCCTCCCACCTCAGACTCGTAACTCCAAAGCAAAATAGCGAAAACCGAGAGGGACCCTCTATCACACGGAATTCATCTGGGAAGCGCGGGGTTAGATGGAATCCTCAGGTTGGCAAATGGCATGCGTACTACAGCCACAACAGAAAGGCGCACTGCGTAGGCTTCTTCGATGATCTTGAGGAGGCTGCTGAAGCCGCACGACGAGCCCGTAATAAGGTGTTTACCCATAATGATGCTGACAGATATTAAGTTCTGCGTTGTTGGCCATGTCTCTCGCATAGGTCATGCGCAACGACTTGCCGCGATGCTGGATGCTCATTTGCTTATTGATGAAGGTAACCGCGGCGCAAACTGGAATCATCGCCGCGCGCTGCAATGGGCTGCTGAGCAATCCAGCAGGGTAGTGGTGCTGGAGGACGACGCCCTGCCAGTCCGTGGATTTATGGATCAGGTTGCTGTCTGGCTGGCGAGGTTCCCGTGTCACATGCTGAGTTTTTATCTCGGTACCGGGCGGCCGCCACAGTATCAGATGCAGATTGCTGAGCGGCTAATAGTGGCTGATAAGACTCGCGCTGATTACATCACGCTGTCGAGACTCATTCACGGCGTTTGCTACAGCGTCCCGCCTGAGCATGTGCAGCGCGTGCTATCCCGCTGGGATAACAGCAAGCCCGCCGATTACGCTGTGGGTGATGCATGGGGTGGCTCAGTGATCTATCCGTGTTGCTCGCTGGTGGACCATGCTGACGGCGAACCGGTTGAGCATCACCCTGACTCAGCGCCACGCACAGAACGCCGCCGGGCGTGGAGGTTAGCCTGATGCCTGCGTTAATACCGAGGGCATGCCGCAAGCGTGGCTGTCCTGGCACAACCACAGACCGCTCAGGCTATTGTCCCAAGCACCTTAACGAAGGCTGGCAGCAGCATCAGCGAGGACAGAGTAGACATCAGCGAGGTTATGGCAGCAAGTGGGACAGGCTGCGCCAAATAGTTCTCGACAGAGATAAACACCTTTGTCAGGAATGCCTGCGAAATGGAAGGTATACACCCGCTGAGACGGTGGACCACATCACCGCCAAAGCAAATGGTGGGACCGATGACCTTTCCAACCTTGAAAGCCTCTGCAAGCCTTGCCACAGGGCGAAGACAGCGGTAGAAAGACTCAAATGACATTAATTCTCATTTGAATCGACCGAGGGGGAGGGCGGGTTGAAAGTTCAGGAACGACGCGCCAAAGGACCGCCGCCTAACCTCTTTTCACATCGCCGCAGGTTAGAAAACTTTTTTATGGGGTCCCCCACTCGATGATTAATAGGAGTTTTCGATTATGTCTGGACCACCGAAAACCCCGACCCATCTACGTTTGGTGAGGGGTAACCCATCAAAACGCCCGATTAATGAAAACGAACCAAAGCCAACTCCAGGGGTACCCCCAACGCCGAAGCATTTCGACAAGCAGGGGAAATACTGGTTCAGGCGTATGGCTGAAGAGCTCGATGCGCTTGGCGTCATGTCGCAGCTGGACGCGAGAGCACTTGAGCTTCTGGTTGAGGTTTACACCGAGTACCGGCATCACTGCGATACGCTGGAGAGAGAAGGCTACACCTACGCCGTTTATAGCGACGAAGAGCCAGACGAAGGCAAAGAGCGAGAGATTCGCATGATCAAGGCTCACCCGGCCGCCATTATGAAAGCTGATGCCTGGAAACGTCTGCGCGCCATGCTCGGTGAGTTCGGCATGACGCCAGCCAGCCGCTCTAAAGTGAATGCAAAAGGTCCTGATGCGGTTGATCCGCTGGCCGAGTTTATGAAAGCGAGGGATTAATGGCTAAGGTTGCAGAAGGCATCCGCTACGCCGAGAGGGTGGTGGCGGGGGAAATTATTGCCTGTGAGTATGTGCGCCTTTCCTGTCAGCGTTTTCTTGACGATCTGGCACACGGCGAAGAGCGCGGTATTTTCTTCAGTGAGCCGCGCGCGCAGCACATTCTGAATTTCTATAATTTTGTGCCTCACGTAAAAGGCGCTCTGGCAGGCCAGCCTATCGAGCTGATGGACTGGCATGTTTTCATCCTGATTAATATTTTTGGTTTTGTTATCCCGCTGGTTAACGAAGAGACGGGGGAAACCGTTCTGCGTAAGGACGGCAGCGGTCGGCCGGTGATGGTTCGGCGTTTCCGTACAGCAGATGTTGAGGTGGCTCGTAAAAATGCCAAATCAACGCTTTGCTCCGGCGTAGGGCTGTATATGGCTGGTGCCGACGGCGAGGGCGGGGCGGAGGTTTATTCCGCTGCTACAACCCGTGACCAGGCGAGAATTGTTTTTGAAGACGCGAAAAATATGGTCAAGAAGGCGAAAGCCACTCTTGGGCGGATCTTCGAATTCAACAAGCTCGCTATCTACCAGGAGCAAACGGCCTCCAAATTCGAGCCTTTATCATCAGATGCGAACAACCTCGACGGCCTGAACATTCATTGCGCCATCGTCGACGAGCTGCATGCTCATAAAACCCGTGACGTCTGGGACGTTCTTGAGACGGCCACCGGCGCGCGCCTGCAATCTCTGCTTTTCGGTATCACCACCGCCGGATTCAACAAAGAAGGCATCTGTTACGAACTACGCGATTACGCAATCAAGGTCCTGCGCGGCCTGGTTAAAGACGATACGTTTTTTGCCATCATCTACACCTTAGATGAAGGTGACGATCCCTTTGATGAAAAAGTCTGGCAGAAGGCGAATCCGGGGCTGGGTATCTGTAAGCGCTGGGATGACCTGCGACGCCTGGCTAAAAAGGCGAAAGAGCAGGTTTCGGCCAGAATTAACTTTTTCACCAAGCACATGAATATCTGGGTTACCGCTGAGTCAGCCTGGATGGACATGATGAAATGGGAGAAATGCGAGTTTATCGCTCCGCAGCACGAACTTAAAACATACCCATCCTGGGTGGGCGTTGACCTGTCAAACAAAATTGATATCTGTGCGGCCGCGAAAGTCTGGCGCGCGCCAGATGGCCACGTTCATGCGGATTTTAAATTCTGGCTACCGGAAGGACGCCTTGAGAAATGTTCACGCCAGATGGCAGAGCTCTATCGTAAGTGGTCCGGGATGGACAAGCTGATCCTTACCGACGGGGATGTAATCGACCATGCTCAGATTAAGGAAGAGCTGCAGGTGTGGGTTGCTGGCGAGAGTCTGAAAGAAATTGGCTTCGACCCGTGGAGTGCGACGCAGTTCAGCCTTGCGCTGGCAGAAGAAGGGCTGCCGCTGGTGGAAGTTCCGCAGACGGTTCGCAATTTCTCTGAGGCGATGAAAGAGGTCGAAGCACTGGTATACGGTGGCCGCTTCCATCACAGCGATCACCCGGTAATGAACTGGATGATGTCCAACGTAACCGTCAAACCTGACCGGAACGAGAACATTTTCCCGAACAAGTCCACACCAGAGGCCAAGATTGATGGCCCGGCGGCATTGTTCACAGCAATGAGCCGCGTTCTGGTAAACGGTGGTAACGACCAGCAGGATCTCTCCGGATTCTTCAATAATCCCATCATGGTAGGTTTCTGATGAAAAAAAACAAACAGCCAGGCAGGGTGAAAAGCGCTCTGCTTAACTGGCTTGGTGTGCCTATCAGCCTGACTACCGGCACGTTCTGGGAGGAATGGTTTGGCACCAGCAGCAGCGGAAAGGTGGTCACGGCCGATAAAGCCATCCAGCTATCGGCTGTGTGGGCATGCGTAAGACTGTTAAGCGAGTCTATTTCAACCCTGCCGCTGAAAATATACGTTCGACAGCCTGACGGTTCGCGTAAAGCGGCAACTGATCATCCTGCCTATTCGATACTGTGCCGCCGACCCAATTCAGAAATGACACCATCACGCTTTATGTTGATGGTTGTCGCCAGTATTTGCCTGCGCGGGAACGCCTTCATTGAGAAGAAATTCATCGCAAACCGCCTGGTTTCGCTGGTGCCTTTGCTGCCGCAGAACATGGTGGTTAAACGTCTCTCTACCGGGGCGCTGGAATACAAATACACTGAAAACGGAAACGAGCGCGTCATTCCGGTCAAAAACATCATGCACATTCGCGGGTTCGGTCTGGACGGCGTTTGCGGCATGATGCCGATGAAGACTGGCCGGGATGTGATCGGTTCTGCAATGGCTGTAGAAGAGTCTGCGGCAAAAATATTCGAGCAAGGATTACAAAGTTCTGGCTTCCTGACAGCGGAACAAGCATTAAGCGATGAGCAGAGGGAAAGGCTCCGGGAGTACATGGCAAAGTTCACCGGCTCAAAGAATGCCGGAAAAATAATGGTGCTGGAGGGAGGTCTAAAGTACCAGGGCGTTACCATGAATCCCGAAGACGCCCAGATGCTGGAAAGCCGATCTTTCAGTATTGAGGAAATCTGCCGCTGGTTTCGCGTGCCTCCTTTCATGGTTGGCCACACCACGAAACAAAGCAGCTGGGCATCCAGCCTTGAGGGCATGAACCTGCAGTTCCTGACTCATACTCTTAGACCGCTGCTGGTGAATATTGAGCAAGAAATTGGCCGGTGCTTACTCGACAGCGATGACGAAGTGTTTGCAGAGTTCTCCGTTGAAGGACTGTTGCGCGCTGACAGCGCAGGGCGTGCTGCTTACTATACCAGCGCGCTTCAGAATGGCTGGATGTCCCGTAATGACGTTCGTCGCCTTGAGAACATGCCGCCAATTGAAGGGGGCGATATTTACACCGTTCAGCTCAACCTGACGCAACTGAAAAATCTCGAAAGCAGCAACACTGCTGTTCAGGCACTGGCCCTACGAGAGCTGCATGACCACGTATTCCCCGATATTTCCTTTGAACAATCTCCGCTGAAACAGGCCGCTTAGGAGCACTTTCCTGATGAGCAAAAAACAACTTCCGGTAGCACCGGCGGGTCGCCCCTGCGCGCGCGTTACCTGTGAAACACTACCGTCCGCACTGGACCGCTGGGACGGCGGGATCAAAGCGGCTGCCACCGACGATAACAGCATTTCTGTTTTTGATGTTATCGGGCAGGACTACTGGGGCGAAGGGGTAACAGCTAAACGTATTGCCGGTGCGCTTAGGGCGATGAACGGCACCGACGTCACGGTGAATATCAACTCACCTGGCGGGGACATGTTCGAAGGTCTGGCTATTTATAACCTGCTCCGCGAATACGAAGGCCGCGTAACGGTGAAGGTGCTGGGCATTGCCGCAAGCGCCGCCTCGATAATTGCGATGGCCGGGGATGATATTCAGATTGGCCGCGGTGCCTTCCTGATGATCCACAACTGCTGGGTCTACGCGATGGGAAACCGCCATGATTTTGCAGAACTGGCACAGTCACTGGAACCCTTCGATACCGCTATGGCTGACATCTACGCGGCGCGCTCCGGCCTTGATATGGCCGCTGTGCAGAAGCTGATGGACGCGGAAAGCTATATCGGTGGCAGTGATGCTGTGGCGAAGGGACTGGCAGACAGCTTGCTTTCTGCAGATGCGGTCAGCGACGGCGACGAATCGCCTGCAGCCGCGCTTCGCAAACTTGATGCATTGCTGGCCAAGACCAACACCCCGCGCTCTGAGCGCAGAAAACTCATTAAAGCCTTATCCGGTGGCATGCCTGGCGCTGTCACCACCAACGACGGTACGCCGGGCGCTGCCGAAGACATCAAACCTGAAACCATCAATTCACTTGAAAGCGCCCTGGCGGCGTTAGTCAAATAAGGACCCTTTATGTCTGAAGTAAACGATATTCTGAAAAAAGTCACGGCCAGCATTGAAGAAGCAACCGGCAAGTTCAACGCGAAAGCAGAAGAAGCCGTCAAAGAAGCGCAGAAGTCTGGCAAGCTGTCAGAAGAAACAAAGGCAGCCGTCGATAAAATGGCTTCTGAGTTCAACGCCCTGCGTGAGGCAGAAAAAACGCTGAAGGCAGCGATGGGCGAACTGGAGCAACATGTTGCCCAGATGCCGCTGGCAAACGCGAAGCATGTTGTGGAATCAATCGGCCAGCAGGTGATCTCTGCTGAGGCGCTGAAAACCTTTGCGTCCAGCGTGGAAGGCGGTAAACGCATCAGCATCCCGGTTAAGGCCGCCCTGACTTCGGTGGATGTGCCTGATGGTGTTGTGGAGCCACAGCGCCTGCCGGGTATTGATACGGCACCGAAACAGCGCCTGTTCATTCGCGATCTGATTGCTCCAGGACGTACATCCTCCTCAGCTATTTTCTGGGTGCAGCAGACAGGCTTTACCAATAACGCGAAAGTGGTTCCTGAAAATACGAAGAAACCATACAGCGAAATTGAGTTCACGCCGAAAATCACTGGCGTCAGCACTATCGCCCACCTGTTCAAAGCCTCAAAGCAGATCCTGGATGACTTCGCACAGTTGCAGTCCACTGTTGATGCCGAAATGCGCTACGGGCTGAAGTATGCAGAAGAGCAGGAAATTCTCTTCGGTGATGGTACCGGCGTTCATCTGCATGGCATCGTTCCTCAGGCATCCGCTTTTAATCCTGCGTTCACTGTCGAACAGCAGAGCGGGATTGATGATCTGCGTCTGGCAATGTTGCAGGCACAGTTGGCACGCTTCCCGGCGTCTGGTCATGTTCTTCACTTCATTGACTGGGCGCGGATCGAGCTGACCAAAGACAGCCTGGGCCGTTACATCTTGGCTAATCCGGCGGCACTGACTGGCCCGACTCTGTGGGGTCTGCCGGTTGTTGCAACGGAAGCGGCAGCCTTCCAGGGTAAATTCCTGACCGGTGCATTTAACGCTGGCGCGCAAATCTTCGACCGCGAAGATGCGAACGTGGTTATCTCCACGGAGAACGCCGACGACTTCGAGAAAAACATGATCACCATCCGTTGCGAAGAACGTCTGGCGCTGGCTGTGAAACGCCCTGAGGCGTTCGTGTACGGTTCATTCAGCACCGGCGCGGGGAGCTGATAAATATTGCGGCCTTTGGGCCGCTTTTTTTGGGGCAAACAAATGCTTGATCAGAATGTGGTGAAACAGCATTGCCGCATTGATACCGACTTTACGGGTGATGATGCTCTGCTGGAGATTTACACAGGTGCGGCGGCGCGTTACGTCCAGACATGGACAAGGCGAACGCTCTATGAAAATCAAAGCTCCCCTGGCTACGCAGACGACCCGGACCCGATTCTACTGAATGATGATGTTAAGGCGGCAATGCTACTGCTGATTGGTCACTGGTATGCCAACAGAGAATCAGTTGCCGTCGGTCAGACTGTTGCAGAGGTCCCGTTAGCAGTCGAAGCCTTGCTGCAGCCATACCGAATTTACGGGGTGTAAATATGGCTTGCTCAGGGTGCGCGGAACGGCGCGAGTGGATAAAAAAATGGGCGAAAATTGCTTATGAACGAGCAACAGGTAAACGAGCTGATAACAGCGCTACGCGAACAGACAGAAGCACAGAGGACGCAGACGGACGCGATAAACCGGCTGGCTGAGTCCAATATGGCGTTATGTGATGTCATTATCCAGTCACTGGCTGAAGATGATGGGGTTGAAATTACGTCACTGAACGATTTGAAACCTCAGTATCTAAGCCAAAAAGTCAGGGGGTAGAATGCAGGCCGGGAAATTACGTCACCAGGTAACAATCCAGGAGCCGGTGATGGTTCAGAATCCAGAGACTGGAGCTGTAAATAAAACCTGGCGGGATGTGGCTACCGTATGGGCTGAAGTCTCCCCGTTGTCGGCTCGCGAGTTTATTGCAGCCCAGGCATCGCAGGGGGAAATCACCACCCGTATCACAATTCGCTTTCGACCGGGAATTACCAGGATGAATCGCATCCTGTTTCGCGGTGGGATATATAACATCGAGGGCGTGCTTCCTGATCCGAAAAGTGGCCGCGAATATCTCACGCTTCCCTGCTCAGAAGGGGTAAATGATGGCTGATGGTGTTGAAGTAAGTCTTACCGGGCTTGATTCCCTGCTTGGGAAAATGGAGGCAGTCTCAGACGTCACCCGTAACAAAGCGGGACGATTTGCGCTTCGTAAAGCCGCGAACCTAATCAGGGACCGTGCCCGGAGTAATGCTGCCCGAGTTGATGACCCCCTGACCAAAGAGGCCATCTATAAAAATATCGTTGCCAGCTTTGGCAGTCGTGAATTCCGGAGAACGGGTAACCTGACTTTCCGCGTTGGCGTTATGGGCGGTGCGCGACAGTATGCCCAGACAAAAGCCAACGTCAGAAAGGGGCGAGCCGGTGGAACCTACAAAACAGCAGGCGACAAAGGGAATCCCGGCGGAGACACCTGGTACTGGCGAATGCTTGAATTCGGAACAGAGCATGCAGCAGCTCGACCTATCATCCGTCCCGCGATGAACGGTATTGATGGACCTGTCATTAACGTTTTTGCTGAAGAAATGGAAAAAGCTATCGATCGGGCTGTCAGGCAGGCCGCGAAGAAGGGGACCAAAGCATGATAGCGCCTGTTTTTAAAGTTTGTGCAGCCAGCCAGGAGGTTCGCTCCCTGCTGGGAGAATCTCCCGTAAGGCTGTACCCCTTCGGCATGCATTTTGATGAAGTTGTCTATCCCTATGTGGTCTGGCAGAACATTGACGGTGATCCTCAAAATTACCTGAAGCAGCGACCCGATATAGACCGCTTTACTGTTCAGGTTGACGTTTACGCTGACACAGATACTGAAGTCATCACGGTTGCGCGGGCGCTTCGCGATGCGATCGAAGGAAGCGCAATAATAACCAGATGGGGTACACAGGAGTTGGAACCCAGTACCATGAAGTACCGTTATTCCTTCGACGTCGACTGGCACGTCAAACGATAAAACAACCTTCCATAACACACCGGCGCAGCCGGTTTTTTTATACCCGGAGATAACCATGTCAGTAGTGACTCAAGGCACACAGTTGTATGTGCTCGCGAATGGTGTCGTGAGCGAAATTGAATGCATCACTGCATTTTCACCAGGTGGAAGCCCGGCAGATCAGATTGATGACACCTGCCTGAGTGAACGTAACACCCGAAAATATAAAAAGGGATTGCGAACACCGGGGCAGGCAACGGCCACGCTTAACGCAGATCCAGCTAACGCCAGCCACCTGATGCTCAGCAATATGGCAGAGTCAAACGACCAGAGCGACGTAACGTTTGCTATCGGCTGGTCAGATGGCGAATCAGAGCCGACAGCGGGAACTGATCCGGGTGCTGTAGATGGCCTGGTGCTTCCTCCCGATCGAACCTGGTACGTATTCAAGGGATACGTTTCAGATTTCCCGTTCGACTTTCAGGGAAACACGGTCGTGCAGACTTCTGCCACCATCCAGCGTTCCGGGCAGGGAACATGGATTCCGAAAGCGCAGTCCGGCAGCTGATTACTGGCGGGGGCGATCCCCCGCGTATCAACAAACATTATCGGGAAAGATAAATGAAACTAACACTCGACACCCTGAAAGAAACGGGAGCGTTTACCGGCCGCCCGGTGGAAAAAGAAATCACCTGGAAATCACAGGATGGTAAGGAACATACAGCGACAACGTATATCCGTCCTCTTGGTTATCACACTGCCACATCAGATGTGCTTGCTGGTCTGGGCCGTATTGATGGGGTTGCTGGGCGTATCGCAGCGTCAATTTGCGATGAGCATGGCCAACAGGTGTTTACGGTTGCCGATGTTACCGGCGAGGCCGATCCAGACCGTGGCGCGCTGGATGGTGGCCTGACGGTGGCGCTGCTGGTGGCTATTCAGGAAGTTAACGATCTGGGAAAGACGGACTCAGCGCAGAAGACGAAATCTGGTGCGAACTAGTCCTTAACGGGATAGGTGGCCGCACTATCGCTGAGGCAAAAGAACGCCTCAGCTTTCGCGAGTTCCAGCAGTGGGTACAGTACCGGCAGAAGTACGGCAATCTGAACCCAATGATGCGAACAGAGTGGGGTGCGGCACTGGTTTCTTCTGTGCTGGCAAACGTAAACCGTTCCAAAAACACCCCTGCCTTCAGCATTGCTGATTTCGCGCCTCACATTGCCGCTGAGGAACGGGAAGCTGCAAACGAGCCGATCAAACTTGAAGAGGCGATGCGCACCTGGGGGTGATACATTAATTTCTCATGTTAAACTGTAACTTGAACTTCAAAGGGGATGTAAACATGAGAAACTTAGGATGGTTGTTATCGTTAGGTGGTGTTGCGTTAGGCGTCTTTGCATTACTCATGGATGTAAGCGTTCCTGTCGGAGATGGTTCACGCGTCAACAACATAGGCCTGATGGCTGAGCGGCAGAATTACTTAATTGTTGCAGCAGTTTTGTTTATTGGTGGAATATTGCTTGCAAATAAAACAAAGAAAAATATGCCTAGAAATAATTACAAGGCCTATGACCTATCAACCATAAACAAAGATGATTTCATCAAGGGTGACGGTAGTGTTAATTTAGAGGAAGTCCGCAATTTTTCAATCTTCCTACTTGAAAAACACTCTGGTAAATCGGTATCAGAAATTACTTTCATGAATATTCCTCTTATTGAGCGTATTGCAGGGGAAATGCCTGCCCCTCTTGGGAAAAGCTTCAAGAGCGAGCTTGAGCGAAGTCTAAAAGCAAACATATGAAAATCAGCCCGCTATGCGGGCTTTTTTATTTCTGGAGTTAATTATGGCTGGGAAATCACTCGGGACTCTTACACTCGATCTTGTTGCCAAGGTGGGCGGTTTTGTTTCTGGCATGGATAAAGCAGAAAGAGCCTCTCAGCAGTGGGCTAAACAAGTTCAGAAGGATGCCGCTGAAACTACCAAAGCTTTTGCCTCCATTGGTTCAGCAACAGTTGCTTTAGCTGGCGCTGTTGGTGTTGCTGGTTTTCAGCTTCTAAAATCTACCTCGAAACAAATAGCAGAGACAGACCGTTGGGCTAAATCACTAAATATTTCCACTCAAGAGTTATTATCATGGCAGTTCGCTGCTGAAAAGGCCGGTGTGTCCGGCGAACAAATGGCCGATATCTTCAAAGATATTGGTGACAAAATCGGCGATGCGGTCCTGAATAAGTCAGGCGAGGCCGTTGATGCCCTGAATGCTCTTGGATTATCCGCTGAAAAATTATCCAAAGTAAGTCCAGACAAACAACTTCTGGCGATTGGTGAGTCGCTTGGTAAAATCAGCACAAACGCTGAAAAAACGACAATACTTGAAAGCCTTGGTAATGACCTTTCGAAACTTCTTCCTCTGTTTGATAATAACAATGAGAAGCTTAAGCAGTTTTTAAGTCTAGCTAAAGATTTCGGAATTGCCCCAGACCCTGCATCAATAGACGATCTCGTTAAAGTGAATCAGATATTCGAGGATATTGAAGCACAGGTTCGAGGGTTAAAATTAGAAATTTCAGCAGGACTCGCCAAAGTAGACTTATCTCCTCTCACAGACTCACTTGATGAATTAAGGAAAGTTTTAACAGATCCTAAGGTTCTTCAGGGTATCACTAACTTAGTGTCTGAGGTGGCAGAGCTTTCCGGATGGTTGGTAAAATCAGCTGCTGCGGCTGGACAATTAGCAGCAAGCACAGGTAACAGAATAGCCGCCATCGGTGGTAATATTGACCGAAAAAATCTTGATCAGGTAAAAGAACGAATTGACTGGCTTCAAAAAAACATTGATGCAGGCAACTTTCCTGAAACTGAAAGTATTATTGGTAGTGTGCTCGATTCAAATATTACTCTGGCCAATGCAAAAAAAGAGTTAGAAGATCTAATAAAATTAAAGGGTCAATTAGTTGCTGGTAGTCCAGCAAAACTGCCAATACAACCTGCAACAGTAAGTGGGGGTTACGCGCTTGATAAAGACGAAACAAACGGGAAGACAAAGCCTGATTCAACCCTTAAAAAGCTTGAGTCTTCGTTTAAATCTATGGAGACAAGTTATCTTCGTCAAATTGCTCTGATCGACACCACCGGAAAGAAAAGCGTAGAAGTTACAGAACAACAAAAACTTCAGTTTGATATTGCGGACGGCAAGCTGGCTGGACTTAATGAAACTCAGAAGACTCGTCTGGAGCAGCTCGCGACTGAGGTTGATCGCCTCAATTCAGTTAAAAAGGCCAATGAGGAAAATATCAGGCTCGCCGAATATGTTGCGAACCTTCAGCGCGAAAATGCTAACGCTGCAAGCTCCCTTGATGCGGATGTTATCGGCGCCGGGTTAGGGGATAAAGCACGCGAACGAATGCGTGAGCAACTCGATATTGAGCGTGAATTTAACGAGAAGCGTGAAGACCTGCAACGCAGATTCCAGAGTGGAGACATTAAGACCTCTACCGAATATGACCGCTATAACCAGGAGCTCGATAAGGCACTTGCGGTACGGCTAGAAAAATATCGTTCTCATTATGAGGATCTGGATAGAATTCAGGGCGACTGGCTCGCTGGCGCACAAGACGGGCTGGCAAACTGGATTGACACTTCCAGCGATTATTACAGTCAGGTATCTGGTCTTGTGGGCAACACCCTGGATGGGCTGGTTGACAACATGGCGGATGCACTCAACGGGAATAAAGCGGACTGGGCGGACTGGGCCAACAGTGTGCTGAGCGAACTCCAAAAGGTTCTGCTTAGAGCCATCCTGGTGAACAGCCTCAAGTCTGCCGGTGATAGTGGGCTTCTCGGCTCGCTTGGCGGGATGTTTGGAGGCGCGTCTTCTGGTGGCAGTACGCCATCTGGTGCCTACGATTCAGCCGCTTCTGGTTTAACCCTGAACGCAAAAGGCGGGGTTTATGATTCCCCTGATCTGAGCAAATTCCGCAATGGAATTGTGAACAGCCCTACGATGTTCGCCTTCGCTAAAGGTGCTGGTTTGATGGGTGAAGCTGGGCCAGAGGCGATCATGCCGCTAACCAGAACCGCAGACGGCTCTCTAGGCGTGCGAATGGTAGATGATACTGTCTCCTCCGTTAGCGCGGGAGGGAATAGCATTCAGCAGACCATTCAGCAGCACTTCACCATTTCCGGTAATGGCGACGCCGCGCTTAAACAGGCAATGCAGGAAGCTGCCGCAAAGGGAACCCGCGATGGTGCGAAGCTGGCCAGACAGGAAATGCTTAGTGATTTCCAGACCAACGGGCAGGCCAGGAGGATGCTTGGCGTCTAATGGTACTTATTGTGTTATTAATGAGCCGAAAGGCAGGAGATAGATATGAAAGAAAAAAAGGCCACCCAAAGAGCAGCCTTTGATGCCCCAATGTTGCTCAGTGTGCAGGTTAAGAAATCTTCACTTTGTTTACCAGTGTGGAAACGATTTCTTTTTCTTTGGCGATAATTGCAGGGCTTATGTCCGGCGCATTGAAATTGGCATCCCTTATAAGTTCTAAAACACCTTCTTTCTTCAGCCCTCCTGCGCCAATAATTGCCGAGACAATATACATCGTTAATTCGGAACGTACCTGTAGATGTTTTGCGATACCTTCCAGTTGTTGAATTCTGGATTCAAAATTTTCAATTCGTTGTTCGTTTGACATTTAGGTCCCTTAGACAGAGGTAATCAGCCATCCCTCTTCATTGAGTGCGCCAGCGTCCCACCGCTGACGGGCTGAGCCTCAACCATAGCCAGGTATGTAAATCAATAACATCCTGATAAAAGATCAGTGTTTTCAACATCGGGAGAAACTATGGCTGCGCTTGAATGGCCAGAAGATGTATGTCCGGCGTCGCTGACCTGGCGGCCGGAAAGTAACACCAAAACCTTTCGTTCCCCGTTTAATGGTGCATCACAGACTGTCCGTTTCCCCGGCACCCGCTGGATCTGCTCCCTGACGTTTAGCAACCTTACAGACGATAAATCCCGGCGCATCGATGCGCTGGTGGCCGATCTGGATGGTGAATATGGCAGGGTGAAGATCAGTGACTGGGGGAGGGTAGGCAGGACGCCAGCCGGAAACCCGGTGGTTTCTGACGCGAACCAGACAGGTACGCAGCTCGGCAGTAAGGGCTGGACACCCGGCACACTGGTACTGCGCACCGGTGATTACTTTACCGTCAATGACGAGCTGAAGATGGTCACCGCCGATGTGACCAGCACTGCTGCAGGAACTGCCGTTATTCCCTTTGCGCCTATGCTGCGCGCCTCCCCCCCTGCCAACGGAAAAATCGAAGTCGCTAAGCCATACGGCATTTTCAAGCTGAAGGATAACCAGCAGGGGGCAGGTAACCGCGTGCCGGGCATTTTTACCAGCTATACGCTGGAATTTGAGGAGGCTTTCTGATGCTGTATTCACCGTTTTCTGATTCGATGGTGGACTGGCTATCCCGCGACAGAGTTACCGCCGTACTGGCGGCGAATGTCCAGTTTGAATCCGGTACTGCCTACGTACATTCCGGTACCGGCACGCTGGTGCTGGGCGGTTATGTCTATTACGGCATGGGTACGATGGGCGCCATTGATGATGTGGGCGAAACCAACACAACGAGCCCGACGCAGCTCAGGATGACGCTATCAGGGCTGGATATGTCGCTGTTTGCTAAAACGCTCAATGAGCGCTGTGTGGGAAGGCCAGCGGAGCTGTATCTGGTGGCGATGGATGATAACGGCGTCGTTCAGGTTGCAGACCTGATTTTTAAGGGGAAGGTTTCCGGAACCGGGGCAACGGCGGGTGAAACGAATGCCCTGCAGTACACCGTCAGTAATATTTTTGAGGACTGGCAGCGACCGTTCCCTAACCGTTATACCGACGAGTCACACCAGGCCAACCAGCCAGGCGACTGCATATTTCGTTACGTCGCGCAGATGGCAGAACGTTCAATTTACTGGGGCAGCAAAAAAGATGCGCCAGGGTTTACCTATTCGTGAGGAAGCATGAAGCATCCAGACTGGCATAACAGATTAATCGCCGTGATAAGGGCCGCTGAAAAGCGGCCTTTTTTATGGGGCGAACATGACTGCTGTCTGTTTGCGGCAGATTGTGCGGAAGCGATGACCGGGGATAATTTCGCCGGCGGCTGGCGCGGGACCTACGACAGCGAAACGGGCGCAAAAAAGGCGCTGCTGCGCGGCGGCGGCTCACTCGAAAAGGTGCTGGCTAAATACCTTAATGAAGTGCCGGTGAAGATGGCTCAGCGCGGCGATATCGCGGTAGTGGAAAATGCGGGTACCCGATGCGCCGGGGTAATTTACGGTGGTGCAGTGTGGGTGCCTGGAGAAACGGGGCTGGTTTGCCTGCGGATTAAGCCCCTTAGTACGTGGAGGGTTCGCTGATGCCTGCTGCAATTCCTATAATCGCGACGGTAGCCGCTGGCGCCGCGGCAGCCAATGGAGCCTACGCTATCGCAATGGCAATCACCATTGCCGCTCAGGTCGCCACACAGATGATGACGAAGAAGCCATCACTGGGGTCTTACCGGGACACTGCAGAGCGTAAACAGGTGCTGCGCGCGGCTGCCAGCCCTAAAACGGTTGTTTATGGCAGGACCGTATCTGCAGGCACTCTGTTTTTCGCTGAAGAACAGCCAGGCGAGCAGACTGATGGAGAATGGGTTCACCTTGCCATTACCCTGGCGGGACACCCAATTTCGGGCACAGGTACTATTTACCTGGGCGATGATGATATTGGCTCGTATGGAGAGAACGCCACGTATGAAGTGCACATCGATCGCCAGACAGCAGACCCGTTTATGCTGGCAAATTGCCCATCGTGGAAAGATGACATGATCGGCAAGGGGATTTCCTGGCTGCGTCTGTCTCTGAAATACAATGCTGAGAAATTCCCGTCCGGCATCCCGAACGTGAAGGTTGAGAAGACGGGCCGGAAAGTATACGACCCGCGCACCGGCCGCACGGAGTACAGCAACAATCTGGCGCTGTGTGTGCTGGACTACTACCGGAGTTACCTGAAAGTCGCTGATGCTGATATTAACTGGGATCAGTTTCAGGAGGCGGCCAACATCTGCGACGAGCTGGTGACTAACGGCGACGGCACGACGGAAAAGCGTTACACGCTGAACGGGGAATTTGACCTCAGCGAAAATAAAGCGAGCATTCTTGAGGCGATGCTGACAGCTGGCGCAGCGGAGCCAACCTACATCGCCGGTAAACATGGCATCCTCGTTGGCGCGTATTATGGGCCCGCAACGGAAGTTATTACCGAGAGTCAGCTGGCCGGTGATATCGAGATCATGCCTGAGGTGTCACAGTCAGAGCGCGTTAACACCATCAGCGGTACATTTGTCGATCCTAAACAGACATACTCTGAAGCCGATTTCCCCTCAGTATCTGTAAGCGAGTGGGTAACCGAAGACGGCGTGGAGATATCGCAGGATCTAAAGCTGCGTTTTGTCACGTCTGAATTTCAGGCCCAGCGTCTGGCGGACATCAAGCTTAAGCGCACCCGCATTTCCCGCACAATGAATCTCACGCTGAACCTCAGTGGGTACCGCTATCGCCCCGGTATGTACGTAAAGGTTAATTTTCCCTCGCTTGGGATCGTTAACGTTGAGATGCGCGTGACCGACTGGAAATTTGGCGTGCAGAACGGCGTGCGGATCACACTGAAGCAGGAAACTGCTGACGTGTGGGGGGACGCCATCGGTAAACCCATCGATCGCCCACCGTTTACCCAGCTTCCACCTGGTGGGGTGGCTCAGCCTCAGAATCTGAAGTACACCGTTGAGGAAATTGGTCAGGTGGTGCAGGGCGTTCTCTCCTGGCAGAACATCGGGCAGTTTGTCTATAACCAGGTTGTCATTCGCAGGAATGGCCAGGCGGTGCTCACAGCCCAGGTTCCCGGCTCCTTCACGCGATTAACCGGTCTGCTGCAGGATACCTATACAGCCCACATCACCGCCGTTAATCAGATGGGGGCATCATCACCTGAGGCTTACCTAGAATTCAGCATTGAGGCACCGCCTCCGCCGTCAGGTGTCACTGTAGAGCAGGCATTTTTTGCCGTGATGCTTATTCCCCGCCTCGCAGCAGTAACGAACGTCTCCACCCAGTTTGATTTCTGGACGTCTGGTGAACATCCACTTGCCAACACAGATACGGCGACCGTGGAGGCCAGAGCCACGCGCGCGGGCATGGGCACGACATGGACCAGCCACAACCTTAAGAACGGGCATACCTATTACTGGTACATCAGAACCATCAATGCGTTCGGTGAATCTGCTTTCATACAGGTGGCCGCGCTGTGCCAGACTGAAACCGGAGAGCTGATCGATATTATTGATGATGCTGTGCGTGACTCTGACGCTTTCAAAAATGTTTCTGGAGGTGTGGACACCAACCTCGAAGCAGCCATGCAGAATTCCCTGGCAAATCACGGAACGGTTGAACACCAGTATCAGCAGTATGGGGAGGTGCGCGCTGATATCCTGGTTGTTAAAACAACGGTCGCAGAAGTGGATAAAGGCCTTGCAGACCTGTCTACATACGTGCAGGCCCAGGTAGGGGATTTGACCGCAGCTGTTAACCAGAAATTGACGGCAGAAGTAAACAGTGATGGAACAGGAAAGGCGTCCTATACGCTGAACCTCGGGATAGTCAGAAGTGGGGTGAAGTACAACACTGGTTTCGGGATGTCGATAGAGCCATCCGGCGGCACCTATAAATCTACAGTGGTCTTTGCTGCCGATCAGTTTGGTATTTACTCGGGAAGTGACCCGGGAAATTACCAGGCTGCATTCTTTGTCTATAACGGTCAGGTGTTCATCCGTGATGCCTTTATCCAGGATGGCAGCATTACTAACGCGAAGATTGGGAATTACATCCGATCAACAAACTATGTCGCTGGTCCCGGCGGCGCAGGCTGGAACATTGATAAATCAGGGAACTGCGAGATGCACGGCGCGCTATATGCTGCCAGCGGTAATTTCGCGTTCACCGGGAATGGTAATGGCGTCACCATTGACGGAAGGGGCGTAAGAATTGATCTCGGTGGCGGTAACCTGATTGTTCTTGGAGAGTGGTAACAATGCCAAAAGGATTACGTCTTACCTACGACGACGGTGGCCCAGCAATGGAAATAACTTCCGGGCTCCGCTGCCCTTCGTTTTGCCAGAATGTAAGCGATGCCGGTTCTGGGAACCAGTTCACAATTAACCAGCGAGTTGATGGTAGTCAGATCGTTCTTATTCCGCGCAATACTGTCGACAGGTTTTGGGTGGGCACCAACCTTATACCAACAATTGTTATGCTGGATAGTTTTACCGTAAACGGAAATACCATCACCATGAATAACTGGCGGAGTGATGGGCTGGGAAGCCCTCGAACGTTTGCATCATCAATCTGGCAAATTCTTCCGGCCTCGTCAGGGAGGGGGCTACTGATCAAGGACAGTACTGATTTCCTCTCAATCACCGATGCCACGATGTCGGGATACTGCGTCTGGCGCGGTACCGTCACCTTCACAGGAACCTGGGCTACCCCAACGACAAACATCTCCCGCGACCGCTATATGGTGTTCGCCAAATGGAGTGCTGATAACGTCACCATTGAATTCGACGGCTCGAATATTATTGCGACAATAGACCATGCTGGTCTCGATCAGGATGCGACAGTTACCATGCAGATCGCTATTTTTGCCAGTGGCGTAAGCCCGACCCCGGGAAGAGGCCTGAATATCATAAAGGGTGGTGTCTGCGTGTTCTCCACCACGCGCCGGCCGTTTGTCTACCGGAACCAGACCTACGCGCCATCATGGGGAAATACCGATATCGGAGATCGCATGATACTGCTTGGCCGCTATGGCTATAACAGCGAGGTTTACACTGGCTGGGACTATTTGAAATGGGCGGGCCTGATCCGCAGCGGCAATTTGGTACGCGCCGGGAGGGGAAGAAATGTCGCTTCGTGGACATCGAAATACAGCGTCGTAGGACGAAGGCTGACAAGTCTATCTATCCCCGTTATTGATGCAATTTACTGACAACCCGCTACGGCGGGTTTTTTATTATCTGAATTCAGGAGTCCTATATGTCGGCAGGAACCATTACCCTGACAAACGGGTCCGCTATTGTTGGCGGTTCAGGAACCTCATTCGCAACCGAACTCGCCGCAGGTGATTTCATTGTTTCGACTGTGGGCGGTGTGTCGTACACGCTGCCGGTGAAAACGGTCGACAGTAATACCCAGCTGACGCTGGTCAGCAACTTCACCGGGCCAACGCAATCCGGAGCGGCCTGGTCAGCGGTTCCCCGCGTGGCGCTGAATATGGTCACTGCTGCGCTGGTGGCGCAAAGTGCTGAAGCGCTGCGTGGACTGAATTACGATAAACAGAACTGGCAGCAGGTTTACAGCGCCGCCGGAAACATCACGGTGAAGCTGCCAGACGGCACAACCTTCACTGGCCCGTCTTGGAAATATCTGTCCGAAAATGTAGTGTTGCAATCAGATTTAGGAAACAGCGCCACCAGGAACGTTGGAACATCTGCAGGGACGGTGGCCGCTGGTGACGACGAACGCCTTAACACATTAGACGGGAAATCTGGCGGCCAGGTTACTTCAGGCGTCAGTATGGCCTTCACGGGTTCGACATATTCCTATCCTGTTAACTTCGAAGTTATTGCCGGGCAGGAAGCTGTTCAGGTACGCGGCTCTATAGCGAACTTCGTTGACTCTTCAAGCAGGGTTATTCTTAATTTAGAGTCGGTAAGCCAGCGTAGGGCTGTGTTATACGCGAGCGGCGGGATTATCTGCCAACCGGGTTTGTCAGGCGGCCCGCAGCTTTACTCAACTTTTCTTAACTACGCTAATGGTCCGGTAGACCTGTGGGTTGACACCTCAAGAATAGGAGCAATCCAGGTAGCGGCGACTTCTGACAAATTATTGAAGAAAGAAATCGAGTATTTATCGGACAGGGTGGGAGCAGAGCCTTCTGCCAGTGCGCTGAAGGAAGTCCTCCAATGGAACCCGGCAACATTCAAGTATAAGAAACGCGGAATTATCCCGGAAAGCGATACCAATCTTGGGTTCATCGCAAATGATCTGGTAGAAGTCTCACCTGAATGTGTGAAGGGGAAAGGGCTGGAGGAAGGCTATGACGAGAACAATACAGCGGACGCATACTCACTGGATGAGATAGCAATGATAGCTAAGCTGACGTTGTCTATTCAGGAATTGCAAAAACAGATTTCCCTGCTTAAAGCCAATGGCGCGGGTAGCTGAATAATGCGCCGCGCGTCGTGTGCAAGCCCGCGTGGCGTTTTCTCTGAGCAAAATTTAAAGCCCTACCTGGCGAACAGTCGGGAACTCTGAGACCAGCCACATATCGGACTCTTCAAACATTTCCTCCAGCATGCGGTTCAGTTTTTCACGATCGCTTTTGCTTGCATCGCTATTCAGGCCGTTTGCCTGCATCGGCTTCACCTTCACTTCGGCACTAGGGAAAATCTGGTGCACCCGCTTCGTCAGCTCGGCCAGTATGATCTCTCTGGCCCCTTCGAGCCCCGCAACATTACGCTTGTCATATACCAGTTCAACAAACATCACTATCCCTCTTGCCCAACTTGATCTGTAATTACAAAAATACTACTGTATATGCATACAGTCAATAATCCAATGAGGGCGCTCTTATGCCTCGTCAACCTGATATACGTGCAGCCTTTTTAGCTGCCATACAACAGAACCCCAAGGGATATCTTTGTTTGAACACAGACAGATTTATCACTGAATTACGCATTAGGAATTGGCATTTCAGTCAGGCAGATGCCAATACATGGATTGAGAGATACCAGCCAGATTTTGCTGATAAGACGACGGATGGTAGCGATAACCGTTACTGGATCTTGCGTAATATGGGGAGGATTTTCTGATGGGCTTTCCTTCACCGGCTATGGATTACCAGGAACAGCGGTTAACCATAGATCTGCTATGCGGAATTGACGGTAACTGCAGGGTAATAGAAACATCCTGTGGTTGGGCAGTGATTAACATTGCTCTCAGGCCAGAGCAGGGAGATACGCTACTGGTAAGAATGGATAACAGGAACGAGTTTGCAAAGCTATATGGGGCGGCATTGATAACTGAAGATGGTGAAGCGATAGAAGGCGACGGGCTGGATGATGTAACTGTATACGGCGTACTGACTCACACCCTTAACATTATAGGGGAGGACAAGTTACCCACTATCTAACCGGATAACCACTGAACTGCCTTCCCCAAAATAAAAACTAAAGCAATGAAAATTATGGAGAATTTTAAACGTGAAAACTATAGTTAATCAGCCAGTAAAACAAAGCTAACTGGCTGATTAACAAAGTTTAATTTGAGGTTGTTGGGCTTTGCTTGTGGAATAGCTCCCGGAACACCGGATAAATGTCGTCCTGGTCACGGATATGCTGCATAGCGAAATTATCGAACATCGCCTGCAGATGTTCATACTCCCGCCACAGGGTCTGGTGGGCGCGACGGGTGATTTCGATATAGCTGTAGTAACGCACCACCGGCAGAATTTTCTTCGCCAGGATCTCGTGACACAGCGGTGAGTCGTCGGCCCAGTTATCGCCATCGGACGCCTGCGCGGCATAAATGTTCCACTGCGCCGGGTCGTAACGCTCTTTCACTACTTCGTCCATCAGCTTCAGGGCGCTTGATACGATGGTGCCGCCGGTCTCCTGGGAGTAGAAGAACTCGTGTTCATCCACCTCTTTGGCCTGGGTGTGATGGCGGATATAGACCACCTCCACGTTCTTGTAGGTTCTGCTCAGGAACAGGTAGAGCAGGATATAGAAACGCTTCGCCATATCCTTGGTGGCCTGATCCATCGAGCCGGACACGTCCATCAGACAGAACATCACCGCCTGGCTGGAGGGCTCAGGGCGTTTTTCGTAGTTCTTGTAACGCAGGTCAAAGGTGTCGATAAACGGCACGCGGTCGATCTTCGCTCTCAGCTCGGCAATCTCTTTTCGCAGGCGCTCCTCTTCCAGCAGCTGTGCCGGTTCCGTGTTTTCCACGACCTTCAGGCTGCTCTCCAGCTCGCGCAGTTCACGACGTTTCCCTGCCGTCATGGCCGTGCGGCGCGCAAGCGAATTCTGCAGCGAACGCACCACGCTGATATTGGCAGGCACGCCGTTGGCGGTATAGCCCGCGCGATGGGTTTTGTATTCGTTAAGCTGACGATGCTGATTCTTTTTCAGATTCGGCAGCGCAAGGTCCTCAAACAGCAGGTCGAGATATTCATCTTTTGAGATCTGGAAAACGAACTCATCCTGGCCTTCACCGTCCTGGCTGGCCTGTCCCTGACCGCTTCCCGAGCCACCGCCGCCGCCCTGAGGGCGCTCAATTCTGTCGTTCTGAACGAAGTGGTCGTTACCTGGATGAACGCGGTGGCGCAGGCCGCCGCGCCCCTGATGAAACATCGGTTCGCTGATGTCATCGGTAGGGATGGAGACAGACTCGCCGCTGTCGACGTCGGTCACCGAGCGTTTGTTGATGGCCTCGGAGATCGACTGTTTAATTTGCGCTTTATAACGGCGCAAGAAGCGCTGGCGGTTCACCGTGCTCTTGTTTTTGCCGTTAAGACGCCGGTCAATAAACCAGGTCATATACCCCCCGTACTGCATTTGCCAACTTGCGTTTTTGTTGGCCCGGCAGGCACAGACACCGCCGGGCACTTGTTTTAAGACGATTTACGCACGCGCAGATACCATTCGCAGAGCAGGCGAACCTGCTTGCGGGTGTAGCCTTTTTCCATCATTCGGTCGACAAAATCGTCGTGTTTCTTCTGCTCATCGGTTGAGGTTTTGGTGTTAAACGAGATCACCGGCAACAGCTCTTCGGTGTTGGAGAACATTTTCTTCTCAATAACCGTGCGCAGCTTCTCGTAGCTGGTCCAGTTCGGATTACGCCCGTTGTTATGCGCTCTGGCACGCAGGACGAAGTTCACAATCTCATTACGGAAGTCTTTCGGGTTACTGATCCCGGCTGGCTTCTCAATTTTTTCCAGCTCCGCGTTCAGGGATTCACGGTCAAACAGCTGGCCGGTATCCGGGTCGCGGTACTCCTGATCCTGGATCCAGAAGTCAGCGTAGGTGACATAACGGTCGAAAATGTTCTGCCCGTATTCTGAATAGGATTCCAGGTAGGCCGTCTGGATCTCTTTGCCAATGAACTCGGCGTATTTCGGGATCAGGTAACCTTTCAGGAACTCAAGGTAGCGTTCAGCCTGCTCCTGCGGGAACTGCTCGCGTTCAATTTGCTGCTCCAGCACGTAGAACAAGTGCACCGGGTTGGCCGCCACTTCCGCATGGTCGAAGTTAAAGACGCGGGAGAGGATCTTAAACGCGAAGCGCGTAGACAGACCGTTCATCCCTTCATCGACCCCGGCGTAGTCGCGGTATTCCTGATAGGACTTCGCTTTCGGGTCGGTGTCTTTCAAACTTTCACCGTCATAGACACGCATTTTCGAGTAGATACTGGAGTTTTCCGGCTCTTTCAGGCGCGAAAGGATGGAGAAGCGAGACAGCGTTTCCAGGGTTCCCGGTGCGCAAGGCGCGTGTACCAGCTCGCTGTGGTTAAGCAGTTTCTCGTAAATTTTGATCTCTTCGGAGATCCGCAGGCAATAAGGCACCTTAACGATGTACACGCGGTCAAGGAAGGCCTCATTGTTTTTGTTATTACGGAAGGTCACCCATTCGGATTCGTTCGAGTGGGCGAGAATAATCCCGTTAAACGGCAGGGCAGAAATACCTTCCGTCCCGTTGTAGTTTCCTTCCTGGGTCGCCGTCAGCAGAGGGTGCAGCACTTTGATCGGTGCTTTAAACATCTCGACGAATTCCATAATCCCCTGGTTGGCGCGGCACAGCGCACCGGAATAGCCATAGGCATCCGGATCGTTCTGCGCGAAGTTTTCCAGCTTACGGATATCGACTTTACCCACCAGCGCCGAGATGTCCTGGTTGTTCTCATCACCCGGTTCTGTTTTAGCGATGGCGATCTGTTCCAGAATCGACGGCCACACTTTCACCACGCGGAATTTGGTGATATCGCCGCCAAACTCGTGCAGGCGTTTTGCCGCCCACGGGGACATAATGGTGCCGAGGTAGCGACGTGGGATGCCATATTCTTTATCCAGAATTTGCGCATCTTCCTGAGGGTTAAACAGGCACAGCGGATGGTCATTCACCGGGCTGCGCTCGCCGTTGGCGCTCAGCACATAAATAGGCACGCGCTGCATCAGTGATTTCAGGCGTTCAGCCAGCGAGGATTTACCGCCACCCACGGGGCCGAGTAAATAGAGGATCTGTTTCTTCTCTTCCAGACCCTGAGCGGCATGCTTGAGATAGGAGACAATCTGTTCAATGGCATCTTCCATACCATAGAACTCTTCGAACGCCGGATATCGGGCGACCACCCGATTCGAAAACAGACGGGAAAGCCGTGGCTCCAGGGCAGTATCAACCATGTTTGGCTCACCGATAGCCATCAATAGCCGTTCTGCCGCATTGGCATAGGCACTGCGATCTTGCCGACAAATGGTAAGAAACTCCTGCAGTGTGAACTCTTCGTCCTTGGCAGCTTCATAGCGCTGGCGATAGTGATCGAATATATTCATGGCATGCCGTCCTTTCGTTTTTTAGCACAGGATAAGAGCCGTTCGTATGAGTAGTGGAGGCTCCCGGAAGAGAATCTCTCGCACCCCACTGCCAGAGCAGCAACCTGTGTGCCAGGTCAGACGCTAAGAACCGCAGGTGTTCAGGAAAACTCTTCTTAAATTTAAGCGTAGATGGCATTTGCCAAACTTGCATGCTGAGAAAATCTAATTTCAATGACATATCAATAACTCATCCAAAAATTTCCACCTGAGTTATAAGGCTTAAGCGCGTTTTTCATTCACTGGTCATATAAATGAAAGCGGGCTGTCATCTGAAAAGTGAAAAATAACGGGTTAATCAGACTGATTAGCAGGCAAAAAATTTTGGGATGTACGGGAATGGCGGTTACACTTCACCCGCTGATTATTTGACTACAGGAAAGAATGGATTGTGACCAAACTCAAACTTCTGGCATTGGGCATCCTTGCCGCGACCGCAGTTAGCACCGCTCAGGCGGAAAGTCAGTGGACGGTTGGCGCGGGCGTTGGCGTGATTAACAGCCCATACAAGCAGTATGACCGTGATGTGTATCCCGTTCCCGTTGTCACCTATGAAGGCGATAACTTCTGGTTCCGCGGTCTCGGCGGCGGCTACTATCTGTGGAACGATACCGCCGACAAGCTCTCCATCATGGCTTACTACGATCCAACGCACTTCAAGCCAGGCGACAGCGATAGCCACGCGCTTCGTCAACTCGACAAGCGTAAAAGCTCCATGATGGCCGGGCTTTCCTATGTCCATAACACCCAGTATGGCTTCCTGCGTACGGCCCTGGCGGGTGACACGCTGGATAACAGCAACGGCTTTATCTGGGATCTGGCCTGGTTGTATCGCTATACCAACGGTGGGCTCACCCTGACGCCGGGTATTGGCGTGCAGTACAACAGTGAAAACTATAACGACTACTACTACGGCGTCTCTAAAAACGAGTCCCGCCGCAGTGGTCTGAAAAGCTACAGCGCGGATGACGGCTGGGATCCTTACCTGGAGCTGACCGCGAGCTATAACTTCCTCGGCGACTGGAGCGTCTACGGTACTGGCCGTTATGAGCGTCTGAGTGATGAAGTGAAAGATAGCCCGATGGTCGATAAGTCCTGGGCTGGCATCTTCTCTGTGGGTGTGAGCTACAAGTTCTGATTGCGCATTAATACAGTGCAATCCATGCATCAAAACGGGGCGCTATGCGCCCCGTTTGCTTTAATGTGGTGCAGCGATGTTATCGCTTAACGATGCGGATCGTTTGCCCTAAACGAGACGGTTTTTCTTCACTCGCTTTCTGCGGGGCGCTCACGCAGGCGGTTTCCACGCAGACAAAAGTTTTATAGCCGTCGTCAGGCACGTCGGCCATGCTTACGGACAGGGCAGGGCCCGGGTTCCAGCCCACCACGTTGCTGTGATGCTGGTGAACCACTTCAATTCTGCGGTTGAGAGCGCTGTCGTGAATGACGCTGCACGCTTCCGGGTGCAGATAGACGCGATCGGTACGGTCGGGGAAAGTCTGAACGCCGTCGCTCAGTTTGCCTTCCTTCGCGTTATCGACTTTATCTATAAAGGTATCACCCAGGCCGCTCACCTTCACTGCGCTGATGTCACCCACATTGAAGTAGGTGTGCAGGGCAGAGGTCGTTTCGAACTCGCCGTGGGCTTCCAGCTCAATCTCACAGGTTTGACCCAGCTTGAAACGGGCGTACAGGGTGAAATCGTGCGGCCACAGGGCACGAGTTTCATCATTGGCCTTCAGTTCAAAGGTGAGTACCGCACCGTTGTCGTCTTCGTTGTGCGCTTTCAGCGTCCACTGCTGGTTACGGGCGAAACCGTGCGAAGGTAAACCCGGCTGTGCGGACGGACCAAACCATGGCCAGCAGATTGGCACGCCGCCGCGAATCGCATCCCCTTTTTTAAACGAGGTGGCGTCGCTCAGCCACAGCGCTTCCGCTTCGCCTTCCGGTTTCCAGGAGAGCAGGTGCGCGCCGTTCAGCGCCACGGAGGCTTTAACGCGCGGGTGGTCAACCACGATAATATCGGCACCGTCAATCTGACGGCGGGAGAGCACAGGGGTAAGTTGTTCGACTACCGGAAGTGCAAAAATTTTATTAATCATTAAGCAATCCTCTGTCTAAAAAACAATAAAAAAGGCGACCGAAGTCGCCTTTTTGGATCAAGCACTCATCTCAACTTATTTGGAGATGTGAGCGATCAGGTCCAGTACTTTGTTAGAGTAGCCAGTTTCGTTGTCGTACCAGGAAACCAGTTTCACGAAGTTGTCGTTCAGTGCGATACCTGCTTTAGCATCGAACACGGAAGTGCACACTTCGCCGTTGAAATCGGTAGATACAACGTCGTCTTCGGTGTAGCCCAGAACGCCTTTCATTGCGCCTTCGGAAGCAGCTTTGATCGCTTTCTTAATTTCTTCATAAGAAGCAGCTTTTTCCAGACGAACGGTCAGGTCAACAACGGATACGTTAGGAGTTGGAACGCGGAACGCCATACCAGTCAGTTTGCCATTCAGTTCTGGCAGTACTTTACCTACAGCTTTAGCAGCACCGGTAGAGGATGGGATGATGTTCTGAGCCGCGCCACGGCCGCCGCGCCAGTCTTTGTGAGACGGGCCGTCAACGGTTTTCTGAGTAGCGGTGGTCGCGTGAACGGTAGTCATCAGACCTTCGATGATGCCGAAGTTGTCGTTGATAACTTTAGCCAGCGGTGCCAGGCAGTTGGTGGTGCAGGATGCGTTAGAAACGATGTCCTGGCCAGCGTAAGTTTCGAAGTTTGCACCACGAACGAACATTGGGGTGTTGTCTTTGGATGGACCAGTCAGAACAACTTTCTTCGCGCCCGCAGTGATGTGTTTACGTGCAGTTTCGTCGGTCAGGAAGATACCGGTTGCTTCAGCAACAACGTCAACACCGATTTCGTTCCATTTCAGGTTAGCTGGGTCTTTCTCAGCAGTAACGCGGATGGTTTTGCCGTTAACAACCAGGTGGCCGTCTTTCACTTCAACGGTGCCGTCGAAACGACCGTGAGTTGAGTCGTACTTCAGCATGTACGCCATGTATTCAGCGTCCAGGAGATCGTTGATACCAACGATTTCGATGTCAGAACGTTTCTGAGCAGCACGGAAAACAATACGGCCGATACGGCCAAAACCGTTGATACCTACTTTGATAGTCATATATTCCACCAGCTATTTGTTAGTGAATAAAAGGTTGCCTGTAAAATTACAAAAACCTTACGCAGCGTCAAGCGGAATCGTGTCAATCATTGCGACAAATCAATCCTGTGACTAACGTTTGTGCGACTGACTCGCCTCACTTTCCCTTTGAGCTTGCAACCACATGGGGGCTGCGCCCGGAATTTTAAAGTCCTCGCAGGATAAAAATGTGAACATGATCACAATTGCCTGACCGCCTTTTCGCGACACATAAGTTTAGAACAAAAGTGCACGCAAGGGTGTTAATGTTTTGTTAGAATCCGGGTTAAAAGATGTCTGTTTCTACAGCGAGATGTAAGCATATGTCGAACCAACGTAACCCTGACGATTTGAAAAAAAACCTCACAGAAATGCAGTTTTACGTGACGCAGAATCACGGCACGGAGCCGCCATTTACCGGGCGTTTGCTGCACAACAAGCGAGACGGCGTCTATCACTGCCTGGTCTGTGATGCTCCGCTGTTCAATTCCCAAACGAAATACGACTCCGGCTGCGGCTGGCCGAGCTTTTACGAGCCGGTGAGCGACGATGCAATCCGCTATCTAACCGACTCGTCGCACGGTATGGTGCGTACCGAAATTCGCTGTGGCAACTGCGACGCGCACCTGGGGCACGTCTTCCCGGATGGTCCTCAGCCAACGGGCGAGCGTTTCTGCGTGAACTCAGCCTCAATGAGCTTCAGCGATGATGAAAACGGCGACCAGATTAAAGGTTGAAAAAACGATTCAGCAAATTATTCCTTTGAAAAGGAGAGATCGTGAATATCGATGACATGATTAACGGGATGACCCCGGAAGTTTATCAGCGTCTGGTAACCGCCGTTGAGCTGGGAAAATGGCCGGACGGTGTGGCGCTCACACCTGAGCAAAAAGAAAACAGTCTGCAGCTGGTAATGCTGTGGCAAGCGCGCAATAACATCGACGCGCAGCACATGACTATCGACACCAACGGTCAGATGGTGATGAAGAGCAAGCGCGAACTGAAGGAAGATTTTGGCATCACGCCGAAGCCGATTGCGACCTTCAAATAACGCTCTCCGTGCAGGCCGGGTAAGCGCAAGCGCCACCCGGCACATACAACTTAGTGCTTAATCCCGAGCGACTCCGCCAGCTGTTTCGCTAACTGATTATTGTCGTCCGCACCATACTCCCAGAACATCGCCCCGGCGAGACCTTTCTCCTTGATGTAGTCCGCTTTGATCGCAACGGAACGCGGGTTCTCATAGGAAATCGCAAACAGCGCATTGTCATCGGCACCCTTCACCGACAGCCACGGTACCTTCGCCTGGTCATCCCAGTGCTCGGTAAAGCGTTTCTGCGGATCGTTCAGCAGCTTCTTCACGATATCGTTGTACTTCACGTAGGTATCTTTGGTCAGATCATAGCCGAGCGACTTAAACAGGCCGATCTCCTGCGGTCCAAAGTAGGGCTGGGTAACCGGATTTTTTTGCGCGTCTGGCTGGCTCCAGTCAATGCCCGGTTCAACCGCACGTTTTGGTACGCGGCCGTAAAAACCGATCCCGAGGTTCATCTGCTTCGGCTTAAGTCCGGCGGCCAGATAGTTGTTCACCACAAAATCAACGCTGTATTTGTCGGCAGCGGCCACCGTTGGCCAGGCGCTGGAGTCATACAGGTTGGCATTGAAATACTGTGTCCCGTACGCCATGTCGTAGGTCATCAGGTTGATATAGTCGAGCAGCGGGGCGATGGCTTTGACATCCACCCAGCTTTTCGGACTTTCCGCATTCGCGCCCACCGCGATGGTCACCAGCTTTTTCTGCCCGAACGCGTCGCGCATCTCTTTCAGCAGGGCGGTGAAGTTATCCCGGTCGGCGGGCTGGCTTGCAACCAGCCCCCAGGCGCCGTTGACCGGATACTCCCAGTCGAGATCGATCCCGTCCAGACCGTATTTCTCAACAATCTCCTGCGCGGAGCGGATAAACACCGCGCGACTCTCTTTGGTTGCCGCTGCGCCAGAGAAACCACGCGCGCCCCAGCCGCCAACGGAGAGCAGGACTTTCAGGTTCGGGTTTTGTTTACGCAGGGTGGGGATAAGGGCCAGATCGGACGCCACTTTTGGCGACAGCCAGATTTGATGCAGTTTCGCCGGATCTTTCAGCGCGGCGTTGGTTTCGTCTTTCTCGTCGTTATAAACCAGACCAAACGAGTAGTTCAGGTGGGTGATCTGGCGAACGTCGAGTTTATTGATATCGCCACCCGGTCCGGCGGTGACATCGCCACCCCCGTTAAAGTAGCCCACGGACATCAGGGGCGCGGCGGAAGCAAGTGAAGCGCAAAACAAGGGTAATGCTGCCAGCAAGGGCAAACGTTTCATATAAGTTCCTCTTTGACTTAATAAAAATAACCACGCCACAGAAAAGGCGTGGCGAAAAAACAGCCTGTTGAGAATAGCATTGCCGTTTCGCTTAGGATGCGAGGGAGTTCACTTTATGGGAGATCGGAGTGGGTTGTTTTGCCGGGTAAGCGTCAGCGCCACCCGGCTAAAAAGGCTACGCCTGCGTTTCCAGCCAGTCTGCCAGCGTATACAGCGTGGCGCCTTCGGCGGCCATATCCATAAACGCCTGAGCGCTATCCTGCGGGTGAATGTTCACCCCGCGGCAGCCGTCGGTAATGACGCTGACGGTATAACCTAACTGGAGCGCGTCCAGCACGGTAAACTTCACGCAATAATCCGTTGCCAGGCCAAGCACAATCAGCTCCGTGATTTCGTGATGACGTAACCACGCGTCCAGCGCCGTCTTCTGGCGATGCCCGTTATCGAAAAACGCGCTATAGCTGTCGATAGCCGGGTTTTCACCTTTATGGAACACCGCGTCGATGGCCTTCTGATTCAGGATCGGATGCAGCTCCGCACCTTCGGTCTGCTGTACGCAGTGATCCGGCCAGAAGGTTTGCGCCAGCCCGTCGAGTTCTCCCTGAGTGAAAGGCTCGACGTTGTGCTGGCTGGCAAAGCTGCCGTGGTTCGCCGGGTGCCAGTCCTGGCTTGCGACAACCGCTTCATCGCGGGCTTTGCACCAGTCAATCAGGGTATTCGCCACGTCAACGGTGCTGTCACCTTCGGCGACGGCCAGCGCACCGCCCGCGCAGAAATCATTTTGCAAATCGACCAGTAGCAGGGCGCGTTGTTTCATGAGCACTCCTTATTCGTCCGGGGTCAGCTCGCCGCGCAGGTTTTGCATCATCGCGCTGCGGATGGACTGAATGTCCAGATCCTGACTCAGTAAATAGTGAAGTTTAGTCAGCGTTGCCTCAACGGTCATATCGAAGCCGCTGATCACGCCCGCATGCGCCAGCGCGTTGCCGGTGGCATAGCCGCCCATGTTGACCTTGCCGGACATACACTGGGTCAGGTTCACCACCACAATTCCGCGCTCGCTGGCTTCCTGTAGCTCTTTCAGGAATTCGCCGTTCTGCGGGGCGTTGCCGACGCCATAGGAGCGCAGGATCAGCGCTTTCACCGGCTGGCGCAGGAAGTTACGCACCACGTCAGCGGAGATCCCCGGATAAATGGTGACCACGCCAATCGGCTGTGGGGTAATCGGGTGCACAATCAGCTCGCCGGCGGTGTTCGGTGCCGGAGGCGTTCCCAGACGACGGATATGAATACCCGCTTCCAGCAGCGGCTGCAGGTTTGGCGAGGCGAAGGCGTCAAAACCATCTGCATGGGCTTTGGTGGTGCGGTTGCCGCGATACAGACGGTTGTTGAAGAACAGCGACACTTCGTTGATCGGGTAATTCGCCGCCACGTACAGGGAGTTCAGCAGGTTGATCTGCCCGTCCGAGCGCAGCTCCGCCAGCGGAATTTGCGACCCGGTAACGATAACCGGCTTGCTCAGGTTCTCCAGCATGAATGAGAGCGCCGAGGCGGTGAACGCCATGGTGTCGGTGCCGTGCAGGATCACGAAGCCGTCGTACTGGTCGTAATGGGCTTTAATGTCATCCGCGATGTGCTGCCAGTCTTCCGGCGTCATGTCGGAGGAGTCCATCAGCGGCTCGTATTCGTGGATGGTAAAGTCAGGCATTTCCGGGCGGTGGAATTCCGGCATCAGCGCAAGCTGACGCTGAAGGTGGCCAGAGACAGGGATATAGCCATTTTCAGAGCGCTGCATACCGATGGTACCGCCAGTGTAGGCTACATAAATCGATTTCTTCTGCATGGTAGTGAGTTCTTGTTCTTCAAAAGAAAAAAATCCCCTCTTCACGGGAAGAGGGGACGGTTTTTAACGGACGTTAGCGCAGGTCAGGCAAAACGCGTAACGACTCTGTGGATCGTTAAAGGCCGCGAGCTTATCGCTTTCCGCTTTCATCGCTTTCGCAGCCGTAGCAACTGGAGCAGGCAGGTACGCCTGCAGCGCCTCCGGCAGCATGGCGCGAACGGAGACAGACATGCTGTCCATCACCATATCGAAGAACGACGGCTCGTCCTGGTAATACTCAACGTGCCACTGCTTGAGCTTCGCCAGTTCGGCGGCTTTCTTCACCGCGTCGTCGAAATCGCCCAGGCTGTCGACCAGACCGTTGCTCTTCGCATCCTGCCCGGTCCAGACGTGGCCCTGTGCGATCTGGTCGATCTGCTCAGGCGTTTTTTTACGCGAGTCCGCTACCAGCGTGATAAAGCGTTTATAGCCGTTCTCAATGCTGAGCTGCATCATCTCTGAAACTTCCGGCGGCAGAGATTTGGTCATCGACACATCCGCCAGCGGCGACGTGGCAACGCCATCGGTATGAACGCCCAGGTAATCCAGACTGTTTTCCACGGTATTAATCACCCCGAAGATGCCAATCGAGCCGGTCAGCGTGCTTGGGTTAGCCACGATGTAGTTGGCTGGCGTGGAGATCCAGTACCCGCCTGACGCAGCCATTCCACCCATAGACACAACGACCGGCTTGCCAGCGGCACGCGCTGCGGCCAGCTCGGCGCGGATCACTTCGGAGGCGCTAACGCTGCCGCCAGGGCTGTTCACCCGCAGGACAATCGCTTTCACTTTCGGATCAAGGCGTGCGTCGCGGATTTGCGAAGCAGTAGTATCACCGCCGACGTTACCCGGGGTTTCCTGACCGTCCATGATGGCGCCGTTAGCAAACACCACGGCAATGCTGTCGCCGCTGTCGTCCGGTTTTTTCGCCGCATAGTCATACATGCTGATGGCGCTGTAATTTTTGTCCTCTTTGCTCCAGCCAAACTGTTTGCTCAGGGATTTTTCAACCTCAGCGCTGGTGCCAAGGGCATCAACCAGTTTGTTATCAAGCGCATATTTCGCGGTATCGCCGTCAACCTTACGCAGTCCATCCAGCACGCCGCGAGCGCCCGGGAACACCTGCTCAGCGGTAATTTGACGGTTAGCGGCAACGGTACCCAGATAGTTCTGCCACAGCTCGCCAATCCAGCGGCTGTCCGCTTCACGGGCGGCAGGGGACATATCGTCGCGGATAAACGGTTCCACGGCAGATTTATAGGTGCCGACGCGGAAGACGTGGGTGGTGACCTTCAGCTTGTCGAGCAGCGATTTGTAGTACAGGCCGTTGGTGGCAAAGCCGTGCAGATCGACCGTTCCCTGCGGCGAGAGCCAGATTTTATTGGCAAAGCTCGCGAGGTAATACTGGCCCTGGCTGTAGCTGTCGCCCACGGCAATCACCGGCTTGCCGCTGTCGCGGAACTCGCGCAGCGCTTTACCGATGTACTGCATGGAAGGCTGATCGCCCCCTGCAAAGTCTTTCAGATCCAGCACGATACCGGTAATGTTGCGGTCGTCTTTGGCCTGACGAATGGTATCGACGATATCAAACAGCGAGTTCTCCTGCAGGCGATCAGATGTCGCACCAAACAACTGGCGGCTGATAACCCCCAGACGGTTGCTGGTGGACGGTTTATCAACGATCACGCCGGTGATATCGAGTAACAGAGCCCCGCGAGTCGAATGCTGGGCCTGATTCGCGTTGCTGATATGCATCCAAATGCCCGCGCAAACCAGAACCAGGAAGATGAAGAAGATGTTCATCACCAGGTTGCGGACGAAGTTGAGCAGTCGCCACGTCCATTTAAAGAAACCGGCAAAGATTCGCCAAAGGGTTCGCATGTATTCTCCCTAACCAGAAAATGACTGTTTCCGTCGCCACTGGACGGTAATGTTGGGTTATCGTAATGACCCAACCGCCACTTGTCAGCAGGAATCGCCTGCCAGGCTGTAACAAATTCTGCCGTCGTGTTAATTTTGTGAGTAAATTTCAAGAAAGGAGTTAACCAATGGATGCACTTGAACTGCTTGTTAACCGTCGTAGCGCGTCACGTCTGGCCGAACCTGCGCCTGCGGGCGAGCAGCTGGAAAACATTCTGCGTGCCGGCATGCGTGCGCCGGATCATGGCACTTTGCAGCCGTGGCACTTCTTTGTGATTGAAGGCGAAGGCCGCGAACGCTTCAGCCAACTGCTGGAGCAGGGCGCAGTTGCCGCAGGGCAGGATGAGAAAGGTATCGACAAGGCGCGTAACGCCCCGTTCCGCGCCCCGATGATTATCGCTGTCGTGGCGAAATGCCAGGCCGACCATAAGGTGCCGGTCTGGGAGCAGGAAATGTCTGCCGGTTGCGCGGTAATGGCGATGCAGATGGCCGCCGTCGCGCAGGGCTTTAACGGTATCTGGCGCACCGGGCCGCTGACCGAGAGCGCCGCCGTGCGGGCAGGGTTCTCCTGTGGTGAACACGATAAAATTGTCGGCTTCCTCTACCTCGGCACCCCGCAGCTTAAAGCCTCCAGCACCATCAGCGTGCCGGACACCACGCCTTTCGTCAGCCGTTTTTAATTACACGCGCTAAACTGTCTGGATTCTGAGCATCCGCCGCAGAATTCAGACAGTCATACTTACCTCTTTATGGAATGAGCGCTACCATAGCGCGATTGAGATGACAGGAGACGTCCATGAGCGAGCAAACCATTCGTTTAACGCAGTACAGCCACGGAGCCGGTTGCGGTTGTAAAATTTCCCCGAAAGTGCTGGAGACCATCCTGCACAGTGAACAGGCGAAGTTTGTCGACCCGAACCTGCTTGTCGGCAACGAAACGCGTGACGATGCGGCGGTTTATGACTTAGGTAACGGCACCAGCATTATCAGCACCACTGACTTCTTTATGCCGATTGTCGACAACCCGTTCGACTTCGGGCGCATCGCGGCCACCAACGCCATCAGCGATATCTTTGCCATGGGCGGTAAGCCGATCATGGCGATTGCCATTCTGGGCTGGCCGATCAACACCCTTCCACCAGAAATCGCCCGTGAGGTGATTGATGGCGGGCGTTTCGCCTGCCAGCAGGCGGGGATTGCGCTGGCTGGCGGCCACTCGATTGATGCGCCGGAGCCGATCTTCGGCCTGGCCGTCACCGGCGTGGTGCCGACCGAGCGCGTGAAGCGCAACAGCACTGCGCAGGCGGGCTGCAAACTGTTCCTCACCAAACCGCTGGGCATTGGCGTACTCACCACCGCCGAGAAAAAATCCCTGCTGAAACCAGAACATATCGGTCTGGCAACGGAAGTGATGTGCCAGATGAACCTCGCCGGTGCGGCGTTCGCCAATATCGACGGCGTGAAGGCGATGACCGACGTTACCGGTTTTGGCCTGCTGGGGCACCTCTCTGAAGTGTGTCAGGGGGCGGGCGTGCAGGCGCAGGTCTGGTATCAGGACGTGCCGAAGCTGCCGGGCGTGGAAGAGTACATTGCGCAGGGCGCGGTCCCGGGCGGTACCCAGCGCAACTTTGCCAGCTACGGTCACCTGATGGGCGAGATGCCTGAAGCGTGGCGCAACCTGCTGTGCGATCCGCAAACCTCTGGCGGCCTGCTGCTGGCGGTCACGCCGGAATCCGAAGCCGAGGTTCAGGCGACCGCCGCCGAGTTTGGTATCACCCTGACGGCGATCGGCGAGCTGGTCACCGCGCGCGGCGGCCGACCGATGATTGAGATCCGTTAATTCGATGCGGTTGTTTATTGCCGAAAAGCCGAGTCTGGCCCGTGCCATCGCCGATGTGCTGCCTAAACCGCATCGCAAAGGCGACGGCTTTATCGAATGCGGTAACGGGCAGGTGGTCACCTGGTGTATCGGCCACCTGCTTGAGCAGGCGCAGCCGGATGTCTACGACAGCCGCTACGCCCGCTGGAACCTCAACGACCTGCCGATTGTGCCGGAAAAGTGGCGTCTTCAGCCTCGTCCGTCCGTCACCAAACAGCTCAACGTCATTAAACGTTTTCTTCATGAGGCGACGGAAGTGGTCCACGCGGGTGACCCGGACAGGGAAGGGCAGCTGCTGGTGGATGAAGTGCTGGACTACCTGGAGCTGGCACCCGAAAAGCGTCAGCAGGTGCAGCGCTGTCTGATCAACGATCTCAACCCGCAGGCCGTTGAGCGGGCGATCTCGCGCCTGCGTTCCAACAGCGAGTTTATTCCGCTGTGCGTCTCGGCTTTAGCGCGCGCCCGCGCCGACTGGCTGTACGGCATCAACATGACCCGCGCTTACACCATTCTCGGGCGTAATGCGGGCTATCAGGGCGTACTCTCCGTGGGCCGCGTGCAGACGCCGGTGCTGGGGCTGGTGGTACGCCGTGATGAAGAGATCGAGAACTTCGTCGCCAAAGATTTCTTTGAAGTGAAAGCGCATATCGTTACCCCTAAAGACGAGCGCTTCACGGCCGTCTGGCAGCCGAGCGACGCCTGCGAGTCGTACCAGGATGAAGAGGGTCGTCTGCTCCATCGTCCGCTGGCGGAGCACGTGGTTAACCGTATCACCGGCCAGCCCGCTATCGTCACCAGCTATAACGATAAACGGGAATCAGAACCCGCGCCGCTGCCGTTTTCGCTTTCTGCACTGCAGATAGAGGCGGCAAAAAAGTTTGGCTTGAGTGCGCAGAACGTGCTGGATATCTGCCAGAAGCTTTACGAAACCCACAAGCTGATCACCTATCCGCGTTCAGATAGCCGCTATCTGCCGGAAGAGCATTTTGCGGGTCGCCATTCAGTGATGAACGCCATTAGCGTCCACGCGCCGGATCTGCTCCCGCAGCCCGTTGTTGATCCGGAGACCCATAATCGCTGCTGGGACGACAAAAAAGTCGATGCCCACCACGCGATTATCCCGACGGCACGCGCCAGCAGCGTCAACCTGACCGACAACGAAGCGAAGGTCTACAACCTGATCGCGCGACAGTATCTGATGCAGTTCTGCCCGGACGCGGTGTTCCGCAAGTGCGTCATTGAGCTTGAGATCGCCAAAGGCAAGTTTGTCGCTAAAGCCCGTTTCCTCGCGGAAGCGGGCTGGCGCACGCTCCTTGGCAACAAAGAGCGTGACGAAGAAAACGACGGCACGCCGCTGCCGGTAGTCGCTAAGGATGACGAACTGCTGTGCGAGAAGGGCGAAGTGGTTGAACGCCAGACCCAGCCGCCGCGCCATTTCACCGACGCGACGCTGCTGTCCGCCATGACCGGGATCGCCCGCTTTGTTCAGGATAAAGATCTGAAGAAGATCCTGCGCGCCACCGACGGTCTGGGCACTGAGGCAACACGTGCAGGGATTATCGAACTGTTGTTTAAGCGCGGTTTCCTGGAGAAAAAGGGCCGCTACATCCACTCAACGGAACCGGGCCGGGCGCTAATCCACTCCCTGCCGGAGCTGGCCGCAAGGCCGGACATGACCGCGCACTGGGAATCGGTGCTGACGCAGATCAGCGAAAAGCAGTGCCGCTATCAGGACTTTATGCAGCCGCTGGTGGGGACGCTTTACCAGCTGATCGACCAGGCGCGCAGCACGCCGGTGAAGCGGTTCCGGGGTATGGTCGCACCCGGTGGCGGGGCGAAGAAACCGTTTAAAAAGAAAAAGAGCGCGGCCTGACACACGGTTTTCTCCCTCTCCCACGGGGAGAGGGCCGGGGTGAGGGCACCCGGCCGCACGATATAACTTAAATCACACCCTGCCCAATCATCGCATCCGCCACCTTCACGAACCCGGCGATGTTGGCGCCGCGCACATAGTTGGTCTGTGACGCCTCGCCGCCGTACTCGACGCAGGCATGGTGAATATCCAGCATGATGTGGTGCAGGCGCGCGTCCACTTTCTCCGCCTTCCAGCCGAGCCGCGCCGCGTTTTGCGCCATCTCCAGGCCGGAGGTCGCCACGCCGCCTGCGTTGGCGGCCTTGCCCGGCGCAAACAGCACGCCCGCTTCCAGGAAAAGATCGGTCGCTTCGATGGTGGTCGGCATATTCGCCCCTTCGGCCACCGCTTTTACGCCGTTGCTAATCAACGTGCGCGCGGCCTCCACGTCCAGTTCGTTTTGCGTGGCGCACGGCAGGGCGATATCCACCGGCACGCCCCACGGCTGTTTGCCTTCCAGATACGTCAGGCCAAACTCCGCGGCATAATCCGCAAGACGGCCGTCGCGGCTGGCTTTGATTTCGCACAGGCGCGCCAGTTTCTCCGCCGTAAAACCCGCTTCATCCACCACCGTGCCTTTTGAGTCTGAGGCCGTCACTACGCGGGCACCAAACTGCATTGCTTTTTCGATAGCGTACTGCGCTACGTTACCGGAGCCGGAGACCGCCACGCGCATCCCTTCAAAACCTAAGCCGTGGCGCTTGAGCATCGCCTCGGTGAAGTAAACCAGGCCGTAGCCGGTCGCCTCCGGGCGGATCAGGCTGCCGCCAAACGATAATCCTTTGCCGGTAAAGACGCAGGCGCTGTTGTTGGAGAGTTTTTTCATCATTCCGGCCATAAAGCCCACTTCGCGGGCTCCCACGCCGATATCACCCGCCGGTACGTCGGTGTCCGGGCCAAGATGGCGATAGAGTTCGGTCATCAGCGCCTGACAGAAACGCATCACTTCGCCTTCGCTTTTGCCTTTCGGGTCGAAATCACTGCCGCCTTTACCGCCGCCCATCGGGAGCGTGGTGAGGGCGTTTTTAAAGGTCTGCTCGAAGCCGAGGAATTTCAGAATCGACAGGTTCACGGACGGATGAAAACGCATGCCGCCCTTAAACGGGCCGATGGCCGAGTTAAACTGCACGCGCCACGCGCGGTTAACCTGCACCTGGTTGCGATCGTCAACCCAGGTCACGCGGAACTGGATCACGCGTTCTGGCTCAACCAGGCGTTCCAGCAGCGACAGTTGACGATAGCGCGGGTTTTCCTCAAGGAAGGGCCAGAGGGTGGTCATCACTTCACGAACGGCCTGCGCAAACTCGCTTTGGTGCGGGTCGCGCTGCTGAACATGGGCAAGGAAACTTTCCAGAGAGCGTGTCTGATCCATAGATATAAGAACCTCTTATAATAATTTCTGATTATGGCTAATGCGATTTGTGTTGTTTTTTTGACTATACCACCCGTACCGCTTTGTGAAGCAAGCAGAAATTCATGCTGAAAAAGAAATTAATGACGCGGGTTGAGTCATAACAAAAAGCGATGGTGCGCGAAATTAAAGATTCTGTCCGATTTACCGTTATAGTCATTATCAGGACATAACAGGAAGAGAAGTCTATGAACCGTTACGTGATGGCCGCGTTATTGTTGATGTTAACCGCTGGCGCGCAGGCTGACCGCATTCGCCCGGATGTGGAAGTGAATGTGCCGCCGGAGGTGTTTAGCTCCAGCGGCCAGCGCGCGCAGCCGTGTAACCAGTGCTGCATCTACCAGGATCAAAACTATTCTGAAGGGGCCGTCGTGAAGGCGGATGGCGTGCTGCTGCAGTGCCAGCGCGATGAGCGTACCATCAGCACGAATCCGCTGGTCTGGCGTCGCGTAAAAGAATAAACGCCTCCAGCAGCGGAATGTCTGCCGGGGCTAAGCTGTAGCCGAACGCCTCTTCCGGCGTACACCACACCAGCGCGCTGTGGTAGTGCGCCGTGAGCTCTCCGCAAAAGGTCGGAACGTGCCAGGCGTGCAGGTTGATCAACCGCTGCGAGACTTCCCGCTGGTGGCTTGCCACGTATTGCGCAGGCTGCGCCTCAATACCCAACTCCTCGCGCAGCTCGCGGATAAGCGCCTCTGGCTGGGTTTCTCCGGCTTCGACTTTCCCGCCTGCAAATTCCCACATACCCGGCTGGTCGGCGTGAGCAGGACGCTGCGCCAGTAAAATGTTGCCGTCTTTTTCGATGATGGCCGCAACGACATCGACTGTTTTTAGCATGGTCGTCAATACTTGATAGCGAAAAACGCCATATTATCGTGCCCTTTCAAAGAGTCCAGCTATCAGGAGTATCAGGTGAAAGAGACGTCCACCTGGGTAGATCCCATCCCAACCCTTCCGGCAAGCGTTAAACCCATTGCCGCGATGCAGCGAAAACACTTTGGCGCGGTGCTTAATCCCACGCGCTGGTGGGGACGCATGCCGCGTCTGTTCTGGCTGGTCGCACTGTTCGTCGGTTTTCTGGAACGGAGAAAAGCGCGCCTGACGCCCGTGATGCGCTCGCTGCTTATGACGCGGGTATCGCAGCTGTGCCACTGTGCTTTCTGTGTTGACGCCAACAGCCTGCGCCTGGCCGAGCGCTGCGGCGCGCTGGATAAAGTTTTGGCCGTGAGCGGCTGGCCTGATTCTGACTTGTTCAGCGAACAGGAGCGCGCGGCGCTGGCCTATGCGGAGGCGGTCACCGCCACGCCGCCCCGGGTGGACGACGCCGTCAAAGCACAATTGAAATGCCACTTTACTGACGACGCTATTACCGAGATGACGGCCCTCATTGCCTTTCAGAATCTCTCCGCCCGCTTTAACGCCGCCCTCGATGTTCCGGCGCAGGGGCTGTGCGCCACGTTTAAGGGGAAGCCTGATGCTTGACCGTCACCTCCACCCGCGGGTAAAGCCCGCGCTGAATCGTCTGGCTTCCGTGCTGGATAAGCCGGGCGTGACGCCCGACGGAGTAACGCTTGCCGGGTTTGCCATCGGCCTGCTGGCGCTGCCGTTCCTGGCCCTCGGCTGGTACCCGGCGGCGCTGGCCGCTATCGTACTGAACCGCCTGCTGGATGGCCTGGACGGCGCGCTGGCGCGTCGGAGAGGGCTGACGGATGCGGGAGGGTTTCTCGATATCGCCCTCGATTTTCTGTTCTATGCCCTGGTGCCGTTTGGCTTTGCGCTGGCTGCACCGGCCGAGAATGCTCTGGCGGCCGCCTGGCTGTTATTCGCGTTTATCGGTACCGGCAGCAGCTTTCTGGCGTTTGCGGCGCTGGCCGCGAAGCACGACATCGACAACCCCGGCTATGCGCACAAGTCGTTTTATTACATCGGTGGGTTAACGGAAGGGACGGAGACCATCGCGCTGTTCGTGCTGTGCTGCCTGTTTCCGGCGCACTTTACGTGGTTCGCATGGGTATTTGGCGCGCTGTGCTGGCTGACCACCACAACGCGCGTCTGGAGCGGCTACGTGACGCTGAAGTCACTCATCTCTTAGAGAGCGCTTTCAGGCCCGCGCTCACCAGTGGTGACCGGGTTCTGCGGGTGGCTGCTCCATTCATACCAGCCGCCGTCATAGACGGCGACGTGCTTCCAGCCCATCGCCCGGGCGTACATAAAGGCTTCGGACGCCCGCCAGCCGGTGCCGCAGTAAAACGCGACCTGCTGTTCCGGCAGGATTTTCCAGTTTTTCCACTGGGCGGCGATGTCATCAGCGCTGCGCATGGTGCCATCCGGGTTATGGAAGTCTTCCATATGCGTGGCATCGCTGCCCGCGTGACCCCAGCGCGCACCGGCTATTTCACCTTTTGGCTTGATATAGCTGTAGCCGCTGGTTTCGCCGATAAACTCCGGCCACGAACGAATGCTGACCAGGGAGGCATCCTGACGGTGCAGCATCCCACGTGCCTGCTCCATATCCACCATCAGCTGCGGCTGGCCGGGGATCGGCGCGCCAAAATCAGGGGCAGGTTTCACCTCCCCGGGCATACCGCGTTCAACCGGCAGGTTGGCTGCTGACCATGCCTTCCAGCCGCCATCGAGAATACGGACATCCTTTACCCCCGCGTAGAGCATAATCTGCGCCACGCGCGCGGCGGCGTAAACGTCGCGCCCATACAGAATGACGGTGGTGTCGTGGCGGATCCCGTGCTTCGCAAGCATCGCTTTCAGCTTTTCGTCGGAGACCTTATTCCACAGCGGCTCGCTTTCCACCTCGTTGGTGTCGATGTAGCCCGCGCCGGGAATGTGGTTTAGCAGGTAAAACTTCGGCGCGCCCCAGGCCGCTTCTATGACTTTCCATTCGCCCGTCGGCGCGGCGGTCACCGGTTTGCCCTGCTGGAGCTGGTGGATCCACTGCGGGTAGACCAGCTGTTCAAAGTGCGCCAGGCGCTGAAGGCGGTCCGGCACCTGCAGGGCATCGCTGAGAAGCGAAACATGCTGGAATCCGGCTTTCTCCAGGCGGGCTTTCACCGCAAGGCTATCGCTCTCGTCGCCGTACAGCGCGATGGCCGTCGCAGGCGTAAGCTGATGCTGTCTGGCCCAGAGTGCAATCTGCTCGTCGCTCATCGCGTCCAGCCAGGTGGCAGCCAGGTTGAGCGCGGCGGGTTCGTGCCCGGAGGGGCCGCTGAGCGTTTGCGGCCAGCCGTTGTAGAACGCGCTGGGGCGGGTGTCGATTGCCGCGCCATGCTGCGCCTGAAGCTGAGACAGCGTCATCGCGTTGGCCATATCAGCAGCCTGAGAGGAAAAAGAGGCGAGGCCGCAGATCAGGGCCAGCGCGGTCAGTTGAGAAACACGTTTCATCGAATAACCTGACGTCAGTAAAAGAGGGGGGCATTGTCGTCTCTCCCGAAACGGAAAACATTGCGTTAGCACATTATTGCCAGCGAGAGATCTCCATCACCTCGCCGCCGGGTGGAATATCGTCCTCGTCATGGGTGACCAGCACCACCGGAATATTGCGTGCGCGGACGGCGTCAAATACCCATGCCCGGAACGACGTGCGTAACGCTTTATCGAGGCGGCTAAACGGTTCGTCCAGCAACAACGCCTGCGGCTCGGCAAGCAGGGCGCGCAGCAGGCTAACCCGGGCGCGCTCTCCGCCGGAAAGCGTGGCCGGATCGCTGGCGTAATGACCGCTCAGCCCGGCGGAATCCAGCGCCTGCTCGACCGCTTCCCGACGCCCGCGTCCCGCGATCCGCTCAGGCAAGGCCAGCAGCAGATTTTGCCCAACGCTGAACGGGTCAAACAGCAGCGCGTCCTGAAAAAGAATCCCCAGACCGCGGGATTCGACGGGCAAACCGTCGCAGCGGCGTTCGTCGAGCCACAGTTCGCCCCGCGCCTGAAAATCACCTGACAGTGCGCCGACCATCCAGGCAAAGAGGGTTGATTTGCCGCTGCCGGACGGCCCCATCAGAGTGACGATCTCCCCGCGTGGAACGCAAAAATTAACCTCGCGGAAAAGCGGTTCGATGGTGAGATTGCTTACCTTCAGCATTAACGTAATCCTTGACGGAATCGGCTCGCGAGCCGGGATAACAGCGCAGCAAAACCGAATACGACGCCCGTGACCAGCAGTAAACCCAGCGCCCGATTCGCGAGAACCGGGATGCTGCCTCCGCTGCTGAGCGCTACGGTCTCGCTGGTCAGCGTGGTGAAACGCCCCGCGCCCAGCCAGAGCGTCGGCATGTATTGCGCCATGCTGACGGAAAAGCCGGTGGCAAAGGCCAGCAGCGCAGGGCGTACCAGCAGAGGGCATTTCAGCAGGCAGAAAATTTTAGCTCGTCGCCAGCCGAGCGTTCTGGCGGTAAGGATAAGCCGGGGATCGATCCGCCGCCAGGCGGGTTGCAGCACCAGCAGCATCCAGGGTAACACCCACAGCAGATGGCTCCAGAGCACGGCGGCATAATGCCCGTCGAGCCGCAGATGCAGCGCAATCGTATACTGCCCGGTGACGAGCGGCAGTGCCGGAAGGGCGAGGGGGATCCACACCCACGCAGCGCCGCGCTGCGGCCCCCATTCCAGCCAGAGAACGCTGACAATCAGGGCGATCAGGCTCGAAAGCAGACCGAAGGAGAGGCTGGTCCCCACGGGACCCACGTCGTCCCGCTGCGCCAGCATGAGCAGCACTGCGGCGCACAGGATGCCACATGCGGGCAGAAATCCGCCGAATGCGCGTTCAGGCAGCACGAGATGCGACCTGCGCCGCGTACCTGTCTGGTCCGGAATCGCGCGACGCCAGACCTTCCACAGGCCGTACCCCAGCGCGGCAAGCACGGCCAGCAGAAGAAGGAGAAGCAGGCACAGCAGCGTCCCTTTTGCCTGCTGATGCGCGTCGCCCTGGCTCAGCCACTGCCAGGCCAGCACGGCCAGTGTAGGCGGGTTGCCGGGCCCGAGAACGATCGCCACGTCCACAACCGACAGCGACCACGCCAGCACCGCCAGCATCACCGCGCCGAGGGCAGGCGCAATCGCTGGCAGGATCAGCCAGCTTAGCGTCTGAAAACGCCCGTAGCCGAAGGTTTGCAGGACGATCTTCTGCTGCGCGAGCCGTTTTTCCGGCAGCACGGCGTAAATGGCCCACAGCACAAACGCGCTCTCTTTGACCGCAAGCGTCAGGCCCAGCCCGGCGCCGTAGCGGTCAAACGGCGGTGAACAGACGGTGCAGATCTGATAAAACAGTCCGCCCTCGGCAAACAGCAGTAATGCGCTGGTGGCGAAGGCCACGTGAGGGACGGCCAGCAGCCACGGCAGACGCGTACTGAGCCGCCGCCAGCGTTTGCCGGGCCAGAAGAGGGCCACGAGGAAAAGGGCGATAAACAATGCCCCCAGCGTGGCGATAAGCGTTGAGACCAGTGTAGCGATGGCTGCCTGCGGTAGCTGCGGATCGTTCAGCAGCCGCTGCCAGTTCGTCACGGAAAACGCGGGCGCGAACAGCATGGTGCCAGCGGGCAGGATCGGCAGATAAATCACCGCCATCGCCAGCCAGACAAACCAGCTTAACGGGTGCCGTAACGACGCAGCCATTCCTGCTCCAACGCGTTCACCCAGGCGGACTGCGGCTCCGGGAGCATTTTCGGTAGCCCCTGCGGCGTATGGGCCTGCAGTTGCTTCGCGTCACCTTCGGGCAGCGTTTTCGCATCCAGCACGCTCGGATCTCCCCAGACTGCCGGGTCAGCCTTACGGATTTGCGCCTGCGGCGACAGCAGGAAATTGGCGACCACTTTCGCGCCTGCGCTCGCGCTGGCGTTGGCCGGAATAGCCACAAAATGAACGTTGCCGAGCATCCCGTCGCGAAAACCAAAACTGTAGCTGTCGGCAGGCAGTTCGCCGCTCGCCACTTTCTGCTGCGCATGGGCCGGGTTAAAGGTCAGCGACAGGTTCAGACTGCCGCTGGCGAGCAGGGTATCCATCCGGGCGGGTGAGGGAGGGAAATCTTTTCCTTCGCGCCACAGCAGCGGGTGCAGTTTATCGAGGTAGGCCCAGAGCGGCGCCGTAACCTGGGCAAACGTATCATCAGGCGCTTTTTGTAACGCCTCGGGATGAGCCGTGAGCGTCAGCAGTAGCTGCTCCAGAAAGGCCGTGCCGGTGAAATCGGGCGGGCGAGGATAGCTGACCTTGCCCGGATGCTGCTGCGCGTAAGCCAGCAGCGCCTGAGGATCCTCCGGCGGCGTCGGCATACTGGCTTTGCGGGCGATAAAGGTCAGCTGTGCGCCGCCCCACGGCGACTCCGCCCCGTCTGTGGGAATAGCAAAATCTTCCGTGACGGGTTTACGGGTATCGACATAACGCCAGTTGGGCAGACTCTGCGCCCATCCGGTTTGCAGCAGGTTCGCCACTTTTAACGTGCGGAAGTTTTCGCCGTTCACCCACATCAGATCGACGGAGCCGTTGGTCTTACGCCCTGCGGCAGCTTCCGTCTGAATACGTTTGACCGCATCGGCGGCATCCGCCAACGGGACGATTTTGAGGGTAATGGCATAGTGCGTTTGCATCTCACCGCTGACCCACTCAAGGTAGCGGTTGACCGCCGGATCGCCGCCCCAGGCGTTAAACCAGACGGTCTGGCCTTTGGCCTGCTGTTGAATAGCGTGCCAGCCGTCGGCGGCACAGAGGGGGGCTGCCAGCAGCAGACCGGTCAGGAACGCGCAAAAACGCACACGGCGCATAATGCCTCACTTTTTAAACGAAGAGGTGTAACGGGAAAAGAGCCAGCGCGTGGCCAGCGGTAATAACCCCAGTAGTGTAAAGGCGAATGCTATCCCCGGCGACAAAATATCGCGTGGTGATGTTACTTTCCCCAGCTCGCGCCCGGCGTTCAGAAAGATAACCGTCGCGGGCAGCATGGCGACCTGGCTGACCCACCAGTAGCGCCGCACCGTGATGCGGGTCAGTCCCATCAGTAAATTCACCAGGAAAAACGGGAACAGCGGCATCAGGCGCAGGGCAAAAAGATAGCCCGCGCCGTCGCGCGCCATGCCCGCATTTACCGTTGCCATCTGTCGGGCAAACCGCCGCTGAACCCAGTCGCGCAGCAGATACCGGCTGGCGAGCATGGCCAGCGTGGCCCCGAGCGTGGAGGCAAATGAGACCAGCACGGTGCCTTCCCACAGAGCAAAAAGCGCCCCGCCCAGCAGGGTCAGGATCGCCGCACCGGGGATCGACAGAGCGGAAACCGCCACGTACAGCGCAAAAAAGATCAGCGCGCTCCGTAGCGGCGCGTGTTCAACATGGGAGAGTAATGCCTGCTGATGCGTTTTAATTCCGGCCAGAGAGAGCGTGCCGGGCGGAAGAAAGAAATATGTCAAAATAAATGCGCCCAGAAGGGCGCACAGGAAGAGTGTTTTTCGCATGTTCACGCGTGATTACAGCTTGAATTTAGCCCATACCGGCGCGTGGTCAGACGGTTTTTCCATGCTGCGGATGTCGTAGTCGATCCCGGTTTCAATGCAGCGCTCCGCCAGCGGCGTGCTGGCCAGCAGCAGATCGATACGCAGGCCACGGTTGTCGTCAAAGCCCTTAGAGCGGTAGTCAAACCAGGAGAAGCGGTCCTGCGTTTCCGGGTTGGCATTACGGAAGGTATCCACGAGTCCCCAGCCCAGCAGGCGCTCCATCCACTCGCGCTCTTCCGGCAGGAAGGAGCATTTGCCGGTGCGCAGCCAGCGCTTGCGGTTCTCTTCGCCGATGCCGATATCCAGATCCGTCGGGCTGATGTTCATGTCGCCCATGATCAGCACCGGGTTCTCTTTTTTCAGTTCGGTCGTCAGGTAGTTCTGCAGATCCTGATAAAACTTCGCTTTGGCCGGGAATTTTGTCTCGTGATCGCGGCTCTCACCCTGCGGGAAATAGCCGTTAATGACCGTAATATTCCCGAGCGCGGAGGGCACTTCCGCCATGATGATGCGACGCTGGGCTTCTTCACCGTCGCCGGGGAAGCCGCGGCGCACGGAGACCGGCGTATCTTTGGTGAGCAGCGCGACGCCATAGTGACCTTTCTGACCGTGATAAAAGACGTTGTAGCCGAGTTTCGCCACCTCTTCGAGGGGGAACATGTCGTCGTGAACCTTGGTCTCCTGCAGGCCGATCACATCTGGCTGATGTTGCTCAACAATGGCTTCCAGCTGATGAGGGCGGGCGCGCAGGCCGTTGATATTAAAAGAGACAAATTTCATAGTCGCTGCCAGTGCAAGGTGAATAGTGCATGGATGGTAGCAGAATTTGCGTCAACTGTTACCGGGTTCGACCAATAACTGCGACAGATAATGCCGGTGGTGCAATATTTGCACCATTCTGACCCGCTTCGCCCTCAAACAGGGCGTAAATGGCCGATAAATTTCGCGAGCGATCACAATTCCAGAATTATATTTGGCCTCTGCATACTCTTTCTGATTTTCATGCGGCAAAGCGCCGCTTGCCGTAAAAATATTCACTTTTTATGCATTAACAGTGAATAACTCCATATCGTAACCTCTTGATATTCTGTTACCCCAACCCGTTTATGCATTTTTATCGCTGGCTGGCACAAAGGCTGCAATCTACATTCACAGTGCAAACACTCAATTATTTAACATTCAAATAACCTTTTATTTACCGGATGAGGTCGCTATGTCTCTGTCAATTACGCGTGAAAATTTCGATGAATGGATGATGCCGGTTTACGCTCCGGCGGCTTTTATTCCGGTTCGTGGGGAAGGCTCGCGCCTGTGGGATCAGCAGGGTAAAGAGTATATCGACTTTGCAGGTGGGATTGCGGTCAACGCGCTGGGTCATGCGCACCCGGCGCTGCGTCAGGCGCTGAATGACCAGGCGGCGAAGTTCTGGCATACCGGCAACGGCTTCACCAACGAACCCGCGCTGCGCCTGGCGAAAAAGCTGATTGACGCGACTTTCGCCGAAAAAGTCTTTTTCTGTAACTCCGGGGCAGAGGCCAACGAAGCGGCGTTGAAGCTGGCGCGCAAATATGCCCACGACAAGTTTGGGACGCACAAGAGCGGGATTGTGGCGTTTAAAAATGCCTTCCACGGGCGCACGCTCTTTACCGTGAGCGCGGGCGGGCAGCCTTCTTATTCACAGGATTTCGCTCCGCTGCCACCGGATATTCGCCACGGTATCTATAACGATCTGCAGTCCGCCAGCGAGCTGATTAACGATACCACCTGCGCGGTGATCGTCGAGCCGATGCAGGGCGAGGGCGGTGTGCTTCCGGCGCAAAAGGCCTTCCTGCAGGGGCTGCGCGAGCTGTGCGACCGTCACGACGCGGTCCTGATTTTCGACGAAGTGCAGACCGGCGTGGGCCGCACCGGCGAGCTGTATGCCTATATGCACTACGGCGTCACGCCGGACGTACTCTCCACCGCGAAAGCTTTGGGCGGCGGCTTCCCTATCGGGGCGATGCTGACCACCGATAAATTTGCCAGCGTGATGACCGTCGGCACCCACGGCACGACCTACGGCGGCAACCCGCTGGCGACCGCCGTCGCCGGGCAGGTTCTCGACATCATTAACACCCCTGAGGTGCTGAAGGGCGTTAAGCAGCGTCACGACTGGTTCGTTGAGCGCCTGAACGCCATCAACGGCAAGCTTGGCCTGTTTAAAGAAATTCGCGGCCTGGGGCTGTTGATCGGCTGCGAGCTCACCGCTGAGTTTGCCGGAAAAGCTAAACTTATTTCACAGGAAGGGGCAAAAGCGGGCGTGATGGTGCTGATTGCCGGTGCCAATGTGGTGCGTTTTGCGCCTGCGCTGATCGTCAGCGAGGAAGAGGTGCAAACCGGTCTGGGCCGTTTTGCGCTGGCGTGTGAGAAGGTGAAATCCGGGGTGTCATCATGATGGTCATCCGTCCCGTTGAGCGCGGCGATATTGCCGGGCTCATGCAGCTTGCCGGTAAGACGGGAGGCGGGCTGACCTCGCTTCCTGCCGATGAAAAAACGCTGTCGGCGCGCATTGAGCGCGCCCTGCAAACCTGGCAGGGGACGTTGCCAAAAAGCGAACAGGGTTACGTGTTCGTGCTGGAAGACACCGATACGGGGACCGTAGCCGGGATCTGCGCCATCGAAGTGGCCGTCGGGCTTAACGACCCGTGGTACAACTACCGCGTCGGCACCATGGTTCACGCCTCGAAAGAGCTGAACGTCTATAACGCGCTGCCCACGCTGTTTCTCTGTAATGACCACACGGGTGCCAGCGAGCTCTGCACGCTGTTCCTCGACCCGGCGTGGCGCAAAGAGGGCAACGGCTATCTGCTCTCCAAATCGCGCTTTATGTTTATGGCCGCCTTCCGCGATCGCTTTAACGAAAAAGTGGTGGCAGAGATGCGCGGCGTGATCGACGACAAAGGCTACTCTCCTTTCTGGGAGAGCCTGGGCGAGCGCTTCTTCTCGATGGAGTTCAGCCGGGCGGACTATCTCTGCGGCACCGGCCAGAAAGCGTTTATCGCCGAACTGATGCCTAAACATCCTATCTATACCCATTTCTTAACGCCTGAAGCGCAGGCGGTGATCGGTGAAGTCCATCCGCAAACGGCGCCCGCCCGCGCGGTGCTGGAGAAAGAGGGCTTCCGCTACCGTAACTATGTCGACATCTTTGACGGCGGGCCAACGCTTGAATGCGATATCGACCGCGTGCGCGCGATCCGCAAAAGCCGGCTGGTTGAGGTCGCTGAAGGCCAGCCCGCGCCGGGTGACTGGCCGGCATGCCTGGTGGCCAACGAAAATTACGCCAACTTCCGCGCCATGCTGGTGCGTACCAACCCGAAATGTGAACGTCTGGTGCTGACGGCTGCAGAACTGGATGCCCTGAAATGTAACGCCGGCGATACGGTTCGCCTGGTGCGTCTCTGCCCTGAGGAGAAAACAGCATGACATTATGGATTAACGGTGACTGGGTAACGGGCGAAGGCGAACAGCGCACAAAAACCAACCCGGTAGGGAAAGAAATTCTGTGGAAGGGGAATGACGCCAGCGCTGCGCAGGTAGAACAAGCCTGCCAGGCCGCGCGCCGCGCGTTTCCGGCATGGGCAAAACGGCCTTTCGCCGAGCGCCAGGCGATTGTTGAAAAATTTGCCGGGCTGCTGGAGGCGAACAAGGCCGGGCTGACGCGCATCATCGCGTCCGAAACCAGCAAACCGCGCTGGGAAGCGGCCACTGAAGTGACGGCGATGATCAATAAGATCGCTATTTCGGTCAAGGCGTACCACGTCCGTACCGGCGAGCAGCATACCGACATGCCGGACGGCTCGGCCACGCTGCGCCACCGCCCGCACGGCGTGCTGGCGGTGTTTGGCCCGTACAATTTCCCGGGACACCTGCCGAACGGTCACATTGTGCCCGCGCTGCTGGCGGGCAATACCGTCATCTTCAAACCGAGTGAGCTAACGCCATTTACTGGCGAGGCGGTGGTGAAGCTGTGGGAGCAGGCCGGACTGCCGCCGGGCGTGCTGAACCTGGTGCAGGGCGGACGTGAAACCGGTCAGGCGCTGAGCGCGCTGAACGATATCGACGGCCTGCTGTTTACCGGCAGCGCCGGAACGGGCTATCAGCTGCACCGCCAGCTGGCAGGGCAGCCGGAGAAAATTCTGGCGCTGGAGATGGGCGGCAACAACCCGCTGATTGTGGAAGATCCTGATGATATCGACGCTGCGGTGCACCTGACGATCCAGTCCGCCTTTATTACCGCCGGACAGCGCTGCACCTGTGCTCGCCGCCTGCTGGTCAAGCGCGGCGCGCAGGGGGATGCCTTCCTGAAGCGTCTGGTGGAGGTGAGCGCGCGTCTGGTGCCTGGCGCGTGGGATGCCGACCCGCAGCCGTTTATCGGCGGGCTGATCTCCGAACAGGCCGCGCTGAACGTGCTTAAAGCCTGGCAGGATCACGTTGCGCGCGGGGCGAAAACCCTGCTGGAGCCAAAGCAGGTTCAGCCGGGGACGTCCCTGTTGACGCCGGGCATCGTTGAGATGAGCGGTGCGAGCAACGTGCCGGATGAAGAGGTCTTTGGCCCGCTGCTGTGCGTCTGGCGTTATGACGATTTTGATGCGGCTATTGCGATGGCGAATAACACCCGCTACGGCCTGTCGAGCGGGCTGATATCGCCGCATCGCGAGAAGTTTGAACAACTGCTGCTGGAAGCACGCGCCGGGATTGTGAACTGGAATAAACCGCTGACCGGGGCCGCGAGCACCGCGCCGTTCGGCGGCGTGGGCGCGTCGGGCAACCATCGCGCCAGCGCGTGGTATGCCGCCGATTACTGCGCGTGGCCGATGGCGAGCCTGGAAACCCCGGCGCTGACGCTGCCGGAGACGCTTAATCCGGGGCTCGATTTTACGAAGGGAGAAGGCCATGAAAGCGCGTGAAGTCAACTTTGACGGGCTGGTGGGGCTGACGCACCACTATGCCGGTCTCTCCTTTGGTAATGAAGCCTCGACGAAGCACCGCTTTCAGGTCTCTAACCCGAAGCTGGCGGCGAAGCAGGGGCTGCTGAAGATGAAAGCGCTGGCGGATGCCGGTTTCCCGCAGGCGGTGATCCCGCCGCAGGAACGCCCGAACGTGGCGGTATTACGTCAGCTCGGTTTCACCGGTAGCGATGAGCAGGTGGTTGAAAAAGCGGGTACGCAGACACCACACCTGCTCTCCGCCGCAAGCTCTGCCTCCTCTATGTGGGTGGCAAACGCCGCGACCGTCGCGCCGTCAGCCGACACGCTGGATGGCAAAGTTCATCTGACGGTGGCGAACCTGAATAACAAATTTCACCGCGCCACCGAAGCGGAGACCACCGAGCGCGTACTGCGCGCCATTTTCAAGCATGACGCCCATTTTGAGGTGCATCAGGCCCTGCCGCAGGTGGCGATGTTTGGCGACGAAGGCGCGGCCAACCATAACCGTCTGGGGGGCGATTACGGCGATCCTGCCGTGCAGCTGTTTATCTACGGGCGGGAAGAGGGAGGCCACACCGCGCCAACCCGTTATCCTGCGCGTCAGACGCTGGCAGCCAGCCAGGCGGTTGCGCGCCTGAACCAGGTTAATCCGTCACAGGTGGTTTTTGCCCAACAGAACCCGCACGTGATCGACCAGGGCGTGTTCCACAACGACGTGATCGCCGTCTCCAACCGCCAGGTGCTGTTCTGCCATGAGCAGGCCTTTGCCCAGCAGGAGAGGCTGCTCGCCACGCTGCGCGAACGCGTGCCCGGCTTTATGCCTGTTCAGGTGCCAACGCAGGCGGTCAGCGTGCAGGACGCGGTCGAAACCTATCTGTTCAACAGCCAGCTGCTGAGCCGTGACGATGGCAGCATGATGCTGGTGCTGCCGCAGGAGTCCCGGGAGCATCAGGGCGTGTGGCGCTATCTGAGTGAACTGGTGAAGGCCGATAACCCAATTGACGAGCTGCGCGTGTTTGACCTGCGTGAAAGTATGGCCAACGGCGGTGGTCCTGCCTGTCTGCGCCTGCGCGTGGTACTTACGCCAGACGAAATGCAGGCCGTTAACCCGGCAGTGATGATGAATGAGACGCTGTTTAACACCCTGAACGACTGGGTGGATCGCTACTATCGCGATCGGTTAACGCAGGCTGACCTGGTTGACCCGCAGCTGCTGCGTGAAGGGCGCGAGGCGCTGGATGCATTATCGTCAATCCTGCAGCTGGGATCGGTTTACCCGTTCCAGCGCTAAAGGAGTGAATATGGAAAATTTACTGGCGCTGACCCTGGCAGACGAAACGCCCGAACAGAGCGAGGGGGATGGCCCCTCGTTTCGCTGGCGGTGGCTGGGGCGCGGGGTGCTTGAGCTGACGCCGACGGCCAGCAGCGCGTTATCGCTGCTGCTTTCCACGGGGATCCATGGCAATGAAACCGCACCCGTTGAGATCGTCGATGGGCTGCTGGGCGCGTTATATCGCGGCGAAATCACGCTTGCGTGCCGCGTGCTGGTGGTGCTTGGCAACCCGCCTGCGCTGGCGCAAAACAAACGGTACCTGGTGAGCGACATTAACCGCATGTTCGGCGGCCGCTGGTCGCAGTTTCCTCAGAGTGACGAAACGGCGCGGGCAGCGTGGCTGGAGACCGTTGTGACCACTTTTTTTGCCGCGGCGGGCCCGGCGCGCTGGCATCTTGATCTGCATACGGCGATCCGCGCTTCTTACCATGTCCGCTTCGGCGTTCTGCCGCAGCGTAATCAGCCGTGGGATGAAGCGTTTCTGAGCTGGCTGGGGGATGCCGGGCTGGAGGCGCTGGTATTTCATCAGTCGCCGGGGGGGACCTTTACTCACTTCACTTGCGAACGTTTTGGCGCGCTGGCCTGTACTCTGGAGCTGGGAAAAGCGCTCCCGTTTGGTCAGAACGATCTGACCCGCTTTGCGCCAACGCATCTTGCGCTTCGGGCGCTGCTGGGCGGCACAGCGCCAGAGCACGCGAAGGAAGCCGTCGTGCGTTATCGCGTTGTGCAGCAAATTACCCGCCGCAGCGAGGCTTTCCAGCTTCACATGGCCGCGCACACCCTGAACTTCACCCCGTTCCGCAAAGGGGCGTTGCTGGCGGAGGATGGTGATGAGCGCTATGAGGTGCAGAAAACCACCGAATATGTATTATTCCCCAATCCCTCCGTAGCGTTTGGCCTGCGAGCCGGCCTGATGCTGGAAAAAATCATCTGAACGTTTCCCCTCTCATCATCGGAGAGGGGAAGTTAAAATCTTTTCTTAGCGATTAAAGCGTTCCGATTTCTTTTACGGAATATTCCTGGCAAATTGCTTTATTATTCATCGTCACTTCATTATACTTCTGCTAAATCTCTTTAAAATCATCGCATTGAATATTTTTTGTTGCAACTCTCCACGCTTTATCCTTATTTCCTCCACATTTGGCGAAAAATTGTTTTTTACACTTTCATTGTTTTACCGTTGCTCTGACTAATTGACGATAAACCCCGTAAAGTTAATCTCGTCAACACGGCATAGCGCCGAAGAATAACTGAAAGAAAGGAAATAAATTATGCGTAAGTTTACTGCACTGTTTGTTGCTTCTACCCTGGCTCTGGGCGCTACCAGCATGGCGTTCGCCGCAGATACCGCAACCACCACCGCTGCGCCAGCTGAAGGCAAAATGATGATGCATCATAAAGGCAAGCCGGGTATGCACCATGAAATGATGATGTTTAAAGATCTGAACCTGACGGACGCGCAGAAGCAGCAGATCCGCGACATCATGAAAAGCCAGCGTGACCAGATGAAGCGTCCTCCGCTGGAAGAGCGCCGCGCGATGCATAACATCATTGCCAGCGACAGCTTCGATAAGGCAAAAGCCGAAGCGCAGATCGACAAAATGGCCGAGCAGCATAAAGCTCGCATGCTGGCCCACATGGAAACCCAGAATAAGATCTACAACATTCTGACCCCGGAACAGAAAAAACAGTTTAATGCTAATTTTGAGAAGCGTCTGACAGAACGTCCGGCGATGGAAGGTAAAATGCCAGCACCAACCGAATAATCGGTTCAACATCTTAAGACCGCCGGGATCCTGTCCACAAAAGCGCAATCGCTGTGGACAGGACCGGCGGTTTTTCTTTCCCGCCCTCTTGTCTGCCGCCGCCAGCGCGGTATTCTCCTGTAGTCGCTTCAGAGAATGTTTGTAGAGTCATAGCGTTAGAATTTTTATTAACGTTCCGCTAAGGCCTGCCTGCTCTGCTGCCGATACTGTGTCTGTGAGTCTCTGACGATAATAAACAAGACTGCAAGGGTAGCGATATCCTTGCCCTGGCACGGGTTGTGCCATTCAGGAGTGGTAATGGAGTTCTTTGATATCCGTAAGATGCCGGTCAGCCTCTGGCGCAATGGTGCTGGCGAAACGCGAGAAATTTGCTGTATTCCTCCCGCGACGCGTGACTTTTGCTGGCGTGCCAGCATTGCGACCATAGCCAGCAACGGCGAATTCTCCTCGTTTCCCGGTGTCGACCGGGTCATTACCCTGCTGGAAGGCGGAGAGGTGACGCTGGATGCCGGTCAGGCGTTCTGCCATACCCTGAAGCAGCATCAGCCTTACAGCTTCGCCGGTGATTTGCCGGTTAAGGCGCTGCTTTCCGATGGCAGGATGGCGATGGACTTCAACATCATGACCCGGCGCGACTGCTGTCAGGCGAAAGTGCGGGTTGCTGACCGTACCTTTACCACCTTTGGCTCGCGCGGGGGCGTGGTGTTTGTGTTAAGCGGCGCATGGCAGCTGGGTGATAAATTACTGACGGCCGATCAGGGCGCCAGCTGGGAAGAAGGAACCCATACTCTGCGTCTGCTGGAATCTCAGGGTTCCCTGCTGTTCAGTGAAATCAACTGGCTGCCGGGTCACTGAGCGCGATGATCTCGAACCTGCCGGTTAACACGGGTTTGCAAAGTATTTTGTAGCCGTCGTGGTCAAAACCGGCGGGGGTGCGCAGCAGGGTTGCCGCGTCGTTTAGATTATCGACAGCCCCCAGCCAGAGCCAGTTATTGACGATGTGGTACTGCGTCATCGTTTCACCCACTTCTTTTAGCGCAACGGCGCCGTCCCAGGGCCAGCAGTTGACGCTGATCCCGGCCAGGCCCGCGAGGAGCCGGGCGTGATGCGCCTCAACGCTCTCTTTTCCGCAGCAGGCGCCTGCGCAGCGCTTCAGCGCGGAGCGGAAACAGGCACGACCCCGCGTCGTACCCTCTAAACCTAAAAGGCCGTAGCAGAGTTGCAGCTCGTCGGCGAGTGCCTGCAAGGCTTGCAAAGCGGCACGCTTATTCGCGAACAGCCCGAAGAGATTCGGGGCGTGGGAGAAATCGACTTCGCGGGCGTAGACGACCTGCGGCTTGCCGTCGTTGATCTGCAGGGAGCAGAGCTGACGGTTACGGCGCAGGCGCTTATTGAACAGCGGCTGCTGCTCTTTTATCAGCCGGGCTTCCAGCAACAGTGCGCCCATTTCTCCCGCCGTTTGGCACCAGGTAATGCGTCGCGACTGGCGAAGCATGGCCGCCTCATCCGGGGTTCGCAGATGGGATAATACCCGGCTGCGAATATTGACGCTTTTGCCGATATAGAGCGGCAGGGTGTCGCTTTCACCGTGAAAGATGTAGACACCCGGCTGCTTAGGCAACGCCTCAAGCCAGGGGCGAAGGTGCTCGGGATATTCGTAGATTGCCGCCGCTTCAAACTCAAGACGCGGGGCGGATTGACGCCTGCTCACATACTGCTCCATATACTGTTCAGGTATACAGTGTAGCAGGAGTGTGGTGGTTAAAAAAGAGCCGGGTGGCGGCTGCCCCTCACCCTAACCCTCTCCCCAAAGGGGAGAGGGGAATGTCCACTGCTCGCATAAATTTGTGGAGAAGCGTTTATTTCCAGAAATCGTCAAACACCGTAATTGGCGTGTGGCGCTTGTGCTCGGTTTTCAGGTACCAGCCCTCGATAATTTTCGCGGTACCTTCATCCAGCGTTTTGCCTTCGAGATAATCATCAATGTTGTCATAGGTGACGCCAAGGGCCGCTTCATCCGGCAGGGAAGGGCGATCGTCTTCCAGATCCGCTGTCGGCGCTTTCTTATACAGATGCTCAGGGCAGCCCAGCGCGGCCAGCAGTTGCTTGCCCTGACGCTTGTTGAGACGGAAAATCGGGTTGATGTCGGTGCCACCGTCGCCGTATTTGGTGAAGAAACCGGTGATCGCTTCTGCCGCATGGTCGGTACCGACGACAACGCCTTTGGTCATTCCGGCGATGCTGTACTGCGCTTTCATGCGCTCGCGTGCTTTCTCGTTGCCGCGAACGAAATCGCTGAGCTCAATGCCCGCTTCGCGAAGTGCCTGCTCGCTTGCCAGCACCGATGCCTTAATATTCACGGTCAGCACGCGGTCTGGCTGGATGAACGTGATGGCATCCTGGCAATCCTGTTCGTCCGCCTGTACACCATAAGGCAGACGCACGGCGATAAACTGCAGTGTCTCATCGCCCGTCTCTTCGCGAAGCTCAGAAATCGCCATCTGGCACAGTTTGCCAGTCAGGGTCGAGTCCTGCCCACCGCTGATGCCCAGCACCAGGGATTTCAGGAAAGCGTTCTTTTTTAAGTACGACTTTAAAAAATCCACGCTGCGGCGGATCTCTTCCTGTGCATCTATCGCAGGCTTCGCGCCCAGCGCCTGAATAATCTCTTGTTGCAGAGTCATCACGCTCTCCATAAACAGAATGTGTTAACTGTTAAAACTAACCCTTTGGGCGGAAAACGACAAGGATCACAGTTTCGAGTGCGCTAATTTACGGCGATTTAGCAGGTTATCGTTGTTTTATTAGAATTTTCCGAAATTCGTCTGGCGTAATTCACAAAGTTGAACAATAGTACTTTTTATCCCATGCTTAGATAACACGCTGATAAACAAGAGGACGGAATATGAACAAGAACGTAGCAGGAATTCTTAGCGCAGCGGCGGTACTGACGATGCTGGCAGGGTGTACGGCTTACGATCGCACCAAGGATCAGTTTACCCAGCCCGTGGTTAAAGATGTCAAAAAAGGCATGACCCGTTCGCAGGTGGCTGCGATTGCCGGTAAACCTTCTTCCGAAGTGACCATGATCCATGCGAAGGGAACCTGTCAGACCTACATCCTGGGTCAACGTGATGGTAAGGCTGAAACCTACTTTGTTGCCCTGGATGATACCGGACATGTGATTAACTCCGGCTATCAGACCTGTGCTGAATACGACACCGACCCGCAGGCACCTAAGGCGCAGTAACCCTGCTTGCCTGATGATGTTAACAAGCCGGCCTTTGGGCCGGTTTTTTTATGCATACGTAAATCTTATTTCTTTGCGCGAATTATTTACCCGAAATGTGAAGGTAGTCAACAAGCCAGGTCAATGAGAGACAATTTGGGTCTGTTCAGAATTATCCCCTGTCTGTACCATTGCGTATACTCACTCTAACGATAAACAACAGTAAGCAAGCTACCTGTCTGCCGGGACAGCGAGTCGAGTGATAGCGCGACGGCAGGTAGTCATACAAGAGGGAAATTATGATGGAAAAGAAACATATCTACCTGTTCTGCTCAGCGGGCATGTCAACCTCGCTTCTGGTGTCAAAGATGCGTGCGCAGGCTGAAAAGTATGAAGTCCCTGTGGTGATTGAAGCGTTTCCAGAGACGCTGGCGGGTGAAAAAGGCCAGAAAGCGGATGTTGTTTTACTGGGACCGCAAATTGCCTATATGTTGCCCGAAATTCAACGACTGCTACCGAATAAACCGGTCGAAGTGATCGACTCGGGGCTGTACGGCAAGATTGATGGTTTAGGTGTTCTTAAAGCTGCTGTGGCAGCAATTAAAAAAGCTGCTAATTAATTTTTATTTTTCCCGTCAAAGAGTTATTTCACACACAATTACGCCGTAACATGTGTTACGGCATTTAAGGGTATTTTCCTATGAGTAAAGTCATCGCTTCACTTGAAAAGGTACTCCTTCCTTTTGCTGTTAAAATAGGAAAGCAGCCTCACGTTAATGCCATCAAAAACGGTTTTATTAAATTAATGCCGTTAACGCTGGCCGGGGCCATGTTCGTTTTAATTAACAACGTTTTTCTGAGCTTTGGTGAAGGTTCCTTCTTTTATTCATTAGGAATTCGGTTAGACGCTTCCACGATTGAAACCCTTAACGGTTTTAAAGCCATCGGCGGCAACGTATATAACGGTACGTTAGGTATTATGTCGCTGATGGCACCTTTCTTTATCGGGATGGCACTGGCTGAAGAGCGTAAAGTGGATCCGCTGGCCGCCGGGTTATTATCCGTTGCCGCGTTTATGACCGTCACGCCTTACAGCGTGGGTGAAGCCTACGCCGTAGGTGCCAACTGGCTGGGCGGGGCCAACATCATCTCCGGTATTGTTATCGGCCTGGTGGTGGCAGAAATGTTCACCTTTATTATCCGTCGCAACTGGGTTATTCGCCTGCCGGATAGCGTACCGACTTCCGTTTCTCGTTCATTTTCCGCGTTGATTCCAGGCTTCATTATTCTCTCCATTATGGGGATTATCGCCTGGGCGCTCTCTCACTGGGGTACGAACTTCCACCAGATCATCATGGACTCTATCTCTACGCCGCTGGCGTCGATGGGTGGCGTGGTAGGTTGGGCGTATGTGATTTTCACCTCTCTGCTGTGGTTCTTCGGCGTGCACGGTTCACTGGCACTGGCCGCGCTGGACAGCGGAATTATGACCCCGTGGGCACTGGAAAACGTTGCGCTTTACCAGCAGTATGGCTCCGTTGATGCGGCGCTGGCGGCAGGTAAAACCTTCCATGTGTGGGCGAAGCCGATGCTTGACTCCTATATCTTCCTGGGTGGTACCGGGGCGACCTTGGGTCTGATCATCGCGGTCTTTATTGTCTCTCGTCGCGCTGACTATCGTCAGGTGGCTAAACTGGCCCTGCCATCAGGCATCTTCCAGATTAACGAGCCGATTCTGTTTGGTCTGCCAATCATCATGAACCCGGTAATGTTCATCCCGTTCATCCTGGTACAGCCGCTGCTGGCAGCCATCACCCTGACGGCTTATTACATGGGTATCATTCCACCGGTCACCAACATTGCACCGTGGACCATGCCGGCAGGTCTGGGCGCGTTCTTCAACACCAACGGTAGCGTCGCGGCCTTCCTGCTGGCGATATTCAACCTCGGGATTGCGACCCTGCTTTACATGCCATTCGTGGCGATTGCAAACAAAGCCGCCACCATTATCGATGAAGAAGAGAGCGAAGAGGATATTGCCCTCTCACTGAAATTCTAAGATTGACCGGCGCGGGGAAGCCCGCGCCAGCCACAAGGAGCTTAAAAATGTTAGATTTGGATAGTATCGTCGCAGACGAAGCCGCAGAGAACGATCTCGAAGAAGTGGTGATGGGCCTTATCATCAACTCCGGACAGGCACGCAGCCTGGCGTATGCCGCACTGAAGCAGGCCAAGCAGGGCGATTTCGTCGCCGCGAAAACCATGATGGAGCAGTCCCGCACGGCGCTGAACGAAGCGCACATGGTGCAGACAAAGCTGATTGAAAGCGACCAGGGCGAAGGAAAGATGAAGGTCAGCCTGGTGCTGGTACACGCCCAGGATCACCTGATGACCTCCATGCTGGCGCGCGAGCTGGTAGCGGAGTTAATCGAGCTTCACGAGAAAATGCACTGAGTCGGATTTTGCAGCAGGAGGTCAGCACGATGGAAATTAAAACCGCATTTGAACAGCAGCTGTTTAATGGCAAAAATTTTCACGTGGTTATCTACAACAAGACGGAGAGCGCCAGTGGCCTGCACCAGCATGACTACTATGAGTTCACGATTGTTCTGACCGGCCGCTACTACCAGGAGATCAACGGTAAGCGCGTCCTGCTTGAACGTGGGGATTTTGTCTTCCTGCCGATGGGTTCTTATCATCAGAGCTTTTACGAATTTGGTGCCACCCGTATTCTGAACGTGGGCGTCAGCAGACGCTTCTTTGAGAAACACTACCTGCCGCTGGTGCCGTTCTGCTTTGTGGCCTCTCAGGTATACCGTGTCAAAAACGAGTTCATGACCTGGATTGAAACGGTTATCGCCTCGCTTAACTTCCGCGACAATGAATTTGATGAATTTATTGAAACGGTGACCTTCTACGTGATGAACCGGTTGCGCCACCATCGTGAAGAGCAGCAGGTGACGGATGATGTTCCGCAGTGGCTGCGCAGTACCGTTGAGCTGATGCACGATAAAGGCCAGTTCAGTGAAAATGCGCTGGAAAATATGGTGTCACTGTCGGGCAAATCCCAGGAATATCTGACCCGCGCGACGCAGCGTTATTATCGTAAAACGCCTGTGCAAATTATTAATGAAATCCGCATTAACTTTGCTAAAAAACAGCTGGAAATTACCAACTACTCGGTTACTGATATTGCTTATGAGTCAGGGTACAGCAGTCCCAGCCTGTTTATTAAAACCTTTAAGAAATTGACTTCATTCACACCGAACAGTTACCGGAAAAATTTAACGGTAATTAACTGAATTTCGGCGGACTTATCCGCCACACATATTGCTTTAATGGCTTGCCCAAATAGCGGGAAGAGTACGCTATACCTTGCAGGCGATTAACCTGATACGCTAAGGGAGATATTATGCAAAAGAAATTAAAAGTCGTAACCATTGGTGGCGGCAGCAGCTATACCCCGGAATTACTCGAAGGTTTTCTGAAACGTTATCATGAATTACCGGTCAGCGAATTATGGCTGGTGGACGTTGAGGAAGGTCAGGAGAAGCTGGATATTATTTTCGACCTGTGCAAGCGCATGGTGGAGAAAGCGGGCGTGCCTCTGACCGTGCACAAAACGCTCGACCGTCGACTGGCGCTGAAGGATGCGGATTTCGTCACCACTCAGCTGCGCGTTGGCCAGCTTAAAGCGCGCGAGCTGGATGAACGTATCCCGCTGAGCCACGGCTACCTGGGGCAGGAGACCAACGGCGCGGGCGGTCTGTTTAAAGGCCTGCGCACCATTCCGGTGATTTTCGACATCGTCAAAGATGTGCAGGAGATCTGCCCGAACGCGTGGGTGATTAACTTTACTAACCCGGCCGGAATGGTAACCGAGGCGGTTTATCGTCATACCAATTTCAAACGCTTTATCGGCGTCTGTAATATTCCGATCGGCATGAAGATGTTTATCCGCGACGTGCTGGCCCTGACCGATCAAGACGAGCTCTCTATCGATCTGTTCGGCCTGAACCATATGGTGTTCATTAAAGACGTTATCGTGAACGGAAAATCGCGTTTTGCCGAACTGCTCGACGGCGTGGCTTCCGGCCGCCTGACCGCGGCTTCCGTGAAAAACATCTTTGACCTGCCGTTCAGCGAAGGGCTGATCCGCTCGCTGAATCTGCTGCCGTGCTCTTACCTGCTGTACTACTTCAAGCAGAAAGAGATGCTGGCCATCGAAATGGGCGAGTACTATAAGGGCGGCGCGCGCGCGCAAATCGTTCAGAAAGTTGAGAAGCAGCTGTTCGATTTGTATAAAGATCCGAACCTGAACGTCAAACCGAAAGAGCTGGAGCAGCGAGGCGGGGCTTACTACTCCGATGCAGCGTGTGAAGTGATTAACGCCATCTACAACGACAAGCAGGCGGAGCACTATGTGAATGTGCCGCATCACGGCCATATCGACAATATCCCGGCTGACTGGGCCGTCGAGATGACCTGCATCCTGGGACACGATGGCGCTAAACCGCATCCACGCATCACCCATTTCGATGATAAGGTCATGGGCCTAATCCACACAATTAAAGGCTTTGAAGTAGCGGCAAGCAACGCGGCGCTGAGCGGTGAACTCAATGACGTGCTTCTGGCGCTCAACCTCAGCCCGCTGGTGCATTCCGACCGCGATGCGGAGCAGCTGGCCAGCGAGATGATCCTGGCGCATGAAAAATGGTTGCCGAACTTTGCCGCCACGATCGAGAAGCTGAAGTTCAAACAACACTGAGAGGATGCACAATGGAAAACCTGCTGATCGTTAATGCTGATGATTTTGGCCTCTCGAAAGGCCAGAACTACGGCATTATTGAAGCCTGTCGCCGCGGGGTAGTGACCTCTACCACGGCACTGGTGAATGGTGAAGCGGTTGAACACGCGGCGCAGCTGAGCCGTGAGGTGCCAGAGCTGGGCGTCGGCATGCATTTTGTGCTGACGCTCGGAATGCCGCTTTCGCCAATGCCGGGTCTGACGCGTGACGGCCTGCTGGGCAAATGGATTTGGGAACTGGCGGAGCAGGGTGCTCTGCCGCTCGAAGAGATTGCCCGTGAGCTGGACTGCCAGTACAACCGCTTTGTTGATGTGTTTGGCAAGGCGCCGACACACATCGACAGCCATCACCATGTGCATATGATCCCGGCGATTTTCCCGATTGTTGCCGGATTTGCACAGCGTAAAGGCGTGGCGATGCGCGTGGATCGCGACGTGCGCGGAGTACCGGAGTGCGCCGTGACGACAACAGAGGGGTTTAGCAGCGCATTTTACGGCGATGAAATCGACGAAGCGCTGTTCCTGAAGGTGCTGGATGAGTCCGCTGCCCGGGGCGAAACGTCGGTGGAAGTGATGGCGCACCCGGCGTTTGTTGATAACACCGTGCGTAAGAGCGCCTACTGCTGGCCGCGTCTGGCTGAGCTGGACGTGCTGACGTCGGCCTCGCTGAAATATGCGATTGCCGAGCGCGGGTATCGGTTGGGGACGTTTGGGGATCTTTGAGATAAAGCCCGGTGGCGGCTTCGCCTTACCGGGCCTACAAAACCAGTCGAAATGTAGGCCGGGTAAGCGCAAGCGCCACCCGGCTTTTTTTACGCCGGTATCTGATCAATCTTACTGCTGCGCGACCAGACGCGGTGCGCGGCGAGCAGATCAAACAGTTTCGTCATAAAGGCATCGTCAACGTTATCGCCCTCGACAATGCCGTCCTCACCCTGCTCGGCAACCTTCAGCTGTGCCTTAAACTGTCGCGCGTCGCCGGACAACGCGATCGGTTTCAGGTGCTTATAGGCTTCCAGCAGATAATAGACGGCGTCACCGTTGTTCAGCAGGCTGTCAATATCCCCGCACGGCACAATCACCGCATCGACGGTCAGCGATGGCGCGCCGGCAAAGGTCGCCGCCACCGGCAGCACGGAACCATCATTCGCGATCACTTCACCCATGCGGGAATAGAGCAATTTGGCGTGTACGCCCTGGGTTTTCAGCGCCTGCATAATCCCCAGCACGTCGCTGGCGCGGGTTTTGTCGTTTAGCAGGATGGCGACCACGCGTCCCTTAATCGAACCACCCGGCACCGCATACAGGCTCAGCGACGGATCTTTCTTCACGCCGTTAACCTCTTTCGGCGGCGCAAGATTGCGCTGCTCATCGGTCAGGGTGATACCAAGGTTATCCGCCACGCTCTGGGCGAGCTGAATATCAATATGTGCCAGCTGATCGACCACGCGCTCGCGGATGTAGGCGCGCACCACTTTACTCAGTTCGAAGCTAAAGCCGCCGATGATGTGCTGTTGCTCAATCGGCGTCTGGCTGTTCCAGAACAGGCGAGGGTGAGCGTAATACTCGCCGAAAGAGGGGCTGCGCTCGCGAATTTTGTTGCCGTCGATACGTTCCTGGTACGATTCGAATCCGCCGCGTTTCGGGCCGGGCGGGGTTTCTCGCGGCCAGTTGTCGCTGATGGAGTTCGGCTCATAGTTCGCCGGGTTGGTATCAATATCCTGACGGTGCATCCCGTCGCGCTGGAAATTATGGTACGGGCACGTTGGACGGTTAATCGGGATTTCATGGAAGTTTGGCCCACCAAGACGGCTAATCTGCGTATCGGTATACGAGAACAGGCGCCCTTGTAAGAGCGGATCGTTGGTGAAATCCAGACCGGGAACGATGTGACCCGGGTGGAACGCGGCCTGCTCGTTTTCGGCAAAGAAATTATCCGGGTTGCGGTTGAGCACCATTTTACCCACCAGCTGAACCGGCACCAGCTCCTCAGGAATGAGTTTGGTCGGGTCAAGCAGGTCGAAATCGAACTTAAACTCGTCTTCTTCCGGGATCAGCTGCAGGCCCAGTTCATATTCCGGGAAGTCACCCGCTTCAATGGATTCCCACAGCTCACGGCGATGGAAGTCCGGATCGCGCCCGGTGAGCTTCTGCGCCTCATCCCACACCAGCGAGGCTTTACCCGCCACAGGCTTCCAGTGGAAGCGGACAAACGTGGCTTTTCCTTCCGCGTCGATCATGCGGAAGGTATGAATACCAAACCCTTCCATCGTGCGATAGCTGCGCGGGATCCCACGGTCAGACATCGCCCACATTACGTTGTGCAGGGTTTCAGGCTGCAGGGAGACATAGTCCCAGAAAGTGTCGTGCGCACTTTGTCCCTGCGGTATCGCCCAGTGGGGCTCCGGTTTTACCGCATGGACAAAGTCAGGAAATTTATGCGCATCCTGAATGAAAAACACCGGGGTGTTATTGCCCACCAGATCGAAAATACCCTCTTCGGTATAAAACTTGGTGGCAAAGCCGCGGATATCACGCACCGTGTCGGCGGAACCTGCACCACCCTGTACGGTGGAGAAGCGCACAAATACCGGCGTGATTTTGTCCGGGTCGGAGAGGAAGTCCGCTTTGGTGATCGCTTTCAGGCTTTTGTATGGCTGGAAGTAGCCGTGCGCCGCAGAACCGCGCGCGTGAACGATGCGCTCCGGAATTCGCTCGTGGTCGAAATGGGTGATCTTTTCCCGCAGGATAAAATCTTCCAGCAGCGTTGGCCCACGCGACCCGGCGCGCAGGGAGTTCTGGTCATCGGCTATGCGCACGCCCTGGTTGGTGGTGAGCGCAAAACCTTCGCCGCCTTTACGGTGTGGCTCAAGCGATTTCAGTTTCTCGTTTCCGGTGTCCGGAGATTTCATGCTTCCCGGCGCGGTTGGCTGTTCGCCAGGGGCAGAGGGGCCGGGGGAGGGGCGATGAGAGCCGTCAGAAGGGGCGAGAGAGTCCATACCCGGTTGAGATTCTTCAGTGCCATGAATCGGTGATTGATGTGATTTATCTTTGTTCGACATTGCACGCTTCTCCTTTATCCATTGCTAAAAACCCTATTAAGGATAGAACAATGTTGTGAAATGGCTCGCTAACTAAGAGTTTTCACATGCCGTCATTGACGAAAGGAGCCTTCTCGCCCACTCGGGGCGCGACGGAAGGTAGCAGGATCGGCTATCATAGAATTTTCCTGCTTCAAGAATTTGCTTTAGTGAACCAGTCGCTTATGAAACCTCTTCGTCAACAAAACCGCCAGGTTATTAGCTATGTGCCCCGCGTTGAGCCCGCGCCGCCTGACCATGCCCTGAAAGTGGATGGTTTTCGCGATGTCTGGCAGTTACGGGGCAAATACGTGGCCTTTGTGCTGATCGGCGAACATTTCCGCCGCTCGCCCACGTTTACCGTGCCGGAGTCAGCGCAGCGGTGGGCGACGCAGATCCGCCAGGATGAAGAGGTTGAAGAATAACAGCCATAAAAAAACCGCCATCAGGCGGTTTTTTTAATGTCTGCAGTGATTAACGGTGCGCCAGCTCGGCATCGTCTTCACTTTCCAGAATGGCTTTGTCGGTCTGCTTCAGCCACTGGCTGGTCAGCGTACCGGCGGTCATGGAGCCGCTCACGTTCAGCGCGGTACGGCCCATGTCGATCAGCGGTTCAACGGAGATCAGCAGCGCGACCAGCGTGACCGGCAGACCCAGCGCAGGCAGCACAATCAGCGCGGCGAAGGTTGCACCACCGCCGACACCTGCAACGCCAGCGGAGCTGATGGTAACGATGCCAACCAGCGTCGCGATCCACACTGGATCCAGCGGGTTGATCCCAACGGTAGGGGCAACCATCACCGCCAGCATTGCCGGGTAGAGACCCGCACAGCCGTTCTGACCAATGGTGGCACCAAAGGACGCAGAGAAGCTGGCGATAGACTCAGGTACGCCCAGACGGCGGGTCTGCGCTTCAACGTTCAGCGGAATAGACGCGGCGCTGGAGCGGCTGGTGAAGGCAAAGGTCAGTACCGGCCATACCTTACGGAAGTATTTCAGCGGGCTGACGCCGTTCACGCCCAGCAGGATGCCGTGCACCACGAACATAATGCCCAGGCCCAGATAAGAGGCGACAACGAAGCTGCCCAGCTTAATGATGTCCTGCAGATTAGAGCCAGCTACCACTTTGGTCATCAGCGCCAGAACGCCGTATGGCGTCAGCTGCATGACCAGACGGACCAGCTTCATCACCCAGCTTTGCAGGGTATCAATAGCAGTCAGCACGCGTTCGCCTTTCGGCGCGTCGTCTTTCAGCAGCTTAAGCGCCGCCACGCCCAGGAACGCCGCGAAGATCACCACGCTGATGATGGAGGTTGGGCTTGCACCGGTCAGGTCAGCAAACGGGTTCTTCGGAATGAAGGAGAGCACCATCTGCGGAACCGTCAGATCAGCCACTTTACCCACGTAGTTGGTTTGAATTGCGGTCAGACGCGCCGTTTCAGCGGTACCCTGAACCAGACCTTCGGCCGTCAGACCAAACAGGTTGGTGACCAGCACCCCTACCAGCGCGGCAATCAGCGTGGTAAACAGCAGGGTGCCAATGGTCAGGAAGCTGATTTTACCCAGTTGGGTTGCGTTGTGCAGGCGGGCTACGGCGCTCAGAATAGAGGCAAACACCAGCGGCATAACGATCATCTGCAGCAGCTGGACATAGCCGTTACCGACAATGTTGAACCACTGGATAGAATCTTTCAGAACTGGATTATCGGAGCCATAAATCGCCTGTAATGCCAGACCAAATACGACACCCATGGCCAGACCAACCAGCACTTTTTTCGCCAGACTCCACTGTTTGTGGCGCGCCTGCGCGAGAAGCAATAGCAATACAACGAACACGACAATGTTCGCGATGAGTGGAAAATTCATCCCCGTTCTCCTGATTTATTATGGGATCGGTTTTTCCCGATCCTGTTGGCGGAAGGTTAGCAGAAGTGTGATGTGGCGCTTATATCCAAATGGAATGGTTTATGACAAACGGAGTGATTTTGTCGTTTTACTGTTCAATCTGGTGATGAATAAAACGATTGAACTGAAATTGCAGCGAATTAATCATCTGGGAAGACCAGCGCACTGCACTGTTTTCGGGCAATGTTTGCGGCATCCAGACGGCGTAGGCGAACAGCGCCATGCACAATACGCGCTCCAGCTGGTTACCTTTCTGCGGCGCAAGTATGGGAAAACGGAAACGCCACCGGCAGGGCCAGAGCAGCGGCACGCCTGCGGGCGTCAGCATATCGGCGAGGATATGGCTTAAGTAACCCAGCACCATACCCTGAATGGCATCGCCCGGCACGATCCAGCTTTCGGGCACTTTTAAATAGAAAATCGTCAGCAGGGCGAACACGGCCAGCAGGCTGTGGGTAAAGCCCCGATGGCCGAACGCGCGGGCAATGGGTTTCGACACCCATTTCAGGCGCTGTCCGAGGAACGATTTCGGGTGGTCAATATCGGGTAGCAGGCAGGTTAATACGGCGGAAGGGACAATATGCCACCAGTCTCCCTGTGCAAGCACGGGAGTAAGTTCTGCGTTTTTGGCAAATACTGCGCACGCAATGGAAAAAAGCAGGTGGCCTTCCGCCGTCATGATAAAACCCACGAAACTGTCAATTTATACAGTATAGGGTTTTTATACAGTGGGCGAAAGAGGTGACGGTGTAACTGTTTGTCACAAACGCGCGTCAGCGCGCCAGCCAGCCGCCGTCGACGGCTAAGGTGTGACCATTTACGTAATCTGATGCGGAGGAGGCTAAAAAGACGACCGGTCCCTGAAGGTCATCCGGTACTCCCCAGCGCCCCGCCGGGATGCGGTCAAGGATTTCCGCATTACGCTGTTCGTCCGCGCGCAGCTGCTGCGTGTTGTTCGTCGCCATGTAGCCCGGCGCGATGGCATTCACGTTGATGCCATGTGTCGCCCACTCATTCGCCAGCAGACGCGTGATGCCGAGTACGCCGCTTTTCGAGGCAGTATACGACGGCACGCGAATGCCGCCCTGGAAGGAGAGCATCGAGGCAATATTGATAATTTTGCCGCCCTGGCCCTGGGCGATAAATTGTTTGGCTACCGCCTGCGAAAGGAAAAAGAGCGACTTGAGATTCAGGTTCATGACGTCATCCCAGTCTTTTTCACTGAACGCCAGTGCATCCTCCCGGCGGATCGTCCCGGCATTGTTCACCAGAATATCGACTCGCCCCATCGCCGCCACGGCGGTATCCACAACGTGCTGAAGATTATCTTGCTGGCTGAGATCGGCCCGAATAGCTACAAATCGTCTTCCGAGCGAGGTGACGCAGCTCGCCGTTTTCTCCGGATCTTTGCGGTTTACGCCCACGATATCGCATCCCGCCTGCGCCAGTGCAATGGCCATGCCTTGTCCCAGACCGGTATCGCACCCGGTGATGAGGGCCACTTTGCCTGAAAGAGTAAAGGTGTCCAGAATCATACGCGCCTCAGAAGCCTGATTATTGTCGTTCTGAGGTTAAAGATAGGAGGCGGGAATAAGAAAAGCAAACGAAATGAAACGATGTTTTGTTTTTATCAGGCAGCATGACGCTGCCTGAAAGCGGAGCGTTATTCGCCGCGCAGGTGTTGCACCGTCAGCTCAGCCAGCGAATTCAGCTTAACGTCAGCAAGAGCATACCGGGGATCGTGGCGATTTTCTTCATCGGGAACCACAATGGAGCGCATACGCGCGGCTTTGGAAGCCACCATCCCGTTGACGGAATCTTCCAGCGCGACGCAGGTAAGCGGATCAAGTCCCAGCTTTGCGGCACAGTCCATATAGACCTGCGGGTGCGGCTTGCTGTAGGGCAGTTTTTCCGCGGAAGCCAGGGCGTCAAAACTGTCGCGCAGCTCAAACATGATCAGCACCTTTTCCAGCATATGCAGCGGTGAAGCCGAGGCCAGGCCGACCTTCAGCCCCTGCGATTTGCACAGCGCAACAGCTTCACGTACGCCCGGCAAGAGCGGCTTGTTCTCCTCCACCAGCGCGATGGCGCGGCTGATAATGCGCGCGGTGACTTCGTCGCGATCGGGTCCCACCCACGGCTGTTGGGCGTACCAGAGGTCAACGACCATATCAATGCGCAGGCCCAGCGTGTCGGGAAGTTCATTACGGCGGCTGATATCAACGCCCAGGCTGGCCATCACGTCCAGCTCGGCGCGATCCCACAACGGCTCGGAATCAATCAGTAATCCATCCATGTCAAAAATAGCGGCAAGTATCTGGCGCGGTGTCGACATCACAACGTCTCCTTATCCAGGGTGTTCGACAGACGATAAGTGCTATGCACAGTCTGCAATTTAGCATATTGCTTTTAAAGAGCGGGCGAAATTGATGACCAGCAGGTAGACTTAGGCTCAAATAACGCGTCTTTATGAAGAGGAACTGATGACGTATCAACAAGCTGGACGCATTGCTGTCTTAAAACGTATTGTTGGCTGGGTAATTTTTATTCCCGCCGTCATATCAACGCTGATCTCCGTGCTCAAGTTTATGTACGATCACAGCGAAAAACAGCCGGGCATTAATGCGGTAATGCTTGATTTTGCGCATGTCATGATTGAGATGATGCGGTTCAACACGCCGTTCCTGAACGCTTTCTGGTTCAATTCGCCAACGCCTGACTTTCATCATCAGATGAACGTTGGGTTCTGGATTATCTATGCGCTGATTTTTGTGGCGATGGCGCTGCAGGCTTCGGGCGCACGAATGAGTCGCCAGGCCCGTTTTTTACGCGAAGGGGTGGAAGATCAGCTGATACTTGAGAAGGCGAAAGGCCCGGAAGGGATGAGCCGCGAGCAAATTGAATCCCGCATTGTGGTACCGCGTCACACCATTTTCCTGCAGATTTTCCCGCTCTATATTCTTCCCGTTATCATCATTGTGGCAGGATACTTCTTCTTTTCACTGCTCGGTTTTCTGTAGCAGACAGGGGTGGCTGTACGGCCACCCGCTCTGTCCTCACGCGGCAAGCATGCGTTCAAGCGCACGCTGGGCGTTAACCAGATGCTGCCCACCAAACAGAATGGCCCGGTTCATTAGCGTATAGAGCTGATATACCGGCTGACGTTCGAGAAAATCAGGCGGCAGGGGGGAGACAGACTGATAGCCATCGTATATTTGCGGCGGCTGTTCGGGATGGAGCGGCAGCATGGCGAGATCGCACTCACGATCGCCCCAGTAACAGGCCGGGTCGTAAATATAGGGGCCGCCAGGGCCCAGCGCGCAGTTATCGGACCATAAATCGCCGTGCAGCAGAGAAGCCTGAGGCTGGTGGGAGGCCAGACGCTGCTGAACATGCTCGACGATGGCGTCAATATTGCCAAACGCCAGCCCTTTTTCAGCGGCTAACTCAAGCTGCCAGCCAATGCGCTGCTCGGCAAAAAATGTTGACCAGCGGCGCTGCCAGGCATTGGGCTGCGGCGTGGTGGAAAGGTCGTTGTCAAAGTCGAGACCAAACTGGGGCTGGTCACTCCACTGGTGCAGGCGCGCCAGCTGCTGGCCGAGAATGAAGGCATTATGGGCATCCAGCGGGCGGGCAGGAAGATACTCCATGACTAAAAAACTGTAGTCCCGGTCGCTGCCTACGGCCAGTACCTCAGGTACCGTCACCGTTTTACTGCGCGACAGCAGTTCAAGCTGGTCAGCTTCAGCGGTAAAAATCGGGAGCAGCTCCCGCTCATCGCATTTAACGAAAAGATCGCGTCCTGCGTAGCGTAAATGCCACGCGGCGTGGATCTCACCGCCCGGCAGTTCGTTACGCAGTTCAATTTCACCTTCACCCAGTTGCTCACTTAAAAGATGACTGATAGCCTGCCACATGTTGTCTCTCCCATGTTGTCTGCCAGATCATAAAGTTAGCGCATAATTGCGGTAAAAAAATACGAACTAACGCACACCTGAGCGGTTTAAATTCATACAGGGCACTTATTGTTCTTTTTTCTGCCAGCTTTCCCAGGTCTCTACGGTAATATCGGCTGGCTTGTCGGTCACACTTTCCACCAGACTGGCGGCCAGCGCCTGAACCTCTTCCTCACTCAGGGCGCCGATCAGCCCGAATGTCAGGGTGCCTAAATCATGAATATGGCCTTCGTCATCCGTCAGCGTGAGCAGGAAATTAGCCCGCGTGAAGGCGTTGTTGAGCTCATTAAGCTCGGTCAGCGATGCTTCATGAAGATTGATGGTCACGACGTAGCGAGTGATGTCACCACTGCTCATAATTCACCTCATTGTTATCATGGAAGTTTTCTTAGCATAGTCGATGGGCCGTATTTGGCGACTACGATGCGGCTTTCCCCTCCCGGTCGGGAGGGGAGAATGCGTTAATTGCGGGACAGGTAATCGACGATTTTTTGCGTATCGGCCAGCGAGCAGAGACGCGTTCCCTGGTTGATGGTCGCGGCGCTACCCGCCGCAACGCCGTAGCGCGTCATGTCCAGCAGCGATGCGCCCTCGGCGAGTTTAAGCGTCATTGCGCCCACCATGCTGTCACCCGCGCCAACCGTGCTCTGGCTCTTCATCGGCGGCGGGACGACCTGAACGGATGACGTTTCATCGACCGCCAGCGCCCCCTGCGGGCCAAGGGAAACCACGACGCGTCGCGCTTTGCCGCTGCGCACCAGCTCCTGCGCGGCAGTGCGAACATCGTCAGGCTGCGTCAGTTCGCGGTTGACCAGCGCGCTTAACTCTTTCTGGTTCGGTTTGACCAGCTCGAGATTACCCGGCACCAAGGCAGCCTGCAGCGCTTCACCGCTGCTGTCGACGATGCAGCGGATGCCGCGCTGCTGAGCCGCCTGAATAAGCGCCGTGAGCTTTTCTGTGCTTACGCCAGGCGGCAGGCTGCCGCTTATCACCAGCAGTGCGCCGCTTTCAATCGTCAGCACTTTTTCTTCAAGCTGGCGAAACTCATCATCGCTCAGTTTTGCCCCCGGCATAACAAAACGATACTGCTCTCCGCTCGACTCCACGTGGACATGCAGGTTCTGGCGCGTCCAGTCTTTAGCATCGACCGTCTCCACGGCAACCTGTTCATCAGCCAGCAGAGAGACCAGGTGTTCACCCGTAGCGCCACCCGCGGGAAAAATGGCCGTCGCTTTGCCGCCGAGATGCGTAATGGCGCGCGCCACGTTGATTCCACCGCCGCCGGGCTCGAAGACGGGCGCGCTGCAGCGCAGTTTACCTTCCGGGTAAATCTGGGGCGTCAGGGTCGCGGAATCCAGGGAAGGGGAGAGCGTCAGGGTGTAGATAGAAACCATCTTTACCTCCTTTTAGCGTGGGTTCCTTTTAGTCTGGCACCATTTGTCAGGAAGGCAATGTAAATAACAGTATGATTTTAAATATGAATACTGACGAAAAACCCTGAGCGGGATATATAAACTAAAACGCATTTTGAGATCGTTCTTATTCAAAAAATGAAATAAGAAAACATTGCTATGTTATTTGCGGCTTTTTATAATTTGTTACCTTTCTCTGGACGCCTTGTCATTGATCCTCAAGAAAGTTTCCGAGACCGTGGTGGTCTCTTTTTTTGTTGTACGGACTCCTTAAATAAAATGAAGCTTTTGAAGACAGTACCCGCAGCACTGATGCTGGCGGGTGGCGTATTTGCGTCACTGAATGCAACCGCCGATGACACCGTTTTTACTGTCATGGACGATCCTTCCTCCGCGAAAAAACCGTTTGAAGGTAACCTGAATGCCGGATACCTGGCGCAATCCGGTAACACGAAAAGCTCTTCTCTGACGGCGGACAGTACGCTGACCTGGTATGGCAATACCACAGCCTGGTCTCTGTGGGGAAATGCCAGCAACACGTCCGCGAATGATGAACGTTCTTCCGAGAAATATGCGGTAGGTGGGCGTAGCCGTTACAACATGACTGATTATGACTACATCTTTGGTCAGGCAAGCTGGTTAACGGACCGTTATAACGGCTATCGCCAACGCGATGTATTCACCGCCGGTTATGGTCGTCAGTTCCTGAATGGTCCGGTGCACAGCTTCCGTTTTGAATTCGGTCCTGGTGTACGCTATGACGAGTACACCAATGGCGAAGATGAAACCCAGCCGCTGGGTTATGCATCGGGCACTTACGCGTGGCAGATGACCGACAACACCAAATTTACTCAGGGCGTTTCTGTGTTTGGTGCCGAGGATACGACGCTGAACTCTGAGAGCGCGCTGAACGTGGCTATCAACGAGCATTTCGGTTTGAAAGTGGCCTACAACGTGACCTGGAACTCTTCACCACCGGCAAGTGCGCCCGATCACACCGATCGCAGAACCACGATCTCATTAGGTTATAAAATGTAATACGCGCGGGCCGATAATAATATTGGCCCGTTTTTTAATCACGTATCTTCAACATCCCTGAATACACCGTATTTCTTTATTATGGCTAAAGCGCGCCGATAAATTTACATCACTCGAAACGGCGTTTATTTTCTGGACTGCAATGTTTGCGTTTAGCCCCAAATCATCGCCGCCCAACGCAGCAACAGCATCGCGCCGCAGATGGCAATCAGCACTACCACCATTTTCCAGTGTTTTACGGCAAATCGTTTTGTTGGCATAACCTGATCCTTGTTCGTTGATGCGCTTAGTTTACCAAACAGGGCAAAAAAATGCCCCATCTCGGGGGAGGGATCGGGTTATGCCACCCTGGCGTTCAGCTCAGAACCAGTGGAATCGGTCGGCGAGAATTAACAATAAACCGGTAGCGGAAAGGATGTTCAATATCACAACCGTTCTTGGGGATACGTTCATGGTATATACCTTTGGGTTTAACAACCTGTACAAGGATAGCTCCGCATCTCTGAAATGCGAGCGCCGAGAGATGCAGCCGGTAATTCCCGTAAAAGCGCCAGCGGATCAATCTCCCCGCAGAGGGTGCATTCTCCCTTTTGTTAGTGTTAACATTGCAGGGCTTGTCGTAAATCCGACGTTGTCTGATTTTTCGGCAGGTCAATGATGACGAACCAATTTGACGATTGTTGGTCAGATGGTCTCGTAATCTCTTGTCAAATCACGATTATTTTCTTTGTATATGCTCTTATGTGTGGGGCATCACTGCAAATAAGGATATAAAATGCCTGTAATTACTCTTCCTGATGGCAGCCAACGCCATTTCGACCACGCTGTTAGCCCAATGGATGTTGCCCTGGACATTGGTCCTGGCCTCGCGAAAGCGACCATCGCAGGCCGTGTGAACGGTGAGCTGGTTGATGCGTCCGATCTGATTGAAAACGATGCGACGCTTGCAATCATCACCGCGAAAGACGAAGAAGGTCTGGAGATCATTCGTCACTCCTGCGCGCACCTGTTGGGTCATGCCATCAAGCAACTGTGGCCAAACACCAAAATGGCGATCGGTCCGGTTATCGACAACGGCTTTTACTACGACGTTGACCTTGACCACACCCTGACCCAGGAAGATATCGACGCGCTCGAAAAACGTATGCACGAGCTCGCCGAAACCAACTATGACGTCATCAAGAAGAAAGTCAGCTGGCACGAAGCGCGTGAAACCTTCGTCAAGCGTGGCGAGAGCTATAAAGTCTCTATTCTCGATGAAAACATTGCCCATGATGACAAGCCTGGCTTGTACCATCACGAAGAATACGTCGACATGTGCCGTGGACCGCACGTGCCGAACATGCGCTTCTGTCATCATTTCAAACTGATGAAGATCGCTGGCGCCTACTGGCGTGGCGACAGCAACAACAAGATGTTGCAGCGTATCTATGGTACCGCGTGGGCGGATAAGAAAGCCCTGAACGCGTACCTGCAGCGCCTGGAAGAGGCCGCTAAGCGTGACCACCGTAAAATCGGTAAGCAGCTCGACCTGTATCACATGCAGGAAGAAGCACCGGGTATGGTGTTCTGGCATAACGACGGCTGGACTATCTTCCGTGAACTGGAAACGTTCGTGCGCTCCAAGCTGAAAGAGTACCAGTATCAGGAAGTGAAAGGCCCGTTCATGATGGACCGTGTGCTGTGGGAAAAAACCGGCCACTGGGACAACTACAAAGATGCAATGTTCACCACCTCGTCTGAGAACCGTGAATACTGCATCAAGCCAATGAACTGCCCGGGCCACGTTCAGATCTTCAACCAGGGTCTGAAATCCTACCGCGACCTGCCGCTGCGTATGGCGGAGTTCGGTAGCTGCCACCGTAACGAGCCATCAGGTGCGCTGCACGGTCTGATGCGTGTTCGTGGCTTTACGCAGGATGATGCGCATATCTTCTGTACTGAAGATCAGGTTCGTGATGAAGTTAACGCCTGTATTCGTATGGTCTACGATATGTACAGCACCTTTGGCTTCGAGAAGATCGTCGTCAAACTCTCAACGCGTCCGGAAAAACGTATCGGTAGCGATGAGACCTGGGATCGCGCAGAGGCGGATCTCGCCGTGGCGCTGGAAGAGAACGGCATTCCGTTCGAATACCAGCTGGGCGAGGGCGCATTCTACGGTCCGAAAATTGAATTTACCCTGTATGACTGCCTCGATCGCGCATGGCAGTGCGGTACTGTACAGCTGGACTTCTCCCTGCCGCAGCGTTTAAGCGCCTCTTATGTTGGCGAAGACAACGAGCGTCAGGTACCAGTAATGATTCACCGTGCTATTCTCGGTTCTCTGGAGCGCTTCATCGGCATCCTGACCGAAGAGTTCGCCGGCTTCTTCCCAACCTGGCTTGCGCCAGTGCAGGTCGTAGTGATGAACATTACCGATTCTCAGGCGGATTACGTTAAAGAATTGACGCAGAAACTACAAAATGCGGGCATTCGCGTAAAAGCAGACTTGAGAAATGAGAAGATTGGCTTTAAAATCCGCGAGCACACTTTACGTCGTGTCCCGTATATGTTGGTCTGTGGTGATAAAGAGGTGGAAGCAGGCAAAGTTGCCGTTCGCACCCGCCGTGGTAAAGACCTGGGCAGCCTGGACGTAAGTGAAGTGATTGAGAAGCTGCAACAAGAGATTCGCAGCCGCAGTCTTCAACAACTGGAGGAATAAGGTATTAAAGGCGGAAAACGAGTTCAAACGGCACGTCCGAATCGTATCAATGGCGAGATTCGCGCCCAGGAAGTTCGCTTAACAGGTCTGGAAGGCGAGCAGCTGGGGATTGTGAGTCTGAGAGAAGCGATCGAAAAGGCTGAAGAAGCTGGAGTAGATTTAGTTGAAATCAGCCCTAACGCCGAACCGCCAGTTTGTCGTATCATGGACTACGGCAAGTTCCTTTATGAAAAGAGTAAGTCTTCTAAGGAACAGAAGAAGAAGCAAAAAGTTATCCAGGTTAAGGAAATCAAATTCCGTCCTGGTACCGACGATGGCGATTATCAGGTAAAACTCCGCAGCCTGATTCGCTTTCTGGAAGATGGCGATAAGGCCAAGATCACACTGCGTTTCCGCGGTCGTGAGATGGCCCACCAACAGATTGGTATGGAAGTGCTTAACCGCGTCCGTGACGATCTGAGTGAACTGGCAGTAGTCGAATCCTTCCCTACGAAGATCGAAGGCCGCCAGATGATCATGGTGCTCGCTCCTAAGAAGAAACAGTAAGGCCTTCAAGCAGCAAAATCTGTGGAGCCTTCGGGCCCCATAGGTTTTGTTCGCCTATGTTTCGTTTATTTAACAATGCGAAGTGGAAGTTATTAAAATGCCAAAAATTAAGACCGTACGCGGTGCTGCTAAGCGCTTCAAAAAAACCGGTAAAGGTGGTTTTAAGCACAAGCACGCTAACCTGCGTCACATTCTGACTAAGAAAGCTACCAAGCGTAAACGTCACCTGCGTCCAAAAGCCATGGTTTCTAAAGGCGATCTGGGCCTGGTCATCGCGTGCCTGCCGTACGCATAAGTCGTTAACGTTTAACTTTTTTAACTTAGAATAGATACAGGAGAGCACACATGGCTCGCGTAAAACGTGGTGTAATTGCACGTGCACGTCACAAGAAAATTTTGAAACAAGCTAAAGGCTACTACGGTGCGCGTTCACGCGTATACCGCGTTGCCTTCCAGGCTGTTATCAAAGCAGGTCAGTACGCTTACCGTGACCGTCGTCAGCGTAAGCGTCAGTTCCGTCAACTGTGGATTGCGCGTATCAACGCAGCAGCACGTCAGAACGGTATTTCTTACAGCAAATTCATCAACGGCCTGAAAAAAGCCTCTGTTGAAATCGACCGTAAGATCCTGGCTGACATCGCAGTATTCGACAAAGTAGCGTTCACCGCTCTGGTCGAAAAAGCGAAAGCAGCACTGGCATAAGCCAGTTGAGAGAGGGGGCCTGGCTCCCTCTTTTCATTTAACGCCATCAGAAGATTGACATTTATCCGTGCAGGCTTTTCAATAAGGTCTTAACGGTTTTTACCACACAAGGTAACGCAAGCATGCATGCTGCTATTTTCCGCTTCTTCTTTTACTTTAGCACCTGATACCAGGAGGCTAGCGCGTGAAAGATGAAACGAAAAACAGCGCCAGATAAGCCTCCCGATGGAGGCTTTTTTTGTGCCTGAATTTGAGAGAATAACTCCACCAAATCGGTGTCTGCACCGACATAATGAGGAAAATCATGTCACATCTCGCAGAGCTGGTTGCCAGTGCAACAGCCGCCATTAATCAGGCCTCAGATGTTGCCGCGTTAGACAATGTCCGCGTCGAATATCTTGGGAAGAAAGGGCACCTGACCCTTCAAATGACAACCCTGCGTGAACTGCCGCCAGAAGAACGCCCGGCAGCGGGTGCGGTGATTAACGAAGCCAAAGAGCAGGTACAGCAGGCGCTGAACGCACGTAAGGCCGAGCTGGAAAGCGCGGTACTGAATGCGCGTCTGGCGGCAGAAACCATCGACGTTTCTCTGCCGGGTCGCCGTATTGAAAACGGTGGTCTGCACCCTGTCACCCGTACCATCGATCGTATTGAAAGTTTCTTCGGTGAGCTCGGCTTTACCGTGGCGACTGGCCCGGAAATCGAAGATGACTACCACAACTTCGATGCCCTGAACATTCCTGGCCATCATCCGGCACGCGCTGACCACGACACTTTCTGGTTCGACGCGACGCGTCTGCTGCGCACTCAGACCTCCGGCGTTCAGATCCGTACCATGAAGGAGCAGGAACCGCCAATCCGCATTATCGCGCCGGGCCGCGTCTATCGTAACGACTACGATCAGACCCACACCCCAATGTTCCACCAGATGGAAGGTCTGATTGTTGATAAAAACATCAGCTTCACCAACCTGAAAGGCACGCTGCACGATTTCCTGAACAACTTCTTTGAGGAAGATTTGCAGGTTCGTTTCCGTCCGTCCTACTTCCCGTTCACTGAACCGTCTGCGGAAGTTGACGTGATGGGCAAAAACGGCAAATGGCTGGAAGTGCTGGGCTGCGGCATGGTGCATCCAAACGTGCTGCGCAACGTGGGTATCGATCCGGAAGTGTACTCCGGCTTTGCATTCGGTATGGGCATGGAGCGTCTGACCATGCTGCGCTACGGCGTGACCGACTTACGTGCGTTCTTCGAAAACGATCTGCGTTTCCTCAAACAGTTTAAATAAGGGCAGGACAGAACAATGAAATTCAGTGAACTGTGGTTACGCGAGTGGGTTAACACCACGCTGGACAGCGACGCACTTTCCAACCAGATCACCATGGCGGGCCTGGAAGTTGATGGCGTAGATCCTGTATCTGGCGCTTTCACCGGCGTCGTGGTGGGCGAAGTGGTCGAGTGTGGCCAGCACCCTAACGCCGACAAACTGCGCGTAACAAAAGTGAACGTTGGCGGCGACCGTCTGCTGGACATCGTCTGCGGTGCGCCAAACTGCCGCCAGGGTCTGAAAGTGGCCGTGGCGACCGTGGGTGCCGTGCTGCCGGGTGACTTCAAAATCAAAGCGGCTAAGCTGCGCGGTGAGCCGTCTGAAGGCATGCTGTGCTCCTTCTCCGAGCTGGGTATTTCCGACGACCACAACGGCATCATTGAGCTGCCGCTGGATGCGCCAGTCGGTACCGATATCCGCGAATACCTGAAGCTTGATGACAACACCATCGAAATCAGCGTCACGCCAAACCGTGCCGACTGCTTAGGCATTATCGGCGTGGCCCGCGACGTGGCCGTGCTGAACCAGACCGAGCTGAACGCGCCGGACATTGCGCCGGTTGAAGCGACCATCACTGACGTGCTGCCGATTCAGGTTGACGCTGCTGACGCGTGCCCGCGCTACCTCGGTCGCGTGGTGAAAGGCATCAACGTGAAAGCGCCAACCCCGCTGTGGATGAAAGAGAAGCTGCGCCGCTGCGGTATCCGCTCTATCGACGCCGTGGTTGACGTGACTAACTACGTTCTGCTGGAGCTGGGCCAGCCGATGCACGCGTTCGATAAAGATCGTATCGACGGCGGCATCGTTGTGCGCATGGCGAAAGAGGGCGAAACCCTGGTGCTGCTGGACGGCAGCGAAGCCAAACTGAACGCCGACACCCTGGTGATTGCCGACCACAGCAAAGCGCTGGCGATGGGCGGTATCTTCGGTGGCGAACACTCTGGCGTCAACGACGAAACGCAAAACGTCCTGCTGGAATGCGCGTTCTTTAGCCCGCTTTCCATCACCGGCCGCGCGCGCCGTCACGGCCTGCATACCGATGCGTCTCACCGCTACGAGCGTGGCGTTGACCCGGCGCTGCAGTACAAAGCGATGGAGCGAGCAACCCGCCTGCTGATCGACATCTGCGGCGGTGAAGCGGGCCCGGTTATCGACGTTACCAACGACGCGACGCTGCCGAAGCGTGCGACCATTACCCTGCGCCGCAGCAAGCTGGATCGCCTGATTGGTCATCACGTTGCCGATGCGCAGGTGACCGACATTCTGACGCGTCTGGGCTGTGAAGTGACAGAAGGTAAGGACGAGTGGAAAGCCGTTGCACCATCCTGGCGTTTCGACATGGAGATCGAAGAAGATCTGGTGGAAGAAGTGGCCCGTGTTTATGGCTACAACAACATCCCTGACGAGCCTGTCCAGGCGGGCCTGGTGATGGGCACCCACCGTGAAGCCGATCTGTCCCTGAAGCGTGTGAAAACCATGCTGAACGACAAAGGCTACCAGGAAGTGATCACCTACAGCTTCGTGGATCCTAAGCTGCAGCAGCTGATCCACCCAGGTCAGGAAGCGCTGATCCTGCCAAGCCCAATCTCCAGCGAAATGTCCGCGATGCGTCTTTCCCTGTGGACGGGCCTGCTGGGCACTATCGTTTACAACCAGAATCGCCAGCAAAACCGCGTGCGAATTTTCGAAAGCGGTTTGCGCTTTGTGCCAGATAATCAGGCAAATTTAGGCATCCGTCAGGATCTCATGCTGGCTGGTGCCATCAGCGGTAACCGCTATGAAGAGCACTGGGACCTGGCAAAAGGCACGGTTGATTTCTACGATATGAAGGGCGATCTGGAAGCGATTCTGGATCTGACCGGTAAATTATCTGAAATTGAATTCCGCGCAGAAGCGATTCCAGCCCTGCATCCGGGCCAGAGTGCGGCCATCTATCTGGACGGCAAACGCGTTGGTTTCATTGGTGTTGTGCACCCTGAGCTGGAGCGCAAACTGGACCTGAATGGCCGTACCATCGTGTTCGAGCTGGAGTGGAGCCCGGTCGCAGACCGTGTGATCCCTCAGGCTCAGGACGTCTCACGCTTCCCGGCAAACCGCCGTGATATCGCGGTTGTGGTGGCTGAAAACGTGCCCGCAGCAGATATTTTGGCCGAATGTAAGAAAGTTGGCGTAAATCAGGTAGTTGGCGTAAACTTATTTGACGTGTACCGCGGCAAGGGCGTAGCAGAAGGTTTCAAGAGCCTCGCTATCAGCCTGATCCTTCAGGATACCAGCCGTACACTCGAAGAAGAGGAGATTGCCGCTACCGTCGCCAAATGTGTAGAGGCATTAAAAGAGCGATTCCAGGCATCATTGAGGGATTGAACCTATGGCGCTTACAAAAGCTGAAATGTCAGAATATCTGTTTGATAAGCTTGGGCTTAGCAAACGGGATGCCAAAGAGCTGGTAGAGCTGTTTTTCGAAGAGATCCGTCGTGCTCTGGAAAATGGTGAGCAGGTAAAACTCTCCGGTTTTGGCAATTTTGATTTGCGAGACAAAAACCAACGTCCGGGCCGTAACCCGAAGACGGGGGAAGATATTCCCATTACAGCCCGCCGCGTGGTGACCTTCAGACCCGGCCAGAAGTTAAAAAGCCGTGTCGAAAACGCAACGCCCAAAGCAGAGTAATATGAACTAACTAAAAAGGCCGCCCACGCGGCCTTTTTTCTTTGCGCTCTCCGGCAAACCCGCCGTAAAATCAATTACATCACTCGCTAACAAACCGTACACATGCTTGATTATGCTCATCGCCAGCACCTATCCGACCGGCGTCGCCTGCTTTTGCTGGTGCTGCTGCTCATTCTCGCCGCAGGCGTGAGTCTCTGCGCGGGTGACAGCTGGATCGGGCCTGAAAGCTGGCTGGGCCCCGACGGGCAGCTTTTCGTCTGGCAAATTCGTCTGCCGCGCACCGTTGCGGTGATCCTGGTCGGCGCTGCGCTGGCACTGTCGGGTGCCATTATGCAGGCGCTGTTTGAAAATCCGCTGGCGGAGCCCGGGCTTCTCGGGGTTTCGAACGGTGCAGGCGTCGGGCTGATTGCGGCGGTGATGCTGGGTGGGGGAGAGCTCTCCGGTTGGGGAATTAGCCTGAGCGCCATTCTCGGCGCACTGCTGATTACGCTGATCCTCCTGCGCTTCGCCAGACGGCACCTGTCGACCAGCCGGCTGCTGCTGGCCGGGGTGGCGCTGGGGATCATCTGTAGCGCGCTGATGACCTGGGCGGTTTACTTCTCGACCTCCTTTGACCTGCGCCAACTGATGTACTGGATGATGGGGGGCTTTGGTGGCGTTGACTGGCACCAGGGCTGGCTGATGGCGCTTCTGGTTCCCGTCATCTTATGGACAGCCCTGCAGGCGCAGCCACTGAACATGCTCGCGCTGGGGGAAATCTCTGCCCGTCAGCTCGGCATGCCGATTGGATTCTGGCGTAATGTGCTGGTGATTGCCATTGGCTGGCTGGTGGGCGTCAGCGTGGCCCTGGCGGGGGCGATTGGCTTTATCGGGCTGGTTATCCCGCATATGCTGCGCCTGTGCGGTTTTACAGATCACCGAACCTTGCTTCCGGCTTCGGCCGTTGCCGGGGCGGGTACGCTGCTGGTGGCCGATATCATCGCCCGGCTTGCCCTGACGGCCGCAGAGCTGCCCATCGGCGTGGTGACCGCCACGCTGGGCGCGCCGGTCTTTATCTGGCTACTATTAAAAGCCGGACGTTAAATCAACTAGCCGTAAAACAACCTGAGGGAATGCTATGCAGTCAGACATCCTGAATACTGAAGTGACCACCATTGATGGCGATAACACTACGCTGGAAGGCTACAAAGGCAACGTGCTGCTCATCGTAAACGTGGCCTCTAAATGCGGCCTGACGCCGCAGTACGAGCAGCTGGAAAACATTCAGAAGGCCTGGGAAAAAGACTGTTTTACCGTGCTTGGCTTCCCGTGCAACCAGTTCCTGGGCCAGGAGCCGGGCAGCGAAGAAGAGATCAAAACCTTCTGCAGCACCACCTATGGCGTGACGTTCCCGATGTTCAGCAAAATTGATGTCAACGGTGAAGACCGCCACCCGCTGTATGCGAAGCTGATTGCCGCCGCGCCGAAGGCCGTTGCGCCGGAAGGAAGCGGTTTTTACGAACGTATGGCCAGCAAAGGCCGCGCGCCGCTTTATCCGGACGACATTTTGTGGAACTTCGAAAAATTCCTGATTGGCCGCGACGGCCAGGTCGTTCAGCGTTTTTCCCCGGATATGACGCCTGAAGATCCGATTGTTATGGAATCTATCAAGCTGGCGCTGGCGAAATAATGTCACTGCTGATGCAGCTCACGGACGTCGCCGAGAAGGGGCGTCTTGAGCCGATCACCTGCGCCATCAGTACGGGCGAAATCCTCCATCTGGTGGGCCCCAACGGTGCCGGAAAAAGCACGCTGCTGGCGCGCATGGCGGGCCTGACGACCGGGGAAGGGCAGATCGTCCTGCTTGAGCATAACCTTGCTGACTGGTCACCCGCCTCGCTGGCCCACCGGCGCAGCTATCTTGTTCAGCAGCAGGTGCCCCCTTTTGCGATGCCGGTCTGGCATTATCTGATGCTGCATCTGCACGACAAACAGAATACGGCGCTGCTTGCTGAGGTGGCTGCGGCATTAGGGCTGGACGATAAGCTGTCCCGGCACGCCAGCCAGCTTTCCGGTGGTGAATGGCAGCGGGTGCGTCTGGCGGCGGTTGTTCTGCAGATCCATCCCGCAGGCAATCCTCACGGGCGAATGCTGCTGCTGGATGAACCGATGAGCGGTCTGGATGTCGCCCAGCAGGCGGCGCTGGATAATTTGTTAAGCGCGCTGAGCCGGGCAGGCATTGCCGTGGTCATGAGTAGCCATGACCTGAACCATACGTTGCGTCACGCCCACCGGGTGTGGCTACTGTCGCACGGCAGGATGATCGCCAGCGGTACGCGGGAGCAGGTTCTTACGCCGCCGAATCTTGCCCGCGCCTACAATATGGCGTTCCGCAGGCTGGATATAGAGGGACATAAGATGCTGATTTCTACCGGACAAGAGTAACCGTTTCTTGCCTGTTAGCACGATTGCACGCTAAATTACCGAAAGAACAATAAAAGCAGAGGATTCGTCTGAAAATGCGATTCTGGTTTCTCCTGACAGCGGCACTCTTTCTTGCAGGATGCAGTAGCCATCGTGCACCGCCGCCCAACCCACGGCTTTCAGATTCTATCACCGTCATTGCCAGCCTTAACGATCAGCTGAGCAACTGGCGCGGCACGCCTTATCGCTACGGCGGCATGAGCCGCGGCGGCGTGGACTGCTCAGGTTTTGTCCTGATGACGTTTCGCGACAAGTTCGATTTAAAGCTGCCGCGAGAAACGCGCAGGCAGGCGGAAATCGGCACAGAAATTGATAAAGACGATCTGCTGCCCGGAGACCTAGTGTTTTTCAAAACCGGCTCGGGTGAAAGCGGCCTTCATGTTGGCATTTATGATACGGACAACCAGTTTATTCATGCCTCGACAAGCCGGGGAGTGATGCGCTCTTCTCTTGATAATGTGTACTGGCGTAAAAATTTCTGGCAGGCACGACGTATTTAGTCTGCCGCACACGTCTTTTATGTTGGCATGGTAACTATTAAACCATGCCGTTTTTTTCTCAATTAAGCTGATTAAAGTTAAATTTACCTAAAATTAGCGACGTCCTTATGTGTCTGTTTTATCTAAAACTGGCTATTATTCGGTAACCAGGATAAGATTATTTTAGATTCAGGGATAAATCTGAAAATTAATACGGAACTAATGAAATTAAACTTATTAAAATCAAGACAGTGGAATTGTGTCAGCAATTGCTCCAGGATGTCCTCTCTCATCTTTAATGCGGGGCGAGTGCAATGATTATTACGCTAGATAATGCTTACCAGTCTGAACTGATGCTCCTGCCTGCACGTAATAGCGCCGGTGAGCTAAAAGGTTTAGAAATACTGGTTAACTTTACTGGCGTCGGTACCGATGTGAGGATCCCCACTGAGCTCGTTATCCCCCGGCTTTCAGCGGAGGAAGAGTTAGCGCTGTTTAACGAAAAACTGCGGTAATGCTGCCAACTTACTGATTTAGTGTATGATGGTGATTTTAAGGTGCTTGCGTGGCTTCCATTTCCATCAGATGTCCTTCCTGCTCCGCTACTGAAGGCGTGGTGCGTAACGGCAAAAGCACTGCCGGACATCAGCGCTATCTCTGCTCTCATTGCCGTAAAACATGGCAACTACAGTTCACTTACACCGCCTCTCAGCCCGGTACGCATCAGAAAATCATTGATATGGCCATGAATGGCGTCGGATGTCGCGCCAGTGCACGCATTATGGGCGTTGGCCTCAACACGGTTTTACGTCACTTAAAAAACTCAGGCCGCAGTCGGTAACCTCGCGCATACAACCGGGCAGTGATGTGATTGTCTGCGCTGAAATGGACGAACAGTGGGGCTACGTCGGTGCTAAATCACGTCGGCGCTGGCTGTTTTACGCGTATGACAGGATACGGAGGACGGTTGTGGCGCACGTCTTCGGTGAACGCACTCTGGCCACACTGGAGCGTCTTCTGAGCCTGCTGTCGGCCTTTGAGGTCGTGGTATGGATGACGGATGGCTGGCCGCTGTATGAATCACGCCTGAAGGGAAAGCTGCACGTTATCAGCAAGCGTTACACTCAGCGCATTGAGCGACATAACCTGAATCTGAGACAACATCTGGCAAGGCTGGGACGGAAGTCACTGTCGTTCTCAAAATCGGTGGAGCTGCATGACAAGGTCATCGGGCATTATCTGAACATAAAACACTATCAGTAAGTTGGAGTCATTACCAAAACTGCAATTGCTTGATACCTGCAAACTGTTTTTTATTCAGCATCAGTTAATTGCATGGATCAATATTACACCTGCAATAGTTGAGTTTTTATTAAGTAATGGGAACGCTGTTTCAATCCTTGAGCGTTATCCATTTCTTGAGTTTACTGTTAATGAGAACTATCCAGGTTTAAATAACGGAAAGGACGATCTGCAACTGGCGAGAATGGCAATCCATTTCCCGCTGGTCCTGGCAAACTTTGGTGCAGGCGCCGCATCGCTCAAAGCGGTTTATGATGGATTATTTAAACGGGTCATTCTTGATAAAGGGTTCATCCAGCAGCGCGCCTCTGAGCTCTCTTTTGAGCCTTTTATGCGCGCTATCCTCTGGCAAATAACGCCGCACTGCCAGTCGGTGATTGTCTCCGGCATCGACGACCACGGTCTGCTGCAGCGCGTTCTGTCCTTCAATTTTGGCGCCATGCAGGGCGCGCTCTGGCCTGCCGTGTCTGCGGAGCACGTTACCACGCTGGTTCAGCAGCGATAACCCTGCCTTTCGCCCGTGTTTAAGTCCGGGTAAACCCTCTACACTAAAAGCAGGAGGACTTATGACCCTGTCTTTTACTGCTCACTGGCATGACGAGTTGCCCGGCTTTTATACCGCACTCAAACCAACACCGTTACATAATTCACGTCTTATCTGGCATAACGATTTGCTGGCCGAAGAACTGGCCATTCCGCCCGACCTGTTTCAGCGTTCTGAGAGCGCTGGCGTCTGGGGAGGTGAAACGCTTCTCGCCGGTATGCAGCCTCTGGCTCAGGTCTATAGCGGACACCAGTTTGGCGTCTGGGCGGGACAGCTGGGCGACGGCAGGGGGATCCTGCTCGGCGAACAGCGGCTTCCCAACGGGGAGACGGTTGACTGGCACCTGAAAGGCGCGGGTCTTACCCCTTATTCACGCATGGGCGACGGGCGCGCGGTGCTGCGTTCAACTCTTCGCGAGAGCCTGGCATCCGAAGCGATGCATGCGCTGGGCATTCCTACTACGCGCGCGCTGTCGATCGTCACCAGCGACACGCCGGTTGTGCGCGAAACGGTAGAAAAAGGGGCGATGCTGATGCGCATTGCGCAAAGCCATCTGCGCTTTGGACATTTTGAGCACTTTTACTATCGCCGCGAGCCGGACAAGGTTCGCCAGCTCGCCGACTTCGCCATTCGCCACCACTGGGCGCACCTGCAGGATGAGGCGGATAAATACGTTCTCTGGTTCCGTGACGTGGTTGCCCGTACCGCCACGATGATTGCGCGCTGGCAAACGGTAGGCTTTGCTCATGGCGTGATGAACACGGATAACATGTCGATCCTCGGCCTGACCTTTGATTACGGTCCGTTTGGTTTCCTTGATGATTATCAGCCGGGGTACATCTGTAACCACTCCGACTATCAGGGGCGTTACAGCTTTGACAATCAGCCCGCGGTTGGGCTGTGGAACCTGCAGCGTCTTGCGCAAACTTTGTCGCCGTTTATTGACGTCGATGCCCTGAATGACGCGCTCGACAGCTATCAGGACATGTTGCTGCGGGAATACGGCACGCTGATGCGCAATAAGCTGGGGCTGACGACTCAGGAGAAGGGCGATAACGACATCCTCAACGGCCTGTTTGCGCTGATGGCGCGTGAGGGAAGCGACTATACCCGCACTTTCCGGATGCTGGGCCAGACGGAGCAGCACAGCGCCGCCTCTCCGCTGCGCGACGAGTTTATCGACCGTCAGGCGTTTGACGACTGGTTTGCAGGTTACCGCTCGCGGCTGCAGCAGGAGCAGGTAGACGACACCGCGCGGCAGATGCAGATGAACGCGACGAACCCGGCGATGGTGTTGCGCAACTGGCTGGCGCAGCGGGCGATTGAGCGGGCAGAGCAGGGGGAGTACGACGAGTTGCACCGCCTGCACCTGGCGCTGCGCACGCCGTTTGCCGACCGGGATGATGACTATGTCAGCCGCCCGCCGGACTGGGGCAAGCGGCTGGAGGTCAGCTGCTCAAGCTAGGGCGCAAGAAACACCTGCGGCACGGGGTGAGCCGGGTGGCTGCCGACGAGCACCTGCGCGCCGTACCAGCGCGCCACCTCCCCGGCCTGCAATACATCTTCCGGTGCACCCCGGGAGACCAGTCTGCCGTCATGCAGTAGCAGGATACGATCCGCCCACAGTGACGCCAGATTCAGATCGTGCAGTACCACGCAGACGTGAAGATGACCCCGGCGGGTCAGGGATTTCAGCAGGCGCAGCAGGTGCTGCTGGTGATAGAGATCCAGCGCGGAGGTGGGTTCATCAAGAAACAGCCAGCCGCGCGGAGCGCCGTCGCACCAGAGTTGGGCCAGCGCGCGGGCGAGCTGTATCCGCTGTTGCTCGCCACCGGAGAGCGCCGCGTACTGCCTGCCCGCCAGCGGTAAACAGCCGGTAATTGCCATGACCTCCTCAACCACCGACGCTTCAGGGATACGAGTCCACGGGGCACGACCCATTCCGACCACCGCGTCCACCGGCCAGTCGAACCCTGGCTGTGTATTCTGGCGCATCACCGCCCGGTAGCGGGCGAGGGTATTCGGCGGCCAGGCCGCAAGCGGCGTACCTGCCAGAGTGCACCGCCCGCTTGCCGGTTTGAGATAGCCAGTGAGCAGCCGCAATAATGTCGATTTTCCGGCGCCGTTGGGGCCAATCAGCGCGACCAGCTCACCCTGAGACAGGGTAAGCGAAACGTCGTCGATCAGCGTCCGTTGTCCGGCGTGAAAGAAAATGTTCTCTGCACAATAGCGCTCAGCCATGCGTACCTCCGCGACGAAAGATAAGCCACAGGAACCACGGCGCGCCGAGAAGGCTGGTCAGCAAGCCGACGGGGATTTCCGCCGGGGCGGCCAGCGTGCGCGCCAGCGTATCGGCAACCAGCAACAGCAGCGCACCGGCCAGCACCGAGCCGGGGACGACGGCCCGGTGGTCGGCTCCCAGCCACATGCGCATCAGGTGCGGCACCACAAGGCCAACGAAGCCGATCACGCCGCTGACGGCCACCGCCGCGGCGACCAGCAGGGCGCTGCACAGCAGCAGGATCCGCTGCACCGTGGCAACATCCACCCCGAGGTAGTGCGCTTCTTCTTCGCCCAGCTGCAGCAGGTTGAGCGGGCCTGCCAGCCGCCAGATAGCCAGAACCGCAGGCACCATCAGCGACGTCACCGCAAGCAGGGTGGACCACTGCGCCTGGCCGAGACTGCCCATCCCCCAGAGTGAAAGCTGACGAAGCTGGGCATCATTGCTGAGCCAGGAGAGCACGCCGACGGCCGCGCCGCACAGGGCGTTAATGGCGATCCCCACCAACAACAGGCGGGACAGGGAACTGTTACGCTGCTGGCTGAGCAGGAAGATCATCACGGTTGCGGCCAGTGCGCCGAGGAACGCCGCAAGCATCGGTGCATACAGCATCATCAGGGCAGGTAACGCGATCGGAATGACCACCCACAGCGCCACCGCCAGCGCCGCGCCGCTGCTGATCCCCAGCAAACCCGGGTCCGCCAGCGGGTTGCGGAACAATCCCTGCATCACACACCCCGCCAGCGCCAGCGAGCCGCCAATCACCAGCGCCAGCAGTACGCGGGGCAGGCGAATGGTAAGCCAGATCTGACGCAGCGCCTCATCGCTGCCGCTCCACAGCAGGCTGACCGGCAGGTGTAATGCTCCAAACCCGGTTGCCGCCAGCGTCATGATGCTCAGGATCGCAGTCAGCATCCATAGCGACAGGTTGATGCGCCGGGACATCAGGGCAGTTGCTCCGCTTTGGCGCGCAGCCGCTGGATGGCTTCCGGCGTTCGCACGCTGAAGCCCAGCAGCGCCATATCATCAATCGCCAGCACCTGCCTGTTCCGTCCCGCTGTAGTTTGCGCCAGACCGGGCAGCTTCCACAGATTTTCCTCGCCGCCCAGCGCGTTCATGCCGTCCTGCGAAATCACCACCAGATCGGGCTGGCTGGCAATCACGCCCTCCTGCGACAGTGGCTGATAGCGGGTGAAACCCTGCATGGCGTTCTGTAGCCCGGCGGCACGAATGGCGGCGTCTGCGCCGGTCTGCTGTCCGGCGGCCATTGCGGTCATTCCTCCATGGTTGAGGATAAACAGCACCCGTTTGTTGAGGGACGCTGAGGGCAGCGCCGCCAGCGCCTGACGCAGCGTGTTGCACAGGGCTTCCCCCTCGGCTTCACGGTGCGTGGCGTCGGCAATCACGCGAACCTTTTCCTCAATGACGCTCAGATCTTTGCGGCCGGGAACGGTAACCACCCTGACGTGACTTTGTGCAACCTGCTTTAGCGCCAGCGACGGTTGCGCCTGAGCGCTGGCCAGCACCAGCGTGGGGCGCACGGACAAAATGCCTTCGGCGTTTAGCTGACGTAAATACCCCACGTCAGGCAGATCGTTTGCCGCCTGCGGCCACTGGCTGGTGCTGTCGCGCGCGACCAGTGAAGACTGCGCGCCAAGCGCATAGACAATCTCGGTCACGTCGCCGCCGAGGGTGACAATTTTCTCCTGTGCGGCGGCAAACGCCACCAGAGGCAGGGCGCTCAGCAGGGCTAACCACGTTTTCATGCGGCCAGCCCTTTTGGCGTCAGGGCGTCAATCTGGCTGCGCCACTGGCTCTGCTCCGGTTCGCCTTCGGTACGCTGGCCGTAAAGCTGGGCGATTTGCGTGCCGTCGGCGGCAAACAGCTCCAGGCTGGTGACGTGACCGTCAGCCGTCGGCTTACGTGTCACCCAACTCTCCGCGATCGTCTCCTCAAGCAGGTGCAGGGTAAAGGCTGGGTTGAAGATGTTCAGCCAGCCTTTCATCGGCACGACTTTTTCCACCGCGCCGGTGAAGATCTGCACGCAGCCGCGGTTGCCCACGAAGATCATGATTTCGTTCCCGTCCTGACGCGCGGTTTCCAGCAGCTGTGCCAGCGCGCTGTTCTCGACTTTACAGGCGAGGTCATCACCCACCAGGCGAAACGCCTGCTGGCGGCTGAGGTTGTGGCGCTTCAGCAGACTGAAGAACTGGTGCACGTCGGTCATGGCGCGCCACTCTTTGTCCACCAGAGCGGCATCTGCGTGTTCCGCGTGAGCGGGCGCATCGGCAGCCTTCAGCTCAAGCGGTGGGTTATCGGCAAAAATAAAGCGGGTCAGCACGTCGCCCCAGGCGGCGAGGTCGGTGTTATCCGTGGTGTAGACCTTCAGCAGGGCATCGCCCTGACGATCGAAGAACTGAATGCTCTGCCGTTCGCCGCGGGCGGTGGTTTCGCTGATGTGGAACGCGCTCGCCCACTGGTTGAGGAACAGGCGTAGATCCAGCGCGCGCGGGTTCAGCACCAGCCCGGCGTGACCTTTAAGATGCTGGTTGGTGAATCTGCCCAACTGCTCGTGAACGGCGTATTCGTTGCGGCAGATACACTTGGTTTCGCCCACGGCTTCCAGCGCGCCTAAAATCTCGCGGATTTCACCGTGCAGTCGCCAGGCGTCATGGCCCACGCGTGCAAAGGTCAGCTCCGCTTCGCTGATGTTCATTAACCCAGCGATGTCGCGCGCGTATTTACCCGGATTGTCTTCTTTTAGCTCAAGCCAGCGTGTGTAGTGATTCATTGTCTCTTCCTTCTCAATATGCGTTACCACTGATAACTCACGAAAATCTTACCGTTACGACCGTCCTGCGGAATACCCTGCGGAGACCAGTACTCTTTGTCGAAGGCGTTGCCGAGCACCAGCGTGGTGGTGATGCCCTTGAGCTGCTCCTGGCCTTTGTAGCTGACGTAGAAATCGTTGACCGCATAGCCCGGCTGTTTGCTGTAGCTGCTGCTGACGTGGGTTGAACGATCGGCAAAGGTGCCGATCCAGCCCACGGAGAAACCGCTTTGCGCTACCGGAATGTCCAGCTTGCTGGTGACGGTGTCCGGGTTAATGCTGGAGATATACTCGCCCGTATCGGTGTCTTTTCCGCGCGTGCGGTTATAGGCCAGATCGAGGCTGAAGAGGTCGGCAGAGTATTTTGCCATCATGTCCCAGCCCCAGATTTTTGCATTCGGGACGTTGTACGACATGGTGGTCGCCGCGGCAAAATTGACGGTAGTGGAGATGTAGTCTTTGGCTTTGGTATCGAAATAGCTGGCCTTGAACTCCAGCGCGTCGTTGGCGAGCATCAGGTCGTCAAAGCGCAGGCCGAAACCAAACTCCTGCGTTTCGTTGGTTTCCGGGCGCAGGTTCGGGTTAGGCACCCAGTAGTTAGTGTAAAACCTGCCGATGGAGAAGTGTTTGGCATCGTTATACATCTCGCCCATGGTCGGCGCGCGGAAGGCCTGTGCGTAAGAGCCGAACAGCATCAGCCAGTCGGTTGGGCTGACGGTTAACCCGGCGCGGGATGACCACTTATCGGCATCCACATCGTTGTAGCCGTCGCTGCTGCCGCGGTAGTTGTCATAGCGTGTGCCGCCCAGCAGGGTCACCGGCAGATCGCGCAGGGTGATCTCATCCTGCAGCCAGCCGGAGCTGAAGTCGATTTTCGCCTCCGGGAAGCCGGTGGTGGCCCCGCCCGGATGCTGCTCCTGACGGTAGTATTCCCCGCCGTAGGTCAGAAGGTGAGAGGCAAAGGAGTCGCTGAACAGGCGGGTACGGTTTTCCACCTTACCGCCTTTAGTTGTCTGTTTGCGGAACTCGCCGGTGCTGTCGATGTTCTGGGCGTTAATGCGCGCTTCGGACCAGTAGACTTTTGCCTCGGCGTTCAGCCAGTCGTTCCCTTCGGGAGCAATGCGGTAGCCAAGCTGCGCGTCACGCTGGATGGTGGAGCGGTCGGTGATCGGATTGCTGCTGTTGGCGTCGGGAGTTTGCGGGTTTTTCGGCTCCTGCGCGGCGTTGTTGTAGTAGCGCAGCGCACCGCTCAGCGTCTGGGCCGGGTCGAGCTTCCAGCTGCCTTTCGCCAGCATGTTATTAATGGATTCGTCGTTTGGCGCCGTCGCGCCGTTACTCTGGCGGATATCACCGCGATCTCGGCTGGACCACGACACGAGACCGTCCAGGGTATCGGTACGGCCATAGGCGCTGGCACCCAGGCCGAGGCTGTGATCCCCCGTCGCGCCGGTACCAAACACGCGGTATCCGCTGTTTTTGCCCGCTTCCAGCAGATCGTTGGCGTCGACGGTATCATAGGAAATGACGCCACCCAGCGCGCCGCTGCCGTAGAGCAGAGCAGACGGCCCGCGCACCACTTCAATCCGTTTGATCAGCGCCGGATCGAGGAACGTGCTGTTGAGATGACCGGTGTCGGTACCCTGACGTACGCCGTCGACCAGCACCAGCACGCCGCGGCGATCGTAGCCGCGCAGGTTAACGTCCTGACCGTTGGTGCGGCCGGTGCCGTCCAGCGTCAGGCCGGGCACGTTGCGCAGCAGGTCGGCGGCTGAGCTGGCGGTCTGTTTTTCCGGGGCGGTGGCGTCAATCACGCTCACCATCATCGGGGCTTCAAAGGCGCTACGGGCGTTGCCTGTCGCGGTGACGGTGATTTCATCTGCGGCAGCAAACGCGATGCCCGGCAGGGTGCTGACAATCGCCAGCGCCAGAAGGGACGGGCGTAAACGTGCGGATTGCAGGTGTGGCATAGCAACTCTCCATCAAGAATCGAAAGCGCTGGCTGCCTGGGGATCACCTGGGTGGCTGGCGAAGGGTTTAGTTTATTTTGTGAGAATCAATTTTCCGGCATGGGTCTGGCGCAGCAGGTAGTGCTGGCCGTCATGCTCGATAATCACCCGGCCCTCGTCACCCAGCAGGGTTTTACTGTCGATACGACGATCGCCAGGGGCAGGGGACGGTGCTGTGTGTTTTTTTGCTGGCGTTGCCGCGCTGTTATCCGTAGGTGACATTATGTTTATAAATAACAATCAATGTAACAATGATAATCATTATCAATAAACTGCAAATTCACGGCAAGCGTTTTTGTGAAAATTGTGTGACGGGATCAAATTTAGGGGGAGGTGCGGCCTGATTCACTCACCTCAACCCTCTCCCAAAGGGAGAGGGAGAAGGGCGCCACCCGACAATAACATCAGAAGCGTGAATCAACCGCAGCTGCCAGCTTCTCCAGCAGCAGCTCGCTGTCTTCCCAGCTCAGGCACGGGTCGGTGATTGACTGACCGTACACCATCTGTTGTCCGGCAACGATTTTCTGCGTGCCTTCTTTGATAAAGCTTTCGGCCATAATCCCGGCAACGGCGGTCGAGCCGCTGCGGATCTGCTGGCAGATCTCATCGCAGACGTCCAGCTGGCGGCGATGCTGTTTCTGGCAGTTACCGTGGCTGAAATCCACCACCAGATGTTCCGGCAGGTCGAATTCGGCCAGCGTTTCACAGGCGGCAGCGATATCTTCCGCATGGTAATTAGGCTTCTTCCCACCGCGCATAATGATATGCCCGTAAGGGTTACCGCTGGTCTGGTAGATGGTCATATGGCCGCTCTTATCCGGTGAGAGGAACATATGGCTGGCACGCGAGGCGCGGATCGCATCGACCGCAATCCGGGTGTTACCGTCGGTCCCGTTTTTAAAGCCGACCGGACAGGAGAGGGCCGAAGCCATTTCGCGGTGGATCTGGCTTTCGGTTGTGCGCGCGCCAATCGCGCCCCAGCTGATGAGATCGGCGATAAACTGCCCGGTCACCATATCAAGAAACTCGGTGGCCGTCGGCACGCCCAGCTCGTTGACCTGCAGCAGCAGCTTGCGCGCCAGCTCGATGCCGTGGTTCACGCGGTAGCTGCCGTTAAGATCAGGGTCGGAGATCAGCCCCTTCCAGCCCACCACGGTGCGCGGTTTTTCAAAGTAGGTGCGCATCACAATCTCAAGGCGATGCTGGTATTTATCCCGCAGCCCCTGAAGGCGTTTTGCATAATCCATCGCGGCATCCAGATCGTGGATGGAGCAGGGCCCAATCACTACCAGAAGACGCTTGTCTTCACCATTGAGGATTTTTTCAATGCGGCGGCGGGAGGCCGTCACATGTTCCGCGACCGCGGCGGAAACGGGGTGCCGCTCGGCCAGCTCAGCCGGGGTGACCAGGCTGTCTATGCGCGCAGTGCGGAGTTCATCGGTTTTATTCATGACGTGTCTCAGAAAATTTTTGCTTCATCGGCAGACTACCGGGAAGTGATGGGCATCACATTAAACCAATCCCTGCTGATTTCAAGTTCGGGGCGACATCGCCCCGCTGTTGAAAAGGATGATACATGAATCTGAGCTAATGTACTAGCGTATTAGTACATGCGGCGGTTAAGCCCCATGATGTCGAGAATTTTGGTGGCAATCTCTTCTACCGAATAGTTAGTGCTGTTCAGCCACGGGATCTGGTTTTTGCGGTAGAGCGCCTCCACTTCGGAAACCTCCATGCGGCACTGGCGCATCGAGGCGTAGCGGCTGTTCTCGCGGCGCTCTTCGCGGATCGCCGCAAGACGTTCCGGGTTGATCGTCAGGCCGAACAGCTTGTGCTGCAGCGGCTTGAGCGCAGCGGGCAGCACCAGGTTATCCATATCGTCCGCAATAAAGGGGTAGTTTGCGGCGCGGATGCCGAACTGCATCGCCAGATAGAGGCTGGTCGGCGTTTTGCCGCAGCGCGACACGCCGAGCAAAATCACCTGCGCCTGGTCGAGATTGCGCAGCGAGATCCCGTCGTCGTGCGCCAGGGTGTAGTCAATGGCGGCGATACGCGCGTCGTACTTGGTCAGGTTGCCGGGGTTCAGCCCGTGGGTGCGGTGCGCGATAGGCGTCGGGTCAAGCTTCAGCTCGCTCTGGAGTGGGGCCACCAGCGCCTGCACGATATCCTGGCAGAAGCCTTCACTTTGCAGAATGATGTGGCGAATCTCAGGAATAACGATGGAGTAGAACACCAGCGGGCGCACGCCGGTCTGCTGGAAGATGGCGTCAATCTGGTCCTTCACCGCTTTGGCGCGGCTCTCATTTTCCACAAACGGCAGCGTGATGCTGTTAATCGAAACGGGGAATTGCGACATCACCGCATGGCCCAGCACCTCGGCGGTGATCGCCGTACCATCAGAAATATAAAAAACGTGACGATCGACAGCATTATCCATTTTACCCACCCTGAATATCATACGTAATTGTCTGAAAGCATAAATTAAAAAAGTAAATTACACAGCAAAGAACTTATCCTAATTATGAATGAAACGCTGTTTTTGATTTTCCTGAAAAGCGGATTTCATTTTTCAAATAGCGACTTTATTTTTGGGGTTTCTGACTGAATATAGAGGAATCATCAGGTTATTGGCTGGTGGGAAACTATCCGAAAAGTTGAAAATTTAAATTGCTTACACGATTCACCGTTTTTTTAGCGCAAATAAATATGCCAGTATAAATACGTAGTCAGGTGTTACTTACTCCGATCAAATATCACAAAAGGATTGTTTCGATGTCCAACAATGGCTCGTCACCGCTGGTGCTTTGGTATAACCAACTCGGCATGAATGATGTAGACAGAGTTGGGGGCAAAAATGCCTCCCTGGGTGAAATGATTACAAATCTGTCCGGTATGGGTGTTTCCGTACCAAACGGGTTTGCCACGACCGCCGATGCGTTTAACCTGTTTTTAGACCAGAGCGGTGTAAACCAGCGCATTTACGACCTGCTGGATAAAACGGATATTGATGACGTCACCGAGCTTGCCAAAGCCGGGGCGCAGATCCGCCAGTGGATCATCGACACACCTTTCCAGCCGGAACTGGAAAAAGCCATTCACGACGCGTACAACCAGCTCTCCGCTGACGATGCGCAGGCCTCCTTTGCCGTGCGTTCCTCTGCAACCGCAGAAGATATGCCGGACGCCTCGTTTGCCGGGCAGCAGGAAACCTTCCTGAACGTCCAGGGTTACGATGCGGTGCTGGTTGCGGTGAAGCACGTGTTTGCTTCCCTGTTTAACGACCGCGCCATCTCCTATCGCGTACACCAGGGCTACGACCATCGCGGCGTGGCGCTCTCCGCGGGCGTGCAGCGCATGGTGCGCTCCGACGTGGGCTCCTCCGGGGTGATGTTCTCCATTGATACAGAATCCGGCTTCGACCAGGTGGTGTTTATCACCTCCGCATGGGGCCTGGGTGAGATGGTGGTGCAGGGCGCGGTGAACCCTGACGAATTCTATGTTCACAAGCCTACGCTGGCCGCGGGCCGTCCGGCGGTGGTGCGCCGCACCATGGGCTCGAAAAAAATCCGCATGATCTATGCCCCGACCCAGGAGCATGGCAAGCAGGTTAAGATTGAAGATGTGCCGCAGGAGCAGCGCGACCGCTTCTCCCTGACCGATGCCGAAGTGCAGGAGCTGGCGAAGCAGGCGGTGCAGATTGAAAAACACTATGGCCGTCCGATGGATATCGAATGGGCGAAAGACGGGAACACCGGCAAGCTGTTTATCGTTCAGGCGCGCCCGGAAACCGTTCGCTCTCGCGGCCAGGTGATGGAGCGTTATACGCTGCACGCGCAGGGTAAAATCGTGGCGGAAGGCCGTGCCATCGGTCACCGCATTGGTGCTGGTCCGGTCAAGGTGATCCACGACATCAGCGAGATGAACCGCATTGAGCCCGGCGACGTGCTGGTGACCGACATGACCGACCCGGACTGGGAACCGATCATGAAGAAAGCGGCCGCTATCGTCACCAACCGCGGCGGTCGTACCTGCCACGCGGCGATCATCGCGCGCGAGCTGGGTATTCCTGCGGTTGTCGGCTGCGGTGACGCCACCGAGCGCATGAAGGACGGCCAGAACGTAACCGTCTCCTGTGCCGAAGGCGATACCGGCTACGTGTATGCCGATATCCTTGACTTCAGCGTGAAGAGCTCCAGCGTCGATACCATGCCGGACCTGCCGCTGAAGATCATGATGAACGTCGGCAACCCGGACCGTGCGTTTGACTTCGCCTGCCTGCCGAACGAAGGCGTTGGCCTGGCGCGTCTGGAATTCATCATTAACCGCATGATCGGCGTTCACCCGCGCGCGCTGCTGGAGTTTGACGACCAGGACGCGAAGCTGCAGAACGAAATCCGCGAGATGATGAAAGGCTACGACTCGCCGAAAGAGTTCTACGTCGGGCGTCTGACCGAAGGGATCGCCACGCTGGGCGCGGCGTTCTACCCGAAACGCGTAATTGTGCGTCTGTCTGACTTTAAGTCTAACGAATACGCCAACCTGGTGGGCGGCGAGCGCTACGAGCCGGAAGAAGAGAACCCGATGCTGGGCTTCCGCGGCGCCGGACGCTACGTGTCCGACAGCTTCCGCGACTGCTTCGCGCTGGAGTGCGAGGCGGTGAAACGCGTGCGCAACGACATGGGGCTAACCAACGTCGAAATCATGATCCCGTTCGTGCGTACCGTGGATCAGGCGAAAGCGGTGGTGGACGAACTGGCGCGTCAGGGGCTGAAGCGCGGCGAAAACGGGCTGAAGATCATCATGATGTGCGAGATCCCGTCCAACGCCCTGCTGGCCGAGCAGTTCCTGGAGCACTTCGACGGCTTCTCCATTGGTTCGAACGACATGACGCAGCTGACGCTGGGCCTGGACCGCGACTCCGGCGTGGTTTCCGAGCTGTTCGACGAACGTAACGAGGCGGTGAAAGCGCTGCTCTCCATGTCCATCCGCGCGGCGAAGAAGCAGGATAAATACGTCGGGATTTGCGGTCAGGGTCCATCCGACCATGAAGACTTTGCCGCCTGGCTGATGGAAGAGGGGATCGATAGCCTGTCCCTGAATCCGGACACCGTAGTGCAAACCTGGCTGAGCCTGGCGGAACTGAACAAGTAACACCATTCTGACCGGAAAAAGGCGAGGATATTATTCCTCGCCTTTTTTATTTCACCGCTAATTTGCTCCCCATCACAAATAAACTAAAAAACCAAATATCATAATTTGTCTGTTAATTAAGACAATTGTTAGTGCGCAACACGTTGCTAATACTTGAGCCTTACTGCGCATTTCCCTTCGGAAGATGCGCAACTGGTTGAAATACGTTTTAACCTGATAAAAAGGCAAATAACAATGACACTCTCCTCTGTATTGCGTACCAAAGATAAAATAGGTTATGGCTTAGGCGATATGGCCAGCGCGCTGGTCTGGCAAACGGCCACATTATTTCTTGCTTATTTCTATACCGACGTTTTTGGTTTGCCAGCCGCGATCATGGGTACCATGTTTTTAGTGGTGCGCGTGGTGGATGCGTTTGTCGACCCGTGCATTGGCGCGCTGGTCGACCGCACCCGGACGCGTCACGGTCGTTTCCGTCCCTGGCTGCTGTGGTTTGCTATTCCCTTTGGCGTAAGCTGCCTTATTACCTTCTACGTCCCGGACGTCGGGCCGACGGCAAAAATTGTCTATGCCTGCGTGACCTACGCGATCTTAAGCCTGATTTACTCCGCCATTAACGTGCCTTACTGCGCGATGCCGGGCGCGCTGACGCTGGATCCGCGCGAGCGTCACTCCCTGCAGTCGTGGCGTTTTGGCCTGTCGTTTATCGGCGGGTTAATTGTGACGGTCATTGCCCTGCCGCTGGTTTCATTGTTGGGCCAGGGCAACGTGCAGAAAGGCTATTTCTACGCCATGAGCCTGATGGGGCTGCTGGGGATTGTGCTGTTTTTCTGCTGTTTCCTGATGACCCGCGAGCGTTATTCCCCGCGCAATGATACCTCCGGCTCCATGCTTACCGATTTAAAACTGCTGGCCGGGAACAGCCAGTGGCGTATTGTTTTTGTGTTTAATATTTTGCTGTTAACGGCGGTGGTAACGCGCGGCTCCGCCACCATGTATTACGTCAACTATGTGCTGTTACGCCCGGAACTGGTTTTTGCCTTTATTGTTTCCGGGATGGTGGCCTCGTTAAGCGGCGCATTATTATCCGAACGCCTGCTGGGGAAATTTGACCGCGTACGCGCCTATCAGTGGACGATTATTTCCTTTGTCATTTTCGGCGCGCTGATTTTCTTCCTGCCGCCTTCGCAGGTGTGGCTGATCTTTGGCCTTAACATCGTCTTTAGTTTTATTCAGAACCTCACCACGCCGCTGCAGTGGACCATGTTCTCCGATGTGGTCGATTACGAAGAGCATCGCAGCGGCCGCCGCCTGGACGGGCTGGTCTTCTCCACCGCGCTGTTTGCCATCAAGTTTGGCCTGGCGCTGGGCGGAGCGGTGGTCGGCTGGGTGCTCGGCATGGTGGATTACGCGCCCGGTCAGGCCACCCAGGCGCCACACGTGCTCTCCACCATCAACGCGCTGTTCACCCTTATTCCGTGCGCGCTGTTCCTCTGCATGGTGGCGCTGCTTTCCATCTATAAGCTCAACAGCCGGCTGGTGGATTCCATCGCCCGGGAGCTGGCCAGCAAGCGTGAGGTAAGACCCGACGCAGGGCAGCTTAGCCCGGCAACCCCTTCCGCACTACAGGAGTAAAACATGACGGCTATCTATAAGGATGCGGGACGTCCCGTACACGAGCGCGTCGCCGATTTACTGGCGCGCATGATCCCGGAAGAGAAGTTCGCCCAGATGCACGCCTACTGGCTGATCCTCGATGAAAACGGCAACCACCGCGAGCGCAGCGATTTGAGCGACGAATTCTCCGGCGTGAGCGAGCAGGCCGCGCTCAGCGAGCGGCTGAAGCTGGGCGTCGGGCAGATCACGCGCCCGCTCGGTACACACATCGTTGACGCGAAAACCGGCGTGCGCGCGGCCAACCGCCTGCAGCGCATGATGATGGAAGAGACGCGTCTTGGCATCCCGGCGTTGTTCCACGAGGAGTGCCTGGTGGGGCTGCTGTGCAAAGACGCTACCCTGTTCCCGTCCTCGCTGAACTACGGCTCGACCTGGGACCCGGAGCTGGTGCAGCGCGCGGCGGAGCAGATCGGTAGAGAGGCGCGTTCCGTTGGCTGCCAGCAGGGGCTTGCGCCGGTGCTGGATGTGTCCCGCGACGTGCGCTGGGGGCGAACCGAAGAGACCTTCGGGGAAGATCCCTGGCTGGTTGGAGTGATGGCAACCGCCTACGTGAAAGGGTTGCAGGGCGATAAACGCGATCTGCTGGCGACGCTCAAGCATTACGTGGGCCACTCGTTCAGCGAAGGGGCGCGCAACCATGCCCCGGTTCATCTTGGCTTTAGCGAGCTGAACGACACCTTCCTGCTGCCGTTTGAAATGGCGGTCAAGCTGGCGAACGCCGGTTCGGTGATGCCTGCCTACCACGATATTGATAACCAGCCGGGGCACAGCGACAGCTTCCTGCTGACTACCGTCCTGCGCGAACGGTGGGGCTTCGACGGGATTATTGTCGCGGACTACGGCGGCGTCAGCCTGCTGCACCAGCACCACGGCATTTCCCACGACGCAGCGGAGTCCGCCGCGCTGGCCTTTAACGCCGGGCTGGACGTTGAGCTGCCGAAGGATGACTGCGCACGCCATCTGGCGGAAGCGGTAGAGCGGGGGCTGATCTCTATGGCGAAAGTCGATGAGATCGTGGCGCGCACGCTGACCGAAAAATTCCGTCTTGGCCTGTTTGAAAAACCGTACGCGGATGAAAACGCTATCGATCTGCAAAATGAGACTACCCGGCAGGTGGCGCGGGAGGTGGCAACTAAATCGGTCACGCTACTGGAAAACAACGGCATTCTGCCGCTGAATGGCAAACCTCGCGTGGCGGTGATCGGGCCGACGGCAGACGATCCGCTGGCGTTACTCAGCGGCTACAGCTTCCCGGTTCATCTGATTATCAGCGACATGGTGGAAGAGACCTCGCAGGTGACGACCCCGCGCGCGGCGCTGGCGCAGTACCTTGGCGCATCGAACGTCCGTTATGCCAAAGGGTGCCACATTATCGAAAAACGGATGGCGGGCGCGCCGGTCTTCCCCGGCGACAGCGGCGGCAAGCCAATGCAGCAGTCTCCGGTGTCGCAAAGTACCGCACTTATCCCCGAGGCGGTTAGCGCCGCTCAGGAGAGTGACATGGTGGTGGCCTGCGTGGGCGATCTCGCCGGGCTGTTCCAGAGCGGCACGGTAGGGGAAGGCTCCGATACCGATTCCCTGAATCTGCCCGGCGTGCAGCAACGGCTGCTGGAGGCGCTGGTCGCCACCGGCAAACCGGTGATCGTCGTGATGACCGGCGGGCGTCCGTACAACCTGCAGGGGCTGGAGGATAAGGTCGCCGCGCTGATGATGGCCTGGGCACCGGGGCAGGAAGGGGGCTGGGCGATTGCGGATGTGTTAACCGGACGCGCGGAGCCACAGGGTCGGCTGGTGGTCAGCGTGCCGAAAAGCGCCGGGGCGATGCCGTACTACTATAACCACAAGCTGAAAAGCGGTGGCACGCCGTTCGCGTTCCATTTTGGTTCACGTTATCCGTTCGGCTTTGGCCTGGGATGGACGTCGTTTAGCTGGGGAGAGGCGCGCCTGGCTGAAAGCCGCGTGCCGGTTGACGGCAATGTCGTGCTCAGTATTGACGTGACTAACACCGGCGAACGCAGCGGCAGCGAAGTGGTGCAGGTTTACGTCAGGGATAAGGTTGCCACGCAGGTGCGGCCGCTTCAGGAGCTGAAGGCCTTCCAGCGCGTCACGCTCTCGCCGGGCGAAACCGCCACGCTCAGCTTTACGCTGCCGGTTGAGATGTTCAACTTCACGCGTCGGGACGGGAAACGCATCGTTGAGCCGGGTGAGTTTGAACTGCAGATTGGCGCATCGTCAGCGGATATTCGCGAGGCGGTGACGGTCACTGTGACAGGGGAAACGCGGGTGTTGTCCGGTGAGTGGCGGATGATCAGCCGCTGTGACGTGAAGCGCGCGTAGTCAGGATAAAAAAAAGCCCATCGTGGGAGATGGGCAAAGACTACACACAGCAATTCGTTGTTTCACTCAGGGGATTTCCATGCTTATAAATCAAGGTGTTGATTTATAACCGTGAGCTAATAGTAGGCATTGTAATTTTTAGCGTCGATCAGATTCGTCTCAATAGTTAAAGAGACGTAAAGATTTCTTGAGGATAATAGCGGACTTACTGCTGAAATGGCGGGTCTGACCAGTGAGTAATGAATAAATACTTTAGTAGTGTTTAAGTATTGTGCGAAAGAGTGAAGGCCGGGTAAGCGTTAGCGCCACCCGGCAAAAAAGTCTTAATGCGTGTTTTTCTCTTCGAGCTCTTCCAGTTCGCTCAGAATCGCGTCCGGGTCGGTTTCTGGCGGCGGCACTTCATGCACCCAGGCGGAGAACAGACGCCAGGTGACGGCGAGCAGGACAGGGCCAATAAACAGGCCGATCATCCCGAAGGCAATCAGTCCGCCGATGACGCCTGAGAGGATCAGGATCAGCGGCAGATCCGCCCCCATGCGGATGAGGATGGGGCGAATCACGTTATCCATCGTACCGACTACACAGCTCCAGACCAGCAGAACCGTGCCCCACGTGGTATCACCCGTCCAGTAAAGCCAGATAATGCTCGGAACCAGCACCAGCAAGGGCCCCAGTTGCGCAAGGCAGGTCATCAGCATGACTACGGTAAATACGGTGGCGTACGGTACGCCGGAAATCGCCAGGCCGATACCGCCCAGCACTGCCTGTACCAGCGCCGTCACCACAACGCCCAGCGCCACCGCACGCACGGCCTGCGCGGCCAGCAGCACCGCAGCGTCACCGCGTTTTCCCGCCAGGCGGGTGGCAAAGTGACGAACCCCTAAAGCAACCTGCTCACCGCGCCAGTAGAGCAGGGCGCTGAAGACCAGCATCAGGCCGCAGTGCATCATAAAGCGGCCAATATGCGCGGCTTGACCGACAAACCAGGTGGTGGTAGTGCCGATATAAGGCCGCACTTTCGCCATCAGCGCGCTGCCGCCCATCTCCAGCAGGCTATGCCAGCCGCTGTAAAGTTTAGCGCCCACGACAGGAATGCTGTTCAGCCAGGCGAGGTCCGGCAGCGTCAGGTCGCCGCTGGTCACCGCACGGATCACCGGGCCGCTGGAGTCGACAAGGCTGTTCACCAGCAGGGCAATCGGGATAATAAACAGCAGGAACAGCAGCAGGGTCATCACCAGCACGGCTAGCCCGCGGCGGCCAAACAGCAGTTTCTGCAAGCGCAGCAGCAGAGGCCACGTGGCGACGACAACGGTCGCAGCCCAGGCGAAGCCGAGAATAAAGGGTTGAACAATCCACAGACACGCAATAATCATGAGGGCCAGGAACAGCACCGACAGCAGAATTTGCGCAACATCCCTGGGCTGGCGAAGATTGACCATAAATGAAACTTTCCTTTAAAGAACGCCAGTACGACTGGCGGGAATGGAAAACCGCGTCTCTCTAATCATTAGTGATGTCAGCGGTTTTTGACAGGCGAATTCTGCCTGTAATTCAGCAGAGATTATAAGAAAAAAATGTGATAAAACTTTTAAGATACACGCAAACGATTTCATACAACTCTAATTAGGGTCGACAGTCATGATCCCACAGATTTCTCAGGCACCTGGCGTCGTTCAGCTGGTGCTTAATTTTTTGCAGGCACTGGAGCAACAGGGTTTTACAGGTGATACCGCCACGAACTATGCCGACAGGCTGACGATGGCAACCGATAACAGTATCTACCAGCTTCTTCCCGATGCGGTCGTTTTCCCTCGTTCAACGGCCGACGTGGCGCTCATCGCCCGGCTGGCAACGCAGGAGCGGTTCGCCTCGCTGGTCTTTACGCCGCGCGGCGGTGGCACCGGGACCAACGGTCAGGCGCTGAACCAGGGCATCATCATTGATATGTCGCGCTATATGAATCGCATCATTGAGATCAACCCTGAAGAGGGGTGGGTGCGGGTCGAAGCGGGCGTCATCAAAGATCAGCTTAATCAGTACCTCAAGCCTTACGGCTACTTTTTTGCCCCTGAACTCTCCACCAGCAACCGTGCAACCATCGGGGGGATGATCAACACCGATGCCTCCGGGCAGGGGTCGCTGGTCTACGGCAAAACCTCCGATCACGTCCTTGGCGTGCGTGCAGTTCTGCTGGGCGGTGATATCCTTGATACGCAGCCGATGCCGGTTGAACTGGCGGAAACGCTGGGTAAAGACAATACCGCCAGCGGGCGCATCTACCGCACCGTGCTGGAACGCTGCCGCGATAACCGCCAGCTGATCCTCGACAAATTCCCGAAACTGAACCGCTTCTTAACGGGCTACGATCTGCGCCACGTCTTTAATGACGACCTGACCCAGTTTGATTTAACCCGCGTGCTGACCGGCTCCGAAGGGACGCTGGCGTTTATTACCGAGGCGCGGCTGGATATCACCCGCCTGCCGAAGGTGCGTCGCCTGGTGAACGTCAAATACGACTCCTTCGACTCTGCGCTGCGCAATGCACCGTTTATGGTTGACGCGCAGGCGCTGTCGGTGGAAACCGTCGACTCTAAAGTGCTCAACCTGGCGCGGGAAGATATCGTCTGGCACTCCGTAAGCGATCTGATTACCGACGTGCCGGATAAAGAGATGCTCGGCCTCAACATCGTGGAGTTTGCCGGTGATGACGCCGAACTGATTGAGCGCCAGGTGACGACGCTTTGCCAGCGTCTGGATGAGCGGATTGCGCAGGGCGAAGGGGGCGTGATTGGCTGGCAGCTGTGTAACGATCTGGCCGGTATCGAACGTATTTACGCGATGCGTAAAAAAGCGGTGGGCCTGCTCGGCAATGCGAAAGGGGCGGCGAAGCCGATTCCGTTTGCCGAAGATACCTGCGTGCCGCCTGAGCATCTGGCGGATTATATCGTGGAGTTTCGCGCCCTGCTGGACAGCCACGGCCTGAGCTATGGCATGTTCGGCCACGTCGACGCCGGTGTGCTGCACGTGCGTCCGGCGCTGGACATGTGCGACCCGCAGCAGGAGATCCTGATGAAGCAGATCTCCGACGACGTGGTGGCCTTAACCGCCAAATATGGCGGTCTGCTGTGGGGTGAACACGGGAAAGGGTTCCGCGCGGAATACAGCCCGGCGTTCTTCGGCGAACAGCTTTATGCAGAGCTGCGCAAGGTGAAAGCGGCATTCGACCCGGATAACCGTCTCAATCCGGGGAAAATTTGCCCGCCTGAAGGCGTGGATGCGCCGATGCTGCAGGTTGATGCCGTCAAGCGCGGCACGTATGACAGACAAATCCCGATTGCGGTGCGCGCCTCCTGGCGCGGCGCGATGGAGTGTAACGGCAACGGCCTGTGCTTTAACTTCGACGCGAAAAGCCCGATGTGCCCGTCGATGAAGATCACCAGCAACCGCATACACTCGCCGAAAGGGCGCGCGACGCTGGTACGCGAGTGGCTGCGTCTGCTGGCCGACCGTGGCGTCGATCCGCTCAAGCTGGAGCAGGCGTTGCCGGAAAAACGGGCCAGCCTGCGTTCGCTGATTGAACGCTCCCGCAACAGCTGGCATGCCAGCAAGGGCGAGTATGATTTTTCCCACGAGGTGAAAGAGGCGATGTCCGGCTGCCTGGCCTGCAAAGCCTGCTCCACCCAGTGCCCGATTAAAATTGACGTGCCGGAGTTCCGTTCGCGCTTCCTGCAGCTTTACCACACCCGCTATCTGCGCCCGGTGCGCGACCATCTGGTGGCGACGGTAGAAAGCTATGCGCCGCTGATGGCGCGCGCGCCGAAGACGTTCAACTTCTTTATCAATCAGCCGCTGGTGCGCAAGCTTTCCGAAAAGCATATCGGTATGGTCGATCTGCCGCTGCTGTCGGTGCCGTCGCTGCAGCGACAGCTCGTCGGCCACCGCTCGGCGAACATGACCCTCGAACAGCTTGAGGCACTGACCCCTGAGCAAAAAGCGAATGTGGTGCTGGTGGTTCAGGATCCGTTTACCAGCTACTACGATGCCCAGGTGGTCGCTGACTTCATCCGCCTGGCTGAAAAACTGGGGTATCAGCCCGTGGTGCTGCCGTTCTCGCCAAACGGCAAGGCGCAGCACATTAAGGGCTTCCTGAACCGCTTTGCGAAAACGGCGCAAAAAACCGCTGATTTTCTCAACCGGGTCGCCGGGCTTGGGCTGCCGATGGTCGGCGTCGATCCGGCGCTGGTGCTCTGCTATCGCGATGAATACAAGCAGACGCTGGGTGAAAAGCGCGGCGATTTCCACGTCATGCTGGTTCACGAGTGGCTGCCTGCGGCCCTTGAAGAGAAAGCCATTCAGGAGGTTAGCGGTGAGTCGTGGTATCTGTTCGGCCACTGCACCGAGGTGACGGCGCTGCCCGGCGCGCCGGCGCAGTGGGCGTCTATTTTTGCGCGTTTCGGTGCGAAACTGGAGAGCGTCAGCGTGGGCTGCTGCGGTATGGCGGGCACCTACGGCCACGAAGTGAAAAACCACGCCAACTCGCTCGGCATCTATGAGCTCTCGTGGCATCAGGCGATGCAGCGTTTGCCGCGCAACCGCTGTCTGGCGACGGGCTACTCCTGCCGCAGCCAGGTGAAACGGGTAGAGGGTAACGGCGTACGCCACCCATTACAGGCTTTACTGGAGATAATCGGATGATCTGGAAACGTGCCGTCACGCTGCAGGCGCTGAATGCCATGGGCGAGGGAAATATGGTGGGGCTGCTGGATATCCAGTTCACCCGTATCGGGGAAGACGATCTGGAGGCGACGATGCCTGTCGATAACCGCACCCACCAGCCGTTTGGCCTCTTGCACGGCGGGGCATCCGTCGTGCTGGCTGAAACCCTTGGCTCCGTTGCGGGATATCTCTGCACCGAAGGCGAGCAGAAGGTTGTCGGGCTTGAGGTGAACGCTAACCACATTCGCTCGGTGCGCAGCGGGCGCGTTCGCGGTATCTGCCGCGCGCTGCACGCCGGTAGCCGTCACCAGGTGTGGCAGATCGATATTCTCGACGAGCAGGACCGCCTGTGTTGCTCGTCGCGTCTGACGACGGCGGTCGTGTAAAGTTTTCAGATGAATTGCCTTTGGTCAAAAACTAGCCAGTGTGTTGTGATATACTGGTCAGGATTTGTACATAAGCGAGGACATCATGGATACTGAAATAACCCCAACACAGCTGGCAATTGAATATTTACGTCGCGATAAAAGCAACCTGTCTCCGGCGCAGTACCTGAAAAAGCTGAAACAGCTTGAGCTGGAGTTCACGGATCTGCTGGCGCTCTCTTCAAATGAGTTACGAGAAGAGATTTACTTTGCCTGGCGGTTGGGCGTTCACGTCCATTGAGTGAGTGTTGTTGAGAAAGGCCGCCTGCGCGGCCTTTTTTGTGCCCGCAATTCAGTAACGGGCGGGAAGTTTGTTGATTTTGATGAGCCGCCCGTCTTCTATTTCGATAAACCCACCGGTTTTTAAATCCGCCAGAATACGCATTACCCCGCTGCGGGAGAGTTGGGTTTTCTCCCTGATATACCTTTCCGCCGTCACGCTTTCGCGATAGCTTTCATCTTCATCCATCAGCTTTATCAACTGCTGGCGAATCATCTCGTACGCCGTCGGTGCACCCTGCGGCATGACGTTGTTATACAGACGGTTGTATACAAACATAAGCTGTTTTGAGAGCAGCCCCCACAGCGCTTTTTCTTTAATAATCTCATTCACGCGCTCGGTGGTGAGCGTACCGATCAGGCACGGGGTAACGGTCTTGAGATAATCATTGAAATAGATATCAGTGAGATTCGCGAGGCCGAAGAGGGCGGGGCTGCGGGCCGTGGAGAGCATCATATCGTCGCTTCTTCTGTAGATGGCGATCGTCCCCTCAAGAATTAAATAGCACATGCCCTGACCGTTGATCTGAAGGTCAAGCCGCTCGCCGCGAGCGGTTCTTCGTGTTGTACATTCAGGCAGTAAATAAGAAATAAGCTCTTGTGCGTAGGGCGAGCCACGGTGAGACGTTTCTGGACGGGACATGGTAGCCGGTAACCTTAAAAATAACCTGGCTAATTATAGCGTCTCTCGCGGGCACAGGCACGGGGGTGCTTAATATTTTCGTGGCAGATGGTGGATTTCAAGCAGCACGCCGCGTTCCATGGTGATGTACTTCCCGTTCCGCAGTTCCGCCAGGATTCGCATAATTCCGCTGCGCGAAAGATACGTCCGGCTTTTGATGTAGGCCGCCGCCGTTGTATTTTGCCGTATGGCGTCCGGCTCCTGCATCAGTTCAACAAGCTGGAAGCGGATGATATCGTAAGCGGACATTTGCGATATTTGTGCGCAATGCTCGTACACACGCGAGGCGGTATAAATAAGCAGCTTTGAGAAGTGCTCCCATAAATCATGCTGCGACACAATTTGGTTGAAACTCTCCAGCGACACGCGCGCGATCTCGGCAGTCTCCAGCGCCCTGACATACAGGTGCTCAGAGGAAAACTGGCTGCTGACGCCCAGAATAAACGGCGCAGATTCAGAATTTAACACAATACCGTCGCCGCGACGGTGAAGCGCCACGCTGCCCTGGATTAACAAAAAACACTGCCGAACATCATCTTTATAATAATGTACCGTCTCCCCCCGACCGATGATCATTCTGCTGGCGGCTGGCAGCACATGTTTAATCAGGGCGTCGATATCGGCGAACGGCTTTAAATCCAGAACTGAGGATTGATAATTATTCAGTGGGGTGGTTAAACGTGTATTCATAAGATACCTCACATCGACTTCTTGTGTGATCAATTTTTGATCGGCAAAGAGAATTATCTTAAAAATGAAGAACTCAGGGAATATTCTGGTGAGGTCTAAAAGTAGACCGGGCACCCTTCGAAAACTAACTATTTGAATAGAAAGAAAAAGCGTGCAAGGTCTAATAATAGACTTCTGCAATACCAGATAAGAATTTCCTGACGCAAATGTTGAATTTTCGTTAAATCAGAGTCTACAGCTAGACCATCTAAAAGTTGTATTCATTAAAATGATTATATAAATTTTGACCAGTCAGTCAGGAAGACCTTAAGCCATTCAGCGAAAAATAAAAGAACCCTTAGCGATTCTTTTATCGGTCTTCCGCTGCTTGAATTTCAATAATAAATAAAGTTATCCCGTAAACAGGAAAATGAACATTATGAAAAAGAGTATTATTTTAGCGATGGTTGCGACAGGTTCAGCCTTAATGATGGGCAATGCTCTCGCCGCCGCAGGAACCGTTAATTTTAATGGTAACATCCTGGATTCAGCCTGTGACGTGGCGGTAGCCTCTCAAAACCAGGTGGTCGTATTAGGTGATTATTATAAAACAGAATTCCCGACGACGGGTTCCAGAACGGCGGCAACGAAATTCGATATTATTCTGAAGAACTGCCCGGTTACGGTCACCAGTGCTAAAGTTCGTTTTGACGGTACGCCCGATCTGACTAATGCCGATCTGCTGGCGATTGATACCTCTGTCGCCGGTGCGGCAACGGGTGTCGCCATTAATTTGATGACCGCTGATAAAGCCGATCTGCCATTGCACGGCAGCAACGGCTACAACTATGTACTGAGCAGCACCGCTGACAATACGCTGAATTTCTACGCACAGTATATTTCAACGGCGGCATCGGTAACGGCCGGTCCTGCAAACTCCGTCGCTAACTTCTCCGTTGTTTACAACTAGTCATTAAGCAGAACAAGAGTCAGCTCCGCGAGGCGCTGCGCGGGGGCATAAACTGCCCCCTTGTTTTAAGAGGTCCAAAATGAATTTTATTAGCAAAACCCTGCTGAGCGCGGCGGTTATTACTGCATCTGTTTCGCACGCTTATGCCGGGGTTATTATTGGTGGCACTCGCGTAATTTTTGATGGCGGGAAGAAAGAGGCGTCCATCAGTGTAAATAATGCGGATACCGCCCCTTATTTAATCCAGTCCTGGGTCGACATGCCAGAGGGTAATGCTAATAAAGCACCTTTTATCGTCACGCCACCTTTGTACAGACTGAACGGCGGCCAGCAAAATATTGAACGTATTTTACTCTCGGGCTCACTGCCGCAGGATAAAGAAAGCCTCTTCTGGTTAAATATTAAAGCGATACCTTCAGCGAGCAAACAGGCAAACTCGTTGCAAATTGCCGTTAAAACACGCATCAAGCTTATTTATCGCCCGACAAGCCTGAAGGCGTCAACGCCGGAAGAGCAGGCGAATAAATTAACCTGGTCTCGTAGTGGAAATAACCTTCAGGTCACCAACCCTACACCGTATGTGATCAACTTTAATGAAATAAGCGTCGGCGGTAAAAAGCTGGAGGATGTTTCCTGGGTTGCGCCTGGTGCAGTGGCAGCATTTCGCTTACCCCCAGGCGTCAATGGCAATCAGATCGTATTCAAAGTGATTAACGACTATGGCAGCCCGGGAATAATACATCAGGCCAGCTTTTAGTTCCTGAAAAAAGCGGCATCCTCAATATCGAGTCAGGTTTATGATGATGGCAACGAAAAATATAAAAATGCAGCCCGCGCGTCTGGCAATGTGTATTGCCTTCGCGCTGGCGAATGCAATACCCGTGGTTAACGCCCGTGATTCCTTTAACGCCGATCTGGTGGAGCTGGATAATCCGGGAATGGGTAAAGCCGATTTATCTGCGTTTGAATCAGGTTCGCAGGCACCAGGGAAATACCATGTTGACATCATCCTTGACGACCAGCTTATTGAGACCAGCGATATTGATTTTGTTGCCGGGAAAGACGGGCAGGAAAACGATAGCCTGCAGCCCTGTCTGAGCATGGATCAGCTAAAAAAATGGGGCGTCAAAACGGCGCTGTTTCCTAACCTGGCGGTTGAAAGCACATCCTGCGTCAACCTGCAGGCAATTCCTCATGCCACTGCGGATTTTCAGTTTGGCGCACAGCGGCTTGTTATCAGCATTCCTCAGGCCGCGATCGACCTGCCTGCCAGAGGGTATGTCCCGCCAGAACAGTGGGATGAGGGGATCACCGCCGCGATGCTTAATTACAGCCTGAGCGGAGCCAACAGCTGGGCGAAACAGAGTGAGAGTAAAAACAGCAGCAGCCAGTATGCCAACTTACGTCCAGGCCTCAACGTTGGGCCATGGCGACTGCGCAATTACACCACCTGGTCGCGTGATGAGAACGGGCACGATAAATGGGATACCGTCTACACCTATGCTCAGCGGGCCATTATTCCGTTCAGGGCCGAACTCACCCTGGGTGACAGCTCCGCACCCGCCGACGTGTTCGACAGTATGCCGTTTCGCGGCGGACAGCTGGCTTCAGATGACGACATGCTCCCGGATTCGCTCAAAGGCTATGCGCCCGTCGTGCGTGGGATTGCGCGCACCAATGCTCAGGTCATTGTTCGCCAGAATGGCTATCAGATTTACCAGACCTATGTCGCGCCAGGCGCCTTTGAAATTACCGATATGTATCCCACCGGTGGCGCGGGCGATCTGGATGTCACCATTAAGGAAGCGGACGGCAGCGAGCAGCATTTCACCCTGCCTTATGCCTCATTACCGGTTTTGCAGCGCGAAGGACGCCTGAAGTATGCGGTGACCGGAGGGCAGTATCGTTCTTACAGCAGCAGCGTGGATAAGACCCCGTTTGGCCAAATCACGGGGATTTATGGTCTGCCGTATGGCCTCACGCTGTATGGCGGGCTGCAGGAGTCGAGTAAATATCAGTCCATCGCCACCGGGATCGGGAAAAATATGGGCGATTTCGGCGCGATTTCTGCGGATATGACCCAGGCCTGGTCAACCCCGCAGGGGGGAGAAAAATCCAACGGGCAGTCCTGGCGTGCGCGATACAGCAAGAACTTTGCCGGGACAGGGACCCAATTTTCGATTGCGGGCTACCGCTATTCGACCAGCGGTTACTACGGCATGCAGGAGGTCCTCGATTCCTGGGGCGACAGCTCTGCGCTCCAGGACCGTCGTCGTAACCGTGCCGAACTCACGATGAGCCAGACGTTGGGCAGCAATCTTGGCTCGCTGACGCTAAGCGCGGCCCGTGAAGATTACTGGAATTCGGGCAAAACGATGGCGTCATACAGCCTGGGTTACAACAACTACTGGCACAACATCAGCTACGGACTCACCTGGACTTACAGTAAAAACGGCAGCGCGGGTTCATATGACGGCAATAAACGCTACGACAAAGATCAGCTGCTGGCCTTTAACGTCAGCATTCCGCTTGAAAAATTCCTGCCGCAGACCTGGGCTAACTATAGCGTGAGCGCCAGCAAGAATAACGGCACCACGCAGAATATTGGTCTGAACGGCGTGGCGCTGGAAAACCATGCACTGAACTGGAACGTTCAGCAAGGGTACGGGTCGGACGGCGTGGGCTACACGGGCAACATGAACGGGGATTACAGGGGCACGTACGGCGAAGTGACGGCGGGCTACAGCTACGACAAAAACAGCGAGCGTCTTAACTATGGTCTGCAGGGGGGCATTCTTGCTCACAGGGAAGGGATCACGCTGTCTCAGCCCCTGGGGGAGACCAACGTTCTGATTAGCGCGCCGGGCGCGCACGATGTGGATATCCGTAATCAGCCGGGAGTAAAAACAGATTTCCGGGGATACACGGTGGTCAGTAACCTTTCTGTGTACCGTAAAAATGACATCACGCTTGCCCCGGAAAGTATGCCGGATGACGTTGAGCTGGATATTAATACCCGCACGGTAACACCGACGCGCGGTGCAATCGTCCTGGCCGACTATCAGGCGAAAGTGGGACGGCGGGCATTAATTACGTTAATGCATAACGGCCATTTTGTTCCCTTTGGCGCAATCGCGAGCCTGAAAGGAAGCGACAACAGCAGCTTTATTGTTGGCGACAGAGGTCAGGTATACGTCACCGGCCTGGATACACAGGGGACAGTATTCGTCACGTGGGGAGCGGAAAGCGATCGGCAGTGCCGCGCGCCGTTCCGTCTTTCAACGCAATCTCCGGCAGGCGGAATTACAGAAATTAACGTCAATTGTCTTTAGGGTTTTTAAAAATGCGCATACTTAACATCCTGTTCCTGCTGTGTATCACCGCGGCCTGGAATAGTGCTCATGCAGGAACCTGCACAACGATTACGCCACAGGAATCCACGTTATCCATCGGCACAATTACGGTGCAGCGTGATGTCGCGGTGGGCACAGTATTATTTTCAAAAAATGCGTCGGTCACCGGATCTTATTTAAGCGGCTGTACCAATCCGTTAATGCTCGGATTTAGCATGCGTTATCTAAATGCAACGCTGAGTACTTACGGTAATCACGTTTATAACACCAATGTAAGCGGTATTGGCGTGCGCTTTTCATCAGGTAATTATTTTGAAAACCCGACCTATACCTTTTCTTATAACGCGCAGACAAATTATGTCGAATGGTGGGGCGGCAAAATAGAACTTGTCGTTACCGGCCCCGTTGCTTCTGGCTCGCTGACGCCCGGTGTACTGGGTGTCGTTATGCTGCAGGGGAGCGATGGTGTTTATCATGATGGCCTGACGGCTACGCTGCTGGACGGAACCATCAACGTGCTGGCCTGCACCATTACGACACCGCAGTTGACGTTTCCCATCGGTGATATTTCTGCCGCAGCTTTTGGCTCAACGGTCGGCATCACGCCGACGGGTGCACAGAATACGCAAAACCTGGGTCTGAACTGCGATCCGGGGGCAAACGTCAACGTTTCGCTCAGCGGTATTCAGAACCCGGACGTGGCAACAACGAGCGTGCTCGCGCTGACGGGGCAGGGTAATACCGGCACGGCGAAAGGGGTTGGCGTGCAGTTACTCTATAACGGTACGCCTCTCACGTTAAATACCCGTCTGCCGCTAAATGCCGCTGCGGGTGGGCAGCAGGCATTTCCGTTAACGGCGCGTTATTACCAGACCCAAACGACGGTCGACCCCGGTACCGCCAATGCGTCTGCAACCTTAAATTTGACGTATCAGTAATGGATAAAACGATGAATATTCTGCGCACGGCCGCGCTCGCCGCCACATTAATCAGCAGCAATATCTTTGCGGCGGACAGCGTTAACGTCAGCGTCACCGGAAATATTGTTGCTTCTCCCTGTATCTTTAACGGGGGAAATGACCATCTTAATATTAACCTCGGTAATATTCAGGCATCTAACATGGCCACGCCGGGGTCATCGTCCGACCCTGTTCCGTTTAACCTGCTGTTTACCCAGTGTCCGGCAGGGACGCGTAGCGTGACGGTCTCCTTTACCGGAAATCCCGATCCGGTCGCCGGGGCGGATTACTACATGAACAGCGGTTCGGCCACGAACGTCGCGATTGCGATGAGTGAGGCCGCAACCGGGACCATGAAGGGGACCGGTACAAGTATTACACAAGCTATTTCAGCAGACAGAACCGCAACGATGGCCATGCTGGCTTCGGTCAGATCTTCCACGGGCGGCGCAACGCCGGGGAGCATCAGTGCCGTCGTCGTCATGACGATGCAGTACAACTAATCAGTATGTTGGTTGATATTTCTTAATGATTGACAGATGTCGGTAACGTTAATGTTGAATATTCTGATAAAAGAGACAGATTCATTTTTTCGAGATGGCTTGCAGCGTTTTCTGGGGGAGTTCTTCTTGCATAATTTCAGGCATCAGCTTCATTTTGAGGTTGAACTTACGCCGGAAAATGTCAGTGCCGCGGATATCATTTTTCTCTCTTTATGCCAGGGGGAAACGTTGACCTGTTATCCCGAGCTACAGGCACGGAAAAAAGGAATTGTGATCGGCCTGGTTGATGATGAGCAGCGTTTCTCGGCATTTCCATCCTGTTTTCAGGATATGATTTTTATCTCACGCCGGGCCTCGCTCGATCGGATCAGTGAGGCGCTCTTTATCGCATGGTATCGCACGCAATTACCGGGCTATCGCTGGAAGAATAAAAGCTGCTACGAATGTCAGCACAAAATATTATCGCCGCAGCAGGTTCGCGTTATGGTCAATTTTTACCGCGGGTTATCGGTAGGGCAGATTGCGAATAAGCTAAATACCAGTGATAAAACTATCTTTACCCATAAATATCTGCTGATGCAGAAATTCGACCTGCGCAGCGATTATGAACTCATGGCCCTGATTCACCGGATGGTAGAAAAAAATACCCATCCGAACCGGCTGCGCGATTATCTGGTCAATAATTACGGCTAAATTGCGCCCTCGATTCTGTGAATTGCAAAACATAGTGCGGGGTTATGCATCTATAGAATAGCGTAGGCGTCATGGTACTTTCTATGCTTTATAAAATGACGCCTTAGCTATGCAAATTCATAAAACTATCAGGCCGATATTCGTCGGTAAGTTTCAGTGTGTTGGGCCGGAGTGCTTAATCTCGTGCTGTCGCGGCTGGACAATCCATATTGATAAGAAAACCCACCAGAAGTATGTGCTGTCCCCGCATGCAGAGATTGCCGCCATTGCAAAGGAGAATCTGATCCTTCAACGAAAGGGCAAGAATAACTACTCCAGAGTGAAGCTAAACGAAAAAGGGGAGTGCCCTTTTATTGATGAAAACAAACTCTGCATGGTGCACCGCGATTTAGGGGAAGAGGCGCTCTCGCATACCTGCAGCACGTATCCCAGAAGCGCAAGCCGCTATCAGAATGAAACGCGGCACACCATGACGCTCTCCTGTCCGGAAGTGGTGCGACGTGTCCTGTTTGATCCGGATGCCATGCTGCTTGACGAGCAGGAGGCGCTAGTGGCTACCTACAAAACCAACCTGATTGGGCAGCGGCAGTCTGCCTCGCAGATGCAGCAGGTGATCCACCTTTTTGCCTGGCATTTAATTCAGTCGCCATCCCGCAACATTGAAGAGAATTTGATGGCGCTGGCCCAGTTTATTCTCTGCCTTCAGCACGTTAACTTTGATTTGCACAACAAATTTGATGAGGTAGAACAGTTCTACGAGGCGTTACGCGACGAGCTGCAGAGTGGAAAATCGCTGATTGATACGGGTAATCTGGCGCGTTCAAACGCGATGAAATATCTGGCGCTGTCGGTGATGGGCACGAACGTGGCGAAGGATTCGGCACGGGACGGCTTTATTCTCCGGGGGCATCAGCAGATTGCCTCTTATCTGGATGTCTCTGGCCTGAACGACGCGTCTGAGCTGGACGCAAAATTCGACGGCATTAATCAGCAATGGCAGAAACTGTGCGAGTCGTCCTGCCTGTCAGAACCTCACGTGTTACGCAATTACCTGTTGTATAAGCTCTACAGCAGCTATTTCCCCGGTAAAAACACGGAAACTATCCTGCGTCAGTTTTATCGTATCGTGCTGGACTTTTTCTATGTCAAATTCATCCTCAGCGTACAATCGATGCAGGGTGATATTGATCGGCAGGTGGTGATGAAAACCATCGCCAGCCTGTCAGAAAAGACCATGCACAATCAGACTATTGACGCGCGCATAGACTTTGCGATTGAAAAAATCAACGGTGGTGATGATTTATCGTGTCTGCTGTTGATAGGATAAGCGGATAAAAGCCAGAGGCTCACCGGGTGAGCCTCTTTTCCTCAGACATTCACGGCATTAATCAATCGCGTTTTCATCGTCTGATAAGACGACGCCGCGATATCCTCCGCCCAGCGCTGGTCCTCAATCGCTTCCAGCTGCACCGCGCAATACTTCGTTTCCGGCGTTTTGGAGGTGGGGTCGAGATTATCCTGCGTCAGCTCATTGCAGGCGCCAATCCACCACTGGTAGGTCATATAGACCGCGCCGGCATTGATGCGCTCGCTGATGCTGGCGCGGGTGATAACCTTACCCCGGCGCGAACGCACCCAGACCAGCTGACCGTCGGTAATGCCCAACTTATCCGCATCGACAGGATTCATCTGCACCCGGCCAGGCTCATCGGCCAGGCTTTGTAGCGCGGCGCAGTTCCCGGTCATCGAGCGGCATGAATAATGCCCCACCTCGCGCACCGTGCAGAGCACCAGAGGATAATCCTCATCAGGGATTTCTGCCGGCGCACGCCACGGCGCGGCAAAGAGTTGTCCCTTGCAGGTTGGCGTGTCGAACTGATTGTTTTTGTACAGGTACGGCGTGCCGGGATGATCGAGCGTCGGGCACGGCCACTGAACATGCCCCATCTCGCCCATTTTTTTGTACGTCACGCCGTAGAAGAGCGGGCAAAGCTCGCGCATCTCGTCCCAGATCTGCTGGTTATCGTCATACTGCATCGGGTAGCCCATCTCGGTGGCGAGCAGGCTGACGATCTCCCAGTCGCGCTTAACGTTGCCGCTGGCCTCAATGGCTTTACCAAAACGCTGGAACCCGCGATCGGCGCAGGTAAAAACGCCGCCGTGTTCGCCCCATGAGGTGGCGGGGAGAAGCACGTCCGCCACTTCCGCTGTTTTGGTCATAAAGATGTCCTGAACAACCACGAAGTCGAGGGCGTCAAACCCGCTGCGGACCAGACTGAGATCGGCTTCCGTCTGGAGCGGGTCTTCCCCCATGATGTAGTAGGCCTTGATCTTGCCCTCCAGCGCAAGGTGAGGCACCTCGGTAATGCGCGTCCCGACGCGATTGTCCATCTTAGTCACGTCAATCCCCCAGGCGTCGGCGAACTTCTGTCTGACCGCCGGGTCCGTGACGTCCTGATAGCCGGGGAACATATTGGGCAGAACGCCCATATCGCAGGCGCCCTGAACATTATTTTGCCCGCGCACCGGCCCGACGCCGACGGCAGGGCGGCCAAGGTTACCCGTCAGCAGCGCCAGGCTTGAAAGTCCCTTGACCACATCGACAGCCTGGCCAAACTGCGTGACGCCCATTCCCCACATCACGGTAGCGGAAGGGGCCGCCGCAAAGGTGCGCATCGCCTGACGAACGTCGCGGGCGGCAATGCCGGTGAGGTGTTCTACGCGTTCTGGGGCATACTCTTTCACCGTCTGGCGATAGGCCTCAAGTCCTTCGGTAAACCGTGCGACGTAGTTCTTGTCGTACAGCTCCTCTTCCAGCAGCACATAGCCAAAGGCGTTTACCAGCGCCATGTTGCTACCGTTTTTCAGTTGCAGATGCTGATCGGCAATGCGCGCCGTTTCAATGCGGCGCGGGTCGCAGACGATAATTTTCGCGCCGTTTTCACGGGCCTTAAGCACGCGCCGGGCGACGATAGGGTGGGAATCCGCGCAGTTATAGCCAAAGACCAGCAGACATTTAGAGTGTTCAATATCGTTGATGGAATTGCTCATTGCGCCGTTGCCGAGGGTCTCCTGTAACCCGGCGACGGAAGGGCCGTGACAGACGCGCGCGCAGCAATCAACGTTGTTGGTATTCAGCACCGCGCGGGCAAATTTTTGCATCACGTAGTTGGTTTCATTCCCGGTTCCGCGCGATGACCCGGTGGTCATGATCGCGCGCGGGCCGAACTGCGCTTTAATGCTGCTGAGCTTTTGGGCGGTGTAGCAGATAGCCTCTTCCCAGGTTACAGGGGTAAAGGGCTCTCCCTTGCGGTAGCGGATCATCGGTTGGGTCAGGCGAGGAGTGAGCAGGCGGGTATCGTTAAGAAAGTCCCAGCCGTAAAAACCTTTCAGACACAGGGTGCCCTGGTTTGTGACGCCCTCCGCCGCTTCGGCCCGGAGGATACGGTTATTCTCAACGACAAGGTTTAATTTGCAGCCTGCACCACAGTATGGGCAGACGCTGGCGATTTTTTTCATCAATAACAGACCTGTTAAGAAATGAAGCAAAATGACTGGTAAGCCCAGTCCCGTAACAGGGAGTAAGCAGAAACCGTGCCATTTTTAACGCGCTTTATTTACAGGGTGTTATAGGAAGAGAGGGTGTCATCGTCATACCCATCGTCAGTTTTGACGATGACACATTACCCGTTGCTGAAGGGGGGGAGATTAAAGATCGTCCATGGTGTAACCGACGACGATTTCCAGCGTTTTGCGGATCACATCCGCCTGTACCACGTCGTGGGTCGCTTCCAGGGTCTGAATCAACCACAGGATGATGGCTTTATTGGACAGATGGCCTTCGGAAGCCAGAACACAGCGTACTGCAGTAGAAAAAACAGCGGACTCTTCAGCAAAACGATCGCCTGCGTGGCGGAAATATTCCGACAGCGCGCTTTCTAAAAAAGCAGAATGGTATTCGGGTTGAAGCTGAATATTTTGTCTCATTTGTTCTCACCGTAGCTGTTGAATTGCAGTCAATGTATTTTTTTGGGATCGGACGGTTTTCCATTTCCAAATAACGGCACTACATTGTCTCTGTTGTCATTGAGAGATCCCTCTCTGTTCGTTCGTCCTTGCGCGGTTCTGCGACGTTTTAACGCGAAGCTGTTTGAGCCGATGTCGGCAATCGCCTTCGCCAGTGTCTCCCGCCGCCGGGGATCCTTTTCGCGTGCTTTCATATCCCGCAGACGCTGAACCAGGGCCTCCGTCGTGACGGGGCCATGCGCTTTCAAAAGAGAAAGTACAGCTTCGCCAATCAGACGATCGGTCATTTTGTCCGCGTTACTACGATTCATAACGTTATCGTTCGAAGAGTAAACCAAGCAGCATGTGGTAATGCTGTTCCTCTTCAGGGCCATTGGCCCTTTCAAGGCGGCTTAAGAGTTTAGTGCAGAGCGATTTGCGGTTAAGGTTTCGCCCGTCGCTAAGGATCTCAACCACCACCTGACCCAGCGTTTCCTGTTGGGTAGGAAGCGCGGCTTTTTCGAAGTACTGTGCGATCGCTGCTGCGGAATCTGTGACGTAACCTTTCTGCTGCATGTTTCGCTCCTGTAAAATTTTGTAATCAGTAACGTTACATTTAAGGTATACATAATTTCCAAATCTGTACATCAAAAATGTACAGATTTTTAATTTTATTGTGATATATTTTATAAAGTTCTTTCTTTTCATGTTGTTGCGGGCTTATTGTGCGTCGACAATGCTACAGGATATATTGTACAAAATGATATGGTGTTGCTAAGTTGTACAGCACATTAAAAAGGTTCATTAAGTGCCGTAAATGGTTGAGATGTAAATTATTTGTCAGGCAATTAATGTGCTATAAATGATCCTTACCCACCTCTTTTGTGGCCAAAACCCTAACCCCAGGAATCGCATGCTCACAACCATCATTTACCGCAGTCATATCTGCGAGGACGTTCCGGTGAAAGCGCTGGAAACCATGGTCGCTGCTGCAAATCATAAAAACCGGCAATCCAATGTCACGGGGATCTTGCTGTTTAACGGCACACATTTTTTCCAGTTGCTGGAAGGACCGGTGGAGCACGTTTCGGCTATCTATGAGCAGATCTGTAACGACCCGCGCCACCATAACGTTGTTGAGCTGATGCGCGATCACGGGCCTGTCCGGCGCTTTGGCAACCTCGGCATGGAGCTGTTTGATTTGCGCCAGTTTGACAGGGAAGAGGTGCTGCAGCAGGTGCTCAACAGGGGCACAACGCGTTATCAGCTGACCTATAACGACCGTCCGCTGCAGTTTTTCCGCACCTTTGTCGAGGCCACCGAGAAGGCCAACTATTTTGAACTGCCTCCCGCGGACTCGTGGGATTTTGTTACTGAAGAAACGGATCTATCGGCACAGCCTGAGGTCGTTGCGAAAGGGGCGGATTGCAGTTTTGCGTTTCAACCGATCGTCGATCCGTTTATGCAGCAGGTCGTCTCCTGGGAGGCGCTTCTCCGCACCCCGTCCGGCGATCCGCCGGGAGCCTATTTTGCCAACCGCCCGCGTGAAGAAGTTTATGCATCTGATTTGCAAAGCAAGCGGGTGGCGCTCTCTATGGCCTGCACGCTGGGGTTACAGGACCAGACATTATCTTTGAACCTGCTGCCCATGACGCTGGTTAACGTCCCTAACGCGGTAGATTTTCTGCTTACCGCCATCGACGCTAATGGGTTTGTACCCGAACAAATCGTTGTGGAGTTCACCGAGAGTGAAGCCATTTCACGTTTCGATGAGTTCACGGATTCAGTCAGGCAGCTAAAAAGTGCCGGTATCAGCGTGACGATCGATCACTTTGGCGCCGGATTTGCCGGGCTTCAGCTGCTGGCCCAGTTCCAGCCTGACCGAATTAAGATTAATCGCGATCTGGTGGCGAACGTGCATAAAAGCGGTCCCCGACAAGCCATTATTCAGGCGATTATCAAATGCTGCTCCTCGCTGGAAATTCAGATCTGCGCGGTCGGTGTTGAGAGGGCGGAAGAGTGGATGTGGCTGGAATCTGCGGGAATTTCCCAGTTCCAGGGACATCTTTTCGCCAGCCCCCGGCATGGCGGCATTCCGGCGATAGCGTGGCCAGAGAAAAAGTTCGAATAATAATAAAGCTGTACATAAACCGGCACTCTTAACTGTACGAACGGCAAATTTTATACAACAATGTATTAACAGATGGATGGGGGAGTCTCCCATCCACCCGTGCAAAATATGGTCTTAGTTATACAAATGGTTTGTACAATCTGATAAGGTTGGTGCAGTTAGGTATGGAAGTTCTGAGCGTGAGGGAGTTAATGGCCTATTACAGTATCGGCGAAGTGGCCGAACGATGCGGTATCAACCCCGTTACGCTGCGTGCCTGGCAGCGCCGTTATGGATTGTTGAAGCCGCAGCGCAGCGAAGGGGGTCATCGTCAGTTCGACGATGAAGATATCCTGCGTATCGAAGAGATCAAACGCCTGATGAAGAGCGGCGTGTCGGTCGGAAAAGTGAAAGCCTTGCTGGAAAACAAGGAAGTGATGACTCAGGGTAACTGGTCTACTTTCCAGGAAGAGATGATGACCGTTCTGCGCTATGCCAGCCCGGCTAAACTGCGTGCCAAAATAGGCGAATTCCGCCGGGATCACCCGATGGATGCGCTGATCGATAACATTATTTCCCCCGTCCGCCAGCGAATGAATCAGGATCAAAACACCGTGCGCCACATGGCAAGTATGCTGGACGGCGTCCTGATTGAATTCGCGATTGCAAACCTGGCGGAGTCGCGCAAGAAAGCGGGCAAAGATGCGCTGCTTATTGGCTGGGAATGCGACGACCGCACCCATCTGTGGCTTGAAGCCGCGCGCCTGGCACAGAAAGGCTGGCACATTGACGTACTGGCGGAGCCAATTGATTCGCCACGTCCCGAACTGTTCCCCGGGCAGAAAATCTTCGTCTGGACCGGAAAATCGCCGACACCGCGCCAGCAGGAACAGCTCGATCACTGGCGTGAACAGGGTTTCACCGTTACATTCCATCACTGATTATCAGAGGCCTTGCGGGCCTTTTTTGTTTTTTGTCACTTCCTGAACAAAAGCTATTTTAAAAATAGGCATTTCCGATGCATATTTTACTTTTCCTCTCTCCACTGCCTGCCTGATGGAATAAGCCATTATTTTTCAAAGCATTGAACAATTATATCCATCCCGCCCGCATCTTGTGACAGGGTCTATGCTTAATAAAAGTAGACAAAAAGGGCGGTTTAGCCGAATGCCCCTGCTGTCAGAGGGTTGAAGTGATAATCGTTATCACTAACATGGTGTTATGCCCTGATGGCTAATCAGATGAGGTGGACCTATGGAACTGCATTCAGAAACCTTCAATCCTGCCGATTTTGCCTGGCGCGGATTAACGCTCACGCCTGCGGCGGCGGCGCATATCCACGAGCTGGTGGCAAAAAATCCCGACATTCTCGGCGTGCGCTTAGGCGTTAAGCAGACCGGCTGCGCGGGCTTTGGCTACGTACTGGATACCGTCACCGCACCGGAAAAAGATGACCTGGTGTTTGAAACTGACGGCGCAAAGCTGTACGTCGCGCTGCAGGCCATGCCGTTTATCGACGGAACCGAAGTGGATTACGTGCGGGAAGGTTTAAACCAGTTATTCAAATTTCATAACCCGAAAGCCCAGAACGAATGCGGCTGCGGCGAAAGCTTTGGGGTATAGGCGGTACTATGTCTCGTAATACTGAAGCAACGAGTGATGTAAACACCTGGAGCGGCGGACACCTCAACTATAAAGAGGGGTTCTTCACGCAGCTGCAAACCGACGAGCTGGCGAAAGGCATTAATGAAGATGTGGTGCGCGCCATCTCGGCCAAACGTAACGAGCCGGAGTGGATGCTCGAATTTCGCCTGAGCGCGTTCCGCGCCTGGCTGGAGATGGAAGAGCCGCACTGGCTGAAAGCCCACTACGACAAGCTGAACTATCAGGATTACAGCTACTACTCCGCGCCGTCCTGCGGCAGCTGTGACGATACCTGCGCCTCGCAGCCCGGCGCGGTACAGCAGACCGGTGCCGAGAACAGCTTTCTGAGCAAAGAGGTAGAAGAGGCGTTTAACCAGCTGGGCGTGCCCGTGCGCGAAGGGAAAGAGGTGGCGGTGGACGCCATTTTTGACTCCGTCTCGGTGGCAACGACGTACCGTGAGAAACTGGCCGAACAGGGGATTATTTTCTGCTCCTTCGGCGAAGCGATTCACGATCACCCGGAGCTGGTAAAAAAATACATCGGCACCGTGGTACCGAGCAACGATAACTTCTTCGCCGCGCTGAATGCCGCAGTAGCCTCTGACGGCACCTTTATCTACGTGCCGAAAGGCGTGCGCTGCCCGATGGAGCTCTCAACCTATTTCCGCATCAATGCCGAAAAAACCGGCCAGTTTGAACGTACCATTCTGGTGGCGGACGAAGGCAGCTACGTCAGCTACATCGAAGGATGCTCCGCCCCGGTGCGCGACAGCTACCAACTGCACGCGGCGGTGGTCGAGGTCATCATCCACAAAGACGCCGAGGTGAAATACTCCACGGTGCAGAACTGGTTCCCAGGCGACGGCAACACCGGCGGTATCCTGAACTTCGTCACCAAGCGCGCGCTGTGCGAAGGTGAAAACAGCAAGATGTCCTGGACGCAGTCGGAAACCGGCTCCGCCATTACCTGGAAGTACCCGAGCTGCATTCTGCGCGGGGATAACTCCATCGGCGAGTTTTACTCGGTGGCGCTCACCAGCGGGCATCAGCAGGCCGATACCGGCACCAAGATGATCCATATCGGGAAAAACACCAAATCGACGATTATCTCGAAGGGGATCTCAGCCGGGCACAGCCAGAACAGCTACCGCGGGCTGGTGAAAATCATGCCGACGGCCACCAACGCGCGTAACTTTACCCAGTGTGACTCGATGCTGATCGGCGCCGACTGCGGGGCGCACACCTTCCCGTACGTGGAGTGCCGCAACAACAGCGCCCAGCTTGAACATGAGGCGACAACCTCGCGTATCGGGGAAGATCAGCTCTTCTACTGCCTGCAGCGCGGGATCAGTGAAGAAGATGCCATCTCGATGATTGTCAACGGCTTCTGTAAGGACGTGTTCTCTGAACTGCCGCTGGAATTTGCCGTTGAAGCCCAAAAACTCCTCGCCATTAGTCTTGAACACAGCGTCGGTTAAGGAAAGCACATGTTAAGTATTAAAGATTTACAGGTTAGCGTGGAAGAGAAAGCGATCCTGCGCGGTCTCAATTTTGACGTCAAGCCGGGTGAAGTCCACGCCATCATGGGGCCGAACGGTTCCGGGAAAAGTACGCTTTCGGCGACGCTGGCAGGGCGCGAAGATTACGAAGTAACCCACGGTTCGGTCGAGTTTAACGGTAAAGATCTGCTGGAAATGTCGCCGGAGGACCGCGCGGGCGAGGGCATCTTTATGGCCTTCCAGTATCCGGTGGAAATTCCCGGCGTCAGCAACCAGTTCTTCCTGCAGACGGCGCTGAATGCGGTGCGCAAGTATCGCGGCCAGGAAGCGCTGGACCGCTTTGACTTCCAGGACCTGATGGAAGATAAGATCAAGCTGCTGAAAATGCCGGAAGACCTGCTGACCCGCTCGGTTAACGTTGGCTTCTCCGGCGGCGAGAAAAAGCGTAACGACATCCTGCAGATGGCGGTGCTGGAGCCCGAGCTGTGCATTCTGGATGAGACGGACTCCGGTCTGGATATCGACGCCCTGAAGATTGTCGCTGATGGGGTGAACGCCCTGCGCGACGGCAAACGTTCGTTCATTATCGTCACTCACTACCAGCGCATTCTTGACTACATCAAGCCGGACTACGTCCACGTGCTTTACCAGGGACGCATTGTGAAATCCGGTGATTTCACGCTGGTTAAACAACTGGAGGAGCAGGGTTATGGCTGGCTTACCGAACAGCAGTAATGCACTCCAGCAGTGGCACCGGCTGTTTGAAGCGCAGGGTAATACGCGCTCCGGGCAGGCGCAGCAGCACCTGCAGCAAATGCTGCGTCTCGGCCTGCCGGCGCGTAAACATGAGAACTGGAAATACACTCCGCTGGACGGGCTGCTGAACGGCGAGTTCGTGATGCGGCTGGCGGACATCAGCCCGGCCCGGCGTGATGCCCTGGCGCTGACGGTGGACGCGGTGCGTCTGGTCTTTGTCGACGGCGTCTACCGTCCTGAACTGAGCGACGATACCCAGGATAGCGGGTTCGGGATCGTGATTAATGACGATCGCCAGACCCTGAGCGCCCCGGTTCAGCCTGAAGTGTTCCTGCACCTGACCGAGAGCCTGGCCCGCAGCGTGACGCATATTCAGGTTAAGCGTAACCAGCGCCCGGCAAAACCGCTGCTGCTGATGCATATCACCCAGGGCGTAGAGGGCGATGAAATCAATACTGCCCACTATCGCCATCATCTTGAGCTGGCTGAAGGGGCCGAGGCCACGGTGATTGAGCATTACGTCAGCCTCAACGAGACCCGCCACTTTACCGGCTCCCGTCTGACGATGAACGTCGCCGCGAATGCGCAGCTTCACCACATTAAGCTGGCGTTTGAGAACCCGCTGAGCCACCACTTTGCGCATAACGATATCCTGCTGGGCCAGGATGCCGCGGCGTACAGCCACAGCTTCCTGCTCGGCGGCGCGGTGCTGCGCCACAACACCAGCACGCAGCTTAACGGTGAAAATACCACGCTGCGCATCAACAGCCTGGCGATGCCGGTTAAAGCAGAGGTGTGCGACACCCGCACCTGGCTTGAGCACAACAAAGGCTACTGCAACAGCCGCCAGCTGCACAAAACCATCGTCAGCGATAGAGGCCGCGCGGTGTTTAACGGCCTGATTAACGTGGCCCAGCACGCCATTAAAACCGACGGCCAGATGACCAACAACAATCTGCTGCTGGGGCGCCTTGCGGAGGTGGACACCAAACCGCAGCTGGAGATCTACGCCGACGACGTGAAATGCAGCCACGGAGCGACGGTCGGGCGGATCGACGACGAACAGATGTTCTATTTGCGCTCGCGCGGTATTGACCGGCATGCGGCGCAGAAAATGATTATCTATGCCTTTGCGGCGGAGCTGACGGAAGCGCTGCGCGATGGCGTACTGAAGCAGCAGGTGCTGGCCCGCATTGGTCAGCGTCTGCCCGGAGGCGAAGCATGAGTTTTCCCGTAGAGAAGGTACGGGCAGATTTCCCGGTTCTGACCCGTGAAGTGAACGGCCTGCCGCTGGCGTATCTCGACAGCGCGGCCAGTGCGCAGAAGCCGAATCAGGTGGTGGATGCGGAAGCGGAGTTCTACCGCCACGGCTACGCCGCCGTGCATCGAGGTATTCATACCCTGAGCGCTGAGGCGACCCAGCGCATGGAGAACGTGCGCACGCAAATTGCGGCCTTCCTTAACGCGCAATCGCCGGAAGAGCTGGTGTTTGTGCGCGGCACCACCGAGGGGATTAACCTTGTTGCCAACAGCTGGGGCAACGCTCAGGTTCACGCGGGCGATAACATCATCATCACCCAGATGGAGCACCACGCCAATATTGTTCCGTGGCAGATGCTCTGCGAGCGTGTCGGCGCGCAGCTGCGGGTGATTCCGCTGAACGAAGACGGCACGCTGCAGCTTGCGCAGCTTGACGCCCTGCTGGACGATAAAACCCGGCTGGTGGCCGTCACCCAGGTTTCTAACGTGCTGGGTACCGAAAATCCGGTCGCAGAGATTATCGCAAAAGCCCATCAGGCCGGTGCAAAGGTGCTGATTGACGGCGCGCAGGCGGTGATGCACCACGCGGTTGACGTGCAGGCGTTGGACTGCGATTTCTACGTGTTCTCCGGGCACAAGCTCTATGGTCCAACCGGCATCGGCGTGCTCTACGTTAAAGAGGACATCCTGCAGGCGATGCCGCCGTGGGAAGGGGGCGGATCGATGATCGCCACCGTCAGCCTGACCGAAGGAACCACCTACGCTCGCGCCCCGTGGCGCTTTGAGGCGGGAACGCCCAACACCGGCGGGATTATCGGTCTGGGCGCGGCGGTCTCTTACGTCTCCGCAATCGGCCTGGACGCCATTCAGGAGTACGAACGGCAGCTTATGCACTACGCGTTGCAGGAGCTTGCCAGCGTGCCGGATCTTACCCTGTACGGGCCTGCCGACAGGTTAGGCGTAATTGCGTTTAACCTGGGGAAACATCACGCCTATGATGTAGGGAGTTTCCTCGATAACTACGGCGTGGCCGTCCGTACCGGGCACCACTGCGCCATGCCGCTGATGGCGTTTTACCAGGTGCCGGCAATGTGTCGCGCCTCACTGGTGATGTACAACACAACGGAAGAGGTCGACAGGCTGGTGGCGGGGCTGAAACGCATTCACCAGCTGCTGGGCTAACGGAGAGGCAAAAAAATGGCAGAACTGCCGGACAAAGATAAACTGCTGCGCAACTTCGGGCGTTGCGCAAGCTGGGAAGAGAAGTACCTTTACATCATCGAGCTGGGGCAGCGTCTGCCGCCGCTCGGTGAAGAGGCGCATAACCCGGATAATATTATTCAGGGCTGTCAGAGCCAGGTGTGGATTGTGATGGAGCAAAAGGGCGACGGTACGATTGAATTGCACGGCGACAGCGATGCCGCGATTGTGAAAGGGCTTATCGCCGTGGTCTTTATTCTCTACCACCAGATGTCCGCGCAGGATATTGTCGCGTTTGATGTCCGCCCGTGGTTTGAAAAAATGGCCCTCACCCAACACCTCACCCCGTCCCGCTCCCAGGGGCTGGAAGCGATGATTCGCGCCATTCGCGCCAAAGCTGCAATCCTTAGCTAGACTTACAGAACAGCATTCATTCTGTTTCGCGAGGTGGTTCCCGCCTCGCTGGTTTTTCAGCTTTCTGGCATCACTGCCAGTGAATAAGGAATCTCAGCATGAAGCGCGCGCCTCTAATAACGCTATTACTCCTCAGTTCGCTCGGTACGTTTAATTCGGCCCGCGCGATGGATTACCCGTTGCCGCCCGCAGGCAGTCGCCTGATTGGGCAAAATCAAACCTATACGATACAGGAAGGGGATAATAAGCTTCAGACCATTGCCCGTCGATTTAATACCGCCGCGCAGGTGATCCTTGAAACGAACAACACCATTGCGCCGGTAAACCCCGCGCCGGGTACCGTCATCACCATCCCGTCGCAGATGCTGCTGCCGGACACGCCGCGCGAGGGGATTGTCGTGAACCTGGCCGAGCTTCGGCTCTACTACTTCCCGCCGGGAGAAAATAGTGTCCAGGTATTCCCGCTTGGCATCGGACAGCTGGGGCTGGAAACGCCGGTGAGCACCACCCGCGTTAGCCAAAAAATCCCTAATCCAACCTGGACGCCAACGGCGGGCATCAGAGCGCGTTCGCTGGCCCAGGGAATTAAATTGCCGCCCGTCGTTCCGGCTGGGCCAAATAACCCACTGGGGCGCTATGCGCTGCGTCTGGGAATAGGTAATGGGGAATATCTTATTCACGGCACCAGCGCGCCGGACAGCGTGGGCCTGCGCGTCAGTTCCGGCTGTATGCGAATGAACGCCCCGGATATTAAAGCCCTGTTTGAGCAGGTGCGTGTTGGCACGCGGGTACAAATTATCAATGAGCCGGTGAAATTCTCCGTTGAGCCGGACGGCAAGCGTTATATTGAGGTCCACCGTCCGCTGGCCCAGGTGGAAGGGGAGAACCCGCAGATTTCGCCCATTACCCACTCCGCAGATTTTGCGACCTTTGTTTCTCAGGCGGGAAGCGATAAGGCGCTGATTGATAAAGCCCTGTCACGCCGTGCCGGGATCCCGGTTATCGTATCAGCAGGTAGCGGCCCGTCAGCCAGCAATAGCGTATTGTCGGTGCAGAACAGCCGGGTATCTGCTGCGGTAGCAGAAGAGGAAGGGGAGAAGCTGACGCAGTAGCGGTTTGACTCAGGCAAAAAAAAATGGCGCACAATGTGCGCCATTTTATTAACAGGTACTATTACTTACGGTATTTAGTAGCCTGGTTGTCCAGACGCTGGTTAGCGCGAGCTGCGTCGTCTTTAGCAGCCTGAACGTCGGAACGCATTGCGTTCACGTCGTTGCTCAGCTGGTCAACTTTAGCGTTCAGAGTCTGAACGTCAGAAGACAGCTGATCGATTTTAGCGTTGCTGGAGCAACCAGCCAGCAGAGTAGAACCCAGGATTACCGCGCCCAGTACCAGTTTAGTACGATTCATTATTAATACCCTCTAGATTGAGTTAATCTCCATGTAGCGTTACAAGTATTACACAAACTTTTTTGGGTTGAGAATATTTTTTTGATGGGAATACGCCTATTTTTGATCGTTCGCTCAAAGAAGCATCGAATCAGTGCATTTTGCGTAAAAAGCTATGTAAAAAAAGGCATTTTTCATCGGATTCATCTTAGATAAATCGCAATTAAATAGAAAAACCCGATTTGCTTTTTGAATGAATTTGGCTAATGACGGTTATAAAAAAAGCGCCCATTGGGCGCTTTTTATCAGAATTAATTCGTTCGTGAATTATTACAGCACGTGAACGGATGCAGTATTGGTGGTTCCGCTTGGTACCAGCGCACCGGAAACCATAACCACAACGTCGCCTTTCTGTGCCAGACCACGATCGACCAGCTCCAGCGCCACTTCTTTACCCAGACGGTAGAAATCATCGGTAGACGCGATCTCTTTTACCAGGTGTGGGATCACGCCTTTGCTCAGCACCAGCTGACGAGCCGTGGTTTCGTTGGTGGTCAGCGCCAGGATGGTGGCGTCCGGGAAGTATTTACGTACGGCGCGCGCAGATTTACCGCCCTGAGTTGCAACCACGATCAGTGGCGCTTCCAGTTTCTCTGCGGTTTCTACTGCGCCACGGCAAACAGCTTCAGTGATGCGCAGTTTACGGCTGTCGTTGTTGTAATCCAGACGGCTTTTCATCACGCGGTCGGTACGTTCGCAAATGGTTGCCATGATAGAAACGGCTTCCAGCGGATATTTACCTTTCGCGGATTCGCCGGACAGCATGACTGCATCGGTACCGTCGAGGATGGCGTTCGCCACGTCGCCTGCTTCTGCGCGGGTAGGGCGTGGGTTTTTGATCATGGAGTCCAGCATCTGCGTTGCGGTGATAACCACTTTACGCGCGCGAACGCATTTCTCGATCATCATCTTCTGCGCGAAGATCACTTCTTCAACCGGGATTTCAACGCCCAGGTCGCCACGTGCAACCATGATGCCGTCAGACGCTTCGAGGATTTCGTCGAAGTTGTTCAGGCCTTCCTGGTTTTCAATTTTGGAGATGATCTGGATCTTCTCGCCGCCGTGGGCTTTCAGGTGCTCACGGATTTCAACCACGTCTGAACGCTTACGGATGAAGGATGCCGCAACGAAATCAACGCCTTGTTCGCAACCGAAGATCAGGTCCTGCTTGTCTTTCTCAGCCAGTGCAGGCAGCGCGATGGAAACGCCCGGCAGGTTAACGCCTTTGTTTTCGCCCAGGTCGCCGTTGTTCAGCACTTTACAGATAACTTTGTTACCTTCGATAGCGGTGACTTCCATACCGATCAGACCATCGTCGACCAGCACGGTGTTACCCACGGACAGATCGCTGGTGAAACCTTCATAGGTGACCGCAACGATTTCGTTGTTGCCCACAACAGATTTGTCGGTGGTGAAGGTGAAGGTCTGGCCCGCTTTCAGGGAGACGTCGTTACCGCCTTCCAGTTTGATGGTACGGATTTCCGGACCTTTGGTGTCGAGCAGGATAGCGGCTTTTTTACCGGTCTTGCTCATCACGTTGCGCAAGTTCTGGATACGCTGACCGTGTTCTGCGTAGTCACCGTGGGAGAAGTTCAGACGCATCACGTTCATGCCGGCGTCCAGCATTTTGCTCAGCATCTCTTCGGATTCGGTTTTCGGGCCGATAGTACAAACAATTTTCGTCTTTTTCATGACAGTCTTAGTCTTTAAGTTGGGAAGGATATGGAAATCTCGCTCCGGGGGCGCACCGCCGCGGAGTCAAACCTGTGTTGCAAAAGAGTATATGACACGCACTAAGGATAGGAGACATCAAATGAGCGTGCAGAAGAAAGTGTGCCTGAGTGACAGCCCAACGAAGGAGAGGAGAAGTTGTACGTTGTTTTTTGTATTCCAAGCGCTGAAACCATTCACCAGGGATTTGGCGCGCATTATACGCTGATTTTAAGATAAAAGGAAAATGGAAACAGCGTTTCAGAATTAATCAATGTTGTTTCACATAATATTGTTATCAAGGCGTTAAGCCATGATGACAACATATGGCGGCAGGTGATTGACCTGCCGCGTTTTGCTTATTTTTGCAGCGCCTGGCTGAGGTCGGCAATCAGGTCTCTCGGATCTTCAATGCCTACTGACAGGCGGATGAGCTGCGGCACAATACCGTTTGCCAGCCGTTGCTCAAGCGGGATGGAGGCGTGCGTCATGCTGTATGGCTGGCTCACCAGACTTTCCACGCCGCCAAGGCTTTCCGCAAGAGTGAAAAGCTTCAGGTTGCGAATCACCTCGTTAGCGCGTTGCGCATCGCCTTTCACCACGACGGAAATCATCCCACCGGGCAGCGCCATCTGCGTGCGGGCAAGTTGATATTGCGGGTGTGATTCCAGCCCGGGATAGAAAACCTTTTCGACCAGGGGATGCTGCTCCAGCCATTGCGCAATCGCCAGCGCGTTGCTGCTGTGCTTTTCTATCCTCAAAGCAAGCGTGCGAATGCCGCGCAGGGTCAGGAAGCTGCTGAACGGATCCAGGACGCCGCCCACCGCGTTTTGCAGATAGCCCAGCTTATCCGCCAGTGCCTTGTTATCCCCGACAACCGCCAGCCCGGCCACCACGTCAGAGTGCCCGTTAAGATATTTGGTGGCGGAGTGCACCACGATATCATAACCCGCTTCCAGCGGGCGGTGGATCACCGGCGACGCGAAGGTGTTATCCGCCACGCTGATGACGTTATGACGACGGGCGATCGCCGCAATGGCCGCCAGATCCGCCAGCAACAGCCGCGGGTTGGTTGGCGTTTCGACCCACACCATACGCGTATCCGGGCGAATGGCGGCCTCAAGCCCGGCCAGGTCGTCCGGTTTAACCCAGCTGACCTGCAGGCCGGTACTGCGCTTGCGCACGTTTTCAATCAGGCGGTACGTCCCACCGTATACGTCATCAATGGCGACAATATGGCTGTCTTTATCCAGCAGTTCGAGCACGGTGGAGATGGCCGCCAGACCGGAGGCGAACGCGTAGCCCCGCGTGCCGCCTTCCAGTTCGGCAATCGCGGTTTCCAGCGCGTGGCGGGTCGGGTTGCCGCTGCGGGAATACTCATAGCCGGTATGTTCGCCGGGTGACGGTTGCGCAAACGTCGAGGTGGCGTAAATCGGCGGCATGACGGCGCCGTGCGGGTCGTTAAACGCGCCGCTGTGGACGCTGAGGGTTGCCAGGTTTTTCATCATCTATTCCTTTATTGCTGAAGACGGTTGCGCCAGGCGGTCAGAACGTCGCTGCGCGTAATCAGACCGAGAAAACGGTCATTATCATTAATCACGGCCACCAGACCGCGGTCGAAAATGGCGTGCAGGGCGCTCTCCGGGGCGTGTTTATCGAGGAATTCCACCTGACGCGTCATGGCTGCCGTCACCGGCAGGGCAAAGCGCTCGCCGTCGCCGCCGATATGCCGCAGGAGATCCCACTCGTCGATAATGCCGACCACCTTGCCGTTCTCCAGCACCGGCAGCTGGGAGATGTCATACAGACGCATGCGTGCCAGCACGGTGGAAAGCGTGTCGTCCGGGGCGGCGGTGACCGTAGCGCCTTCATCGTGGCGCAGGGCGATGTAGTCGGAGAGATCGCCCGCCTGCGGGCGCGAGATGAGCCCTTGCTGGCGCAACCAGTCGTCGTTAAACATCTTCGATAGATACTTATTGCCGCTGTCGCAGGCGAAGGTCACCACGCGTTTCGGCGAGGTCTGCGCCTGGCAATATTTCAGCGCCGCCGCCAGCAGCGTGCCGCTGGAGGAGCCCGCCAGAATACCTTCCGTTTTCAGCAGATCGCGCGCGGTGGTGAAGGCCTCGCGGTCGGTAATGCGCCAGGCGCGATTCACCCCTTCGATGTGCGCCAGCGGCGGAATAAAGTCTTCGCCAATACCCTCAACCAGCCAGGAGCCCGCGTCGTGGTAACGTCCGGTTTCCACCTGGTCGGCGAGAACCGACCCGGCGGGGTCAGCCAGGACAAACTCCGTGTGCGGCGAATGCCCGGCGAACCACGCCTGCAGGCCGCCCAGCGTCCCGCCTGAACCCACGCCGACCACAATGGCGTCAATTCTGCCGTCAAGCTGCTCATACAGCTCCGGTGCGGTGGTGGTGCGGTGCGCCAGCGGGTTGGCTTCATTGTTGAACTGGTCGATATAAAACGCGCCGGGCAGCTCATTTGCCAGGCGCTGGGCGTAATCCTGGTAATAGGCGGGGTGCCCCTTATTCACGTCCGAGCGGGTCAGCACCACCTGAGCACCCAGCGCGCGCAGGTGGAAAATCTTCTCGCGGCTCATTTTGTCCGGCACTACGAGGATCAGCGAGTAGCCTTTCTGCGCGGCGATGAGCGCCAGGCCGAGGCCGGTATTCCCCGCCGTTGCCTCAATAATCGTGCCGCCCGGCTGAAGCTGGCCCGTACGCTCCGCTTCGTTAATCATCGACAGCGCAACGCGGTCTTTAATCGAGCCGCCGGGGTTCTGGTTCTCCAGCTTCAGAAACAGCGAGCAGGGGCCGGTATCAAGCTTATGCAGCTGGATCAGCGGGGTGCGGCCAATCAGTTCGGTGACGGAGTGGTAAATCGTCATGGTGTTTTCCTTTCTGGATGTCATGACGGGATGATAGGGCGGTGAAATTTTCGCAATAAAGAACCTTTCACTGCCTTTTAGAACAGAAAGGAATATAAATGCCGATTTTGGATGTCAGGACAGCAAGACGTAAAGTTGTCTGGATGTGGGGATGGCTATATCGGCATGGAATGCTGAAAAAACGACCGCTTTTACGGGGTGTCAGCGAGCAGATATGCATCTGGTAGATAATCATTGCTGAAATTGGTCTAAATCCTTCCCACCCGGCAAAACCGCTGTTTATTTCTGAAAGTTATAAGACATGCTTTTTTGTTCATTTAAAAGCTGATAACGCCTGTTTACTATCATTTGGACATCCATACTGCTAAACCGCTATGTGCGGAACGGATAACGTATAAGAATGATCGTACTCAGGAATATTTCGAAGGTTTTTGACAACGGAAAAGTCGCGCTGACGGCCGTTGATAACGTCAATTTGACGATTGAGCAGGGACAGATTTACGGCATTATCGGCTACAGCGGCGCCGGAAAAAGCACGCTGATTCGCCTGCTGAACGGCCTGGAAAAACCCAGCGCCGGAAGCGTCACCATTAACGGGCAGGATATCTCCGCTGCGAAAGGTGAAGCGCTGCGTCAGGCGCGCCTGAAGATCAGCATGGTGTTCCAGCACTTCAACCTGCTGTGGTCGCGCACGGTGAGCGAGAATATCGCCTTCTCGATGCAAATCGCCGGTGTGCCAAAAGCTAACATTAAGGCGCGCGTCGCCGAACTGGTGGAGCTGGTAGGCCTGAAGGGGCGCGAGAATGCGTACCCGTCGCAGCTGAGCGGCGGGCAAAAACAGCGCGTCGGTATTGCCCGCGCGCTGGCCAACAACCCCGACGTGCTGCTCTGCGATGAGGCCACGTCCGCGCTCGACCCGCAGACCACCGATCAGATCCTCGATCTGCTGTTAGACATTAACCGCCGTTTCAAACTCACCATCGTGCTGATCACGCACGAGATGCACGTGGTGCGCAAAATCTGCGACCGCGTGGCGGTGATGGAGAACGGCAAAGTGGTGGAAGAGGGCGACGTGCTGAGCGTCTTTACCCATCCGCAGCAGCCCATTACGCAGCAGTTTGTCCGTCAGGTAAGCCAGTACGCGGAGGAAGAGACCTTCAATACCGAACTGGCTAACGATCTGGAAGGCACGGTCATCAGGCTGACCTTTACCGGACACAGCACGCACAAGCCGATTGTCGGGGAATTAACCCTGCGCTACGGCCTGCCGTTTAACATCCTGCACGGGAAAATGACGCAAACCGCCCACGGGGTGTTTGGTCAGCTCTGGGTGCACGTCGTGGCATCCGATGAACAACTGAACAATATCCTCGCCGACCTGCAGCACAGCGATATTGAAGGCGAGGTAATTAAACATGGCTGAGAATCTCTTTCCGCATCTCAAGTGGGATCAGCTCTGGGCGGCGACGCTGGAGACGCTGTACATGACCGCGCTTTCCGGCGTGGCGACGTTTGTGCTGGGCATTGTGCTGGGCCTGGCGCTGTTTTTAACCGCGCGCGGTGGGCTGTTCCACAACCGCACGGTCTACAGCGTCATTTCGATTGTGGTGAACGTGTTCCGCTCGATCCCGTTCATCATTCTGATTGTCCTGCTGATCCCGTTCACCAAGACCGTCGTCGGCACCATCCTTGGTGCTAACGCGGCGCTGCCAGCGCTGATTGTTGGCGCGGCACCGTTCTACGCACGTCTGGTCGAAATCGCCCTGCGTGAAGTGGACAAAGGGGTCATTGAAGCAACGCGCTCGATGGGCGCACGACTGAGCACGCTCGTGTTTCGGGTTTTACTGCCGGAATCATCACCTGCACTGGTTTCAGGTATTACGGTGACGCTGATTGCGCTGGTGAGCTACAGCGCAATGGCGGGGGTGATTGGCGCCGGTGGTTTGGGAAATCTGGCTTATCTGGAAGGATTCCAGCGCAACCATGGTGACGTCACGCTGGTGGCAACGGTGACCATTTTAATCATCGTTTTCATTATCCAGTTCTGCGGCGATGTCATTACTTCACTGTTAGATAAACGCTAATAAATACACACAGGAACCACATCATGAAAAAGACACTGACACTGATTGCCGCCGCAACCCTGAGCGCCCTGAGCTTTGCCTCCTGGGCCGACACCCTGACCGTGGGCGCATCCAACACCCCGCACGCAGAAATTCTGGAGCAGGCCAGGCCGATTCTGGCGAAGCAGGGTATCGACCTGGAGATCAAACCGTTCCAGGACTACATTCTGCCGAACACCGCGCTGGCGGGTCATGACATCGACGCCAACTACTTCCAGCACATTCCTTACCTGAACAGCGTGCTGAAAGATCACGCGGGTGATAAGGACTACGATTTTGTCAGTGCGGGCGCGATCCACATTGAGCCAATCGGCATCTACTCCAAAAAATACAAGTCGCTGAAGGACCTGCCGGAAGGCGGCAAGATCATCATGCGTGACGCGGTTTCCGAGGAAGGCCGTATTCTCTCCATCTTCGAGAAAGAGGGCGTGATCAAGCTGAAGCCGGGCATCGATAAAGTGACAGCGCGCATCAGCGACATCGTTGAGAACCCGAAAAAGCTGAAGTTCACGCCTAACGTGGAAGCGTCCCTGCTGCCGCAGATGTACAACAACGACGAAGGCGACGCGGTGGTGATTAACGCCAACTACGCGATTGACGCCGGTCTGGACCCGGTTCACGACCCGATTGCGGTGGAGAGCGGTGAAAATAACCCGTACGCCAACATCATTACCGTGCATCGCGGCGACGAGAAGAAGAAAGATATTGTCGCGCTGGTGAACGTGCTGCACTCGAAAGAGATTCAGGACTGGATCCGCACCAAATACAAAGGCGCGGTCATTCCCGTAAATAACTAATTTACTGATTTTACAGATGAAGCCCGACGAGTCTCTCGCCGGGCTTCTTTTTTGTATCCGGCGGGAGAATCATTTAAGCTCAACGTTTAAAAGGCAATGGAGTGATGACGATGGGTAACGTGACCAAAGATGAAGCGCTGTACCAGGAGATGTGCCGGGTGGTCGGCAAAGTGGTGCTTGAGATGCGTGATTTAGGGCAGGAGCCGAAGCATATTGTCATTGCGGGCGTGCTGCGCACGGCGCTGGCGAACCAGCGCATCAAGCGCAGCGCACTGACAACCGAAGCGATGGAAACGGTGGTTAAGGCGCTGGCCGGCTAACGCGCCAGCGTTTCGCGACCTGTTCAAGCGAGCAGCAGAGCAGATAATAGACCGCACCCGTAAAGATAAAGATGGCCGCCGGGTAGATTTGCACCCGGTTATTTACCTGTCCCGCCACCGTGGTCAGCTCCGGGACGTTCACGATGAATGCCAGCGACGTATCCTTCAGCAGGCTGATAAAAATCCCCACCAGCGACGGCAAAATATTTCTCAGCGTCTGCGGCAGCAGCACGCGCCACAGGGTTTGCTGCGTGCTGAACCCCTGAGACAGCGCGGCCTCGTTTTGACCCAATGGGAGCGCCCTGAGCCCGGCAAAAACTGAATGCATCACCGATGCCGCCGTAAACCAGGCCAGCGCCAGCGTCACGGTCAGCGCCCCCGGCAGATCCCCGCCGGTTATCAGCGGCAACAGATACCACATCCAGAAAATCACAAAAATCAGGGGAATACCGCGAATCAACTCCGCCCACAGAAAAAGCCCCCTGCGCACCAGCCCAGGATAGCGCCAGGCGAGGCACGCCAGCGCCACGCCGCCGGGAAGCGCAAGCAGGGCGGCCCCTGCGGCCATCAGCAGCGAGAGCAGTACGCCGCCGGGTTCACCCGCTGCCGTTCGTCCCCACAGCAGATAATCCAGGTTTTCGACAATAACGTTAAATCCGGCAATCATCTTTTTTCCTCCCTGAATGCGGGCCGACGCGCACCAGCACCATCCCCATGACAATGCCGGTAAGCAAATAGAGCACCGTACCGACGATAAACGCCTCCAGGGCGTGGGCGTTGTAACTTTCAATCTGCCGGACCTGGTAGGTTAGCTCAGCAAAGCCAATCCCGCTGGCGAGCGAGGAGAGCTTCATCAAATTGAGGTACTGGCCGACAACGGGCTGCCAGGCGTTGGCGAGCCCCTGCGGCAGAAGAATGTAGCGAAATAAACGCCACGAGGAGAACCCTTGCGCCAGCGCCGCTTCCTGCTGTCCGGCAGGAACAGAACGCAGCCCCGATGCCACTTCCTCAATTAAAAACGCCGAGGTAAAGACGCCTAACCCCCAGGCAGAACATAAAAACTCAGGGGTAAACCACCAGACGTCGCCGGGCAGAATTGACCAGCTGTGATCCGCGTTCACCGCGTCCCGAAAGCCCTGCGGTAACCCGTTCCAGGCGGCGAAATACCAGAACAGCAGCTGCACCAGCAGCGGCGTATTGCGAAACAGCGATACCCAGCCGCTGACGACCGCATTCCCGATGCGTCCACCGGAAAGACGCAGGAGCAAAAAGAACGGCGCAAGCAGGCTGGCGATCAGCCCCCCCGCCAGCGTCACCCACAGGGTGGTGAGAAATCCGGAGAGTATCCACTGCAGAGGCTGTCCGGTCAGCACGCCTTGCCAGTCGAGGGCGGGCATCAGAGGTGCTCCTGGTGCAGCGGGTTCAGCACTTTTTGCAGGAAACGCTGCGCCCGGGGATGCGACGGTTGACTGAAAAATTGCGCCGGCGGCGCGGTTTCAAGAATCTGCCCGCCGTCGATAAAGACAATCCGGTCGGCAATTTCCCGGGCGAACTGCATCTCGTGAGTCACTACAATCATGGTGATCCCGCTATGGGCAAGGGCTTTCATGACGAATAACACTTCGCCAATCATCTCCGGATCGAGTGCCGACGTCGGCTCGTCGAAGAGGATGATCTGCGGCGACGAGGCCAGGGCGCGGGCAATCGCCACGCGCTGCTGCTGGCCGCCGGAAAGTTGCGCGGGAAAATGATGGGTTTTTTCCAGCATCCCGACCTTTTCCAGCAGCGCCAGCGCGCGCTCCTGAGCAGGCTGCGGTTTCCAGCCGTGCACATGCTCCAGCGCCAGGGTGATGTTCTGGCTGGCGGTGAGGTGGGCATACAGATTGAACTGCTGAAACACAAACCCAACCCGGCTGCGCAGCTGGCGCAGCCTGCTGCCGGAAAGCTGCCCGGTCGGCTTGCTGTCGACAAGGATTTCCCCGCCGCTCAGGGTTTCAAGCTGGTTGATAAGACGGATCAGCGTTGATTTACCCGAACCGGAAGGGCCGAGAATAGCAACCACTTCACCGGGCGTGATGGTGAGGTTAATGTCGCGTAAAACCTGATGGTCGCCGTAGCGTTTGTCTACGTGACGAAACTCAACGCTGGCCTGTTCCAGATGTGAAAAATCCGCGGCACCGGCCGCGGAGTGGGAGAATAAACCTGAGAGCATATTACTGGGCTTCTATTTTAAAGGCGCGAGGCTGTGGCGCGGGCGTGTTTGGGCCAAACCAGACATCATAGATTTTTGCCGCCTGACCGTTCTTCTCGAGATTAACCAGCTCATCGTTAACGGCTTTCAGCAGCGCCGTTTCGCCTTTTTTTACCCCGACGCCAATCTCTTCCTTGCTGAGCAGGTCGGGCAGGATTTTAAAGTTCGCTTTATCCGGGGCCTGCGCCAGCAGACCCGCCAGGATGGTGCTGTCCTGGGTAATGGCCTGCACGTTGCCGTTGCGCAGCGCCGTCAGCGCCAGCGGAATGTCATCATAAGAGAGCACGCGGGACTGCGGGAAACGCTGGTGGAGCGCCTGTTCACCTGTGGTGCCTTTGACCGCGCCAATGCGCGCCCGGCTGTAGTCATCAAGCTTGTCCGGTGATGTAGCCGGAACCAGGAACTGTTGTCCGGTCACAAAATAGGGCGTTGAGAAATCAATCACCTGCGCGCGTTCCGGGGTGATGGTGATATCCGCCACAATCAGATCTGCTTTACCGGACTGAAGCAGCGGAATACGGTTCGCCGGATTGGTGGCAACCAGTTCAAGCTTCACGCCGAGTGATTTTGCCAGTGCTTTGGCAAAGTCCACGTCGTAACCCACGATCTCGTGCGTTTTTGCATCAATAGAGCCAAACGGCGGGTTGGCGTCAAATGTGGCGACTTTCACCACCCCCGCGGCCTTAATATCCGCCAGTCGATCGGCCAGCGCCTGCGTTGAAAACAGGCTCCCGGCGGCCAGTAATCCCAGCACAACCGTCCCTTTTTTAAACCCATTCATCTTTGCTGCCATAGTTATCGTTCGTCCCGTTGTTTTTGTTTTGCACCGTTACGCTCCCATAAGCAAAAGCTATCGCCAAATAAGAAATCGTTCTTTGCTATATACAAAAAAGCATTAGTGAACAGCATGTTACTGGCAGGTAAATGAACGGAGCTATTTGCACTTCCTGCACATCGACTGCCGGAATTGATATTTCCGCTGCCCGGAAACGCGTGCTTAACTCAGGTCAGGTGAAGCGAGAGGGGTAAAGGCAATGAAAAAATGGATCAGCACGCTACGGCGGTTTTTTGCGACCCGGCCAGCGAATGCGGAGAACAGCGCGCAGCGTGTTCTGGAGTCAATACTGCCTGTCGCCAGCCTGTACGGCGTAGACGTGGCCAACATCGACCCGGAGTGGTTCCATGATAAAACGTCACGCTGAACTGCGCCGCACGCGCGAAATGTACTGGAACGAGCTGTGCGTGAGGGCTGTAAAGCAGGGATGAGCGGAAAAATACGCGGGTAAATCCTCGGTAAACGATGGCCGTTTTGTTACCACTATCTCCTTTCAGAGATGGAGATGATAATGAAACGGACAGTATTAACCCCGGCACTTTCTGCCACTGCATTACTGATTGCCATGCAGGCGGCGCACGCTGCGCCACAGGCGCACGTTGTCTGCGGCTACTCCCACACGCTCGGCGACGATGCCATTATGATGTATGGCATGCCCAACGAAGCCATGCTGCACGATTTTTTTGGAAACGTGCAAACGGATGCCTTCTCCAGCCGCGAATCGCTGCGTAGAGATGAAAAGACCACCTGCGATAACAAAGCCGACAGCTCGGCCTACTGGGCTCCCTCACTGAGGTTGCCTGACGGAACGGTGGTCAAACCGGCCTATCAAAAAACCTATTATCAGGCATCGAACGTGGACGCCTGGCCGCTGCACCCGTTCCCGGCGGGGCTGTCGCTGCTGGCGGGGGATCATCACGGTACCGCGCCGAATCCGCATATCACCTTCTTATGCGCCAACGGCAAGGGCTACACCACCAAAACGGGCGAAGTTTGCGGCTTACGCAAGGCGAACGATGCCGTGCAGTTTAATATCGGCATTCAGTTTCCAAACTGCTGGGACGGGGTCAACCTGAAGCCCGCCCACGGGCTGGTCAACGCCACTTATGACACCAAAGGGCAGTGCCCGTCCGCCTTCCCGATGAAAATCCCGACCGTGAACATGAATATTGCGTACGTGCTCCCGACGATTAGTTCGCTCGATACCAGCAAAGCGCAGCTTTCGCTCGATCCCATCATGCACGGCAGCGAGCGGGAAGAGCGGTGGGGGAGCCTGTATACGGCGCATGCGGACTTTATGAACGGCTGGACGGAAGACGCCGCGCGCTTTATGACCGATCTGTGCATGAACCGCGGTCTGGATTGCGGCACTACCGTTCCGTATGGCTACTCAAAGGCGAAAGCCAACGTCTGGCTCAGCAGCCTGGAGCCCGCGCTTTCCCAGCCGGATCCCCAGGTTTTACTGGTGCAGGATAACTGGCAGAACGGCGGGCGCACCAAAAACAGCGAAACGCTGTCGCTGGTGAAGTTCCATATTCCCCCGCTGCCTGCCGGGCAGGATGCTTCGCAGTTTAAATATCGCGTGCGTATTTATGGCGGGAAAGTGGAAACCAACGGCGCGGATCAAATCTTCTTCTATCCGGCAAGCAATGACTGGGATCCGGCCAGCGTGAGCTGGCAGTCGCGGCCAGCCTGCAGCTACCGTTCGGATGCGGTGCTTTACCTGAACCACGCCCGCGAGTACCGGATGGTGGACGTGGATAAAGCGGTGCGCAAGGCGCTGGCTGAAGGGAAAACCGAGATTTCGTGGTACATCGGCGGCGATCGTCAGGGAAATCATTACCAGTTTGAGACGGCTACTTCCCCGCAAAGCCTGATCCTGATGCTGACCGGCTTTAGCAAAACGCCGGAGATCTGATTACGCCCGCGTTTTTTTGTTCTCATCAACGTTAACTGGTAATGTCGACAGCCTGAATGACGGGCCAGTTAACGCTATGAGCATAAAAAAGATGATAAAGCGCAGTATCGCTGCGTGGCTAGTGATCTGCCTGATAAGCGGCGTGCTGCTGTACGCGGAACAGATACGCCGCCAGTTCTGGGAGCGCGATCGCGAGTTTACGGCACTCTATTCGGCGATCGGCGCCGTGCTGACGCAAAACGAGTCGGTGTTGCCGCTTCTGAATGGCGATGAAGATATCACCGCGTTACGCAAAAAATTCCCGCATATTAAGGCTCTGGAAAAAACCACCGGTCGCGCGCTGGACGCTGCCCGCGTGGAGCCGTTTCGCGGCGTTCAGTACTGGCTATACAACCCGTGGCGGCAGATCCGCGTTCTGATTGACTTAAGCGCGCTGCTTCCGGCGCGCCATACTTTTGCACAGCTGCATTTAAGCGTCACGAATGATGATACACCGCCGTCGACGGGGGCGTTCTGGCACTGGCAGCGCACCTTTCCGCAACACACTCAGCCTTTTATCCTCTCCGCCTCGGCAAATCCGAACTGGTTCCGGGTTGCCTGGTTGCCCTATCCGCTGCTCTTTCTGGCGTGGGGAATAGTGATTGCGGGCGCGGGAACCGTGCTCTGGCAGCGCAAACAGCGCCAGCAGGCCGAACAGCGTGCGCTCTATTATCAACACGCCAGGCTTAACACGCTGGGAGAGATTACCGCGGGCATCGTCCATGAAATCAACCAGCCGCTGACCGCCGTGCAAACCTGGATCCAGGGCGCGCAGCGGCAGCACCAGCAGGGGAATCCGCAGGCTGTGTCGCAGGCGCTCGCGGCGGCGCTGCTGCAAACGCAGCGCATTAGCGCCTTGCTGACGCGTTTCCGAGAGCATGTTGTTCAGGAGAAGGTGACCCTGCGGGAAACCGATCTGGTACAGTGCTGGCAGCAGGTGGAAAATTTACTCGAGCACGAGCGCAAATCGAGACGTATCGCGATTATCCATGCGTTTGCCGCGGATGCCACGACCGTGCTGGCGGACAGGCTCTGGCTGGAGCAGATCCTGCATAATCTGCTCAGCAACGCGATTCAGGCGCAGCAGGAGAACACGCACGGCTGGGTACGAATCGACAGCCAGAAAAATGAGAAGGGTATTCTGGTCACCCTGACCGACGGCGGGCCCGGGTTTAGCCCGGAAGCCCTGGAGAACGCGTTTATGCCCTTCTTTAGTGGACGCCCCGGCGGAATTGGGCTGGGGATGACGTTAACGGAAACGCTGATAACGCGCATGAACGGCTCGATCGCCCTGGGCAATGCCCCGCAGGGTGGGGCGCAGATCCGCTTGCAGCTGGCGGAAGGAAAGGAGACAAAGCATGGATAAGATGGTCTGGCTCATCGATGACGACGAGTCCATCAGAGAATCATTAGCGTTTCTGCTGTCGGGGATGGGCTGGCAGGTGCAGACGTTTGAGAGCGTCGACGCCTTTACGCGGGCACACAGTGGTGAACCGGCGCTGGTTGGCTGTCTGCTGCTGGATATGCGCATGCCGGGTAAAGGCGGGCTAACCTGGCTGGAAGAAGGCGAATGGCCGTGGCCGCTGCTGCCGGTGATTATTATGACCGGGCACGGCACCGTCGATGCCTGTCGTCGGGCGTTTCGTAATGGCGTGTTCGAGTTTTTCACCAAGCCGCTCGATGCCGATAAGCTTATCGAAACGGTGGGGCTGGCCCTTGCAGAAAGCCAGCGGCGTTTTACCGCCTGGCAGGAAATTTCGCGGCTTAAAGCGCGCTTTGAGCAGTTAACCGCGCGGGAACGCGAGGTATTGATGGTGCTAATTGAAGGGTGCAGTAATAAAGAGGTGGCCGCGCGTCTGAACCTCTCGCACAGAACCGTGGAAGCGCACCGCGCGGCGGCGTTTGCCAAGCTCGGGGTCACCAGCCTGGTTCAGGCAAGCCGGGAATATGACAAATTGCAATCCGTATAACTACCAGGTGGAGTGCGTAATCAACCGAATTACGTTTCGTTGTGCAGTTAAGTAACCTTTGAGATGTCAAACAACACTCGAGGAAGTGCAATGAAAAAAGTCATGATGGTTGCGGCACTGGTCGCGGGTAGCGTAAGTCTGGCCGCACAGGCCGAGACGTTGACCCAAAAAAATCTCTCTCTGGCGCAGGCAAACGCGCTGGCAACATCCGCCATTCAGTCCTGTGCAGCGAAAAATTACCAGGTCGCGGTCACGGTGGTTGACCGTGCGGGCGTGGTAAAAGCGGTGCAGCGTATGGATAATGCCGGTCCTCACACGGTAAAAGCCAGCGAAATGAAAGCGTTTACGGCACTTAGCGCAAAAAATGCGTCAGGCAAAGTGATGGAGGCGGCGCAGAGCAATGCGGGCGCACAGAACATGCGTGATATTCCTGGCTTCCTGCTGCTGGCCGGTGGTCTGCCGGTAAAAGAAGGCGATGAGGTGATTGGGGCGATCGGCATCGGCGGTGCGCCGGGCGGTCACCTTGATGAAGCCTGTGCTCAGGCGGCCATTGACGGGCTGAAAAAGTAATATAAAAAAGCACCGGTTTTACGGTGCTTTTTTTTATCAAATTTTGCAGGCATCACCGCAGTCATCATCGGCAACGATCGCCTGCGCTTTTTTATCCGCGTCGTCCAGACGTTCCGCGTTACGCTCTTCCGCTTCATCCAGTCCGTTAAAAACCAAGTTATCGAGATCAATTTCCATGTGGCACCTGCTATGTTCAGTTTTTGATACTGGCACAGTATAGGGTAAAAAACGCCGGTAATGTACCTCGCAGCACATAAGGATAATCCCTGCCATACTCAGTGCTTTATCGCTGAGGAGCGCTCATGATTACCCTCTGTAAAACCTGCGGAACCGCCTATGATGGAAAGCCCGAAAGATGTCCGATTTGCGAGGATGAACGCCAGTACGTCCCGGCCAGCGGCCAGGCGTGGATTGAGTACGCGACGGTAACGGCCACGCACGACAATAAATGGCAGTTGCTGGAGCCCGCGCTGTTCAGTATCAAAACGGTGCCCGCTTTTGCGATTAACCAGCGGGCGCTGCTCCTGCGCACCCCGCACGGCAACATTCTCTGGGATTGCATCGCCAACCTTGACCCGACAACCGAAACGCTCGTCTCCGCGCTCGGTGGCCTAAGCGCCATTGCGATTTCACATCCGCACTATTACACCACGATGCAGGAGTGGGCCGCGGCTTTCGATGCACCGATCTATCTGCACGCCAGTGACCGCGAGTGGGTGATGCGTGACAGCCCGGCAATTCATTTCTGGGAGGGAGAGGCGCTGGAGATTTGGCCGTCCGTCACCTTGCTGCGTCTCGGCGGCCATTTTGCGGGCGGGACGGTGCTGCACTGGCAGGAGGGTGAGGGCGTTTTACTGGCGGGTGATATCCTGCAGGTCACCCCGGGGAAAGATGCGGTGTCGTTTATGTGGAGTTACCCGAATATGCTCCCTCTGCCAGCCCGTACGGTTGAGGACGTCACCCGGCGTCTGAAAGGGAAAGCGTTCGCCCGTCTTTACGGGGCGTTTGAAGGGCAGACTATTTCGGCGAACGCCGACGACATCGTCCAGCGGTCGGGCCAGAAATATATTGCTTGTCTCAGGTAAAGTACGGTGGGTAAACTTTACAAGTGTGATCGCGATCATACCTAAACTAAAACAGATAAAAGAGAAATTGCTATGCAACATATCATTGAAGGTTTTCTCAGCTTTCAAAAAGAGATTTTCCCGCAACGTAAAGAGCTCTTTCGCAGTTTAGCGTCCAGCCAGAATCCCAAAGCGCTGTTCATCTCCTGCTCCGACAGCCGCCTGGTCCCTGAACTGGTTACCCAGCAAGAGCCGGGACAGCTCTTTGTCATTCGTAATGCTGGCAACATTGTCCCGCCTTTCGGACCGGAGCCGGGCGGCGTATCTGCAACTATCGAGTACGCGGTGGTAGCGCTGGGCGTGACGGATATCGTGATCTGCGGTCACTCCAACTGTGGCGCGATGAAGGCGATTGCCGATAACGCCAACCTGGAGCCGATGCCTGCCGTCTCCCACTGGCTGCGCTATTCCGACGCGGCGAAAGCCGTGGTGGAGAAGAAAGCCTGGGACAAGCCGATCGACAAAGTCAATGCGATGGTGCAGGAAAACGTGTTTGCCCAGCTGAGCAACATTAAGACCCACCCGTCCGTCGCGGTGGGCCTGCGCAACAACTCTATCCGACTGCACGGCTGGGTGTACGACATTGAAAGCGGCGAAATCCGTGCGCTGGATAAAGCGACGAAAACTTTCGTTTCCCTGTCTGAAAATCCGGAAGTCTTCTTCGAGTAATATCGCTTTTCAGGGCATGGAAGCCCTGTCAGTTCTCCACGTATGGTAATCGCCGTCGTGAACCCGAAGCGGATTGTTCAGCCGCTTTCGCCATCGCCTCTGCAATCTCAGCACATTCCGCCAGCCCCTGAACGAAGGGACGATCGTGCATCAGCCACGGTATCGCACCGAATGCAATGCGCCCGCGAACGGTTTCAGGCGCTTTTAGCGTGTAATCCTCGCCAACGTCGGGTATCTCGTCGCCCGTTTCCAACAGCTGTTTACGCAGCGTAGGGAAAGGCAAATCCTTTGTTTTGAGCGGCTTTTGTCCGCGCGCATCAATAAATACGTCGAAACGGTAAACGGTCTCTTTGGTGGTAATGACCGTCCGATCGCTGCCGGCATCAAGCGTGTAATCATCACCGAGCGCCGCTACGCTAATGATGCCCGCCTCGCGAAGCGCAAGCAGCCTGCGAATAGACTGTGGCGGGATGGCCGCATAGTTGTCGATAAACACGCGGGCGAGGCCCTGCTTAAAGCGCTCCCTGTCCTCTTCGTTGAGGTGGGGCACAATCTCCTGAACCACCTCATGCAGTCGGAGGACGGCATAGCGCCAGGCCACGGTGCGCCGTTCGCGTTTGTTGCGTTCAACCTCGATAAGGTTCTCTTCCGCCCAGGTAAACGGACCGTGCAGTTTACGATCCTCAAACCAGGCATCGCGGAGGCTGTCGGCATTATGGTTGCGCAGCGCAATTTTCTCGCACCACGCCGGGTCGGCGAGCTCAAGCTCTTTCACCATCAGGGAAAATATGCGGTCGAGCAGGCCATCGACCCCTTTGGCGATCTCGGTTTCAACCGTGAATTCGGTCAATACCGACAGCGGCTCGTAAGGAATAGGGCAGTAAAAATCGGCCTCAGGCAGAATGCCCGTCCGGGACATCAGCGTAATGTTTAACCCTTCGCTGCCCTTGTCGAGGATGAATTTACCGTCACGAAACTCACCGTGCTGCATCACCACCGCCATAGCCGCGTCCAGCCCGCTCAGCGATGTCCCCATGATACCAACGCGGCATGGCGGAATGCTGGCGTCCATCAACCCCGACCACGGGCTGGGGAAGAATGTGCGCGTGGCTTCCTCCTCCTCCGGCCAGACGTGACCGGTAGCGATAACCGCCAGGTCGAATTGGTCGGGCAAGGTGGTGTCGTTGACGGAAAGCGTAACACCGGTTGTCGCGGGGATGACGTCAGTGACTTTTGCAGACTCACGGACATCAACCCTGAACCCCAGCTTTTTTGCCTCTTTTACGACGGAAAGAAAGCTGTCGCGGAAATACTCTCCCAACAGGAGCCTCGGCAGGAACTGCCGGTCATGCAGGCGGGCTTTATCAACCTTAAAGCGCGCCAGATGAGCGTCACTCTGTTGCCTGAGCCAGTCGAGGTAGGTCATAAAAATGGGCGGGATTTCAATGCTCGCGATATTCGCCAGCATCAGGCGAGAATTATCGTCGTCGTTATAGGGCATGCCCACGCCAGCTTCAGCGGCTTGTTCAAAGATGGAAACAGAGAGCGGTGTGCTGTTTTTAAGGAGATGATAAAAGGTGTAAATCCCTGTGGGGCCGGAGCCAATAATCGCGATTCTCTTCATCGACGGTCTTCCTGTTTTTTTCCATAAGAAAAGCGTAGCAGGAGAATAATGATGAAAATAAGGGATTAGGAAAATTCAGGATATCAGAAGAGGATTTGCACCATTTCAGGACTGAAATGGTGCGTCCGAGTGGACTCGAACCACCGACCCCCACCATGTCAAGGTGGTGCTCTAACCAACTGAGCTACGGACGCAGAATGGTGCGTTCAATTGGACTCGAACCAACGACCCCCACCATGTCAAGGTGGTGCTCTAACCAACTGAGCTATGAACGCAACGTGTTGTCGGTGACAACGGGGACGAATATTAGCGGCACAGCATCAAGGAGGCAAGAGGGAAAACGCATTTTTCTCTCTGATTTCACGCGATTGCTTCATTACCGCGCAAAGTGAGGAGAAAGTAGCCGCCAGACGGCGGCTACTGCGTATTTAACGTGCGGCGCGCTGCAAAATCACCGCTGATGGCTGGCGCTGCAGGAAGCGCATGCGCAGCATCATCATGATCGCCGCCGACGTCAGGCCGATGATAAAGCCCATCCAGAACCCTGCCGGACCCATGCGGTCAACCACCAGATCGGTCAGCGCCAGAACGTAGCCTGCTGGCAGACCCAGCACCCAGTAGGCGATAAAGGTGATAAAGAAGATAGAGCGTGTGTCTTTATATCCGCGCAGCACGCCGCTGCCAATCACCTGAATGGAGTCGGAGATCTGATAAATGGCAGCCAGCAGCATCAGGTGCGAGGCCAGCATCACCACTTCAGGATTGTCGTTGTAGAGCAGGGCGATCTGCTCACGCAGCGCCACGGTGAAGAGCGCCGTACAGATGGCCATGCAGACACCCACGCCCAGCCCGGTCCGCGCGGCTGTTTGCGCATCCAGCGTTGAACCCTGTCCCAGGCGGAAGCCAACGCGAATCGTCACCGCCGCCGCGAGCGACATCGGCAGGACGAACATCAGGGAGCTGAAGTTAAGCGCAATCTGGTGCCCGGCCACGTTAACAATCCCCAGCGGGGAGACCAGCAGGGCGACCACGGCAAAGAGCGTCACTTCAAAGAACAGGGCCAGCGCAATCGGCAAGCCTAGCTGCACCAGGCGCGTCATGATGTTCCAGTCCGGTGTGCTGAATCTGTTCTCGTTGCGAATATCGCGCATTGAACGGGCGCGTTTTACAAAGGTGATCATCGAGAAGAACATCACCCAGTAAACGGCCGCCGTCGCCACGCCGCAGCCGACGCCGCCCAGCTCCGGCATCCCAAAATGACCATAAATAAAGATGTAGTTCACCGGAATATTGACCAGCAGGCCGATAAAGCCCATCACCATGCCGGGCTTGGTTTTCGCCAGACCCTCACACTGGTTACGCGCCACCTGGAAAAAGAGATAGCCGGGCGCACCCCAGAGCAGGGCGCGCAGGTAGCCGACGGCTTTGTCCGCCAGCGCCGGATCAATATTGTGCATGGCGCGGATGATATGACCTGCGTTCCAGAGCACGACCATGATCAGCACGGAGACAAACCCGGCCAGCCAGAAGCCCTGACGGACCTGATGGGCAATGCGTTCGCGTCGCCCGGAGCCATTGAGCTGAGCGATAACCGGCGTGAGTGCGAGCAGCAGACCATGGCCGAACAGGATGGCTGGAAGCCAGATTGACGTGCCGATGGCAACGGCCGCCATATCGGTGGCGCTGTAGCCACCCGCCATTACCGTATCCACAAATCCCATTGCGGTCTGGGCCACTTGCGCGACGATCACTGGTATTGCCAGTGCCAATAGCTGGCGCGCTTCATTCATGTACTTCTGCACGTGAACACCTTTATTTTGTAGTTATTTGAGAGACTAAAAAAGCCGCCGTAACTGGCAGCAAGAAGAAAATGCAGGGGGGTGCCAGCTATTGTAGCGGGCTTTAGCTATTTATCTAGTGAAAAAATCGCCAGAAAATGCGCTCCGCTGGCAACCTGTTTTTCCAACTGATATTGTGGTGGGATTAAACGGTGTCATCACCGTCCGGAAAAAACAGGAGTTGTAAGCATGTTTACTGGTATTGTGCAGGGCACCGCCAAAGTGGTGTCCATTGATGAAAAACCTAATTTCCGTACTCACGTGGTTGAGCTGCCGGAATATATGCTCGATGGCATCGAAACCGGCGCCTCAATTGCCCATAACGGCTGCTGCCTGACGGTAACCGAAATTAATGGCAACCAGATTAGCTTTGATTTAATGAAAGAGACCCTGCGCATCACTAACCTGGGCGAGCTGGTGGTCGGGGATACCGTCAACGTTGAGCGCGCGGCGAAGTTCAGCGACGAGATTGGCGGCCATCTGATGTCCGGGCACATTATGACCACCGCCGAAGTGGCGAAAATCGTCACCTCGGAAAATAACCGCCAAATCTGGTTTAAAGTGCAGGATCCGGCATTAATGAAATACATCCTCTACAAAGGATTTATTGGCATTGACGGGATTAGCCTGACGGTGGGAGAAGTGACCCCGACGCGTTTTTGCGTGCATTTAATTCCCGAAACGCTGCAGCGCACCACGCTGGGGACGAAAAAACTGGGACATCGCGTGAATATCGAAATCGATCCGCAAACCCAGGCGGTCGTTGATACCGTTGAGCGCGTGCTGGCGGCCAAAGAGGCGGCAATAATTAAAGCCACAGAAGAAGAATAAAAAAATAACCCCGGTTAGCCGGGGTTATTTTTTAGCGGGCGACACGTAATCCGTGTTCAATCCCACGGCTAAAAACAACCTGCCAGAGCTGAATATCGCGCGCGCGAAACGCCCCCGCGCAGGCATTCAGATAATAGCTAAACATCCGCTTGAATCGTTCAGAATAGTTGTCGGCAATGTCAGGCCAGGCTTCCTGAAAACGTGCATGCCACGCCATTAACGTTGTGTCGTAATCCGCGCCGAAGTTATGCCAGTCTTCCATCACGAAATGGGGTTCGCTGGCGTTGGCAATCTGGCGTACGGACGGTAAACAGCCATTCGGAAAGATGTATTTGTTGATCCACGGGTCAACGTTATTGTCGGTCCGCTTAGAGCCGATGGTGTGCAGCAGGAAGATGCCGTCTGGTTTCAGATTACGGTCCACCACCTCGAAATAGGTGTCGTAGTTTTTCGGCCCGACGTGCTCGAACATGCCGACGGAAACGATGCGGTCAAACTGTTCGTTCAGGTCACGGTAATCCTGCAGGCGGATATCCACATCCAGCCCCCGGCAGCGCTCCTGCGCCATTTTTTGTTGCTCGGCGGAGATCGTGACGCCGACCACGCTGACGCCGTAGTGCTTCGACATAAAATACGCCAGCCCGCCCCAGCCGCAGCCGATATCCAGCACGCGCATACCGGGCTGCAGCTGCAGTTTCTCGCTGATCAGGCGCAGTTTGGCCTGCTGAGCCTCTTCAAGCGTCGACGCCTCTTTCCAGTAAGCGCAGGAGTATTGCATGAAAGGGTCCAGCATGCGACTGAACAGATCGTTGCCAAGATCGTAATGCTCTTTGCCGACGATCCAGGCACGTTTTTTACTTTGCAGGTTAAATAGTCGGGCAGAGGCGACACGCAGGGTGTCTTTGAGATTTCGAGGGAGTTGTTTTTCCAGACCGGCACGCAGCACGCTGGCGAAAAAGATATCCAGCCGCTCGCACTCCCACCAGCCGTCCATATAGCTTTCTCCCAGGCCTAACGACCCCTCGCGCAATACGCGTTTAAAAAAGTCGGGATGTTTAACCTGAGGATCGGATGGGGATGATCCGTTGATAGTGATGCCTGCTCGACCTAACAGTTCACTGACGATCCGGGACCAGTTATCGTCCGGAACGCTGACTTCTTCTATACACGATGAACTCATAGCTTCTCCATCACCCTACTGTGATCAGAACCTTAAAACAGCGTAGACGCTTTTTTTGGTTTGTGAGAAATCTCACGGTAAACACCGCGAGGCTAGTATCCGACGTAGAACAGAGGAAGGGAGATAACCCTTGCCGAAATGCCTTCCATGGTAAAACGGGAGCACTCCGGCTCCCGTTAACACTTAATATTTATCGTATTTAATCGAACCAAATTTAGTATAGGCCTCAAAATTTGGTGATTCAATAGAAAATTCTTAGCAACCTAATCACTGAAAATTAACATAGTTTCTGGCGCGATTAGGCATGCGAGGTTTTCACCTGCGTGCTCTCATCCTGTACGCGCTGTGCGGAGGCCTGCATGCGATAACCCAACGCCGCCAGCGCGACGGTAACCAGCATCACGCTGGTTGTTGTCAGCAGCGGCGTGGCAATCAGCGCGGAGACCACCAGGCTTGCCAGGAAGCACAGTCCCAGTTGAAGGGTGTTCTGCAGCGCAGCCGCGCGGCCTGTCGCCTGCGGGAACGGACGCAGCGCCTGCGCCACAACGATAGGGTAGATCGCCCCGTTCGCGATGGCCATCACGCAGAATGGAATCAATATTTCGGCCAGACCTGCGCCCGGAATAAATCCAACGGCCCAGGTGCCGATGACGCTCAGCGCATAGAGCACCAGCAGCCACGGCAGCATCTGCTGACCTTCCCATTTTTGCAGTGCCGCGCGACAGCCGTAACCGCCTACCAGGAACGCGATGGTCTGCGGAACGTAGCTCAGGCCAATGGCCGCCGGGCTGTAGCCCATATCGTGCAGAATAAAGGGCGAACCTGTGAGCCACGCGAAGAAGCTCGCCGAGCAGGCGGCATAGATCAGAACGTTGCCGCGATACGCCTTAGCGCTCAGCAGGGAGGTAAAGGTAATCGGCTTCGCGTCAGCATGCGCCTCTTTTTTATGCGCTGGCTTGAGGGCGAACGCAGGCAGCATCAGCACCAGCGTGATGGCAAACAGCGTGGCAAAGATAGCCTGCCAGTCAAAGTGCGCGAGGATCCAGCTGCCCAGCAGCGGGGCGAGGGCAGGAGAGAGACCCACCAGCGGCATAATGGTGGCGAAAATACGGTTTGTGCGGTTCGCCGGGTAGTAGTCGGTGACCAGCGCCTGCCAGGTCACGGCAGCGGCACAGACGCCGACCGCCTGAACAAACCGCAGCACCAGCAGCCAGGTGGCATCGCGTACCCATAACATTCCCAGACAGCCAACGGCAAAAATAGCCAGCCCCAGCAGCAATACCGGTTTACGACCAAAGCGATCCGAGAGCGGTCCCCAGAGCAGCTGTGCGAAAGCAAAACCGGCGAGGAACAAACTCAAGCTGGCGCTGATGGCGGCAGCAGGGGTTTGCAAATCTTCCTGCATGGCGGCGAAGGCTGGCAGGTACATATCGGTGGCCAAAAAGCCCAGCACGCTTAAGCCGCCGAGCCAGACTAAAAAACCTTTCCTGGGTTGCACTGTTTTATTCTCCTGAGGAGGCAGGTATACATTGGCGCTGAGTGTAGGGAGTGCAAAGCCGCTTGTGAAACGCTAATATTTGGCGGGTGAATTCAAATTTTTTGCAGGCAGAAAATGTGGTCAGATTATTCTCTTGAAGTGGTCGATGCTGTCGCGCGTAACGGCAGCTTTAGCGCTGCGGCGCAGGAGTTGCACCGCGTCCCTTCGGCTATCAGCTATACGGTACGTCAGCTTGAAGAATGGCTGGCGGTTCCGCTGTTTGAACGGCGGCATCGTGATGTGGAATTAACGCCCGCAGGCGCGTGGTTTTTAAAGGAAGGGCGTTCTGTTATCAAAAAAATGCAGATCACCCGCGAGCAGTGTCAGCAGATCGCGAACGGCTGGCGGGGACACCTTTCCATTGCGGTGGATAACATCGTTAAGCCCGAGCGCACCCGGCAGATGATTGTCGATTTTTATCGGCATTTTTCTGACGTCGAGCTGCGGGTCTCGCAGGAGGTGTTCAACGGCGTCTGGGATGCGCTGGCGGACGGCAGGGTAGAGATGGCGATTGGCGCGACCCAGGCGATCCCCGTCGGGGGACGTTACGCCTTTCGCGATATGGGGATGCTGAGCTGGAAATGCGTGGTGGCGAGCGATCATCCCCTGGCGGCGACGGAAGGGCCGCTGAGCGACGATACGCTGCGCAGCTGGCCGTCGCTGGTGCTGGAGGATACCTCCCGTTCACTGCCGAAGCGAATTACCTGGCTGCTGGACAACCAGCGGCGGGTTGTCGCCCCTGACTGGGGATCGTCGGCGACGTGCCTCAGTGCCGGACTCTGCGTAGGCATGGTGCCCGCCCATTTTGCGCGTCCGCGAATCGACACCGGAGAGTGGGTAGAGCTAACGCTGGAGAACCCGTTCCCGGATGCGGCCTGCTGTCTCACCTGGCAACAAAATGATGTCTCGCCCGCCATGGCCTGGCTGCTGGATTATCTGGGTGACAGCGAAACGCTTAACCGGGAGTGGCTGCGGGAGCCAGACTGACTGGCTCCGCAATGAGATTAACGACGATAGTCGCGGAACGGGCCATCCGCAACGGAACGGCGTTCGATGAGGCGAGGGTGAACTTCAATGGACTGCGACTCTTCACGCTTGTTGACGATCCTGTCCAGCAGCATATTGAAGGCCGTTTCACCCAGCGAATCTTTCGGCTGGTGAATGGTGGTCAGCGCTGGCGTGAAGAAGCGCGCGTTGCGCACGTTGTCATAGCCGATCACGGAGATGTCCTGCGGGACGCGCAGGCCAAGCTCGTCGGCGGCGCAGAGTGCACCCATGGCCATGATGTCGCCCCCGCAGAAAACGGCGGTCGGGCGGTGCTGCTGGGAGACGATCTGCTGCATCGCGCGGTAGCCTGATTCCGGCTCGAAGTCACCCTGCACGATCCAGTTTTCCGGCACGGTAATCAGCGCTTCTTCCATCGCTTTCATAAAGCCGGCCAGGCGGCCCGCGCCGGTGTTGCGTTCCAGCGGACCCGGGATCACGCCAATCTCGCGGTGGCCGCGTTCGATCAGATAACGGCCCGCCATGTAACCGCCTTCGAAGGCGTTATCGATGACGGAGTCGGTGAAGTCGGCGCGCGCTTCGCCCCAGTCCATCACCACCATAGGGATATGGCGATACTCTTCCAGCATCAACAGCACGGATTCCGGGTACTCGGAGCACATTACCAGCAGGCCATCCACGCGCTTTTGCGCCATCATCGATAGATAGGCACGCTGTTTTTCAATGCTGTTCCACGCGTTGCCCAGAATCAGGGTATAGCCTTTCTGGAAGCAGTTTTTCTCTACCGCTTCAATGATCTCGGCAAAATAGGCCGCTTCGCTGCTGGTCGCCAGCAGACCAATAGACTTGGTGTGATTAACCTTGAGGCTACGCGCAACCGCACTCGGTGAGTAGTGCAGTTCTTTGATCGCTGCCCAGACGGCGTTGCGCGTCTCTTCCGCCACAAAGCGGGTTTTGTTAATTACATGTGATACGGTTGTAGTGGAAACGTTTGCGCGTTTTGCTACGTCTTTAATTGTTGCCATTAAATGTCACTCCAGACCATATCCTAAACTCCTGAAAAACTTGAAGGTAAACGTTTGCCTTCTCTCACCCTTATCGCGCAATTTTGGATTGCGGTACGCCAGGAAAACGACACGGGACGTCAGGAGGGGGTCAATGGCCGGTACGCTAATAAATTTAGCGTGGAATTTTGGCCTATCTTGATGAAAAGGGGAAGAGCTAAAGTGTTTATCAGCTTAAATCCAGGAAGATTTTTGAGCTAAACTATGCAAAAATGAGCAAGCTCACTTTTCGTGGGGGGATTAAAAGGAAAAAAATTGATGAGTTCCGATCTGAAGTTTTCGCTGTTCACCACCGTTATTGTGCTGGCTCTGATTGTCGCGGCTGGCCTGACGGCTGCGCTGCACTGATTTACGCGGGGGGAGAGCCTTCTCCCTCCCGATCGCCTGATTGTTACTTCTCTGGCAAAAATCTTTTGCCATTTTGTTAACTTCTCATTTTTTGTGATTGATGTCATGCTTTCCGCTTCTTTGTTCTGTGTCACCACATGACACGGCATCCGGAGTTGACGCATGAAAATCAATTTTCCCCTGCTGGCCCTGGCGATTGGCGCTTTTGGGATTGGCACCACTGAATTCTCCCCGATGGGGTTACTGCCTGTTATCGCCCGGGGCGTGGACGTCTCGATCCCGGCCGCCGGGATGTTAATCAGCGCCTACGCCATCGGCGTGATGGTGGGCGCGCCGCTGATGACGCTTCTGCTTTCGCACCGCGCGCGCCGCAATGCGCTGATTTTCCTGATGGCGATTTTTACCCTGGGCAACGTGCTTTCGGCCATTTCGCCGGACTACACCACCCTGATGCTGTCGCGCATTCTGACCAGCCTTAACCACGGCGCGTTCTTCGGGCTGGGGTCGGTCGTGGCCGCAAGCGTGGTGCCAAAACACAAGCAGGCAAGCGCCGTGGCGACCATGTTTATGGGGCTGACGATTGCCAACATCGGCGGCGTACCGGCGGCCACCTGGCTGGGCGAAGCGATTGGCTGGCGGATGTCCTTCCTGGCGACAGCCGGGCTGGGCGTGGTTGCGATGGTGGCGTTGTTCTTCTCTCTGCCGAAAGGCAGCGCCGGCGAACGTCCGGAAGTGCGTAAAGAGCTGGCGGTCCTGATGCGTCCGCAGGTGCTCTCCGCGCTGCTCACCACGGTGCTGGGGGCAGGGGCGATGTTTACCCTCTACACCTATATTTCACCGGTGCTGCACGATATCACCCACGCAACGCCTCTCTTCGTTACCGCGATGCTGGTGCTGATTGGCGTCGGCTTCTCGATTGGCAACTATCTCGGCGGGAAATTTGCCGACCGTTCCGTGAGCGGGACGCTGAAAGGCTTTTTAACCCTGCTGATTGTCATCATGATTGCGATTCCGTGGCTGGCGCGTAATGAATTCGGCGCGGCGATTGCGATGGTCGTCTGGGGCGCAGCTACCTTCGCCGTGGTTCCACCGCTGCAGATGCGTGTGATGCGCGTCGCCCATGAGGCGCCTGGGCTCTCGTCTTCCGTGAATATCGGGGCGTTCAATCTCGGCAATGCGTTGGGCGCTGCCGCCGGGGGAGCCGTGATTTCAGGTGGTCTGGGATACAGTTTTGTGCCGGTGATGGGGGCGATTATTGCCGCGCTCGGCCTGCTGCTGGTGATGATGTCCGGTCGTAAACAGCCAGAAGCGGTTTGCACGGCTGAATAAGCAAAAACGCAGAAGGGCGAACCCTTCTGCGTGTCTCTTACGCGGCGAAATTCTTCGCCACAAACTCCCAGTTTACCAGTGCCCAGAAGTGCTCCAGGTAGTTCGGGCGCGCGTTGCGGTAATCAATGTAGTAAGCGTGTTCCCATACGTCCACGGTCATCAGCGGCGTAGCGCTGGTGGTCAGCGGGGTGCCTGCGTTAGAGGTGGATACGATAGCCAGTTTGCCATCTGCCTCTTTGACCAGCCACGTCCAGCCAGAACCGAAGTTCTTGACGGCTGCATCGGTAAACTTCGCTTTAAACTCCGCAAAGCTGCCAAATGCAGCGTTGATGGCGGTTGCCAGTTCACCGGCAGGTTCGCCACCGGCGTTTGGTGCCAGGCAGTGCCAGTAGAAGGTGTGGTTCCACACCTGAGCGGCGTTGTTAAAGACACCACCCTCTGAACTGCGGACGATCTCTTCCAGCGTTTTGCCTTCGAAACCGGTGCCCTTGATCAGGTTGTTCAGGTTGGTGACGTACGTCTGATGATGCTTCCCGTAGTGATATTCCAGGGTTTCCGCAGAAATGTGCGGTGCCAGGGCGTCTTTTGCATACGGTAGTGCAGGTAATTCGAACGACATTGCTTCTCTCCTTATTGTATTTTGTGTTGCCAATAACCCTACAGACAACAAGGACAGGATAGCAAATTGAAAGGGTATGCAAAAGAGGAACTTACCCTGCCGCAGGTGCGGCAGGGCAGGGATCAACGAATGGTTTTTGGCGTCATGACGCGACGCGCGCCAACGTAGTGACGTACCCAGTAGTCTTCACTGAGAGAGGTGATCTGAATGTCCTGACCGCTGCGTGGAGACTGAATGAATTTCCCGTTGCCGACATAGACGCCGACGTGGTCAGCCGTGCCGCGACCCTGGGTGCGGAAGAAGACCAGATCGCCATTTTCCAGCTCACCCCGGTTAACCGGTGACGCATCGCGCAGGTGGTACATCTCATTGGCGGTGCGTGGAATGCGGAACTTAACCAGATCTTTATAGGCGTAATAGACAAGGCCGCTGCAGTCGAAACCGGTACGCGGTGAACTGCCGCCCCAGCGATAAGGTTTGCCAATTTGTCCCATCAGCTTGTTCATCGCCGTTTTTTGCGCTTTCTGCACGCGAACTTTATGCACGTCTGCCAGTTTCGTCACTTTCGTGCATTTTGCTTTATGGCCTTTACGCGCGATGCATTTTTCAGTAACGAGGTTAGCGGCGGTCTGCGAAGCTTTATTTTTTGCGGTGCGGGCTGTGCGGGAAGGTTTGGTTTTCGTTTTGCTGGAAGCGGTTTGTTTCGTCTGAGCGGTGGTTTTTTTCTTGTCGTTCTTGCTGCTGGTCTTTTTCTTACGCTCTGTGGCTTTCACCAGATGGCTTTTTTGCACAGCAGAATGCCGCGCCTGCTGAGAGGCGTTTGCCGCTGGCGTGAAAGAGAGTGATGTAAACAGTAAAGCACAGAGCGTGATCGAGATTTTATTTATCCGCGCCACTGGGCAGTCCCCTGATAATTGCAGGCCATCAATAATGCCCGCGTATGATTTACAAAGCCCGTCGATTCTAATCCATAAAAACCCGAGAAGTTAATAGCATTTTTCAATCTAAAAACGTGTTTCGTTAGCAAGTGCAAAAAAATTCATCGTTCTGTCGCACAATTGTTCACTCCCTAAGCAAAACCCTGACGGGCGACGGGGTAAACGTCATTTGCAATGCAACTTTTGTGGAGTCGGGGTAAAATATATAAACGTGACGAAAATGTTATTTTCCGATGCCAGCCTGACCCGCTACAATGTCAGACTACTGCCGTAACAGAAGTTAAAGGAAGCAAGACATGAGCACCACTATTGAAAAAATCCAGCGCCAGATCGCTGAAAACCCAATTCTGCTGTATATGAAAGGTTCTCCGAAGCTGCCAAGCTGCGGCTTCTCCGCGCAAGCGGTTCAGGCGCTGTCAGCCTGTGGTGAGCGTTTTGCTTACGTTGATATCCTGCAGAACCCGGACATCCGCGCTGAGCTGCCAAAGTACGCTAACTGGCCGACTTTTCCACAGCTGTGGGTAGACGGCGAGCTGGTGGGCGGCTGCGATATCCTGATTGAGATGTATCAGCGCGGCGAACTGCAGCAGCTGATTAAAGAAACGGCTGCGAAGTACAAAACGGAAGAGCCGGACGCAGAGTAATTATCTGCGTTAATAAAAAAGCGACCTGAAGAGGTCGCTTTTTTTTATTCTTCACTTTCGCCCATCGGCAGCGGCCAGCCGCCCAGACGCTTCCAGCGGTTGACGATCTCACAGAACAGCTCCGCGGTGCGCTCCGTGTCATACAGTGCAGAGTGCGCCTGGGTACCGTCAAACGGTATACCCGCCGTAATGCAGGCTTTGGATAAAACCGTTTGTCCCAGCGCCAGGCCGCTTAGCGCGGCGGTGTCAAAGGTCACGAACGGGTGGAAAGGGTTGCGCTTAAGCGCGGCACGCTCGGCGGCGGCCATGGTAAAGCTGTGATCGAACGTGGCGTTATGGGCCACCATGATGGCGCGGCTGCAGTTGCTCTCTTTCATGCCTTTACGCACCATTTTAAAAATGGCGTGCAGCGCATCATACTCACTGACTGCACCACGCAGCGGGTTATGCGGATCGATACCGTTAAACGCCAGCGCTTCCGGCTGTAAGTTTGCCCCTTCGAAAGGTTCAACGTGGAAATGCAGCGTGGTGTCCGGTGTAAGCCAGCCCTGTTCATCCATCTTCAGCGTGATGGCGGCAATTTCGAGCAGCGCATCGGTTTTAGCGTTAAATCCGGCTGTTTCTACATCAATGACAACGGGATAAAAACCACGAAAACGGTCGCACAGACCGCTAAATTGAGCGTTATCGGACATCAGGGTCTCTTACAAGGGGAAAAAGCAGTGCGCATTATGGCAAATTTTGCAGGGTGATGCAGTAAAACTACGGGCGCATATTGCGCCCTGCGGGATCAGTTGCCCAGACCGCGACCGGCGTCTTTGGCTTCAATCAGCTCGATTTTATATCCGTCCGGATCTTCAACAAACGCAATTACGGTGGTGCCGCCTTTTACCGGGCCCGCTTCGCGCGTGACGTTACCGCCGTTGCTGCGAATGCGTTCACACGCTTCGGCAGCGTTGTCCACTTCCAGCGCGATATGGCCGTAAGCCGTGCCCAGCTCATAGCTGTCCACGCCCCAGTTGTAGGTCAGCTCGATAACCGCTTCGTCCGCTTCCGGGCCGTAACCCACGAACGCCAGCGAGTATTTGTATTCCGGGTTTTCGCTGGTGCGCAGCAGCTTCATGCCCAGGACGTTAGTGTAGAAATCGATAGAACGTTGCAGGTCGCCAACGCGCAGCATGGTGTGAAGTAGGCGCATAATTTCCTCATTAACCAATGGAGTAGAGTATCTTTTTGAACAGAAACGATGTTTTAGTATAGCGGCGAAGTGTCGCCGCTATCAATGAACAATGGCGAGATTACAGAGAAGGATAGTCGGTGTAGCCTTCCGCGCCGCCGCCGTAGAAGCTCTCAGGACGCTGCGGGTTCAGAGCCGCTTTCTGCTGCAGACGCGCAACCAGATCCGGGTTGGCGATATAGTCGCGGCCAAACGCCACGGCGTCGATCAGTCCTTTATTAATCAGATCTTCGGCTTTCTCAGGGGTGTAAGCTCCCGCACCGATGATTACGCCGTGGAAACGTTCGCGCACTTTCTGACGGAAAGCTTCGGTGTACGGCTTACCGCCAGCCCAGTCCGGCTCGGACATGTGCAGATAGGCGATGCCGCGTTTCGCCAGCTCTTCAATCAGATAGAGTGCGTCCGCTTCTTCATTCGGGCCGTTGTCGACATTCTGGAAAGAGCCGATTGGGGAGACGCGAATACCAATACGGTCCGGGCTCCACTCCTGACATACGGCGTCAACCACTTCCAGCACCAGGCGGGCGCGGTTTTCGACGCTGCCGCCGTACTGGTCGGTACGATGGTTAGAGGACGGTGACAGGAACTGGTGCAGTAGGTAACCGTGCGCGGAGTGCAGCTCAACCAGGTCGAAACCGGCTTCACGGGCGTTAGCAACGGCCTGGCGGAAGTCGTTTACGATACCCGGGATCTCGTCCAGCTCCAGCGCGCGTGGCGTGCTGGTATCGACGCGGATCGCATTGCCGTATTCATCGCGCAGGGAGGTGCGGGTGTTCGCGTTCAGGGCAGACGCTGAAACCGGCGCCTGACCGCCAGGCTGGATGCTGCTGTGAGAAATACGACCGGTATGCCACAGCTGGACCGCAATGCGACCCTCTTCCGCGTGAACGCCCGCGGTGATTTTCTGCCATGCGGCGATCTGCTCCGGGCTATGGAGACCCGGCGCACCCGCATATCCCTTGGCCTGAGCAGAGATCTGCGTGGCTTCGGTGATAATCAGGCCAGAACTTGCGCGCTGACGATAGTATTCACCCATCAGTGGGGTTGGGATGTCACCCGGCTCAATACTGCGCAGACGGGTAAGCGGAGCCATAAAAACGCGGTTTGGCGCGGTGACGGCACCCACTTTTAAAGGGGTAAATAATTTTTCAGCTGACATAAAGACTCCTGAGTAGACCAGTCGACTAGTAGTTGGGTAAATAAAAACGCCTGTTAAATGCCAGGCGCAGTAATGTTATTTTTCACATGTGCCAGGGCACTTTCCAGCGGCACGGCACTGCGCGAAATTTTGGCCTGCAGGTTGGCGCCTAACCAGAGAGAGTACAGCACCTGAGCCTGCGTTAAGGGATCGCCGGGGAAGACGAGCGTATTTTCTTCGCGCCCCTTCGCCAGCGCCTGCGCCAGCAGGGCAATAACGCCGCTGGCGCCTTTATCCATTGCCGTACGCATATCTTCTGAGAGATCGCACACTTCGGCAGAGAGTTTAACCGTCAGGCATCCGCTGATAATGCCCTGCTGACAGAACTGGTTCAGCGTTTCCTGATAGTAGTTCAGAACACGATCCCGATAGTTACCTTCACCTGTAGCGAAGTGGGCCGCCAGGCGCTGGTGGTAGGCAGCATAGTGCCGCTCCAGCATCGCCACGCCAAAGGCCTCTTTGGACCGGAAGTAGTGATAGAACGATCCCTTCGGTACCTCAGCGGTTTTTAATAGCTCGCTCAACCCCATACCGGTGAAACCACGGTGCATGCACAGCAGTTCGCCGGTCGCCAGGAGGTGTTCGCGGGTATCGTGTTCAGTATTTCTGCTCATGGATTCACTCTAATAGACCGTTCGGTCTAATGCAAGCGCGTTTACCGACGACACGCGCTCAGAATGTCCAGCTGTTGCTGATAAACCGTTGATTTCACGTCCATCATGCCCAGCACCGTCGAGAATAAATTGTCCTGCGAAACCGCATTTTTTGCTGCATTGTCGCGTAAACACTGCTCGTTGATGCCAAAGTTTTTCGCATAATCCGGTGACAGCCAGAACATAAACGGAATGTGCGTCTGCTGCTCTGGCGCCAGCATATACGGCGTGCCGTGGAGATAAATACCGCTTTCGCCCAGCGATTCCCCGTGATCCGAGAGATAAATCAGCGCGGTGTTCATGTTCGCCTGTCGGGCCTTCAGCGCATCAATAGTTTTGCTGACCATGCTGTCGGTATACAGGATGGTGTTGTCATAGGTATTCATCAGCGCCTGATGATCGCAATCCTGAATCTCATTGGTGTCACAGGTGGGGGTGAACTTACGGAAATTATCCGGGTAACGGCGGTAGTACGCCGGGCCGTGGCTGCCCATCAGGTGGATAACCAGCACCGTATCCTGCTTCAGACCGTCCAGCACGTTGTCCAGGCGGTAGAAGTTCACGTCATCAATACAGGATTTGTCTTTACAGAACTGATCCAGCTTCCACTGCGTCATGTCGGTATGGGGAATACGATCGCAGGCACCTTTACAGCCGCCATCGTTGTCGCGCCACAGCAGGTTGACGCCTGCATGCTTGAGCACGTCGAGCAGCCCTTCCTGATGGTGCGCCAGGTCGGCATCGTATTTACTGCGCGTCATGCCGGAGAACATGCAGGGCACGGATACGGCGGTTTCAGTACCGCACGAGGAGGCCTGCGGGAAGTTAATCACATCCTGCTTTTTCAGTTCCGGGTTGGTTTCACGTTCGTAGCCATTCAGGGAGTAGTTCGCTGCGCGCGACGCTTCGCCGATGACCAGCACCAGAACGGTTTTCTTCTGCTGACCCGTAATCAGCGCGCCTTTGTGCGCATCTTCGCCAATCCGCACCAGCGTTTGATCGCCGGCAAACCAGCGCATCTTGCTGTATTTCACCACGGCGCTGACGTAGTTCGCCGGGGTGACCATTTTGACGATGCTTTTGTTATTGCGAAACAGCGAGGCGTAATCTTTATAAAACACGGCGGCGATAAGGATAATCACCAGCAGGGCACCGAGCATCGCGGCAACGCGCGTCAGCAGGGCATACCACCATTTTTCGGTACGAATGCGGGTCAGCGCCAGCACCAGGGATGGAACAAGACCGGCTATGACAATCCACAGAATCATCTGCGGGGTCACCAGCGCGGTGGCTTCCTGGGAGTTCGTTTCGAACACGTTCACAATCATGTTCTGATCGATGACTGCGCCGTAGGTAAACATAAAATACGTTGCCGCAGCGCACCCGACGGTTAAGACGATCAGTAGCGGCTTACGGATATACGGGATATTAAGTAGGCTAAACACAATGACCCAGCCGCAAAACAGCACCACCGGCACGGAGGCAGCGAAGAGAATATCGTGCAGATGCGCAGGGGCGATAATGGCCCAGCTGCGCTGGATAAACAGCCCGTTAAGCAGAGTAAAGAAGAGTGCACAGCCCAGAGTAAATTTAATGTCGTTACATTGTAACTTTTTACTTAACCACATCAATCGTAAAACCTGTCATTGTAATGATGTGGCGAGTATAGAGAGGGAAGATTAGTGAAACCTTAATGCCACAAAACTATGGTAAAGCCCTTGCACGCGGCGAGTTTAGCGTCTTCACTGTAGAGAAAGTGGTTAACCGGAGGTGAGTGTGGCAGAGCAGCTGGAGTTTTTCCCCATCCAGAGCCCGTGCCGGGGGATTTGTCAGGTGGATGAACGCGGATATTGCCGTGGGTGTATGCGCACGCGGGATGAACGTTTTAACTGGCAAAACTTCAGTGACACGCAAAAGCAGGAGGTGCTCCGGCTCTGTCGGCAGCGTCTTTTGCGCAAAATCCGCGCAAACAAAGCCTCTGAGACCGAAGAACCCCAGCAGCCTTCACTGTTTTAACACGGTAATTGCGTATACTCATGACATCACGTCCTTGAGGAAAATGTTATGGTTCAGCGAATTACCCTTGCCCCCCAGGGGCCAGAATTCTCCCGTTTTGTCATGGGCTACTGGCGCCTGATGGACTGGAATATGTCCCCCCTCCAGCTGGCAAGCTTTATTGAAGAGCATATCGATTTAGGCATTACCACCGTCGATCATGCGGATATTTACGGTGGCTATCAGTGTGAAGCCGCGTTCGGCGAGGCGCTTAAGCTGGTTCCGGCGCTCCGCGATCGCATGGAGATTGTCACCAAATGCGGCATTGCCACCACGGCAAAACCTGAACATGCCCTCGGTCATTACATCACCGACAGCGCGCATATCATCAGCAGCGCTGAGCAGTCGCTGGTCAATCTGGCAACCGATCGTATTGACCTGCTGTTAATTCACCGTCCGGATCCGCTGATGGATGCCGATGAGGTGGCGGAGGCGTTTCTGAGCCTGCATCAGAGCGGGAAAGTGCGTCACTTCGGCGTTTCCAACTTTACCCCTGCACAGTTTGCGCTGCTCCAGTCTCGTCTGCCGTTTACTCTGGCCACGAACCAGGTTGAGATCTCCCCGGTACACCAGCCGCTGCTGCTGGACGGTACTCTCGATCAGCTGCAACAGCTGCGCATTCGCCCGATGGCCTGGTCGTGCCTGGGAGGCGGACGTCTGTTCAATGATGATGCGTTCCAGCCGCTGCGCAACGAGCTTGAAACAATCGCCCGCGAGCTGAACGCCGAGAGCATCGAGCAGGTGGTTTACGCCTGGATCCTGCGCCTGCCGTCAAAACCGCTGCCAATTATCGGTTCTGGTAAAATTGAACGCGTGCGTTCTGCCCTGGCAGCGGAAGAGCTGCAGATGACCCGCCAGCAGTGGTTCCGCATTCGCAAGGCCGCACTGGGTTACGACGTGCCTTAAACCGCAAGAGGGTGACTTTCCGGTGAAATCTGTGCCCCTGGTATACACTTAAGGGGCAAAAAATAACCAGCGGAGGTCATATGAAGCGTTTTGCTCTGGCATTGGTCACGCTGGTTGTTTGCGCAGGGGCGCAGGCAGCCAGCGACGAAGTAGAAATGAATCTCGTCACCTCACAGGGTGTGGGTCAGTCCATCGGAACGGTGAAAATTACTGAAACCGACAAAGGGCTGGAATTCGCACCCGATCTCAAAGCACTCCCGCCTGGCGAACATGGTTTCCACGTCCATGCCAAAGGAAGCTGTCAGCCAGCCATGAAAGAGGGTAAACCGTCGGCAGCGGAAGCAGCCGGGGGGCATCTCGATCCGCAGAACTCAGGCAAACACGAAGGGCCAGACGGTATGGGACACCTCGGCGATCTCCCGGTGCTGGTGGTGAACAATGACGGTAAAGCCACGGATCCGGTCGTGGCCCCGCGGCTGAAAAAGCTGGACGAGGTCAAAGGGAAGGCTCTGATGATTCATGTGGGCGGCGATAACATGTCCGATCAGCCTAAACCGCTTGGCGGTGGCGGGGCACGTTATGCCTGCGGGGTGATCTGATCCCCAATCGTTCCCGGCGGAGGTGCCTGTTCCAGCTGCGAGAGCGAGCAGTGCAGGCGCCAGATTATCGAGGCTAAATCACGGGCAGCGGGCAGATGATGGCGCGCAAGGGTATCGCAGATCCGCTGTAGTTCAGCCAGCGTAGCCTCCAGAGGCCGCTGCTGAACGCCGCGCTCGCTCATTACATCGCGCAGCAGGGAGAGGCAAACGTCACGTACCTGCGACAGCGGATCGGAGCGCGTTTCCCACGCGCGAAGCTGCCAGACCACGTGCGAGCAGTTCAACAGCACCACGCCCCAGCGCAGCAGCCAGCGGCGGGAGAGCGCGTCCTGGCTGTTATTTAGCTGGCTGACATGATGATAAACCAGCGACTCGTACTCGCTTTCACGCAGATGCGGTTTGCGGCTGAGCTGGTCGACAAAGCCCCGGCGTAATTCCCGGATATGCCGACGGCTCTTGCGTGCGTCTGAGCCGGGGCGCAACACCGCAAAAGCCAGCCACGCCAGCCCGACGCCAAGGATCTTCGCCAGATTGTCATTCAGAAAATCGGCGTAGTCATACACCGGCGGATTCGTCACGGAGATAAACGAGCCCATAAAGACAATCAGCTGTCCCCAGAGCCCAGCAAGCTTCGGCATTTGCAGCTTGAGTAGCTGCATGGTGGTTAACAGCGGAAAAAGAAACAGCAGGAACTGCCACAGATCGCTTATCTGCACCATCAGACCAAACTTCACCACAAAACTAAACAGTGACAGCAAAACAAGCGTGCGTAGCAGCAGCGTAAGCGAGTTAAACGGCGAGGCTGCGACGGAGTAAAGCACGCAGCTGATGGCGGCAAGCGTCAGGGCGGCCGTACCGGATTCCCACTGCGTGGTGATGCTCCACGCCCCCACCAGCATCAGTGCGCAGAAGGTGCGAAAACCGCTCCACAGCGCTTCCAGATAATCGGTGTGACGTGCGAGAGCGGGGCTGCCGGGAACGTTAAACTCCGTGACCGGGGTGGCATTCTCAACCGCGTTAATCCAGCGGCTGCTACGCAGATATAACCGGCAAAAATAATTCAGCCGCTGCCAGAAGGCGCGATGGCGATAATCATATTCATCCACGGGAGCGAGCGGGGCGATGATCCTCGCGACGGTGTAGATGTCAGCATCCGGGCGCGCGAGCGCCGCGAGCAGGGTCTCGATCACGGCACGGGTATTTTCGGGGGGCGTCGGCCAGTTGAGCAGCATCCGACGCAGGCTGGAAATGGCGCTGGTCATGCGCAGCTGCTGGTGCAGCAAATAGTTAAGCAGGGTGTTCTGACGGCGAAAACGGTAATGGCTCCAGAACGCCTGAATACGCAACAGATTCATGGTCAGGATCTGTCCGATAACCTTTTCATGGGCGAGGCGAATATTATCACTGGTATCGGGTTGCCACAGCAGGCTGGCATGTTCCAGCAGGCGGGTATGCATGGTTTTCAGTGCGGTAATAAGCGCAGTGCCGTCGGACGTGCTGGGCAGGATCATCATCATGAAGCCGCCGCTGAGGATCCCGACAATCACTTCACAGACGCGGGCCTGAGCGATGTCCCACAGCTCGGTGGTGTCGAGCACGTTCACTACCGGGAAGGCAATAATGGCGGCGGTATAGCCCGCCAGCTGGAAAGCATAGGCGACGTTATTGGTAAAATGGGCACAGGCCCAGGTACAGCATCCCAGCCATGCCGCCATGCTCAGCAGGAACAGCCACGGATCGTTCAGGGTATGACCCGCGATAATCAACGCCGCGGTGGCACCCAGCAGGCTACCTGCAATACGGCCCAGGCTTTTGCTGATCACCCCGCCAACGGTGGGGAAACTCACGACAGCCGCAGAGGTCATCGCCCAGTAGGGTTCATCCAGGTTCAGGTAGTAGGCAACGCTTAGCGCAAGACACATGGCTATGCCATTACGCAGCGCGTAGCGCCACTGGGGACGCGTGGCCTTCATCCACGGCGTATTTTGCCAGGAGAGCGCCGACAGCTTCATTAATGGTTTCCGATGGAGACGGTGCAGGTGGTGCCCGATACCAGCGTAATGTCCTTGGGTAGGCGGTCAAACTCCACGCGTACCGGAACGCGCTGAGCAAGACGTACCCACGGCACGTTCGGCTTAATGTCCGGCACCAGGCCGGAATCCGTTTCGACACTTTGATCGTAAATGGCGCGGCCAATGCTGGATACGTGACCCTGTAACTTTTGCGAGCCGCTGTAAAGCGTAATCGCGGCGGGCGATCCCTCGCGAATATGCCGAAGTTTTGTCTCTTCGAAATAGCCCACCACGTAGAAGGAGTGGCTGTCGACGAGAGCAAAAACCGGCTGACCGGTAGTGGCGTAGTTACCCACGCGGGCGGAAAGGTTCGTCACCCACCCATCGACAGGCGCAGTAATCACGGTTTGTGTGAGCTCCCACTGCGCCTGCTTCAGTGTCGCCTCCGCTACGTTGACGCTCGCCTGCATCGCCTTAACGTTGATATTAGCGGTGTCTAAATCCTCCGCTGAGATGTAGTTTTGCGACAGGTGGCGGCGGCGGTTTGCTTCGTTATTGGCCTTTGCTAAATCAGACTGGGCTTTTGCCAGCTGAGCCTGGGCATTCAGAATCGCAATATGATACGGGGTGTCGTCGATACGGAATAAAACCTCTCCCTTTTTCACGTACTGGTTATCTTTAACCAGTAATGTCGTGATACTGCCCGATACCTGCGGGGTGATGCTGACCTGCTCAGCGCGAACTTTGCCATCACGCGTCCAGGGGGACTGCATATAAAAATTCCACAACCACCAGCCCGCAACCAGCGCGAGGGCAAGCACAAAGAGAGTGGAAAAGTACTTCAGCGTTTTCAGGGACATATTCACCACGCAGTCAAAACAGCAAGGCCCAGGCATACGCAGAGGGCAAACAGGGAGAGATCCATCAACATGGGATGCCAGATTTCGCCGGAGTACATCCAGTCGCGAAGCAAACGATGCGCAATGAGCCAGAGAACAAAGCCCACCAGCACGGCTTTAAACAGGGGAGGAAAGTAGACTGACGCACCGAAAATCAGGTCCTGAAGGGGTAAACCTTCTGAGCGATGAAAAAAGATCACAGGCAGAAATCCTTTGCAGTGAACAGATTGCCGCGACGGCTTGTCTGAGTATGAGGAAGCATCACAATTCAGTGTAAGTCATACTTTTGAGTTCGATGAATGCAGTATTGCATTTGTTTTGCCAATACAAATGCTGCACACTATTCTAAAATCAGTATAATAACTTAGCAAGCTAATTATAAGGAGATGAAATTGGAATCGCCACTAGGTTCTGATCTGGCAAGGTTGGTACGCGTCTGGCGTGCTCTGATTGACCATCGCCTGAAACCTCTGGAGTTGACACAGACGCATTGGGTCACGCTGCACAACATTCATCAGCTGCCGCCTGACCAGTCACAAATTCAACTGGCAAAAGCGATAGGTATTGAACAGCCTTCGCTGGTGCGTACGCTTGACCAGCTCGAGGAAAAGGGGCTGATCTCCCGGCAGACCTGCGCCAGCGATCGTCGCGCCAAGCGCATTAAGCTCACTGAGAAAGCGGCGCCTATCATCACTGAAATGGAAGCGGTGATCACCAAAACGCGCGGTGAAATCCTGTCAGGCGTTTCACCGGCGGAGCTTGAAATGCTCATCAGCCTCATTGCGCGCCTTGAGCAAAACATTCACGAGCTACAGTCTCGCGACTGACCAGACAACAAGGCCTTGCATCTGCAAGGCCTTGTTTTTACTTAAAGACAACGACGCGGTTACGGCCTGTCTCTTTTGCTTCGTACATCGCCTTATCGGCACTCTCCACGCACTCTTCTGCGCTTACCGACGAAGAGGTTGCCGTAAACACCCCCATGCTGATGGTAATCGGCTCTGGTAACTGACCCTCGCTGCTCATTTTATCAAAACCGCTTAGCTTCAGCCGAATGCGCTCCGCCACCTGATATGCGTCTTCTGCGGAGGTGTTTGCCAGCATCAGGACAAACTCTTCGCCACCGATTCGCGCCGCGATGTCCTGCGGACGTACGGAATCCATCAGCAGATTGGCGACAAACTGCAGGACTTTATCCCCTTGCAGGTGACCGTAGTTGTCGTTGATACGCTTGAAACGATCGAGATCGCTGACGATAATCGAAACCGGGCGGCTGGGTTTGGCGATGTCCAGCGCCTGGTTTAACGACTCATAAAAATAGCTGCGGTTATAAAGGCGCGTGAGCGGATCGCGAATCGAATTTTGATACGACTGCTGATACTTCAAATGGGAATCACGATACAACCTGAAGACATCATAGAGCAGCACAAAAATAATAATCAGCGTCGCGACGGTTTCAAATAATCGGGCGCGGTACCAGGATATATCTTCTGGATGCCCGCCAACTAACAGCATTGAGAGCGTGACGACATAGCAGACGCACAGAAAATTACCGCCTACCCAGAACAGATTACGCACGCGCGTAATAAACATCAGCGTGGCTAATGTGACGACCCAGAGAACGATTAATGAAATATTAATGCACTGGCTCCAGAGAACCATAAACTGACGCGTTTCATTATCAACCAGATCAAGGGATAAAAACGAAGAATGGCTGGAATACATCCAGGCCAGAATCATCACACATGCGGTAAAAAGAAATGAGCCGCTAACGATGATGATATGCGCCAACCGTGAAAGGGGCTGATTGCGTGTGGGATAAAGTAATGCCGAAACGATCATCAGGACCGCCATTAAGAGGTGGCGGAACATGTAGTAGATCATCGCATCGTTGTAGTTCACAACGTTGAACTGATAGAGATCCAGCCACGCCGGAAAGCTGGTCAACGTTCCGACCATCAGCAATGCCGAACCGGCAAAGGCAAAAGAGATCGCAACCAGATAGAGCCGCCGCTTATCACACCAGTATTTCATTGCCATAAAACAGGCAATAAACAGGTGGAACACGAGTAAAAAAATGGTGAGCGTGGGGAACAAAAGAGGCGAGAAGGACGGAACCCATTCAACCAGTTTTGAAAATAGAGCTTGTAATATTCCGATGACGACAAGGCAGCCGAAACAGAACGAGAGATAACGAACTTTTATACAACGACTATTCGCAAGCATATAAATTTTTACAAAATAAAAATAATTGTGGGGAGGTAATTGCGAAGAGTCTAACCAATTAATGCAATAAATACTTTGCGCGGAAACAATATACGGTGAGGTTAATTATTGGTGTGGTGAATATAATTTGTAAATATATTCGTGCAAGTGATATATATTGTAAATGGATGTGGCCATCTGACCACATCCATTTTTTAATTAACGCGGAGAAACGGTAACCTGGCTGCCGTTGCTCGCCAGCACGACGCGCTGGCCGGCAGAGAAGCGGGTGTTGCCCTGTTTCTGAACAACCATAATGGTGCTGCCGTCGTCTTTACGAATTTCCAGCTCTACGCCCTGGGTTTTGTTCATTGCACCCTGAACGCCCTGACCCGCGACACCACCTGCTACGGCGCCCGCTGCGGTCGCCAGAGAACGGCCCGTGCCGCCGCCAACGGTATTGCCCAGGAAACCACCCAGAACGGCACCGCCGATTGCGCCCATCACGTTGTTATCATCGCCACCCTGAATTTGTACAGGACGGGCGTTAACAACGGTACCGTAAGTCACGCTCTGAACCTGTTTCGCTTCAGAAGCGCTGTAAACGTCGCCAGAGAGCGAACTGTCGTTAACACAGCCAGCCAGGGTTAAACCAATCAGCGAAACGCCCAGTACACGTAAAATCATTTGAATCTCCTGTTCACCAAAAACGCCCAATCGGGGGCATCCGTTATGGCTAAATTATATGGCATAAGGGGCCATAGTTCATATCTTTGCACTAACAATAAGAAAATTGTACTTGAATTTAGCTTAACGAGACATAAACAGGATCCGCCCGGTTTACCCGCATCACATTGTTAAAAAATATTATCGTCGGATAGCAAAGCAGCGCTGTTTATGGTTGAGTGGATAACCTTAGCCCACGCAACGTAAGGAAAGCGCATGAAATCGGGTCGCTACATTGGTGTGATGTCAGGCACCAGTCTGGATGGGGTTGATGTCGTTCTGGCCGCCATTGATGAAAACATGGTGGCGCAGCAGGCGAGCCTGACCTGGCCAATCCCCCTTTCGCTGAAAGAGGATATTCTGAGTATCTGTCAGGGGCAGCAGCTGACGCTCTCCCAGCTTGGCCAACTCGATGTTCGCCTGGGGGCGCTGTTTGCGGATGCGGTGCAGGCTTTAATGCAAAAAGAACATCTTCGCCCGCAGGATGTGGTCGCCATCGGGTGTCACGGACAAACGGTCTGGCATGAGCCGACGGGCGATGCGCCGCATACGATGCAAATCGGCGATAACAATCAGATTGTGGCGAAGACTGGCGTAACGGTCGTCGGGGATTTTCGCCGCCGCGATATGGCGCTTGGCGGCCAGGGCGCACCGCTGGTGCCTGCCTTCCATCAGGCGCTGCTGGCGCACCCTTCAGAACGCCGCATGGTGCTCAATATTGGGGGCATTGCAAACCTCTCGATGCTTATTCCGGGCCAGCCCGTTCGCGGCTACGATACCGGCCCGGGAAATATGTTAATGGATGCCTGGATTTGGCGGCAGTGCGGTCAACCGTATGACAAAAACGCCGGGTGGGCGAGCGAAGGGAAGGTGATCCTCCCGCTGCTGCAGTCCATGTTAAGCGATCCTTATTTTGCCTTACCGGCACCGAAAAGTACGGGGCGGGAATACTTCAACTTTGGCTGGCTCGAGCGCCAGCTGGCGCTGTTCCCGGCACTCGCCCCGCAGGACGTCCAGGCGACGCTTGCAGAATTAACGGCCGTGTCGATTTCCGAGCAAGTGCTGCTCAGCGGCGGATGCGAACGCCTGCTGGTGTGCGGTGGGGGAAGCCGCAATCCGCTGGTGATGGCGCGTCTTGCCGGGCTGCTGCCGGGCACCGAGGTGACCACGACGGATGAGGCCGGCATCAGCGGTGACGATATGGAAGCGCTGGCTTTCGCCTGGCTTGCCTGGCGCACCATAGCCGGACTGCCGGGCAATTTGCCCTCGGTGACTGGCGCGCGCGAGGCCAGCGTCCTCGGGGCGATTTTCCCGGCAAATCCGCGTCATAATCAGAGTTAACTGAATTCCAGCACAGCGTGTCGTCGTTAGAATGGAACGAAACAGGAGGGCAGTCACGCCCTCCAGGACCAGGAAAGTCTTCGGAATACGCCCATGAAAAAACTTCTTCTTATTGCCGCGCCTTTATTGCTGTCAGGATGCAGCGTCTACAATCAGTTCCTTGAGCGCATGCAGACCGATACGCTGGAGTACCGCTGCGATGAAAAACCGCTGACCGTGAAACTGAATAATCCGCGCCAGGAAGCCAGCTTTGTTTACGACAATAAACTGTTGACCCTTAAGCAGGGTATCTCGGCCTCCGGGGCACGTTATTCGGACGGCATTTATGTCTTCTGGTCGAAAGGCGACAGCGCCACGGTCTACAAACGCGACCGCATTGTGCTGAACAATTGCCAGCTTGAAAATCCGAAGCGTTGAGATTTTTACAGGGGCGGCGCACAATAGCGCCACCCAATCTCAAGGTCAGCTAACGCCATGTCAGATAACGACGAACTGCAGCAAGTTGCGCACCTGCGCCGTGAATACACTAAAGGCGGCCTGCGTCGCCAGGATCTTCCCGCTGAACCCCTCGAGCTCTTTGAACACTGGCTGAAACAGGCCTGTGAAGCTAAAATCGTCGATCCCACCGCAATGGTAGTCGCGACGGTAGATGAAAATGGTCAACCCTATCAGCGCATCGTCTTGCTCAAACATTATGACGATAAAGGGCTGGTGTTCTACACCAACCTTGGCAGCCGCAAAGCGCACCATTTAGAAAACAATCCACGCATCAGCCTGCTGTTCCCGTGGCATATGCTGGATCGCCAGGTGATGGTCACCGGCAAAGCGGAGCGTCTCTCTACCCTTGAAGTGGTGAAGTATTTTCACAGCCGCCCGCGTGACAGCCAGATTGGCGCCTGGGTGTCAAAACAGTCCAGCCGGATCTCTGCTCGCGGCGTGCTGGAAAGCAAATTCCTCGAACTGAAACAGAAGTTCCAGCAGGGTGAAATTCCTCTGCCAGGCTTCTGGGGCGGTTTCCGCATTCCGATTGAGCAGATGGAATTCTGGCAGGGCGGTGAGCATCGCCTGCACGACCGCTTTTTATACCAGCGCGACAACGGTGGCTGGAAAATCGACAGACTGGCCCCGTAATCCCCAAAATTTGTTGATTTAAGCGCTAGCGCACACCGCGCTGGCGCTTTATTCTATGGTCCTTTCGCATCAGGCGAAAAGTCGTGTACCGGCAAAGGTGCAGTCGTTTATACATGGAGAATTTGATGGCAAGCAGTAACTTGATTAAACAATTGCAAGAGCGGGGTCTCGTGGCCCAGGTGACGGACGAGGAAGCGTTAGCAGAGCGACTGGCGCAAGGCCCGATCGCGCTCTATTGCGGCTTCGATCCCACCGCTGACAGCTTGCATTTGGGGCATCTTGTTCCATTGTTATGCCTGAAACGCTTCCAGATGGCGGGCCATAAGCCTGTTGCCCTGGTGGGCGGTGCGACCGGTCTGATTGGTGACCCAAGCTTTAAAGCCGCTGAGCGTAAACTGAATACCGAAGACACCGTGCAGGAGTGGGTGGATAAAATCCGCAAGCAGGTTGCACCGTTCCTCGACTTCAACTGTGGCGATAACGCTGCCATTGCTGCCAATAACTACGACTGGTTTGGCAGCATGAACGTGCTAACCTTCCTGCGTGATATCGGCAAGCACTTCTCTGTTAACCAGATGATTAACAAAGAAGCCGTTAAGCAGCGTCTGAACCGTGACGACCAGGGTATCTCCTTTACCGAGTTCTCCTACAACCTGCTGCAGGGCTATGACTTTGCCTGCCTGAACAAGCTGCACGGCGTTTCTCTGCAGATCGGCGGTTCTGACCAGTGGGGGAACATCACCTCCGGTATCGACCTGACCCGTCGCCTGCATCAGAACCAGGTCTTTGGCCTGACCGTTCCGCTGATCACCAAAGCAGACGGCACCAAATTCGGTAAAACCGAAGGCGGCGCTGTGTGGCTCGATCCGAAGAAAACCAGCCCGTACAAATTCTACCAGTTCTGGATCAACACGGCGGATGCCGATGTTTACCGCTTCCTGAAGTTCTTCACCTTCATGGACATTGCAGAGATCAATGCGCTGGAAGAAGAAGACAAGAACAGCGGTAAAGCACCGCGTGCCCAGTACGTGCTGGCGGATGAAGTGACCAAACTGGTTCACGGTGAAGAAGGTCTGGCTGCGGCGAAACGCATCACGGCGAGCCTGTTCAACGGTACGCTGAGCGATCTGAGCGAAGCGGACTTCGAACAGCTGGCGCAGGACGGCGTACCGATGGTTGAGATGGAAAAAGGCGCAGACCTGATGCAGGCGCTGGTGGACTCTGAGCTGCAACCGTCTCGCGGCCAGGCGCGTAAAACGATTGCCTCTAACGCTATCACCATCAACGGTGAAAAGCAGGCTGACCCGGAATACACCTTCGTAGACGGCGATCGTCTGTATGGCCGCTACACGCTGCTGCGTCGCGGTAAGAAAAACTACTGTCTGGTCTGCTGGAAGTAAGTAAAAGTCTCGAGGGGCGTGGGAAACCACGCCCTTTTTGTTTTTTCAGGGTTTGGTAAGAAAAAGATGAAGAACATCCTCGCCATTCAGTCCCACGTTGTGTTTGGACATGCTGGCAATAGCGCAGCGGAATTCCCGATGCGCCGCCTCGGTGCCAACGTCTGGCCCCTCAATACCGTGCAGTTCTCTAACCACACGCAATACGGCAAATGGACCGGCTGCGTGATGCCGCCTTCGCACCTCACAGAGGTTGTGCAGGGTATTGCGGATATCGACCAGCTCAAACGCTGTGACGCCGTGCTGAGCGGCTATCTCGGCTCAGCGGAGCAGGGGGAGCATATCCTCGGGATCGTGCGCCAGGTGAAAGCGGTAAACCCGGCAGCGAAATACTTCTGTGACCCCGTCATGGGCCACCCGGAGAAAGGGTGCATCGTTGCGCCTGGGGTAGCGGAGTTCCACGTTCGCCATGCGCTACCGGCCAGCGACATCATCGCGCCTAACCTCATTGAGCTGGAAATCCTCTGTGAGCATCCGGTTAACAGTGTAGAAGAGGCAGTAAGTGCCTCTCGCGAGCTAATAGCCCAGGGGCCAGAGATTGTGCTGGTAAAACATCTCGCCCGCGCAGGATTGAGCAGAGACCGTTTTGAGATGCTGCTGGTGACGAAGGATGAAGCCTGGCATATCAGCCGGCCGCTGGTGGATTTCGGCACGCGTCAACCGGTGGGCGTGGGTGATGTGACCAGCGGGCTATTGCTGGTGAAATTGCTGCAGGGTGCTACGGTGAGAGACGCGCTGGAGCATGTAACTGCTGCGGTGTACGAAATCATGATTGCAACGAAGGAAATGCAGGAATATGAACTGCAGGTGGTTGCGGCACAGGATCGTATTGCGAAGCCGGAGCATTATTTCAGCGCCACACGATTATAATCGTCCAGAGTTCTTAGGCCGGGTAAGCGTCAGCGCCACCCGGCAACACAGACGGCTCGCTTAATTCAACCCTTCCGCTTTCAGCGCCGCAGCCACCGCAGGACGCTCCGCCACGCGAGACATATACGATGCGATATGGTCTAACCCTTCCAGGTTCAGCTTAACCGCACGCGCCCAGCGCAGTACGGTAAACAGATACGCATCGGCAATCGTGAAACGCGAACCGCAAATCCACTGATCGTCTTTCAGCGATTCGTTAACATACTGCAGCTTTTTCTCCAGCAGGGCGCGCACGGTCGGTTTGTACTCTTCCGGCGTATCCGGACGGAAAAGGGGAGTAAAGCCTTTGTGCAGCTCGGTGGCGATATAGTTCAACCACTCCAGCGCCTTATAGCGTGCAATGCTGCCGGTAGGGGCAAGGAGCTGACGATCCGGTACGTTGTCCGCCAGGAACTGCATAATCGCCACGCCTTCGGTCAGCAGAGTACCGTCATCCAGCAGAAGCGCCGGAACTTGTCCCTTCGGGTTAATAGCAAGGTAATCATCGCCATTTTCCAGGCGTTTTTTCATCAGATCAACGCCATCCAGCGTGAAATCTTTGCCGCTCTCGCGCAGGGTGATATGGGAAGCAAGAGAGCACGCGCCCGGTTTGTAGAACAGTTTCATCGGTAACTCCTTTTTGCTGAGGTTTCAGATATGTTAGTGCGCGAAGGAACAAAAAAAAAGCCGCTAATCTCTTAGCGGCTTCTCTTCAGTCGTTTCTCACGGATTTTACGCGGTAGCGGTTTTGTTCGCTTCCGCCGTCTTGTCGTCGTCCTGAGTCATTCGATTCAGTTTCGGTGCGGTCAGCAGCATCAGCGCCGCGATAACCGCCGTAGCGATACCAATCTGCATGAACACGGTACCGTAGACGTTCAGGGAGACCAGTGGATCGGTCACGTTTTCCGGAACAGCCATCAGGTTCGCAATCTTACCAGCGATGATCGCCGCACCGGCAGTGGTCAGGAACCAGCTACCCATAATGAAGCCCATCAGACGCTGCGGAACCAGCTGCGCAACCATCGCCAGACCCAGACCGGAGATCATCAGTTCGCCAATAGACTGCAGCGCATAGCTCAGGATCAGCCAGTTAACGGACACGATACCGGCGTCAGTCGCGAATTTGGTACCCAGCGGCAGCACCAGGAACGCACCGGAGCACAGCACCATACCGATTGCGAACTTGTGCGGCATTGGCAGACGGTCGCCCATCTTGTTATAGATAGCAGCCAGAATCGGGCTACCAATCATGATCCAGAACGGGTTCAGCGCCTGATACTGCTCCGGCTCGAACGCGATGCCCAGGATAGAGTGCTCAACGTTACGAATAGCGAAGAAGTTCAGAGAGGTCGGCATCTGGCTGTACAGCACGAAGAAGATAATCGCTTCCAGCATCAGAATGAACGCCACAATCATCTTACGACGGGCTGCACCCTGCATAGCGAACGCTTCTTTCGCGAAGATGACCACGATACCCAGCGCAACCACGCCCAGAACGGCACGCGCGATACCCTGGTTGTGCAGCAGCCAGGTAGCGATCGCCGCCAGGACGACAACGCCCACGATGGTCGCCAGCAGTTTACCCATGTGTACAGGCTCGAAGTCAGGTTTTGAACCGTAGTCTTTCACCCAGCTGCGGCAGAACAGGAAGTTCACTACCGTGATCAGCATACCCACGAAGCTCAGCGCAAACGCCACGCTCCAGCCGAACTTGGCGGCCAGCCATGGGGTTGCCAGCATGGAGAAGAAGGAGCCAATGTTGATGGACATGTAGTACATGGTAAATGCACCGTCCAGACGTGGGTCATCTTTGCTGTAGCAGGTAGAGAGCAGGGAGGACGGGTTCGCTTTGAACAGACCGTTACCGACGGCAATCGTCGCCATACCCATATACACGACAGCGGCATCATGCCCTGACCATGCAACCAGACCATAGCCAATCGCCAGAACAATGGCGCCCAGCATAATGACACGTTTCGTTCCGAGAACTTTATCACCCAGCCAGCCGCCGATAGCAACCAGACCGTAGACGAGGGCACTGAAGGAAGAGAACAGCGTGATGGAATCGGCTTCGGACATACCCAGCTGTTTAACCAGGTAAACTGCCATGATCCCTTGCAGGCCGTAGTAACCAAAACGCTCCCATAACTCGATAGAGAAGATGAGATAGAACGCTTTTGGTTGTTTAAAAGCGTTAAGACTCACGCTTTCATCTGTTGGTTTATTGTTTGCAGTCGACACATATACCTCTTTTTTTACATCCCATATTAACGGGGGTGTTCATAGCGTGATGGCCGTAGTCCATACGCCTTATAGTTATATTGGGAGGAGAAACGGCGGGTAATGTTCACTATCCTGCCCCGTCTGGCAATACGTTTGTAATAATCTGTTACATATATCTGGTGCGGTATAATCGTCGGCTCGGGCAAATGTTATTCAGCGTTAAATTTTATACGATGCGTAAAGGTAGTTTTTTCGACTGGTAACTACCCATCCCGAACGGCTTGTGGCGATATGTTCTGCTATTTGCCGCTTTGAGCAGTGATATAGCCCATATTCTGAATAATAGCTGGTCTTATCTTCGGCAATGGAGAGGAAGTATCTTGGCAGACAAAGGGTTTAGGCCGATTTTGACAACAAAAAAACAACATGAAGTTATCAGGGTGATCGCGGTCACAGATATATAGAAATTTTTGGCTATGAAAAAAGTATTAACCTGTTTGAGCGTTAAACAGCCGAACAAGTGGCAAGCCGGGAGAAGCGAAGGACGAACAAATAACGGCCAAAAGAAGAACGAACGGTAGCCCTTCTTTTGGCGCGGGGATGTGACGATCAGGGATAGACTTTTTCTTTGTATTCGCAGAGATCTTCAATAATGCATGAGCCACAGCGAGGCTTGCGGGCAATGCAGGTATAACGCCCGTGCAGAATCAGCCAGTGATGGCAGTCAACCTTGAATTCGGCTGGAACCACTTTCAGCAGCTTCTCTTCGACCTGCTCGACATTTTTACCCGGTGCGAAGTTGGTCCGGTTAGAGACGCGGAAAATATGCGTATCCACGGCGATGGTCGGCCAGCCAAACGCGGTATTGAGCACGACGTTCGCCGTTTTACGCCCCACGCCCGGCAAGGCTTCCAGCGCGGCGCGATCTTCCGGCACTTCGCCTCCGTGCTGTTCCAGCAGGATCCGGCAGGTCTTAATCACGTTCTCCGCTTTGCTGTTAAACAGGCCGATGGTTTTGATATAGGATTTTACGCCCTCCACGCCCAGTTCCAGCATCGCCTTTGGCGTATTGGCTACCGGATAGAGCAGGGCGGTGGCTTTATTGACGCTAACATCGGTCGCCTGCGCAGAGAGCAGCACGGCGATCAGCAGCTCAAACGGGGAGGTAAAATTCAGCTCCGTCGTCGGGTGCGGGTTCTCGTCCCGCAGACGGGTCAGGATCGCAATGCGCTTTTCTTTATTCATGAAGCCTTCTCAGGTGTCCCTTCCGGAACGCTGCGCTCAGCCGCGCGGCGCTTACGTTTCTCATCAATCAGGTATTTTACCGCCAGCATCATGCCCAGGCCAATAAATGCACCAGGCGGCAGCATCGCCAGCAGGAATGGCGTATCGGTGTGAAACACTTCTATACGCAGCACTTTGGCCCAGCCGCCCAGCAGCGCATCAGCGCCATCGAAAAGCGTCCCGTTGCCCAGAATTTCACGCAGGGATCCGAGGACGAACATGGCGGCAGTCGCGCCCATACCGATGGAAAAACCATCCAGCGCCGACATGGCCGGGCTGTTTTTTACCGCGAACGCCTCAGCGCGGCCAACGACGATACAGTTGGTGACGATAAGCGGAATAAAGATGCCAAGCGACTGATACAACCCGAACGCGTAAGCGTTAATCAGCATTTGCACCACGCTTACCACCGACGCGATGATCATCACGTAAATCGGAATACGGATTTCCGACGGCGTCCAGCGGCGCAAAACGGAAATAGAGAAGTTGGTCAGGGTCAGCACCAGCGTGGTCGCCAGGCCCAGCCCGAGCGCGTTGGTAGCGGTAGATGTCACCGCCAGCAGCGGACAGAGCCCCAGCAGCTGTACCAGCGCGGAGTTGTTCTTCCACAGCCCCTGGACAATAACCTCTTTAACCTGGCTCATGATTACTCCTCACAGGCCGGAAGATTGTTGGTTTGCGCGGGCAGCGTTTCAGCATACAGCCCGGCTCGTTTTACGGCGTTCACCACGGCGCGCGGCGTGATGGTTGCGCCGGTGAACTGGTCGAACTCGCCGCCATCTTTCTTCACTGCAAACGCGGTGTCATCTTCGCCGTGGATAACTTTACCGGCAAAGTGCAAAATCCAGTCGCTCAGCCGGGTTTCAATTTTATCGCCAAGACCCGGCGTCTCATGGTGTTCCGTCACGCGTGTGCCCAGTATCGTGCCGGTGAAATCGCTGCCGACAAGCAGTTGAATAGCGCCGGAATAGCCGTCGGGTGCCGTCGCTTCCATCACTGCGCCTACTGGTTTATCCCCTTTGCGGGCGATAAAGATACGGTGCGTGCCTTTCCCAAGCTGCGGCGCGTCTACCACAAAGCAGCTTTTTTGCAGGTCATTATCGTAGAAATCGGACGGGATCACCTGGTCGAACAGCGCCTTTTGCTGCTTTGAGGCCTGTTCCTCAATGGTCGTTTTGGTCAACGCATTGACCAGGGCCGTCAGCCCCGTCAGGACTGCGGCGAAGACAGCCAGCGTGACGCCGTGTTTTTGCATCGTTTTTAACATGGCGAAACCCTTAGCGATGGCCGTACACGCGCGGGCGCGTGTAGTAGTCGATGAGCGGAACGGTAATGTTGGCGAGCAGGACGGCAAATGCCACGCCGTCCGGATAGCCACCGAAGCTGCGAATGAGCCATACCAGCAACCCCGCCAGCGCGCCGAAGATGAGGCGGCCGCGGTTGGTGGTGGACGCCGTCACCGGATCCGTCAGGATAAAGAATGCGCCTAACATGGTCGCGCCGGAGAGCAAGTGCATCTGTGGGCTGGCCTGTGATTCAGGAGAGAAGATCCAGCCCAGCGAAGCGCAGACCGCCAGCGTCACGAGGAAGCTGACCGGAATATGCCAGCGAATGGCCTTCTGCTGCAGCAGGAACAGGCCGCCCAGCAGATACGCCAGGTTGACCCACTGCCAGCCTGCACCCGCCAGCATGCCGCTGTAGATCGCGGATTTCATGATCTGCTCAACGCTGTGCCCGGCGTGCAGGGACGTTTTAAAGGTATCGAGCGGCGTCGCCTGGCTGATACCGTCCACGCCCATGCGCAGGGCGTTCATATCCGCGCCGAGCGCCGTATGGCCGGTAAAGATAACGTGCAGGGCATCCATAAAGCCCGGAACCGTGGCTGCAATCTCGTGGGGTGGCAGCCAGCTGGTCATCTGCACCGGGAAGGAGATCAGCAGCACCACGTAGCCGATCATCGCCGGGTTAAACGGATTATGACCCAGCCCGCCATACAGTTGTTTAGCAATAATTACGGCAAAAACGGTGCCAAGAACCACCATCCACCACGGGGCAAACGGCGGGATACTGATGGCCAGCAACAGGCCGGTCAGCAGCGCGGAGTTATCAGCCAGGATGCGGTAAACCGCCATCTTGCGCAACTTCAGCACGAGGGCTTCCGCCGCGACGGCGCTGGCGCAACCCAGGACAATCTGGAACAGGGTTCCCCAGCCGAAAAACCAGCACTGAACGGCAATGCCCGGCAGTGCGGCCAGGCAGACCAGCATCATAATGCGCGAGGTCTGGCGCTGGTTATGGGTGTAAGGGGAACTTGCGATTCTGAAAACCATTTAATCCTCGTTTACGGCTTGCTGTGCGGCTTTCTTCGCCTGAACGCGCGCAATCGCGGCTGCGACGGCGGCCTTGCGCGGGTCATCGTTTGCGGCCTGCGGTTGCTCTTCCTGCTGTGCTGCTTTGCGCGCTTTGGCGCGGGCAATCGCCGCTTCGACGGCGGCTTTGCGTGGGTAAACCGGTGCTTCAGGTTCTGCGGCTGGCGCCTGTTGAGCTGCTTTGCGCGCTTTGGCGCGGGCAATCGCCGCTTCAACGGCGGCTTTACGCGGGTCAACCGTTTCCTGTTCAACCACCACTGGCTGCTCCCCGGCCTTGCGGGCTTTGGCACGGGCAATGGCCGCTTCGACGGCAGCTTTGCGTGGATCGATTCCAGCTTCCGGCTGCGCCGCTGGCGCTTTTTCCGCCTGACGGGCGCGAGCCGCAGCCTTACGCGCTTCGCGGGCGGCAATCGCCTCGCTGTTATCCGGTTTATCACCGGCCTGGATCACCACCGTCTGGGCGGCATTCGCTTTCTTCTCACGAATGCGCGCCAGTGCGGCGTTAATCGCATCCTGATCTTTTTCGCCAGGCTGAACCGCAGCCTGTTTATGGCGTTCCTGACGGGCGATTTTTTCGCGTTCCAGTCGCGCCTGACGTGCTTCAAAGCGCGCTTTGGCTTCTGCTGCACGTTTTTCTTCCATGGAGATGGCATAAATCTCGGCCTTCTCCTGGCGGAAATACTGCACCAGCGGAATATTGCTTGGGCAAACCCAGGCGCAGGCGCCGCATTCAATGCAGTCGGCCAGGTTATGGGCTTTGGCTTTGTCGTGCAGCTGGCCTTTGCTGTACCAGTACAGTTGCTGCGGAAGCAGGTCCGCCGGGCAGGCATCGGCACAGGCGCTACAGCGAATGCAGCCTTTCTCTTCCTGTTCTTCCCCCATTTCGGTTGGGGAAGGGGCGAGCAGACAGTTGGTGATTTTCACCACCGGGACATCGAGCCACGGCAGGGTAAAGCCCATCAGCGGGCCGCCCATGATCACCATCTGATCGCTGGCCGGGCAAAACTCAGCCTGTTCCAGCAGATGGCGCACCGGTGTGCCGAGGCGCGCCCAGACGTTACCCGGACGAGAAACTGACCCACCGGTCAACGTGACCACGCGCTCGGTCAACGGCTCGCCGTCAATCACTGCACGTTTCACCGCGTAAGCGGTACCGACATTTTGCATCAGCACGCCGATATCCGACGAGCGTCCGCCGTGTGGCACTTGCTTTCCGGTGAGGATTTGCGTCAGCTGTTTTGCGCCGCCAGAGGGGTACTTGGTGGGAATAACGCGCAGGGCGATATCATGGCTACCGGCCAGCACGGCGCGCAGCATCGAGATAGCCTGCGGTTTATTGTCTTCGATACCAATCAGCACTTCTCGCGGCTGTAAGATGTGCGCGAGGATGCGAATGCCTTCCACCACCTGGGCGGCGCAATCCTGCATCAGACGATCGTCAGCGGTGATATACGGCTCGCACTCGGCGGCATTGATAATTAGCGTCTGAATCTTATCGCCACCACCGCTCAGCTTGGCGCCGGTCGGGAAGCCCGCGCCGCCCAGCCCGGCAACGCCGAACTGATGAATACGTTCGATAAGCGCGTCGCGGCTCTGGCTGCGGTAGTCGCTCCAGCCGTCACGGTCGATCCAGCGATCTTCGCCGTCGGCTTCAATAATCACGCTCAGTTCCGACAGCGCGGATGGATGCGCCACCGTATGAGGGGCAATCGCCACCACTTTTCCGGAGGTCGGGGCGTGCACCGGCAGCATACGTCCGCGTCCAAAGGTCAGCGGCTGGCCACGCAGCACCGTATCGCCTTCTTTCACGCACAGCTCGCCCTCAGCGCCAATATGCTGCTTGAGCGGCATGACGTAACGCGTCGCCAGCGGAATTTGACGCAGCGGCGTGCCGTTGGACTGGGTTTTCATCTCTGGCGGATGGATACCGCCGTCAAAGTCCCAAATCTTCTCTTTTCTGAAAGCAGAAAATAACTTAAGCATGTTGTTCCACAGGAATATTGCGAACCGGAATAGTTTGAAGATCCCACTTCCAGCTTTCGGTAGTCGTTTCAACCGGGCGCAGTTCAATACATTGCGTCGGGCAGGGGGCCACGCAGAGGTTGCAGCCGGTGCACAGATCCGCCACAACGGTGTGCATGGCGCGGGTCGCGCCGACAATGGCGTCAACCGGGCAGGCCTGAATACATTTGGTGCAGCCGATGCAGTTTGCCTCGTCGATCACCGCGAGGGCGCGAACCGGCTCCTGGACTTCCGCATCGCCATCAATGGGCTGCGGATCAACGTTAAGCAGGGCGGCAATTTTCAGCATCACCGCTTCGCCGCCGGGGGCGCAACGGTTAATTTTTTCACCCTGGATGCCTACCGCTTCAGCGTAAGGGCGGCAGCCCGGGTAGCCGCACTGTCCGCACTGACTTTGCGGCAAAAGCTCATCAATTTTTTCAACAACAGGATCGTCCTCTACCGCGAAACGGCGGGAGGCGTAACCCAGGATAAGGCCAAACGCCAACCCCAGGACGCTGATAGAGGCGATGGCAATCCAGATAGCATTCATTACAACTTCACCAGACCACTAAAGCCCATAAAGGCCAGAGACATTAAACCCGCGGTGACCAGCGCAATCGCATTACCGCGAAATGGCGCAGGGATATCCGCTGCCGCCAGGCGTTCGCGAATCGACGCGAACAGGACCATAACAAAGGAGAAACCGACGGCGGCGGAAAAACCGTACAGCGCCGACTGCATAAAGTTATGGCCAAGGTTGATGTTCAGCAGCGCCACGCCGAGTACCGCGCAGTTGGTGGTGATCAGCGGCAGGAAGATACCCAGCAGACGATAGAGCGCCGGGCTGGTTTTACGCACCACCATTTCCGTAAATTGCACCACAACCGCAATGACCAGAATAAACGCCAGCGTGCGGAGATAGATTAACCCCAGCGGGATGAGGATCCAGGTATCAATCAACCACGCGCAGATAGACGCCATCGTCATGACGAAGGTCGTCGCCAGCCCCATGCCCATCGCCGTTTCCAGCTTTTTGGACACGCCCATAAACGGGCACAGGCCAAGGAACTTCACCAGAACGAAGTTGTTAACCAGCACAGTGCCGACAAAGAGCAGTAAGTAATCGGTCATTATTTAGCCTGAAATAAAAAAGCCGCCTATTATCGGACAAACCGGGGCAGGCGACAACAGGTTATCTGTAAGGTTATTACGGGTTCACGAAGGTGTTTTTCACCCGCGTTGAGCGCTTGAAATAAGGCACCAGCAGCGCTGCGGCCAGTAACGGGAAAAGCAGCTGGCGCACGGCAAGCGCATCAGACACCGGCGAGAATGCAAACGCTTTAACCGCCAGCAGAACGGAAACGAGCAGCCAGATAATGTAGTGCTTAGGCACACTTTTGCGGCGTTTGAAGAAAGCGATAGTCAGCCACAGGGTGTAGTACCACATCCCGAGCGCGAAAACGAACGACAGAAACCACATCGCAATATTCGGCACGCTTTGCGACATCAGCGTCTGGATAGCGTGAGGGGTAATTAATGCGGTGGTATAAAGCAGCAGCGCAAGTGATGCGCTTAACAAGGCAACCAGCAGCCATGCCAGCGGGGCGATTAACCAGCCTCCAATGCGTTCTCCAGGCGTTGCGGTCATGAACTCTCCCATTATCTGCGCGAAATGTATTACAGCCAGTTTGCAGGGCGGAGAGTATATAACATTTCGCGCGGATGGCTACTTTCTTATAAAACGTAACGCCAGACAGACTTCGGCACTTCCCCAACGTTGAACAAGCGTCCGCCGGAGACCAGCTCCGCACGGCGATGATCCGCGGCGCGATACATATTGATAATGTCCTGATTATCCGACAGGGTGTAATTCAGATGGTCAAACAGTTTTTCCAGGCTCTCAAGCGAATTGATCTTGCGAAATTTTAATAAATAGTCCTGAACTGTCATATTAATAAGTTTCCATATAAAAGTGAGTAATACCAGTTACGGTAATTCGGTCGAATAATAAACGGATTAATAAAGACGTAAACAGCCCACTCAGGTAATGCAACGAAATTAGGAGTTTTCTTTGCTGAAAGTATCAGGCATCAGCTGGCGATGCCTGGAAGAGAAGGTTAACCGTGTTCACCAGGGCTGGCAATACGTAACTGACACATTATGTCACTCTTTATGGCCGTAACCGGTTACTTAGGTTGGGCGACCGTAGCAGGCTCCGGCGGCTGGTAGTTATCAATATGGCTGGCGACGCCGAGCAAAATGACCGAAACCCCAAGAACAATCCATCCCGCTAATTCGATGATTCGATTAATAATTGATGCCATGATTCGCTGTTGTAATTTATCCATAAATACAGGTCGCAAATGTTACAGCGCTGTTTCTCCGACGGCAAGCGCTTTGGGAACGATTCCCTTAATCAAAATCAGAAGGTTAATACTATGTAACAAAAATAACCGCTACAGCCTGCTATTTTAAGCTCGATGGCTCATTATTAATGAGGGGAATGCCAGACTGGCCAGTATGAAATAAGAAACGCATAAAAGAGGACCATACGATGAGTGATAACATCCGCGTCGGGCTGATAGGGTACGGGTATGCGAGCAAAACGTTTCATGCGCCGCTCATCTCCGGCACGCCCGGCATGGCGCTGGCGGCGGTATCCAGCAGCGACGCCGCCAAAGTCCACGCTGACTGGCCCGTTGTGCCGGTTGTCTCTGAGCCGAAACATCTCTTCAACGATCCGAATATTGATTTAATCGTGATTCCCACCCCGAACGACACGCACTTCCCGCTGGCTAAAGCCGCGCTGGAGGCGGGTAAACACGTCGTTGTCGACAAACCTTTCACCGTGACGTTGTCACAGGCGCGAGAACTGGACGCGCTGGCAAAAAGCCTCGGCAGACTGCTTTCCGTGTTTCATAACCGCCGCTGGGACGGCGACTTCCTGACGGTTAAAACGCTAATCAGTGAAGGCACGCTAGGGGAGATCGTTTTTTTTGAATCGCACTTTGACCGCTTCCGTCCGCAGGTGAGAAACCGCTGGCGCGAGCAGGCCGGTCCGGGCAGTGGTATCTGGTACGATTTAGCCCCGCATCTACTGGACCAGGCCGTGAATCTTTTTGGTCTGCCGGTGAGCATGACGGTCGATCTGGCCCAGCTCAGGCCCGGGGCGCAGACAACCGATTACTTCCACGCGGTGCTCAGTTACCCGCAGCGCCGGATTGTGCTGCACGGCACGATGGTCGCTGCCGCTGAGTCTGCCCGCTATATTATTCACGGCACGCGCGGGAGCTACGTGAAGTTTGGCCTCGATCCGCAGGAAGACCGTCTTAAAAACGGTGAACGTCTGCCGCAGGAGGACTGGGGCTATGATATGCGCGACGGCGTCGTGTCGCGGGTTGAAGGTGAGGAGCTGGTTGAGGAAACCCTGTTAACGATCCCGGGTAACTATCCGGCTTACTACGCGGCCATTCGTGATGCGCTGAACGGAACGGGGGAGAATCCGGTTCCGGCGAGCCAGGCGATTCAGATAATGGAGCTGATCGAGCTGGGAATTGAATCTGCCAAACATCGCGCCACGCTCTGTCTGGCATAATTTTTATATGCCGGGTAAGGCGCAGAAGCCACCCGGCAAAGGGTTTACGCGGTTGCCACCTTATCCCGCAGCGCCTGCTTCTCTTCAGGCGTCAGGAAGGCTATCTCCAGCCCGTTGATCTGCGCCTGGCGGATCTGCTCGCGACTCAGGCCCGCCTGCGGTGCGGCGACGTTATACTCATGGATGATATCCACGCCCTGAACCGCCGGGTCGTCCGTGTTCAGCGAGGCCAGCACGCCGTGTTCAAGGAAGGTTTTCAGCGGGTGCTGGGCCAGCGATGCCACAGTGCTGGTCTGAATGTTGGACGTCAGGCACGACTCAATGCCGATACGCTGCTCCGCCAGGAAATCCATCAGGGCGCGATCTTCTACCGCCTTCACGCCGTGGCCGATACGCTCTGCACCCAGCTCACGGATGGCCTGCCAGATGCTTTCCGGACCCGCCGCTTCGCCCGCATGGACGGTAATATGCCAGCCGGCATCACGCGCGCGGTTGAAGTGGGAGAGGAACAGACTGCCCGGGAAACCCAGCTCATCGCCGGCGAGATCGACGGCGGTAATGGCATCGCGGTGCGCCAGCAGCGCTTCCAGCTCCTGTAGGCAGGCGGCTTCGCCGAACGTGCGGCTCATAATGCCAATCAGGCGGGCCTGAACGTCGAAGGTTTTACACCCTTCGCGGACGCCTTCAATGACGGCCTCCACCACGCCTGCAACGGGCAGACTGTGGGTCATCGCCATATAGCCCGGCGAGAAGCGCAGCTCGACGTAATGCAGGCCGTTACGGGCCGCATCTTCGATGTTCTCAAACGCCACGCGGCGGCAGGCATCCAGCGAGGCCAGCATCTTCACGCCCCAGTCGAGCTTGCTCAGGAAGCTGACCAGGTCCGGTTCATTGGAGGTGACCTGTACGTGTGGGATCAACGATTCAAGCGTCTGAGCGGGAAGCGTTAAGTTGAACTGGCGGCCAAGATCGAGGATGGTTTGGGCACGAATGTTACCGTCAAGGTGACGATGAATATCAGTTAAAGGCAGGCGTGTATCAATCATGGTCGCACTCTTTTCTGGTTAAAGTGCGCCATATTATAAAAACAAATCGGGGTAAAAAGCTATTTGCGCAAGGGAATATTCCGTTGCGCAAACAGATTACAGGAGCGCGTTAATCCCGGCGATGAGGCGCTGCACCCCTTGTTCCAGCTTGCTACGCGGGCAGCCAGCGTTCAGACGCACGAACCCATTACCCTCATCTCCGTAGGTATATCCCGGCATGATCGCCACTTTTTGCTGCTCAATTAACACTTTTTGCAGCGACCTGTCGTCAATATTAAGCGGGCGCAGATCAATCCAGGCCAGATAGGTTGCCTCCGGCGGCTGCCAGTTCAGTTTCGGAAAAGCACTGTTTAATTCCTGCGTGATATACAACAGATTCGCTTCCAGATAACCCCGCAAGGCATCCAGCCACGGCGCTCCCTGCTGATAGGCGGCGATATGCGCCGTCAGCGCCAACACGGAAGGGGAAGAGAGCCCATCCCGGCCTTTTAGCGCGCTGAGATAACCTTTGCGGCTCTCTTCGTCGCCAATCAGGCCGTACGCGCCCGTGAGTGCAGGAATATTAAAGCTTTTCGAGCCGGAGGTAAGAAGCGCCCATTTGCCACGCGCCACCGCGTTCCACGGCGTGTGACGATGTTCACCCCATACCATGTCCATATGGATTTCATCGCTGATCACCGCCACGTCATAGCGCTCACAAAGCTCCGCCATCTGCGTCAGTTCCTCCCGCGTCCAGACCTTGCCGGTCGGGTTTTGCGGGCTGCACAGCAGCAGAATTTTGTTTTCCGGTTTAGCCAGCGCCGCTTCAAGCGCCGCCATATTGCCTCGCCATCCTGCAGCCTGTTTTTCCATCGCAACGGGCACCACATGACGCGAATTACCCCCAATGGCGTTGTAAAACGCATCGTACGCCGGGGTGTGAACCACCACGCCGTCACCGGGCTTCGACCAGAGGCGAATCAGCTCTGACACCATATAGATGACGGAAGGGCCATAAACGATGGTTTCTTTATCAATGCGGCTGTTAAAGCGTTGCTGGAACCAGTGCGCAACGGCGGCAAGAAACTCGTCGTTTTTCCAGCGGCTATAGCCTAAAACGCCGTGGTTGATGCGCTGGTGAAGCGCGTCGGTAATGCAGGGAGCAGTGGCGAAATCCATATCTGAGATGGTAAAAGGCAGCAGATCCGCCGCGCCAAAGCGGTCGGCAACATAGTCCCACTGCGTACACCAGGTGCCGTGACGATCCACGACGGTAGAAAAATCAAACATGACGTGCGTCCTTAAAGTAAAACCCCCTCAGAGCGAGGGGGCGAGGCATCAGGCTTCCACTGTTCGCATCAGGGTGGCCAGCTCATCCTTCACCGACTGCACCTGCGGGCCGATAACCACCTGCAAATTGTGCTGGTTTAACTGTACCACGCCGATGGCCCGGTTGGCTTTCAGGGCGTTTGTATCCACTTTTGACATATCCGCTACCGACAGACGCAGGCGGGTAATGCAGTTATCCAGCGAGGTAATGTTATCTGCACCGCCCAGCGCAGCCAGAATGGCAGGGGTGTTATACCCGGATTTGCCCACGGTACCGGCCACCGCCTGCTCAACGCTGGTGGCGGTATCGGTATCACGGCCCGGTGTTTTCAGGTTAAAGCGGGTGATGGCGAAGCGGAAGATGCCGTAGTACACCGCAAACCAGATAGCCGCCACGACCGGCACCAGATACCACTTGGTGGACAAGCCGTGCAGGATCCCGAATACCACGAAGTCAATCACGTTGCCGTCGGTGTTGCCGATGGTGACGCCCAGCACCGCCATTACGGTAAAGCCCAGGCCGGTCAGCAGCGCGTGGATGAGATAGAGCACCGGCGCAACAAACAGGAACAGGAATTCGATTGGCTCGGTGGTGCCGCCCACGACGCAGGCAATCACGCCGGAGATCAGCAGGCCTTTAATTTTATGACGGTTTTCCGGGCGGGCGCAGTGGTACATCGCCAGCGCGGCTCCCGGCAGGCCGCCGAGGAAGGCCGGCATTTTACCCTGAGACAGGAAACGGGTGGCGCTTTCGGAGAAGCCGTGGGTGGTCGGGCAGCTCAGTTGCGCCTGGAAGATGGTCAGCGCACCGCTCACGTCGTGACCGCACACCTCCATGGTGCCGCCCGCTTCGGTGAAGCGAATCAGGGCCACCAGGATATGCTGCAGGCCGAACGGCAGCAGCAGACGCTCGCCGGTGCCGAAGATCATCGGACCAAAATCGCCCGCGCCGTTGATGATGCGGCCAATGCCGTTGATGCCCATCGCAAAGACCGGCCAGATCAGCGGAATGATCAGACCAAACAGGCCCATCACCACCAGGGTGACAATCGGCACGAAGCGGGTACCGCCGAAGAAGGCCAGAGCATCCGGCAGGCGGATGTTGTGGAAGCGCTCGTGCAGCATCCAGATAATGACCCCGGCGATCACCGCTCCGAGGATCCCGGTATCAATAGACTGGATGCCAATCACGCTCTGAATGTTGTTGGCTTTCAGCACGGCAGCGTCGGTGGTCGGCAGAATGCCTTTCGCAGTCAGCCAGAAGTTAACCGCCAGGTTCATCACGGCGTAACCCACAAACCCGGCAAACGCTGCGACGCCTTTATTTTCGCGCGCCAGGCCCAGCGGGATGGCGATACAGAACATCACGGGCAGGAAGCTAAACGCGAAGGAGCCGACCTTGCTCATCCAGATAAAGATCGCCTGCAGCACGGGGGTGCCGAGGAACGGGATCAGCGTGATGACGTCTTTACTGCTCAGCGAGCTGCCGATCCCGAGCATGATCCCGCAGAACGAGAGGAGCGCCACGGGCAGCATAAAGGTTTTACCCAGTTGCTGGAAAAACTCCCACAGCGATATTTTTTGTGCTGCTTTCGCCGTCATAAAACGACTCCTTTATTGTTAAAATCAGTTTGTCTGCTTCAATGCCGCGAGAAGATAAAACGTTTTATCAAAGTTTAGTGCGCGCTGAATCACATTCTCAGGCTTTTACTGGTAGTATAAAGATAACGTATTGATAAAACGTTTTACCGATCTCATTTCAGGGAGTCACGCCGACACATGGCTGTAGCGAAAAAAATCACTATCAACGATGTCGCGCTGGCGGCGGGCGTTTCCGTCAGCACCGTTTCTCTGGTGCTGAGCGGGAAAGGGCGTATCTCGCCCGCAACCGGTCAGCGGGTGAATGAAGCGGTTGAACAGCTGGGCTTTGTGCGTAACCGCCAGGCGTCGGCACTGCGCGGCGGGCAAAGCGGGGTGATTGGCCTGATTGTCCGCGACCTGACGTCACCTTTCTATGCGGAGCTGACCGCCGGGTTAACCGAGGCTCTGGAAGCGCAGGGGCGGATGGTCTTTCTGCTGCACGGCGGGCGCGAGGCCGGGCAGCTTCTCTCCCGTCTCGATATGCTGCTGACCCAGGGCGTGGACGGGGTGATCGTCGCCGGAGCGTCGGGCGTGGGCAGCGAACTCTGCGAGCGTGCCGCCGAAAAGGGCGTGCCGCTGGTATTTGCCTCGCGCGCCAGCTACCTGGACGAGGCGGACACGCTGCGCCCGGATAACATGCAGGCCGCGCAAATGTTGACCGAACATCTTATTCGTCGCGGGCATCAGCGCATTGCGTGGCTGGGCGGGAAAAGCTCGTCCCTGACGCGCGCCGAGCGGGTAGGCGGCTACTGCGCGACGCTGATTAAATACGGTCTGCCGTTCCACAGCGAATGGGTCGTGGAGTGCGAATCCAGCCAGAAAAAAGCGGCGGAAGCGATTGGCGCGCTGCTGCGAAGCAATCCGACGATCAGCGCCGTGATTTGCTACAACGATGTGATTGCCATGGGTGCCTGGTTTGGCCTGATCCGCGCCGGGCGTCAGAGCGGCGAGGGCGGGGTGGAAACCTTTTTCGGCCATCAGGTGGCGTTAGGGGCGTTCGCCGACGTTGGCGAAAACGCGCTGGACGATCTCCCCATCGTCTGGGCTACCACCCCTGCGCGGGAGATGGGCTACACGCTGGCAGACAGAATTATGCAGCGCATCGACAATACGGATGTCCAGGCCGGGCACCAGATTGTGGCGGCTCGGCTGGTAACGGTGAAATGATCTCCACTGCACATCGCCCGGCGGCGCTGCGCTTGCACGGGCCTGGAACGGCTCGGGATCGTAGGCCGAGTAAGCGTCAGCGCCACCCGGCAATAAAAAACCCCTCATGCGAGGGGTTTTGACGTTTACTGCTGCGGTGCCGCCGGTTCGGCTGGCGCTGCCGGTTCAGCCGGTTCCGGCATCCCCAGCGTCGGCATACCAAACATGCCGACGAAATCTTCCAGCGGCATTTTGTCGCCATTCAGCGTTACCTGGCCGTTGGTATATTGCAGGCTGGTGGAAATAGTGTTGTCTTCCACTTTGGTGATGCGGAACATCTGACCCATCGCCGCCAGACCTTTCACCTGCTGGCTCGCCAGTTTGCCGGCATCTTCATCGCCGTAGCCTTCCAGCTTCGCAATCTGCGTCATAAACTCGGTCGCCATATCCATCGGGATGGTCAGCTTGCTGTCGAGCGACTTCACGCTGCGATCCACTTCCTGCGCCAGCGTCTGCGGTTCACCCGCGGCGGTGGCCGGATCTTTCAGGAACAGCGACAGGTTAAAGTTGGTTTCGCCTTTGCTGTTTTTCCAGCTCAGCGGCGCAACGGTTATCACCGGCTCGCCTTTTAGCAGGATTGGCAGGTTGTTGAACAGTACCGCCATCGCCTGCTGTTGGTAAACTTCAGGGTTCTGCTGCAGCGCGGCATCGGTCAGCAGCGCCTGGCTCTCTTTGCTGTATTTCTGGCTAAATTCGTGCCATGCCTGGCCGTCGATATTGCCGATCTTCAGCGACAGCTTGCCGGTGCCCAGATCCTGATTCTGTACTTTCAGGCTCTTCAGGGTGTAATCCAGCTGGGTGTTGATGCTCTTACCGTCTTTGGATACGTCGGATTTACCGTTGACATCCATGCCTTCCAGCACGGCCATCTCTTTGCCTTCGATCGCGACAGCAATTTTATCAACGGAGAGCTTCTGATCGCCGATGCGCTCTTTAAAGTCGGTCATACGGCTGTTGCCGTCGGCTTTCAGGTTGTTAAAGGTAAGCTGAACTTTTTGGTTGTATTCGTTCACGGCGTTGATCAGGCCGCTTTCCGCTTCACCGGTCAGGGAGAAGACGTTGCCGTCCCGATCCGCCTCGACGTTGAAATGACCGCCGCTAAAGGCGACTTTTTCGTTTTCTTTCTCGTAGTTCAGCGCTTTCAGAGCAATATCCGAACTCGTGTCACCGGCATAGCTAATGCGGGTATTAATGTCGAAAGGCGATTCATTCTTCGCCAGGTCAAACAGCGGTTTGGTGACGTCATTATTCACCAGCACGGTATGAACGGACGCCATCGATGGGATCAGGTTAAAGGACTTTAACTGCGCCAGCGGCAGCGGACCGTGGCTCACCACCTCGTCCAGCACCACGCTCTGTCCCGGCTTCAGCCAGCCGTTTTCTGCACCGGCAACCGGCTTCACTACCAGCTGCATACGGCTGGTAAACACACCGCGGTGATAGTTCTGGTAGCTCAGCTCCAGACCCGCCTCCGGCGCGCTGCGCTTAATTTCGCCGTTTGCCTGCGCCACCATCTCTGCCAGACGGCCTTCCAGCTGTTTCCCGGTAAACCAGGAAGCACCCGTCCAGACCACGCCTAACGCTACAATCACTCCAACCGCTACGACCGATTTTTTCATTGCGACTATCCCTAAAATGAAACCAGGCGGTAGAAACCGCCCGGAGATATAAAACCTGCAACTAGCTTAGCAAGAGTTGTTAAAAAAATCAGTAAGTCCCTAATACCCGTCATACTTCAAGTTGCCTGTGCGTTGGCTTTCCTCGCTCACCCCAGTCACGTACTTATGTACGCTCCTGGGGATTCGCTGCGTCGCCGCCTTCATGCAACTCGAATTATTTAGGGTATAGCTTATTAAAAACGCGCGCCAGTCGACCGGTGCCGCTCACGCTGACCGGCGACTCATTGGCTGCAACGAATGCTGACTCACCGGGCTTAAGCATCAGACGCTGTTCGCCTTTGTGCAGCGTTGCTTCGCCCTCGACGCAGAACAGGATCGCCGCGCTCTCCTGCGCGATGGTCGTTTCTGTCTGGCTCAGGTCATGCAGGGAGAACGCAAAATCCTCAACCGGAATCGGGAAGTCCAGCTCTGCACCGTTTTTCACCGGCTGAGTCAGCAGTTCCGCGGCAGGCTTCGCCACGAACTTCACGTTGGCAACCAGCTCAGGGATGTCGATATATTTCGGCGTCAGGCCCGCGCGTAGCACGTTATCGGAGTTGGCCATCACCTCCAGCGCCACGCCCTGCAGATAGGCGTGCGGAGTCTCAGCGAACAGGAACATCGCTTCGCCCGGGTTCAGCTTCACCACGTTCAGCAGCAGAGGGGAGAACAGGCCGCTGTCGTCCGGGTAGAATTTGGAAATCAGACGGATGGTCTCCCACGGTTCACCCTGCTGGCTGTCCAGGGCCGCTTTCAGCACCGCCAGCGCGTGAGATTTCTCTTCACCCTGCATATTCAGCAGGCTGGCGAACAGCTGGCTCAGCGCGTCTGCGTTCGGGTTTTCGAGGAAGTGGGCGATAGCCTTGTTGGCACCCGCGACCGGCTGCAGCAGGGAAATGATCTCTGAAAACTCGCGGAACGCGTTCATCGCCAGGAAAGGGGTCAGCGCAAAAACCAGCTCCGGCTTGTGGTTAGGATCTTTGTAGTTACGCTCGGCGGCGTCTAACGGAATACCCGCCGCGTTCTCTTTCGCGAAGCCAATTTCAGACGCTTTCTTGTTCGGGTGAACCTGGATGGAGAGCGGCTGGTCGGCGCACAGCACTTTAAACAGGAACGGCAGTTCGCCAAAGCGCTGAGCTACTTTGTCGCCCAGCAGCGCGGCTTTATCGGCATCAATCACGTCACGCAGGCTGCGTACCTGGCCGCTGGCGTCTTCAATTTTTGAGCTGCTCTTCGGGTGCGCCCCCATCCACAGTTCTGCCATCGGCAGGTTGTTTGGGTTCGCGATACCGTAGAGATCCGTTAACGCAGTTTTACTTCCCCAGGCGTAGTTTTGCACTGAGTTAATGAGTTTTTGCATTATCAAGCCCTGATTCAATTGTGGAATTAACTCCGGGTATTAAAGCAATAAACCACGTGGAAGTAACCTGTCGATGTAAAAAGTCGTACTAGTCTCAGTTTTTGTTAAAAAATTGTGTAGGATAAGCTGACTCGCTTTTAAGCCGGGCAGCGGAACATCTGCCCTGAATAAACAGACCGAAGCAGTAAGTGAGAGACCAATGTCGAATAAACCCTTCCATTATCAGGATCCTTTCCCCCTCAGTAAGGATCAGACCGAGTATTACCTGTTAACCCGCGATCACGTCTCCGTCTCTGAGTTTGAAGGACAAGAGATCCTCAAGGTGGATCCGCAGGCGCTGACGCTGCTGGCGCAGCACGCTTTCCATGACGCCTCGTTTATGCTCCGTCCTGCGCACCAGCAGCAGGTTGCCGATATCCTGAGCGACCCGCAGGCCAGCGAGAACGATAAATACGTTGCCCTGCAGTTCCTGCGTAACTCAGACATCGCGGCGAAAGGCATTCTGCCAACCTGTCAGGACACCGGCACGGCGATCATCGTCGGCAAAAAAGGCCAGCGCGTCTGGACCGGCGGCGGTGACGAAGCGGCGCTGGCGCATGGCGTCTACAACACCTACACCGAAGACAACCTGCGCTACTCGCAAAACGCGGCGCTGGATATGTACAAAGAGGTCAATACCGGCACCAACTTGCCTGCACAGATTGACCTCTACAGCGTCGACGGTGATGAGTACAAATTCCTCTGTATCGCCAAAGGCGGCGGTTCAGCCAACAAAACCTATCTCTACCAGGAAACCAAAGCGCTGCTCACTCCGGGCAAGCTGAAAAATTACCTGGTTGAGAAGATGCGTACCCTCGGCACCGCAGCGTGTCCGCCGTACCATATCGCCTTCGTGATTGGCGGTACCTCGGCGGAAAGCACGCTGAAAACCGTTAAGCTGGCCTCGACCAAATACTACGACGGTCTGCCAACCGAAGGTAACGAGCACGGCCAGGCGTTCCGCGACGTGCAGCTTGAGCAGGAACTGCTGGAAGAGGCGCGTAATCTGGGGCTCGGGGCGCAGTTTGGCGGCAAATACTTTGCCCACGACGTGCGCGTGATCCGTCTGCCGCGTCACGGTGCCTCCTGCCCGGTCGGGATGGGCGTCTCCTGCTCAGCGGATCGCAACATCAAGGCCAAGATCAACCGCGAAGGCGTGTGGATCGAAAAACTTGAAAATAACCCGGGCAAATACATCCCGGAAGCACTGCGTAAAGCGGGTGAGGGTGAAGCGGTTCGCGTTGACCTGAACCGTCCGATGAAAGAGATCCTGGCGCAGCTTTCACAGTACCCGGTTTCGACCCGTCTCTCCCTGAACGGCACGATTATCGTAGGCCGCGACATCGCGCACGCGAAGCTGAAAGAGCGTCTGGACAACGGCGAAGGGCTGCCGCAGTACATTAAAGATCATCCGATCTACTACGCAGGCCCGGCGAAAACGCCTGAAGGCTATGCCTCCGGCTCGTTAGGTCCAACCACGGCAGGGCGTATGGACTCGTACGTTGATCAGCTGCAGGCTAACGGCGGCAGCATGATCATGCTGGCGAAAGGCAACCGCAGCCAGCAGGTGACGGACGCGTGCCACAAGCACGGCGGCTTCTACCTCGGCAGCATCGGCGGCCCGGCGGCGGTACTGGCGCAGGGCAGCATCAAGAGCCTGGAGTGCGTGGAGTACCCGGAGCTGGGTATGGAAGCGATCTGGAAAATCGAAGTGGAAGACTTCCCGGCGTTTATCCTGGTGGATGACAAAGGCAACGACTTCTTCAAGCAGATCCAGTCGTCCCAGTGTTCGGCGTGTGTGAAGTAAATTGAAAAAAGTCGGGTGGCGCAGCCGCCACCCGACATCTAAAAGAGCGCACAAAGCGCCATACCGTTTCTCAGAAGTCATCAATACTTATCCCTTAAGCATGTGAGCAATCCCTCTTTTGTTATCAAGGAGAAAGTAATGACCACGGTACGCCATGAGAAAGACTCGATGGGCGCCATCGACGTCCCGGCCGACAAGCTATGGGGCGCGCAAACGCAGCGTTCGCTGGAGCATTTCCGTATCTCGACCGAAAAAATGCCCGTCTCGCTGATCCAGGCGCTGGCGCTCACCAAACGCGCTGCCGCTAAGGTGAATCAGGATTTAGGCCTGCTGAACGCCGACAAAGCCACTGCCATTATTAACGCCGCCGACGAAGTGCTGGCGGGCAAGCATCCCGACGAATTTCCCCTCGCCATCTGGCAGACCGGTTCCGGCACCCAAAGCAACATGAACATGAACGAAGTGCTGGCGAACCGGGCGAGCGAACTGCTGGGCGGCGTGCGCGGCATGGAGCGTAAGGTCCACCCGAACGATGACGTCAACAAAAGTCAGAGCTCTAACGACGTCTTCCCGACGGCGATGCACGTGGCGGCGGTGATCGCTATCCGCGAGCAGCTTATCCCGCAGCTCAACGTGCTCAAATCCACGCTTAACGAGAAAGCGCAGGCCTTCCGCGACGTCGTTAAAATTGGCCGTACGCACCTGCAGGACGCCACGCCGCTGACGCTCGGCCAGGAGATTTCCGGCTGGGTGGCGATGCTGGAACACAACCTGAAGCATATTGAGAACAGCCTGCCGCACCTGGCGGAGCTGGCGCTCGGTGGGACGGCGGTCGGTACCGGGTTAAACACCCATCCTGAGTACGCGGTGCGCGTGGCGGAGGAGCTTGCTGCCATTACTGGACAGCCGTTCGTCACGGCGCCCAATAAGTTTGAAGCGCTGGCGACCTGCGATGCGCTGGTTCATACCCACGGCGCGCTGAAAGGGCTGGCGGCCTCGCTGATGAAAATCGCCAACGACGTGCGCTGGCTGGCCTCGGGCCCGCGCTGCGGCATCGGTGAAATCAGCATCCCGGAAAACGAGCCGGGCAGCTCCATCATGCCGGGTAAAGTCAACCCGACCCAGTGCGAAGCCATGACCATGCTCTGCTGTCAGGTGTTGGGCAACGACGTGGCCGTCAACCTGGGCGGCGCGTCCGGCAACTTCGAGCTGAACGTTTATCGCCCGATGGTGATCCACAACGTGCTGCAATCGATTCGTCTGCTTGCGGACGGGATGGAGAGCTTTAACGAGCACTGTGCGGTAGGGATTGAGCCGAATCGCGAGCGCATCAGCCAGCTGCTCAATGAATCCCTGATGCTGGTGACGGCGCTCAATACCCATATCGGATACGACAAGGCCGCCGAGATCGCTAAAAAAGCGCATAAAGAGGGGCTGACGCTGAAAGCCTCCGCCCTGGCGCTGGGCTATCTGACGGAGGCGGAGTTCGACGCCTGGGTTCGTCCGGAAGCGATGGTCGGCAGCCTAAAATAATCATCCCGCCACGTACAGGTGCAGCCGCGGAATAATCAGCTGTAGCGGCTGCGCCTGAGGTCTGTAACGGTGCTGGACATTGTCCGCATCGTAATTCAGCAGTTCCCCAATATCGGGTACCACCGCGCCCTGATCGGCATCGTAAAGCGCAATCAGCGGCGTCGGGCAGGCATATTGCACCTGCTTTTGCTGGCCGGAATACCAGACGCGGGCGATAGGCTGCACCTTCACCGGGCGCTTAATTTTGAGGCGCGTATCCGCCGGTAGCGAGGCGATGCTGTGGTACTCCTGCTCCAGGCGCTCAATCCACTGCTCCCGCGACCACGGTGCGACGGTGCGCGGCGTCTTCAGGCTTTTTTCCAGCTGGGCCAGAATCTCATCCCGGGTGAAGTTTTTAATGATGTGCTTATTCGCCCAGCCGAAGCGCAGCGTAGCGGGGTGGCGCAGTACCGTCAGCGTTCGGTAGGCATTCAGGGTAATCAGCCCCGGAAGCTGGCGGTGCACCCATTCAAACCGGGCGGCAGGGGCGAGGCCGGACTCTTCGGTGATGATCTTTTCAAAGGTCGCTTTCAGGGTGTTGATATGCGCAATCTGGCTTTCCAGCGCTTCACGTGTTGCTGCATCGGTTTGCAGGCAGATGACGCCGGGCAGACGCACGGCCGCCTTACTGCTGCGGTTTTCTGACTGCTGCTGGATAAACAGGCGGCGATAGTGTTTCAGCGCCAGCTCAAGGGCGGCGCTGCCGATGTGCTGTTCGACCTCGATGGTGTCCAGCGGATCATGCTCGGCCCCTTTAGCCACATCCGGCAGGGTAAAGACGCGCGCGGCCAGCAGGCGGCAGGCCTGCAAACGCTCGGTCAGGGTCAGGAGCTCGTGTTCTATTTCCCGAAACGTGCCGTTAAGCCGTTCGATGAGATCGTAGGTCGCCATAAACACTCTCGTTAGTTACAACATACTTATCATATAGCACAGCACGCCGGGTCAGGCCAGCGTGCGGTTATGGTCAGGCAGGGACGGGAAGTGGGATGTTATGGTACACCGGCCAGCTAAAGCAGAAGCGCGCGCCGCCGAGGTCGCTCTCCTCGCAGTGTACCGTGCCGCCCATCGCCTGCGCGATAGAGTAGACAATCGCCAGCCCCAGGCCGCATCCGCCGGTAGCGCGATCGCGGCTGGGGTCGAGGCGGACAAACGGTTCAAACACGGTTTCTCGCGCTTCCGGGGCAATTCCCGGGCCGTCATCTTCCACCGTCAGGCTGGCCTGATTGCCCTGCAAATTCAGCCCAATCTGGAGCGTACTCTCGCTGTAGCGCATGGCATTATTCATCAGGTTGTCGAGCACGCGCTCCATCAGGCGCATATCGAGCGCGCCGTAGTCACCCGGCGTGACGCGCGTCAACAGCGTGCGCTGCGGGTTCACGCTCTGAACGTCATCAATGTGGGTTTGCAGCCAGGCGGGGAGATCCGGTGTGCTGAGGTTCAGCTCGTTTTGCGGGCGGTCGAGGCGCGCGTAGGTCAGCAGCTCCTCAATCAGCGCTTCAAGCTGGCCGATATCGCGGTTAAGTGCCTGATTCTCTGCCTCGGTCAGATTCTCGCTCATCTCCAGACGATAGCGCAGGCGAACCAGCGGCGTGCGCAGCTCGTGGGCAATTCCGTCGATCAACTGCTTCTTACTGGCGATCAGCGCATTGATGTTATCGGCCATCTGGTTAAAGGCTACGCCCAGACGTTCAAAGCTGGAACCGCTGTCGAAGTGAATGCGCTCGGTAAAATGCCCCTCGCCAAAACGCTGCGCGGCGGATTCCAGCTTTAGCATGTCCTGCCAGTGTGGGCGCATCCAGATAAAGACCGGAAACGCGAGCGAAATGGCGATAAAGGCCATCAGCGCCATGTCCAGCAGACGCATCTGGTGCAGATAATAGAGATAGGGCACCGGCCCGACGGCCAGCACGTAATGGCTGCGCGGAATGCGCTGGATAAACGTGTATTTCTCATCCAGCGCGACGATATCCCCGTCGCGCAGGCGCTGCATGGTGGGCGGATCTAAATCGAAATCTTTTAACGGCTCAATGCGTAAATCAAACGACAGGTTCAGGTCCAGCTCTTTCAGGGTTTTCGCCCAGTCGTGCGGCGGGATCTCTCTCAGCTCGCTGCGCATCAGATACAGCGAGCTTTTCATCAGATCGTCCAGCGACTGTCTGCCCGCACGTTCGGCGGTGAATTTATAGACCAGCCCGACCAGCATGGTCATCACCAGGAAGCAGACAAACAGCAAAAGATAAAACTGCACAAACAGCTTTTTCATTGGATCTCACCGAAGAAACGCTTTGTGCAGAATATACATGAAAACCCTTCGATATTTTCATGTCTGTGAAGCGTGTTACATGGCATTCGTGCTGTTTTTTACCCTGGCGATGAGTGTTTCCGTCATGGCCAAGCCTTCCGCAATGTTTGGATCAATCACGGCAGTCCCGAATTCATTAATTAGATCCAACAGAATTTCGTAAGACTGGATAAGTTCAAGGAGGTCAAGGAGCGCTTTTTGATCGGCGCGTGAGGGTGAGGAATGGCTAAACGCTGCCTGATTAACAATCCATTCAAGATTGGTTTTGATGGCTTCTACTTCATGGTAGCTATACATATTTCATGGGCTTAAATCCTCATTTCAAGATTTTATGGGAGAGAATGTGCTGAAAAGGTGTGGCCTTATAGCTGGCCGGCGCGGCTTAAAGGAGAGAACGTTTGAGTATTAATTATGGATTAGTTCGCGCGCTTATCAAGTTAATTGTTGCGCAAACGTGTAAATTAACGCGCGAAAGAAAGGACTTCTACGCATAATGCCTTCATTTCGCGCACGTTATCTTTTTATCAGGTTTCCCAGGCGTGCGGGGCAAACAGATAACCCTTATTACGCACGGTTTTAATGCGGTAGGGCTCGGTGGCGTTATCCTGCAATTTTTTGCGCAGACGCGAGATCGCCACGTCAACGCTGCGATCCATTCCGTCATAGCTCACGCCACGAAGGTTTTTCAGCAGCGCGTCGCGGTCCATGATTTGCCCGGCATGCGTGGCCAGCTCCCACAGCAGGTCAAAATCAGCGGTGGAAAGGGCAATAAGCTCGCCGGAAAGCAGGACCTGGCGGTTAACCGGGTCAATAGACAGCGTACCGAAGCGCATCGCTTTGTGCGGCGTCAGAGACGGCGCGGGCGCTTCGCGTTCACTGCTGGCGTGCTGGCGCAAATGCAGGCGCAGGCGGGCCAGCAGGACGGCAGGCGGTGTGGTTTTCAGAATGTAGTCATTGGCCCCCATCTCCAGCGACAGAATATGGTTCATATCGCTATCCAGTGAGGTGAGCAGAACGATAGGGCCGTCCCAGCGGGCGCGCAGGTCCCGGCAGAGTGTCATGCCGTCTTTGCCTGGCAGCATGATGTCCAGCAGCACTAAATCCGGGTTTTCACGGACGACCACCTCTTCGGCACGATCGCCGCGAGGCTCAACAATGACGTCCATATCATGTTTACCCAGATAGGCGGCGATCAATTGCCCGACTTCGGGTTCGTCTTCAACATAAACAATCTTATTCATACAGCGTCTGTTTTCGTGAAAAAAGCCAACATACACCGCGGAACCTTAACCTTCCATTAATCTTTCTAAATTAACGCCGCTTCCGTTATTCTGACGTTTCTTGTTATTTGATTGTTATAAGGAAAAATATGGGGCTGGTGATCAAAGCCGCGCTGGGGGCGCTGGTGGTGTTACTGATTGGCATTCTGGCAAAAACCAAAAATTACTATATTGCCGGGCTGATCCCGCTGTTCCCGACCTTTGCGCTGATTGCGCACTATATCGTGGCCTCTGAGCGGGGTACGGAAGCGCTACGCACGACCATCGTGTTTGGCATGTGGTCAATCATCCCCTATTTTCTCTACCTGCTTTCCCTGTGGTATTTCACCGGTTTTCTGCGGCTTCCCCTGGCGCTGGGCGGGGCAGTGGTCTGCTGGGGACTCAGCGCCTGGGTGTTAATATTCTTCTGGAGCCGCTTTCACTAGCGCAGCGGGCGGCCGCCGTCCACGGCAAAGGTTCTGCCGGTGACGTAGCAGCTGGTGAGCAGGTAATCTACAAGATCGATCACCTCTTTCTCGCCTGGGGCAATTTTCATCAGCGACTTATTCAGCGCCTGCTGGCGGTACTCCGCATCATCATGTTCGTTAAACAAAATCATCGCCGGGGCGATGGCGTTCACCTTCACCTCGGGCGCGAGCTTGCGGGCAAAGGAGCGCGTCATGTTATCCAGCGCGGCTTTGCTGGCCGCATAGGCGATGTGCTTGTCGCTGCCGCGCTCCACCACATAATCGGTGAAGTGGATAATGTCACCCGCCGCATGACCGTGGCCGCGCAGCAGATCCTGCAGCGCGTGGTTGAGCAGATAGGGGGCATTTACGTGGATCTGCAGCATGGCGGAGAGCGTATCGCTGAGTGACGTACCGGGCTTCTCGGCACACCATGCGCTGGCGTTATGGATCACCGCACGTAACCCCGTCACGGAGGATTTTATCTGTTCAGCAAAGGCCAGAATGCCTTCATCGGTGGAAAAATCAGCCTGAATGCAGACCGCCCCGGCCTGGCGCAGCCCGTCAATCGACGGGTATTCTGTACGGTAGCTGACAATGACCGGATGGCGAAGGTTGAGAAAGTGATGGGCGAGGGCGAGGCCGATACGGCGACCTCCACCGGTAATCAGTATTGGGCGAAGCGGTGCATTTCCCATCGTATTCTCCTTTACAGTTCAACAATGGGAAAGGCGGTGCTATCCCATTAACATCCAGGTTGCCGGTACGGCAGCAACCAGTAACATCCCGATTAAGGCCATTTCACGACGTTTCAGCGCGTTCTCCAGCTGATGCGTGCGGCGGGCGTAGATAAACACCAGCAGACCCGGTGCGTACAGCACCACTGACAGCAGCAGATGCATAGGCCCGGAAGCATACAACAACCACAGGCCGTAAATACAGGCCCCGACACCCACGACATAGTGCGCCGGTCGCGTGGCGATTTTTAACAAATATGCCCCCACTAAGAAATAGGGTACCAGAATCATCTCCGAGGCGATGGTCAGCAGGGTGTTATAGTCTGAACCTGTGAGCCAGATCAGCACCAGACAGACCTGAACGCTGATGTTGGTCAGCCAGAGTGAGGCTGACGGCGCATTATTTTGGTTTTGACGGGCAAACAGGCGCGGGAACGCCTTGTGCGTCGCGGCCAGGAACGGCACTTCAGCCGCCATGATGGTCCAGCTCAGGTAAGCGCCGCAGACGGAGACGATCAGCCCTGCGGCAATCACCACGTCGCCCCAGGGGCCGAGCATTTTCACCATCAGGCCTGCCATGGACGGGTTACGCATTTCGGCCAGCTCAGGACGCGCCACCACGCCCAGCGACAGCAGCGTCACCAGCAGATACACGCCCAGCGCCGCCAGGACGGCCAGCAGCGTGGCGCGGCCCACATCGCGTTTATTACGCGCGCGGGCAGAGACCACAACGGCACCCTCAACGCCGATAAACACCCACAGGGTAATCAGCATCGTGTTTTTCACCTGTTCCCAGACCGGAACGCCCAGCGCAATGCCGCTGAAATCAAGCGAAAACACGTCGAGACGAAACGCAATGAAGGCCAGCACGATAAACAGGCCAAGGGGGACCAATTTCGCCAGCGTCGCCACCAGGTTGATGCTGGCGGCGGTCTGGACACCGCGTAAAATCAGCCAGTGAACAATCCACAGCAGCACCGAGGCGCCGACGATGGACTGCCAGGTATTACCGTCGCCAAACAGGCGCAGCTCGGGGGTATCGGTAAAGAAACTGAGCGCCGAGAAGACGATCACCAGATAGGAGACGTTGGCGATGACCGCGCACAGCCAGTAGCCCCAGGCGGAGCAGAAGCCAATCAGCTCGCCGAAACCTTCACGTGCATAGGTGAAAATGCCGCCGTCCAGATCCGGGCGAATGCGCGTCAGCAGCAGCATGGCAAACGCCAGCAGCAATATGCCGACACCGGTAATGCCCCAGCCAATGAGCAGGGCGGCAGGGCTTGCGACGGCCGCCATGTTCTGCGGTAAACTGAATACGCCCGCGCCCAGCATTGAGCTCAATACAAGTGCAGTTAAAGCACTCAGGCCAAGTTTCTTTTCCATTGGCTTCCTGTTATGAAAAGTCCCAATCCAGAATAATTATTTCGCTGAGGCGCATAAAAATGGTGGATCACACTAAGGCGCGGGATTTTACGGAGTGTAACGAAAGCATGCAATGATGTGTGGCAGAAATTCAAAAAAAGTAACAAAAAAGGCGGCATTGCGCCGCCTTTCGTAAACGATTTTGTTACTTATACAGATCGGCGCTGATGGTCACGTTATTGCCACGTTCCTGCCACTGGCGGGTGATGTGGTAATACTTTGCCCCTTTCTTCGCCGCACGCTTCGCGACCTGGTAAGAGACTTCCGTCATGTTGCCGTAGTTGCCGGTAAACTTGATGCTGTCGAACGGTACCATCTGCGCGGCAGTGGCTTTGTTCAGCTCTTCAATTTTGGTGCCGTCCGGCAGCGTCACAGAGTAACGACCACCTTTCGTGGATTGCGTTTCAAAGAAACGACCCACTTCAGCGCTTGGCGCCGCAGAGGTCGCTACGCCTGGAATTTCGACTTTCTTCGCTTCTTCGCCGCCTTTTGCTATCGCCGCGCGACCCGCTTCGGAGTCAGCAGGGATGGCGTCCGGGCTCTGCAGAACGCGTTTTTTCGCATCTTCTTTGTAGATGAATGCGGTAATGCGCTGGTTGCCGCCCTGGTTAGCATCCACCTGACGGACGATATAGAAAGAGTAAGCCCCTTTCTCTTTCGCGGCTTTGGTGATGGCATCGTTCACTTCAGGCTGGCTGCGATAGAAGCCCTGAACGGTGACGGTGTCGTAAGGTTCCAGCTCAATCGCCTGATCTTTTGGCAGCTCAACGATACCGTTGATCACGCGGTTTTTCGGCGCGTCAGCTTTTGGAGCATTATCTTTATACAGCGCAATGGTCACGCGCTGGTTACCGCTGTTGCCGTAATCGGACTGGTCAACAACGTAAAACGAGGCCGCTCCGTTTTTATCCGCGGCTTTTGATGCGGCGGCGACAGCATCGCCAATAGAATTATAACGACCCACAATGACCGTATGGTCAAAAGGTTTTAACGCTGCCGCTTGCTCTGGCGTTAACTCTGTTGCGGCATTCGCAGACAGGGCGGTCGCACAGAGAAGTGCGGACGCCAGGAGTGTGTTCTTAAGCTTCATAAAAATAATCCTTCGCCTTGCGCAAACCATGTACTGGTATTGTTGTTAATTTGAAACGGTCCCGATTATGGCATTTAAAACCCGTCGCTGTCTGCGCCATTTTTCACTGCCTGTGCTCACTGAATTAACGAATTCGATAACATTTAGTGATATGTTGAAAAAACAGGCGTTTGACAAGCAAAACTGATAAAGCATATGACTTTTACAAGTTAATTTAATGTTAATAACTTGTTCTCTTATGGCGCTATATCATGTTTTTACCGCTTCGCTTGCGCGATTTATCGGTTCTGGCGATGAATTTAAGGTAAATATCACTGTCAGTGACGCCGTTCGCTTATTTTTCACAGATAAAGTAAGAAATAGTGTTTTCTGGCGGTAGATCGCGGGCGCTATTTTCAGTAGGTTATAGACAGTTTGTTACTGTTTTATTTTCCGGGGTTAATCATTTCTCGTCGCTATCGAGGTGGCGAAAATTGATACAAACCGCGGGCATTTATCGACAAACCATCATCAAAAACCGATGGAAGGGAAAACTATGCGTATTGGGGTACCAAAAGAACGGTTAGCCAATGAAACCCGCGTAGCGGCAACACCGAAAACGGTGGAGCAACTGCTTAAACTGGGTTTTACCGTCGCGGTTGAAAGCGGCGCAGGCAAGCTGGCGAGTTTCGATGACGACGCCTTTATTCAGGCTGGCGCGGAAGTGGTGGACGGGGCCGAAGTCTGGCAGTCGCCTGTGATTCTGAAGGTCAACGCGCCGGAAGAGAGTGAGATTGCGCTGCTGAATCCGGGAACAACGCTGGTGAGCTTCGTCTGGCCTGCACAAAATCCTGAACTGATGGAGAAGCTGGCGGCTCGTGGCGTGACCGTGATGGCGATGGACTCCGTGCCGCGTATTTCGCGCGCGCAGTCGCTGGATGCGCTGAGCTCCATGGCAAACATTGCTGGCTACCGCGCCATTGTTGAAGCAGCCCACGAATTTGGACGCTTCTTTACCGGTCAAATCACCGCGGCGGGGAAAGTCCCACCGGCGAAAGTGATGGTGATTGGCGCGGGCGTGGCGGGTCTTGCCGCAATCGGTGCGGCAAACAGCCTGGGCGCTATCGTGCGCGCGTTCGACACCCGTCCTGAAGTGAAGGAACAGGTCCAGAGTATGGGGGCCGAATTCCTTGAGCTGGACTTCAAGGAAGAAGCGGGCAGCGGTGATGGTTACGCGAAGGTGATGTCCGAAGCCTTTATCAAAGCCGAAATGGAACTCTTCGCCGCGCAGGCGAAAGACGTCGACATTATTGTTACTACCGCGCTTATTCCGGGTAAACCAGCGCCGAAGCTGATCACCCGTGAGATGGTCGACTCCATGAAGCCGGGCAGCGTGATTGTCGACCTGGCGGCGCAGAACGGCGGTAACTGTGAGTACACCGTTGCTAATCAGGTGACCACGACCGCTAACGGCGTGAAGGTGATCGGCTATACCGACCTGCCTGGCCGCCTGCCAACCCAGTCCTCTCAGCTGTACGGCACCAACCTGGTTAACCTGCTGAAGCTGCTCTGCAAAGAGAAAGACGGCAACATCACCGTCGATTTTGACGATGTGGTGGTGCGCGGCGTTACCGTCGTTCGCGAAGGTGAAATCACCTGGCCTGCACCGCCTATTCAGGTTTCCGCGCAGCCTCAGGCGGCACCGAAAGCAGCTCCTGAGCCAAAAGAACCGGCTAAACCGGCTTCTCCGTGGCGTAAATACGCCATCATGGCGCTGGTTATTATTCTGTTCGGCTGGCTGGCTGACGTCGCGCCGAAAGAGTTCCTCGGCCACTTTACCGTCTTCGCGCTCTCCTGCGTCGTAGGCTACTACGTGGTGTGGAACGTCTCGCACGCGCTGCATACGCCGCTGATGTCGGTCACTAACGCCATCTCCGGGATCATCGTGGTGGGGGCGTTGCTGCAGATTGGGCACGGCGGCTGGATCAGCTTCCTGAGCTTTATCGCGGTGCTGATCGCCAGTATCAATATTTTCGGTGGTTTCACCGTGACTCAGCGCATGCTGAAAATGTTTCGTAAAGGCTAAGGGGTAGCATATGTCTGGAGGATTAGTTACAGCCGCATACATTGTTGCTGCAATCCTGTTTATTTTCAGTCTGGCGGGGCTTTCCAAACACGAAACGTCTCAGCAGGGGAATAACTTTGGTATCGCCGGGATGGCGATTGCGCTGATCGCCACCATCTTCGGGCCGGATACCGGCAACGTGGCGTGGATCCTGGTGGCGATGATCATCGGCGGCGCGATTGGTATTCGCCTGGCGAAGCGCGTTGAAATGACCGAGATGCCGGAGCTGGTGGCGATTCTGCACAGCTTCGTGGGTCTGGCGGCGGTGCTGGTGGGCTTCAACAGCTACCTGTATCACGAACCGGGCATGGAGCCGATTCTGGTCAACATTCACCTGACCGAAGTGTTCCTCGGCATCTTCATCGGTGCTGTGACCTTCACCGGTTCTATCGTGGCGTTCGGCAAGCTGCGCGGTAAGATCTCTTCTAAACCGCTGATGCTGCCAAACCGTCACAAGCTGAACCTGGCGGCGCTGGTGGTGTCGTTTGTGCTGCTGGTGGTCTTCGTGCGTACCGAAAGCGTGGGCCTGCAGGTACTGGCGTTGCTGGTGATGACCATCATCGCGCTGGCGTTTGGCTGGCACCTGGTGGCGTCCATCGGCGGTGCGGATATGCCGGTGGTCGTTTCGATGCTGAACTCCTACTCCGGTTGGGCGGCGGCGGCGGCGGGCTTTATGCTGAGCAACGACCTGCTGATCGTCACCGGTGCGCTGGTCGGTTCTTCCGGTGCGATCCTGTCTTACATCATGTGTAAAGCGATGAACCGTTCGTTCATCAGCGTGATTGCCGGTGGCTTTGGTTCTGACGGTTCTTCGACCGGTTCCGATGAGGAAGTGGGTGAGCACCGTGAAATCAGCGCGGAAGACACCGCAGAGATGCTGAAAAACTCGCATTCTGTGATCATCACCCCGGGCTACGGCATGGCGGTGGCGCAGGCGCAGTATCCGGTGGCGGAAATCACCGAGAAGCTGCGCGCGCGCGGTATCAAAGTACGCTTTGGTATTCACCCTGTAGCGGGGCGTCTGCCGGGCCACATGAACGTGCTGCTGGCGGAAGCGAAGGTGCCATACGACATCGTTCTGGAAATGGACGAGATCAACGATGATTTCGCCGACACCGACACCGTGCTGGTCATTGGTGCCAACGACACCGTTAACCCGGCGGCACAGGACGATCCGCGTAGCCCAATCGCCGGGATGCCGGTTCTGGAAGTGTGGAAGGCGCAGAACGTTATTGTCTTCAAACGCTCCATGAACACCGGCTATGCTGGCGTGCAGAATCCGCTGTTCTTTAAAGAGAACACCCATATGCTGTTTGGCGATGCCAAAGCCAGCGTGGATGCGATTCTGAAAGCGCTGTAATTCGCTTTCTCCTGACAAACCGCTCTTCGGGGCGGTTTTCTTATTTCTGCGGCCAGCGTTTCTCCTCTGTCTATACTTTACCCTTTGCGTAATATGAGGAGGTGTAATGCATTTTCTGTCCCGCTTCGACATCATTGCGTTGATGATGACGCCGACATTCTGGATAGGCGCCGCCACGGTTGTCTTTGTGACGCTGCTGGTGTACTGGCTGCTGACGCGCCTGATCGCGTTCGTTAAGAAAGGGATCACCACCTGGGGCGACAAGCACCCGACCACCAGCCGGATGCGTTTTATCCTGACCGAAATGCTTAACCGCACCAGCCGTTTCCTGCTGTTTGTGGTGGCGCTGCTTTTCAGCCTGCGTTTTGTTGACTTACCCGATCATCTTTTTGGCACCATCAGCCACGCCTGGTTCCTGGTTTTCGCTATCCAGGTGGCGCTGTGGATGGATCAAGGGGTTGTGTCGTGGCTTCGTCACGTCATGCTGGCGCCGGGAAGCCATAAAAACCCGGTCACGCTGGTGATCACGGGGCTTATTCTCCGTGCCATCGTCTGGTCAGTGATGCTGCTGTCTATCCTTGCTAACGCGGGCGTCAACATCACTGCTCTGGTTGCCAGCCTTGGGGTAGGGGGTATTGCCATCGCCCTCGCCGTACAAACGATCCTCAGTGACGTGTTTGCCTCACTGTCTATCGGTTTTGATAAGCCGTTCGAAATTGGCGATTTTGTGGTGTTCAACGACGTGGCGGGGACGGTAGAGCACATTGGCCTGAAAACGACCCGTATCCGCAGCCTGAGCGGGGAGCAGATTGTCTGCGGTAACGCCATTTTGCTTCAGCAGACGCTTCACAACTACAAACGCATGCAGACGCGCCGCATCGTCTTCACCTTTGGTGTTGCCAGCGACACGCCGCCCGAAAAGCTGCGCTACGTGGGGGATATGGTCAGGCAGATCATTACCGATGTCGGTGAGACAAAATTCGATCGCGCCCATTTTCTGGGATTCGACCGCGACCGCCTGACGTTTGAAGTCGTCCATATTGTTAATACCGCGGATTACAACAAATACATGGACATCCAGCAGGAGATCAATATCCGTATTCTTGAAGGGCTGAACGCCCAGGAGATTAAGCTGGCCCTGCCCAGTATGGTATTGCACGCGCCGTGGATGCAGGAGGCGTCAGGTGAACAGCCGAAACCGGTAATGGAGAGCTGATAAAAAAGCCCGCCGGAGCGGCGGGCTTGATGTTTACGTTAATCGTCTTCCGGGTCGTCCAGCTCAATCGGCGTCTGATACTCATCCGGCTTAATGACCAGCAGGTCACAGCGCAGATGGTCGATCACCTGTTCGGCGGTATTACCGAGGAAGGCGGCAGAAATACCGGTCCGGCCAATGGTGCCCAGCACCACAATCCCGGCCTGCAGATGCTCGGCTAAATCCGGGATCACCTCTTCAGGCAGCCCTTTTTCCACGTGCGTCATGTTCTCATCAATGCTGAACTTCTGGCGCAGCGCTTTCATCGCCAGCAGGTGCTGACCGCGGATCGCGTCGTTATAGACGCTCGGGTCAAACTCCGGCAGCTCGATGGCGATATTGATCGGGGTAACTGGATAGGCTCCCACCAGATGCACTTCGGTATGGTTAACCTGATCGGCAAGCTGGATGGTCTCCTTCACGAGCTTCTCGTTGAGGGAATTGTGGTAATCCTCTTCGCTCGCCAGGTTAACCGCCACAACGGCTTTCCCGCCTTCAGGCCACGGCTGGTCTTTCACCATCCAGACCGGGCAAGGGCATTTACGCAACAAATGCCAGTCGGTCGGGGTAAAGATCACGGACTCCAGCTTATCGTGCTGGTGCGCCATCTTCAGCAGCAGGTCGTGCCCACCGGCAACAACTTCCTGGATAATGGCTTCAAAAGGTCGGTTATGCCAGACCACTTTAATATCAATAGGCACTCCCGCTTCCAGGTAATACTTCGCCTGTTCACGGATCCACGCGGTACGCTGGCTGATGACGCCCTGACGCATAGCGGTGCGCTCGTCAGGCGACAGAAGGGTGGTCATCTCATACGAGAAGTCATAGATCGGCAAAAACGCTTTGATTTTGCCACCAATCCGTTGATGTAAATACACAGCACGTCGTAATGCTGGCTGATCGTCCTGATTCGGATCGATAGCTACCAGCATGTTTTGATACTTGGCCATACAGGTCTCCTTACTACTGTCACCACAGTCTGTAATTAAAAGAGTAACCTATATATCCTGAATGAAACAGAGGGGAGCTTTTGCCAGATCAATAATTCATGAAAATTTATCAGAAGAAAAGCACGGTGGTTGTTACCGCGATAAACGCAATGAACAGCAGCACCATCACCGCTATCGCGAACGTTGTGGAATCCTGAACGTAGGTTTTTTCCTCACCCTTCATCGGGCCGACAAGCATGATCCAGATGAAGATAAAGGTCACTGAGGCAATCACGACTGAAACGAAAAACAAACTTTCTCTCAATTCATAACCTCAACGACAACCTTTCAGGTGCTGTGCGGGGACGTGCTACGGTGAAAATGTCTTGAAACGGAAGTGATTATACCAGACCAATAAACCACGAGAATTTATCAGTCTGGTTATCAACATGAGGAGAGTTACGCCACGTTGCGGGCGTGCCCGGCAAGAACAGCCAGTGCTTCGCCGTTTTCGATAGTGATGTATTTACCCTTAACGGCCAGCATTCCGCTCTTCTGGAAACGGCCCAGCAGACGGCTGATGGTCTCAACGGTCAGGCCCAGGTAGTTACCGATATCGCCACGGGTCATGGTCAGACGGAATTCACGCGGCGAGAAACCACGCTCGGCGAAGCGGCGGGAGAGGTTATAGATAAACGCGGCCAGGCGCTCTTCTGCATTCTTTTTGGAAAGCAGAAGAATCATGTCCTGATCGCCTTTGATCTCACCGCTCATCAGACGCATCATTTGCTGACGCAGGTTAGGCATCTTACCGGACAGATCGTCCAGCGTTTCAAACGGGATTTCACAAACCATAGAGGTTTCGAGTGCCTGAGCAAAGCTCGGGTGGTGGCCAGTGCCGATGGCATCAAAGCCCACCAGATCGCCTGCCAGATGGAAGCCGGTGATCTGCTCGTCACCCTGTTCGGTGATGGTGTAGCTCTTGATGGTGCCAGAACGGATAGCATAGAGCGATTTCAGTTCGTCTCCCGCTTTAAACAGCGTCTGCCCTTTCTGAATAGGTTTTTTGCGCTCGATGATGTTATCAAGCTGATCGAGTTCATGCTCATTCAGGGTAAACGGGATACAGAGCTGGCTGATGCTGCAATCCTGGCAATGGATAGCACAACCGCCAGACTGAATGCGTCGTATAATTCGCTTTTCCGGGATCATAGGTTTGCTCAAGCCTTAATTGATATTGGTCAATTTTAACATCTTTTTGGTAAGTACGTAAGCCTGACAAATCATCAATAAGGACAAGAGACGGCAACGTGTTGCCATCTTCTTGAAATTCCACAGTTTGCTTATGGATTTTTGGCCTAACCAGTAGAAAATTAAGCACAAAAAGCCTGGAATCTACAGCAAGAGATACCCTTCGTGACGCAGTAACCACTCCTTGCGCTGTACGCCACCGGCATAGCCGGTCATGGTGCCGTTGCGGCCAATGACGCGATGGCAGGGAACCACAATGCTGACCGGATTGGAGCCGTTGGCGGCACCCACCGCGCGTGCGGCGCCTGCACGGCCTAGCTGCTCTGCGAGCTGGCCATAATGCATGACCTGTCCACATGGGATCGCCCGCAGCGCTTGCCACACTTCACGCTGAAAAGGCGTGCCTGCCGTGGCGGTTGGCAGAGTATCAATGATGCTGAGATCGCCTTCGAAATACGTCGCCAGCTTGTCACTCAGCCCGCCAGGGTTGGTGGCGCTGATGCGTTCATAACCCTGTGCGCGGTAATGAATATTAAGCAGTTCTTCCATACGGTCGCTGTGCTCTTCCCACTCAACGGCGCGCAGATTGAACGTCTCATCCGCGATAACCCACAGCGGCCCGAGCGGCGTCGCAATTTTATCTTCGAGTAATCTCAGCATCGTCATTCCTTTAGTTCAGCCTCGGGTATATCCCCGGCCCAATCGGCAGGCCGACAAGATACCATGCCACCAGCATCACCAGCCATACCCCTAAAAAGATAAGCGGGTAGGGTAAAACCAGCGAATAGTAGGTACCCAGTTTGGCCTCCGGTTTATAGCGCTGCAGGAAGCCTAAAAACAGCGGAACGAAAGGTGAGACGGGCGCCAGCGGGATCACCGAAGAGTCCGCGATGCGGAACAGGATCTGGGCAAACGCCGGGTGGAACCCGAGCATCATAAACATCGGCACGAAGATCGGCGCCAGAATTGACCAGATGGCGGAGCCGCTGGCAATAAACATGCACAGCAGGGATGATAGCAGCGCCAGACCAACAAACGCCGGTACGCCGCTTAGTCCGGCAGCCTCCAGCGCGTCGGTCAGGCCCACGGCCATAAACTTGCCCATGTTGCTCCAGTTAAACATCGCCACGAACTGCGCCAGCGGGAACACCATCACGATAAAGCCCGCCATCTCTTTCATTGGCTCGATCATCAGCTGCGGCAGATCGCCCTGACGGCGGATTTTGCCGGTGGCGATACCGTAGGCGAGCGAAACGACAAAGAAGAAGAGAATAATCAGCGGCACGATGCCCTGTATAAACGGCGAGGGCAGGACGGTATGTTTAACCGGATCGCGCAGAATGCCGTTTTCCGGCACCACCATCAGCGCCACCAGCGCGATAAACGCCAGCGAAACCAGCCCGGCCACGCGCAGGCCGAAGCGTTGCTCTTTGCTCAACGTCTCCAGCTTTTCATCGCTACGGCCTTCCCATTTGCCCAGACGCGGCTCGACGATCTTATCGGTAATCAGCCCACCGACAATTGTCAGAACAATCACAGAGCTCGCCATAAAGTACCAGTTGTCGATCACGCTGACGTGCATGGCCGCATCAATGGTTTTCGCCGCCTCCGTACTGATGCCCGAGAGCAGCACGTCGGTGGTGACGATCAGCAGGTTGGCGGTAAATCCGCAGCCCACGCCTGCAATGGCCGACAGCAGGCCCGCCACGGGATGACGTCCGACGGCGAGGAAGATCAGCGCCCCCATCGGCGGCATAATCACCAGCGCGGCATCGGACGAAATGTGGCTGAAGAAGGCGATAAACAGCACCATATAGCTCGCGTAACGCGCGCTGACGTGCGACGCCATTTTTACCATCAGCGCGGGTAATAAGCCCACGCGTTCAGCCAGCCCGGCGCCCAGCACCAGCGCCAGAATGGCCCCCAGCGGGGCGAAACCGCTGAAGTTTTTGATCACGTTCGGTAAAAACCAGTGCAGTCCGTCAACACTGAGCAGGTTTTTTACCGCCACCAGGCTGCCGTCGGCCGGGCTGCGCACGCTGACGTCAAAAGCCGAAAGTACAGCGGTGGCGACCATCAAAATCACAATCAGATAGATAAACAGCAGGAAAGGGTGCGGCACTTTATTGCCGATCCTTTCAACCCAGCCATAGAGCTTACCGGATGGGGAATGCGAAGGTATGGATGACATACTCATGGGCGTTCCTCGGGAGTGTTGTGTTGTTGTGTTGTGTTTTTTTATTTTAAAGGTGACGGTGTCACGCCCTGTGGGATCGGACACGCGTACGGTTTTTCTTCAATTTGTTGTTCGAACTCTTCACGGCATTTTTTCAACAGATCAGCATCCTGCAGCAGATTAAGCGCGGTCGCGCCCATCACTTTTCCCGCCAGCAGCATGCCTTTGTGGGCAATGGAGGTACACCCCTGCGCCACCAGTTGCCAGGTGTGCAGCGGCGTACCGATGGTAAAGCAAGGGCTGAAGCACTGGGCGACCGGCATTTTCCAGCTGACGTCGCCCACGTCCGTGGAGCCAGCCAGGACGTTGTCGGTGATAGCATAGGGTGCGACTTCATCCACCAGCAGCGTCTCCTGATGGCGGCGAGCAAAGGCTTTGCCTGCTTCTCCCCCCGTTGCGGCAATGTTTTTCAGGCTGTTCTGCAGATCGTTGGACGTCAGCGTGGCGCGGATCTCGCGGGCAAAGTCGCGCTCTTCATCGGTCCACTCCGGCGTGCCGTAGTGCTGCAACGCGCGGTACATCGCCGCCTCAAGCGTGCGGTTCGGCAGGTAGCTGGAGCAGGCCTTATCAAAGCGGCATTCCACGGTGGTTTCGGTCATCATCGCCGCGCCCTGGGCGATTTTCTCGATGCGTTCGTAGATCTGCTGCGCGTCAGCCATCTCCGGGGCGCGGATCAGGTACAGCACCTCGGCTTGAGCCTGAACCACGTTGGGCGAAATCCCGCCGGTGTCGGTGATGGCGTAATGGACGCGCGCTTTCTCAATGATGTGTTCGTTGAGGAAGTTGGTGCCGGTGGTCATCAGCGTTACGGCATCCAGTGCGCTGCGCCCTAAATGGGGCGAGTTGGCCGCGTGCGCCGCCACCCCATGAAAACGCCAGGCTGCCTGAATATTCGCCAGTGTGCTGACGTTAAACATTCCCGCGAAGGCCTCCGGGTGCCAGGTCACGGCGGCATCGACGTCATCAAACAGACCTTCGCGCACCATAAAGGTTTTCCCGGATCCGCCTTCCTCACCCGGACAGCCGTAAAAACGCACCGTTCCGCTGCCGCCGTGCTGTTCCAGCCAGCTTTTCACCGCTACCGCGCCCGCAAGCGCCGCAGTGCCCAACAGGTTATGCCCGCAACCGTGGCCGTTGGCTCCTGGCGTGGCGGATTGCGCCGTCGCGCAGTGCGCCTGCTGGCTTAGCCCGGCCAGTGCGTCGTATTCGCCCAGCAGAGCGATAACCGGTTTTCCGCTGCCGAAGCTGGCAATAAACGCGTTGGGGATACCGCCAGCCTCGCGGGTCAGCGTAAAGCCTTCTGCTTCCAGCTCGCTGGCGAGTCGTTCGGCGGACCAGAACTCTTCAAAGCGGGTCTCGGGACGATCCCAAATCGCGTCGGCAATATCGGTTAACGTCTGACATCGCGTGTCGATGGCATCGGCAATAAAAGCGTAGTTCTCCTGCATTACACACCTCGCGTCCACGGGAAATTAAGCGCAGTTCGCGCCAGTGTTTCGATGGCGATAACCATGACCTGCTCATCGAAGTCAAATTTTTCGTTGTGATGCCCTGCGCTCAAATCCGTGCCGAAAACCATATACGACGCCATGCCGCCGTTTTGCTGCACGCGGGCCATCATTAGCGTGGCGTCTTCAGAGCCTGCCGGTGCTTTCACCTTATCGATTGCGTGTACAATTCCGGCAACCTGGCTCGCCTGTTCACGCAGGTAATCAACCCAGGCCGGCGTCGGCGCGCTGGAGGTGGCGGCCCCCATCAGGCGCATTTCGGCACTCACGCCGTAGAGCGCGGCCGCACCGGTAATGACCGCCTGCGCGCGTTCAAAGACATACTGGTTAATAGCTTCGCTTTCACCGCGGGTTTCAACCTTGATCAGGGCATTGGCGGGCACTACGTTGCGTCCGCTACCGGCCTGTATCACTCCGACGTTGACCCGGGAAGCGCCTTCGCTGTGCGGGGCGATGCTATGCAGGGCGAGGGTGGCCTGCGCGGCGGCAAGCAGGGCGTTACGTCCGTCCTCCGGTTTGCCGCCCGCGTGTGCGGCAACGCCGGTAAAGCGCACGTCGAATTTTGTCGTCGCCATAAAGTTATCGCTGCCGCAGATCGCCGTTCCGGCGGGGACGCCGGTACCTATATGGATGGCGGTAAAATAGTCCACGCCGTCCAGCGCCCCGGCGGCGACCATGGCGCGCGCGCCGCGGGTGCCTTCTTCGGCAGGCTGGAAGATCAGCTTGATGGTACCGTTGAGCTGCGCTTCATTCTGCTTAAGCACCTGCGCCAGCCCCAGACCAATGGTGGTGTGGCCGTCGTGCGCGCAGGCGTGCATCATTCCCGCGTTGCAGGAGGCAAAACCGTCGCGGAACGGGCGATGGCTGTCGTCGAGCGCTTCGCTTAAATCCAGGGCATCCATGTCGACGCGAAACGCCAGCGTCGGGCCAGGACGACCGGTATTCAGGGTTGCCACAATGCCGGTAAATCCGCCTTCAAACGGCGCCAGCCATTTCTCAGGCGCGCCCTGCGCACGCGCACGGGCAAACTCTTTTTCCAGGGTGGCGTTATCGGGCAGCCCCATACGGCTTTCGGCATCGACCACGTCGCGGCCCATCGCCAGTTCGTAGCCCAGAGAGTCGAGGATTTCCGCGACTTTCGCGGCGGTACGAAATTCTACCCAGCCGGATTCCGCAAAATGGTGAAAATCGCGACGCCATGCGATCAGTTGGGGGGATAATGTCTGGATGTACTGCGCCAGTGTGTCCATATCTGTTCCTGTCATCATTAAAAAATGTGAACTGCTTCACGCTGTGATAGTTTTTACTTATCACTAACCGTTTTTTCACAGTTTTAACCGTTCAGGAATTACCCTCGCACATCCCTTTCCATTAAAGTAGATGACAGTTTCTTTACTCTGATAAACAACGGTTATCGGTTGAGCTATGTCATTTCAGATTAAATTTCATCAAATCCGGGCGTTTGTTGAAGTGGCGCGTCAGGGCAGCATTCGCGGTGCCAGCCGGACACTGAATCTCTCGCAGCCAGCGCTGACCAAATCCATCAAAGAGCTGGAGGAGGGCATGGCGGCGCAGCTTTTTGTGCGCCGGAGTAAAGGCGTTGCGCTGACCGAGTGCGGGGAAGGGTTTTACCAGCGCGCCAGGCTGATTCTGGAAGAGCTGCGTGCGGCGCAGGATGACATTCGCCAGCGGCAGGGGGATCTGGCCGGGCAGATCAATATCGGGATGGGGGCCAGCGTGTCACGCAGCCTGATGCCCGCCGTCATCACCCGTTTCCACGCCCAGCACCCGCAGGTTAAAGTGCGAATTATGGAAGGTCAGCTGGTGTCGATGATCAATGAATTACGCCAGGGCGAACTGGACTTCACCATCAACACCTATTATCAGGGGCCTTATGACCATGAGTTTACGTTTGAAAAACTCTTCGAAAAACCGTTTGCGGTATTTTGCCGGGAAGGGCATCCGGCGACAGGGGCAACATCTATTAACGATCTGCTGCATTATAACTGGACAATGCCAACGCCGCGGGGAAGTTATTATAAGCAATTAGAAGATCTATTTCGCCACCGCTCACAAATACCGCAAATTGGTGTGGTATGCGAAACCTTTTCCTCCTGTATCAGCCTTGTCGCGCAGAGTGATTTTTTAAGCATCCTGCCGCAGGAATTGGGCTGTGACCCGCTGCTGGCGCACCGTCTGGTCATTCTGCCGGTTGCCGAATCGCTTCCAAAAGCAACATATTATTTAATTCAGCGCCGTGATTCACGCCAGACGCCCCTTGCCGAATCATTAATTACGCAATTCAGAAGGGAAGCAAGGAAAATAATTACCGGGTGAAATCCACAGAATAAAAAAAACAGAGTCTGTCCGACATCAGACAGACCCTACAGTACACACAGCAGTGCGTCCTTTCGCAAGTCCTGAGTATTATATCCATGGGGCAGGTTAATGTAGTTATAACACCTTTCCCGAAAAATGAAAGGAAAGAGAGTTGTTGATTTTACAAAATTTTAACGTAAATCACTTATTTCAGTTTTGATGAAATTTTAGTTAAGTCAGGTTTAAGTGAGTTTTATAACTACTATATATATTCATCAGGTTAATATTTGTCACGCCCTGCGTCCTGTCAGGGTTATTGAGGCACCTGTCTGGCGCAGGTATAGTACAGGGCCAGATGTAGCCGGAGGATTTCCATGAACCCTGACGACAAAACCCTTTTTCTTGACGCCATGGAGGATGTCCAGCCCCTGAAACGCTGCACCGATATCCACTGGCAGCAAAGCCGTAATACCCGGGCCCGCCAGGACATCGACACCGAACAGCTCGACAACTTTCTGACCCTGGGCTTCCTTGAGTTACTGCCGCTTGACGAGCCGTTGGCGTTCCAGCGTGAAGGCGTTCAGCAGGGCGTTATTGATAAGCTACGTTCCGGTAAATATTCCCGCCAGGCCAGCTTAAATCTGTTACGTCAGCCGGCTGAACGCTGCCGCCAGATGCTGTATTCCTTTATTCGCCAGGCCAGTCGTGACGGATTACGTAACCTGATCGTTATTCACGGGAAAGGGCGCGAGCAGAATTCGCATCCTAATGTGGTGCGTAGCTATCTGGCACGCTGGTTAACCGAGTTCGAGGAAGTGCAGGCGTTCTGCGTGGCGCTGCCGCATCATGGCGGCAGCGGAGCTTGCTATGTTTCCCTGAGAAAATCCGACGAAGCGAAGCAGGAGAACTGGGAACGGCACGCCAAACGCAGCCGTTAGCGGGCGATATCCTCGCCCGCCTGTGGCTTAGAACGTTTCCCAGTTACTGTCAGGGGTGGCGTTAGCCGTTGCCGGGCGTAACAGCTGCGGCGTTTTCACATTGGCCGGGCGCGGGGTTGCCGCGTTTTCTTTTCCGTTCAGACGAAATGCGGCTACGGCCTGGCGCAGCTGTTCGGACTGATCTTCCAGCGCCGCTGCCGCCGTGGCGGACTGCTGCACCAGCGCGGCGTTTTGCTGCGTCACGCTGTCCATCTGCGACACGGCCAGGCTCACCTGCTCAATTCCGCGGCTCTGTTCATCCGATGCGGACGAAATCTCGCCCATGATATCGGTTACGCGGGTGACGGCGGCAACAATCTCTTTCATGGTCGCGCCCGCTTCGCTGACCTGTTCAGAACCGGTGTTCACCCGGCTGACGGAGTTCTCGATAAGCCCTTTGATCTCTTTTGCCGCCTGCGCGCTGCGGCTGGCCAGCGTACGGACTTCACCCGCAACAACCGCAAATCCGCGGCCTTGCTCGCCCGCACGGGCCGCTTCTACCGCGGCGTTAAGCGCCAGAATGTTGGTCTGGAACGCAATGCTGTCAATCACGCCGGTAATGTGCGCAATCTGCTGCGAACTGTCGGCAATTTCGTTCATGGTGCGCACCACGTTATCCACGACGTGGCCGCCGCGAGCCGCCGTTTCTGAGGCGTTTTTCGCCAGCAGCGTCGCCTGACGGGCATTATCGGAGTTTTGTTTAACCGTTGCGGTCAGCTCTTCCATGCTGGCGGCAGTCTCTTCGAGCGAGGAGGCCTGCTCTTCGGTGCGGGCGGAGAGATCGTTGCTTCCGGCGGCGATTTCACCCGCGCCGGTGTAGATGGAGTCGGTGCTGCCGCGTACGGCGCTGACGGTCGTCACCAGCGACTGCTGCATCTCATGCAGGCCAGCCGCCAGTTGCCCCATCTCATTACGACCAGAGAGGGCGATATTCTGCGTCAGGTCGCCTCCCGCAATGGCGCGAATATGGTTCATGATGGTGTTGAGTGGCTTTAACAGCAGGTGCTGCAAACCCTGCCAGATCACCACCAGCACGGCGATAACGGCCAGGAAAATGGCTGCCAGCGTCCACTGCATCTGCGTGAAGCTGCTCTGGTTCTCTTCGGTTGCCGCCTTCAGCAGCGTGTTGTTCTCGGCACGCCAGCGGTTATAGACCGCTTCCATGTCGTCCTGGGCCTGCTGAGCGTCCAGATCGCCATAGGCCTGGTAGTTGTCGGCGCGCAGGTACTCAATCGACAAACGCATCACCTCGTGCATCTGATTCCATGACTTCTGCATCTCGTCGGTTAATGCCGCATTCTGGCCGTTAACCTGCGGCATTTTCTGCCATTCTTTGTTATAGGCTTCAGCTTTAGCCAGCGAGTCGCCTGCGGTGCCCAGCAGTTTGTTAATCGCGGCAAGGGACGCCGGGTCGCGCTGGTTCTTCAGGTAGCGGATCGCCACGCGGGTGACGGTAACGCGTGTTTTTACCAGCGTGTTCACGCTGTCGCTCAGGCTTTCCTGCTGGGCATTCAGCACGCCGGAGTTCTGGAAGTTATGGCGATCGTTGCTGACGGCAGAGTAGAACAACCCTCCCGTGACAACTTGCAGCAGACAGAATATGGTGAGGGCAAAGATAATACCGGTAATCACGTGCAGATTTTTCAGCATAGCGGTCGTCCGTTAAAAAGATGCAGAGGTACACCCATACTATCGTCGTATAAAATTTAAACTTTAATTTAACTCGCGCTTAACTAAGGGGTCCTGTGAGGAACCTGTTGTAAATCCGGATTATTTTTATGAGGAAGGTCAACATGAGCAGCATTGATAGAAGCGGAACGTACGCGCTCGGAACGCGGACGGTTAAACGACTGGGCTACGGGGCGATGCAGCTTGCCGGGCCGGGCGTATTTGGCCCACCGAAGGATAAGCAAGCCGCACTGGAGGTGCTGCGCGAAGCCGTGGCGGCGGGAGTGAACCATATTGATACCAGCGATTTTTACGGCCCGCATGTGACGAACCAGCTGATCTGCGAGGCGCTTCATCCTTACCGGGACGATCTCACCCTCGTCACCAAGATCGGCGCTCGCCGCGATGACAAAGGGGCCTGGCTGCCGGCCTTTTCCGCGCAGGAGTTGACCCAGGCGGTTCATGACAACCTGCGCAACCTGAAGCTGGATGTGCTGGACGTGGTGAACCTGCGGATCATGTTCAGCGCACATGGCCCTGCGGAAGGATCGATCGCGGAACCGCTTTCCACCCTCGCAGAATTACAGCAGCAAGGGCTGGTACGCCACATTGGTCTGAGCAACGTCACGGCCACGCAGGTGGCAGAGGCGCGGAAGATGGTGCAGATCGTCTGCGTGCAGAACATGTACAATATTGTGAACCGCGGCGACGATGCGCTGGTGGATTTACTGGCGCAGCAGGGGATTGCGTATGTGCCGTTCTTCCCGTTGGGAGGCTTCACGCCACTGCAGTCCACCGGCCTGCAGGCCGTCGCGGATTCCCTGGGCGCAACGGCGATGCAGGTTGCGCTGGCATGGTTGCTGCAACGTTCGCCGAACATCCTGCTGATCCCCGGCACCTCTTCGGTGGCGCATCTGCGGCAAAACCTCGCAGCGGGAGAACTGCAGTTACCGCCCGCAGCGCTGGAAAAACTGAACGCGCTGATGGACTAATTGCGACATGGGCAAAGCCGGAAGGGCACTTCCGGGCTTTGCTTTTTCAGACTTCTCGTTGACTTATCTGTCTGTGAAGCGCTAAGGCCTCCGCCACAATTTCCTGCTTACTTTTACGCGTCTCAAAGGCGGTGATTCTGATGTATTCCATCAGGTCAGCCTCGATGCGGGCGCTGAACATTCTGAGATCGGCCTCCTTGGCTAAACCGCGGGCAACGCGCTTGTCAGGATAGTCACGAGCTGGCACAGGAAACGTCCTCCGGGAAGTCTTAATAATTCGTGCGATGAATATGCTTTTTTATCACAATAAAGTCAATATATAGTGTGTTAGTAGTGATTTTATTTTTGCTATCTCATTTATAAGTGATAGCAAAGTGATTTTGTCGTGACTTATGTGTGACTTTTAGGTGGGTATTAAAAATCATAGAGCGGGTGACCCGCAGTGGATGTTGCCAAATAAAATCCGCTCAAACTTCAACGCGTTTGGGTGCGCCTCCGGAAATGACCTTGATCCTTGTCCATAATCCGTAATACTGTATTTATATACAGTATCTGGCGGGAAAGGCATCATGGACACTCTCTTTTCTTATCAACCAAAACAAATCATTGAATTACCTTTATTTTTAGAACGTGTTGCCTGTGGCTTTCCAAGCCCTGCGCAGGATTATGTGGAGGATCGTCTCGATCTTAACCGGCTGGCAGTCAGGCACCCCAGCGCGACCTACTTTATCAAAGTGAGCGGGGACTCCATGATCGGCGCGGGGATTAGCGACGGTGATCTGCTGGTGGTCGATCGTTCGTTAAATGCCGAACATGGGGATATCGTCGTGGCGTCGGTCGGCGGTGAGTTTACGGTGAAAGAGCTACAGACCCGCCCGGTTCTGCGGCTGCTGCCGCGTAATGCCCGCTATCAGCCGATCGCCTTTCAGTCCGAAGAGGAGCTGCAAATCTTCGGCGTCGTCACCCACACTCTCAAAACGCATAAACATGTTCGCGCTGGTTGATGTAAATAGCTTCTATGCCTCCTGCGAGAGGGTATTTCGCCCCGATCTGGTGGATAAGCCCATCGTGGTGGTGTCCAACAACGACGGCTGCATTATTTCGCTGTCGCGGGAGGCAAAGCAGTTCGGCATAAAAATGGGTGAACCCTATTTTAAATTCAAAGAGAAGGGGTACCCGTCGCGGGTTTACGTTTTCAGCTCGAACTATGCGCTGTATGCCGATCTCAGCAGCCGGGTAATGCAGACGCTGACCGATCTCGCGCCGGCCATTGAGATCTACTCCATTGATGAAGCATTCGTGAACGTTTCGGGGGTCAGCAACTGCATGTCGCTGGACGCATTCGGCCACCAGATGCGCACGCAGGTCTTTAAAAATACGGGCTTAACCGTTGGCGTCGGGATTGCGCCGACCAAAACGCTGGCGAAGCTGGCCAACTATGCGGCGAAGCGGTGGTCAGCCACCGGTGGCGTGGTCGATCTCTCGGATCGTGAACGGCAGCGTAAACTGCTGGCGAAGGTTCCGGTGGAGGAGGTGTGGGGCGTAGGCCGACGCATCACGAAAAAGCTTAACGCGATGGGGATAACCACGGCGCAGGAGCTGGCGGAAGCGTCATCCTGGGTCATCCGCAAACATTTTAACGTGGTAATGGAGCGCACGGCGCGCGAGCTTCGCGGTGAGCCTTGCCTCGATCTGGAAGAGTTTACCCCCACGAAGCAGCAAATTATCTGTAGCCGTTCGTTTGGGCACCGTATAACGCAATACGAGGAGATGCATCAGGCCATTTGCGCCTATGCGGAACGTGCTGCGGAAAAACTGCGCGGCGAGCATCAATATTGCCGCTTTATCAGCGTGTTTGTGCGCACCAGCCCACACGCGGACAACGAAATTTATTACGGCAACCAGGCTTCCGTCACCCTGATGACGCCCACCAATGATTCGCGCGATATCATCCGTGCCGCCACGGAGGCACTGTGTCGTATCTGGCTTGACGGATATCGCTATATGAAAGCGGGGGTGATGCTGGCAGACTTTTTCAGCAGCGGCGTAGCCCAACTGAATTTGTTTGACGATAACCGCCCGAGCGCCAACAGCGCGGCGCTGATGGCGACGATCGACAGCGTAAATCATTCCGGCAAAGGAAAAATATGGTTTGCCGGGCAGGGGATTGAGAAAGCCTGGGCGATGAAACGCGAGATGCTGTCACCGGCCTATACGACGCGGTACGCGGATTTGCCGGTAGCGAGATGAAAGGCGGCTATGTGTGACAAAGAGCCGAAGACGGTTTACGGACGCCGCTTCTGTGCAGCGTCCATAGCATCAGGGTTAAGGGCTTACTCAACCGTTAACGCATCGACAACCTCAGCCACGCTTCTCACGCTGCGGATATTCCCGATCCCCGTGCCGAGCGCGATATAACCTTCATCGGTATTATTTTCCAGCATGCCCAGGCGCAGGCCCCGTAATCCTCCCATCGCCTTGCCCAGCGCTTCATTGCTTGCGCCAGCTTTATCCATCGCCGCCAGTTTTTCCGCCAGCTTGCCGGGGAGAGAACGATAGTAGTGGGGGACAGTGCGGAAAAGCAGCAGGTCCAGGCCGTTGGCGGCAACAATTTTTTCTTTGACCTCCTGCGGCACTCGGCTTTCTTCCGTGCTGATAAACACCGAGCCGGCAAACACACCTTCCGCACCTAATGCATGCGCCGCTCTGGCGGTGCGGTTATCGGTAATGCCGCCCGCAGCCATCACCGGGACGTGCTTCACGGCATCGGCAATCAGCGGCACGATGGAAAAGGTGCCAAGCGCCGTTGCGGGTAAGGTACCGCCTTCATCAAAACCGGTGGCCACAATAATGTCAGCCCCTGCGTCTTCCGCGAGACGGGTGTTTTCCGGGGTGGGATTAATGTCGCGGTAGATAATGGCAATACCCGCCTCTTTTAATTCACTGAATAGCGCAGGAATAATGCTGCCTTCCCCATAGCCCGTGTACACAACGGCTCTGACGCCTTCTTCTTTCACCACCTGAAGGATAGGCCCAGTCCAGACGTCATTAACGGCCGTGGGGATCAGGTTCACGCCAAACGGTTTTTCGGTCAGCCGTTTGGTTTTGCGAATTTCTTCGCGCATTTTTTCGGCGGTCTCTTCCGGCGTGGAAACCGCGGTGTCGGCGGTTAAACCGGCATTAGGCCCCAGCACGCCGAGCCCTCCGGCATTGCTGACGGCGGCGACCAGCCTTGCATCGGTGAGCCAGGAAAGTGGCCCCTGAATAACAGGCTTTCCGATACCCAGGATCTGACAGATACGGTTATTTTTCATAGCAGAACATTCCTCACGTTTGAATGGAGGAGAGTGTAGGGCGGAAGATTGTTAGGAAAAACAGCCAAAAAGATTCATCACTGTTATAAAATAAGTAATAATCCTGACATTCCTGTGACGGCAAAAGAGACAACCAATGCAACTAAATCTCTTTGAATCAATTAGAGTTTTCATTGAAATTGTCGAGTCGGGCAGCCTGACCCAGGCGGCGGAAAATCTGCAGATCCACCGTCCGGCGGTCACCAAAGCGTTACAGCATCTGGAGCAGCACAGCGGCACGCGTTTGCTGCAGAGAACAACGCGGCGGATTAGCCTGACGCCGGACGGCGAGGCGTTTTATCGCCGAAGTAAACCCCTGCTGGCGCAGGCGGACGATTTACTGGAGTCGTTTGGCACTGGCCGGGCAATACACGGTCAGTTGCGGGTGGATATGCCCATCGCTTTTGCGGCGCTGAGGGTCATACCCAACCTGCCGGATTTTTATCGGCAGCATCCTGAAATCGACATCATACTGAGCAGCTCTGACCGCCGTCGGGATATGCTGCGCGATGGCCTGGACTGCGTGCTGCGAGTGGGGGAGCTGGACGATGGTGACTATGTCGCGCGCAAAATCGGGAACATTAACATCACGACCTGTGCCAGCCCGGCCTGGCTGGCAAAACACGGTACGCCAGAAACGCTGGATGATTTATACAAACATCAGGCCATCAACTGGATTAATAACAACAGCAGAAAAATTCAACCCTGGACGTTTACTACGCCAGAAGGCATTGCGGAAATAACGCTGCCCGGCAAGCTGGTCGTGGATAACTCCGAAGCCTACATCGCGGCGGGCCTGGCCGGGTTAGGGTTAATACAGGGAATGAATCTTTTTCTGCAGCCCTATATTGACCGCGGCCAACTGGTTGAAGTGTTACCGGAGCATCGCTCCCCGGATCGTAAATTGTCGCTTCTCTATCCACACCGTCATCTCTCCCGCAAGGTGCGGGCCTTTACCGAGTGGCTGGAAAGTTTAGTGTAAAACCGCCACCGGAGAGGAGCCGCCCGTTCATGACACCGCGCGCCAATCCGTTCCATGGCATTCAGCAGGCGAGGCGTGGGTTCGTTTGCGCAGTTTAGCCGCAGCAGCTGACGGAGGATGAGATCCCCCGGATCCTGAGGAACCGTTTTGCGCTGACTGCTGCGTAATCTGCCGGGGAACGATTGAGCCTCAGCTCACCTTTCTTCTGCGGCTTTGCGCTGAGTCCCCCACTGTAACAGCAGGCTAAACGACGCGGGTAATACGGTCAGCGTTACCAGCGTCGCGACCAGCAGCCCGCCGATAATCGCATAGGCCATTGGCCCCCAGAATACCTGATGAGAGATCGGGATCATACCCAGAATGGCGGCGCATGCGGTCAGACAGATGGGCCTGGCCCGATGCTCCGCGGCCGCCACAATCGCGGCATCGTTTGCCATCCCCTGCGCAAGATTACTGTCTACCTCGCTAATCAGTATCACCGCGTTACGCACGATCATCCCCGCCAGGGCGATGACGCCCAGCAGCGCGACAAACCCCATCGGCGTGCCGCCGGGCAGCATAGCCAGCACGATCCCCGGTAAACCAAACGGGGCCATCAGAAGCGCCAGCAGCATCCGGGAATATCGGCGCAGCTGAAGCATCAGCAGCATCAACATGATGACAAGCGTCACCGGAAGAACGCTAAAAACGGAACTGTTCCCCTTATCTGATTCGGCAACCGCGCCGCCTTCTTCTATGCTGTAACCGGCAGGCAGCTCCGCGCGCAGCGTGTCGATCGCCGGACGCAGCGCCGCCGATACCGCTTCGGCCCTCAGCCTCGGCGCAAGGTCAGTTTGCACCGTAATAAAAGGCAACCGCTGTCGACGCCAGATGACCGGATCGTCCACGCTCCAGACCGGCGTCGCGACGGCGCTGAGCGGAATTTTTTTACCGTCATTCCCCTGAACGGTCAGCGAGGAGAGGGTGGCGGTGCTGTGACGTTCATTGTCCGTGGCCCGCAGCACCACGTCGACAAGGCGATCGTTATCCCTGACTGAGGTGACAACACTGCCGGACCAGAGGGTATTCAAGGTGCGGGCGAGAGCTTCTGACGATATTCCTGCCGCCCTGGCCGCCGTCTGATTCACCTTCAGAGTAATGATCCTCTCCGGCTCTCCGGCCGTCTGGTTAACCTCGCGCGACAGCGGCGATTGGCCAATCGCGTCGGCCAGACGGTTCGCAAGCGCCCGGACCTGCAGATAATCAGGCCCGCTCACCCGGTATTTGATTGGCCAGCCGACGGGCGGCCCAAGCTCCAGGGGCGACACGCGCGTGATGATGTCGCTAAACTGCGCCGCCAGCAGCCTGTTCAACTGCCCATGCAGACGATCCCGCGCCTGAAGATCCTTCGCCACCACCACAATCTGGGCGATGTTTTCATTTTCCAGCAGCACGTCCATCGGCAGGTAAAAACGGATGGCTCCTGACCCGACGTACGTCGAGTAGCGCTCAATATTGCTGTTGCCGGCCAGCGCGTGTTCCAGCTTTTCCACCTCTCTTAACGTTTCCGGCTGCGACGCGTTGGCCGGAAGCGTCAGGCTGACCAGCAGCTCAGGCCGGTCCGACGCCGGGAAGAACTCACCCTGCATAAACGTGGTGCCGTACACGGACAGCCCCAGCGCGGAAAGCGCAATCAGCACGGTGGCGAGGCGGTGACGCAGCGCCAGCCCTAAAAGCCGCCCGTACCCGCGCGCGATCCTTCCGGGGCCTGCCGCGCGATGTCTGACCTTCTCCGGCAGCAGCCACGTGCCCGTCAGCGGCGAAAACAGGATCGCGACAACCCAGGAGCAGAGCAGGGCAATCAGCACTACCGCAAACAGGGAAAAACAGTATTCACCAGCGCTGGAGGCCGCAAAACCAACGGGAATAAACCCGGCAATCATCACCAGGGTTCCGGTGAGCATCGGGAAGGCCGTCGTTTTGAATGCATGGGTGGCCGCATGCCGACGGGAATCCCCGGCTTCCAGTCGGGAGACCATCGTTTCGACGGCGATCATGGCGTCATCCACCAGCAGACCCAGCGCAATGATCAGCGCCCCAAGCGAGATACGCTGAAGCCCGATGCCGGCGAGCATCATGCCGGCAAACGTCATGGCGAGCACCAGCGGAATGGTCGCAGCCACCACCAGCCCCGCCCGCAAACCCAGCGAGACAAATGAAACCGCCAGCACGATAACAACTGCTTCAATAAGCACCCGGACAAAACCGCTTACCGCGTCACTGACCACCGCCGACTGATCGGCAACTTTCACCATCTCAATACCGTGCGGCAGCCCGGCGCTGAGGGCCGCCATTCTGGCGTTCAGCGCAGCACCGAAACGCAGCATGTTGCCCGTTGGTGCCATCGACACCGCCAGCCCGATGGCCGGTTTGCCGTTTACCCGGTACGCGGGGGCCGGCGGCTCGGCGGCTTCCCGGGTGACGGTGGCGATATCGGTCAGCGGAATATAGCGATTGTTAATGTGCAGCGTGACGGCGCGTAAACTCTCTTCGGACGTGAGCGCCCCGCTGACCTTGATCGCGATGTTATCCTGCCCGGTACGCATAACGCCAGCCGGGACAACCGCGTTTTGCGCCCGCAGCGCATCGGCGACCGCCTGAATATCCAGCCCCATACCCGCCAGACGGGCCGGAGAAAAGGCGAGAACGATCTGCTCCTGCTGTTCGCCCAGCAGGGTGGTTTTGCCGATATCCGGCAAGGAGGCGAGCTCACGACGTATTGTCTCAACGCGGTCCCGCACTTCCCGTAAGGTGTAGCCGTCGGGAATAAAGCCGTAAATCGTGCCGAACGTATCGTCAAATTCGTCGTTCACGGCCGGGCCCTGAACGCCTTCCGGTAAAGACGGCGCGATGTCCTGCATTTTTTTGCGGATCTGATACCAGATGTCCTGCACCTTTTGCGGCGGGGTATCGTCGCGAAGATTCACATGGATAACCGCGCTCCCGGCGCGGGTTTCACTTTCGAGATAATCAAGCCAGGGCGTTTCCTGCAGCTTTTTTTCAAGCGTATCGGTCAGCAGACGGGTGGTATCCGTTACGGACGCGCCCGGCCACTGCGCGGAGACGACCGCCGTTTTAATGGTAAAAGCCGGGTCTTCATTACGCGGCAGTTTTTCATAGCAGAATACGCCCATCGCCACGATCAGCAGCATGAAGAAACTGACCATCTGCTGATGGTTAAGCGCCCATGCGGACAGGTTAAATTTCGCTTCCGGTTTCGTGTTCATGGCTGAACCTCCCCGGGTACCACCGGCTCTCCGGAACGGAGTTTGCTCACGCCAGCCGTAATCACCCGGTCGCCTGGCTCAAGGCCGGAGGCGATAATCACCGAGGAGGCCGTATAGCAGGCGGGTACCACCGCGCGCAGCTGCGCCTGCGAATGCGGGTTAATCACGAACACCGCCGGTCTATCGCCTGTTCGGCTCAGCGCCGATGCGGGAATGACGTAACCTCGCGGGCCAGTGGAGGGCAGGGTGACGGTGACGCTGGCACCCAGCGCCATCGCCGCTGGCGGGTTTATCAGGGTGGCCCTGACGCGCCAGGTGCGGGTCTGAGGATCGGCCTGCGGGGTGATATCCCGCAGCACGGCAGATGCCTGTACCGACGGGTCGCTGAGCAGGGAAACCCGCACTTCCGCCTTATCCAGCGGCGGTATCGCATTGGGCGTGGCGATATCAAACGCTACGTCGCGAGCCTCACCGGTTGCCAGCGTAAGCACCGTCTGTCCCGCGCTGACAACCTGGCCCGCAGAGGCGCTCACCTCGGTGATCGTGCCGGTTTGTGGGGCGATCAGGCGCGTCCAGCCAAGGCTTTCGCGGGCGTTACGCCATGCGGCCTCGCTGCTTTTTAATCGCGCGCGGGCGACAAGCCAGTCCGCGCGGGCGCTGTCGAGTTGCGTGCGGGCTATTGCGCCCGTCGGCATGAGCTTTTGCATTCGGCTGACGTTAAGCGCGGCAACCTGCGCTGAGGCTTTGGCCCCTTCATAGTCGGCCGTTGCGCTGTCGAGCTGATTTTGTCCGGTGGTATTTTCAAGCGTGGCCAGCAGCTGTCCGGCGGTGACACTGTCACCAATATCAACGCTACGCGTCAGTATCCGGCCACCGGTGCGAAAGCTCAGCGTCGTTTCATCGTGGGCATGGATCTCACCGGTTCTTTCCAGCGCGGGAAGGGATTGGGCGGTGCCAACGACAACGTAGCGCACCGTACGCACTGGGGCAGGCTTGTTTTCCTGTTTGTCACCGCAGCCGGTGAGCGGAAAAATCACCAGCGCGAGCAGGACCAGAGGGAGAAAATTTACCCAGGAAAGGGTGCGCGCCACGCCGTACAGATGGTGCAGGCAGTGGCGGAGGGAGAGAACAAATTCGTCTGACATAACGCCGCTCCATAAAGATGAGGGCGTTATTAAATGCGCGCTACGTCGAGAAAGATTCGATGTTCTGTCAAGGGTTTATCAAGAGTGGATATTTTCATTACCGGACGGCTGCCAGGGTAACAAAATACGCACCGCAAGGCCGCCCGTTTCCGGTAATGAGGCCTCTATCGTGCCCCCATGTGCCTGACAAATCGCCCGGGCGATAGACAAACCGAGGCCGCTGCCGCCGGAATGCCGCGCGCGGGACTGCTCCTCACGGCTAAAGCGCCTAAACATGTCCGGTAAGAACTGGGGGGATACGCCCGGTCCGTCATCGTGAAATTCAATGGCTTAATGCCCGCTGGCGTAGTGCAGCGCCACCTCAAGATGGCCGCCTTCGCGCCCGTAGCGTAGTGCATTTTCCATAAGGATAGTAAATACCTGCCCCATGCGGAACGCATCGCCTCTGAACGGGCACGTACGCGGGTTACGTAGCGTAATCGTAAAATGATGCGCTTCGGCCTGCGGCATGATCCAGGCCGCCCGCTCCTGAATCAGCTCATCCAGAGAAAAGGCCTGCTCTTCCAGCACCAGATTTCCCGCGTCCGCTAACGAGAGAAGGTGAAGCTCATCGGTCAGGCGATTGAGATGCTGAAGCTGTTTCATCACCATTCCCAGCTGCACCGGGCTGGCATCAAACACACCGTCCAACATGCCCTGCAGACGACCAATGGCGGCCGTCAGGGGCGAGCGCAGCTCGTGCGCCATCGCGACGTGCGAGGCGCGGAGCTCTTTTTCATAGCGGGCGAGTTGCCCCGTCATGGAGTTAAAGTCGTTTGCAAAGCTGACCATTTCCGCTGGCGCATCCTTGACCAGTTCCGCCTGACGGCCAAACTGCCCGTCGGCGACATCTTTGGCGGCATCGCGAAGACGGCTGAACTGCAGCGCCAGCGGTCGGGCGTGTTTTAACCCCATCACCACAATAAACGGGATCATCACCAGCACCAGCAGGGCCACCGTAACCCAGTCCGCAGAGGCGATGGATGGCGTGGAATAACTCAGCCCCCACCAGGTATCCACAATGCTGTGGAAGCGGGCCGGATCGGCCTGTGGGTTCTGGCTGAGCGTCAGAAATTCCTGCCGGACCGCCGCTGGCATTCTGCCCATTATCCAGTAGTTCTGTACCGCATAACGTAGCCACATGCAGGTGGCAATGACGATCACGCTGCCGATGGCCAGTGCCAGGATACGCGCGCAAATCCAGCGCCAGAGAGAGGAGTGTCGGTTTTTTATCATGGTTGTCTGAACCTGTATCCCACGCCGCGAACGTTAATCAACACGCCGGAAATACCCGACGCTTCGAGTTTTTTACGCAGGTTATAAATATGGGTGTCCACCACGCGCTCCAGCGCCTCGCTTTCCGGCAGACAGTGTTCCAGCAGGTACTGACGGGAAAAGGGGCGTGCGGGAGAGCGCAGCAGCGTTGCCAGAAGCGAGAATTCCGTTGGCGTAAGATCGAGCATCACGGGCGCGTCGCCGCCGTTATCCACGCTCGCCACAATGGCGGCCACATCCACCTCCAGCGTTTGCCAGCGAAGGATCTCGTCGTCTGTCTCTTTTTTACTGCTGCGTCGCAGCACCGCCTGTACGCGAGCCACGACTTCTCCCGGATGATAGGGTTTCACAACATAATCATCGGCACCGTACCGCAGGGCACCAATGCGATCGGGGGTGTCGCCCATGGCGGTGACCATGATCACCGGTACATCGCTTTTACGACGCAGTCCGGCCAGCACTTCGGTGCCGTTAAGCCCGGGCAGCATCACGTCCAGCAGGATGAGGTCGGGTTTCCACCGCTGCGCCATATCCAGCCCGGAAAGGCCGTCTCCGGTAATGGTGACATCGTAATTTTCACGACGTAAATAGGCTTCAAGCACGCCAGCCGCATCGGCGTCATCTTCAATAATCAGCACTCTTCTGGACAACATCCGTTCACCTTGACCGTTTCTTAACACTATCCCGACGATTCATTGATTTAGCCAAACCATACTGCGCCAACATTGTGTGGCAGACCCTGAATCAGCAGACGCCCGCGTCTGCGTGGAGAACAGTATGATAGCGATAAAAAAAGGCCTGTATATGACCGTTCCGCTGCTGATGGCCGTTGCCTCAGGTGTGCAGGCGGATGATGACGCCGCTTCCGGCACTTTAACCGTCGGGCTGGGCGGTCACTATGCCCCCCGTTATTCAGGTTCAGACAAGCAGGTGTGGCAGGTGGTTCCTGTGCTGCAGGGGCGCAAGGGTGCTTTCTTTATTGATGCACAAAAAGGAGTGGGATATGACCTGCAAAACGACAGCGGTTGGTACCTGGAACATACGCTGGGTTACGACCTCGGGAGGGCAGAGAAAAATTCTGGCTGGCGTGAGGGCGCAAACAATCTGAAGGGGATGGGGGACATTGATGCCACCCTGAATACCGGCCTGGCCGTCGGCTGGCAGGCTGCGTCCTGGCTGAGCGTTGAGGGTAAGGCGACGCTACCGTTAACGGACAGCCAGGGCGTAAGTTATCAGGCGTCCGTTACGTTGATTCCCCTACAAAACAGCGAGGACACGATCGCCCTTCAGTCTGCGGCTCTGTTTGGCGACAGCCGTTATCTGAATACCTGGTATGGGGTCAGCGAGCAGCAGAGCCGCCGCACCGGCTATCGCCGCTATTCAGCGCCGGGGGGATTTTATGGCGTCGACACCAGCCTGACCTGGAGCCACCAGTTCGATGCTCACTGGGGGACGGTCCTGAGCGCGGATTATACCTGGCCTGGCGACCATGCGAATGAAAGTCCAATAGTGATGCGGCGCAATGAGGGGTCTGCAACCGCCGCTATCACCTGGACATTTTAAAATCGCGGAGCACGAGCGGACGAGAAGATTATTTCTTCTTATCCATCATCGCTTTTAAATCGGCAAACGGGTTAAACGTGGCGACACCCACGTCTTTTTGCGCGTCTTCACCGGCGACCACGGTGGTGCCGTACTGATCCGCTTCGGTGTATTTCGAATGCTCGTGATCGTGACAAAACAGGCACAGCAGCTCCCAGTTGCTGCCATCTTCCGGGTTGTTAGTATGGTCGTGATCGATATGGTGAACCGTCAATTCACGCAGATTGGAATAGACGAACTCCCGCGAGCAGCGTCCGCAGACCCAGGGATAGATTTTTAATGCTTTCTCGCGATAGCCGCTTTCCAGTCGCGCGTAGTTTTTAGGGATCAGAGCCATTGCCGGTTTTACCTGCCATGAAAAAGTGGGGGATATTATATCCATTATGGGGCGGAATGACGAACCCCTCTATTCCGTCAATTTATTTGATGCTTTCCGTTAAATAAACGGCATTTATTCTTACGGGGTAATGCGTAAAGTGGACAGAACGCAACGCATTATCAGGACACAGGGTTATGAAAAAGATCGGGTTTTTATCGTTTGGTCACTGGACGCCTTCGCCGCAGTCCGGCACGCGTTCGGCGGCGGATACGCTGCTGCAGTCCATCGACCTGGCCGTGGCCGCCGAAGAGCTGGGGGCGGACGGCGCCTATTTCCGCGTGCACCACTTCGCCCGTCAGCTGAGTTCGCCGTTCCCTCTGCTGGCGGCAATAGGCGCGAAAACGAAAACCATTGAAATCGGTACGGGCGTGATTGATATGCGCTATGAAAACCCGATGTATATGGCCGAGGATGCGGGCGCGGCAGATCTGATCTCCGGCGGCCGTTTGCAGCTTGGCATCAGCCGCGGCTCCCCGGAGCAGGTCATTGATGGCTGGCGTCATTTCGGCTATGTCCCGCAGGAAGGGGAAAACGAATCGGACATGGCGCGCCGTCATACCGAGGTGCTGCTTGAGGTGCTGCGCGGCGAAGGGTTTGCAAAGCCGAATCCACAGCCGATGTTCCCCAATCCGCCTGGGCTGCTGCGCCTGGAACCGTATTCCGAAGGGTTGCGGGAGCGCATCTGGTGGGGCGCCGGTTCGAATGCGACGGCGGTATGGGCCGCTAAGCTCGGCATGAACCTGCAAAGCTCAACCCTGAAAGACGACGAAACCGGCGAACCGTTCCATATTCAGCAGGCAAAACAGATCCGCGCGTACCGTCAGGCGTGGAAAGAGGCAGGGCATACGCGGCTGCCACGCGTCTCGGTCAGCCGCAGTATTTTTGCCCTGATGGACGACCGCGACCGGATGTACTTCGGCGCCAGCCGCAACGACAGCGATAGCGTTGGGTATCTTGATGAGAAAACGCGCGCGATATTCGGGCGCAGCTATGCCGCGGAGCCTGACAGGCTGATTGAGCAGTTGAAAAAGGACGAGGCGATTGCCGAGGCAGATACGTTATTACTGACCGTGCCGAACCAGCTCGGTGTGGATTATAATGCGCACGTGATTGAGTCCATTCTCAAACATGTCGCACCGGCAATGGGCTGGCGCGATTAAGTATTCCGCCTTCAGCCATGAGATTGTGATGGAAAACCTGGCCCTCTGGTATCGCCGTTTTGGCGAGCCGGAATCTGTTCTGCAACCTGAAGCCGCGCCGCTGGAGACGCTTGCGCCGGGTCACCTGCGCGTGCAAATGCTGTATGCGCCGGTGAACGCGTCCGATCTCATTCCCATTACCGGTGCCTATCGCCACAGAACCCCGCTGCCCGCCGTCGCGGGGTATGAAGGCGTCGGCGTTGTCATTCAGGCGCCCGCGTCGTTTGCGCATCTGCCGGGTAAACGCGTTCTGCCGCTGCGCGGGCCGGGCACGTGGCAGCACTATGTTGATTGCCCGGCAGAGTATGCGATCCCCGTGCCGGACGATATCGATTCACGCCTGGCCGCGCGGGCCTATATCAACCCGCTGGCGGCGCAGATGATGCTGGCCCACTTCCCGCCGCAGGGAAAACGGGTGCTGCTGACGGCCGCCGGTTCGGATTGCGCCATTCTGCTCGGGCAGTGGGCGCATCTGACGGGGGCAGAGGCGGTGTACGGTATTCATCGTTCGCCCGTTCACGCTGAACGGCTGGAGGCGATGGGGATCGTTCCTGTCGCACAGCATGACATGCAGCGGATTCGCTCCGTTGCCGCACGTGCCGACGTCGTTTACGATGCAACCGGCGGGACGCTGGCGGACGCAATCCTGAGCGTGATGCCTGAGCAGGGCGTATTTGTTTGCTACGGGCTGCTCTCCGGGCAGACCTTCCGCCAGCAGCGGCCCCTGCCGCGCGTAGCGTGGTTCCATATTCGTAACTATCTGGATGGGCTCAGCGCAGAGGCGTGGCGCGCTGAGTTTGACCAAATCTGGCCCCGGATGCGCGCCAGTGAGTACAGCCCCGGTACGGTGTACCCCCTGACGGAATGGCAGAGGGCGCTCAGCGCGTATCGTGAAGGGGGAAGGGCAAGCAAGCCCCTCCTGTCGATGGCGGAATGACGGCTATTGATGGCTCATGTCGCTCAGCAGCACGGCGATGCTTTGCCCGCCCGCCGTCTGTTCCAGGCCAATCTTCACGATAATGGTCAGCGGAACGGAGAGCAGCATGCCTACGGGGCCGAGCAGCCAGCCCCAGAAAATCAGGGATAAAAAGACCACTAGTGTGGAAAGCCCCAGCCCGCGTCCCATCATCCGCGGCTCAAGAATATTCCCGAACACCAGGTTAATCGCCAGATAGCCTGCCAGCAGAACCAGCGCGTCATAAAACCCGCTGAACACCAGCACCTGAAGGATAGGGGGGATCGCCGCCAGCACGGAGCCGATGTTGGGAATATAGTTGAGCGCAAACGCCAGTAAACCCCAGACGAACGCAAAGCGGACGTCCAGCGCCACCAGCATCCCCCAGACGACCAACCCGGTGACCAGACTAATGGCGGTTTTCAGCACCAGATAACGTGAAACGCTGTCCAGCGCGCGCTGAATAGCTCCCATTCCTTCAACCGGACGAACCATCATTTGCTGTAACTTTGCGGGCAACTGCGGCACCTCCAGCAGCATGAACACCACCGTTAAAAACAGCAGGAAAATGGAGGTCATGGCATTGGAAAGCTGTGTTAACAGGCTGGTGACAATGGTCATCGCCGCGTTGGGATCGATATATTTAAGAAGATCTTCAACCGAGATTTCTATTCCCGCGCGCTGCAGCCAGGGTTCAAGTTGCAGCAGCGGTATCGCCAGCGAGGAACGGTATTTCGGCAGCGTTCGCGCCAGTTCGTTCAGGGAGTTACCCAGATACGCAACCAGTAATACCATGGCGACAATAATGACGCTAATCAGCAGGGTAATCGCCAGCACGCGCGGGATGCGCAGCCGCGTCATGCGCTGGACCAGCGGGTTAAGGATCACCGCAACAAACAGGGCCAGAATAAAGGGCACGATGATATCGGCGGCAAAACGAACGCCCGTGAGTATAATCACCAGCATGCCCAGCATGATGACAATTTTTAACCCGTTCAGGGTAATAATGGGTTTAGCCATGGTGACTCCGAAATACGCTTTTTATTTATAATAAAGGGTAAACGCCTTGCAATAAACTAACCAAAATCAAACGAGATGGGTAAAGAATTGAAAAGACTTTGAGTAAATTCCTGGCTTATGGTACAAATCTGGTGTGTTCAACTACCGAGGACAATTTTCATCCGCAAAGACGAGAAGCAACAACGCGGATAATTGTAATTTTATGGACAATTTGTTCAGGACGTATTCTTCAAACAACACTGCTGCATTTTCTACCTCCTTCTGCCTGATTGCTGGTGAGCAACACTGGCGCACCGCACTATAGTCACCTCTTCTGCCTGAGCTGGCGCTACGCGCTTAGCTGTCTGATTTAATTTCATATTTTTGGTTTGCTGCATGCGGCGGGCCACGATGGATTATATTCTCAAGCAGGAGATAAACATGTTTTACTGGATCTTATTAGCCCTGGCAATTCTCGCTGAAATTACCGGCACGCTGTCTATGAAATGGGCAAGCATCAGTGAAGGCAATACCGGTTTTATTTTAATGCTGGTAATGATTTCCCTTTCCTATATTTTCCTCTCGTTTGCGGTGAAGAAAATTGCGCTGGGTGTGGCCTATGCGCTGTGGGAAGGGATCGGTATTTTATTGATTACGCTGTTCAGCGTTCTGATATTCGACGAAACATTAACAACAATGAAGGTCGCCGGGTTAACGACGCTGGTTGCGGGTATCGTGCTGATTAAATCAGGTACCCGTAAACCGACAAAACAGCAGAAGGAGCAGAACCATGCAACAGTTTGAATGGGTACATGCGGCCTGGCTGGGGCTCGCCATCGTGCTGGAGATCCTGGCAAACGTTCTGCTGAAGTTCTCTGACGGTTTTCGTCGTAAAGTTTACGGCCTGCTGTCGATTGCCGCGGTGCTGGGGGCGTTCAGCGCCCTGTCTCAGGCGGTGAAAGGGATCGATCTTTCGGTGGCCTATGCGCTGTGGGGCGGTTTTGGGATCGCCGCTACCCTGGCCGCGGGCTGGGTGCTTTTCGGGCAGCGTTTAAATAATAAAGGCTGGATAGGGCTGATCTTGCTGCTGGCGGGCATGATCATGATAAAACTGGCCTGATATGTAGTGATCCTGATTTTCAGGCCTCCGCGCTGGCTTACTCTTTAGCCAGCGCTTCCAGCTTATCGCGAAAACCGGTGACGGAGAGAGCCCGGTTATCGGCTCGCCAGCGGTCTTTCGCCGCCGGAGCGGAGCTTTGGACCCCAATCAACTGCCAGCCATTATCAGTTTTCAGCATCAGCGGTGAACCGCTGTCACCGGGCAACGTATCACACTGGTGGGAGAGCACGCTGGTCTGCGCCCAGCCCGTCACGATACAGTCCGTATGGGTGTAAAGCACATCAAGATGATCGACAGGGTAACCTGACTGCGTTACCTTGCGGTCGGCGGCTTTCAGCGCAGCGGTGAGCGCCGCTTTATCGCCGTCAAATAACGGCAGCGGCGTAATGCCTGAAGGTGGGTAGCGCAAAATAATCAGGCCAAAATCCCACGAGGCCGCCGCGGGCGGCACAATCCAGCCGTCTCCATCCGCTTTCAGACGCTTACCGAGCGACGCATCCACCCGGCCTTCAATGCCGTGGATTTCATAGCGCCAGATCCCTTTTTGCGACACGAATCGTAAGGCAACTGCTTTGTCTGGCTTGCCGTTGGGGGGCGTCAATAAGCAGTGGCCTGCCGTCAGGGCTAATTGCGGGGTGATCAGCGTTGCGGTACACAGGTTACCGCTGGCGGTTTCTAGCTGCCCTATAGCGTCCCAGGGCGCCTGAGTAGGATCGCTGACGCGAGTACGATCGTCATGACCGAAAAAAAGCGTCTTTAGCTCTTTCGCGCTAATGGCATCATCACCGCCATCATCCGCCTGTGAAAATCCAGAAAAAAGACCAAACGTTCCCAGCAACAACACAACAGATTTACGCATATCACACTCTGGTGGGGGTAATTATGATTATTAAAAGTGAACCCTATGAAAATACTATAGACGGGACAGCGCTAAAGTGGGAGTAAAATCAGCGTGCTACAATCAGGAAAGATAAAAATGGCTTGCGATGAGCGCGCATAAAATAAGCAGGATAAGAATCAGCTCAAACCGATAGCGTCGCAGCATACGCCCTCCGGATAAAAAAAAACGGCGCAGAACCTTTTCCGGTTCAGCGCCGGTTTACCAACGTGCCCCGAAGGGCACGGTTAAGCTTGTACGCTTACGCAGCTGGCTGTGCAGCTGGTTTAGCAGCTTCGTGTTTTACTGCTTTTTTGTGATGCTTTTTCGCAGCCTGCGCTTTCTGCTCTACGGCTGGTTTGGCGGCTTTCTTGTGGTGCTTTTTCGCAGCCTGAGCTTTCTGTTCTACAGCTGGTTTAGCGGCTTTTTTGTGGTGCTTTTTCGCAGCCTGCGCTTTTTGTTCTGCAGCCGGTTTAGCGGCTTTGTGGTGTTTCTTGTGATGTACGGTTTTTGCTGGCGCAGCGGTGGTTGTTGCAGCAGGTGCCGCAGCAGCGGGTGCAGCAGTGGTTTCAGCAGCAAACGCAGCAGAAGACAGACCCATAGCAGCGGCAACAACCAGAGCTAATACTTTTTTCATGTTCATACCCTCGAATTTGGTTTTTCATTTAACCCCACTGCGGGGCCGTTGAAATAACTATAACCCTGTAAATTCGGGGTTTCCGTGAGTGATTGGTATCGGCGTGTAACCATATGTACAAGGCCGGGGAAGAACCCCGGCCCTGTCATTACAGGTAGCGTGAGGTGAGGTGTTCGCGGAAGTAGCGGATATTCAGATCTTCCCCCGTCGCCTGGGTGATTAACTGCGACGTGCTGAAGCGGCTGCCGTGCTGCCAGATGTTCTGACGCAGCCAGTCAAACAGCGCCGAAAAATCACCCTCAGCGATGGCGGTCTGCAGGTCAGGAAGCGCGGTCTTTGCTGCATGGAACAGCTGCGCGGCGTACATCGCGCCCAGCGTGTATGACGGGAAGTAACCAAATCCGCCGTCGGTCCAGTGGATATCCTGCATACAGCCGTTTCGGTAGTTCTCTTTGGTGGATAAACCGAGCCACGCCTGCATTTTCTCATCCCACAGGGCCGGAATATCGTCCACCTCGATCTCGCCGTTAATCAGCGCGCGCTCAATCTCATAGCGCAGTACCACGTGTGCCGGGTAGCTCACTTCGTCAGCATCGACGCGGATATAGCCTGGCTTCACGCGCTGGTTCCAGGCGATAAAGTTCTCTTCGCTGAACGCCGCCTGGGTGCCAAAGCGGGCGTGGATCGCAGGGAGAAGGTGTTTGAGGAAGGCTTCACTGCGTCCCAGCTGCATTTCAAAGAACAGGCTCTGGGATTCATGGATCGCGGTTGAGCGGGCGAGGGCAACGGGCTGGCCTGCCCACGCACGTGGAAGGTTTTGTTCGTAGCGCGCGTGCCCGGTTTCGTGGATCACGCCAAACAGCGCGCTGAGCAGTTCATCCTCGTCATAGCGCGTGGTGATGCGTACGTCTTCCGGTACGCCGCCGCAGAACGGGTGCGCGCTCACGTCCAGGCGTCCGCCGTTAAAATCGAAGCCAAGCATCTTCATCGCTTCCAGCCCCAGCTCGCGCTGGGTTGCCGTCGGGAAGGGGCCCTGCGGCGGAACAAATGACCGCTGAGCCTGCTTCTCTACCACGTTCGCCAGCAGGTCCGGCAGCCAGGTTTTCATATCACCAAACAGCACGTCCAGGCGCGCGCTGGTCATATCCGGTTCAAAAATATCCAGCAGCGCGTCGTACGGCGTGCTGCCTTTGGCCTCGGCGCGCAGACGGGCCTCTTCACGGCTGAGTTTCACCACTTCTTTTAAATTGGCGGAAAAACCCTGCCAGTCGTTGGCGGGGCGCTGAGTACGCCAGGCGTGCTCGCACCTGCTGCCCGCCAGCGATTTGGCTTCCACCAGCGATTCCGGCAACAGGGTAGCCTGCTGGTAGTGGCGCGTCATTTCACGCAGGTTGGCTTGTTCGACGTCATTCAGATCTTCCCCTGCTGCGGCCGCTAACAGGTCGCCGACTTTTTTATCGGTCAGGATCTGATGTTGCAGGACGCTCATCTCCGCCAGCGCTTCACCGCGCGCGGCGCTGCCGCCTGGCGGCATCATGGTGAACATGTCCCAGCTGGCGATGGAGGAGAGGTGGGAGAAGCGGGAGAGACGCTGGAAGGTTTTAGTAAGCGATTGATAGGAATAATTATTTTTCATTCTATATTCTCGTTGTGTTTGAAGGTCGTAACGAGCATACAGATATTCAGATCTGATTAAAACAGATGTTACTTACCCAAATGATGTTAATGCTTACCATATTCAAATATAGGTGACAAATGAATGTAGCTATTTATATTCACCTTATGAATTATTCAAGAGTTAAATATAGCTCTTAGAGTCAAATACAGAATCGCACATAAGAATATTCTTAACCGGCGCGATTTTCATAGCGTCAAAATCAATTAACAGGCAACTCATATAATGAATAAATTTATTTTCTGCGCGATTTCAGCAGCTTTGTTAGCCGGCTGCGCGATGCAACCCATCCCTTCCCAGTACAGGAATGCCACAATTACACTTGTTGGGCAAAGTAAGGCAGAAGCGATGACTGATTTAGGGATACCAACACGAACAATGCCCGTCAATGGTAGCCAGACAATGTATCAATGGGACAGCAATCAAGGTACAACTTCTGCTGGTTCGTTTAGCACAGACACCAATGGTGTGGCGGTCGGTAATTCCACTTATCAGGGATATGGTAATGGTTTCTCCGGGGGGGCGGTTGGAACATCTGAGAACACTGGAAATTATGGTAGTGCTACTGCTACTCATATTTGTGCATTGTCATTATTAATAGATAATAAAACGGATAAAGTGCTTTCAGGTACATTTAATGGAACTGTTGATGATGCTTGCATGAGCCATTTCAGCAATGTTATTACATTAGACCCTAATGCAGTTAATGCTAATAAAGCAGCAATAATGCATAACCAACATGTGAAAGAGGCTAAAGCAGTGGTTGGTGTATTGGCTATAGTAGGCGCAGGTGTTGCAGCCTACAATAATCGCTGAGCTAATTCACGCAAAACGAAGGCCGTATATTTCGGCCTTTCGTAATATGCCATAACGGTTGTTCAATAAAATGTTAATGCAAACGCTGATGCAGACTTCCCCCCACCAGCAGCGCCGCGCACAGCATCAGCGCGATAAACCCGCCCACGCCGTTCCAGCCGTAGTGATGCCAGAACACGCCACCGAGCGTCCCGGCGATGCTGGAACCCAGGTAATAGCTAAACAGATACAGCGACGATGCCTGTCCTTTGGCGCGACGCGCGCGAGGGCCAATCCAGCTGCTAGCGACGGAGTGAGCGGCGAAGAACCCTGCTGAGAAGAGCAGCATCCCGGCAAAGATGAGCCACAGGGAAGAGAAGAGCGTCAGCAGCAGGCCGAGCAGCATCACCCCTGTAAACACCAGCATCACCGGCCCGCGACCAAAGCGCGCCGTCATTGCCCCGGCTTTCGGCGAGCTCCACGTGCCGGTGAGATAGGCCACGGAAAGCAAACCCACAACGGCCTGATTCAGATGCCAGGGCGAGAGCATCAGCCGGTAGCCAATATAGTTAAACAGCGTGACGAATGAACCCATCAGCAGGAATCCCATCAGAAACAGTCGTGGCAACCCTTTGTCGCGCCAGTGCAGACGGAAGTTGATAAACAGCGTTTTCGGGCGCAGAGAGGTCGGGCGAAAATGACGCGATTCCGGCAGGATTTTCCAGAACATCAGCGCAGATGCCAACGCGAAACATCCGATCACCGCCAGCGCGATGCGCCAGCTGAAGAAGTCAGTAAATATCCCGCTCAGCAGACGCCCGCTCATGCCGCCAATTGAGTTCCCGCTGATGTACAGCCCCATCGAAAAGGCAACGAAGCTCGGGTGGATCTCCTCGCTGAGATAGGTCATCCCGACCGCCGCCACGCCGCTGAGCGATAGCCCAATCAGCGCGCGCATCACCAGAATGCCGTGCCAGCTGGTCATCATCGTAGAGAGCAATGTACAGACCGAGGCCAGCATCAGGGCGGTAACCATCACCTGTTTACGGCCAATAGCGTCGGAGAGCGGGCCGGTAAAGAGCAGACCAATCGCCAGCATCGCGGTTGAAATAGAAAGGGAAATACTGCTGCTGGCGGGCGATACGCCAAACTCATGCGAAAGAACGGGCAGGATCGGCTGAACGCAGTAGAGCAGGGCAAACGTTGCCAGACCGGCCGAAAAAAGCGCCAGCGTGACGCGCATAAATTGGGGGGTACCGCGTTTGATGTACTGAACCGGCTGCGATGCTACAGGCAAATCATTAATATCTCTGGCCGGATCGATATCAATGGTAGTTGTACGACTCACACAATTTCCTTGCTTAAACATCCCCGTGATTTCTGGTGACGGGTATGACCACCTGTTCAGGGTAGGAAAATGTTAATATTCTGTCTAATATATTAATAATCTCAAATGATACTTTAAAAATATGAATATCGAGCTGCGTCATCTTCGCTACTTTGTAGCCGTCGCTGAGGAACTTCATTTTGGCCGCGCGGCGGCAAGGCTGAATATCTCTCAGCCGCCGCTCAGCCAGCAGATTCAGATCCTTGAACAGCAGGTGGGGTCGCGTCTTCTGGCCCGCACTAACCGCAGCGTGAGCCTGACGGCAGCGGGAAAACAGTTTCTGGCCGACAGCCGCCAAATCCTGAGCATGGTCGACGACGCCGCCGCGCGGGCGGAACGGCTCTATCTCGGGGAAGCCGGAGAGCTGCGGATCGGGTTTACTTCGTCCGCGCCGTTTATCAGCGCCGTATCGCAGACGCTTTCGTCATTCCGCCGTCATTTTCCGGATGTGCATATTCAGACGCGCGAAATTAATACCCGCGAGCAGATTGCGCCGCTGAATGAGGGGGCGCTCGATCTGGGATTGATGCGTAATACCCAGCTGCCGGACACGCTGGCGTGGGAGGTGATCCTGCGTGAACCGCTGATGGCGATGATCCCGCAGGATCACCCGCTGGCAACGCGTCCGACAGTTTCGCTGGCAGAACTGGCAAAAGAGCCGTTTGTCTTTTTTGACCCGCAGGTCGGAACGGGACTGTATGACGATATTCTGGGGCTGATGCGCCGCTACGATCTTGCCCCGGTCATCACCCAGGAGGTGGGAGAAGCGATGACCATTATCGGTCTGGTTGCCGCCGGGCTGGGCGTGTCGATACTCCCGGCCTCCTTTAAGCGGGTACAATTGCGTGAAATGCGCTGGGTTACCATCACCGAAGAGGATGCCGTTTCGGAGATGTGGCTGGTGTGGTCAAAACATCGTGAACAGAGTCATGCTGCGCAGCGCTTCAAACAGCAGTTAATTCGCGCCTCAGTCGTCTGATATTTTGCATGAAAAACGGGTAAAATTGTGCGGTAAATCACATGGCTAAGTAAATATTTGACGGCAACCATGGAAGTGCTTCACCATAGCCAAAAGTTTATTTCGAAGCTCGAAAATAAGGGAGTACGAGGTGGTTGCTGATAGTCAGCCAGGGCATATCGATCAGATTAAGCAGACCAACGCTGGCGCGGTGTATCGCCTGATTGATCAGCTTGGTCCGGTTTCGCGTATCGATCTTTCGCGCCTGGCACAACTGGCACCTGCCAGTATCACCAAGATTGTCCGCGAAATGCTGGAAGCGCACCTGGTCCAGGAGACGGAAATTCAGGAGCCGGGCAGCCGTGGCCGTCCGGCGGTCGGGCTGGTGGTTGAGACGGAAGCCTGGCACTACCTGTCACTGCGCATCAGCCGCGGGGAGATCTTCCTGGCACTGCGCGATCTCAGCAGCAAGCTGGTGGTGGAAGACCAGCTCGAACTGCCGCTCAACGCCGAGGAACCGCTGCTCGATGCGATTGTCTCCCATATCGATCGCTTTTTTATCCGCCATCAGCAACGGCTTGAACGCCTAACGGCGATTGCCATCACCATGCCCGGCATTATTGATACCGAAAATGGTATTGTTCACCGCATGCCGTTTTACGACGATGTTAAAGAGATGCCCCTGGGCGAAGTGCTGGAAAACCATACCGGCGTGCCGGTCTATATTCAGCACGACATCAGCGCCTGGACGATGGCGGAAGCGCTGTTCGGCGCGTCGCGCGGTGCGCGGGATGTCATTCAGGTGGTCATCGATCATAACGTCGGCGCGGGGGTGATTACCGATGGACGTCTTCTCCACGCCGGAAGCAGTAGCCTGGTTGAAATCGGCCATACCCAGGTCGATCCGTACGGTAAGCGCTGCTACTGCGGGAACCATGGCTGTCTGGAGACCATTGCCAGCGTGGAAAGCGTGCTGGAGCTGGCGCAGGTGAGGCTCAGCCAGTCCATGAGCTCCTCGCTGCACGGCCAACCCCTGACGGTGGATTCACTCTGCGCCGCCGCGCGCCAGGGGGACTTGCTGGCGAAGGACATTATTACCGGCGTAGGGAATAACGTGGGCCGCATTCTGGCGATTATGGTGAATCTGTTCAATCCCCAGAAAATCCTGATTGGCTCACCGCTGAGCCAGGCGGCGGAGATCCTTTTCCCGGCGATTACGGCCTGTATTCAGCAGCAGTCGCTACCCGCCTACAGCAGGAATATTGCCGTGGAAAGTACTCAGTTTTCCAATCAGGGCACAATGGCAGGTGCGGCGCTGGTCAAAGATGCCATGTACAACGGCTCGCTGCTTATCCGCCTGTTACAGGGTTAACTCTTTTCCGCAGATGTAAGAAAAATTGCGCTATCTCAAGCCGGGTAGCGCACGCATCCCGTAGACTTCCTCCACTGAATTATTTACCTGGTTGATATTTTCGAAGCATACCCAAGAGGTGGAGTGAGTCATGCTTAAGCGTTTCTTTGTTACTGGTACAGATACCTCTGTCGGCAAGACCGTTGTATCCCGCGCATTGCTGCAGGCTCTGGCAGCAAGCGGTAAACGCGTCGCAGGGTACAAACCGGTCGCAAAAGGCAGTAAAGAGACGCCAGAGGGATTGCGTAATAAAGACGCCCTGGTGCTGCAAAGCGTCTCGTCGCTGGAACTGCCTTACCACGCGGTCAATCCCATTGCGTTAAGCGAAGATGAAAGCAGCGTGGCGCACAGCGGCCTGATTAATTATCCCCTGTTATCCGACGGCCTGGCGAACCTGAGCGAGAAGGTTGATCACGTCGTCGTCGAAGGGACGGGGGGCTGGCGTAGCCTGATGAATGATTTGCGCCCGCTGTCTGAATGGGTCGTGCAGGAACAGCTGCCGGTGGTGATGGTAGTGGGTATCCAGGAAGGGTGCATCAACCACGCGCTGCTGACGGCGCAGGCGATTGCCAATGACGGCCTGCCGCTGGTTGGCTGGGTGGCAAACCGCATTAATCCGGGCCTGGCGCACTACGCGGAGATCATCGACGTGCTGAGCACCAAACTGCCTGGCCCGCTGGTGGGCGAGCTGCCTTATCTGCCTCGCGCCGAGCAGCGTGAGCTAACGCAGTACATCGATCTCTCTGCCCTCGGTAGCGTGTTGACCGTAGATCGAGTCGTGGCGTAACGTCCGCGACAGTACGGACGCCATCACGCAGGCGACCAGTAAACCGGGCAGTAAAACATACTGCCCGGTCATTTCACAGACCATCAGCGCCGACATAATGGGCGCATGCGTGGTCGCAGCGAGCAGCGTTGCCATTCCCGCCAGCCCCAGCAGAATCGCCGTCTCTGAACCCGGCAACCACAGCGCGAACAGCTGCGCGAACAGCATCCCCGTTGCCATACCGACAAACAGCGTGGGCGTAAACACCCCGCCCGGCGCCCCCGAACCGCTGCTTGCCAGCACCGCCAGTAATTTACAGATAAACACCCCGGCAACCACCGACAGCAGCGGCGGCGCGAGCAGAAAAGCCTGAACCACGCTGTAGCCGTTCCCCCACACCTTTGGCGTCAGAAGTGACAGCAGGCCGACGATCAAGCCGCCGAGCGCCAGCTGCCACGGCGGCGAAAGCTTAAGACGCAGGAAAAGCCCGTGGCTGAACGCCATCAGCCACATCAGCAGCGGCCCGCAGAGACCTGCCACCAGCCCCATCGCGACCAGCAGGGCATAATCCGCCGCGGTGAGGATGCCACTCAGATGGACCTCGTAGAGCGTACCGGCACCGGGTGCCAGAAGCTGCGTGGTAAGAAGTGCCACCACCGCCGCGATAACCACCGGGCCGAGCGAGGCCAGCATCAGCGTGCCAAACAGAATCTCAGCAATGAACAGGCTTCCGGCTAAGGGGGCGTGGTAGGCGCTGGCCATCCCGGCGGCGGCACCACAGGCGATCCATAATTTCCATTCGGATTTGGGCGTAAAGCGCCGGGCGAAAAAGGAGGCGGCGAGGGCGGCAAGCAGGATCATCGCCCCTTCGCGGCCGATGGCGCTTCCGCTGGCAACGACCAGCAGCGACGCAAGGGATTTCACAAGGCTGGCGCCGTAGTCAAACTGGCCGTCACCGGTCTCCAGCGCTTCCATATAATCGGTCGGCGCGTGGGGACGCTGGGCGTTCAGGCGCTGCCATCCCCAGAGCAGCAAACCGGCAGCCAGCCCACCCAGCGCTGGCGTTAGCGCGCGTCGCCAGGGTGAGAGCGACGCGGCGGCATTCACCAGGCTGCCGCTGTCGTTGCTGAGAAGCAGCCACTCCAGCAGGTACATGCTGTGACGGAATACCGCAACGGCCAGCGCGGCCAGCACGCCGGTGACGGTGGCAATCAGCAGTCTGCGAAACATCGCGCGGATGTCGGGATAAGCGTGAAGACGTTGCATGGGTCGCGATTAAACGGGGACGATACGATATTGTGGCGGGAAATCGCGGGGTTAGCAAAAGGTATGCGTGCGAAAAAGCCGGGCGATGCCCGGCAGGAAAGATTAACTCTCGCTATGAATATTCAGCGCCCGGCGCGTACGCCCTGAGCTCAGGTACTCAGCAATATAGTCCTGAGAAATCTCGCCGTTGTAGCGCCCGTCCTCGTCCACGATCGGCATCCAACTGGTGTTGCTCTCATACAGACGGGAAAGCACCACGCGCAGGTTGTCCTCGGCCTTGCCGGTCATGCGGAACGGATGCAGAATGTCGGCGCAGGTACCGCTGGCGTTGCGGGCTTCGCGACGCTTAACAAAGCCCAGCGGCTTGCCATGCTCGTCAACCACGGTAATTGCGCGAATATCGTTATCGTCCATGGTGGCAAACGCGTCAGGAAGCGGAGTAGATCCCCTCACCGTAATGGTTGGCTGCTGGTCGGTGACGTCGCCTGCGGAAACCAGCAGCAGGCGCTTCAGCGTGCGGTCCTGACCAACAAACGAGCCGACAAACTCATTCGCCGGTTTCGCCAACAATTCGTCAGGGCTGGCGCACTGGACGATTTTCCCCTGACGGAACACCGCAATACGGTCGCCGAGCTTCAGGGCTTCGTCGATGTCGTGACTCACCAGCATGACGGTTTTCTTCAGCTTGCGCTGCATCTCCAGGAACTGGTTCTGGATCACCTCGCGGTTGATCGGGTCCACCGCGCCGAAGGGTTCATCCATCAGCAGTACGGGAGGATCCGCCGCCAGGGCGCGGATGACGCCGATACGCTGCTGCTGGCCGCCGGACATCTCGCGGGGGTAGCGGTGGAGGAACTTGTGCGGATCCATTGCCACCATGTCCATCAGCTCTTCGGCGCGGGTTTTGCAGCGCGCTTTATCCCAGCCCAGCATGCGCGGCACGACGGTGATGTTCTCTTCAATGGTCATGTTCGGGAACAGACCAATCTGCTGGATCACATAGCCAATGTTGCGGCGCAGGGTCACGGTGTCCATCCCGCTGGTGTCCTCGCCGTTAATCAGGATGTTCCCGCTGCTTGGGGTGATGAGGCGGTTAATCATCTTCAGGGTGGTGGTCTTCCCGCAGCCGGACGGGCCGAGCAGGACGCACATTTCCCCTTCGGGCACGTTCAGGTTGACGTTGTCGACGGCTTTAAAGGTCTGGCCGTGTTTCTGTGAAAATTGTTTGGTGAGGTTTTCCAGTTTTATCATTATCGAATCCCCTTTGGAGTCAGAACCACCTGCAGACGGTGCAGCAGCCAGTCGAGCACAATCGCTAAAAGACAAATCATCAGCGCGCCCGCAATCAGCATACGAATATCGCTTCCGCCGATGCCGTTAAGCAGCAGCAGGCCAAGCCCGCCCGCGCCAATCACGGCGGCGATTGCCATCACGCCGATGTTCATCACCACCGCAGTGCGGATCCCGCCGAAAATCACCGGCAGCGCCATCGGAATTTCGACCCAGCGCAGACGCTGCCAGAAGGTCATGCCGATGCCGCGTCCGGCTTCGCGCAGGCCCGGCGGCAGGCTGTCGAGCGCGGTATGGGTGTTACGCACAATCGGCAGCAGCGAGTAGAGAAACACCGCCGTGATCGCGGGCAGGGCACCAATACCCTGACCGATCAGTGAAAACAGCGGGATCATCAGGCCAAACAGGGCGATGGACGGAATGGTCAGTACGATGGTGGCAATCCCCAGCACCGGCGTCGCCAGCCACTTGTGCCGCACAATCAAAATGCCCAGCGGGACGCCGATGATAATCGCTAAGCCCACGGCCAGCGCCACCAGCCACAGATGCTGCAGCGTCAGGGTTAACAAGTAATCCCAGTTGTCCAGAATGTAGTGAATCGTCTCCATAGCGCCTCCTACAGCAGCTGCTTGCTACGCAGAAAATCGCGGGCGACCTGCTGCGGCGACTGATGGTCGATATCCACCTTCTTGTTCATTTCGGTGATAACGTCGTTGTTAAGCTGGGCGGAGAGGGTGTTGAGCGCCTCTTCCAGGCCGGGGTTGGCCTCCAGCGTGTCCTTACGCACCACCGGCGTCACCGCGTAGCTCGGGAAGAAGCCTTTGTCGTCCTCCAGCACCTTCAGGTCGAAGCCCTTCACCCGCCCGTCGGTGGTGTACACCAGCCCGGCATCGACGAAGCCGTCGCGCACCGCGTTATAGACCAGGCCTGGGTCCATCTGGCGAATTTGCGGGCGATCCAGTTCCATGTTGTACGCCGCCTGCAGCGGCTTCATGCCGTCGCTGCGTCCGGCAAACTCCAGGTCTAAGCCCAGCAGCCAGTTTTTGTCCGGGTTGGTTTTACGGATCTGCTCAATTTTCGCCACCATCTCCGACATGGTGTTGATATGCTCCGCCTCGGCGCGCTTGCGCTGCATGGCGAAAGCATAGGTGTTGTTCATGTCGGCGGGCTTGAGCCACACCAGACCGTGCTTCGCGTCGAGTCGCTTCACTGTCTCGTATGATTCCTGCGGCGACATGCGCTTGTTGATGTGGTTGAAGATGATCAGCGACGTGCCGGTGTACTCCCAGGTCATATCAATCTGCTTGTTGATCATCGCGTTGCGGGAGATCACCGTGGCGATATTGGTTTTTGGCTGAACCTGGAAACCTTTCTTTTGCAGGTACTGTACGGTCATCGCCGAAAGAATGTGCTGTTCGGTAAAGCTCTTGGTCGCCAGAATCAGCGGGGCTGACATCGCCTGGCCGGTGAACAGCGCGGCGGCACAGAGCGCCGTCAGGCTGGAAAACAGTCTCATAAAAGCTCCTTGTTATTGTTATCGAGCGAGATGGGGGCTCATCACGCGACCCAGCGCCGCCAGCAGGGTGTCGAGGATCAGGGCGAACAGGGCGGTGGCCGCCGCGCCGAGGATCAGGGTCGGGAAATCGTTCAGATAAATGCCCGGGAAAATCAGTTCGCCGTAGCTGCTGGCGCCAATCAGGAACGCCAGCGGTGCGGTACCGACGTTAATGGCGGTGGCGATGCGGATCCCTGAAAGCATGACCGGCCAGGCACTGGGCAGCTCAACCTGACGCAGGCGCTGCCATTTGGTCATCCCAATGCCGTTTGCCGCTTCCAGTAACGACGCGGGAACCGAGCACAGCCCGGCGTAGGTATTGCGCACAATCGGCAGCAGCGAGGCGAGGAACAGGGCGATGATGGCGGGCGTATCGCCGATACCAATCACCACCATCGCCAGCGCCAGAACGGCCAGCGGCGGTAGAGTGTTGCCAACGTTGAAGATTTGCATCACGTATTCGGCGACGCCCCGTGCGGCCGGGCGGCTCAGCAGAATACCGGCCGGAATACCCACCAGCAGGGCAAAAAACATCGACGAGAAAACCAGAATCATATGCTGTTGCCCGAGATAGACCAGGTCAACCTGGCGCGCCTTGATTGTCTCAAGCCCGATCCCCCAGACGAGGAGGGCGAGGACCACGATGATAGCGCCGACAAACAGCAGCGAACGTTTGAGTAATGGGTGCATTGCGGTGTGTCTCCCTGTGCGCATGCGTTATAGCAACCATCGGTTGCCTGTTGTTATGCCATGTTTCGGCAGGGGTATCTCACCTATAGCAAGCGTTTGGGAAGGGTTCCAGCGAAGGGGGAAAATCAGTAACCCCATGAAACTAGTGACAACCTAAGGTCAGGCCTTATGGCGTAAGGCCTGATTATGGGGCAGGCAGAATAGTCCTAAAGCATGTTTCATAAAGTGACGGTGTCACGTTTATTACTATCTCGTCACACCCACAAGCAATCATTATCTGTTTAGCAGAGGACGAACGCGGCGTACACGCACTGAGATGTTTATTATGGACGCCGTCGCGATTACGGCAAGCATCAACCCGAGCGCCAGCATGGCGTTAAACCCAACCCACCTGAACAGCAGCAGTCCCGCGATACCGCCCGTCATAAACGAGAACAGGGTGGTTAAATGGGTTTTCAGCTGACTTTTTTGCGCCGCCGTATCTTTGGAGTAATCCCTGCGCAGCATCGCCACCAGTACGGAGGCCAGGGATATCCCCGCGTCCGTCAGCGTGCCGGTTATGTGCGTCGATCTCACCCGTCCGCCGGAAAGCTGCGTGGAGGTGGAGTTGTGAATGCCCATCAGACCGCAGAGAAAAAGAATAATTTCGCGGTTGCTGGTGAGGGCATGAAAATACATTTCGTAAAACGAGACGCCGGTCAACAATATCCCCTCGACAAACAGGATCTGGCAAAAAACCAGCCTGACGTTATGGATAATGCCCCATATTACAATCATGCGGGCAAGAATAGCGCCTGCGACAAAGGAGAGAATAATTGAGCCGAAGAAAATAATATCGCTCAGGTCGGTGGAGGAGACTTCGCTGGATAATTGTGAGGTGTTACCGGTCATATGTGAGGGAAAAAAACCAAACGCCCCGAGAGCGATGGCATTCAGCAAACCTGCCGAGGTCGCCAGCCAGAGAGCAAGCCGACGATCCTCCTGGTGCGTGCGTTCTTTCTTGAGTCTAATCAGCAAGAATACCTCCGGGTTGAGCTTTGCCTGAATAGTCAGGCTAGCAAAGCGGTGCAACGGGCTGTCCAGGATATGGCTTAATTATTATTCCCTCTGACGCGCTTAAGGGTTTAGTAATTAAATAAAATATCCTTGCTCAAGATGCGGATGTGAATAATGAAAACCTTGCCGTTATTTCCGTTCCCTTTAACCCCGCCGCGCTATCGGTGGAGACGTAAAAGCATAAACGTCAGCACAGCTGCACTGAGGAGCAATATTCCACTTAGGGCAAACGTGCTCTGCCAGCCGAGATGATCGAACGCCACACCGCCCATCGTTGAACCGAGCGCAATGGCGAGCTGGATCACCGCGACCATCAACCCGCCACCAGCTTCGGCATCTTCAGGCAGCGTTCGCGCGATCCATGTCCACCATCCCGTGGGCGCCGCCGTCGCCAGCAGTCCCCAGAAGCCTAAGAGCAGGGGGACGATCCAGATGCTGTGTCCGGTCAGGAGCAACGCGCCTGCAATCGCGGCCATCAACAGGGGGATCGCCATTAACGTCAGGTAAAACGCCGCGTTAAGAACCAGGGCGACGAGCAGGGTGCCAACGAAACCGGCAACCCCGATGGCGAGCAAAATCATCGATAACCCGGAGTCGCTAACCTGCGTGACAGTCTCAAGAAACGGACGCACATAGGTAAACAGCGCAAACTGTCCCATAAAGAACAGGCCGCAGGCCGCCAGACCGACGGAAACCGCAGGGCGGCGGAATAGCCGAAAGACGCTTCCCCGCGATGCACCGTTTTTATTTCCTTTCATATCCGGCAGGCTAAACCACTGCCAGAAGAAAGCCGCTATCGCCACGGGCACCAGACAAAGAAAGGCACCGCGCCAGCCAAGTGTGGCACCCAGGTAGCTGCCAAGAGGGGCGGCCACCACCGTTGCCAGCGCGTTACCGCCATTGAAAATGGCAAGCGCGCGAGCGACCTGATGTTGCGGCACAAGGCGAATGGCCGTTGCGGCAGACAGGGACCAGAACCCGCCGATAGCAATGCCGATCAGGGCACGACCGAGCATATACATCAGATAGTTCGGGGCGAAACCAATAATGATCCCCGAGAGCGCCATCAGTAGGGTCATTCCCAGCAGAAGGTATTTACGATTTATATTCCCGGCAAGCTGTGCAAGGAAGAGGCTGGTCAGGACCGCCAGCGCGCCAGATATGGCAATCCCCTGGCCAGCAAGCCCCTCCGTAACGCTTAAATCTCTGGCAAGCGGGGTGAGCAGACTTACGGGCATAAATTCCGAGGCAATCAGAACGAATACGCAGAGTGTCATGGCAAAAATGCCGCCCCAGTGCGCGTGTTCCTGATTTTGCGAGGTGGTGTGGTTTAATATGGACATAGTCAGATTTCGCGAAGAGCCGCCCGGTGAAAACGGGCGGCAGAGGAGTTTATTTCAGGCTGGTTTTAAAGAACTGCTCAAACTGTGCAAAAGGGATCTTCCCGGCAACGTTGTCGTAAAGATCGACATGATTTGCGCCTGGAACAATCACCAGCTCTTTATGCTTGCTGCCGACTGCTTTAAACGCATCTTCAGCAAAATAGCGGGAGTGCGCTTTCTCACCGGTTACAATAAGCGTTGGGATAGTAATTTCCCCGGCATAGCTCAGCAGTGGCATGTTCATAAACGATAGCGGCATGGTCGCTGTCCATGCACCAGTGGAGTTAACGGAGCGGACATGGAAGCCGCGTGGCATGCGGTAGTAGTCGTAGAACTCTTTCAGTACCGGATGCGGATCCGCGGGCAAGGTCTCCGGCAGAATACGTTCAGCCGCCGTTACCTTGCCGTTCTCATCGACATAAATGTCATGGCCGCCATGCGCGAAGGTACCGTTCTCTGCATCTTTCCAGCGCTGTTCGTTCAAATACTGCAGAACGGCACGGCGGTCAGCTGTTGAATAGCGATCTTTACCGTCGCCCACGCCGTGACCCATCGCCCGGCTCATATCATACATTACGCTGGTGGCGACCGCTTTTACGCGCGTATCCATGGATGCTGCATTCAGTGCCATGCCGCCCCAGCCGCAGATGCCGAGAATACCGATGCGGTTACGGTCGACTTCACTCTGCAGTCCCAGGAAATCCACTGCCGCGCTAAAGTCTTCGGTGTTGATGTCCGGCGAGGCGACGTTACGCGGCTCGCCGCCACTTTCGCCCGTATAGGATGGATCGAACGCCAGGGTAACAAACCCTTTTTCCGCCAGTGTCTGCGCATAGAGTCCGCTGGACTGCTCTTTGACCGCGCCAAACGGCCCGCTGACCGCAATCGCCGCCAGCTTACGGTCACCACGGTTTTTAGGAAGATAAAGATCGCCCACCAGGGTGATACCGTAACGGTTCTGGAAGGATACTTTGCGGTGGTCGACCTTATTACTTTCGGCGAAGGTTTTGTCCCATGTTGTCACCATTGAAACAGGCGCGTTTGGGTTGGTGGTTTCTGCATAACTCATTGAGGTCACTCCACTTAATGATGCGCATAGCAGCATCGCTAAAGACAATTTTTGGGTGATTGTTTTCATGAAAAGGGGCCCTGTGTTGTTGTGGTACAGGAATTATAATTAGCAGAAATAGTGCTGATTAGAGGTCAAATGCTGCTAGAATTAATACCATATTGTTATAGATTGGTTGGGCATGATGGCAAAGCGGGAAAACTATAATGAGCTGTACCTGTTTATGCAGGTTGTAAGAGAGGGGAGCTTCACGGCGGCTGCGCAAAGACTTGGGCTGGCGCAATCCGGGATCAGCCGTTCGGTACGCGAACTGGAAGAGCGGCTGGGCGTTCAGCTTCTGGTTCGCACTACCCGTAAGCTGTCGCTGACCCACGCCGGGGAGCAGCTTTATAAAACCGCCGAGCCCGCCTTCGATACGCTGGATTCAGGCCTGGCGACCCTGGCCCATTACCGCCAGACGCCGTCCGGCACGGTGCGTATTAATGCCAGCCAGCACGCTATCGACAAATGTCTCCTGCCAAAGCTCGCCATTTTTAAACAGCGTTACCCCGACATCAGGCTGGAACTGATGAATGAAAGCCGCTTCGTAGACATTATCGCCGAACGTTTCGATGCGGGTGTCCGATTGGGCCCGGAGGTGGGACAGGGTATGATCGCGGTGCGCATCACGCAGGATATGGAAATGGCTGTGGTGGGCACGCCGGAACATTTTCGGCGCTACGGTTTTCCGCAAGTGCCGGCAGAACTAAATGCTCATCCCTGCATTGCTTACCAGTTTGCCGATGGCAATTTATATCAGTGGGAGCTCGTACAGGACGGCAAGAAAATAACCCACTCCCCGGTAGGGCAATGGGCGCTGTCGGACAGCTATATGGAAGCTGAAGCGGCTCGTCTGGGGCTCGGTCTGGCCTATGTTCCGGTGGAACTGGTGGCTGACGATCTGGAGCGCGGCACGCTTATTCGGGTGTTGCAGCGCTATAGCCTGCGCATGGACGGGCTGTACCTCTATTATCCGCACCGTAACGTGTCGCCAGCTCTGAGGGCGGTGATTGATACGTTGAAAATTTAGATGGGGGTATTCTCTACGATAAATGAAATGAACATTGGCAAAATTCTCTATTCTCTGGTGAATGGAGAGCATGATGTGGCTTTTTACGCTTAACTAAATAGAGTACTTCATAATGATTAATGAAAAAGTTCATGCGGATCCCATCGACAAACTGGCAGCAGAGTTTGATGCGAGTGAGAACGCAAGGTACCTGTATACGAAAGAGAAATCTACCAAGCAGGTAATAAAAGATATACGAGATACCGTCTTACTCCTTAAAAGAGAAAACGATGATGATAAATTCAATAAGGAATGGAGTTCATCTATAGCACTTAACATATTAGCTTTTGTGGCGATAATGATATTTTTATTCTCTACGGGTAATCGAAGTGATTCTGATTTTATAGAGGAGTTGAAGTTGCCCGCATACATTATATCAATAATGTTATCAACGGCATGGATAGGGATTAATATTGAAAAAACGCTGGTATTCAAAGAGATTTGGAAATTTAATACGGCGAAAATTATACTTTCTTTATCGTTTACCGGATTGATTGTCTATTGTACCTCAGAGGCTTCTGCTATAATAAATGAAGTGTTTAATATCGACCCCTCATTTTTTCCTTTTACAAGAAGCTTTCTTGTTGCTTATCTTTTCTTCAAAAAAATTTCTTTTCTCGTTTATCTTCTCGCTATTGCTGGCGTTGTTTGTGTTATAAATATACTGGCTTACTTTAAGTCAAAATGGGACGGAAAAAATGAGGTGGAATTTTCTTTTGGGGCACTCCTTTATATATTCTTTACATGCATGTTTAGTTACTTTGCCCTGGGGTGGGTGAGTAGTGATTTCAATGATGAAGTATTAAACAGAAAAGTATATTTATTAGCTCATCAACTAGATTTTAACAAAAAAAACGCGTGCTCAAATTTAAAAGATGGCGAAGCGAGTGTAATTTATCTGGGACCAAACCAGGATAAAGTGCTTGTAGATTTCAATAACGAAGAAATATTAACGGCGTCCAATTTCCTTGAGGGAACATACTGGTACGCAAATAACAATAAAGAATTAAAGATCTTACCATGCCTGCATTAATGCAGCTCTCTCGTTGCTGGAGAACGCTTACAGAGCAAGAACATCAAAAAAGCCGCAAGCAGCTTTCTGCTTGCGGCGACAGGAACGATGTTAAGCTGGGCTGACAATCAGGCCGCTTTCATAGCCCTGATTTTTTTCGTGTCAGCCGCGTCGGATTCTGTTTTATCCGCTGCAGCTTGAGCGTTGAGGTCGGGAAGCTTGCTGGTACGCAGAATATGCTGCACGGTCTCTCTCTGCTCGGCGAGATACATGCCAAGATTTTCAGCCTGCGTTTCATCCATCTGCATGCCGCTTTGCAGCAGCCAGTCGGTGAACGCGTCTGCCATATCGAGCAGTTTGTCGTGAGCATCGGCCTCTTTCTTGCTGGCAAAAGTCATTTTCTCTACACCTTTTCTTACGACAACAAATTTTGTTTCAACAGCCATCGTGCACCTCGCTATACTGTATTTATATACAGTATAGCAGCAACAAATCGACGTTGCAGCAAAATATGTATTATTAGCGTAGCTGCTGCGTTTCCGGGCCACCCATGCTCCGCCGCCATGCCCCGGGCGCCTGACCATATTGACGCTTAAAGCTGCGGTTGAAGGACTGCTGGGAGTCAAAGCCCAGCGCGATCGCCACGTTCAGAATCGGCTCGTCACTGTGGGTTAAGCGCTCCATCGATTTTTGCAGCTTCTGCGCGCGAATATACCCGGCGAGGGGATAGCCCGTATGTTCCTTGAACAGACGCTGGAGGTGCCATTTTGAATAGCCGGAACGCCTGGCGACGGACTCAATGTCCAGACGGCTATGCAGGTTGTTGTCGATCCAGTCGAGTAGATCATGCATAAATGCGCCAGTGTTCATCTGATTACTCCCACGCAGCATAGTAAAAGTATCTTTGTCTGTTGCATTAAAAGGTGGCGCGTTTTTGAGTTAATTGCAAGTTTTATTGTTGCATTTAAATCCCTGCCTGAAACGGGTCTTTTAACATCGACTCAAATAGCACATAAAGTGCAACAATTATTCTTGCACTTAGTTAAGCGCCTTCCTACAATCGCCGCGATAGTGTATTCGCAACTGTTACAGTTTTGTGGCGATGAACGACACAAATGGCCTTAAGCCAGCTACCGGACAAAGGAAGTGGCGCGGCGTCTCCCGCAGCGTCTTGCCCGGCGGCTACAATTACCGGAATAAAAATAATGAGCCTGCAAAAAACCTGGGGTAACTATCATCTGAGCGCGCTGGGGGCGGTGTTACTCTCCCTGGTGCTCGCCGGGTGTGACGACAGCGTCGCGCAAAATGCCGCGCCGCCTGCGCCTGCCGTCAGTGCCGCTGACGTGGTGGTAAAATCCATTAGCCAGTGGGATAGTTTTAATGGTCGGATTGAAGCGGTAGAAAGCGTTCAGCTGCGCCCGCGCGTCTCCGGATACATCGATAAAGTGAATTACACCGACGGCCAGGAAGTGAAAAAGGGCGAGGTGCTGTTCACGATAGATGACCGAACCTATCGCGCGGCGCTGGAACAGGCGCAGGCGAACCTGGCAAGAGCCAAAACGCAGGCGAGCCTGGCGCAAAGTGAGGCTAACCGTACCGATAAGCTGATTAATACTCATCTGGTCTCACGGGAAGAGTGGGAGCAGCGTCGTTCGGCTGCCGTTCAGGCGCAGGCCGACATTCGCGCCGCGCAGGCGGCGGTGGACGCCGCTCAGCTCAACCTGGACTTCACCAAAGTGACCGCGCCTATCGACGGCCGCGCCAGCCGGGCGCTGATCACCAGCGGGAACCTGGTGACTGCGGGCGACACCGCCAGCGTGCTCACCACGCTGGTTTCGCAGAAGACGGTTTACGTCTATTTCGACGTGGATGAGTCAACCTACCTTCACTACCAAAATCTGGCCCGCAGCGGGCAGGGGGCGTCCAGCCACCATACGGCGCTTCCGGTTGAGATTGGCCTGACGGGCGAGGAGGGTTATCCCCATCAGGGCAAGGTAGATTTCCTGGATAACCAGCTGACGCCGAGCACCGGTACCATCCGTATGCGCGCGCTGCTGGATAACGCGCAGCGTCAGTTCACGCCGGGGCTCTTTGCCCGCGTCCGCCTGCCGGGCAGCGCGGAGTTCAACGCCACGCTTATCGACGACAAAGCGGTGCTGACCGATCAGGATCGTAAATACGTTTATATCGTGGATAAAGAAGGGAAAGCGCAGCGCCGTGACATCACGCCCGGGCGGCTGGCCAACGGTTTACGCATCGTGCAGCAGGGTCTGAAGCCAGGCGATAAAGTCATCATCGATGGTTTACAAAAAGTGTTTATGCCGGGTATGCCGGTTAACGCCAAAACCGTTGCTATGACCGCCACCAGCGCCCTCAACTGATCCCTTGACCTGAGAATCCTACCCATGGACTTTTCCCGCTTTTTTATCGACAGGCCGATTTTTGCCGCGGTGCTGTCGATTCTGATTTTTATTACAGGATTGATCGCCATCCCGCTGCTGCCGGTGAGCGAATATCCTGACGTCGTGCCGCCAAGCGTGCAGGTGCGCGCGGAGTATCCGGGCGCCAACCCGAAAGTAATTGCCGAGACCGTGGCGACGCCGCTGGAAGAGGCGATCAACGGCGTTGAAAACATGATGTACATGAAGTCCGTCGCGGGCTCCGACGGCGTGCTGGTGACTACCGTCACCTTCCGTCCGGGTACCGATCCGGATCAGGCGCAGGTGCAGGTGCAAAACCGCGTCGCGCAGGCCGAGGCGCGTCTGCCGGAAGACGTGCGGCGTTTGGGCATCACGACACAGAAACAGTCCCCGACGCTGACTTTGGTTGTGCATCTGTTTTCGCCAAACGGTAAGTACGATTCCCTGTATATGCGCAACTACGCCACGCTAAAGGTGAAGGACGAGCTGGCGCGCCTGCCTGGGGTCGGCCAGATCCAGATTTTCGGCTCGGGTGAATACGCGATGCGCGTCTGGCTGGATCCCAACAAGGTGGCGGCGCGCGGGCTGACGGCCTCGGACGTGGTCACCGCGATGCAGGAGCAGAACGTGCAGGTGTCCGCCGGGCAGCTTGGCGCGGAGCCGCTGCCGAAAGAGAGCGACTTCCTGATCTCCATTAACGCCCAGGGCCGTCTGCATACCGAAGAAGAGTTCGGCAATATTGTCCTGAAAACGACGCAGGACGGTACGGTCGTCCGCCTGCGCGACGTGGCGCGTATCGAAATGGGGTCCGGCAGCTACGCGCTGCGTTCCCAGCTGAACAATAAGGACGCGGTCGGGATTGGTATCTTCCAGTCGCCGGGGGCGAACGCCATTGATTTGTCTAATGCGGTACGCGCCAAAATGGACGAGCTCTCCACGCGTTTCCCGGAAGATATGAAGTGGGCGGCACCTTACGATCCGACGGTTTTCGTGCGTGACTCGATCCGTGCGGTGGTGCAAACGCTGCTGGAAGCGGTGGTACTGGTCGTGCTGGTGGTGATCCTGTTCCTGCAAACCTGGCGCGCGTCGATCATTCCGCTGATCGCGGTGCCAGTGTCGGTGGTGGGAACGTTCAGTATTCTCTACCTGCTCGGCTTCTCGCTGAATACCCTGAGCTTGTTCGGGCTGGTGCTGGCCATTGGTATCGTGGTGGACGACGCCATCGTGGTGGTGGAAAACGTCGAGCGAAATATCGAAGAGGGGCTGGCGCCGCTTGCGGCGGCGCATCAGGCGATGCGGGAAGTGTCCGGGCCGATTATCGCGATTGCACTGGTGCTGTGCGCGGTGTTTGTGCCGATGGCGTTCCTCTCCGGCGTAACCGGGCAGTTCTACAAGCAGTTTGCGGTGACGATCGCGATTTCCACGGTCATCTCCGCCATTAACTCGCTGACGCTCTCTCCGGCGCTGGCGGCACTGCTGTTAAAACCGCACGGCGCGCCGAAAGACTTCCCGACCCGGCTTATCGATCGTCTGTTCGGCTGGATTTTCCGTCCCTTTAACCGCTTTTTCCATCGCAGCTCAAACGGCTATCAGGGGCTGGTGGGCAAAACGCTGGGACGACGCGGGGCGGTATTTGTGGTGTATCTGCTGCTGCTCTGTGCTGCAGGCGTGATGTTTAAAGCGGTTCCCGGCGGGTTTATTCCGACGCAGGATAAGCTGTACCTGATTGGCGGCGTGAAAATGCCGGAAGGTTCGTCGCTGGCGCGCACCGACGCGGTGATCCGCAAAATGAGCGAAATCGGGATGAATACCGAAGGCGTGGACTACGCGGTCGCGTTCCCGGGACTCAACGCGCTGCAGTTCACCAATACGCCGAATACCGGGACGGTGTTCTTCGGCCTGAAACCGTTCGACCAGCGTAAACATACTGCTGCAGAGATAAATGCTGAAATCAACGCGAAAATCGCGCAAATCCAGCAGGGCTTTGGCTTCTCCATTCTGCCACCGCCGATTCTGGGGCTGGGTCAGGGGTCAGGCTACTCGCTGTACATCCAGGACCGCGGTGGTCTGGGCTATGGCGCGCTGCAAAACGCGGTGAACACCATGTCCGGGGCGATTATGCAGACGCCGGGAATGCACTTCCCGATCTCAACCTATCAGGCTAACGTTCCGCAGCTGGACGTGCAGGTTGACCGCGATAAGGCGAAAGCGCAGGGCGTGTCGCTGACCGATCTCTTCGGGACGCTGCAAACCTATCTGGGCTCGTCGTACGTGAATGACTTCAACCAGTTCGGGCGTACCTGGCGAGTGATGGCGCAGGCCGACGGGCAGTTCCGCGACAGCGTGGAAGATATCGCGAATCTGCGCACCCGCAATAACCAGGGCGAAATGGTACCGATTGGCAGTATGGTGAATATCAGTACCACCTACGGGCCGGACCCGGTGATTCGCTACAATGGTTACCCGGCGGCGGATTTGATTGGCGATGCCGACCCGCGCGTACTCTCGTCCACACAGGCGATGACGCAGCTGGAAGGGATGTCGAAGCAAATCCTGCCGAACGGGATGAACATTGAATGGACGGATCTGAGCTTCCAGCAGGCGACGCAGGGCAACACGGCGCTGATCGTCTTCCCGGTCGCGGTACTGCTGGCGTTCCTGGTGCTGGCGGCGCTGTATGAAAGCTGGACGCTGCCGCTGGCGGTGATCCTCATCGTGCCGATGACCCTGCTCTCCGCGCTGTTTGGTGTCTGGCTGACCGGCGGCGATAATAACGTCTTCGTGCAGGTGGGGCTGGTGGTACTGATGGGGCTGGCCTGTAAAAACGCGATTCTTATCGTGGAGTTTGCCCGCGAGCTGGAAATTCAGGGCAAAGGCATTATCGAAGCCGCGCTGGAAGCGTGTCGCCTGCGTCTCCGTCCGATTGTGATGACCTCCATTGCCTTTATCGCCGGGACCATCCCGCTGATCCTCGGCCACGGGGCGGGGGCAGAAGTGCGCGGCGTCACCGGGATCACGGTCTTCTCCGGAATGCTGGGCGTGACGCTGTTTGGTCTGTTCCTGACGCCGGTCTTCTACGTCACGCTGCGTAAATTCGTGACGCGCGGCAAAGTAGAAAGAGAGGTTCTTCCCGCGTAGAACGTTGCAGATAACAAAAAACCGCCTTCACAGTGAAGGCGGTTTTTTTGCACTCAAGAAAAGTTAAAGGGCTTCTTTATATTTGGCGATAAGCTCAGGCACCGGATCGCAGCCGCTGGTATCGGCCTTTTTGACCTCTTCCAGGGCACTTGCCACGGTGTGGCGGGCTAATACCGCTAACGAAGCCTCTTCGGCTTCTTCGGAGATAGATTTGAAGTACCAGCAGGCGTTAGCGCTGACCACGCAGCGGGCCGGTACGTCAGGGCGCGACGCCCACAGTTTTTTATCTTCGATGACCGAAAGGTAGATGTCGCGCAGAGTGATCTCTTCCGCCGGGCGACCAAGATGAATTGAGCCGTTACGGCCAAGCGTCGAAACAATAATGCCGTCACGCGTCAGCGGAACCATCAATTTTCGGATGAAGCTCGGGTTGGCTTCCAGGCCGTAAGCCAGAATCGCACTCGTCGAACGTTCTCCTAGTTGCTCCGCCATCGCTACGCTGAGAACCATCTGCAAAGCTGTCGGGAAGCGGTAATCTAACATTTCTCTTTCCTGGGTTGCGGTGAATCTTGTTCTTTTTGGCACCGCAGAGGTGAATAAGCAATAAACAACAATATAACAAATACGGGAATTTTTTTGGAGCAATCTGCGGCATTTGCGATCGAACCCCCTGTTCCTGTTTAGCTAAACGTGCGGTCCGGGAAGTCAACCGTCACCAGGAGGCCACCTTCCGCTGAGGTACACAGGTTTACGCTGCTGTTATGTTGCTGCGCCACCGCTTTAACGATGGCAAGCCCCAGTCCGCTCCCGCTTTGCACCTGATTAGGGTCGCGGAAAAACCGGTCGAACACGCGCTCTCGTAGTTCAACCGGAATGCCAGGCCCCGCATCGGAGACGCGAAGCTGGGCTACTTTATCTGATGAGCGAACATCAACCTGAATCCGCCCGCCTTCAGGACTGTACTTCACGGCATTTTCAATCAGATTATCTATCAGCGACATCAGGCGTTCCCTGACGCCAGCGATCCAGACTTCATCCTCAGAGAAGAATTCCAGTTCAATCCTGCGCCCGGATGCCAGCGGCTCCAGCGCAGCCATCCGCTCTTGTATGAGCGTGGTTAGCGGCACGGGCTGCATATCCGTGTCAATGCGCGCTTCGCTGTGCATCATCAGCAACAGCTGGTTGACGAGACGGGCGGCCCGGCTGTTGCTGCGCACAATCCCTGCAAGCAGCTGCCGCTGGCTTTCGCTGCTCACCCAGGACTGCAGCGCCTCAACGTTGATTCGCATCGCCGCCAGCGGTGTACGCAACTCGTGCGCCGCGTCAGCAATGAAAACCCGCTCCCGTTCAGCGCTTTCACGCACTCTGGCAAGAAAATCATTAATCGCGTCCACCATCTGGCGGAGCTCCTTATGCCCAGGAACAGCCTTTAAAGGGGAGAGATCGTCTGGCGAACGTAATGAAATTTCATTAACCACCTTGCTCCAGGGGCGCATCGCAATGCGGATTGACAGCCACGCAGGAAACAGAAGAAAAGGAATGCACACCAGCAGCGGCATAATGTAGTAGCCCCGCGAGTTCAGGTAGATAAAGAAGTTCCAGCTTCCGGCAGGGGTGAAAAGGGTGACCTCCACGTTGGAGTGGGGGGATTTGAGCGTGCGGCTCGTCCAGGCGTGACCTTCACTCTGAACGCGCTGCATTTCGCCCAGTCTGGTGTTTTTTACCCCCGTAGGTGCACCCTCAGATGAGAAAATGACCTCGTTGTTTTTGCGAACGATCAGGTTAATCGACAGCTCAGGATCTTCACCGCCTCCATAGCCTTCCCGCAACGCTTTGCTGAACGCTTCCAGGACATCATTACGATCCTGCGGGCGCTCGTCACTGAGCTCAACCAGCGTAAAAATGGTTTCGTAGGTCTTACTGCCCGTGAGTATCGGGGGGCTACGCAGGTCTTCCAATAAAATAAAGGTCAAAAAAAGACACCACAGCAGGGTAAGCAGCAGCATCTGGGCGATGATAATTCGCCGTACCAGCGTTGGACGCCTCAGTTGGTGCCAGACATTTCGCATTAATCTGTCACCTTCTGGATAGCGACGGTATCAATGACATACCCGACGCCCCGCACCGTTCGTACATAGCCGTCGCCGATTTTTCGCCGCAAATTCCCCATATGCACGTCGAGCGCATTGCTGAGATTTTCCTTTGCGCCAAATATCCTCTCTTCCAGGAACCGTCGCGTAATCACGCGATCAGCGCGCAGCATTAATGTTTCAAGCAGCGCGTATTCGCTTGCCGTCAGCTCAACGTGACGCGCGCTCACCGTCACGCGCCGCGTAGGCGAGTGGAGGGACAACCCCCGAATTTCTATCGCTTCATTTTCAAAACCGTAGCTGCGCCGCGCAAGGGCTCTTACTCTCGCCAGCAGTTCGGCGAGAACGAAGGGTTTGACAAGATAGTCGTCTGCGCCAGCATCCAGCCCGCACAGGCGATCCTGCAGCGTGCCTCGCGCCGTCAGGATGATGACCGGGATCCCCTTAAGCTGCTGGCGCAAGCGCGTCATCAGGCTCATGCCGTCGCCGTCGGGCAGCCCCAGGTCGAGCAAAATAAGTTCCGGCACGCAGACGTCAAGCTGATGCAGCGCATCCTCTTTACGGCGGACCCATATGACATCAAATCCTTGATCTGCAAGGGCGATACGTACGCCATTGCCGAGATCCAGGTCGTCTTCGATCAGTAAAATTTTCACACTGGTAACTGTATCAACCGTGAATGAAGAACAACTTAAGAAAAAAACGGTATCAGGAAATCTGCCAGGTTGACAGCGCCCGCACGTACTTCAGCGTTTCTTCATTTTCGGCTCATAAGAACCTCAGGGTGAGTATTCAGAATGAGTGCTCTGGCGTGTAAACCGCTTGTATTGCAATCATTTGAATCCAAAGGACTTCTTCAATGAGAAACATCGAACTGCGTCATACGTTCCCCTATTTACTCCCGGGCCGCAGCCTGAAAAACATCGTGCCGGGCGTCATTCTGGCGCTACTGGCCACCCCGGTACTGGCGGCAGAGCAGAAGCAGGGCAACGTGCTAACTCTGGGGGGAGGCGTGGACGTAGCGCCACGCTACTCGGGTTCGGATAAAAGCCGGGTCTCAGCAGCTCAGGTAGTGGATTATTCCATGGCAAATGGTTTCTTTATCAGCACCACGCGGGGCATTGGTTACGGAAACAACATTGGCAACCTGGATTACAACGCCGCAGTGAGCTACCGAACGGGCCGTAAAGATAAAGATGTGAGCAGCGATTCGATCAGCTCCGGCAGCGACTACCTGCGGGGGATGGGCGACATCAAAGGCTCTGCTATCGTGGTGCCAGGTCTGGGATATAAGGTGACCGACTGGCTCAATCTGCAGTTGCAGGCTGAGATCCCGGTTTCAGAGAGAGACAACGGTGAAGCGGTGCATTTCGGCATTAGCAGCCCGCTCTATACGTCATCGACAAATGAGGTTACGCTGGCGCTGACCGGCAGCTGGGGCTCCGACAAGTACATGCAAACATACTATGGGGTCAATGCCACCCAGTCGGCCGCATCGGGTTTTGCCCGACATGACGCCGGGGCCGGAATTTATGCTTATTCAATGAACCTTGACTGGACCTACAGGCTCACTTCACGCTGGAGCGTCCTTACCTCCGCGGGCGTTACGCAGCTGACGGGGGATGCGGCCGACAGCCCGATCGTGCAACGTAAAACGTCCCCAACGGGAAGCCTGAAGGTGACGTACAGCTTCTGATTGCGGTTTGTTTATGGATATGAGCGCGCAATAGCGACATATATAAGCCGCTCCGCTTAAGATAGCGGGGCGGACCCGTTTACTGACAGGAATAATCATGGACTATCTCAATTCATTGCAGAGAATATTGTCAGTGGATCCTTCACGAATGCGGGTTCTTAATGCGGTCCGTGATTTGCAACTTCGTGACTGCTGGGGCGGGGCGGGTTTCGTCAGGGATGCCGTATGGGATCATATGCATGGAGACTGGCATCATTCCTTATCCGGCGATGTTGATGTCGTCTGGCACGATCCCGCACGTTGTACGCCAGACGATGAACGTCATCTGGAAAAAGAACTTAAACAGCGGTTACCCGCTTTTGACTGGTCCGTAAAGAATCAAGCCAAAATGCATCTGCGCAATGGCGATAATCCCTACCACTCAACAGAAAATGCGCTGCTGTACTGGCCAGAAACCGCGACGGCCGTGGCCGTCAGAGTGGGCGATAACGATCTGATTGAGGTTATTGCACCCTATGGTCTTAATGACCTGGTTGAATTGCGGTTAAGACCGACGCCCGCATTTGAGCGTGAGAAGTATGATGTCTTTAGGCGACGGGTTGATGAGAAGCGTTGGCTAGCGCGTTATCCTCAGTTGCAGGTCGTTACTCTACTGATTGAACCACAATCTGATGAGATGCCTCATGTAGCTTAAATAACCGCTCATGAAATCCTTTTTTTTGCCGATATAATACGGGTGCTTATTTAGGGTGAAAACAAAGCCTTTGCTTCACCTGTTTACCCATTTGCAACCTTGCTGACTATCACCAGATAAATTGAAGTTGTAATTTCAGCTGGTCAATGCAGCGGGAGCAAAACAATCTCGATAAGGAGTGATTAAGTGGCAGTTGTACAAATTGAGTGGGACTGGCTGCACTGGAACTGCCGTCAGACCTGGAAAAAAGACGTCCTCCCAGAATTACAAAGCAGAGGCGTTACTCAGGAAGATCTGAAACGGTGCGTTTATGTTATCAGGCTTAATGGTCTGTTTGCTATTGAGTACCCACGCGGCATTTCCCCCACAGTCTACATTGGTGAAGGAAACTTTGAACAACGCATTACTCAGCATAAGAACTGGTTGATGGACCTTGCGGACCTGCAAGGCGAGTATGAGTTCCTCATTGGCTATTGTTTCCCTCGGGCGAGAAACGCCTCAAAGGTTTATTCTGAGTTCGAAGCGATGCTCATTCATGAATTCCGCGACATTTACGGCGCGGCGCCATTGCGCAACAAGCAAATGGAATTTCAGAAGTCAAATCACGAGTTTTATCCAATCAGCGAAATACGTAGCGCTATAATGATTGGCAAAGGGACACGTTTTCATTGGTCGGTAAAACCTATGAAAAGTTCATCCATGTATGATGTTTACCAACTCACTCAGGAACAGGCTATCATTTAATAAGATAATCTTAATAAAATATTATTTGAAATACCAATTTAGGTCCTCAAGTTACCTGTAATGAAGGTCCGATGTGAGCGAAAAGCGGACACGATTACCAACTTCAGCTATTATGGTTTACGAAGTTTTGTTTAAGGCGTTCTTTCCCCTTCAGGTAGATGCTCGCAAGAAACATCAGTTGTTTTTCTTATCGCATCATTCCTGATTGGACAGCAATTTCGATTAAAGGAGGAATCAATGTCACATTCATCATCAAAAAGAAAAGTCTTAGACATAGAAGGTCCTCTTGCGCATAGAGCATCACACGCACGGAGTTGCGCAAACCACGTTGCGAATAGATTGGGAATCACCCGCAGCGAGCTATTGATGAAGGTTGAGAGTGATACAGGCGCAAGTCTGATATCGCCACTCACAGAAGATGAGTTAATGAAAGCGTTTTATTATATGGAAAACCTTTAAGAGCGACTGCTATGAGCGATCTGCAGACTTTCAAAATACATGCTTTCATCGTTCAGACTAACATAGCCTGAAGCAAGAGTGCGGCGGTGAGCAAAGCGCGGTCATTCAAAACATTATCATGGTACTAACCGCGCATATCGAAGCGGGTTTTTTGAAAATCTCTATAAACTTCCGGATTGCTGAAGGCCGGGAATTTGGCTTTATGGGCGGCCGATATTATCGCTTCGCAATAGGCTCTATTGCCATTGCTGGTTGAGATGCTTAAAGGCGTGCCATCCTGAGCAAATTCCATATGCAACCTGCATTTTTTCCCTTTCCAGTTTTGCGGCTCTTCAATTTCGGCATTGATGGCCGCCCTGATTGCCCGCGCTTGCGCGCCCCATTCATCCTGATCGTCCCAGCGTCCTGAACCGCAATTACCGGTTGCCGTGGTCTTATGGCAACCGGAAGGGTGTAGCGGCGCGCAACCCGCGGCCAGGTTCACCAGTATAGCCACCATAGCGATTTTCTTTACTGATTGAGACATTCCCACTTCTCACCCCGCAATCCATTTAAACTTCAGTAATATTTAAGTATTGTTCCGTAATTCCTGGCCTCTTTTCAACTACCAATAACGGTTTACAACGTCGGCAACCGGGCTGCCGGGACCCCCTCCGACTAACCGGTCGTTTTTGAATTATGTTTAACACCAGTCTGAATATTAAAATAGTTAAGCATTTATAGGGCCTGAGCGGCGGGGCCTTCGTCCGGAGCATTTGAAAGCCAGAACCTCACTTAAAAGTGTGCCAACATTTCGCGGGTAATATTAATGTCCGGAGAATAACGTGTTCGGAAAGCTATTGTTGAACTACATGCCAGGGTTACAAAATTTGCTAGCCTACGATAAAAGCTGGCTAAAAGATGATGTTAAAGCCGGGTTATCCGTTGCGGCTGTCGCGCTTCCCGTTGCTATTGCTTATGCTGAGCTGGCGGGGGTTGGGGCAATAGTAGGGCTGTATTCCTGCGTTTTACCGATGATAGCTTACGCACTGTTTGGCTCTTCACGTCAGCTTATTGTGGGTCCTGATGCCACGACCTGCGCGGTGATTGCGGCCGTCGTGTTTCCTCTTTCTGCGGGAAATCCAGAACTGCACTGGCAGCTGACGATCGTCATGACATTGATGATGGGCGGATGGTGCCTGCTGGCCAGTAAATTTCGCCTGGGCGCGCTTGCCGATCTGCTTTCTCATCCCATTCTTACTGGTTTGCTTAATGGCGTAGCCGTGACGATTATTGTCGGGCAATTAGGCAAGGTTTTGGGAATAAAGCTAGATGAAGCACAGGTTATTGAGAAAATAATGGCCTTGCCAGGCCGAATTTTAGACAGCCATCTATTAACAATAGGAATATCGCTTTTAACGTTAATTATTTTAATGGTTATCAAAACGTATCGTCGCCACTGGCCGGCACCTCTGATTGCCATTGTAATAACAACGCTACTGGTATGGGGAACATCTGCGCAACAGTACGGTATCGCTACCATTGGGGGGGACGGCTTCCAGTCTGGTTTACCTGTCGTTCACTGGGGGGCGTTCCAGCCCGGTCCCATGCGTGATTTAGTGATCCCGGCGCTGAACCTGGCTTTGGTCAGCTTTGTCAGCCTGATGCTGACCGCGCGCAGTTTCGCCGCGAAAAATGGCTATGAAATTGATGCCGATGCTGAGTTCAGGGCGCTGGGTATTGCGAACCTCATGTCAGGATTATCTCAGGGGTTTGCTATCAGTGGCGCCGATTCCCGGACTGCGGTTAATGATTCCGTTGGGGGGAAAAGTCAGCTGGTTTCCATTGTTGCAGCCTTACTGATAGGTTTAGTCGTGGTATTTTTCACTCAGCCATTACAATTTATTCCGGTATCTGCATTAGGTATTGTTCTGATGTACGCCTCCTGGTCATTAATTGATCTGCGCGGATTATGGAACCTGAGGCGCAGAAATAAACAGGCATTTCGCCTGGCCTTTTTCACGTTTGGCTGTGTGTTAATTATCGGCGTTATCCAGGGGATCGGCCTTGCGGTGTTGCTTGGCCTGTTACAGTTCCTGCGTACAGTATTTCGTCCCTCTGAGCACTTACTGGGCACTGACGAAAATGGGATGATTCACTCATTAGGTAATACAACCGATATTAAAATGGTTCCAGGCGTGCTGATGTATCGATTTAACTCACCGTTGACCTATTTTAATGTAGCTTATTTTAAACGCCGGGTGTTGAACTTAGTTGATGGTGCAGCATTACAGCCTAAATGGGTGATTATTGATGCAGTGGCTTGCTTCACCTATTCAGACATTAGTGTCCTGGCAACCATAAATGAGTTAAAGCGCGACCTGAAAGCTCGGCAGGTTACGTTAATCCTGGCGGGCAGGAAAACGGAATTAACGCGCTGGTTTAAAGATAGTCGGCCAACAATGAATGATGATGACATGATTCTGGCACCAGACCTCTATCTCGCACTTCGGTTCATTCAAAGCAAAGAGAGTATGAGTGAATCAGGTGGTGATGCATAAATTAAAGGCTTGCCCGCCACCCGCAAGCAAGCCACCTCTCTTAACGATACAGTGTCTTTTCCGCAACCGGAACAAGCAACCCGGTTCGCCAGTCCGCGAGCGTCAGCTGCGCAAGTTTGGCCAGCGCGGTATAGAACGGATGCCCGGCGTTATCGACAAACACCGAGAGGAAGCGAGTGCTCCACGGCAGCAGGTGCCATGCCAGAAGCCGATCGCACTCCGCCTCGCGGCCATTCTCAGCCAGCCACGCCGCCAGCAGCAGCAGCGTACCGAAATGATCTTCCGGTTCGTTTTGCTGCATCTCAAAAGCGATGCCGTTTTCGCGCATCCACTGGCGCAGCGCGAGCGTTGACTCACCAAACAAGACGGATTCGCGGTCCAGCCAGACGGAACCCCAAGGCGGAGCGGGCAGGGCATAAGGGCCAATAAATAGCCGTTGCCACGCGTCCGTAAGCGGTTCATCGGCAGGCTCGGCAAACGTTTTAGCGACAGGCAACAGGCTTTCGCGAGGCAGGGGCCAGTCCTCAATCCATTCGCCAGCCGTAAGTGCCTGCACCAGCGGCGCAGTCTGCTCGTTATCTGGCGCAAAATAAAACAGCGCGCCCAGTACGCGGGCGCTGAACGCGAACGAGTCACGGTGTGAGACGTCTTTCATTAAACCTTCCTTGCTCGCGCGGAGTCAGCCCGCGCGACTGTGTTAACCAATTTTACAGACCATAGAATAAACCACGGTCGCACATTTCACCCTCTAGACCTTCTCGATCTGCACCAGATTGGTGTGCTGAGGGTTGCCTTTTGCCAGCGGTGACGGACGATGCGTGGTCAGGGTGTTGATGCATGAGCCGTGATCGATGCGGTCGCCATTCATATTGGCGTCGTGCCAGGCTCCCTGGCCCATGGCGCTTACACCGGGCATGATGCGTGGCGTCACTTTCGCTTCAATTCGCACCTCACCGCGAGCGTTAAAGACGCGCACGATATCGCCGTTTTTAATGCCACGTTTCGCGGCATCAACGGGATTAAGCCAGACCTCCTGGCGACAGGCGGCTTTCAGCACGTCGACGTTACCGTAGCTGGAGTGGGTGCGGGCTTTGAAGTGGAAACCGAACAGCTGCAGCGGGAACTGCGCTCGCTCCGGAGCATCCCAGCCGTCAAAGGTCGAGGCGTAGACGGGGAGAGGGCTGATGGTTTCGTCTTTTTCCAGCTCCCAGGTGGCCGCAATATCCGCCAGCATGCTGGAGTAAATTTCTATTTTCCCGGATGGCGTTTTCAGCGGATTGGCTTCCGGATCCTCGCGGAATTTTTTATAGGCCACAAAGTGTCCGTTTGGATCTTTGCGCTTATAAATACCCATTTTTTTCAGCTCGTCATAGGACGGCAGTTTGGGGTCTTTTTCGAGCATTTTGGCATACAGATACTGCAGCCACTGCTCCTGCGTGCGGCCTTCGGTGAATTTCTGATGAATATCCGGCCCGAGGCGTTTCGCCACTTCGCTCATGATCCAGTAGATGGGTTTGCGCTCAAACTTCGGTGCGGTCACGGGCTGGAGGAAAATCAGGTAGCCCATATTGCCCGCATAATCGTTAGGAATGATGTCTTCCTGCTCGACGGTCATCAGGTCCGGCAAGACGATATCGGCATACTTCGCTGACGAGGTCATGAAATTGTCAATGACGACAATCATTTCGCACTTGCTCTCGTCCTGCAGGATATCGTGCGTTTTATTGATGTCGGAGTGCTGGTTAATGATGGTATTGCCCGCGTAGTTCCAGATGAACTTAATCGGCACGTCCAGCTTCTCTTTGCCGCGCACGCCGTCGCGCAGGGCGGTCATTTCCGGTCCGCGGGCGATGGCATCCGTCCAGCTGAAGCAGGAAATTTGCGTTTTAACCGGGTTTTCCGGCAACGGCATACGTTCAATGGTGATGGTGTACGTCGATTCGCGCGCGCCGCTGTTGCCGCCGTTGATCCCCACGTTACCCGTGAGGATCGGCAGCATCGCGATGGCGCGGGACGTCAGTTCACCGTTCGCCTGACGCTGTGGTCCCCAGCCCTGACAGATATAGGCCGGTTTGGCGGAGCCGATTTCGCGGGCAAGCTTAATGATGCGATCCGCTGGAATACCGGTGATGCGCGAGGCCCACTCCGGCGTTTTCGCGGTGCGATCGTCGCCCTGGCCGAGAATATACGCTTTGTAGTGACCATTCGCAGGGGCACCTTCCGGCAGCGTTTTTTCATCGTAGCCGACGCAGTATTTATCGAGGAACGGCTGGTCCACCAGGTTTTCGTCGATCAATACCCACGCAATACCCGCAACCAGGGCGGCATCGGTGCCTGGACGGATCGGGATCCACTCGTCTTCGCGTCCGGCTGCCGTGTCGGTATAGCGCGGATCGATGACGATCATGCGGGCGTTGGAGCGCTCGCGAGCCTGCTCCAGATAATACGTGATCCCGCCGCCGCTCATGCGGGTTTCCGCCGGGTTATTGCCGAACATCACCACCAGTTTGGTGTTTTCGATATCGGAAGTGCTGTTGCCATCGTTGCTGCCGTAGGTGTATGGCATCGCACAGGCGATTTGCGCCGTGCTGTAGGTGCCATAGTGGCTCAGGAAACCGCCATAACAGTTCATCAGGCGCGCCACCAGCGAAGCGTAAGGGGAGGAGCGGGTGATATTGCCGCCGACAATGCCAGAGGAGTAGTTAATGTAGACCGCTTCGTTGCCGTATCTGGCGATTACGTCTTTCAGGCTGGCAGCGATCGTGTTCAGCGCTTCGTCCCACGAGATGCGCTCGAACTTGCCCTCACCGCGTTTGCCCACGCGTTTCATCGGGTAGTTCAGACGGTCAGGATGGTTGATACGACGGCGAATAGAGCGGCCGCGCAGGCAGGCGCGAACCTGATGATTGCCATAGGTATCGTCACCGGTATTATCCGTTTCGACCCAATAGACCTCATCATCGCGAACATGCAGGCGCAGCGCGCAGCGGCTGCCACAGTTGACCGAGCAGGCGCCCCAGACCACTTTATCTTCTGTCGGTTTGATTGCGTTTTGTACCGCAGCGGCGGCGCTTTTCAGTCCAAAAGGCAACGAGATGCCACCGGCGGCAAGCGCCAGAGAGCCTATCGCCGTGGATTTAACGAGTGTTCGACGGCTAATCCCGCCGTGGTGTTCAACATCGGACATGGCTCACCCCATCATTATCATTGCGTATTATTTTTCCCGTAATTACAACCGGGCTAATGATGGGGTGAGTGTTACTTATTTGGGGTTACTAAATATTAATCCTTATCAAATCAAAGGAAATTGAGGGCAAATTACTGAGCCTCAGCGGCCCCGCTGCCTGAACGGGTGTACAAAATTTTAAAGGTGTCGTTGGCGCAGTGACCCACCACCTGCGTACCTGGCTGGTCGGCCTGGTCGTTCGGCACAATGCTTAGCGTAAAACCTGATTCAGGCACGCCGTTGTTGATAATTTTCTGCTGAATGTCGCTTTTCACGCGTTCGCAGGAGTCCGGGGCAGCCAGGGCGGCCGTTGAAGCACTCATTAACAGCAGGGCGGTAATCCAGGGTAACCGTTTCATCTGTAGCTCCTTTTCTCTGTGTAGAGGATAAGCATAGCAGGATTTAGGTAAGCTTTTGTTTTATGACTATCTTTCTGAATAGTCCTGGTGCTTTGCCAAAATCATAAGATGAATTGCGAATACTTATGCTGATTTTCTACCAGATAGGAAGGCAGGGTGCGTGTGGAGACTTCTTTTTTGACCAGTTTTCGGTCACGTCCCCAGATGTCTTCTGCATTGCTGATAACCTTCATAATATGTTCCGGGTTATTGAATTCCGGCAGATCGTATTCAGTATGGGAAATGGTCGACATCTTCTCGGAAATTCTCTCAGGGGTCATTACCCATGAAAAATGCCAACCGCCATCCCGTACAATCCTGTTATTGATTTTTAACCAGTTCCATTTGAACCATGACCAGTTTTTATCTTTGCGGGCTCGCTTCCAGTTTCTGAACGATTCAGGTTCACCGTGGAAGAAATGTTTAAGGTTGTAATAAGACGTGGCGCGAGGCAACGTGCATTTTCTCGGCGTATCATCCATGTTATGAACTTGCAGATTGAACTGATAATTGAACACATTTTGATGAATGGTTGTGCAAAGTGCTTTCGGATTAATAGCCTGAACCGTTTGGGGCATAAAGATTTCATCAACGTCTGAGACGAGAATCAGATCGTCATCAGACGCGTTTTTTAAGCCGTTCATAATAGAGTTGCGAAGTGCTGCTTCATTTGCCCAAGCGTCAACCTCGTTATTATTCGCGTTTTTTAAGATGGGTTGTTCATCAAATGGCACATAAATAATTTTGTCTTTAAATTTTGCGAATTTCTCAATGTCGAAGTGCAAACTTCGCGGTTTACCCGTAAAGGAGTGTGTTGCTTCAACAATGACAAAACGGTCAACGACATTAGCAAGAGTATGTAATCTGATGTCGAGTAACATATCTTCGTCATAGTACAAAAAGCAGTCGTAAATCATGATGTTAACCCGAAAATAGCCGAATAAGATTTATAAAAGTATTGAAACCTGCGCGCCCAAAGTAGTCATTTTGACCTGTCACGTCAATGCAAATGGGGAAATTAAAAAGAGTGAATAGATCAAGGATTTTCTGTTCTGTAAGTTGCTGTATTTGCTAATATGTCCTTATCTCTATCCGAACGGTAAATGATGTGAAGAAATACGCAGCGATAACGCTCCTGGCAGCTACTCTCGCGGGTTGTGACAACAACTCCGCACCGCTGTCGTTTACGCCCGAGATGGCGAGTTTCTCGAACGAGTTTGATTTTGATCCTTTGCGCGGCCCGGTCAAAGACTTTACCCAGACGCTGTTCAACGAGAAAGGCGAAGTGTCCAGGCGGGTCACCGGCACCGTGTCGACGGAAGGGTGTTTCGATACCCTGGAACTGCACGACCTGGAAGCGAATACCGGCGTTGCGCTGGTGCTGGATGCCAATTACTACATCGATGCTGAAACCCAGCAGCGAAAAGTGAAGCTGCAGGGAAAATGCCAGCTGGCTGAACTGCCGTCAGCTGGCGTGACGTGGGATACCGACGATAACGGTTTTGTAGTAGCGGCGCACGGTAAAGAGATGGAAGTGAAGTACCGCTACGATGCCGATGGCTATCCGCTGGGCAAATCCACGGTCTCCGGAGATCAGCATTTATCGGTCCAGTCGACGCCGTCTAAGGATGTCCGCAAAAGAATGGATTACTCGGCAGTAAGCATGTTAAACGACAAGCCGCTGGGCAACGTGAAGCAGAGTTGCGACTACGATCGACACAATAACCCCGTAAGCTGCGATCTGACGATCACGGACGATAGCGTCAAACCCGCCGTTGAGCGCAAGTACACCATCAAAAACACGATTGAATATTACTGAGAATGAAACCGCGCAAATTACTGCGCGGTTGGTTTCAGCAGGCTGGCGCCTGACGGCTTGTGACCGGCCAGATGCTGATGCTGGAAAATGCACATGCGAATGGTGTTGCGGTACTCACCGTTGATAAAGAACTCGTGAATCAGTTCTCCCTCCACCATAAAGCCCAGCTTGCGGTAGATATGGATCGCTTTTTCGTTCTCCTTATCCACAATCAGGTAAAGCTTGTAGAGGTTCAGGACGTTGAATCCGTAATCCATCGCCAGCTTTGCCGCCCGTGAGGCGAGACCTTTCCCCTGATGCTCGGGCGAAATGATGATCTGGAACTCCGCCCGGCGGTGAACGTGGTTGATTTCAACCAGCTCCACCAGCCCGGCTTTTTCGCCTTCACACTCCACCACAAAACGACGTTCGCTCTGATCGTGAATGTGTTTGTCGTAAAGATCCGACAGTTCGACAAAGGCCTCGTAAGGCTCTTCGAACCAGTAACGCATCACGCTGGCGTTATTGTCGAGCTGGTGGACGAAGCGCAGGTCTTCCCGCTCCAGCGGACGGAGTTTCACGTCGCAGGAAGCCGACATTATGGGGCTACCGTACGACCAGTGCGGCGATCCAGGCAGCGCAGGGTGTTAGGCTCCCAGTAGGCGTTGACGTTCGCACTTTGCTGACACTTATCGCGTGCGTCAAAAGCGACATCTTCTTTGTCCCACTCTTTCTCAGCACGTTTGTTGACCTTCTGGCGAAGGCTGCGGGTGTCATTCCATTGTTCTTTGTCCATGGCGGCGTTCTGACGGCTTTGCGCGCTGTCACCAGACTCGATAACGAGCTTGCTGGTTTCCGCTGTCGCAGAGGCGGCAAAGGCGAACGATGACAGCGCCAGCAGGGCTGTCAGACAAAGGCGTTTGCTTAATGTAGTCATAGCGTTTCCTTTTAAATGGGTGCAGATGAGCAGGTTTCCCCGTTCAGATTCTACACCAAAGAGCAATAACGGCATACCCGCGGAGCAAGCATGGGAAAGTAAAGGTCATTATCAGGTATGATGCCTAAATAGATCCTCACCTGACGTTAACTATGTTCAAAACGACGCTGCTTTTTTTTGCTACCGCGCTATGCGAAATCATCGGCTGCTTCCTGCCCTGGCTCTGGCTGAAGAAGGGAGGGTCCGTATTGCTGCTCATCCCGGCTAGCGTCGCGCTGGTCCTCTTTGTCTGGCTGTTAACGCTGCATCCGGCTGCCAGCGGTCGCGTCTACGCCGCTTACGGTGGTGTCTATGTCTGTACTGCGCTGCTGTGGTTACGCGTGGTGGACGGCGTCAAGCTCAGCGCGTACGACTGGACCGGCGCGCTGGTTGCCCTGTGCGGTATGCTGATCATTGTGGCAGGATGGGGGCGTACCTGAGTCCCCGGGTTTTGTGATCGTTCGCTAATTTTACGATCATTATACTTGTATGGTAGTAGTGCAGATGAGTAAATTTCCAACATCACAACGAACGATGTAAGGAATGGATTATGAAGATTGTCGGGGCTGAAGTGTTTGTAACCTGCCCGGGGCGTAACTTTGTCACCCTTAAAATCACCACCGATGAGGGGATTGTGGGGCTCGGCGACGCAACGCTGAACGGGCGTGAGCTCTCCGTTGCTTCCTACCTGAAAGATCATCTCTGCCCGCAGCTGATTGGTCGCGATGCGCACCGTATCGAAGATATCTGGCAATTCTTCTATAAGGGCGCCTACTGGCGCCGTGGTCCGGTCACCATGTCGGCCATTTCCGCCGTGGACATGGCACTCTGGGACATCAAAGCCAAAGCGGCCAACATGCCGCTCTACCAGCTGCTGGGCGGGGCATCCCGTGAAGGGGTAATGGTCTACTGCCACACCACCGGGCACACCATTGACGACGTGCTGGAAGATTACGCTCGTCATAAGGAGATGGGTTTTAAGGCGATCCGCGTGCAGTGCGGCGTGCCAGGTATGAAAACGACCTACGGCATGGCTAAAGGGAAGGGGCTGGCCTACGAGCCTGCCACCAAAGGTGACTGGCCGGAAGAGCAGCTCTGGTCCACCGAGAAATACCTCGATTTTACGCCAAAACTGTTTGACGCGGTGCGCAGTAAATTTGGCTTCAATGAACATCTCCTGCACGACATGCACCACCGTCTGACGCCCATCGAAGCGGCGCGTTTCGGCAAGAGCATCGAAGAGTTCCGTATGTTCTGGATGGAAGATCCAACGCCTGCGGAAAACCAGGAGTGCTTCCGCCTGATCCGCCAGCATACCGTCACGCCAATCGCCGTGGGCGAAGTGTTCAACAGCATCTGGGACTGCAAGCAGCTGATCGAAGAGCAGCTCATCGACTATATCCGCACCACCATCACCCATGCGGGCGGGATCACCGGGATGCGCCGCATCGCGGACTTCGCGTCGCTCTATCAGGTGCGTACCGGCTCACACGGCCCGTCCGATCTGTCACCGATCTGCCACGCGGCCGCGCTGCATTTCGACCTGTGGGTGCCGAACTTTGGCGTGCAGGAATATATGGGCTACTCCGAACAGATGCTTGAGGTCTTCCCGCACAGCTGGCGCTTTGATAACGGCTATATGCATCCGGGTGACAAGCCGGGGCTGGGCATTGAGTTTGATGAAAAACTGGCGGCGAAATACCCGTACGATCCGGCTTATCTGCCGGTGGCCCGCCTTGAAGACGGCACGCTGTGGAACTGGTAACCGAGGAGCGAACGATGAAAAGCGTAGTGATTCAACAGCCGAATCAACTGGTGATTGAAGAGCGCCCGCGCCCGGAGCCAGGCGCAGGGGAAGTCCGCGTCAAAATCAAACTGGCCGGGATCTGCGGGTCAGACAGCCACATCTACCGTGGACATAATCCGTTTGCTAAATATCCGCGCGTGATCGGCCACGAGTTTTTTGGCGAAATCGACGCCGTGGGCGAGGGCGTAGAACCGTCCCGGTTAGGGGAACGCGTTTCGGTGGATCCAGTGATCAGCTGCGGGCACTGCTACCCGTGCTCCGTCGGTAAGCCTAACGTCTGCACTTCACTGGTGGTGCTGGGCGTTCACCGCGACGGCGGATTCAGCGAATATGCCGCCGTACCCGCGAAAAATGCCTGGCGCATCCCGGATGCGATCCCGGATAAACACGCCGTCATGGTTGAGCCTTTCACCATTGCCGCCAACGTGACCGGGCAGGCGAATCCCACCGAACAGGACGTTGCGCTGATCTACGGCGCAGGGCCGATGGGGCTGGTCACCGTACAGGCGCTGAAAGGCGTCTACAACGTGAAGCAGGTTATCGTCGTGGACAGAATCAATGAGCGTCTGACCATGGCCCAGCGCAGCGGTGCGGACTGGGTATTCAACAACGGCGAACAGTCGCTGCAGGCCGCGCTGGAGGAAAAGGGCATCAAGCCGACGCTGATTATTGACGCCGCCTGTCATCCGTCGATTTTACAGGAGGTGGTAACCCTGGCTTCTCCCGCTGCGCGGATCGTTTTGATGGGCTTTTCCAGCGAACCGAGCCAGGTTGTCCAGCAGGGCATCACCGGCAAAGAGCTGGCGATTTTCTCTTCGCGCCTGAATGCCAACAAATTCCCGGTCGTCATCGACTGGATGCAAAAAGGGCTGATCGACCCGGAAAAACTGATCACCCATACCTTTGACTATCACCATGTAACAGACGCCATCGAACTGTTTGAGAAAGACCAGCGGCAGTGCTGCAAAGTCTTACTGACGTTCGGGCAATAACCCTACACGCGGTTAAGAGCCCGCGAAGACGGGCTCTCAGTGGTACGCATCTTACCTTTTAGAGATAGCCATTATGACGCAAGCACAACCTCAAAGAACCACCTCCGATCTGGTGAAAGCCGCCGTCTCCGGCTGGCTGGGCACCGCGCTGGAATTTATGGATTTCCAGCTCTACTCGCTGGGGGCGGCACTGGTATTTCATGAAATCTTCTTCCCGGAACAGTCGGCCGCGATGGCGCTGATCCTCGCGATGGGGACCTACGGCGCAGGGTACATCGCGCGTATTGTCGGGGCCTTTATCTTCGGCAGAATGGGCGACAGCATTGGCCGTAAAAAAGTGCTGTTTATCACCATCACTATGATGGGTATCTGCACCACGCTGATTGGCGTGCTGCCAACCTACGCGCAGATCGGCATTTTTGCCCCCGTACTGCTGGTGACGCTGCGTATTATTCAGGGGCTGGGCGCCGGGGCGGAGATCTCCGGGGCTGGGACCATGCTGGCGGAGTACGCCCCGAAAGGGAAGCGCGGCATCATCTCCTCGCTGGTAGCGATGGGGACTAACTGCGGGACGCTAAGCGCAACGGCGATCTGGGCCATCATGTTCTTCGCCCTTGACCGTGAACAGCTGCTCGCCTGGGGCTGGCGCGTGCCGTTCCTCGCCAGCGTCGTGGTGATGATCTTCGCCATCTGGCTGCGAATGAACCTCAAGGAGAGCCCGGTCTTTGAGAAGGTGAACGATGCACAAACAGCGCAGCCGGACACCTCGCTGGGTTCAATGGTAAAAAGCAAATCCTTCTGGCTGGCGACCGGTCTGCGTTTCGGTCAGGCGGGCAACTCGGGTCTGATCCAGACGTTCCTTGCCGGTTATCTGGTCCAGACGCTGCTGTTTGATAAGGCCATTCCGACCGACGCGCTGATGATAAGCTCCATTCTCGGGTTTATCTCCATCCCGCTGCTGGGCTGGCTTTCCGACAAAGTAGGCCGCCGGGTGCCGTACATCATCCTTAATATCTCCGCCATCATTCTGGCGTACCCGATGCTGTCGATCATCGTCGATAAAAGCTATGCACCCGGGACGATCATGCTCTGCATCATCGTTATCCATAACTTCGCCGTCCTGGGGCTGTTTGCCCTGGAAAATATCACCATGGCGGAGATGTTTGGCTCGCGGAACCGCTTTACCCGTATGGCTATCTCCAAAGAGGCGGGCGGTCTGGTGGCGGTGGGCTTTGGTCCGGTACTGGCGGGGATCTTCTGCAACATGACAGGTTCCTGGTGGCCGATTGTTGCCATGCTGGTGGCCTATTCTGTGATTGGGCTGGTCTCGGCGATCCTGATGCCGGAAGTGCGCGACCGTGACCTCAGCGCGGCGGAAGATGCTGCGGAGGCCGCGCCAAAAGAGAGCGTGGCTTACGGTGCGGTCTCCACGCGGCGCTAACGGTTTATATCTCGCGTGACTTATCACACAACTTTTTGTTTATGTCACACCACTTGAGCAAAAGTTAATATAAATCAAAAACACAAACGGCAGTATCAGTATGGTTGATGGCAGTTATTTTTTCACCCCAACTGCCATTCTAGTTGGTGTAGTCAGCAGGCACGGCCGCGCTTGAATAGCGCGGCCGTGATTCACAGCTTTCTAATTAACGAGTCTTAATCATGGAAAACCGGTTATTACAGGCGAAAGCGACGCTTCCTCAGTACGATCGCAGCAGCCTTAATGCACGCATTGTTCATTTAGGGTTTGGCGCATTTCACCGTGCGCATCAGGCGGTGTATGCCGACATTCTTGCGGCGGAACACGGCAGCGACTGGGGCTACTGCGAGGTTAACCTGATTGGCGGCGAGCAGCAGATTGCCGACCTGAAAGCGCAGGATAACCTCTACACCGTGGCGGAGATGTCCGCCGATGCGTGGACATCCCGCGTGGTTGGCGTGGTCAAAAAAGCACTGCATGCGCAGGTCGATGGGCTGGAGAGCGTGCTGGCGGCGATGTGTGAACCGCAGGTGGCGATCGTTTCGCTGACCATCACCGAAAAAGGCTACTGCCACTCTCCGGCAACCGGGCAACTGATGCTCGATCATCCTTTCATCGTCGCCGACCTGAAAAATCCGCATCAGCCGAAATCCGCACCGGGCGTGGTGGTGGAAGCGCTGGCACGACGCAAAGCGGCGGGGCTGCCTGCGTTCAGCGTGATGTCCTGCGACAACATGCCGGAAAACGGTCACGTCATGCGCAACGTAACCTGCGCTTACGCGCGGGCGGTAGACAGTGAACTGGCGGACTGGATCGACGCGAACGTCACTTTCCCGTCAACCATGGTGGATCGCATTGTACCGGCGGTCACTCCCGATACGCTGGATAAAATCGCGCAGCTGACCGGCGTTCGTGACCCGGCAGCGGTGGCCTGCGAGCCGTTCCGCCAGTGGGTCATTGAAGATAACTTTGTGGCCGGGCGTCCCGAGTGGGAAAAAGCCGGGGCTGAGCTGGTGTCAGACGTCATTCCGTTTGAAGAGATGAAGCTGCGGATGCTCAACGGCAGCCACTCGTTCCTGGCGTATCTTGGCTATCTGGCCGGTTACCCGCATATCAACGACTGTATGGAAGATGAGAACTACCGCATCGCCGCTCGCGCGTTGATGCTTAACGAGCAGGCGCCGACCCTAAAAGTAAAAGGCGTCGATTTAGAACACTACGCCGATCTTTTGATTGCCCGCTACAGCAACCCGGCCCTGCGCCATCGTACCTGGCAAATCGCGATGGACGGCAGCCAGAAGCTTCCACAGCGTATGCTCGATTCCGTGCGCTGGCACCTGGTACATCAGAAGCCTTTCCCGCTGCTTGCGCTGGGCGTGGCAGGGTGGATGCGTTATGTTGGCGGCGTGGACGAGCAGGGTAACGCCATTGACGTGAGCGACCCGCAATTGGCGGCGATCCAGGCGGCGGTGAAGGGGAGCGCGGAAGGGGAAAGTCGGGTTAAGGCGCTGCTCGGCATTGAGGCTATCTTTGGTAAAGAGCTGCCGCAGGAAAACGTCTTTGTCGCGGCGGTGATGAGCGCATACGAGTTGTTACTGCAGAGGGGGGCGAAGGCCGCGGTGGCTGAACGCGTGTCTCACCTGTAATCCCTGATATGCCGCCGTTTGCGGCGGCATAACACGCGCACGTTTAGTGCATACCCAGGCGAATCAGCTCGATCGGTTCGAACTTACCGTCGCATCCTTCCACTTCCACCGTTTTGCCACGACGCACCTGCGCGGCATCAAGCCCTTCGCTGTGGATCGCCTTAATCACACCCGTTTTGCCTGTGCCGCTGATCATGACGCGGCTGCCGGTGGTGATTGCATTGCGGTTACGGTCGTATGTCATCATGGTATTTTCTCCTCTCTAACCGGTCGTTACGGCGCTATTTCAGGTTTTGCCGTTCACGGGGCATATAAATACGCCTGTCTGCATTTCATTTTTTTGTTTTTGATCAAACTCACACTTTTTTCTTTATTCAGCGACGCGCTGACGGTTCACGACAGCAATTTACAAAGCAGACACTTATTTTCCATTGCTGATAGTTTCGCGGTGGGATCGTTGAGGGTTGGTTTATATTGCCGATGCCATTCTGGATACAGGAAATAACCCTTCATCGGAATAAGGAGCCAGGCTTATGTATAAGAAAATTTTGATGCCTGTTGATGTGTTTGAAATGGATTTGAGCGACAAAGCGGTTCGCCACGCGGCAAACCTTGCGAAGGCTGAGGGCGCATCGATTACCCTGGTCAACATTTTGCCTGCCAGCAGTCGGTCTCTGCTGCGCGGATTCAACGCCGATATTAAAAAGTTCGAAGAGTATATGACCGCAGAATCCGGAAAGAAAATGAACGAGTTAAAAAGACTGTTCGATATCGCCCCGGAGAATATTCACTCTCTGGTTCGTTTTGGCAATGTCCGCGATGAAATTATCAAGCTGAGCAGAGAAGGGGAATATGATGCGATCGTCATCGGGTCAAAAAATCCAGGCATTACGACCCATCTGCTGGGGTCAAATGCGGAATCAATTCTGCGTTACGCCACGATTCCGGTGCTAGTCGTTCGTTAATCATCTCGCCGCTCCCGAAAGGGGCGGCGAAAATTACTCTTCGCTAAACCACTCGCTATTTTCCTGGCGAATAAGCTGCACGGATTCGCTAATTTCCTGCAGATGGAGCGTCATGGCTTTTTCCACACCTTCCGGGTCGCGTTTTTCAAGCGCGCTGAAAATATCATGATGCTGGCGGAGCAGCATTTCCGGCGGTGATACATGATCCAGGCTCATGTAGCGCACCCGGTCAATGGTGGCCTTGATGTTTTCAATCGTATCCCAGGCTAACTGACAATCTGCAATCTGCGCCAGCTTCTGGTGGAATTCATCGTCAAGCTGAAAGAAATCGTTGAGCTGCTTACGGTCAATCGCAATGCGCTGCTGGTGAAGGTTCTGCTCCAGCAGGTAACACTGGTTGTCGTTGACGAGCGTTGCGGCACGGCGCGCTACCGCGCATTCAATAGCCTGGCGAACGAAACAGCCATTACGCACCTGAGAAAGGGAAATTTTATTTACATAGCTGCCGCGCTGGGGGCGGATCTGAATCAGGCCATTCTCGGCAAGTTTAATAAACGCCTCGCGCACCGGCTGACGGGAGACATCAAAACGCACGGACACCTCTTTTTCAGAGAGCGGCGTTCCCGGCGGGATCAGGCAATGGACGATATCGCGGCGTAAAATACGATAAATTTGCTGATTAACGGGCTGGGTAGGGTTGAGTTGCGATTCAGCGGCCATGGGTTGTGATTTCTCAGAGAGTTAACCCGAACATACTACCATTCTTTTACCCGGCATCACATACCCGGCCCGCAGGCCGGGAGAGCATCATTTAGCCGCGATGGACGTTAAGCCCGGCGAAACTCTGGCTGACCGGCATCATTTCCACGGTATTGATGTTGACGTGTTTTGGCAGCGTCGCGACCCACCAGACCGTTTCGGTGATGTCCTCTGGCGTCAGGGCATTGGCGTTTTCGTAGGTTTTATCCGCTTTCGCATCGTCGCCTTTGAAGCGTACGTTGGAGAATTCGGTGCCGCCCACCAGGCCCGGCTCGATATCGGTAACGCGAATGGCGGTGCCGTGCAGGTCGGTACGCAGGTTGAGGCTGAACTGGCGCACAAACGCTTTCGTCGCGCCATAGACGTTGCCGCCCGCGTAAGGCCAGCTCCCGGCGGTAGAACCGATGTTGATAATGTGGCCACGGTTGCGCTCGACCATGCCCGGCAGCACCGCGCGGGTCATATAGACCAGCCCTTTGTTGTTGGTGTCGATCATGTTTTCCCAGTCTTCAACGCTGGCTTTGTGAGCGGGCTCCATGCCCAGCGCCAGACCGGCGTTGTTGACCAGCACGTCGATGGCGCGCCACTCTGACGGCAGGTTAGCAATCATCTCTTCAATGGCCGCGCGGTTACGCACGTCCAGCTGCGCGGTCAGGATGCTGTCACCTAAATCGTCCTTCAGCTCCTGGAGGCGCTCCTGACGGCGGCCCGTTGCAATCACCTTATGCCCGTTGGCGACGAAGCGACGCGTGATACTTTCACCAAAACCCGCCGTTGCCCCGGTAACTAAAATAATCATCTCACTGTTCCTCAACGCTTTTTGTGTTGTACTAACATAGCACGGCCGCAGAGGATGCGTTAAGGCCACATTTGTATGACGGCATTGCAGCCAGTGGCGGCCTGGCCTACTCTGGGAAGATACCCGTACTCAGGAGTGAAAGATGTCGGTCACGAATCCCTTTTTTGACATTAGCCTGTTGCCTTACCAGGCTCCGCGTTTTGATGAAATCAACGACAGCCACTATCGCCCGGCCTTCGACGAAGCGCTTCGCCAGAAGCGCGCGGATATTGACGCTATCGTTACTCAGTCCGCTGCACCGGACTTCAACAATACCGTGCTGGCACTGGAAAAAAGCGGCGTTATGCTCTCGCGCGTCAGCAGCGTATTCTTCGCTATGACCTCCGCGCATACTAACGGTTACCTGCAGGAGCTGGAGGAGCAGTTCTCCACTGAACTTGCCGCGCTGGCGAACGATATCTGGCTGAACGACGCGCTCTTTTCCCGCGTGGAGAGCGTCTGGCAGGATCGCACCGCGCTGGACGCCGAATCACGTCGGCTGGTCGAGGAGACGTACCAGCGCTTTATTCTTGCCGGTGCGCGCCTGAACGAGACAGAAAAAGCCGAGCTGAAGGCGCTGAATACCGAGGCTGCAACCTTGACCAGCCAGTTTAATCAGCGCCTGCTGGCTGCCGATAAGGCGGGCGGGCTGGTGGTGGATTATGCGCACCAGCTTGAAGGCCTCAGCGCAGATGAGATCGCTACCGCTGCGCAGGCCGCCGCGGAGCGTGGGCTGAACGATCGCTGGCTGATCCCACTTCTGAATACCACTCAGCAACCCGCGCTTTCAGCGCTGCGCAATCGTCAGACGCGCGAAAATCTGTTTAACGCAGGCTGGACGCGTACCCAGAAAGGGGATGAAAACGACACCCGAGCGCTCATTCTCCGCCTTACGGCGCTGCGCGCGCGGCAGGCCAGCCTGCTGGGCTTTAAGGATTACGCGAGCTGGAGCATCGCCGACCAGATGGCGAAAACCCCGGAGGCCGCGCTGACCTTTATGCGCGGCATTGTGCCCGCGGCGCGTGCCCGTGCAGAGCGCGAGCAGGCCGATATTCAGAAAGTGATTGATGACGAGCAGGGCGGCTTCACCGTGCAGGCCTGGGACTGGGCCTTTTATGCCGAGCGTGTGCGCCAGGCGAAATACGCCCTCGATGAGGCGCAAATCAGGCCCTATTTTGCGCTCAATACCGTATTGCAGGATGGCGTATTCTGGGCGGCCAGCCAGCTGTTTGGCATCCGCTTTGTGGAACGGTTCGATATTCCGGTTTACCACCCGGACGTCCGCGTATGGGAAATTTTCGACCACACCGGTGAGGGCATGGCGCTGTTTTACGGCGACTACTTTGCCCGCGATTCCAAACAGGGCGGGGCCTGGATGGGCAATTTCGTCGAGCAATCCTTCGAGTTTGCTGCCCGCCCGGTGATCTATAACGTCTGTAACTACCAAAAACCGGCTAACGGCGGCGTTGCGCTTCTCTCCTGGGATGACGTGATAACCCTGTTCCACGAGTTTGGTCACACCCTTCACGGCCTGTTTGCCAGCCAGCGTTTCGCCACGCTCTCCGGCACCAATACCCCGCGTGATTTCGTTGAATTCCCGTCGCAAATCAACGAGCACTGGGCCAGCCATCCGCAGGTGTTTACCCACTATGCCCGCCACTACCAAACCGGTGAACCGATGCCGGACGCGCTGCGGGAAAGCATGCTTAATGCAACCCAGTTCAACAAGGGTTATGACATGACCGAGCTGCTGGGCGCCGCACTGCTGGACATGAACTGGCACGGCATCGGTGAAGCGGTTTCGAGCGTGGAGGATTTTGAAGCAGCAGCGCTGAAAAAAGAGGGGCTGGATCTGCCCGCCGTACCACCGCGCTATCGCAGCAGCTACTTTGCCCATATCTTCGGCGGCGGCTACGCGGCGGGGTATTACGCCTACCTGTGGACGCAAATGCTGGCGGACGATGGCTATCAGTGGTTTGTCGAAGAGGGCGGATTGACGCGTGAAAACGGGAAAATATTCCGCGAGGCGATTTTGTCGCGCGGGAATAGTACTGATTTAGCTGAACTTTATCGAAACTGGCGCGGGCACGATCCGAAGATTGAGCCGATGCTTAAAAACCGCGGCCTGGAGGACTGAGCCAGCCGCCCGGCGGCGCTTCGCTTGCGCGGGCCTGCGGATGCCGTAGGCCAGCTAAGCGCAGCGTCGTCCGGCCAGAAACGCTGTGCCTATTATTAGATCACGTAGTTTTTGGGTTTGCTGCGGGCTGTTAAACTCAGCTTACCTTTTTGTACGATCCCCCTGGTTCAGGCCGACGCTCTATGTCTCTTCGTTCGCTGCGGGCGTTATGCCTCACAAGTTTTTTCATTGCCGACGTCCGCGACGGCCTCGGTCCTTTTCTCGGCATCTTTCTGACAGAACGCCACTGGACGCCTGATGATATCGGCATTCTGATGACTGCCGGTGGGCTGGCGGGATTACTGGCTACGCTCCCGGCGGGGGTGATTACTGACACGTCGCGGAACAAACGCACCGTGCTGGCGCTGCTCTGCATTTTGATCACCCTGAGCACGCTGCTGCTCTGGTTTAGCCAGCAGACCAGCCTTGTCGCCGTCTCGCAAATCGTCACCGGCATCTGTGCGGCGTTTGTCGGGCCGCTGGTCGCCGGGATAACGCTGGGCCTGACCGGCCAGCGCGGGTTTAGCGCGCAGATGGGTAAAAACGAGGCGTTCAATCATGGCGGTAATTTTGTCACCGCCGTGATAGCAGGCGGCATTGCCTGGTACTGGGGCGTCGGCGGGATTTTTCTGCTGATGACCTGCACGACGCTGCTGACGCTCTGCGCGCTGCTTGCCATCCGTAACGGGGACATTGATAACGATGCGGCGCGAGGGCTTTCATCTTCAGGTAACGTTCCTGTCCCCGGCTTCGCGGTGTTAATTAAAAACCGGGCGCTGTTTGTGACCGGGCTGACGCTGCTGCTGTTCCACCTGGCGAACGCCGCACTGCTTCCGATGCTGAGCATGAGGGTTGCCGCGGCACCCGCCTCGATCAACCCTGGCCTGTTCGCGGCAGGCACCGTTATCATCTCGCAGGCGGTGATGATCCCCGTTGCCATCTGGGTTGCAGGCCGAATAGAACGTTACGGCTACTGGCACCTGATTATGCTGGCATTGCTGGTGATGCCGGTGCGCGCGGTGCTGGCAGCCATCACGGACGCACCGTTGATGATGGTTCCGGTACAAATTCTCGACGGACTGGCCGCCGGGATCCTGGGCGTCGTGGTACCGTCGTTTATCGTGGTGTTATTGCGCGGGAGCGGGCACGTCAATGCCGGGCAGAGTGTGGTGATGCTGATGCAGGGCATTGGCGCATCCATGAGCCCGGCGTTAACCGGCACGATTGCCGGTCATTACTCTTTTGCGACGGCATTCAGCGTGCTGAGCGCGATTGCGCTGGGGGCCGTTCTGCTCTGGTGGCGGGTTGCGCACCGAAGCTGGGAAACCGACAGTACGCCGGGTGGTGCATAGCCATCACCCGGCGTCACGCTTATGCCAGTTCGTTAAGGCACGCTTCACCTTTTTCCAGCTGCTTCAGGTTACCGAGCGTGGTTTCAGAAATGCTGATCAGCGCTTCGGCAGTCAAAAACGCCTGGTGGCCAGTAAACAGGACGTTATGACAGGCTGACAGACGGCGGAACACGTCGTCCTGGATCACATCGTTGGACTTGTCTTCGAAGAACAGATCGCGCTCGTTCTCATAAACATCCATCCCCAGCGCGCCAATTTTCTGGGTTTTCAGCGCTTCGATAGCGGCCTGAGAGTCAACCAACCCGCCGCGGCTGGTGTTGATGATCATCACGCCATCTTTCATCTTGTCAAACGCCGCCTGGTTAAGCAGGTGGTAATTTTCCGGTGTTAGCGGGCAATGCAGGGAGATCACGTCAGACTGCGAGAACAGGGTCGGCAGGTCGACGTATTCCACGCCCAGCTCCAGCGCCGCAGCGCTTGGGTAGGGGTCGAACGCCAGCAGACGCATGCCGAAGCCTTTCAGAATGCGCAGGGCAGCCACGCCAATTTTACCGGTGCCGATCACGCCCGCGGTTTTGCCGTACATGGTAAAGCCGGTCAGCCCTTCCAGAGAGAAGTTGGCATCACGGGTGCGCTGATAAGCGCGGTGAATACGACGGTTAAGCGACATCATCATGCCAATCGCATGTTCCGCCACCGCTTCCGGGGAGTAGGCCGGGACGCGCACTACCTTCAGACCCAGCTCTTTCGCCGCGTCGAGATCCACGTTGTTAAAGCCCGCACAGCGCAGGGCGATGTACTTCACCCCCTGTTTTTTCAACTCTTCCAGCACCGGGCGACTGCCGTCGTCGTTAACAAAAATGCAGACGCCTTCACAGCCGTGCGCCGTTTTGGCGGTTTTTTCGGACAGCAGAAAGTCGAAAAATTCAAGCTCAAACCCGTAAGCCTCGTTAACATGTTGCAGATACTTTTTGTCGTACTGCTTTGTGCTATATACCGCGAGTTTCATAAGACTTTCTCCAGTGATTTTGCATTCACGTTAGCATGATTAAAATTATCTTACAATTTATAAAATATTATTGAATTCAATAAGTTCTATCAATTATTCTAGAACATCTATCCTTAAAAATGGCATTCCCTTCAACTGACTGGCTAAACATGCGACAATATTCGGCATTGCCGGCTTAATTCTTTCGAAAAATCAGGATATTAACTGCCCATGAAGGGTAAATACAAAGCCGCCATTGCGGTTTTACTGCTGTTGATTTTGGTGCCGCTGACGCTGCTGATGACGCTCGCCCAGTGGGTGCCGACGCTCGCCGGGATCTGGCTTCCGGTTGGAACGCGCATCGCTTTTGAAGAGAGCCCCAAACTCACCCGTCACGCGCTGGTGATCCCCGATCTCCGCTATCTGGTGGAAGAGTGCGAAATTGCCCGCATTGATAACGTGACGCTGTCACATCCGAGCCGCTGGAAGCTGGATATCGGCTCGCTGGATCTTAACGCCGTCTGTCTGAGCAAGATTCCCCAGTCTGCGCCCTCAACCGTCGCGCCCAAAACGCTGGCACAATGGCAGGCGGTGTTACCGAACACCTGGCTCACCATTCACCGTCTGACGCTCTCTCCCTGGCAGCAGTGGCAGGGCGAGCTTAATGCGTCACTGACGCCCTCCAGCCAGGAGATCGCTTACAAAGGCGAGCAGGTCAGCATTAAAGGCACGCTTCGCGGTCAGACGCTCTCGGTCAGCCAGTTTGATGTACAGCTCCCGGACCAGCCGCAGCCCATTAAGCTGGTGGGTGAGTTCACGCTGCCGCTGGTTCCGGACGGCGTGCCGGTGAAAGGCCACGCGGTAGCCACCTTTAACGTGCCACAGTTAACGTCCCTGGTCGATGCCGATCTGGACTGGGAAGATAATCAGGGACAACTGGTGGTCATGGCGCGGGACAACCCCGATCCGCTGCTTGACCTGCCGTGGCAGGTCACGGCGGAGCAACTGAACATCAGCGACGGACACTGGAACTGGGATCTCTCCGGTATGCCGCTCAGCGGTCGGGTTTCCCTGCGTGCCGAAAACTGGCAGCAGGGGCTGGAAAAAGCCACCCTGACCGGACGGCTGAACGTATTGACGCAAGGCGATGCGGGGAAAGGCAACGCGGTACTGAATATTGGGCCCGGCAGGCTCAGTATGGAAAACAGCGACATGCCGCTGCATCTGAGCGGCGAGGCGAAGCAAAACGATCTTATTCTTTACGCCAAATTGCCCGCCAGACTAACCGGCAGCCTGTATGAACCGCAGCTCGACTTCCAGCCCGGCGCGCTGCTCCGCTCGCGCGGGCGCATTATTGACTCACTCGATATCGATGAAATCCGCTGGCCGCTGGCGGGCGTGAAGCTGACGCAAAAGGGCGTGGACGGCCGTCTACAGGCTATTCTGCGTGCTCATGAAAACGAGATGGGCGATTTTGAACTCCATCTGGACGGTCAGGCCAACGATTTTATCCCCGATAACGGCCTGTGGCAGTGGCGCTACTGGGGAAAAGGCGGCTTTACGCCAATGAATGCCCGCTGGGATGTCGCCGGGAAAGGCGAATGGCGGGATAAACTCATCGAGCTCACCGCGCTCTCCACCGGTTTTGACAAGCTCCAGTACGGCACGATGGAGGTCAGCAAGCCGCGCCTGGTGCTGGATCATCCGGTGCGTTGGCTTCGCGATCCGGAAAAACCGACCTTTAGCGGCGCGCTGTCGCTCAATGCCGGGCAAACCCGGTTCGCTGGCGGCAGCGTTTTGCCGCCGTCGGTCCTGACATTCAGCGTCGACGGCACCGACCCGACGATTTTCCAGTTTAAGGGCGATCTCCGTGCGGAAAAAATTGGCCCGGTACAGGTAAACGGCCGCTGGGACGGGGAGCGCCTTCGCGGACAGGCCTGGTGGCCGAAACAGTCGCTCACCGTCTTCCAGCCGCTGATCCCGCCGGACTGGAAAATGACGCTACGCGACGGGGAACTCTATGCGCAGGTCGCCTTCTCGGCGGCAGCCGAACAGGGCTTTGAAGCGGGCGGGCACGGCGTGCTGAAATCCGGCAGCGCCTGGATGCCGGATAACCAGATTAACGGCGTCGATTTTGTGCTGCCGTTCCGCTTCAGCGAGGGGACCTGGTCCCTGGGCACGCGCGGCCCGGTTACGTTGCGCATCGGCGAAGTGGAAAACCTGGTGACCGCGCGCAATATTACCGCGGACCTGCAGGGGGATTATCCCTGGACAGAGGACAATCCGCTGCTGCTCACTAACGTGAAGGTGGAAACCCTCGGCGGGAAGATCACCATGCAGCAGCTGCGGATGCCGCAGCACGATCCGGCGCTGCTGCGCGTGGACAATATCTCCTCCAGCGAGCTGATTAGCGCCGTCAATCCGAAGCAGTTTGCCATGTCAGGCCCGGTCAGCGGGGCGCTGCCGTTCTGGCTGGACAATGAAAAGTGGATCATTAAAGATGGCTGGCTGACCAACCCCGGGCCGATGACGCTGCGTGTTGACAAAGATACGGCTGACGCCATCGTGAAAGATAATATGGTTGCGGGCGCGGCGATTAACTGGCTCCGCTACATGGAAATTTCGCAGTCGTGGACGAGAATCAATTTAGATAACCTGGGTGAATTAACCATGCAGGCGACCATCAAGGGGACCAGCCGCGTGGACGGCAAAAGCAGCTCCGTCAACCTGAACTATACCCATGACGAGAATGTCTTTACCCTGTGGCGCAGCCTGCGTTTTGGTGACAACCTGCAAACCTGGTTTGAGCAACACGCGGCGATACCCGCTCTGCGCAGTTCGACTGGCAAGGAAAGTGAGGAACAACAATGAAAAAGATGGCTGGTGCGCTCACCGTTGCCGCGCTACTGACCGGCTGTACGCCGCGCATTGAAGTCGCTGCGCCAAAGGAGCCGATTACCATCAATATGAATGTCAAAATCGAACATGAGATCCACATCAAGGTCGATAAAGACGTTGAAACCCTGCTGAAATCGCGCAGCGATCTGTTCTGAGGACGCCATGAAACGATTAGCGTTGATTTTACTGGCCCTGAGTATAAACGTGCAGGCGGCTGGGCTGACCTTAAACGATGCCCGGGCGCAGGGGCGCGTGGGGGAAACCCTCAGCGGTTATCTTGCTCCGATCCAACAGGATGCTGAAACGCTGGAGCTGGTGAGCCGCATTAACGCGGCGCGCACGGAGAGCTATCAGAAGCTCGCCGACAGCAATAATTTACCGGTCGATGAAGTGGCGAAAATGGCGGGGCAAAAACTGGTTGCTCGGGCGCAGCCGGGCGAATACGTCAAGGGCATTAACGGAAAATGGCTTAAAAAGTAGCTAGCGGTAGCGCTTGCGGTATTCACCCGGCGAGACGCCAAAACGCTGCTTAAAGGCCGTTGAGAAATGGCTATGGTCGGTAAACCCCCAGCTGTAGCCAATGCCCGCCAGCTTTTCATCATCGCCGGTGGATTGCAGTACCTGCGCACAGAGATCCAGACGACGGTTTTTAATGTACTGCGCTACCACCAGTCCCTTCTCGGCAAACATGCGGTAGAGGCTGCGCACGGACATTCCGCTCTCGGCAGCAATCCATTCCGGGCGCAGCGCTTCAGACTGAATATGGTCGTCAATCAGTGCCACCACATGCTGGAACTGGCGCTCCTTACGCGGCTGCATCACGTCGCGCTGCTGAAAAGCGGGGCGCAGCAGGCAGATCATCGCTTCGAGCGCCGCTTCACTCTCCCGGTCACTCAGGTCGGCATTGCTCATGCTCTCCATCAGCAGGCGATGGCTCAGCTGTACAGTGGGCAAGGTGCGGGAAAGGGCCGTTGCGCAGTTTATCTCCTGAAAGCGGCACTGCTGCTCAATAATCTGACGGGGAACCAGCAGCGAAATCTGGCGGGATTTTTCCCGCCAGTTGATTGAGCAGGGGCGCGATGCGTCAAGCAGCGTAATATCACCGGTTTTAAGCAGCGCGCGACGGTCATCCTGCTCAATTTCCGCGCTGCCTTCAAGCTGGAAGACGGTGTAGAACCAGGCATCATTACTCTGCTGGATCTCCTGATGAGAGCGGAACAGGTTTACCCCGCCTGCAGTGACGGTACTGAGCTTCAGGCTGCGCGCATAGCTGGTCTCCAGCTCACCGAAGAATTTGCCCCCGGTGGGCTGGGCGTTAAAACGCCCGCAAACCTGGTTAATTTGCGCCAGCCACTGCTGATACTTTTCCTGGTCACTTGCACACGCCATCGCTTCTCTCACTGCACCGTCAACGTTTTCGCATTGTTGCATTTGTGTTGCATTTTGTCAGAGCTATGAGGCTGACTATAGGAAAGAACACTCACCGGTAACAGCGATATAAGCGGCAATTATCGCGAATTGCGGCACCTGTCACAGGTGGCAAAGCGAATGTCACAGAGACAAAAGCGAGAATGCAAAACCCCACTTAGACTGGATTAACACCCTGAGAATAACAACGAAGGAGTATCCTATGTCTGAATCACAGGTGGCCATTCTGCCTGCCGTGCAGCAGTTTTTAGACCGACATCATGGCCTGTGGATTGAAGGGCGTCAGGCCGCGTCAGACAGTGAAAAGCGGCTGAATGTCTACAACCCGGCCACGGGTGAGGTGATTGCCTCGACCGCCGATGCCAGCGTCGATGACGTTGACCGCGCGGTGATGTCCGGCTGGCGCGCGTTTGTTGCCCGCAGCTGGGCCGGAAAATTACCGGCGGAGCGCGAGCGGATCCTGCTCCGTTTCGCCGATCTGGTCGAGCAGCACGGCGAGGAGCTGGCCCAGCTTGAAACGCTGGAGCAGGGGAAATCGATCAACATCTCCCGTGCCTTTGAAGTCGGCTGTACCCTGAACTGGATGCGCTATACCGCCGGGCTGACCACGAAAATAGCCGGTAAAACCCTCGATCTCTCCATCCCGCTGCCGCAAGGTGCGCGCTACCAGGCGTGGACGCGCAAAGAGCCGGTTGGCGTGGTGGCCGGGATTGTGCCCTGGAACTTCCCGCTAATGATCGGGATGTGGAAAGTGATGCCAGCGCTGGCCGCGGGCTGCTCTATTGTCATTAAACCGTCTGAAACCACGCCGCTGACCCTGCTGCGCGTGGCGGAGCTGGCCAGTGAAGCGGGCATTCCGGACGGGGTATTCAACGTGGTGACCGGGAGCGGCGCGGTGTGTGGCGCAGCGCTGACCTCGCACCCGCATATCGCGAAGGTGAGCTTTACCGGCTCAACGGCTACGGGTAAGCAAATTGCCCGCGCGGCGGCGGACACGCTAACCGGGGTGACCCTGGAGCTGGGCGGGAAAAACCCGGCCATCGTGCTCAAGGATGCGGACCCGGCGTGGGTGATAGAAGGATTAATGACCGGCAGTTTCCTCAACCAGGGGCAGGTGTGCGCGGCGAGCTCCCGCATTTATATTGAAGCGCCGCTGTTTGACACGCTGGTCAGCGGGTTCGAACAGGCGGTGAAATCCCTGAGCGTCGGGCCGGGCATGTCGCCGGAGGCGTTTATCAACCCGCTGGTGTCGCGCGCGCACTGCGATAAGGTGCAGACCTTCCTCGACGAAGCGACGTCGCGCAACGCGGAGCTGATCGTGGGTAACCGCGGCCCGGAAGGCAAAGGCTATTACGTCTCGCCTACGCTGGTGGTGAACCCGGATGCCGCGCTGCGGTTAACCCGGGAAGAGGTGTTTGGTCCGGTGGTCAACCTGGTACGGGTATCCGACGGGGAAGAGGCGCTCCAGCTGGCAAACGACACCGAATATGGCCTGACGGCCAGCGTCTGGACGCAGAACATCAGCAAGGCGCTGGAGTATACCGACAGGCTGCAGGCGGGCACCGTCTGGGTGAACAGCCATACGCTGATTGACGCCAACCTGCCGTTCGGGGGCATGAAGCAGTCCGGTACAGGACGTGATTTTGGCCCGGACTGGCTGGACGGCTGGTGCGAAACCAAGTCGGTTTGCGTGCGGTATTGAAAACACTGCCGGGTAACGCTGCGGTTACCCGGCAGGCTTTAACCCGGCGGCTATTTTAATGCTGCGGCGATGACCGATGGAATAGCGTCAAACGCCTGTGCAACGCCTTTAGTCCGGATCTCCTCACTGCGCGTCGCCCCTTCGGCACGAACGAATTCCACTCTGTCGATGCCCAGAAAGCCAAAAAATTTCTGCAGGTATCGCTCCTGAAAATCCATGTCTTCGATTGGCGTACCGTGATATATCCCACCGCGGGTTGAAACGACGACAATCCTTTTTCCGGTCGCATGCCCCACCGGGCCCGTCGGGGTATAGCTGAAGGATTTTCCCGGCTGGGCCAGTCGATCTAACCAGGCCTTAAGCTGCGTTGAGACGGAGAAGTTATACATAGGCGCACCTATCACGATGAGGTCGCTATTGAGAAATTCGTTCACAAGCTCCTCGGACAGCGCGTGTTCGCGGACTTCTTCAGCCGTAGCGTCCGCGGCTATCAGCAGCGGTCGGAAGCCCGCAGCAACGGTGCCGGTGAGATGGGCGATGGGGGTTTTAACGACGTCGCGATAGATCACCCGATCTGACGCGAGCTGGCGAACCACCTCTGCCGTCAGCTGACGTGAAAGTGAGAACTCGCCGTTAATGCTTGAATCTATATGCAGGATATTCATTTTTTTGTTTCCTTTGCGTCGGTCTGGGTTGCTTGTTCGATAAACTGGCTGACGGTATCCGGGTGGGAAATCATCGACATATGGCTGCTCTTAATACGCATGACGGTGGCGTTCATGGCGCCGGCAAGCTGCTGCTGGACGCCGGGAGAAAGGGCGCGATCGTCTTCGGTTATCAGATACCATGAGGGTTTTTCGCGCCAGGCGGCATGTTCTACCTTCTCGCTAAAGGCGTTTGCCGCGATGGGCTGCTGCGTTGCCGTCAGCAGCTTTACGCGTTTGAGAGGCAGGTCATTGGCCATCGTGCGCTGATAGGCATCGGGATCGTCCAGCCAGATCAGTCCATTTTTATCCGGGCGCATGTCGGCCATCGGGGCGTTAATGCGGGTAAGAAGAGAGGTGACCGATTCACCGCTGTCGGGGGCAAGGGCGGAGAGAAAAATCAGCTTTTTCACCTTCGGGTTATTGCCTGCCTGAGCGATGACCGCGCCAGCCCAGGAGTGACCGACAAGGATCACTTCCCCTTGCTGACGGTCAATGACACGCTCAGTGGCGGCGACGTCATCTTTCAGCGAGGTCAGAGGGTTCTGCACTGCCGTGACGTGGTAGCCTCGGGTCTGCAAACGGTCTATCACTTCCTGCCAGACGCAACCATCGGTAAAGGCACCGTGCACCAGGATGATGTTATTAATCCGCGCCTGAACAGGCTGCGATGCAGCCATGCAAAGCAAAGAAAGAAGAACGGGCAAGCGTGTCGGTTTCATAGGCGTGACGTAATTTCCTGAGAGACGTTGAAGCACAGTGTAACGAGAGGCGCAAAGAAGCTTGTAGTGTCTGAAATGACGGTTAACATACGAAATCAGACATTTTATTCGGGCCTGAATCATGAGAATTGGCATTTTAGCGTTACCCGGAAGTATGAAATCCGCCGTGGCTGGGCTCTGCGACATGTTCTGGCTCGCTAACGAGGTGATTGCCCAGCAGCCGGACGGCGAGGGCATATCGCCATTTGAGGTGGTCATCATCACGGCGGAAGGAAAGCCGGTCCCGGACGCGCAGGGTCGACTGATCGAGACCGATGAGGGCTTTGTCACCGGGGGAACCTTCGACCTCGTGATTGCCTGCGGGATGAAGCTTGACGAGCAGAAACGCCCGGTCTCGTTAGCGGCGGTCCACGAGGCTGGCGCATGGCTGCGCGGCCAGTATGATAAAGGCGCGATGCTTGCGGGAGCCTGTGCCGGTGGGTTGGTTCTCGCCGAGGCGGGGGTGCTCAATGGGCGGGCATGCACGACGACTTGGTGGCTTTACCATACTTTCCGCCAGCGTTACCCGCTCAGCAAACCCGTCTGGGGTAAAGCGCTGGTGCAGGACGCGCGGGTTATCACCTCCGGCGGCCCGCTCTCGTGGGTTGACCTGGCGCTGCATATCATCCGTCTGCACGCGGGGCAGAAGCTGGCGCGTCTGACGGCCGACATGGCCGTGGCGGACAGCCAGCCGTTGTCTCAGCAGGTTTACGCGCCAGCAGGTTTTTTAAATTCGGTACATCCGATGATAATGAAAGCGGAACATATCGTCCGGTATGAAAATCCGGCGATTACCGTAGAGCAGCTTGCCCGGGCGCTGAATATGACCACTCGAACCCTTCACCGAAAAATGGCGGAGGAGATGAATGAAAGCCCTAAAAACTTTTTGACGCGCATGCGTATTGAAAAGGCGATGCGTCTCCTGGAGCAGCCGGGGTACGTCATAGCGCAAATTGCCGGCGATTGCGGTTACGCTGACGACACGGCATTCAGGCGCGCATTCACTGGCGTGACGGGAATGTCGCCCGGCCAGTATCGCAAGTGGATCGCCGGGCGTCATGCGGAATAGCCGCCTTTCTCACCGGCATGCTCGATCCCGCCCGGCCTCCTTCGCCCGATACAGCGCCGCATCGGCGCGGGCAATAATCTCGGTACCCGCAAGCCCCTCGACCATACCCGCAATCCCCATGCTCACGGTGACATGGTCGCTAACGGTTGACGCGCCGTGCGGTATGGACTCCGCGCGCAGGCCGTCCTGAATGCGTATGGCAACCTTTTCGGCGATATTTTCCGGGCAGTTAAACAGGATCACCACAAACTCCTCGCCGCCGTAGCGTGACACTACATCGTCAGGCGTTCGTACTGACTGCTTCAATACCCGCGCCACGCGCGTCAGACATTCGTCACCCGCCTGATGCCCGTAGGTATCGTTGTAACGTTTGAAATAGTCGATATCCAGCATGATCAGCGAGAACGGTTTCTTCTGCTCAACCGCGTTCTCCAGCACCACCTCCATCTTCCGGCGATTGGCGGTTTTGGTTAACGGATCCTGATGCGCCAGCGCATCCAGTCTGGAGATCAGCAGCTGATTTTGCTGGTTACGCCGCCAGGCTTCGTCAAACCAGCTCAACAGGATGAAACGCCCGCAAACCAGGATCAGCGAAAACACGCTCCAGATGACCACGAAGTGAAGATTCAGGCCGTTATTCAGTGTCCAGCTGGCTACCGGCAGGGTGATCCAGAGCGGGAGCACAAAGGCGAGCAACCCTTCAGGATAAAAATAGAGCGCCGTTAAGCCAGCGAGTAATAAAATGACGCACAGCGGCCAGACGTGTGGCAGCAGTAATTGGGTGATAAACCAGAAGCAGGATATCGACCAGATAGCGCTACAGATAAACAGCACCACGCTGATACCGGCAATGCGCCGCCAGGCCATCAGGATCAACGCGGCAGAGAGGATAATAATGCCGAGCATGGATGCATCGACCATTTTTGTCAGCTGCGGCGAGTGGGGATAAAGGGGATCGCTGGCGTTAAGCAGAACGTGGCGCAGCAGAATCATCACGGCAAAGCTGATGTTGACGAAGGCCAGCCAGGGCAGGTTCATCGCCAGCCCGTGCATAACCATGGCGTGGCGCGTCGGCCAGGTTGCGCGCTCAAGTGTCGGTTTTTTTCTTTTTTCCATAAAATTCTTTCCCGTCCGGGGGATAAATCATTCAAATGAGATATCAGTAACTATAAGCAAGCCCGGACGATCCTCAAACGCCGGGGCAAAAAAAACCGGGCTATTGCCCGGCAGGTGGTTATTTTTCGTCTTTCTTCTTCCCGAGCGTTGGCGTCTCGTCGAAGAAATTCCACGGTTTAAGCAGGGTATGCACCCATTCCGTTGGCATGATCGGCCACTCTTCCGCGCGGGCGACGTGGGTGGTGCCAGTGGTCATCCAGACCACGTCATCCTGGTCGTTCAGCGATTCGTTATCCTTGCTGTACTGCCCCAGGCCCGTGTCGTGGATGGAGCGGTTCGGGAATTTTCCTTCCGGGTAGAGTTCATCCGGGTGGTAACGGGTCACCCACAGCTGTTTGTCCATAAAGCTCAGGCGATGGTAGATCCACTCGTCCGGCGCAAACTTCGCGCCGGTTGCCACGGGGTGCGTACCGCCCGCGTAAGGGATGATCTGGTACGAGACCGGGTTGCCCATGCGGTTCTCTTTGCTGGTGTTGCTCAGCAGGCGAATGGTGCCCGGATCGAATTTCTGCGCCGCCTGCTGTTCAGTATCAATGTCATACTGGTTCACCTGCATGGTGCTGGTGCGCGGTCCACCGGCGGTATTCGGCTTCACTTCCGGGTCCATCGCCACCAGCTTGTTGTTGATGCCATCCACGTCCATATCCAGGCGGAAGTTATAGATGTGCTGGTGAGTGGTGCCCACAATGTTATGGTCGATCAGCGTACCGTAACGGGTGTCATCTTTCGCGGTGGCATCGTGCATGGTTTTCGCCTGAACGCCTTTTACCGCCTCGATACCGGTTGCGCCAGCATCAATGCCGATGGTGCCGTTTTCGTGGAATACCCAGTCGAAGATGTAATCGTAGTTGCCAACGGTACTCACCCAGCGCACCACCAGCTCGCGACGCTCGGCGCTGACGTTGGGCTGGCCCATCTCCTGATGCTTATATTCCGGCCCGGCATAGCGTTCAAAAATGGCGATTGCGCACGGGATCTCCATCGGCGCGCCGGTGTAGTCTGGGATGGTTTCGTTAAGCATTACGGCGTTGGACGGCACGTCCTTCCCGCGCACCAGTGGGGAAGTCAGGGTACCCATGCCGTAGTCACCGGAGTCGAGATAGGCCTTAAAGTACCAGCCCACGTCCGGATCGCCATAAGGGACAATCATGCCGCCGAGCGAACCCTGATACATCACCTGACGCTTTTTACCGTTGTCGTTGTAGGTGACGGTCGAAATCATTGGGCCGACGCGGGAGTCCAGGCTCAGGTGGAAATCCCAGTTCTGCCAGTGCACCATGTCGCCGGTGATGGTGTAGTTCTTGCCTTCCGGCTCGATAATTTCCAGCGGTTTTTTCGGCGTCTCTACGCGGTCGCGGCCATCATACGGGCGCGGGGCGAGCGGAACCGGGATGACCGGGCCTTCTTCAATTTTCTGGATCTTCTTCTGCTCAAGGTCGACCACGGCCACCAGGTTCTCGATCGGATGCGCCCAGTAGTTGCCGTCGCCGACGTCCAGATAGCTCACCACCTTCAGCAGGCGGTCTTCCTGTTTCAGGCCGTCTTTACCGTCGAAATAGCCGACGGTCAGCGGCGTGGTAATCACTTTTTTCGGGTCGGTGATGCCGTGTTTTTTCAGCACCTCAGCAAACTCTGTGCTCTCGTTGATAATCTGCTGAACCGCGGTGAAATCATCCAGCAGCACCATGCCGTGCGCGTCTTTCACCGCTTCCCAGCGCAGGATTTTTTTTTCCTTCAGGTCCACCACGCTTTCGATAACGTGCTTGCCGTCGAGCATGACGATCTTCGCCTGGCGAGGGGCATCCACTGCCGTACCGTTGAGCACAAAGTCCCACACTTTGGCTTTCGCTGGTTCCGCAAGGGCGATCTGGGTAAAGCGGGTGTTTGGTTTAAAATCCGCAGAGGCTTTCACGATCTCCACGGCCTGCTTAATTTCGTCCGCCGTTAGCGCGTTCAGCGGGTGAGGGCGTTTTTCAACCTGGAAGGTCTGGTCAAGGCCGGACTGGAAAACATCGTTGATGAAGGTCTCTGGGATAAAGGCTTTTTTGCCCTTCATCACTACCGGCACCTCGAGTTTGAGGGTTTGACCGTTGACGATGGCGGTTTTTGCGCCCGGTTTGACCTTCACAAAGGCACCGTCTTTCGCAATGGTGAACATCTGTGCGTAATCATCCCACTGCACGTCCGCGCCAAAATCCTGCAGCGTTTTGTCCATCGGGACCATATGTGCCTCGCTGCCGTGGGCGAAAACAGGGGATTGCCAGGCGCAACACAGCGCAACGGCCATGGCCAGCGCCGTTCTACGGGCAGAAAAAGAAGAATTGCTTCCCATCGTAGACCTCATCTTGTTGTGTTTATACCCGTCATACTTCAAGTTGCAGGTGCGTTGGCTGCGCTCACTCACCCCAGTCACGTACTTATGTACGCTCCCGGGGATTCGTTCCCTTGCCGCCTTCCTGCAACTCGAATTATTTAGGGTATATTGTGTTGTGACAGCCTTATCCTGACAGGCCCATGAGAAAAGCGTTTGCCTGCATCTGCCAGGTTATTTGTTGATCTTGCCAGGTTAAAAAAAGAGCGGGGATAGGTCACATCCCCGTTATAAAGACCTAATGTGATTAATAAGCTGATCTATCGAGATGAATACGCACATCGAGCCCAACAGCAGTGAAGGAGTAAATATTTCCGCGAACACGAAAGTAAATTTCTCCATTTGTGACCGTTGCAGCGGCCTTTGCATCGTTGGTAATCATGACAGGTTCGATATCTGATACGTGAGACATAAACTCTTCGGTGCTTTTTCTTGCATCATAGAGATAAAAATGAAACGTATCTTTAGATAAAGAACTTGCTTCTACCTGGGTGATATACAGAGTTAAACGATCATTAACCCTAATTCTTTCCTTAAAATTTTCATACGCGGTAAAAAGATCGCGGAAAGGGTACAAGATAAACCCCAGGAAAATGAAAACCACTACCCCGATTCGCCAGTTAAAACCCCGAGCGTCGCGCATAATCTATTCCTGCTCTAATCCATAACTGATCAACGGGGTCATCTCCACAAGCACTGGCACCCTGATATTTTGCAAATTCTACCGGATCGCTTGTGCCTGCAAGGATCTGCGCAGTACCTGCGCCGCGCAGCAGCACTCCATCAGGTATGCCCGCCGCCGCGCCAACCGCACCGTAATGGAAATTGCCAAAGTTGGCATATTCCGCACGGCCCTGCTTATAATCCCATGGACCATGGTTCCTCACCATTTGATAAAACCAGACGTAAGTCATCAATGATGCGCCACCATGAAATCGAGCGATAACCATATGGCTGACAACATCAACGCCTGGTGGCGAAAATGAAGAAATATCATATGGAGTAAAATACAAAGAAGTCCGCATTAACGTTCTGCCCAGCTATCTGCGAACTGCAAATTACCGTCGCGATACGTCCAGGTTATTTTGTCGTAGCGTAGTTCCACGACTTCAAGATGGTTGTGTTTTTCTTTCATCAGGTCTTTTGTGTCATGCATTAATGGCGTAACGGAAACCACGCGAATATTATCGAGATGCATATTGTAATATTCTATTTCCTGTCCGGCGTCATTAATGCGATACCACCTGAACTCCGCTGTTTTAAGGTTTGCCCAGTAGCAACTGCTTTCATCAGGTAGGGCGAAGATGAATCAATTTCTTTTTGAAAAACGACTGGCGCATGGTTGCGTTTACTGGTGATTTTACCGGTCAGTGGATCCGTTGGCAGGCGGAGGTTGTGCGTAAAGCCGGTGACTTCAATGCTTCCCTCGCGGTCACGAATATCCACTGAGCCTGTGATTTTTGCTCCGCCATCATCAGTTAAAAAAAGATAACCAGGGATTGCCATAATCTATTACTCTTCCATGTAATTTAATCCGGGAACATTCCCGTTGCTAAATAATAACCATGCTAATTACGTGGTCAATTTGCTTAATGTTTCTGGTTGTAACTTATCCAGACTATGCTGACTGGATGATTTGGTTAACAAAATCCATCCAGTCAGGTTTTCGCTTAAGGCTGTTTTGATGCGCTCAAATCATTAAAGCAAATAGTTGCTTTTGATTAATCATCACCCCGCTGGCGCGCCACCAGCGTCAGAATGGAGTAGAGCGCCACGGCCTGCTGGTGCTGGTTGAAAATCTCAACCGCCCACTCTACCACGCCGGTCGGTTTCTCCTCGGCGGTACGCTGTTTCTTCAGCGTTTTACGTTTGCAGGTCAGGCGCACCTGAATGGTGTCGCCCGGCTTGACCGGCTCGATAAAGCGCAGGTTTTCCATACCGTAGTTGGCAATCACCGGCCCGACGCCCGCGTCGACAAACAGTCCCGCCGCGGCGGAGATCAGGAAGTAGCCGTGGACCACGCGTTCGCCAAAGATCGACTCTGCCGCACCGATCTTGTCCATATGGGCGTAGAAATGGTCTCCGCTCAGGCAGGCAAAGTTCACAATGTCCGCTTCCGTGAGGGTGCGGCGCGGCGTAAGCAGGCTGTCGCCCGGCTGTAGCTCCTCGAAGTATTTGCGGAACGGATGCACGCGATCTTCCTGCACCGTTGCGCCACGCACCCACTGTTTGCCAATGGCGGCCAGCATCGACGGGCTGCCCTGAATCGCGGTGCGCTGCAGGTAGTGTTTCACCGCGCGCAGGCCGCCCAGCTCTTCGCCGCCGCCCGCGCGCCCCGGGGCGCCGTGGACCAGCTGCGGCAGCGGGGAGCCGTGGCCGGTGGACTCTTTCGATGACTCCTCGTTAAGGATCTGAATACGCCCGTGGGCGCGCGCCGCGCCGGCAATAAACTGGCGGGCAATCGCCGAATCGGCTGTGACCAGCGTCCCCGCCAGGCTGCCGCCGCCCGCGCGGGCAAGCTGCATGGCGTGGTCTGCGCTGCGATACGGCATCAGCGTAGCGACCGGGCCGAAGGCTTCGGTATCGTGCACGGCAGGCGTTTCATCCGGCTGAGGGCAGAACAGCAGGGTCGGCGGGAAGAACGCGCCCGCGGCCTGTAGATCCGTTTTGCCGCCAAGACGGATTTGGCAGCCTGCGGCGATCAGCTGATCCACTTTCTCCTGCACGTCCGCCCGCTGTTCGGCGTTGACCAGCGCCCCCATCTTCACGCCTTCCTGCGCCGGGTCGCCCACCACCACCTTTTCCAGGCGGGCAATCAGCGCCTGGCTTACGGCATCAACCTGGCTTTGCGGGACGATAATCCGGCGAATGGCGGTACATTTCTGCCCGGCCTTGGCGGTCATCTCGCGGACCACCTCCCGGATAAACAGCGCAAATTCCGGCTGTTCCGGCGTGACGTCTTCCCCCAGCACGCAGCAGTTCAGGGAGTCGGCTTCCATGGTAAACGGTATTGAATTCGCCACAATATTCGGGTGCACGCGCAGGCTTTGCCCGGTGCTGGCGGAGCCGGTAAAGGTCACCACGTCCTGGCTGTCGAGCTGGTCGAGGAGATCGCCCGCGCCGCCGCAAATCAGGCTGATGGCGCCGTCCGGCACCAGCCCGCTGTCCACGATGGATTTCACCATCGCCTGAGTCACCTGCGCGGTAGCGGTGGCGGGCTTGATGATGGCGGGCATTCCGGCCAGCCAGGTCGGTGCCAGCTTTTCCAGCATCCCCCAGCAGGGGAAGTTAAAGGCGTTGATGTGCACCGCCACGCCGGATTTTGAGGTGAGGACGTGGCGCGCCGCAAAGCCGCCTTCTTTCGACAGCGGGATCAATTCATCTTCCGGCCACAGCGTGTCGTCAGGCAGCTCGCGGCTGCCCAGACTGGCGTAAGTGAAGAGGGTGCCGATGCCGCCCTCAATATCGACCCAGCTGTCCGCTTTCGTCGCGCCCGTCTGGGCGGACAGGGCATAAAACGTCTCTTTCTCGCTAAGCAGGTGCTTCGCCACCGCTTTCAGCATGGCGGCACGTTCGATAAAGGTCATGGCGCGCAATGCCTCGCCCCCATGCTCAATGGCATAGCGACGGGCGGCCGCCATGTCCAGCCCTTCGCTGGTCACTTCCCAGAGTGCTTCGCCGCTGATGGCGTGATGAATCGCGCGTTCGCGGCCCCGGCCAGATTGCCAGGTACCGGACAAGAAGCTGGCTAACTGCTGCATCGCTTATCTCCAAATGTTTCGTTATTTCACTATTAATAGTTTGATCGTGAATCATAAAAATCAAGCTGTGTTTTTAATGAATTGTTAACGTTGTGATCTGGCTGGACGAATCGCCTCGCGTAAACGCGCTTTGCAAAAGGCCTGAAGTAAAAGCCTTGCGAGCAGCATCACAAAACCGGGAAACAATTCTTGGGGTTATATTTAACCTTTGTGTAACTTTTAAAAAACAAAGTGATTCAACATTTCGCTTTAATTTGCAAACTAACGAATCATAAAGGTGATGACGTGACGCAAGAACAACGGTTTGAGCAGCGCATAGCGCAGGAGACGGCGATTGAGCCTCAGGACTGGATGCCGGACGCCTACCGTAAAACGCTGATCCGCCAGATTGGTCAGCACGCGCACTCCGAAATTGTCGGCATGCTGCCGGAAGGGAACTGGATCGCCCGCGCGCCAACGCTGCGCCGAAAGGCGATCCTGCTGGCGAAAGTGCAGGACGAAGCCGGACACGGGCTCTACCTCTACAGCGCGGCGGAAACGCTGGGCTGCGCGCGGGAAGACATCTACCAGAAGATGCTCGACGGCAAGATGAAATACTCCTCCATCTTTAACTATCCGACCCTGAGCTGGGCCGACATTGGCGTGATTGGCTGGCTGGTGGACGGTGCGGCCATCGTCAACCAGGTGGCGCTGTGCCGGACCTCGTACGGCCCGTATGCCCGCGCGATGGTGAAAATCTGTAAAGAAGAGAGTTTCCACCAGCGCCAGGGCTTTGAGGCCTGCATGGCGCTGGCGCAGGGGAGTGAAGCGCAGCGTCAGATGCTGCAGGACGCCATCAACCGCTTCTGGTGGCCGGCGCTGATGATGTTCGGGCCGAACGACGACAATTCGCCAAACAGCGCTCGCAGCCTGGCCTGGAAAATCAAGCGCTTCGGTAATGACGAGCTGCGCCAGCGCTTTGTCGACAACACGGTGCCGCAGGTGGAGATGCTGGGCATGACGGTGCCGGATCCGGATCTGCGTTTCGATGAAGAGAGCGGTCACTACCGCTTCGGTGAAATCGACTGGCAGGAGTTTGACGAGGTCATTAACGGGCGCGGCATCTGCAACCACGAGCGCCTGGCCGCCAAGCGTAAAGCCTGGGAAGAGGGCGCGTGGGTGCGGGAAGCCGCGCTGGCGCACGCCGAAAAACAACGTACCCGTCAGGCCGCATAAGAGGAAATAACCATGAGCAATGTCTACTGGCCGCTGTACGAAGTGTTCGTACGCAGCAAACAAGGGTTATCGCACCGTCACGTGGGCAGCCTGCATGCCGCCGACGATCGCATGGCGCTGGAAAATGCGCGCGATGCCTACACCCGCCGCAGCGAAGGCTGTTCTATCTGGGTGGTGAAGGCGAGCGAGATTGTTGCCTCCCAGCCGGAAGAGAGCGGCGAGTTCTTCGACCCGGCGGAAAGCAAGGTTTACCGCCATCCGACGTTCTACACCATCCCTGACGGCATCGAGCATATGTGAGGCAAAGAATGAATTCAGTGACTGCCTATGCCCTGCGTCTGGGCGACAACGGTCTGGTGCTTTCCCAGCGTCTCGGTGCCTGGTGCGGCCACGCGCCGGAGCTGGAGATTGACCTCGCGCTTGCCAATATCGGCCTCGACCTGCTGGGGCAGGCGCGCAATTTCCTGGCCTACGCCGCGCAGTTAGAAGGCCAGGGCGATGAAGACACCCTGGCGTTTGGCCGCGATGAGCGCCAGTTCCGCAACGTCCTGCTGGTGGAGCAGCCGAACGGCAGCTTCGCCGACACCATTGCCCGCCAGTACCTGATGGATGCCTGGAACGTGGCGCTGTATGAGCGTCTGGTTCAGAGCACGGACAGCCAGCTGGCCGCCATTGCCGCCAAAGCGATTAAAGAGGCGCGCTACCACCTGCGCTTCAGCCGCGGCTGGCTGGTGCGGCTGGGCGACGGGACCGAAACCTCCGCGCAAAAAATGCAACAGGCTATCGACAACGTGTGGCGTTTTACGGCGGAGCTGTTTGAAGCCGATGACGTCGAGCTGGCGCTGATTGAATCCGGCGTGGCGGTGGACCCGCGAACTCTGCGCCAGCCGTGGGAAAGCGAGGTGTTTGCCGGTCTTCACGAAGCCACCCTGAGGATCCCCGAAGAAGCGGCGTACCGCACCGGGGGCAAGAAGGGGCTCCATACCGAACATCTGGGCCCGATGCTGGCGGAAATGCAGTATCTCCAGCGCGCGTATCCCGGTCAGCAGTGGTAAAGGAGAACGCTATGCAACGCCTCGTCGACATCGCGCCCGCGCAAATACCTGAGATCTGGACACTGCTAAGCCAGATCCCCGATCCGGAAGTGCCGGTGTTAACCATCACCGATTTAGGCATGGTGCGCAGCGTGAAGGCGCAGGGGGAAGGCTGGGTCATTGGCTTCACGCCCACCTACTCGGGCTGTCCGGCAACCGAACACCTGCTGGGGGCGATCCGCGATGCGATGACTAAACGCGGCTTTACCCCGGTGCATATCGTGCTCCAGCTTGAACCCGCCTGGACCACCGACTGGATGACCGCCGACGCGCGCGAGCGCCTGCGGGCGTACGGCATCAGCCCACCTGTGGGGCATAGCTGTCACGCGCACGCGCCTGTGGAGGTGAGCTGCCCGCGCTGCGCCAGCTCCGACACCTCGCTTATCAGTGAATTTGGTTCGACGGCCTGCAAAGCGCTCTACCGCTGCAATACCTGCCGCGAGCCCTTCGACTATTTCAAATGTATCTGAGGCTGCCATGACAACGTTTCATTCATTAACAGTGGCAAAAGTGGAACCCGAAACCCGCGACGCGGTGACCATCACCTTTGCGGTGCCGCAGGCGCTGCAGGAGGCCTACCGATTCCGTCCCGGCCAGCATCTGACCCTGAAAACGACGCTGGGCGAGGACGAGCTGCGTCGCTGCTACTCCATCTGCCGGAGTACCGCCCCGGGCGAGATCAGCGTGGCGGTGAAAGCTATCGACGGCGGGCGCTTTTCCCGCTATGCCCGGGATGAGATCAAAGCGGGTATGGCGCTTGAGGTGATGGTTCCGCAGGGGCAGTTTGGCTACCAGCCGCAGGCTGAACGTGAAGGCCACTACCTGTCGATTGCGGCAGGCTCCGGGATCACCCCGATGCTGGCGATTATCTCCGCCACGCTTGCGACCGAATCCAACAGCCATTTCACCCTGATCTACGGCAACCGCAGCAGCCAGAGCATGATGTTCCGCCAGGCGCTGGCGGACCTGAAGGACAAATATCCGCAGCGTTTACAGCTGATCTCCATCTTCAGCCAGGAGCGGCTGGACAGCGATCTGCTCTTTGGTCGCATCGACGGGGAAAAGCTGCGGGCGCTGGCGAAAACCCTGATCAACTTCCGCCAGTACGACGAGGCGTTTATCTGTGGCCCGTCGGCGATGATGGACGATGCCGAGGCCGCGCTGAAGGCGCTGGGGATGCCGGAGAAATCCATTCACCTTGAGCGCTTTAACACCTCCGGAATCACCGTTAAGCGCGCGGTGCACGTACAGGCCGACGGACAGAAAGTGACCGTGCGCCAGGACGGGCGCGACCGTGAAATCACCCTGACGGCGGACGACGAAAGCATCCTGGATGCCGCCCTGCGTCAGGGGGCGGATCTCCCGTATGCCTGCAAGGGCGGCGTGTGCGCCACCTGTAAATGCAAAGTGCTGCGTGGGAAGGTGGACATGGCGACCAACTACAGCCTGGAGCCGGACGAGCTGGCCGCCGGATACGTGCTGAGCTGCCAGTCGCTGCCGTTAACCGCCGACGTGATTGTCGACTTCGACGCGAAGGGGATGGCATGAGCGAACTGATTGTTACCCGTCATGGCCGCGTGCTGCAGCTGACGCTCAACCGTCCGGCGGCGCGCAACGCCCTCAACAATGGGCTGTTGACGCAGCTTGCTGAGCAGCTTGAGGCTGCCGCCGTGGATGCCGACATCGCCGTCTGTGTGATTTACGGCAGCGAGCGCTGCTTTGCCGCCGGGGCCGATCTCAATGAAATGGCAGAGAAAGACCTGCCCGCCACCCTGAACGATATCCGCCCGCAGCTGTGGGCGCGCATTAACGCGTTTAACAAACCGCTGATTGCCGCCGTGAACGGCTTCGCGCTGGGCGCAGGCTGTGAGCTAGCGCTGCTGTGCGACGCGATCATTGCCGGTGACAACGCCCGTTTCGGCCTGCCTGAAATCACGCTGGGCATTATGCCCGGCGCGGGTGGCACCCAGCGTCTTATCCGCAGCGTGGGTAAATCCCTTGCCAGCAAAATGGTGCTGACCGGCGAGAGTATTACCGCAGAGCAGGCGCTGAGCGCCGGGCTGGTGAGCGATGTCTACCCGGCAGCGCTGACGCTGGAGTACGCCCTGAAACAGGCGGGGCTGATGGCGCGCCACTCTCCGCTGGCGCTGCAGGCGGCGAAGCAGGCGCTGCGCCAGTCGCAGGAGGTGCCGCTCCAGGCCGGACTCGCGCAGGAACGCCAGCTGTTTACGCTGCTTTCCGCCACCGAAGACCGCCGGGAAGGTATCGACGCCTTCTTACAAAAACGCACCCCCGACTTTAAAGGACGCTAATTGTGGAATTTATTCTCAGTCACGTAGAACAGGGCGTAATGACCATTACGCTGAACCGTCCGGAGCGCCTGAACAGCTTTAACGACGTGATGCACCAGCAGCTAGCCGAATGCCTGAAACAGGCCGAGCGGGATGACACCGTTCGCTGTCTGCTGATCACCGGGGCAGGACGCGGATTCTGCGCCGGTCAGGATCTGAACGACCGCAACGTCGACCCCAACGGCCCGGCGCCGGATCTGGGGATGTCCGTAGAAACCTTCTACAACCCGCTGGTGCGCCGCCTGGCAAAACTGCCGAAGCCGGTCATTTGTGCCGTAAACGGCGTGGCGGCTGGCGCGGGGGCGACGCTGGCGCTCGGCTGTGACATGGTGATTGCCGCCCGTTCCGCCAACTTTGTGATGGCCTTCAGCAAGCTCGGCCTGGTGCCGGACTGCGGCGGTACCTGGCTGCTGCCGCGCGTGGCCGGACGCGCCCGCGCCATGGGGCTGGCGCTGCTCGGGGACAAACTCAGCGCCGAACAGGCGCAGGCGTGGGGGATGATCTGGCAGGTGGTGGACGACGACCAGCTCTCCGCCACCGCACAGCAGCTGGCGCTGCATTTTGCGTCTCAACCGACCTTTGGGCTGGGGCTGATCAAGCAGGCCATCAACGCCGCGGAAACTAACACCCTGGACGCGCAGCTCGATCTTGAGCGCGACTATCAGCGCCTGGCCGGACGCAGCGACGATTACCGCGAGGGCGTCAGCGCTTTCCTGGCGAAGCGCGCGCCGAACTTTACGGGGAAATAAGATGCTGAACATACGGACTGTCGCCGTGATTGGCAGCGGCACGATGGGCGCGGGGATTGCCGAAGTGGCGGCAAGCCACGGTCATCAGGTTCTGATTTACGATATTTCTGCCGACGCCATTTCCCGCGCGATTGACGGCATTCGTCAACGCCTCGCGTCTCGGGTAACGCGCGGAAAGCTTTCTGCGGACGCGAGCGGACAGATCCTCGCCCGGCTGGTTCCTGCGACGGATATCGATGCGCTGGCATCGGCAGATTTGGTTATTGAGGCGGCATCCGAACGCCTTGACGTCAAAAAAACACTGTTTGCGAAACTGGCAGAAATTTGCCCGCCACAGACGCTGTTGACCAGCAACACCTCATCCATCTCCGTCACGGCGATTGCCGCTGATATTCACCACCCGGAGCGCGTTGCCGGGCTCCACTTCTTCAACCCGGCGCCCGTAATGAAGCTGGTGGAAGTGGTGAGCGGGCTGGCGACCTCTCCGGAAGTGGCCGACGCGCTGAGCGAGCTGGCGCTGAACTGGGGCAAGCAGCCCGTTCGCTGCCACTCAACGCCGGGATTCATTGTCAACCGCGTAGCCCGTCCGTTCTATTCCGAAGCCTGGCGCGCGCTGGAAGAGCAGGTCGCGCCGCCGGAGGTAATTGATGCAGCCCTGCGCGAAGGCGGCGGTTTCCCGATGGGGCCGCTGGAGCTGACCGACATGATTGGTCAGGACGTCAACTTTGCGGTGACCTGCTCGGTATTTAACGCCTTCTGGCAGGAGCGTCGTTTTTTGCCCTCGCTGGTGCAGCAGGAGCTGGTGCTGGCGGGAAGGCTGGGCAAAAAGAGCGGGAAGGGCGTTTATGACTGGCAGGGCGAGAAGCCCGAGGTGCGCTGGGCAGAGGCCGTGAATGACAGCTATAGCCCGATGCGAATGGAAAAGAAACGTGACGGTGTCACAGAAATTGATGATCTGTACCTGATTGAAACGCAGGGCGAAACCGCGCAGGCGCTGGCGCTGCGGCTGAACGGCCCGGTGGTGGTGGTGGACCGCATTGAGCGTGACGTCGCGGTCATCGCCGCCGCCGCCAGCAACCCGCATACCGCGACGCAAAAAGCCATCCGCTACCTGCAACAGCAGGGGCTCCGGGTGGTACAGATTGCCGATTATCCCGGCCTGCTGGTCTGGCGCACGGTGGCGATGATCGCCAACGAAGCGCTGGATGTCCTGCAAAAAGGGGTCGCCAGCGAGAAGGACATCGATACCGCCATGCGCCTCGGCGTGAACTACCCGAGCGGCCCGATTGCCTGGGGCGAGCGACTGGGCTGGCAGCGTCTGCTGACGCTGCTGGAGAACCTGCAGCGTCATTACGGCGAAGAGCGCTATCGCCCCTGTTCACTTCTGCGCCAGCGCGCGCTTCTGGAGAGTAGCTATGAGTCATAACGCCTGGCGCAACGCCCGCGCCATGTATGAACAGGACGCCTGCGCGCAGGCGATGGGGATGGACATCGTCGACATGGACGACGGCTACGCGGTGGTGTCCATGACCATCACCCCGCAGATGCTCAACGGCCATAAAACCTGCCACGGCGGACAGCTGTTTTCGCTGGCAGACACCGCCTTTGCCTACGCCTGCAACAGCCAGGGCCTGGCGGCGGTAGCCTCCGGCTGCTCGATTGATTTTCTGCGTCCGGGCTTTGCCGGGGACACGCTCACCGCCACCGCGCGGGTGAAGCATCAGGGCAAGCTGACCGGCGTGTATGACATTGAAATCCAGAACCAGCAACAGAAAACCGTCGCCCTTTTTCGCGGAAAATCTCACCGCATCGGCGGCAACGTGACAGGAGAGGCCTGATGGGTGACGCATTTATTTGTGATGGCGTTCGAACGCCTGTGGGGCGCTACGGCGGCGCGCTTTCCGCCGTTCGGACTGACGATCTCGGCGCCGTGCCGCTGCGCGCGCTGCTGGCCCGTTACCCGCAGCTCGACCTTGAGCGGATTGACGACGTGATCTTCGGCTGTGCCAACCAGGCGGGGGAAGATAACCGCAACGTGGCGCGCATGTCATCGCTGCTGGCCGGGCTGCCGCAGACGGTGTCCGGAACCACCATTAACCGCCTCTGCGGGTCGGGGCTGGACGCGATTGGTTTTGCCGCTCGCGCCATTAAGGCGGGCGACGGCGACCTGCTGATTGCGGGCGGCGTGGAGTCCATGTCCCGCGCGCCGTTTGTGATGGGCAAAGCCACCGCCGCGTTTCAGCGTCAGGCGGAAGTATTTGATACCACCATCGGCTGGCGATTTGTGAATCCGCTCATGCATCAGCAATTCGGAACTGACAGTATGCCGGAAACGGCAGAGAATGTAGCTGAATTGTTAAATATCAGCCGTGCCGATCAGGACGCGTTCGCGCTGCGCAGCCAGCAGCGTACCGCGCAGGCGCAGCAGAATGGCATTCTGGCGCAGGAGATTGTGCCGGTGCAGGTGCCGGGCAAAAAAGGGGCGGTCACCGAGTTCAGCGAAGATGAACATCCCCGTGCGGACACCACGCTCGAGCAGCTCGCCGGACTGAAAACGCCGTTCCGTAAGAACGGGGTGATCACGGCGGGCAATGCCTCCGGCGTCAACGACGGCGCGGCGGCGCTGATCGTCGCCAGCGAGCAGATGGCGCTGGCGCAGGGGCTCGTTCCGCGCACGCGGATCGTGGCGATGGCGACGGCGGGCGTGGAGCCGCGTCTGATGGGGCTCGGCCCGGTACCCGCCACCCGTAAGGTGCTGGAGCGCGCCGGGCTGAGCATTAACCAGATGGACGTGATCGAGCTTAACGAAGCGTTCGCCGCGCAGGCGCTGGGCGTGCTGCGTCAGCTGGGCTTGCCGGATGATGCCGCGCACGTCAACCCGAACGGTGGCGCGATTGCGCTGGGTCACCCGCTGGGCATGAGCGGCGCCAGGCTGGCGCTGGCCGCGAGTAACGAACTGCACCGACGCGGCGGGCGCTACGCGCTGTGTACGATGTGCATCGGTGTGGGTCAGGGCATTGCCATGATCCTTGAGCGTGTTTGATCAAATTACAATGTGAGCACCCTACAATGACAAATACAACAAAGCTTGATCCGATTGAAACGGCCTCCCTTGACGAGTTACAGGCGCTGCAGACCGCGCGTCTGAAGTGGACGCTGCACCACGCCTATAACAACGTGCCGATGTACAAACGCAAGTTTGACGCCGCGGGCGTTCACCCTGACGATTTCAAAGAGCTGGCGGATATCCGCAAATTCCCGTGCACCACCAAGCAGGACCTGCGGGATAACTATCCTTTCGATACCTTTGCCGTGCCGATGGAGCAGGTGGTGCGTATTCACGCGTCATCCGGCACCACCGGCAAACCGACCGTTGTCGGTTACACCCAGGGCGACATTGACAACTGGGCCAATCTGGTGGCCCGCTCCTTGCGCGCGGCGGGCGGCAGCGCGAAGGACAAAATTCACGTGGCGTATGGTTATGGCCTGTTTACCGGCGGACTGGGGGCGCACTACGGCGCCGAGCGTTTAGGCGCGACGGTGATCCCGATGTCCGGCGGCCAGACGGAGAAACAGGCGCAGCTGATCCGTGATTTCCAGCCGGACATGATCATGGTGACGCCATCCTACTGCCTCAACCTGATTGAGGAACTGGAGCGTCAGATGGGCGGCGACGCCAGCGGCTGCTCCCTGCGCGTGGGCGTCTTCGGCGCCGAGCCGTGGACGCAGGCCATGCGGCGCGAAATCGAAAAACGCTTAGGCATTACGGCGCTGGATATTTATGGCCTCTCCGAGGTGATGGGGCCGGGCGTGGCGATGGAGTGTATTGAAACCGCCGACGGCCCGACCATCTGGGAAGATCATTTCTACCCGGAGATCGTCAACCCGAACGACGGCACGCCGCTGGACGACGGCGAGCAGGGCGAACTGCTGTTCACCACGCTCACCAAAGAGGCGCTGCCGGTGATCCGCTACCGCACCCGCGACCTGACGCGCCTGTTGCCGGCGACCGCGCGCAGCATGCGGCGCATGGACCGGATCGGCGGGCGCAGCGACGATATGCTGATCATCCGCGGCGTCAACGTCTTCCCGTCTCAGCTGGAAGAGGAGATTGTGAAGTTTGAACATCTCTCTCCGCACTACCAGCTGGAGGTGAACCGTCGCGGACATCTTGATTCACTTTCCGTGAAGGTGGAGCTGAAAGAGAGCAGCTTAACGCTGACGCACGAGCAGCGCTGCCAGGTGTGCCACCAGCTGCGCCACCGCATTAAGTCGATGGTGGGGATTTCCACCGACGTGATGATTGTGAACTGCGGCAGCATCCCGCGCTCGGAGGGGAAAGCCTGCCGGGTGTTTGATCTGCGTAAAGCGGCGGCCAACGGTTGATATCTGATTCCTCATCCTCTTCCGGGGATGAGGAATTTCTGGAAACTTACAAATGGCTATTCAAGTTTGTTAATCAGCTCTCGACTTTGTTTAATCATAGACGATGCGCGAACATCGTTTAATTGCAGAAGCCCGATAAATATTAAATCGGTAATACAGTTTTGTGCTGTACGTGACGTGATAGATGAACTTCTCCATTCATCTTCATTAGATAAAGTATCTAACGAATAGTCTGCTATTCGTCTGAGGGGACTTTTCATCATCGAAGTGATTGCGATAATGGTCGCACCTTTTTCTTTGGCAGCATTGGCTGCAATGGTAATCTCTTTCTTCTTACCGGAATAAGATACGACGATCTGAATATCATCTTTCGTCAAAGCCTGAGCAACCGTTATTTGCACATGCGTATCAACTTCACAGGTGACGTTGTACCCAATTTTCATCAATTTAAAAGCCAGATCTTTAGCAACTAAGGCTGACCCTCCTAAACCAATGACTTGAATACGTCTTGCTTTGTTGATTTTTTTTATTATTTTTTCAAGCAGCTCAAAATTGATACATTCTGTCGTTTTGGTTATAGCGACATTCTTTTCATGAATTAATTTCTCAGCTATAACATTTAAGGGGTCTTCTGTATTTATAGAGCTGTGAAGTGTTTTATTTTTGGTTTTATTACCTTCAACAATTAACGCAATCTTGAGTTCAGTAAATCCTTTAGCACCGAGTTTTTTAGCAAATTTCGTTATAGATGATTCACCAATCTGCAGTTTGTTTGCAATAGATGTCGTTGTTGCATCTTTAAGCTGTGCAATGTTATTTATTATATATATCGCAATCTTACGTTCAACATTCGAAAAACTATTTAATCCCGCCTTCAATTTATTTAAATACACGGTAATGTACCTTTAAAAAAGACAGCCAATCAGCCAGCAAATATAACCGCATGAATTCATAAGTGCAAATTATATTTTATTAAAAATGAGTAATTTATTTTGACAGATGTCACAACCTTTTAAAAAGGAAAATTTTTTTCCTTTTTTTTAATCCGAAACGTGATCAACAATTCCTGTCGCACAATTTGAGTGTTTCACAGCAATTATAAGGATTATTTATGAAGAAAGGGTTGAGGTATTTACCGTATTTATTAGCAGCTTTCGCTGTTTCATCTCATGCTGCTGTCATCTATCAGGCTAATGATGGCTCAAACATTGATCTTTATGGCCGTCTGGGTTTCAACGTTTCAGATAAAAAAACAGGTGATACGAGCGGTGATTTTGACGCCCGTATTGGCTTCTCCGCCCGCCAGGCTATCAATGACAAGATAGCGATAATCGGTTTTACGCAATACCAGGTTAACGCTGCTGAATACGCTAACAACATTAAAGCGGAAGATCCCGATGATTTTACAGCACGCTATGTTTGGGCTGGTGTGGATTTAGCTGAATACGGCAAGATAACAGGGGGGCGCGTTTCATCTGGCCTGATCATGTTCACTGATATCGGAGATGTGTTCGCAAGTTCTGATGTGGCGGCAGCGCGCCAGGCTAACTTTATCGATCCAACGGCAGTGCAGGTTTTCCGCCAGGACGGCACGATTCAGTATCAGAATACGTTCGGTAACGTTGATTTCTCCACCGCCTATATTCTCGGTAACAATAGCTCTGATCTTGATTACGGCGTCAACACCGCTGTGCGCTATACGCTCGATATGGGCGCTGCTGGTAAACTGCAGCCGGTTCTCGTCGCACAGAAATCAAAAGCAAGTCATGATGAAACATCTGCGCAGTCGGATGATAATGCAGATGAATATACAATGTGGGGGGCCGGTAGCCGTTACTATATCGGCGACTTTATGTTTGGCTTGCTCTATTCCGAAGATACCGTGCAATATCTGGATGGTCGTCCGGACAGCACAGATAAAGATTATGAAGCCACTCTCGTTTATTCACTGACACCTGAGTGGTGGTTCAGAACCGGCTATCGTCATTTAGAAAATGAGGACGGCGATGAGCTCAAATTACGCGACACTACATTCGAAGTGCAGTACAAAGCGACTGCACGTAGTTCTGTGTACGCCTCTTACTCATGGCGCAACGGTGAGGCAGGAAAAAATCGCGTAACGGGTAGTACCGTATCATTTGGTGGTAGCGATCCTGCTGATGATTATTTCCATGTTGGTCTGCGTTACGAGTTTTGAATTTATTAATACGCATAATGAGGGTGATAAACCCTCATTGCTTTACGAGGGTCAGGTCAATGAAAAGATTATTTCTCGCGTTGCCTTTGTTTTTCTCGAGCATGGTCATGGCACAAACCAGGTTAGAACTGGGTGATAATGTTGTTGCACTTGCGGCCGCAAACGCAAAAGTGTCTATGTTTTCAAGAGAGATTGCGCTGCCGGAGGGTAAACAACAGTTAGTGGTCAGGTTTGATAGCGCAACAAACCCCGAGTCTGTAAATCAGGGACGGGGAAGATTAACATCCGCACCTTATATTATCTCATTTAGCTATGAGGGTTCTGCACCCGTTTTATTATCGGCAGGCAAAGTCAGCGACGAAAATGAGGCAAAAAGTGAAGCAATAAATCCATCATTTTCTTTAACCGCAAACGGCGTGCCGGTTACGTTCTCATTAAAGAAGATAGACCAGGAAAGCGTCAACGCCTTCACGGACTATAAATCTATGCTTGTTACTGATATCAGCGAGCCAGCAGAGGTTAATGTTCAGCCCGAAGTGCGGGAAGGAATTGAAAAAGCCAAAAAAGCATATTTAAATCTTTCTGATAAACAAAAATTAATTTTTATGAAATGGTTGATGAACAACTAAGGGAATGTTATGAGTTTAGATCTTGGCAAGCTAGTTACGGAAGGTTCTAATTCTGCATCTATGGAATTAGACCGTTTATCAACTTTAGAAATGTGTTCAGTCATTAATAATGAGGATAAAAAAGTCCCCGATGCGGTGGAGTCATGTTTACCACAAATTGCAGAGGCGGTAGACATGATCCATGCTGCGTTAAAAAATGGAGGGCGGTTATTATATATCGGCGCGGGTACATCCGGTAGATTGGGCGTGCTTGACGCGAGTGAATGCCCTCCTACTTATGGTGTTTCGCCATTGTTAGTCAGGGGGATCATTGCCGGTGGAAGAACGGCATTGACTGATGCTGTAGAAGGGGCTGAAGATTCCAGAGTTGATTCACTAAGCGATCTTTCTGCCTATGGCGTGGATAATTGTGACGTCCTTGTCGGTATTGCTGCCAGCGGTCGCACCCCGTATGTCGTTTCAGCGCTGGAGCATGCTAAAAACGTTATAGGATGCAAAACGATAGCAATATCATGCAATCCTGATAGCCCAATCAGCCATATTGCTGATATTGCAATAACGCCTGTCGTCGGTCCTGAGGTGATTACCGGCTCTTCACGAATGAAAGCCGGTACTGCGCAAAAACTGATACTTAATATGCTTTCGACCTGCACGATGGTAAAGATGGGTAAGGTCTACGGTAATTTGATGGTTGATGTGGTTCCTACCAATCTTAAATTAATCGAGCGTCAGGTCATGATAGTCGTCGACGCCACCGGATGTACTCGAACCGAAGCATTACACGCGCTTAAACAAAATAATCAGAACTGCAAGCAGGCAATTGTTATGCTCACTCGAAAATGCAGTTCTAAAATTGCCGCAGAACTTCTTGAGAAGTACGACGGATCTACTCGTTTAGCAATAGAGCAGGGAGTGGCTGAATAATGTCTAAAAATATCAGTAAGGATTTGCTCATTTCCATTCTTGAACTGGTTGGCGGAAAAGATAATATTGAAACATGCGGTAATTGCATGACCCGCTTACGCCTCAAGGTTACATCGACCTCTTTGATATCTGCATCGATTAAAGAAGAATTAAAGGGGCTGGTAAACGGTGTAATTATCAATGGTAGCGAAGTACAAATCGTTTTCGGTACGGGGAAAGCAAATCGTGCAGCAGACGCTATGAATGCTCTTTTAGGCAAAAAAGACTTAAATGCTATCGCTGCGGAAAAGAAAAATGAGATGAAAAGTAAACAGCAATCATCTCTGCAACAATTTCTCGCCAATTTTGCCACCATTTTCACACCGCTTATTCCTGGGTTTATCGCCGCTGGCTTAATGCTCGGTATCGCAACGTTACTCAGTACGGTATTGCATGTCGCACCGGATGCTAAAGGTGTGCTACCTGATGCGTTGAACTTTCTCAAAGTATTCAGTAAAGGCTTGTTTACCTTCCTGCCGATACTGGTTGGATACAACGCGCAAAAAGCATTTGGAGGGACAGGGGTTAACGGTGCAATAATCGCGGCGCTCTTTATTCTTGGCTATAATCCGTCGGCAACGGTGGGCTATTTTTCTGGTTTACAGGATTTCTTCGGTCATACCATTGATCCGCGCGGTAATATAATCGGCATACTGCTGGCTTCTTATGCTGGCGCTAAAATTGAACGTTTCCTGCGCAATTATATTCCGGATGAACTTGAAATGATTCTGACGTCAATGTTCACTCTGGTTATCACGGCTGTTGTCACCTATATCATTATCATGCCAATCGGGGTGTGGCTGTTCCAGGGGATGTCCTGGCTGTTCATGCACCTGAACAGCAATCCGCTGGGATGTGCTGTTCTTGCGGGAGTATTCCTGATAGCCGTTGTATTTGGTGTTCATCAGGGCTTTATTCCCGTTTATCTGGCGCTGATGGATACACAAGGCTTCAACAGCCTGTTCCCTATACTTTCCATGGCCGGGGCTGGGCAGGTTGGCGCTGCGCTGGCACTGTACTGGAAAGCAGATAAGGCTTCCACGCTGCGTTCACAGATAAAAGGGGCCATCATTCCCGGCTTATTAGGCGTTGGCGAGCCGTTAATCTACGGCGTGACGTTACCCCGCATGAAACCCTTTATTACGGCATGCATCGGCGGCGCAGTTGGCGGTCTGTTTATTGGTACCGTTGCTCAATTTGGGCTACCAGTGGGTCTCAACAGCGCATTTGGTCCGTCCGGGCTTGTTGCTTTGCCTCTTATGACTTCAGAGAGGGGGATTCTTCCTGCTATTGCAGTCTATGGGGGCGGCGTTCTGATTTCGTACATTGCAGGGTTTATGCTTACAGCAATGTTTGGCAGTAAAAACGTTGATCTTGATTAATTAAGGGAATAGCGATGAAACTCAAAATGATTGCAACTCTGCTGCTGGCCTGTTCTGTATCGGCTTTTGCTGCTGACTATCCTGTGCTGACAAGCACAAGCCCGGACAACGTTGGGTTTGACATAAAGAAACTGAATAGGCTTGATACCTGGGTTCAGCATCAGATTGATGCCGGGTATTCAGGTATGAATATTCTTGTCATTAAAGACAATCACATCGTGCTGCAAAAAGCCTGGGGTTATGCAAAAAAATATGACGGCTCTGTGTTGCTTGCCGATCCGATCAAAGCGACCACCAGCACCCTGTACGATCTGGCTTCGAACACAAAAATGTATGCAACCAATTTTGCGTTGCAAAAGTTGGTATATGAGAAAAAGATTGACGTCAATGACCTGGTTTCAACCTATTTACCTGGTTTCGGCGATTCTGCAGAAGATAAAATTAAAGGAAAAAGTAATCTTCGTATTACAGATATTCTCCATCACGTTGCCGGGTTCCCTGCCGATCCGCAATATCCAAATAAAAACGTAGCAGGTGAGTTATTCTCACAGGATAAACCTACTACGCTGGAAATGATTAAGAAAACGCCACTGGAGTACAAGCCGGGAACAAAGCATATCTACAGCGATGTTGATTATATGATACTCGGTTTTATCATTGAATCCGTCACAGGAATGCCGCTTGATAAGTATGTTGAAGAAAATATTTATCAGCCGCTCGGCCTGTCACACACCGTATTTAATCCTTTATCTAAGGGATTTTCAAAAACGCAAATCGCAGCTACTGAACTTAACGGTAATACGCGCGATGGTGTAATCAGTTTCCCTGACATTCGTAAAGAAACAATCTGGGGTCAGGTACATGACGAAAAGGCCTGGTACTCCATGGGGGGCGTCTCTGGTCATGCCGGATTGTTCTCTAACACAAGCGACATGGCGGTGCTGATGCAGGTTATGTTGAATGGTGGCGGCTACGGGAAGGTCAAGCTCTTCGACAAGGCAACAGTAGAGCAGTTTACGCGCAGTTCTGCCGACGATGCTACGTTTGGCCTGGGCTGGCGTGTGAACGGTAACGCTTCAATGACGCTAACTTTCGGCGTGCTCGCCAGTTCTGAAACGTATGGGCACACGGGATGGACGGGAACACTGACAGCTATCGATCCCGTTAACAACATGGCTATTATCATTCTGGGAAACAGACCACACTCACCAGTGGCGAACCCTGCGGTGAATCCAAACGTGTTTGTCAGTGGCTTGTTGCCAGCAGCGACATATGGCTGGATTGTCGATCAGATATACGGGGCATTGAAATAAAACAGAAAAGGGGCTCGACAGGGGCCCTTCCGGTATCTTTCAGATTCCTGTGCTATGATTCATCCACGAAAAAAAATAACAACAGAATGAATCACATGAATAAACTCGACGCCTTTATCCAGCACGCGGTTAGCTCGGTGCCCATCAGCGGAACGTCGCTGATTTCCTCATTGTACGGTGACGCGCTTTCCCACCGCGGCGGCGAGATTTGGCTCGGCAGCCTCGCCGCATTGCTTGAGGGAATGGGATTTGGTGAGCGCTTCGTGCGCACCGCGCTGTTTCGCCTCAACAAAGAGGGCTGGCTGGATGTTTCACGCATCGGGCGGCGCAGCTTTTACCGCCTGAGCGATAAGGGGCTGCGTTTAACCCGTCGCGCGGAGAATAAGATCTACCGCGCAGAGCTGCCCGCCTGGGACGGCAAGTGGCTGTTGCTGCTCTCCGAAGGGCTGGACAAAACCACTCTTGCCGACGTCAAAAAACAGCTGATCTGGCAGGGGTTTGGCACGCTGGCGCCGAGCCTGATGGCCTCGCCGTCGCAGCATCTGGCGGATGTGCAGTCCCTGCTTCACGATGCCGGTGTGGCGGAAAACGTGATTTTCTTCGAAGCCCACTCGCCGCTGGCGCTGTCGCGTGCGGCGCTGCGTTCGCGGGTGGAAGAGTGCTGGCAGTTAACCGAGCAAAACGCGATGTACGAGACATTTATCGAATCGTTCCGCCCGCTGCTGCCGCTGTTGAAAGAGGCCGCGCCGGAGGAGTTGACGCCGGAACGCTGTTTCCAGATCCAGCTGCTGCTGATTCACTTTTATCGTCGCGTGGTGCTGAAAGACCCGCTGCTGCCGGAAGAGTTGCTGCCCGCGCACTGGGCGGGGCAAAGCGCCCGTCAGCTCTGCATTAATATCTATCAGCGTGTCGCGCCGGGGGCGCTGGCCTTTGTCAGCGAGAAGGGTGAAACCTCCGTGGGCGAACTGCCCGTGCCCGGCACGCTCTACTATCAACGCTTTGGTGGCCTTACAAGCGCATAAGGAGTGAAGATGCCAGTTTATCAAATTGACGGTCTGACGCCGGTGGTGCCGGACGAGAGCTATGTTCACCCAACGGCGGTGCTGATTGGCGACGTGATTCTGGGCAAGGGCGTGTATGTTGGACCGAACGCCAGCCTGCGCGGTGATTTTGGCCGTATCGTGGTGAAAGACGGCGCGAACATTCAGGATAACTGCGTGATGCATGGTTTCCCGGAACAGGACACGGTGGTGGAGGAGGACGGGCATATCGGCCACAGCGCCATCCTGCACGGCTGCATCATCCGCCGCAACGCGCTGGTGGGCATGAATGCGGTGGTAATGGACGGGGCGGTGATTGGTGAAAACAGCATCGTCGGTGCGGCGGCGTTCGTGAAGGCGAAAGCGGAGATGCCTGCCAACCATTTGATTATCGGTAGCCCGGCCAAAGCGATTCGCGAGCTGAGCGAGCAGGAGCTGGCATGGAAGCGGCAGGGCACGCGTGAGTACCAGGTGCTGGTAGAGCGCTGCAAGCTAACTATGCACCAGGTTGAGCCGCTGCGCGAGGCTGAGCCTGACCGGAAACGGCTGGCGTTTGATGAGAACTTAAGGCCGAAGTCGGCGATGTAGGGGTAAGGCCGTCTTTTTTCGCCATATCCATCAATAGCGCGATGCCAATATAGTTGCTCCAGTTAAACGTATTTTGCAGCACGACCACCGCATTGCCCCTGTCTTTGTCATAACCGATAAAGCTGGAGTAGCCACCGATATAGCCGACCTGATAGGTGATTTTTTCGAGGCCAATATAATCGGTGGTCCAGGCAATGCCCTGCACCCCGTCAGGGCGTTGAATATCGGTATTTCTGACTTCGTCAAAGACGCTGTCCAGCAAGGGATTGTGGGTCGTAGAGACGTGATAGCGGGCATAGGCCGCCAGATCTTCGGCGTTACTGTATAAACTCGCTGCCGCCACCATGTTGTTGGAAAAATGCCAGTCCGGAGTGAGCTGCCCGCGCGGGATAAATTTTGGCTGATCGCCCGCGTGGCCGAGCGCCCGCTGAGGGTATCCTTTGAGCAGCTGGGGCGTAAAGCTGCTGTTAACCATCTGCAGCGGACGGAAAATATAGCGCGAGGCTAAACTCTGAATATCTTCGCCGGTTTTATGCTTGAGGATGTAGCCGATAAGGGCGTAGCCGGTATTGGAATATTGCGGCGTTTTATCTCCCGGCGCGCGCCAGTTCGCAAGATAACGCAGCACGTTATCGCTATCCAGCTCACCATAAAAATTATCACCCGTACTTAAATAGCGGATAAATTTTCCGAGCATCGGAACGTCCATATTCTGGCGCGGAAGGCCGGAGGTGTGGGTTACCAGCTCCAGCAGAGTAATTTTTTTTGCATCCGCGCTAAGCGGCGTTCCTGGCGGGAGTAAGGTCGTCAGGTTGTCGTTCCAGTTCAACTGCCCCTCACTGACCAGACAGGCCACCACTTCCGCCGTGATCCCTTTGCTGAGCGAGCCGAGAGCGAACAGGGTATCTGGCCTGACCGGGTAACGATGGACTGCATCGGTTACGCCCCAGGTGTAAAACTGCGGTGAGCCGTGATTGTGGATCACCGCGACCGTCATCCCGGGAACGGATTTTTGCGCCATATAGTGTCGCACTACACTGTCAACGTCGCCATCCAGCGATTCATGGGTGAGGAGTTCCTGAGTACCTTCCGGGGAGGACATTTGCGAGAGCGTACCACAACCGCTAAGTAGTGGGAGGGTAAGCAGAAGCCAGCGAATTTTTTTTGTTGTGTTCTGCATACCTGATAGCGAGAGAGGTGGTCATTGGCGCGGCAGGAATGTATCACACTTAGCCTGTATGAATGTAAACTTTCTGCACGAAAGACGCCGCGTAGGTGGAATTCAGACTAGGCTTGCTAAAAAATGGTCGTCTGAATTTCGGTTGTGACGTTCTTCCTGAATGCTTAGATTCATTTTCAATCTATTGAGAGGATATGAATATGAACTTTGCAGAACTCCACAACCAGCATGAGCCCCTTCTTATCGCTAACGTCTGGGACGCCGCCAGTGCTGTCGCAGCGCAAGAAGCAGGTTATCAGGCACTGGGAACGTCCAGCGCAGCAATAGCGTCCACGCTGGGATATGAAGACGGGCAGGGAATGCCGTTTAATGAGTTATTTTATATAGTCACCCGTATCCGGGCGGTCAGCAACCTGCCATTGAGCGTTGACATGGAAGCAGGGTACGGTGATTCAGCCGAAGAGATAGTCTCTAATCTCAGGCGCCTTGCTCAGACAGGCGTATCAGGCGTCAACCTTGAAGACAGTAGAGTCATTAATGGGAGGCGTCAGCTTGACGATGTCTCTGATTTTTCCCGTAATCTGAAAACAGTATGCAATGCGCTGAGAAGCGAAAATTGTAGCCTGTTCCTGAATATCCGGACTGACACTTACCTGCTCGGGCATGAAGACGCCTTGCAGGAGACGATATTACGGGGTCAGAGCTATAAAGCTGCAGGTGCTGACGGCCTGTTTGTTCCCTGTCTGACGTCAGAGAAAGACATCAGCCTCATCGCAGAGGCAACGCATCTGCCTCTGAACGTCATGTGTATGCCCGATCTTCCGTCGTTCGACAGGCTGAAACTGGCCGGGGTAAAGCGCATTTCAATGGGCAATTTTGTTCATTCAGCCATGCAGTCAAAGCTGACTGATGTCATGCAAGCGATACGAACTCGTCAGACGTTTGAAGGACTTTTTGGTGATGAAAATAATCGATAAGAATTTGTGTGATATCTGGTATCAGGCATTGCTCGAACGAGCTTCAGAATATACCGGCGTATTTTTTGTTGGCGTCAAAACCACCGGCGTATTCTGCATTTCGGTATGCCGGGCACGAAAGCCCAAACGCGAAAATGTCGAATTTTATAAAGATGCCAAATCTGCCCTGGCGGCCGGGTTTCGTCCCTGTAAAGTCTGCAGACCCGCTGAAAATGCACACAGCGCGCCATTATTTGTTGAGCAGGCGCTTGCGCTTGTCAGGCGCGATATTAAATCCCGTGTATCTGACCCTGAGCTTCGCCAGCATGGAATCAGTCCGGAGCGGGTAAGACGCTGGTTCCTGCAACATCACGGCATCACTTTTCAGGCTTTCCAGCGAATGCAGCGGGTGAACGTTGCCCTGCAGGAGCTGAAAAGCGGACGAACGGCGACTGACGTTGCGCTGGACAATGGCTATGAATCCCTGAGCGGATTTGGTTACACCTACAAGCGGCTTACTGGCGCAGCGCCGACTCAGGTAACTCAGGTAATTGTCATTCATCGGTTTACCACTACGCTTGGGCCTATGTTTGTCTGTGCGACAGAGCGGGGCGTTTGTCTGCTGGAGTTTACCGATCGCCGGATGTTAGAAACAGAATTTCGCGATATCCAGCGTTTATTTAACGCCAGAATTGTCACCGGAGAAAACAGCCATACCCGGCAGACAGTAAAAGAAATCAGCGAGTATTTTGATGGAACTCGCCGACAGTTTGATCTCACTGTAGATGCCCCGGGCAGTGATTTTCAGCAATCCGTCTGGCATGAGTTGCGTGCAGTTCCCTATGGGCAGACCTTACACTATCAGGTGATTTCACAACGGCTTAATAAGCCAAATGCTGTGCGCGCCGTCGCTGCAGCTAATGGCGCAAACCGGATTGCGATTGTGATCCCTTGTCACAGGATAATTGGAAAAGATGGAAAGATGACAGGTTATGGTGGTGGCATTTCGCGCAAAGAATGGCTCATTGAGCATGAGAAAAACAACGCTTAATTGTGTGATGAGCCAATGCGGACATACGGTTAGCCACCAGCAACCGATAGCCTTTTTCACTCAGAACTCGAAGAGCCGTATTGCCTTTCGCCCACGGAGCTGTATAAATCGTTGCTGATTACCTCGGGGCGCTGACGAACCGGCTCAACTATCTGGAAACGCAGGGCTTATTCAACGCATTATCCATTCTCTGGGCGTTACTGCTAACATTTCCGCCTGAAGAATTGAGTGACCAGTAGCTGAGTGCCGATAATAAAAATAACACCCTGATCGCACCTCGCTGAAAGGAAAAGTATGTCTTTACCGCCACTGTACGCCCTGCGCGCGTTTGAAGTTGCTGCGCGGCTGAACTCCTTCAGCAAAGCGGCTGAAGTACTGAATATCACGCCGGGCGCGGTTAGCAGACATGTCCGGACGCTTGAAATGTGGTTCGATTGCGAGCTGTTTAAACGGCAAGGGCCAAGAGTGGAGGTCAGTGAAGCCGGGCGTATTCTGGCTGGCCAGCTTAGCGAAAGCTTCTCGAATATTGAGTGGGCCTGTCGCGCATTCCGCAGTGAAAATCACCTTCTGCGCCTGAAAGCGCCCAGTACCCTGACGATGCGATGGCTCCTGAACGTTCTCAAATCCTTTCGCGAGAACCATGCGAAACCGAAAATCGAAATCGCCAGCGTCTGGATGGACTTCGACACCGTTGACTTCAGCCGGGAGCCATACGATTGTGCGATCCTGCTCGGGAATGGCTATTTCGGCGAGTCAACGGAGAGCCGGTTGCTGTTCAGCGAATGGCTTATCCCGGTTTGTCCGCCGTCATTGCTTGAGTCTGCCCGGCACCAGCTTCCTGAGTGCGATCTTATCCACCCCTCTCCCGACAGGCGGGACTGGAAGCGCTGGCTGAAAAGAACAGGGCTTTTCCCCGGGCTCGACATGAGCGGCGGAATAGTGTTCGACACCCTCGAGCAGGGAAGCCTGGCCGCCATGCACGGTCACGGCGTGGCGATGGCCGATCTCCGGCTCACGCTGGAAGCACTGAAAAGCGGCCTGCTCGCGCTGCCCTTCAGGGAGGCGATAGCAACGGGGGACGGCTACTATCTTGTGTGGCCCAAAAACTCGCTCAGAAGACAGAGCATTGAACGTCTGCTGGGGTGGCTTAACCTGAATTCGCCGGTAGTTCCTTCTCTGGATATCGTCTGTCTTGAGTATGATGAAAAGCGGCTTTCTTGAATTAAACAGGATATTCCTTACGGGCAATCCTGCCTGTTTGATAAGTTTACGCGTAGGGGATATTCGCCATCTTCTTATATCTTTCCGGCAGGGCGCTATTCAGGTTAAGTAATTTATCCAGAATATAAAGCGCAGGCGTTCCCTTTGCGCGCTCTGCTTCGATCAGCGCAGCGCGTAACACATTGGCGGCCGAGGTCATTTTACGGTAGTAATCCTCTGACTCCGGTGTCTTTACTTCACCGGACTCGGCGTAACGCCCCCGGGGCCAGTCCGCGAAGTCAGGCTGGGGAAGGAGTCCATCGTCTGTTGGAATATGGGCTGAGAGTAACGCCTCGGCATTACCGGGAGCGCTCTGGGCAAAGGAGAGCAGGTGCAGTCGATGTATAAATGGCGAAATCGCTTCCGAACGATGACGTTCTGAGGAAAGTAAGGTGATTAGCGCAGGTATATGTTCATCAGCGGTGCTTTTTTCTGGTGACAGGGTTTTCATTAAATGGAATAAAACATCGAGTGTCATAGGTGCTCCATATCCGCACATTTTTATTTATTGTTTTAACGTCGCTATCTGTTTTGACAGCGGTATACCAGGGGTAAATGGATGGTATTTCAGTGCGGTTACGTTTGAAAAACGATAAATAGTGGCAGTCAATGTGAGTTTTACTCAACGTGGCGCTCTGGGCCCCCACATTGCAGATCCTCTCACTGCAGCGTTTTGTTGCACAAACGCCATAGCTTACCGGCTTTTCAGAATGGTATAACGTCGTGCAGCAATCGGCTTGCCGTTAATCGCCACATCCTCAAAGGCTTATATGAAACAAATTACCTTAAGTGACCTGCAGCTGCAGAGCGAGCAGGCTGCACAGTCCCCGCGCTTACGTGCGCATCGTAATTTACACCCTGACCTGAGCGACCCGGTGCAGCGCCTGGCTATCGCCATGGAGCCGGGCACCTATGTTCGTCCGCATCGCCATCCGCACACGTTTGAACTGCTGACGGCGCTGAGCGGTCGTTTTCTGGTATTGAATTTTGACGACAGCGGTAATGTGACCCGGCGCGTGGTGTTAGGTGAAGAGTGCAAGGTGCTGGAGATGGATGCTGGCACCTGGCATGCCGTGCTGTCGCTGGATAAAGGCGGCGTCATTTTTGAGGTAAAGCACGGGGGGTACCAGCCTGTTCCTGAGCACGATACCGCCCCATGGGCACCGGCTGAGAACGCGCCCGGAACTGCGGAGCTGATGAAATGGTACGCCCAGGCGCAGGTGGGTGACGGGGGTTTTATCCTGTAATTTTCCTGTAGTGTGTCCGACGCGTTGAAAAGCGCGACGGCACCGGACGCTTTACTGAATGCTGCCGAGTCTTTGCAAAAAATCTTCAACCTGCTCAGGCGCAGCCGTGTCTGCCTGGTAAAGGATATCGAGCTTAACGTTCTTCAACCCGCAGAAGCCAAATACCCCTTCGATAATCTGCGTCTGAATCGCTGTCGAATAGCCGTGCTTGTCGAATCCGGCGAGATCGCTTCCGCCGGTGGCAATCAGGCGGACGGGAACGTCCCGTAAGTTGCCCACAATCCGGCCATCGTCGGCCACCTTATACGCCCAGTTCAGGGTTAATACGCGATCGAACCAGCCTTTCAACAGCGCGGGGACCGACCACCAGTAAATGGGGAAGACAAACACCAGCATATCCGCTCGCTCGACGCGCTGCTGCTCGCGCAGAATATCGTCGGGAAGCGCGCTCGGATCGCCGTGATATAAATCCAAATCGGGGCGAGAAAACGCCGGATTAAACCCTTCTGCATGAAGATCGGCGATCTCAACCTGCGTACCTTGCTCGCGTAATTTACCGGCAATGCGGGCGACCAGCGTATGGGATAACGACGTGTCGACAGGGTGAGCCGTCACGATCAGCGCGTTGTTTGTAGCGTGTGTTGCAGACATAGCGACCTCGAAGTGGGTGAGAATTGGTATCTATATTACTATTGGTAACTTAGCTGTCAATCCGCTCCCAACGATCATTTTGTGCTATTCGCGTAGGTCTCCAGCACGCCCGACATCGCGCCGCTGAGCATATCTTCTGCAACATTGCGGGCCAGCACGCCGTTACCGGCGGCGGTGCTGAGCGCATCCGCCGCGCCAATGATGGCCGTCAGTGCGGCTTCTCCCTGAACGCCTTTCAGCACGATAAACGGGGAAAGCGCGGTGCGCAGGCAGTCGGCGCACTCGGCCACGCACGCCTCACGAAACGTCTGCAGCGCGCGGGAGCCGGATAGCGCCGCCGCAATCGGACCCGTTTCAGGCCCGGCGGTAATGGCGCAGTCAATATAGGCAGCGCTGAAAAAGCGGATCGTCTTCTCCAGCGTTTTGCTGTCGACCGCCAGCGTCTCCCTGAACTTCGCCAGCTGCCGATCGCTATAGTCCTGGTAGAGCGCCATCAGCAGCCCTTCGCGATCGCCAAAGTGGTCGTAGGGAATGGGCTTGGTCACGTTGGCCCGCTCCGCCAGGTAGCCCAGCGTCAGCGCCTCCGTGCCTTGCTGACGAACGATTCCGCGCGCGACTTCCAGCAGCTGCACGCGGCGATCCTCTTTTCTTAAGCGCTTAACAACCATGCTTTCCTCGGGTCAGTTATCTACTCATGGTAGTTTACGCGTTTAGGCAGGGTGCTGCACCCGTTGTTTCCCGGAGCGGAACCGGAACTTCAAAGCCCAAGTTCGCTCAGAGAAGGGTGATCGTCCGGGCGTCTGCCCAGCGGCCAGTGGAACAGACGTTCAGATTCTTTTATCGGCATATCGTTTACGCAGGCAAAGCGGCGCTTCATCAGCCCGTCCGGCTCAAACTCCCAGTTCTCATTGCCGTAAGAACGGAACCAGTTGCCGGAATCATCGTGCCATTCATAGGCATAGCGCACCGCGATCCGGTTATCCGTAAATGCCCAGAGCTCTTTAATCAGGCGGTAACCCAGCTCTTTTTTCCATTTCCGCGCCAGAAACGCCTGGGCTTTCTCGCGGTTGGTGGCGAACTCCGCGCGGTTGCGCCACTGGGTATCCAGCGTATAGGCCAGCGCGACTTTTGCCGGGTCGCGGCTGTTCCAGCCGTCTTCGGCCAGTCTGACTTTTTCGATGGCGCTTTCGCGAGTGAAGGGCGGTAATGGAGGACGTGTGTTCATAGCGATAACCTCAGTGTTGAATTAAGTAGACAGGTCTGTCTACCTGATGTAATCTATGCCTGAAAAATAACGCTGTCAACATCCGTTTTGAGGCCGTCGAAAAAATGAAATCAGAATCCGCAAGTAACGAAACAAAAGTCAGCGTCAGGGATAAAATATTACTTACGGCGCACGATCTGTTTTATTCCACAGGCTTCAGGGCGACGGGGGTGGATACGCTGATTAAGGCGTCAAAAGTCACCAAGGTGACTTTTTATCGCCACTTTCCGAGTAAAAGTTTGCTTATTCTCGCCTATTTGCACTATCGGCATGAAATATGGATTAGCTGGTTTGAAGCTACGTTACGTCGACATCTGGACGAAGGCGAATCACCTTCTGATGCGATATCCGCAACGCTTCACGAATGGTTTATCTCACCCGATTTTCATGGCTGCGCGTTTATTAACGCCAGCGCAGAGGCAAAATCCGAAGAGATTGAGAATGAAATTAAAGAGATATGCCGAGACCATAAAACAGAAACAAAGAAAAAAATCGAAATGTTCGCCGGTATAACGGATGAAAAGACCTGTAACGACATTATGATGCTTATCGACGGGGCTATTATCCATGCCCAAATGGGAATGGATACAGAATCAGTAATAAACGCGTTGAAAACGGGTCTGGAAAAGCTGACGGGCTAATGACATGACTCTGTGCTTAATCAGCCCTCATCCGGGGTCGATTAAGCACCCGCGTTACACCGTCGGGATGGTGCCGCCATCAATGACAAATTCAGTACCCGTAATACTCGCAGCATGCGATGATGCGAGGAAGACGATGAGGTTAGCCACTTCAATCGGCCTGGCAGGGCGTCCCAGCGGTATTCCACCCAGCGACTTCATAATAATCTGCTTGCCGCCTTCGTAGTCTGTGCCTGCCTGCGTAGCCAGCCTCTCCGCCAGCGCCACCGCGGCCTCGGTTTCGATCCAGCCGGGCGCGACGCGTACAACACGAACCCCCTTAGGCGAGACTTCTTTTGAAAGGCTTTTACTGTAGGTCGAGAGTGCCGCTTTAGCCGCTGCATACGCGGTGGTGGATTCCGGTAACGGCAGTTCGCGCTGAATAGAGGTCACATGAATAATTACCCCGTTTCCCTGAGCAAGCATTCCGGGAAGCAGGGCGCGATCCAGGCGAACGGCGGGCAGCAAATTAAGATTAAGCTCCTGCTGCCACGCTTCTTCTCCCAGCGCAGCAAAACCGCCAACGGGTGAAGTGGAACCGCCTGCCACATGAATAATCACGTCGACGCCTCCCATCTGTTCCTGAACGGCCGATGCGACCAGGTCACATCCTGCAGTTGTCGTAAGGTCAGCGGTTACGAATGTATCTGCGATATTGACCTCCGGCTCATGGCGCGCCGTGGTAAATACCGTTGCACCAAGTTGTTTTAAAAGCCCGACGACTGCTTTTCCCAGCCCTTTTGTGCCAGCGGTAACAAGTACGCGCTTGCCTGTGAAATTAATATCTAATGACATGACCATAACTCCCGTTATTTACAGTACGGGTATATTCAACATAGACTGAGAAATTGACAAGTACGCACGAAAAAGTGAGTTACTAAATTATGAGTAAGTTTTATAGTCCGGAATCTGCCGCAAGCGGCGTGGAGCAAGTATTACGGCTGCTCGAAGGCCGCTGGAAATTAATTATTCTTTTTCATCTTTTTGACGGAAAAGTGCAGCGTTACTCTGATTTCGAAAAACTGATCCCCGGTATTTCCCAGAAGATGCTGGCGCAGCAGCTTCGACAGCTTGAGTCCGACGGTATCGTTTCGCGGATGGTCTATCCTCAGGTACCACCAAAAGTGGAATATCGACTCACCGAATGGGGGCAGGCATTATGCCCGGCGCTCGATGCCATGCTGAAATGGGCAGAAAAACGCGAGGATTACGCGAGCCCGGCATCCGATGTAAGCGCTATAAAGATCCCCAACGGAGAATGACGCCTTAAACTAATGTCATTCGCCGTTCGTTAATGCGGGTTATTAGCATCCCCTCACAGCAGAGCATACTCAGGATTATGGGGATGTCTCTTTAGAAAGAGGGGGGGCGTCCCGCTGCGCCAGGGACAGCGCGCTGGCGCTGGCGGGGTCGAACAACGAGATGCTCTCAATCTGATTGAGCAAAATCACCTTTCGGAAAGACATGGCGCTGCGGGGTTCTGAATCGAGCGTGATGTCATGCTCCGCATACCACTTGCTGTAATTATTCTCGATGCGCAGATTCATCGTTTTCTCGTCTCTGTATCCGCTTAACATCGGGATCAGCACAATATTGGCCGTTTTTTCATATTCCAGCGTCGCGGTGTGGATCATGCCGATGTAAATCCGCCGCGACCGGAGCGTCACCTGCGCCAGCTCGCCTTGCTCCATACACTGATACAGCAGCTGTTCAATACCGCTCGACTGGGCAAGACGCTTGTAGAGCTTTTTCCGGCTTTCACCGTCCAGCCTGGCGCTGCCTGCCCAGTTAGAACGGTAGAGGCAAAATAGGATGGCAAACGCCAGCATCACCACCACCGGCGCCTGAATGCCTAAAAAACTCCAGTTCATAAAGTCGACTTGCCAGTCGGTATATTTCAGTGAGGCAAAATGGAAAGCGTTGTTGGCGGCGGAAAGGGTGAACAGCAGTAGCCAGAGTAACCCCGTGGCGATTACGCCCTGCAGAACGAAAATACAGCCGTACAACGCAACGAGAAAATAGACGTCCCAGCCGAAAGAACGCTTGATTTTAAAGCGGGTCGACAGGTCGCGGCTGGTATACCAGTACCCGCAAACCATCAGCACCATAAATATCGCCGTTCCCATATCAGGCCCTCTTCAGCGTGTTGACGTGACGCAGAAAATCCTGCCTCACCTCGTTGCTTTTGTAGTTCACCGACGCGTTCCCGTCCTGGTCGATAATGATGCGATCGCCGTCTTCCACGGCTTCAATAATTTCCTGCTGGCTCATTACCTGGAGCAAGGATTCGGGGCTGGAGAAAAGCGAGAGAAAGAAACGTTTCATGTCAGGCATCCTTATGAATAAAAAGGATAAGCCTGGAAGATGACGGCTGAGTTTGCCTTAAGGATAACCTGAAAGTGAAAGCGGGGTGGCGGCTACGCCTTACCCGGCCTACAAAACCGTCAAAGGATTGAGTTGTCAAATCGTTGATATTTATAGCTAATAAAAAATAAATTTGCACAAACTTGGACAAGTAACGTTAATTGTGTAAGTTTTAATTATGCGATTACGCCACGTTGTTTACAGCCAGGATGTGACCCATGAGCACTTTGCCCTCTGTCGTGAGTCGGTTTGTTGAGTACTACACCGCACTGGATAGCCAGCCGCCTTCGGCGCTGGTCGGGCTTTACCATTCGAATGCCGCGCTTATCGATCCGTTTGGCGAACACGACGGCATCTTCGCGCTTCAGCGCTATTTCACCCATCTGCTGGCTAACGTCGAGCATTGCCGTTTTACCATCGATCCGCCGCTGTGCAGCGGGAACCGGTTCGTTGTCACCTGGGTAATGCACTGGTCGCATCCGCGCATTGCCGGAGGGGAGCCTCTTGAACTGCCCGGATGTTCGGTAGTGGACACCGAAAACGATCTCATCACGCGTCAGCGGGACTACTACGATGCGGGAGAAATGATCTACGAACATCTTCCACTGCTCGGCTGGGCGGTACGCGGCGTGAAGCGGAGGGTCAAATCATGAAGACGGTGCTGATTACCGGCGCAAGCTCGGGCATTGGCGCCGGGCTGGCGAAGTCCTTCGCCGCTGACGGCTACCACGTGATTGCCTGCGGGCGCGATCCGGCGCGCCTCGAAACGCTGCATCAAACCTGCCCCAATCTCTCCGTTCGCCTGTTCGATATGACAGACAGGGACGCCTGTCACCAGGCGCTGAGCGGCGTTTACGCCGATCTGGTTATTCTCTGCGCCGGTACCTGCGAATATCTCGACGGCGGCGTGGTGGATGCGACGCTGGTGGAGCGGGTCATGAACACCAATTTTCTCGGGCCGGTGAACTGCCTGGCCGCGCTGCAGCCGCAGCTGGCTGCCGGCAACCGCGTGGTGCTGGTGAGCTCGATGGCCCACTGGCTGCCTTTTCCACGGGCAGAGGCCTACGGCGCGTCCAAAGCGGCACTGAGCTGGTTTGCTGAGAGCCTGAGGCTGGACTGGGAGCCAAAAGGGATTGCCGTGACGGTGGTCTCTCCGGGCTTTGTCGATACGCCGCTGACGCGAAAAAACGATTTTGCCATGCCCGGCAGGGTGAGCGTCGACGAGGCGGTCAAGGCGATCCGTACCGGTCTGGCGAAGGGCAAAATGCATATCGCGTTTCCGGTCGGGTTTGGCCTTATTTTGCGGCTGCTCTCCGGGCTGCCTGCGTTTCTTCAGCGCGCGCTGCTGCGCAGGATGGTGCGTTCATGAACATTGCGATTATCGGCAGCGGCATCGCCGGGCTGACCTGCGCCTGGCGCCTGGCAGGGCACCATCAGGTCACTCTGTTTGAAGCGGGATCCACGCCCGGCGGCCATACCGCAACGGTTGACGTCTCAACGCCACAGGGCACATACGCGATCGATACCGGGTTTATCGTCTACAACGATCGCACCTATCCGCGCTTTATGGGCCTGCTCAGCGAGCTCGGCATCAGCGGGCAAAAAACGCAAATGAGCTTTTCGGTGCACAACCCCGTGACGGGGCTTGAGTACAACGGTCACACCCTGACGTCGCTGTTTGCCCAGCGCCGAAACCTGGTGAATCCGGCATTCTGGCGGCTCCTCGCGGAGATTGTCCGCTTTAACCGCCTGGCGAAAGCGGCGCTGGGCGGGGAGGTGGACCCGAACGCCACGCTGCAGACGTTTCTGGACCAGCACGGCTTCACGCCGTTTTTTGCGCGCCACTACATTCTGCCGATGGGGGCCGCCATCTGGTCATCGTCGCTGCAGGAGATGAAGCGCTTCCCGCTGCCGCTCTTTTTAGGTTTCTTCCACCACCACGGCCTGCTGGATATCACCCATCGCCCGCAGTGGTACGTGGTGCCGGGCGGCTCGCGGGAGTATATCCGCGCCATGCTCGACAAGCTGGGCGACCGTCTGAAACTGCATCTTAATTCACCGGTGCAGCGCGTGAGCCGCCACGCGCGCGGCGTTACGCTTCAGCTCGAAAACGGCAGCCAGGGTTTCGACCAGGTTATTTTTGCATGCCACTCCGCCACTGCCCTGGCGATGCTTGATGACCCGACGCCCGTAGAGCGCGAAGTGCTGGGCGATATCGGCTGGCAGCGCAACGAGGTTGTTTTGCACAGCGATCCGCGCTGGCTGCCGGTGCGCCAGCGCGCGTGGGCGAGCTGGAACTACCGCCTGGGCGCGCAGGAGCAGGCCAGCGCCTGCGTTACCTACAACATGAATATTCTGCAGGGGTTGCCTGCGGGCAGCCCGCTGTTCTGCGTCACCCTGAACCCGGACACGCCGGTGGATAAACGCTTCGTCCTGCAACGCTTTGTCTATGAGCATCCGCTGTTTAACCCGCAAAGCTGGCGGGCGCAGGCGCGGCGCGGCGAGATCAACGGCCAGAACCGGAGCTGGTTCTGCGGCGCTTACTGGTACAACGGTTTTCATGAAGACGGGGTACGCAGCGCGCTGGACGTGGTCAATGGGATAGCCGCCGGGGAGGGGAACTGAGATGAACAGCTGCCTCTACCACGGCGTACTTCGTCACCGCCGCCTCCAGCCGAAAACCCACGAATTTACCTACAGCGTCTTTATGGCCTGGCTGGATCTCGATGAACTGCCGCTGCTGCCGTCCGTCGGCGTGCGGCGCAACCGCTTTGCCGCCGCCGCGTTCCACGACGCGGACTATCCGCTCGGCACGCCGCTTAAAGAGAACGTGCTGAACAGGCTGGAGAGCCTGACCGGGGAGCGTCCCACAGGGCGGGTCATGCTCCTGACGCAGCTGCGCTATTTCGGGTTTCATTTCAACCCGGTCAATTTTTACTACTGCTATGACCAGGACAACACGCTTCGCTGGGTGCTCGCCGAGGTGCGCAACACGCCGTGGAACGAGCGTCACTATTACGCGGTCGACGGGCAAAATGCTCAGCCCACGGAGAAAGCGTTTCACGTTTCTCCCTTCAACCCGATGGACATGATCTACCACTGGCGCTTCAACAACCCGGACAACACGCTGCATATGCACATTGAAAATCATCAGGAAGTAAAGGTATTTGACGCCACGCTGGCCCTGCGCCGGGAGCCTCTGACCCGCACGGCGCTGCGCTCGCTGCTGCTGCGCATTCCGCTGATGACCCTGAAAACCGTTCTCGCCATTTACTGGCAGGCGCTGCGGCTGTGGCTCAAGCGCGTGCCGCTGTATAACCATCCCGTCAGCAGGAGTGAACGCTCATGACCGATCCCGTCTTTGCGCTCGAACCCGATATCCCGCGCAACGTCCGCGTGGCGCGCTGGCTGCTGTTCCGTCTGTTAAGCGGCATTCGCGGCGGCTCGCTCACGCTGCGTGAAGGTGCGCAGACCTTTCATTTTGGCGAGACATCCTCCGCGCGACATGCCGAGGTGCAGATCCTCACCTCCGGTGTCTACTGGCGTATCTTAACGGGCGGTAGCCTCGCGGCTGCAGAAGCCTGGATGGATGGCGAATGGGAAACCGCGCACCTCACGTCGCTTCTGGAACTGCTGGCGCTCAACGGCGAGGTGCTCGGACGTCTGGAAAACGGCTTTCGCCTGCTCGGCAGGCCGCTGGAACGCCTGCGCCACTGGACGCGGCGTAATTCTCGCGCGCAGGCGCGTGAAAATATTGCCGCCCATTACGACCTGGGTAATACCTTTTATAGCCATTTTCTGGATAAAGAGCTCCTCTATTCCAGCGCGCTGTTTACCGCTGACGAGCAGGATCTTACCGTGGCGCAGCAGGCCAAAATGGCGCGCCTGTGTGACCAGCTGGCGCTAACCCCCTATGACCATCTGCTGGAAATCGGCACCGGCTGGGGCGCGATGGCGGAGTACGCGGCCCGACACTACGGCTGTCGGGTCACCACAACCACGCTCTCGCAGGAGCAATACATCTGGGCGACCGAGCGCATCGCCCGCGCCGGGCTGCAGGATCGGGTTGAGGTTCTGCTCTGTGACTATCGCGATCTGACCGGACAGTATGACAAGCTGGTCTCGATAGAGATGATTGAAGCCGTCGGGCAACGCTATTTGCCCACGTTCTTCCGTACCTGCCAGGCGCGACTGCGTCCGGGAGGACGAATGGCAATTCAGGCCATCACCATTCAGGACCAGCGCTACCGCGACTACAGCAAAAGCGTCGATTTTATCCAGCGCTACATTTTCCCCGGCGGCTTCCTGCCGAGCATTACCGCGATGAACGAGCTGATGACGCGCCACACCGATTTCGTGGTACGCAATCTCTACGACATGGGGCCGGACTACGCCCGCACGCTGGCCCACTGGCGGCAGCGCTTTGTCCACGCCTGGCAGGAGATCGAAAAACTCGGCTTTGATGAACGGTTCCGCCGGATGTGGCTTTACTACTTTGGCTACTGCGAAGCCGGGTTTAACGCCCGCACCATCAGCGTGGTGCAGCTCACCGCCGAGCGCGTATGAGACGTTATCTTCAGGTCTTCCTGCTGGCCGTGGCGTTCGATCTCTACTGGGCGCTGGTGGTGATGTTTCGCGAACACGGCCTGATTATCTGGCTCGGGCTGGCTATCCTGGCGTGCCTGTCCTTGCCGGCAGCTTACCGTCTGTACGCGGTAGGGCTCGCCGCGGCAGGCAGCCTGCTGGATGCGCTCTGGGCGCTGACGGGGCTGATTGCTTTCACGGGCGAGTTTCTGATGCCGCTATGGATGGTGGCGCTGTGGCTGATGTTTGCCACGGTCTGGACGCAGCTGACGCGCACCACCACGTTACCCGGCTGGCTGCTGACCCTGCTGGCCGCCGTGGGGGGACCGGTGGCGTATCTGATTGGCGAGCGGCTGGGGGCCATCACGTTTCTGGAGCCGACCTTTATCGTCGTCAGCTGGATGGCGCCGGGCTGGCTGGTGCTGATGCTGTTTTTCCACCTGCTGATGGGGAGACAAAAATGAGGGCTTTCGCTCTGCTGATTTGCCTGATAATCGCGGCACCCGCCGTCCGGGCCGCCGACTGGCTGGCCTGGCGAAAGGTGGGCGACGCCACGCTAACCTGGGGGCCGTTCACGGTCTATACCTCCCAGCTGTGGACCCCGGACGGTCGGTATCGCGCGGAGGAACCGGATCTGGTGTTGATCATCACCTACGCACGCGATATTGACCGCGATGAGCTGGTCGATGCAACCCGCGATCAGTGGCAGGCACTGGGAATTCTGGCGCAGGAAGCGCAAAGCGAGGCCTGGCTGCGCATGCTCCAGTCCCTGTGGCCGGATGTCCGACCGGGTTCACAGCTGGCGTTTGTCCTCAATGATAAGCAGGGTCAGTTCTGGTACCGCGCGTCTATGGCGCAAACATCCTTTATTCCGCTCGGGCCGCGTCAGTCGGAAGCGTTCAGCACCCGCTTTCTGGCCATCTGGCTCGATCCCCGCACGCAATACCCTGAGCTGCGTCAGCAGTTGATCGGAGGCCAAAAATGAAACGTATCCTGATGATGGCGCTGGCATTGACGATGCTGCTGGCTGGCTGCAGCACCGAGGTGACCGAGTATCGCGAGCAGCAGCCGCGGCTGGATATCTTCCACTACTTCCAGGGTAAAACCGAAGCGTGGGGCATGGTGCAGGATCGCAGCGGCAAGCAGATCCGCCGCTTTCACGTTGAGATCGCCGGGGACGTTATCGGCGATACGCTGACGCTCAACGAGCTCTTTGTTTACGACGATGGCGAAAAACAGCAGCGGGTATGGCATATTCGCCGCGTGGGGAACGACCGCTACGAAGGAACGGCAGGGGACATTGAAGGGGTCGCCTCAGGGCAGGCCGCAGGCAACGCCTTTAACTGGCATTACAGCATGAACGTGAAGGCCAACGGCAAAACCTGGCTGCTGAACTTTGACGACTGGATGTACCTGCAGGATGAGACGCATCTGTTCAATAAAACCGAGATGAAGAAATTTGGCGTCACCGTCGCCACGGTGACGCTGTTCTTCACCCGGAATACGGAAGCTTAGTCGCGAACATCGCCGGTTTTGCCGCTGGAGTAGATGAAGTAGAGGGCAATCCCCAGGCAAACCACCGCGCCCAGACGGCTCGGTGAAAACGCAATAGCGGGATTGTTCAACCAGCCAAAGTTATCTATCAGCATACTCATGGCGAGCTGGCCGAATATCACCGCCACCGTGGCGACGGCGGTGCCGATGCGCTGAACAGCGAGCACCATTATTACAATATAGGGCACGCCGAACATTGCCCCGAGGAGCTGCCATTTCGGCACGTCCAGCAGCGTGACCGTCTGCTTAGGCTCAAAGAAGAAAATGAGCAGGGCGGTCACCAGCGCGCCGACGGAAAACGTCAGAAACGCGCTCTTGAAAACGCCCACGCTGCTGCCGAGCTGTCCGTTAATCGCGGCCTGAATGCTCAGCGTCGCGCCGCCGAAGACGGCCAGAATTATCATCATCAGTGTCATACGTTTACCCCTGTGCGACCAGTACCAGTGCGGCAATAATAAAAATCAGCGCCACGATGCGTTTTGCGTTTATCTTCCTGTGCGGCGTCCCCAGCAGGCCAAAGTGGTCAATGATCAGGCTTTTGAAAACCTGGCCCGCCAGTATGCCGATCATCGTCATGGCGATACCGATGGCTGGCGTGGCGATAGTCAGAATGACCACGTACACCGGACCAAGCACCCCGCCGAGCAGCTGCCATCCGGGCTGTGCGAAAAAAGACGGACTGTTACGCGGGCTGAAAAACAGCATCAGCAGAAACGTCAGCGCGGCGCCCACGCCGAAGATGCTGAACGTGGCCCATAAATCACCCACTTCGCCGCCCAGCGGTCCCAGCAGGCCTGCCTCTATGGACAGTCCCATCCCGCCAGCAATCACCAGTAAAATTAAAATAAGTTGCATTGCATATACTCTCTCGTTGCTCAGGCGAGGAAGAATAAGGCGTATCAGCAGTGAGAAAAATGCCATAATGCAGGAAACACCATTGCAGGAAATGCACTAATGATTGATGCCGGAAATATCAGCATTCGCGTGCTGCTGATCTTTATCGCGGTTTATGAATCGCAGAATTTCTCCGTGGTTGCGCGCAGGGAAGGGATCTCCGCTTCACAGGTTTCACGTGTCATCCACCAGCTTGAGGACGCGCTTGGCCAGCAGCTTTTTTATCGCAACACGCGGGCCGTGATACCGACGGAAAGCGGGCATCTTTTCATTCGCTACGCCCGGACGATGGCGGGAAGTCTCGAAGAGGCGCGCCGGGAGCTGGATGAGAGGTCTATCGAGCCAACGGGCCTGATTCGTATTAACTGCCCGGTATTTTTTGGACAGCGGCACGTTGCTCCAGGCCTGGCGGGGCTGTCGGCGCGCTACCCCCGGCTCACTCTGGATTTGACGCTCACCGATGATTTTATCGACCCGCATCGGGATGCCGCCGACGTGCTGTTCCGCATCGGCACGCTGACGGACTCCTCGTTTCACGCGCGGGTGCTCGGGCAGCAGCTTTATCATCTGGCGGCGTCGCCGTCCTACCTGCGACAGCACGGCGCGCCTGATGGGCCGGAGGACCTGACGCAGCACAGCTGCCTGGTGTATCGCGGATCGTCCGGGCCTAACCGCTGGCTTATTCGCCGCCCTGATGCGCCATGGGTTCACTATCCCGTTGCGCCGCTGATGACGTCCAACAACGCCGAAACGCTGCTGATTGCCGCGCTGGGGGGGATGGGGATCGTACTGTTCCCCGACTGGCTGGTGAGTGAAAGGCTAAAAAGTGGCGAGCTGGTGTCGCTCCTGCCGGCGCATGAATGCGGGATCAACACGGAGCCGCAGACCATCGCGGCAATTTACCCGAACGCGCGTCATCCGCCCCTTAACGTCAGGGCGGTGATTGATTATTACGTGGAACTGTTCGGCACGCCGCCGTACTGGCAGCGTGAACGTTAGCGGGTGAGTTCCTTGCGGATAATCTCCGCACCAGCGCTGAGCGCCTTCAGCTTGCCGTTGGCAACCTGGCGGGAGAGCGGGGCCATACCGCAGTTGGTGGACGGATACAGCTTGTCGGCATCGACAAACTGCAGCGCTTTGCGCAGCGTATCGGCCACTTCCTCCGGCGTTTCGATGTGGTTCGTCGCCACGTCGATCGCCCCGACCATGACTTTTTTACCGCGAATTAGCTCCAGCAGATCCATCGGTACGCGGGAGTTATGGCACTCCAGGGAGATGATGTCGATGTTAGAAGTCTGCAGCTTAGGGAAGGCCTCTTCATACTGTCGCCATTCTGTGCCGAGCGTTTTTTTCCAGTCGGTATTGGCTTTGATGCCGTAGCCGTAGCAGATGTGTACCGCGGTTTCGCACTTCAGCCCTTCGATTGCGCGCTCCAGCGCGGCGATGCCCCAGTCGTTGACCTCGTCGAAGAAGACGTTAAACGCAGGCTCGTCGAACTGGATGATATCGACCCCGGCGGCTTCCAGCTCGCGCGCTTCCTGATTCAGGATTTTTGCAAATTCCCAGGCCAGCTTTTCGCGGCTTTTGTAGTGATCGTCATAGAGGGTATCGATCATGGTCATCGGCCCCGGCAGGGCCCATTTGATCGGCTTGTCCGTGAGCTGGCGCAGGTACTTTGCATCGTCCACGAATACCGGCTTCTGACGCGCAACGGCAGAAACCACGGTGGGCACGCTGGCGTCATAGCGGTTACGAATGCGCACGGTCTGGCGGTTTTCGAAATCGACGCCGCTCAGGTGTTCAATAAAAGTGGTGACGAAGTGCTGGCGGGTCTGCTCGCCGTCGCTGACGATATCAATGCCCGCACGAGTCTGCTCGTCCAGAGACAGGCGCAGGGCATCCTGTTTACCCGCCAGTAATTCATCATTCTGGAGTTTCCACGGTGACCACAGCGTTTCAGGTTGCGCAAGCCAGGTTGGCTTAGGCAGGCTGCCAGCCGTAGAGGTCGGGAGCAATGTTTTCATAATAAAAGACCTTTTTTTGATGAATTAAAGCGTGTAGTTATCAGACCACTGCTCAAGAATATGTTGGTAAGGCTTAATGAAATACGCTTCGGTAAATCGGCCCTGTTCAATCGCCAGTCGGCTTCGCTCTTCGCGGTCATACACAATTTTGGTTAATGAATGATCCTGCTGGTTCAGATCCGGGCGGTAGTACAGACCCGCCGCCGAGTTCGCGTTATAGATTTCCGGACGATAGATTTTCTGGAATGTTTCCATGGTGCTGATGGTGGCGATCAGTTCCAGATCGGTGTAATCGTTCAGCAAGTCCCCGGTGTAGAAGAAAGCGAAGGGTGCCACGCTGTTTTCCGGCATGAAATAGCGAACATTCAGGCCCATTTTGGCGAAGTACAGTTCCGTTAACGACTCGCCGTCCGGCGCGTACTCCATACCCAGCACCGGATGCTGGTTACCGGTACGGCGGTAGGTGTCTTTGCTGGAGACGCTCAGGCAAATCACCGGGCCCTTTCTGAAGTTCTCTTTGTATTCCGGCGAATTCATAAAATGACGGAAGATATTGCCGTGAAGTTCGCCAAACTTTTCCGGAACAGTGAAGTGCTGCTGATTCTTATTGTGTTCCAGCAGCAGAACGCTGAAATCATAGTCCCGTACGTAAGAGGAGAAGTTATTCCCGACAATCCCTGCAATGCGCTGGTTATTTTTTTTGTCGACAATGTACGTCTGCAAAACCTCAATGGCCGGGAATGACTTTTCCGCGCCTATGTTCAGGTCGACGGAGATGATTTCAAGCTCAACCGCGTAGCGATCGGCGTTTGGATTATCCCAGCGCGCTAAAGCGTTGAAGCGGTTGTTGATCATCACCAGCGTATTGCGCAGGTTTTCCTGACGTTTTTCCCCGCGCGCCAGGTTGGCAAAGTTGGTGGTCGTACGCGTATTTTCGGACGGGTTGTAATTCTCATCGAAGCAACTGCGCTTAAGGGTATAGGTGAAAGCTTTGCTCATTGTGGTTATGCATCCTAAGTTCATGTTGCTAAGAAGTTACCAATGCATAATTTATGCCTGAGCCCGCGGCGCAGGGGAAGTGACTTAATTTCAATGCAACATGAGGGAAGTTCATGACCAGGAAGACGCAGGGTGGAAACTTCAGATTGCTTCAGGCAGGGAAGTGAAAGAGTAAGAGGCAGCGAGCCCCTTAGGGCTATGCTGTAGGACGTTCGTTCCAGGCGTCGCTGCGCATGATGTTCCCGTCGACGATGCGCCAGGTAATTTTTTCATACTGCGGGCTTACGCTTTCAACCACACTTTATTCAGGGCGAACCAACCGAGTTTTGAGGGTGCCAGGAATGAAATAACTCTTTAGCTGAGCGGGTAGCAAAGCAGGCATTGCTATTGTTCTTCCTTCTTCGTCGCAAAATTCGACAAGATAGCCCAGTGTCGGGGTATCGAAAACCATAACAATCGTACCAACAGCCCCTTTTACCAGTCCTTCATCCGGTAAATCTTCGTCTAAAACCACAACGTCTAATTCGGCTCTTTTCATTTTTGTTTTCTCATTTAACGAATATGGTTGTCAGACGAGGAACTAGCGCATCTGTTTCATACATCCAGCCTGTACGCACGATTGCTGTTTCACCGTTGACGCCTAAAATGGGCACGTCGACAGCCATTGTTTGGCCATAATTATTTACCTGCAATACTTTGGCCGGGGCCGATAATACGCCTTCCTGAATTCTTGCGGCTAAAACATCTGCATTAGTTGGGTTGTATCCCAGCGCTGACTCAAACACCCTGGCTTTGTGCCCACCTGTAGGATGCGTTGAATCTAAAGCATAAGCCGCGATTTTTTTCGGATCGATAATGGCGTGTTCAGCGTTCAGCAACGTACCGCTCTCAGATGTGAAACCTTTTACATATGGACTTTCTAGCGCGGGTATTTTACTGAGACCCGATATTTCAACTATTTCGCTTAAAGGGCTCAACCTGCTCATTGTTAATCCTGCCACAACGGAGGCGCCCGTAATGATTAACCCTTTATTGTTCATGATTTGATCGTAACCGGCTGAAGCATGCCCACCAAGCTGTTGCGCGGTTTTATGAAAACCCTCAATATTGCCGTTATACACACCACAAGCAGCGAGCAGTCGGCCCACAGCTTTACTATTCAGCGTTTTCCCCGATGGTGCTGTTGTTGGTCCGTAATAATCATAATGCATCCGTTGAGTGGGAGCAGGCTTCCTGCCTTGTCGATCGGCAATAACGTGCCGGTAGGCACTCATGATTTCGTCCTTATACCATGAATGCCAGGATGAGGCTGTAAGGGTAAACATCAGATCGCCGTTGTCGTCGATGTAAAATGGATTCCTGTCGCTGCTCCAGCGCCTGGAGGTATCTACTCCAACAAGCCAGCCAATTTGAAGTTCGCGTTCTACTTGATCATAAATGGGATCTGCGTAGCTGCATTGCCGTCGTTCATATGGTTTTTGATGTGGAGATATGCTGTATTTTCTTTTGGGAAGACCAAAAGAGAGGCTATGACCGTTTGCTTCATAAGACAGATCATAATGTATACACGCCTCTTTCAGCGAACCTGCTGGCGTGAGAATGTATTGAAAATCTTCAGGGTTTAATTGCCGTGTTAAATCATGTGACCGGTAGAGTCGGAACATGCGGAATCCTTATCGTTAAGCATCATTCTTCCTTTTAAGGGCATATTTTTTCTTCATACTCTTAATAATAAAAAACAGCATACGGCTGAAGCGATAACAATTATTCAATCCACATCATATTCACGAACAGCTCTTTTTTTTTAAGAAAATGACCTGGCAATTTTTAACCACTCTTCATGCATTAACGAGAGTAGATACTGTATGAATAATGAGCCTGACTCAGCGAACAAAACGGTGCGCCTACTTCTCTGGCACACGCTCCGCAATTCCCGCTATAATCCCCAAAATTTCCAACCGGTTTAGAAACGATCATGACAAAACTCACCTTACAAGAGCAGATGCTGAAAGCGGGCTTAGTCAGCAGTAAGAAAGCGGCGAAAGTGCAGCGCACGGCAAAGAAATCGCGCGTTCAGGCGCGTGAGGCGCGTGAAGCGGTAGAAGAGAACAAGAAAGCGCAGATCGAGCGTGACAAGCTGCTGAGCGAGCAGCAAAAGCAGGCCGTGCTCGCAAAAGAGTTTAAAGCCCAGGTGAAGCAGCTGATCGAGATGAACCGCATCACCGTGGCGAAGGGCAACATCACCTTTAACTTCACCGACGGTAATCTGATCAAAAAAATCGAGGTCGACAAGCAGACGCAAACTCAGCTGATCAACGGCCGTCTGGCGATTGCGCGCCTGGTGCTGAATGCAAACGGTGACTGTGAGTACGCGATTATCCCGGCGGTGGTGGCCGATAAAATTGCCCAGCGTGATGCCGACAGCATTGTTCTTAACAGCGCGCTTAGCCAGGAAGAGCAGGACGAAGACGATCCGTACGCGGACTTCAAAATCCCTGACGATTTGATGTGGTAAAACGCATTCAGAACGGGGCGGCGTGACGGGCGTTAACCGGCTCTCCGCTCACGGGATGAATAAAATTCAACTCGCTGGCATGCAGCATCAGCCGGGGCGTCGTTTCGACGCCTGGCCATTCAAGACCGCCATACAAATCGCAGCCCAGAATAGGGTGCCCCAGCTGCTGGCAGTGGATGCGGAGCTGATGGGTTCGCCCGGTTTCCGGCGTAAGTACCACCCGCGTTAACGGCACGCCCGTCCCCTGATAAAAACGTTCCACCACCCGATAGCGGGATCGGGCGGGTTTACCGTTAATGGTGCAGATCGACATCAGCGGAAACAGCGCCGGGTCTTTGGCAATGGGCGCGTCTATTATTCCCTCATCGTTTTCCAGATGCCCGCAAAGCAGGGCGCTGTAGCCTTTCTCCACGCTGCGCTGGCTGAACTGCTGACAGAGCGCCGCGTTGATGGCCTTATTGCGCGCAACCACCATCAGCCCGGAGGTGCCGAAATCCAGACGGTGTACCAGCGTGCAGCCGGGGAATGTCTGGACCAGACGATAGTGGACGGAATCGAGGTTTTGCGGGTTTTTGCCCGAGAGGCTGAGCAGGCCGGAAGGCTTATTAATCAGCAGCAGATGTTCATCCTGCCAGAGGATCTCAATGTCGTCGTGACACGGTGGGGCAATAAAAGAATCAATAATCGCAGACATCAGGCCGCCCGGCTGGAGAGTGGGAGCGGATGATAACGAAATGCAGGGGAAAAGAAAAACCCTCCCACCGGGCGGTGCGAGGGGGAAATTTTATGCGGCTACCAGGCTGTCGATGGCGGCTTTCGCGTCGGTCTGCGCTTTGGTCGCCACTTCAGGACCGTAAGCGATGCCTTCCGCGAACACGAAGTTCACGTCAGTGATGCCGATGAAGCCCAGGAACAGGCTCAGGTACGGCGCAACCAGGTCAGTTGGGGTATCTTTATGGATACCGCCACGGCTGGTCAGAACGATGGCACGCTTGCCTTTCACCAGACCTTCCGGGCCGTTCTCGGTGTAACGGAAGGTTACGCCAGCACGCGCCACCAGGTCGAAGTAATTCTTCAGCTGGGTAGGGATGTTGAAGTTGTACATCGGGGCGTTAATCACGATAACGTCGTGCGCCTGCAGCTCAGCAATCAGCTCGTCGGACAGGGCCAGGGCTTCCTGCTGACGCGGAGACAGCGGCGCATCGCTCGGACGCAGCGCGCCAACCAGCTCGCCATCCAGCACAGGAATCGGGTTTGCCGCCAGGTCACGCACGGTGATTTCATCCGCAGAATGCTGTTCACGCCACTGTTCAACGAAGTAATCAGACAGCTGACCAGACTGAGAGTACCCTGCCAGAATACTGGATTTCAAAACTAATACTTTGCTCATGGGTGATTCCTGTTTTTGCATTTGATTGAAGGGGGTTGCCCCGTTGCTTGTTGACACTTTATTCACAATCCTGCCACAGGGATAGCGCAATATATCGAAGTCTATGTTCGAATTTTTTGAATAAGGCGCTAAAAGCCCGGATGTGGTACTCTATATCAATCATTAAAAAGAGATTTTATCCGGCAGTGCACTGCCCGTTAACGCTATGACAGAACAACAAAAATTAACCTTCCCGATGCTCCTGCAACAGCTGGATTCACTGATGCTGCGCGATAAACAGCGCTTTGCGCGCCGTCTGCACGGGGTGAAGAAGGTTAAAAATCCTGATGCACAACAGGCCATTTACCAGGAGATGGCGAAAGAGATTGAACAGGCGGCTGGGAAGGTTGTGCTGCGCGAAGCCGCGCGCCCGGCGATTACCTACCCGGAAAACCTCCCCGTCAGCCAGAAAAAACAGGATATCCTTGAGGCCGTCCGCGACCACCAGGTGGTGATTGTCGCGGGGGAAACCGGGTCGGGGAAAACCACCCAGCTGCCGAAGATCTGTATGGAGCTGGGGCGCGGGGTGAAAGGGCTGATTGGCCACACCCAGCCGCGTCGTCTGGCCGCGCGCACCGTGGCGAACCGTATCGCGGAAGAGCTGCAAACGGAGCCGGGCGGCTGCATCGGTTATAAGGTGCGATTCAGCGACCACGTCAGCGATAACACCATGGTCAAGCTGATGACCGACGGTATTCTGCTGGCGGAAATCCAGCAGGATCGCCTGCTGATGCAGTACGACACCATCATTATCGATGAAGCGCACGAGCGCAGCCTGAACATCGACTTCCTGCTCGGTTACCTGAAAGAGCTGCTGCCGCGTCGTCCGGATCTGAAAATCATCATCACCTCCGCGACCATCGACCCGGAGCGCTTCTCAAAGCATTTCAACAATGCGCCGATAATCGAGGTGTCAGGCCGCACGTATCCGGTTGAAGTGCGCTATCGCCCGATTGTAGAAGAGGCGGATGATACCGAGCGCGATCAGCTTCAGGCCATTTTCGACGCCGTCGACGAGCTGGGCAACGAAAGCGCGGGCGACATTCTGATCTTCCTGAGCGGCGAGCGCGAAATTCGCGACACCGCCGATGCGCTCAGCAAGCGCGACCTGCGCCACACCGAGATCCTGCCGCTCTACGCGCGCCTGTCGAACAGCGAGCAAAACCGCGTGTTCCAGCCGCACGGCGGACGCCGCATCGTGCTGGCCACCAACGTGGCCGAGACCTCGCTGACCGTGCCAGGCATCAAATACGTGATCGACCCGGGTACGGCGCGCATCAGCCGCTACAGCTACCGCACCAAGGTTCAGCGCCTGCCGATTGAGCCGGTCTCTCAGGCTTCTGCTAACCAGCGTAAAGGCCGCTGCGGCCGCGTGTCGGAAGGGATCTGTATTCGTCTCTATTCCGAAGATGATTTCCTGTCGCGCCCGGAATTTACCGACCCGGAAATTCTGCGCACCAACCTGGCGTCCGTTATCCTGCAGATGACCGCGCTGGGGCTGGGCGACATCGCGGCATTCCCGTTCGTTGAAGCGCCGGACAAACGCAACATTCAGGACGGCGTGCGCCTGCTGGAAGAGCTTGGCGCCATCACCACCGACGAGCAGGCGACGGCTTACAAGCTGACGCCGCTGGGCCGCCAGCTCAGCCAGCTGCCGGTCGATCCGCGTCTGGCCCGTATGGTGCTGGAAGCGCAAAAGCACGGCTGCGTGCGCGAGGCGATGATCATCACCTCGGCGCTCTCCATTCAGGATCCGCGCGAGCGCCCGATGGACAAACAGCAGGTGTCGGACGAAAAGCACCGCCGCTTCCACGATAAAGAGTCTGATTTCCTGGCCTTTGTGAATCTGTGGAACTACCTCGGCGAGCAGCAGAAAGCGCTCTCTTCGAACCAGTTCCGCCGCCAGTGCCGCGTGGATTTCCTCAACTACCTGCGCGTGCGCGAGTGGCAGGATATCTACACCCAGCTGCGCCAGGTGGTGAAAGAGCTGGGCATTCCGGTGAACAGCGAACCGGCGGAGTACCGCGAAATTCATATCGCGCTGCTGACCGGCCTGCTGTCCCATATCGGGATGAAGGATGCGGATAAGCAGGAATATACCGGCGCGCGCAACGCCCGTTTCTCCATCTTCCCGGGTTCCGGCCTGTTCAGGAAGCCGCCGAAGTGGACCATGGTCGCCGAGCTGGTGGAAACCAGCCGCCTGTGGGGGCGCATTGCCGCGCGCATCGATCCGGAATGGGTCGAGCCGGTGGCTCAGCACCTGCTGAAACGCTCGTACAGTGAACCACACTGGGAGCGCGCGCAGGGCGCGGTGATGGCGACCGAGAAGGTGACCGTTTACGGCCTGCCGGTGGTCGCCGCGCGTAAGGTCAACTATAGCCAGATTGACCCGGCGCTCAGCCGCGAGCTGTTTATCCGCCACGCGCTGGTAGAGGGGGACTGGCAGACGCGTCACGCCTTCTTCCGCGAAAACCTGAAGCTGCGCGCCGAAGTGGAAGAGCTTGAGCACAAATCCCGCCGCCGCGACATTCTGGTGGACGACGAGACGCTGTTTGAGTTTTACGATCAGCGCATCAGTCACGATGTGATCTCGGCGCGCCATTTCGACAGCTGGTGGAAAAAGGCCAGCAAAGAGACGCCGGACCTGCTCAACTTTGAAAAGAGCATGCTGATTAAGGAAGGGGCGGAGTCGGTCAGCAAGCTTGACTACCCGAACTTCTGGCATCAGGGCAACCTCAAGCTGCGTTTGACCTATCAGTTTGAGCCGGGCACGGACGCGGACGGCGTGACCGTCCACATTCCGCTGCCGCTGCTGAACCAGGTGGAGGAGAGCGGGTTCGAGTGGCAAATTCCCGGCCTGCGCCGCGAGCTGGTGATTGCACTGATCAAATCCCTGCCGAAACCGGTGCGCCGAAACTTTGTGCCTGCGCCAAACTATGCGGAAGCATTTTTAGGCCGCGTCACGCCGCTGGAGATGCCGCTGCTGGACGCGCTTGAGCGTGAGTTTCGCCGCATGACCGGCACCACCATTGACCGCGAAGACTGGAACTGGGATCAGGTGCCCGATCACCTGAAAATCAGCTTCCGCGTGGTGGACGACAAAAACAAAAAGCTGCAGGAAGGCCGTTCTCTGACGGAGCTGAAAGAGGCGCTGAAAGGTAAAGTCCAGGAGACGCTCTCTGCGGTGGCGGACGACGGCATTGAGCAGAGCGGGCTGCATATCTGGAGCTTTGGTCAGCTTCCGGAAAGCTATGAGCAGAAGCGCGGCAACTATAAGGTTAAAGCCTGGCCCGCGCTGGTGGACGAGCGCGACAGCGTGGCGATCAAACTGTTTGATAACCCGCAGGAACAGCAGCAGATGATGTGGCGCGGGTTGCGTCGCCTGCTGCTGCTCAACATCCCGTCGCCGATCAAGTATCTGCACGAGAAGCTGCCGAACAAAGCCAAGCTGGGGCTCTACTTTAACCCGTACGGCAAGGTACTGGATCTGATTGACGACTGCATCTCATGCGGCGTCGACAAGCTGATCCACGAGGCGGGCGGCCCGGTCTGGACGGAAGAGGGCTTTGCTCAGCTGCATGAAAAGGTGCGCGCGGAGCTGAACGACACCGTGGTGGAGATAGCCAAACAGGTCGAGCAGATCCTCACCGCCGTGTTCAATATCAACAAGCGCCTGAAGGGGCGCGTGGATATGACCATGGCGCTGGGGCTGTCGGACGTGAAGGCGCAGATGGCAGGGCTGGTCTACCGCGGCTTTGTCACCGGCAATGGCTTCAACCGTCTCGGCGATACGCTGCGTTATCTGCAGGCAATTGAAAAACGGCTGGAGAAAATGGCCATCGATCCGCACCGCGATCGCGCGCAGATGCTGAAAGTGGAGAGCGTGCAGCAGGCGTGGCAGCAGTGGTTAAACAAGCTGCCTCCGGCGCGCCGCGACGATGAAGACGTGCAGGCGATCCGCTGGATGATTGAGGAGCTGCGCGTCAGCTTCTTTGCCCAGCAGCTCGGTACGCCGTATCCGATTTCGGATAAGCGTATTTTGCAGGCGATGGAGCAGATTTCCGGTTAAACCCTTGCCCGGTGGCGCTGCGCTTCCCGGGCCTACGGGAGAACTGGTAGGCCGGGTAAGGCGTAGCCGCCACCCGGCTGGTTATTGTTCTACAATCGCCAGCGTAAACCCATCCCATCCCTTAATCCCCACCGTTTGCAGCGCGGTGGCGGTTAAGCGCGGGTTATCCCCCATCATCTCAATAAAACGCCGCACGCCCAGCACGCGCGCGTCGTCGCTTTCCCCGTTAATGACCTCGCCGTCACGCACCACGTTATCGCCGATAATTACCGTGCCGGGGCGGGAGTAGTGCAGCGACCACTCCAGATAGCCGGGATTGTTCGGCTTATCGGCATCAATAAAGATCAGGTCAAACGGCAGAACGTCGCCGAAATTCTCCAGCGACTTCAGCGCCGGGCCTTCTATTAATTCAATACGATCGCTTAGCCCCGCGAGGCGAATATTCTGGCGGGCAACATCGGCATGCGTCGGGTCAGCCTCAAGCGTAATCAGCTTTCCGTCCGGCGGCAGGGCGCGCGCCATCCAGATTGAGCTATAGGCACCCAGCGTCCCGATCTCAAGAATGCGTCTTGCCTGCGTCATGCGCACGAACAGCGCCAGCAGTTGCCCCTGATTGGCGGCAACATCGTGTTCAGGTAACCCGGCGCGTTTGTTGTTTTCAAGAACCTTCTCAAGAACCTCATCCTCAGGGATAAGCGAAGAAATCATGTAATTATCTACTGCAGACCATTGTTGTTGCATAGATTGACTCCTTGTGGGATTACCGGATGCGAAATGTACGCCCGGTAAGCGAAGCGCCACCGGGCAGGTTTTCAGGCACTGACCCAGCCCCCGCCCAGCGCCTTATACAAATCAATCTGCGCCAGCAGCAGGTTATTTTTCACCTGCACAACGCTGGTTTGCACCGAGAACAGTGTGCGCTGCGCGTCCAGCACGTCAAGATAGGAGGAGTAGCCGTTGCCATAGCGGTTCTGCGCAATGCGCAGCGTCTCCTGCGCCACATCCTGCTGGGCAAGCAGCTCCGTCAGCTGTTCCTGATAGCGCGTAATAGCGTCAAGGCTGTTGTTCACTTCGGCAAACGCGTTACGCACGGTTTTTTCATACGCATACAGCGCCTGGTTACGCTGGGACTGGGAAATATCCACCTGCGCATTCAGCGCCTGGCGGTTCAGCAGCGGGGCGAGAATGCTGCCGCCTGCGCTCCAGAGCTGAAGCGGGTTGTCCAGCAGGCCGGAAAGGGTGCGATCCTGTATCGATCCGGTTGCGGTCAGGTTGATCGACGGCAGCAGGCTGGCGTGTGACGCGGCAAGCGAGGCGTCAGCCGCAACCAGCTGTCGTTCAGCCTGAACGATATCCGGCCGACGGTTCAGGAGCGTGGAGGGTAGCTGCGACGGCAGGGTGAGCGGCGTCAACGTTTCAAAACTTTTGCTGCGCACCACCGCGCCGGGGTTGCTTCCCAGCAGCAGGCTCAGGGCGTTCTCCTGCTGCGCAATCTGATGCTGCAGCACCGGCACCTGCGCTCGCGTTGAGCGCAGTTCGGAATCCGACTGCATCAGCTCCAGGCGCGAGCTGTAGCCCGTCTCAAACTGGCGTTTCGCAAGGTTAAATGCCTCTTCACGCGCTTTCAGCGTCGATTCGGTCACCCGCAGCTGCTCGTCAAGCGAGAGCAGGGTGACATACCCGGATGCAACGGACGACGCGACCGTCAAATCTGCGGCGGCGGCAGCGGCTTTTTGCGCTTCCAGCGAGGCCTCCGCGGCATTGGCCGTACTGCGGTTGACGCCCCAGAGATCAACGTCATAGCTCGCCGTCAGGCTACCTCTGTACAGCGTGCCGTAGACCGGTAGCCCGGTGGCGGCAGATTGCGAACGGGCGCGCGTTCCGGTTACGCCCGCGTCAAGCGACGGAAACAGGCTGCCGTCGGCGGCAAAGACCCGCGCTTGATACTCGTTTATCCGCTCGCGGGCGATCAGCACATCACTGTTGTTCTTCAGCGCCCGATCCACATACCGGTTAAGATTGTTGTCATGGAAATTGCGCCACCAGAGCTGTTCCGTCGGGCTGGCAGGACCGGAATCGGCGCGCCACTGCGCAGGGATGTGCAGCGTCGGCTGCGCCGGTTTTACGTCGACGGACTGGCATCCGGCCAGCGTTACCGCCAGCACCAGCGCGGCTATCGGGCGGAGGGTCATGGCTTCGCCTCCCGCGTATCAATCGTCACCTGCACCGACATGCCCGGGCGCAGCAGCGCAGACTCTTCAGGCTTGCCGAGCACCTCGATGCGCACCGGAATACGCTGGGCGATTTTGACAAAGTTCCCGGTGGCGTTGTCCGGCGTGATGGCGCTGAACTCAACGCCGGTAGCCGGGGAGATGCTCTCTACGCGGCCCTGATACGCTTTGTCGTTCAGGGCATCGACGGTGAATTTCACCGGCTGACCGACGCGCAGCTCCGCCAGCTGGGTCTCTTTGATATTGGCGATCACCCAGTGTTGCGGCGGAACCAGCGTTGTCAGATGTGTTCCGGCGGTGACATACGCGCCAAGACGCACGGCGATCTGGCCCAGCTGGCCGTCGCGCGGGGCGATAATGCGGGTGTTTTGCAGGTCAATCTGCGCCAGCTCCAGCGCCGCTTTGGCGTTTTCGACGTCCGCCTCCAGCGCCCCGCGGTTCACAATCACCGTCTGCAGATCCTGACGCGACATCTCAAGCGTGGCTTTCGCCTGATCGATATCCGCGCTGCCCTGGGCCGCACTGGCCAGCGCGGCATCGCGTTCGCGAATGGAGAGCGAACCGTCAGCCGTCAGATCCTTCACGCGCTTTAAATCCGCCTGGGTTTTCAGGCTCTGGGCGCGGGCATTTTTCAGCGCGGCTTCATTTTTGGCGATGGTCGCTTCGGCACTTTTACGCTGCTGCAGGTTGTTATTGAGGGCGGCAATTTTCATCGCCAGCTGCGCCTCGGCCTGATGGACGCGCTGACGATAAATACGGTCATCAATCTGCAGCAGCAGGTCGCCTTTTTTAACCTGCACAAAGTCCTGAACCTTCACCTCGGTGATATAGCCATTCACCTGAGGGCTGATAAACGTCGTCTGACCGCGCACGTAGGCGTTGTCGGTAAACTGTGCGTGGCGGGTGAACGGCGGTAGCTGCCACGCGTAGAGGATCACCAGCACGCCGACAATACCGATGGCGGCGGCGGTGAAAACGGAAACAATGCGCACATTTTTGCGGGTGTTGGCCTGCTCTTTGGCGGCATCCTGCTGACTCATACATTCTCCAGAAATATTACAATTATTTGTTGCCGGTGGCGTTCTTCAGCGCCATACGGGCAGTGATGCGCAGGCGCAGCAAGCGCCATAAAATCCAGACCAGCGTGGCGGCTGCAATGCTCGCCGTCAGCAGATAAGTATCGTTGTAAGCCAGGATATTCGCCTCCAGCGTGGTGACCGTTTGCAGCTGCGTTATCGCCTGCGTTCCCAGCAGCGAACTGTCGCCAATCAGGCTTTTATACATCTGGGTATAAAGCTGAATCCGCTCGTTGACCAGCGGGTTGAGCGTGGTGAGCTGGTCTGCGAGCAGGCTGGAGTAGTATTTCTCGCGCCAGGTCTGGAAGGTGCCGAGGATCGCGGAACCCAGCAGGCCGCCAAGGTTCTGGCTCATGCCAAACATCACTGAGAAGCTGACGAGGTTGCGCGGGTCGGCAATCACCCCGCCAATGGCGGCCAGCATGGCTGGCGCCAGGAAGAAGGCGCTGCCAAAGCCCAGCAGGAACTGGCTGACCATCAGCTGATCAGGACGGGTCAGGTTATTGGACTGGCTGTCCAGCAGCGAGGCCACAATCATCAGCGCCAGAGAGGTGATGATTGGCCACGCCAGTTTGGTAGGCTTAATCGTGAGACAGCTGGTGACGATCCCGCAGACGATCCCGGCGAAAATGGACCACGCCAGGTGGGTCATCTGCTCATTCTGTAACCCAACATACTGCAGCCAGCCGATGACGCCGGTGTTTTGCTCTGCCAGCACGATACGGATCAGCAGCATAATGAGCCCCAGACGGACGATGCTGCCGCTCGACAGCCAGCGGGTGTTCAGCAGCGGGTTGGCGCGGTTATGTTCAAACACGATGGCGGAAACAATCAGCACCAGCGATAGCGCCAGCGACCAGCCGATCCACGGCGCCTCGAACCACCAGTCAAGACGGCCTAACGAGAGCACGGCGCAGACCAGGGCCATCCCGGGGGCCAGTAAAAAGAAGGTGATAAAGTCTTTCTTCTCAAAGACCTTGCGTCGGTCACCCGGCGGCAGCTTTAAGGCGATTACGCAGGCCAGGGAGATCAGCGCCAGCCCCAGTTCAAAGAAATAGAGCCCGCGCCACTCGTCCAGCTGGAGAAGTTCGGTGGAAAACAGGCGCGCCAGCGGAATGGCGAGCGACGACCCGGTAATCCCGATGGTGAGCGCCTTCAGGCGGTGCTTCGCAGGCCAGGCCTGGATCTGGTAGTAAATCCCCAGGGAACTGAGCGCGGCGGCCACCATCCCGTGCGCGGCGCGCACCATCAGCGCGGAGCTGAGGTCGTTAACGAACAGGTGGAAAAACGTGACCAGCACGTACAGCACCAGAAAACCTTCGGTGAAGGCGCGCAGTCCGTACTGCTGGCGGAACTTGACCAGCAGCAGGTTGATGGAGATGTTGGTCATGACGTAGACCGCGGGCAGCCAGGCGATTTCAGTCGACCAGACCCCGAAGGTTCCCTGCAGGTTTTGCAGGTTGGCGGTCACCACCGCATTACCCAGCGCCCCCGTCAGGCACACCAGCAGGCCAACCACACCGTAGGCAATGCGTTTTGGCGTACTATGTTCGGGTGTGGAGGGCGAACCCAGCAGGGCGGGTTTCTCATGTGGCTGCCACTCGCGAGGAGCATAAGGGTCGCGTTCGGGCAGGCGCATAACGTCGGTTACCTTAGAAAAGTGGAATAATTAGCAGGCTGGGGATTCTACGTCTGCCGCAAAAGATAATTCAAGTGAATATGATTTATGTATGTTAATCAAATGTTGAGGGAAAAGTTTAAGGAAAAAGAGCGGCCCGAGGTCGCCGTTGTGTTGAGAAACTGAAGCCGCTACCCTGAAGGGACAGAGAGGAGGAGTTCACCATGGATCAGACCCATTTCCCCATCCTGCCGGATGCCACGCTGGCGGCCATCAATACTGTCGGTGAATGGCTGGCGCAGGACGACCTGAGCGGCAGCTGGCAGCTCCCGGATATTGACGCGGTAATTCTGGCAGGAAACGCGGTGATCCCGACCATCGACGCCGCCTGCCGTATTGCCGCGCTGAAAGAGGTGCCGCTGCTGATTAGCGGCGGCATTGGCCATTCGACCACGTTTTTATATGAGGCTATCCGCCATCACCCGCGATATCACACCGTACCGGTCGACGGGCGATCGGAAGCGCGTATTCTTGCCGACATTGCGCGGGAGTTCTGGCAGATCCCCGAGGCGCGCCTGTGGATTGAAGACGGATCCACCAACTGCGGTGAAAACGCGCGTTTTAGCTGGAACATGCTGAAACAGCACCAGCAGACTGGTGGACGCATGCTGGTGGTGCAGGACCCGACGATGCAGCGCCGCACGATGGCGACCTTTGCCCGCGTGTGCCGCGATGAGCCCGCCTCACCGCAGTGGATAAGCCATCCCGGGTTTACGCCGATGCTGCAAAACGGCAAAGAGTGCATGGAATTTATCGGGGGCAACGCCGGGCTGTGGCCCGTTGAGCGCTACCTTTCACTGGTTCTGGGTGAGCTGCCGCGGCTGTATGATGACGTTAACGGCTATGGCCCGGCCGGGCGTGATTATATCGCTCACGTTGCCTTTCCGGAGGCGGTGACTGCCGCGTGGAAACAGCTACAGCAGGATCCTGTCCTGAAGAGCGCACGTAAAATCATCTGAGCACGGAACAATCCCCTCGCCCCTTTGGGGAGAGGGTTAGGGTGAGGGGGGGGGAAATCACAGCGCCGCAAACTTATCCAGCGTGCGCACCAGTTGGGTAACGAAACCGTACTCGTTGTCATACCACGCGACGGCTTTCACAAGCTGTAGCTCGCCCGCTTCAGACACCTCGGTCTGGGTGGCGTCAAATACCGAGCCATAATGCGAGCCAATCACATCTGAAGAGACAATCTCGTCATCGGTATACCCGAACGATTTATTCCCCTGGGTCGCCTTTTTCAGCGCGGCGTTGATCTCCTCGACGGTCACTTTCTTGCCCAGAATCGCGACCAGTTCGGTCACGGAGCCGGTTTTAACCGGCACGCGCTGCGCGTGGCCTTTGAGCTTACCGCTGAGCGCCGGGATCACCAGCCCGATAGCTTTTGCCGCACCGGTGGTATGCGGAATAATATTTTCTGCCGCCGCTCGCGAGGCGCGGAGATCTTTCCCGCGCGGGCCATCTACCAGCGCCTGGGTGCCGGTATAGGCATGAATGGTGGTCATGGTGCCCACTTTAATTTCAAACGCGTCGTTCAGGGCTTTTGCCAGCGGGGCGAGGCAGTTGGTGGTGCAGGACGCGACGGAGATAATGGTATCTGCGGCGTCAATGGTGTCGTCATTCACGCTATAGACGATGGTCTTCATGTCGCCCGCCGGCGCTGAGATCAGCACCTTCTTCGCGCCGGCATCGAGGTGCGCCCGCGATTTCTCATCTGAGGTATAAAAGCCGGTGCACTCCACGACGATATCCACGCCAGCGGCTTTCCACGGTATATGCTTCGCCTCTTTTTCGGCGTACACCGCAATGGTTTTACCGTCCACAATCAGCGCATCCTCGGTGAAATCCACGCTCCACGGGAAGCCACCGTAGTTGGAATCATGCCTGAGCAGGTAGGCCAGGACTTTCGGGGAGGTGAGATCGTTGATGGCGACAACGGTGTTGCTGTCCTGGGTTTCAAGAAGGCGGCGCAGTACAAGGCGTCCAATGCGTCCAAATCCGTTAATACCAATTTTACTCATAGCATTCTCCTGGTAAATGTGTCGATACGACCGTTTGAACTCATCCAGGCTTAGACCATCACGGGAAGGGCGGCAATTGAAGATGCTTCATACGGGAGGAAGTAATTGAAAAACCATACAGAAAAGTTAATGAATTTTTAAGGAAAGGAGATTATGTTGGCGCGGTAACTGTTTTTTTTCAGGAAATCCCATGCGCACTAAATATACAAGCCTGCAGATCGCGATTCACTGGCTGGTTTTTTTGTTAATCGTCGTCGCCTACTGCGCGATGGAGTTCAGAGGCTTTTTCCCGCGTACCGACCGCCCGCTTATCAACATGATCCACGTCTCCTGCGGCATCTCGGTTCTGGTGTTGATGGTGGCGCGATTGCTGATCCGCCTGAAGTTTCCCGCTCCACCTATTCAGCCGAAACCCAAAGCGATGATCACCGGTATGTCCCACCTTGGGCATTTGATCGTTTATCTGCTTTTTATTGCGCTGCCGCTGATTGGCATTGTGATGATGTATAACCGCGGAAACGACTGGTTTGCCTTCGGGATGCTGATGCCGCACGCGGCGGAGGGGAATTTTGACCTGGTGGATGTGCTGAAAGAGTGGCACGAGACGCTGGCGAACCTGGGCTATTTTGTGATTGGCCTGCACGCGGCGGCGGCGCTGATGCATCACTATTTCTGGAAAGATAACACCCTCCTGCGCATGATGCCGAAAAAGCGTCAGTAGTCTATAACGCTTGCCGGGTGGAGCAGCGCCACCCGGCTTGTTTTTTAACCCAGCAGAGCATGCTCCTCAGCCGTTAACGCCAGCGTCTGCGTCGCACCCGTATCCGACGATTTCACCGCCGCTTCCAGCACGGCCATGACCGCTAGCGCCTCGACAGGGTGAACGGGATTGGTGATTTTCCCGAGCAACGCATCACGTACGTTGATGTAATACTGGCGCTGATCGCCCTTCGGTGTCGTTATCGTCTGCGGTTCGCCGTTAGCGCCAAAGAACACCATGCTGTCGTCGTCTTCACCCCAGGCTTCACTGCCGGGGATCACGCCAGCAAGCAGTTGCGCCTCCTGCTGATCGATTCTGGCTTTCACCACGCTCCCTTTGTCTCCGTGGACGGTAAAGCGTGCCGTACCGCCAGCCACCAGCATGCTGGCGTGCAGAACCACCTTATGTTCCGGGTAATTGAGGACCACGTGCGCCCAGTCATTCACCTCTGCGCCGTCGCGCAGCGTCGCGATATTGCCCTGAACCGACTGCGGCAGGCCAAAGATCTGAAGCGTCTGGTCAATCAGGTGCGGACCAAGGTCAAACCACAGGCCGCTGCCGGGCACGTTCTGCTCGCGCCAGCGCACGCGGACTTCCGGGCGGAAGCGGTCAATATGCGACTCCAGGTGCTTAACCTTGCCGAGCGTGCCTTGCTCAATAATCTGTTTAATGCCGAGGAAATCGCTGTCCCAGCGGCGGTTGTGAAAGACGGAAAGCAGAAGCTGCTTTTCATCCGCCAGCGTAATCAGGTCGCGGGCCTCCTGCATGTCGAGGGTAAAGGGCTTATCCACGACGACATGCTTACCTGAGTTCAGGGCCAGCGTCGCCAGCGGCGCGTGCGTGGCGTTAGGGGAAGCAATCACCACCAGGTCGATATCAGGGTGTTGAATGGCTTCTTCCGGCGTGGCTACCACCAGAACGTCCGGCAGATCGCGTTTGACCTTCTCTTCATCACGAGAAGAGACCACCGCCAGCTTAAGCCCATCCACGGACTGGATCAGCGGGGCATGGAAGGTTTTACCAACAAAACCATACCCGATCAGCGCAATGTTAATTGTTTTAACTGTACTCATGACCTTCTCCACGTTATTGCGCGCACACCGTGACCTGCAATGCGCTATGGTCCCCAAGCTCAGGCCAGGGACGATCTAAAAAGAGTTGTTGAATGTCAGATAACCCGGAAACCAGATACGGTTCGCAGCGGTTAACTTTCAGATGATCGGCGACGATCCAGTGCGCATGGCTTGCCGCCAGCATCGCGCGCTTAACCTCGGCATCCGCTTCTTTACCGGCACTCAAACCGAGTTCGGCATGAATGGCGCAGGCCCCAAGAATGGCGATGTCTGCCCGGTAGCGGGACAGCAGCGACAATGTGGCGCTTCCGGCAAACAGGCGCTGCTTCGGGTCCCATTTTCCGCCGAGCAGGATCAGCTCAATATCTTCGCGGTCACTAAAATGCTGGGCGATATCCAGCGAAGTGGTGATCACGGTGTGAGGTCCCTGAAGAAAAGTGGCGACGGCCATCACCGTGCTGCCGGCATCCAGAAACAGGGTGGAACCGGATGGAATCGCCTGCGCGACCTGCTTACCTAAACGCTGTTTGGTTTCCGGCAGGAGCGTGTTGCGGTTATGACGATTCATGGCGGAAAGATTCAGCGCGATAGCCCCACCGTGGTTCTTCTGCGCCAGGCCCTGGTTTTCCAGGTCGGTGAGATCCCGACGGATGGTATCCGCTGACACCTGCAGCTTGTCTGCCAGGTCGGTGATGCTGGCCTGGCCTTGCTCACTGAGGAGGTCAAGAACATAGCGTTGACGCGCGGTTTTGTGCATGGGCAGCAATCCTGCAAAATGTCGCAATAGTTTGCATAATACAGCATTTTGACGCAGAGGGAAGAGGGCTGACAGGGGCAAGATGCAGGAGGATGAATCAGATGGGGAATGATTTCGGTGATATTAAGGAAATATCGGAATGAATGGAGAGGGAAAATAAAGCCCCGAAGGGCTGAAATTATTTACGTCCCAGCAGCAGACCGAGAACAATACCCACCGCGCCGGCGGCAATCAGCCCGGTTAGTGGATTATTTCTGACCGCTTCCGTCACATCAGAAACGGCATCGCTGGCCTGAGCAGCATATTTTTTAGCTGCACCTTTAACCTGATGTTTTGGTGAATCAACGAATTCACCAAACTGCTGCTGCGCTGAACCTGCAAGTTCATCAAATTTATTTTTTGCTTTGTCTTCAGCAAATTGCGTGTTTTTATCAGTATCGAAATCAGACATTTTGGCCTCCTTTTGTAGATACATAAAGGATAGCCTCTCTCGGGAAAGATGAGAGGCGAAACGCTAAATTACGGGGCAAATACGCCTGTTTTCAGATATATCTCCATGTCAGGAGCGCGTTATTTCTCCTTCTCATCCTGGCCGTAATAGAGCTTGCCGATCCGGATAAGCGGACGGCCCTGAGATTTACGGTGCAGGTTACTGTCCCGCAGGGAATATACACAGCCGCAATACTCCTGCTGGTAAAACTGTTCCCGCTTGCTGATCTCAATCATGCGTGAGGAGCCGCCCTGTTTGCGCCAGTTATAGTCCCAGTAGACCATGCCCGGATAGTGGGCCGCTGCACGCTGGCCGCAGTCATTGATCTGCTGCATATTCTTCCAGCGGGAGATCCCCAGCGAGCTGCTGATAACGCTAAAACCATTCTCTGCCGCATAAAGCGCGGTGCGCTCGAACCGCATGTCAAAGCACATGGTGCAGCGGACGCCGCGCTCGGGTTCCCACTCCATGCCTTTCGCGCGTTCAAACCAGTTATCGGTGTCGTAGTCGGCATCGACAAACGGCACGCCGTGTTTTTCGGCAAAACGAATGTTTTCCTCCTTACGGATGAGGTATTCCTTTTGCGGATGGATGTTGGGGTTATAGAAGAAAATGGTGTAATCAATGCCCGAAGCCTGAATCGCTTCCATGACTTCACCGGAGCAGGGGGCGCAGCAGGAGTGCAGCAGAAGTTTATCAGCGCAGTTCGGCAGGGTGAGTTGCGGGCGGATGAAGGGAGTTGTACTCATGTTGTTCTACAATATGTTAATGAAATTTATGGAATTGTAGCACAAGTTATCAGTCTCTTCAGACTGTACTGATGGGAACGGAAGATCCCGCCTGGTCGGGATCCTCGCGCTGAGCGGCGCCGCTATTCGGCAAATTTGAGCAGCGCTTCGCTGTCAAGACGGTAGCGTACCCATTCGGACTGCGGCAGCGCGCCGATGCTCAGGTAAAAATCAATGGCGGGCTGGTTCCAGTCCAGCACGCTCCATTCAAGGCGGCCACACTGCCGTTTTACCGCGAGCTGTGCGATATGTTTCAGCAGCGCTCTGCCCGCGCCTTTACCGCGATACGCCGGGGAAATGTACAGGTCTTCCATATAAATCCCGTTGCGTCCAAGCCAGGTCGAATAGCTGGTGAAGAACACGGCATAGCCGACGATCTTGCCTTCAAATTCCGCGATCAACGCCTCGGTTTTACTGCCCGCCCCAAAGAGGGTTTCCCGGATCTCTTCCGGCGTGGTTACCACCTCATCCGGTGCTTTTTCATATACCGCCAGCTCATAGATCATGGCGTAAATGGCTGCGGCATCTTCGGGACGGGCCTGACGAAGGGTTATGCTCATTGTTTTTCCTGTTTTTTTGCATCTGTTTCGATTGATGGCGTCAAGCATACGGAGTATTGTCCGAAGAATTAAGTGCAATGAAATCAACAAATGATGAATATTATGCATCCGGCGCTGAAACGTCTTGATTTAAACCTGCTGCCCGTTTTTGACGCCATTTACCGCCACCGTTCGGTTCGCCTGGCAGCCGACGAGCTGGCCATGAGCACTTCAGCACTGAGCCATGCGTTGTCGCGTTTGCGCACGACCCTCAACGATCCGCTCTTTTTTCGGGAAGGGCATCGTATGTCCCCCAGCGTGTATGCCGCTCAGCTTGCGCCTTCCATTGCTTCCGCACTGTCGTTTCTGAATCATGAGTTGACCCCGCAGCCGGAGTTTGACGCGGCCAGCAATACTGAAAGCTTACAAATTGGAATTACGGACTTTACCGTGCTGTGCATTTTCCCAGCGCTGATGCACAAACTGCAGCTTGCTGCCCCTGGGTTGCGTTTCGAATTGCGCTATCTGCCGCACAGCCCGGCGCTGACGGAACTGCTGGCGGGCGAAGTGGATCTCGCGCTGGGGTTCAGCACCCAGGATGATATCCGTCATCCGGAACTGGAAGAGATCGACTGGTTTAAAGATGAGTATGTGGTCATCAGCAACGCGCGTCGGACACGGTTGACGCTGAAGGATTACCTCGCTGCCCGACACCTGGTGGTGACGCCGTGGAATGAGAAGCAGGGCGTTCTTGACGTGCGGCTTGAGCAGCTGGGCTATACCCGCCAAATCGCGATCAAAACGCCGTCGATGCTCAGCGCGCCGTTTATCGTTGCGGAAAGCGACCTGCTGATGGCGATTCCTCGTTATGCCGCAGAGAAACTGATTGCGGCAGCGGAACTGAGGATTTTTCCTTTACCGTTTTCGATACAACCTTTTGAAGTGAAAATTTACTCGCATAAGCGCAGCGGTCAGCGGGGCGCAACCCGCTGGCTTAAAGAAGCGCTGCAGGTGCTGGCGCAGCAGGGGGAAAATTGATTAATGACATAGGCTATCTGAGTGATGCCCCGCGCTGCCGCAAGCAATCGACAGGCGCGCGGGGACCGTAACTGATAGGTTTCAGTGGGTATCTCAGTAAAATATATGTTAAGCATGCGGTCCCTGTAATGAGGGGGACAGCGGATCAAAAAGTTAATTCATTAAATGATTAGCTATTGCGGGGAACTCTTATTATCAAAGGCGTTGTCTCAAATCCGTGCGGGCATTTGCGCGCATTGCAATGCTCAGCATATGAGCAGTCTTCTGAATCCGGTTCTTTATTAAAAGGACAGGCCATTTTGTTTTTTATTTCGTGCCACAGGTTCTCATTGTATGGCGAGACGTTATAAAGGGTTATTTGGTTAAATACGCCATTTACAAAAATTCCATTTTTTGCTGCATGTATTCTGTCTCCGGGCAAAAGATAGATGTCACTCTCGTACCAAATTATTAATCTTAATAATTTTAAACCCACTATGTGCGAATAAACGACGCCTGTGTTAGGACAAATGACAGAACTTAATACTCGCCACGACATCATGCTTTTCTCCATCCATAAGATATTTTTACCTGGATTTAGGTTTAGCACGTGATGAGACATCGATCAATGCTGTAACTCATTGATATTGATCGTTATTTTAAAGTGTCCTGCTTTTTATCTATATATAACAATGATTTGCGGAACATGGTTTTGATAATTGTTATGAATTATCTATTAAACATGAAAAGAGGAGCGGTTTGATTTTGACCGTTTACAGATTCTGAACGCAAAAAATAACATTCCTGAGAGGGGTTTATTATTAAACAAAATTTAGTCATAACGGAAATAATTTCACTTCAATATGTTACCAGGTTTAAAGTTTAGAAAGTTTTTTGAATTATTATCAATGCTGCTTATTGATTCACCGAATAAAGGGTACTACAGCCGCTTTTTCGTGGGTTAGCCATAGAAAAGGGCTGAATTCGAATGCAGATGCCAGCATTTCAAAGAGAAATTATTCAGAATGCCTTATGTATGATTATGCTCTTCCAGAGCCTGGTTAGGATTCTTACCGTCAACGCATCGCTATCCGAATCAAACTGTGCTGTATAGGCAAATACCTTCAGGCTGATGCGTATCCAGAACGACTGTTTACATCAGGTTGCTTAAACAGGTACCATACCCCCCTATAGTATCAGGAGGGCGTATGCCGCATTCACCCGAAGATAAAAAACGTATTCTTACCCGCGTCCGCCGCATTCGGGGCCAGGTTGATGCCCTTGAGCGCGCGCTGGAGTCGGGCGAGCCTTGTCTGGCCATCCTGCAGCAAATTGCCGCCGTGCGCGGGGCTGCCAATGGCCTGATGGGCGAAATGGTTGAAATTCACCTCAAAGATGAGCTGGTGGCGGGAGAGACCACGCCGGATCAGCGAGCCGTACGCATGGCGGAAGTCGGCCATTTGCTGCGCTCTTATCTAAAATAAACCCACACACCTGACAAAAAGGGAAGACATGATGAAATCTCGCGCAGCTGTTGCATTTGGCCCCGGCCAGCCGCTGAAAATCGTCGAAATCGACGTCGCACCGCCGAAAAAAGGCGAGGTGCTGATCAAAATTACCCATACCGGCGTGTGTCATACCGATGCGTTTACGCTTTCCGGTGATGACCCGGAAGGCGTCTTCCCGGCGGTGCTGGGTCATGAAGGCGGTGGCGTTGTGGTGGAAGTGGGCGAGGGCGTGACCAGCCTGAAGCCGGGCGATCACGTTATCCCGCTGTACACCGCAGAATGCGGTGAGTGTAAGTTCTGTAAATCCGGCAAAACTAATCTTTGCCAGGCCGTGCGCGCCACTCAGGGCAAGGGCCTGATGCCGGACGGCACCACCCGTTTCTCCTACAACGGTGAGCCAATCTATCACTACATGGGCACCAGCACCTTCAGCGAATACACCGTTTGCGCGGAGATTTCGCTGGCGAAGGTGAACCCGCAGGCACCGCTGGATAAAGTCTGCCTGCTCGGCTGCGGCGTGACCACCGGCATTGGCGCGGTGCATAACACGGCCAAAGTCAAAGAAGGCGACACCGTGGCGGTGTTCGGTCTCGGCGGCATCGGCCTGGCGGTGATTCAGGGCGCGGTACAGGCGAAGGCCGGTCGTATCATCGCGGTCGATACTAACCCGGAGAAATTCAAGCTGGCGGGCGAAATGGGCGCGACCGATTTCGTGAACCCGAAAGATCACGAAAAACCGATTCAGGACGTCATCGTTGAGATGACCGACGGCGGCGTGGACTTCAGCTTTGAATGTATCGGCAACGTCAACGTAATGCGTTCCGCGCTGGAATGCTGCCATAAAGGCTGGGGCGAGAGCATCATCATCGGCGTGGCCGGGGCGGGTCAGGAGATCAAAACCCGTCCATTCCAGCTGGTGACCGGGCGCGTCTGGCGCGGTTCTGCGTTTGGCGGCGTGAAGGGGCGTACCCAGCTTCCGGGCATGGTTGAAGATGCGATGGTTGGAAAGATTCAGCTCGATCCGTTTATTACCCACCGTTTACCGCTGGAGCAGATCAACGAAGCGTTCGATCTGATGCACGAAGGAAAATCCATCCGTACCGTCATTCATTTCGGCGACAAGTAACTCTTCTGCCAGCGGTTTTTCGCCGCTGGCATTTCTTTAATAATCTTTACTAAAGTGTGACCAGTGCGGCGTTTTTAGCCGTAATTTAAATCTCAACCGTGCCGATGACTATCTAACAGGCGTGTTTTTACGCATCTTACCTATAAGAGAGTCGACGGTCATGGACAACACTACTTCGATGCAGGCGCAGCGCAAGCTGAGCTTCCTGCATCACATCAGGCTGGTTCCGCTGTTTTCCTCCATTCTCGGTGGCATTATTCTGCTGTTTGCCTTGAGCTCAGGTCTGGCGGGGTACTTCCTGCTGCAGGCAGATACCGATCAGCAGGATGTCACATCAGAAATTCAGGTGCGTATGGGGCTGTCCAACAGTTCAAACCATCTGCGCACCGCGCGTATCAATATGATCCACGCCGGGGCGGCAAGCCGTATCGCGGAGATGGATGCCATGAAGCAGAACATCCGCGAGGCAGAAACGCGTATTAAGCAGTCTCAGGATAGCTTTACCGCCTATATGAAGCGTCCCGTGCGCAGCGCTGCGGACGAAGCGCTGGATGCGGACCTGAAAGCACGCTATGACGCCTATATTGCGGGGCTGCAGCCGATGGTCAAATTTGCCAAAAACGGCATGTTCGAGGCCATCATCAATCACGAAAACGAAACCGCGCGCCCGTTGGATGACGCCTATAATGCGGTATTGCTGAAAGCGATTAAGATCCGCACCGACCGCGCGAATGCCCTGACGGCGCAGGCGCACAGCCGCACGCAGTTGGGCCTGATGTTTATGGTAGGCGCGTTTGCGCTGGCGCTGGTGCTGACGGCGCTGACCTTTATTGTGCTGCGCCGGACGGTCATTAATCCGCTCCAGCGTGCCGCCACCCGCATCGAGAATATCGCTAAGGGCGATTTAACGATGCCTGACGATGCGACGAGCCGCAGCGAAATTGGCCGACTGACGCGTGACCTGCAAACCATGCAGCACTCTCTGGAGACCACCGTTGGTACCGTGCGTCAGGGGGCAGAAGAGATCTACCGTGGAACCAGCGAAATTTCCGCCGGTAACACCGATCTCTCTTCGCGCACCGAGCAGCAGGCCGCGGCCATTGAGCAGACGGCCGCCAGCATGGAGCAGCTGACCGCGACGGTGAAACAGAACGCCGATAACGCGCATCATGCCAGCAAGCTGGCGGAAGATGCCTCCGGGAAAGCCAGCCGCGGCGGCCAGATGGTCTCCGGCGTGGTGAAAACCATGGGCAACATCTCAAGCAGTTCGAAGAAAATCTCTGAGATTACCGCGGTGATCAACAGCATCGCCTTCCAGACCAATATCCTGGCGCTTAACGCGGCGGTAGAAGCGGCGCGCGCGGGCGAGCAGGGACGCGGGTTCGCCGTGGTGGCCAGCGAAGTCCGAACTCTTGCAAGCCGCAGCGCCAACGCCGCAAAAGAGATCGAAAGCCTGATCAATGAATCGGTCTCTCTGATTGACCAGGGTTCCGGTGAGGTCGTTGCCGCAGGCAACACCATGAATGAAATCGTCGAAGCGGTGAAGCGCGTCACTGACATCATGCTGGAGATCGCCGCCGCGTCTGACGAGCAGAGCCGCGGTATCGTGCAGGTCAGCCAGGCCATTTCTGAGATGGATAAAGTGACGCAGCAGAACGCCTCGCTGGTGGAAGAGGCCTCCGCGGCGGCGGCGTCGCTGGAAGAACAGGGCGCACGATTGACCGAGGCGGTTGGCGCGTTTCGTCTGAACGGCACGAAGACTGGCCGCGTGGTAGCGTCTGCGCCAGTGGCAATGAGCACGCCGCTGCGTCCGGCGGTGACGGTTTCGGGGGATAACTGGGAGACGTTCTGAGTCGCCAGCCGTGTCGGGTGGCGCTTCGCTTACCCGACCTACCAAAGCTGGCCTACAAAAAAGGGACCTTTCGGTCCCTTTTTTCATCCGTTACTGCTTATCGGGTAACGCATACGCGATAACGTAATCACCGCGATCCGGTGACTGGCGCGCACCGCCCGCGTTAATGATGATGTACTGTTTACCGGTTTTCGGCGAAACGTAGGTCATCGGGCCGGACTGGCTGCCGACCGGCAGACGGTCCTTCCAGATCTCTTTCCCGGTGGCGGTATCAAACGCGCGCAGGTAGAAATCCTGGGTGCCGGCGAAGAACAGCAGGCCGGACTGGGTTGAGAGCGACGCGCCCAGCGTCGGCATCCCGATTGGGATCGGCATGTGCATGCGAATGCCCAGCGGACCGGTATCTTCCACGGTACCCACCGGAACCTGCCACACCAGCTTGCCGGTTTTCAGGTCAACGGCCGACATGGTCCCGAACGGCGGCTTCTGGCACGGAATACCCAGCGGCGACAGGAAGCGTTCGCGCATCGCGCCGAACGGAGTACCGTCCATCGGGACAATGCCCATCTCGATGCCGCTGGCGTTTTTCGCCACGTTAGCGCGCGGCACCATGTAGTTTGCCAGCCCCAGGCGCATATCGTTGACGAACATCAGGCTGTTGTTCGGGTCAACGGAGACGCTGCCCCAGTTCATCCCGCCGAGCGAGCCGGGGAACTGCAGGGAACGGTCGAGACCCGGCGGGGTGAAGACGCCCTGATGGCGCATCTCTTTGAACTGAATACGGCACAGCAGCAGGTCAACAGGCGTCGCCCCCCACATGTCGGATTCGGTCAGCGTCTGGTTGCCAATCATCGGCATGCCCACGGAATACGGCTGGGTCGGGGAGTAGCGTTCGCCTTCAACGTTACCCGCCGGGACAGGACGTTCTTCTACCTTCGCCACCGGCTTGCCGGTTTCACGGTTAAGCATAAAGATCATGCCCTGCTTGCTTGTCTGCACCAGCACCGGCGTGGTCCGCCTTTGCCGTCAGGCAGGTCGTACAGCAGCGGCTGGGAAGGCAGGTCGAAATCCCACAGGTCGTGGTGGGTGGTCTGGAAATGCCAGCGCACCTGACCGGTGGTCGCGTCCACGGCGACGATGGAGGAGCTGTATTTATCGTCCAGCGCGGTACGTTCGCCCGCCCAGAAGTCCGGGGTGGCGTTGCCGGTTGGCAGATAGATCAGGTTCAGCTTTGCATCGTAAGACATCGCAGACCAGACGTTCGGCGTACCGCGTGTGTAGGTCTGGCCTTCTGGCGGCAGGCCGGTGAGGTTCGGGTTACCCGGATCCCACGCCCAGGCAAGCTTACCGGTGTGAATGTCGTATGCGCGCACCACGCCCGGCGGCTCGCCGGTGGAGAAGTTATCCGCAACGCGACCGCCGACGACAACGACGTTTCCGGCCACCAGCGGCGTGGAGGTCTGCTGATAATAGCCCGGCTTGATCTCGCCCATGCCGATGCTCAGATCCACGGTGCCATGGTCGCCGAAGTCATCGCACACCTTGCCGGTATCCGCGTTGATGGCAATCAGACGGGCGTCGGTGGTTGGCAGGAACAGACGGCGAGGGCAGGCGGCAGGCTGCGTCTCTGTCTGTGACGTTGTCACGCTGGAGCGATCTTCAAAATAGCCCAGACCGCGGCAGCGCTGCCAGTTAGGCGCCGTTGCTTTGGAATCATAACGCCATTTTTCTTTCCCGGAATCCACGTCCAGCGCCAGCACTTTACTGTACGGGGTGCAGACATACAGCGTATCGCCAACCTGCAATGGCGTGTTCTGATCTTCCGCACCGGAGCCATTGCTCTGCGGAATATCCCCGGTGTGCGCCACCCACGCGACTTTCAGGTCGCTGACGTTTTGCTTGTTAATTTGATCCAGCGCGGCGAAGCGGTCGCCATGGGTGGTGTTGCCCCAGTGCTCCCAGTTCTTTTGCTGCTCGCCGGGTGTGACGGGCTTCACCGGAACGGGCTCGTTCGCCGTCACCAGGGTTTGCGGCTTAAACATCCACCCCAGGCTGACCAGCATCGCCACCGCCAGAACGGCCGCAACGGTAAACGCCGGTGCCTTATTCGAGGCGTTGTGGTTTGCCGCGCGCAGGAAAGGCCAGACGATGGCGCAAAGGAAGGCCAGTACGGCAAAGGTAAAGAGGCGTGAGAAGAGCGGCCAGAAATCCCAGCCCGCATCGCTTACCGCCCAGATCAGCGAGGCGATAAACGCGATGCCATAAAGCACGATCCCGCTGCTGCGATTGAGGAAAATCAGGAGCGCGGCAATGACCATCACCACGCCCATTATTACGAAGTAAAAACTTCCGCCTACGGTGGCGAGCTTAAAGCCCAGTCCGCCGACCGCCAGACCGATGAGCAACATCAGTCCGGCAAGGAGCCACTGCAGAATACGAGGTATTCCACGCGGCGCGCTGCCAAATGCCATTTCTGTCTCCTGTAAATCCCCCTTCGTGCTGTGTATGTACCAGTTGGGTAACAAAAGCGGGGGTGAAATGATTAATACGAATGAATCCGTGGTTATTAAACGATTTCACGAACCATTTGGTGAATTCACTGTTATGATAAAACTGTTAAATTGTTTTACGCAATTGTTAATGAATCATTCCGCATTATTTGATTAAGGCACAGGACAGTTCCCTCTCCCCTAAGGGGAGAGGGTTAGGGTGAGGGGGGTGTGAGAAGGGTCAAACCGGCATAGATTTACGGATAGCGCTCAGCAGCGTCTGCGCGCCTGTTGAGAGTGGCGCGTCAACCCGGGTCAAAATGCCGATGGGTTCACCGGCACCAGGAGAAGTGATTGGCAGGGCGGTCAGCGTGCCCTGACGTAAATCATCTTTTACCGCGCCCGAGGGGACGAACCAGACGTAGTCATAATCCAGCGTGAGCTGACGTGATAAGGAGGCCGAAAGCGTTTCGATACAGCCAGAAGGCAGCGTGCAACCTTGCATCTGCAGCAGTGCTTCCGCGGTCTGACGCGGGACGGTGCCTTTCGGGCAGACCACCACAGGCCATTCCATCACGCGGCTTAACGTCACGGTGTCCTGCAGCAGCGGGTGATCGGGACGAACCACCAGCTTCAGCGATTCCAGGAACAGCAGTTCGTAATTGAGACCGCCCATCAGTTCAGGGTCGGACATTCGACCGATACCGAGATCCAGTTCGCCGGATTTCAGCCCCGCGAGCAGCATGGTGTTATTCATGGTGGCAACCTGGATCGTGGTATGCCGCTGCTGTTTGTGGAACTGGCCGATAACGGGCGGCAGAATGCCCAGCGCCGCGGTTGGCAGCGCACCCACGCGCACCACCTCGCTGGATTGCTCTTCTTTTCGGTGCAGAGACTGGCCTGCGGTATTGAGGGCATCCAGCACCTTCACGGCGTGGGTGAGGAATTGTTCACCGACCAGGGTGAGCTGAGCGCCCAGCCGACCGCGATCAAACAGTCGGGCGCCGGTCAGTTGTTCCAGCTCGTTCAGCGTTTTCGAGAGAGCAGGCTGGCTCAGGTTGAGAGTTTCAGCCGCGCGCCCCAGCGTTCCCTGTTGAGCGACGGCCACAAATGTATGCAAATGGCGCAAGCGTATGCGCTGACTGAACAGACCATTTTTTTCCATAGGCGATGTTAAAAACAGAGCGATGCGGGTGACAAGCTAAGTTGTTTAATTTTGATAACCTGATAGCAAAATATTTTTAACATCTGATCTGTTTGAGTTACAACATATTTTTCGGTAGGGGCGATAAGCGAACGTCCTTGTTCATTTATTGCTCATTGCGGGGGGATAAATTGCAAACCGTTTTAGATTACGCCGTCACCGCCGTCAGAACACCAGACCTGACCGGAGGTAAAGGAACACTCATCCGAGGCCAGCGTGACGTACAGCGGGGCGATCTCCACGGGCTGGCCCGGACGCCCCAGCGGGGTATCGCCGCCGAACTCCTTCACTTTCTCCATTGGCTGGCCGCCGCTGGACTGCAGCACCGTCCAGTAAGGGCCGGGCGCAACCGCATTCACGCGAATGCCTTTCGGTCCCAGCTGTTTGGCTAAAGACTTGGTAAACACGGCCAGACAGGCTTTCGTCTGGGCGTAGTCCAGCAGTACGGGGCTGGGCTTCACCGCCTGAACGGAAGAAGTATTAATGATAACGGACGACGCTTTGAGATGGCGCAGGGCCGCCTTGGTGATCCAGAACGGGGCGTAAACGTTGGTTTTAAACGTCGCGTCAAAGTCTTCGGTGGTCAGCTCTTCCAGGGATTCCCGGTACTGCTGGCGACCGGCGTTATTGACCAGAATATCAAGCCCGCCCAGTTTCGAGACGGCTTCTTCGACCAGGTTCTGGCAAAAGGTTTCGTCCCGGACGTCCCCCGGCAGTGCGATGGCCTTGCGGCCTTCCGCTTTGATCAGGTCGATCACCTCGGCGGCATCTTTCTCTTCTTCAGGCAGATAGTTAATGGCAACGTCCGCACCTTCACGGGCATAAGCGATCGCCACCGCGCGGCCAATACCGGAGTCCCCACCGGTGATCAGCGCTTTTTTTCCGGCAAGACGCCCATGTCCTTTATAGCTTGTTTCGCCGTGGTCAGGGACAGGCTGCATTTCGGATGCCAGACCCGGCGGCGTTTGCGGTTGTTCCGGGAACGGGGGCTGCGGGTAAGCGTTCGTACGTTGTGTCGTATCACTCATAGCTGACTCCTTAAGCCAAGGGGTGAGATTTGATGGATAATTGCAGCGTTAACGCTTCGCAGAATTATTTCTGCATATGATCAACACGCACGACGGCAGGGGATGATTTTTTATCAAGCGAACCGTTGATGCTGATCATCTGGTCGGGTTTGACCGTTCTGCCATCGAAAACTGCCTGGGGAATAATAACGTCGATTTTTCCGGTTTTATCCTGAAATACAAACTTATCGCCGCTACCGTCAATAAGATTACCGCGTAGTGAAATAGTCGCGCCGTCGTGCATTTGTTTTGCCTGATCGATGGTCATAATACGCGCGTCGTCGGTTCCGCGATATCCGCTGTCAAGGGCGTGCGGAGGCGGCGGCGCTTCACCTTTCTGTAACCCGCCGTTATTATCTGCCCATGCGGCCGGAACCAGAAATATCAAAAAAGCGGAAATAAGTGATAATTTCATCTGATATCCTTCATTTTAAGTGTCTTGACTTATTAAGTATTGTTGCTATTCCTTTATGTGGCAAATGTGATAAGTCCTAAAAACATTCGCGTTAGAAATCAAAAGTATCGGATAATAAGCGAAACGGTGACGATGGCCATGAAACGTGAAAATGAAAGCTTACCCGGGATAGATGAAAGTTATCGCCTGCTGAGGTTTGAATATGCATTTCGTCAGGTGGGTTTTATCGTGCTCCTGGGTATTATCATTGCAGCCGTTGCCGGTCTGTTTTCCAGCGGAATGGTCAGCGATACGGCTAAAACGAATACTGCTGAATCCCTCACTGTTAACTATGAACGCTTTGGCAGACGGGAGACCGAGACCCGGATGCAGTTCGCGTTTCCGGTAAGGGTCGAGGGGATGAATACCATAAGCATCACCAGCGAAAGCAGCGATGCGTATGAGCCGGGCAGCGTCTGGCCGCAGCCAGACAAAATGTATAGTCACGAAAAAACCCTCTTTTTGGTCTATAACAACCTGAAAAAGTCTGACAGCTTCTCTGTGTTGTTCTTCACGACGCCTTCCAGAGCCGGTAAATGGAACACCGTCATCCGCGTCAACAACGAGCCGGAGGTTAACGTCTGGCAGTTTATTTACCCGTAGGAGCCTGATATGGATATGGTCTTTCGTGCGCTGGCGATTTATCTGTTCCTCGTGGTGGTATTTAAAGTAGCCGGACGACGCGCACTGCTGCAGATGACCAGCTTTGATCTCATTCTGCTTTTAATTATTAGTGAAGCGACCCAGCAGGCGTTGCTGGGGCAGGATTTTTCCGTCACCGGCGCGATGATTACGATTACCACGCTGGTGGTGGTTGACATTATTTTTGGTCTGATGAAAAAGTATTTTTCTCCGGTGGAGAATATTCTGGACGGCACGCCCGTGATTCTGGTTGAGGATGGCATCCCTTTAGCGGATAAACTTAAAAAAGTCGACGTCTCTTGCGATGATATTCTGGTATCGGCCCGGCAGAATAATGGTATTACAAAAATAGGTGATATTAAATATGCCATACTTGAGCGCAATGGACATATTTCAATCATTCCTTTCGAGAAATAAGAGGCGGCATGATGAGCAATCTTTTTCACGACCGAAATTATACTGTCAGTGAACTGACTAAAAAACTGGCGAGTAAATTAACCGATGCCGGGTTGCGTCTGACGACTGCGGAGTCCTGCACGGGCGGAAAGCTCTCGGTGGCGCTCTGCGCAGAAGAGAACACGGCCGATTTTTACGATGTCGGTCTGGTCGTATTCAGCGATGAAGCAAAACAGCGGATCCTCAGCGTGCGTCCTGAAACGCTGGCGCGGTATACCGCGGTCAGTGAACAGACGGTGACCGAGATGGCTGCCAGTATTCGTGACATCGCGCAGGCAGATATCAGCATTGCCATTAGCGGCTACGCGGGGCCGGAAGGCGGCGATGACGGCACGGCGGCGGGAACGGTCTGTTTTGCCTGGAATATAGGCGGTGAGACGGAAACCCGCACCGTCCTTTTCTCCGGAGACTGTCAGGATGTGGTGGAAAAAGCGGTGCAGTTTGCACTGGCTGAACTGGTGACAAAATTGTCAGACAGCAAAATTGAGTGAACTCATGCGGAGGTTCTATGGCAGTTGTAGTCATTACCGGCGGGACGGCAGGCGTGGGGAAGGCCACGGCGCTGCACTTTGCAAAGGCAGGATACCACGTGGGGATCATTGCCCGTGACGAAGCCAGCCTGCACTCTACTCAGGAAGAGCTGCGCCGCTTTGGCGTCAATGCGCACGCCGTGCAGGCGGACGTGGCCGACAGCCAGGCGGTGGTAGATGCTGCGAACGAGATTGAGTACCGCCTCGGGGCGATTGATGTGTGGGTCAACAATGCCATGGGGGCGGTGCTGGCACCGTTTCGTACCCTGACGCCGGACGAATTTCGCCGCGTTACCGAGGTGACCTACCTCGGCTTTGTCAACGGCACCCGCGCCGCGCTGGAGCTAATGGTGCCCCGCGACAGGGGCGTGATTATTCAGGTTGGTTCTGCGCTGGCCTACCGCTCCATTCCTTTGCAGTCGGCCTACTGCGGGGCCAAAGCGGCGATACGTGGGTTTACAGACGCGGTGCGTACCGAGTTGATGCATGAGAACAGCCGGGTTCAGCTTTCCATGGTGCAGATGCCGGGACTCAATACGCAGCAGTTCGAATGGGCAAGGAATAAGTTCGCCTGGACGATGCGCCCGGTGCCGCCGGTCTTTGAGCCAGAAGTGGCCGCCAGCGCCATCTTTAAGGTTGCACAGAAACCAGTGCGTGAACTGTGGGTGGGGAGCAGCACTATCCAGTCGATTGTCGGGCAGTTTCTCTTCCCGGGCTTTCTCGATCGGTTGATGGTGAAAAAGGCGTGGGAAGGACAGATGACCGACGAACTGAACGCGCCGGATCGCCGGGACTATCTCGACCAGCCGGTTAATGACCTGCATAAAATTCACGGGCGTTTTACTGACGAAGCGAAAACGCGTGCGCCCTCCGTTACCTCCGGCATGCCAGGCAAGGTGGCTCTGGGTGCCCTCGCGGTCGCGGGAGTGATGCTGACGCGTCTGATGACTCGCCGGAAAGGGTAATCAGCGCAGCGCGCTGCGGTGGGTCCAGAACCAGCGGTAGCCGTAGCCGCCAATACTGAGTTCGACGGTTTTGCCGCACACCAGCGCGTCGTCGTAGCGTTTGTCCGCGAGGCAGGCGGTCCAGGTGGCGTTGCGGATCCCTCTGGCGCTGAACGTCACCGGCTGGTCGCTAAAGTTAACGAACGTCAGGATGCTGCGTTCGTCGGTCTCGTAATAGATCCCCAGCACCGCGTCATGATCGAGAGTGATGAGACGAAAGGGCGCCACGGCAATTTCGGGGAACTCCGAGCGGGTATTAGCAATATCGATAATCCGGTGCAGAAGCGAGTTGCGGTGGAGCAGCGAATCGGCAACGTTGATTTTCTGATAGCGGTAAGGGCCGTGGTCGATAATCGGTGCGATAAATTTTTCAGGATCGGCAGCGGAAAAACCGCCGCCCTGTGAGCCCGCCCACTGCATCGGGGTGCGAACGGCGTAGCGTTCCTCCAGCTCCAGGTCGTCACCCATGCCGATTTCATCGCCGTAGCGCATCACCGGGACGCCGGGCAGAGAAAAGAGCACCGCGTGGCAGAACGCCAGCCGCTTTGGATCGCCATTCAGCATCGGCGCCAGGCGGCGGCGGATCCCGCGCTGATAGACGTTCATCTCTTCGTCAGGGGCAAACGTGTCGAGGACAAACTGTTTATCTTTTTTGCTAATTCCCTCGAGATCCAGCTCATCGTGGTTGCGCAGCCAGTTGGCAAAACAGCAGGAATCAGGTGGGACGATCATCTTTTTTACCGCGTTGCGCAGCGGGCGGGCGCTTTTTCTGGCCAGGCTGACGTAGAAATACTTGTTGAGCCAGAAGTTGAGCACCAGATGCAGGCGGTCGTTATTGCCGAAATAGTCTTTATAAACCTCAACGTCTACATCCACTTCGCCGAGCAGGATGGCGTCCGGGTTACGCTGTTCGATGAGACGGCGCATGTGCTCCAGGATCCACAGCCCCTTTTTTTCATCACCGTTGCCCGCCTGCTTCGTGAGATGTGATGCGGCATCCAGGCGAAATCCCGATACCCCCAGCTTGAGCCAGAAGAGGATAATATTTTCAATTTCTTTAAGCACGGCGGGCGAGGTCAGGTTCAGATCTGGCTCGTGGCGGTAAAACATGTGCCGGTAATATTGTCCGGCCTCGTCATCCCAGCTCCAGATACTTTTTTCCACGCCGGGGAACATGGGGGGCGTGTCGTCGTCGTCGTTATCCGACCAGAGGTAGTAGTCGCGATAGGGCGAGGCGGGATTGCGGCGGGCCTGCTGGAACCAGGGATGAGCGTCCGAGGTGTGCTGGATCAGCAGTTCAATAATGACCTGCATGCCCAGTTCACGGGCCTGTTCGATAAAGGCGATGATATCGGCCAGCTTTCCGAAGCGGGGATCCACCTGCAGATGGTCGCTGACGTCATAGCCTTCATCCAGAAAGGGCGTGAGGTAAAACGGGGTGATCCAGATTACCGTCGCCCCCATGCGGCGAATATAGCGCAACTTGGCCACGATCCCGGCGATGTCCCCGCAGCCATCGCCGTTCATATCGTAAAAAAGCGCGGTATCAATCTGGTAGATAATGGCCCGTGTATGCCAGTCCGTCATAGCGTTCCTCAGTGATAGCCTTCAGTATCCGAAACTTTGCCCCGGAAGACGTAGTAGCTCCAGGCGGTGTACACCAGAATCACCGGAATGATCAGCAGGGTCCCGACCAGCATAAACAGCTGGCTGGCAGGCGGCGCCGCGGCTTCCCACAGAGTGATGTCCGGCGGAATGATGTTTGGCCACAGGCTGATACCGAGCCCGCTAAACCCGAGGAAGATCAGCCCCAGCGTCAGCAGGAAGGGGCGCGCGTGGCTGGTTGGGGTGCGGGTCAGGCGCCAGATCAGCACGCTGAACAGGCCTACCAGCAGCGGAACCGGCAGGAACCAGAAGAAGTTAGGGAAGGTGAACCAGCGGTCGGCGACGTACTGCCAGCCGAGCGGCGTCCAGACGCTCACCACCGCGATGACCACCATTAGCGCCAGCAGCACGTGGCGGGTCAACTCGCGCATACGGTTTTGCAGCGCGCCTTCACTCTTCATGATGAGCCAGGTGGTGCCCAGCAGCGTATAGGCGACGACCAGCCCGATACCGCAGAAGAGGTTGAAGGGGGTCAGCCAGTCAAGCGCAGAGCCGACGAAACGGCGGCCCTCAACGTCAAAGCCGTTGATCACCGCCCCGACGACGATCCCCTGGCTGAAGGTGGCGAGCAGGGAGCCGCCGGCGAAGGAGTAGTCCCAGAATTTACGGTGCGAGGGCGTCGCTTTAAAGCGGAACTCAAAGGCGACGCCGCGAAAGATAAGGCCGATCAGCATGGCGGTGAGGGGGATGGTGAGCGCATCAATGATCACCGCATAGGCCAGCGGAAACGCGCCGAACAGCCCCGCGCCGCCGAGCACCAGCCAGGTCTCGTTGCCGTCCCAGACGGGTGCCACGCTGTTGACCATCACATCGCGCTCTTTCGCATCGCCCACGAAGTTAAACAGCAGGCCGATCCCCAAATCAAAGCCATCCATAATGATGTACATCAGCGTGGCAAAGACGATGATGGCAAACCAGATAACAGAGATATCGACGCCCATCAGTTTCTCTCCTGTTCCGGCACAGACTCCGCGGCAGACAGCGGACGGGCAGGGGTGCCCGAGGTGTTTGACGTCAGCGTCTCGACGGGCTGCGGCCCTTTCTTAATCAGCCGGATGAGGTACACATAGCCCACGCCAAACACCGACGAGTAGACCACGAAGAACGCCAGCAGGCTGATGCTCATCTGCAGGGTGCTGTGCAGCGATACCGCGTCAATCGTGCGCAGATAGCCGTAGACGACCCACGGCTGACGCCCCACTTCGGTGGTGACCCAGCCAGCGAGCAGTGCCACCAGACCCGCGGGCCCCATGCAGAGGGCAAACCACTGGAACGCACGCGAGTGGTAGAGCCGGTGGCGATAGCGTAGCCAGAGGCTGACCAGCCCAAGGGTAATCATCAGCAGACCCATGCCGACCATGATGCGGAACGACCAGAAGATGATGGTTGAATTTGGACGATCTTCTTTCGGAAAGTCCTTCAGCGCCGGAACCTGTTTGTCCACGCTGTGCGTCAGGATAAGGCTGCCGAGCGCGGGGATCTCCAGGCCGTATTTGGTGCGTTCCTCGTCCATATCCGGCAGGCCAAACAGCAGCAGCGGGGTGGCCTCGCCGGGCGGATTTTCCCAGTGTCCCTCGATGGCGGCAATTTTGGCAGGCTGATGCTCAAGCGTGTTCAGGCCGTGCATGTCACCCACGACGGCCTGGATGGGGGCAACCAGCAGCGCCATCCACATCGCCATGGAAAACATCGTGCGCACGGCGGGCGTATCGTTACCGCGAAGCAGATGCCATGCACCCGACGCGCCGACAAACAGCGCGCTGCTCAGGAACGCGGCGATGGCCATATGAATAAGGCGGTAAGGGAAGGAGGGGTTAAAGATAATCGCCAGCCAGTCCTGCGGAATGACCTGACCGTTTTCAATGGTGAAACCCTGCGGGGTATGCATCCAGCTGTTAGAGGCAAGGATCCAGAAGGTCGACATCAGCGTGCCGAGCGCTACCATGCAGGTTGAAAAGAAGTGCAGGCCCGGCCCCACCTTATTCCAGCCGAACATCATGACGCCAAGAAAACCGGCTTCCAGGAAGAAGGCGGTTAACACCTCGTAGGTCAGCAGCGGGCCGGTGATGCTCCCCGCAAACTGTGAAAACCCGCTCCAGTTGGTGCCGAACTGATACGCCATGACCAGCCCGGAAACCACCCCCATGCCGAAGTTGACGGCAAATATCTTGAGCCAGAAGTGGTACAGCGAGCGCCAGACGTCGTTTTTGGTGCGCAGCCACATGCCTTCAAGCACGACCAGATAGCTGGCAAGACCGATGGTGATCGCCGGGAAAAGAATGTGAAACGAGACGGTAAAAGCGAACTGAATTCTGGCGAGATGGAATGCATCAAGTTCGAACATGGTCCGTACCTCTGAAGCGATGGGGCACGAGAATTGCCGGGCGATCGGGTTGCCCGGCAAAACGGTTACGGTTTACTCTTTCCGGCACCCAGCTCGGCACCGGTCAGCGGGTCGGAATGGGGATCGGACTTCGTGCGGGCAGACATCGCCTTAACCAGCGTGGCCTGCTCGGTCGTGAGCGTGACGCTGGCGCTACCATCACCGCCATCAACGGCAGGCTGGGGGGACTCAACGTAATCGAAATGTTTATCGCTGTTCCAGCTTCCGCGGACCTCTCCACCTTCTGACATATTGTAGTACTTGTTGGTGAATTCCTCGATTGGCGGCAGTTTCCCCGGCGGGAAGTTGTTACGAATTGACTGCAGCGCCTTCTCAAAGGAGAGCTGATGCGCCGCCTCGCGCGTCATCAGAAACGCCAGCGCATCTTTCACTCCGGGATCGTCAGTGACGTTAATCAGCCGTTCATAGATGATTTTTGCCCTTGCCTCTGCGGCCACGTTCGAACGCAGATCCGCCGTTGGCTCGCCGATGGTATCAACGTAGGCTGCCGTCCACGGCACGCCCGCGGAGTTCGTAAGCGGGGTGCCTCCGCCGTAGAGCAGGGAAGTGATATGGCTGTCATTACCGTTTTCGGTCATGGACCTGTACAGCTCAGCCTCATTTTCCACCCCTTCCGCCAGCGCGCCTTTGGCACCTTTATTCAGCATGCCGACCAGCGTACCGATGATTTCGAGATGGCTTAACTCTTCGGTCGCAATATCCATCAGCATATCTTTACGGCCCGGGTCGTCATCGCTCAACCCCTGGGTAAAGTAACGGCAGGCGGCAGCCAGCTCGCCCTGAGGCCCGCCAAACTGTTCCAGTAAAAGATTGGCAAGGCCAGGGTTCGGTTCAGCAACGCGAACCGTGTACTGCAGTTGTTTTACGTGTCGAAACATACAGACTCTCCTTGGTTATTTTTTCGCTTCGACACCAGATGCGTCTGAACGCAGCAGGAACTGTTCCGTCGTTTGTGGAATATGGCGAATCAGCCAGTCGGCCATTTCACGCTCTTCTGCCAGAATGGTCTCGATGGCAGGCACCGAGGCGGTATCGCCCGCTTTTTTCGCGGCGGCAAGCAGGGAGGTATAGCAGGCGATCTCAAACTGTTCGAACACATAGCCGCTGATTGAGCCTTTAACGATCTCATCAGAAGGGAACATACCGCCGATGGACTGGCCCAGTGCGGCCATTTTGCTCATCGAATCTTTTAAAACCGAACGAGAAATACCATTACGATCGAGAATTTCTTCCAGCAATGTAATTTGCCGTTTTGTCTCATTAATATGTTGCTCTATTCTGGCGCGAACATCAGGATAATTATCAATACGGCTGGCCATAGATTCCAGCATAGATTCGGCTTGCTTTTCCATCGCATGGGCATCGCGTAGCCAGTCATGGTAGTGTTCTACGTGATTCATCATTGTATCCTCATTATGGGTTCGCTTATTTGGTCTCACTTTCAGCAGCCTGATCGGCACGCGCAGCACTGTAGCCAGATAAATGGCCGACAATATTGGCGTAAATACTGATGATAATGACCCATAGCACGCTGTTCTTCCACCATATTACGGAAGGGATAGCGAGAATGAACCATATTATAGCTGCCGTTAAATGGCACCGTTTAATTGTCCTGGGACTGATGCTCATTTTATTTAACCTGTGTTATAGCGTCATTTTTGCGCTTTTTGGTTAATATTTCCAACGGCCAGATCGGTGAGTTTAAGGTCGGTCTCTTTTTCTTCTTCCAGCGTTTCGGCAAGAAGTTTAACGGCTTTTTTATAGCCCAGCTGTTCTGCTAAGGTGGCGAGGGTACCGTAACTCGCTATTTCATAATGCTCTACTTTTTGCGCAGCGGCTATTAAGGCAGCATCACGGACTTCATTTTTTTCCGTGCTTTCGATAACTTCATTGGCTTCTTCAATTAAGCCTTCCATCGCCACACATTTCATACGCTTGAGCTTGATACCGTCTTCCTGTTCAACGATCTGGTCGATACGTTCTATCTGACCCTGCGTCTCTTCAAGGTGTGCGGTAAAGGCGGCGCTCAGCTTCTCGCTGGACGCGGCACGGGCAAGCTTGCTTAGCGCTCGGGTAAGCTGCTTTTCCGCACTATAGGTATCGGACAGAAGATGAATAAAGACATCCTCAATACTTTTCATATTCATAATAATTACGCTCCGGTAAAATAAGGAAAGGGTACTGCGAGCCAGGCGGCCCGCAGCATGCTCTCTGGTTTTACTAAAAGTAAATTAAATAAGATCAGGAGTTATCAGATTTACGGCCTCCGCCGTGACTGTTCTGTCCCCCTTTCTTACCCGCTTCAGATGCGCGTTGTGGGTCGTTTTTAAAGTTACCACCGCTATGCTGGCCACCTTTACGACCTGCTTCTGATGCTTTTTCACGGTCTTCTGCGAAATTACCGGAACCACCACGATGCTCTGCCATATTAAACCTCATATTCATATATTGGTTATGTCAGTACGATACGAAAATATTCCGTATCACTCGTCGTTCGATTAATAACTCTAGTCGCTGTGCGTCATTCGTCAAATGCGTTTCGCCATTCGCGGTTGCGTTATTTTTAATTATTGATGCGTTTGCGCTTCGCCTGGACGGAAAATATGCATGGGTGGGAAGGGCTTGTAAATAAAGGTTCGGATTAGTCCTAAGTTTTGGTTAAAAAAACGGATGATTGAGGCTAATAATAATGGCGTAGTCAAATCGAATAATTTGTAAGCGGCAAGCTGGAAAGAGTTACCCCTTTGGGGTTAGTGAAAATAGTCGCTATTAATCATAAGGAAAATCCTGGAAAAAGTGGGCAAGGGTCCCGGTCAGGCGCCGGTAGCACACGGTTTGACCACTGGCGTCTTAAGATCACAAATCAGAAATTCTTCCCCCCGGAAGGAACGGCCTTCTCTACACTCCAGGTAATATTCACTGGAGGCATGACATCATGGCGAACACCATCACGGCTGATGATATTCGGGAACATTTTTCGCAGGCTATGTCGGCGATGTACCAGCAGGAAGTTCCGCAGTACGGCACCTTGCTCGAACTGGTTGCGGACGTAAACCTGGCGGTTCTGGAAAATAACCCACTATTACATGAACAACTGGCGAACGCCGACGAGCTGGCTCGCCTGAACGTGGAGCGTCACGGGGCGATCCGCGTTGGTACCGCACAAGAGCTTTCAACCCTGCGTCGTATGTTTGCCATTATGGGCATGTTCCCGGTCAGCTATTACGATCTCTCGCAGGCGGGAGTGCCGGTCCACTCAACGGCGTTTCGTCCGGTTGACGATGCGGCGCTGTGCCGTAATCCGTTTCGTATCTTTACCTCACTGCTGCGCCTTGAGCTGATTGAAAACGTGGCGTTACGCGAGCGAGCGGCAAAAATTCTCTCTCACCGGAACATCTTTACGCCGCGCTGTCTGGAACTTATCGACCTCCATGAGTCGCAAGGTCACTTTACCGAAGCGCAGGCGCATGAGTTTGTGCAGGAAGCTATCGAAACGTTCCGCTGGCACCGCCATGCAACGGTCGACCAGGAGACCTACCTTGCGCTGAGTAACGAGCACCGACTGATTGCTGACGTGGTCTGCTTCCCGGGGTGTCATATCAACCACCTTACGCCGCGCACGCTGGACATTGACCGGGTGCAGGAGCTGATGCCGAAGTACGGCATTGAGCCGAAAATTTTGATCGAAGGCCCGCCGCGTCGTGAAGTGCCGATCCTGCTGCGTCAGACCAGCTTTAAAGCCCTCGAAGAGCCGGTGCTTTTCGCCGGTGAACATAAAGGCACCCACACCGCGCGCTTCGGTGAAATTGAACAGCGCGGCGTGGCGCTGACCCCGAAAGGCCGTGAACTGTACGATAGCCTGCTGGCGCAGGCCGGAACGGGTAAAGATAACCTCACGCACCAGCTGCATCTGCGGGACATTTTCAGCGCGTTTCCGGACAGCGAGATGTTCCTGCGCCGTCAGGAGCTGGCGTATTTTCGCTACCGCCTGACCCCCGCGGGAGAGGCCCATCGTCACGCGTTTCGCCCAGGCGATGATCCGCAACCGCTGATCGAACGCGGGTGGGTAGTGGCTCAGCCGATAACCTATGAAGATTTTCTCCCGGTGAGCGCGGCAGGGATTTTCCAGTCCAATCTCGGGAATGAAACCCAGGCGCGTAGCCACGGTAATGCCAGCCGCAATGCGTTTGAAGCGGCGCTGGGCTGCCCGGTGTATGACGAGTTTACGCTCTACGAAGAAGCGGAAACGCGCAGCAAACAGCGTTGCGGTTTGCTCTGAAATCGTTACTCTTCAGGGGTGTGATGGAAAAAATAAGGTCGTTATGCAAAATCCTTCCGCCCCTGTGGTTGAGACGCGCCAGGGCGCACTGTCTGGCTTAACCGATGAAAATGTACACTGCTGGTGCGGTATTCCCTTTGCCGCGCCGCCCGTTGGCAACTGGCGCTGGCGCTCGCCACGGCCGCCAGAACGCTGGGATGGCGTTCGCGAAGCCACGTCCTTTTCCCCCTCAAGCTGGCAAAGCAGTGAATATTGTCAGGAACTGGGCGGGGGGGATCCCGGTCAGTTCTCTGAAGACTGCCTCTATCTGAACGTCTGGTCGCCCGTTGACCGAAGTGGGCCGCTGCCTGTGATGGTCTGGCTGCACGGCGGCGGGTTTACGATCGGCGCCGGAAGCCTGCCGCCCTATAATGGCAAAGCGCTGGCGGCGCGCGGCGTGGTGGTGGTCACGATTAACTACCGTCTGGGCCACCTCGGCTTTTTCGCCCATCCTGCGCTGGAGGGGGAAGAAGAGCGGGTGGTGCATAATTTTGCCCTGCTGGATCAGATCGCCGCGCTCGAATGGGTGCGGGAGAATATCGCCGCGTTTGGGGGCGACACCAATAACGTGACCCTGTTTGGTGAGTCGGCGGGGGCGCGTAGCGTGCTGTCGCTGCTGACCTCGCCGCTGGCGGAAGGGTTGTTCCATAAGGCGATTGTGCAAAGCGGATATACCCTGCCGGACACGCCGAAAAAGCAGGCCCTGCAAAAAGGGGAAGCGCTGGCCGCCCATTTCGGCCTGGAAAATGCGACGGCAGAGCAGCTGCGCGCTATCCCGCCCGAGGCGTTCTGGCCGCTCACTGCGCCGCTTAACATCGCCCCGGCGCCCATCGTTGGCGATTGCGTCCTGCCCGATGCCATGCTGGACGTCTTTTTCGCGGCCCGCCAGCATCCCGTGCCGGTGATGATTGGTTCCAACAGCGATGAAGCCAGCGTGATGGCGGTGTTTGGTGTCGATCTCGCCGGACAAATCCAGAAGCTTCGCCGCGAACGCCGCTTTGGCCTGGGGCTGATCAAGCTGCTCTATCCTGGCGTGAAAGGCGATGAGGAGCTGGGCAGGCAGGTGTGCCGCGACATGGCGTTCACCACGATGGGCTACGTAGTGATGCAGGCCCAGCAGCGTGTCGGCGGGCTTTGCTGGCGTTACTGGTTTGATTATGTGGCCGAAGCGGAACACGCCACCTATATCAACGGCGCCTGGCATGGCAACGAAGTGCCGTATGTGTTCGATACCCTCGGGCAGGTGGAGCCTTCGCGCCAGTATGTCAACGAACGGGATCTGGCGTTTGCTGCCCATGTGGCCGACTACTGGGTGAGCTTTGCGCGAGACGCAGGCCGTCGCGACAGCCTGCCCGGGCCGACGCACTGGCCCGCCTGCCGCAAAGGGCGGGACGTGCTGTTACGTATCGGAGTGAATAAACATGCAGGTTTCAGGCTTGAAAACCGCTTTATGCGTGCCCGCATGAGCCTTTTTAAGCGGGTAATGAAACACCACGTCAGCCTCGATTAAGTAAACAGGCGCGAAACGCCGCCAGCCCGTTTTCCAGACCGGGCGTTTCGCGCAGCACCAGCCGGTAGCTCGCGCCGGTTTTGACGCTGGTCTCACAGGGCCGCATCAGCCTGCCTGCGCGGACATCTTCTGCAACCAGCGTTTCGTCGGCGATGGCTACGCCGAGCCCCTGAATCGCGGCGGTAATCGCCAGATCCATCGTGTCGAAGTGTTGATTTTTGTGCATGGCAACGCCCGGACCTTCCTGTTTCGCCAGCCACAGCGACCAGTCTGTTTTATCACGCGTAGGGTGAAGAAACGTCAGCGAGTCCAGCGCGGCACCTGCCCGCACGGGGCTGAATACCGGAGTTAATGCCTCTTCAAACAGCAGATCGCCCGCGCTCATGTGCGTGCCGAAGACAATCGCTGCGTCGTAAGATTCGGTTTTGAAATTAACGTTATGATCGGTGGTGGTGGTGAGCGCGATCTGCAGATCCGGCTGTTCGCGCTCCACCTCCAGCAGACGCGGCACCAGCCAGCGCATCGCGCAGGTGGGGGCCTTGAGGCGGATCACGGTGTGCGGGCTGCGGGCCTGGTCGGCCACGCTCAGCAGCTGTTCGAAGGAGGATTGCAGTTCGGGGAGCAGGGCGCTGCCCTGCGGGGAGAGGCGCAGTCCGCGCGCGTGGCGCTCAAACAGCGGAAAGCCAAACCACGCCTCAAGGGAGGCGATCTTACGGCTCACGGCCCCCTGGGTCAGACACAGTTCTGCGGCGGCGTGGGTGAGGTTCAGGTGACGCGCGGTGACTAAAAATGCGTCGATGGCATTGAGCGGGAGCGAACGGCGCGACATAAAACACCTCAGCTATGCATTTTTCTCATGGCTATTATGACAACAATTCGATTGTCCCGGCAACGCAGATGTTGTTTGAATAGTTATGCAACGTCCATGAGAAGGGAAAGAGGATGACTTTACGAACGCCTGTGCAAACCCGCTCCAAACTTCCAGATGTGGGAACCACCATTTTTACCGTTATCGGCCAGCTCTCGGCGCAGCATAACGCGATTAACCTTTCTCAGGGCGCACCGAATTTTTCCTGCGACCCGAAGCTGATCGCGGGGGTCACCCGCGCGATGGAGGCAGGGCACAACCAGTACGCGTCGATGACCGGACTACAGCCGCTTAAAGAACGTATTGCCGATAAAATTGCTGCGCTCTACGGCACACAGTATGACCCTGCCAGCGAGGTGCTGGTGACCGCCAGCGCCAGCGAAGGGCTCTATTCGGCCATAAGCGGGCTGGTGCATCCGGGCGATGAGGTGATCTACTTCGAGCCGTCGTTTGACAGCTACGCGCCTATCGTTCGTCTTCAGGGGGCAACGCCTGTCGCCATCAAGCTCACGGTACCGGATTTTGCCGTCAACTGGGATGAAGTACAGGCGGCCATTACCCCAAAAACGCGTATGATCATCATCAATACGCCGCACAACCCGAGCGGTCAGGTCTTCTCCGCCGATGACCTGCAACAGCTGGCGGCGCTGACGCGCAATACCGACATCATTATTTTGTCTGACGAAGTGTACGAACACGTCGTGTTTGACGGCGAGCCGCACCATGGGATGGCCACGCACCCGCAGCTGGCGGAGCGCAGCGTGATTATTTCCTCTTTCGGAAAAACCTATCACGTTACCGGGTGGCGCGTCGGTTACTGTGTTGCTCCGGCGGTACTGATGGACGAGATTTGTAAAGTCCATCAATTTTTGATGTTTTCCGCCGATACGCCAATGCAGTACGCGTTTGCGGAACATATGGTCGACCCGCAAACCTGGCTGTCGCTGGCGGCGTTTTACCAGCGCAAGCGCGATCTGCTGCACAGCCTGCTGGCCGATTCGCCGTTTACTCTGCTGCCGAGCGCCGGATCGTTCTTCATGCTGGCGGACTACAGCCAGTTCAGCGACGAGCGCGACAGCGAGCTGGTGAAACGGCTGATCGTTGAGTACGGTGTTGCCACCATTCCGCTGTCGGCGTTTTATGCCGACGGTACGGATAATAAGTTGATTCGTCTCTCTTTTGCCAAAGATGAGGCAACGTTACGGGCAGGTGCCCAGGCCCTGTGTCGGGTTGAACCACGCTGTGGAGTGTGAAATGAAATTACGCGCGTTAATAGTCGGCATGGGATTGCTGTGTACCTTTTCGTCCTTCGCGGCTACCGAGCTGCGCTACGGTCTGGAAGCGGAATACCCGCCGTTTGAGAGCCGCAATGCGGCAGGCGAACTGGAAGGGTTTGACGTTGAGCTGGGTAATGCCATCTGCAAGGCCGCGGCGCTGAAATGCAGCTGGGTGGAAACCTCGTTTGATGCGCTGATCCCGGGCCTGGTGGCGAAGAAATTTGACGCCATCAACTCGGCGATGAACATTACCGACCAGCGCCGCAAGAGCATTGATTTTACCCAGCCGATCTACCGTATTCCGTCGCAGCTGGTCGGCAAGGCCGGTACGGCAGTTGAAGCCACGCCAGAAGGGCTGAAGGGTAAAACCATCGGCGTGCTGCAAGGTTCCATTCAGGAAACGTACGCGAAAGAGCACTGGGAAAAGCAGGGTGTCACCGTGGTGTCTTATAAAGATCAGAATATGGCCTGGGGCGACCTGCTGAATGGCCGCATCGACGCCTCGCTGGTCATGTCCGCGGCCGGGCAGGCAGGTTTCCTCAGCAAGCCGCAGGGTAAAGGGTTTGGCTTCATCGGCAAGCCGGTGTCTGACGACACCATCCTCGGCAGTGGGATCGGCTTTGGGTTGCGCAAAGGTGATGAGGCCACCAAAAAGCAGCTCAATGCCGCGATTGATAAAGTACGTGCCGACGGCACGATCGCTAAACTCGCTGATAAGTACTTCCCGGGTATCGATGTCAGCGTAAAATAACCGCCTCATTCGCCCCGTCAGCTGATGTCCTGACGGGGCATTTTTCTACACATTTTCCAGGCTTTCTTTACACCACTTTCGGGCCGTTCTGGTCGACAGAAAATATTTCTCACTTTGTTCAGATAATCACCGGCCAACAATTGGATTCTTAACCATTTTTGTTTAGGCTGTGCGTTCTTTCTTGCCGTCATTTCGCCGAGCGCGAAACACATTCACACGACCATAAGGACGTTTTTCCAGGCATGAATCGCAGACGTTTTCTAAAAGGCTCGCTGGCAGTGGCAGCCCTGAGCGGCACCTCTGGCCTTGCTTCCCTGTTCTCCAAAGCGGCATACGCTGCTGACTCTGACATCGCTGACGGTCAGAGCCGTCGTTTTGACTTCTCCGTACTGCAATCCATGGCGCATGACCTGGCGAAAACCCCGTGGGGTGGTGCGCCACGTCCGCTGCCGGAGACGCTGGCAACCATGACGCCGCAGGCGTACAACGCCATTCGCTACGATGAGAAGCAGTCTCTGTGGAACAACATTGAAGGGCGTCAGCTGGACGTGCAGTTCTTCCATATGGGAATGGGGTTCCGCCGCCGCGTGCGCATGTTCTCGCTGGACCAGTCCACTTCTATGGCGCGCGAGATCCACTTCCGCCCGGAGCTGTTCAGCTACGGTGAAACGGGGGTGGATACCAAACAGCTGGAAGGGCAAAGCGATCTCGGTTTTGCGGGCTTCCGCGCCTTTAAAGCGCCTGAGCTGGCGCGTCGCGATATCGTCTCTTTCCTCGGGGCGAGCTACTTCCGCGCGGTGGACGATACTTACCAGTACGGCCTTTCCGCGCGCGGCCTGGCGGTAGATACCTTTACCGACACGCCGGAAGAGTTCCCGGACTTCACCTCCTTCTGGTTTGAAACCGTCAAGCCTGGCGACACCACCTTTACCGTCTATACGCTGCTGGACAGCCCGAGCATCACCGGTGCCTACAAATTCGTGATCCACTGCGAGAAGAGCCAGGTGATCATGGAGGTGGAAAACCATCTCTACGCGCGTAAAGACATCAAGCAGCTCGGCATTGCGCCGATGACCAGCATGTTCAGCTGCGGTAATAACGAGCGACGCATGTGCGACACCATTCATCCACAAATCCATGATTCCGACCGCCTGGCGATGTGGCGCGGCAACGGGGAGTGGATCTGCCGTCCGCTGAACAACCCGCAGAAGCTGCAGTTTAATGCCTATATGGATAAGAACCCGAAAGGGTTCGGCCTGCTGCAGCTCGATCGCGATTTCTCGCACTATCAGGACGTGATGGGCTGGTATAACAAACGCCCGAGCCTGTGGGTTGAACCGCGAAACGACTGGGGTAAAGGCTCGGTTGGCCTGATGGAGATCCCAACCACCGGTGAAACGCTGGATAACGTGGTCTGCTTCTGGCAGCCGGAAAAAACAGTGAAAGCGGGTGACGAGCTGGACTTCAAATATCGCCTGTACTGGAGCGCCATGCCGCCGGTGCGTTCCCCGCTGGCTAACGTTTTTGCCACCCGTACCGGTATGGGCGGGTTCCCGGAAGGCTGGGCGCCGGGCGAAAATTACCCGAAAGTGTGGGCGCGTCGCTTTGCTATCGACTTCGTCGGAGGCGACCTGAAGGCCGCCGCGCCAAAAGGCATCGAGCCGGTGATTACGCTCTCCAGCGGTGAAGCGAAGCAGGTTGAGATCCTCTACGTTGAGCCGTTTGACGGCTATCGCATTCTGTTTGACTGGTATCCAACCTCGGATTCTACGGAGCCGGTCGATATGCGCCTGTTCCTGCGCTGCCAGGGCGATGCCATCAGCGAAACCTGGCTGTATCAGTATTTCCCGCCAGCGCCGGATAAACGTCAGTATGTTGACGATCGGGTAATGCGTTAACGATCGATTCCCTCTCCCCATGGGAGAGGGTTAGGGTGAGGGGCAATGACCGCAACACAATCCGAAACTATTCCCGTATCTGACGCTCTCGAGCTTCGCGCCGTCGAAGAGCGCTACACTGCCGACCTGCACAATCTCGTCGTCAAAAACAAAACCTTTCTGCAAACCGCCTTTGACTGGGCGCAGCACGTGGGAAGCGAGGACGATACCCGACGCAACGTGCAGAGTAACCAGATGCTGCACCAGCGCGGCTACGCCAAAATGTTTTTGATCTTCAAAGACGATGAGCTGGTCGGCGTGCTGTCGTTCAATGCGATTGAGCCCGCCAACAAAGCCGCGTACATCGGCTACTGGCTGGATGAAGCGCATCAGGGGCAGGGGATCCTCTCGCAGTCTTTACAGGCGTTTATGCGCTACTACGCCGGGCGCGGTGAGATCCGCCGTTTTGTGATCAAGTGTCGGGTGGCGAATCAGAGCAGCAACAGCGTCGCCCTGCGCAACGGTTTTACGCTGGAAGGGTGCCTGCGGGAAGCGGAATACCTGAATGGCGCCTATGACGATGTGAACATTTACGGGAAAATTTATACCCTATAGCGCCCCCAGCAGCGGCGTGCGGGTAATGCGCTGGTCACCGTTGATCACCTTTTCACCGCGCAGGTGAATGCTCTCACCAGCAAAGGCCTCTATCACCGCATCGTCGGTGATTTCTACCCGATGCTCAATCAGCACGTCGCCGCTGATGCGCGCGCGTCCCTGAATCACTACCTTATCATCCAGCATGATCGGCCCGCCGCGCAGCCATGCCTGGCCGCCGATCAGAACGTGGTGCTTGATCACGCAGTTTCCTTCGACCACCGCGTTTTCGGCCACCTGCGAGCTGTAGCGCACGGTCGGGATGGCATCGTCCTCGATACCGGCAATCACCCGGGCGTTGCCGTACACTTTGGCGCAGTCGCACACCCAGACGTTGTTGAGATCATTACCTTCGAGGATCGCGCAGTCGAACACCTCGGCGCGGTGCTCAACGAAGGCATTATTCACCATCGCCTCACCGTAGATTTGGGCCTGGTGGACAATGCGCGAACGGCTTACCGTCGCCCTGTCATAGATTTGCAGGATCTGGTCATGATCCGGCGTGAGCCCTTTGGCGGCAATGATGACGCTGTTGTGCAGGACGCGAGCGTCACCGTAGATATGGCATTCGCCCCGCACGCAGGAGTGCTGTATAGTGACGTTGTCACTTATTCGCGCCCCGTGGCTGACTTCTGCCGCGTCAAGCCAGCAATTGTCGCCTGCGTGCGCGTCATGGCTCAGGATACACGGCAGGGTAAGGCGCGCGTTGCCGGACACGGATGCCCCGGCGAACACCACGCTGTTTTCGTCGTAGATCCAGCAGTCTCCCTCCTGGGACAGGGCGCGCTCATCGTCAACCCAGCCGCCTTTCGTACCGATCGTCACATCATTAAAATCTGCCGTGGCGATAATTTGCCGCAACGTGGTCGAGTGGGTTGTTTCGCCATTTTTCCACTGCCAGTTCCGGGTTTCATCGCTGAGCCGATATTTGTTCATCATGTTATCCCTGGTGAGCGTCTCCACTAAACGTAGCAAACTTTCGGCTTTCCGTTGTGCTGGCATCCGTCGCGGAAACCCCTTAAAATGGCATTTAAAATACATTTTAAAAATTCAAATTAATGAATAACGTTAACAAATCCCAACAGGTGCTTAACCTTCCCGCAGGGTATTTTGGCATGGTGCTTGGCATCATCGGCATGGGTTTCGCCTGGCGATACGCCAGCATCCTGTGGCCGGTGACGCGCTGGCCGGGTGAGATTCTGGTCGCTCTCGCGGTTACATGCTGGTTTTTACTGACGGCGGCGTTTATTACCCGTGCAATTCGTTTCCCGCACAGCGTGCTGGCAGAGATGCGCCACCCGGTGATGAGCAGCTTCGTCAGCCTTTTTCCGGCCACGACTATGCTGGTCGCCATCGGCTTTGTCCCCTGGTTCCGTCCGGTATCGCTGGCGCTGTTCGGCGTGGGCGTGGTGGTGCAGCTTGCCTATGCTGCCTGGCAAAGCGCCGGGCTATGGCGGGGGACGCATCCGCACGAGGCCACCACGCCGGGATTATATCTGCCGACGGTGGCGAATAATTTTATCAGCGCAATGGCGTGTGGAGCCCAGGGGTTCAACGACGCAGGGCTCGTCTTCCTCGGTGCAGGCGTCTTTTCCTGGCTCAGCCTGGAGCCGGTGATCCTCCAGCGTCTTCGCAGCGCCGGAGAGCTTCCCTCCGCGCAGCGTACCTCTTTAGGCATTCAGCTGGCGCCCGCGCTGGTGGCGTGTAGCGCCTGGTTTAGCGTCAACGGTGGGGAAGCCGACACCTTCGCCAAAATGCTGTTCGGCTACGGCCTGTTGCAGCTGCTGTTTATGCTGCGCCTGCTGCCGTGGTATTTGTCTCAACCGTTTAACGCCTCCTTCTGGAGTTTTTCGTTCGGCGTGTCGGCTCTGGCTACCACGGGGCTGCATCTGGGGCATGGCAGTTCGTCTGGATTCTTCCACGCCATTGCCGTGCCGCTGTTTATCTTTACCAACCTCATCATTGGGATGCTGTTGGTTCGTACATTTATCCTGCTGATACAGGGCAAACTTCTGGTGCGCACTGATAAAGCACTGCTTATGCAATCTGAGGAAAAATAATGGCTGTCGATGAAAATTACTTCACTGAGAAATATGGCTTAACCCGTACGCATTCCGAGGTGCTGTACAGCGCGGGGATCGTTAAGCCGGGTAAAACGCTGGATCTGGGCTGCGGCAATGGCCGCAACAGCCTTTACCTGGCGGCCAACGGCTACGATGTCACCGCCTGGGATAAAAACCCGATGAGCATTGATAACATCGAGCGCATCAAAGCGGCAGAAGGGATAGCCAACCTGCATACGGCGATTAAGGATCTCAACAGCCTGAGTTTTGACGGCGAGTACGACTTCATTCTCTCCACCGTGGTGCTGATGTTCCTGGAGGCGAAAACCATCCCGGGCCTTATCGCCAATATGCAGCGCTGCACGAAACCCGGCGGCTATAACCTGATCGTTGCCGCGATGGACACGGCGGATTACCCGTGCACCGTCGGCTTCCCGTTTGCATTTAAAAGCGGTGAACTGAGCAACTACTACGAAGGGTGGGAGTTGCTCAAATACAACGAAGAGGTTGGCGAGCTGCACCGCACCGATGAAAACGGCAACCGCATTAAGCTGCGCTTTGCCACCATGCTGGCGCGCAAGCCCGCTTAACGGGCGGCCAGCAGGCAGATCTGCAGGGCAGTCCTGTAAGACGCCTCGAAGGACGACAGCGGCAGGAATTCAAACTTCGAGTGGAAGTTATGCGCGCCGGTGAAGAAGTTCGGGGTGAGTAACCCTTTTGCCGAGAGCGCCGCGCCGTCCGTGCCCCCGCGCATGGGGATGGGTTTTGGGGTAATGCCGAGCGATTCCAACGCCTCAAACATCAGGTCGATAGCGCGCCGGTCTTCACCAATCGCATTGCTGATATTGCTGTAGGTATCCTCAATGCGATACTCCACCTTTGCCGTCGGGTGTTGGGCGGCAATCAGCGCGGCGACGTCCGCGATTTGCTGCTTGCGGGCGGCAAAGCCGGTTTTATCAAAATCACGAATGTTGGCCTTTAACACGGCGTCGTTTTGCCCGGCCTGGATGCCGTTAAACCAGATATAGCCCTCGCGGCCCTCGGTGCACTCTGGCGTTTGCTGGCGGTCGAAATGGCTGATGAAATCGGTCGCCATCAGTAACGGGTTCACCAGTACGCCTTTGGCGGACATCGGGTGCGCCGTCACGCCGGTAAAGCGGATCTCAGCGGCTGCCGCGTTAAAATTCTCGTAAACAATTTCCCCCAACTCGCAGCAGTCGATGGTCCAGGCAAAATCAACGTCGAAGCGTTTCAAATCCAGCGCCTTGGCGCCGTTAAGGCCAATCTCTTCATCGGGCACAAACGCGACCACAATGTCGCCATGCTGATGTTCAGCGGTGAGGTTTTCCAGCACGGTCATCACCACGGTTACCGCTGCTTTATTATCTGCGCCTAATACGCTGGTACCGTCGCTGAAAATAATCTCTTCATCCGGATAAGCCAGAATTTCCGGGTGCTCATTCACGCGCAGCCAGATGTCTTTCTCCTTATTCAGACAGAGATCTTCACCACGAAACGTTAATATTTGCGGATGAATATCCGGTGATAAACCGACGTCAACGGTATCAATATGGGTAATAAAGCCGATGCGCGGCGCGCCGGGCACATTGCCTTTTTTTACCGCCGTCACGGTAGCGAATTCGTCAATCACGATGTCGTTTAACCCCAGCTGTGCCAGCTCTTGCGCCAGTTCCCGCGCCATGTCGTGCTGGCCCGGCGTCGAGGGCAGGGTTTTCACTTTCGGATCGCTCTGGCTGGTAATAGCGAGATAGCGGAAAAAACGGTGCGTTAATTGTCTGGAAAGCGGCGAGCCCATAGTGTTTTCTTCCTTATTTATTTTTCGGGTGTTTGCCACTTCACTTTAATGTTATTTATGAAATGGCAAAAGAATTAATTAGCCGTCGAATTAAAAAGACAGGAATAAATGATGACAAGCAAACGCACAATGTTAACGCTGGCACTCGCTGCGCTTACGGTCAGTTCCTCCGTTGCCGCGAAAACGCTGGTGTATTGCTCCGAAGGGTCGCCGGAAAACTTTAATCCTCAGTTATACACATCGGGGACCAGCGTGGATGCCAGCGCCGTGCCGGTCTATAACCGGCTGGTCGATTTCAAACCCGGCACCACGGAGCTGGTACCGAGCCTGGCAGAGCGCTGGGAGGTGAGCGACGACGGCAAGGTTTACACCTTCCATCTGCGTAAAGGGGTGAAGTTCCAGAGCAATAAATTGTTCACGCCGACCCGGGATTTTAACGCCGATGACGTGATCTTCTCGTTTATGCGTCAGAAAGACGTGAACCATCCCTATCACAACGTCTCAAACGGCAGCTATTCCAACTTTGAAAGTCTGGAGTTTGGCAGTCTGATAACCGCCATTGATAAAGTCGATGACCACACGGTGCGCTTTACCCTGGCACACCCGGAAGCGCCGTTTGTTGCCGATCTGGCATGGTATTTCGCCTCGATCCTCTCCGCGGAATATGCCGATGCGATGCTGAAAGCGGGCACGCCGGAGAAGGTGGATATGCAGCCCATCGGCACCGGGCCGTTTAAGCTGGCGCAGTATCAGAAAGATTCCCGCATTCTGTTTACGGCGTTTGCCGACTACTGGCAGGGGAAATCGAAGCTGGACCGGCTGGTCTTTACCATCACGCCGGATGCCTCGGTGCGCTTTGCCAAAATTGAGAAAAATGAGTGCCAGGTAATGCCGTTCCCGAACCCGGCGGATCTGCCGCGCATGAAGGCAAATAAGGATATTAACCTGATGAGCAAGGCGGGGCTGAATACCGGTTTTCTGGCGTTTAATACCCAAAAGCCGCCGCTGGATAACGTGAAGGTTCGTCAGGCGCTGGCGATGGCGATCAACAAACCGGCCATTATCGACGCGGTATTCCACGGCACGGGCACCGCGGCGAAAAACCTGCTGCCGCCCGGCGTCTGGAGTGCCGATAGCGAGCTGAAAGATTACGATTACGATCCTGAAAAAGCGAAAGCGCTGCTGAAAGAGGCCGGTTTTGCCAACGGGGTGAGCATCGATTTATGGGCGATGCCCGTGCAGCGGCCCTATAACCCGAATGCGAAACGCATGGCGGAGATGATTCAGGCCGACTGGGCAAAAGTGGGCGTGCAGACCAAAATTGTCACTTACGAATGGGGCGAATACCTTAAGCGCGTGAAGGGCGGTGAACATCAGGCCGCGCTGATGGGCTGGACGACCGCAACGGGCGATCCGGATAACTTCTTTGGCCCACTGTTTACCTGCACGTCTGCCAACGGCGGATCGAACTCGGCCAAATGGTGCTACCCGCCCTTTGATAAAATTATTGCCGAGGCAAAATCAATAACCGATCGCGACAAACGTGTGGCGCTGTACAAAGAGGCGCAGCAGATGATGCATGACCAGATGCCGGCGGTGATGATTGCACATTCAACGATTTTCGAACCCGTCCGCAAGGAGGTGACCGGCTACGAAATCGACCCGTTTGGCAAACATTTGTTCTGGCAGGTGGATATTCAACCGTAATTTTCACTGCCCGGTACGCTTCCGGGCAGTCTTTTCGCAATTTGTGCTCCCCGCATCATTTTTTGTCACAACAAACCCACCAGACTTTTGCTATAACTTCAAATGCATACTTGCAGATAACATGGAAAACTATCATGCGTACTCAAACTTTTTTTAAAGTTGCAGTGCTTACTGGTTTATTGGCAGTGGCGGGCTGTTCTTCAAAAGTCGCGGCTCCCGAACAATATTCAGGCTTTTTAAAAGATTATTCCGGCTTGCAGCAGACGACGTCTGCGACAGGTAAACCCACGCTGCGTTGGGTTGATCCTTCCTATAACGAAGCCAACTACGACAGCATTATCTGGACGCCAATTACCTATTATCCAGCGCCAAAACCAACGACGCAGATTGGGCAGAGAACGCTTGATGAACTGTTGAATTACACCAATAACAAAATGAAAACGGCGATTGGTACCCGTAAGCCGATTGTGACCACGCCAGGTAAACACAGCCTGATTTTCCGCGGTGCAATCACCGGGGTGAGTTCGCAGAAAGAAGGCCTGCAGTTCTATGAAGTGGTGCCGGTCGCGCTGGTGGTAGCAGGTACGCAGATGGCAACCGGCCATCGCACCATGGATACCCATCTCTTCTTTGAAGGCGAGCTGATCGACGCGGCCACCAATAAGCCGGTGATGAAGGTCGTTCGTAAAGGCGAAGGTAAAGAGCTGAATAACGAAAGTACGCCGATGACCTTTGCGACGCTGAAGCAGGTTGTTGACGACATGGCGACGGATGCCACCATGTTTGACGTGAAGAAAACCACGAAATAACGTAAAACGGCCTGCATCGCGCAGGCCGTTTTTCTTACGCCGTACGCAGGCGCCTGAACCAGGTTTCTGGTTTCGTAAACATCACCATATTCCCGCCCAGAATCAGCAGTAAACCGACGATGCCGTTGATATGCCAGACGTAGCCTTCATACACCGTTGAGATGGAGAGCGCCACCAGCGGGAAGAGCAGCGTACTGTAGGCCGCTTTCCCGGGGCCAATGCGTCCTACCAGGGTGAAGTAAGCGCCAAAGGCAATGACCGAACCAAACAGGGCCAGATAAAGCAGCGCGCCCATGTAACTCACCGTCCATTCCGGGGCAAAACTGTCGCCTCTGAAAAGCGCAATACATCCCATCACCAGCGTACCGTAAAGCATCGCCCAGGCGTTGGTGGTCATGGTTTCCAGACCTCTGCGCTGATGACGCATGCTGATCATATTGCCCAGCGAAAAACCGTACGTGCCGAGGGCGGAAAGACCAATGCCCGTCAGCAGCGAGGCGCTCCAGCCGCTGGCCAGCAGGTCGTCCCAGAAAAGGGTAACAATTCCGATAAGACCCAACGTCGCCGCCGTCCAGAACCGCGCAGGCGGGCGCTGACCGAAGAAAATAAAGCAGTTAATGGCGTTGTAGAGCACCGCCATGGAAAAGATCACCGATTCCAGCCCGGTGTTGATATGCGCCGCCGCGGTATAAAAACACCAGAAGTTAAAGCAGAACACGCAGCATCCCTGCAACATGCAAAACAGATGATCGCGCAGCGCCAGCTTGCGCAGTCGGCGCAGGGCGAGCAGCACAACCATCATCGTGGCGCTGGCCACGGCGAAGCGCCAGAAAATAGACACCGGGGCCGCCACGGGGCCTTGCTGCAGGAAAATGGCAATCCAGGTGGTTCCCCAGATGATCACGACCAGTCCATATAATAATGCGTTCATACCTTTTCTCTTCTTAAACCACAGAAGCCGCCAGTATGGCGCTGGGATCGGTCAGGGGCTTTCACCGGCTTGCGGTGGACTTGCAAAATCTTGCGCTTTTTTCTTTTCCGGGGGCTGGCAACGGGAGAAAACAATTCTTAGACTGACAGTTCACTCAATAACGCGCTAACGGTTATGTCTCACGCTTACGATACCTTTGAAACGCTACGCCAGCAGAATGCGGTGCTCCGGGAAACGGTCGCGCTCAATTCCGGCATCCAGCTGGCGGCGTGGTACAACAAGCACGACACGATAACGGTTAAAAGCAACCATCACACCCTCAGCCTGTACGTGGCCGACGGCTACGAGAGCTATCAAAAAACGCCGGGCGGCTGGAAGAACGGCGGGGGACCGGACCGTTTCTGTCTGATGCCGAAAGAGAGCGAATCGACGTGGGACATCCGTGATGACCTGTCGTTTGTGCATCTCTACTGCACCGATGAACATCTGCGCGATGTGGGGGAAAAAATCTGGGACAAACGGCCGCTCTCGCTGACGCTGGACGAGCGCATTTTTGGCAGCGATCCGAAGATCACCGCGCTGTACCGCCAGTTTTTGCTTGGCTGTGACTGGCAGCAGCAGGCCAATCTGCTCACCCTGAGTACGGCCTCCACGCTGCTGTTGACCCATTTACTGCAAAACTACGCCAACGTTCAGTGGAAGCTGCCGGTCGTCACCGGCGGGCTATCGCCCTTTGTGCTGCGTAACGTGCTGGCGTTTATCGAAGAGAACCTCGGGCAGCCGCTGACGCTGGCCGAGCTGGCGGCGCAGGCCGCCCTCAGCGAATACCATTTTGCCCGCATGTTCCGTCAGTCGACGGGGCAGGCGCCGCATCAGTACGTCATGCAAAGGCGCATGGAAAAAGCGAAAAACCTGGTGCAGCATACCTCGATGCCACTGACGGATATCGCCCTGGCCTGCGGGTTTAACTCCGCCAGCCATTTCAGTAACCGTTTCCGCAGCGTCATGGGCATCACGCCGTCCCAGCTACGCGCGACGAGCGCGTGAGAACAGAGCATAGCTTACGCCGCCCAGCACCAACCCCCAGAATGCCGAGCCGATGCCCAGGATCGTGACGCCGCTTGCGGTCATCAAAAACGTGACGATAGCCGCGTCGCGCTCCGCTTCATGATTCAGCGCCTGGTATAAACTCCCACTGATGGTACCCAGCAGCGCCAGACCCGCCAGCGTCTGGATCCAGCTGAGGGGCAGCGCAGCCATTATCCCGGTGATGGAACCGCCGAACACTCCCGCCAGCAGATAAAACCCACCGGCCGCGATGGCCGCCAGCCAGCGTTTACCGGCATCCGGATGGGCATCAGGGCTTTGACAAATGGCGGCGGTAATCGCCGCAATGCAGATGGAAAAGACGCCGAAAGGAGAAAGCAGCAGCGCCAGCCCGCCGGTAAAGATGATGAGCGGTGAGACCGCCACCGGGTAACCGGAGGCTTTCATCGTCGCGAACCCGGGAGCATTCTGCGAGGCCATGGTCACCAGGAAGAAGGGGACGCCGATGCTCACCATGCTGGTGAAGGTGAACGTGGGCGCAATAAACTGAGGCATCACGAGAGAAAACGTTAGCTTATCGGTGACAACGTCACCTCCCGTCCACGCTACGATCCCCCCGACCAGCAGCGTCACCACGATGGCATAGCGCGGAGCCAGCGCTTTTGCCAGCAGCCACGCCGCAATCATGCTGCCGCACAGCAGAAAGTGTCCCTCAAGATGCGCAAACGCATGCAGGCCAAACTGTAGCAACACCCCAGCCAGCATGGCCGCAGCCAGTGAATGCGGGACAAGCTTCATCAGGCGGGCGAAAAGCCCGGTAATACCGCAGAGTAAAATGAGCGCGTTAGCAAAAATGAAAACGCCGATCGTTTCGGCCAGCGTCACGCCGTGCAGACTGGTGGCAAGCAGCGCCGCGCCGGGCGTCGACCAGGCGGTCAGCACCGGCGCTTTGTACCACCAGGAAAGCGCCAGCGTGCTGATGCCCATCCCAATCCCCAGCGCGGTCATCCAGCCCGCAATTTGCTGCGCGCTGGCGCCTGCCGCTGCGGCAGCCTGCCAGATGATGGCGGCCGAACTGGCGTAACCGACCAGCACGGCGACAAAGCCAGCCAGGACGGCTGGCATGAGATGAGATGAAGGGCGCATGGAAACTCCGTTGTGCGTTATAACGTCCGCGATAAGGTAACACTGTGCGCTATAGCGTACAAGTGGTATGCTGATAGCCATCAGGAGGGCACATGGACATCACACTACATCTTGCAACAACGCTGAAAACGCTGCGTCAGGCGCGCGGCTGGAGTTTGTCGAAGCTGGCGGACGAGACGGGCGTTTCAAAAGCGATGCTTGGGCAAATCGAACGTAATGAATCGAGCCCGACGGTATCAACGCTGTGGAAAATCGCCACCGGGCTGAACGTTCCGTTTTCTGCGTTCATCACGCCGGAGGCGGACAGGCAGGCTGTTTTTGACCCTCAGCAGCAGGCGATGGTGGTGAAACCGCTTTTTCCCTGGGATGAGACGCTCCGGTTCGATCATTTCTCCATCACGCTGGCGCCTGGTACCCTGAGTGAGTCCACGCCGCACGAGGCGGGCGTGATTGAACATGTGGTGGTCATCAGCGGCGAGCTGGGGATGAACATTAACGGCGAGTGGCAGACGCTTTCAGCCGATTCGGGCATCCGTTTTGCCGGGGATAAACCGCACGCGTACCGCAACAGCAGCGACCGGCCGGTGCATTTTCACTCTCTGATCCATTATCCCCGCTGACGCTACGCAAAACTGTTTCGCTGGCGCAGACTTCTGACTACAATAGCCGCCATTTTGACCATAACGGATAACGACGAAGTATGCGCCTGCAATCCCATCATCTTGAACTTTTAAGCCCGGCCCGCGACGCCGCCATTGCCCGTGAAGCGATCCTTCATGGCGCTGACGCCGTCTACATCGGCGGCCCTGGCTTCGGTGCCCGCCATAACGCCAGCAACAGCCTGCGCGATATTGCCGAACTGGTGCCGTTCGCCCACCGTTTTGGGGCGAAAGTGTTCGTAACCCTGAACACCATTCTTCATGATGATGAGCTGGAACCTGCGCAGCGTCTGATTACCGATCTCTACCAGACCGGCGTCGATGCCCTGATTGTTCAAGACATGGGCGTTCTGGAGCTGGATATTCCACCTGTCGAGCTCCATGCCAGCACCCAGTGCGATATTCGCACGGTTGAGAAGGCGAAGTTTCTTTCCGATGTGGGCTTTTCGCAGATCGTTCTGGCGCGCGAGCTGAACCTCAATCAGATCCGCGATATTCACCAGGCCACCGACGCGACGATTGAATTCTTTATCCACGGCGCGCTGTGCGTGGCCTATTCTGGTCAGTGCAACATTTCCCACGCCCAGACGGGGCGCAGCGCCAACCGCGGCGACTGCTCGCAGGCCTGCCGTCTGCCGTATACCCTGAAAGACGATCAGGGCCGCGTGGTGGCGTTTGAGAAACACCTGCTCTCCATGAAGGATAACGATCAGACCGCCAACCTGGGCGCGCTGATTGATGCAGGCGTGCGTTCCTTCAAAATTGAAGGGCGCTACAAAGACATGAGCTACGTGAAGAACATCACCGCGCACTATCGCCAGATGCTGGATGCCATCATCGACGATCGCGGAGACCTGGCGCGCGCCTCGGCTGGTCGTACCGAGCATTTCTTTATTCCGTCGACGGACAAGACCTTCCACCGCGGCAGCACGGACTATTTCGTGAATGCCCGTAAAGGGGATATCGGCGCGTTTGATTCACCGAAGTTTATCGGTTTACCGGTCGGCGAAGTGCTTAAAGTGGCGAAAGATCATCTGGACGTCGAAGTGACGGAGCCGCTGGCAAACGGTGATGGCCTGAACGTGATGATCAAGCGTGAAGTCGTGGGTTTCCGCGCTAACACGGTCGAAAAAACCGGCGAGAATCGCTACCGCGTATGGCCGAATGAAATGCCTGCCGATCTCTACAAAGCGCGACCAAACGCGCCGCTCAACCGTAACCTGGATCACAACTGGCAGCAGGCATTGCTGAAAACCTCCAGCGAGCGTCGCATCGCGGTGGACATTGAGCTGGGCGGCTGGGAAGAGCAGCTGATCCTGACCATGACCTGTGAAGACGGTATCAGCGTAACGCATACGCTCGATGGCCAGTTCGAGGTGGCAAATAACGCGGAAAAAGCGCTTAACAGCCTCAAGGACGGCGTGGCGAAGCTGGGTCAGACGATTTACTACGCGCGCGCTATCGAGGTTAATCTGCCGGACGCGCTGTTCGTGCCGAACAGCCTGCTTAACCAGTTCCGCCGTGAAACGGCAGAGATGCTGGATGCCGCACGCCTGGCGCACTATCCGCGCGGCAGCCGTAAGGCCGAATCTGTTCCTGCACCCGTGTACCCGGACACCCATTTATCCTTCCTGGCGAACGTTTACAACCATAAAGCGCGTGAATTCTATCATCGCCATGGCGTGCAGCTGATCGACGCGGCCTATGAAGCGCATGAAGAGAAGGGCGATGTGCCGGTAATGATCACCAAGCACTGCCTGCGTTTTGCTTTTAACCTGTGCCCGAAACAGGCGAAAGGGAATATCAAAAGCTGGAAGGCAACCCCCATGCAGCTGGTCAACGGTGACGAAGTCCTGACTCTGAAGTTTGACTGTCGTCCTTGCGAAATGCATGTTATCGGCAAGATGAAGAACCACATTTTCAAAATGCCACCGCCGGGCAGCATCGTTGCGTCCGTGAGCCCGGACGATCTGATGAAAACCCTTCCGAAACGTAAGGGCAGTTAATTACCTTACGTGCGTGTCCGGTTTGCGCGATTTCTGCCACAGGTGGTGTTCGCGCAAACCCTCCGCTGACTCTTCTGCCGCGCTGCGTAGCTCGTCGCTGTCGGCCTCATGCCGCAGCTGATGCTCCACATTCTTTACCCAAATATATTCATGGCCTTTGTGCCCGGCCATCAGCTGGCCTGAAAATAGCGCACAAATAAGCATAATAAGAGATAACCCTTTTTTAAACATGGATTCACCGCTGAATGATATCGCGGAATAATCATGCCGATTATTTCTTCTTGTTATTATTCAATAATTCAAATTAGCGCAAAGAAAGTGTCAAATAATGTGCGTCTGGATTTTTTCTTAGGAAATATCCTAAATATGACTCGCGCTGTGTAAACTACCTGTTCTGGTACGCAAACAGACGTTTACTTTAAGGATAATCCTATATAATAGAGATTCTCTGGCTAAGGAATGAGTCTTAATAAATGAAAAAAATAATCGCACTTGCGCTCCTCGTGGCGGCCGTTGGGGCAACGGCTGGGGTTCGCTATATGGGTAATGATGAACCAGAATATATTCAGTCCGCGAAAGTCCGAGTTGGTTCCTATTTAACCAGCGACTATGGACGCGTAGCCTGTAATAGCAAAAAAGTAAACGAACAACGCTGGGAATTAGACTGCACGCATCAGGCAGGGGGGAAAACATTCCAGTTTGCGGTGTATCCCTCTGAAAAAGCACCTTATGGTGTTTCGCGACCATTTTATCTCGAAGCCCTGAATGATGATGCTAAACAGAGCGCTCAGCAGGGCCTGATGCGCTATTTACAGATCAATACCCGGGCGAGTTAATAAGTCTGTTGAGCTTTCGTTAAGATAATCAGTGTTAGTTTGTAGGGGATCCGCTGCCCGACCATGGAGCGTCGGGGACGTAGAGACCAAAATACAAATCTATCCATGCAAGCATTTACCGCCAGATAATGGCGGTTTTTTTTGCCTTTTTTCCGCTAGCGGGCCGTCTCAGAACGAGAAAACTGTTTACGATACTGAGCCGGAGAAAGCGCGAACTGCTGACGAAAATGATGGCGCAGCGTCGACGCCTGGCCAAACCCGGTCTGCTCGGCGATGCTGTCGATGCTTAAACGGCTGCTTTCCAGATAATCTTTTGCTCTTAGCAGGCGCTCATTGAGCAGCCAGCGTGCGGGCGTCGTGCCCGTTGCCGCCTCGAAGCGGCGCAGGAAGGTGCGCTGGCTCATGCCGACCCGACGCGCCAGGGAGTCGACGCTGTGCGGCTCGACAAGGTGCGTGTGCAGAAAATCAAACAGCTGGCCCAGACGCTGGCTTTCACGCAGCTGCGCTACCGGGCGGCTCAGCTGTTGCGGCTGTGAACCGTCCCGGTGAGGGGGGATGACCAGCCTGCGCGCCACGCTGTTGGCGGTCTCCATGCCATAATCCCGACGTACAACGTGCAGACAGAGATCGATTCCCGCCGCGCTGCCTGCGGACGTCAGGATGTCACCCTCGTCCTGGTAGAGCACGTCTTCAACCACATGGATTTCGGGATAATTCGTTTTCAGCGCCTCTATGTAGCGCCAGTGGGTTGTCGCTTTGCGGCCGTTCAGCAGCCCCGTAGCGGCCAGTACGAACACGCCCGAGCAGATGGACAGCAGCTGACATCCTCGCGCGCTGGCCTGGCGCAGCGCCTCGCAGAGCGCCGGAGGAACCGGTGAGTCCAGCCCCCGCCAGCCGGGAACCACGATCAGATCCGCTGATTCAAGCAGGCTTAAATCGCCATCGGTAACGATGCGGATCCCGCCGGTCGCCCGCAGTTCTCCGCTATCCACGCTCGCCACTGCAAAACGATACCAGTTGTCGCCCAGCTCCGGACGCGGCAGGCCAAAAATCTCAACCGCCACGCCAAACTCAAAGGTACATAGCCCGTCATAGGCAAGCACGACGACGCCAGGGCGGGCAATTTGTCTTAAGTTTGTCATCTTTTTGCTGTTTTCTGGCATAAGCGAACGCATTCACGGACCGAATTTGTGGATAGAGTAGTGTTAACACAAACGCCAAAGATGAGGAAGGATCATGAGCTATGTCACTGAATTTCCGGCTGCCGAGCCGCAGGAAGCCGTCACCCATTTTCTGCGTCGACTAAGCGTCGAAACCGACTGTGCCGACGTGCATCATGCCATCGCCAATAATGAGCAGGACTTCGTGTTGCTGCACGTGGTGGGGAGCCCGGAGCAGTTTGCCCGTCGCCATGTCCCGGGCGCGCTGCATATGCCCTGGAGTCAGATAACCGCTGAACGGATGTCCCGGTGGCAGGAAGGGACGCTGTTCGTCGTTTACTGTGCGGGACCACACTGTAACGGCGCGGACAGGGCGGCGCTGAAGTTGGCGCGTCTCGGTCTGCCGGTGAAAATCATGCTCGGCGGCATCACCGGCTGGGAAGATGAACGCTACGCGTTTGCCAGCCAGGAGCCCGCTGCCGCACTGTGAAGATGAATTTTTTTCAACACCCGTGAAATTTTCTCGTTTGCCGGAGCCGACGAGGTATGACATCTTTTTTGGACATTTAGACATCCAGAAGTCTAAATATTCAAATGATGAATTATCACTGCGGGCAATTAATACCGGCAGACGAGGAGATTTCCATGCAACGACAGCACGCCCCATACCGCGCCGATGTAGTCGGCAGTTTTTTACGCCCGGACGCCATCAAGCAGGCTCGCCTGAAGTTCGCCAGCGGTGAGATTGATGCCGGACAGCTTCGCGCGGTAGAAGATGAGGCCATTCGCCACGTCGTCGAGCAGCAGTGCGCGTGCGGCCTGCATGTGGTCACCGACGGTGAATTCCGCCGTGCGTGGTGGCACTTCGATTTCTTCGACGGTCTGCAGGGCGTTGAGCGTTACGATTCACAGCAGGGCATTCAGTTCAACGGAGTGCAAACCAAAGCCCACGGCGTGCGCGTGACCGGCAAGCTGGGCTTTGGCGACCATCCGATGCTGGAAGACTTCCGCTATCTGAAAAGCATCAGCGGCAATGCTCAGCCGAAAATGACCATTCCCAGCCCAAGCGTGCTCCATTTCCGCGGCGGGCGCAAAGACATCGACGCGACGGTGTACCCGGATCTGAACGACTATTTCGACGATCTGGCGACCACCTGGCGCGACGCCATCCGGGCATTCTACGACGCGGGCTGCCGTTATCTGCAGCTGGACGACACCGTCTGGGCCTACCTCTGCTCGGACGACCAGCGCCGTCAGATCCGCGAGCGCGGCGACGACGCCGATGAGCTGGCGCAAATCTACGCCCGCGTGCTGAACAAGGCCCTGGAAGGCAAGCCGGAGGATTTGACCATCGGGCTGCACGTCTGTCGCGGTAACTTCCGTTCCACCTGGATTTCCGAAGGGGGCTACGAGCCGGTGGCGGAAGTGCTGTTCGGGACGGTCAACGTTGACGCCTTCTTCCTCGAATACGATAACGACCGCAGCGGGGATTTCGCGCCGCTGCGCTTCGTTCGCCCGGGCAAGCAGCAGGTGGTGCTGGGCCTGATCACCACCAAAAACGGTGAGCTGGAGAACCCGGAAGGCGTGAAGGCCCGTCTGGAAGAGGCGGCGAAATACGTGGCGAAAGAGCAGATCTGCCTCAGCCCGCAGTGCGGCTTTGCCTCCACCGAAGAGGGCAACAGCCTGAGCGAGTCCCAGCAGTGGGATAAAGTCCGTCTGGTGACGCAGATCGCCAGCGAAGTCTGGTAAAACCGCATCTTCAGCGCTGCATTATAAAAGTGCAGCGCTGTGCCATTCTGAGTCGTTCTCTTTACATCCTGCCTCCTGTCTCCTGCAATAGCGCGTTTTTCATCCTGGCATCCTTTTTGCTCCTGCTTCGCTGACACCTTTATTTCCGCGTCCATGCCATAACGGACGTTTTCGCACAGCGTTCTTTTTCAGGAGTGAAAATATGCAGCGTCGTACCTTATTAAAAGCCTTTGCGTTATCCGCGTCCGTCGTGGCGATGGGAATGAGTTTTGGCGTGCAGGCGGCCGACACCATCAAAGTGGGGATCATGCACTCTCTGTCCGGCACGATGGCCATCTCTGAAACCCCGCTGAAGGACGTCGCCCTGATGACCATCGACGAGATCAACGCCAAAGGCGGCGTGCTGGGTAAAAAACTGGAGCCGGTGGTGGTGGATCCGGCCTCAAACTGGCCGCTGTTTGCCGAGAAGGCGCGCCAGCTGCTGAGCCAGGATAAAGTCGCCGTGGTGTTTGGCTGCTGGACGTCGGTTTCGCGCAAATCCGTGCTGCCGGTGTTCGAGGAGCTGAACGGTCTGCTGTTCTACCCGGTGCAGTATGAAGGCGAAGAGATGTCGCCAAACGTCTTCTATACCGGCGCGGCACCGAACCAGCAGGCCATCCCGGCGGTGGAATACCTGATGAGCGAGGACGGCGGCGGGGCGAAGCGCTTCTTCCTGCTGGGTACCGACTACGTTTACCCGCGCACCACCAACAAGATCCTGCGCGCCTTCCTGCATTCGAAAGGCGTTGAGGATAAGGACATCGAAGAGGTTTACACCCCGTTTGGCCATAGCGACTACCAGACCATTGTCGCCAGCATCAAGAAATTCTCAGCAGGCGGCAAAACCGCCGTGGTATCGACCATCAACGGCGACTCCAACGTGCCGTTCTACAAAGAGCTGGCTAACCAGGGGCTGAAGGCCACCGACGTGCCGGTAGTGGCGTTCTCCGTAGGCGAAGAAGAGCTGCGCGGGATCGACACCAAACCGCTGGTGGGTAACCTGGCGGCGTGGAACTACTTTGAATCCGTGGATAATCCAACCAACCAGGCATTTGTGGCGGATTACAAAGCCTATGCGAAGGCGCACAAGCTGCCGAATGCCGATACCGTCGTCACAAACGATCCAATGGAAGCCACATATGTGGGTATCCATATGTGGGCGCAGGCGGTGGAAAAAGCGGGCACCACCGACGTGGATAAGGTGCGCGCGGCGATGGCCGGTCAGTCGTTTAAAGCGCCGTCCGGCTTTACGCTCACCATGGATGCCACCAACCATCATTTGCACAAGCCGGTCATGATCGGTGAAATCGAAGGCAACGGTCAGTTCAACGTGGTCTGGCAGACGGAGCAGCCGGTGCGCGCCCAGCCGTGGAGCCCGTTCATCGCCGGGAACGATAAAAAGCCCGACCAGCCGATGAAAACCGCCAGCAATTAAGCCATCACCGCAGGGAGAAACGTCATGAACGCCATGCGCATGTTCATCGCTCTTGTATGGCTTTCCGGACTGCTGCCAGGGATGGCGCAGGCATCGGATGCCGATCGCTTTGTTGCCGCCAGCCGCGGCCAGCAGGCGGAACTTCTCACGCAGTGGGCCGCTGCGCCGGATGCCGCCAGGCTTCCGCTGCTTCAGTCCCTGCAAAAGGAAAACCTGTATACCGACAGCCAAAAGCACGCCTTTACGCAGCGTAACGGTGAAATGGTTTCGCTGGGTGACGCTACGGCAACCGTAGGGCAAACCAAAGCCGTGCGCCTGACGAACCGGCTGCGCGTGCTGGCTGCAACGGCCATCGCCACGCATCAGCTTGTTAGTGACAGTGTCACAGAAAGGCGTGCGGCAGCGCGTCAGCTCCAGCGCGACGCCCAGCCCGACATGCTCGCTTTTCTGGAAAAGCGCGTTGGGGATGAGACGGACGCTGTCGCGCGTCAGGCGCTGTTGCTGGCGGTGGCAAACCTCCAGCTGGCAAGCCCGCAGCCGGAGGTGCGCCGCAGGGCCGTCGAACTGCTGGGCCAGTCAGACGATCCGGACGTGCAGTCCAGACTCACTCCTTTTACCCAGGCGCAGACCGAGCCGGACGCCAGCGTTCGCGCGGCCGCAGAAGAGAGCCTTAACCAGATTACGCATCGCCTGATGTGGGGCGATCTACTGGGTCAGGCGTTTATGGGGCTTTCTCTGGGGTCGGTGCTGCTGCTGGCCGCGCTGGGGCTTGCCATCACCTACGGTCTGCTCGGCGTCATCAATATGGCGCACGGCGAGATGTTGATGCTGGGGGCGTATGCCACGTGGATGGTGCAGCAGGCGATGGCCGGGCTTGCGCCCCAGTGGCTGGCGCTCTATCCCGTTATCGCGCTGCCGGTAGCGTTCTGCCTGACGGCGGGCATCGGAATGGTGCTTGAGCGCACCGTGATCCGTCACCTCTACGGTCGTCCGCTGGAAACGCTGCTGGCGACGTGGGGTATCAGCCTGATGCTTATCCAGCTGGTGCGCATGACCTTTGGCGCCCAGAACCTGGAGGTGGCGAACCCGGCATGGCTCTCCGGCGGGGTGCAGATTTTTGCCAACCTGACGCTGCCGTGGAACCGCATTGTGGTGCTGGGCTTCGTGCTGCTGGTGCTGTTCTTTACCTGGCTGATTCTGAATAAAACCCGTCTGGGGCTCAACGTGCGCGCGGTGACGCAGAACCGCAGCATGGCCGCCTGCTGCGGGGTACCGACAGGTCGCGTCGATATGCTGGCGTTCGGGCTGGGCTCAGGGATTGCCGGGTTAGGCGGCGTGGCGTTATCCCAGTTGGGTAACGTCGGGCCGGAGCTGGGTCAGGGTTACATCATCGACTCGTTCCTCGTGGTCGTTCTCGGTGGCGTAGGTCAACTGGCAGGCAGCGTGGCCGCGGCGTTCGGGCTGGGCATTTTCAATAAAATCCTCGAGCCGCAGATGGGGGCGGTGCTGGGCAAGATCGTGATTCTGGTGGCGATCGTGCTGTTTATCCAGAAGCGCCCTCAGGGGCTCTTTGCGCTGAAAGGGAGGGTGATTGACTGATGAGCCAGCCGCTGACCTTAACGCTGGCGCGCAAAGCGCCGCGCACAACGCAGATTGCCGGCAGCCTGCTGGTGGCGTGTCTGCTGATAATACCGTTTTTCGCCTTACTGCCTGCGACGCATCCGCTGGCGCTGTCGACCTGGATGCTGACGCTTATCGGCAAGATCCTTTGCTATGCCGTCGTTGCGGTGGCGCTGGATCTGGTGTGGGGCTACGCCGGGATGCTCTCTCTTGGACACGGCATCTTCTTCGCCCTGGGCGGCTATGCGATGGGCATGTACCTGATGCGCCAGGCGTCAGGCGACGGCCTGCCCGCGTTTATGTCGTTTCTTTCCTGGAGCGAGCTGCCGTGGTTCTGGTGGGGCACCCAGCATTTTGCCTGGGCGCTGGTGCTGATTGTGATGGTGCCGGGCCTGTTGGCGCTGGTGTTTGGCTGGTTTGCCTTCCGCTCGAAGATCAAAGGAGTTTACTTCTCGATTATGACCCAGGCGCTGACCTACGCGGGCATGCTGCTGTTCTTTCGCAACGAAACCGGCTTTGGCGGCAATAACGGCTTTACCGGCTTCACCACGCTGCTCGGGTTTTCGGTGACGGAAACGACCACCCGTATCGGGCTGTTCCTGGCGACGGTGCTGTTGCTCATTCTGGCGTTGGGTACTGGATTTGCGATGGCGAAGAGCAAGTTTGGCCGCATCCTGACCGCCGTTCGCGACGCGGAAAACCGCCTGACGTTCTGCGGGTACGATCCGCGCGGGTTCAAGCTGCTGGTGTGGACGCTCTCCGCAGTGCTGTGCGGCCTGGCGGGGGCGCTGTACGTCCCGCAGGTCGGCATTATTAACCCCGGAGAGATGTCGCCGACCAACTCGATAGAAGCCGCCATCTGGGTGGCGCTGGGCGGACGCGGCACGCTGGTCGGGCCGGTGATTGGCGCGGCGCTGGTGAACGGGGCGAAGAGCTTCTTCACCGTCGCGATGCCGGAGTACTGGCAGCTGTTTCTGGGGCTGATTTTTATCGCCGTCACGTTGTTCCTGCCGCGCGGCGTCTACGGTCTGTTGCGTAAGGGGGATAAATAATGCAGCCATCGGAAGAGTTATTTACCCGCCAGTTGCCCGGCGATCGCTACCGGGACCAGACCGACCCGGTGCTTCAGCTTGAGGCCATAAACGTCAATTTTGACGGATTTCAGGCGCTGACCGATCTCTCGCTGAATATCGGCGTGGGGGAGCTGCGCTGCGTGATTGGGCCCAACGGGGCCGGTAAAACCACGCTGATGGATGTGATTACCGGCAAAACGAGGCCAAAGAGCGGCAGAGCCATTTACGACCAGTCTATCGACCTGACCGCGCTGGAGCCTGCGGCTATTGCCCGTCAGGGGATTGGTCGAAAATTCCAGAAGCCCACGGTCTTTGAAGTGCTGACGGTGTGGGAGAACCTTGAGATCGCCATGAAAACCGATAAATCCGTCTGGGCAAGCCTGCGGGCAAAACTCAACGGCGAGCAGCGGGACCGCATTGACGAGATGCTGGTTCTTCTGCGCCTTGGCAGCGAGCGGGACCGTCGCGCCGGGCTGCTTTCGCACGGGCAGAAACAGTTTCTGGAGATCGGCATGCTGCTGGTGCAGGAGCCGCATCTGCTGCTGCTGGATGAACCCGCCGCCGGGATGACCGACGCTGAAACGGAATACACCGCCGAGCTGTTCAAAACCCTGGCGGGTAAGCACTCCCTGATGGTGGTGGAGCACGATATGGGCTTTGTTGAAACGATTGCCGACCACGTCACGGTGCTGCATCAGGGACGCGTGCTGGCGGAAGGCTCGCTTCGCGAGGTGCAGGCCAACGAGCAGGTGATTGAGGTCTATCTGGGACGCTAAGGAGCGATGATGTTACAGGTTAACGAACTGAATCAGTATTACGGCGGCAGCCATATCCTGCGCGGCGTGAGCTTTGAAGCCGCCACCGGTGAAGTCACCTGTCTGCTGGGGCGCAACGGCGTCGGGAAAACCACGCTGCTGAAGTGCCTGATGGGGCTGATCCCGGCGAAAACCGGGGAGGTCATCTGGCAGGGGAAAACGATCACCCACAGCAGGCCGCACCAGCGGGTACAGTCTGGCGTGGCGTATGTTCCGCAGGGCCGCGAGATTTTCCCGCGCCTGACCGTGGAAGAGAACCTTCTGCTGGGGCTGTCGCGTTTTTCCGCCCGCGAGGCAAAGCAGGTGCCGGATGAGATCTGGCAGCTGTTTCCGGTACTTAACGAGATGAAGCACCGCCGCGGGGGCGATCTCTCCGGCGGGCAACAGCAGCAGCTGGCTATTGGTCGCGCGCTGGCGAGCCGTCCGCAGCTGCTGATCCTCGACGAACCGACCGAAGGCATACAGCCTTCCGTCATCAAAGAGATTGGTCAGGTGATCCGTACCCTGGCAAACAGAGGCGACATGGCGATCCTGCTGGTCGAGCAGTTTTACGATTTTGCCGCCGAGCTGGCTGACAGCTATTTGCTGATGTCGCGCGGCACCATCATCCAGCGCGGACGGGGCGAAGATATGGAGCAGGAGGGCGTGCGCGGGCTGGTTGCGATCTGAAATGTTATAATATAACATCCATCATTCTTATAAAACGGAATGAGGGCGTTACTTTGGCTGCACATATTGGGAAATTTGCCATGACTCTGGGGGCGCTGCTGGTCAGCGGCCAGCTATTTGCTCACTCGCACGGCCATCAGATGAGCGAAGCGGAACAGAAGGCGGCAAACGGCGTGTTTGAGGATAAAGACGTAAAGGACAGAGCGCTGTCTGACTGGGACGGCACCTGGCAGTCGGTCTATCCGTTCCTGCTGGACGGTTCGCTGGATCCGGTCTTTAAACAGAAAGCGCAGAAGGATAAAAGTAAAACCTTTGACGAGGTGAAAGCGTATTACCGCAAGGGATATGCGACGGACGTGGATGCCATCGGCATTGAAAATAACGTGATGGAATTCCACAGAGGCAAGGCGGTCAGCAGCTGTCAGTATGCTTACAGCGGTTACAAAATTCTGACCTACGCATCGGGCAAAAAAGGCGTTCGCTATCTGTTTGAGTGTAAGGATGCCGACAGCAAGGCGCCGAAGTTCGTGCAGTTCAGCGACCATATCATCGGGCCGAAAGCCTCTTCGCACTTCCATATTTTTATGGGCAACACCTCCCACGAGGCGCTGCTGAAAGAGATGGATAACTGGCCGACCTATTATCCAAACGAGATGTACAAAGAGCAGGTGGTGGAGGAGATGCTGCACCACTGATCTGTTGCTTTTGCCGGATGGCGGCTAAGCCTTATCCGGCCTACGATTAGGGTTTCGTAGGTCGGGTAAGCGCAGCGCCACCCGACACGCTATCTGCACTTTTCACGCTCATTCCCCGCAAAATCATCAGCCAGGCAATGACGATGGCAACCATCATGATCGCAAACAGCGACCAGTGCGGCAGGTTGGTCAGGATAATGCCGGTGATCATCGGGTTTGCTGCCGCCCCGAGCCAGCCCAGCGCCTGCGCGGAAAAATAGCTCGCCTTCATCCCCGGCGGGGCGATGTTGTCGATCAGCATGTATTCACCCGGTGCGTAGATGATCTCACCCAGCGTAAAGATGGCGGCGGCGATGCCCCAGTAAATCAGATTCTCACCGGAGAGCATAAAGCCCCCCAGCCCCAGGACAAAAAACAGCGTGGCGGCGGTCATTAAAGGCCGAATATTGCTGGCGGAGATCTTGCGCCCCAGCGCGTACTGCAGCGTCACCACCACGGCGGCGTTCACGGGCAGCACCACGGCGACCACCTTCTGGGCAAAATCGCTGTCGGCATTGGCGGCCAGCACGTACTGCGAAATGCAGCTGGCGAACGATCCGCCCACGTAAGACGCGAGCAGGCCGGAGAGGGTGAACCAGAACAGGGCGCGGTCTTTCAGGAGCACCGACGGCTGCCAGGGCATTTTCTCTTCGGCGGTATCCAGCGCGACGCTTTTTTGCACGAAAAAATGAATAAACCCGAGCGGCAGCGCGGCGCAGAAGGCCGCCAGCCAGAACGGCAGCTGCAGGCTGTACATCACCAGCAGGGTGCCAATCGGCGGCCCGATCGTCCAGCCAATGTTCAGGAAGCTGTAGTTCAGCGAGAAGACGCGCGCTTTCTGGCTTGAGGTCAGCACATCCGAGAACCAGGCTTTCAGCACCGTCGAAAAGACGGAATAGGCGCAGTTGATCAGGGAAAAGAACAGCACCACCAGCGTGACGTTATCCGCCAGCGGGATCGCGACAAACCCGGCGATAAAAGCCACGATCGCGATCAGCATGTAGCGTTTCTTATCAAACTTATCGGCCAGAATGCCAAATCCCAGGCTGAACACCACGCCAACGGTCAGCGCAATCGTCAGGGCATAACCAATATTCTCGACGCTCATGTTAAACACGCGCGTGAGATAAATGGTCATGAACGGCAGCGTTGCCCCCCGACCGATGGTTAATAACAATGACGATGCCAGCAGCGCTGCGGTTGAGCGCCTGAGAGATGGTTTCATATTCCTGCCCGACGGTTGCTTATGCTTTTTTTTTTAGACGTGTGTTAAAAGGATTACCATGACATAAGGGGCTTGTATAGCGCCCAATTTATCCCTAAGTGCTTCAGCTGCCTGCCAGAAATAATGATCTTCTCGCGGCACACTTTTTTCTGTTACCTTGAAGTGTTAACAAATTATTAATAATTCAGGGGCAGGGTATGACGCGTAAAGACGGACTGCTGGCGTTGCTGGTGGTCGTGGTGTGGGGGCTCAATTTTGTGGTCATCAAGCTGGGGTTGCACAACATGCCTCCGCTGATGCTGGCCGGTTTGCGTTTTATGCTGGTGGCGTTCCCGGCGCTCTTTTTCGTCGCCCGTCCGAAAATCCCGTTGAAACTCCTGCTGGGCTATGGCCTGACCATCAGCTTTGGCCAGTTCGCGTTTCTCTTCTGCGCCATCAAGTTCGGTATGCCGGCCGGTCTTGCCTCGCTGGTACTGCAGGCGCAGGCGTTCTTTACCATCATTCTCGGCGCGTTCGTTTTTGGCGAACGTTTACAGGGTAAACAGCTGGCGGGGATCACGCTCGCGGTGTTTGGCGTGCTGGTGCTGATTGAAGCCAGCCTGAACGGTCAGGATGTGGCGCTGCTTGGGTTTATGCTCACGCTGGCGGCGGGGCTGAGCTGGGCGTGCGGCAACATTTTCAACAAGCTGATTATGCAGCACGAGGCGAGACCGCAGGTGATGTCGCTGGTGGTCTGGAGCGCGCTGATCCCGATAATCCCGTTTCTGGCGGCGTCGTTTATTCTGGATGGCCCGGAGGTGATGCTGAAAAGCCTGGTCGACATCGATCTGACCACGATCCTTTCTCTTATCTATCTTGCGTTTGTCGCCACCATCGTGGGTTACGGGATCTGGGGCTCGCTGCTGGGGCGCTATGAGACCTGGCGCGTGGCGCCGCTGTCTTTGCTGGTTCCGGTAGTAGGGCTTGCCAGTGCGGCGATACTGCTGGATGAAACGCTGAGCGCGCTGCAGCTGCTCGGTGCCGTGCTGATCATGGCCGGGCTGTACATCAACGTATTTGGCCTGCGGGTACGCCGAACGGCGCGGGTAAGAGGATAGGGCATAAAAAAGCCCCGCGGCTGCGGGGCAAAAACGAATCAGAGGCCGTGCGCGTGATAATAAGGCACGCCTAATTCGTCGGATTTGTCGCTACCAGCACCCATGTGGTTGAAATCGTAAGGTGACTGGTCATGTGCTGACGGCAAAATCATCGTATCGCGATTATTTTGCTGCGTTGCACCTGGGGTTTGCTCCGCGAAGGTCTGGCTGGAAAACAGCACCAGCAAGGCGAGGGCGGCGGAGGCGGTAACTTTCATTTTTTCCTCGGTTACGTCTTTACAGGCGATAATTAACTACAGTGTTTTAACGGATACAGGTATCGGGATTCACCCGGCACGCTGGTGATTCGGTACTTATGAGGCGGCACGTCAAAATAGTTCTTGAACGTTCGCGTGAGGGTCTGTTGTGATTCAAACCCGTAGCGCTCCGCCAGATAAAGGATCGGCTCATTGCTTTCTTTCAGTTTCTGGGCAATTTCCGTCAGCTTGCGGCTGCGAATATATTGACCTAATGAATGGCCGGTCTCTTTTTTGAACATCCGTTGCAGGTGCCATTTGGAGTAACCTGAACGCTCTGACACTTTTTCAAGGGAGAGCGGCGATTCCAGGTTATCTTCGATCCAGTCCAAAATGCTATGAATAGTGATAGCGTCAGTATTGCGTCTGGACATCGTCATACCTCTTTTTCTGTTTACGGCAGTATTTTCTTCAGCAAGAGCTCAAGGGTTGCCACTTCATCTGCCGTTAAGTTTTTTGTTAGTTCCTGATGCAGTGTTTGTCCTACTAATTGATGACATTGTTCACACATGTCCGCGCCATCGCTGGTCAGCCTGACCAGTACGCCGCGTTTGTCATTCGGGTTAGGGCTTCGTTCTACCCATCCTTTGCAGACGAGACGATCGAGCATGCGGGTTAACGCACCCAGATCGACAGAGAGTACCTTTTTCAGCTCAACCGGCGTGATACACCCTTCGCAGCGAATGGAACACAGCACTTTGAACTGTGTTGCGGTGATATCCAGCGGTGACAGATAGTCATTGAGCAGGCGGTCTTTTTTCTGATTAACCATATGAATAAGACGACCCAGCGGAACAACGTCGTTAAAGATATCACTGGTGCTTTTCACAATGGTTGCCCTGGCAAGTAGTTTAATCACGGCAGATATTATTGCTCAGGCAAGTATAAGTCAACTGAATGAATCAGCCGATGCCACGAATTGCTAAAACGTTTCATGAACGAATTTTGCAACCTTTCAAATCAGGAAGATAACAAACGGGTATCGTTCCCGGAGGAAAACAATCGTTACGTTGCGCCGATGGCTGAACGTCACACTTTCACCCTATAATTGCGATGTTAAATGTGGATAAGGACAACGACGCACTATGTTGGATTTGATTAAAGCAATTGGTCTCGGACTGGTGGTACTGCTGCCGTTGGCTAACCCGTTAACGACGGTGGCGCTGTTCCTGGGGCTCGCAGGGAATATGAACAGCGCCGAGCGCAACCACCAGTCGATGATGGCTTCGGTGTATGTATTTGCCATTATGATGGTGGCCTACTACGCCGGACAGCTGGTGATGAACACCTTCGGGATTTCAATTCCCGGGCTGCGTATTGCCGGAGGGTTGATCGTGGCGTTTATCGGCTTCCGCATGCTGTTCCCGGCGCAAAAAGCGCACGAGTCTCCCGAGGCGACCAGCAAATCCGAAGAGCTGGAGTCCGAACCGAGCGCGAATATTGCTTTTGTACCGCTGGCCATGCCGAGCACGGCCGGGCCGGGTACTATCGCGATGATCATCAGTTCCGCGTCGACGGTGCGCGACAGCTCCACCTTCCCGGACTGGGTACTGACCGTTGCGCCACCGCTGATTTTCGCGCTTATCGGGGTTATCGTGTGGGCATCGCTGCGCAGTTCCGGTGCGATCATGCGCTGGGTGGGCAAGGGCGGTATCGAGGCGATTTCCCGTCTGATGGGCTTCTTACTGGTCTGTATGGGCGTGCAGTTTATTATTAACGGCGTGCTGGAGATAATTAAGACTTATCATTGATGTGATTGCCGGGTGGCGCTGCGCTTACCCGGCACAAACACACGTCATCCATGCTGCCCCTGTTCCTCCAGCGCCACCGGCCACTTGCGGAAGATGAGTACCGACCAGATCAGCGCCACCAGGGCCGGAATCGCCCCCAGATAGCCAATCGCCGACATCGATACGTGCAGGCTAATCTGATTGCCCACCAGCGCCCCCGCGCCAATCCCAAGATTAAAGATCCCCGAGAACAGCGACATCGCCACGTCCGTGGCATCCGGCGCCAGGGCCAGGACTTTCACCTGCATGCCGAGACCAATAATCATGATCGCCACGCCCCAGAACAGGCTCAGGATCGCCAACTGGCTTTCGCTGCCTGATGCAGGTAACAGCAGCACCAGACACGCCAGCAGCAGACCGATGGCGCTGCTCACCAGCGTGGAGGCATGCTGGTTGCCGAGCTTGCCAAACAGCACGCTGCCAATAATGCCCGCGCCGCCGAGGATAAGCAGCAGGAGAGTGGCAAAGTTAGCGCTAAAGCCCGCGACGACCTGCACAAACGGTTCAATGTAGCTGTACGCCGTGTAATGCGCGGTGACCACGATAACCGTAAGCAGGTAGATACTCATCAATGCCGGGCGACGCATCAACAGTGGAAGGCTTTTCAGCGAGCCGGAGTGTTCGCTTGGCAGCGCGGGCAGCAGCTTAATCAGACACACCAGCGTCACCAGCGCGCCCATGCCGATGGCAAAGAAGGTGGTACGCCAGCCGAAGTACTGCCCCACGATGCGACCAATCGGCAGACCCAGCACCATCGCCAGCGCGGTACCGGTGGCGATCAGGCTTAAGGCCTGGGCGCGTTTACCCGCCGGGGCGAGTCGAATAGCCAGCGACGCCGTGATCGACCAGAACACCGCGTGGGCAAAAGCAATCCCGATGCGGCTTATGACCAGCACCGTAAAGTTCCACGCCATAAACGACAGCACATGGCTGGCGATGAACAGGACAAACAGTCCGATCAGCAGCCTGCGCCGCTCCATCTGGCTGGTCAGCAGCATAAACGGCAGCGACATCAGCGCCACCACCCAGGCGTAGATGGTTAACATAATCCCCACCTGCGCCGTTTCCATCTGGAAACTGTCGGCGATGTCAGACAACAGCCCAACCGGAACAAATTCTGTGGTGTTAAAAATAAACGCGGCAATGGCCAGCGTGACCACGCGTAGCCACGCGACCCTGCGGGAAACTGTGTTCGTTGTCATAGGGATGTCGGAGATTCGTTGCTGAAAAGACGAGAAAGCGATCTTAAAACGTCATGCGGCGAAAACTCAACCATTATGTGACGCAGATCTCAATATTTACCTTATGAAAGCGGTAGCCGGGGACGTTGTTTTCATTGAATATAAAAGTACAACACAGCAAAAACAGGCGGTAAGACAATGCAGGAGATTGATTTTTATCTGGTAGATGCGTTCAGCGATACCTCGTTCGGCGGCAATCCGGCTGCGGTGTGCCCGCTGAACGAATGGCTGCCGGATGAAACGTTACTGAAAATGGCGCAGCAGCATAATCAGTCAGAAACCGCATTTTTCGTCTGCACTAAGGGTGGCATTGAGCTACGCTGGTTTACCACGCTCGCCGAAGTCAATCTCTGCGGACATGCGACGCTGGCCGCCGCGTACGTCCTGTTTAATGAACTGGATTATCCCGACTCGCGGATCCACTTTGATACCGCGTCTGGCCGCCTGACGGTCAGCCGGGAGGGAGAGTGGATGACGCTTGACTTCCCGGCTAGCCCCACCCGGGAGGAAACGCCGCCGCCGGAGATGTTGTCGGCGCTCGGTATCCAGCGCTACGTTGACGCGCGCAAAGGGCGTGCGTGGGTTATCGTTCTGGAGAACCGCCAGCAGGTGGAAGCTCTTGAGCCGAACCTGTCGGCGATGACGCCGGGCGAGCATAAAGTGAGCGTGACGGCGCGAGGAGAGGGGGAATATGACTTTGTCAGCCGCTTCTTCTCGCCGGGCGTTTCCGTTCCGGAAGATCCGGTGACCGGATCCGCACATACGATGCTGATCCCCTACTGGAGCGAAAAGCTCGGTAAAGCGACGATGTTTGCCCGCCAGGTATCAGCACGCGGCGGTGACGTGCGCTGCGAGCTGCGGGGGGAACGCGTCCTGATGAGCGGCCAGGCCTCATGCTATCTGAAAGGCTCCGTCTATTTGCGCTAAAAACCATAACAAGAGAGGAAGAGACAATGCGGGAAATTGATTTTTATCTGGTGGATGCCTTCAGCGACAAAACTTTTGGCGGCAACGCTGCGGCGGTATGTCCTCTGGAAGAATGGTTGCCTGACGAGACGCTGCTCAAAATGGCGCAGCAGCATAACCAGTCGGAAACCGCCTTTTTCGTGCGCACCGACAGCGGGTTTGAGCTGCGCTGGTTCACCACGCTGCATGAAATTAACCTCTGCGGCCATGCGACCCTTGCGGCATCACACGTCATTTTTGAATATCTGGATTATCCGCATACGGAAATTCGCTTTAGCACCCGCTTTGTCGGCGAGCTGACGGTCAAACGCAGCGGCGACTGGCTGACGCTGAACTTTCCCGCGTGGTCAACGGAGGCGGTCGATAACCCACCGGCAGCGCTGTTTAGCGCGCTGGGCATCCCGGAGGCAAAAGAGGTGCGCGTCGGGCGAGACTACATGGTCGTGCTGGAGAGCCAGCAGCAGGTGGAGGCGTTAACGCCGGATATTGGCGCGATGGTTCCGCTGGACAAAATGGTCTGCGTGACCGCGCCGGGCGAGGGGGAATATGACTTCGTCAGCCGCTTCTTCTGCCCGGGCGAAGGGGTGCCGGAAGATCCGGTTACCGGGTCCACGCACAGCATGCTGATCCCCTACTGGAGTGAAAGGCTGGGTAAGACGTCGCTCAACGCCCGCCAGGTGTCGTACCGCGGCGGGGATCTTCGCTGTGAACTGAAGGGCGACCGCGTGCTGATTGGCGGCCAGGCCACGCTGTATCTGAAAGGACGTATCTTCTTACGCTAGCCGGACAGCGCTATAAGTTAATACTATGAAGCACCCTGGCAGGGCTGCGCTATGTTGGAATTGAGTCTCAAAAACAAGCAAGGAGCCTGCCATGTATTCCATTACCTCTGAATCTGCCCGTCATCCTGACATTCTCAAACTGATAGCGGCGCTTGACCGCTATCAGAGCGAACTCTATCCCGCTGAAAGCAATCATCTGCTCGATCTGGCTGCGCTGCCGGAGATGTCGCTCATCCTGATGATCGTCCGCGACCAGCAGCTACAGGCCGTGGGCTGTGGGGCCATCGTGCTCAACGGCGACGGAACGGGGGAGATGAAGCGGGTCTATATCGATCCAGCCCATCGTGGGCAGCATCTCGGAGAGACGCTGCTGGCCGCCCTGGAAGACGAGGCCCTGAGCCGTCACTGCCACACGGTACGCCTGGAGACGGGGATCAAACAACCCGCCGCGATTCGTCTCTATGAACAGTGCGGATACGATGTGCGTCCGGCGTTTCCCCCGTATGCTGACGATCCGCTCAGCCTGTTTATGGAGAAGGCGCTGGTTGAAGACGTTCGTTTAGCAGCGCTATGAACGCTTCCAGCTGGCGGGTCATCGCCCCGCGTCGCCACACCAGCCAGGTAGTGAGCCAGCGCCAGTTTTCCGCCAGCGGCCAGGCTTCAACCTGATGATGGCCCGGCATGCTCTCCAGCATTGAGCGCGGCATCAGCGCGATGCCCGCGCCCGCAATGACGCAGGCGAGCATGCCGTGATAGGACTCCATCTCGTGAATGCGTCCCGGCGTGGCTCTGTCCGCGTGAAACCAGCTTTCCAGGTGTCGGCGATACGAGCAGTTTGCGCGAAAAGCATAAACGTCGCAGCCGCTCACCTGTGTAGCGCGTGTCACCTCTGCATGCCCGGCGGGCGTGACCAGCATCATCTCTTCGCGGTAGACCGGCATTCCCTCCAGCTCCGGGTGCGACAGCGGCCCGTCGACAAAGGCGGCGCTTAAGGTTCCCTCCAGTACGCCATCAATCATCGTTCCGGACGGCCCGGTAGAAAGGGCAAACTGGATGCGCGGATAGCGCTGGTTAAACTGCGCCAGTGTTTCAGGGATGCGCACGGCGGCGGTGCTCTCCAGCGCGCCGAGGGCAAACAGCCCCTGCGGTTCATCGCCCGCGACGACCATGCGCGCTTCATCCACAAGCGCCAGGATCTGCCTGCTGTAGCGCAGGAAGTTATGCCCGGCGGGGGATAAGCGCAAACGCTGGTTCTCGCGAATAAACAGCTCAACGCCAAGATCGGCCTCCAGCTGACGAATGCGGGTCGTCAGATTCGAAGGAACGCGGTGCACCTTCTGCGCCGCCTGGGTGATGCTGCCCGTCAGCGCGACGGCGTTAAACATTTCAAGCTGGGTTAAATCCATAGCATTCTCGTTTCGTGAATAAGGTGGTCAGTATTATTCATTTTTAAGAAATAGCAGAGTGAGCCACACTTAATCAACAGAAATGCGTGGAGAACATCATGAAATATTCATCTGCTACACATGCCCTGTCCGTTAACCCGGCAACGGGCGAAACGCTCGCTGCGTATCCGTGGGCGACGCCGCAAGAGGTTGAACGTGCCATCGCGCTGGCTGATGCGGGCTTTCGTCAGTGGCGGCGCGAAAGCGTTGCCCACCGGGCGCAGAAGCTGCGCGATCTCGGCGCTGCGCTGCGCGGTCGTGCGGAAGAGATGGCCCGGATGATGTCCCTGGAGATGGGTAAACCCATTCTTCAGGCACGGGCTGAGGTCGCTAAATCTGCCGGACTGTGCGACTGGTATGCGGAGCATGGCCCGGCGATGCTGAATGCTGAACCCACGCAGGTTGAGAATCACAATGCGGTCATAGAGTATCGTCCGCTGGGGCCGATTCTGGCAGTCATGCCGTGGAACTTCCCGCTCTGGCAGGTGCTGCGCGGCGCGGTGCCAATTCTGCTGGCGGGCAACAGCTATCTGCTTAAACACGCCCCCAACGTGCTCGGCTCGGCGGAACTTATCGCGCAGATTTTTGCGGATGCCGGTCTTCCTGAAGGTGTTTTCGGCTGGGTGAACGCCACCAATGATGGCGTAAGCCAGGCGATTAACGATCGCCGCATTGCGGCCGTGACCGTCACCGGCAGCGTACGTGCCGGGGCCGCTATTGGCGCGCAGGCCGGGGCGGCACTGAAAAAATGCGTGCTTGAGCTGGGTGGCTCCGACCCGTTCATCGTTCTCAACGATGCCGACCTGGATCTTGCCGTGAAGGCGGCGGTTGCGGGGCGCTACCAGAACACCGGACAGGTGTGCGCGGCGGCCAAACGCTTCATTGTAGAAGAGGGTATTGCAGATACCTTTACCCGACGCTTCGTTGACGCGGTCGCCGCGTTGAAGATGGGCGCGCCCGATAAAGAAGAGAACTACCTTGGCCCGATGGCGCGTTATGACCTGCGCGATGAACTGCATCAGCAGGTACAGGCGAGCCTGGCAGAAGGGGCAACGCTGCTGCTGGGCGGAGAGAAAATCAGCGGTGAGGGGAATTATTACGCACCAACCGTGCTGGCAAACGTCACTCCGTCGATGACGGCCTTCCGTCAGGAGCTGTTTGGTCCGGTCGCGGCCATTACCGTTGCGAAAGACGCGGCGCACGCCCTGACGCTTGCCAACGACAGCGACTTTGGCCTCTCCGCCACCGTTTTTACCGCTGACGCAGCGCTTGCGGATAAATTCTCTCGCGAACTGGAGTGCGGTGGGGTGTTTATTAATGGCTATAGCGCCAGCGACGCGCGCGTGGCCTTTGGTGGCGTGAAGAAAAGCGGCTTTGGCCGCGAGCTTTCCCATTTTGGTTTGCACGAGTTCTGTAATGTGCAGACGGTCTGGAAGGATCGCGTGTAATTTATTCGGCCCTCATCACGAGGGCCGCTGTCATTTATCTGCAATGGTTCTGTCATTTTCGTTTCGTAGACTCGCACGCGTCTAACGTCTTGTTACTGAAGAAAATTATGAACCTAACGCAAATTTTTCGTCGTATTGCGCAGCGTCTTATCCCGCGTCAGTTTGGCCTGTTGACGGGTATCTTTTGTATTATTGGCCTTTTCTCCGCGCTGCAGCTCTCCTCATCCTTTCTGCTGAACGCCTCCCTGAAGGAAGCTCAGCGCAACGAACAGCAAAATCTTCTGGCGTATCAGCAGCAGAGCAAGCTGGATCTGGCGCGCGTCTCCCTGCTGGCGGCGAGCGATCTGCTCAACCGCTCCGGCGTCTGGTTTATGCAGGATAAAGAGACCGGCTCGGAAGGAAGCTGGCACAACCTGATGGACGACGCGCAAAAGTCGCTGGCGGTGTCTCAGCAGGCGTGGAAGGCCTGGATGGCGCTCAGTCCGCCAAAAGATGAGGCGCTGGTGAACAGCTATCAGCTTTTCTACGATGCCATTAAAGAGCAATCCGAGGCGCTTGTCAGGACCAACTCGATTGATGCCTTTTTTGCCGTACCGGCGCAGGCGTTTCAGACCGATTTTAACGACAACTACGCGCGCTATCAGCAGGCCAGCGAGAAGCAGGCGATGCAGGGGCGTCAGACCTTAATGGCGCAGCTTTCCGATCTGCAAACATTGTTCCTGCTGGCGCCGGTGCTGTTGCTCGCCATCGCCGTTGCCGTCTGGTTCGGCATGTCCAGGTGGGTGATTACGCCGCTGCGTCGGCTTATTGCGCACATCAACCAGCTGGCCGCCGGAGATCTCTCCGGCACACCGCCCGATGTTATGCGCTTTAACCGGGAAACCGGGCAGCTTAGCGACAGCATTGCGACCATGCAGCACGGCCTGCAGCAGCTGGTGACGCAGGTCAGCCATGCAACGACGGCGATGGTTGAGAATATTGGTTCCCTGGCGCAGGGAAACCAGAAGCTGTACCAGCAGTCGGCTCGTCAGGCAAAAGAGCTTGAAGAGGTTACGGCACACATCGCGTCGCTGGAAAACCATGTGGAAGGGAATACCGGCTATGCCAGGCTCGCCAGCTCGCGGGCGGATGAAGCGCGTCAAGCCGCGGTAGGGGGGGACAAGATGATGTCGACTGTGAATGCCTCCATGCAGGCGATCGTCGAGCGATCGTCCGAGATGCGCGGGATCGTGGCGATGATCGACAGCGTGGCGTTTCAGACCAACATTCTGGCGCTGAATGCCGCCATCGAGGCCGCCCATGCCGGAAACCAGGGACGCGGGTTTGCCGTCGTCGCCCGCGAAGTGGGCCTGCTTGCCCGAAAGAGCAGCCACTCCACGCAGACTATTCAGGAGCTGATTAATCGCTCCGTGCAGGGTATCGAAGACGGTTCCCGCGCCGTGAACCTGATGGAAGAGAATCTGCAGCAGGTCACCGGTCTGGTGGGTAATTTAAGCAGCCTGCTGAATGAGATCTCAACCGCCACGCTCAGCCAGGGGGAGAGTATTCATCAGATGACGCACCAGCTTCAGGCGCTGAATCAGGTCTCCCGCCAGACGGATTTGCTGGTCGCTGACGCCTCAGAGGCCTCAGAACGTCTGCAAAAGCAGTCCGATCTTTTATTGCAGGCCGTTTCGCGTTTTCGTCTTAGCGCCTGACGCAATACATAAGCCTCTGTTATACTCGCAGCCCGTTTTAGCCTGAGGGCAAGGAGCAAAGTGTGGCTGCGGTCATCCATAATGAGATGCTGGACGAGATTCTGGCACAGGTTCGTCCGTTAATTGGAAAGGGGAAGGTAGCCGACTATATTCCGGCCCTTGCCTCGGTCAGCGGGAATAAGCTGGGTATTGCTATCTGTACCATTGACGGACAGCGATACCAGGCAGGTGATGCAACGGAGCGTTTTTCCATTCAGTCCATTTCTAAAGTGCTGAGTCTGGTCGCGGCGATGCGTCAGTATGAGGAAGAAGAGATCTGGCAACGCGTGGGGAAAGATCCGTCCGGCCAGCCTTTTAACTCACTGCTTCAGCTCGAAATCGAACAGGGTAAGCCGCGTAACCCCTTTATCAACGCCGGGGCGCTGGTGGTTTGCGATATGCTGCAAAGCCGCCTCAGCGCACCGCGTCAGCGAATGCTTGAGATTGTCCGCCAGCTCTCGGGTGTGGACGATATTGCCTACGATCCGGTCGTGGCGCGCTCCGAGTTTGAGCACTCGGCCCGCAATGCGGCCATCGCCTGGCTGATGAAATCCTTCGGCAATTTCCACAACGACGTGGCGACCGTGCTGCAAAACTATTTCCATTACTGCGCCCTGAAAATGAGCTGCGTCGAACTGGCCCAGACGTTCCTGTTCCTTGCGCACCAGGGGCACGCACCGCATCTCGATCAGGAGGTGGTTTCCCCTCTGCAGGCGCGTCAGGTCAATGCCCTGATGGCAACCAGCGGGATGTATCAAAATGCCGGGGAGTTTGCCTGGCGCGTCGGGCTTCCGGCTAAATCCGGCGTTGGCGGCGGAGTGGTGGCGATTGTGCCGCATGAAATGGCAATTGCCGTCTGGAGCCCGGAACTGGATGAAACCGGGAATTCGCTTGCCGGCGTGGCGGCTCTGGAGAAACTGACCCAACGGCTGGGACGTTCCGTATACTGATGTCTGATCTGGATCCCCTCTTTTCCCGTCTGGCGCGATCGCCATTTCGCTCGCGCTTCCGCTTAGGCAATAAAGAACGGCAATACTGCTGGGACAAAGGCCCCGAAACCATTGACCAGCATGCCGCGGATTTTGTCGCTAAGCGTCTTGCCCCCGCGCACCCCGCAAACGATGGCAAACAGACGCCCATGCGCGGCCATCCGGTGTTTATCGCCCAGCATGCCACCGCCTCCTGCTGCCGGGGCTGTCTGGCAAAATGGCATCACATTCCGCAGGGCGTTCAGCTTACCGCGCAGCAACAGCAGTATATCGTCAGTGTAATCCACCACTGGCTGGTGATACATATGAACGCCCAAATTTGACGAGTTATGATCCTGTAGTAATTGTGTTATAGATGCAGGTTAAGTGAGTCCCGATCGTGCTGACGACCGCAATAATTGCCATAAGCTTCCATATGGAATGATATTTTATGCGTCCTGCTCTTACCGCCTTCAGGTTGTTCCAACCCGATACGCCGCTGCGTAATGCCTCGGCAATCTTTATTCTGACGACGCTGTTTTATTTTGTGGGGGCGGAATTACGGCTGGTCGAGGCGTTATCGCTGTTCTGGCCGCTGAATGGCGTGATGGCGGGGATTTTTGCCCGCTATATTTACCTGAATCGGCTGCATTACTACGCGGTGTCCTATGTCGCAATGCTGATGTACGACGCGGTAACAACGAGCTGGGGAATGGCCTCAGTGACGATCAACCTTTCTAACATGATCTTTATCGTCGTTGTCGCCGTGCTGGTGCAGCGCGACAGGCGGTTGATGAAGAAAACGCCCGATCCGCTTAATGCGCTACGCCTGTTTAACTATTGCCTGATTGCCGCGCTGCTTTGTGCCTTGCTCGGCGCGGTGGGGTCGGTTGGGATTGACAGCCACACGTTCTGGCCGCTATTTGCCGACTGGTTTAGCGAACAGTTCTCGACCGGTGTGCTCGTGGTGCCGTGTATGCTTACGTTACGTATGCCCGCGCGTGAACTCAGGCTGCGTCTGGAGCAGTTGCTGCCGGTCATCGCGCTGATTATTTCGGTGTTCGCGTCGGTGGTGATAGGCGGCGCGGGGAGTCTGGCATTCCCGCTGCCTGCGCTTATCTGGTGTGCGGTACGGTACGCTTTACCAACGACCTGCGTGCTGACGTTTATGACGGGGGCGACTGAAATCATTCTGGTCGCCAATTCCATTATCAATATTGCCGTGGCGACGCCACTGTCGACCCCAATGATGTTCTCCGCCAGGCTCGGCATTGCCACCATGGCGATCTGCCCGATAATGGTATCCGTCAGCATGGCGGCGATTAATTCCCTGATCCGCCAGGTTTCCCTGCGGGCGGATTATGACTTTCTGACGCAGGTTTACTCGCGTTCGGGGCTTTACGAGGCGCTGAAACGCGAAGAGACGCACCGGCATTCGCGTTTTCTGACCGTGATGCTGCTGGATATTGATTACTTTAAAAGCATCAATGATAACTACGGCCACGAGTGCGGGGACCGCGTGCTGGCCTCGTTTGCCCGTCAGGTTCAGCGAGTTGTTGGCGAAGACGGGATGGTGGCGCGGATGGGCGGGGAAGAGTTTGCCGTGGTCGTGAACTCCGGCGACGCACAGCATGGTTTTGAGCTGGCTGAACGCATCAGAACTACCGTCGCTAAACATCCTTTCACCTGGCGTCAGCAAACGCTTTCCCTGACGGTCAGTATTGGCCTGGGAAGTGGAAAATCTGAGTCATGGCAGCTAACCGAGGTCTTTAACAAGCTCATGGCCGAAGCGGACGATAACCTTTATCGTTCAAAAAAAGCGGGCCGAAATCTTACCAGTGCCCGGGGGCCGGACGAACACGTTACGGCCGCTACCGGAAGCGAAACCGAACTGCGTTAATCGTCATAAGGCATTGACGAGAATAATAAGCGGCATAACAGGATGTTGGCACACTGACAATGTCTCTGTTTAAGCTACGCTTTGAGTAACGCTTTACGTCAGGAGACATTATGAAAGCACCTGCAACCCCTGAAAATGAAACGGAACGTCTGAACTCGCTGCGCGAATCGGGTCTGCTTGATATTGACAGTACGCCCGCGTTTGACCGCTTAACGCGTCTGGCAAAACGTTTTTTCCAGGTACCGCTAGCGATGGTCAATCTCATTGATGAGCATTCGCTGATCGTTAAGTCGGCTGATGGCCAGGCGCCAGATTCCGTTCCGCGCCATATTTCATTCTGTGGCCATACCATTCTCAGCGAGGCACCGCTGGTGGTGGGGGATATGCTGCAGGATGATCGCTTTGCGGATAATCCGCTGGTGGCCGGTGAGCCGCGCGTGCGGTTTTACGCGGGTTTCCCGCTGCGCTTACGTAACGGCGCAAGCGTCGGATCGCTCTGCCTGATTGACTACGCCCCCAGGGAGTTTTCAGCCTCCGATCTTGCCGTGCTGGGCGACCTGGGCGCGCTGGCTGAGGATGAGTTTGCCGCAGTCAGCGCGGCAACCACCGATGAATTGACCGGATTATTCAATCGACGGGGCTTTAATCAGCTCGTTCGGTTCACGCTTTCCATCGCCCGACGCCGTGCCGAGCCGTTGACCCTCGGCTGGCTGGATCTGGATCGTTTTAAAGAGATTAACGATCGCTACGGACATGAAGAAGGTGACAAGGCGCTGAAAGTGATGGCGCAGCTGATGCGCACCTCTTTCCGCGAAGCGGATTTGCTGGTCCGTTTTGGTGGAGATGAGTTTGCCGTGCTGTTTGCCGATACCGATGAAAAGGGCGCGTGGATTGCCATGCAGTATCTTACCGAGCAGGTCGAAAACTATAACGCGCGCAAGCTGCACCCCTGGTCGCTTCATTTCTCATGGGGGCTGAGCGAATTCGATCATAACGGCAATGACCTGCAGCAGTGGCTCAAAGACGCCGACGAAAAGATGTATGCCATGAAGCAGCAGCGGTCGCGCACCCGGTGACATAATTAAAGCGTATGACCGAACCGTTTGCGTTAAAAAAATGTTAAATGCAAAGTGTGGGTATTCAACGTAAGGAAAAGAAATGAATACCTCACTGCAAATCAAAAACCTCACCCGGGACGATATTCTCACCCATCTTGATGCGCTGGCCGGGATCCTTGAAAACTGCGTCAAGGGCGGCGCGTCGGTCAGTTTCATGTTGCCATTTAGCCTCGCTAAGGCGCGTGCTTTCTGGTGCGGCATCGCTGAAAGCGTAGGGCGGAAGGAGCGCGTTGTGCTTGCCTGTGTTGATCCACTGCTGGGCGTGATGGGTACGGTGCAGCTGATTACCGACCAGCCGGAAAACCAGCCGCATCGTGCAGATGTGGCGAAGCTTCTTGTGCATGAAAAAGCGCGTCGTAAAGGCGCCGCAATGGCGCTGATGGAAGCGCTTGAAGCTGAGGCCCGGGCCAGGAACATTTCGGTTTTGGTTCTCGATACTTCCACCGGTAGCGGGGCTGAAACTTTTTACCAGCGGGCTGGCTGGCAAAAAGTGGGTGAGATCCCACGCTATGCCCTGATGCCGGACGGTGTCATGACGGCCACCTCCGTGTTCTATAAATTCTTATAAATATTTTCACAACCACGCAATGGATTGATCGAAACAGGGTTCCTGGTCGTAAAGTTTTGGTAAGTTATCGTACCAATCTTATCAGGCTGTATGACTAATCATAAAAGGAACCCATTGTGAACACGCTCAACCGTCGTGATTTCCCCGGTGCGCAGTATCCCGACCGCATCATTCAGTTTGGTGAAGGCAATTTCCTGCGTGCGTTTGTCGACTGGCAAATTGACCTGTTAAACGAACATACCGATCTCAATGCCGGCGTGGTTATCGTTCGACCTATTCAAAGTGATTTCCCGCCGTCGCTGAGTACCCAGGATGGTCTTTATACCACCATCATTCGCGGCCTGAACGAGCAGGGCGAGGCGGTGAGCGAGAGCCGCGTCATCCGCTCCGTTAACCGGGAGATTAGCGTCTACAGCCAGTATGATGCGTTCCTGAAACTGGCTCACAATCCAGATATGCGCTTTGTGTTCTCGAACACGACCGAAGCAGGGATCGGCTATCACGCGGGGGATAAGTTCGAAGATGCACCGGCTGTGAGCTATCCGGCGAAACTGACGCGCCTGCTGTTTGAGCGTTTTAGCCACTTCAACGGTGCGCCGGACAAGGGCTGGATAATCATCCCCTGTGAGCTTATCGACTACAACGGAGATGCGCTGCGTGAACTCGTCCTGCGTTATGCCCGCGAGTGGGCGCTACCTGCTGCCTTTATCCAGTGGCTTAACGAGGCAAACCACTTCTGCTCAACGCTGGTTGACCGTATCGTGACCGGTTATCCGCGCGACGAAGTGGACACGCTTGAGGCTGAGCTGGGCTATCACGACGGTTTCCTGGACACGGCTGAACATTTCTATCTGTTTGTGATTCAGGGGCCAGCCTCACTTGCTCATGAACTGCGCCTGGATAAGTACCCGTTAAACGTGCTGATTGTCGACGACATCAAGCCTTATAAAGAGCGCAAAGTTGCCATTCTCAACGGTGCGCACACGGCGCTGGTGCCGGTGGCCTATCAGGCCGGGCTGGATACCGTAGGCGAGGCGATGAACGATGAAGACGTATGCGCCTTCGTCGAAAAAGCGATTTATGAAGAAATTATTCCGGTTCTTGATTTGCCGCGTGACGAGCTGGAATCTTTCGCCAGTGCGGTTACCGGGCGTTTTCGTAACCCTTACATCAGACACCAGCTGCTTTCCATTGCGCTCAACGGCATGACTAAGTACCGCACGCGTATTCTGCCGCAGCTGCTGGCAGGGCAGCAGGCCACAGGTCAACTGCCAGCGCGTCTGACGTTTGCGTTAGCAGCACTGATCGCGTTTTATCGCGCGGAGCGTAACGGAGAGAACTACCCGGTGCAGGATGATGCGTTCTGGCTGGAACGTTATCAACAGCTCTGGGCCCGGCATCGAGACCAGCAGTTGAGTACCCATGACCTGGTGCAGTCGGTACTAAGCGTGCGCGAGCACTGGGAACAGGACCTGACGCAGGTGAATGGTCTGGTTGACCAGGTGACGCGGGATCTTGATACCATTCTGCTGAAGGGGATGCGCGCAGCGGTCAAACCGCTTTGCTGATAACGTGACCCGGCTTCGGCCGGGTTTAAATACAACCCTAATTAGTTACAACATACTATTCTCTTTGTTTTTTAAAAATCCATGCAGCACCGTGCGCTTTTCGCTAATCAGGTGAGAAAATGCAATGTCCCGTTAACAAGCTTGCAACTGTGAGGGGGATCACGTTTAATAGCCACGCTCTTTTCTTGCCTGAAACTCACTATGATTGTTCGTCCTAAACAGCACTGGCTACAACTGATTTTTGTCTGGCACGGTTCGGTACTTCCCAAGATTTACACCCGACTGCTGCTCAACTTCCTGCTTTCTATTGCCGTTATCCTGATGCTGCCGTGGTATAGCTCGCTGGGCATCAAATTTACCGTGGCACCATTTAGCATTCTCGGCGTGGCAATCGCGATCTTTCTGGGTTTCAGAAACAATGCCTGTTATTCACGCTACGTTGAGGCTCGCCAGCTGTGGGGGCAACTGATGATAGCGGCACGCTCGCTGTTTCGCGAGGTAAAAAACACCTTGCCTGACGATAAGCACCTGGGCGAGTTTGTCCGCCTGCAGATCGCCTTTGCTCACTGCCTGCGCATGACTCTGCGCCGGGACACCCGCGCCGATCGGCTGGCGCCTTATCTCACTCCTGATGATTTACGCAAAGTGATGGATGCCAACTCGCCGGCGAACCGTATTTTACTGATCATGGGGGAGTGGCTGGCCGTGCGGCGGCGTAACGGACAGCTTTCGGACATCCTGTTCCACAGCCTGAACAACCGTCTGAACGATATGTCCATCGTCCTTTCCGGCTGTGAACGTATTGCGACAACGCCCGTACCGTTTGCCTATACGCTGATTTTGCACCGCACGGTGTATCTCTTCTGCATCATGCTGCCGTTCGCGCTGGTCGTTGACCTGCACTATATGACGCCGTTCGTCTCAGCCCTGATCTCTTACACCTTTATCTCGCTGGACACCCTGGCGGAAGAGCTGGAAGACCCGTTTGGGACAGAAGATAACGACCTGCCGCTGGACGCCATCTGCAACATGATGGAACGCGATCTGCTGCAGATGAACGATGAAGAGAACATTCCCGAAAGAATGATGCCGGATAAGTATTATCAGCTGACCTGACGGGCGTTCCATTCGTCTCGGGTGATCTCCCACAGCTCGGAGTCCAGCATCCCGCTGACGTAGGCTTTCTTTTCCGTTCGGATAAGCCGCATGCCGCTACTGTCTGAAATACGACGGGAGCGGCTGTTAGCGGCGGCCTTCGGGGCACGCAAAACCGGTTTGTTCAGGGTGTTAAACCAGTAATCCGTCGCCGCAATGCTGGCCTCACGCATATATCCCTGTCCCTGAAACTCCGGCGCCAGCCAGAATCCGCGGTTGTTATCGTCAACGTCGTACAGGCAGATAATCCCCATTAACTCATCCGGCACCTCACTACGGCGGATGCTCCAGAACCAGGCAATCCCTTTTGCCATATCCGGCAGCGCGACGTTGTTGACATAATTTTCCGCACCGTTATCCGGGTAGGGCCAGGGCACGGAAGAGACCATATAGCGGACGATCTCCCAGCGCGGATATAGCTTTTGAATCTGAACCGCATCTTCGGCAACCAGCGGTTTCAGCAGGAGACGTTCTGTCGTGAGGGTCGGTATCTTCATCTGCGGATCTCCTTATTTAAGCGTTATGTTTTTGTTTGCGTTCTGGTATTTTCACTTCTATCACATTCTATATACGTTCTGGTCTCTATCCGAAGCGCTTTCCAACCGGACCGGTTCAGGTTGAGCTCACACGTCAACTTGGACAAGTGGTTACAAGTGCCGCGGCACTAGCAGGGAGAGAGGTGAAATGACGTTACGAAAAGCTAAGCCATATGAAGCCGAAATACTCTGGAATATTCGCAATCAGGCGATTCGTCACGGCTGCAAAACCAGCTACGAGGCTGACGTGATTGCACGCTGGACGCCGGATCTGATGCCCGAGCATTACCGCCAAATGGTCATTGAATATCCTTTTTACGTGGTGGAAGACGAGAAGGGCGTGATTGCGGCAACCGGTTATCTGGATCTTGATACACATTGCCTGGAGGCCATATTCACCTTGCCCGCAGCCACCGGAAAAGGCATGGCGACCCGAATTATTGAGGCGCTTACACACGAGGCGCGCAGCCACGGCTTAACCCGCCTGAGGTTAGATGCAACGCCTAACGCCCAGACCTTTTATCAGAAGCTGGGGTTCGTGACGCTACGCGAAAACTATCATCACTCGCGTATGGCGGGGACTCATTTACGCTGTTTTGAAATGGCAATCGACTTGTAATGTGAGGAACGCATGGCTGTCACGGTAAGATCTCTACGCGAAGACGACTATCCCCAGTGGCGACCGCTGTGGGATGGCTACACCCATTTTTATGATTGCTACCTCGAGGAGTCCGTTACCGCATCGACATGGGAAAGGGCGCTCTCAGCGCATTCTCCGATGTTCTGCCGCGTGGTAGAGAAAGACGCAAAGGTCATCGGTTTCGCAATGTGTGTTCTGCACGAAGGAACCTGGTCAACCGCACCCATCTGCTACCTGGAAGATCTGTTTGTTGATGCCGCCGAACGCGGTGCTGGAGCAGGAAAAGCGCTCATCGACGCCCTGATAGCGGAAGGAAAGCGCGAAGGGTGGTCAAAGCTCTACTGGGTCACCCGGGAGAACAATCCGGCGCGTAAACTCTATGACCAATACGGTGACGCTGACGACTACGTCCGCTATCGTCTCTCTCTTTAAGGCAAAAACGCCTGTGTTTGTATCACACTGTATCTGTATTCCGGATACATACGCAGGCTTGCAATAAAGTCGTTTCCGCACATATCCGCTATACATTGCGGTGTTGATATATCCCCGTAAATTGTACTCAACCGGAGATATCAACATGTTCAGCAAACTTGCTTACTCAACTCTCGCACTGACCGTTTCTCTTGGAACCGTAATGTCCTGTCAGGCCGAAGTCACCGGCACAAATTTCGCGGCAGCCTTTGATCACCCGCAGCAAATTAATGCCGGCGATCTTAACGTCGGGTATGTCGACATCGGTCCGAAAGACGGCCAGCCGGTCATTTTATTACACGGCTGGCCCTACGATATTCACAGCTACGCCGACGTCGCGCCCGCACTGGCGGCAAAAGGCTACCGCGTAATTGTGCCTTCTCTGCGCGGCTACGGCACTACGCGTTTCCTGTCAGCCAAAACGCCGCGCAACGGCCAGCCTTCCGCAATGGCGAAAGATATTGTGAACCTGATGGATGCCCTGAACATTAAACAGGCCGTGTTCGCAGGATACGACTGGGGTGCCCGCACCGCGGATATCGTTGCGGCGTTATGGCCAGAGCGCGTTAAGTCACTCGTTTCGGTGAGTGGTTATCTCATCAGCAGTCAGCAGATCGGTAAACAACCGTTGCCGCCAAAAGCGGAGCAGCAGTGGTGGTATCAGTTCTATTTCGCCACAGAGCGCGGTGCTGAAGGCTATGCTAAAAACACCCATGACTTCGCGCGTTTGATCTGGTCTCAGGCCTCGCCGGACTGGAAATTTAGCGACGCAACCTTCAACGCCAGCGCCAAATCCCTTGATAACCCGGACCACGTCGCGGTGACGCTGAGTAACTATCGCTGGCGCTTAGGGCTGGAAAAAGGCGAGCGCAAATACGATGCCTACGAGCAAAAACTGGCCACGCTGCCAAATATCACCGTACCGACAATCACCATCGAAGGCGGAAACAACGGTGCGCCACATCCGGCACCGCAGGCCTACGCGGGTAAATTCACCGGTAAGTATGAACACCGTACCTTCGGCGCAACCGTGGGGCACAATCCGCCTCAGGAAGATCCGCAGGATTTCGTCAAGGCAGTTGTTGACGCTGACAAACTCTGAAATGTGCTATTTTCAGTACGTTACCCTTCGGTCTGGAGAGTTCGGTGGAGCATATTGATCATATCCTTGTCGTCGATGACGACAGGGATATTCGTGAACTGATTGTCGACTATCTCGCTAAGTCCGGCTATCGCGCTTCTGGCGCGGCAAACGGCAAAGAGATGCGCGTCGCGCTGGATAAACAGCATATCGACCTGGTGGTGCTGGACGTGATGATGCCCGGGGACGATGGTCTTACATTGTGCAGGCAGCTACGCAGCGGTAAACACAAAGATTTGCCCATCCTGATGCTGACGGCACGCAACGAGGAGACGGACAGGATCCTGGGTCTCGAAATGGGGGCCGATGATTACGTCGTGAAGCCTTTTGTCGCGCGGGAATTGCTGGCACGTATCAAAGCCATTTTACGGCGTTTTCGCACGATGCCGCCCAATTTACAGGTCACGGAGGCAGGGCGGCTGGTGATGTTCGGGGAATGGCAGCTCGATACCGTTGCCCGACACCTGATCGACCCGGAAGGAGTGATTGTGGCGCTCAGCGGGGCGGAGTATCGCCTGCTGCGCGTTTTCCTTGACCATCCTCAGCGCGTATTGACCCGCGATCAGCTGCTCAACCTGACGCAGGGGCGCGACGCCGAGCTGTTTGAACGCTCAATCGACCTTCTGGTTAGCCGGGTCCGTCAGCGGCTGAATGAAGATGCCCGCACGCCCGCGTATATCAAAACCGTGCGCAGCGAGGGCTACGTATTTACCATGCCGGTTACTATCAAAGAGGCCAACGAATGACACTCTGGCCACGCTCTCTGCTGGCCCGCCTGCTGATCATTGTGCTTCCCGGCCTGTTGCTGGCCAACGCCCTGAGCCTGACGCTGGTCATGATTGAACGCATGCACAGCGCCCGCACGGTGATGCTCGGTAATCTGGAATACGATGTCGCAACCAGCGTGGCCATTTTAGACCGCTTGCCGGCCAATGAACGCGCGGCATGGCTGCCGCGCCTCGAACGGGGTAATTATCGTTACATCCTCGGCCCAGGGGAACCCGCTAACGCGCCGACGGACAAGCGTTCGCGGGACGCCATCCGTACCTTAAAAGCGACGCTCGAAGCACAGTACCCGCTCAGCTTCACCGCTGTTCCCGGGCCCATTTCGCACATTCAGGCGCACCTTAGGTTACGCGACGGCGCGCCGTTGACCATTGACCTGATCCCACGCATGCCGCCGGTCGCCAGCTGGCTGCCCGTTGTCCTTATCCTGCAGCTGTTGTTGCTCGCGGCCTGCTCCTGGATCGCCGTGCGGCAGGTGATTCGGCCTTTTTCGCAATTCACCCGCGCGGTTGACTCTCTGGACCCGGCGGCCAGCACGCCGATGACGGAAAAGGGGCCGCTGGAGGTGCAAAGGGCCGCCCATGCCTTCAACGCGATGCAGGCGCGCATCCAGTCTTATCTCAGGGAGCGAGCGCAGATTCTGGCCTCCATTTCGCACGATCTGCAGACGCCGATCACCCGCATGAAGCTGCGCGTCGAAATGGCGGAGCAGCCTGAACTTCGCGACAAGCTCTTAAACGATCTTGATAATATGTCGCGCCTGGTGCGGGAGGGTATAGCGTATGCCCGGTCATCAGAATCCCTGGAAGAGACTTCGCTGAAGCTGGAACTGAACGCCTGGATCAACAGCATCGCCTGCGATTATCAGGACATCGGAAAAAACGTGCAATTTCAGGCAGGCGAGACCCGTATACCCATTGTGACGCGGCCGCAGGCGCTTCGTCGGGTGATGACCAACCTACTGGATAACGCCCTGAAATTTGGCGACTACGCCACCATTACCATTGACGACTCGACTACCGGAGAGGTGGTGATTCACATTATGGACGGCGGGCCGGGAATACCGGATGCCGAGCTGGAGGCGGTATTACAGCCGTTTTATCGGGTAGAAACATCACGCAACCGCGACACCGGCGGGACAGGACTCGGCCTGGCGATCGCTGCGCAGCTCACCGCTCAGCTGGACGGAAAGCTAAAGCTGGCGAACCGCGCACAGGGCGGGCTGGACGTTTCGATTACTCTCCCGCGCCGTTAATTGTACGGTTCTGTATCTCCGCGCATGGGCGATACAGAGCCAGACAAAACCTACGCTTTTACACATATGCTGAACACATCCGTACGTTGAAATAGCCTCACTGCAGCGTCGCAGGACTTGTATTGTGAGGTGTCTATGTTTCTGATAATTGCTTTCCTGGGCGGGATGATAAGCCTGCTCAGTCCATGTACGCTCCCGGTTATTCCTCTTCTGTTCGCCGGTTTTCAGGGGCAGCGGCGACACATTCTGGCGCTGCTCGCGGGGATGATCGTCATGTTCACCCTGGTGGCGATGGCCGTCACCGTTGCCAGCGAGTGGATAGCAGAGGCAACTATCGTCGGGCGCTGGATCGCGCTTATCGTCCTGGCCACGGCCGCGCTGGCGTTAATTTTTCCCTCCTTCGCCCAGCGCATCGCCGGGCCTGCGGTCAGCGCGGGAAATCTCCTGAATAGCCGAAGCGGTAAGACACGCGGTATGGTTTCCGCTTTTCTGGCCGGTCTGGCGGTCGGGCTGCTCTGGTCTCCCTGCGCGGGGCCTATTCTTGGCGCCATTTTCAGCATCAATATTGCAGGGCATTCAGCCATCGCCACCGGGGCGTTGCTGGCCGCCTACGGTAGCGGCTGCGCGCTGATGCTCGGCCTGCTGGTTCTCGGTGGCCGCACGCTGATGGCACCGCTGAGAGCAAAATCTTCTCTGATGGAAAGGTTACGTCAGGGGGCGGGCGTGGCGATGTTAGCGGCTGTCGTCGTTAATGCCACCGGAATGACCTCGGCTCTGAAAGGCGCAAACGGCGTGGCGGATCGCTTTGAAACCACGCTGCTGAACCTGGCAAAACCGGTCAATCAACCGGCGAAGCTCCAGCCGGTCGTTATGACCGAGCCCAGCAGTCAGCTGCCTTCGTTAAGCGGTGGAACGGGGTGGGTAAACGGTGACCCTGTCACGTCTGAAGCATTGCGAGGAAAGGTGGTTCTGATCGATTTTTGGACCTGGGACTGCATTAACTGCCAGCATACGCTTCCACACGTGCGTGACTGGGCGACAACGTACCAGTCTCAGGGGCTGGTCGTCATCGGTGTTCACACGCCGGAATATCCCTGGGAAAAACCGATCGCCTCGGTGAAAAATGCGGTTAATAAATGGCAGCTGCCGTACCGGGTCGTAACGGATAACAATTACCAGATCTGGAACGCTTTCGGCAACCAGTACTGGCCCGCGCACTACTATTTCGATGCTAAAGGGCAGCTCCGCTATACCTCATTTGGCGAAGGAAATTATGAGCAGCAGGAAAAGGTTATCCAGCAGCTGCTCAAAGAAGCCCGTTCATAGCCCCGTTCAGGGCTGACGCTGAGCCACCATAAACAGCCGTGGAAAAGCCAGCAGTATCTGCCCGTTTTCCTGGAGCGGATACTGCTCTTCCAGCAGTTCATGGTAGCGTTCCAGGAATCGATGCTGCTCGCTCTCGTTCAGTTCCTGGAGCCACGGGCGCAAACCGGTGGCGCTTACCCAGTCAATAATGGCCTGGTGGGAGCGCATTTTATGGAAATAGGTTGTCCGCCAGATATCCACTTCGCAACCGGCCTCCGACAGGATATCGTAATAGGCATGTACGCCAGGCAGCGGTTCGCGGCCACGGTCCGGGTAGCCTTGCTCAAGGGCCACTTCACGCATCGCGACATGCGTGGGCTCAAGCCAGTTGTCCGGCATCTGGATCGCCAGCACGCCATTGAGCGTGAGCAGTGACACCAGGTGCGGCAGGAGATCGTAATGGTCAGGGATCCACTGTAGCGATGCGTTCGCATAGATGAGATTCAACGGCTGGCCTGGCTTGTACTGGCGGATATCGGCCTCGACAAAGTGGCAGTCGGGCAGCGCATTACGTGCCTCTTCCAGCATCGCCGGTGAGTTATCGACCCCGGTGATCTGCGATGACGGCCAGCGGTGCCGCAACAGCGCGGTGCTGTTTCCCGGCCCACAGCCCAAATCGGCGATGGTGCCGACGTCACTCAGTGGAATTCTGGCAAGCAGCTCGGCGGCAGGGCGCGTTCGTTCAGCGCCGTATTGCAGATAAAGAGAAGGGTTCCAGTCGGCCATCTTCAGATCTCCGTTTTGCGTGTTTCAGGAAGGATAGCACAGGCCGACACCTGCACCGGAACAGGCGTCGGGCAGGTTACAGAATGCCTTTCAGAGCAACGTGATAGAGCAGCATGATGGTTTTTCCGTCGACGATTTTACCCGTATCAATTCCCCGCAATGCCTCTTCAAAGGGCATTTCCAGCACGTCGATATCTTCTCCCTCCGCTTTGATACCGCCGCCTGCGCTGGTTTTGTCCTTCGGCTGATACTCGGCAATATAGAAATAGAGTTTCTCCGTGACGGAGCCTGGGCTCATGTAGGCTTCAAAGATTTTCTGCACGCTCGACACCTTAAACCCGGTCTCTTCTTCCGCTTCAGCCTTAATGCGACTTTCCGGATCCATGTTATCGAGCAAACCGGCCGCCGCCTCAATCAGATCGTCCTCATGGCCATTAATGAACACCGGGAAGCGGAACTGGCGGGTCAGAATCACCGTTTTTTGGTCACGGTTGTAGAGCAGGATCGTGGCGCCGTTCCCGCGGTCATAAACTTCACGCGTTTGCCGCTGCCATTCGCCATCGCGTCTTTGCAGGTCAAAGGTATATTTTTTAAGTAAGTACCAGTTATCGGACAGGGTTTCACTGTCAATGATGCGCACATCTGCACGTTTTGATTGCACGTTTCGTCCTCCTTACGTAGAGTAACTATCAATATCAGCATTAACGTGCAGTTTCAAGATTAAACATGCAAGATCAGGAATCCAGGATGCTCACCAGTCAGCGAAAACAGTTAATCCTTGAAAAGCTCGGCGCCGAAGGTCAGGTCCAGTCAAAAGCGCTCAGCATTCTCTTCGATGTGTCTGAAGACACCATCCGACGCGATTTGCGCGAGCTGGCGGCAGAAGGGCGTTTACAGCGGGTTCACGGCGGCGCGCTGCCGTCGTCTTCCGCTATTGTGCCTTTCGCGGAACGACAGTCCGTTAAAATTGATGCCAAAAGAAAGGTGGCGCAGAAGGGAGCGCAGCTGATTTCTTCAGGCCAGGTGGTGATCGTTGACGGTGGAACGACCACCTCAGAACTGATCGCCTTTTTACCGCATGACCTGCGCATTACCGTGGTGACGCACAGTCCGAGCATTGCCCTGGGGCTTGTTAATCATCCTTTTATTGAGGTGATTCTGATCGGCGGCCGTTTGTATAAACACTCGATTGTCGCAGTCGGCGCGGCGGCCATCGAAGGTATCGAAAATATTCATGCGGATCTGTTCTTTATGGGCGTGACCGGCATCCATCCGGAAGCAGGCCTGACGACCGGAGATTTCGAAGAGGCGAGCATCAAACGTGCATTTTCCGGCAGAGCCGCCGAGACGGTTGTCCTGGCGTCGCCGGAAAAAATAAATACGGCGTCATCATTTGTGATTGGCGATGTGGCGCTGGCGAATACGATTGTGGTTGAAGGCGATACCGATCAAGGCTGGATTAATGCGGTATCGGAAAAAGGGGTATCGGTCGTATTGGCTAACGCGTGAGCCAGCCAGAAACTGGCTGGCGCGGGCACCGTTAAACCTGAGGAATGCTTTCAAGCGTGGTATAAATCGTGAGGCCGTGTTTCCGGGCAACCTCTATGTCCATATCCGCGCCCTGAGACGCGCCGGCAATACGATAAATCGCATCGCATTTTGCGATAAGCCGGTGTGCAACGGGATACAGCATCGATTCTGCAATTTCATCGCCAACCGACGTCGAGCCCGCGGCCTTCGCCAGTGGAAGCGCCAGCCATTCACCAATCACCGGAACGTGGCCGCGCTGGTAAACGGCTAATGCAGCTCGTTCAAGACGGGCAAGATTTTCATCAATGCGGGCCTGAATGCCATCGGTACCGCTTCGATAGGGACCAGCAATCAAAATCAACTGTTGCGTCATATCCACCTCGTTAAGTGTTTTTGCATGAAGTTGCAGGTTTATGTGTCATATCACGAGGATAATAATCGGCATTACCGTGCAATATCAAGCACAATCAGGCAAACGGGTGAAATCTCGCTACACAGCAGACCGTTTACTCCCAACTAATGTCCAACGCAGGTAATCATAGAGCCAGTTAAAGAGCATCGTGTATGGCAGGAAAAACAGCACAAGGCCAATCTCGACAAAAAATGCCTCTGCGATCGTTAAATTCAGCATGAACATAGCCACAGGGATCAAGGTGACGATAAGGCCCGTTTCAAACCCAACCGCATGGATGGTGCGAACGAGGAACGTTCGTTGAAACTGATGTTTTTTCTGCAGGGAGTCAAAGAGCTTATTGAAGATAAAATTCCAGAGTGTTGCGGTAAGTGCGGATATCACGGACAACGAACCGGACTGGAGTACCGAAACGTTCATCAGCCATGCAAGAGACAGAGCGATGATAACGTTAGCCGTCACTTCAAAAATGACAGCGTGGAAAATCCTTTCTTTGAAGCTTTTATCGAGTTCAATTTCCATAAGTCTACAGCAGCGGTGGTCAAAGCCTGGAGTATATCAAACGTCTTTTAACATTGTATAAACGTAGAAGTTGGCAGCCAGCAAGCTTTCAATGACCAGGGCAATCATGGCTGTAGAAAGGCAGATTTTGCCAAATCTTACATTGGTGCGCATAATGTATATTATGTTAAATAAGATATTGAAGCTACATATCTATACCGGCCTAAATCCAACAAGTCATTAATTTCTGTCCTCCCGTTGCAACCTGGTAAAAAACCCGCCATACCCTGGCGGGATTCATGCTCATTATCCCAGACGCGATATCCTTGACCTCGCCTCGTCAAGATGTGCGCGTAATGCCGTCACGCATGGTGCAAAGCTGGCAGAGAAATGTTCGCAACCGCTGACTAAAGTAAAAAAGCGTTCAGCCAGTTCCAGAGCTTCATGCCAGATCTCTCCCTCTATTGCATCAAGTAGCGATGCCGGGCGAAGCGTATTCACGATCTCACCACCTGACTTCGGCGCGAACCCCATGGGCAGAACGTCATAGGCTGGCGCAAGATGATATGGACGACCATGCGCACTGATGAAAGACAGATTACCGTGGTGCATGTCGGTATTGCCAATTAGCATACCAAACGCCCAGAGTCGTGCTGTTCCAGCCACTGCATCAGGATGAACGCAGCCCTGCTTAACCAGCTCATTAACCAGAACAGGCCACGCCTCTCTCGCACGGCCAACAAACTCAGCCTCAAGAGCCCGCAAAGAAAAAAGCCCCTTACGCCCAAGCAGTCCTGTGCGATCGAACCGCGGGATTTCAAGAAAACGCCGTCCACCGAAATCAAATACCTCTGTTTCGACACCAAGGACGTTTAAAGCAAGATGTTCGGCGAGCAACAAATCTCGCCAGCGCTCGCTGATGGGATTTTCGTCCGCGGCTGTAAATTTGACTATGACGTGGCCACGTTCTGTATAGGTGCAAAATTTTGGTTGTTCGCCGCCAGCAGACGAACCCGGTACATCTCCGGAACTCACGGCCAGAGCCAACGACGGGTATGCCGTGGCCCTGTCCACTGCAACAGGCGACGGCATCTCCACGAAATGGTTTCGTGCCTGTTCTCCTATTAACAGATTTCCAACCGCATCGTGCCCATGCGCCAGCAAGGCCCTGATAACATCAGAGTCACTCCAGATCTCTGGATTTGCCGGCAGGCCAAGGTCGGATGAAAATCGGGATGCATACGCGCGACCAAGATATCCCTGAGGCCGCATATCAAACAACCACCACGGCAGCCCGTCGCTATGGAGACAGACATTGTCCGTTTGTTCCATCACAAATCCATCTGGATAAACCGGAATGAGCCGTCCCAGCGGTTTGACCTTCCCCTCTTCAGTTATGCGATATATGGGTGCCGAACTGAACCCACGAAACGGGTCTCGCAGCACATAGTGAATAGATGGACCGGCGCCAACGCGTACAACCTCATCACCCAGTGCTTTTATCGCTCTGGAGATGGTTGGCTGACTAATTCCCATAACATCAGTAAGTTGCCTCACTGATGTTGGGCCTTGTCTCAGCAACTGTCGTATCGTTTCGGACCGGTTTGTCATGAAGATGAATCACTTTATGAATAGGTAATTGAATAGCTAATTTATCAGCTAATGTTTACCCTGTCATCTTCAGGAAATGCTGTCATTTTTCTCTGCCTGCGCAACCAAATTAACTTATACGCCGCCGGAATAATAAACAGCGACAGCAGCGGCGCCGTAATCATTCCGCCAATCATGGGTGCCGCTATCCGGCTCATGACTTCCGACCCTGCCCCCGTCCCCCAGAGTATCGGCAACAGGCCAGCAATAATCACCGCCACGGTCATCGCCTTTGGCCGCACGCGCAGCACGGCGCCATGATAAAGCGCGTCATCAAGCCCCTTTTCGGTGAACGTGTCCCGATGGAACAATGCCGGATTCGCCTCAATGGCATGACGTAAATACATCAGCATGACCACCCCAAATTCTGCCGCCACCCCGGCCAGAGCGATAAACCCGGTGCCGGTTGCGACAGACATATGGAAGCCCTGCCAGTACAGGAACCAGATGCCACCGACCAGGGCAAATGGCAGACTCATCAAGATCAGCAACGCCTCATCCACGCGACGAAACGCCAGATACAGCAGAATGAAGATGATCATCACCGTCATCGGCACCATCAGCTTCAGCTTCTTATTGGCGTGTTCGAGCAGTTCAAACTGCCCGGAGAAGGACACGCTGGTACCTGGTCTTAGCTTAACGTTCTGGCTGATGGCCGTCTTAATGTCGTTCACCACCGACACCATATCCCTGCCCCGTGCATCGATGTAAATCCAGCTGGCAGGACGCGCATTCTCCGTTTTCAGCATAGTCGGGCCAGAAACGACCTTAATATCAGCCACATCGCCCAGCGTGATCTGCTGCTTCATCGGCGTCAGAATCGGCATCTCTTTCAGCGTCTGCGGGCTGTTCCGGTAGTCCTGAGGATAGCGAATGTTTATCGGGTACCGGGCAACGCCCTCTACCGTTTCCCCCATCGTCGCGCCGCCGATGGCCGAGGAGACAAACAGCTGCACGTCACCCACCGTCATCCCGTAGCGGGACGCTTTTTCCCGGTTGATATCAATATCAATGTAGCGCCCGCCCTCCAGACGTTCAGCCAGGGCTGACACCACGCCCGGCACGGTTTTCGCTACCGCCTCGATGCTTTGCGCCGTCGCGTCGATATCAGACAAAACGGTACCGGACACCTTGATACCTATCGGGCTTTTGATCCCGGTTGAGAGCATATCAATGCGGTTTCGAATAGGCGGCACCCAGAGATTTGCCAGGCCGGGCAAACGAACGGTTTTATCCAGCTCGTCAACGATCTTGTCCATCGTCATGCCTGGCCGCCATTGATCCTCCGGCTTAAGCTGAATGGTGGTTTCCACCATTTCGAGCGGTGCGGAATCCGTTGCCGTTTCCGCCTTACCGGTCTTGCCAAAAACAGAGGCCACCTCGGGCACGGTTTTGATGAGTTTGTCCGTGGTCTGCAATAGCGCAGCAGCTTCTGCCGGCGACACGCCGGGTAACGTGGACGGCATATACAGCAGATCGCCCTCGTTGATCTTCGGCAGAAACTCGCCGCCCACCTGGCTTAAGGGCCAGATCACCGTAAGGATAGATAAGGCGGCAACGAACAGCGTTGTTTTGGGCCAGTGGAGAACCCTGATCAGCAGCGGATGATAAGCTTTAATCAGCAGTCGGTTCAGCGGGTTGCTGGTCTCGGCGGGAATTTTTCCCCGGATCCAGAATCCCATCAGAATAGGAATCACAATGATGGCCAGCGCGGCTGCACCCGCCATGGAGTACGTTTTGGTAAAGGCCAGCGGGCCAAACAGCCGCCCTTCCTGCCCCTCCAGGGTGAAGATGGGAATGAACGACAAGGTAATAATCAGCAGGCTGATAAACAGCGCGGGCCCCACTTCCACAGAGGCGTTAGTGATCACCTTCCAGCGAGTAACATTATCAATCTCTTCTCCCGGATGCTGGTGATCCCACTCTTCCAGCCGTTTATGCGCGTTTTCAATCATCACGATGGCAGCATCCACCATCGCCCCGACGGCAATGGCGATCCCGCCCAGCGACATAATGTTGGCGTTCAGCCCCTGGAAATGCATGACGATAAAGGCAATACACAGGCCAAGCGGCAGAGAAACAATCGCCACCAGCGCGGAGCGGACGTGCCAGAGAAACAGCGCGCAGACGATGGCCACCACAATGAACTCTTCGAGGAGTTTGTAGCTCAGGTTATCAATAGAACGGTCAATTAACTGGCTGCGATCGTAGGTTGTGACAATCTCAACGCCCTCCGGCAGGCTGGCCTTCAGCGTGTTGAGTTTATCTTTCACCGCAGTGATAACGTCGCGTGCGTTTTTGCCAGAGCGCAGGATCACCACGCCACCCGCCACTTCCCCCTGCCCGTTCAGCTCGGCAATGCCGCGTCGCATTTCCGGCCCCGTCTGTATGCGGGCGACGTCGCGGAGATAAACCGGTACCCCGTTCTCGCCGGTTTTCAGGACGATGTTATTAAAATCATCCAGCGCCTGTAGATAACCGCTGGCGCGGACCATATACTCCGCTTCCGCCATTTCAACCGACGATCCCCCTGCTTCCTGGTTCGACGATTCAAGCGCCAGCTTAACCTCCGGCAGGCTGATGCCGAACTGGGTCAGCTTTAGTGGATCAACCTGAATCTGGTATTGCTTAACCACACCGCCCACCGACGCGACCTCGGCCACGTTCGGGATGGTTTTCAGCTCAAATTTCAGGAACCAGTCCTGCAATGAACGCAATTCGGCGAGATCGTGTTTTCCGCTGCGATCCACCAGCGCATACTCAAATATCCAGCCCACGCCCGTGGCATCAGGGCCAATTTCAGAGCTCACCCCGGCAGGCAGTTTGCCCTGAACCTGATTCAGGTACTCCAGCACGCGCGAACGGGCCCAGTAGAGATCGGTGCCATCTTCAAAAATGACGTACACATACGAATCGCCAAACTGGGAAAAACCTCGCACGGTCTTTGCGCCGGGAACCGACAGCATGGTGGTCGTGAGCGGATAGGTGACCTGGTTTTCAACAATCTGCGGGGCCTGGCCGGGATAGCTTGTTTTGATAATCACCTGAACATCAGACAGATCCGGCAAGGCATCGACCGGGGTGTTGATGATGGTCCATGTTCCCCAGACGCTGAGGAACAGCGCCCCCAGCATGACCAGGAAACGGTTAGCGACCGATCGGCGGATAATCCATTCAATCATCATCGTCTCCTTAATGGCCGGAATGCGCGTCGTCAGCGGTGTCAGCCTGACGCATACGCTCCAGCGCGCCGGTAATATTGGCCTCCGAGTCAATCAGGAACAGGCCGCTGACCACCACCGACTCCCCTTCTTCCAGCCCGCTACCAATACCGGACAGCTGCTGAGATTCATGCAAAACGTGGATCGGTTTCGGCACAAAGCGCCCGTCTGCATTAACGGTAATCACTCGCTGTTCTTTACCGGTATCAATCACGGCCTGTGACGGGATGAGCAGCATCTCCTGGCTTTGCGTATTCAGCTTCAGGTACGCGTTCATGCCCGGCTTCAGCAGTTCGTCATTATTAGAAACCTGCAGACGCACCTGCAGCGTACGGGTGGTTTGATCCACGCTCGGCAAAAGACTCCATTTCTCCACCGGGAAAGATTTATCCGGCCAGGCCGGTATCGAAACAGCAAACTGTGAGGTATCTTTCAGCAGATATGCGACAGACTCAGGCACCGCCGCGCTGATCCAGACCGGATCCATGCCCTGAATTTGCGCCACCACCTTATCTTTGGAAATATTCATTCCGGTACGCAGATCGAATGCCGTGATCACCCCGTCGATGGGAGCCTTAATGGTAAAACGAGTCTGGATGGTGCGGGTCGCGCGCAGTCTCTGAATATCGTCGTCCGGCATACCGGCCAGCCGCAGCCGTTCAAGCACCCCTTTAATCTGCGTGGGCGTGCCGCCGGTGCCGGATAACAGTAAAAATTCACTCTGCGCTTCTACCCAGTCCGGAATAGTCATATCAACGAGCGGCGTACCTTTCTTCACGCGATCGCCGGTCGTCAATGGGTATACTTTCTCAACGAAGCCTTCCGCACGCGCCTGCACAATAACAAACTGATAGTCGTTATAGCTGACGTTAGCCGGGATCGTCTGGGCATAATTCAGCGTTCCGCGCGTCACCTTTTGCGTTTTTAAACCCAGGTTCTGAACCTGGGTCGGGTCAATACGTATCCCGGCCCTGCTTTTATTCTCGTTTTCATCCGCATATTTCGGCACCAGGTCCATATCCATAAACGGGGATTTACCGGGCTTATCGAATTTAACGTCTGGCTTCATCGGGTCATACCAGAACAGCACCTTTCTTTCTGTGGCGCTATTTTCCGTTTTTTCAGATGAATGAAAAGCCTGCCATGCCGTCACGGATATCAGCCCTCCTGCAATAAGGCTGCTGAGTATGATGGCAGCATATTTTATGTTTAATGAGGCCATGCCGTATCTCGCCTATTTAATGCTCTTGAGTAAAGAGATATTTCCCTGCTGAACAAAGGTAAAATCGACCGGGCTGCCAGACTTCAGCACGTTAATACTCTCGTCAGCCTTGATGAACGTGAAGCGCATGGTCATTGCAGGCCAGCCGACCGCCGGGATAGCGTCATGAGAAATGGTGATTTTTTTATTCGTAAGATCGATCTCTTTTACGACGCCCTTGCCGTGGATAATTTGCTCCGGGGCCTCGTCACTGGCGGCACGCATCCCCTCGTGCTGATGAACCTCCGCCTGGAGGCTGGCAGAAAACATCACGGCGATTGCGCCGAACACAACGGCTTTAAGTGAATTACGCATTTTTATTTTCCTCTTTGATTAATTTATTCGACCCAACCACCACCCAGCGCAGTGAAGAGATTAATTTCATTCACCTGACGGGCATAAATAAGGTCGAGAATAGTTTGCTGCGTGGAGAAAAGAGAACGTTCCGCATCGAGCACGTCGATATAGCTGACGGCACCGCCGGAATATAATCCTCTGGCACGCTGTAAAGTAATATGCAGTGAAGCAAGATACCGCTGCTGCGCGTCAATTTGCTGGTTAATACTGTCCCGCAGCGCAAGCGCGTCCGCGACCTGTTTGAAGGCGGACTGGATTTTTTGCTCATAATTCACCACCGATTGCTGCTGGCGAATTTCCGCTAATTTCAGGTTGGCGTTATTCCTGCCCGCATTAAAGATGGGGATCTCAATTTTAGGGATAAAATTCCATATTCCGCTTCCCGTGGTGAACAGGCTTGATAATTCCGTACTGCCTGTTGAAAGCCCGCTGGTCAGTGAAATGGACGGGAAAAAGGCCGCGCGCGCTGCGCCAATATTCGCATCTGCCGCTTTTAGCTGATACTCCGCCTCCATAATATCCGGGCGCTGCAGCAGGATTTCTGATGAAAGATGAGGCGGCAGTTTTACCGGCGTAATATCTCGGGCATTCATTCCGCCATCATCCGGCAATGCGCGATAGGTTCCCAGGACCAGATGCAGGGCGTTACTGGCCTGCGCCAGCTCCCCCTCTCTTTTGGCAATCTCTGCCTGGGTACTTTCAATCTGGCCACGGGCCTGCTCCAGCGCCAGAACGTTCGTACTGCCCGTCACCAGCTGCCGCTCAACGAAAGCATAAGACTGCCGGTAATTTTTCAGGGTATCCCGCGCAATACGCAGCTGTTTAAACGCCAGCTGCTGATTGAAATAGCTTTGCGACACGTTTGCGATGAGCAAAATATGCACCGCGCGACGCGCTTCTTCACTGGCGAAATAGTTTTGCCGGTCGGCCTCGCTCATGTTTCTGAGCCTGCCGAAAAAGTCGAGATCGTAGCTAACCGCCAGGCCCGCGTCATACTGCTGCGCGGTGGGTTTGTCACTTTTCAGCCCGCCGCGGTAGGTAATACCCGAGGAGGCATTCAGCTGAGGATAACGATCCGCATCCGTCACGTTGAACTGCGCCCGGGCTTCTTCGACCTTCAGGGCGGCCATTCTTACATCGCGGTTATTCTTCAGGGCTTCTGTAATCAGCCCGGCAACCTGAGGATCGGCAAAAAAGTGACGCCAGCCAGTGTCCTGATAGCCTGAAGCCGCGGGCGTCAGGCCGTTGCGGGAAAGCGAAAACTGCCGGGGTACCGGTGATGTGGGCCGCTGGTACTCGGGGGCCAGCGAGACGCAGCCTGCAAGGATAAATACCGTACTGATGCTTAGTCGTTTTAACAGGAACATAACGCATCTCGTCCAGAGTTTGACGAGGGCTACTCTACGGAACGCATCCTGTTTGACGGGTGACAGGATAATGACAATGTTGTCATCTTTAACGTATGTCATTGTTAATGATCGCGGGCACAATAGAATGTCCTCAGCAGCCAGCCTGGGGAGCAAGATGAAATTACTGATCGTTGAAGACGAGATTAAAACCGGTGAGTACCTGAGTAAGGGGCTGACTGAAGCGGGGTTTGTGGTGGATCGCGCGGACAACGGCCTGACCGGCTACCATCTCGCCATGACCGCTGATTATGATTTGCTGATCCTGGATATCATGCTACCCGATGTGAACGGCTGGGATATTGTCCGCATGCTCCGCTCAGCGGGCAAAGGGATGCCCATACTGTTACTCACGGCGCTCGGCACCATTGAACACCGGGTGAAGGGGCTTGAGCTGGGCGCGGACGATTATCTGATTAAGCCGTTTGCCTTTGCGGAGCTGCTCGCCCGGGTCAGGACGCTGTTAAGACGCGGAAATACGGTGATCGCAGAAAGCCAGCTTCAGGCGGCTGACCTGACGGTCGATCTCGTTTCGCGAAAAGTCAGCCGCGCCGGAAACCGGATCCTGCTCACCAGTAAAGAGTTCAGCCTGCTGGAGTTTTTCCTGCGCCACCAGGGAGAAGTGCTGCCCCGCTCGCTGATTGCCTCCCAGGTCTGGGACATGAACTTTGACAGCGACACGAACGCGATTGATGTGGCGGTAAAGAGGCTGCGCGCGAAAATCGATAACGATTTTGAACCGAAGCTGATCCAGACCGTGCGCGGCGTGGGCTATATGCTGGAGGCACCGGATGCGCGCTAAGCTCTTCAGGCGCCCTTTCTCGCTTGCCCTGCGGCTGACCTTCTTTATCAGTCTCTCCACCATCCTGGCCTTTTTCGCCTTTACCTGGTTTATGCTGCAGTCCGTTGAAAAGCATTTCGCCGAGCAGGATATCAGCGACCTGCAACAGATCAGCACCGCGATGCACCGCATCCTGCAGTCTCCGGCCGATCCCGACCAAAAGAAAATCAGCAAGCTTAACGAGTCGATTGCCAGCTACCGCAACTTGGCCGTCCTGCTTCTCGATCCGCAGGGAAATACCCTTTTCAGCTCGGCGCAAGGGACGGCATTACGCCCCGCGATGAATACGACGGATTTCAATGCACACCGTCGCGCGCAGGACGTGTTTCTCTGGACGGTCGAAGACTCTGCTGATCCCATGCATGCCGGGTCCGGCATGCAAATGGAAACGTACCGGATTATCGCCTCTTCGGGAACGGTGACGTTGCAGGGTAAAACGCAGGGCTACGTGATGCTGATCGGGCTCTCCATTAATTTTCATCTGCATTACCTCGATGCGCTGAAAAAGAATCTGTTTGCCATTGCCGCAGCGATGAGCCTGCTGATTATTTTTGTCATTCGCGTTGCGGTACGCCAGGGGCATTTGCCCCTGCGTAACGTCAGTACCGCCATTAAAAATATCACCTCGGAGAATCTTGACGCGCGCCTGGAGCCCTCGCGCGTGCCCGTTGAGCTGGAACAGCTTGTCATCTCCTTCAACCATATGATTGAAAAGATTGAAGATGTCTTTACCCGACAGGCCAATTTCTCTGCCGATATCGCCCACGAGATCAGAACCCCCATTACCAACCTGGTGACGCAAACCGAAATCGCGCTGAGCCAGAACCGCTCTCAAAAAGAGCTTGAAGACGTTCTGTACTCCAGCCTTGAAGAGTACAACCGGATGACCCGGATGGTCAGCGACATGCTTTTCCTGGCGCAGGCGGACAATAATCAGCTGATCCCGGATCGGGTGATGTTTGATTTGCGTGCGGAAGTCATGAAAGTGTTCGATTTCTTCGAAGCCTGGGCCGAAGAACGCAACATCACGCTGAAATGTAACGGGCTGCCGTGCCTGACGGAGGGCGATCCGCAGATGTTCAGAAGAGCGATTAATAATCTGTTATCCAATGCCCTGCGCTATACCCCGGAGGGGAAAACGGTGACCATCTCGCTCAGGGAGCAGGAAAGCGATGTTGAAGTGGTGGTGGAGAACCCCGGCACCGCCATCCCGGAAGCACATCTGCCGAGGCTGTTTGACCGTTTCTACCGGGTGGATCCGTCAAGACAGCGTAAAGGCGAAGGCAGCGGAATTGGTCTTGCCATCGTCAAGTCCATCGTTACCGCACACCACGGAAAAATCCGCGTGGAGTCTGACGCGGTATCGACGCGATTCATCCTCAGCGTGCCGAAAAAAACTGCTTGAGCGGTCAGCGCACGGCCTGGCATACTTCCAGCACTTTCTCCCTGAGCCACCGGTGGCCCGGGTCCCTTTCCATGCGCGGATGCCACATTTGTGACACTGTAATGCTTCTGGCCTTAAAGGGCAGTTCAAAAACATGCACGTGTTCAGACATCGGCTGATTGAGCAAATAGAGCGCCGGAACCAGCGCAATCAGATCGGACGTCAGCGCCACGGATAGCGCCGTTGGAAAACCGGGCACCACGCTGGCGATTTTGCGTTTCATCCCGCGCTCCGCCAGCGCGTCATCGACAAACCCGTGCAGGGATCCGTCTGGTGAGGCCACCACGTGTCCCCATGAAACATAATCGTCAAGACTGACTGACGACAGCAAGGCCAGCGGATGGCCCTGCCGTACTGCGCCAACAAAGCGATCCTGAAAAAGTCTTTGCAGACGTATTTCAGGCCCCATATTGCTCTGCACGCCAATTTCCAGGTCAACCAGTCCTTCGCGTAAATAGCGCGACGTTTTCTCAGGTTTCGGCGAGAAACGGATGCACACCCCGGGCGCCGCCTTCGCCACTGCGGCAATGAGCATGGGCCCAAACGCCACCACAAAACCGTCGTTGGCCCTGATGGTGAAGAGGCGCTCCATACGCTCAACATTCAGCGTTTCCGTGGAGGGCAGCAGGACCGCCCTCGCCTCATGCACGGCGCTTCTGGCGCGATCCCGGGTGGCTTCGGCCCAGGGGGTCAGGACCATATGCCGACCGGCCCTCACCAGAATAGGATCGCCGGTCACCTCCCGCAGCCTGTTCAGGGTGCGGCTCATGGCGGAGGTGCTCAGGTTTAAGCGTCGCGCCGCGCCCGCTACGCTGGCTTCAGCCAGCAGGACGTCGAGGGCAACAAGCAGATTAAAATCAGGATCCGACACGATGACTCCTTACATAAGGCGTTGTGTGCAACGATTAAGTGCAAACGCTGCGTCTTCCGCCCTGTATATCCCATGATTATAGTTTCGTCATCACTATTCTTCTCTGGAGTCAAACGATGACACTCTTCTCCAACCAACCCGGTGATGACGGCTTACCCGGCCATGAACGCGCGCGGGTAATGATCGCACTGATGACCACCACGCTGATGGGCGTCTTTGACGGCACCATGATTAACGTTGCGCTGCCTTCGATGGCAAACGCAATGAAGGTTTCTGCGGATATCGCGGTATGGTTTGCCAACGGTTACCTGCTGTCGGCGGCGATGACGCTGGCCATCTTCGCGGCGCTGGCGGCGCGCGTGGGCTATCGTTCGGTATTTCTCGCCGGGCTTGCCACCTTTACGATCGCCTCGCTCGGCTGCGCGCTGGCAACAACGCCAGACGTGCTGATCGGAATGCGTATTTTGCAAGGCACAGGCGGCGCGGCCACGCTGAGTATCGCTCCGGGGATACTGCGCTCCGTTTTTCCCGGGCGACTGCTTGGCCGCGTTCTGGGGCTCCACGCCCTGCTGATTGCCGCCAGTACGGCCATAGCCCCCGTGCTCGGCGGGTCGATCCTCGAGGCTCTGCGCTGGGAATGGCTGTTTGCCATTAACATTATTCCGGGAAGCGTTGCGCTGCTGCTGGCCTGGAAGGCGTTACCGCGTGGATCCGCGTCTCAAAAAATGCCCTTTGACACGGCTGGCGCGGTGCTCTCGGCAGTCCTGTTAGGTTCAACAATCGTGACCGCTAACCATTCCCGGCACATCAGTCAGGAGACCGCTTGCTGGGCGATGCTTGCCATACTTAGCGCCATCGCCTTTATCTGGCATATTCGACGGACCCGAAGCCCTTTGCTGCCTCCCGTGATGTTCAGCAATGGCCGCTTCACGCTTGCCGCCCTGACCTCACTGGCCTCGTTTGTCAGCCAGGGCATTACGTTTGTCGCCCTGCCGTTCCTGTTTCAGAGCGTGTATGGCTATACCCCGCTCGAATCCGCGCTGCTTTTTACTCCGTGGCCGATTGGTATCGTGATCATCGCGCCACACGCGGGGCGCTGGGCGGATACGATTTCCGCGCCGCTGATTTCAACCATTGGGCTGATCGTTTTTGTCTGCGGCCTGATTCTGCTGGCGACGATGCCGGAAAACCCTTCGGCATGGAATATCTGCCTGCGCAGCCTGGTGTGTGGGATAGGTTTTGGGTGTTTCCAGAGCCCCAATAACCGGGAGATGCTCGCTAACGTGGCGCGGGAATATGCCAGCTATGCATCGGGCGTGTTGTCTATCGTCAGGACGTTCGGCCAGTGCCTTGGTACCGCCGCGGTGGGTGTGCTGCTTGCGACGACCGAATCAGACCATGACCGGGCCGTACATTTTGCGCTGTGGATAGCCGTCATCGCCTCGACGGGGGCTGTTTTGTTTAGCGTGAGCAGGCAGCGCCCGGCGGCGCTACGCTTGCACGGGCCTATGTAGTGCGGTAGGCCGGGTAAGGCAAAGCCGCCACCCGGCAAAAAAGACGACTCGTTCGTTTATTCAAGAGCCAGCAGCGCAAAACTCGCCAGCCAGTGCCCGCCGCTGTAGTGGCTACCCACCACATGCTCCACGCTTGCCGTCAGGTGTTTCGCCACGGCATCACTCAGCGCCTGCTGCGCCGGATGATTTGCGGGAAGCGCGCGGGCAATATGCTTCATACACCACGCGCGGCTGAGGTTTAACCCGTCGAGATGGGCGATTTTCGGGTCGGTTCGGTCGCTCACTTCCGCCGGGTTCATCAGCGCCGCAATGGAGCCGACATCCGGAAGAAACGCGTCGAACCAGGCCGGGAAATTCTCTGCGACCTTGCTCATCAGCAGCGCTTCCGTCAGCGCGCCAGAAATGTACTCATCGCCACCGGGTTCGTAATGGGCCGGATAGCGCGTATCCGCGAGGTAAAACCGCTCCGCCGCCGTCACAATCGCCTGCTCAAGCGCGCTATCTTCCACGGCTCGGGCGTAGTCCAGCCCCAGCGCGAGGGCAAACGCCGTGTTGTAGTGCGTCCCGACGCGGATCGGATAGGTAAGCTTGCTGAGGTAATCCACCAGCCGGTTGCGAATATCCTGGGTTAACGGCTCCAGCGTCTGGTACCAGCCTGCGGCCTGCGGCAGAGACGATTGTTTCAGCTCCTGGGCCAGCGCCAGCAGCCAGCCGTAGCCATAGGGGCGTTCGAACGAGGCGCGGAACGGCGCGGTGAAATAGGCCAGCTCCTTCGCCACGTTCTGCTCGGTCAGGTGCTCGTCGAAAAGCGCAACGATGTCATTCCGGCTCGGCAGTTCCGGGTAGAGGCGCACACAGCGCAGCAGCAGCCAGTAGCCGTGCACCGCCGAATGCCAGTCAAAACAGCCGTAGAAAATCGGGTGCAGCTCGCGAGGCGGCAGAACGTCGCCATCATCATTCAGCAGATGCATGATGTGGTTCGGGTATTCCTGGCGCAAATAGGTTAAAGGCATGCGGGCAAACGCGTCAGCCTGATGTTGCGTCAATTCCATAACAGCTCCTTAGCGAAACACGAGGAAATACATGAGGAACACGTTCACCACCAGCAGGGTTAACGCGGTCGGGATCTGGATTTTGATCACCTGATATTTGTCTTTCAGCTCCAGCAGCGCGGCGGGAACGATATTGAAGTTCGCGGCCATCGGCGTCATCAGCGTGCCGCAGTAGCCCGCGTACATGCCAATCGCCAGCAACGGTGCCGGATTACCGTGATGCACGTTGATCAGGAACGGCAAGGCGATCCCCGCGCTCAGCACCGGAAATGCCGCAAAGGCGTTACCCATGATCATGGTAAACAGCGCCATGCCCACGCAGTAAATCACCACCAGCATGAAGCGACTGTCCGGGTTCACGAACAGGCTCACCACCTTCTGCACCGAATCACCGGTATTGGCCGCCACGAACACGCCGCCGAGCATCGCCAGCATCTGCGGCAGGATCACCGCCCAGCCGATGGTATCGACAAGACGACGAGACTGACGAATGGCGTGCAGCGGCGTGCCTTTGGTCAGCCACCAGCCGGTGAGGATCGCCGCGACGCAGGCCACGCAAAGCGCCGCAAGAGTAAGCTGTTTCTGGTCGAGAAGATAAACGCCACCAATCGACACGCCCTTCAGGAACAGCGTCCCGATAACCGTCACCACCGGGATCATCAGCGCGGGCAGGAACAGCCAGTTTTTGAGCCGGTTCGATGAGGCAACGCGTTCCTCGTCGGAGGCCATTTTATAATGCCCTTTCCCGACAAGCCCGAAACCTGCCAGCAGCGCGATAGCGATAACGCACCCGCCAACGATCCGGTACGCCAGCGATTTCCCCAGCTCCTGAACCATCAGGTCACCAAACAGGAAGATCCCGCCGAATAAGAACCAGAACAGCGCGGTGGTAAAACGCTTCGGATTAGCGCGGTCGCGCAGGGTCATCACAACCAGCAGCATGACGACAAAGCCGATCAGATAGTACACGCGGTTAATGGTGATAAGCGTCATCATTGCGCGGCCCCCTGGGTACCCTGCTCTGCTCGCCAGGCCATGACGTCGCGACGGATGCTGGCATCCAGGCGCAGCAGGCGCGTCATATGAATAATCAATGCAGCAATGGCAGTTGGAATGGCCCACAGGCCGATGTGCAACGGCTCGATCCCTTCAATTCCGTTTTCCTTCAGGAAGGCGTCAATCAGCAGCACCGCACCAAAGGCGATAAAGATATCTTCCCCAAAGAAGACCGCGATGTTGTCGCACGCGGCGGCATGAGCTTTGATTTTGTCGCGGATGTGCTGCGGCAGCTCGCCATATTCGTTCAGCGCGGCCCCTTCGGCCATCGGCGCCAGCAGCGGGCGCACCGTCTGGGCATGACCGCCTAGGGACATCAATCCCAGCGCCGCCGTACCTTCACGCGCCACAAAGTAGAGCATCAGAATACGCGCCGAGGTGGCGCTGGCGATCTTCGCCACCCAGGCCTGGGCGCGCTCTTTAAGCCCGTAATACTCCAGCAGACCGATCACCGGCAGGATCAGGATGAAGGTCGCCAGCGATCGGCTATTCACAAACTTCTCGCCGAAGGTCTCCAGCAGCATCCCGAAATCCATGCCGACCAGCAGACCCGTCGCCAGCCCCGCCACTACGACCACCAGCAGCGGGTTGAAGCGCAGTGCAAAACCAATAACCACGATCGGTATCCCGATCAGCGGCAGCAGCGTAGTACCGTCCATAAACGTTTACCCTATCGAAAGTGAGCGTTGCGCGCCGACGGCTATTTTTTTAATTTGCGGCGAGCGATGTTGTGTTTTTTCGTCAGGCTTCGAAAAACCTGCGCTAAAAAGCTATATCTGAACCACAAAAACATGTAAACAATTTATCAATAAAATGTTCTTATTTTATCGACGAGTTTACATTTCTGGCTAAGGAACGTTATGACCGCAAAAAAGAGTGCCTTACCCCATCAAGACGATATCAACGATGGCCGGATCGTCTCTTCCCGCCATCTGGTGTCCGAGCGCTGCGCGGAACTGTCAGAGCTGGAGTACGCGCTGATCATGACCAGCAACGCGTTTAACAAATGGATGGTGCGCTGCATGACCGCAGCCGGAGAGCCGGATATGGGCGCTTTTGACGTTTCGCTTCTCCACCACGTAAACCACCGCGACCGCAAGAAAAAGCTGGCCGATATCTGCTTTGTTCTCAACGTGGAAGACACCCATGTGGTGACCTATGCTCTGAAAAAGCTGGTCAAAGCGGGCTACGTGACGAGCGAGAAGGCAGGGAAAGAGCTCTTTTTCTCCACCACGGAGGAAGGGAAAGCGCTGTGCATGAAATACCGGGACGTGCGGGAAGCGTGTCTTATCGCGATCCACGCGGAGAGCGGCATTTCCGGGAAATCGATCGGCGAAACCGCGCAGCTGTTACGCGCGATCTCCTCCCTGTATGACACCGCCGCCCGGGCGGCGGCATCACTCTGAATCACGGACGTCTGAACAGGGTAATACTGCGTCCGGCCAGGTCGTACTCTACGGTTTCGGTGATCGCTGTCCCGGCGGCAGCGTCATCCGCCGTAGACAGCTCCAGCACCCATCCTCCTTCACCAAACTGCGGGATCTGGAACGGAACCGTCCCTTCGAACGGATTGAACAGCATCAGCACGTCGTGCCAGATGCCGTCCTCCTGAACAAGGTCGGGCCTGCTGATGGAAACCCCGAGCGTCGAGCCTTCATCCCACTGCTCCGCCTGCTGCGGCCCCCCTCCGGCATTGAACCAGCGGATCTCCAGCCCGTCGCGCCAGCTTTCACGACGCAGCAGCGGCTGCGATGCGCGAAGCGCAATGAGATGGCGGGTAAAGTCGCGCAGCTCCGCGTCGTATTCGGACAGCCCGTTCCAGTCGATCCATGAGATCTCGCTGTCCTGACAGTAGCCGTTGTTGTTGCCCTTCTGCGTGCGGCCAAACTCATCCCCCGCCAGCAGCATCGGCGTGCCGTGGGAAAACAGCAGCGTAGTCAGGAAATTACGCTTCTGCCGTTCGCGGGTGGCAATAATATCCGGGTTCTCCGTCGGCCCTTCTTCGCCATAGTTGTACGAGCGATTATCGTTATGCCCGTCGTTATTGTCCTCGCCGTTATCGGCGTTATGCTTCTCGTTGTACGAGACCAGGTCATTCAGCGTAAAGCCGTCGTGAGCGGTGATAAAGTTGACGCTGGCCCACGGGCGACGACCGCGCAGATCGTACAGATCGCCGGAGCCCAGCAGGCGCGCGGCAAAGTCCGTCGAGACGTTGTCCCCCTTCCAGTACTCACGAACGGTATCGCGGTATTTGTCGTTCCACTCCCCCCAGCCCGGCGGGAAGCCACCGACCTGATAGCCGCCGGGGCCGATATCCCACGGTTCGCCGATCAGCTTGAGTTTCGAGAGCACCGGATCCTGGGTGACGGCATCAAAGAAACCGCCGCGTGGGTCAAACCCTTCGGGCTCGCGGCCAAGAATGGTGCCTAAATCGAAGCGAAAACCGTCAATATGCATGGATTCGGCCCAGTAGCGCAGGGAATCCATCACCATCTGCAGCACGCGCGGGTGCGAGGTATTCACCGTGTTCCCCGTCCCGGTGTCGTTAATGTAATACCGGTGCTGGTCCGGCAGGGTGCGGTAGTAGCTGTAGTTATCAATACCCTTAAACGAGAGCGTTGGCCCCAGCTCATTACCTTCCGCCGTGTGGTTGTAAACTACGTCCAGAATCACCTCGATGCCCGCGTCATGATACGCGCGCACCATATCGCGAAAGCCCTGGATCCCTGCCGGGCCGTAGTAGCGCGACGCCGGGGCAAAAAAGCCGAGCGTGTTATAGCCCCAGAAGTTTTTCAGGCCGCGGTCGAGCAGATGCTGATCGTCCGGGAACCAGTGAACCGGCAGCAGCTCCACCGAGGTAATGCCGAGGCTTTTGATGTAGTCGACCGAGGCTTTGTGCCCCATGCCCTCAAACGTGCCGCGCAGTTCGGGCGGAATGGCCGGGTTCATCTGGGTAAAACCCTTCACGTGGCTCTCATAGACGACGGTATGCGGCCAGGGCACGTTTGGCCGGTTGTTGTCCTGCCAGTCGAAAGCGTTCGGGTCGATAACCCTGCATTTTGGCGTGAACGGCGCGCTGTCCCGCGTATCGAAGCTAAGATCCAGCTCCTCATGCCCCAGCTCATAGCCGAAATGGGCGTCGTTCCAGTCGATATCACCCACCAGTTCTCGGGCATACGGGTCGATAAGCAGCTTATGCGGGTTGAAGCGGTGGCCGTTTTCCGGATCGTAGGGGCCGTAGACGCGATAGCCATAAAGCGCACCGGGTTTCAGATCGGGCACATAGCCGTGCCAGACCTCATGGGTATACTCCGGCAGCTCCAGCCGGGCGATTTCGGTTTTCCCGGACGGGTCAAACAGACAGAGCTCCACCCGCTCAGCGTGCGCGGAGAACAGCGCGAAGTTGACCCCTTTCCCGTCATAATTAGCACCCAACTGCTGGCCATGACCGGCCCGAATTTCAAACGTAGTATCCTTTGCCATTTTCGTTCTCCACGATTATTCGCAGGTAAGCAGAACTAATAAACATCCCGTTTCAGACGTTAAATCCAGCGTCTCTTGCAGAATGCGGCTTTCACCGCTGAACAGATCCCGATAGCGTTTCCCCGCCAGCTCCTCGGGTATCGCTACCCTGGTATTGACCCATAGTTTTGCGTTGTCGGTGACGCCAAAGACCAGCCGCGGCACGGCAACAATCAGCGCCTCCTCGTCCTTAACCCGCGCATAGACAATCAGGTTCTCCTCGCGCTCGCCGGAAACCTTGAGCGGCAGCCAGTCGCCGTAGCGGAAAAGCGCGTCGTAATGCGGCCGCAGCCGCAGCAGCGTGGCGGTGACAAATTGTTTAACCCTGCCGTCCCGCCAGCACGCCGGGTTGTCGAACACCGTGGCATCCGCCGCGCTGAGGTTTTGCACCAACGCGTTGAAGTCCGGCTCACGTCGGTTATCCGGGTCGACGAGGCTAAAGTTAAGCGCTTCGCTGCCCTGATAGATATCCGGCACGCCGGGAGCCGTCAGCTTGATCGCCGTCTGGCTGAGGCTGTTCATCAGTCCGGCACGGATAAAGGGCTGCATCGCCTCGCTGAAATCCTGCAAAAAGAGCGTGTTATCCGGGGACAGCAGATACCGCGCGTAGCTCAGCACCACGCTCTCATAGCTCTCGTTGCTGTCTGTCCAGTCGGTGCGCTGCTTTGCCTCGCGAAGCGCTTTCTCAAGGAAGCCGAGGAAACGCGTCTCCAGCGATGCAAGCCTTTCGGCATCATCAGGCGACAGCGTGGCGGGCCAGACCCCCGCCAGCGCCTGATAGATCATCCAGGTATCGGCAGCGTTGGGCGCGGTGCCGTCGTTGAGAAAACGCACCTGGGTCTGGTTCATCTGTCGCCAGCGGGCGAGATTTTCTCCCCAGCGTTCCGGCGCCTCCGTCAGGGTGTAGAGCCGCGCCCGGGCGTCTTCTCCGCGCTTGGTATCGTGCGTGGAGGTGCCCAGCAGCGCGTCGGGCTGACGGGCGAGACGAATGCGCATCTCCTGGTGAAAACGGGATAACGAGAACGCGCGCGGCGTCGGGTCAGCGCCCACTTCATTGAGCGCCAGCTCCAGGTTGTGGCGAAAGAACAGCGTGTCCTCCACCGACTTCGCCATCAGCGGCCCGGTCAGCTGCTGGAAGCGGGTTCTGAACAGCGCGGCGGAGTCGCGGCAATCTTCCGGCAGATCGCCGGTAAGAATGCGCACAATCAGGCTCAGGGCCGCTTCGGAGGTCTCCACGCTGGCAATCACGCGGTTGAGCAGCGCCACGTCCGGCGGGGTTAAACCTTCGCGGGTGCCATAGGTGCGGTACACCGGAAAGGCGATAAGCAGCTCGCGCAGCGCGTGGCGGATCTCCTCGCGCGGCAGCGCAACGTCATTGCGTTGGGCCAGATCGTCCGCATGGTTTAGCAGCGTGGTGAACTCGCCCTCAAAATTACGATCGGTCATCAGGCCCTTGGCATCGCGCAGTTCAGCATGCCGATCGACCGTGACGCCCAGCGTCTCGTCGTGGATGGTCTCCAGGCGCGAGAGGTTATCGTCGTCGACCAGCACTTCCGCCAGCGAGGCGATAAACTCGTAGCCGGTGGTGCCGGATACCGGCCAGTCTGCGGGGAGCTGTTCTCCCTTCGCGAGGATTTTTTCAACCGTGATGTAGCAGTCGGGTCCGGTTTTCTGCCGCAGGCGCTGCAGATAGCCCAGCGGATCGGCCAGGCCGTCGACGTGGTCAATGCGCAGGCCGTCTACCACGCCCGCGTGGACCAGCTCCAGGATCAGCCGGTGCGAATCGTCGAAGACGGCGTCATCTTCCACCCGAACGCCGACCAGACCGGTGATCTCAAAGAAGCGCCGCCACGAGAGCTGCTTCGGCGCTTCCCGCCAGGACATCAGCCGCCAGCTTTGCGCGTCATGCAGTTCAGCGATGCTCTTATCCTCGCTGTACGTGCCCGGGTTGAGCGGATACTCGGCGTCATAATAGACCAGAGCGGCTTTTTTCGTGACAGTGTCACGTTTTAAGGTGATGGCCCCCTTCTCCAGCTCCGCCTCAAAGGTATCGCCGAGAAACGGTAGCGTAAGGGGGCGCGACGCGTCGATATCGAAATAGCGGAAATAGCGGCTCTGCTGGCCGTATTCAATCACGTCCCGCCACCAGGCGTTTTCCAGCGAGGTGGACATATGGTTCGGGACAATATCCAGAATCAGCCCCATGCCGGCCTGCCTGAGCGCCGCGGCCATGCGGTCAAACCCTTCCCGACCGCCAATTGCGGGGGCAATTTCATTCGGGTTGGTCACGTCATAGCCGTGGGTAGAACCCGTTGTGGCAGTAAACACGGGCGAAGCGTAGAGGTGGCTGATGCCGAGGTCTTTCAGATACGGCACCAGCCCGACAACGCGGTCAAACGTCATGCCGTTGCGGAACTGGATACGGTACGTGGCGGAAGGGATCATAGCGATGCGTCTCCATCAGCAAAGCGAACGACAATACTGTTCGGCGGCAAAACGTCCTTTACCTCCGGCCAGGCGAAGCGTGTCTCCCCTGCGAGCGCGGGCAAGTCGACAGGCTTAGGGCCGATATTGAGCGCCAGAGAGAGCGTCCCGGAGGGGAAGCGCCAGTTCACCGCTACCATGCCGGGCGCGGTCTCGATCGCCTTGCCCTTAACGGTGCTGCCCTGATGCAGAAGCGGAACGATATAGCGATGGCGCAACGTCAGCAGATGGCGCGTGAAGCGCAGCCACGTTTTCCCTTCGTCGGTAGCAATCTTATGCCAGTCGAGCTTTGAACGAACAAACGTGTTCACGTCGTTCGGATCCGGGACGGTGTCATCGTGCCCGGCATGGCCGGTAAACTCTTTTGCGCGCCCTTCCCGCACCGCCTTTGCCAGATCGCCGTGAAAATCGGTGAAGAACAGGAACGGGTGCGTTTCACCGAACTCCTCGCCCATAAACAGCAGCGGGATATGGGGGGAAAGCAGCAGCGCGGCAAGCAGCACTCGCGTTTTATCGGCCCCCGCGAGGGTGATAAGCCGCTCCCCCTGGGCGCGATTCCCGGTCTGATCGTGGTTCTGGATAAAATCGACGAAGAACTGCGGCGGCTGGGTGCGGCACTCCACCCCGCGCGATTCGCCGGTTTGCAGCGAAATCTCGCCCTGATACACAAAGCCTTCCGCCAGCGCCCGGGCGAATTTTTTCTCCGGCTCAGGCGCAAAATCCTGGTAGTACGCGTGCGTTTCGCCGGTGGCAAACACGTGGGCAGCATTGTGGAAATCATCATTCCACTCTGCGGTGAACAGCGGGGTGTTGCCCTGTTCATCGCGCGGGTGCAGGAAAATGACGTTGCGGCTGTCTTCCGTGGTCAGGTGAACGTGACGGTGCGGGATCGCCTCGCGGATCTTCTCTGCGATCTCCTGAAGGACGTGCGTCTGCGAGCTGTCTTTAATCTGGTCGATGGCATCAAACCGTAAGCCGTCCAGACGATATTCCGTCAGCCAGTAGAGCGGCGCGTCGGTGATGTACTGCCTCACCGGCTCGCGCTCGTAAGCGATGCCGTTGCCCCACGGCGTCATTCGATTCGCATCGAAAAACGCGGGCGACAATAGCGGCAGGTAGTTCCCCTCCGGGCCGAAGTGGTTGAGCACGATATCCAGCACCACGGAAAGCCCCAGCCCGTGTGCGGCATCGATAAATACGTGGAAATCCTCCGGCGTACCGTAGGCAGAGTGCGGGGCATACAGCAGCACGCCGTCGTAGCCCCAGCCGCGGGATCCGCCAAACTGGGAGACGGGCATGACTTCGATCTGGGTTATGCCAAGCTCGGCAAGATACGGCAACTTATCGATAGCCGCCCGGAAGGTGCCTTCAGGGGTAAACGTGCCGACGTGCAGTTCGTAAATGACCGTCTCTTCCCAGGGCCGTCCTGCCCATTCCCGGTTAACCGGTTGATAGCGCCGGGGATCGATAACAACGGAGGGGCCGTTAACGTCGCCCTTTTGCGCGCGCGAGGCCGGGTCGGGTACCGTCATGCCGTCCTGCAAGACAAACTGATACTCTGTACCGTGCGCGACGCCGTTCACGTCGGCCTGGAACCAGCCGCCGCCGACGGCACTCATCGGCGTATCGGTGGCGGCAAGGCGTAGCGTAAGTTCTTTCTGTCCTTCTGCCCAGACGCGAAAACGTACCACGTCATCGGAAATAAACTCAGCACCCCACTGCTTTTGAAATGTCCTGAATTCCATTCATTGTCCTCGAATGACCCACATTTTACGCGGAACGAAGTACAAGCTTAGTTCAGGATCACAAGTGTGTTACCTCAGCGGTTTTAACCGCTTCGTCTATTCTTTATGAAATAACTCACTACCGGGAATACTATGCAGATTCGAAAAGGATTAAATACCGATCTCCCACGCCTTGAATGCTGTGACTTTTCTTTCACCATTAGCCGCATCGCCAGAGAGCCTTTTATCCACGGTGATTTGCATATTGAAGCCGTTGCCGAGCCCTGGATTAAAACCTACGAGCTCGACATCCAAACCCTTGAAAACCACTGCGTTAATCCGGACGCCATCTTTCTTGTCGCCGAAACGGATGACGGTGAAATAGCGGGATTTATTACCGCGTCAATCGGCTGGAATAAGTTTATTTCGGTGGACTACATCGCCGTGGAGCGTACGAAACGCCGAACCGGCGCCGCGCAAAAACTGATGGCCGCCGCGCACGTTTGGGCCCGAAGCGTAAACGCGCCGGGACTACGGCTTGAAACACAAAATGTGAACGTCTCTGCCTGTCTGTTTTATCGTCATTACGGGTTTACCCTGGGCGGATACGATCGCTATCTCTACAACGCCTTACCGGAAAAAGACGAGGTCGCCCTGTTCTGGTATTACATGCTGGTTTAGCAACGCGGCCTTCATATTTCTGTCATTGAATTTCATTACGCTTTCGGAATTTTAACCACGGTGTAAAGGAAAGAAGTGTGAATTCAATGGCTAAGGCATTACTGCTGGCATTACCTGTTTTGAGTGCAACGGCAACGGCGACGGCCGCCGGGGGCGACCTGTGTGAACCCAAAGCGTACGAAATGGCGCTGCGCTATCAGCAGAAATCAGCAGAGATCATGGCTCTTCAGCTGCAGACGTATCGGTTTGCCACCGAGCGTTTCAACGAAAAGTTAAAAGATCTGAAAACGCCTGAAAATTACGCCGTGGTAATGGATCTGGATGAAACGGTACTGGATAACACCCCTCTGCTGGTGCGCGATACGGAGCAGTGTCACGACTTTACAAAATGGGACACCTGGAGCGACTGGGAAAAACAGGGAAAACCTGGCTTAATTCCTGGTGCGAAGGCGTTTCTTGACCATGTGAATCAAAGCAAGGTCCGTATCTATTATGTCTCGGACCGCATGCAGGAAAATAAAGCCGATACGCTCAGAACGTTAACAGCCCTGGGACTTCCGCAGGTGTCCGATGAAAGCGTGCTTCTGGATACGGTCAGCAAGGAAGAGCGTCGCCAGAGCATCCTCAAAAAGCAGCAGATCGTGATGCTGTTTGGCGACAGCCTGCCGGATTTCGCCGTGCAGTTTAAAAACAAAAAGCCGAGCGAGCAGCAGCGTGAGCTGGTTGAGGCCAGCGCCGAACACTTCGGTAACGACTGGATTGTGCTGCCTAATGCCGCTTATGGCTCCTGGTCGAAAGCCACCCCGGACAGCTGGAGCGCGCCGCTGAAAAAATAATGTTTTATGAGCCGGGAAAGGTTCCCTCCTCCCCGGCCTTTGCGCTTTGCTATTTATCCCGTTTATAGGTCCTATCATTTCCGGGCAGGTTCTTATAATTTTACGAAGAAGTAAGATGAGCGCTTTCAAAGGAGACTCGTATGCTTACCGTGAAAAAACTTGCCCTGTCCACGTTGATTTCCAGCTCATTGCTTTTCTACCCTGCGCTGCAGGCATCGGCAGAGACGCCGCAGCACGTTGTTAAACAACCGGCGGGTGGATACAGCGTTCAGGTCGGCGACGTTCTGGTCACCTCGTTTACGGACGGGACCGTCGCGCAGGATCTGCATAAACTGCTGCGCCGGACAACGCCGCAAAAAATTGATGCGCTGCTCGCGAAAAATTTTCAGACCAACCCGCCTGAGGTGTCCATCAACGCGTTCCTGATTGCGATGCCCGGACATAAAATTCTTGTAGATACGGGCTCAGGCCAGCTCTTTGGCCCCGGCAACGGCGGACGTCTGATTGAGAGCCTCGCCACCCAGGGGATTAAACCCGAGGACATCACTGAAGTCCTGCTGACCCACGCCCACTCCGATCATGCAGGCGGCCTGGTGAAAGACGGCAAGGTGGTGTTCAGCAACGCGCGCGTTTACCTCGGCAAGCCGGACGTCGACTTTTTTTTTAACGAAGACAATCAGAAAAAAACCGGCTACGACCAGAACTACTTTGACGTCGCGCAGAAAACCTTAAAGCCCTATCTTGACGCCGGCAAAGTGGTGCCGTTTAGCGGGACCTCTGAAATTCTTCCAGGGCTTACCGGCACGGTTCACCCCGGACATACGCCGGGCTCGGCCTTCTACACGCTTGAAAGTAAAGGCGAGAAGATCACCTTCATCGGTGACGTTATCCACGTTGCGGCAGTCCAGTTCCCGCGGCCTGAGGTCACTATCGCCTACGATCAGGATCAGGACAGCGCGGCCCGCGTGCGCGAGCAGGCGTTCGCAGACTTTGTGAAAAACAGAGACCTGGTTGCCGCGCCCCATCTGCCTTTCCCGGGTATCGGATACGTGACGAAAGGTGAGAAAGGCGGCTATGCCTGGGTCCCCGTCACCTATACCAACCGGGACGCCAGCAGCGCGAAATAAAATGGTGCCCGTTTCTGAGATGGACATAGACCTGCTCCTGACGCTGGACGCTCTGCTTCAGGACAGGAACATCACCCACGCGGCCGCGCGGCTGGGCATCAGCCAGCCCGCGCTATCCGCCCGCCTGGCGCGTCTGCGCGCGCTCTTTGGCGAACCGCTGTTTATCCCCTCCCCACATGGACGCGGGGTGTTACCCACCCCGAGAGCGGAGGCGCTGAAGCCGCAGGTTGAAAGCGTTTTACGCGGCATCAGCGCGATGTTTGCTCCCACCGCGTTTGATGCGAAGACCAGCACCCGGACCTTTGTTATCGCGCTACATGAAAACCCGGCGCTGATGCTGGGCAGCGAATTGCTGAACCAGATAAGCACCGATGCGCCGGGGATACGTCTGCGCTTCGCCCTGCCTGATATGGCCAAATTGCCGCAACAGCTGGAATACGGTGACGTAGATATTTACATCGGCGTAAGCGCGGGGGCGCATGACGGCTGGGTCAGGCGCAAACTGCTCGACGACGCGTTTGCCACCGCCCAGCGTAAAGAACACCCGCGCGGGACAGGTCCGCTGGATCTGGAAAGCTACTGCGCCCTTGCTCATCTGGTGGTGTCATCGGAAGGCGATCCGTTTACCGGCTTTGTCGATCAAACCCTGGCCGGACTCGGCCATCAACGTAATGTGGTGATGTCTACTCAGAGTTACGCTATGGCGCCTCCGCTGGTCGCCAGCACCGACCTGGTATGCACCCTGCCGGGACGGATGCTGCGACAGTTTGCGGCGACGCTGGATATATTCCCGCCGCCGCTGCCGCTCCAGCCGATTATCCTTTATATGTACTGGCACCCGAAAAACGGTCAGGATCCGGCGAGCGTCTGGCTGCGTGAGCAACTGCTGCAGGCCGCCGGACGTCAGGAGCGATCGTGACCTTTACGACCCGTCGTTACAGGCGGGGTTTCTTTGGTCTGTTTGAAGACTTACTTTTCGGCGTAGCCCAGGGATCATCATAACCCGGCAGTGGCGCGGTACGCGTCAGTCCGCCCCATGGCGAACGGTGTTTCTTTATTGATTCCGGTAATGTGTCAGCTAACAGGTATTCTTTCAGGAGAATGATTTCCGCCAGGGGCTTAAGCGCGAGGGAGTCCGCCAGGCTTTTTAAAAAATGGCCATAATTATTTTCAGTTATTTTCCTGTACTGTTCCAGCGTAGGTTTTACTCTCTTAATAACATTGCGTAGTTCTGTTCGGGAAGGAAATAACTCAGCGAGTTTTATCAGACCCTCTTTGAAATAACCTGTCTCGTTATTCTCAACAAGCTTAAGATCAATCACCTCTTTCAGCGCAAGATAGATCCCAAGGCTGGATTTTATTTTATCCTTGAACTTCAGGTATGTTTTGGGAATACCAAACTGAACGTCATCATATTCTGGCGCGTGGACAAATACCCATTCATCCATTCCTTCTATCTCATACTTACGGCTTGTTTCAATGGCGGACAGGGTATCGTAAAGACTGATTGACGTGAGTTTTGAGAGAAGGGTGCAAACGTCGGGATTGATAATAAGGGGCTGTGCATGGTCCGGGACAGGATCAACAACGCTGATGGAGATCTCATTACCGGCATCTATCGACGTGTGTGAACAAACGAAGGTGATGATATCTTCTGGCTCTCCATCTTTACGGACAATCTGAGTGACGCTGTCTAATTGTGCGACACCCTCTTCTATCCTCTGCCATCGCGATGTATGTCCTCCACCTTTACTCTCAAATACATGCCATATACCCTTGTGCGTTTCAATAAGATAATCAGGCGTTTTTCGCTTCTTCTTATCCGGGTAAAACTGCAAAGAGGCTTTCTTAATCAGCCCTGCGTGAATAAAATGTGCTATCTGCTCATGTCTGGACGTTAGCCAGTAAATTGCCGATTGATAGCAGAAAAAACCGCCGAGGATAAATGATATGGTTGATTTTTCGGAGGCCTCGATACATTGGTAAAAACTTTGCATTTTGAATGCTTTGTTTTTACTTATCACAATACATGACCCTGCAAGCTTTAATCTGGCGCAGGTATACAAGCCAATCGACTTATAAATGTTTTCATTTAAAATAGCCTCACCCGTCCAGTCTATACACTGCGCATATCCACATTCCAGTGCACCTGGTGTAGCATACAATCGTGTTTCAGCGATAAGTTTATCTTCAAGTTTCGTCATGCCATCCATTAGGGTATAAGAAACGCAAACCTCCTCATAAGACGGGTAATGAACTATTTTGGTAATCCCTTCTTTCTCATTGCTTGCGTTTATCACATCAATTTCTTTTTTTTCCTTATCCCTTTTACTCACTAACTGTGCCGAAACCTCAAGCCAGGTAAAGACGTTCCCATTTTCATTCATATTCTTTTTTTCCCGAACGCAAATTGTAGGTTATAGTGCCAGCGTTATTATACCGTTCTGGGTAAAATTCATGACGCTCAAATAAGGTAGGTTTGTTGCCGCTTCCCCTGCTTTCTTGTACCCTTTCACCGGTAAACTCACCCCACTAAAACTGAGACCTTCGATGCCTATGACTGCACACATTTCCAAAGATCCTTTACATGGCGTAACGCTGGAGATGATGGTCAACGCCCTGGTGGCGCGATACGGCTGGAGCGAGTTGGGTGACCGCATCAAAATTAACTGTTTCAGAAAAGATCCCAGCGTTAAATCGAGCCTGAAGTTTCTGCGCCGCACCCCGTGGGCGCGTGCGGAAGTTGAAGCCCTGTATCTGGATTCCCTCACCGATGAGGTAAATACAGAGCATGCGGCGCCCGCTTTTAATCCCTGGGCTAACAGTCGGATTCTTAAGAGCTAATAAGCAAATGACGCGACACGTAAAACGGATTGGTGCGCTGGCTGCCTGCGCGCTTTTACTTGTAAGCTGCTCCTCAAAACCACCTAAATCACTGGTTACCCCTCTTCCCAACGCGAGCAAGCCGACGCAGCAGGCAAACGAGCCGATGCGCGGGATCTGGCTGGCGACCGTCTCTCGCCTTGACTGGCCCCCGGTGGCCTCGGTGAATGGCCGCAGCGCCGACCAGCGCATCGCGATGCAGAAACAGGCGCTGACCAGCAAGCTCGACAACCTTAAGCGCCTCGGCATTAACACCGTATTTTTCCAGGTGAAGCCGGACAGCACCGCGTTGTGGTCATCAAAAATTCTACCGTGGTCGGATATGCTGACGGGCACCATCGGCGAATATCCGGGTTACGACCCGCTGCAGTTTATGCTGGATGAAGCGCACAAGCGCGGCATGAAGGTCCATGCCTGGTTCAACCCTTACCGCGTGTCAACTAATACGAAGCCGTCAACCATCGCCGCCCTGAACCGGACCGCATATCTTTCCCCGTCCAGCGTTTATGTCCAGCATCCGGAATGGGTGCGCGTCTCCGGCGATCGTTTTGTTCTCGACCCGGGCATTCCCGACGTGCGCGACTGGATAACCAAAGTGGTGACCGAAGTGGTGGCAAACTACCCGGTAGACGGCGTACAGTTCGATGACTACTTCTATACCGAATCGCCAGGCTCCGCGCTCAATGACGCGCAAACCTGGCGGCAGTACGGCCAGGGATTTGCCTCAAAGGCCGACTGGCGCAGACACAACACGCAGCAACTGATCGTGCAGGTGTCCCGCGCAGTGAAACAGACGAAGCCCGGCGTAGAGTTTGGCGTCAGCCCGGCGGGCGTGTGGCGTAACCGCTCCTTTGACCCGGCGGGTTCGGATACCCGCGGCGCCGCGGCCTACGATGAATCCTACGCCGATACGCGTCAGTGGGTGCAGCAGGGCTTGCTGGACTACATTGCCCCGCAGATATACTGGCCCTTCGCCCGTGATGCGGCGCGCTATGACGTGCTGACCAGGTGGTGGGCCGACGTCGTCAAGCCGACCCACACGCGCCTGTATATCGGCATTGCCTTCTACAAGGTGGGGGAGCCGTCGAAAAATGAGCCGGACTGGACGGTACAGGGTGGCGTGCCGGAGCTGAAAAAACAGCTCGATCTTAACGATTCGCTGCCCAACGTGAACGGCACCATTCTGTTCCGGGAAGATTATCTCAACCAGCCGCAGACCCAGCAGGCGGTGAACTACCTGAAAGGACGCTGGGGTAGTTGAGTGAAGATCGGGCAGAAACGCCCCGTTTCTGCCCGATTTTTTACGGCTTCGGCCCGAACATCGCCTCAAGCTGCTGCGCGTCCGGCATACCAACCACCTGCTGCAGCTCGTTTTCCGCGTTCAGATAGTAAATGGCCGGCGTGGCGTTAGCGCCCAGGCTGTCCATCAGCGCCTGATGTTTCTGCAGGATCTCGACCGTTTCGCGGGAAGCGTCCCCTTCAGGCTTCGGCAATTTTTTCCCACCGGAAAGCTCGTATTCGCGCCAGGCCGAAACCGGATCTTTCGCATTCAGGATCGCGGAGGCGTTGCGACCGCTGTTGGGGTTAAGAAACGCCACCAGCAGCGTGTTGAGCTGCACCTTGCCCGCCTTCACCCACGGCTGCGCTTCGGACCAGAACTGCTTGCAGTACGGGCAGAACGGATCGGCGAAGACGAAGACCTTACGCGGGGCGTTATCGGCCCCTTCCTTCAGGGGATGCGCCGCATTAAGGTTCTTCCACATCTCGCGACCCATCGGAGCGTAGATCTCTTTCTGGAAATAGCCTTCGCTGAGGTTTTTTCCTTTGTCATCGTACAGATAGCCCGAAATAACGTGCTTGCCGTCCGGGGTTAAAAACAGTGTCACGCCCATGTCCTGATATTGCCCCAGCCAGGCCGGTGCGCCGCCGGGAGCATCCAGTTTCTTAATGATTTTGATCTGCTGCTGCTCGCTGAACTGCTTCACCACATCCGGTATGGCCTCAGCGGCCTGGGCCAGCCCTGAGGTCGCCAGCGCCGAAAGTAACAGTAATTTTTTCATTTCCCTCTCCGGTTTGTCGGGGGCATTCCGCCCCCTTCAGGTTAGCGGTTTTTCAGTGCGTCACTGACAATTTCGTCGAACTCTTCAAAAGGCACCCAGCCGGGCAACAGCCCTTCGCCGATAAGCGTGGCGGGCGTGCCCTGAATTCCCATTTTTTCTGCGACGATCAGGCTGCGCTTAATCGTTATCATGCTCTCCTCATCCGGCGTCGTGATGCTGACACCTGCCCGCTTCTGCGCCTCCTGAATGCTGGCGTCATCGTGGTATCCCTTTTTGGCCATCAGGGTATGGTTCAGTTTCATAAACTGCCCGGGATCTTTACGCCAGAGCGTTAACGCATCACGCGCGGCGGTCAGCGAACTTTCCGAGCGGAAAGGCAAAAACTTAAAGACCACCGCCACATCCGGGTGTTTTTCGACGATCTTCTCCAGGTACGGATCGAATTTCTTACAGTACGGGCAGTTGTAGTCGGTAAACACCACCAGGGTGAGCTTTGGATTTTTCGCGCCAATACGCGGGGAGTTCGGATCGTTAAACAGGAAATCCGCGATCATCTTCTGCGCACGCTGTTCCTGGTCCGGCGTCAGCGGCTGGGCAGCCATCACCTGAGCCGAGGCCAGCAGGAACATAAGCGTAATAAAGAATTTTTTCATAATGCATTAGCCTTTTGCGTTATTCAGGGTGGTGACCAGAGTGTGCTTGTCCAGCAGCGGCGAGAGGATCTCTCCGTCAGGCGTGCCGGGGCCATAGATCGCGTTAAACGGAATGGCGTAACGATTTCGCTTCGCCAGAAAGTCCGCAATAAACGCGGAGGGCTGGCTCCAGTCTCCGCGCAGGGCCACCACGTCCGGCTGGCTCAGCGCGGCAATAACGTCCGGCTGACGCAGTACCCGGTGCTCGTTAACTTTGCAGGTCACGCACCAGTCTGCCGAAATATCCACAAACACCCGTTTCCCCTGCGCCAGCGCCTGCTGGATGGCTTCCTCGCTCAACGGCTGCCACGGGATGGTCTGTGCCACGCTTTGCGTGGTGGCGTCAGAGTGTGAGTTGAGCAACCCGCGCAGCTGATACCCGCCAGACACCGACAGCGCGATGACCACGACCCAGAACAACGGCGAGGAGGTTTGCCCCTTCTTCGTGAACAGCGCCAGCGCGATAACGATCAGCACCAGCATCACGATCTGGCTGGCCGCTTCACCCAGATGCACGCTCAGTAGCGTCACCAGCCAGAGGCTGGAAACCAGCATCATCAGACCCAGGATGATTTTTAGCGTGTTCATCCAGCGGCCCGGTTTCGGCAGCAGCATGGCCGTTTTCGGTACCAGGGCAACAAACAGCCACGGCAGGCTCATGCCCACGCCGAGCATCAGGAAGATAAGCCACAAAGAGTACAGCGGCGCGCCAAGCGCAAAGGCAACCGCCGTACCGAGGAACGGCGCGGAGCACGGCGTGGCCAGCAGCGTGGCGAACATCCCTTCACAGAAGCTGCCGCCAGGCCCCGCGCCCCCTGCCGTCGCCAGCCGACCGGCGGCGGCAGATGGCAGAAGCATCTCAAACGCCCCGAACAGGTTCAGCGCAAACAGGAAGGTCACGGCAACCATCAGGCCGATAAACCACGGGTTCTGGAACTGAATGCCCCACCCCAGCGACGCTCCGGTCAGCTTAAGCGCGGTCACCATCGCGGCCAGCAGCATAAAGGAGGTGATGATCCCGGCGCTGGTGGCCAGGAAGCGCAGCCTGATGGCGCGCCTGTCCGATCCCGCCTGCAGGATGCTGTTTAGCTTCATGCCCATTACCGGCAGCACGCAGGGCATCAGGTTCAGGATCAGCCCGCCCAGCAGGGCAAAAAGCACCATTTTGCCCGTTCCGCCCGGTGCGGAAGGCTCTGCGGGGGCAGCCCCAACGGTCATAGTGGTTTGCTGCGCGTTACCGCCATTGGTCAGCACAAACGACAGCCTCTTACCTTCCAGCGAGGCGGGTTTATCGCCCCATTCGTCGGTCACGGGTACCGCCACCCTAAGCGTATTGCCGTCGTGTTTAATAACCGGCTCGCCGGGCAGAACGTCACCCTCCAGCGGGTCAAAGTAGATCCCCGGATTGTCCCACTTCCCGACCGTGGTGCCGGTAATCACCAGCTTGTCGCCAGAGAGCCAGGCGGCCAGATCCGCGGATACGCCCGACGTGCCCGGAACGGTGCGCATCGCTTGCTCGAAGGCGGCCTGGAAGCCCTCATCCACCGGCTGGGTAAAATCAAGATGCAGCGGGTAGTCCGTCAGCAGGCAGACGTTACTGCACGTGGAGAGCGTGAGCGTCCCGTCCAGCGTGTCGCTCTTTACCCCGTCGAGAACGATCGGAATCGTGACCTTATCGTGATATCCCTGCGTGGTCATGCCGGAGATATCGAAGCGCGACGGTACCGGCCAGGACCAGCTGTCGGTTACGCCTTCCGGCCAACTGATTTTCGGGGCCACACCGCCCTCGCCCGGCGATCGCCAGTAGGTCTTCCAGCCAGGCTTTAGCTCAACGGTGAGCAGGCCTTTGATGTGCTTTTGTTCCCTTTCCGCCTGGAAGCGGATGCGGGCGTGATCGTTTTGTGGGGAGATCAGCCAGCCGGTGTCTGCCGCATGGACAATGCCGATGCAGGCCAGCCACAGGAAGACGAATCCCCTGAAGAGGTTAACCATGTTTTACTCCGTGAACAGTGAAAAATTATCGTGTTAAGTCGATGATTTTCATTCACGGAAAACGCAGTTTTTAAGGTGTATTCGGGGAGGCGGCGCCTGAACGGGCTGTTCCGCAGGAGCATATGCCCGCCCTTGCGTCAGCAGCTGTAACAGCGCGAAGAAGATAATGATGGCCGGCAGCGCGCCGTCGAAGAACAGCGGCAGGGCACAAAGAAGCGACTGGGCGCCTAGCTGACAGGGCGATGGACCGGACTGCTCAGTATTGCTTTGCGTTGGGGCATCTGCACTCAGTGAAATCTGCGGATCCAGTCCCTGTAAAAAATGGTTGAGATACACCGCACGCTGCACGAGGCAAAGCGCCATCGCGAGACAGGTGATGATCAAAAGCCATTTTCCGAGGAGCTGACGGTTGCGCATAATATTCCAGAATAACAAGACGCCCCGATCATAAACGATAGTGATGAATCTACAAGTGTCCGGAGTGTAAGGTTTTGTCTGTCGCCGCTATTCACCCGTCAGCGCGTCGTAGATATCCCGCAGACGCGTGCGCAGAAACAGCACCGCCTTGTGCTTGCGGGATAACAGCGCCTGCTCGCTGGCCCCCGTCTCCTCTGCCAGCATTTTAATGCTGTAGCCGTGCAGCTCGGTCTTTTCAAACACCTCGCGCTGCGGCGGCGGGAGTTCTGACAGCGCCTGCCCCAGCTCTTCCCACAGCAGCGTTTTGAGATACTCCTCCTCCGGCGTTTGCGGTACGCCGAACAGGGTTTCGGCCAGCTCGTCTTCGGGGAAACCCTCTTCGTCTTCGCCCGTAAAATAGCCGTAGAGCGACACCTCGCGTTTTTTACGCGCCCGGTCGGTCATCTCGTTACGCGCCGCGCGGAACAGCCAGGCCGCGACGTTTTCGACCGGCTGTTCCACTTTCATCAGCTGATAGGTCACTTCCTGCAAAATGTCGTCGGCATCATCGCGAACGGACGTCCGTCCGCGAATGAAGGCTTTCAGCCGGGCGCGGCAGGCACTGAGCGCCGACATCAGCATGGATCCGCCCGCCTCCCCGGCTTTCATTTCGCTCACTCTGCTTCCGGCGTTTTTGGCGCGGCGTCATCGCGTTTTTCGTCACGATGACCGTGCCAGCCGCAGTGCCCGCGCCCGTAGCGACCAAATCCTTCGCGGCGCTGCTGAATAAACGCCTCGCGCTGTTCTGGCGTCATGTTCATCCAGCGCTCGTGCATCCGGCGGTGCGCGCCAAACATCCCCGGGCGGAAACCTAACCCGCCAAACAGAATGCGGCTCAGCACCAGAATGCCCAGCGCCTGCCAGAACCCGATGGCCTTCACGCCGAGGATCGCCGGGAGTAAGGCGTTCCACAGGGACATCACCAGCAGGCCGAGTACGATGAAAATGACCGCGCCGATGATTAAACCCTTGCCCATACGGTGGCGACCGAATCCGCGCCCGTGACCTCTGCCGTGCATATCAAAATCTCTCATGGTGTTTACCTCGTTTACAGTAACTGATTATGGCTTGTGATGAGGTAGACGGATGAGGGGGGGAAATATTGCTGGGGTGAATAAAAAAATTTTCGTGATGCGGAATTTGGACTCATAGCGGTTAGGGCTGGCGCTCGCTATGAGTCACCTTCAGTTCATCATTTTTTGCGAAAGGTTCGCTTAACGAATGCGATAGCGATGGCGGCCAGTATGATTGACACCAGTGCGAGGAAGATGAGCAAGGACAAAAGTGGATTTAACAAGCCACCTAAACTGGTGAAGTCGCTGATACGTCCAAGTTGCTCGGACGTGCATACACGCAGAATGATCTCAGGAATAATAAGCAAAAATATAATGACGGTCAGGACATAAACCAGAGCACTCTTGCGCTTTCCCATTTCCGTTGTTGCTCCTTTCTCAATCATGATCAATGATAATAAGATAATGATACTGCAAGGTTATATAAAATGGCACAAAATTCATAACCTACATACTGTCCGTGGCATTAAAGTTTTACTAACAACAGCCGATGTATGAGTTACCACTTAAGTTTGAGGCCCCAAAATGCTCTCTGATATTTTTAAAAATAAAGATTTCATTATTTATTTTATTTATGGCACTGTATTTATAGTAATTACAAACAGAGCGTATGGAATGTCTAATTTACTAAGATTTGTCTTTCGCTACTTGGCAATTGGCTACTCAGATGTAAGAATGAAAGAACTTGATGATAAATGGTTTGATATCCAACTATTCAAAATTACCAATGGAATTAACACCACCAACCTAAACGACGCGCGACTAATACAAAGAGGGTTAAATGAGGGGATGTTAAAGCCATCATGGTTTTTATTTACCAGTTCATGGGGAGACATCACCATAAAAATGTCGAAAAAGAAATTAATCTTATCCTATTTAATTGGGTTAGTTATATTTTTCATGGGAAATTATGCATGGATTGAGCAAACAAAGATTGTAGATGGATTCGTCAAAATCGACTACAAAGAATTTAGTTATTACCTTTCTAAAGAAAAGCTGATCATAACATCACTTAACAGAACCATTGATAACGCCACCGTTTATAGTAAAGAGGATTGCAAGAATATCCCGAACTCAATCGCTAAGGACTCAATGTTCTCTATAGCATGTACGAAACTACTTGATAATAGATTGTCGTATATATGGTGGCTTGAAAAAGAAATCCAGTCTGTAAATAGCAGAAAAAACACGCTAAAACTTATATCTTACATTTATTGCATCACTAGCGTTTTGTGGGTTTTTTCATTATACCAATTCAATCGTGCCAGCACCCATGTCGTAAATTATAAGTTATCAATACAAAATCAGAACTGATAGAAAAGTAAAAGCCCACCTTCGACCTCTTTTATAGAAGGTGGCTTTCGAGAGTGCCCTTTTAAGGGGGTATTGCTATTTTAAGTCTACCTGTTTTAGCTCCATATATTTTAGAGATGGCTAGTTTTGTGTTGCTTTAGTCAATCAAAAAAACATGTTAGTCATTACAAATGTAAAAAATCACCAAAAAAAACTGTCAGAATTAAAAGAATTGTGGTGGAAGTAGTAAACGCCGAGGGCCCCTGCGGAGCTTTTTTAAGCGCCTCAACACAATGAAATAAAAGTTTTTATTTCAGGTCACGTCCACATGTTGACCACATCGTTACAAGAAGCCCCGCGAATGCGGGGCTAAGTTCAGTTTTAAAATCCAAAATTTCAGCTTTGTTCGCCAAAAATACATTATATGCGCAAACATCAATTTATTTTAAATGCATAGATTCAAGATTAATAGGTTCTGGGAATTCCGACTATCATCAGTTGTGCAATAAAAGGATTAACATTACCATCCAGAAAATTAACAATCCTTTTTAAACAATCATTAATCACGTAGCACTTTTATTTAATTGTATACCTTTAATTGTTGTTATCATTGTCCTTGCTGCTTCCTCTAATTTTGCCCTCTTTGATACATAATTATTATCTTTATTTTCCGCAGCTTCTAACTCTATAAAAAGCAATGATTTTGCCGTCTGGTAAGTATCAGGGAAAAGCTCTTTTTTCGATTCAAGAAAAGCCATCCCTGAAATCACAATCCCTCTAAATTCACCATCTGTAACAAAGTTAAAGCGCTCAACATCAGGCCAAGTTGAAATCAACTGCTCAGCTTGAACACGTGCATTTTTTAGCGCTTTGTTTTCTGCATCCACATTTTCATTTTCAACCCACAAGCAAGCAGATGCTATTGAAAATATAAATGAAATTGCTAGCAAGCAATAAGTGAGTGGCTTTTCTTTATTTTTTATGAGTTGAAATGCCAAACCAAGCAAACTTGCTAATGATGCAAGAGTAGATATAACTGCCATTATCATATAATCATCCTTACTTTCCACTTAAACAATCGATGCAAATAAATAACTTATCTTAATATTTCAGTTTAAGTATATTTAACAGAACAGCCCTGACACAATTGCTGGCTCAGTGGTGAAGAACGCCTGCAAAAATGAAGTGGCTTTTACTCAACTCATTTCAATTAATATATAAAACCTTCAACGCGACGTCCCTACAATACCTTCCCAACCTCGACATGAGAAACGCAAAAATATAATAACCAATGATAAACAACAGAATCAGTCAAGGTATGAAACTGGCGCCACCCTCAATCAAAATAAATACTTAAACACAGCTTCAATTCATTACAGCGAATAACTCACAGGGGGCTATCATTACCCCCTATCATCAACTTCCTTAGGAGCAAAACTCCTTCAAGATTTCAAATCTACGCTGCCTATTATGAGTTTTCTTTGACCCTTCCTGACTTAAATCCCTATATTCCTCAACAAGATCATTAGAATTAGAAGGGTCGCTTGATTCATATATATCGAAAAAGTTAACAAGCTTTACCCCAACAGATTCCATATTAACTTTTTTCACTTGACTAAGTTGCAAGAAATAATAAGCCAGAACGAATATGAAATAAAAATGACCTCTTTTCCTAACAACTGATTTCAATGCTGACTGACCATCAATAAGTTTAGAAATAGTACTTAACACTTCATTAAAAACATTCTTATCATCACTTGCTTCCGGATAGTTTTCATTATACTGATCATACACTCGATTGATTGTTTTCTGCGTATTATCTTGTTCAATACCCATGCGCAAGAAGATTAGCAAAGTACTAATATATTGAATATCCTGCATGCGACGAATATCGGATGGTGAAAAAATATTGTACTTAGACCAAAACTCATGCTGCGAAATATTTTCAGCTAATTTTAGAAACTCCCCATTAAACTCAGCATTACGAAGTTCTTGCGGGTTGAGTGTTGTACTAGTCCTATTTAAACGCAAAAATAATTTAGCAATTTCCTCATATTGTAATGTTTCATTGATAAATCTCGAGGAGAACTGGTATCGCCAAAACTCACGTTTGTTTTCTACCGATAGTTCTGAAAATAACTTCCCACTATAATCAGATTCTTTATTGTCCAAACTGACCTTATTTAACTTGAACTCATCATTTAAATACCTTTGAATTGTAGTCAATCTTTGCTGTCCATCAACTATTGAATATTTTGTATCACCCGTATCAGGATCAGTATCGTTCGCCCATAAATATATTTCAGGTATTGGGAATCCAAGCAATATAGTTTCGATTAACGCAACTTGATCTTTCAACTGCCAAATATATTTTCTTTGATATGAATTATCGACTGTTATAATTCCAGATTTTAAATTATCTGTTAACCACTTAATATCCTTTGATTCCACCCTAATTAAATCAATAGCTCTCATAACAACATTCCTTATAATCCATCTTTTAGGCTACTCAACCCAGCTATATGATAACGCTCAACTGACTCCCACGAATCATAAATTCTGTAGGTGATTTCATTTGGTATCCCAAAAATAGTTTGAATATCTTTCTTTAATGGCTCAACTTTTCTTGACCAAACGTCAAAAAAATCCACTCTAATATCCAACTCTTTTAAAGACACAAAACCCTTGAATATATTCTTTGCTACAGGAGCATATGAAGGCATATAGTTCTTTGAATGCAATTCAATAAACGCCATCCAGGATGCCTTAAAGATACCCTCGGATACTATAACAATATCTATATCTGAATCGTCATTGAAAACTCGATAATTCTTACTGGGACTTAAGCTAAATCCCATTTTCGCACTGCCAACTATTGCAATATTGTTTACATGTATCCCAAGTTTTTTAGACATGTACAATTTAAAATCATCATAATCTTGAGCAAAATCCGCAGACCCTTTTTTTTCTCGAAAATACCAAATATCATGACCCAAAAGATATCGTTGATAAACATCGCGAATATCGTCGGATAGCAATTTTTCCTTAAATTCCTCTAACATTGTCCAATGCGCCTTATGAACAGGAACCACGAGTTGATATCTATGTAAACTCAGAATATCTTTTAACTACTCATTTGACAACAAAGATATTGGGATGACTCAGGCCATAGTATTAATATGCTTCAAAGTAAAAGCGCATGCTCAAGCCTGCGGATATCTGCACTCAGGTCGCCATTAGTGACCGGATCGCTTTCCGGCATCGGGCAATAGCTCACTTTCGGAAACGCGCTGTAAACAATGACCGGCGGAGGCACAACCGGGGCGGGTGTGCAGCCTGCGCACAACATCAGGCAACTTGTCGCCATACCAGCGGCGTAACGTTTCATTCTCATTAATCAGCCTCGTAATGGTTTGTTCACGTCGCGCGGCCATCGCACCGGCGGCCAGCAGTTCGCCGCGTAAACTGACCTGCGCGGTTTCATTTCGCCTGGCAATTCCCTGCGAAACGGAAAGCTGATTTTTCATCATCCCGATTGCGGTTTTTTGTTCGGTCGCGACCCTGTTCGCACGTTCAAACGAGCGCGTCAGGTTGCCGTTTTCATGACGCGGCCAGTAAAAACAACATCAGTTTCATTCAATCCCCCTGACGCAGTAAGCACACTCGCTCGCGCGGCGATTTTCCAGCCCTTTGTTAATTTCACCATTCATGTAAACCCAGCGGGTGAGCTGGTCGCACGCCTGCGGCCATTGCTGGCAATTGTCGGAACTGAAAGAGTTGTGGTGGAAGCTGAAAGGTAAACATGAGGAACACGGTCAATCTTATCTCAGGAAAATTGAGCGTTTCGAAACGATGACCGGAAACCCGTGCGCTTTCCAGATCACCAAGAGCCTGATAACGCAATATTATGCTCAACGCCGGGGTGAAGGTATTAAGCCAACCACCATCAACCGCTACCTGATCACGCTAGGTGGGATGTTCACAACCTGATTGAGTCAGAACTGTATAACGGTGAGCATCCATTCAGGGGATTCAAAAAACTGAAAGAGCAGACAGCCGAAACTGGCTATCTCACTCTTGAGGAAATTGACGCCTTACTTGCTGCGCTCTCAGGTGATAATCGTAAAATTGCGGTTTTGTGTTTGAGTACCGGAGCAAGATGGGGAGAAGCTGCGCGATTGAAGGCGGAGAATGTGATTCATAACCGGGTGTCTTTCGTTAAGACGAAAACCAACACACCGCGCACGGTCCCGATCTCTGATGACGTTGCGGCTTACGTAGTCGGCAAAGCACGAGGCTTTCTGTTTCCTGAGGCCAGTTATGCTGAATTCAGGCGAATCCTCAAAGAAGTTAAGCCCGACTTACCGGCGGGTCAAGCAACACATGCGCTACGACACTCTTTCGCCACGCACTTTATGATTAACGGGGGCAATATCATCACACTGCAGAGGATCTTAGGTAATACGAAAATTGCGCAGACAATGGTCTATGCGCACTTCGCTCCTCAGTACCTGCAGGACGCGATTTCGCTTAACCCGCTGAAGGGTGCTAATGGTGGTCAGAGTGTCCATAATGTGTCCACACCCTAGCCGCTTTTTATGGCTTTTGACTGCTAGTACTAAAACGTGAAGCCTTGTCTGGCGCGGCTTTCCAGTTACGCCAGACATTAAAAAGGCTCCCTCAGGAGCCACCCCTCATACAATCAAGCCTGCACCGGCAACCTAAAACTCGAAATACTCCGCGAAAGCTGCTGCGCCTGCTCTTCCAGCGATGCCGCTGCCGCGGCAGACTGCTGCACCAGCGCGGCGTTCTGCTGGGTTACGCCATCCATCTCGGTCACCGCCTGCCCGACCTGGCTAATTCCGCGGCTCTGCTCTTCAGAGGCGACGGAGATTTGCTCCATCAGCGTATTCACCTTATTCACCGACGAAATAATCGAGTCAATCACCTCGCCCGAGCGGTTCACCAGCTCCGCACCGTTTTTGACGCTGGAGACCGACTGCGCAATCAGGCTCTCGATGTCCTTAGCCGCCACCGCGCTTTTCTGTGCCAGGGTGCGCACTTCGCTGGCCACCACCGCAAAGCCGCGGCCCTGCGTGCCGGCGCGCGCCGCTTCAACCGCCGCGTTCAGCGCCAGAATATTGGTCTGGAAGGCGATGCTGTTGATCACGCTGGTAATGTCTTCGATGCGCTTCGAGTTCGCAGCAATGGTGTTCATCGTGTCGATGACTTCGCGGGTCACCGCTTCACCGGTGTGGGCATTATTCACCGCGTCCTGCACCAGTTTTCCGGCCTGATACACGTTATCGGTATTATTCGCCACCGTCGCGCTCAGCTCTTCCATGCTCGCCGCCGTCTGGGTCAACGCGGAAGCCTGCTGCTCGGTACGCGAAGCCAGGTCGATATTCCCGGAGGCAATCTCCTGGGCCGCGTGCGTCACGGTATGGCTCGCATCGCGCACCTGGGCGATGGTCGCAAGCAGTGCCTGACGCATCTGCTCCATCGAGCCCATCAGGTGGTCGATTTCGTTATGCGCACTCCCCTTCACCGGCACCGGAATGTCCAGCTTGCCTGCGGCAATCTGGCTGCAGTGCTCGCGCGCCAGGTTAACCGGGGCAAAGACAAAGCGCTTCATGAAGATGCTGACGGCAACAATCACCACCACAAACAGGCTGGCAATAACGGCAATCATCACCAGGCCGGACACGAAATTGCTGCGCGCATCCTCGTTCAGGCTTTTGGCGTATTTCTGGTGGACGGAAAGGACCTGGTCGAGAATGATTTCGTACTGGCGATCGAGACGGGAAACTTCCGGGATCAGGGCGTTAAATTTGGCGACATCGTGCGCCGCAGCGGCATCGATCAGCGGCGCCAGCCCCTGGTTACGGTAGTTTTGCCAGGCGTCCTGATAGGCACTCACCAGCGGCGCTTCATCCGTCAGACGCGGCGAAGCCATAAACGCCGCAAAGGCATTGTCCGCTTTGGTCAGCGCCTCTTTCACGGCGGTTAGCTTTACAGACTCGTCCGCCGCATTGCCCGCTTCCACCATCTTGACGTACTCCATCACCCGCACGCGCAGCGTACGGCTGTGGTTGATGGGGTCAATAATCGACAGCACCACCTGGATCTCTTTGTTCACGTTATCCAGCGAGTTATTACTTTTAATGATGAGGCCAACGCTGGTAACGATGCTGACAACAAAGAAGAAAAGCAGCGAGAACAGGACAATCAGGGACGACTTTTTCAACGACATAAACCAATACCTCAAGGAGAATTATTCCTTATGGTTATCGGCGCTTCCAAAACTTAAATTAATTAAAGTTATTGATGTATCGGTCGGCGCTATACCGCTGGCTTATAGCGCCGCTGCAGGGTGGCATCCAGCTTGCGCTGCAATGGCTGCGGCGTCTCCCCTTCGATCAATTTGCCAATCAGATCAAAGCAATGCCACGCCAGCTGGCGGTTGTCCTGACGGATGGTATCCACCGGTATCGTCAGCGAATCATACAGATAGTGATCGTCAAAGCTGGCTAACCTGATATCACTTTGCAACAGGTTGTGCTGGCCCATATAGCGCAACACCCCTTCCAGCAGCCCACAGGCGGCGGTGAAAAGCGCTTTTGGCGGACGTCCCAGACGCGCACAAAGTTCAGCAAACATCTCGTATCCGGAGCTCGGGTGATAGTTGCCGTGAATGATCCACTCGGGGCGCAGTTCCACACCGGCTTCACGCAGGCCTTGCTTAAACCCTTCCAGACGGTCGCGCGTCGGAGACAGGCGCGGCTGGCCGCCGAGGAAGTAAAATTCATCCGGATGCTGGCGCGCGATGTCCGCTACCAGCGCCGTCGTCGGGGTAATGGAGTCGGTGATCACCAGTGGCAGCGCGCTGTCGTTCATATGGCGGTCAAAAAGCACCACGGGCAGCTGCTCGCTGAGCTTCAGGTAGTCCGCATCGTTCAGCATGCTGGAGGCCACAATCAGCCCGTCCACCTGACGCGCCACCATGTTGTTCACCACCACCGTCTCCTGCCCCGGGTTTTCATCGCTGCAGGAGATCAGCAGCTGAACGCCCGCCTCGCGGCACAGCGTCTCCAGCTCGTGAGAAAAGACGGCAAAACCGTAGTTGGTGATCTCCGGGACGACAAGACCAATAGTGTGGCTGCGGTTATCGCGCAGCGACCTGGCGTGAATGCTGGGCTGATAGTGGTGCTCTTTGGCAATCGCCAGCACGCGCTCGCGCGTCTCTTCCGCCACGCGAAGCTCTTTGCTGCGCCCGTTCAGGACCAGGCTGGCGGTGGCTTTTGACACACCCGCCAGCTCCGCGATGTCTTTAATGGTGACGCGTTTTGTTTTTCTCACAACGACTTAGATCCGGCTGCCAAAACCCTCATTCTATCATGCAGGCGCGCAGCGACCAGTAGCGTAATGTGATGTCGGACGCACCTTCGAATCGCACCCGGGCCGGATGGTCAGGAAAATAGCGGCTGCTCATCACCCCTTCGCCGTGATTGATGAAAATTTCGACGCTGGAGCGGTCGCACAGAACGCGTAAATGACGGACATCGCCCAGCCAGAAGCGGGTCAATGTTTCACCGGTTTTCAGGCTCGCGCGTTCAAGCCGTATGCCCTGCTCATCGACGCTGAGACGCAGCGCGCCGGCAAAATCAACGCTCGCGTGCGATGCGCCCAGCTCAAACTCCAGGCGCGTCGCATCCAGGTCTGGCGCCTCGCTGGCGCGTCCCTGCCAGTGCTGCTCATCTTTACGCAGCGCCGCCAGCTCGCGCGCCGGGGTCTGCCAGAGCCTGCCGTCGCGATAGCGTAATTCACGCGGGCAGGTCATCTGGTGCATCCAGCCGTGCGCCCGCGTCGGCTGAAGCATCTCTTCTCCATCCGGTACGCCCATCCAGCCGATAAGAATGCGTCGACCGTCCTCCGCCTGCGTGGTCTGCGGAGCGTAAAACTCAAAGCCCGCGTCCAGCTCGTGAAGCTCGCCGTGATCAAATGCGGCGCTGGCATAGTCAAACGCCCCGCTCATCCAGGTGGCCGGATAGGTGTTGAGGTAGCGATGCGGCTCGCGCGCCAGCCCCTGCGGGCAGCAGATCAGCACGTGCGTGCCGTCGAGGGCAAACAGGTCCGGACACTCCCACATATATCCCGCATCCGTCAGGTCGTTGACACCGTGACCAGCGATCTCCCCGCAGGACGCCCAGGTGTGCAAATCGGCTGATTTAAACAGCAGCACCTTGCCGCGCTTTTGCACATCCTGCGCGCCGAGCACCATGTACCACTCCCCGTCGTGCTGCCACACCTTCGGGTCGCGTACGTGGCCAGTGTAGCCTTCCGGCAGCGCCAGCACCGGCCCCAGCTTCTTAAAGGTTCCGTCCGCCTGTTCCTCCGCCAGGCACTGCCAGGCGGTGCGGCTGTCGTCATCAAACTTAACGTTGCCGGTGTAGCACAGGGTCAGTACGCCCTGGTTATCCACGGCGCTACCGGAGTAGCAACCGTTGCGGTCATACGCTTCGTCAGGCATCAGCGCCAGCGGCTCATGCTGCCAGTGCACCAGATCCGCAGAGCTCCAGTGCCCCCAGCATTTAAAGCGATGCTCGCAGTCCAGCGGGTTCCACTGGTAAAACAGATGGTAGCGTCCGGCAAACCAGATAAACCCGTTCGGGTCGTTCATCAGCCCCGTCACCGGCGCGGGGTGCCACTGCGGGTAGTGGCTATCCGCCAGCGCCCGCGGCTGCCCTTTCATAACGGCCTGCAGGATCGCAGGCCAGCGGGAAAGTTGCGTCATTATTCAGAGTCCGTTTTATATTTCAGCAGCAGCGAGACGGTAAACGCCACGCCGAAGGCGATCACCATGCCGATAATATAGTTGAGCAGCGAGCTGGCCTGCACGATAGCCATACCCGGAATAGCGGTCAGCCCCACGGCGGTCATATACACATGGACTGACACCACCCAGGCCCCGCCCGCCGCGCCGCCGATCAGCGCGGCGATAAACGGCTTCACGAAGCGCAGGTTGATACCAAAAATGGCCGCTTCGGTGATGCCCAGCATCGCAGAAAACGCCGACGGTAAGGTAATGGCTTTGATCTTCGCATCTTTTGTTTTAAACCACACCGCCAGACAGGCGCCGCCCTGCGCCACGTTCGCCATGGCCCAGATCGGCAGCAGGAAGTTCACGCCAATCGACGGATTCCCCAGCAGCCCGGCTTCAATCGCGTGGAAGCTGTGGTGAATACCGGTGATCACAATTACCGAATACAGCCCGCCGAACAGCAGCCCGGCCAGCCAGCCCGCGTGGGCGATCAGCGTGCTCAGGATAAAGGAGATGCCGTCGCCCAGCGCACGCCCTGCCGGGCCGATAATCAGCAAGGCGATAAAGCCGGAGATAATGACGGTGAGGAACGGCGTCAAAATCAGATCCAGGGCGTCCGGGATCGCGCGGCGCAGGTTCTTCTCGACGATGCTCATAAACCAGACGGCCAGCAGCACCGGGAACACCGTGCCCTGATAGCCAATCATCGCAATCTCAAGGCCGAAGAAGTTCATGGTGTGGAAGCCAGAAGCCACGCCCCAGGCGTTGGTCAGCGCCGGGTGCGTCAGAATGCCGCCCAGCGTCGCGCCCAGATACGGGTTACCCCCAAATTCCCGCGCGGCGGTAAAGCCGATCAGGATTGGCAGAATGATAAACGCTGCCGAGCTGCACATATCCAGCATGATGTAGAGCGCGTTATCCGCATTGACCCAGCCGTAGGTTTTCACCATCCCGAGCAGGCCCATCAGCAGACCGGACGCCACAATGGCGGGAATGATCGGGACAAAGATGTTGGAGAGCAGACGCGCAATGCGCTGGAACGGGTTCAGCTTGCGCGCCGCCAGGTCCGCGGCTTCCGACTTACTGGATTCGCTAATCCTCGCCGCCTGAATAAACGCGGCGTAGACTTTATTCACCACGCCCGTTCCGAAAATCACCTGCATCTGCCCGGCGTTACGAAAACAGCCTTTAACGCCCTCGACCTTGCCGATAGCCTGCTGATCGGCAAGCGCGTCGTCGACCAGCACCAGACGAAGACGCGTAGCGCAGTGCGCCGCGCTGGCGATATTTTCCTTGCCACCGAGCAGCGGAATAAGCTCGTGGGCGATTTGATTAACATCCATAGATACCTCTGCCTGACTTCTTTTTAAGATGTTCGAAACGCCCCCGCGGGCGGGAGCGTGATGGGTTAAAACCAGGTTTCCATCTGGACCCCAAAGTTCCATTCCCCGCCGGCGTTGAAGCCGCTGCTGCCAAAGGCATCATCGCTGGCGTAATTATCCAGTTTGCTGCTCCAGTCCATCCAGGTGGCAAACAGGCGCAGCTCCGGGCGGCTGAAGAAATCGCCGATTTTGCTCGCTTTTAACGTCGGCGCAAAGGTCAGCTTGTAGAAACTGCCGTTGACGGCGTGGCGGTCCTTATAGCTTTCCGGATTTAAATCCATGTACTGATAGCTTCCCTCAAACGCCAGCGCGAAGTTCTGGGTCACCTCTTTAATCAGGCGGGTGTTGAGCGTCACCCACTCATAGCTATCGCCCTTGACGTAGCGATCTTTACTGCTCTGCGCCAGCACGGCAGGCGCGATACTCCAGCCACCGCCAACAGGCGTGACACCGTAACTTGCGAAGCGCCAGGTATCGGCATCAGACAGTAGCGCCCCGTCGGAGCCGATGCTCTTAACTTCCGCACCCAGCCCGTGGCCGTACAGCAGCGCCGTTTTGGCGGTCCCTTCGCGCAGGCCGTAGAAGCTCTCATTGTGCAGCCCAACCAGGGCATGAACGCCGTTATTGGCCGCGTCGGTTTTGATGAGATCGCCGTTGGTGTCTTTACGGTCGTCGTTATCCTTCGCCCGCAGGCCGCTGACCATCACCTGCAGCGGCCCGGCGAAGTGATTCATGCTGAGGATATAGTTCTGAACGTTATTGTCGGTCTGCTCCACGCTGCCGAAGTTGCGGCCGTAGATCGAGAAGTTGCTGCGCAGCGAATCGTTCCACTTCACGTCGTAGACCCCGCCGCCGGTACCGGCCAGGAATACCACGTCGGAATCCAGCCAGTGAATGTCAAAGTTATCGCGGTCGAAGCGTTTACCCGCCCAAAAGGTGCTGCCCTTCAGCGCGCCGGTAAAATCAGGCAGGTTGCCCAGCTCCGCAAAGGCCTGGCGAATATTGAGATCGCTGGTATCGGCTGACCAGTCGTTATAGGTTCGCTGACCGTCGGCCAGCATCGCCTTGAAGCGCGTGGTCGCCCCGTTATCCAGAGTTTGCTTGTGCTCCAGGTTCAGCTCGACGTAAGTGTCGGCTTCGTTACCCAGACGCCCTACTGCACCGCCGGTTTCCCCGGCTGGCGTCAGGTACGGGCCGCTTTTGCTGCTGGAGGCCGCGTCGTTCATCAGCAGGCCGGAGCGGGCATAGCCGTGGAACTCAAACCCGCTGCTCTGATCCGCTTTTTTCTCCAGCGCGGTGGTGCGCTGCGCCACCGCCTGGGTTGTGGTTTGCGTCTGCTGCTGGGCGGCGACCAGCTGCTGCGTTTTTTGTTCGGCTTCGGTGGCGCGTTTTTCAGCGACCTGCGCACGCGCTTCAGCAGCCTGAAGGCGCTGCTCCATCGCGGCAAAGCGCGCTTCGATACTTGTCATATCCGTCTGGGCAAAAACAGAGGTACTGGCGGCCAGCATGCCTATCATCACGGCAAGTCTGCGTTTTTTATACATTTTGTCGCATCCCTAAAAGTATTAATCGAACGTGCTAAATTGCTAAACCGGTTTAGGTTGCTGATACTAAACCTGTGAATTTTGGATCGGCAATCTTTTTTGCTAAACCGTTTTAGTAAGTGTGATCGAGGCGACAATTCAGGCCGCCGGATAGCGGCCAGTGAGGGAAGGATTACAGGTCGTGCTGCCAGGGTAACGCGGTCATCGCCCCCTTTGCCGTGGTGGCTAACGCGCCGCAGCGCTGGGCTAAGGCGATTGCCGGGACCAGTTCCTGGCCGGCGGCGAGCCCGTAGAGCAGCCCGGCGACGAAGGCATCGCCCGCGCCGGTGGTATCTACGCATTTCACAGAGGTTGCAGGATAGTGTTTCACCGCGCTCTGATGCCAGGCGATAACGCCCTCTTTACCCTGCGTCACCAGCACCAGACGCGCCGGACAGCGCTGCATCAGCGTGTTCAGACCTGCCTGTACATCCGCATCGCCGGTTAAAAATGCCAGTTCCTCAACGGAGAGCTTGACCACGTCGGCGCTTTGCAGAGCCTGTTCCAGGCAGCGACGCAGCGCGTTCTCATCCGGCCAGAGATCCGGGCGAATATTGGGGTCGAAGCTCACATAACCGCCCGCCTTCCGGATGGCGTCCATCGCCTGAAAGGTCGCCGAGCGGCTCGGCTCTGCGCTTAGCGCGATGGAACAGACGTGCAGCCACTCGCCCGCCCTGAAGGTCGGCAGGTCGCCGGATTCCAGAAACAGATCGGCGCTCGGGCGCACCATGAAGGTAAACGAGCGTTCACCGTGGTCGTCCAGATCCACCACCACCGTCGAGGTGCGGTGTGCCGGGTCAAGGCGCATATGCTTCACGTCGACCCGCTCGTCAGCGAGCGTTTTCGCCATAAAGCGCCCGAAAGGATCGTCGCCAACTCTGCCGATAAATGCACTTTTGCCCCCCAGCCGGGCAATGCCCACCGCCACGTTGGCCGGTGCGCCGCCGGGGCACTGCAGTAATCGCCCTTCACCATCAGGCAGTAAATCCACCACCGCATCGCCCAGTACCCAAATTTTCTTCATGTTATCCTCGCAGCTAAACAATATTAAACCGTTTTAGCTATTTAAGCACAGGCAGGGTAAAGGGGAAATAACGCGGGAGGAAAATTGCCTAGCGCATCATATGCGGCCAGCGAATATCGCCGACGCCGTTAAGCTGCGGACGGGCAAACAGGAAGCCCTGGAAGCGGCGGATCCCGGCCGATTCAAGCCAGCACCACTCCTCTATTTTCTCGATACCCTCTGCGACCAGGGTAATTTCGAGGTCTGAGCAACAGCTGATGATAGAGCGCACAATCGCCTGCTTCGGGCCGCTGAGGTGGATATCGCTGATAATTTCGCGGTCGATTTTGATTTTATCCGGCTGGAAGCGGGTCAGCAGCGAAAGACCGGCATAACCGGAACCAAAATCATCAATCGCCAGGCCAACGCCCTCGGCACGAAGCTGTTTAATGGCGCTATTAAATTGATTAAGCCCGGATATCATCTCGTTTTCAGTAATTTCAACGACCACCTGCTCCGGCTGGAGGCCATGTTTTTTAATCTGCTCGACCAGAAATTCCACTGCGCCGGGGACATTCACCAGCGACATCGGCAGCAGATTGACCGCAATTTTATGGCTGCCAATCCCCAGCCTTTCCGCCAGCGCAAAGGCATATGCTTTGGTCTGGAGATCGACTTCGTAGATTTTGTCCGGGTCGAGGGTGCTGAAGAAATGCTCCGGGCTGCCGCCATCGTTGCCGCGTATCAGCGCCTCGAGGGAGCTGATCTTCCCTTCCGAGGGATCGACAATCGGCTGAAACGCAAACTGGCAGGTTTGGCTGTCAAGCAGGCCCAGACTCTCGCCCAGCGGTAAGGTTTCCGTTGCGAGCGTCCATTTTGCCGGATCGTATCGCCCGCCCGCCAGGGCAGAACGTTTGTTAGTAATAAATGTCTGGATAAATTTGAACACCCGGTCATCGGATGTCAGATAGCTGTCGAGCTTGCTGTAATGCAGAACCTGCTGCAGCACCTCTTTTGGGGACTGGATTTGCAGGTCAAAAAGCAGCATACCGACATTTTCGAATCGTCTGCGCGGGCCGTAATCCCGCATCAGTTCAACCACCCCACTGTGCCGTTTGTCATCACGGATGGTATGGAACAGCTTAACTACGCTCTCTTCTGAACCTTCGAGAATTTGCAGCACGTCAGTGCCTTTTGCGAGCAAAACCCCGGTGATATTCAGACTGGCATTGCGGATCCGGGCCCGCTCCACCAGCTCCCTCAATGCGGAGGAATGACAGGATAATTTCAACTGGCTTCGGTAAATCAGCGTGGTCAGCACAAAAGGTGTTCCGATGAGAAAGAGCGGTGCATTGAAGCTACTGTTTAACATACTTTAACAATGCGACCTAGCTTATTCACGCCAGAAGGGAACGTTACTTTTCCCCGTCCCCGATCCGGCTGTTAATCCTCTCCTGCATATAGTTGTAAAACGGGTTCGAGGTGACCCGCATCAGCGCCTCTTTGCCAACGCTCAGCACGGACGTTTCGCCCCACAGCGCAATCGTCCCCAGGCTGATCCCGTAGCGGTTTTTCACGCCTGGCTCACGACCGTAGAGATCGTCATCCGGCGGGAAAGGCACGGCAACGTGCGAAAGCGAATAGACATCCTGCGGCCAGGACTGCGCAAGCGGCACAACCGTCTCCCGCGTGCTGCCTGCCGGGGTTGTCTTCGCCACCGTCGCAAAACTGTGCTCGCTGGCATTGGTGATTATCGTGACACTGTAACGCCTCTTTGCAACCGGCAGCAGCGCCGAGGTTGCTGTCCACGACGACGGCTTAAACAGCGGGCGGAAGCTCGCCGCCTGGTTGATATCAAACACCACCAGTTCACTGCCGTTTGCCGGAAGCTGGTCAAACAGACCGCTCACTACTGCGCGGGTGCTGACCGTAGAATCCATCACCGACTGGAACGCCAGTACCGGCGGCAAATTCGCCAGCCGGTTTTCACGCGCCTCGCGGCCAATCTGCTCCTGCAGTGCCTTCGTCAGCAGCCACGACTGGCGGGCGGCGTTCACCGGGAACGAGTTGTATTTATACGGGTTATATTCCGGAGAGATATTCAGCCACGCCGCTTTGGCAAACGCCGGCAGCAGCGCCGGTAGCCCGGCAAAACCGGCAAAGCGCGCAAAGGCCGTTACGCCGATCATCGGAGACAGCAATACCAGCTGCTGCGGCTGCCGCAGCGTTGGGGAATCAAGCGCATCGAGGGCATATTTCATTGCCAGCGCCCCGCCGTTGGAGTACCCCACCAGATGCAGCGGCACGTTCTCCCCCGCCAGGCGCGTGGCTTCCCGCACGGCAAGACGCGTTGCGGCCAGCCACATCTCCCAGTCAACGTCCGTCAGCGCGCCGGGCGCGGTGCCGTGTCCGGGAAGGCGCGGAGCCACGGCCACAAAGCCGTGCTGCTGATAATTTTCGGCAAGGCGCCTGACGCTGTAAGGCGAGTCCGTCAGCCCGTGCAGCAATACCACCGCGCCGCGCGGCTTCCCGTCCGGCATCAGCACAAACGATCGGTTGGCATCGGGAGCAAACTGACCGGGCCACACCAGGCTCTGGCGATAAAAGCGGTTTAATGGCGTACGTTCCTCGCCCTCTGTTTTCGCCGTCACGGCGCGATCAAGATCGACGAAAATGGCGTTTTCCCGGGCAATATACCCGGCAAAATTGGCATTATCCATCTCGCGCACGGACATCTCGTCCGCCCGCCAGGTGTGCCAGAGGTGCAGCTCCGGCCCCTGCTGCGAGAGATAGACCCGCACCGCCAGCAGGACGACCAGAACGATCCCCACGACCATCCCTGTTTTCTTTGCAAGCGCCACCAGGCGCACGCTGACTCGCCAGGGCAAATTCGCCATGCCGGGATCCTTTTGATGTTTTCAGTGCCGCTATCTTATCAAAAATGTGAACGGGCTGACGTATTCACCAAATTCATACCGTCCGGTTCAGCCTGTGCACCAAAAGTGAACTACGCTGCACAAATGTTGATCATCGGTTAACAAATTATTGCGTGAATTATACAACACAGCGGGTTTTGACCTCCCTGTGAACATGGCACGCGTCATGCATTGTTAACCCGATAACACAAATCCAGCTTTTGACAGCCAGTTAACAGCGAGGCGGTATGACGACGAAACCCGAGATGTTGAGCCGTATCGAAGCGACGTTCAGCCAGCTCACGCCCAGCGAAAAGCGGGTCGGGAGCTGGCTGCTGGCGCACGCCGCGCAAATCCCGTTTGAAACGACTGAGAGCGTGGGTCTGGCGAGCGGGACCAGCGGAATTACCGTCGGACGCTTCCTGCGCAAGCTGGGGTACCGCAACCTGGAAGATGCCAAAAAGAGCCTGCGCGATCCGTATCAGCCCTGGGGCATGAACGAGCGGCTGGACTCCTGGCAGCAGCAGCGCCCCCTGCCCAACCGCCTTCAGCACGCCCTGTCGCTGGAGGTGGACGCCATTACGCAGGTGTATCAGCTGGCGCAAACGGACGCCTTCCGTCAGGTGGTGCACAACCTGGCCCACGCTGACGCGGTGTTTGTGCTGGGGATCCAGTCCACGCGCGGGATCGCCAACGCCTTCTTCAGCCACCTTGAGTACCTCCGCCCGCGCGTGAGCTATTCCGAGGGCGCTTCCGGCAGCTGGGTGGAATCCCTGAACTCGGGGTTTTCGCACCCTTACGTTGTGCTGACCGATACGCGCACCTACTCCGCGATGGCCCGCCAGTACTGCCGCGTTGCGAGCGAGAAAGGCGTTCCTCTGGCCTTAATCACCGACATCTGGTGCCCGTGGGCGCGGGATTACCCGATGGACTTACTGCAGGTGAAAACCGATACCGGTCATTTCTGGGATTCACTTGCCCCCGTGAGCTGTCTGTTCAACCTGCTGCTGTCGGGCGTGGTGGAAGCGCTGGGTGATGCGCTTCCGGCGCGCCTGGCGGTAAACCGACAATTGCAACAAGAGTTTGGTCAATTCGAACGCTAAAGGAGCGGAGCTATGCCCGATGAGAGTGAACTGATTGATGTGGCGAAGACGTTTCCCACGCTGCATATCGATCTGAAGTACGCCACCGCCGACAACATCACCGGCAGGCCGATCTATCAGGAGGCGCTGTGCCTGCTGCATACCGACGCCGCCACCGCGCTGGCAAAAGCCATCAGCATTGCCGCCCTGGCCGGGCTGAAGCTGGTGGTGTACGACGCCTATCGGCCGCAGCAGGCGCAGGCTCAGCTGTGGGACGCCTGCCCGAACCCGGAATATGTCGTCGATGTGGCAATTGGCTCCAATCACAGCCGCGGCACGGCCATCGACGTCACGCTGATGGATGAGCATAACAGCGTGCTGGATATGGGCGCCGGTTTTGACGAAATGCATGACCGTTCGCATCCGTATCACCCCTCCGTACCGCCGCATGCCCAGCGCAACCGTCTGCTGCTGAACGCCATCATGTTCGGCGGCGGTTTTGTGGGGATTAGCAGCGAATGGTGGCACTTCGAACTGCCGAACGCTGCCAGCTATCCGCTGCTGGAAGACCGTTTTGCCTGTTTTCCCCTGACGCACACCTCTCTTTAACCTGGAGCACTGCCATGAAAACAACGCTTCTCACGACCCTGATTGCCGCCACGCTGGCGTTGAGCGCCCCGCTGGCGCTGGCCGCCGTCCCGAAAGACATGCTGGCGATCGGAAAAGCCGCCGACCCGCAAACGCTCGATCCTGCCATTACCATCGATAACAACGACTGGACCGTCACCTATCCGTCCTACCAGCGCCTGGTCAAGTACAAGCCCGGCTCTACCGAGGTGGAGGGCGATCTGTCGACGGGCTGGAAGGCCTCCGACGATCAGAAAGAGTGGACCTTTACCCTGGCGGATAACGCCAAATTCTCCGACGGTACGCCGGTCACCGCCGAGGCGGTCAAACTCTCCTTTGAGCGCCTGCTGAAGCTCGGCCAGGGGCCGTCTGAAGCCTTCCCGAAAGATCTGAAAATTGACGCCGTGGATGAGCATACGGTGAAGTTCACCCTCAGCCAGCCGTTCGCGCCTTTCCTCTACACGCTGGCCAACGACGGGGCGTCCATCATTAACCCGGCGGTGCTGAAGGCCAATGCCGCGGACGACGCGCGCGGTTTTCTGGCGCAAAATACCGCCGGTTCCGGGCCGTTTATGCTGAAGAGCTGGCAGAAAGGCCAGCAGCTGATCCTGGTGCCGAACCCCCACTGGCCGGGCGAGAAGCCGCACTTTAAGCGCGTCTCGGTGAAGATTATCGGCGAGAGCGCCTCGCGCCGACTGCAGCTTTCCCGCGGCGATCTGGACATCGCCGACTCCCTGCCGGTCGATCAGCTTGCGGCCCTGAAGCAGGAAAGCAAAGTCGCCGTCGCGGAATACCCGTCCCTGCGTGTGACCTATCTCTACCTCAACAACAGCAAGGCGCCGCTCAATCAGGTGGATTTACGCCGGGCCATCTCCTGGGCGACGGACTATCAGGGGATGGTGAAAGGCATTCTGAGCGGCAACGGCAAGCAGATGCGCGGCCCGATCCCGGAAGGCATGTGGGGCTTTGACGCCACGGCAATGCAGTACAGCTTTGATGAGGCCAAAGCCAAAGCGGCGCTGGAAAAGGTCAAAGACAAACCCGCCAGCCTGACCTTCCTCTACTCGGACAACGATCCGAACTGGGAGCCGATCGCCCTCTCCACTCAGGCCAGCCTCGGCAAGATCGGCATTAACGTCAAGCTGGAAAAACTGGCCAATGCCACCATGCGCGACCGCGTCGGAAAAGGCGATTACGACATTGCCATCGGCAACTGGAGCCCGGACTTTGCCGACCCGTACATGTTCATGAACTACTGGTTCGAATCGGACAAAAAAGGGCTGCCGGGCAACCGTTCGTTCTATGAGAACAAGGAGGTGGATTCCCTGCTGCAGGCCGCGCTGAAAACCACCGACCAGGCGGAACGCACCAAAGATTACCAGCAGGCGCAAAAGGTGGTGATCGACGAGGCGGCCTATGTCTATCTGTTCCAGAAAAACTACCAGTTGGCGATGAACAAAGAGGTCAAAGGGTTCACCTTTAATCCGATGCTTGAGCAGGTGTTCAACATCGCCACCATGAGTAAATAACGGTTCTCGCCGGGGGAAAATGTATGACGTTCTGGAGCATCGTGCGCCAGCGCTGCTGGGGGTTACTCCTGGTGGTGGCCGGTGTCTGTATTATCACCTTTATTATTTCGCACATGATCCCCGGCGATCCGGCGCGCCTGCTGGCCGGCGATCGCGCCAGCGACGAAATCGTGCAGAACATCCGTCAGCAGTTAGGGCTGGATCGGCCGCTGTATATACAGTTTGGCCGCTATGTGGACGCTCTGGCCCACGGTGATTTAGGCACGTCCATCCGTACCGGACGCCCGGTTGCGGAAGACCTGAAGGCCTTTTTCCCCGCCACGCTGGAGCTGGCCTTTTGTTCTCTGCTGCTGGCGCTGGTCATCGGCGTGCCGCTGGGGATTTTATCGGCGGTGTACCGCAACCGCTGGCTGGATCACCTGGTGCGTTTAATGGCGATGACCGGGATCTCCACCCCGGCCTTCTGGCTCGGGCTGGGCGTCATTGTGCTGTTTTACGGGCATCTGCAGATTCTGCCGGGCGGCGGCAGGCTGGACGACTGGCTCGATCCGCCGACCCACGTCACCGGGTTTTATCTGCTGGACGCGCTGCTGGAAGGCAATGCAGAAGTCTTTTTCAACGCGCTGCAGCACCTGATTTTACCCTCACTGACGCTGGCGTTTGTGCATCTGGGCATCGTGGCGCGCCAGGTGCGCTCGGCGATGCTGGAGCAGCTTAGCGAGGACTACATCCGCACCGCACGCGCCAGCGGGCTGCCCGGCTGGTACATCGTCCTGCGCTACGCCCTGCCGAATGCGATGATCCCGTCCATTACCGTGCTCGGGCTGGCGCTGGGCGACCTGCTTTACGGTGCCGTGCTGACCGAAACCGTCTTTGCCTGGCCGGGAATGGGGGCCTGGGTGGTAACGTCCATTCAGGCACTCGATTTTCCTGCCGTGATGGGCTTTGCCGTCGTCGTTTCACTGGCCTACGTGCTGGTTAATCTGGTGGTCGATCTGCTTTACCTGTGGATTGACCCGCGAATCGGGCGCGGAGGTGCCGAATGATGTTAACGCAGGAAACGCCCGCCCCGGCGAAAACCGCCAGACAACGCATCAACTGGGCAAAGCTGTTCTGGATGCTGCGTCAAAGCCCGCTCACGATCGTCGGCGGCGTCATTATGATTGCGATGCTCTTCCTGATGGTGGCTTCGCCATGGATTGTGCCGCATGACCCGAACGCGCTGGATCTGACCGCCCGTCTGCAGGCGCCGTCTGCGCAGCACTGGTTTGGTACCGATGAGGTAGGACGCGACCTGTTCAGCCGCGTGCTGACGGGCAGCCAGCAGTCCATTACCGCCGGGCTGGCGGTGGTGGTGATTGCGGGCGGCATTGGCTCGCTGCTGGGCTGTTTGTCCGGTGTCCTGGGCGGGCGCGGCGACGCCGTCATCATGCGGGTAATGGATATTATGCTCTCGATCCCTTCTCTGGTGCTGACCATGGCGCTGGCCGCCGCGCTCGGTCCGAGCCTGTTTAACGCCATGCTGGCGATTGCGATTGTCCGCATTCCATTTTATGTGCGGCTGGCGCGCGGGCAAACCCTGGTGGTGCGTCAGTTTACCTACGTTCAGGCCGCCCGCACGTTTGGGGCCTCCCGCTGGCATTTGATCCGCTGGCATATCCTGCGCAACGCCCTGCCGCCGCTGATCGTGCAGGCGTCGCTGGACATCGGCAGCGCCATTCTGATGGCCGCCACGCTGGGGTTTATTGGTCTGGGGGCGCAGCAACCCACCGCCGAATGGGGCGCGATGGTGGCCGTGGGCCGTAACTACGTTCTGGACCAGTGGTGGTACTGCGCCTTTCCCGGGGCGGCGATTTTGATTACCGCCGTAGGCTTTAACCTGTTTGGCGACGGTATCCGCGATCTGCTGGATCCGAAATCGGGAGGAAAACAGTAATGACCGAACCGGTATTACGTATTGAAGACCTGCATCTGAGCTTCCCGATTTTTCGCGGTGAGGTCCACGCGCTGAACCACGTCTCGCTGGAGATCGGCAGGGGCGAAATCGTCGGCGTGGTGGGCGAGTCGGGGTCGGGTAAATCGGTGACCGCCATGCTCGCCATGCGGTTGCTGCCGGAAGGGAGTTACCGTATTCACCACGGTCAGGTGAAGTTACTCGGTGAAAACGTCCTGACGGCGTCCGAGAAACAGCTTCGCCAGTGGCGCGGCGCTAAAGTGGCAATGATTTTTCAGGAGCCGATGACCGCCCTCAACCCGACGCGGCGGATTGGCAAACAGATGGTGGAGGTGATCCGCCAGCATCAGCCGCTTTCCCGGCGCGAGGCGCAGCAGAAGGCGATCGCCCTGCTGGAAGAGATGCAAATCCCGGACGCGAAGCAGGTCATGGCGCGTTACCCGTTTGAACTCTCCGGCGGCATGCGCCAGCGGGTAATGATCGCCCTTGCCTTCTCCTGCGAGCCGGAGCTGATCATCGCCGACGAGCCGACCACCGCGCTGGACGTGACCGTCCAGCTCCAGGTGCTGCGCTTGCTGAAGCATAAGGCAAAGGCCAGCGGCACCTCGGTGCTGTTTATCAGCCATGATATGGCCGTGGTGTCGCAACTCTGCGACAGAATGTACGTGATGTATGCGGGCAGCGTGATCGAGAGCGGTGCCACCCAAACGCTGATCCACCGCCCTGTGCATCCCTACTCCATTGGCCTGCTGCAGTGCGCACCGGAAAACGGCCAGCCGCGCGACCTGCTTCCCGCCATTCCCGGCACGGTGCCCAACCTCAGCCAGCTTCCGCAGGGTTGCGCCTTCCGCGAGCGCTGCTTTGCCGCCGGAGCGAAATGCAGCGAAACGCCGCGCTTACAGGCCAATGGCGCAGAAGGCCAACAGGCTGCCTGCTGGTATCCGCAACGGGAGAAACACCATGTCTGATCTACTGCTCGAACTGGATAGCGTGCACGTGAACTTTGCGGCGCGCAAAAACTGGCTGGGCCGCGTGACGGAACAGGTCCATGCCCTCAACGGGCTCGATCTTCAGATCCGTCGGGGCGAAACGCTCGGTATCGTCGGGGAATCCGGCTGCGGGAAAAGCACGCTGGCCCAGCTGCTGATGGGGATGCTTAAACCCAGCACCGGCGCATGCCAGCGGGCGCACCACGCGGGCGGCATGCAGATGGTATTTCAGGATCCGCTCTCCTCGCTCGACCCGAGGCTGCCGGTCTGGCGCATCATCACCGAGCCGGTGTGGGTGCAAAAACGCAGCAGCGAGCGCGAACGCCACCAGTTGGCGGCGGACCTGGCGCTGCAGGTAGGCATTCGCCCGGAATATCTCGACCGGCATCCGCACGCCTTTTCCGGCGGGCAGCGCCAGCGCATTGCCATCGCCCGGGCGCTCTCGTCCGACCCGGATATCATCGTGCTCGATGAACCTACCAGCGCGCTGGATATCTCCGTGCAGGCGCAAATCCTCAACCTGCTGGTGACACTACAGCAGCAGCGTAATCTGACCTACGTATTAATTTCGCATAACGTCTCGGTGGTCAGACACATGAGCGACCGCGTGGCGGTGATGTACCTCGGGCAGATAGTCGAGCTGGGCAGCGCCGCGCAGGTGCTTGGCGAGCCGCGCCATCCCTATACCCGTCTGTTACTCGACTCGGTTCCCCGCACCGGTGAACCGCTGGATGAAACGCTGGCGTTACGCAAAACGGAGCTTCCCGGCAACCGTCACCTGCCCGAAGGCTGTTATTTCCGCGACCGTTGCCCGATGGCAGCGCCGGGGTGTGAACGTCCCCAGCCGTTACAGCCCTCACGCGAGGGCCGTGACGTCCGCTGCTGGCGCAGTCTGGATTAGATTTGCGCCATCCCGCCGTCCACAAACAGTTCGGTGGCGTTGATAAAGCTGGCCGCGTCGGAGGCCAGAAACGCCACCGCTTTACCCACTTCACCCGGCGCGCCTAAACGCCCCAGCGGTACCTGCGCGGCCAGCGCGTCATACAGCCCCTGACGGTGTTCTTCTGGTACCAGATCGCCAAGACCTGGGGTTTTGATCGGACCCGGGCTCACCACGTTGACGCGGATCCCGCGCCCCTGCAAATCCAGCGCCCAGGAGCGGGCAAAGTTACGCACCGCGGCCTTACTGGCGCTATAGACGCTGAAGTTGGCCGTCCCTTTAATCGACACCGTCGAGCCGGTCAGAATGATTGACGATCCGGCGGAGAGCAGCGGCAGCGCCTTCTGCACCGTGAACAGCACCCCGCGCACGTTGGTGCCAAAAATCCGGTCAAACTGCTCTTCGGTGATCGCGCCCAGCGGCAGCATATCGCCGCCACCCGCATTGGCGAACAGGATATCGAGGCGACCTTCATCTTTGGCTATCCGGGCATAGACTTCATCCAGATCGGCAAGCTTTGAGACATCCGCGCGAATGCCTACCGCGGTTGAAGCAATTTCAGCCACCGCCGCGTCCAGCTCGGCCTGGCGACGTCCGGTGATGTATACCTTCGCGCCCTGTGCCGCCAGCTCCTGCGCCGTGGCAAGACCAATACCGGTGCTGCCGCCGGTGACCAGTGCGATTTTTCCTGAGAGAGTTGTGTTCATGTCATTTACCTTTGTGTGTATGCGTTGGAGAGACTTTAGCCCTTGCGGCATTAGTGAAAAACAGGCAAAAATGAAAATGACTATTCACCTACAGAAATAATCAGAGGCCATTATGGATCAGCTCATGGCGATGCGTGCTTTCACGCGGGTGGTGGAATCCGGCAGTTTTACCCGCGCGGCGGACTCGCTGAATATGCCGATCGCCACCCTGAGCAAGCTGGTAAAATCGCTTGAGGCGCACCTGGCGATACGCCTTCTGCACCGGACGACTCGCCGCGTGGTCGCGACGCCTGAAGGGATGGAATACTATGAAAAAGCGCGCCGGGTACTGATTGATATCGAAGATATCGACACCTCGTTTCGCGTTTCCCGCGCGACGCCCAAGGGGCATTTGCGGGTTGACGTGGGCGGATCCACCGCCAGGGACGTACTCATCCCTCTGCTGCCGGATTTTATGCAGCGCTACCCGGATATCCGCATCGATCTTGGCGTGGCCGATCGTCCGGTCGATCTCATCAGCGGTAACGTAGACTGCGTGATCCGCGGCGGGCCGCTGGACGACTCGACCCTCATCGCCCGCCATATTGGCAACGCCGAAATGGTTACCTGCGCGACGCCGGGTTACCTGAAAAATCACGGCGTTCCGGCCTATCCGCAGGAGCTGCGCAATGGCCACAAGCTTATTAGCTATCTCTCGCCCGTCACCGGGCGGCCATTTCCGTTTCGCTTCCGGCGGGACGGCGAAGCGCTGGAAATCACTATTCCGCACTATCTCGGCGTCAATGAAAGTAACGCTCATCTGGCAGCTGCCACTGCGGGGCTGGGGATCGTTCAGACCTTTGAGTATTCAGCAAAGACCTATTTGCACTCGGGAACGCTGGTGGCGATTCTGGGTGACTGGCAACCTGCCGCGTACCCGTTTCACGTGGTATACCCGCAGAACCGGCATTTAACGCAGAGACTGAAGGTGTTTATTGCCTGGCTGGCGGAGGTGTTCCCCGCCGCGCTGAAAGGATAGCCGGGCGCGAACCCGGCTGTGGTTTAGTTAAGCTTGTAGTCCAGAGTGATCTCGGCTTTCAGGAGCTGCGATACCGGACAGCCCGCTTTCGCTTTCTGAATAATGCCATCAAACTGCGGTGGCGTAATGCCCGGAACGGTGACCTTGCTCTGCAGCGCAACCTTCGTGATGGCAAAGCCGCCATCGGTTTTATCCAGCGAGACGTCCGCGGTCGTATCAATCGAATCAGCGGTGTAGCCCGCTTCACCCAGCATCAGCGACAGCGCCATCGAGAAGCAGGCCGCATGTGCCGCGCCAATAAGCTCTTCCGGGTTGGTCCCCTTTTCACCCTCAAAACGGGTATTGAAACCATAAGGCTGTTGATTGAGAACGCCGCTCTCAGTGGAAACCGTTCCTTTTCCGCGCTTAATGTCGCCAGACCAGTGTGCTGAACCGTGCTTATGAATCGTCATTCTTGCTCTCCTTTTGGCTTACAAAGGGTTAAGTATAGACTACGCATCTGACACGCCCTGGAACACAGACGATTCCGGGTCTTTCACCTGCTGTACCGACAACAAGGATAAAAATATGACGCTAAAAATCAGGATGGCCGTCGCGGTAACCACGCTGGCTCTCTCTCTTTCTTCACTGGCCAAAACGCCGGAAAACTTTATCTATACCAGCTCAGGCGACCTCGACGCGGCGCTCCCGCTTGTTGCGCGTGGCGACATCGGCGGCGTACAGATCGTATACAACTGGCGCCTGCTTGAACCCGAGAAGGACAGCTATGACTTCTCACGGATTGAACAGGATCTGGCGCGCGTTAAGGCCGCCCGAAAAAAGCTCTTTATTCAGATCCAGGATCGTTTTTTTGAGCCGGAAGCCCGCTACGTTCCGGACTATCTGATGCACGATAAGCAATACAGCGGCGGGATTGCGCCGCAGTTCGATAACCCCGGCGAGGGCAAGCCTGTCGGCGCGGGATGGGTAGCGCGTCAGTGGGACCCCGCGGTGCGCCAGCGCTACCAGGCACTGCTGGCTGCGCTCGCAAAACGCTTTGATGGCGAGGTGTATGGCGTAAACCTGCCCGAAACCGCGATTGATATTGACGAGAAAAATCCGCCAGCGGGCTTTACCTGCGACAGCTATTTCGCGGGTGAGATGGAAAACCTGGCCTTTGCGCGTAAGGTCTTTCAGAAATCACACGTGGTGCAGTACGTGAACTTCTGGCCGTACGAGTGGGATAACGACCACAACTACATGGGGCGTCTGTTTGCGTATGCCAGCGCCAACAATATCGGCCTCGGTGGGCCGGACATTGTTCCCAACCGCAAGGCGCACATGAAGAATGCTTATCCCTTCTTCCATAAAAATAAACAGACGCTGCCGCTTATCGCCATGGCGGTTCAGGAACCGACTCTGACCTATAAGGATCCTCAAACCGGTAAGCCCTTCACCAAAGCGGAGTTTGTCCGCTTCGGCGAAAATTATCTCGGGGCCGATGTTATTTTCTGGAGCACGGCCTCTCCCTGGCTAAAGGCAAAGTAATTGCCCCTCAGGCAAGGCTGCGGGACAGTTCGTCGAGGAACGCTCGCAGCGCGGCAGGCTGGTATTCCCGTGACTGATAAATGCCATGGATGGCAAGCGGTTTCGGCACCAGCGACTCCAGTACCGGCACCAGTAATCCTTGCTCCAGCGCGGCGCGCGCTTCGCGCTCCGGCAGCATGGCAATACCGCAGTGCTTGATCGCCGCATCCATCAGCAGCGACGAGATGCTGGCGCTCAGATTGCCGCTGACGGCCACGCTCAGACTTTCGCCTTCCGGCGTCAGAAAGTGCCAGGACTGCCCGGCGAAAAAGCTGTAGTGCAGGCAGTTATGCTGCGCTAGTTCTTCGGGGCTGGCGGGCGTCCCATGCTGCGCCAGATACGCCGGCGAGGCGCAGAGCACAGAGCGACATTCCCCCAACCTGCGGGCAATCATGCCGGGCTCGGGGTTGTCGGTAATGCGCACGGCGACATCAATGCGCTCTCCCACCAGGCTGACCGGGTGGTTATTTACATCCAGCTCGATACGTAACTGCGGGTAGCGCGAGAGCAGGCCGGGCAGGACCGGCGAAATCAGGTGCATCGCAGTAAAGTGTGCGCAGGCTACCCGCAACGTGCCGGACGGCAGATCTTTTTCCGACTGACCTTCAATCTCCTGCGAGATCTGCGAGAGCGTCCGGGTTTTTTGCAGCACTTTTTCCCCTGCTGCGGTCAGCGTCAGCTTGCGCGTGGAGCGGTTTACCAGCCGCGTTCCCGCCCACTTCTCCATTTGTTCCAGGTAGCGGCTCACCATCGGTCGGGAAATGCCCAGCGCGCGGGCCGCCGCGCTCAAACTTCCCAGCTCGCATATCCGGTTGTAGACCTGAGCGGCGATAACGCGATCCATATAAGCTCCATCTGCTCGATTTATGAAACTAAGCATGTCTTGTTTCAGGAATTCTGGCAAATGAGAATATCCGTACAATAGCGGTATTCCTGAACAACAGAGACAACAGCATGAAACTCACTCATATTGCCCTGCTTTCCGCCCTTTTCGCTCCGGCTGTTTTTGCCGCGCCGTTGACTATTGATACCTATAACCCGCAGGAAAAAGGCATTTTCGCGGTCTCCTCCACGCTGGTTTCCGGCCCGAAAGAGGCGGTGCTGTTTGACGCGCAGTTCAGCGTGAAGGATGGCGAAGCGCTGGTAGAGAAAATCCGCCGCAGCGGTAAAACGCTGAATAAGATTGTGATCACCTCCGGCGATCCGGATTTCTATTTTGGCCTGCAGCCGCTGGTCAAAGCCTTCCCGAATGCCAAAGTGGTGGCCACGCAGCAGGTGGTTGACCATATTAAGGCCACCAAAGACGCCAAGCTCGCCTTCTGGGGTCCGCAGATGAAAGACGGCGCGCCAACGGAGCTGGTGGTGCCGCAGGTGCTCGCCTCCACCACGTTTATGGTTGACGGGGAAAAAATTGATATCGAACAGCCGGACAGCTACGCGGCCTACGTGTGGATCCCGTCCGCGAAAACCATCCTCGGCGGCACCGGAGTAGCCTGGGGGATCCACGTCTGGACGGCAGATACCCAGACCCCGGCTCGCCGCCTGCAGTGGCAGCAAACCCTGGATAACATGGCCGCGCATAAACCGGAACGCGTGATCCCGGGCCACTATCTGGGCACGCCACCGGCGGGAACCGGGGCTATTGATTTTACCCGTGGCTATCTGCAGCATTTTGAACAGGCGTTGTCGGCACATAAAGACTCTGCCAGCGTCATCGGAGCACTGAAAAAACAGTATCCGGGCCTGGCCGAAGAGAGCTCTCTGGAATTAAGCGCCAAAGTGAATACCGGCGAAATGAAGTGGTAATTTAAAAACGGCTCCTGCTATATTTTCATAATGGCAGGAGCCCCCGCAAATATCCACACCGTCACACATCAATATATCCCCACGTTTTAAAAGCGCATAAAAGCATGCACTTATGTCATTTTTATTTCTAAGATGAATCTGAGACACAACCGGAAAAATATTTGCCATTCTGTTTATGAATTAAATTTTTTGCGAGCCGTACCATTAAACAGACAACGACACGGAGGCAGCATGTTTACTTATTACCCGGCTAATACCGCAGCAGCACAACCTGAACTCGTTAACGCGATTGCGCAGGGTCTTCACGCCGAGCACGGTGCTGTGACTGAAGATGACATTTTGATGGAGCTGACCAAGTGGGTGGAATCCACAGATAATGACATCCTCAGTGACATCTACCAGCAGACCATTAACTACGTCGTCAGCGGGCAAAACGCACCATTGTAAAAACCTGCTAAGCTGGATCTGCAACCTAAGGGGTTACATTTCGTTTGCGCAAGCAAACTGGTCCTTAAAACTATCAACAGGATTGAGGAGTTAATATGAAATCGAACCGTCAGGCACGCCATATTCTGGGACTGAACTACAAGCTTTCTAATCAGCGTAAAGTGGTGATTGAAGGCGACCACGAAACGCAAGTCACTCACGCCACCGGCAGAAAACGCCACGCGGGCAAGTAAGTTCCAGACTGAGATCCTGAACACCATCGGCAAAACCGATGGTGTTTTTGTTTATGTGTTGCGGTAATTAATATTCAGCTCCTTTATAATACCGCCCGACCGCACCCCGCAGCACAGGCCAGAAAGATGACAAACAGCAGTGTCAGGGACGGATCTTCAAAATAAGAGTGAGTGACATGGACAACAAACTGAAAAAACATCGTTCCTTATATATCCCATACGCCGGACCCGTTTTACTGGAATTCCCCCTGCTCAACAAAGGCAGCGCCTTCAGCATGGAAGAGCGCAGCAGCTTTAACCTGCTTGGCCTGCTGCCGGAAGTGGTTGAAACCATTGAAGAACAGGCGGAGCGCGCGTGGATCCAGTATCAGGGGTTCAAAACTGAGATCGACAAGCACATCTACCTGCGCAACATCCAGGACACCAATGAAACCCTCTTCTACCGTCTGGTACAAAATCATCTCGAAGAGATGATGCCGGTGATCTACACCCCAACGGTGGGTGCGGCGTGCGAACGCTTCTCTGAGATCTACCGTCGCTCACGCGGCGTCTTTATCTCTTATCAGAACCGTCACAACATGGACGATATTCTGCAGAACGTGCCTAACCACAATATCAAAGTGATTGTGGTAACCGACGGCGAACGTATTCTTGGCCTCGGTGACCAGGGCATTGGCGGGATGGGGATCCCAATCGGTAAACTCTCTCTCTACACTGCCTGCGGCGGCATCAGCCCGGCGTATACCCTGCCGGTAGTGCTGGATGTCGGTACCAACAACCAGCAGTTGCTTAACGATCCGCTGTACATGGGCTGGCGTCATCCGCGCATCACCGACGACGAGTACTATCAGTTTGTCGACGATTTCATCCAGGCCGTGAAGCACCGCTGGCCGGACGTTCTGCTGCAGTTTGAAGACTTTGCGCAGAAAAACGCGATGCCGCTGCTGAACCGCTATCGCGATGAGATCTGCTCCTTTAACGACGACATCCAGGGCACCGCAGCGGTGACCGTGGGCACGCTTATCGCCGCCAGCCGCGCGGCCGGCAGCCAGCTGAGCTACCAGAAAATCGTCTTCCTGGGCGCGGGCTCTGCGGGCTGTGGTATTGCCGAGCAGATCATCGCCCAGACGCAGCGTGAAGGCTTAAGCGAAGAGCTGGCCCGCTCCCGCGTGTTTATGGTGGACCGTTTCGGCCTGCTCACCGACGCTATGCCGAACCTGCTGCCGTTCCAGACCAGGCTGGTGCAGAAGCGTGAGAACCTGAAAAACTGGGATACCGACAACGAAGTGCTCTCCCTGCTGGACGTGGTGCGCAACGTGAAGCCGGATATTCTGATCGGCGTTTCCGGGCAAACCGGTCTCTTTACCGAAGAGATTATTCGCGAGATGCACAAGCACTGCGAGCGCCCTATCGTGATGCCGCTCTCTAACCCTACCTCCCGCGTGGAAGCGACGCCGCAGGACATCATCGCCTGGACCGAAGGTAACGCGCTGGTCGCCACCGGCAGCCCGTTCGATCCGGTGGTGTGGAAAGATAAAACCTATCCGATCGCCCAGTGCAACAACTCATACATCTTCCCGGGCATTGGTCTGGGCGTGATCGCTTCCGGCGCATCCCGCATTACCGATGAGATGCTGATGTCAGCGAGCGAAACCCTCGCGGGCTACTCGCCGCTGGTCAACAACGGTGAAGGGCTGGTGCTGCCGGAGCTGAAAGACATTCATAAGGTGTCGCGCGCTATCGCGTTTGCGGTGGGGAAAATGGCACAGCAGCAGGGCGTGGCGGTGAAAACCTCTGCCGACGCGCTGCAGCAGGCTATTGATGATAACTTCTGGATGCCTGAATACCGCAGCTATCGCCGTACCTCGATTTAATTCTGCGCTCGAACCGTTCCCTCTCCTCTTAGGTGAGGGAACGTGAATATCCTCCTTCCTTTATTGTCTTTGCTTCTACTGCAGCATTTCACTGAATATTATTTGAATAATTAATATTCCAACAACAATACATATCTCTTTGAAATATAAATATTTTGCATAACATTTTTTGCCTAATAAACAGATTATTTTGAGGGTTTAGTAACGTTCGGCATTACTAATAAAAGGTATTTTGAAATGGCAATCCCGGTTTGTTGTTGGGTGAAAAGTGATGGAAGTGCGGACATCAAAAGCGCTATTGCTTTGCAAATCGCGAGGGGAGCAAGGAGCGGTTATGTACTATAGCGATGAAGTGATCCGTTATTTACAGGCGAATAACATCCTTGCGTTAAAACTCGACCACGCATTAACGGGTGTAGGAAAATCCGTATCAAATCAGATTGAAACGATCGGCGCAGGTGCTACGCGCGCGCTGTATTATACGTCTTGCTTTACTGATGAATATCAGGATGTTTGTCAGAAACAAAAGTCCGAGGACATCCGATTTGCTAAGGGTGTTTATCATATAATATTTGATGGAGATGTTGTATATGAAATGCTCAAAATCTATTTTGAAGAAGTATTCCGGCACAAAACCTCCGACCAGCTAGAGCACATCAAACAATTGCTAATGACTGTAAATATTCATATCGCCGCAAGTTCACTTACAAACGCGGGATTTGCTTTAGCAACAGCATCATTTGTTGCCGCGGGCATGAGTTTAAGTCTTGAACTCAGTGTACTGACAGGACGAAGTGCAGGCGGGTTTGTTGGGATTATTGGCGTATATGGCGTTGTGCAGAAAGCGGCAGATAGCGCAAGTCGTCTTCACATTACCTACCCAGACTACTACTCGGCGTTATATGCACAAGAATTGGAAATGATGTACTTCCTGATAGAACCATTGTTTGAACGAGCTGGGGCGTTTAAAGCACAATGGGGATCGGATGGTGAAATTGCAGATATCATCAGAAGGCTGATTTGATGAACATGATGATTCTTATTAAACGGATTTTCATGCGGATATTCAGGTCATTGATATCGATGTACGGCCCTGCCTTATTGACACTTGCATTTGCTGTTGTCTTTTTTCAATTTTTCCCTGATGGACCGATATGGCCTGTCCCCATATTCTGCATTTTCGTGATCGTTGTCTTTTATCGATATGTCAAATGGTAGCCGTCAAAGGCTATCTTATTTATAAGGAAATATTATGTCTACCCCCGCACACTTATGGCTTGAAGATGAAAATGGTTCACCTATTGTTGGCAGTTGCCTTATGCCACTTCGCCTGGGGTCTATCGAGTTAAAATCCTTCTCTCACGGTGTCACTATCCCGGTAGATACAAGCTGGGGAAAACTGACAGGAACGCGTGTCCATCGCCCTATCACGATAGTGAAGGAGTTTGATCAAACAACACCACTTTTGTACCGTGCTGTCTGTGAAGGCCGCACTATGAAAAAAGCTACAATTAAAATGTACCGTATTCTGGAATCAGGCATTGAGGCGAGTATTTCAATATCATTCTGGAAAACATCAAATTCACAACGGTTGCACCATACCTATCTCCAAACAGTATGAGTAGTACTCATCTTGAAACACTCGAATTGCGTTATGAAGCGATTACCTGGAAGTATACGGAGGGTAATATTATCTATCGTGATTCATGGAACGATCGTTGTTGCGCATGATGACGAAGGAGGCAAAGGATGCTTTATCTTCTTTGCCTCTAATGAATAGTGAAAATCCTCACTTTAACCGCAGACCAACGATAAGAAGCAAAGTTAGGCTTATGCTTAAAAACGTTATATAGTGTTAGTTACCTGCAAACTCAAAACCTATAAGGAGGCCAATTATGCTGTATCGTGAAATTTTCAATGTTTCACATACACTTGGTGATCGCACCAGCTCAAGCGTTATCGGTATCGTGCTGCGATAACTTCTGCTTGAGCGAAGACACCAACCCCTGAAATCCCTTCTCTCGGGCTTACTGAGTTATCGTCAGCGATGTTTGACGAGGCATAAACATGCCTGTAACTCTTGGGTAAGCAACAATGAGCACTTTACTCACTGCACAATCTTTACGCGTTGATACGGCGTTTGGCACGCTCTTCGACTCACTCTCCTTTACGCTGAAAAAAGGCGACCGCATCGGCCTGCTGGGCGACAACGGCTGCGGCAAAAGTACGCTTTTAAAGGTGCTGGACGGAACAGATATCCCTGCCGCCGGAACAGTAGCGCTTGCCGGGCACTGCCTGATGGCGCGCGTGGAGCAACATCTTCCGGACGCCATTTTCCCGCTGACCATGCTGGATGCCGTACTCGCGCAGCTGCCTTTAGCTGAGCACGACAGCCTGCGCTGGAAAGCCGAAACGCTGCTGGCGAGCATGGGCTTCACGCCACAGGATATGACGCTGCAATCCGCCACGCTGAGCGGCGGACAGCACACGCGACTGCTGCTGGCGCGAGCGCTGATTCACGAGCCGGACCTACTGCTGCTGGATGAACCCAGCAACCACCTCGATTTGCCGACCATGCTCTGGCTGGAACATTTCTTACAGAACTGGTCAGGCAGCTTCGTACTGGTCTCGCACGACAGACAGCTGCTTGATGCCGTGACCAACGGCAGCTGGATCCTGCGCGATAAAACGCTGCACTACTTCGCCCTTCCCTGCACGGCGGCCCGAAAGGCGCTTGAAGCAAAAGATGAAAGCGACGCGCAGCGCCATAAGGCGGAGCAAAAGGAGATTGACCGGGTGACCGCCAGCGCGAAGCGGCTGGCGACCTGGGGCAAGGTTTATGACAACGAAGACCTGGCCCGCAAAGCCAAACAGATGGAAAAACAGGTCGAACGGCTGAAGGAGAGCCAGACGGCGCTCACGGCAGGCAGCCCGTGGACGTTAACCCTGCGCGGTGACGCGCTGCGGGCAGACAGGCTGCTGGAGATGGAAAACCTCGGCGTGCCCCCTGCACCCGGGCTACTGCCGCTGTTTAGCATTGAAACGGCGCGGCTGAAAAGCGGTGATCGCGTGGCGATTGTCGGTCGTAACGGCTGCGGTAAATCGTCGCTGATGAAGCTCATCTGGCGTCATTTGAGCAATTCTCAGGCAGAGGCGGAGCTAAAACTCCATCCGCGCGTGTCGGCAGGCTATTACGATCAGACGCTCAACCAGTTGCCTGATGATGCCACGCTGTTTGACGCGCTGGAGCCGTTTGCACCCGATCCGCACCACAGGAAGATGGCGCTCATCAGCGCCGGGTTCCCGTGGGCGCGTCATGGGCAAAAAGTCAGTACGCTCAGCGGCGGCGAGCGCTCTCGCCTGCTGTTCGTCGGGCTGACGCTTGCCCGCTATAGCCTGCTGATGCTGGATGAACCGACCAACCATCTGGACATGGAAGGCAAAGAGGCGCTGGCGGAAACGCTGCAACAGTTCGAAGGCGGCGTGCTGTTGGTCAGCCACGATCGCCAGTTAATTAGCCAAAGCTGTAACCGTTTCTGGTTGATTGAAGAGGGAATGCTGAGCGAGTGGCACGATGCTGAAGCGGTGTTTGAGCGGCTGCGTGAAAGCGCTGGGTTGGTGACATCCACCGCGTCCGTCATCGCCGCTGCAACGGCTCAACCCTCGCCGTACGACGATCTGCTTGAACGGCTGATCGTACTGGAAACGCTGCTGGAAGAAGACCTGTCGCGTAAGCCGAAGCATCAAAAGCCGCAGCTGCAGGCACAATGGCGTAAAGAGATTGAGGAGATAGAAGCACAGCTGTAACGCTGCGCCCGGCGAGGTTCTCGCTGGGCCAGTTATTTCCCCTTAAATTATTAGAGGAACGCCGTATTCTTAATCTGAAAACGAATTAAATGATGACATTATGTTGCTGCAGCCTTGCATTACCAGGCTAATGAATTAATCCTTAAGAGGTATTACCCTGCTGCGCAGATTCTTATCATGAACAAGGAGAAACACATGAAGGCTGCTGTTGTCACTCAGGATCACCAGGTCAACGTCACCGAAAAAACCTTACGCCCGCTGAAGCACGGGGAAGCCCTGCTGAAGATGGAGTGCTGTGGCGTATGCCATACCGATCTTCACGTGAAGAACGGTGATTTCGGCGATAAAACCGGGGTGATTTTGGGACATGAAGGGATTGGGATTGTAAAAGAAATCGGCCCTGGCGTGACGTCGCTGAAAGTCGGCGATCGCGCGAGCGTGGCGTGGTTTTTTGAAGGCTGTGGCCACTGCGAATACTGTAACACCGGCAATGAAACCCTGTGCCGCGATGTGAAAAATGCCGGTTACTCCGTCGATGGTGGCATGGCCGAAGAGTGCATCGTCACCGCGGATTACGCGGTCAAAGTCCCGGACGGTCTGGATTCGGCTGCGGCAAGCAGCATTACCTGTGCAGGCGTAACCACCTACAAAGCGGTGAAAGTCTCCGGTATTAAACCGGGCCAGTGGATCGCAATTTACGGCCTGGGCGGGTTAGGCAACCTTGCTCTGCAGTATGCCAAAAACGTCTTTAACGCCAAAGTCATCGCCCTCGACGTTAATGACGAACAGCTCAAGCTGGCGGCCAGCATGGGGGCGGATTTAACCATTAACTCCCGCAGCGAAGATGCCGCGAAAATTGTGCAGGAGAAAACCGGCGGCGCGCATGCTGCGGTGGTCACTGCCGTCGCCAAAGCGGCCTTCAACTCAGCGGTTGACGCGGTTCGTGCCGGTGGCCGCGTGGTCGCAGTTGGCCTGCCGCCGGAAGCGATGAGCCTCGACATCCCGCGTCTGGTGCTGGATGGCATTCAGGTGGTGGGTTCACTGGTCGGCACCCGTCAGGATCTGCAGGAAGCCTTCCAGTTCGCCGCTGAGGGCAAAGTGGTGCCGAAAGTCACAATGCGTCCGCTGGAGGATATCAACGCCATCTTTAAAGAGATGGAACAGGGTCAGATTCGTGGCCGTATGGTGATTGACCTGCGTTCATAATCTCCTGCCCTCATCACCGCTCCCTCCGGGAGCGGTTTTCATACTACCGCGCGCGCCTTAAGCTGCGTCTGTCTTGCCCGCAGGTACCCGTAAATAAGCAGCGCACTCATGGCCGAGAAAGAGAGAACCGCCGCTGGCAGCGTGACGTAACGCCAGCTAAAGCCCAGGGTAATCATCATCCCGCCGAAGTACGCGCCAATCGCACTGCCGAGATTAAACGCCATTTGTCCCCCTGCTGCCCCCAGCATCTCACCGCCCTTCGCATTTTGCAGAAGCAGGATTTGCAGCGGCGCAGAGAGCGCAAACAGCCCGGCGCAGCAGATAAAGCCCATCATCAGTGAGGCCGTTTTTTGTTCACCAAAGGCGAAAAGCAGCAGCAGTGAGGCGACAATCACCATGTCGGTGGTGGCCGCAATGCGCAGCGGGCTAAACCGGCTGGAGAGCTTACCGCTCAGCAAATTGCCCAACACCATGCCCAGCCCCATCAGCATCATGATGGCCGTCATCACCCCTTCCGAAAAACCGGAGACGTTGACCATAAACGGCTTGACGAAGCTAAACCACGCAAACACGCCCGCGTTGCCAAACATGGTGGCAGCAAAAATCAGCCAGGGTTCCGGTTTCTTGAGGAAATGGAACTGCTCAGTCAATTTGATTTCTGATTTGTCGTGGATATCCGGCACCCAGAGGAGAACCGAGAGGATCACCAGCGCGTCGAAGACGGCAATAAGGAAAAAGGTATAACGCCAGTTAAATGCATGCCCCAGCCATGTCCCCAGCGGAACGCCCATCAGATTGGCGACGGTCATGCCAGCAATCATTCCAGAGACCGCAACCGTCACCTTCCCCGGTGGCGCAATTTTCGAAAGGATTATCGCCCCGACGCCAAAAATGGCCCCGTGTGGAAAGCCGGAAATCAGCCGCCCCACCGCCAGCCAGAAATAGGACGTCGAAAACGTAAACAGAGCATTGCCGACCGCGCACATGGCCACCAGAAACAGCAGCGTGGTTTTTAACGAAAACTTTCCCGAAAACAGCGCCACAATCGGGGCGCCGACCACCACGCCGAAAGCATAAAAAGAGATCATATTCCCGGCGGAGGGAATCGAAATACCGGTGTCGTGCGCCAGTTCGGTTAGCACACCCATAATGCCAAACTCAGCCATGCCCAGGCCAAACGTGCCAAGCGCCAGCGAAAAAATTGTCTTTTTCATACCGCAACCACAGGTTAATACTCGCGACGGGCATTATTGAACAATCTTGTATGGTGAGCCAGTTCAAATCAGCCAGCTGACACATTAATCCATTAATTCAGGTGGATTACACTTCATAGTGCGGTCTCGCTTTTTCCCGCGCCGGACAACCTGAGGATGACAATTATGGGAAGTAAAAAGAAAGCCCCTGTCGCTGTTGAAGTCGTAAAGAGTGCTCCGCTAAAGACTAAAGAATATGAAAAAGAGCTGCGCCGCCTGCACGTTGAACTTGTCAAGCTCCAGCAGTGGGTCGTCGCCAAAGGATTAAAAGTGTGCATCGTTTTTGAGGGCCGCGACGGTGCCGGGAAAGGCGGCACCATAAAAGCAATTACCGAGCGCGTCAGCCCGCGTGTTTTTCGCGTCGTCGCGCTCCCCGCGCCTACCGATAAAGAGAAAAGCCAGCTCTATTTCCAGCGTTACGTACCGCATCTGCCCTCAGCAGGTGAAATCGTCATCTTCGACCGCAGCTGGTATAACCGCGCGGGCATCGAGCGCGTGATGGGCTTCTGCACCGAAGAACAGGTGGAGAAATTTCTGGACGGCACGCCGGTTATGGAAAAAGCGATGGTCGATGCCGGGATTATTCTGCTGAAATACTGGCTAGAGGTGACGCCGAAAGAGCAGGAACGCCGCCTGCGCGATCGCATCAACGATGGTCGCAAAATCTGGAAGCTGTCCCCGATGGACATCAAATCCTTCAATTTGTGGGATGAATACACGCTCGCCCGCGATGCCATGTTTGAAGCCACCGATACCGCCTGGGCACCGTGGTTTGTCGCGCGTTCAGAAGATAAAAAGCGCGTGCGCCTGAATATTATTTCGCATTTGCTTTCACAGATCCCCTATAAAGAAATTCACGTCGACAAGGTGGATTTACCGAAACGAAAAATTGGTAAGGTGAAGCCTACTAAATACCCTTTCAGGTATGTTGAGGAGCGGTTCTGATATAGCAGGAGTAGGCCCGCGCAAGCGCAGCGCCGCCGGGCAAAGCCGACGGCGCAGGTCTTACTTGATCCCTTCCGTACTTTCCTGTTTCGCTTCCAGCCGCTCGACATCACGGTACCAGCGCGGGTGGTGTTTCTGCGCCCAGCGGCGGCTCACCTTCCCTTCAATCATGCCTTTAATCGAGCCTTTAACCCAGAACGCCATATACATATGGATCAGGATTGCGTGGATCAGAATAATGGCCGACGTGGCGTGGATCAGCAGCGCGTAGCGAATCACCTGAATCGGGAAATAGTGCGCAAAATACGGACGCCAGATAATCACCCCGGTCACCAGCAGCACAAAAATCATGCTCATGATGGTCCAGAACATCATCTTCTGCCCGGCGTTATACTTGCCTACCTTCGCGACTTTATGCTCGTTGCCCTTCAGAACTTCGACAATCCCTTTCAGCCACGGAATGTCCTGTTTGTCCGGGATGTTGTGATGGACAAAGCGCACGAACATAAACATCAGCACCACGAAAATCAGCACGCCGAAGAACGGATGCAGAATGCGCCCCATCTGCGGCGTACCGAAGGTTTCGGTCAGCCACTGCAGCGTCGGGAAGAAGAACGAAATCCCCGACACCGCCACCAGGAAGAAGCAGATCACCACCGTCCAGTGACAGGCGCGGTCGATAAACTTCGTGCGCACGATCATTTTCGACTTACTCATGGTGTTCCTCCTCATCGTCATCCACCTCTTTGTTTGGCCCGATACCGATGTAGTGATAAATCAGCCCGGCAAAGGTAGCGATAAAGCCCGCCGCTGAGAGCGGTTTGAGCGCCCCTTTCCACAGGTTGATCGACGTGTCGATCGCCGGTTCCTTCGGCAGATTGTGGTACAGCTCCGGTTGGTCGTTGTGATGCAGAACGTACATCACGTGCGTACCGCCCACGCCCTGCGGGTTGTAAATGCCCGCCTTGTCGTAGCCGCGCGCTTTCAGCTTGTCCACACGCTCTTGCGCCACGTCGAGCATCTCTTTCTTGGTGCCGAAGTGGATCGCGCCGGTGGGACAGGTCTTCACGCAGGCAGGCTCCTGCCCGACGCTGACGCGGTCCACGCACAGGGTGCATTTATATACCCGGTTATCCTCTTTATTGAGGCGTGGGATATTAAACGGACAGCCCGCGATGCAGTAGCCGCAGCCGATGCAGTTATCCTGCTGGAAGTCGACGATCCCGTTAGCGTACTGAATAATCGCCCCGGCAGACGGGCACGCCTTCAGGCAGCCCGGATCTTCACAATGCATGCAGCCGTCTTTGCGGATCAGCCACTCCAGCTTGCCGTTCTGGTCGGTTTCGCTAAAGCGCATCACCGTCCAGGATTTGGCGCTCAGATCCGCCGGATTGTCGTAGACCCCAACGCAGTGCCCCACCTCGTCGCGGATATCGTTCCACTCCGAACAGGCCACCTGGCAAGCTTTACAGCCTACGCAGGAGGAGACGTCGATCAGCTTGGCGACTTCTGCCTTGTAGTCCCGCGCGCGGGGCGCGGGGGTTATCGGGTTGGTCGCGGAGCGTTTAATAATGTCTTGTGTTTCCATCGCCATTTAATCGCTCCTTACGCTTTCTCGATGTTGACCAGAAACGCCTTGTACTCCGGCGTTTGCGAGTTCGAATCGCCGACGTTTGGCGTCAGGGTGTTGGCGATGTAACCTTTCTGCGCCACCCCCTCAAAGCCCCAGTGCAGCGGGATGCCGACGGTTTCAACCTGCTGGCCGTGCACGTTCAGACTTTGCAAACGACGGGTCACCACCGCCACCGCGCGAATAAAGCCGCGCTTGCTGCTCACCTTAACGCGGTCGCCGTTGGTAATGCCTTTCGCCTTCGCCAGCGTTTCGCTTATCTCCACAAACTGTTCCGGCTGCGCGATGGCGTTAAGCCGCGCGTGCTTGGTCCAGGTATGGAAATGCTCGGTCAGGCGGTAGGTCGTCCCCACGTACGGGAATTTGTCCTTTTTGCCCAGACGCAGCACGTCCTCTTCGTAGATGCGCACCACCGGGCTGGAGACCACGTTCGGGTGCAGCGGGTTAGTGCCGAGCGGCGTTTCCATCGGCTCGTAGTGTTCCGGGAACGGCCCTTCCGCCAGCTTGTTGAGGGCAAACAGGCGCCCCAGCCCTTCCGGCTGCATGATGAACGGCCCGGTGTTGCTGCCCGGTGCGGCGGTGTTATAGTCCGGGATGTCGTTCCCCGTCCACTTCGCCCCGTTCCACTGGATCAGCATGCGCTTCGGATCCCACGGCTTGCCGTTGATATCCGCCGAGGCGCGGTTGTACAGCACGCGACGGTTAAGCGGCCACGCCCAGGCCCAGCCCAGCGTGTTGCCCAGACCTGACGGGTCAGCGTTATCGCGGTTCGCCATCTGGTTACCCTGCTCCGTCCAACTGCCGGTGTAGATCCAGCAGGATGATGCCGTGGTACCGTCGTCACGCAGCAGCGCAAAGCTGTTCAGCAGCTGGCCTTTCTTCGCCACCAGGTTGCCGCTGGCGTCATAGAGATCCGCCAGCGCCACGCCGTTGTTCTCTTTGGCGACTTCCTCAGACTCCGGACGATCCGGCTGCTTGTAGTGCCAGCTCATCTTCAGCAGCGGTTCAGCGCCTTTGCCGCCTTCGGTGCGGTACATTTCGCGCAGGCGATGGTAAATCCCGGCCAGGATCTCACCGTCGTTACGCGCTTCGCCCGGTGCGTCCTGCCCTTTCCAGTGCCACTGCAGCCAGCGGCCGGAGTTGGCAATAGAGCCGTCCTCTTCCGCAAAGCAGGTGGACGGCAGGCGGAAGACCTCGGTCTGGATCGCTGCCGGATCGACATCGTTGGATTCCCCGTGGTTCTGCCAGAAGGTGGAGGTCTCGGTCACCAGCGGATCGATAACCACCATGTACTTCAGCTTGCTCAGGCTGCGCACGACTTTGTTCTTGTCCGGGAATGACGCCACCGGGTTAAAGCCCTGGCAGATATAGCCGGTAACGTCGCCCTTATCCATCATGTTGAAATACTTGATGACGTCGTAAGCCTGGTCCCACTTCGGCAGCCACTCAAAGCCCCAGTCGTTCTCCTTCTGCGCCGCGTCGCCGTAGAAGGATTTCATCAGGCTGACGTAGAACTTCGGATAGTTGCTCCAGTAGTTCACCTGGTCCGGCAGCGTTGCTTTTGGCGTATTCGCTTCAAGGTACGCTTGCAGACTGGCCTGCTTTTCCGACGGCAGCGTCAGGTAGCCCGGCAGGCTGGTGGAGAGCAGACCGAGATCGGTTAAGCCCTGAATGTTGGAGTGGCCGCGCAGGGCGTTCACGCCGCCACCGGCCATCCCCATGTTGCCGAGCAGCAGCTGGATCATCGCCATAGTACGGATGTTCTGCGCGCCCACGGTGTGCTGCGTCCAGCCCAGCGCATACAAGAAGGTGGTGGTTCTGTCTGCGGCGCTGGTGGAGGCCAGCACTTCGCACACCTTCAGGAAATCGGCTTTTGGCGTGCCGCAGATGTTTTCCACCACGTCCGGGGTGTAGCGGGAAACGTGCTGCTTCAGCAGGTTCCACACGCAGCGCGGATGCGTCAGCGTTTCATCCCGCATCGCATAGCCGTTTTCATCGAACTGATAGTTCCAGGACGTTTTGTCATACTGACGTTTTTCAGCGTCATAGCCGCTGAACAGCCCGTCATCGAAGGCAAAATCATCCCGCACCAGCAGGTTCGCGTTGGTGTAATGCTTAACGTATTCCGCGTTAATTTTGTTGTTTTCGATCAGGTACAGCAGAACGCCGGAGAGGAACGTAATGTCCGTACCGGAGCGGATTGGCGCATAGATATCGGCCACCGATGCCGTACGCGTAAAGCGCGGATCGACGACGATAAGCGTCGCATCGTTGTTGTTTTTCGCTTCCATCGCCCAGCGGAATCCCACCGGATGGGCTTCTGCAGCGTTACCGCCCATTACCACCACGACGTTAGCGTTTTTGATATCAACCCAGTGGTTGGTCATCGCACCGCGACCAAATGTTGGAGCAAGACTTGCTACCGTTGGTCCGTGTCAGACGCGCGCCTGGTTGTCTACCGCCAGCATGCCGAGAGAGCGCACAAATTTTTGCGTCAGCATGCCGGTTTCATTGCTTGCCGCAGAGGCGCACAACATGCCGGTGGATAACCAGCGGTTAACCGTTACGCCCTGCGCGTTCTTTTCAATAAAGTTGGCGTCGCGGTCGGCTTTCATTAATTTGGCAATGCGGGAGAAGGCCTCATCCCAGGAGATGCGCTGCCATTTATCCGAACCCGGCGCGCGGTATTCCGGGTAGCGGAGGCGGTTTTCACTGTGGACATAATCCAGCAGGCCCGCCCCTTTCGGGCATAATGCCCCGCGACTCACCGGATGATCCGGATCCCCTTCAATATGGTAAATCGCTTCTCTGGCGTTCTTCGCGCCATCGCCCAGGCTATACATCAAAAGCCCACAACCTACGGAACAGTATGTGCAGGTGTTACGGATCTCTTTCGCGCGCAGCAGCTTATAGTTGCGTGCCTGAGCCAGCGCCATTTTGGGAGCAAATCCCAGCATTGCGGCTGTTGTTCCGGCCATACCGCCCGCGCAGATTTTGAAAAATTGTCTGCGGCTGACGTCCATTGTTGTCCTCGTTATCTGATAAGACTTCGCGCCGCAAACTAACAGCAAAGCCCCTGTTTTTTTTGCGTCAAATCAAGGTCTCCCGACTTCGCCCCCTTAATAGTCAGCGCTACCGTGTTTGAATAATCCTTTAGGGTTAAACCCTTGAGAGAATTATTCGCGACAGGGTCTGGATTAATGCTATACATTTTTTCCTTTGAATTTATTAGCGATGAAGACGAAATGGACAGAAAGAGAGCAACGCTAACGGGACTGGCGGCGATACTGTTATGGAGCACAATGGTGGGCCTGATTCGTAGCGTAAGCGAAGGGCTGGGGCCCGTCGGGGGCGCGGCGATGATATACACCCTCAGCGGATTATTGTGCCTGGTGACGGTAGGATTTCCTGATATTAAACGTTTTTCACCCGGGTATCTTATTGCAGGCAGCGTGCTGTTTGTCAGTTACGAAATTTGTCTGGCGCTGTCATTGGGCTATGCCACATCAAGGCCGCAGGTTATTGAGGTAGGAATGGTAAATTATCTCTGGCCGAGCCTGACGATACTCTTTGCCATTTTGTTCAATGGACAAAAATCAACGCTGTGGGTGATTCCTGGTTTAGCGATCTCATTGCTCGGCGTGTGTTGGGTATTAGGGGGTGAGCAAGGGCTACATATTGATGAAATAACCCGCAATATCGTCTCTAACCCGCTCAGCTATGCGCTTGCCTTTGCGGGAGCATTTATCTGGGCCGCCTACTGCACCGTAACCGCCAAATTTGCCAAAGGGCAAAACGGTATTACCCTCTTTGTTTTGCTCACTGCGCTGAGCCTGTGGGTGAAATATGCCGTCAGCGATCAGCCTGAAATGGTATTCAGCTTTCCGGTTATCGTGAAACTCATTATGTGCGGCATTGCGCTTGGGTTTGGCTATGCGGCATGGAATATTGGCATTCTGCACGGTAACGTCACCGTACTGGCTGCCGTATCCTATTTTACTCCCGTGCTCTCTGCTGCGCTTGCTGCCGCGCTGCTGAGCGCCCCCCTCTCTTTTTCGTTCTGGCAAGGCGCAGTGATGGTCTGCGCAGGCTCGTTGCTCTGTTGGTACGCCACGCGAAAATAAGATTCAGAAGCTTGCCGGGTTCGATTAAACCCGGCAGAAAAATTAACATAAATTTAATATGTGATCACATCGTAATATATTTATCAGAACATTAGTGCGTTTGTTGATGTTCTGTTTATATTACTTCCCTTCGTCAGTTTCCAGACATTAAATTGACATAACCTGACACCGCTGCGTAACTACTTCCCTGCGAATATTACCGCCGTCAATAACACGAAACGCAATAATACCCACCATAGTAGCCGCCAGAAAAATAATCTTTTTTTGATTAAATAATCATCACATCATTTTATTCAGCCGCCATTAATCCGATCTCGATCACACTAAATGAAATTATTACTCATATTTTGAAACTTATTATTGAAAGACAACTACAAGATTTTTAAAAATAGCGTGCCATTGACGAGCAGCCTCGTTTAGAAATCGTTCAAAATGGTTCAGGAAATACTGAAAAAAATTATAAGGAATATTTAAGATGAAACTTAAATTAGTTGCAGTGGCAGTCACTTCCATGTTGGCAGCGGGCGTTGTAAACGCCGCTGAGATTTATAACAAAGACGGTAACAAGCTGGATCTGTACGGTAAAGTGACAGGTCTGCACTATTTCTCTGATGACGCTGGCGCAGACGGTGATAAAACCTACATGCGTATCGGCTTCAAGGGTGAAACTCAGGTTAACGATCAGCTCTCCGGTTACGGCCAGTGGGAATACCAGATTCAGGGTAACAAAGACGAAGGCGACAACCAGTCCTGGACGCGTGTGGCCTTCGCAGGTCTGAAGTTCGCTGAAGCCGGTTCATTCGATTACGGTCGTAACTACGGCGTGATTTACGACGTGACTTCCTGGACCGACGTTCTGCCAGAATTCGGCGGTGACACCTACGGTGCCGACAACTTCCTGCAGTCTCGTGCAAACGGCGTGGCAACTTACCGTAACCAGGACTTCTTCGGTCTGGTTGACGGCCTGAACTTTGCCCTGCAGTACCAGGGTAAAAACGGCAGCGTCAGCGGTGAAAACACCAACGGCCGCAGCCTGCTGAACCAGAACGGCGACGGCTACGGCGCGTCCCTGACTTACGATCTGGGTGAAGGCTTCAGCGTCGGGGGTGCAATGTCTTCCTCCAAACGTACCGCTGACCAGAATGCGGCTGGCGTATACGGTGAAGGCGACCGCGCAGAAGTGTACAGCGGTGGCGTGAAGTACGACGCGAACAATATCTACCTTGCCGCGCAGTACTCTCAGACCTACAACGCGACCCGCTTCGGTACCTCTAACGGCAACCGCAGCGACATTTACGGTTTCGCCAACAAGGCACAAAACTTCGAAGTTGTGGCTCAGTACCAGTTCGACTTTGGTCTGCGTCCATCCATCGCCTACCTGCAGTCCAAAGGTAAAGACATCGAGAACTTCGGCGACCAGGATCTGGTTAAATACATCGATGTTGGCACCACCTACTATTTTAACAAAAACATGTCCACCTACGTGGATTATAAAATCAACCTGCTGGACGACAACCAGTTCACTCGCCAGGCGGGTATCGGTACCGACAACATCGTTGCGCTGGGTCTGACCTACCAGTTCTAAATTTTGTCTGTGAAAAAGCCAGCTGAGTAAGCTGGCTTTTTTTGTTTCTGCAAAATGTGTTACTGCGAGTTTACCTTTGCCAGGCTAAACCAAATCCCGACGGCCAGAAGCAGCAGCATTCCTCCTGCGCTCCCCAGCGCCACGCTGTGGGAGGTGATAAACGCCGCTTTCGCCGCCTCAATCACCGACTCCGCCAGCGCTGGCGTCAGCTCCTGCGCCACCTTCATCGCCTCACCAATGGATGACGACGCGCTGTCGGCGAGCGACGCGTTCAGCCCCGCCGGGAGTGCTATCGACGCCGAGAAGCTGCGGGTGAGCAGCAGACCAAAAATCGCGATCCCCAGCCCAGCGCCCAGTTCATAGGACATGGTTTCAATCGCCCCGGCGGCAGCCGCTTTCTCTTTCGATGCCGCGGCCATTATTGCCGAGGTTGAAGCCAGCAGCGCGCTGGCGGCGCTGAAGCCGAGCAGCACCATCAGGCACCATGCCTGCCACTGTTGCGTACTGAAATCCAGCATTGACAGGCCGATGAAGCTGACCGCACTGAGCCCCATCCCGCCGGCTGCGACAATGCGCAGCCCCAGGCGGCCCACCAGCACACCGGCAATCGGCCCGCTGAATCCGCTTGCCACCATCACCGGGAGCATAAATATTCCGGCTTCGAACGGGGTAAAGCCGTGGACAAACTGCAGCTCCTGCGCCATCAGCAGCTCAAATCCCACCAGGGCGATCATCGCCGTCATCGCCATCACCACGCCGCTTAAAATGATGCGGTGGCAGAACAGGCGCATGTCGATCATCGGCACGCGGGCGCGCAGCTGGATGCGCACAAAAATAAACAGCATCACAGCCCCCGTGAGCAAGGTGCATGCCACCAGCCACGGCGACAGCGCGCCCTTCAACGCGGTTTTGGCGCTATAAACCAGCAGCAGAATGGCCACAATCAGCATGATCGCATGGCTGATATTTAACGGCTGCTCAGGACGCCCTTCCTGCTGCGGAACAAAGCGCGCGGCAAGGGTAACGACGATAAGCACAATGGGCACGTTGATCAAAAATACCGAGCCCCAGTAGAAGTGCTCCAGCAGCATACCGCCAATCAGCGGGCCAAACGCCGCCCCGCCGGAACCGACCGCCGCCCAGACACCAAGCGCGATGTTGCGATCTTTCGCGTCGAGAAACAGGGTGCGGATCCCTGCCAGGGTGGCGGGAATGATCATCGCGGCACCAATCGCCAGCGAGGCGCGCGCAGCAATCAGCCATCCTGCAGAAGGTGCAAACGCAGCCGCCAGCGATGACAGACCAAACAGCGTACTGCCGATCATCAGCAAGCGTTTAAAGCCAATGCGGTCACCCAACGCGCCCATCGGCAGCACCATCCCCGCCATCACCAGCGAGTAAATATCGATGATCCACAACAATTCGTTACCGCTGGCGCCCAGCGTCATGCTCAACGTTGGCGCCGCCACGTGCAGCACCGTCGCGTCAATCGCCACCGGGATGTATACCAGCACGATAATTACTAACGCTAACCACTGACGAAACATAAATTTCCTTATCATTATCATTCATGGACACATGTCCAGGATGCGATCCTACGGAATGTTGAACGTATGTCCAGCTTTTTGTTACACTCGTTTCATTCCCATTGAGAGTAGAAATAAATGCGATATTTGAGCAAGGAAGAGCGGCGGGAAGCGATCCTGCAGGCCGCGATGCGCGTGGCCCTGTCCGAGGGGATGGCAGCCATGACGGTGCGGCGCATTGCCGCAGAAGCGGGCGTCGCAACCGGGCAGGTCCACCACCACTTTGCCTCTGGCGGTGAGTTAAAATCACTGGCGTTTGTGCGCCTGATCCGCGAGTTACTGGATGCCGAGGTGGTGGGTGAAAACGCCAGCTGGCGGGAACGGCTGCACAGCATGCTCGGCAGCGACGACGGTGGATTTGAACCCTACATCCGCCTGTGGCGGGAAGCACAAATCCTCGCCAGCCGGGATCCCGAGATCAAAGCGGCTTATGTCCTGACCATGGAGATGTGGCACCAGGAGACCGTGGCGATTATCCGCGCCGGGGCAGATGCCAACACGTTCACGCTTAACGATCGGGCGGAAAATATTGCCTGGCGTTTGATAGGGCTGGTTTGTGGCCTGGATGGGATCACCATATTAAATATGCCCGAAATGGACGATGCGGCATTTAATAAGCATCTCGATAAACTTATCACCCTGGAATTGTTTTAATACTCCTTCCGGAGTATTAATTTCCGCAGAATGTTACAATTAGTAACACATTAGGCGAGCCCTTATTTCCATTCTAATCTCAGGGGTTCGCTTTTTTATCTATCCTTTCAGATGTATCCCAAAGCATCCAAAAAAACCAATAACACACTCCCACTCATCTTTTTGTTTTAACTTCATTTTTCTCTCCATTATGGTAAGCAAGAGGGCGATATGTCGCAACAAAGTGAAAAGAGTAACCCACATCTGTTGAGTAACTGGAAACCTGAAAATGCGCAATTTTGGGAGAATAAAGGAAAACATATCGCACGAAGAAACCTATGGATTTCGGTAGCTTGCCTGCTATTAGCGTTTTGCGTCTGGATGTTATTTAGCGCCATCGCGGTCAACCTGAATAAGGTCGGTTTTAATTTCACCACCGATCAGCTTTTTATGCTAACGGCATTACCTTCTCTCTCCGGCGCGATATTGCGCGTCCCCTACTCGTTTATGGTGCCGATATTTGGCGGGCGTTACTGGACGGTATTGAGCACCGTCATCCTGATTATTCCCTGCGTCTGGCTGGGGATTGCCATTCAGGACAACGCTACGCCTTACTGGGTCTTTATTGTCATTGCCCTGCTCTGCGGTTTCGCTGGGGCTAACTTTGCCTCCAGCATGGGCAACATCAGTTTCTTCTTCCCGAAAGCCAGACAGGGCAGCGCGCTGGGCATCAACGGCGGGCTGGGCAACCTGGGCGTCAGCGTCATGCAGCTGGTTGCGCCGCTGGTCATCTTCCTGCCGATGTTTACCTTCCTCGGCGTGCACGGCGTACCGCAGGAGGACGGCTCAACAATGTGGCTGGCCAACGCGGCCTGGATCTGGGCGCCACTGCTGCTTCTGGCAACCCTTGCGGCGTTTTTTGGCATGAACGATATCGCCAGCTCAAAAGCCTCCATCGCCAGCCAGCTTCCGGTGCTTAAGCGCTTCCATCTCTGGCTGTTGAGCCTGCTTTATCTCGCGACCTTCGGCTCGTTTATTGGATTCTCGGCGGGCTTTGCCATGCTGTCGAAAACCCAGTTCCCGGATGTGAACATCCTCCACCTCGCCTTCTTTGGCCCCCTGATCGGCGCGCTGGCACGCTCCGCGGGCGGGATGATCTCGGACAGGCTGGGCGGCGTGCGCGTCACGCTGATTAATTTTATCTTTATGGCCATCTTCAGCGCCCTGATCTTCCTGACGCTGCCCGGCTCTGGCTCCGGCAGCTTTGTCGCCTTCTATCTGGTCTTTATGGGCCTGTTCCTCACCGCCGGGCTGGGCAGCGGATCGACCTTCCAGATGATCGCGATTATCTTCCGCCAGATCACCCTCGACCGCGTCAAAAAGCAGGGTGGCACGGACGAGCAGGCACAGCACGAAGCGGTGACGGAGACCGCCGCCGCGCTGGGCTTTATCTCCGCCATCGGTGCCGTTGGCGGGTTCTTCATCCCTAAAGCCTTTGGTACATCGCTGGCGATGACCGGATCGCCGGTCGGAGCCATGAAAGTCTTCCTCGTGTTTTACATCGTCTGCGTGCTCGTCACCTGGCTGGTGTATGGCCGCAAATCCGCACAAAAATAAAAACTACATCTTCGCCGGAGCGTGATGCAGCACCCTCCGGCCATGCTATCGAAGCAGGAGAAATGTCATGAGCAAACTGTTGGACCGCTTCCGTTACTTCAAAACAAAAGGCGACAGTTTCGCCGATGGGCACGGGCAGGTGTACCACACCAACCGCGACTGGGAGGACAGCTACCGCCAGCGCTGGCAGTTCGACAAGATTGTGCGATCCACCCACGGCGTAAACTGTACCGGCTCCTGCAGCTGGAAGATTTATGTCAAAAACGGCCTGGTGACCTGGGAAACCCAGCAGACCGACTACCCCCGCACCCGCCCTGACCTGCCCAACCACGAGCCGCGCGGCTGCCCGCGTGGCGCAAGCTACTCATGGTATCTCTACAGCGCCAACCGTCTTAAATACCCGCTGGTGCGCCGTCGGCTGATTGAGCTCTGGCGCGAGGCGCTAGCGCAGCATACCGATCCGGTACTGGCCTGGGATGCCATCCAACACGATCCGCAAAAGGCACAGAGCTACAGGAAGGCACGCGGTAAAGGCGGGTTTATCCGCTCGAACTGGAAAGAGCTAAACCAGCTGATTGCCGCCGCTAACGTCTGGACCATCAAAAATTACGGCCCGGACCGCGTGGCCGGTTTCTCCCCTATTCCGGCGATGTCGATGGTCTCTTACGCCGCCGGTACGCGCTATCTTTCCCTGCTGGGCGGCACCTGCCTGAGCTTCTACGACTGGTACTGCGACCTGCCGCCCGCGTCGCCGATGACCTGGGGCGAGCAAACCGACGTGCCGGAGTCCGCCGACTGGTACAACTCCAGCTACATTATCGCCTGGGGCTCGAACGTGCCGCAGACGCGTACTCCGGACGCCCACTTCTTCACCGAGGTGCGCTACAAGGGGACCAAAACCGTCGCCATCACGCCGGACTTCTCGGAGGTAGCGAAGCTGAGCGACCAGTGGCTGGCCCCCAAACAGGGCACCGACAGCGCCCTCGCCATGGCGATGGGCCACGTGATCCTCAAAGAGTTCCACCTCGATAACCCGAGCGATTACTTCCTCAACTACTGCCGCCGCTACACCGACATGCCGATGCTCGTGCTGCTGGACGAGCAGGCAGACGGTCGCGTGGTGCCGGGCCGGATGCTGCGCGCCTCCGATCTCGTCGACGGACTGGGGGAGGCCAATAACCCAGAGTGGAAGACCGTCGCCTTCGATATTGCCGGTAACCTGGTGGTGCCAAACGGCTCGATCGGCTTCCGTTGGGGGGAAAAAGGCAAATGGAACCTGGAGCCTCAGGCTGCAGGCCATGAAACAGAACTCACACTCTCCCTGCTGATTACGCACGATAGCGTGGCGGACGTCGCCTTCCCCTACTTTGGCGGCAACGAAAACCCGCATTTCCGCAGCGTGAAGCAGGAGCCGGTGCTGACGCGCCGCGTGCCGAGCAAAACCCTGACGCTCGCCGACGGCAGCCAGAAACGGGTGGTCAGCGTTTACGATCTGGTGCTGGCTAACTACGGTCTCGATCGCGGTCTGGAAGACAGTAACGCCGCAGACAGCTATGACCAGATCAAAGCCTACACGCCCGCCTGGGGCGCGCAGATCACCGGCGTACCCGCGTACCTGATCGAGAAAATTGCCCGCGAGTTCGCCGACACGGCGCACAAAACGCACGGTCGCTCGATGATCATCCTCGGTGCCGGGGTGAACCACTGGTACCACATGGACATGAACTACCGCGGAATGATCAACATGCTGGTCTTCTGCGGCTGTGTCGGGCAGAGCGGCGGCGGCTGGTCGCACTATGTCGGCCAGGAGAAGCTGCGCCCGCAAACCGGCTGGCTGCCGCTGGCCTTCGCGCTGGACTGGAACCGCCCGCCGCGCCAGATGAACAGCACCTCCTTCTTCTACAACCATGCCAGCCAGTGGCGCTACGAGAAGCTGACCGCGCAGGAACTGCTCTCCCCGCTGGCGGATGCCTCGAAATTCACCGGACACCTGATCGATTTCAACGTCCGCGCCGAGCGCATGGGCTGGCTACCTTCGGCCCCGCAGCTCAACCTTAACCCGCTTCACGTGAAGGCGCGTGCGGATGCGGCGGGCATGACGCCGCAGGAGTACACCGTTCAGGCGTTAAAATCCGGTGATATCCGCTTCGCCTGCGAACAGCCGGACAATGGTAAGAACCACCCGCGCAACCTGTTCGTCTGGCGCTCTAACCTGCTCGGCTCGTCCGGGAAAGGCCATGAGTACATGCTGAAATACCTGCTCGGCACCGAGAGCGGCATTCAGGGGGAGGATTTAGGCTCAACGGACGACGTGAAGCCTGAGGAAGTCGAGTGGCAAACTGCCGCTATCGAGGGCAAGCTCGACCTGCTGGTGACGCTCGATTTCCGCATGTCCAGCACCTGCCTGTTCTCGGATATCGTCCTGCCGACCGCCACCTGGTATGAAAAAGACGACATGAATACCTCGGACATGCATCCGTTTATTCACCCGCTCTCCGCCGCCGTTGACCCGGCGTGGGAATCCCGCAGCGACTGGGAGATCTACAAAGGCATCGCCAAAGTCTTCTCCGAGGTGTGCGTTGGCCATCTGGGCACCGAAACCGACGTGGTGCTACAGCCGCTGCAGCATGACTCCCCGGCGGAGCTGTCGCAGCCGTTTGATATTCAGGACTGGCGCAAAGGCGAATGCGATCTTCTCCCAGGCAAAACGGCGCCGAACATCTCCGTGGTCGAACGTAACTACCCGGAAATTTACGAACGCTTCACCGCCCTCGGCCCGCTGATGGACAAGCTCGGCAATGGCGGGAAAGGCATTTCGTGGAATACGCAGAACGAGGTCGATTTCCTCGGCAAGCTGAACTACGTCAAGCTCGACGGCCCGGCCAAAGGCCGTCCACGCATTGAAACCGCCATTGATGCCTCGGAGGTGATCCTCGCCCTTGCCCCAGAAACCAACGGTCAGGTGGCGGTGAAGGCCTGGGAGGCGCTCGGGGAGCTGACCGGGCGCGACCACACCCATCTGGCGCTGAACAAAGAAGACGAGAAGATCCGCTTCCGCGACATTCAGGCGCAGCCGCGCAAAATCATCTCCAGCCCGACCTGGTCCGGCCTTGAGAGCGAGCACGTCTCCTATAACGCGGGCTATACCAACGTCCACGAGCTGATCCCGTGGCGCACGATTTCGGGCCGCCAGCAGCTGTATCAGGATCATCCGTGGATGCGCGCATTCGGTGAGAGCCTGGTGGCCTATCGTCCGCCGATTGACACCCGCAGCGTCAGCCATATGCGCGAGATCCCGCCGAACGGCTTCCCGGAAAAAGCGCTCAACTTCCTGACGCCGCACCAGAAATGGGGCATCCACTCTACCTACAGCGAAAACCTGCTGATGCAGACCCTGTCGCGCGGCGGCCCCATCGTCTGGATCAGCGAAACCGACGCGCGCGAGCTGGGCATTGAGGACAACGACTGGATCGAAGCCTTCAACGCCAACGGCGCCCTCACCGCCCGTGCGGTGGTCAGCCAGCGCGTGCCGCCGGGTATGACCATGATGTACCACGCCCAGGAGCGCATCCTGAACATCCCGGGCTCGGAAGTGACCGGACGGCGCGGCGGGATCCATAACTCGGTAACCCGCGTCTGCCCGAAACCGACGCACATGATCGGCGGCTACGCCCAGCTGGCGTACAGCTTTAACTATTACGGCACCGTCGGCTCGAACCGCGACGAGTTCATCATGATCCGCAAAATGAAAAACATTAACTGGCTGGACGGCGAAGGTCGGGATCAGGTACAGGAGGCGAAAAAATGAAAATACGCTCACAGGTTGGCATGGTTCTGAATCTCGATAAATGCATTGGCTGCCACACCTGCTCGGTCACCTGTAAGAACGTCTGGACCGGGCGTGAAGGGATGGAGTATGCGTGGTTTAACAACGTGGAGACCAAGCCGGGGATTGGCTATCCGAAAAACTGGGAAGATCAGGACGAGTGGCAAGGCGGCTGGATCCGCGGCATTCACGGTAAGCTGACCCCGCGCCTCGGTGGCAAGATGGGCGTGCTGTCGAAAATTTTCGCCAACCCCGTTCTGCCGCAGATTGATGATTATTACGAGCCCTTCACCTTTGACTATCAGGATCTGCACCGCGCGCCGGAGGGCGATCACCTCCCTACCGCCCGCCCCCGTTCACTGATTGACGGCAAGCGGATGGACAAAATCGTCTGGGGCCCCAACTGGGAGGAGCTGCTGGGCGGCGAGTTCGAAAAACGCGCCCGCGACCGCAACTTCCAGAAGATCCAGAAGGAGATGTACGGCCAGTTCGAAAACACCTTCATGATGTACCTGCCGCGCCTGTGCGAGCACTGTCTGAACCCGAGCTGCGTGGCTACCTGCCCGAGCGGCGCGATTTACAAGCGCGAAGAGGACGGCATTGTGCTGATCGACCAGGATAAATGCCGCGGCTGGCGCCTGTGCATCAGCGGCTGCCCGTACAAGAAAATTTACTTCAACTGGAAAAGCGGCAAGTCAGAAAAATGCATCTTCTGCTACCCGCGCATTGAGTCCGGCCAGCCGACCGTCTGCTCGGAAACCTGCGTCGGGCGCATCCGCTATCTCGGCGTGCTGCTGTATGACGCGGACCGCATCGAGGAGGCCGCCAGCACCGAGCATGAAACCGATCTGTACGAACGCCAGTGCGACGTGTTCCTTAACCCGAACGATCCGGCGGTGATTGAGGAAGCGCTGAAACAGGGCATTCCGCAGAACGTGATTGACGCCGCCCAGCGTTCGCCGGTCTACAAAATGGCGATGGACTGGAAGCTCGCCCTGCCGCTGCACCCGGAATACCGCACCCTGCCGATGGTCTGGTACGTGCCGCCGCTGTCGCCGATTCAGTCCTACGCTGACGCAGGCGGCCTGCCGCAGAGCGATGGCGTCCTGCCTGCCGTGGAAAGCCTGCGCATTCCGGTGCAGTACCTGGCAAATATGCTCAGCGCGGGCGATACCGGCCCGGTGCTGCGCGCCCTGAAGCGCATGATGGCGATGCGCCACTATAAACGCTCCCAGACCGTGGAAGGCGTGACCGATACCCGCGCCATTGAAGAAGTGGGCCTGACCGAAGCGCAGGTTGAGGAGATGTACCGCTATCTCGCCATCGCTAACTACGAAGACCGCTTCGTGATCCCAACCAGCCACCGCGAAATGGCGCGCGACGCCTTCCCGGAGAAAAACGGCTGCGGCTTCACCTTTGGCGACGGCTGCCACGGCTCCGACACCAAATTCAACCTCTTTAACAGCAGCCGTATCGACGCGATCAACATCACCGAGGTGCGCGAACACGGGGAGGGAGAATAATGCAAATCCTCAAAATCATCGCGCTGCTGATTGAGTATCCCGATGAGCTGCTGTGGGAAAACCGCGATGAGGCGCTTTCCCTGGTTGAACAGGACGCGCCCATGCTGCTGCCGTTTGCGCAGCAGCATCTGAGCGCCCCGCTGCTGGATAAGCAGGCCGAATGGTGTGAAGTTTTCGAGCGGGGGCGCGCAACGGCCCTGCTGCTGTTCGAGCACGTACACGCCGAGTCCCGCGACCGTGGTCAGGCGATGGTTGACCTGATGGGCCAGTACGAGAAAGCCGGGCTCCAGCTGGACTGTCGGGAGTTGCCGGACTATCTCCCGCTCTATCTGGAATATCTGAGCATCGTTTCCGACGACGAGGCGCGCGAAGGGTTGCAAAACGTCGCGCCGATCCTGGCCCTGATTGGCGGCCGTCTGAAGCAGCGCGGCGTGGCGCACTATCAGCTGTTTGATGCCCTGCTGACGCTGGCCGGTACGCGGCTTTCCAGCGACAGCGTGGCGAAACAGGTGTCCGGTGAAAAACGGGATGATACCCGACAGGCGCTGGACGCCGTCTGGGAAGAGGAACAGGTGAAGTTTATCGAAGACAACGCCACATCGTGCGACAGCTCGCCGATGCAGCAATATCAACGACGCTTTAGCCAGGACGTCGCGCCGCAGTACGTGGACGTCAGCGCCGGAGGCCCAAAATGATCCATTACCTGAACGTGTTTTTCTATGACATTTACCCCTACATCTGCGCCACCGTGTTCTTCCTCGGCAGCTGGCTACGCTACGACTACGGGCAGTACACCTGGCGCGCCTCTTCAAGCCAGATGCTCAGCAAGCGCGGCATGAACTGGGGCTCGAACCTGTTTCATATCGGCATTCTGGGGATCTTCTTCGGTCACCTGTTCGGCATGTTAACCCCGCACTGGATGTACGCCTGGTTTTTACCCGTCGCGGTGAAACAGCAGCTGGCCATGATCGCGGGCGGGATTTGCGGCGTGCTGACGCTGATTGGCGGGTCAATGCTGCTTTACCGCCGCCTGTTCAACCAGCGGGTGCGCGCTACCTCCACCACGCCAGATATCATCATCATGAGTATCCTGCTGATCCAGTGCATCCTGGGGCTGTCGACCATTCCTTTCTCCGCCCAGTATCCTGACGGAAGCGAGATGATGAAGCTGGTCGGCTGGGCGCAGGGGATCGTGACGTTCAAGGGGGGCTCGTCGGAGATGTTGAGCGGCGTCGCGCCGATCTTCCGCGTTCATCTGGTGCTGGGGATGACGATTTTCCTTATCTTCCCGTTCACCCGTCTGGTGCATGTGTGGAGCGCGCCGTTTGAGTATTTCACCCGGCGATACCAGGTGGTGAGATCGCGCCGTTGATTTTGTCGGGTGGCGGCTTTGCCTTACCCGACCTACATTCACACTCCCGTAGGCCCGGTAAGGCGTAGCCGCCACCGGGCTATTTCCCTGCCTGCGGATGCGTATCAAACCCCGCCATCACCGCCGTCAGTTCTGCCAGCGTAAAGCCGTGCTTCGGATCGTCAACGCCGAGCCCAAAGCGTTCCTGCAACAGCTGGTACAGTGCCCCAGCATCCGGCAGATGGATCTGTTCCTCCACGTGACCGTTCTGCCAGTGGGTGAAGTTGAAGTTGGTCAGCGTCAGCTTGCCGCCGTCCGGCAGGTGGCGGCACATCAGCAGATGATGACGAAAATGCGACTGCGGCCAGTGCGCCGACCAGAAGTTCCCCATCACGTAATCGCTAAAATACTGCGTCGTCAGGTCAAAATGGTACATCGACTGCCAGTGCTCGTGGTGGCGGAACTGCAGCACCCAGTCGTTGCCCTCGCTCAGCAGACGGTACATGTCGTGCGGGGTCTCCTGCTCCTCGTTGGCGAGCAGGCGAATCGGCGCCGTCAGCGTCTGTCCGCCAAACCCCACGTCGGCAATCCAGCGCTCGCCGTTCAGCTCGACCAGCAGCAGGCGGTGCGTGCGCGGCGGCATTTGCGCCGGATTTGCCAGCACGACCCGCCCCAGCACGCTGCGCACCGTAAACCCGATTTCGCGCAGCACCCGCTCGAATAGGCCGTTTTGCTCAAAGCAATATCCCCCGCGTCGCGCCGTCACCAGCTTGTCGACCAGACAGCGATCGTCAAGATGAATTTCGCGCGGCAGGACGACATCAATATTTTCGAAAGGGATGGCGCAGTTGTGGTGTAAATGCAGCGCGCGCAGGGTATCGATATCAACCTCCGTCGGCTGCGTCCAGCCGATGCGAGCGAAATAGGCGGTCAGAAATGGGGACATGAATCAGTTTCCTTTGATTGTGGTGTTCTGTTTATAAACTAATTCTACGTCGCCACTTTGATTTACGTGCTTTTTCGCCATACTCATCGGTGTAGATGAGGAGATCCTATGAGCCACTTTCGCCCTGTTGAATTACGTCATGCCAGCCGTCTGCTCAACCACGGCCCCACCGTGCTTATCACCAGTCGGGATGAAAACCTCGACAGACGCAACGTGATGGCCGCCGCGTGGTCAATGCCCGTTGAGTTTGAACCGCCGCGCATCGCGATCGTAGTGGATAAAAGTACCTGGTCACGCGAGCTTATCGAGCGCAGCGGAAAGTTTGGCATCGTCATCCCCGGCGTGGCGGCGGCCAACTGGGCGTTCGCGGTGGGTAGCGTCAGCGGGCGCGACGAGGATAAATTTAACTGCTACGGGATCCCGGTCGTGAACGGCCCTGAGCTCGGTCTGCCTGTGATTGAAGAAAAATGCCTGGCGTGGATGGAGTGCCGGTTATTACCCGTCACTTCCGCGGCAGAAAAATACGATACGCTGTTTGGCGAAGTGGTTTCTGCGGCAGCCGATGAACGCGCGTTTATCGCCGGGCGCTGGCAGTTTGACGGGGATAAGCTGAATACCCTGCATCATCTTGGGGCCGGGACGTTTGTGGCGAGCGGGAAGATGGTGAAGGCGCTGGATTGATTTACTTAATCATATCCTCCTGAATTATAGTAAATTTCTATGGCATTTTATGTTTACTATTGCGTGGTAAAACGGAGGATATTTCCAGAGTTGCTTCATTAGCACTCTCGCGTTAAGGAAATATTAATGACATGGAATAAAGATGGCGCAATCTCGTATGCTAAATCACACCCACTCTACTTTTTACTTTTCGCCCTCTCTCCGCTCGCGGCCGCAGAAAGCGTTTATGCACCGGGTCAGGCGGCGCTTAAATTCAATCAATGGTATATCGCGCAGTTAGATCAGAATAAACCGCCCGTACTTAACCCAGATATTATGAATGATTACGTTGCCTCGGGAACAATTGCAGCAATAAAAGATTTGTATTCAGGAGATAGTAACGAAAAAGATATGCCCGATGCGGATATGTTCATCAAATCGCAGGATTGGGATGAGGACTGGAATCAGATAACCGTCCTGCACTCTGATTTTGACGCAGTTTGCACAAACGTCTATATCGCGTTTGGTAAGAAGCAAGATCACGTTGTTGCAGATTGTCTTGTTGAAGAACAAGGGAAATGGAAAGTCCGCTCGGCGACGCTAATTAAGTAACATGGATAATCTCCGTGTCGTAAAAAAAAGCCCATGGTAGCCAAACGACTACCATGGGCAATTAATTAACTACTTCGCACGCTTCGCAATAATCTCATCCGCAACATTCCGCGGTGCTTCCGCAAAATGATGGAACTCCATCGTATACGTCGCGCGTCCCTGGGACATCGATCGCAGCGTCGTGGCGTAACCAAACATCTCCGCCAGCGGCACGTCAGCACGAATAATCTGGCTTCCGTACTGCTCTGCCATCCCCTGCACCATGCCGCGTCGGGAAGAGAGATCGCCCATGATGTTCCCGGCGTACTCTTCCGGCGTTTCCACCTCCACGTGCATCACAGGCTCCAGGATGACCGGATCCGCCCTGCGGGCGCCCTCCTTGAAGCCGAGGATCGCCGCCATGCGGAACGCCATCTCCGAGGAGTCGACGTCGTGGTACGAGCCAAACGTGAGCGTCGCTTTGACATCGACAACCGGATAGCCCGCCAGCACGCCGCTGTTCATCGCCTCCCGCAGCCCTTTCTCAACGGACGGGATATACTCGCGCGGCACCACGCCGCCCTTGGTGGCATCTTCAAATTTAAAGCCACTTCCGGGCTCCAGCGGCTCCAGGCTCAGGACCACATGGCCATACTGCCCTTTACCACCGGACTGACGGACGAATTTACCTTCGATATCCTTCACCGCCTTGCGCAGGGTCTCGCGGTACGTCACCTGCGGACGACCAATATTCGCCTCGACGCCGAACTCACGTTTCATGCGGTCGACGATGATCTCCAGGTGTAACTCACCCATCCCGGAAATAATCGTCTGGCCGGACTCTTCGTCGGTATGCAGGCGGAACGACGGATCTTCCGCCGCCAGACGCTGCAGCGCGATCCCCATTTTCTCCTGATCGCCCTTGGTTTTCGGCTCAATTGCCAGCGAGATAACCGGGTCCGGGAACTCCATGCGCTCAAGCGTGATCACGGCGTTCGGATCGGTGAGCGTGTCGCCGGTGGTCACGTCCTTCAGCCCCACGCAGGCCGCGATATCCCCGGCGCGCAGTTCGTCCACCTCATGGCGATCGTTGGCGTGCATCAGCACGATACGCCCGATACGCTCTTTCTTCCCTTTCACCGGGTTGTACACCGCGTCGCCTTTGCGCAGCACACCGGAGTACACGCGGATGAAGGTCAGTTGTCCGACGTACGGGTCGCTCATCAGTTTGAACGCCAGGGCGGAAAACGGTTCGTCATCGCTTGGATGACGTTCCGCGTGCTGCCCTTTTTCATCCACGCCGTCAATAGCCGGCACGTCCAGCGGCGACGGCATCAGCTCAATCACCGCATCGAGCATGCGCTGCACGCCTTTATTTTTAAAGGCGCTGCCGCACAGCATCGGCTGGATTTCGCCCGAGATGGTGCGAATGCGCAGCCCCCAGATGATGTCCGCTTCCGACAGATCGCCCGTCTCCAGATATTTATCCATCAGTTCTTCGCTGGCTTCCGCCGCGGCAGAGACCATTTTTTCCCGCCACTCCTGGGCGGTACTGACTAAATCATCCGGCACGGGCGCATAGGTAAATACCATGCCCTGCGTCGCATCGTCCCACAGAATGGTGCGCATCTTGATGAGATCCACCACGCCGGTGAAATGATCTTCAGCACCCACCGGGATGACAATCGGCACCGGGTTGGCCTTCAGGCGCTCATGCATCATCCGCACGACGCGGAAGAAGTCGGCGCCCGGACGGTCCATTTTATTGACGAAGGCCAGCCGCGGAACGTGATATTTATTGGCCTGACGCCAGACGGTTTCCGACTGCGGCTGCACGCCGCCCACGGAGTCATACACCATCACGGCGCCGTCGAGCACGCGCATGGAACGTTCCACCTCAATGGTGAAGTCCACGTGCCCCGGGGTGTCGATGATGTTGATCCGGTGCGGCTCAAAGCCTCTGTCCATGCCTGGCCAGAAGCAGCTGACCGCCGCGGACGTAATGGTGATCCCGCGCTCTTGCTCCTGCGCCATCCAGTCGGTGGTTGCCGCGCCATCGTGTACTTCACCCAGCTTGTGGCTCATCCCGGTATAAAACAGGATGCGCTCAGTGGTGGTGGTTTTACCGGCATCGATATGCGCGGAGATACCGATGTTGCGATAACGTTCGAGAGGAATGGGTCGGGGCATGATATTTCCTTAGTCACTATGACGTGTTTGTGACGACCGGGATGGTCGTGCATTGGTTCGTTTGCTATAATAGTCCTATTGTACGAGTATTATCGAACTATTTTTTAAGGGTTGACCTATTGTTGATATAGCTAAATCTGACATCACGCGCAGGAAAACGATGATCCCTAACCACCCTGAAACTGAACAAATACTGCTGGAAAATGTGCTGTTTGCCCTCGGCAACCCGCTTCGCCTCTCGATTATCCGCCGACTGGCCGATGGCAGTGAACTCAGCTGTAACGCGCTGCGCCCGGACGACGTGGTGAAGTCAACGATGACCCATCACTGGCGCGTGTTGCGCGACAGTGGCGTCATCTGGCAGCGTCCGCAGGGACGAGAAAATATGATTTCATTACGAAGAGAGGATCTGGATGCCCGCTTCCCGGGGCTGATGGAGATACTGCTAAAGGTCAAAAGCGCTGCCGGAAACTAGCTCCAGCAGCCTTTTGCGTGGCGTTTTAGTGCTGCATGCCCGACTGCTGCGAGAATTCATCGTCGGTTAAGCCAGTCCGAGGGGGCGCGGAGATTTTTTTACGGGTATATCTGTCCGGCACGCCCTCAGGACGCGTCTTGAAGCGTCGATGCAGCCACATATACTGTTCGGGTGCCATCAGCACCGCGCGCTCGATCGCCCGGTTCATCTGCGCTGCAACCGACGTTTTATCCGCGCCCTGCAATGAAGCGCTGATATCCTCAAGAATAATCAGCTCGTACCCGGTACCGTCCGCCTTGCGGCGCGGCACGAACGGAATGACGGCAGGCTTTGCGCTTTTTACCAGCATATAGCTGCCCGCCGTCGTGGCAGCATCCGGAACCGCGAAGAAAGGCGCAAACACGCTGTTGGCTTTGCCATAGTCATGATCCGGCGCGTACCAGAGAATTTCATTCTGCTTCAGGGCGCGGATCATGCCCTTTAAGTCATGGCGATCCAGCATGGTTTTATTTGAACGCAGACGACCGCGCGTTTGTAGCCAGTCCAGCAACGCATTATTATTGGGACGATAAACCCCTATTCCAGGGTTAAGCATGCCAAATATCCGTGCGCCCAGCTCAAGGGTCAGAAAATGCATGCCGATCAGCACCACGCCTCTTCCCTGCGCCCTGGCCTGCTCCATATGTTCATACCCTCGCACGGTAAAGCATTTACGCACGCGCCACTCGGGCCAGAACCACGCCATGCCGGTTTCGATTACCCCCATCCCCACGGATTCAAAATTACGCTGCAGCAAGGCTTCACGCTCTTCCGCTTTCATCTCCGGGAAGCAAAGTTCAAGGTTGCGGCGGGCAATGTCGACGCGGCGAGGCAACAAACGCATGGCTAACCGCCCCAGGCGATGCCCAATTCTGTACAGCACCGGGTACGGCAGCAGCATGATGAGCCAAAGCGCCGCGATGCCTGTCCAGCTTAGCCAGTAACGAGGGTGAAAAAAGATGGATGAAAACCGGGGTAATTTTGTCATGAGAAAATTATCCTTTAACGTTGCTGTCCTTAACGTGATTCTGTGCCAGATCTTTCCTAAGGATGTATAAAATGTCAGTCAGAAACGTAAAGTGTAACGGATAAGATAAAACTCATTTTTATCGTTTTTTGCGAAAAAGAAAGCATTGAGGCAGGTAAAGCCGGGGACGACGCAGCCCTTCCCCGGCAAACGGGCTTACATTGAATACCCTGGTTTTTTAATTAACGCGTCCAGCTTCGGCCCTATTTCGGTATCCCAGACCTGCGCTTTCCAGTCTTCCGGGTTTACCTGGTTCAATGCCACCGACACTGAACTGTCTTTGCTGTTGAAGTGGCGAATAATCACCTCGGCAATATCCGCTGCCAGGGCAGTTTTTTGTTCGTCATTCAGATCGCGGGGAAAACATTTAATATCGACATGTGGCATTTGCAGGCTTCCTGTTAGGTGTGGGCATTCCACGTTATCAGATAATGTTGTTTGCCTTTAACACCTTGTGCAGTTCCGGCAGTGCGCAAACGGAATCGGCGATGGCCGTAATATTGGGCGTGTTTGCCGCAAACCATTCATGACGCGGCCCCCAGGTACGCGCTACTGCAATATAAACGTCCAGCAGCGTCAGCCGTTCACCCAATGCGAAAGGCGAGGCTTTCAGCTGGCTGTCAAACCACAGGTAAAGTGATTTCCGGTACTCGATGCAGTTTTTCTGCAACTGTTCCGGCGCATCTGGCACCCAGCGTTCGGGGTAGTCGGCGTAAGTAAAGGTGGGATAGACGTTCGCCACAAACCAGATAAGCAGACGCTGAAACTGCTGACGTTCGGCCTGCCCCACGGGCGGAGCGAGATCGGGACATCTGTCGAGCACCATCAGGGCGATGGCCGCCGTTTCGGTCATGATCGCGCCATTTTCCAGCTCAAGCGTGGGTACCTGACACAGCGGATTGAGTTTTTGCAGCAGCTCGCGCTGCGGGCCGGGCTGGTCAAACCCGTCCACGTTCACAAACTGATAAGGGATATCTGCCAGGGTTAGCATCACTTCACCGATTGCCGAGCCCCAGCCGGGTACGCCATAGAGTTTCATCATGTTGCCCCCTCAGGAATAAAAACCCTAAGTGTAGAGCACGATGAGCAGGTTATCCCAGGCGGGTTGACCGCCTGTTTTTTTCATCTGCGATCCTTACAGCACTTTAGAGAGGAACTGGCGCGTGCGTGGGTGCGACGGACGGTTCAAAACCTCGTCGCTGCTCCCCTGCTCAACGATTTTCCCGTCAACCATAAACACCACCTGGTCCGCCACCTCGCGGGCAAAACCGATCTCATGGGTGACCACCACCAGCGTGGTGCCGGACCGGGCGAGCTTTTTGATCACGTCCAGCACTTCGCCGACCAGTTCAGGATCCAGCGCCGAGGTCGGCTCATCAAACAGCATCACGCGGGGGCGCAGCGCCAGCGCGCGGGCAATCGCGATGCGCTGCTGCTGACCGCCGGAAAGATGCCGTGACCAGGCGTCAGCCTTATCCCGCAGCCCGACCACATCCAGCAGGCTGTATGCCCTTTCCACCGCCTCTTTTTTGCTGAGCTTCTTATGCGCGATGGGCGCTTCAATCAGGTTTTCCAGCACCGTCAGATGCGGAAAGAGATTGAAGTTCTGGAACACGTAGCCCACGTTGACGCGCTGTTTGAGGATCTCCTTCTCCTTCAGCTCGTAGAGTTTGTCACCCTGGCGGCGATAGCCGATGTAATCCCCGTCTATCTGAATAAAGCCTTCGTCGACGCGCTCCAGGTGGTTAATGGTGCGCAGCAGGGTTGATTTGCCCGAACCGGACGGCCCGAGGATCACCGTCACGGACCCCGGCGGGATCTCAAGCGAAACGTTGTCGAGCGCCTTATGGCGGCCAAAAAACTTGCTGACGCCGGTAATCGAAATATGTCCTTCAGGAGAGGCTTGCATGAACGGGCTCCTGTGCTGGCGTGGTGGTCACGGAACGGACGCGGCGAGTGTCGCGGTTCTGATTTACGGCAGAGCGGCGTTCGCTGCGGGCGAGACCGCGCTCAACAACGTACTGAATGGCTGACAAAACAGTGGTAATGACCAGGTACCAGGCGGCCCCAACCATCAGCAGCGGGATCACCTCCTGGGTGCGGTTGTAGATCATCTGGATGGTATAGAACAGCTCCGGCATCGCCAGGACGTAGACCATCGCCGTCCCCTTGGCGAGGCTGATAATTTCATTGAACCCGGACGGCAGAATGGTGCGCAGCGCCTGAGGCAAAATGATGCGCACCGTGCGTCGCCAGGCAGGCAGGCCAAGCGCGGCGGCCGCTTCATACTGGCCGTGATCCACGCCGAGGAAGCCCCCTCGAATAATCTCGGCGGTGTAGGCGCTCTGCACCAGCGTCAGCCCTACGACGGCGGTGGAAAACTGCCCGAGTACGTTAATGGTTTCAAAGCTGCCCCAGGTGATGCCGGTGAACGGCACGCCGAGAGAGAGCGTGTCGTAGAGATAGGAAAAGTTGTAGAGGATGATCAGCACCACAATCAGCGGCAGCGAGCGAAACAGCCAGATATAGCCCCACGCCAGGCTGCTCAGCAGCCAGGACGAGGAAAGTCTCGCCAGCGCCAGCATGCCGCCCAACACCACGCTCAGCGCGGTACCGATCAGGGTAAGCAGCAGGGTCTGCCCTACGCCTTCGAGGATAACCGGGTCAAAGAACCAGCGGGCGAACACCGCCCACTCCCAGCGCGGGTTGAAGGCGACGGACTGGATCACGACCGCCAGCACAAACAGCGCCACCGCGGCGCCGACGGCCCGCAGCGGATAACGCGCCGGGACCACCTTAATGGTTTCAACGTTGCTCATCGTCGTTCCTCATGCGGTTTTGCTGAACGCTTCGCGTACCAGCGTCTTAGTGAAGCGCAACCGACCGTCAAACGGCGGCTGGCTGTACTCTTCCGGATCGCGGTCGAGATCAAACTGTGGCTGGTAGCCCTGGCTGAGATACAGCCGCACCGCTTCCGGTTGGCGAAAACCTGTGGTCAGGTAGATCTGGCTGTAACCCGCCAGCACCGCCCTGCGCTCCAGCTCCTGCACCACGCGCCCGGCGAGCCCCTGCTGACGCAGGGTTTTGTCCGTCCAGATGCGTTTGATCTCCGCGGTGCGTTCGTCGAAGGGTTTATACGCACCGGTGGCAATGATTTTTCCGTCGCGCTCCAGCACGATAAACAGCCCCTGTGGCGCTAAATACCACTCGGTGAGCTCCACCTCAGCATCTTTGGAAAAATAGTCCCCGTAGCGGGCGGCATATTCACCGAATAGCCCCTCGATAACGGGCTGGAGTTCGGCATCTTCCGGTGAAACGTCACGAAATTGTTCGCGCATAGCGCCTCCTTAATCACCCAGGCCCGCAGGGTTCACTTCTGACTGCGGAATGCGCTCCACCCCTTCCCCCCAGCGGTTGAGCACTTTGTCGTAATCGCCGTTTTTGATCACCCCGTTCAGCGCGGTTTGCACCGGCTCAACCAGCCCGCTGCCTTTCTTCAGCGTCACCGCAATGTGCGCTGCCTTCGGCCAGCCGCCGTCGACGCTGCCCACCAGTTTTGTTTTCCCGGTCAGCGCCGCTTTCCAGGCGCCAATCACGTTCGGACCAAAGTAGGCATCCGCGCGCCCGGACTGCAGTGCCAGCGTTTGTGCCGCATCGTCTTTGGTATAGATCGGCGTAAAGGGCTTCAGCCCCTTCTTCAGGTTGTCGGCATTCCATGCGAGCAGGATGGCTTCCTGGTTGGTGCCGGAACCAACGATAATCCGCAGCCCGGCGATGTCCTCCGCCTTCTGAAGCGACTCGATCGGGCTGGTCGATTTCACGTAGAAACCGAGGGAGTCCTTACGGTAGGTGGCAAAATCGAATTTCTCTTTGCGCGCTTTGGTGACGGTAATATTGCTGATGGCGGCATCGTATTTCCCGGACGCCACGCCCAGCGGCCAGTCTTCCCACGAGGTCGGCACCACGTTCAGCTCCAGCCCGAGGCTGTCGGCGACCAGACGGGCGACGTCAACCTCGCTGCCGAGCAGCGTTTTGTTGTCGTCGGAAAATACCGTCAGCGGCGGTTGATTGAGGCCCGCTATCGCCACGGTAAATTTCCCCGGCACGGCAAAACGATAATCTTTCGGCAGCTGCGCCACCGCCTCGCTGTTTTTGTCGGTATTGATCGGTGTTTTATTGGCCTCGATGCTCACGCCGGTGCCGTTAATGTTCACATTCTCTGCCCAGACGGCAGGGGTAAAGGCCAGCGCAAGCGCCAGAATAAGCGATGTTTTCTGCATAGCGGTTTTCTCTTTATTGTTGTGTGAACTGGTTTTTTGGTTGGTCTAAGCCAAGGCTTTCGCGCAGCGTGGTGCCGGGGTAGTCGGTGCGGAACAGGCCGCGGGCCTGCAAAACGGGCACCACCTGGTCAACAAAGCGCGGAAAGGTATCCGGCGTACCGCCCTGAATAATGAAGCCGTCCGCCGCGTAGCCTTCAAACCAGGCCTGCAGGCCGTCGGCGACCTCCTCCGGCGTGCCGGAAAAGCGCGGGCGCGGTGACGCGGCCTCAAGGGCCACCTGGCGCAGGGTTAAGTTGCGCTCGGCGGCATTGCGCTTGATTTCATCGGTGGTGCTGCGGAAGCTGTTTTTGCCCAGGTCGCCGATATCCGGGAAGGGCTCATCGAGCGGATACTGACTGAAATCGTGATGTTCAAAATAGCGCCCCAGGTAATTGAGGGCATCGTTAATCGACACCAACGCCGCCGTGGTTTGATACTGGTTTTCCGCGTCCTCGGCATCTTTACCCACGATTACGCTGACGCCCTGGAAGATATGCAAATCTGACGCGCGGCGTCCGTTTGTTTCCAGCTGCTGCTTCACGTCCCGGTAAAAGGCTTTGGCCTCATCGAGCGTTTCGTGATGAGTGAAAATGGCGTCGGCATGTTTTGCCGCCAGCTTTTTCCCGTCGTCCGACGCGCCCGCCTGAAAAACAATCGGACGCCCCTGCGGGGTGCGACCAATATTCAGCGGCCCGGCGACCTGAAAGAAGTCGCCCCGATGATCGAGCGTATGCAGCTTAGCCGGATCAAAAAACTGACCGCTCTCTTTGTTGCGGATAAACGCGTCGCCTTCCCAGGAGTCCCACAGCCCTTTCACCACGTCGAGGTACTCATCGGCAATGCGGTAGCGCAGGGCATGTTCAGGGTGTTTTTCGCGGGAAAAGTTCTTCGCCGAGCCCTCCAGCGGCGAGGTCACCACGTTCCAGCCCGCACGTCCGTTGCTCAGATGATCGAGGCTGGCGAACTGGCGCGCCGTGGTAAAGGGCTCGCTGTAGGAGGTGGATAAGGTTCCCACCAGCCCCAGGCGCGAGGTGATGCTTGCCAGCGCGGATAATACCGTTAACGGCTCAAAGCGATTTAAAAAATGCGGAATGGATTTCTCATTGATATAGAGGCCGTCGGCAACGAACAGAAAGTCGAGTTTGCCCTCCTCCGCCTTCAACGCCGTCTCCCTGACGAAATCAAAGTTGATACTGGCGTCAGCGGTCGCCACAGGATGACGCCAGGCGGACATGTTTCCGGATGCACCATGCAAAATGGTCCCAAGCCGCAGTTGACGATGTGCAGACATATTTACCTCTCCAGTATTAAACGTGTTGCAGGGCTTTTTCCGCCAGCTGGGCAAAATAGCGGGCAGCGGGCTCAATTAATGCTTCGTCCGGGTTAAACGCCGGGTGGTGTAAACCATACGGGCTGTTGCTACCGATGCTGACAAACGCGCCGGGAACAGACTGCAGATAGACCGCAAAATCTTCCCCGCCCATATGCAGCTCTGCGTGACGGGTTTCGTAGCCTGCCTCTCTGGCAACGGAGGTCGCGAAGTCAGCCCAGCGCTCGTCGTTCACCAGCGCGGTGGGTCCGGCATACCAGGTGATGTCGATCTGCGCACTGAAGGCGCTGGCAAACCCGGCGGCGATTTCGCCCACGCGGGCCTTCACGTTCTGCTGCACCTCCGTGCGGTGGGTGCGCAGCGTGCCCTCCAGCTCCACGCTTTCCGGCAGCACGTTCCAGGTGTTGCCCCCGGCGATGCGCGTTACGCTCAGTACCACCGAATCCAGCGTGTTGACGTTACGGCTGGCGACGCTTTGCAGCGCCGTTATCAGCTGGCTCGCCAGCACAATGGCGTCGTTGCCTTCGTGCGGACGCGCGGCGTGTGCGCCTTTACCGGTGATGCGGATCACGAAGCGATCGACGTTGGCATAAAACGGCCCGCCGCGGGTGGCGAACTCCCCGACCGCCAGGCCGGGCTCGTTGTGCATACCGAAAATCGCGCTCACGTCGCGCAGGGCACCGGCACGCACCATGCTCTTCGCCCCTCCAAAGTTCTCTTCGGCAGGCTGGAACAAGATCCGCACCCGGCCGTGGAGCGAGGTTTCGCGCTCTTTCAGCTTTAACGCGGCACCGAGGATCACGCTGGTGTGGATATCGTGTCCGCAGGCGTGCATCACGCCTGCACGCTGCGAGCTAAACGGCACGCCGCTGCGCTCCTCAATCGGCAGGGCATCAATGTCTGCCCGCAGCGCAATCAGCTTGTTACCGGTTCCGATTTCCGCCACCAGCCCGGTCGGCAGATCGTATGGCTGTGGGGGAATACCGGCATTCGTTAGCCACTGGTGCAGGCGAGCGGTGGTCTCCACTTCCTGGCCGGACAGCTCCGGGTTCCGGTGCAGCTCACGACGCCAGGCAATCAGTTGTTCGCCGAAGCTCATACGGTGACCTCCCTGTTAAGACGCGCCTCGGCCAGCAGACGCAGCGACGCAACGCGCGTTGCCCCCTCCGCGACCGGCGTGTCGATGATAAATTCGTCAATGCCCCACTGTTCGTGCAGCCCGTTAAGCTGTTCGAGCACCGATTCCGCGGTTCCCGCCAGCAGAGACTGCGCCCTGAGGGCAATGCGCACCGGCTCGCTGCCCGCCTGACGGGCAAACGCGTAGGCCTGTTCTTCGCTTGCCACGGTGACACGCTGTCCGTTTGCCAGCTCAACGCCCCACACTTCGACCTTCTGCGCCAGCGCGTCTGCCTCGGCCTGCGTCGGCGCGACAATCGCCTGCACCGCCATAATCACGTCCCGCGCGCTATTATTCCGCCAGGCGGTGACTACCTCGCGCAGCAGTTCCGGGTCACCGTTCAGATGTGCGGCAAAGACGAAGTGCCAGTCGAGTGAGGCGGCGAGCAGCGCGCTTTCGGTGCTGGCCCCCAGCAGAAAGCCCTTGGCAGGTACCGGCGGCAACGGCGTGGCGCGAACGGCCTCTTCCGCCGACTGGTTTTCAGGGTGGATCCAGCGATCAAGCTGCGTCAGCTGTTCGGCAAAGCTGCCTTTTTCCTGGGGATGCAAGCCAGTCTGCAGCGCGCGGGTCGAGAGCGGCAGTCCGCCGGGGGCTTTCCCGACGCCCAGATCCACGCGACCTGGCGCCAGCGCGGCCAGCACGTTAAAGTTTTCAGCGACTTTATAGGGGCTGTAGTGTTGAAGCATCACGCCGCCGGATCCGACGCGGATGCGCTTTGTCTGCCCGAGGATCCAGGCAATCAGTAGCTCCGGCGAGGGGCTGGCGAGCTGTGGTGTGTTGTGGTGTTCGGCAATCCAGAAGCGGTGATAGCCCAGATTTTCTGCCTGCTGCGCCAGCGCTAACGTCCGCGCCAGCGCATCGGCAGCCGTTTCATTTTCAGCGATGGGGCTTTTATCCAGAATGCTGATTCGCCATGACATGTTGCGTTCTCGTTTGACTTAACATGTCGACATTATTAAAGGCGGATTTCACCACTGAGAAACAATTAATTTACATTTGGTTTGCCGGAAAACAGAAAAGCATAACCTTGCTAACGGTGTGATTTTAGCGATGAAATCAGCGCCTCGGCCTGCGGTCGGGAGGTAATGCGGACAAACTGAATGTGGGCATACTGCGGATTTTGCATATCTGCTTCATAGCGCTCGCGATTACTGCGCCAGGTTTTGATCGTCCAGATAATGATTGACTCCCGGCTGAAAAAAGAGCGGTGGAAGCTTTCACGGTTTCCTGTGCCCGGCCACAGCTCCTGCCGGTGCCATGCGCGTTTGAATGCGCGCGTGACCGCCTGCCGGAGCGTGCGGGTGAAGCCGCAGTCAACCCACACGACCATATCCACATCACGCCACTTCACAGGGCGCGTCCGGTTGTAGTTACCGTCGAGCACCCAGCCAGGCGTGGCATCCAGCGTATTCGCCAGCGTATCAAGCAGCTCCTCATCGGGCGTTCCCTGCCAGTCGGGCCGCCAGTAAAGCCTGTCCATCTCAATGTAGGGAAGCGCCAGTTCCGCCGCGATGCGTTGGGCAAGCGTACTTTTTCCGCTCCCGCTGGTACCAATAATATTGATTTTCACCGTTCCGCCTGGACATGCTGAAGAAAACGGATCGCATCATAGCGTTTTCGTTTTGTTATCGAAACGCTAAACGGCTATTCGTTTTTATACTGCGCGTCGGTGACTTTCTCCAGCCATTCAACCGGACTACCATTTACCGCTTCGGCGATGGCAATATGGGTCATCGCCGTTTGCGCACATGCGCCGTGCCAGTGCTTGACGCCCGGCGGGATCCACGCGATGTCACCCTGATTCAGCGGCTCCGCCTCTTTGCCCCACTCCTGCAGCCAGCCACGCCCCTGGGTGACAATCAGCGTTTGCCCAAGCGGATGGGTGTGCCAGGCAGTTCGCGCGCCAGGCTCGAAGGTCACCGTAGCTCCGCCTACTTTTGCTGGTTCTGTCGCCTGGAACGGCGCATCAATGCGCACGGTGCCGGTGAACCAGGCTTCTGGCCCCTGGACGGAAGGTAATGAACCGCTACGAATAATTTTCATACTTTACTCCTCGTTGGCTGTTCCGCTAACAGTAGCGCAAAGGTGCCGTGAGCATTAGACTGCATAATCAGAAAGGAACCATGAGCACAATTCATAAATGAGGTAAGCCGCGATGCTAAAAGACAATTTTAACGATTTACTCTCTTTTATGGTTGTCGCCCGCGAGTGCAACTTCACCCGCGCGGCAGCGCAGCTGGGCGTTTCGCAATCGGCGTTAAGCCACGCGATGCGAAATCTTGAAGCGCGTCTGGATGTTCGCCTGCTGACACGCACCACCCGCAGCGTTGCCCCTACCGAGGCCGGCGAACGGCTCTTCATGCGTTTAAGTCCGCATCTGATGGAGATTGAGCAGGAGCTTGCCACGCTGCGGGATACCCGCGACAAACCCGCGGGGAATATCCGTATCACCGCAGGGGAGCATGCGATGAGCGCCGTACTGTGGCCGGTACTGAAAGCCTTTATGATGAAATATCCCGACATTCATGTTGAGGTGACGGTCGATAATGGCCTGACGGATATCGTCGATGGTCGATTCGACGCGGGGGTTCGTCTGGGGGAACAGGTCGCAAAGGATATGATAGCCGTGCGAATCGCACCGGATATGCGCATGGCCGTTGTTGGTTCTGCTAATTATCTCGAGCACCATGGCGCGCCGGAAACACCCGAGCAGCTGGCTGCGCACCGCTGTATCAATATGCGTCTGCCCACGCGCGGGGGGCTATACGCCTGGGAGTTTGAACGCAACGGACACGAGATCCGCGTGCGGGTTGAGGGTCAGCTCACGCTTAACAGTCTGCCGCAGCGCATTGATGCCGCCGAGAACGGGCTGGGGCTGGCTTACGTGCCGGAAGACACCGTCCAGGAGGCTATCGCGCAGGGACGTTTAATTCGGGTACTGGAGGCGTGGTGCCCGGCGTTTGACGGCTATCATCTTTACTACCCAAGCCGCCGCCAGCACACCACGGCCTTCGCCCTACTGGTTGAGGCGCTACGCAAAGGGTAGCTTACTTCCCGAAACACGCCAGAAGATACTGCGGATAGCGGTCACCACCATAACGAATATTCACTCTTTATCAATTACACCCTTCAACTATTAAGCGAACCTGATGATTAAAGCAGCATATGCGTGACAGCTTTGTCTAAAAACTCACCACGATTCAGCGCGTTGTAATCCTTGTCTGCTCTGACCACACGATTTCCTTCGACGTGCATCACTTTCGGCACGGTTATATTTTGCGTCGCTTATGAATTGCAGGTAGGATGCCTCGCCATGTTTCGCCTTATCCATACGCAGAATGACTGGGAAGGCGGCATGTGTTTGCGCAGAAGCAATCGTTTGTATTGTGCTCTGCCAGGCAGGACTAACACGATAATGGTTCAGACAGGCAAACAGGTAACTCAATGAAAACAAGCAATAAAAGCGCAGCCGATCATCATGCTGCTAAACGTCGCTGGTTGAACTCCCACGAAGAGGGCTACCACAAGGCGATGGGCAACCGTCAGGTTCAAATGATCGCCATCGGCGGCGCTATCGGAACGGGTCTGTTTTTAGGTGCTGGCGCACGTCTGCAAATGGCTGGCCCGGCTCTCGCCCTGGTCTATCTGGTGTGCGGGATCTTCTCTTTCTTCATTCTTCGTGCGCTGGGCGAACTGGTACTGCATCGCCCGTCCAGCGGAAGCTTTGTCTCTTACGCCCGCGAATTCCTCGGTGAAAAAGCCGCCTACGTGGCAGGCTGGATGTACTTCGTTAACTGGGCGATGACCGGTATCGTCGACATCACCGCCGTCGCGCTGTATATGCACTACTGGGGCGCGTTCGGTGATGTGCCGCAGTGGGTCTTTGCCCTTGGCGCGCTGGCGATCGTCGGCACCATGAACATGATCGGCGTGAAGTGGTTCGCCGAGATGGAGTTCTGGTTTGCGCTGGTCAAAGTGCTGGCGATTGTGATCTTCCTGGTCGTCGGTACCGTCTTCCTCGGCAGCGGCAAACCGCTGGATGGCAATGCCACCGGCTTCCACCTGATAACCGATAACGGCGGTTTCTTCCCGCACGGTCTGCTGCCCGCGCTGGTGCTGGTTCAGGGCGTCGTGTTTGCCTTTGCTTCTATCGAGCTGGTGGGTACCGCTGCGGGTGAATGTAAAGACCCGCAGACGATGGTGCCAAAAGCGATTAACAGCGTGATCTGGCGTATCGGTCTGTTCTACGTCGGCTCCGTGGTGCTGCTGGTTCTTCTGCTGCCATGGAATGCCTACCAGGCCGGTCAGAGCCCGTTTGTCACCTTCTTCTCTAAGCTCGGCGTGCCTTACGTTGGCAGCATCATGAACATCGTGGTACTTACCGCGGCGCTCTCCAGCCTGAATTCCGGTCTTTACTCGACTGGTCGTATCCTGCGCTCCATGTCAATGGGCGGTTCGGCGCCGAAGTTCATGTCGAAGATGAGCAAGCAGCACGTGCCGTATGCCGGTATTCTGGCTACGCTGGTGGTGTACGTCTTTGGCGTGTTCCTGAACTACCTGGTGCCGTCTCAGGTCTTCGAAATCGTTCTGAACGTGGCCGCACTCGGCATTATCGCCTCCTGGGCCTTTATCGTGGTCTGCCAGATGCGTCTGCGTAAAGCCATTAAAGAAGGCAAAGCCGCTGACGTCAGCTTCAAGCTGCCGGGCGCGCCGGTGACCTCCTGGCTCACCCTGCTCTTCCTGTTCAGCGTGCTGGTGCTGATGGCGTTCGACTACCCGAACGGTACCTACACTATCGCCACCATTCCGCTGCTGGCCGTGCTGCTGATTGCTGGCTGGTTCGGCGTGCGTAAGCGCGTTCACGAAATTCACAGCACCGCGCCGGTTCATCCGGATGATGAAAAACACGACGCGCCGCTGGTGGAAGAGACCTCGCGTTAAGCATCCAATAAGCATTAAAAAGGGAAGGCAAATGCCTTCCCTTTTTTTATATTACAGCGCGATACGAATCACGTCGTCAGGCTGGGTCGCTTCCTGCTGGCGGGTAGATTTCTGCTTCACCGTCACGTACAGGGTTTTGCCATCCGCCGAGAGCGCCAGGCTGTTCGGGTAGACCGGCGTATCGAACGTTTTCGTCACTTTGTAGGTTTTCGCGTCAATCACGCTCACCTTACCGGCTTCACGGTGCGTCACGTAGGCTTCATTGCGGGCCGGGTTAAACAGGACGGCCAGTGATTCAGGCGCGGCGATCTTCTCGATCACGCTGCCGTCTTTCAGGCTCACCGCCAGCACTTCCGGCTGTTTTGAATCGGTCAGGAACGCACGCTGACCGGCGGTGTCCAGGCTCAGGTTCAGGTAGAAGTGCTCTTTACCGTCGTCCTGCACTTTTTTGCGGCTCAGAATTTTGTTGGTGGCGGTATCAATGGTGACCAGCTCGCCGTCAGCATTGGTGGTGTACAGGCGTTTTGCCTTAGCATCCAGCGCCAGACCGGTGCTGTATGTGCCGGTATTAGCAATGGTTTCTTTCAGCTTCAGCGTTGCGCCATCCACGACCCAAATCACGCTCTCTTTACCCACACCGGTGATGTAAATCGTGTTGCTCGCCTCATCCGCCACCAGCTGGCGCGGCTGCAGCGGTTTGACGGTTTCACTGCGCTGGCGGCTATCGAGCACCAGACGCCCTTTCACGTCGCCCGTTTTCGCATCAATCGCCGTCACCGCGCCGTTGATGGTGTTGCCAAACCACAGGGTTTGCGTCGCGCCGTCGAGGGTGGCGCCAAACGGTTTGAGATCGCTATGAATGGCTTGCGTCACGTCCAGCGTCGTCGGGTCAAGACGATAAATAACGCCACCCTTGTCGAGTTTACGGCTTTGTGACGTGGCAACCCACAGCGCGTTCTCCTGCTGGCTGATCGCCATTTCATAGGCACCTTTACCTACCGCTTTACGCAGCATCTCTTCGGCGGCATGCGCCTGGAAGGTTCCGGCAAAGAGTAAAGCGGCAGAGAGCAGAGACGTGCTCAGGCGTGGCGAGCACAGATGGCGTAAAGACATAACAATTCCTTTTTTAACAGTGGGTGTACTACTGACATCGCTTCCGGCTGGCAACGTCATGGCATTGCCGTTCTGATAATGAGAATAGTAATCATTAATAGATTAAATGTGGAGTATTTCTTTCTCTTGCTGCCTTCCATTAACGCAATGTGCGGTTATAGTTTTCAAAACATTTACAAAACCTTTAACATGTATGGACATGTTCCATTTGGTTCGTTTATACACCACAACCGGTTTTACTCATGAAAATCATTTCTGCCCGTAAGGCATCACTCCCGCTGCTGCTGGTTCCCGTTGTTTTTGCGCCTCTTGATGCGATGAGCGCAGAGGAACAGACCATGATCGTCAGCGCCACGCCGCAGACCGTATCAGAGCTTGATACCCCGGCAGCGGTCAGCGTCGTGAATGGCGAGGATATGCGTCATGCCGCGCCGCGCATTAATCTCTCCGAATCGCTTGGCAGCGTTCCGGGACTACAGATTCAGAACCGCCAGAACTATGCCCAGGATCTCCAGCTTTCGATGCGCGGGTTTGGTGCCCGGTCAACGTTTGGCGTGCGCGGCATCCGCATGTACGTCGACGGTATTCCTGCCACCATGCCGGACGGACAGGGCCAGACCTCCAACATCGATCTCTCCAGCATTGACAGCGTTGAGGTGCTGCGCGGCCCCTTCTCCGCCCTGTACGGAAACGCCTCTGGCGGCGTGATTAACATCAACACTCAGACCGGACAGCAGCCGCCGACCATTGAGGCCAGCAGCTATTACGGCAGCTACGGAACATGGCGCTACGGCATGAAAGCCACCGGCGCAATGGGGGACGGGACGCACGCGGGAGATGTGGATTACACCGTATCCACCACCCGCTTCACCACCAAAGGCTACCGCGACCACAGCGGTGCGCGGAAGAACCTCGCTAATGCCAAACTGGGCGTACGCATCGACGACGCGAGCAAGCTGACGCTGATTTTCAACAGCGTGGACATGAAGGCCAACGATCCGGGCGGCCTGAGCTATCAGGAGTGGCAGAATAACCCGCGCCAGTCTCCGCGCGGCGATCAGTACAATACGCGCAAGACCATCAAACAAACCCAGGCCGGACTGCGCTATGACCGCCAGCTCAGCGCGCAGGACGATCTCAGCGTGATGATGTACGCCGGCGAGCGTGAAATGACGCAGTACCAGTCGATCCCTTATCAGCCGCAGCTGAGGCCTTCTCACTCCGGCGGCGTGATTGATATGCAGCGTCATTATCAGGGCGTTGATACTCGCTGGACGCACCGCGGCGAACTGCTGGTGCCGGTCACCTTCACCACCGGTCTGAACTATGAAAACATGAGTGAAGACCGCCGCGGGTACGAGAACTTCGTGATGAACAACGGCGTGCCGGACTACGGCGTCAAGGGTGATAAACGCCGGAACGAACGTAACCTGATGTGGAACGTTGACCCTTATCTGCAAACCAGCTGGCAGCTGACGCAGAAACTGTCCGTCGATGCGGGCGTGCGTTACAGCTCGGTCTGGTTTGATTCTAACGACCATTACGTTACGCCGGGCAACGGCGACGACAGCGGTGACGCGAGCTATCACAAGTGGCTCCCGGCGGGCTCCGTGAAGTATGCGGTGACGGACGCGTGGAACATTTACGCTGCCGCAGGACGTGGCTTCGAAACGCCAACCATCAACGAGCTCTCTTATCGCGCCGATAACCAGGGCGGCCTGAATATTGGCCTGCAGCCCTCCACGAACAACACCTATGAAGTGGGGAGTAAAACCCGCGTGGGCAACGGCCTGCTGACGGCAGCGCTGTTCCGCACCGATACGGATGACGAGATCGTGGTGGATGCCAGCTCTGGCGGCCGTACCAGCTATAAAAATGCCGGAAAGACCCGCCGTCAGGGTGTGGAAGTTTCTCTCGATCAGCAGTTTGCGGAGAACTGGAAGCTGAAAATGGCGTGGACCTATCTTGATGCCACCTACCGGACCAACGTCTGCGGCGACGCGGACTGTAACGGCAACCGTATGCCGGGCATCGCCCGCAATATGGGCTATGCGTCGTTTGGCTGGCAGCCTGAAGAAGGCTGGTACGCGGGCTCGGACGTGCGCTACATGAGCGATATCATGGCCGACGACGAAAACACGGCGAAAGCGCCATCGTACACGGTGGTTGGGCTGAATACCGGCTACAAATTCAACTACGGCAACTGGGGAATGGATCTCTTTGGCCGCGTTGATAACCTGTTCGACAAAGAGTATGTCGGCTCAGTGATTGTCAACGAATCCAACGGGCGCTATTACGAGCCAGCACCAGGCCGTAACTACGGCGTGGGGCTGTCGGTCTCTTATCGTTTCGAGTAAGAAAACAGTAAAGTTTATTTTATAAATGAAATAACCCCTGATGGCTTATTGCCATCGGGTGTTATTCATCAGATAAATAATTGGATGACGTATATAGTCGCTCTGTTAAATAATCTCTCAGTTAAAATATTGTCGCTGTAAAAGCGTATTCGCGTCATCAATCAACTTATCAATCGCCCTCTGGCTGGCGTCAACATCCCGGCGTTCCAGGGCAGAAAGCAGTTCATCATAGTGATAGGTCGCCTCTTTAATGTCGTTAAGCTCCTGGTGCAGATAGTTAATGCAAGGGCCGATGCGCACCCAAAGCTGTTCAATTAACGCATTCAGCGTGGGCATTTCCGCGTACTGATAAAGCGTAAAACGGAAGACGCGATTCGCATGCAATGCCTGCTGGACGTTGCCGTTGCGCATGGCGTCATGAAACGCATCTGACAATTTGCGCAACGTCTCCAGTTTGCTATCAGACATATTCTGACAGGCCGCAGCAACCGCCATGGGCTCAAGCTGCTTGCGGATGGCGTTAATCTCGTTATAGCGCTCCAGCGTGACTTCTGGCACCAGAAATGCCTGGGCTGGTGTGGCCTGTAACGCCCCTGCCGACACCAGGCGCAACAGCGCCTCGCGAACGGGGGTAATGCTGGTTCCTAATTTATCGGCGATCTCTTTCGTAATCAGTCGCGCGCCAGGTTTGAGTGAGCCTGTAATTAACGCTCCCTTCAAACTCAGTTCAACTTGCATGGTAAGACTGATCCTTTGCGCTTTTTCTAAATGATCCAAATCAAGCATGTTCAATTCCTGTAGCTAAAACTTAATGCTATTTTTAAACGTCAGTTTAAATAAAACGACGCTGGTCCGATATATCCTGTATCGTCATGCCTGGTGGTGGGAAGTACGTAAAAACAGCAAAAAATGCAAAATGATTTTTTTATCAGTTTCGGGCGCATCCGGGATGATGGCGCGAAAAGCTATGTCCATTTATTAAAGACAATATATCGTATCTTCACAAATAAATATGACGGGAAACCCCGTCATATTGCTGTTTATTTATTGTCAGGCGCGACGCGAATCACGACTTTGCCGAAGTTTCGTCCTTCCAGCAGGCCAATCAGCGCCTCGGGGGCGTTCTCCAGCCCGTCGGTGACCTGTTCACGGTAGTGGATTTTGCCCTCCTGCACCCAGCGCCCCATCTCTTCCTGGAACTCATGAATGCGATGGCCGTAGTCCTGGGCAATGATAAAGCCCTGCATCCGGATGCGTTTCTTCAGAATGGTACCCATCAGAAGCGGTAAACGATCTGGTCCGTCAGGCAGCCCCGTTGCATTGTAGCCGCTCACCAGGCCACAAACCGGCACGCGCGCAGAGGTATTCAGCAGCGGCAGCACGGCGTCAAACACTTTCCCGCCGACGTTTTCATAGTAGACATCAATGCCTTTCGGACAGGCGCGTTTCAGCTGCTCAGCGAAATCCGCCGCGTGGTGATCCAGACACACGTCAAACCCGAGAACCTCAACGGCGTGGCGGCATTTTTCTGCCCCACCGGCTACCCCGACCACACGGCAGCCTTTGATTTTACCGATCTGCCCGACTGTCGCCCCAACCGGGCCCGTCGCTGCGGCGACCACCAGCGTTTCACCCGCTTTCGGTTGTCCGATATCCAGCAGCCCCATATAGGCGGTAAAGCCCGGCATCCCAAGAATGCCCAGCGCCCAGGAGGGATGGGAAGGATTATCGCCCAGCTTGACCAGGCCGCTGCCGTCCGAAAGCGCATACTCCTGCCAGCCGCTGTAGCTCAGCACCCATTCACCCGCTTTAAAGTCTGGATGGTTTGACTCTTCGACACGGCTAACCGTTCCCCCTACCATCACCGCACCAATCTCAACCGGCGGGGAATAGGATGGCGCATCGCTCATGCGGCCCCGCATGTAAGGATCCAGCGACAGCCAGACGGTGCGAAGCAGCAGCTGCCCCGCCTGAGGTGCCGGAACAGGCTGTTCTTCCAGACGAAAATTCTCCGCCACCGGCGCGCCCTGTGGACGAGAGGCCAGCACCCAGCGGCGGTTTTGCGAAACAGAGTGATTCATCGGGTTCTCCTTCTGGTACAAATGTCATTACAGCCTGGCTCACGATCGGCATTATCGCCTTAACATTACGAGCCAGACTGGTTAAGCCGTACAACCAGATAGATACAGGTTTCGTTCGTTTCGTTGATGAAACGGCAGTCGTTTGGCGGCCCCAGCTCCAGACAGTCTCCGGCTTTCATCTCATGGCGGGTATCGCCCTCCTGAAATACCAGCTCGCCGGACTGCAGCCAGATCAGCTGCCGCGCCAGCGCGTAGGACGATGCCGGCATCGGGACGTCGCTCCCCGCGGGCAGCTCAATCTGAACGAGGTCGATAGGCAGATCGGTACGGGGAGATACGTGGCGACGAAGATAGTGGGTTTGTGGATCGCGCCAGACGGGCTGGTTCGCCAGACGCAGGAGTTTTCCCTCTTGCATCTCAGCTCTGGCAATCAGGGTCGACATGCTGATCCCAAACGCGCCTGACAGGCGGGCAAGCAAAGTTGCTGTCGGGCTGCTGTCGCCGCGCTCTATTTTGTGGATCATGGCGCGTGAAACGCCAGCCCGCTCAGCCAGTTCGCTCAGAGACCAGCCGCGTGATTCGCGCTCAAGGCGAATTCTGGCGCTAATACGCTGATTCATTGTGTCTGTTATTGTATTCATGACGTCATACTATAGTGTATGAATGCCTTTTCAATGGGGTTCTGATAACAAAAATTAGGGCTTATAACGTAGCGCACATGCGATACACTTGTGTAATATCGTAGCAGTAACGTAATACTATAGTGAACAACTCGCTGAGGTTTAATCATGATCGTTCGTCATGCCTGCAAAGAAGACTGCGCTGCAATTGGAGAGATATACAACCACGCGGTGCTGCATACTGCCGCGATCTGGAACGATAAGACCGTCGATACCGATAACCGAATCGCCTGGTTTGAGGCGCGCACGCTCGCGGGTTATCCGGTTCTGGTGTGTGAGGAAGACGGTACGATCACCGGGTACGCCTCTTTCGGTGACTGGCGGGCCTTCGACGGTTTCCGTCATACGGTCGAACATTCGGTCTACGTTCACCCCGATCACCAGGGCAAGGGCATTGGCCGCACGTTAATGAACGCGCTGATCAACGAAGCCCGCGCCATTGGCAAACACGTGATGGTCGCCGGCATTGAAGCGCAAAATCAGGCCTCCATTCACCTCCACGAAACGCTCGGGTTCGTGACCACCGGCCAAATGCCGCAGGTGGGAACCAAGTTTGGCCGCTGGCTGGACTTAACCTTTATGCAGCTGCAGCTGGATGAGCGCAGCGACCCGGACGCGATCCCATGAATCAGTCGCTGACGCTGGCGTTCCTGGTGGCGGCGGGAATCGGTCTGGTGGTGCAAAACACCCTGATGGTGCGTATCACCCAGTCCTCCTCCACCATTCTTATCGCAATGCTGCTGAACTCCCTGGTCGGCATTGTGCTGTTTGTCAGCATTCTGCTGCTGAAACAGGGCTTCGCCGGGTTCAGTGAACTGGCCGCAACGGTGCGCTGGTGGACGCTAATCCCGGGGCTGCTGGGGTCGTTTTTTGTGTTTGCCAGCATCAGCGGGTATCAGCACGTTGGCGCAGCAACGACCATCGCCGTACTGGTGGCAAGCCAGCTGATTGGCGGGCTGGTCATAGACGTGCTGAGAAGCAACGGCATTCCTCTGCGCGCCCTGATCGGCCCGGTATGCGGCGCGGTGATGCTGGTCGTCGGAGCCTGGATGGTGGCGCGACGTCAGTTTTGATTACAGTATGGTGCCGCCCTTGGTCAGCTGTTCCTGGCGCGCGTCCATCTCCTCTTTGTGCTGCTTACCGTGGTGCGAAATCGCGGTACGCAGACGCTGCTGTTGGGCGTAACGGTCTTCACGGCTGAGATCGGCATCATCGCTCAGTTCAATCAGCAGTTCGTTCATGTGGGCGATGACGCTCTCTTCAATGGCAGCATCCACGCGGGCGATAACTTCGTTTAAATGTGACATTGTCACTCCTTGTGAATTGCCGGGTGGCGGCTTCGCCTTACCCGGCAATAAATGCTTAGTTCAACTTCGCTTTAGAGAAATCGCTGCCCATCAGGCTTACGCTGTATCCGGTCACGTTGCTGCGGGTCGCGTAGAACGTTTTGCCGTTTGCCAGCGCGATCCACGGTGCCTGCTGGTAGAAAATCTCCTGCGCCTGGCCGTACAGTTTCGCACGCTCGGCAGGGTTGCTGGTCAGCTTCGCTTTTTGCACCAGAGCATCATAACCCTTATCGCACCAGCGCGCGGCGTTTGACCCGGTTTTAATGCTGTTGCAGCCCAGCAGCACATCGGCGAAGTTGTCCGGGTCGCCGTTATCGGACATCCAGCCAAACAGCGCCGAGTCGTGCTCGCCTTTGCGCATCCCGGAGAGGTATTCGCCCCACTCATAAGAGACAATTTTGGCCTTCACGCCGACTTTCGCCCAGTCGCTCTGGATCATCTCCGCGATACGACGTGAGTTAGGGTTATATGGACGCTGAACCGGCATTGACCACAGTGTGACCTCGGCGCCCTTCTCCAGCCCGGCCTGCTTCAGCAGCGCTTTTGCTTTTTCAGGATCGTAGCTGTAGTCCTGCAGATCTTTATTAAAGCCCAGCATATTTGGCGGGATCGGCGATTTTGCCACCGTACCGGATCCCATAAAGACCGCATTGACGATAGCCTTCTTGTCGGTCGCGTAGTTCAGCGCCTGACGCACCAGTACGTTATCGAACGGCTTTTTCTCGGTGTTAAACGCCAGATAGCCGACGTTCAGCGCATCGACCGAGTGCAGCGTCAGGTCTTTGTTCTTTTTAATCACGTCAAACTGGACCGGAGACGGCGCAGGGATAATCTGACACTCGTTGGTCTGCAGCTTGGCCAGACGGGTTTCCACGTTTGGCGTGATGGAGAAGATAAGATGTTTGGTCGGCACCTCGCCATCCCAGTAGTTCGGGTTAGCGACGTAGCGGATCAGGGAATCCACCTTGTATTGCTGGAGCACATAAGGCCCGGTCCCGATCGGCCAGGTATCCACGTTCTCCGGTGTGCCTTTTTTCAGCATCGCATCGGCGTATTCGGCGGAGAGGATCGAGGCGAAATCCATTCCCCAGTCAGCCAGGAACGCGGCGTTTGGTTCACTCAGGGTGAACTGGACGTGGTAATCATCAACCTTTTTTACGTCCTGAATCAGCTTGTCGAGCCCGACGTCATTAAAGTATTCATAGTTGCCCTGCGAGACATTGTGGTACGGATGCTTAGGGTCTTTCTGACGCATCACCGAGAAAATAACGTCATCGGCATTAAAGTCGCGGGTTGGCTTGAAGTATTTATTGCTGTTGAACTTCACCCCTTTACGCAGGGTAAACGTATAGGTCTTTCCATCCGGCGAAATCGTCCAGGATTCCGCCAGTGACGGTACCGGGGTATTTTTCACCGGGTCGAAATTGATCAGGCGGTTGTACAGCACCTGTGAGCTGGCCACAAATGACGGGCCGGAGCTGGCAATTTGCGGGTTGAATGACTCGGGGGATGCCTCCGAGCAGTAAATAAGGGTGTCGTTGTTTGCCGCCCATGCGGCACCGGCTGGTAAAAGAGCGCTCAGCGCAAGGGCGAGCAGCGTTTTCCCTGTAGACATGGTTATAACCCTTTCGGTTTTATTATAGTGGACAGTAATAACAGCACAGCCGTTATGACCTGGCAAATAACGAAACACTATCAGGTTATTCTAAAGCCGCTTTTTTTGCTGGTTTTGCCGCCAGTGCAGAAAAAGGCGATTTGCCTTAAGGCCCGTTATTCGTCAAGCACAACCGTCACGATCTATGCCGCAAGAAATCGGCGCTTTTAGCGTCTCTTCCTCCGTTTGTTTGCTTCTTCGTTTGGTTAAAGTAACGGTGTGAAGAAGTATATGGGATCAAATCGTGGCAAAAACTCTTTTACGCAGCGGTAATCTGGATGATTTTCAGGCCGTTGGCGGCGGCGGACAGGCCGTTTTTGAATCAGCGTTACAAATCCGGGAAGCGCTCCGGTTGCGCAAACAGCAGGCCATTGTCGACTGTCTGGCTATTCCTCAGGTCAACGACAGCGGCGACCGCGTAGACTGGTATTCTCCGGTGGAGGGAAGCGTCACCAGCTGGAAGGCAGCCAGTGAAGACGACCGCTATCGCGCCCTGCGCTATCTGGAAAGTACGCTTGCCAGCGTTGAGTCATTAAGCAAAAAATGCCTCCAGTCGCCCAAAACGGCACAACAGCTTTTCGGATCTCTGCTGTCGAAGGCGTTTCAGTTTCCCGGCGAGAATTTTGTTTATCTGATCGATGGAAAGCCGATCCTCTGCTTCTGGGGCTTTGTAAACCTGAATGAAAACGCACGAGACGATGTGCTCGACTGTTTGCGTGAATCGCTGATCCCTGAGCCTGCCCCGGTTATCATTGAAGAGCCCGAGCCCGAGCCCGAGCCTGAGCCCGAACCGGCCATCACCTTTGAAAAAGCAGACGAGCCGCTGATTGCGCCCGTCGCCGCCGTGCGTATTACGCCGGAAGAACTGTATGAGCCGGAGCCCGCGCCGGTTGTTGCGCAACCTGCTCAGGAGCCAGCGCCTGTTGCCGCCACGAAAAAGCGTCGCGTTCCCTTGTGGACCCTGCCGGTTGCCGCCGTGATTGTGGCAGCCGTTGCCGCGCCGCTGCTGTGGCCAAAACAGGCCCCTTCGGCAGAGCCTGCTCCGGCACCGGTTCCTGAGCCCGTGGCTATCGCACCAAAACCGATCAAAGCGGTGGAGCCGCTGGCCATGAATTTACCGCTGCACCAGGCTGAGGTCGTGGCGAGCAAAGAAAAAGAACCCGCGCCTGCACCTGAAGCCGCGCCGGTGGTGATTGTCGCGATCCCGAAAGATGCCATGGTGATGGAAGCCAGTCAGGTTAAAGCCGGTTCAACGCGCTTCCTCAACGGCACCTGGCGCGCCATCCTGGACGTGAAAGATCCGATAACCGGCAAACCGCCGTCAATGCGCTATCAAATCCAGAACAATAAAGGCTTCGCCCGCGTCGTGCACGGCGACAACATCGTCTGCCGCGCCGAGATCTTCTCCGGGCTGCACAGCAATGGCGAGCTGATGATTAAAAGTCGCGGTCATGCCCGCTGCACCGACGGTTCCCGCTACCCGATGCCGGAAGTCGCCTGTAAAGCCGGGGCCAGCGATATCGCAGAATGTCGCGCTCGCTATGATGCCAACACCGTCGTTCCACTGACGTTCAAAAAAGCAGGTGCCTGATCCTATGCTGGTAAATCTTTGCGACTATAAACAAAGCGTCACGCTTATCGCCAACAGCGGCGTGCAGTTCCTGGATTTCGGCCTGACGCCGCAGGACACCGCCAGCAACGGGCGCTTCGTACGTAAAACCGCGAACGGCCCCCTTTTGCGACTCGATTTCGACCTGGTGAACGGGCGCTATACCCTGCCGGGGACGAACGGCGGGCAGCCTGAAGTGGTTAAGCCGGAAACTACCATACCGCTGAATCAGTCCCTTGCGGTGCTGGACGGCGTCTGGCTTCCCTTGCCCTTCCTGCGCTTCAACCCGCCGCGGACCTTTGTGGAAGGACCGGATAACTGGGCGCGCGTTCAGGTGCGCAAGCTCGATAAGCCCGACACGGCTGGCAACACCCACCGCGTCACCCTCGCGCTCGACAGCCAGATCGCGGAGCATGCCACCTCCGTCCTGTCGCCGGTTGAAAACGATATCCTGAACGGAACCCGCTTTGCGCTGGCCTGGCGCGATAATGAGGTAGAAAGCTTCCTCGACCAGACCTGGATTGACGGCTGGCTGCGCGAGGCATTTACCCAGTATGCCGACGGCGTAGAAAACCGCTCTGAACGTGACCTGCATCAGGCGATGCGCAGTTTTGAATATCAGGCCCACTGGCTCAATGTACTGACCATGCTCGGTGAACAGCTTACCGTGCCGGAGGTGAAATTTGTCACCCATACGCTCAGTACCCCAGCCATTCCTGTCGATCTGATCCTCGACGTGGGCAACACTCACACCTGCGGCGTCATTATCGAAGACCACGGTGATGCAAACGACGGGCTGCGGCAGACCGCCGAGCTGCAGGTCCGTTCGTTAAGCGAGCCGCAGTTCCTCAACGAACCGCTGTTCACCAGCCGTCTCGAATTCTCCGAAGCGCGTTTCGGCAAGCAGCACTTCTCGGTGGAAAGCGGCCGCGAAGATGCGTTTGTCTGGCCGTCGATTGTTCGCGTGGGTGATGAGGCCCGCAAGCTGGCGATGCAACGCCTGGGAACCGAAGGCAACAGCGGTATCTCCAGCCCGCGCCGCTACCTGTGGGATGAAACGCCGGTTGTGCAGGACTGGCGATTTAGCCAGATGAACGGCAAAACCCAGCGTGAACCGCTCGCCACGGCGTTTCCGCTGATGAACCTGATGAACGATGACGGTGAGCCGCTGTTTACGCTGCCGCAGGATGAGCGTCTGCCGGTCTTTTCGCCGCAGTACAGCCGCAGCACGCTGATGACGCACATGCTGTGCGAGCTGCTGGCGCAGGCGCTGGGGCAGATCAACAGCGTCGCAACCCGCCTGCGTCTGGGCTTCCCGGCCTCGCCGCGCCAGCTGCGCACCCTGATCCTGACCCTGCCCTCGGCCATGCCGAAGCAGGAGCGCGAGATTTTCCGTCGCCGCATGTTTGAAGCCATTGCCATCGTCTGGAAAGCGATGGGCTGGCACCCGCAGGACGAGGATTTTGCCACCCGCAAACAGCAGGAAAAAAGCGTGGTGCCGGTCCCTGAAATCCAGATGGAGTGGGATGAAGCCAGTTGCGGTCAGTTGGTCTGGCTGTATAACGAAGCGATTTCCCGTTTTGGCGGCCAGACGGAAGCCTTTTTCGCCTCTCTCGCCCGCACGGACCGTGAACCCGAACCGGGCGTGCAGCCGGGGCGCGCCTTACGCGTCGCGTCTGTCGACATCGGCGGTGGCACCACGGATATGGCGATAACCCATTACCAACTTGATGACGGCTCCGGTAATAACGTCAAAATCACGCCGCAGCTGCTGTTCCGCGAAGGGTTTAAAGTGGCGGGCGACGATACCCTGCTGGACGTGATTCAGCGCTATGTTCTGCCCGCCCTGCAAACGCAGCTGCAGAAATCAGGCATTGCGGACGCCTCGCTGCTGATGGCGTCGCTGTTCGGTGATTCTGGCCGCATTGATACCCAGGCCGTACTGCGCCAGCAAACGGCGCTTCAGCTCTTTATGCCGATTGGTCATGCCATTCTTTCCGCGTGGGAAGCCAGCGACATCGACGATCCGCTGGCGGGCCTGCATGCCACCTTCGGGGAGCTCCTGCCGCAGAAACCAACCCGCAACGTGATGAATTATCTCCAGCAGGCAATCGATCATGCTCTGCCGGCGGGCTCAGAGGCGTTCGACCTGTTCGCCGTGCCGCTGCACGTGAACTTCCGCGAAATGCAGGATGCGATGCTGGCCGGCCAGTTTACGCTCACCTCGCCGCTCCACGCGGTGTGCGAGGCGATTTCCCACTACAGTTGCGATGTTCTGCTGATCACCGGGCGTCCTGGCTGCCTGCCTGGCGTTCAGGCGCTGATTCGACACCTGCAGCCGGTGCCGGTCAACCGCATCGTCTGGCTGGACAAATACCAGGTTCATGAATGGTATCCGTTCAGCCAGCAGGGACGCATTGGCAACCCGAAATCGACCGCCGCGGTCGGGGCCATGCTCTGCAGCCTGGCGCTCGACCTGCGTCTGCCGCGCTTCAACTTTAAAGCCGCGGACATAGGCGCGTATTCCACCGTGCGGTATCTCGGCGTGCTGGATAACACCGTCAATACCCTGCGTGAGGAGAACGTCTGGTATCAGGATATCGACCTGGATAAGCCGGGCGCGAAGCTCGACGCGCGGCTGCACTTCCCGCTGCGCGGTAACGTCACCCTCGGCTTCCGCCAGCTGGCGAACGCGCGCTGGCCCGCCACGCCGCTTTATACGCTCAGCATCAACTCGGCTGAACTGGCAAAAGCGATTGCCGGCGACGGCGTGCTGAACGTGCGGCTTAAGCTCTGCGGCGGCAGCAAGCAGGAAGGCCCAGAGTCCTTCGAGCTGAGCGATGCCTGGCTGCAGGACGGCACACCGGTTGCGCCTGACGCGTTAACCTTCAAACTGAATACTCTGGCCGATCGCCGACACAGCGGTAGCCACTACTGGATCGATAGCGGGAGCGTATACCTGAAATGACAGCGACGACCACCACCACTCAGGCCTTAATCGGGTGGATTAATGAGACGCGCCTCAACGCCCCTTTGCTGGATAACGATGCTGACGCCCTGCTTGCTCGCATTAACGCGGTGCAGGCGCGGGAGCAGGCGATCGAACGTGCCCTGATCCGCCGGAGCAGCATTGGGCTTTACGGTCATTCGCAAAGCGCCAAAGCGCACCTGCTGCAGTCGCTGTGCGGCAGCGGCAACGGTCGCCTGAACGTGACGCCGGGCCAGCGCACCTTTGACTATTTCTCGCATATCAATCCGGGACACGCCCTGACCAACATGGCTATCCGCTTCACACGGGAAAACGCGGAGGTAACGGATGAGGCGTTCCCCCTGCGCCTGAGCCTGGTCACCGAGGCCGAGCTGGTACAACTGTTTATTGCCCGCACGACGCTGCATCCGCAGATTCGCGCGGTGGATAAGGCAGTGATTGAAACGCGGCTGGAGAAATGGCGCGGCCTGCGCCAGCCTCAGAGCGTGCCCGGTATCACGGCACAGGAAGTGGGTGCAATTGCGCGTTTCTGGCAAAGCACGGTACCCGCCGCGAAACAGCAAATTGATGATGCCCTGTGGCATCAGTTTGCCCAGCTGGTCCCATCGCTCGATCTCAGCACCCGCGCCAGCGTCTGGTCGCTGCTGTGGGGTGAGCAACAGGAGTTAACCCAGCAGTGGCTGAAGCTCGCCCACGTGCTGCATCAGACCAGCCATGCGCGCGAGCTGGCCGCGCCGCTGAGCCTGCTGGTAGACAGCTTTGGCCTGCCCGGAGAAGGGTTCCTGACACACGGCACCTTAACCCAACAGGAAGCCCAGGAGACGCTGCTGCATCCGCTGAATGACGGCGAATTGCTCAACGCAATCAGCGTCCCCGTCGACGTGCTTGCCTTCCTGACCCGCGAGCTGGTTTTGCCTGTTGAGAACTGCGCGCTGGACAACGTAGACATTATTGATATTCCTGTCTTTGAAGACAGCCGTGCCGATCCGCTGCTGCAGGCTAAATACCCGTGGTTGCTTGAGCATTACCGTCAGCAGCTGCAGCCCGATGTCCTGGTTATCTGCAATGTGACAGCGCATCACGAGCAGACGGCCAAAAAAGCAAAAGCGTTAACGAACTGGGTCAAAGAGACCCAGCTTTCCGAGGAATCTGCCCTGCCGGGTCTGGTGTGGGCGATCACCCCGCATGACGCTCGTTTCACCACCCGACAGAATCTCGATGAAGCCGTACAGCATCTGCTGGGCAAGCCAGGCCTGCACTGGGGAACACTGCAGGCGCTGGACAGCCACAGCCTGTTGCGCGTTGTCGAATGGCTGTCGCAGGCGACGCTACCCGCCCAGCGGCAGAAGCGTCTCAGCTCGCTGAAAGGCCTGTTGCGCCAGGAGCTCTCGGCGCTGATGCAGGGTTATCTGGCCCCGCTGGTTGAGGAGCCAGGCACCCGGCGTGCTCAGGCCGAAAACATGGTGCGCACGCTGCAAAGCAGCGCCGCCCGCCACGGCGAGCTGCTGGAAGGTCTTCTTCCGCCCCTGAAAGCGTTTGAGGCACTGCTGGCCGTACAGCAGCCTCGCGAGGAGCAGGTCAACGGACTGTTTACGGATGCGATTGACCTGTTCGCCGATACTCCTCAGGAAAATGCTGGCCTGCATCAGACAAAAGACAAAGCGCGTCTGGCGCACAGAGTCTGGATAAATCATCTGCGTCAGTGGAGCCGCAACGAGGCCGCTGCCGCGCGGCTTGGGCTTGAGACGGCAATGTTGCAGCACATCGCGGATGTTCTGGTGGTGACCAGCTACCGGCTGGATCTGCCTCAGCAGCTACGGCGCATTGTCGACGCGGATAAAAGCAGTGCTGCGCAACTGCATGCCGTGTTGGGCAATTTCGTTGGCTGGCTGGGTTACGACCAGACGCCGTCAGCTGAGCGTCCGGCAAGCCGCATCCGCAAAGGTCAGGCAATCTTTGTTACGCCCGTTGTTAGCAGTGCCGCGCCGCGCCTGACGCGTCTTGGGGAGCAGCCTGTTCATGCGGCCACGGCGTACGTTTACGACTGGCTGGTTGCGCTCTATAGCAGGGCAATAGAGAACATTGATTATCAGAACCCGCATGATGTTGAGCCTGACGCACGTCGGGCACTACGGGCATTAATCAAGTAGCCGCCTTTCCTGCCGGGTGGCGCTGCGCTTGCCCGGCCTACATTCCGCAACGATAATTACGCCGCCATACACTCCGCTAACGTCTGCGCCAGTGCCGACGGGTTTTCCCACGACATGGAGTGCCCCGCAGCAGGGATGATTTTGACCTCAACGCCCTTCTGCTTCAGACGATCCACATCGTCATCCGGCAGAGAGAGCTCGCCGAAAATCAACGTCACCGGGCAAGGCAACGACAGAAATTGCGTTTCCCAGTCCGGCTTAACGCCCGCCACCAGGCTCGATGCGCCGCGCCAGACAGCATAAGGTGCATTACTTTGCAGACACCCGGCCCACGCCGTTTTTTCTGCACGGAGCATGTCACCGTAACCCTGCATCACAAATTGTTGTTCGGTTTGCGCCGCAATAGACCGGCTGAACATGCCACCGCCAGCGTGAAAATTGGGCTCCGACACGATCAGGCCTTTAACGCGCGCTGCCAGCAGCCCCGCTGTTTCTATCGCGATGCTGCCGCCCATGCTGTGGCCATATAACCAGAAGGCATCCAGTTTAAGATGGTCAATTAGCTCCGCCACAACGCGCGCCTGATCGGTGGTTTTATAGCTGTAGTGCTCAGGCTTATCGCTGTAACCGCTGCCGGGTAAATCGATGAGAATCGTTCTGCGCCCGTCAAACCGAGGGTCACGAACGACGCGGGGATATTCATAGGAAGAGGCGCAGCCCAATCCGTGGATGAAGACCACGGGATCGCCTGAGCCGGGCAAATCATGCCAGCGGACGGTGCAACCCGCTTGCTGCGAGTAAAAACTGTTCATAAGCACTCCTTTTACGATGCACTGTGTATTTATACAGTCATCATATCCGGAATGCCATAATCATCTTTTAAAAATGGAAGCGTGCTTCAGAAAAGCGAGATCAGGAGCGCGACGGGGAAGCTCATCGGCCAGGTTGATCCCACCAGAAACGCGCTGAGCAGACGGATGCGTTTGCGGTCTTTGGAGAGGAACCAGGTAATTAATGCGCAGAGGGAAGCCATGATTGCGTAAAAAACCAACATCTTTTGATACAACGTCATTCTTAATACCAGAGTCGAAAAAATAACCGCACGCAATATGCGTCATATGTTGATACAGATCAAGTTTTTTCATTACATAATAACCACTTAAATATTAAGGCTAATAACAACTGAGTATTTTGTATAACAAACAGGGGGAGCCACCTATTATCTTTATTGATAAGATGCATGTTAAATGCACTTTTTGATAAATTTTCTCTTCCGCAAAGGCGTCTAATAAAGGCAGACATACATGGGAGGCAATATGCTACGCATTCCGCAGAGTTGTATTCATACCCGCTCCACCCCTTTCTGGAATAAAGACACCGCCCCCGCCGGGATCTTTCAGCGTCATCTCGACACGGGTACCCGTCCGGGCGTTTATCCCCGCCTGTCCGTTATGCAGGGTGCCGTCCGCTACCTGGGTTATGCTGATGAGCATGCCCCTGAGCCCGACAGCACATTGATTATCAGGGCTGGCCACTTCGGTGTTTTTCCCCCTGAGAAATGGCATCACATCGAGGTAATGAGCGACGACACGCTGTTCAATATCGAATTTTTCGTCGAACCAGAGGTGTTGAAGTCGCTTTAAGCGGCTTTTATTTACGAGGTAACCCTTATGCTACGTATCCCTGAGAATTTTGTTCATACCCGCTCCACGCCATTCTGGAACAAAGACACCGCACCAAAAGCCCTTTTCACCCACCACAATACTAAAGCCAGCGTATATGGCCGTTTGTCGGTGATGCAGGGGGCGGTGCGCTATTTTGGCTTCCCTGACGCTGACGCGACCGAACCGGATCTTGAGCTGGTGATTGAAGCCGGATCGTTTGGCATCTCACCGCCGGAAAAATGGCACCGCATTGAGCTACTGACCGACGATACCTGGTTCAATATCGACTTTTTTGCCGATCCTGACGTTACGCTTCAGGGCGCAGGCATCGGCAAAGTGGTCAATACACATAAGGAGTAACCGCGTGGGCAAAGCAACGTACACAGTGACCGTGACCAACAACAGCAACGGCGTCTCGGTGGATTATGAGACAGAGGCTCCGATGGAGTTGCTCATCCCCGACGTCGCCGCAGACGTAGTGAAAGATCTGGTAAATACCGTCCGCGCATGAGCACGAGGTGTGTGGCTGGTAAAGCAAACGCCCGGCGATGCAAACAGCCGGGCATGATTTTCTAGTGTTTTATCATCACGTGCCGGACAACCGTATAATCCTCAAGCCCGTACACCGACATATCCTTCCCATAGCCGGACAATTTCATGCCGCCGTGCGGCATTTCGCTCACCAGCATAAAATGGGTATTCACCCAGGTGCAGCCGTACTGCAGGCGTGCGCTCAGGCGATGGGCGCGGCCCACGTCCTGAGTCCAGACTGACGACGCCAGGCCGTACTGCGAATCGTTCGCCCAGGCCAGTACCTGCGCTTCATCGTCGAATTCGGTGATGCTCACCACCGGGCCAAACACCTCGCGCTGAACGATGGCATCCTCCTGTTTTGCCCCGGCCAGCAGGGTTGGCTGGAAATAGTAGCCCGCTCCCTCTTTTTTGCTTCCGCCCGTCACCACGCGGATATGGCCGAGCGCTTTCGCCTCATCAACCGCCTGACAGACGCGTGAAAGATGGGCAGCGGAGCTCAGCGGACCGAGCTCAGTAGACTCATCCTCCGGGGCACCCATTTTGAGGCTGGCGACGGCGGCGCCGAGCTTTTCCACCAGTTGGGCATAGATCCCCTTCTGGGCATAAATACGGCAGGCCGCCGTGCAGTCCTGCCCGGCATTGTAGAAACCAAACGTCCGCACCCCTTCGACAACCGCGTCCAGGTCAGCATCGTCGAACACGATAACCGGCGCTTTACCGCCCAGTTCCATGTGGGTGCGCTTAATGGAGGACGCCGTGTGGCCGATGATATGCTCCCCGGTAGCAATCGACCCGGTCAGCGAAACCATGCGCACTTTTTCATGCCCGGTCAGCGGATCGCCCACCGTTTTACCGCGGCCAAACAGCACGTTGAGAACGCCAGCCGGGAAGATATCTTTCGCCAGCTCCGCCAGCTTTAACGCCGTCAGCGGCGTGATTTCAGAAGGTTTGATGACCACACAGTTACCGGCCGCCAGCGCAGGCGCCAGCTTCCATGCCGCCATCATCAGCGGGTAGTTCCACGGCGCGATAGAGGCAACCACGCCCACCGGGTCGCGGCGGATCATCGACGTGTGGCCTTCCAGGTACTCGCCCGCAGCCAGCCCGTTCAGGCAGCGCGCGGCCCCGGCAAAGAAACGGAAAACATCGACCACTGCCGGAATTTCATCGCCCAGCGCACAGTGCAGCGGCTTCCCGCAGTTGAGGGATTCAAGCCGGGCAAAGTCCTCCCCATGCGCTTCAATGGCATCCGCGAGCTTTAGCAGGCACTCGGCGCGCGTTTTCGGTGTCGTTTGCCCCCACTCCACAAAAGCCCGGTCGGCGGCCTGAACCGCCGCGTCGACCTGAGCCGCTGAGGCCTCAGCAATCTCCAGCAGCACCTCTCCGGTGGCCGGGTTATACACCGGCTGTTTCTCTCCCTCTCCGGCAACCAGTTCACCCTTTATCAGCAGATGTGTTTGCATAGCATTGTCCTGTTCAAATCAATGTTATTTCCCGCTACCGGCGATGTTCTCGCCGTCGCGGGTTAGCCACCAGGCTCCCAGAATGGGGATGGTTGTGACCAGCATCACCAGCAGTGCAACGACGTTGGTGACCGGCACGTCGCGCGGACGGCCAAGCTGGTTGAGCAACCACAGCGGTAACGTGCGCTCGTGTCCCGCCGTAAACGTTGTGACGATGATTTCGTCAAACGAGAGGGCAAACGCCAGCATTCCCCCCGCCAGCAGCGCTGAACCCAGATTGGGCAGCACCACATAGCGAAAGGTTTGCCACCCGTCAGCCCCGAGATCCATCGACGCCTCGACCAGACTCCAGGAAGTGCGTCTGAATCGGGCGATCACGTTATTAAAGACCACCACCACGCAGAACGTGGCGTGTCCGACCACGATGGTGAAAAAACCCGGCTCAAGGTCGATCGTTTTGAACGCGGTCAGCAGCGCCAGGCCGGTGATGATCCCCGGCAAGGCTATCGGCAGCAGCAGCAACAGCGAGATCGCGTTTTTGCCAAAAAACTCGCTTCGCCAGAGCGCCGCTGCAGCAAGCGTGCCAAGCACCAGGGCGATCGCGGTGGAGAGTGCCGCAATTTGAAGTGACAACGTCACGGATTCAATGATATCTCCACGCCCCGCTGCCACGCTAAACCACTTCAGGGTCAGCCCCTGCGGCGGAAAGCTGAAGGCTGCGTCTTCGGTGTTAAAGGCATAGATTGCGATAATCAGCAGCGGGAAATGCAGGAAGATCACCCCTCCCCAGGCTGCCACTTTCAGGAACAGAGGTGCGCGTTCAGAGTGCATCGAATGCTCCCAGACGTTTCACGAACGCCAGATAGAGTGAAATCAGCACGATAGGCACCAGCGTGAACGCGGCGGCCATGGGCATATTGCCAATCGCTCCCTGCTGTGAATAGACCATATTGCCGATGAAATACCCCGGCGGCCCCACCAGCTGCGGCACAATGAAATCCCCCAGCGTCAGGGAAAAGGTGAATATCGAGCCCGCGGCAATGCCCGGAATAGCCAGCGGCAGAACGACGTAGCGGAATGTCTGACGAGGACGCGCGCCGAGATCGGCAGATGCCTGCAGTAAGGAGGCAGGCAGGCGTTCCAGCGCCGCCTGGACCGGCAGGATCATAAACGGCAGCCAGATGTAGACGAAGACCAGAAACCGTCCCAGCCCGGAGGTGGACAAGGTGTTGCCTCCAACCGCGGGTAGCGTAAGGATCGAGGTCAGGATAGGCTCCAGCCCCAGATGGTTGAGAAACCACTGTGCCACGCCGTCCTTCGCCAGCAGAAGCGTCCAGGCGTAGGCTTTGACGATGTAGCTCGCCCACATTGGCAGCATTACGGCGATATAAAAAAACGCTTTCCACTTGCCGCGGGTGTAGCGCGCCATGTACCAGGCCATCGGGAATGCCAGGATCGCGCTGGCAATCGTCACCGCAATCGCCATCGTTAACGTGCGCAGAATGATGTCGTAGTTTGCCGGGTTGAAAAGCGCCAGAATGTTCGCCAGGGTCAGATCCGGCGTGACTGCCATGGTGAAATCGTCAAAGGTGTAAAAACCCTGCCACAAAAGGGTCAGCAACGATCCTAAATAGACGATGCCAAACCACATCAGCGGTGCAAGCAGAAGCAGGAACAGCCCGAGCGACGGTTTACGCCAGAACAGAGCCGTGATGCGGCTTACGCGACCGTGCGGGGCGGGAGGATGAGCGACACTCATAGCCATTTCACCTCTCCTCGTGAAGACGGATCATGGCGTCGCGCGACCACGACGCCGTGACGGCCTGCCCCGGCGCAATGCCGCTCAGCGGCGAGAGCTCGCTGAGGTTGGCCTGGCTCACCAGCAGTTTGGCACCGTCGGCGAGCTTCAGCTCCAGCCGCGTGGCCGCCCCCTGATACTGAACGGCCTGCACGCATCCCTGAACCTGAATTTCACCGCTCTCGTTAAGGCGAATATGTTCCGGGCGCAGCGAATAAGCGCCTTCCATGCCGCATAGTTTCTGCGCAAGGGCTGTATCAAAAACGTTGGACGTGCCGACAAAACCGGCGACAAACGGCGTGCGCGGGCGCATATAGAGATCGCGCGGGGTATCGACCTGCTCGATGCGCCCATTATTGAATACCGCCACCCGGTCCGACATGGAGAGGGCTTCACCCTGATCGTGGGTGACGAAAATAAAGGTGATGCCGAGTTCCTGCTGAAGTTTCTTCAGCTCGAACTGCATCTGTTCACGCAGTTTGAGATCGAGCGCGCCTAACGGCTCGTCCAGCAGCAGGACGCGCGGTTCATTCACCAGCGCCCGGGCGATGGCGACTCGCTGGCGCTGGCCGCCGGAAAGCTGCGAAGGCTTACGGGCGACGGCGAAGCTCAGGCCCACTTTTTCCAGCGCATCACGAGCCTGCGCATGGCGTTTTTTCTTATCGACGCCTTTCACCATCAGCCCATAGGCGACGTTATCGAGGATCGACATATGCGGGAACAGCGCGTAATCCTGGAACACGGTGTTCACATCCCGCTCCCACGGCGGCAGCGCGCTCGCCTCTTTACCAAAGATAGATATCGTGCCGCCTGACAGCTGCTCAAAGCCGGCAATCAGGCGCAGGCAGGTGGTTTTGCCGGAGCCCGAAGGCCCCAGCATGGAGAAGAATTCTCCGTCACGAACGGCAATGGTGACTCCATCCACCGCCCGTACGTCGCCGTACAGACGGGAAACGTTGTTAAATTCTACCGCGTACGTCATGTTCCGCTCCCGGGCAATTAACGACCGCCCATGATGGCGATGTAATCCTGCGTCCAGCGGCTGTAAGGCACAAATTTTCCGCCTTCTGCGATGGGGGTTTTCCAGAACATGATTTTGTCAAAATAGTTATAGCCGTTGGTTTCGCAGCCCTTGTCACCCAGCAGTGTGCTGGCCTTACACCCTTCAGGCACGACGGGCAGCGAGCCAAACCATGCCGCCAGATCGCCCTGCACTTTTGGCGTGAGCGACCAGTTCATCCATTTGTAGGCGCACATCGGGTGTTTTGCCTGCGCGTGAAGCATGGTGGTGTCCGCCCAGCCGGTCACGCCCTCTTTCGGGAAGACGGTGGCAACGGGCTGGTTCTCGGCCTTCAGGGCATTCGCCTGATACGGCCAGGCGCTGGAGGCCACGACGCCTTCATTTTTGAAGTCGCTCATCTGGACGGTGGTGTCATGCCAGTAGCGGTGGATCAGGGCATGCTGGTCGCGAAGCACCTTGAGCACGGCGGCATACTGCTGTTCAGTGAGCTGATACGGGTCGCTAATACCCAGCTGTGGCTGAGTGGCTTTGACGAACAGCGCCGCATCGGCGATATAAATCGGGCCGTCGTACGCCTGCACGCGTCCCTGATTGGTTTTGCCGTCTGGCAGATCCTGCTTCGTAAAGACCACGCTCCAGCTGTCCGGCGGCGTCGGGAAGGTTTTGGTGTTGTACATCAGCAGGTTGGGTCCCCACTGATACGGCGTGCCGTAGACTTTACCGCCCACGTTAAACCATTCGCCCTTCACGATGCGCGGGTCGAGGGTTTTCCAGTTGGGGATGAGTTCCGGGTTAATCGGCTGAACGCGTTTGCCCATAATCAGGCGGAGCGAGGCATCGCCCGACGCGGTGACAAGGTCGTAACCTCCCTTCGCCATCAGGCTGACCATCTCATCGGAGGTGGCCGCCGTTTTGACGTTAACCGCGCAGCCGGTCTCTTTTTCAAACTGGGTGACCCAGTCATAATTTTTATCCGTCTGTCCGCGTTCGATGTATCCCGGCCAGGCGATAATATCCAGTCGGCCTTCCCCGTCGCCAATGGCCTTTGGTGGTTCTGCGGCTTGCGCGGCCATGATAGTCATACCGAGCGCGCACAGGCTGCTGCGGGCAAATTTTTTGCTCATAAGAGTTACTCCTGTCGCAATGAAATTTAGCGGCAGCCGTGCCGTAAAAATATCTCCCTTATTAAACGTAGACCGCGCAAATGCGCCGCACCGTACGGCTTAAGGAAATTTCATCAAGGTGTGACCGGGGACGCATTCCCTGTTAACTGGATTATAGACAAGGAGTTAGCCGCGAAAGACGGTATGCAGATTTCCTATGATACGACACCGCAAAATATTCGCAGCGCCGCCATCAGGATAAGAAATGATTATTTAAATAAGATCGAAAAGATTATTCCAGCATCGCGCTAATGAGTTTTCCTAACTGTATGACCGCCTGCTCTTCCCGCTCTCCCCACGCCCAGGAGATATTAAAACGGAAAAACGGGGTCCAGGCGTCAGAGGTGGAAAACATCTTTCCGGGCGCAATGCTGATGTGGTGGGTTAAGGCCTTCTCACTCAGCAGCCCCGCGTCCAGCTGCGCAGGTAGCTCCAGCCATAAAAAGTAGCCGCTTTCGCTGTGATGAATTTTGACACCGGCAGGCATATGACGCAGAAGCGACTGCCACGCCTGCTGTTTCCGCTCGGCGAGGGTTCGTCGCAGGCGGCGCAGATGGGCGTCGTAGCGTTTTGTCGCCAGGTAATCCACCAGCGCCAGCTGCATGGGAGAACTGGTTGAGAGCGTGCTCATCAGTTGCAGCTGCTGAATGCGGCGCGCGTGTTTTCCTGCCGCCACCCAGCCGATGCGAAACCCCGCCACCAGGCATTTTGAAAAGGAGGAGCAGTGAAGCGTCATGTCACTCCGATCCCAGGCTTTCGCCGGAAGGGGTTTTTCCCGGCCAAAATAGAGTTCGCTGTAGACGTCATCTTCAATCAACGTGACGTTATGTTTCGTCAGGAGTGCGACCAGACGCGCTTTTTTCTCCGCGCTCAGCGTGAAGCCAAGCGGGTTTTGGCCGTTAGTCATGAGCCAGCAGGCTTTTACGGGATAGTCATTCAACGCCAGCTCCAGCGCATTGAGGTCGATCCCCTCGCGGACGTCTGTGGCGACGGATAACGCTTTCAGCTTAAGACGCTCCAGCGCCTGCAGCGCACCGTAAAAACAGGGGTTTTCAACAATCACCCAGTCTCCGGGCTCCGTCACCGCCTGCAAACTGAGGTTCAACGCTTCGAGGGCACCTGCGGTAATGACGATCTCGTCCGGCGAGATGTTCATCCCCTGCTGCGCATAGCGGCGTGCGATGGCGTGGCGGAGTTCAGCGTTACCGGGCGGCAGATTTTCAATCACGCTCATTGCGGTAGCCGTTTTGCTGACGTTTGCCAGCGAGCGGTTGAGCTGCTGAAGCGGGAAAAGCCGGGGGTCGGGAAACGCGGAAGCGAAAGGAACAACGGACGGATCGCGGCTGGCCTGTAAGACCTCGAAGATATAGGTGTTGATATCTACCGCTTCATCGCGCATCACCTGAGCAGGTGGCGCAGGCTGTTGTGCGGTCGGGCGCGAGGCAACGTAATAGCCCGACTGCGGCCTGGCGACAATGCGCCCCTGGCTTTCCAGCATCTGATACGCGTGGCCAACGGTCATAAAGCTCATGCCGCTACTTGCCACCTGCTCTCGCAGGGAAGGCAGCTTATCGCCCGGCAGCCATACGCCAAGCTCGATCTGCGAGATAATTTGTTGCGCCAGACGCTGGTATTTTTTCATCAGATTCTCCTTATTGCCGACAGTGTATATCAGCAGGAGAAAAAGAGAAGATTTAGCTAACTGTTATAGTTCGCGAAATAAATTACTTACGGTACTCGGTAACGTGGCTTTGCGCCTGGCGTGCAGCGGCCAGGTGATCGAGCGTGATCATTGACGATTTGCAAAAGATGCATTTCGCACCGAGCGGGTTTTTCTCAGACACATCAAAGACTGAGGTACGGTACTGCGAACCATGACAGCATGGGCAGCGGAAATGTATATAAGAAGTCATAGGATTCTCCTGTGAACGTAAAAACGTAAATTACTCATGAGCCGATCAGGCAATAATGGTTTTAAACAAAACTAATCGGAATGTAGATAAAGACCCAAGAGAGGCTGCGGAGAGGCACAACGTGATGAGAACTGCTTTATGAAACTACGTCAGATATTTTTTTGGACTCAAAACCAGAGAACCATTAACGCACGGCGATGACGACAAAGCAAGCGGTTTAATGCGGAAAATTCATAAAAAGAATGTTTTTATTCCCTGATACTCGTCCATGTTATTAAATATTGATGTTTACAATTCCCGGCCATGCATACATAACCACATGAAATATAAATATAATATATAACATTTTTTGCCTACTCATCTCACCAACCGCAGAGTATTAACAACAGGCTAATGTACACTCTGCTACTTGTCTTGCTCGAGCAGAAATTTCGCTCTTACCTTACAGAAAGGAATTATCAATGAGTTGGAATAGAGACGCGGCTGTTTCTTACCTCCGCTCGCATGCCCTTGGACACTCTCATAACGAATGCGCGAAATTTACACGTCGTGCCATAATCGCTGGCGGCATTACGCTTGAACGTACACATGATGCGAAGGATTATGGACCAAAACTTTTGCGTGCAGGTTTTAGGGAGGTTCCTCCCGGTTCGACGTTGCTTAGCGGAGATGTCGCTGTAATTCAGCCCTATCCCGGAGGAAACTCAAGCGGCCATATGACAATGTTCGACGGCACTCGCTGGATCTCAGATTTTACCCAGCTCAGCATGTACCCTGGGCCGGGTTACCGCCGCGCGCAACCTACCTATAAGATTTACAGGATGAGTCGATGATGAGGGGGTTTATAATTACTGTGGCGCTATTATTATCTGCTTGTACGGGTGTACCTAAGCAGAATGCTGCCGAACGGGCGGAAGAATTCTATTCCACATATCTGACGTTTTTTGCAGAAAGTGATGGTGAATATCCTCAGCTTAGAGAGTACGTTGCGGCTGGTACACTATCCCGGCTTAACGAGATAGAGTCTATTCCTGAACAGGAAATCGTGGGATCAGATTATTTCGCTTATGTTCAGGATTATGACCCATCCTGGGTGAAGGGGCTTGAAGTGGGTGTGGCGCACCAATTCATGAATGGCGAAGTTCTTCCTGTCAGGATTGGTATTGAGAACGGCGGCTTTCTTAATCTTGAAGTCTATATGCGTCTTGAAGATGGAAAGTGGAAAATTTACCGCGTGAGAGACGTAACCGATAGCTACGAGCATCCCATATTTAATGCGGGAGCAATTACTCAAGCAAAGGCATCAGCGGAAAGCGGACTTTAAGCGCATCGATAAATATTACACTGGGCAAACTGTTATAGTTAAATAGGCCGGGTCTGTTTCTGCAACCCAGCGCTGGCGCGGCTTAGAATGGCATCGACATAAATACATCGCGGAGTTTTGCATGTTTGGTTTAGATGCTTTTCACCTTGCGCGGATACAGTTTGCCTTTACCGTATCCTTTCACATTATTTTCCCGGCCATCACCATCGGCCTGGCCAGCTACCTTGCCGTACTCGAAGGGCTGTGGCTGAAAACAAAAAATCCGGTCTGGCGCTCGCTGTACCATTTCTGGTCGAAGATTTTTGCCGTCAATTTTGGCATGGGCGTGGTCTCAGGGCTGGTGATGGCCTATCAGTTTGGTACCAACTGGAGCGGATTTTCGCAGTTTGCGGGCAGTATTACCGGCCCGCTGCTGACCTATGAAGTGCTAACCGCCTTCTTCCTTGAAGCCGGCTTCCTCGGCGTGATGCTGTTCGGCTGGAATAAAGTCGGGCCGGGACTGCACTTTTTCTCCACCTGCATGGTGGCGCTGGGCACCATTATCTCCACCTTCTGGATCCTCGCCTCAAACAGCTGGATGCAGACCCCGCAGGGCTATGAGATCGTCAACGGGCAGGTGGTACCGGTGGACTGGTTTGCGGTGGTGTTTAACCCCTCATTCCCTTATCGCCTGCTGCATATGTCGATAGCCGCGTTCCTCAGCAGCGCGCTGTTTGTGGGTGCCTCCGCGGCATGGCATCTGCTGCGCGGAAATAATACCCGCGCCATACGCGCAATGTTTTCGATGGCGCTGTGGATGACCCTGATTGTCGCCCCCATCCAGGCCCTGGTTGGCGATATGCACGGGCTGAACACCTTAAAGCACCAGCCTGCGAAGATTGCCGCCATTGAAGGGCACTGGGAGAATCCGCCGGGTGAGCCTACCCCGCTGCTGCTGTTTGGCTGGCCGGATATGGAGCAGGAGCGCACCCGCTTTGGACTGGAGATCCCGGCACTGGGCAGCCTTATCCTGACGCACAGTCTGGATAAACAGGTTCCGGCGCTCAAGGAGTTTCCGAAGGAAGACCGCCCGAACGCCACCATTGTCTTCTGGTCATTCCGCATTATGGCAGGCCTGGGCATGCTGATGCTGCTGCTCGGGGTGATGGCGCTCTGGTTGCGCTACAAAAAACGCGTGTATTCGTCGCGTCCTTTCCTGTGGTTTGCGCTGCTGATGGGGCCAACCGGGCTGATTGCCATCCTTGCCGGGTGGGTCACTACCGAAGTGGGCCGCCAGCCGTGGGTAGTCTACGGACTCCAGCGAACGAAGGATGCGGTTTCTGCCCATGGCGATCTCCATATGAGCGTGAGTCTGCTGGCCTTCTTCGTTGTATACACCTCGGTATTTGGCGTGGGCTACAGCTATATGGTGCACCTCATCCGAAAAGGCCCGCAGCCGCACGAATCATTCGCCACCGAGTACGACGGACGTCCGGCGCGCCCGCTTTCTGCCGTCACAGCTGAACATAAGGAGCTGCCATAATGGGTATCGATCTTTCCATTATCTGGTTTGTCATCATCGTTTTCGCCACGCTGATGTATATCGTGATGGACGGTTTTGATCTGGGGATCGGTATTCTGTTCCCTGCCACACAAGACGCTGACGATCGCGACGTGATGGTCAACAGCGTCGCGCCCGTCTGGGACGGGAATGAAACCTGGCTGGTGCTTGGCGGAGCCGCCCTGTTCGGCGCATTTCCGCTGGCCTATGCGGTGATCGTTGATGCTCTGACCATTCCGCTGACGATAATGCTGATCGGACTTATATTCCGCGGCGTGGCGTTTGAGTTTCGCTTTAAAGCCACCCCGGCGCACCGTCCTTTCTGGGATAAGGCGTTTATTGGCGGCTCAATTCTGGCGACGTTTACCCAGGGCGTGACGGTGGGGGCCGTCATTAACGGCTTTACCGTCACCGGTCGGGTCTATACCGGTGGACCCTTTGACTGGTTTACCGCGTTTAACCTCTTTTGCGGCGCGGGTCTGGTGGTGGCCTACGCGCTGTTAGGCTCAACCTGGCTGGTGATGAAAAGCGAAAACGCGCTGCAGCAGCGGATGCGTGAGGTATCGAAAACGCTGTTAATCATACTGCTGGCGTTTATCGCGGCGATCAGCCTCTGGACGCCGCTGGCACACCCGGCCATCGCTGCACGCTGGTTTACGCTGCCGAATCTGTTTTATCTGCTGCCAGTCCCTGCCCTGGTCGTCATGTTTAGCTTCTACCAGTGGCGCTGCCTGAGTAATCCTGACAGCCATGCTCGCCCGTTTATTCTGACGCTGGGGCTAATATTTCTCGGCTTTAGCGGGCTTGGGATCAGTATCTGGCCGCATATCATACCGCCGTCAATCACCCTGTGGCAGGCCGCCGCGCCGACGCAAAGCCAGGGCTTTATGCTGGTGGGCGCACTGTTGATCATTCCCGTTATTCTGGTCTACACCTTCTGGAGCTATTACGTATTTCGCGGCAAAGTTCAGCATGGGGAGGGTTATCACTGATGCAACAACCGGTCTGGAAAAAAGTGATGTGGCTGGCCATTATCTGGGGCGGCAGCGTACTGGCGCTGGCGGCTGTCAGTATGCTTTTCCGCATGTTAATGACGGCCGCTGGCTTTAAATCACATTAATCTCTATCCCGGGCAGCCCTGCGTTGCCCGGCCCCCGCCCCGCACTTTCAGATAAACCCCATTACTCCACGGCAGAGTATCGTTATACTGGTAAAAGATTCACGGCATTTATAATTTGAGAAAAAAAATGAGAAAGCTCATCGCGTTAAGTGTTATCAGCCTTGTCCTCACTGGCTGCGTTAATCCGGGCAAAGCGTCCGTCCAGCCGGAGCAGCTGAAGAACCATCGTTTTGTACTGGAAAACGTGGACGGGAAAGCCGTGAAGGGCACGACAGCACAACCTGAAATCAGTTTTAACGCCCTGCCCGATTTGAGCCTGGTTAACAACATCAGCGTTTCCGGCCAGATGTGTAACCGCTTCAACGGACAGGGAAAATTGTCTGAAGGCGAGCTAAAAGTGAAAGCGCTGGCGATGACGCGCAAACTTTGTACCGAACCACAGATGAACGAGCTGGATCAGGCCATCGGCGACATGCTGCGCAAAGGAGCGCAGGTCGACCTGACTGAAGACCAGTTGACGCTGGCGACTGCCGATAAAACGCTGATGTTTAAGCGTGCTGAATAATCAGTAGTTACCGCAGCTTCCAACGGCAAGCGACTGTTCACTGCAGCGTTTGCCGTTTGGCAAGGCGCACATCCCAATAGCAGAGCCATCAAGCTGGCGAGCAACAGACAGTGAGCCGCCAATCATGGCGCAGTTGGCCTGGCCTGAACTGGACATTGCCGCTTTCATTCCCGGCGCCACGTGGGCCGCCGTGGCCTGCTGCACAGGTTCACTGCTACATGCCGACAACAATAATGCGGCACACCCTACCAAAAATGCTGAACGCATGCTCTCTCCCCCTTATTTTGTGCGAAACCTATGCATCATAGGCATCACATCCCGTGTCGTCGAGAGCAGAAGTGCGTATTTATGCGCTACTGAAACAATTTCTCGCAATTTTTTCGCCCTAAGTTTGATCTAACCATTGATGGCGAGAATACTGAGGACACAAAAGCGAAAATTGTAACCCCCCCCGTTTGCTAGACTACAAACATAATATTCAGGGTTTGTCGCCTTATGACAGCCCCCTATTTTTGCGCAATGTAAGGGTGTCGTTCTATGCAAACTATTGACGGTAATGGTGCAGTTGCCTCAGTCGCGTTTCGCACCAGTGAAGTTATCGCCATCTACCCGATCACGCCGAGTTCCACCATGGCTGAACAGGCGGATGCCTGGGCGGGAAACGGATTAAAAAACGTCTGGGGCGATGTCCCGAGAGTGGTTGAAATGCAGTCTGAAGCGGGAGCCATTGCCACTGTACATGGCGCGCTTCAGACAGGCGCACTTTCGACGTCGTTTACCTCTTCTCAGGGATTGCTGTTAATGATCCCAACCCTGTATAAGCTCGCCGGACAGCTGACCCCCTTCGTCCTGCACGTCGCGGCGCGTACCGTTGCTACTCACGCGCTTTCCATCTTCGGCGATCACTCCGACGTGATGGCCGTGCGCCAGACCGGGTGTGCGATGCTGTGCGCCAGCAGCGTTCAGGAAGCGCAGGACTTTGCCTTAATTTCGCATATCGCCACGCTTAAAAGTCGCGTGCCGTTTATTCACTTCTTTGATGGCTTCCGCACCTCTCACGAAATCAACAAAATCGTCCCGCTGGCGGACGAGACTATCCTGGATCTGCTGCCGCAGACAGAAATTGACGCGCATCGCGCCCGCGCCCTGAACCCGGAACATCCGGTTATCCGTGGGACATCGGCAAACCCGGATACCTATTTCCAGTCCCGCGAGGCCACAAACCCGTGGTACAACGCGGTTTATGACCACGTCGAGCAGGCAATGAATGACTTTGCCGCCGCAACAGGACGCGAGTACAAACCGTTCGAATACTACGGTGATCCGCAGGCCGGGCGCGTGATTGTGCTGATGGGATCGGCTATCGGCACCTGTGAAGAGGTGGTCGACGAGCTGTTAACCCGCGGCGAAAAGGTCGGCGTGTTAAAAGTGCGCCTTTATCGCCCGTTCTCTGCTAAACATCTGCTCTCTGCCCTGCCGGAAAGCGCGCGCGCGGTGGCGGTGCTCGATCGAACCAAAGAGCCGGGCGCACACGCGGAACCGCTGTATCTGGACGTGATGACCGCGCTGGCAGAAGCCTTTAATAACGGCGAACGTGAAACGCTACCGCGCGTTATCGGCGGTCGCTATGGCCTGTCTTCCAAAGAGTTTGGGCCGGACTGCGTGCTGGCCGTGTTCAACGAGCTAAGAGAAGCGAAACCCAAGCCGCGCTTCACAGTCGGCATTTATGACGACGTAACGAATCTTTCCCTGCCCCTGCCGGAAAATACCCTGCCTGCAACAGCCAAACTCGAGGCGCTGTTTTACGGTCTGGGCAGCGACGGCAGCGTCTCGGCTACCAAGAACAACATCAAGATCATCGGCAATTCGACGCCGTGGTACGCCCAGGGCTACTTCGTCTACGACTCTAAAAAAGCGGGCGGACTGACCGTTTCTCACCTGCGCGTCAGCGAGCATCCTATTCGCTCGGCCTACCTTATTTCTCAGGCCGACTTTGTTGGCTGTCACCAGCTGCAGTTTATCGACAAATACCAGATGGCTGAGCGCCTGAAGCCCGGCGGTATTTTCCTGCTTAATACGCCGTACAGCGCGGACGAGGTCTGGGCGCGCCTGCCTCAGGAAGTGCAGACGGTGCTTAACCAGAAAAAGGCCCGTTTCTATGTGGTCAACGCGGCGAAAATCGCGCGCGAATGTGGCCTGGCTGCGCGTATTAACACCGTAATGCAAATGGCCTTCTTCCATCTGACCCAGATCCTGCCGGGCGACAGTGCGCTGGTGGAACTGCAGGGTGCGATAGCCAAAAGCTACAGCAGCAAGGGCCAGGAGCTGGTAGAACGTAACTGGCAGGCGCTGGCGCTGGCTCGCGAGTCACTGTTCGAGGTGCCGCTGCAGCCGGTAAATGACGCCAGCCCGAGCCGCCCTCCGGTGGTCTCTGATGCCGCGCCTGATTTCGTGAAAACCGTGACGGCCGCCATGCTGGCCGGGCTGGGTGACGCCCTGCCCGTCTCCGCGCTACCGCCGGACGGAACCTGGCCGATGGGCACGACGCGCTGGGAAAAACGCAATATTGCCGAAGCGATCCCGATCTGGAAAGAAGAGCTCTGTACGCAGTGTAACCACTGCGTAGCGGCCTGCCCGCACTCGGCCATTCGGGCCAAAGTGGTTTCACCGGATGCGATGGAAGATGCTCCGGCCAGCCTGCACTCGCTGGATGTGAAATCCCGCGATATGCGCGGCCAGAAGTATGTCCTGCAGGTTGCGCCGGAAGACTGTACCGGGTGTAACCTGTGCGTCGAGGTCTGCCCGGCGAAAGACAGGCAGAACCCGGACATCAAGGCCATTAATATGATGTCGCGTCTTGAGCACGTTGAAGAAGAAAAAGTGAACTATGACTTCTTCCTGAACCTGCCAGAAATCGATCGCAGCCAGCTGGAACGTATTGATATTCGTACCTCGCAGCTGATCACGCCGCTGTTCGAGTACTCCGGCGCCTGCTCCGGCTGCGGTGAAACGCCGTACATCAAACTGCTTACCCAGCTGTACGGTGACCGAATGCTGATCGCTAACGCCACCGGCTGCTCATCCATCTACGGGGGCAATTTGCCTTCTACACCGTACACCACCGATGCGAATGGTCGCGGCCCTGCATGGGCAAACTCCCTGTTCGAGGATAACGCCGAGTTCGGGCTCGGCTTCCGCCTGACGGTTGACCAGCACCGCGCGCGCGTGATGCGTTTGCTGGAACAGTTTGCCGACCAGATCCCTGACGAACTCAATGTTGCACTTCACGCCGAAGCAACGCCAGAGGTGCGGCGTGAGCAGGTGGCTGAGCTGCGTCGCGCCCTTCAGGGTGTTGCAGGCGCAGAGCAACTGCTGACCGACGCTGATGCCCTGGTCGAAAAATCGATCTGGCTGATTGGCGGCGACGGTTGGGCTTACGACATCGGCTTTGGCGGGCTGGATCACGTGTTAAGCCTGACCGAAAATCTCAACATTCTGGTTCTGGATACGCAGTGTTATTCCAACACCGGTGGTCAGGCATCGAAAGCCACGCCGCTGGGCGCCGTCACGAAATTCGGTGAGCACGGCAAACGCAAGGCGCGTAAGGATCTCGGCGTGAGCATGATGATGTACGGCCACGTTTACGTCGCGCAGATCTCGCTGGGCGCGCAGCTCAACCAGACGGTGAAAGCGATACAGGAGGCGGAAGCGTATCCGGGTCCGTCGCTGATCATCGCCTACAGCCCGTGCGAAGAACATGGTTATGACCTGGCGCTCAGCCATGATCAGATGCGTCAGCTGACGGCGACCGGCTTCTGGCCGCTCTACCGGTTCGATCCGCGCCGTGCGGACGAGGGCAAATTACCGCTGGCACTGGATTCACGTCCGCCGTCAGATGCCCTGGCAGAGACGCTAATGCAGGAGCAGCGCTTCCGTCGTCTGAATGCGCAACAGCCAGAGGTGGCAGAACAGCTCTGGAGAGATGCCGCAGCCGATTTGCAAAAACGGTATGACTTCCTGGCGCAGCTGGCAGGAAAAGCCGAAAAATCCAGCAGCGACTAAACCCTCTGCCCGGCTCGTCCGGGCATTTTTTTGCTATAAAAAAAGCCCGATGTATTCACATCGGGCTCGTCCAGATAATTAATGAATATCACTTTAGTTTCCTAAATAACATTCATACTAATTATGGATAAATAATCTTAAAGGCATATAACGGGGCAAAGATTACCTGACTTAACCGCTAATTAATAATTTTTATTTAATATGATTGAATTTAAATCATTCACCAAACAAATGATCATTACCGCGGATTTATTCAGTTTAGATTTTACTTAATTCGTAACAATTATATTTTATTACTATCCCGCTGGTGTGATTTAGCATGGGACAACTTTCTTATTGGGAAAGTTCAACAGGTAATTAAATAAAAACAACTGCAAAGGAATATCACAATGCAAAGAAAAGTACTGGCTCTGATGATTCCGGCTCTGTTAATGGCTGGCGCTGCGCACGCAGCAGAAATTTATAATAAAGACGGTAACAAGCTGGATCTGTACGGAAAAGTAGATGGCCTGCACTACTTCTCCGATGACGCGTCTAAAGATGGCGATCAAACCTATATGCGTCTGGGTTTCAAGGGTGAAACACAGATCAACGACATGATGACCGGTTACGCGCAGTGGGAATACAACATTCAGGCGAATAACACCGAAGGGTCTGATAATCAGTCCTGGACGCGTCTGGCCTTCGCCGGTGTAAAAGTGGGTGACTATGGTTCCTTTGACTACGGCCGTAACTATGGCGTTCTGTACGACGTTGAAGGCTGGACAGATATGCTGCCTGAGTTTGGCGGCGATTCTTACACCTATGCCGATAACTTTATGACCGGCCGCGCCAACGGTGTAGCAACCTACCGTAACACCGACTTCTATGGTCTGGTGCAGGGTCTGAACTTCGCGCTGCAGTATCAGGGCAACAACGAAGGCAGTAATTGCGATGAGAACAACAATTGCTCTCAGGAAGGCACCAACAACGGCCGCGACACGCGTCATGAGAATGGGGACGGCTTCGGTATCTCTACCACCTATGATTTTGGCATGGGGATCAGTGCCGGTGCCGCCTACACCTCTTCTGACCGTACCAATGACCAGGTGACGCAAACCACAGCGGGCGGTGACAAAGCAGATGCCTGGACTGCAGGCCTGAAATATGACGCCAATAATATCTATCTGGCGGCAATGTATTCTGAAACCCGCAACATGACGCCTTATGGTGATAACGCCGACGCCGTGGCGAATAAGACTCAGAACTTCGAAGTGACCGCGCAGTACCAGTTCGATTTCGGTCTGCGTCCGGCCATTTCTTACCTGCAGTCAAAAGGTAAAGATCTGGCTAACGGCCAGGGCGATCAGGACCTGGTTAAATATGCAGACGTAGGCGCGACCTACTATTTCAACAAGAACATGTCCACCTACGTTGATTATAAAATCAACCTGCTGGATGAAGATGACAGCTTCTACAAAAACAACGGCATCAGCACCGATGACGTCGTTGCATTAGGCCTGGTGTACCAGTTCTGATAATGAGAGCCCGCAGCATGATGCGGGCTCCTCTTTTTGATGTTCGTCTCACAACAGCATATTATCGCGATATTGTTGAGGGTAAGTTGAATAAAAGCGGGTTAGACTGCGCCGATATCCCCCTCTTCATTAAGGATAACAGCGTTGTTTGGTCGTGTATCCGTTGCCATACTGACACTCTTAGCGTGCTTGTGGATGGCGTTAATTTTTGATTTTTTTGGTATTGTTGGGCATCTCGGTGCACTGTTAAACCATCTGGATCGTCATTGACGGTGAGTCTCTGAAAACAAAAAGCCACCAGCAGGGCCGGTGGCGGTCATACTCGTTGCGAGTATTACTTTTTCACGGGTTGAGGTTTTTTATCCCCTGATTCGGGAGCCTCACGCGGATCGTCTTTTTCTACACAGAGCATAATTTCTCCTGTTTTAGAAACCCACTTCCCACTATAGCCAGGCTGATAAAAAAAAGGCCAGGCGGTAATTAACCTTTATTGGTCTCTTTTTTGCGAAACGAGAGATAGCCAAATACGCCGCTTTCACCATCGCTCGGATGGTTTACGCCATCCATCACCGTCACTTCGGGGAAGTCAAACGGCGACACGTTTTCAAAACAGGCGACATTTACGCCGTATTCATTTGGGTTCGAACGACGCTGATGGAACGTGTAAATCCCGCAGACCGAGCAGAAGAAATGCCGCGCCGTCCCCGTGTTAAAACGGTACTCCGTCAGCTTATCCTCACCTCTGGTCACGGTAATACCCGACAGCGGTGCAGAGACCACAACCGCGCCCCGCATACGGCAAAAAGAGCAGCTGCAGCGCCGCGCGGTATTAAAGCCGTCAGTGAGTACGACGGTATATGCCACCGCACCACAATGGCACTGTGCATGACGAATGTCAGCCATCGGTTATACCCCTTTTCTCACCAGCTCGGCGGCCTTAACGAAAACCTCATCTTCTACACCATCGCCTTTCTGCCTGCCCAGCCTGACCAGTTCGTTGACAATGCTGTCGCGATCGATCGGTTTCTGCGATGAAACCAGCCCAATGACAGCGGCACCAATCGCCAGCCCCACTAATCCTGTTTGTTCGTCTTTGTTCTTCATACTCATGCTCCTGATACAACAAACAAGCGTAGCAGGAATTTTAATGACGCAACGTCAGACCATCTTAGAAGCTCAGGTAAACCTGAGGTCAACGTTCACTTTGTGCGTTCCTGATGATGCTCAAAAAAGAATAAAGGGACAGAAATAATACAGCGCCCCCGTGGCCAGGATGCTCACGACGGCACTTACGTAAAACCAGGTTTTAAACGGCTGCTTCTGCGTTTTATGGCGAAAGAGCTGTTGACCCAGGATGGCGCCGGGCCACCCTCCCACCGCGCCAAACGCCAGTAAAGTGACTTCCGGTATCCTGCGCATCCCTTTTCGTACCGCCGTTTTATCGACGCCATAAATCGCTATCGTCAGCATATTGATCAGCAGAAACCATATGGCAAAGGGATACGAGGTAAAAAGGCTGCCGATCGCAGCGACGATCAGCAGGACACAACAAAAGCGATTCAATGTCATAGGGGCAGTCGTGGAAGTGTAAGTGCATGTCGTGAAAGCATTTATGTCTTGTCGAAGATTTTATATTAAAGAATGCCTGAATTAAACACGGCGACAGTCCGGGAAGATGAGGGGTATAAAGATCGGACCACTCTTTAGATCACCGCATTCCATAAGCTGGCTAAACACGTTTTTTTTGTGTAAAAAGGTGGACTCATTCAGCAGGTGCTCAACGTGAAATCCATTCGGCTAATTTTAAAGCTCATAGCAGCATCATTTTATGTGTTCGCGGTTGTTTTTGTCTCTGGATTTGTAGGTTCGAGTACAGCCAGTGCAATTAATTTTGAAACACTTAACCTAAATTACGCATTAATCGCAAAGAACTCGGCGGTATACGCAATCTGCGCAACTGGTGCGACATTGGTTGTTCCACCTGCCCTATATTTAATCCAGCATTATGTCTGGTCAGTGTTGAAGTTTATCGGCCTTAAGATTCGCTACTTCTTTCATGGATACTAAACCTCCGTAACTGACGAGTCGTCACTTATTTTTCTCGTTACTCTATGGATGGACGTTCGCATTGCTTTAGCGAGGCTTTATATTTACGCCTTCATCAATCGCTGAACCGACGTCCTATAGACTGATCGGAGGTGTATCATGACTGCATCATTGCTCTTGGGTGCCAGTTATCCCCTTAAAAGCTTCATGGGCGATCCTCTCGTAGGGATCCCCATGGCGTTATGCGCTAGCGGGGAGATTCGCCGTAGAATGGATCTTACCTGGCTAATTGCAATAGTATGCTTGTTATAAAAACCATGGAGGTGACATGTTTTCCTTTCTCAACACATTTAAACGGCTCATAGGCAAGCAGCAGGCGGTGCCGATCGTCCAGCCAGAGTATTCAGATGAACAGCTTTTGCAGTGGGCTACCGGTTGCATGTTAGAAGGTTTGCCAGATGAATTTTATGAGGCGAGAATTTCATGCTTCCGTAACATCGATAGTGAAGGACGCATAGCAGTTGCAGCTATACATGACTTCAAATTAAACAGCGAAAGCGAATATACATCCTTCACTCCGCCAGATGATCTTTACGCCACGCAATGTATTGAGAAAATACTTAACGAAAAGGACTGGAGCCAAGCCACTATAACTTTCGACCCACAAAAGACTCGATTTCAGTGGCAATAAAAAAGCCTGTTCAAAACCATAAGAGTCTTAATTGGGTGGCGGGTCACCTCATACACTGAGTGTAGATATATTCCTGAAGTGTTCTCAATGCTGTTTGGTCACTAATAATTCCATCTCTGGTACCGAGAACGTTTCGTCCAGCAGCATTAGAGAGTTCGACGGTTTCATCATTGCCCACGCTGGAGAGCCTGGGGTATCGGTTGTGGCTGGAACTGGACAGCGCCCTTTGACGAGCACCCTACTACCATAATCAAGCTTGCGCTGCAGAATATAATTTTCAGCTTTCGCATCGGCCAGTTCCTTCGTGTATTTTGTATCCAGCGCAACGGCATCGCGCTGGCGTTTCTGCATATCTTTCATTGCAGTGTTTGCCAGGCTGAGTTTCTCAGTTGTTTTGTCGCGGTAGTAGTTAATCGCCCATGTCATGGAAACCAGCCGGAAGATAACGACAGCGCAAATGATGGCGGTCAATCGGCTCATTTCTGACCCCACACGCAGACTTCGCGCTCAATCTCGCGACAGGTCATCAGCTTCTTCCACTGCTTGCCACCGGCATACGTCCAGCGCTGCAGTTCTTTGCATGCACCCGGAACGTCGACGGAATTTCACTTTTTAAGCAGCGTCGATCTGCTAAACGCTCTAGTTCCCACGTTGTAGGTTAAAGAGTAAAGTGCGGCACGAGTGGTTTCGTGAACATGAACCTTAATCAGCGGGTCGATAGCTGCAGCAAACTTGCGCAGGTCTAATTGAAGCAAAGCACCACATTCTTTATCGGTGTAGCGGTGACCGTCAGCACCACAGCCCAAAACCGAGATGTTTTCATCACCGTGAGTATGGTGCGATGGAATATCAAAACCTGCGATTTGTTTTCATGCACAGGATGCGCAAGGACAAATAGAAAGCCTACCACTCTTTATCGAGTATCGGCTCCAGATTTAACGCAGCTGTAAAACGTGCTGGTATTCGCCGCCGGAATCTGTACCATACGCGACATATCTTTGCCTGCTGGCTTTTATTTGCTGGCGCTAACCCATCTCTCGCCGCTACTGGCTCCGAAAGTAGTAATAAATGCAAGAAAATCAATCAAATACAAAGAAAGAGCAATACAACCTGAACAAACTGCAAAAGCGCCTGCGCCGTAACGTGGGCGAGGCCATTGCAGACTTCAACATGATTGAAGAAGGCGACCGCATCATGGTTTGCCTGTCAGGGGGTAAAGACAGCTACACCATGCTGGAGATCCTGCGTAATCTTCAGCAAAGCGCACCGGTGAATTTTTCGCTGGTGGCGGTCAACCTTGACCAGAAACAGCCGGGCTTCCCGGAGCACATTCTGCCGGAATACCTGGAAGAGCTGGGCGTTGAGTACAAAATCGTCGAAGAAAACACCTACGGCATCGTGAAAGAGAAGATCCCGGAAGGGAAAACGACCTGCTCGCTTTGTTCCCGCCTGCGCCGTGGCATTCTGTATCGGACCGCAACTGAGCTGGGCGCGACCAAAATTGCGCTGGGCCATCACCGTGACGATATCCTGCAAACGCTGTTCCTGAACATGTTCTACGGCGGCAAGATGAAAGGCATGCCGCCTAAACTGATGAGCGATGACGGCAAGCACATTGTGATCCGCCCTCTCGCCTACTGCCGCGAAAAAGATATTGAGCGTTTTTCTCAGGCTAAAGGCTTCCCGATCATTCCATGCAACCTGTGCGGCTCTCAGCCGAACCTGCAGCGTCAGGTTATTGGCGACATGCTGCGTGACTGGGATAAGCGTTATCCGGGTCGTATCGAAACCATGTTCAGCGCGATGCAAAACGTGGTCCCTTCACACCTCGCAGACGTTGAGCTGTTCGACTTCAAAGGCATCAATCATGATTCTGAAGTGGTCAATGGCGGCGATCTGGCGTTTGATCGGGAAGAGATTCCGATGCAGCCAGCGGGCTGGCAGCCGGAAGAGGATGACAATCAGTTTGAAGAGTTACGTCTGAACGTGCTTGAAGTGAAATAAGCGGACAGCGTCTCAGAAAGACCTTCTGAGACGCTTTATGCCTTATTTTAGCAGACGTACGCGGCAGGTTTTACCTTTAATCTTGCCGTTTTGCAGCTGCTTCCACGCCTTATGCGCAACCGCCTGGCGAATCGCTACGTACACATGTGCCGGATGAACCGCAATCTTCCCGATATCTGCGCCGTCCAGACCGATATCCCCGGTCAGCGCCCCTAACACATCACCCGGACGCATCTTGGCTTTTTTGCCGCCATCGATGCACAGCGTCGCCATCTCGGCCTCCAGCGGCACGAGCTTGACGCTGCCCGGCGCACTCACCCAGTTCAGTTTGATCTGCAACATTTCAGAAAGAATATTGGCACGCTGCGCCTCTTCTGGCGCGCAGAAGCTGATGGCCAGCCCGCTATTACCGGCGCGAGCAGTACGACCAATACGGTGGACGTGCACTTCAGGATCCCATGCCAGCTCATAGTTCACCACCAGCTCAAGGGATTTGATGTCCAGACCGCGCGCGGCGACGTCGGTCGCCACCAGTACGCGGGCGCTGCCGTTAGCGAAGCGCACCAGCGTCTGATCGCGATCGCGCTGTTCCAGATCGCCATGCAGCGACAGCGCGCTCTGTCCCGCCGCATTCAGAGCGTCACACACTGCCTGGCAGTCTTTTTTGGTATTACAGAACACCACACAGGATGCAGGCTGGTGCTGGCTCAGCAATTTCTGCAGGAGCGGGATTTTTCCCTGCTGCGACGTTTCAAAGAACTGCTGCTCGATGGCAGGCAGTGCATCAACGCTGTCAATCTCGATCGTGAGCGGGTTTTTCTGCACGCGACCGCTGATCGCGGCGATGGCTTCCGGCCAGGTCGCAGAGAACAGCAGCGTCTGACGATCGACCGGCGCGAAGCGGATCACCTCGTCAATCGCATCGCTGAAGCCCATATCCAGCATCCGATCCGCCTCATCCATCACCAGCGTGCTTAATGCATCCAGCGATACGGTGCCTTTTTGAAGGTGATCCAGCAGACGGCCAGGCGTCGCAACAATAATGTGCGGCGCGTGCTGGAGTGAATCACGCTGCGCACCGAATGGCTGTCCACCACAAAGGGTTAAAATCTTGGTGTTGGGCAGGAAGCGCGCCAGACGACGCAGTTCGCCCGCGACCTGGTCTGCCAGCTCGCGGGTCGGGCACAGGACCAGTGACTGGGTCTGAAACAGCGACGCGTCAATATGCTGCAGCAGACCAAGACCGAAAGCGGCCGTTTTCCCGCTACCCGTTTTCGCCTGCACGCGTACGTCACGGCCCTCAAGAATGGCGGGCAAAGCGGCCGCCTGTACAGGCGTCATCGTGAGGTATCCCAACTCGTTGAGGTTGTCGAGCTGGGCGGCAGGCAGAACATTCAGGGTAGAAAAAGCGGTCACAATAGTCTCTCGTGGTGATCTTTACGGTCAGATGGCGCGTATCCTCGCAGATCTCGGGGTTCGATGCGACAATTTAATCGGTTCTTCATCCGGCGGCGGGTCTGGCATCGGCTGCGGACGCGGAATGGGATCGGGCATCGGCACGGGATCGGTGGGGACAGGATCGGACTGACGCGATTGTTGCAGTAGCAGAGCGAGTAAAATGCTCATCTTTCCCTCCAGGGTTTGCTGTCGTCCCTTTTAGGGTAGACGCTCAGAAACAGGAGGCAAAAAAAAGCCGACTATAAAGTCGGCGTCGTACGAATCAATTGTGCTATGCAGTAATTCAAAAAAGGAAGTAAGACAATATGGAGCGCAACGCCCATCGCTTGACGTTGCATTCACCTGCGGGAGTAATATTGCACCTTACGGGGGTGATGTTTATTGACTTCGCTCAATTAAAAGAGCGTTTTAATCCTCGAAAAAGGTGAAAAAAGCGTAAATTTACAGCCATTTACTACGATGCAACCACCATGCAACACCACCAATCAAAACAACTAACATGACGCAAAACGCGGTGAAGCCGTATCGATATTCGCCGCCGGGTATACCGCCCAGATTGACGCCAAAAAGCCCTGTCAGAAACGTGCTGGGTAAAAAGACCATCGCCATCAGGGACATCGTGTAGGTTCTTCTCGCCAGTGACTCCTGCATCACCTGCGCGATTTCATCCGCCATCACCGCCGTTCGGGCGATGCAGGAATCAATCTCATCCAGCCCGCGGCCAAGCCTGTCGGCAATGTCCTGCATTCTGCGGCGCTGATCGTCATTCATCCAGCTGAGTCTTTCGCTGGCCAGACGGGCATACACATCCCGTTGCGGCGTCATATAGCGACGCATCACGATCAGCTGCTTTCGCAATAATGCCAGAAAACCGCGCGGTGGGATCTGCTGATCGAGCAGGTTATCTTCAAGGTCGATTATTTTATCGTGCAGCTCTTCAATAAACTCGCTCGCATGATCGGTCAGGGCGTCACAGACATCCACCAGCCAGCTGCCACAGTCAACCGGCCCGGTCCCTTCTTTGAGATCGTTCACAATGTCATCCAGCGCCAGAACTTTACGCTGGCGGGTTGAAACAATCAGCCCATCGTCCATGTAGACGCGCATCGCAACCAGCTGATCGGGACGTTCATCCGTGCTGCCGTTGATACAGCGCAGGGTGATAAGCGTGCCGTCCCCCATTCTGCTTACGCGGGGCCGCAGGCTTTCGCCCGCCAGCGCATCGCGCACGTTGTTAGGCAGGAGCGGGGTCGAGGCCAGCCAGTCGGCACTGTCCGGGTGGGTATAGTTCAGATGGAGCCAGCAAGGATGATCTTTATCAATAACATCATTATCTTCCAGCGGCCTGGCACCGCCGCGGCCATCCAGCACCCACGCAAAAACTGCGTCAGGAACGTTAAGTTCAGATCCTTTAATGCTTTCCACAGCGCCTACCCCTCTTTAGCTCTTTCGATGTCAGTCTAGCTTCCGTCAGGGGTTAAGCAACAACTATGTCTCGCATCGCGCTGAAATCGCTCAGGAATTGTACATATTGTTTCAGAGGCGTAAAAAAGCCTGGCATGCCAGGCTTCGGGTCGCGCTCAGAGCGAGTGCTCAGGTCGCTGAAGGAAGGAGGCCGGGCCGGGCAATGGTGACTGAGGCGCGCCGTGGTCCAGCCTGAAGTTGCGGGTCCGCGCCTGCAGTTCAATCACCTGATTACGCAGCACATCAGACGAACCGTTAAGTTCCTCCGCCATTGCCACATTGCTTTGCGTGACCCGCTCCAGCTCGGAGAGCGCCAGCGTGATCTGGGAAATCCCCTTCTCCTGCTCTGCGGTCGAGGTAGAAATCTCATCCATCAACCGGCTGACATTCCCGGAACCGGTCACGATTTCATGCATATTCTTTTCCGCTTCCGACACTACGCTCGCCCCCTGGGTCACATTGCTGCTGGTGACTTCAATCAGCGTTTTGATATTTTTCGCAGCTTCCGCGCTCCGGTGCGCCAGATTTCGCACCTCCTCCGCCACCACAGAAAAGCCTTTTCCGTGATCGCCAGCCCGCGCAGCTTCAACCGCGGCGTTCAGCGCCAGGATGTTGGTCTGGAATGCGATACCGTCGATCAGAGAGATGATTTCCGTCATCTGCTGCGCACATTCAGTGATGGATTGCATATTAGTGGCAACCTGCCCCATCAGCTCGCCGCCCTTCCGCGCCTGCAACGTCGCGACATTTGCCTGCTCGCTCGCCAGCCGGGTGTTATCGGCATTGTTTCGGGTGCTTGCAGCCATCTGCTCCATGCTGGCGGCAGTTTGCACCAGAGACGCAGACTGCTGCTCGGTTTTCACCGAGAGCTGGGCGCTGCGGGAAGAGAGTTGATCCGATAAGGTCATCGCGTTTTGAGATGAAGACCTGATCTCACGCACCAGCGTAGCAATGTTGCTGGAAAGACTGTTAATCCCGGGAATTAACCGCCCCGCGCAGTTATTGCCAAATTCGGGGATAGCGACACCTAGATTGCCTGCGGTCACTTCTTCAATACTTTTTTTCACAGTATTGATCGGCGTCACAAGATACTTCGTCATATATCCCCAGAGCAAAAATAGCGCGACGGAATTCACCAGATTAATCGAAATAAAGAGAGAGGAATTGCTGTTAAATAGAACAACCACACCCGCATTCACCAAAAAAACGCATAAAAGGAACCAGGCAATGAAGGTTCTGACACTAATATTTCTTAGCATGATTTTATCCACGGCTTTATATTTTTGGTCGGCATTAAGACTTATAGCATTCGCCTTTGAATTTGTCCTCACATACTACGCTGGTTTCTCGTTTCGCCGTTAGCTACCTGATATTTAACTTAAGTAAGGTAAAAAGAGCGTATTATGAGAAATGTTCTGTGCCGCATGCTGCGCCACTGGTCCGAAACCACCTGAAGCGATACCATCATCCACGCAGAGACGATACGTTCGCCCTCATATTTAAGGCGCTTTGCTATAATTATTCGTCTATGTTTAGCCATGCTTAATACGTTAATAAAAAGAATATATTTTATATTCTGCATGAGTTTGATGCTTTATATCACCGAACATTTTTCACGATAAATAACTAATATGATTGAACGCGCATGTTCGTTGCCAGATAAAGATGTGCCGGCAGGCGAAACCGGTAACCCTCTCACAGGTGGGATTGCATAATGCTCAATATATCGTGGGACCCTGTCTTAATCGCTGTCTCTTATCTTGTGGCGTTTATCGCCTCCTTTGTGGCCCTGGACAGCGCCGGGAAAATCCCCCTTTCCAGCAGAAAGGCGGCTCTGTTCTGGCGCATTGCCGGAGGGGTCACACTGGGCATCGGGATCTGGTCCATGCACTTCATTGGCATGCTGTCGATGCAAATGCCCATGATAATGAGTTACGACCTGTGGTTAACCCTTGCGTCTCTCGGCGTGGCGGTGGTTGCCTCCACCACGGCCATTAATATTGCCGTCACGGGCAAACATCTCTCTCTCTTTCGGCTGTTGTTCGCCACGCTCATTCTCAGCGCTGGCGTGGTCGCCATGCACTATATCGGCATGGCCGCGTTGATGCTGAAAGATAGCATCCTCTGGGATCGGCGCATTGTGGGTCTGTCCGTGGCGATTGCCGTCGTCGCCTCCGGCGTGGCGCTGTGGCTGGCTTTTCGTCTCAGGGATAAGCACAAAGGGGTCTTTGTTAATCGCATTCTCGCCGCTTTCGTCATGAGCGCCGCCATCTGCGCAATGCACTATACGGGCATGAGTGCCGCGCATTTCCATGAAACCGCACACACGCTTCCCGGCGGGGTCAGCGAACTGGGATTATCCATCTGGGTTTCCGTCACCACGCTCACCCTGCTCGGCGTGATGTTAATTATATCGCTTATTGATTCGCACTGGCGCACCACCCGGCTGACGGACAATTTGCGCCAGCTCAATCGTCAGCTTGAGCTTCAGGCACGCTTTGACGCCCTCACCGGCCTCGCAAACCGTCACCAGATGGATATGCGTATGCAGGATTGCCTTCGCAGCGCATTGCTGAGTAAGAAACCCTTCGCCGTGATTTTCCTGAACGTCGACCACTTCAGGCGCGTTAACGACACCTGGGGCCATAGCGTCGGCGATGAACTGTTGATCACCATTGCCCAGCGCATTACGTCCCGGCTTACCCGCGAGATGACGCTGGCCAGGCTGGGTGGGGACGCCTTTATTCTGCTGGTTCCTGAATGTGACGATGAAAAGCTCAACACTTTGCTCACCACCCTGCTGGCGGATATGCGCCGCCCGCTTTCACTTTGCGGACACACCCTGAGTACGACCCTCAGCGCGGGTGTCAGCCTCTATCCTCAGGATGGCGAAACGCTGCACGAGCTGAAATTTAAGGCAGATGCTGCCTTACATCACATTAAACAAGACGGACGCAACGGCTGGGCATTTTACCGCCCGGAGATGTCAACGGCGGTTCCGGCTAAACCTGGCTTTCTGCAGGAGCTTTCTCAGGCGCTGGAGCGCGATCAATTTGAACTGTGGTATCAGCCAACCTGGCATGCGGAAGATAAAACCATCCACGGTTTTGAGGCCCTTTTGCGCTGGCGTCATCCTGAGCAAGGGGTTTTGCTGCCGGGGCTGTTTTTACCCACGCTGGAACAAACGGGTTTAATTATTCCTGTCGGCAACTGGGCTATCGAAGCCGCGTGTCGCCAGCTTCATTTCTGGACTGAACAGGGTTTCAGCCAGTGGACCTTATCGTTCAACTTATCCCCAGTACAGTTCGAACAGCCGGATATCTTTCAAATCGTCTCGTCGATGCTGGAAAAATATCATCTCTCTCCCTCCCGCCTGGTCCTCGAGGTGACGGAGAGTACCGCGCTAAAAAACCTCGACCGCAGCATCGAGTTGCTCAATGCCTTTAACCATGCGGGGATCACCGTCTCCATTGATGATTTTGGCACGGGCTATTCCAACCTGCTGATGCTGAGCGTTCTTCCGGCAAAAGAGCTTAAAATCGACAAGAGTTTTGTGGCGTCAATGCTGGAAAATGAAAAAAGCCGCAAGCTGGTAGAAACCATTATTAATATCGCCCGCACCATGGAGATGAATGTGGTTGCCGAAGGGATCGAGACGGACGAACAGCAGGCAATCCTGACCCACCTCGGCTGCGACTATCTTCAGGGATTCCTTTTTTCCCGCCCTTTACCTGCCGATCAGGTTCCGTGGCTGCTGTTGCAGAAAAACTCAGAGAAACAAATTATACCCATGAGTCAAATGCGTACGGATCCCCCATTTATTTCACAAAAAAATCATGCCTGACGGGATTAAGTAGAGTATGTTTCAAAGGAGTACACGCGAGTCAATTCTTTCATGATTGTCAGGCAAATTGTACCGATGAACAGGAAATCCCTATGTCGCAAAATGGTTTTGATGCGCTGAATGCAATTAAAACGCCCGTGTGGCTTATTTCTCCTGTTTCAGAACAGATCATTTTTGCAAATGTGACCGCGACACTGCTCTCAGCCAGTAAAACCGTGGACGCCCTGCGTAAAGGCACCTATTCTGCAAGTGCGCAAACCGCCCTGTCGATGTATGTTTCTGAACTGAAAAACGATCAGGATATTGTCGAGATCTGGACAATTAGCCGCGATGGGCATGACGCGCCGCTTAGCTGTCGCCTCTCTCTCACTCACTCCCCACAATATGGCGACCTCATCGTGTTTGAGGGGATCGCTTCGCAAGCCCCGTCAGGCCTGAAGGCCAGCCGCTCCGCAACCTATCAGCGTAAAAAACAGGGCTTCTACGCGCGCTTTTTCCTGACCAACAGCGCGCCGATGCTGTTGATCGATCATGCCCGCGACGGGCATATTGTCGATGCAAACCTGGCGGCGCTCAGCTTCTATGGCTATTCGCATGACGAAATGTGCAGCAAACATACCTGGGAAATAAACACTCTGGGAAGAGATGTCATGCCCATCATGACGGAGATCGCCGCGTTGCCCGGTGGACATAAGCCGCTCAATTTCGTCCACCGCCTTGCCGATGGCTCCACCCGCCATGTCCAGACCTATGCCGGCCCTATTGAGATCTACGGTGACAAACTGATGCTGTGCATAATCCATGATATTACTGAGCAAAAGAGGCTTGAGCAGGAGCTGGAAAATGCTGCATTGCGTGACGCGATGACGGGTTTACTCAACCGGCGACAGTTCTACAACGTTATCGACCAAACCAACCTGAGCCACCTTTCCGCACAGCAGCAATTTAGCCTGCTGCTGGTCGATACCGATCATTTTAAAAACATCAACGACCTCTTCGGTCACCTGAAGGGCGATGAGGTGCTTATCGCACTCTCCCGAACGCTGGAAGCATGCAGCCGGCAGGATGACCTGGTGTTCCGCTGGGGCGGTGAAGAGTTTGTTATCCTGCTTCCGCGCACGTCCCTCGAAACGGCCCTGAAAATTGCTGAATCCGTCCGGGCGGCCGTTGCCCGTATCACCATTGCGGGCTTACCGCGGTTTACGGTTAGCATTGGCGTGGCGCGGCATGACCCGGCAGAAAGTATTGATGAGCTGTTTAAACGCGTCGACGATGCGCTCTATCGCGCTAAAAATGATGGGCGTAATAAAGTCCTCGCTGCATGAAACTGGAGTATCGGGAAAAGCCCCGCTACAATGCCTGGCTTAAGTAAATTAACGACAGGTGGGTAGTAGCGATAATGGGAAAAACAGAAATAATACTCACCATAATTATTTTACTGCTTATTATATTTGGCTTATGGTTTATTTTCAGTGGTGAGATCTGGTACTTTGTTGAATATCTGGAAAACAGCCTCTACCCCACTTTTGACGCGCTGTAGTGCACGTTTAATTTATTGTTTCACCTACCGTATTTGTCAGGTATCAGCATAACCCAGAGCCGCGTAAGATACGCGTCGTTATCCTCCAACAACGTTGATAACGAATCACTAAATCATTTGCTTATTTCGCCCGTTCTCTGACGGGCTTTTTTTATTTCCCGCGATTAAGCAAAACTGGCGCTATCGAGCGTCAGTCACCATGTTGGTGTAGCACCGCTCTGCTCCAGTCATAAAAGGCGCGTACCGAAAGCGGGAGATAGCGGTTTTGTGGATAGACAAGCGAAAGCGGTAAATCGAAAGAGACGTCCTCCATACAGCGAACCAACGCCCCGCTCTTCAGATACGGTTCGGCCAGATAGCTGGCCACGCGAATTAATCCGAGCCCTTGAATTCCGGCCTGGATATAGGCGTCGGTGTCATCGACGATTAGCGTTTCTTTCATGCGGATTGCGCAATCGCCGTCATCACGCGTAAAAAACCAGTCGATAGTACGCCCGGTGCGGTGGTTCAGGTAGCCGACTGCATAATGCTTTTCCAGTTGGTCGAGATTTTCCGGCTTACCACAGGCGGCTATATAGTCCGGAGAGGCCAGAACAACCCACCTGAAGTTAGCCAGAGGTCGCGCGACCAGCGTCGTTGAATCTTCAATCCTTCCGGTGCGAATTACGCAGTCATACCCTTCCTGAATAATGTCCTCTACGCTATCGCTGGAACAGAGTATCAACTCCAGCTCGGGATACTGGCGCAGAAATTCCGGGAGCACGGGAAGAATGCAATGTCTGGCGAGAGACTGCGGCATCCCCACTTTAAAACGGCCTCTGGGCCGTGCGGATCTGCCGGGAAAGGAAGACTCCATCGTTGCGATATCCGACAGCAGTCGTTTGCTCTCGTCATAGTAACGCTGGCCCTCTGCGGTCACATTGAGTTTCCGGGTGGTACGTTGTAAAAGTTGGATACCCAGGTAGGTCTCCAGCTCCTTAACGACCCGCGATACGGTTGAACGAGGTAGCCCCAGCACTTCTGCCGCCCTGGCGAAGCTATGTGTATCGACTACGCAAACATAGACCCGCATTGATTCCAGTTTATCCATATTCCCACCGCGCCTGAAAAGGTCAATTATCCCATTTATACGAACAGTCTAACTTATGCCTGTTGTCTTATCGAATACGTTCAGCTGACATAACCTTGCTCGAGCCGAAGTAGACAGGCCATTTAACAAAGAGAGGCTCAGCATGAAAGAACGTGATATCAAAACAGGTGAAAAAGTATTAGTGCTTGGTGCAGGACAATTGGGCGCTGCCGTTCTGGGCTATCTGGTTCCTGCAGTCACGCAGCGCGATGGCGCTGTTTCCGTTATCGTATCGCCCGGCTCCTGGGACAGCCGGGGTAAGCTTCAGTCTGAAACTCATCAAAAACTGGCTGATGCAGGAGCAGAATTCATCGCGGTCGATGTCGCCGACAGTTCCACTGAAACGTTAAAAACCCACTTTCTGGATTTTGATACCGTGATCAACTGCATGGGGTTTGTTGCCGGAGCAGGTACACAGATCAAAATTACCCGCGCGGTACTGGAAGCCGGCGTAAGCCGCTATTTCCCATGGCAGTTCGGCGTGAATTACGACGTGGTCGGCAAAGGGAGCGGCCAGCCCGTCTGGGACGAGCAGTATGATGTCAGGACGCTGTTGCGGGAACAGGACGCGACGGAATGGGTGATTGTTTCAACCGGTATGTTTACCAGCTTTCTCTTCGAACCGGCATTTGATGTGGTGAATTTATCCGAAAAAGCCATTAATGCGCTCGGAGGATGGGACACACAAGTTACCGTGACATCACCTGCGGATATTGGCCGACTCACCACCGAAATTTATTTGCATCAGCCGCGGATCGTAAATGAAGTGATATTTGTCGCAGGTGAAACGACATCATACGGAAAACTGGCAGAAACCGTAGAACGCGTGACAAATCAAACCTTCACCAAAGATGTATTGACCCTACCCGCGCTACTGGATGCACTGCATTTAAATCCGGATGACCAGATGCTTCGCTATCGGGCGGCCTTCGCCCGAGGAGACGGGATGTGGTGGCCGATGAGTAATACCTGGAATGTACAGAAGAATATACCGACTCAAGGTATTGAATCATGGCTTAAAAACATTATGTCGCCCTGCGTTTATCCCGACCCGGTGGCGCGCCAAACATGCGGGCATATTCGCGGGTAAACTGCGAAACACTGGCATAACCGACCGTATACGCCGCCTGCGCGATCCCTGTGCCATCGACAAGCATCAGGCGGCGGGCATGGATAAGGCGGAGTTGTTTCTGGAATTGCAGGGGGGAAATCGTGGTTATAGCGCGGAAATGCTGATGGAATACGGACACGCTCATGCCCGCCACGCCAGCAAGCTCCTCAACGCTTATCGTACGTGTAAACTCCTTACGCAACATTGCGACCACGCGGCTAATCCGCCCGGAGTGGCTATCCGCCGCCCCCAGGGCGCGAATAGCAGGACCATGGACACTGCGAAGCAACCAGTAATGCAGCTCTCGCCGTAGCCCATCCCCAAGAACCGCCATCGCCTCCGGTTGTTCAAACAACCTTGCCAGCCGGTAAGCCGCATCCGTCACGTCAGCATTCATTGGCTCAACCCCAACGCAAGGGGCTCCCCCCTGCTTCGCTGGTACAGCATCCTGCAACTCACGCAGGATGGCGATATCCAGTTCCAGCACCAGTGAATAGTAGGGATGGCGAAGGCTGGCCTGGGTAATCTGACTGAGGGTCGGCACATCGGCGGCAATGACCATCGCCTCTCCGGGGCCATATTCAAAACTTTCCGTCCCCGTAGCGACGCGTTTGCGGCCCTGTAAAAGCATCGCCATCAGCGGTCTGTTGATCGCCGCCTGCAATTCGCCAGGATGCAAAGCCCGGATAATCGTCAACCCTGGAACCGGCGTTACGGCAACCCCGCTACGGTCGACGTGAGCATCGGCATACCGGCGGCAAAGATCGAACAGGAGATCGCGCATAGACACTCTTTCAGGCAAGTTTTGAAGCCATAGTATGCTGCCATTCTCTTCAAAACAAACCATGAAAAGAGAAACAGGCAAAAGATAACCAGAATCAGGCAATGTGGATGAGTGCCCTTCTCCTACTGTAAAAGCTCCACCAAACAGAGGATACACCATGAGTAAAATTGCACTTATCACCGGCGCCAATCGTGGTCTTGGCCGTAACACCGCCCTCACTATCGCGCGTCAGGGTGGTGATATTATCGTCGCTTACAGAGGAAATACCCACCAGGCTGAAGCGGTAGTCGCGGAAATCCGCACCCTTGGTCGCAAGGCGATCGCGCTTCAACTGGATATGGCGCAGACGACAAGTTTTCCGGCATTTGCCAAAACGCTACGTCAACAACTCGCCGAAGTCTGGCAGCGCGACACCTTCGACCACCTGATAAATAACGCAGGTCATGGCGAGTTTGCCGCAGTGGCCGAGACCACCGAAGCGCAGTTCGACGGGCTGTTCAATGTCCATGTCAAAGGGGTATTTTTCCTGGTCCAGAGCCTTTTACCTCTGCTGGCGGACAGCGGGCGCATCATTAACTTCTCGTCCGGCCTGACCCGGGTATCGTACCCTGGGTTCTCCGCTTACGCGGCGGCAAAAGCGGCTGTGGAAATGCTCAGCGTTTATCTGGCACGCGAGTTGGGCCCGCGCGGCATCACCGTCAATACCATCGCGCCAGGCGCCATTGAAACCGATTTTGGCGGCGGCCTTGTTCGCGACAACGCTGATGTCAACGCGCAGTTTGCCGCGATGACTGCGCTCGGGCGGGTCGGCGTTCCCGACGATATCGGACCGATGGTCGCCAGCCTGCTGCGTGATGATAACCGCTGGGTAACCGCACAGCGCATTGAAGTGTCGGGCGGGCAAACCATCTGAATACGCAAAAAATACCGTCAGAAAAATGATGCTTTCTGCTGTAGCGGGTGATGATCAGAAAAGAGGAACTGGCGCCGCAAGCCGCGCCAGTACTTGATTAGTGCTTTTCAATATACATCGTCCGGCTATACGCCACGTCTTCCGGGTTATTGATCGGGTAGCCTTTCACCCAGGGCTTAATCAGGCGACCGTTGGTGTACTGATAAATTGGCGCGATGGGCGCCTTCTCCATCAGGATTTTCTCCGCCATGTTGTAGTCCGCATTGCGCGCCTTCGCCGTCGTTTCCAGCGTCGCCTGCTGGATGATCTTATCGTAGGCAGGGTCGTTAAAGCGGGAGATATTGCCGCTGTGGGTGGAAGTCAGCAATGACAGGAACGTTGATGGCTCGTTGTAATCACCCACCCATGACGCGCGGATCACATCAAAGTTGCCGGTGTTACGGCTATCAATGTAGGTTTTCCACTCCTGGTTTTGCAGTTTGACATCCACACCGAGATTTTTCTTCCACATGGAGGCCACCGCGATCGCGATTTTCTGGTGGTTTTCCGAGGTGTTATACAGCAGGTTCAGCTTCAGCGGACGCTGAGGACCGTAGCCTGCGGCCTGCAGCAAGGTTTTTGCCTGAGCGTTCAGCTCCTGCTGCGACATCTGCTCAAATGGCGAGGCGTCCGGGGTGAACCCTGCCGTCACGTCAGGAGTGAAGTGCCAGGCGGGCTTCTCTCCCGTCCCTAACACCTTTTCCGCCATGATACGACGGTCGATGCTCATACTCAGCGCCAGACGAACCCGTGCATCCGCCGTCGGGCCTTTTTGGGTGTTAAAGGCATAGTAATATGTTCCCAGCTGAGGCGGCGTATAAACCTGTCCCGGAATGTCCTTCAGGAGCTTCTGATACATGTTTTTTGGGAACGATTCGGTAATATCAATATCCCCTGCCAGGTAGCGTTTGGTGGCCGACGATTCCTGATTAATCGGCACGAAGGTCACTTTTTGCAGCACCGTTTTGGCATTGTCCCAGTAGTGCGTATTGGGCACCACAACCAGTTTTTCATTCACCACGCGATCCTTCAGAACGTAAGCGCCGTTCCCCACTAACGCGCCCGGTCGTGTCCACTCTTTACCGCTTTCGACGTTGGCTTTTTGCACCGGATAAAAGGCAAAGTTAGCCGTCAGGTTGCTGAACCACGGCAGCGGTTTGTCCAGCTGAACGCGTAACGTTCTGGCATCTACGGCGGTTACCCCCAGCGTATCGGGCGCGGCTTTACCATCAATAATGGCTTGTGCGTTGTGAATGCCCGCCAGTGCCGCAAACCAGGCAAACGGCGAAGTGATCTTCGGATCAACCAGACGCTGCCAGCTGTAGACAAAATCCTCGGCGGTGACGGGCGTACCGTCAGACCATTTCGCGTCGTCACGCAGGCTAAACGTCCAGATTCGGTTATCGTTGCTCTGCCAGCGCGTCGCCACGCCCGGCGTCAGCTCACCTTTCTCATTCTGATTAACCAGGCCTTCAAAGAGATCGCGAATCACCTGAATCTCTGGCAGCCCCACGGCTTTCGCCGGATCCAGCGACGCGGGCTCATCTTTAATGTGTCTGACCAGCTCCTGCTTTTGCGCCAGCGCCGTGCCCTGCGGCACATCGGCAGCGTAGGAAAGTGAAGTAAGTCCGCACAGGCACAATGCGGCAAAAAGACGCGAAACAGGATGCTTCATAAGATCCCCTCTAAAGAATTCAGGTAACAGGCAGTTGCGTAATTATTTGTTTCGACAAAAAGAAATGCAAATAACTTACGCCTGAATAGTGATTTAAGGCAATTCTCAGCCGTTACGGAAACTATTTGATTAACCGCGGGTTTTGCACAACACTGCCAGTAGTGACTTCTTTATCAGGATTTCGTATGGCAACCACCCGACCGAGAGCGGAACGCGGCGCCTTTCCGCCGGGCGCTGAGCAATATGGCCGTTCATTTTTAGGCGCATCGCTGATCTGGTTTCCCGCCCCCGACGCAGACCGCGAAAGCGGCTTGATTCTTGCCGGCACGCACGGGGATGAGAACTCCTCCATCGTGACGCTTTCCTGCGCGCTGCGGACGCTGACGCCTTCATTGCGACGTCATCACGTGATTCTGGCGGTTAACCCGGACGGCTGTCAGCTTGGGCTTCGCGCCAATGCGAGAGGCGTTGACTTAAACCGTAATTTCCCGGCAGCAAACTGGCGCGCCGGGGAAACGGTGTACCGCTGGAACAGCTCCGCCGAGGAGCGTGATGTGGTGCTGTTGACGGGAGACAAACCGGGCTCAGAGCCGGAAACGCAGGCGTTGTGCCAGCTTATCCATAAGATCCACCCGGCATGGGTGGTATCCTTCCACGATCCGCTGGCCTGCATTGAAGATCCGCGCCACTCTGAGCTAGGGGCATGGCTGGCAGACGCGTTCGCCCTGCCCCTCGTCACCAGCGTGGGCTATGAAACGCCGGGATCGTTCGGAAGCTGGTGCGCCGATTTGAGCCTGCCCTGCATTACCGCTGAATTCCCGCCGATCTCCTCCGACGAGGCCAGCGAAAAATACTTAAAAGCCATGGTTGAGCTTTTGCGCTGGCAGCCTCAGAGATGAAGCACGCCGCTGGTAAAACTGAGTGCTGGCGACACGTCAACCGCCAGCCATGTCGGACCATCCAGATCGGCGAAACTGACCTGATTCACCAGCGGCAACGCCGCGCCGATCGCCCGGGACGTACAGAGCATACAGCCCAGCATCAGTGAAAAACCCTGCGCCCGTGCCTGCGTTGCCAGGGCCAGCGCTTCCGTCAGGCCCCCGGTCTTGTCGAGCTTAATATTGACCATCTCATAGCTGCCCTGAAGCTCGCTTAAACTCTCGCGAGTGTGGCAGCTTTCATCCGCACAGATGGGCAACGGATGGATAAAATTCTTCAGCGCCGCGTCATCCTTCGCGGGCAAAGGCTGTTCCAGCATGGCCACGCCCAGGTCAGCCAGCAGCTGACAGCGCGCGGCCAGCCCTTCGGGATGCCATGACTCGTTGGCATCAACAATCAGCGTGGCTGCGGGAACCGCCGAGCGAATGGCGACCATCCGCTCGCTGATCAGACGATCGTCGAGTTTTACCTTCAGAAGCCGGGCCCCGGCGTCATAGAGCGCTTTCGCACTGGCTGCCATTTGGTCCGGCTCGCCAATCACCACCGTTTGCGCCGTAACGATCGCCTCCGGCAGCGCCACACCTAACAGCGACGTCAGCGATTGCTGCTGTTTAGCGGCCTCCAGGCTCCAGAGCGCGCAGTCGATGGCGTTACGCGCCGCCCCGGCGGGTAACCGCTGCTGCAATGCCTCACGCGTGAGCCCTGTTTGCAGGTCTGGCACCAGGGTCATGATATGCGCCATCACCGACGCAATGCTTTCCCCATAGCGCGGGTAAGGCGTGCATTCCCCAACACCTTTAAAACCGTCCTCTTCAATTTCAACCACCACCACGCTGGCTTCACTTCGGCTGCCGCGGGAGATCACAAACGGGGTATGCAATGGCCAGGCTTCTTCATAGACCTTAACGCTTCTCATCACTGACTCCTTGCGGCCCGGTAAGGCGAAAAAATTTGGTTTGCCGTGTTATCTGCTGATGACATACACTAGCCCCGACGTTAACTATATGTAAACAGGAAGATATCTATGTCACAACTCGTTCATTTCCAGGGCAACCCGGTTGCTGTTGCAGGTTCCATCCCGCAGGCTGGCAGCAAAGCGCAGGCTTTTACTCTGGTGGCTAAAGATCTGTCTGACGTCACACTGGCTCAGTTTGCGGGTAAACGCAAAGTGCTGAACATTTTCCCAAGCATTGATACCGGCGTTTGCGCCGCATCCGTGCGTAAGTTCAACCAGCTGGCAACTGAAATGGACAACACCGTTGTGCTGTGCATTTCTGCTGACCTGCCGTTCGCCCAGTCTCGCTTCTGCGGCGCTGAAGGCCTGAGCAACGTTATCACCCTCTCCACCCTGCGCAGCCCGGATTTCCTCGAAAACTACGGCGTCAGCATCGCCGAAGGCCCTCTGAAAGGCCTGGCAGCACGCGCGGTACTGGTTCTTGATGAAAACGACACCGTTGTATTCAGCGAACTGGTTAATGAAATCACTACTGAGCCGGATTACACCGCCGCGCTGGAAACGCTGAAAGCATAATCATTACTTAGCATTGTATACCGCTTTTTCAAAACCTCGCCATGGCGGGGTTTTTTATTACCTTCTTGCTGAATCGTTAAAGCACTAATGGGTATTTCTCACAGTTTTTATGCAAGATACATTTATAAATTCAGAAAATTAGCGATCTAATTCGCAACAAATTCGTTAAAACTTCGTATCTTCGCCCACAGTGAGACATATCACATTTCTTTTTCGCCAAAACATTAGATTTGCTTACGAAAGAAAATAATCGTTTCAGCAAAAAGGGATAAATATGAAAACAAAACTGGCTTTAACGCTCCTTGCGGTACTGGTTTCTGGTCATGCCTCGGCAAAAACCTGGGTGCTGACCAGCGCTGAAAGCTGTGTGGAAAAAGGAAACTGGAAGATTTCCAGCGATGAGCTGAAAATTAACGACAGGACGTTCAGCATTGAGCAAAAAGTGCTGCAAGGCGGAAAGCAGGAAGGCAGTAAAGTTATCGTCATTAGCAGTAAAAACGGCCTGACAATCACCTTAAGCCCGTCGCGCGGGATGAACCTTCTGCAAGTGGAAGGTTTTGGCACCAGGCTGGGGTGGAATTCGCCTGTTAAAGAGGTCGTCAACCCGGCATATATCAATCTTGAAAGTCGAAACGGACTCGGCTGGCTGGAAGGCTTCAACGAGATGATGGTCCGCTGTGGCTACGAATGGACGGGGCACCCGGTTACTACTGACGGCCAGATGTATACCCTGCACGGCAAGGCGGGGAATACGCCGGCATCCCAGGTAGAGGTGGACGTTGCAGATGCCGCCCCGCATGAAATTCGTATTCGCGGACTCATCAAAGAGAGCACGTTCAAAAAAGCGGATCTGCAAACCATGACCGAACTGCGTTACGTTCCAGGAACCAACCAGTTCAGCCTGCATGACGTTCTGACAAACCATGCCGATTACCCTCATGATTACCAAATCATCTATCACAGCAACTTTGGCACGCCAATCCTCGAAGAAGGCGCGCGCTTCCTTGCCCCGGCGGCAAGCGTAAGCCCGTTTAACGACTACGCCAAAGCAGGCGTTAACGACTGGCAAACCTATGCGGGGCCGACAAAAGGCTTTGATGAGATGGTCTTTAACATCAAACCGCTCGCGGACACCAACCACGAAACTCTCGCGGCGGTGGTGAATAAAGCCGGTGATAAAGGCGCGTCAATTCAGTTTGATACCCGCCAGCTGTCCGTGCTGACCTTGTGGAAAAACACCGATACACCAAAACAGGGGTATGTGACGGGGATTGAGCCAGGCACTAGCTATGCCTACCCCGTCACGATTGAACGTGAGCAAAAGCGCGTTAAACAGCTTCAGCCCGGTGCCAGCGCTCAGTTTGATCTGACCTATACCCTGCTTCACAGTCCGCAGCAGGTAAAAGAGGTGGAAAGCAGGATTGCGGCCATTCAGGGAGAGGCCAAAACCGAGATTGTTACCACGCCGCTGGCAAAGGAATAAGCGTGAAAAAAGCCTCTTTACAGAGGCTTTTTGTTATTCATCACCCTTCTTCTGATTCAGACCATATTCACGCAGCTTGTTCGCAATCGCCGTATGCGAGACGCCAAGGCGTTTTGCCAGTTTGCGCGTACTTGGATAGTTGCGATAAAGCTGCGTCAGCACTGAACGTTCGAAGCGGCTGGTGATCTCATCCAGCGAGCCTTCCATCGCCTCTTCGCCGACCGATACCGTTCCCGCGTCGTAATCCGGCAACAGAATGTCCTGCGGACGCAGTTCATAGCCTTCCAGCTGCGTCAGCGCACGATAAACGGCGTTTTTAAGCTGACGAATGTTGCCCGGCCAGCCGTAGCGCATCAGAACCGTACCGAGATCCGCTGAGAGCTTAGGACGTGGAACGCCCTGCTCGTCGGCAAAGCGGGCCACAAACAGCTCTGTTAACGGCATGATATCCTGCGGGCAGTCGCGCAGCGGTGGAATATTCAGCGTCAGGACGTTGAGACGGTAGTAGAGATCTTCGCGGAAAATCCCCTTTTGCACCAGCTCCACCAGGTTTTTCTGGGTGGCGCAAATGACGCGCACGTCCACATGCACTTCGTGATCTTCACCGACGCGGCGGAAGGTGCCGTCGTTCAGGAAACGCAGCAGTTTGGCCTGCATACGCGGCGACATTTCGCCGATCTCGTCCAGCAGTACGGAGCCGCCGTTGGCCTGCTCGAAGAACCCTTTTTTACCCTCCGGCGCGTGCCCAAACAGCTCGCTTTCGACGGCATCTTCCGGAATAGAGGCGCAGTTAAGCGCCAGATACGGTTTTGCCGCACGCGGGCTTGCCAGATGCACAGCGTGGGCCAGCAAATCTTTCCCGGTGCCGGTATCGCCGGTTATCAGCAGCGGTGCGGTCAGGCTGGCGAGCTTGCGCGCCTGGTCAACCACGTGGCGCATTTTCGGGCTGACGGCAATAATCTGGCTGAATGCGCCAACGTCCTGGCTGGAGAGGTTTTGCAGCTGGCGCCCCATACGTAACGTCGAGCGCAGCATGATCACCGAACCTGTCAGTACACGGGTATTTCCTTCCCCTTTCAGATAGACCGGGGTGATCTCCATCAGGAAATTTTGTCCGTTTATCACCACATGCTCGCTGTGCGTGTTCTGTGGGTTGCTGTCCAGCCAGCGCTGGAAATTAAAACCCGGGATCAGCTGCGCGGCGTGGTGGTTGCTGAGCTTCTCCTGACTCTGCGCGAAAAGCTGACAGCTCGCGTGGTTGACGCGCTCAACTTTGCTTTTCAGATCAAGGGAGAGGAATGGCTCAGGCATCGCTTCCAGCAGTGCGCTCAGGGCCAGATGCTCACGCTCGGATGGCATCCAGGGAATGGTGCGTACATCCGTAACGCCAGCGATACGGCGGATTTCCGCCATCAGGCTGCTGAAGGTTTTAAATTCAATTTCGGCAAAATTGAGGTAAATTCGCCCGACAGGATCGATCTCAATGCCACGTAAATCAATGCTACGTAAAACAAGAAGATCGAGTAACTCGCGGGTCAGACCGAGACGGTCTTCACAGAAGACTTCAAGACGCATGGGAAATTCACCGTTTTAAGCCAATAACGTTAAAATGATATGTCAGATCACGGTGAACCGGAAGATGGCTGTCAACAAATATTGACAGCCAGCACGATTAGTGAACAAAACCTCACGGAGCCGGTTTTTTATTGAGCGTCTCTTTGAGCTGGCCGATCAGTTCACGCCTGAAATCGCCCAGCCTCGGCTTATCGCCATCAATCCAGGGGAGCGGACGGCACACTTCCATCGCTTTGATACCCAAACGCGCCGTCAATAATCCCGCGCCGATACCCTGCGCCGCGCGGGCGGAGAGACGCGCCGCCAGATCCTGCGACATCCAGTCCATCCCCACTTCGCGCACCAGCTCACTCGCACCGGCAAACGCAATATTGAGCAGGACCAGTTTGAACAGTCTGATCCGGCTGTAGTAACCCAGCTCAATGCCGTAGAGGTTCGCGATACGGTTGATCAGCCGCAGGTTACGCCAGGCGATAAAGGCCATATCCACCAGCGCCAGCGGGCTGACGGCAATCATCAGCGTAGATTCCGCTGCTGAACGGCTAATCTCGCGCCGCGCCTGGGCATCCAGCACCGGCTGAACCATATGGGAATAGAGCGTGACCACCTCCCGGTCATTCTGGGTTTCATGGATAGCGGCATACCAGCGCTGAAGCGCCGGGTGCGACTGATCGATTCCCGCCTGGCTGGCCAGCTTTTCACAGAAGGCGCGGCCTTTTCCTGTGCCATGGCTGTGGAGCAGATCCCGTGCTTCATCACGTTCATGCGCGCGCTGCCGCAAACGCCACAGGCGGCGCCACTCGGTGGCAACCGACCCGACGCCCGCCCCCACGATCAGCGCCCCGGCGGCACATCCGCCCAGCGCCACCCAGTCCTGGGTTTGCCAGGCATTCATCGTCCACTGCACGCCCTGCCCAACCACGCTTACGCCAAACAGCGCCAGACCAGCGGTGACCATCCTGCCCCACAGGCTGCGTTTTGGGCGCAGGGCGGCCTCCACGACCGCCTCCGCCGGACCGTCCTCAACGGCGGGATCGTCCGGCAGCGCCGGGGCAAAATTTTCTGCCTGCGCGCCGCTGAACGTCTGCGCCGTTTTAAACGCATCATGATGCTCTTGCTCCAGCGTACCGGTAAAGTCGATGCGCGGTTTTAATGGTTCCGTCATCGCAATTTATCTCCTATCAAAAACTCCAGCGCCGCATCCAGACGGATGTGCGGTAATGGCCTGTCGACGCTCATGGCCTGCGGGCGGAAGGCTTCAAACTGGAAGCCCTGATTCTGCCAGAAGGCCTGCCCCGGCAGCCGCGCGGGCACTTCGCCCGGATACACGGTAAGCGGTTCGCCGTCGCTGAGCCGGTTCCCGCGTAATGCCGGTATTTTCTCGCCGTTAAGGTCAATCAGCCCGCTTTGCGTCGCCTGCACCGAGGCGAGCCCAAGGCAATCCATACTGATGCCTTCAAACGCGGCGTTTTGCCAGGCATCCTGTACCAGCTGCTGCAGCAGAGAAACCATGTTGGCGTGCTGATCGACCGTAACGTGATCGGCTTTTGTGGCTGCAAACAGCAGCTTGTCGATCACCGGCGAAAACAGACGGCGAAACAGCGTTCGCTGTCCGTAATGGAAACTCTGCATCAGCTGCGTCAGCGCGAGGCGCATATCATTAAATGCCTGCGGCCCGCTGTTAAGCGGCTGCAGGCAATCCACCAGCACAATCTGGCGGTCGAAACGCAAAAAGTGGTTTTTATAAAAGCCTTTGACCACCTTTTCGCAGTAGTAATTGTAACGCTCGCGCAGCATGCCAGCATTCGTGTGCTTGTCGGCCTGCGCCAGCTTCGACTCGCCTGCGCCGTCCACATCCGGCCACGGGAAGAACTGCAGCGCGGGCGCGCCCGCTAAATCACCCGGCAGGACAAAACGGCCCGGCTGGATGAAGTGCAGGCCTTCCTGCTTACACTGATGCAGATAGTCCGTCCAGGCTTCAGCAATGGCAGCCAGACGGTTTTCATCCGCAGGCGCCAGCGGATCCAGCCCTTCGCACAGCTGTCGCCATTTGGCTGACCACTCGGCGCGCGGCCCCTGCAACAAGCCCGTCATCTGTCGGGACCAACTGAGGTAATCCTGCGCCAACATCGGCAGGTCGAGCAGCCATTCGCCGGGGTAATCGACAATTTCCAGGTACAGGGTGGAGGTATCCTTAAAGTGGCGCATCAGGGATTCATTTGAGCGAAAACGCAGCGCAAGGCGAATTTCACTGACGCCACGCGTCGGCGTCGGCCACGCGGGCGGATCGCCGTAAAGCTGCGCCAGTCCTTCGTCGTAGGTAAAACGGGGAATGCCAAAATCACGCTGAGGTACGCGCTTAACGCCCAGCAGACGCTCTTCCCGTACCGCGCTGAGCAACGGCAGCCGCGCGCCGGCATGCAGATTCAGCAGCTGGTTTACCATCGCGGTAATGAACGCCGTCTTGCCGCTTCGGCTCAGCCCAGTTACCGCCAGACGCAGATGTCGGTCAACGCCGCGGTTCACCAGTGAATTGAGTTCGTTCTTAAGTCGCTTCATCGCCATCCTTCGTTGCCCGGAAGCCTGGAATGCATGGCTTCAGAATACAATAAATGGGGGCAGATCGTTGATTATCAATTCTTATTTATTGCTATTGCCGTTTTCTCTCCAGTAAGATGAACGGCATTGCAGTCAGTCCGGAGTGAGTAAGGTGTATGTCACCCACCATCTATGATATCGCACGGGTTGCGGGCGTATCGAAATCAACCGTTTCCCGCGTTCTGAATAAACAAACGAATATTTCTCCTGAAGCGCGTGACAAAGTGCTGAAGGCAATAGACGAATTAAATTATCAGCCCAACAAACTGGCTCGCGCCCTGACCTCTTCTGGCTTCGACGCCATTATGGTTATTTCGACCCGTTCGACCAAAACCACTGCTGGTAACCCTTTTTTCTCCGATGTCCTTCATGCCATTACGGCAAAAGCGGAAGAAGAAGGGTTTGACGTTATTTTGCAAACTTCAAAAAGCAGTGAAGACGATCTGCTGAAATGTGTAAGTAAAATAAAGCAGAAGATGATCAAAGGGATCATCATGCTGAGTTCCCCGGCAAACGAATCTTTTTTCACTACGCTGGATGAATACGGCGTGCCCGTGGTCGTTATCGGGAAAGTGGAAGGTGAATATCAGAATATATATTCCGTCGATACGGACAATTTCCAGGATAGCGCCATATTGACAGAGTCGTTTATTAAACATGGACGCACTAAAATTGCCTGCCTGCATGCCCCGCTCGATTATCACGTTTCTATCGATCGCCTTGCGGGCTATAAATCCAGCCTTGAAAAACAGGGCATCGCCATTAATCCGGAATGGGTTATTGATGGCGGATATACCCATGAAAGCGCGCTCCAGGCGGCCTGCAAATTACTTTCGTCTGATAACCCGCCCGATGCCGTTTTTGCCACTGACAGCATGAAATTGTTGGGCCTTTATCGAGCAGCGGATGAGTTAAATCTGAAGGTTCCCGAACAGGTTGCCATGGCAGGATACAGCGATCCGATGCTGTCTCTCGTTTTAACCCCTGCGCCAGGCGGGTTTGATATCCCGACGAGAAAGCTGGGTGAAGAGAGCTGCAACGTGTTGTTTAAGCGTATTGCGGGTAACCCTGCGCCGCATAAGGTATTGGTTGAAACGCATTTTTCGGATGCGGCTGCATTACGCTAAAAACCAGGGGCAAACGCCCCTGGTAAATCATGTTCAGAACGCGTAATTCACGCCAACACCCGCATAGTGGAAGCGATCGCTCTCACCTTCATCGTGGTTTTCCCATTCATAGGCATATTCCAGCGTCATGGATAAACCGTTGTTAAAATTATAGGCGTACAGCATACCCAGACGGTTGAAATCATGTCCTTCACGTTCAGGATCGTCCTGCCAGTCCCAGTTTGACCAGCGATCGAGTCCCAGACGGGTATAAGGCGTTAACGTCGTCTGGCCCAATGAAATTGGCAGATAGGCGCGAATTTCCTGGGTAGAAAACTCGCCGTTATTACGTGAGCTGTCCATATTGAAACCGCGCTCTAAATAGTAATTCACTTTCGCAGAGACGGTTTCGTTGATGGTCCAGGTAAAACCGGTTTCGGTCTCAACGCGGCTGTCAGAATAGCCGGTTTTTTCCAGATCGTTGGCAAACTGATACATGGCAAACCAGCCGCCAAAGCGCCAGTCGTCGGTTAATTTAATATCCCAGTCAGGCTGAACTTTGTAGCGCTGCATATTGGCACTGCCGTCTTTAGCGCCGTGCTCATCTTTAAAGTGATAACCATAATTACGGAAGCCACCGGTCAGACCGAACGTAAAATCATCGGTGCCGATAAAGCGATAGCGTAATTCAAATTCCGGGCGATCAAAATAGGTGCCACGCGTCATGCTGCTGTAATCAACTGGCCCCTCCTGATACATCGCCAGAGAGATCGTCCATGCATCCCACGTCGCATTAAACCACACGGAAGGTTCATATAATCCATCTTTATCGTCGCCCTGACCCTCGACGTTTTCAATTTCGTACATGGCACCAATATTAAACGCCCACTGCTTTGCGGTTTCTGTTGCTTGCGCGCAGCTAACCCCTGCGCACAGAACGAGCGCAGCACTTCTTAGTAGAGTACTCATTAAATATTCCCTTTATAATTAACAAACAAAAAAACCGGAAATTTGCATTTCCGGCAAACACCTTTCTTATCTAATAGCCGCTTCGGAATCAGCGTCGAAGAAATGGCACTTATTCATATCGAACTGAATGCCGATATTATCTCCGGCTGCGTAGTCATTTGCCGCGCCCGCGCGGACAACCAGTTCATGCCCACCCACGGCGGCATAGAGCATAAATTCGGCTCCGGTCAGCTCAGCGACGCTGACTTTTGCCGTAATCTCCTCAGCGCTGCTCTGCAGGGTGACAATGTCTTCAGGGCGGATGCCGAAGACGACCGCTTTGCGCTGGTAACCCTGCGCATTCAATACGGCGAGCTTGTCCTCAGGGATTTCCAGACGCAGCGTTTCCGTCACGAAATAGCGGTCGTCGATGGCACCACGAATAAAGTTCATCGCTGGTGAGCCGATGAAACCTGCGACAAACATATTTGCAGGCTCGTTGTACACCTGCTTCGGTGCCCCCACCTGCTGAATAATGCCGTCTTTCAGGATCACGATGCGGGTCGCCATCGTCATGGCTTCCGTCTGGTCGTGCGTGACATAAATCATGGTGGTATTAAGCTTCTGGTGCAGCTTGCTGATTTCAGCGCGCATCTGAACGCGAAGCTTGGCATCGAGGTTGGATAACGGCTCATCCATCAGGAAGACGCCCGCTTCACGCACGATCGCCCTGCCGAGCGCCACGCGCTGGCGCTGGCCGCCGGACAACGCGCCAGGCTTACGCTGCAGGTATTCGCGTAATCCCAAAATCTGCGCCGCCCAGTTAACGCGCTCTTCAATCACCGCAGGCGCTATTTTTTGCATTTTCAGGCCAAACGCCATGTTGTCGTAAACCGTCATATGCGGATAAAGCGCATAGTTCTGGAATACCATTGCGATATCGCGCGATTTGGCAGGCACGTCATTCATGCAAACGCCGTCGATAATCAGTTCACCCGCGCTGATCTCCTCAAGACCGGCAATCATTCGCAGCGTCGTGGATTTACCACAGCCCGATGGACCGACGAAGACAATAAATTCTTTGTCTTCAATTTCGAGGTTGAAATCCTTAACCACGTGGACCTGGTTATCATAGATTTTCTGAATATGTTTCAGAGACAGTTGAGCCATAATTTATTCCTTATCAATACGCCCGGGACGCCCAGAACGCTGTCAGGCATGTCCAGGTCAGTTCCCGCGTTGAATGAAGTTGTAATCCCGCATGGTTAAGGCCAGGCCCAATCCCTACTGACAGCATCCCCGCGGCGTTGATTGCATCAACGCCCGCGGCGGCATCTTCAATACCGATGGCCTCTCCAGGACGCACGTTCAGCCCTGCACAGGCGGCGAGGAAGATCTCCGGGTCTGGCTTGGAGCGGCGAATGCGGGAAGCATCGGCGCAAAAATCGAACGCCTGATGGATCCCCAGCGCGTGCAGGATCCCCGGAGCATTGAGCGAGACGGAGGCCAGCCCAATTTTGACCTTCGCGGCGCGGATCTCCGCCAGCACGTCGCGGATCCCTGGAAGCAGCGAATCCTGCGTCAGTGATGCCAGCGACTGGACATAAAGCGCGTTTTTTTTCGTCGCAAGCGCGAGGCACTCCGCCTCGCTAAACATCCCCTCTTTTCCGCCATGCTTCAGAATGCGCAGGAGAGAATCCATGCGGCTTATTCCCTTCAGCTGTTCGTTAAAGACTTCATCGAAGGTGATGCCAATTTCTTCCGCCACGGCGCGCCACGCCAGAAAATGAAGATGTGCGGTATCGGTGATCACACCGTCCAGATCGAATACAACAGCGTTAAGCGTCATGGCGCCCCTCCGTGGTAGCGGTCCCATTAACAGGTGCAAGAAAGTCCTTATAAGCGCAGACCTTCCGCCCCGTGATAGTTAGCGTTTGACCCCACAGCGTCAGCGTGACAGGTGCGGAGGATTCGATGGTTAACACCTCGTTTTCACAGGTGAAGTGCATGGTTACGTTCCGCCACCGCAACGGGAAGGCGAGCTTCTGCCAGTGCGCAGGCAGCTTCGGCGCAAGATGCAATTCCCCTTCAATAATTTGCAGGCCAGCAAATCCCTGAATGGCACCAGACCAGATCGCGCCGGTGGCCGCAGCGTGGATACCCTCATCGCTGCTGTGCGGATCGTCGCCCAAATCAATGCCGATGCCGTCACGCCAGAAGGCATAAGCCCCTTCGGTGTCGCCGCAACGCGCGAGCACAATCCCGTGAATGGCTTTGCTCAGCGACGAGTCATGGATGGTACGCGGTTCATAGAACGCCAGATTGGCAGCGCATTGCTGCGGCGTAAACCGTTCCGGCAGCAGGTAGTTCAGCATCACCACATCGGCCTGCTTAAGGATCTGCATTTCGTTCACTTCCGCGCGGGAGTAATCGAGCAGTATGGTTTGCTTACCCGCTTTGGCTTTATAGCGGCTCAGATCGATAGCAGGTTTTGCCATAAAGGTATCATCCTGCGGGATCACACCGTCCGCGTCGGCCTCTGGCAGCCACAGGCGCGCCAGGAACCGTGCGGCATTCTCTTTAAAACGCGCATCCTCACGTCCAAACATCGCCATAAATTGGGTCGCGCAGGCAACGTTGTGCCAGGCCAGATAGTTGGTATAGGCGTTGTTGTTTACATGCTCGGTGTATTCGTCCGGCCCGATCACGTCATGGATTTCCAGACGACCGTTGACTTCCGTTGCGCGTCCCATCCAGAACGCGGCGGTTTCCATCAGCAGCGTCAGGCCTTCGTTACGCATAAAAGCATCGTCGCGTGTCGCCTGCCAGTAAGTGACGACGGCCCAGGCAATATCTGCCACGATGTGGTGTTCAGCGAGCGCGGAGGCCACCTTCTGGCGTACCCCGGTACGGATGTTAATCGCCGCGAATTCTGGCGTCTCTTCCTCTCCGCTTGCGGCACTTTCCCACGGGAACAACGCGCCAGGCCAGCCGTTCCGACGGGCTTTTTCCCGTGCGCCTGAGAGATTAAGCCAGCGATAGCGCAGCAGGCTGCGGGCAATCTGCGGGCGGGTGAACAGATGGAAAGGCAGCAGGAAAATTTCGGTATCCCAGAATACGTGGCCTTTATACCCCTCTCCCGTCAGCCCCTTCGCAGCGATACTGCTGCGCTCGTCATGGGCTGGCGTCATTGCGGTCAGATGCCAGACGGCGTAATCCAGCGCCATTTGATCCTGATGCTCTGCTGAAGCCACCTCCACCCGGGCGTCACGCCAGACCGCGTTCCAGGCATACGCTGAGCTCTCAAGCAGCGCGTCGTAGCCTCTTGCGGCAGAGACTTTGAGATCGGCCAGCGCGTTGCGCGCGAAAGACTCCTGTGACAGCGCTTTATCACTGCGATGCGTCAGCCAGACGATTTTCTCAAGCGTGACAGTGTCACCCTGAGCGATCGCCAGAGAATGGTGAACGCTGAGACGGCGATTTTTGGCGGTGAAACAGCTGTCGCTCTTCGCTGAGAGCTGACAAAACGCCGAAACAACAACCTCAGATGCCCGGTCCTGGGTTTCATACACGCCCTGCATGTAGTGCTGGTCAAAGACCCTGACCGAGATCTCATCCAGATGCTGTCTGCCGCTGTTCGTTTGTGTTGCGTCGATGCCGGTTTTCAGCACCGCCTGCGTGGCGCCATCAAGGGGCGTGATCGAGAGCTGCATAGCCACTAAGGGCAACTGGTCCAGCGAAACGAAACGACGACTCTCCAGCCGGTAGCGTTTTCCGTCCGGTGAACGCCAGACAACGTTACGGTGCAGTTCGCCGTTGGCAAAAGCCAGCTCGCGCTGCCACTCAAGAATGTCGCCTGACAGGAGCGTGAAATTGACGCCGTCCAGCTCAACATCCATCCCGGTGACATCCGGCAGATTGACCAGCTCTGTGGTTTCGTTGCGTCCCGCGCGATGATACAGCCCCGCGAGATACATGCCTCTGGTCTGCTGGGTGTACTCTTCTTCATGCGCGGCGCGAATACCCATGTAGCCATTGCCGCATGCCATGATGGAGGCGTATTTATTCAGGCTGTGTGGACAAAAGCCCGGATCGGTTAATACAGAGACGTTCAGCATAGTGTCACGCTTTCCCCTGTTTCTGCGGATTCATAAAGCGCGCCAACAAGCTGCTGAATAACCAGTCCCTGTTCCGCATCAGCGATCATCACGGGCTCTCCCAGCACGTGACGCACGAAGGCATCCATACTGCGCAGATGACGCTGATCGTCAGCCTCTTCACGCTGGGTCAGGGTTTCTAAAACACCGGCTTCGTCGTTATAGATGTGCGCCGGGAACAGCGTTGCACCCGCTTTTTCTCCGCAGAAAGAGACGTTCATGATCGACTGCTCGCGGATGTTGAGCGCAAAGGAAGTGTCAAGACGCAAAATGCCGCCGTTGCAGAATTCAATCGTGCCAAACAGGGCATCTTCCACGGTAAACTGCGTGGGATCCCACTCGCCAAACTGACCGGTGCTTTTACGGTTTCCCAGCTTCTGGAAGCTGTGCGCGGTCACCCGTTTTACCGCAGGGAAACCCAGGACATACATTGCGGCGTCTAGCATATGGATGCCGATATCAATCAGCGGTCCACCGCCCTGTAGCGATTTGTTGGTAAAAACGCCCCACCCCGGCACACCACAGCGACGCAGCGCCTGCGCAGACGTGAAGTAAATTTCTCCGAGCGTTCCGTTCATTACCGCATCGCGCAGGAGCTGGGTGTCCAGGGCAAAGCGGTGGTGAAAATCATACGCCAGGACTTTTCCAGCCTTGCGCGCCGCAATGCGCATCTCATCAGCCTGCTGCGGCGTCATCGCCGGGGGCTTTTCGCACATCACATGGCATCCCGCCTCGAGCGCCGCCATCACATGTTCAAAATGGAACCGGTTAGGCGAACAGACGCTCACCACATCCGGTTTTACTGCCTGCAACATCTCGTGAGCGTCCTGCCATGCCGATGGAATAGCATAACGTTCCGCGAACGCCTGTGCCTGCTCAAGGCGGCTGTCCATGACAGCCACCATTTGAACATCACTGCGCGTGGCGTAATACGAGGCATGCACTTTGTCCGCAACCTGCCCGGCGCCAATAATGGCGACGCGCAGAGGCGAAGGTGTAGAAGCACTCATCACGCTCGTCATCCTTAGCATTCACGCAAATAAGTGAGGGAGTCCTGATAAGCCTGAGCCGGATCCTCGGCGCGAACGCGGCACTCATACACGACATAACCCTGATAGCTATCGGCACGCAGCTGATCGAACAGGCTGGCAAAATCAAGGCTGCCGCTGCCCGGCTGGTAGCGGTGGTTATCCGCGATGTGCACATGGCCCAGCAGATCGCGGTTCTGATGCAGCGCATCCGTCAGCGAGTCTTCTTCGATGTTCATATGATAGAAATCACCGATGATCTGCACGTGCTTCAGGCCGTTCTCTTCGATATAACGACGCGCGTCAGCCAGGGTGTTGATCATATGATCCTGATAGCGGTTCAGCGGCTCCAGGTAGACGGTGGTGCCGGTGCGCGCGGCCACGTCATTCAGCCAGCGCAGGGAGGCGCTTACGGCTTTGCGGTCACCGTCCAGGCTGCGTGGAGAGGTCATTGGCGGCAGACGGAAAGTAAACATTCCCCATGCGGCAGGCACGATAATGCCCTTTCCGCCCACTTCGGCCAGCGCTTCCAGAATGCGTTCGATCTGCTGTAACCCGTTTAGACGGCGCTCTTCGATGAAATCACCGATCCAGCCATCGTATCCGCCGCACGCGGTTGTTACCGGCAGGCCAGTGGCCTTGATAGCGGCTTTTACTTCATCGAGGTTTTCCACCAGCAGGCGGCCATCAATTTCGTAGCCATCAAAGCCCATCGCTTTGATGTACTCGAATTTTTCCATGATGTTGGTCGGGAAAAAGGCCTGGTTTTGTGTTGCGATCTTCATGATTTGCTGTCCTTAGCTTAAAAAGTGACGCCCATTTTGATACTGAGTTCCGGGTGCTGATCGACATACGTCATATAGCTTTCCGGGCTGGTGGCGAAGGTCACGACCGGGTCGATCAGATCTTCACAGTTCAGATAACCGTTCATCAGCAATTCCCAGCAGGTCTCTTCGATACGCTTGCGGCTCCAGCGCGGGTAGTCCGGGTTGGGTTCGCTGCAGGCGCGGGAGAAGACAATCTTCGCGTTGTTGAAATGCGCTTCGCGGCCAAGGTTGAAGCCCGCCGCAAACGGTTTGGCAAAAGCCACGTAGGAGATGGTTCCGCCGTAGGCCAGCCCGCGCAGCGCAGACTGCAGCGCATCGGCAAAACCGCTGGTTTCGATGATCACGTCCGCGCCCTGTTTGCCGGTCAGCTTCTTAATTTCCAGGCCAACGTCGGTACCGATTGGGTTCAGGCAGTGATCGGCACCGTGACGGCGCGCGATCTCGCAGCGGTGTTCAATAGGATCGACGCCGATTACGACTGACGCCCCGGCTTTTTTCGCCAGCTGGATGGCAATCTGACCAATCGCGCCCAGACCCACAACCACAACGAAATCCCCTACGCGAACGTTGGCATCACGCACGCCGCTCATGGCGAATTGCGCCGGATCGTAGCAAACGGCGTTTTTCCAGGACGCGCCCTGCGGCATTTTGCGCAGCTTATAGTTATTAACCGCGTTAACGATCACCGTCTCCTGCAGCGGACCGTAGCAGCAGACGCTGTCGCCGACCTGGTATTCCGTCACGTCTGCGCCACATTCAACAATGTCGCCAACGATCATGTTGCCCAGCTGGAATTTACCGAATTCGATACCGCGCGCTGCGCCCTCTTCACGCGGGGTGAACATCTGCCACTCCGCGTTGAACTCTTCATCAATAAACGGGCTTGCCGCGCGGAAATCCACGACTTCGGTGCCGTGCTTCGGTGCGCCAAAGCGGGCGCGAATTTTCACTTCATGTGCTTCAACAGCACGATCTTCATATTCCACCAGCGCCGCTACGCGTGGCGCTGTCGCAACTAACTTCTTCATAACTTGCTCCTGATAAAAAATTGACCGCCTTAGCCCTTGACGCCACCGGCGGTCAAACCACTTTTAATAAAACGTTCAGAGAGTGCGTACATGATGACCACCGGAAGTGCCGTCACCAGTGATGCCGCCATCATGCGACCCCAGATATAATCTGGCGTGCTAAAGAGCGTGTTCAGCCCGACCGGCAAGGTAAAGTTGATGGCACTGGACAAGAAAATGGAGGCAAACAGGTAGTCGTTCCACGCCACCATGAAGCAGTAAACAAACACCGACACGAGACCGGAAATCGCCAGCGGCACGGTAATACGGAAGATGATTTGCAGACGGTTCAGACCATCCATCATCGCCGCCTCTTCTATTTCGTCCGGAATGGTGTCGAAATAGCTGCGCAGCATGAATACCGCCGTCGGCAGCGTCTGGGTCACCATGGTGATGATCAGCGCCATTTCGGTGTCATAAATGCCGAGCGCGGTGATGATTTTGAACAGCGGTACCACCAGCAAAATCCCGGAGAACATATAGACGGTATAGAAGCTCGCGTTGATCGTCGTGCGTCCTTTAAAACGCAGTTTGGACAACGCATAAGCGCCCAGCGTACCGAGAAACACCGCAATGACCGACGACGTCAGCGACACCACCATGCTGTTGCGGAAGTAGTCCACAAACGGGAAGATCAGCGGGTTAAAGATGTCGACGTAATGCTGAAGCGTCCATGCCTGCGGCAGAATCGTCGGGTTCAGCGATATCGCCTCTTTCGCGCTTTTGAACGACGTCATCAGCATCACGAAGAACGGGAACAGCGTGATAATCAGAAATACCGCCAGCCCGAGATAAAAACCAATACGGCCCAGCATGCGTTTATTTGTTGCCATTGAGGTTTACCCTTTTTCTGGTCAGCAGGATCACAGCAAAGATGATCACGAACAGCACCACAGAGATTGCCGCCGCTTTGCCCAAATCGTTGAAAGCAAACGCGGTTTTGTAGAGATAGACGCCCAAAATATCGACCTTGGTGGTCAGCAGGTAGACATCCGCAAACATGTAAAACATCCAGATGGTTCGCAGCGTCACCACCGTTGCCAGCACCGGCATGATGGCGGGCAACGTGACGATACGAAAACGCTGCCAGGCGTTGGCTCCGTCCATCTCTGCCGCTTCGTACAACGATTTATCAATGGTCTGCAAAATCGCCAGGAATGAGATAAACGCGTACGGGAAGTAGCGCCAGATGGCGAACAGCACCACCAGCACAAAACTGCTGCCAGGGTTGTCGAACCACAGCGGTGCCTGGTCATAAAGATGCAGCAGATCGACGCCCAGATAGTTCACAATCCCGTAGCCGTTGTTGAACATGTATTTCCAGGCAAACACCAGGGAAATAGACGGCGTTACATAGGATAAAATCACCAGCGAACGCGCCGTTTTCCGCAGACGGAACTCACGGTTAAAGAAGATGGCGACGGCAAGCCCCAGCCCGGTACTGCCGAGCACGACCAGCGCCGTATACCAGAACGTCATCCACAGCGAGTGCCAGAACGCAGCATCCCCAAGAATGCGGATGTAGTTATCAAGGCCGACGAACACCGCATCAATACGCGGGTTAAGCGGCAGACGTAAGAAACTGATTTCAATATTGGAAATCATTGGCCAGGCCACCAGGCCCCCCAGCAAAATCAGGCTGGGGGCCAACAGCAGCATGGCGAAAGGCATATCTGAACGACCAGAAAACAACGTCTTCATAATTTCCTTCCGCAGAGCGCTCCTATCGTTGTGAAATCAGGTCAGTCAGTCGCTTCTGGCTATTGCTAAGCGTGGCGCTGAGATCTTGTTTACCCACCGTGACGTTATGCACCATGGAGCTGATAATGCCGGACCCTGTTACATCGCCCATGCGCGTGAAGTTTTTATCCCCTACCGCACCAAATACCTGCACGTTCGGGAACTGGGCGATCAGCTCGTAAGGCAGCTGGCCAAACGCTTTAATCACGTCGTTGTTTTTCCAGGTATCCGTACCCACCACCAGCTTGTTCACCGGCAGCGCCGCGCCTGGCGACATCATGACCCAGTCGGTTGCGTTTTGTGCTTGCTCCATCCAGGTGACAAACTTTTCAGCCGCCTGAGTTTCATCGTCAGTTTGACCGGTGGTGATCGTCAGGGAGGTAACCATGCCGTAAACGGCAGAGGTTTTTTCTGTCGGAACGACAAAGCCAAGGTTGGCTGGGTTCCCGTCCTGGAATACCGCTGGCAGGATGTAGGTGGAATAGACGGCCATCGGTGCAGAACCGTTCATGAAGGCATCTTTGATCTCCATGACGTCGTTCGAGCCCGGCATGGTGGTCGCGGCCAGCGCTTTATAGAGCGTCAGCGCTTTCGCCATTTCAGGGGTATCAATTTCAACGTTCCCGTTGGCGTCAAAAACGTTCGCGCCGCCGGACAGCGCAAACTGGGAGAATGCCTGCTCGGTCATCACGCTTTCTGCGGTAGGTAGCGCAATACCGTAATGTTTATTGGCCGGGTCGCTCAGTTTCTGACTGGCGTTAAGCAGTTGTTCCCAGTTATGCGGTTCCTCAATGCCCGCAGCGGCAAGCACATCTTTGTGATACCAGACGCCGGACAGCCAGGCACTCATTGGTACTCCCGTCCAGGCGGTGCCGTCTTCTGTGCGCACCACGCGCAGGATCCCGTCATAGAAGGTATTTTCGCCTACCGCTTTAATGACCTCGCCGATAGCGTTGCGATCCAGCAGTTGCTCTTTATCCATGACTTTCGCGTAGTCATGGCTGATTTCAATCACCTCAGGCAGCGCGCCCGTCCTGGCGAGCGTAATCACTTTGGTGTTGTAGGCATCCTCTTCTACCGGCACCTGCTTCACGGTGATGCCAGGGTTCTCTTTCTCGAATTTTTCGATCAGTTTCGTAATAACTGCCTGACGCTCCTGCTCTACCGATGAGTGCATAAACTCGATGGTGACAGCAGAAGGTTTGTCATCCTTACAGCCTGATAACAGGGCGCACGAAACCAGTGCTGATAACAGCACAATTTTGGGCATTTTCATTTCAGGGTCCTTTTTAGTTTTCTTTAATCCACATAACCTGCCATGGATTGAGGGTCAGTTCCTTACCGCTAACAGCTTGTCCTGATAGCAATTCCGTACCGTTTAGCGTTTCTTCATTAACGGTATGAACGTTATTACTAAAATTAAACAGCGCTGTAATTCTCTCGCCATTTTCCGCCACGCGAATAATTTTAAGAATTTGTTCATCCAGGGATTCAAATAATGCCTGACTATCAGGATGGAATGCACTTTCCCCGCGACGGACCGCAACAAGCTCGCTTAAGCGAGAATAAATTTTATGGCGAATACTATTCGTAGTATTGAGTTCCTGGTCAACCTGACCGGCAGTGTATTTCTTCCGGTTTATTGCGCGGTTATATCCAAGACGCTCGACGCCTTCGTAATCGTTACGGGAACCAAGAATGCTTTGAATATAAATAGCTGGAACACCAGGGAAACTTAACAGTACGGCATGCGCCAGAATAAATCGCGCAATGCGTTCATCATCCGAACTGTTTTGCGAACTTAACGCGTCCAGATAGGTCACGTTAATTTCGTAAGGGCTGCGCGTTCCGTCAGGGTTATTTTTCCAGTTGACCAGCGCACCTTCCTGCTGAAGTTTTTCGACCAGTGAAAGGATTTCTGATTCCGGAAGAATGCCGCGTAGCGGGTTCAGACCGATACCGTCGTGAGAGGCCAGGAAGTTGAACCAGGTCGTTTTTGTCGAAGGCAGCGCCAGCGACCCTGCCCACTGGCAGAGGGCGTTGACATCCTGACGGTGAACAGCATGCAGCACCAGCGGCGGTAAGGAGAACTGATAGACCATCTGGGCTTCGTTTTCACCGTCACCGAAGTAGGAGATATTGTCTTTGTGCGGGACATTCGTCTCGGTAATGATCACCGTTCCCGGCGCCACGAGTTCAGTAATCGCGCGGAAAAGCTGAATAAGGCAATGCGTCTGTTCCAGATGGATGCAGCTTGTTCCTGGGATTTTCCACATAAACCCGACGGCATCCAGACGGATATAACGCGCCCCTTCCGCAAGGTAATGAAGCAGGACGTCAACCATCGCAATCAGCACCTGAGGTGAGGCGAAGTTGAGATCGATCTGATCATCACTGAAGGTGGTCCACAGATGACGTACGCTGCCGTCATGCAGTGTAAAAGGCGTCAGCAGTGGTAATGCGCGAGGACGCGTTACTGCCGATAAATCAGTTTCAGGATCGACTGAAATAAAGAAATCTTCGTAGCCCGGTTTCTGCGCCAGATAATTAGCAAACCATTCACTTTTTGCTGACATATGGTTGCACACAAAATCAAACATTAAGCTGGCAGACTGTTTTAATTCAGCCACATCTCGCCAGGTTCCGGTTTCGGGCGCAACAGCGTGGTAATCAATAACGGAAAAGCCGTCATCAGATGACCACGGATAAAAAGGCAAAAGGTGGACATGGGAAAACGTACGCGCAAGCCACTCATTATAAAAACGGGTAAATACCGGCAGGGCTTTCTCCCCTTTCGCGGAGAACTGATCGGCATAGGTGATCAGGACAACATCTTTTTCATCCCATCCTGTTTTACGTTTTTCTGTAATATCAACGGCGGCTTGTTCGAGCTTTGTTAATAATACTTTAAAATGTGCTTCAGAAAATGATTCACCGTAAATATGATTGATAAGATTTTTAATTTTTGCGTTCACATTATTTTCCATGGTAGCGGTCCCACGACGGGCAATCTACTCTCCTGTAAAATATCTGTCAACGGAACGGGAGGCTGAAAAAGGCAATTGCAAAGCAGCTCTGTGCAGTAATGTGAGCTGCCGCAAAAAAAGTGAGGTAACAGGCGAAAAAACGGGAATGGCCGTTAGCCCCTCTCAGGAGGAGAAAGGGCTAACGCGAGCGTGATTTACCGGGATAAATAGCGGCGTGACAGCCGTTTCGCCGCTTTCTGCAGCAGAGGTTCGAGCGCCACGGCCAGCAACATTCTGATCGGTTTGCGGGCAACAGATTTGATCGCCCAACCCGCCACACCTGCCGGGCCGTAACGTAACGCCGTCATCAGAACCAGTTTACCTGCGATTTTCAGGCCGGGTTTTACCTTCTGACCGGCCTGTTGCCAGTTTTGTTTCATGTATTTTCTCTCTTAAAGCTGACGAAAACGACTTCTCAGCGTAAAGGTATCGGAGGTGACATAACGCTCCATCTCACGTAACCGCTTCTCCCCGGCAGCCAGCTGATCGTCCACCGCATTGAGAAGATCGTTACTGGTAGGGGCGCTTTCTGCGGCCAGCTCACCTTCCGGCATTGGGTCAAGGACAAACGACAGCACGATGTAGGCGACGAAGGTGATAAACGCCAGACCGAAGAATATCGACAGCACAGTGACCACACGCACCAGTTTTACCGGAACGTCAAGATAATGGGCCAGCCCGGCACAGACACCACGCACCATGCCCTGCTGCGGAATTCGCCACAATTTTTTGTTCAGATTCAGTCCCGACATTAACGGTCCCTCCAGTTTGGATGTTCTGCATCCAGGATTGCTTCCAGCGCCTGAATGCGGTCGCGCATCTTGTTTGCCTGTTCGGTAAGCTGGGCCAGACGTTGTTGTTCACTCTGGGATAAATCGTTCCCTGAAGAACGGTTGCTGTAGTGAAGCCATAGCCAAATCGGCAAAACAAACAGCACGAAAATCGTCAGGGGAATGGCCAGAAAAAGCGCGCTCATGTGTACTCCTTGTCTTAGGATGCTTAGCGGCACGCTCAGGTGCCGCAGCTTTATTATTGGTTATCTTGCTTCATTTTGGCTTTCAATGCCGCCAGCTGCTCGCTGATGGCATCGTCCGCTTTCAGGTCGGCAAACTGCTGATCCAGCGACTTTTGCTTACCAATACTGTGGCTCTCTGCTTCCGCTTCCATCTGATCGATACGACGTTCAAAGGATTCAAAACGCGCCATCGCCTCATCCAGCTTGCCGCTGTCCAGCTGACGACGCACGTCGCGGGAGGAGCTTGCCGCCTGGTGACGCAGGGTCAGCGCCTGCTGACGTGCGCGGGTTTCGCTCAGTTTGTTCTCAAGCTCACCAATCTCTTTCTTCATGCGGGTAAGCGTGTCATCTACCAGCGTCACTTCATGTTCGAGCGTCGCGATCATGTCCGCCAGCTTCTGTTTTTCAATCAACGCCGCGCGGGCCAGATCTTCTTTATCTTTGCGCAGCGCGAGCTCTGCTTTTTCCTGCCATTCATTGAGCTGGCCGCTCGCCTGCTCAATACGGCGCGTTAACTGTTTTTTCTCAGCCAGCGCGCGGGCGGAGGTAGAACGCACTTCAACCAGCGTGTCTTCCATCTCCTGAATCATCAGGCGCACCAGCTTCTGCGGATCTTCCGCTTTCTCCAGCAGTGAGTTGATGTTGGCGTTCACGATGTCGGCAAAACGAGAAAAAATACCCATAATCAAATCCTCATAGTTCTGTTATCGGGCTATGCCCTGCTGTATCGATAATACAATTCCCGTGCCAGTTTTATATCTTATTGATTTTATTCAGCGTGATTGATTTTTACTCATCACGGAACTATGCTAACCTGGTGAATATCGCTAAGGAGTGGTTAATTTCATCATGGCTGGATACAAAGACAATTTACTCGGTGAAGCAAACAGCTTTCTTGAGGTGCTCGAACAGGTCTCTCGCCTCGCTCCGCTCAACAAACCGGTGCTGATAATCGGCGAGCGCGGTACGGGTAAAGAATTGATTGCTAACCGTCTGCATTATTTATCCGGACGCTGGGACGGCCCCTTTATTTCGCTGAACTGTGCGGCGCTGAATGAAAACCTGCTCGACACCGAGCTGTTCGGCCACGAAGCGGGCGCGTTTACTGGCGCTCAGAAACGCCACCCGGGGCGCTTTGAGCGCGCCGACGGCGGCACCCTGTTCCTTGATGAACTCGCCACCGCGCCGATGCTGGTGCAGGAAAAACTGCTGCGCGTGATTGAGTACGGCGAACTGGAACGCGTCGGCGGCAGCCAGCCTCTACAGGTAAATGTACGTCTGGTGTGCGCCACCAACGCCAATCTGCCGGAGATGGTGGCAGAAGAAAAATTCCGTGCCGACCTTCTTGACCGCCTGGCCTTTGACGTCGTTCAGCTTCCGCCGCTGCGCGAGCGAAGAAGCGACATTATGCTGCTCGCCGATCAGTTTGCGATTCAGATGTGCCGCGAGCTCGGTCTGCCGCTCTTCCCTGGCTTCAGCGATCATGCGCAGGAGACGCTGCTGGCTTACCACTGGCCGGGGAATATTCGCGAACTGAAAAACGTTGTGGAGCGTTCTGTTTACCGCCACGGCAGCAGCGAGACGGAACTGGACAATATTATTATCGATCCTTTTCAGCGCAGTCTGCCGCCGGTTTCCTCCCCGTCATCATCAGGCGATACTCCCGCGCTTCCCCTTGATTTGCGCCAGTTCCAGCACGAGCAGGAGCAACAGTTGCTGGAGCAGAGCCTGAAAGCGGCGAAATATAACCAGAAACGGGCAGCTGAACTCCTGGGCCTGACCTACCATCAGTTACGGGCATTGCTTAAAAAGCATCAAATGCGCTGACAATATCGGCACTTACCCGCAGACATTTTTACGAAGCAGGCGTAAGTGCGATACACTTTGCAGATCGAACCTAAAAACCTTAAAAATTATGCGTCTGGTTTTATCGTCCTTATTTGCACTCGGTCTGTTCAGCAGCCAGGCGTTTGCCGCGCCCGGCCAAACGCCGCAGCCCGACATTCGCGACAGCGGCTTCGTCTATTGCGTGAGCGGCCAGGTGGATACCTTCAACCCGCAGAAAGCGGGCAGCGGCCTGATTGTGGATACGCTTGCTGCACAGCTGTATGACCGTCTACTTGATGTTGACCCGTACACCTACCGCCTGGTGCCTGAGCTGGCGGAAAGCTGGGAAGTGCTGGACAACGGTGCAACCTACCGTTTTCGCCTGCGCGACGATGTCGCGTTTCAGCGCACGCCGTGGTTTACCCCCACGCGCAAGCTGAACGCGGATGACGTGGTCTTCACCTTCCAGCGAATCTTTAACCGCAACCACCCGTGGCATAACGTTAACGGCAGTAACTTCCCCTATTTCGACAGCCTGCAGTTTGCCGACACCGTGAAAAGCGTGCGCAAGCTCGATAACCGGACGGTTGAGTTTACCCTGACGCGCCCGGATGCCTCTTTCCTCTGGCATCTGGCGACCCACTATGCCTCCGTCATGTCTGCTGAATACGCGGCGAAGCTGACGAAAAAAGATCGTCAGGAGCTGCTCGACCGTCAGCCGGTGGGTACCGGCCCGTTCCAGCTGGCCGAATACCGCGCGGGGCAATATATTCGCCTGCAGCGGCATGAACATTTCTGGCGCGGGACGCCGTTGATGCCGCAGGTGGTGGTCGATCTCGGTTCAGGCGGAACGGGACGTTTGTCAAAACTGCTGACCGGGGAATGCGACGTGCTCGCCTGGCCTGCCGCCAGCCAGCTCACCATTTTGCGCGACGATCCGCGCCTGCGCCTGACGTTACGCCCGGGAATGAACATCGCATACCTCGCGTTTAACACCGATAAGCCGCCGCTGAACAACCCTGCCGTTCGTCACGCCCTGGCGCTGGCAATCAACAACCAGCGTCTGATGCAGTCGATCTACTACGGTACGGCGGAAACCGCCGCCTCTATTTTACCGCGCGCCTCGTGGGCCTATGACGGTGAGGCTAAAATTACGGAGTACGATCCGGCAAAGGCGCGTGAGCAGCTTAAAGCGCTGGGTGCGGAAAACCTGACGCTCCAGCTTTGGGTGCCCACCAGTTCCCAGGCGTGGAACCCCAGCCCGCTGAAAACCGCCGAGCTGCTGCAGGCGGATATGGCGCAGGTAGGCGTCAAAGTGATTATCGTACCGGTTGAGGGCCGTTTCCAGGAGGCGCGCCTGATGGACATGAATCATGATCTAACCCTGACCGGCTGGGCGACCGACAGTAACGACCCGGACAGCTTCTTCCGGCCGCTGCTGAGCTGCGCTGCGATTAACTCGCAAACCAACTACGCCCACTGGTGTAACCGGGAGTTCGACGCCGTGCTGCAAAAAGCGCTCTCTTCCCAACAGCTGGCCTCGCGCATCGACGCATACGATGAAGCGCAGAAGATCCTCGCACAGGAATTGCCCGTGCTGCCGCTGGCCTCTTCCCTGCGCCTCCAGGCCTATCGCTATGATATTAAAGGGCTGGTGCTGAGCCCGTTTGGCAACGCCTCGTTCGCCGGCGTGTCGCGCGAAAAAGAACAAGAGGTGAAAAAACCATGATTATTTTTACCTTACGTCGACTCCTGCTGCTGCTGGTGACGCTCTTTCTGCTGACCTTCGTTGGCTTCAGCCTGAGCTACTTCACGCCGCACGCCCCGCTTCAGGGGTCATCGCTGTGGGATGCCTGGCTGTTCTGGTTTAACGGTCTGCTGCACTGGGATTTCGGCGTGTCCAGCATTAACGGGCAGCTTATCTCTCAACAGCTGAAAGAGGTGTTCCCGGCGACAATGGAGCTGTGCATTCTGGCCTTCGGCTTTGCCCTGATAGTGGGCATTCCCGTGGGTATGCTGGCCGGGATCTACCGCAACAAATGGCAGGATAAGTTTATCAGCGCCCTCGCCCTGCTCGGCTTCTCCATACCGGTCTTTTGGCTCGCGCTCCTGCTGACGCTGTTCTTCTCCCTGACAATGGGCTGGCTACCGGTCTCTGGCCGTTTTGATCTGCTCTATACGGTTAAAACGGTGACGGGTTTTGCCATCATTGACGCGTGGCTGTCCGACTCCGTGTGGCGTCATGAGATGATCGTCAGCGCCCTGCGCCATATGGTATTGCCGGTGCTGACGCTGGCGGTTGCGCCCACCACCGAAGTGATCCGCCTGATGCGCCTGAGCACCATCGAGGTGTTTGACCAGAACTACGTCAAAGCCGCCGCCACGCGCGGATTGTCGCGCCTGACCATACTGCGCCGCAATGTCCTGCACAACGCCCTGCCGCCGGTGATCCCGCGTCTGGGATTACAGTTTTCCACCATGCTCACTCTGGCGATGATCACTGAGATGGTCTTTAGCTGGCCAGGGCTGGGACGCTGGCTGATTAACGCCATCCGCCAGCAGGACTACGCCGCGATTTCCGCAGGCGTAATGGTGATTGGTTCGCTGGTCATTATTGTTAACGTGTTGTCCGATATTCTGGGTGCCATGGCTAACCCTCTGAAGCATAAGGAATGGTATGCCCTACGATAGCGTATACAGTGAAAAGCGCACACCCGGTGCGCTACGTACCGTGTGGCGTAAATTCTATGGTGATACCACGGCAATGATCGGCCTTTATGGCTGCGCCGGGCTGGTATTGCTTTGCGCCTTTGGCTCGTGGTTTGCGCCTTACGGCATCGACCAGCAGTTCCTTGGCTATCAGCTGCTGCCGCCTTCCTGGTCACGCTACGGCGAAGTCTCTTTCTTCCTGGGCACTGACGACCTCGGACGTGACGTGTTGAGCCGCCTGTTAAGCGGTGCTGCCCCAACGGTGGGCGGCGCGTTTGTGGTGACCCTCGCGGCGACGATTTGCGGACTGGGCCTGGGGATTTTCGCGGGCTCCACGCATGGCCTGCGCTCGGCAGTGCTGAACCATATTCTGGACACGCTGCTGTCGATTCCGTCTCTGCTGCTGGCGATCATTGTGGTTGCCTTTGCCGGTCCGCATCTGTCGCACGCTATGTTCGCCGTCTGGCTGGCTATCCTGCCCCGCATCGTGCGCTCGGTTTACAGCATGGTGCACGACGAGCTGGAAAAAGAGTATGTCGTTGCGGCCCGTCTGGACGGTGCGACAACCTTCAATATTCTTTGGTTTGCCGTTCTGCCGAACATCGCCGCCGGGCTGGTCACCGAGATCACCCGCGCCCTGTCGATGGCGATCCTGGACATCGCTGCGCTCGGCTTCCTTGACCTCGGCGCACAGCTGCCGTCCCCTGAATGGGGTGCGATGCTCGGTGACGCGCTGGAGTTGATCTACGTGGCGCCATGGACGGTTATGCTGCCGGGAGCGGCGATTATGGCAAGCGTGTTGCTGATCAACCTGCTGGGCGACGGTATTCGCCGTGCAATTAACGCGGGGGTGCAATAATGCCGCTTCTTGATATTCGCAACCTCACCATCGAGTTTAAAACCGGTGAAGGCTGGGTTAAAGCCGTCGACCGCATCAGTATCACCCTCGCCGAGGGCGAGATTCGCGGGCTGGTAGGCGAATCCGGCTCGGGGAAAAGCCTGATCGCTAAGGCCATCTGCGGCGTGGCAAAAGACAACTGGCGCGTGACCGCCGACCGTATGCGGTTTGACGATATCGACCTGCTGCGCCTCTCCCCTCGCGAGCGTCGCAAACTGGTCGGCCATAACGTCTCGATGATCTTTCAGGAGCCACAGTCCTGTCTCGATCCGTCCGAGCGCGTGGGCAAACAGCTGATGCAGAACATCCCCGGCTGGACCTATAAAGGCCGCTGGTGGCAGCGTTTCGGCTGGCGCAAACGCCGCGCCATCGAGCTGTTGCACCGCGTTGGGATCAAAGATCACAAAGACGCGATGCGCAGCTTCCCGTATGAACTGACGGACGGCGAGTGTCAGAAAGTGATGATTGCCATCGCGCTGGCCAATCAGCCGCGTTTGCTGATTGCAGATGAGCCGACGAACGCGATGGAGCCGACCACTCAGGCGCAAATTTTCCGCCTGCTGTCGCGGCTGAATCAGAATAACAACACCACCATTTTGCTGATCAGCCATGACCTGCAAATGCTGAGCAAGTGGGCGGATAAAATTGACGTGATGTACTGCGGACAAACGGTCGAAACTGCTCCTAGCGAAGACCTGATCACCGCTCCACACCATCCGTACACGCAGGCGCTTATCCGCGCCATTCCCGATTTTGGCAGCGCCATGCCGCATAAGAGCCGCCTGAATACCCTGCCGGGGGCGATCCCGCTGCTGGAATCGTTGCCGATAGGCTGTCGTCTGGGACCGCGTTGTCCGTATGCTCAGCGTAAATGCATCGAGACGCCGCGCCTCACCGGAGCCAAAAATCATCTTTACGCCTGTCATTTCCCGCTGAACATGGAGAGAGAGTGAAATGGTCGAAACCTTGCTGGAAGTCCGCAACCTGAGTAAGACCTTTCGCTATCGTACGGGCCTGTTTCATCGTCAGACGGTCGAAGCGGTTAAACCCCTGAGCTTTACGCTGCGTGAAAAGCAGACGCTGGCGATCATTGGTGAAAACGGCTCCGGGAAATCCACCCTGGCGAAGATGCTTGCCGGCATGGTCGAGCCCACCGCCGGAGAAGTGTTGATTGACGATCATCCTCTGCACTTTGGTGATTACTCGTTCCGTAGCCAGCGCATCCGTATGATTTTCCAGGATCCGTCAACCTCGCTAAATCCACGCCAGCGCATTTCGCAGATCCTCGATTTTCCGCTGCGGCTGAACACCGACCTGGAGCCAGAGGCGCGCCGTAAGCGCATTGTTGAAACCCTGCGCATGGTTGGGCTGCTGCCGGACCACGAAAGCTACTACCCGCATATGCTGGCTCCAGGGCAGAAACAGCGTCTCGGTCTGGCGCGCGCGTTAATTTTGCGCCCGAAAGTGATCGTGGCTGACGAAGCCCTGGCCTCGCTGGATATGTCGATGCGTTCACAGCTGATTAACCTGATGCTCGAATTACAGGAAAAGCAGGGTATCTCCTATATCTACGTCACTCAGCATCTGGGGATGATGAAGCACATCAGCGACCAGGTAATGGTCATGCACCAGGGGGAAGTCGTCGAGCGCGGCAGCACCGCGGATGTGATGGCCTCCCCGCTTCATGAGCTGACAAAAAGGCTGATTGCCGGTCATTTTGGTGAAGCGTTGACGGCTGATGCGTGGAGAAAAGACCGTTAAGCGCAGCGGTAAACACAGATTGCTTCGCTCAAATAAGGATTAAATAGCCTGCGTGCGCTATTTAATCCTTTTATTTTTTGTCTCCATCCCTGCTCCACATTTTAAGCAATATCAATCAATAGTTCTTCTCCAGAATACCGGAACATTACGGAGGAGAAGAAATGAACACCACCACTTATGTTCTAAAATACACAGAGTATCTCATCAGAAAATGCCGCTCATATTTCATGACGGACCTGAATTTTCATACTGCAAGACTCAAAAAGACATCAGGCAGAACCCCTGACATTAAATCACCCACGACGTTGAGTGAAAAAATATGTCATCGCCTGGTTTATGACCATAATAATCTCTATACAATGCTTGCCGATAAACTCGCCGTCCGCGAATACGTTGCGTCCAGAACAACGCGCGTAAAAGCGGTGCCTTTGATTGGGGTATACCGCAGGTTTTCGCATATTGATTTTTCAACACTGCCCGATCAATTCGTCCTTAAGTGCAATCATGACAGTGGTAGCACAATAATCTGTACAAACAAAGATCAGTTCAATTACCGGCAGGCCCGAAAAAAGATTACTCTCGCATTAAAGAAGAATTTGTATTACACCACGCGTGAGTGGCAGTACAAAAATATTACACCCGTTATATTGTGTGAGCCTTATGTCGATCTTTTCAATAATGCGGACAGGAACAGCACGCCGGAAATGCTGCGAATTCACTGTTTTCACGGCGTCGCACACTATGTTGAGGCCGATTATACGGATGACCGCGGCAGAGAGTTTATCAACGTTTACGACCGATACTGGAATTTACAGCCCTTCCAGATGGAATATCCTAATACACCAGTTGCGCCCGGCGAGCCGAAATTGTTCCGTGAGGCTTTGCTGGCCGCTCAGGAGCTGGCGAAGGGTCTTGACTACTGCCGCGTTGACCTCATGTTGAAAAGCGATGAAATTTACTTCAGTGAAATAACCTTAAGCCCAAAACGGGGCAAACTGCGTATTACCCCTCTGGATTGGGATACAAAATTAGGCGATATATGGCAGTTAACGCTATCGGCGGGCAGGCCAGGCTGACCTGCCGCCAGGGCTCAGGCGTCGGGCCAGGTCAGTTTGAAAATGGAGTGGTTTTGCTTCGATAAGGTATACGTTACATCGCCACCATGAGCCAGCATGATGGCTTTTACCACCGATAAGCCTAGACCACATCCTTCAGGATTCGCATCTCTGGCACCATTATCCCGCTGGAAGGGCTGAAATAAGTAATCATGAAATTCCCTTGGGATGCCCGGCCCGCCGTCCTGAATAAGGATATAATTGCCTTTATCAGAGACGCCATTTTTTACGATGAGTTTCCGCGAAGTTGAATAATGTAATGCGTTGTCAAACAGAACGGCCAGACACTGATTGATGCGTAATGGATCGAATACGCATCGCTGTTCCCTTATCTCTGTCTTAATCGCAAACTGGTTGCGTTTGAACTCGGGCATGAAAGTATCAAGCGCATCCTGGATTGTGCCTTTGAGGTCCGTTCTGGATTTATACAACGTGTAACCCGCCCCGCCGTCAGAGCTGATGACCCGGAGATCTTCAATCAAACGGGTTAACCCCTCAGTCTGCTTGAGAAGATTATTAAAAAGCAGCGGATCCGGCTCAAAAACGCCGTCAACCAGTCCCTGAAGCCGACCGCGTAAAATCGTGACCGGGGTTCTCAGCTCATGGGCAATGGCGGCATTCCAGGATTTCCTCTGAATATCCAGCGTCTGGAGTTTTTCCGCCATTTCATTGAAATCTGTGACCAGATGATTGACCTCTCCCAGCCGGGAACTGGCGCAATAAGCCCGGGCGTCCAGCTGGCCCTGAGAAATTTTTCTCAGGCTGGACGCTACCGCGTTTAACGGGGTGAGTATTCGCGAAGAAAGTTTTATCGTTAAAAATATCGCAATTATCAGACTGATTGTTGTCGCGGTCCCGATCCACACCCAGTCCCACATCGTCATTTGCTCGTCATCACCCGCAGCGGCACCGCCGGGGAGGTGATCGAGAATAAACGAGTAAAAAAACCAGGAGCCCAGTACCACAATGGCAATGATCATAAACGTCAGCAACAGCATATACGTTAAGATCTGTCGACTCAGGACAGAGTCTCTGTTCATTTTTTCTCCCCAAGCCGATAGCCCATCCCCCTGATGCTCTCAGGAACGCCATAAAGGCCTGCAAGCTCCAGCTTTTTACGCAGCTTACTCATATGGCTGTCTACCGTTCTGTCGAGCGCATCGCCTTCCGGCAGACACGCGTTGAGTAACTCTTCGCGGGAACAGACCTTTCGCGGGAATCTCACCAGATAAGTCAGAAGCTTAAATTCCGTGGTCGTTAATACTGGCGAGACCACTTCTGCGCCCACGGTGACCTCAACGTAGAAATCGTCCGGATAGACCGTAATAAAAGTCGTCCTGAGAGGCGCGGCCTCCGCCTGCTGGAGAGCGGGTCTGGTTCTGCGCAGCACGGCTTCAACCCGCGCGACCACTTCGGAAGGGTTGAAAGGTTTGATGACGTAATCATCCGCGCCAAGCCTCAGCCCCATCAGCTTATCCACGTCCTGATCGAGTGCGGACACCATAATGACGGGCACAGAACTTTCCTGACGGAGCGTCGTGAGTACGCTCCAGCCATCGCATACGGGCAGATGGATATCCAGCAAGATAAGATCCGGTTTATGGAGTCGATTGAGCGCTATCGCCTGCTCGCCCTGTCGGGCTCTCAGCGTTTTCATCCCAGAACGCTCTAAGTAACTCATCAGTATATCGGCAATTTCGTTTTCATCTTCAACAACAAGGATTAGAGTATTTTTGTTCATTTTATCTCCGCGGGTAAAATCCCTTTGAGCACGCTATCAGATATCTTTAGCACAATAAGACACAGGCTCCGGGAAAAAGTGCCGTGGCCGTGAAAATTTCCTGAATTAATTTAAGCGCCCGGCAATTTCTCCATACAGCCTACACATTCCGTCAATAAAGACTCGACAATGTCAGTCCACAATAGTTATTCGGAGTTAAACCGTCTTCCGTTTAACGTGGTAAATACCCTCGACGCGTAAAGGCTTTCTGAATTTGGTTGAGATAATGAGCATGGAACTTTCGAAATACTTCTCTCCTAAAAAAATCTGCATATTTTCTCTCTTCCTGCTGCTATCGTGGGGATTACTTTATACCTGGCTGGTACTGATGCATAAAATGGATGAAAAAGTCGCCGCAACGCTACCCTCTTCCCCCATTATCTATGGCTGCATTGCCCTTTCGGTTGTCTCTCTGATAATACAAAACAAAGCAGGCGCGTTCACAGAATTATTACTCATCGCCTTCTGGCTAATGGTGATTTTTGTTTATCTCATTATTACGTTCACTGTGCTGCTGAACGCTACGCCAGATTTTAACGATCTGGTGTTTTACTATGAGTGTTATTTAATTCTCTTTTTTGGCGGTTCACCGCTGTACCTCATCATGAGAATGATATAAACAACCGCGTTGTTTCGCTCCACACTCTCTCCATAAACCGCCCATGTCCGCTAAACAGGCGAGTTGTAGACTTTCCACCACACCACTTTGAACAAAAATAACTCACTGAAATAGCCACATACCCGTTACCCATAATGATGAACCTTACTAATAACCGTCGTTCTCCTCAGGGGTATCGGCAAGCGCGTATCAACCGACGACGAAATTCACGTATCTGGAAGTTAAATTAATGCCTCATTTTTTTATTGAACGTCCCGTTTTCGCCTGGGTAGTGGCGCTTTTTATCGTCCTGGCGGGCGTATTGTCTATCCCCCGACTGCCGGTTGCACAGTATCCGGCGGTGGCACCGCCAGGGATCATTATTTCTGTCACCTACCCGGGCGCCAGCCCCGATATTATGAATACATCGGTGGTGTCGTTAATTGAGCGCGAAATATCTGGCGTCGATAATCTGCTCTACTTCGAATCGTCCAGTGACACAACCGGTTCTGCGTCTATTACCGTGACCTTTAAGCCCGGCACGGACATCAAGCTGGCGCAGATGGACCTTCAGAACCAGATCAAAATTGTTGAACCGCGTTTGCCACAGGCGGTCAGGCAAAATGGTATCAATGTCGAGGCGGCCAATTCCGGATTTTTAATGATGGTGGGGCTGAAGTCCGCAACCGGTAAATTTGAGGAAGCCGACTTAAGCGATTATTTTGCCCGGCACGTGAGCGACGAGCTTCGCCGCGTACCTGGAGTAGGGAAAATTCAGCTGTTTGGTGGCGAAAAAGCGCTGCGCATCTGGCTGGACCCGATGAAGCTTCATAGCTACGGACTTTCGGTGAGCGATGTTCTTACCGCTGTTGGCCAGCAAAATGCCCTGGTTTCGCCTGGCAAAACGGGAGATGAACCGGCATCTGAAGGGCAAGGCGTAACGTATCCGATCACCGTGAAGGGGCAGCTCACTTCCGTAGAGGCTTTCAGGAATATTACCCTGAAATCAGAAGCGTCCGGTGCAAGGCTGAAGCTGTCCGACGTCGCGCGCATTGAGTCCGGCCTGCAAAGCTACGCTTTCGGTATCCGCGAAAATGGGCTGCCCGCAACGGCTGCGGCAGTCCAGCTATCACCTGGCGCCAATGCGATGAGCACGGCTGCAGGCGTACGCGCGCGCATCGACGAACTTTCTCAGGTGTTGCCGGAAGGAATGACGTTTACGGTTCCCTTTGATACCGCGCCTTTTGTGAAGCTCTCCATCATGAAGGTGGTGCAGACGTTTGTTGAAGCGATGGTCCTGGTCTTCCTCGTGATGCTGCTGTTTCTGCATAAGATACGCTGTACGCTTATCCCGGCGATTGTTGCCCCCGTCGCACTGCTTGGCACCTTCACGGTGATGCTATTGAGTGGATACTCCATCAATATTCTGACCATGTTCGGCATGGTTCTGGCGATTGGGATTATCGTAGATGACGCTATTGTGGTCGTGGAGAACGTCGAGCGCCTGATGGAAGAAAAACAACTCTCTCCGCGCGATGCGACCCGGGAGGCGATGAATGAAATCACGCCGGCAATTATCGGGATCACGCTGGTGCTTACCGCCGTCTTTATTCCCATGGGTTTCGCCGAAGGATCCGTCGGGATTATTTATCGACAATTTTGTATTTCCATGGCGGTATCCATACTGTTGTCGGCATTTCTTGCCCTCACGCTTACCCCCGCGCTTTGCGCGACGCTACTTAAGCCTCACAGCGCAGCAAAGCACGGTGGTGGCGGGTTCGCGGCAGGGTTTAACGCCCGCTTTCGTACCCTCACGACGTGGTACGAATCCGGGCTGGGCGCGGTACTCAGACGAACCGGGCGTATGCTGCTGCTGTACGTTGCGCTTTGTGCTGCGCTGTTTTTTGGGCTTTCTTCGCTGCCCTCGTCCTTTCTTCCGGATGAAGATCAGGGCTATTTTATGTCCTCCATTCAGCTGCCTTCCGATGCCACCATGCAGCGCACCCTGAAAGTAGTGAAAAAATTTGAAGAGGAAATTGCGACCCGGCCGGATATTGAAAGCAACATTATGATTCTGGGGTTTGGTTTTTCAGGCTCGGGACCGAATTCGTCCATGGCCTTCACCACGCTGAAGGACTGGAAAGATCGGCAGGGTTCTACCGCACAGAATGAAGCCGACCATATACAGGCCAGCATGGCTAACGTCTCAGATGGCGTCACGATGAGTCTTCTCCCGCCAGCCATTTCGGATATGGGCACCTCCTCAGGCTTCACCTGGTACGTACAGGACAGGGCGGGACTGGGCTATGGAGCGTTAAAGAGAGCGGCCGATGCGCTGGTTGTGAAGGCTAATCAACGTCCTGAACTGAGTGACGTGTATATAGACGGTCTGCCGGAAGGAACAAGCCTGGCCCTTCAGATTGACCGGGAAAAAGCGGAAGCGCTGGGCGTTTCATTCGATGAAATCAACCAGACGCTCTCGGTCACCATGGGGTCGAACTACGTTAATGACTACACCAACAACGGCCGCGTTCAGCAGGTCATTATTCAGGCCGATGCCCCTTACCGCATGCAGCCTGAGCAGATCCTGAAATTATCGGTAAAAAACCGTATGGGGCAGATGGTGCCAGTCTCTACATTTGCAATGCTTTCCTGGAACGTTGCGCCGCAGCAGTTGACGCGTTATCAGGGATATTCTGCTATCCGCATTACCGGCAGTGCGGCCCCGGGCACATCCAGCGGTACCGCAATGAAGGTTATGGAGATGTTGTCACGGGATTTACCGCAGGGGATGGCCGGCGAGTGGGCCGGGAGTTCATTGCAGGAGAGAAAATCCGAATCTCAACTCCCGGGTCTGATCGTTCTGTCGATACTGGTCGTGTTCATGGTGCTCGCCGCTCTGTATGAGAGCTGGTCAATTCCCTTTGCGGTCATGCTGGTCGTTCCCCTGGGGCTTATCGGTGCGGTAGTTGCCGTCTCCGTTGCGGGCATGACGAATGATGTTTTCTTTAAGGTCGGTCTTATTACCCTGATAGGCCTGTCCGCCAAGAACGCCATTCTGATTGTCGAGTTTGCAAAGCAGCTCCATCGGGAAGGACAATCCCTGCTGGCGGCAACGATACAGGCCGCAAGCCTTCGTCTGCGCCCTATTCTGATGACATCGTTAGCCTTTACGTTAGGCGTGGTGCCACTGATGCTGGCGCGTGGCGCGAGTGACAGCACGCAGCACGCTATCGGCACCGGGGTGTTTGGCGGCATGATTAGCGGCACGCTTCTCGCGATCTTCTTCGTCCCGGTATTCTTTATTGTTGTTGCGCGTTTCGTTGAAAACACCAGGAAAGTGTGAATACCGCTGAGCGGAACCTTGCTGGTTGGATGAGGCGAAGCTGCTGCCGGGTGATATACTGGACGAATGCTGAAATTTTGAGCCCATGCCAGCCCGCGCCTCACCTTTTGGTGCATTCGTCTTCGGAGATCGACAAGAAATAGCGTGACACAAGGGGCTGTGAGTGGGCTATAATTTCGAGCTAATTTCGAGCTAATTTCGAATGATTTTGAAATACTGCCTGTAACGCTATGAATTACAAGGCAAAATAAGCAATGAATATAAGGATTAAAGCTATGGGTTTTCTTTCCGGTAAGCGCATTCTGGTGACTGGCGTTGCCAGCAAACTGTCCATCGCATACGGCATCGCTCAGGCAATGCATCGCGAAGGCGCTGAGCTGGCGTTCACCTACCAGAACGACAAGCTGAAAGGCCGTGTTGAAGAATTTGCCGCGCAGCTGGGTTCCAGCATTGTTCTGGAATGTGACGTTGCACAAGACGAAAGCATTGATGGCATGTTTGCTGAACTGGCAAAAGCATGGCCAAAATTCGACGGTTTCGTTCACTCCATCGGCTTCGCGCCTGGCGACCAGCTGGACGGCGATTACGTGAACGCGGTTACCCGTGATGGCTTCAAAATCGCGCACGACATCAGCTCCTACAGCTTCGTTGCGATGGCGAAATCTTGCCGCGCGATGCTGAACCCGGGCGCAGCGCTGCTGACCCTGTCCTACCTGGGCGCTGAGCGTGCTATCCCTAACTACAACGTGATGGGCCTGGCAAAAGCGTCTCTGGAAGCTAACGTACGCTACATGGCGAACGCAATGGGCCCGGAAGGCGTGCGCGTTAACGCCATCTCTGCGGGTCCTATCCGCACTCTGGCGGCGTCCGGCATCAAAGATTTCCGTAAAATGCTGGCACACTGCGAAGCGGTTACCCCGATTCGTCGTACCGTTACCATTGAAGATGTCGGTAACTCTGCAGCATTCCTGTGCTCTGACCTTTCCGCAGGTATCTCCGGCGAAGTGGTTCACGTTGACGGCGGCTTCAACATCGCTGCAATGAACGAGCTGGAAATTAAATAAGCTGTTGCTCTCTTCCCGCACGGGAAGAGAGCTTCCCCCTCCGCGTCATCCCTTCGTTATTCCGTTCTGCTATTTGTTATCACCTAACAATATTTTTCCCTTTATCAGCCTTACGCCAGGATATTGATCGCCATTTTGAGATCAAGGAACGCCCATGGAACAACGCCGTTTTTCCGGCAAAGGCCACTGGTATCACGAAACCCAGTCAAACCACGCGCAGTCGGATGTGCTGCCCCTGGTGCCCGAAGCCGCTAACGTCGACGATCGTTTTTTGCTCGATTTAGCCCTCCCTGACGAGATTGTCGGCGCCTGTACCGGCTGGCTTGCCCCTGCCAGAACCTTATGCCACCAGCTGTTCCCGCTCTCACTTCCCCTAAACCGCCTGCGAACACTCAGCGCCTATGACCGGTTAAGCACCGCATTGACGGTTGCCCAGGCCTGCGGCATTCAGCGGCTCTGTAACCATTACGCTGCCCTTCTTGCCCCGCTGCCGGGTCCTGACTCCTCGCGCGAAAGCAACCGACGGCTGGCACAAATCACCCAGTATGCCCGCCAGCTCGCCAGCTCGCCCGACGTCATTGATGATAAAGCGCGGACCCAGCTGGATGAGGTGGGGCTGACAACCTATGACACAGTGACGATCAATCAGATTATCGGCTTCACTGGCTTTCAGGCGCGCGTGGTCGCAGTCTTTCAGGCCCTGCTCGGCCATCCCGTTCGCTGGCTGCCGGGCCATCATATTCAGCCGCATACCCTGCCAGCGTGCACCGAGGCGTGGGTGGCGCTTCTGCCCGTCGTCGAGCTTCGCTATGCGAGTGCGCATCAGCTTGAGTCACTTTCCCGCTGGCAGGCAGAACCCGCGCTTGAGGGACTGACGCCGGTGCTGTGCCACGAGCCAACGCTGCTCGACCTGACGGGAGAGATCCTGCTAAATAGCAGGGTCGCGACGCCACACGCCTCTCCGGCGCTTGCGGCAGCAGTCGACTTACTGGCACGTTCACCGGACCGATTCAGCGCCGCACAGTTTACTCCGCTCACGGAAGGCGGACTGACTGCCGTCCAGGCGATAGCCCTGCTCACCCAAAGCGCGTTTGAGGGGTGGATCAACCGACTGAAAGTCGCGTCTGGCAAAGCGGAATAACCCTACTCATACCCTAAAGACCGCTTGCTGTAGCAGTGAGAATCGCGTAAAACTGTCAGCCGCTCAATGGCTACGAAAATAGAACATTATGTTTCAGGACAACCCGCTGCTAGCGCAGCTTAAACAGCAACTGCATTCCCAGACGCCGCGTGCAGAAGGGGTCGTAAAAGCCACGGAAAAGGGCTTTGGCTTCCTTGAAGTTGACGCGCAGAAAAGCTACTTCATTCCGCCACCGCAGATGAAGAAAGTCATGCATGGCGATCGCGTCATGGCCGTCATTCATACCGAGAAGGAGCGTGAGTCCGCCGAGCCGGAAGAACTGATCGAACCGTTCCTGACCCGCTTTGTGGGCAAGGTACAGAGAAAAGACGATCGCCTTTCTGTCGTGCCGGATCACCCTCTGCTGAAAGATGCCATTCCCTGCCGGGCCGCACGCGGCGTTGAGCATGATTTTAAAGACGGTGACTGGGCCGTGGCCGAAATGCGCCGTCACCCTCTGAAAGGCGACCGCGGTTTTTACGCGGAACTGACCCAGTTTATCACCTTCGGTGACGACCATTTCGTTCCGTGGTGGGTTACGCTTGCGCGCCACAATCTTGAAAAAGAAGCGCCAGACGGCGTGGCAACCGAGATGCAGGACGAAGGCCTGACGCGTCGCGATCTTACCGCGCTGGAATTTGTCACCATCGACAGCGCCAGTACCGAAGATATGGACGATGCGCTCTACGCTGAAGAGAGCGACGACGGCAAACTGCATTTAACCGTCGCCATCGCCGACCCTACGGCCTGGATTGTGGAAGGCAGCAAGCTGGACGATATGGCCAAAGTGCGTTCGTTCACCAACTACCTGCCGGGCTTTAACATCCCGATGCTGCCGCGCGAACTGTCTGACGATCTCTGCTCGCTTCGCCCAAATGAAGTGCGCCCGGTTCTCGCCTGCCGCATGACCATTGCCGCAGATGGCACGATTGAAGACGATATCGAATTCTTTGCTGCCACCATCGAATCAAAAGCCAAGCTGGCATATGACAATGTCTCCGACTGGCTGGAGAACACGGGTAGCTGGAAACCTGAATCCGACGCCGTTGCGTCACAGATTCGCCTGCTGCACCGTATCTGCCTGAACCGCAGCGAATGGCGTAAAACCCACGCGCTGGTCTTCAAGGATCGCCCGGATTATCGCTTTGTTCTGGGCGAAAAAGGTGAAGTGCTGGATATCGTGGCCGAGCCGCGACGCATTGCTAACCGCATCGTCGAAGAAGCGATGATTTCCGCCAACATTTGTGCCGCGCGCGTGCTGCGCGACAGGCTGGGCTTTGGTATTTACAACGTTCACACCGGATTCGATCCGGCCAATACCGAAGCGCTGGCCGCCCTGCTGAAAAATCACGATGTGCATGTTGATCCGGAAGAAGTGCTGACGCTGCCGGGCTTCTGCAAGCTGCGCCGCGAACTGGACGCGCAGCCGTCCGGTTTCCTGGACAGCCGCATTCGCCGCTTCCAGTCCTTCGCGGAGATCAGCACCGAGCCAGGCCCGCACTTCGGCCTCGGCCTGGAAGCCTACGCCACGTGGACATCCCCTATCCGTAAGTATGGCGATATGGTTAACCATCGGTTGCTGAAAGCGATCATCAAAGGCGAAACCATTGCACGTCCTCAGGACGACACGACCATACAAATGGCCGAGCGTCGCCGCCTGAACCGCATGGCGGAGCGTGACGTGGGTGACTGGCTGTACGCGCGTTTCCTTAAGGATAAAGCCGGTACCGATACCCGCTTCGCGGCGGAGATCATTGATATCAGCCGCGGGGGGATGCGCGTCCGTCTGGTGGATAACGGTGCTGTCGCCTTTATTCCTGCCCCATTCCTGCACGCCGTTCGCGATGAACTGGTCTGTAGTCAGGAAAATGGCACCGTGCAAATTAAAGGTGAAACAGTTTACAAGGTCACGGACGTGATTGACGTAACTATCGCTGAAGTTCGTATGGAAACCCGCAGTATTATCGCGCGCCCTTTTGCCTGATAACCTGCTAAATTGTTGGCCGTTTCTTTTCGGAATGGCCGACAATTTTTCTTTTTTCTCTCCTCCGTAAATTCATCATTATTTCTTACTATTTCCTGCCTCCGTCCGCCCAAAATTGCCATAATTATCTACAGTAAAAGAGTGCCGTCATATTCGGTTACGTGAATTTATATACGCTGTGTATTCTTTTTTACCTGACTCGTTTTATGATAATAAAACAGGGAAAAACAATAAGTTCACTTCGGTTTTGCCGCTGTTTTACAACGGAAAAGTCGACTGCAAATGAATAATTTGTGCGCTAATGAGTAGCGGCGGGAGAAATCATGATTGACGACCTGGAGCAGAATTTGCTGTTTCGTTACATGGGTACTCACAGCCCGTGGTGGCGATTGTCCGCTGACAGCAACACTCTGCATCTTGCCGCCAGCGAAAATGCCGATGTTACTCAGGTCGTGACGCTGGATGATGAACAGGCTCTCCTGATTCGTCAGCTCACGGTGATCACCTCCAGCATTTCTCTGAATCTTTCCCTTTACGGCGAAGAGGTTCCCGTCCATCTTGTCGGGCGCAAAATTACCCGTAATGAATGGGCCGGTACGGCTTCCGCCTGGAACGATACACCCTCCGTGGCACGCGACCTGGCGCAGGGGCTTTCTTTCGCGGAACAGGTTGTTTCTGAAGCGAACTCCGTCATCGTTATTCTCGACCAACACGGTAATATCCAGCGTTTTAACCGCCTGAGCGAAGAGTACACCGGCCTGAAAGAACACGAAGTCATCGGCCAGAACGTGTTTAAACTCTTCATGAGCCGCAGCGAAGCGGCTGCCTCGAAGCGTAACATCGCGGGTTTCTTTCGCAACGGCAGCTCTTATGAAGTTGAACGCTGGGTGAAAACGCGCAAAGGACAACGATTATTTCTGTTCAGAAACAAATTTGTGCACAGCGGCAGCGGTAAAAATGAAATTTTTCTTATCTGTTCCGGGACCGACATTACGGAGGAACGCCGGGCGCAGGAGCGTCTGCGCGTGCTGGCCAACACCGATACCATCACCGGCTTGCCAAACCGCAATGCCATCCACGAACTGATTTCTGACGCCATCCGTAGCCGCGGCGAAACGCAGATTGGCGTGGTGTATCTCGACCTGGATAACTTTAAAAAGGTCAACGATGCCTATGGGCATATGTTTGGCGATCAGCTGCTCCAGGCGGTTGCGCTCGCCATTCTGAGCTGTCTGGATGAAGGACAGGTGCTGGCGCGGCTCGGCGGCGATGAGTTTATCGTGATGGCCACCAATACCTCTCAGGGTTCGCTGGAAGCGATGGCGTCGCGCATTCTGACCCGCCTGCGCCAGCCGTTCAGAATCGGTCTGATCGAGGTTTACACCGGTTGCTCCCTGGGGATCGCCCTCGCACCGCAGCACGGGAACGATCGGGAAAGTGTAATTCGCAATGCCGACACTGCCATGTACACCGCCAAGGAAAACGGTCGGGGTAAGTTCTGCGTCTTTTCCCCAGAAATGAACCAGCGCGTATTTGAGTATCTGTGGCTGGACACCAACCTGCGTAAAGCGCTGGATAACGATCAGCTCCTGATCCACTACCAGCCCAAGATGACCTGGCGCGGAGAAGTGAGAAGTCTTGAAGCGCTGGTCCGCTGGCAGTCGCCCGAGCGCGGCCTGATCCCGCCGCTGGAATTCATCTCCTACGCCGAGGAGTCGGGGCTGATTGTGCCGCTGGGCCGCTGGGTCATGATGGATGTGGTTCGCCAGGTGGCGAAATGGCGTGACAAAGGGATTAACCTGCGGGTGGCCGTGAACGTCTCTGCACGTCAGCTGGCCGACCAGACCATATTCAGTGACTTAAAGCAGGTGCTGAAGGATCTGCGTTTTGAGTACTGCCCTATCGACGTAGAGTTAACCGAAAGCTGTCTTATTGAAAACGAAGAGCTGGCGCTCTCCGTGATCCAGCAATTCAGCCGCCTCGGGGCACAAATTCATCTGGATGATTTTGGTACCGGTTATTCTTCCCTTTCCCAGCTGGCGCGTTTTCCAATCGACGCCATTAAACTCGATCAATCCTTTGTCAGGGATATCCACAAGCAGCCGATCTCACAGTCTCTGGTACGCGCCATTGTCGCAGTAGCCCAGGCGTTAAACCTGCAGGTGATCGCCGAAGGGGTGGAGAACGCAAAAGAAGACGCCTTTCTGACCAAGAACGGCGTCAACGAACGGCAGGGTTTTCTTTTTGCTAAGCCGATGCCCGCTACCGCATTCGAGCGGTGGCTAAAACGATATCAAGCGCGACAACAGCGTTGAGCCATACAGAGGTTCACTTTCGTTTACGTAATTTCGTTATGGCGTTTTTTCCCTTCTCTTTTGAACCTATTTTCTGCATCATTGAAAATATTCGCTTTTCGCTCATGGGGAGAGATTATGTCTACTATTGATCCACAAGCTGTAGCACAACGTATTGATACCGTGCTGGATATCCTGGTGGCGGGTGATTATCACTCTGCGATCCGTAATCTCGAGATCCTGAAGTCTGAACTTCTTGCTCAGAATGGAGCCGACAACGCTCCTGAAAACAGACAGCCAAAAGCGCCGTGGGAAGTGTAATCCCGCCCTTTCCGACCTCATTTCGCTTCACTAATTGGATGCTATGAATTCCCGACAACAACTCATTTTGCAGATGGTCATCGATCAGGGACGCGTAAGCGTTGTTGATCTTGCGAAAACCACCGGCGTTTCGGAAGTAACAATCCGTCAGGATCTCAACCTGCTGGAAAAACAGAGCTACCTGCGACGTGCGCATGGCTACGCCGTGCCGCTGGATAGCGAGGACGTTGAAACGCGCATGATGAACAACTATGCGCTCAAACGCGAACTGGCAGAATTCGCCGCGTCGCTGGTAAACAATGGTGAGACGGTCTTTATTGAAAACGGCAGCTGCAACGCGCTTCTGGCGCGCACGCTTGCTGATCAAAAAGACATTACCATCATCACCGTCAGCAGCTATATCGCCCATTTGCTCAAAGAGACGCGCTGTGAGGTCATTTTGCTTGGTGGCATTTACCAGAAAAAAAGCGAAAGCATGGTCGGCCCGCTGACCCGGCAGTATGTCCAGCAGGTCCATTTCAGTAAGGCCTTTATCGGTATCGACGGCTGGCAGCCGGAGACAGGCTTCACCGGCCGGGACATGATGCGCTCCGACGTGGTTAACGCCGTGCTGGAGAAGGAGTGTGAAGCCATTGTGCTCACTGACAGCTCAAAGTTTGGCGCCGTCCACCCTTACACCATGGGTCCAGTCTCTCGCTTTAGCCGCGTAATTACCGATGAAAGATTGAGTGACGCGCACCGTAATAAACTGGAAGAAGACGGTTTAATCGTCGATATTATTAATACGGCCTCCTGAATCATCTTCGCGCCCGTATTTCGGGCGCACGTTTCGCCCTTCGTCTGAGATGATTCCTATCCCTCCTTTAAGAGTTTTTACCTGTTTAACCTGCCCTAAAGTCGTAAAATTAATGTTAGCGATATAACAGGAAGTGACTATCACCTGCGTGATTACGTAACGCCTGCGCGACAAGCTTTCACGGAAAAAGAATTAGGTATTCATTTTGGCTATACTTAACGTGTACATCTTTCCGTGAATCGATAATTCAGGAGAAAGTATTATGACCTTAACCAGCAAAAAATTAGCCGCCGCTGTTCTGGCAATCACTGTAGCAATGTCCCTGAGCGCGTGCTCTAACTGGTCTAAACGTGACCGTAACACCGCTATCGGTGCCGGTGCCGGTGCGCTCGGTGGTGCAGTATTAACAGATGGTAGTACGCTGGGTACATTAGGTGGCGCTGCTGTCGGTGGTATTATCGGTCACCAGGTTGGCAAATAATTATTCTATAGCCTTCCCGGATATTGCGCATTTGAACGCATTTCAGGTCTGACTTACGCACGTATATAACACGAGCCACGGCATTTGCCGTGGCTCAGTTATTTTAACCGCCCGCCAGTTTAACTTTCATGCCTTTGGCTTCGAGCAGCGATTTAATTAAATCGCGTTTATCACCCTGAATCTCAATAATGCCGTCCTTCACGGCACCACCGCAGCCACATTTCTTTTTCAGTTCCGCTGCGAGCTTGTTCAGCTCTGCATCATCCAGATCAATCCCGGAGATAAGGCAAACCCCTTTTCCTTTTCGCCCACTGGTTTGACGCTGGATACGAACAATGCCGTCACCTTTCGGACGTTCCGCTTTCATTTTCGGCTCGTCTATGCGCCCGCTCTCCGTTGAGTAGACCAGACGACTATTGGAATCAGTCATTACGCCCCCTTTTTCAGTGATGCGTTGATAGCCTTAAGCGTTTCTGCCGGGTTTGCTGACTGTGTCACCGGCCGCCCGATTACCATGTAATCGACGCCCGCAGCCAGGGCCTGCCCAGGCATCATAATGCGGCGCTGATCGCCCACGTCGCTGCCAGCAGGACGAATGCCTGGCGTGACCAGTTTAAAATCTTTGCCCAGTTCTGTTTTAAAGCGTACCGCTTCCTGCGCGGAGCAGACGACGCCATCGAGACCGCAATTCTGCGTCAGACGCGCGAGACGTTCAGCATGATCGGCAGGTGACAACGTCACGCCAAGATCGCGTAAATCGCTTTCGTCCATACTGGTCAGTACAGTGACCGCAATCAGTAATGGGGCATCATTGCCGAACGGCAAGAGCGCTTCACGCGCTGCGGTCATCATTCTCGCCCCACCTGAGGCATGGACATTGACCATCCACACTCCCAGATCTGCGGCGGCGGCTACGGCGTGCGCCGTGGTGTTCGGGATATCATGGAATTTGAGATCGAGGAAAACATCGAAACCGCGCTGCTGCAGATCGCGGACGATTTGCGGCCCAAACAGCGTGAACATCTCTTTTCCAACTTTCAGACGGCAATCGCGAGGATCGATACCGTCAACAAAGGCCAGTGCTGCGTCACGCTTATTGTAATCAAGCGCAACAACAACAGGAGAATCCGTAATAACGCGGGAAGTGGAGGATGTAACAGACGTCATGACCAGCCCTTTTCGTCTATGGGCGCGCAGCGGCGCGGAACAGATAAACGGCCAGCATTCTACCTGCCGCCGCCGCAAAATGACAGAAGCCATTTACGCCCCTGCCAGGCCAGCAAACCGCACGGTGTCCAAAGAGTGGTAAAACCAATCAGTATGTTGTAACTAAAATAATCTGTTTTAAAAAATTACTGCCCGTCCAGGCCACGGATTGGCTTGATGGTGGACCATGCCCGGCAGGAAGGACAGTGCCAGTAGAGCGTATAGGCGGTAAAGCCACACTTCTGACAGCGGTAACGCGGCTTGCTGCGTACCTGCTCGCCAACCATGTCGCGCAGCACCATCAGGCTCTCTTTGGCGCGCCCTTCTTCCGCATCATTCAGGTGGTAATCCATCAGCTTATGGAAAACCCGCATGGTAGGATGACGCTGCAGCTGGCGCGTAATATACACCTGCGCGGTATCGCTCCCCTCATACTGTTCAACCACGTCTGAAAGCATCAGCTCAGCGGTCGCGCCGGTATTCTCTTCCACACAGCGGCGCAGGAATGCCACCCACTCTTCCTGCTTGCCCAGCTGCTGGTAGCAGGTTTGCAGCATTTCCAGCGTTTCACTGACCAGCTCTTTATCCTGGTCGATGACCCGCAGCAGGCTTTCAACAGCTTTAGCGTAATCGCCATTCGCCATGAAGACGCGCCCCATCATGATGGAGATACGTGCGCTATTGCGATCCGCGGCGGCGCCTTTCTTCAGCAACGCCATGGCTTTGTCCATGTCATCGTTACCCATCTGCTGAAGCGCAAGCTCACAGTAGAAATGGGCGATTTCAACGCGCTGCTTATCTTTACCCAGCTTCACCAGGCGTTCGGCAGTATCAATGGCTTTCTGCCAGTCGCTGGTGGCCTGATAAATCTGCAGCAGCTGCTGCAACGCGCCGATACGGAAATCCGTTTCATCCACCAGTTGCGTGAACATATCTTCAGCGCGATCGTACAGCCCCGCCGCCATATAATCCCGCCCCAGCTGTTGTACCGCCAGGAGTCGTTGATCGTAGGTCAGGGAGGCGCTTTCCATCAGGGTCTGGTGGATACGGATGGCGCGATCTACCTCGCCGCGCGAGCGGAACAGGTTGCCGAGGGTAAGATGGGCTTCGACGGTGCCGGTATCCTCTTTCAGCATATCGAGGAACAGGTCTACCGCTTTATCCTGCTGATTGCTCAGGAGGAAGTTCACCCCTGCAACGTAGTCACGGGAGAGTCGGTTTGCCTCATCCTGCTTTGTTTGTTGCGCACTTCTGCGGCCCATATACCAGCCATAGGCAGCGGCTACAGGCAAAAGCAGAAACAACAACTCCAGCATAGTCGATTATTCCTTCACGACCGGCACACCAGAGCTTTCCGGAATGTCGGACGCAGGCGCAATGTGCTGTTCAAGTCGTTTAATTTTACGTTCAGCGCGCGCAAGAGAAACACGAACTTTCAACCAGAAAAGACCACAAACCAGCCAGCCGATGGCAAAGCCCGCAGCAAATAAGACCGCCAGCAGGCTAGAGACCCGATACTCACCCTGCGCCAGCAGATAGTTAAACGTTACCTGTTGATCGTTTTGTGCACCCAATGTGACTGAAATGACAAAAATCGCCAATACCAGTAAGAAAATGAGTAAATATTTCACATTACTTCCCGTTATGTGGTTCAAGCGAATAAAGTGTGTTCAACTCACCGCAATCAGCCTTATAAACTACCATTTTAGCGACGGGCGCGAAACGGAAAAAGTAACGCGCACGTCATGGATTTATGGGCGAAATGCACAATATCAACCGTCAGGCGTCGCTTTGCTCCCGTTCGGCGATCTCTTCTTTCTCTTCAGGCGGCGGCGTGAGCGGGCCGCAGAACCGTTCCGCAAGCCAGGTGGCCAGCGTTACCAGCATCCAGGAGATCAGCGTAGCGACCACCAGATCCCGCGGCCAGTGCATCCCCAGCAATAAGCGGCTACCCATTACACCCGTTGCCCAGACCAGTAACACCGCGATGGTGATTGTGCGTCGCCTTGGCCAGAGCAGCCCGACGGCCAGCAACGCCCAGCTTGCCGCAAACATCGTGTGGCCAGAAGGAAATGCGAAGCCCGTCTCTTTTTGCCAGTGTTTACGCAGGAATTTAGGAATATCGTCCTGTTCCGCAAGCTGTTCTTTTACCAGCGCACCGCGATCTTTACGCTTTAAAGTGTAGAACTCATCCACCGGAACATGGTGTGCTTTTTCCAACCAGACGACAAACGGCCTGGGCTCCTGAACGTGGTCTTTTACCCATGACTTCACGCCCTGCCCAATAACGATTGCGCCACCGAGGATGGCAAAGAGCATCAGCGCCGCGCGCAGTCGAAAGCGCAGACACCACAGAAACCAGCCGCAGAGAAGGACGTGGGTAATAATTCCCCACGGCTGCGTGACCGTTTCCGTCACCCAGTACAACGTTTTAAGCCAGGTAACATTCTGTCCGGGCTGCCACATCCAGCCGGATACCCATACGGCCAAAGGCATAATCAGTAAAATGGCCGCACCTGCTGCCGTACGTCTGGCGATAGAAAGCATGTCTTCTCCTTTTTCGCTAAGCCCCACAATCATAACTGAAATTCATTCAATGAGTGGATATGTCGGATCGTGCGTTTAACGTTCATATAGCATGGTGCCCATTAGGCGAACGTGCTGAGCTTGTGGCAAAATGAACAGATACAGAAAGCAAAACAGGCGCAAGGCACGAAACGTGTCAGCCTACTCTGGAGAATCACATGCAGCTTAAACGTGTGGCAGAAGCCAAACTGCCAACCCCATGGGGCGATTTCCTGATGGTGGGATTTGAAGAACTGGCAACCGGACAGGATCATGTCGCGCTGGTCTATGGTGACATTTCAGGACAGACGCCGGTGCTGTCCCGCGTCCATTCGGAGTGTTTGACGGGCGATGCGTTGTTCAGCCTGCGCTGTGATTGCGGTTTCCAGCTGGAAGCGGCCCTTACCCATATCGCCGAAGAAGGCCGCGGCGTGCTGCTTTATCACCGTCAGGAAGGTCGTAATATTGGTCTGCTGAATAAAATCCGCGCTTACGCGCTTCAGGATCAGGGCTACGATACGGTTGAAGCCAACCATCAGCTTGGCTTTGCCGCTGACGAGCGTGATTTCACCTTGTGCGCCGATATGTTCAAGCTGCTGGGCGTGGACGAAGTTCGTCTGCTGACCAATAACCCGAAAAAAGTGGAGATCCTCACCGAAGCCGGGATCAACATCGTCGAACGCGTGCCGCTGATTGTGGGCCGCAACCCGAAAAATGCCCACTACCTCGATACCAAAGCCGCCAAAATGGGCCATCTGCTGAAAGAGTAAAAGTAAAAAGCCCGGCGGAAATGCCGGGCTTTTTTATCAATCCAGCATCTTACGGATCACGTAATGTAAAATGCCGTCATTCTGGTAATAGGTCAGCTCGGTTGCCGTATCAATGCGACACCGGCATTCCAGCACCTCGCTTTTCCCATCCGCGCGCGTTAACTTCACCGGCACCGTTTTGCCAGGCTCCAGGTTTTGCAGGCCGCTAATATCAATCTGCTCTTCTCCGGTCAGGCCCAGCGTTTTACGCGTGACGCCCTGCGGGAATTCAAGCGGCAGGATCCCCATGCCGATCAGGTTTGAGCGGTGAATACGTTCGAACGATTCGGCGATAACCACGCGAACGCCGAGCAGGCGCGGACCTTTTGCCGCCCAGTCACGGCTGGAGCCGGAACCGTACTCTTTCCCGGCGATCACCGCCAGTGGCGTACCTTCCTGTTGATATTTGACGGCCGCATCATAAATCGACACGACTTCCGTCCCTGGCAGATGGCGCGTCATGCCCCCTTCCACGCCCGGCACCATTTCGTTGCGGATGCGGATGTTGGCAAACGTCCCGCGCATCATTACTTCATGGTTACCACGCCGTGAGCCGTAGGAGTTAAAATCACGGCGTTCAACGCCCCGGCTTTGCAGATAACGGCCCGCCGGGCTGTCGGCTTTAATGCTGCCCGCAGGCGAAATATGGTCGGTTGTGACGGAATCTCCCAGCATCGCCAGAATGCGCGCACCGTGGATATCCCGAAGCGGTGCAGGCTCGGCCAGCATTTCATCGAAGAATGGTGAGAGGCGAATATAGGTCGAGTCGTCCTGCCAGTCATAGGTATCTGAACCCACAACGTTGATGGCTTTCCATTCCGGCGTGCCTTCAAACACTTCCGCGTACTCCTTGCGGAACATCTCGGTGGAGACTTTTTCAACCGCCAGCGCGATTTCACGCGCGGACGGCCAGATATCTTTCAGGTAGACCGGGTCATTCTTGCGGTCATGGCCAATAGGATCGGTCGCCAGGTTGATGTTCATGTTCCCGGCCAGCGCGTACGCCACCACCAGCGGTGGCGAGGCCAGCCAGTTGGTTTTCACCAGCGGATGAATACGTCCTTCAAAGTTACGGTTACCGGAAAGGACTGCGCCAACCGTCAGATCGCCCTGCTTGATCGCCGTTTCAATAGGCTCAGGCAGCGGGCCGGAGTTACCGATGCAGGTGGTACAGCCGTAGCCCACGAGGTTAAAGCCCAGCTCGTCAAGATACGGCGTCAGTCTGGCCTGCGCCAGGTAATCCGATACCACCTTAGAGCCAGGTGCCAGCGAGGCTTTAACCCAGGGCTGTGGTTTAAGCCCCAGCTCAACCGCTTTTTTGGCCAGCAGACCGGCCGCCATCAATACACTGGGGTTTGAGGTGTTGGTGCAGGAGGTAATGGCGGCAATGACAACCGCGCCGTCCGGGAGCTGATACTGATGCCCGTTCAGAACATAGTCGATTGGGCGATGGTCCTTCTTCGCCACGTTGACTTCCAGCTCGTTACTGGCGGCAAACGCTTTTGGCACGTCGGTTAACGCCACGCGATCCTGCGGACGTTTTGGTCCAGCGAGGCTCGCCTCCACGCTCCCCATGTCCAGCTCAAGCGAGCTGGTGAAGACCGGTTCATCGCCTGGATTGCGCCACATTCCCTGCGCTTTGGTGTAGGCCTCAACCAGGGCAACCTGCTCTTCGCTGCGTCCGCTCAGACGCATGTACTCCAGCGTGACATCATCAATGGGGAAAAAGCCGCAGGTTGCGCCATATTCCGGCGCCATATTTGCAATTGTTGCGCGATCGGCGAGCGGCAGTGAATCCAGCCCGTCGCCATAGAATTCGACAAACTTGCCTACCACGCCATGCTTACGCAGCATCTGGGTGACGGTTAGCACCAGATCGGTGGCGGTAATGCCTTCAGACAGTTTGCCTGTCAGCTTGAAGCCCACGACATCAGGAATGAGCATGGAAACCGGCTGACCGAGCATGGCGGCTTCCGCTTCGATTCCGCCGACACCCCAGCCCAGCACGCCAAGGCCGTTAATCATGGTGGTGTGGGAGTCGGTGCCCACCAGCGTGTCCGGATAAGCCACCCACTCTTTGTCCTGTAATTCACTCCAGACGGCTTTGCCCAGATACTCAAGATTAACCTGGTGGCAAATACCGGTTCCCGGTGGAACCACGCTAAAGCGGCTGAACGCCTGCTGGCCCCACTTCAGGAAAACATACCGCTCGTGGTTACGTTCCATTTCCAGACGCACGTTTTCACCAAAGGCGTCGTCATCACCAAAGTGGTCAACGGTTACGGAGTGGTCAATCACGAGGTCGACGGGGGAAAGCGGGTTCACTTTAGCCGTATCGCCGCCGAGGCGTTTAACCGCCTCACGCATGGCGGCGAGATCCACCACGGCAGGCACACCGGTAAAGTCCTGCATCAGGACCCTTGCCGGGCGGTAGGCAATTTCTCTGTCGGCATGGGCATTCTTAAGCCATCCCGCCAGCGCCTGAATATCGTCGAGAGTAACGGAATCACCGTCCTGCCAGCGTAAGAGGTTTTCCAGCAAAACTTTCAAGGACTTGGGTAAACGCGAAATGTCCCCAAGTGTTCTGGCAGCCAGCGGCAGGCTATAGTAGTGCCAGGTTTTATTTTCTGCCTGTAACGTGTCCTTACTGGCTTCGCGTAGGGTTAACGACATAAGCTCCTCCTTAATTACAGAGATGTCCTGACAATCATCAGGGCCGTAATTAAAGATAACACAAAGATGTCGTAACGTTTTGATAACAACCCAAATTGATAAATTTAGGAATGGTCCAGAGGGCACTAAAACAAAAAACCTCGCCGCAGCGAGGTTTTATCATTTAGCGGAAGGCCAGCCAGATGAGCTGACTCCAGAACAGAATCGACAGGGTAAAAACGCCGATCCATGACCAGTATTTGTGAGACGTCATGTTATTCATCATAGGGACACCAGGCATTATTTATTAAACATTCCGAGGCAGGTCCTCAGTGCTATATTGCTGATGTGTATTTATTAAAGAGTACAAAAGGGCACAGTCATTATTCAGACTAAATGCATCATTACGCAATAAACTAAATTATTGTTTTTTGGGTTCGTCTTCTGCGAACACATCAATAAAAGCTTGCTGCTGTGGCGTCAGCTTCCAGGATGCAGGCACGACTGTTGCGGGCGCCTTACGTCCTTTGTGAACCGTGTCATGAGGCTGACACATCTTTTTTACCGTTTCGGTGCGTACCGTCACTGCCATATTTAACCCCAAAATTTCCAGGCCAGGAGAGCAACCATCACCCAGAACAGGGCGGAGACGAGAAAGACCGCCAGCCAGGCTTTACGCTTGAGCGCAGGATCCCTTTGCGGTTCTTCACTTCCTGAAGGCATTGCTAACCTCATACAATCGATATCACTTATCATTTAGGACCAAACAATTGGTACAATTAATCATCTGTTGAGATAAATCCTAAAGAAACTTTAGCCGAAAAGCCAGTGAATTTACGCATCAGGAGGTATGAAATATTCAATCTTTTGACCAGAAATAAATAATTGAAAAGAAAAATTTGCGTAGCGGTTAATTAGTTTCTATTTTTGTCGCTAATTCACGACATTAAAACCACAACAACCAAAGGGATAATGACAATATATGGCAGGGGAAGTGCAGATGATGATAATTCTAATTTAGCTTTAAGCGGATATTTCGGTATCTTTCCCTGTGGGAAAGATACCGGGAGTGATTATTTTGCGGGGAGTTTGATATCTTTAAACATCTCTTCAATATCTTCATTTGAGCGTAATGCCACGGCGGTATCAACCACGTCACGCGTTAAATGCGGGGCAAAGCGCTGAATAAAATCATACATATAGCTACGCAGGAAGGTGCTGCGACGGAAGCCAATTTTTGTCGTGCTATGGCTGAAAATATCATGCGCATCAAGACGCACCAGGTCAGGGTCGGACACCGGGTCAACCGCCATGCTGGCAATCACCCCTACTCCCAGCCCAAGCCGCACATAGGTTTTAATGACGTCGGCATCGGTAGCGGTAAAGACAATGCGCGGCGTTAAACCTGCCCGGTTAAAGGCAGTATCAAGCTCGGAGCGCCCGGTAAAGCCAAATGTATAAGTGACTAAAGGATATTGCGCCAGCTCTTCGATCGTCACCGACCCTTTACCCGCCAGCGGGTGATCGGGTGTGACAACGATGGAGCGGTTCCAGTGATAGCACGGGAGCATGACCAGATCGTCGTACAGGTGGAGCGCTTCCGTCGCGATGGCGAAATCAGCATTGCCCTTCGACACCGCCTCAGCAATTTGCGTCGGTGAGCCCTGATGCATATGTAAAGAGACGCGCGGGTAACGCTCAATAAAGCCTTTAATAACGCCAGGCAGTGCATAGCGCGCCTGGGTATGAGTGGTAGCAATATAGAGCGAGCCCTTATCAGGCCAGGTGTGCTCACCTGCCACAGACTTAATCGCATCCACTTTGGAGAGGACTTCTCGCGCAATGCGGATGATCTCCTGCCCCGCGGGCGTCACCTGCGTAAGATGCTTACCGCTGCGGGCGAAAATCTGAATACCTAATTCGTCCTCCAGCATGCGAACCTGCTTGCTGATGCCCGGCTGAGAGGTATATAGCCCCTCGGCGGTGGAAGAGACATTAAGGTTGTGATTCACCACCTCAACGATATAACGAAGCTGCTGTAATTTCATGCCAGACCATCCGATTTAGCGCACGCGGTCAATCGCTTAAGACGATTTGATAATAAGAAAAGGGTTAACTATAACCACTATATCATTTATAGCCTGACTGTATAGTACGGAACAAAAAATAATAATAAGGTAATAAAAAAGGGCCGGATGTCCGGCCCTTTCACAGGTAAGTTACGGTAAGGGAAGATTATTTCTTGCCTTCAACCCATTTCCCGTCAACAAAGAAGGCTGACCATCCGGTCGCTTTGCCCTCTTTCTCTGCCGCTACGTACTGCTGCTTCGTTTTACGGCTAAAACGGACCACCGTCTTATTGCCTTCTGGATCCTGCTGTGGCGCATCGGCCAGATAACGCAGCTTCTCAGGCAGACGATCGCGGAAGCGATGCAGTTCTTCCACCAGCGGGGCGCGCGTTTCACGTGATTTCGGGAAGGTGTTGGCGGCCAGGAAGACACCTGCGGCACCATCACGCAGCACAAAGTACGCGTCGGATTTTTCACACGGCAGTTCTGGCAGCGGAACCGGATCTTCCTTCGGCGGAGCCACTTCACCGTTACGCAGAATTTTGCGCGTGTTTTTGCACTCGTCGTTGGTGCAAGCCATGTACTTACCGAAACGCCCCATTTTCAGGTGCATTTCAGAGCCACATTTCTCGCACTCCACAATCGGGCCGTCATAGCCTTTAATGCGGAACTCACCCTCTTCGATCTCATACCCGTCACACGTTGGGTTGTTACCACAGACGTGCAGCTTACGTTTAGGATCGATCAGGTAGCTGTCCATTGCCGTGCCACATTTTTTGCAGCGGCGTTTCGCGCGCAGGGCGTTAGTTTCCGCATCGTCACCTTCCAGCACGTTGAGAACTTCGTTCTCCGGCACCAGATTGATGGTGGTTTTGCAGCGCTCTTTTGGTGGCAGCGCGTAGCCAGAGCAGCCAAGGAACACGCCCGTGGTTGCGGTACGGATACCCATCTTGCGGCCACAGGTCGGGCAGTCGATGCTGGTCAGAACCATCTGGTTAGGCAGCATGCCACCCTCTTCAGGATCTTTCTCGGCTTTCTCAAGCTGATCGGTAAAGTCGCTGAAGAAGCTGTCGAGAACTTTCTTCCACTCCGCTTTATGGCTGGCAACCTCGTCGAGGCTGTCTTCCATCTGCGCGGTGAAGTCGTAGTTCATCAACTCGCGGAAGTTGGCTTCCAGACGGTCGGTGACGATTTCACCCATTTTTTCCGCATAGAAACGACGGTTCTCAACACGCACGTAGCCGCGATCCTGAATCGTCGAGATGATTGACGCGTAGGTCGACGGGCGACCAATACCGCGTTTTTCCAGCTCTTTAACCAGGGATGCTTCACTAAAACGCGCAGGCGGCTTGGTAAAGTGCTGGGCAGGCACGAGGTCAACCAGAGAGAGCTCATCACCTTTATTCACCGCGGGCAGCGTACGGTCTTCATCACCTTTACGCAGCGCTGGCATCACTTTTGTCCAGCCGTCGAAGCGCAGGATACGACCGCGTGCCTTGAGACGGAAATCGCCCGCGCCGACGGTGAGCGTAGTGGAATCATATTTCGCTGGCGTCATCTGACACGCAACGAACTGACGCCAGATGAGCTGATACAGCTTCTGGGCATCGGCTTCCATATCCTTCAGCGACTCGGCTAATACAGAGACATCAGAAGGACGAATCGCTTCGTGCGCTTCCTGAGAATTCTCTTTGCTGGCGAACTGGTTAGCGGTTTCCGGCAGATATTTTTTACCGAAATTGTCGCTGATGTATCCGCGCACCATGTTCACAGCGTCCTGGCTCAGGTTGGTGGAGTCAGTACGCATATAGGTGATGTAACCCGCTTCATACAAGCGCTGCGCCATCATCATGGTTTTCTTCACGCCATACCCCAGACGGGTGCTCGCCGCCTGTTGCAGCGTGGAGGTGATGAACGGCGCGCCAGGCTTGCTGCTGGTCGGTTTATCTTCACGATCCAGCACCTGATAGCGCGCTTTTTCCAGCAGCGCCACGGCGGCCATGGTCTGGTCGCGGTTTTCAGGGCGGAAAGGCTTGTCGTTGTGGTGGCTTACCTGCAGCGGCAGCGCGTCGCCACCCGGCGTGGTGACATTGGCATCGACTTCCCAGAACTCTTCCGGCACGAAGGCTTTAATTTCGCGTTCACGCTCAACGACAAGACGCACGGCCACAGACTGCACGCGTCCTGCAGACAGACCACGTGCAACCTTTTTCCACAGCAGTGGAGAAACCATGTAGCCCACAACGCGGTCCATAAAGCGACGCGCCTGCTGGGCGTTGACACGGTCGATATTCAGTTCGCCCGGCTTCTCAAACGCCTGACGAATCGCATTCTTCGTAATTTCGTTAAACACTACGCGGCTGTAGCGTTTGTCATCACCCCCGATCACTTCCCGCAGGTGCCAGGCAATGGCTTCCCCTTCGCGATCAAGGTCGGTTGCGAGATAGATGTGGTCTGCTTTTTCAGCAAGCTGCTTCAGCTCGTTAACGACTTTTTCTTTCCCGGGCAGCACTTCATATTGTGCGTCCCAGTTGTGCCATGGGTTCACACCCATGCGGTTGACAAGCGCGCTACGTTCATCCTTTTTAGGCTTTTTAGCCCCTTTGGTGGAGGTAGAGTCTGCGCTCTTTTTGCTGGCTGAGCCACTGGTCGGCAAATCGCGGATGTGACCCACGCTGGACTTAACCACGTAGTCATTACCCAGATACTTATTGATCGTTTTGGCTTTTGCCGGGGACTCAACGATGACGAGAGCTTTACCCATATTCACCTTTACCTAATTTAATTCTTCCAGGAATACGCCGCACGTTGATTTCCCTTCCGCTGACGACGTGCCACTGATATTGCGACTGCGTCAGGGGATATCAACCCCTATGTCTTACCGAACGTCAGAATGGCGACATCCAGGTCATTGAGTTATCGGGCATTTTTCTCATATCACAGTTCATTCGTGACGAATTCCCGGTTGAATGTCAAGCAATTCTGTTGCCAGAATGACGAAAGCGCACACTGTACCTGATAAAATTCGTTACGCAACTTTATTAGCATGCAAAAGCAAATCACGCCAACCTGCCCCCTGTCCCTTATCCCCTCACATTACAGGGAAAATTTGCCCCCAAAGCGCCTGCGGCGTAGACTATTGTCACTGTTTAAGGAGTGGATTATGCAGAATACGACCCAACCCATTGACCGTGCCTCTCTGCTTATCGAGGCGAACAAGCTCATTCGTGACCATGAAGATACGCTGGCGGGCATTGAAGCCACCGGTGTTGAACAGCGTAATGGCGTGCTGGTGTTCAGCGGTGAATACTTCCTTGACGAGCAGGGGTTACCTACCCCGAAAAGCACCGCCGTGTTTAACATGTTTAAATACCTGGCACATGCGCTTTCAGAGAAATATCACCTGGTCGATTAATGCAAAACGCGAGGCATATGCCTCGCGTTTTTGTTTACAGCAGCGGTTTTTGTCCACGCTGTAGCCAGCGAAGCAGCAGGCGGTCCGCGCTTTCCGCCGCACTGTTGGTAAAGCGGTCCATCAGCCGTTTGCGCTGTGTAAAGCGCACGCCTACCAGTTCCCGGCCTTCCATCAGGTTGAGCAGCAGATCGTCGCTGGTACCCACTTCATCCACCAGCCCTTTTTCCTGCGCCTGGATGCCGTACCAGTGCTCACCGGTCGCCACCTGCTCAATATCCAGCGTTGGACGCATGCGGTGTACGAAGTCTTTAAACAGATGGTGAGTTTCATTTAGATCTTCACGGAATTTTTGGCGCCCCTCTTCCGTGTTTTCCCCCAGCAGCGTCAGGGTGCGTTTGTACTGACCCGCCGTGTGAAGTTCGATATCAATCTCTTTATTTTTCAGGAAGCGGTTAAAGTTAGGGATCTGTGCGACCACGCCAATGGAACCAATGATGGAAAACGGCGCCGCAACGATTTTGTCCGCCACGCAGGCCATCATATAGCCGCCGCTCGCCGCGACTTTATCTACCGCCACGGTAAGCGGGATCTGCTTCTCGCGCAGGCGCTGCAACTGTGAGGCGGCCAGCCCATAACCGTGCACCACCCCGCCCGGGCTCTCAAGACGCACCACCACCTGATCCTGCGGTGTTGCCACCGCCAGAACGGCGGTCACCTCTTCGCGCAGCGAGGCGACTTCGTGTGCATCCATACTGCCTTTAAAATCGATCACATAGACGCGGGGTTTTGCGTCAGCCTGAGGCGTCGCGAGCTTTGCTTTCGCCTTCGCGGCTTTGGCTTCCTGCTTGTGTTTTTTCTTCTGGGCTTTCAGCCACAGCTTCTGCTGATGGCTATCAAGCAGCGAGAGGGACATCTCTTCCTGCATCTCTTTATACTGCTCGCTCAGGCGGGTAATGCGTAACTCCCCACGCTGACGCTTGCGCTGCGTCAGGTTGACAATCAGAACGGCAACCACGGCAATGGCAATCACCACCGTCGCGATTTTGGCCAAAAACAACCCATATTGAGAAAGTAATTCCACGCGTTCCACCTTGATTTAACCACGAATCTTTTACGGCAGTGTACAACAGCCCCTGCCTTTGCGTCTCGCCCGTGACATTACCTCTGCGAGCCGCCTTCAGGAATCCCCACGCTGCGGTTTAAATATTTGCAAATTGTTAATTTTACAGTAACACGTCCTGTAGACTGATTGAATTCTCATGCTAATTCGGGCATAAAGCCGAAAAGTCATTATGAAGGCGTCATTGAGACAGCGTGCGCCTGAGGAGTCACCGTGCATTATCAACCGCAAAAAAACCTGCTGCAGAACCGAATCATTCTTGTCACTGGTGCCAGCGATGGCATTGGTCGCGAAGCAGCCCTGACGTATGCTGATTATGGCGCAAGCGTTATTCTGATTGGGCGCAACGAAGAAAAGCTGAAAGGTGTTGCTCAGGAGATCGAAGCCGCAGGCGGTGCGCCAGTCCGCTGGTACACGCTTGATTTGCTGAGCTGCACGCCCGCGGTGTGCCAGGAATTAGCCCAGCGCATCAGCACCCACTATCCGAGACTCGACGGCGTGCTGCATAACGCCGGTTTGTTAGGCGAAGTGCGCCCGATGGATGAACAGGATCCTGATATCTGGCAGCAGGTGATGCAGGTTAACGTCAACGGCACATTTTTCCTCACGCAGGCATTGCTTCCTTTATTACTCAAATCCGAGTCAGGTTCTCTGGTCTTTACCTCTTCCAGCGTGGGCCGAGAGGGACGCGCAAACTGGGGAGCGTATGCTGTCTCAAAATTTGCAACAGAAGGCATGATGCAGGTGCTGGCGGAGGAGTATCAAAGCCGCCATCTGCGCGTAAACTGCATTAACCCGGGCGGCACCCGCACCAAAATGCGCGCCAGTGCGTTCCCGACGGAAGATCCGCAGAAGCTGAAAACCCCGGCTGATATCATGCCGCTCTACCTCTGGCTGATGGGCGACGACAGCCGCCGCAAAACCGGAATGACCTTTGATGCCCAACCGGGCCGCAAACCGGGGATTTCGCAATGAGTGAAAATCGCCATCAGCAGCGCCAGCAGCGTCTGAAAGAACAGGTCGATGCGCGCGTCGCGGCAGCTCAGGACGAACGAGGGATTGTCATTGTTTTTACTGGAAACGGTAAAGGGAAAACCACTGCCGCGTTTGGTACCGCCACCCGCGCAGTCGGCCACGGGCAAAAAGTCGGCGTTATTCAGTTTATCAAAGGCGAGTGGCCCAACGGCGAGCGAAACTTACTTGAGCCTCACGGCGTTGAGTTTCAGGTGATGGCGACCGGGTTTACCTGGGATACCCAGAACCGTGAAACCGATACCGCAGCCTGTCTCGCCGTCTGGGAGCATGCAAAGCGAATGCTGGCCGATCCCTCGCTGAATATGGTTCTGCTGGATGAGATCACCTACATGGTCGCCTACGACTATCTGCCGCTGGACGCCGTGCTGGACGCTCTGAACAACCGCCCTGCGCATCAGACGGTGATTATCACGGGCCGCGGGTGTCATCGGGATATTCTGGAAATGGCAGATACCGTCAGCGAGCTGCGACCGGTCAAACATGCGTTTGATGCAGGAATCAAAGCGCAAATAGGTATTGATTACTAAAGAAAAAGCCCGGTGTATTCACCGGGCTTTTCGATTAACCGTTGTTATTCCGGCTGCCAGAGCGGCGATTGCTGCTGACCTGGCTGTGACGCTTCACCGCACGGCGGATCTGATTCGCCTTCATGCGGCGACGATCTTTTTCAACCGCCACTTTAGAGGTGGTTTCTGGCGTCAGGCCAACCAGCTCGCGCAGGTAGTTAGTCTGGGTAAGATCCAGTTCGGTATAACCACCGCGTGGCAGACCTTTTGGCAGCAGAATGTCGCCATAGCGAACGCGGATCAGGCGGCTCACCTGCACACCAACCGCTTCCCACAGACGACGCACCTCGCGGTTACGGCCTTCGGTCAGGGTCACGTTGTACCACTGGTTAATCCCTTCACCACCGGTAAATTTGATGGTTTTGAACGCCGCAGGACCGTCTTCGAGCTGCACGCCACGCGACAGGTCGCGTAGTTTATTTTCGTCAACCTGGCCGAAGACGCGAACGGCGTATTCACGCTCAACTTCACGGCTTGGGTGCATCAGCCGGTTTGCCAGTTCACCATCGGTGGTAAACAGCAGCAGACCACAGGTGTTTACATCCAGACGACCGACGGCTATCCAGCGAGCACCACGCAGTTTAGGCAGACGGTCAAACACCGTCGGACGACCTTCCGGGTCGTTGCGGGTACACAGCTCACCCTCCGGCTTGTAGTAAGCCAGCACGCGGCAGATCTGTTCAGCGGACTCTTTCACGGAGATAAGATGACCGTCGATGCGGATCTTCAGCCCCGGTACGATTTCTACGCGGTCACCCAGCGTGGCGATTTTACCGTCCACACTCACGCGGCCCGCTTCAATAATGGCTTCGATTTCACGGCGTGAGCCGTGGCCGGCGCGCGCCAGCACTTTCTGTAACTTCTCGCTCATTGAGCTTCCTCAGGTGTCGCCTTCACAGGCGTCGAATCAGGTCAAAAACAGGGCCAAGCCCTGCTTTGATGGCCGCGTAGTATATCTGCTTACACCCTTACAAGAAAGGCTTAACATCACCTACGCCTTCACGAATCACTTCAGGCGCGTCTTCGGTCAGATCTACTACGGTAGTCGGCTGCTGCCCGAGATAACCGCCGTGAATAATCAGCTCCACCACCTTCTCAAGACGATCTTTGATCTCTTCCGGATCGGATTCGGTAAACTCACTTCCCGGCAGCATCAGCGAGGTAGAAAGCATCGGTTCACCGAGGGTCTCCAGCAGCGCCTGGGCAATTGGGTTCGACGGCACGCGCATCCCGATGGTTTTACGCTTTTCCTGCAACAGACGGCGCGGCACCTCTTTCGTCCCTTTCAGGATGAAGGTGTAGTTGCCCGGCGTGTTGTTCTTAATCAGGCGAAACGCCACGTTATCAACATACGCATAGGTCGACAGCTCAGAGAGATCGCGGCACATCAGGGTAAAGTTATGGCCGTCCGGCAGCTGGCGGATGCGACATATGCGCTCCATCGCCCCTTTATCTTCAATTTTACAGCCCAGCGCGTAGCCAGAATCGGTCGGGTAGACAATCACGCCGCCTTTGCGGACGATCTCCACGGCCTGGTTAATCAGACGTGGCTGTGGGTTATCCGGATGGATATAGAAAAACTGACTCATACTTCCCTCTCTTCAATTTGCTGCGGCTGTTCCCAGAGCTGCCAGACCGGCTCAACGCCAGCGGGCAGCCAGAGCTTGCGCCCCAGTTCGATCCACGCGCAGGGCTGATGGAAATCAGAACCCTGGGACCCAAGCAAGCCAAACTGGCGGGCGTACGTTGCGAGCTGCGCGCGCTCGTTGGGCGCCTGCTGACACTGGGCGACTTCCATCGCCTCGCCACCGCATTCGGCAAAGTGCGCCAGCAGCCTTTTCAGCCATTTAGCAGAAAGATTATACCGCCCCGGATGGGCCAGCACGGCCTTACCGCCAGAATGATGAATCACATCAATAGCTTGTTTTATTGTACACCACTGTGGCGGAACGTATCCGGTTTTCCCGCGCGCCAGATACTTTTTAAAGACATCCGCCATGGTCGTCGCTTTGCCCGCTTCAACCAGAAAACGGGCGAAATGACCGCGGGTAACCGCCCCGCCGTTCGCCAGCTTTTGCGCCCCTTCCAGCGCGCCCGGAATATGCGCCTTCTCCAGGCGTTCGCCGATCATCTCCGCGCGCTGGTTGCGGCGCGTTTTTTGTTCTTGCAAAAAGGCAAGAAGTGCCGGATGTTCTATATCGATGTTCAGGCCAACGATATGAATCTCATGGTTTTCCCAGACGGTTGAGATCTCGACGCCGGACACCAGATTCAGCGCCAGCCCGCGACGGGCAATCTCGGCGCGCGCTGCCGGAATGGCATCGGTGGTATCGTGATCGGTTATCGCCAGCGTGCCGACACGCATTTCAACCGCGCGATGAACCAGGGCTTCGGGCGTCAGCAGGCCATCAGAGGCCTGAGTATGGCTGTGTAAATCATAAATAATCGCGTAGGTGGTATCGCTCAAAGCACTTCCCATACAGGTTGGAGACATCCGAAACCTCTATGATACCGACTTAAGGTGAAATTCTGAAATCAAGGGTTGACAACTCGCCATCGAACTAGTTAACTAGTACGCAAGTTCACACGAGAAAGGTATCTGAAAATGACAGCACAATTCACTCTGCACGGCTGGTGGCGCACTTCCTGATCTTCGGGCAGTGTCACGCGTCTGCGAAATGCAAACAGATACCCGCCCGCTACCCAGCGGGCTTTTTTTTGAACAAAATATGAGAACAACAACATGCAAACAGCCAAACCTCATCTCGAACTGCTGACCTGCGAGGCGGCCTATCGCCACAACCCGACCGCGCTGTTTCATCAGGTGTGCGGGGCTCGTCCGGCAACGCTGCTGCTGGAGTCTGCCGATATCGACAGCAAGGACGATCTCAAGAGTCTGCTGCTGGTCGACAGTGCGCTGCGCATTACCGCTTTAGGTGACACCGTCACTATCAAGGCATTGTCAGAGAATGGCGCATCGCTGCTGCCGCTGCTGGATACCGCCCTGCCGTCAGGCATTGAAAACGAGCGTCACCCGGACATGCGTATTCTGCATTTCCCGCCGGTGAGCCAGTTGCTCGACGAAGATGCGCGCCTCTGCTCCCTGTCCGTTTTCGATGCCTTCCGTCTGCTGCAGAACCTGGTCACCGTGCCGGAAGATGAGCGCGAAGCGATGTTCTTCGGCGGGCTGTTTGCTTACGACCTGGTCGCCGGTTTTGAAGAGTTGCCGGAAACCGAGCAGGGCAACCGCTGCCCGGACTACTGCTTCTATCTGGCCGAAACCCTGCTGGTGATCGACCATCAGAAACAATACACACGCATTCAGGCTAGCTTGTTCTCTCCATCGACCGCTGAGAAAAATCGTCTTGAGCACCGCATCGCTCAGCTGCAGCAACAGATGACGGAAGAGCCGTCAGCGCTGCCGGTGCAGCGGGTGGAAAAAATGACCTGCGACGTTAACCAGACCGACGATCAGTACGGTGCCGTAGTTCGCCAGATGCAAAAAGCCATTCGCGCCGGGGAGATTTTCCAGGTGGTGCCTTCCCGTCGTTTCTCGCTGCCCTGCCCGTCCCCGCTGGCGGCTTACGACGTGCTGAAGAAGAGCAACCCGAGCCCGTATATGTTCTTTATGCAGGACAATGAATTCACGCTGTTCGGCGCCTCGCCGGAAAGCTCGCTGAAGTACGACGCCACCAGCCGCCAGATTGAGATCTACCCGATTGCAGGCACCCGTCCGCGCGGCCGTCGCGCCGATGGCTCGCTGGACCGCGATCTGGACAGCCGCATCGAACTGGAAATGCGTACCGACCACAAGGAGCTCTCCGAGCACCTGATGCTGGTCGACCTGGCGCGTAACGACCTGGCGCGCATTTGCACCCCGGGCAGTCGCTACGTGGCGGATCTGACCAAAGTCGACCGCTATTCCTTCGTGATGCACCTGGTCTCCCGCGTGGTCGGTGAACTGCGCCACGATCTCGATGTGCTGCACGCCTACCGCGCCTGCATGAACATGGGCACCCTGAGCGGTGCGCCAAAAGTACGCGCCATGCAGCTGATTGCCGAAGCAGAAGGCCGTCGTCGCGGCAGCTACGGCGGTGCGGTGGGTTATTTCACGGCACACGGCGACCTGGATACCTGCATCGTGATCCGCTCCGCCTATGTCGAAGACGGTATTGCTACCGTACAGGCGGGTGCCGGGATTGTCCTTGATTCTGTTCCGCAGTCTGAAGCTGACGAAACGCGCAGTAAAGCCCGCGCGGTACTTCGCGCCATTGCGACCGCACACCATGCACAGGAGATTTTCTGATGGCTGATATTCTGCTGCTCGATAATATCGACTCTTTTACCTATAACCTGGCAGATCAGCTGCGTGCGAATGGCCACAACGTCGTTATCTACCGCAACCACGTACCGGCACAGACCCTGATTGAGCGTCTGGCGACAATGCAGAATCCAGTGCTGATGCTCTCCCCGGGGCCGGGCGCGCCGAGCGAAGCGGGCTGTATGCCGGAACTGCTGACCCGTATGCGCGGCAAACTGCCGATTATTGGTATCTGCCTCGGTCACCAGGCGATCGTGGAAGCCTATGGCGGCTACGTCGGCCAGGCGGGTGAAATTCTCCACGGTAAAGCCTCCAGCATTGAACATGACGGCCAGGCAATGTTTGCCGGGTTGCCAAATCCGCTCCCGGTCGCGCGCTATCATTCGCTGGTCGGCAGCAACATTCCTGCCGGGCTGACCATCAACGCTTCGTTTGAAGGGATGGTGATGGCAGTACGCCACGATGCGGATCGCGTCTGCGGGATGCAGTTCCACCCGGAATCTATTCTCACCTCCCACGGCGCGCGTCTTCTGGAGCAAACACTCGACTGGGCGTTACAGAAGCTGGAGCAGACCAACACCCTGCAGCCGATTCTGGAAAAACTATACCAGGCGCAGACCCTGAGCCAGCAGGAGAGTCACCAGCTCTTCTCCGCCGTGGTTCGCGGCGAGCTGAAGCCTGAGCAGCTGGCCGCTGCACTGGTCAGCATGAAGGTGCGCGGCGAAAGCCCGCAGGAGATCGCCGGTGCGGCCACGGCCCTGCTGGAAAATGCCGCCCCGTTCCCGCGCCCTGACTATCAGTTTGCCGATATCGTGGGGACCGGCGGTGACGGCAGCAACAGTATCAATATTTCTACCGCCAGCGCATTTGTCGCCGCGGCGTGTGGCCTGAAAGTGGCAAAACACGGTAACCGCAGCGTCTCCAGCCGTTCAGGCTCGTCCGATCTGCTGGCCGCGTTTGGCATCAATCTGGAGATGAATGCCGAACGTTCGCGTGAAGCGCTGGACGATCTGGGCGTTTGCTTCCTGTTTGCGCCCAAGTATCACACCGGTTTCCGCCACGCGATGCCGGTTCGCCAGCAGCTTAAAACCCGCACGCTGTTTAACGTGCTCGGCCCGCTGATCAACCCGGCGCACCCCCCGCTGGCGCTGATTGGCGTTTACAGCCCTGATCTGGTGCTGCCGATTGCCGAGACGCTGCGCGTGCTGGGTTACAAGCGTGCCGCGGTGGTGCACAGCGGTGGTATGGATGAAGTTTCGCTGCATGCGCCGACGCTGGTGGCTGAACTGAACAACGGTGAAGTGCTCAGCTATCAGCTTGAAGCGTCTGATTTCGGCTTAACGCCGTACCATCAGGAAGCGCTGGCGGGCGGTACGCCGGAAGAAAACCGTGACATTCTGACGCGCTTACTACAAGGTAAAGGTGAGGCCGCACATGAGGCCGCCGTGGCTGCCAACGTCGCCATGCTGATGCGTTTGCACGGTGAGGAAGACCTGAAGGCCAATGCTCAAAAAGTTCTGGATGTACTGCGCTCCGGTGCAGCTTACGATCGCGTTACCGCACTTGCGGCAAGAGGGTAAAGAATGCAGACCGTTTTAGCGAAAATCGTTGCCGATAAGGCCATCTGGGTGGAAGCACGCAAAGCAGAGCAGCCGCTTGCCAGTTTCCAGAATGAAGTTGTCCCAAGCAGCCGTCGTTTCTATGACGCCCTGCAGGGTGCGCGCACCGCGTTTATTCTGGAGTGCAAAAAGGCCTCTCCCTCAAAAGGTGTTATTCGTGACGATTTTGACCCGGCGCGTATCGCCGGTATTTATAAGCATCATGCGTCGGCCATCTCCGTGCTGACGGATGAGAAATATTTCCAGGGCAGCTTCGATTTTCTGCCGATCGTCAGCGGCATCGCGCCGCAGCCGATCCTGTGCAAAGACTTTATCATCGACCCGTATCAGATCTGGCTGGCGCGCTTTTACCAGGCCGATGCCTGCCTGCTGATGCTCTCGGTACTGGACGACGAACAGTATCGCCAGCTTGCTGCCGTGGCGCACAGCCTGAACATGGGCGTGCTGACCGAAGTGAGTAACGAAGAAGAGCTCGAGCGCGCCATCGCGCTGGAAGCCAAAGTGGTCGGCATCAACAACCGCGATCTCCGCGACCTGTCGATTGATCTGAACCGCACGCGCCAGCTGGCGCCGCATCTGGGTGCGGGCGTCACGGTGATCAGCGAGTCCGGCATTAACAGCTACGCCCAGGTGCGCGAGCTGAGCCACTTCGCCAACGGGTTTCTGATTGGCTCCGCCATGATGGAACATGACGATCTCAACGCCGCCGTGCGCCGCGTGCTGCTGGGGGAAAATAAAGTCTGCGGCTTAACCCGCGAACAGGATGCCCTTGCCGCTTATGAGGCGGGCGCCATTTACGGCGGGCTGATTTTCGTGGATTCATCCCCTCGCGCGGTCAGCGAAGAGCAGGCGCGTACGGTGATAGCGGCAGCCCCGCTCAGCTATGTCGGCGTATTCCGTAATGCGGATATTGCAGACGTTGCAGCAAAAGCCGACGCGCTATCCCTGACCGCGGTGCAGCTCCACGGTAGTGAAGATCAGGCTTATATCGATGCCCTTCGTACCGTTCTCGCGCCTCAGATTCAGATCTGGAAAGCGCAGAGCGTTGGTGACACCTTGCCCGCGCGCAATCTGAATCATGTTGATAAATACGTGCTCGACAACGGCCAGGGCGGCACCGGCCAGCGCTTTGACTGGTCGCTGCTGAGCGGTGAAAAACTGGACAACGTCCTGCTGGCGGGCGGTTTAAGCCCGGACAACTGCGTCGAAGCCGCGAAAACCGGCTGCGCAGGCCTCGATTTCAATTCAGGCGTAGAGTCAGAGCCGGGTATTAAAGATGCCAGCAAACTGGCCTCGGTGTTTAAAACTCTGCGTGCCTATTAAGGAAGAGAAGATGACGACATTACTTAACCCGTATTTTGGTGAGTTCGGCGGGATGTACGTCCCGCAAATCCTGATGCCCGCGCTGCGCCAGCTGGAAGAAGCCTTCGTGAGCGCGCAGAAAGATCCGGCATTTCAGGCGGAATTTACCGACCTGCTGAAAAATTACGCGGGCCGTCCAACGGCGCTGACCAAATGCCGCAACCTGACCGAAGGCACAAAAACCACGCTGTATCTGAAGCGTGAAGACCTGCTGCACGGCGGCGCGCATAAAACTAACCAGGTGCTGGGCCAGGCGCTGCTCGCAAAACGCATGGGCAAAACCGAGATCATCGCCGAAACTGGCGCAGGTCAGCATGGTGTGGCCTCTGCGCTCGCCAGCGCCCTGCTCGGCCTGAAGTGCCGCATCTATATGGGTGCGAAAGACGTTGAGCGGCAGTCGCCGAACGTGTTCCGTATGCGCCTGATGGGGGCAGAAGTGATCCCGGTCCACAGCGGTTCCGCCACGCTGAAAGACGCCTGTAACGAAGCGCTGCGCGACTGGTCCGGTAGCTACGACACCGCGCACTATATGCTCGGCACCGCGGCGGGCCCACACCCGTTCCCGACTATCGTACGCGAATTCCAGCGCATGATCGGTGAAGAGACCAAAGCGCAAATCCTTGAGAAAGAGGGTCGCCTGCCGGATGCGGTTATCGCCTGCGTCGGCGGTGGATCTAACGCCATCGGCATGTTTGCCGATTTCATCGAGGACACCTCCGTGGGTCTGATTGGTGTCGAGCCTGCCGGTCACGGGATTGAATCTGGTGAGCACGGCGCGCCGCTGAAGCATGGTCGCGTGGGGATCTACTTCGGTATGAAATCCCCGATGATGCAGACCGATGAGGGCCAGATTGAAGAGTCTTACTCAATTTCTGCTGGCCTCGACTTCCCGTCCGTCGGGCCACAGCATGCGTTCCTGAACAGTACCGGACGCGCAGACTATGTCTCTATTACCGATGACGAAGCGCTGGAAGCCTTTAAAACGCTGTGTCGCAGTGAAGGGATCATCCCGGCGCTGGAGTCTTCCCACGCCCTGGCGCACGCGCTGAAAATGATGAAAGAGAACCCGGAAAAAGAGCAACTGCTGGTGGTTAACCTTTCCGGTCGCGGTGATAAAGATATCTTCACCGTTCACGATATTCTGAAAGCACGAGGGGAAATCTGATGGAACGCTACGATAATGCATTTGCTGAACTGAAATCCCGCCAGGAAGGCGCGTTCGTTCCCTTCGTCACCCTGGGCGACCCCGGCCCTGAGCAGTCTCTGAAGATTATCGACACCCTGATTGAAGCCGGTGCCGACGCGCTGGAGCTCGGTATTCCGTTCTCTGACCCGCTGGCGGACGGCCCAACCATTCAGAATGCCACCCTGCGCGCGTTTGCGGCAGGCGTTACGCCGACCCAGTGTTTTGAAATGCTGGCGGCGATCCGCCAGAAGCACCCGACCATTCCGATCGGCCTGCTGATGTACGCGAACCTGGTTTTCAGCCGCGGTATTGATGAATTTTATGCCGAATGCGCAAGAGTCGGTGTCGACTCGGTGCTGGTGGCTGACGTGCCGGTTGAAGAGTCTGCACCGTTCCGCCAGGCGGCAATGCGTCACAACGTAGCGCCAATTTTCATCTGCCCGCCAAATGCCGATGATGAACTGCTGCGTCAGATAGCCTCCTACGGGCGCGGGTATACCTACTTGCTCTCCCGCGCAGGCGTGACCGGTGCCGAGAATAAAGCTGCACTGCCGCTGCATCATCTGGTGGAGAAGCTGGCCGAGTACCATGCAGCACCTCCGTTGCAGGGTTTTGGTATTTCATCCCCGGATCAGGTCACTGCGGCGATTGACGCGAAGGCAGCGGGTGCCATCTCCGGTTCTGCGATTGTGAAGATCATCGAAAAGAACGTGGACAAGCCCGAGCAGATGCTGAGTGAGCTGAAAGCGTTCGTGACGGCGATGAAAGCCGCAACGCGTAAAGCCTAACCCCTCCACCGTCTGGCATCCTGGCCAGACGGTTCCCCTTCCTGCCCTTCGAGCAACAAAGGGTTATGGCAAAATTGATCCCGTCGATATTTTCGGTGTGAATGGCTTTTCAAACTTTCGCGTAAGCGTATGATCTGGATTCTTTTTAGCATTAATCCTTCTGAGTTCAGAGGTTTTTCATGTCATGGCATACCTTCAAACAGACTTACCTGGTTAAGTTCTGGTCACCTGTTCCGGCCGTCATCGCGGCAGGCATTCTTTCAACTTATTATTTCGGGATTACCGGCACCTTCTGGGCCGTGACCGGCGAGTTCACCCGCTGGGGTGGGCAACTGCTGCTGCTCGCAGGCGTACATGCCGAGGAATGGGGATACTTTAAAATCATTCACCTGGACGGAACCCCGCTGACCCGCATCGACGGGATGATGATCATCGGGATGTTCGGCGGCTGTTTCGCAGCAGCGCTGTGGGCAAACAACGTAAAATTACGTATGCCAAAAAGCCGTATACGCATCATGCAGGCGGTGGTCGGCGGTATAATTGCCGGGTTTGGTGCGCGCCTGGCGATGGGCTGTAACCTGGCCGCGTTCTTTACGGGCATTCCTCAGTTCTCTCTTCATGCCTGGTTCTTTGCCGTAGCCACCGCGATTGGCTCTTACTTCGGGGCGAAATTCACGCTGCTGCCGCTGTTCCGCATTCCGGTGAAAATGACTAAAGTCAGCGCCGCGTCTCCGTTAACCCAGAAACCCGATCAGGCGCGTCGCCGCTTCCGCCTCGGTATGCTGGTCTTTTTTGCTATGGTCGCATGGGCCATTTGCACGGCGTTGAATCAGCCAAAACTCGGCCTGGCGATGCTTTTCGGCGTTGGCTTTGGCCTGCTGATAGAACGCGCGCAGATCTGCTTTACCTCCGCGTTTCGCGATATGTGGATCACCGGGCGGACGATGATGGCGAAGGCGATTATTGCCGGTATGGCGGTGAGCGCTATTGGCATCTTCAGCTATGTCCAGCTCGGTGTTGAGCCGAAGATCATGTGGGCTGGCCCGAACGCTGTGATTGGCGGTTTGCTGTTTGGCTTCGGTATCGTACTGGCGGGCGGCTGTGAAACCGGCTGGATGTATCGCGCGGTTGAGGGACAGGTGCATTACTGGTGGGTCGGGCTTGGAAATGTCATTGGCTCCACACTCCTCGCATACTACTGGGACGACGTGTCCCCTGTGCTCGCCACGAACTGGGACAAGGTCAACCTGCTGAGCACTTTCGGTCCTCTCGGCGGCCTGCTGGTGACTTATGCCCTGCTGCTGGTCGCTTTTTTACTGGTTGTCGCACAGGAGAAACGCTTCTTCCGCCGCGCCGCCGTCAAAACTGAAACGCAGGAGAACGCTGCATGAAAGAGATCGTTCCCGATTATCGTCTGGATATGGTCGGTGAACCCTGCCCGTATCCGGCGGTTGCCACGCTTGAGGCGCTGCCGCAGCTGAAAAAAGGTGAAATTCTGGAGGTGGTGAGCGATTGTCCTCAATCCATCAACAACATTCCGCTGGACGCAAAAAACCATGGCTACACGGTGCTGGATATTCAGCAGGACGGGCCAACCATTCGCTATTTGATTCAGAAGTAATAAACGATATGCGCCCCCTCGGGGGCGCACTGAACGACAGGAATTAAAAACGATAACCTGCAGAGAACATGAACACCCACGGATCCAGGCGAGTGTTGATGCTTTGCTGCTCACCGCCCGCTTTGAAGCGTACGTCAGTATCAATGTCCATATACCAGACTGAGGCGTTGATCAGCCAGTCACGGTTAATCAGATAATCCAGACCAACCTGCCCCGCCATACCCCACGAGTCTTTCAGGCTGAGGTCGGAAAGGCCGGCCTCTTTACCGGTATCGTTAAATTTCTCATCAAAGAAGGTGGTGTAGTTCACACCCGCGCCAATATACGGACGCACCTTGCTGCTGGCATCGCCAAAGTACCATTGCGCCATCAACGTTGGCGGTAAATGGTGAACCGTGGCGATATCACCGGTTGCCCCGAGGCCAACGCGATGACGGAACGGCGTTGCGGCCAGAAGCTCAACACCAATGTTATCCGTCGCCATCCAGGTGAACGTTAAGCCTAACTGGGTGTTATTGCTGACGTTAAAACCGCCCATTCCCAGCACGTTATCAGAACCTTCCGTTGGACGAACCGTTGCCGAACCGGCACGAATAAAGAATTCGCCTGCTTCATGCGCGTACGCGCCGCCAGAGAGACTGCTTAATACAAGGGCTGCCACCGCTAATTTTTTCATATCCGCTCCATCGTTGTGGTTTTAATCGCGGAGGAGAATATACTCACAAATGAGTAATAAGTGATCTGCCACAGATCACATTAAAACCAGTAAGTTAACATTCATTGATCTGGGTTAATTTTTTGTGGCGAATCGAAAAGCAATAAGTTGTTTCCATGTCAATTTTTGGCATTTCACAGTGACAAAATTTTCTCTTTTCCCCCTCTTGCTCTTCCACACGCTGCTGGATAATTTATCGCTCTTACAAGTTGATTTGATGCGTTCTTCTTTTTGCAGGTGTGCCATGAGTGAAGTTAACCCGTGCATGACGTGCGGAGCCTGTTGTGCGTATTTTCGAGTCTCTTTCTACTGGGCCGAAGCCAGCGATGGCGGTGGTACCGTTCCGGTTCATCTCACTGAGCCTGTCACCCCTTTTCTGCGATGCATGCGCGGTACCAACCAAAAGCAGAGCCGCTGCGCGGCGTTGCAGGGTGAGCCCGGCATCTCTACCCGGTGTTCCATCTATGAGGATCGTCCCAGCCCGTGCAGGGAATTTGCCATGTCCGGGGAAGATGGGCAGGTCAATGAAGCCTGTAATCGCGCCAGGGCACGCTTTGGATTACCGCCGCTTTACAAAGATATGCTTTTCCATACAAGCCTTGATGCTGCCACTGCAGGTGCATCCGGTGTACAATTGCCGGCTAATTAACACCTGCAATACTCAAGGAGAGTGCATGTCTATCACGGCGAAGTCTGTCTACCGTGACACGGGAAACTTTTTCCGCAATCAGTTCATTACCTTTTTACTGATCGCGTTGCTTTGCGCCTTTATAACTGTGGTGCTGGGTCATGCGTTCTCACCGAGTGAAGAACAGATTGCCAGCCTGAGCCAGGGTGACCATCTGGCAGGAAGCGTGGGTCTGTTTGAACTGGTACAAAACATGACGCCGGAACAGCAACAGATCCTGCTGCGGGCTTCCGCCGCATCCACTTTCTCTGGGCTCATTGGTAATGCAATTCTGGCGGGTGGCGTTCTGCTGATGATCCAGCTGGTGTCGGCGGGCCACCGGGTCAGCGCCTTACGGGCGATTGGTGCCAGCGCGCCGGTCTTACCTAAGCTGTTTATCCTGATCTTTTTAACCACCATGCTGGTGCAGATGGGGATTATGCTGGTCGTGGTGCCGGGTGTGTTACTGGCGATTGTGCTCGCGTTTGCCCCCGTGATGGTCGTGCAGGATAAAATGGGCATTTTTACCGCGATGCGCAGCAGTATCAGGCTGGCATGGGCGAATATGCGTCTGGTGGCTCCTGCGGTGATCGGCTGGCTGCTGGCTAAAACGCTCCTGCTCCTGTTTGCTCCGAATTTTGCGGTATTAACCCCAAACGTTGGCGCGGTGGTCGCGAATACGCTGAGCAACCTGATTTCAGCGGTGCTGCTGGTCTATCTGTTCCGCCTGTATATGTTAATTCGTCAGTAACCCTGATGCCGGGTGCATGACCGGGCCCGGCTCAACAGAGAAGATGGAATCACAGAATGAAGCAGTTTCTTGATTTTTTACCGCTGGTGGTCTTTTTCGCGTTTTACAAACTGTATGACATTTATGCTGCCACCACCGCACTGATTATTGCGACAGCGGTTGTGCTGATCTACAGTTGGGTGCGCTACCGTAAAGTTGAAAAAATGGCGCTGGTGACGTTCGTGCTGGTCGCCGTATTCGGCGGTCTCACCCTGTTCTTCCACAATGATGAATTTATTAAGTGGAAAGTGACGGTGATCTACGCGCTGTTTGCGGGTGCGCTGCTCATCAGCCAGTGGGTGATGAAAAAGCCGCTGATCCAGCGCATGCTCGGTAAAGAGCTGACGCTGCCTCAGGAAGTCTGGTCGCGCCTGAATATCGCGTGGGCGGTATTCTTTATTCTTTGCGGTCTCGCCAATATCTATATCGCCTTCTGGCTGCCGCAGAATATCTGGGTAAACTTTAAAGTCTTCGGCCTGACGGCCCTGACGCTGATTTTCACCCTGCTAAGCGGCGTTTATATCTATCGCCACATGCCGCAGGACGACAAGCACTGATTGCTGACTGACCAGAACGTGTTCGACAGACGTTCTGGTCTATTCTCTCCGCTGTGAAATCATAGTAGCATCCCGCCTGAAGTCTTCCGTTACGAGTTAAAACAATGACAACAACTAACGCCCCTCAGGGCGAACTGGTTTTACGCACACTGGCAATGCCCGCTGACACCAATGCCAATGGCGATATTTTTGGCGGCTGGCTGATGTCGCAAATGGATATGGGCGGCGCAATTCTGGCGAAAGAGATTGCCCACGGACGCGTGGTGACCGTGCGGGTGGATGGGATGACCTTCCTGCGCCCGGTTGCGGTAGGAGATGTGGTCTGCTGTTACGCCCGCTGCGTAAAGCGAGGTAATACCTCCATCTCTATCAATATTGAAGTCTGGGTGAAGAAAGTCTCTTCTGAACCCATTGGACAGCGCTATAAAGCAACTGAAGCGCTGTTTATCTACGTTGCGGTAGATAGCGAGGGTAAACCTCGTCAGCTTCCGCCAGCCTGAATGACGGGCAAAAAAAGCCTCCATCCGGAGGCTTTTTTTATTCCATCTGCGCCCCGCCATTCAGGCGGAAAACAATGTTCACGATCAGTCCGCTACCGGGCTTACCGGCTTCGTAGCGCCATCTGCGCATGGCGGATTTGACTTCGCGCTCAAACATGTTCGACGGTTGTGCAGACAGTATCTCCACGTTATCAACGCGGCCATCCGCGGTTACGTCAAATTTCACCCGTACACGCCCTTCAATGCGCAAAGCCTGCGCACGAGCCGGATACTGTGGCTGGTTACGGCTCAGTGCTCGCGGGCCCGCCGGTGCGGCAACCGTCGGTTTAGCTGCCGGCGCGCTGTTGTTCATAACCGGACGCGAAGGCGCTGCATTCTCGACCGGCTGGGTAGCGCGCGGTTCAACCGGACGTTCTTCACGTTTCGGACGCTCCTCGACCTTTTTCACCGGTTTTGGCTTCGGCTTGGGTTTAGGCTTCGGCTCAGGTTTGTGGATCACCACCGGTGCCTCCTTCGGTGGCTCCGGAACAGGCTCGGGTTCCGGTTCCGGCTCAGCAACCGGCTGTGGCGGTGGTGGCGCAACCTGCGGCGGTTCGAGATCCGCGGGCGATACCATGGTCACCGAAATCGGCTGCGCGGGCGCGGGCATTTCAATAACCTGATGAACCGAGGTATAGAGCAAACCCGCCACGACGGCACCGTGAATCACGACGGACAGCAGCGTCGGCCAGGGAAAGCGGCGAGGTAAATCAAGGGTCATCGAAGTCATAATCATCAACGTTAAAAAATTGAACCCTGATTTTAAATGCAAATAGCAATCATATTCAATAAGACACTTTATTCTGGCGCAATTTAAGCGGCAAGGTGGTCAAAAAAGGGGCATTTAGATCAGGGTATTTACATTGTTTTTATCTTTACATTGCAGTCAATTGTCCTTTCACATAACGTAACTGACACTTTTAACGGTTAAGGAGCTTCACCGTGTTTTACGTGATTTACTCTGAAGATGTCGCTGATTCCCTCGAAAAACGCCTCTCTGTTCGCCCTGCCCATCTGGCTCGTTTGCAACTGCTGCAGGATGAAGGAAGATTGCTGACCGCGGGCCCAATGCCAGCAGTCGACAGCAATGACCCGGGCGCTGCCGGTTTTTCTGGCTCCACGGTTATTGCGGAGTTTGAATCTCTTGAAGCGGCGCAGGCCTGGGCTGACGCTGACCCTTACGTTGCGGCGGGTGTGTATGCGAAAGTGACGGTGCGGCCGTATAAGAAAGTGTTCTGATGTGAAAAGGCTCCGGGAGGAGCCTTTTTTTGATCGCCAGTCAGGTCAGACATCTTTACGCCAGGTAAATTGCTGTTCTGTAATAAGGCTTCCCCATTGGTCACCTTCCCACTCTTTGGCTAACCTGAAACCAAGCGATTCATACAGACTTCGTGCGGCCGTCAGTTTATTGAATGTCCACAGATGTACGGCAGAAAAGCCTGCGCTATCGCAAAAACGCATCGCTTCGGTCAGAAGTTTTTTACCAACACCATATCCACGACAGCCGTCATCAAGAATAAACCAGCGAAGGTGAGCTTCCCCTGGCTCTAAATCTTCACCATCAATTGCCACCGAGCCGACAATTTTGTCGTTCAGTATTGCCAGCCAGATCTGGTTACAGGGCTTCTCCAGTCGCTCACTAAACTCGGCCAGCCCTGAGGCCACTTTCGCTTCGAAGAAGCGACCGAAATTATGCTCCCGGGAATAATAACTGCCATGCATCTCCACGATTCGACCAATCATTCCAGGCAGATAGCCCGACACAATTTTCAACGCGTCGGGTTGAACATTAACTGGCGTTTCACGGCCAGCAAGCAGCGCTCTGGCATACAGTGAAAGGCCCTGAGAGATCGTTTTCTGTTGCAACGGATCCAGTGTCTTTATGGCATTCAGCACGCGATCGCTGCTGTAGGTATTAATTTGTCTGACAGTTTCCTGACCTTTTGCCGTCAGTCGCAGACGCTTCGTTCTGGCATCTTCACTGGAAATGACTTCTTCAAGTTCACCTGCTGCAATCAGGCGCGCCAGCATCCGGCTGACGCTGGATTTTTCCAGACCTAACAAGTGCACCAGTTGGCCAGCGGTCATTTCTTTCTGCAAATCAAGTTCGACAAGGGTATGAACAGCCGAGGGGGAATAATTCGTTGAGGCCAGCGTCGAGGCCATAAAGCCTAATTCGCGCACCATCAAACGTGAGGCGCTACGGATATCGCTGACAAGAGGGGTTTCGATGGGCATGTTATTATCTCCGCTATTTTGTTGTACTATACAACTAAATGGCGGAGAGTTGTCAAACATTAAAAAGGCTCCCTCAGGAGCCTTTTATCACATCAGTGCAGCGACGCTAATCGAGCCGCAAATCCAACAAACAGCAGCCCTATCAGCCCGTTTCCCAGCTTTGCCAGTTTCTTTTTGGTTTTCAGATAACGCGTGACAAACGCGCCTGAGAAGATCAGGAAGCTCATATACATAAAGCTAATCAGCTCAAGCGTGGTTGCGAGGATCAGGAAAGAAGCGCCGGTGCTCTTCGCATTCACGTCAATAAACTGCACGAAGAACGATACATAGAACAGGATCGCTTTGGGATTCGTCAGGCTTAACACCAGCGAGCGCTTCATGATCGTGCTGGCAGGTTCAGGACCGCTCTCCTGAGCATTTTTTTGACGGTTTACCACTGACCAGAGCATTTTGCCGCCCAGCCACAGCAGATAGAAAGCCCCCAGATAACGCACGATATTAAACAGTACCGGCGTGGTCTGGATTAATGCCGCGACGCCCGCCCAGGCCAGAAACATCAGTACCGCATCACCGATAAACACACCGGTCGCGGCAAGATACCCTTTTTTAACGCCGTGACCGATCCCGGTTTTCAACACAAACAGGGTATTTGGTCCTGGCACCAGTACGATAAAAAATGCACCAACAACATACGTCCAGAAATTCAGTACGCCAAACTCCGCAAACACTTCTCCCTCCTTTTGCTAAACACAACAGGAACAACGCTGCAAATACGCTATTCATAAAAAATCAGACGCTAAAAAATCAGCGGGCACCATTACGGTGCCCTCATGGCTTCAGATATCCTGGACGGCAAACAGCAGCGCGTTGCGATGCCGGGTCAGTCCACATTTTCTGATGGCGTGTATACGCATATTGCGGCGGGATTGTGCTTCCAGCCAACGAGCCTTGCGACGACTCACCTGTCGCAACATGCGCCAGCGCCCTACTTCTGTTCTACTGCGCTTCATGTCTACAACTCTTTCTGTTACAGAGGCGCCATTATAAACCCAACCCGACAGCAAACCAGCGGTTTTACCTGGCGTTTTTATTTGCCAGATGAATCCTGATGCGTACACTCATAACAATACGCTTTCAAAAGGATTTTTTACCTATGACAACCTTCTACACCGTGGTGAGTTGGCTGGTCATTCTGGGATACTGGCTGTTAATCGCGGGTGTGACGTTACGCATCCTGATGAAGCGCAGAGCCGTACCCTCTGCCATGGCCTGGCTTCTGATCATTTACATCCTCCCACTGGTGGGAATTATTGCCTATCTCTCTTTCGGTGAACTTCATCTGGGTAAACGACGCGCCGAACGAGCGCGCGCCATGTGGCCTTCCACCGCGAAGTGGCTTAACGATCTCAAAGCCTGCAAGCACATCTTTGCCGAGGAGAACAGCAGCGTCGCCTCCTCGCTGTTCAAACTCTGCGAGCGCCGTCAGGGGATTGGCGGTGTTAAGGGCAATCAGCTCCAGCTAATGACATCATCCGATGATGTCATGCAGGCGTTAATCCGCGATATTCAGCTGGCCCGTCATAATATAGAGATGGTGTTTTATATCTGGCAGCCTGGCGGCATGGCAGACCAGGTCGCTGAATCTCTGATGGCGGCCGCGCGCCGGGGCATTCATTGTCGCCTGATGCTTGACTCTGCGGGCAGCGTGGCATTTTTCCGTAGCCCCTGGGCGGGCATGATGCGCAATGCTGGTATTGAGGTGGTTGAGGCGCTGAAAGTTAATCTTCTGCGCGTGTTTTTGCGCCGGATGGACCTTCGCCAGCACCGCAAAATGGTCATGATCGATAACTATATTGCCTACACCGGCAGTATGAACATGGTTGACCCGCGCTTCTTTAAACAGGACTCCGGCGTTGGACAATGGGTTGATCTGATGGCACGCATGGAGGGGCCGATTGCCACCTCGATGGGGATTGTCTACTCCTGCGACTGGGAGATAGAGACCGGCAAACGTATTCTTCCGCCACCGCCGGACGGCAATATCATGCCGTTTGAAGAGGCCAGCGGTCATACGATCCACACCATTGCTTCCGGACCGGGCTTCCCGGAGGACTTGATTCACCAGGCGCTGCTGACGGCAACCTACTCCGCGCGTGAATATCTGATCATGACGACGCCCTACTTTGTCCCCAGCGATGATCTGCTGCACGCTATTTGTACCGCAGCGCAGCGCGGCGTCGATGTCAGTATCATCCTGCCACGCAAAAACGACTCACTTCTGGTGGGCTGGGCCAGCCGCGCCTTCTTTAGCGAACTACTGGCCGCCGGGGTGAAAATTTACCAGTTTGAAGGCGGGCTGCTGCACACCAAGAGCGTCCTTGTCGACGGTGAGTTGAGCCTGGTGGGCACGGTTAACCTTGACATGCGCAGCCTATGGCTCAACTTTGAAATCACCCTGGTGATTGACGACGCCGGCTTTGGCGGCGACCTGGCGGCGGTTCAGGATGACTATATCTCCCGCTCGCGCCTGCTGGATACCAGGCTGTGGGTAAAACGTCCGTTATGGCAGCGAATAGCTGAACGACTGTTTTACTTCTTTAGTCCGTTGCTGTAAAACGTGCCCAACGATGTTTAACAGGTAGTCATCATGGAAATGGATCTGAACAATCGCCTGACCGAAGACGAAACACTTGAGCAGGCCTACGACATTTTTCTCGAACTGGCGGTTGATAACCTCGATCCCGCAGACGTAATCCTATTTAATCTGCAGTTCGAAGAGCGTGGCGGTGCCGAATTGTTCGACCCGTCAGAAGACTGGGCTGAGCATGTGGACTTCGACCTTAATCCGGACTTCTTCGCCGAAGTGGTGATTGGCCTGGCTGATGAAGATGGCGGCGAAATTAACGATATTTTCGCGCGCGTTCTGCTCTGTCGCGAGAAAGACCACAAGCTGTGCCATATTCTCTGGCGCGAATAATAAAAAAGGCTGCGATGGCAGCCTTTTTTATTTAATCCGGTAACGCGCTTCCGCAGCGGTTGCAAAACCGTGCGCTGTGTTCATGCTCGCCCTGATGGCAGTTCGGACATTTGCGCTGCAGCTTCCGGCTCTGAAACGCGCTACTCATGTGCGTGGTAATCAGCCCCGTCGGGATGGCAATAACCGAATACCCAATCAGAATCAGCACGGATGCCACTATCCGCCCCAGCGGCGTATGGGGCGTAATATCGCCATACCCCACGGTCGTCACGGTCACTATCGCCCAGTAGACGGACGCGTTGAGCGTCGTGAAACCATATTTCGGCCCTTCTATCAAATACATCAGCGCGCCGAAAACAATCATGACAATGGCAATAAACGAATAGAAGAGAATAAGCTGGTGGCGTGCGCTGACGATCGCGCTCCAGAATACGCACAGCGACGGCATAAAGCGCAGTAATTTCAGGATACGTAATACCCGAATAACGCGCATCGCTCGCCAGGCGAAAACATAGTTAAGGCTTATTTCCGGCCACAGCCACATCACATAGAGCGGCAGGATCGTCGCTAAATCAATAAAGCCCCAGAAGCTAAAGACGTACTTTGCCGGATTGGGCCAGCAAACTACACGCAGAATATACTCAGCGGTAAATACCAGGGTGATGATCAGCTCCAGCCAGACAAACGCATGCCATTCCTCAAATGTCAGGTGATACTGCGTACCAACCCCCGACTCAATAAAGATGACCACTACGCTGAGTAGCGCGAACAGCGCGCAGAGACCTTCAAAACGGCGTCCCGATGCCGTTTCAGGATCGAATAAAAGATGATAGAGCCGCCGACGGGCTGAGGTAAATAAACGCGACACGGTAACCTCGCAAAAAATAAGGGCTGACATCATGTCAGCCCTTGCGATTATAGCGGGTCTACTTTCAGGCAGGAAACCGCATGTCGGAAACTGCCTTCCAGCACCGGTCGCGTTTTCGCGCATTCCGGCCCGGCCATCGGGCATCGCGTACGGAAAACGCAGCCTGACGGCGGATTGATCGGCGACGGCAATTCCCCTTCCAGAAGCTGAATCGTTTTATTCTTCTCCAGGTCCGGATCGGGGATCGGCACCGCCGACATCAGCGCTTTGGTATAGGGGTGCAGCGGGTTGTGGTACACCTCGTCATAGGTTCCCAGTTCCACAGCATGGCCCAGATACATCACAAGCACGCGGTCTGAGATGTGTTTTACCACCGCCAGGTCGTGCGCGATGAAGATCAGCGACAGCCCCATTTCGCGCTGCAGTTTCTGCAGCAGGTTAACCACCTGCGCCTGAATCGACACGTCCAGCGCGGAAACCGGTTCATCACAGATAATCAGTTTCGGCTCAAGAATAAGCGCACGCGCGATGCCAATACGCTGACACTGGCCGCCTGAAAATTCATGCGGGTAACGGTTAATAAGGTTAGGCAGCAGCCCGACTTTCAGCATCATCGCCTTCACGCGGTCGCGCACTTCCTGACGCGGCATCTTAGGATGATAGGTGCGCAGCGGCTCGGCGATAATCTCACCGATGGTCATACGCGGGTTTAATGATGCCAGCGGATCCTGGAAAATCATCTGGATATCGCTGCGCACGTCGCGCCACTCGTCGGGCTTCATGCCCAGCAGATCTTTACCCAGCCAGGCCACTTTGCCGCCGGTGGCTTTCACCAGACCGATAATCGCACGCGCAAAGGTGGATTTACCGCAGCCGGATTCGCCCACTACGCCCAGGGTCTCCCCTTCGTACAGGCGCAGCGTAACGCCATCCACCGCTTTCAGGGTCTTCGGCGGCTGCCAGAACCACTGCTTGCCGTCTTTGATATCGAAATGCACCTTAAGGTCAGCGATTTCGAGTAGCACGTTGCGTTTTTCATCTACTGCGTTCATACCAGCTCCTCCTGCGGCTTAAAGCAGGCGCGCAGACGGCCTGGGGCAAATTCTTCCAGCGGCGGCGCGCTGTTACAGATTTCCATCGCGTGCGGGCAGCGCGGCTGGAACGGACAGCCTTTCGGCAGACGCAGCAGGTTTGGCGGGTTGCCCGGAATGGTGAGCAGGGATTCCCCTTCCGCATCAAGACGCGGTACGGCGTTCAGCAGACCAATCGAGTACGGGTGGGCAGGCTGATAGAACACGTCGCGCGCTTTGCCGTATTCCATGGTACGACCGGCATACATCACCAGCACTTTGTCACAGATACCGGCGACGACGCCCAGATCGTGGGTGATCATAATAATCGCCGTGTTGAATTCGCGCTTAAGCTCGTTCAGCAGGGTCATGATTTGCGCCTGCACGGTGACGTCCAGTGCGGTGGTCGGTTCATCGGCAATCAGCAGCTTTGGCCGACACAGCAGCGCCATCGCAATCATCACGCGCTGACGCATACCGCCAGAGAACTCGTGCGGGAACATTCGCATGCGCTTGCGCGCTTCCGGCATTTTAACCGCATCGAGCATTTTGACCGACTCTTCAAAGGCTTCGGCTTTGCCCAGACCTTTGTGCAGCATCAGGACTTCCATCAGCTGCTCACCGACGCGCATGTACGGGTTCAGCGAGGTCATCGGATCCTGGAAAATCATCGAGATCTGCTCGGCGCGCAGCTTGTTCAGCTCGTGCTCCGGCAGGTTGAGGATTTCACGACCGTTGAATTTCGCGGAACCGCCAATCACACCGTTAGCAGCCAACAAGCCCATTAGCGCAAAGGCGGTCTGGGATTTCCCGGATCCGGATTCACCCACGATGCCGAGCGTTTCGCCCGCGCGCAGGTTAAAGTTGAGATCGTTGACCGCGGTAACATCACCATCCGGGGTTTTAAAGGTCACGCGGAGGTCTTTCACATCCAGCAGAAGATTGCTCTGCTGCTGCGCCTGTGGCGCGGTGGCCGTTTCAATAATTGTCATGACGGCGCTCCTTAACGATCTTTCGGGTCGAGGGCATCACGCAGGCCATCGCCGATAAAGTTAAAACAAAACAGGGTGACGACCAGGAAACCTGCCGGATAGAGCAGCAACCAGGGTGATACTTCCATTGAGTTTGCCCCATCGCTCAGCAGCGCGCCCCAACTGCTGAGTGGCTCCTGCGTGCCGAGCCCCAGGAAGCTCAGGAAGGATTCAAACAGGATCATGCTTGGCACCAGCAGTGAGGCATAAACCACCACCACGCCCAGCACGTTAGGAACGATATGGCGAACCACGATATTACTGGTTGATACACCCCCTACCTGTGCCGCTTCGATAAACTCTTTGCGCTTGAGGCTCAGGGTCTGGCCGCGCACGATACGGGCCATATCCAACCACGACACCATCCCGATTGCCACGAAGATCAACAGGATGTTCTGTCCGAAGAAGGTCACCAGCAGGATGACGAAGAACATAAACGGGAAGGAGTTCAGGATTTCCAGCAGACGCATCATCACCGAGTCAACTTTACCGCCAAGGTAGCCTGAGAGCGCACCGTAGAGCGTCCCCACGATCACCGCCACCAGCGCGGCTGCAATGCCGACCATCAGCGAGATACGACCGCCGATCGCCACGCGCACCAGCAAATCACGGCCGGATGAATCGGTACCGAAATAGTGGCCGGACTCCACATCAGGCGCGCTGGACATCATGCCCCAGTCCGTATCGAAATAGGTAAATTGCGACAGCATTGGCGCCAGGGTAACAAACAGCGCGATGATCACCAGTACAACCAGGCTGGCGACCGCCGCTCGGTTGTGCATAAAGCGGCGGCGCGCGTCCTGCCAGAGGCTACGACCTTCTACTTCCAGTTTTTCACTGAAGTTTTCCAGCGCCTCGCTGTTTTTCTTACTCAACATCATGGCGTGCTCCAGCGTTAGTAACGGATTTTCGGGTCGATAACGGCATACAGCACATCGACAACGGCGTTAAAGAGAATGGTCAGCGCGCCCACGAGGATCGTGAGGCTCAGAACAAGCGAGTAGTCACGGTTAAGCGCCCCGTTAACAAACAGCTGACCAATGCCCGGCAGGCCATATATTGTTTCAATGACCATTGAACCCGTAATGATGCCGACGAATGCCGGTCCCATATAGGAAAGGACAGGCAGCAGCGCTGGCTTGAGCGCGTGGCGGAAGATAATCCGGCGCATCGGCAGCCCTTTCGCGCGCGCGGTACGAATGAAGTTAGAGTGCAGCACTTCGATCATTGAACCACGGGTAATACGCGCAATACTGGCGATGTACGCCAGCGATAATGCCACCATGGGCAAAATCATGAACTTCAATGCCCCGCCGTTCCAGCCGCCGCCGGGCAGCCATTTCAGCGTGATGGCAAATATCATCACCAGTAATGGCGCGACAACGAAGCTGGGTATGACTACCCCGGTCATTGCCACCCCCATTACGGCATAATCCCATTTGGTATTTTGTCTGAGCGCGGCGATAACGCCTGCGGTGACCCCGAGAACGACGGCCAGAATGAATGCCGCAGCACCCAGTTTTGCCGATACCGGGAAGCTGGAGGCCACCAGGTCGTTAACGGAATAGTCTTTATATTTAAATGACGGTCCAAAATCACCGTGCGCCAGCTGCTTCAGATAGTTGAAGTATTGGGTGGTGATGGGATCGTTCAGGTGATACTTCGCTTCGATGTTGGCCATGACTTCTGGCGGCAACGTACGTTCACCGGTAAATGGACTTCCCGGTGCGAGACGCATCATAAAGAAGGAAATCGTAATTAGAATAAATAACGTTGGTATCGCTTCTAGACAGCGACGCAGGATAAATTTCAACATTGCCCGTACCTTCTGGCGTGTGCCTGATGAATGTTACAAAGTAGACACAGTGGGGCAAGCCAGGCCCGCCCCACGTATTGCCATTAATGCTTGATAATATAGAGATTCTTAACGGAAATATTATCCAACGGGTCTTTACCGGTATAACCCCCTACCCACGGTTTCACCAGGCGGGCGTTAACGTAGTAGTAAACCGGTACAATTGCAGAGTCTTTATCGAGCTGTTCTTCTGATTTCGCGTACAGATCTGCGCGCTGCGCATCGTCAGACACTTTCAGCGTTTCAGCGATGATCTTGTCGAACGCCGGGCTCTTATAGTGCGCCGTGTTGTTTGAACTGTCGCTGAGCATGGTGTTCAGGAAGGATGTCGGTTCGTTATAGTCCGCACACCAGCCTGCACGCGCCACGTCGAAGGTTCCCTGATGACGCGTATCGAGGAAGGTTTTCCATTCCTGGTTTTCCAGCTTAACGTTCACGCCCAGGTTTTTCTTCCAGATAGACGCGACGGCAATCGCCAGTTTTTTATGCAGATCTGACGTATTGTAAAGCAGGTTGAAGGTCAGAGGCTTGTCTGCGGTATACCCTGCTTCAGCCAGCAGTTTTTTCGCTTCTTCGTTGCGTTTTTCCTGAGACCATTTGAACCATTCAGGCTCAACCAGTTTCATTCCATCGGTATAAGGAGGCGTATAGCTGTACGCCGGCAGATCGCCCTGGTTTTTCACTTTGTTCACGATGATATCGCGATCCAGTGCCAGCTTCAGCGCAGTACGAACGCGTACGTCGGTGAACGGTGCTTTCTGGTTGTTGATTTCGTAGTAATAGGTACACAGGTACGGATCGACGTGAACTTCTTTCGGGATCTCTTTTTTCAGCTTCTGGAACAGTTCAATCGGCATGTTGTTATAAGTCATGTCGATTTCACCGCTGCGGTAGCGGTTAACGTCGGTCACTTCGGAAGAAATTGGCAGGTAGGTGACCTGATTAATCACGGTCTTCGCGTTATCCCAGTACTGCGGGTTACGCTCCAGCACCATACGTTCGTTGACCACCCAGTCTTTCAGCTTATAGGCGCCGTTGGTCACGATATTGGCAGGCTGCGTCCATTTTTCACCAAATTTTTCTACAGCGGATTTTGGTACCGGGGAGACGGACGGGTGAACCAGCAGCTTATAGAAGTACGGAACAGGTTCGCTCAACGTCACTTCAAAGGTATTGGCATCGATTGCCTTCACGCCCAGGTCGGTGACCGGTTTTTTACCGGCGATGATGTCATCGATATTGGCGATGTGGCCATACTGCAGATAGCTCGCATAAGGAGAGGCGGTATTTGGATTCGCCAGGCGCTGCCAGCTATACACGAAATCTTCGGCGGTAACCGGTGTTCCGTCGGACCATTTGGCATCTTTACGCAGATGGAAGGTCCAGACTTTGAAATCTTTATTTTCCCACTTTTCTGCCACACCCGGTGCCGGGTGGCCGTCTACGTCAGTGACCAGCAGACCTTCGAACAGATCGCGGTTAACGTTCGACTCAGGAACACCTTCAATTTTATGCGGGTCAAGAGACTGAACTTCCGCACCGTTGTTACGCACCAGCGTCTGCTTCTCAGCCAGTTGCACACCTGCAGGCACGTCCGCAGCCATTGCAGCGTTGCCCGCGATTAGCGCAGTTAAAATCCCCGCCGCTACCAGATTTTTTTTTGTGATGATGGACATTGTGTTGGTACTCCACTCATTATAATTACTGGCTTTCGCCAGCTGTCTAATCCCCTGTTGGGGCCTGTACAGCGCAGGAGTTTTTTTTGCTGCTGTCAGGTTCTTTTTTTACTTCTTGCTATCACCGACTTTTTTTATTACTGACCGCTCGTATGGCCGTCTTGCGTCGATTCTTTACAGGCCTCCCCTGTTTGAGACCTGTGCTGGATATCTGAGAAGAGGACTATATGAAAATAATTCTCATCTAATTGTTTTATGCTGCAAAATAGTAGGCCGGAAAGTATCAAATGGCGTAATCACGCGCCAATACATTTTGCAAATTTGTTAAGCAATTCTCTTTTACAGTGAGTGCTGTAGCATTGGTGGCAGCCCTGCCAGACGTTGAATATCACTAAAAAGACATGATATTCAATAAGATAGAGAAAATCATCTCTACAAGCGCGTCGCTGCGCTATCATCGAGTGGTTTTGTACAATAATTTAACAATTGATTATTATTTAGCACATTCGTCTAACGGAATGTTGAAATTACTAATATCATTTCGGTTATCTCTCAGCAAGCCCCAGAGTATCATGTGAGTAAAATAACAGATCGTTCGAAGATTTTATGTGCAGGCGGGCCGTAGCGAAATGCATAACTCTATGAAATATATGAGATGAACATTATTAGTAGAATTTATTATGATATGTGAGCATTTCAACTTTAGTTATATGATTTGCTGATAATTACGTAAAAAAAAACGGCGCCGCAGCGCCGTTCTTTCATATGAAATATTAGTGTAACAAGCCGGGGAAAATGCTTTTAATACCCGTGACGATAAACTCAATCCCTAATGCCATCAGCAACAGACCCATGATACGCGTAATAACGTTAATGCCGGTCTGCCCCAGCCAGCGCACCAGCCACGGCGCCATTCGGAATACGCCCCAGCAACAGAGCGCGAAAACGGCAATGGCAACCGAAAAACCAATCAGGTGCATGAGGCTATGGTAGCGCGTGCCCCAGACAATGGTAGAACTGATGGCACCTGGCCCCGCCATCAGAGGTAGCGCCAGCGGAACCACGCCGATACTTTCGCGGATAGCGGTCTCCGACTTCTCCTGCTTATTCTGTTTGTCCTCACCCAGCTTACCGCTGATCATGGACATCGCAATGGTCACCACCAGGATGCCGCCGGCAATACGGAAGGAATCGATCGAGATGCCGAAGAGCTGAAGAATAGCGTCACCGAGAAACAACGAAGTGAGCAAAATGATCGCCACAGACAGGTTAGCGGTAAGATTGGTTTTGTTCCGGGCCGCCGCCGTCTGGTAACTGGTCATACTAATGAAGACAGGGATGATCCCCACCGGATTGACCAGGGCAAACAAACCGATAAAAAATTTGAAATACGTTGGAAAATCAAAGAGCGATTGGATCACGTTTTGCTCCGCTATTGCGCATGCCCGGGACTGACTACGTTGTCATGAAAAATCGCGCTGAAGATACGCTTTTTATTAGCATACTTCACCAGAAATCTGTGCCAAAACGTTAGCAATTCAGAATGTTAAACATATGTTGAGTCAATGATAGCGCCACTTCCAATAGTTACTTAATTAATTAACAGTGGAAAAATATCCATTAAATAACCCTGCTGAAAGGTATCAGCTTGGTAGAAAATTGACGCAGATCATGATTTTCGTACTCAGAAGTGAGTAATCTTGATTACGCCCCCAGGGAGGTCACCTGACAAAAAGGGATGATGCTAAGGTAAGGCTCTTTTAGTAAATTAGTGTACTGGAGCATAAAGTAACTCTTTGTTTTACTTTATGTAACGCAAGTCGTATTGGCACTGTCTATACTGTCTGACGTATCGAGCGCTGGTTTACTAAAAGAGTTTAAACATTATCAGGAGAGCATTATGGCTGTTACTAATATCGCTGAACTGAACGCCCTCGTCGAGCGCGTTAAAAAAGCCCAGCGTGAATATGCCAATTTCACCCAAGAACAGGTTGATAAAATCTTCCGCGCGGCCGCTCTGGCTGCTGCAGATGCTCGAATCCCTCTCGCTAAAATGGCCGTTGCCGAATCTGGCATGGGTATCGTTGAAGATAAAGTGATCAAAAACCACTTTGCTTCAGAGTATATCTACAACGCCTATAAAGATGAGAAAACCTGTGGCGTTCTGTCTGAAGACGACACCTTCGGGACTATCACTATCGCCGAACCTATCGGCATCATTTGCGGTATTGTTCCAACCACTAACCCAACTTCAACGGCTATCTTCAAATCACTGATCAGCCTGAAGACCCGTAACGCAATCATCTTCTCTCCACATCCACGTGCGAAAGACGCGACAAATAAAGCCGCAGACATCGTTCTGCAGGCAGCAATTGCTGCGGGCGCGCCAAAAGATCTGATTGGCTGGATCGACCAACCTTCTGTTGAGCTGTCCAACGCGCTGATGCATCACCCGGACATTAACCTGATTCTGGCGACCGGTGGTCCTGGTATGGTTAAAGCAGCATACAGCTCCGGTAAACCAGCAATCGGTGTAGGCGCCGGTAACACCCCAGTTGTTATCGATGAAACCGCTGACATCAAACGTGCTGTTGCATCTGTTCTGATGTCTAAAACCTTCGATAACGGCGTTATCTGTGCATCTGAACAGTCTGTTGTTGTTGTTGATTCCGTGTACGATGCAGTACGCGAACGTTTCGCGAGCCACGGCGGCTACCTGCTGCAAGGCAAAGAGCTGAAAGCGGTTCAGGACATCATCCTGAAAAATGGCGCGCTCAACGCCGCTATCGTGGGTCAGCCGGCCTATAAGATCGCTGAACTCGCAGGCTTTACCGTTCCGGCAACCACCAAGATCCTGATCGGTGAAGTTAAAGTTGTCGACGAAAGCGAGCCGTTTGCTCACGAAAAACTGTCTCCAACGCTTGCTATGTACCGTGCGAAAGACTTCGAAGACGCGGTAGAGAAAGCCGAGAAGCTGGTTGCCATGGGCGGTATCGGTCACACTTCATGTCTGTATACCGACCAGGATAACCAGCCTGAGCGTGTTGCCCACTTCGGCCAGATGATGAAAACTGCCCGTATTCTGATTAACACCCCTGCTTCTCAGGGTGGTATCGGCGACCTGTATAACTTCAAACTCGCACCTTCCCTGACTCTGGGTTGTGGTTCCTGGGGTGGTAACTCCATCTCTGAAAACGTTGGTCCTAAACACCTGATCAACAAGAAAACCGTTGCTAAGCGAGCTGAAAACATGTTGTGGCACAAACTTCCGAAATCTATCTACTTCCGCCGTGGCTCTCTGCCAATCGCGCTGGATGAAGTGATTACTGATGGCCACAAACGTGCGCTCATCGTGACTGACCGTTTCCTGTTCAACAACGGCTACGCTGACCAGATCACCTCAGTACTGAAAGCGGCTGGCGTTGAAACTGAAGTGTTCTTTGAAGTTGAAGCTGACCCTACCCTGAGCGTTGTGCGCAAAGGCGCTGAGCTGGCTAACTCCTTCAAACCAGATGTGATTATCGCACTGGGTGGTGGTTCCCCAATGGACGCCGCGAAAATCATGTGGGTTATGTACGAACATCCGGAAACCCACTTCGAAGAGCTGGCGCTGCGCTTTATGGACATCCGTAAACGTATCTACAAGTTCCCGAAAATGGGCGTGAAAGCGAAACTGATCGCAGTCACCACCACTTCCGGTACCGGTTCTGAAGTGACGCCATTCGCGGTAGTAACAGATGATGCAACCGGTCAGAAATACCCACTGGCTGACTACGCGCTGACGCCAGATATGGCTATCGTTGATGCCAACCTGGTCATGGAAATGCCGAAATCACTGTGTGCGTTCGGTGGTCTGGATGCGGTGACTCACGCGCTGGAAGCTTACGTTTCTGTGCTGGCGTCTGAGTTCTCTGACGGTCAGGCTCTGCAGGCTCTGAAACTGCTGAAAGAAAACCTGCCAGCGTCCTACAACGAAGGTTCTAAAAACCCTGTAGCACGTGAACGCGTCCACAGTGCAGCAACCATCGCCGGTATCGCGTTTGCTAACGCCTTCCTGGGTGTTTGCCACTCTATGGCACACAAACTGGGTTCTCAGTTCCACATTCCTCACGGTCTGGCGAACGCCCTGTTGATCAGCAACGTTATCCGCTATAACGCTAACGACAACCCAACCAAGCAGACTGCGTTCAGCCAGTACGACCGTCCGCAAGCGCGTCGTCGTTATGCTGAAATCGCTGACCACCTTGGTCTGAGCGCACCGGGCGACCGTACTGCTGCGAAGATTGAGAAACTGCTGGCATGGCTGGAAAGCCTGAAAGCTGAACTGGGTATTCCTAAATCTATCCGTGAAGCAGGCGTTCAGGAAGCTGACTTCCTTGCTCACGTAGACAAGCTGTCTGAAGATGCATTCGATGACCAGTGTACAGGTGCTAACCCGCGCTACCCACTGATCTCCGAGCTGAAACAGATTCTGCTGGATACCTACTACGGTCGTGAGTTCAAAGAAGGTGACGTTGCAGCTGTTAAAACAGAAGCTCCAGTCATTAAAGCTGATAAGAAAGCGAAGAAAAGCGCTTAACTGACAGCCTGATGAAAAAACCCGCCTGAATGGCGGGTTTTTTTATGTCTGAATAACAGCAGATATTATTTTCGGTTATCGTGCTGAATCGCCGTCAGCGAGCCTACGGACAACGCTTCCTTATAATGCTTATGGCAGACCGACACATAACGCTCATTACCGCCTATCACCACCTGCTCACCATCCGCATAAGGTTTTCCGGCCTGGTCGAGACGCAGCACCATGCTGGCTTTGCGGCCGCAGAAGCAGATAGTCTTCAGTTCAACCAGTTTATCCGACCAGGCGAGCAAATACTGGCTTCCTGCAAACAGCTCCCCGCGGAAGTCCGTACGCAAGCCATAGCAAAGGACGGGGATATCAAGCTCATCGACTACTTCTGAGAGCGCATGAACCTGTTCTCGCGTCAGGAACTGACTCTCATCAACCAGAACGCAATGAATGGGCTCTGAAGTATGCGCAGTCCGGATGTCCTCCAGCAGGTCAGTTTGCGGGTTAAATAGCCTGGCAGGCGACGAGAGGCCTATTCTGGAACTCACCTTCCCTGCACCGAAGCGATCGTCGATTTCAGCCGTATATACAACGGTACGCATCCCCCGCTCCTGGTAATTGTAGGAGGATTGCAGCAGTGCGGTGGATTTCCCTGCATTCATTGCCGAATAGTAGAAATAAAGTTGTGCCATTGGCCGTAAAACCCTAATCAATGTGTAATATTCCCGATGAGTCATTGTACCATATTTTGTCTGGTCATCAGTGACAGGCCGCACAGACGATGCCGCACAGAGCGAGACAACACGCCCTCTTTTAACGAAAATAATCCGTTAAAACAGAGAGTAAAGTCAGTTCCGCTGGGGAATATGTTATATGGTTAGCCAAACATAACACTTCTTTTTATAGTGGAATCCGCGTTCATTAAAATTCACTATTTATTAACTATTCCAGCCTTAACGCTGCTGCCTGGAACTAATACAAAAGGCTGATATTTATCCGCCGCAACTATAATTCCTGCGGTAAATGTCACAAAAAAAAGATGCAAGCGGCCGGGTTAAGCAGGTTTACGTGATAACAAGCGAGACTGGCGAAGAGGAAATTTAAGTTAGCGTAATTAATAATAGCGGCTTTATTTAGTATTTTTTGAATTCCTTACATTGCTGGCTATTGCACAACTGAATTTATGGCTCTATTATTAGGTCAACAAACCACCCCCCATTATAAGTTTGAGATTACTACAATGAGCGAAGCACTTAAAATTCTGAACAACATCCGTACTCTTCGTGCGCAGGCAAGAGAATGTACCCTTGAAACGCTCGAAGAAATGCTGGAAAAATTAGAAGTTGTAGTTAATGAACGCCGTGAAGAAGAAAGCGCTGCTGCTGCTGAAATCGAAGAGCGTACACGTAAACTGCAGCAATATCGTGAAATGCTGATTGCTGATGGTATCGATCCAAATGAATTGCTGAACAGCATGGCTGCAGCTAAAACCGGCACCAAAGCAAAACGCGCTGCCCGTCCTGCTAAATATAGCTACGTTGACGAGAACGGCGAAACTAAAACCTGGACTGGCCAGGGCCGCACTCCTGCTGTAATCAAGAAAGCCATGGATGAGCAAGGTAAACAGCTGGATGACTTCCTGATCAAGGATTAATCTTGTCGAATTCAGAAAAATCCCGCTTTATGCGGGATTTTTTTTAACCACAATTTATCGCAAACATCCTCTTACACTCCGTCATAAAGCGTTATTCGGCTATTTAGCTTTGCTTACAATCAGGCATCTCCTGGCGTCTTACGGGCATAAAAAAACCGGCGGGGAGTGCCACACCGGTTTCAGACATTTACACCCAGGGTTATTTCTTAATACCCATACTCTCTTTGAGCCAGGCTTTAAATTCTTCACCCAGCGTGTTGTGGCGAATGCCATATTCAACGAATGCCTGCATATAACCGAGCTTATTACCGCAGTCATGGCTCTTACCTTTCATATGGTAAGCCTCAACGGTCTCTTTCTCGATCAGCATATCAATGGCATCCGTCAGCTGGATTTCATCACCCGCTCCTGGAGGCGTTTTCGCCAGCAGAGGCCAGATTTCAGCACTCAGGACATAGCGACCCACTACCGCCAGATTAGACGGCGCCACGGCAGCTTTAGGCTTCTCTACAACACCAACCATTGGCACGCTTTCGCCTGGCTCAAGGTTCACGCCTTTGCAGTCAACCACACCGTAAGCTGTCACGTCTTCAACAGGTTCAACCATGATCTGGCTGCAGCCCGTTTCGTCGAAGCGATGGATCATCTCAGCCAGGTTATCCTGAGAAAGATCGGATTCGTATTCATCCAGAATAACGTCAGGCAGAATGACCGCGACAGGCTCATCACCCACAACAGGATGTGCGCACATAACCGCGTGGCCCAGACCTTTCGCCAGCCCCTGACGAACCTGCATAATAGTAACGTGTGGAGGGCAAATAGACTGAACTTCTTCTAACAGCTGACGCTTAACGCGTTTTTCCAGCATGGCTTCGAGTTCAAAACTTGTATCGAAGTGGTTTTCGATAGAGTTTTTTGATGAATGCGTAACCAGCACAATTTCAGTAATGCCAGCCGCGATACATTCGTTAACGACATACTGGATTAATGGCTTATCAACCAGAGGCAGCATCTCTTTAGGGATCGCCTTAGTTGCTGGTAACATCCTGGTCCCCAATCCCGCTACCGGGATGACGGCCTTTCTGACTTTCGAATTTAGGGCAGCCATTCAAATTCTCCTGAGCTGTTCAAGTTTTGAACTTTTATGCAATAAATAACGCGTTGAGTATATCAGCCTCGCCCCGCAATCCGGGTCTGAAAAGAACGCGTTGCCGATCAATTAGGACAAATACGCATGAATCTGGGCAGCGATAGTAGCACTCCCGAGAAAACACAGGTAAAGCAATCTTAAAATTAAGATCCAATTGCTTATTCCGTGGACAACATTAAGCGTAGCCGTCCTCCGGCGCCCCAAATTTGGCACTGCCAGGAGGAACAGCGATGGCTAATTTGATTAAGATACGCCGTTCCCAGTGTCCCAAGCGGCACGCCGTTACTTACCTGAATATGATGTTCGCCGGTATTCAGTGACGCGTTGAGACCTGCTGAAACGAGGATAAGATTCTTTAAGCCACTGTGGTAATAACCGACCAACAGTGGAAACTGTCCGGGCAAATTAGCCTGGCGAAAAAGCTGGTTTACCTGTTTGAGTAAACTGCCTAACTCAGGAAGCCGTTGCCCCTGATGCGATAACTGTTCTTGCAATAAACCATTAAATAGCGCACGAAGTAACAATGCGGCTAATACGCCATTATCCCCTGCACGTGTGACATCCAGAGAATAAAATGCGAGATCAGAATCCGACAGCGGCGCGATATCCAGCACCAGCCCGGGCTGGTCAGCTGCCACCAGCTGACGATAATTTACGCGGCAGTGGGAAATAGTTTGCTGCACGGGAGGTTGAAGTTCTTGCAACAGTTTCGCCGCGGCAGGTGGATTACTCACCAGCGCATCCCAGTCCTGAAAAAGACGTTCCTCTTCCTCAACCCGGGAATTAAACATATTTGGATAAAGACAGGCTAATACCGTTTCACGCAGCCGGTTGAGATCCTTAACGGGTTTAAGCAGGATATCCTGAACGCCCAGCCGCAAAGCTTTAGCAATATCCGCCATATTCTCTGTCGCCGAGATCACCAGAATGGGCATCTGATCGCCCTCATTGCGAAGATGCTCAACCAGCTTGACTCCATTCATTCGCGGCATCGCGATGTCGCAAATCATCAGGTCGGGCGTGATGCGAGTCATTTTTTCCAGCGCATCGATGCCATCTTCAGCCAGAGAAGTGTTTGCTCCCAGTGATGATAACCACGAATCCAGTAGCGATCGGAAAACGGGCTCGTCTTCAACAATCAAAATGTGTTTTCCGGCCAATGGCTGCGTCATGGTTCCTCCCCTGGCTGACAGTTACTAAATAGTGGCATGCTATCGGCACTATCGCCTGTCAGATTTTGCTGAAGTAGTCAAAAAAAGGTGCTTAACGTGCGGTTCGCACAAAAGGCAGCAACTCATCTATTTTCTTTTCGACGGCTAGCGAGCCCGCTGCGATGGCGGCCTCAGCCCGATGGAAATCAAGGGTAGAGATTTGCGGACAGTATGGCTGAATAAGAATATCCGGAGGATCGCCTGCCATACGGTTACGCTTAAGGCGATTCTCAAGAACCTGAATTGAGGTGGTCATAATTTCCATCGCCGTCGGTGCAGCTATTGAGCGTCGTGCGGCGAGGCGGCCAATTCTTCCGCGCAAACGTTCGTGCCAGGCAAGCTTCTCGACTTCGGCATCTTCGTTCTGGAGGTTGACCGGCATAAGGTCTTGCTGCATCAGGTGAGCGTCGTGCTGTAAATCCACGGCGATAACGATGTCGGCCCCCATGGCACGCGTCAGAGAGATGGGGACCGGGTTAACGACGCCACCATCGACAAGCCAGTAACCGTTATGGGGTACAGGAGCCATTAATCCAGGGATACTGCACGAAGCACGCACGGCAAGGTGAATATCCCCTTCGGTGAGCCAGAGTTCACGGCCTGTGCTGAGATTGGTTGCGACGGCGCCGAATGGCATCTGACAATCAGTGAAGTCTTCGAGAGGCATAACCTGGCGGAACTGGTTAAAGACGCGTTCACCGCGCAACAGTCCACCGCGCTGCCAGGAGAGGTCCATCAGACGCAGCACGTCCCAATAGCTGAAGGAGCGCACCCAGCTTTCAAGTTCCGGGAGCTTGCCGCACGCGTAGGCAGAGCCGACAAGCGATCCGATTGAACACCCTGCAACGATATCAACGTCAACGCCCATCTTGTTTAAGGCATTAATAACGCCGATATGAGACCATCCCCGGGCTGCACCTGAGCCCAGCGCCAGTCCAATTTTAACCTTTCTCATTAGCCCTGTTTTACTTCCCCTGGATTCCTGACATAGCGTCAACGCAACTGCTCAGTTAACATAGCGCTACCCGAAGCGTTTTACGCCCTTATTTTTTGTTCCAGGAAGAGAATCGTGTCTCAACTCTGCCCCTGTGGTAGCGCTCTGGAGTATAGCCTATGTTGCCAGCGATATCTTTCTGGCGATCAGGTTGCACCGGACCCGTCACACCTCATGCGTTCACGGTATACTGCTTTTGTGATCAAAGACGCAGACTACCTGATAAAAACGTGGCATCCGTCCTGCCACGCCGCCGATTTCAGACAGGAGATCGAAGCCGGGTTCGCCAACACCCATTGGCTTGGGCTTACCGTCTTTGAATCGTCCCCCGGCAGCCATGACGACGAAGGCTTTGTCAGCTTTGTTGCCCGTTTCACCGAGAACAATAAGCCCGGCGCCATTATCGAGCGTTCCCGGTTCTTAAAGGAAAGCGGGCAGTGGTATTATATTGACGGTACGCGCCCACAGTTTGGTCGTAACGATCCCTGCCCTTGTGGTTCAGGTAAAAAATTTAAAAAGTGTTGCGGGCAGTAACGCCTGACAACCCAGACTTCGCAAATACAAACAGGATTTCCCGGCGATGCAATCATTACAACGTAAAGTTCTGCGCACTATCTGCCCCGATCAAAAAGGGCTTATCGCACGAATTACCAACATTTGTTACAAGCATGAACTGAATATCGTGCAGAACAACGAGTTCGTTGACCACCGTACCGGTCGTTTCTTCATGCGTACCGAGCTGGAAGGCATTTTCAACGACACCACCCTGCTGGCCGATCTGGACAGCGCGCTGCCGGAGGGCTCCGTGCGTGAGCTGAATCCTGCGGGCCGCCGTCGCATTGTGATTCTGGTGACGAAGGAGGCTCACTGCCTGGGCGATCTGCTGATGAAAGCCAACTACGGTGGCCTTGATGTGGAAATTGCTGCCGTAATCGGCAACCATGAGACCCTGCGTACGCTGGTTGAACGGTTTGATATCCCGTTTGAACTGGTGAGCCATGAGGGCCACACCCGTGAAGAGCACGACAACCTGATGGCTGCTGCCATTGAAGCGCATAACCCGGACTACGTGGTGCTGGCAAAATACATGCGCGTGTTGACGCCTTCCTTCGTGGCCCGCTTCCCGAACAAGATCATCAATATCCACCACTCATTCCTGCCGGCCTTTATTGGCGCGCGTCCTTATCACCAGGCGTACGAGCGCGGCGTGAAGATCATTGGCGCTACCGCACACTACGTAAATGACAATCTGGACGAAGGCCCAATCATCATGCAGGACGTGATTCACGTGGATCACACCTACACCGCAGAAGATATGATGCGCGCCGGACGTGACGTTGAGAAGAATGTACTGAGCCGCGCGCTGTATCAGGTGCTGGCGCAGCGTGTCTTTGTCTACGGTAACAGAACCATCATTCTTTAATCTTTCGGAAAATGAATTGATTAGCTTTGCGCCTTTGCGGATAAAAAGCAGGCAAACAACTTCATTTCCCTAAAGGAATGCTTTACAGGGGCGTCTCATTTGATATGATGCGCCCCGCTTCCAGCAGGAAGCAGGCCAGTAAAAAAAGCATTACCCCGTGGTGGGGTTCCCGAGCGGCCAAAGGGAGCAGACTGTAAATCTGCCGTCATCGACTTCGAAGGTTCGAATCCTTCCCCCACCACCATCTCTCAGCACGACCTCAAAATTTGAATTACCCCTGGTGGGGTTCCCGAGCGGCCAAAGGGAGCAGACTGTAAATCTGCCGTCATCGACTTCGAAGGTTCGAATCCTTCCCCCACCACCATCACTTCCAAATGACGCTAAACTTTCCGTTCGCACTGAACATCATATGTTCCCGTAACGGGGAAGGAATTATCCGTAGGCCGGGTAAGGCGCAGCCGCCACCGGGCGACAGACGACTACATTGGCGGCAAACGACGCTTCACCGGCGAACTTTTCACAATCGACGTATTACACTGGGCATGCTCCGCCAGCCCGTCCAGCAACGCATCCAGTTGTTCTATCGAGCGCACCACCAGCCTAATCACAAAGCAGTCTTCTCCGGTCACCTTGTCACTCTCAATACACTCCGGCATCGCCTGAATGTATTTATCCACCTTATGCAACAGCCCCGGCAAAGGCCGCACGCGCACCAGCGCCTGCAGCGTATACCCCAGCGCCGCGAGATTCACCCGTGCGCCATACCCCTGAATCACACCGCGCTCTTCCAGCCTTTTCAGGCGTTCTGCCGTGCTGGGTGAGGTCAGGCCGATGCGGCCGCTGAGCACCTTCAAAGACATGCGCGCATCTTCTACCAGGCAGGCTAAAATTTGCCGATCGATATCATCAATAAGGTATTCCACTCGTTTCACCTAATTTAAAAAAGCAGTTAACACCTTCAACCTTATCTCACCCCTGTTAAACCCGACAGCGATTTTCGACAATAGCGTTATTAATCAGGAGGTGAATGATGCGTGATTTACATAAAGGCGTCTGGCAGATGAGCCTGGCGATGTTAATTTCCGGCTCTATCGGCGCGTTTGTTTTGCTCAGCGGTCTGCCGGTGACGGAAGTGGTGTTCTGGCGCTGTCTTATTGGGGCAATAGCGCTTTTTATTTTTATCCGGATAAGTCAAAAGCCCTTTAGCCCCCTCACCCGCACCACGCTGCTGCTGGCGATTCTCGGCGGCGTGGCTTTAGTGGTGAACTGGCTGCTGCTCTTCGCGGCCTATGAACGTATCTCTATTGGCCTCTCAACCGTGGTCTATAACACCCAGCCGTTTATGCTGGTCCTGATGGGGATGTTTTTAGGTGAACGCGTCAGCCTGGTCAAATGGGGCTGGCTATTCCTCGCCTTTGGTGGCGTGGTGGTATTGCTCTCCAGTGAGCTAACCGGCGCGCATGGCGGTGAATGGCTCACCGGAATCGGTCTGGCGCTGTCAGCGGCTTTCTTCTACGCGCTGACGGCAATCATTGCGCGGAAACTGAAATCCATCGCACCGCAGAATATCGCCTTTATCCAGGTACTGACGGGCGTGGTGATGCTTCTGCCGTTTGCCAGCATGCCGTCATTTTCCGGTGATTTTCCCTGGCCGATCCTGCTGACGCTCGGCATCGTCCATACCGGCATTATGTACCAGCTCTTGTATAGCGCGATCCAGAAGCTGCCCACGCCTGTTACCGGCTCGCTGTCGTTTATTTATCCCGTGGTCGCCATTGTTGTCGATAATGTGGTGTTCGGACACTCGCTGAACCTGACGCAGCTTGCGGGCGGCGCATTGATCCTGTTTGCAGCAGCGGGCAACAACCTGGGCTGGGGCGAAAAAAAACCCCGCGAGTGCGGGGTGAGTATCAAAACGACGAATTAGCGACGGGCGCGTACAATCTGGTATTTGCGCGTCAGGTACTCCACCGGCGCGCTCCAGATGTGCACCAGACGGGAGAACGGGAACAGCACAAACAGCGTCATGCCCAGCACAAGGTGAACGCGGAAAATAAACGCCACACCGTCCAGGTGCTCAGACGCGCCACCGTGGAAGGTCACCACGGACTGCGCCCAGCCCACCAGCTTCATCATCTCACTTCCGTCCATATGCTGCGCCGAGAACGGAATGGTCAGCAGGCCCAGCGCACACTGCACCATCAGCAGGGAGAGGATCAGGATGTCCGCTGCGGTGGTGGTAGCCCGCACGCGCGGGCTGAACAGACGACGTTTCAGCAGCAGCAGGCCGCCCACCAGAGTCATCACGCCGCAGGCACCGCCTGCGATCATCGCCATCTTCTGCTTCACTTCAATCGGCAGCCACGCTTCGTACATCCAGTGCGGCGTCAGCATCCCGAGGAAGTGGCCGGCGAAAATCCCCAGAATCCCGATGTGGAACAGGTTAGACGCGACGTGCATCCCTTTGCGGTCCAGCATCTGGCTGGAGGCGGCACGCCAGGTGTACTGGCCGTAATCGTAACGCAGCCAGCTTCCCACCAGGAACACGGTGCCCGCGATATACGGGTAAATGTCAAAGAAGAACATATTCAGGAAGTGCATTAGTGCCGTCCTCCGTTAGAGATATTCAAATATTGCGGGGCAACCGCGCCGGCAAAACGACGCTGGTGAGCGGAGATTTCAGACTCGCCGCAGTTCTGGTCAGCAAAGAATTTCACCTGCTCTTCTTCCCAGACCGCATCCAGCGCTTGTGGGGTGTCGTCGCGGGCTTCGTCCGCGATTTTCTGCGCCACTTTTTCACTGTCAACCGCGGCGTTTGCCAGCTTCACCAGCAGATCGAACAGCACCGCATAGCGGCTCTCGCGCTGCTGAAGACGCGCGCCGAGCAGCGCCAGTATCGGCGCGATGTCCTGCAGACCGCCCAGCGCCTCTTCTTTTGGCAACTGCGCAAGGTACTCCAGATACAGCGGCAGATGATCCGGCAGCTCGCGGCTGTCCAGTTGCAAGCCGTGCTGTTCGTACTGAGCCATTAAATCCACCATCGCCTGGCCGCGGTCGCGGGATTCCCCGTGAACATGTTCAAACAACAGCAGCGACGTCGCGCGGCCACGATCGAACAGCTGGCTGTAGTCCGCCTGGGCATCGAGCAGATCGCGCGCCAGCAGATCCCGGAGGAAAACGCCCAGCGCCTGGGCATCCTCTTTATCCAGATTTTCAGATGACGCGAGTGCATCAAAGAGTTCCTGCTGATGCTGCGCAAGCGCAGCATCCGGATACTCGAGCAGACGCGAAACAATGACGAGTTCAATCATTGGTGCGGCTCCGTTTTGCTGGTCACATCCATGGCGTCGATGCGGCGGCTGTTGAACAGGTTGAATTTGCTGTCTGACCCGTGGCAACCGTCGCCAAAGGTAAAGCCACAGCCATTTTTTTCCGGGAAGGCTTCGCGGGCCAGCTCACGGTGGCTGCTCGGCACCACGAAACGGTCTTCGTAGTTAGCAATCGCCAGGTAGCGGTACATCTCCTGCGCCTGCGCTTCGGTCAGGCCGACCTCTTCCAGCGCGCGGGTGTCGTTCACACCGTCAACGGTTTCCGCACGTTTGAAGTGACGCATCGCCAGCATACGTTTCAGCGCGAGCAGAACCGGCTGGGTATCGCCTGCGGTCAGCAGGTTAGCCAGGTACTGAACCGGGATACGCAGACTTTCCACGTCCGGCAGAATGCCGTTGCTGCCCAGCTCGCCCGCGTCCGCCGCAGACTGAATCGGCGACAGCGGCGGCACGTACCAGACCATCGGCAAGGTGCGGTATTCCGGATGCAGCGGCAGAGCCAGCTTCCAGTCCATCGCCATTTTGTACACGGGAGACTGCTGCGCCGCGTCAATCACGCTCTGCGGAATGCCGTCTTTCAGCGCCTGCTCAATCACCTTCGGATCGTTCGGATCGAGGAACACGTCCAGCTGACGCTGATACAGATCTTTCTCGTTCTCGGTGCTCGCCGCATTTTCAATCGCGTCTGCGTCATACAGCAGCACGCCAAGGTAGCGAATACGGCCTACGCAGCTCTCGGAGCAGACGGTCGGCATACCGGCTTCGATACGCGGGTAGCAGAAGATGCACTTCTCAGACTTACCGCTCTTCCAGTTGAAGTAGATTTTTTTGTACGGGCAGCCGGTGATGCACATGCGCCAGCCGCGGCACTTGTCCTGGTCGATCAGCACGATGCCGTCTTCTTCACGCTTGTAGATGGCGCCGCTCGGGCAGGTCGCCACGCACGCCGGGTTGAGGCAGTGCTCGCACAGGCGCGGCAGATACATCATGAAGGTGTTTTCGAACTGGCCGTACATCGCCTTCTGCATGTTCTCGAAGTTCTGGTCTTTGGCGCGCTTTTCGAACTCGCCGCCCAGAATTTCTTCCCAGTTTGGACCGCTGGTAATTTTGTCCATGCGCTGACCGGTGATCAGCGAGCGAGGACGAGCGATCGGCTGGTGTTTGCTTTCCGGCGCGTTGTGCAGGTTCTGGTAGTCGTAGTCAAACGGCTCGTAGTAATCCTCAATGCCCGGCAGGTGCGGGTTAGCGAAGATTTTACCCAGCAGCATCGCGCGGTTACCCATGCGCGGCTGCAGCTTGCCGTTGATTTTACGGATCCAGCCGCCCTTCCACTTCTCCTGGTTTTCCCAGTCGGTCGGGAAGCCGGTGCCCGGCTTGCTTTCCACGTTGTTGAACCAGGCGTACTCCATACCTTCGCGGCTGGTCCAGACGTTTTTACAGGTGACCGAGCAGGTATGACAGCCGATGCATTTATCCAGATTCAGCACCATGCCGACTTGTGAACGAATTTTCATTTTACGCTCTCCTGTACCTGGTCATTACCTTCGCCGTCTAACCAGTTAATATTCTTCATCTTACGTACCACCACGAACTCATCGCGGTTCGATCCTACGGTGCCGTAGTAGTTAAAGCCGTAGGCCAGCTGTGCATAGCCACCGATCATGTGGGTCGGTTTCGGTGTAATGCGGGTCACGGAGTTGTGGATCCCGCCGCGCTGCTCGGTAATTTCTGAACCCGGCAGGTTCACGATACGTTCCTGCGCGTGGTACATCATGGTCATCCCGGCCGGTACGCGTTGGCTCACCACCGCACGCGCCGTCAGGGCACCGTTGCTGTTGAACACTTCGATCCAGTCGTTATCTTCGATACCCAGATCTTTAGCGTCCGTTTCGCTCATCCAGACAATCGGACCGCCGCGTGACAACGTCAGCATCAGCAGGTTGTCGCTGTAGGTGGAGTGGATACCCCACTTCTGGTGCGGCGTCAGGAAGTTCAGCGCCTTCTCCGGGTTACCGTTCGATTTCGCGCCCATTACCGCTTTCACGGAGCGGGTGTCGATTGGCGGACGATACACCAGCAGGCTTTCACCGAAGTCGCGCATCCACTGGTGATCCTGATACAGCGACTGACGACCAGAAAGCGTGCGCCAAGGGATCAGTTCGTGAACGTTGGTATAACCGGCGTTATAGGACACGTGCTCATCTTCAAGGCCTGACCAGGTCGGGCTGGAGATAATCTTGCGCGGCTGAGCCTGGATATCGCGGAAGCGGATTTTCTCTTCCTCTTTATTCGTCGCTAGGTGCGTATGGTCGCGACCGGTAAACTCACTCAGCGCCGCCCAGGCTTTTACGGCAACGTGGCCGTTGGTTTCCGGTGCCAGGGTCAGGATCATCTCTGCTGCATCAATCGCCGTGTTCAGCATTGGCTGGCCTTTCGCCGGACCGTCCGCTTTGGTGTAGTTGAGCTTGCGCAGCAGATCCATTTCGCTCTGGGTGTTCCACGCGATCCCTTTTCCGCCGTTACCGATTTTCTCCATCAGCGGGCCGATAGAGGTAAAGCGCTCGTAGGTCGCCGGGTAGTCACGTTCAACCGGAAAGATGTGCGGTGCGGTGACGCCCGGGATCAGGTCGCATTCGCCTTTTTTCCAGTCCTTCACGTCCAGTGGCTGCGCCAGTTCGGCGGCGGAGTCGTGCTGGATTGGCAGCGTCACCACGTCGGTCTCTTTGCCCAGGTGGCCTACGCAAACTTCAGAGAATTTCTTCGCGATGTCTTTGTAGATATCCCAGTCGCTTTTTGATTCCCACGCCGGGTCAACGGCCGCAGACAGCGGATGAATAAACGGATGCATATCCGAGGTATTCATGTCGTCTTTTTCGTACCAGGTGGCGGTCGGCAGCACGATGTCGGAGTACAGGCAGGTGCTGGACAGACGGAAGTCCAGCGTCACCACCAGATCCAGCTTGCCGTCGAGACCGTTGTCTTTCCACTCCACCTCTTCTGGCTTCACGCCGCCCTGCTTGCCGAGATCTTTACCCTGAATACCGTTTTCGGTACCGAGCAGGTATTTCAGCATGTACTCGTGGCCTTTACCGGACGAGCCCAGCAGGTTGGAGCGCCAGATGAACAGGTTACGCGGATGGTTTTTACCGTTCTCAGGCTGTTCTGCCGCGAAACGAATTGAGCCATCCTTCAGGGATTTCACGGTGTAATCCACCGGTGACATGCCCGCTTGCTTCGCCGCTTCCGCAATGCGCAGCGGGTTAGTACCCAGCTGCGGCGCAGACGGCAGCCAGCCCATGCGTTCAGCACGCACGTTGAAGTCAATCAGGTGGCCACTGTAGCGGGATTTATCCGCCATCGGCGACAGCAGCTCCTGGGCAGTCACCGTCTCGTAGCGCCACTGGCTGGAGTGGTTATAGAAGTACGAAGTGCTGTTCATGTGACGAGCCGGACGCTGCCAGTCAAGGGCAAACGCCAGCGGCTGCCAGCCGGTCTGCGGTCGCAGTTTTTCCTGGCCCACGTAGTGCGCCCAGCCGCCGCCGCTCTGACCGACGCAGCCGCAGAAGATCAGCATGTTGATTAGACCGCGATAGTTCATATCGAGGTGATACCAGTGGTTCAGACCAGCACCGACGATGATCATGGAGCGACCGTGGGTCTTGTCGGCGTTTTCCGCAAACTCGCGGGCGATACGAACGATCTGCGCGCGCGGTACGCCGGTGATCTGCTCCGCCCAGGCCGGGGTGTAGGCCTTCACGTCGTCATAGCCGGTTGCGCAGTTTTCGTCGTTCAGACCGCGCTCCAGGCCATAGTTCGCCATGGTCAGGTCATAAACGGTGGTGACCAGCGCGGTAGAACCGTCGGCCAGCTGCAGGCGCTTAACCGGCAGCTTATGCATCAGAACGTTTTTCAGTTCAACCTTGTTGAAGTGCTCTGAACCTTCACCGCCAAAGTACGGGAAGCCGACCTCAGCGATCTCGTCCTGGCTGCCCAGCATGCTGAGACGCAGTTCGGTCTCTTCACCTGTGGTGCCGTTGCGTTGCTCAAGGTTCCACTTGCCCTTCTCGCCCCAGCGGAAGCCGATTGAGCCATTAGGCGCCACCAGCTCGCCGTTGCTGTTATAGGCAACGGTTTTCCACTCAGGGTTATTTTCCTGGCCCAGCGCATCCACCAGATCGGCAGCGCGCAGCGTGCGGCCAGCGGCATAGTAGCCGTCACGCTCTTCGAGCATCACCAGCATTGGCATGTCGGTGTAGCGACGCACGTAGTCGGTGAAGTACTGGCTTGGCTTATCAAGGTGGAACTCACGCAGCATGACGTGGCCCATCGCCATTGCCATCGCGGCATCGGTACCCTGTTTCGGCGCCAGCCACAGGTCGCAGAGCTTGGCGATTTCCGCGTAGTCCGGGGTTACCGCCACGGTTTTGGTGCCTTTGTAACGGACTTCAGTAAAGAAGTGCGCGTCCGGGGTACGGGTCTGCGGAACGTTTGAGCCCCAGGCGATGATGTAGCTGGAGTTGTACCAGTCGGCGGATTCCGGCACGTCGGTCTGCTCGCCCCAGGTCTGCGGAGAGGCAGGCGGAAGGTCACAGTACCAGTCGTAGAAGCTCAGGCAGGTACCGCCGATAAGAGACAGGTAACGCGCGCCGGAGGCGTAAGAAACCATCGACATCGCCGGGATGGGCGAGAAGCCCGCCACCCGGTCAGGACCGTAGGTTTTGACGGTGTAGACGTTGGAGGCGGCAATCAGCTCGTTCACCTCTTTCCAGGATGAGCGAACGAAGCCACCGCGACCGCGAGCCTGCTTGAAGCTTTTTGCTTTGTCGGCATCTTCAATAATGGACGCCCAGGCATCAACCGGATCGCTGTGCTGAACTTTCGCTTCACGCCACATCTTCATCAGGCGTTTGCGCATCAGCGGGTATTTCAGGCGGTTGGCGCTGTAGAGATACCAGGAGTAGCTGGCGCCACGCGGGCAGCCGCGCGGTTCGTGGTTCGGCATATCCGGACGGGTGCGCGGATAGTCGGTCTGCTGCATTTCCCAGGTCACCAGACCGTTTTTAACGAAAATCTTCCAGCTACATGAGCCAGTGCAGTTTACGCCGTGGGTAGAACGGACGACTTTGTCATGCTGCCAGCGCTGGCGGTAACCGTCTTCCCAGTCCCGGTTGGTATCCAGAACCTGGCCGTGCCCATCGGCAAAAGTTTCACCCTTCTGTTTGAAGTAGCGAAACCGGTCCAAAAATTTGCTCATCGGGTATCTCCTGTATGGAGCCTGTGGCTCTCTAAATCGACATTGCTGATTTGCAGCGAAGGTAACGCCCTGAAAGAGGAGGAGAATTGATAACGATCAAGACGAAGAGGGACTTTAAAAAGAGGGGTTAGGCTAAATACCACCAAAGCGGTATACTTTTAATGTGAATAAACAAATGATTTATAGGGAGATTTACGATTCATCGTACAATAACCCCGGCAAAATTTAACATCTCTGGTATTAAGGGGTAGACCCACCTGTAAAGCGATGGCGATCACAGTGTTACCTGCAGGCGTCTGCTGTGAAAAGCATCAGTATGTTGTAACTATAATGCGGATTAAAAAAACGCGGCCCGAAGGCCGCGTAAACGGATAATCAAACTTACTTATTTTTTTTGGTATTACGGCCATATACCAGCCACGTAATCACAACGCAGGCGATATAGAAGACGAGGAAGACTTTCATGGCGCCAGCCGGAGAGCCGGTCAGATCCAGAGAGATACCAAACGCTTTCGGGATAAAGAAGCCGCCAATTGCACCAATGGCAGAGATAAAGCCCAGGGCCGCAGCCGTATCCGTCGCCGCCTCACGCATGGCCTGCTCGTCGCTTCCCCCCTGCGCCTTAACGCGATCCATCGTCAGCTTGCGGAAGATCACAGAGATCATTTGGAAGGTGGACGCGCTCCCCAGCCCGGCCGTCAGGAACAGCACCATAAACACGCCGAAGAAAGCAATGAAGTTACCGCCCTGCCCGTCAGCAGGCAACGTCAGGAACAGCAGCGCGCAGAAGACCGCCATCACAACGAAGTTCACCAGCGTTACGCGGGTACCGCCCAGGCGGTCAGACACCATGCCGCCCAGCGAACGAGCCAGCGCGCCAATAAACGGACCGAAGAAGGCGAATTGCAGGATCTGCACGTCGGGGAACTGGGTTTTCGACAGCATGGCGAAGCCCGCAGAGAAGCCGATGAACGAACCGAAGGTAGCCAGATAAAGCAGCGCCATTACCCAGAGGTGACCACGTTTCAGCACCGGAAGCTGTTCGCTCAGGGATGCCTTCGACGCGGTCAGATCGTTCATAAAGAACCATGCCGCGAGGGTGAAGACCACCAGGAACGGAACCCAAATCCAGGCCGCGTTCTGCAGATAGAGGGAAGAACCATCCGCCTGCTCAACGCCACCGCCGCCAAAGGCCGCAAAAATAGAAACTGAAATCGCCAGCGGCGCAATCAGCTGCATCACGCTCACGCCCATGTTACCCAGGCCGCCGTTAATACCCAGCGCGCCGCCCTGCTTCGCTTTCGGGAAGAAGAAGCTGATGTTTGCCATGCTGGAGGCGAAGTTAGCCCCAGCGAAACCGCACAGCAGGGAGATAATCACGAACACGCTGAACGGCGTGGAGGTGTCCTGCACCGCAAAGCCCAGCCACACGCAAGGGACGATCATGATACCCGTACTGAACGCCGTCCAGCGACGACCGCCGAATACCGGGACCATAAACGCATAAGGTACACGCAGCAGCGCGCCCGAAAGCGACGGCAGCGCGGTCAGCATAAACAGCTGATCGGTGGTAAACGTAAACCCTACTTTCGGCAGGTTTACCGCGACCGCGCTAAACAACATCCATACGCAAAACGCTAAAAGCAGACACGGAACGGAAATCCACAGATTTCGGCTTGCTACACGATGGCCGCGCTGTTGCCAGAACGCCGGATCCTCTGGACGCCATTCAGTAATAACGGCACCATTATCCCTTTCGGGAGCGGATGAGTGACTCATAGACACCTCTGATTCTCGAATGATGCTGCAAACATTAGGGTTTTAGAGCGGCGGTAAGTTGATATAAATCAAAGGAAAAGTGGAAGGATTTGCGGCCTGAAAAAAGCCCTCATCCTTAGTGAGTAGGATATATCGGTAAAAAAGACGTGGTTTTTCACGGTGCTGTCGATTCCCTGCTCCTTCCTCCCCCTTCCCCTTACTCCTTTGGCAATTTAGGAGTAATCCTTTATTGGTATGGGTATACTCCAGGGTATGCACCAGAATAGCGCCATTCCTGCAAGCAGGCCACGTCAGGAGCCCGGCAACTCTATGTTAAAAAGATGTTTATCACCGCTGACTCTCGTGAATCAGGTTGCCCTGATTGTTTTGCTGTCCACCGCCCTCGGCGTGACCGGTATGGCGATTTCTGGCTGGCTGGTACAAGGGGTACAGGGTAATGCGCATGCCATCAACGAGGCAGGCTCGCTACGCATGCAGAGTTACCGTCTGCTGGCGTCGGTTCCCCTGACGCAGGACGATCGGCCATTAATTGATGAGATGGAGCGCACGGCCTTCAGCCCCGAGCTGGAAAACGCCGCCATTCGCGCCGGTCAGGAATCCCAGCTTAAAGCGCTTCAGGGCTACTGGCACACCCAGCTGGAGCCCGGTCTGAAACAGGCGCGTACCACGGAGACCGTTGCGCAGGACGTGGCGGGTTTTGTCTCCCGCATCGATTCGCTGGTCTCCGCTTTTGACCAAACCACCGAACTCCGCATCGACCGGGTGGTGATGGTACATCGCGCTATGGCCCTCTTTATGGGCCTGCTGCTGATCTTCACCATCGTCTGGCTCCGGGCGCGGCTGCTGAACCCATGGAAACAGCTGCTGGCAATGGCGCGCGCCGTCACGAACAGAGATTTTACCCAGCGCACGCACATCAGCGGGCGCAACGAGATGGCCATGCTTGGCCAGGCACTGAATACCATGTCGGCTGAGCTGTCCGAAAGCTACGCGGTGCTGGAGCAACGCGTGCAGGAAAAAACGGCCGGGCTGGAGCAGAAAAACGAAATCCTCTCCTTCCTGTGGCAGGCTAATCGTCGTCTGCACATGCAGGTCCCGTTATGCGAACGCCTCTCGCCGGTGCTCAACGGCCTGCAAAATCTGACCCTGCTGCACGATCTGGAGCTGCGGGTTTACGATGTGGAAGATGAAGAGAACCACCAGGAATTCACCTGTCAGTCGGACATGTCCTGCGATGACAAAGGCTGTCATCTTTGCCCGCGCGGCCTGCCGCCGCTGACGTCTGGCGGCACCACGCTGAAATGGCGCCTGACGGACAGCCACACCCAGTACGGCATTCTGCTGGCCACCCTGCCTACGGGGCGTCACCTGAGCCACGACCAGCAGCAGCTGGTAGATACGCTGGTTGAACAGCTAACGGCCACGCTGGCGCTCGACAGGCATCAGGAAAAACAGCAGCAGCTGATCGTGATGGAAGAGCGTGCCACCATCGCCCGCGAGCTTCACGACTCTATCGCTCAGTCGCTCTCCTGTATGAAAATGCAGGTGAGCTGCCTGCAGATGCAGGACGCGGAAATGCCGGAAAGCAACAAACAGCTGCTGAGCCAGATCCGCAACGAGCTGAATACCTCCTGGGTACAGCTGCGCGAACTGCTGACCACCTTCCGCCTGCAACTGACCGAGCCGGGCCTGCGCCCGGCACTGGAATCCAGCTGCCAGGAATTTAGCGCCCGTCTGGGGTTCCCGGTGAAGCTGGATTACCAACTGCCACCGCGGTTTGTTCCCTCGCATCAGGCGATTCATCTGCTGCAGATCGCCCGCGAAGCGCTGAGCAACGTGCTTAAACACGCTGAAGCGACGGCGGTTACGGTCACCGTTAGCCAGCACGACAATCAGGTCAGGCTGACGGTTCACGACAACGGCCGCGGCGTGCCGGAAAATGCCGAACGCACTAACCACTATGGTTTAATTATCATGCGAGACCGCGCCCAAAGCCTGCGCGGTGATTGCCAGGTTCGCCGGAGAGAGACGGGTGGCACGGAAGTTGTGGTCACCTTTATTCCCGAAAAACCGCTTACAACTGCTCAAGGAGAAACCCATGACTAATCAGGAACCGGCATCCATCCTGTTGATCGACGACCATCCGATGCTGCGTACTGGCGTAAAACAGCTGGTCAGCATGGCACCCGACATTACCGTCGTTGGCGAGGCCAGCAACGGTGAACAGGGTATTGAGCTTGCCGAATCCCTCGATCCGGACCTGATCCTGCTCGATCTCAACATGCCCGGCATGAACGGGCTGGAAACCCTCGACAAGCTGCGCGAGAAATCCCTTTCCGGTCGCGTGGTGGTGTTTAGCGTCTCCAACCACGAAGAGGACGTCGTCACGGCGCTGAAGCGCGGCGCGGATGGCTATCTGCTGAAGGATATGGAGCCGGAAGACTTGCTTAAGGCACTGCAGCAGGCTGCCGCAGGCGAGATGGTGCTGAGCGAAGCCCTGACGCCGGTGCTGGCCGCCAGCCTGCGGGCGAACCGCGCCACGTCTGACCGCGACGTCAGCCAGTTAACGCCGCGCGAACGCGATATTCTTAAACTTATCGCCCAGGGCCTGCCGAACAAAATGATCGCCCGCCGTCTGGATATCACCGAAAGTACGGTCAAAGTGCACGTGAAGCATATGCTGAAGAAAATGAAGTTAAAATCGCGCGTTGAAGCCGCGGTGTGGGTCCATCAGGAACGTATTTTTTAAGCATTACTCATCCGGCAGCAGCTTCCAGCGCGGGTCGTCGTCAGGTAATGCGACCAGCGGCTGCGCCACGCTAAGCGTGATCTCATTGGACGAGACGCGCTGGCCCTTCGCATCTTCCACCACCGCCGAGAGGTGCCAGCGGTTTGTCGCCCCTTCAGCGTCATTCCAGGCAGGCATAATTACGCTCCAGCCGTCGGTACTGTCACTTTTCCCGGGTGACGTCAGGCTCAATGCCTGGGTATCACCCTGCCAGTGGATCTGACGAATGCCGTGGGTGCTGCGAACCTGCAGCTTCAGCATGACGGTCTCGCCCCCTTTCAGATCCCACGGCGGGGTCGCCAGCCAGACGGACAGCGTTTTACGCTGACGGAACTCCATGATCGGCAAACCACTGCGCTCCGGCGAGTCATAGCGGCTTCCGCGCAGGGAGCGCGTGGCCGCGACCTCCCCGGCGGAGAGCTGCTTAACCAGCGGCACGCCGAAGCGATAGTTAAGCTTCAGTCCGAGGTTATTCTGACTCTCGCCGCTTTCGCCCTGCTTATGCCCGGCGGTCAGCGTCACCAGCGGTACGGGGGTATAGTTAAGCCCGAGATTGACCGCCACCGGGTTGTGATACCCGGTTCCGCTGTTGAAGAGGTCGACGTTATCACCAAAATATTGCTCAAAGCTGACGCTGGTATTCAGGTGATGAAACCACGGCAGCCACGCTTTGGCGGTAACGTCATATCCCCGCGCCATGCGCTGCTCCTGGACATCAGAGCGCTCGCGCCAGCCGGCAAAAGGCTGATAATAGTTGGCTGACAGGCGCAGATTCTCCCCCCACACCTCGGCGCCCAGTCCTGCACGCTGCAGGTTTTCGTCCAGCAGGTTGTCGTAAAAGGTGTTGTAGCCCAGCAGCCATTTTCCGGCGACCCAGCGCTGGCCGATTCCGGCGTTACTGACCAGACCATCCGTCTGCTGCGTCAGGCCGAGCTGGCTCCAGCTCAGGTAACGGTTGTTATCGTTCCAGGGAATAAACCAGTTGCCGCTGCTGCCGTTAAATTTACCCTCGTTATCCACCAGTACGTTGACGCTGGCGTTACCCCAGGGCGACAGCCAGGATTCGATCTGCTGGTTCACCTCGCCGCTCACCGCGTCTCGCACCTGACCAAAGGCAAACTGCCGAGCCTGCTCGCCCGTAGTCAGGCCGTTGTCGGTCATACTGGCCTCACCAAAGGCTTTCGCCATTTCGGCGAGATGCTTTTCCCCCTCGCCGGTGGGGGCAGCCATACCGAGATCGGGCAGATTATCTCCGTTATTATCAAAGGGATTTTGTGCCTGCTGGATAAAGGAATTCGGCGCACCGTGAACGGCTCCGGCAGTAACAAGGGAGAGTAAAACAAGCGTTCGGAAAGGGGGAGAAACAGTCATCAATGTCGTAAGAATTACCCGGTGCTTACGTAAGAACACCCGTTACCTTAACGCGATTTCTCCCCCTTTGCAGCTTTAAGGAGAATTTTCCGGAATTTCCTGAAACATTGTTTTGAGCTCAGGCACGCACGAACCGCAGTTCGTTCCGCAGCGTAACCGCCCGCCCAGCATGGTTACGGAATCACACCCTCCTGCAATCGCTTCCCGTATCGCGTTTTCTCCTACGCTGAAACAGCTGCAGATGATGCGCCCCGGATCTATAACTCTCCCCGCGCCCTGCCCGTTCAGCAGCGCATGGCGCTCGGCGGGCGTCGAGGGCGGCGACTGAAAAGCAGCTTCAATCACCGGGTGCGCCAGCACCGGTAATGCGGTGCCTTCCCAGAAGCCGAGCATCAGTTCGCCGTTATGCCAGGCCAGCACGCTGCTGCGTTCTCCGGTTTGCGCAACCTGCAGCTGCCAGCCCCGGCCGCTGGCATACTCCATGACCCACGACAGCAGCGGCTTATCACCCGCTACCGACAGGCGAGAAGCTTTACGCCACCAGTAAACCGAGGGTGGCATTTCCGGCCATTCCCGGGCATAGAGTTCCCCCTGCCAGGCAGGTTGCCAGGGCATGATTCTGACGGCGGTTTGTTTACTCTCCGGCTGGCCCGAAGCCGGATCGACGCGCCCTTCCACCAGCGCATTGACCTTTCCCTGGCGGGCAAACTCAGCGTTCCAGTGCATCGGGGCAAACGCTTCGCCTTTCCGTATTCCGTCGTTGATTCGTACTCTGGCCACCATCACCCCGCGCGGCGAGCTGATGCGCGCCAGCTGGCCGTCATACAACGAAAACCGGATGGCGTCTGCGGCGCAAACCTCAACAAACGGCTCCGCGATATGCTGCATCAGCCGGGGCACGTATCCCGTACGGGTCATGGTGTGCCACTGGTCGCGGATACGGCCAGAATTGAGGATCACCGGGTATAGCGCGGTAGTCACCGCGCCGTGCGGCAGCGGATCGACAGGCACTATGTTTCGGCGCGGAAAATTCCCCGTCGGCCACTGGTACGGCTCAAGCCGATCCCACGCTTCACGGGTTAGCCCAGCCAGTTCATGCAGGTTCAATGCCCGCGCGCCGTCATTTTCAAAGGCCGTCAGCGCCGCATGCTCGCAAAAAATCTCCTGCGGATGTTGCCAGGCAAAGGCCTCGCCGTAGCCCAGCTGTTTTGCCACCTGCGCCACGATCCACCAGTCCGGCTTCGCCTCGCCCGGCGCGGGTAGAAACGCGCGCTGGCGCGAAATGCGCCGCTCAGAATTGGTCACCGTGCCGTTTTTTTCTCCCCAGCCCAGTGCCGGAAAACGGATATGGGCGAACCGGCTGGTGTCGGTATCTTTCGTCACCTCAGAGACAATCACCAGCGGACAGGCCGCCAGCGCCTGACACACCGCGTGGCTGTCCGGCAGCGATACGGCAGGGTTAGTGCCCATGATCCACACCGCCTTCACTTCGCCGCGGGCGATGGCGTCAAACAGCTCCACTGCCATCAGGCCCGGCGTCTGCGCCAGCCGCTCGGTTCCCCAGAAACGCGCCACCCGCGAGAGATCGTCCGGCTCGAAGCTCATATGCGCCGCTAACTGGTTCGCCAGCCCGCCCACTTCCCGTCCGCCCATGGCGTTTGGCTGTCCGGTCAGCGAAAACGGACCGCAGCCCGGACGGTTGAACTTCCCGCTGGCAAGATGCACGTTAATGATGGCATTACACTTGTCGCTGCCGCTGGAGGACTGGTTGATCCCCATGGTGTAGAGCGTAATGGCGCGAGGCGCGGTGACAAACCAGTCGTAAAAAGTACCAATGTCCTCTGATGGAAGGTCACAAAACGCCGCCACGCGGGCAATCGGCCACTCATCGGCGCCCTGGATCAGATTGAGCAACCCCACAAACAGCCCGGCATCGCTGCCGGGCCTGAGCGCCAGGTGAAGATCGGCGATATCGCAGGTGGCGGTGTTGCGCGGGTCAATCACCACCACCTTCATCTGCGGATTGTTGTGCTTTGCCTGCACCAGCCGCTGATAGAGCACCGGATGCGTCCACGCCGCGTTCGATCCCACCAGCACCACCAGGTCGCTGTTTTCCACATCCTCGTAGCTGCACGGCACCACGTCTTCACCGAAGGCACGCTTGTAGCCCACCACTGCCGAGGACATGCAGAGCCGCGAGTTGGTATCAATGTTTGCCGCGCCAATAAACCCTTTCATCAGCTTATTGGCGGCATAGTAATCCTCGGTTAACAGCTGGCCGGAGGCGTAAAACGCCACCGCCTGCGGCCCCCATGTGTCGATAATCTCCCTCAGCCTCTCACCCGCCGCGCCGAGCGCCTGCGTCCAGTCCACCTCAAGGCCGTCAACAACGGGGCGCAGCAAGCGCCCCTGTAACCCCGTCGTTTCGCCCAGGGCTGACCCTTTCACGCACAGGCGGCCAAAATTCGCTGGATGGGTTTCGTCCCCCCGAACGCTGACCGCTCCATCTTCCAGGCTTGCGACCACGCCGCAGCCCACCCCGCAGTAGGGGCACGTTGTCCGGGTTTCCGTCATGAGGCCTCCGCACGCATCACCAGCTCTTCGTTGCCGACCCATACCTTGCCATTTTCAATTTTGACCGGCCAGGCGCGCACCGCGGGCTCCCCGCTTTCGGCCTCACGCCCGTCGCGCAGGCGAATGCGCTGCTTGTAGAGCGGAGAGATAACGACCGGCTCGCCCGCCGCATCGCCGAGGATGCCGCGTGAAAGCACGTTCGCGCTGCTGCCCGGCTCCAGATCGTCAAGGGCGTAGACGGTTTTGCCAAAGCGGAACAGCGCGATCGGTTTGCGGCCAAGACGCGCGCCAATACCCGCCTGTTCAGGGATATCCTCAATGCCGCAGATTTCCTGCCAGCGCTTGCTTTCGTCCGACGGCGCGACGTTCACCGCCGTGCGGAACAGTGCCAGGCGGTCAGGATCGTTGAGCGTGGTTTGCCATTCGCACTGGTACGTCTCTACTACCCGGGCCATCTCCTGCTCCAGCTCGTGGGCGATGCCGAGACTGTCGTTGAGGATCACCTCCCGCAGATAGTCGAGGCCGCCCTCCAGGTTGTCCATCCAGGTGCTGGTACGCTGCAGGCGATCCGCCGTGCGAATGTAAAACATCAGGAAACGGTCGACGGTGCGGATCAGAGTTTCGTCATCGAGATCGCTGGCAAAGAGATCCGCATGACGCGGCTTCATGCCGCCGTTACCGCACAGGTACAGGTTCCAGCCCTTGTCGGTGGCAATCACCCCGACGTCTTTACTCTGCGCCTCGGCGCATTCGCGGGTACAGCCGGAGACCGCCATTTTGATTTTGTGCGGCGCGCGCAGACCCTTGTAACGGTGCTCCAGCCTGACCGCGAGGCCGGTAGAGTCCTGCACGCCGTAGCGGCACCAGGTCGACCCGACGCAGGATTTCACCGTGCGCAAGGATTTCCCGTAAGCGTGCCCGGTTTCAAACCCGGCCTCCACCAGCGCCAGCCAGATCTCCGGCAGCTGTTCCAGGGTGGCGCCGAAAAGATCGATACGCTGCCCGCCGGTGATTTTGCTGTACAGGCCGTAGCGTTTCGCAATCTGCCCGATGGCGATCAGCCCGTCGGCGGTCACTTCCCCTGCGGGCATGCGCGGCACGATGGAATACGTCCCGTCCTTCTGAATATTGGCGAAGTAGCGGTCGTTGGTGTCCTGCAACGGCAGGTGCGCCGGCTTTAACAGGTATTCGTTCCAGCAGGAGGCCAGCACTGACCCCACCAGCGGCTTACAGATTTCGCACCCGTGCCCCTGACCGTAGCGGCTGATGAGCTGGTCAAAGGTGCGGATATGGTTGACGCGCACCAGGTGGTAAATCTCCTGACGCGAGTACGGGAAGTGTTCGCAGATGTCCTTTTTCACCTCCACGCCCTGCTCGGCAAGCTGGTACTCCATGACCTGCTTCACCAGCGCGCTGCAGCCCCCGCAGCCGGTCGCCGCTTTGGTGCACTGCTTAACAGCGCCGATATCCGCTGCACCCGCGCTCACCGCCCGGCAGATATCGCCTTTGCTGACGTTATGACACGAACAGATCTGCGCGCTCTCCGGCAGCGCCGCCACGCCCAGCGCTTTCGGCGCGCTGCCTGAAAACGCGGGTAAGATCAGCGTTTCCGGCTCTTTCGGCAGGCTGATGCCGTTAAGCATCATCTGCACCAGCGTGGCGTATTCGCTGGCGTCCCCCACCAGCACGCCGCCGAGCAGCGTTTTGCCGTCGTGGCTGACCACGATTTTCTTGTAGATTTGCTGCGGGCCGTGCGTCCACTGATAGCTCAGCGCGCCCGGCGTGCGCCCGTGAGCATCGCCGAACGAGGCTACGTCGACGCCGAGCAGCTTGAGCTTTGTGCTCATATCCGCGCCGGTGAAGATTTTATCTTCGCTCGCCAGCGCGGCGGCGGCCACGCGCGCCATCTGGTAGCCCGGCGCCACCAGGCCAAAGATTTTCCCCTCCCACAGGGCGCATTCACCGATGGCAAGCACGTCCGGATCGGAGGTCCGGCAGCCGTCGTCAATGCAGATCCCGCCGCGTTCGCCGACAGACAGCCCGCTGCTACGCGCCAATGCGTCCTGCGGACGTATGCCCGCAGAGAAGACCACCATGTCCGTTTCGAGCTGTTCGCCGTCGGCGAAGCGCAGCACCAGCCCGCCGTCCGTCGAAGCAATTTCCGTGGTGGCTTTACTGGTGTGAACGCCGACGCCCAGCGCCTCGATTTTTCTGCGCAGCATCGCCGCGCCGTCGTTGTCGAGCTGCACCGCCATCAGATTGGGCGCAAACTCCACCACGTGGGTTTCCAGCCCGAGCTGTTTCAGGGCATTCGCTGCCTCCAGCCCGAGCAGGCCGCCGCCAATCACCACGCCGCGGCGTGAGCCCGCCGCGTGCGCCGCAATGTTGTCCAGATCGTCAAGGGTGCGGTAGACAAAGCAGCCCGGCAGATCGTTGCCCGGTACCGGCGGCACAAACGGATAGGAGCCGGTCGCCAGTACCAGCTTGTCCCAGTGGGTCTCATGCCCGCTGGCGGTACGCACCACGCGTGCATCGCGATCGATAGCGACGATCTGCTGCGAGAGCCGCAGCTCAATGCCGTTATCGACAAAGAACTCCCCCTCCACCAGCGAGAGCGACGCCGCGCTGCGGCCGCCAAAATATTCTGACAGATGCACGCGGTCATAAGCGGCATAACGCTCCTCGCCAAAAACGACGATCTGATACTGTTGATGCAGATTGCGGTTAACGCAGTCTTCGAGGAAATGATGGCCGACCATACCGTGTCCAACCACCACCAGAGTAGGTTTTGTCATAGCGTTCTGTCCTGCAACCTGCGGTTGCGTAGTGAAACGATCGAACAGCCAGTCCGCGCGTGCGGGCGCAGCCGTTGCCACTAAATCGGTAAATGTAGCCGCGCTGCGGCAGTCGCCCATCAGCAGCACGCCTGCCAGCGCCCCCTGATGGATCAGTAAACGTCGATAGTGACGAGTCAGCGGATCCCATGAACTCCAGACCACGTCGCCCTCCTGCACCGCCGCGCGCCCGAGGCTGAACAGCTCCACGCCGGTTACCTTGAGGCGCACGCCGTTGTCGGCAAGGACAAACGGCGCGGTGACGTCCCCGGCCAGCCTCGCGGCGAGGATATCCGCCTGCGCCAGGCAGGGGGCGACCAGGCCAAACGTCTGGCCGTCAATTTCACAGCACTCGCCAATGGCGTAGACGTTCGGTGCGGAGGTCCGCATCTGGCTATCAACCACGATGCCGCGCGCGCAGCAAATGCCGCTGGCCTGCGCCAGCGCGACGTTCGGCTGCACGCCGGTCGCCAGCACCACGCGCGCGGCGGCGATGCTGCGTCCGCTGAGCAGCATCACGCTCTTGCCCTTAATCGCCGCGATGCCGGAGGCGAGTTCACAGCTAACGCCCCGTGCCGCCAGCACCTCTTCCAGCAGCACGCCCGCCTGCTGGTCCAGCTGCTGCTCCATCAGCCACGGGCCGCGATGGATAATGGTGACGTTGTCACCTTTGCGCGCCAGCGCTGCCGCCGTCTCAACGCCGAGCACGCCGCCGCCCAGCACCACCGCCGGACCAGTGATGGCCTGAATGGCGCGGGTATCCTCCAGGGTACGGAACGTGAACACGTGCGGCGCATCGCCGCCGGGGATCTGCGGAACAAAAGGCGTTGACCCGGTGGCAAACACCAGCGCATCCCAGACCAACGTGCGGGCGGTGGTGTGCACTTCCCGCGCGTCCACGTTCACGGCGAGCGCCCTTTCGCCCCGCAGCACCGTCACGCCCCGCTCCAGGTACCAGCCCTCATCCTGAAGGCTGATACCCGCAGCCGTTTTTTCGCCGCCCAGCACCGGCGAAAGCTGGATGCGGTTGTAAGCATGCTCCGGCTCGTCACCGATAACGGTGATAGCGAAACGACCAGAAGCACGCCCGGTGAGCGAGGCAATCAGCCGGGTTGCCGCCATGCCATTGCCGATAATGACCAGTCGCATCAACGCCACCTCGTTATGCCGCTTTCGGCTGTTTTTCATAGAGGAAATGAAGGATCTGCTGGCGCATGTGGTGATAGCGGCTATCGTCCGCCAGCTGCACCCGGTTGCGCGGGCGCGGCAGGTCAACGCGCAGGATCTCCCCGACGGTGGCCGCCGGGCCGTTGGTCATCATCAACACGCGATCGGAGAGCAGCACCGCCTCGTCCACGTCGTGGGTAATGAGCACGATGGTGGTGTTCAGCGCCTGCTGGATCTGCATCACCGAGTCCTGAAGATGGGCGCGCGTCAGCGCATCCAGCGCGCCGAACGGTTCATCCATCAGCAGCACTTTCGGCTTCATCGCCAGCGCGCGGGCAATCCCGACGCGCTGCTTCATACCGCCGGAGATCTCCCCCGGACGCTTGTGCAGCGCGTGGCCCATCTGCACGCGGTCGAGGTTGTGCTCGATCCACTCTTTGCGCTCGGCCTTGCTCATGGTGTGACGGAACACCTGATCCACCGCCAGCGCCACGTTGTCGAAGCAGGTCAGCCACGGCAGGAGCGAATGGTTCTGGAACACCACCGCGCGCTCCGGTCCCGGCCCGGCGATTTCGCGGTTGTCGCAAATCAGCCCGCCTTCCGTCGGCAGCGTAATCCCGGCGATGAGGTTGAGCAGCGTCGATTTTCCGCAGCCGGAATGGCCAATCAGGCTGACGGTTTCACCCTCGTGGATATCAAAAGAGACGTTTTGCAGCGCCAGAAACTCGCCGCTGGCGGTGGAAAAACGCTGGCTCACGGCCTGGACCTGAATTAATGGTTTCATGTTCGCTCCTTATTTTTCCTGCCAGCTAAAGCGACGGGCGATCAACATCAGCCCCTGCTCCAGCAGCAGCCCGACCACGCCAATGATGACGATGGCGATGAGAATGTTTTCGACGTTGAGGTTGTTCCACTCGTTCCAGATCCAGAAGCCGATGCCCAGGCCCCCGGTGAGCATCTCGGCGGCGACAATCACCAGCCAGGCGATGCCGATGGAGAGGCGCACCCCGGTCAGCACCGCGGGCAGCACCGCCGGGAAGAGAATGCGGCGCATGATGGTCCACTCGGAAAGCTGCAATACGCGGGCGACGTTGAGGTAGTCCTGCGGAATGCGGCGCACCCCTTCGGCGGTGTTAATCACCATCGGCCAGATAGAGCAGATGAAAATGGTCCAGCTGGAAGCCGGTTCCGCTTTCTGGAACAGCAGCAGGCCGATGGGCAGCCAGGCCAGCGGGCTGACCGGGCGCAGAAGCGCAATCAGCGGGTTGAACATGCGCGCGAAAAAGGTGAAGCGGCCAATCAAAAAGCCCAGCGGAATGCCCGCCAGCGCCGCGAGGCCAAAGCCGATGGCAACGCGCTGCAGTGAAGCAAGCACGTTCCAGCCAATGCCCATATCGTTTGGCCCGTCGCGATAAAACGGGTCGGCGAACAGGGTAATGGCGGAATCGAACGTGCTGAGCGGCGTCGGGAAGCCTTTGCTGTTTATCGCCGCCAGCTGCCAGAGCACCACCAGCAGCCCGAGACCGAGCAGCGCCGGAATAACGCGCTGTAAAAAGTCGTTCATCCGACGCGCAAACGCAGGCGTGCGGCGGCGAACCTGTACCGGAGGCAGGACAATCACTTCCCCGCTCTCTGACGTCTCTTGTGGTTTCGTGTTTTGCAGATGCGGCATAATCAGGCCCCCTTACGGTGAATGGCGAAACGGCTGGCGTACCCTTCCGGATCGGTGCCGTTCCAGACGGTGCCGTCCATCAGCGTGCTGCTGCGGTACGGTGATGACGGCGTGGACATGCCGCCGACGGCGGTGGCGGCATCCTGCCAGACCGTGGTCTGGTTAATGCGCTGCGCGATGCCCGCGTAGTCCGGCGCGGCTTTGAGCAAGCCCCAGCGGCGGAACTGGGTTAAGAACCACATGCCGTCGGAGAGATACGGGTAGCTCACGGCCCCCTCGTTGAAGAAGCGGATCGGGTGCGCGTCCTGCCAGCGCTGGCCCAGGCCGTTGTCGTACTCGCCGAGCATGCGTCCGGTGAGATACTGTTCCTTGCAGTTGAGCCACGCCCGGCGGGAGAGGATCTGCGCGGTTTCTCGTTTGTTTTCCGGGGACGCCTCGATCCAGCGCGCGGCCTCCATCACGGCGCTCACCAGCGCCCGGGCGGTATGCGGGTTTTTCTCCACCCAGTCGCGGCGCGTGCCGAGGATCTTTTCCGGATGGTTGGCCCAGATGGACTGCGACGTGGCGGCGGTAAAGCCGATACGGTCGTTAATCGCCCGCGCGTTCCACGGCTCGCCGACGCAAAAGCCGACCATGTTGCCGATGCGCATGTTCATCACCATCTGCGGCGGCGGCACCACCACCGTGCGCACGTCGTCAAAGGGATTAATGCCCGCGCTGGCCAGCCAGTAATAGAGCCACATGGCGTGCGTCCCGGTCGGGAAGGTGTGCGCGAAGGTGTAGGTTCCCGGCGCCTGCTGCCCGATCAGCCTTTTCAGCCCGTCGAGATCGCGAACGCCCTTCTCTGCCAGATCGCTGGAGAGCGTAATGGCCTGACCGTTCTGGTTGAGCGTCATCAGGTTCGCCATCTGCTGCGGCTTGCCCGCGATGCCCAACTCCAGCCCATACAGCAGGCCGTAAAGAATGTGTGCGGCGTCCAGTTCACCCGCCACCAGCTTGTCGCGCACCGCCGCCCAGCTCGCCTCTTTGGTAGGAACGATGGTGATACCGTATTTTTTATCAAAACCTTTTAAGGCTGCGATAACCACCGGGGCACAGTCGGTCAGCGGGATAAACCCGATGCGTACCGTCTCCTGCTCTGGTTTATCCGAGCCCGCCGCCCATGCGGCCTGCATGACACCCGGTAACAGCATTGCGCCACTCGCCAGCATGCTGGCCTGCAAAAATCGCCGTCTCGACAAATCCGCCATAACCGCTCCCGAAAAAAAAAAGCCAAAAAAAAGCGCCCGCCGTGCCGAAGCACCGCTGGACGCCTTTATCCCGAAGACTGATGCACCGCCGTTGGCGCACCGTCAAAAATGGTTAATTGTTAGATGCAAACGCAATGCCAGGTTTTAAGGCCTTGTTTCCGGAGCGATAGCCCATAATTACTCGCATTCTCGCACCTCAATCAGGCACTCAATGCCCACTGATTGTGCAGCTACTCCTTTGGTATTACCTGCCACACGCTCTTCACCGTAAGCAGCGCGCGGGCGATATCCACCATGCGCTGGTTCTTGTCCATTGCCATTTTGCGCAGCGTCGTCCAGGCCTGTTCTTCGCTCATGTTCTGGTGGGTCATCAGCACGCTTTTGGCTTTATCAATGGTTTTGCGCTCCTCAAGCGTATCGCGCAGCGACGCGAGCTGACGGGAAAGCTGCTCTATCTCGCGCGCCTGCTGGCGAACCAGAGTCAGCAGCGGTTTATCCGGGTAGTGCGCCAGCGGATCGTCCTGCTCATCCGCAGGACGCGGGTATGCCTCGTCGCGCTGAATGCGCTCATCCACCGCAACCATCAGATCGGCGATGATCGTCTCTTCCAGCGCGCGCAGATGCTCCAGCCGCGCCGTTTGCAGCGCAAACCAGGTCAGCGCGGTATGACCATTGTCCGCGGCAGGCTGGCGGGTACAGGCCACGCGCCGGAGTTGCTCTGTTTCGCGGTCGGGCTGGCAGTTGAGGGAAAAGGTCGCCTGCAGGTCAGCCTCGCTGTGGGAGAGAAAGATCTCAAAGCAGGCCTGCTGACCGTCAATGCGGTCAACCAGCCGCTGGCGGGTAACATCATCGAAAAAGCCCTGCGTGAAGCCAATCGCCCCCAGCGCCCGCTCTTGTCCCGCCAGCTCTTTGCCCTGCATCAGGCTATAAAGGGCGACAAAACGGCCTGCGATTTGCGGATCGTCAATGCTGTCATTAAGCTGCGGCACAATACCGATCAGGTGGCGTAGCATACGGGAGTAGTGTTCCATCGCCTGCGGCGCCGTCAGCGTCTGCCGACTTACACCGTCGCGCAGGGCGGGAAGCGTCTCCAGCGTGAGCAGCGCGCTGCCGATACGTTCGCAAACGGCGCTTCCAGGGATGGGGGACTGCTTACCAAGAACGTCATAAAGCGCTGCGAGGTTTTCGTCCACCAGCGCCCGGCTGGCTTTGCATTCAGGCGCATAGAGCTTACCCTGTGAACAGAGCCAGACGTTGGATGCCCCGCGCTCGCACTGTAGCATATGCATCAGCTGGCTAATGCCACGCACCAGCGCGCCAAGCTGCGCCAGCCTGCTGAGCTGCTCCCGGCGCATCAGTCTTGCGCGCTGGAGCCATTCGGTTGCGCCTGGCGAAATGCCGGCCTTTAATATCATGCTCACTCTCCCGGATAGCGAAACTTCCGGAAGTGAAGCAATATTCGTGCCTTAAAAGAACAGGAGTCAACATGCAGAAGATTGTGATCGTCGCCAACGGTGCGGCCTACGGCAGTGAATCCCTTTTTAACAGCCTGCGCCTGGCGATCGCGCTACGCGAGAAAGAGAGCGACCTGGCATTGCGGATATTTTTAATGTCCGACGCCGTGACCGCCGGGCTGAAGGGTCAAAAACCGGCGGAAGGCTACAACATTCAGCAGATGCTCGAGATCCTGACCGCGCAGGACGTGCCGGTAAAACTTTGTAAGACCTGCACCGACGGACGCGGCATTACCGCGCTGCCGCTGATTGATGGCGTGGAAATCGGTACGCTGGTCGAACTGGCGGAGTGGACCCTGACCGCCGATAAAGTATTAACTTTTTAATAATAAACCCGTAAAAATATTATTTTCTTATGGACGCGGTTTCAGCATCAAGTTTACCTGCGGGGTTGCCGATAGGCATGGAAACAACACAGCAGGTATTTCACTTATGTTCAGATCGATTCGCGCACGCATCATCGCCGCGACGACAGGCTGCCTCGTCGTCGCCCTTCTCCTCAACACCGTTATAAACTTCCAGGTCACTCGTCAGGATAACCAGCAGTCGCAGCGCGATATCCTGACCAGCACCAGCGCCAGCCACAACATGGCGATTGCCGACTGGGTGAAAAGCAAAATGACGGTGATTGCCTCCGCGCAGAGCGTTGCGCTGGCTGACGATCCGGTGCCGGTGTTTAAGCAGCTTGCCCAGGCAGGCGGCTTCACCAACGTCTACGTGGGCTATGCCAGCAAGACGGCGAAATTCTCCGATCCAACGGGCGTCCCGGCGGATTATGACCCGACCATTCGCCCGTGGTATCAGCAGGTAGTCAGCACCGATGGTCCGGTGGTGACGGCACCCTATGTTGACGCAGGAACCGGGAAGCTGGTAGTGACCTTTGCCGTGCCGGTGAAGGAGAAGGGCGCTCTAAAAGCGGTGGTGGCAGGCGATGTCGCCATGGATAGCGTGGTGGCGAACGTGCGCGGGATCCACCCCACGCCAGCGAGCAGCGGATTGCTCCTGAACAGCGACGGCACGGTGATTGCCGCCAACGAGCCGGCCCTGACGCTGAAGCCGTTTGCCGAGACGATTAAAGGCATTGACTTTGCGGCGCTGAAAAGCGGCAATCCGGTCGACGGCACGCTGAATGACGAGGAAAAAACCTTCATCGCCTCAGCCGTACCGGGCACGAACTGGCTGCTGGTGGTCGCCCTCGACAGCAGCGACGCCACCTCCGGCATGCGTTCCCTGCTGAAAGCGTCGGCGATTTCGCTGGTGATCCTGGCACTCCTGAGCGGCGCTATTGTTCACATTCTGATCGCCCGCCTGCTGAAGCGCCTGTCCGACATTCGCGACGCAATGCACAACATTGCCAACGGCACTAACGATCTGTCCCAGCGCCTGCCGGACAGCGGCGATGACGAAGTGGCGCAAATTGCGCAGGCGTTTAACGCCTTCAGCGATAAGCTCTCAGTGGTGATGGTCCAACTCCGCGATGCCAGCGCCTCGGTGAAAAACGCCGCGCAGGAGATTGCGGCAGGTAACCAGGATCTTTCAGGCCGTACCGAGCAGGCGGCGTCCAGCCTTCGCGAAACCGCCAGCGCCGTGGAGGAGATCACCGCCTCTGTGACGCAGTCGAATGAATCGGCAGCAGAAGCCAACGACCAGGCGAGCAAGGCCTCTGCGGCCGCAGCGCGCGGCGGTGAAGTGGTTTCTCAGGCCATCAGCACCATGCAGTCTATCGAAGTGGCGTCCGCTAAGATTGGTGATATCACCAGCGTGATTGACGGCATTGCCTTCCAGACCAACATTCTGGCGCTGAACGCCTCGGTTGAGGCGGCGCGTGCCGGTGAGCAGGGGCGCGGGTTTGCCGTGGTCGCGGGCGAGGTGCGTAACCTGGCGAGCCGCAGCGCTCAGGCGGCGAAAGAGATTAAATCGCTGATTGATTCCACCACCGACAGCGTGGCAACCGGCTCGCGTTACGTGCATCTGGCCGGGGAAAGCATGGATGAGATCCGCTCCAGTATCGGCAGCGTCTCTGGCATCATGCGCGAAATTTCCATCGCTACCAGCGAGCAGATGAAAGGCATTCACGAGATCAACCACGCGGTGACCCATCTCGACAGAATGGTGCAGCAGAACGCCGAACTGGTGGTACAGTCCGCCGCAGCGGCCAGCGCGTTGCAGAGCCAGGCGGGCGACCTTGCTGAAACCGCCGGTCATTTCCGCATTTAATTTTCTCCCGGCGCGGGTTTACCGGGTAAAACCCGCGCCAGCTGAATGCTTTCAGGCATTTTGTCATTTTTGTTTAAACGTTATGCCATTTTTTGATCAAAATCATTATCCCATGCCCCCCACTTTGGTGTTATGCAATGAGTAATTTGTGAACAATATCACGCTCGGGATGGGCAAAATCGACGGGGTAAATAAATGGCACTGGTGAAAACAAGTTTGAAACTGTTTGGCGGGGATACGGTGGTGGTGCGTTGCTCAGAGCGCTGTCGCATTCATCTCATGAGTTCAAAAACGCAAAAGCAATCGCAGGCAGATATTTTGACGGTGCAGGATGACAAGGCGTGGCTGACCGTGCCGTATACCGGTACGTGGGATGTCCTGATCGACAGCCACAGCCAGTCGCTGGAGCATTCGGTCAGTTACGTAGCAGCGTAATTTAAACGCCCGGCGAGCCGGGCGTATTCTCAGGCAAAACCCGGTCGCAGCGTGCCGTTAAGCGGGTTCCCTTCCAGTAGCGCCTTCACCTTCACCACCAGCTCATTCAGACAGTCGTCCTTCATGCCGAGGCGGGTCAGCTCCTGATCGAGAGAGAAGAGATACTGCGCGTTGGTGCCCAGCGGCCCGCTGGCGGCGGCAATTAACGGGGCAATTACCTGCGTGCGGGTGTCCGCTTCATACAGCGGGTGGCGCGGGTCCATAATAAACACCAGCGCGTTAACGGTGCGTCCGTCGTCAAGCTCCAGCTTGCACCAGCTCGGCATATAGCAGCCGGTGATCATCTCGCGCTTCCAGAGCAGCGTCAGCTCCTCTTCAAGCGTGGCATCCGGGAGACGATACGCCACGCCCGTGGTGCGTCCGCCCTCTTTCAGTGCAAGCATGCGTCCTGGCTGACACGCGCTGCCGCGTCCTGCCGTCAGGCGCAGGCAAAATGCGCGGTGCCAGCCGGGCAGCGTTCCCGTTGCCGATTCGACAAATTCCAGAGCCGGGTTCCACATCAGAGAACCGTAGCCAAAAATCCATACCGGGCCATCATCCGGGCGGCAGGCAAGCGTGGCAGCGATCGACGCCGCACGTTATTCAGCTGACCAGAGAAGCGATTCCTCAATAGCACCAAATGCCGTCTTACAATCTGCCTTCATTAAGAAATCACGCGTTAACACTTTACACCTCCGCCACTGCATGCTTCCTTGCGACATCTGTAATTCGCCTTCCCGGCATTCTGTGCTGGTCATTTTGCCAGCAGTTGAATTACGATAAGCAATTAGCGGACCAGTTGCAATACAACGGCAGTTCAACCGCCTGAAAAGTCAAAATGAAGGCAGCGAATAATTTCACGGCTATTTCTTTTTATGCCATTTATCATCGTCTCCTTTCTCGTAGTCATGTTTTACTGCGGCCCAGGCGACTTTATGCGCCGTCTCTTCCCGGCTGGCATCATCCCGGCGATCGTCCTTATCTTTGTATTGATCCCAGGCGCTGTTAAATGCCTCTTTGTAGATATCCTGGGCGTGTTCAGGCAGGACGTTTTTTACGTTATCGGGTAATTCGCGTTTCGTTTTATAGGGCATCGCTAACCTCTCTTTTGGTTAAAAAGATAAGTGTGGACGACGATGCGCAAGGCTGCCACCCGGCTATAAACAATGAACACGAACAAACAGCAACCGATTGTTATTTAACATTTATTTATTGAAAATAGCGCATTATACGCATCAAGCAATAAAATCATGAAAAAGGGTAAAATTAAGTAAAAAATAAAGGGTAGTTAACAGATTTCTGTTAATTTAATGCCCTCAAAATCTATCTATAATTACAAGCACCTGCATTGATGGAGAAGCACATGACAGCAACACATGAGGCGGTAAAGACCCGCCACAAGGAGACGTCTCTCATTTTCCCGGTTCTGGCACTGGCTGTGCTGCTCTTCTGGGGAAGCAGTCAGTCACTGCCAGTGGTGGTTGGTATCAATATTCTTGCCCTGGTGGGCATTTTAACCAGCGCCTTTAGCGTCGTTCGCCATGCGGACGTATTAGCCCACCGTCTGGGCGAACCTTACGGCTCGTTAATTCTCAGCCTTTCCGTTGTTATTCTCGAAGTCAGCCTGATTTCCGCGCTCATGGCAACCGGCGATGCCGCTCCGACGCTGATGCGCGATACGCTCTATTCCATCATTATGATTGTGACGGGCGGCCTGGTGGGCTTCTCTCTGCTGCTGGGCGGACGCAAATTTGCGACCCAGTATATGAACCTGTTTGGCATTAAACAGTATCTGATTGCCCTTTTCCCGCTGGCGATTATTGTGCTGGTCTTCCCGATGGCGCTGCCGGGTGCAAACTTCTCCACCGGCCAGGCCCTGCTGGTCGCGCTGATTTCCGCAGCCATGTACGGCGTGTTCCTGCTCATTCAGACCAAAACGCACCAGAGCCTGTTTGTTTACGAACATGAAGATGACAGCGACGACGATGACCCGCACCACGGCAAGCCATCGGCCCACAGCAGCGCGTGGCACACGGTTTGGCTGATCGTGCATCTGATTGCGGTTATCGCGGTCACCAAGATGAACGCCAACCCGCTGGAGACGCTGTTAACTGAGATGAACGCCCCGGTGGCCTTTACCGGTTTCCTGGTGGCGCTGCTGATTCTCTCCCCTGAAGGGCTGGGCGCGCTGAAAGCGGTGTTGAACAATCAGGTGCAGCGCGCAATGAACCTGTTTTTCGGCTCCGTGCTGGCGACCATTTCCCTCACCGTACCGGTGGTGACGCTGATTGCCTTTATGACCGGGAATGAATTGCAGTTTGCGCTGGGCGCGCCGGAGATGATTGTGATGGTGGCGTCGCTGCTGCTGTGCCAGATTTCGTTCTCTACCGGCCGCACCAACGTTCTCAACGGCGCGGCGCATATGGCGCTGTTTATTGCGTATTTGATGACGATCTTTGCGTGAGATTGATCCGGTGCGGCCTGATGCCCTCACCCCAACCCTCTCCCACAGGGAGAGGGAGAAAATATAAAAAAACCCGCCGAAGCGGGTTTTTTTATTAGTTGCTGGTATCCAGCTCGTCGAAGCTCTTCACCAGATCGTCGATCGCTTTGATCTGTTTCAGGAACGGCTCCAGCTTATCCAGCGGCAGCGCGGAAGGACCATCGCATTTCGCGTTAGCCGGATCCGGGTGCGCTTCAATGAACAGACCTGCCAGGCCGGTCGCCATACCAGCGCGCGCCAGCTCGGTCACCTGAGCACGACGGCCGCCCGATGCTGCACCAAACGGGTCGCGGCACTGCAGCGCATGGGTCACGTCGAAAATCACCGGAGACTGGCCAGAGACGTTCTTCATTACGCTGAAGCCCAGCATGTCCACAACCAGGTTGTCATAACCGAAGTTAGCGCCACGGTCGCACAGAATAATCTTGTCGTTACCGCCTTCGATAAACTTATCAACGATGTTACCCATCTGGCCAGGGCTCACGAACTGCGGTTTTTTCACGTTGATCACGGCACCGGTTTTCGCCATCGCGGCAACCAGGTCGGTCTGGCGAGCCAGGAACGCCGGAAGCTGGATCACGTCTACCACGTCTGCCACAGGCTGCGCCTGCCAGGACTCATGCACGTCGGTGATCACTTTCACGCCAAAGGTCTGCTTCAGCTCCTGGAAAATTTTCATCCCCTCTTCCAGGCCCGGGCCACGGTAAGAGTTGATGGAGGAGCGGTTGGCTTTGTCAAAAGAGGCCTTAAACACGTACGGGATGCCCAGCTTCTGGGTCACGGTCACGTAGTGCTCGCAGATACGCATGGCGAGGTCGCGGGATTCCAGCACGTTCATACCGCCAAACAGCACGAACGGCAGGTCGTTTGCTACCTTGATATCACCAATGCTAACCACTTTTTGTTTCATAGGATCGCCTTATTCAGGTGTGAATCGGAATTAAGATTAATGCAGTGTAATTTGTTTGTGCGAGATCGCGTTGATCTGCGCGCGAATCATTTCGCTAATCGGATCTTCCGGGCACTGCTCAACGAAATAGCTCAGATCGTTCAGCGCCACGTGTTCACAATCGAGCTGGGCATAAATGAGCCCGCGGTCGCGAATTTCGTACGGATCTTCCGGATTAAACTGCAGCAGCACTTCACTGGCTCGCAGAGCCAGCTCCATCTGACGCTCTTCCATCAGCGCTGACTTCAGCGTATCCAGCAGCTTGCGGATGACTTCGGCGTTGTCGGCTTCGTCGAGATCTTCATTAAAGAGCTCGGCCACCGGGCTGATGTTGCCCTTCAGCCAGACGTCCAGCGTATGCTCATCCAGCGTGTCGCCGTTAAACGGATTAATGAGCCACATCTCACCGTCCAGCCACTCCGCACGCAGGATCATCTGCGTCGGGAAAATGACCGGCACCAGTGGAATATCCAGACGGTGCGCAACCCACAGCAAAATAGAGCCCAGCGCAACGGCGCTGCCCTGACGATTTTTTAAAACCTGGTCCAGCCATAATGCGTCAGACAGGCGATACACGCCACGCGTGTCGCAGAAACCCCATTCGCCGTAGAAAAGCTCCAGAAGCTTCTCTAATTGCCAGTCCTGCGGGCGCGCCTGATTAATCTCTTCACGCGCCAGGCTGACCAGATTCTCCAGCTCATCGTAGACGTACTGCGACGTAAAATCGTCGCGTATCATCTCCGAAATCAGGATCATGCCATCGCAAAGCGGCACTTTATTAAATTCGAAATCGGCTAAGGACTTCATGACTTACCCCAGTAACGGTATTCTTGTGGTGGCGAGTTTAATGATGATGTACAGCACCACCAGACCCAGCAGAAAGGCGATAAACCCGGCCTGCTGGCTGCGCGGACGACGACGCCCAAGCGCGATAAAACCCAAAACGATATAGATGATAACGCCAAACAGCTTTTCAGTCAGCCATGCGCCTTTATCAGTAAAAGGCAGATAGCCCGTCTTCCACATTAGCCCGGCCCCTGTCAGAAACAGCACCGTATCAATGCAGTGTGGTGCAATGCGCACCCAGCGTGCCTCAATCAACGGATTGTTGCTGTAGCGCCACCAGTAGCGGACGATGAAAAACCCTATGGTCAGCGCCACGGAAATCAGGTGAGCTGTTATCAGCACGCTAAACAGGCTCATCGCCACTGCCCCAGCGTCAGGCGCTCATTACCGCCGTAGTCGCGGCAGGTTTCCACGGCGGTATATCCCGCTTGCGTAAACAGCGCCCGAACGGCTTCGCCCTGTGTCCAGCCATGTTCCACCAGCAGCCAGCCGCCGGAAAGCAAATGCTGTCGTGACGTTGTCACAATGTGATCGAGATCGGCTAACCCTTCCCTGGCGGCGACCAGCGCCGTTAAGGGCTCGAAGCGAACATCGCCCTGGGCGAGGTGCGGGTCTTGTTCGTCGATGTAGGGGGGATTACTGACGATCATCGCAAATGAACGGTTCTCCAGCGCGGTAAACCAGCTGCTTTGCAGCACCGTAACGTTGCGCGAACCAAGACGCTCAACGTTACGCTGCGCCAGCGCCACCGCGTCGGGCATCACATCCACTGCCGTCACATCGCAGTCTGGCCGCTCGCTGGCAAGCGCCAGCGCGATAGCCCCTGTCCCCGTTCCGAGATCGAGAATGCTGCAGGATGTAGCGGGTAAACGCGCCAGCGCCTGCTCTACCAGACACTCGGTGTCCGGACGCGGGATCAGCGTCGCCGCCGAGACGTAAAGCGGTAGCGACCAGAACTCGCGCTCACCGACAAGGTGCGCCACCGGCTCGCCCGTTTTACGGCGGGCAAGCAGCGCGGCGAGCCGAGCTTCCTGCTCAGCGGTCAGCTCAGTTTCGCCGAATGCCAGCAGGTACGTGCGGGCTTTACCCGTCACATGTTCAAGCAAAATTTCGGCATCGCGCTTCGGGCTTTCGCTTTCGGAAAGCTCACCGGCCGCCTCACGTAACCAGCGCTGAAAATCCATTATTCCTGCTCAGACAGCGCCGCCAGCTGGTCGGCCTGGTATTCCTGCACGATAGGCTCAATCAGCATATCCAGCTTCCCTTCCATCACCTCGTCCAGACGGTACAGCGTCAGGTTGATGCGGTGGTCGGTCACGCGGCCCTGCGGGAAGTTGTAGGTACGGTTACGATCGCTGCGATCGCCGCTGCCCAGCAGGTTACGACGGGTAGAGGCTTCCGCCTGCTGACGCTTCGCCATCTCCGCCGCGTGGATGCGCGCACCCAGCACGGAAAGCGCTTTGGCTTTATTTTTGTGCTGAGAACGTTCGTCCTGACACTCCACCACAATGCCGGTTGGCAGGTGGGTAATACGGATGGCGGAGTCGGTGGTGTTAACGTGCTGACCGCCCGCCCCGGAGGAACGGAAGGTATCGATGCGCAGATCCGCCGGGTTGATGTCCGGCAGTTCCGCTTCCGGCAGCTCCGGCATCACCGCCACCGTACAGGCGGAGGTGTGAATGCGTCCCTGAGATTCTGTCGCAGGCACGCGCTGCACGCGGTGACCGCCGGATTCAAACTTGAGACGGCCATACACGCCGTCGCCGCTGATCTTGGCGATAACCTCTTTATAGCCACCGTGTTCGCCTTCGTTGGCGCTCATGATCTCCACGCGCCAGCGACGCGATTCGGCGTAGCGGCTGTACATGCGGAACAGATCCCCTGCAAAGAGCGCCGCTTCGTCACCACCGGTGCCGGCACGTACTTCTACAAACGCGTTACGTTCATCGTCCGGATCTTTCGGCAGGAGCAGCACCTGCAGCTGCTGCTCCATCTCTTCGGAACGCGCTTTTGCATCCTGTAACTCTTCCTGCGCCATCTCGCGCATCTCAGGATCGTCGAGCATCATCTGCGCGGTTTCAATATCTTCCTGAACCTGTCGCCAGTCGGTAAAGCATTTTGACACATCACTCAACTGCGCATATTCACGCGACAGCGCGCGAAAACGTTCCTGGTCCGCAATGGTCCCGGCATCGCCGAGCAGCGCCTGTACTTCTTCATGGCGCTCGTGCAGAGCTTCCAGTTTAGCGACGATAGAAGGCTTCATAGGCGTAAGTGCACCTTGTCTTAGAAAATGGGTATAGGGCGCTATTCCAGCCCGAGGCTGTTGCGCAGAATAGTCAGGCGTTCATCATCCCCGTCACGGGCGGCCTGTTGAAGAGATTTGGTTGGCGCATGGATCAGGCGATTGGTCAGTTTCCATGCCAGATCCTGCATAATAGCCTGCGCGTCGCCGCCCTGCTCCAGGGCCGCTAACGCTTTGGCAGTCAGGTCATCACGCACCTGCTCCGCCTGTCCGCGGTACTCGCGGATGGTCTCGCTGACGCTTTGCGCGCGCAGCCAGGCCATAAACTCGCTGGTTTCCTGCTCAACAATGGTTTCCGCCTGCACCGCCGCCGCTTTACGCTGGGCGAGGTTATGCGAAATGATGCTTTGCAGGTCATCCACGCTGTAAAGGTAGGCGTTAGCCAGCTTGCCCACTTCCGGTTCAACATCGCGCGGAACGGCGATATCCACCAGCAGCATTGGCTGATTACGGCGGGATTTCAGCGCACGCTCCACCATCCCTTTACCGATAATCGGCAGCGGGCTGGCGGTAGAACTGATAATAATGTCCGCCTCTTTCAGGCGTTCATCGATGTCGCTCAGCGCAACCACCTCGGCCCCCACTTCGTCCGCCAGCACCTGCGCGCGTTCGCGGGTGCGGTTAGCGATAATCATCTTTTTCACTTTATGCTCGCGCAGATGGCGCGCCACAAGCTCGATGGTTTCGCCCGCGCCTACCAGCATAACGGTGACGGTCGACAGGGATTCAAAGATTTGACGTGCGAGGGTACAGGCCGCGAAAGCAACAGAAACCGCACTGGCACCAATGTCGGTTTCGGTTCGCACACGCTTTGCCACGGAGAAGGACTTCTGGAACATGCGTTCCAGCTCGCTGGCCTTGAGATGCCCTTTTTGCGAATCCGCAAACGCTTTTTTCACCTGACCCAGAATTTGCGGCTCGCCGAGCACCAGCGAATCCAGACCGCTGGCGACGCGCATAAGATGGCTGACGGCATCGTTATCCTGATGCCAGTACAGGCTGTTGCGCAGCTCTTCTTCGTTGAGGTTGTGGTAATCACATAGCCAGCGGATCAGCGCCTCGTGCAGGTTATCCTGCTCTTCCACGCTTAAATACAGCTCGGTACGGTTGCACGTCGAAAGCACCACGCCACCCTGCACCATCGGTTGTGCAAGCAGGCTGTCCAGCGCCAGGTCGAGCGTATCCGGCGAAAACGTTACGCGTTCTCGCAGCGAAACCGGGGCCGTTTTGTGGTTAATGCCGAGTGCTAATAGGGTCATGTTGAGCGGGAGTAGTACCAGCGTTAATAAGGTTAGCAGGACGCATCATACAGGATGCGCGAGATCAATAAAAGGGACTGCCTCCTTTCGGAGTAATAGGTTACACAACGCTTTGAGATAATTTGAACGTAGACGGTGGCACTGCGGGACGCTAGCATTAACAGTTATAACTGCAACGTATCTCAAGGATTTGTCATCATTATGACCCGACTGATTCGCCTGCTGCCTCTGGCGGCCCTGGTTCTGACCGCATGTACTGTTACTCAGCCTAAAGGTCCAGGCAAGAGCCCCGACTCACCGCAGTGGCGTCAGCACCAGCAGGACGTCCGTAATCTGAAACAGTACCAGACGCGCGGCGCGTTCGCCTATCTCTCTGACGAACAAAAGGTTTATGCGCGCTTCTTCTGGCAGCAAACGGGCCAGGACAACTATCGCCTGCTGCTACTGAACCCATTGGGCAGCACCGAGCTGGAGCTTAACGCTAAGCCAGGCGAAGCGCAGATCACCGATAACAAAGGTCAGCACTATACCGCGACCGATGCCGAAGAGATGATTGGCAAGCTGACCGGGATGCCAATTCCGCTGAACAGTCTGCGCCAGTGGATCCTCGGCCTGCCGGGCGAAGCGACCGACTATACGCTTGACGACCAGTACCGTCTGAGCCAGGTCAACTACACCCAGAACGGCAAAACCTGGAAAGTGGTGTACAGCGCCTATGACAGCAAGAGTAAACCGTCGCTGCCATCGAACATGGAGCTGACCCAGGGCAGCCAGCGCATCAAGCTGAAAATGGACAACTGGATCGTTAAATGATGACCCACTGGCCTTCCCCGGCAAAACTGAACCTGTTTTTATACATCACCGGCCAGCGTGCAGACGGATATCACACCCTGCAGACGCTGTTTCAGTTTATTGACTATGGCGACACGATCGCCATCGAACCGCGTCAGGACGGGCAGATTTGCCTGCTGACGCCGGTCGACGGCGTTGAGCATGAGGATAACCTGATCGTGCGCGCCGCGCGCCTGCTGATGAAAGCCGCGGCGGAATCGGGGCGTCTGCCCGCGGGAAGTGGTGCGGATATCCATATCGAGAAGCGCCTGCCGATGGGCGGCGGTCTTGGCGGCGGCTCTTCTAATGCGGCAACCGTACTGGTCGCACTGAACCATCTCTGGGGTTGCGGGCTGTCGACGGATGAACTGGCTGCTTTAGGCTTAACGCTGGGAGCGGATGTCCCGGTGTTTGTTCGCGGTCACGCGGCTTTTGCCGAAGGTGTGGGCGAAATTCTTTCCCCGGTTGAGCCGCCGGAAAAATGGTATCTGGTTGCCCACCCGGGCGTGAGCATTCCGACTCCGGTCATCTTTAAAGATCCTGACCTGAAAAGAAATACCCCGATTCGGTCAATAGAAACGTTATTAAATTGTGAATTCAGCAACGATTGCGAGGATATCGCAAGAAAACGTTTTCGCGAGGTTGATGCGGTGCTTTCCTGGCTGTTAGAATACGCGCCGTCGCGCCTGACTGGTACAGGGGCCTGTGTCTTTGCTGAATTTGACACCGAATCCGCCGCTCGTCAGGTGCTTGAGCAAGCGCCGGATTGGCTGCATGGTTTTGTAGCGCGCGGGATGAACACCTCCCCCCTACAGCAGGCCATTCTGGCGCAGACTGAGTTTCGGTGACAACGTCACCCTGTTCCAGACGTTGCATCGCGCTCTTTAATACACCGCCTGGATAGCCTTCGCCTGGCCCGCACAGTTTTCGGCGAACGCTATCCACCACTGGACGCATGCCTGAGGTTCTTCTCGTGCCTGATATGAAGCTTTTTGCTGGTAACGCCACCCCGGAACTAGCACAACGTATTGCCAACCGCCTGTACACTTCCCTCGGCGACGCCGCTGTAGGTCGCTTTAGCGACGGCGAAGTCAGCGTACAAATTAACGAAAATGTACGCGGTGGTGATATTTTCATCATCCAGTCCACCTGTGCTCCAACGAACGACAACCTGATGGAACTGGTTGTTATGGTCGACGCCCTGCGTCGCGCTTCCGCAGGCCGTATCACTGCTGTAATTCCTTACTTTGGTTATGCCCGCCAGGACCGTCGCGTCCGTTCCGCGCGTGTGCCAATCACCGCTAAAGTTGTCGCGGACTTCCTGTCCAGCGTCGGCGTTGACCGCGTACTGACCGTTGACCTGCACGCAGAGCAGATCCAGGGCTTCTTCGACGTCCCGGTTGATAACGTATTCGGCAGCCCAATCCTGCTGGAAGACATGCTGCAGCTGAACCTGGACAACCCAATCGTGGTTTCTCCGGACATCGGCGGCGTGGTACGTGCCCGTGCTATCGCTAAGCTGCTGAACGATACCGACATGGCCATCATCGACAAGCGTCGTCCGCGCGCTAACGTTTCTCAGGTGATGCACATCATCGGTGACGTGGCTGGCCGCGACTGCGTGCTGGTTGACGACATGATCGATACCGGCGGCACGCTGTGTAAAGCCGCTGAAGCGCTGAAAGAGCGTGGTGCCAAGCGCGTATTTGCTTACGCGACTCACCCGATCTTCTCCGGTAATGCGGTAAACAACCTGCGCAACTCCGTCATTGACGAAGTTGTGGTATGCGATACCATCCCTCTGAGCGACGAGATCAAGGCACTGCCAAACGTGCGTACCCTGACCCTGTCCGGGATGCTGGCCGAAGCGATTCGTCGTATCAGCAACGAAGAATCCATCTCAGCAATGTTCGAACACTAATCGAACACGGCCAAAAAACCCGCTGCGGCGGGTTTTTTTGTCTCTGGATTTTATTTGTATGATTAATGCCTCCTTCACCTGCCATTCACATGACAGATGATGCGCATACGGATGATAGATAATTGTGAAAAACGTAGCCTCCTCACATGTTCTGCCCTTTCGCGCCCTCATCGACGCCTGCTGGAAAGAGAAGTACACCTCGTCACGTTTTGTGCGTGACCTGATAGCCGGGGTCACCGTCGGCATTATTGCCATCCCGCTGGCGATGGCGCTGGCGATTGGTAGCGGCGTTGCGCCACAGTACGGTCTGTACACCTCGGCGGTTGCCGGGATTGTCATTGCTCTGACGGGGGGCTCGCGCTTCAGCGTCTCCGGCCCGACCGCCGCGTTTGTGGTGATCCTTTACCCCGTTTCGCAACAGTTTGGTCTGGCAGGCCTGCTGGTTGCCACCCTGATGTCCGGCCTCTTTTTAATTCTGTTCGGTCTGGCCCGTTTTGGACGCCTGATTGAATATATTCCCCTTTCCGTGACGCTGGGGTTCACTTCGGGGATTGGTATCACCATCGGAACCATGCAGATCAAGGATTTCCTCGGCCTGCAGATGGCTCATGTTCCGGAACACTATCTGCAAAAAGTGGGAGCGCTGTTTATGGCGCTGCCGACGGCCAACCTGGGCGACGCCGCCATTGGGATTGTGACGCTGGGCACGCTGATCGTCTGGCCTCGCCTCGGTATTCGCCTGCCGGGCCATCTGCCCGCGCTGCTGCTGGGCTGCGCGGTGATGGCTATCGTCAATATGTTCGGCGGCCATGTCGCGACGATCGGCTCGCAGTTCCACTATGTTCTGGCGGACGGTTCACAGGGTAGCGGCATTCCGCAACTGTTGCCGCAGCTGGTGCTGCCGTGGGATATGCCGGGCTCCACTTTTACACTGAGCTGGGATTCGCTGCGCGCCCTGCTGCCCGCTGCGTTCTCAATGGCGATGCTGGGGGCGATTGAATCTCTCCTCTGCGCCGTGGTGCTCGACGGCATGACCGGTACCAAGCACAAAGCCAACAGCGAACTGGTCGGTCAGGGCTTAGGGAATATTATCGCGCCCTTCTTCGGTGGTATTACGGCAACGGCGGCTATCGCCCGCTCTGCGGCGAACGTGCGCGCGGGGGCCACATCACCGGTCTCGGCGGTCATTCACTCCCTGCTGGTGATTCTGGCGCTGCTGATCCTTGCTCCGCTGCTCTCCTGGCTGCCGCTTTCCGCCATGGCCGCCCTGCTGCTAATGGTGGCCTGGAACATGAGCGAGGCGCATAAGGTAGTGAACCTGCTGCGTCACGCGCCAAAAGACGACATCATCGTGATGCTGATCTGCATGTCGCTGACCGTGCTGTTCGATATGGTTATCGCCATCAGCGTCGGGATCGTGCTTGCGTCCCTGCTGTTTATGCGCCGCATCGCGCAGATGACTCGCCTTTCCCCGGTTAACGTGGAAGTGCCTGACGATGTGCTGGTTCTGCGCGTGATAGGCCCGCTGTTCTTCGCCGCGGCGGAAGGTTTGTTCAGCGAACTGGAGTCCCGCATCGCGGGCAAACGAATTGTGGTGCTGAAGTGGGATGCCGTTCCGGTGCTGGATGCCGGCGGCCTGGATGCCTTCCAGCGCTTTGTTGCACGTCTGCCAGAAGGCTGCGAGCTTCGGGTAAGCAACCTGGAATTCCAGCCCCTGCGCACCATGGCGCGCGCGGGCGTCCAGCCAATCCCTGGCCGACTCTCCTTCTATCCTAACCGCGAAGCCGCGTTAGCGGATCTGTGAGTTACCCGATGCAGAGAAACGTCTCTGCATCATCACCCCGATCGCCTGCTGGAGCCATCCCAGCACGGCAGGCGTCATCCACGTGCCTTTCATCAGATGCGGCTCCTGCTGCATGGCAGTGCGGAATTTTTGCTGAGTCTCGGGATCCGTCCCTGCATACGACTGGAACAACGCCAGCCAGTTTTCCGCCAGCTTTTGCGCCTCCTCCGAGGCAGGATCGCGATTTTCCCGCTGCGCCTGGTGCAGTTTCGCCACCAGCGGCGGCCACTCCATCATGCGATCGAAGTAGTGCGCTCGGGTAAAGGCCATCTCTTCGGCAGTGAGATACTTCTCCCAGATGCTGAGCTTAGATTCCGCAAACGCGCGCGTGATGTAATCGGTCATCTCCGGCGTGATGCCGGTCTGCTCGCGCATTTGAGGCTCCACGCTGTGCATCTCGTTCAGGCGGGTGAGAAACTCCGGCTTGCCCGCCGTGTCCTGTTCCAGGCGCTCCATCCAGCGCGTTGCCAGATCCATCGCCCGCGAGTCAGTCACGGGTATATTTTTTTCCAGCAGCGCGTTTGCTTCTGCCACCAGCCCTGACCAGATAGCCGCCAGCGCATCCTTCTGCACCACAAACGGCAGCTGCTGTAACTCTTCTTTGCTAAACCAGCGATCGTACATATTCATTAACTCCAGAGTCTGTAGCCAGGACTCCAGATCCGGCGTCGCATCGTCGGTAAGCCCGGTACGCAGCGCCACCAGCCGGTCGCGCAGCGTGTGTATGCTGCGCAGCTGTTTATCCAGCAGCGTGATTTGCGCATCGAGTAGCTCGGTCAACGACAGCGACTCCTTTTCCAGAAAATCCCTGATTTCAGCAAGTTCCAGCCCCGCTTTTGCCAGCGCCTGGATCATGTGCAGACGCTGGACATCCGCCAGGTTGTAAAGCCGGTAACCTGCCGCGCTTCTGGCAGAAGGCAGCAACAGCCCTGTTTGCTCGTAGTGATGCAATGTCCGCACGGTGATACCGGCTCGTTTCGCCAGCTCACCCACCTGAATCAACATAACTGCTCCTTTTTACTTTGCCAGTGCCACCACTCTGGAGCCTTACGTTACGTGAGGGTCAATATGCTATGCAAAAAAAAACGACTCCGGATGGAGTCGTTTCAATGTTCTTAATCAGGCACTAGCTGTGCTTATGCTGGTCGCGACGACAGCGTTTGTCGTAGTGGCGCACCCACCAGTATTTATCGCAGACTTCCTCATGTCCGCTCACGCGCGCCCCGGCGAGCCACAACACCGCACCGAGGAAGATGCTCAGTACCGCGCCATGCGCGAAGTATTGCGGGAGATCAAGCTGCGGCAGCTGGTTTAAAATGGAATAACCTACGCCGACTACCATCACGAAGAGCCCCAACCCCATCAGCACGTTACCGAGTAACGAAGCGTTTTTGCGTTTCATGTGTCACCTCCGGAACTTTGGGTTGTCAGGGGAAAAGCCCCTAATCCTTGTGTGTATAGTATAGACAACGCCCCTTTTATGAGTTGCGTGAATGATCACAATTACAGATAACTCCCAGACAAAAATTTACAAATAAAACATTGAACAGCTTGAAATTCTAATTGTTCAGATAAGTAATTATTTGCATCTTGCTGTGACGCTCGCAGAATTTTGTCAAGCGGCGCGCCAGACAGTAAACTACGCGCCAGATCTGGAACCCATTAGGAATTAAATCGTGACGATTAAACTGATTGTCGGCCTCGCCAACCCAGGCGCAGAATATGCGGCAACCCGCCACAACGCCGGGGCATGGTACGTCGATCTGCTGGCCGAGCGGTTACGTGCTCCCCTGCGAGAAGAACCCAAATTCTTCGGCTATACCTCACGTATCAACCTCGCTGGCGCGGATGTTCGCCTGCTGGTGCCCACCACCTTTATGAACCTGAGCGGCAAAGCGGTGGCGGCGATGGCAACGTTTTATCGCATCAATCCGGATGAAATTCTGGTGGCTCACGATGAGCTAGATCTTCCGCCCGGCGTGGCAAAATTCAAGCTGGGCGGCGGGCACGGCGGTCACAACGGTCTTAAAGATATCATCAGCAAGCTGGGCAATAACCCGAATTTCCACCGTTTGCGCGTGGGAATCGGCCATCCGGGCGATAAAAACAAAGTTGTCGGTTTCGTTCTCGGTAAGCCCGCGGTTTCTGAGCAGAAACTGATTGACGAAGCGGTAGACGAAGCGGCGCGCTGCACCGAAATCTGGCTGAAAGACGGCTTAACTAAAGCGACAAACCGCTTACACGCTTTCAAAGCGCAATAATCCGCCCGATACGGCTTTTTTACCGCGCGTCATGCGGGTTACGTGTATAATAGGCGTAGTTATTTACTTTTCATCAATCGGTTATCGTTAACGGATTGATTACCAAGATATTAAGGTGATTTAGAAATGGGATTCAAATGTGGTATCGTCGGTCTGCCAAACGTGGGCAAATCCACCCTGTTTAACGCGCTTACCAAAGCGGGTATCGAAGCGGCGAACTTCCCGTTCTGTACCATCGAACCGAACACCGGCGTAGTGCCAATGCCGGACCCGCGTCTGGACCAGCTTGCGGAAATCGTGAAGCCGCAGCGCATTCTGCCAACCACCATGGAGTTCGTGGACATCGCGGGCCTGGTAAAAGGCGCCTCCAAAGGCGAAGGTCTGGGTAACCAGTTCCTGACCAACATTCGTGAAACCGAAGCGATCGGCCACGTTGTGCGCTGCTTCGAGAACGACAACATCATCCACGTAAACAACAAAGTGGATCCGGCTGATGACATCGACGTCATCAACACCGAACTGGCGCTCTCTGACCTCGACACCTGCGAGCGCGCGATCCACCGCGTGCAGAAGAAAGCCAAAGGCGGCGACAAAGACGCGAAAGCTGAACTGGCTGCGCTGGAAAAATGTCTGCCACAGCTGGAAAACGCGGGCATGCTGCGCGCGCTGAAAAACCTGACTGAAGAAGACAAGGCAGCTATCAAATACCTCAGCTTCCTGACCCTGAAGCCAACCATGTACATCGCCAACGTTAACGAAGACGGTTTCGAGAACAACCCATACCTGGACAAAGTTCGTGAAATCGCAGCGGCTGAAGGTTCTGTGGTTGTAGCCGTGTGCGCTGCCGTTGAATCCGACATCGCCGAGCTGGACGACGCTGACCGTGAAGAGTTCATGGCCGAGCTGGGTCTGGAAGAGCCGGGCCTGAACCGCGTGATCCGCGCGGGCTACGAGCTGCTGAACCTGCAGACCTACTTCACCGCTGGCGTGAAAGAAGTGCGTGCGTGGACCATCCCTGTGGGTGCGACTGCACCTCAGGCGGCCGGTAAGATCCACACCGATTTTGAGAAAGGCTTTATTCGCGCGCAGACTATCGCGTTTGAAGACTTCATCACCTACAAGGGTGAGCAAGGCGCGAAAGAAGCAGGCAAGATGCGTGCGGAAGGGAAAGATTACATCGTTAAAGATGGCGATGTGATGAACTTCTTGTTTAACGTTTGATTGGTTTTGAATGAAAAAAACCACGCTCTGGCGTGGTTTTTTTTAAGTTAACGAACTTATCCCCTCTTGCGCAGATAGAACTCCAGATATTTTTTAGGTCTATCCTGAAACGCACGCTCTTTGCCGTAGTTATAAGCATCGTTAAAATATTTATACGCTTCCTCGAATTGATTCAACTCATAACAGACCATGCCGAGATCGATTAAGGGTGCAGTGTCTATATCCGATCCACGTGTCCGTAATGTCGTCTCTCCCCATTTCTTCGCCTCAGCGTAATCCGCGAGATCAAAATATGCGCTGTATATGCAGTCAGAGATCCAGTTGGCGAGCTCCCATTCGAGCTTTGGCTCAGGAAGCGTTTGCCAGGCTTTTTGGTATTGCTCTAAAGCCTCGGCGTATTTTTGGTTGCCGTGTAACTCGTTTCCTTGTTCAATTGTATTTGTTATAGATATTTGCATACTAAAGCCCTTATCCATTTAGATAAAAACACCCTTTCTTAAACAACAACCAAATATAATAAAATGCATTGCTAAATTTTGATTGCAGATTATAAAGTTATTACATTGCAATCAATCATCTTATAGCATATAGTTTTTAGTATTAATGCCTCTATAACATTCCAATCACCTCCGCCGAGGCCTGCCCCTATTCTTGGCATTTGTATTGAAAGGCGGTGCACCAAAGCAAAGTCAGATAATTTTTCAAGACAAACAGCCAAGGATGAATAACATACATATTGATTTTTGTCATTGATATTTTTCTTTATACCATCCTGCGCATACATATTAGCAATAAATATTTGTTCTTGCTCATCAATCTTGACAAAATCAACCACCCCTAATTCTGGAATGTTATTTTCTTTGAAGCTACTGAGATAGTGTTTCTTTGCAGCAGGATATTTATTTGAAAGGGACAGAACAAAACCTTTACCCCATTTCCCTTTATTATTCACAATATGAGCAATAACTGTGGATTTTTTCAAAGGTTCCACAGCATCTCCAGATAAGTAATTTATTCTCTTTTTTTCTTGCAATGAAGCCGTTGATCTTTCCCAGATTGTTTCAAATTCATCATTCGAAATTTCTTCGGCGTCACTTAAGTCAAGTTCGCTTTTCTTACCGTCATACAGCAGGAAACCAACTTTTTCATTTTTATCTAGCAAAGAGGAAGAAGCATAATAATCACCATCTATAATATTTATTTGTCGAGTGGCCACCTCTCCTATGAATTCATTGAGGATAATCCCTTCACCTGCAATAAAATCAACATTTCCTTTATAATATTTTTTCACCTCAACCACAACTCCTCCCACTTTTAACAATTCTTTTAGAGACATCGAGATCTTTTGTGTTTAAGATCAAAAATGTATTTTTCCGAGGTTCAATTACATCTAAGCCAGTAACATCTATTTCGACAAAATGGCTTATGCCTTTTAATTTCCTCGCGTCACCATATATATCAGCTGCTAATTGACCCAGAGACATTTTTCCAGTTCCTCCAACATCCTTGAGTGTTCGTCCGCCAATCATTTCAGGTCTGATATTAGTGAAGTATTGTCCATCCCCGAAGCGGGCGTGTATATCTCCTGATGAAGGTCTTATTACACCACTTTCCGTGATACCTTTCATCCCTTCTTCAGTCGTGTAGTGAATTAATGTTTTAGGCGTCAACCCCCACGGATCCACCCACCCCAGCGCATTCGGCGCATACTGGTAAAGGTTTATCCCCCCCGCCAGCCCTATCGGGTCCTGCTGCGTAAACCTTCCGCAGTCCGGGTCGTAATACCGGAACAGATTGTAGTGCAGCCCTGTCTCACGGTCCAGGTATTGCCCCTGCATGCGCAGGTTCTGAGAATATCCTGATACCTGCGTCTCGCTTTCCCGCAGCAGCTTGCCCCAGGCGCTGTTCACACCTTCCCAGCGCACCTGCCCTTCGATATCCGTCATCCGCTCCGGCGTGCCGTTCGGCTGGCAGTGGAACCAGAAGATCTCCGGGGCATCTACGCCGTCAATACGCGCCAGCGGGTCATAGCTGTTCTGATCGCTGTAGACGTAGGTGAGCGGCACATCCCCGTGCACCTCCTGCAGCAGCCGGAACCCTTCCCAGACAAACTGGGTGGTGACCGGCTTGCCGGTTGGCTGTCCGCCCAGTATCTGGCGTCGCGTTTTGCTGATGCGTCGACCAAGCGGATCGTAGCGGAAGCTGACCTGCGTCTGCGGCCTGTTGCGATCCCGCGGCTGGCTGATGACCTCCGTCAGGCGATGCTCGCCGTCATAGCGGTAGTGCCAGCGGGTCTGGCCGTTATCCTTCTCCACGGTGCGGCCGTGGATGTCATACCGCCAGCGAATGCCGTTCAGCTGCGTCAGGCGGTTGTGCGTGATCTTCTCAGCAGAACCTTCCAGCGGGTTACCGGCAGCATCCCAGCGCCACTGCTCCTGTCCGGGCAGCGTACCGTCCTGAACCAACAGACGCCCGGCGCTGTCGTACTGCCAGCGGTACCAGCTGAACGGGTTATCGTCCCGCTCTTCCCGTACCAGGTTATTGCGGTAATCGTAATCCCAGCGGCGGGACCAGCGGCGCGGCGACGGGCGCTGGGCATTGCCGGTAAAGACGTCCCGCCGATGCAGGCGACCAAGACGATCGTATTCGCTGCGGGTGGTCAGCCCCCCCTGGGTGCGGCTGGTCTCGCGGTGAAGCTCGTCGCGGGTAAAATCAGAGACCGACAGCTTATCGAGGGCGATGCTGAGCAGATGCCCGCTGCCGTAGTAGAACTGCTTCAGCTCGCGGCCATCGGGCAGCGTGACGGAGGTGCGGTTGCCCAGCGCGTCATACTCCCACGCCAGCTCGCCGTGCTCGCCCGCTTCGCGCGTGACGCGACCTAGCGCGTCATACTCAAAGGCAAGCTCCTGCTCTGCCTCTGTGGTCCACGCGTCGGCTGAAAGCGCCGGATGCAGCCCTATCCGGCTTAACAGGCCGGACGGCGTGTAATGGTAGCGGGTCTGGCCTTCCGGCGTGGTGCGGGCGACCAGCTGGCCGCTCGCGCTCCAGGCGAAGGCGTGGGTGATGGCCTCCGGATGACCGGCGGCAAACGTGCGCGCAGTCGTGCGTCCGCATGCGTCGTAGCGATATTGCGATGCCACGCCATCGAGCCCCACCTCTTCCAGCAGCAGCGAGTCCGCGCCCCAGCGGAACTGGTACGCTTCGCCGTTTTCGTTTTCCAGGGCAATCAGACGCCCGCGGCTGTCCCAGCGGCGACGGACCTCTTCGCCCTGGGTATTGCGCGTGGCGATTAAGCGCCCGACCTCATCGTATCTGAACTCACTTTCTTTTCCGTCGGCGCCAGCATGCTTCACCGGCAGGCCACGTTCGTTCCATTTGAGCGATTCCGTCCAGCCTTCCGGGCGATCGAGCTGCACAGGGCGCCCCGCGGCGTCGTAGCGGTAACGCGTCTCTTCACCGTCGGCGCTAATCTCTGCCATCAGCCAGCCCAGCGGGTGATAGCGATAGCGGGTAATACGCCCCGAACAGTCCGTCGCCCGCACAATCTGTCCGGCCTCGTTGTACTCCTGGTAGCGGCTGTTTCCGGCGGCATCGACCTCCTCAACAACCTGCCCAAACTCGTCCCGGCGCAGCAGCGTCGTCTGCCCCATCGGGTCCACCACGCGCTTCAGACCGTGGTGTTCGTCGTACCAGAAGCGGGTGGCGCTGCCGTCGGCTTCGATAATGGCCGAGGGAAGCGCGCGGTGTTCCAGCCAGGCGGTGGTGCGGACATTGCCGTCGGCGTCGATTTCCTGAACCCGGTTGCCCATTTCGTCGTAGACGAAGGTGACGGCATTGCCGAGCGGATCGATGCGACGCGTCAGAAGCTCGTTGTCATCCCACTCGTAGCGCCAGTTTTCACCGCGCTCGTCAACGTAGCGGATAATCAGATTTTGCGCGTTCCAGTAGTGGCGGCGCGTCTGACCGTCATAGTGCTCGACGGTCGTCAGCCCGGCGGCTAAATCGTAGCTAAAGCGGCAGCCGTCGCCGGTACTGGTGCGGTTTTCCACCACGCGCCAGTGGTCGAACTGTTTCCAGCGGTATTCGCTCTCCAGACCGCCCGGCATGCGGTGCCAGACCATCAGCCCGTGCTCGTTATAGCGGTATTCACGCGTCACCACGCCGGAGGCATCCGTCGCGCTCGCAAGCTGGCCGCGCGCGTCGTAGCCCCACTGCATCAGCGGCCATGTCTGGTTGCCGTCGAAATGGCTGGCAGCGGTAACGCGCTGCGGGAAACGCTCATCCTCATAGCGCAGGGTGACGTCGATTGCCCGCGGCTCGTCGTGCAGACTAACCAGCCTGCCGTATTCGTCCCACTCCGTCAGCAGCGCGTTGCCGTATTCATCGCTGAGGGAGGCCAGACGCAGGATGGATGGATTCGCCCGGGTCGGTTTATAAAGACGCCACACCGCGCCGTCGTCGTCTGCAATTGCCACGTCGCCGCTCTCATTGCGGCGGATAATAATGCCTTCGCTGATGCTGTAAAATGCGCGGTCGACAGGCGGCAGCTCGAAGCTCAGCTCGCGCCCGGTTTCGTCAAACCAGGTGGCATTGTTTTCTTCCAGCGTCAGATAGCTGTCAAACGTGGTTGCCCAGCCCAGACCGAACAGTCCTTCGCGGGTTGTCAGGCTGTTGTAGCTGCGCTGCCAGCGAAGCGGGAAGCGCCCCGGCAGCGAGAAATCGAGTTCGTCGTCGTCATTCAGCACCTTCACGCCGGTGGCGGCGTGAACCGGGTGCGAGGAGCCAAAAACGGCATTCACCGCCATATCGGCCAGCATCCCGCCGCCCGCCGCCGCCAGCGCACAGGGCATGTTTTTGAGAATTTTGCCCGGACGCCCGCGCAGCAGGGAAAGCGCAATCATCCCCAGCGCCAGGCCCGGCGTTTTACCGCTTTTGATATCGCGGACCGTGAGCGTCTCCCCGCCGATGATCACGTTCGGGGAGACGTCGTTGGAAACGGTACCTTCACAGGTGGTGCGATCTTTGGCGCGAACCGCGGGCTGCCCGTTGATAAAGACGCTTTTAGAACCTTCCGCCAGATACTGCGGCCCGGAGTGCTTTTTGCACGCCACCTTGTCTTCCTCCAGCGGTGAGGTTCCCGCGGCGGCAGAGGCCACGCTCGGCTGCCACATTTCGCTGCCAAATTGTCCGGCGGCGGAAAGCAGCATGCCCGCGTAATCGGCAAAGCTGCCAGGCGACTGCGGCTCAGGGGACGGCGTATCGGCGGGCGTCAGCGTGCCTGCCGCGCGCGCGGCAGGGATTGCGTTGGTCAGAACGTTATTCGAACCGGTGGTGATTTTGCCCGCAGGCGACGGCGGGAAAAGCACGTTGCCTAACCCTTCCGCGGCGTTGCTGATATCGTCGGTGATCCCCGCCACGTTCGCCAGCACGCCACCAATAATTCCGCTTAACAGACAGCTGGATCCAATCGCCGCCACGCCTGCAGCTGCTGCCCCCGCCCCCAGCAATGGCGCCGCTACGGTTGCTGCTGCGCCTACCGCCGCACCGATCACCGCATAGGCGGCACCTTCCGCCACAATGCTGGTGATGTCAGCAAAAATGCTGGAGTGAATAATCTCGTCGCCCTTACGAGCCGCGTTGTTATCGCTCATGCCTTACACATTCCGGTTGTCGTTTAGCGTCAGACTCTGCTTAAGCGCGCTCCAGCGCACCTCGTCCTCTTCAGTGAATGCTCTGAGCGCTGAGAGGGTAAAAATCATCAATACCGGTTTGCCCGGCGTCTGCACGGCCAGCTGTTTTTGCCACAGGCGCTGCCCGTTACGGTCAAACGTCGTCTCAACTTCCAGCCCGTTAATTTTTCCATCAGGCCCGGCCTTTACGTTCCGGAATTCACTCTGGGCAATTTCGCCCATCTGAGGACGCAGCACGTCCCACTGGCGATGAAACTCTTGTTCGTAGTCGCTGCCGTCCGGGATAACGCCGCGGCTGACCACCACGGACAGCCCGCTTTCGTCATCGCGAATAATGTTCATGCTGTTATCCTGCCAGGCAGCAGGAAATAAGGAAAACGAACCTTCCTGGAGGGTGTATTTCATAAGTGAACTCGGGATGATTAATATGCTGAGAAACAAAAGAGGCCAATCCATGCTGGCCCTTTGGCTGAATGTTTTGTTATTTAAGCCACTGGCCTGACTGTTCGACTAAAACATGGCTGCCTTTGCTGACAACCAATTTCACGGGTGCATACGTCACGGTATAAGCGATCTCGCCATTCTTGTACGTTGAGCCGATTATTTTACCTGCGGAGTCGCGCAACGTTTTTCCCATTAAGGAGATCGTACTGTTATCGCTTTTGCGCACGCCGAGATAAACCATCTCGTCACATTCGCTCTCAAAATGGCCGCATTTGTTTATCAGCGAAATAGCGAATTTATCGGTGTCCAGTTTTCTGGATTCAGCGTGTTGAACCGAAGCGGCTTTACGTAACGTATATCGCAGCGGAGCATAGTAATTTCCTTTTTGAGGAGGAGTAACTAAACGCCATTCCATTTCACGCCCCTTTATTTCCAGAACAGCCCGACCACCTACGCCGCCAAACGATGAGTTGAACTCAACGCTGGCACGATTGCCTGCGATCGTACCGCTAAGATTACGCTCATCATCTTCCGGGCAATCAATGCGGTTTCCTTTCTGGGATATATAGCAATAAGAACCGGTGATACGGTTGTCTGATTCAGCTAACCGCAGGGTTAACGTCGAGTCGTTCTCGAATTCGCCAACCCAGTCCCCGTCAAACGCGAGTTTTGATTGGCCGAACGTTGCAAAATGCATCGTATTGAATCTGACGGCCCATTGCTGAATATCGGCATGAATAACCGGGCTATTATCTGAAGACTGGTAATGAATAACGTCCGACGTCGTAACCACCCAGGCTGCAAAGATTTTGCCGTCAGGATTGATGACCATCGCGGATGCATTCTCCTGATAGAGATCTTTTAGCCAGCCTTCAACAAACAATCCGCCGCCTGTGGTGGTATGCGGTTCACCGAAGACATCAAAGTTATCAATAAAGGTCTGGTAATGATTTCCCAGCGTTTTCCTGAGATTGTCTGTCACTTCGCTGTCGTTAACAATGTGACTGACCGTGTCGAGCTTGTTGTATTGGGATAATTCAAGCGCTATTGACGTTTCAACGCCCCCTGTCAATAAAGCGGTGAACAATACAACTGCCAAATATTTCTTGGTCATAAATTACTCTGAAGAGCCATTTTTGTAATTCATGGTTATTTTCAAAACGTTGCCGTCTTTCATCTCAAACGAGAGCGCTTTTTTACCCAACTCGTAGGTAATCCACTGTTCCCCCGAATCATTGTCTACCTGACCGGTACCGTATGCGCTATTCAGTTCCTCTCTCGTTGAACCCACATGGACACCACGCGGCGTTGCGAAGTCTTCGGCAGTCAGCGTAATTTGAGACACGATATAATCATCAACGCTTCTTTCCGCTTTATCCCACCAGAGATTGGAACTGAATATAGCTAACCCAGCCCTTTGATGCTGGAAGAATTTATAATTAGTTCCGTCAAAAGTAACCTCACCGGTAAAACGGCCTTCCATCGGTACGTCAATTTTACGGGCAATATCATGAGTCCATCTGTCGCCCAGGGCGATGGACTGGTCTTTGACCTTCACGGAAAAATCCTGTTTTGTCAGAACGAGCGGCATAGCTTCTGCCAAAACCACATTGCTACTCAGACAACTAAACATCATGGAAAAACAAAGAAATATGGGCGTGTATTTTTTCACGTTAATCGTCACTGACTTGATGTAAATTACGCTTATCGCGGATGCTGCAAACCGGCAGCGAAATACCCGTACCGGCAGGAAAACACAACACCTATTAACGATCGTAACGTGACATAACGACTCGATTTAGGCATTCCTGGTTCATTACAGGAAAACTAAATGCCCATGCCAGCCCACGCTCATCAGTGGCGGTTCGATATCCCACAGATTGCCCTGCGGTATTTCCGCGAGGAATATTAGATACCTTAACATCTGGGAAATGCACTTTGACCTGGTCGAGCGTAATGCAAGGCTGTTCGATTACAAACGAGACAAGTGAAACGCTATTATCTCCGTTCCCCCATAAACGAACATCTACATCGCTGATGCGTGTTCCATCAGATAATGTGAATGGAACTGACGTATAACGGTCTTTAGCTTCTGGATTTTTTGGGACCAGTGGTTGATGGAAAAGTTTACTGACATCCTCGGCCTGTTTTCCCCAGACTGTTTTGAGTTCTTTAACAATATGCCATAAAGAATCTTGGTTCATGTTTGTTTGTCCTGCGTAAGAAAAAGTTGAAAATAGTGGGAGCAAAAAGAGGATGGTATTTTTTGTCATTCTACTTACCATAGAAACCCCCGTAATAATCGCTGTAATTGAGATCGGTACCAGAAGCTATTTCGCCTTTACCGTAGACTTTACCTATAGCTTTTGCAGCGTCAACCCGCGACAGCTCTCCACTTACCATTTTATCATAGGCTGCATTGTAAGCTTTGAGATTTTCCGGGCTTCCTGCTATATCAATATCAATACCGCCATTTCCCAGAATTTCACGCTGTATTTTAATATTATTCAAGGTTGCACCGCCTTCATCCATAAGCTGGCTGTTAACGAAATTTTCTTTACTAGAATAGTCCGCTGCAACAGGATATGTTGCATGCCCTGCTTCATGAGCCAGTGTTTGTACTGTATTGGCTGTGTCTTCCATGTGTTCAGGATCCATAACGATCAGTTTATTATCCGAATCAGTATAACTTCCCCCACCAGTCGCTCCTGGTTGAATCGCCCATCCCTTGTCTTTCAAATCTTTTAACTGAGTTTGAAGGGTAGGAGACTTATTGATTTCTTTTACAACATCGTCATTGAAAGGCATAACATCTGAGCTATTCGGATTATTTTTGTAAACATAATTCCCTTTCAAAGGCGGGGCTGTTGTTGACGCCGAAGCTGGAGCAGGTTTCGATTGGCCTGCTGCTGGAGCCGCAGCGGGGGCAGGACGATTAGCGCTCTCTTGCGGCGAAAACTTCGCCTGCACCGCCGCATCGATATCCCCTTTATGCCCCGACCCCGGAGCCGTTGTGCCCGGCTTTGTGCCAGAGGTATTCAGATGCAGCTTACCGCCAGTGGTGATATAACCATCCCCTTCCACAAAGAAATTAAACTCTTTGCCGATCAGGTTAATCTTGCCGTTAGCGTTCAGCTCAATGGCGCTTTCACCTGAGACCAGCCGCAGCTTCGTCCCGGAAGCAATGACATACTGCTCCACCGCCGCATCCAGCTTGCCTTTACCCGTCAGGATCTCGGTTCCGCCTTTCACCGCCTGAGTCTGGTTCGCTTCCACGCGATGCAGCTCATTTTTCTTCACATAATGGCTGCGCGCTCCGCCGACGCTGTGCGTTTCGTCATTTTTAACGCTGGTGTCCATGTTGCGCTCGGCCTGGATCCACACCTGCTCTGCGCCCGCTTTATCCTCAAAGCGCAGGGCGTTGGCGTTATCCACGGAGCCCCCCTTAGAACGGCTCATAAAGCCCATCTGCGTCGCCGCAGCCGGCAGCGCCCACGGCGGCATGCTCGCGTCGTTGTACACCCGGCCGGTTATAATCGGACGGTCCGGGTCGCCGTTGATAAAGTCCACCACCACCTCGTCGCCGACGCGCGGTATCTGCACCCCGCCGTAGCCCTGGCCCGCCCACGCGCTCGACACGCGCACCCAGCAGGAGCTGGTGTCATCCCCCTTCGCCAGACGGTCCCAGTGAAATTTCACCTTCACGCGGCCATATTTGTCCGTCCAGATACTCTCGCCCTTCGGCCCCACCACTTTCGCGGTCTGCGGGCCGTAGGTGCGCGGCCACGCCGTGCTCTGCGCCGGACGGTACACCACCGCCGACGGGATGACCGTAAAATCGGTGCGGTGAATGGTCTCCCCCTCGCCGCTGGCATAGCGGTTCTCTTCGAAGTGGTAGCCCGCTGCCGTCACCAGATATTCGCCGTTGTCGCTGAAGAACGGCGCGTTGGTTAACGTGAAGGTGTGCCCCGGCGCTATTCCCGCCGCCGTGGCGGTGGCCTGAATCTGCTGGTGCTCAACCTGCCAGCGCTCCTGACGGATACGGGCATAGAACTCCCCGTGACCTTTGTCCACAAAGCGTCCCGGCCAGTCGTACACGTCGATGCTCCCCGGCTTCGGCGACGCCGGGTTCTGCTGGGCCTGGAACAGCCACGCGTTCGGCTTGCGGAAGTCATAGTCGTCGAGGCTGTAAATCCCCGGCGTCACGCTGTCCTCCAGCGCCCACTGGCTGATACCCTCTTCATCCGTACTGCCGCCGGACGGCGTCTGGTGGTAAGGAATGACCTCATAGCCGCTGAACGGCTGATGCTGCGTGGCGGCGTCGGTGAGCACCAGGGTGTGTTTGTCCGCCTCGTGGCTGAAGTGATACGCAATCCCCTCCAGCTCCATCAGGCGGCTGATGAAGTCCAGGCTCGACTCCTGATACTGCACGCAGTAGTCCCACACCCGGTAGCTGCCGGTGAGTTTATCCTCAACGTTAACCTGATGCTCGCCCAGCAGGGTTTTCACAATCTGCGGCACCGTCTGCCCCTGGAAAATACGCAGGTTGCGGTCGCGCTTCATCGGCCACAGGTCCGGCTCCACCGTCAGCTGGTACACCGCATAGCGCGTGCCCGTCAGCTCAACGGCACTGACCGCCACGCGGGTAATCTTGCCGTTAATGTACCGGGAGGTCAGCAGGTTCTGCGTCGGGATGGTCACCGTAACCGGCTGGCCGAGCAGCCTGCTGCGGTCAATGCGCGCGTCCGTGCCGAGCACGGTCAGCGTCAGCGCGAACGACTCGGACATCGCCTCGCGGCCCGTCAGTTTCCAGAACAGAAGCCCCTCCACCGGGAGCTGAACGGTAATTCGGTTGAGCATAATCTTTATTCCACTATGGACTAATCTCAGTGCCAGAAGTTAACTCATCTTCAATACGCTGGCGGCTATGCTGTTGATATGACAATGCGTAGCGGTAAGATATTCTTCCTGTGCAACAAAACAAAGCCACATTTTATGTGGCTTTGTTTGGAAGGCATTAAATTAATATTGTGAAGTCACAATTTTTCTATATGAAATGTAGAAAGAATGATTTCCATGCATCGTTTATTGGCTTCGTAAGAATAATTCCGATGATTACGATGAGGCCCAACCACCTCAACGTAACACCATAAACCATTAATTTTAAAAATACGCATGTCGTAATAAGCCCTGATATTCTCAGCAGCACTGACTACCTCTCCCGTACAGCTATAAAGATCGCCTGTAAACGTGGGGTTGATATCATTTGGGATGCTGGCAATGTTCGATGTCGTAAGAGAGACCGCACTATCGTGGCGGTTAAAGCGCGCAGTTGCTTCATCGAAAATAGCCTGCGCTGAGGGATAATCAGCCTGACGGAAAAGACAGAAATTAATCACTCCATGGTTGACGTTACCTATTGTGTGTTCAATTACCAGACGATTATCATCCAGCGTACGCACCTGCCATGAATCCGGAATTTTAAAACCACTGTCATTTTTGTTGCTCAGGCTAACTGTTTTCAACAGTTCTGAAAGCATCAAATTGCTGCGATGCATCAAATCCCAGTTGATAGCAATCAGGAAAATAGTATCGGCAGTCGTATTGTAATCCTTAGAAGCACAAGCCGTTTTCAAAAGGAAGTAATTCCCACCACCACTTACTGGGTTATAATCCTTCTGCACCGTATACCGTGAAACGACCTCATCACCCGAGGGCATCGTTTTAATGGACAGGATATCCGCAAACTTCCCACTTCCTGAAGGATGCGTGATTATCCTCTGGTTCAATATTTTCTCACCCATTAAATCGAGCTTGTTGATTAGCCAATCTGACGCATTCATCTCCCACTGGCAGTGTTCGTATGCCGCCCAGACTTCAATATAGGGACCGGTGTCATCGGTGATATATCTGCCGATGTTCGTCAGTCCAACCTCCTGAAACGTGACTGGCTTTATTTCTGCTGGCTTAATATTCTTTGGTAACAGCAGCCAGTAGTGAAGCATCTCTTTTTCTGCAGAGGTATAGAGACATTTCCAGAAATTTTCCCGAATCTCTTTTTCCTGGTCTTTCATCTCAAGAGGAAAAAGATACGTTTTTTCAGTAACCATTATGCAACCTCACTCGTCACGCTTACTTAAGCCATAACCCTGAAAACATAAGGAAGCTTCCGAAGCTAATTAAGCTTTTAGCAAAGATAAGTAAGCCAGGCGCCACGGCACGTGTCATAGACGATAATTTTTCATAATTGTCCGCGTTGTATCTTTTGTGCCCCCCCATAATCCCGGAAAATAGCGTACAGAGCAGCACTACGGTGACCTTTAATCCCCAGACGCACAGGAAAGACATAGAGAGAATGATAGAATAGTGTTTGGCCGTTGCGACGGAAAACAATGACATTGACTGGGCAAGCCATTTCAACGTAAAGCCAATGACGACCGTAGCCACTAACACCAGAACGAACATCAACCCCGCCAGGAGCCACTGTTTTTTGTTAAATAAATCTTTTCCATTCCAGATTAGCACTAGTGTCCAAATCATAAAGAGAAGAAAGAAAAACCAATGCATCACAACGTTCCCCATTTACACATTTTAATCTCCTATCAGGACTGTAACACAGCCCGTCTTAATCACACCATCGCCACTGCCCGCCGCTGGAGACGGCTTACTTTCATCATCGTCATAAATCCAGTCAAGGATCGGTTTTAGCGCAAATTTGATACTGGCATCCCCTCCCAGACCGAGCGCCACTGCAAGCTCACCTGACACCTTAAGGTTAAATGAATAATCCGTGCTATCAATCCAGGTTCCCACGCCTGCAGAAGCGCCAGCGCTCCCTGCACTCCCAGAAAGTTTGCCATCGGCAACGACTACGCCATAAAAATCGGCTTTAGCCGTCGCCTCTCCTTTGACCGCCGCAGCTTCTGCGCCAAGTTCAACATTAAAGCCATAACGCCCTTTATTACCACCGTACATTTCACTGACGGCCTTCGCTTCAGCGGTTGCCAGGTAAACATCCCCGCCAACGCCGCCATATTGCTCCCCTTCTTTTCCGATGCTTCCCGAGGCGCCATATTGTATCGCGGTGGCGTTGGCATTGAGGTTAATAGCCCCGTAATCCGCCCGATCGGTCACTAACGTGCCGCTGGCATTCGCCACCCCTACTTTTGTACGCACCTCGCCTTTATATTTATCCTGGCTTTTTGTATTCCCGACCGTAATATCGGCAAGCGCGAATCCGGCTGATGCCGTATCGGGTTTTCCAAAGCCGGATTTATCTTCCAGACTTGCATAGGCGCCGAGCACCCGGGCGTCGTAAACATCACCATGTATAGCACCATCTTTACCCGCATCCTTCGCCGCCGTCCCTCCCCAATATTGCGGAGGTGCGGGTTGAGTGGTTGCGACCGCAGGCGTCGCTGAGGTATTGCAAACCGTCTTGTCACCTTCCCTGGCGAGAGGTAAGCCGTTCACAAATACCGTTGTTGAACCGCTGAAAATACTTCCCTGACCATGTTGAGAGCATGAAAGCGGGTCGCCTTTTCGTGCCGCCGGAAAGCCGCCAATAATGACGTTGGGACTTCCGCTTTGAATTGGGCCAGTATGTGCGCTGGAATCAATGCGCGCTCTGGCGGCTGGTTTTCCCATAATAGCGTTCTCTGTACGCAGATTAACTGTTAATTTTTACAATCGCGCCCTTAATATCGGTCAGGTTGGTACCCGTTATACTCACCGTATCATTTGCTTTGAGCTCGGTATTAATACCATCACCCAGTTTCGTAAGTTCATTACCTTTGAAGATGGCCTGTTCCACAGCCTCTGCTTTGAGGTTGCCTTCGCCTACGTGAATCTCAATGGTATCCGGGGCGATCAGAATATAGTTGTCTTTAACTTTAAGTTTAATCGTGGTCACAGATTCCAGCAGCGCGTTACCTTCTTTATCCATGGTCAAAACGGTTTGATCTTTCCCAACGTTTATAACGTGCTTGTTACCAATATTATGCGTTTCATTATTTCCTACCTCTGATTTCAGGTTCCGCTTGATCGTAATATTTTCATCCTGTCCGACGTTTTTTCTACGATCGACACCAACATCAAGGGTTTCAGAATTTTCAATATCCGTATCCATATTTTTCTCTGCATGGATCCAGATCTGTTCGTGACCGGCTTTATCTTCAAAACGGAGAATATTGGCATTGTCTTTATGACCATCTTTACTGCGGCTATAAAAACCCATCTGCGTCGCCGCGGCCGGCAGCGCCCACGGCGGCATGCTAGCGTCGTTGTACACGCGCCCGGTTATAATCGGACGGTCCGGGTCGCCGTTGATAAAGTCCACCACCACCTCGTCGCCGACGCGCGGGATCTGCACCCCGCCGTAGCCCTGGCCCGCCCACGCGCTCGACACGCGCACCCAGCATGAGCTGGTGTCATCCCCCTTCGCCAGACGGTCCCAGTGGAATTTCACCTTCACGCGGCCATATTTGTCCGTCCAGATACTCTCGCCCTTCGGCCCCACCACTTTCGCGGTCTGCGGGCCGTAGGTGCGCGGCCACGCCGTGCTCTGCGCCGGACGGTACACCACCGCCGACGGGATGACCGTAAAATCGGTGCGGTGAATGGTCTCCCCCTCGCCGCTGGCATAGCGGTTCTCTTCGAAGTGGTAGCCCGCTGCCGTCACCAGATATTCGCCGTTGTCGCTGAAGAACGGCGCGTTGGTTAACGTGAAGGTGTGCCCCGGCGCTATTCCCGCCGCCGTGGCGGTGGCCTGAATCTGCTGGTGCTCAACCTGCCAGCGCTCCTGACGGATACGGGCATAGAACTCCCCGTGACCTTTGTCCACAAAGCGTCCCGGCCAGTCGTACACGTCGATGCTCCCCGGCTTCGGCGACGCCGGGTTCTGCTGGGCCTGGAACAGCCACGCGTTCGGCTTGCGGAAGTCATAGTCGTCGAGGCTGTAAATCCCCGGCGTCACGCTGTCCTCCAGCGCCCACTGGCTGATACCCTCTTCATCCGTACTGCCGCCGGACGGCGTCTGGTGGTAAGGAATGACCTCATAGCCGCTGAACGGCTGATGCTGCGTGGCGGCGTCGGTGAGCACCAGGGTGTGTTTGTCCGCCTCGTGGCTGAAGTGATACGCAATCCCCTCCAGCTCCATCAGGCGGCTGATGAAGTCCAGGCTCGACTCCTGATACTGCACGCAGTAGTCCCACACCCGGTAGCTGCCGGTGAGTTTATCCTCAACGTTAACCTGATGCTCGCCCAGCAGGGTTTTCACAATCTGCGGCACCGTCTGCCCCTGGAAAATACGCAGGTTGCGGTCGCGCTTCATCGGCCACAGGTCCGGCTCCACCGTCAGCTGGTACACCGCATAGCGCGTGCCCGTCAGCTCAACGGCACTGACCGCCACGCGGGTAATCTTGCCGTTAATGTACCGGGAGGTCAGCAGGTTCTGCGTCGGGATGGTCACCGTAACCGGCTGGCCGAGCAGCCTGCTGCGGTCAATGCGCGCGTCCGTGCCGAGCACGGTCAGCGTCAGCGCGAACGACTCGGACATCGCCTCGCGGCCCGTCAGTTTCCAGAACAGAAGCCCCTCCACCGGGAGCTGAACGGTAATTCGGTTGAGCATAATCTTTATTCCATCTGGCTTATGCGATTCAGAAAAGAGGTTCGCATCTGTAACTGAGCGTAATTCTACGGATTAACTAGCCAGGTACCCGGCTTGGTGATTTCCAGCGTCTGGCTGCGCGTTCTCCCGTTGCCCTGCAGTTCAATCTTCGTCTCACCGGCCGGCAGCTTGAGCGAGGCATAGCCGTTGGTCGCCGGACGCAGCGCTTTTGGCTCGCCGTTCACTTTCAGGGTTTCGCCGTCGAGAATGCGGATATAGACCAGCGCAACAGGGCTCTCGACAGGCGGTGGCGTCTGTTGCGCCGTCGCCTGCTCGCTCGCCTTCGCCGCTTGTGGCTTCACGTCCGGCGTGTTCGCAGCGGTTTCAGTCGGACGCGTCTCTGACGGGGTCTGTGCAGCCTGCTCAGGCGTATCATTGCCGCCGCTGAACAGCATCGCGCCGGCGACAACGCCAACCAGCACGCCCGCGGCAACCATGCCCGGGATCTTGTAGCGACGCCAGTCGAGTACCGAAGCCGGTTTCTCTTCCTCAACCGGAACAAGCATGGTGCCGGTCTTTTTAGCGGTCAGCACGTCGTTGATCCCGGCGACAGGCATCTCAATCAGCGCGGCGAATTCGTCGATAGACTGCGGACGGTCCTCCATGTGCAGCGCCAGCGCGCGGTCGATGGCCTGCAGCAGCGGGATGGAGTAGCCCTGCGGCATGATTTCCACCAGCGGTTTGCAGGTGTCCTGAATGGAGCGCACCACGCTGACCGGCGGCGGAGAACCCACAATCAGGGTACGCAGCACCGCACCGAGGGCGTAAATATCCGTCCACGGACCCTGCTCGCTCTCGTTGTCGTCGGTGTACTGCTCAATCGGCGCAAACCCCGGGCGCAGCATGGTTTCCGTTTCGTCGGAGAGGTTACCGATGGTCCGGCGCGCGGAGCCAAAATCGAGCAGTACCGGCAGGCCGTTATCCTGAATCTGAATATTATCCAGCGAGATATCGCGGTGCAGGTAGCCTTCGTCGTGGATGGTCTTGATCGCGCCGAACAGCATCGGCAGCGTGCGGCGGATCCAGGCTTCGTTGATCAGCTCCGGTTTTTCTTCGCGCAGGCGCGAAAGCGTAGTGCCACTGTAAAACAGCGTCCCCATGTAGGCCGTGTCGTTTTGCACCCAGAAACGCAGGACGTGCAGCAGGTTCGGGTGGTTAAAACGCGCCAGCAGACGCGCTTCCTGAATGAAGCTGTTCAGGCCCGCGGAAAACGCTTTGCCAAAACGCTCGCTGCGCAGCACGAGGGTCATGTCGTCGCCGCGCACGGCAAGGGAGGAAGGCATAAATTCTTTGATAGCGATAGTGCGTTCGAGCTGGTGATCCCACGCGCGATAGACAATGCCAAAACCGCCGCCGCCGATCACCTCTTTGATTTCAAACTCGTTGAAGCGGTACCCGACCGGGAGCGCGTTTGGGACAGTCCGATTGTTATCATTATCCGTCATCTTTTACAGTTCTCTTGATGATTATTACGCGGCAAACTGACAGTGAAACTCGCCCTGCTTGCAGGTGACGTGCAGACGTCGGTACTGCTCGTCGCTGCGGCTGGCGGTAAGTAAGATCTGGCTCATCTGAGGCAGCAGGGTGTTGGTCAGAATAGCGTCCACCATGCGGCCGCCGGACTCCACCTCGGTGCAGCGCTGAACAATCTGTTCCACCACGCTGTCGTCAAACTCAGAAATGATGCTGTGATTCTCTTCCAGACGACGCTGAATGCGCTTAAGCTGCAGGCGAACTATCAGCCCGAGCATCTCGTCGCTGAGCGGGTAGTACGGGACGACCAGCAGACGGCCCAGCAGCGCTGGCGGGAATACCTCCAGCAGCGGCTGGCGCAGCGCGCCGCTTAAGGCCTCCGGCTCCGGCATCAGATCCGGATCGGCGCACATGGCGCTTATCAGCTCGGTGCCCACGTTGGACGTCAGAATGATAATGGTGTTGCGGAAATCAATGTGACGCCCCTCGCCGTCCTCCATCCAGCCTTTGTCGAAGACCTGGAAGAAGATCTCATGTACGTCCGGGTGCGCTTTTTCAATTTCGTCCAGCAGCACCACGCTGTACGGGCGGCGGCGCACGGCCTCAGTTAACACGCCGCCTTCACCATACCCTACGTACCCCGGAGGCGCACCTTTTAAGGTGGAAACGGTGTGCGCTTCCTGGAACTCGCTCATGTTGATGGTGATAACGTTCTGCTCGCCGCCGTACAGGGATTCCGCGAGCGCCAGCGCGGTTTCGGTTTTCCCGACGCCGGACGGGCCGCAGAGCATAAAGACGCCCACCGGTTTGTTGGGGTCGTCGAGCTTCGCCCGGGAGGTTTTCACGCGACGGGCAATCAGGTCCAGCCCGTGACGCTGGCCGATGACGCGCTGGTTGAGCGTGTCGGCAAGGTTCAGCACCGCGTCGATCTCGTTTTTCACCATCCGGCCCAGCGGGATCCCGGTCCAGTCAGAGACGACCGCGGCGACCACGTTTTCATCTACCGCCGCAAACAGCAGTGGCTCGTCACCCTGTAAGGCGTTCAGCGCCTGCTGCTGCTCCGCCAGCTGACCGCGCAGCTCGGCGGTATCGTCATCCCCTGCAGCAAACAGCGCGGCGCGCAGGCGGATGATCTCCTGCACCAGGCTGCGCTCTTCTTCCCAGCGCCGGGACAGGGCTTCGCGTTTTGTTTCATACGCGTCGCGTTCGGCGCGTAATGTCGCTACGCGCTCTGCGTCACCGGCTCCGACGCGGGCTTCGCGTTCAGCAATTTCAATTTCCACGTCCAGCGCGGCAAGATGGCGCAGGCAGTCTTCCAGCTGCGCCGGCGGCGCGCTCTGGCTGACGGCCACGCGGGCGCAGGCGGTGTCGAGCAGCGCAACGGCTTTGTCCGGCAGCTGACGCGCCGGGATGTAGCGATGCGAAAGCTTCACCGCCGCGCTGACCGCTTCGTCGAGTAGCAGGACCTGGTGGTGCGTCTCCAGCGGCGACACGGTGCTGCGCAGCATCAGAATGGCTTTTGCTTCGTCCGGCTCGTGAACCTGTACGGTCTGGAAACGACGGGTCAGCGCCGGGTCTTTCTCAATATACTTTTTATATTCTGCCCAGGTGGTGGCCCCGATGGTGCGCAGCTGGCCGCGCGCCAGGGCTGGCTTTAGCAGGTTCGCCGCATCGCCGGTGCCCTGCTGCCCGCCTGCGCCAATCAGGGTGTGGATTTCATCGATAAACAGAATAATCGGCGTGGCGCTGGACTGGACTTCATTAATGAGCGCCTGCAGCCGGGCTTCGAACTCGCCTTTCATACCTGCGCCAGCCTGCAGCATGCCGATATCCAGCAGCCACAGCTGGATGTTTTGCAGCGGCTCCGGCACGTCGCCGTCGGCGATACGCAGCGCCAGCCCTTCCACCACCGCCGTTTTCCCGACTCCGGCTTCCCCGGTCAGCAGCGGGTTGTTCTGACGGCGACGCATCAGGATATCTACCATCTGGCGGATCTCCTCGTCGCGCCCGACAACCGGGTCAATCTTCCCATCGCGGGCGCGGGCGGTCAGGTCCTGGCCGTACTGAGCCAGCGTCCCCTGCGCCGCCGGTACCGCACCCGCTGGCGCGTCGACGGCGGCAGCGGCCTGCTGCGTCTCTTTGCTGTTGGCGCAAATGGCATCGAACTGCTCAATCAGCACCTCGGCGTTAAGACGGGTGAACTGCACCGAGATGCTTTTCAGCACGTTAGCCAGGTTCCAGGTTTTGAGAATGCCGATCAACAAATGGCCACCGCGAATGCGGCTGACGCCAAACTTCAGTGAGCCGAAAACCCAGGCGCGCTCCACGGCGCTGTCGATATGTTCGGAGAGATCGGAAACGGAACTCGCCCCGCGCGGCAGCGCATCCAGCGCGGCCACGATATCGCGCGTCAGCTGCTGTTCATCAAGGCCAAAGTGGCGGATGACCTGCTGCAGATCGCCATCCTGCTGCTGCATCAACTGATGCAGCCAGTGCACCAGCTCAACGTAGGGGTTGCCGCGCAGCTTGCAGAAGGCAGTCGCGCTTTCCAGAGAGGTAAATAACAGCGTATCCAGTTTGCCGAAAAGCACGGCACGGCTAATTTCTGACATGTTCGGTTCCGTTGATAACAATGCGTTAGAAAAATTTATCGCTCTGCGCGATACACCAGATCGCCACGCGGGACAGGCTGCGGCTGAAGGCCCAGCCAGGTGTTGTAGCCTAAACGCCCCGTGCCGCCGAGCGTGGTGCCCTGCACCGCGTCTTCACGCAGGATCACCCGTGTTTCCCATTCAAATTCAATTCCAACGTACTGGCGCACCCAGTCGCGCAGCTCGGTGACCCACGCTTCGCCCGGCAGAAAGCGGTTGTACTCCTCTGCGCCCAGCGGGCCAATTTCGATGCGAAACTTATGCTGCACGTCGCGCACCGCAACGCCGAGAAAAGCGGATTCCCCCATGCGCGGCATGCGCCGTCCTGCGCCCAGCTGCGCCTGCTCGCGCGTGGAGAGGGGCATCCACTGCGGCACGTTGCTCACCAGCTTAACCGGCGCGTTAAAATAGCGGCGCAGGATCTTCTCCAGCCCCTCCGGATCCCGCCCGTGGCGGGTCAGGTGCCCGGCGTGGGTAAAGCGGGCATGGGCGCTCAGGCTGCCTTTGTTCATCTGGCCCGGCTGCCCCATGCCAATCAGCGACGACAGGTAGCCTTCAAAGCGCTTGTTGTCGGCGCGATCGAGGGATACGGCAGGCTGCGCGTCCGCCCAGGCGCGGTAGAACAGCAGCGCCAGACGATGATGGAACAGATCGGCAAACGCGCTGAGGCTGGTGTCCTGGTGATGATGAATCCGCTCACGGGCGTACTCGGTCATGTGTACCGGCAGCGGGCCGTTCGGGCCAAACAGACCGAAGCTGAGGATAGACACCTCGTGCAGCCCGCTTTCCTCGCGCTGTCGTACCTGGGCCAGCGTCGACGGCGCAAAGCTCATCGACGGCTGCTGGCCAATGCGCAGCGGCTCAAATTTCGGCAGCGGCGCGCGCCCCAGCGGGTAGCGCTCGCCGCCCTGGGCATCGATGCGCCTTAACAGCTGAAACAGATCGTAGCGCCAGGGCGTCTCACGGACCCCGTGCCAGAACGCATCCGGCAGCTTCGTCAGGCGATGCACACGCAGCGGTGCGGTGGTGGCGTCACTCATACCAGCGCCCTTTTACCCATGCGCGGCGCCCAGTAGCCAATCTCGCCGCGCTGCTGGCTCTTCAGGGTGAACTCGGTGAAGCTGTTGATGGAGACCAGCCGGGCAAAGAGGCGCTCCAGTACGCTGCCGAAAAGCCAGGGGCTGGCACCGGAAAACGCCCGTTCGTCTACGGTCAGGGTGATGCCAATTCCTCGGGCGAAAACGACCGGGCCGGGCTCGGGCACGCGGCGGTGCACCGGCTCCAGCACGCAGTGGCGAACCCCCTCCACCTGCCGCGCAACCGGCGTTTCGGCCAGGTTGGCGTACAGACCTAACAACTGGCGCAGCGCCGCCGCGCCTTCTTCATTCTCGCTGTCCATCAGACTGAGGTAGTTCATCTGCAGCTGGCTGATGAGCCGCCAGGTGCTGAACCCTTCCGCCAGCGCCGGACGCGGCGGCGTCGGGCCTTTGCGCAGGGTCAGGGATTTCACCGGCATGGAGTCGGCCATAATGAACTGCCCGAGCTCCTGCTGCAGCATCAGCGGCAGGTCGCGGCTGGTGCAGAGCACCTCGGCAGAGATATAGCGCAGGTTTTCCTGCCACGGCGCATGCTGCTCATCCACCAGCGAGACAAACACCTCCGAGCCGATATAACCGGTACGGGTGCCGTAGCGCAGGGCGTGCTCAGAGAGCACGCGCTGTTCCCGGCGCAGGGAAAAATAGGCCCCGTAGTTGCCCGCGTCGCCGCTCCAGGTGCTCCAGAAGGGACGAAACGTCTGGTCGTCGCGCTGGCCATCGGCGCTGCCGAAGATTTTTTTGACCGCGTAAATTTCATAGTCCAGCGGACGGATGTTATCCACCACCAGATGGTATTCATGCTGGCCATCGTTCAGCTTCTGCCGGGCCGCCACTTTCGGGAACAGGTTGATGACCGGCGTACAGTGCAGCGCCAGATGGCTGGCATCGACCACGCGCTCCAGCTGTTCATCCGACTTATCGAGCAGAATGAAAATGTCGAAGGCTTTTTCGTTTTCGCAACGCTGGATAAGCGTACTCAGACCGCTCAGGCTGATAAAGCGGAAACGGGCCGGAAATGCAAAATACTCCTGCAGCAGACGGTAGCCGTCAAAGTTGCGCAGATCGTCCGGGAGCAGCGCCTGGTCCGGGGCAAAGCCCTCCTGACGCAGCGCATCCGTTGCCAGCAGCTGTCGCTGCGGCTGCGGGCTGACCGTCTGGCAGACGATCCCGGCGTGGTGCTCCATAACCAGCTCCAGCAGCTTCAGCGCCTCAATGTCCGGGCCGCTGAGGAAAAACTCCAGCCGGTCAAAATTCAGGTGCCCAAGGTTTTGCGGGCCATCGCAGGCAATGCGGATCCGCAAGGCGCTGTTGATCCCCTGCTGGCCTAAGCCGAGCTGCGCCAGCGGCAGGTCAGCGGGCACGCCGCCGAGCTCCACTTTATCGATTTTCAGCGGCAGCAGATTGACCTCGTGCGCCGTGGTGTAGCTGCAGGTTACGCCGGTTTTTTTCAGCGCCAGGCTGTCCATCATGGTGCCGCGCGGCACAATAAAGCCGTTGCTCAGATCGCCGCGGCTGCTGTCGGGCTCAATTTCCGCAATCGCCATCGAGGGCGTGGGCGCGAGGTAGTTTGGCGCGATCATCTCCAGAAGACGCTGGGAGAAGCGCGGGAACTCCGCGTCCATTTTCATCTGCACCCGGGAGGTCAGAAACGCGAAACCTTCCATCAGGCGTTCGGTGTACGGGTCCGCCACTTCGATGCCGCGCATCCCCAGCCGTCCGGCAACTTTCGGGTAGCGTTCGGCAAATTCAGCCCCCATTTCGCGCAGGTAGGCCAGTTCACGGTTGTAATATTCGAGCAGTTTACTTTCCATGATTACCCCGCATCTTTCAGTTCAAAATGGCCGTTTTCCAGATCGACATCGGTGCGAAACAGAAACTCCAGCGGGTACGGCACACACCATAAGCGCCCTTTAATCTCGATGGAGAGCACGTTGTGCAGATCCAGCGAGGAAGTGTCCGACACGCAGCGGACCTGCAGCCCCTGCGGCAAAATGCGCGGTTCGAAATTGATGATGGCCTCGGTGAGCTTGCGCTGAATGTCGTGCCATTCGATATCCGACATTCTCTTCCCGGCGAGCGGCGCGACGCCGAAGTTGACCACCGAGCGGCTCACGTGCGGCAAGGCGCTCAAATCCCCGGACGCATCATGGTTGATGGTATTAAACAGCCACTGCAGATCGCGCAGCACGTTACGACGCAGCGCAGCGTGGGTGATCAGGTTGCTGTTCGCCGGCTCGCGTTTTTTTTCCGGGTCGTTATCGGTGAGGCGATCGAGCAGCGAGGGCTGCATTTTGTCGCGCGCCCCCACCTTCTCCTGCCTGCTGCGGGCTTGCCAGCCGCTGCGCAGCAGATCGCCTTCGCCAGCGGGATTACTCATCGGCTCCATCCGTCGCAAACGTCACGAGGCTTAAGGAGAGCAGCGGGCTTTCGCTTTGCTCGCTGAGCCAGGCTTTCTGGCCCGTACCTTCGTAAAGGGTGCCGTCCTCGTCGAGCGGCTGCCATTCGGTGGTGCGGCCCAGTTTGACTGCATCAGTGGCATCGGCAGCAAACGGGTAGCGCGCCGGGATCTGACACACCTGCTCCGTACCGTCGGTCAGGCGCACCAGCGCGTGACGCCAGACCAGATCGGTGACGCTGGCCGGTACCTGGAAGCGAACCTCGGCGATAGCGTTAAACGGCAGCCAGAAATAGCGGCCGTTCACAATGGTTTCGCACACCGGTCCGAGACGGGCATCGCCGTCCATCAGCCAGTCAAACGCCTGAGCTTCATCGTTTTCGTGGATGATGTGACCCGGGGTGGCCTGCGCCTGGTCAAGCGCTTCAAGGCGCAGCGACCGGGCACGCTCGCCCTCCTCGCTCAGCGCCGCGGCCAGCGTAGTCAGCCAGGGCCACTGAGTTTCAGGCATAGCCGGACGCGCCTGCCCCGCCATCACCTGCGCGCGCTGCAGCTCGCCCTGAATGGATTGCTCCAGCAGCGTGACGGTTGGCTTCGCCTGTGGCTTTAGCGCCAGCCAGCTTTTCAGCTGGGTCAGGGCACGGGTCCAGTTGCCGCTGAGGGTTAAAAACTGCACGAACGCGGCGCGGAGGTCGGCATCTGCCGGACGGGCTTTGATCTCCGCTTCAAGGCGCGCCAGCGCGTCGTTGAGCGTTTCACCCGCCAGGTGTTGATAGAGCGTATTCATAGCCATTCCTTAATTCGCCGCGCGCCATGCGCCCACTGCCGGATCGCGCAGCTGAGGGCGCAGGGTATCAATCAGAACGATATTCAGCTGAGTGCCGGGTGCGACCCAGGCGCTCCAGGTCTTTTTCACCGCCGCAATACGCGCCTGCAGTTTTGCATCGTCGCTGGCGGTCTCGCGGGAAATTTCTACCGCTACGGTGCCGTTGCTCTTCCAGCTGTTCAGGGTGTTATCGTAAGGCAGGATCATCCAGCTCTGATCGCTGTTTGGGGTGCTGAATACCATGCGCTCTTTGTTGACGGAGGTGATCAGCGCGTTTTCCGGGTCGGCGCTTTGATTCAGCCCCATCACCGGGAAGCCGTGGATATAGGTCACCGCCATCTCTTTCTGTCCGCCGTTGCGGGACTGGGAGATAACGGTGTGACCGCTCAGCCAGCTGCCGTTACCGCAGCGGGTGGTGTCAGAATCCGGAATAAAGAGCGCCGGAGCAGACGCGCCGCCTTCCCAGAAGGTGCGCAGGTGGCAGCCATCCTGAAGGGTAAATTCCTGCCACGGCGTGCGGTCAGCGGCGACGGTTTGCGATGCGACATTCTGATCCGGTGGCAGTAATGCGCCGCTGGCGGTAGTCGTGTCGAGGGCTGGCGCAGCCTGCTGCTGTTTCACCACCAGCGCCCACTCCTGCGCTTTGGCTGCCGTGCCCTGCGCCAGCGTCATTCCCGCCGGATCGTTGAGCGTCCAGTTGAGCTTATTCACTTTGCTGCACTGGTGTTCCAGCAGCGAGCCAAGACGCGGCACAAAGTTTTCCAGCACGGAGACATCTTTCTTGCCGTTCGCCACAATGCGCAGCGCCACTTCTGGCTTACACCAGCTTTGCGGCGTGTTGTCTTTGATGTTGTCGATCCAGATATCCAGCTTCTGCGCAGGAGACTGCACGATGCGGAAATTCTCAGCCTGCGCGGTGGAGGTGACCGCCAGAAGTGCCAAACCCGATAGCCAAAGTTTCATATCGTTCCTTGTGTGTCTAATCAGTTCCGCAGGGAAGAAATTGTGCTGCGTCAGAGAGGGTGTGCAGCAAAGTGGTGTCCTGAGGGTTGCCCATCCATACCGCCAGGGCAGTATAGTTATCCTGGGCATTCCCCTCCTGTTCGCCATTCTTTTGAATGATTTGGTTCATTAAGGTCAGCCACTCCTGCGGCGTATTGACCATGTGCAGCGACTGCTTCATTTGCTCTTCGCTGACGCCGTGCCAGAACCCGTCGGTGCAGAGTAAAAAGGCATCGCCGTCTTCAACCTGCACCACGTCGCTGTAGCTCGCTTCCGGTCCGCCGTTTTCAATTCCCAGCGCCAGATACAGCAGGTTGCTGTTGAGATCGTCCGTCTGATGCCCCGCATCCTTCATCTGCTGCACCAGGCTGTGGTCGGTGGTCACGTGCCACAGCCATCCCCGGCGAAACAGGTACAGGCGGCTGTCGCCGGCATGCGCCCAGTACGCCAGCCCGTAGTCCCGGTCTATGAACAGGCTGACCAGCGTCGTACCCATCCGGCGATAGTCCTGAACGGCCTGCTGTTCGCTCAGAATGGTGCGGTTCGCCGTCTGCACGTAGTCGCGAATATGCTGCGCGTTGAGGTGTTTGTCGCCATCGAAGCGGGAGATAATGCTGTTGCGGGCCAGTTCCGCGGCGACTTCACCACCGGGCAGCCCCGCAATGCCGTCACAGACGACAAAGCAGGCCGAGCGTTCCCCTATGGTTTCTCCCGTCTGATCCTGGTTGCTGGCGCGCGTCCCCTGGCGGGAGAGAGAAGCGGTTGCGATATTCATTTGTCTTCCGATCCGCTCTGTGAGTCTTTGTACTGATTCACCTCCATGTCATACGCATGCAGGAAGGCTTCGCCGAACAGAGTGTGGAAGTCATCCTCAATCTCGCCCGCCGTCTCGCCATAGCTGCGAACAAAATAGTCCCACAGGGCGGCTTTGCGGCTCCCCGGCAGCGCCAGACGAGAGGTCATGCCGTTCTGCTTCGCCTGCTCCTCCAGCTGTTCCGGGTTAAAGGACTGCAGCATCGCGGCGATGATGGCGCGGATACCGGAGATCATCCCCAGCTGGTGCGCCTGAAGGTCGATTAGCGCGTCGCGCACCGATTTGGTCGGCGGCATAAAGCCCGGCATCGGCGTGCCGAACATCTGGATCAAGACGGTTTTGCCGGTCGGCAGCAGCTTGAACGGGTTGTTGGCATCGTCCAGCACCATGGTCATATCGGCTTTTACGCCGCGTTTGAGTATGGAGCGAGACGAGAGCAGCGCCACGGTGCCCTGCGAGAACATGCCGAGGATCTGCCCCAGCTGACGCATATTTTCACGGTCAAACTGCGGAACCGGCTGCATTTCGCTGAGACCCATGCCTTCCAGCAGCGCCTCCAGCAGTTCGCCCTGCAGCACCTCTCCCTTCTCGCCGTTATTCGCGGTGGCGGTTGATGAAGCGGCGTTATTGACCGGGTCGATGCGCAGACGCCCCTTCGGCGCCTGAGCGCTGCTGCGCGCAACGGCCTGCGGCGTAGGCATGGTGAAGCCTGCGTAATCAGGCCGCGCGGGCTCTTCTTCACGCGGCGCTTCCTGTGGCTCGGGGGCAAACAACGGTGAACCGGCAAGCACGTCCTCTTCCTGCTCCGGTTCAGGTACTGGCGCGGGCTTTTCGTCAATAATGTCATCCGGATGGGTTAACGGCGCGCCGCCCATCAGCCCGAGCGGGTCATCATTGCGCGCGGCTGGCGCGCTGGACTTCCCGCCAAACAGGGCCAGCGGATCGAGCTCGTCCGTCGCCTCTTCCTTCGGGGCTGGCTGGGCCTCAACCGGCGGCACCAGCGTGGAAGGCGTAACGTCGTCAAAAATACTCTCTTTTTTGAACAGTACCTCGTCGCTGAACAGCGTGTCCGGGTCGACGTTCTTACGCTCGAGCGTCGGATCGCTGTCGTTGAACATTGCCAGCGGATCTTCGGCATTACGCTCCGGCGCGGCGGGCTGGGAGAACGGATCGTGCGATGCCGCAGGCTGCGGTTTTGCGCGGTTGCTGGAGATGCTGTCGGAGATGGAAAACTCCTGCATCAGGCTGTCCCAGATTTCCGACGGCACGGCGGTCGGTTCGGTCTTCCCGCGCGGTGCGGCGCTCGCCGGTTTCGGCTGCGGAGCAGGCGCTGGCGCTGCTGGACGCGCCTGCTGCTGCATGCTGGCCGCCATGCGGCTCACCGGCTGCGTGTCGTGGATAAGCTCGGTTACTTCGATGCGGTATTCATCAATACCAAGAATGTCGCCATCCTGCAGCTCAACCTGACGGCCCCGCTCCAGCGGAATGTCATTTAATACCACGCGGGTGACGCTGCCACGGTTGGTGACGCGGCATTCGCCCTGAGCGTCAACGTGGACAATGGCCTGCAGACGCGAGATGGTGCGGTCATTGTCCGGCAATACCAGATTGTTATCCGTACCGCGCCCAATGGTGCCGCCCGGGGCGTAAAAATCACAGCTGCTCTGCGGCGGCTGATGACCGGGTTTCGTAGAAATAATCGTGAATCGCATGGCGTATTCCTGCTGGTATGATTAGCGCTCAAACGCTGCCGCACTCGGGGATGAGAACGGCGGCGTTTGGGGTCAACCCAAAAAGCATTATTTAAATCTTCAATGTAAAATTATATTTCATTAACGCTTGCTAGTATTAAAAGTAGTACAAACAAAGCCGTAGCAACTTTAACCTTTCTTTTATATGAATTAATCCAGGATAAATCGAAGTTAGATAAAACAATATTGCAAGATTGAGGTTCAAGCCAGCGTAATTCCGTCAGTTTTATACGTTCACCCCGCAGAAGCCTTGATAAAATTGTGGTGCGAAAACCAAACCCCCAAAACCCAAGATTTTTCCAGGTCTGATAATCCTCTTCCTTGAGCAAGTTTTTCTGAATTAGCAACTCATAGATTTTATCAACTTGACCGGAATGTTTCTGGTAATCAACATAGAACGTTAGCACAAGGATTATAAATATTGCAAAAACACAGATAATAAAAGCAGAATATATATTATCAGCAATCACGCTATTCACCGCTAAAGATTAAATTATTCATTTGTTCTCCTACAAATCCTCCAACCTTTGTGCCCCCCGCGGCCCCCACTGCGCCGACGACCAGACCACAAACGAGGGTGCCTGTCCCCGCTGTTGGTACGCCTAATGCAAGACAAACAGGAGCAGCAAGTGAGGAGCCTAACGCTGCACCAGCAACACCGCCCCCAAATTTGCTATATTCACTCACTGCAACCTTGCCACATTCATGTTCTCTACCTAGAGTGCATGCGTGATAGACTTCGTTAGTCGTATTCGCAAAAGAAAAACCTAATGCAACCCATCCACCTGCTTTCATATAAGCTGTAATTCTGGACGCCCGGTCGATATATGTTGAGTACCCAGGAATCGCACCAATACCAACCGTACTCCATTCATGAACAATTGATTTTGTAGAAAGTCCCAATGCTCTTTTAAGATCCGCATAATCTCTAAATTTGAGCTGTTTTTTCGTAAGTTTGTTTAATAGTGGTTTGAGTTGTGCAAGAAGAGCATTACGTTCTGCATAAAACTGCTGCCCAATAAGAGCACCTTGTGTTCGATACTGATTTTGATACGTCTTTTCGATTTTAATCAAAATACTTTCAATTTGTTTAAAGTAAGACTCCCCCGCACTGCTTGCATTCCCTACTAAGGTATCACCCCATGCAGTGATGGCGGCAATATTATCAAAATTATTCTTTAAAAATTCAGCGGTAGAGCCATCAATAGTTGCAAGCGCGTTGTTTACTTTCTGTTTAGCAATAGCTAACCCATTAATCTGATGTGATTGATTATCATTATGTGGATCCGCAACAATTAATATCTGTCCAGGTTTGACCCAAGCTGTATCTTTGTTCAACTGCATGAAATACTCGGATTTTTCATTGCGTGAACTACCAAACAGTTGTCTTGCCTGAAAATCCAGCGTACCCGGTTGCTGTACTACACAGTAGCCCGGAGCAACCTTTGATTGATTTGCCATGAAAGAACTCCCTGTATCTCAACTAAAACGCATAATTAAACGGTGAAATGCTATTTTTGGGCTTTCAGCGGACGAATCGCGTCGCTATTGACGATTAAGCTGCACTTCAATACCTGATAATGACCCGACTGAGTACCGCCCACGTTCTCTTTCAGTAAAGTTGCAATCACTTTGTCAGCTTTTTCAAAATTTTCAGCAGGCAGATCGCTTGCTTCCAGCCATGCGGCCGCGCTGGCCTCTGCATCATCTTTCAGACTTTTACTGTTCGCGATCTTACTGATGCACCGATTTTGCACCCAGTTTTCAAAAATTTGTTGCTGAGAAAAAGCGCTGATGGCAGGCAGCGTTTGGGCATAAACAACAGAGGCATTTAATGCCAATACGAGCAGCAGTAAACGTTTCATTTCAGGCTCCAGAAGGTGGCGTTGGTAGGAATAAATGAACCATTACCCGGCGAACCAAGGAAATGACAGTCATCAGAACAAATATTACCATTCCAGAGTGTTACATGACCGGTTGCGTCGCTCCAGCCATGCCCGGTAAAGATGATAATGCCTTGCTTGCCTGCAAATTGCGCTGGCGTTGGGGAAGAGACCGACATATCTGCATTGCCCAGTACCGTGGGTAGAAATGCAATCATATCTTTAACGCGGAACATATAGCGCTTTTTGTCGTTTCCGGTCACTGTCGCATATTTACTGTTAGAAGGAATTGGAATGCCACAGTAATTTAAAACGTAACTCATACGAATTGGGCAGGCATTTTTAAAGATACCGGCGTCGATATTATGCTGAACTTTTCCACCCAATAATTTGCCAACCTGTTCTACGTTTACGTTCACTTCTCTGAAACGGTTCCAGGCGGCACCAAAAGCAGGACGCATATGAGACATCAAGTTCTCCCTGGTAAGATGCTCAGGATGGTGCTGCCGTTCTCGGGGCGGGAACGGCAGCGTTGGAGGGGCAATACATTCTATTCAGTCTGCGTAAGCCTAAACTGGCCTGCAGAATCTTCTATTAAGATGAAGCGGGCCGCATAACGAACAGAATCGCTTTTACCCGACACTCTCAGGGCAACATCATATTCTCCGGCTTGCCACGCAACACCATTCCACTGGTGACACTGTTGGGTCGTTAACGTCACCTCAGGGCTAAACGTAGAGGGCGGCGATATCGTTTTCCATTCATTTCCGGCGCGTTTCATAACGGTGGGCGAATGACTGGTAACAGGCATTTCTAACCCAGAGTTAGCGGGAATAGCAAAGCAGGGTTCATTGTTTTTAAGCGTAACCTCAAGCGATCGATATTGTGCAGGATGAGACACACAAGCGCTTGCCATTAACGTGACCGCCAAGACACCGTAGAGCTGTTTCATAACCATACCCGCCGATCCTTAGGATTTTTGAAATACAGAGATAACACCTGCTGATATTTATCCTTGAGATCCGGCCCGATAATCCCTTCAAACCCGGCAATGTTTCGAAAATCACCCAGACCGTAATTTATCAAATAATAAAAATCTGAAATGATGGAGGCCTGCTGCTCCATGCCAAAGTCCGAGAGCTTTTTATCCGGGGGCAAAGAGTAATTATAACTGGCAGCCCAACTGAATGCGCCTCGGGTTCGGACATTCATTCCAACCTGATGCTGTAGCACATGCACCATCTCGTGAATAAACCAGTGTTTATATCGTGGAACTTCTATAGAGAAATCATCCCGATAATGCGGCTCACGAAAATACAACTCACCATTGGGTGTCATCGCGACATCTGTGGACTGCATATTAAATGGCAAATAGCTTTTATTATGGACTTTAACTACTGAATATTTTATTGCGTCACCAAAAACCGAGCGAGCCAATGCTATTTCGCCAATGGTGAGAGGACGGGCGCCTCCTTCCTGCAAACTTGCCATGCTATCTTCCTTGCCGGTAGATGATGACCGGGGAAAACTCCCCGGCCATATACGCAATTATGCTTCTTTGTTTTCTTTGATATTCCAGCCAGCGCTGCTTTCAGCACCTTTACCACCAGACGTGGTCTGCTCCCAGTACTGCTGTTTCACTTTCGCAGCCTGGAATGCGTAGGTCACACCTACGGTGTCGCCGTTGTCAGCCCCGGTGTACTGAACAGAGGTTACCAGTACATCTTCCAGCGTAATACGGGAGTATTCCACCTGCTGGCCGCCCGCTTTACAGACGGACAGTTCAACTTTCGTCAGGTGTTTACCGCTGGCGCAGTGTTTCAGAATAGCGGTAGTGGATTTGTCGATCAGCGCGTTAACGTGCAGGTCGTTAAAGTTAACTTTACCGGCACCGCCGCCACCGCCAACGCTCATATTACCTGGCTGGGAAGCGCCCCAGGAGAAGGAGGTAATATCAGTCCAGCCGGTGTGGTTAGAATCTTTAGATTCGCCCGTAACACCCTCGACCTTCAGAAACATATCAATAGCCATAATATCTACTCTTCGTGGATGAACAATATTGCTTTCGAAAAAGCACTTATATGGCAAACAGGAAAGCATGGGGCTGAATAAAACCGTCCATATTTTACCTCTGCCTCATATCAAACGACCCGTGTCATTTGACAGTCTTACATTCCCCCGAAATAACGGAATGAATGTGAAGTCTTTATTACCGTGCGTTATTGTGGAAACAGTTAAGGACAGCATTAACAATTTAGCCGTCTTTCTTGCCGGGTGGCGCTTTGCTTACCCGGCCTACATTGCGCAACGATATCAATAAATTGCACGCTTCATTGTAGGCCCGTGCAAGCGTAGCGCCGCCGGGCGAAACTCACAAAACGCACGTTGTCAGCAGGCTGACGCTCTTACGCGTCTTTCGTCTTCAGCGACGGCAGTTTAGAAACCAGACGCAGAGAAACGGTCAGACCTTCCAGCTGGTAGTGCGGACGCAGGAAGAACTTCGCGGCGTAATAGCCCGGGTTGTCTTCGATCTCCTGCACCTGCACTTCCGCTGCCGCCAGCGGTTTGCGGGACTTGGTCTCCTGAGAGGAGTTAGCCGGGTCGCCGTCGACGTAGTTCATCACCCAGTCGTTCAGCCAGCGCTCCATCTCTTCGCGCTCGCGGAAGGAGCCGATTTTGTCGCGCACGATGCACTTCAGGTAGTGGGCAAAGCGGCAGCAGGCGAACAGGTACGGCAGACGAGAGGCCAGACGCGCGTTGGCGGTGGCATCCGGGTCGTGGTACTCGGCCGGTTTTTGCAGAGACTGCGCGCCAATAAAGGCCGCAAAGTCGGAGTTTTTGCGGTGCACCAGCGGCATAAAGCCGTTTTTCGCAAGCTCAGCTTCGCGGCGGTCGCTGATGGCGATCTCGGTCGGGCACTTCATGTCCACGCCGCCGTCATCGCTCGGGAAGGTGTGGCACGGCAGGTTTTCCACCGCCCCGCCGGACTCCACGCCGCGAATCGAGGTGCACCAGCCGTACTCTTTGAAGGAGCGGTTGATGTTGGCCGCCATCGCGTAAGCGGCGTTCGCCCACGAGTAGCTGTTGTGGTTCGCGCCGTCGGTCTGCTCTTCAAAGTCAAAGCTGTCCACCGGGTTGGTACGAATGCCGTACGGCAGGCGCGACAGGAAGCGCGGCATCACCAGCCCCAGATAGCGGGCGTCTTCGGATTCACGCAGTGAACGCCAGGCGGCATATTCGGTGTTCTGGAAGATTTTGGTCAGGTCGCGCGGGTTAGCCAGCTCCTGCCAGGACTCCATCTGCATCACGCCCGGTGCGGTACCGGTGATAAACGGACAGTGGGCCGCAGAGCCGATACGCGCCATTTCGCCCAGCAGCTCAACGTCCTGCGGGCTGTGGTCGAAGTAATAGTCGCCCACGATGCAGCCAAACGGCTCGCCACCGAACTGACCGTACTCCTGCTCGTAGATTTTCTTGAAGATCGGGCTCTGGTCCCAGCCCACGCCCTTGAAGCGCTTCAGGGTGCGGCCCAACTCCTGTTTGGAGATGCTCATAAAGCGGATCTTCAGCATCTCGTCAGTTTCAGTGTTGTTCACCAGGTAGCTCAGACCGCGCCAGGCGCTCTCCAGCTTCTGAAACTCTTCATGGTGAATAATCTGGTTTACCTGCTGCGACAGCTGCTCATCGATACCGGCGATCAGGTTCTGAATGGTGCGGTAGGTGTCGTTGGAGAAGGTAACGGTATTTTCCAGCGCCTGCTGCGCCAGGGTTTTAACCGCGCTCTCCACGGCGGAACGCGCCTGATCGGTTTTCGGGCGGAACTCTTTGTTCAGCAGCGCGCTGAACTCATCCTGGCTGAACGCCTGACCCGCCTGCTGCTCATGTTGTTGAGTCTGGTTGCTCATCGATTATTCCTCGCTACCTTTCGCGCTTTCGTCATTTTTCGGCAACTGGCTCAGGGATTTGAGCAGCGTCGGATCCTGCAGAATTTTTGCGATCAGCTCTTCCGCACCGTTTTTGCCGTCCATATAGGTCAGCAGGTTGGAGAGCTGTGTACGGGCTTCCAGCAGCTTGTTCAGCGGCTCAACCTTGCGGGCTACCGCATCCGGCAGGAAGTCGTCCATGCTGTCGAAGGTCAGATCCACGTTGAGCTTACCTTCGCCGGTCAGGGTGTTATCCACCTGGAACGCCACGCGCGGCTTCAGCGCCTTCATGCGTTCGTCAAAGTTGTCGATGTCGATTTCAAGGAATTTACGCTCGTCGACGGCCGGCAGGTTTTCCACCGGTTTGCCGACCAGATCGGCCATAACGCCCATCACGAACGGCAGCTGAATTTTACGTTCTGCACCGTAGATCTCTACGTCGTACTCGATCTGCACGCGGGGGGCACGGTTACGTGCGATGAATTTCTGCCCACTGTTACTCATTGCCATGATGTTCTCCATCAAAGATGCGCGGTGAAGGTGAAACGGCAGGCTCCATGCCTGTCGTCATAATGCCTGGACGCGTTATTCGCGGCGTCCAAAGATGTTTTCCAGTTGGTTAACGCCGTCTGGCGCCAGGTCGCGAATAATGTCCATAAAGTTAAGTTCTGACAGCCGCTGCACCCGTTCAATCATCAGCGGTGCGGGGTGGCTCGGTTCGTACTGCGCAAAATACTGCTTCGCTTTTTCCAGCATCAGCTGCGCGTCGGCGCGGCTGGTGACCTTCACGCTGCGCCAGTCGGTGACCGGCTGAACGGGCTGCGCTGCCGCAGGCTGCGGCTCGGCGTGCTGTTCAGCCTGCGCCTCACGGTTCGGCAGCAGCTTGCTGATATCGGTCACCTGACAGGCGCTGGCGACCAGCCCCACGGTTTTCAGCAGCTGTTCCATTTCCGGTACGCCGCTTTCTCCGAGATGCCCGATGAGCAGCTCGCGGATAGCCAGCAGTCGTTCGTTAATGACGATAACCGCTGCGGTCCCCGGCTGGTCGCCGCGGGCCAGTTCGTCAATCAGTCGTGGACGTCCACCCGGATAGTCCGGGCACTCGGTTTTACTGCCGTCCAGCAGCGCCTGGGCGTCACGCAGCGAAATTTCATCGCCGTTTGAACGCAGCAGCGAGGCGTTACGTACCGCGACGGTGAGCTCGGATTTATCGCTCAGCCCTGCCAGAGCGTTAATGCGATAGAACGGGTCGGTTTCGCCATACTCTTCCAGCAGCGGATAGAGCGGCTCCCAGTAGCGTGCAATCGCCTCCTGCACCAGCAACAGCCCGTCCGCGTAGCCCGCAAGGCCACGACGACGGGTCCAGGCGTGGGTTAACGCCAGCATCACGCGAAGATCTTTTGTACGGCTCAGCAGGCTGGTAGCGAATTTTTCTACCGTGTTCCAGTCCGCTGGCTCTGCCGGGATGATGGTGTCGCCAAACTGCTGTTCCGCTTTCCCAAGGCTTGCCTGGTTCATCGCCTGGAAGTCAGCGTCGTACTCCAGATTGTCGCCACAGGGCTTGTCGGGGCTTACTGGCGCGAGAAATACTTCGATGTTCATACGTTCCCTGCTTATTCAAACATGGGCGGATAGAGGCCGTGACGTCCCGGACGGGCGCCCCCTGCCGGGTCGAACAGCAGGGTAAAAAGCTGCCCGGTGAAGTTGCCGCTGTGAACGTGGGTGTACAGCGGGTAACCGTCGCAGCGGTTGGTCCACCAGTAGCTGGTCTGACGCAGCGGGTCAAAACACTCTGCCGCCTGCGGCCAGCCCAGCGTGTTCTGGCCGTCCTCGTCGTAGCCAATCACGTCGAGGATGTCGGAACGCTTCTGCGGCTCGACGGGCTGCGGCGCCGGAATGGACATCAGCATCTCATCCAGCTGCGAGGCGGAAAAACTGTTGCGCACCGCGTGCAGGCCCAGACGTCCAATCTGCTGATACCAGCTTTCCGCCTGGCTGAGCAGGCTGGTCGACCACTCTGACGGGGCAAAGCTGAGCTGAATGCAAACCGGGTAGTGTCGGCCAACGCTGTCGCGGCCGGGCAGCAGGCAACCCATCTGGATCATCTGGCTGCCCAGCATCGGCGGGACGACGAAATTCCAGACCGGAGCTTTGGTGAACTGGCGTTCGCCGCTGCGCTGCTCTTCCTGCTGCCAGGCCAGCAGGCCAACCTGAAACCAGTGCGACCACTGGCGCTGTAAAGTGTCAGGAAAGCGACGCTGCAAAAAATCTCCGGCGCTGGGTAATTTGCCATACCAGCTGTAGCGGTTCATCGCAGGGGTATTCGTCATACGGCTGTCCTTGCGGTTATGGGCATGAGAAACGGGGAAGCTGGAACGGGTTGCGAATGCTGTTTGGCGCGAACTCCAGCGTGACCTGATGACCGTCGACGTTGAAGGTGGCCTGACGGCTCAGGCTTCCCGCGCCCGGGCTGGTGCGCGCTTTATCGAAAAAGCGATTGAGCGCCCAGGCACCGTTGGTGACCAGCGTCGCGGTGCTGCCGTTAGCCAGACCCAGCTGCATACGGACCTGGTTGGTGCCACCCGGCCCCGGCCAGTTCATGATCTGCACGGCCTGCGGACCGTGGCTGTAGCGCAGCAGCTGGCCGTCAACGTCCAGCGTCAGGTTCAGAATGGTGTTATCCATCCTCACGGTGCGTACCGTTACCTTGAAAGACGGCGTGGTCGCGCCGTTAGCAAAGAAGGCGTCGCGAATCGACTGGGCCTGCTGGAACGGTCTCAGCACACCTTCGCTGCCCGGCAGGGTTTTACCGTCGATGCCCGGCATAAAGCGCCAGTTTGCCTGGGTGGTATCCACTTTGCTGGTCAGGTTGTCGCGAAAGAAGGTGTCCATCAGCCCGGTGCCCGGCGCAAACATGCGGGCGAGATCGTCCGGAGTGACCTCGGTGCTGGCGCTGCGCACCAGCGGGTAGCGACCGGCGATCGCCTGACGGCAGAACCCGCCCACTTCGACGTTAATCCGCTTACGCACGTTTTCCAGGTCACGGCGCTGGGTATCGCTGCTGGCCCCCACCGCCATGTTGCTGAACATGGTTTGCAGTCCGCCCGGCAGTCGACCGGCGCTGGCCTGCAGACGGCTGATCGCCTCGCCGCCCGGTGCCGGCATACCGCTGTTGGCGGCGTCCTGCACGGCGGTCAGGTAGCGATAAAGCTCATCCACCTGCTTAAGAAAATCATCAAAGACGATGGTCTTGCCGCCCTTCTCCAGCGGCTGGGCCAGCTCAATCATCGGCGCGAAGTGGTCCGTTACCAGCTGCTCAGGTGCCTGAGTAATCGCGGCCGCCTGCGTCGGGGCATTGTCATTATTACTGAACAGCGCTTCCAGCGTGCGGGTGGCGCGGTTGCTCTGCGCCTGCGCTTTACCGGCATCTTCCGGTGCCGGGGTATCGCGGGAGAGCGTCAGCACCTGGCTCAGGTTCTGCACCAGGCGGCGCAGGGGAGAGTTTGCGCCAGAGAGCAGGCGCGCGGTGTTGATGCGCTGGGAAAGATCGGCGCTGTTGTTTAGCTGGATGTCGGCGAGAAAGCGATCCCAGTTCGCAATAAAGTCGCGCATGTAGAGCTGGCGCACGGCGTTATCGATCTGCTGTTTATCTTCCTGCGCGGTCGCGGCGCCCAGCACCCAGGCATCGTCTTCATGCAGGGCGGTCGTCACGCTGTCAATCTGCCCGTTAAAGCTTTTCCAGTAACCGTCCGGCGTATAAAGACCCGGAACGCCTTCGCTCACCGGCTTACCGCTTTTGCGGGAAAACACCAGCTCGCTCTGCGGCCCGCCCAGGTCGGAAAGGGAGACCGGCTTGAGGTTGTCGTCATGTTCCAGCAGGCGCTTCAGGCGACCGTAGACGCGGGTTGAAAGCGGCTGCTGGTTGATCAGGGCTCTTTCGCGCGCCACCAGGGATTCGTCCTGCGCGTACGGCGAGGCCTGAATTTTCGGCTCCAGCAGCTGGGTGAGATGCCATTCGAGCTGCTGCAGCTGCGCCTTCGTGACGTTTTGCGGCAGGTTGCGCTGTAGGTTGAGCATTACCCAGGAGTGCAGGAATTTGCCGTCGTAGTGCTTCGGCTGATAAAGCATCTGATAGGCTTTCAGCGCCTCGTAGCTGTACTCAACGTCGCTGCCGTTGTCGTTGCGCAGCCAGGTGGTGATGTGCATAGCAACGGCAGGCAACAGCAGCTGATCCAGCGCCTTCTGATACAGGGACTGCGAAGCGTCGCTAACGTCATCCCCACGGTAAAGCCCCATGCGGCGCGACACTGGCGGATCGTTGACATCAAACGCGTCGCTTTTCGGCAGGTCCACCAGGCCATTCAGCAGAGGCAACAGATCGAACAGGTCACGCTGCGGCTGGTTCTGCAGCGCTTTGCTCTGCTGGTCCAGCAGCGGCACCTTCGCATCCACCTCTTCCAGATAGGACTTGTTCTTGGCATAGCTGGTCAGCCACAGCCCGCCGAGGATCGCCAGCAGGGCCAGCAGCGCCGCGTAGCCGGACCAGATCACCGCCCGGTTGCGCAGTTCCCACCAGCGGTTTTCCCCGGCAATCCCGGCTTCCTGGAAAATAACGTTTTGCAGCAGATTCTTGATGAAGAAACTCTGGCCTTTCGCGCCCGGGATTGGAGCCTCTTTGCTGACCGAATCCCAGTTATCGCTCTCTGCCCCTTCCGGCAGGGAGAGCGCGCGGTTCAGTTCGCCCATCACGCGGTCGAACGGCATACCTTCCTGAGTCCCGCTGGCGAAGTAGATCCCGCGCGGCGAAAATTCGGTTTCAAAGTTGGAGCGGGCGAAGACCGTGCTCAGGTAGTCCGCCAGCAGCGGACGCAGCGCGGCGAACTCCTGCGGGAAGAGGTACGCTTCGGCGCGGGTTTTCGCGTCATGCTCTTTCAGCATGGTTTCCGGCAGCCCGGCATCGAGGCGCTGCTGTAACAGAGAAAACTCCTGCTGGAAGTTGCCCATCAGGTCGTAATCGGCGTGTTTGGTCTGCTCCCATGGCAGCGTGAAGCCCCAGATCTGGTCGCGCTGCGCTTTGTCATAGTCGGCAAACCAGGCACGGAAGCCTTTGAGCAGGTCGGCCTTGGTCACCATCACATACACCGGGAAGCGGATACCCAGCTGTTCATGCAGCTCGGACAGACGCTGGCGCAGGTTCACCGCCTGCTGGCGGGACGCTTCGGCAGACTGGGTCAGCAGGTCCGAAATACTGATCGTGACGATGACGCCGTTGATCGGCTGGCGGCGACGGTACTTGCGCAGTAACCCCATGAACTGCAGCCATTCACCGGCGTCCTGCACCTGCTCGCTCTCCTGGGTGGTGTAGCGACCCGCGGTGTCCAGCAGCACGGCCTCGTTGGTGAACCACCAGTCGCAGTTGCGCGTCCCGCCGATGCCCCGCAGCGCGGTCTTACCGAAACGGTCGGCCAGCGGGAACTGCAGCCCGGAGTTCACCAGCGCCGTGGTTTTACCGGAGCCCGGCGCGCCGATAATGACGTACCACGGCAGCTGATAGAGATATTGCGTGCTGAAGCGCTGGGTCCACTGGGCGCCCTGGCCCGCTTTGCTGAAGTGCGCTTTTTTTAGCATCTGCGCGGCTTCATCAAAACGGCTGGCGAGGATCTGCTCCTCGCTGTTCAGGCGCTGCTGCGGATCCGCAGCCTCCGGGCTGGTGGTGTTCTCGTTGAGCTTGTCCATCAGCTTGCGGTTCAGCCAGGCGTTATAAAGACGCGGCAGAATATGGCCCTGCGCCCACAGCAGGTAGACCACGGCGATACTGATGATGCGGTTCTGTTCGGATTCGAGCGGTCGGGTGTCCACGATGGACAACAGCGGACCAATCATCCAGATCACCGCCGCCAGCGCCGTTACGCCGAGGAAGCTCCACAGAATGCGGTTGGTCAGAATGGAAAGAAGTGTAGTCAGCATCCTTAGTTTCCTTGCGGCAATCCGTTCAGCTCGGCCTGGGTGTTTTCAGGCGACACCAGCAGAGTTATTTCCACACGGCGGTTACGGGCGCGGTTTTCCGGCGTCGTGTTCGGCGCTACCGGGTTAATCTCGCCCCGCCCTTCCGCCTTCACGCGGCCTGGCTGAGAGAGGCTTCCCTGCAACATTTTCTGTACGGAGCGCGCGCGTTCCAGTGACAGCTCGTAGTTCGAGGCAAAGCGCGCGCTGCGGATCGGCACGTTGTCGCTGTAACCCACCACCAGAATTTTGCCGCTGACGTTGTTCATCGCCTGCGCAATGCGGTTGATGACCGGTTCATAGCGGTCGCGCACGACGGTCGAGGCGGAGGCAAACAGCCCGTCGCCCTTCAGGATAACGACGCTGCGATCCGCTTCGTCTTTCACCGCCACCAGGCCCGCCTCGATTTCAGGCTTCAGGAAGCCGCGCAGGTTCAGCACAGCGGGTAGCTGACGGGCCGGTTGCTGAATAGTGGTTTCCGGCAGCTGAGACTGATAAATCTTCGCCAGCACCGGGTTGGTGTTATCGCCAAGACGCCAGTTAAGCACGATATAAAACAGACAGGCGATAAACCCGGCCAGCGCCACGCAGGCCCACAGGGGAACCATCGGACGCCAGAGCTTGCGCAGCACCGGACGATCTTCCGGATGGGGAGAAAGCGGTGGCGGATAGCTGCCGCGCACGCCGCGGATCATCTGCCACAGCCGCTGCTTGATGGTTTCAAGCTGGGTGCGGCCATTGTCCAGCACCCGGTAACGCCCCTCGAAGCCGAGCAGCAGGCAGTAGTTGATCATCTCCAGCAGCAGAATATGTTCGCGCGGGTTCTGCGACAGGCGCGCCAGCAGCTGGAAGAACTTCTCGCCGCCCCAGGTTTCGTTATGGAACGTCACCAGCAGGCCATTGCTGGACCAGACGCCGCTGCTGCCCCAGGGAGTAAGCGCGGCGGCCTCGTCCAGCGCCGTACACAGGCAGTAGCGTGCCCCGACGATCACTTCGTAGGGCAGCCCCGCCTGCTGACAGCGGACTTCGAAACGGCGGATCTCATCGATCAGGCGCTGGCGTAACGCCACCTGATCGTCATGGGATACCGAATGACGGATCTGCGGAATCGCATTGAGCAGCGGGTTGGCGGCCGCCACCAGCGGGTTGTTGCTACTGGCTCCGGTAAACGCGGCATCACTGCCGGTGTCCTGTCGTTCCTGCATATTAAGCGCTCGCTTTATTATTCTGTCGGGCTACGGATGGCCCAAAACTCCATATCCAGCCCCGGGAATTCACCCGCAAGGTGCAGGGCGAATGCGCCGGACTTATCCATCTCGTGCCACAGCTCGCTGCCCTTCTCCAGTTCAAAGTAGCTGTAGCCGGCATGCCACGGGATCTGCGGCGGCGCGACCGGCATGGCGCGCAGCATAATGCCCGGCAGCTGCAGCTGGACCAGATCGCGAATTTTCGAGACCGGCGCGATTTTCATCTGTGCCGGGAAATGGGTCTGCAGGTGTTCACCAGGCACGTTGGCTTTTACCGCCAGCACGAAGCCGAACTCGCGCACCATGCTGGTTTCAGGAACGGTGGCGATGTTCAGGCCATGCGAGCGCTCGTTAAGCGGCAGCTGAATGGCGTGGTCTTCCATCACCAGCGACAGCCCCTGACGGAGCATCAGCATCAGCTTGCTGAAGCAGTTCGCCAGATCGTCATGATCGTAAATCGGCAGTACGCTCTCGGTGGTGCGCTGCGACGTCCAGGTCGCGAGCTCGGTGGCAAACGGCAGCCAGCTGCGCCAGAGGGTTTCCGGGTGCAGCAGCGGCAGCGTTTTTAAATGTGAAACCTCGCCAAGATGACGGTTCACCAGCGAAAGCAGCGTAAACTCAATCAGTTCGGAGGTGTTAAAGCGGCCAGGCTGGCGCAGGCGGCCACCAATCTGCTGGCTGCGCTGCACCAGCAGGCCGTGCAGATCGTTGATCATGCTGTAAATCTGCGGGCTGTTATTGGCGTTCAGCATCGGCGGGATGTAGCTGTTATCCAGCCGCACGTGGTTGTCGTTGCGTTTTTCCGTCACAAATGCCACGCCGATGGCGGTCCATTCTGCCGTGAGGTCTTTTTCCAGCATCAGCGTCAGGCGCAGACGGCCAAACTGGACGGTGGCATCCCCCACCGACATGGCGTTATCGTCTTCCACCTCCTGCTCAAACGCGACGAAGCGCGCCAGCGAGGCAGGTTCTTCGCTGAAAATCACCTCTTCCCGCTCGCCACGACGAACCGGCAGCGCGAGCACCACCTTTTCGTTGGTGAGATTGTCAGGAATTTTAAGCGGCGCAGGACCGTTGCGTCCGTTGCGGACCTGGAAAAAGGTGCCGTCCGGCAGTAACCCGCTGCAGTAGCTCAGGGCGATGCAGCCCTGGCGCAGCATCGCTTCGTCCAGTTCAACATCGAGAAAGCCCCAGAGATACGAACGCTGCAGCGCACCCCACTCACGAACATGGTTGAGCAGATAACTTTCAGTCCGCTGAAAATGGTGTGGTCGCAGGAACATGCCTTCGGTCCAGACGACCTTTTCTGCTTTGGTCATGATGATGTGTTTCCTGTTGTGAAGCGCGTTACTGGCTGATGACCCGAATGCCGTTTACGTCGAGAAAGACGTTGGCCTGGAGTTCATCCGCGGACCATTTCCAGAACTGGTAGAGATGATTTTCGCCCGGCACAGGCAGAGGAAGTGAAACGCGCCATTTTTTTCCATCCAGCTTCTGATATTCCGCCATCACGCCGATATAGCGCGCCTCGGGATCGCTCTGACCGCTGAGGGTTTTCGAGAGCTGTCCCGGCATCAGGAAGAAAACATCGCTGTTCAGCAGATTCGCGCCAAGCGTGGCTGACGCGTTGTTCTGCAGGGAATAGAAGTCGCTGGACATGAAATCCGCATCGGATTTCAACAGCAGCACCCGGACTTTAAGCGGCGCAGAATCATTGATTTGTGGATGAGCCTGAAACTGCAGATTGTAGCGGGAAGGGTCGCTGTGTGAAGACGACGTACAACCACTGACAAGGGCGAAAATCACCGCATAAAAGCCTAACCACAGCTTATGAAAATTTTTATTATTCATAAAAATACGCTCAGGAAAGCCGTTTAGTTCAGGATCCAGGTACCGTTAGCGCTGTCTTTGCAGGCTTTGCTGTTGCCATCCACATCGACACAGGTCGCTTTTTTACGCGCCTTAGGACGAATGGCCTGTTTACGAACGGTAGCTTCGTACTGGTCGGCTTTGATAACGGCACGCATCGGAACGTAGCCAATCAGCTGGTCGTTCCCCTCATCGGCGAGCGCCATCCAGTAGTGTTCTACCTGCCCCAGCACCACGTAGGTTTTGCCGGTTTCCAGCGTACGGATAACCTTTCCGCCAAAATCAGGACGGCTCATCAGGGAGGCCGGGTACATAGCACGGTAAGGCTCGTTGAGCTGAGTGAATTCCGTTGGCGGCACCACGGCGTGACGGTGAGTCAGAGTGACGCCGTTGACCTGGCTGGTCACGATCGTATCGTCGGTCACCGCGGGTTTCTGTGGCGCTTTACAGCCCGCCACCGCCATTACAAACAGAAGTGAAAACAGTACGCGCATTTTCATATGCTTTTCCGTAGCGATATTTTGATGATGGAGATAAAGGGGATGAAGTTTGACTTAGGTGCTATCGTTAAAATAGTCAGGATAATTTCGAGGCGTTACTAACTTAAAGACATAGCTACCGCACGAGCCCTTCAGAATAAGGCCCAGCGTCTTCCTGACATATTTTGACAAACGGTAAACAAGTTTACATGAGCTTTGCTCCAATTCAATATTTACCGCCTCGTAAGTGGTGGTAATTGAAGCAGTCGAAACATTATAGGATTTATCTGATAAAAAAACCCGACATGGCCTGGATCGCTTTATTCCTCCAGCTTACAACCTTATAACCCACTGTTACTAAAGCAGAAAATTCAAAAAAGAACTGATTTCATTAACGCAATAATGCTATTATCGCCACTACCATAATTAGTAGAATTGTGGTTTTAGTGATGTCAGAAGAATATATGAAGATGAATTATTTGTTGCACTAACAAGGTATCTTTAATATTTCCCGGATTACCCGATCACAGCATCGCTATTTTACTGATGACGCGCACCTTTAATTTCACGGCTCAAAATAACTTATATCTCATGTTGTGATAATTACTCTGAAAGTCACGATACATTTCCATCAATCATTAAGCCTGAGTAAACATTCCCGTCACTATTTTGTTTCCTGAAGCCCATATATCGCCTGTCAGCCGCGATATTTTCACTTTTGGAACGACCGTTACTTTCATTCGAAATTTCACCTGCGCTACATACTTTCTCACTCGACGCTATCTATCCTGCCTACCGGGTGATAGATACAATTTATTATTAAAATGATAAAAATTCGTTATAATTTCTTTAAATAGTTACGCACCAACCCTTTTAACTCACTGTTATAAAATATGATTACAGGCAGGAGCCGTAACCCGAACGCATGGAGTTCTCTCCCTGCCAGTCATTGCTTTTGCCTATTACGCAGCCGTTGCGCGACCAAACCCGTCAGGAGTATGTATGAACACGAAAAGACGCTCAGTTCCCGGTATCCGACACTATGAGGGTCCTGCCGGCGGCTGGGGCGCATTAAAAGCGACGGCCATCGCGGTGCGAACCCAAATGGACACCCTGGACGCCCCCGCTACGCTGCTGCGCACCAACCAGCCTGACGGTTTTGACTGCCCCGGCTGCGCGTGGCCCGATAAAGAACATAAATCCACATTCCAGTTCTGCGAGAACGGCGCGAAAGCGGTGACCTGGGAAGCCACCAGCAAACGCGTGACCCCCGCGTTTCTGGCGGAAAACAGCGTCTCTTCACTATTGGCTAAATCGGATTTTGAGCTGGAAGGTTACGGTCGCCTGACGCATCCCCTGCGCTACGACCGGGCCAGCGATACCTTCCGCCCTGTCGACTGGGACGAGGCATTTCAGCGTATCGGCGAGATTTTACGCGGGCTCGAACCAGACCAGGTCGAGTTCTATACCTCCGGGCGCGCCTCCAACGAAGCAGCGTATCTGTTCCAGCTCTTCGCCCGCGAGTACGGCACCAATAACTTCCCCGACTGCTCTAATATGTGTCACGAGGCCACCAGCGTCGGTTTGCCGCGCTCCATCGGTATTGGGAAAGGCACCGTCTCGCTGGACGATTTCGACAAGACCGAGCTGGTGATCTCCATCGGCCATAACCCCGGCACCAACCATCCGCGAATGATGGGTACCCTCCACGAGCTGGCTCGTCGCAACGTGCCGATTATCGTTTTCAACCCGCTGCGCGAGCGCGCTCTCGAACGTTTTGCCGACCCGCAAAGCGTGATTGAAATGGCAACCTATGGCTCAACGGACATCGCCTCGACCTATTTCCAGGTGAAGGCCGGGGGCGATGCCGCCGCGCTGAAAGGCATTGCCAAACACCTTCTGGAAATGGAGGCCGAACGCGGTGACGTGCTCGACCACGCCTTTATTGCTGAACATACTCAGGGCATTGAAGATTTTGCTGCCGATATCGCGCAAACCCGCTGGGACGACATCGAGCGCGAGTCGGGGCTCAGCCAGGCGGCGCTCCTGAAAGTCGCAGAGGCCTATGCCAAATCAAATGCCACCATCATTACTTACGGAATGGGGATCACCCAGCATAACAAAGGCACGGCGAACGTCCGCCTGATTGCTGACCTGCTGCTGCTGCGCGGGAACATCGGCAAGCCCGGTGCGGGGATCTGCCCCCTGCGCGGTCACTCTAACGTTCAGGGGAACCGGACCGTCGGGATCAGCGAGAAACCTGCCCCGGCCTTCCTGAACCGTCTGAAACAAGTGTTTGGTTTTGAGCCGCCCTCTCACCACGGACACGATGCTGTGCAGGCCACGCAGGCGATGATCGACGGTCGTGCGAAAGCGCTCATCTGCCTCGGCGGTAATTTTGCGGTTGCGATGCCCGATCACGAACGGGGCTTCCCGGCGATGGGTAACCTGGATTTGAGCGTGCACGTCGGGACTAAGCTGAACCGCACGCATCTGCTGGTGGGCAAAGAGACCTATATATTCCCGTGCCTTGGCCGCACCGAACTGGATATGCAGGCCACCGGCCGTCAGTCCATTACCGTCGAAGATTCCATGTCGATGGTGCATGCTTCCTCCGGCAAGCTGAAACCCGCCTCGCCGTTGCTTCGTTCGGAACCCGCCATCGTCGCTGGCCTCGCGAAGGCTACCCTGCCGGAAACACGCGTGGACTGGCTGACGCTGGTCGAGGATTACGACCGCATCCGCGATCTGATCGAGCAGACCATTCCGGGCTTTGAGAACTACAATGCGCGGATCCGGGTTCCGGGAGGCTTCCGCATGCCGTTGCCACCAACAAAGCGTATCTGGCCGACAGCGACGGGCAAAGCGATGTTCTCGGTATTTGATGGCGTACACGAAAACGCCAGCGGTGAGGGCGAGCATGTGCTGCGCCTGATCACGCTGCGTAGCCATGACCAGTACAACACCACCATTTATGCCCTCGATGATCGCTACCGTGGCGTCTTTGGCCGCCGGGACGTGCTGTTTATGAATGAAGAGGATATGGCACAGTCAGGGCTGGAACACGGTGACCGCGTGGATATCGAAACCGCCCTCCCCGGCAGCGTTCAGCGCCTGGAGGATATTACGGTGGTGGCGTACAGCATCGCGCCGGGCACCGTCGGCGCCTATTACCCGGAGGCGAACGTGCTGGTGCCGCTCGATTATCTCGATAAGGACAGCGGGACGCCGTCGTATAAATCGGTTCCGGTTCGCATTACACTGCGCTCGAAAGAGATCCGCATGCTGTAAGGCTGTTCGCGCGGAGGAACCTGATGGATATAAAACAGTTAAAATATTTACTCGCGCTCGATGAGACCCGGCACTTTGGGAAAGCGGCCTCGCGGTGCAACATCACCCAGCCGACCCTCTCCATGCGCATCCGCAGCCTGGAAGAGGAGCTGGGACTGGTGCTGATTGTGCGCGGACAGCGTTTTGAAGGGTTTACGCCGGAGGGAGAGCGCATCCTCGCGTGGGCGCGCGCCCTTCTGGCCGCGCACGACGGATTGCAGGCGGAAGCCGCGCTGTGTAAAGGCCAGGTGGTGGGTGAGCTACGTCTGGGGATGGTCCCGCTGGCGAGCGTGGATCCGATGATCTTCATTCGTCAGCTGACGCAAAAATACCCTGAACTTACTTACAGCCTCTATTCGATGTCTTCGGCGCAGATTGCCGACGGGGTCAGCCGCAACCAGCTGGAACTGGGGATTTGCTATCTCAACAGCATCGACACCAGCCTGTTTGACATTATCCGGCTGCCAGAAACGAAAATGGGCCTGCTGCACGACGTCCGTCATTTCCAGCTTACCCCGGAGACGCTGACCTGGCACGACCTGACGGATTTTCCGCTGGGTTTTCTGACCAAAGGGATGCACTACCGGGCGCATATGGAGGCCAGCTTTAAATCTGCCGGCATCGAACCGACGGCCGTTTTTGAGAGCGACTCCACGTTCCAGATCATCCAGGCCGTACAGAGCGGCGTATGCTGCGCCGTGATGCCGCTGAACAACGGGCTGGAAGCCCTGAACAGCAATTTCAGGATTGTCCCCATCGCCGACGCGAACATTGAGGCCCCCATTGGCCTGATTATGCGCAGACAAAAACCGCTCTCATCGCTGGCGCTGCGCTGCTTTACCGACGCGCAGGCAATCTATCACGCGAGCAACGAGGCGTAGGCCTGCCGCATCACCACGCTGAAACCGCTAATGAGCACCGCGTCGCACACCTCCCTGTATTCGGGCGAACTTACCAGCACGCAGAGCGCATCGCGAATGGCGTTAAGCGTTTCAGGCGAGGTGTTATGCGAGGTGATCAGCGGCAGCCCCGGCGTCAGCGGTGTGCGGTCAATGACCGCCAGCCCCGCAAGCCGTTCCGGCTCATGACGCTGCAGCAGTGCCCAGGTGACGCAGTCGATGGCCGCGATATCCCCAGCCCCACGCTTCACATCAATCAACGACTGACGGTGACTGCCGCTGAAGGACGTTTGCGAGAAAAATGGCCCGTCACTCGCCAGGCGAGCCACTTTTTTTCGCAGCGCGTTGAAGCCGGACTGGGAGTCCGCAGAATTACAGACCGCCCGACGTCCGCGAAAATCCGCCAGCGTGAGGTGCCGATCCGCCTCGCGCGCTACCAGAAAACTGCGGTACTGGCTCCCCTCGCAGCCCGCGGCGGTGTAGTGAAAACAGCCCACCACCTGTACCTCCGGGAGCTGCGTCACCAGCGGGTAGCCGCAGGTCTGGCTGAGAATAAGCGCAGGCTGCTGCCAGTGGGTCAGCAGGTCCGACTCCGGCCAGCCGGGAGCACCCTCGACGGACACGCCGCGCACGGCCAGCAGATGCTGCACCGCCAGCCAGAGCGCGCGGGTATCGGCGCGATCCACGGCGTACATGGGAAACGCCAGCAGGTTACTCATGCCTCTCCTCCTGTTGTTTTCCGGGATGGACGGTGACCTCCACTGGCTGGGTCCAGAACTGGCGTAGCCATTCACCGTAGCCTCGGACCACAAAGCCGTGGTTACGCTGCCGGTACGCCTCACGGTTTTGCCGGTAGATCGTCGGCAACCCGTACCAGGGAACGCCCGGCAGATCGTGATGGACTGAATGATAGTTGAGATTCAAAAACAGCACCCGCCAGAATAGCCCGGCCTCGTTAATGACCGAGCGCGCGAGCGGATCGTCCGCCGCGCGATGTTCGTAAAACGAACGAATCTTGGTCAGTGCCAGCGCCGGATAGCTTACCGCCAGCACGAACCAGACGGGTGAAAAACCGACGTGTGTCATCCAGATGAAGAGCGCCACCAGCAGCAAAACGTGGACCAGCCACATTGCGATTGCCCGCTGGTGAAAATCACGAAACGCCGCCGCGGCACTGCCCAGCGTCTGAAAGATATCCAGCAGCGGCGCCAGCGCAATCCGACCGACAAAGGTATTTCGGGCGCGGATCGCGCGTTTCTGCCAGGGTGTAAAGCGCGCCCAGCTTTCATCGGTAAAATAGTACGACTCCGGGTCATCCGCCGGAAAGGTCAGACTATCGTGACGATGATGGGCCAGATGCGAATCCCGGTACAGGCCGTACGGATACCAGACCGCCAGCGGGAGCGTGCCAAACAGCTGGTTGAGCCAGGCAAACCGCGTCGGGTGTCCGTGGATAAGCTCATGCTGCAGGGACATATACCAGGCGGTAAACCAGATCAGCAGCAGCGTGGCGGGCAGCAGGCCAAGCGTTTGCCAGAACCTCAGCGTGGCAAACCAGCCAGCATAAATAGTGACGATCAACAGCCACGTGGGCAGTTCGCTTCGCCACAGAAATCCCGACGCAAGACGGTGGATTTGTTCGCGTTGTTGCGGATGTAAATAGAGGGAGCTTCGTTTACCCATTCCTTCAGACGCCGTTTCGCCAGAGACAATGCCCTGACGATCGGGGATTACGTCTGAAATCACAAAGAACTTAAATCGCTTTGCTTTACCGGAATCGCGCTGCTTGACTTATTCTGCAATAAAGGTACTTTTCAGGACATGAAAAAGATCCTGATTATTGTTCCCGACGGCGGCATGCTGTTTGAAGCCGCCGGTATCGCCGACATTCTGATGCAGGCCAACCGGCTGCATGCGGAAGGCCTTACCCAGCCCCGCTACCGGATTATCATCGCCACTACGCAGCCGCACCAGGTGATCCACGGCCAGTCCGGCCTGAATCTGCTGGCGGACTATCGCCTGCCGGAGCTGGATCCGCGTGAACCGCTGGACACCATTATCATCACCGGGCGCGGGATGAACGAGCAGGAGAGCACGGCGGTGGTGGACTGGCTGCACCTCGCTGCGCCGCATGCCCGACGGGTCGCCTCTATTTGCGGCGGCGCGATGCTGCTGGCCCAGACCGGCCTGCTGGACGGTCGCCGCGCGACCACCCACTGGCGGCTGCTGGAGACGATGCAAGCCCAGTACCCGGCTATCAAAGTCGAAGGCGGCCCGCTGTATATTCAGGATGGCCCCATCTGGACCTCTGGCGGCGTGAGTTCCGGGTTCGATCTGACGCTGGCGCTGGTGGAGGATGACTATGGCTTTACCCTCGCCCGCGACGTCGCGCAGGATATGGTGATGTACCTGCGCCGCCCCGGCGGGCAGCTGCAGTTCAGCCGCTACAGCCTGCAGCAGGCTGGATCATCAGGGCCGATCGGCGATCTGCAAACCTGGATCCTGCAGAACCTTACCGCCGACCTTTGCGTGGAAAATCTGGCGGAAAAAGTGGCGATGAGCCCGCGCAATTTTACCCGGGTATTTACCCGCGAGGCGGGGGTCTCTCCTGCCCGCTACGTCACCGAAGCGCGTCTGTCCGCTGCCCGCCAACTGCTTGAGCAAACGCATGATCCCCTTGAGCGCATTGCCGCGCAAAGCGGGTTTGGCACCAGTATTAATCTGCGCCGCGTGTTTGAGAAACAGCTCCACCTCACGCCGGGCGAATACCGCCAGCGCTTCCACTGCCGCAAGATGGCGTAATCTGATCCTTTTTTGTCGTTTACGCCAATCAGCCCGACGTCTACAGTGACTCCAGACAACAGAGATAAGGAGTGCACCATGGTTAAGGTCGGTATTAACGGTTTCGGCCGTATCGGACGTAATTTCCTGCGCGCGGCGCTGGGTAACCCGGATCTGCAGATTGTGGCCATTAACGATCTGACGGACAGTAAAACCCTCGCCCACCTGCTGAAACATGATTCCCTTCTGGGCAAGCTGCCTGCACCCGTTGAAGCCGCCGACGGCGCGCTGCAGGTGGATGGTCAGCGAATTACGGTGTTTAGCGAGCGCGATCCGGCAAATATCCCGTGGCGCGATGTCGGCGTTGACGTGGTGATTGAGGCCACCGGCTTCTTTACCGATCGGGAAAAAGCGGCGGTGCATATCACACGCGGTGGCGCTAAGCGCGTCATCATCTCCGCCCCCGGAAAGAATGACGATCTGACGGTCGTGATGGGCGTGAACCACGACAGCTATGACCCGGCTCAGCATTTTGTGGTGAGTAACGGAAGTTGCACCACTAACGGGCTGGCACCGGCGGCTCAGGTGCTGCATCAGCAGTTTGGCATTGAACATGGGCTGATGAACACAACACACGCCTACACCAACAGCCAGGCGCTGCACGACCAGCCGGAGAAAGATCTGCGCGGCGCACGTGCGGCGGCGCTGTCGATAGTGCCTTACTCCAGCGGCGCGGCGAAAGCGCTGGGCAAAGTGATCCCCTCCCTGGACGGCAAGCTGACCGGGTACTCCCTGCGCGTGCCGGTGCCGGTAGTGTCGATTGTGGATTTAACGGTAACGCTCAGCCGTAGCGTGACCGCCGAAGAGGTGAATGAGGCGTTCCGCAACGCGGCCGCCAGCGGGCCGCTGAAAGGGATCCTGGGCTATAGCGATGAACCGCTGGTCTCCAGCGACTATCAGGGCGACCCGCGCTCCTCAATTATCGACGGGCTTTCCACGCTGGTGATTGGCGGGAAGATGGTGAAGATCCTGGCGTGGTATGACAACGAATGGGGATTCTCAAATCGCCTGGTGGATTTGGCGGTATTTATGGATAAGAAAGGGCTGTAAGCCTTACCTTGATGCCGGGTGGCGCTTGCGCTTACCCGGCCTATAAATTAAAACATCATTAAGTAATATCACCTCAACCCTCGCAGGATTTACATTTCAAGATAATCTTAGAGTTATTCACCGCTTTCCAATTCATCGTATCGATTATAAAAAAAACACCGATTAACTTAGATAATAGGTTAGCGGTTATTCTTTATTTTACTTTTAAAAGTGCGAGTGCGATCACTGTCCTGAGACGATAACGTAGACCATGATAAACCCTGCGCACAACAGGGAAACATTATGTATTACAGCAAGGAAATCATAGAAAAAATCGGATCCGATAAAGAGCTCGCATTAAGACTCGATCGCGCCGTCGCGGGGGTAAAGGATGGTGCCATAGAGTATTTAAATAATCTTGGTGATGCTACTACGCGTTTGCTTTATTATACATCTTGTTTTACAGACAATTATCAGGATGTCTGTAAACGATTGAGCATAGAGGACAAGCGATTTGTTGATGGTATTTATCAACTGGTAACACACAGAGACATTATTTTCAGAATGATAAGGCTTTATATAGAAACATTACTAAATGGCAAAAGTGAAGATCGAAAAAGAAACATTCTTGAAAAAACAATACGCCTTACAACACCCTACTCCATTAAACAAATATCCAAAATCGGTTTACTCTATGCAGTGGCCAAATACATCTGTTATGGAAACAATATGAATTCTTCCGTACAAAATGCCTTTATTAATAAGATAGCAGGTAAAGGTGCAATAGTTTTATTTGTCCTTAATACCTATAGTCTGGTTCAGCATGCCGCTGATAGTGCCAATAGGTTAAAAAATAATAGACCGCTTTTTTATCATGCACTATATATGGAACATCTTGAAATGATGTACTTCCTCATTGAACCCGTCATAACAAAATCAGGTCATTTTAATATTTACTCCGCTTCAGATGATGATATTACTGAAGCCTTAATAAAGATGATAAAATAATGTTTAATTTCATCAAAAGCATATTAAAACTAATCCTGGATGATATAGTAAGAGATTTACGTGCTTGCGGAGTCGTCGTAATCATTCTTCTTTTATCAATGGCTACAGTATCTGTTATTGATGATGACGTGATAGCAATACGAATCATTGGAATAATTACACTCGTAGTTTTATCAATCGCCTTTTTTTACAAAGGAAAATAAAAATATGTCTACACCAGCACATATATGGTTTACTGATGAAAATAACGCTCCCGTTTTAGGAGAATGTTTAATGCCCACAAGATTGGGCTCTACCGAACTAAAATCGTTTAATCACTCCGTCTGGATCCCCACCTGTTCCAATACGGGGAAATTGACGGGGACACGCCTTCATGTTCCAATTATCTTTGAAAAAGAAATAGACCGCATCACACCCTATTTATTTCGTGCTGTATGTACAGGCAAAACATTCAAATTTGCATTAATCAAAATGTATAAAATTGATGACGCCGGTATTGAGCGCGAATACTTCAATATTACTCTGGAAAACGTAAAGATAACAAGGATCTCGCCAGTATTGCACCCGCTCGGTATCGCAAGTGCGCATATGGAAGAAGTCGAACTCCGCTATGAATCGATTGAATGGAAATATTGCGCCGGGAACATCATGTTTAAAGACACATGGAATGAAAGAGCGGTAGCATAAAACAATGGACACCCGTTAAGTCCCTCTCCCTGAAGAGAGGGAAAACGATCACTCCGCCTTAACCTTCACGCCCATCAACACAATCACCATCGCCGTCACCAGCAGGAAACCGCTGCCGGCAAACACGCCGCTGGCACCGTTGAGGTCAAACACCGCCCCGCCAACTGCCGCACCGGCGCTTATCGCCAGCTGGATTGAGGCCACCAGCAGCCCCCCAGCACTTTCGGCTTCATCCGGAACGGTGGTGGCAAGCCAGGTTGACCAGCCCACCGGCACCAGACCAAACGCAAAGCCCCACAGCGCCACCAGGAAACCATCCAGCATCGCCAGATGACCAAACGCCACCATCGTTAGCGCAAGTATGCCCATGACGAACGGCACCAGCGCCAATGTCAGGCGAAGATTGCGTGCCAGCAGATGCCCGGCAACGGAGGTGCCGACAAAGTTGGCCAGCCCGAAGCCCAGCAGGATCAGTGAAATGGTCTCAACGCTCGCCTGCCCCACCGTTTCCAGGAACGGGCGCAGATAGGTGAAGAAAGCGAAATGGCCGCTGAAGATCAGAATGGTCGCCAGCATGCCGCCAATCATGCCCGGACGGCGCAGCACGCGGAACAGCGTGCTCAGGCTGCCGCTGCTCTCCGGCTTCATGGACGGCAGCACCCAAAGCTGCCACAGTACCGCCAGCACGCTCGGCAAAATGCAGAGCACAAAGACGTTACGCCAGCCGATCAGGCTGCCCAGATAGCTCCCCAGCGGTGCGGCCACCACGGTAGCAATAGAGACGCTGGAAAAAATGATCGCCAGCGCTTTGGGGACTTTGTCCGCTGGCACCAGCCGCATCGTTGTCGCCGTCGACATCGCCCAGAATCCACCGATGGCAACCCCTAACAGTAAACGCCCCATCAGTAGCACGTGCAGGGTAGGCGCAAAGGCCACCAGCAGGCTGGAGATGATTTGCAATACGGAGAAAAACATCAGTACCCAGCGACGGTCGATATTTTTGGTCGCCGGGGCAATCAGCAGCCCGGTGACCAGCGCCACCAGCGCGGTAGCGGTGACGGCCTGCCCGGCCATGCCTTCCGTGACGCCCAGGCTGGCGGCCATCGGCGTCAACAGGCTGGCTGGCAGAAACTCTGCCGTTATCAAACCAAACACGCCCAGCCCCAGTGAATAGACGGCTCGCCAGGCGGGCCTGGCAGGCGCGACGGCCTCTCTCGCCACGACACATGAATTCATCGGTTGTTCTCCCGTTATTAAAATGTGACAACTGTCGCAAAAGCATAGAGGGTTCACCGTGGACGATCTATGATATATAATCTCCACTTATTGATTATTCGTCCGGAGTTGTGCCATGACCGTTCAGTCCCCCGATTTGATCAGCGAGCTCTTACGCGGCATGCGCCTGTCGGGCGTGAAATACCGACGGATTGAAGCAAGCGCGCCGTTTGGCGTGGCGTTTCACCAGGCACCCGGTAAGGCCCAGTTCCATTTCGTGAGCCACGGTAGCGCCCTGTTGCGAATGGAGAGCGGTGCGACCTTCGAACTGAGCGGCGGCGACGCGCTGTTTATTCCCGGCGGGAACGCCCACGCCCTGCTCTCTGACGCGCAGGCAGCCATTACTCCGGTGAACGCCTTTCCGAGCGAGCCTATCTGCAGCTCGGTGTGCGCCATAACCTGCGAGCCCTGCCCGGAGAGCGACAACACCATTATCTTTAGCGGGTGTATGGATTTTGAGCTTGGCGGAATGCAGCCCCTGATTAAGGCAATGCCGGAGGTGATGATGGTCAGCCGATTGATGTCCACCTGGCCGGAAATCCATCCGTTACTGGCGGCGATGGAGCGAGAATCCGTGGCGCGTCAGGCCGGGTTCGCCGGGATCCTTGCGCGGCTGGCTGACGTGGTGGCGGCGTTAATTGTGCGCGGCTGGGTTGAGGGCGGCTGCGGTAAAGCCACCGGCTGGGTACAGGTGTTACGCGACCCGCGCCTGAGCCGGGCCATCTACGCAATGCACCAGCAGCCAGGCCTGAACTGGAGCGTGGCGGATCTGGCAAAAGAAGCGGGCACCTCCCGCTCCGTGTTTGCTGAACGGTTTCTGACCGCGACGGGAACCACCCCGGCAAAGTACCTCAGCGAACTGAGAATGCGACTTGCCATCCAGTACATTCGCCATGAAAACCAGCCGATTGAAACTGTTGCCCTGCGTCTGGGGTACGGCTCGCTGGCGGCGTTCAGCCGGGCCTTTAAGCGCATCATTGGCCATGCGCCGGGCACGCTGCGGGAAGCCAGCCAGACCCCGGAAGAGGTCTGACCGGCTAGCCGACATCAGAAATAGTATTTAAAGCGCACGCGGCCACCGTAGCGGTCGTCGTTTTTCTTATCACCCTCTTTCGGGGAAGCGTTGACCCAGGACGCATACGCGCCGAGATAGACGTTGAAATTTTTCATCTTCATGACGTTCGGGATCAGGTACGACGTATGGATGGTGTGAATGTCGTACTCGCCCGGGTCGGTGATCCAGCAGTCGTTTTCACACTCGGCGTCAAACGTTGAGGTATTAAACTCGTCGATTTCGTTATGGGCGTAGATATAGCCCAGCTCAAAATTACGCCAGAGGGCATTGATGCCTGAGGTAAAGTCGGTTTCGCCCGTCGCGTCCAGGTAAGCCGTGTTGAGGTTCATGACCACGCCGTTCTCCGGATCGGTTTTGAGCCCGTCCCAGGTCATGGTAAACCCGTAGCCGGTCCGGTCTGACTGATCGACCCAGCGCCCTGCATCGTCACGATAGCCGTAAGCGTTGTTCACCAGGTTGCTTTCCATGGCGACCGCGGTGGAAAACGGTCCGTTCTGCCATGAGATAACCGGGCGTACGTAGGCGACATTTTTATCGTTCTCAAGTTCTGCGCCGTGATAGCGCTGGTCGACGTACAAATCGCTGCCGTCTTTGAACAGGGTATTCAGCTCAAAATACCAGTTATCCAGCGTCTTGCTCATCAGGAAGTTGCCCCCGCTGTCGGTTCGCCCGCGCCCCTCTTTCAGCATATAGATATAGCCGTAGCCGTCGCTGTAGAGATCGTCCGCGGTATTTCCTGAATATTCCACAAAGGTATCCTGATTGAGCGGGAACATATCGTAGGCCTCAAAGCGTCCGACCTTAATTTCCCAGTCGTTCTCGGAACCGAAGAAGAATACCGCATCATCGAGATACATTTTTCCGACGAGATCGCCGAGGGGCTGCACGGAGAAACCGGCAAAATTGCCGTTATCCATTTTACGATAACCGTCGAAGCCTAATAAAATACGCCCGTTAATATCCCAGCGCTCTTTATCTCCTGGTGCCCAGTCGCTATTAGCGCTTTGCTTAACGGATGTCAGGCTGCCTGTTTTACTGGCGGCATCCATATTAAATTCAACGTCGCCATAAAATTTAATATCACCATATCCTGAAAGCGTCAGTTTTGGCGGCGCCGTTTTGCTCACCGGCTCTTCCGACTGTACAACCACGGCGGGTGCAGCCTGCGCGGCGGCCGCCTGCTGCTGTTTAAGCGCCTGAATTTGCGCTTCCAGTTGCGCCAGTTTTTCTTCCACGCTTGTCGAGGGCTGGGCAGCTAAAAGCGCACCGGAATAGAGCGCGCTCATCAGAATTACCGTTTTCTTTAATTTCATAGAATCCATCCTGATTATAAAAGTGAATACCCAAATATTGAGCCTCGCCATTTCGACCAAATACCCCTGGAGGTGCTATTATGTTTTTTGATAAGTTAATTATGAATTTTAACTTGTGTGATCGGCACTGAGAAAACATCACAAATTAAACGAAAGAAAGACCACTCACTTCACACTCTTATTCCATTAACCACATCTATATTTTAACGTGAGATATATATCATTATTTAAAGGCATGAATGATTTAATTCCATTTGCACAACTTATTCCTTCCAGCCGTACGGTACGGACGGAGCGGTAAATTGTCTGGTTCTGCGAAAAATGGGATATTCAACACGCGAAGCGGGCAATATTCGTCTAAGGTTTTCAGGTGATTGATAACAGCGGTCACGCTGCTCAGGAATACAGGAGACGAACCGATGATAAGACCTCGTACTTTACGCCCTGCTCTTTTGCACCTCGCGCTCGGAGGCGCGCTACTCGGTGTGGCAACGATAGGTTATGCTGACGAACAGCCAGCCTACCAGAAAAATTCCCCCGATATTCTGCTTGGCCCTCTGTTTAATGATGTGCAGAGCGCCAAACTGTTTCCCGATCAAAAAACCTTTGCCGATGCCGTTCCAAAGAGCGATCCGCTGATGATTCTGGCGGATTACCGGATGCAGCACACCCAGACCAGCTTTGACCTGCGCCACTTTGTGGAGATGAACTTCACGCTGCCGACTGAAGGTGAAAAATATGTGCCGCCTGCGGGACAAAGTTTACGTGAACACATCGACGATCTCTGGCCTGTGCTGACGCGTACCACGGACAAAGCCAGCAACAAGTGGGATTCTCTCCTGCCGTTACCGAAGCCATACGTGGTGCCCGGCGGGCGCTTCCGCGAGGTGTATTACTGGGATAGCTATTTCACCATGCTGGGCTTAGCCGAAAGCGGCCACTGGGATAAAATCAGCGATATGGTGGATAACTTCGCCTGGGAGATTGATACCTTCGGCCATATTCCCAACGGCAACCGCAGCTACTACCTGAGCCGCTCCCAGCCGCCGTTCTTCTCCCTGATGGTGGAACTGCTGGCGACGCATGACACAGACGCGCTGAAAAAATACCGTCCACAAATGGAGAAAGAGTACGCCTACTGGATGGAGGGCGTCGATGGCCTGCAGCCTGGGCAGGCTAACCAGCGCGTGGTGAAGCTGGATGACGGTTCGGTGCTTAACCGCTACTGGGACGATCGCGATACCCCGCGCCCGGAGTCCTGGCTTGATGATATCACCACGGCGAAGAGCAACCCTAACCGCCCTGCAACGGAGATTTACCGCGATCTGCGCTCCGCAGCGGCTTCGGGCTGGGACTTTAGCTCCCGCTGGATGGACGATCCGCAAAAGCTCGGCACGATCCGCACCACCAGTATTGTGCCCGTCGATCTGAACGCCCTGATGTTTAAAATGGAAAAACTGCTCGCGCGAGCAGGCCAGGAGGCGGGCGACAGTGCGGCGGCGAGTAAATACGAGGCATTAGCAACCGCGCGTCAGAAAGCCATTGAGCGCCACCTGTGGAACGATAAAGAGGGCTGGTACGCCGATTACGATCTCAAGAGTAAGAAGGTGCGCAACCAGCTCACGGCCGCCGCTCTCTTCCCGCTCTACGTGAAGGCAGCAGCGCAGGATCGCGCCGATAAAGTGGCCGCGGCCACCTCCGCGCGCCTGTTGAAGCCGGGCGGGATCACCACCACCACCATCAACAGCGGCCAGCAGTGGGATGCGCCAAACGGCTGGGCGCCGCTGCAGTGGGTGGCAACGGAAGGTTTGCAGAACTATGGGCAGGATAAGGTTGCGATGAACGTAACCTGGCGCTTCCTGAAGAACGTTCAGCATACTTACGATCGCGAGAAGAAGCTGGTGGAGAAGTATGATGTTTCATCCACCGGTACCGGCGGTGGCGGTGGCGAATATCCGCTGCAGGATGGTTTCGGCTGGAGCAACGGCGTGACGCTGAAGATGCTGGATCTGGTTTGTCCTAAAGAGAAACCGTGCGACAGCGTGCCGGAAAATCAGCCTGCGGCGAATGATGAGGCTGCGCCGGAGAAAGTTGCGGCGCAGTAAAGGGTATTGCCGGGTGGCGGCTACGCCTTACCCGGCCTACCTTCTGAACTCACAGGGATTTACTCAGAAGCTGTAACTCGCCCCTAGCTGATACGTCCTGTCACGCCCAATCCAGCAGTTGGTTGCGTCGTAGCAGGTCAGCGTCTCTTTATTGGTGATGTTCTGCGCGCTGGCTTTAAGCGTCAGCCCCGCCAGCGAAGGCAGAATTTCACCCATCCGGTACGAGGCCGCCAGATCGTACTGTGTAGTGCCCCCCAGTTTGCCCGCATCGTTAGCCGGTGAAATCTCCATCGGCCCGGTATAGCGCGCCCCGGCGCCCAGCATCAGCCCCTTTAACGGCGTACTTTCGAAGGTGTAGTCTCCCCAGAGATTGAACGCATTCTCCGGCACCTGGGTTGGACGCTTGCCCTGGTACTTATCATCTTCGGTATTGATTGCGTGGGTGTAAGCATAGTTGGCAATCAGCGTCAGGTTGTCCGTCGGACGGCTGATGGCGGAGAGCTCTGCCCCTTTGGATTCCACTTCACCGGTCTGACGATAGTTCAGGAAACCCGGGTCGGAAGTGACAACGTTTTTCTGCCGGATGTTAAACACCGAGGCGGTAAACGTCGTGGCGTACTCGGCCAGCAGATATTTTACCCCGCCTTCTACCTGCTTGCTGGTGGTCGGCTTGACGTCTTTCGCCGTGAGCGTCCCCTGCGGCGACACCGGTGCAAAACCTTCTGAATAGCTGATAAACGGCGAAATACCGTTTTCGAAGGCATAAAGCGCCCCCAGGCGTTTGGTCACGCGATCCTGCGATACCCAGGCCTTATCGCCGTTTTGCAGGTAATCAGTGGTGACGGAGCGGTAATCGTCGTAGCGCAGGCTGCCCAGCAGATTTAAGCCGCCAAATTCCACCTGATCCTGCAGGTAGTACCCGTTCTGCTGATAGCTGAGGCGGTTTTTCTGAGCGGTGTAGAGCCCCAGCGCGCTTTCGTGGATTTGCGAATAGTCCGGATTACGCATATCCATGCCCGGCGTGGTCGACGCGTAACGGTAGTGGAAATGGGAGTTCAGCCTCTGATAGTCAAACCCGGCCAGCAGGTGGTGTTTCCAGTCGCCCAGCGCAACGGTTTTGGTCACCTGGTTGTCGATGTTGAAGCTCTTAAGATCTTCATCGGTGGTATAGGCAAAGCGGTTAAGCTGATAAACCTCACTTCCGGTTCCCGTCGCGTAGACGCTGTTCTGGTGGGTATCGACGTCGAAATAGCGCGCTTTCTGGCTAAAGCCCCAGCCGCTGTCGAACTCGTGCTCGAAGCTGTAGCCCAGCATCCACTGGCGCTGCTTAAACCCGCTCCACTCATCTCCGGCGTAATCCCGGCGATCGGCATATTTCGAGCGCAAATAAGCGAGCGGCAGCGGGTTAGACGGCGTCAGGCTCGGGGAGTTTTGCGCCAGTGCATCCAGGGTGAGACGGGTTTTGCTGTCGGGTTGCCAGGTGACGGACGGGGCGACCAGATAATTTTCATAGCGGCTGGTGTGCGGCTGATCGTCATTCTCCGTCGCCTTACCCAGCAGACGGTAATTCCAGTCGCTGTCGGCAATCTGTCCGGTCGAGTCGAGGTAGCCCTCTTTCAGATTACGGTTTCCGGTGTTAACGCCAAATTCAGTTCGGGCTTCCCGCTGTGGCTTTTTACTTTGAATATTTACCAGCCCGCCCGGGGAGCCGCCGCCGTAAAGCACCGATGACGGCCCTTTCAGGATATCGACGCTCTCTATCAGCAGCGGATCGATGCGCGCTTTCGTATTGCCGGTGACGTTATAAGGCAGCTGCAGACCGTTATAGAACTCCTGGTCAACGGTGAAGCCACGAATTTTGTATTCGCTCATATAGGAGGTGTTACCCCGCACCTCGGTTGAGACGCCTGGGGCATAGCGCAGGATTTCATTCACGGAATTCGCGTGACGCTTTTCAATTTCCGGCGCAGAGAGCGTGTTGATGACCTGCGGCGTTTTACTTTCGGCAACGGCCGATTTGGTGGCGCTGTTCGTCCAGGCCGGGAGCGCGCTGCCCTGCTCTGAGCCCGTGACGACGATGGTGGATTCTTCGGCGAAAGCCTGGGCCTGCAGTGCCAGCGTGACGGCACCCGCCAGGGCGCATAACCTAAAACGTGAGGAGTTCATAATGTCGTCTTATTGTTAGATGCAATACGGAACGACAATTATTATCATTTCGATTAACAAATCAATATTCAGGCAAAAAAAACGGCCCTCCGCAGAGAGCCGTTCTGTGATTTTATGCTCGTCGTAGTAATCTGAATATGCCCAGCACAACAATGGCACCCACGACAGCGACCAGGAAACTGTGCATGTCGAAACCACTGATGTCACCTCCGAAGCCAAACATTGTCGCCAGCCAGCCGCCTACAACCGCACCAACGACACCGAGAACACAGGTCAAAATAAAGCCGCCGCCATCGTTTCCCGGCATGATCAGTTTTGCGATCGCGCCAGCAATAAGGCCAAAAATAATCCAGGCGATGATACCCATAGCAATGCCCTCTTACAGATTAAACGCATGTGCAGAAAACCTTCTGCGCAGGTAACTTAAGTATAGGTCATCACCGGAAAACCAATTTCGTCTCACCGGCTTATCTTGCGTGCGACCGTTAAAAAAACTCACCGGTTTGTATTAAGTTTGAAAGCGGATTGCCGATAACGCTAAGACAGTCTGTCATCAATCAAGGAGCCATCCGGCGTGAGTCATTACAGTGAGCAGTTCCTCAAGCAAAATCCGCTGGCTGTATTAGGGGTGTTACGCGACCTGCAAAAAGGCGAAGTGCCGCTGCGCATCAGCTGGTCGAATAATCAGTTCATCAGCAAGATCCTTGACGTCTCGCAGGAGCGACTGGTTATCGATCTGGGTAGCCAGGAGTATGAAAACCGCGCGGCGCTGAAAGCAGAGAATATCGCCGTCATGGCCGAAACCCAGGGGGCCAAAGTGGAGTTTGTCCTGCAGCGGCTTGAGCTGAGCGAGTACCAGGGCCTTCCTGCTTTTGTTGCCCCCCTTCCTGGCAACCTCTGGTTTGTTCAGCGTCGTGAATACTTCCGCATCAGCGCCCCGCTTCACCCTGCCTATTTCTGTAAGGCCAAAATGCCGGATAAAAAAGAGATCCGCTTCCGTCTTTTTGACCTGTCGCTGGGCGGAATGGGCGCGCTGATGGATACCCCGAAGCCGGACGGACTGGTCGAAGGCATGCGGTTTACACAAATAGAACTGGATATGGCTGGCTGGGGGCGCTTTTATTTCGATGCACAGCTGATTGCCATCAGCGAACGCACGGTCGTGGACAGCAAGAACGAAACGATTACCACGCCGCGTCTGAGTTTCCGTTTTCTGAACGTCGGACCGGGCGCTGAGCGCGAGCTGCAGCGCATTATCTACTCACTGGAGCGTGAAGCACGGGAACGTGCAAACAAGGTTCTGTAGGAAAAGTCGGGCAGCGTGAGCGCCGCCCGTTTGCGGCATTACATGGCATCCATCGCTTTCTGTACTTTCCAGATATAACGAGGCGCCTGTGGTGCCGGATGATTTTTCGCCACGTGCTCGACGAACTCATCTTTGTCCATGTCGTTGATCTCTTCTATCGCCTCTTTACGGTCAGAGGAGAAGGTTCTGAGCAACGCCCCGGCGCCGTTCACGTAAGAGACCACCAGCGCATATTGCATCACTTCCGGATCCTCAATTCCCTTCAGCACGCCGTGTTCCAGAATGCTCAGATAAGCGGTCCCCATTGAAATGTTGCGTTCCGGGTTCTTCAGCTCGCTGGTCGACGGCTGACCGTTCCAGCCCATATAGCGGTAGACCTCTCTCCCCGCCGTTGACGCTTTCAGCTGCATCAGCCCCACCGCGTTGGACTTGCTGACAAGCGTGGGGTTACCGCCGGATTCCACCGCAATAATGGCGGTGATCAGACGCGGACTGACGCCCCAGGCCTTTCCGGCTTTTTCGCTGATCGGCATCCACTGCATGGCCCGTTTCACCGGCACTTCCGGGTTCCAGGGCGGGTTTTGATAATCATGTTTTGAACTACAGCCAGCCAGCAAAACAATCAAAAAAGCAAACCATCTCAATTTCACGTCATCTATCCTTATAGCCGGTCATCGCGGTGCACCGCCCTTGAAGCAGGCAGCGTATACGCGGCATGATATAGACAATTAGTTTCTCATTCAGCAAGGAATTGCCATGTCTCAGATTCATCTCATCGCGCCGTCGGGCTACTGCATTAATCAGGAGGCGGCACAGCGGGGCGTTCAGCGTCTGCTGGAATCCGGCCATCAGGTAGAAAATCAGGCCATTATTTCCCGCCGCGAGCAGCGCTTTGCCGGCACGGAAGCGCAGAGACTGAATGATATCAATAGTCTGGTGAACCTGAAGGGTCAAGACCGCATAGTCCTTGCGGTGCGCGGCGGCTACGGGGCAAGCCGCCTGCTGGAGAGCATTGACTGGCAAGGGCTGGCGCAGCGCCAGCAGCAGGATCCGCTGCTGATATGCGGCCACAGCGATTTCACCGCCATCCAGCTTGGTCTGCTGGCGCTGCATAACGTCATCACGTTTAGCGGCCCGATGCTCGCCGGTAACTTCGGCGCGCCGGAGCTGGACGCGTTCACCATGGACCATTTCTGGCGCGCGCTGCGCAATCCTGCCTACAGCGTGGAATGGCAGGGGAATGGGCCGCACTGGGAGTGTGAGGGTCAGCTCTGGGGCGGCAACCTGGCGATGCTGGTCTCGCTGATCGGCACGCCGTGGATGCCGCAAATCGAGAACGGCATTCTGGTGCTGGAAGACATCAACGAACATCCGTTCCGCGTCGAGCGCATGTTACTGCAGCTTTATCACGCCGGTATTCTCGATCGCCAGTCCGCAATTGTGCTGGGCAGCTTTAGCGGCTCTGCCCCGAACGACTATGACGCGGGATACACCCTGGAAACAATGGTCGATTTCATCCGATCGCGGCTCGATATTCCGGTTATCACCGGTCTGGATTTCGGTCATGAACAGCAGACCGTCACCCTTGCGCTGGGCGCGCAGGCGACGCTTACGCACGATGCGTCAGGCAGTCGGTTAACGATTGGCGGTCATCCGGTCATAAAAGCATAAAAAACCCCCTTAATAAAACGCTGTTACCATTGTTAATATGTTAGGGTTTTAGTAACAGCGTTAACATTGAGGTGGGAGTAAGAAAACATTGGATGCCGGAGCAATAATCAGCCTTTTCATTTTGGGTTCTGTGCTGGTCACCAGCAGTATTTTATTAAGTTCATTTTCATCGCGTCTCGGCATACCCATTCTTGTGATTTTCCTTGCCATCGGCATGCTGGCTGGTATTGATGGCATCGGCGGTATCCCATTCGATAACTATCCCTTCGCCTACATGGTGAGTAACCTCGCACTGGCGGTGATCCTGCTCGACGGCGGGATGCGCACCCAGGCAAGCTCCTTCCGCGTGGCCTTAGGGCCAGCGCTGTCGCTGGCGACCGTCGGCGTTCTGATCACCTCCGGCCTTACCGGGATGATGGCCGCCTGGCTTTTCCATCTCGACCTGATGGAAGGTCTGCTGATTGGCGCAATCGTTGGCTCTACCGATGCGGCGGCGGTTTTCTCCCTGCTTGGCGGTAAAGGGCTTAACGAACGCGTCGGCTCAACGCTGGAGATTGAATCCGGCAGTAACGATCCGATGGCGGTGTTTCTCACCATCACGCTGATAGAGATGATCCAGCAACACGAGACGGGCCTGAGCTGGATGTTTGCCATACATATTCTGCAGCAGTTCGGGCTGGGGATTGTCATCGGCCTGGCGGGGGGCTACCTGCTACAGCAGATGATCAACCGCATCTCGCTGCCCGCGGGGCTTTACCCTCTACTGGCGCTGAGCGGCGGCATTCTCATTTTTGCCGTTACCACCGCGCTGGACGGCAGCGGCATTCTCGCCGTCTACCTCTGCGGCTTCCTGATGGGTAACCGCCCGATTCGCAACCGCCATGCCATATTGCAGAACTTCGACGGTCTGGCGTGGCTGGCGCAAATCGGCATGTTCCTGGTGCTGGGCCTGCTGGTGACGCCATCTGACCTGCTGCCGATCGCCGTTCCGGCGCTGCTGCTGTCCGCGTGGATGATTTTCTTCGCCCGTCCGCTGTCGGTGTTTGCGGGCCTGCTGCCGTTTCGCGGCTTTAACCTGCGCGAGCGCGTCTTTATCAGCTGGGTCGGCCTGCGCGGCGCGGTGCCGATTATCCTTGCGGTGTTCCCGATGATGGCCGGTCTGGACAACGCGCGGCTGTTCTTTAACGTGGCGTTCTTCGTGGTGCTGATTTCCCTGCTGTTCCAGGGCACATCGCTCGGTTGGGCGGCGAAAAAGGCCAAAGTAGTGGTGCCGCCCGTGGGCTGGCCGGTCTCCCGCGTGGGGCTGGATATTCACCCGGAAAACCCGTGGGAGCAGTTCGTCTATCAGCTGAGCGCCGACAAATGGTGCGTGGGAGCCTCGCTGCGCGATTTGCACATGCCGACTGAAACGCGCATTGCCGCCCTGTTCCGCGACAATGTTCTGCTGCACCCTACCGGCAGCACCCGCCTGCGCGAAGGGGATATTCTGTGCGTCATTGGCCGCGAGCGCGACCTGCCCGCGCTGGGCAAGCTGTTCAGCCAGTCGCCTCCCGTGGCGCTGGATCAGCGTTTCTTCGGCGATTTTATTCTGGAAGCCAGCGCCAAATTTGCGGATGTGGCGCTCATTTATGGCCTGGATGAGGGTGCTGAAGACGGTGATAATCCGCAAACGCTGGGCGAAATTATTCAGCAGCGGCTTGGCGCTGCCCCGGTCGTCGGTGACCAGGTGGAGTTTGCAGGGATGATCTGGACGGTTGCCGAAAAAGAAGATAACGCGGTGCGGAAGGTCGGTTTAAGGCCGATGGAAGAGGAAGCGGAGTAGTTTTTTTGCCGGGTGGCGCTAACGCTTACCCGGCACACAAACAAGTTACACCGTCACAACAGGCACTCTCGGTGCCAGGGCGCACATCAGTTCATACCCTACCGTTCCCGCCGCAGCCGCCACATCATCAATTTTGATTTCGTTACCCCACAGCTCGACCGGTGAACCGATCCCTGCCTGCGGGCATGGCGTCAGATCAACGGCCAGCATATCCATTGAGACGGTCCCTACCGTGCCCGTGCGCACTCCATCCACCCAGACCGGCGTACCGGTCGGCGCGATGCGCGGGTAGCCGTCGGCATAGCCGCCCGCCACAATGCCAATCCGCTGCTCGCCCTTCGCCCGGAAGCGGCTGCCGTAGCCCACCGTGTCGCCCGCCTTCAGCGTCTGCACGCCGATGATCTCGCTGCGCAGGGTCATGACCGGCTTCAGGCCGCTGTTGGCGATGTCCTGCCACTGGCCCGAAGGAGATGCACCGTACAGAACGATCCCCGGACGTACCCAGTTATAGTGGGCTTCAGGATGCCACAGCGTCGCCGCCGAGTTCGACAGCGAGCGCGGGCAATCGAGCCCTTCTGCCGCCTGCTCAATGCGCACCATGGCATCGGCAATGCCGTCGGGTTTTTCCGCGTCGGCAAAATGCGCCATCAGCGTCATTTCGCCCACGTTCTTCATACCGCGCAGCTGCTGCCAGACGGTGTGCACGCGCTCAGGCTGAAAACCCAGACGGTTCATGCCGCTGTTCACCTTGAGATAGATATCCAGCGGCGCATGGAGCTTCGCATCCTGAATCGCCTTAATCTGCCAGTTGCTGTGCACGCTGGTGGTCAGACGGTACTTATCCAGCAGCGGCAGATCGTCCGCGTGGAAGAAGCCTTCCAGGAGCAGGATTGGCCCCTTCCAGCCGCGCTCGCGCAGCAGAATAGCCTCTTCCAGATTGAGCAACGCAAAACCGTCGGTCGCGCCGAGTGCGCTCCAGATGCGGTCGATACCGTGGCCGTAAGCATTCGCTTTTACCACCGACCACACGCGCGAACCAGGAGCTGCCCGGCGAACAATTTGCAGGTTTTCCTTCAGAGCCTGCAGATCCAGCTGAGCCAGAACAGGACGGGACATGACAACTCCTTAGTTATGTGCGCCGTGCAGGTGCTGTGGACGCGACGGGGTAAACCCCGATTGATACCGCGCTGCACTTAAATCGTCAAATGGAATCGCCGGGGTGCGCCCGGAAATCAGGTCGCTCAGCAGCTGTCCGGAGCCGCAGGCCATCGTCCAGCCGAGCGTGCCGTGTCCGGTATTGGTCCACAGATTTTTGAACGGCGTGCGCCCGACAATCGGCGTGCCGTCCGGGGTCATCGGACGCAGGCCGGTCCAGAACGTCGCCTGTTCAACAAAACCGCCACGCGGGAAGAGATCGCCCACCACCATCTCCAGCGTTTCACGACGCGGCTGCAGCAGTTCGGTGTTGAAGCCGACGATCTCCGCCATGCCGCCCACGCGGATGCGGTTATCAAAGCGGGTAATCGCGATTTTGTAGGTTTCGTCGAGAATGGTTGATACCGGCGCCCCGCTCTCCTCTTTCACCGGAATGGTCAGCGAGTAGCCCTTCAGCGGGTAAACCGGGATGTCGAGGATGCCTTTCAGCATGGCGGTGGAGTAAGAACCAAACGCCATCACGTAGGCATCGGCTTTGATCACTTCGTCGCCGCACTTCACGCCGTAAATTTTTTCGCCTTCCGACAGCAGCTTGTCGACGGAAGTGTTAAAGCGGAATTTCACCCCTGCCTGCTCGCACATGTGCGCCAGACGCTGGGTAAAGAGCTGGCAGTCGCCGGTTTCGTCATTCGGCAGACGTAAACCACCGGTCAGCTTGTGCGCTACTTCCGCCAGTGCGGGTTCAACCTGGCCCAGTTGGCTGGCTTCCAGAAGCTGATACGGTACCCCGGCATCTTCCAGCACGGCGATATCGCGGGTGGCGTTTTCATACTGTTGCTCGGTGCGGAACAATTGCAGCGTGCCGCCCTGACGGCCTTCGTACTCGATCCCCGTCGATGCTCGCAGGGCTTTGAGGCAGTCACGGCTGTATTCCGCCAGGCGCACCATGCGGCCTTTGTTTTCCATGTAGTGCCGAGTGTCGCAGTTGCGCAGCATCTGCCACATCCACTTCAGCTGGAACTGCGTGCCGTCAAGGCTGATGGCCAGCGGCGCGTGGCGCTGGAACATCCATTTGATCGCCTTCAGCGGCACGCCGGGTGCCGCCCATGGGGCCGCATAGCCTGGAGAGATTTGCCCGGCGTTCGCCGCACTGGTTTCCAGAGCCGGGCCGGATTCACGATCGATAACGGTAACCTCATGTCCCGCCTGACTTAAATACCAGGCGCTGGTTACGCCAACGACACCACTTCCCAGTATGACAACACGCATAGCCACTCCATTATGAGCAAAAGAACAATCATCTAATTACAGATTGATAACCTAGTTGAAAATATTATTCAACATACGACTTTTTTATGGTGATTTACCTCACACATCCCCCAGCATCATGGGATAGCGCTAATTTGGCATCTCCTGCTAAGCTTTATTTTTAACCAGCATAAAATGCTGCGACCACCGCTTTTTTTGCCGTATCAAAAACGGGAAATCGCAAAGAAAAAATTTCTGCGCCAGCACGCTTTTTAACACGTTGATCTATGCTTGAAAGGAGGCTCTCCAGACAGAGAGAGCACCCACAACGAGGGCGCGCTAATGGCTACTATTGATTCCCTGAACAAGGACAACACACGTCTGAGCGATGGACCCGACTGGACCTTCGAGCTGCTGGATGTCTACCTCGCCGAAATCGACCGGGTGGCAAAGCTGTATCGCCTGGATACTTATCCCCATCAAATTGAGGTGATTACCTCTGAACAGATGATGGACGCCTATTCCAGCGTCGGGATGCCGATTAACTATCCGCACTGGTCGTTTGGTAAAAAATTCATTGAAACGGAGCGGCTGTATAAGCACGGCCAGCAGGGGCTGGCGTATGAGATCGTCATTAACTCAAACCCGTGTATCGCCTATCTGATGGAAGAGAACACCATTACCATGCAGGCGCTGGTGATGGCGCACGCCTGCTACGGCCATAACTCGTTTTTCAAGAATAACTACCTGTTCCGCAGCTGGACGGATGCCAGCTCCATCGTCGATTACCTGATCTTCGCCCGTAAATACATCACCGACTGTGAAGAGCGCTACGGCGTGGATGAAGTGGAGAAGCTGCTGGACTCCTGCCACGCGCTGATGAACTACGGCGTGGACCGCTACAAACGTCCGCAGAAAATCTCGTTGCAGGAGGAGAAAGCCCGGCAGAAAAGCCGCGAGGAGTATCTTCAAAGCCAGGTGAACATGCTGTGGCGCACCCTGCCGAAGCGTGAGGAGGAAAAAACGATCGCCGAAGCGCGTCGCTATCCGTCCGAGCCGCAGGAAAACCTGCTCTATTTCATGGAGAAGAACGCCCCGCTGCTGGAACCGTGGCAGCGTGAGATTTTGCGCATCGTGCGTAAGGTGAGCCAGTATTTCTATCCGCAGAAACAGACCCAGGTGATGAACGAAGGCTGGGCAACCTTCTGGCACTATACCATCCTTAACCATCTGTACGACGAGGGGAAAGTTACCGAGCGGTTTATGATGGAATTCCTCCACAGCCATACCAACGTGGTGTTCCAGCCGCCCTACAACAGCCCGTGGTACAGCGGGATTAACCCGTATGCGCTGGGCTTTGCCATGTTCCAGGACATCAAGCGTATCTGCCAGTCGCCGACGGAAGAGGACAAATACTGGTTCCCGGATATCGCCGGCTCCGACTGGCTGGAGACCCTGCATTTCGCGATGCGTGACTTTAAGGATGAGAGCTTTATCAGCCAGTTTATGTCGCCGAAAATCATGCGTGATTTCCGCTTCTTCACCGTGCTGGACGACGACCGCAACAACTATCTGGAGATCTCCGCGATCCATAACGAGGAAGGATACCGTGAGATCCGCTCTCGCCTCTCTTCCCAGTACAACCTGAGCAATCTGGAACCCAATATTCAGGTGTGGAACGTGGACCTGCGCGGCGACCGCTCTCTGACGCTGCGCTATATACCGCACAACCGCGCGCCGCTGGATAAAGGGCGTAAAGAGGTGCTGAAGCACGTGCATCGTCTGTGGGGTTTCGATGTGCAGCTGGAGCAGCAGAATGAGGACGGCAGCGTGGAGCTGCTGGAGCGGTGCCCGGCGCGGTTGAATACGCTGTAGTGCAGCTTTTTTTGCCCGGTGGCGCTACGCTTACCGGGCCTACAAAACCCGTAGGTCGGGTAAGGCGTAGTCGCCACCCGACGAAAAAAAACCTCTCGTATGAGAGGTTTTTTCTTTAGCGGCTCTGAATCGCTAAATCACCCGGCAGCGTTTTCTGCATGCGGTGCCAGATTTCGCCGGAGTCGTGACCGTAGCGGCGCACGGTTTCATAAACCTGATCGTGCAGGCCTTCGGTGCAGAGCTTGCTCAGCTTATGGTAGAAGCCCAGCGCCAGGCTACGGGCCTCAGGGTTGGCGAAGTAGTGACGACCAATGCGAGTATAAAGCCCTTTCATCCCGTTGAGGATAAGACCGTAAATCGGGTTGCCGGAGGCAAACGCCAGGCCGCGAAACACGTTGTAGTCGAGGGTGGCAAACGCATCAGCGTGATCTTCCACTTCGCTTGCGCTGGCCAGCACCGCAAGCGCGTCTTCAGGATGCTGACGGAAAGCGGTACGAATGAAGATTGTGGCAATGTTGGTACGCACGGAGAGCAGATTGTCGATCAGCTGCGGCACGCTTTCGTGGTCGAGGCGCGCCAGCGTTTCAAGAATGTTCAGCCCCGAGGTTTCCCAGAAGTTGTTAACTTTTGTTGGCTTGCCGTGCTGGATCGTCAACCAGCCATCACGCGCCAGTCGCTGAAGCACTTCACGCAGCGTGGTGCGAGTGACGCCAATCAGTTCAGAGAGTTCGCGTTCAGCCGGAAGAATGGACCCCGCAGGGAAACGATTATTCCAGATGCTTTCAATGATGTACTCTTCCGCGAAACCCGCCGGGCTCTGCGCCTTAATGACCATAGTGAGATTTCCATTACACAGCTTTTGCAAATTGCACTCATCATACCAGAGGCGTGCAGCGGCAGGTAGCGCGGCAAAGAGAGAAAAGAGGGATCGCCGTTTCATTTTTATGAAATTTACAATGCGGCCTTATCCGCCTCCGGGCCGCAATTTTTGCGTATACTGATGTTTTGTTTTACTTGACGGGAAGGACGTCTGTTGTGGAAATTTCGTTTGGGCGCGCGCTATGGCGCAATTTTTTAGGTCAGTCTCCTGACTGGTATAAGCTGATACTGCTGGTTTTCCTGGTCGTTAATCCCATCATTTTTAGTGTGAATCCCTTTGTCGCCGGCTGGCTGCTGGTGGCGGAGTTTATCTTCACCCTGGCCATGGCGCTGAAGTGTTATCCCCTGTTGCCTGGCGGCTTGCTGGCGTTTGAAGCCGTGGTGATTGGCATGACCAGCGCTGAGCATGTTAAACACGAGCTGGCCTCTAATCTTGAGGTGCTTCTGCTGCTGATGTTTATGGTGGCCGGTATCTACTTTATGAAACAGCTGCTGCTGTTTATCTTCACTCGCCTGCTGCTGAGCATTCCGTCAAAAACGGTTCTCTCACTGGCGTTTTGTCTCGCGGCGGCATTTCTGTCGGCCTTCCTGGATGCGCTTACCGTTGTCGCGGTAGTGATCAGCGTCGCCGTCGGGTTTTACGGCATTTATCACCGTGTGGCGTCCTCGCGCCCAAGTGAAGATCTGCAGGACGACAGCCACGTCGAGGCCCATAACCGTGACGTGCTGGAACAATTCCGCGCGTTTCTGCGCAGCCTGATGATGCATGCAGGCGTCGGTACGGCGCTGGGCGGCGTGATGACCATGGTGGGCGAGCCGCAAAACCTGATCATCGCCAAAGCGGCTGACTGGCAGTTCGGCGAGTTTTTCCTGCGCATGGCCCCCGTCAGCGTGCCCGTGTTTGTCTGCGGGCTAGCAACCTGCATTCTGGTCGAGAAATTCCGCGTTTTCGGCTACGGCGCCCAGTTGCCTGAGCCCGTCCGCAAGGAGCTGCATAAGTTTGACGAGCAGAGCCGCAAACAGCGTACGCGTCAGGAGACGCTGCGTCTGATTGCGCAGGGGATCATCGGCATCTGGCTTATCGCCGCGCTGGCTTTCCACCTTGCCGAAGTCGGGTTGATTGGCCTCTCTGTTATTATTCTCGCCACCACCTTTAGCGGCGTGACGGACGAGCATGCTATCGGCAAAGCCTTCACCGAAGCCCTGCCGTTTACCGCGCTGCTGGCGGTGTTTTTCGCCGTAGTCGCGGTGATTATCGATCAGCACCTGTTTGCGCCGATTATTACGTTTGTACTCCAGGCAGCTCCGGACGCACAGCTTTCGCTGTTTTACCTGTTTAACGGTTTGCTCTCCTCCATTTCCGATAACGTTTTTGTCGGCACGGTGTATATCAACGAAGCGAAATCAGCCATGCAGGAAGGCGTTATCAGCGCCGGGCAGTTTGAACTGCTGGCGGTGGCGATCAACACTGGTACCAACCTGCCGTCGGTGGCGACACCTAACGGTCAGGCCGCGTTCCTGTTCCTGCTGACCTCCGCCCTGGCGCCACTCATACGTCTTTCTTATGGAAGAATGGTCTGGATGGCTCTGCCGTATACGCTGGTCCTTACGATTGTGGGATTGCTTTGCGTCAAAATTACCCTCATTCCCTGTACGCAATGGCTCATGCAAGCGGGTATACTTGCGGCGCATTAAAATTCGTTTACACTGCGCTTTCTAAGCATGTTCCAGGGAAATGATTATGTTGAGATTTTTAAACCAGTGCTCACGCGGTCGCGGAGCGTGGTTGTTGATGGCCCTGACCGCCTTTGCGCTGGAAATGGTTGCGCTGTGGTTCCAGCACGTGATGGGACTCAAACCCTGCGTGCTCTGTATCTACGAGCGTTGCGCGCTGTTTGGCATTATGGGTGCAGGCCTGGTGGGCGCGATTGCCCCAAAAACGCCGTTGCGCTATGTGGGTATTGCTATCTGGCTGTACAGCGCCTGGAAAGGGATTGAGCTTTCCTGGCAGCACACCATGATGCAGCTGCATCCGTCACCGTTCATGACCTGTGATTTCGCCGCCCGCTTCCCGAGCTGGCTGCCGCTGGATAAGTGGCTGCCGCAGGTGTTTGTCGCATCCGGTGACTGCTCCGTTCGTCAGTGGGAATTCCTGACGCTGGAGATGCCGCAGTGGCTGGTGGGCATTTTTGTGGCCTACTTCGTCGTGGCACTGCTGGTCCTGATTGCTCAGCCGTTTAAGCCGAAGAAGCGCGATTTGTTCGGAAGGTAAAAGCAAAAACCCGCTCCGGCGGGTTTTTTATTATCACCGATTAGGGTGATTCATGATGTGATCTTCCCAGTCCCGTACCTCAGACTCTTTCACCGCAATGTGACGCACCGAGATACGCTCACCGTGCATCGCTGCCTTTGAGCCCGTCAGCAGCGGATGCCAGTTCGGCAGATCTTTTCCTTCCGCCAGCAGGCGATACGCGCAGGTGTGCGGCAGCCATTCAAAGGTCGGCAGATTATCACGGGTTAATTTAATGCAGTCCGGCTCAAATTCAAACCGGCGCTCATAGTTGCGGCACTGGCAGGTTTTGATGTTCAGCTGCTTGCAGGCGACGTTGGTGAAATAGATTTCGTCCGTATCTTCATCCATCAGCTTGTGCAGGCAGCACTGGCCGCAGCCATCGCACAAGGATTCCCATTCCGCGTCGGTCATGTCGTCGAGAGTTTTGCTTTGCCAGAAAGGGATGTCGTTCATCAGGATGTCCACACGTCAAAAGAAAGCGCACCTTATAACGAGTCTGGCACGTTGTTGCAAGTTTTGCCGCCCTCTTCAGGCGGCAAGATGGGGTTACAGCACGCGGGTTTTTAGCGACAGGCCGTTAAAACCGACCTCCAGTTCATCGCCGCTGGCGAGCGGGCCCACGCCTTCCGGCGTGCCGGTGAGGATCACATCGCCCGGTTTCAGGGTGAAGAAACGGCTCATGTAGGCGATCAGCGGGACGATTTTGTGGATCATATCAGCGGTAGTCCCCTGCTGGCGCATCTCGCCGTTAACCTTCAGGCTGAGCGGCGTGTTCTGCGGATCGTGAGTAAATTCACCTACCGGAACAAAGCCAGAAATCGGGCACGCGTTATCAAAGCCTTTGGCTTTTTCCCACGGCTGCCCCGCTTTCTTCATTTTGCTCTGCACGTCACGCAGAGTCAGATCCAGCGCCACGCCGTAGCCGGCAATCGCTTTCTCGACATGCTCTTCGGAGGCCTGACGGAGCGTTGCGCCGATCAGCACGGCAAGCTCCACTTCGTGATGCACCGACCCCAACCCCTGCGGAAGCGCCAGCGGCTGGCGGATATCGCAAAGCGCCGTCTCGGGTTTAATAAACAGGACCGGCTCTTCTGGCGTTGCGCTACCCATCTCCTGAATATGTTTTGCATAGTTGCTGCCCACGCAGACCACTTTGCTGACGGGATAATCCAGTAATGCACCTTGCCAGTTATGATGTTGATACATGCTCGACCCCTAATCGGTTGATGTGTTATGCCCGAAAACAGCTGAGACTATTTTTTCCCGGTCGCCTCAAGATGCTGTTTTAATAAATTCTCAGGCGGCGGTGGAAGCTGTAAATAATAGCCCTGCTCGGCTAACGCCGTTTTCACTTTTTCCAGATCGGCGTTCACCAGTTTTTTACGGCCATCCAGCGGCAGCAGCATTGCCAGCTGTGGTCGGCCAAAGTTCTTCATTAATTCTTCCGGCACGCGTGAAAAATCGTCTTTCTTTTCGACATAAAGATAGGTCTGGTCACGGCTTGTACTTCTGTAGATCACACAAAACATGTTTTTACTCTGAATTAATGGGTGGTTGCTTGCCTCAATATACTCCTGACTATAACATGCCTGATACTCTTCGGAATATCGCAGCGAATGGTTGCGGTTAATAGCAAATTGAGTAAGGCCAGGATGTCAAACACGCCCATCGAGCTTAAAGGCAGTAGCTTCACCTTATCAGTGGTACATTTGCATGATGCAAAACCCGAGGTTATTCGTCAGGCGTTAGAAGACAAAATCGCCCAGGCTCCCGCCTTTCTGAAACACGCCCCTGTTGTCATCAACGTCAGCGGTCTCGAGGCGCCGGTTAACTGGAAACTTCTCCAGCAGGCGGTCTCCTCCACCGGGCTGCGTATCGTCGGCATCAGCGGCTGCAAAGATACCGGGCTAAAAGCAGAAATCGACCGTGCGGGGCTGCCGCTGCTTAATGAAGGCAAAGAAAAAGCCCCACGTGCAGCACCCGCTGCCGTGCCAACGCCCCCTCCTGCGGTGCAAAACGTTACCGCTATCACAAAAACGCGAATGATTGATGTACCGGTTCGTTCCGGTCAGCGCATTTATGCACCAAACTGTGATCTGATTGTTACAAGCCACGTCAGCGCTGGCGCAGAGCTTATTGCAGATGGCAATATTCACGTTTACGGTATGATGCGTGGGCGTGCGCTTGCGGGCGCAAGTGGCGATCGGGACGCGCAAATATTTTGTACTCACCTGACGGCGGAGCTGGTGTCCATCGCAGGTGAATATTGGCTGAGCGACAAGATCCCAGCTGAATTTTATGGCAAAGCGGCTCGCCTGCTTCTGGCAGACGACGCGTTGACCGTTCAACCGTTGAATTGATCCCTTTTTAACAAGGAATTTCTATGGCACGCATTATTGTTGTTACTTCGGGTAAAGGAGGCGTTGGCAAGACCACCTCCAGCGCGGCCATCGCTACTGGTTTGGCCCAGAAGGGAAAGAAAACCGTCGTTATCGACTTCGATATCGGTCTGCGTAACCTCGACCTCATCATGGGATGTGAGCGTCGCGTCGTATATGACTTCGTAAACGTCATTCAGGGCGATGCCACGCTGAACCAGGCGCTGATTAAAGACAAGCGCACCGAGAACCTCTTCATTCTTCCGGCTTCGCAGACGCGTGACAAAGACGCCCTGACCCGTGAAGGCGTGGAAAAGGTGCTCGACGAGCTGAAAAAAATGGAGTTCGACTTCATCGTCTGCGACTCCCCTGCCGGCATCGAGACCGGTGCCCTGATGGCGCTCTACTTTGCTGATGAAGCGATCATCACCACCAACCCGGAAGTCTCCTCCGTGCGTGACTCCGACCGTATTCTCGGTATTCTGGCCTCGAAATCCCGCCGTGCGGAAAATGGCCAGGATCCGATCAAAGAGCACCTGCTGCTGACCCGCTATAACCCGGGTCGCGTAAACAAAGGTGACATGCTGAGCATGGAAGACGTGCTGGAGATCCTGCGCATTAAACTGGTTGGCGTTATCCCGGAAGACCAGTCCGTGTTACGCGCCTCTAACCAGGGCGAGCCCGTGATCCTTGATACAACGGCAGATGCAGGTAAAGCTTACGCCGATACCGTTGACCGTCTGCTGGGAGAAGAACGTCCTTTCCGCTTCATTGAAGAAGAGAAGAAAGGTTTCCTCAAACGCCTGTTCGGAGGATAAGTTATGGCATTACTGGACTTTTTTCTCTCGCGGAAAAAAAGCACCGCCAACATCGCAAAAGAACGCCTGCAAATCATCGTTGCGGAGCGTCGTCGTAGCGACGCCGAGCCTCACTACCTGCCGCAGCTGCGCAAGGACATTCTCGAGGTGATCTGTAAGTACGTGCAGATTGACCCGGAGATGGTCACCGTACAGCTGGAACAAAAAGACGGGGATATTTCGATTCTGGAGCTGAACGTAACGCTTCCGGAAGCGGAAGAGTCGCGTTAATTCGGTTGTGGTTTTGTAGGCCGGGCAAGCGTCGCGCCGCCCGGCAATTTCCCCGGTGGCGCTTCGCTTACCGGGGCTACTCTGCTTTAGCGTGGATATGACGCCAACAACGTATTCAGGCGATCGGCCATCAATACCCCGCGCCAGCCCGCCATCAGCTCCGGCACGCCATTCTGCGGTTTCAACTTCCAGTGCCAGTTCAGCAGCTGGTTAATTTGTCTGCGTGACGCCAGCAGTTCAGCGCTCAGCTTGCTTTCCGTTGCGACATCCCCTACCAGTGCTTTGATATCCTTAAACGCTTTGCGGTAGCCCGGCATATCCATCAGATTCAGCAGCGGCTCAGGCAGGGCATCCTCCGGCAGCGCCTGCGCTTTAGCGACCAGCGCCAGCAGGGTTTTACCGTGGAAACGGATCTCGCTGCCGGAAAGCCCGATGCTGTCCAGTTCGCCAAGGCTACCCGGCATATAGCGCGCGACCGCCCAGAGATGCTCTTCACGCACCACAAAGTTAACGGCCAGATCGCGCTCGCGCGCTTTGCGCAGGCGCCAGTCCGCCAGCAGCTGCAGGCAGGCCAGCTGACGCGTGCGAAGCTGCCAGGCGTTGGTGATATCACGCCAGGCGTCTTTCGGGTCGACCACTTCCTGACGACGCTGCTGCGTCATGCGACACTCGTCCAGCGCGGCAGACAGCCAGCCAGAGGCTTCCGCCTCTTTCATCAGCTGTCCGGCAATCGGCAGCAGGTAAAACACATCTGCCGCCGCGTATTCCAGCTGACGCTCGGTAAGCGGGCGCGCCAGCCAGTCGGTACGGGATTCGCTTTTGTCCAGCGTCAGGCCCGTATACTCCTCCACCATAGCGGCAAAGCCCCACGACAGCGGACGACCGCTGAATGCCGCGAGGATCTGCGTATCAATCAGCGGCTGCGGCATGATGCCAAAGATATTCAAAAAGACTTCCAGATCTTCACTGCCCGCGTGCAGGTATTTCGTTACCGCAGTATCGAGCAACAGGTCACGCATCGGCGTCCAGTCGGTAATGCCGAGCGGGTCGATCAGCGAGACGTGCTTACCGTCGTACATCTGAATCAAACCCAGCTGCGGATAGTACGTCCGGGTACGGACAAACTCGGTATCCAGGGCAATGGCGGGAAAGTCGCGCGTCACTTCGCACAGCGAAGCCAGCTCGTCGTTGGTGGTGATCATCTGGTAATTCAAATCGGATTCTCTTTTGTTTGCGCCCATAAAAAACGCCGGCTTAACCGGCGTCTGGGCGATTAACGTGAAGCTCAGGCCTTATTGTCTACTTTGGCACGGGCTTCGTCACGTAATTCTCGTCGTAATATCTTCCCGACGTTGGATTTCGGCAGCTCATCGCGGAATTCAACCAGCTTCGGCACTTTATAGCCCGTCAGCTGACGGCGACAAAACGTTATCAGCGCATCCTCAGTGAGAGAAGGATCTTTCTTGACCACAAATATCTTCACCGCTTCACCGCTGCTGCCGGAAGGAACCCCCACCGCCGCCACTTCGAGTACGCCACTGTGCTGCATCACCACGTCTTCGATTTCGTTCGGATAGACGTTGAAGCCGGACACCAGGATCATATCTTTTTTGCGATCGACGATGCGCAGGAAGCCTTCGTCATCCATCACCGCAATATCACCGGTGTGCAGCCAGCCGTCTTTAATGATTTCGTCAGTCGCATCGGGACGCTGCCAGTAACCCAGCATTACTTGCGGCCCTCTGACGCACAGCTCGCCCGGCTCGCCGTGAGGCACTTCGTTATCCTCATCATCCACCAGTTTTGCTTCCGTCGACGGGACCGGCAGACCGATGCTGCCGCTGTGGTAGTCGATGTCATGCGGGTTGACGCTGACCAACGGGGCACATTCCGTCAGGCCATAGCCTTCCAGCAGATATTGTCCGGTAAGCTTCACCCAGCGCTCGGCCACCGCCTGCTGGACCGGCATGCCGCCGCCCGCGGAGAGGTGCAGCGTGGAGAAATCCAGCTGCTGGAACTCTTTGTTATTGAGCAGGGCGTTAAACAGGGTATTCACCCCGGTCATGGCGGTGAACGGGTACTTTGCCAGCTCTTTCACCAGCCCCGGAATATCTCGCGGGTTGGTGATCAATACGTTTTGCCCGCCCAGCTCGATAAACAGCAGGCAGTTCATGGTCAGCGCGAAAATGTGATACAGCGGCAGCGCGGTGATCACCAGCTCTTTACCCGGATGCAGCAGCGGGCCGTAGGTCGCATTGACTTGTTCGAGGTTCGCCAGCATGTTGCGGTGGGTCAGCATCGCCCCTTTCGCAACGCCGGTGGTGCCGCCAGTGTATTGCAGGAAGGCCAGGTCTTCAGAGACCACTTCCGGTTTGACGTACTGCATGCGATAGCCCGCATGCAGCGCGCGGCGGAAGGAGATGGCATCCGGCAGATGGTATTTAGGTACCAGACGTTTGACGTATTTAACGACAAAGTTAACCAGCGTCCCTTTGGCGGTGGAAAGCTGATCGCCCATGCGCGTCAGGATGACGTGCTTCACCTGAGTCTTGTCGACCACCTTTTCCAGCGTGTGGGCAAAGTTGGAAACAATGACAATCGCCACCGCGCCGCTGTCGTTCAGCTGATGTTCCAGCTCGCGCGGCGTGTAAAGCGGGTTGACGTTGACGACAATCATCCCGGCACGAAGGATGCCGAACAATGCCACCGGGTATTGCAGCAGGTTCGGCATCATCAACGCGACGCGATCCCCTTTTTGCAGCCCCAGCCCTTCCTGCAGATAAGCCGCAAACGCCCGGCTACGTTCCTCAAGCTTACGGAACGTCATCACCTCGCCCATATTCACAAACGCGGGCTGATCTGCGTAACGTCTTACCGAGTGCTCAAATAATTCCACCAGGGATTGATAACGGTCAGGATTGATCTCCGCAGGCACATCTGCGGGATAACGGTTAAGCCAAACCTTTTGCAATGCATCACCTCTGAAATGAGTGTTCGTCGTCATCACAGCCCCGATAATAAACAGTTTGTTAACATTATATTAACTCAGCGTACCAGTTTATTAATTGTTCAGATTGCAGGTTGCGAAGCGCGTCACTCTTTTTTTTCGTTTTATCCGTAAAAAAACAGAGACAGCGGCTGAGCCGCTGTCTCTTTCCTAATAATAACAGTAAGTTACTCAGTTACGATCGTTTGAACCTGCGCAGGGCCCGGATTATACCAGCCCCATCCCGGATAACCGTAACGATAAGGATGTGGACCCCACATCCACGGATCGATTGGCTGAGGCGGCATCACCACCTGCTGGGCGATACGCCAGCGCTTATAGCCGTTCACCTGCATGGTCATAAACTTGTACGGCGTGTTGCCGATTTTGCCCTGCACCGAACCGGTGATCGGCCCGACAACGGTGACCAGCTGTCCGCGAAAATCGACCGGGTCGAGGAAGCCACTAACGTCGGCATAGATGCGCCCGCGAGAGGCTTCACCGAGTACGGGGCGCGCGCCGCCGTCGAGCGGTACCGTGGCAATCTCCAGACGGGTTTTCCCCTGCTGGTTCTGCACTTCTATCACTTTCCCACCGAAGCGCGCTTCCTGGCCGATGTAAAGCTCGGGCGCGTTCATCACCCGAACCAGATCCTGCTGTGGCGTCGGGCTGCTGCCCTTGATCGCATCAGGTACGGTTACGCAACCGCTCAGTGCTATGGCAACCGCGCCTGCCATAAAAAGACGTACTACTTTAGTTTGAACCGCCATGATGCGACTCCTTTTTCTCAGTTCCTGTTACTGAGATTCACTCTCGGCCCGGAAGTTTCTTCCATGCGACGGTGTTTCGCAAATAAACCGGCTCCGCCTGTTCAACGGCAACGGTTTTTCCTGCTGCAAGCAGCTGACGGGCAATCGGGAGCATATCTTCCGCCGCAGGCAGGAGCATGTTGCCGTCCACCAGCGTCACGCCGGTGCCGCTCGCCATCTCCGGCCACGCCGCCCAGCCCGTGCCGACCGTCGCCCACTCGCCGGACAGCTGCTTCAGGCGTTCAGTAACGGCTTCAGGCTTAAGCACCGCTTCCGTCTCTTCACCCTGCCAGACGCCGTTTTCGTCACGGGTATATTCCGCCCAGTAGACTTCCCCCATGCGGGCATCAATAGCGGCCAGCACGCGGGTCGCGCCCGTCATGCGCCAGGCTCCCTGCGCCATAGTGGCAAGCGTAGAGACGCCGATCATCGGCAGGTCAGCGCCCAGCGCCAGCCCCTGCGCAATGCCAATCCCAATACGTACGCCCGTAAAGCTGCCAGGGCCGCGGCCAAAGGCCAGCGCGTCGAGGTCGGTCAGGGCGGTGTTGCCCTCGGTTAAAATGGCTTTCACCAGGGGCAGAATACGCTGGGTGTGTTCCCGTGGACACTCTTCGAAATGAGCAGAAACAGCACCGTCGTTTAACAGAGCGACAGAACAAGCCTCTGTCGCGGTATCAATAGCCAGAATTCGCATCAGTCGTCGCGCTCTCGCAAGGGTCAGTCACAAAATGGCGCGCATCTTAGCACACTCCGGGGCAAATTACTCCGCCGTTGGGTTCGCCAGGAAACGCACCGCGCGTTTAATGTCCCGCGTACGCGGGGCCGGCGGCAGGCTGGCGAGGAAGGTTGCGCCGTAAGGACGCATGACCAGCCGGTTATCGCAGATCACCAGCACGCCGCGATCGGTGACGTCACGGATCAGGCGCCCTACCCCTTGCTTAAGGGTAATCACCGCGTCCGGCAGCTGAACCTCGTCAAACGGATCGCCTCCGCGCAGACGACAGTCCTCCATCCGCGCCTTGAGCAGCGGGTCATCCGGGGAGGTAAACGGCAGCTTGTCGATGATGACCAGCGAGAGCGTATCGCCTCGCACGTCCACCCCTTCCCAGAAGCTGCTGGTCGCCACCAGCAGGGCATTACCGGCGCTGACAAACTGCTGGAGCAGTTGCCCTTTACTGGTTTCCCCCTGCAACAGCACCGGCAGGGTCATGGTGGCGCGGAACTGCTCGGCGAGGTCGCGCATCATGGCGTGTGAGGTGCAGAGCATAAAACAGCGGCCGTTGTTGGCCTCAATCATCGGCTTGAGCATCGCGGCGAGATGCCGTGCCGCGCCCGGCTGATTCGGCAGCGGGAGATTACGCGGCACGCAGAGCAGCGCCTGCTTTTCGTAATCAAACGGGCTCGGCAGGAGGAGTGATTCCGCCTGTTCAATGCCGAGGCGCTCGGTAAAGTGGTGCAGATCGTCATTTACCGACAGGGTTGCGGAAGTGAAGATCCAGCTTCCCGGCTTCTGCGCCATCACCTCTTTGAATTTATCGGCCACCGTCAGCGGCGTGAGCGCCAGGGTGAAGTGGCGGGAAGTGCATTCGTACCAGTAGCTGTAGCCCGGCTGGTTGATCTCCTTTAGCCGTTTCAGCCGCCCGCGATAGAGCGTGGCGCGCTCGAAGGCGGCGTCAAGCAGCGCGGAGCGTCCGAGGGACAGCTTCGCCACGTCGTAACAGAGCTCAAGCGCATCATCGAGCAGCAGCAGCGCGCGCTGGATATTTTTATCCGCCAGCAGTTCGCGCAGGTTGCCGCGATAGCCCGGCTCGCCAAGCTGCAGGCGGAAATCCTGCGCGCTTTGCGCCAGCCGGTCAGCGCACTTCTGCAGCTGCTGGGTATCTTTGAGTTCGGTACGGTAGGCAATGGTGAAATCTTTCGCCAGATCCTGAAGCTGGCGGCTTGAAAGCGACTGGCCGAAATACTGGCTGGCGATATCCGGGAGCTGATGGGCTTCATCGAAGATCATCACCTCCGCTTCGGGGATCAGTTCACCAAAACCGCTGTCCTTAACCACCATATCCGCGAGGAACAGATGGTGGTTCACTACCACCACGTCTGCATCCATCGCCGTTTTTCGCGCTTTCACCACAAAGCAGTCTTTATACAGCGGGCAGTCGCTGCCGAGGCAGTTGTCGTTGGTGCTGGTCACCAGTGGCCAGGCCGGGGAGTCTTCCGGCACGCTCGCGCAGGTGCTGATGTCCCCCTCTTCCGTCTGGTTGGCCCAGGCGCGAAGAATAATGACGTCGCTCAGGGTTTGTACCGGCAGGTCGCCACCCGCCAGCGCCTGCTGTTCGAGTCGCTCCAGGCAAAGGTAGTTAGAACGCCCTTTCAGCAGCGCCAGGCGACCTTTGTATTTCAACGCTTTCGCCACCGTCGGCAAGTCCCGGCTGTAGAGCTGGTCCTGAAGCGCCTTTGACCCCGTGGAGATAATAACCTTCTTTTTCGCCCTCAGTGCGGGCGCAAGGTAAGCGTAGGTTTTCCCCGTTCCGGTTCCGGCCTCCACCACCAGCGGTTGCGCCTTTTCGATAGCGTGCGCGACGGCGTGCGCCATCTGACGCTGGGGTTCGCGCGGTTTAAAACCGGGAATAGCCTGTGCTAACTGACCTTCAGGGGAAAAATCGTCTGCCACGTTGCTCTCTCACTGTATTTTTGCACAGGGATTATGTCAGTCCATCCTCTCCTGTGCCACCCCAAATAGTGACGACGGCGGAACAATATGGCAGTCTTGCCGCCTGACGACGAAATATAACGAGGATACGTTTATGACAATTGTGCGCATTGATGCCGAAGCCCGCTGGTCTGATGTGGTGATCCATAACCAGACGCTGTACTACACCGGTGTACCGTCAAATCTGGACGCGGATGCGTTCGAACAGACGGCGAATACCCTGGCGCAGATTGATGCCGTGCTGGAAAAACAGGGCAGCGATAAATCCCGCATTCTGGATGCGACCATTTTCCTGGCAAATAAAGACGATTTCGCGGCGATGAATAAAGCCTGGGATGCGTGGGTGGTGGCGGGTCACGCGCCTGTACGCTGCACCGTACAGGCCACGCTGATGAAACCGGAGTATAAGGTAGAGATCAAGATTATCGCGGCGGTTTAAGCCCGTTACTCTTCATCTTCATCCTCAAAACGCGCCACGATCCGCTCGCCGGTATGGGTGGCGCGCAGCTCCTCCGCCACCTGGGAAATCGCCTGTCCGCTGCTCATCCCCTGGGACATCAGCTCCTGGATACGTTCAACGGCTTTCTGCTGTTGGTCATGGCTGAGAGAAGGTAAACCTGCAAACATCGTCAACTCCTGCTAAATTATCCGCGCTAATTATTTCACGCTGCCCGGTAGTATGCCATACATGAACATGCGCTTCCCCACTGTTATTACCTTACCCTGGCGCGCTGACGCCGCTGAGTTCTGGTTTGCTCGTCTGAGCCATCTTCCCTTTGCGATGTTGTTGCACTCCGGCCATGCGGATCACCCCTACAGCCGCTTCGATATTCTGGTGGCCGATCCGCTAAAAACGCTGACCACCGATGACCTTGCGTTCTCGGACGATCCGCTGATGCAGCTACAGCAGGAAATCCACGCGCTGGGCTTATCCGCTACCCCAACCCCGGACCTGCCCTTCCAGGGCGGCGCGCTGGGCCTGTTTGGCTACGATTTGGGCCGCCGCTTCGAGACGCTGCCCGAGCATGCGCAGGCTGATATTTCCCTGCCGGACATGGCCGTGGGGCTGTACGACTGGGCGTTGATTGTGGACCATCAGAAAAAAACGGTCTCCCTGCTGAGCCATGGTGACGTGCAGGCGCGTCTGGCCTGGCTTGAGGCGCAACAGCCTGCCTCAACTGAGACGTTTGCCCTGACCTCCGGCTGGCGCTCAAATATGAGTGCGATGGAATACGCGGAAAAATTCGCGCGCGTTCAGGCCTATCTGCAAAGCGGTGACTGCTATCAGGTCAACCTTGCCCAGCGTTTCCAGGCAGAATATCAGGGAGACGAGTGGCAGGCCTTTACCCGCCTGAATGCCAGCAATAAGGCGCCGTTCAGCGCGTTCGTACGTCTGGAACAGGGGGCCGTCCTCAGCCTGTCGCCGGAGCGTTTTATCCATCTGGCGGAAGGTACGATTCAGACCCGCCCGATTAAAGGCACACTACCGCGCCTTGCCGATCCGGACGCCGACCGCCAGCAGGCGGAGAAACTCGCCGCCTCACCGAAAGATCGCGCCGAAAACCTGATGATCGTCGACCTGATGCGTAACGATATTGGCCGCGTCGCCGAACCAGGCAGCGTGCGCGTGCCGGAACTGTTCGTCGTCGAACCGTTCCCGGCGGTACATCACCTTGTCAGCACCATCACCGCGCGCCTGCCCGCCTCACGCACCGCCTGCGATCTGCTGCGCGCCGCCTTCCCGGGCGGCTCCATCACCGGCGCGCCAAAAATTCGCGCTATGGAAATCATCGACGAACTGGAACCGCACCGCCGCAGTGCCTGGTGCGGCAGCATCGGCTATATCAGCCTGTGCGGTACCATGGATACCAGCATCACCATTCGCACGCTGACGGCCTGCGACGGCAACCTTTACTGTTCTGCGGGCGGCGGCATTGTGGCGGACAGCCAGGTCGAGGCGGAATACCAGGAAACCTTTGATAAGGTGAACCGCATCCTGAAACAACTGGAGAACTAACGGTGGAGAAAGAGAACCTGACGCTGGATGATTTTCTGTCGCGCTTTCAGCTGCTGCGGCCGCAGGTCAACCGCGCCACGCTGAATCAGCGTCAGGCGGCGGTGCTGATCCCGGTGGTGCGCCGGGAACAGCCGGGCCTGCTGCTTACGCAGCGCTCGCCGCATATGCGAAAACACGCCGGTCAGGTTGCTTTTCCCGGAGGCGCGGTGGACAGCACCGATGCGTCGCTGATTGCCGCCGCGCTGCGGGAAGCGCAGGAAGAGGTGGCGATCCCCCCTGACGCGGTGGAAGTCATCGGCGTGCTGCCGCCCGTCGACAGCGTGACCGGTTTTCAGGTCACGCCTGTGGTCGGTATTATTCCCCCCGGCCTGCAGTATCACGCCAGCGTCGATGAAGTCTCAGCGGTGTTTGAGATGCCGCTCGAAGAGGCGCTCCGGCTAAGCCGCTATCATCCGCTGGATATCCATCGCCGGGGGCATGACCATCGGGTCTGGTTGTCCTGGTATCAGCATTATTTTGTCTGGGGCATGACGGCGGGCATCATTCGTGAACTGGCGCTGCAAATCGGCCTGAAGCCTTGACTATACTTTACATTCCACCCTTTTCTGGCAGGTTTGCGATCCGTGTCGCGCTATTAGCAAAACCCATCGTTAACCATTAGTTTAATTCATGTGAATAGTTAAGCCGAGGTCAGTGTTCCCTCTTACACTATGCGCAGTTATTACATCGTTACTGGAACCCCGGTAACCCTGTCAGGAGTGTGAAAGTGATTAGTATATTCGACATGTTCAAAGTGGGGATTGGTCCATCTTCTTCCCACACTGTAGGGCCGATGAAGGCCGGTAAACAGTTCGTCGATGATCTGGTCGAAAAAGGATTACTGGAAAGCGTTACCCGTGTTGCCGTGGACGTCTACGGCTCGCTGTCATTAACGGGTAAAGGCCACCACACCGATATCGCCATTATTATGGGTCTGGCAGGCAACATGCCGGACACTGTTGATATTGATGCCATTCCGGCATTTATCCGCGACGTGGAAACGCGCGGACGCCTGCTGCTGGCTAACGGTCAGCAGGAAGTGGATTTCCCGCAGGATGACGGGATGCGTTTTCGTAGCGACAACCTGCCGCTGCATGAAAACGGCATGACCATTCACGCCTGGAGCGGTGAAAAAGAGATCTACAGCAAAACCTACTACTCCATCGGTGGTGGCTTCATCGTTGATGAAGAGCATTTTGGTAAAGAGAGCGCGGGCGATGTGAATGTGCCCTATCCGTTCAAATCGGCTACCGAAATGCTGGGCTACTGCAAAGAGACCGGCCTGTCGCTGTCCGGCATGTTGATGCAGAACGAACTGGCGCTGCACAGCAAAAAAGAGATCGAAGACTATTTTGCCAACGTGTGGCAAACCATGCGCGCCTGTATTGACCGTGGGATGAACACCGAAGGCGTTCTGCCGGGGCCGCTGCGCGTACCGCGTCGTGCCTCTGCCCTGCGCCGTATGCTGGTGACCACCGATAAGTTCTCCAACGACCCGATGAACGTGGTTGACTGGGTCAACATGTTTGCCCTTGCGGTTAACGAAGAGAACGCTGCGGGGGGTCGCGTTGTGACGGCGCCAACTAACGGTGCCTGCGGCATCGTTCCGGCGGTGCTGGCCTACTACGATCACTTTATTGAGCCTGTGACGCCGGACATCTACATCCGTTATTTCCTCGCGGCTGGTGCCATCGGTGCGCTGTACAAGATGAACGCGTCCATCTCCGGTGCGGAAGTGGGCTGTCAGGGTGAAGTGGGCGTGGCCTGCTCCATGGCTGCGGCCGGCCTGGCGGAACTGCTGGGCGCAAGCCCTGAGCAGGTCTGTGTGGCGGCGGAAATCGGTATGGAGCATAACCTCGGTCTGACCTGCGACCCGGTTGCCGGTCAGGTGCAGGTGCCGTGCATTGAGCGTAACGCTATTGCGTCCGTTAAAGCGATCAACGCCTCACGCATGGCGATGCGCCGTACCAGCGAACCTCGCGTGTCGCTGGATAAGGTTATCGAAACCATGTATGAGACCGGCAAAGACATGAACGCGAAGTACCGTGAGACCTCGCGCGGCGGTCTGGCCATTAAGGTGCAGTGCGACTAATCCTCTCATTCGCCCATCTGCAACGGATGGGCGAATTTCCCTCTTCTTTCTCGTCTCCTTCTGCTTTCCCCACTACACTTTCACTGTTGCGTCCGGCTTTTGGGGCTGGTGGCTTAGCAGGCGACCGTTCATGCAAACTGCACAAACGATCATTAAAAACTATCGCCGTAAACGCGTTATCGTCTGTGTGACGATTGCGCTCCTCACGCTCATCCTGACGTTAGGCGCTCGCTTTGTTTCGCAGCGCAATGTCAACCAGCAGCGCGTTCTCGACTTCACCAGCCATGCCGTTCGCTCTCTCGATAACCTGCTGCTCTCTTTAGAAAAAAACCGCAACGCGTTGCAGCAGCTGGTGGGGCAGCCCTGCTCCCGGGCGCATTTGTCCCTGCGAAAGCAGGCCGCCGTTTTGCAGACGGTACGCTCTGTTGCTCTGGTTAAAGACGGTGTCCTGTATTGTTCCAGTATTTTTGGCAGCCGTAATGTTCCCATTCATGATCTCCTTCAGGAATTACCTGCCAGCACGCCGAAGCTGATTTTATCGACCGATCGGTGGCTGGTGAAGGGCGGCCCAATTCTGGTCCAGTGGAACCCGGTCTCCCCGAGCGGCACAGATGGCGTGATCGAAATCGTTAATATTGATTTGATTACCAGAATGATACTGGAGCCCGAGCGTCCGCTTATCCATGACGTGGCGCTGTCCGTGGGCGATCGCTTTCTGCGCTACGGTCAACGCGTCACCGACAGCCTGGCTTTTGCTGAAGATGGCTCGCTCGTCCGGCAGTCATCAACCCGCCATCCCTTCTCCATCACAGTTAGCGGGCCTGGTCCCGGCGAAGTAGCCTTAAAGAGCCTGCCGGCACAGCTGCCGCTGGGACTGATGCTGAGCCTGCTGCTGGGCTATCTCGCCTGGCTGGCCACAGCGAACCGCATGAGCTTCACCTGGGAAATCGATATGGGTATTGCGGAAAGGGAATTTGAGCTTTTCTGTCAGCCGCTGGTGAATGCCCGAACTCAGACGTGCATCGGGGTCGAAATTCTGCTGCGCTGGAATAACCCGCGCCAGGGGTGGATCTCCCCGGACGTGTTTATCCCTCTGGCCGAAGAACATAACCTGATTGTTCCCCTCACCCGGTATGTCATCGCCGAAACGGTACGCCAGATAGGCTATTTCCCCTCCAGCGCCGGTTTTCACATCGGCATTAATATTGCCGCCAGCCATTTCCGGCGCGCGGTCTTATTACAGGACCTCAACCGCTACTGGTTTAGCGCAAACCCGCGCCAGCAGCTGGTGATTGAATTAACGGAACGGGACGCGCTGCTGGATGTGGACTACCGCATCGTGCGCGAGCTGCATCGCAAAGGGGTGAAGCTCGCCATTGACGATTTTGGCACCGGGAACAGCTCGCTCTCCTGGCTTGAAAAGCTGCATCCGGATGTACTGAAAATCGATCGGTCATTTACCACCGCAATTGGTACCGACGCCGTGAACTCAACGGTGACGGATATCATTATTGCTTTGGGTCAGCGCCTGAATATCGAACTGGTGGCGGAAGGGGTCGAGACGGATGAACAGGCGCGGTATTTACGTCGTCACGGCGTGCCGGTTCTGCAGGGATATTTCTATGCGCGACCAATGCCGCTGCGGGATTTTCCACAATGGCTGGCGGAGAGTACTCCCCCGCCAGCGCGTCATAACGGGCACATCGTGCCCTTAATGCCGCTGCGTTAAGCGGACTTATTCATCTTCGTCGTGGAAAGACTGTTCTTTAACAATGCGGACCAGATCAACGCGGTAGTCGTTAGCTTCAACGATGGTGATGTGCAGCGGTGGTAGCTCGATCACATCCCCCACGCGCGGGATCTGACCGTTAACGGCGATAACCAGACCCGCTACGGTCGCGATGTCTTCTTCGTCGTTAATCACATTTTCCAGCCCCAGCGTATGCGAGAGCGCGTGCAGGTCGGTCGCACCTTTAACCAGCCAGCCTTCGCCGTCGGCCACAATCTCAGGCGTTTCATCCTCGTCCGGGAATTCACCGGCAATCGCTTCCAGCACGTCCAGCGGCGTCACCAGACCCTGTACCACACCAAACTCGTTGGTGACGATAACAAAGCTCCCGCGCGCGCGGCGCAGCACGCCCAGCAGGTTGATCGGATCTAACGTTTCCGGCACCACAATCGCCGGTGACGCGGCGGCGATAGCCTCGACGTTGACGCCCTCTTCCAGGGCCACCAGCATCTCTTTCGCCCGCACGACGCCGATGATTTCATCCAGCTCACCGCGGCATACCGGGAACAGGCTGTGCGGTGAAGAGAGCAACTGCTGACGAATTTCGTCAACGCTCAGGTTCGCATCGACCCAGCTGATTTCCCCGCGCGGCGTCATGATCCCACGCAGCGAACGGGAGGCCAGGGAGAGCACGCCGTTAATCATGTAGCGCTCTTCTTCCACAAACGCCCCTTCCGGGACCGGCACCGGGTTACGGTTTTCGGAATCAGACTGGACGTTCACCTGGCGACGACCGCCCATCAGGCGCAGAATGGCATCTGCGGTACGGGCGCGCAGCGGCAGATTTGACTGCTGCTTAATAAAGTTACGACGCGCAATCTGGTTGAACAGCTCGATAATGATCGAGAAGCCAATCGCAGCGTACAGGTAGCCTTTCGGAATATGGAAGCCGAAACCTTCCGCCACCAGGCTCAGGCCAATCATCAGCAGGAAGCTCAGGCAGAGCACAACCACCGTCGGATGCTGGTTGACGAAGCGCGTCAGCGGTTTTGAGGCCAGCAGCATTACCGCCATCGCAATCACGACAGCCGCCATCATCACCGGCAGGTGGTTCACCATACCGACCGCGGTAATCACCGCATCCAGCGAGAAGACCGCATCCAGCACCACGATCTGCAGCACTACCACCCAGAAGCTGGCATAGCCCTTACCGTGACCATCATCATGCTGCCGGTTCTCCAGCCGTTCATGTAGCTCTGTTGTCGCTTTGAACAGCAGGAATATCCCCCCGATCAGCATGATCAAATCACGGCCGGAGAAGGTGTAGTCCATGACGGAGAAGAGCGGTTTGGTCAGCGTGACCATCCAGGAAATCACAGACAGCAAGCCCAGTCGCATGATCAACGCCAGCGACAGACCAATCAGACGCGCTTTATCACGCTGTTTTGGCGGCAGCTTATCCGCAAGGATGGCAATAAACACCAGGTTATCAATGCCGAGAACGATCTCCAGCACCACCAGCGTAAGCAATCCCACCCAGATTGACGGGTCCATTAAGAATTCCATGACAAGCTCCTGCTAAAGGAATGACAAAACGGTGCCCCACTCAACGTGGGCAAATAAGAGGCATACAGAGTCGATACGTGGCGTGGTTCGCCGGTGAAGAAGGCGCGGAATGGCCTGTTAGATGACTGACGTCGGTGACGGTCCATATAGTGGGCTGTAGCCCTATACTCCTGAACAAGTAAACGGAGGCTAAACATATCAGAGACAATAGCTTTTACGCAAAGATTTACGTTCTTTTGCAAAAACGCAATAAGACTAAATTTGTGTTGAGAATTTGCTCGATCGGGAAAGCTAAATTACGGATCTTCATCACATAAATTATTTTTTCACTGTCTAAAATAATTCGCGGAAGTCTTAGATTTTTGAACTCTAACCCTTATCTGAATCGATTCGGTTCGCCAATACGATTCTCAGTACGTCTGCCCGGCAGGCGTATTAATGATAATAAAAGGAGGTAGCAAGTGACCATTGCTATTGTCATAGGCACACATGGTTGGGCTGCTGAGCAGCTACTCAAAACGGCAGAGATGCTGTTGGGCGAGCAGGAAAACGTCGGCTGGATCGATTTCGTTCCCGGTGAAAACGCCGAGACGCTGATTGACAAGTACAACGCTCAACTCGCGAAGCTGGATACCAGCAAAGGCGTGCTGTTTCTCGTTGATACATGGGGCGGCAGCCCGTTCAATGCTGCCAGCCGTATTGTCGTCGATAAAGAGCATTATGAAGTCGTCGCCGGGGTTAACATCCCTATGCTGGTGGAAACCTTCATGGCACGCGACGATAACCCGAGCTTCGATGAGCTGGTAGCACTGGCTGTTGAAACCGGTCGCGAGGGTGTGAAAGCACTGAAAGCGCAGCCGGTTGAGAAGCCAGCGCCTGTTGCAGCAGCGCCAAAAGCGGCGGCACCGGCGAAACCAATGGGGCCGAACGATTACATGGTAATCGGACTGGCGCGTATTGATGACCGTCTGATCCACGGACAGGTTGCGACGCGCTGGACCAAAGAGACCAACGTACAACGTATCATCGTGGTCAGTGACGAAGTCGCCGCCGACACTGTCCGTAAAACCCTTCTGACTCAGGTTGCACCACCGGGCGTAACCGCGCACGTCGTGGATGTCGCCAAGATGATCCGCGTTTATAACAACCCGAAATATGCGGGTGAGCGCGTGATGCTCCTGTTTACTAACCCAACAGACGTCGAGCGTATTGTTGAAGGCGGCGTGAAAATCACCTCGGTTAACATCGGTGGGATGGCTTTCCGTCAGGGCAAAACGCAGGTCAACAACGCGATTTCAGTCGATGCGAAAGATATCGAAGCATTCAACAAGCTGAATGCCCGCGGTATTGAACTGGAAGCCCGTAAGGTTTCCACAGACCAGAAACTGAAAATGATGGATTTGATCGGTAAAGTTGGGAAATAAGCCCGCGCCGGTTTTTCACATAAAGCTTATGTCATAGGAGAAGTACAATGGAGATTACCACTCTTCAGATTGTGCTGGTGTTCATCGTCGCGTGTATTGCGGGTATGGAATCCGTACTTGATGAATTTCAGTTCCACCGCCCTCTGGTGGCCTGTACGTTGATTGGTGCCGTTCTGGGTGATATGAAAACCGGTATCATCATCGGGGGTACCCTGGAGATGATCGCCCTGGGCTGGATGAACATCGGTGCAGCCGTTGCGCCAGATGCCGCACTGGCCTCAATCATTTCGACCGTTCTGGTTATTGCCGGTCACCAGAGTATTGGTGCAGGTATTGCCCTTGCCATTCCTCTGGCCGCAGCTGGCCAGGTGCTGACCATTATCGTGCGTACCATCACCGTGGCCTTCCAGCACGCAGCGGATAAGGCAGCCGAGAACGGCAATCTCACGGCGCTCTCCTGGATCCACGTGTCGTCCCTGTTCCTGCAGGCGATGCGTATCGCGATCCCAGCAGTAATCGTGGCGATTTCTGTCGGTACCAGCGAAGTTCAGGGCATGCTGAACGCGATCCCTGAGGTCGTGACCAGCGGTCTGAACATCGCGGGCGGTATGATCGTCGTCGTAGGTTACGCAATGGTCATCAACATGATGCGTGCGGGCTACCTGATGCCGTTCTTCTACCTCGGCTTCGTCACTGCAGCCTTCACCAACTTCAACCTGGTTGCTCTGGGCGTGATTGGTGCGGTAATGGCGATTCTTTACATCCAGCTCAGCCCGAAATACAACCGCGTTGCGGGTGCCCCAGCGCAGGCTGCTGGTAACAACGATCTCGATAACGAACTGGACTAACAGGTGAGCGAAATGGTTGATATGACAAAAACTACCACCGAGAAAAAACTCACTCCGGGTGATATTCGTGGCGTGTTCATCCGTTCAAACCTGTTTCAGGGTTCATGGAACTTCGAACGTATGCAGGCGCTGGGCTTCTGCTTCTCTATGGTGCCGGCGATAAAACGTCTCTATCCGGAGAACAACGAAGCACGTCGTCAGGCGATTAAGCGTCACCTGGAATTCTTCAACACCCATCCTTACGTCGCGGCGCCGGTTCTGGGCGTGACGCTGGCGATGGAAGAGCAGCGTGCGAACGGCGCAGAGATTGACGATGGTGCTATCAACGGTATCAAAGTCGGTCTGATGGGTCCGCTGGCCGGTGTGGGCGACCCTATCTTCTGGGGTACGGTTCGTCCGGTCTTCGCGGCGCTGGGTGCCGGGATCGCGATGAGCGGCAGCCTGCTCGGTCCACTGCTGTTCTTCATCCTCTTCAACGCGGTGCGTCTGCTGACCCGTTACTACGGCGTGGCCTACGGCTACCGTAAAGGGGTGGACATCGTTAAGGATATGGGCGGCGGCTTCCTGCAGAAACTGACCGAGGGGGCGTCAATTCTCGGCCTGTTTGTGATGGGGGCACTGGTTAACAAGTGGACGCATGTGAACATCCCGCTGGTGGTGTCGACCATCACCGGTCAGGATGGTCAGACCCGCGTCACCACCGTGCAGACGATTCTGGACCAGCTGATGCCGGGCCTGGTCCCGCTGCTGTTGACCTTCGCCTGTATGTGGCTGCTGCGTAAGAAAGTGAACCCGCTTTGGATCATCGTTGGCTTCTTCGTCATCGGTATCGCGGGCTACGCTGTCGGTTTGCTGGGCCTGTAAGACATTGCGTTATCGACCGGGGGCTTTGCCCCCGGTTTTTTTATCTGGAGGATGAATGACTGTTACGGACATCGTACTGGTGCTGTTTATTGTTGCCCTGCTGGCTTACGCTATCTATGACGAGTTCATTATGCCTCGCCGCCACGGCGAGACGCTGCTGACCCTTCCCCTCTTACGCCGTGGACGCATTGATGCGTTTATCTTCGCCGGTCTGGTGGTCATCCTGATTTACAATAACGTGACCAGCCACGGTGCACTATTAACCACATGGTTATTATGTGCGCTGGCATTAATGGCGGTTTACCTGTTCTGGATCCGCTCGCCAAAACTCATTTTTAAAAAACACGGATTTTTCTTCGCCAATGTCTGGATAGAATATAACCGCATTAAAGAGATGAATTTATCCGAAGACGGCGTGTTAGTGATGCAATTAGAACAGCGCCGACTGCTCATTCGGGTCAAGAATATTGATGACCTCGAAAAGATCTACAATCTACTCCTTAAAACTCAATAAGTTATAATTATAGCAAGGGCTATAAATGGCGATATTTCATTGCGCACATTATAGCCCTTGCTATAACTCTCTTTCTTATCAACTTATATTAATTAACGATATTTTCACGCATAAATCTAAATGAAAATCGTTATCAGAAAGGCGGTTAAATTAAGCCTTTTTCGATGTTGTTTTATATTCTCAAAATATGTTAAGGTTGCGCCCGTCGTTGGGGAGTAGCCGATTTCCTGCACGCAGGAAATGTACGTGTCAACATACTCGTTGAAAAACGTGGCGCGTACGGATCGCTTTCAGCACGCTTACCGTGCAAAAAGGATCAGGCGAGACCATAGATACATCAACTGCTGTTTACTGGGGGCAGTGATGTGTCATATGGATATCCCCGGTCTGGACGCTCTTATGAACATCTCCGCTACGATCCTCCTCGCTTTTGGCATGTCCATGGATGCATTTGCCGCCTCTATTGGCAAAGGCGCCACACTCCACAAACCTAAGTTCTCAGAAGCCCTGCGCACCGGTCTGATCTTTGGTGCCATCGAAACGCTGACGCCGCTCATCGGCTGGGGTTTAGGCATGCTTGCCAGCCAGTTCGTACTCGAGTGGAACCACTGGATTGCGTTCGTCCTGTTGGTGTTTCTCGGTGGCCGAATGGTCATTGAAGGTTTTCGTGGTAACAGCGATGAAGATGAAGAGCCGCTGCATCGCCACGGTTTCTGGCTGCTGGTCACCACGGCCATTGCCACCAGCCTGGACGCGATGGCCGTCGGGGTGGGTCTGGCGTTTCTGCAGGTGAACATTATCGCCACCGCGCTGGCCATTGGCTGCGCAACACTGATTATGTCAACGCTGGGCATGATGGTCGGGCGGTTTATCGGCCCGCTGCTGGGTAAACGCGCCGAGATCTTAGGCGGTATTGTGCTGATAGGCATTGGTGCCCAGATCCTCTGGGCACACTTCGCGCCTTAAGCGTCGCGCTGCCAGACGTGGATACTGAAATCGGTCTGGCAGCTAAACGTCGTCCGCCCCGCTAACGTTTCCCATACTTCCGGCTTTGCCCGCCACGCGAACGGCGTCATCTGCAGCAGGGCTACCGCTTCTTCCCCGTTCAGATTCATTTCATACGCCACCGACCGCGCCTGCTTCAGGGTAAAACCTGCCAGCTGTTCAGAATGTGGAGCATGCAGACGCACATCGTCGTAAATAAGCCCTTTCAGCTCCATCAGGTGACGCGGTCCCGGCGTGACGGTTATCACCCAGCCTTCGGGCTTCACCACGCGCGCCAGCTCTTCTGCTTTACACGGCGCGTAGATGCGGATAACGGCGTCCATACTGGCATCCTCAAACGGCAGCCGGTGGCTGGATGCCACGCAGAACGTCACGTCAGCATAACGTTTAGCTGCCGCGCGAATCGCCACTTTTGACACATCGAGGCCAAAAGTTCCGGCCCCCTTCTGGCGCATCACCTCCGCAAACCGCGCGGTGTAGTACCCTTCCCCGCAGCCAATATCAAGCATCGCGGACGCCGGGTCAGATACCCGCTCATCAAGCATCTGCGCGACCGTCTCCCGCAGCGGCAGATAGTGCCCGGCATCGAGAAACGCACGGCGCGCCTGCATCATCTCTGCGCTGTCGCCCGGATCGCGGGAGCGCTTGTGCTGCACCGGCAGAAGATTCACGTAGCCTTCTTTCGCCATATCAAACTGATGTCCCTGCGGACAGGCATAACTTTTATCTGAGCGCGTCAGGGGCGCGTGGCAAAGGGGACAGCTGAAGGACATGGCAACTCCGGGACATAAACCAAAGGGCGAAGTGTACCGCTATTCGCCCCGCTATAAAACGACTCGATCACCGCATGACGATAAGGTGGTCAGAACCGGCCGGAAGGCCGTCGGGTTTGATATTCTCCAGGCGCAGCACGTTACCCATGATTTCGCTGAAGACCGGCGCTGAAACCGCACCACCGTAGTAGGCCCCGTTTTGAGGATCGTTGATCACCACCACCAGGGCGAAACGCGGATCGCTGGCGGGTGCAACGCCCGCGGTGTAGGCGACGTATTTATCGACATATTTGCCGCTATCATCAATTTTCTTCGCCGTCCCGGTCTTCACCGCCACGCGATAGTCGCGCACGGCGGCCTTAACGCCGCCTCCACCGGGTAGCGCGACGCTCTCCATCATGTGCTCCACTTCATGCGCGATCTCCTCCGGCATAACGCGGTGCCCGATAACGGGCGGATCGATGCGGGTGATCGAGAGGGGGCGCTCAAGCCCGAAGCCGCCAATCGTCGCGTAAACGTGGGCCAGCTGGAGCGGCGTGACCATCAGGCCGTAACCAAAGGCAAAGGTTGCGCGGTCAAGCTGGCTCCAGTATTTACGCTGTGGCAACAACCCTGCGCTCTCGCCCGTCAAGCCCAGCCCCGTATTTGTGCCAAACCCGAAGTTTCGATAGGTATCAATCAGATGCTGGACAGGCATCGCCAGCGAGAGCCGGGAGACACCGGTGTCGCTCGATTTTTGCAGGATCCCAGTCATGGTCAGTTCAGGGTAATAACCCACGTCGCGGATACGATGCCCGTCAAGGGTATACGGGTGGGTATCAATGACGCTGTCCGGCTGTACCAGCCCCTGCTGCAGAGCCGTCATCAGCACCAGCGGTTTGACGGTCGAACCGGGCTCGAACGTATCGCTGATCGCCCGGTTGCGGAAATCGTTTATCGTCGCGCCTTCCCGGTTATTGGGGTTGAAATCCGGGTAGCTCGCCATGGCGAGAATTTCCCCGGTGGGGATATTAATCAGCACCGAAGCCCCTGACTCGGCCTTGTTCCAGGCCACGGCGTTATCGAGCGCATCCTCGGTAATGGTTTGCAGACGCTCGTCAATACTCAACTGGATGTTATGCGCGGGCGTAGGCGCCACTTCCGTCAGGTTTTCAACCACGCGCCCGTAGCGATCCTCCCTGACCTGTCGGACACCCGCTTTGCCCGTCAGCTGAGTATTGAAGCTTTTCTCCACCCCTTCGATACCCTGCCCGTCAATATTGGTGAAGCCAATCAGGTTCGCCGCCACGTGGCCTGCCGGGTAAAAACGGCGGGATTCATCGCGCAAATTAATGCCGGGTAAATTGAGCTTATCAATCCACTTTGCCTGCGCAGGATCGACCTGACGCGCCAGGTAGATGAAGCGGCCCTGGGGGTTAGCGTTAATCCGTGATGAAAGGGTGCTCAACGAGAGATGCAGCGCGCTCGCCAGCGCCTGCCAGCGTTCATCAAACCCAACGCCCCCTTTTGCCAGCACCGTTTTTGGATCGGCCCATACGGCTCTGACGGGTACGCTGACCGCCAGCGGTCGGCCTTCACGATCCATAATCATTCCGCGCGGCGCATCAATCGCCAGTTGGCGGAGGGAGCGCATATCCTCCTGCTTCACCAGATTGTCAGGTTTGATGATTTGTAGCCAGGCAACACGGCCAAGCAAAAAGGCCAGACTGCAGAAAATAGCGAAACAGAGCAGCGCAAAACGCGCCGGCGTAAAATTGCCAGCGGTCATTATCAATTTCTTCTTCACCTGAACCCCAGGACTGTTAAACAACGCCCTGATTTAACGGGAAAAGATGCGCTGAGGGAGGCGAAACTGTGCTACTAACCTCGCAGCTTTGCAACAAGTTACTAACAAGACGGGAGACAGTAATATTTTGAAAGATGCGGAATAAAAAAGCCCCGCATTGTGCGAGGCTTTATGTCTGAGAGTGAAGTGCTATGCGCTTCAGTCAGCAGCGGTTCGATCAGATAGCAGTTACGTTAACTGCAGCTGGGCCTTTCTGGCCGTCCTGAATTTCGAACTCAACGTTCTGGCCTTCAGCCAGAGTTTTGAAGCCGTTACCCTGGATTGCAGAGAAGTGTACGAACACGTCTTTGCTGCCATCAGCAGGAGTAATGAAACCAAAACCTTTAGACTCGTTGAACCACTTAACTTGACCTTTAATCTTTGCCATTTTGCAAAATTCCTTAGAGTGTTTTCTTAGCCCGCAGGCATTAACTGAGATAAAACTGAGACATTACTGCATGAGGCACTAATATAAGGTTCGGCAGAGAAGCGGTATTCAACGACAACGTGTTTACTCAGGACTTCTTTACTGAAAATGCCACACATAAACAGAACTGTACCTCGTTTGACCCAAAACGTGTTATCACACACTATGTTTAATATGGCAAGCCATTTTTAAACATGTCTCGATCCGCCGCACAAATTCGAACATTGTCTGTAAGGATTTGCACAATTATGCGCTCAACATACAGACGGCTTTACTCCCTTACACAGACTCAACGCTGCTTGCGCAAGCGCTGTAATCTAAGACTTTTTTAACATAGCTCAATCATTACAATGCGTCCAGCAGACGGGAAAAGAAATCTTAAGCATTGATTGAGTTAGAACAAATTGTGAAAACTTATGCTTAAATCATTGTAACGGAACTGTATTGTTTCAGAACGAATTCGGCGTTATTAGCATCGCCCGACTGTATTAAAATGCAGCGCTGAATAAACAGCGTTATGCACTAAAATAATGAAATTTTTATGACTCTGCATCAAAATAAGGCAAGCAAAACGTTTCGATAAAAATAAAACAAGCCCTTGCACGTTTACATACAAAATATATGCAACAATTACTCGCTTCGTTTATACGGGTAAATATTCGCCTGTTTTCAGTATACTGAAACTATTATTAACTGCTGCTACAGTATTCAGCGCGGCATAGGGCGTCTTTCCAGATGCGATTGAGAAGGCAGCTGATGGGCATCATCAGGAGATGACGAAAAACCTTTGAGGGTGATGGTTCAGGGAGGGGTCGTGCCGGGAAGGTTTCCACATCACAGCCACCTCCCCTCCAGTGACAATACGATTAGCGCTCAGCCACCAGGCGGATAAAATCGTCTTGATCGTTGTTATCTTCCGCGACAGTTTCTTTTGGCGCTTCTTTCTCTTCCGGCTCGTTCGCTTCGCACAGACGACGCAGCAGCGCATTCTGCCGCTTTTGCTGCTCAAGCAGCGCTTCCAGCAGTTCGATCTGCTCGTTCGTACGTGAACTGGCGCGGTTTACGAAAAACCAAATGACCAGACCCACAAGCAGAACAACTAAAGAGATCATCAGGGATGCCACATTTAGCAACCCTGAATTCAGTAACTCACCCATTTCACCACCTCAATAAAAACGTCTATTTTACCACTGGCGCGAAGGAAGGAAATCATCTGAAGAAAAAATGCGTGTTACCACGGAATAAACTTATTGATTGCGCAAACGCCGCTAAAAAACTGTACATCCTGATCGCACATCACGTTGATAGTCTGCGTCCATAACACCACACACGCTATCAGCACGATAATCAGAATCACCCAGCGTATTTTTTTCACTCCACACTCCGTCTACATACCTGATGCAATCAGGTTATCACGGTTATCTTAAACAAGGACTAACTGTACCGCCATCGCGCCCTTTTCAGAATCCTGCACTTGTTTCATTACGTAAACCGTTTACGCTAGCGTTATGATAACAATGATAAAGAGGTGATGATGCGCGTAATTATTCGAACAATTATTGTACTGGTGATTCTCTGGATTGGGCTGCTGTTAACGGGCTACGGCGTGCTTGTGGGAAGCACCGAAAACGCCGCAGGGTTAGGCATTCAGTGTAAGTATTTAACCGCACAAGGCGTCAGCACGGCGCAGTATCTCCATTCGGATAGCGGGATCATTGGGTTGACCAACTGTCCGGTACTGCGTAAGACCTCCGTGGTGATTGATAATGGTTAATCTACAGGGGTAACGTCTGACAAAAAACGCCGCAATGAATGCGGCGTTTATTATGCTTCCCGGGATTAAAACGGATAGTCGTGATAACCCATCTGCTCAGAAATCTTACGCGCGGCAGTATGCAGGATAGCCACATATTCGTGCAGGCGCTCTTCCGAGAAACGCAGGGTTGGGAAAGAGATGCTCAAACCCGCGATCACCACGCCAAAGCGGTCAAAGACAGGAACGCCGATGCAGCGCAGTCCTTCTTCCTGCTCCTCGTTATCTTCGCCATACCCTTGTTCACGCACCTTGTCGAGCACCGTTAACAACTCATCGGTGTCGGTAATAGTGCGTTCAGTGCTGCGTTTATACTCCACGCCATCGAGGATCTGTTTCACCTCTTCACGATCGCGCCACGCCAGCAGAACCTTACCAATAGCCGTGCTGTAAAGCGGGTTGCGACGACCGATGCGCGAATACATACGCAGGTTATACATGGAGTCAATTTTATGGATGTAAACAATGCTGTCCTCATCCAGTGCACCCAGGTGGATGGTCTCTTTGGTCAGGCGGGAGATCTCACGCATCTGGATATCCGCGCTACGGATCAGATCAACGTTTTGCAGTGCCCGGGCACCCAGTTCGAACAGTTTCAGCGTCAGAGAGTATTTTTCAGATTCGCCTTCCTGTGCAACATAGCCCAGCGACTTCATGGTTTGCAAAAAGCGATAAACGGTGCTTTTCGACATCATCACGCGCTGCGACAACTCTGTGATACCAATTTCACGCTCTTCTCCGAGCGCCTGTAAGATGCCAAACACCTTCAGCACGGAAGAAACAGAATCTGGCTGTTTATCCAAATCCGCAATTGCCATTTACCACCTCATAGAGAGTGTTTTATAAAAATCAGAACCGGTTTTTATTATAAATTCCCGTCATGTTACCTGCAATCAATCCGCGTTTACTTCGTTACAAATCTGCGACATAAAACGGCGTTAACGGTGCTAAAATAGTTACCCTGAGAATAATTACACTTCGAGCTATTTATCCCTGATGGAAAAGTCCCTCTCCGATGGCCTACCTTTACCCCAGCGGTATGGCGCAATTGCCACCATTATTATTGGTATCTCCATGGCCGTCCTTGATGGCGCCATTGCAAACGTTGCCCTTCCCACCATTGCCAGCGACCTGCATGCTTCACCCGCCAGTTCGATATGGATCGTTAACGCCTATCAGATTGCGATTGTGGTTTCCCTGCTCTCCTTCTCTTTTCTGGGCGATATGTTTGGCTACCGTCGGGTCTATCAGTGTGGCCTGGTGGTGTTTACCTTCACATCGCTGCTGTGCGCCCTTTCTGACTCTCTGCATACGCTGACGCTGGCGCGCATCGCGCAAGGTTTTGGCGGCGCGGCGCTAATGAGCGTCAACACGGCGTTAATCCGCTTAATCTACCCGCACCGCCATCTCGGGCGCGGCATGGGGATAAACTCGTTTATTGTCGCCGTCTCTTCGGCCGCCGGGCCAACGATTGCAGCGGCGATTCTTTCTGTCGCCTCGTGGCAGTGGCTGTTCGCCATAAACGTGCCGCTGGGTATCGTGGCCATCTTCTTTGCCCTGCGGTTTCTCCCCGCTAACGGCCCGAAAAGCACGATGCCGCGTTTTGACGTGGCAAGCGCAGTGATGAATGCGCTCACCTTTGGCCTGCTAATTACCGCCCTCAGCGGTTTTGCTCAGGGTCAGTCTCTGATGCTAACCGTCGCGGAGCTTGTTGCTCTACTGGTGACGGGCTTCTTCTTTGTTCGTCGCCAGCTTGCTCTGCCGGTTCCTTTACTGCCGGTCGATCTGTTGCGTATTCCTCTCTTTTCGCTCTCCATCTGCACGTCTGTCTGCTCATTCTGCGCCCAGATGCTGGCCCTGGTATCTCTGCCCTTCTTCCTGCAAAGCGTGATAGGACGTTCCGAAGTGGAGACAGGGCTGCTGTTAACCCCCTGGCCGCTGGCGACGATGGTGATGGCCCCGCTGGCAGGTTATTTAATTGAACGCGTTCATGCCGGTTTGTTGGGCGCGGTGGGGCTGGCAGTGATGGCAACAGGCCTTTTCGCGCTGGCTTTGCTTCCGTCATCACCAACCGATCTGGACATCATCTGGCGGATGATCCTGTGCGGAGCCGGGTTTGGTCTGTTTCAGTCGCCCAACAACCACACCATTATTACCTCTGCACCGCGTCACCGCAGCGGCGGGGCCAGCGGCATGCTGGGAACCGCGCGTCTGCTGGGGCAAAGCACCGGCGCGGCGCTGGTTGCCCTGATGTTTAACCTTGCCGGGCAAAACGGTAACCACGTTGCGCTTCTCACCGCAGGCGTTCTTGCCACCCTGGCAGCCATCGTCAGCGGATTACGCGTGACCCAACCCGGCGTTCAGGCATAAAAAAAGCCGGGCGGAGTCTTCTCCAGCCCGGCTTATTTAAGCACTTAGCGTTACTTCAGATATTCCCCACTGCGCAGCGCTTCAATACGCTTATCCAGCGGCGGGTGAGACATAAACAGCTCGCTCAGCGACTTTGATTTGCCGTTGATGCAGAAGGCCATCATGCTGTTCGCTTCCTGCGGCTCGTAGCTGGTTTTAAGACGCTGCAGGGCTGCAATCATCTTCTCACGACCCACCAGCTTCGCAGAGCCGGCATCCGCGTGGAACTCACGGTGACGAGAGAACCACATGGTAATGATGCTTGCCAGAATACCGAATACCAGTTCCAGCACCATGGATACGGCGAAGTAGATCAGTGGGTTACCGTTGCTCTCTTCTCCTTCGTCACGGTTGCCGCCCATAAAGCCAGCCGCAATCTGCGCCAGGATACGGGAGATAAAGATAACGAAAGTGTTCACCACGCCCTGAATGAGGGTCATAGTCACCATGTCACCGTTGGCGATATGGCTGATTTCGTGGGCGATAACCGCTTCGGCTTCGTCACGGCTCATGTTCTGCAACAATCCAGTGCTGACGGCAACCAGCGACGCATCACGACGGGCACCCGTAGCAAATGCGTTAATATCCGGGGCATGATAAATAGCCACCTGCGGCATGGCGATCCCGGCCTGACGGGATTGCTGAGCCACCGTATTCATTAGCCACTGTTCCATATCATTACGTGGCTGTTCGATAACTTCCCCACCTACTGATTTCAGGGCCATCCACTTTGACATCAGCAGGGAAATGAATGAGCCACCAAAACCAAACAGCAGCGCCATAATCAACAGACCCTGAACGCTGCTCGACTGAATTCCCGTCAGGCTTAGCACCAGCCCGAAAACCACCATTACCGCCAGGTTGGTGAGCAGGAAGAGCGCGATTCGCATCATAATTTTCTTTTAACCTCAGTTTAACAAAACGCACTATGCGATTACCCACATCGTATGGGTATTGCGGCTATTTTCAAGCATCCGGTAGCCGTAAGTCACCAGAAAGACACAACTTTACACAATTGGAAATCAGCCTGACGGAAGGATGAAGAACAAAAAGAAACAGGCACAATTTCTTGTGCCTGTTGGGAGATTATTTTGCCTGAGCGGGCTGTACGGCAGGCTTGTCTTTTTCCAGATTCGCCAGGTCGAGCGCGATATGCACCGTCTCGTCCAGGTATGGATCCGGCTCCTGGTAATCTTTTGGCAGATCGTCCAGTTTCTTGAGCAGAGGCTTACCTTCACGCTTGAAGCGATCGTTGATACGCGCCAGACGCGTTGCATCATCTTCGTTGTTCTCTTTTTCACGCTGAGCGTAATTAAGAGAAACGATATTCCGCTTATCTTTCAGGGCATTGAAACGCGCAATGTCCTTCATGATGTACTGGAATTCCGGATCTTTCGCGATGCGGTCATTATGCGCCTTCAGCAGTTCAGGGCCAAACTGCGTCATATCACCCGCTTTCACGTAGGTCGCGGCATTGATGCTGTCCCACGGCAGTGCGTTATCTTCAAACTTCTCGCCGGTTTCGGTCTCTTCCGTGCCTGTCGGCATCATGATATCCGGCGTTACGCCCTTACGCTGCGTACTGCCACCGTTAACACGGTAGAACTTCTGAATGGTGTACTGAACGGAGCCCAGCGCAGGCCATTCCGGACGCAGCATCTGATCGTAAATACGGTTCAGCGAGCGATACTGCTGAACGGTACCTTTACCGAAGGTGGGTTCACCCACGATCAGCGCACGGCCATAGTCCTGCATTGCAGCGGCAAAAATTTCAGATGCGGACGCACTGAAGCGGTCGACCAGGACCACCAGCGGGCCTTTGTAATAGACCACACCGTCGTTGTCAGCATCTTCACGAACTTTACCGTTGTTATCACGAACCTGAACCACCGGACCAGACGGGATAAACAGGCCAGAGAGCGACACCGCTTCCGTCAGCGCACCGCCGCCGTTCGTGCGAAGGTCGATGATGACGCTGCTCACGTTCTGCTTCTCAAGTTTCTGTAGCTGAACTTTCACATCGTCAGTCAGCCCCACGTAGAAGCCAGGGATATCCAGGACCCCTACCTTCTCTTTACCCACGGTTTTCACCGACATTTTCACCGCGCGGTCTTCCAGACGGATACGCTCACGGGTCAGGGTAACGATACGGGTTTTCGTGCCTTTACCGGCAGGCAGAATTTCGAGACGAACTTTACTGCCTTTTGGCCCTTTGATCAGCGCAACCACATCGTCCAGACGCCAGCCAATGACATCCACCATGTTCTGGCCGGTTTGTCCTACACCCACAATGCGATCGCCTACGCTAATCGCTTTGCTTTTGGATGCCGGGCCGCCCGCGACCATGGAGTTGATCACCGTGTAATCATCGTCCATCTGCAGCACCGCGCCGATACCTTCCAGAGACAGGCTCATTTCGGTATTGAACTGTTCGGTGTTGCGAGGAGAGAGGTAGTTGGTGTGCGGATCGATTTCGTGCGCAAAGGCAGTCATCGCCAGCGAGAACACATCTTCACTGTTGGTCTGCGCCAGACGACGAATAGCAAATTTGTAGCGACGCGTTAGCGTATCGCGGATCTCTTTTTCATCTTTGCCGGTCAGCTTGAGGCTAAGCTCGTCGTACTTAACCTTTCCGTCCCACAGCGCATTCAGCTCGGCTTCATCTTTCGGCCAGGGCGCTTTGCTGCGATCGAGGTTAAAGGTGTCATTGCCGGTGAAGTCCATTGGACGTTCCAGCACTTTCAGCGCGTACTGATAGCGTTCAAAACGACGTTTTTGCGACAGGTTATAGAGATCGTAGAACAGATCCAGCTTGCCTGACCGCAGCTCATCACCCACCTCGGATTTGCGCTTAGCGAACTGCTCGACATCGCTGGCGAGCAAAACGTTATGGCTGTAATCCAGCAAGTTCAGATAGCGGTCAAAGATTTTGGCCGAAAAGGCCTGATCGAGATCGAACTGACGATAGTGCGAGCGGGTAAAACGTGAGGTCACGCGCTCGCTCACCGTCGCGTGCTGCGTCTCTTCCTTGAGTACCGGAATTTGATCAACACGCGTGATATCGTCCACTGCGAAAGCGTGGCCTGTTATGGCAAACAGACCCGCCAGCGCGGTGAGCTTAAAAAAAGTGTTCATGCCAGGCTTGGCCTCCGTTTCAGAACAACAAGTGTTCTGCGCGTACAATCATTGACATACCAGAAGTCAGCTGTACACGAACGCCATCTTTGGTGATTTCCAGTACGGTGGCGTCCATAGCATTGTTGCCTGCTTTTACCTTCAGCGCCTGACCCACGCTCAGAGCGTTGATGTCAGAAACCGGAGTATGACGCGGCTCTTCACGAGGCGCGCGCGGGGCTTTTGCTGCTGGTTTGTCTGCACGCGGTTTGCGATCGTTATTGTCGTGACGACGCGGCGCAGGACGTGGTTTACGTTCGCGACGAGGCGCTTCTTCCTGGCCGTTTGCCGCGGCGGCTTCGCGTTTTTTCGCCTGCTGTTCTGCACGTTGTGCCTGAACGCGTGCTTTGGCTTCTTCCAGCTGCTTGCGCGCGTGCTCAACGTGCTGCTCGTCCAGCTCACCGCAAGGATTGCCGTCGAGATCCACACGGGTCGCGCCCGGTTTGATACCGTACAGGTAACGCCAGCTCGAAGTATAAAGACGTAAGGCGGAACGCAGCTGAGTTTTGCTGAGGTTCATTTCCCCTTCAACACGCGCCACCAGATCCTGAAAAATACCGACTTTCAGGGGACGAGCTTCACCTTCCGCACTGAAGCACTGTGGGAAACGCTCGGCCAGAAATGCGATAACTTCTTTACTGCTATTCAACTTAGGTTGATTTTCCATGAAATTTCCTGATTACAACGGACGTTGCCAACAAGCGCAGGCATGAACAGGCGTCATTATAATGACGCTATCAGTAAATGCTACGTTATCCGTTGATTATCCTGCGACGCTCGCAAAGAATTTTTGATAATCGGTTGCAGCGAGGACGTTTTCAAGGTTCGCCACCAGCTCGCGCAGCCCCTGCTCGTCCTCGGTTGTAAAGCGACTGAAGACCGTACTGTCGATATCCAGAACGCCAATAATCTGATTTTTTACCACCAGCGGCAGAACGATTTCAGAATTGCTGGCGGCATCACAGGCGATATGCCCGTCAAACGCATGCACATCTTCCACGCGCTGAACCTGATTCTCCGCCACCGCAGTGCCGCACACGCCGCGCCCTACCGGAATACGCACGCAGGCCAGTTTGCCCTGGAACGGCCCCAGCACCAGCGTATCACCTTCCAGAAGGTAGAAGCCGGCCCAGTTCACGTCAGCGAGACGTTCAAACAGCAATGCGCTAGTATTTGCCAGAGTGGCTAAGAAGCTGGTTTCACCCGCCATCAATGCCTTAAAATCGCGGTTCAGATCCGCGTAGAATTCTGTTTTGTTCATTATTCAATCACTTAGTTGTCTTACAAATTTACCGCATAGCCTATTAAAATAAGCAATAAATGCGCTCATGCTCAAGATGAATCCGTTCATGAGTTAATATAACGTTCAACAATACTTATTTGTGCGCAGCTAATGGCCTTAAAAACAACCAAAATCACGCCGACAAAAAAGATAACTGTCCGCACGGTAAGCGAGGCTTTGCCTCGTGCACATTATCAGCGTTGCCCCCAGTGCGATACGCTTTTTATGTTGCCGAAGATGAAATCGCACCAAAGCGCCTTTTGTCCCCGCTGCGATGCAAAAATTCGCGATGGCCGCGACTGGTCGTTAACCCGTCTTGCCGCCATGGCTGTTACCATGCTGCTGCTGATGCCCTTCGCCTGGACCGAACCGCTGCTCAAACTCTATCTGCTGGGCGTGCGCATTGATGCCAACGTCCTGCAGGGGATCTGGCAGATGACGCGCCAGGGCGATCCCCTCACCGCCGCCATGGTGCTGTTCTGCGTTGTCGGCGCGCCCCTGGTGTTGGTTGCGGCGATCGCCTACCTGTGGTTTGGTAACATTCTGGGGATGAACCTGCGCCCGGTCCTGCTGATGCTGGATAAACTCAAAGAGTGGGTCATGCTGGATATTTATCTGGTGGGCGTTGGCGTGGCGTCAATAAAAGTGCAGGACTATGCGTTTCTCCAGCCCGGCGTGGGGCTTTTTGCCTTTATCTGTCTGGTGCTACTCAGCATCCTGACCCTGATCCATCTCAACGTTGAGCAGCTCTGGGAGCGTTTTTACCCTCAGCGCCCGGCTACCCGCCCGGATGAGAATCTCCGCGTCTGTCTGGGATGCCACTACACCGGCCTGCCGGACGCGCGCGGTCGCTGCCCGCGCTGCCACATCCCGTTGAGGCTTCGACGCAACAATAGCCTGCAAAAATGCTGGGCGGCGCTGATTGCCTCACTGGTGTTTCTGATCCCAGCCAATACCTTACCGATCTCCATCATTTACGTGAACGGTGGCCGTCAGGAAGATACTATTCTCTCCGGGATAATCTCCCTTGCACACAGCAACGTTGGGGTGGCGGCCATCGTCTTTATCGCCAGTATCCTGGTTCCCTTTACCAAAGTGGTGGTGATGTTTACCCTGCTGGTCAGCATCCACTTTAAGTGTGAACAAGGTTTACGGACCCGTATTCTGCTTCTGCGATTCGTCACCTGGATTGGCCGCTGGTCAATGCTGGATCTGTTTGTGATTTCGCTGATGATGTCGCTGATTAATCGCGACCAGCTACTTGCTTTTACTATGGGACCCGCAGCTTTTTATTTCGGCTCTGCGGTGATATTGACTATTCTTGCTGTGGAATGGCTGGATAGCCGCTTACTTTGGGATGCACATGAGTCAGGAAACCCCCGCTTCGCCGACTGAAGCGAGAATTAAAACAAAACGCCGCATTTCGCCATTCTGGTTGCTGCCCGTCATCGCCCTGATGATTGCAGGCTGGCTTATCTGGACGAGCTATGAAGATCGCGGGAGTACCGTCACCATTGACTTCCAGACCGCCGACGGCATTGTCGCCGGGCGAACGCCCGTTCGCTTCCAGGGGGTCGAAGTAGGTACGGTTCAGGACATCTCCCTTGGTAAAGGGCTGAACAAGATTCAGGTGCGTGTCAGCATAAAATCTGACATGCAGGATGCCCTGCGCAGCGAAACACAGTTCTGGCTGGTGACGCCAAAAGCCTCTCTGGCCGGCGTGTCCGGGCTGGATGCGCTGGTTGGCGGTAACTACATCGGTATGATGCCGGGCAAAGGTGAACCGCAGGATCACTTCGTCGCGCTGGATACGCAGCCGAAATATCGCCTGAATAACGGGGATCTGATGATCCACCTCCAGGCACCGGATTTGGGCTCGCTAAACAGCGGCTCGCTGGTCTACTTCCGTAAAATTCCCGTCGGCCGCGTGTATGATTACGCGATCAACCCGAACAAACAGGGCGTGACCATCGACGTGCTGATTGAACGTCGGTTCACCAATCTGGTGAAAAAAGGCAGCCGCTTCTGGAATGTCTCCGGCGTGGATGCCGACCTCAGCCTGAGCGGCGCGAAGGTGAAGCTGGAGAGCCTGACCGCGCTGGTAAACGGTGCCATTGCCTTTGACTCCCCGGAAAATTCAAGCCCTGCCACGGCCGATGACACGTTTGGCCTGTATCCCGATCTGGCCCACAGCCAGCGTGGCGTGATCGTTAAGCTTGTTCTGCCTGATGCCAAAGGGCTGAAAGCGGGGTCAACGCCGCTGATGTACCAGGGGCTACAGGTCGGCCAGCTCACCAAAATGACGCTCAATCCGGGCGGTTCGGTCACCGGCGAAATGACGGTTGATCCAAGCGTTGTCGATCTCCTTCGCGAGAAAACGCGCATTGAGATGCGCAGTCCGAAGCTCTCTCTGAACGATGCCAGCCTCAGCACGTTGCTGACCGGAAATACTTTCGAGCTGATCCCCGGTGAGGGTCAGCCAAGCAATAGCTTCGTGATTGCCCCGGCAGACAAAGCGCTGCTGCAGAAACCGGACGTGGTGACGGTTACACTCAAAGCGCCTGAAAGTTATGGCATTGAGGCCGGCCAGCCGCTGATTCTCCATGGCGTGCAGGTAGGCCAGGTGCTGGAGCGCACGCTCTCAGAAAATGGCGTGAGCTTCTCGGTTGCTATCGATCCGCAATACAGCAATCTCGTCCATGGTGACAGTAAGTTCGTGGTGAACAGCCGCGTCGATGTGAAGGTTGGCCTGGACGGCGTAGAGTTCCTCGGTGCCAGCGCCAGCGAATGGGTCAACGGCGGCATCCGCATTTTGCCCGGCGACAAGGGCCCCGTACGCGACAGCTATCCGCTGTACGCCAACCTGGATAAAGCCATTGAAAACAGCCTGAGCGATCTGCCGACCACCACCCTCACCTTAAGCGCCGAGACGCTGCCGGACGTACAGGCGGGATCCGTGGTGCTCTACCGCAAGTTTGAAGTTGGGGAGGTGATCACCGTTCGCCCGCGTGCCGACGCATTTGATATCGAACTGCATATCAAGCCGGAGTACCGCAAGCTGCTGACGCCAAACAGCGTCTTCTGGGCTGAAGGCGGCGCGAAGGTGCAGCTTAACGGCAACGGGTTGACGGTTCAGGCCTCCCCGCTCTCACGCGCGCTGCGCGGGGCGATCAGCTTCGATAACCTCAGCGGCGCGGGCGCGAACCTGCGCAAAGGCGATAAGCGAATTCTCTTCCCGTCCGAAACCGCCGCGCGTGCCGTGGGTGGGCAGATTACCCTGCATGCATTCGATGCTGGCAAGCTGGCGGAAGGCATGCCAATTCGCTACCTGGGTATTGATATCGGGCAGATCCAGAAGCTGACGCTGATCACCTCGCGTAACGAGGTGCAGGCCACAGCGGTGCTCTACCCGGAATACGTTCAGACCTTCGCCCGCTCGGGTTCCCGCTTCTCGGTGGTGACCCCGCAGATTTCGGCCGCAGGCGTTGAGCATCTCGACACCATTCTGCAGCCGTACATCAACGTCGAGCCCGGCCAGGGCAAAGCCCGTCGTGATTTCGAGCTGCAGGAAGCCACCATCACCGACTCGCGCTACCTCGGGGGCTTAAGCATTGTGGTGGAAGTGCCGGAAGCCGGCTCGCTTGGCATCGGTACGCCGGTACTGTTCCGCGGCATTGAGGTGGGTACGGTAACGGGTCTGACGCTCGGCACGCTTTCCGACCGCGTAATGGTGGCGTTACGCATCAGCGAACGTTACCAGCACCTGGTGCGTAATAACTCGGTGTTCTGGCTGGCATCCGGCTATTCGCTGGACTTTGGCCTGACGGGTGGCGTGGTGAAAACCGGCACCTTCAACCAGTTCATTCGCGGAGGTATCGCGTTTGCCACGCCGCCGGGAACGCCGCTGGCGCCAAAAGCGCAGCCGGGTAAACACTTCCTGCTGCTGGAAAGCGAACCGAAAGAGTGGCGCGAATGGGGAACGGCCCTGCCGCGTTAATCTGACAGGCTCCGGTGTCAACGCACCGGAGCCTTTATGTTACACTGCGCACCTGAACTTTTCCCTGTGGTGTGCCCGTGGCTCAAAACTCCGTATTTCTTCCTGAACAATTCCTGGCGCAGATGCGCGAAGCGCTTCCTTCTCACCTGTCGTTAGACGATTTTATCGCCGCCTGCCAGCGACCGTTACGCCGGAGTATCCGCGTCAACACGCTAAAAATCAGCGTTGAGGATTTTTTGGCCCTGGTCTCTCCGTACGGCTGGCAGCTGACGCCGGTTCCGTGGTGTGAAGAAGGTTTCTGGATCGAGCGCGATGACGAAGACGCCGTGCCGCTGGGAAGTACGGCAGAACATCTGAGCGGCCTGTTTTATATTCAGGAAGCGAGTTCCATGCTGCCGGTTGCCGCCCTGTTCGCCGACGGCAACGCGCCCGAACGCGTGATGGATGTCGCCGCCGCGCCCGGCTCGAAAACCACGCAGATTGCCGCCCGGATGGGTAACCGCGGGGCGATCCTCGCCAACGAGTTTTCCGCCAGCCGCGTGAAGGTGTTGCATGCCAATATCAGCCGCTGCGGTATTCACAATGTGGCTCTTACGCACTTCGATGGACGCGTCTTTGGTGCCGCCCTGCCGGAATTTTTTGATGCCATCCTGCTGGACGCCCCCTGCTCCGGCGAAGGGGTGGTGCGTAAAGATCCCGATGCGTTAAAGAACTGGTCCGTGGAGAGTAATCTTGAGATCGCCGCCACGCAGCGCGAGCTGATCGACAGCGCGTTCCATGCCCTGCGCCCCGGCGGCACGCTGGTGTATTCAACGTGTACCCTCAACCGGGACGAAAACGAAGACGTCTGCCTGTGGCTGAAAGCGCAATACCCGGATGCCGTCGAGTTCCTGCCGCTCAACGATCTGTTTTCCTCGGCACAGGAGGCGGTCACGCCGGAAGGTTTCCTGCACGTATTCCCGCAAATTTACGACTGCGAAGGGTTCTTCGTGGCGCGCCTGCATAAAACGCAGGCAGTTGCTCCCCTGCCCGCCCCTAAATTTAAGGTGGGTAATTTCCCGTTTGCCCCCCTAAAAGGCCGCGATGCCGCACAGCTTGAAGCCGCAGCCAGCAAGGTTGGGCTGGAGTGGGATGAGAGCCTGCGCCCGTGGACGCGTGACAAAGAGATTTGGCTTTTCCCGGCAAATATTGAACCGCTGATTGGCAAAGTGCGTTTTTCCCGCATCGGGATCCGCCTGGCGGAGGTGCATAATAAGGGCTATCGCTGGCAGCATGAGGCGGTCATTGCGCTTGCCGGGCATGAGAATACGTTCGCCCTGACGCACCAGGAAGCCGAAGAGTGGTACCGTGGCCGCGATGTTTATCCTGACAGCTCGCCTTCCGCCGATGAAGTGGTGGTGACCTATCAGGGATTCCCGCTGGGGCTGGCTAAAAAAGTGGGCTCAAGGCTCAAAAACAGCTACCCGCGTGAACTGGTCCGCGATGGTCGGCTGTTTACCGGTAACGATCGCACCGCCTGAAAAAGCGCATTTTTTTACTGGCGATTTCGCTCTCCTTGTCTACGATCAAAAATGGATGACCTTACTGGTCATACCAGATTTTGACAACCGACCCGGAGAGCACTATGACGAAAACCAGCGTGCGTATTGGCGCTTTTGAGATCGACGACGCAGAGCTGCGCGGCGAGGCGCAAGGCGATCGAACGTTAAGTATTCCCTGCAAATCCGACCCGGATTTGTGCATGCAGCTTGATGCATGGGATGCCGACACCAGCGTCCCGGCAATACTTGATGGCGAACACTCTGTTCTTTACCGTGAGCATTACGACAGTAAAACCGATGCCTGGGTCTTGCGCCTTGCCTGACCTAAAGAGAACCCGCCCGAAGGCGGGTTATTTATTACTGCAGCTGCGCCAGCGTAAAGTACCCGTCAAAAACCGCCCCAGTATCAATATAGTGCAGGTTAGAAAAATCATACCGTCTGTCGACGGGCGTATGCCCGAACCAGAAGTGATCCGCCCCGCTAATTCCCTGCCCTTTGCCCACCATAAACCCCATCAGGCGGTCGCGATCCCATAGCACTCGCCGGGCGCTTACCGGTTTTTCCCAGTGGTATTCTTCCGCCGGGTAATCAGCGTGTGCAATAACGTTCAGCCCGTTCTCGCAGGTAATTTCGATAATATGCGGTAACGCGCGACAGGCGTTAAGTAACACGCGCGCCTGCTGCTGTTCCTCATGCCCGAGACGCGAAAACCACATTCCACCATTCATCGTCCAGAGGGCAAAATCATTATTATCCAGACTGTCGATAGCCATTTGCTCATGGTTACCCCGCACAGCACGAAACCATTTCTCATTGATGAGCTGCAATGATTTCACGCTGTCCGGACCGCGATCGATCAGATCGCCGACGGAAATAAGTAAATCCTCATAAGGATTGAAATGACGGCATTTCAGCTCCTCCATGAGCCTCTGATAACAGCCGTGTATGTCGCTGACAACCCAGACGTGACGCCACTCTCCACCTTCTATTCGCTGATACATAAGGCCTCCCTTTACAGTATAGCCGCCGTCAAAAGCACAAGAAGACCGGCGCAGTCCTTACAAAGTAAAACAAACGGTAAACCAAAGAGAAATAAAGATCCGCGCGCTATTAATCCCTTTTTACTGGCTCCTTAGAATAAGGGGAAATAAAAGCGAGGGGTCTTCACGTGTCTAATACACAGCTACATAACAATGTTTTCTATCCGCATCGCACGAATATTATTTCCGAGCTGGTGAATGGCAAACGCGTCCCGGGGCCAATCTGGCGCAAACGCGATTACCGACTGAAGTTCCTTTTACGTTCCCTGCTATTCTGGTCTTCCACCCACCGCATGCTGGAAGCCCTTTCTGGTCGCGACGATTTCGACAAACTGCTTGCCTCGCAAATTACGTTGCCCAGCAAGACCCACCGGCAATACCTGATGCGCGGACTGACGGCAAACGATCGCGCTGACGCTATCGTTAACCATTACTACTGGATTGACAGCCTGAAAGAGAGCGGCCTCGCCCAGGCGATGACCAGCGCGCAGGAACTCCCCATTGTTCAGTTCCATGCAAAAGACGGGGCAATTTACACGGTCAATGCCTCCTCTGCAGGCAAAGCCGAGCGTGAGGGTGAAAGCACGCTGTGGCTGCGCGACAATGAGGATACGCTGCTGGCCAGCCTGACCTTCAGCGTTGCCCGCAGCCATGGTCAGCAGGTGCTGGTCATTGGCGGACTGCAGGGGCCACGTCGCTGCGTAACACGGGATGCCATCAAACAGGCGACCCGCGCCTGCCACGGTTTGTTCCCCAAGCGCGTGTTGATGGAAGTCGTTTTCCAGCTGGCCGCCCGGTCCTCTGTCCGGGCCATTTTTGCCGTCAGCGATGAGGGACACGTTTTCCGCGCGCTGCGCTATCGCCTCAGCAAAGGGCGTCATTTCCACGCCAGCTATGACGAATTCTGGGATTCTCTGAGCGGAAAAAAACTCTCCACCTTCTGCTGGCAGCTGCCGCTGCAGATGGAGCGTAAATCGCTGGAAGAGATTGCCAGTAAAAAACGCGCGGAATATCGTCGTCGCTTTGAACTGCTTGATGAAATTGAGGCGTCCGTTAAATCCCGCTTTTAAAAACAGCTCTGACTTTTGCTGACTACTCACAAAAATTTAACAAAACAGGCAAAAAGGGCTGGACTTCCGCATGCTGTGTTGTGTTATGTTTTACGAAGTCGCACAGGATACATGCGCTGTATAAAGAAAATAACGGAGTTAAGTTATTCACTTTTATACAGATAAAAAGAGACCGAATACGATTCCTGTATTCGGTCCAGGGAAATGGCTCTTGGGAGAGAGCCGTGCGCTAAAAGTTGGCATTAATGCAGGCTAAGTCGCCTTGCCTTTTAAGAATAGATGACGACGCCAGGTTTTCCAGTCCACAGCAAAAGTGGCCTGAAAAAAAGCGTCAGAGCATCATTAAAAGTAAAAAACCGCAGTGCTTTCGCGAGCATCTGCGGTTTTTTATTGGAAACCTGAACGTCAGCAGAGCTTGTCAGCGCGCTCGATAAACGGTGCCAGGCTCATCTTCTGCCCAGGTTTGGCCGGGTCATCAATCTGAATCACGCTGATTGGCTGACCGCTGCTCTTGCCGCTGGCGACCTGCTGCTCAGCGGTGTCGTTTAGCGGGTACTGCACCAGCGTACTCGGGTTGATCGCATACAGCGCATGGCCCGGACGGCAGGTGAGCATCACCTCTTCACGATTGAACGCCCATTTGTCTTTGCCCACTTCAAAACGGCTGACGGTGATCACCTGCGGAGCCGCCAGAGCGCTTCCCGCGCAGGTCAGCAATAAGAGAGAAAGTACTGTTTTTTTCATTTGATAGTTAACCTTGTCAGAAGGGTTCCCAGGTCGCGAACAGACTAACCGTTGCCAGTACCAGCGCGCCCAGCACCACTTCTGCCTGTGTCATCCTGATAAAAAACTGTTGCGCCCGACCGGAACCCGGACGAAACCGTGGTACCAGAAAATACCGATTTGCCAGCGCAATTGCCACCATCAACGCCACGAGAGCACATTTGAACAACAAAAACTGCACGTAGCCAGCCTGCCAGAGAATATGGATGCCCAGAATCAACAGCGCATTCACCACGCCGGTGAGCAGTACGCCCGCGACGGCATAATGCCCCACGCGCGAGAAACGCATCATGGTGTAAATAGCGGCGTTCTGCCAGCGTCCTTTCGCAAGGCGCATGCAGAACAGCAGCGGCAGCAATCCACCCACCCAGGTTGCGGCGCACAGCAGGTGAACAGCATGATTGAGACGCTGCATCGCCCCCATCGGACCGTCGCTCATCGCCGCGTGCCCTACCCCCGCCAGCAGGATAAGTTGGCCCATCGCGAGCAGCAGCAGCCGCGAACCTTTCAGCGGCGCGAGCCACGCGGCGGCAACGGTGATGGCAGCGAGGATGATTTGCCACAGCCAGACGCCGCCAAACCGCGTGCCCAGCACGCTTTGCCAGACCTGCGGGTTAACCGCATCGCCCCAGCCGTTGCCCATTAACCCGCCCTGAAGCATAAACATCAGAAGCGCAGCTGCCAGGCTAATGAGCGACGCCGCTCTCTGCTGTGACTGGAAACGGCGTGCCATCAGGCGGTGCAGCCCGGAGGGCGCAAACCAGACGCTGTAAAGCGCATTGCCAAAAACGAGCATCAGCGCCGCAAAATGGATGAAGCGCAACCCCACATATAACAGTGCCAGCATGCTATTTCACGCTAAAGTGATAGCTGCCCCTGGTTTTGTGGCCATCCACGGAAACCACATGCCAGTCCACCCGGTAAGTGCCAGGCACCAGCGTCTGTTCCAGCGGAACGGTCAGCTGCGCCTTGTTCTTTTCATCGCGCGAAGCGGTACCCGTTTTGATAACCTGCTTTTGTGCGTCCGTCACCACGACCCCGCTAAATCCAGGTTCAATGCCTTCGGAGAAATTCAGCGTCAGTACCTGCGGAGCCGCCACCTGACTGTCTGCTGCCGGGCTCTGCTGTTTAAGATGCGCATGCGCCAGTACTGAGGGTGAGGTTACCGTTGAGGCCAGAAAAACCAGTGCGCATACCGCGCGGGAAGCGGATAAACCCATCGCAATCATTCCTTTTTGTTATGTCTGTATGCTAAAGAATAACGCTGTATAATAAACGAGTCGAGGAACATCCCGCCTCCGCTTGTCATCGTCGCGCAATCGCGGTAACGTTGCCGCCGCATAATAAGGAGAAGGTAATGAAGATCAATCTGGCCGCCCTTCCTCAGGACGAGATGGATAAAGTGAATGTCGATCTCGCTGCCGCTGGCGTCGCTTTCAAAGAGCGTTATAACATGCCCATCGTGGCTGAAGTTGTGGAACGTGAACAACCCGCCCATCTGCGCGACTGGTTTCGCGAAAGGTTAATTGCCCACCGTCTCGCCTCGGTCAACCTCTCCCGCTTGCCGTACGAGCCAAAAGTTAAATAAGCTTAACGAGCCGTTACACTTCCTTACGTGGAATCTGGCAGGATAAGAAAACCCTGATTAAATTAGGTGTATTCTTAAATCCCTGCGACTCAGTGTATAAGGAAGTCACGATGTCACATTGGAATATTGCGGCAGCCCAGTACGGCGGGCAGCACCCCAGCGTTGAGGACCATGTTGCGCACCATCTCCACTTCATTGCCGAAGCAGCGCAGCAGGCGTGCGATTTACTGGTCTTTCCTGAACTCTCACTAACCGGCCCGGGCACGACGGCATTGCCGCCTCCGCCCGATGACGCGCTGCTCCTGCCATTACTAAAGGCGGCGCATTTTTACCGCATTACCCTTATTGCAGGCCTTCCCGTTGAACGAAATGGCCAGCGCCAGAAAGGCCTTGCGCTGTTTACCCCCTCTCGTAACTGCATTTTGCGCTACCCTCAGGGGAGCGGCGCCAGCCTGGTGCCCGGGGAGAAACAGCTCACGATCGTGGATGCGCAAAGCGATTCCCCGAATCTTGATCCGCAGGCGGCGCTGTTCACCAGCTGTCAGTCGGTAAGGGATTATCGCTGGCGGCAGTCCATCAGCACTCTGCAGCGCTTTGCTCACAGGTATGCCATCGCGGTGTTAATGGCGAATGCCAGCGCGGGCAGCGCGTTATGGGACGAAAAGGGCCAGCTGATCGTTCGGGCGGATAAAGGTGAGCTTCTGTTAACGGGCACGCGCAACAGACAGGGTTGGCAAGGCGATATCATTCCTTTAGGCTAAGCGTTTTAAGCTCAGGAGATTTTAATGCTGCGCGTCATTGATACCGAAACTTGCGATCTTCAGGGCGGAATTGTGGAAGTGGCCTCGGTCGACGTGGTTGACGGTAAAATCGTCAACCCGATGAGCCATCTGGTGCGCCCCGATCGCCCGATTAGCCCACAGGCCATGGCTATCCATCGCATCACAGAATCAATGGTGGCGGATAAACCCTGGATAGAAGACGTCATCCCGCACTACTATGGCAGCCCATGGTACGTCGCTCACAACGCCAGCTTTGACCGTCGGGTACTTCCTGAAATGCCCGGGGAATGGATTTGCACCATGAAGCTGGCGCGCCGCCTCTGGCCTGGGATCAAATACAGCAATATGGCGCTGTATAAATCCCGCAAGCTCAGCGTCAGGACACCGGAAGGTCTGCACCATCACCGCGCCCTGTATGACTGCTATATCACCGCCGCGCTGCTCATAGACATTATGAATACCTCCGGCTGGACGCCTGATGATATGGCAACGATCACCGGGCGCCCTGCGCTGCTGACGACGTTCACCTTCGGCAAATACCGCGGGAGAGCGGTATCGGATATCGCGGATAAAGATCCGGGCTATCTGCGCTGGCTGTATAATAACCTCGACAAGATGAGCCCGGAGCTGCGCTTAACCCTGAAACATTACCTGGGCGAAGCTTAACGCTCAGTACGGCCTGGCAATGTGTCCTGCGCCAGGCCGATCAAAAAGGCATACTCCAGCGCCACCCCTTCGTAGGATTTGAATCGCCCCGATTTCCCCCCGTGTCCGGAGTCCATATCGGTACAGAGCAGCAACAGGTTATCATCGGTCTTTAGTTCCCGCAGTTTTGCCACCCACTTAGCCGGTTCCCAGTATTGCACCTGTGAATCGTGCAATCCGGTGGTGACCAGCATGTGCGGGTACGCTTTCGCTTCCACGTTGTCATACGGGCTGTACTCTTTCATATAGCGATAATAGGTTTCGTCCTGCGGGTTACCCCACTCTTCGAACTCCCCGGTCGTCAGCGGAATGGACTCATCGAGCATGGTGGTAACCACATCAACAAACGGAACCTGCGCAATAATGCCCTTAAAGCGATCCGGGCGCTGGTTGATGACGGCCCCCATCAGCATTCCGCCCGCGCTGCCGCCCATGCCAAAGCAGAGCTGCGGATCGCCATAGCCTTGTTCAATCAGCGCATCGCAGACGTCGAGATAGTCGTTGAAGGTATTTTTCTTTTTCAGGAATTTACCGTCTTCATACCAGTGCTGCCCCAGCTCGCCGCCGCCGCGAATATGGGCAATGGCGAAAACAAAGCCGCGGTCGAGCAGGCTTAATCTGCTGCTGCTGAAGTCGGCATCCATGCTGGAGCCATAGGAGCCGTAGCCGTAGACCAGAATCGGGTTTTTCCCCTTCTGGAAATGTGCCTTGTGATAAACGAGTGAAACCGGCACCTCCACGCCATCGCGCGCGGTGACCCACAGGTGCTCGCTGCGGTAATTGTCGGAATCAAAGCCCTTCACTTCGGTTTGCTTAAGCACCTGGCGCTGCCCGGTGTCCATATCCAGCTCGAAGAGCGTATCCGGCGTGGTCATCGACGAGTAACCGTAGCGCAGCCGGGACGATTCAGGTTCAGGATTGAAGCCGATCCACGTGACGTAGGCCGGATCGTCGAATGCTATCCCTATCACCTCGCGCGTTTTACGGTTGATTTGCCGGATACTGGTCAGCCCCCGCTGGCGCTCCTCCACCACCAGCCAGTCGGTAAACAGCGTGAACCCTTCCAGCATTACCTGATCCCGCGCGGGAATGAGCACCTCCCACTTTCGCTCGTCGCGCACTTTGGTTTTGTAGAGGCCGAAGTTTTTGCCCTCGCGATTCGAGCGCAGATAAAAGCTGTGCTGGAAGTGATCCAGACTGTACTCGTGATCTTTGCGACGCGGCAGGAAGCAGAGCGGCTGGGCATCAGGCAGTTCGGCATCCAGCAGCAAGACTTCAGAGGTGGTGGCGCTGGCCAGAAAGATAATCACGTAGTGACGCGAGGAAGTTTTATGCAAGCTGACATAAAACGTTTCATCTTTCTCTTCATAAACCAGCTCGTCATCGGCAGAGTCCGTGCCTACGGTATGGCGCCACACCTGATAAGGCAGCAGCGTGGAGGCGTGCTTTTTAACGTAGTAGACCGTCTCAGAATCGTTCGCCCAGACGAAATCCGGGGAGACGTTTTCCAGCATTTCCGGATACCAGTTGCCGGTTTCCAGATTGCGAAAACGCAGGCCGTACTGGCGACGGGAGAGATAATCCTCCGCCAGCGCCATAATGATATTGTCCGGAGAGATGGACATACCGCCCAGGGTATAAAACTCGCTGTGAGCTGCACGCTGGTTAGCATCCAGCAGAATGTCCCATTCATCCCACTCGGCGCTTAATACCGACTGTCGTTGATAAATCGGGTACTCATTGCCGGGCTCGTAAATATGGCGATAGCGATAGCCGTTTTTGGTCCAGGGTGCGGAGATGTCGCGTTGTGGAATACGCTGCACCATTTCATTCAGCAGCTGGTCCTGAAGCGCCTGCTGGCTGGCCATGACCCTGCGGCCATAGTCATTTTCCTCGTGCAGGTAGTCGAGCACCTCTGGCCGGGAACGTGAATCGTCCCGCAGCCAGTAATAGTTGTCTATACGCGTATCGCCATGCGTGGTGATCGCATAAGGAGTACGTCGGGCTTTCGGTGGCATGTCATCATTCTTTTGAGTTTTACACCCTATAAGGTTGGCAAAACCCACGCATGATGCAAGCGAAACATGACCATGGGGGCGCGAGTTAGCCCTGTAGCGCCTGTTTTTGCTCCCGGATATCTTTTTCTATCCCCTCGCGCACATCCTGAGGGATCTTCAGCGCGTCGCCGAGGGCGTTGAGATAGCTGCGCTCCATAAAGTGATCGATATCTATGGCGGCACAGCTAAGGAAATAGAGCTCCAGCGCCTCTTCCTCATTTTTCACGCTCAGTGTCAGACGCTGCGGATCGAGCGGCTGCTCAATGGCCTGCGCCACCAGCGTTCTGCCCTGCTCTTCAACACCCGCCTCGCGCAGCTGCTGTTCGATAGCCGCTCTTTCATTATCATCAATGTGCCCGTCGCTTTTCGCGGCAAATACCAGCGCCAGGATGAGCCGCTCCGTGCGCAGATCCAGCGGCGAAGTCTGCTCCCCAAAGTGGGGTTCATCGCGGTGCGCCGCCCGCACCTTGTCCTTATATTTGTTCCACAGCACGGTGCCAGCGATAGCGCCGCCCCCGGCCAGCAGCGCGCCGGTACCGTACTTCGCCAGAAGCTTGCGTGAGGATTTATTGGCAACCAGCAGCCCTGCCAGCCCACCGAGCGCCCCCGGCACCAGCAGCTTGCTCAACCCCTGGTCGCCGGAACCTGACGTTTTCTGCCCTAACATGGATTGCAGTTGATTTAACCAGCCTGACATGGTTTCCCTCACTTAACGGTTAACATGTTACCCAGCGTAAGCGAGCAGGCGTCAGGAAATGTCCATCAAGCCTAAAGAAGCGCAAATTTCTTATCCACCCATTTGCCCTGCGCAAGACAGACGCAAACGTTTTCGTTTATACTGCGCGCATCTTTTTCAGGGGGAATGTTATGACTCGTTTAGGAACCGCGCTGCGCCCTGCGGCGACGCGCGTGATGCTGTTGGGATCGGGCGAGCTGGGTAAAGAAGTTGCCATTGAGTGCCAGCGTTTAGGTGTGGAAGTGATTGCCGTAGACCGCTACGCCGACGCGCCCGCCATGCACGTTGCCCATCGTTCTTATGTGATTAACATGCTGGACGGTGATGCCCTGCGTACGCTCATTGCACAGGAGAAACCGGATTTTGTTGTGCCGGAAATTGAAGCTATCGCAACCGATACGCTGATCGCCCTTGAGCAGGAAGGCCAGCGCGTGGTGCCCTGCGCCAAAGCGGCAAAACTGACCATGAACCGTGAAGGCATTCGCCGCCTGGCGGCGGAGGAGCTGGGGCTGCCTACCTCAGGCTACCGTTTTGCGGGTGACAAAGCCGCATTCCTGCAGGCCGTTGAAGAGATTGGCTACCCGTGCATCATTAAGCCGGTGATGAGCTCTTCCGGAAAAGGGCAAAGTTTTATCCGCGACAGCAGCACGCTGGACAGCGCATGGGATTATGCGCAACAGGGTGGCCGTGCCGGGGCCGGTCGCGTCATTGTAGAAGGCGTGGTGAAGTTTGATTTCGAAATCACTCTGCTCACCGTCAGCGCCGTGGACGGCGTCCATTTCTGCGACCCGATCGGTCACCGTCAGGAAGATGGCGATTACCGCGAATCCTGGCAGCCGCAGCAGATGAGCGCCCTGGCGCTGGAGCGTGCCCGGGAGATCGCCCGTAAAACCGTTCTGGCCCTGGGCGGTTACGGCCTGTTCGGCGTGGAGCTGTTCGTCTGCGGTGACGAGGTGATTTTCAGCGAAGTCTCCCCGCGCCCGCATGACACCGGCATGGTCACGCTGATTTCGCAGGATCTCTCCGAGTTCGCCCTGCACGTGCGCGCCTTCCTTGGGCTGCCGGTTGGCGGCATCCGTCAGTACGGCCCGGCGGCGTCTGCGGTGATCCTGCCGCAGCTGACCAGCCAGAATGTGACGTTTGATAACGTCGAAGGTGCGGTTGGCGCAGGCCTGCAGGTCCGTCTGTTCGGCAAGCCGGAGATCGATGGCACCCGTCGTCTGGGCGTGGCGTTAGCCACCGGGGAAAACGTTGACGAAGCCGTGGCAAGAGCAAAAGCCGCGGCTGCGAACGTTAAGGTAGCAGGATAAAAAAAACGGGCCGAAAGGCCCGTTTTTCATGCTGAGAATGACTTACTGCTTCGCGCCTTCAACCGCTTCGCGAGCCAGTTTCGTGATGCGATCCCAGTCGCCCGCTTCCAGCGCATCCGCCGGAACCAGCCATGAACCGCCGATGCACAGCACGCTTTTCAGCGCCAGGTAGTCACGGTAGTTGGCCGGAGAGATACCGCCCGTCGGGCAGAAGCGTACCTGAGAGAATGGACCCGCAATTGCCTGCAGCGCTTTGGTGCCGCCGTTCGCTTCAGCCGGGAAGAATTTGAACTCTTTCAGACCGTAGTCCATGCCCAGCATCAGCTCAGAAACGGTGCTGATACCCGGGATGAGAGGAATAGTGCCTTCGGTTGCTGCTTTCAGCAGCGGTTCGGTCAGGCCCGGGCTGATAGCGAACTGCGCGCCCGCTTCGGTCACGTCCGCCAGCTGCTGCGCGTTGAGAACGGTACCCGCACCGATGATAGCGTCCGGCACTTCTTTAGCGATGGCGCGAATGGCATCCATTGCGCAGGCGGTACGCAGGGTCACTTCCAGAACGCGAACGCCGCCCGCAACCAGCGCTTTCGCCATTGGCACAGCGTGCTCCAGCTTGTTTACCACGATAACCGGCACGACAGGGCCAGTGGTCAGGATTGCTTCTGCACTTGTTTTCCAGTTTTTCATCAGAGTTCTCTCTCGCCAGATCGTTAAAATCAAGTCGTCTTAAAACGTAATACAGGTTGCGCCCTGCTCCGCACCGGAGAGTTTCTCACGCAGCGCGCTGAACATTTCGCGTCCGGTCCCCACGCGCGATGCGCTCAGGTCAGGAATATGGGGCTGACGTGCCGCCAGCTCGGCGTCATCCACCAGCAGGGTTAACTCACCTGTCTGGCCGTTCACGCGGATCATGTCACCGTCGCGCACTTTTGCCAGCAAACCGCCGTCGTAGGCTTCAGGCGTGACGTGGATGGCAGAAGGCACTTTACCGGATGCCCCGGAGAGGCGTCCATCGGTCACTAACGCAATTTTGAAACGGCGGTCCAATAATACACCAAGTGGTGGCATAAGTTTATGTAATTCTGGCATGCCGTTCGCTTTTGGCCCCTGATGACGCACCACCACCACACAGTCTTTATCAAGCAGACCGGCGTCAAAGGCGGGCAACACGTCATGCTGGCTTTCAAACACCACCGCCGGGGCCTCAATAACCTGGTTCTCTTCCGGTACGGCAGAGGTCTTCATCACCGCACGACCAAGGTTGCCGCTCAGTACTTTGGTGCCGCCGTGAGGAGAGAACGGTTTGTCGAAGGTGGCAATTACCTGCGCATCAAGAGACGCGCTTGCCCCGTCGCGCCAGTCCAGCTCGCCGTTGTTCAGCCACGGCTCCTGGGTGTAGCGCTTAAGGCCAAAGCCCGCTACGGTGTTGACATCCTCATGCAGCAGACCGCCTTTCAGCAGCTCGCGCATCAGCACCGGCACGCCGCCCGCGGCCTGGAAGTGGTTGATATCAGCCGGGCCGTTCGGGTACAGGCGCGCCATCAGCGGCACCACGGAGGAGATATCGGAGAAATCATCCCAGTTGATCAGGATGCCCGCCGCACGCGCCATCGCAACCAGGTGCATAGTATGGTTGGTTGAACCGCCGGTCGCCAGCAGCGCAACGATACCGTTGACGATGACTTTTTCATCGACCATTTTGCCCATCGGCATCCATTCGTTGCCGTTTCCGGTCAGACGCGTCACCTGACGAGCCGCCGCTTCGGTCAGCGCCTGACGCAGCGGCGCATCCGGCTGGATGAAGGATGAGCCTGGAAGCTGCATCCCCATAAACTCCACCACCATCTGGTTGGTGTTGGCCGTACCGTAGAACGTACAGGTTCCTGGCGCATGGTAGGACGCGGCTTCGGCTTCCAGCAGCGCCTGACGATCGGCTTTGCCTTCCGCATACAGCTGGCGGATACGCACTTTTTCTTTGTTCGGCAGACCGCTGGCCATCGGGCCGGACGGCACGAAGATCGCAGGCAGGTGACCAAACGACAGCGCCGCCATCACCAGGCCCGGAACAATCTTGTCGCACACGCCGAGATACAGCGCGCCATCAAACATATTGTGTGACAGGCCCACCGCCGCGGACATCGCAATCACTTCCCGGCTCAGCAACGACAGCTCCATACCGTCCTGCCCCTGCGTCACGCCGTCGCACATGGCCGGGACGCCGCCCGCCACCTGCCCCACGGCATTCACGCTGTGCAGCGCTTTGCGAATGATGTTGGGATAAACCTCATACGGCTGGTGTGCGGAAAGCATATCGTTATAGGAGGTAATGATAGCGATATTGTTACGCAACATGCTTTTCAGCGAGGCTTTATCATCGGGCTGGCAGGCGGCGAAGCCGTGCGCCAGGTTCCCGCAGGCCAGCTGAGATCGGTGGACGGTGTTGCTCTTCGCCTGTTCAATGCGGGCGAGGTAGGCCGAACGGGTCTCTTTCGAGCGCTCGACAATACGTTGTGTTACGCGTAACAATACAGGATTCATAAAAGCTCCTTTAATTTATCTGTCCGGGCTCGGGAGTTTACAAAGTCGCTGGCGGTTGTTAACAACGCTGAAACGCTTGCTGTCCGGAGCTCAGGGGCAAAATCACTTCCGGCAGTGTAATAAAAAAAGCCCCGCGGGTGAATCCACGCGGAGCTTAAAAGTATAAAAATTGTGCCACTAGCTGTGTTAGATCATGTTACCGGTAAAATAACACCTTCGGGCTAGAGGATTATCTTACTCAAACTCGTTCCAGGAGCGGCCATCACGGGTGATCATCGCCACGGAGGCGACAGGTCCCCAGGTGCCCGCCTGATACGGTTTTGGCGCATCCTGATCGGCAGCCCAGGCTTCGGTGATGGAGTCGACCCATTTCCACGCCTCTTCCACTTCATCGCGACGCACAAACAGCGCCTGGATACCGCGCATGGTTTCCAACAGCAGACGCTCGTAGGCATCGGCCAGGTGCGTCTGGTTGAAGGTTTCGGAGTAGCTCAGATCCAGCTTGGTGGTCTGCAGGTTGTGCTTGTGATCCAGGCCCGGCACTTTGTTCAGGATCTGGATATCCACCCCTTCGTCCGGCTGCAGACGAATGGTCAGTTTGTTCTGCGGCAGCTCCTGCCAGGACTCTTTAAACAGGTTCAGCTCAGGGTTTTTGAAGTAAACGACAACTTCAGAGCATTTGGCTGGCAGACGTTTACCGGTACGCAGGTAGAAAGGCACACCCGCCCAACGCCAGTCGTCGATATCCACGCGGATCGCCACAAAGGTCTCGGTGTTGCTGGACTTGTTCGCGCCCTCTTCTTCCAGGTAGCCCGGCACTTTTTTGCCTTGCGCAAACCCGGCGGTGTACTGACCGCGAACGGTCTTCTCGCGCACGTTGGAGCGGTCAATGCGGCGCAACGACTTCAGCACTTTCACTTTGGCGTCGCGGATGCTGTCAGCCGTCAGGTCAGACGGTGGAGACATGGCAATCATGCACAGAATTTGCAGCAGGTGGTTCTGAATCATGTCGCGCATCTGGCCGGCCTGGTCAAAGTAACCCCAGCGACCTTCAATCCCCACCTCTTCCGCCACGGTAATTTCCACGTGGTCGATAGTACGGTTGTCCCAGTTATTCACAAACAGGGAGTTAGCGAAACGCAGCGCCAGCAGGTTCAATACCGTTTCTTTACCCAGATAGTGGTCAATACGGTAGACCTGGCACTCTTCAAAGAACTCGCCCACCTGGTCGTTGATTTCACGCGAGGTTGCCAGCGACGTACCCAGCGGCTTCTCCATCACCACGCGCGCCGGTTTGGCGTTCAGTTTGGCTTCGCCCAAACCTTTGCAGATGGCGCCGAAGGTGCTTGGCGGCATAGCGAAATAGTTGATGGTGACACGATTTTTCTGATCCAGCATGGCACCCAGGCGGGAAAATGCGCTGACGTCATTGACGTCCAGGTTGCAGAAATCGAGACGACCGCTCAGGGTATCCCACAAACTTTCATCAATTTTTTCCTTCATGAAAGTTTCGAGCGCCTCGCGGACGACTTTGGTATAAGCGTCCTTGTCCCAGTCGGCGCGACCAACACCCAGGATACGGGTATCCGGATGAATTTGGCCCGCTTTCTCCAGTTGATACAGGGAAGGCAGCAATTTCCGGCGTGCAAGATCGCCTTTCGCGCCGAAAATGACCAGGTCACATGCCTGGGCTGTTTGCGTTACCGCCATGTCATTCTCCTCAGTTGGATCACCTGGTACTTCTGCCAGGTATCGTTGTAATTTTATTACAATGCACTGTACTGCTTTTACGTCATTCCCGAAACCATTAGCGCTTATCGTCTCGTGCGATACGGCGAATTTTCGCCCTTTAGCCAATTACGGCGGAGTAATGACGCAACAGCCGTCGATAATTTGCGCAACAGGGTCATAGCAAAACCCGACATCGATCAAGTAATGAAAAAAAACAACAACATTATCTTGTCGACTGTTACCCTTTATGGAAGCCACAGGGGTAATATCGGCTAAATCGAATCAAGATTTCATCTATAAATGAAATCGTTTCCACCCCCATGAGCGCCCTGTTAACAATGAACATGCTTGAAAAAATCCAGTTTCAACTGGAACACCTTAGCAAATCCGAGCGAAAAGTGGCTGAAGTCATTCTGGCCTCTCCCGCTCAGGCGATTCATTCAAGCATCGCCGCTCTGGCTCAGGAAGCGGGCGTCAGTGAACCGACGGTCAACCGCTTCTGCCGCAGCCTGGAAACGCGCGGCTTTCCCGATTTTAAACTGCATCTGGCACAAAGTCTGGCAAACGGCACCCCTTATGTTAATCGCAATGTGGATGAAGACGACAGCGTAGATGCCTATACGGCAAAAATATTTGAGTCGGCCATGGCCACGCTTGACCACGTTCGCCAGTCTCTGGATATGAGTTCCGTGAATCGCGCGGTGGATTTGCTCACCCAGGCCAAGCGCATTGCCTTCTTCGGTCTTGGCTCGTCAGCCGCCGTGGCGCACGACGCCATGAACAAATTCTTCCGCTTTAACGTGCCGGTTATTTATTCAGATGACATTGTGCTGCAACGCATGAGCTGTATGAATTGCAGTGAAGATGACGTCGTGGTACTGATTTCGCACACTGGTCGCACGAAAAGTCAGGTTGAACTGGCGCAACTGGCCCGTGAAAACGATGCCATGGTGATCGCCCTCACCACCGCCGGCACGCCGCTGGCGCGAGAGGCGACCCTCGCCATTACGCTGGACGTACCTGAGGATACCGACATGTATATGCCAATGGTGTCCCGTCTGGCGCAGCTCACGGTAATCGACGTGCTGGCGACCGGCTTTACCTTACGCCGGGGCGCAAAATTCCGAGATAACTTGAAGCGAGTCAAGGAAGCGCTGAAGGAATCGCGTTTTGATAAAGAATTGCTTATAAAGAGCGATGTTCCCTGAAAGTAGATAACGAAGACGTAACCCATAATTAGATGTAACGATTTCCGGCATTCGGCCCCCTCTTTGCTGCCTTGCAGCAGATGAAGGCCGATTCAATGTTCACGCAACACCAAAGTTGTTTCAGTCAACGGAGTATTACATGTCCAGAAGGCTTCGCAGAACCAAGATCGTCACCACCTTAGGCCCGGCCACCGATCGCGATAATAACCTCGAAAAGATTATCGCCGCTGGCGCCAACGTGGTGCGTATGAACTTCTCACACGGTACGCCAGAAGACCATAAATTACGTGCCGATAAAGTGCGTGAGATCGCAGCAAAACTGGGCCGCCACGTTGCCATTCTTGGTGACCTGCAGGGTCCTAAAATTCGCGTATCGACCTTTAAAGAGGGGAAAGTTTTCCTCAATATCGGCGACAAATTCCTGCTGGATGCCAACCTGGGCAAAGGTGAAGGCGATAAAGAGAAAGTTGGGATCGACTATAAAGGCCTGCCGGCTGACGTGGTGCCTGGCGATATCCTGCTGCTCGACGACGGCCGCGTACAGCTGAAGGTGCTGGAAGTTCAGGGCATGAAAGTGTTCACCGAAGTCACCGTCGGCGGCCCGCTCTCCAACAATAAAGGCATCAACAAACTGGGCGGCGGCCTCTCTGCGGAAGCGCTGACCGATAAAGACAAAGCGGACATCGTAACGGCTGCGCTGATCGGCGTTGACTACCTTGCCGTCTCTTTCCCGCGCTGCGGTGAAGATCTGAACTATGCGCGCCGTCTGGCACGTGACGCAGGCTGCGATGCCAAAATCGTTGCCAAAGTTGAACGTGCGGAAGCCGTGTGCGATCAGGATGCAATGGACGACGTGATTCTGGCGTCTGACGTGGTAATGGTTGCGCGCGGTGACCTGGGCGTGGAAATCGGCGATCCTGAGCTGGTCGGTATCCAGAAAGCGCTGATCCGTCGCGCGCGTCAGCTGAACCGCGCGGTGATCACCGCCACCCAGATGATGGAATCCATGATCACCAACCCAATGCCAACCCGTGCGGAAGTGATGGACGTCGCGAACGCCGTGCTGGACGGTACCGATGCGGTGATGCTGTCTGCGGAAACCGCGGCGGGCCAGTATCCGGCAGAAACCGTGGCCGCGATGGCGCGCGTCTGTCTGGGCGCTGAGAAGATCCCAAGCATCAACGTCTCTAAACACCGTCTGGACGTGCAGTTCGACAATGTGGAAGAAGCGATTGCGATGTCTGCCATGTACGCTGCTAACCACCTGAAAGGCGTTACTGCGATCATTACCATGACCGAATCCGGCCGTACCGCGCTGATGACTTCCCGTATCAGCTCTGGCCTGCCAATCTTCGCTATGTCCCGTCACGAGCGCACGCTGAACCTGACGGCGCTGTATCGCGGTGTTACCCCGGTACACTTCGACAGCACCAATGACGGCGTAGCCGCGGCGCACGATGCCGTAAACCTGCTGCGCGACAAAGGTTACCTGGTATCCGGTGATATCGTCATTGTGACCCAGGGTGATGTAATGAGCACCATCGGCTCAACCAATACCACCCGCGTAATGACCGTAGAGTAAGATCCGATCCCCTCTCCCCGATGGGGAGAGGGACAGGGTTAGGGGTTGTTTTTTTATTTCCTCGGGTAAAGCTCTTTGCGTTTGTAGGGCTCGGTTTCGCCTGGCCTACGCGTTTTCAGCAGCTTCAGTATCCACGTGTACTGTTCAGTATGCGGCCCCACCAGCAGTTCCACCTCTTCATTCATGCGACGCGCAATGGTGCGATCGTCTGCGGTCAGCAGGTCATCCATAGGCGGACGCACTTCAATACTCAGGCGATGCGTTTTACCATCATAAACCGGGAAAAGTGGGATCACGCGTGCGCGGCAGACCTTCATCAGGCGACCAATCGCGGGAAGCGTGGCTTTGTAGGTCGCAAAGAAGTCGACAAACTCGCTGTGCTCGGGCCCATGGTCCTGATCCGGCAGATAGTAGCCCCAATACCCCTGACGTACGGATTGAATAAACGGCTTTATACCATCGTTACGCGCGTGCAGGCGACCGCCAAAACGACGACGTACCGTATTCCAGACAAAATCATAGATTTTATTGCCCTGGTTATGGAACATCGCCGCCATTTTCTGCCCCTGCGATGCCATCAGCATCGCCGGGATATCCACGCCCCAGCCGTGCGGCACGAGGAAAATGACTTTCTCGTCATTGCGGCGCATCTCATCAATGATTTCCAGCCCTTTCCAGTCAACGCGGTCGATGATTTTTTCCGGCCCTTTTAGCGCCAGCTCCGCCATCATCGCCATCGCCTGTGGGGCAGTGGTATACATCGCGTCGATGATCGCCTCACGCTCGGCATCGCTTTTTTCAGGAAAACAATAATAGAGATTGATCTGCGCACGACGACGCGCGCTTTTACCTAACCGCCCGGCCAGACGGCCTATTTTGCCCAGGACGGGATCGCGCAGCGCGGCAGGCAGCATGGCGATCCCTGCGAAGGTATAAACGCCCAGCCAGGCGCCCCAGTTGCGCGGATGTCGGAAGGATTTTTCAAACTCAGGAATGTATTCAATATTATTTTTTTTTGTTTCCATGCTGGTTCCAGGGTCTGGTGACGCAAAAATTTATTCAATAGTGTAGCGAGGCAGCCGTCCACGCACAAAAGAAAAAGCCGGCGCATACTGACACCGGCTTTTTTCACAAAACAGAAGGCTTAGTTTAAGCTCAGCTGCGGTATCACCTCTTTCGCCTGCGCCAGGTAATCAGAACGATCTTTACCTGTCAGGCCTTCGGTGCGCGGCAGTTTCGCCGTCAGCGGGTTCACGGCTTGCTGGTTGATCCACACTTCATAGTGCAGGTGTGGTCCAGTAGAACGTCCGGTATTGCCGGAGAGCGCGATACGGTCGCCGCGTTTCACTTTCTGCCCCGGTTTGACCAGCAGCTTACGCAGGTGCATATAGCGGGTGGTGTAGGTGCGACCGTGACGGATAGCAACGTAATAACCCGCTGCGCCGCTGCGTTTTGCCATCACCACTTCGCCATCGCCAACCGACAGCACCGGCGTGCCCTGCGGCATCGCGAAGTCAACGCCACGGTGAGGCGCAACTCGCCCGGTAACCGGGTTCAGACGACGCGGATTGAAGTTAGAGGAAACGCGGAACTGTTTAGCCGTCGGGAAACGCAGGAAGCCTTTCGCAAGGCCTGTACCGCTGCGGTCATAGAACTTGCCGTCTTCAGCGCGAATGGCGTAGTAGTCTTTGCCCTCAGATCGCAGACGTACGCCCAGCAGTTGGCTCTGCTCGCGCTTGCCGTCCAGCATTTCGCGGGACATCAGCACGGAAAACTCGTCGCCTTTCTTCAGCTTACGGAAGTCCATCTGCCACTGCATGGCTTTGATTACCGCGCTGATTTCACCGCTGGTCAGTCCCGCATCACGGGCGCTGGAAACAAAGCTTCCACCCACGGTGCCTTTCAACACGCTGTTAACCCAGTCGCCTTTCTGCATTTCACTGGTCATTTTGAAACCGTTTGCAGTGCGGTCGTAGGTGCGGGTTTCTCGACGTGACATTTCCCAGGTCAAACGCTGGAGATCGCCATCCGCCGTTAATGTCCAGGAGAGCTGCTGCCCTATTTTCAGGTTACGCAGGTCTTTATCCGCCGCCGCCAGCTGGCTGATGTTACCCATGTCGATACCGTACTGGTTCAGCACGCTGCTCAGCGTGTCACCGGTAGAGACAACGTATTCGTGGATCCCTGCTTCGTTCTCGGTTTTATCATCCAGCTCATCCTGCGGGATGGCTTCGTCTTCCTGGGCTGACTGGTCGATTGGCTCACTGGCTTCAGGTAGCAAAGAACGGATCTCGCTCTTTTCAAGCTCAATGGTTTTAATGATAGGGGCAGAACTCGGGTGGTACACATAGGGCCGCCAGACGGCGACCGCTAAGGTGAGAACTGTAAGCGACCCCAGCATAACGCGGTGGGGTCGAGGCAGATTGTTAAATGCCAGGGCGACAGAGCGGGCTATCTGTTGCACGTATTCACTTCCTCGTTAATCTCCTTTCAGGCAGCTCGCATACTGGTTCGCCAGTTGGCTGAGGAACTGCGAATAGCTCGCTTTGCTCAACTGGATATTCGTACCTAGCGGGTCAAGGGTTCCCATGCGCACGGATGTTCCCCTGGCCACGGCTTCTACGACCGCTGGCCTGAACTGTGGCTCAGCAAAAACGCATGTCGCTTTCTGCTCAACCAACTGTGTTCTGATTTCATGTAAACGCTGCGCACCAGGTTGAATTTCAGGGTTGACGGTAAAATACCCAAGCGGGGTCAGACCGTAGTGTTTTTCGTAATAGCCGTAGGCGTCATGAAAAACGAAATACCCTTTTCCTTTCAACGGTGCGAGCTCATTACCTACCTGCTTATCGGTTGCGGCTAATTGTGCCTCAAAATCCTTCAGGTTGGCGTCTAGTTTGGCTCGACTTTGCGGCATAAGTTCCACTAATTTGTCATGGATTGCAACCGCTGAAAGCCGCGCTATCTCTGGGGATAGCCAGAGATGCATGTTGTACTCGCCGTGATGGTGATCTCCATCACCTTTTTCACCCTCTGCAGCGTGATGGTCATGTTCGTCACCGTCATCATCCGCCCCTTTCATCAGCAGCGGTTTCACGCCGGGAAGCCCGGCAATCGCGACCTGTTTTTCACCGGCAATCTGTTTGGCCGACTTCTGCATGAAGGCTTCCATCTCCGGACCAATCCAGACAACTAAGTCTGCGTTTTGTAAGCGTTTTACATCAGACGGGCGCAGGGAGTAGTCATGCTCTGAAGCCCCGTCCGGGAGCAGAACCTGGGTTTCTGTTACCCCGTCGGCAATCGCCGACGCGATGAATCCAAGCGGTTTAAGCGAAGCGACAACGGCAGCGTTAACATCTTGTGCGGTTGTTCCCCAAAGGGCGGTGGATAATGCTGCGAAAAGAAGCGTATTTTTATGTAACATAATGCGACTGATCATCGTAGTGAATGCGTGGAATGTGATATTATAACATTCGTTGACTTCTTCAAGCTTAAATTGACATGACGACTCTGGTTTCTCTCGACAATATTTCGGTCTCCTTTGGCCAGCGCCGCGTCCTTTCTGACGTGTCGCTGGATTTGAAGCCCGGCAAAATTTTAACGCTGCTCGGCCCAAATGGCGCAGGTAAATCCACTCTGGTACGCGTGGTGCTGGGTCTGGTCACACCGGACGAAGGTGTGATTACGCGCGAGGAAAAATTGCGGATCGGCTATGTGCCGCAAAAATTACATCTGGACGCCACCCTGCCGCTGACGGTAAGTCGTTTTCTGCGCCTGCGTCCCGGCACACGAAAAGCCGATATTCTCCCGGCACTGAAGCGCGTGCAGGCGGGTCATCTTATCGACGCGCCGTTGCAGAAACTGTCCGGCGGTGAGACGCAGCGCGTTTTGCTGGCCCGTGCGCTATTGAGCAGCCCGCAACTGCTGGTGCTGGATGAACCCACCCAGGGCGTTGACGTCAATGGTCAGGTCGCGCTTTATGATTTGATCGACCAGCTGCGCCGCGAACTGAACTGCGCCGTGCTGATGGTCTCCCATGACCTGCATCTGGTGATGGCGAAAACTGACGAAGTGCTGTGCCTTAACCATCACATTTGCTGTTCCGGTACGCCTGAAGTGGTCTCAATGCACCCGGAATTTATCTCCATGTTTGGCCCTCGTGGCGCTGAACAGTTGGGCATCTACCGTCATCATCATAATCACCGCCATGATTTGCAGGGACGAATCGTTCTGCGTCGGGGAAATGGACACTCATGATTGAACTTTTACTGCCCGGCTGGCTGGCCGGGATTATGCTTGCCTGCGCCGCGGGCCCGCTCGGCTCGTTTGTGGTGTGGCGCAGAATGTCTTACTTCGGTGATACCCTGGCGCATGCGTCGCTGCTGGGCGTGGCTTTTGGTCTGCTGCTGGACGTAAATCCCTTTTATGCGGTGATTGTGGTCACGCTGCTGCTGGCGGCCGGTCTGGTCTGGCTGGAGAAGCGCCCTCACCTCGCGATTGATACGCTGCTTGGCATCATGGCGCACAGCGCCCTGTCGCTGGGTCTGGTGGTGGTCAGCCTGATGTCAAATATCCGCGTGGATCTGATGGCCTACCTGTTCGGCGATCTGCTGGCCGTCACGCCTGAAGATCTCATCGCTATCGCTACTGGCGTGGTGGTGGTGCTGGGCATTTTACTGTGGCAATGGCGGAATTTACTGGCGATGACCGTCAGCCCGGATCTGGCCTTTGTCGACGGCGTGAAGCTGCAGCGCGTCAAGCTGCTGCTGATGCTGGTGACGGCGTTAACGATTGGTGTCGCAATGAAGTTTGTCGGCGCGCTGATTATTACATCTCTGCTGATTATCCCTGCGGCCACGGCACGTCGCTTTGCCCGTACGCCGGAGCAGATGGCGGGTATTGCCGTAATTATCGGGATGATTGCCGTAACGGGCGGGTTAACCTTCTCGGCGTTTTATGACACGTCAGCGGGGCCGTCGGTGGTGCTAAGTGCGGCGGTGCTGTTTATTTTTAGTATGATGAAGAAGACCGCACAGTAGCGGGTATGTCCCCGGTGGCGCTTCGTTTACCGGGGCTACAAAAACGTTCCGTAGGCCGGGTAAGGCGTAGCCGCCACCCGGCATTATTTACGGCATTGCTGGCGGTGTTATTCCGAAATGATTCCACGCCCGCACCGTCGCCATTCGACCACGCGGCGTGCGCTGCAGGAAGCCCTGCTGGATCAGATACGGCTCCAGCACGTCCTCAATGGTTTCGCGTTCCTCGCCGATCGCCGCCGCCAGGTTATCCAGCCCGACCGGGCCACCAAAGAACTTATCCAGCACCGCCAGCAGCAGCTTGCGGTCCATATAGTCAAAGCCCTCGGCATCGACATTCAGCATATCCAGCGCCTGCGCGGCAATCTCTGCCGAAATAGTGCCATCGTGCTTCACTTCAGCGAAGTCACGCACGCGACGCAGCAGGCGGTTGGCAATACGCGGCGTTCCGCGCGAACGCTTCGCCACTTCAAATGCACCCTCTTCGCTCATGTCCAGCCCCATGTAGCGTGCGCTGCGGCCCACGATATGCTGGAGGTCAGGCACCTGATAAAACTCCAGACGCTGAACGATACCGAAGCGATCGCGCAGTGGAGAGGTTAACGATCCGGCACGCGTCGTGGCGCCAATCAGGGTAAACGGCGGCAGATCGATTTTGATGGAGCGCGCGGCCGGGCCTTCGCCGATCATGATATCCAGCTGGTAATCTTCCATCGCCGGATAGAGCACCTCTTCCACTATGGGCGACAGGCGGTGGATTTCGTCGATAAACAGCACGTCATGCGGTTCGAGGTTGGTCAGCATCGCAGCAAGGTCGCCCGCCTTCTCCAGCACCGGGCCCGAAGTGGTACGCAGGTTGACGCCCATTTCATTGGCGACGATATTAGCCAGCGTGGTTTTACCTAACCCCGGCGGGCCAAAAATCAGCAGGTGATCGAGCGCATCGCCGCGCAGCTTTGCCGCCTGGATGAAAATCTCCATCTGGGAACGAACCTGCGGCTGGCCGATATACTCATCAAGCAGCTTCGGGCGGATCGCACGATCCACCACGTCCTCTGCCTGAAGGGTGCCTGCCGATACCAGGCGATCTGCTTCAATCATCCTTTACCTCACAATGCAGCGCGCAGCGCTTCACGAATCAGGGTTTCACTGCTGGCGTCCGGTTTGGCAATTTTACTCACCATTCGGCTGGCCTCCTGAGGTTTATAGCCCAGCGCCACCAGCGCGGCAACCGCTTCCTGCTCGGCATCATCATCGGTCGCAGGGGCGCCTGGCGAGGTCAGTACCAAATCAGCAGCCGGGGTGAACAGATCGCCATGCAGACCTTTAAAGCGGTCTTTCATTTCGACGATCAAACGTTCTGCGGTTTTTTTACCGATGCCCGGAAGCTTAACCAGCGCAGCGGGATCTTCGCGCTCAACGGCATTCACAAACTGCGGAGCGGACATGCCGGACAGAATCGCCAGCGCCAGCTTCGGCCCCACACCGTTGGTTTTAATCAGCTCGCGGAAAAGGGTGCGTTCCTGCTTGTTGTTAAAACCGTACAGCAGCTGAGCATCTTCACGCACCACAAACTGAGTAAAGACAATCGCCTCTTTTCCCGCGTCCGGCAGCTCGTAGAAGCAGGTCATCGGCATATGGACTTCATAGCCCACGCCACCCACTTCCAGCAGCACTAACGGGGGTTGTTTTTCAATGATGATGCCTCTGAGTCTGCCTATCACGTGACGCTCCTGCGTTCTGGAAGAAATTAACTGCCGACATAATAAAAAAAGGCTGGATAAACATCCAGCCTGATTTCTGATTATCGTAACCTGCCTCGCGCCAGATTGAGCCGCGACTCGCTCATTTGCATCGCGTTCTGGCTGACGTGGCAGTGGGTAATCGCAATCGCCAGCGCATCGGCGGCGTCGGCCTGCGGGTTCGCGGGAAGCTTCAGCAGGGTGCGCACCATGTGCTGCACCTGGCTTTTCTCCGCGCTACCAATGCCCACCACCGTCTGTTTAACCTGACGTGCCGCGTATTCGAATACCGGCAGATCCTGGTTCACAGCGGCAACAATCGCCACGCCGCGCGCCTGACCGAGCTTCAGCGCCGAGTCCGCGTTCTTCGCCATAAAGACCTGCTCGATAGCGAAATAGTCCGGCTGGAACTGAGTGATAATCTCCGACACGCCCGCATAAATCAGCTTCAGGCGCGACGGCAGATCGTCAACTTTGGTGCGAATGCATCCACTGCCGAGGTAGGTTAGCTGGCGCCCAACCTGACGGATAACGCCATAGCCGGTGACGCGTGAGCCGGGGTCAATCCCGAGGATAATCGACATCACGCGTCTCCCGTAAACGGTTTACAGGCTCTCATCAGAGAGTCGCTGCAACCTCATCAGAGATTTCACCGTTGTGATACACTTCCTGCACGTCGTCGCAGTCTTCGAGCATGTCGATCAGACGCAGCAGTTTTGGTGCCGTTTCTGCATCCATGTCCGCTTTGGTGGACGGGATCATGGAGACTTCAGCGTTATCCGCTTTCAGGCCCGCCGCTTCCAGCGCATCGCGCACGGCACCCATCTCTTCCCAGGCGGTATAAACGTCGATAGCGCCGTCGTCGAAGGTCACTACGTCTTCCGCACCGGCTTCCAGCGCCGCTTCCATGATCGCATCTTCGTCGCCTTTCTCGAAGGAGATGACGCCTTTTTTGTTGAACAGGTAGGCTACGGAACCGTCAGTACCCAGGTTGCCACCGGTTTTGGTGAACGCGTGGCGCACTTCTGCAACGGTACGGTTACGGTTGTCAGACAGACACTCAACCATCACCGCAGTACCGCCAGGGCCGTAACCTTCATAAATGATGGTTTCCATGTTAGCGTCTTCGTCACCGCCCACGCCACGTGCGATCGCACGGTTCAGGGTGTCACGCGTCATGTTGTTAGACAGGGCTTTATCCACCGCCGCGCGCAGACGCGGGTTAGAAGCCGGATCGCCGCCGCCCAGACGCGCCGCTGTCACCAGCTCGCGAATGATTTTGGTAAAGATTTTACCGCGCTTGGCATCCTGTGCCGCTTTGCGGTGTTTGGTGTTGGCCCACTTACTATGACCTGCCATAAAAAGTTCTCCAAAAATCGCGCCTTTTCAGGCCGCGTTAATTACAAATTCTTCAATCGCCTGCCGGTTGCTCCACGACTTGGTCAGCGCGGCGGCATCCGCCGCGTTCACCCAGCGGTAGGTCAGGTGTTCAGTGAACACGATCTCCCGTTCGTGGGGGAGCGCGAGACAGAACCAGTATTCCGTATTGCGCTCAATACCCGGCGCATAGCGATGACGTAAATGGCTAAAAATTTCGAACTCCACCGTGCGCTGACAGTCCTTCAGGGTCAGTTGCTCGCGGGCAACGTCAATGGTGACCTCTTCCTTTACTTCACGCGCGGCGGCCTGCGGCGCAGTCTCCCCCTCTTCCAGGCTGCCGGTAACCGACTGCCAGAAATCAGGGTCATCGCGCCGCTGCAACATCAGCACCCGCTTCGTGTCTTCTGCATAAATGACCACCAGAACCGAAACGGGAAGCTTGTATGCCATATCAGTTTTTCTCTTCCTTTTTCACTACTTCAATGCCCAGCTCGGCCAGAGAGGCCGGGTTGGCAAAGCTTGGCGCTTCGGTCATCAGACACGCTGCGGCAGTGGTTTTCGGGAAGGCAATCACATCACGAATATTATCGGTACCGGTCAGCAGCATGGTCAGACGGTCAAGGCCGAAGGCCAGACCCGCATGCGGAGGCGTACCGTATTCCAGGGCGTCCAGCAGGAAGCCGAACTTCTCGCGCTGCTCCTGCTCGTTAATGCCGAGAATGCCAAACACGGTCTGCTGCATTTCGCCGCTGTGAATACGCACGGAACCGCCGCCCACTTCGTAGCCGTTGATGACCATATCGTAGGCGTTTGCCACAGCATCTTCCGGCGCGGCTTTCAGCTCTGCCGCCGTCATGTCTTTTGGCGAGGTGAACGGGTGGTGCATCGCGGTCAGGCCGCCTTCACCGTCGTCTTCAAACATTGGGAAGTCGATAACCCACAGCGGCGCCCATTTGCTCTCGTCGGTCAGGTTCAGGTCTTTGCCGAGCTTCAGACGCAGCGCGCCCATTGCATCCGCAACGACTTTCTTGTTGTCTGCACCGAAGAAAATCATGTCGCCGTCCTGCGCGCCGGTGCGCTCAAGGATCGCTTCCACGATCTCGGCGTTCAGGAATTTCGCCACCGGACTGGTGATCCCTTCCAGCCCTTTCGCACGCTCGGTCACTTTAATATAGGCCAGACCTTTCGCGCCGTAGATCTTAATAAAGTTGCCGTAATCGTCAATTTGCTTACGGCTCAGGGCAGCACCGCCCGGAACACGCAGCGCCGCGACGCGACCTTTCGGATCGTTAGCCGGGCCGGCGAATACCGCAAACTCAACGCCTTTCACCAGGTCTGCTACGTCCACCAGCTCCATCGGGTTACGCAGGTCCGGTTTGTCGGAGCCGTAACGGCGCTCGGCTTCGGCGAAGGTCATGATTGGGAAATCGCCCAGCTCAACGCCTTTAATGTCGTTCCACAGGCCGCGCACCAGCGCTTCCATCACTTCACGCACCTGTTCGGCGGTCATGAAGGAGGTTTCCACGTCGATCTGGGTAAATTCAGGCTGGCGGTCAGCGCGCAGGTCTTCGTCGCGGAAGCATTTTACGATCTGATAGTAGCGATCGAAGCCGGACATCATCAGCAGCTGTTTGAACAGCTGTGGAGACTGCGGCAGCGCGTAGAACTTGCCTTTATGAACGCGGGACGGGACCAGGTAGTCGCGTGCGCCTTCCGGCGTGGCTTTGGTCAGCATCGGGGTTTCGATATCGAGGAAACCGTGGTCATCCATAAAGCGACGCACCAGGCTGGTGATTTTCGCACGGGTTTTCAGGCGCTGGGCCATTTCCGGACGACGCAGATCCAGGTAGCGGTATTTCAGACGCGCTTCTTCAGTGTTGACGTGGTTGGAGTCCAGCGGCAGCGCTTCAGCACGGTTGATGATCACCAGATCGGAGGCCAGCACTTCGATAGCCCCCGTCGCCATGTCGGCGTTAACGTTTTTCTCGTCACGCGCGCGCACGGTGCCGGTGACCTGAATGCAGAACTCATTACGCAGCTCAGAGGCCAGCTTCAGCGCTTCTGCGCGATCCGGGTCGAAGAACACCTGAACGATACCTTCACGGTCGCGCATATCGATGAAGATAAGGCTACCAAGATCACGACGACGGTTGACCCAACCACACAGGGTGACCTGCTGTCCGACGTGGGACTGACGCAGCTGCCCGCAATATTCTGTACGCATGAGATATCCCTTAATTAGCCGCAGGCTAAATGTCGCCTGGTATGCAGGCTACTATGTCGCAGCTTTCTGTATGTCACAACTGGATGAAAAAAGGCGGCTATTATACTGGAAATTCCGCCGGACGATAAGAGCGAACCACCGCCAGACGGTCGTTTGCTGCACTCTTATTGCGCATTCTCACAAAAATTAACAAAATTATCCGACCGATAACAGGCCATCACGTCGTAAGGTGTTACGGAAGTGATTAATTTACCTGGAGTGACGATGTTAACACTTGATGCCCGCAAAACCGCGCTTGTGGTGATTGATTTACAGGAAGGGATCCTGCCCTTCGCCGGTGGCCCACACGCTGCGGATGATGTTGTCAGCCGCGCCGCTCGCCTGGCCGAGAAGTGCCGCGCCAGCGGTGCCACTGTGGTCATGGTGCGCGTCGGCTGGTCCGCTGATTTCGCCGAAGCGTTAAAACAGCCCGTTGACGCCCAGGCTCCCGCGCATGCTCTGCCGGAAAACTGGTGGACGTACCCGGTATCGCTCGGCAAGCGTGACGGCGACATCGAAGTGACCAAACGCCAGTGGGGCGCGTTCTACGGGACCGACCTTGAACTGCAGCTTCGCCGCCGCGGTATCGACACCCTTATTCTGTGCGGCATTTCCACCAACATCGGCGTGGAATCCACCGCCCGTAACGCCTGGGAGCTGGGCTTTAACCTGGTGATTGCGGAAGATGCGTGCAGCGCAGCCTCTGCGGATCAGCACCAGGGCAGCATGACCCACATCTTCCCGCGCATCGGACGCGTGCGCAGCACGGATGAGATTTTAAGCGCGCTATGATGTACGTGGGCCTGCCCCAGTGGTCGCACCCAAAATGGGTGCGCCTGGGCATTACCAGCCTTGAAGAGTATGCCCGACACTTCAATTGCGTCGAGGGTAACACCACGCTGTATGCGCTGCCCAAAGCCGAGATTGTCGAGCGCTGGCGGGAGCAAACAACGGACGATTTCCGTTTCTGCTTTAAATTCCCGGCGACCATTTCCCACCAGGCCGCGCTGCGCAACTGCGGTGACTTAACCGAAGAGTTTTTTACGCGCATGTCGCCGCTGGCGAACCGCATTGGTCAGTACTGGCTCCAGCTTCCCGCCACGTTTGGTCCGCGCGATCTGCCCGCACTGTGGCAGTTCCTCGATGCCCTGCCCCGCGATTTCACCTACGGCGTGGAAGTCCGACACCAGGACTTCTTCGCGAAGGGCGAAGCCGAAAAAGCGCTCAACCGCGGCCTGATCGATCGTTGCGTTAACCGTGTGATCCTCGACAGCCGTCCGGTACACAGCGCGGTACCCCATAACGAAGCCATCGTTGATGCGCAGCGTAAAAAACCGAAAGTGCCTGTCCACGCCATTGTGACCGCACAAAACCCGATGGTCAGATTCATCGGCAGCGATAACATGCAGCAAAATCAGGCGATGTTCGCCGTCTGGCTGCAAACATTAGCGAAGTGGGAACACGCCACCACGCCGTACCTCTTTTTGCATACGCCGGATATTGCGCAGGCGCCCGAACTGGTCGATGCTCTCTGGCAAGCCTTGCAGGCCGCGGTTCCGTCCGTGGGGAGCGCCCCTTCCATCCCACAACAATCTTCTCTTTTCTGATATCACCCCCTATCATAGTGAAGTGCCATCTGCCAAAAACAGGGAGTTAGTATGGTCAGCGCGCTGTATGCGGTGTTAGGTGCATTACTGCTGATTAAATTTTCATTTGATGTTGTGCGCCTCAGGATGCAGTACCGCGTCTCTTACGGCGACGGCGGTTTCTCCGAACTGCAAAGCGCTATCCGCATTCACGGTAATGCGGTTGAGTACATTCCCGTGGCCCTCATCCTGCTGCTGTTTATGGAGATGAATGGCGCGGAAACCTGGATGGTGCATATTTGCGGGCTACTGCTGATTGCTGGCAGGTTAATGCACTATTACGGCTTTCACCATCGCTTATTCCGCTGGCGTCGTTCCGGCATGAGCGCGACCTGGTGTGCGCTTTTGCTGATGGTGCTGGCTAACCTGTGGTATATGCCGTGGGAGTTGGTTTTCTCCCTCCATTAGCGCACAATACGCCACTTTATTTTTCCCGGATTTTTACGTTATGTCAGATCGCGACACGCTTTTTTCCGCGCCTATCGCCAGCCTGGGCGACTGGACCTTCGATGAACGGGTAGCCGAAGTCTTCCCGGATATGATCCAGCGCTCTGTTCCCGGTTATTCCAATATTATCTCCATGATCGGCATGCTGGCTGAGCGCTTCGTTCAACCCGGCACGCAGGTCTATGACCTGGGCTGCTCGCTCGGCGCGGCAACGCTGTCGGTTCGTCGTAACATTCACCACGAAGGCTGCCGGATCGTTGCCGTCGATAACTCCCCGGCCATGGTTGAACGCTGCCGTCGCCATATTGACGCGTATAAAGCGCCCGTTCCGGTGGACGTGGTGGAAGGTGATATCCGCGAGATCGAGATCAAAAACGCCTCGATGGTGGTGCTGAATTTCACCCTGCAGTTCCTGGTGCCTGAAGATCGCCAGCTGCTGCTGGACAAAATTTACCAGGGGCTGAATCCCGGCGGCGCGCTGGTGCTTTCTGAGAAATTCAGCTTTGAGGATGCCAAAGTAGGCGAACTGCTGTTCAACATGCACCACGATTTCAAACGGGCGAACGGCTACAGCGAGCTGGAGATCAGCCAGAAGCGCAGCATGCTCGAAAACGTGATGCTGACGGATTCCGTAGAAACCCACAAAGCGCGCCTGCGCAAAGCCGGATTTGAGCACAGCGAGCTGTGGTTCCAGTGCTTTAACTTTGGCTCTCTGGTGGCGCTGAAAGCGGGAGAATCCGCATGATCGAATTCAGTAATTTCTATCAGCTGATTGCCAAAAACCATCTTTCTCACTGGCTGGAAACCCTGCCAGCGCAGATTGCCGCCTGGCAGCGCGATCAGCAGCATGGGCTGTTAAAACAGTGGTCCAATGCCGTGGAGTATCTGCCGGAGCTGACGCCGCATCGTCTGGATTTACTGCACAGCGTGACGGCGGAAAGCGCAGAGCCGCTCCCTGCCGGGCAGATCAACCGCATCGAAACGCTGATGCGTAACCTGATGCCGTGGCGCAAAGGGCCGTTCTCGCTGTACGGCGTGAACATCAATACCGAGTGGCGCTCAGACTGGAAGTGGGATCGCGTACTGCCGCACCTTTCCGACCTGACCGGACGCACCATTCTGGACGTGGGCTGCGGCAGCGGTTATCACATGTGGCGCATGATTGGCGCGGGTGCACATTTGGCGGTGGGTATTGACCCGATGCAGCTCTTCCTGTGCCAGTTTGAGGCGGTGCGAAAACTGCTCGGCAACGACCAGCGCGCGCACCTGCTGCCGCTGGGCATTGAGCAGCTCCCTGCCCTGAAAGCTTTTGATACCGTATTTTCCATGGGCGTGCTGTACCACCGTCGTTCCCCGCTTGAACACCTGTGGCAGCTGAAAGATCAGCTGGTCAGCGGCGGCGAACTGGTGCTGGAAACGCTGGTGATTGAAGGCGATGAGCATGCGGTTCTGGTGCCGGGCGATCGTTACGCGCAGATGCGCAACGTTTACTTCATCCCGTCCGCACTGGCGCTGAAAAACTGGCTGGAGAAATGCGGCTTTGTGGATGTGCGCATTGCCGATGTCTGCGTGACGTCTGTCGAAGAGCAGCGCCGCACCGACTGGATGATCACCGAATCGCTGGAGCAGTTCCTCGACCCGACCGACCACAGTAAAACCGTTGAAGGCTATCCTGCACCGATGCGTGCGGTGTTGATTGCGACCAAGCCGTAGCCTTTTAGCCGGGTGGCGGCTACGCCTTACCCGGCCTACGTGTTGCACGTTTACTCCAAAATAGTTCAAGTTGCAGCAAGGCGGCAACGCAGCAAATCCCCGGGAGCTTACATCAGTAAGTGACCGGGGTGAGCGAGGCGGCCAACGCGGCTGCGGCTTGAAATATGAAGGAGAAAAAAAGGCCCCTGTGTAATTGGCAGGGGCCTGGTACAAGCAAGCATCATATTGGGCGACATGATGCGCGGTAAAAATCGGTACGTTGCTACACGTGATGACGCTCAATCAGCGACTTCATTTCCGCAACCGACTCTCCCTCTACGCCGTAGCGTGAATACTCATCCGCTTCGGCATCCGTCGACATTGACAGCCCTGTATTGCGATAACGCATGGGTGAAGGTATCCATTTACCCGCAGAGCTGTGAAGCTCTTCCACCCCGGCGTTTAAAAACCGTTCCAGATTGCTGGCACGGACTCCCGCACCCGCCATTATTATTGGAACACCGGAATGTGCTTTTAGTTCCGTAATTAATTGCAGACCTTTTTCAGCCGACGACTGCTGTCCCGACGTCAACACGCGCGCCACACCAAGTTCGGCAAGGGTATCAAACGCTTGCCGAGGATCTTTGCACATATCAAAGGCGCGGTGAAACGTGACGGCCATCCCTTTTGCGGCGTCCATGACCTGCCGCATGCGCGGCATATCGACATGTCCGTCCTCATCAAGCAGACCGGTCACCAGCCCGGGGAACCCCAGGTCGCGAACAAGGGCAATATCTTCAAGCATGGCACTGAACTCGCCCGCCGTGTAACAAAAATCGCCGCCGCGAGGACGAATGATTGGATGTACCGGAATGGTGACCGCCTGGCGGGCCAACTTCAACACGCCGTATGAGGGCGTTAACCCCCCTTCTTTCGGGGCGGCGCACAGCTCAATGCGGTCGGCTCCCTTCTGTTGCGCCGTTACGGCACATTCCACGCTGTAACAACAAATCTCCAGCAGCGCCATCTGCTTCTCCTTAAAATCAGCTTAACGCGCCATCATGGCACGCCTCTCGGTTCGGGTCTCAGCGACGAGTCACAACTCTCAGGCTTCGCTGGCAACAATCTGTTCAATGGTCCACGGATGAAATTTCACCGTAACCTGTCCATCAGTGACGGCCAGCGTCGGGTTAGGCAGACGCTCGCGCTTGCCTTTGGGGGAACTCGTCTTCACAAAAATTCCCGGCTGGCTTAACCCGTCGTCTGACAGCAGGGTCAGGGCGCGCGCGTTCAACGTCTCCGGCTCACCCGGCAGGACGATTTCGATATGCTCCCAGCCTTCGTGCGGATAGCGTTTCTCACCCGGCCACGGCAGTTCAACCACGGTGAACTGCCAGTGCGCCACGCTTACCGGTTCATGCAGTTTGAACAGGCAAATGGGACGTCCATTGATGATGTTCTCAGAGAGCAGCTCGCCGCACTGCTCAAACCCGCGACGCCAGCGCTCGGCGGTGGCATTCTGGTGACAGCGCAAAGAGATGTGATCGGCCTCAAGCGGCGCGATATCCAGACCAAGACGGGTGGCAAGTTCTGTGAACGCCTGGGTGAAGCGCGGTAAATCTGCGGAAATATCATGCAGTTCGTCAATGGATTGCCAGTTCGCCATAAGTCAGTCTCTTTTCATGTCGCAAAGCCGCTAATTTACTCTGTTGCCCTGTTTTGACCAACCGCATAATCCAGCTTTTTATGACTGCATGATTATGCACGCTTTCTTAGCCTGGATTCTGAGCAATCTTCAGGCCCCGCGATGCTGACGCAAGAGGGCATTTGCAGTATACTCCCGCCCTAAATTCTATAACTGGCGCGGGTGGCTGTGAGCCCGCATCAAAAACGTAAGGTATCCAGGTGAATATTCAGGCTCTTCTCTCCGAAAAAGTCAGTCAGGCACTGATTGCCGCAGGCGCGCCTGCGGATTGCGAACCGCAGGTTCGTCAGTCAGCAAAAGTACAGTTTGGCGACTATCAGGCTAATGGCGTGATGGCAGTGGCTAAAAAACTGGGCATGCCGCCGCGACAGCTCGCTGAGCAGGTACTGACGCATCTGGATCTCACCGGCATTGCCAGCAAAACCGAAATCGCCGGTCCGGGCTTCATCAACATCTTCCTCGAGCCTGCGTTCCTGGCAAGCCACGTTGACGCGGCGCTGAAGTCAGACCGCCTGGGCGTGTCCCAGCCGGAAGCGCAGACCGTGGTGATCGACTACTCTGCCCCGAACGTGGCGAAAGAGATGCACGTTGGTCACCTGCGCTCCACCATCATCGGTGACGCCGCGGTGCGCACCCTTGAGTTCCTCGGTCACAAGGTGATCCGCGCGAACCACGTAGGCGACTGGGGCACCCAGTTCGGCATGCTGATTGCTTACCTTGAAAAACAGCAGCAGGAAAACGCGGGCGAGATGGCGCTGGCGGATCTGGAAGGGTTCTACCGCGAAGCCAAAAAACACTACGACGAAGACGAAGCCTTTGCCGAGCGTGCACGCAGCTACGTGGTGAAGCTGCAGGGCGGCGATCAATACTTCCTCGAGATGTGGCGCAAGCTGGTTGACATCACCATGTCCCAGAACCAGCTTACCTATAACCGTCTGAACGTGACCCTGACTCGCGACGACGTGATGGGTGAGAGTCTGTATAACCCGATGCTGCCTGGCATTGTGGCGGACCTGAAAGCTAAACACCTGGCGGTAGAGAGCGAAGGCGCAACGGTAGTGTTCCTTGATGAGTACAAAAACAAGGAAGGCGAACCGATGGGCGTTATCATCCAGAAAAAGGATGGCGGCTATCTCTACACCACCACGGACATCGCGTGTGCGAAATACCGTTACGAAACCCTGCACGCCGACCGCGTGCTGTACTACATCGACTCCCGTCAGCACCAGCACCTGATGCAGGCGTGGACTATCGTGCGTAAAGCGGGTTACGTACCGGACTGCGTGCCGCTGGAACACCACATGTTCGGCATGATGCTGGGTAAAGACGGCAAGCCGTTCAAAACCCGTGCGGGCGGTACCGTGAAGCTGTCCGATCTGCTGGACGAAGCACTGGAACGCGCGCGTCGCCTGGTGGCCGAGAAGAACCCGGATATGCCAGCAGACGAACTGGAAAAACTGGCCAACGCCGTGGGTATCGGCGCGGTGAAATACGCGGATCTTTCCAAGAACCGTACCACCGACTATATCTTCGACTGGGACAACATGCTGTCGTTCGAAGGCAACACCGCGCCGTACATGCAGTACGCCTATACCCGCGTGCTCTCCGTGTTCCGTAAAGCAAACATTGATGAAAGCGTGCTGGCGAATGCGGCAGTGACCATTACGGAAGATCGCGAAGCGCAGCTCGCGGCGCGTCTGCTGCAGTTCGAAGAGACGCTGACGGTTGTCGCGCGTGACGGTACACCGCACGTAATGTGTGCATACCTGTACGATCTGGCGGGTCTGTTCTCCGGCTTCTACGAGCACTGCCCTATCCTGTCGGCAGAAAACGAATCGGTGCGCAACAGCCGCCTGAAGCTGGCACAGCTGACGGCGAAGACCCTGAAGCTGGGTCTGGATACCCTGGGTATCGAAACCGTAGAACGTATGTAATACAAAAAACCCGGCAAGCGCCGGGTTTTTTATTATCAGAAGTATTTTCGCAAATACTCTGTCAGACAGAGAATCGCCATCGCCTGTCCGTACGGCATTGAGGTCAGAGGGATCTGGCGATAAAACTCAAGATCGCTACCCATTCCCGTGCCGAACGAGGTTTGCAGTAACTCCCCTTCCGGCGAGATATTTTTCACGATGCCGCGAATCGCTTTTTCTGCCACTTCGGCATATTCCGCGCCAACGTAGCGCTTGCGCACCGCTTTCAGTATGCCGTAGGCAAACCCTGCTGTGGCAGATGCCTCCAGGTACGAGTTCGGATCGTCCAGCAGCGTATGCCACAGCCCGCTTTCGTCCTGACATTTTGCCAGCGCGGCAATCTGCGCATTCAGCACCTGCACCAGATAACGGCGCACGGCGTTGTTTTCAGGCAGATCAACCAGTTCGAGGAAGTCGGGGATCACGATGGTGAGCCAGCTGTTGCCGCGCGCCCAGCGGGCACGGGCAAAGTTATGGTTACCGTCGTAGCTCCAGCCGTGGAACCACAGCCCGGTCTCCCGGTCCATCAGGTTCTGCACGTGCAGCAGGAACTGATACACCGCCTCTTCAACATACTCCGGTTTGTTCAGCAGCTTGCCGATTTTCGCCAGCGGTAGCACCGTCATCATCAGCGTGTCGTCCCACATCTGCTGATGATTCTCTTCCGCCAGTGTGATGTGCTGCATACCGCCGTGTTCGGTGCGCGGCATCTCTTTCATCGCCCAATCCGCCCAGCTTTCCAGCCAAGGCAGCCAGGCCGGGTTTTTGGTCTCTTCGTAGCGACAGGCCAGCGTCAGGAACGGCGACATGGTATTGACGTTTTTGGTGGTGGCGCCTTCCGCAAAGCGGTCGGCAAACCAGCTGTCGATAATGTTACGCATTCCTTCGTCGCCGGTCTGGCAATAGTACTGCCAGATGCCATACAAACCGACGCCGTGCGTCCACTCCCATCCGGCCCAGCCTTTGGTGTCGATCACGCGCCCGTCGTCCAGCCGCAGCAAAAATTCGCCCGTTTTGTCGTGGATATTGACCAGGTTGTGCGTCACTTTTTGAATCAGCGATTTCAGCTCGTCCCGGGCGATAAAGCGCTCTGGCTGACGCAAAAACGGGCTATGTTTGACAGGCCAAACTTTCATCATCTTAACCTCTGTTGTATGTCGAATTCAGTACCGCGCAATCTTTGAGCGAAGGTGCAGCAGGCTTATTGCGATTCAGATAACCGATGTTGTTATTGCCCCACAGTGATTCATAAGGCATACCGGCCAGCATCTCGACGGTGGCGCGGGCGTGTGGCGTCGCTGACTCAGGCATCGGATGTCCACACTCACGCATTTTCGCAGTCTCCTCGCGCAGCGTGCTGTGGGTCTGCAAATTAAGTCTGAAGCGCAGGGAAACGAGGAAGCCGCAGAACAGCACCAGGATGGTGCCCACGCTCAGGATCATCAAAATGGTATGGCTCACTTCCGCAGGCTGCACTTTCTGACCGCTGACAAAGCCGGACATTTGCATCACGATGCCCACCAGCATCACCGCACCGGCCTGAGACGCCTTACGGGTCAGGGTCATGATGCCCGCGAAGATCCCTTCCCTGCGCTGGCCAGTGATCACTTCATCCACGTCTGCAATGTAGGTGTAGGTATTCCATGGCACGTAGTTAATACCGCCGCGGCCGAGACCGGCAATGGCAGAAACCAGCAGCAGCAGGGAATAGATATCGCTCAGTCCCGCATAATAAAGTACGGCGTAGGAAATAGAGGCCAGGCCAAAGAGCACCACCACCATGCGGTAGGAGGGCGCAGGTCCGAAGCGAATGCACAGCGGTATCATCCCGAACACGGCGAGAAACTGGAAGATTGCCATTGTGCCCAACAGGTTAGATGCCACTGATGCTTCCTGCATCAGCACAAACACCACATAGTAGGTGAATACCGCGTTAAACACATCCTGTGCGATGTAGCCGCCGAGGTACATGCCGAGATGCTGGCGGAAAATCTTGATACGCAGCGTAGAGCTTAACTCCACAAACAGACGGTTCATGCTCTGGCCCAGCGTGAGTTTCTTCTTCTCTTCTTCGGCACGTAATGCGGCTTCGGACCACGCCTCACGCGGGCGCTCCCAGGTAAAGAACCAGACAAAGGTCAGCATCAGGGCGCACAGCACGGAGAAGACCAGGCTTGCGTAAAAGAATGAGACGGCGTTGTCTTTACCGAAGTGGGTAAGCAGGATCCCCGGCAGGAAAGAGGCCAGAATCGCTGACATCTGCGCCATAGAAATACGCGCCCCGGAGAACTTGGTTTTCTGTTTGAAGTCGTCGGTCATTTCCGGCACCAGCGTCTCATAAGGCACCAGAATCATGGTGTAGACAATATCAAACACCAGATAGGTCAGCAGGTAGTACCAGAAATTCATGTCCCCCACCCACATCAACGAGTAGCTGAACACGCACGGAATACCCAGCAGGATAAAGAACTTACGGCGACCAAAGCGCTTTCCAGGCCAGGTCGTACCGAAGTTATCCGTCAAAAAGCCCATTAACGGGCTGACAACAGCATCCAGTACCCTCGCAGCGGCAAAGATGAAAGTTGCTTCAATCGGTGTGAGCCCACAGAAGGTGGTATAAAAATACAAAAGCCAGGCCGCCGTCAGGGCGGTCGTACCCGCCCCGAGAAAATCGCCTGCCCCGTAAGCAAGATAATTTGCCAGTCCAATTTTACGTGTTTTCATTGCCGTCAACCCTAATCAAATTTGGGAGACTCCCTGCAAGTAAGGCTCATCGGGGAGTTTTTACACGGCTACAGTAAATGCAACGACATCCTGATACCTTTCTGTTTCTGCCATCACGAGAAGGGTGAATGGCAAAAATGCAAAGAGTCGCGTCACGCGTGTCACTAATTTATAAAACAGCGTTTCTGTTGCATCAAAAGGCGAGGTCAATTTTGCGAGACAGCCATCAGAATTGACTGATGGCTGGTGAAAAAGGCAGGCAGCTAGCGGTAGTTGACGATGACAGAATTGCTCTGCACCTTCAGCGCCGGGATCAAACGTCCTCCGCCCGGCACTTCCCAGATAAAACGCAACGGCTCTATGGCAGGAACACCGTTGAACGCCTGCGTTGTGCCATTTTCGCCGTCGATTTCCGTGCAGCGGCTCTGTGAGCAGAGGCGCACCCGCAGACCGGCTGGCGTTGGGCCAATCAGCTTGTAGTTCCACACCACGAGGCCCATCTGACCGGAAACCCCTTCAGAAGGCGACAGCGGATTAGAAGACATGGCGACACCCCGGTTGCTGAGGGTCACGCCCATGCTGCTTGCCTGCCAGCTCCCTTCCCCGGCCGCCTGAGCCGCCAGCGGGAAGAGCACAATCCATAGCCATTTACCCATTATTTTCCTCCAATCGTCGCGGTCATGCGGATATGACGGTTATCCGACAGCTCCAGATTCGACAGCACAACCAGCTGATTCAGGCTGCGGCGCAGGAAGCGCGACAGCAGCGGACGCAGCGCGTGGTTAACCAGCAGCACCGGCGGCGCGCCCAGCATCTCCTGACGTGCCAGCGCCTCCTGAGTTTGTTCCAGCAGGCGATCCGCCAGGCCAGGCTCGAGGCCGCCGCCGCCCTGCAGCGCCTGCAGCAGCAGACGCTCAAGCGGCGTATCGAGGCCAATAACCTGGACTTCGCCGGTTCCCGGGAACCACTGCTGGGTGATTGCCCGTCCCAGCGCCACACGCACTACCGCCGTAAGCTCGTGCGGATCGCTTTGCAGCGGCGCGTGCTCGGCAAGGGTTTCCAGAATGGTACGCATATCGCGGATCGGCACCTTTTCCTCGAGCAGGTTTTGCAGCACCTTGTGCAGCGTGGTTAACGTCAGCACGCCCGGCACCAGGTCTTCCGTCAGCTTCGGCATCTCCTGCGTCACGCGGTCGAGAAGCTGCTGCGCTTCCTGACGGCCAAACAGCTCTGCCGAGAATTGGCCAATCAGGTGATTAAGGTGGGTCGCCACCACGGTACTGGCTTCGACAACCGTATACCCCTGAATTTGCGCCTGCTCTTTCAGCGCACTTTCAATCCAGATGGCCGCCAGGCCAAAAGCAGGATCGACGGTCTGTTCGCCCGGCAGCGTGCCTGCTGCGGTGCCAGGGTTAATCGCCAGCCAGCGGCCCGGGTAAGCATCGCCGCTGCCAATTTCAACACCCTTCATCAGAATGCGGTAGCGCGCAGGCGGCAGATCCATATTGTCGCGGATGTGAACCACTGGCGGCAGGAAGCCCATGTCCTGGGCGAATTTTTTACGGATACTGCGGATACGGCCAAGCAGCTCGCCATCCTGCTGGAAATCCACCATTGGGATCAGGCGATACCCCACCTCCATTCCCAGGGAATCTTCCAGTTGAACGTCGTTCCACGTCGCCTCTACGGCCTGGTTGTTCTCCGGCATTTTCACCGGAACCGGATCCGCAGCCGGTTTGGCCTCACGGCCACGCATCCACCAGGCCAGGCCCAGCAACCCTGCCGTGAACAGCAGGAACACGAGGTTTGGCATCCCCGGCACCAGGCCGAGCAGGCCCAGAACAGCAGCCGCCAGCAGCATCACGCGCGGGTTACTGAAGAGCTGGCCAACCATCTGCTCGCCAACGTCCTGATCGGTACTCACGCGGGTCACAATTACACCCGCTGCAGTGGAGATCACCAGCGCCGGGATCTGCGCGACCAGACCGTCACCAATGGTCAGCAGCGTATAGCTTTCCGCCGCGTGGCCCATGTCCATACCGTGCTGCAGCACACCTACCAGCAGGCCGCCGACCACGTTAATCACCATGATCAGAATGCCCGCGATGGCATCACCGCGCACAAACTTACTCGCACCGTCCATGGAGCCGTAGAAGTCCGCTTCCTGGGTCACTTCCGCGCGGCGCTTCTTCGCCTCATCTTCGGCAATCAGCCCGGCGTTCAGGTCGGCGTCGATCGCCATCTGCTTGCCCGGCATCCCGTCCAGCACAAAACGCGCGCCCACTTCCGCGATACGCCCCGCACCTTTGGTGATAACCATAAAGTTGATGATAACGAGGATAACGAACACCACGATCCCGATAGCGAAGTTCCCGCCCACCAGGAAATGGCCGAAGGCCTCGACCACCTTACCCGCCGCTGCCGCACCGGTGTGGCCTTCCATCAGGATGATACGCGTGGAAGCCACGTTTAGCGCCAGTCGCAGCAAGGTGGTAAACAGCAGAATGGTCGGGAACGCGGCGAATTCCAGCGTGCGCTGGGTGAACATCGCCACCAGCAGCACCATAATGGACAGCGCAATATTGAAGGTGAAAAGCAGATCGAGGATGAACGCCGGGAGCGGCAGTACCATCATCGACAGAATCAACAGGATGAGGATCGGCCCGGCAAGGATCTGCCATTGAGTCGATTTCAGGTTGCCGGGCAGGCGCAACATTGCCACCAGATTAGCCATCAGTGTCCTTCTCGTTCATAAAATCCAGCGCGGCAGGCACCGGAAGGTTCTCAGGTTTGACGGGCCGTTGACCGCCGGCCAGACGCCAGCGCTTCAATTGCCATACCCAGGCCAGCACTTCCGCTACCGCGGCGTAGAGCTGTCCAGGGATTTGTTGTCCGATATCCGCGTGGCGGTAGAGAGCTCGCGCCAGCGGCGGGGCTTCCAGGATCGGCACGCGGTTTTCGGTGCCAATTTCCCGGATTCGCAGCGCAATCAACCCTGCCCCTTTCGCCACCACTTTCGGCGCGCTCATTTTGTTTTCGTCGTAGCGCAGCGCCACGGAATAGTGTGTCGGGTTGGTAACGATGACGTCCGCCTTCGGCACATCTTCCATCATGCGACGACGGGCGGCGGCACGCTGCATCTGGCGGATGCGCCCCTTCACGTGCGGGTCACCTTCCATCTGCTTATATTCGTCGCGGATGTCCTGACGTGACATCCGCAGTTTCTTGAAGTGGGAATAGAGCTGGAAAATCACGTCAAAACCCACCATCGGGATAATGCTGAGCACCACCAGCAGCGCGCAGAGCCCGACCAGGTTCAGCGCATTGCTCATCGCGGTAAGGGGCGACTCGCTGATAAGGCGCATCATTTCTGGCCAGTGATACCAGAGGAAAAACCCTGCGGAACTGCCCATCAGCACCGATTTGAGAATGGCCTTGAGCAGCTCGGCCCCGGTTTGCGCAGAGAACATTTTTGCAATGCCCGGCAGCGGGTTCAGTTTCGAAAATTTGGGTTGCAGCGATTTCCCGCTAAAGACCAGGCCGCCCAGCATCACCGGAGAGACCAGCGCCACCAGCACCACGCCGGTAATCAGGGGCAGCAGCGCAACCATGGCCCCTTTTATCAGCTGAATAATCTGGCTGAGGATAAGATTAGGGTCGTTGACCATGCTGTGGTCAAAACGTAAGCCGGTGGAGAGCATCCCCGCCAGTTTGCGGGCGAGCGACTCCCCACCCCACCAGATAATGCACACCCCTACGATAAGGATCAGCAGGGAGGTCAATTCTCGGGATCGGGGTATCTGCCCTTCCTCACGCGCTTTTTCAAGTCGGTGGGGTGTGGGGGCTTCCGTTTTGTCGTCGTTCTCTTCTGCCACAGTGCATGCTCAGCCCATTACGTCACGGGTATCATGCCAGCGCAGCGGAAATCCAATGGCGGGAAAAGCCCGTTTATTCGGGCTCTTTTCGGTGATTTTGTCGCAAACCGCCTCAGGCGGCGTAAACCCCCTGAGGCGAAATGGACAATCAGAAGCCGAGGCTGTCCAGCAGGTCGTCCACCTGGTCCTGGCTTGCCACCACGCCCGCCTTGCTGGCGTCGAGCTGTGGACCATTGAGCAGGCTTTCGTTCTCGCGTTTTGGACGGGCAGCCGGTTCCGGGATGTTCTCCAGCAGAACCATCAGCAGCTGGCGCTCTATCTCCTGGATAACATCCATCATGCGTTTGATCACCTGACCGGTCAGGTCCTGGAAATCCTGCGCCATCATGATGTCCAGCAGCTGGGCGTTGGTGAAGCTGGTGTGGCCCGGCACATCCCCCAGGTACTGACGGGTATCCGTAACCAGTTCGCGGGCATCCGCCAGCTCGATAGGGTTCTCAAACCACTCATCCCAGCGTTTGCTCAGCGCTTTCGCCCCCTTTTCCATCGCATCCTGGTGCGGCTGTGACGCTTCAACGCTGTTCAGCGCGCGTTCAGCCGCCTGAGCGGTCATCTGCACAACGTAGTCCAGACGGTCACGTGCGTCAGGAATGGCTTCCGCCGCTTCGGCAATGGCCTGATCCAGCCCCAGCTCGCGCAGGCTGTCACGCAGCATGCGCGTCAGGCTGCCGATGCGGACGATGATATCGCTCGGCGAGTGTTCTTCAACGGGTTTCATAGCAGGTTGCAACATTTCCATCACCTCACATGCCGAGTTTCTCGAAGATCTTGCCGAGCTTCTCTTCCAGGGTCGCCGCGGTGAATGGCTTCACCACGTAGCCGCTTGCGCCTGCCTGTGCAGCAGCAATGATGTTCTCTTTTTTCGCTTCTGCCGTGACCATGAGCACCGGCATAGAGGCCATACCCGCGTCTGCACGAATGGTTTTCAGCAGCTCCAGACCGTCCATGTTTGGCATGTTCCAGTCGGAGATCACAAAACCAAACCCGCCAGCCTGCAGTTTGTTCAACGCATCAACGCCGTCTTCTGCTTCTTCAACGTTGTTGAACCCCAGCTCTTTCAGCAGGTTGCGCACAATGCGACGCATGGTGGAAAAGTCATCCACAACCAAAAACTTAAGCTCTTTATCCGCCATAAAATAATACTCCTGAGTCAAATACGTATTGCCTGTCCGGCACTGATTTTCGCCAGCATCTGCTGGCTTACCTGGCTAAGATCGACCACTTCGCTCACGCCACCCATATTGATGGCCTCGCGCGGCATGCCGAACACCACACAACTTGCTTCATTCTGCGCAATCGTCCAGGCGCCAGCCTGGTGCATTGCAAGCATTCCGGCGGCCCCGTCGTTGCCCATCCCCGTCAGGATCACCCCAACGGCGTTGCGCCCCGCATGTTTCGCCACCGAATGAAACAGCACATCCACCGACGGACGGTGCCGGTTAACCGGCGGTCCGTCATGAATTTTGATTTGATAGTTAGCGCCGCTGCGCGCCAGCTCCATATGCTTGTCCCCCGGCGCGATATACGCATGTCCCGGGAGCACACGCTCGCCGTCTTCCGCCTCTTTCACGCTGATCTGGCACAGCTTATTCAGGCGTTCGGCGAAGGAACGGGTAAAGCCAGGCGGCATATGTTGAGTGATCAGAATACCCGGACTTGAAAGCGGCAATGGCTGGAGTACATGACGAATTGCCTCTGTTCCTCCGGTTGACGCTCCAATGACCAGCAGTTTTTCCGAGCTGAGTAACGGTCCGGCCTTCAGGGTTGCCGGCGCGGCCATCGGTTTGTGGGCCGCGAGCTTCGCGCGCGATGCGGTACGGATTTTCTCCGCGATCATCTCGCTGTAGGCCAGCATCCCCTCGCGAATGCCGAGCTGCGGTTTGGTGACAAAATCCACCGCCCCCAGCTCCAGCGCGCGCAGGGTGATCTCCGATCCTTTCCCGGTCAGGGAGGAGACCATCACCACCGGCATGGGCCGCAGCCGCATCAATTTCTCCAGGAAATCTATGCCATCCATGCGCGGCATTTCGACATCCAGCGTTAGCACGTCGGGGTTATATTTTTTAATTAAATCCCGCGCTACCAGCGGATCTGGCGCTGTGGCCACCATCTCCATGTCGCTGTGGCTATTGATGATTTCAGTCATGATCTGACGCATCAGCGCTGAATCATCGACAGACAATACCCTGATTTTACTCATGCTTTTTCCTTACTCAGCGCATATACCGTTTGCCCACGCAGGCTAAACTCACGCGCGAGGTTGCTGAAGTTTTCCGAGTGCCCGGCAAACAGTAAACCGTCAGGCTTGAGCAACGGAACAAACCGACGCAGAATGTCCTGTTGCGTCGTTTTATCAAAATAAATCATGACGTTACGGCAAAAAATGGCGTCGAAAGGCCCCGGCACGTTGTACTGCTTATCCAGCAGGTTAACGGGCGCGAATTCGACGCAGTTCGCCAGCTCCTGGCGTACGCGTACCAGGCCTTCATGCGGGCCCGTCCCGCGCATGAAGTAACGCTGCAGCTGCTGCGGCGACAGCGTTTTCAGCTCGTCCTGGCGATACACGCCGTTACGCGCCTTCTCCAGCACCTCGGTGTCAATATCGCTGGCGTAGACTTTCCAGCGTCCCGGCGCCATGCCCAGCGTATCGGCAAGGGTGATCGCCAGCGAGTACGGCTCTTCACCCGTCGAGGCGGCCGCACTCCAGACGCGATACTCCCCGGAACGACGGCGCGCATGATCTGCCAGTACCGGAAAGTGGTGAGCTTCACGGAAAAAGGCCGTCAGGTTGGTGGTTAACGAGTTAATAAAAGCCTGCCACTCTGCGCTGTTCTGGTTCGCTTCAAGCATGCTCAGATAGCGACCAAAATCATCCAGCCCCAGCGTACGCAAGCGCCGCACCAGTCGGTTGTAGACCATGTCGCGCTTATGATCCGCAAGCACGATCCCCGCACGCTGGTAGATTAACTGACATATCCGACGAAAATGCGCGTCGGACAGCGCGAGGCGCTGTGTCATCTGCAACAATAATGACGTTTGCCCAGGGGGCATTGGTGATGTCATAGCGCCTTCTTAATTACATTCAGGATACAACTGGCACGGCCTGCGACCGTCCGACTTCTGTTACTGCTTCAACGTGCTCTTTCACATTAAATACCGCGACCAGCCCGGTGAGACGATCCGCCTGGCTGGCCAGCTGATCGGTTGCCGCTGCCGCTTCCTCAACTAACGAGGCGTTCTGTTGCGTCACCTGATCCATCTGGCTGACGGCCTGAGCAACCTGCTCTATCCCCCGACGCTGTTCGTCCGACGCCGAGGCAATTTCGCCCATGATGTCGTTCACCCGCGTGACGGAGGTAACGATTTCGTGCATGGTATGCGCCGCCGTATCCACCAGGGCAGACCCCTGCTGAACGCGCGAGACCGACTCTTCGATCAGCACCTTAATCTCTTTCGCCGCGTTGGCGCTGCGGCTCGCCAGGTTACGCACTTCCCCCGCCACCACCGCAAATCCGCGCCCTTGCTCACCGGCGCGCGCCGCTTCAACGGCGGCATTCAGCGCCAGAATGTTGGTCTGGAACGCGATACCGTCAATCACGCTGATGATGTCACCAATCTTCTGCGAGCTGGCGGCGATCTCCTGCATGGTGCTGGCGACATGGGACGCCTGGTCGCCGCCTTTCTTCGCCGTCATCGCCGCCTGTTTTGACAGGTCAGACGCCTGACGCGCGTTATCGGCATTCTGGCTTACCGTCGCGGTCAGCTGTTCCATGCTGGCCGCCGTCTGCGCCAGCGAGGCCGCCTGCTGCTCAGTGCGGGATGAGAGATCGTTGTTACCCGCCGCAATCTCTGAGATCCCGGTGTGCATGGCATAGCTGCCCTGCCGCACGTCGCTCACCGTTTCGCGCAGCGACCCCTGCATCGCCTTCAGGCTGGCAAAGATCGCCGAAATTTCATTCTTGCCATACACGGCAACCGGACGCGCCAGATCGCCTTTTGCGATACTGTCGAAGTGGCTGCTGATGATGGCCAGCGGCTGCACGATCATTCTGCGCGCCCAAAGCAGCGCCCCGCCGGTCAGTAACCCCGCCAGAATCACGACGACGGCAAAGATTACGCCCGACATGTGATAGCTGGTACGGCTCGCTTCACCGGCGCGCAGAACCGACTGGTTAATGTCCTGCTGCCACGCGTCAAAGCTGCCGTCAAACGCCGCCTGAGACGCCTGGACCGGAGCGGTCATGAAGTCCGAAAGCTGGTTGTTCTCAAGCCAGGTCGCCTGGTGGTCCAGGTCGCCATACCACTGCTCAAAATTCTTCTTCATGGCGGCCTTCAGCGCTTTCTCTTTCTCGCTGTCGGCAGCCTGCGCCGTAAAGGCTTTAAACTGCGCGTCGGCCTGTTTCAGGCTCGCGCGGGCGGTTGCCATCAGCGCCTTAATGTCATCCGGCGGATAACTCAGCGCGGTTAAGGTTCCCGCCTTGTTCAGCGCCGTGCTTGCCTGTAACAGCACGGCACGCGTTTGTGCCAGTGCGGAGCGCTGTTGATTACTCGCCTCAACGTCCTGCAAATTCTGATAGCCATCGCGAAACGCCCAAAAAGACAACCCGTTACTGCCAACCTGCAACACACCGCAAAGGATCAGAATCAAAAACAGTGTGGTCGAGATACGAATACGATTTAACATCCACGCTCCCATCAAGCGGCAAGCAGCCGCGGTTTAATTGTCAGTCAAAATGTTTCCCAGTTTTCATCTTGTCCGGTCGTCGCGGTGCGGGTACGGTTTGCAGCCGGTTCAGCGGCTGGCGCGCGATACGTCGCCTGCGGGGTGACCGTGTTTCCAGCGAGTGAAGCGAGACGAAACGCCGAGACGGCCATCTTCAGACGGCTCGCCTGGTCTTCCAGCGCAGCGGCCGCCGCAGCGGACTCCTGCACCAGCGCGGCGTTTTGTTGTGTCACGCGGTCCATTTCCGATACCGCCAGGGCAACCTGGTCGATACCACGACTCTGCTCATCAGACGCAGAGGCGATTTCACCCATGATGTCCGTCACGCGGGTAACGGCATTCACGATGTCATTCATGGTTTCCCCGGCGCTTTCCACCAGCACGGAGCCGGTATCCACGCGGGAGACGGAATCTTCAATCAGGGATTTGATCTCTTTTGCCGCATTGGCGCTGCGGCTGGCCAGGTTGCGCACTTCCCCGGCCACCACGGCAAACCCGCGCCCCTGCTCTCCGGCACGCGCGGCTTCCACGGCGGCGTTGAGCGCGAGGATGTTGGTCTGGAAGGCAATGCCGTCGATGACGCTGATAATGTCAGCGATTTTCTTCGAGCTGTCGGCGATTTCATGCATGGTTTTCACCACGCCATCCACCACGCGACCGCCGCGCTGCGCGGTCTCGGAGGCGCTTTCCGCCAGCTGCGAGGCCTGACGGGCGTTATCGGCGTTCTGCTTCACGGTTGCGGTGAGCTGCTCCATGCTGGCGGCCGTCTCCTCCAGCGCAGAGGCCTGCTGCTCGGTACGGGAGGAGAGATCGTTATTCCCCATCGCGATTTCGCTGGTGCCGGTATAGATAGCCTCGGATCCGTTACGCACGTTGGCAACGGTCTCGATTAACGAGCGCTGCATGTGGTCAACGCTGTTGGCCAGCTCGGTGATCTCATTACGCCCGGTAGCGGTCAGCGTTTTGGTCAGATCGCCAGAGGCAATCTCGCGGATATGCGCAATCACGCGGCCAAGCGGGTTGAGAAGGATATGGCGAATGCCGTACCAGACCGCCACCAGCACAATGACCAGCGCCAGAGCCAGCACGGCCATCTGCCATTTCGCAAAACGGTAGTCATTCTGGCTTTCCGTAAAGGCCGAGTGGTACAGATCGCCGCTGGCCTTCGCGTATTCCCCCAGCGCCGCGCCGAGTGCGTTTTGCATCCCCTGCGTCGGCTGTGCGAAGTAGGCGTCCATGTTGCCGCTCTCCAGGAACTGGATCAGCTCCGTCAGCCCGGCATAGTAGGCGTTGTATTTTTCGTCAATGTTCTGGCTCACCTGCGCCATCGCGGGCTGCGGAGTGATTTTTTTAAAGGCATCGTAGTGTTTTGCCGCGTCAGCCAGAGTGCCGCGCGCATTTTTCAGCAGATCGGTTTTCGCACTGCTCTGCTGATTGTTCGGATCCATCATCATGCGCGCGGATGAACGGCTCAGGTTGATACGCGTTTGCAGCATCAGATCCCACGTTGACGTGAGCTCACTCTGTTGCAGGCGGAGATCGTTCGAGGCCGCGAAGCTGTCCTGATTCTGTTTTAACGACGAGAAAAAAAGCCCGCCGGAGATAAGCTGAAGTAGTGCGAAAATGACCAGCACCATCATGAGCATTGTGACAACGCGGATACGGTTCAACATACAACACCTTCTCATAGATTTATTAACGGTGTTATCGGCACAGGCCACAGGAACTTTACATTTGCGAAAGGGAAAAGCGCGGGGTTAAAACGCGACGTCAACGATCAGCGTATCGGTGTAGGTGCCGGCGGGCGGCGTGGCCTGACTGGTCAGGACTTTGGCGGTGTAATTGTAGGTCCGCAGTAAACCGTCAGAGCTGACCTGCGACGAGGTCGCGCTGGTCCAGCGCTCGGCGCCGCTGCCGCCCCAGCGGTTGGTTGTGGCTTCTTTATAGATGTCATAACTCAGGGTGTTACTGCCGCTTACCATCCGGCGGACATTATTGAGAGCATTGGCACCGTTATTAATGCCGATGGTGTAGGTGCTGCCTTTGGTGCAGGTGACGGCAATAGCCTGGGAAACAGTGGGGAAACTTTGCACCAGCGGCGCGCTGGTAAAGTTCACGTCCGGCGTGGTCATGGCGCTGCAGTCATTGGTGACGTTCATGTTAAGCAGAATGCTGGTCGTTGCGGTGCCCGACTGGGGAGATGTACACAGGCTTCCAAGACCGACGGCGCAGACGTTGTAGTTGATGCTGAAAGTCAGCAGCACCTGGTAGGGACCGGCAGATACGTTTTGTCCGGGGACGGTGCGAAAATAGAGCGGTATGTTGTACCGCTTTGACCCGAGCAACCCCAGCAGTGTGTTCCCGCTCCAGGTATACGCTTTGCTTATCTGCACCTCGCTGCTGCTCGCGCACCCGGATAATCCGCACAGCCGGGTGGGGATCACGTCCGTGATGGCCGCGTTATCCGTACGCTTCATGGTGGCGCGGCTGTTGCCCGAAACCGATGCCGAGGTGTAGTTCAGCGTCACCGAGTCGCTGGTCAGGATGTTGAGCACGGCATCACACGCCACCACCAGCGTGCCGGTGGTTTCCACCTCCCCGGTTCCGCTGAGCGCGAACGACGTGACGCTGCCAAACGACGCATTAACCGTACTAACGGTACACGCCGCCCAGCCACCGCCGGAGAACAGCAGCAGCATCAACAGCAGCAGGCGCGTCATGGACCCTCCCGACAAACCAGCGGACCGTAGGTTTGCAGCTTATGTTCCGGATTGGCCCCCACCGTCAGGGTCGCCGTGCAGCGCTTCCCGCCAGGGGTAATCACCTCAAGCGGGTTCACATCGCTGAGGTTTTCCAGCCAGGCGATGCCGTCATACCCCACCACCGCATTGCTGCGTGACGCGCGTCGAACCTGGCTTCCCACCGGGATCGCCTGGCCCTGCGCATCGTGCAGAATGACGCTTGCCACCCGCTCCTGCTCCATCGGGAAGTCCACCAGATAGCCGCTGTGACGGCGAATGGCGATCCGCCGCTCGGTCTCTTTCAGCCGGGTATCCGCCGGCAGATTCAGCGTGTCGATCCGGTAGCTCGCCGGATAATAGGCCGATACCCCGCTGACCAGCAGGTAGCCGTTGTTATTCGTTTTGCCGACGGGCTGGTTCTCGTAGCTGACAGGCACGTCCGGGTGCCCGTCGGTGCTGATCACCACAAACGCATCGTTGATTTTGTTCGCCGCAAACAGCTCGCCGTCCATCAGCACAACGGCGCCCATCGCTTCGCCCCACCAGGTCATGGACTCTCTTTCACCATAGCCGCCGCCCTGCAGTTCAATGTTGTTATTGCGCCAGCCCAGGGTTCCCTGTTGATAATCACGCGAGCGCGACTGGTTGGCCCAGGCCATGTTCCAGCTAAACCCGCCGTCAGAAGGCATAGAGTGGTTGTAGTTAATGCGCTGCGTGCTGCCTGCATCCGGGGTGTTTTCAACGGTGACGGCAACGCTGTCCCGTACCCCCAACGGAACCTGCAGCGACAGCGCAACCGTCCAGTCCCCACGCTGCTGGTCCCGGCTGCCGGCCAGGTAAATGCTGCTCGCCCCCCACAGATTGCGGCTCCAGGAGAGATTGAGCAGCTCCGTTTTTTGGCTGTCAAAACTCTCCACGCCAATCCAGGCCGCGCCGATATTGCCGTACTGTCCCAGATTGAAGGTCAGAGAATACTGGTCCGTATTGCGGCTAAAGCTGGCGATAGGCCGGTTATTTTCGTCATACACCGTCGGCTGATCGTAGAGCGCCAGGTTGCCGAAGCCGCGATCGCGACGGGTGTGCTGGGTGGCGATGCTAAATTCGCTGGTGCTGTACTGATAACCCCAGTTAATTTGCCCGCCGACGTCTCCGCGCATGCGGCTTTGTGAGTAAGCGGTATTCACCACGCCAAACCGCCCGAGTTTTATCACCGTCCCCGCCCCGCCCAGCGCCAGTTCTTCTGCTCCTTCGGCGTGGCCCTCCAGCGTCAGCCAGTCGGTTAGCCCGTAACGATACGAACCGCTGCCTGCCGCAGGACCATAGTCAAAATTTCTGATGCCGTAATTCCGCCGCAGGCTGCCAAGCGTCACGGCGCCGTCGCTCAGCCCCTGCTTAAGCAAATCGCTGGTGACGTAAAACGGCAGCGTGGTACTCACCTGACGCCCCAGCGCATCGGTGGTGACCAGTACCGCATCCCCCGCCCCGTTGATATAAGGTAAATTGGTCAGGGTGAAGGGGCCCGGCTGGAGCTGGGTGGAGCCGGAGCGATAGCCGTTGATGAAGAGATCCACCGAGGTAGGCACCGCCGCCTCTCCCGAGAACTCCGGCAGCGGCCATGTCACCAGGTCCGGGCGCAGGGAGAAATCGCGTCCGTAGCTAATGCCGCCCATCCGCACGCTGGAGCTCCAGCTCAGGGCATCGCTGATCACGTCACCGGCGCTCCAGGTGGTCGCATCATCTTCATTGGTGATCAGCAGCGTGGTGTCATAGCGGACATAGCCTTCCTGCTGGCCGTCGTTGCCGGTGAAATTTTTTCGGGCATAGCCGGTGGAGGAGAACGAGCCGTTCTCATTGAAGTAGCGGAACTCGTGCCAGAGCGACGCCTGACCGCCAATATGTTCCGCATGGTTGGTATAGAAATCATAATTGAGCAGCGCCCCGCGCCCGTAATGCGGTTTGGGCTGCGCCGCTTGCGCGCCAAAAGGGGTCACGCGGGCGGTGACCCAGTCGCGGGGAACGGTCAGCAGGAGGCGCTGCGCGGCGCTGTCGTACTCCACCCGAACCTGACTAAGCGTGGTGAGATCCACCTCTCCGGCGGGCACATGCTCCGGGGGAAGCCCCGCGCGCAGCAAATCGGCGCTGGAGATAAAGAAAGCGCCTTGACGCTGCGTCACGGGCACCACCAGGCCGGTGTCGTAGTGGTTAAGCACGAGGGCAAGCTGAAACACCGCCTCATCGTTTAACGCCTGCGCCTGCGGAGGCGGTGGCAAACTGTCGTCACCGGGATCGGCCCAGGTCGTGGCGCTGACGCAAAGCAGTATCATTATTGCCGGCTTCAGTTGACGGGGGGCGACTGCCATTGTTCGTCCCTGGCATTAATCTGCGCGCTCATCCTGTCTGGCTGACGTACGCCAGCGGGTATCGGCCAGCTGCGCGTGCTGTCCGGAAGAACGTAACCCAGCAACCCTTCCGCGACGGTGCGTTTCTGTCCCCCCTGCTCCAGTGACACCTGGCTCAGTCTGACATGGACATCCCCCCGATTCCGGACTTCAAGTGCAGGCTGTCCCTCCGCTTGCGTCACCCGCCAGCTCAGGTTTTGGGTCTCCACCAGCGCGTGGTGCGCCCCCTCTTTTATTGTCGGGATCCCCTGCCCGTAGACAAACAGCGGGATGGAGTAACGCATCTGTAATTTGAGGCCAATGGAAGGTTCGGCCTTCGCGTCAGGCTGGGGAATTTCGTCCACGATGATGCGGTAGGCTTGCTCGACGCCCGCAGGCACCGCGCCCTGTTTAATCAAACGAATCAGCTGCTTATTGCCCTTCTGGATGGTGACAATCGGCGGGCTGGCGACCACATCCTGCTGCGCGCTATAGCGTTCATAACCGCCCTCCTGCTTCCAGCGCACAATGCGCACCTGCATGGTCGTCGCGCTGTTTCCCTGATTCTGGATCCATAGCTCCGTGGCTCTGGCGTCGGCGTCAAGCCACGGATCGATGGGCCAGAGCAGGATGGTCGCTGCCGCCTGCGCCTGTCCGGATGCTGCAATGCCTGCCAGAACACCCGCCAGACACAGACGCCTGATAAATGGCTTCATCGCCTCTCTCCCTTTATTACCATGACAAGGTCACGGTGAGCTGATCGGAATACGTTCCTGCCGGGCTAAATCCGGTCAGTAGCGCCACGCCAAAAAGCGGCAGCGCGATGTTATTGCTGTTGGTATAGGTCACCGGTATCGCCTGGTTGACACCAATTTCGCTGTTCGCCGCCAGCGAACTGCTGCTGTAGAGCCGATAGGGGACCATTTCCGTCCCGTTTGCGCGTTTCATTCGGCGAACGGATGAATAATTCTGACCGCCATTAATACTCATGCTCAGCGCCACGCCGGGCGTGCAGGCGATGGACAAGGCTCCGTTCGGCACAAAGCTGGTGCTCACCGGCGCGCTTTCTACGCCGTTATGAGTGCCAAAATCCAGCGTACCGAGAAGCCCCCCGCTGCCGGTAGCGACCGCGCAGCCCGGTACGATGATCGCGCTGACCTTAAACGACTGCGAGGTCACCGCGTTTGCCGGGGAAACCATCAATAGCCCGAGCACCAGCGCGGCAAAAGGCTGCACGGATCCCTCTGCGCAGTTGCGCAGACATATAAAAGATGCCCTCATGGCAGTGCTGGTCTAATAGGTCACGCTGACGTTAATCGTGTCTGTGTAAGTGCCCGGAACCACCGTCACGCTGTTACCGCCGCCGGTAATGCGTCCGTACAGGGTATAGCTGTCCACCCCGCCCGCCGTGGAAGTTATCGGCAGCGCAGCGTTATTCGCAATCAAGGTATTAAACCCGCTGTCGCTGTACAGGCTGTACGCCACGCCCTGCGCTGCGTTGGCCGTATTCACCAGATAGCGCTCTGGCGTACCGGGCGAGCCGACAACGGAGCCGGGCGCGGTGGAGTGGGTATTCCCGGTGATCGCCACCGTATAGCTGGCGGTCGTACATTGAATGGTGAAGGTGTTTCCGCCGCTGGCACCGCTCAGCTGCGTCGTAAGAGTGGAAAAGGTAGCCGGATGGGTACCGAAATCGAGCGTACCGAAGTTAATGCCGCTTTGCGCGGGCGATCCATTAATCAGGCAGCCGTTTGTCAGCGTCAGCGTGGCACCAATGGTGCCGTTGCTGGTGACCGCCAGCGCCTGATGGGCCGTTGTCGCAGTCAGCAACGCGCCTGCGCAGATCAAAAGAAGTTTTCTTTTCATTTACCACCCTCCAGAAGACGTCTCCGTTCCCTTGCGACATTTTATTTTTAACGTTCAAGATGTTAGCCCCGCTTAACGTTCCTCAGAGGGGGGTTACTGAGAATTTAGTTTACGGATATCGCTTCGACCACCCGCGACGCGCAGAGACAAACCAATGTCTTATTGACAGTTATTTTGTTTAAAAATCAGAAAGTTAAAACAGAAGAAAGAAAAAAAATCACTGCGAAAACTGAGGATATATCCACTAAAGTGTGATAAGCATCACAATATATCGTCACGCCAATAACAACAAAACTAATAAAAATTAAAAATGAGTTGTATCCCCCTACGCTTTGCGTCAATTTATGTGCCGAATATTTTCCCGCGCAGTAATAAAAAATTTATATGTATCGGCGCGGGCTACATCTGAAGCGCATAGAGGGTCTTTTTTCGTGGCAAGTGCAAACAAACTCACACTCTTCATCGTGATATTCATGCTGGCGGGTATTCTTTCAGGGGCGGCAATTCACGAGTACGCATCTGTGGATGCCATCAAAGCCTGGTCGGATAATATTACCCTTCTGACCGATATTTTCCTCCGTCTGATCAAAATGGTCATTGCGCCGCTGGTCTTCAGCACGCTGACCGTAGGCATTATGAAGCTGGGTGAAACCTCTACCATTGGTCGTGTGGGCGGCAAAGCGATGGTGTGGTTTATTAGCTCATCCGTGCTTTCTATTCTGGTTGGTCTGTTTATCGTCACGCTGGAGCATCCCGGAAGCGGCCTGAACCTGACTATTCCAACCGAGGCGGTGGATACCGGTCTGGCCGTGGGCGGGATGACGCTGAAAGCGTTCCTGTCTCACACCATTCCAACCAGCATCGCAGGGGCGATGTCGAACAATGAGATCCTGCAGATTGTGGTGTTCTCAATGTTCTTCGGCATCGGCGGCGCATCGCTGGGGCAGAAATTCAACGCGCCGCTGGTTGCCGCGCTGGATGTGGTTTCCCATATCATGCTGAAGGTAACGGGTTACGTGATGTACGTTGCGCCGCTGGCCATCTTCGCGGCGATCTCCTCCGTCATTGCCACGCAGGGTCTGGGCATCCTGCTGAACTACGCCTCCTTTATTGGCGGCTACTATGTTGCCATCCTGCTCACCTGCATGGTGCTGCTGGCCGTAGGCTACATGGTGTTGAAAAAAGAGGTGTTTCGCCTGGTCAGCATGCTGAAAGATCCGGTACTGGTTGCGTTCACCACCAGCAGTTCTGAAGCGGCCTACCCTAAAACGCTGGAACAGCTGGAGCGCTTTGGCTGCTCGCGCAATATCGCCTCTTTCGTTCTGCCGATTGGCTACTCCTTCAACCTGGTGGGGTCGATGGTGTACTGCTCGTTTGCCTCAATGTTTATCGCTCAGGCGTACAACATTCACCTGAGCTTCTCTGAGGTAACGGTCCTGATGCTGACTCTGATGCTGGCGTCAAAAGGGATTGCGGGCGTGCCGCGTTCATCCCTGGTGGTGCTGGCCGCGACGATCCCGAGCTTTAACATTCCAGTGGCGGGCATTCTGCTGCTGATGGGGATTGACCACTTCCTGGATATGGGTCGTTCCGCAATTAACGTGCTGGGGAACGGGATAGCGACGGCGATGCTCTCGCAGAACGAAGGCGCTCGCGAAGCGGAAGCTGAGCTGGTAGAGCAGGAAGCGTAGGGCATGAAAAAGCCGGGTGGCGGCTTCGCCTTACCCGGCCTACAAATGGCTCGAACACGTAGGCCGGGTAAGCGTCAGCACCACCCGGCTTTGTTTTACGCTACATGACTCGCCGCGATATCCAGCAGCGCCATCTCGTCGCTGTTCAGCAACTTCTCGATATTCACCAGAATCAGCATACGCTCGCCGAGCGCCCCCAGACCGGTCAGGTATTCGGTCGACAGCGTGACCGCAAACTCCGGCGCAGGGCGAATCTGATCGGAGGTCAGGGAGAGGACGTCAGATACGCCATCCACCACGATACCCACCACGCGCTGCCCCAGGTTCAGGACGATCACCACGGTGTTGTCGTTATAGTCAACGTCGCCCTGGCTGAACTTCACGCGCAGATCCACGATTGGCACAATGACGCCGCGCAGGTTGGTGACGCCTTTAATAAACGCAGGCGTGTTTGCGATGCGGGTAACCTGGTCGTAACCACGAATTTCCTGCACTTTCAGGATATCGATGCCGTACTCCTCATCGCCCAAAGTGAATACCAGGAACTCCTGCCCTGATGGCTCGCCCGCCAGTTTCGTTACATTACTCATACCGGTCATGTTATTACCTTCTACTTAATCAGGCGGCTGTGTACGCCACACGTTGTTCACGATTTAATCCCTGAAGCGCCGACACATCGACGATCAGCGCCACGCTACCATCCCCGAGAATGGTGGCAGCGGAAATACCCGGCACCTTGCGGTAGTTGCTTTCGAGGTTCTTCACCACCACCTGGTGCTGACCAATCAGCTGATCGACCAGCAGCGCGTAGCGACGGCCCGCACTTTGCAGGATCACCACAATCCCCTGCGTGGCCTCGGTTTTCGCCCCGTCCACTTCAAACACTTTCCACAGCTCGACCAGCGGCAGGTACTCGCCGCGCACTTCCAGCACGCGCTCGCCGCCCGCCAGAGGATGCAGATCTTCTTCACGCGGCTGGAGGGATTCCATCACCGCGTTCAGCGGCAGAATAAAGACTTCGTCCGCGACTTTGACTGACATGCCGTCGAGGATCGCCAGCGTCAGCGGCAGCAGGATGCGGATAGTGGTGCCGGAACCCTGTTTAGACTGGATCTCAACGTGGCCGCCCATCTCCTGGATGTTACGTTTCACCACGTCCATGCCGACGCCGCGCCCGGAAACGTCCGTCACCTGCTCGGCGGTCGAGAAGCCCGGCGCGAAGATCAGCATGCCCACTTCTTCGTCGGTCATGTTTTCATTGACCGCCATCCCCTGCGAAATAGCCTTCGCCAGGATGCGCTCGCGGTTAAGACCGGCGCCGTCATCGGTCACTTCAATGCAGATGTTCCCGCCCTGATGTTCCGCTGAGAGGATCAGGTTCCCGACCGGGGATTTTCCGGCGGCAATGCGGTTTTCCGGCAGTTCGATGCCGTGGTCGAGGCTGTTACGCACCAGGTGCGTTAACGGGTCGATGATGCGCTCGATCAGGCTCTTATCCAGCTCCGTTGAGCTGCCCATCAGGGTCAGTTCAATCTGCTTATTCAGCTTGCTGGCAAGGTCGCGGACCAGACGCGGGAAGCGGCTGAAGACATATTCCATCGGCATCATACGGATGGACATGACCGATTCCTGCAGATCCCGGGCGTTACGCTGCAGCTGACCCATGCTGGTAATCAGATCGCCATGCGTGACCGGGTCCAGTTCGTTAGAACGCTGCGCCAGCATAGACTGGGTGATCACCAGTTCGCCAACCAGGTTAATCAGCTGGTCAACCTTCTCAACGGCAACGCGAATGCTGGTGGACTCGCTGGAGCGCGCGGCTGGTTTTTCCGCGCGACCAGGCGCCGCGGGCTCTTTTGGCACCGCCTTCAGCGCCGGAGCCGCAACAGCTGGTGCCGCAGCCTGCGCGACGACGGCCACCTCTTCTTGCGCAGCTGGCGCTTCTGCCGGAGCGGTTTCCGTTTCGAAGGCAATCTGGTCGGCTTCAATCACAAAGCACAGCACCGCCACGATGTCGTCCTGATCGATTCCGTCATCCAGGGTCGCCGCGAGGCTGTCCTTACCTTTCACCACGTTAGTTAATTTCGCCAGGTTACCCAGCTCTTCTTCCAGCAGGTTAACTTCATTCTCTTTCAGGCGTGACAGCACAACGCGCAGTTTGCCTGCTTGTGCAGCGGCTGGCGCGGCCTCTTCGGCAGCGGATGCATCGACAACGCTCAGCTTCGCCGCAGGGACAACGGCTGCAGCGACTTCACCTTTCGCTTCCAGGGCGAGCTGGCGCAGCGCATTACAGATGTATTCAAAGCTGGCGGCATCAGGCTCTGCCGAACTTTTATAGGCGTCGAGCTGTTCCTGCATAATATCTTTGGTTTCCAAAAACAGGTTGATAATGTCGGTATTGAGCTGCATCTCACCGCGTCGTGCTTCATCAAGCAGGTTTTCCATTAAGTGGGTGGTTTCCTGCAGGATGGTAAATCCAAACGTTCCGGCTCCGCCTTTAATGGAATGCGCCGCGCGGAAGATGGCATTGAGCTGCTCGGAGTCCGGTGCTTCGGGCACCAGATCGAGCAAATGTTGCTCCATATCCGCCAACAGTTCGTCGGCTTCATCAAAGAATGTCTGGTAAAAATCGCTAATATCCATGCTCACGCTATCACCTCGGATTGGCTGGTGGCGATGTTGGAACGGCAGCCGCAGGGACGGCCCCAGGCTGTTTTAAATCGTCCAGTGACTCATTCTGACTTTCGGCGTTTTCATGCAGGATGGCCTGCTCCGCCTGCTGGTTCAGCACTAAAAGACTGATACGACGGTTGATGGCGTCATCCGGCCCGCGGTCGGAGACGCGCATGGTTGCTGCCATGCCGACCACGCGCAGTACCTTGCCATCATCAAGCCCACCTGCCACCAGCTCGCGACGCGAGGCGTTGGCACGATCGGCAGAAAGCTCCCAGTTGCTGTATCCCTTCTCCCCACTGGCGTACGGGAAGTCATCCGTGTGGCCCGACAGGCTTATTCGGTTAGGAATGCCGTTCAGCACCGGCGCAATGGCGCGTAAAATATCGCGCATGTACGGTTCAACTTCCGCACTCCCGGTCTTAAACATCGGGCGGTTCTGGCTATCAATAATCTGAATACGCAGCCCTTCCTGAACCAGATCGATTTTCAGGTGCGGACGCAGCGCGCGCAGTTTGGGATCGGCTTCAATCAGCTGATCGAGATCGCCACGCAGTTTTTTCAGACGCGCCTGCTCCATCTTGCGTTTCAGCTCGTCGATGTTCGGCTCTTTTTTCACCTCACCCTTCTGCTGGGTGTAATCATCGCCGCCGCCAGGGATCGGGCTTTCGCTGTTAGAGATACGCGGCCCACCGGTCACTGCCGTCGCCAGCGGGGTACGGAAATATTCGGCAATCTGGATAAGCTCTTTCGGGCTGGAGATGGAGATCAACCACATCACCAGAAAGAACGCCATCATTGCGGTCATAAAGTCGGCGTACGCGATTTTCCAGGAGCCGTGAGAACCGTGTCCGCCGCCCTTGTGCTTGCGTTTTTTTACGATGACGATCGGATGGGACTGATTTTTCATGCGTCCTCAGTTGTCGTCTGTTGGTTTGGGTTTTTCACCGCGCGCACGTGTTCTTCAAGCTCGATAAACGACGGACGCTCGCTGGAGTAAAGCGTTTTACGGCCAAACTCAACCGCGATCGGTGGCGCATAACCGTTGAGGTTCGAGAGCAGCGTGATCTTCACGCACTGCATCATTTTGGTGGTTTCCGCGCTCTTCTGGCGCAGGACACTTGCCAGCGGAGAGATAAAACCGTACGCCAGCAAAATACCGAGGAAAGTACCGACCATCGCGTGGGCAATCAGTGCGCCCAGTTCAGCCGCCGGGCGGTCCGCCGAGGCCAGGGCATGTACTACCCCCATGACCGCCGCCACGATTCCGAACGCCGGAAGCGAGTCACCCACCAGCGCCAGGCTGTTGGCCGGCACTTCAGATTCGCTTTCGTGGGTTTCGATCTCTTCGTCCATCAGCGCTTCTATTTCGAAAGTATTCATATTGCCGCTGATGATGAGACGCAGGTAATCGACGATGAAATCCAGCATCATGGCGTCCGCCAGAATACGTGGATAGCTGGCAAAAATTTCGCTCTCTTTCGGGTTTTCGATATCCCGTTCAAGCGAGAACATCCCCTGTTGACGCGACTTCGCCATCAGGCGATAGAGGAGCGCCAGCAGATCCATATACATGCTTTTGGTGTATTTCGAGCGACGGAACAGCAATGGAATTGCTTTCAGCGTGCCCTTGATCGATTTACCGTTGTTACCAACGATAAAAGCCCCTACCCCTGCGCCGCCGATGATAATAAGTTCAGCCGGTTGATAGAGTGCTCCAAGGTGCCCGCCGGTCATCATGTAACCGCCGAAAACTGTACCGAGAACTACCAGGTAACCTAATAAGATAAGCACGACATCATCCTTCCGCTAGTGACTATGGCAAGGACGTTCAGTTCGCAGCGTTTACCGTTTGCGGGGTAAAAAAAAGCAGCGGTAATGGCTTACCGCTGCTGGAATCTTGCCCACACGTTCGGGTTAAACAGCTTGTTCGATCTGTTCATCCAGCAGTTGTGGAATAATATCGGCAGCATCCCGGGAAAGTTTACGTCTTTTTACTGCGCGGGATGGAGGCTGACATAAACTACAGGCGAAGCTGCCTGCAGGCTGATGAGCATGGGTAATAAAATTGCCGTCGCAGCAGTTGCAGCGCGACAGTTCAAGCATTCCGCTTTCGACAAAACGCACCAGCGTCCATGCACGAGTCAGCGCCAGCAGTGGCCCCTCTTCCTGCTGTGGACATTGTTCAAGGTAAAGTTTGTAGGCTTTGATCACGGCGTCAACGCCGCTGCATAAACCAGTTTTGAGGAGATACTGCCAGGCATTACAGAACATGGAAGCATGAATATTCTGCTCCCATGTCATAAACCAGTCCGTCGAGAACGGCAGCATGCCTTTCGGCGGGGGACTACCACGTAACTCTTTGTACAGCTTGATAAGACGACCACGACTCAGCTGAGTCTCGCTTTCCAGCATTTGTAAACGAGCACCCAGCGTAATCAGCTCCATGGCCAACTGTATGTCACGCGCTTCCTGAACAATGCTTTTCTCGCTCATTGCTAGGCCCTTTTCTTACGGGCTGCGTCATCAGGCTGGCTGATTTCGTGAAGCAAACGAGTGGAGAGCAGAATACCGGTATGGATCTGCTGCAGATCGTCAACGCGGGATTCCTGCGTCAGACGCGTGATCGTCTGCGGATTATCAAAACGGAACTGGCACACCAGTTGATTCGTTTCCGCCAGTTTTACCATCTGCGGGAGGGTTAACCCACCCAGCATGGTTGCCATTTCTTCGTTAATACCCAGACGAAACATCGCGGACGCCTTGTCCTGACTAATTAAACGCTGCGCGAGCAGTAAATACGACAAATTGATGTCATAGATATGTTTTAGCAACTCGGATGTATGCATTGTTCCCATCCCGAATAACCAACTATTATTTTTATGCGGAAAGACCGCACCCCGTGATGTCGCCGGGAAATCACCCGGTATAAAAAAGAAAAGGCTAAATGCATAGTTGAATCTAGGTTTGTATTCATCAAAACGTGACGGAGATGAAACGTGGTTACATCTCTTACATGTTTTATCATTTCTTACAAATAACTAAGATTTTTCCTAATTCGACGCAAACTCTACTCGTCAGATTTGACACATACAATGCAGCCACCCTCAAATTTAAAAAAAATGTGATCCACGTCACACAATTTAAGTGAATGTTACCCATAAATCCATCAGTATGACTTCTAATTTGCTCGTTTTTTAAGCAATCAGCACTGTTTTGTATTCTTAATCGACGAATACTCATGCAGAAGCGTGAGAAAAAGTGGCACGCAACGTGCTTTTATCTGTCCGTGCGATATCAGCAATCGTTTACATCGCGCATGCGTCAGAGACACATTTTGATTACTTCGACAAAACATAGAGTTATGCATTTCCGGCAAAAAAATCGTTTCAATACGTGACCATTCGAAATGCGTTTATAACTTGTTAAAATGATTTAATGGCGAAAGCGTAGATTTGTGTGACTTACGTTAAGTTGTTAATTTTTTTCATTTAGGCGCATTTATCAGTTATTCTTCTTATAAGAATAATTAATGAATAATTATGATAAGCTTCACACTAATGTCGTATTCAAGTCTTGCGAAACCAGGAAATTCGCGGTAATGGTGATGAAACGCTGTTTGTCAGACATCTAAGGAGTGCGCCATGAGTTACTCCCATCTTCTTGTTTCTGTTGCTGTTTCCCCCGAAAGTCACCAGCTTGTCGCCCGGGCCGTATCCATCGCCCGGCCGCATAATGCGCGCATCAGCCTCATCACCCTCGCGGCTGAGCCCGAGATGTACAATCAGCTGGCGGCCCCGATGCTGGAAGATATTCGTGAGGTTTTGCAGGAAGAAACGCAGCAGTTTCTGCGAGAGCTTGTCGAAAAAGCAGAGTACCCCATTCATGAAACCGTTATTGCGACGGGCGAACTCAATGCGCATATTCTTGATATGTGCCGCAAACAGAATATTGATTTAGTGATTTGCGGAAACCATAACCACAGCTTTATTTCGCGGGCTACCTGCGCGGCAAAATCTATTATCGCCTCGAGCCAGGTGGATGTGTTGCTGGTGCCTCTTGGGGGGAGCTAACCCCCCAGAGGAAAATCAGGCGAGTTTAGGGAAGGTCGCGATCTTTTTTTGCAGATCGCCTTCATGGCTTTGCGGAGTTATATCACGGAGATCCTGAATAAACTGCGCCTGCCAGTGATTAATATCGTTTTTACGGATCGTCTCCATCATTTCGGCATGGCGAGAAATACGCTCCGTCAGCGGCATGGTCAGGGCGCGGTTGAGGGCGTTTGCCACATCATCCCGATCGTAAGGGTTAACGAGAAGCGCTGAAGTCAGTTCGTTCGCGGCCCCGGCAAACTGAGAAAGCACCAGCACACCCGGATCGGCCGGGTCCTGAGCCGCCACATACTCTTTTGCCACCAGGTTCATCCCGTCTCGCAGCGGCGTAACCAGCCCCACGTCCGCATAGCGGAAGACCTTCATCAGGATTTTACGGTCAAAATGCTGATTCAGGTAAAAGAGCGGCGTCCACCCCAGCTGACCGTAGCGTCCGTTGATGCGCCCCGCTTCTGTCTCAAGCTGATGACGAATATCCTGATACGCCTGTACCTCCCCGCGTGACGTTGGGGCGATCTGTGTATAGCGGATTTTACCGTGATGCTGAGGGTATTTATCCAGCAGCGTTTCATACGCCAGGAAGCGTTCCGGCAGCCCTTTGGAATAATCCAGACGCTCTACCGAGAAGATATTTTTTACGTGCTTGAGTTCATTCTTAAGCTGGGCCAGCTTCGGCGGCAGCGGACCGGAGGCCTGTTCCGCAATTTCGTCGGGTTCAATACCAATCGGGTAGACCTCGGTGTGGAAGGTTTTCCCCCACGCCGTATGGGTTTTGCCACCCCTGGTCGCCAGGCGCGCTTTACCTGACACGGAATCAAGGAACGCGAGGCGGTCATTTTCGGTCTGGAAGCCCAGCAGGTCGTAATCACACAGCGCCTCCAGCAGTTCTTCATGCGGCGGCAGCGCGGTGAAAATTTCCGGCGTCGGGAACGGAATGTGCAGGAAGAAGCCAATCCGGTTGTTGACACCTCCTTTACGCAGCTCTCTGGCGAAGGGAAGCAGATGATAATCGTGGATCCATAAAATATCGTCTTCCTCGATTAAAGGCAGCAGTTTATCCGCCAGCAGCGCATTCACCCGCGAGTAGCCCTCGAAGGATTCCCGCTGGAATTTTACCAGGTCGAGACGATAGTGAAACGCAGGCCACAGCACCGCGTTGGAGAACTGCGAGTAATACTCGTCATAGTCTTTCTCCTTTAGCGCAAAGGATGCCCACGTGATGTTCCCGCGCGTGACCTTTTTAAGCGGTTTCTCTTCTTCATTGATTTCACCACTCCAGCCAAACCACAGCCCGCCAGCAGCTTTTAAGGCACCTAATACCCCTACCGCCAGGCCACCTGCACTGGCTTTTTTATCATCAGGCGGTGCGATTCGGTTAGAGACGACGACTAAGCGACCCATAATGGTTTCCCCCTTTGTTTTGCGCTATTTGTTGTTGTTGCTGGTTAGCGATATCAGAAATCCACTGCCAGACGCTGGCGACATTCGCCAGACGCCATTCTGCGACAGTGTCACCAGGCCCCACCTTGACGGCGATCCCTCCGGCCTGTTTTACCACGCGAAACCCGGCCTCGTCGGTCAGGTCATCGCCAAAAAATACCGGTGTACGTCCCTTAAATGGCGGTTCCGCCATAAACGCCGCAATAGCGGCACCTTTATTAATGCCCTCAGGTTTTATCTCGACGACGCATTTCCCTGGCTGCAGCGCGAGCTGCGGGTGTGCATCGGCCACGCTGCGGGCAATCGCAAAGATTGCCGCTTCATGATGCGGAGCCTGCCGATAGTGCAAGGCGAACGCCATGCCCTTCGCTTCCAGTTCCGTGCCCGGAAGCGACGCCAGCGCCGAGGAGAGTTCAGCGTGTAACGCCTGAATTAAAGTATCGGGGAGTGATACAACATGCAGTTGATCATGGATATCGCGGCGCTCCGCTCCGTGTACACCGGCCAGCGGAAAGTGGTAAGGACTGGCGAGCACATCCAGCTCGGCCATTGAGCGCCCTGAAATCAATGCCAATGCGCCCTCGTTCAGTCTGGAGAGCTGCTGCAAATTCTCTAGCACCGTATCCGGTACGACCACGTCGTCAGGATGCGGCTGGATCCCGGCGAGGGTCCCGTCGAGGTCAAAAAAGAAAGCATATTTTCCGGGCAGTACAGGCGGTGCGGTTAACAAGTCAGCCACCCTAATCCTCCTTACGGTTTACGAGAGGTAAACGCCTTTACCTCTTTCATAGCCATGTAAGTATAGACAGTGTGATGGGCCTCGCCATTTGACAACCGCCCCGCCAGCAAAACTGGCGAGGCGGTTCAGGGGTCAACTATGGTTATTAGTTGAGCAATAAAAAGTCAGCGCTGGGGTTACACGGTACGCTTCGCTTTTTGCTTGTAACGGTCGAAAATCACGGCTGCGAGCAGGATCAGACCACGCACGACGTACTGAGAGAACGGCGAAATATTCAACAGGTTCATGGCGTTCTCCACCGTCCCTAAAATCAGGATACCGGCCACCACATATGAGATTTTTCCGATGCCGCCTTTGAGGGAAACGCCCCCTAAAACGCACGCCGAGATGACGATCAGCTCATAACCGATGGAGGTCATTGGCTGGCCGCTGGTCATACGCGACGCCAGAATAATCCCCGCCGCGGCGGAGACCAGCCCGGAGAGCACGAAGATAATAATCTTGGTGCGTACAACCGGCACCCCTGCAAGACGGGCCGCTTCTTCATTACCGCCGATCGCCAGCGTGTTACGGCCAAACGTGGTACGGTTCAGCAGGAAGCCGAACAGGATCAGGCAGGCCACGGTGAGCCAGATAGGCGCAGGCAGGCCCAGCCAGTTGGCGTAGCCCAGCGTAAAGAAGCGCTCGTCTTCAATCCCCACCGCTTTACCGTCGGAGATGATATAGGCCAGGCCACGGACTATCTGCATCGTCGCAAGTGTGGTAATCAGGGCGTTAATCTTCAGGCGCGCGATAACAAAACCGTTCACCAGACCGCTGATGACGCCGAGCAACAGACCGGCAAAAACGCCAATCCACAGGCTTTCGGTCATGTTGATCACCACCGCTGTGGTGACGCCCGCACAGGCGATAACCGAGGCCACCGACAGGTCGAAATCACCGGAGGCCAGGCAGAAGAGCATGCCGCAGGCCACCATGCCGGACATGGAAATCGCCAGCCCCAGCCCTTTCATATTAATGAAGGTGGCAAAATTGGGGACGAAGATCGCACAGGCGATGAAGAGTGCGGCAAAGACCACCAGCATGCCGTACTGATCCCAGATGCGTCCAAAACTAAAAGCCGATTTCGGCGCTCCGGATGTAGTAACAGAGGACATCATTAACTCCTTACTCAGGCGACAGCCTGGCTGACTTTAGGCATGGCGAGGTTCAACGCCTGTTGTTCATTCGCCTGTTCATGAAGTAATTCACCGGCGATTTCGCCTTCGCGCATCACCACAATGCGGTCGGCAACGCCAAGCACCTCAGGCAGATCGCTGGAGGCGAAAAGCACCGCCACGCCGCGTTTTGCCAGTTCATAGATCACGTTGTAAATCTCGTGCTTTGCGCCCACATCGATTCCGCGCGTCGGCTCGTCCAGCAAAATGACCTTCATATCCTCCGACAGCCAGCGGCCTAAAATGGCCTTCTGCTGGTTACCGCCTGACAGATTCATGATCAGCTGTTCCGGTCCCGGCGTTTTGATATTCAGCGAGCGAATATGGTGGTCGGCGTTGCTCGACTCCCAGCCGTCGTTTATCAGGCAACCCGCGCGGATAAACTTACGGCGGGCGGAAATGTTGATGTTGTCGCGCACCGAATGCACCGGAATGATCCCCTCCGCTTTGCGGTCTTCCGGGCAGAGCATCATCCCGGCCCTGATCGCGTGGGCAGGTTTCTGGATATCGACCTGCTCGCCGTCAATGGAGACCTGCCCTGCGGTAATGCGCGTACCGCCGAACAGCCCTTTCATCAGCTCGCTGCGCCCCGCCCCTACCAGGCCAAACAGTCCGACGATCTCACCGCTGCGTACGGATAACGAAACCGGCGCTCGCACGCCCGGCGCTTTGACGTTGTCCAGACGCAGGCGTTCAGGGCCGTACTCGCGCGGTTTCCAGTGATAAATATCGCCCAGGTCGCGCCCGACCATCGCCTGAACAAGCTGGTCATGGTTAACCTGCTGCATATCGGTGAAGGTGCGCACATAGCGCCCATCTTTAAAGACGGTGATGGCATCGCTCAGGGCAAATATCTCCTCCATGCGGTGCGAGACATACAAAATGGTGCGGCCTTCCTGCCGCAGTTCGCGGATCACGCGGAACAGGTTTTCGATTTCACGCGCAGAGAGCGAGCTGGTCGGTTCATCGAAGGCAATAACCCTGGCGTTACGCGCCAGCGCCTTGGCAATTTCAACCATCTGCCACTGGCCGATGGAGAGGTATTTCAGCGGCGTCTGCGGATCGACGTCCAGACCAAGATGCTTAAGCTGCAGCCCCGCTTCATAATTAAGTAGCGAACGATTTACCACGCCGCTTTTATGCGGAAGCTGGCCTAAATAGATATTTTCCGCCACCGTCATCTCAGGAATAAGGTGTAACTCCTGATAGATAATCGCCACCCCGGCATTGAGCGCCGCCGTGGTATCGGCAAAGGCCACCTCTTCGCCGCGCAGGGCCAGCGTGCCGGTCGTCGGTGCATAGTTGCCGCTGAGGATTTTCAACAGCGTGGATTTTCCGGCACCGTTTTCCCCCATCAGGGCATGAACCTGGCCGGCATAGCAGTCGAAGCTGATATCGGTCAGCGCGTTAACACCGGGAAACGTTTTACCGATGCCGCGAAAAGAGAGATACGGATTAGACTGTTGCATAACGACTCCGTGATTCCTGTAGTGTGTACGTCTGGCCCCTTACGCGAGTAAGGGGCACAATCACAGCGTATTACTTACCGCCCAGTCCTTTTTTCGCCAGTTCCTCTTTGAAGTTGTCGCGGGTGATGAGCACCACGTCGGTGACTTCAGTAAATTTCGGCGGTTCAGCCCCTTTGGTTACCCAGTTGTAGAGCATTTCACTGGATTTGTAGCCGTGCACGTCCGGGCTTGGCAGCAGAGAGCCGTAGAAACCGGTGGCCTGCGCTTTGGACAGTTCGCTCACCGCATCCACGCCGTTGATACCGATCCCGATAACGTCAGGCGCCTTGAAGCCCTGGCCTTCCGTCGCGCGTACGCCGCCCAGCACGGTATTGTCGTTCATGCCGACCACCAGCCAGTGTTTCACTTCCGGGTGCTGGACCAGCATGGAGTTCGCGGCGTCAAAAGCACCGGGGATGTCGTTAGATTTGGTTGGGACTTTGTAGATCTGTTTTTCCGGGAAGCCAGCCGCTTTCAGCGCGTCCATTGAACCGGTCGTACGACGACGTGCGGTGTCCAGCTCATCAGCCGTAATGGCCATAACGGCGGTCTCTTTGACATCCCAGCCGCGTTTTTGCATCTCTTTATAGAGTTCCTGGCCCTGGCGTTCACCGATTTTGGTCGCCGCCATCATGACCAGCGGGACGCTGTCCATCGGTTTGCCTTTGGCGTTAACGAACTGATCGTCAACCGCAATGACCTTCATGTCGTAACCACGGGCTTTCGCCGCAATGGCCGATCCCAGTTTCGGGTCCGGAGTACAGATAACGAAACCTTTCGCGCCGCTGGCCGCCAGGCTGTCGATGGCGTTCAGGGTTTTTTCACCGTCCGGCACGGCGATTTTAATCACCTCAAAACCTAAATCTTTTCCGGCTTTATCAGCGAATTTCCACTCAGTCTGGAACCAGGGTTCTTCCGGCTGTTTTACCAAAAAACCGAGTTTTAAATTCTCAGCGATAGCGGATTGTGACATAACGGCAGCCAGACCGATGGCCGCCAGCGCTTTAGTAAATTTGTGCATGGTAAACTCCAGCTTTAACATTCTTTTCTGTAGGGAAGATTTGCGTGCTTCTTATTTAATCGGACTTAAAACAAGGCATTAGCGCTTACCTCGTCATAAGCGTTATTGCTGGTGATAGTTTTAGCGGGAAATTAATCATCCATAAGAGAGCCCCATCACACCGCAGAATTACAGTAATTGCGTACATAAATTCAGCGAAAAATGACATAAAAATGGCCGGAATTGTCAGACAAATGAAAGGGCGGTGAGCAGAATTATCCATAAGATTAGCTAAGAAATCCCTGATGCTGTCGGCTGGTCAGGCTGGGGCTCGCGGTTCAGGGGAGCTGCGTGCGTTTCGTCAAAAAACCAACATAATGATGAATATACGGTATTTCGTAAAAATTGATTTAGCGCAAATTTAATAACGCATCATATATTTGAAATAAATAATCTGTATTTACCTTTTTCACAGAGCTTTATTTCGGCTTAATATTCACGAAAGTAAAACAAAACCAAGAACAGACAAATAACTGTTTATTTTCATTAAGTTAAATTAGTTTCAATCCGTGGCAATCTATTTGTATTTTTGTACTATATTAAACTTTGTAATGTATGGTAAACACAGCCCAATTAAGAGTTTTCTTAGTCCTAAGACAAAGGTATGCTTATTTATATCGAACACAGGAAGTGAATTTTCGATCGACTCAGTAACTGAAGAATCTGCATTTATGTATTTCTTCGCATTTGCCTGGCTGTCAGGTTAAGCAGCGGACATTACGTCCCACAGTCTATAAGGATATGAGTATGGCTACCCAAACGATGATGCAAAAACTTAACGCGCAGATGAACCTTGAGTTCTACGCCTCGAATCTGCACCTTCACTTAAGTGCCTGGTGTTCCGAAAAAAGCCTTACGGGCTCTGCTACGTTCTTTCGTTCGCAGGCACAAAGCAACGTTACCCATATGATGCGCGTCTTTAACTTCCTTAAAGCCGCGGGGGCGAACCCGGTTGTCAAAGCCCTTGATGGGATCAATGAAAATTACTCTTCTCTGGAAGAACTTTTCCAGAAAACGCTGAAAGAACATGAACAGCGCTGTACGACGCTCAACAAGCTGGCCGATGAAGCCAAAGCGCAGCATGACATCACCACCCTCAAATTTTTACGCGATATGGACAAAGAACAGCAGCAGGACGGCATGCTGCTGAAAACGCTGGCGGATGAGATCCACAATGCGCGCCAGGCCGGTTTACGCCCGGAGCAAGCCGACCGCCACCTGCTCGACCTTGTGACGGTGCAGCACCACTAAGCGTTTTAACCTGCCCTTGCCCTGGTTCAGGGGGGCAGGTTCCTTCTTATCTCCCCAACCCACTGCTTTTGCTGAAATTTAACAAATCAGATCTCGCTCTCAATGATTAACCTTGCAAAATGTAATGATTTATTTAATTACATAATCATTGACGAGGGAGCAGCATGATCACCATTGAGTTTATTGTCATTCTCCTCTGTCTGCTGACGGGTACACGTTTCGGCGGCATGGGGCTTGGGTTAATCAGCGGTATTGGCCTTTTTATTTTGTGTTTTGTCTTTGGGCTCCAGCCCGGCAAGCCTCCGGTTGACGTCATGTTGACCATTCTCGCGGTGATTGGTTGTGCCGCCACCCTGCAGACCGCGGGTGGCCTCAACGTCATGATGCAATTTGCTGAACGCCTGCTGCGCAGACACCCGCAGCACATCACGCTTCTCGCCCCTTTTACCACCTGGATGCTGACCTTTCTGTGCGGCACGGGGCATGTGGTTTACACCATGTTCCCCATCATTGCGGATATCGCCCTGAAAAAAGGGATCCGCCCGGAGCGCCCAATGGCGGTGGCCTCGGTGGCATCGCAGATGGCGATCACCGCATCGCCGGTTTCCGTCGCCGTCGTGTCGCTGGTCTCCATCCTGGCCGCGCAGCATGGGATTGGGCACGCGTGGGGGATCCTGGAAATCCTTGCTGTATCGGTGCCCGCTTCGCTTTTCGGCGTCGCGATTGCGGCCCTGTGGAGTTTACGCCGCGGAAAAGATTTGGCTGACGATAAGGAATTTCAGGAAAAACTGAAAGATCCTAAACAGCGCGAGTTTATCTATGGCGGCACGGAGACGTTAATGAACCAGCGTTTTCCGAAGCAGGCCTACTGGTCGACATGGATTTTCTTTGCCGGGATTGCGGTGGTGGTCCTGCTCGGGGCGTTCCCGGAACTGCGCCCTGCCTTCGAGCTGAAAGGTAAAATGACGGCGCTGTCGATGAACCTCGTTATTCAGATGATGATGCTCATTGCCGGTGCCGTGATGCTGATGGCCTGTAAGGTCAATGCTGCTTCGATTTCTAACGGCGCGGTATTCAAGGCGGGTATGGTGGCCATCTTCTCAGTGTTCGGGGTGGCGTGGATGAGCGATACCTTTTTCCAGGCGCATCTCGATGAGTTAAAACTGGCGCTGGAAGGGGTGGTGAAAAGCCATCCGTGGACGTATGCCATTGTGCTTTTCCTGGTGTCGAAGCTGGTGAACAGCCAGGCGGCGGCCCTGACAGCCGTGGCGCCGATGGGCCTGATGCTGGGTATCGATCCGAAAATGCTGATCGCCTTCTTCCCGGCATCCTACGGCTATTTTGTTCTGCCGACCTACCCGAGTGATTTAGCCTGCATCGGCTTTGACCGTTCGGGAACGACCCGCATCGGCAAATTCATTATTAACCACAGCTTTATTCTGCCGGGGCTAATTGGCGTGAGCTGCGCCTGCGCGGCGAGCTATCTGCTGGTCCAGACCTTCTTTTAACGTTTTCAACGGGCGACATCTGCTGTCGCCCGTTCGCCATTTTTAATGAGATTCGCCCTGCGGCGTAAAGCGCAGTTCAATCAGTGCGATGGCTTTCTGGATCGCGCGAAGCGTAACCGGGTCGGCAGCCGCGGGATGGCTGGCAAAATCGATGTTTTTCAGCTGAGTAGACATCTTCTCGCGCACTTCAACCGGTGCGATAACGTCCAGGACATCCAGAATTTGCTTAATAACCAGCTGGCAGGCGACAACGTCAGAGACCAGCTCCTGATCGGCGCTCAGGTTTTGTGACATGGGGCTTTCTCCTTATTCAAAGGCCGCCATAGTATCAAAACGCAGCCCCTGACATCTTCCCTTCCTCGCCTGCAGAGATAAAAAAACCTGCCGAAGCAGGTTTTTTTATCAGAACATGGCGCCCGGCGGCACGTCTTTGAAGGTGCGACAGTAATTGGCCCACATGCTTTTCAGGATTTTGCGCAGTTTCATTGTGATGCTCCATTAACTTGTTATACAACTTTATTGTCAATGTGCCTATAATATGACCATCGTCACAAAAATCAATATTTTTGTGACTCACATCACAATTTAATCTGCGCAATACGCATTAACCTACCATACCGCGAACAAAATCCTCGATCGCCTTATCCTGGCAATTTTCAAAGAAGCACTGCTGGAAACGTTGTCCGGAAACAGCGGTCTTCACCAGCTCAGGATCGATAGCGCGCAGCGTGTCCAGATAGTTTTCTTTCACCACGGCCGCTTTCACCTGGTTCAGAATCCCCGCGTTACGCACCTGGGGCTCTTTACGCTCTGGCGGGTAGCCTTCCCCCTTCCGGCCAGTGAAGGCCTTTTCAAAGATAAAGCGCACGTTCAGCTCCGCTCCCCAGCCAAAACCTTTGGCAAAAGGCAGCGAAAGCGCATTGCCGTTGTTGATCTGCGCGAAGAGAAACGCGTCGGCGGGATCGATGCAGTAGCCGCAAATGACGCCGGGGTGAATATTCAACGACATCATCGCGCCCTGCCCGGTGCCGCATCCGGTAACCACGAAATCTACCGCTTTCGCATTCAGCAGAATGCTTGCCATAATGCCCAGGTGGATGTAGGTCAGGTGATGATCGTTTTCGTCGCTCATACCCACGTTGTAAACCGGGAAGCCTTTCTCATCGGCTACCGTTTTCAGCTCTTTTAATATCACTGGGTTTTTAGCCGCCTGGCTGTTTTCCATCATCAGTGCAATTTTCATCTTGTCTCTCCAGAATGCGCTGCGGGCGCTCCCGCCATGGATACCTGTTCCCGTTCATTCTGGCATCAAACAAACAGACTTTCAAAGTTAATGAAATGGAGTTTTAAAAATTAAATGCGCGCTCACAATTTTTTGACGAGAAAGATCCACGCCGTCCGTTGCAAAGAGTGAGGGTAGATTGTCCGGCTATTCCTGGCATTGCAGCGGGCATCTGCGGGTACGATAACGTATTTCCATCCACCCAGAGCGAACCATGAAAACAGCCATCGTAGCCGGTACAGTCCTGCTGCTCGCGGGATGCAGCGTTAACCGCCAGGCGGAAATCAGCAGCCTCGACGCGCCGAACGGCATTGTCCGCCTCGACTACGGCCAGGCAGTGCTGCAAAACGCCTGGTCCGACGAATATGTTAATAACGGTACCGCAGTAAAAGCCTGTCAGAACATGGGCTATGCCACCGCTTCTGCCTACGGGCAGCCGGTCAAAACCTGTACCCTGACAAGCGGCTCTTTGTGCCTGAACGAGAGCGTAACTATCCAGTATAAATGCATGGGGTATGCCGTTAACCCTAAGGCAAATAACCCCTGGTATTAATCAAAGCCGCCAGCGATTGCTGGCGCTTTATTTAATTAAGAACAAAAACAATTCTCATTAATAGAAATAAAATATCGCCAATGCGTTTTATTCCCATTCGTATTTTGAACTGAGAAATATTTAATTTTACGTTTTGCAAATAATTAAATAACAAATTATAGTGTCGCTCATTGTGAACCAGAAATAATAACCCGGAGCGTCACCATGCTGAAAACTGAAATGATCGACAAGCTCAATGCGCAAATGAACCTTGAGCTCTATTCATCCCTTCTCTACCAGCAGATGAGCGCCTGGTGCAGCTACCATAGCTTTGAAGGTGCGGCCGCGTTTCTGCGTCGTCACGCTCAGGAAGAGATGAACCACATGCAGCGCCTGTTCGATTATCTGACCGATACGGGCAGCCTGCCGCGCATCGAGAACGTGGCATCACCTTTTGCCGAGTATAATTCTCTTGATGAACTGTTCCGCGCTACCTACGAGCACGAACAGCTGATCACCCAGAAAATTAACGAACTGGTTCATGCGGCAATGATCGGCCAGGATTATCCAACCTTTAATTTCCTGCAGTGGTACGTCGCGGAACAGCACGAAGAAGAGAAGCTGTTTAAATCCGTGCTGGATAAATTATCACTGGTGGGTAAATCCGGTGAAGGTCTTTACTTTATTGATAAAGAACTGTCGACTCTCGATACGCAGAATTAATATCAACGCGGTGCCGGAAACCGGCACCGCGTTTATTTACTTTCCCCCACATCAAAACACGCCTTTTATTCCCCGTACGCCTTGTTTACGTCACGCCTGAGTGTCGCCCCACTTAGTGTTGGCGGCAGCGCAACACGTAAAGCTTTTATTACACCCCTTGTAACGGTGGTTTGACGAATTACCGCTTTTGCCTTACTCTGCGCCGCAGATTTTGTTGCGGTTATGCGTCGTTGTAGAGGAAAGCGTGAAAAACAGAACCCTGGGAAGTATATTTATCGTCGCCGGAACGACGATTGGCGCAGGAATGCTGGCAATGCCTCTGGCTGCCGCAGGCGTGGGATTTGGGATGACCCTGCTGCTGCTTGGCACGCTCTGGGCATTAATGTGCTACACCGCACTGCTGCTGCTTGAGGTTTACCAGCATGTGCCCGCCGATACCGGTCTGGGTTCGCTTGCGGCGCGCTACCTGGGACGCTACGGCCAGTGGATCACCGGCTTTAGCATGATGTTCCTGATGTACGCTCTCACTGCTGCGTATATCAGCGGTGCCGGGGAGCTTATCGCCTCCAGCGTCAACGACTGGTTTGGTTCTGACATTACCCCTGCGACGGGGGCTATCTTCTTTGCGCTCATCGGCGGCGGTGTGGTCTGTGTGGGAACCTCGCTGGTCGATCTCTTTAACCGTTTTCTGTTCAGCGCCAAAATTTTGTTTCTGGTTATCATGCTGGCGCTGCTGGCGCCGCACGTGCACAAGGTGAACCTGCTGACGCTGCCGCTGGAACAAGGTCTGGCGCTTTCCGCCATCCCGGTCATTTTCACCTCGTTTGGTTTTCACGGCAGCGTACCGAGCATCGTCAGCTATATGAACGGCGATATCCGCAAGCTGCGTCGTGTGTTTGTTATCGGCAGCGCCATTCCGCTGATCGCCTATATTTTCTGGCAACTGGTAACGCTGGGCAGCATTGACGCTTCAACCTTCGTCGGGCTGATGGCGCAGCACGCTGGCCTGAACGGTTTCCTGCTATCTCTGCGCGAGGTGGTCACTTCGCCGCACGTGGAGCTGGCGGTTCACCTGTTTGCCGACCTGGCGCTGGCAACCTCGTTCCTGGGCGTGGCGCTCGGCCTGTTTGATTACCTGGCCGATCTGTTCCAGCGTCGCAATACCGCCGCCGGACGGTTACAGACCGGGGCCATCACCTTCGTGCCGCCGCTGGCCTTTGCGCTGTTTTACCCTCGTGGGTTTGTGATGGCGCTGGGCTACGCGGGGGTGGCGCTCTCTGTCCTGGCCCTGTTGCTCCCTTCCCTGCTGGCATGGAAGAGTCGCCAGCAGCATCCTCAGCAAGGATACCGCGTGGCAGGCGGGAAACCGCTGCTGTGCGTGGTGTTTGGCTGTGGGGTGGTGATTATTCTGGTGCAGGTGTTGATTGCAGCCGGGATGCTGCCTGAGGTGGGTTAAATATTAAAGGGGCTAGCATTAGCCCCTTTTTTATCAGTGCAGGCAGCAGCTCTTGAACTTCTTCCCGCTGCCGCAAGGACACGGATCGTTACGCCCCACCTTCGTGCCGTTCACGACAGGCTTCTTCGCTTCCGGCTGCTGCGGGTTCTCCACCCAGTAGTTATATAAACGCAGGGCCGCAGGCTGGATGCGCTCGATGCTGGCGATATACTCTTCTTCGGACAGTTCATCCAGCTTCTCGCTGTTCTCTTCCGTTCCGTGCAGGGCAATCGCGTCGAGATCGGCCTTCAGGGTTTCCGGCAGGGCCGACCAGTCCGTCAGCGCCACGCCGCGCATGTAGCCATAGCACCACTCTTCCACCACGGTGTAACTCTCACCGTCAACATCGTTATAGCCGAACATCGGCTCAAACTGATCCGGATATTCGCTCAGACGCTCGGCAATGTCGTTCATATGCTTAAAGCAGAGATCGATAAAACGGTTCATCTCACGATCGTTTTTCCAGCGCGGGATGTACTTCTCCCCGCCCCACACCGCCACCAGCCAGGCATCTGGCTCAACGACAACAGGGCCGGAAAGCACTGCGGTAAGCATGCCGTCCAGTTCGGACACGTCAATCACGGATGCATCGTCATGGCCGTAAGACATTAACGTCTCTTCCAGCCACGCCATTTCGCTTTCATTTAATGGACCTTCCGTCATCGCTGACACTCCTGATAAAAAAAGGAAAGGATCCTACCACACATCGCACGTCTGCCCTGGCTGAAGTTTAGGTCTTTATTGCTGCAAAAGTGTGCAAATCGTGACCCTTGCACAACTTATGGGCTTTATTGTTAACGATGTGTGATCTCCGCTGTAATTTCTTCTCCTGCCGCCGGGCGTGATAACGCGGCGCTCTATACTCAAACATGTCATAACCCCCTCAAGGGGTTAACCATTCTGGCAACATTTTTGCTTGCTGTTCTTCGCGCTACGCTGCGCATGGAAACCTCACCGTATCACGCAGGATGCCGTTTGTTTAGTGCATTTTGTTCTTGCTCGTGTTTTTGGATTGGCTGCGCCCTGGGCGTTCAGGTTTACGCCGTGGTGCAAAAACCTCTTTGCTAAGGAACATAATAATGTCGCTGAAATTTATCAAAACGCCTGTTTCTCTTGTACTGGCCGGTTGTCTGGTGACGGCATTTTCGGCCCGGGCCGATATCGTAATTGGTGTCGCCGGACCGTTCACGGGCCCCAATGCCACCTACGGCGATCAGTACTGGCATGGCGCAACGCAGGCCGCCGAAGATATTAACGCTGCAGGCGGTATTAACGGTGAGAAGATCAAACTGGTTCAGGGAGATGATGCGTGTGAGCCTAAGCAGGCGGTGGCCGTCGCCAACCGCTTAGTCGACCAGGATAAGGTCAACGCCGTGGTCGGCCATTTCTGCTCCTCTTCCACGATGCCCGCCTCCGAGGTGTATAGCGACGCAGGTATTATTGCGATTACCCCCGGCTCTACTAACCCGCTGATCACCGAACGCGGCATGAGCGACATGTTCCGCATGTGCGGCCGCGACGACCAGCAGGGTCAGGTCGCCAGCGACTTCATCATCGACAAGCTGAAAGCCAAACGCGTGGTCATCATTCACGATAAAGACACCTATGGACAAGGGCTGGCAGACGCCACCAAAGCGGCGCTGGCGAAACGCGGGGTCAAGGATGTGATGTATGAAGGCTTATCCCGCGGTGAAAAAGACTTTAACGCGCTGGTCACCAAGATCGGCGCGCAAAAACCGGATGTCGTGTTCTTCGGCGGCTGTCACCCGGAAGCCGGGCCGCTGGTTCGCCAGATGCGTGAACAGGGCGTGCAGGCGAAATTCTTCTCCGGCGACTGTATTGTCAACGAAGAGATGGTGACGGCAGCGGGCGGCCCACAGTACACCAACGGCATTTACATGACCTTCGGTAAAGATCCGCGCCTGATCCCGGACGGTAAGGCGGTTATCGAGAAATTCCGCGCCGGTAAATTCGAGCCGGAAGGATATACCCTCTACTCCTATGCTTCCGTACAGGCGATTGCCGTTGCTTTCAAGGCCACCGGCGGCAAGGACTCCGCTAAAGCCAGCGAGTGGCTGAAAGCCAATTCCGTCGACACGGTGATGGGCAAAAAAGCCTGGGACAGCAAGGGCGACCTGAAAGTCTCTGACTACGTGGTTTACCAGTGGGACGACAAAGGAAAATATAAGGAAGTGCAGTAACGGGACGGAGTCACGCTCAACGTCGGCGGGCTTGCCCGTCGGCGCGTAATAAACATCAGGCTGCGCGGCTCGCGCAGCCTATAAAACGAGCGCGCTAAGATGAGTACATTCTTCCTGCAACAGTTAATTAATGGCTTAACGCTGGGCTCCGTTTACGGCCTGATCGCCATCGGCTACACCATGGTGTACGGCATTATCGGGATGATCAACTTCGCCCACGGCGAAGTGTATATGATTTCCGCCTATCTCTGCGCCATCGGCCTGGCGCTGCTCTCGTTCTTCGGCCTCGAGTCCTTCCCCCTGCTGATCCTGGGTACGCTGGTGTTCACCATCGCGGTAACCGGGGTGTACGGCTGGACTATCGAGCGTATCGCCTACAAGCCGCTGCGTAACTCCACACGTCTGGCGCCGCTAATCTCCGCCATCGGGATGTCGCTTATCCTGCAAAACTACGCCCAGCTGAGCCAGGGCCCGCGCCAGCAAGGGGTGCCGACCATGCTCGACGGCGTGATTCGCCTGCATCTGGGCGACGGATTCGTGCAGATAACCTACACCAAAGTGTTTATTCTGCTCGCCTCGTTTGTCGGCATGCTGGTGCTTACGTGGATAATCAACCATACCCGGCTGGGCCGGATGTGCCGCGCGGTACAGCAGGATCGTAAGATGGCCTCGATTCTGGGCATTAACACCGACCGGATTATTTCGCTGGTCTTTGTCATCGGCGCGGCGATGGCCGGTCTGGCTGGCGTGCTCATCACCATGAATTACGGCACCTTTGATTTCTACGTCGGCTTTGTGATCGGCATTAAAGCCTTTACGGCTGCGGTCCTCGGCGGCATCGGTTCCCTCCCCGGCGCCATGCTCGGTGGCCTAATCCTTGGTGTCGCGGAAGCCCAGTTCTCAGGCATGGTGAACTCGGACTATAAAGACGTCTTCTCGTTCGGCCTGCTGGTCATGATCCTTATTTTCCGGCCTCAGGGGCTGCTCGGGCGTCCGGTTGTGGCCAAAGTGTGAGGGAGAGAATGATGACATCGCACTTTTTTTCGCTTAAGCGCTGCATTCTGGACGCCATTTTCTCCGGGCTGATTGCGCTGATTATCTTCGGCCCCATTGCTGGCGTGGTGCTGGACGGGTACAGCTTTAACTTCGCCGGACAGCGGCTGGCCTGGATAGTCGGCATTGTGATGCTGGGGCGTTTTCTGTTGAGCGCCTTTTTGGGTACGGCAGCGGGGACCCGTTTCCAGGCACGCTTCGAGGCTGAGAGCGCAGGCGTGTATGTCCGGCCACCGGAATACAAAAGCCGCATGCGCTGGATTCTTCCTCTGGTGATTGCGCTTGCGGTTTGCTTCCCGTTTGTCGCCACCAAATATGTGCTGACCGTCGCCATTCTCGGGCTAATCTACGTGCTTCTCGGCCTGGGTCTGAATATCGTCGTGGGGCTGGCCGGTCTGCTGGATCTGGGGTACGTCGCGTTCTATGCGATTGGCGCGTACGGTCTGGCGCTGGGGTACCAGTATCTCGGTTTAGGCTTCTGGAGCATGCTGCCGCTGGCGGCAATCATGGCCGCCGCCGCCGGTGCCCTGCTCGGTTTCCCGGTACTGCGCATGCACGGCGACTATCTGGCGATCGTCACCCTCGGGTTCGGAGAGATCATTCGCCTGATCCTGAACAACTGGCTGACCTTCACCGGGGGACCAAACGGCGTGTCGGCCCCTCCCCCCACCTTTTTCGGCCTGGAGTTTGGACGACGCGCGAAAGAAGGCGGCGTGCCCTTTCACGAGTTTTTCCACCTGACCTACAACCCGAACATGAAGTTTATCTTTATCTATACCGTGCTGTTTCTGGTGGTGATGCTGGTGCTCTACATCAAGCATCGCCTGACGCGGATGCCGATTGGCCGGGCGTGGGAAGCCCTGCGAGAAGATGAAATTGCCTGCCGCTCAATGGGATTAAATCATGTGCTGGTCAAGCTCTCCGCCTTTACGCTGGGTGCGTCCACCGCAGGGATTGCCGGGGTATTCTTCGCAACCTATCAGGGATTCGTGAACCCGACCTCCTTTACCTTCTTTGAATCGGCGCTGATCCTCGCCATCGTGGTGCTGGGCGGTATGGGCTCTACGCTTGGTGTGGTGCTGGCCGCCTTTGTGCTTACGGTTACGCCGGAACTGCTGCGCAGTTTTGCCGAGTACCGCGTCCTGCTGTTTGGCATGCTGATGGTGGTGATGATGATCTGGCGTCCACGCGGTTTGATCCGCATTAATCGCAGCGGATTTGCCGTGCGTAAGGGCGTGGCGCCATGAACGAAACGATATTGCGCGTTGAACATCTGATGATGCACTTCGGCGGGATCAAGGCGCTAAACGACGTTAATCTGGACGTGCAGCGCGGCTCTATAACCGCCCTTATCGGGCCAAACGGGGCGGGCAAAACAACCGTGTTCAACTGCCTGACCGGTTTCTATAAGGCCTCGGGCGGCAACATTTTATTTGCTACCCGCAATAAGACCACCAACGTTATTCAGGTCCTTGGACAAAAATTCCAGCCGGGCGACTGGATTAACCCCGCGCAGCTCGGGCAGCGTCTGTTCTACAAAATGTTTGGCGGAACGCACCTGGTCAACCGCGCCGGGCTGGCGCGCACGTTTCAAAATATCCGTCTTTTTCGCGAGATGTCGGTCGTGGAAAATCTGCTGGTCGCGCAGCATATGCGCGTTAACCGCAATCTGCTTGCCGGGATTTTGAATACACCGGCATACCGGCGTGCGGAAAGCGACGCCCTGGACAGAGCCTTTTACTGGCTGGAGGTGGTGGATCTGGTGGAGTGCGCCAATCGCCTGGCGGGAGAGATGTCGTACGGCCAGCAGCGACGTCTGGAAATTGCGCGAGCAATGTGTACCGGGCCGGAGATGATCTGCCTGGATGAACCCGCCGCCGGGCTTAACCCGGTTGAAACGCACAAGCTGAGCAGCATTATTCGCTTTCTGCGGGATCGTCATGACATCACGGTATTACTGATTGAGCATGATATGGGGATGGTGATGGAGATTTCGGACGACATTATCGTGCTCGACCACGGGGATGTCATTGCCAGGGGAACGCCCGCGCAGATCCAGCATGATGAAAAGGTGATTGCTGCCTACCTGGGCACGGACGAAAGCGAGGTGACCCTATGAGCGAACCGCTGCTGGCCTTTCGCGAGGTGGATGTGTTCTACGGCGTCATCCAGGCGCTGAAGCAGGTCTCTCTTGAGGTTAATAAAGGTGAGACCGTGGCGCTGATTGGCGCAAACGGCGCGGGCAAATCGACGCTGCTGATGTCTATCTTTGGACAGCCGCGCATCCGCAGCGGGCAGATCCTTTTCAGTGGTGAAGACATCAGTCACAAATCTACCCACTACGTCGCGTCCGGCGGCATTGCGCAGGCGCCGGAAGGCAGACGAATCTTCCCGGATATGACCGTTGAAGAGAACCTGCTGATGGGGACCATCCCGATCGGCAACCAGTTTGCGGCTGAGGATATGCAAACCATGTTTGACCTTTTCCCTCGCCTCAAGGAGCGGCGCAAACAGCGCGCAATGACCATGTCCGGCGGGGAACAGCAGATGCTGGCAATCGCCCGGGCGCTGATGAGCCGTCCGAAGCTGCTGTTGCTGGATGAACCGAGCCTGGGCTTAGCCCCGATAGTGGTGAAGCAGATCTTCCAGACGCTGCGCGAACTGGCCCGCAACGGCATGACCATCTTTCTGGTAGAGCAGAATGCGCACCACGCGCTGAAGCTTTCCGACCGCGGATATGTGATGGTTAACGGGCAGATCCGGTTGAGCGGCAGCGGTGAGGAGCTGCTGGGGAATCAGGAGGTGAGGAAGGCGTATTTGGGCGGGGTGTGATCCGTAAATTTCATGCACAAAAAAACCACCCGTAGGTGGTTTCACGACAATGCTTATTGCTTTGATTATTCTTTGTTTCCCATGGTAGCCGGAGTGGGACTTGAACCCACACAGCGCGAACGCCGAGGGATTTTAAATCCCTTGTGTCTACCGATTCCACCATCCGGCCAGGGAAGAAAGTGGAGGCGCGTTCCGGAGTCGAACCGGACTAGACGGATTTGCAATCCGCTACATAACCGCTTTGCTAACGCGCCGTAAAACTTTTCAAGCTGACACCCGCTATTGCGCATGTCTTTAATCTGGAGCGGGAAACGAGACTCGAACTCGCGACCCCGACCTTGGCAAGGTCGTGCTCTACCAACTGAGCTATTCCCGCATGTCATCAAGTTAACTGCTAACTACTTGATTTCATTATCGTCCGGCTTGCTGTGCCGCCGTTCGATGCGTTGCATTCTACTGATATGACGTGATGAGTCAACGTTATTTTTTGCTTGTCTGGATCGTTTGCTGAAAATTACGGCGAAACGATCACTGATCAAGCAAATCCCCGCGCGCAGCGTTCAAATATTGCAGCATTGACCACAACGTCAGCACTGCCGCCACCCACAGGAGACCAATCCCTGCCCACTCGACCCAGGCGTTCGGGCGCCAGAGCATCCAGACCAGCGAAGCCATCTGGGCAGTTGTTTTCACTTTACCGATCCAGGACACCGCCACGCTGCTGCGTTTTCCCAGCTCCGCCATCCATTCACGCAGCGCAGAGATGATGATCTCGCGGCCGATCATGGTTGCCGCTGGCAGCGTTACCCACCAGGTATGATAGTGTTCAGCCACCAGCACCATCGCAATCGCCACCATCACTTTATCCGCTACCGGATCGAGAAACGCACCGAAACGGGTACTTTGGTTCCAGCGGCGCGCCAGGTAACCATCAAACCAGTCCGTTACCGCAGCAATAAGGAAGATCAGTGCGCAGGCAAAGGGCGCCCAGACGACCGGCAGGTAAAACGCCAGCACAAAGAACGGAATGAGCACAACACGAAAGAGAGTGAGCAACGTAGGGATGTTATATTGCATAGTGACGGTAACTATTTGTTGTCAGTAAAATTTAGCTCTATGTTGCTACAGAGCCCTCAATGTTTCAACGAGTAGTAGATCTTTTCTGCCAGCCCTTGCGAAATACCCGGCACTTTTGCAATTTCCTCCATACTGGCGTTGAGTAATCCTTGCAATCCGCCCATATACTTCAGCAGCATCTGGCGGCGTTTCGGTCCCACGCCCTCAATGGTCTCAAGCGTACTCGTGTTTTTGACCTTCGCCCGCTTTTTGCGGTGGCCGCTAATGGCATGGTCATGCGACTCATCGCGAATATGCTGGATGACATGCAGCGCCGGGGAGTCCGGCGGCAGGCTAAAGCCCTCGCCTTCTGGCTCAAAGAACAGCGTTTCCAGACCGGCCTTACGATCCGCCCCTTTCGCCACGCCTAACAGCAGCGGATGGTTTTTGTCCCACTCAACGTCGAGCGACTCAAAGACCGCTTTTGCCTGACCCAGCTGCCCTTTCCCGCCGTCGATAAGAATGACGTCCGGGATCTTGCTCTCTTCAATCGCTTTACCGTAGCGACGGCGCAGCACCTGATTCATGGCGGCATAGTCGTCACCCGGCGTGATGCCGGTGATATTGTAGCGGCGATACTCGGCGCGCAGCGGGCCGTTGGCGTCAAACACCACGCAGGACGCCACCGTCTGTTCCCCCATCGTATGGCTGATATCGAAACATTCCATACGTTTGACTTCCGGCAACTTCAGGAGCGTCGCCAGCGCGGTTAAACGCTGGCTGACCGTCGATTGCTGGGACAGTTTCGTGGTGAGCGCCGTCGCCGCGTTGGTCCGCGCCAGCTTCAGATAGCGTGCCCGGTCGCCGCGCGGTTTGGTTTGAACATTGACCCGACGTCCTGCCAGTTCGGAAAGCGAATCGGCCAGCAGCGTTTTGTCGTCGAGGCTAAAATCGAGCAGGATCTCAGAGGGCAGCGTGCGCATCTGGCTTCCCTGCAGATAAAACTGGCCGACAAAGGTTTCCACCACTTCGCCCAGCTCGGTACCGCCAGGCACTTTCGGGAAATAGCTGCGGCTGCCGAGCACTTTGCCCTGGCGAATAAACAGCACATGCACGCAGGCCATGCCGGCGTCGAAGGCGACACCGATAACGTCGAGATCGTCACCGGTATTCGAGACAAACTGTTTCTCAGTGACTCTGCGCACCGCCTGGATTTGGTCGCGGATGCGCGCAGCCTCTTCAAACTCAAGCGCGGCGCTGGCTTTTTCCATCCGCGCAATCAGCTGGGTTAAGACCTGATCGTCTTTGCCAGCTAAGAACAGGCGTACATACTCCACCTGCTGCGCATACTCGTCTTCACTGACCAGCCCCGCGACGCAAGGCCCAAGGCAGCGCCCAATCTGGTACTGCAGACACGGGCGCGAGCGATTGCGGTAAACGCTGTTTTCACACTGGCGGATCGGGAAGATTTTTTGCAGCAGCGCCAGCGTCTCCCGCACGGCATAGCCGTTCGGGAAGGGGCCGAAATATTCACCCTTCGCATGTTTAGCACCACGATGCATCGCCAGGCGCGGATGGGTGTCGCCACTCAGAAAGATAAACGGATAGGATTTGTCGTCCCGCAGCAGCACGTTGTAGCGTGGCTGATAGAGCTTTATATAGTTGTGCTCAAGCAGCAGCGCTTCCGTCTCGGTATGCGTGACGGTGACATCAATATTCTGAATGAGTGAGACCAGCGCTTCAGTCTTACGGGAGGCAAGGTTGCTGCGAAAATAGCTGGAAAGGCGTTTTTTAAGATCTTTTGCCTTCCCCACATAGATAACCGTACCGCCAGCGTCATACATCCGATAGACGCCTGGCTGGCTGGTTACGGTTTTCAGAAATGCTTTTGAATCGAATACATCACTCACTGACTTAACAACGTCTCCGCGTTACACAAACCATGTCGGATGGCCAGATGAGTCAGTTCAACATCACCATGAATGTTCAGTTTACTGAACATCCGATAACGATAGCTGTTCACCGTTTTCGGGCTGAGATTCAGCTGTTCGGAAATCTCATTCACCTTCTGACCCTTGGTGATCATCAGCATAATCTGCAATTCACGCTCAGACAAACTGGCAAACGGCGATTCCGTTTTTTCGGGCTCGATCTGGCTCAGCGCCATCTGCTGGGCAATGTCAGAGGCGATATAACGCTGTCCGGCAAACACGGAACGGATAGCATTGACGACCTCCTGCGGTGCGGCGCCTTTGCTCAGGTAACCGGCTGCGCCCGCCTGCATCACCTTCGCAGGCAGCGGGTTTTCCGTGTGTACGGTCAGCATGATGACTTTCGTATCAACAAAGGTACGCGCGATTTTGCGTGTTGCCTCAAGACCACCGATGCCGGGCATGTTCATATCCATTAACACCACATCGGCCGAGTTCGTGCGGCACCATTTTACGGCATCTTCCCCACAGCACGCCTCACCGGCAACTTTAATACCTTTAATATCTTCAAGAATGCGTCGTATCCCTGCGCGCACCAGTTCGTGGTCATCAACAAGAAGGACGTTGATCAAAGGAAATGTCTCCAGAATAGGGATAACGCTACTGAGTGATAATTTGGTTTATATTAACGGTTTTCCTCACAAGATTAAAACGTTAAAAAACCGGCTATTCGATTTCGCTCTCGTTTTTGGAAATTAGCCTGTACAGTCCGTGGAAAGCGGGCCCGTACAAGCAGGGCTTTTGCGGCTATTTTTAAGCATCTGTATTCAAAAAGTTACAAAAAGCTTTCAGGCAATCCGCGCTAAAAAACAGTTCTCAAATTTTTGTAACAATAATTAACGGCAAGCGAACCGGGCTTAAACAATTAATAGTCATGGCTCGCCACAGTTTAGCGACAGGCTGTGTTTACGCAAATAAACAGCGGCGGAAAAGTACGAAAAACAACCACTGCATTTTTTGCTGCAGCTTGTGGTATACTCCGCCGCCTTGACTTTCGTCGTCGCGCTTTAGCGCCGTTTAATAATGAGGAAAATAAATGAGCACACCTGATTTTGCCACTGCGGAGAATAACCAGGAACTGGCACAGGAAGTAAACTGCCTGAAAGCGCTGCTAACGCTGATGCTGCAGGCGATGGGCCAGGCTGACGCTGGTCGTGTGATCATTAAAATGGAAAAACAAATCGCGCAGATGGAAGACCAGGCGGAATCGGCCGTATTTGCTAATACCGTCAAGCAAATCAAACAAGCCTACCGCCAGTAACAAAAAACGGCTGGATGCAGTGCATTCAGCCGTTCGTTCGTCTGTCACGCAGAACGTATTGTCTAATCAGATCATCCCCGTTGCCGCAGCGTAACAGGCAATCTGCGTCTTGTTCGGCGCATTAAATTTCTTCTGCATATTCTTCTGATGGAAGTTAACCGTATTCTCTGAAATAGAGAGAATGATGGCTATTTCCGCCGACGTCTTCCCTTCAGCAGTCCATTTCAGAATTTCACGCTCACGTTTGCTGAATTTCATTTCTGGCGGCATGACCATCTCATCTTCAAAACGCAACAGAGAGAGTAATGCCATTTGCACCAGCATTTGCAGCCTCAGTTCTATTTCTTCGCTGGAAAACGGTCCTTCCTGCGCGCTAGTACGGGAAACCGACAGGAAGCCAAGCGCATGATTAGGCAGCATCAGGCATTGCGTTATTCCCGTGCGTAAACCGTGGTCCTGTGCGCTGCTCCATAAATCCTGCGCATCGGCGAATAATGCGTCCGTCCAGGGCAAATGGCCCTGAATGAAATTCTCCGGCTTTAACACGGGATCGATGGCGAAATAGTTCTCTGATTGATATTGCGCCTGCCACTGTTGCGGATAAGTAGTATGCACAGAAATTTTAGGTCGCGTAAATGGCACAGGATGGCGCACACAAAGTGCGTAATAATCGAATTCCAGCGCCTGAGTTTGTCGCTGAAGTTCCTGATATACCTCGTCGGCACAGGTCAATTCCTGAAACCGGAGGGAGCAATCCCGTCGCCAGGTGAAAAAGTCTGAATCCTTCATACTTACTAAAAGAAGCCTCTGAAAAGATAATCATTATTATGGTGAATATAACCTAACACATAAAACTTATTTCTAACTACAAAATATCGGCAATAGCACAATTAACTGCGCTATTGATAAGCTTTAAACGAGCCGGGTGGAATAAAAAAACACGCTTACGGGCGTAGAACGAGAATAATTTGCTCCAGAAGAACTTTCTGGAGCAAATGAGTGCAAAAATGCTACTGCATAAGGAATTTTTCAAGGAACTGGCGGGTTCGCGGCTGCTGAGGATTGGCAAACAGGCTTTTCGCCGGTCCTTGCTCCACAATCCGCCCCTGATCCATAAAGATGGCTCTGTCCGCCACGTCGCGCGCAAAGCTCATCTCATGGGTGACGATGACCATGGTGCGTTTTTCCTGCGCCAGCTGGCGGATGGTATTCAGCACCTCACCCACCAGCTCGGGATCGAGCGCGGAGGTCGGTTCATCAAACAGGATCACGTCAGGGCGCATCGCCAGCGCGCGTGCGATGGCCACGCGCTGCTGCTGCCCGCCCGACAGACGGCGCGGGTAGCTGGTCTCTTTCCCTGCCAGCCCAACTTTGGCGAGCAGTTCACGGGCGCGTGCCGTCGCCTCCTCTTTCGGCTCACCTTTTACGATGACCGGCCCTTCAATAATATTTTCCAGCACCGTGCGGTGCGGGAAAAGATTGAAGCTCTGAAACACAAAGCCAACATGCTGACGCAGACGGCGAATCAACCCTTTCTGCTGGCTGATGGATTTACCGGTATCAATGGTTATTTCTCCAACCCGAATGGTGCCCCCTTCCGGCTGTTCAAGCAGGTTAATACTGCGCAGCAGCGTGGTTTTTCCCGAACCGCTCGGCCCGATAATCGCCACCACTTCGCCCTGCTCGACTTCAAGATCGATCCCGTGCAGCACCGTTTGACCGTGGAATTTTTTCACCAGGTTTTTGACGTCGATAGCACTCATTTTGGATCACGCTCCTGGCGGTTAAGCTGGTTTTCAAAGTAGTTTTGCAGGGCAGACAACACCGTCGCCATCACCCAGTAGATCAGCGAGGCGGCCAGATACATGGTGAAGACTTCCAGGGTGCGGGAGGTAATAAGCTGCGCCTGACGGAACAGCTCCGGCACCTGAATGGTCGCCGCCAGGGAGGTATCTTTCACCAGGCTGATGAAGCTGTTGCTCAGCGGCGGAAGCGCCACGCGTGCCGCCTGCGGCAGAATGGCGCGACGCAGCGTCTGCCACGGCGTCATCCCGATACTGGCCGCCGCTTCCCACTGCCCTTTATCGATTGACGAGATCGCCGCTCGCAGGGTTTCGGACGTGTATGCCGCCGTATTAAGCGACAGGCCAATCATCGCTGCCGGGATGGGATCGAGCTCGATGCCGAACTGCGGCAAACCGTAGTAGATCATAAAGAGCTGAGCGATAAGCGGCGTGCCGCGAAACACGGAGATATAAAAGCGCGCCAGCCAGCGTACCGGCAGGATGGACGACATGCGCATCAGGGCCAGCACAAAGCCCAGCACCAGCCCGAAGAACATCCCGCCGATACTGAGCTGTAATGTAAACACCGCACCTTTCAGCAGGAACGGCAGGGAATCAATAACCAGTTGAATACTTTCTTGCATTATTATTTTTCGACCTGATTTTTAGACATGAGGATGATAAGCAAACAGCGCGGGCGCCCCGCCGGTGTGCACAAATAAAATCGGCCCTTCATCCTTAAAGCGTTTCTGCGCAATGCCATCGATAAGCCCGGCCATCGCTTTGCCCGTATAAACCGGATCAAGCAGTATACCCTCGAGGCGTGCCAGCAGCTTAACCGCTTCCATTCCCTCTTCGTTAGGCGTGCCGTAACCCGGTGCAAAATAGTCATCCCAGAGCAGGATATCGGCCTTTGCCGTCAGCTCCAGCTGTTCTGCGACCGCCTGCTGTAACGTGACCACTTTCGGTTTCTGATCCGCAACGCTGCGGGACACCGTCACGCCAATCAGCTCGACGTCCGGGAGCAGCTGCTCCAGCCCTACCGCCAGCCCGGCATGGGTGCCTGCGCTTCCGGAGGCAACCACCACGGACGAGAGGCTCACCGCCCCTTCACACTGCTGGGCGATTTCCAGCGCACTTTCCACATAGCCCAGCGCGCCCAGCGCATTCGAGCCGCCGACGGGAATGACATACGGACGAAAGCCCTGCGCTTCCAGGCGCGTGGCCAGATCGTCAAGCTGTGCGTTTGGGTCAGTCAACGCATCGACCATTTCAACCTGCACATTGAACAGATCCAGCAGCAGACGGTTACCGTTGGTCAGATAATTTTCTGCCTTCGTACCAATCGGGTTTTCCAGCAGGGCCACGCAGTGAAGGCCAAGCTTTGCCGCCACGGCCGCCGTCTGACGAACGTGGTTAGACTGAATTGCCCCGGCAGTAATAAGCGTATCCGCGCCTTCGCGCAGCGCGTCAGCCGCCAGAAACTCCAGCTTGCGCAGCTTATTGCCCCCCATCGCCATCGGCGTCACGTCATCGCGCTTAATAAAAATATCGCGTCCTAAATAATCAGAAAATCGCGGCAGATACTCCAGAGGCGTCGGCGCGCCGATAAACTCCAGACGGGGAAAGCGCGTTAAATTCTGTAGTGACATGGGTTCTCCGGTAACTCAGACAAAATGTGATATTTTTCATTATGCACGCAGACGCGTAAGAAATAAAAAAGGCGCTTTTAAAAGCGCCTTTTTTTCACGTCAGAGACTTATTTGGTGACGTCAGCCCCGAACCACTTCTCGGACAGCGCCTTCAGGCTTCCGTCTTTTTGCATATCGGCAATGGCGGCATCAATGGCTTTCACCAGATCCTCGTTACCTTTACGAACGGCCACGCCGGATTCCTGACGAGAGAAGGCATCACCCGCTACCGCCAGGGTATTGTTGGTTTTCTTGACCAGATCCAGTGCAGCCAGGCGGTCAACCAGAATGGCGTCGATACGGCCCACGCGCAGATCCTGATATTTCGTCGGGTCATCATCATAGGTGCGGATATCCACGCCCTGAACGTTCTGACGCAGCCACTCTTCGTAGTTGGTTCCCAGACCGACACCGACTTTTTTGCCTTTCAGATCGGCAGCGGATTTGATGGAGCCTTCGTTACCTTTCTTCACCAGCGCCTGGATACCGGACACGGTATACGGCGTGGAGAAGTCATATTTCTTCTTACGCTCGTCAGAAATGGTTACCTGGTTAATCACCACGTCAATGCGTTTGGAGTCCAGCGACGCCAGCATACCGTCCCATTTGGTCGGCTTCAGGGACGCTTTGACGCCGAGGTGTTTCGCCAGTTCTTCTGCAAATTCCACTTCAAAACCGGTCAGCTTGCCGTCATCACCCTGGAAGCTGAACGGAGGATAGGTTCCTTCCAGCCCGACCAGCAACGTACCGCGCTCTTTTACTTTATTCAGCAGGTTTTCAGCAGCGAACGTTTTCACGCTCATGCCCGCAACCAGCGCGACGGCCATAACTCCCATCAGCGCCTGACGACCCAGAAGTGCTAATTTCATAAATACCCCGATATAGTGGAATTTTTACGTAGTGTAGAGAAATCGCCTGCAAGGTCAAAGGCGACTGCGCTACATCTTATTCTTTTTTAATATATATCAGAAGTTGTTCCGGCGAGCGCTTTCTGCTTCACGGCACCCGGCATTTGCACCTTATATTGCGCGTACTTGCGCAGCGCAATTCGGTAGTTGTTGGTGCTGGTTGCAGGCAGCCACGGCTCCAGATTCTCATCCAGATAACCGGTCTTGAGCAGATCGCGAGAGATATTGTTAACGGTCAGATGCTGCCCGAGGCGGCGCAGGCGAACCACATATTCGCGCACGGTGCCGTGGCTCATCTCCGTTTGTTCAAACAGGAATTGTTTGAAGCCGATGATGTCGAAGAAGTCGCTTTGCTCTTTGCAGTGGAGATCGCCACAGAAACGGCAAAGCGCCACCCACTCTTTTTGCTCTTCGAGCCACGCGGCTTCATCCATCAACGTGTCGAGACGAGAGATCGCGATTTTATTCACGATCTCGCCGCGGCGAACCAGCGTGATGCGATCGAGTAATTTGTTACAGTGGGCGCAATGCGTCTGGCTGTGTTTAAAGTCTTTCAGGTAGCGGCTTAAAGGCCGTCTTTTAGATTGCTGCACCGTCATGATAACTCCTGGTTGTCAATACGTTGTGCGGCATTTTTCAGGTGAATCAATCACCTATAACTTACCCAGCTTGGTTCGTAAGCGTTTAATGGCCTGGCTGTGCAGCTGGCTCACCCGCGACTCTCCCACCTCCAGAACAGCGCCAATCTCTTTGAGGTTAAGCTCTTCCTGGTAATAAAGGGTCAATACCAGCTGTTCGCGTTCAGGCAGAGCCTCAATCGCTTCCATTACGCGCTGGCGTAAATTCCCTTCCATTAAATGGTGTAACGGGTTTTCCTGCTGGTGTTCATCCGTCACCAGCTCGATGCTATCGCCATGCTCTTCGCGCCACTCATCATAAGAGAAGAGTTGGCTATTATTGGTATCGAGCAACATCTGACGATACTCTTCAACAGCAATGCCAAGACGTTCCGCCACTTCTGTTTCCGTTGCGTTGCGTCCCAGTTCCTGTTCCAGCTGCCCCATCGCATGCGCCACTTCGCGCGCGTTGCGGCGAACGCTGCGCGGCACCCAGTCCCGGCTGCGCAGCTCGTCCAGCATCGCACCACGAATACGCTGAACTGCGTAAGTCGTAAATGCCGTTCCTTGCAGAGCGTCGTATCGGTCAACTGCATTCAATAACCCGATACCGCCCGCCTGTAGCAGATCGTCAAGTTCCACGCTCGCCGGCAAGCGCACCTGGAGGCGCAATGCTTCGTGACGCACCAGCGGGACATAACGCTGCCACAGCGAGTGTTTATCCATTACACCTTCAGCGGTATAGAGTGAATTCACGATAAACAGCCCTGCGTTAGTTGAGTTATCGGCATGATTATCCGATTCTGCAGGGCGTTCAATTGGATGAAAAAGGGGGATAAAGTGAGGTTATTCTGAGGTTGCCCACAGCTGGGGCAACTTTCCTGGCTAAATTAACAGTTGCAACAATGAAAGATCGTCGCCCAGTTTGACGCTATCTATATGTTGATGAAAGAGCTTTCCGGCTTCCTGATTATGCTGGCTCAGGGAGTGGAAACTGTAAATAACGTCAATAATATTGTCTTGTTCAATTTTCCCCGCGACGATGGCCTGCCCGGCAAGCAGCGATTTGAGGAAATAGAACTCCGCAACGATTAAATAAAGATTATTCAACATGCTGCGGCCATTGTTCTGCGGGAAGCCCTGCTGCCAGAGCTTGTATTTAAAAAAGTTTTTAAACAGGTGATCGTTTTCCGCCAGGTAACTGCCCGCCACATCGCGCCAGACGGACTCGATGTTCTCCATCACTTTTTCTGCCGGAAGGGTGTCATCGACAGAGTTAAACTGTTTATAAAGCTGATCAAAATAACGGTTTAATACGGCGCCACCGCGGGCCGTCGCTTTCTTCGTAAAGTAGCTTTGGATGAGCGAGATTAATGCGAATTTCAGGCTGTAGTTCTGATTAAACCCGCCTAACTCCGTCTTGATTTTGCCGCTCACCAGCTCGTTCACCAGCGAAAAATATACCGTTTCGAGCGTGCTGATATTCTCTTCCAGTTTTTCGAGCTTTTCAGCCACCATCAGGAATTTCACCACGGCATAGACTTGTTCTTCAACGCTCACCGCCTCAACGCTGAATAGGTTCTGGCAGAAGAGATTGATGACCTTAATCTTCAAATCCATCGCTGGCGCATTATTCACGTCCTGCTGAACGCTGACGAATTCCATCATCGCCATCGACTCTCGATCGTTCAGCAGCAGACGGGTCACTTCCGGACACGAGAGGTTGAGGGATTTTTCGATTTCGGTTTTATAGACCCGGTTTGTCCGGGGAAATGACGAACAGGTCGGGCTTAAGGCCTGAGCGCCCATCGCGCCATGAATTGAGCAGAGCTTATCGGTATCCATAAACGGGCAGTTTTTACTCTCCGTATGGAAAATCACCTCACCCCAGTGGCCGTACTGTTTTTTGGTAACTTTAATTCCCGTCTTCGCCGTCTGGCGAATTGCCGCGTTTTTACTGTTGAGATAGCGGTTGACGGAGGATTTATCGAACGCGATGGTCCAGCCCTGACAACAATGTTCACGGCATTCCCCACCGACACAGGAAAAATCTGCGACCAGTTTAGGCTGGGTAATAACGATCTGTTTCACGGGCGGATCCTCAAAATTCAGAGACAAAAAAACCCCGCCGAAGCGGGGTTTCGTGCGTAAAATTAACGCAGCAGAGACAGAACGGTCTGTGGAACCTGGTTTGCCTGAGACAGAACAGAAGTACCAGCCTGCTGCAGGATCTGCGCGCGGGACATGTTGGAAACTTCAGTTGCGTAGTCAGCGTCCTGGATACGGGACTGAGCAGCAGACAGGTTGTTAGAGGTGTTGTTCAGGTTGTTGATGGCAGAAGTGAAACGGTTCTGCACAGCACCCAGGCCTGAACGAGCGGTATCAACTTTAGCGATAGCTTTGTCAATGGTGTCCAGTTCAGTACCAGCCAATGCTTTCAGGTTGATACCTTTCACGCCCAGAGTTGTAGAATCAGCATTAGCACTCAGGTCCAGATTGATGGTATCGCCGTCGTTTACGCCAACCTGAATTTTAACAGCACCAGCACTACCGTCCAGCAGTTTGATGCCGTTGAAGTCAGTTTTGCCCGCAACACGGTCGATTTCAGCCAGACGAGCGGTAACTTCATCTTGCAGAGAAGCCAGGTCAGATGCGCTGTTGGTGCCGTTGCTTGCCTGAACAGCCAGTTCACGTACACGCTGCAGGTTGCTGTTGATTTCGTTCAGGGAGCCTTCAGCCGTCTGCGCCATGGAGATACCGTCGTTGGCGTTACGTGCAGCCTGGTTCATGCCTTTAATCTGGGAGGTCATGCGGTTTGCAATCGCCTGGCCAGCGGCATCGTCTTTCGCGCTGTTGATACGCAGACCGGAAGACAGACGCTCGATAGCAGTGCCCAGAGAAGACTGAGATTTGTTCAGGTTGTTCTGAGTGGTCAGGGACAACAGGTTAGTATTGATAACTGCCATAATTTTCTTTCCTTCAAAAATTGGGTTTTAGGTCCGGTGCCTAACACTCACAGCGTCTCTCACCGTCAACAAGGTTATCGACGGGTCCCCAAAAGACTTTAGAATCAATTTTGAAAAAATTACAAGCAACTGATTATTAACGAATTTATTTTTAAAAAATCAATTAAGGTCCGTCAACGCGTTATTATTTACGCTTTTTTAACGCGCAAAAAGATGACAAAAAAGGCACACACTTATTCGTGTTTTCAATGCGTGGATAATGATCCTAAAGTGCAATCCTTTCATTTACCCCGCCAGGACGTGCCTATTCTTTGGATTATTTTTTTCTCACCATCGTAAACTTTTACGTTGAGAGGCCGATAAGAGTCCTGAACTACTTTCGTATTTTAAGGAAAATATGCATGGCTACTATCAGTAACCTCGGGATAGGTTCTGCAGGACTCGGGGATTTATATAATCAGTTGGAAGCGGCAGAGAAAACCAAGCTGACGACGATTACTTCCCAGCAATCAACGTATAACGCACAGTTAAGCGCTTACGGCAAGCTGCAGAGCGCCATGACATCGCTGCAGACTGCCACCGCTGCACTGGGTAAAGCCACCACCTGGAACTCAACGTCCGTGAGCAGCACCAACACGGCCTTTACCGCCACGACAACGGCTGATGCGTCCGTGGGTTCCTTTGTGGTTAACGTCAACCAGGTTGCAAAAGCACAGGCGCTCACTACCGGCTCCTATGCAAACAACACGGATCTGCTCGGCGATACAACAGGGACGACGCGTAAAATCACCATTACCCAGCCGGGCACGAAGACACCGTTAGAGGTCACGCTGGCCGATGGCGATACGTCGCTGGCCGGGATCGCGAGCGCCATTAATAAAGCGAACGGCAACGTCACCGCCAGCGTCATTAAAGCAAAAGACGGTGATTACCGCCTGATGCTGTCATCAAAAACCACCGGTACCGATGGTGCGATGACCGTCAGCGTCACTGGCGACGCCAAGCTGCAAAGCGCCATTGGCTACGATTCAACCACCAAAACGGGCGCGCTGACGGTAAACACCGACGCGCAGAACGCGATTGTGGTGGTGAACAACATCTCTATCGAGCGCCAGTCGAATACCATTACCGATGCGCTGCCTGGCGTCACCTTCTCGGTGAAGGCCGAAAGCAAAGCCGATGAAACCCTTGAGGTTTCACGCGCAACGGATGCAAACCAGAAGGCGATTACGGACTGGGTCACGGCGTACAACTCGCTGCAGTCCACCATTAACAGTTTGACGAAGTATGTTCCGGTTGATGCAGGCGCCGGCAGCCAGTCCTCCAGCAACGGCGCGTTGGTCGGTGATGCGAACGTGCGCGGGGTCCAGTCTCAGCTGCGCGGCCTGCTGACCGAAGTGCAGACCGGCACTGTTCAGATCATGGCCCAGCTGGGGATTACCCAGGACCCGGTAAAAGGATCGGACGGTACGATCGGTAACCTGAAAGTCGATACGGATAAGCTGAAAAAAGCGCTCACCGACAACCCGAACGCCGTACAGCAGTATTTTGTCGGTGACGGAAAAACCACCGGTCTGGCGACCCAGATGAACAACACGCTGACCACCATGCTCAGCACCAGTACCGGCAGCGCCGGGGTGATCCAGAACGCGAAAGACGGGATCAACAAAACGCTGAAAACCCTGGGCGAACGCTACGATGCCATGGATGCCCAAATTGAAGCCACCATGGCGCGTTACAAAACCCAGTTCACCAGCCTGGACGTATTAGTCACCAAAATGACCAGTACAGCCAACTACCTGACCCAACAGTTCTCACAAAAATAGTCGTCGCATTGAGGAGTGGAAATGTATAAGACCTCTGGTGTTCAATCCTATCAGCAGATAGGAGTCGAAAGCGCAGTGATGAATGCCAGTCCACACCAGCTGATTGTCATGTTGTTCGACGGGGCGCATAGCGCCCTTGTTCGCGCGCGTTTGTTCCTTGAAGCCGGACAAATTCGTGAGAAAGGCGAAGCGTTATCCAAAGCCATCAACATCATCGACAACGGTTTAAAAGCAGGACTGAACATGGAGGTTGAGAGCGAGCTGTCCGGGAATCTTGCCTCCTTGTACGAATATATGGTTCGACGTTTATTACTGGCAAACGTCAGTAATGACGTAGACGCAATTGTTGAAGTCGAGGGTTTATTAAACAACATTGCGGATGCGTGGAAGCAAATCGGCCCCAATGCGTCCTCTATTTCAGGATAATTTTGATGAATAATCCCAGCGCAGCGCTTAGCCACTGGCAGGCGTTACATGCTCAGAGCATTGCTATGCTAAATCTCGCACATTCTGGTCAATGGGATGCGCTTATCGAGCAGGAAATGCATTACGTTCAACTGGTGGAAAGGATCTCGCAAACGCCCATCATGTCATGCCCTCCGGCTCAGGTTGATCAAGCGCGTGCGCTGCTGGAAATGATCCTCGACAATGAGAATACGTTAAAGGCGCTGCTTAAAGTGCGGATGGACGAACTGCGTAATCTCATCGACCAGACCGGCAAACAGCAATCCATCACCTCTACCTATGGAAAGCTGTCAGGGAATATTCTTTATCCAGAAAGTGTTACCCGCGACACACAATTATGATTTCTTCATCCATACTCCAGAAGTCTGCCAAATGGCTTCTGGAGCACGGACGATGAAAAACCCCACCCTGTTACAATGCTTTCACTGGTATTACCCCGCTGGCGGTGAATTGTGGCGAGAAGTCACGGCGTTAGCCCCCAATCTCAATGAAATCGGCATTAACATGATCTGGCTGCCGCCCGCGTATAAAGGGGCTTCCGGCGGGTATTCGGTTGGCTATGACTCTTACGATCTGTTCGATCTCGGCGAGTTTGATCAGAAAGGCAGCATCGCCACAAAATATGGTGACAAAGCGCAGCTGCTGGAGGCCATCGACGCCCTCAAAAGCAACGACATTGCCGTACTGCTGGACGTGGTGGTCAACCATAAAATGGGGGCAGATGAGAAAGAGTCTGTCCGCGTACAGCGCGTAAATGAACAGGACCGCACGCAAATCGCTGATGAGATCGTTGAGTGTGAAGCATGGACACGCTACACCTTCCCTGCCCGCGCCGGGCAATATTCGCAGTTTATCTGGGATTACAAATGCTTCAGCGGTATCGATCATATTGAAAACCCCGATGAAGACGGCATTTTTAAAATCGTCAACGACTACACCGGCGAAGGCTGGAACAACCAGGTCGATGACGAGATGGGTAATTTCGATTATCTGATGGGCGAAAACATCGACTTTCGCAACCATGCCGTCACCGAGGAGATAAAATACTGGGCCCGCTGGGTCATGGAACAGACGGGCTGCGACGGTTTTCGTCTGGACGCCGTCAAGCATATTCCCGCCTGGTTTTACAAAGAGTGGATAGAGCACGTTCAGGAGGTCGCCGACCAGCCGTTGTTTATCGTGGCGGAATACTGGTCTCACGAGGTGGACAAACTGCAGGCCTATATTGACCAGGTCGAGGGCAAAACCATGCTGTTTGATGCCCCGCTGCAGATGAAATTCCACGAGGCGTCGCGCCAGGGGCGGGATTACGACATGAGCCAGATCTTCACCGGTACGCTGGTGGAGGCCGACCCGTTCCATGCGGTCACCCTCGTCGCGAACCACGACACCCAACCTTTGCAGGCGCTCGAAGCGCCGGTCGAAGCCTGGTTTAAGCCGCTGGCGTATGCGCTGATCCTGCTGCGGGAAAACGGCGTGCCGAGCGTCTTCTATCCGGATCTCTTCGGCGCCAGCTATGACGATACGGGAGGCGACGGCGAGACCTATCACATCGACATGCCGGTGATTGAGCAGCTTCACGAGCTGATCCTCGCCCGCCAGCGTTTTGCCCACGGCGTGCAGACGCTGTTTTTCGATCATCCAAACTGCATCGCTTTCAGCCGCAGCGGCACCGAGGACGATCCCGGCTGCGTGGTGGTCATGTCGAACGGCGACGACGGGGAGAAGGTGATTTGCCTGGGGGAGAGCTACGGCAACAAAACGTGGCGTGATTTTCTCGGTAATCGCGAAGAAACGGTCATTACCGCAGCGGATGGCGAAGGAACTTTTACCTGCAAAGGGGGAAGCGTCAGCGTGTGGGTTATTGAGGATGCGTTGTAGTAATGGAAAAGGTGCGGCCTGGTCCCCTCACCCCGCCCCTCTCCCAAAGGGAGAGGGTACAAACATCAAAAACGGCAACGAGGTTGCCGTTTTGCGTTTACCATCAGTCCCGTAGGCCGGGTAAGCGTCAGCGCCACCCGGCAACAAACGGCTACGGTAGTATACTCTCCAGCGGATTTTTGCTCAGGTAATCAGCACATTCCACCGTTGGGCGGTCAACCTTTTGCAGCTCCATCCCGTCATACTCAAGCGTTGCACCGTCGCGATCGAGCGGATAGATATCCAGCTTACGCGTGACGTTGTAATAGCTGTCTGAACGCAGCATGATCTTACCCGGCACGGCAATCACGCGCTGCCACTGGCGGCAGTCCAGCGTATCGCCCTCTTCCGTCACCACCAGCGTGGCAATCGCTTCAGGGCTGACCAGACTGCTCTGCGGCCCTTTCGACTGCCAGTATCCCGCCAGGTTCGCCGGGACAGGATGCTTGATCACGTCCTGATAGTTATCGACCTGAACGCACCCGGTCAGTGCCAGCAGCGCGCCAGCAATTGCTATTTTTTTCATCATCTTTCCTGCATTCGAAGAAAAAAATATTGTGGCATTAAAGCGCTGTGGCTGCCAGCGAAGATCGAGGGGGCTTAAACCTGCATCCCCATCACTTCCTGGTACGCCGACACCAGCTTGTTACGCACCTGGATCCCCATCTGCAGGGAAACCGAGGCTTTTTGCAAATCGGCCATCACATCGTTCAGCGCCACGCCCGGCTCGCCGAGGGTGAACTTCTCCGCCTGCGTGCGCGCAGCGGTCTGGGTATTGCTGATACGGTCAAGAGCGGCGTGCAGTTGCCCTGCAAAGCTGATGCTCGGCTGTTGGTCTGCCACATTCTGATTACGGGCCGTCATCGCCGTTGCCTGCAACTGACTGATTACCCCTTCAATGCCCTGTATAGCCATGACTCTCCCCTGGATGGTTTTTTACGCGGTCAAGACTAACAGCTTGTCAATAAGATAATGGCGGTAAATAGCGTTAAAAAACCAGGTTATTTGACGCATAGAAAATCCGGAATCGTCAAATAATGGCAGGGCCATCAATATGGAACTTTTGTCGTGTTTGCCGACCCGGGAGTCAGTTTTGTTTCTCTACACGAATAACGTAAACCACCAGGATTTAAGAGGTGCGCAATGAGTGCAACAGCATCGACAGCGCCACAAAATAAATCACTCGAGTGGATGAACCGCCTTCGCGCGAATCCTAAAATCCCGTTGATCGTGGCAGGCGCTGCCGCAATTGCGATCCTTGTAGCGATGGTTTTATGGGCGAAAAGCCCTGATTACCGCACGCTCTACAGCAACCTTTCCGATCAGGATGGCGGCGCCATCGTCACCCAGCTTACCCAGATGAACATCCCCTATCGCTTTGCCGATAACGGCGGTGCGCTTGAGGTACCGGCAGATAAGGTGCACGAGCTGCGTCTGCGTCTGGCACAGCAGGGGCTGCCAAAGGGCGGCGCGGTCGGTTTTGAACTGCTGGACCAGGAAAAGTTCGGTATCAGCCAGTTCAGCGAGCAGGTGAACTACCAGCGCGCGCTGGAAGGTGAGCTGGCCCGCACCATTGAAACGTTAGGCCCGGTGAAGAGTGCCCGCGTGCACCTGGCGATGCCTAAACCTTCTTTATTTGTTCGTGAACAGAAATCCCCTTCGGCTTCCGTTACCGTAAACCTCGAACCCGGCCGCGCGCTGGACGAAGGGCAAATCAGCGCGGTAACGCATCTCGTCTCCAGCGCCGTCGCAGGGCTGCCGCCGGGTAACGTCACGCTGGTGGACCAAAGCGGACACCTGCTGACCCAGTCCAATACAGCCGGTCGTGATCTGAACGACGCGCAGCTGAAATACGCCGCCGACGTTGAAAACCGTCTCCAGCGCCGCATCGAAGCGATCCTCGGCCCGGTGGTGGGGAACAGTAACGTGCACGCGCAGGTAACCGCGCAGATTGACTTCTCTAATAAAGAGCAAACCGAAGAGCAATACAGCCCGAACGGCGATGCGGCTCAGGCGGTGATGCGTTCGCGCCAGATCAATTCGAACGAGCAGGTCGGCGGCGCATACCCTGGCGGCGTGCCGGGCGCGCTCTCTAACCAGCCTGCTCCGGCTAACGCGGCACCGATTTCTACGCCACCGGCCAATCAGCAGAACGGTCAGCAAAATAATCAGCAGACCACTTCAACGACTAATAACGCCGGTCCGCGCACCAGCAGCCGTAACGAAACCACGAACTACGAAGTGGACCGGACCATTCGCCACACTAAGCTGAACGTGGGTGATATTCAGCGTCTCTCCGTTGCGGTAGTGGTGAACTACAAAACCCTGCCGGATGGCAAACCGTTGCCGTTGACTGCCGAGCAGATGAAGCAGATTGAAAACCTGACCCGCGAAGCGATGGGCTACTCCGAGAAGCGCGGCGATACCCTCAACGTGGTCAACTCACCGTTCAACTCGGTTGAAGAGACCGGCGGTGAACTGCCGTTCTGGCAACAGCAGGCGTTTATCGACCAGCTGATGTCCGCCGGACGCTGGCTGCTGGTGCTGATTGTCGCGTGGCTGCTGTGGCGTAAGGGCGTTCGTCCGCAGCTCCAGCGTCGTGCTGAAGCCGAAAAAGCGGCTCGCGAACAGATGAGCGCACGTCAGGAAGTGGAAGAAGCGGTTGAAGTACGCCTCAGTAAAGATGAACAGATGCAGCAGCGCCGCGCGAACCAGCGCATGGGTGCCGAGGTGATGAGCCAGCGCATTCGCGAAATGTCAGATAACGATCCGCGCGTCGTGGCGCTGGTCATCCGCCAGTGGATGGGTAACGAACATGAGTAATACGCTTACGGGCACCGATAAAAGCGTCATCCTGCTGATGACCATTGGCGAAGACCGCGCGGCAGAGGTGTTCAAGCACCTCTCCCAGCGCGAAGTGCAAATTCTCAGCGCAGCCATGGCCAACGTGCGTCAGATCTCCAACAAGCAGCTGACCGACGTGCTGTCGGAATTTGAGCAGGAAGCCGAACAGTTTGCAGCGCTTAACGTCAACGCCAACGACTACCTGCGTTCCGTGCTGGTTAAAGCGCTGGGCGAAGAGCGTGCCGCCAGCCTGCTGGAAGATATTCTGGAAACGCGCGATACCGCCAGCGGGATCGAAACGCTCAACTTTATGGAGCCGCAGAGTGCCGCCGACCTTATTCGCGACGAGCACCCGCAGATTATCGCCACCATCCTGGTTCACCTCAAACGCGGCCAGGCGGCGGATATTCTGGCCCTGTTCGAAGAGCGCCTGCGTCACGACGTGATGCTGCGTATTGCGACCTTCGGCGGCGTCCAGCCGGCTGCGCTGGCGGAGCTGACCGAAGTGCTGAACAACCTGCTCGACGGCCAGAACCTCAAGCGCAGCAAAATGGGCGGCGTGAGAACGGCGGCGGAAATCATCAACCTGATGAAAACGCAGCAGGAAGAGGCGGTCATTTCGGCGGTTCGCGAATTCGACGGCGAGCTTGCGCAAAAAATTATCGACGAGATGTTCCTGTTCGAAAACCTGGTCGAAGTGGACGATCGCAGCATCCAGCGCCTGCTCCAGGAAGTGGACTCCGAGTCGCTGCTTATCGCCCTCAAAGGTGCCGAGCAGCCGCTGCGCGAGAAGTTCCTGCGCAACATGTCCCAGCGTGCAGCAGATATCCTGCGCGACGACCTTGCCAACCGCGGCCCGGTGCGTCTGTCTCAGGTGGAAAACGAACAGAAAGCCATCCTGCTTATTGTTCGTCGTCTGGCGGAAACCGGCGAGATGGTAATTGGCAGCGGAGACGACACCTATGTCTGATGAGCTGTCGTGGAAGCGCTGGACGCCGGACGATCTGGCCCCTCCCCTTGCCGAATTCACGCCCGCGGTGGTCTCGCCCGCAGAGCCCGATGCGGACGTCGAACAGCCCGAGCTGAGCGAAGAGGAGCAGCAGGCACAAATGCTGGCTCAGCTGCAAATGCAGGCGCACGAGCAGGGCTATAACGCTGGTCTGAATGAAGGCCGCCAGAAGGGGCACGATCTCGGATACCAGGAAGGCCTGGCGAAAGGGTTAGAGCACGGCATCGATCAGGCGCGCCAGCAGCAGGCGCCGATCCATGCCCGCATGCAGCAACTGGTCAGCGAATTTCAACACACGCTGGACGCGCTGGACAGCGTGATTGCCTCGCGTCTGATGCAGATGGCGCTGGAGGCGGCGCGTCAGGTTATCGGCCAGACGCCGGTGGTGGATAACACCGCGCTGATCAAACAAATTCAGGGGCTACTTCAGCAGGAGCCGCTGTTCAGCGGCAAACCGCAGCTGCGCGTCCACCCGGACGATCTGCAGCGCGTGGAAGAGAGCCTGGGCGCAACGCTTAGCCTGCATGGCTGGCGTCTGCGCGGCGACCCGTCCTTGCACCACGGCGGCTGCAAAGTCTCTGCCGACGAAGGCGACCTGGATGCCAGCGTCGCCACACGCTGGCAGGAACTGTGTCGCCTGGCGGCACCGGGAGTCGTCTGATGACCGCACGCCTCACCCGCTGGCTCACCACGCTCGACAACTTTGAGACGAAGATGGCGCAACTGCCATCTGTTCGTCGTTATGGGCGACTGACGCGCGCCACCGGTCTGGTGCTGGAGGCGACCGGCCTGCAGCTTCCGCTGGGCGCGACCTGCGTCATTGAGCGTCAGGATGGTCTGGAAACACGTGAAGTTGAAAGCGAAGTGGTCGGGTTTAACGGCCAGCGCCTGTTCCTGATGCCGCTTGAAGAGGTGGAAGGCATTCTACCCGGCGCGCGCGTCTACGCGAAAAACATCAGCGGCGACGGGCTGCAAAGCGGGAAACAGCTGCCGCTTGGCCCTGCCCTGCTCGGCCGCGTGCTGGACGGCAGCGGGAAACCGCTGGATGGTCTGCCCGCGCCGGACACCACCGAAACCGGCGCGCTGATTACCCAGCCGTTCAACCCCCTGCAGCGTACCCCTATCGAACATGTACTGGATACCGGCGTGCGTCCGATCAACGCCCTGCTCACCGTGGGGCGCGGGCAGCGTATGGGCCTGTTCGCCGGTTCTGGCGTGGGGAAATCCGTCCTGCTCGGCATGATGGCGCGCTATACCCAGGCGGACGTGATCGTTGTGGGCCTGATCGGCGAGCGTGGTCGCGAAGTAAAAGACTTTATCGAAAATATTCTGGGTGCGGAAGGCCGCGCCCGCTCGGTGGTTATCGCCGCCCCGGCGGACGTGTCGCCACTGCTGCGTATGCAGGGTGCCGCCTACGCCACCCGTATCGCCGAAGATTTTCGTGACCGCGGCAAGCACGTGCTGCTGATCATGGATTCCCTGACCCGTTACGCGATGGCGCAGCGTGAAATCGCGCTGGCCATCGGCGAGCCACCGGCCACCAAAGGCTATCCGCCTTCGGTATTCGCTAAACTCCCTGCGCTGGTAGAGCGTGCGGGGAACGGCATCAGCGGCGGTGGCTCCATCACCGCGTTCTATACGGTGCTGACCGAGGGCGATGACCAGCAGGATCCGATTGCCGACTCCGCGCGCGCGATCCTTGACGGCCATATCGTGCTGTCGCGTCGTCTGGCCGAAGCCGGACATTACCCGGCGATTGATATTGAAGCGTCCATCAGCCGTGCGATGACGGCATTGATTACCGAGAAGCACTACGCCCGCGTGCGTAACTTCAAACAACTGCTTTCCAGCTTCCAGCGCAACCGCGATCTGGTCAGCGTGGGGGCGTACGCCAAAGGCAGCGACCCGATGCTCGATAAGGCGATTAGCCTGTGGCCGCAGCTGGAGGCGTTTTTACAACAGGGCATTTTTGAGCGTGCCGACTGGGAAGATTCAATCCAGGCACTGGAGCTGATTTTCCCGCAGGTGTAACACAGGTGGAGGGCGAAGGTCATGGCGCAAAACAGCGCGTTATCAACGCTGAAAGATCTGGCTGAAAAAGAAGTTGATGATGCCGCATTGCAGCTTGGCGCAATGCGACGCGGGTGCCAGCAGGCTGAAGAGCAGTTGAAAATGTTAATCGACTATCAGCATGAATATCGCACCAACCTCAATACCGATATGACACAGGGCATTGGCAGCCAGCGCTGGATTAACTATCAGCAGTTTATCCAGACGCTGGAGAAGGCGATAGAACAGCACCGCCAGCAGCTAAACCAGTGGACCCAGAAAGTCGATACCGCGCTGAATTTCTGGCGCGAGAAAAAACAGCGGCTGCAGGCCTGGCAAACCTTACAGGACCGGCAGATTGCAGCCTCGACCCTGGCGGAAAACCGCCTGGATCAGAAGAAAATGGATGAGTTTGCCCAGCGCGCATCAATGAGGAAACCGGAATGATCACACTGCAACAACTGCTGATGAGCGACAGCGACCTGTCAGGCGGGATGCAATCAGGGAAAGGCACCGACGGTGCACAGGACTTTCTCTCCCTGCTGGCGGGCGTCCTGACGGACGCAACGGGCAAGGGCACCGATGCGCCGCTCACCCTGGCGGACCTGAAAGCCGCCGGCAGCAAGCTGTCGAAAGTCGCACAGGAAGCCAAAGGCGATACCGCCCTGCAGGCCAAAATTGCCGATCTGCTCTCGCGCCAAACCGCGTTGAATGGCGATGAAACGTCGCCCGTCACGTCGATTGATACCCTGGTTACCGGGCTGGTTCCGCTGTCTAAGGGTGATGCGCTGAAGACGCTCAATGCGGCCAACGGTAAAGATGACGGTAAAGCAGATCTGAGTGAAGAAGAGCTGGCAGGGTTAAGCGCGCTGATGGCGATGCTGCCGCACCAGCAAACTGCCGCCTCTCGTGCGGCAGGCAGCGATGGCGTTTCCGCCACCCAGGCGCTGAGTTCAGCAACGCTTTCACAAAACGGAGCGGGACAACCGTCCCTGAACGCGCCTGCGGGAAGCCATGATAAAGCGCAGCTTTCTGCATCCTATCAAAGCCAGGCGAAGAGCAACGGCCCGGATCTCGCCGCCAACGCGCCTGCTGCACCGGTCGTGGCCGCAGCCGCAGAGAAGCAGGAACTCGCCAGTTCTTCCTCCTCGTCATCGCCGACGGCTACCCTGGCGCCGATTATGTCCAGCCATGCGACAAGCCAGCCTGCCGCCACCGTTGCCACCGCCCCGGTGCTAAGCCAGCCTCTGGGTTCCCACGAATGGCAGCAGTCCCTGAGCCAGCACATCACCCTGTTCACGAAGCAGGGCCAGCAGACGGCGGAGCTGCGCCTGCACCCGGAAGATCTGGGCCAGGTACAAATCTCGCTCAAGCTGGACGATAACCAGGCTCAGCTGCAGATGGTCTCAGCGCACAGCCACGTGCGTGCGGCGCTGGAAGCCGCGCTGCCCGTCCTGCGCACCTCCCTGGCGGAGAACGGCATTCAGCTTTCTCAGAGCAGCGTCAGCAGCGAGAGCTTTGCCGGACAACAGCAGTCGTCATCCCAGCAGCATCATGCTTCACGCTCGGGCCAGCACGGCGGTTTTAATGAAGAGAGCGATGAACTCCTGCCAACCCCTGCCGCCCTGCAATCCGCGGCGCGCGGTAACAGTGCCGTAGACATCTTCGCCTAAACGCCAGAGGTAGCGTGATTATCCCCGTCTTTTCCACGCTTTGACGGCGGCAGGACACGGGATAATCACCTTATTAAGCTGTACCGAAACAGGAAGCTCGTATCAGATGACAGACTCCGCTATCACCAAAAAAAGTAAGCGTTCCATCTGGATCCCGCTGCTGGTGTTGATCACGCTCGCCGCCTGCGCTACCGCGGGCTATAGTTACTGGCGTATGCAGCAGGAACCATCAACCGCTGCGGCCAAAGCCGAACCTGCACCGCCGCCGGCGCCGGTCTTTTTCCCTCTGGACACCTTCACCGTTAACCTCGGTGATGCGGATCGCGTGCTGTATGTCGGTATTACGCTGCGCCTGAAGGACGAAGCGACCCGCGCGCGCCTGAACGATTATCTTCCGGAAGTGCGCAGCCGTCTTCTGCTGCTGTTCTCTCGTCAGGACGCTTCGGCGCTGGCTACCGACGTGGGCAAGCAAAAGCTGGTCGACGCCATCAAACAGACGCTGGCAACTCCGCTGGTAAACGGTCAACCTAAGCAGGAAGTCACTGACGTTCTGTACACAGCCTTCATTCTGCGGTAACGACATGGGCGACAGTATTCTTTCTCAGGCAGAAATCGACGCGCTGCTTAACGGCGACAGCGATAAGAGTGACGATCCGCAACCGGGTCTCACCGGCGACGATAATATTCGTCCTTACGATCCCAATACCCAGCGTCGCGTGGTGCGTGAACGTCTGCAGGCGCTGGAGATCATCAACGAACGTTTTGCACGTCAGTTCCGTATGGGGCTGTTTAACCTGCTGCGTCGTAGCCCGGATATCACGGTCGGTGCGATCCGTATCCAGCCGTATCATGAGTTTGCCCGCAACCTGCCGGTGCCAACCAACCTTAACCTGATTCATCTGAAGCCGCTGCGCGGCACCGGCCTGGTGGTGTTCTCGCCGAGCCTGGTGTTCATTGCGGTGGATAACCTGTTCGGCGGCGACGGGCGTTTCCCGACCAAAGTGGAAGGTCGTGAATTTACCCACACCGAACAGCGCGTCATTAACCGCATGCTGAAGCTGGCGCTGGAATCCTACAGCGACGCGTGGAAAGCGATTAACCCGCTGGAAGTGGAGTACGTCCGTTCTGAGATGCAGGTGAAATTTACCAATATCACCACCTCCCCGAACGATATCGTCGTCAACACTCCGTTCCACGTGGAGATCGGTAACCTGACCGGTGAGTTCAACATCTGCCTGCCGTTCAGCATGATTGAACCGCTGCGCGAGCTGCTGGTTAACCCGCCGCTGGAGAACTCACGTAACGAAGATCAGAACTGGCGTGAAAACCTGGTGCGCCAGGTGCAGCACTCGCAGTTGGAGCTGGTGGCGAACTTTGCCGACATCTCGATGCGGTTATCCCAGATCCTGAAATTACAACCCGGCGACGTTTTGCCGATAGACAAACCCGACCGCATTATTGCCCACGTGGATGGTGTCCCGGTACTTACAAGCCAGTACGGCACGATTAACGGTCAGTATGCGTTACGCGTTGAGCACTTGATCAACCCGATTTTGAATTCGCTGAATGAGGAACAGCCCAAATGAGTGACATGAACAATCCGTCCGATGAAAACAGCGGAGCACTGGACGATCTGTGGGCTGACGCGTTAAACGAGCAAAAAACGACTCCGACGAAAAGCGCGGCGGACGCGGTATTCCAGCAGTTAGGCGGCGGCGACGTCAGCGGCACGCTGCAGGACATCGACCTGATTATGGACATCCCGGTTAAGCTGACCGTTGAACTGGGACGCACCCGGATGACCATTAAAGAGCTGCTGCGTCTGACGCAGGGTTCTGTTGTGGCTCTTGACGGCCTGGCCGGTGAGCCGCTGGATATTCTGATCAACGGCTATCTGATTGCTCAGGGTGAGGTAGTGGTGGTTGCCGATAAATACGGTGTGCGCATCACCGACATCATCACCCCGTCTGAACGCATGCGTCGTCTGAGCCGTTAAGCATGAAAACCCAGGCAACAATATCACAACCGTCTGCCGTACCCGGCTCCCCGCTGCTCCAGGTGAGCGGGGCGTTGCTCGGTATTATTGCCTTTATTCTTATCGCTGCCTGGCTGGCAAAGCGTTTCGGTGTGGCGGGTAAAACCGCCAGCACCCGCGGCCTGAAGGTCAGCGCCAGCACCACGCTGGGGCCACGTGAACGCGTGGTCATCGTCGATGTAGAAGATGCACGTCTGGTTCTGGGCGTGACCGCCTCCACTATCAACGTATTACATAAACTGCCGCCCGCCTCCGTCACGGTGGACGAGCGCGCACAAGCCCCTGCGGATTTTCAGTCCGTCATGAAGAGTTTGCTTAAGCGTTCCGGGAGATCCTGATGCGCCGTTTGTTATCCCTGACGCTTGCCGGCGTTGGCCTGTTTGCTCCTGCGGTTTATGCGCAGCTGCCCGGTCTGGTCTCCACTCCTCTCGCAGGCGGCGGACAAAGCTGGTCGCTCCCGGTTCAGACGCTGGTCTTCATCACCTCGCTGACCTTTATTCCAGCCATCCTGCTGATGATGACCAGCTTCACCCGCATCATCATTGTTTTTGGTCTGCTGCGAAACGCGCTGGGCACACCGTCCGCGCCGCCTAACCAGGTGCTTCTGGGCCTGGCGCTGTTTTTGACCTTTTTCATCATGTCGCCGGTCATTGATAAGATTTATACCGACGCCTACCAGCCGTTCAGCGAAGATAAAATCTCGATGCAGGAGGCGCTGGAAAAAGGTGCGCAGCCGCTGCGGGAATTTATGCTGCGCCAGACGCGCGAAGCGGATCTGGCTCTTTTCGCCCGGCTCGCCAACACCGGCGAGCTGCAGGGACCAGAAGCGGTGCCAATGCGTATTCTGCTCCCCGCCTATGTTACCAGCGAGCTGAAAACCGCGTTTCAGATTGGCTTTACCATCTTTATTCCGTTCCTGATTATCGACCTGGTGATCGCCAGCGTCCTGATGGCGCTCGGGATGATGATGGTGCCTCCCGCCACCATTGCCCTGCCCTTTAAGATCATGCTCTTTGTGCTGGTCGATGGCTGGCAGCTGCTGGTCAGCTCGCTGGCGCAGAGTTTTTACAGTTAAGGAACGGCAATGACACCCGAATCGGTCATGATGATGGGCACGGAAGCGATGAAAATTGCCATTGCCGTTGCCGCACCGCTGCTGCTTGTTGCGCTGGTCACCGGCCTGATTATCAGTATTTTGCAGGCCGCCACGCAGATTAACGAAATGACGCTGTCGTTCATTCCGAAAATCATCGCCGTGTTCGTGGCGATTATCGTGGCCGGACCGTGGATGCTGAACCTGCTGCTGGACTATATGCGCAACCTGTTTACCAATCTGCCGTACATTATCGGCTGACCTGACGATGCTGCACTTCACCAGCGACCAGTGGGTTCAGTGGCTCGGCGTCTATTTCTGGCCGATGTTGCGCATCCTGGCGCTGATCTCCACCGCCCCCATTCTCAGCGAGAAATCGATCCCCAAGCGTGTCAAAGTGGGGCTGGGCATTATCATCACCATTATCGTCGCCCCTTCCCTGCCTCCCGTGGATATTCCGATCTTCTCGGCGACTGCGGTGTGGGTGGCATTGCAGCAGGTACTGATCGGCATTGCCGTGGGCTTTACCATGCAGCTCGCCTTCGCTGCCGTGCGTACGGCCGGGGAGCTGATTGGCCTGCAGATGGGGCTATCGTTCGCCACGTTTGTCGATCCCGGCAGCCATCTCAACATGCCGGTGCTGGCGCGCATCATCGATCTGCTCGCCATGCTGCTGTTTCTGTCGCTTAACGGTCATCTGTGGCTCATCTCCATGCTGGTGGACACCTTCCATACGCTGCCGATTGGTGAGAACCCGGTCAACAGCAATGCCTTCCTCGCGCTGACCCGCGCGGCGGGGCTGATCTTCCTGAACGGCCTGATGCTGGCTCTGCCGATCATCACGCTGCTGCTCACCGTCAACCTGGCATTAGGTTTACTGAACAGAATGGCGCCGCAGCTCTCCGTGTTTGTGATTGGTTTTCCGCTGACATTGACGGTCGGAATTTTATTAATGTCATTACTGATGCCCCTTATCGCCCCCTTCTGTGAACATTTATTCGGCGAGATATTCAATCTGTTAGCGGATATTGTCAGCGAGTTACCCCGTAAATAATAGCCCTCACGGTTGATATTGTCTTTCTGAGGATATTCCTAAAATAAAACGTGAAAAACATCTTCCAGGATATATCTGACGCGGTTTAAATGTTTCTAACCACCTCACAATACTTAATATTTACTTTACTTTAAGAAGATTCCTGGCAAATTATACGTAACTTTACGGGATAGTGAGTCCGCCTGAAAGTCTTTGTCATGCTCACAGGTTTATTATTTTTTTCCATCCCGTATGGCTGTTTTGAGCTCTCAGGCAGATGGTGAATTATCGTTACGCATTGAGTGAGGGTATGCCATGTCAACGATCATTATGGATTTATGCAGCTACACCCGGCTAGGGTTAACCGGGTACCTGGCAAGCAGAGGGGTAAGAAAGAGAGACATCAACGATGCACACACCGTTGAAGAACTCGCAGCCGCTTGTGACGAACTAAAACCAGGCGTGGTGTTTATTAATGAGGACTGTTTCATTCACGATCCAGCCAACAGTCAGCACATTAAGCAAATCATTAATCAGCATCCAAAAACCCTGTTTATTGTTTTTATGGCGATCGCGAATATCCATTTCGATGAGTATTTGTTGGTCCGTAAAAATTTATTGATCAGTTCTAAGTCGATTAAACCTGAGTCACTGGATGACATCCTGGGTGATTATTTGAATAAAGAAGTTAAAAATGTAGGAGCGGTTAACTTACCCACCCTTTCATTAAGCAGGACTGAATCAAGTATGCTGCGAATGTGGATGGCGGGACAAGGAACTATTCAGATCTCTGATCAGATGAATATTAAAGCGAAAACCGTTTCGTCACACAAAGGAAATATTAAAAGGAAAATTAAAACGCATAATAAGCAAGTGATCTATCACGTGGTACGTCTGACCGATAATGTGACGAACGGGATTTTCGTCAACATGCGTTAGTGGCTTAACCCCTCTGCCCCCTACCTTTGATCTCTGGCCTGGCCAGAGATTTTTGCTTCTCACTGCGTTGTCGGGCATGCGCAACGCCACCCGACGCCGTGCTACTCCGCTTTCTCGACGAAAATACCGTCCGGATGCCCCAGTTCGTTAAAAAACCAGATGCCGAGCGGGTAATCCTCCAGTGATACCAGGTACATTGTGCCTTCGCTAAACTCTTCAATTGCCAGTACCACACCCGGGCGGCGCGGCCCGCCGTCCGTTTTAACGGTTACCCGATCGTTGACCTTCATACATTCCTCCTCTGGTTTTGAGCCAGTGTAGAACAAAACGCAAAAACACACATCGCCGCGCGGCGTGAATGGCGTTTTTATGCACAGGCTATACTTAGCCTTGAACACGTTTGTAGGTTGAATGAGGAACCCCGTAATGAAGACCGATAAAGAGTACAGCGACACCATCAAACGCGAGGTCGAGGTGGATGTCGATGCCCTGCTGGCCGCCATCAATGAGATCAGTGAGTCAGAAGTCCGCCGTTCGAACGATAATTCAGACCACGTCATTGTCAACGGAAGGGACTATCACACCTATCGCGAACTGGCGGAGGCCTTCGAGCTCGATATTCATGACTTTAGCGTGTCTGAAGCAAATCGTTAGCACGAAAAAAATCCCGGTCATGGGGATGACCGGGATCAAAACTTGCTTATGCAAGAAGCACTTGAAAATTCGTTACACCAGGAAATCTGATGTACAAGCAACACTATCCCCAACGATTTTGCATGACAAGCATATATTCTCATGGTGAATATAATATTTTTAACATAATCATTTTGGTTATGAGCAATAACACACGCCGAATGCGGGTTTGGCTGGATCGGTTCTCTGAAACGCGGTTTCACCCGTAGTGATTTTTTAAGATTATTCTTAGTCTGACACACCTTCGTTTTGGGAGTCATTATGCTTTCACTCCAGGGTTCCCTGCTGATTTTTTCCGATCTGGATGGTTCGTTGCTGGATATTCATACCTATGACTGGCAGCCAGCAATGCCGTGGCTGGACAAACTGCAGGATAACCAGGTGCCGGTTATTCTTTGCAGCAGCAAGAGCGCGGCGGAGATGCTGGATATCCAGCAGGATCTCGGTCTGGAAGGGTTACCGTTTATCGCTGAGAATGGCGCGGTGATTCAGCCGGACGTGCGCTGGGAGAGGGAACAACGCCACATCAGAGGCATGACGCACGAGCAGATTCGTCCGCGTATCGAGCGCCTCCGCCTGCAGGAGGGATTTAAATTTACCACCTTTGACGACGTGGACGAACGCATCATCAGCGAATGGACGGGACTGACGCGCTACCGTGCGGCACTTGCACGCAAGCATGAGGCTTCCGTCACGCTCATCTGGCGCGATACCGATGAAGCAATGGCCCGATTTGAAGAGGCACTGTCGCAAAGTGGCCTGAAATGCCTGCAGGGTGCCCGCTTCTGGCATATTCTCGATGCCCGCTGCGGCAAGGACGTGGCGGTTAACTGGCTGACTGAACAATACCGTGAGCAGGAAAATATCGAACCGACCACCCTGGGACTCGGCGACGGCCCGAACGATGCGCCGCTGCTGGACAGCGTGGACTTTGCGGTGGTGATCAAAGGGCTAAACCGCCAGGGCATCACATTACGGGACGATAACCCCGACCGGGTCTATCACACCCAACGGCCCGGACCGGTCGGCTGGCAGGAGGGTTTGGATCACTTTTTGTCCTGATCGTTCCAGACAACCCGGTTACGCCCGCCCTGCTTCGCTTTGTACAACCGGGCATCCGCAACAGACTGCTGCTGTTCAAAATCGTAGTTTTCTTTTTCCTGCGCGCTGCTGACGCCGAGTGACGCGCTGATGCGCAGGGTCGTGCTCTTCTTCACCAGTATTTCCTTACTGTTGATTCGGCATCGAATACTGTCCGCAATCACTCTTGCCTCCTCAAGACCGATTCCCGGCAGGACGACGCAAAACTCTTCGCCCCCCACGCGACCGGCCACGTCGTTTTTACGCAACGCGCTGGCAATCAGCCCTGCCGTGTGGGAAAGCACCTTATCACCGGCCTGATGGCCGTACTGGTCATTGACGCTTTTAAAATGGTCGAGGTCCAACTGAATGACCGAGAACGGCAGCGACTGCTGATGGCACTTCTCCGCCAGAATTTTCGCGCGTTCAAACAGCGCGCCGCGATTATTCAGGCGGGTTAGCGGGTCGTGCCAGGCCTGCCACTGGAGCGAATGCTGCAGCGTATACATATTGCTGACCATCCGGCGGATCACCAGCCACGAAATCAGCAGCATCGCGGTAAAGAGCGCCCACAGTAATGCCAGTACGATACTGATGCTGCCGAAGTCGCCCTGAACCCCTTCCTGCAGCGTATGGACACGCAAAACCAGGCCATCAAAATGATCGAGCCGCTGCCAGCTGATAAACCGGCTGCCGAGGCGGATGCCACCGCCGGTATCGTGCTCGATCGCCTGCGCAATCTGCGCGATTTCGCGTTCATCGAAATGGTTCACCTGTTTATCTGTCTTTTCAGAGGAGGCAATCATATTGAGCCGGGAGTCGTAAAGCTGATACTCGCCCTCCGTCCGGTCGTCCGTCGCCTCTGTCAGCAGGCGTTGCATCGTATTCAGCGAAAAGTCCATCGCCACCACGCCATACCAGTAGCGATTGAAATAAATAGGAACGCTGGCGGTGATCATCCGCTCGTCACCGGTCCAGGATGACGGCGTGGAGATAAACCAGCGCACCGCGCGGGCGCGATTGTTACGTTCCGACTGCTGGGTAAACCAGGACTGCGTGACCAGGTGATAATAGCGGGGGATAATATCGCTCGCCTCTGATAGCGTGTCCGTCGAAAGATAAAACCCGGCGCGTGAAACGTAGATCACCCGCGCTTCGCTATGCCTGTTCGATGCCGCCAGCCTGAGCAGATAGCCCACCTCAAGCGCGGCGGAAATTTCATTGCTGATGTGCTCAGTGTCCCGGTTCAGAAGCGAGGTTTTTTCGACAAACGCATCCGAGACACCGTTAATGGGAAGGGTTCGTTTTTTATCAACGAAAAGTTGCCAGGTGGGGCGCATGCGGACTGCGTTAAAGTGCGACACCGTATCGTGCATAACATCAAACGCCAGCGGCGTCTGTAGCGCATCACGCATGCTCTGGCGAAATAACAGCATTTTATCCACGCTGTACTGCAGCTGCCTGTCCAGCGAGCTGGCCACGGTTTCCAGGTGGTTGCGCTGGCTGGAGATATACGCCTCTTCGAGGACAACCACTTCACGCCAGGTCAGGAGGGTGGAAAACACCAGAACAACGATAAAACAGAGGTTAACAATCAAACCCGGATTGCTACGCTTATGCAGCCATTGCAGAAAAGATCGTCTTACAACAAAGGTATCGCGCTGCACACACACTCCCTGATTACTGCCTTACACCCGGTATTTCAGGTAAAAACGCCCGGCAAAGCCGGGCGTTATGTGATTAAGCCTGATCGTGCTTGCGCTGGCCGTCACCCGGCTGAAGCTCATCTTCACGAAAGGCTTCCCGCTTAATGCTATAACCGTCATGCCACCGACATTCCACCATTCCGCTGGAATACCCGGTGACAATCATCCGCGGGCCGCCCTTCTTAGGCTTAACTTCATCACTGACCAAAAAGACCATACCTGCATCCTGTATCAGGGTGAAACTGTTTCAATTTAGACGAGGAATGGTCTTTTTGCACCCTGAGACGGGTAACAATTAGTGCGCTGTGCCGCGCATTTTTTCGATCAGTTTCACCGCCGCCACCACGATAGCGCCAACGATAAAGCCCAGCACCAGATTAAGCAGCGTGGGCAGAATGGCTGCCACCACGCTCCCCTGCGCCGAGGCGAAATGTTCGATGGCATGATGCAGCGGAGCAATGCCGTGGACCACAATGCCGCCGCCCACGAGGAACATCGCCAGGGTACCCACCACGGACAAGCTCTTCATCAGCCACGGTGCCAGCGTCAGTAAGCCTTTGCCGATGCCTTTAGCCACCGCGCTGGATTTCTCCTCCAGCCAGTAGCCAATATCATCCAGCTTCACGATCAGCCCGACCAGGCCGTAAACGCCCACCGTGACCAGAATGGCGATCCCGGAGAGGATCAGCACCTGATTCAAAAGCGGCGCATCGGAAACAATGCCCAGCGTAATGGCGACGATTTCAGCCGACAGAATAAAGTCGGTGCGAATGGCGCCTTTGATTTTATCGCGCTCGACAACTTTCGGATCCTGCGCGGCCAGCGCTTCAAGGCGCTGCTGGCGCATCTCCGGCGTGTCCTTCTGCTTGCGCGAGCTCAAAGAGTGCAGCACCTTCTCAACGCCTTCGAAGCATAAAAATGCCCCGCCAATCATCAGCAGCGGCGTGATGGCCCAGGGAATAAATGCGCTGATCAGCAGCGCCAGCGGCACCAGGATCACCTTATTCAGGAACGAGCCTTTCGCCACGCCCCACACCACGGGCAGTTCACGGTTAGCCCTGACCCCACTCACCTGCTGCGCGTTAAGCGAGAGATCGTCCCCCAGCACGCCTGCGGTTTTCTTCGCCGCCAGTTTCCCCATCATGGAAATATCGTCCAGTAAGGTGGCAATATCATCCAGCAATGTTAATAAGCTACTTCCTGCCAAAATCGTGATCCTTCTTTTTTTGGTAATTAAGTGAATAGTATGGAGCAAAAGCGCAAACGCGGAAACAGGCACCTCGCGTCAACAAAAATTTCACATCACCGACACAACTAAAGGGCTCGCCAGCGCGATAGTTTTCGCGTTTACTATCAGCGACCTTTTTATTTCGTCGTGAGGGATTATGCGTTTCCGGCAATTGCTACCGCTTATTGGGGCACTTTTTTCGCTGTATATCATCTGGGGTTCAACCTACTTTGTCATTCGCATCGGCGTGGAAAGCTGGCCGCCGCTGCTGATGGCGGGCATTCGCTTCCTTTCGGCGGGCGTGCTGCTGCTGGCCTTCCTGCTGCTGCGCGGGCACAAGCTTCCTCCGCTTCGCCCAATGCTGAACGCCGCCCTGATCGGCCTGCTGCTGCTGGCGGTCGGGAATGGGTTTGTGACCATTGCTGAGCACCAGAACGTACCGTCTGGGATCGCCGCCGTGGTCGTTGCTACCGTACCGCTGTTTACCCTCTGCTTCAGCCGACTTTTCGGCATCCGTACCCGCAAGCTGGAGTGGCTGGGCATTGGCATTGGCCTTGCCGGCATTATCCTGCTCAACAGCGGCGGTAACCTGAGCGGGAATCCGTGGGGCGCAGTCATAATCCTGATTGGCTCGATGAGCTGGGCGTTTGGCTCCGTATACGGGTCACGCATCGAACTGCCGAGCGGCATGATGGCGGGGGCAATAGAGATGCTCGCCGCGGGAATAGTGCTGCTGCTGGCCTCCGCACTGACGGGAGAAAAGCTGACTACCCTGCCGCCGCTGTCGGGCTTCCTGGCGGTAGGCTACCTGGCGTTGTTTGGCTCAATCATCGCCATTAACGCCTACATGTTCCTGATCCGCAACGTTTCTCCGGCGGTCGCCACCAGCTACGCCTACGTTAACCCGGTCGTGGCCGTGCTGCTCGGCACCGGGCTTGGCGGTGAAACGCTCTCTCCGGTTGAGTGGTTAGCTTTGGGGGTGATTGTTTTTGCCGTCGTACTGGTGACCTTAGGCAAATATTTGCTGCCGGCAAAACCTGTTGTTACGCCTTGCGAGGTGGAGAAACCGTAAACGGGTGAATTCCCTCGGTGTCGATCTGCGCGGTTTCACCGCCGCCGCAGATCCACTCTTCCAGCCGTTCGCTCAGATCGGCATCGTTCAGCTTTAACCGCCCTTTCAGCGCGCACTCCCAGACGATCAACACTCGCCAGCCCTGCGCGACAAGCGTGGCGAGATCCCGCGCGTCGCGATCAACGTTCCTGCCAATCTTCTCCAGCCAGAAATCGGTGCGCGTCGCCGGGACTTTAAACAGGTAGCAGTCGTGATGATGCCAGAAACAGCCGTGGGTGAAGATAATGCACTGATACGCGTCGATGACGAAATCCGGGCGGCCCGCAAGCGCGGGATCCTGCACGCGAAAGTCAAAGCCCGTCTGCGTCAGAAGCCCGGCCAGACGCTTTTCAATGGCGGTATCACGCGTGCCGATGGCACGCATGTTTTTGCTGCGCGTGGCTTTATCGTGAACGTCCGTCATTGACGGCCTCACTCTGGCGTAGCGCCACCGCCTGTTTGATGCGCGGAGCCAGCAGTTTTGCCACCGCCGCAAACGCGGGCACCACCACCGAGTTACCAAACTGACGATAGGCCTGGGTGTCCGAAACCGGAATGCGGAAGCGGTAGCCCTGCGGCGTTTCAAAGCCCATCAGACGGGCGCACTCGCGCGGCGTCAGGCGTCGCGGACGGTGACGCTGATTGTGGGGATCGTCGAAATTCTTCTCGCCCAGCGCTTTATCCCAGCCTCTGTCGATCAGGATCTCTGCCCCGTCCTTATAGTAGCGAGCGGACAACGTACGGGCCACGCTGTGCGGATCGTTTGGGTTCACCATGCCAAACCCGAAGCCGTTGCCTTTCGCCTGATGCTTTTTGGCATAGCGATAGAGGTATTTCCACAGGATTGGGGTAAGGATAAATTTCGCGTCGACCACCGGCTCCAGCAGGTCGGCAATCGTGGGACGGCGCTCGGGGTATAAGGAGGGAATATCCCGCAGGGTGAAATCCCCCTTCAGATTGAGATCGCGGCGAAAACCGACCAGCACAATACGCTCACGATGCTGAGGCAGGAAATGTTTCCCGTCGATAATTTTCGGGTCATCCGCCCCCATAACCTCTGAATCGGCTACGTCATAGCCCAGCTCGTCCAGCGTTTGCATGATAATGCGGAAGGTTTTTCCACCGTCGTGGCTCTTTAAATTTTTGACGTTTTCCAGCACAAAGATCGCCGGACGGCGGGCGTCAATGATACGGGCGACGTCAAAAAACAGCGTTCCCTGCGTATCGCAGGCGAAACCGTGGGCGCGTCCAAGAGCATTCTTTTTGGAGACGCCGGCCAGCGAGAAAGGCTGGCACGGAAAGCCGGCCAGCAGCACGTCATGCGCCGGAATCGTCTGGCGAATGTGCTCCGCGGCCTGCTCATCCGTGACGCCGCTTTTATGGCTCAGGGTAACGTCGCGGATATCGGCGTTGAAATGATGCGCGTGCGGATCGCAGAACCAGTTTGCCTTATAGGTACGTACCGCATGCTTGTTCCACTCGCTGGTAAACACGCACTGGCCGCCGATGGCTTCAAAACCGTGGCGGATCCCCCCGATGCCGGCAAACAGATCGATAAAGCGGAAGGCATAGTTCGGGTGCGCGGCAGGCGGCGGCGGAAGCAGATTTTGCAGATAACGAAACTCGCCTTCGCTCAGGCGACGCCCTGCCCGCTCGCTGGTCAGCAGTCGCTTAAGGATGGCCGGGCTCCAGTGGCTCTCGCCGTGCGCCGCCAGCTGGTTTGCCAGCGTCTTAGCATCATAAATGTCCAGCAGCTGGCGCAGCAATGCCCGCACCGTTGCCGTTGACTTCTCAGCCTGCTCAGGCGCGGGCTCTGTCACTGATCGATTTTCCTGCATTCTTTTAACCGGGCTATAAAGACTGGAAACAGATTACCACAGTTCACTTGTGCAAACTGCGACGGAAGCGGTGTTGAATCTGGCTATCCAGCCCGATGCAGTCGCCCTGTAACTCGGCACTGAGTTTCGCCATAAACTGAATCAGAAAATCAGCGTTGTGCTGCGCGAGCTCGCGCCCGACGTCCGTTTGCATTGTATCAGGCAAGCGCAGCAGCTTAGTCTGAAAATGGTCGAGAGCGAACGCCCTGTCGTCAAGCGGGCGCGCATCGGCAAACGGATCTTCCGCGTCAAACAGCGGCACCCCCAGTGCACCTGAGACGGCAAACACGCGCGCCAGGCCGATCGCACCCAGCGCTTCCAGGCGGTCTGCATCCTGCACTATTTTGGCTTCCATGCTCTGCGGCGTAATTCCGGCGCTAAAGCTGTGCGCCTCAATAGCATGTTCTACGGCGGCATAGCTTTCTGACGGAAAGTCGGGGAAATCGCGGTGCAGAATGTCGCGCGTTCTGCGCGCCGCCAGACGGGATGACTGTCCGCGTTCAGGATGGTTTTTCGGCAGGCTGACGATGTCATGGAAGTAGCAGGCGGTGAGGATAATCAGTGGGTCGACCTGATGATGAACCATCATTTTCTGCGCCGTCATCCAGACGCGGCGGAAATGTGACACATCGTGTGCAGTGTCGTCGGTCGTGTGATGTTCTTTTAGCCAGGATTCAAAGCGCTGCTGCCACTGTGTGATATCCATCATATTTTCCTGTGGTGAAAATGGAGGGGAATTATAACATAGCCAAATTAAATAAATTTAAAAATAGAAATTCTAAATACTTAATAATAATTACCCACAATGCATTCAAGCAATTAATTCACATGAAAAATAAAGAGAGCAATAGAAATATTTTGCAATATTTTTACTGATTTAATTACATTTATTTTTGAACCAAAATAACAATCCGTAGAATAGTATCAATCGCGTAATTACGGAGGGTGATTACATATATTCATATTAATTATCTTTAAAGGGAATATATAATGAAAAGAAAAGTTCTGGCAATTCTTGTACCCGCGTTCTTAATGGCTGGCGCAGCACATGCGGCTGAAATGTACAACAAAAACGGCAACAAAGTTGACCTGTACGGCAAAGTTGACGCGCGTCATACCTTCTCTGACAACCCAGGCGACGACGGCGATGAAACCTATGTCCAGATTGGTTTCAAAGGCGAAACGCAGATCACTAACGAGCTGACCGGCTATGGTCAGTGGGAATATAAAACCTACGCTAACGATACCGAAGGCGCCGGTGATAAATCCTTTAACCGTCTGGCATACGCTGGCCTGAAATATGGCGAATACGGTTCATTCGACTACGGCCGTAATTACGGCGTCGTATATGACGTAGAAGCCTGGACCGATATGCTGCCTGTATTTGGCGGTGACTCTTACACCTGGACCGATAACTTTATGAACGGTCGTGCTAACGGTCTGGCAACCTACCGCAATGCCGATTTCTTCGGTCTGGTTGAAGGTCTGAACTTCGCGCTGCAGTATCAGGGTGCGAACGAGGGCCAGTATGCTCAGGAAGACCAGGAAGGCACTAAAAACGGTCATGATGACGTACGCTTCCAGAACGGCGACGGCTATGGCATGTCTACTTCCTATGACTTCTCCGGCGACCTGTCCGGCCTGAGCCTGGGTGCGGCATACTCTTCTTCTGACCGTACCAATGCACAAGAAGCTGCGGGCGTAAATAACGCGCGCTTTGCCAGCGGTAAAACCGCAGAAGCATGGACTCTTGGCGCGAAATATGATGCCAATAACATCTATCTGGCAATGATGTACGCTGAAACCCGCAACATGACTCCATATGGTGATTATGGAATCGCGGATCAGACCCAGAACTTTGAAGCAGTAGCACAGTACCAGTTCGACTTCGGCCTGCGTCCATCCCTGGCATGGGTTTACTCCAAGGGTAAAGACATGACTTACCCAGGCAACGCCAGCAATCCTCAGGGTCAGTCTGGTGACATGGACCTGGTTAACTACATCGACCTGGGTATGACCTACAGCTTTAACAAGAACTTCTCTACCTATGTTGACTACAAAATCAACATGCTGGACAACGATGAACGCTTCTATGAAGCAAACGGTATCTCTACCGATGACATCGTTGGCGTGGGTATGACCTACCAGTTCTAATCGCCATTAATACTAAAGCCCGCATTTGCGGGCTTTTTTCATTTCAAGGCCGAGTTTACGGCGCTTCCTGCAACGCCACGCGAATAAACCCGTTATTCTGCGCCAGCAGCTCATGAGCTTTCCACGCATCCAGGCCCGTCAGCACCATCAATACCGCCGTTTTACAGTTATGGTTACAGCTCTCCAGCGCGGCTTTTGCCTGCGCCCGGGTGCATCCCCCCGCCTCCATCACGATGGCGATCTGCCGTTCGGCCCATTTAGTGCTGCTTGCCTCAAGATCCACGCGCAAGTTGCTGTAAACGCGTCCGGTACGAACGGCCAGCCCGGTGGCGATCGTCGAGAGGATCATCTTCAGCGCAATCCCCGCTTTGGTATTGATATAACCAGCAACCACATCAGCCCCCAGTTCAGGGGCAATCACCATGCTGGCCAGCTGTGCCGCTTCACTTTGCGCATCGCTGGTAATGACGGCCACCGGCGCCCCCAGCGACCAGGCATGCCGCATCGCTCCCCAGACCCACGGCGTTTTTCCGCTGACGGTCACCGCCAGCATCATATCGTGTTCAGCAAATTTAACGGCCTGCAGGTCCGCGACCCCGCGCTCGTAACTCCCTTCCCCCTCTCCTGCCGTCACGGCAATCACCGGCGTTTTACCCGGCGCATAGTCATCCGCAGCCTGTTGGGCGACGCAGCCTGACGGGCCCGCGCCGACAATCACCAGACGGCCGCCGCGGTTAAGCGTCGCGGCGGCGTTATCCACCACGCGGGCGATCGTTGTTAAACAGGGGGTGATGGCATCAGAAATGCGGGCATCTTCCTGGTGAATAACCTTCAGCATGTCCAGCGTGGACAATCTATCAATGTTCATCGTGCTGGCGTGCCGTCTTTCCTTGACCGAACCGGTATGCGTAATGCTCATAAACAGCCTCCTTATTATGAGTACCCACACACTATAAAGTGTTTTATATGGATGACCTGCGAGTGGGGTCACGAAAAGAAGAGCAAATCGACGCTTTTACATGGCTTTAAGAAAAGCCCATCATCAGCGATAATCACCCCCTTTCTTAATCATCGCGGAGTGTTGATGAGCGATTTGCAGCCTTTCCCTCTGACGCGCAAGCGCCCCATGAAACTGAATACGCTGGTCACGTTGATGGTATGCGCGATTATCGCCTCTGTGCTGCTGGTGGTCTTTGCGCTCTACTCCGTGCAAATAACCCGCGCGACCCGCGATGATGTAAAAGATACCGCTCTGGGCATCGCCCGCACGCTGGCCGACAGCCCGGAGATCCAGCGCGGTCTGATGCAGTCCCCGCAGGCAGACATCATTCAGCCCATCGCCAAAGCCGTCACCCAGCGTAACGATCTGCTGCTCACCGTGGTGACCGACATGCGGGGCATTCGTTATTCGCACCCGAACGAAGCGCTCATCGGTCTGCATTTTATTGGCAACGATCTGGAGCCCGCGCTGGAAGGCAAAGAGAATGTCTCGGTTAACCGCGGTGCCCTCGCCGAAGCGCTTCGGGTTTTCACGCCCGTCTATGACAGCCAGCACGATCAGATCGGGGTCGTCGTCGTCGGTATCTCCCTGAAAAAGGTGGAAGACCAGATAGCCCGCGGGCGGCTTAACGCCGTCTGGACCATTTTATTCAGTATTTTTATGAGTTCGATGGCGATTTGGGGGCTGGTGCGGGTACTGAAACGCATCCTTTTCGGGCTTGAACCTTACGAAATTTCCGCCCTGTTCGAGCAGCGCCAGGCGATGCTGCAGTCGCTTCGCGAAGGGGTGCTGGCCGTAGATATTCACGGCCGCGTGACGATGATTAACCACACCGCCAGAGAAATTTTGCTTCTGCCCTCCGGCAAACATACGGAAAACGCCAGCGCGCCCCTGCTGGCCAGCCTGCGGGAAATTTCAAAGACGGGCATAGCGCGCCAGGATCAGGAGATCAGCTGTAACGGTCGGCTGCTGCTGTGCAACATGGTGCCCGTCAAAAGCCAGGAGCGGGTCATCGGCGCGATAGCCACCTTCCGCGATAAAACGGAAATCAGCCAGCTGATGCAGCGTATTGATGGCATGGTCAGCTACGTCGACGCCCTGCGCAGCCACACGCACGAGTTTATGAACAAACTGCACGTCATCCTCGGCCTGCTGCACATGAAGCGCTACGACAAGCTGGAGGAGTACATTATCCAGACGGCGCACAATTACCAGACGGACATTGGCACGATACAGAGCAAGGTAAAATCCCCGGTCATCGCCGGGTTCCTGCTGGGCAAAATCAACCGGGCGAAAGAGGTGGGCGTCAACCTGACGCTGGCCGACGAGTGTCAGATACCGGATACCGCCAGTGAAGAGCAGGTTGCGGTGCTGATCACCGCGCTGGGTAACTTAATCGAAAACGCGCTCGACGCGATGGAAGGACTGCAGGAAGGCGAGATTGGCCTGCTGCTGCATTATCAGAATGGCTGGCTCAGCTGTGAAGTCAGCGATGACGGCCCCGGCATTGATCCCACTCAGCTGGAGGCTATTTTTACTAAGGGGTTCTCAACAAAAGGTGAAAACCGCGGCGTTGGGCTGTTCCTTGCTCGCCAGCAGATCCAGAACCTGGGCGGCGATATCACCGTCGAGTCGGAGCCTGGCGTATTTACCCAATTTTTTGTTCATATCCCCTGGGATAGCGAGAGGAATATCGCGTGATAAATGTATTAATTGTCGATGATGACGCCATGGTGGCCGACCTCAACCGTCTGTACGTCAACCGTGTTGAAGGCTTCAGCTGCTGCGGCGTCGCCTCCACGCTCAGCCAGGCCAGGGCCATTATCAATAACCCCAGCCAGCCTGTCGATCTGGTGCTGCTGGACGTCTATATGCAGCAGGATAACGGGCTTGATCTGCTGCCCGATATTCGCGCGTCAGGTCGCCCGATTGATGTGATTATGATCTCCTCGGCCGCCGATGCCGCCACGATCCAGACCTCCATCCATTATGGCGTGGTGGATTATCTGATAAAGCCGTTCCAGTTCCCGCGCTTTGAAGAGGCGCTGAACGGCTGGAAGGCAAAGCACAGCCTGATGGGCTCGCACCAGTATTACGAGCAGGCGGACGTCGACCGGCTGATCCACGGCGGCGCGCCGGAGCTGGCGGACAGTAAAAAATTGCCGAAAGGGTTAACGCCGCAAACGCTGCGCACGATTTGCCAGTGGATTGACGCTCACCCGGAGACGGAGTTTTCTACCGATGACCTGGCAAACGCAGTCAATATCTCCCGCGTCTCCTGCCGCAAATACCTGATTTGGCTCGCGCAAATCAATATTCTGTTCACCAGCATTCACTACGGCGCTACCGGGCGTCCGGTGTATCGCTACCGCCTGCAGCCGGAGCAAATCGGATTGCTCAAACAGTACTGTCAGTAACGCGATAGCCGTTATCCAGAAGGGTAAAACGGAAGTGGTGCGCTGAAGAGAACACCACTTCTTTTGTTTTGGTCACAAAGATAGCTTCAATATCGGGGCGCGCGCGCAGGGCTGCACAGCCCTTTTCTACCCCCATGCCGTACATCAGCGTGGTCCAGATATCGCCGTCGATGGAGTCTTTTGAAATGATGGTGACGCTCTCCAGCTCGTTGTCCAGCGGATACCCGGTACGCGGGTCGAGAATATGGTGATAGCGCCTGCCGTTCAGCTCGAAGTAGCGCTCGTAGGTGCCCGAGGTCACCACGGAGAGGTTCTCCACCGTCATCGCGCCGATCAGCGCATCACCGGCGAACGGTTTTTTCAGCCCCACGCTCCAGCCGCCCTCTGGCGAACCTAACGTCTGGATGTTTCCGCCGAGGTTGATCAGCCCCAGCTCAGCGCCCTCTTTACGCAGGTAATCCCGCACCCTGTCGGCGATATAGCCTTTGGCGATGGCCCCCAGATCGATCTCCATGCCCGCTTTGGTCAGAAACACGCTGCTCTGCGCCTCATCAAGGATGACATCCTCGGGCCGGGTTATCGCCAGCAGGGACGCAATGTCATCGGCAGGCGGAACGCTGTCTCCGCGAAAGCCAATCTTCCAGCGCTTCACCAGCGGGCCGATCGCCAGGTTAAAGGCGCTGTCTTTAAGCAGGCTTGCCGCTTTCGCACAGCGGATCAGTTCAAACACAGGACGACTGACGGCAACCGGATGCAGTCCCGCCGCATGGTTGATGTCCATTACCTGGGAATGCGCCCGGTTAACGGTGAGGAGATCTTCGTACTGTTTAATCAGGCGAAACACGCGGGACGCGAGGGCTTCGTCATGGGAGAAGAGCTTCAGGAGAATGGGCGAGCCCATCAGAACGGCGGAGTAGCTGTAAACGCGATGGCTATCAGGCATAGCATGAGTCCTCAGATGTAGCCCCGGCAGGCACCCCGCCGCCGGGGAAACAGGAGCCTTACGTTCTTTTTGAGCGCATCGCCGCCTGATGTCCGGCAAGCGTACCAAAAATTATGATATCCGCCACCGCGTTACCGCCGATACGGTTGCCGCCATGGATCCCACCGACCACTTCGCCCGCCGCAAATGCCCCCGGCAGCACGTTATGGTTGCTGTCCAGCACGCAGGTTTCGGTGTTGATGGTCACACCGCCCATGGTGTGGTGTACGCCCGGCGCAATCTGAATGGCGTAGAACGGCCCTTCGTTGATGGGCGCACGCAGCGCGGTGGTGCGACCAAAATCATCGTCGTGCTGTTTTTCAACAAAGCCGTTGTAGCGCTCCAGCGTTGCCAGGAACTGGTGATAATCCATACCCAGCGCTTCCGCCAGAGCTTTCGGCGAGCTGGCGCTGGTCACGAAGCCTTTTGCGATGTACTCATCTGCGGCTTTGTTTTTAGCACGAACATGCTCGTCAAAGACGATGTACGCGTATTTTTCCGGCAGCGCGATGATTGACGCCGAGACTTTATCGCGGGTCGACATTTCGTTGTAGAAGCGGTTGCCCTGCTGATTGACCAGAATCGCCCCGCCTCCGCGGATGGATTCGGATATCAGGTACGAGGTTTTCTGCTCGACGGTTGGGTGGATCTGAATTTCGCCCATATCCACGGTGCCCGCCCCGATGCGCTCCAGCAGCGCGATACCGCCGCCGGTCGCCCCTTTGTGGTTAGTCGTGACGAATCCTGCCAGATCCGGGCGGTATTTCACCACCATCTGGCTGTTGGCGCTAAAGCCGCCGGTTGCCACGATCACGCTTTTGGCTGCCACAATAACGGTTTCGTTCTCTTCGGTAGTCAGACGCACGCCGGTCACTTCGCCGTTTTCGAAGATAATGTCGCTGACGGAGGTATCCAGCATCACCTCGATGTTGCGCTTGTTGACGTTACGCACCAGTCCGCTGATCAGATACCCCCCCACCGCAGAACCGTCTTTCGGACGGTGCGTACGGTCAATGCTCATCCCGCCGGTGGTGGTGATGTCGTTCAGCATAATGCCGCGCGTTGCCAGCCACTCAATTGCTTCCGGCGCATTCTCGACAAAGCGACGCAGCAGTTCCGGGTTGTTCTTGTTGCCGCCGCCTTTCAGGCTTTCCTGATAGAACAGCTCTTTGCTGTCCTGAATGCCCTTCACGCGCTGGAAGCGGGTTTCTGCGGCGTTCATACCGGCAGAGGCTTTAATCGTATTCCCGCCAATGGTTGGCATTTTCTCGACGATCAGCACGCTCGCACCTTCGTCGTGGGCCTGAATCGCCGCCGCCAGACCGGCGCCGCCGCTGCCGACCACCACTACGTCCACGCTTTTGGTCTCGTTCGGATCAGCGCCCTCTTCCGCTGCCAGCGCCTTGCTGGATTTCAGCATCGCTTTCGAGACGGCTTTCTTCACCGCTTCACTCTGGCTGGTTGCGCCGGTGATGGCATCCACGTGCGGGGTATTGGCATCCAGAATACGGGAGCGGATCTCTTCGAAGCTGGTGACAAACTCGACGTCTTCGCTCGGGCCGGAGGCCAGCTTAATGTCGGCAATGCGGTCGGTTTCGAGGCTGACGTTAATCACCAGTTCGTTCACGTCGTCCTGCACTTTCTCAATGAAGGTGCCGGGTTTGAATTTGGATTCGCCCATGCTCATGTCGCGGATCATCGCTTCCACCAGCGAGAAGCGCCACAGCGGCTCAGGGATGCTCAGTTCTTCGCGTTTGGTGCTGTCCATAAACAGCTCCAGGTTTTCACCGGCCTCAATGCGGTCTGTCCAGTCCGGGTAGGCAATAGTGGCGCGGCCAACGGCAATCAGGTCGTAACCGTGTTCCAGCGCTTCATTCACGTCTGAAGCATTTACCACGCCGCCCACGCCCATCACCGGAACCTGTGCCAGCGTTTCAGAACGCATCGCGCAGTATTTTTCGATAAGCGGCGTCGGATCCTGGGTGTCGACAATGGACGGACGCAGGGTGGCGCCCACGGAGAAGTGCAGATAGTCCACGCCGCGCGCCGCCAGTTTCTCCAGCAGGTACATGGTGTCGTCAAAACGAATGCCGGGGACTTCCATCTCTTCAGGTGAGAAGCGATAGCCAATGATGAAGGCGTCATCGGCGTACTGGCGCACCATTTTGTGGGTAATGTCCAGCACCGCCAGCGGGAACTTCGCGCGGTTATCGCGGCTGCCGCCCCACTCATCGTCGCGCTGGTTTGAATTTGGGGAGTAGAACTGCTGAATAAGATAGGTGTTTGCCCCGTGGATTTCCACGCCGTCGAAACCGGCCTGAATCGCACGGCGCACGGCTTCGCCAAACTTGCCGATCATGCCTTCCACTTCTTCCGTGGTCAGGGCGACCGGCGTCGCGGCACCGTCACGCGGCGCGGCAATGGCGCTTGGGCCAACAGGCGTGCGGCCACCGATCAGTTTCGGGTCAACCATGCGGCCGCCGTGGTAGATCTGCAGCAGGGCTTTAGAGCCTTTAGATTTAATGGCCTCAGCGATTTTCGCCAGCCCGGCAATTTTCTCGTCGTTATCAATCCCGATTGCGCCCGGGAAGGCGAGACCGAGATCGTCGACAAAGCAGCACTCCACGATGATGGTACCAATGCTGCCGGAACGGGCCCGATAGTACTCCACCAGCTCGCTGGTAACGGTGCCGTCATAGTAGCCGGTACAGGTGGTCATCGGAGCCATTAACAAACGGTTTTTCAGTTCGGTGCCATTCGGTAATGTGAAGGGGCTAAGAATGCGTTCGTTAGTGCTCATAATAGAAACTCCAAACTTTTAAAAATTGAGAATTCGTTATCGGATTGATTTTTTATTTCGTCGTTTTTTGCCGATGTCATGATATTAATATAATGATTTTTTTAGCTTCTAAAGCTATTACGTTAGTTAAAAAACTATTTAATCCCTGTGATAACACGAATAATACATTGGTGTTAGCGATTGTCATTCAGGCATTCACAATATCTTAAAATTCGTTAAATAAAGAATGGTAAAACCATTTCACCAAAAATCAAAAACATCGAAATAAATCAACCAGATAACTTGAACTTAAAATTTAGACTGTTACAAAAATGATAAAATAAACCCGAAAAAAAGATAATAACCACATACGCCAGAGTGGTTATTAATAAAAGCATAAAAATAACGCTGCAATTCTGTTTTTTTGATCTCGATCAATAGTTATGGCATTCAAAAGCGCAATATAAAAACACCATCATTTTTTAATTTAACGCAGACAAAAAAGCGTTAAATCGCTATTACTGAAAATACAAAAACGCACCTTTAATAACTAAAAAAAGAAAAGAAACTTAAGAAAGCAATTTTGACTTTTCAGTGCGACCGAATTTTTGACAACTTAAGACGTGAAACTATGAATACAAAAACTGCTGTAACGCCCCCGGTGGCGAACCAGGCATCAAATGGAAAAGCAAAACGACTGCTGATGATGGCATTGCCCGTCATCGTCGCCGTACTGCTGCTGTTTGTTCCCGTTCCTGAAGGCTTGCCGCCTTACGCATGGCATTACTTCGCCATCTTTGTCGGCGTGATCGTCGGGTTGATCTTCGAACCGCTGCCGGGCGCGGTGATTGGCCTGACAGGCGTCGTCGCCATTGCCCTGTGCAGCCAGTGGGTGTTGTTCAGCCCCGATCAGCTGGCTGACCCGAAATTCAAGCTGGCGGGCGCCTCCTTTAAGTGGGCGGTGAGCGGGTTTGGTAACTCCACCGTCTGGCTGATTTTCGGCGCCTTTATGTTCGCCGCAGGCTACGATAAAACCCGCTTCGGCCGCCGCCTGGCGCTGATTCTGGTGAAATATCTGGGTCGTCGCAGCCTGACGCTCGGCTACGCCATTACGTTTGCGGACCTGCTGCTGGCGCCGTTCACCCCGTCCAACACTGCGCGAAGCGGCGGGACCATCTACCCGATCATCGCTAACCTGCCGCCGCTGTACGGCTCAAAACCCAACGACCCAAGCGCGCGCAAAATCGGTTCGTATCTGATGTGGGTGGCAATCACCGCGGCCTGTATCACCAGTTCAATGTTCCTCTCCGCCCTTGCACCGAACCTGCTGGCGCTGGCGCTGGTGAAAAGCACGGTCGGGATTGATATCTCCTGGGGCACCTGGTTCCTCGCCTTCCTGCCGTTGGGTATCCTGCTGATCCTGACCATGCCGCTGCTGGCCTACTGGTTCTACCCGCCAGAAGTGAAAGTGAACAATGAAGTGCCGCTGTGGGCGACCCGTGAGCTGGAAAAACTGGGCAAGCTGTCCCGCAATGAAATCCTGCTGCTGGTGTTCGTGTGCTGTGCGCTGCTGATGTGGATCTTCGCTGCCGCGTGGATCGAGCCTGCGATGGCAGCCCTGCTTATCGTCGGCCTGATGCTGTGGACCGGCGTGCTGGAGTGGAACGATATCACCGGTAACAAAGCCGCATGGAACACCTTCGTCTGGTTCGCCACCCTGGTGGCGCTGGCGGATGGCCTCTCTTCCACCGGCTTTATCAGCTGGCTGGGTAAAGAAGGCGGTCTGTTAATGAGCGGTATCTCGCCGGGCGTGGCAACAATCGTCCTGCTGCTGGCGTTCTACCTGCTGCACTACCTGTTTGCCAGCACCACCGCGCACACTACCGCGCTGCTGCCCGCGATGCTGACCATCGCCTCCACCATTCCGGGCATGAATATGGAAGTGTTCGTTCTGCTGATGGTGACCTCGCTGGGCGTGATGGGGATCATCACCCCGTACGGTACTGGCCCAAGCCCGATTTACTACGGTAGCGGCTACCTGCCAACCAAAGACTACTGGCGCCTCGGCACCATCTTCGGTGCCATCTTCCTGGCGGCCCTGCTGCTGATTGGCTATCCGTGGATGTCCATGATGTTCTGATTCCTGACCGCCGGACTTCTCCTCCGGCGGTTTTATTTTTATGGAGCAAGCTATGTCAAACAAACCGTTTTTTTATCAAAACCCCTTCCCTCTCGCGCACGATGACACCGAATACTATCTGCTGACCAAAGAGCACGTTTCCGTTGCCGAATTCGACGGTCAGGAAGTCCTGAAAGTCGAGCCGGAAGCCCTGACCCTGCTGGCGCAGCAGGCCTTCCACGATGCTGCGTTTATGCTGCGCCCTTCCCACCAGAAGCAGGTCGCCGCCATTCTTAACGACCCGGAAGCCAGCCAGAACGATAAGTACGTTGCCCTGCAGTTCCTGCGTAACTCTGAAATTGCCGCAAAAGGCGTGCTGCCAACCTGCCAGGATACCGGCACGGCAATCATTATGGGTAAAAAAGGCCAACGCGTCTGGACCGGCGGCGGTGACGAAGCGGCCCTGAGCCAGGGCGTGTATAACACCTATATTGAAGACAACCTGCGCTACTCGCAGAATGCGGCGCTGGATATGTATAAAGAGGTGAATACCGGCACCAACCTGCCCGCGCAGATTGACCTCTACAGCGTGGACGGGGACGAATACACATTCCTGTGCATGGCAAAAGGCGGCGGCTCTGCCAACAAAACCTACCTCTATCAGGAAACCAAAGCGCTGATCACCCCGGCGAAGCTGAAAAATTACCTGGTTGAGAAGATGCGCACCCTGGGCACTGCGGCCTGCCCGCCGTACCACATTGCGTTTGTGATTGGCGGTACCTCAGCGGAAAGCACACTGAAAACCGTCAAGCTCGCTTCCACCCGCTACTACGACGCGCTGCCAACCGAAGGCAACGAGTACGGCCAGGCGTTCCGCGACGTCCGGCTCGAACAGGAACTGCTCCAGGAAGCCCAGAACCTCGGCCTCGGCGCGCAGTTTGGCGGTAAATACTTCGCCCACGATATCCGCGTGATCCGCCTGCCGCGCCACGGCGCCTCCTGTCCGATCGGCATGGGCGTCTCCTGCTCAGCAGACCGCAACATCAAAGCGAAGATCAACCGGGACGGGATCTGGATTGAGAAGCTGGAACACAACCCGGGCCAGTATATTCCTGAATCACTGCGCCAGCAGGGTGAAGGCGATGTGGTAAGCATCAACCTGAACATGCCGATGAACGAGATCCTGGCGCAGCTTTCCGCGCACCCGGTCTCTACCCGTCTCTCCCTGAACGGTACCATCATCGTGGCGCGCGATATCGCCCACGCGAAGCTGAAAGAGCTGCTCGACAACGGTGAAGAACTGCCGCAGTACGTCAAAGATCATCCGATTTACTACGCGGGCCCGGCCAAAACGCCGGAAGGTTACGCGTCTGGCTCACTCGGCCCGACCACGGCGGGACGTATGGACTCGTATGTCGACCTGCTGCAATCCCACGGTGCGAGCATGATCATGCTGGCAAAAGGCAACCGCAGCCAGCAGGTCACCGACGCCTGCCATAAGCACGGCGGCTTCTACCTCGGCAGCATTGGCGGCCCGGCGGCGGTGCTGGCGCAAAACAGCATTAAGAGCCTGGAGTGCGTGGCGTATCCGGAGCTGGGTATGGAAGCCATCTGGAAAATCGAAGTGGAGAATTTCCCGGCGTTTATCCTGGTGGATGACAAGGGCAATGATTTCTTCCAGCAGATCCAGAACAAACAGTGCCAGGGCTGTTCACAGCGCTGAGATTTTCCATAACGCCAGCAGCAGCGACAGCGAATCGTTGATTAACTCGCGCTGACGCTGCCCTGTATGGAGAATAGTTTTTCTATTCTCCATACACGCCATACAAACGCTTTTTCTTCATTTTAGCCAGCCCGCTACATTTATGGTGGCTGACGCGTTTTGGCGTGATGCGATATCTGTCAGCTACCTGACTGACGTTTTGTCCCTGAGACAACGCATTCAACACGAGATATTCCTGGCGCGTTAGCGCCGTTTTCCTCCCTGATTTCGTCACCGCTGCATCCTTCCTGTCGTGCCCGGAGAGGGACCGGACCTTCTGCTCCACGCTCTTTATACCGCGAGCCGCATTGACCATTGAAAAACAGGCATAACAGTCCAGCGAAGGCATGCAAATGTATCTGTTATAACAAAGCAAGACGCGCAGACGCCGGTTTAAGGTGGTTTTTATGTCCACCAGCGCGGTTAAAAGATCTAAAAACAGGAGTGTATTGTTGAAATAGTTATCGGCATCAACAATCCAGCAACTCCCCTCCTCAGCTCCTTCACGTTTATTAATATTCACGCCCACCTGCGCGGGCGTCCAGACAGTGCAGCGCTCTTGCTCGTCCTGAGTTAAAAGGGACATTATCCCCCAGGAAAAATAGCGGTTGTTTGTTACTACAACGATATTTGGTTTTTCCATATACGTTAACGCCGCATGCTATTGTCGAACAACGGCCTGATAGTTGAGATAATTACCGTCGTCGGTAATGACACGATAGGCTAATGTTTTTCCCGGCAAGAGTGGCTTATCAGGCGAAACTGCCTGTTCCACCCGTGGCGAAACCATAATATTGGTCAGCGGCCTTTGCCCGGGTATCTCCACGTTGAGGCTGATATTCCAGGGCGTCGGGTTAGTAATGATTAACCGAGTATCCTGAGCGTGGAACTGAAGCGTCTGATACTGAAGAGCATCAGGCTCGCCGATGCCAGCAGGACGTATAAAGACCTTCATCCTTAAGCGTAACGGCAGAATTAACTTATGCGCGTTCTGCCGGGTCCGCTCACTCTCAGGCTGGATCTGGAAAATATTCAGCCAAAAGACGCTTTCCCGATCGTTCGGCAGCCCCTGACGTGCCGTAAGCAGCAAACGCAACGAGCGAATTTCCTTCGGCAACATTTTGAAAACCGGAGGAGTAGCCACAATCGGCGTGCTGACTTTGTCCGGCGGCACCAGCGGATTACCCGTATCCGTCCAGACCTGAATCATGGCTGGCGTTTCGCCATCGTTAGAGAGATTCAGCGACTGGGCCATTTCGCCTGCGCTGAAAATCACGCGAGTCCGATCGACGTTAACCACGGCGTATGCCTCAGCGATGAGGCACGTCATCAGCAAGCCTGCCAAAGCAAGCCTACTGGAAATTAACAACGACTTGTAATTGCGCATTAACCGTACCTGGCGTCACAGTCTGCCCACTGAGGGCCTCTAATGATGCGGTAAAATCACCGGTATAGGTGTTTACCGCCCCCGTCGACGTCAGGCTGGTAAGATCCTGATACGCATACCAGCCGCGCGAGTTTCCCGTACCGGTTGTGCTTCTGTCGGGTAACAAATTGATTGCCGCCCCGCTCCGGTTAAGGATTTTTATACCCACGCCAGAAGCCACGCCGCTGTTACCGTAATGCGAATCCAGTAGCCAGGTTAGCCCCCCACCGCTGGTCACCAGCCCCAGCCCTTGCGCAGCACTGACAGCAACGGGCTGGTTGACCAAAAATCCCATGGCCACGTTTGCCTTGCTGGCCGTGGACGTGGCGGTACCGGAAACCGCGCCTGACTCGCACTCGAGGCTGACCGAGAACGGAGCCTGGCTGTTACCTCCGGCCTGCAACGCGGCGGAGCTGACAGTGGGTAAAAGCACAACGGCGGGATAGTCTTTAACCTGACATAGTGCGCCACGGACGTAGGTCACGGTATTGTAGGTACTCCATGCGCCGGGCCAGTTTGTATACCAGCCATAATAATAAATCGCGCTATCCTGGCCCACCACGATCGAATTGGATGCCAGCCCAGGGCCCTTAAAGGCAATATAGCCTCGCGGTTGGGTATAGGCATCTTTATAGTAATTGCTGGCGTTAAGATAATAGGTGGTGGATGAGATCTTATACATCTCATACAGCACATTGCTGAATGCGCTGGCTGGAATGTAAATATAGGTTCCATCCTGATACCAGTCTGCCGAGGTGATTTGTCTTTGCTTCCAGTAGCGGCTGTAGTATTCCCCGGTGCTGAGATTGGTCATTCTTACCGCAACGTTTTTTGCGACATCATAATACGCCCCCTCAATTTCAGCGGAGGCATACATGCCGGTATAGGCGTTATCGCCGTTGGTGGCATACATTTCATATAAACTTCCGGCGTCGGCCAGGGTACAGCGAAACAGAATTTGATTACTGGTATAGGTTTTATTCGTCGCTGCCGTTAAAAAATTGCCCACCGCACTGGCAAGCAACGTCCCCGACGGCTGAAAGTTAGTGCCGCTGTTGATGTTGATTACCGCCGGCAGCCCAATATTGCCGTGGCAGGTATCACAGGCACCCGACCAGTCGGCGGCAGTATACCCTGCCGCGATGGCCATGCTGGAGAGTGATGACGTGCTGGTCACCCTGATGCAGTTTGCCCACGCGGGCTGGCTTATCAGCAATAACAGCCCCAGCACCAGAAAATGTTTTAACCGGTCCTGCATGTTAATTCTCCTTTTCACATATCTGGCTCAGGTAAACCAACGGCTCTGCGTTTCGCCCGGTAATTTGATACGGCACACGGCAGCGCTGGTCGCGCGCTTTGCCCCATTTCACGCGCAACACGCCGGAGGCTTCCGGGACGCGGGCATAAATCTGGCCGCCCTGCCCCACCATGCCAATCAATGTTCCCTCGGCATCCCGCACCTCCGCCCCCATTGGCGGTCGTTCTCCGTCACGGGTATTGAGGGTGATGAGAACGGCTTTGCCTTTCAGCGTGGCAAAGTCCACCCGAACCACTGCCCCCGCATAGGGCACGACGCGCTGACTTCCACCTTTCAGTTCGGCATCTGCCATCATATTGCGCGAGTCCAGGCTGACGTTGTTGCTACGGTAAGGGGAAAGCGACGGTAGAATGGCGTAGCCAAACGCGTCAATAGTCGCCCCCTGCCCGTTCTGCACGCGCGCCCCCTGGGCACCATCGGCGTGTACCAGTGCGAACGTGTCGCTGGTATACGGCCCGAGCGTTAATCCTCCCGGATGTAGCACCAGTGTTCCGGATGCACCAAGCCCTGCCTGCCGGTAGTTATCCCCCTGGTCATAGCTGGCCTGCACGGACCCCACGCGGGTATTTTCCTGAACGTTTCCACCAAACGTCGTGGCGTTACCGCTGCTCCCATCCCGATAACGTTCATATCCGCCGTACAGGGAATACGATCTGTCACGACCGTCCCCTGCCGTGCCGGTTAACGATACGGTCGAGGAGCGGCTGGCGCGCGACTGGTTGTAGTTGTAAGCCGCCGACGCCAGGTTGCTGCCCCAGTCCAGAGGGACCGACACGTTGAAGGAGACGGTATTTTCGGTGTATTTCTCTTTTGAACTGTCATCAACCGGCTCGCGGGTGCTGGTATAAAAGCGCCCGTAGTCCCAGCGCGTCCGTTGTCTGGCTACGTTCATCCCATAGCTAATCCGTCGCCACTGATTGCTGTAGCCCAGCTGCAGCTGGGTCATACGCGACTGATTGCTATAGTAATCCGCCGTGCTGGCACTCAAATTAAGTACCCCCCAGCTTCCCATCGGCTGGCTGACCGTCGCTGTCAGTCGATTGCGCTGATGCAGGGTGTCTGAATAGTACTCCGTACCACTTTTCTGCTGGCGGCGAACGCCCAGCACATCCTCCAGATCGCGATAACCACTCGTCGAATAGCGGTATGCGGCAAGCACAAGGTTAGTGCCTGCCGTAAACGTCTTGCTGTAGCTGATTTCTGCACGCCATCCCTGCTGCCGCTCATCATTTTCAACCAGGGCATCAGACCAGGTGGCATTCAGACCAATTGCACCGATATCTGTCGCCAGCACGCCCCCTGCCAGCAAAGCCGTGTAATCCTTTGCCATGCGCAGGCCGAGGTTGCTGGTGACTTCATTGCTCAGCCCTCGCTGTAACACGCCTTCCATGAAGGTGTTTTCAATACTGTAGTACTGACGAACGCGTCCGAATGAGAGGCCGTATTGCCAGTTGCCCGGGCGTACGGAATCAGGCACAGCGGAATAAGGCACCGTAAACCGGGATGTTTTCCCGCTGGCCTCAATGACCTCAACCTCAAGATCCCCCTGGCTGCGGGTGTTATATAAGTCATTGATAACGAATGGTCCCGGCGGAACGTTGGTTTCATAAATGACGTTATTTAGCTGCTTTATCACCACGTGCGCGCTGCTGGATGCCACGCCCCTGACTTCCGGAGCATAGCCCCTCTTCCCCTGTGGCCACATGCGTTCATCGGTTGCCAGTTTCACCCCATTGAACGAGAGGCTGCCAAAGAGGCTGCTGTCGGTATAGTTATCACCCAACGCCAGCACGCTATCGATCGGTTCGATGGGACGCTGTACCCAGGTTCGAACGGCGTTATAACTCGAATCGCTTCCGCTTATGCTGCTGTCCGCATAGCGCAGGTTTCCCTGATGTCGAACCTGCCACAGCCCAAGGTTGGTTCCGGCATTGATGCCGCTCCACAAATAGTGATAGCGGTAGCGAGTGTCTGTATTTTCCGTGAACGTGTAACGGGTGTTGTGCCGCAAAAAGATCGCCGCCATACCCGCATCCCATTCACTCACCGGAATATAACCGCGAGGCGTGTGCTGGAGTTCCGTCATCGGAATAGCCAGCTGAAGGCGCAGTGAGGCCTGGTCAAACTGCCAGGTCGCATGTTCCGCCCACTCACTCAAAAGGCGGCACGCTGTCTCCTCACCGCGGTCTGCTGCTTTCAGTTTTGCGGCCTGCATGAGCGATTTGCCCAGACAGGGTTCAGGATCGCGACCATCCGCTTTAGCGCGAAAGATGATCTTTTCTTCGCTTTTCACCAGCGTATTGTTGACGTATACATCCACCAGATAACGTCCGGGTGCGACCTGATGCCGGTTAAACTGCTCCAGATCCATGCCCCAGGACGAGCCCTGCAGCAGTGAAGAGTCAAAAACATATTCTTTCGCCTGCACCAGCCCCGTGCAGCTCAATGAGATACACAGCGCCAGCAGATTGCGTCGAAACTCAGGGGTACGAGACAGGATAGTGCCCATTGATCCGTGCTCCCTGATCGTTGACAAGCCAAACCCTGACCGTACCGTTTCCCGCGGTTTTGGTTTTCCAGTTGTTAAACCAAAACGTCTGACGATCGAAAGGCGCTACCGTATCAGCTGTGAGGGTATGCTTTTTCTCACCCGCCTCAGCCTCAATGAGGGTTAATGACGCATACCACGGCTGCGGGTTCTCTATCGAAATGCCATACCCCTTTTGCGCATCGAAAGTGGCGTTGACCCGTAGCCCTTTCAGCTGATTTTTTGGGGTACCAATGCCCGCTGGCCGGTAAATCACTTTTACCCGTGTACGCAGCATGACCAGCATTTTGTTCTGCCCTTTTTCACTTTCGAGATTCGAGGGTGGAACCTGGAGCGCATTGAACCAGTACAGGGATTCCCGATCCTGGGGTAAATCGCGCGCGCCGGTATGGGTCACGCGGATAACTTGTCCCGCTTTCGCCTGAATTCGAAACACGGGAGGGGTCGTCAGAAAAGGGATTTTCGCGCCCTCAGCCGGAGTCGCGTTAACATCGCCTTCGTCAAACCAGGTTTGAATCACGTAAGGAATGTCATCATTATTCTTGAGCTGCACGTCAACGGATGAGGCCCCGGCAGGATAAATAATCCGGCTGCCCAGTATCGTGACGCTTGCGGAGGCGGTGTTTGCCAGCATCAGTACACATATCAAATAAGTCAGGTACTGAGCGATACGCTTAAGATGTGCGCTTATCATTATTAACAACTCCCGGGCCGAATAAACCTGGTGTGGCGAGACCCTGACGGCAATGAGCTGAGTGGAATGTGCACGTTTGCATCCTGCAAAACGTGCACACGTTAGTTCCAGTGCGGCCTGTTACTGATAGGAAACGGCGTATTGCAGCGTGGCCTCAACCGTACCCGCCGTCGCCGCTGCGTTGGCGTAATACTGTGCGGTATAGGTAGCGGAGGCGTCCGTCTGGTTCGCGGCCAGCTTGAGATCGCCATTACCGGTAAAGCCATTGCTCAGGTTCACAACGGCGTTGGCGGTATCCAGGATCTGGACTTCAACGTTCTTCGCGGTGCCGGTGTTGCCAAGGTTGCCGTTAGACGTCACCTGATTACCGACAAACACCGTCGAGATTTTCGTTTCCCCACTGGCGTTGCCCGTGCAGCCGCTTACCCCGATATCAAACGTGACCGGTCCCGCGGTATCACCGCTGGCGGCAAGATCGGAGGCGCTGACCGTTGGCAATAACACCACCGGAGAAGCGCTGTTACCGTTTACGGCAACTGAGCAGGTTTCATCCGTCACTTCCCCCTGGAATGTGATTGTGTTGTCTGACGCAGCAAAAGCCCCACCAGAGACCAGTGACGATCCCAGAACTAACGCAATAATATTTTTCTTGTTCATAACGCTTATTCCTGTTTTATCAATTGAACCGATAATGAAAACTTCCTTTTTTACAGACAAACCGGTCATATGAAATTGAACGCCAAATAAAGGCGAACGCGTAAACCCTGCCCGGTAAGTTGCAGGAATAAATCTATACGAAAATTCTTATAACAAAAATAATTAACTATTAAATCGCAAATCTTAAGCTTATAATCCTGCCAAATGGGGTAATTTAATGTCTCATTAAGCTTTTTATGCCAGCCACATCATAATTGCAGTGATTACTTATGCGCCAGCGCGTGAGAAAAAAAGAAATTATGTTTTTCACAAGATTATGAACGAGAAAAGGCTGTTGACTGCCTGGGGAAAATAAACCGGTATTCAGGAGAAAGGATAAATTCCCGGTGAATACCGGGAAAATAACAGGACAATGCGCTCAGCGTGGTGGCAATAAGCCCCAGCATATCTCCGCTTTGCCGTCACTCATCATGCCGCAGCGCATGAAATAGAGACGCGAGAGATTAGAAGAATACGTTTTGAACGAACTGCTTTTGATGATCAGGACATACTCATTACTCTTACAGACGGGGTTAAGCTGTATCGCAAAATCCATCACGACTTTCTTTATGTCAGGATTGTTTATACTGTCCAGCGCCTGTTCAGACATCATGACCTTACAGGAGCCTGCATTTCCCATATAAATCTCATTACGTTCAACGGGCTTACTGGCAACCCAGAATCCTGCTGCCCCGCCCAGCGCCACAACAGATAAAAAAAGCACCAGCTGATTGAATATTCCTGTTTTCATCGTGCGCCAGCGTGATACTTCACTCGTGCTGCTTTCGGCAGTTTGGCCTTTTAGTAAACGTCCGCTGGCATTATTAGCGGTTTCGGAAGGGGCCTCCATGATCACGTCAATCGGCTCTGAGCATTTTTCGATGTCAACGTGCTGATGCAGCATAAAGCCTATTTTGGGTACGGTGACAATCACCTCCTCATCCATGCCAAGATTCTTCATAATCTTACGTAACTTGCTTACGCACTGGTTAAGGTTATTGTTGCTGGAAACCATGCCATAGTCGTCCCAGACTTTCTTAAATATTACTTCCCTTTTTATTGCCTCGCCCTTATGGGCGATGAGCAACAATAAAAGTCTCTTCGTGGGATTCGAGATTTGAATCAACTCATCCTGAGAACCTTCGAGGCCCAGCGTACTCATATCTGAGTCAAAAATTATCTGCTTATTCATTATAAATTTCATATGCATAAACTCTTGTTAAGTAAGTTTTCCTCCGGGCATGCGCGAAATGGCACCTGGACGCGTTACCTCGCATGGGTACGTGACGCAGATCATTTTTAATATTTTAATTTTGTTAAGTTTATTTTTTTTGCGAAGTCCAGGATACATTACGCAATGCAGGCTCCATAGTCAGAATTTTGTACTGCATCACACGTAACTAATCGCATCATTTACTTAAAAAGACAAAAATTTAATATTTTAATCTTGAAAAATAAAAATAAATTTTAATCTTCTTACCCGGTTCTCTTTTAACAATCAGGAATAGTCAGGATTATTAAATTCAGAAAGGGGCCCGTCTGCAACGCTAAATGTAGACTCAACACCGTCCTCATGAAAATAAAAAACACAAATAATCAACAAGTTAAGTAAAGTGATAATTATTTTGATATGTGCCATGACTCACCATTGAGGTAAGAAAAAACTGAAAACGCCATTAAAAATTGATCTAAATCAAATTTTAATGAGATTTATGCTTAAAAAGCACATCATAAATACAATCCAGACATCAAATCGCTCATTCGCATCAACAAAGCTGTCGAAAAATCAGTCGGGTATAAATAAAGATCGCCTTTATACCCACAATATTACTCTGACTTTTAACGTTTTGGCTCTTGTGGGACCAGGTGATTAAAAATAGCGCACATACGCTTTCATGGCCGGTTAAATATTTACAATTCTTTCTGACTTTTTTAATTACACTAATTAGCAGACGGACTGCCTTAACCCAAAAACAACAAATGATGAACAAGGTATAAACAGTCGCAGAAAAACATTAAATGGGTCGATAAAAGGCATCCAGTCCAGTATAAAAAACTATTTTCACACTGTTTGCAAAGTTTAAGCCCATTAAATAAAGGCAGAGATATAGAATTAATCACCAATAAAACACTTATTCACGTCGTCATGAAACGTTTTACTATTCGACTGCAGCCCATAATGTCACTCACTACGGGACAACTCTGTGGATATGAGGTGCTATCTGAGCCTCCCGCTGAGGTCAATATTGCAGAGTGGTTTGAACAGTGTTCTTCCGCCCAACTCCTGCAGTTAAGAAAGTGGCAGCTCAGCACGCTTGAAAGCCAACAAATCACCGTAAAGCTCTTTGTTAACCTCACTACAGCTATTCTCGCCAGCGAAGCGGGGGCCGCGGCGCTTCTGCAAGGCCCTTTACCGGGGGTTGTTGAGCTTCAGGATCCAATGGCAATCGCCCGTCTTGACGCGTCGAGGCTCGCATTACTGGATGAAAATCTCCGGCGGCTTCGGCATGCCGGTATGGAGGTCTGGCTCGATGATTATCTCAGCGACTATGGCAGTACGCTTGCCGATAGCGGGTTGGTATTTGATGGGGTGAAACTCGACTGCGCTGCGTTTCAGCAGTATCGCAACGATAGCGCGGGTTTAGCGCACCTGATCGCTGAAGCACGTCGTTTCGGAACGTTCGTCCTTGCTGAAGGGGTTGAGAGCCAGGGTGACATCAGAACGGCTACGCTGGCGGGGGCCGATCTGGCGCAGGGTTTTTACTGGCCGGAGAAAAAAATCCATGCGGTTCAAGCCGTCAAGGGCCAAATGCGCAATGTCACATAACCGTAAGAGCAAAATGCCGCCCTCGTTTCGTAACCATCTCATCAAACAGTTGTTAACTTATTGTAAACGATAGCTATCCAGCTACGCCGTTCGGGATTGATGCATGTCACGCATCAGCTTATGTGCAATTTGCGCTTATAAAATGCTCCTCACTGATCCAGTTTTCAGAAACAGACGGACAACACGTCAATAATAAACTGGAGACTACGATGATTTCCTCACCCTCACCTGCAACCGTTCGCGCAAGAGCGGGCGCGATACTTCGCGTCACCTCCGGCAACTTCCTTGAGCAATTCGACTTCTTCCTGTTCGGGTTTTATGCCACCTACATTGCGCATACCTTCTTCCCGGCGAGCAGTGAATTTGCCTCGCTGATGATGACCTTCGCCGTCTTCGGTGCAGGTTTCCTGATGCGCCCTGTCGGCGCCATTGTTCTCGGGGCGTATATCGACAAGGTTGGCCGCCGCAAAGGGCTGATCGTCACGCTGTCGATAATGGCGGCGGGCACCTTCCTGATCGTGCTGATCCCTTCCTATGAAAGTATCGGTCTGTGGGCGCCGCTGCTGGTGCTGGTGGGACGGCTGCTGCAGGGCTTTTCCGCCGGGGCGGAGCTTGGCGGTGTGTCGGTCTATCTGGCTGAAATCGCCACGCCGGGCCGCAAAGGTTTTTATACCAGCTGGCAGTCCGGCAGCCAGCAGGTTGCCATTATGGTCGCCGCGGCGATGGGCTTTGCTCTGAACGCGCTGATGGAAGAGAGCGCCATTCGCGAATGGGGCTGGCGCATACCGTTCCTGTTTGGCTGTTTAATCGTGCCGTTTATCTTTTTCCTGCGCCGTAAGCTTGAAGAGACCGAAGCGTTCCGCGCGCGCCGCCACACGCTGGCGATGCGTCAGGTGTTTACCACCCTGCTGGCGAACTGGCCGGTTGTGGTTGCGGGCATGCTGATGGTGGCGATGACCACCACCGCGTTCTATCTGATTACCGTCTATGCGCCGACCTTCGGCAAAAAAGTGCTGATGTTGAGTGCCTCTGACAGCCTGCTGGTCACGCTGCTGGTAGCGATTTCTAACTTCATCTGGCTGCCGGTGGGCGGCGCGCTGTCGGATCGCTTCGGACGCAAACCGGTACTGATTGCCATGACCCTGCTGGCGCTGGCGACCAGCTATCCGGCCCTGACGCTGCTGGCGAGCGCCCCCAGCTTCTCCATGATGCTGAGCGTGCTGCTGTGGCTCTCCTTCCTTTATGGCCTGTATAACGGGGCGATGATCCCGGCCCTGACGGAGATCATGCCCGTCGAAGTGCGTGTGGCCGGTTTCTCGCTGGCATACAGTCTCGCTACCGCTGTCTTCGGCGGGTTTACGCCAGTCATTTCGACGGCCCTGATTGAGTACACCGGCGATAAAGCCTCGCCTGGGTACTGGATGAGCTTCGCAGCGGTCTGCGCCATGCTGGCAACGCTCTATCTCTACCGTCGCAGCGCGCTGCGTCTGCAAACTGCCCGTTAATTAATAGAGGATGATATGTACAAAATTATGCGTTCCGGACTGACCGGGCTGGTATTGCTGGCGACCAGCGCTGCAACGCTGGCCCAGGAGGTGACGGTGATGATCTCGGGCGGTTTTAAAGCCGCCCTCGAAAAGCTCGCGCCGGAGTATGAAGCCAAAAGCGGCGATCGCATCGTGTTAATCCCGGGTCCGTCGATGGGACAAACGCCGCAGGCGATCCCCAACCGCCTGGCGCGCGGCGAAAAAGCGGACGTGGTGATTATGGTCGGGGATGCGCTGGCACATCTGGCGAAGGACGGGAGGGTCCAGGACGGGTCGCGCGTTGAGCTGGCGGATTCCCCCGTCGGCGTGGTGGTCAAAGCCGGATCGCCGGTACCGGATATCGCCACGGATGCCACCCTGCGCCAGACCCTGCTCAGGGCACATTCCATCGCCTACTCCGACAGCGCCAGCGGCCGGTATGTGCAAACTCAGCTGTTCAAAAAGCTGGGGATTGAAGAGCAGATTGCGGGAAAAGCGCACAAGGTGGAGCGGATCCCAGTCGCGTCGGAGGTGGCAAAAGGGAAATATGACATCGGATTCCAGCAGGTGAGCGAGCTGCTGCCCGTTCCGGGCGTGACATTTGTCGGCAAGCTGCCGGATAATCTGCAGTATATTACCCGTTTTGCCGGTGCGGTGACGGCCCATGCGGACCACCCGACGGAGGCGAAAGCGCTGCTGGATTACCTCGCGTCAGACAGCGCGCAGCAGACCATCACCGCCACCGGGATGATCCCCTTCGTTACGCCGCGCGATAGCGCGCGGTAATCAGCGTTTCCAGCTCGGCGGCAATCCATGACTGAATGCGCCCGCTGCGCCGTATTAGCCCGACAGTGCGCTTCACTTCGGGCTCGATCAGCGGGATATGCGTCAGAATCGAATGTTCAGCATGCGGCATTGACATCGCGGGGACGGCAGCAATGCCAATCCCCGCCTCTACCATCCCCAGCATCGTGGTGACGTGGCGCGTTTCGCAGATCCCCGGGCGCGCAGGCTTAATGTGGCCAAGCATCTGGTCGAGCAGGTTGCGGTTCCCCGAGGTAATATCCAGGCTGATATAATCCTGCTGATAAAACGCCTCCCAGGTCAGACTCTTAGACCCCGCTAGCGGATGATCGCGACGGCACGCGGCGACGTACACATCCTCCACCAGCGGAATGAACGTGATATCCGGCTGCAGGCTTCTCGCGAAACAGATCCCAAAATCCGCCTGACCGCTGGCCACGGCCTCAATAACATTCCCCGCGCTGCTGTCGATAAGCTTAATGCGCACGCGCGGATAGCGGCTCTGGAACTGGCGGATGACCTCGGGCATAAAATGACAGGCGGCCGAAGGCACGGTAGCGACGGTAATCAGACCGGTACGTTCCTCGCTCACCCTGTCGATATCGGCCAGCATTGATTCCACGTTTTCCAGAAGCTGCCCGCAGCGCCCGGCAAAGGTTTGCCCGAACAGCGTCAGCGTTACGCGGCGGGTGGTTCTGTCGAACAGTTTAGCCCCCACCGCCGCCTCCAGCTTTTCGATGCGGCGGCTTAAGGCTGACTGCGAAATGCAGATAGATTCCGCCGCGATGCGGAAATTCCCGTATTCCACCAGGGCTCTGAAGGCATAAAGATCGTTGAGATCGAAATTGACGGGCATACGTTCTGGCAATCCTTAGCGCTTTCTGGAAAGTAGAACATTCATAATAGCGACTTATGAATCAGCGGCAACCTTCGCCGCTGATGGGGTTCCGGAAATCACTATGCGCCACAGTGCTCCTCAATGTATGACTCGGCCGCCGAATCCACCAGCGCCATCTCCTCGCGGCTCAGCAGCTTCTCAATATTCACCAGGATAATCATTCGACTGTCGAGTACCCCCAGCCCAAGCAGGTAACGGCCAGAAAGTACCGAGGCCACGTCCGGGGTCGGCTTGATGTTATCCACGTCAATCGACAGCACGTCCGCCACACCGTCAACCACAATGCCCACCACGCGGTCATTCAGATTGAGCACAATGACCACCGTTTTGTCATCCTGCGACGGGTCGGGCTGCTCAAAGCGAACGCGCAGATCCACAATCGGCACAATCACGCCGCGCAGATTAGTTACGCCGGTAATAAAGTTGGGCGCGTTCGGAATGCGCGTCAGGCGGTCGCAGCCGCGGATCTCCTGCACTTTGAGAATATCAATGCCGTACTCTTCGTCGCCCAGGCGGAATACCAGGTACTCCTGCGCGGCCGCGTCAGCGGCGGTGGGTTTACTGGCGGTTGCTACAGTCATGCTTTTACCCCCTCCCTCCGGGGTTGTGGAACGTTGAGCGTCGACAGCTCAACCACATCAAGGATCAGCGCCACGCTGCCATCGCCGAGGATGGTTGCTGCGGAGACGCCAGGAACTTTGCGGTAGTTATGTTCAAGATTCTTGACCACCACCTGCTGCTGGCCGATAAGCTGATCGACCCACAGCGCATAGCGGCAGCCCGCGCTTTGTACGATAACCACAATGCCGTCATCGGCAGGCGCGTCGCCCGCCACCGAGAGGCGCTGGCGCAGCAGCACCAGCGGCAGATATTCGCCTCGTACCTGCAGCAGCCGCTCTTCGCCCACGAAGCGGCACAGCATCTCGTCGGTTGGCCGCAGCGATTCCATCACCGCGCCCAGCGGCAGAACGTAAATCTCGTCCCCCACCTTCACCAGCATGCCGTCAAGGATCGCGAGCGTCAGCGGCAGAATAATGCGGATAGTCGTTCCGGCACCCGGCGTGGAGAGCACGTCCACGTGGCCACCCATCGCCAGAATATTGCGTCGGACCACGTCCATGCCGACGCCGCGCCCGGAGACGTCCGTCACGCTCTCGGCAGTGGAGAAACCGGCGGCGAAGATCAACATCCACACGTCCTCGTCGCTCATGGTGTCGCTAATGGCCATCCCCTGCGAACGGGCCTTGGCAAGGATTTTTTCCCGGTTGAGGCCCGCCCCATCGTCGCTGACTTCAATCACGATATTGCCACCGTGGTGTTCAGCGGAGAGCGTCAGGTTCCCGGTCACCGGTTTCCCTTTAGCGACGCGCACCTCTTTCTCTTCAATACCGTGGTCGAGGCTGTTGCGCACCAGGTGGGTAAGCGGATCGATAATGCGCTCGATCAGGCTCTTATCCAGCTCGGCGGCCCCGCCTTTGAGGGTCAGCTCGACCGCTTTGTTGAGGCGAGAGCCCAGGTCGTGCACCAGCCGCGGGAAGCGGCTGAAGACGTAATCCATCGGCATCATACGAATGGACATGACCGATTCCTGCAGCTCGCGGGTGTTGCGCTCCATCTGTGCCACGCAGCCGGAGAGCAGATCGTAGCTGGCGGGATCGAGGGTTTTAGACAGCTGGGAGAGCATCGCCTGAGTGATAATCAGCTCGCCGACCTGGTTGATGATCTGGTCAACTTTGCTCACCGCAACGCGAATGCTGCCGGACTCCTGACTGGTCGCCCGCGAAGCTGGCGGTGCTTTTTTGGTGACGGCCTCCGTTGCAGCAACCGGCTTTTGCTCCGGCTGTGGCACAGGTAGTGCGGGCTTCACCTCAATCTGCTTGCTGTCGAGCACGAAGCAGAGCACCGCGGTGATATCGTCCCCCGAGGCGGTAGTCAGCAGCGTGACCGTCATGCTATCCGGCGTCGTTTCAACGCCGGTAATCTCGCCCATGTTAGTTAACTCGTCGCGCAGCATCGTCTGCTCGCGCTCCCCGACGTTACGCAGGGTCACCACCAGCGCGGTTTCTTTCTCCTGCACCACGCTGGCGGGCTGCGGTTCAACTTCAGGGGTCGCCGCGGGTGCCGGCTGCTGTCCCTCAAGGGCAATCTCCCGCAGGGCTTCACAGATATAGCGATAACGGGCTTCATCAGGCTCCTGCGAAGACTGATAGGCTTCCAGCTGCGCTTGCATAATGTCCTTACATTCCAGAAAAAGGTTGATGATTGACCGACTGAGCGTCCTCTCCCCTGCCCGCGCCTGATCGAGGAGGTTCTCCAGCAGGTGGGTTGTCTCCTGTAGCGCAGTAAAGCCAAAGGTGGCCGCGCCGCCTTTCAGCGAATGCGCTGCACGAAAGATGGCGTTCAGCTGCTCCTGGTCCGGCGCCGCTACGTCAAGCTGCAGCAGAAGCTGCTCCATTTCGGCCAGCAGCTCTTCCGCCTCGGTAAAAAAAATCTGCGAAAAATCATTCATGTCCATCGGTATAACCCTGCACGTTTTGCAGATTGATATCGGCACGCTGAGCCTGGGTATCCTCCAGACGGATCTCCTGCTCTTTCGCGCGACTGAGCACCAGAATGCTGATGCGGCGGTTGACCGCACTGTCGGGCGACGTATTTTCCAGCGGCATCCGGCTGGCGGTACCAATCACGCGTAAAAAGCGCTCATCGCTCAGCCCGCTACGGACCAGCACCCGGCGCGCGGCGTTGGCGCGTCCGGCGGAGAGCTCCCAGTTGCTGTAGCCGCCGTCGCCCCCGGCATACGGCAGCGAGTCGGTATGCCCCGTCAGGCTCAGCGCGTTGGGCAGTTCCTGTAACAGCGGCACCAGCGCCTGCAGAATGCCGTTCATATAGGATTCCGGCAGTTCGCTGCCGACGCGGAACATAGGGCGGTCCTGCGAGTCGGTGATCTGGATCAGCAGGCCGTCGTTGGTCAGGTTCAGCAGGATGTTGGATTTAAAGTTGTTCAGCCGCGGATCGGTTTCGATCATCTTCTGCAGCTTCTCTTTCGCCTGCTTCAGGCTTTCGACGCGCTTGTGCTTATCAATCGCGTTGATTTGCCCTTTGAAGACTTCGCCCTGCCGCTTGAGAATGTCATCCCCACCGCCAGGAATGACGCTGTCGCTGAGGCTGGTTTTATCGCCGTTCGCCATGGAGGGCTTAAGCGGCATGCGGAAGTAATCCGCAATCAGCTCCCTCTCCATGTCAGTGGACTGTGACAGCAGCCACATTACGAGGAAGAACGCCATCATTGCGGTCATAAAATCGGCATAGGCAATCTTCCACGTCCCGCCGTGATGGGCATGTTTCTTCTTTTTGCGCTTACGTGAAATGATGACAGGCGTGACGTTCTTCATGCAGCGCTGTCCGAGGTTTTGGTTTTCAGCGTGGCGTTAGATTTAACCTCGCGCACGTGCTCTTCCAGCTCTTCAAACGACGGGCGTTCGCTGGTGAAGATGGTTTTACGCCCAAATTCCACCGCTATCTGCGGGGCATAGCCGTTCAGGCTGGAGAGCAGCGTCACCTTGATGCACTGCAAAATTTTGACCTGATCGGAGCTCTTCTGACGCAGCAGCGTTGCCAGCGGCAGCACGAAGCCATAGGCGATAAGAATGCCGAGGAAGGTGCCCACCAGCGCGTGACCAATCAGCATGCCCAGCTCCGCCGCCGGGCGATCCGCCGAGCCCAGGGCGTTCACCACCCCCATCACCGCCGCCACAATACCGAAAGCCGGAAACGCATCACCCACGGTATTCAGACTGTGGGCCGGCACTTCCAGCTCTTCTTCGCAGGTTTCGATCTCTTCATCCATCAGGGCTTCGATTTCATGGGAGTTCATGCTGCCGCCAATCATCAGGCGGAAGTAGTCGAGGATAAAGTTGGCGAGCATCGGGTCGCTCATCAGGCGAGGATAGGCGCTAAAAATATCGCTGTTTTGCGGGTCTTCGATATCCTTTTCCAGCGACATCAGCCCGTGAATCCGGCTTTGCGACAGCAGCAGAAACATCAGCGCCATCAGGTCCATATAAACCGCTTTGTTATAGCGCTTGCCCACGAACACTTTAACCAGCGCTTTCCCGGTCGCCTTCAGGGATTTAATGTTGTTACCAACAATAAACGCCCCAACGCCCGCCCCGCCGATAATCAGCAGCTCCAGCGGCTGAAACAGCGCCATCAGGTTACCGCCGGACAGAATAAAGCCACCAAAAACGGTCAGTATGACAACAAGATAGCCAACAATAACTAACACACTCTCTCCTTTTACTTTTTGACCGATGCCGGTTGCTCCGGCATCAGGTAAACGCCATCTTGCGCACAGCCCCGTCACGGTTACGCCGTCATGATTTCCGGCGCGGCGAACGAGCCCAGAAGCCCGGAATTGCTCACCTGGGATTTTTTAAGCGCACGCGACGGCGGGCTGCACAAGCTGCAGGTAAATGGGTTTTTAATAAATTCGGTGGTGACGACAAAACCTCCGCCACACACGTTGCAGGCTTTACGCGAAATAATGCCGCAGTCGATAAACCGTAATAATGTCCAGGCACGCGTCAGCCCCAGCACCGGCTTCTCATCCGCACAGGTACTGCACTGCTCAAGATAAAGACGGTAGGTCTTCATCAGCATTTCAATCGAGCGGCCCTGTTCGGTCTTTTTCAAATACAGATAAATGTTGTAGAACATGGAAGAGTGAATATTCTGCTCCCACGACATAAACCAGTCTTCAGAAAACGGCAGCATGCCTTTCGGCGGTGGGCAACCGCGTAACTCTTTATATAAACGAAGCAGACGACGACGGCTCAGCGACGTTTCCGATTCCAGTACCTGCATTCTCGCGCCGAGGGAAATTAAGCCCATGGCAATGTTCACTTCATCAATTTCCTGCAGCAGACTTTTTTCACCACACATATTTACGCCCCCTCTGCGGTAATGGCATCTTCTTCGCTTAAGGCGTTAAGAAGATTGGTCGACAAAATAATGCCGGTATGAATTTGCTGCAGTGCTTCAATACGTGAATCTTTCGTCAAATTTTCAATCACCACTTCATCATCAACGCGCAAACGACAAATAAGCTGATTAGTTGCCGCCAGCTTCATTAACTGCGGTAATGAAAGCTCTTTAAGGTTATCAATTGTCCCTTCAGACAATCCAAGGCGAAAACCCGCCGCAAATTTATCCTGACGGATCAGCTGCTGGGCCAGCAGAAGATAGGACAGATTAATATCATGAATATTTTGCAGGTACTCGTCGAAATTAGACACAGGCGAAAACTCCCAATGTTATTCAGCCATTAGCTGGCATGTCAGTTTAGTTAGATTACGTTTCCGAACTGATGCAGAGAGTCTTTTGGCATTGATATTCACAAAGGTAAGTTAATCTTCCTCAGTAAATGAATGACAATCACGTCAATGCCAAAGGAGGCTGCACCTCAAAACTGGCAAAATCATAAACATTAAGTATTTTCCGAACAAGCGACAGAAATTTCCCTAAATCTCCTTATTGACGCTAACCCATTGATTTAAAAAGTTAATAAAGCATTATTAAACCTTATTAATCCTTGATTTTAATGATTAACGCTGCATTAAAGCCTGTATTAACACTCAAAATGTTAATGCCCTGTTATTACTGCTATGCCGATTCCATTCGGCTTCTTAACCTTTTAACCGCCAGGCTATGCAGCTGGCTCACGCGTGTTTCGGTGATCCCTAAAATCAGCCCAATCTCTTTCATATTTAAATCCTGAAGATAATAAAGCTGCAGCAGCAGCTGTTCTCTTTCAGGGATGAACTGAATATGCTCAGCAATCCGTTCCATCAAATTTTGCTTGATGGTGTCATTCAGCGGATTAAGCTGTTCATTCTCATCATCGCTCGTTTCCCAGCTGTCGGCATAATTCTCCTGCAACTCGTCAACCGAGTACATCTGGCTGACGTTATTATCCGCCAGCATCTGCTGAAATTCCTGCAATGACACGCCCATGCGCCCGGCAATTTCAGACTCCGTGGCTTCACCGCCTTTTTCCTGCTCGATCTGCTGAATAAGCGCGACAATTTCACGCGTATGGGTGCGTACCCTTCGTGGAACCCAGTCGCTTTCTCTCAGCTCATCTAATAATGCCCATTTCACCCGCTGGGTGATCCACGCCGTGAGCGTCACCCCTTTCTTCGGGTCAAAACTTTCAACTGCGCTTAAAAAGCCTATCGATCCTGCCTGAATTAAATCATCCAGCTCGACGCTGGCAGGAAGCCGCTTATGTAAACGCAACGCTTCCTGCCGCACCAGATAGTGATATTTAGACCAGACTACCGATTTATCTTCCAGCCCTTCGGCCGTGTAAATACCATCCACGATTGCATTCCACCCGCTATTCTCTGTGAGAATTATCCGGTGAAATAGCGCATTCAAATAGTGCGATAAGCCTTTATAAAAATGCGCATTCTGTTACTTCACTTGTATTACCAGGCTATTTTATAAAACAGCGTTATTAATGGCGGTAATTAATAAGATTAAAAGGTTTCCCATTGGGCGAGGTCAGGTTCTTTCTGGCGCCGTGGCTTATCAGACTCCACGGCCACGTTCGCCACGCTGCTCTCCTGGTTCAGCCTGAACTGCGCCACCAGACGTTCCAGCGCATCGGACTGGGCTTCCAGATCGCCGGCTGCCATCGCTGCTTCTTCCACCATGGCCGCGTTCTGCTGGGTCACCAGGTCCATTTCGTTAACCGCCTGCGAAATCTGGTTGATGCCCGCGCTCTGCTCGTCCGAAGCCGATGTGATTTCGCCCATGATCTGCGTCACCTGCGACACGGAGGTGACAATTTCCTGCATCACGGTGCTGGCCTGTCCCACCTGACGCGAACCGATATCAATATTGTTCACGCTGGTGTTGATCAGCTGATTGATCTCTTTCGCCGCATCGGCGCTGCGTTTTGCCAGGTTGCGCACCTCTTCCGCCACGACCGCGAAGCCGCGCCCTTGCTCACCGGCGCGCGCCGCTTCCACCGCCGCGTTCAGGGCCAGGATGTTGGTCTGGTTAGCAATGCTGTCAATCACGCCGTTGATGTCGGCAATCTGACGCGAGCTGGTGGTGATCTGCGCCATAATCTGCTCCAGACTCTGCATCACTTCCCCACCGTTATGGGCATTGTGGCTGGCGCTTTCCGCCAGCTCGCGCGCCGCATGGGCGTTGTCGGCATTCTGACGCACGGTGGTTTTGATCTGCTCCATGCTGGCCGCCGTCTCCTGCAGCGCCGCTGCCTGCTCTTCAGTGCGGGAAGAGAGATCGTTATTACCGTGGGCAATTTCCTGGGCGTTGGTATGAATACGCTGCACGCTGTCGCGGATGCCCAGAATGGTGCTGGTCAGCGAGGTACGCATGGACTCCAGCTCAGTGAGCATATGACCGATTTCATTCTGGCTGCCGCTATCAATGGGCTGACTCAGATCGCCCGCCGCCACGCGACGCAGCATCTCCACCGTGGTCTCCATACGACGCACCAGCGTTTGGCGCAGCCAGAAACGAATGGCGAACAGCAGCGCAACCGCCAGAATCATCACCGCAATCCCGAGGCCCAGCATGATCTGATAGCCGCGCTCGGAGTCTTCAATGTAGCTCAGGCTCAGGCGAGCGCTGGCATCGCTGTACTGATCCACCTTATTACGCAGCGCGGTGCGCAGCTCCATATCGTGTTCCAGCGAACCGGAATACCCTGCCGGGTTTTGCAGGTAGCCCAGCTTAATTTCGGCAACCTTATAAACCTCGTTGAAAGCCGTATTTACTTCGGCGGCCAAACGACTCTCTTCCGGGGTATTAAACGGCGACGCCATAAATGCATCCATATTACGTCGTGCAATTTTCACCACGTTCAGCGTGTGTTTGGTGACATTTTCAGAGACAGGGTTACCCAGCGCCGCCTGCAGCATCAGGCCGTTGGTGTTCGCCATCACCGCGCTGATGTTATAGGCCGCATCGCGCATCTGATCGTTATTTTCAGAGGCCACGACAATACGTTTAAAATTGGTGTTATTGGAAACCGCATCATAAACAGAATAGGCGGTTACGCCGAACAGCATGATCGCAAACAGGCCAATAATAAGGCTGATTGCGCTATAAATTTTAAGTTTCGTTAACATAGTTTCTCACCCGCCGCGCACGGCTTAACCGTACGCGGTGGCGCCTGAAAAAAGGAAATTAAACGGTCTGGAACGTCACATATTAAACAGATTCATCTTCTGCATATTTTTGTAGACGTACATCGAGGCGTTGAACGCCAGCTCAGACATTTGCGACTCCGACACCAGCGTCACCAGCATGCTGGTATCGGCACCGATGGCATCCTGCACTTTGACAATGGTGTCGTTGATCAGCACGTCGCCGGTGAGATCGAGGGCGTCAAGCTGCTGCATGTTGGTGCCGAGCTCGGCCTGGGCTTTGCCGAGGCGGTCAATACCGGCGTCGATGCCTTTGCTGGCGGCTTCAAGCGCGGCCCGCATATCATCGTAATCAATGGGATCGCGGCTAAGTTCCGTAATGGCAGTGTCCAGAAGCGCGAAAATATCATCGAAGACCTCATCACCGAGATGACCGGTTTGCATATCGCTCCCGTCTGCCACCGTTTGCCTGCGCGCTTCATCTCCTCCCTGATATACGCCCTTCTCGTCAAACGCAGGGGTATCCGTTTTAAAGCCGCTAAAAATATAGCGACCGGACGCGTCACGGCTGTTGGCTAAATCCAGCAGATTCTCGCGGATCCCCTCAATCTCTTTACCCAACGCCCGGCGATCGTCGTCGGAATAGGCATCCGATCCCGCCGCCACCATTTTTTCCTTCAGGGTGGTGGTCATCAAATTCCCCACGCCGCTCAGAATATGGTCCTGAAACTCAAGCGCACTGCGCGCGCGGGAGCGCACGTTGCTGTACATCTCCAGCTTCGCCAGCGCGTCCTGATGTTTTACCGCATCGGTGGCGGCGGTCGGGTCGTCCGAGGCTTTGAGCAGGGTTTTACCCGCTGACATCCGCAGGTACGCCTCGTTACTCTGGCTCATGCGTTTTGTCATCGACTCAGAGCTTTGCTTATACATATAAAGCGTACTTAATCGCATCGTCTTTTCCTTATCGAATGGCCAGCAGGGCATCAAACATGGCGGTCGCCGTTTTCAGAAGCTGTGCGCTGCCGTTGTAGTACTGACGGAACATGTCGAGGTTGATGTATTCCTCGTCCATATTGACCCCGGAGAGCGCCTGTTTGGTGTCGAACTTGGTGCGTAAATCGCTTTCGGCACTGGTGGCATAGGATTTCACCTCGCGCGCGCTTTCACCGATTTTGCCCGCCAGGCTGGCGTAGGCCGCACTCAGCGTGTCGCCACCAATCAGTTTTTCATTCTGGATTTCCAGCATCTTTTCGAGGTTTTTGTTATTCCCCTCGCCGCCCGTCAGGTCAGCTGCCGCAAAGTCCTGCGCGCTGGTTATCTTACGGCTGATGCCTTCTGCTGCGCCCGCCATCGGGTTGAGTGTAAAAGTGTCACCTGGCTTGACGGCTCCGGCTAAGGGGACTTTGATTTCTATGCCATCAAACTTCAGCGTATCTCGCGGGCCAGGTTCAAGCGGTATCGTGCGCCCGTCGGCTCCTTTGACAACCCAGTCCGGGTCATTAAAAGTTATCTCGTAATTTTCAGATTTTACTTTTTCAAAATCGGTAACTCTTATCTGATCCAGGCTGCCTGTACCCTGATTTTTCGCGTTTGCGATGGCTTTGATATCCGGCAGAGAGAAGAGATCGCCACCAGGATTACCCTCTGCCGTAAGCCCTTCGCGATTCTGCTCGTTCATCCTGTGCGCCATCATAAAGGCGATCTGGTCCAGTTCCTGACGGGCGACAACGAGATCCTCGTTGCGGAATTTAAACAGCCCGCCCAGACGCCCTTTGGTAATGGCGTTTTCATCCAGCGGCGACGCTTTGCCGTTCGCATCCACGTAGGAAACAATCATCTTGTTGGGATCGGCATCCGACGGCGAGGTTTCCAGCTTGTAGGCGGTATCGCCAGAGACCAGCGGACGGCCATCAGACAGCGTGACGCTCACGCGCCCGGAAATCTGATCCTCGGTGACGGTAATCCCCAGCTGCTCGCTCAGCCCTTCCAGCAGCGCATCACGCTGGTCGAGCAGATCGGCAGGCGGTGCCCCATTCCCCTGCAGGCGCTCAAGCTGTTTGTTCAGCTGTGCCAGCTGTTCGGTGTAGCTGTTGATCTCTTTGGCGCTGCGCTCAATCTGGGTATTGGTGCTTTTTTCCAGGCCGGAAAGACGTTTGGCGCTGGCGTTATAGCGGTTCGCCAGCACGTCGAGCGAGGTAAACACCGCCGCGCGCGCCGGGCCATCCGCCGGGTCGCCGCTCAGCGTTGCCATATCCTTAAACAGCTTGCCCAGTGAAACCGAGACGTTATCCGCTTCGTCCGCCAGCATGTTGTCGATATCCGCCAGCTGCTCCATGCGTCCGGTGAGGGAAGCGTAGCCGGAGAGCGAGTCGCGCAGCTGGTTGTTGGCAAACGCGTCGTAGGCGCGCTCCACGCCGCTGGCGCGGGCACCATAGCCAAAAAACCCCTGCGCGGTCGACATGCCGCCAAGCTCTCCGATAATCAGGCTGCGGCGGCTGTAGTTGGCAGACATGCCGTTAGTCAGGTTATCGCCGGTCACTGCGATGGCGGCCTGCGCCACGCTGATGCCGTTTCTTGCTAAGTTAAAAAGGTTATTCATACGTTCTGGATATTCCCTGATTGCGGGCCCGGCGGTCGTGTCCAGGCCAGAAAGTTCATGGCTCTGTCTATTTCATCGGTGATGACAAAATTTTCTAAAACTTCTTTATCAAAAAATGTTGTCGATATCGTTTTTGTAGGCGTTCACGCCCTGCTGAATATCGCCTTTCACCTTCTGAATAATAGTGATGAGCTTTTTGGCGTAGGCCGGATCGGTGGCGTAGCCGCCCGCCTGCAGCGCCTTTGCCCCCTGCTCGGCTGAGTCTGACTGCACCACGCCGCGATAGCGCGGGTTTTTGGTCAGCAGCTTTGCGTAGTCCGCGAGCGCGTGTTCATAGGAGTCGTAGACGCGGAACGCCGCTTTCACCTTCTGCTTCACGCCGTTGATGTATTCGGTGGTGGTGATCTCGGTGGTTTTGCCGCGCCAGTCGCCGGTGGCCTTGATGCCAAACAGGTTGTGGCTCGGGCTGCCGTCCGCAGCAGGGATTTCGCGTTTCCCCCAGCCGGACTCCAGCGCCGCCTGAGCGAGGATCAGATGCGGATGCAGCCCGCTCTGCTGCGCAGCCGCCTGTGCCGGTCGCAGCAGGCGCGCAATAAACGGATGTGCCCCTTCTGCGGGTTTAGCAAATGACACCGGCGCAGGCAGGCGCAGCGGGCCGGTTGCCGGTGCGGCGGAGAGCCCTGGGCGAATAACATCGCGCCCCGGCGTGCTTACCGCAGGCGCATCGCTGTCGCCCCCCAGCTGGCGAACGATAAGATCGGCAAAGCCGAGCTGACCACTCCCGGCAATATTTTGCGCGATCTGCTGATCGTGCATGGCGGTGTACATTTCCGATGACTGGCTGCTCAGCAGATCGTTCTTAAAGCTGGCATCGCGCATGCTCTTCATCATCATCTGCACGAAAATGCCCTCCATCTGCTTCGCCGCCGCTTTCAGCGCGCCGGGCGACTGCCGCCCGGCCTCCCGTTTCAGCGTGTCCAGCGAGCGAACGTCAAACGCGGGCTGGTCAAACTTGTCGAAGGCGTTCATCAGTTCACCTCCAGCTTCGCCCGCAGACAACCAGCGTTTTTCATCGCCTGCAGAACCGACATCAGCTCGTTCGGCGTTGCGCCCAGGCTGTTCAGAGCGCGGATCACCGCGTTCAGATCGGTGCTGCTGCGCACGTGCTGCAGCGAGCCGCCGCTGTCGCGCACCGAGATATCCGTCTGGGGCACCACTACCGTCTCCCCGCCGCCAAACGGCGTGTCCGGCTGGCTGATAATGTTGTTCTGCATCACTTCCACCGTCAGCGAACCGTGCGCCACCGCGCAGGAATCAAGCGACACATAGCGGTTCATCACCACCGAGCCGGTGCGGGAGTTCACAATCACCTTCGCGTCCTGCACGTTCACCCGCAGCGGAATGTCCTGAATGTCGGCGAGGAAACGCACGCGGGACGGGCCGTCCGGCGGTGCGAAGAGCCGCACGGTGCGGGCATCTTCCGGCAACGCCGCCCCGCCGCTGTAGCGCTGGTTAATGGCGTCGCTGATCTGCTGTGCGAGCGAGAAATCGGTCTCGTTCAGCTGCAGGCGCACGATGTTCTGGGTGGCAAAATCATTCGGCACCTCCCGCTCAACGGTGGCACCATTGCTGATGCGCCCGCCGTTCAGCTGGTTCACCTGCACGCGGCTGCCGCCCGCCTGCGCGCCTGCGCCGGAGATCAAAATATTGCCCTGGGCGATGGCGTAGATCTGGTTATCCGCCCCTTTCAGCGGCGTCATCAGCAGCGTACCGCCGCGCAGGCTTTTGGCGTTACCGACCGAGGAGACCACGATGTCCAGCTTGTCGCCGGGGCGGGCAAACGGCGGCAGCTCGGCGGTCACGATCACCGCCGCGATATTTTTCAGCTGCATATTGGTGCCCGGCGGAACGGTGATCCCCAGCTGCGAGAGCATATTGTTCAGGCTCTGGCCGGTGAACGGCGCCTGCATGGTCTGATCCCCCGTACCGTCAAGACCGACAATCAGGCCGTAGCCCATCAGGGCGTTCGAACGCACGCCCTGCACCGTCGCCAGATCGCGAATACGTTCCGCGTGTACCGTTTTGGGTAGCGCCAGCGTCATGCCGTACAGCAGGATGCTGAGAAAAAACAGGATAGATTCTTTTTTCATGGTCATATCAGAATGGAGAGAGGTTCAGGAACAGGCGCTGCAGCCAGCCCATGTTCTGCGCTTCGTTGATGTAGCCGTTGCCGACGTACTCAATACGGGCATCCGCCACCTGGGTGGACGGCACGGTATTGCTGCCGCTGATGGTGCGCGGGTTCACCACGCCGGAGAAGCGGATAAATTCGGTGCCCTGGTTGATGGCAATCTGCTTCTCACCCACCACGCCGAGGTTGCCGTTCGGCAGCAGCTCTTTCACGGTGACGGTGATGGTCCCGGTGAAGGTATTGCGCGCCGCTGCGCCGCCCTTGCCGGCGAAATCATTTTTCCCTTCGGCTTCAAAATCCGCTTTGCCGTCGCCCAGCCAGCTGTTGAGTTTGGTCGGCACCGCAATCAGCCCCATCCCGGCCGATCCATTACGGTTGGCACTGGCGGAAGAGCTTTTACTGGCGCTCACGTTCTCCTGCAGCAGGATGGTCAGCGTGTCGCCCACGTTACGCGGACGGCGGTCTTCGAACATCGGCTGATAGCCGTAGTTCATGCCCTGCCCTGCCTGAAACAGTGAGCCGCCGGTGGCCGCCGGTGCCATCGGTAATGGTGTTGCCGTGGTAGGACCCTCAACGAGGGGCTTTTGCATAATGTGCGCGCAGCCGCTGAGCAGCAGCGTGCTTGCCAGCAGCGCAGCCGCCGGAATGTGCATAGACAATATTTTCATTTCAGTGTCGATAAAATGTCTGGCCGCGCAAGCGGCCAGAGAGGATTAAAGCTGGGAAAGACGTTGCAGCATCTGGTCCGATGCCGACACCGCCTTACTGTTGATTTCGTAGGCGCGCTGCACCTGAATCATGGTTACCAGCTCTTCCGCCACGTTGACGTTGGAGATTTCCACGTAGCTCTGCTTCAGCGTGCCCGCGCTCTCCATGCCGGGGTTCAGCTCGTTCGGCGCGCCGGACGACTGCGTCTCTTTGTAGAGATTGCCGCCGATGCTCTCGAGCCCCGCGTTGTTGACGAAGGTGGTCAGCGTCAGCTGGCCTATCTGCTGCTCTTCCGCCTGGCCGGGCACCTTCACGCTGACGATACCGTCGCTGCCTATGTTCAGTTTGGTGGCATCCTGCGGGATGACGATCCCCGGCTGGATCGGGTAGCCTTCGGCATTCACCAGCTGCCCGTCCGGGCTTTTTGAGAAATGGCCGTCGCGGGTGTAGGCAGTGCTGCCGTCCGGCATCTGCACCTGGAAGAACCCTTCCCCTTCGATAGCCACGTCGTACTCGTCGCCGGTCTGGTTCATGCCGCCCTGGGTATGCACCCGTTGAGTGGAAACCGGACGCACGCCGGTACCCAGCTGCAGGCCGCTTGGCAGCGTATTCTGCTCGGTCGACTGGGCGCCAGGCTGGCGCATGTTTTGGTAAAGCAGATCCTGAAACACGGCGCGCTGACGCTTAAAGCCGTTGGTGTTGACGTTCGCCAGGTTGTTGGAGATGACGTCCATATTGAGCTGCTGTGCTTCCAGCCCGGTTTTTGCGATCCATAAAGAACGAATCATAGTGACTCCTTGCGCGAATTTAGCTCACGCTTAATAGCTGGTTGGCCTTCTGGGCGTTATCGTCGGCGGTGCGGATCACCTTCATGTTCATGTCGAAGCCGCGGGAGTTGGCGATCATCTGAGTCATGGCCTGCACCGGGCTAACGTTGCTGCCTTCGAGAGCCTCCGGCGTCAGGCGCAGGGTTTCATCCTGGGCCAGCATCTCGCCGCCCGCCGTGCGGAACAGGCCGTCGTCACCGTGAACCAGGCTGTTCATGTCGGCGTTGACCAGCTTCAGACGGCCGACGGGCACCAGCATCGTCGGGTCATCGCCCATGCCGAGCGCCGACACGGTGCCGTCGCTGCCGATGGTGACGTGGGACTGCGGCGGCACTTCCAGCGGTCCGCCGTCGCCCATCAGCGGACGACCGTTGACGCTGAGCGCCCCGTCCTGATCGACCTCGATGGTACCGTTGCGGGTATAGCCTTCGCTGCCGTCGTCCATTGCTACCGCCAGCCAGCCGTTCTGCGGCAGCGCCACGTCCAGGCTACGCCCGGTATGGGTAATCGGCCCCATGGTGGTGTCGTGGAACGGGGTTGATTCCGCCACCAGCGCGCGGGTGCGCAGGGTTTCCCCTTCAATGGGCACCGAGCGGAAGGCCGCCAGCTGGGCGCGAAAGCCTGCGGTGGAGCTGTTCGCCAGATTGTTTGAGGTGACCGCCTGGCGGTTGAGCGCCGCGTTGGCGGCACTCATGGCGGTATAAATAGCGCGATCCATCACTCAGCCTTAACGCAGGTTAACCAGCGTCTGCAGCACTTCAGACTGGGTTTTGATGGTTTGCGAGTTGGACTGGTAGTTGCGCTGGTAGACGATCATGTTGACCATCTCGCTGCCCAAATCCACGTTAGAGCCTTCCAGCATGCCACCGGTAATATCGCCGAAACTGCCGGAGCCCGATGTTCCGAGGAACGGCTGACCGGACTGCGAGGTCTCCGCCCACAGGTTGTTGCCCTGCTGCTCCAGGCCGCCCGCGTTAGCAAAATCGGCCAGCACCACCTGCGCCACGGTCTGTCGTTTGCCGTTGCTGTAGATGGCGATCACTTCGCCGGTGTCACTGACCTGATAGTTGTTAAATTTACCGGGTGCCTGACCGTCAATCTCGTCAAGCATCACCTGCGTATCGCTGGCGTTTTGGGTGATGTTCAGATCCAGATTGATATCCAGTGCAGCAGAACCGTTGTAAGCCGCGCCTTTTACGTTCAATGTCACCGGAGCAGTCAGCTTGCCGTCGGTGCCAAACGTCAACGTCTGCTCACTCCGCGCACCAGGCGCAGTTGAGTCCTCAGCGTATGCCTTCCATTCACCTTCTGCGGTATGTACGTAATACACTTTAATGGCGTGCTTATTCCCCAGGCTGTCGGTGGCGGTCACTTCGCTGACGTAGTTGTAGGTGTCAGCATCGTCAGGATCAAAGGCTGGCGTCGCCGGAATAATTTTATCGTCCGACTTCAGGTTGCCGGTCACGGAACCTCTGGTCGACGCCGCTGGCGGCATATCGTCCTTAGGAATGCGAATCGGTCCTACCTGCGCGCCGGGGTTAATCACCCCATCCGTCGCCTGGTACCCGGTTAAAAACAGATTGTTGGTTTTATTAACGATATAGCCGTCTTCATCCGTGCCAAACTGGCCGTTTCGCCCGTAGAAAACGCTTCCCGCCTGATCGACCATGCGGAAAAAACCCTTACCTGAAATCATCATATCCAGCGCAGAGCTGCCGGTCGCTGGCGTACCCTGTTCAAAGTTCTGACTCACCCCTGCCACCTGCACCCCCATCCCGGTTGAACCGGCAAAGATATCGGCAAACGACACGGAGCCTGCTTTAAACCCTACCGTCTGGGAGTTGGCGATGTTGTTACCCACCACGTCCAGCGCTTTTGCAGCGGCACTCAGGCCGCTAAGACCTTGTGAAAAACCCATAATTAATTTCCAGAAAGTAATGACTATTTTTGAATGACAAAGACTTTGCCCATGCCGATCGGATCGTTGTTCAGCAGATGCAGAATCGGCCCGCTCGGATCCATCGTGACGCCCTGCACCTGATCCTGAACCAGACCAATCACTTCCGGGTTTTCACCCTCTGGATTGCTGGCTTCAAAGGAGAGGGTGTACTCCCTGTCGCGCGGCGGTCCCGGCTCCGGCTTGAAGTTTTCCAGATCGTCGAGGTTGTAGTTATTCATCCCCTGCTTCACGTTCTTCAGCTCTGCGGTATATGCCTTGTCGCCATCGTGCAGGGTGACGGTGACCGTTTCAGCGTCGCCCGCTAAGACGAAGTGGAAATCGTCCGAACCGCCAGGCTGCTCAACGCCTTCCTGATGAATGCCATTCCCCGGTTCGCCAAAGGAAACTTTTGCCTCGCCTTCAATCAGCACGCTGCGGCCCACCCAGGAGGAGGCGCTCATGCTGCCGAGCTGGATCATCATCGCCTGAACCCCCGCCACCGAGCTGTTGAGCTTCTCGACGCCCGCGGCCATGTTGAACTGCGCCAGCTGCGAGGTGAGCTGGTTGTTATCCATCGGGTTGGTGGGATCCTGGTTTTTCATCTGCGCGACCAGCAGGGTCATAAACTGATTCGACAGATCCGCCGCGCTGTTGCCGCTACCGGTGCCACCTGCGCCGCTGTTGTTGTTAATCGAAGAGACCGCCATATGCGTCCTTACTGACCAAGCGTTAATGTTTTCAGCATCAGGCTTTTGGCGGAGTTCATCACTTCCACGTTGGCCTGGTAGCTGCGGGAGGCTGAAATGGTGTTCACCATCTCGTTCATGACGTTGACGTTTGGCATCCGCACGTAGCCTTGTTCATCAGCCAGCGGGTTGCCCGGCTCGTAGACCAGGCGGTCCGGCGCGCTGCTTTCGACTACGTCGCTAACCTGCACGCCGCCGATCTCCTGGCCGACCGACGCGTCAACGGAAAATACCACCTGACGCGCGCGGTACGGTTGACCGTCCGGTCCCGCCACGCTGTCAGCATTCGCCATATTGCTGGCGCTGACGTTAATGCGTCGGGACTGGGCGGCCATCGCCGAGCCCGAAATATCAAATACGCTAAAGAGCGACATCGTTGATTACCCCTGACTGAGCACAGTCATCATTTTTTTAATATCCGCGCCAAGGAACGTCAGTCCCGACTGATATTTCACGGCGTTATCCGCAAAATTGACGCGCTCGCGATCCATATCCACGGTATTGCCGTCAGCACTCGGCTGATCCGGCACGCGATACAACACATCCGCATCGTCAAACGGCATTGCTTTACCTTCAATATGCTTCTGCGAGGTTAATGCCAGCGATACGGGAGATTTTGCCATGCTGTTATTTTCCATGGCGGCTTTAAGCTGCTGCGTAAAATCAATATCGCGCGCCTTGTAGCCCGGCGTGTCGGCATTCGCAATATTCGAAGCCAATATATCCTGACGGCGCGACAGCAAACCTAACGCCTGCTGTTGAAAGCGAAAGGCGTCATCAAGTTTATTCATGACAACAGGACTCCTGTCTTGCGTAAATTAAACTGCGATAGTGTAGTCAGCGCGGGTGAAATATCACACTGCGAAGACCCGACAGAAATAAGCCTATTTAAGGAAATAGAAATAACGAGAGAAAAGTTAAAACAATGATGAATTTAAATGCCGACAAAAATGTCATTATTTAGCGCAATAAAACCCCCGCCTCTGCGTATATAATTTCGCCACGTTTTAGCGAATAAAAACATGATTAAGGCAATAAAATGAGGTTCCGATTATTCAGCACGGCGGTTACCGTATGGCTCTGTTCTGCATCCGCCGCAGCCAGCGTACCGTCTGACCAGACGGCGAAGCAGCGCCTGATGCTCAAGCTGGATGCGCTGATCAAACAGCCGGAGAACGGTAGCGAAGTGGTGCGTACCGCCACCCTGCTCGCCACGCCTGCACAGCTGGCCGCCGTGTGCGATAACCCGGAGCTGAGCCTGGTGGGCCGCGACAGCCGTCTGACCGGCAAACGTACCGTGCTCGCACAGTGCGGCGCGCGCCGCCATTTCCTGCCGGTACGCATCAGCGCGCAGGGTACCTGGTGGGTGGCCAGCCAGAGCCTGCCCGGCGGGGCGATTGTTCAGCGCAGCGATATCGAGCCGGTCACCGGCAGTCTCGACCACCAGCCGGGGGGCTTAATCTTTAATGCCGATGAGATTATCGGCCAGCGTCTGACCCGCGCCGTCGATGCCGGCAAGCCGCTGCTGGAAAGCCAGCTGCGCCAGCAGTGGCGGCTGCGCGCCGGACAGACGGTTGACCTGGTGACCACCGGTTCCGGCTTTCGTATCCGCAGCCAGGGTAAAGCGCTGAACAACGCGGCGGTGGACGATCTGCTCAGGGTCAAAACCGCTGGCGGGCGCACCGTGAGCGGAAAAGTGGGGGCGGACGGACAGGTGACAATCATTGCTCAACAATAAATTTTAGGTTTTCTGTGAATCACCGATGAAAGAAATATTGAGTACAGAAAATGTTTCCCGGAGAGGACTACCATGAGCATCAACAGCAGCCAGACCACCGCCCCGATTGCAAAAATCGCCCCTACGCAGGATCTGCGCGCCCGTACGCAGCCGCAGGAAAGCGACGCGACGGCAAAGCGTTCTGACAAGCGTGACAATACCAACGTCACCCTGAGCGAAATAACCAAAAAGATCCAGACCGACGACAGCCGCGACGTGGACTACGCGCGGGTCGCCGAACTTCGCGCCGCGCTGTCGGCAGGTACCCTGCGCATTGAGCCTGAGAAAATCGCTCAGGCCATGGTGCAGGACATGTTTCAGTTTTAACCGTTTACAGGCCCCTTATGGACAAGCTTTACCCGATACTCGCGCAGATGAAAACGTCTCTGGATGAACTGGAGGCGATCATGATTGAAGAGGTCAATCAGCTCAACCGCACGCAGATCAACCCGGTGTCGCTGCAGGTGCTGGCGGATAACAAAAACCAGCTGCTGACCACACTTCAGTATTACGACGACATGCGCCGCCAGCAGGAGCAGAGCTGTGGCACAGAAGCCCCCTACCCGGGGCTCGGCAAGCTGTTTGCCAGCTGGCAACAGGTGCATGAGAAGGTGCGCAGCACCAAGGCGCTGAATCAAAAAGTGGAGTCGCTGCTGCAAAGTCATATGAAGAAAAATCAGCATATCCGCAAGGCCATCGACCATGTGGGCCACGCGAACGCGCTCTATGGCCCGGCGGGGGAATCCAGCCAGCTGCCTTCTGGCCGCAAGTACAACATCAGTATCTGATCGTTCCTGTCTGCGTTGTCCTCTTTTGCTCGCTTCGGCGAGCTTTTTTTTGGAATAAAAAACACCCCTCACTCTAACCCTCTCTCCTGAGGGGAGAGGGGACTATTCGGCGCGGTCTTTATTTCTGGTGCAGGTCTGCCCTTTTCCCTCTCCCCTTTGGGGAGAGGGCCAGGGTGAGGGGGAAAGAATTTAAACCGTCGTGTAAGCTTTTGCCACGCTGCTGGTTTTACGCATAGCGGAGAGTTCGGTGCTGATAGTGGTCAGACGCCCCTGAATAGCCTGCGTTAACAGGGCATCATTCTGCAGCAGCGTCGCCAGCCGGGCGCTGACGGACGCTTTGTTGTGCTGTGCCAGCTGGGTTAAATCAATGTCGCACAGCGTTCTCATCCCCATGGTGTACGCCACGGACTCGTCAAGAAACACATCCCACTCGCCGTTCCCGGCCTGCTGCCGCAGCTTCGCGTTGCTGATGAGCAACTCTTCAATCAGCGCAATGACGTCCTTATCCATGTTTCACCTGCTTGTTCTGTGGCGCAATGGCCTGCCAGGTTTCCAGCATCCCGGTCATCAGGGCGATGAGGTGCGGCAGCTTTTCGCCGGATTTGTTGAGATTCGCCTCCAGCAGCGTGCGGGAGATATATTCGTACAGGCTCTCCAGCTCTTCGGCGATTTTCCCGCCCTTCTCGTGATCGAGCCCGGCGCGCAGGCCGTTGTCGATAATATTGATGGCGCGGGAGATCATCTCGCCGCGACGGGCAATATTGCCCGACTGGAAGTAAATCTCCGCCCGCTTCATGGCGTTGATCGCCCCGTCATACAGCAGGACGATCAGCTGGTGCGGCGTGGCGCCGGTGATCTGGCTGTCGAGTGAGACAGCGGTGTAGGCACTGTTGCCCGTTTTGGTGTACATCGTCAAATCCTGCCGGGCAGCGCTCTGCCCGGGATAGTAATGATTAAACCAACCCAGCCAGCGACTGCTGCAGCCGGGTGCTCATGCTGTTCATATCGCTCATGGCTTTATCGAGGCGTTGATACTCTTTCTCCCGGCGCAGCATGGTTTCATCAATGCGTCGTTCCATCGCCGTGATCTGCTTGCCAACACGCTTTTCTTGCTCGCGCAGAGATTCCAGCATGTCTTCAATGACGCCGTCTTTGTTGTCTATGGACTCTTTATCGCCGAGGTAGGCATTAAAGATCCCGTCCATCCGATCCTTAATCCCCTCTTTCCCGCCTTTGCCAAGGAACAGCGCCTCAACCTCTTTCAGGTTGTCCTTCAGGGCGGCATCGAGCTTTTTGTTATCGATGGTCAGGGTGCCCAGCGCACCGGTACGGTCATCGCCGATCTTGCCGTCGAACGTGACGGTAATCCCTAATTTGCCCAGCGTCTGAATAACTTCCCCCGCATCGGGATAGCTGCCGCTTACGGTGGCTTTCAGCTGGTTGGTCAGGCGGCGTAAAGCTCCGTCGCTGAACAGCGCGCCGTTAGTTGGGTCAGGCATTGGAATTTCACCGTCCGCTAATTTGTCGCGATCGGGCGCCGTATATTTGGTCGCACCGGCGACGGTGGTGAGGTAGCTGTTGTAGTTCTTAACGAACTCTTCTATCAGCGTTTTCACCTTTGAGGTGTCTTCGGTGATGGTGAGGGATTCGGGTTTATAGCTCTTTGGGTCATCAAGATCGTCTGGGTCAATGATCTCCGACACTTCACGCAGCTCGAGCGTTACCCCACCAATGAGATCGCTGATGGTATTAGAGCTACGAGTGATCTCTTTTTCGTTCAGGAAAATGATGGCATTTTTCGGTTCCGTTTCTGGATTATCAGCGGCATCCTTCAGCTTATTCTTCAGAACATCGTTTCCTGTAACGTTAATCGCCATTTTCCCCGCATCACCGGTTTTTTTGGACGTCAGAACCAGCTTGTGCTCCCCATCCGCAATGGTCATCACCTCCGCCACCACATCCCCTTTCTGCTCATTGATCTTTTTCGCAATCTGATCGAGCGAGGTTTCATCTTTTGCTAAATCCAGCTCCAGCGGTTTTTCACCCTCCTTCAGGGTGATAGTCACCTTCGCCGAACTGCTGCCAATGGGTTTATCACGCGTATCGTTCACAACCGCCAGCTGATGCGCTTTCGCCAGCTGTTTAACAGCAATGGAGTAGCTGTTGGGGATCGCCCCCTGCCCCGCAGTGGCCTTGAATGTTTTGTTGTCGCTAACGCTGACGCCGTTAAACCCTTCATCTTCCAGCTTGCTGAGATTGTCTTTCAGGGTGCTGAGCGAGCTTGAAATAGATCCCCAGGCGGAAATCTTACCGTTGTAGCTCGACTGCTTTTGCAGGTACGGGTTCAGTTTTTGGGTGATCCCCTTGCGTTCGTCCGCCAGCCACTGGTCAAACGGCAGCCCGGAGCCCACGCCGAGAAAGTTAGTTGCAGCCATAATAATGTTCCTCCAGAAATGAAATAGCTTTCACTATTTTCATCGGGTAATAGAGAAGGAAGTTTAATTTTTCGCGAGGGTCACAACAATACGACGGAAGGGTAAAGACAGTTTTACACGCTTATTGCGCTATTACGCTTTGCCATTTAAACAATAAGCATCAAACCTGACGCCATTTCTCACCATTAATAAAAAAATCAAAAAATAATTCAGTCTTTTTTATTCCCCCCGATGAAAGAAGTATGCGCAACAACGAACGCATATCTCTTATTACCGTTATCACTTAGAAGGATATAACAATGGCACAGGTCATTAATACCAACGCGCTGAGCCTGATGGCTCAGAACAACCTGAACAAATCTCAGTCTTCTCTGGGTACCGCTATTCAGCGCCTCTCTTCCGGTATGCGTATCAACAGCGCCAAAGACGATGCGGCAGGTCTGGCGATTTCCAACCGCTTCACGGCGTCCATCCGCGGTATGACTCAGGCGGCACGTAACGCCAACGACGGTATCTCCCTGGCACAGACCACCGAAGGGGCGCTGCAGGAAGTGGGCGAGAACATCCACCGTATCCGTGAGCTGACCGTACAGGCGAAAAACGGCACTAACTCTGCAAGCGACCTGGACTCCATCAAGAAAGAGATTACCACCCGTCTGGAAGAGATTGGCCGCGTGGCGGAAACCACCAACTTCAACGGCGTAAAAGTCTTTGATGGTTCTAAAGAGAAGATCACTATTCAGATCGGCGATAAAGACGAAGACACCATTGATATCAAGCTGAGCAAGCTGGATATGGAGACCCTGGGTCTGGATGAGTTTATGGATGACTTTGCCGATATTGGGATTACCGTGAATGGGAATATTGCGGCAGGATCTCAGTTTGAAGACAAAGGTACTGTGCTCAAAGATAGCGATGTCTTGACAGGTGAGAAAATTGGCCTTGCTACTGGTCAAGACTTTACTGTTGATGCTGCTACTCTTACTACCATTAAGGCCGCAGCTACAATTGCTTCACCTACCCAAGTATTAACCTATGAGGATGCGGATTCAGGGCAATACCGTTTCTTTGTGGCTAATGCTGCCGGTGAGGTGGAGGAGATGAATGTTCCGTTCTCATGGGATCCTACTGGTAGTCAAGTGGATTTAGGTGCCGTGACGTCAGTAGCCGTGATGACGGACGTGGACGCTGACATGCTGCTGAATGGCAAGAGCACGTTGAAAAATGCGGAAGTCTTGGGTGTTGGATCTGAAGTTACTGAAGTTGGAGGTGCTGCTACCCGAAAACTTGACGAGGCAGCTCTGGATGCCATAGCGGGGGCAGCTTTCGGGGGCGCAACAGCCGAAGCTTCCGGCATGAAGTTATTCTCCGTTGAAGACGGAGCAGGTAACACCAGATACTTTGCTTATGGTGAAGATCCAGCGGGAACTACAGGTAAAGAAGCATTCGAAATTACCTTCCCAGCAGGTGGTGGTGCACCTGCAGCCGTAAAAGCACGTCCTGCTGACACTGAGTTCATTGAGAAAGCAGCGAGCGGAGCACTCGCAGATGGCCTGCTGGCTAAGCTGGATGAAGCCCTGACCAAAGTCGCCGACTTCCGCGCCGACCTGGGTGCCGTTCAGAACCGCTTTAGCTCCATCATTGCGAACCTGAACACCAACATCATCAACACCACCGAAGCGCGCTCCCGTATTCAGGACGCTGACTTCTCCGTAGAAGTGTCCGCCATGAGCCGCGCGAACATCCTCCAGCAGGCAGGTGTGTCCGTACTGGCCCAGGCTAACCAGGTTCCGCAGAACGTGCTGTCCCTGCTGCGTTAATCTGTAACAAACCACCTTACATTGTCATTACGCGCGTGCCTCACGCGCGGTTGCCCTCCCTGGTGGAGGGCTTTTTTTATTTCACGCTCTGGCATGTAAAGGCCTTCTGCTGCCCGCCCGTCTTTTGCACCAGCCCGATGTGACCCTGTTTGCCCATGTCGAACTCAAGGGTTCCCTCTGCACTGCTGAACGTCATCTGCGAAGGATTGTGCTGCTGTTCCGTCGGTTCAACAAAGTGGTACGTTGTGCCGTCGAACTTCACCGTTTCGGTTTTTGAATACATTTTGACAAGACGATTTTCACCGCTCTCATCGCTGCACTGCATGTTCAGAACGGAGAAATCCGGTTCATTAGCCGCAGGTTTTCCGGTGGCACGTTCGGCACAGCCGCCCAGCGTAAGGGCCGCACACAGGCCATATATTGCTTTACTATTCATAGCACTCCTCTTCCTTAACGTTGCCTGACTAAGGGTAGCACGTAACAAAAAGCCCTCCATCAGGGAGGGCTGAGAGCGATTTACATCAGTGATTTTCACCGGGTACCACGAATCACACCTTAAACCGGTCCACCACGCTTTCCAGCGCCACGGCCTGCTCTTCCATCGCCTTCGCCGCCGTCGACACGTCCGCCACCAGCGCGGCATTCTGCTGGGTGGCACCTTCAAGCTGACATACCGCCACGTTCACCTGCTCAATGCCGACGCTCTGCTCGCGGCTGGCGGTTTTGACCTGCTCCATCAGCGTAGACACGTCGTTAACCGACGTTACCAGCGCATTCATGGTTTCTCCGGCCTCCTGCACCAGACGGCTGCCATCCTGCACGCCCGTCACCGCGTCGTTAATCAGCTCGCGGATCTCCTTCGCCGAGCTGGCGGACCGCAGCGCCAGGCTCCGTACTTCTGCCGCCACCACGGCAAACCCCCGTCCCTGTTCGCCCGCACGTGCCGCTTCAACCGCCGCATTCAGCGCCAGGATATTGGTCTGATACGCGATACCGTCAATCACCCCGACGATGTCGGTTACGCGTAAGGAGGACGATTCAATGTGGCTCATCTTTTCGACGGCGGCAGTCATCAGCGCGGCCCCCTGCTGCGCCACGGTGGCCGCCTGCGTCGCCAGCCTGTCGGCTTGCGCCGCGTTGTCGGCGTTATTGCTCACGATACCGGCAATCTGCTCCATTGATGCCGCCGTTTGCGTCAGCGAGGCGGACTGCTCCTCGGTGCGCGACGAGAGCGCCACGTTGCCCTCGGCAATCTGATGGGAGGCCGCCGCAATCGTGCGCGTGCTCGTCCCCACCTGCTGCAACAGCCCCTGCAGATAGCGCATAAAGGTATTCACGTTGTCGGCGATGGCGTTCAGCTCGCGGGTGCGGCTCTGCGGCAGGCGCAGGGTCAGATCGGCCCCGCCCGCAGACAGGGCCACCAGACGGTCGCTCACGGTCTGGAGATTACGCATCATGACGCGCACGGTCAGAATCAGTACCACGCCCAGCAACAGCAGCAGCGGGATCTGCACCATCCCCAGGCGCAGCAGAATGGTGCGGGACTGCTGGCTCAGCAGGTTACTTTGGGTGTCGGTCGCCACAAACCACGGGCTACCGGCAATCGGCGAGAGAAAGATAGTGTGTTCGCCATCGTCGGCGTCATAGGTACGCTCGATGTAGCCACCGCTGCCCTGCGCCAGCATCTCCTGCAGAATGGCAATCTCATCTCCGGGCAGGTCGTTAATGTTTTTCAGCCCGGACATAGCTCCGGCGGCGCGGCTGTAGCCGATAATGTTGCCGTTGCCCTCAATAATCAGCACGCCGCCCTGCAGCGGCTCTGCTATCTCGCGGGCCAGCTGATTAAAGAAGCCCAGCGTCACGTCCAGCGTCGCCACGCCCCACGGTTCTCCGTCACGCCAGATGGGCATGGCGCAGTTGGTTCTCGGCTGTGGACTGGCAGCATCCATATAGGCCTCGGCCCAGGCGCACTGCCCTTTTGCCGCGTTCATCCCGGCCTTAAACCACGGCTGTTGCCAGTACGGTGGCGCACCGGGCTGGTTCCACGTGCTGTTCAGCTGCAGCTGGTTTTGATTGTTCCGGGCATAGAACGTGCTGTGTTTCTCGATTCCCGGTTCGCGCTTGCCCGGCAGCGGCCACACGCCGCCGCCAAAGAGGGTGCTGTCACCGTTCTGGTTCACCAGGGCGGGAAGCAGGCGGTCGATTTGCACGCTGTCGAGCCGGGCGACGGTTTCCGTCAACCCGCGCTGTTGCGCCTGTACCCGCGACATCAGCTGCGTCACGTCGGCGGTGTGTTCGTTAATTTGATAGTGCACGCGGCGGTACTCCTCTTTGAGCAGCGCGGGCGCAATAAAATGCATAACCACCCAGAGGGTGATGAGGGTCAGTAAGATAAAGAAAGCGGAGACCAGCAAAATGGCTCTGCTCTGAAGGGAAGAAAACATAACAGGAAATTCTCGTTGTTTATCCGCTGTTGCGGTGAATTAAGGTGTTTGCCACCGTATAAACTTCTTCAATCAGCACGCTGTTATTTTGCGTCACCGATGCGGCGCCGCTCTGCGCCTGCATCATCGCATCGTCAACCAGCGCCCGGAGCTCTTTCGACGAACGCGCGCAGCGGCTCGCCAGGTTGCGCGACTCCACGGCAAAAACGCCCTCCTCGTTATGCAGCGAATAGCTGTAGGCGCGGCTGGCCAGCTGCACCAGCGCGCCGCTGCTGTCGGCAATCTGCAGCGCGGCGTCGTGCAGGTGTTCATCGCCCGGATCACGCCCGTGGCGCTTTCGCTCAGCACCGCCAGCATATTGGCGTTCGCTTCAGGTACCCGCAGCAGACGTTCGTTCTCCTCAGCAACCGTACTGGCAGCCTGAGCGATCGCGATTACCTGCTCGCCGATCTCCTTCATCAGCGGCGGCAAGTGCGCCCCCTGCTCGGTTTTCAGCTGCGACGGGAGTTCTTCGTTGAGGCGGGAGAGGTGCAGGTTCAGGCTGCGCAGAAGGGTTAACGTGGAGACCAGCAGCAAGGCCGCCAGCGGCCACGGCTTATGCAACAGAATGCCGGGACGCTCCCCCAGACGTCGGGTAGGAACATCAATGGCCAGCAGCCACGGCCTGTCGGGAATGGGCATCACCACCAGCGTATGCTCGCCGCTGGCGCTGCGAAAATGAGTATGACGCAGACCGCCACCCGACTGGGCCAGCAGCGTGCGCAGCGGCACCGCCATCGGCAGGTCGGTGTCGTTGAGGGATTGCACCGTCGGCGCACCGGCGGCATCGCCGATGATGCGGCCAGTGTCGTCCACAATCCATGCCCGACCGCCAAGACGTTCGCCCGTCTCTTTGACCAGGGCGTTGAGAAATTGACGGCTGTTGCCCGTCTCGTCGGCAATATCCGTATCGCCAGGGGCGCTTTTGTCCAGCGCGAAGCTTTTGAGGGTGACCACGCTTTCGGTCATTGAGCGCTGCTGCGCTTCAACGCGATCGAGCTGCTCCCGCAGCTGGGTTGCCAGGGCATCCACCTGCGTGCGCAGGCGTTGCCCCTCCGTGCGAATAAACCACGGCATGACGCCCGCCTGCACCAGAATCACCAGGGTAATGAAAATAACGACCAGTATGACAATAAAAACCATGACATCAGCGCCTGTTCTTTTAACGGCAGCACAACGCTGCCTCTACAGGGCTATTTTATTATGCGGGGGTCGGGAAATATGCTCTTCAAACCGTTGATAACCGCGCACTTCTGTTAACCCTCAACAAAAACAATTTTGCGCATCTTCTGCCAGCGTTTGACCAGCCAGCCGTCGAGGCTGCATAGCGTGCCGCCCCAGGTCAACGGGAACAGGCACAGCACCATATAAAGGGTCTCAGGCAGATAAAACAGCCAGCTGAGCCATGAAATCAAATTAAGCCCGCGTGGAATGGTGTAAATGCCGATAGTTATCAGCGCCACGGTGCTGATGATCATCAGTACCAGCGCGCTAACGCGGCTGAACAGCCCCAGCGTCAGCAGCAGCCCCATGCTGCACTCCAGAAACGCGACGACCACCGCCATGACGACAGGAAATGGGATCCCCGCATCGTGCATCGTATCGACCATCAGCAGCTGGTTCTCCGGGACAAATAATTTATTAAACCCGGCGGTAAAGAAAAATACGCCCAATACCAGGCGGCAGATGAGTACGGGAAACATGGCCGGCATATCGGACGTATGCATAAAACGCTTCAGAGAGAACATCGGTCATCCTTGTAAAGAAAATAAATACTGTGTAATAAATTCAATAACCTGTCTTTTACTCAGTATAAATTCGCGGTCCTCGTTCGCAACCGCCTCGCCCTCAATGCCTGCATAATTAATAATTTTATTCAGATTAAAAATAATTAATTCGTAATAATAACAGCGTCTCATTATCAACGCCGCAGAAGCACCGCCGGCACCGCCAAAAATGTAACCATTTGGTTTTAAAATGATTAAAGTAAAACCGCACTAAACTCCACTTTTAATGTGGTTAATAACACCACGATTAATATCCTTAATAGCGTTAAGGTCGTTATTACGAAGTGGTTGCAAAAAAATGACGTAAGACATAAAAAGCATGTCGCTCTGGCTCCCGGCTAGCAATAACGTGCATTCATTACTATTAATTACATTAGCCAGAAGCGATACCCAATACACCAGAAGAATCAAATAACTATGCTAAACAATATCGCGATTGGATCGTCAGTGACGCTGGATATGCAGACCCGTACGCTTGCCCGTACGGATACGCAAGAGACCGTCACTCTTCCCCAAAGCGCATGTCTGTGCCTGGCCGCACTGGTGGAAGCGCAGGGTGAGGTGTTGTCCCAGGAACAGCTGATGGAGATCGGCTGGCGCAGCGCCGGAGTGGAGGTTACCGACAACAGCGTGCGGGTGATGATCACCAAGCTACGCCGCGCGTTCGCTCAGCTGAACCTGCAGGAAGCCATTACGCTCATCGCCGTGACGCGCAGCGGCTATCGTTTGATCGTCCGGGAAACCGCGAGCGAACTGCCGCCTGCGACACAGACGGAAACCCTCCCGCAGCAGACTCCTCCCGTGCAGGTCGATGCGCCAGAGGCTCCGCCAGCTGTCACCCCCGCCCCGCCCCGTGCCCGCAGCACGCTACTGCAAAAGAGCTGCGTCACGCTCAGCGGCGTGCTCGTGGGGCTGGTGATTGCGCTCCTCCTGCGCGGCATTTTCGATTTTAGCCCACAGCCGGTGCACTTTGTGCGCTGGAATGGCCCCGGCGTGCCGCCCGGCACCGAGGTGATGGTTCAGCAGGACAAGCAGTCGCAGACCGCCCTGATTGAGTCCACGCTGCAAACCTACACCCGCCATGTGCTGGCGCGCCGCACTGACGAGAAGCCCGCAGCGGTACTGTATGTCACGACGGGCTCGGAAAAGATGAGTAAATTCCAGGGGCTTATTGCCTGCCAACAACCCTTTAAGGATTCAGGGAATGACTGCGAATCGTTCTATTTTCGCCATTATTAAATCGCCGATCGCGCTGCTGTTTCTTGGCGGCGTGGTTATCGGGACCGGCGCCATGGCGCTGTACGGGTTATACACCTCGCCCTACAAGGCGGTCTGTATTGCCCCGACCTCGTATTACATTATCGAGGACGACAACAACGCGACGCTGGCGCGCGGCATCTACCGCTCCTACCGTGACGGCCTGTTTAACGGGCATACCACCTATATCGGCAGCATCAGCCACTTTAAAGACGGCAAACGCGACGGGCTTCCCAAAGCCGTAAACCGTGAAGTGCGTTACGACGTTGACGTGTCGGGCAAGCGGCTCCATCTCACCGTCACCAGCCAGCACCGCAAGCTCGGCGGCCAGAGCACCGATGAAGACGTGACCGATTATATTTTCCCGCAAATCAAACCGGGTGAAGTGGCGACCAGCACCGTCTACCTGCTGGACGACAAGGTGCTCGCCTCCGGCACGGAAACCGTCGCCCGTATTGCCTGCATGAACTGACGGTTACACCAGCGCCTGAATCAGCCCGGCAAGGGTATCAAACCCGGTAGCCATCAGGCGCTCAAAGAACGGTGCCAGCGTTTCGGCAATCAGAAACAGCGCCAGCATGCCGAAGGTCAGCGTCAGCGGGAAGCCAATCACGAAAATAGAGAGCTGCGGCGTCAGACGGTTTAGCAGCCCGAGGATAAAGTTGATGCACAGCAGCAGCGCAATCACCGGCAGCCCAAGCATCAGCCCCTGACTGAAGATCATCCCTGCGTGGGTCACCAGATACCTGAACCCGCCCGCGTGCAGCGGCGTGGCGTCAACCGGCAGCGTCTGGAAGGTGTCGGCCAGCAGCGCCAGCAGCCAGAGATGGCCGTTAAAAGCGAGGAACAGCAGCGTCACCAGCAGATTGAGAAAACGCGAGATCACCGGGCTGTTACCGGCGCCGGGGTCGAAGAAGGTGGCGAACGACAGCCCCATCTGCATCCCGATGATTTCACCGGACATGCGCACGGCGGCAAACAGCAGCTGTATCGTCAGCCCCATCGCCGCCCCGATAATCACCTGTTTTGCCAGCACCCATACCCCTTCCCAGGAGTAGAGACCGATCTGTGCGTCAGGCAACGTGCCGCCAATCAGGATGGCGATAAGCAGTGCCAGACCGGCGCGCAGCCGGACGCTGATCGCCTTCTCGCTGAAAAACGGCGCGACGTGCAGCAGCGCGGCAATGCGCACCATAATGAAAAAGGTGTGGCTGACCAGCCCGTAGAGCTGGTCGAGAGGAAGTCCGAAGGCCATCAGCCGATCACATAGGGAATACTGGCGAACACCGCGCGGGTGTATTCAATAAAGATTTTCATCATCCACGGACCAAGCGCGACCGCAACGCCAACAATCATCAGGATTTTCGGGATGAAGGTCATGGTCATTTCGTTGACCTGGGTGGCGGCCTGCAAAATACTGATGATGAGACCGGTGACCAGGGCGGCCACCAGCAGTGGGGCTGACACCATCAGTCCCACCTTGATCGCCTGCATGCCAATCACCATTACGCTTTCCGGGGTCATGGTCGTCTCCTAACTGTAAAAACTCTGGGCCAGCGACCCCACCAGCAGTTGCCAGCCGTCGACCAGCACAAACAGCATCAGCTTGAACGGCAGCGCAATGGTGGTGGGCGGCACCATCATCATCCCCAGCGCCATCAGAATACTGGCGACGACCAGATCGATAATCAGGAACGGAATAAAAATGGTAAAGCCAATCTGGAAGGCGGTTTTCAGCTCGCTGGTGATAAACGCCGGTACCAGAATGCTGAGCGGCACCTCGTCCGGCGAGGCGATATCAGGCGTTTTGGCGATACGCGCAAACATCGCCAGATCGCTTTCTCGGGTCTGGTCGAGCATAAAGGCACGCAGCGGCTTCACCCCTTCCGTCAGGGCCACCTCCATGGTGATTTTATTTTCCTGCAGCGGCTGCCAGGCTTTTTCGTAGATCTGGCTGAACACCGGTGACATGACGAAAAAGGTCAAAAACAGCGACAGCCCCACCAGCACCTGATTTGGCGGCGCAGTGGGCGTGCCCAGCGCGTTACGCATCAACCCCAGCACAATGATGATGCGGGTAAAGCCGGTCATCATCAGCAGTACGGCAGGGATAAAGGTAAACCCGCTCAGCAGGAGCAGGGTTTGCACCGGCAACGTCCAGCCCTCTTCCCCCGCCGGTTTGCCGAGGGTGATATCACCGTTGGCCGCCAGCGCACCGGCGGCAGGCAACATCAGGACGAGTGCCAGCAGCAGACGGCGGTTCACTGCCCACCTCCCGGACGATAGTTCTGGCGCAGCTTTTCCAGCATCAGCGGGAACGTCGCCGCAGGCGTAGAAGTTTGCGGGGCATCTTCCGGGCGCGACTGCGTCGCAAGACAGGTAATCTGTGACGCGGTGACGCCCAGCACCAGCCGCTGCTCGCCCACGTCAACCAGCACCAGGCGCTCGCGCGGGCCCAGCGACTGGCTCGCCACCAGGGTCATGTTGCCCTGGGCATCGTTCAGCCGACGCGCCAGCCCGCTGCGGCGGGCGGCCCAGGCCATCACCACCATCAGCAGGATAATCAGGGCCAGCGCGCCGGTGACCGTCATCAGCACCGAGCCAGTGGCCGGGAGGGAGTCAGTGGCGTTCATTAGCGGCTCAGGCGATGCATACGTTCAGACGGCGTAATGATGTCCGTGATGCGGATGCCGAACTTATCGGAGACCACCACCACTTCACCCTGCGCAATCAGATACCCGTTGATCAGGATATCCAGCGGTTCCCCTGCCAGACCGTCCAGCGACACCACCGAGCCCTGGCTCAGGCGCAGCAGCTCTTTGATGGTCATCTTGGTGCGCCCCAGCTCCACGGTCATTTTGACCGGGATATCAAGGATCAGGTTCATCTCGTCAGAAAATTGCGGTGCAGCCATGGTGTCGGTAATTCCCGCCGCGTGCTGTTCGCTCATTGCATCACCCCAGAGATTATCAATGGACTGATCGTCAGAACCCGATGAGGTGTTCATATCGCTCATGGGGAAATTACTCCTTGTTTAATGATAGTAATGAAGGCTGAATCATCTGCTCGACCTTCAGGGCATATTGATTGTTAACGGCACCGTAGCGGGCCGTGAAGACCGGTACGCCACCGACGCTTGCTTCGATAAACTCCTGCTTATCCAGCGCGATAATGTCGCCTTTCTTCATCTGCATCACGCGGGAAAGCCGGGTGCCGATATCCGCGAAGCGTGCCGTCAGCTCCAGCTCCGTTTCGCGCATCTGGCTGGCCAGCAGGCCGCGCCACTGGGTGTCTTCCTGCCGGGAGTTGTCCATCGGCGGGTTGCTCAGCAGCTCGCGCAGCGGTTCGATGGTGCTGAAGGGAATACAGATGTTGAACTCCCCGCGGTGCGAACCGATCTCCACCGAAAACGGCGTGGTGACCACCACATCGTTAGGTGATGAGGTAATGTTGGTGAACTTCACCTGAATTTCCGAACGGATGTACTCCGTTTTGATTTTATAGATTGAGCTCCAGGCAAATTCGTACGCCTCGCGCGCCATCGATAGCATGCGGTGGATCACCCGCTGTTCGGTGGGCGTAAATTCCCGACCGTCGGCCTTAGTCGGAAAACGCCCGTCGCCGCCAAACAGGTTGTCCACGGCCATAAACACCAGCCCCGGCGAAAAGGCCATCAGCGAGGTGCCGCGCAGCGGGTTAAGGTGCAGCAGGTTCAGGTTTGTCGGCACCGGCAGGTTGCGGGCAAACTCGTGATACGGCTGGATCTTAATATTCCCCGCCGTGATATCCGGGCTTCGGCGCAGCAGGTTAAACAGCCCCATACGGAACTGACGAGCAAAGCGTTCGTTAATAATTTCCAGCGAATGCAGACGCTCGCGGATCACCCGACGCTGCGTATGCGGATCGTAGGGTTTTATCCCGGCATCGGGTCGGCTGTTATGCAGATCGCTGCTGCTGTCAGCGTCAGCGTTAAGCAAGCGGTCGATCTCATCCTGTGATAAAAAGCTGTCAGCCATAATTATTACCGCAGAATAAATTCGTTAATAAGGACGTCGGTGACGCGAATAGACTGGTTAAACGCCAGCGGTTTATCCAGCTCGTTCTGAATATTAGTCATCAGACGGCGTTTCCCCTCATCGGTGGCTAATTCTTCATAGGTCTGATGGGTGAGCAACATAAATAAGCGGCTGCGATATTCCGGTAAATATTTTTCCAGAACGGCAAGCGATTTCTGCTCAGCCACCCGAATAGACAGGCCCAGGTACAATACGCGATCCGATTCATTCGCGGTCGGCTTCAGGCTCACGGTGAAGGTATTCATCGAGGCGTAAAGCGGCTCGACTTGCGCAGACTCAGACGCTGTTTTCGCTTCCCCTTCCACGACCTCTTGTGCCGGCTTCGCGAATTTCACTTCCCAGAACAGGTAGCCGGAAAACCCGCACGCCGCAACGGCAGTCAAAAACATGAACGTCATCAGAAGCGAGCGAGACCCTCCGCCGCTGGCGACCTTTTTATTTTTATTACTCATTGAACGTATACCTGATAAATAAGAGAGGGCAGCGTTCTACCCTCGTGTCAATATGGCGGACATTGTAGTCCATTTAATCATCCTGATAATCAGGCGATAAAATTTCATTCCTGAAGCTAATTCAGGACTTCAGGCAAAGGTATTAATTCCGTATATATTTCCCGGTGTGGTGGTTAATAACGTCGGCACACTCTCCTCCTCCGTCGTTAGCGTTTCCCCCTCCTGTTCGGCCTGTTCCTGGCCCGATGCGTTTTCGCCCTGCTCACCGGCGGCAAACGGCTGCCCGTCGGCGCTGACGTTCGCCTGACCGAGCTGAATACCCGACTCCGCCATCGCGGCGCGCAGCTGCGGCATGGCCTGCTCCATGGCGTGACGAACGTGGGCATGCTCGGTGACGATATGGATCTGCGCCTGATCCTGCTGCATGCGCAGGGAAATGTGCAGCGACCCAAGGTCTTCCGGGTGCAGGCGGATCTCTGCGCTGTGCAGCCCGTTGCGGCTGAAGAGCGCAATATGCTGGCTGACCGACTGCTTCCACTCCGGCGTTTCCGGCGGGTGATTGACGGTAACAACCTGCTGCGGCGCGTGCGCGACGCTGGTACGCACGGCGGCGGCCAGCGCCACGGCGCTGGCCGGGGTGGTTACGGACATCTCCGGCGCGGCGACGGGTTCACTCATAGACTGCGCCAGCAGCGGCGATGCTGACGCCGGTGATGTCTTCTCCGGCGCGCTCAGCGGCGACGGCGCTTTACCGTCCTGCGACAGCGGGTTTTCGCGCACGGCAGGCTTGCCAGGCGCCGTCTCCGTGCCCGTTACGCTGCGGGTGACCAGCTGCTGGAGCTGCCACTGCGGGCTTTCTTCCCCTTCGCCCTCGGTAATGACAACGCCCGTCAGCGCCTCCGCCAGCCCCGGCGGGGCCATCAGCAGCGCGTCAGCACTCTCGTCATCCCCTCCGGCGGTAACTTCCGTGAGCTGTCCCGGCAGCATACCGGCGGGCAGCATCGCCTCCGGCAGCGCCTGCGGATCCAGTCCGGTAAACAGCTGCGCCAGCTTGCCCTCCAGCGCCGGGCCAAAATCCTCGTCAGACAACAGCCCGGCTTTCGGTTTGCCCTGCGCTCCGCCACCCAGTAGCAGGGTAGCAATATCAATGTTCATAGCCTTTCTCTCTTTTGTCCGGCACGCTGAGCAAATTCATCCATCAGCTTTTGTTCATGTCGGCTCTGAACCAACGCCTGCGCCGTCGCCCGACGCTCAATCAGGGTTTCAAACGCGTTCAGGCGCTGCTTGTTCTGCACCCAGTTCTGTTTCACCTTGTCGACCGCCTGCTCGCAGGCGCTGACGTGTCCTTCCTGCTGTTTCACGACCTGCTTCAACGACAAAATAAACGACTGGTGATTCACCAGATCCGCTACCGACATGCCCTCGCCCATCATTCCCTGACGCAGGGAATGTTGGTACTCCTGTTCGTAGTGCTGCAGCTGTTCGCGCTGGGTGAGCGCCTGCTGAAGCTGCTGCTGCGCGCCGCCCAGCGCGCGGGTGGTCTGCGTTAACGTCTCCAGCGCCATGTCGCGCAGCCGGGCCATGGGGTTGTTTTTCATTACGCCTCCGGGTTAGTCCTTAATGTCCGGGAAGAGCCCGGATAGCGCACGAATGGCGTCGTCATAGCCGCTGCGCTCGTGGATCGCCTGATGGAGGAAGGCCTCCAGCGAAGGGTATTTGTCGATAGCCTGGTCCAGCATGGCGTCGCTTCCTTTGACGTATGCGCCCACGCTGACCAGATCGCGGTTGCGCTGATAAGCGGAAAGCAGCTGTTTGAAACGCTGCACCTTGCGGTACTGGGCGTGCGGGATAAGCTCGGTCATGGCGCGGCTGATCGAGGCTTCAATATCAATCGCCGGATAGTGGCCCGCCTCGGCAAGACGACGCGACAGGACGATGTGGCCGTCGAGGATCGCCCGCGCGGAATCGGCAATCGGATCCTGCTGGTCGTCCCCCTCCGTCAGAACGGTATAAAACGCGGTGATTGACCCACCGCCCTTCTCGCCGTTACCGGTCCGCTCCACCAGCGCAGGCAGGCGGGCAAAGACCGACGGCGGATAGCCTTTGGTCGCGGGCGGTTCGCCGATGGCCAGCGCCACTTCACGCTGCGCCATGGCGTAACGCGTCAGGGAGTCCATGATCAGCAGCACGTTGAGGCCGCGCTCGCGAAAATCTTCCGCGATGCGCGTCGCGTAAACGGCCCCCTGCATACGCAATATCGGCGAAACGTCAGCCGGGGCGGCAACCACTACCGCCCGCGCCAGCCCCTGCTCGCCGAGGATATTCTCGATAAAATCTTTTACCTCGCGGCCACGCTCGCCGATCAGCCCCACCACGATGACGTCAGCGGTGGTGAAGCGCGCCATCATGCCGAGCAGCACGCTTTTTCCAACGCCGGAACCGGCGAACAGGCCCATACGCTGCCCGCGCCCCACCGTCAGCAGGCCGTTAATGGCGCGCACGCCGACGTCAAGGACGGTTTTGATCGGGTCGCGGTGCAGCGGGTTAAGCGTCGGCGTAAAAAGCCCCGCCGCCGGTTTGCCCGGCGCGGGACGGCCATCCAGCGGTCGGCCCTGCGCATCCAGCACGCGGCCCAGCAGATGCGGGCCCACGGGCAGCTGTTTACCGGCGTGGCTGTCGGTTTGCAGGGCGTAAATGCGCGCCCCCGGCAGGATGCCGTCGACATGCTCCAGCGGCATCAGAAACAGCGTCTGGCCGTTGAAGCCCACCACTTCGCTCTCAACCGGAATTATTCCGTGTTCGGTCTGGCGTTCAACGATACACAGCGCGCCAATCGGCAGCTTCAGCCCCACGGCCTCCATCACGAGTCCCGTGGCGCGCGTCAGTTTGCCGTACTGGCGAAACTCGGGTACCCGGGTGAGTTTTTCCTCCACCCGGTCAAGGGCCGATAGCCACTGCTTTAGCTGCTGGCTCATTGCGAGAGCTCCTCGCGCGCCAGCTGGCACAGCGCCTGCCAGCGGGTTTCCATGCTGGCGTCCACCTCCACGTCCGGGGAGACCACCCGGCAGCCACCGGCGGCCAGGCTGGCGTCACGGTGCAGCTCCCAGCCCATCGCGGTGAGGGTTTCTCCCAGCGCCGCCTGCACGCCCGCAAAGTCGTCCGGGCTGACGTGAAGCTGGAGGGGGCCGTGCAGCAGCGCGTCCTGCTGCATCAGGCTGCGGATCCGGGTGACCAGGGCATGGTTGTCCGCCACGCGGGAGGTACCGTAGAGCTGCTGCACCGCCGTCAGCGAGAGCTGCACCAGACGAGCGGGGATCAGCCCTTCGAGGTTTTCCAGCCCCAGCTTAAAGTTGCTGACCCACCGTTCAGCCTCGCGCAGCAGCGCCTGCTGTTCCGCGCGCGCCTGTTCCACACCCTGGGCAAAACCCGCGTCGCGGCCCTCTTTCAGCCCCGCCTCATAGCCCTGCTTGCGGCCCTCTTCCTGTCCCTGCTGCTGCCCCTGGGCAAAGCCCTGCTGCTCCGCCTGCTTGCGCAGTCGCGCCAGTTCGGCTTTCAGCTGCGCCTCAGACTGGCCGTTTTCCAGCGTCGGCAGCGGGGTTTCCAGCGGCTCACCCAGCAGGTTTTCCGGCTTCCAGGCACGCCATCCTGCGGCGTTGTGTTCATCAAACGTAGGCATCGTCGCTGCCTCCAATCAGGATCTCGCCAGACTCGGCCAGGCGACGAACCACGTTGAGGATGTTCTTCTGTTCGGCTTCGACCTGCGAGAGACGCACCGGGCCGCGGGAGGCCAGATCGTCGGTCATCAGCTCGGCCTGACGACGGGACATATTGCGGAAGAACTTCATGCGCAGCGGCTCGTCGGCCCCTTTCAGCGCAACGATCAGCGTATCGCTCTCGATCTCCTGCAGCAGACGCTGGATGCTTCTGTCTTCCACATCCACCAGGTTTTCGAACAGGAACATCTCGTCGATAATTTTTTGCGCCAGCTCGCCGTCGAACTCGCGAACCGCCTCGATGGCCGCCTCTTCCTGCTGGGATTTCATCAGGTTGAGGATCTCGGCCGCCGGACGTACGCCACCCATCTTGCTGCGCTTGAGGTTCTGACCGTGCAGCAGGTTGTTCAGCACTTCCGTCAGCTCCTGCAGCGCGGCAGGCTGTACGCCGCCGAAAGTGGCGATACGCAGCATGATGTCGTTACGTTCGCGATCGTCGAATTTACCCAGCACGTCCGCCGCCTGGTTACGCTTGAGGTGCACCAGGATGGTGGCGATGATCTGCGGGTGCTCTTCGCGGATAAGGTCAAACACCGCCTGCGGATCCATAAAGTTGAGCGTTTCAATGCCGTTGGTGCCCTGATGGGTATCGAGCAGATCTTCCAGCAGCGAGGAGGCGCGCTCTTCGCCCAGCGCCTTGACCAGCACGCTGCGCAGATAGTCGTTGGTGTTGAGGCTGAGCGCCGCGTATTCGCTGGAGTCTTTCTTAAACTCCTCCAGCACCATCGCCATCTGATCGTGGGTAAAGCCCGCCATATTGACCATCGACCCGCTGATCTGCTTCACCTCGTGGGCGTTGAGGTGCTTGAACACCTCCGCCGCCAGGACATCTCCCAGCGTCAGCATGACGATGGCGCTTTTTTCTGAGGCATTCATTATTTAGGCTCCTTACTCATCCACTGGCGGATCACGAGGGCGATAACGCGTGGCTCCTGCTCTGCCAGCTCACGCAGCTGTTGGCTATTGACTTCCGTATCCACGCGCTGCTGGGCACGGTCGCGGTTGTTTTTCTCCGCAGCGCGTTTCCGGGCGGCAAGCTCTTCTTCTCGCGCCTCTTTTTCCATCTCAAGACGACGGATAGCGGTCTCCTGATGACGGATCCAGGCCGGCTGCACCAGCTTGCGCCACATGACCCAGGCGATAATCGCAATCACCAGGTAGCGGGCGATCGCCATCAGCAGGGCGTAGAAACGATCCTGTTCCCAGAACGGCGGTACTGGTGTTTCCACCACGCCGTTAAACGCGGAGTTGAGGATATTGACGCTGTCGCCGCGCGCGGCGTTATAGCCGATGGCCTCTTTGACCAGCGCGTTAATGCGGGTCAGTTCGGCCTCGCTAATCGGCCCCGGCTTCCCCTCTTCCCCCTGCGGCAGGTGGTTAATCACCACCGCCACCGACAGCTTCTGGATGCGTCCGGTATTGGATTTGGTATGGGTCAGGGTGCGATCCACTTCAAAATTGGTGGTCTCGTCGCTGCGGTTGTTGTACGGCTGTGCGGGCTCGCGGTTCGCCCCGTTGCCGGTGGTTTTCTCATTTTTGTCATCCGCCGGGGTGTTGAGCGGCTGGGTCAGCGGTGCGGTGGCCGGTGCGGGAGGCGTATTGCTCAATGCTCCCGGCACGCCGCCCGCGCCGCGGCGATTACCCTGTTCTGAGAGGCTCGCCTGACGGCTGCGGATCGCCATTTTTTCAGGGTCACTGTTAGGCTGATATTGCTCCTGGGTCTGCTCCTGCTCGGTGAAATCAATCTGCGCCGTCACCTGAGCGCGGATGTTTTCATCCCCCACCAGCGGGGCCAGAATGCGCTGAATGCGCTGCTGATAGTCGGTTTCAATTTCGTTGGTGTACTTCAGGTGTGCCGTCTGCAAACCGCGCAGACCGCTCTGGGTCAGCAGGTTGCCGCGCTGATCGACAATGGTCACGCTTTCGGCTGCCAGCCCGGTTACCGCACTGGAAATAAGATGGGTAATAGCCACCACCTGGCTGTCGTCAAGGGTACGCCCCTGCAGCAGATTGACGGTGACAGATGCGGTCGGTTTTTTCTGCTCGCGGACAAACATTGACGGCTTCGGCGTGGCAAGATGCACGCGCGCGCTCTGGATCGGCCCGAGATTTTCAATGGTGCGCGCCAGCTCGCCCTCCAGGGCACGCTGATAGTTCACCTGCTCGGTAAACTGGCTGACGCCAAACTTCTCCTGGTCGAGCAGTTCAAAGCCCACCGAACCGCCTTTCGGCAGCCCCTGCTGGGCCAGCTTCATGCGCACCTCATGCACCTGCGAAGCCGGTACCATAATAACGCCGCCCGGCGTGTCGATACGGTAAGGAACGTTGAGCTGCGACAGCTGCGCAACAATCGCGCCGCCTTCTTCATCACTGATATTGCTGAACAGCACCCGGTAGTCCGGCTCCTTTGCCCAGAACATTAACGCGATGATGACGGAAAGCGCCGCAGCGCCGCAAATCACCAGCAAAAGCTTTGGACTGCTGCGAAGTGAGGACAGTATTGATTTAATTCGCTCTGCCGGGTTGTTGGTTAAATCATTTAGTGTGGCACTCATGCCGTATTCCTGTATGAAATAGCACGCATCTGCGATGCGCGTCAGCTCACGAAATTCGCGAGAGTGATGTCGACGATTTCAAAAATATAAGAATTTTTCAGGCGGGCATTATCGTCTGAAAGGCGTTTTTTTTAAGGATAAATAAGCTCAAAGTTCTGACGGCTTATTGGGTTTTCTGAGGTTTTTATTCGCGTGTTAAGCTGTCGACGTTTAAAAGACAGGCAACTAACAGCGGTTTTTATCCCATTTACCAGGAATTGAACATGTCAGCAACATTAATGCGTGGCGTACTCGATCAAATACAGACTCAGGCGCAGCAGGTCAACGGCGCATCGAATCGCCTCCAGACCTCCCGCGGCGATACGCCCTCTTTTTCTGACGTTTTATTTAACAGTATTAATGAAATAAATAAAACCCAGGTCGAAGCGAAGAGCAAAACACAGCAGTGGATGTCCGGAAGCTCCGATATTGCCCTGAATGACGTCATGCTGGCGATGCAGAAGTCATCTATTTCATTCAGCTTTGGTATGCAGGCGCGAAATAAAATGATCGGCGCGTATCAGGAAATAATGAATACACCGGTTTAAGGTCTGCCTCAATTCTATGAGTGAAATTATCAGCACGTCTACACGCTTATCCCTGAATACGCTTTCTCTGACTGACGGCGAATTACAGCGTGTCGGGAAATTAATTTATAAGCGCGCCGGAATTGTCGTCAACGCGCAAAAGCGAGAGATGATTTTTAATCGTCTTTCCCGTCGCGTACGCACGCTGGGGCTTGCTTCGTTCAGCGAGTATATCGGCCTGCTTGAGTCGCACTCTGAGCACCCGGAATGGCAGAACTTTATTAACGCGCTGACGACCAACCTGACCTCCTTTTTCCGCGAGGCGTATCACTTCCCGATCCTCGCGGAACATGCGCGCCAGCGCGCCTCAGGCTACCGCGTCTGGTGTACCGCCGCCTCAACGGGTGAAGAGCCCTGCTCTATCGCCATGACGCTGCACGAACAGCTGGGCGCTTCGCTGACCGGACCGCGCATCTGGGCGTCGGATATCGACACCGAGGTGCTGGCAAAGGCGGAAGCAGGCGTTTACCGGTTGAGCGATCTGGACGCGCTGACGCTGGCGCAAAAGCGTCAATTTTTTCTACGCGGCACCGGCGACAACAGCGAGTGGGTAAAAGCCAGACGGGAGCTGCTGTCCGCCATTCACTATCAGCAGCTTAATCTGCTGGATGAGAAGTGGTCCGTGCCGGGGCCGTTTGACGCCATTTTCTGCCGCAACGTGATGATTTACTTCGACGCGCCGACGCAGCAGCGCCTGTTACAGCGCTTTGCGCGTCTGCTTAAGCCGGGCGGCCTTCTGTTTGTAGGTCATTCGGAACATTTTAACCACGCGCATATTCCGCTGCGCCTGCGCGGGCAGTCGGTCTATGAACTGACGGAGGCGACACGGTGAAGGCAATTCGTGTGCTGGCGGTCGATGATTCGGCTCTGATGCGTAACATGCTGAGCGCGGTAGTCAATCAGCAGCCTGATATGGAAATGGTCGGCACGGCGCCGGACGCGTTTATTGCCCGCGAGCTGATCAAACAGCTCAACCCGGACGTGCTGACCCTGGATATCGACATGCCGCGGATGGACGGGCTGGAGTTTCTCTCCCGACTGATGCGCCTGCGCCCGATGCCGGTCATCATGATCTCCTCCCTGACCACCCGTGGTTCAAAAGCCACGATGGCCGCGCTGGAGCATGGCGCGGTTGATTTTCTGCCCAAGCCGGAGCACCGCGGGGCAGAGAATATCGACAGCTGGAGCCAGCTGGTGGTGGAGAAGATCCGCGTCGCTGCTCGCGCCAGGCTGTCTCAGCACAGCCCTGCCGCCCGACCGGTTCTCGCCGGTATTCCCGTGCGTAAGCAGAGCATCATTGCCATTGGCTCGTCAACGGGCGGTACGGAGGCGCTGCGTCGGGTGTTGATGCCATTACCGGCCAGCACGCCGGGAATTGTTATCGCCCAGCACATGCCAGCCGGTTTTACCTACTCTTTCGCTCAGCGTCTCGACTCGCTGTGTCAGATTGCCGTGCGTGAAGCGCAGGATGGCGAGCCGGTGCTGCCGGGATGCGCTCTGATAGCGCCGGGTGACAGCCACATGGAAATCCTCGGCCAGGAGAACGGCTACCGGGTCCGGCTCAGCGATGCCCCACCGGTGAATCGCCATCGGCCTTCGGTAGACGTGCTGTTTGACTCCGTGGCGCGTCAGGCCAGCAAACACGCCAGCGCCGCCCTGCTGACCGGCATGGGCGCGGACGGCGCACGCGGCCTGCTGCACCTGCGTCAGACCGGGGCGTTTACCCTCGCGCAGAGCGAGGCCACCTGCGTGGTGTTCGGTATGCCGCGCGAAGCCATCGCGCTCGGCGCGGCGAAGAAGGTCGTCGATCTCGACGACATCAGCCAGTGCTTACTGGACAGTTTCCATAAACATAACTCATCCAAAACCGACTCACGTTCAGGAGATACCCCCCATGTCGGATAAAAATTTGCGTTTTCTGGTAGTGGACGATTTCGCCACCATGCGACGCATCGTACGAAACCTGCTGCAGGATCTGGGCTACAAGCACATTGACGAGGCCGAAGACGGTCAGGACGCGCTTAACAAACTGCGTGCCGGAGGCTTCGATTTCGTCGTCAGCGACTGGAATATGCCAAACGTCGACGGGCTGGAGCTGCTGAAAACCATCCGCTGCGATGCCACTCTGGCAAAACTGCCGGTGCTGATGGTGACCGCTGAAGCGAAGAAAGAGAACATCATCGCCGCTGCTCAGGCGGGTGCCAATGGTTACATCGTTAAGCCGTTCACCGCTGCCACGCTGGAAGAAAAGCTCGGCAAAATCTTTGAAAAACTCGGGTAACCCCTATGAACACCCCGTTAAACATGCAGGCGGATAACGCCACAGAGATTTTCGTTCGCATCGGGCAACTGACCCGTCTGCTGCGCGACAGCATGGCCAACCTCGGTCTGGAGCAGGCCATCATGGAGGTGGCGGACGCGTTTCCGAACACACGCGATCGCCTGAACTACGTGGTCGGCAAGACCTCACAGGCGGCCGATCGTGCGCTGACCAGCGTGGAGGTGGCGCGTCCCCTGCAGGAAGGGCTGAGCGATAGCGCCACCGCGCTGAGTGCGCGCTGGGATGCCTGGTTTGAACATCCGCAGCCGCTGGAAGACGCCCGCGAGCTGGTCAAAGCCACCCGCGCCTTCCTGCACGACGTGCCAGCGGTAACCCAGCAAACCAACCGCCAGCTGACCGAAATCATGATGGCGCAGGACTTCCAGGATCTCACTGGTCAGGTGCTGCAAAGCCTGATGCACGTGATTGAGACCGTTGAGAAAGAGCTTATCAGCGTGCTGGTAGAAAACATGAACGAGCGCGATGTGATTGCCGAAACGGGCGATGCGCACCTGAAGAATGGTCCGCAAATCGATGCCCGCGCCGAAGGGATCGTCGCCTCTCAGGAGCAGGTGGATGACCTGCTGGAGTCACTCGGCTTCTAATCCCGCCGGGCGAAAGTCATGTCAGAGCAAAACGACAGCGAAAAAACAGAAGACCCCACCCCCCACCGAAAGCAAAAAGCGCGTGAGGAGGGGCAAGTTCCGCGATCGCGCGAGCTGACGAGCCTTCTGATGCTGCTGGCAGGCTGGGGGTTAATCATGGTGGCGGGCGGCTGGCTGGCAAAACAGCTGCAGCATCTGCTGCATAACGGTTTGACGTTTGATCGGCTGTTAGTCAGCGACCCGCAGCAGATGCTGCACCACGCGGCATCGCTGTTAGGGAACGCCTTCCTGGCGCTGCTGCCGTTCGTTGGCGGGCTGTTTCTTACCGCCGTCGCCACGCCGTCGCTGATTGGCGGCCTGAACATGAGCGCCAAAGCGCTGAAATTTAACCTGAAGAAGCTCAATCCGCTGAGCGGCATCAAGCGCCTGTTTTCCGGGCAGATGGTGTCGGAGATGGTGAAGAGCATTCTGAAGGTCACGCTGGCAGCGGTCGGCGGCGGGCTGTTCCTGTGGTTTAACAAAGCGAAGTTTATCAGCCTGATGTTTGAACCGCTCGGCATGGCGCTTAGCGATATCAGCGCCCTGCTGCTGGGCTGCATGCTGTCCATTATTTTATCGCTGATCCCGATGGTGGCGTTCGACGTGGTTTACCAGCTCTGGAGCAACTTCAAAAAGCTGCGCATGAGCCTGAAGGAAATCAAAGACGAATTCAAAAATCAGGAAGGCGACCCGCTGATTAAAAGCAAGGTTCGCCAGCTGCAGCGTCAGATGGCGCAGCAGCGAATGATGAGCGATGTCCCCACCGCCGACGTGGTGGTGAATAACCCGACCCACTATTCGGTCGCCCTGAAGTATCAGGAAGGCGCCATGGGCGCGCCGATGGTTGTTGCCTGCGGCAGCGGCTTAATTGCCCTGCGCATCCGCGAACTGGCCGAAGAGAACCGGGTCCCCATGCTTGAAGCGCCGCCGCTGGCGCGCGCCCTGTATCGCCATTGTGACCCCGGCACACCGGTTCCCGCCGAGCTGTACAGCGCGGTGGCGGAAGTGCTGGCCTGGGTTTATGGCCTTAAGCGCTGGCGTAAAGGCTACGGCCTGCGTCCGCTGACACCTAAAGATCTTCCCGTTCCGGCGGGGATGGATTTTGCACAAGAGAGTAGAGAGTGATGGCCAATATCGCCACCAAATTACGATTACCCAACATGAAGGAAACCCAGTGGCAGGTACTGGCCGGACCGGTATTGATCATGACCATCCTGGCGATGATGATCCTGCCGTTGCCGACCTTTGTGCTGGACCTGCTGTTTACCTTCAACATCGTGCTGTCGATCATGATCCTGCTGGTCGCCATGTTTACCCAGAACACGCTGGAGTTTTCGGCGTTTCCGACGGTGCTGCTGTTCTCCACCCTGCTGCGTCTGGCGCTGAACGTGGCCTCCACGCGCGTGATCCTGATGAACGGCCATACCGGCTCTGAAGCGGCGGGTCAGGTCGTTGAAGCCTTCGGCCACTTCCTGGTGGGCGGGAACTTCGCCATCGGTATCATCGTGTTCGTCATCCTGATCATCATTAACTTTATGGTTATCACCAAGGGTGCGGGACGTATTGCAGAAGTGGGCGCGCGCTTTTCTCTCGACGGCATGCCCGGCAAGCAGATGGCGATAGACGCGGATCTGAATGCCGGACTGATCGGCGAAGAAGAGGCTAAACGCCGCCGTAAAGAGGTGACGCAGGAGGCCGACTTCTACGGTTCGATGGACGGTGCGAGTAAGTTTGTGCGCGGAGATGCCATCGCCGGGCTGCTGATTATGGCGATCAATATTATTGGCGGCCTGGTGATCGGCGTGATGCAGCACGACATGTCCGTGGGCGTGGCCGGGGAGACCTATACCCTGCTGACCATCGGTGATGGTCTGGTGGCGCAGATCCCGGGGCTGGTGATCTCCACCGCCGCCGGTGTGGTCGTGACCCGCGTTGCCAACGATCAGGATGTGGGCGAGCAGATGGTGGGCCAGCTGTTCACCTCTCCGCGCGTGATTGTGCTGGCGGCGGGCGTGATTGGTCTGCTGGGGCTGATCCCCGGAATGCCGAACGTTGTCTTCCTGCTGTTTACCGCCGTGCTGCTTGGCGTCGCCTGGTGGCTACGCGGTCGCGAAGGTGAAGTGAAAAAAAGCAGTGGTGCGCAGGCCGATGCCGAAGCAGCGGAAGCCGAGGTTGCGCAGGTGCATGAGGCCACCTGGTCTGACGTACACATGGAAGATACTCTGGGTCTGGAAGTGGGCTATCGCCTTATTCCGATGGTGGATCACGAACAGCAGGGCCAGCTGCTGACCCGCGTGCGCGGCATTCGCAAGAAGTTCGCCCAGCAGATGGGGTTCCTTCCTCCTGCCGTGCACATTCGCGACAACCTGGATCTGGCCCCGACGCACTACCGTATCCTGCTGAAAGGGGTCACGATTGGTTCTGGCGACGTTCAGCCGGACCGCTGGATGGCAATCAACCCTGGCTGTGCTGAAGGTGAAGTCCCTGGCACACCGTGCACCGAGCCCACCTTTGGCCTGCCTGCTCTGTGGATTGACGAAGTCCACCGCGAGCTGGCGCAGACGCTGGGCTACACGGTGGTTGACCCAAGTTCAGTCGTAGCGACGCACCTTAACCATCTGATGAGTACCCACACCGAAGAGCTGTTTGGCCGCCAGGAGGCGCAGCAGCTGCTCGATCAGATCACCAAACATTCACCGAAGCTGGTGGAAGATTTGATCCCGGCAGTCATCAGCCTGACCACTCTTCACAAGGTGCTGCAGAACCTGCTGGCTGAGCGCGTGCCGATCCGCGATATGCGCACCATCATTGACACGCTGGCGGAGTTTGCCACCGCCCAGAGCGATGCCGATGAGTTGACCACCCGCGTGCGGGCGCGTCTGTCCAGGGCCATCACCCAGCAGTGGTTCCCGGGCGAAGATGACATTCAGCTGATTGGTCTGGATCTCTCCCTGGAGCAGCTTCTGGTGCAGGCGACCCAGAGCGGCAGCGCGATTGAGCCGGGGATTGCTGAAAACCTGATGAAGCAGACCGAACAGGCGCTGCAGCATCAGGAAGGCTTAGGCGCGCCGCCGGTGCTGCTGGTGAACCCGGCCCTGCGTCTGATGCTGTCGCGCTACCTGCGCCGCATCTTCCCGCAGCTGGCGGTGCTCTCCAGCCAGGAGATCAACACCCAGCGCAACGTGCGGATGACGTATCTGATTGGGGGCAAAGGATGATGAGAGCAGCGCTTGCATTGCTTCTGGTTTCGCCGCTGGCTGTTGCGGCGGACGGTTCCTGGAGCAGCCAGAGCTTTGGTGGCACGCTGACCCGGGGGCAAATGGTAATGAAAAGCAAACCGGTGCATAGCCCCTCTCCCCTGCCCGCTGGCGCAGTGGCCTCACGCGTGTACTGGAAGATTCAGACAGACGGCCTGACCCCCGCCGGGTTTCGCATTCGCCTGTGCAGCGCCACGCGCTGCCTGACGCTGCCCGGCTTTGCCGGGGAACTGCCCCTGCCTACCGGGATACCAGCCGCCGGGCCGTTTCGTTTTGAGTATTATTCCGTAGCGGGAGGTCGCCTCGACACGCCGCTGCATGTGCTGAGTAATCAGGTGACGGTGAGTTATCGTCACCGTTGAAAGATGCTCTACCGGCGAACCGGTAGAGCAGGTTGTACCGGTTAGAAATCGACGCGCAGACCCACATTCCCCACTAACGGCGACTCCGCATGCTCGCTCTTTGCGTAGCCCGCCTCCATCCAGACCCGTGTTGACGGGGTCAGCATCACGCTGACGCCACCGGAAAGCTTACCGCCGGTTCCGGTGAAATCGTTGGTAAAATCAACCGTCTCGTTGATTCGCGTACCGCCGTTTTTCACCAGCGCCTGGCTCAGGGCTGCCGTTGCGTAAGGCGCGACTTTCACATCCCCCGCGTCCAGACGGGTACTAAACCGCATACCAGCTTCCGCCTGAAGGGAACGTCCGTCCCCCGTTTCAGCGGTCATGCCATTGTTCAGACTGACGCTCTCGGACGGCGTTAACCAGCCGTTCAGGCCCGCAAACGGTGTCAGCCGCGTGGTATCATTTACGGCAATATGACGACCGGCTTCCACGCCCAGACCGTAGCCCCAGCTGTTCCAGTCTGCCCGAGCGGTTCCACCGTCACTCATCCTGGCGCTCAGTTTATTGCTAAAACGGGTAATTTGCGCCGAACCGCGGGTATACCAGCCGTTATCTGACGTCAGGGAGGCGTACAGACCGCCGCCGTAGCCGGTCACCCGGCTTTGGCCGCCGCGCGCATGTTTCACCTGACCGGTTGACTGGCTCAGATACCCCCCGGTGCTCAGACTGCCTGCGTCGAGCTCAGTGACCTTATCGCCGCCCAGCATCAGGCCATTCTGTTCAAGCCGATAGGCGGAGTCCCACGCGCCGTCCACATCGCTGCGGCTGTGCAGCGCCGTGGCCCACATACCGGATTGCGGCGCCAGAGTTGTGTCGTCAAGGCGCGAACGCAGGACGTTCAGTTCTTCCTCATGCATAAACTGCGGCGCGGAGGCCATAGCGAGCATCGCGTCGGTGGAGGCAGAGGTTGAGCCCGCCTGAACCAGCTCCCAGTTATTGCCGTTACGCACCAGCTGCTGCTGCCAGGCTCCTACGTCAAGGCGACCACCATTCAGGGCAAATTCAGCATCACCGCCGCCGGTGCGCACCAGCGCGAGCGCCTCGCGGTTCGCCGCTTCACGCCCCGTCGCCGCCAGGTGCAGGGTGTACTTCCCGTTCGCGGTGCCGGAAATATCCAGCAGATCGCTTTTACCGTTCAGCAGGTCGGCGTTCATCATGACGTTACCGTTGCCGGACAACGTGCCGAGCGTCAGCGTGCGGTACTCCTCGCCCTCAGCCGGTGCGAATTTTACTGTTCCTCCCGCCATGGTGAGTGCTTTGATATCGGAGCTGGCGGTCATTTCAAAGAGCGAGGTATCGTCCAGCACCAAGCGATTAACGTTGACCATTTTGCCCGAAAGCGTACTGCCCTCAGTAAGGCTCACGTCCACATTTCCGGTTCCCTGCGCCAGGATATCACCCGCTGCGTAGCTGCCCTCCAGCAAAAGGGCAACCGCTCCAGACCCTCTGTTCTCTAACAGCACACCTGTAGCCGAACCTGCGCGGCTCCCCGCACTCAGGTTGATGTCTTTCTTAAAACCGCCTGTGATATCGAATGTGGCGCCTTCTGTGGACCATATGCTGCTATTGATAAGAGCCAGGGAGGAATTTTGTATTCCAGAAAACTTCACTCCCTCCGCTTTACCCACTATTACACTGCCATTAAAAGTCGCTTTCCCACCACCAATGAAATGTCCATTTCCCCTATAACCACCGGTATTGTCAAAATGGCCATTGGTGACAATAAGCTCACCTTCGGCAGTAGAAAACTCATAAGCATGTACATTTATTGCCCTGATCATTCCGGCGCTTTGTGTTGCTATAAGACCATTGACTACGCTATTTTTAATATCAACCTCACCCCCTGAGGTATACAAAGCGCCGTTAACAATACTATTATTAATGATTCCAGACGTGTTTTCATTAAAAAAAACTTGCCCATTAGCGATGGAATTATCATCCATCTTCAGTGAACCATCCCATACATTAATATACTTCGTCGTTGCACCAACGACCGTCAGCTCAGCACCTTTCAGGACGGCATAGGCTTCATCGGCAGGAGAGCGACCATCAATTATTGTGTCTTTAGTAATGTCAGTAATTGCGTAGACGCTACTGCTTGAACCAAGCGTGGCGATGAGAATGGCGTTTCTTAAAAAAGAATATTTGAATAACGATTTCATTTAATGCCTTATAATAAGTTGAATAATGAGATTTTTTCTTCTCAAAACTTATATCGGTAGAAAGGCAATTCACATAAATTTAAGGTCGCCCCCGGCGACCTTTTATATTCAGAAATAAAACGTAAACTGCGCGACACCGCCTATAGTCCGGGTTCGCCCGGCCATGGCCGTTAGATCAAACTGCATTGACTCCCCGGCGGAGAGCCCTACCCCACCCGTTACAATACGGTGGTCGTTACCTCGCATATCCACGCGATACCCCGCCCGTAGCTGCATCCAGTCGGTGGCTCGAATTTCACCACCAAACGCCGCATACTGGTTTTTATCCGCGTACTGGAAATCACTCACCGGGGTCAGATCGATATCGGTGCTCAGGGTCACGCGTTCAGTCTTCCACGCTGCCCCTGCCGTAACCTGAGGACGAATGACAAACGCTGGCTGGTAGCCGTTTATTTCCCGCGTTTTTACTTTATTTTCGAACAGGTTTTGTGCGGAGAGCGCCACCATCCACTCTGGCGTTAACGCGGCAAAAAAACCGGCATCAATATTGGCGCTCATGGTCTGGTGCTGCCAGTTTCCGTCACGTAGATCGGAAGAGTCATAATTATTGATAGCGACGTTATAATTCCAGGTTTCAATGCGCTGGATCTTCGGCGTGATCCCCACCCCGATCTGGGTGTCGCCAATCGAAAATGGATGAGCGACGGAAACACCGTATTCCGTCACCAGTGCCGCCATGCCTTCCGCGCGGGACGTCAGTTTATCAAGATCGTCTTTGCCCGGTATGATGGTGCCATTCGCTACACCTTCCAGATATTCCAGATCAGACTGGCTGACCAACGCGCGCGCATGGCCTTTTGCCCAGCTGTTGACGGAAAGCGCAATCGGAAGGGAATCATCCGGCACCGCCAGCACCATACCCAAACCCAGGTTCGCGTTTGCCTTTTCGCCCGCAAGCCCGGAAACGAGGTCCGCCAGCTTGCCCGCCGCCTCCGCCTCGTTACCACTGCCAAGAGCGTTTTCCAGATTATCCCAGGCCGTGGTGACATCATCGAACCCGTCAATCAGGTTTGCAGAATCACTGGCCTGTGCGCCAATCGACGGCGCAATCAGGCTTGCACGGTCTTCAGCACGAGAGGTGGCGAGCAGGGCCGGGTTGGTTAAAGGGGCCGCACCAAAGTGCGCTGACGCCACGCCAACGCCCCCCATCGCGGTGCTACGGGCATCGAACCCATTTGTCGATGCGAAGCCATAAGGCGTCAACGTAATAGCCCCTGCAGTAAAGAGGTACTGTGTGAGTAATTTATATTTCATAATTTCCGGATAGAATATTGTTGCCAGTGAGAAAGGCTGGAGTAATAACCTGTTTGCTATGGTAGCAATAAGTTCATTATTTCAATTTTGAAATAATGCATCACTAATGCGAGTTCATTGCCGGAATGAAATATTGCCTTCGCACGCTGTCCTGCCAGAATAGGTTTTGCGTTGCATGGAATATTTATCCCCCCTGTTATGGAGAAGAGTCATGCGTTATCTCGCTATTGTGTTCACCTCATTTTTCATGTGCGGCTCTTCACTGGCTGCCTCTGTCACCGCCACCAGCATTCCCGATCTTGCCGATGCCATCAACCAGCGCTTTGAGGTGATGAAAGATGTGGCGGGATACAAACTGGCGAACGGCCTGCCGGTGGAAGATCTGCCCCGGGAAGAAAAAGTGCTCAGGCAAACCCAGCATTTTGCCGACGCGGCAAAATTAGATCCGCTCAGCGTTGAAGGTTTCATTCATGCCCAAATGATGGTCAGCAAGGCTATTCAGTATCGTTACCTGGATCGCTGGCGCATCAAACCTGAGAATAACTGGCAGCCAAAATCCTTGCAGACGGTAAGAGAGCAAATCCTTAAACTTGATAACCGCATTCTCGACCTTATTAGTCAGCAATTGCTGGTGGGTGGCGGCTTTAGCCATGCGCAGACCGAAGCGCTGCGCCAGGAGCTTGACGGCAAGCAGATTTCCGAATGGGAAAAAACAGTGTTAATTGATTATCTTGTGCGAATTAAGCGCCAGTAATAAGGCTACCCTGTAGCCTTATTACTGATACTGTTACCAGCGGATAGCCATTTATTTCGTTAATTCAGCTTCCGCTGCGAGCAGATCGGCTCGGGCCTCTTCAAGCTTAGCGCGTTTTTTGGCAATCTTATCCGCACGCCCGGACGCGTTTGCTTCCTGAAGCTCCTGTTCCCGCTCGCTCACCTTTTGCTGTTTTTTAAGAATATCAGCCTCACGCTCTTTTTTAAGCGAGGCATCCGTACAGGTTGCGACAACTTCTGCATAGGCTTTTTTTAAGCCATCAAGGCGATAACTGTTTTCGTGCGTTTCCGCCTGGCGAATTTGCTGTTCGATGTTATACCGTTTTGCCGCACACCCCGTTAATGCGTCATCAGCCAGTGCTGAAAAAGGAATGCTCATCGTCATAATAACGGCCAGAAATGTTCGCTTATTCATTTTTTAATTCTCCACGTATTTAACTTAACTGCTTCAACGTTATTTCGGCGGAGCTAGCATTTTCTGAAATTTTTATTCTGTCACACGGAGGAATTACTGATAAATGACAAAATAGTGTATGTTAATAGTGAAACCTGTTATTAAAAGAAGAGACCTGCACCCATGAAAAAATCGACGCTGCTGACGTTACCGCTCATTGTGATAACCGCCCTGCTGGCAGGCTGCAATACTGACGCGCAAACATCCGCTCCAACGGATCGCACCCCATTAAAAACACAAACCGTGCCTTTGCCGTATCACGTGACGCTCTCAGGCTCGGGTGACGATCGTATGCAGTGTGAAAACTGCGGAAATAGCGGCAAAAAGTTATTCATCAACGGTGGCGAGAAACTCAGCCAATACAACATGATGGTCGACAGCCCGTACTTTGTTTTCCTGTGCAGCAATTCCGCCGACGACTGCCGTAAAGGCAAGTGGATCGCGGTGAATAAGAATCTTGCCGAACCGCAGGTCAGGGCGATTTCTCTTGCCGGCAAGGCGGATGTCAGCGATCTCCGTCCGGCTAACGATGCCAGCAAGACATGGCTGAACATCACCTATGCGAACGGCGACCAGCATGTCTTTGAATTCGATAACAATAAATAGCCCAGGACAGCAGATTTATCACCCGATCTTCTCTATGGGAGTTTTGTCACTGAAACAAAACGGCATAAGTGCTTGAATAGCGGTCGCGAGAGGGGCCTTATACCTGCGGCAAAAATTCCCTCTGCTCCGTTTTGTTGTTGCCTTCATGCCGGGTTCTTTGGCATGTTAACAGCACATCACCTTCCCATTTTTGTTCAAGTGACGAGTTTGCGAGCAAAGCGATGATTAAGTGGCCCTGGAAAACGAATGAGGCTGGCCGGGATATGGCGCTGCCCTGGGATGACGCGCTGGCGATCCCTGTTCTGGCTAATCTTAAGCCGGATGAGCAATCGAAACTGGTTCAGATGGCGGATCGCTTTTTGCAGCAAAAACGCCTGGTGCCGCTGCAGGGGTTCGAGCTGGATCCGCTGAAAAACGCCCGTATCGCCCTGCTTTTCTGCCTGCCGGTGCTGGCGCTCGGTATTGAATGGCTGGACGGTTTCCACGAAGTGCTGATCTACCCCGCGCCGTTCATTGTCGATGACGAGTGGGAGGACGATATCGGGCTGGTACACAACCAGCGGGTGGTACAGTCCGGGCAAAGCTGGCAGCAGGGGCCGATTATCCTCAACTGGCTCGACATTCAGGATTCGTTCGACGCCTCAGGCTTTAACCTGATTATTCATGAAGTGGCGCATAAGCTTGATACCCGCAACGGCGATCGCGCCAGCGGCGTGCCGCTGATCCCGCTTCGTGAAGTGGCAGGATGGGAGCACGACCTGCATGCCGCAATGGATAACATCCAGGATGAGATAGATCTGGTGGGTGAAAGCGCCGCCAGCATTGATGCCTATGCGGCAACCGACCCTGCCGAGTGCTTTGCGGTGCTGTCAGAGTACTTCTTCAGCGCACCCGAGCTTTTCGCCCCCCGCTTCCCGGCGCTGTGGCAGCGCTTCTGCCAGTTTTATCAGCAGGATCCGCTCAAGCGCCTGCGGCAAAATGAGGGCACAGATGGCCCTGCATCCCGCCACGTGCATTAATGCTTTTCAGCAGGGGTACGCTCATTAAACCGTACCCCGACGCTCAGCGCTAAAAACAGTACTGCCATTCCCCAGGCGGCCATCGTTAAATACTGCTCGCCGAAAAAACGCGTCACAACGGGCACCAGCAGTGCGCTGACGCCGTAGCCCAGCGTGTGACTGGTCGCGATAGCACCCGCGCCTTTCCCCGTCGTCAGGCGATCGTTCAGCAGCAGCTGATAGCCCGGCGTTGCCATTGCCGCGCCGAGTGACGTGATAGCAATCCCCACGTAGAACAGCGCCAGTTCGGCAATACACATTAAGCCAAGCCCTGTCACCATCAGTACCGCCGCGATGCATAGCAACATCAGCGGGCTGAAATGCTGCGGACGCACTACCAGGAACTGCGCTGCGAGCGTCGCCAGCGCGGCCAGGCTCAGCAGCAGCGCCACATGGTGGCTGATATCCCGGGCGTTGCCCTCCAGCAGGGGGCTAAGGTGCGGTGCCAGGCCAAGCTGCATCAGGCTCACCAGCGCCGCCAGCAGCAGCGCCAGCAGCAGAAACGGCAGCATTGAGACCTGTAAACGGGTGGACTGATGCGCCACCGGCGGCAGCGGCGGATCGGCCACCTCACGCAGCACCAGCAGCAGAGCAATAAGAGGCGCAATCGCCATCAGCCAGAGCGGTGCCACCGGATTCACACTGAGCATCAGCGCCGCCAGCGGCGGGCCCAGCAGACGACCACAGCTGAGGCCGGAGCTGATGGTGGCCAGTGCCGCCATGCGTTTCTCCAGCCCCGCACGCTGAATAGCCCACGTCTGCGCGGCAGGCACCATGCCCGATACCGTCAGGCCATACAGCAGTCGCGAGAGGATCAGCCCCGCCAGTCCCCAGGCGCTCGCCAGCATCCCGGCGGCCATCGCCCAGACCACCAGCGCCATGACGCCAAAGCTGGCGAGATACCCGCTGAGCGAGGCCACCATCACGACCTTACACCCTCTTCGCTCACTCTGACGTCCCCACCACGGGGAGGCGGGTAAAAAGAGCATGGATCCGAACATCAGCAGCCCGGCCCAGACCGAGAGCGACAGCTCGGTCAGGGTCACCAGCTGCGGAAGCATCACCAGCAGGCCATTTTGCCCGACGCCCAATAAACCCGCGCAGAGCGCCAGGGGCCAGTTAGCTTTCGGGGTGATGTTTTCCGTCAACGTTTCAGAATAAGCGCGCATGAGAATGTGAACATAGTGTCAATAAATGTGTGGAAATTATGAAGTTAATGAAAACAAATATTGCAAAAATAGTTGCCACTGTAAACAGAATGAATATCATAACGAGAATTATTATCAGTCACGGAATGAGGTACATCTATGCGTGCTCTGCCCCGCTCTGCCGGTACAGACGTTGCAGCCCAGTGTTTTTTAAACGCCCTGGTGCGCGAAACGAAGGACTGGCGCTATCTCCCCGCTTCCGCAGCGGATGAGCTGGCGCACATTCATATCCCGCTTTCTCCCTCCCAGGCCCTTCAGGTTCCGGTACGCTATTTCTCCCCAACCCAGCATCATCAATACTGTTTCCCGGCAACGCTTATCCAGAGCGATAGCGACAGCGGTGACACCGTCACTTTCAATCAACTGGTTGATTTAATTCTTGAAAAACCCTCGGTAAAAGGCTCACTGGATGCCGATACGCTGGCGCGTTTTAAACAGCGCGCGCTGGAAAGCCACGCGCACACCTGGCAGGCGATCGATCTGCGCCACAGCTGGGCAAAACTGCGCGACAGGCCGCTGACGTTTGCCGACGCGGAACAGGCGCTGCTGGTGGGCCACGCGTTTCACCCTGCGCCAAAATCCCACGAGCCGTTCAACGAAACCGAAGCGCGTCGCTATCTGCCCGATTTCGCCTCCCGCTTCCCGCTACGCTGGTTTGCCGTTGAGAGCACACTCGTTGCCGGTGACAGCCTGAACGTCTCCCTGCGCGAGCGTCTGCTGCGCTTCGCCGCCCAGAGCGCGCCGGAGCTGCTCGGCCACTTCACCGACACCCGCTGGCTGCTGCCGATGCATCCGTGGCAGGCCGACTATCTGCTGGAGCAGGAATGGTGTCAGCGTCTGGCGGCAAACGGTTCATTACAGGACCTGGGCGAAGCGGGCGCGCAGTGGCTGCCCACCAGCTCGTCACGCTCGCTGTACAGCGAAACCAACAGCGACATGATTAAGTTCTCCCTCAGCGTGCGCCTGACCAACTCCGTGCGCACGCTGTCGGTGAAAGAGGTTAAGCGCGGCATGCGTCTGGCGCGGCTGGCGAAAACGGAACGCTGGCAGGATTTACAGGCACGCTACCCGACCATGCGCGTGATGCAGGAAGACGGCTGGGCGGGACTGCGTGATGAAAGTGGTGTCGTTCAGGAAGAGAGCCTGATGGCCCTGCGCGTTAACCTGCTGTTCGATACCCCTGAAACGCAAACCAACGTGCTGGTGAGCCTGACCCAGGCCGCGCCGGACGGCGGCGACAGCCTGCTGGCCGCAGCGGTGCGCCGTCTGAGCCAGCGTCTGGATTTACCGCTCGCCCAGGCCGCCCGCTGCTGGCTGGACGCCTACTGCGACCGCGTGTTGCTTCCGCTGTTCAGCGCCGAGGCGGACTACGGACTGGTGCTGCTGGCGCACCAGCAAAATATCCTCGTAGAGATGCAGCAGGATTTCCCCGTCGGGCTGATCTACCGCGACTGCCAGGGCAGCGCCTGGACCGAAGGGGCCGATGCGTGGCTGAAAGAGGCGGGCGAAACCGACGTGGAAAACCGCTTCGGTGAGAGTCAGCTGCTGCGCTACTTCCCTTATTACCTGCTGCTGAACTCCACCCTTGCGGTTACCGCCGCCCTCGCCGCCGCCGGTTTCGACAGCGAAGAGAGCCTGATGTCCCGCGTGCGGGACGCGCTGGCCGAACTGCGCACGACGGCGAAGCAGACCCGCTGCCTCGACTACGTGCTCGACAGCCCGACCTGGAACTGCAAAGGCAACTTCTTCTGCTACCTGCACGATCGTAACGAAAACACCATCGTCGATCCGGCGGTGATCTATTTCGACTTTAGCAACCCGTTTTACAAGGAGAAGGCGTGATGGCGAACGCGAATATCGTCCATTCCGGCTACGGCTTTCGCTGCACGGCCACGGAACAAAACCTGCCGCTGACGCTGGGTCTTGACGGCAGCGCGGTCCTTGAGCGTCTGACCGGGATCCCGGACGGCTGGCTGGTGGACGCCCTCGATCAGCTGTTTATTGCCGCGCCCGCGCTGTCCGGCATTACCCTGCCGTGGGCGGCCTGGCAGGATGAACCCCAGGCGCAGGCGCTGTTTCGCCAGGCCCACGGGGATTATCTGGCGCGTGAAACCTTCTGGCAGCTGCCGCTGTGGCTGAAAGGCGAACGGCCGCAGGCCAGCGGCGGGATGCAGTTTGATGAAAGCCGTCAGCTGTATTTCCCGCTGCGCCCTCGCCGCCCGCAGGGCGAGGTGTATCGCCGTTACGATCCGCAGATTAAGCGCACGCTGAGTTTCCGCGTGGCCGACGTGGCGCTGGACGGCGAGCGTTTCACTCAATGGATGAATAACCCGCGCGTGAACGCCTTCTGGGAGATGGCGGGCCCGCAGGCCGAGCAGGAAAACTACCTGCGCCGTCAGCTTGACTCGACCTACTGCTACCCGGTTATCGGCTGCTTCGACGACCAGCCGTTCGGCTATTTTGAACTCTACTGGGCGCCAGAAGACCGCATTGGCCGTCACTACCGCTGGCAGCCGTTTGACCGCGGGCTGCACATGCTGGTGGGTGAAGAAAACTGGCGCGGCGCGCAGTACATCCGCAGCTGGCTGCGCGGCCTGAGCCACTATCTGTATCTCGATGAGCCGCGCACCGCGCGCATCGTGGCCGAGCCGCGCTTCGACAACCAGCGCCTGTTCCGCCATCTGTCGTCTGCCGGTTTTGACACGATGAAAGAGTTCGACTTCCCGCACAAGCGCTCGCGCCTCATCATGAGCCAGCGTCACCGCTTCTTCAGCGAGGTGGAACTGTGAACGCGCTCTGGCAGAAAGTGAACCGCGAGATGGTGGCGAAGATCCTCGCCGAGCTGGAATACGAACGCACCCTGCGTGCTGAGCAGGTGTCGGCGGACGGCTGGCGCATCGCCATGGGCAACGAGTCATGGCAGTTTCGCGCCACGCGCGGGATCTGGGGCTGGCTGCATATCGACCCGGACAGCCTGACCACCGCCAGCGGCGCCGCCGTGGAGGCTGAATGCGCGCTGCTGCAGCTGGCGACGGTGCTGGAGATGAGCGACGCGCAAACGGCAGAGCACATGGAAGATCTCTACGCCACGCTGCGCGGGGACATGCAGCTGCTGCAGGCGCGTGAAGCGCTGGACGCGGACGCACTGATCCACCTCGACCCGGACGAATTACAGTGTCTGATGAGCGGTCACCCGAAGTTTATTTTTAACAAAGGACGCCGCGGCTGGGGTCTGGACGCGCTGCGCCAGTACGCGCCGGAATACCGCGGACGCTTCCGCCTGCACTGGGTCGCCGTCCAGCGTGAACATCTGGTCTGGAGCAGCGACGCCGATTGCGACATCCACACTCTGCTGTCCAGCACCATGGACGATGCCGAGCGCGCCCGGTTTAACGCCCGCTGGCAGGCGCTGGGTCTCGACAACAGCTGGCTGCCCGTGCCGCTGCATCCGTGGCAGTGGCAGCAGAAGATCGCCATTCATTTCCTGGCGCAGCTGGCGCGCGGTGAGATGGTTGAGCTGGGCGAGTTTGGCGATGAGTATCTGGCGCAGCAGTCCCTGCGCACGCTCACCAACGCCAGCCGTCGCGCGCCGTATGACATCAAGCTGCCGCTGACTATCTACAATACCTCCTGCTATCGCGGTATTCCGGGCAAGTACATCGCCGCCGGTCCTCTGGCCTCGCGCTGGCTGCAGCAGCAGTTCGCCGCCGACGCCACGCTTGCCCGCTCCGGCGCGCAGGTGTTGGGCGAACCCGCTGCCGGGTATCTGTCGCATCCGGGTTACGCGGCGCTGCCGAAAGCGCCCTACCGCTATCAGGAGATGCTGGGGGTGATCTGGCGCGAGAACCCATCCTGTTATTTAGAAGACGGTGAACAGGCGGTGCTGATGGCAGCGCTGATGGAAACCGATAACGCAGGTCGCCCGCTGATTGACGCGTGGATCAAACGCTCGGGGCTAAGCGCCGAAGCGTGGCTGGAAAAGCTGTTCGAGGCCACGGTGATCCCGTTCTACCACCTGCTCTGCCGCTACGGCGTGGCGCTTATCGCCCACGGCCAGAACGTGACGCTGGTGATGAAGGACTCTGTCCCGCAGCGCATCCTGCTGAAGGATTTCCAGGGCGATATGCGCCTGGTGGATGAGGATTTCCCGCAGGCACAGAGCCTGCCGGAGCAGGTAAAAGCGGTGACGGCGCGCCTGAGCGCGGATTACATCATCCACGACCTGCAAACCGGCAACTTTGTGACGGTGCTGCGCTTTATTTCGCGCCTGACCCTGCAAAGCGGCGTGAGCGAAAACCGCTTCTATCAGATCCTCGCCGGGGTGTTGCACCGCTATATGGCCGCGCACCCTGAGCTTGCGGATCGCTTTGCGAAATTCGATCTGTTTAAGCCGCAGATTATTCGCGTGATCCTCAACCCGGTCAAACTGACCTTCTCCGAACACGACGGCGGTAGCCGCATGCTGCCGAACTACGTTACCGATCTTGATAACCCCCTTTTTCTGGCCTCCCGGGAGTCCGCGCAATGAAAACCTATGATTTCATCGGCATTGGTATTGGCCCGTTTAACCTCAGCATCGCCGCTCTGGCCGAGGGGCTGGACGGCTTTAGCTCACTGTTTCTTGAGCGTAAACCGCACTTCTCGTGGCACCCGGGGATGATGGTGCCGGACTGCCACATGCAGACCAGCTTCCTGAAGGATCTGGTCAGCGCCGTGGAGCCCACCAACCGCCACAGCTTTCTGAACTACCTGGTGCAGCGCAAAAAATTCTACCGTTTTCTGACCACCGAGCAGCGCACGGTTTCCCGCGAAGAGTTTGCGGACTACCTGTGCTGGGCGGCGGACAACCTCACCAACCTGGCCTTCAGCCAGCAGGTTCAGCAGGTGAGCTTTGACGAAAAAAGCGGCCTGTTTGAGGTGGTGACCCAGCGCGACCGCTTCCTGGCGCGCCACGTCTGTGTGGGGATTGGCAAGCAGATCAACCTGCCTGACTGCGTCACGGCGCAGGACGATACCTGCTTCCACGCCAGCGAAATGATGCTGCGCACGCCGGACCTCGCCGGCAAGCGCGTCACCGTTGTCGGCGGCGGCCAGAGCGGCGCCGATCTGTTTTTAAATATCTTCCGCGGGGAATGGGGCCAGCCGCTGAGCCTGAACTGGGTATCGCGCCGCAACAACTACAACGCGCTGGATGAAGCCGCGTTTGCCAACGAATACTTCACGCCGGAATACGTGGACAGCTTCTCCACGCTCGGCGAACAGGCCCGTCGTCAGATGCTGCACGAGCAGAAGATGACGTCCGACGGCATCACCACCGAGTCCCTGCTGGCGATTTACCGCGCCATGTACCACCGCTTTGAAGTGCTGCGTGAAAAACCCTGGGCGCACCTGATGCCGTCCCGCTCGGTGACGGCCCTGACGCGTCAGGAAACCGGACATCACCTGAGCATTCAGCATCACCTCGACGGCGGCCACGAGCAGCTGGAGAGCGACGTGGTGATTTTCGCCACCGGCTACCGCGCCGTGCAGCCCGCGTTCCTCGCGCCGCTGTCTCACCGCCTGCATCTGGATGCGGACGAAGCGTTCTGCATTAACAACGATTTCACCCTCGAATGGGACGGCCCGCAGAGCAACCGCCTGTTTGCCGTGAATGCCGGGATGCACCGTCTCGGCATTGCCGAACCCCAGCTCAGCCTGATGGCCTGGCGCGCGGCGCGAATTCTGAATCGCGCGCACGATGACGAGCCATTTGAACTGGCCACCACCCCTGGCGTTATCCACTGGCGGAGCACCACCAGCCCGGAGAGCAGCCAGGTTTTTAAATCGTTAGCAAAAACCACTGAGTACTGACACACACAATCAGGATCAACATAACAATGAAACGTTCTCATCTTTGGGTTTTAAATCCTTGTTTGCTTGCAATGCTTTCTACCTCTGCGTGGGCGGAAGAACAAAAGGAAGAAAATATCGTGGTCTCCGCCAGCCGTGCGCACCGCAGCGTGGCCGAGATGGCGCAGACCACCTGGGTCATTGAACGGTCTGAGATCGAGCAGCAGGTCCAGGGCGGAAAAGAGATCAAAGAAGTGCTGGCGCAGCTGATTCCGGGCATGGACGTCAGCAGCCAGGGACGTACCAACTACGGCATGAACCTGCGTGGCCGCTCCATGATGGTGATGGTGGACGGCGTTCGTCTGAACTCGTCCCGCAGCGACAGCCGCCAGCTGGACTCTATCGATCCGTTCAACATTGACCGCATCGAAGTCATCTCCGGCGCCACGTCACTCTACGGCGGCGGCAGCACCGGCGGCCTGGTGAACATCGTCACCAAAAAGGGCCAGCCGGAGACCGAAGTTGAGTTCCAGACCGGGGCAAAAAGCGGGTTTAACAGCCATAACGATCACGATGAGAACGTCTCGGCTGCGGTCAGCGGCGGCAACGACAACGCCTCTGGCCGTCTGTCGGTCTCCTATCAGCGCTACGGCGGCTGGTATGACGGTAACGGCGATGAGGTGATCATTGATAACACCCAGACCGGCTTACAGTATTCCGACCGTATTGATGTGATGGGAACAGGCACCCTCAACATCGACGAACATCAGCAGTTGCAGCTCACTACGCAGTACTACAAGAGCGAATCCGACGGCAAGCATGGGCTGTATCTCGGGAAGAACTTCTCGGCGGTAACGGGGGATGCGACCGCGTACAACAAGGATAATCTCGATTCTGACCGCGTGCCGGGCACCGAGCGCCATCTGATTAACCTGCAGTACTCCAATACCGATTTCTGGGGCCAGGACCTGGTCGCGCAGATTTACTACCGTGACGAGAGCCTGACCTACTACCCGTTCCCGACCCTGACCAAAGGCGTGGTAAGCAGCATCGGCGCGTCCCAGCAGAAAACCGATTTCTACGGCGGCAAGCTGACGCTGAACAGCAAGCCGGTTGACGATTTGACGCTGACCTGGGGTGTCGATGCCGACCACGAAACGTTCGATGCTAACCAGCAGTTCTTCGACCTGAGCAAGGCAGCGGCAAGCGGCGGTATGGAGCTGGACAACGCCTACAACGTGGGTCGTTACCCGGGCTACAGCATCACCAACCTCGCCCCGTTCCTGCAGGCGAGCTACGACATTGACGCTATCACCCTGAGCGGCGGCGTGCGCTACCAGTACACCGAAAACAAGGTGGATGATTTTGTCGGTTACGCCCAGCAGCAGGCCATCGCCACCGGGAAAGCCACCTCCGCAGACGCGGTGCCGGGTGGGAAAACCGATTACAACAACTTCCTGTTTAACGCCGGGATCCTCGGTCGTCTGACCGAACAACAGCAGCTGTGGTTTAACTTCTCCCAGGGCTTTGAAATCCCTGACCTGGCGAAGTACTACGGCTCCGGCACCTACCAGCTCAGCAACGGCCACTATCGCCTGCTGAACAGCGTGAACGTCAACGACTCAACGCTGGACGGCATTAAAGTCAATGCTTACGAGCTGGGCTGGCGCTACACCGGTGACAACCTGCGCACGCAGGTCGCGGCGTATTACTCGCTCTCGGATAAAACCATCACCATCAACAAGACGGATATGACCATCAACCTGGAAGACGACAAGCGTCGTATCTACGGGATTGAAGGTCAAGTGGACTATTTCTTCACCGACAGCGACTGGAGCACCGGCGCGAACTTTAACGCCATTAAGTCTGAAACCCGCGAAAACGGGAAATGGGAGAAGCTGACGGTCGACAGCGCCAGCCCGTCGAAAGCCAGCGCATGGGTGAACTGGGCGCCGGGCGACTGGACCCTGCGCGTGCAGAGCACGCAGACCTTTGACGTGTCCGACTCCGACGGCAAGAAGATCGATGGCTATAACACGGTCGATTTCCTGGGCAGCTACGCCCTGCCGGTGGGCAAGGTCAGCTTCAGCGTGGAAAACCTGCTGGACAAAGACTACACCACCGCCTGGGGCCAGCGCGCTCCAGGGCTGTATAGCCCAACCTACGGCGCACCGGGCCTGTATACCTATAAGGGCCGTGGACGAACCTTTGGTCTGAACTACTCCGTACTGTTCTGATCCTGCGCGCCGCCTGCGGGCGGCGCTTTTTTATTGTGCAATTTGAACGCAAATTTGCCATAAAATCAGCGATTTGCTGAAATTGTCGGCAAACGAACAAAAAGCGCGTTTTCACCCTTTGACAAGGCGTACCGAGGTCGTTACTATGCGCCTCGTTCACACGATTCCTCTGTAGTTCAGTCGGTAGAACGGCGGACTGTTAATCCGTATGTCACTGGTTCGAGTCCAGTCAGAGGAGCCAAATTTGAAAAGCCTGCTTAAGGAAACTTGAGCAGGTTTTTTGCTTTTTAGCGTCTATCATTCACATCATAAGCATTGATTCAGGATGGCTTGCTATCTGACCATAACTTCATTCACGATAGCATTAGCTATACGTTGTTCAAGACATCCCTCTCAGTGGTTCTTGACTGCTCACAGTGAATAGCGCCCGCTTTTTGCTCTTGCATACGGCAAAACCCACGTATCCACCGCTGGTTATGGGAACAAAAAAGGAAGGCAGGGCGAACTGGCTAAATAGTGTCGCAATTGGCCAATAGCAGCAAGGGAGGGGGTTCTGGAAGCAGATCGCAGAAAATAAAAACTCCTCGGACAAGACCGCCATAATAGGAAAGTTTTAATATCTGTTACCCTACATATCGCTATTGCGAAATGTGATTAATGTCAATAAGTTGCATAATGTATCCTGCATTTAATAAATCAGCCCCCAAATAAACAAAAAATGCCGTACTATCTCTGATATAAGCAAGAAAACTCAGGTGCAGCTTTCCTTTCTGCTGGAATATTTGGGCTATTCAACGCGAAGTATCTTATAACTATGAATCCAACTTTCTATCTTGAACGTAATTTTACGCACGGTGACAGGGCGTACACAGAGACAGAGTTGCTGGCTGCATCAACGCACATTGTTGTGTTAGCAGAACCCGGTGGCGGGAAAACGGAGCTGATGAAGAGTCTTGCTCAGAAACTGAACACTTCTGTCTTAAATGCCAGTGTATTTGCCTACATGGGAGCAGATAAAGAAAATAGCCCGCTGATAATTGACGCCGTTGATGAGGTCGCCAGGATCGATCAATCAGGTATTCATAAGCTCCTTGCTCTCGCCAGAACATCAACCCCGACTCGCGTAATCATGTCGAGCAGATCAAGCGAATGGGGACAGGCTTCTACCAGTATTTTTGAAAAATTTCTTGGTTTCTCCCCGATGGTTGTAAGGCTGAGAGAGTTCGATCAAGACGAACAACACGCCATCTTTAAGCACCATGCGCCAGAAGAAGACTTCTTTGCATTCCAGACCGAAGTAACACGGTTTAGTTTAGACATGTTGTTACCAAACCCTCAGTTTCTGAAAATGTTCACCGATGCCTATTTAGAAAGTGGCAGGCGATTTGCTGACAAACGTTCAATCTTTTCTTTAGCGGTCGAACGACTGGCTAAGGAAGCTAACCCAAATATCCCGAAAGCCTCTGTATCACTTTCAGTTGCGCAGAAGATTTCATTTTCTGCCGAGGTTTATGCCAAACTTCTGTTGTCGGGCGCAGAGGGAGTCAGCACCACCGATGCGACTGCAAGCCGGATGTATCCCATGCTGCCAGCGTTGTTTAGCGGCACTACAGCCTGTTACGACATATTGTCAACGCAGCTTTTCAAGCCCGGCGATAAGGAAGACCAGCACCGCCCGGTCCACAAGATCGTCGCTGAATACTGCGCAGCGGATTATCTCATTAAACGAATAGTCGATCCTGTGGATGTCCTCACTTTATCAAAGTGCTTGCCTGTTATTGCACCGAACGGTATTGCCAGAGATGAGTTGAGAGGTCTGCTCGGATGGATGGCGGCATTAGGCAACAGCTCGGTACAGGGAGCTATTATTGAGCTTGACGCCTATGCGGTACTCGCAAACGGCGATCCATCGCAGCTTGAACGCTCATCGAAACGACAACTTCTTCATCGACTCAAAGAGATTGAAGCCGCTGACCCTTACTTCCGTCGGAACGATTTCTGGCGCCGGTTCAGCGCGGCTGGTTTTTTCACACAAGACGTTGTTGAAGAAATAAAACCACTTTTAACAATGAGCAATGAAGGTCATTTACGTGGCTTGATTTTAGAACTTCTGGCAGACTCTCCGGTTAATTGTCAGTTGGAACCTGAATTAAGCCTGCTTACTTTAAATCCCGACGAGTCTGAACATATTCGTACATTAGCAAGCAGATGCTTACTTAATGTCAAAGAATACGATTTCATTGGTGCTTTAGCCGTTTTGATTTTTGAAGCCAGTAATATTTCACTTAATATTGCAGCCAACGTCATCGAAGTCACAGGGCCAGAAAAATTTAACCACACATATCTCTCTGGATTCTTACGAGTCTGTACGAACCTCTATCCCGATCACAAAGCACAATTTGAAAGAGTTGTAGGCACTCGTTATTTTATTAAAAAGCTAATCTCCTGTTTTTCACTAAATACTCTTGAACTTCTTCTGGACGAATTAACCTATAATCTTCATTGCCACTGTGGGAAAAAATCCTATGAGTGTGATTGTCGCAATGGAATAAGCAAGATCGTCGGTTCAATGGCCGATCGCTATTTTGAACAGGTTCAAGCACCGTTTGATCCTGTGAGGATCTGGCAATGGATAGGTAATCTCAATTTTCATCGCCAATGCCAACCCGATCAAAGCAAATCGGTACAGGTGCTTCGGGAAAATGAAACGCTTCGTCAGGGGATCATTGCCTATGTATTCGGGCCATTAACGGATCGTAAACAGATATTCAACATAAGAGTAGAAAAATTCGACGGACATTTGCACTCACATTCAGGTCTGAATTTATGGAGGAATGACTATAAATTTATCCTTAATCTGGCTTTTGAAACAAATAACGTTGACCTGTGGGCGAGTTTCCTTGTCAACCATCAACGTTACAAAAACAGGGAAGAGCAAGGCCCAGATGATTTGCGGGCACAAATGCGTCAGCATGCCCTTTCCAAACCCGCATTTATGCGTGAATGGGCCCGATTCAATAATGCGATGAAATTATCCGAACAAGAGCATCAGGTTTGGAGATGCAGACATAGCCGAAGCATGAAACGCCATGACCGAAAGCAACGGGAGATCCACGCCAGAAACATAAAATTCGTTAATGAAAACAGAGAGATTGTAGAATGTGGTCGTCACTGGGGTTGTCTGGTGCGTTTTGCAGAACTTGTGCTCATGCATCCGGAAAGAATTGAATTAGAGTTTGGTGACGAGAAACTGGTTCGGACTGCGTTAAGAAATTGTCTGGATTTTATTACTCCCGAGGTTCCCACCCTTCACGAACTGGCGGCCCTGCAATGCGAATCCAAATGCAGACATTCTGTGATGATTTTATATGCCGCCTGTCTGGAGATTCTACGTGCAGAAGGCCATCTTGAATGCGTCAATATTGAGTTACTTACAGCCTTAAGAACTAACATTCACATGGGATACAACTCAGTTTCGACGGAAGAACGTGATGCGCTACAGACTGAAATCGACCGCCTCATTTTTCCTGATAGTGAAAGTGCTGAAAAATATCTCCGACAGTACGTTGAACCCCAACTCGCCCAGCCATGCCCTCACCCTGAAATCTGGATGTTAAGCGGAGAAGAGGTTTTTAGTCAGTCACGCGCTAAACTTTCCATTGAATGGCTTCATCGTTTTACTGATTTATCCCTTAACTCAGTAGATACACTTTTTGAAATTGCTGCTCAATACGGCGATCGTGAGGATTTAAACGAGATTATTACAGAGCGTTGCTCAGATATAATGTCAGGCTGGCCTAATCCGACAGAAAATGAGGATATTGAACGCAAGCGAATATTCTGGCTGGTACGTGAATATTACTTTCTAGAGAATATTACGGCTACTTATTGGGCATGGCTAAAATCTGATAAAGATAATTTACTGCATTTTTATGAACGTTCCGGGCGCATGAGCCGAAGCGAACACCGTGCCTGGCCGGAGCTTACCTCAATTAAAATTGAAGCCATTTTAGACGCGTTCATTAAACACTGGCCGCATGTTGATCTGCCTGATAGTTGGGATAGTGATAGCCCTAGAGAAGAGAAAGCCTACCGCTTTTTGACTGATTTGATTTGGTCAATTAACTCGGACACTCCCGATGATGCAATACCGGTGCTGGACCGCCTTCTTAATGATCCCCGTATCACCAATCTACACAAGGAATTGCAAAGCATAAAGGCCGATCAGCTAAGAAAAAAAGCGCTCAGTGATTTTGAACCACCGACGCCGGACGAGATAGTCCAACGCCTAGATTATGACTCAGTCGTTACTGTTGAAGGCCTTCGTCAGTTAGTGATTCAGGAGCTTACTGATTTCCAGAAAGCGATTGATGGTGGAGAATTTAACTCCGTAGATCGCTTCTATGAGAAAAATGACCGTCTTGATGAGGAAAAATCCACAGAGATTATTGCAGAACGTCTGAATTTAAGACTTCAGCCTCAGGGCATCGCGATAACTTCAGAGCATCAGTTGAAAGGGAAAAACAGGAGTGATTTCACAGCATCTAAATTAATTGGCGGAAGAAGACGGTTGCTGGTTACGGAAGTCAAAGGTCAGTGGCACAGAGAGTTATATTCTGCCGCTTCAGCTCAACTCTATGACCGTTATTCCATTCACCCTGATGCCGAACAGCAAGGAATCTTTCTTGTCATATGGTTTGGAGAAAGCGAAACCGTTGCTGGCCGCAAAGCCCACGGAATTAAAACAGCTCAGGAACTTAAAATTAGTATTGAAGCAGTATTACAGGCCGATCTCCGTGGTTTAATTGATGTTTTCGTTTTAGATGTTGCACGGCGCAGTAAACATTAACATGAGTTACATCGAACATAAATATCCTATATCAGCACAAGTGTGAGATCAGGCATTTACCACTCGCATAAAAGTTTGTTAAAAAGTAGTGGTCATTCTGATGGTCTTGACGGGTAGCTGATTAAGGTTTAGCTTTTTATTAGCCAGTTACTGGCAAAGGCGATACCAGTCAGAGGAGCCAAATTTGAAAAGCCTGCTTTTGAAGCAGGCTTTTTGCTTTTCTGCGTCTCTGATGTTAACTCAGAATCGCATCCAGCCTGGCAAGCACTTCATTTACAACGGCGTCAGGTATGCGTTCCAGCCGTATGCCGTTCCGGGCAGCCATATCAACGGTTCTGGGCTGGTCGCAGCGAATAACGCCCGTTGTTTTTGTCCCCACCCCTTCCAGTGAAACGGTGAAACCGGCTGTACGTGCAAAGTTTCCGCCGCTGGTGATAGGAACCACTACCGGTAGCCGGGTCAGCTTGTTAAACGATGCCTTCGATACGATGAGAACCGGACGTTTTCCACTTTGCTCGTGGCCAGCAATTGGATCCAGTGAAACAAGCCAGATTTCCCCTCTGTCCATTTACAGGATCTCCTTGCCCACCGCAGGCGCATCAATCCACTCTCGATCCTCTTCGCTCATTTCAGCATGCGGATCGCACTGCGCCAGCAGCTCCTCAAGCGAATAATGAGGCCGTTTCTGGGGTTCGATAATCAGGCAGCCATTGTTAATGGTCATACCAACTTCGCTGTCCGTCGACAGCTCCAGCGTTTTCAGCACGGCGGGAGGAACCGCCAACATGATGGATCCGCCGACCTTTTTCAGGCGAGTTTTATACATAGCGCACCTCCAAATATTATATTTTAATATAACATCCATAGATTTTGCAGTTCAAAGGATTATGGCGGATTGGATAAACGAAATGCGAGGCGGCTTCCGGATCGGAGCTGTGTCGGGGCCAGATTGAGCCCCCCCTATCTCAAGGCTTCATAACGATGCGGCCAAGCGGTTTCGCTGTCTCGGCGTATTCGTGGGCCGCGGCGGCGTCAGTCAGAGGGAAGATGCGGTCAATAACAACCCGGATGCGCCCTGCTGCTATAGCCTGCAATATCTCGTCCACGCTTGCCCGAACCTCAGACCTTTCAAAAAGGGGTCCCATGAATACCCCCATGAGCGTCTGGTTAGACTGCATTGCCGTCCATAAGTCGGCTGTCAGGCTGCCACCGCCCGCATTACCAACGAAAACGAGACGTCCTTCCGGCGCGAGTGCAGCAAGCGAGTCAGGCAACGTTGTCCCCACCGGATCGATGACGAGGTCAACACCGGTGCCATGGGTGTACTCCCGGACACTGTCCACGACGTTATTCTCTACACGATCCACGACATGAGCGGCACCCAGTTCAAGCAACCGGCTGCTTCGCTGCGTTCCGCTTGCCACGGCGATGACCGTCGCACCAGCTTGTGAGGCAAGCTGAACCGCCGCGAGCCCCACGCCACCCGCTGCTGCCTGAATCAGAACGGTTTCTCCGTGCCGGAGCATGCCTCGTGTGAAGAGGCAATAATGTGCTGTTCCAAAGGAGATCGGTGCCACCGCCGCTTCTGCTGCATCCACCCCGTCGGGTATAAGCCAGGTTCGTTCCGCAGGCACAGCCCAACGTTCCGCATGCGATCCCTGCATGCTAAAAGCAGTCACTCTGTCTCCCACCCTGCGGCTACGGACTTTTGACCCGACGGCAACAACCGTGCCCGCGGCCGCGTAGCCGACGATCCATGAAGGAAAAGGCGGCGGAGTTGAGCGGCGGTTAATCAGATCTCCCCCTTCAATCGAGATAGCCTCGACAGAAATCAGGACATCGTCAGACCCTGCGACCGGATCCGGAACATCGACATACTGCAGGACGCCGGGAGCGCCTTCCACGTCATAAACCGCTGCCTTCATAAATTTTCCTCTGTCTTGTTTTGACCGTCGGAAAGACCCGTAACGCTCAGGGTAGCCTGGCAATCACCTTAATCTCAAACTGGAATCCGTACAGCCACGTCACGCCGATCCCGGTCAACGTTGGGTAAGGCGCTTCCCCCCAATATTCTGGCAGGACATTCCAGATAGCGTCGAGGTTTGACTCGGGATCGACGACAAAAAGGGTAACGTCAACCACGTCATCGAACGTACAGCCCGCAGCCGTGAGAACAGCATTAAGATTATCGAACGCCAGCCGGATCTGCGCTTTTAGATCGGGCTCAGGCGAACCATCTTCCCGGCTACCCACCTGCCCCGAAACAAACAGGAAGCCGTTAGATTTGATGGCGGGTGAATACCGATTGCGCTCATAGAGCGCCTGGCGTCCGAAGGGAAAAACGGCTTCGCGTGTTGTCATGTTTGTACCTTTGCAATGGGGGCGAAATCTGCCCGGTGAACATAAAGACACTTTACAGGTGCCCGATCCGGCGGATAAACAAGCGACTTTGTCCATCGTTGTTTGTAATATCCAAACAATCGGTGAAAAGAGAGGACAAGGGATGGATCGTTTTGATGCGATGCGCGCCTTTGCTCGCGTGGTGGAGGCAGGCAGCTTCACAAAGGCTGCCCAAACGCTTCATATGAGCAAAACCACGGTGACGCAGCTTATTCAGCAGCTGGAAGCGCGTCTGCGCGTCAAGCTGCTCCATCGCACCACCCGCAGGCTCGGCGTCACGCCTGATGGCGCGGTCTACTACGAGCGCGTCATCCGTCTGCTGGCGGACATGGAAGATGCTGAAAACAGCCTGTCCAGTGCGGCGATGACGCCCCGGGGACGGCTACGGGTAGATGTGCCCACTCCTCTCGCCCGCCTGGTGCTGGTTCCCGCGCTACCGGCTTTTCACGCGCGCTACCCTGATATCCAGTTCGACATGGGCGTGAGTGACCGGGTAGTGGATCTGATCGGCGACAACGTGGATTGCGTCCTGCGGGGCGGCGAAATCAATGACCAGTCCCTGATCGCGCGCCATGTCGGCGATTTGCAAAGCGGGGTTTACGTCGCACCGAGCTATGTGGAACGCCTTGGCGCCCCTGCGCATCCGCGAGAGCTGGAAAATACGGCCCATCGCATCGTGGGATTCTTGTCCTCACGCACCGGTAAGATTGATCCTCTGGTACTGCGCTGTGAGAGTGAACGTATTGAAATTGCGGGCAGCTATGTGCTGGCAGTGGATGATGGCAATGCTTACCTCGAAGCTGGGCTCGCGGGATTAGGCGTGATTGCGCTGCCAGCCTATATGGCGGCAGCACATCAGGCTCGTGGTGACTTGATTCCGCTATTTGAACGCTGGCGTATTGCTCCAATGCCCCTTTACCTGGCATTTCCGCCGAACCGTCATGTCAACGCAAGGCTGCGCGTTTTTATTGACTGGATCGTTGAGTTGATGCAGCAGCATGTCCCCACCACTTACAATAAGTGACGACATCCCTGCCCCCTGATTCGGCCAGCGCAGCGCTAACGGGCAAGCCAGCATCTAAATCTGATAATCAATCGCCACTTCTTCCGGCTCCATTACCTGACGTTTGATCTCGTCCACCGACAGCCCTGCATTGCACAACTCGATAAAGCGCCACACATAGTTACGCTGCAGCTGCCCGCGCTTGAGGCCGAGCCAGACGGTATTGGCGTCAAACAGATGCCGCGTATCCAGGCGCACCAGGCTCCCGTCCTCGCGTTCACCGCTGGACTGCTCCGCCACCAGGCCAATGCCCAGCCCAAGCTCGACGTAGGTTTTGATGACATCAGAATCCTGCGCGCTCAGCACCACGTCCGGCGTTAGCCCTTTGCGGTTGAAGGCCTCGTCTATGCGCGAGCGCCCGGTAATGCCCTGGCGATACGTAATCAGCGGCCATTTCGCGATCGCTTCCAGCGTCAGCGGTGAAACCTGATTTAGCGGATGATCGAGTGGGAGCAACAGGCTGTGGTACCAGCGGAACCAGGGGAAAGCCACCAGCAGCGGGTCGTTGCTCAGGCGTTCGCTGGCAATGCCGATGTCCGCCCCACCGCTTTGCAGCAGCACTTCAATCTCCTGGGGCGTGCCCTGGATAAGCTCCAGACGGACGTCGGGGAAAATTTCGCGGAAGGCTTTGATTACCGGCGGCAGGCTGTAGCGCGCCTGGGTGTGGGTGGTCGCGATGGTGAGCACGCCGGAGGCATCGTTGGTAAAGAGATCGGCCAGACGACGCACGTTGCTGGCCTCGTTGAGGATCCGCTCAGCGATGGTGAGCAACGCTTTACCGGGCTCCGTCATGCCAAGCAGGCGCTTGCCGCGACGGATAAAAATTTCGATGCCCAGCTCCTCTTCCAGCTCGCGGATATGGCGGCTGACGCCGGACTGAGAGGTATAAAGCATATTGGCGACCTCGGTCAGGTTGTAGTCCCGCCTGGCCGCCTCACGGATAATTTTAAGTTGCTGGAAATTCACGGTTCACTCCGGCGCATCTGACATAACGCTATTGTTAGAGTCAGCTGTGCTGCAGAACAAATAATAAAAACCAGCATCTTATGCTTTTATGGAATATCAGCTCACGAGCTGCAGTTCACGGTTCTCAAGCGATGGCTTGCTGACCAGCGACATTAAAATCTCTTTAACCGCCTGCGCCTGCGGCGACAGCGAGCCGCGTGCGGACATGTTCAGCGACAGCGGCAGGCTCATGGACGGCGTGGTGATGCGCGCCATCCAGCCGTTCGCCGCGCTGCACAGCGAGCGGGCTGCGGATTCCGGCAGTACGGTGACGCCCATTCCGCTGGCGATGGCTGCGGTCAGAGTGGAGATCGAGTCAATTTCACCGATGATTTTGGCCGTGAGGCGTCGCAGTGAGAACGCTTCATCCACACGCACGCGCACGGCGCTGTAGTCGCGCGGCAGGAAGAGGTTCATCTCTGCCACGGCGGTGAGGTCTACGCTTTGCCCCGGACAATCGCGGGTGCCAACGAGGTAGAGATCTTCTTTCAGCAGCGGCTGGCTGGTGATCCCGGCGACCGGGGAGCGATCGTACAGGACCGCCATGTCCAGCTGGCCGTTAAGCAGTTTGTCGTTCAGTACCGAACCGCTGTTTTCGTGCAGATAGACCAGCACTTCCGGCAGCTCAGCGCGCACGGCCTGCAGCAGCGGCATGGTGATAGAGGACGCCGCCGTTCCCGGCGCCAGGCCGATGGACACATGCCCGCTCAGGGTCTGTCCTACGTTGCTCACCGCCAGCTGCGCCTGCTCGCACTGGCGCAGGATAGTACGGGCATGGGTATACAGAATTTTACCCGCTTCCGTTGGCGTCACGCCGCGTTTAGTGCGGATCAGTAATTGCTGATCCATCTCGCCTTCCAGAGTAGCCACCTGCTGGCTCAGCGCAGGCTGCGCGATATGCAGCACTTCTGCTGCTTGAGTCAGGCTGCCGATATCGACGATTTTTACGAAGTATTTCAGTCGTCTTAAGTTCATTTTGCCCCCTGTTCGAAATGCTTTGCCGGAACCGGCTGTCGTTGTTGAACAGGTTTTGCAATATGGATGCCACTTTTACCGGGTGGTCTGAATTGTTCGCTAAACGCCTGAAAATAAGGAAACCTAATCACAGGGCGTGGTTTTATTACTGAAACAGCAGATTACGATCTGCCCCATTAGAGGTATATCCGCACCATGACGGTGCATTTTCGCTGTCAAAAACATCACTTTGCCGATTTTGTCAGCAAACGATCAAAAGGCGGTGATCCACCCTTTGACAAGGCGAACGCAGGTCGATAATATGCGCCCCGTTCACACGATTCCTCTGTAGTTCAGTCGGTAGAACGGCGGACTGTTAATCCGTATGTCACTGGTTCGAGTCCAGTCAGAGGAGCCAAATTTGAAAAGCCTGCTTTTAAAGCAGGCTTTTTGCTTTTCTGCATCGGGTAAAATTGTCGGGTGGCGGCTTCGCCTTACCCGACCTACGGGATTGTAGGCCCGGTAAGCGCAGCGCCACCGGGCGAAAAGGGCTTCACATGCCTATCTTAACCGGCATTCCCGACCGACGTTCCAGTTCCGCACCCGCGCCCTCGTTTATCAACTGCGTTCGCTGTACGGCCGGTATCGGCAGAGGCACTTTTCGGGTCGATTCAAACTCCGCGCGGTTACGTGATAATGGCTCATGAACCTCCACCCAGCGGCTGCCGTCCGGCTCGGTAGTGACTTTAACGGGCCGATCGATAAGCTGCACGCGGGTTCCCACGGGAACGTTATCGAAAAGATATTTAATGTCGTTGTTACGCAGACGGATACAGCCCTGGCTCACCCGCAGCCCGATGCCGAAATTGGAGTTTGTGCCGTGAATGGCATACAGCCTGCCGATATAAATCGCATACAGCCCCATCGGGTTATCCGGCCCGGCGGGCACGAATGCCGGAAGCGTTTTCCCCTCTGCCGCATAGGCGCGGCGCGTATTCGGCGTCGGAGACCAGGTTGGCCCCTCCTGCTTGCGCTCAACGGCCGTCACCCAGTTACGCGGGGTTTCGCGACCGGCCTGACCGATGCCGATGGGCAACACTTCCACGGTATTGCTGCCCGGCGGATAATAGTAGAGGCGCATTTCCGCCACGTTAACAACGATCCCCTCGCGAACGGTGTCGGGCAAAATCAGCTGCTGGGGAATGGTTAAGGTCGTTCCGGCTTTTGGCAGAAAAGGATCCACGCCCGGGTTCGCTTCCAGCAGGTTGCTCAGCCCCTGCCCGTGCTGAGCGGCATAATACTCCAGTGGCCGGGTATTTCCCTCGGGAACCACAACCGTAACAGGAGCACCGACAAGACGACTGCCTTCAGGCGGAAGTGGATACGTAACGGCCAGTGCACCGGGCGTTACGGCAGCAAGCATTAGCGCGAGCGAGAATAAGCGAATCATAGTTTCCCTGCGATAAACCGGATGGTCACAGGCTAACTATAACTGCCCGCTGCGAAATTTGTCAGAATAGTCACGTGGCGATAACGCTTTGTCAGAAAAACCAGCACAACATGCTGATGAAATAATGCGAGAATAGCGATACCAGACCGGGTCAGGAGGACACAATGCTGGAAAATATGAAAGCCTTCAGAATGGTCGTAGAGTGTCAGGGGTTCCGCGCCGCCGCGATGGCCATGAAACTCTCTCCGGCCATGATAAGCCGCAGAATTGAAAAGCTGGAAAGCGAGGTAAACGCGCAGCTTATTAAACGCAATTCGCGTCGCATTTCTCTGACGACGGCCGGTGAGCAATTTTATCAACGCTGCCTGCTCATTATTGATGAATATGAGTCCTGTCTCAGGGATGTCAAAAGCCTCAGTAACGAAATTGGCGGTAATCTCAAGGTGGGGATCCCCCATTCAATCAGCAACCAGCACGTTATTCCGCACCTCGGCGCCTTCCTGGCGCGTTATCCAAATTTGAAGCTGGATATCGTGACCGGAAATCACTGTATGGAGCTGTTCAGCCACGGCTTCGATCTGGCGCTTCAGTGCGGGCCGCTCCCCGACAGCAACCTTTATTACACCCTGATTGGCTACTGGCGAAAATATACCTGTCTTTCGCGAAGCTACGCGCAGCAGCACGGCATTCCGCAACATCCTGATGAGCTGCGCCAGCATACCTGCCTTCTGCATTTCGATAACCATCGACGCAGCTGGAAGTTTATCATCGACGATGAACTGGTTGAGATCCGCCCTCATTACGTTTCCAGAGTGAGTAACAGCCTCGACCTGTGCAATATGGTGCATCATGGGCTGGGGATCTGTTACCTGCCGGAATTCACCGTGCGAGCGGGAATGGAATCAGGAGAAATCATCACCGCCCTTGATGCCTATATGCCTGCTCCTCTTCCCATGTATGTGGTGCATATCAATCCTCACCCCTCACCTAAGGAACAGGCATTTATTGATTTCCTCCGCACGCTTAACCTGGCAACGGCCCCGGCGCCAGCATCCTGAGCGGGTTCAGCCGCGTGATCTCATCAATGCGTGCCTCCCCCAGCCCGGCCTCTCTGAACCAGCGGTGGCTGTCCTCCAGCCACTCATCAATGTCAGGCTGGCCCGGCTGGCCCAGATCCGAGCTGTAAACCAGGTTATGCACTCCCGTCAGTACCTCATAGAGATCGTCGAGGGGCTGATAGCCTAAGTAGACCGTCAGGGCGCACTGCTCAACAAAGAGCCACTCGTGTTCGCCGAGCGCGCGCAGTTCCCGGGCGGTAAATCCCGTCATCGGATTCGCAGGCTGGTTCAGCATCAGCCTGCAGCCGCCCACGCGCTCAACGGCCTCAATCAGACGCAGCGTTTGGTCTTTCGTCGCATGTCCTGAAGAGAGCACAACGTCATGATGCCGGGCAAAATGGATGAGCGTTTTTACACCAGAACGTAATTCACCCTCATCGTCCGCAATCGAGAGCGGCTGCCCGGCAAAATGCCGGGCGTACTCGTTACTGAACGTCCGGGATAACCCGCTTTTATGCGTCGTTGGAACCACGGTTGGCAAATGCACGAGCAGCCTGGGCGCGCCGTCAAACTGATACTGACTCAGCGCCTGGCGGACAACGTTAAGGTTTATTCCCCCGGCGGCCGCATTCAGCACGACCGAGCCAAAGACGGGCAGCCCCCTCTCCTGCATTGCCGATGCCAGCGCGCTGACGCTCCCCAGGTGGTTCTTAAGCACCACGCCCCCCTGAAGCTGTGCGTAACGCTCTCCGGCCTCCATGGCAGAATAACGCCGCTGATAGCTGTCCGGGCGCGCGTGATAGTGCACGTCCAGAAAGCGCAAGCGAGACGCCCAGTAGTCAAAAAACGGGCGTGTCATGCTTTTGCTTCCCAGGGAACGTGGTAGCCAAGCGTTTGTCGGGCGACGTCGAGCGAGGTGCCTTCACGCACTGCGTTGATGATTTCACGCTCCGTCTTCTCAACGTTTTCTGCCCGACGGATCACCTCCTCCAGATGTTCAGCGGGGATCGCCAGAACGCCATTCTCATCGCCGAAAATCCAGTCGCCGGGGCAGACCGTCACCCCTTCAATCTGCAGCGCACACTGCACCGCAGTGACCCGCGCCCGGTTCTTGCCGGAAACCATATAGATATTGCTGGCGTACAGTGGGTAATTCATCTGACGAATGTCTGCAATGTCCCTGGCTGAGCCGTAGATGACGGACCCTGCGATGCCTTTAAGCACGGCTTTGGTGGTCAGAATATTGCCCCAGCTGGTGCAGTCCGTACGGCCGCCATTGTCCACAACGATGACCGCGCCAGCCGGAACCTGATCGATATAGTTCCCGGCATTCATAAACTGATTTTTCTCCGCCACGCAGGCTTCATATTTGACGGTCCAGGCAGGCCCTGCCAGCTTTCTGCCCCCGGCCTGCAGCTTTATGCCCGCAAGGCCTCCCGCAATGTATAAACTGTCCAGCGCATCCGAAATGGCTGCCGTATCCAGCGCCAGCAGGCGCGACTGAAGCGTCGGGTGAATCGTCATTGTCGAATTATCCATGTTGTGTTGTCAGGGTTTTTAAGGCGCACCAGGCGGCATATTCCGGCAGGGTTTGCGCGAGCAGTATTCTGTTCATCGGAAACGTCATCTGATGCGCCTGACCATTCTGATGACGGACCGAAAGGGTCATTTTCCCCAGATGGGCTTCGCTGTTCAGAAGCTCGGAAAGCGAAGGGCTGACCGTCACCTCCATCCTGACCGTCGGCTCTCCCTTTCGGGACAGGGCTCCGGCGGGCAAATACGCCGGGAGGTCTGCATCCGGCGTATGCCAGCAGATACTGCACGCCCCCCGCAGTATTTCTCCCGCCGTTTTATTCCGTTTACTCACCAGATAAGGACGCAGCGCCCTGTCCAGACTTTGCCTCACCGAAAGCGGCAGAGGCCGATGCTCAGGCGTCTCAATCTGAACAATGACGTAAGGACTTTTCCATAAGAAATGACTGTCCCAGTCCCTGGAGGTGACCAGCGCGCTGACGATAGAACCGACCTCGCTCTCGCTGATGCCGAGCAGGGTCCAGCTGTGCTTTTGCCTTTCAGGCCCGGCTTCCACGCTGTTTGCCAGCGTCTCTTCCAGCATCGGTAACGCCTGGGAAGGCGGCCCCGGCAGAACCACCAGCTGGCTACCCGCCACGCATGCGCTGAACCCAGGAGCAGTACCGGAAGCGTTATCCAGAATGGATGCGCCTTCCGGGAAACGTGCCTGAAGACGGTTTGAAGGATCGTTTTTCACCCCGAACGTCACGAGACGGCGCTCAATGGTTTTCCACGTCTCTTCGTTGTGTACCAGCGGTTTGTTCAGGACCTGAGCAATCGCCTCACGGGTTTTATCGTCGGAGGTTGGGCCAAGACCGCCGCACACCACAATGAGATCGTCCTGCCCGATACGCCCCGTCACCACCGAGCTTATCTGCGGGATGTTGTCTGCACAGGTCGCCTGAAATCTGACCTGATAATGCGCCTTTTCAAGGCATTGGCTGATAGCCTGCTGGTTCGTGTTAAGGCATTGCCCGGACAGGAGCTCATCACCAATCGCGATCACGCTGGCCGTTTTCGCGATGGCTGGCTGAACCAGGGCGTCGATAATCGCCTTTGCCATCTCCTCCGTTGTCGCCTGGCCGCCTAAATCGTAGGTGGCCACCTTCCCGTCACGAACAACGCGATCGACAGCCTGCTGCAGTTTTTCCGCCTGCGCCTCAAAGCCCAGGTAAGCCAGCATGAGTGCAATCGTGTAGAACATCGCACACGGATTGGCTTTTCCCTGCCCCGCCATCCCCGGCGCGCTGCCGTGGACGGGTTCAAAATAGGCCACCTCGCTGCCAATGTTGGCGCTGGGTGCCAGACCAAGCCCGCCCATCACACCGGCGGCCAGATCCGACAAGATATCGCCAAACATATTTTCTGCGACAATCACGCCAAACTCGTGAGGCTTACGCACCAGCCAGAGGGCGATCGCATCCACGTTATGAATATCCGCCCGAATGTCTGGAAAGCGCGCGGCCACTTCATGAAAAATTGTTGCCGCAAAATGGCCGCTTTCGCGCATGACGTTGGGTTTATCGGCAAACGTGACGCGTGAAAAGTGGTGCTGGCGGGCATAGTCAAAGGCCGTCTGAAACAGGCGCTCCAGGCCATAGCGCGTTTGCAAACGCACTGACCATGCCGCCTCTTGCGGGCCATATTTTTCGAGGTTCGGGTGTTTAAGCCAGCTGGCTACGTTCGCACCGACACCTTTAAAATCCATTCCGGCGTACAGCCCCTCGGTGTTTTCCCGGATCACACAGCAGCGGAAAGGACGTCGATCCCCCGTCACGTATTTCACCGGGCGGATGTTGGCATAGAGCCCAAGCCGCTGACGGAGCTGAATCACCGGTGAAACATACTCAATGCCTTTCTGCCGGAGCGCTACGGGCAGCGCCTCCTGAGCCTGAACTTTCCCCTTGCTGGTGATGGCCCCCAGCAGCACCGCGTCCGCCTCCGCAATTTGTTCCCATGTGCGGGCCGGAACAGGATTGCCCTCGCGTTCCCAGCAGGACCAGCCTATTTCCCCAAAGGTCAGGTTGATGGGAAGATCCAGCGCATCGATAACGGGCAACGCGGCATCGCAGACTTCCTGACCAATACCGTCTCCCGGTAAAACCAGAACATTTTTTTTCATAAGGTATCGATCCATTCGTTGAGCAGCGCATTCACCGCAGCAGGATTGTCATTCCACGGGCGCATCCCCGCGCCGGGAATGCGTTTGTAATAGTGCTGGGTTCGTGGGCTGTGGGTCTGGTTTTCCCATGAGGCCAGCTGGGATTTTTCACCCACAATCGCCAGGTAGTTGCCGTCATAGGCGGCAATATCCGCGCGGGCGTCCATCTTTAACAGCAGCGAGAAGCCGGTGAGCATTCGCTTAATCGCCGCCATTCTCTCTGCATCTGGCAGGGAAAATTTCTCCTGCGGCGCAGGCTGACCTTCGGGCAGGACATAGTGATGCAGACTATCCATGGCCGAACCGAGTTCGCCTTTTTCCAGCAGTGCGATAAGACGAACCAGCCGCTGCGTTAATTTCTCATCGGCAAAACCAGGGGCACTTACGCTCATAACGCCCGCTACGCCGCGTAAACGGTGCGCCAGCAGCTGCACCAGCGTGCCTGCCATCGCAAACCCCACCAGCAGCCAGGGGCGTTTGGCCTGGGCATTTAGCTTCTGGCAAAGTGCGTCAATCGCGCTCTGCGGCTCATCGTTCGTAATCAGGCTCAGCGTATCAACGATCGTGACGGAAAATCCCTTCTCTTCGAGCAAGGTCACCAGCGGAGCGCAAAACGCTCCGCCGTCCCAGGCAGGCATTACCGGCGCCAGTATCACCGCATCCTGTAATTTCATGCTGCCGTTCCTGTGATCACGTTATCCGTTGCGCTGAAGGTTCTCTGGCTTTCTGTCGTCAGCGTCTCTTCCACCATCTTCCGGTTTTCGACGCTGAGATTTTTCACCCCAAGGATCATATCCACGACGCTGCGGTAAGACGCGTTGTAGAATTCCTTCGAGACCAGCTGATGCACCTGATTAAATATCCACTCCGTGTGATAACGCTCTTTGCCTTCGTTGAAATTACACAGCGACAGCCAGGTTTCCATCGCCAGATTTCCCGCCCCTTTTCCCATCCCGGTCAGGGAACTATCAATAAAGGTCGCGCCGGCCTTTACGGCTTCAATGGAGTTGGCCATGGCGAGCCCCAGGTTATCGTGCGCGTGGAATCCCACCTCAAGCGGCGTGGTGCATTTAAGCAGGTTGACCAGACGCGCCGTCTGCTCAGGCCGCAAGCTGCCGTTAGAATCCGCGATGCAAATAATATCGGCCCCGGCTTTCTCACACTGCAAGGCCACGTCAACAAGCGTCTTCGCGTTAATTTGGCTGGCTCGCGTAAAGTTCATACTCACATGCAGACCGTTTTCTTTCGCCACCTCACACATTTCCAGCGCGGGTTGGGGATTATCGGTTTTGATACAGATCCGCAGCAGCGCAACGCCGCTTTTTCGCAGGCTAATAATATCCTGTCGGGTAATATTATGAGGGTGGGCAATGACCACTAATTTCGCCTCGGGCACGGCATCATGAATCGCCTGAATATAATTATCGGGAGACATTCCGGTTAAACCAATATCCGCGATGGGTTTAAACGAACCGTTTCGGTAACCTATTTCTATCCATTCAACGCCACTGCCCACCAGTGCGCGCACATGCTTAATTGCGTAGTCTACGGGGAAGCTGAAATTGTTTTGATACCCGCCGTCCCTTAATGTGACATCGATATTATTAATCATTGATATTACTCTCTTTACTGGAGACAAATTCCATAAAACCATATTGACCAAAAACATAAACCAGGAAACCCACCGCGCAGACGCAGGCAATAATCAGCGCGGTCATGACGGGCGCATGGGCTGAGAGTTTTCCAATCAGGAAGGTTGCGAGCCCTGCGCTGCCAAGCTGCAATGCCCCCATCACCCCCGAGGCGGTACCTGACGCCTGCGGATGCGCCGCGATGGCAGACGCCGTACCCAACGGCAGCAGGAAGCCATTGCCAAAGGTCAGAATGCCGATGGAGATAATGCTGGTGAACAATGGCACGGGGCTTAAGTACATCTGAAGCGCAAAGACGATGCCGCCGATGACAAAAATGCGATACCCAAGGCGAATGGTCTCTTCAATACCCGCCTGGCGAGATCTTTTTTTAGCGATAAGATTCCCCGCCACGTAGCTTACGGAAAGCAAAATATAGGTGTAACCGATATAAAGCGGTGAAAGCCCGAGCTTGCCCAGCAAAAAGGGCGACTCGACGATATAGGAAAAATAGGCCGCGTAAGCGAAACAGGGAATGGCGGCATAAAACAAAAACTGCCGATTTCTTAACACTACAAGGGTATTAACCATGGCCGCCATCACGCTCAGCTTTTGCCTTTTTTCAGGCGGTAACGTTTCGCGCAACGCGGTGAGACACAGTCCCAGCGTCATCACAATAAACAAGGTCAAAAAGATAAAACAGGATTTCCAGCCGAAATGTTGGGTTAACACGCCGCCGATCATGGGTGCAATAGCCGGTGACATCCCGACAAAGGGAAATATGACAAGATAAAGCTGGGCCGAAGACTTCTTATCCAACATGTCATTAATAATCGCCCGGCTAACGGTGATACCGGCGCAGGAGCCGATGCCCTGTAATAAGCGTAAAACAAGCAACTCATTAATATGGGTAGAGTAAATAACCCCGACCGTCGAAACCAGCCAGATTAATAGCCCCGCAACAAGCGTTTTCTTTCTCCCCAGACTGTCGCTTAACGGCCCATACACCAGCTGTGAAAACGCAACGCCAAATAAAAACAGGGCGATAGCATCCTGAATTTGCGCCTCGGTGACCTTATAAAATAATTGCATTTCACTCAGCGCAGGTAAAAAGATATCGGTAGAAATTAATCCGCCCACGGACAGGCATGCAATTAATACCACCAGGGGCATAGATAGCGTTTTATTCATATTCGTATAAACCAGAAATTGGGGTAATACGAATTTATCGAAAGCGCTTCACAATGAGAACAATAATAAACTAAACGGTCTGTTGCACATTAGTAAACGAACGTTTTACGGTTTTGCCGGATGCGTGAGGGCAGCCAGCCCCGCCCGGCACCATCAGGAAATAAAATCAGTTTGCACAGCCCCCCTGTCGCGGTAGTCTCATAGATTCCGTTTATATGACGGCAGCTATGTGAGTGACTTTTTCTTATACCAATAATTAAAAAATACGTGCAGACAGGACAACTATGGACTCCACTCTCACCTCCACACATCCCAACGAGGAGACACCTTCGCTCAACCGTGCCCGCCGCGCCGCCCTCGGCAGCTTCGCGGGTGCCGTCGTCGACTGGTACGATTTTCTGCTTTACGGCATCACCGCCGCGCTGGTGTTTAACCGCGAATTCTTCCCTCAGGTCAGCCCCGCGATGGGCACGCTCGCCGCGTTTGCCACCTTCGGCGTCGGCTTTCTTTTTCGCCCGCTGGGCGGGGTGATCTTTGGCCACTTCGGTGACCGGCTTGGCCGCAAGCGCATGCTGATGCTCACCGTCTGGATGATGGGGATCGCCACCGCGCTGATTGGCATACTCCCTTCGTTTTCCGCCATTGGCTGGTGGGCGCCGGTATTGCTGGTGACGCTGCGCGCCATCCAGGGCTTCGCCGTAGGCGGCGAATGGGGCGGCGCGGCGCTGTTATCCGTCGAGAGCGCGCCGAAAAACAGGAAAGCGTTTTACAGCAGCGGCGTGCAGGTCGGGTACGGTGTGGGCCTGCTCCTTTCCACCGGGCTGGTATCGTTAATCAGCCAGCTCACCACCGACGAGCAGTTCCTGAGCTGGGGCTGGCGCATTCCGTTCATCTTCAGCATTGTGCTGGTCATTGCCGCGCTGTGGATCCGCAACGGGATGGAGGAGTCGGCAGAGTTCGAAAAGCAGCAGGAAAAACCAGCCGTCAAAAAACGTCTTCCGGTGATGGAAGCCCTCGTCCGGCATCCTGGCGCTTTTCTGAAAATTATCGCCCTGCGCCTGTGCGAACTGCTGACGATGTATATCGTTACCGCGTTTGCCCTGAACTACTCGACGCAGAACCTCGGTCTGCCGCGTGAACTGTTCCTGAATATCGGTCTGGTGGTCGGCGGGATCAGCTGCCTGACTATCCCCTGCTTCGCCTGGCTGGCAGACCGGTTTGGTCGTCGCCGGGTTTATATCACCGGGGCGCTGATTGGCACCCTCAGCGCCTGGCCGTTCTTTATGGCGCTGGAGGCACAGTCGGTCTTCTGGATTGTCTTCTTCGCCATCATGCTCGCTAACATCGCCCACGATATGGTGGTCTGCGTGCAGCAGCCGATGTTTACCGAACTGTTCGGGGCCAGCTATCGCTACAGCGGCGCAGGCGTGGGCTACCAGGTGGCAAGCGTGGTCGGCGGCGGGTTTACGCCGTTTATCGCCGCCGCGCTGGTCACCTTCTCCGGCGGAAACTGGCACAGCGTGGCGATCTATCTGCTGGCGGGTTGCCTGCTGTCGGCGGCAACAGCGCTACTGATGAAAGAGTCGAGCCACGCCTGATCTCCCTTTTGTTTCACAGGCGTGTGACATACTATCGGGTAGAGTCACACACCTGTGGAACAAGGAGACAGAGATGAATAATAAGGGCTCCAGCCTGACCCCGGCTCAGGCGCTGGAAAAACTCGACGCGCTGTATGAACAGTCCGTCAATGCGCTGCGCAGCGCCATTAGCGAATACATCGAAACAGGGAAACTCCCCGATCAAAAGGCCAGAAACGCGGGCCTTTTTGTTTATCCATCGCTCTCTGTAACCTGGGACGGCAGCGCAAGCACGACGCCGAAGACCCGCGCCTACGCCCGCTTTACCCACTCCGGCTGCTACAGTACCACCGTCACCCGCCCTGCACTGTTCCGCCCCTATCTTGAAGAACAGCTCACGCTGTTGTACCAGGATTACGGCGCGCACATTGCCGTGGAGCCTTCGCAGCATGAGATCCCATATCCGTACGTGATTGACGGTTCAGCGTTAACCCTGGATCGCTCCATGAGCGCGGGGCTGACCCGCCACTTCCCGACGACCGAGCTTTCGCAGATTGGCGATGAGACGGCTGACGGGATTTATCATCCGGCAGAATTTTCGCCACTTTCGCACTTTGACGCTCGCCGCGTGGACTTCTCGCTGGCGCGCCTGCGCCACTACACCGGCACGCCCGCCGAGCATTTCCAGCCGTTTGTGCTGTTTACCAACTACACCCGCTACGTGGATGAGTTTGTCCGCTGGGGCTGTAGCCAGATCCTCGATCCGGACAGTCCGTACATCGCCCTCTCCTGCGCGGGCGGGATCTGGATCACCGCAGAGACCGAAGCGCCCGAGCAGGCCATCTCCGACCTGGCGTGGAAAAAACACCAGATGCCCGCCTGGCACCTGATCACCGCCGACGGTCAGGGGATCACCCTGATCAACATCGGCGTGGGCCCGTCAAATGCCAAGACCATCTGCGACCATCTGGCGGTGCTGCGCCCGGACGTGTGGCTGATGATTGGCCACTGCGGCGGCCTGCGCGAAAGCCAGCTGATTGGCGACTACGTGCTGGCCCATGCCTATCTGCGCGACGACCACGTGCTGGATGCGGTACTGCCGCCGGACATCCCGATCCCGAGCATCGCCGAAGTACAGCGCGCGCTCTACGACGCCACCAAGGAGGTGAGCGGCATGCCGGGTGAAGAGGTCAAACAGCGCCTGCGTACCGGTACGGTGGTGACGACGGATGACCGCAACTGGGAGCTGCGTTACTCCGCCTCCGCGCTGCGCTTCAACCTGAGCCGCGCGGTGGCGATTGATATGGAGAGCGCCACCATCGCCGCGCAGGGATATCGCTTCCGCGTTCCTTACGGCACGCTGCTGTGCGTGTCCGATAAGCCGCTGCACGGCGAAATTAAGCTGCCGGGCCAGGCCAACCGCTTCTATGAAGGGGCCATCTCCGAGCATCTTCAGATTGGCATTCGCGCCATTGATTTGCTGCGGGCGGAAGGCGACCGACTGCATTCACGCAAGCTGCGCACCTTCAACGAGCCGCCGTTCCGCTAATAACAATAAGGAAAAACCATGCACACAACATCACCGTTATCCGCCCTGCGTCAGTGGATGGAAGCCCATCATCTCGACGGGACGATCGTCCCTCGCGCGGATGCCTGGCAGAGCGAATACTGCGCGCCGTACGACGAAAAGCTGGCCTGGCTGACGGGCTTTGACGGCTCTGCTGGCGTCGCGCTGGTACTGAAGGACAAAGCGCTGCTGTTCGTCGACGGGCGCTATCAGGTGCAGGCCCGCGTTCAGGTCAATATGGACGAGATTGAAATTCATCATTTGCACAATGAGCCGCTTGCAGACTGGCTCACGGCAAACGTTGAGGCGGGCACGCGCATCGGTTTTGACCCATTGCTGATGACGAATTCCGAGTTCGAACACCTGTCTGCCACGCCGTGCGAGCTGGTGCCGCTGAATGCCTCACCGTTTGATACATTATGGACTGACCGCCCTGCCGCGCCGGCGGGGCGTATCCGTGAAATGCCGGTAGAGATAAGCGGTGAAACCAGTGAGGACAAACGTCAGCGCGTTGCCGCCGTGCTGGCCGCGAACGATGCTGACTACCTGGCCGTTACGCTGCCGGATAACATTGCGTGGCTGCTCAACGTGCGCGGCTCAGATATTCCCACCAGTCCGGTGCCGCTCTCCTTTGCCCTGCTTGGCCGTGACGGTCGCGTTGAGTGGTTTGTTAACGACAATAAGCTCGCAGAACTCCCTGACGCTGTTCTGAACGCCTTCTCGATTGCGCCGCAGGACACCTTTATCGAACGCTGTCAGCAGCTTGCTGAAGGTAAGCGGGTGATGGTTGATGCCGATTCCGCGCCTGTCGCCCTGCGCTTCGCCATTGAACCGCGCGGAGAAATTGTCTGGCGAACCGATCCCATCACCCTGATGAAGGCCACCAAAAACCCGGTCGAGCTGGAAGGGTATCGCGAGTGCCATCACCAGGATGGCGCCGCGTGGGTCAACTTCCTGGCCTGGCTGAGCCGCGAAGTGCCGCTGCGTGCGGCGGCTGGACAACCGCTAACAGAGCTGGACGTGCAGGCACAGCAGCTGGCATTTCGCAAACAGCAGCCCGGTTTTATCGAGCAGAGTTTCGCGACCATTTCCGCCTCGTCGAGCAATGCGGCGATGTGCCACTATCATTCAAGCGAGACCAGCAATAAGCCCATCGGTCATGACCATTTTTACCTGAACGATTCGGGCGGTCAGTACGCTAACGGCACCACCGACGCGACGCGCACGCTGGCGTGGGGCAATGTTCCCCCGCAGCAGCGCCTGCACTACACCGCCGTGCTGAGAGGCTTCCTGTCGCTAATTACCCTGCAGTTCCCTTCCGGGACTCAGGGGCACCAGCTGGATGCTTTCGCGCGTCGTCCGCTGTGGGAGATGGGGCTGGATTACGATCACGGTACCGGGCACGGCGTGGGCCACCAGCTTCTGATCCATGAGAACCCGCATCGCATCGCCAAAAAGGTCAACCCGTGGCCGCTGGCGGCAGGAAATATCATGACTATCGAGCCGGGCTATTATCTTGGCGATAGCCACGGTATTCGTATTGAAAACCAGGTGGAAATTGTGGAGAGCCAACCGGGGTTCTGCAGGTTTGCCTCGCTGACGCTGATCCCGATTGATTTGAGCCAGGTGGAATTGCATCTGTTGAGCGAGCAGGAAAAGCAGTGGCTGGATGAGTATCACCAGCAGGTGCGTGAGGCGCTGTCACCGCGGGTGAATAGCGAGGCGCGCGCGTGGCTGGAGGCGGCGACGGCACCGATTGGCGTGTAATTTCGTGCGGTCTGGCATTTACCTTGCGCAGAAAAGCAAAAAGCCTGCTTTAAAAGCAGGCTTTTTAAATTTGGCTCCTCTGACTGGACTCGAACCAGTGACATACGGATTAACAGTCCGCCGTTCTACCGACTGAACTACAGAGGAATCGTGTGAACGGGGCGCATATTATCGATGCTCCCCCGGGATGTCAAAGGCAGAATGCATATTTCCGATCGTTTGCCGATTTATTCTCCACTTCGCGCAATTGTCAGGCATTTTGCCGCGGATATTTCCACAGCCAGCGCCCGCTGACCATGCGCCAGTAGAACAGCGCCCCGCGCACGGCCCAGTCAAGGAACATCCCCAGCCAGACGCCAACCACGCCCCAGCCGAGCACCACGCCCAGGGTATAACCTGCCACCACGCGACACCCCCACATGCCGAGCATGGACACCCACATGGCAAAACGGGCATCGCGCGCCCCTTTCAGCCCGGCGGGCAATACCCAGGATGCCGCCCAGATCGGCATAAAGGCGGCGTTGAGCCAGATAAGGATCTTCACCACCTCTTTCACATCCTCTTCGTGGGTATAGAACGCGGCCATCAGCCCGGCAAACGGCGCGGTGCCCCAGGCGATTAGCGTCAGCCCAATCGTCGACAGCCAGAACACGTGGCGCAGCTGCCGCTCCGCCTGACCTATCTGCCCTTTCCCGAGCCGTTTACCGGTGATGATGGTCGAGGCCGACCCCAGGGCGTTACCCGGCAGGTTGATCAGCGAGGCGATGGAGAAGGCAATAAAGTTACCGGCGATGACGTCGGTACCCATTCCGGCAACGAACATCTGCGTAAGCAGCTTGCCGCCGTTAAACAGCACGGATTCAATGCTCGCGGGAATACCAATCCCCATCACTTCCCAGATAATGGCGAAGTTAAAGGGCCGGAAATAGCTCTTAAGCGTAAGACGCAGCGAGGGCGTAATGCCCGTCATCAGCACCCCGATGATGGCCGCCGCACCGATATAGCGTGAAATGGTTAACCCCAGCCCTGCCCCGACGAATCCCAGCCCGTCCCACGAGAATGCGCCGTAGATCAGCACGCTGCTGATGATGATATTCAGGATATTCATCCCGCCGTTAATCAGCAGCGGTATTTTGGTGTTGCCCGCCCCACGCAGCGCGCCGCTGCCAATCAGCGCGATGGCCGCCGCCGGATAGCTTAAGACCGTCATTTCGAGGTAGGTTAGCGCCAGGTCTTTGACCTCGTTCGTGGCTTCCCCGGCGACAAAGTCGATAATCTCTTTACCGAAATAGTGGATCACCGCCGCCAGCACGATCGAAAAGAGGGTCATGATCATCAGCGACTGGCGAGCTGCCTCGCGTGCGCGCTTAGGATCGAGCTTGCCGAGGCTAAAGGCCACCACCACCGTCGTCCCGAGATCGATGGCGGCAAAGAATGACATCACCACCATGTTGAAGCTGTCCGCCAGCCCGACCCCTGCCATAGCCTCTTTCCCCAGCCAGCTCACCAGGAAGGTGCTCAGCACTCCCATCAGCAGAACACAGGTATTCTCCAGGAAGATAGGCACGGCAAGAGGGGTGATTTCACGCCAGAACAGAACACGATAGCTTTTACGTTTTGCGTACCATGGCGTGCGCATGATCGCCTGGCGCAGAGGGGCAGTGACGTTCAAAATGGACCTTAGCGAGAAAAGTTGAAACTCCATTTCAAATGATGGGGGAGAAATGCTAATCCTGCAAAGTATTTTGCCTAAAAAGATGTGTGGAATTACAACAAACTGACGACAGAATCGGCAATCAGGCGATTTTCCCTAAGATCAGGTTTGACAAAACTTTTTTCGCCGCTAAGATAAGCCTCCACAACGATTCCTCTGTAGTTCAGTCGGTAGAACGGCGGACTGTTAATCCGTATGTCACTGGTTCGAGTCCAGTCAGAGGAGCCAAATTTAAAAAGCCTGCTTTTATAGCAGGCTTTTTGCTTTTCTGCATCGGGTAAAATTGTCGGGTGGCGGCTGCGCCTGACCCAACCTACAAAACCAACGGACCGCAGATCGACAAATAAAAAAAGCTCCCTGTCACCAGAGAGCCTTTTTCACAATTCGCTGCGATTACTCGCTTTTTGCTTCGGCGTTTTTGATTTCGCCCATCACTTTCAGCTTCTTAGAGATGTCGCGACGCTCTTTGGACAGCTCCGCATTTTTGATGATGTAATCATCAACACGGTCTTCATAGTCGCTCTTCATGCTGGCGATGATGCCCTGAATAGCTTCAACGCTCATGCCTGGCTTGATGTAGTCGCTCAGGTTGTCGAGCAGCAGAACACGCTTCTGGTTGTCACGGATCTTCTTCTCAACGTCCTGGATTTCACGCTGCAGCTTGTTTTTGCGGCGGAACAGGCGGACGAATTCCAGAACATCCTGGAACGAAGGCTTGGTAGTTTCCATTTTTACACCCCTGATAATGTGAGATTCGGATTCGTTAAAGCAACCGTTGTAACAATAACCTTACTGACAGCGGCTGCGAATGACAATGGCTATATCGTTTAAAGCTATCATAACCCCAATTGCTGCTGAATCGAAGCAGCAGGCGTCACATCCGCGTTTTATTTGCGCAGCGCCCGACAAATCAGGTGCGATAGCAGCTCAAGCTGACGCGCCAGTTCCAGGCTCAGCCAGACATAGCCATGGATGGGCGTTTCCGCCACGTTATCGCCCTGCCGCTCATTGATCAGCTGTTTCAGCTCTGCCACAATTTCATTCAGACGCTCGCTGTTCGCCAGAACGGGCTGCGGGTTGCCTTCATAGAGCGCATGGGCGATGGTCAGCAGGGTTTGCTGCGTCATCATTTGCGTCTCTTTGAGGGTCTGCGCGTTAAGCATCAACAGGTGGCTGGGGCGAGAAGCCCAGTGCGCATTGATTTGCAGTTCAAGCATGCACACCAGATTGCGGCTGACCGTCTGGATAGCTTCGAAAATTGCTTTCTGGATATGGGTCTCTTTGCTGGCGGGCGTGATCAGTCCGCGCATTTTAACCACGTCGTTGAGTATGGTTTGCAGATGCTTTTCCAGCCGCGGACGTTCAACCAGATTAGGGGAAAAACCGGCCTGATAGACGCGGTTAAAGGCGGTAACGTAGTTTGCCATCTGGATACGCCAGTGCAAAAAAGCCCGCTGCGGCCAGATGCCGGTAAACAGCATGGCGAGCAGCGATCCCAGAATGACGTCCCCGCTTCGCCACAGCGCCGTGGTCATATCCCCGGCGGGCGCACCGACCACGACCGCGAGAGTGATACCAATCAGCAGCGCCTGATAAGGCCGCTTGCCCAGCGCCAGCCAGCCGCACAGGAACATGGCGGCCCCGCACCATGCCAGCATCACCGGAAAGGAGATCAGCTCCAGCTTCAGGGCGATAAGCCCCAGTGCAGAGCCGAGAACGGTACCGCCGATGCGCTCGAAGGCGCGCGGGACAACGTTCCCCCAAAATGAGATAGGCCCCATCACCACTACCAGCGTGATCAGCGGCCATGTCCCTTCCGGTACATCCAGCAACCGGACGAGGACAAACGTCAGCACAAATGCCAGCGCAATGCGGCACCCGTGCACCACGCGGTAATGTTTATATAAACGAATTTCAAAAGGGGTTAATGATTTGTCGGGACGCACACCCGCTCTCCAGCTACACGGCAAACCACAATTGTACTGTGTTTTCAGCCGGACGGATCGCTCCCGGCTGAAAAACCCTTCATTAAGCAGGCTTAAACCGTTTTGTGCTCTACTGCGATGAACATTTCAATATCCCAGTAGCCGTCCGCGTTGCCATCATTAAGATAGCGCTCAAAGCAGGGCTTAAGCGCCATCTGATATTTATTGTCCTGCAGCAGGGAATTAAAGAACTGATACCACGGGGTCGCAAAGTCGTAGTTTTCCACGCGCGCCGTCGCCACGGCATAATCACCAGCCGCGATTTCCGTCATCATCACCCCTTCGCTATTTTCCGGGATCACGAAATCATCCGGCACCGTAACGGCCGTATCGCAGCGCAGTTTTTCTGCCGGAACCTCATCGGGATTATCGTAATAGACCGCCACCCACTCCAGCGGCTCAATGTGACGCCCGTCCACCCACATGACCAGCTGTTCAAAGCCCTGCTTGACCGTTTTTTCCCACGGCCCAACAAGATGAAAACCCGCAATTTTACGCTTCTGTTGCTGCTTGATGCTGTAGTCCATGCTGCCTCCGATTATCACTGTATATTTATACACTATAAAGCAGGATTTCTATTATCGGCAAACGAGGAGTGTTTATTATGTGAGCAGACTCGCAACCCTGCCAGTCTGCTCATCAGCGGTTACAGCGTGTGGTGAAGATAATCGCTCAGGCGTGAGAATACGCCGCCCTTATCAACGGCTTCCAGCGTGACCAGCGGCCAGTGCGCCACAACTTTGTCGCGATCGTAGAGCTGGATCTCCCCGACCCGCTGATGGGCGGCAATCGGCGCTTCCAGCTCTTTTTTATCCAGCACGTATTTGGCTTTGATGTTCGGCACTTCCGCTTTTGGCAGTGCCAACCAGAAGTCCTGATCGGTGCCCAGGTTTATCTGTTCTTTATCACCGTACCAGATACGCTCTGTCCCCACTTTTTTACCGTTATGCAGGATCTGCACCGTATCAAAATTCTGCTGTCCCCAGTGCAAAAGCTTGCGTGCCTGGTCCTCGCGCCCTTTCGGGCTGTCGGCCCCCATCACCACCGCGATCAAACGACGCTGGCCGTCCACCGCGGAGGCAATCAGGTTAAAGCCCGCGCCCGAGGTATGCCCCGTTTTCAGACCGTCCACATTCATGGTCTTATCCCACAGCAGGCCGTTACGGTTCTGCTGAGTGATCCCGTTCCAGGTCAGGCTCTTTTCGCTGTACATATGGTAAAACTCTGGCTCACCGTGGATGATGGCGCGGGAGAGCACGGCCAGATCGTAAGCGGAGCTGTGCTGGCCCGGCGCGTCCAGACCGTGGACGGTTTCAAAGTGCGTATCGCGCAGGTTCAGCTTCTGCACGTAGTCGTTCATCATCTTCACAAACTGCGGCTGCCCGCCCGCCACGTGATCGGCCAGCGCCACGCAGGCGTCGTTGCCGGAATCGACAATCAGCCCACGGCTCAGGTCACGCACGGAGACGCGATCGCCCTCTTTCAGGAACATCAGCGACGATCCGTCAAAAACCGGGTTGCCTTTCGCCCACGCGTCACGCCCTACGGTGACAATGTCGTCCGGCGTAATGCGATGGCTGTCAATGGCCCGATCGACCACATAGCCCGTCATCAGCTTGGTGAGGCTCGCCGGATTGCGTTGCTGATGTTCGTTGCCCGCCGTTAAGATCTGACCAGTCGTGTAATCCATCAGCACCCAGGAGCCCGCCTGAATGGCCGGAGGCTGCGGCGAAAAATCCAGTGGTTCGGCCGCAAAAGCAGATGAGACACTCGAAGCGAGTAAAGAAACAGCAATAAACAGACGGCGTTTCAACGGTATATCCTCAGGTCATTAAAAATCGATGACCTTTTTACGGGAGTTCTGATGTCGTTACCTGGCTTAATTGAAAAAAAATGTGACAGAACTCAGGTTTTTCTCTGAAGCTGTCTCGCAAATTTACGCCACCGCGGCGCTTTTTATTCGGTCTGACCCGCACGATCGTTTACCATAGTGACGTCATTTTTTAACAGGATGGTATTACTGGTGTCTGACTCTGCCGCACGCCCGACTTTTTTATTCCACGACTACGAAACCTTTGGCACGCATCCGGCGCTGGACCGACCGGCGCAGTTTGCCGCCATCCGTACCGACGACGAATTCAACATCATTGGCGAGCCCGAGGTCTTTTACTGCAAACCGGCGGATGACTACCTGCCGCAGCCTGGCGCGGTGATGGTCACCGGAATTACGCCGCAGGAAGCGCGGGAAAAAGGCGTTAATGAAGCAGAGTTCGCCCGCCGCATTCACGAGCTGTTTACCGTTCCCAACACCTGCGTGGTCGGTTACAACAACATCCGTTTTGACGATGAAGTGACGCGCAACATCTTCTATCGCAACTTTTACGATCCCTACGCCTGGAGCTGGCAGAACCGCAACTCGCGCTGGGATTTACTCGATATCATGCGCGCCTGTTATGCCCTGCGTCCTGAAGGCATTAACTGGCCGGAGAATGAGGAAGGGCTGACGAGCTTCCGGCTGGAGCACCTGACGCGCGCCAACGGCATCGAGCACAGCAATGCCCACGACGCGATGGCGGACGTTTATGCCACCATCGCCATGGCAAAGCTGGTGAAAACCGCGCAGCCAAGGCTGTTTGAGTATTTGCTTAGCCACCGCAGCAAGCAGAAACTGACCATGCTGATTGATGTACCGCAGATGAAACCGCTGGTGCACATTTCCGGCATGTTTGGCGCCTGGCGCGGCAACACCAGCTGGGTTGCGCCGCTGGCGTGGCATCCGGATAACCGTAATGCGGTTATCATGGTGGACCTGGCGGGCGATATTTCGCCGCTGCTGGAACTCGACAGCGATACCCTGCGCGAACGGCTTTACACCCCGAAAAACGAACTCGGGGATCTGCCTGCGGTGCCGGTCAAACTGGTGCATATCAATAAATGTCCGGTGCTGGCGCAGGCCAACACGCTGCGCCCGGAAGATGCCGACAGGCTGGGTATTAACCGCCAGCACTGCCTGGATAATCTTAAGGTTCTGCGTGAAAATCCGCAGGTGCGCGAAAAAGTTGTCGCCATCTTTGCCGAAGCAGAGCCATTTGTTCCGTCGGAAAATGTAGACGCACAGCTGTATAACGGCTTCTTCAGCGATGCCGATCGTGCAGCCATGAATATCGTCCTGCAAACCGAGCCGCGCAACCTGCCGGCGCTGGATATCACCTTCGCCGACAAGCGCATCGAAAAGCTGATGTTTAATTACCGGGCACGTAACTATCCCGGCACGCTGGATGAAACAGAACAGGAACGCTGGCTACAGCATCGTCGCAATGTCTTTACCCCGGAGTTCCTTAATAGTTATGCCCAGGAGCTGGAAATGCTTTATGGCCAGTACGAAGGGAATGCTGAAAAACAGGCACTGTTGAAATCCCTGTTCCAGTACGCGCAAGAGATAGTCTAAGTGAGGGGAATAAAAAAGCCGGAGGCGATGTCTCCGGCTTTTTTTGCCCGCTGGCGCGGGCCTGCGTGTTTTGTAGGTCGGGTAAGGCGTAGCCGCCACCCGACACAATATTACGCGACGTCTTCGTACTGAGGAACCGGGTTACGGAAGCTCTTCGTAACGCAGGCCAGGTAAACCAGACCGATACCGCCCCAAATCAGCCCCAGAACCATAGAGCTCTCTTCCAGGTTAATCCACAGCGCGCCTACCGTCAGGGCACCACACACTGGCAGTACCAGGTAGTTGAAGTGGTCTTTCAGCGTTTTGTTGCGTTTCTCACGGATCCAGAACTGAGAGATCACGGAGAGGTTAACGAAGGTGAACGCCACCAGCGCACCGAAGTTAATCAGCGCGGTCGCCGTCACCAGGTCAAATTTAATCGCCAGCAGGGCAATCGCGCCAACCAGCAGCACGTTCCACGCCGGGGTACGCCATTTCGGATGCACGTAGCCGAAGAAACGAGTTGGGAACACGCCGTCACGACCCATAACGTACATCAGACGAGAAACACCCGCGTGTGCCGCCATGCCGGACGCCAGCACGGTCACGCTGGAGAAGATCAGCACGCCCCACTGGAAGGTTTTACCTGCTACGTACAGCATGATTTCAGGCTGTGACGCATCCGGATCTTTAAAGCGAGAGATATCCGGGAAGTACAGCTGCAGGAAGTAGGAGGCACAGATAAAGATCAGGCCGCCAATCAGCGCTGTCAGGAAAATCGCTCGCGGGATTACGCGCTCGGCGTCTTTGGTCTCTTCAGACAGAGAAGAGATACCGTCGAAGCCCAGGAACGAGAAGCACAGGATGGTCGCACCGGTGATCATCGGCACAACGTGTGCACCTTCAGACCAGAATGGACGGGTGCTGGTCAGCGTGCCTGCGCCTTCGCCGTGAGAAACGCCGTAGATGATCAGGCCGACGATAACCGCAACAATCCCCATCTGCAGGATAACGATCAGGGTGTTGAAGTTAGCCACGGTCTTGATGCTGCGCAGGTTAGAGATGGTCATAAAGGCCACCAGCGCAACAACGAAGAGCCACGACGGCACGGAAGGCACCAGCGCTTCAAAGTAAATTTTTGCCAGCAGAATGTTGATCATCGGCATGAACAGGTAGTCCAGCAGCGATGACCAGCCCACCATAAAGCCAACCGCCGGGCTGATGGATTTCTGGGCATAGGTGTACGCAGAGCCTGCGGACGGGAAACGGCGAACCAGCTTACCGTAGCTCAGCGCAGTAAAGAGAATAGCGACCAGTGCAAAGGCGTACGCCGTCGCAACGTGACCGTCAGTGAGGCCCGATACGATACCGAATGTATCGAACAGCGTCATCGGTTGCATATAGGCAAGGCCCATCATAACAACCGGAATCAACGTAAGCGTTTTACGTAATTCCACGCGAGAGGTGTTTGGAGTTGCGTTATGCGACATAGTTATTCTCCTTTACGGTGATAACCGCCACGTAAGCGAAAAATTGCCCCATTTGTTTCTTCCTCAGCGACAACAACTGTCGGATTTTAGTAAATATCTATCCGGTACGAAGCCCGGCCTCTTGGTTTTTAGTTTCGTTTCGTACATGCAAAAAAAAATAACCGACGCCTTTTATATCGTCGATTATTCATTTGGTTGCAGCGGCGGCATTTTGCCCCACATCGGATACAAAAGGCAATACTTTGCAACGCACCGGGCAATTTTCTTTTTGCTAACTGGCTGATTTCTCGACGCTGCTCTGAGAGTAAACGGCGGCGATAGCACTATTTGCTAAAATTTCGTCCCGCCACCAGGCGCTGGCAAGCCCGGCGGTTTGTTCATTCCAGCCCACCCACACCGATTCGTTACTGCTTTGAGCAAGTACCTGTTTTTCAACAAGCGCACCGCTATCAATAAAGCGCCGCGCCAGATAACGCGGCAAATAGCCACAGCCCAGACCGCTAATTTGCAGTTCCAGCTTGGTTTTGAAGTCGAAAACGGTGATGGCTTCCTGCTCATCCAGCAGCTGCGAGGAAACCGCACATTCGGGGCGTGAACTGTCTCCCACCACAATCGCGCGGTACCCCTTAATGATGCGGCGGTTAAGGGGCTCCGGCACCTGGGCCAGCGGATGATGGGGCGCCACGGCAAATACCTGCTCCAGCACGCCCAGGCGGGCAAAACCAAAATCACTCAACTGGGGAGGCTCATGCAGGGCACCGACAAAAATGTCCGCCCTGCCCTGGGTTAATGCATCCCAGGAGCCGCCCAGCACGCCATTGATGAAGATAAGCCGGGTGACGCTGTGATGCAGATAAAACGCTTCAATAAGCGGCGTCAGGAGAGAAAACGGAAAGGTATCATCCACGCCAATAACCAGCTCGTTTTCCCACCCCTGATGGAGCTTGACCGCCTGTTTTTCCAGCTCGCGAACGGTATGCAGAACGTCGCGGCCTTTTTCCAGCAGCATTTGCCCGGTGCGGGTGAAACGCGCGCGATGCCCGGTGCGATCGAGGATCTGAATATTGAGATCGCTTTCCAGTTTCTGAACGGTATAGCTAAGTGCCGAAGGGGTTTTGTAGAGCTTTGCCGAGGCAGCCGCAAAGCTCCCCTCTTTTTCCAGTGCATCCAGAATAATAAGAACATCCAGCAGCGGTTTCATGCTCGCCCCCTTCTGGTGTGCGATCGTCTCCGCTGCGGGACTTATTCCATGGGCATCACCAGCGGATCGGGATACTGATACTCAAACCCCAGCTCATGGCAAATGCGATTGCCATCAACAATTTTGCCTTTGCTTTCGTCCTTTGCTTCACCAAAAACTGGCGGAGTTAACCCAAGCTGGCGTGCCATGAGCGGGTAAAACGTGCTTCGCGCCGGATGAGACGGTGCACATATATTATAGATGTGTCCGCCTTTTGGAGCCTGCAAGAGTAGCTCAATCGCGCCAATAACATCTTCAAGATGCACAAGATTCACGCCATGCTGACCGTCTGGCGCGGTTTTTCCGGCAAAGAAGCGTCCCGGATGACGCCCGGGGCCAACCAGCCCCGCCAAACGGACGATATCCACCTGCGTGCCGGGAAGGTTGTGCAGCCAGTCTTCCAGTTCTTTCAGAACCTGACCGCTTGCTGTAACGGGACGTCGCTCGAAACTCTCTTTCACTACGCCCTCGGCATCGCCATAGACCGACGTCGAGCTGGTAAAAATAATGCGCGGCACGTGGTGCGCCAGCGCGCTGTCGACAATCTCCTGCATCGCCTGCAGATAAAATGACTCGCCCGGCCCGCTGCGCCGCGCGGGTAGCGTAATCACCAGCGCATCCACGTTCATCAGCGTGTCCAGATCGTCAGCATCACACACCAGCTCCGGTTCAAGACGCAGTTCAACGCCATCAATACCACACATGCGCGCGGCCTCTACCCCATCCGCCGTGGTTTTGCTCCCGGTCACCTGCCAGCCTTTCGCGGCTAATGACATCGCCAGCGGCATTCCCAGCCATCCTAAACCGACAATCGCGACCTTTTTCATGCGAATTCTCCTGACTCTTACTCGTCTTTCATAAGGCTACGCCAGCCCGGCAGAACACACAATTCATAGCATCAATATGAAATGAATTAATGATCAAAAAAAGCCCTTGCAATATGTCGTACAACTGGTTTAGGTTAAAAGACATCAAATGAATAAGCATTCATCGAGAATTTATATGACACGCGTTCAATTTAAACACCACCATCATCACCATCATCCTGACTAGTCTTTCAGGCGATGTGTGCTGGAAGACGTTTGGATCTTCCAGTGGTGCATGAACGCATGAAAAAGCCCCCGGAAGATCTTCTTCCGGGGGCTTTTTTTTGGACCAAATTCAGACAGGTTAAAACAGGTTAACGAGGAATAAAGAATGTTAGATAACTCACGTTTACGCATAGCTATTCAAAAATCAGGCCGTTTAAGTGATGATTCACGCGAACTGCTGGCCCGCTGCGGGATCAAAATCAACCTGCACACCCAGCGCCTGATTGCTCTGGCTGAAAACATGCCGATCGACATTCTGCGCGTGCGTGATGACGATATCCCGGGCCTGGTGATGGATGGCGTTGTTGACCTCGGTATCATCGGTGAAAACGTGCTGGAAGAAGAGCTGCTGACCCGCCGTGCTCAGGGCGAAGATCCGCGTTACTTCACCCTGCGTCGCCTGGACTTCGGCGGCTGCCGCCTGTCGCTGGCAACGCCGGTCGATGAAGCCTGGGACGGCCCGGCCGCACTGAACGGCAAACGTATCGCCACCTCCTATCCTCACCTGTTAAAGCGTTACCTGGACCAGAAAGGCGTACAGTTTAAATCCTGCCTGCTGAACGGCTCTGTTGAAGTGGCGCCGCGTGCGGGTCTGGCGGACGCCATCTGTGACCTCGTCTCCACGGGTGCCACCCTGGAAGCGAACGGGTTGCGCGAAGTGGAAGTGATCTACCGCTCTAAAGCGTGCCTGATTCAGCGAGACGGCGAGATGGCCGACGCCAAGCAGCAGCTCATCGACAAACTGCTGACCCGCATTCAGGGCGTGATTCAGGCGCGTGAATCCAAATACATCATGATGCATGCCCCAACCGAACGTCTGGATGAAGTGATTGCCCTGCTGCCAGGCGCCGAGCGTCCAACAATCCTTCCTCTGGCGGGCGATCAGCAGCGCGTGGCGATGCACATGGTCAGCAGCGAAACCCTGTTCTGGGAAACCATGGAAAAACTGAAGGCGCTGGGCGCAAGCTCTATCCTGGTGCTGCCAATTGAGAAGATGATGGAGTAATGGCCATGAGCTTTAACACAATCATCGACTGGAATAACTGTAGCGACGCACAGCAGCGCGAGCTGCTGATGCGCCCGGCGATTTCCGCCTCTGAGAGCATCTCGCGCACCGTTGCGGAGATCCTGGATAACGTCAAAGCCCGTGGCGATGAGGCTCTGCGTGAATACAGCGCGAAGTTTGATAAGACCGAAGTCGACGCACTGAAAGTGACCGAGCAGGAAATCAGTGATGCAAGCAATCGTCTGGGTGATGACATCAAGCAGGCGATGGCCGTCGCGGTAAAAAACATTGATACCTTCCACACCGCGCAGAAACTGCAGACCGTGGATGTTGAAACCCTGCCCGGCGTGCGCTGCCAGCAGGTGACGCGCCCGGTTGCATCCATCGGCCTCTATATTCCTGGTGGCTCTGCCCCGCTCTTCTCCACCGTATTGATGCTGGCGACCCCGGCGCGTATTGCCGGGTGTCAGAAAGTGGTGCTCTGCTCTCCGCCACCGATTGCCGACGAGATTCTCTACGCGGCGACGCTGTGCGGCGTGCAGGCGGTCTATAAAGTGGGCGGTGCGCAGGCGATTTCCGCCCTGGCGTTTGGGACGGAATCCATTCCGAAGGTCGACAAAATCTTTGGGCCAGGCAATGCGTATGTGACCGAAGCCAAGCGCCAGGTCAGCCAGCGTCTGGACGGTGCGGCCATCGATATGCCTGCCGGCCCGTCTGAGGTACTGGTGATTGCCGACAGCGGCGCCACGCCGGACTTCGTGGCCTCCGACCTGCTTTCACAGGCGGAACACGGCCCGGACTCGCAGGTCATCCTGCTGACGCCGGACGGCGATATGGCGAAACGCGTGGGTGAAGCCGTCGAGCGCCAGCTTGCCGATCTGCCCCGCGCCGACACGGCACGCCAGGCGTTAGCGGCCAGCCGCCTGATTGTGGCGCGCGACCTGGATCAGTGCATAGCCATCTCCAACCAGTACGGCCCGGAGCACCTGATCATTCAGACCCGCAACGCGCGCGATCTGGTCGACAGCATTACCAGCGCAGGCTCGGTGTTCCTCGGCGACTGGTCACCGGAGTCCGCGGGGGATTACGCCTCCGGCACCAACCATGTGCTGCCGACTTATGGCTACACCTCTACCTGTTCCAGCCTCGGCCTGGCGGATTTCCAGAAGCGCATGACCGTGCAGGAACTCTCCCGCGAAGGGTTTGCTTCACTGGCTTCTACTATTGAAACCCTCGCTGCCGCCGAGCGCCTGACTGCCCACAAAAACGCCGTGACGCTGCGCGTTGCCGCCCTGAAGGAGCAAGCATGAACATTGAAGAATTAGCCCGCGAAAATGTCCGTCGCCTGACGCCTTACCAGTCCGCGCGTCGTCTCGGCGGCAAAGGGGATGTCTGGCTGAACGCCAACGAATTCCCGACGGCAGTGCAGTTTGAGCTGTCGCAGCAAACGCTGAACCGCTACCCGGAGTGTCAGCCAAAAGCAGTAATTGAAAACTACGCGCAGTACGCGGGCGTGAAGCCAGAGCAGGTGCTGGTCAGCCGCGGCGCGGATGAAGGCATTGAGCTGCTGATCCGCGCCTTCTGCGAGCCGGGGAAAGACGCGGTGATGTACTGCCAGCCCACCTACGGGATGTACAGCGTCAGCGCGGAAACCTTTGGCGTGGCGTGCCGCAACGTGCAGGCGCTGGAGAACTGGCAGCTGGATCTGCAGGGCATTGCCGACAATCTCGACGGCGTGAAGGTGGTCTTTGTCTGCAGCCCAAATAACCCAACCGGGCAGATTATTAACCCGCAGGATATTCGTACCCTGCTGGAGATGACCCGGGGTAAAGCGCTGGTAGTGGCCGACGAAGCCTACATCGAGTTCTGCCCGCAGGCGACGCTGACGGGCTGGCTGGAAGAGTATCCGCATCTGGTGGTGCTGCGCACGCTGTCAAAAGCCTTTGCCCTCGCGGGCCTGCGCTGCGGGTTTACGCTGGCGAATAAAGAGGTTATCGACCTGCTGCTGAAAGTGATCGCCCCGTACCCGCTCTCAACGCCGGTCGCCGATATCGCTGCACAGGCGCTGACGCCTCAGGGTATCAACGCGATGCGCGAACGCGTGGCGCAGATCCTGGAGGAACGTCAGTACCTTGTCACCGCGCTGAAAGACATCCCTTGCGTCGAGCAGGTGTTCGACTCGGAAACCAACTACATCCTGGCGCGCTTCACCGCCTCCAGCGCCGTATTTAAATCTTTGTGGGATCAGGGCATTATCTTACGAGACCAGAATAAACAACCTTCTCTGAGCGGATGCCTGCGCATTACCGTAGGCACCCGTGCAGAGAGCCAGCGCGTGATTGACGCCCTGAAAGCGGAGAAAGTATGACCCAGAAGATCCTTTTCATCGATCGTGACGGCACCCTTATTTCGGAGCCACCAGCCGATTTCCAGGTCGATCGTTTCGACAAGCTGGCTTTTGAACCGGACGTGATCCCGGTGCTGCTTAAGCTGCAAAAAGCAGGCTATAAGCTGGTGATGATCACCAATCAGGACGGTCTGGGCACGGACAGCTTCCCGCAGGCGGACTTTGACGGCCCACATAACCTGATGATGCAGGTGCTGACCTCTCAGGGCGTGGTATTTGATGAGGTACTGATTTGCCCGCACCTGCCGGCTGACGAGTGCGACTGCCGTAAGCCGAAGGTGAAGCTGGTTGAGCGCTATCTGGCTGAAGATGCGCTGGATAAAACCAACAGCTACGTCATCGGCGATCGCATCACCGATATTACGCTGGCGGAAAACATGGGCATCGCGGGGCTGCGCTACGACCGCAACGACCTTAACTGGGCGAAAATTGGCGAGCAGCTGACAAAACGTGACCGCTATTCCCACGTTGAGCGCAACACCAAAGAGACGCAGATTGATGTGAAGGTCTGGCTGGATCGTGAAGGCGGCAGCAAGATCCACACCGGCGTCGGTTTCTTTGACCACATGCTGGACCAGATTGCCACCCACGGCGGTTTCCGCATGGAAATCGCGGTGAAAGGCGACCTTTATATTGACGATCACCACACCGTGGAAGATACCGGCCTGGCGCTGGGTGAAGCCCTGAAGCTGGCGCTCGGCGACAAGCGCGGTATTAACCGTTTTGGCTTCGTTCTGCCGATGGACGAGTGTCTGGCGCGCTGCGCCATGGATATCTCCGGTCGTCCGCACCTGGAATATAAAGCCGATTTCACCTATCAGCGCGTGGGCGATCTCAGCACCGAAATGGTGGAGCACTTCTTTTGTTCATTGTCCTATACCATGGGCCTGACGCTGCACCTGAAAACCAAAGGCAAAAACGATCACCACCGCGTGGAGAGTCTTTTTAAAGCCTTTGGCCGTACGCTTCGCCAGGCGATCCGCGTGGAAGGTGACTCCCTGCCCTCGTCGAAAGGAGTGCTCTGATGAACGTGGTGATTCTGGATACCGGATGCGCCAACCTGAACTCCGTGAAATCGGCTATTGCGCGCCACGGCTATGAGCCGGTGGTCAGCCGTGACCCGGACGTGGTGCTGCGCGCCGACAAGCTTTTCCTGCCGGGCGTTGGCACGGCGCAGGCGGCGATGGATCAGATCCACGCTCGCGATCTGGTCGATTTGATCAAAGCCTGTACTCAACCGGTGCTGGGGATATGCCTGGGCATGCAGCTTCTTGGCCGCCGCAGCGAAGAGAGCAACGGCGTTGACCTGCTGGGCATTATCGACGAAGACGTACCCAAAATGGCCGACCACGGCCTGCCGCTGCCGCATATGGGCTGGAACCGCGTTTACGCCAAAGCAGGCGATCGGCTGTTTCGCGGCATTGAAGACGGCGCGTACTTCTACTTCGTGCACAGCTACGCCATGCCGGTGAACGTCAATACCATCGCCCAGTGCACTTACGGCGAGGCGTTTACCGCGGCGGTGCAGAAAGACAATTTCTTCGGCGTGCAGTTTCACCCGGAGCGCTCTGGTGCCGCAGGCGCGCAGCTGCTGAAAAACTTCCTGGAGATGTGATGATTATTCCCGCTTTAGATTTAATCGACGGCACAGTTGTCCGTCTTCATCAGGGCGATTACGGCCAGCAGCGCGACTACGGAAACGACCCGCTGCCGCGCCTGCAGGATTATGCCGCTCAGGGTGCTCAGGTGCTGCACCTGGTGGATTTAACGGGCGCGAAAGATCCGGCGAAGCGCCAGATCCCGCTGCTGAAAAAACTGGTTGCGGGTGTTGATGTGCCCGTCCAGGTAGGCGGCGGCGTGCGTACCGAAGACGACGTGACAGCTCTGCTGGACGCGGACGTGGCGCGCGTGGTGGTAGGGTCAACCGCCGTGAAAGATCCTGAGACGGTGAAGGGCTGGTTCCGCCGCTTTGGCGCCGACGCCCTGGTGCTGGCGCTGGACGTTCGTATTGACGAGCAGGGTAACAAACAGGTTGCCGTGTGCGGCTGGCAGGAAAACTCCGGCGTGACGCTGGAAGAGCTGGTCGATATTTATCTGCCCGTTGGCCTGAAGCACGTGCTGTGCACGGATATCTCGCGCGACGGTACGCTGGCGGGCTCTAACGTCTCGCTGTATCAAGAGGTCTGCGCGCGTTATCCGCAGGTTGCGTTCCAGTCTTCGGGCGGCATTGGTGATATAGACGACGTGGCCGCGCTGCGCGGTACCGGTGTGCAGGGCGTGATTGTGGGCCGGGCCCTGCTGGAAGGTAAATTTACAGTAACGGAGGCGATTCAATGCTGGCAAAACGGATAATTCCTTGTCTTGACGTGCGCGATGGTCAGGTCGTGAAAGGCGTGCAGTTCCGCAACCACGAGATCATTGGCGACATCGTCCCGCTGGCAAAACGCTATGCAGATGAAGGCGCAGATGAGCTGGTCTTCTATGATATCACCGCCTCCAGCGATGGCCGCGTGGTCGATAAAAGCTGGGTGGCACGCGTGGCGGAAGTGATCGACATTCCATTCTGCGTGGCGGGCGGGATTAAGTCCGCTGACGACGCCGCCAAAATTCTCTCCTTTGGCGCGGACAAGATTTCGATCAACTCCCCTGCTCTGGCCGAGCCGGAACTCATCACCCGCCTGGCCGATCGCTTTGGCGTGCAGTGTATTGTGGTAGGCATTGATACCTGGTTCGACGCCGCAACGGGCAAGTACCACGTCAACCAGTACACCGGAGATGAAAGCCGCACGCGCGTGACGCAGTGGGAAACGCTCGACTGGGTGCAGGAAGTTCAGAAGCGCGGTGCAGGCGAGATAGTGTTGAATATGATGAACCAGGACGGCGTGCGTAACGGGTATGACCTCGAACAGCTGAAAAAAATTCGTGCGGTCTGCCACGTGCCGCTGATTGCCTCCGGCGGCGCGGGCACCATGGAACATTTTCTGGAAGCCTTCCGCGATGCGAACGTGGACGGCGCGCTCGCAGCCTCCGTGTTCCACAAACAGATTATTAATATTGGTGAGTTAAAAACGTACCTGGCTGACCAGGGCGTGGAGATCAGGGTATGTTAACAGAGCAACAACAGGCGCAGCTGGACTGGGAAAAAACGGACGGATTACTGCCGGTAGTTGTCCAGCATGCCGTCTCAGGCGAAGTGCTGATGCTGGGTTATATGAACCAGGACGCGCTGGCGAAAACGATCGACAGCGGAAAAGTGACGTTTTTCTCACGCACGAAACAGCGCCTGTGGACCAAAGGGGAAACTTCGGGTCACTTCCTGAACGTGGTCAGCATGACGCCTGACTGCGATAACGATACACTGCTGGTGCTGGCAAACCCGATTGGGCCGACGTGCCACAAAGGGACCAGCAGCTGCTTCGGCGAGACGAGCCACCAGTGGTTGTTCCTGTATCAACTGGAACAATTGCTGGCAGAGCGTAAAACGGCGGATCCTGAGAGTTCTTATACGGCGAAGTTGTACGCCAGCGGGACTAAGCGTATTGCACAGAAGGTGGGAGAAGAAGGCGTTGAGACGGCGCTGGCCGCGACCGTGCATGACCGCGAGGAGCTGACGAATGAAGCGTCTGACTTGATGTATCACTTGCTGGTGCTGCTGCAGGATCAGGAGCTGGATTTGACGGCAGTGATTGAGAATCTTCGCAAACGTCACAAATAAAAAAACCGGGGATAATCCCCGGTTTTTTTTATCTGCAAATCAGGCTTTAGGTTTGTAGTTGCGCAATGCATTACGCCCCAGAACCACACCACAGCCAATCATACCGCCCAGCAGCACGGCAAGAACCAGAATAACCGCTTTCTTAGGACTATCGCGACGAACGGGCAGATCCGGCTTCATAACGTAACGATAAACATGGATAGTGTCCGGGTTTACGTTCAGGTTCTGGATGTCCAGCAGGTTTCGTTTGGTCTGATAATATGCGGTAGAGAAGATCAGCGGGCGGGACGCTTCATTATCTATCATCGATTTCAGCCCTTCACTACCCAGCAGGAACATCGTCTCCTGGGTGACATCCTGGGTTTGCTGAATCTGTGGCGAGGAGATTTTCGCCGCTTCAGCATTCTTCAATGCTTCTGCAATCTGTTTAATACGCAGATCTTTCTGCTCCTGAGCGACCTTCTCCTGGCTAACCAGAGAATCGTTCAGGGTTTTAATCTGCTCTTTAATATTGTCTTTGAGATCAAGGGCCAGTTCCTTTGACGTTTGCTCATCAACCTGTTGGATGTACTGCGCCAATTGCTTTTGCGCCGCTTCTGCAGAGGTACTGGTATAGGATACGCTTAACGGCAGCGGCTGCCCTTTAACAGCAGGCTCAATGGTCAGTTTTTCAGGCACATCCTGGTTGTCCAGGGCTTGCGATAACGCCGAGAAAGAGGCGTTAAAACGATCAATCGCGCGCGTTTGAATGTCCAGCATTGAAGGAGCAGCGCTGCCGTAGAGGATGTTCAATGCGTTTGAGTAGGTCGCTATCTGCGCCGCATCAGGTTGGGCGATGATCGCACTTGAGGTCCACTTTTCCTTTGCAACTGTGAGATATCCCACGGCCAGGGCAATAAAAACAACGACAAACGTTGCTATTATCCATTTCCCACGCCACAGCTGTACCACTAAATCAAGTAAATCAATTTGCTCAGGGTCGTTGCTTCGGCTGACCTGGCTATTGTTGTTTTGCGTCATACAATCCCTAACAGATGAAAAAGGGGAAACATAATTATGTTTGCATAGTTTATCGATTACTGCGGATTTTTCTATAAGAATCCGATGAGTTATATCGTAAAGATGGGTTATGTAACTCATCCCCCTTCGCGCTATCATAGACATCATGTGATGCGTTATAGCATCTGTAAGAATAGGGTTTAAGAGGGAATATATGAAATTTTTGGTCACGGGTGCAGCAGGTTTTATCGGTTCGAATGTCAGTAAACGCCTCATTGAAGCTGGCCATCAGGTTGTCGGTATTGATAACTTAAATGATTACTACGATGTCAACCTGAAGCTGGCACGTCTGGAACGGCTGCAATCAGAGCGTTTCACCTTTCACAAGCTGGAGTTAGCGGACCGTGAAGGCATGGCAGCGCTTTTCGCCGGTGAGAAGTTTGATCGGGTCATTCATCTGGCTGCACAGGCTGGCGTGCGCTACTCCCTGGAAAACCCGCACGCCTATGCGGATGCCAACCTTATTGGCCATCTCAACGTGCTGGAAGGATGCCGTCACAACAACGTTCAGCACCTGCTTTATGCCTCATCAAGCTCCGTGTATGGCCTCAACCGCAAAATGCCGTTCTCCACTGACGATTCAGTGGATCACCCCGTTTCACTCTATGCTGCGACCAAAAAAGCCAATGAACTGATGTCGCACACCTATTCGCACCTGTACAACTTGCCGACCACCGGACTGCGCTTCTTTACCGTGTACGGTCCGTGGGGACGCCCGGATATGGCGCTGTTTAAATTTACTAAGGCAATGATTGAAGGCAAAAGCATCGATGTCTATAACTACGGGAAGATGAAGCGCGACTTTACCTACATCGATGATATTGCTGAAGCAATTATTCGTCTGCAGGATGTTATTCCCCAGCCTGACACAAACTGGACCGTTGAGACCGGCTCACCGGCAACCAGTTCAGCACCTTACCGGGTTTACAACATCGGTAATAGCTCGCCAGTAGAGCTGATGGACTACATCACCGCACTGGAAGACGCACTGGGTAAAAAAGCCGAGAAAAATATGTTGCCACTCCAGCCAGGGGACGTACTGGAAACCAGTGCCGACACGAAAGCGCTGTATGACGTGATCGGTTTTAAACCGCAAACCTCGGTTAAAGACGGCGTGAAGAACTTCGTTGACTGGTACCGAGAGTTTTATAAGGTCTGAAAATAATAAACCCGGCAAATCAGCCGGGTTTTTTATGAAGCAAGAGAATTAGTCGCTACCGAACAGATCGCGGGTATAGACTTTGTCCGCTACGTCAGCCAGCTCTTCCGCCATGCGGTTCGAGATGATGACATCCGCTTCCTTCTTGAAAGCATCCAGATCGCGGATCACGCGGGAATTGAAGAACTGATCTTCCTGCATGGCTGGCTCAAAGATAATAACCTCTACGCCTTTCGCCTTAATACGCTTCATGATCCCCTGAATGGAAGAGGCGCGGAAGTTATCGGAACCGCTCTTCATGATCAGACGGTACACACCAACCACCTTCGGTTGACGTGCAAGGATCGAATCGGAGATGAAATCTTTACGCGTACGGTTAGCATCAACAATCGCCGAGATGAGATTATTCGGCACCGCCTGATAGTTTGCCAGCAGTTGCTTCGTGTCTTTCGGCAGGCAATAGCCACCGTAGCCAAATGACGGGTTGTTGTAATGGTTGCCAATGCGCGGGTCGAGACACACCCCTTCAATAATCTGGCGCGTATTCAGTCCAAGGCTTTCTGCGTAGCTGTCGAGCTCATTGAAGTAAGCCACTCGCATTGCCAGATAGGTATTCGCGAAAAGCTTAATCGCCTCGGCTTCGGTTGAATCAGTGAACAGCACCTGAATATCTTTCTTCACTGCGCCTTCCTGAAGCAGCGCGGCGAAACGTTCAGCGCGCTCGGAACGTTCACCAATGACGATACGGGAAGGATGCAGGTTATCGTAAAGCGCTCTCCCCTCACGCAGGAACTCTGGCGAGAAGAAGATATTATCAATACCAAACTTTTCTTTGATGGATTTGGTAAAACCAACCGGGATCGTCGACTTGATGACCATTACCGCATCAGGGTTGATGGCGATAACGTCCCTGATAACCGCTTCTACGGTTGAGGTGTTGAAATAGTTGGTTTTTGGATCGTAGTCAGTAGGCGTGGCAATAATGACGTAATCCGCATCGCGGTATGCATCTTCTTTATCCGTCGTGGCGCGGAAATTCAGCGTTTTATTGCTGAGATAATCCTGGATTTCTTTGTCGACAATCGGCGATTTCTTCTGATTGAGCATATCCACTTTAGTCTGCACGATATCCAGCGCAACCACTTCATGATTCTGAGCAATCAGAATGCCGTTAGAAAGACCGACATACCCTGTTCCGGAAATTGTTATTTTCATTCGCTAATGACTTCTTTTAGTTAACTGTATTGATGGCCGGCAGACCATCGCGATAAACATAACTGTTGGGCTTTGTACCTCCTGGCAAACAGCACTGTCAAGGCAAACCAGGAGCAATCACTACGAGCGGGACGAGATTCAGACTACTTCGAATATTGCGCGGCATTTTTTGCATAAAAAAAACCCGGAGACGAGCTCCGGGTTGATGTTATTCCTGAGAGTTAACTCATTCCATCCATTCGGTATGGAAGACACCCTCTTTATCCGTGCGTTTGTAGGTATGCGCACCGAAGTAATCACGCTGTGCCTGAATCAGGTTGGCAGGCAGCACGGCAGCACGATAGCTGTCGTAGTACGCCACCGCAGCGGAGAAGGTTGGAACCGGAATACCGTTCTGTACCGCGTAAGCGACCACGTCACGCAGCGCCTGCTGGTACTCGTCCGCAATCTTCTTGAAGTACGGTGCCAGCAGGAGGTTGGCGATACCGGCGTTCTCAGTATAGGCATCGGTGATTTTCTGCAGGAACTGCGCACGAATGATGCAACCCGCACGGAAGATCTTCGCGATTTCACCGTAGTTCAGATCCCAGTTGTTCTCGTCTGACGCCGCACGCAGCTGAGAGAAGCCCTGCGCGTAGGAGACGATTTTACCCAGGTACAGTGCACGACGCACTTTCTCAACGAACTCAGCTTTGTCGCCAGCTGGTTTAGTCTGTGGACCGGACAGCACTTTAGATGCCGCGACGCGCTGCTCTTTCAGAGAAGAGATGTAACGCGCAAAGACGGATTCGGTGATCAGAGACAGGGGTTCCCCCAGATCCAGAGAGCTCTGGCTGGTCCATTTACCGGTACCTTTGTTCGCTGCTTCATCCAGAATCACATCAACCAGGTATTTACCCTCTTCATCTTTTTTCGTGAAGATATCTTTGGTGATGTCGATCAGGTAGCTGTTCAGCTCGCCTTTGTTCCACTCGGTAAAGGTTTCAGCCAACTCTTCGTTGGAGAGGTTCAGGCCGCCTTTCAGCAGGGAATAAGCTTCAGCAATCAACTGCATGTCGCCATATTCGATGCCGTTGTGCACCATTTTCACATAGTGACCTGCACCGTCCGCACCAATATAGGTTACGCAAGGCTCGCCATCTTCAGCCACGGCTGCGATTTTGGTCAGGATAGGCGCAACCAATTCGTATGCATCTTTCTGGCCACCAGGCATGATAGATGGACCTTTCAGCGCGCCCTCTTCACCACCGGAAACACCGGTACCGATGAAGTTGAAGCCTTCAGCGGACAGCTCACGGTTACGACGAATGGTGTCCTGGAAGAAAGTGTTACCGCCATCAATGATGATGTCACCTTTTTCAAGGTAAGGCTTCAGGGAGTCGATAGCTGCATCGGTACCCGCCCCTGCTTTCACCATTAACAGGATACGACGAGGCGTTTCCAGAGACTCAACGAACTCTTTCACCGTATAGAAAGGAACCAGCTTCTTGCCTGGGTTCTCGGCAATGACTTCTTCGGTCTTATCACGGGAGCGGTTGAAAACGGAGACGGTATAACCACGGCTTTCGATGTTGAGCGCCAGGTTGCGCCCCATCACTGCCATACCGACAACGCCGATCTGTTGCTTGGACATTACATACTCCTGTCAGGTGTGGATACCCCGCCGGAATGCGAACGACGGGTAAAGTAAAAAACATGTTAACTCAAGGGCGAGGTAAGAGGGTAGCAAATGATGCACTGATCACATAACTGCATATTTTCTAGTGAATTATCGGCTGAAAATCTCAGTATGCACCATCGCGATGTAACACAACCTTCACCGTCTTAAACAAAATGGCAATATCATTCCAAAGAGTCCAATTTTTGACGTACCATGCATCAAAATAGACGCGTGTATCGTAATCAACGTCGTTACGACCACTCACTTGCCATAAGCCCGTCATGCCAGGCTTTGCCATCAGATAATAGTCAACATCATCACAGTAACGTTCCAGTTCGTCAGAAATGATAGGTCGCGGACCAACCAGGCTCATTTCACCTTTAAGCACGTTGAATAATTGCGGTAATTCATCAAGGCTGGTTTTACGAATAAAACGCCCCACAGCGGTAATGCGTGGATCATTCTTTAATTTAAAATCTTTTTCCCACTCGGCCCTCGCTTCCGGATCGCTATCCAGAAGCTCTTTTAACACTTCCTGAGAATTCATCACCATTGAGCGGAATTTGTAGCACGGGAATAACTTTCCGTTTCGCCCTACGCGCTGATGACCATAAATGGCTGGCCCACCGTCACGTGTCACTTTATACCACAGGTAAATCATGAGTGGTGATGCGACTAACAATATTAATGAAGAGCAAACAATATCGAAAGTACGCTTAAGAAAACGAGAGGTCCTTTTGGCAAGATTGTTTTGTATCCTCAATAACATCACTTCATGGCTAAAAATGAAGGACATATCTGTATTATATAAGGGCAATCCGCGGAAAGAAGGCACAACAGTAACTGAACGACAATGGTGTTTAGATAACTCACGAAGCCATAATTGTGTTTTATCAAGCTCGGTATATTCATAGGCAAGTATATAATGAATATCGCCAGTGCGATTTAAACTCCAAATTTTTTCTACATCTTGTATTACAGGTAGTGAACAAATTTCAGATGATACAGCATCAGTATCAAAGAAAGCCACAACATTAAAACCCATCATTTCTTCGCTCTGCAAGGCATTGTATGCGCCGATTGCATTTTCACCACATCCAAGAATGACGGTTGTTTTTTTCCAGATACCTAATTTATTTAGCAGGTGTTTTGTTAGAACACGGAATAAGGGCACCAAAATCAGCGCAAACGACCAGCAGAACACCCAAACATAACGAGAAAATTGCCATTTTGTAAACGCAATCAGCGCCAAATCAAACACGGCAAAAATCACAATAGTCCGAATAATCTCTTTTAATTCATACCAAAATGGTTTGCGATAAGTGTAATGACGCAAACGTATCCAAAACCATCCAACACAGACGATTGAAAGTATGAAATGGGAAATGAAGCGCGAGTCTAATTGTTCTTGCGGAATAAAACGCTGAACCTCATTAAAAACTAAATATACGCATCCCAAAGAAAGCCATAAAGCCACATTAAAGAATATCAGATCTGAAACAGCCAATAAGATCTTACATAATTGTGGATTATACTTATTATGAATATTATCCATTAACCCTCACCCTCTAAATGGGTAACAACACATCGTATAAATATGTTTTTATTTATTTGCACTCAAACACAAAAATGAAAATAAAGATATTCTCAACTAAGTATTAACAATGGTAGTGAGAACTCTCTTCACAATATGTTGAGCTGTCTCGAGCGAATTAGCTTCTGCATAACAACGTAACTCTGGGGCATTTCCTGAAGGGCGTAAATGCACGATACTATTACTGTTGAGCGCTATTCTTATCCCATCAGTTGTATCTAGCGATACAGCAATTTCGTCTTGTAGACCTATAGTATTTAATAATAATTGCTGATTTTTTATGCCCATCGCAATCAACTTGTGGCTCTTTTCAGGGCTGACGTTCTGTAATCGATCAGAGTAAGTGTAGCGACAAGGCAGTTGTTGAACAAGAGAACTAATACTTTTGTCTCTGCTACTATAAAGAAGCATGATGGCAGGCAGTACAGCATCACGAGTTGGTAGAGCTGCTAATGGTTGCTCGTTAACTAAAATATTGCTTCCTAACAGGAACCCGCCGTTAGCTTCAAAACCTGCGATATTTTTATAGCGTGTTGATAATTCAGAGAAGGCCGCGATCACGAAGGGAGAGCCAATTTTAGTAAGTTTAACATGCTTAAAAAAATGTCCGGTAGAAATCATGCTATTGCAACTCACTGGAATAGCGACTGCCTCAGCAGAAAGTGCCAACGAACACAAAAGACCTAAAACATCGCCTCGCAGCCACTGCCCTTTCTCATCAGAAATTAAAGGCCTATCTCCATCACCATCAGTAGAAAAAATAGCATCTAGTTTATAATGCTCAGCCCAGAGAATCGCTTTCTCCCTATCGCCTTCACTAACTGCTTCAGTATCGATAGGAACAAAATTGTCGCTTCTACCCAAACTGATAACTTCGGCTCCTAAGGCTTCAAATAAGGGTTTATAAAGATCGCGCCCTGCACTTGAGTGCTCATAAATTCCAATGCGTTTATTCTTAAGGAATGGCGTAGGGAATAAGGAGAGATAACGCGAGATGTAATTTTCTGCAGCAATTGTAGAAACTGGCAAGGTCTTGAGTACAAGTTTTTTACATGTGGCTTCAGTTTTAAGTATCGCTAATTCATCATCTTTCGTAATTTCACCATCGGGACGGTAGAATTTTAACCCGTTCCGATCAAACGGTATGTGGCTACCCGTGATCATGATTGCAGGAATACGATCAGTCATAGCCTGGAGCGCTAAAGCAGGTGTTGGGATAACACCATAAAAAATAGCACTAATGCCTTTATCTTCTAACGCTGCCACGCAAGCCTGGGCCATTGCGTAGCTGCTTGGTCGATTATCAATCGCTAATGCAACAGTTTTAAACACAAAATCTTGCTGCATAACGGTCACAAATGAAGCGGTAAAAGCAGCACATACTTCAGGTGTAAAATCGCTAACAAGACCCCGAGCACCACTGGTTCCAAAAGCAATGCCTGAGGCAGCAATTACATCACAACTATTACTTACCTGGTTCATCATTCCCTTCCTCTGAAAATCCCGAACGCTGTTCAAGGCGGATAATATCATCCTCGCCAAGGTAAGAGCCAGACTGGATTTCTATTAATTCTAATGGAGTTATTCCTGGATTTTCTAGCGCATGAATTGTCTGAAACGGGATAAAGGTTGACTCATTTTCAGAGACTAAGAATGTCTGCTCTCCCTTTGTGACACGGGCAGTACCAGATACTACAACCCAATGTTCAGCACGATGGTAATGCATTTGCGCAACAAATTTCCCTCCTGGGTTAACAGTAATACGTTTGACTAAATAGCCATCACCGCTATCGATTATGTTATATTTTCCCCAAGGACGAAAAACTTCTTGATGTTGCTTATATTCACTTCTGTTTTTTTGTTTTAAATGGTCTACTATTTTCTTAACGTCTTGTACATCATTTTTACTCGCAACAAGCACAGCATCAGCTGTTTGAACAATAACAAGATTAGTGACGCCCAAAGTACTTACAAATGCACTTTCAGAATAAATATAATTATCTTCACTTTTGTGTATAAATACATCGCCGTGAAGGACATTTCTTTGCTGATCTTTTACAGAAATATCCCATAACGAAGACCATGACCCCACATCTGACCAGCCTGCATCCATTGGCACAACTACCCCATGCTGCGTATGCTCCATAACGGCATAATCTATAGAATCACTGGGGCAAAGCGTAAATGCCTCTTGATCAATACGAATGAAATCAAGATCGGGATTGACACGCCCTATTGCTTTTTCGCATGCAAGATAGATATCTGGAGATAATTTCTTTAATTCATTTAGATAAGCGCTTGCACGAAAAAGGAACATACCACTATTCCAATAATATTTCCCAGTTTCAAGATAATGGCAGGCAGTGTCAAAATCAGGCTTCTCGACAAACTCAGCAACAGCAAAAGCATCTTCCCCGAGATGTTCACCACGTCGTATGTATCCATAACCCGTCTCGGCATGCGTAGGGACGATGCCAAACGTCACAAGTTTACCTTGCTGAGCAAGAGGTTCAGCCTGCTTAATTGCCCGAATAAAAGCAGCCTCATCTCGAATAACATGATCCGCTGCGAGAATCAGTAAGATAGGATCATTATTCAACGAATTCTGCCGAGCACCTAATGCAGCTAGTGCAATCGCTGGAGCTGTATTACGGCCTACAGGTTCAAGAATAATATTATTGGCAAGTTTATTAATGGCTCGAAGTTGTTCCGCCACGAGAAAGCGATGGCGGTCGTTACAAATAACCACAGGCGAAGCCGTTGTGAGAGGCGCTAATCTGGATATCGTATTTTGTAGCATCGAAAACTTACCTTCAACGCTAAGAAATTGTTTAGGATGATATTCACGTGAAAGCGGCCACAGACGGCTGCCTGTACCGCCTGCCATTATTACGGGAAGAACAGACATTTTATCTTATCTCTTTCGTTTTTGATCCCTGGACATTGTTCCAGTAACTCTTGTACATACTTAAAGTCCGGCACAGAGGCAATGGTAGCGACTGCCAACGTTTTCCTAACTTATATCCTAAAAGCTTAGCAACTGTTGTAAGTAGCGCCCTGGGAATCCATAAGGGGGCCTCTTTAAGAAGAAATCGCATTTCGGACTTAACAAACCGTAATCCTTCACCACCAGCGCCGCCAAAATCGCGCTGGATCCATGGTGTGCATGCATGGAATACGCCAGTATCAAAATATCGTTGGAACTCTTCTTGCGGTGTATAGTTGTGAGAATGTCTTACTACTGCCTCAGCACAGTACGCGACCTTATAACCTGCCTGAATCATTTTTGCTGCCATAAACATATCCTCGGCGAGAATTGTATGTTCAGGAAAACCACCTAATTGTTCAAAAACGGTACGCCTATAGGCAGCAAAGGAATTCGACATAAATACTGTTTTAATACCGAAAGTATTTATATCAGACTGGCTTTTTATTTGAGAATCAGAACTATAATTAAAATTTCTGGCATGAATCGCTAAAGGGTTTGCATCATAATGAGGAATTTGTCTTCCGCAAACAGCGGCAACTTCAGGATCTCGAAATACAGCTATCATTTGAGCCAACGCATCCTCATTGTCAAGGATGGCATCCTGCGTCATAAATACAACTAGTTCACTTCCGGCCGCATTGGAGAGTGCTCTATTTCTTGAACCACCGTGGTTAAATTCACTTGAAGGGATTATGATTAATTTGCAACCAAATTCTTTCGCTATTTCTGCCGTCTTATCAACAGATGAAGAGTCAATTATAATTAGCTCTGATGGTTGAATAGTTTGTTTCCCAAGAGCAATAAACCATTCTTTCCATCTATCACCTGCGTTATATGTTGGTACAATTAAAGTAAATGAATACATATTTATATTAATCCAACAATTGTAATATTTTTATTCCAATATTCTCTTTATCAACTACATAAAGATCTTTATGCTTCTGAATTCCTTCAGCCCCAACCTCTGTGGCAACAACTTTAGCTCCAGCATCAAGCATTTGAAGTACTTTAATTTTTACGCCGGCACCATATAACAATGGGGCAACGCTTAAATCTGATTTTTGGAAGGCTAACGTAGGATCAGACACAGCACCAACAACATGAACATTTGCAATGCAACTACCAACAATCTTTAACAGGCGTCGTGGACCTAAACCTAAAATCCAGAAATGAAGATTAGGTTGTTTGCGTTTCAGTCTCAAGAATACAAAAAATATAAACCATATTATAGACCAATGGTTTTCAGAGCGAGTCATATTACCAAAAAAAATAATATTTTTTTTATTCATAAATTCAGAAACTATTTCTTCAATCGGTACAGAATTAAAAACCTCACCAACTTTTTGTTTACCAAGTTCTGCGACTTCAACATTTCCATAGTAATTCATGGAGTTAATTAAATCTCTATCTTTATTAGACATCGCAATTATTGACGACAAACTATTAAACAAATCAGCCTCGATACCTAAAATTTCTGAATTTATCGGTTTTTTTAACAAAGAGCGACTCGTTCGTTGCGATACAACATCATGTGCAAAATATATGATATTGTTATGTGAAATATGTTTAACCACACCTAAGACAGAAGGAAAATCTAGCCAAATCAGATCATACGTTGTTTCCTTCAATCTTTTATTAACATAATCAACTAACTTTTTGCTGACCCGAGTAAAAAACCATGGAGCTAAAAATGATCTGTTTTTTAGGTTAAAGAGAATACCTTTAACATAGTCTAATTTATCAACGTTAATTAATTCATATGAATGACATAACTTTTTTAAATCCGGGTTTTCATGTTGTGATGCCGGAGACAACACGATAACATCAACTTCGCTACCATTAGCTATATGCTTTTTTAAATTATCGCCACATATTGCCTCCCCCGCACCAATTGTTCCTTTAGCTCCAGGATGGAAAGCACTAATGAAAAGTACCTTATGCATCATCTATTTTACCTGTCTTGAGTGGTAGCAATTTATATACAAAATAAAAGAAGATCATAAAAATGAATAACAAGGAGATATATTTAACACCATATGTCAGATCTTTTCGCATTGCTACAAAAATCAATGAAACAATTGGGAAATGATAAATTATTAATCCACTCTTTTTTGCTATGCGGTAAAAAACTATCAACGTTATCCCAAGCATAAGTCCGTGAATAAAAACTCCGACATACCCCAAAGAGTGAAATCCTTCAGTAAAAATAAACTGCCCCCCTTTATCTTCATAATAACGGATTTCAGTATTTTCGAATAATTTTTGCTTATCTAAACCTAAAACACCATATATAAATGCTGGGATAATGAACAGTATCGGTGATAAAATCTCCAGAACACCACCATAAGGCAAATTGTTATACAAATGCCCTCTGACTTCATTAGCTAATGTCGCTAAAGAAAAATGTGTTTCATACATAATAGCAAAGGGAATTGCTGTAATAATACTACCACCCGATGTGGAGGTGCTTTCGCGAAGATACAGACCTAGCCCAGCTATAAAAAATAAAATAGTAAAAATAAGTAAAACTTTAATAATACGTAAAAAATTGATACTGCTGCTTAATAGATAATATGAAATAAAGCAAAAAATCAATAATATCAAATTCTCTCTGCGACCTTGAATAAAGATAGAGATAAGAACAAATAAAGAAATTATTATAACTATTTTATTAAATAAAGTCGTATTTTTTATTTGTGTTCTAATACTAGTCAACAAAGCATAAATTGAGAGTAAACCAGATGAAGAAATAAGAACATCCTTGGTTTCATTTTCGGCACTTCCTTCATAGATCGGTGCATAAGGAGTATGGATGAAAGAGAAATAACCTCCATAAGAATGGACACCTAAATAAAAAACAAGGAGCGCTGCAATTGCGAAACACATCGAACAAAAGTTAATAAAACTTGGATTATTAAAATCTCTTATACCTATAAGTCTGACCTTTGAAAAGGATAAATAACCCATACATACGCCACACATACCTATTATAATTACTATAGCTAGATCATTAACTGTATCAGGGAATGATAATGCTCCGAGAGGTGATAATTGTGGGAATTGTAGATAAAGTATGCCACAAATCAGATATAGAGCTATAACAAGAATCCAAGCTATTAGTACCATACATATATCTCATTTTTAATGGCAGAAAATAAAGTAAACTGATTTTTTAGCATTCATTTGCTTATTTTTTTTAAGCATCTCTTGATGATATCAACATTTTTAGCATATCCAGCTAAAAACCCAAATCTGAGTAAGGTACCAGTTAGATTCTTTGAGTACCCTAACCGAGCATAGAAGTCTGAAATATCTCTTTTATCCGCTGTATCGCCATAACATGCAACAGCTAATGTTGTATATATCCAAGGTCTTTCACTTAATAAAATACTTTCAAACTCCCTCTTGAGAACTGGATTATTAGCGTATAAAGTATCAGCCAGTTTAAAATAACCCATAAAATCAATCTTTATTCTATGTGCCTTGCCTTCGTGCGCGAATGTATCATTGTCTCCACGACAAAGCACAAGAGGCTTCGAGATATAATGTAACCGGCATCCATTATTATTAAATATATTCATCATAATGAAAACATGAGGGTAAGAAGTTCCAATAAAAGAATTATCAAATTTTACAGCAGTCCACCTCTGTCTTTTTACAACTAAGGAACTTAGATAACTAAAAACACCACCTATAGATAGACAACTTTTAAAATAATTAATTCTATCTAATTCTTCATCAAGAATGTTTAATTTATCCTTAATACTTAGCCAAGAACGATGTGGGTTTTTTATATCATTTAAGTTATATCCGGTTTCGCACCTATCACATAGATATATATCCCCATTGGAAATAAGATAAGACTCCAAAATAACTAAAGCGTCATCAGCGAGAGCATCATCACTTCCAAAGATCCAACAGTAATCCCCTTTAGCCAAAGATACCGCTTCAAGGAAATTTTTATCCGGGCCAACATTTTCACTATTACGCTTATATACAATGGGGAAACTATATTTGTTCCGCCAAATGTCGATCATGATGTCCGTACCATCCGTAGAAGCATTATCTGAAATGCAAACCTCTATATCAAAGTTTGGTTTCTTCTGATTTTCAATACTATTTAGCAATTCTTCTAAGAATGTTTTTCTATTATACGTAGGTACACAAAATGAAACGAGCATAATTTTAAACCTTTTTTGCTTTTATAACATAAGCTACTGGAAGTCCCCAAAACACAGTCAGGGCAAAAGAGATAATTAATCCAAGTAATACACCATTGATTCCATATGCAGACGAGAAATACCATTGAGAAATAAACCCGATAACTGCCTGTAGTGGAACCATCAGCCAAAGTATTTTTAGATAATTCATACTTTGCAGGAGCATTGCATATGTATCACACCAAACACGCAAACAAAAATAGATTGCTATTAATACAAATGACCATATAGAAACTTGGTATGTAATACCCTTCGCAATTATTGCAAATATCTGTACTCTAAAAACATAAGCTAACATTGTACAGGCAATCACGAAAAGAGAACCAGATAAAATGTTTACGCCGACCATTTTATTAAGTTTCTTCCACTCGCGCTTTACTCTTAGTTCAGCGCATATTGGCCATAGTGCTTGTAGTACAGCTGTATAAATGAAGAATACTAATCCAAACACCTTCATTGTTATCGTATATTGAACAATATCAGTTGGTGCAAGTCTTTGTGATATAACAATATAATCTGTCTGAAGAACTATAATAGACAGTAATGTAAAAATGAAAAAACCAGAAGATCTGCGAAGGAGAGTTAAGTAATGATATTTAGTCGTTTTTATATGAAAGAGTTTGAAATATCTATAGATAATATAGAGGCCAGAAATAGCCCCAACAGGCAAATATACAATCACCAGTGATTCTTTTATGTCGATAGGAATTTTTGCATAATATACATATAGAAGTCCTAGTAAACCCACCATGTACGATGATGCGTTCAAAATATTAGCTTTCCAGCCAACTAATTCAGCGAAGAGGATTTTATATGCAATAGTGCCAATACCTATAGAACTAAACACTAAGCATGCAATAAAGAAAATAGAACTAGCCTTGCCCTGGAGAATCTCATAAAATGATGAAAGATAACGTGATGAGACAACCCCAGATAAAAAATAAAATAACACAATGAATAAGAGAATTGCACCGAAACTCAATTGCAATGCAGCTTTAATCAATGGTCTATAATCTTTATTTTTTGCTCTGAATTCTGATATGTAATTTTGAAGACCAGTCCCAATACCAAAATCCACAATGCTACACCATACTAACAATCCAGTTAATAGGCTAAATGCCGCATACTTCTCCTCTCCCAATATAGAAAGAAGATAAGTTATGCTTGCAAGTTGTACGCCAGCAATTACTATTTTAGATAACCAAGAAGAACAGGCAACGATTAAATGATTTGGAATCTTTAACAATTTATATTTCACTATATTATTGTTCAACTGTGTCTTAAATGTTTTTTGAATTTATTAAGATTTTTTCTCTGCACAAACAAATGAATAAGCATTTAGCATTTCCCTAATACCACTTTTATAATCGTATTTTGGTTGCCATCCCAACAATATTAGCCCTTCATTATTAGCAACAGATTTCATTATTTCATTTTTTCTCTGCTCCAAAGCCCCGAATTTAAATGAACCAGGAGAACCAGGTATCATCTCATGTAAATAAAGAAGAAATTCTTTTAAATTAACACCATGTCCTGTACCAACCTGATATTCAATATAGGTAGGTACTTCGCTAATCTTGTCTAAAACCACCAAATATGCCGAGACAACATCATCGACGTAAGTGAAATCTCTTATCTGCTGTCCTGAAGTACAATGGATATCTAAATCCCCATTGCATAATCGGGATAGAATATGGGGTACAAACTTAGTTTCAGCATCTCCTGGTCCGTATACATGTTCAAGTCTCATGTTTACAAAACTAATATCATGATTATCGCTATAATACCTTCCTATCTCATTAAAATGCCTTTTCGTCATTATATATGGCCGCATATATTGATAATCAAAAGCTTCTTTTGCAAAAAAACTATCTGTATTTAAGAATATAGATGCTTGTTTTTTAACAGCCAAATCAAGAAGTTTCAATGGTTTTACAACGTTTCCATCTTCAACTTCCATCAGTGACGATGTATTACGTCCATATTCTGTAGCAAGATGAATAACTCCGACCATAACTGCATCAATCGGCATTTCGTCTACTGCCGAGTCGATACTTTCCCAGTCACACCACTTTAAACCAGGGGTAGTACTATTATGATAATTCCCAACATTACGGCTGATTGCGATGACAAACAAGCCAACGTGTTGCAAAGCTTTGAGCATATGCTTACCTATAAATCCGGATGCTCCAGTTAAAACAACATATTCTTTATTGTTCATCATCACAATCACCAATATTTTAAAAATTAAAAGTTCAAACCAAAGAATTCTTCAAACTTACTCACGACGTAGTCCAGGTGCTCGGTAGTCAGCCCTGGATAAATACCAATCCAGAAAGTTTGATTCATAATACGGTCTGTATTTGTTAATCCCCCCACAACACGATATTTCACATTTGCAAAATATGGCTGACGCGTCAGATTGCCAGCGAATAACAGACGGGTACCAATTTTAGCTTCATCAAGAAACTTGACCAAATCAATGCGTTCAACACCGCTAGTTTCTTTCAGCGTAATAGGGAAACCAAACCAGGATGGATCAGATTTCTCCGTAGCTTCCGGTAATTCCAAAAACTCAGCGCAGGATTGCAAACCATTTTTAAGGTATGCAAAATTCTCTTTGCGTTTTTGCACAAACTCTTCCACTCGTTCGAGCTGTGCAAGGCCACAAGCAGCCTGCATATCCGTAATTTTCAGGTTATATCCCAAATGCGAGTAGGTGTATTTGTGATCATATCCAAATGGCAGAGAACCCAACTGCTGACCAAAACGTTTCCCACAGGTATTATCACAACCAGGAGCGCAGTAACAATCACGTCCCCAGTCTCGGAAAGATTCAATCAATTTCTTTAATTCACCTGATTTGGTGAACACAGCTCCGCCCTCACCCATCGTAATATGGTGGGCCGGATAAAAACTTACTGTACCAATATCCCCGAAAGTACCTACCATCTGGCCATCATATGTCGAGCCCAGAGCATCGCAGCAGTCTTCAATTAACCACAGATTATACTTATCCGCGATGCGGCGAACTTCTGTAAGATCAAATGTGTTACCTAAGGTGTGCGCGATCATAATCGCTTTTGATTTTTCACTCACAGCAGCTTCAATAAGAGAAGCATCAACATTATACGTTGGGATATCTACATCAACAAAAACTGGAATCAACCCATTCTGAATTGTTGGGTTAACAGTAGTCGGGAACCCGGCGGCAACAGTAATTACTTCATCACCGGGTTTGAGCGCACGGTCTCCTAACTTTGGCGACGTCAATGCGGTCAAAGCTAACAAGTTTGCTGAAGAACCCGAAGTGGTGGTTAATACATGTGGTACACCAATAAACTCACCGAGTTTCTTTTCGAAAGCATCATTAAAGCGTCCCGTTGTAAGCCATCCATCTAAAGAAGCCTCAACCATCAGCTGTAGCTCTTTAGCCCCGATGACTTTACCTGAAGGTGGTACAACGCTGACACCAGCATTAAAAGGTTTCGGGCTTAATGCCTCATCGGCATACTCAGCAACGAGTTTGGAAATTTGTTCACGCAGGTTTTTTGCTGTCATTGCTATAATTCCTGTACTTATCTGTTTAGCTAAAAGTAGTCGCGGTCATGTAGTCATGGATTTCACGTTTCGAATATTCCAGCATATCCGATCCGCCTATCCATGCTTTGTGCCATTTAACAATACGACCAAGTGTTTCAACGAGCGCCCATCGAGGGTGCCAACCTAATTGCATATGCGCTTTTGAGCAGTCGAGTTTAAGATAGTGAGCCTCATGAGGATGGTTCTGCCCATCCAACAACCAGCTTGCCCCTTCCCCCCACAACGTAACCATCTTTTCAACAATAAACTCAACCGTTTTTGCATCCTCTTCACGAGGACCAAAGTTCCACCCTTCTGAGTATTTCGCACCGTCAATAAAGAGATTTTGTGCGATGACGATATAACCAGAAAGAGGTTCCAGCACATGCTGCCAAGGACGAATAGAGTGTGGATTACGAATAATAACCTGCTGATTATTCTCGAAGGAACGCAAGATATCTGGTATGAGACGGTCTTCCGCCCAATCACCGCCGCCAATAACATTACCTGCTCTAACTGAAGCCAGACCCACACCATGGTGAGCATAGTTTTGAGGGTTAAAGAATGAACTTCTAAACGCAGAGGCGACTAATTCAGCACACCCCTTACTATTAGAATATGGGTCATAGCCCCCCATCGCTTCATTTTCGCGATAACCCCAAACCCATTCACGATTTTCATAGCACTTATCGCTGGTAATATTGACTACAGCTTTTATACCTCCAACCTGCTTCACCGCTTCAAGCAAATTAACGGTGCCCATGACATTCGTTGAGTAGGTTTCAATGGGCTCCTTATAAGAGAGCCTGACAAGCGGCTGAGCGGCCATATGGAAAATAATGTCTGGTTTAAAAGAGGCAATAGCGTTACGTAATTTTTCAAAATCACGAATATCACCTATTTCTGACTCCATCAACGAACTGATATTGACAGTGTCAAAAAAACTTGGCGTTGTAGGTGCATCAAGAGAATAACCTTTTAGCGTTGCCCCCATTTCACTTAGCCAAAGTGAAAGCCATCCACCTTTAAATCCCGTATGACCAGTAATAAAAACGCGTTTTCCTTGCCAGAAGTTTTTATCAATCATGATATCACTCCCACGTTTTCCAGGGTGCCGTTCCTTTCTCCCATAAACCTTCCAGGTACGTTTTATCACGCAACGTATCCATTGGTTGCCAGAATCCTGCATGCTCGTAGGCCATGAGTTCCCCTTGCTTTGCAAGCGTCATCAACGGCTCTTGTTCCCAGGTAGTTGCGTCGTTTTCAATGAGATCAATCACCGAAGGATTCAGTACAAAGAACCCCCCGTTAATCATTGCGCCATCGCCTTTCGGTTTCTCCTGGAAAGATTGAACCTGGCCGCCACGGATATCCAGCGCGCCAAAACGCCCCGGAGGGAAAGTTGCCGTTAGGGTTGCTTTTTTGCCATGCGCTTTGTGAAAATCAATTGTCGCGCGGATATTAATATCAGCAACGCCATCACCGTAGGTAAAAAGGAAGGCTTCATCATTTTTTACATATTCAGCAACACGCTTTAAACGTCCGCCGGTCATCGAAGAATCACCCGTATCAACCAATGTCACATTCCATGGTTCGACCCGTTTGTGGTGTACTTCCATTCTGTTTTCTGCCATGTGAAAGGTTACATCTGACATATGCAGGAAGTAATTCGCAAAATATTCTTTGATGACATACCCTTTATAGCCACAGCATATAATAAAATCTTTAATTCCATGAGAGGAGTACATTTTCATAATGTGCCAAAGTATCGGCTTACCACCGATCTCTACCATTGGCTTTGGTTTTACTATTGTTTCTTCACTTAATCTGGTTCCTAGTCCACCAGCCAGAATCACTGCTTTCATACCTAACCCTCTATTTTATTTAGATGCAGTGAATGCATCCGAATAGAAATTATCAACTGACATTTTTTTGGAAATAAAATCTTTTTTACTCGCATCAATCATGACTGGTGAACCACAAGCATAAATATCAAATGACTCCAGCGAATCGAAATCCTCGAGTATTGCATGATGAACGAAACCTTTACGCCCATTCCATGTTGGATCATTACCGGAGACCACGGGCACAAAATGAATTCGTTCAAATTTATCATCTAGTTCCTGAGGCAGTAAAGAGTAGAAGTCCTTACCTAAAGGCATACCCCAATAGATATAAATTTCTCGAGATGATGCATTTTCTACCAGATGCTCAACCATGGCTTTAACTGGGGCAAACCCAGTACCACCCGCAATAAAAATGATGGGCCGGTCACCTTCTCTGATAAAGAACGTCCCACATGGGCCTTCAATGCGCATCAGGGTATTGACTTGCAATTCGCTGAATAATAATGAACTCATTTGGCCATTAACAACGTTTCGTATGTGCAACTCTATGCCATCAATGCCATTACAGTTTGCAATAGAATAACTCCGCGTTACACCTTTATACTGAAGGTTAACGTATTGCCCTGGGAGAAAATCCATTTTTGCAGTTGGTGGTAAACGGAGAGTTAACTTCATGACGTCATCAGAAACCAGCTCAATGCTATTTACCTTGCATGGAACAATTCTTTTTACTTGTCCCTGTAATTCTGGATAATAATGGGCCTGCAATTGAAGATCACTTTTAGGTTTGCAATTACATGTCAGAACCTTATCTCCCTGACCATATGCTTTACCCTCACTATCTGTTACCTCGCCGACGAGTAAAGTCGATTCGCAGACTCCGCAGTCTCCATTTTTGCAACTATGTTCCAGATGTATACCCGCAGCTAAGGCAGAATCAAGAATAGATGACTCTTCAGTTCCAGAGAATTCGATATTAGATGGAAAAATTTTAATTAAATGAGACACTGTCATTATTACTCAAATGATGAAATTTGTGTCAACAAAGGAGCAATAGCATCTTTTGCTGAAAGTTCAGGTTGCTGAGTTAACGGCCATTCAATACCTATTGTCTCATCACTCCACAAGATACTCCCTTCGGCAGCTGGTGCATAATAATTTGTTGCCTTATAAAGGAATTCAGCAGTTTCGCTTAGGGTGACGAACCCATGAGCAAAGCCTTCGGGAATCCAAAGTTGTTTTTTATTTTCTGCTGACAGATATACACCGACCCACTTTCTAAAAGTTGGAGAATTTTCACGTATATCGACGGCTACATCAAAAACTTCGCCCAAGGTACATCTTACTAATTTACCTTGCGCATGATCTCCCTTTTGAAAATGCAGGCCTCTAAGCACTCCTTTACGAGATTTGGAGTGATTATCTTGTAAAAAAGATATCTTACGGCCAACAGCATCTTCGAAAAGTTTATGATTAAAGCTTTCAAAGAAAAAACCACGTTCATCTCCAAACACTTTTGGTTCAAAAATTAAAACGTCTGGAATAGTTGTTTCAATAACATTCATTTCTTATAAACCTTTAATCATCTTTATAAGATATTTGCCATAGTCATTTTTAAAAAGTGGTTCTGCAAGCCTTTCTACCTGTTTTACATCTATAAAACCCTTGCGAAAGGCAATTTCCTCCGGGCAAGAAACCTTCAGACCCTGGCGCTCTTCGAGCGTGGCAATGAAGTTACTAGCTTCAATCAAACTCTGATGCGTCCCCGTGTCCAGCCAAGCATAACCGCGCCCCATCATAGCAACAGACAAACGCCCCTGCTCCATATAAATTCGATTTATATCAGTAATTTCAAGCTCGCCACGCGCGGAAGGCTTCAGGTTTTTAGCCAGTTCTACGACATCGTTATCATAGAAATATAATCCGGTGACCGCATAATTACTTTTCGGTTCCAGCGGTTTTTCTTCAAGGCTGATGGCAGTTCCATTCTTATCAAATTCAACGACACCGTAACGCTCAGGATCATTAACATGGTATGCGAATACGGTCGCACCACTCTCTCGATTGACCGCCGTTTCCATTAATTTAGGCAGATCATGACCGTAAAAAATATTATCGCCGAGTACCAACGCGCAGTCATCATTTCCGATAAAATCTTCACCGATGATAAATGCCTGGGCTAAACCATCCGGCGAAGGCTGAACCTTATAATGTAGACTTAAACCCCATTGACTGCCATCACCCAGTAATTGCTCAAAACGAGGTGTATCCTGCGGAGTGCTAATAATCAAAATATCACGAATACCCGCTAACATTAGCGTTGAGAGCGGGTAATAGATCATTGGTTTGTCATATATGGGCAACAATTGCTTGCTGACGGCCATGGTCACTGGATATAAACGGGTACCAGAACCACCAGCTAAAATAATGCCTTTACGGGTTTTCATTTCATTATCTCTTTATACGCAAAAGTACCCACTGACGGGCACTAACATTATATTCAGATTGCTGTCGCAGCAAACAATTCATTCAGCATACGTTTAACTCCGTTCTCCCAATTGGGAAGAACAAGCCCAAAGGTACGCTGGAATTTTTCATTATTAAGACGAGAGTTATTTGGTCGGCATGCCGGGGTTGGATAAGCGCTGGTTGGTACTTTATTTAACTGCTTGATTGCAAGTGCAACATCAGCTTTTCTGGCTTCGGAAAAGACTAATGCAGCATAATCATGCCATGTAGTGACACCACTCGCAACGAGGTGATAAAGGCCAGCAACCTCCTGATTTTTCTGTGCAATCCGAATAGCATGTGCGGTACAATCCGCCAATAATTCTGCACCCGTTGGCGCACCAAACTGATCGTTAATGACGGAAAGTTCAGTTTTCTCTTTAGCCAAACGTAACATGGTTTTTGCAAAGTTATTGCCTTTGCCAGCATAAACCCAGCTGGTACGAAAAATAAGGTGCTTTGGGCAATATTCTTGTAATGCCCTTTCACCGGCCAGTTTCGTTTTGCCATAAACATTTAATGGTGCAGTGGCATCATCTTCAAGCCAGGGTGCATCACCGGTACCCGGAAAAACGTAATCAGTCGAGTAATGCACAACCCACGCGCCTGTTTCAGCAGCGGCTTTGGCAATAGCCTCTACGCTTGCGGCATTAAGGAGTTGTGCAAAGTCCACTTCAGATTCAGCTTTATCCACGGCAGTATGTGCGGCAGCATTCACAATCACATCTGGACGTATTTTTCTTACGGTTTCAGCAACACCTTCAGGATTACTAAAATCGCCGCAATAATCGGTAGAATGCACATCAAGGGCGATAATATTTCCCAGCGGGGCGAGTGCCCGTTGCAACTCCCAGCCTACCTGACCATTTTTCCCGAACAACAGAATATTCATTATTTGCGTTCCCCATAATTCTGCTCAATCCAGGTTTTATAAGCCCCGCTTTTTACGTTTTCCACCCAATCGGTATTGCTCAGATACCACTCCACCGTTTTACGAATGCCGCTTTCGAATGTCTCCTGAGGCTTCCACCCTAACTCAGCAGCAATTTTATGTGCCTCAATCGCATAGCGACGGTCGTGACCCGGACGGTCAGCCACATACGTAATCTGATCGCGATAAGACCCCTCTTTACGCACAATCTCATCCAGCAGGTCACAAATCGTATGCACCACATCCAGGTTCTGCTTCTCGTTGTGTCCACCAATGTTGTACGTCTCTCCCGGTTTCCCTTGGGTGACCACGGTGTAGAGTGCACGCGCATGATCTTCTACATACAACCAGTCACGAATCTGGTCACCCTTCCCGTAAATAGGCAGAGCTTTCCCTTCCAGCGCATTCAGGATAACCAGCGGGATCAGTTTTTCCGGGAAATGGTACGGACCATAGTTATTTGAACAGTTGGTGACGATGGTCGGGAAACCGTAGGTACGCAGCCAGGCACGAACGAGATGATCGCTCGAGGCTTTCGACGCTGAATACGGGCTGCTGGGCGCATACGCAGTGGTTTCAGTAAAGAGTGGCAACTCAGTTGATGCCGGATGCTCATCTGGATGCGGTAAATCACCATACACTTCGTCGGTAGAGATGTGATGGAAACGAAACGCTTTCTTCGCCTGCTCATCCAGCGTGGACCAGTACGCACGAGCGGCTTCCAGCAGCACATAAGTGCCGACGATATTGGTTTCGATAAACGCAGCCGGGCCGGTAATGGAACGATCGACGTGACTTTCAGCGGCCAGGTGCATCACCGCATCAGGCTTATGCTTTGCGAAGATGCGATCCATGGCGTCTTTGTCGCAAATATCGGCATGCTCAAAAGCATATCGGTCGCTAGCACTAACTTCAGTTAGCGACTCCAGATTTCCGGCATAGGTGAGCTTATCCACATTGACGACATCGTCCTGGGTATTTTTAATAATATGTCGTACAACCGCTGAGCCGATAAAACCAGCCCCGCCCGTCACAAGAATTTTCACGTTATCTGTTCCGTCTGGTGTATGTGTCTGGATACTGGCGTTCTGAAACCGGAGCATTTATTAACAGTTTCAGAAATTGAGCACGCTACCGCCCCTGGCTTAACAGCTACCAGTGCACTGAGCGATGTTTGATTAAATGATTTTTCTTGTCTGGATACAGACAAAAACTGGCGTTAATTGTCGTCCTAAACGACCTCAGAAACAAGCACAAATCGCTACAAAGCTGCTGAGATTTGAATCAGATAACTCTATGTAATCATTAAAATTAATAACAAAAAACGGCAGTTATCATTTTGGTTATGTCTCAACATTCCAAAATGATAACTGCCGTTTGTTCAGGCCGTGGCAGGAATATCAGTCGTTAGCCAGCAGCTTCTCAATCCGGCTTCTGAACTTCTGACCTTCCTTCAGGTTACGCAGGCCGTAGTTAACAAACGCCTGCATATACCCCAGTTTCTTACCGCAGTCATAGCTGTCACCGGTCATCAGCATCGCGTCAACAGACTGTTTTTTCGCCAGCTCAGCAATCGCGTCGGTTAGCTGGATACGGTCCCAGGCGCCCGGCTCAGTTTTTTCCAGCTCCGCCCAGATATCCGCATTCAGAACATAACGGCCAACCGCCATCAGGTCAGAATCCAGCGTCTGCGGCTGATCGGGTTTTTCGATAAACTCAACGATGCGGCTCACCTGCCCTTCCGTCTCCAGCGCTTCTTTTGTCTGGATAACGGAGTACTCGGAGAGATCGCCCTTCATGCGTTTTGCCAGCACCTGGCTACGGCCAGTTTCATTGAAACGTGCCACCATTGCCGCCAGGTTGTAGCGCAGCGGATCGGCAGAAGCGGTATCGATGATGATGTCCGGAAGAACAACAATGAATGGGTTATCACCCACAACCGGACGAGCACACAGAATAGAGTGACCCAGCCCCAGCGGCTGCGCCTGACGGACGTTCATGATGGTCACGCCCGGCGGACAAATAGACTGAACTTCCGCCAGCAGCTGACGCTTAACGCGCTGCTCAAGCAACGCTTCGAGTTCGTAAGAGGTGTCGAAGTGGTTCTCAACCGCATTCTTGGATGAATGGGTAACCAGGACGATTTCTTTGATCCCTGCAGCAACAATCTCGTCGACGATGTATTGAATCATCGGTTTGTCGACAATCGGCAGCATCTCTTTAGGAATGGCTTTAGTGGCTGGCAGCATATGCATGCCCAGGCCTGCTACCGGAATGACTGCTTTCAAATTAATCATTATTTCTTCCACCTTAAAATGGTTGACGAATTATAGCTCTTAAACCTGTTTTCGCCAGCATGATTTGCCGTAATCCTCAGGCAATGTTACGCCCTGGCCCCACAAATTTCTGTAGTTGTAATCTGAATAGATCACGCTTCTGTGCCAGGAATAGTCTCAAAAAAGAAAATTGTCGATTATCTGTGCGGAAGCGCAAAGTTCAGCTTTTCCACATTCACCACCTGCTGATCCACCCGGTCAATATCCACCGAGCTCTGCCCCTTCTCATTTACCGCTTTGATGTTCGCCAGCGACAGCAAGGTTTCATCTTTGGCCATAAATTTACCCCGCACATCTTTACGCAGGTCGAAGTTGATCTTCAGCGCGGAGCCAATAGCGGCTTCCTGCATCACGTTGATATTACGCAAGAAAAGATGCTGCGGCTTATTGTGCAGCTCAAGCGTCGCCCGCTTCATCTCCACGTTAGTGATCGCCACAAAGGAGGTCGCATTACCGGACGAAATTTGTATTCCGCGCAGCTTATACGCAAGCTGGCGATTATCCAGATGAATATTGTTGAGCTTGAAGTTCTGCGGGATGGACAAATAATCGCCTTTAATTACCCCATAGCCGATTAACATTCCGGCACTATTGACCATGTCGACATTATCAATAATGAAATTATCACAGCCATAAATGGCGACCGTGGCGTTGTCTATACCCGCCTTTTTACTGAAATCGGGGGTAATATTTTTGGCCTTTATATTGCGGATAACAAAGTGTTTCCCGTTCTCAACGTGCACCAGCTGGCGACAGTTGCTGCCGATGATATTTGCCACCACGAAGTTCTTCACTGTTTGCTTTTCCGGGTAGTCGTTATCGTAGGTGCTGCCAGCAAGGCCAATGCCGATGCCCCAGTTGATCTTGCCATTAGTGCAGTTGATATTGTCGATCACATGATCGGATATCAGGATATTGCGATCGTTGATGGCGACGTTCCACTCGATCGCATCCCCCTGCAGATGGCTGAATTTACTGTTGGTGATGCGAGCGCCATCGACCTGATTATGGAAGCCCTGGCGCAGAATGGCGTAGTTTGCCTGGCTCACGCTGATGTTATCAATCAGCAAATTGCGCATCACACTGGGTTTCTTGCCGCCGATGTAGATCTGCGTTACCGGGCCAAATCCACTCATCGCCAGGCCTTTAATCACACAGTCAGATCCGCGAACGTCGAGCGTAATGTTCTCCGTGCGCCCGCCGCCTTCACCGATCACTTTGCAGCCTTCCTGCAGCACAAAGCGGCCGCGTCCGTTGCCGGTTAACGCCCCGCGGATCAGCAGTGTTTTACCGTCGGGAATAAAAATACCCGTATTGATGTTTTCACAGGTGAGTCCGGCCGGGACCACAACGGTATCACCGTCCTTAAACGCCTGCTTAAAGGCGGCAATCCAGTCGTTGTTATTGTACTGATTAATGGAAACCGTCTTTCCGCTTGCCGCCCGCGCGATGCGGGTCGACAGCAGCGGCGAGGCCGCCAGAACGGAAAGAGAAGAGACAAAAGTGCGTCGGGTAATCTTTTTCAGCATACAACCTCGGCGTTACAGCGTTTGCAGCAGGCTCGCTAACTGGCGGTTAATCACCTGCTGGTTAAAATCGGTTTCAACTTTTTGTCGGGCATTGTGGAGCACCGGCTCCAGCGCCTGCTGGTCAATGTCGCTGAAGGCAGCTAATCGATCCGCAAGGGCCATCGCGTTATTCTCCGGCACCAGCCAGCCGGAATGGTCAGATTTGATCAGCTCCGGGATCCCGCTATGCAGCGTCGATACCACCGGGATCCCCACGGCCATCGCCTCCATCAGCGCCACCGGAATGCCTTCCATATCGCCATCGGCGCCCGTTACCGAAGGCAGCAGGAACACGTCCGCCTCATCGAGCATGGCTTTGACCTCGTGGCTGGGCTTGAAGCCCGGCATCTCCACGACATCCTCCAGTTGATACTGCTCGATAAGCGTGCGCAGACGACGTTCCCACGGCCCAATACCGAGAATGCGATAGTGGAAATCCACCCCGCGCGCCTTCAGCTGGCGGCAGGCTTCAATCGCCACGTGCAGACCTTTCTTCTCGGTCAGACGTGCTACGGAGATGATCTGCAGCGGTTTCCCCGGCACCTTAACCGGGCGGCGGGTAAAGCGGGCTAAATCCACACCCATACGCGACACGGTAATTTTCTCCCCCGGGCAGCCCATGTTTTTCAGACGTCCGGCCCACAGTTCGCTGATGGGCAGCATCATGTCGCCGCGGCGGAAAAGCTGCTGATATTCCGGCGTGTAGTGGTTCAGCACTTCGCGGCTGGAAATATCGATCCCGTGGAAGATGGTGGCAATTTTGCCGTCAATCACCCCCAGCTCACGCAGCTTCGCTGCTGTTACGCCCGCCGGGCCAAAGTGGGCGATAAACACGTCGGCTCGATACGGCTGCGCCGTTTGCCCGCAGATGGCCGACAGAATTAAATTGCGAGATTCAGAGCCATAGCGGGAAACATTCAGCGCCCGCCAGGTCGACGCGCGGTGGATCCCGCGTAACGTCTGGCTCGCCCGGTGGCCCAGCTTGCTCAGTTTCCCGGAAGGTTCGTCCTGCAGCCAGCGGGTTTTCGCCTCCAGCCCATACTGGGTATACGCCGCATGGGTATTTTGGGTGTCGCCCTTTTGCAGGGCGATAATCTCCACGTCATATCCCATATCGATAAACGCGGTGATTTGGTTCAGGACAAACGTTTCAGACGACAGCGGAAATTTCAGCAAGAAGAAACCAACCTTCATTTCCCCTCCCGCACGCGATCGAGCACCGATTTCACCATATCAATCCCCTTCTCGCGCTCGGCTTTCACCGCTACCGCCAGGCGTTCATTGATGGCAGGCAGCTGACCCAGGGTGTCGCCCACCATCGCACCGAGCGAACCATCGAGAAGATGACGAATATCCACGGCCATTTCAGGCATGCCAAGCTGCTGCATGATGCCTGCTGATTTGTGCTCATAGTTGATGGCAATGGCCGGCGTGCCAAAGTTCATGGAGATAATGGCGGAGTGCAGGCGCGTGCCGACGGTCAGGTCGCAGGCTGCGAGCAGTTTGCCCATCTCCAGGTCGTTCAGTTCGTCCATCACCACATGGTAGCGGGACGGGTCGTTCACCAGGTTGCGCAGGTTCAGCGCCACCATGCGGTCATCTTTGTTGTAGCTGTCGATGCCGGTACAGGTTGAGAGCGCCAGCACCTGGTAACCGCTGTCCAGCACGCGGTTCACCACGTCGGCGAACGCTTTCTCGTAGGCTGCCTGGGTGGTGCCAAGACGCTTATCGAACGGAGCGAGTTCACGCAGGGTAATCGCGACGGTTTTCTGTTTCGCCGCCACGTCGAGCCAGTGCTGTACCGCGTAGCTCGGCTGGAAATTATCGTCCTGGTGATCCACCAGCCAGGCGGTGTCCACGCCGTGCTCGACTTTAGAGGTGTCAATTTCGCTGCGCTTCATCATGTCGAGGCTGACCGATTCACGCAGGATCAGCGCGTCACAGTGGCCGAACACGTAGTTCGCCAGCTGGTTAAACTGCGGATCCTGGAATGGCCCGACGCTGTGGCCGATCATAAACAGCGGCTTTTTCGCCATAAACGTGCACAGCGCATGCTCAAACTGCGGCACGCCGTAGAGATCGACGAAGAACGATCCGCCGACCTGAATAATCGCGTCATAGCCAGACAGCAGACGCACGAAATCGGTAAAGCCCTGCGCGATAGCGATGTTGCGCAGCTTGCCGGTGTCGGTCACGCGGGAAAGCAGCACCTGATGCTGGTAGCGACGGCGCAGCACTTTTTTCACGCGCCCCATCACGCCCGCGGCGTTGTTGTGCTGTTTCATCTGGCTGTAGAGCGGGTCGCCCATCACCGGGCGATTCAGTAACCAGGATGAGCTGACCGGATAACGGCTCATCACGTCCACTTCAGTCTCAGGCTTAAGGGTGTTAATTGCATCCAGTAAACCGCGCAGGATGGCGCTGTCGCCACGGTTGCCGCAGGTATGGTTGCCAAGAATTAATAATTTCATAATGGCCTCTTAAAGAACTAGCCTGCGCGAAGCAGCGTTTTCATTTTTTCGTTACGGCAAAACTGGCGCTTCATCTCAACCACCAGCGCGTTGCGCGACAGCACAATCATCACGCCAAAGGCCAGCGCGCCCGCGGCAACCTGCACCGCCAGCAGCGCGGCCAGCGGCAGATGCCCGCTGAGGATAATGCCCAGGCCGTAGCTCACCGCCAGGGTCGGCAATGAGAGATAGAACGGCAGCCACAGGCTCAGGATGTACTGACGGTAGCTGGAGCCCAGCACCGGTTTGATCATGATGAAGTAGCTCAGAACGGTATTGACTACCTGCACCAGCAGGAAGCCCAGCGTGACGCCGATGGCGCCCGCCATATGCCCGCCAACGATAATCGCCGGAATAAACAGGAAGGTTTTGAACACGTTGAACTTAAAGCTGATATCCACGCGCGCTTTTGCCATCAGCAGGGAACCAATCGGATTCCCCACGGAGCGCAGCAGCCCCACCACGCACAGCAGCTGCAGGATCGGGATGATGCCGTTCCACTTCTCGCCGAACACCAGCGGCACGAAGTTGCTGGACACCACCATCAGCCCCAGCAGCACCGGGAAGTTGATAATTCCCACCACGGAAAGCAGCTTGTAGAAGTTGACGCGCAGCTTCTCGGTGTCGTCCTGAATCTTGGCGAACGCCGGGAACAACACGCGGGTGATAATCGGGTTCAGCTTCATAGGAGGAACAACCGCGACGTTATAGGCCAGGTTGTAGCCCCCCGCCACGCTCGCGCCCAGGATGCGCGCCAGCACCAGCGTCGAGAGGTTGGTGTTCACGTAGTTGATAATGCTGTCCGCCGTCAGCCACGCGCCAAAGCGCAGATTGGATGAAACGGATGCGAGAGAGAAGTGCAGCCCCGGACGGTAAATCTTGCGGCCAAAGTAGCCGAACAGCAGCGTACGCACGGCAGAATTCACCAGATAACCGAGGATGGCGGTCATCGCCAGCGGCCAGAAATGGGCGCTCACCACGGTGAAGGTAAAGCCCGCCAGCACCGCGCTGGTTTCAATCATGCCGATTTTGTTGAACTCCAGCTCTTTTTGCATCAGCGCGCGGAACTGCTGTCCGTGGGGGATCACCACGAAAGCAAACGACAGCGTGCGCATCAGCGGAGCCAGATCCGGGTTGTGCAGCACGCTGGCGATGGTGTCGCTCAGCAGGAACACCAGCACGAACACGAAAATGCCCAGCCCAACGTTCAGCCAGTAGAGCGTGGTCAGCTCGAGATGGCTAATCTCTTTACGCTGGATAATGGAGTTGGCGATACCAAAGTCAGACAGCGTGTCGGCCAGCGCGATAATCACCAGCGAGACAGTCAGCAGGCCGAACTGGTGATTATCAATAATGCGCGCCAGCACCGTCATCTGCACCAGGCCGAGGCCAATGATGACGATGGTCGCCATCGCTGACCACTTCGCCCCGCTGATGGTTTTTTCACGTAAGCTCATCTTAGTACGCCGCTTTGTTCACGAAACCTTTGAAGATGGTCAGAAAAACAATCTTGATATCGAACCAGATACTCCATTCACGGATGTACTCCAGATCGAATTCGATACGTTTTTCCATTTTTTCCAGCGTGTCGGTTTCGCCGCGCCAGCCGTTGATCTGCGCCCAACCGGTAATGCCCGGTTTCACCTTATGGCGCAGCATGTAGCCTTCAATCAGCGAGCGGTACTGCTCGTTGTGCGCCACCGCGTGTGGACGCGGGCCAACAATCGACATGCCGCCGGTAAAAACGTTGATGAACTGCGGCAGCTCGTCAAGCGAAGTGCGGCGCAGGAAGTTCCCCACGCGGGTGACGCGGGGATCGTTCTGCGTCGCCTGGGTCACCACCTTGTCGTTTTCCATCACCTTCATGGAGCGGAATTTCCACACCATGATCGGCTTACCGTCCATGCCGTAGCGGGTCTGACGGAAGATAACCGGGCCGGGAGAGCTCAGCTTCACCGCCAGGGCAATGCAGCACAGCACCGGGGAAATAAGCAGTAAAATCAGTGAAGAGAGCACGATATCCTCCACGCGCTTGAGCACGCGGTTAATACCCGACAGCGGCGTGTCGTACAGCGGTACCACCGGCACACCGTTTACTTCTTCAATGCGTGAATGGAGGATGTTGAAGGTAAAGACGTCCGGGATGAGGATCACCGAACAGGTGGTGTCCGCCAGCTCGCGCATCAGCTGCTTGATGCGGGATTCGTCCTTCATCTGCATGGCGATATAGACGTTGTGAATTTTGCCGGCCTTCGCATCTTCAATAAGCTGCGCGTAATTGCCCGCCCAGTCCGACGGCACGCCGCCCGGCTTCGCGTCGTGGTAAATCCCCACCACTTCAAACCCTAACCACGGCTCTTTGCGGAAGCTGTCGAGCAGCACCTTCCCGACCGGCAGATCGCCCGCCACCGCAACGAAGCGACGGTTATAGCCGCGGTTACGCAGCCAGCCCGCACCGAAGCGGATCAGAGAGCGGCACACCACCATGCCGACGCTGGTTAACAGGTACCAGCAGAGATAAGTCACGAAGCGGTTGTCAAAATCATGGCTGAACGCCACCAGGCCTGCGCTGAAGATCAGGCTCAGGGTCCAGTTCTGTAGCAGCAGCATCAGTTCGGTGGTCATTTTCACGCCGCGCCACGAGCGGTAGAAATCGGTCATCCCGCCGATCATCTGAAACACGACCAGCGCAATCAGTGCCATCAGCAGATGCATGTATAAGAACGGCAGCCCGCTGATCCGACACACCGCCCACAATCCACCGACCATGATGGTGATATCAGAAAAACGCTGCACCATAGAGATTAACGATGCATTCGTTCTCGCTCGTTCGCGTTTTTTTAGATTCGTCATCGTTGTTCCTTTATTCAACCAAAACCTTACCCCTCACCCTAACTCTCTCCCCCTCTGGGGAGAGGGCCGGGGTGAGGGGCAGACTTCAGGTTTTCGTATTACTGATTCAACAGCGCCAGAATGTCCTTCGTTCGGGCTTCCATCAGCGCCGTGTCGGCGCGGGATTCCACGTTCAGGCGCACCACCGGCTCGGTGTTGGACGAGCGCAGGTTAAAGCGCCACTGCGGGAACGCCATGCTGATGCCGTCGGTACGGTCAATTTCCAGCGCGTGAATGGCAAAGTGCTGCTCCACGCGGGCAATGGCCTCGGCCGGCTGCGCCAGCTTGCTGTTGATCTCCCCGCTCGCCGGGAATGCCGCCATGCGGTCGCGCACCAGCTCGCCCAGGGTCTGCCCCTTCAGGCACAGCAGCTCGGTGACCAGCAGCCACGGGATCATCCCGCTGTCGCAGTAGGCAAAATCGCGGAAGTAGTGGTGGGCGCTCATCTCACCGCCGTAAATGGCGTCTTCTTCGCGCATGCGCTCTTTGATGAAGGCGTGGCCGGTTTTGGACATCACCGGCGTGCCGCCCGCCGCGGACACTACGTCAACCGTGTTCCAGGAAAGGCGCGGGTCGTGAATAATCTTCGCGCCCGGGTTTTTCTCGAGGAATGCTTCCGCCAGCAGGCCGACGATGTAGTACCCCTCGATGAACTGCCCTTTCTCGTCGAACAGGAAGCAGCGGTCGAAATCGCCATCAAAGGCGATGCCCATATCGGCACCGTGCTCAATCACCGCGTTGCGGGTGTCGTCGCGGCACTCCGGCAGCAGCGGGTTAGGAATACCGTTCGGGAAGTTGCCGTCCGGGGTGTTGTGTACTTTGATGAAGGTCACCGGCACGTTCAGCGCCTTAAAGCGCGCTTCAAGGGCATCAACAACCGGGCCAGCGGCGCCGTTACCGGAGTTAATTACCAGCTTCAGCGGCTTGAGGTTCGCCACGTTGATGTAGCCCAGCAGGTGGTCGATGTACTCTTTTTGAAGGTTGATCTGCTTATAGCTGCCGCGCTTCGCCTCGTTCACCGGCGGGAAGTCGTTGGCTTCCGCGAGGCGTTGCACGTCGCGCAGGCCGGTGTCGCCGCTGATCGGACGGGCACCCTTGCGCACCAGCTTCATGCCGTTGTAGTCCATCGGGTTATGGCTGGCGGTGACTTCGATACCGCCGTCCACGCCGAGGTGGAAGGTGGCAAAATAGATCTCTTCGGTCCCGGACAGGCCGATATCCAGCACGTCCACGCCCGCGTCCTGCAGCCCTTTTGCCAGCGCCAGCTTCAGGGACTCGCTGGTCAGACGCACGTCGCCGCCCAGCACGATAGTCTTAGGTTTTAAATATTCGCCGTACGCGCGGCCAATACGCCACGCGATGTCTTCATTCAGCTCTTCGCCCAGCTTGCCGCGAATATCGTAGGCTTTAAAACAGGTTAACTTTTCCATGATGACCCCTTTTTCAGGCAACAGTTGGCCCTGACCACTTAATGGCCAAATTTATTTTTGTCATTCGTAGGCCCGGTAAGCGCAGCGCCACCGGGCATGAAGCAAAGGTTTACACTCGCCCGTAACGGTCCTGGAAGCGGATAATGTCATCCTCTTCCAGATACGAGCCGGAGCGCACCTCAATTAAATCGAGCGGAATTTTCCCCGGGTTTTCCAGACAATGTGTGGCGCCCAGCGGAATATAAATGGACTCGTTTTCTCCGAGCAGTTTGACTTCACCGTCGATAGTGACTTTAGCGGTACCCGCCACCACCACCCAGTGTTCGGCGCGGTGATGGTGCATCTGTACCGACAGCCCCTCGCCCGGCTTCACGGTGATGCGTTTCACCTGATAGCGGTCACCGGAGTCAATGGAGTCATATTTCCCCCACGGACGGTAGACTTCGCGGTGAATATGGTGCTCGTGGCGACCGTCCGCCTTGATCTTCTCCACCACTTTTTTAACGTCCTGCACGGCATTACGGTCGGCAATCAGCACCGCGTCTTTGGTCTGGACAACCACCAGATCCTTCACCCCGACGGTGGTCACCAGGCCGGACTCGGCGTAAACGTAGCTGTTTTCCGTTTTGTGACTAATCACATCGCCGTGATGGACGTTACCCTCCGGGGTATGGGCGCTGATCTCCCACAGGGAGGACCAGGAGCCCACATCGCTCCAGCCCGCATCCATCGGTACCACGACGGCATCTGCCGTACGTTCCATCACCGCGTAGTCAATGGACTCTTCCGGGCAGGCGAGGAACGCCTCTTCATCCACGCGGATGAAGTCGAGATCCGGGTCCACCACCGCCATCGCTTTTTCGCAGGCGTTAAGAATATCCGGGCGGTATTTGCGCAGCTCTTCAAGATAGCGTCCGGCGCGGAACAGGAACATCCCGCTGTTCCAGTAATATTCACCGCTGGCAACGTAGGCCTGCGCGGTTTCGAGATTCGGTTTTTCAACAAACTGCGCCACGTCAAACGCCACGCTGTCGCCTTCACCCGGCGTCACGCTGCCGCGCCGGATGTAGCCATAGCCAGTTTCCGGCAGATCCGGCACGATGCCGAAGGTCACCAACTTGCCGATCTCGGCGTAAGGAATGGCCGCACGCACCGCGTCGCGGAACGCGTCTTCCTGCTGGATAACGTGGTCTGCCGCCAGGACCAGCATCAGCGGGTCACAGTCAGGGCTGCTGCGTTTTGCCGCCAGCGCCGCCAGGGCGATCGCAGGCGCGGTATTACGGCCGGCAGGTTCCAGGATGATGTTTTCGGTGAGTTTGTTCAGCTGGCGCAGCTGCTCGGCAACGATAAATCGGTGCTGTTCGTTACAAATCACCACCGGGCTTTCACACTCCACGCCGTGCAGACGGTTTACCGTCGTCTGCAGCATGGTGAGATCCCCTTTCAGGCAGAGGAACTGTTTTGGATAGAGCACGCGGGACAGCGGCCACAACCGGCTACCAGAGCCACCAGCCATCACAACCGGATACAAAGTGGTTTGACTCATGATTTATCCCCGTATATCTGCAATAAATTGGCTCAGCACGTTCTCTTTCTCGAGCGTGCGTTCGGCATATTCACGTGCCACCGTGTTCACTTTTGGCATGGCTAGCGCCTGTTCAATGCCGGTGACCAGCGCCGGGACCGATTCCGGCTCCACGCACACTGCAATCCCCGGATAGCTGTCACACAGCTGGCCTAATTCTGTTTCGGCTTCTGCCGTAATCACCGCGTTACCGCCCACTGCCAGAATGTTGGTCAGCTTGGACGGCAGCACCGCATCCGCCGCGCCGCGCTTTTGCACCACAAGATGGCAGTCGCCCATCTTCAGCAGCGCAGGCAGCGCGTCGTAAGACTGCAGCGGGAAAAACTTCACGTTGGTCAGGCCGCGTTCGCTTGCCATCTTCTCCAGCCGCGCTTTTCCCCCTCCCTGCCCGACAATCACAAACGTCCACGGCTGTTCTCTCAGCTGCTGGGCCGCTTCAATCACGCTCTCCAGCCCCTGCTTTTCGCCGATGTTGCCTGAGTAAAGAATGATTTTTTGGTCTTCAGGCAAACCAAGCTGGTCGCGGAGCGTCTGAGCGTCTTGCTCTGTCACATCGCGAAAACGCGCCACTTCGGACCAGTTCGGGAAGAAAATGACTTTCTCCGCCGGGACGCCCTTCTCCTGCGCCTTGTTCATCATCGAGCGCGAGATGGTCGAAACGTAATCCACGTTATGCAGGCCACTGCGCTCAAAGGCGCTGGCGAGCTTCGCCACTTTGCCGCCCTTGCCTTTGCCTGCCATCCCCAGGCCCAGCATCGCGTCGACTTCGTAATCCTGAATGTGCAGCAACGTGCGCGCGCCGGAGAGTTTGCCCAGCAGGCGCATGCCCGGCGTGCAGAACAGCGTCGGCACCACGCCGATGATGCGATCCGGCTTCCAGCGACGCTGCGCCATCAGCGGGAAAAAACTGCTCAGGGCAAAGCTGCCCAGATGAAGTAAGCGTTTCAGCGTCGAGGGCTGCTTAGGGACATACAGCGGGCAGCGCCAGACGGTCGCTGTACCCTCTTCGCGACGGTAGCGCCAGCTTGAGTAGCGCTCCCCGACTTTCCACTCCGGGTAGTACGGCGGCGCTGTAATGACCCGCACGTCATGTCCCTGGCTCGCCATCCACTCCACCATCTCGCCGGTGTATTTCCCGATGCCGGTTAGCTCCGGCGAGTAGTTAATTCCGTATACGAGGATCTTCATAAGCCCGGCACCCCGGCCTGACGATCGGCCAGGAAATAGGCACGGCTGTTGTCGTGCACATTGTCGCTGGCCAGCAACGCCTCTGGCGTCTGCCAGCGGTAGTCGTCATGCTGAGAATCAGGCAGACGCAGGTCTGCCTCACTCACCTTCAGGCGGAACCCCAGCACGATGTAGTGTGTGGAGAACCCGGTACCTGAAAAGTTATCGTCATAGAAGTGCTGCCAGACCCCGTAAAACTGGCCTGCTGCCATTGGCAGCTGCAGACCCAGTTCCGCCAGAGTGAGACGCTCAAACGCATCATGAAGCGTCTCATCCTTCTGCACGCGCCCGCCGGGCACGAACCAGAAGCCCTGTGCAGGACGGTTGGTTCGTTTCCCCAGCAAGAACTCGCCGCGTTCGTTCTCCACGATCAAATCAATTGAGATGAGCGGAGTGGAACGCACTACCGTGGCAAAATCTTCCTGACTTAAAAACATCATTACCCCCGGAAGCGGTGCTGGTTTTCCAGGAACCACTGATAGGTGCTGGCGAGCCCCTGCTCCAGTGACACCTCGTGATACCAACCCAGCTGATGCAGACGGGTCACGTCCAGCAGCTTGCGCGGCGTGCCGTCCGGTTTAGTCGCGTCAAACACCACGCGGCCCTTGTAGCCCACCACCTGCGCGATGGTTTGCGCCAGCTCGCGAATGGTGCAGTCCACGCCGGTCCCGACGTTGATGTGCGACAGCATCGGCTCGGTGTTCTCCTGCCACACCTCGCGATCCAGCTCCATCACGTGAATGCTGGCGGCAGCCATGTCGTCCACGTGCAGGAACTCGCGCATCGGCGTCCCGCTGCCCCACACCACCACGTCCGGCGCGTTCTCGGCGGTTGCCTCGTGGAAGCGACGCAGCAGCGCCGGGATCACGTGCGAATTGCTCGGGTGGAAGTTGTCGTGCGGTCCGTACAGGTTGGTCGGCATCACCGAGCGATAGTCGCGGTTATACTGACGGTTGTAGGACTCGCACAGCTTGATCCCGGCAATCTTGGCAATCGCGTACGGCTCGTTGGTGGCTTCAAGCGTGCCCTGCAGCAGCTCGCTCTCGGCGATCGGCTGCTTCGCCATTTTCGGGTAGATACAGGATGAACCGAGGAACAGCAGCTTGTTCACGTTGTGCAGATGTGCCGCGTGAATGATGTTGCTCTCGATCATCATGTTCTCGTAGATGAAATCCGCCGGGTAGGTGTTGTTAGCGACAATGCCGCCCACCTTCGCCGCCGCCAGATACACCTGGTCAATGCGTTCGTTCGCAAAGAAGTCCTGTACCGCACGGCTGTCGAGCAGGTTCAGCTCGTCGCGGGTGCGGACAACCACCTCAACGTCACCGCGCTGTTCGAGCTGGCGAACAATCGCGGAACCCACCATTCCGCGATGGCCGGCGACAAAAATACGTTGTTTTGTCATTCTCAGGACTCCAGCGCGATGGCAACCTCGTAGCCATGAGACTTGAGCAGGGAGTGTTTTTTCGCTGCTTCAAGATCTTTGGCCACCATCTCGGAAACCATCTCCTGCAGAGTGGTCTCTGGTTTCCAGCCCAGCTTCTCGTGCGCTTTGGTTGGGTCGCCCAGCAGGGTTTCCACTTCAGCAGGACGGAAGTAGCGCGGGTCAACCTGCACAATTACGTCGCCTGGCTTGACGCCCGGCGCGTCGTGGCCGGTCACGGAAACAACGATACCCTTCTCTTCCACGCCGGTGCCTTCAAAGCGCAGTTTGATGCCCAGCTGCGCCGCAGCCATTTCAACGAACTGACGAACGGAGTACTGCACGCCGGTCGCGATCACGAAGTCTTCTGGCTGTTCCTGCTGCAGCATCATCCACTGCATTTTCACGTAGTCTTTCGCATGGCCCCAGTCACGCAGGGAGTCCATGTTGCCGAGGTGCAGGCAAGATTCCAGACCCTGAGCAATGTTGGCGATAGCGCGGGTAATTTTGCGGGTCACGAAGGTTTCGCCGCGGCGCGGGGATTCGTGGTTGAACAGAATGCCGTTACAGGCGTACATGCCATAGGATTCACGGTAGTTAACGGTGATCCAGTAGGCGTACAGTTTTGCTACCGCATACGGAGAACGCGGGTAGAACGGCGTGGTCTCTTTCTGTGGAATTTCCTGCACCAGGCCGTACAGCTCGGAGGTCGATGCCTGGTAGAAGCGGGTTTTCTTCTCAAGACCGAGGAAGCGAATCGCTTCCAGCAGACGCAGGGTACCCATGGCGTCAACGTCAGCGGTGTATTCCGGGGACTCGAAGGAGACCGCTACGTGGCTCATCGCGCCCAGGTTGTACACTTCATCCGGCTGCACTTCCTGCAGGATACGTGTCAGGTTGGAGGTATCGGTCAGGTCGCCGTAGTGCAGGTGGAATTTCGGGTTCGCGGCATGGGGATCCTGATAGATATGGTCCACACGTTCGGTGTTGAATGAAGAGGCACGACGTTTAATACCGTGAACTTCATAACCTTTTTCCAGCAGCAATTCTGCCAGGTAAGAACCATCCTGTCCGGTAACGCCGGTGATGAGAGCGACTTTAGACATGTTTATATTCCTCTGTACTTATCAAAGTTTTTCAGTTTCAACGCGTTCGCGTATCACCACTGCGGGATTGCCACGGCAAATTTTATTTGCCGGTAGCGATTTAAAAACGCTGCTGCGGGCACCGACTACCGTGCCATCGCCAACAGAAACACCAGGTGCAACAAAAACATCCGTTGCCAGCCAGCATTTTTCGCCGATCACAATTGGCGAAGCGGTAATATCAAAATGCTGACTCATAAAATCGTGGCTGCCGGTGCACAAATAACACTTCTGTGAAACTACCGAATTTGCGCCTATCGTAATCTCGCCCAGGGTATATAACACCGCGTCATCCCCTACCCAGGCGTAATCCCCGAGGGTTAATTTCCAGGGGTAGGTAATTTTTACCGACGGACGAATAACTACGTTTTTTCCGATTTTTGCGCCAAACAGGCGCAATAAAAAGGCACGCCAGCGGTACAATATTTGCGGTGACCAGGCAAATAATGTTGCCTGAACCGCCCACCATAACTGCACCTTAATACCACTCCCGCCCCGAAAACCTTTCGGCACGGAGAAACCGTTCAGATCCTGCATTGCGTTTCCTTATATTCAGGCTTTGTTATATAAGGTTTTCGTTTTACCTGTGGTACGCAGGCGTAATAAATAAGATAATTCCGCCCAGAACCCCGGCACGCGTAATATTTTACGCTGCACGTTTTTGGCATCCTGACACAATTCCAGATTATTCGACGTTGACACACCGCCCATCGAGAATTCCGATACCAGTCCTTTAATTCGACGGAACGGGTAGCCAGATTTATACAGGCTGGCGGCCAGCGCATAATCCGAAGACACTTTATACTGCAAATCGTAAGGCTGTTTTTTCAGACCCTTTACCGGGAAGAAAATGGCCTGATGGCTGGCCGGCAGGCTGTGGTAGATATACCAGCCCGGTTTCGCGCTGCGGCACACTTTATGTCCGTCGCCAAAATCGAGCAGCGCATCGCCAATATACATGGCATCCTCTTTCTGGCGCGCCAGCTGACGGGCAAACAGCGCCACGTCATCGTGGAAAATATCACCGGAATTGAGGAAGATGGCATAACGGCCCTGGGCCATATTAATGCCCTTGTTCATCGCATCGTAGATGCCTTTATCTTTCTCGCTGATGTAGCGTAAGTTGAACTCACCGTTGAGTTTTTCCAGAAACTCCGCCGTGCCATCGTTCGAGCCGCCGTCGACCACAATCCACTCAAAGGTGAGGCTTGGATCGCGCGCCAGGTTGCGCAGCGAGCGCCAGGTTTTTACCACCCCTTCGTAATTACGAAAAGCGACAGTAATGACGCTAAGAAACATAAATCACCTCATTTCGTCATACGTTCGTAATATTAAGCGCCTTGCGCAAAATAAACGGACAGACAATCAAGAAAGCATATTCCGGGCTAAATATTGACCCGGTAAAAAACAGCGACACCGGCGTAAAAAGATAAAGCTGCACGCGAAAGTTCTGGTTATCACCAAACGCGTTGATCATCATTTTGAATACTTTAAACAGATACCACAGCGTCAACAGTACGGCGAACCATGAAAAATAAATAATTAACAGATACAGACCATTGTCTATGGTTTTACCGACATCCGCACCGTTAAAGATTCCGAATGATGCAACATATTCGTAAAGTGAGCCGAATCTTACTACACCATCAATATGGGTTAAGGAATAACCCACCATCACCAGCGGACCAATGATGCGATAATAGGACGATGACCCTTCCGTTCCCAAATCACCCAGACGTTCTGAGATGTACGGGAAGGCAAATATCACGCCGACCATAAATACCGTCAGGGAGATAATCGCCAGCGGCAGTTTTTTCTTAATCGCATCTTTGTTCAGGTACTGGAACGCCCACTCCAGCAGGTAAAACAGGATAAATGTCATTACCCCTGAGAACGACCCGGACAGAACAATTCCTGCAAGAATCATAGCATCGGTCTTAGGCGTTTTGATACCAAACTGTTTGATGCTGAGCCAAATTGAGATTAACGCCAGAGCGAAAAACGCCGGTTCAAAATAGAGCGCCGTGGTACGCTTCCCGCCAAACTTAATGAAGTTCAGTACATAGCTGTTGCTGTATATGAGATATTTCGAAATTATCTCCATCAAGCTACTGCCACCGGTCAAAATAATTTGCGCCATTTCCAGTGCGGCAAGCATAACAATTAACGCAACGGCAATATAAAAGAACCTGAGGATTTTCCGATAATTGTGCGGAGATATTGTTTTAAAGCGAATACTCCAGACCATTCCGATAATAATGACAATATAAACAAACAGCATGGTTGACGTGACGTATTTACTGGCATCCAGCGACTGGCCAAAGATGTAGTTAAACAGCGTCAGGCCCGTGCCCAGCCCCAGGGCAATCATCAGCTTCTTCAGGTTGATTTTATCGACATACAGCAGAAGCAGAACGGGCAGAAAAGTCACGATGGTTATCGGGAAGCTTTCGCCAAGCTGGGCAATTTTGACGTTGACCAGCAGGTAGATTAGCGGCAGCAGCAGATAACTACAGATTCTGATAGAACGAGACATACTCCTCCAGCATCTGTTGTCCACTGTAGGCCTTGCGGCTGCGGTTGCGGAACGATTCCAGGTCAGTGCCAAAAACGGCCTCGGCGATCTGCGCCTTCGGCAGCTGCACCAGCGGCAGAACCTCCTGCTCCACGAAGGTTTTCCCGCCGGATTTTTCCAGCACCTCATGTGCCGCATCGCTGTGGGTGGCAATCACCGGCACGCCGATGGAGAGCGCTTCGCAGAGGATTAGCGGGTAGTTATCCACGCGGGAGCTGAACACCAGCGCGTCCATACCGTTCAGGGCGCTCATCAGCTTGCGCTTGTCGGTTTCAAACCCGTGGTTCACCACGTTGGCCCCTTCGAACGGGGAAAACTTGCCGAAGGTGTGAAGCTCAATCTTGTCACCCAGCGCCATCATGTCGCGCACCAGCTGCTGGTTGGTTTTTCCGTCGTAGCGAAGGTCATGCGCAACGATGGCGATTTTCGGTTTGCCCGCGGTTTCCGCCACCGGCGTCAGTTCGGCCAGAATGGCTTCCGTCGCCACGTCGATACCGTTGTTGATAATCTGACAGCGCCCTGCCCCATACAGGCTGTTAAAGGCATCGGCCACGTGCTGGCTCGGGGAGATAAACGTGCAGCCGAGCGAGAGCATGTCGCGGAACAACTGGCGTTTGCCGTCTACCAGCTGATGCGCGCGATCCACCTTCACCGGCGGGTAGTTGCTTAACGTCGGGCATTTCTGGCAGTTATCTTTCCAGCCTTCGCAGCCGTCGGTAAAGGCGCAGCGTCCGGTCACGCTCCAGTGGTCATGCAGCGTCCAGACGAAACGGGTGTCGGGCTTGTGGGCCTGCACCTTCTGACAAAACGCCACCACCTCTTCCAGGTTCAGCCAGTAGCTGTGCAGCACGTGAAAATGCAGCACAACCGGGCCGGTCGTGCGGGTCACGGTGCGATAAAGATTGTTCAGGTTGCCAAACAGATCGCGGTTAAACAGGCGGAACAGCGCAATGTTGGCAATCGAGGTCAGACGCGGCGTGTGCTTGTGCACCTGCGGGAAGTTATCGTGGCTAACGCTTTTCTTGCCGCCTTTGCCGTAGCCGTAAATAAAACGAGACTGGAGTCCTTTTTGCAGCGCGCGCTGGTGCAAATCCAGCGCTACGCCTGCCGCTCCGCCTTCTGCGAGGCGTACGTTAAATTGCAGAATGTTCATTTAATCACCTTCACGCGGGCTTTTTCTCCCACCACCAGCGCGTTATCGGGAACGCTGTCCAGCACCACGCTGCCCGCCCCGATCGTCACGTTGTTACCGATCGTGATGTCACCGATGACCACCACGTTGGCGCCCAGCTCGACGTTATTGCCGATGACCGGGCAGGCCAGGCTGTCAGGCCCGCGGTTGCCAATGGTGACCGCGTGGCGGATGGTGAAATCATCACCCGCGACCACGAACTTGTTGATCACCACCGCATAGCCGTGATGGATGGTGAAGCGGCGGCCAATGGTGGCAGCGGCCTGAATCTCATAACCAAAAAAGCATTCGGTGATGATGCGGTACAGCACCAGCACGGGTGCCGCCCAGATATTGTTCAGTACGTTTTTCTTGCGCCACACCGAGCAAAAGTGCGCGATGCGGTACGCCAGAACCATGCAGCACGGGCGCAGGCTCCAGCTGTTTGCGCGGCAATCTTCCAGAAACATTATTTCCCCCGAAGCCCGTCAGCCAGACGTTTGCCGTTACGCACGGACAGCAGCGTCAGCAGGGTGCGCCAGTTCATGCGCTTGTTGCGGATCTGATACAGGGTAAAGAGCTGATACTTCCGGCTGGCACGGTCAAACTTGTCCTTGTGCTTGCGGTAAAAATGGAAATAGCCCGAGAACTTCTTCGGAGAGGAGGTGATCTGCATCTCCCCGTGGTTGATGTGCAGGATCTGCGTGGCCTCTTCCACTTTCCACGGCTCGCCGTACTCCACCACCATCCGCAGGAAGATGTCGTAATCCTGCGCGGCCTTCAGTTCGGTATCGAACAGGCACTCCTTAAAGCGCCACGCCCAGGTAAAGACCTGATTACCAATAATATTGCGCTTGTAGAACAGGCGACGGGAGTACGGTGATTTCGGGTACAGCGGCAGGCTGGCAGGCTGCGAATACACCTCGCCCTGGCAGACATAGTCGTTGGCATAGAGAAACGCGTGCGTGACCAGCTGCTCTTTATGCGACAGGAAGACGGACAGGCGGTTCGGCGTCCATTCGTCATCGTCGTCGATGCCGGTCAGATACTGCCCTTTGGCCTGCATAATCGCCTGATTACGTACTGCACACGCCCCGGAGTTAATCGCGTTATGCGTATAGACCACCCGCGGGTCGTTGAGGTCAGTCACAAACTTTTGCAGCTGTTCATACGAGGAAGAACAGTCATCCACGATGATCAGTTCCCAGTTATCGTAATCCTGACGTAAGACCGACTTAATTGCGCGGATCGCCAGCTGCTGACGGTTCCATGTCGGCATATAGATAGAAATCAAAGGGCGTTGTGTGGTCATATTTTCCCCTCACCCCTCACCCCGGCCCTCTCCCCGAGGGGAGAGGGTTAGGGTGAGAGATCTTTTTTATTTAGAGTCAGATTTGTATTCGTACTCGTAGTAACCGTAATCCTGGTACCCGGTCGCGCGGCGGAAGATGGAGTTCAGAATGACCCCCTTCACCTCAATACCGTTCTGCTCGAAGCGGCTCAGGCTGGTTTCCACCTCTTTCAGCGTGTTCACCGCATAGCGCGCGACCATCAGGGTGGTGCCCGCATGGCGGCCCACTACGGCGGCGTCGGTCACGGCCAGAATCGGCGGCGTATCGATCAGCACCAGGTCATAGTGTTTGCTCGCCCATTCGATCAGCTGGGTGAAGCGCTCGCTCATCAGCAGTTCAGACGGGTTCGGCGGCACCTGACCACGCGGGATCAGGTCAAACTGTGGAATCGAGGTCGGCTTGGCGCTCTCGCTGATTTCCCCTTTACCCAGCAGGATTTCCGACAGACCGTTCACGTTGTTGGTTCCCAGCAGTTCGTGGGTGTAACCCTTACGCATATCGCAGTCGATCAGCAGCACGCGCTTGTTGGTCTGGCTCACCACCGCCGCCAGGTTGGCACAGACGAAGGTCTTACCGATTGACGGGCTGACGCCGGTTAACATCAGGACGTTGTTTTTGGCCTGCATCATGGCGAAGTGCAGGCTGGTACGCAGGCTGCGGATGGCTTCAATCGCCAGGTCGGTTGGGTTACCCACGGCCAGCAGCTGGCTCTGTTTGTAACGCTTAACGCCCTTGATGGTCTTGACACTGTCACGGGATTTTTGCCACTCAGACAGCGGGATGCTGGCATAGACGTTAATACCACTCTCTTCCAGCACCTGCGGGCTTTCGATGCCGCGGTTGAACAGCGAACGCAGCAGCACGCCGACGATGGAGAGCATCAGGCCAAGAATAATGCTGCCGAGAATAATCAGCGCTTTCTTCGGCTTCAGCACGCCGGGCTGAGTAATGGCCGGGTCGACGATGCGCACATCACCCACGGTGCTGGCCTCGGTGATTTTCAGCTCCTGCTGCTTGTTCAGCAGCTGCATGTAAACCTGCTGTCCGGACTCCACGTCACGGGTCAGACGCACGATCTCCTGCTGCGTTTTCGGCATCGCGGTCACGCGGTCGTTCAGCTTCGCCTTCTCCTCTTCGAGGGTGCGGCGTTTTTCCAGCAGCGTGCGGTAGGCCGGGTGGCGTTTGGTGTAAAGCTTGGAAATCTCCGCCTCTTTGAAGGTCAGCTCGTTGAGCTGCGCATCAATATTCACCATCGAGTCGAGAACCGATTTGGCCTCCAGCGGCAGGTCAACGGAGTCTTTATCCTGACGGAAGGCGTTCAGCTTGTTCTCGGCATCGTCCAGACGGGCACGCACTTCCGGGAGTTGTTTAGAGAGGAACGCCAGGCTTTTCGCCGCTTCCGCCGACTTGCGCTCGACGTTCTGCTCAAGGTAGTTGCGGGTAATGCTGTTCAGGATGTCGCGGATTTGATCCTTATCTTCACCGGTAAAGGTCATGCTCAGCACGCCGGTGTCCTTACCGTTTTCGGTGACAGTCAGGTTGTTCTGCAGATTGTTGATCATTCCCAGCGTGGAGAATTTGGTCACGGTGAATTCACCGCCCTCCTGGGCGTGAATCGCGCTAACCATCATGCTGACGCCGTCTTTGTTCAGCATCTGCCCCACTTCGCCGCGTGCGCTAAAGCCCGCATCACTGGTCAGCTGGTACTGTTTCAGACCCAGCACCGTCAGGGTAAAGGTTTGATCCCCCGCCCCTTTCGGCAGCACAAAGTCAGTGACCTTGACGGTGTCATTGCTGCGCCCCATCAGACGGTCCCAGCCCGCACCGAAGATTGGGAACGTATTTTTGGTAACGGAGATGTCGAGGCCGAGATCGTGAACCGTTTTACCCAGCACCAGACGCGACTGGATCAGCTGAATTTCAGCGTCGGATGCCGGCGGCTTGTTCGCCAGCGCCGAGCCGATATCCTGCACCAGCGAGTTACCGGTATTCTGTTCAATCTGCACCAGCGCGTCGGCGCTGTAGATAGGCGTGGCGAACAGCGTATACACGACGGCCGCCGCGGCGAACACGGCGGTAATGCCAACTACCCACCACTTTGCTTCGATAACTGTGCCGACCAGGCGACCAATATCAATTTCATCACTGCCCGAAGTCGGGGCGGCAGAAGGTTTTGTTTTTTCTGTCATTGTTATCCCTGCTGAGCTTTCAGTGCCTGCGCCCACTGTTGGGCAGACTGGTCAAGTAAGGTGTAAACCGCCTCGAAGGCCTCATGGCTTTTGCGATACGGATCGGGGATTTCGCGCTCGTTGTCCCAGTGACCAAACAGCATCACCTTGCCGCGCATCTCCGGTGCGATATCGCACAGCGCATGAATATGACGTTTTTCCATTGCCAGAATCAGGTCATACTCCCGGCACATGCGGCCGGTAACCTGGCGGGCGATATGCCCGTCAAGAGAGAGGTTGTGATCGCGGGCCACGCTCGTTGCGCGCTCATCGGCACTTTTACCCACCAGCGCGCCCAGCCCTGCGGACTCGACCGTTAACTCGGGCTGGTACTGTTTCAACAGCCGTTCAGCCGTGGGGGAACGGCAAATGTTCCCCACGCATACCACCAGAATTTTGTTAAACATCGCGAATTACCAGGTATGAATGTCGCGCGCCGTATCCGTCATGTAGCGAACGCCACTGATGGTTGGCAGCAACTGATTGATCAGACGGTTCCAGCGGGCAACCGGCGCGGTGGTGACATACACCACATCGTATGGCTGGAGACGGAACTCCGTCGCCATCACCAGAGATGTCGCATCGGACATATCCAGCTGGTAGATGTTGGCAATCTTGCCTTTCGCACTGCCTTCACCTTTCAGCGGACGGATGACGAAGATACCGGTCGCGTTGGAGGTGGTCAGATCGATACCTTCAGCATTGCCCAGCGCTTCGGTCAGGGTCATGCCGCTGAAGTCCATTTTGAGGGTGCTCTGTTTCTTCACTTCACCCATCACGAAGACTTTCAGATCGTCGTTGCGCGGCACGTAGAGAATATCGCCCGGATAGAGCAGACGGTTCTGGGTCAGGTCGCCGTTTTGCATCAGCGCCTGCAGCGAAATGCGCTGCTCTTTGCCGTTGTGGGTCAACACGACGTTGCGCCAGTCGGCGCCGTCGGTTAAGCCTCCTGCGGCGTTAATGGCATCCAGAACGGTGAGCGGAACGTTGGTGATGGCCTGCTGGCCGGATTTGTTCACCTGGCCGGAGATATAGGCTTTTTGCGAGCGGAATGCGGCGATATTAACGTCCACCTGCGGGTCGGCGATGTACTGCGCTAAGCGGCCGGTAATATCACTACGGATCTCGGCAAGCGTTTTCCCGGCAACATGGACTTTACCAATGTACGGATAGAACATGGTGCCGTCTGACTGCACCCAGTTCCCGGTGTCGCTTGAGCTACGGTACTGGCCCGCTGGGGTGGTCAGTTCAGGGTGATCCCAGACGGTCACGTTAATCACGTCACCCGGTCCCACGCGATACTGGTAGGAGGCAATTTCCTGGTCCAGAGACATATTCGGCTGGGCAACATTTGGGCGTGGACGTAATTGTTCGACCAGACGTGGCGTAAGTGGATAAACATTCACCATTTTGTCGAGATCAAAATCGGCATCCTGTTGCTTGATCACATCCTTACCCATTGTTGACATATTGCTGCCGGGAAAGACCGTACAACCACTCATCAAGGTCACAGACACCAATAATGGCATCAATTTCATTTTGGATTTCATCATTGATTATTTATCACTTTGGCAGAGTAATTATCCTGTGCAATTTAAATAAGCTTGAGACGTATTGGGTTTCAGCATGCAGTTAATCAAATAGAAATATAACTGGCATCAGTCCTAAAAAAAGCTTATTCATCCATTGGCTATTGACAGAATAATCGAGGCTGATTCACACGCTTTCAGGCACGCTACCGCCCTTGGCTTTCAGTTACCAATCCACTGACTAAACAATGTGTTATGGATAGACACCCTCTTGAACAAGGTCTTCTGGAAATATATCAGCCGTTTGCAACACCCAACGGATAATGAATAACCATCCCGAAGACCAAAACAATAATAGCAACAACAAGATTTAACATTTGATGCTGGGAGAATTGTTGCAGCTAACCTAATAGCAGGCAAGGAGACAACTGTCCTAATATCTGTTTTTAAGATTAATATTAAGAGCAAAGTTTTACCCTTTTAGGATTTTCTTTATATTGACAAAGAGAGAGTAAAAACCATTATCTGCGATATATCCTAAAGTGCCCGCCTTGTAATTAAATATACGTATTTCGCTTATTTACACCCTTTTGAGAATGCTCTCTTTTTTACGCGTTGTATTAAGAGAAATCTCAGCCCGACATTGCATTTTTCCCCGGTTTTATCCATGATCGAAGTGTGACATTCGTCATATAACAGAAGGTATTGCTATTACTATGGAATGGATTGCCGATCCATCAATCTGGGCCGGGCTGGTGACGCTGGTGGTCATTGAGCTCGTGCTCGGGATTGATAATCTGGTGTTTATCGCCATCCTCGCTGAAAAACTGCCCCCTTCCCAGCGCGACCGCGCGCGCGTGACGGGCCTGCTGCTGGCGATGGTGATGCGGTTACTGCTGCTGGCCTCTATCTCCTGGATGGTCACGCTGACTCAGCCTCTGTTCACCGTTCACGGTCTGAGTTTTAGCGCCCGCGATCTCATCATGCTCTTCGGCGGGTTGTTCCTGTTGTTCAAAGCCACGGTGGAGCTTAACGAAAGGCTCGAAGGAAAAGACAGCGAAAACCCGACCCAGCGCCGCGGGGCGAAATTCTGGCCGGTGGTGGCGCAAATTGTGGTTCTGGATGCGGTCTTCTCCCTTGATTCAGTCATCACCGCCGTCGGGATGGTGGACCACCTTGCGGTGATGATGGCCGCGGTGATCATCGCCATCACGCTGATGGTGATGGCAAGCAAGGCGCTGACCCGCTTTGTGAACAGCCACCCGACCATCGTGATCCTGTGCCTGAGCTTCCTGCTGATGATTGGCTTTAGCCTGGTTGCCGATGGTTTCGGCTTCCACATTCCGAAGGGCTATCTGTACGCTGCCATCGGCTTCTCCGTCATGATTGAAGCGCTTAACCAGCTGGCAATATTTAACCGCCGCCGGTTTCTCTCCGCTAATCAGACGCTGCGCCAGCGCACGGCAGACACCGTCATGCGCCTGCTGAGCGGCAGGAAAGAGGATGCCGAGCTGGACGCCGAATCCTCTGCCCTGCTGGCCGATCACAGCGACGGGCAGATCTTTAACCCGCAGGAGCGGCTGATGATCGAGCGCGTGCTCAACCTGAATCAGCGCACGGTCAGCAGCATCATGACCTCGCGGCACGATATTGAGCATATTGACCTCACGGCACCGGAAGAGCAGATCCGCGCCCTGCTGGATAAAAACCAGCATACCCGCGTGGTGGTCACCGGCGGCGACGAAGAAGAGGAACTCCTGGGCGTAGTGCACGTAATTGACCTGCTCCAGCAGCAGCTGCACGGCGAGGCGCTCAACCTGCGCGCGCTGGTGCGTCAGCCGCTGGTCTTCCCGGAAGCGCTTCCGCTGCTCTCCGCGCTGGAGCAGTTCCGCAACGCGCGCACCCACTTTGCCTTCGTAGTGGATGAGTTTGGTTCGGTGGAAGGGCTGGTCACGCTCAGCGACGTGATGGAAACCATCGCAGGTAATTTGCCTAACGAGGTGGATGAGATTGATGCCCGCCACGACATCCAGAAAAACGCAGACGGTTCGTGGACGGCTAACGGCCATATGCCGCTTGAAGACCTGGTGCAATTTGTGCCACTGCCGCTGGATGAAAAGCGGGAATACCATACCATCGCCGGTCTGCTGATGGAGTATTTGCAGCGCATCCCGCAGCCGGGAGAAGAGGTTCAGGTGGGAGACTATCTGCTAAAAACGCTGCAGATTGAAAACCATCGCGTGCAGAAAGTGCAGCTTATTCCATTGAAGGATGAGGAAGAGCTGGATTTTGAGGTGTAAAAAGCCTGACACCGTAGGCCGGGTAAGGCGAAGCCGCCACCCGGCACTACGACCGTCAAAGCTTATCCAGCAGCTTCTTCACATCCTTGCCGTTCTGGGAATCTTTATTACGATCCGCCCAGCTGTTGAGCCGACGTTTCGCTTCATCCTGCAGATGCTTACGCAGGATCTGATCCACCTGAAGGCTGTAATTCAGCGCCTGCCATTTGCCATATACGCTAAGCGGAACGGGCGTCTCTTTCAGGAAATCAATCAGCTTGCTTTCGCCCTGCCAGCCGGAAAGTACCCGGACGTTAAAGCGCGTGTCCGCCGTCTCTTTGACCAGATCCAGCGAGCCTTCCCCGGTTAACGACAGCATGGATGAGGTTCCCTGCATCCCGGCCAGCGTCAGTACCCCGTTATCCAGCGTCAGGTCAGTGGTGAAGCTGTCGAGGCGCGTTGCGCTGTCGTAGTTTTCCTGGGCTTTAACATCGCTGCTGCGCTCCACCGCCTGCTGAACCAGCTGCTGGAAGTTAAGCCCTTCCATACGCGAATCTTTCAGGTCAACATGCGCCTCGCCCTGCCACTCTCGGCGGAAAGCGTCGGCATCAATTTTGGTGCCTGAAAAATCCCCCGCCAGCGTCAACTGCCCCGTCAGGGATATCGGATAGTTAAAGGCTTTCAGGATGCTGCCAATCTCAACGTTGTCGAGACGCGGCTGGAATTCGGCGCTGGCAATGTCCTTACGCACGTCCAGCGTGCCTGGCAGCGAAAGATGCCCTGCCCCCATTTTGCCGCTCAACTCAGAGATCGCCAGCAACCCGTTATGGTTGAACAGCTTGCTGCTCACGTCGGTAAAATCAATGCCGCGCCAGCGCACACTGTTGGCTTTCAGCGCAACATCCGCCGTGAAGCCGCGCAAAACGTTATAGTCAGGCTGGTCAAGGTTGGACGAAATGACCGGGCGCGACACCGGAGACTGGCTTTGCCCGGTCTGGGTCGCATCGCTGTCCGTTGCGCTAGCCGGCAGCGGTGGCAGGAGGTTTTCCAGGTTGAGCTTGTCAAACTGCAGGTTCAAAACCCACTTCGGTTTCTCTTCGAGCGTGACGCTCGCCTGCCCTTTCAGGCTGCTGTCGTTGGCCTGCAGATTGAGGTTATCCAGCGCCAGCTGTTTTTGTTCTTCGCGCCATACGGCCTGCAGCGTTCCCTGCCCGGTTATCCCCTGGGTAGGGAGATCCGCCCCCGTCAGCTGCCAGTTAAGCTGCTGGATGTCGGCCGTGAGCTGGTGCGGGTAGTCCGAGGCATTCACGCCGGCGTTCAGCGACAGCGTCAGATCGCGCTGATCGCGATTTACCCGTCCGCTAAACTCCAGCGACGCAAGATGGTGTTCATCCTGCTCCATCTGCAGGTTGATGTTGCGGACGGTGACCTGCTCTGCATCCTCATGCTGGAACACCAGCACGCTATCAGCAACTTTCAGTTTGCCAATATCAAATGACCAGCCCGTATCGGACGGTTCATCCGGTAAGGTATTCTCGCGCGGCGCGACAGGCGCATTCGCGTCGCGCACGGCTTCGGTTTGCGGGGTAAGCTGAATGACCGCGCCTTTCAGCATCACCTGATTAACCTGCAGCTGATGGGAGATAAGCGGGATCAGCGCCACATCGAGACGCATGTTGTCCGCAGAGACCAGCGGCTGTGCCGCGCCCGGTGCGGTTAACGACATGCGGCCAGAGAGAATGCTGAGCTGCGGCCAGACGTGCCAGCGCAGCGGCCCGTCAAGCTTCAGTTGGTAACCACTGCGTGCCTCGACCTGCCGCACCATGTAAGCGCGGAAATCATTCGGGTTAACCAGCAGAACCAACGCCGAAAGGCCAGCAACCAGCACCACCAGCAAAATCATCAGCGTTGTCAGAACTCTTCTCATGGCATCCTCAATGGACTAACGATCAGTCTTTATCAATACGGCTGGCAACCGCACCCTGCTGGTCGCGGTATTTTGCGTCCTGACGGCGGTTATAAGGCCTGTCTGCCGGGCCGGTGAGTGGTTCAAAGCTTAACGCACCGATCATCATTCCCGGACGCAGCGCCAGCGGCAGTTTACCGGCATTGAAAAACTCCAGCACAATCCGGCCCGACCAGCCAGGGTCGATACGGTGCGCGGTCACGTGAACCATCAGCCCCAGACGCGCCAGAGAAGAACGGCCATCGAGCCAGCCTACGAGGTCCGCAGGCAGAGTCACGGATTCATACGTCACCGCCAGCGCCAGTTCACCCGGATGCAAATAAAACGCTTCGCCTTCGTCAATGACGATTTCGTCACTCATCACGCGATCGAGCGCGGCGCTGACTTCATCCTTCGGCCCGCTGAGGTCGATGAACGGCGCAGTATGACCGCTAAAGGTACGGAATTTATTCCCCAACCGTACATCAACGGTCACCCCATTGATACGCTCCACGGGAGGACGTGGGGTAATAGACAAGCGGCCTTCATCCAGCCAGGCTTCAATATCACGATCGCAAAGACGCATGGCACTTTCTCCTTTCATGCATCGTACCCTGAGCCGTTGAACGCTCAGGGTAAAACCAGGTTATCTCTGAACGGTACACAATTCGCGCGGCTTATTCAAAAAACTGGCTGATTTTCGCTTTTAAGATATCAATAGCAATGCGGTTTTTGCCCCCGCGCGGCACGATGATATCGGCGTATTGTTTGGAAGGTTCAATAAATTGCAGGAACATCGGGCGGACCGTTTTCTGGTACTGCGCCATGACCGAGTCCATCGAACGGCCGCGCTCGTTAACGTCACGCTTGATGCGGCGCATCAGGCAGATATCCAGCGGGGTATCAACGAAAATGGAGAAGTTCATGGATTCACGCAGGCGAGCGTCGGTCAGAAGCAGGATGCCTTCAAGGATAATCACCTTCTTCGGCTCAATGCGGATCGTTTCCTGAGTGCGGGTGTGTTCTACGTAACTGTAAACGGGCAGTTCGATCGCCTGACCGCTCTTAAGCGCTTCTAAATGCTGGAACAGGAGACTGTGATCCATTGCATTCGGGTGGTCATAGTTGGTTTTTACACGCTCTTCCATCGACAGATGGGATTGATCTTTGTAATAACTGTCTTCGGGAATGACGCCGATATGCTCATCACCTACCTGTTCACGCAGTTCGCGATAAAGCGTACTGGCAATTAGACTTTTACCTGAAGCCGATGCGCCGGCGATGCCTATAATGACGCACTGATGAGACTTATCAGTCATAAATTTAGCGACCTGATTAACCTGGATGTGAAGGAAGGACGACGCCGGAGCGTCAAACGCGGCAATTATAGGGATTTCGCGGGCGTGATACCAGTCGAATGCGCAGGTTATGCGAGACAGCCTGAAAAGTGACGCATTGTTCCCTGAGTGAAATTTTAATGGCCGTTTTTTCAGCGCTAAACATGAATTTTTTAGCGAGTAACTATTTAATAAGTCTATGATGTCAAATTATGAGCAGTCGCCATATGAATTGTAAATTGTTTGTACTAGCATAAACCAAATTATCAAATTCACTCGTGCGGACTTCTCTCCTGACGGCATGGCGTCTCTGGATAAAGCGGTAATGAATAAACAATACCAGCGGGTTTTGGTTACTACCCCACATCCTTTATTGCGACTTGTCTGTCTGGGCCTGGTCACCTTTATCTTTACCTTATTTTCGCTGGAGCTCACCCGCTTCGGCACCCTGCTGGCCCCGCTCTGGTTCCCCACCGCGATTATGATGGTGGCGTTTTACCGCCATGCCGGGAAAATGTGGCCCGGTATTGCCCTGGCCTGTTCGTTCGGCAATATTCTGGCCTCGTGGATGCTGTTCTCCTGGGGGGAGATAAGCCTCGCCTTTACCTCAATAAACGTTATTGAGGCCTTCATTGGTGCAGTGTTACTGCGTAAGCTGCTCCCGTGGTATAACCCGCTGCAAAATTTAAATGACTGGATCCGCCTCGCCATTGGCAGCGCGCTGGTACCGCCGCTGGTGGGCGGCGTTCTGGTCTATTTGCTGGTCCCCGCTCCCGAACCGCTGCGTAATTTTATCGTCTGGGTGCTCTCTGAATCCATCGGCGCGCTGGCCCTGGTGCCGCTGGGATTGCTGTTCAAACCTCACTATCTGCTGCGCCACCGTGACCCGAGACTACTGCTGGAAACGCTGGTCACCATGGCCGTCACGCTGGCTCTTAGCTGGGCCTCCATTACCTGGCTGCCGTGGCCCTTTACCTGCGTGATCGTTCTGCTGATGTGGAGCGCCGTGCGCCTGCCGCGAATGGAAGCCTTCATGGTATTTCTGGTCACTGTTATGGTCGTGTCATTGATGATTGCCCGGAACCCGGCGGCGCTGACCACCCAACATGTGGGACCCATGCTGAACGCGCCGTGGCTGCCGTTCCTGATGCTGCTTCTCCCCGCTAACGTGATGACCATGGTGATGTATGCCTTCCGCGCCGAACGCAAACACATCACCGAAAGCGAAGAGCGTTTTCGCAATGCGATGGAGTATTCCGCCATCGGCATGGCACTGGTCAGCATTGAGGGCCAGTGGCTTCAGGCCAACAAGGCATTGTGCAATTTCCTCGGTTACAGCCAGACGGAACTGCAGTTGCTCACCTTCCAGCAGCTCACCTGGCCGGAAGATCTGCATACCGATCTGGAACAGCTGGAGCAGCTGGTTAACGGCGACATTAACACCTACACCCTTGAGAAGCGCTACTACACACGCAACGGCGAGGTCGTCTGGGCGCTTCTGGCCGTGTCCGTCGTGCGCCATGCCGACGGCTCACCGCTCTATTTCATCGCCCAGATTGAAGATATTAACGACCTGAAGCAGACCGAGTGGGTCAACAAACGCCTGATGGAGCGCATTACGCTGGCCAACGAAGCCGGCGGCATCGGCATCTGGGAGTGGGATCTGGAGCCAGACATCATCAGCTGGGATAAGCGGATGTTCGAGCTGTATGAAATCCCGCCGCACATTAAGCCCACCTGGCAGCTCTGGCACGACGCCATGCTGCCGGAAGATCGCGCGCATGCTGAAAAAGTGCTGCGAGATTCCCTGGTTTCCCGTCTGCCGTTTAAGCTGGAATTCCGTATCCGCGTGAAGGAAGGCGTGCGCCATATTCGCTCCCTGGCAAACCGGGTGCTGAATAAAGAGGGTGAAGTCGAACGCTTGCTCGGCATCAATATGGACATGACCGAGGTGAAGCAGCTTAACGAGGCGCTGTTCCAGGAAAAAGAGCGTCTGCACATCACCCTCGACTCCATCGGCGAAGCGGTGCTCTGTACCGATATTGATATGAACGTCACCTTTATGAACCCGGTCGCCGAGAAGATGAGCGGCTGGCTGCAGACCGAGGCCATCGGCCAGCCGATCCTGAAGGTGTTACATATCACCTTTGGTGAGCAAGGTCCGCTGATGGAAAACATTCACAGTGGTGATATGTCCCGTTCGGATATCGACCAGGACGTGGTGCTGAACTGCCGCACCGGGGGATCGTTCGATATCCATTACAGCATTACGCCGCTCAGCACGCTCGAGGGGAAAAGTATTGGCTCGGTTATCGTTATTCAGGATGTTACTGAATCGCGCAAAATGCTGCGCCAGCTGAGCTATAGCGCCTCACACGATGCCCTGACCCACCTGGCAAACCGCGTCAGCTTTGAAAACCATCTCAAACGGCTTCTGCAAACCGTACGTGAGACGCGTCAGCGTCATGCGCTGGTCTTTATCGATCTGGACCGCTTCAAAGCCGTCAACGATAGCGCTGGCCATGCGGCGGGGGATGCCCTGTTGCGGGAACTCTCTTCCATGATGTTAACCCTGCTCCGCTCCAGCGACGTGCTGGCGCGTCTGGGCGGAGACGAGTTCGGGCTGCTGCTGCCGGACTGCAATATTGAGAGCGCGCGCTATATCACCGGTCGCCTGATCCACACCATTAATGACTATCACTTTATGTGGGAAGGCCGCCTGCACAGGATTGGTGCCAGCGCAGGGATCACGTTGATTGATGAAAATAACTACCAGGCGTCAGACGTGATGTCGCAGGCGGATATTGCCTGTTATGCCTCGAAAAACAGCGGGCGCGGCATCGTGACGGTTTACGAACCCCAGCAGGAGCGGGACCGCAGCACGCGCAGCATGCTGTCGCTGGACGAGCAGTGGCACATGATCAAAGACAATCATTTGTTGATGATAGCCCGCAGCGTCGCCTCCCCACGCATACCGGAGAGCTGTAACTTCTGGCTGATTTCGCTGCGCCTGTGGACCAGCCAGGGCGAGGTGCAGGAGGAACATGCTTTCCGCGCGGGTCTGGCGGAGCCTGAGCTGCTGCATGCCCTTGACAGACGCATCTTCAGCGAGTTTTTCCGTAACTACGCGGCCCAGGTTGCCAGCAAGGGGATGGGCGTGGCGCTGCCGCTTTCTGCGGCCGGTTTAGCCAGCGTGACGCTGGTGGATGAACTGCTCGATCTTCTGGATAACAGCTCCCTGCCGGGCCGTCTGCTGCATCTGGTTATCACCGCCGACGTGGTGTGTCACCCGGATGAGAATCTGCAGCGGGGTTTGCAAAAGCTTCGTCAGGCGGGCTGCCGCGTGATCTTCAGCCAGACAGGACGCGACATGAACGTCTTCACCCACCTGAGCCCGAACATGGCCGATTATCTGATGCTGGATGCAGAAGTGGTGAGCAACGTATATGGCAATCTGATGGACGAGATGATGGTGACCATCGTCCAGGGCCACGCCCAGCGTCTGGGGATGAAGACCATCGCGGGTCCGTGTAATCAGCCCATCATGATGGATACGCTGTCCGGCATTGGCATCGATTTTATTTATGGCGATACCATCGCTGAACCGCAGCCGCTTGATCTACTGCTTAACACCAGTTATTTCGCCATCAACTGACGGTGCCCAGCCGTCGGTATACCAGATGTGCAGCAGCGCGTAAGAACGCCACGGCTGCCAGCGCTCGGCGTAACGACGAATCTGCGCGGGCGTCATCCCGGCAAAGCGTTGCTTAATCAGATAATCATCCGGCAGGAACACATCTTTCGCCTGCCAGCCGCGCAGGGCCAGGTAGTTTGCCGTCCAGCGTCCGATCCCTGGCCGCTGCTGTAGCGCCTTCATGCCCGCCTCAACGTCTTCAGGCGGCGTCAGCGGAAAGGTTCCGTCGACGACCGACTGCGCCAGATGAATCAGCGACTCCGCGCGTTTTACCGGCATCCCGAGCGCCTTGAGCGCCAGCGGATCGGCAACCGCCAGCGCTTGCGGGGAGGGAAAGCAGACATAACCCGGTGCATCTTTTACCGGCTCTCCGCACAGGGCGACAACGCGGGAAGCCAGTTTCGCCGCCATCGCCACGCTGACCAGCTGGCCGAGAATGGCCCGGACGCCCTGCTCGTACGCATCCATCGCCCCCGGCAAACGCAGGCCGGGCCGGGTAGCGCCGAGATCCCCCAGGGTATCCGCGATGTGCTGCGGGTTGCAGGCGAGATCGAACAGGCGCGCGATGCGTTCAAGACACGTCTGCGCAACCGGAATTAATCCCGGGCTGAGGGTCACATTCAGCGTATGGGTGGCGATATCCGGCGTTACGCGAAAAATCCCCTGATGGCCCTCGCAGGCAAAGCTGCGCTCGTAATAATCGCTCGTGACGGTTTCAATGCCCGTCACCGCACGGGCGCCGAGAAAGCCAAACATCCACTGCCAGTCGTAAGGGGGTTGCCACGTCAGGGTATACATCGCTGCTCCTTTTTTATTCCTCTCAGGATAAACGGAAAAGCGGTGTTTCGCCTTGCTTTCATATTCCTGTTGTCGCCATGCAGACATTTCGTTAAAGTCTCGCCCCTTCTCACCGGCATGGGGATTCATTGTGTTTATCGGATTTGACTACGGTACGGCAAACTGCTCGGTTGCGATCATGCAAAACGGACAACCGCAGCTTCTTAAAATGGAAAAAGAGAGCACGCTGCTGCCGTCAATGCTCTGCGCGCCTACGCGTGAAGCGGTGAGCGAGTGGCTGTTCCGCCACCATCAGGTTCCGGCTACCGCAGCGGAAACCCAGGCGCTGCTGCGCCGTGCGGTCAGCTTTAACCGCGAGGAAGACATCGACGTTACCCCGTCCAGCGTGCAGTTCGGCCTCTCTTCGCTCGGGCACTACATTGAAGACCCGGAAGAGGTTTACTTTGTTAAGTCACCGAAGTCCTTCCTCGGTGCCAGCGGCCTGAAGCCGCAGCAGGTGGCGATGTTTGAAGACCTGGTGTGCGCGATGATGCTGCATATCCGTAATCAGGCGCAGACGCAGGTCTCTGAGGAGATTACCCAGGCGGTGATTGGCCGCCCGATCAACTTCCAGGGGCTGGGCGGCGACGAGGCCAACCAGCAGGCGCAGGGGATCCTTGAACGCGCCGCACATCGCGCAGGCTTCCGCGACGTGGTGTTTCAGTACGAGCCGGTTGCGGCGGGGCTGGATTTTGAAGCCACGCTGACGGAAGAGAAGCGCGTGCTGGTCGTCGACATCGGGGGCGGTACAACGGACTGCTCCCTGCTGCTGATGGGCCCGCAGTGGCATAGCCGTCGCGACCGCGAAAACAGCCTGCTCGGGCACAGCGGCTGCCGCGTAGGCGGTAACGATCTCGATATCGCCCTGGCATTCAAGAGCCTGATGCCGCTGCTGGGCATGGGTGGGCAAACGGAAAAAGGCATCGCTCTGCCGATCCTGCCGTGGTGGAACGCCATTGCCATCAACGACGTTCCGGCGCAGAGTGATTTTTACAGCACCGCGAACGGGCGCTTCCTCAACGATCTGGTGCGCGATGCGCAGGACGCCGAGAAGGTCGCCCTGCTGTATAAAGTGTGGCGTCAGCGCCTGAGCTACCGCGTGGTGCGCACCGCCGAAGAGAGCAAAATTGCGCTGTCGGATCGTCCTGAACATGCGGTTTCGCTGCCCTTCATCAGCGACGATCTGGCCACGGCGATCTCTCAGGAGGGGCTGGAGACGGCGCTTGCTCAGCCGCTGCAGCGTATTCTGGAGCAGGTGCAGCTGGCGCTGGAGAACGGTAAAGAGAAGCCGGATGTGATCTATCTGACCGGCGGTAGCGCCCGTTCGCCGCTGATCAAGAAAGCGCTGGCGGAACAGCTGCCGGGCATTCCCATTGCCGGTGGAGATGACTTTGGCTCCGTTACAGCAGGGCTGGCGCGCTGGGCGCAGGTGATGTTTAGCTAATGCGGTTGTGCCGGGTGGCGGCTTCGCCTTACCCGGCTAAAACGATCGCCACACTCAGACCATTCCTGACAGTCTTCCATATTTCCTCCATTTTTCCGCTGTGTTAGCTGACTAAACTAGTATCATTCCCCGAAGTGTTTCAGGATGAGAACGTATAACGATGAAAGGCAGTAACAAATCCCGCTGGGCAATCGCCGCTGGCATCATTGTGGTGGCCGTTGCCGCCGCCTGGTACTGGCACAGCCAATCCGCAAATTCCGCAGCCCCCGCTGGTGCCAATAACGCATCGCAGCGCCCGGCAGGCGGTGGCCGTCACGGCATGCGTGGCGGCGCGCTGGCACCGGTACAGGCTGCCACGGCGATGAGTAAAGCCGTTCCGCGTTATCTGACCGGTCTCGGCACGATTACCGCCGCGAACACCGCGACGGTGCGCAGCCGCGTTGACGGCCAGCTCATCGCGATCCACTTCCAGGAAGGGCAGCAGGTCAAAGCCGGCGATCTGCTGGCCGAAATCGACCCGAGCCAGTTTAAGGTCGCCCTCGCCCAGGCGCAGGGGCAGCTCGCGAAAGACAAAGCCACCCTCGCCAACGCCCGTCGCGATTTAGCGCGCTACCAGCAGCTGGTGAAAACCAACCTCGTGTCACGTCAGGAGCTGGACACCCAGCAGTCGCTGGTCAGCGAAACGCAGGGCACCATCAAAGCCGACGAAGCTGCCGTAGCAAGCGCACAGCTGCAGCTGGACTGGAGCCGCATCACCGCGCCGATTGACGGGCGCGTCGGCCTGAAGCAGGTCGATATCGGCAACCAGATCTCCAGCGGCGACACCACGGGCATCGTGGTGATCACCCAAACCCACCCGATTAATTTAGTCTTCACCCTGCCGGAAAGCGATATCGCAACCGTCATGCAGGCGCAGAAAGCCGGTAAAGGCCTGGTGGTGGAAGCCTGGGACCGCACCAACAAGCAGAAGCTGAGCGAGGGTACTCTGCTCAGCCTGGACAACCAGATCGACACCACCACCGGCACCATCAAGCTGAAGGCGCGCTTTGATAACCAGGACGATGCCCTTTTCCCGAACCAGTTCGTCAATGCGCGAATGCTGGTTGCGACCGAAGATAACGCTGTGGTGATCCCAACGGCTGCGCTGCAGATGGGTAACGAAGGTAGCTTCGTCTGGGTACTTAACAGCGACAATAAGGTCAGCAAGCACCTGGTGAAAACCGGGATTCAGGACAGCCAGACGGTGGTCATCGCCGCCGGCCTTTCCGCGGGCGACCGCGTAGTCACCGACGGCATTGACCGTCTGACCGAAGGGGCCAAAGTGGAAGTGGTTGAACCTGCGAAACAGGGAGAGAAATCCTGATGCAGGTCATGCCGCCAGGCTCTACAGGTGGGCCGTCACGCCTGTTTATCCTCCGTCCTGTCGCCACCACGCTGCTGATGGTGGCGATCCTGCTCGCCGGGATTATCGGCTATCGCTTCCTGCCCGTGTCGGCGCTGCCGGAGGTGGATTACCCCACCATTCAGGTGGTGACGCTCTACCCTGGCGCCAGTCCGGACGTGGTGACGTCCGCCATTACCGCTCCGCTGGAGCGCCAGTTCGGCCAGATGTCCGGGTTAAAACAGATGTCCTCCCAGAGTTCCGGGGGGGCATCCGTCGTGACGCTGCAGTTCCAGCTGACGCTGTCGCTGGACGTCGCCGAGCAGGAGGTGCAGGCCGCCATCAACGCCGCCACCAACCTGCTGCCGTCGGACCTGCCTAACCCACCGGTCTACAGCAAGGTGAACCCGGCGGATCCGCCGATCATGACCCTCGCCGTCACCTCCTCCGCCATGCCGATGACGCAGGTGGAAGACATGGTCGAAACCCGCGTGGCGCAGAAAATTTCTCAGGTCTCCGGCGTCGGCCTCGTCACCCTGGCGGGCGGCCAGCGTCCGGCGGTACGCGTGAAGCTGAACGCGCAGGCCATCGCCGCGCTGGGCCTGACCAGCGAAACCATCCGCAGCGCCATCAGCAATGCTAACGTCAACTCGGCAAAAGGCTCGCTGGACGGCCCGACCCGCGCGGTCACCCTCTCGGCGAACGACCAGATGCAGTCCGCCGACGAATACCGTCAGCTGATTGTGGCCTACCAGAACGGCGCGCCGATCCGCCTGGGCGACATCGCCACCGTGGAACAAGGCGCGGAAAACAGCTGGCTCGGCGCGTGGGCCAACAAGCAGCAGGCGATCGTGATGAACGTGCAGCGTCAACCGGGCGCCAACATCATCGAAACCGCCGACAGCATCCGCACCATGCTCCCGCAGCTGATTGAAAGCCTGCCAAAATCGGTCAGCGTGAAGGTGCTTTCTGACCGCACCACCAACATTCGCGCGTCGGTCACCGACACCCAGTTTGAGCTGATGCTGGCGATTGCGCTGGTGGTGATGATCATCTACCTGTTCCTGCGCAACGTCCCGGCAACCATTATCCCCGCCGTCGCCGTACCGCTCTCGCTGGTCGGCACCTTCGCGGTGATGGTGTTCCTCGATTTTTCGATTAATAACCTGACGCTGATGGCGCTGACCATCGCCACCGGGTTCGTGGTGGATGACGCCATCGTCGTTATTGAGAACATTTCGCGCTATATCGAGAAAGGCGAAAAACCGCTGGCCGCCGCGCTGAAGGGCGCGGGGGAAATCGGCTTTACCATTATCTCACTCACCTTCTCGCTGATTGCGGTGCTGATCCCGCTGCTGTTTATGGGCGATATTGTCGGGCGGCTGTTCCGCGAGTTTGCCGTGACGCTGGCGGTCGCCATTTTGATCTCCGCCGTGGTGTCGCTGACCCTGACCCCGATGATGTGCGCCCGCATGCTGAGCCACGAGTCCCTGCGCAAGCAAAACCGCTTCTCCCGCGCCTCCGAGCGAATGTTCGAGCGGATTATTGCCGCCTACGGTCGCGTGCTGGCGAAAGTGCTGAACCATCCGTGGGCCACGCTCGGCGTGGCGCTGGGAACCCTGGCGCTCAGCGTGATGCTGTGGATTTTTATTCCGAAAGGTTTCTTCCCCATTCAGGACAACGGCATTATTCAGGGCACGCTTCAGGCTCCGCAGTCGGTCTCCTTCGCGAACATGGCCCAGCGCCAGCAGCAGGTGTCTGACATCATCATGAAGGATCCTGCGGTGGAGAGCCTGACCTCCTACGTGGGCGTCGACGGCACTAACCCGTCGCTCAACAGCGCGCGTCTGCAGATCAACCTCAAGCCGCTGGACGAACGCGACGATCGCGTCAACGCCGTCATTGAGCGTCTGCAAAACGCCGTCGCGCGCGTGCCGGGCGTTGAGCTTTACCTGCAGCCGATTCAGGATTTGACCATTGATACCCAGGTCAGCCGCACGCAGTACCAGTTCACGCTGCAGGCCACGTCGCTTGACGCCCTCAGCACCTGGGTGCCGCAGCTGGTGGAAAAACTTAACACCCTGCCGCAGCTCGCCGACGTCAGCAGCGACTGGCAGGACAAAGGGCTGGCGGCCTACGTGAACGTCAACCGCGATACCGCCAGCCGTCTGGGCATTACCATGGCAGACGTGGATAATGCCCTGTACAACGCCTTCGGTCAGCGCCTTATCTCCACCATCTACACCCAGGCAAACCAGTATCGCGTGGTGCTGGAGCACAACACGGAAAACACGCCCGGCCTGGCCGCGCTGGATTCGGTGCGCCTGACCAGTAAAGACGGCGGTATTGTGCCGCTGAGCGCTATCGCCACGGTGGAAGAGCGCTATACCCCGCTGTCGATTAACCATCTGGATCAGTTCCCGTCCACCACCATTTCATTTAACGTGCCGGACGGTTACTCGCTGGGCGAAGCGGTGGAGGCCATTCAGAGCGCTGAAAAAGCGGTAAGCTTCCCGTCCGATATTCAGACCCAGTTCCAGGGCAGCACGCTGGCGTTTCAGGCCGCGCTGGGCAACACCGTCTGGCTGATCGTCGCGGCGGTCGTGGCGATGTACATCGTGCTTGGCGTGCTGTACGAAAGCTTTATCCACCCGATCACCATCCTCTCTACCCTGCCGACGGCGGGCGTGGGGGCGCTGCTGGCATTGATGCTGGCGGGCAGCGAGCTGGACGTCATAGCCATCATCGGCATTATCCTGCTTATCGGGATCGTGAAGAAAAACGCCATCATGATGATCGATTTTGCCCTGGCCGCCGAGCGCGAGCAGGGCATGTCGCCGCGCGATGCCATCTTCCAGGCCTGCCTGCTGCGTTTCCGCCCGATCCTGATGACCACGCTGGCCGCCCTGCTGGGGGCGCTGCCGCTGATGCTCAGCACCGGCGTCGGCGCGGAGCTGCGCCGCCCGCTGGGTATCGGTATGGTCGGGGGCCTGCTGGTGAGCCAGGTGCTGACCCTGTTTACCACGCCGGTGATCTATCTGCTGTTTGACCGTCTGGCGCTGTGGGCCAAAAGCCGCTTCCCGAAACGTGAAGAGGAGGCGTAAGTGAAGTTTTTCGCCCTCTTCATTTACCGTCCGGTGGCGACGATTTTACTCTCCGTCGCCATCACCCTTTGCGGCGTTCTGGGCTTCCGGCTGCTGCCCGTCGCCCCGCTGCCGCAGGTGGATTTCCCGGTGATCATGGTCAGCGCCTCGCTGCCGGGTGCGTCGCCGGAAACCATGGCGTCGTCGGTCGCCACGCCGCTGGAGCGTTCCCTTGGGCGGATTGCGGGGGTCAACGAGATGACCTCCAGCAGCTCGCTGGGCAGTACGCGCATCATTCTGGAATTTAGCTTTGACCGGGATATTAACGGCGCGGCGCGCGACGTGCAGGCGGCGATCAACGCCGCGCAAAGCCTGCTGCCGAGCGGGATGCCGAGCCGTCCGACCTACCGCAAGGCCAACCCGTCCGATGCGCCGATCATGATCCTGACGCTGACCTCGGACACCTATTCTCAGGGGCAGCTCTACGACTTTGCGTCGACCCAGCTGGCGCAGACGATCTCACAAATCAACGGCGTGGGCGACGTGAGCGTCGGCGGCAGTTCCCTGCCCGCCGTGCGCGTGGGGCTGAACCCGCAGGCGCTGTTTAACCAGGGCGTGTCGCTGGACGACGTGCGATCCGCCATCAGCAACGCCAACGTGCGTAAACCGCAGGGGGCGATTGAGGACGGCAGCCATCGCTGGCAGATCCACACCAATGACGAGCTAAAAACCGCCGCGGAATACCAGCCGCTGATTATTCACTACAACAACGGCGCGGCGGTACGCCTGAGCGACGTTGCCAGCGTCACCGACTCGGTGCAGGACGTTCGCAACGCCGGGATGACCAACGCCAAACCGGCCATCCTGCTGATGATCCGCAAGCTGCCGGAGGCGAACATTATTGAGACGGTGAACAGCATTCGCGCCCGCCTCCCGGAACTACAGGAGACCATCCCGGCGGCAATCGATCTGCAGATTGCCCAGGATCGCTCCCCAACCATTCGCGCCTCGCTTGAGGAGGTGGAGCAGACGCTGATTATCTCCGTCGCGCTGGTGATCCTGGTGGTGTTCCTGTTCCTGCGCTCCGGCCGCGCGACGCTGATCCCTGCGGTGGCCGTGCCGGTGTCGCTGATTGGGACCTTTGCCGCCATGTACCTGTGCGGCTTTAGCCTTAACAACCTGTCGCTGATGGCCCTGACGATCGCCACGGGCTTCGTGGTGGATGACGCCATCGTGGTGCTGGAGAACATTTCCCGCCACCTTGAAGCGGGCGTGAAGCCGCTGCAGGCCGCGCTGCAGGGCACGCGCGAGGTGGGCTTTACGGTGCTCTCCATGAGCCTGTCGCTGGTGGCGGTGTTCCTGCCGCTGCTGCTGATGGGCGGGCTGCCGGGGCGGCTGCTGAGGGAATTTGCCGTCACCCTTTCCGTCGCTATCGGGATTTCGCTGGTGATTTCCCTGACGCTCACGCCGATGATGTGCGGCTGGATGCTCAAGCGCAGCAAACCCCATTCGCAGCCGCGCCGCAAAGGCTTTGGTCGTTTTCTGATGGCGATGCAGGAAGGCTACGGCAAATCGCTGAAGTGGGTGCTGAACCATACGCGGCTGGTCGGCCTGGTGCTGATCGCCACCATTGGGCTCAACGTCTGGATGTATATCACCATCCCGAAAACCTTCTTCCCGGAGCAGGACACCGGCGTGCTGATGGGCGGTATTCAGGCGGACCAGAGCATTTCATTCCAGGCTATGCGCGGCAAGCTGCAGGACTTTATGAAGATCATTCGTGAAGACAACGCCGTGGATAACGTGACCGGCTTTACCGGCGGGTCGCGCGTTAACAGCGGGATGATGTTTATTACCCTGAAACCGCGCGGCGAGCGCAACGAAACCGCCCAGCAGGTGATTGACCGCCTGAGGGTGAAGCTCGCCAAAGAGCCGGGCGCAAACCTGTTTTTGATGGCCGTTCAGGATATCCGCGTCGGCGGACGACAGGCGAACGCCAGTTACCAGTACACGTTGCTCTCGGACGATTTAGCCGCCCTGCGCGAGTGGGAGCCGAAGATCCGCAAGGCGCTGGCCGCCCTGCCCCAGCTGGCGGACGTGAACTCCGATCAGCAGGACAACGGTGCGGAGATGGCGCTCACCTACGACCGCGAAACCATGTCGCGGCTGGGCATTAACGTTGAAGCCGCCAATAGCCTGCTGAACAACGCCTTCGGCCAGCGCGAGATCTCCACCATCTATCAGCCGATGAACCAGTACAAGGTGGTGATGGAGGTGGATCCGCGCTACACCCAGGACATCAGCGCGCTGGATAAAATGTTTGTGATTAACAGCGACGGCAAGGCGATACCGCTCTCCTACTTTGCCAGCTGGCGGCCGGCCAACGCGCCGCTGTCGGTAAACCATCAGGGGCTGTCGGCGGCGTCGACCATCTCCTTTAACCTGCCCGCCGGTTCGTCGCTTTCCGAGGCCAGCGACGCGATCAACCGCGCGATGACGCAGCTTGGCGTGCCGTCCACCGTGCGCGGCAGCTTTGCCGGGACCGCGCAGGTGTTCCAGGAGACGATGAACTCGCAGGTGATTTTGATTCTGGCGGCGATTGCCACGGTTTATATTGTGCTGGGCGTGCTGTACGAAAGTTACGTTCACCCGCTGACCATTCTCTCGACGCTGCCGTCGGCGGGCGTGGGGGCGCTGCTGGCGCTGGAGCTGTTCGGCGCGCCGTTCAGCCTGATCGCGCTTATCGGGATCATGCTATTAATCGGCATCGTGAAGAAAAACGCCATCATGATGGTGGACTTCGCCCTGGACGCCCAGCGCAACGGCAACCTGACGCCGGAGGAGGCGATCTTCCAGGCCTGCCTGCTGCGTTTTCGTCCGATCATGATGACCACCCTGGCGGCGCTCTTTGGCGCGCTGCCGCTGGTGATTTCCGGCGGCGACGGCTCAGAGCTGCGCCAGCCGCTGGGGATCACCATTGTCGGCGGTCTGGTGATGAGCCAGCTGCTGACGCTGTACACCACGCCGGTGGTCTATCTGTTCTTTGACCGCCTGCGGCTGCGCTTTTCGCGTAAAAACAGAACCACGGTGACCGGGTAAATGACTGAACTTCCCAGCAACGTTCGCTGGCAATTGTGGATAGTCGCCTTCGGCTTCTTTATGCAGTCGCTGGATACGACCATCGTCAACACCGCCCTCCCTTCGATGGCGAAAAGTCTGGGGGAGAGCCCGCTACATATGCATATGGTGATTGTCGCCTACGTGCTGACGGTTGCTGTGATGTTGCCTGCCAGCGGCTGGCTGGCGGATAAAGTAGGCGTGCGGAATATCTTCTTTACCGCCATCGTGCTGTTTACCACCGGCTCGCTGTTTTGCGCCCAGGCCAACACCCTCGACCAGCTGGTGATGGCGCGCGTGCTGCAGGGCGTCGGCGGGGCGATGATGGTGCCCGTCGGGCGGCTAACGGTGATGAAGATTGTGCCGCGCGAGCAATACATGGCGGCGATGACCTTCGTCACCCTGCCCGGTCAGGTGGGGCCGCTGCTGGGCCCGGCGCTGGGCGGCATTCTGGTGGAGTACGCCTCCTGGCACTGGATCTTCTTAATCAATCTTCCTGTTGGCATCATCGGCGCTATTGCCACCCTGACGCTGATGCCGAATTACAAAATGCAGACGCGGCGCTTTGATTTCTTTGGTTTTATTCTGCTGGCGGCGGGCATGGCGACGCTGACCCTGGCGCTCGACGGGCAAAAGGGGCTGGGCATTTCGTCCCTGACGCTGGGCGTTCTGGTTGCCCTCGGCCTTACCGCCATTGGATGGTATTTGCGGCACGCTCGCGGTAATGACAAGGCGCTGTTCAGCCTGAACTTGTTTAAAAACCCCACCTACCGTCTTGGCCTGTTCGGCAGCTTCGCCGGACGTATCGGCAGCGGCATGTTGCCGTTTATGACGCCCGTGTTTCTGCAAATTGGGATGGGATTTTCGCCGTTTCATGCGGGCCTGATGATGATCCCGATGGTGCTCGGCAGCATGGGAATGAAGCGCATCGTGGTGCAGGTGGTGAACCGCTTTGGCTACCGTCACGTGCTGGTGACCGCCACGCTGGGGCTGGCGCTGGTGAGCCTGCTGTTTATGGCCGTGGCGCTGATGGGCTGGTACTACGTCCTGCCGCTGGTGCTGTTCTGCCAGGGGATCGTCAACTCCATGCGCTTCTCGTCGATGAATACCCTGACGCTGAAGGATCTCCCGGACGAGCTGGCGAGCAGCGGCAACAGCCTGCTGTCGATGATCATGCAGCTCTCCATGAGCGTCGGCGTGACCATTGCCGGTTTACTGCTCGGCATGTACGGCCAGCACCATCTCAGCGTCGACACGCCCGTGGCGCATCAGGTCTTTTTATACACTTATCTCAGCATGGCGGTGATTATCGCCCTGCCCGCCGTCATCTTCGCCCGAGTGCCGGATGATACCAGCAAGAACGTCGTGATCGGGCGCGGCAAAAGGAGTGGCTCATGAAATTCTGGCGTCCGGGCATTACCGGCAAGCTCTTCGTGGCGATATTTGCCACCTGTATCGTCCTGCTGATCACCATGCACTGGGCGGTGCGGGTCAGCTTTGAGCGCGGCTTTATTGACTACATCAAGCATGGCAACGAGCAGCGCTTGCAGGGCTTAAGCGATGCGCTGAGTGAACAGTATGCCCAGCACGGCAACTGGCGTTTTCTGCGCAACAACGACCGCTTTATTTTCCAGATCCTGCGCTCGCTGGAGCACGACACCGGTGACGATCGCCCGGGGCCGGGCATGCCGCCGCACGGCTGGCGCACCCAGTTCTGGGTGATCGACCAGGACATGCGCACGCTGGTTGGCCCGCGCGCGCCGATACCACCGGACGGCACCCGCCAGGCGATTAAGGTGAATAACGCGACCGTCGGCTGGGTGATCGCCTCGCCGGTGGAGCGTCTGACGCGCAACACCGACATTAACTTTGACCGCCAGCAGCGCCGGACCAGCTGGCTGATTGTCGCCCTCTCCACGCTGCTCGCCGCGCTCGCCACCTTCCCGCTGGCGCGCGGTCTGCTCGCCCCGGTGAAACGGCTGGTGGAAGGCACGCACAAGCTCGCCGCCGGGGATTTCACCACCCGCGTCGATACCCGCAGCCAGGACGAACTGGGCAAGCTGGCGCAGGACTTTAACCAGCTTGCCAGCACGCTGGAGAAAAACCAGCAGATGCGCCGCGACTTTATGGCCGACATTTCTCACGAGCTGCGCACCCCGCTGGCGGTGCTGCGCGGCGAACTGGAGGCGATTCAGGACGGCGTGCGCCAGTTTACGCCGGAATCGGTGGCCTCTCTGCAGGCGGAGGTGGGCACGCTCACCAAGCTGGTGGACGATCTCCACCAGCTCTCTATGTCCGACGAAGGCGCGCTGGCCTACCAGAAGGCGCCCGTTGATGTCATTAACGTACTGGAGGTGGCGAGCGGCGCCTTCCGCGAGCGCTTTGCCAGCCGCAACCTGAAAATTGACCTCTCCCTGCCGGACAGCGCGGTGGTGTTTGGCGATAAAGACCGGCTGATGCAGCTGTTCAACAACCTGCTGGAGAACAGCCTGCGCTACACCGACAGCGGCGGCGGGCTGCATATCTCCGGCAGGCAGGACAACGGGCGCTTTGCCCTCACCTTCGCCGATTCCGCTCCCGGCGTGCAGGACGCGCAGCTGGAAAAACTGTTTGAACGTTTCTACCGCACCGAAGGCTCCCGCAACCGCGCCAGCGGCGGTTCCGGCCTGGGGCTGGCGATTTGCGTTAACATCGTCGAGGCGCATAATGGCACCATTCGCGCCGCCCATTCGCCTTTTGGCGGGGTTAGCATTACAGTAGAGTTACCTCTGGAACGGGATTTATCGAGGGAAGCATGACCGAGTTACCGATTGACGAAAACACGCCGCGCATTTTGATTGTCGAAGACGAACCCAAGCTGGGGCAGCTGCTTATCGACTATTTACGCGCGGCCAGCTACGCCCCTTCGCTGATCAGCCACGGCGACCAGGTGCTGCCGTACGTGCGCCAGAGGCCGCCGGACCTGATCCTGCTGGATCTGATGCTCCCCGGCACCGACGGCCTGACCCTGTGCCGGGAGATTCGTCGCTTCTCCGACGTGCCGATCGTCATGGTCACCGCCAAAATTGAAGAGATTGACCGCCTGCTGGGGCTCGAAATTGGCGCAGACGATTACATCTGCAAGCCCTACAGCCCGCGTGAAGTGGTCGCCCGCGTGAAAACCATTCTGCGCCGCTGCAGGCCGCAGCGCGAGCTTCAGGTGTTGGACGCTGAAAGCCCGCTGATTGTTGATGAGAGCCGTTTCCAGGCGAGCTGGCGCAGCAAGCTGCTGGACCTGACGCCTGCGGAGTTCCGCCTGCTGAAAACCCTCTCCCACGAGCCGGGAAAAGTCTTCTCCCGCGAGCAGCTGCTGAACCACCTGTATGACGATTACCGCGTGGTGACCGACCGCACCATCGACAGCCACATCAAAAACCTGCGCCGCAAGCTGGAGGCGCTGGACACCGAGCAGTCGTTTATCCGCGCGGTGTATGGCGTGGGGTATCGGTGGGAAGCGGATGCGTGCAGGATTGCGTGACAAAATTTCCCCCTCACCCCGGCCCTCTCCCCAGAGGGGCGAGGGTGTAAAAGTCCCCTCTCCCCTTTGGGGAAAGGGTTAGTGTGAGGGGCAAAGCTTTACCTCCCTCCCCCGCAGCGCTACAATGCCCGCCCTTAAAGTAGGGGATCTCCCCTTACCGCTGCACCAGGTGCACGCGGATCTGACCTGTCATCAGAACGAGAACAAACATGTTTAAACCGGAACTCCTTTCCCCGGCGGGAACGCTGCAAAATATGCGTTACGCTTTCGCCTATGGTGCCGACGCCGTGTATGCGGGCCAGCCGCGCTACTCGCTGCGCGTGCGTAACAACGAATTCAACCACGAGAACCTGCAGCTCGGCATCAACGAAGCGCATGCCCTGGGCAAAAAATTCTACGTGGTGGTCAACATCGCGCCGCACAACGCCAAGCTGAAAACGTTCATCCGAGACCTGAAACCGGTGGTGGATATGGGGCCGGACGCGCTGATCATGTCGGACCCGGGTTTAATCATGCTGGTTCGGGAGAACTTCCCGGAGATGGATATTCACCTCTCCGTACAGGCTAACGCCGTCAACTGGGCGACGGTTAAATTCTGGAAGCAGATGGGGCTGACCCGCGTCATTTTGTCTCGCGAACTGTCTCTGGAAGAGATCGAAGAGATCCGCACTCAGGTGCCGGATATGGAAATCGAAATCTTCGTTCACGGCGCGCTGTGCATGGCCTACTCCGGTCGCTGCCTGCTCTCCGGCTATATCAACAAGCGCGACCCGAACCAGGGCACCTGCACCAACGCCTGCCGCTGGGAATATAACGTCCAGGAAGGCAAAGAGGATGATATCGGCAACATCGTCCACAAGCACGAGCCGATCCCGGTGACCAACGTTGAGCCTACGCTGGGCATCGGCGCGCCAACCGATAGCGTGTTTATGATTGAAGAAGCCAAACGTCCGGGCGAGTACATGACCGCCTTTGAAGACGAGCATGGCACCTACATCATGAACTCGAAAGACCTGCGCGCCATCGCCCACGTTGAGCGTCTGACCCAGATGGGCGTACACTCCCTGAAGATCGAAGGCCGCACCAAATCCTATTACTACTGCGCGCGTACCGCACAGGTGTACCGCAAGGCCATCGACGATGCGGCAGCCGGTAAACCGTTCGATACCAGCCTTCTGGAAACGCTGGAAGGGCTGGCGCACCGTGGCTACACTGAAGGCTTCCTGCGCCGTCATACCCACGACGACTACCAGAACTACGAGCACGGCTACTCGGTTTCCGAGCGCCAGCAGTTTGTCGGCGACTTCACCGGCGAGCGCAAAGGCGCGCTGGCGGCCGTCGCGGTGAAAAACAAGTTCACCAAAGGCGACAGCCTGGAGCTGATGACCCCGCAGGGCAACATGAACTTTACGCTGGAGCATCTGGAAAACGGCAAAGGCGAAGCGATTGACGTGGCGCCGGGTGACGGTCATACCGTCTGGCTGCCGGTGCCTGAAGAGGTGGAGCTGAAGTTCGCGCTGCTGATGCGTAACTTCAACGGTGAAAGCACCCGAAACCCACACGGCAAATAGTTAAGCAGGGAAATTTTTTCGCGCTGGGATAATTCTTAGAATCGGATCACATACCGCTTCGTTCAATACGGGTATTATCCCCCCGCTGAAAAACATAACCCATAAATGCTAGCTGTACCAGGAACCACCTCCTTAGCCTGCGTAATCTCCCTTACGCGGGCTTATTTTTTGCCTTCTCTCTCCTCAACCCAGGCAATGAGTTCGTCGATTTGCTTCTCTGAGAACACGGCGATCCCATTCTCAGCGAGCAATGATGCAGCAACCCCTCTCCCCGCTTTCTGTATACCGCGAAACGATCCGTCATAAATAAACTGACTGCCGCACGTTGGGCTGCCATCGGTTAACAATGCAGCGCTACAACCCGACGCCTGAGCAGCGCGTAGCGCGAGCCAGGCTGCAAGCTGATAATGTTCAGTCACATCCTGCCCTGTATTTTCAATAATTCTGGCTTGTCCGTGCATCACGTCTTTGCCATCAGCGGACATAATCTCTGCCGGAGGACGAGGTATAGGCAGCCCGGCCGCAAGTTCAGGGCAGTGGATAACCAGACGTTGTTCCTGGTGCCAGCGAGCGAGTTGCCCATTCATTCGCGCTTTTTCACTTCCGTTATAACGGACCCTGAAGCCCATCAGGCAAGCGCTTACCAAAATTTTATTCATCATCACTTTCCTGTGATTACATTAATCTCATCGCTGAAGTGTAACGCGCTTTCGTGCCTGTTTTGTTCCTTTCATCCTGTTCTTACCCGCTTTTTTCCTCTCTGCTATACACTCTTACTAACGCTAAAAAAGGGAGCAGCGCGGATGGCAACCTATCCAGACAGTTTATTGATTCTCAATGGCAAAAGTGCAGGTAACGATCCGCTGCGTCAGGCGATTATGGGTTTGCGTGACGACGGCGCGCGCATCCACGTACGCGTGACGTGGGAAAAAGGCGACGCGGCACGCTATATCAACGAAGGGTTAACGTTAGGTATCAGCACCATTATTTCCGGCGGCGGCGACGGCACCATCAATGAGATCGCCTCTGCGCTGATCGACCTGCCCACGGCAGACCGCCCTGTGATGGGCATTTTACCCCTTGGCACCGCCAATGATTTTGCCACCAGCGCCGGGATCCCGGAAGATTTAGAGAAGGCGCTCCAGCTGGCGATCCTCGGCAAAGCCACCGCCGTGGATATTGCCCAGGTGAATGACAAAACCTGCTTTATCAATATGGCAACGGGCGGATTCGGCACGCGCATTACCAGCGAAACGCCGGAAAAACTGAAGGCGGCGCTGGGCGGCGTGTCATACCTGATCCACGGTTTGATGCGCATGGACACCCTCAAGCCCGACCGCTGCGAAATTCGCGGCGAAGATTTTCAGTGGCAGGGAGATGCGCTGGTGATTGGGATTGGCAATGGACGTCAGGCCGGCGGCGGGCAGCAGCTCTGCCCGGAGGCGCTGATTAATGACGGTCAGCTACAGCTGCGTATTTTCACGGGCGATGGCCTGTTGCCCGCGCTGTTTACCACGCTGACGCAGCCGGAAGAGAGCCCGAATATCATTGACGGTAAATCGGCGTGGTTTGAGGTGAATGCCCCGCACGGGATGACGTTTAACCTCGACGGGGAGCCGCTGAGCGGGACGCAGTTCCGCATTGAAGTGTTGCCCGGCGCGCTGCAGTGCAGGCTGCCGCCGGACTGTGTGCTTTTGCGCTGATGTTTCACATAGTGCGCGATGATTCCCTCACCCCAGCCCTCTCCCACGGGGAGAGGGCGTTAAAGGGATCAGGCTATCGTCACTTTGCTGTCCAGATAGACATCCTGAACCGCATTAATCAGCTTCACGCCGTCGGCCATCGATTTCTTGAACGCCTTACGGCCAAGGATCAGCCCCATGCCGCCCGCGCGTTTGTTGATAACCGCCGTACGTACCGCGTCTGAGAGGTCGGTATCTCCGCCCGCCGCGCCACCGGAGTTAATCAGCCCCGCACGGCCCATATAGCAGTTCGCCAGCTGGTAACGGACCAGGTCGATCGGGTTATCGCTGGTCAGCTTGCTGTAAACGCGATCGTCGGTGTAGCCAAAGTTCACCGTCTTATAACCGCCGTTATTCTCAGCCATTTTCTGCTTCACAATATCCGCGCCGATGGTGGCCGCCAGGTGGTTTGCCTGCCCGGTCAGGTCGGCGGACACGTGGTAATCAACGCCGTCTTTTTTGAACGCCGAGTTACGCAGGTAGGCCCACAGCACGGTCACCATACCCAGCTCGTGCGCGCGCTCAAACGCCGCGGAGATCTCTTCAATCTGACGACGGGATTGCTCAGAGCCAAAGTAAATCGTCGCCCCGACGGCCACCGCCCCCATATTGAACGCCTGCTCGACGCTGGCGTAGAGGGTCTGGTCATATTCGGTAGGGTAGCTGAGGGTTTCGTTGTGGTTCAGCTTCACGAGGAACGGAATGCGGTGGGCGTAGCGACGCGACACCGAGGCCAGCACGCCGTAGGTGGACGCCACGCAGTTACAGCCCGCTTCAATCGCCAGCTCTACGATGTTCTTCGGATCAAAATAGAGCGGGTTCGCCGCAAAGGAGGCGCCCGCCGAATGCTCAACGCCCTGGTCTACCGGCAGAATCGAGAGATACCCGGAGCCGCCGAGCCGCCCGGTGTTGTAGAGCGTCTGCATGTTTCGCAGAACCGCAGGCGGACGGTTGTTATCCACCATCACACGGTCAACGTAGTCGTGACCAGGCAGATACAGCTGGTCGGCTGGAATGGTCATACAACGATGCTGTAAAAGGCTGTCGGCGTCTTTGCCAAGCAACTGCGCAATATCAGTCATGTGATACTCCCGTAAGTCCGACGTCGTGTCGGTGTGTGTTTATCCAGTCCCATCTTTTATGGGCAGACTAAGCCTGGTACCGACTTAACAGATTTTCCACCATTTGCATTTTTTTTCAGCACAATCTGCTGGCTCGATTCGTGTACAACAAAACTGTTACATTGATCAAACAATCGCCACAAAGGTATTTAAAAGGTATTATTGAATGGTATTTTAAAGGCGTACCTTATCTGACATGCAGGATTCAAAAATGAAAACGAAAGTCCAACTGTCATTCATGATGTTTGTTGAATGGTTTATCTGGGGCGCGTGGTTTGTGCCGCTGTGGCTGTGGCTGAGTAAAAGCGGGTTTACCGCCGGGGAAATCGGCTGGTCTTACGCCTGTACCGCGATTGCCGCTATCCTTTCCCCGATTTTGGTCGGCTCGCTGACGGACCGCTTCTTCGCCGCGCAGAAAGTGCTGTCGGTGCTGATGTTCGCCGGTGCCATTCTGATGTACTTCGCCGCCCAGCAAACCCAGTTCAGTACCTTCTTCCCGCTGCTGCTGGTCTATTCTCTGACCTATATGCCAACCATCGCGCTGACCAACAGTATTGCCTTCGCCAACGTGGACGACGTCGAGGCCGATTTCCCGCGCATTCGCGTGATGGGCACCATCGGCTGGATCGCCTCCGGTCTGGCGTGCGGGTTCCTGCCGCAGATGATGGGCTACAGCGACATCTCCGATACCAATATCCCGCTGCTGATGACCGCAGCCAGCTCCGCCCTGCTCGGCGTCTTTGCTCTGTTCCTGCCGAACACGCCGCCGAAAAGTACCGGCAAGCTGGATTTCAAAGTCATGCTGGGGCTGGATGCGCTGGTCCTGCTGCGCGACAAAAACTTCCTGGTATTCTTCTTCTGCTCGTTCCTGTTCGCTATGCCGCTGGCCTTCTACTACATCTTCGCCAACGGCTATCTCACCGAAGTGGGGATGAAAAATGCCACCGGCTGGATGACGCTCGGCCAGTTCTCTGAAATCTTCTTTATGCTCGCCCTGCCGTTCTTTACCAAACGCTTTGGTATTAAGAAGGTCTTACTGCTGGGCCTGATAACCGCCGCCATCCGCTATGGCTTCTTCGTTTACGGCGGTGCGGAGCAGTACTTTACCTATGCCCTGCCGTTCCTCGGCATTCTGCTGCACGGCGTGAGCTACGACTTTTACTACGTCACCGCGTACATCTACGTGGATAAAAAAGCGCCGGTGCACATGCGCACCGCCGCGCAAGGCCTGATTACGCTGTGCTGTCAGGGGTTTGGTAGCCTGCTGGGTTACCGCCTGGGCGGCGTGATGATGGAAAAAATGTTCGCCTACAAAGAGCCGGTGAATGGGCTGACCTTCAACTGGGCCGGAATGTGGACATTTGGTGCAATCATGATTGCCGTGATTGCCGTGCTGTTTATGCTGTTTTTCCGCGAATCGGATAAAGAGATCACCGCAATTGAGGTGGTTGATGGCGATACCGCGCTGACACAAGGGGAAGTTAAATGAAACAAGACCGTATTCTCGGGGCCCTCTACGGCCAGGCGTTAGGGGATGCGATGGGCATGCCGTCGGAGCTGTGGCCGAGAAAGCGCGTCAAGGCGCACTTCGGCTGGATCGACCGCTTTTTACCCGGCCCGGCAGAGAATAACGCGGCCTGCTATTTCAAACAGGCAGAGTTCACCGACGATACCTCAATGGCGCTGTGCCTGGCAGATGCGATCGTGGAGTGCGACGGGGAGATTAACGCGGACGTTATCGGCAAGCATATCCTGAACTGGGCGCTCGACTTCGACGCGTTTAACAAAAACGTGCTCGGCCCGACCTCGAAAATCGCGCTTAACGCGATCCGTGACGGGAAGCCGGTCAGCGAGCTGGACAACAACGGCGTGACCAACGGGGCGGCGATGCGCGCCTCCCCGCTGGGCTGTCTGCTGCCAGCGACGCGGCTGGAACACTTTGTTGAGCAGGTCGCGCTGGCCTCCAGCCCGACCCATAAATCCGATCTTGCCATTGCCGGCGCGGTGGTGATTGCCTGGGCGATTTCCCGCGCCGTCGACGGGGAACGCTGGCAGAACATCGTCGATGCCCTGCCGGGAATTGCCCGTTTTGCGCAGGAGGCAAAAACCACCACCTTCAGCGCGTCGCTGGCGGCGCGCATTGAGCTGGCGCTTAAGACCGTGCGGGAAGCCAACGGTATCGACTCCGCCAGCGAGCAGATTTATCAGCTTGTCGGCGCAGGAACCAGCACCATTGAGTCCGTTCCGGCGGCCATCGCGATGGTGGAACTGGCGGGAACCGACCCAAACCGCTGCGCCATTTTATGCGCCAATCTGGGCGGTGATACCGACACCATTGGCGCCATGGCGACGGCCATCTGCGGCGCGCTCCACGGCGTGCAGGCCATTGACCCGGCTCTGAAGGCCGAGCTCGACGCCGTTAATCAACTTGATTTTGGCCACTATTGCGTGAAACTGCTGCACTTCAGGGAGCAAAGGGAGGGCGTATGAATTCGTTTGCCCAACGTCTCGACACCCTGCACGCCACGCGTCCGGTGACGGTGCTGGGCGCGGCGGTGATTGACGTCATCGCCGACGCCTACGCCCTGCCCTGGCGCGGGTGCGATATCGAGCTTAAACAGCAGGGCGTGAATATCGGCGGCTGCGCGCTGAATATCGCCATCGCCCTGAAACGGCTCGGCATTACGGCGCAAAACGCCCTGCCCGTCGGCCACGGCGTGTGGGCGGATATCATCCGCAACGCCATGGCGAAGCAGGATCTGCATAGCGCCGTGGAGGCCGAAACCGGCGACAACGGCTGGTGCCTGGCGCTCGTTGAGCCTGACGGCGAGCGCACCTTTATGTCCTTTAGCGGCGTCGAGAACCAGTGGCAGCAGCGCTGGCTTGACGGACTTCGGGTTCCGCAAAACAGCCTGGTTTATCTCTCCGGCTACCAGCTGGCCTCACCGTGTGGCGAGCTGCTGACGGGCTGGCTTGAAGGGTTGCGGCACGTGACGGCCTTTATTGATTTTGGCCCACGCATTGCCGATATTGCCGACGCGCTGATGGCGCGCATAATGGCCTGCAGGCCGATTGTGTCACTCAATCGTCAGGAAGCGGAGCTTGCCGCTGAGAGACTGGGAATGGAAGTGGAAACCCTCGGCGCGCAGTGGCAGCAGCGCTTCAGCGCCGCGCTGATTGTGCGCCATGATAAAGACGGTGCTACGTGGTATGACGGTGACGTCTCGGGCGTTGTTCCCGCGTTTCCCGCCACGGTCGTAGACACCATCGGCGCAGGCGACAGCCACGCGGGCGGCACGCTTGCCGGGCTGGCGGCGGGATGGTCGCTGGCCGATGCGGTTCTGCTGGGAAATGCCGTGGCGTCGTGGGTGGTCAGCCACCGGGGCGGCGACAGCGCCCCGACTCGCGACGAATTACTCCTCGCACACAAAGACGTATAGGTCGCTGCGACAGTAGCTGATGCTGTACTCTATCGGCCGGTGCTGCTGGTCAAGCGCAACCTGCTTAATCACCAGCACCGGTATTTTGTCATCCATTTTGATGTGCGCCTGAAATTCCTTGTCCGGCATGCGGGCGCTGACCCGTGAACGGGTGCGCTGCGGGAAGATATTCTGGCTGCGGAAATAGTCGTACAGCGAAATGCCAATCGCATCCGGATCGGGAATGAGCCCGACCGGCACCCAGGACTCTTCAATAGATACCGCGTCGTCGTCAACGTAGCGAATGCGTTTGAGCAGGAAAACCTCGCTCTCCGGGGGAATTGAAAGGTGATTGGCCACCTCATCCGGGCACTTCACCACCCGTTTGTTGACCCACAGCGTATTGGGCTTTTGGCCGCGCAGCACTACCTGCTGTGAGAACCCGCGCGCCGCCTTGAGCGAATACTCAAAGATGTTGTTGATTTGCGTCCCGTAGCCCCGGGCCCGCGTCACCACGCCCTCAGCCTCCAGCGCCTGCATCGCTTTACGCACGGTAATGCGCGACACCCCGGTTAACTGGCTTAAATCGCGCTCGCCGGGGAGAATATTCCCGTGCTCCAGCACGCCGCTGCGCACCGCGTTTTTAACCGTTTCGGCAAATTTCAGGTACAGCGGCGTGTTGTCCGGCGCGGCGATCCGTTCATTCAGTTGAGCGATTAACCGGGTATGCGCTTGTTCCATCTCTGTTTTTCTCAGGCGTGGTGTTTCTTGCCAGTATAAGGCTTACCACCATTCATGAAAATGGTGAACCGGCCCAATACCGTGACCCACCTCCAGAGTATCGGCTTTGGCAAGTGCGGCCGAGAGCCAGGTTTTCGCTTCACGCACCGTATCGGCCCAGCTGTCATGCCGGGGACGCAGCGCCGCCAGCGCGGAAGAGAGAGTGCACCCCGTGCCGTGGGTGTTTTTGGTCTGTACGCGCGGGGTCGTAAAACGCTGTTCGCCGTCACGGGTGAAAAGCCAGTCCGGACTTTCGGCATCATCCAGATGCCCGCCTTTCATCAGCACCGCCCCGCACCCCATCGCCAGCAGCGCTTTCCCCTGCTCTTTCATCTCACGTTCTGTTTTTGCGTGCGAGGTGCCTAACAGCGCGGCGGCTTCCGGCAGATTGGGCGTGATGAGCGCCACCTGCGGCAGCAACTTACTGCGCAGCGTCTCAACGGCGGAGACGGAGAGCAGCGGATCGCCGCTTTTTGCCAGCATAACGGTATCCAGCACCACGTTTTGCACCTGATAGCGTATAAGCCGCTCGGCTACCGCTTCCACAATATCCGTTTCGGCCAGCATGCCAATTTTGGTGGTATCAATGCGCACGTCGCTGAATACCGAATCCAACTGCGCGGCGACAAAATCCGGCTCGATACGGTAGACCGACTGCACCCCGCGCGTGTTTTGCGCCACCAGCGCGGTAATCACCGAGCAGCCATAGGCACCCAGCGCGGAGAAGGTTTTCAGGTCAGCCTGGATACCTGCGCCGCCGCTGGGGTCGGTACCGGCGATAGTGAGGGCGTTAATCCGTTTCATGCCTGCTCCTCCAGCGTATAGAGCGCATCCAGGAACGCGCTGGCAAAACTGCCTGGCCCATGTGACTGCGCAACGGCTTGCGTTCCGGCACGCTTCATCCATCCGCAGGCGGCGGCAACGTTATCCAGCCGGTCGCCCGGCAGCGAGCAGCTCGCCGCCACAACGGCAGAAAGCGCGCACCCGGTTCCCACCACGCGGGTCATTAACGGGTCTCCGCCCGTGACCGTTCGGGTCCGCTCTCCGTCAGTGATGTAATCCACCTCGCCGGTGACGACCACAATGGCATGGGTCTGACGGGCCAGCGCCTGAGCGGCAGGCAACGCGCTGGCGGCAGTGTCGGTGGTATCAACGCCGCGCCCGCCCGCGCTCATTCCGGCAAGGGCCAGGATTTCGGAGGCGTTGCCGCGAATGGCGGCCGGTTTCAGGGCCAGGATTTGATGGCAAAAGCGGGTGCGGAACGTCAGGGCACCCACCGCAACCGGGTCCAGCGTCCAGGGTTTACCTGCCGCCACCGCGCTTTCAATCGCCCGACGCATCGACTGCGCTCGCGGAGAGGTCAGCGTGCCGACGTTAATCAGCAGCGCATCGGCGATGGCGGCGAACTGTTCAGCCTCTTCGGCCTCAATCACCATCGCGGGGGATGCACCCAGCGCCAGCAAAACGTTAGCCGTAAAGGTCTGTACGACGTCGTTGGTCATACAGTGGGTCAGTGGAGAACGGGTTCGGAAGTGGTGTAAAACGTGTAAATCGAGCAGGTCAGGCTGCATGGTTTCGCTCCTGCCTTGCGTGAAGAAGCGATGACCGGGAAGGCATCTGACTTCCCTACGCTGGCATTATCCAGATCAGGTAATACGGGTATTTCTCAGCCTTCACAAAGAAGGGCACCCCGAGTCATTTGGTAAGAATTGACTTACTTTTTGCCAGATTAGGGGAAGTTTCATGCTGACGCAAGCGCCCTTTCGAGGTTCGCTTTCTTCATGCAGCGGTGGTGCGAAAGAAAAGGCTAGCAGCGATAATTACAGGACTATTATGCCCCTCCTTTGAATCAACACCATTTTCTATAACAATTACATTACGTCCAAGAAACACTCACTTTTTTCAGCGTTTAAGAAATAGCTCTACCAACATAATTTTTTTCCGCTTTCAGTTAGTCTATTTTATGTTTCATAAAGCATTAAATCTTATTTCGAATGAAATATAAAGTGAACCCCAAACCGTTTAACCCCGCTAAATATTTAGCCTCTCAATCAAGGGGTTAACACGAAACGTGCATCTGGCCACGCACCTTATAAGTTAATGTAAACATTGAGATATTTTGCGACACCCCTTAAAAACTCACTTTGGCTATTCATGCCATTTATGATTTAGATCAATATCCAAAAACTCGCATTAATTGATAGTTACTGCACGTTACGAATTAAGTGATTTATTCAAAATTCTACGTAACCCCGTTATTTTAATCAGGCGTAACCAGACGTTACATCAACACGCCAGGATAGCTAGCCTTACCCATTTTTACTTTTTAAATGATGAGTGCTTTTAAAATGAAACTTGCTAAAAATGCCGTTGCATTTTTTGTATCCGGCGTTATTTTGACTGGTTCTATAAATGTAACTAAAGCTGCAGATGTAAACGTAAACCTTAACGATAACGTATCCAACGCAGGTACTTTTATTCAGATTCAGGGCACTGATAATACCGCTTATAATCTGGATAATATGAAAGCTGAAAACGTAACGCAAGACGGGCAGATCTATAACTTGCAAGGCGATCGTGAACGAATGCAAGACGAGATCAACGTAAGTAAAAATAATATCAGCACGAACACCGCTGATATCTCCTCTCTTCAAACGACTGTTTCTCACGTAGATCAGGAAGCTAAATTAGCAGGCGCTCTTGCCGACACCGCTAATACAAAAGGTGATGTGGCGTTAAAAGGCGTGCTTACTAACGGAACTGCAATTACTGATATTGAAACTGTTAATGCTGTGCAAGATAGCCGCCTGTTAGCTCTTGAGAATACACCAAAACCCACTAACGGCGTAGATGGAAAAGATGGCGCTAAAGGCGATAAAGGCGATACCGGTTCTACGGGCGCACAAGGCGTTGCTGGAGTTAACGGACGTGATGGAGCGAATGGTAAAGATGGCGTGATGACCACCGTGACACGAACGCAGGTAGACACGGCAACACAAGCTAAAGTCACAACTAATAGTCAGGCTATTACTGCCAAAGCACAGGAACTGCAGGCTACCAAACAGACATTACAGGCTCTGAATAACAACACCAACCAGCAATTTAGATCGCTGCGTGAGGAAGTCGATAATAACAAGAAAGAAGCAAACGCGGGTATCAGTGGCGCGATGGCGATGGCCGGTTTACCACAGGTGCAAACGAATCAGCGCGTGATGTTCTCGGCTGGCGGTGCGACTTACAACGGTGAAAGCGCTTTAGCGGTTGGGGCGTCGGTTAACTTTAACGAACATATGGTTGGTAAAGTGAGCTTCTCTGATGATACAGCAAATAACATGGGAGCTTCAGTCGGCGTAGGAATCGGCTTTTAATAAATAACCAGCATGACAAAATACATTGTTATCTCTGTAATATTGTACCTGATGCTTATTATCGTTGGCGCATGGTTAGGTATTATGTATCAGACTTATTATATTTGCGGCTATTAAACCTCCTTCTATCGAATATTTCATCTAAGGTATCATCATAATGATAAAGTCACTCTCAGCGGTACTAATAGCTAGTGCTGCCATCCTGATTTCTGCATGTACTTCACCTGCTCAGCGCATGGCCGAATGTGAGCGCCAGGGTATTAGCAAAGATACCTGCTACCTGGCTGAGCAAAATCGCCAGAATGTTTACAATGAAGCCGCACAAAATGCAGCATGGGCGAACGCACGTGATGCCGCTGCGGGTACGGGTATCTGGGCTAAAAAAAATGCGAAGCAACATGCACAGGCAGCTAAAGCGGTTCACACCTTTAAATGGGAAGGAATGAAGATCACGATTAAAGGCGAGATCCTAAATGTCGATGGCGTATTGGGCGCGCTGGATGAAAACGAGCCTCAGGCAAAAGTTTATTCACAAGGGCTATACACCTTCATTTACTATCCCGCTAAAGGCAAATTAGCGGTGAGTAAAGAGGGAAAGTTTGAAGGTTACGCAACAAAGATTAAATAGAAAACAGAGGCGACACCTGTCGCCTTTTTAATTTGCAGGCCTTAACGTATTACTCTAGCTGCCACGCCCCGGCATTAATAAGCGATGCCGTTCCCGTCCAGGCAAACAATGCCAGTTCGTGCGCCCCTTCATCAGGGTAAATGCGGCTGCTGAGGCACGCCTCACCTTCATTGACAAACACTTCCACAGACGAGCTGTCAACGAACAGGCGCAGGCTTAGCGTGTCGTTCAGGTTAAGCGCGACGCTTCGGGTGCCGCACAGGCCATACTGCGGATAATAGCGCTCCAGCACCAGGCGCTGCATCTGCGCATCGACGTAGAGACGTAATCCGTCACCAAGGCGAATGCCGTACTGCTCCGCGCTGCTGTTGACGCAATCCCACTGCAGTATGACCTCCATCGCATCACAGCTTTCCACCTGAACGATCTGCTGATTGTTGAGCGTGCTCACCGGCCAGGGGAACCATGCCACCCGCAGGCATTCGACTTCTCGGGCTGGCCGCATCTGCAGGCGGTTATCCGCACTTAGCGTCAGTTCGCGCGGCAAAGAGAGCATGCCAGCCCACCCATCCTGCTGTTCCGGAAGGGGGGATTCCCACATATCCAGCCAGCCGATAACGATGCGGCGTCCGTCAGGCGTCAGGAAGCTTTGCGGCGCATAGAAATCATGCCCGCAGTCCATCTCCACAAACTCACCTTCACGCACGAAAGGTTGGCCGGGCTGCCACTCCCCCAGCAGGTAGCCGCTCTGGAAAAGATTGCGATTGTTGAATCCCTCCGCAGCCAGCCCCTGAGGTGAAAACATCAGCACGCGTTTACCGTTGAGGGTGAAAAAGTCCGGGCATTCCCACATGTAACCCATCTCTTTTTCAGCCACCGCCAGCACGCCCATATCCTGCCATTCGCGCAGATCGTCAGAACGGTAAACGCGCACCTGGCCCGTCTCGCCATCCCGTGCACCGACAACCATGTACCAGCGCTCCCCTTCCCGCCACACTTTCGGATCGCGGAAATGATGCAGCCCAGGCGGCGTATCAACGATCGTTCCTTGTCGCGAAAAATGGACGCCATCACGGCTGGTTGCCAGGCACTGTACCTGATAAAGGTTAGCCTCGTCACCCGGATCGCCGTGGAATTTGTGTCCGGTATAAATCAGCGCCAGCGTATCGCCATCCACCACCGCCGAGCCGGAAAAACAGCCGTCCTTGTCTTCTGGCCCTTCCGGTGCCAGCGCCACCGGGAGATGTTCCCAGCGAACTAAATCCTTGCTGCGCGCATGGCCCCAGTGCATCGGCCCCCACTGGGTCGAGTACGGATGATGCTGGTAAAACGCGTGATACCAGCCGTCAAACCACACCAGGCCATTCGGGTCGTTCATCCAGCCGGCGCGCGCGGCGAGGTGGTAACGCGGATACCAGCGCAGGTTAAGATCGCCGCGTTTGGCCTGTAAGGCCTGTTCAGCTTTGGCTATGGAATACATCATTTATTCACTCTTTTCAGTCAGATAGTGGAGGGTTGCGGCATGAGCGGGTCAGAAGAAGACTTACCCGAGCGCAACAGGAAGATGGAGATGAGCGTGGTGCTGAAAACTAATAGCCCCATAATGAGATAGGATTGGGCAAAGCCGTATTTCTCATAGCTGTAACCCGCCAGCGGCGACAGAACCGAAGCAATCACCGAGCTTGTACAGGCAAAGCCCACCAGATAGAGGGTGGAAGAGAGCCGTTTATCAAAATGCAGGCTGTTGTATTTAAAGATTGAGACCAGCAATACGGGCAGTTCAACCGCGTGCAGCAGCTTGGTAATGGAGATGAGCACCGGCCCCTCAACCAGACCGGATGCCACCATACGCATTGCCATCACCATGCCCGCGAATATCAGGCCGTTTTTCGCGCCGAGGCGGTTTACCAGCCACGGGGCACAAAACATGCCCGCCGCCTCAAGAAAAACCTGGAAGGAGTTGAGATAGCCGTACATGGCGTTTCCTTCCTGCAACGTCGGGAACTGTGACGAGAAATAGACCGGGAACTGCTGATCGTAAACGCCGTAAATGCAGGTGCCGATAACGAAAAACACCAGCGCCCAAAAACGCGGCAGCGTCAGCAGGCGTAATGCGTCCTCCAGCGTGACCTTGCCACCGGACACCGCTTCCTGCATGGCGTGCGGGGCGGAAGAGACCCTGAGGCGCGCGAGCAAAACAAAAAACACCAGCCCGGCACAGCTCGCGACAGCGAAATTCAGCTTCGGATTAATGTTAAACAGGAGCCCCGCAAAAAAGGTTGCCACCGCCCAGCCAAGCGATCCCCACATTCTCGCCTTGCCAAACTCAAACTGGCTCTGACGGGCTACGCGTTCGGTATAGGATTCCAGCACCCCAATCCCACCGTTAAACGTCAGGCCGATATAAATCCCACCAAAAATACTGCCCAGCAATACGTTAATCTGCAGCAGATAGCCAAACAGCAAAAAGGCCGGGCCGGAAAGAATCAGCAGACTGGTCAGAAACCAGAGCAGGTGTTTGCGCAGGCCAAGTTTGTCCTGAATAAATCCATAACAGATTTGTGCAAACAGCGCGGATACGGAAAGCACGGCATAGATAATGCCCGTATCCCCCGCTTTTAAGCCCACTTCCTGATGGAGCCAGATAGAGAGCAACGAACCGGAAGATGACCAGGTGACAAAAAAGAAAAACAGTAATGCGCTCAGTAAGGGATAGCTGTGAGAGTGATGCGTTTTCATCATGACATTCTCATGTTGGAGTAATGACACAATGGTAACGTTAACATTTATGCTTTCTCATGCAGCTTGAGTGATATTTAAGATGTTAATCACGAAAGTTAACGTTAACATCAAGAGAATGAGATCGCGATCAAAAATTCATAAGTGAGGTAAGCGAGACTTAACCTGGTCATCAGCCTTCCTTTTACATCAGCGACTTAGTTGTATACCCTCTCACAGAGCATTAATGGAGTAAGAAAATGGCTTCCCTGAAGGACGTCGCAAAGCTGGCTAACGTATCGCTGATGACGGTTTCCCGCGCGCTTAACAGCCCGGAGCGTCTTAAACCGGAAACGCTGGCGCGCGTGCAGTGGGCTATCGAGCAGACCAGCTACGTTCCCGATCTGTCCGCCAAGAAAATACGCGGCGCAAACGCTTCACCTAAAACCATTGGCGTGCTGGCGCTCGATACGGTCACGACTCCGTTCTCGGTGGAGATTACGCTGTCTATTGAAGAGACGGCCAGGCTGCACGGCTGGAATAGCTTCGTCATGAATATGTTTGCTGACGACAACCCGGATGCCATCGTCGATCTTCTGCTCTCCCACCGGCCAGACGGGATTATCTACACCACGATGGGGCTACGTCAGGTTCCTTTTCCTGCCAAGCTGCTCACCCTCCCCTGCGTACTGGCCAACTGTGAAAGTGTCGGTGAAAAGGTCGCCAGCTATATTCCGGATGATGAACAGGGGCAGTACGCCGCCGTCAGGGCGTTACTCGCTGAGGGCTATCGGCAGCCCCTGTGTCTGCATTTACCGGTGGGCCATCTGGCCACAACCCGACGCCGTCAGGGGCTTGAACGTGCCTGCCGTGAAGCCGGGCTCGACCCGGACAGCCTGGAGCACAGCTATATGGCGCCCGGAGACGAGCATTATCGTGACATTCCGTCCGCATTGCTGGCGCGCATCCAGAATGGCATCCCCCGGTTTGACTCCGTTATCTGCGGCAACGATCGTATCGCGTTTATGGTGTATCAGACGCTGCTGGCGCAGGGGATTCGCATTCCTGAAGATGTCGCGGTTATCGGCTACGACAATATGGTGGGCATTGGAGAATTGTTCCAGCCCCCTCTTTCAACGGTTCAGTTGCCCCACTATGAAATTGGCCGCCTGAGCGCCCTTCACATTATTCATGGTGAACAGCACCGGGAAACGACGCGCGTTGAAAGTCCATTTTTAATGCGTGATTCCATTGCGCACGCCATGTGACCACCGCTTTTTGCCGGTGATGGAAAAATAAGGGGGTATCAAGGCAGCATACCTCCTTTTTTTCTCAGTCAATGGCACGATTTGTCACACTCTTTTCTTTCATTTAACAGCCCGTCCAAACCTCACGTAACCAACTGTTTTTGCTCGCCATAAAGTGCAATCTTCTTTTTAAAAAGGGTGATATCGCCTCTCCTGTGCCCCATGTCACAAAACAGTAAACAAATTAACCATTGAGCCCCGTGACAAAAGGCTCTATATTGGCGGCGTTTTTTTCAGGCCCCCATCTGTTTTTTAACTTTTTATTCAATCGTGGCTCATAACGAAGCGGCGGTTGTAGGAGTGATATGATGACGGATAAAGTCCGTATTGACACCGTAGATGCCCACAAAAGCAACGAAACCTATCTGGCCCGTCAGGCCGAGTTTGAATCTAACGTCAGGAGTTATCCGCGCAAACTGCCTTTAGCGATCACTAAAGCAGAAGGCGTGTGGATCACCGATGCAGATAATAAAGAATACCTTGACTGTTTAGCAGGCGCAGGCACCCTTGCGCTTGGCCATAACCATCCTGATGTGCTGAAAAGCATCCAAAATGTCATTACCAGCGGCTTGCCGTTACACACTCTGGATCTGACTACGCCTCTGAAAGACGCGTTTTCTGAATACCTGCTCTCTCTGCTGCCTGGTCAGGGCAAAGAGTACTGCCTGCAGTTCACCGGTCCATCCGGTGCCGACGCCGTAGAAGCGGCGCTGAAGCTGGCGAAAAAAGTGACCGGTCGTAGCGGTATCATCAGCTTCTCTGGCGGTTACCACGGTATGACTCACGGCGCGCTGTCCGTGACCGGCAACCTGTCTCCGAAAGAAGCAGTAGACGGTATGATGCCAGAAGTGCAGTTCATGCCTTACCCGCACGAGTACCGCTGCCCGCTGGGTATCGGTGGTGAAGCGGGCGTGAAAGCGCTGACTTACTACTTCGATAACCTGATTAACGACGTTGAAAGCGGCGTGCGCAAACCTGCTGCGGTGATCCTGGAAGCCGTTCAGGGCGAAGGCGGCGTTAACCCGGCTCCGGCCGAGTGGCTGCAGCGCATCCGTAAAGTGACTCAGGAACACGGCATTCTGCTGATCCTCGACGAAGTTCAGGCTGGCTTTGCCCGTACCGGTAAATTCTTCGCCTTCGAACACGCTGGCATTGAGCCAGACATCATCGTGATGTCTAAAGCCGTCGGTGGCGGTCTGCCGCTGGCCGTGCTCGGTATCAAAAAGCAGTTCGACGCATGGGCGCCAGGCCACCATACCGGCACCTTCCGCGGCAACCAGCTGGCGATGGCAACCGGTCTGACGACGCTGAAAATCCTGAAAGATCAGAACATCGCTGGCAAAGTGGCTGCACAGGGCGAATGGCTGAAAGGCCAGCTGAAAGAGATGGCGAAACGTTATCCGGTCATCGGCCACGTTCGCGGTCTGGGCATGATGATCGGTATTGAGATCGTTAAGCCGCACGAAGCCGCTGACCACATGGGCTGCTTCCCGGGCGACGGCGAACTGTCTGCGCTGATTCAGAAGAAGTGCTTCGAAGCCGGTCTGATTCTGGAGCGTGGCGGCCGTAACGGTATCGTTCTGCGCCTGCTGCCGTCTCTGCTGATCAGCGACGAAGAGCTGAAAATCTTCCTGGATAAATTTGAGCAGGCACTGCTTGCTGCGGGCGTTCGCCCGGCGTAACCGGAGTTATTGATTACGATGTCTGATTCAAACCCAATTTTGTTCTCCTCTGCGCAGAGCATTGAAGCTTACCAGCAGGCGATTGAACAAAGCACTCAGGCTGTGATGCAGTGGCTGAAACAGCCTGAGATGTACCAGGGCAAAACGGTCGCGGAGCTGCGCGACCGTATTAAGCTGGATTTCAACCCGAAAGGGCTGGGAAACGAAGCGGCGATTGAACGCGCCGTCGAGTTCTTCCTGAAAGACAGCTTGTCCGTTCATCACCCGCAGTGCGTGGCGCACCTGCACTGCCCAAGCCTGGTGGTAAGCCAGGCGGCGGAAGTGCTGATCAACGCCACTAACCAGAGTATGGACTCCTGGGATCAAAGCCCGTCCGCAACCATTATTGAGATCAAACTGATCGAATGGCTGCGTACCCGCGTGGGTTATCAGGCTGGCGACGCGGGTGTCTTCACCAGCGGCGGTACCCAGAGCAACCTGATGGGCCTGATGCTGGCTCGCGATGCGTTCTTCGCGCGTCAGGGTCACTCCGTTCAGCAGGACGGCCTGGTGGGCGATCTGCGCAAAATTCGCGTGCTGTGCTCCGAAAACGCGCACTTCTCCGTGCAGAAAAACATGGCGCTGATGGGCCTGGGCTATCAGTCCGTGGTGCAGGTGAAAACCGACGAGTTCTCCCGCATGGATCTGACCGATCTGGCGGCGAAAATCGAACAGTGCAACGCGAACGGCGAGCAGATTCTGGCCATCGTCGCGACGGCAGGTACTACCGATGCCGGTGCTATCGATCCGCTGCGCGCGATCGCTGAACTGGCCGCGAAACAGAACATCTGGGTACACGTTGATGCGGCCTGGGGCGGCGCGCTGCTGATGTCTGAGCAGTATCGTCACTACCTGGACGGCATCGAGCTGGTGGATTCCGTCACCCTGGACTTCCACAAGCAGTTCTTCCAGACCATCAGCTGCGGCGCGTTCCTGCTGAAAGAAGCGCGTCACTATGAGCTGATGCGCTATCAGGCGGCTTACCTGAACTCTGAGTTCGACGAAGAAGCGGGCGTGCCTAACCTTGTGTCCAAATCTCTGCAGACCACCCGTCGTTTCGACGCACTGAAGCTGTGGATGAGCCTGGAAGCGCTGGGTCAGGAGCAATACGCGGCGATCATCGATCACGGCGTGACGCTGGCACAGCAGGTTGCGGCCTACGTGAAAGCGCAGCCTGCTCTGGAACTGGTCATGCAGCCACAGCTGGCAAGCGTGCTGTTCCGCTTCCGCGGACAGGTGCAGATGGACGACGCGGGCATCGCCCTGCTGAACCAGAAAATTGGTGATGCGCTGCTGGAATCTGGCCGCGCTAACGTCGGCGTGACCGAGCATAACGGCGTGACCTGCCTGAAGCTGACGCTGCTGAATCCAACCGTGACGCTGGAGGATATTAAAGTCCTGCTGTCTCTGGTTGAGCGCACCGCGCAGGAAGTTCTGGCTAAGTAATACAAAACCCCTCTTCCGCCGGGAGAGGGGTTATCTTTATACGCCTGCCCACCACATCCTTAATTTTAATCCCCAGTAGCTCGTCCAGCCCGTTGTGGTGCTGACCACATCACCCTTCGAGACAATCACCAGCGTCGGCGTCACGCTCACCTGCCACTGCTGCGACAAGGCACCGTTTGCATCGTTAATTACCGGCATCCTCAGGCTTTTCTTTTCTGCCCAGCGGGCAAGCTTTGCATCATCACCGGATCGCATGGCAATGCTCACGACGTTACCGCCCTCTTCTGCCAGCTTATCGACCGCAGGTGTCGTATAACGACAGATGCTGCACCAGGTTGCCCAGACGTAGATCAGCAGCGGGCGCTCCTGGCTGAGCGCCGTGATATCGTGGATCTTACCGTCGATACTCTGCATCGGGGTTGCGCTAAAACTGGCAGGCAGAGTCGGTTTTCGGTACTGATCCACGCCCCACATGACGGCCAGCGCCATCACAAAAAGTATGGCGCCTTCCCGCGCCCAGCGACCCAGGCGACTGAATTTGCGGTTATCCATTATGACCTCTCGATTCAACGGAGGTCATCTTAACGGGCTATTGGCCGTCATGCTGTAAAGAAGTGTCGCGCCACGTTTATTCCGGGGTATAACCATAGTCGTAATGGCTATATCCCGAGCTGTAATAGAGCGCGGCGGATTTCACGATGTCATTGAGGATCGCGCCATTCACCTTTACCCCCATCTGCTGCAGACGCTTCAGGCTGTTCTCGATCTCTTTAACGCTGGTTTTACCAAAGCGGGCCACCAGCAGGTTCGTTAAGCTGGTTTTCAACATTCACAACCTGGTCGAGGATCGTCTTCGCCTCAAGGGATAAATCAACAGAATCGCACTGCTCCCTGTAGGCGTTCAGCCGTGTTTCGGCTTCATCCAGTTCGCGGCGGATTTTAGGCAGTTGATCCTGCAAAAATGTCAGGCTGCGGGTGTCTTCCGCTTCCTGACGTTCAATATTCTGGCTGAGATAACTTTCAGCAATGGTATTGAGTACCACGGCAATTTTGTCAGCATCTTCGCCCGTCAGCGTTAAGGTAATAATTCCGCTCTGTTTCGCCGGCTCCGCGACGGTAAACCGGCGCTGGAGGGCGTTAATTGCTTCAAGCCTGGTGAGAGTTTTGAGGTCAAATTGGGCGCTCAGTGACGTTACCAGCAGCGTCCCCCCGTTTTTAACAAGCGTTTTCCCGACAACGCCATCAGCCTCCAGGTTTTTGCCCTCAAGTCGATATCGGCCCTGCTCCTGAACGGTCAGTAAAAGTTCCTGCGGCTTGTCTTCCTGAAGGGGAAGAGTCAGCGTGCCAATGGTCAGTTCACCGGCTTTACGTTCGCGTTCCAGCAGCGCCCCGATGACCGGGAACAGGTGCCGTTTGGCGCTGTATGTGAGACCTGACTTGTCAACGGCCTCCCCAAAATCATCCGCGATTTGAGCAGCAAAAGTTCAGGGGCGGCATCGGGAGAAACATCGGCACCAAACTTGTCTGATTTATGAGACGACATTACTGCTTCATTCCTTGTTGACGCAAACGACGAGCCCATTCCTGGCTGGATTTTCCCAACTGTTCGAAAACATATTCGAAGGCTTCCCGACTTTTGCAATGCGGGTCGGGAATGTCCTTTGTCTCAAGCCACTGACCAAACAACAGCGATTTCCCCCGAATCTCCGGGGCTACAGAGGCAATAAAGCGGAGATGCTCCGGCTCCATCACCAGAATCAAATCGGATTTTTGTAACAGACTACGTGTGACCTTACGCGCCACGTGACCTTCCAGCGAAACACCGTGGCGCGAGGCGATTTCTTTTGCTGCCGCATCCCCGGGCGTCCTTCGAGCCCAAATATACCTGCCGAGGTCATCTGCTTGCAGGGTAATAACTGACGTAACAGCCGCTCGCCAATCGGTGAACGGCAAATATTGCCGGTGCAAACCACTAAAATGGAATTGAACATTATTGCGGCCACGATCTGATGTAACGGACGGTTTCGGTCAGGTCATGTACGCCACTGATGGTCGGTACCAGCTGGATGATCGCGCGGTTCCAGCGTGAAAGCGGGGCTGTAGAGACATAGACAATGTCGTACGGCTCCAGCTGGAATTCCGTACTCAGCACCATGGCGGAGGCATCTTCTGCATTGAGCTGATAGATATTAGCGATTTTGTCCTTCTCGCCTTTCTGAGACGTCAGGCGAATAACAAAAATCCCGGTTGCATCGGCCATATCCTGGTTTAAGCCGCCGCATTCCCCAGAGCTTCGGCCAGCGTCATGCCGCTGCGATCCATCTTAAGCGTGCTCTGTTTAACCACCTCGCCCATCACAAACACTTTCAGGGCATTGTTACGGGCAACAAACAGGATGTCGCCAGGATAAAGCAGCTTATTTTGGGTCAGATCGCCATGCTGCATCAGGGCAGAGAGAGAAAGACGCGAGTCCTTGCCATCATGCGTCAAGGAGGCAATGCTGACGCCCACCTGCGGGCTCTCAATGACCTTATCCAGCCGCGCGGTGATCTCCTGGCGCACCTGCGTCACCGTTTTTCCTGCCACGTGCAGCTTTCCAACGTAGGGATAAAAGAGCGTACCATCGGCATTGACCCAGTTGCCGGCGTCGCTCGCGCTGCGGTATTGCCCCGCGGGCGTCGTTAATTCAGGGTGATCCCAGACGGTCGCCGTCAGAATGTCCCCCGGACCAATACGGTATTCCCAGTTTTTGAGCTGCTCATCCAGATTAGGATTTGCCTGAGATTTAGACATGGGTGGACGCAATTTTTCAATTAAAGCCGGGGTCAAAGGAAAAATCTCCACGCGTTTGTCCAGCTGATAATTAACGTCTTCAGCTGGCGTAACCTTTTTCCCGGACAGACTTAAATTTTGACCCGGTGAAAATACACACCCTGTTAACTGGCTGATCGTGAAAAATAAGAGTGAAAGTGCAATTGTATTTTTCATTTATATTAAATGTTGATTAATCGTTGCGTCTGGCGTTAAGCTCGCAAAAGAACTCCAGCTAACACCATGAAATATAATTATATTAATAATTTCGTGACATCTAAAAACCATAAAGCGCAAGCCCGCTGATTTATAAAAAAGTTAACGTCAGCGCACAATTGCGCAAGAAACAGAAACGAATGTCACTTTATACGGTGGCGCATATTAAATGTTATCCCTCGTGAAAGCATTCGCTTAACAGTCCAATTTTGACGGCGAGAGTTATTTTCAGAATAGATTAATAAAATAATAAAAATAATAAATAACTAACACAGCGAGCATTCACTGTAATGATGAACATCGCCGTAATCGACTACCCAAAACCCTCCACTTTTGTTACATTTTTTATCAAACACACCATGCTTTGATACTTAAAATGGACTGTCTGCCTCGTCATGTGCGCCCCGCAGACAAAAAGCATCTGTAACGATATCACTGGAGAAAAAATGGCTAAGCGTAAACTGCTGCTTCTGGGTGTATTACTGTCTCTGGCGGGCTCCGCGTTCTCTGCCCCGCAAACCGCCGCTGCGCCATCGGGCATTAAGGCCTACGAAGAACAAGAATTCATCGCGGATTTCACAAAGTTCAAAATCGGCGACACCGCACCCGCGCAGTATCAAACGCCGGAGTACACCATCAAACAGTACCAGTTGCGTAACCTTCCGGCGCCGGATGCCGGTACCCACTGGACCTACATGGGTGAAAACTACGTTCTGATTGGCGATGCCGATGGCAAAATCTACAAAGCCTACAATGGAGATATCTTCTATCATCGCTGATACGATCGTAATCCGTCCGTGGCAGGAGAGCGATCGCCCTTTCCTGCGCACGCTCTTCCTCCACGCCCGGCGTGAAGCCTGGCCGTGGCTGGACAGTTCTGCGTGGCAGCTTGAAGATTTTGACGCGGCAACCCTGGACGAAGAGATTTGGGTGGCGGAACAGGATGGGCACCGACTTGGCTTCGCCTCAGTCTGGACGAACGATAATTTTCTGCACAACCTATTTGTCGATCCGCAGTATCAGAGCCTGGGCGTCGGACATGTGTTGCTTGAACACGTACAGAAGACGTTTACCAGCACGGGGTCACTCAAGTGTCTGGTGAAGAATGCGCGGGCTATTGCGTTTTACCAGCGGCACGGCTGGCACATTGAGGCGACGGGGAATTCTCCTGAGGGAGAGTACTATCTGATGCATTATCGGCTTGGGTAACGTCAGGTGGCGCTTCGCTTACCTGACCTACAAAACCGTATTTCGTAGGCCGGGCAAGGCGAAGCCGCCACCCGGCACTAAAGCGCAGAGGAATTACACCGCGCGGAAGGCGATTTCACCCGGGATCACTTCACCCTGCCAGTAGAGCTGGGCTGCAACGCGCCCCGCCAGCTGGCGATACATCTCCGCGAACTCGCTTTCCGGACGGCTGACCACCGTTGGTTTACCGCTGTCCAGATCTTCACGCAGGGAAATATGCAGCGGCATCTGCCCCAGTAGCTGGGTGTGATACTGCGCCGCCAGCTTCTCCGCACCGCCGGTACCGAAGATAGGTTCATGGTGTCCACAGTTGCTGCAGATGTGCATGCTCATGTTCTCGACGATACCCAGCACCGGCACTTCCACTTTCTCGAACATCACGATGCCTTTTTTGGCGTCGATCAGCGCGATATCCTGCGGCGTGGTGACCACAACGGCACCCGTTACCGGAATGTTTTGCGCCAGCGTCAGCTGAATGTCACCGGTGCCTGGCGGCATATCCAGCACCAGATAATCCAGATCCGGCCACATTGTCTCCTGCAGCATCTGCAGCAGCGCCTTGCTGGCCATCGGGCCGCGCCAGACCATAGCGTTATCGTCGGTCACCAGGTAACCGATAGAGTTAGTCGCCAGGCCGTGCGCCACGATCGGCGCCATATGCGTGCCGTCCGGCGAGGTTGGACGCTGGTTTTCCGCACCCAGCATGTTTGGAATGGACGGACCGTAGATATCGGCATCCAGAATACCGACCTTTGCCCCTTCCGCCGCCAGCGCCAGCGCCAGGTTAACGGCAGTAGAGGATTTCCCCACCCCGCCCTTGCCCGAACTGACGGCAATGATGTTTTTCACCCCGTTGACGCCAGGCTGGTTTTTCACGCGCTTCAGCGTGGCGATGCTGTGGCTCAGCTTCCAGTCAATCGCTTTTGCGCCGGTAATGCGCAGCAGCTCAGCGCTGGTCTGCTCTTTCAGCGCGTCAAAGGCGCTGGTCCAGACGAACGGCATTTGCAGCTCAATGTGCAGCGTGTCGTCCAGCCATGCGACATGGTGTAACGCTTTCAGCGTAGTGAGATTGTGCTTCAGGGTTGGATGCTGAAAGTTAGCCAGCGTCCCGGCGACCATTGCTCGTAAGGCTTCCGGTGATTTGGCCTGGGATTGAGAACTCATCCCGACTCCTTTGTTCTTGTGAATAAGACCTTAGACAAACAAGTTTACCTGAAAGGCCGTGGTTTGTGCTTACTTAATAATGCCCCTTTTGGTAATATCAAAAACCCTTTTCACAGTTAAAAGAAGTAATGCCTACTATGACTCAAGTCGCGAAAAAAATTCTGGTAACGTGCGCCCTGCCGTACGCCAACGGCTCAATCCACCTCGGCCACATGCTGGAGCATATCCAGGCTGATGTCTGGGTCCGTTACCAGCGAATGCGCGGCCACGAGGTTAACTTCATCTGTGCGGACGATGCCCACGGCACCCCGATCATGCTGAAAGCGCAGCAGCTGGGGATTTCCCCGGAGCAGATGATTGCCGAAATGAGTCAGGAGCATCAGACCGATTTTGCTGGCTTTGACATCAGCTATGACAACTATCACTCCACGCACAGCGACGAAAACCGCGAGCTGTCGGAGCTGATCTACACCCGTCTGAAAGAGAACGGTTTTATCAAAAACCGCACCATCTCTCAGCTGTACGATCCGGAAAAAGGCATGTTCCTGCCGGACCGTTTTGTCAAAGGCACCTGTCCAAAATGTAAATCCCCGGATCAATACGGCGATAACTGCGAAGTCTGCGGCGCGACCTACAGCCCGACCGAACTGATTGAGCCGAAATCCGTGGTATCCGGCGCCACGCCTGTGATGCGTGATTCCGAGCACTTCTTCTTCGACCTGCCATCCTTCAGCGAAATGCTGCAGGCGTGGACCCGCAGCGGCGCGCTGCAGGAGCAGGTGGCGAACAAGATGCAGGAGTGGTTCGAATCCGGCCTGCAGCAGTGGGATATCTCCCGCGATGCGCCGTACTTCGGCTTCGAAATCCCGAACGCGCCGGGCAAATATTTCTACGTCTGGCTGGACGCGCCAATCGGCTACATGGGCTCCTTCAAGAACCTGTGTGACAAGCGTGGCGACGCCACCAGCTTCGACGAATACTGGAAGAAAGACTCTACCGCCGAGCTGTACCACTTCATCGGTAAAGACATCGTTTACTTCCACAGCCTGTTCTGGCCGGCCATGCTGGAAGGCAGCAACTTCCGCAAGCCGACCAACCTGTTCGTTCACGGCTACGTGACGGTAAACGGCGCGAAGATGTCCAAATCTCGCGGCACATTTATCAAGGCCAGCACCTGGCTGAACCACTTCGACGCGGACAGCCTGCGCTACTACTACACCGCGAAGCTCTCTTCCCGCATCGACGATATCGACCTGAACCTGGAAGATTTCGTGCAGCGCGTGAACGCGGACATCGTGAACAAGGTGGTGAACCTGGCCTCCCGTAACGCGGGCTTTATCGCCAAACGCTTTGACGGCGTAATGGCCGCTGAACTGGTGGACCCTGCCCTGTACCAAACCTTTACCGACGCGGCGGCGACCATTGGCGAAGCCTGGGAAACGCGCGAGTTCGGTAAAGCGGTGCGTGAAATCATGGCGCTGGCTGACCTGGCTAACCGCTATGTGGACGAGCAGGCACCGTGGGTTGTCGCTAAACAGGAAGGTCGCGATGCCGATCTGCAGGCCATCTGCTCCATGGGCATCAACCTGTTCCGCGTGCTGATGACCTATCTGAAGCCGGTTCTGCCACAGCTGGCAGCCCGCGCTGAAGCGTTCCTGAACACTGAACTGACCTGGGATGCAATGGCGCAGCCGCTGCTCGGCCACAAGGTGAACACCTTCAAGGCACTGTACAACCGCATCGAGATGAAGCAGGTTGAAGCCCTGGTGGAAGCATCCAAAGAAGAAGTGAAGGCAGCTGCGGCACCGGTGACCGGCCCGCTGGCGGACGATCCGATTCAGGAAACCATCACCTTTGATGATTTCGCCAAAGTCGACCTGCGCGTGGCGCTGATTGAAAACGCAGAATTCGTGGAAGGCTCTGACAAGCTGCTGCGCCTGACGCTGGATCTCGGCGGCGAGAAGCGCAATGTCTTCTCCGGCATCCGTTCAGCCTACCCGGACCCGCAGGTACTGATCGGTCGTCAGACCGTGATGGTCGCTAACCTGGCGCCGCGCAAAATGCGCTTCGGCATCTCAGAGGGGATGGTGATGGCCGCAGGCCCTGGCGGGAAAGATATTTTCCTGTTAAGCCCTGACGAAGGCGCGAAGCCGGGTCAGCAGGTGAAATAACAAAAAAGCCGGAGATAATCTCCGGCTTTTTTGTTCTCCCTCTCCCTGTGGGTGTACGGTCCGGGGACATAGTGAACACTTGTTCGGGGACATGGTAGACACTTACAACTGATGCATAAGAACCCGTTTATGGAGTCGCTTATGCCCTGGGATGCGAGAGATACCATGTCATTACGTACCGAGTTTGTTTTGTTCGCCTCGCAGGACGGGGCGAACATCCGTTTCCTCTGCCGTCAGTACGGCATTTCTCCTGCCACCGGCTACAAGTGGCTTCAGCGCTGGGTTCAGGAAGGCGTATCCGGCCTTCAGGACCGCTCCCGCGCACCTCATCACTCCCCGAACCGCTCGTCAGACGACACCACGGCCCTGCTGCGCATGGCGCATGACCGTCATGAACGCTGGGGCGCACGCAAGATTAAGCGCTGGCTCGAGGACCAGGGGCACACCATGCCCGCCTTCAGCACCGTCCATCACCTGATGGCCCGTCATGGCCTGCTGCCGGGCGTTTCACCGGGCATTCCGGCCACGGGACGCTTCGAACACGACGCGCCGAACCGCCTCTGGCAGATGGATTTTAAGGGCCACTTTCCCTTTGGCGGTGGCCGCTGCCATCCGCTCACCCTGCTGGACGACCACTCCCGTTTTTCCCTGTGCCTGGCGCCCTGTACCGATGAACGGCGTGAGACCGTGCAGCAGCAGCTGGTCAGCGTGTTTGAACGCTACGGCCTGCCGGACCGGATGACGATGGACAACGGCTCACCGTGGGGCGACACCACCGGTACCTGGACGGCGCTGGAGCTGTGGCTGATGCGCCACGGTATCCGGGTGGGGCATTCCCGGCCTTACCATCCGCAGACGCAGGGCAAGCTGGAGCGTTTTCACCGCAGCCTGAAGTCGGAAGTGCTGCAGGGAAAATGGTTCGCGGACAGCGGAGAGCTGCAGCGCGCCTTCGACCACTGGCGGACGGTCTACAACCTTGAACGCCCGCATGAGGGGCTGGATATGGCGGTACCGGCCTCGCGGTATCAGCCGTCTGCCCGGCAGTACAGCGGGAGCGTAACGCCGCCGGAATATGATGAAGGCGTGATGGTCAGGAAAGTGGATATCAGCGGAAAGCTGAGCGTGAAAGGGGTAAGCCTGAGTGCAGGCAAGGCGTTCAGGGGAGAACGGGTGGGGCTGAAGGAGACGCAGGAAGACGGCAGCTATGAAGTGTGGTGGTACAGCACGAAAGTGGGGGTGATCGACCTGAAGAAAAAGTCGATCACCATGGGTAAAGGATGTTAAAAAGTGTTCACCATGTCCCCGAACACCTGTCTACCATGTCCCCGGACCGTACAGTGGGAGAGGGCCGGGGTGAGGGCATCATGCCGCACCCATGCCGCATTTACGCCTTCGGGTGATGCACCCGGTGGGTCAGCCCGCGCAGGAAATTACGCAGAAACTGGTCGCCGCACTCGCGGTAATTTTTATGGTCCTGCGCGCGCATCATGGCGGTCACTTCCGGCACGGACACGCGGTATTTTTGCTCGGTCATGATCGCCACAATATCGTCCGTTTTCAGCGAGAACGCGATGCGCAGCTTTTTCAGCACCGTGTTGTTATTCACCCGACGCTCCAGCGCCAGCTCTGGCGCGGCCGGATCTTTGCCACGCTTGTCGTAAATCAGGCCGTTCAGGAAACCCGACAGAATGATGTCCGGGCAACGAACGAAGCCCTCTTCATCTTCTTTGGTCATCCAGGTGTCGAAACCTGCCGACGTGGCTTCCATATCGGCCAGCGCAAGAATGCGCACCATGTCGTTGTTATTTGCTTTCAGGGTGTAGCGCAGGCTACGAAGAATATCGTTACTTAGCATAGAGCCTTCGAATGTCGATGATGCAATGGCGCGCAGTGTACCAGTTTTACAGGCCAATCGCCTCTTTCAAACTCTTCAGGTAGCGGCGGCTAACCGGGACGGTTTGCCCGGCGCGCAGCACCAGCTCGGCCTGGCCGTTATCTTCCAGACGGATCTCTTTCAGGTGCGCCATGTTCACCAGATACTGGCGGTGGCAGCGAATCAGCGGCGTGCGGCTCTCCAGCGTGCGCAGGGTCAGTTCGGTAAACCCTTCGTTCCCTTCCGCGCTGGTGACAAACACCCCGCTCAGGCGGCTGCTGACAAACGCTACATCGTCCATCTGCAGAAGATAGATCCGGCTGTGCCCGGTGCAGGGGATAAACTTCAGCGGCTGCTGGTTCTCCGGCAGCAACGTAACGTCCTGGACGGTTCGCTCCTGGCGTAAACGGGTGAGCGTTTTTTCCAGCCGCTTCTCTTCAATCGGCTTGAGTAAATAATCAAACGCGTGCTCCTCAAAAGCCTTAACGGCATATTCATCAAATGCCGTCAGAAACACGATGTAGGGGCGATGCTCCGGGTCAAGCATGCCGACCATCTCCAGTCCGCTGATGCGCGGCATTTGAATGTCGAGGAACAGCACGTCCGGGCGCAGCTTGTGCACCGCACCGATGGCCTCAATGGCGTTAGCGCACTCCCCCACAATTTCAATATCAGGCTGCTCCTGCAGCAGAACGCGCAGGTTTTCCCGTGCCAGCGGCTCGTCATCCACAATCAGCACTCTTAACATGCGTTTTCCTCCAGCGGCAGTCGAACGGTAATACGGGTAAAGCGGTCAGGCTCGCAGGCGACGGTAATGCCACAGTCGTCGCCAAAGTGGGCGCGCAGGCGTTTATCCACCAGGCTCATGCCTAATCCGCCTGAGGTGGAAGGCTGGTAAAGCCCCGCGTTATCTTCGATATCCAGCACCAGATGATGGTTAAAACGGCTGGCGGCGATGGTTATCTCCCCTGTCCCCAGAAGCTGCGAAGTACCATGCTTGATGGCGTTCTCCACAATAGGCTGCAGGGTAAAGGCCGGAAGATGCTGATACGCCAGCTCATCCGGAACGGAGAGCGACACCTGCAGGCGCGACTGAAAACGCGCCTGCTCAATCTGCAGATAGGCATTCACGTGCTCAATCTCGTCGGCCAAAGTCACGATCTCTGACGGCCGTTTCAGGTTTTTACGGAAAAAGGTCGACAGAAACTGCACCAGCTGCGCGGCCTGATCGCTGTCGCGGCGGATCACCGCCTTCAACGTATTAAGCGCATTAAACAGGAAATGCGGATTAACCTGGGCGTGCAGCAGCTTAATTTCAGACTGCGTCAGCAGCGCTTTCTGCCGCTCATATTGCCCCGCCAGAATCTGCGCAGAAAGCAGCTGGGCGATGCCCTCCCCCAGCGTGCGGTTGATAGAGCTAAACAGACGGTTTTTCGCCTCATACAGTTTGATGGTGCCCATCACCCGCTGATTTTCCCCGCGCAGCGGAATCACCAGCGTGGAACCCAGCTTGCACTGCGGGTGCAGCGAACAGCGATATGGCACTTCGTTACCGTCGGCATAGACCACTTCGCCGGTTTCAATGGCGCGTAGCGTGTAGGTCGACGAGATCGGTTTGCCTGGCAGATGGTGATCGTCCCCGGTGCCGGTAAAGGCCAGCAGCTTTTCGCGATCGGTAATGGCCACAGCACCGATATCCAGCTCTTTATACAGCACCTGAGCCACCTTCATGCTGTTCTCTTCGTTAAACCCCTGGCGCAGGATCCCTTCGGTCGAGGCGGCGACCTTCAGCGCCGTGGCGGAAAAGGCCGAGGTGTACTTCTCAAACATGGCGCGCTTGTCGAGCAGAATACGCATAAACAGCGCCGCGCCGACGGTGTTGGTCACCATCATCGGGGCGGCAATATTGCTGACCAGGTGCAGCGCATCCTCAAACGGGCGGGCGATCAGCAGAATGATCGCCATCTGCGCCATTTCGGCCACAAAAGTAATGGCTCCGGCGGTAAGCGGGCTAAACACCTTGTCCGGGCGACCGCGCTTGATCATGTAGCTGTGCACCAGCCCGCCGAGAAGCCCTTCGACGATAGTCGAGATCATGCAGCTGAGCGCCGTCATCCCGCCCATGGAATAGCGGTGCAGCCCCCCGGTTAAACCTACAAGGCCACCGACGACCGGACCACCCAGCAGCCCGCCCATCACCGCACCGATGGCGCGCGTATTGGCAATAGAGTCTTCGATGTGGAGGCCGAAGTAGGTCCCCATGATGCAAAAAATAGAGAAGGTGACGTAGCAGAGCAGCTTGTGCGGCAGGCGTACGGTAACTTGCATCAGCGGGATGAAAAGACGCGTTTTACTCATCAGCCAGGCAATGACAAGAAACACGCACATCTGCTGAAGCAACAGCAGCACCAGATTAAACTCGTACATACTCAAAACCGCACACGCTAAAAACGCGTAACATACACGGATGTTGGTTAACTTTCTTTGAAGCACCCCAAAAAAGCGCAAAATCGTGTCCGTTATCACACCTTTTTCTGCACATCGCGCAGACTTCGCATTATTTGTTTAAAAATTAATCAGCTCTTCCTGGTTCGGCAAAGTGGGTCTACAGTTAAGCTGGGGACGCGTAAGCCAGGGGGCAAATATGGCGCTTTACACAATCGGTGAAGTGGCACTCCTTTGTGATATCAATCCCGTTACCCTACGGGCGTGGCAGCGGCGGTATGGATTGCTCAAACCGCAGAGAACGGACGGCGGGCATCGTCTGTTCAACGATGCCGATATCGACCGGATCCGCGAAATCAAAAGCTGGATCGACAACGGGGTGCAGGTCGGCAAAGTGAAGTCCCTGCTGAGCCACGACGATGCCGACACGCAACACCTCTGGCGTGAACAGCAGGAAACCCTGCTGCGGCTTCTACAGGCCGGTAACCTGCAGCGCGTGCGCGCCTGGATCAAAGAGCAGGGGCGCGATCACCCGGCACAATCGCTCATCACCCACCTTTTCATTCCGCTCCGTCGACGCCTGCAGTGCCAGCAGTCCACCCTGCAGGCGCTGCTCAGTATGCTCGACGGCGTGCTGATCAACTACATTGCCGTCTGCCTTGCCTCGGCGAAGAACAAAGCCGGAAAAGATGCGCTGGTGGTCGGCTGGAACGTGCACGATACCACCCGCCTGTGGCTGGAAGCGTGGATTGCCACCCAAAAAGGCTGGCGCGTGGATGTCCTGGCGCACTCGCTGGCCCAGCTTAAGCCTGAATTTTTCGACGGTCAGACCCTGCTGGTCTGGTGTGGCGAAGTGCCCACCGCCACGCAGCAACAGCTGCTGACGCAATGGCGTGAAAATGGTTATCCGGTTTACTCCCTTGGCCCCGATGAGCCATAACGGCATTTAATGGTTCATTAACAGCTGCGCTTCACCGTATAATTGTTCCGTTAACAACAGGAGCACATGATGAAGGCAACCAAACTGGCCATTATTACCCTTTTTGTCCTGATGGCCGTGAGCGGTATCGGCGGCGTGATGCTGGCCGGATATTCGTTTATTGTTCGTGGCGGTGTCGGCTGAGGTACAGCGCCAGCCGCTCAAAAAGGCGATCGACGACGATGGCCGCCAGCGCGACCAGCACCGCCCCCTGCACGATATAAGCCGTATTAAACCCGCTTAAGCCGATGATGATCGGCGTTCCCAGCGTACTGGCGCCGACCGTAGACGCAATGGTCGCCGTCCCGATGTTAATAATCACCGACGTGCGGATCCCGGCAATAATAACCGGTGCCGCAAGCGGCAACTCGACTTTGCGTAGCCGCTGCCAGCGACTCATCCCCATCCCTTCTGCCACGCTTAAAACAGACGCCGGTACCGCCGCAATACCCGCCAGCGTGCCCTGCAGAACGGGCAATACGCCGTATAAAATCAGCGCAATAATCGCGGGCTGCTGACCAAACCCCATCACCGGCACCGCTATCGCCAGCACCGCAACAGGCGGAAACGTCTGCCCGATGGCCGCAACCGTCTCCACCAGCGGACGAAACTCCTTGCCCGCAGGCCGCGTGACCGCGATGCCTGCCCCTACCCCCAGCACCACCGCGATGACGCTTGAGAGCGCCACCAGCCAGAGATGCGCCAGGGCGAGATTGATAAAGCTCTCCTGCTGATACACTGGCCGCGGCAGCCCGGGAAAAAGGGTATGAAACAGCGCCGCGCTGTGGGGCATCAGATACAGTAAGGCGACAAAGAGCGCTACCAGCCAGAGGAGCGGATCACGCAGTGCCTTCACGCGTCACCTCCCCGGCCAGCAGATCGCGAAAATGTAAGGTCCCGCACGGCGTCCCCCGGTCATCCGAAACGGGCAGTACCTCACACTGCCGCGCGACAAACGCGGAGAGGGCATCCCGCAGGCTCATCTGCGCCTGGAGCGGCTCCCCGGCGAGCGACGTATCCTGTCGGCGCATATAGTCGCCGACCGTCCGCAGAGAGAGCAGCCTCACACCCAGCTCGCTGCGGCCAAAAAATTCGCGCACAAAGTCGTTCTTCGGACGCGTCAGCAACGCGAGCGGCGAACCCTGCTGCACCACTTCGCCATGATCCATTAGCACCAGATGGTCGGCCAGGCGCAGGGCTTCATCAATATCGTGCGTCACGAGGACGATGGTTCGACCAAGAATGCGGTGAATGCGGGTCATCTCCGTTTGCAGCGCCCCGCGCGTAACCGGATCCAGCGCGCCGAAAGGTTCATCCATCAGCAGCACCTGCGGGTTAGCCGCCAGCGCGCGCGCCACGCCCACACGTTGCTGCTGCCCCCCGGAGAGCTGGTGCGGATAGCGGTCGCGCAGCGCGGGCTCCAGCCCCAGCAGAGACATCAGTTCATCAACGCGGTCAGCGATTTTAGCCCGCGACCATTTCTCCAGCTGCGGCACGGTGGCGATGTTCTGCGCCACCGTCCAGTGCGGAAACAGGCCGATAGACTGAATGGCATAGCCCATCCGACGGCGCAGCTCCAGCACCGGCAGGCTGCGGATCTCTTCCCCGGCAAAGCGGATCAGCCCGCTGTCATGCTCCACCAGCCGGTTGATCATCTTCAGGGTGGTGGATTTTCCCGAGCCCGAGGTGCCAATCAGCACGGAAAACGCCCCCTCGGCAAAGTTCAGGTTCAGGTGGCTCGCCGCCGGGCGGCCGGCAAAGGTTTTACTGACATCGTGAAATTCAATCATTGGCTCTTCTCCTGAGCAGCGCGAGCCATAAGGCAAACAGCGCGTCGACGACGACCGCCAGCGCAATGGTGGGAACAACGCCCAACAACACCAGATCGAGGGCGCTGCTCAGCAGCCCCTGGAATACCAGCGCGCCAAAGCCGCCCGCGCCAATCAACGCCGCAATCACCGCCATGCCGACGGTCTGGACCGCCACCACCCGCAGGCTACGCAGCAGCAGAGGCAGCGCCAGCGGAAGTTGTATCTTCCAGAAACACTGTCGCGCGCTCATCCCCATCGCATGGGCGCTTTCCAGCACATCCGGCGCGACCTGGCTTAACCCCGCGACCACGCCGCGCACCAGCGGCAGCAGCGCGTACAGCACCAGCGCAATCAGCGCGGGCGTTAATCCCGTTCCGGCGATACCCACCGAGCCCAGCGCGGGAAACGACTTCACCAGCCCGGCCAGGGGGGCAATCAGCAGACCAAACAGCGCAACGGAGGGAATGGTCTGGATAACGTTGAGCACGGCAAAAATACCGCCCTGACGTGAAGGATGACGATAACACCACATACCGAGAGGTATCCCGATCAGCAGCGCCGGGATCAGCGTGCCAAAAAGGATCGTCAGATGTTGCGCCAGCGCATCATCAAACACCTCCTGACGGTTGGCATACTCTTTTAACAGCGAGAGGTTGTTCAGTTCGCCGCTGAACAGCAGGAGCAATGGAATACACCATATCTGCGCATTGAGCACCCAGCGCCAGACAGAGCTGGCGATGAGACGACGAATCGCATCGCTGCTGGCCAGCAAGCACAGCGCCAGCCACAGCCACAGGCCGCTGCCAATCGTGGTTCGCGCCAGCGGGCTTTCCGCCGAGGCCATGTGCGTTGCCGCCAGCCCCGCACTCCAGAACAGCACGATGAAGAGCCCTTCCGAGAGCAGCAGCGTCAGCCACTGCGCCGTGCGCCCTTGCCAGAGCGACAGTGCAACCCACGCGGCCAGCGCAGCCGCCAGCCACCACGGCATGAACGGCCAGATTTGCCACAGCGCGCGCCCTTCCCCCGACATCAGGCGGTTAGGCGCGACGTTCACAAACGGTAACGCGACCGCCGCAATGGCCACGCAGGCCAACAGCAGCAGTACGCGGTTATGACATTTTATTGGCACAGCCCTTTCCCGTTACTTCACAAGCCCTTGTTGTTTCAGGAAGTCGGCGGCCACTTTTTTGGCATCCAGCCCCTCGACGGCAATGCTGGCATTCAACTGTTGCAGCGTTTTTTCATCCAGCTTTTCGAAGACCGGTTTGAGCCATTCCGCAATATCCGGATAGGCTTTCAGCACTGCCTCACGCACGACCGGGGTCGGGGCGTAAATCGGCTGTACGCCTTTAGGATCGGTCAGGGTTTGCAGGCCCAGCGCCGCGACCGGGCCGTCGGTGCCGTAGGCCATCGCCGCGTTAACGCCGGAGGTTTGCTGCGCCGCCGCCTTGATGGTGACCGCCGTATCCCCGCCCGCCAGCGAGAGCAGCTGCGCCTGGTCGAGTTTGAAATCGTACGCTTTTTCGAATGCCGGAAGCGCATCAGGGCGCTCGATAAACTCAGCAGACGCCGCAAGCTTGAAGTCGCCCTTCTCTTTCAGATAGCGGCTGAGATCCGCAAGCGTAGTCAGCTTACCTTTCTCCGCCACATCCTTACGCACGGCGATAGTCCAGGTATTATTGGCCGGGGCCGGGGTCAGCCAGACCAGCTTGTTCTGTTCCGCGTCGAGTTTTTTGACTTTTTCATAGCCAGCTTTGGCGTTTTTCCATGCCGGATCGTTCTCTTCTTTAAAGAAGAACGCGCCGTTGCCGGTGTATTCGGGATAGATATCCAGCTCGCCGGAGGTAATCGCCCCACGCACGACGGGCGTGGTGCCCAGCTGAACTTTATTGACGGTTTTCACGCCGTGGCTTTCCAGCACCTGCAAAATAATATTGCCGAGCAGCGCGCCTTCGGTATCGATCTTCGAGCCCACTTTTACCGGCTCCGCCGCCTGTAGCGGCAGGCTTAGCGCCGCGAGTAGCGCCGCAGAAACTGCCATCCCCGTTTTAATCGTCATTCCGCTGTCCTCATTTTTTTATCGCCTTTTTCAGAGGCTTGAGAGAAAAGCGTAGCTTAAAACGACGGATTTACCCGGCAAAATGCCTTTTTAGCATAAGGTAAGACGCATCCCCCGGAAATCGGGGGATGCAAAGGAAGGAAACGTTACAGCAGCTCGAACTCACCCTTATTCACGCGGGCGGAATCTACCCCGATAAAGACGTTAAACTTGCCCGGTTCCGCATCATATTTCATCTGCTGGTTCCAGAACTTCAGCGCGTCCACGTCAATCGGGAAGCTGATGGTTTGAGTTTCGCCAGGCTTCAGGTTGACCTTCTCGAAGCCGCGCAGCTGCTTCACAGGGCGGCTCATCGAGGCGGTGACATCCTGAACGTACATCTGAATCACCGTTGCCCCTTCGCGCTTGCCAGTGTTGGTCACCTCCACGCTGGCGGTAACTTTGCCGTCACGCTTCAGGCTCAGCGCCGACATTTTCACGTCAGACACCTTGAAGGTGGTATAGCTCAGGCCGTAACCAAACGGATACAGCGGGCCGTTAGCTTCGTCGAAGTAACGAGACGTGTACTTGTTCGGCTTGTCGGCGTTGTACGGACGACCGGTGTTCAGGTGGCTGTAGTAGACCGGGATCTGCCCGACGGAGCGCGGGAAGGACATCGGCAGCTTGCCCGACGGGTTGTAATCACCAAACAGCACGTCGGCGATGGCGTTACCGCCTTCGGTACCGGCGAACCAGGTTTCCAGAATGGCGTCAGCCTGCTGGTCTTCTTTCACCAGCGCCAGCGGACGACCGTTCATCAGCACCAGCACCAGCGGCTTGCCGGTCGCTTTCAGGGCGGCGATCATATCGCGCTGGCTCTGCGGAATGGTGATGTCGGTACGGCTGGAGGCTTCATGCGCCATCCCCTGCGCTTCACCCACGACCGCAACAACGACGTCAGACTGCTTCGCCGCGTTGACCGCTTCGTCGATCATCTCCTTCGGCGTGCGTGGATCGACCTTCACCGCTTCCTCATACTGATTGAGGAAGGTGACGATGTCTTTATCGTTGGTGACGTTCGCCCCTTTGGCGTACACCACTTTGGCGTTTTCACCCACGGCGCTCTTGATGCCGGTCAGAACGGTCACAGACTGATCGGCCACCCCTGCCGCAGACCAGCTGCCCATCACGTCGCGCTTGCTGTCGGCCAGCGGGCCCACCACGGCGATGGTGCCGGATTTTTTCAGCGGCAGCGTGTCGAGGCGGTTCTTCAGCAGCACCAGGCTTTCGCGCGCCACGTCACGCGCTTCTTTACGGTGCAGGCGGCTTTCGGCGTTGGTGTCTGCCGGGTCTGAATCTTTCGGCCCCAGGTGGCTGTACGGATCGTTAAACAGACCCATGTCATATTTGACGTTCAGCACGTGGCGCGCGGCATCGTCCAGCTCCGCCATCGTTACCTTGCCGCTCTTCACCAGCCCCGGCAGGTATTTGCTGTAGTACTCGTCGCTCATGCTCATGTTGATGCCGGACTTGAGCGCCACGCGCACCGCGTCTTCCGGGTCGGAGGCGGTGCCGTGTTTGATCAGCTCTTTAATCGCGCCGTGGTCGGAAACGGTGATGCCCTTAAAGCCCCACTGGTCGCGCAGCACGTCTTTCAGCAGCCAGGAATCGGAGGTCGCAGGCGTACCGTTCAGCGAGTTCAGCGCCACCATCACCGCGCCGCTGCCCGCGTCCAGACCAGCCTTGTACGGCGGCATGTAATCGTTGAACAGGCGCTGCGGGCTCATGTCGACGGTGTTGTACTCTTTACCGCCTTCCACCGCGCCGTAGGCCGCGAAGTGTTTGACGCTGGTCATCACCGAGTAGCGGTCCGCCGGGCTTTTGCCCTGCATCGCTTCCACCATGGTTTTACCCATCGTGGCCGTTAAAAAGGTATCTTCACCGAAGCCTTCCGAGGCGCGGCCCCAGCGCGGGTCGCGCGAAACGTCAACCATCGGCGCCCAGGTCATGTTCAGGCCGTCATCCGCCGCTTCATAGGCGGACACGCGTCCGACGGTTTTCACCGCGTCGAGGTTAAACGAGGAGGCTAAGCCGAGGCTAATCGGGAAGACGGTACGCTGGCCGTGCACCACGTCATAGGCGAAGAACAGTGGGATTTTCAGGCGGCTAAGTTCCATCACCTGATCCTGCATTTTGCGGATATCCTGGCGGGTAACGGTATTAAAGATGGCCCCGACCTGCCCGTCTTTGATCATCTCGCGGATGGCCTCTTTCGGGTTATCCGGACCGACGCTGATAAGACGCAGCTGGCCAATTTTCTCATCAACCGTCATTTTCTTGAGCAACGCCGTGACAAATGCGTCGCGGGCTTCAGGCGTGAGCGGGTGATTACCAAACAAATCCTCTGCCAGCGCAGGTTGCAGCGCCAGGCTGACGGCAACACCTACAGAACATAGCCATTTCATGTTGTTATTCTCTCTCATCAATAACCGTGGGAAGCACCCGGCCAGACCGTGCGAAAAGCGCAGTGTGCCACAAACCCTCTGAACGTTGCAGGGTTATTCTCTGATTTTTCTCATGAATACCCGACCGCTGAACAGTTAATCGCGCTATGCTTTACAGCGAGAAATTTGCCCCACCACAAGGAGTGGAAGATGACTTCTGTTCGAACTGACGATAACAATACTTTTATTAACGAACTGTCGCGCCTGGTTGGCTCCTCTCACCTGCTTACCGACCCGGCCAAAACCGCCCGCTACCGTAAGGGCTTCCGCTCCGGTCAGGGCGAGGCGCTGGCGGTGGTGTTCCCCGGCACGCTGCTGGAGCTGTGGCGCGTGCTGAGCGCCTGCGTCGCCGCCGACAAGATTATTTTAATGCAGGCCGCCAACACCGGCCTGACCGAAGGCTCCACGCCAAACGGCAACGATTACGATCGCGACATCGTGATTATCAGCACCCTGCGTCTCGACAAGCTGCACCTGCTGGACAAAGGCGAGCAGGTGCTTGCGTTCCCGGGCACCACGCTCTACTCGCTGGAAAAAGCGCTGAAGCCGCTGGGCCGCGAGCCGCACTCGGTGATCGGCTCCTCCTGCATTGGCGCCTCAGTGGTCGGTGGGATCTGCAATAACTCCGGCGGCTCGCTGGTACAGCGCGGCCCGGCCTACACAGAGATGTCGCTGTTTGCCCGCATCGACGAAAACGGCAAGCTGACGCTGGTGAACCACCTGGGTATCGATCTCGGCGTCACGCCGGAACAGATCCTCAGCAAGCTCGATGACGATCGCGTGAGGGACGAAGACGTTCAGCACGATGGGCGTCACGCGCACGATCACGATTACGTCACCCGCGTGCGGGATATCGACGCTGACACCCCGGCGCGCTATAACGCCGACCCGGACCGCCTGTTTGAATCCTCTGGCTGCGCGGGCAAGCTGGCCGTGTTTGCCGTGCGCCTCGACACCTTCCCGGCAGAAAAAAAACAGCAGGTATTTTACATCGGCACCAATCAGCCTGAGGTTTTGACCGAAATTCGTCGCCATATTCTGGGCGAATTCACCCACCTGCCGGTGGCGGGCGAGTATATGCACCGGGATATTTACGACATCGCCGAGCGCTACGGGAAAGATACCTTCCTGATGATCGACAAGCTCGGCACCGACAAAATGCCGTTCTTCTTCACCATGAAGGGGCGCACGGATGCAATGCTCGATAAGGTGTCGCTGTTCAAGCCCCACTTTACCGACCGCTTTATGCAGAAGCTGGGCAACGTTTTCCCGGCGCACCTGCCGGAGCGAATGAAAACCTGGCGCGATAAGTACGAACATCACCTGCTGCTGAAAATGGCCGGGGACGGGATTGCCGAAGCGCAGAGCTGGCTTACCGGGTTCTTCAAAACCGCCGAAGGCGATTTCTTTGCCTGCACGCCGGAAGAAGGCAGCAAAGCGTTCCTGCACCGCTTCGCCGCGGCGGGCGCCGCTATCCGTTACCAGGCGGTACATTCCGAAGAGGTGGAGGATATCCTGGCGCTGGATATCGCCCTGCGACGCAACGATACCGAATGGTTTGAGCATCTGCCGCCGGAGATCGACAGCAAGCTGGTGCATAAGCTCTATTACGGTCACTTTATGTGCTATGTCTTCCATCAGGACTACATCGCCAAAAAAGGCGTTGATGCGCACGAGCTGAAGGAGCAGATGCTCGCCCTGCTGCGCGAGCGTGGCGCACAATATCCTGCGGAACACAACGTCGGACATCTTTATAAAGCTCCTGAGGCACTTAAGCAGTTTTATCGCGAGAATGACCCTACAAACAGCATGAACCCCGGCATCGGCAAAACAACGCGGAAGAAATACTGGAAAGAGAGCGCAGACGCGGAGCAGCCCATAACGCAAACGTCTGATTAAACCCTACAGCCAAATTTGAGAGATTGTTTAGCGCGCCTTAATCGTAATAGAGTAGCGACCTGTCGCCGGAGAAACGTTTCTCCGGCATGTTACGATGAGGAGCAGACACATCATGTCGGCTGTTGATGTTTTATCCGAAACCGAGCTGGAAGTGCGCGACGCCCTTCCCGATGATGTGCATGCCATCGCCGCCATCTATGCCTGGCATGTGCTTCATGGCCGCGCGTCATTCGAAGAAGTTCCCCCTACCGTAGACGAAATGCGTAAGCGTCTGAAAAACGTTACCGACGGCGGTTTGCCGTGGCTGGTCGCGCTGTATCGCGGTATCGTCGTGGGCTATTGCTATGCCACCCCGTATCGTCCGCGACAGGCTTATCGCTACACGCTCGAAGAATCAATCTATGTGGATGCCAGCACCACGGGCCGTGGATTTGGCTCAACGTTGCTAAGCGCGCTGATCGCACGCTGCGAGCAGGGCCCGTGGCGGCAGATGATCGCCGTTGTGGGTGACGGGAATAACAACTCGGGTTCGCTGCGCTTACATAAAAAGCACGGTTTTGATGTCGTGGGTCAATTGCGAAGCGTTGGGTATAAGAAAGGCGACTGGCGGGATACGTTGATAATGCAACGCCCGCTCAACGACGGTGACTGGACGCTGCCGGAATAAACGTAAAACGGTAACCTGGGTTACCGTTTTTAGTGTTTTCTCCCTCTCCCGTGGGAGAGGGTCGGGGTGAGGGCACCAACGCGCAGAGGGGAATTAGTCGTTCTGCGCCGTCGCCATCTGTTCCGCTTTTTGCTTTTTATACGTCAATGCGGCGGCCGGAACGGGCTGCACTTTCCCGGTCTCAATCCATGTCCGCAGGCGGCTCGCATCCGCAAAGTGGGTATATTTGCCGAAGGCATCCATCACCACCAGCGCCACCGGCTTACCGTTGAATACGGTACGCATCACCAGACAGTGGCCTGCTGCATTGGTAAACCCGGTTTTGGTTAACTGAATATTCCAGTTCTCGCGATATACCAGATGGTTAGTGTTGCGGAACGGCAGAGTGTAAGACGGATTCGAGAATGTCGCCATGTCCTCGCGCGTGGTGCTGAGCTGGCCGAGCAGCGGGTATTGCTTCGTGGCAATCAGCATCTTCGTCAGGTCACGCGCCGTTGAGACGTTATGAATCGACAGCCCGGTCGGCTCCACATAGCGGGTATTGGTCATCCCCAGCGCTTTGGCTTTGGCATTCATCGCGCGGATAAACGCGTCATAACCGCCAGGATAGTGGTGCGCCAGGCTGGCCGCCGCACGGTTCTCGGACGACATCAGCGCCAGCAGCAGCATATCTTTACGGCTGATTTCACTGTTCAGGCGCACGCGAGAGTAAATCCCTTTCATTTCCGGCGTGTGGCTGATATCGACTTTCAGTTTTTCGTCCAGCGGCAGATGTGCATCAAGCACGACCATCGCGGTCATTAATTTGGTTATGGAAGCAATCGGGCGCACCAGATCCGGGTGGCTGGCGTAAATCACCTTATTGGTGTTGAGATCAACAATCATCGCGCTACCGGACGCAATTTGCGGCTGGGCAGCAGCGGTGGTCACCGCGGGCGTTTTGGCGACGGCTGGCACGGCAGCGGACGCGCCCAGCAACAGCGCCAGGCTAAGTAATGAGACTCGGAATTTCAGCATGGTGAGACTTCTGATAATTATTCACGCACGTTATGACGTACGCCGCCTGCGTCGACGGATAAACACAGGCTGGCTTCGGCATCATAGCGGTCACCGTGCTTTGTCGCCAGTGGATAATCGTGAAGAAATGCTGCATTGCTGGCATTTACGCCAGCAATGCAGCGAGCTTAGAAGAGACGGTATCCATAACCCCAAAGAATAACCGTCAGCGCCAGTAACGCCTCCAGTACCAGCACCCCAATGGCAAGCGTGGAGCTGGAGAAGCTCAGGCCCTCTTCTTTATTGATGTTCAGGAAGGTAGGAACGCCCAGATACAGTAGATAACCGGTGTAAAAGAGCGCAACAGTACCGATCAGCGCGCACAGCCAGACCAGTGGATAGAGCGCGACAATACCGCTTAAGAACAGCGGGGTCGCGACGTATCCGGCAAAGACCATACAATGTGCCAGCGATGGGCGCTGCGGGTAGTTACGCGCCATCCAGTGAATGACGCGCCCCATGACCGCCACCCCCGCCAGCATCAGACCATAAAAAAGAATGGCCATATAAAGCCCGGTAAACCAGGAGAGCTGAACCACGGTACCGTCACCGAAGTTCCAGCCGATTTGTGTTGTGCCAATAAACGCGCATATTACCGGTACCGCGGCCATCAGCAGCACGTGGTGCGTGTAATGATGCGAGACCGTTTCGTTCTCACTTTTGATGACATGCATCTCACGATCGGGATGGGAGAAAAGTCCCCAGACATGGTTCATAGCGCCCCCTTATTGTCGGCCCGTCAGCGATACCTTAAGTATAATGCAGGCTTTAGATTATTTTATGTACAGTGGGAAATTTCCGTTGATTGCCGCACGGTTGATGCAGGGGGTATATGATTAAACGAGGTACACAGAGGGAGAAAACCGTTACGTAATGGATATTAACGCACTCATTGAACACTATGGATATGCCGCACTGGTCATCGGCAGCGTGGCTGAAGGTGAAACCATCACGCTGTTAGGCGGCGTTGCCGCGCATCAGGGCTTATTGAAATTCCCGCTGGTTGTCGCTGCGGTCGCGCTGGGCGGTATGATTGGCGATCAACTACTCTACTTCCTGGGGCTGCGCTTTGGCCCGACGCTGCTCAAGCGATTCGCTAAACACAAAAAGAAAATCAACCGCGCACAGCGCCTGATCCAGCGTCACCCTTACCTTTTCGTGATTGGCACCCGCTTTATGTACGGCTTCAGGATTATCGGGCCGATACTGATTGGCGCCAGCCGCCTGCCGCCCAAAATTTTCCTGCCGCTGAATATTGTTGGCGCGATAGCCTGGGCGCTGATCTTCACGACGCTTGGTTACGTTGGCGGTGAGGTGATTGGCCCGTGGCTGCATAACCTTGACCAACACCTGAAGCACTGGGCGTGGTTGATTCTGGTGGTTGTGGCGGTGATTGGGGTCAGGCTGTGGATGCGGCAACGGGAAAAGAGGCGAGATGAAGAGTGAGTGCGGTCTACTCCCCCTCACCCCAAAGGGGAGAGGGGTAGGGTGAGGGGAAACTTACCCCTCCGGCTTAAACTGCGGGTTCGCCAGCATAAAGCCCCCGTCGACGATAAACGATTGTCCTGTCGTATAGCTGGCGTCGCTGTCGCACAGCCATGCCACCAGGCTGGCGATTTCTTTGGTGTGGCCCGGCCTTGCCAGTGGGATTTCCGGCATTGACCCTTCCCTCACTTCGCTGTCGTCCATATCGTTCATCGGCGTGGCAATGGCACCCGGCGCGAGGGCGTTTACCAGAATCTTATGCTTCACCAGCTCCATCGCCATCGATTTGGTTAAGCCGCCGAGCGCATGTTTCGCGGCGGTATAGGCGCTGGCTTCCGGCAGCGGCGTGTGCTCATGCACCGAGGTGATGTTCACAATCCGCCCCCCTTCCCCCTGCTTCACCATTTGTCGGGCAGCAATCTGCGAGCAGAGAAACGCGCCGTCAACGTCGACGGTGAAAATGTTCCGCCAGTCGTCAAAAGGCATCTCAAGGAAGGGCGCTTTGGTCATCGCTCCGGCATTGTTAACCAGAACGTCCAGCCGGCCGAAACGCGCAATCAGCGTTTCAATAGCGTCGGCACCTTCCGGGAGCGTGCTTAAATCAAGATGGATAGCCTCTGCGCGCTGCCCATGGGCTTCGACTTCCCGACAGGTTTCCAGCGCCCCTTTTTCATCAGAATGCCAGGTGACGCCAATATCGAACCCGCGCTCTGCCAGCATCAGCGCCGTGGTTTTACCAATCCCGGAATCCGATGCGGTTACAATTGCTACTCTGGTCATACTCACCTCCTGAAAAACTGCAAAGAGGTAAGTATAGATAATGACCCTTTTTAGCCATGATGATAGCCGCCGCCCAGCGCCGACGTGAGTTGCAGCGTGGCGTCGATATACTGGCCTTTCAGCATCACGCCTTCGAGATGTTCTTCAAGCGCCGGGATTCTGGCTTCGCTGACCCGCGAGCCGGCAATAATACCTGCGCTAAAACGCGCCTGCGCCAGCGCCACCACGCGCGCCGCGTCTTTTTCAACCTGCTGCTGGTGACGATTTTTTGCCGTCAGGGTTTCAACTTCACTTGCCGTACGCGCCACCTGACTGACCGCTTCCACCACCGCTTTGTTGTAATTGGCGACCGAGAGATTATTCTGCGCCTGGGCAATATCCAGGTTGGCATTCAGCCTGCCGCTGTCGAAAATAGGCAGCGTCAGCCCGGCGGTAACACCCATCTGCTGCGCGGAAGAGCGGAACAGATCGCTCAGGTGAAGGGCGTCCTGCTGTAAGAATGCCATCAGGTTCACATCAGGGTAGAACGCCGCTCTGGCGGCTTCCACCTCGCTCATGGAGGCTTCAATATACCAGTGCGCTTCCTGTAGATCCGGACGGCGAGCCAGCAGTTCATATCCCAGCGTTGACGGTAGCGAGGCTTCGGTTGCAGGTAACGCATGGCGCGTAAGCTGAATTGCAGATGTACCGGTCAGCGCATCCAGACGCGCTTCAATGGCCTTCATTTTTCCCTTCACGTCAGCTAACTGCTCGTCAGTCTTACTGGCATGAATATCGGTTTCGACGCCTTCCACCGAGGAGGTAATACCGTGCTGATACAGTTCACGATCGGCGTCGATAATATTTTCCTGCTCCTGTTTGATCCGGACAAGTACATCCCCTGCTTCGGCCTGGGTCTGCCACGCCCAGTAAAGACGCGCAACGCTGGTTGAAAGCAGCTGGCGGGTCTGCTCCAGCTCCGCTTTTTGCGCATTCACCTTACCGATACGCGCTGCAATCCGGGCGCGGTTTTTTCCCCAAAGATCGAGATCCCAGCCCGCCGTCAGGCCAAAGGTGCCGTTGGTGTACCAGGGTCCGGTGGTGCCCGCCGCCGGGTCGGTCAGGGCAAATGGCCCCATCAGCCCTTCCGCCGACATCTTTTGCCGTTCAACATCCGCAGAAAAATCCATCTGTGGGCCATCGGCTGCGATAGCGGCTCTGGCCTGCGCTTCGGCAAGCGTAATGCGCTGCCGGGCAATTTGCATATCGGGCGCATCCGCTATTGCTTTGGCAATAAGCGAATTTAACTGCGGGTCGTTATATTCTTTCCACCATTCGTTTTTCGGCCAGTCTGCATGGCTCAGTCGGGTATTAACGGACGCGGCTGTCGTTTGCGTTTGAATTGGCGACACCGTGGAATGTTCCGGTGCGCAGCCAGCCAGCATAAAAACAAGGGGAGCACTCAGAGATAAAATAAGAAAACGTTTCATTACGCCATGCACTCAAAAAAATAAAGGCGCAACTTACGCTTGATGACGCGCTATTTTTTAGTAACGCGTGGCAATCCGCAAATTGTCATACATTTACATACTCGGCAAAGTATTCACTGAATGAATTATTAAAATTCAAATATTTTTGCGGGTTATTTTGACTGGATGGCCCGGGCAATATCAGCAGAAGTTTGTAGCGTACGGATCTCCTGAAACAGCCCCAGCGCTTCGCTGTACTCTTTGCGTAAATAACTCAGCCACTGCTTAATACGCGCGACGTGATACAAACCGGTGTCGCCCTGCTTTTCCAGGCGGCTGTATTTTTGCAGCAGCGTAACAACTTCTGCCCACGGCATCCGCGGCGCGTTATATTTCACCACCCGGCTGAGGTTCGGCACGTTCAGCGCGCCGCGACCGATCATCACCGCATCACAGCCGGTGGCTTTCAGGCACGCCTGCGCGCTCTCATAATCCCAGATTTCACCGTTGGCGATCACCGGAATGGTGAGTCGCTTGCGGATCTCACCAATCGCCTGCCAGTTAATGCGCTCGGCTTTGTAGCCATCTTCTTTGGTGCGGCCATGCACCACCAGCTCGGTAGCGCCCGCCTGCTGCACCGCATCGGCAATTTCAAACTGTCGGGCGTCGCTGTCCCAGCCCAGGCGGACCTTTACCGTTACCGGCAGGTGCGAGGGCACGGCCTCACGCATGGCTTTTGCGCCGCGGTAAATCAGCTCAGGATCTTTCAGCAACGTCGCTCCGCCGCCGCTGCCGTTGACCAGCTTTGACGGACAGCCGCAGTTGAGATCGACGCCGTAAGAACCCAGCTCAACCGCGCGGGCGGCGTTTTCCGCCAGCCATTCAGGATACTGGCCGAGCAGCTGAACACGGACCAGCGTGCCGGAAGGGGTCCGGCTCTGACGATGCAGTTCAGGGCAGAGACGATAGAATGACTTTTCTGGCAGCAACATATCGACCACGCGCAAAAACTCCGTCACGCAGAGATCGTAATCGTTCACCTCGGTAAGCAGCTCGCGCACGAGAGAGTCGAGCACGCCTTCCATCGGAGCCAGTAAAACACGCATTCTGAGTACCTGTGAAAAAAGACGCGCTATAGTAGCTGCTCTGTATGTATGTGGAAAGCCCGACGTTCCATTCTGGAATGTCTGGTATGCTCAAAATTCATGATGTGATCCGTGGCACATTTTCGGGTTTAATTGTATGATGAATGCGTTTCATCAAGGACTATTACCATGAGCAAATCATTGAACATTATCTGGCAATATCTGCGCGCATTCGTCCTGATTTACGCCTGCCTGTATGCCGGCATTTTCATCGCGTCGCTGCTGCCTATCACCATCCCCGGCAGCATTATCGGTATGCTAATCCTCTTTGTTTTACTGGCGCTGCAAATTCTGCCTGCAAAGTGGGTCAACCCTGGCTGCTTCGTCCTTATCCGCTACATGGCGCTGCTGTTCGTGCCTATCGGCGTGGGCGTCATGCAGTATTTTGATTTGCTCAAGGCGCAGTTCGGCCCGATTGTGGTCTCATGCGCGGTCAGTACGCTGGTGGTTTTTCTGGTGGTGAGCTGGAGTTCGCATCTGGTACATGGCGAACGTAAAATGGTCGGGGAGAAAACAAAAAAATGATGGCTAATATCTGGTGGTCACTGCCGTTAACCCTGCTGGTATTCTTCGCCGCGCGCAAACTTGCCGCACGATTTAAAATGCCCTTGCTGAACCCCCTGCTGGTGGCGATGGTGGTGATTATTCCCTTCCTTCTGCTCACCGGCATTCCTTATGAGCGCTACTTTGCGGGCAGCAAAATTTTAAACGACCTGCTGCAGCCCGCCGTTGTCGCGCTTGCCTTTCCTTTATATGAGCAGCTGCACCAGATCCGCGCCCGCTGGAAGTCCATCATTACTATCTGTTTTGTGGGAAGCCTGGTGGCGATGATCACCGGCACGTCGGTGGCGCTGCTGATGGGGGCCTCCCCGCAAATTGCCGCCTCTATCCTGCCTAAATCAGTGACCACGCCTATCGCGATGGCGGTGGGCGGCAGCCTCGGCGGTATTCCGGCCATCAGCGCGATGTGCGTGATTTTCGTCGGTATTCTCGGCGCGGTGTTTGGCCACACCCTGCTGAACGGGATGCGTATTCACACCAAAGCGGCGCGCGGGCTGTCGATGGGCACCGCCTCGCACGCGCTGGGCACAGCACGCTGCGCGGAGCTGGACTATCAGGAAGGGGCGTTTAGCTCGCTGGCGCTGGTGATATGCGGGATTATCACCTCCCTGCTCGCCCCGTTCATATTTCCGCTGATTCTGGCGGTGATGGGCTAAAATTTGCGATGCGTCGCGCAAATTTCATTTTGATTTCATAAGTTGCATACATAATGAGAAGTGGATCACATATAAAGCCCTGACGGCTCCGTAAACTACCGATCCATTAACCTTTATGAGGCAAACGCCATGCACCCACGTTTTCAAGCTGCCTTCGCTCAGCTTGCAGAGAATTTGCAGTCAGCCCTGGCTCCCGTTCTGGCAGATGCACATTTCCCCGCCCTGCTGACGGCGGAGCAGGTCACGGTGCTGAAACAGGCAACGGGGCTGGATGAAGACGCGCTGGCTTTCGCACTGCTGCCCCTGGCTGCCGCCTGCGCCCGGGCCGATCTTTCCCACTTCAACGTCGGTGCCATTGCGCGCGGCGTCAGCGGAACCTGGTACTTCGGCGGGAATATGGAGTTCCTCGGGGCAACCATGCAGCAGACCGTTCACGCCGAGCAGAGCGCCATCAGCCACGCCTGGCTGCGCGGTGAGAGAGCCCTGAGCGCCATCACCGTTAACTACACTCCGTGCGGCCACTGCCGTCAGTTTATGAATGAGCTGAACAGCGGGCTGCAGCTGCGCATCAACCTGCCAGGTCGCGCGCCGCACACGCTGGGGGATTACCTGCCGGACGCCTTCGGCCCGAAAGATCTGGAAATTAAAACGCTGCTGATGGACGAGCAGGATCACGGTTACGTCCTGTCCGGCGATGACCTGAGCCAGGCGGCCATTCGCGCGGCGAACAAGAGCCACACCCCGTACAGCAAATCCCCAAGCGGCGTGGCGCTGCAGTGCCGCGATGGCCGGATCTTCACCGGCAGCTATGCGGAAAACGCCGCGTTTAACCCAACGCTGCCGCCGCTGCAGGGCGCGCTTAACCTGCTGAGCCTGAACGGCTACGATTATCCGGACATTCAGCGCGCCATTCTGGCAGAAAAAGCCGATGCGCCGCTGATTCAGTGGGACGCCACCGCCGCGACGCTCAAGGCGTTAGGCTGCACGACGATCGACCGCGTCCTGCTGGCATAAACCTTCCGGCGGACAGAAATGTCCGCCACGTTGCTGAAAAACCCCTCAGTTGAGTCGCTGTTTCTTGCGCTAACCAGGCGGGTAAAGTAGCCTGAGTTAAATTTCATCCACGAACGAGCCATCTCCATGTTAAAGCGCGTTTTTTACAGCCTGTCTGTCCTGGTCGGCATACTGCTGTTTATCGTGCTGGGTCTCGACCGCTGGATGAGCTGGAAAACCGCCCCCTACATCTTTGATGACCTGCAGGATCTGCCCTATCGCCAGGTGGGCGTGGTGCTTGGCACCGCCAAATATTACCGCACCGGGGTGATCAACCAGTATTATCGCTACCGCATTCAGGGCGCGCTGAACGCCTATAACAGCGGCAAGGTGAACTATCTGCTGCTGAGCGGCGATAACGCCCTGCAAAGCTATAACGAACCGGTGACGATGCGGAAGGATTTGATTGCCGCAGGCGTCGATCCGGCCGACATCGTGCTCGACTACGCGGGCTTCCGCACCCTGGATTCCATCGTGCGCACGCGTAAAGTCTTCGACACCAACGACTTCATCATCATCACCCAGCGCTTCCACTGCGAACGCGCGCTGTTTATTGCACTCCATATGGGCATTCAGGCGCAGTGCTACGCCGTACCGTCGCCTAAGGATATGCTGAGCGTGCGCGTGCGCGAGTTTGGTGCGCGTTTTGGCGCCCTGGCAGACCTCTACATTTTCAAACGTGAACCGCGCTTCTTAGGCCCGCTGGTCCCGATTCCCGCGATGCATGAAGTGCCGGAAGACGCGCAGGGTTACCCGGCAGTGACGCCGGAGCAGCTACTTGAGATACAGAAGAAGTAATAACGTTTGTCGGGTGGCGGCTTCGCCCGACCTACGATCGCGATTTTGTAGGCCCGGTAAGCGTCGCGCCACCGGGCAAAAAAAGGCCCGCTACGTGAGCGGGCCTTTTCATTGTGAATGAACTTACTTCTTACGCGCGTACTTCAGTGAATCCAGCGCCACCGCGAAGATAATGATCGCGCCCTTGATGATGTACTGCCAGTACGGGTTCACGCCGATGTAGGTCAAACCATAGTTGATCACGGTAAAGATGATCACACCGGTGACCACGCCCAGCACGGTCCCTACCCCGCCGCTGAAGGAGACGCCGCCGACCACGCAGGCCGCAATCGCATCCAGCTCGTACATGAAGCCAAGGTTGTTGGTTGCTGAGCCGATACGGCCTGCTTCCAGCATCCCGCCGAAGGCGTAGAACACACCGGACAGCGCGTAAATCATCAGCAGGTTAAGGGCAACGTTTACCCCGGACACTTTCGCCGCTTCCGGGTTACCGCCGATAGCGAAGATGTTTTTACCGAAGCGCGTTTTGTTCCACAGGATCCAGACAAAAGCCACCGCAATCAGCGCATAGAAGGTGATGTACGACAGGCGGAAGCTGCCCAACGCGATAAACCCTTGCGTAAAGGTGGAGAAGCCGCTGTCAAAGCCCGAAATCGGCGACGCGCCCACGAAGTCGTAATACAGGGAGTTGATACCGTAAACGATGATCATCGTACCCAGCGTGGTGATAAACGGCGTCACGTTGAGGTAAGCGATGATAATACCGTTGATCAGGCCAATCACCGCCCCGATGGCGCAGACAATCAAGATCACCACGAAAATCGGCATGGTGGCCATTTCCGGGAACACCTTGTTGGCGTTTTCCATCGACTGCAGCAGGGTCGCCGCGATAACCGCCGCCAGGCCGACCTGTCGACCGGCAGAAAGGTCTGTCCCCTGGGTGACGATGAGCCCCGCCACGCCCAGCGCAATGATAATACGCACGGAGGACTGGGTCAGAATGTTACTCAGGTTCAGCAGGCTTAAGAACGTAGGGTCCTGGAAAATAATGATGGCCAGCAGGACTAAAAGAACAACGTAAATACCGCCTTCTTTCAGGTAAGTGAGAAAACTTTTTTTATTTAACGCACTCATGAGGAGCCCCTGATCTTAAAGGTGCAAAGACGCAAGACGCAAAATTTCGTTTTGCGTTGTCGTTTTGGTGTCAACAATACCGGCAACGAGACCATTGCTCATAACCAGAATACGGTCCGTGATCCCTAACAGTTCCGGCATTTCGGAAGAAATAATAATGATCCCTTTATTCTTTTTCGCCAGCTCGGCAATCAGCTGATAAATTTCAAACTTCGCACCGACGTCAATACCGCGGGTGGGTTCATCCAGCATCAGAATTTCAGGCTGGGTTAACAACCAACGGCCGATAATCACTTTCTGCTGGTTACCACCGGAAAGCGAACCAATTTGTGTGCGGTGGCCAGGCGTTTTCACGCGCATGGAGTCAATTACCCATTGGGTATCGCTCTTCATGCGGGAGTTATCCAGCAGTCCGACTTTGTTTTTGTAGTTACGAATATTAGAGATTAACGAGTTAAAGTTAATATCCAGATAAGCATAAATACCGGTCGAACGACGCTCTTCCGTCACCAGCGCAAAACCGTTATTAATGGCTTCGTTGGCGTTGTGGTTATTAATTTTCTTCCCGTGCAGAGTAATAGTGCCTTCGGCCTTCTCGCGGATGCCAAACAGGGTTTCCACGATATCGGTGCGCTTAGCGCCCACCAGCCCTGCGATGCCAAGAATTTCGCCTTTGTGAAGGTCGAAAGAAACATCACGGATGGACGGCTGACGCAGCGAGGTCAGATTGCGCACCTCAAGGATCACTTCACCCGGCTTGTTCTCTTTGTCCGGGAAGCGCTGGTTCAGGGAACGACCGACCATCATAGCGATGATCTTGTCCATGTCCAGCCCTTCCAGCGGCTGCGTGGCAATCCACTGCCCGTCGCGCAGGATGGTAATTTCATCGCACAGCTGGAAGATCTCTTCCATTTTGTGCGAGATATAGACGATGCCGCAGCCGCGATCTTTCAGCTTACGAATAATGGTAAAAAGGTGATTAACCTCTTTTTCCGTTAATGACGAGGTGGGCTCGTCCATGATGACGATTTTCGCGTCATAGGAGAACGCTTTGGCAATTTCGATCATCTGCATCTGGGAAACGGATAATGTCCCCACGCGGGCGCGCGGGTCGATATCAATATCCAGCTCATCGAAAATCGCCTTGGTGTCGCGATACATTTTATCCTGATCGACAAACACACCTTTGGTTGGGTAACGTCCCAACCACATGTTATCCATTACCGAGCGTTGCAGTACCAGGTTTAATTCCTGGTGAACCATTGAGATACCGTTTTCCAGTGCTTCTTTCGCTGAATGGAAATCGATCTCTTTCCCCTGAAAAAGAATGCTGCCAGAATCTTTTTGATAGATCCCAAAAAGACATTTTAATAATGTTGATTTACCCGCACCGTTCTCCCCCATTAATGCATGAATAGAGTGAGGACGAACTTTTAAATTAACATTATCGAGTGCCTTAACACCGGGGAAGGACTTGTTGACGCCTGTCATTTCCAACAAGTATTCACCGGACGACTGAGTAGTTGTGCTGACCATAATTATACCTTGTTGGCCTCGCATATCGCGTTATAAAAGGGCGCAACGAATTGCGCCCAGTGAAGACAAAACAAAGATCTTATTTACCGATAAACTCAGCCAGGTTGGACTGGTCTACGCCCACGTAAGGTACGCGAACGATTTTGTTGTCAATTTTCCAGCTGGTGCCATCTGCCGCGCCTTTACCGTCGGCGAGGTTTTTCGCCAGATCAAAGGTCGCTTTCGCCTGGTTGTTGGCATCGTTCAGAACGGTACCGGCCATCGCGCCAGATTTAACCAGCGCCAGCGCTTCTGGCAGGGCATCCACACCAAATACCGGGATGGACGATTTATTGTGGGCTTTCAGCGCTTCAACCGCACCCATTGCCATCGCATCGTTGTTGGCAATGACCACTTCGATTTTGTTCGCGTTCGGGCCAGACAGCCACGCGTCCATCTTATCTTTCGCCTGAGCGGTGTCCCACATCGCCGTATCTAACGCCAGCTGCTGGGTTTTCAGACCTTTATCGTTCAGCTCTTTGATAACATAGGTGGTACGCGCTTCAGCATCCGGATGGCCTGGTTCGCCTTTCAGCAGCACGAACTGGATCTGGCCGTCTTTGTTCAGATCCCAGTTCGGGTTAGCCGCCCAGTGTTTCGCGATCAGATCGCCCTGAATAATGCCGGACTCTTTGGAGTCAGTACCGACGTAATACGCTTTGTCATAGCTGTCCAGCGCCTTACGGGAAGGTTCTTTGTTGAAGAAGACGATTGGCACGTTCTGGCCACGCGCTTTCTCGATAACCGTGCCTGCTGCAGCCGGGTCAACCAGGTTGATTGCCAGGGCTTTCACGCCTTTCGCCAGCAGAACGTCGATCTGGTCGTTCTGTTTGGACTGGTCGTTCTGGGAGTCATTCATCAGCAGCTGTACGTCTGGCGCTGCTTTCGCATCTTTCTCAATGGCTTTACGCACAACAGACATGAAGTTGTCGTCGTATTTATAGATGGTCACACCAATACGGGTATCCGCAGCATGCGCTGCTGCACCAAAAAGCATGCTTGCCATTACAGCAGACAGGGTCAACACCTTCTTATTCATGGTATCTCCGGTTTTTTTATGCAGGGTAGTTCTTGTGAATAACGATCGGCAGGCAGGTGTTAATAAAACGTTACTGATAGCCGACGTTCACTTATAAAATTTCTATCTTCCGTGGTCGGTAACGCTCCAGAAATCCGTTTTATTCGTTGTTTGCGGCACATTGGCTATGGTGAAAGTGAATAATCACTGTTACATAGCGTTTCAGCCCCTAAAACGCTGACATCATAGTCAGCGCCTTGTTAAGATACTGTGAATTTACTCACAGATTGAAAACGGTTACATCACCTGATTTAATCAGTTAGTGATCGGAACCACAATTTGCCGGGCGGCGACGGAATGACGACGAACCAGCGTCGGCATGAAGCAGTGCGTGGCCCCTGGATCCAACAGCCCTGCCGCTCCCTGTAGCGCCAGCTCGGTCGCCAGTTTTGCCATAGAAGCAATGGGATAGCGCACCGTGGTCAGCTGCGGGTCGGTATAACGGGCAATCGGAATATCATCGAAACCAATCAATGACAAATGCTGTGGCACCGCAATGCCGTTATCCTTCAACGCAGTCAGTGCGCCCGCCGCCATACTGTCGTTGTACGCAAACACCGCAGAAAGCTGCAGGTTGCGACCCAGCAGTTCCACCATTGCCGCCTCACCGCCCTGCATATCCGGCGTGCCGGTGCCAATCCAGCTTTCTGATGGCGTAATACCGTGCTCTTTCAGGGCGTTTTGCCACCCCTCACGCCGCAGCTCGTCATCTTCAATGTGATGGCTGGAGGCCAGATAGCCGATCCGCTGATGGCCGTTATTGATGAGCATTTTGGTCGCCATCATCGCGCCGCTGACGTTATCCAGCCCGACACAGCGGTGGGCATAGCCCGGGACGATGCGGTTGATCAGCACCATGCCCGGGATCTGCTCCATAAACCCGGCCAGCTCTTCATCGCTTAAGGCTTTTGAGTGGACAATCAGCGCGTTACAGCGCTGGCGAATCAGCACTTCAATGGCATGACGCTCTTTCTCCGCCTCGTGATAGCTGTTGCCAATCAGCAGGTATTTCTGGTGCTGCTGGGCGACCACATCGACCGCTTTCACCAGCGCACCGAAAAAGGCGTCCGAGACATCCATGACCACCACGCCGATGGTATCGCTGACCTGCGTTGCAAGCGCCTGTGCGTTGGCATTTGGCCGGTACCCCAGCTGAGTCACGGCTTTCATTACGGTTTCACGGGTTTCAGGGCTGACCAGCGCGCTGTTGTTCAGCACGCGAGAGACGGTGGCCACAGAAACGCCCGCCAGACGGGCGACGTCACGAATGGTGATCATATTCACCATCCTTAATAGGATTGCAGCAACTCACAGACACCCCCTGTGTTTAGCAAGGTGGCTATTTTGGCAGCGAGAGAAAGGGGACTACGTGAAGAAGCTCACACTCATGAAAACGCTTACATCCGTTTTGTTAATGATTGTGATCCAGATCGTTATCTGGATGTATTTTTCAATGATATCCCTGAAGCATGTGCGGTTAACTGACGCCACACCCACTCCAGCGGTCCCTGGCGGAAATAGCGCAGCCAGATAACAGAAAACGCCAGGTTTACCCCCCAAACCGGGATAACAAACGCCAGCAGTCCGAGGCGGTCGAATTTCATAAACAGGCCAAAGCGATAGAAAAGCGTGGTGCAGAGAAGCGTTTGCAGAAGGTAATTGCTTAACGCCATGCGGCCCACGCAGGCCACGGCGCTGACGATCCACAGACGAGATAGCTGCGGCCAGAAGCCATAAATGAGCGCCGCATAGCCGATAGTCTGGAACGGTGCGCTGAGCTCGCGCGGCACCTGGAGCAGGAACGCGCACCAGCGGTAATCCCAGTGAAGGTGCCACTGCGCAATCACCGACGGGAGGTTAATCAGCACGCCGAGCAGAACCAGTCCTGCCCCGGTGCGGCGGTAGTGGCGCAGGCTGAACTCTCCTTTCAGCCAGCCGGTGCGCATCAGTGACGCGCCCATCAGCATCATGCCCGCCAGCTGCCAGCCGTACTGCGCGCCCAGAGCAAGGAGGTTATCCCCCAGCATATCCGCACGGTTGCTTATCGCCTCCGTACCGCCCTTCAGCTTCCAGTACTGTTCGTACTGCAGGTTAGCAGCATCCGGGATCCATGAACGGTTTGTCGCGTCGCCGGAGATCAGCCCCAGCAAAAGCAGCACGCCGAGCCCCATGACATAGAGCATCACGCCGGTGTTAAACAGACTTTTTACGCTGTGGGCGTCGCGAATCAGCCGCCAGCAGATTAGCCCGACTAACCCATAAGCGAGAAGAATATCACCGTCCCAGAAGAACAGGCCGTGGATAAACCCGAGGATGACCAGCAGCGTTAAACGCGACTGGATCCAGCGCGTGCCGCGTTTGAGCAGAAGCTGCAGGCCCGCGCCGAACAGCAGCGCAAACAGCGTGAGAAATTTAACCTGGGCAAACAGGTCGAGGAACGCCCACGTCCAGGCATCGCTTCGGGTGATGTCACCGTACCAGGCGGGATTAAGATAAGCGGCCTTCGGCAGACCGAAGGCGCTGATATTCAGCAGCAGGATACCCAGTATGGCGACGCCGCGAACAAAATCGAGCGTGACGTTTCGCTCCATGGTTCCTGCCCTGTCAGATTAGTTGTGGTGACGCACGGCGCGCAGGAACTCCTGGCGAGTGTTCTGGCTCGATTTAAACAGGCCGCCCAGCGAGGTGGTGGTGGTCGCACTGGTCGCATCACGCACGCCGCGCGCTTTCACGCAGTAGTGCACCGCATCGATGGAGACCGCCACGTTATTGGTGCCCAGCAGCGTTTGCAGCGCGATCAGGATCTGCTGCGTCAGACGCTCCTGCACCTGAGGGCGCTGCGCGAAGAACTGCACAATACGGTTGATCTTCGACAGACCAATCACCGTGTCTTTCGGGATATACGCCACGGTCGCTTTACCGTCGATGGTCACGAAATGGTGCTCGCAGGTGCTGGTCAACGTAATGTCACGGACCGTCACCATCTCATCCACCTTCATCTTGTTTTCGATAACGGTAATTTTCGGGAAGTTGGCGTAATCCAGGCCGGAGAAAATCTCGTCGACGTACATTTTTGCGATGCGCTTGGGCGTCTCCATCAGGCTGTCATCGCTCAGATCGAGATTCAGCAGTTGCATGATCTCGGTCATATGCCCGGAAATCAAACTTTTACGGGTTTCATTGTCCATATCCTGAACGGGCGGACGCAGTGGCGTTTCAAGACCGCGCGCGAGCAGGGCTTCGTGGACCAGGGCAGCTTCTTTACTGAGTGATGACATTTTGTTCTCCTGCAGGTGTGGCGTCTTTTGCCCTCGTTGTGGCAAAAGTATGCGCTCATTGTGCGTGAGGCGACGCACATAATCCAGTATTCACGACGATAATTATTGCAATTGCTGTTGCCTTTCAGCGTGACGGTTCCAGACCAGGGCACCCGCAACAAACAGCGCAACGCCAGCCAGCCCCAGCGCAGGCTCCAGCCGGTGGGTTAGCCAGGTTGATAACGCAGAGGTCACCGGCCCTATCAGCTGCCCGATGGCATACCCGGTCGTGAGCAGCCCCGCCATATAGCGCGTGTGGTTCGGTGCCAGCTCGCGACCGTATAAAAGCGAGAGCTGCACCGCGCAGAGGAACCCTCCGCCGACCAGCAGCCCACCCGTCAGCAAGCCGCCAATGCCCGGCAACAGCCAGGCCGCCAGCACGCCTGCTCCCTGTAACCAGAGCACGATAGCCAACCTGCGGTTAGCCGTTGAGGTGTGGCGCAAAAGAATACTGAGCGCAATGCCCACCACGGCGGCGGCACCAAAAATGGGCCAGACAAACTGGGCAAACAGGCTGCCGGGGAAACGCACCGCCGCCATTTGTGACAGGAAAGTCGCCGGGAGGATATAGCCAAATCCCGCCAGGCTGTAGCTCCACACCAGGCGCTTGAGATCCGACGTCAGCAACAGCGGCTCAGGCGCCGTACCGGGGCGATGAAGCTGTCCGGAACGCGGCAGATAGCGCGCCACCAGCGCAACCAATACCAGCGCCAGCACGCCGTAGATCTGCCACGCCGCACCGGCCGAAAGGGATTTCGCCTGAATATAGACCGCGAGCAGGCCGCTCAGGGCGATACCTGCCCCTGGCCCGGCAAACACGGCGGCACTGAGCCCTGGTTTACCCAGCTGCCCCAGCCGTTCGTTGGTCCAGGCGGCAATCAGCACCATTGACCAGCCGCTCATGCAGCCAATCACAAAGCGCAGCAGGCCGTGCACAACGGCGTTATCCGCGGCGGCAGAGAGCAGGGTCAGTGCTACCGCGCCAGTGATGCCAAGCCAGAGTCGCATTTCAACAAAGCGGTGCGCACGCATGGCATCCCACGCCCCCACCAGATAGCCCAGATAATTCATCGCCGCCACCAGACCTGCGCTGGTAAGCGTGAGTTGCCCGGCGGCAATCATCAGCGGCACCTGAGGCGTAAAAGCAAAGCGCCCTATCCCCATCGCCACCACCAGCACGACAAACCCACTGAGCGCAATACGCAACGCCATGACCGCTCCAATTGTTAAAAAAAAGTAAATTTATGATGCAGCATCTTGCGGTTCCGCGAAAGTGAAAGTTGCTCACAGGTAAATGAAAACGCTGTATTATGGGTCTAATGAATAGCTATTCTCATTAAGGAGCCCTGCATGGAACTGCTCGAAGAGCACCGTTGTTTTGAAGGTCGACAGCAGCGCTGGCGGCACGACTCCACCACGCTGAACTGCGCCATGACGTTTAGCATTTTCCTGCCACCGACAGAGAATCCGCCGGTTCTGTTCTGGCTTTCAGGCCTGACCTGCAACGACGAAAACTTCACTACCAAAGCGGGCGCCCAGCGTATTGCGGCCGAACTGGGCATTGCGCTGGTGATGCCTGACACCAGCCCGCGCGGGGATGATGTGGCGGACGATGCCGGGTACGATTTAGGTAAAGGCGCCGGATTTTATCTCAACGCAACCGAGCAGCCGTGGGCGAGCCATTACCGCATGTATGACTACATTCGCGACGAGCTGCCAGCGCTGATCCAGGCTGAATTCGCAGTGAACGATCGCTGCGCCATCAGCGGGCACTCCATGGGTGGGCACGGGGCGTTAATCATGGCGCTTAAAAACCCGGGGAAATACACCAGCGTCTCTGCGTTCGCGCCGATTGTGAACCCAACGCAGGTGCCGTGGGGGCAAAAAGCTTTCACAAACTATCTGGGTAAAGACGCAGAGAAATGGCAGGAATGGGACAGCTGCGCGCTGATGCTGGCAAGCGATTCGGCGAATGCGATCCCGATGCTTATCGATCAGGGTGATGCGGATCAGTTCCTCGCCGGACAGCTACAGCCTGCGGTGTTTGCTGAGGCGGCACGCCAGAAGAACTGGCCGCTGACGCTGCGCATTCAGCCGGGTTACGATCACAGCTATTACTTTATGGCGTCTTTTATTGAGGATCATCTCCGCTTCCATGCGGAGCATTTGTTCAGGTAAGTTCCGCCTTTTGCCCGGTAGCGCCTCCTGCCTACCGGGTCTTTCCCCTCCCCCCTCTTTACATACTTCTATCCGCTTGAATCCAGCCTGTTTTCTGTCGTCCTCACTCAAACACAAATGATTTCAATTATCATTTGTGTTTACAATTCTACATTCTTTTGTACAATTCCAGGCTCTTCTCCATCTCAAAGAGTTCTTACAAGACAAAAACATACAGTTCTCAGGGTTATCCCGATGGAGTTTTATTCATTTTTATACGGAATGTACAAATGACAATACCACGTATTAAGCTCCTGGCTGTCGCCATTGGCGCTGCCACATGTTCCCCCTTCGTTCACGCAGCCGATCAGGACACCGTTGTCGTCACCGCGACGGGTTTTGAACAAAAAATCCAGAATGCCCCCGCCTCCATCTCAGTGATTTCAAAACAGCAGATTGAAGATAAAGCCTACCGTGATGTTACCGATGCCCTGAGAGATGTCCCGGGCGTTGTCGTCACTGGCGGCGGGAGCAGCAGTGATATCAGTATTCGTGGCATGGCCTCTCAGTACACCCTGTTCCTGGTGAACGGCAAACGCGTCAGTACGCGAAGCACCCGCCCCAACAGCGACAACTCGGGTATTGAACAAGGTTGGCTGCCGCCGCTGGAGTCCATTGAGCGCATCGAGGTCATCCGCGGCCCGATGTCCTCACTTTACGGCTCCGATGCTATGGGTGGCGTAATTAACGTCATTACCAAAAAAGTCTCGAACACCAAAGACTGGACCGGTTCGTTGCATGGCGATGCAACCTTCCAGGAAAACCATGATTCCGGCGATATCTTCCAGACCAACGCCTACGCTTCTGGTCCCCTGATCGACGGACTGCTGGGCGCAAAAGTGACGGGACTGTTGTCACGCCGCGCAGAAGATAAAATCGTGAACGGCTATAACGAGCAGAAAATGCGTAACGGTGGCATTACGCTGAACTTCACGCCGGACGAGAAGAACGATTTCGACCTCGACTTTGCTCGCGAGCTTCAGGACAGAAACAGCACCCCGGGGATGTCGAAAGCGGCTGAAACCTGCCGGGGAACAACCTGTACGCCAAATACCAAAAGCGACTCGCGCTATGAGCACACTACCTACTCGTTAACCCACAGCGGTTATTACGACGACTTCAATACCACCAGCTATATCCAGCAGGAAGAGACCAATAATCCAGGTCGCGAAATGCGCTCCTATAACACCACCTTCAACAACCAGAACCAGATTTTCCTCGGCGATCATACGTTGACCCTCGGCGGGCAGTATCGCTATGAGAAACTGCGCGACAACGGTAATCAGCTGGAGGCTGCTGACGGCCTGAACAAACTGACGCGCTGGAGCTGGGCCCTGTTTGCCGAAGATGAATGGTCAATGACCGAAAGCTTTACGTTGACCGGCGGCCTGCGTATGGACAAAGACCAAAACTACGGTACTAACTGGACGCCGCGCGGTTACGGCGTATGGCACCTGGCCGATCAGTGGACGTTAAAAGGCGGGGTTTCTGCTGGCTATCGTGCGCCGGATCTGCGTCAGTCGTCTGCCAGCTGGGGCCAGGTGACAGGTGGCGGCCGTCTTGACGGTATCATCGTCGGCAACCCGGATCTGAAACCAGAGAAGAGCCTGAGCGAAGAGCTCGCCCTGCTCTGGGATAATAACGATAACCTTAATGCCGGTGTGACGCTGTTTAATACCGACTTCAAGGACAAGATTACGGAAGTTCGCCGCTGTAACAGCAGCGCCGATCCCGCCTGTACGATTGGCGATCACAGCTATGATTTCGTCAGCGATCGCGTCAACGTGGACAAAGCCAACATGCGCGGTGTGGAGTCCTCCTTCGGGTGGAAGATCACGCGTGATGTGAACTGGACTGCAAACTACACCTATACAGAGTCCGAGCAGAAGAGCGGCCAGTTCTCCGGCAAGCCACTGAATAAAATGCCAAAACACATGTTCAACACCACCCTGGACTGGCAGGCGACGCCCGACGTCGGATTCTGGAGCCGTCTGAACCTGCGCGGTAAAACGTCTGAGTACCTGAGCCGCACGTCAATGTCCCAGGGTACGCCGTCCTACACTCAGGTTGATGTCGGTATGCGCTACAACGCCAACAAAAACCTGCTGGTTACTGCCGGTGTGTATAACGTGCTCGATAAGCAGATTGATTACGATACGTATGACACCGTGCTGGATGGCCGTCGCTATACCGTCGGCATGACCTACAGCTTCTGATCTGCTCATAAAAAAGCCCGCTCAACTGAGCGGGCTGAAAGAGAGGAAGTGCGGTTATTGTTTGAATCGTTCCGGGAAATCCATTTCACTGTAGCGAACGAAGCGGGTTCCTTTCGTCAGTTTGTAGCCAAACCAGATGACCAGGAACAGCGGAATACCAATGTAGGTGGCCGTAACGGCACCCCAGTCAATGGTGTCCGCAAGGAAGGCTTCATAGTTCTGTCCCAGAGTAATAATCAGGCACAGAATGAAGGCAAAAATCGGCCCCAGCGGGAAGAAGCCAGAACGGTACGGCAGGTTATTGAGATCGTGACCCTGCATAACGTAGCCGCGACGGAAACGGTAGTGGCTGATGGCGATGCCCAGCCAGGCGATAAAGCCCGTCATCCCGGAGGTGTTCAGCAGCCACAGGTAGACCGTCTGGTTGCCGAACATGGAGGTCAGGAAGCACAGGCCCGCAATGACCGTGGTCGCATACAGCGCGTTGCGCGGTACGCCGCCGCGGGACAGTTTCGAGAAAATGCGCGGCGCTTTGCCATCGCAGGCCAGGGTGTAGAGCATACGGGTGGACGCGTACATCCCGGAGTTACCCGCAGACAGTACCGCCGTCAGGATCACCGCGTTCATCACCGCCGCCGCAGAGAGCAGCCCCGCGTGCTGGAAGACCAGGGTGAACGGGCTGACGCTGATGTCTTTCACGTCATTACGCAGCAGGCTTGGATCGGTATACGGAATGATCAGGCTGATAATCAGGATCGCGAACACATAGAACAGCAGGATACGCCAGAAGACCTGACGCACCGCGCGCGGAATGTTCTTCTCCGGGTTTTCGGATTCACCGGCCGCGATACCAATCAGCTCGGTGCCCTGGAAGGAGAAGCCGACAATCATCGCCACGCCAATCATCGCCGAGAAGCCCCCGGCAAACGGCGCATCGCCTATCGTCCAGTTGCTCCAGCCCGCAGGTTCAGCGCCTTTGAAAATACCAACGATCATCGCCACACCGACGACGATAAAGATGATGACGGTTGCCACTTTGATCAAAGAGAACCAGTATTCCGCTTCGCCGAAACCGCGCACAGAGATGTAGTTCAGCAGGAAGATGACAGCGAGGAACAGGGCGCTCCAGATCCAGCCCGGCGTGTCCGGGAACCACCAAGTCATCACCAGCTGTGCGGCAACGAGGTCAACAGCGATGGTCACCGCCCAGTTGTACCAGTAGTTCCAGCCCAGCGCGAAGCCAAAGCCTTCCTCAACGTATTTTTGTCCGTAGGTCGAAAACGAGCCTGAGACCGGCATGTATGCCGCCAGTTCGCCCAGACTGGTCATCAGGAAGTAAACCATCAGGCCAATCAGGATATAAGAGAAGAGTGCCCCACCCGGGCCGGCTGCCGAAATCGTTGCGCCAGAGGCAACGAAAAGACCTGTACCGATTGAGCCGCCAATGGCGATCATCGTCAGGTGACGCGCCTTGAGTTCACGACGTAGCGTGGGCGCTTCTGTGGTTTTAGTTTCTGAAACCATGTGAAAATGCTGTCCATTCAATAAATGAGGCGCGATTGTAGCAGACGATCTGCGTTCCTTCCGGCAGAAATACTCAGTTATAAGAGAGCTTCATGACTTGGCCAGGATTATAAGTAAAGCATAATTTTTCCCCTCACCCAGGGGAGAGGGGCGCTTTTACATCTCGCAGTAGCGCAGAAAACGCTGCAGCGAACTGGACAGGTGTTTCTGACGATGGTGAATGCACCAAAGCGTGCGCACCAGCTTCGGCAGCGGAACGGGGATTTCTACCAGCGATCCGGTCTCCAGCTGTTCGGCAATCACCCGCCGGGAAAGACAGCTGATGCCCAGGCCATGACGCACCGCGTGCTTAATCGCCTCTGAGTTCCCCAGCTCCATTCCCAGCTGAAAATGCGGCAGATGCGAGAGCAGCAGGTAGTCGACAATCTCACGCGTGCCGGAACCCTGCTCGCGGAGGATCCACTGCGCCTGCGCCAGCCGCTCCAGCGTCACCTCGCCCTGCAATAACGACGAGGCCGGAGACGCAAACACCACCAGCTCATCCTCCAGCCAGGGCTCGGCAATGATATCGACGTTGTGGCAAGGCCCTTCGATAAGACCGATATCCACGCGGAAATCGATCACCGCGTTGATCACGTCCTGGCTGTTGCCCACGCTCATCTCCAGCGGCAGGGTCGGGAAATCCCGGCGGTAGCGGGCAATGACTTCCGGCAGGATGTAGTTACCGATGGTGCTGCTGGCAAACACGCGGATCGCGCCGTTGTCCTCGCGGAACAGCTGTTCTATTTCAACGGCCTGCTCCAGCAGCGCCAGCGCGCGCGGGTACAGCAGGCGGCCATGTTCGTTGACCACCAGCCGCTTCCCTACCCTGTCGAAAAGCTGAACGCCCAGCTGGCCTTCGAGATCGGTCAACGCCGCGCTGACGGCGGACTGCGAGAGCGCCAGCATTTGTGACGCCTGGGTCGTCGAGCCGCTTTTCAGCACCTCGGCGAACACTTCCAGCTGACGCAATGTAATGTGCATGGTTGCTTACCACTTATATAGATTAATTATAAGTATATAATCAATTTTATTTTTAAGCCAGAGCACCGTAACCTTTAGCCAGACAAAGGAGAAGGTTATGTCAGAAATCACCTTACAACATCATCGTACAGTGTGGCACTTCATGCCGGGTCTCGCGCTCAGCGCCGTGGTCACCGGCGTGGCCTTATGGGGCGGCAGCATCCCGGCTATCGCAGGCGCAGGTTTTAGCGCATTAACCCTGGCCATTTTGCTGGGCATGGTCGTGGGAAATACCGTTTACCCACATATCTGGAAATCCTGCGACGGCGGGGTAATCTTTGCTAAACAGCATTTGCTGCGCCTCGGGATTATTCTTTACGGTTTCCGTCTCACCTTTTCGCAGATTGCTGACGTGGGCGTGAGCGGAATTGCCATCGACGTCCTGACCCTGACCAGCACCTTTATACTGGCCTGTTTTATCGGCCAGAAAGTGTTTGGTCTGGACAAGCAAACCAGCTGGTTAATCGGCGCAGGCAGCAGCATCTGCGGCGCGGCTGCGGTGCTGGCAACTGAACCCGTCGTTAAAGCCGAAGCCAGTAAAGTGACGGTAGCGGTCGCGACGGTAGTCATTTTCGGTACGCTGGCGATCTTCCTCTATCCGGCCATGTATCCGCTGGTGGCGCACTGGTTTAGCCCTGAAACCTACGGCATCTATATTGGCTCGACTATGCATGAAGTGGCGCAGGTGGTGGCGGCAGGTCACGCCATTAACCCGGAAGCCGAAAACGCGGCGGTCATTGCCAAAATGCTGCGCGTGATGATGCTGGCACCGTTCCTGATTTTCCTGGCGGCCCGCGTTAAACAGCTGGCTCCGGCTGGCGGCAGCGAGAAGAGCAAAATCACCATTCCATGGTTTGCGATCCTGTTCATCGTGGTCGCTATCTTTAACTCCTTCCACCTGCTGCCGAAAGCGGTAGTGGATATGCTGGTGACGCTGGATACCATACTGCTGGCGATGGCGATGGCGGCGCTGGGGGTGACCACGCACGTCAGCGCGCTGAAAAAAGCCGGTGCGAAGCCGCTGCTGATGGCGCTGGTGCTCTTCATCTGGCTGATTGTCGGCGGTGGCGCGATTAACCTCGCCGTACATAGCCTGATGGCATAAACCATCTCGTCCTTCTCCTGTTAACCCGCTATGATAAGCGTTTCGGGTTAACAGGAGTTTTTTTATGAAATACGTTGGAGCGCACGTCAGCGCTGCCGGTGGCCTTGCGAATGCCGCCATTCGCGCCGCCGAAATCGAGGCGACCGCTTTCGCCCTGTTCACCAAGAACCAGCGCCAGTGGCGCGCCGCCCCGCTCACCACCGACGTGATTGACGATTTCAAAGCCGCCTGTGAAAAATACCATTACGGGCCGGGCCAAATCCTTCCCCACGACAGCTATCTGATTAACCTGGGGCATCCGGTTCAGGAAGCGCTGGAGAAATCCCGCGAGGCGTTTCTTGATGAAGTGCAGCGCTGCGAACAGCTCGGGCTGACGCTGCTGAACTTCCATCCGGGTAGTCATCTGATGCAGATTGACGAAGATGCCTGTCTGGGGCGCATTGCCGAATCCATCAACATGACGCTGGATAAGACCAAAGGCGTCACCGCGGTGATTGAAAACACCGCCGGTCAGGGCAGCAACCTCGGCTTTAAGTTCGAACATCTGGCGGCAATTATTGACGGCGTGGAAGATAAGTCTCGCGTAGGCGTGTGTATTGATACCTGCCACGCGTTTGCGGCCGGGTACGATCTGCGCACTACCGAGGCGACGAAAAACACGTTTGATGAGTTTGAGCGAATTGTCGGCTTTAAGTACCTGCGCGGAATGCACCTGAACGATGCGAAAAGCGCGTTCGGCAGTCGCGTTGACCGCCACCACAGCCTGGGCGAAGGCAATATTGGTCACGATGCCTTCCGCTTTATTATGCAGGATGCCCGCTTCGACGGCATTCCGATGGTGCTTGAAACCATCAATCCGGATATCTGGGCGGAAGAAATTGCCTGGCTGAAGGCGCAGCAAACCGCTGAACAGGCGGCATAAAAAAAGCCGGGTTGCATTAGCACCCGGCTTTTTTATTGCTTACTGCTTACGCCGCTTTTGCCACAACTTCCGCTTCCGGACGTTTCAGTACCGCGTAAGACAGGCCCGCCACCAGCGTACCAGCAACAATCGCCAGCAGATAACCCAGTACCGGGGTGATGGCGCCAGGGATCAGCAGGACGAACAGACCGCCGTGTGGCGCCATAAGCTTCGCGCCAATCGCCATGGAGATGGCGCCCGTTACCGCGCCGCCGACAATACAGCACGGCAGAACACGCATTGGGTCACGCGCCGCGAACGGAATCGCACCTTCGGTAATGAAGCACAGGCCCAGCACCAGCGCCGCTTTACCGCCTTCCTGCTGCGCTTTGTCGAACTTACGACGGGCAATAATCGTCGCCAGGCCGAGCGCCAGCGGTGGCACCATACCGGCCGCCATGATCGCCGCCATCGGCGCATAAGTCTGGGTACTCAGCAGGCCAACGCCAAACGCGTATGCCGCTTTGTTCACCGGACCACCCATGTCGGTACACATCATGCCGCCGAGGATTGCGCCGAGCAGCACCGCGTTCGCCGTGCCCATGGTTTGCAGCCAGTGGGTCAGGCCCGCCAGGATGCCCGCAACCGGCTTACCAATCAGGTAAATCATCGCCAGACCGACCACCAGGCTGGAGATCAGCGGAATGATCAGGATTGGCTTCAGCGCTTCCATACTCTGCGGCAGCTTCAGCTTCGAGCTAATCAGCTTCGCGACGTAACCGGCGAGGAAACCGGCGATGATACCGCCGATAAAGCCGGAGCCGGTGCTCACCGCCAGCATACCGCCGATGAGGCCTGGGGTCAGACCCGGACGGTCAGCAATGGAGAAGGCGATAAAGCCCGCCAGCACCGGCACCATCAGCGCGAACGCTGAACCGCCGCCGATCTGCATCAGCGCAGCAGCCAGAGTACCTTCTTCTTTAAATGCCGTAATACCAAACGCGAACGACAGTGCGATACACAGACCGCCCGCTACCACCATCGGCAGCATGTAGGACACGCCGGTCAGCAGGTGACGGTATGCGCCCGCAGATTCTTTTTTCCCTTCGGTCGGGGTTTTCGCTGCGCCGGTGGCCTGATACGGTTTGGCTTCTGCCAGGGCCTTATCAAACTCCTGCGCGGTTTTTTTCAGTGCCAGGCCGGTAGAGGTGCGGTACATCGGTTTGCCGGCAAATTTCGCCAGATCCACTTCGATATCTGCCGCCACAATCACCAGATCGGCCTCAGCGACCTCTTCCGGCGTAATGGCATTGCCCGCACCCACGGAGCCACGGGTTTCAACTTTCACCCACCAGCCGCGTTTTTTCGCTTCGGTTTCGATGGCTTCAGCCGCCATAAAGGTGTGCGCCACGCCCGTCGGGCAGGCCGTAACCGCGACAACGCGTTTCGGACCAGAGGCCGCAGCCGGGGCCGCAGCGACAGGTGCGCTGTAAACGGTCGCGTGACCTTTCGCTTCGCTCAGGAACAGTTCCGGATGTGCCACCGCGCGATTAATATCGCCCAGCCACACTTTTTTGCCGTTCAGCGCGCTGTCAGCCGGGATTTTATCGCCCAGGACAATCGCCAGCTCGGCATCGCCTGGGTTATCAATGATATCCAGGTGTGCTTTTTGTGCCGCCGCGCCCAGCAGGGTCTTCGCCATGTAGGCGCGAGCCTGTCCGAGACCGGAGTCAATGATCAGCAGCGTTTTCATTATTCCTCTCCTGCTGTTAGTTAAAAGGTTTTAAGTCAACGCGCGCCATCATCGCGGCTAACTGGGTACGATCGGTAATACCGACATTGCTCTGGCTCACGGCCAGGGCTGCAACGGCGGTGGCAAGACGTAACGTATGTTCACTGGATTCACGCATCAGCAGGCCGTAAATCAGGCCGCCAACCATAGAATCCCCTGCGCCAACGGTGCTCACCACTTCCATTGACGGCGGTTTGGCAATCCATTCACCTGAAGCGTTAACCCACAACGCCCCTTCTGCACCCAGCGAAATCACCACGTGAGCAATACCCTGCTCGCGCAGCGCATGGGCGGCCTCAATCACATCTTTTAATTCCGGCAGCTTACGGCCTGCCCAGATCTCCAGCTCGCGGCGGTTTGGCTTCACCAGCCACGGAGAGGCTTTCAGTCCCGCCACCAGCGCATCGCGGCTGCTGTCGAAGATAATGCAAGGGCACTGGCTGCGCAGGCGCGTCATCCAGTCGGTGAAGGCTTCCGGGCTGACGCCGGACGGCAGGCTGCCGCTGACACACACCATATCGAACTGGCCCAGCCAGGTCAGGGAGTCGGTCACAAAGCGTTCCCAGTCAGCAGGTGTCACTTCGAAACCGGAGAAGTTAAGATCGGTCACTTCGCCGTCTTTCTCGGTCAGCTTAACGTTGATGCGGGTACGGCCCTGCACAACCTGAAAACGGTTGGCAATGCCCAGCTCGCTGAACAGCTGCTGGAAGCCATCCTGGTTATCTTTACCGAGGAACCCGCCGACGGTGACGTCGATGCCGAGATCCTTAAGCACTTTCGCGACGTTAATCCCTTTACCCGCGGCATGCAGGCCAGTGGTACGCACGAGGTTGACTTCGCCGCGCTCAATTTCCGGGCAAAAACCCACGAGATCGTAAGCCGGGTTCAGCGTAATGGTGGCAACACGTCTGCTCATTATGCGCCCTCCCCCAGACCCGCCGCGATGGCGTCGCCAATCGCTTTCAGCGCCTGTTCAGCATCTGCGCCCTGCGCGGTGAAGCGCAGGCGATGGCCTTTCTTCACGCCCAGCGCGACGACTTTCATCAGGCTACGGCCGTTGGCCGGTTTGCCCGAACCATCCAGGTTGGTCACGGTAATCTCGCTTTCAAATTGTTTAATGGTGTTCACCAGCATGGTGCCCGGACGGGCATGCAGGCCGTGTTCGTTACGCACCACGAATTCAGCATTCAGCACATCATCCGTTAGCGCGTCGTCGCTGGTCAGCAGCGCCAGCACGGTCGCCGCATCGGCGTTCAGCAGTTTTTCAGCTTTATTGTTCAGCAGCAGATCGCCCAGACGCTTCAGCACCGAAACCGGCTGCTCATCGTTCATCGCCACGGTCACCAGCATGGCTGCTGTCTCGCCCTCAACGTCGAACGCGGTGGCGGCGCGGCTCACGGCAATCGCGCTGCGCAGGTTGCCTTCAGCGCTGTCGTTCAGCCAGATGCCCTGGCCGAGGTTCAGCGGTTTATCGTTAATCACGCGCGTCACAAAGGTGGCATCAGCAGCGCCCGCTTCTTTCAGGCGACCTGCGTTCAGCGCCTGCAGAGTCACGAGATCGGTCGCGACAACGTCCAGCGTCAGGGTTTCATTATCCAGTTTCAACGCTTCGCTCTGCTTTTCACCCATCAGCAGGGCGCGCAGCTCTTCAGCGGTTGTTGCAGACTTCAGCTGTTCCGCCACGGAGTCATCGCTCAGAACGTGCGTCAACTGACGCAGCAGGCCTAAGTGTTCGTCGCTGCTGGCCGCGATGCCGATAGCCACATAGGCTACCTGACCGTCGCCCCAGAGCACGCCCTGCGGGAACTGATAAACCTTCACGCCAGTTTTCAGTACCTGGTCGCGGGTATCCGTTGTACCGTGCGGAATGGCAATGCCATTGCCGAGGAAGGTGGATGTCTGCTGCTCGCGCGCCAGCATACCGTTTACGTAGCCGTCCGCGACGTTACCCGCCTGCACAAGGGCAGCGGCAACCTGACGAATGGCCTCTTCTTTATCCCCGGCCTGAGCGCCCGGGTGAATATCCTGAACAGATAACTGGAACATGGTTCTCCTCTCCTGCTGAAATTGAATCGTTTCAGCTTACATGAGAAAAAATACGCTAGCCTGCTCCGTTTGTTAAAACAAGATAGCGCTGAAACGTTTCAAAAAGTCTTGCGCTTTCTGCAATGGCTTGCAAGAAAAGTCGTATTTCCGATATCAGAATTTAGAGATACTGCACATTTCTTCCGCGTTCAGCTGAATTTTGCTGAAGTTCAGCAAACCAGTTTCAGCTAAGTTCAGCCATGAGGATTACAAGTTGAAATGCCATTTTGATTTTTCGTGGCGTAATTGATTTTACCCACTGTTTATTTTTTAGCTGACGGCGTAAACTCCGCCCCTCTCTGTTACTCGCTAATTATAAAACATGCATAACACCCCTGCGGCCACCTCGCCGAAGCCCTTTGATTTGACGTCAACGGCGTTCCTGATTGTTGCTTTCTTCACGGGCATCGCCGGTGCGTTACAAACTCCGACGCTGAGCCTGTTCCTGACCAACGAGGTTCACGCCCGTCCGGCGATGGTCGGCTTCTTTTTTACGGGTAGCGCCATCATTGGCATTCTCGTCAGCCAGTTTCTGGCCGGTCGATCCGACCGAAAAGGCGATCGTAAAAGCCTGATCGTATTCTGCTGTCTGCTGGGGGTGTTGGCCTGCGTTCTGTTTGCGTGGAACCGTAACTATTTCGTTCTGCTGTTCATCGGGGTATTTCTGAGCAGCTTTGGCTCAACCGCCAACCCACAGCTGTTTGCCCTCGCCCGCGAGCACGCCGACCATACCGGGCGGGAAGCGGTGATGTTCAGCTCGATATTGCGCGCTCAGGTGTCGCTGGCATGGGTGATTGGCCCGCCGCTGGCCTACGCGCTGGCGATGGGATTTGGCTTTACGGTGATGTACCTGAGCGCGGCGGTGGCGTTTGTGGCGTGCGGCGCGCTGGTGTGGTGCTTTCTGCCATCCATGCGCAAAGAGACCAAAGTGGCGACAGGCGTGCTGGAAGCCCCGCGCCGTAACCGCCGCGACGCCCTGCTGCTGTTTGTTATCTGCACGCTGATGTGGGGCACCAACAGCCTGTATATCATCAATATGCCGCTATTTATTATTGATGAACTGCATCTGCCGGAGAAGCTGGCGGGGATCATGATGGGGACGGCTGCGGGCCTTGAGATCCCGACCATGCTAATCGCGGGCTATTACGCGAAGCGTTTCGGCAAGCGTTTCTTAATGCGCATCGCAGCCGTCGCCGGGCTGCTGTTCTACGTTGGCATGCTGACGGTCCATACGCCAGCCCTGCTTCTAGCTTTACAGCTGCTGAACGCCGTATATATCGGCATCCTGGCGGGGATTGGCATGCTCTACTTCCAGGATCTGATGCCGGGCCAGGCAGGCTCTGCAACCACCCTTTATACTAATACCACCCGCGTGGGCTGGATTATCGCGGGCTCAATGGCCGGTATCGTTGCCGAGATCTGGAACTATCACACGGTGTTCTGGATTGCGCTGGTGATGTGTACGCTGACGATTGGCTGCCTGACGAGGATCAAAGACGTTTAAGGCGCGGTGAGCGCTTCCAGCTCAAGCAACCAGGTTATCGCCTGTGCGCGCGTGCTGCCGCACATTTCAGCCGAGGGCTGAAGCCCTGAGCAGACCTTCGGGCGCAGGGGAGACTCAAAGATCATACACAGGTTGGATTCAGAGAGCTGAACGCAGCGGGTATTGGCGGGCTTGCCCTCCGGCATACCTGGAATGGGGCTTGAAATGGACGGAGCGGTACAGCACGCGCCGCAATCTGGACGACAATCCATACATGCTCTCTCGGTGGCGAATGCCCGTACAGTCGGGCATCGCGCGCACAGTAACACCTTTTGCGTATTGATAGCAAAAGCCACGAATTCCTCTTGCCTGAAAGGCCGCGCGCGAGTAATTTGGCGCGATATTTTTTACCTCCCGTAGACAGGATTACTGCAATGCCAAGAGCGAACGAAATTAAGAAAGGTATGGTACTGAATTACAACGGCAAACTGCTGATTGTGAAAGATATCGACATTCAGGCACCAAGCGCCCGTGGTGCAGCAACGCTGTACAAAATGCGTTTCGCCGATGTGCGTACCGGCCTGAAGGTGGAAGAACGTTTTAAAGGTGACGATATCGTTGATACCGTGACCCTGACCCGTCGCTATGTTGATTTCTCTTACATCGACGGCAACGAGTACGTGTTCATGGATAAAGAAGATTACACGCCGTACATCTTTACCAAAGATCAGATTGAAGAAGAGCTGCTGTTCATTCCTGAAGGCGGAATGCCAGACATGCAGGTGCTGACCTGGGACGGCGTGCTGCTGGCTCTGGAACTGCCGCAGACTGTGGATCTGGAAATCGTGGAAACCGCGCCGGGCATCAAAGGCGCGTCGGCGAGTGCACGCAACAAACCAGCGACCCTGACCACCGGTCTGGTTGTTCAGGTACCGGAATATCTCTCCGCTGGCGAGAAGATCCGCATCCATATCGAAGAAAAACGCTATATGGGTCGTGCTGACTGAGTATGACATTTTTCGGGTGGCGGCTTCGCCTTACCCGACCTACAAAAACACAAAAACCGGCGCTCAGGCCGGTTTTTTTGTAGGCCCGGTAAGCGCAGCGCCACCGGGCAACAGAGCTTACAGAAGCTCCGGATACTTCATCATCTTCAGCGCCAGCTCAACGCCGCGCACTTCCGCCATTCCCTTCAGGCGGCCAATCGCCGAATAGCCCGGGTTGGTTTTCTTACGCAGATCGTCCAGCATCTGATGTCCGTGATCCGGACGGAACGGAATAGGACGCACATCGCCCGCCTGCTTACGACGCACCTCTTCCGCCAGAATGGCGTCTACGACCGCCACCATGTTTACGTCGCCACCCAGGTGCGCCGCCTCGTGGAAGGTTTTCGGGTTCTCTTCACGACAGGTCGCGCGCAGATGCGTGAAGTGAATGCGATCGCCAAAGGTTTCAATCATCCGCACCAGGTCGTTATCCGCGCGCACGCCGTAGGAGCCGGTACACATGGTAAAGCCGTTATAGATGCTGTTTACCGTTTCTTTCAGCCACTGCATATCTTCAAGGGTGGAAACAATACGCGGCAGGCCGAGAATAGGACGCGGTGGATCGTCCGGGTGCACCGCCAGACGCACGCCAGCTTCTTCCGCAACCGGCACAATAGCGCGCAGGAAATACGCCATGTTCTCACGCAGCTGGTTCTTATCAATATCGCCGTATTCCGCCAGACGCGCGCGGAACTGATCCAGCGTGTAGCCCTCTTCCGCACCCGGCAGGCCAGCAATGATATTGCGGGTCAGCTTTTCAATGTCCGCTTCACTGGCGGCATTAAACCATTCAAGCGCCTGATGCTGCTCTTCGGCGGTATAATCCGCTTCGGCACCCGGGCGTTTCAGAATGTGCAGCTCAAACGCCGCAAAGGCAATCTGGTCAAAACGCAGCGCTTTCGAGCCGTCCGGCATCTGATATTCCAGGTCGGTACGCGTCCAGTCCAGAATCGGCATGAAGTTATAGCAGACCGTATCAATACCGCAGGCCGCCAGGTTGCGAATGCTCTGCTGGTAGTTTGCAATCCAGGTCTGGTATTCACCGGTGTGGGTTTTGATATCTTCGTGAACCGGAATGCTTTCCACGACAGACCAGGTTAATCCCTTCTCCGCCAGCAGCGCCTGACGCTGTTGAATTTCCTCAACCGGCCAGACCTGGCCGTTAGGAATGTGATGCAGCGCCGTGACGACACCCGTTGCGCCAGCCTGACGCACATCATCAAGAGAAACCGGATCGTTCGGCCCATACCAACGCCAGGTTTGTTCCATTGCCTCATCCTCTCAAGTTGTTATACCAATATAGGTAACTGCAATGACGACTACCATACATGTTTACCGCAAAGGGTCAACACACCGCCACACATTGATTGATCAAACTCACAGAACGGGGATATTTACGGCTCACCAATTTTATTTGCTGTCATATAACTTTACACTGGCATTGTTAATTAATGGTTAATCAGGTGTGTATTTCATGAAGACAATTGCCTCCACCTCGCTTCCTGCTCATGTTCAGCTCCCTCGTTACGATCGCAAGCAACTGCGCTCCCGCATCGTCCATTTTGGCTTCGGTGCGTTTCACCGCGCGCACCAGGCATTGTTAACAAACCGGGTGCTGAATGAAAAAGGCGGCGACTGGGGGATCTGTGAAATAAGCCTGTTCAGCGGCGACGTGCTGATGAGCCAGCTGCGCGCGCAGGATCATCTGTTCACCGTTCTGGAGAAAGGGGCTGAAGGACATCAGCCGATTATTGTTGGCGCCGTACATGAATGCCTGAATGCAAAGCTGGACTCTCTGCCCGCCATAATTGAGAAGTTTTGCGAACCGCAGGTGGCGATCGTATCGCTCACCATTACGGAGAAAGGCTACTGCATCGATCCCGCCACAGGTAAGCTGGATCTGCAAAACGCCCGGATCCTTCACGACCTCGAAAATCCTTCTGAACCGCACTCCGCCCCGGGGATCCTGGTCGAAGCGCTCAATCGCCGCCGCGAGCGCGGCTTGCCTGCGTTTACCGTGCTTTCCTGTGACAATATCCCGGACAACGGCCACGTGGTGAAAAATGCGGTGCTCGGCATGGCGCACAAGCGCTCCCCGGCGCTGGCGGAGTGGATCGAAGGTCACGTGAGTTTCCCGGGAACGATGGTCGACAGAATTGTTCCCGCCGCGACGGAGGCCTCGCTTGCAGAAATCGCCGATGCGCTCGGCGTTGACGATCCGTGCGCCATCAGCTGTGAGCCGTTTATTCAGTGGGTAGTGGAAGATAATTTCGTCGCCGGGCGTCCGGAGTGGGAAGTGGCGGGCGTTCAGATGGTACAGGACGTTCTGCCGTGGGAGCAGATGAAATTACGCATGCTCAACGGCAGTCACTCTTTCCTGGCGTATCTGGGGTATCTCGCCGGATACGCGCATATTAATGAATGCATGGAGGATACCACCTTCCGCGAAGCCGCCCGGCGGTTAATGCTGGATGAGCAGGCACCCACGCTGCGCATAAAGAATGTCAACCTGACGGCTTACGCCGACAGCCTGATAGAGCGTTTTGCTAACCCGGCGCTGCAGCACCGTACCTGGCAAATCGCGATGGACGGCAGCCAGAAACTGCCGCAGCGGATGCTGGATGGGATCCGCGTTCACCTTGAGCGCAAAACCGCCTGGCCGCTACTGGCGCTGGGCGTCGCCGGCTGGATACGCTACGTCAGCGGATCCGACGAACGTGGCAATGCGATTGACGTTCGCGATCCCCTCAGCGATAAAATCCGCACGATTGTCGACGCCAGCAGCGACACCGACCGCGTTAGCGCGCTACTGGGGCTGAGCGAGGTCTTTGGTCACGATCTCGCGCAACATCGCGTTTTCGTTGAGGCTGTCAGCCAGGCATATCAGCGTATAACCCGCCATGGCGCACGTCAGGCTGTTATTGAAACGTTAAATCTTTAGCGATTATTGCGCTTAATGCGAACGGATATCGCCTCCGTTCGCCCTCCCCCTTCTCATTGCGCCCGTTTTTCGCCAGGATAAGAGCATAGTGTTATAGCATCACAATTCTCTTGCGGAGCGCACGTGACCAAAACCAACCTCATTACCGGTTTTCTCGGCAGCGGTAAAACCACCTCTATTCTTCATCTGCTGGCGAATAAAGACCCCGCCGAGAAATGGGCCGTGCTGGTCAATGAATTCGGCGAAGTGGGCATTGATGGCGCGTTGCTGTCATCCAGCGGCGCGACGATTAAAGAGATCCCCGGCGGATGCATGTGCTGCGTAAATGGCCTGCCGATGCAGGTTGGGCTGAATACGCTACTGCGTCAGGGCAAACCGGACCGCCTGCTGATTGAACCCACCGGTCTTGGTCACCCGAAGCAGATCCTCGATTTACTGACCGCGCCGGTTTACGAGCCGTGGATCGATCTGCGCGCCACGCTATGCCTGCTCGATCCGCGTCAGCTTCTGGATGAAAAAGCGGTGGCCAATGAGAACTTCCGCGATCAGCTCGCCGCAGCAGACGTTATTGTCGCCAATAAAGACGATCGCGCCACGGCGGAAAGCCAGGCCGCGCTGGACACGTGGTGGCAACATTTCGGCGGCAATCGGACGCGGGTGCAGGCCACTCAGGGGAACATTGATAGCGCCCTGCTCGATCTTCCCCGCCTGAATCTGGCGGAACTTCCAACCAGCGCGGAGCATGCGCATCACCATCCTGCAAAGCAGGGTCTGGCTGCGCTTAGCCTGCCGGAACACCAGCGCTGGCGTCGTAACCTGAACAGCGGTCAGGGGTATCAGGCCTGCGGCTGGATTTTCGATGCCGATACCGTTTTCGATACCATTGGCATCCTTGAGTGGGCCAGGCTTGCGCCGGTCGATCGCGTGAAAGGGATCATGCGCACGCCTGACGGGCTGGTGCGAATCAACCGCCAGGGCGACGATTTCTTTATCGAAACGCAAAACGTCGCGCCGCCTGACAGCCGAATAGAGTTAATTAGTGCGGTTAACGCCGACTGGAATGCCCTGCAGACCAGCCTGTTGAAGATTCGTTTAAGTTCGGGCGGCTAACGTTGCCCCAGTTTTCCTTCTATGCTGAACGTTATGACAACTCGATTTCCCCTGATACTACTGCTTAATGTCGCCGGTCTGGCGCTTTTCTTCTCCTGGTATATCCCGGTGAATCACGGTTTCTGGTTCCCGCTGGATTCAGCCCTGTTCCATTTCTTCAACCAGGGGCTGGTGAAGAGTGACGCCTTCCTGTGGCTGGTCGCGATCACCAATAACCGCGCCTTTGATGGTTTTTCCCTGCTGGCCATGGGCTGTCTGATGCTCTCTTTCTGGCTTAAAGAGGATGTCACGGGGCGCCGTCGCATCCTGATTATCGGGCTGGTGATGCTTCTGGCTGCGGTGATTATTAATCAGCTGGCGCAACATCTGATGCCGGTAAAACGCGCCAGCCCTTCGCTCTCTTTCCCGAATATTTATCGCGTGAGTGAACTGCTGCATATTCCAACAAAAGATGCCTCGAAAGACAGTTTCCCGGGCGATCACGGCATGATGCTGCTTATCTTCGCCGGTTTTATGCTCCGCTATTTCGGCAAGAAGGCCTTTGCTATCGCCCTTCTTATTGTGGTGATATTTGCATTCCCGCGCGTGATGATTGGCGCACACTGGCTGACGGATATTGTTGTGGGTTCGCTTTCCGCCGTGCTGATTGGTCTGCCGTGGGTTCTGATGACGCCTTTGAGCGATCGCCTGATTACCGTTTTCGATCGCTATCTTCCGCGTAGAAAGCAACAAAACTTGAACAAATAAATACCATTTTTTAACGTAAACTATCGGGGATCATCACGATCCCTGATAATGCTCATCCTGCGATCTTTCTGCACTGTCATATTCTTGTCATCACATTCGTGATAAAAATGAAGCAATTGCGCGATTACGCGGCGGATCTGCCGCTATTTTGTGCAATGACAAATTTTTACTTCCTGTATCACAATTTCTTATAAAAAAAAGGTTCTTTTTACTCGCAATAGCCCTGGCAATCGGTTAATCTCGAACTCGTTTTGCCCCATGGAGATAATTATTTCGATGGTGAATAATTTTGTGCGCTGCACCACAAATGTCACCAGAAACAATTGTCTCAATGTGAACAGATAATTAGTCTCGTCACGTTTGGCATTTTTATAACGATATTTGTCGTTAAGGACTTCAAGGGAAAATAAACAAAATGGTCAAATCTCAACCGTTTCTGAGATATATCTTACGGGGGATCCCGGCGATAGCAGTCGCGGTACTGTTATCGGCATGTAGTACATCGAACACCGCAAAGAATATGCATCCTGAGACGCGTGTTGTGGGAATGGAAGATTCCTCGTCACTGCAAGCCTCTCAGGATGAATTTGAAAATATGGTACGTAATCTGGACGTGAAGTCCCGCATTATGGACCAGTATGCTGACTGGAAAGGCGTGCGTTACCGTCTTGGCGGCAGCACCAAAAAAGGCATTGATTGTTCCGGTTTTGTACAGCGTACGTTCCGTGAGCAATTTGGGTTAGATCTTCCGCGTTCGACTTACGAACAGCAGGAGATGGGCAAGTCGATTTCACGTACCAAACTGCGCACCGGTGATTTAGTGCTGTTCCGTGCAGGTTCGACGGGTCGACATGTGGGCATCTATATTGGTAATGACCAGTTTGTACATGCCTCCACCAGCAGCGGTGTGACCATTTCCAGCATGAATGAACCATACTGGAAGAAGCGCTACAACGAAGCGCGCCGCGTACTGACCCGCAGTTAATATGATAATTGTATCGTTGGTTATCCCTTGGCTGGCGATACAATAAAAAAAAGCACTGCTTCGGCGGTGTTTTTTTTTGCCCGTTACACTGAATACATCCAGCGGCATTTCAGGAATCACGACGTCTATGCTCACCCGCTACTTCTCCAGTCATCGCAAGATACTGATCCTCAGTATTATTACCGGCCTGGTCACTGCCCTGCTCCTGGGTTCATTGCAATTTTTCTGGAGCTACCATAAGCGTGAAGTCCGGTTCGATACGCTGATCATGGATGTGCGCATCTATATGGAGAGCTATTTTGACGAGCTGAAAGCCTCCATCGACGTGCTCCAGCCGCTGACGCTCAATAATTGCGCGGACGTTAACGCGGAGCTGACCTCACGTGCGGCCTTCAGCCTCAACGTGCGCGCGTTTCTGCTGGTCAGGGATAAAATGGCTTTCTGCTCGTCAGCCACCGGGCCACTGAATGCTCCGATGGAGGAGCTCATACCCGGGCTGCACATCAACAAGCAGGTGGATATCGCCCTGCTGTCCGGCACGCCCATGCTGCCTAATAAGCCGGCGATTGCCATCTGGTATCGTAATCCGCTCGTGAAGGACGGCGGCGTATTCACCTCAGTGAATCTCAACCTGACGCCGTACCTGCTTTATACCGCGCGCCAGGACGAGTTTGCAGGCATCGCGATCGTCATCGGCGACAATGCGTTATCCACCACCTCAAGCACCCTCGTCAAAGCAAAGGATTTACATGAAACGCCTGCGCGCACTGCGACGCTCAAAGACGTTCCTCTGACCATCAACCTGTACGCCGAGGAGTGGACGAGCGATGAGATACTTTACGCCCTGTTCTTCGGGCTGGTGTGCGGCATTGCGGCAGGGTCGCTTAACTTCTACATCCTCACGACGCGTCTCAATCCGGGCAAAGAAATTCTGAGCGCCATTAAGCGCGGCCAGTTCTACGTAGTTTATCAGCCCGTTGTCGATGCCAAATCGCTCAGGATGACCGGGCTTGAAGTTCTGATGCGCTGGAAACACCCGACCATGGGTGAAATCCCGCCGGACGCCTTTATCAATTTTGCCGAAGCGCAGAAGTTGATTGTCCCGCTGACGCTACATCTGTTTGATCTGATTATTCACGATGCGCCAGTGTTACAGACCGTACTGCCGCCGGGGGCGAAAGTGGGCATCAATATCGCGCCGGGGCATTTGCATGCGGAAAGTTTTAAAGACGATATGCGCACCTTCAAGGCTCTGCTGCCGCCCGATTATTTCCAGATCGTACTGGAAATTACCGAGCGCGACATGCTTAATCATCGGGAAGCCAACAGCCTCTTCGAATGGCTGCACAACGAGGGGTTTGAAATTGCCATTGATGATTTCGGCACCGGCCACAGCGCGCTGATCTATCTTGAACATTTCACCATGGACTACCTGAAAATCGACCGTGGTTTTGTCAACGCAATCGGTACAGAAACCGTGACCTCCCCGGTGCTGGATGCCGTACTGACGCTGGCAAGAAGGCTGAATATGTCGACCGTTGCGGAAGGGGTGGAAACGCCGGAACAGGCAGCCTGGCTGCGCGAACATGGGGTTAATTTCCTGCAGGGATACTGGATTAGCCGCCCGATGCCGCTGGAGCAGTTCCGCACGTGGCAAAATACGCTGTCGCCTGACGGTGAATAATTTCACATTGCCCGTGGCGTCACTTATTATTCAGCTTAACTGAGCCGGTCTGTAAAAGAGGGAGCCGCCGCGAGATGTTAATGCGCTTTATGTTGCTTTGGTTGGCAGTCGTGAGCCTGTCCAGCCAGGCGCAAACCATCAAGGAGAACATCGCGTTCGCCGTGATTGGCGAGCCCAAATATGCGGTCAACTTCACGCACTTTGATTACGTCAATCCTGCCGCGCCGAAAGGCGGAAAGGTCACGCTCTCCGCGACGGGAACGTTCGACAACTTTAACCGCTTCGCCCTGCGCGGCGTGGCTGCGGCACGAACGGAATCACTTTACGATACGCTTTTTGTCACGTCGGATGATGAACCTGGCAGCTACTATCCGCTGATTGCCGACAACGTGCGCTACGCGGATAATTTTTCCTGGGCCGAAATCACGCTTAACCCTCGGGCCCGATTTCATGACGGCACACCGGTCAAGGCCAGCGACGTGGCCTTTACGTTTCACAAATTCATGACCGAAGGCGTACCTCAGTTCCGTATTGTGTATAAAGGCACGACGGTACGCGCCATTGCGCCCCTCACCGTACGCATTGAACTGAGCGAACCGAACAAAGAGAATATGCTCAGCCTGTTCTCGCTGCCGGTTATGCCTGAATCGTTCTGGAAAAACCATAAGTTAAGCGACCCGCTCTCCACACCGCCGCTGGCCGGTGGCCCTTACCGCATTACCGACTGGCGCATGGGGCAGTACGTGGTCTATTCCCGCGTGAAAGACTATTGGGCGGCAAACCTGCCGGTCAACCGCGGGCGCTGGAATTTCGACACCCTTCGCTATGACTACTACCTTGACGATAACGTGGCGTTTGAAGCGTTCAAAGCTGGCGCCTTTGATTTGCGCGTGGAGAACAGCGCCAAAAACTGGGCGACCCGCTATATCGGTAAAAATTTCGCTAAAGGCTACATCGTTAAAGACGAGCACAAAAACGAATCCGCCCAGGACACGCGCTGGCTGGCGTTTAACATTCAGCGTCCGGTATTTACCGACCGCCGCGTTCGGGAAGCAATTTCCCTCGCTTTTGATTTTGAATGGATGAACAAAGCGCTGTTTTACGGGGCGTACAGCCGCGCGAACAGCTATTTTCAGAACACCGAATATGCCGCGCGCGATTACCCGAAAGCCGACGAACTGATCCTGCTGGCGCCGCTGAAAGCGGAAGTGCCGCCAGAAGTGTTTACCACGGTGTTTCAACCTCCTGCCTCAAAGGGTGACGGCTACGACCGGGACAACCTGCTGAAGGCCAGCAAGCTGCTGGATGAGGCGGGCTGGCAGCTGAAAAATCAAAAGCGTGTGGATGCCAAAACGGGCAAGCCTCTCAGTTTTGAACTGCTGCTCTCCTCCGGCGGCAATGATCAGTGGGTGCTCCCGTTTAAGCACAACCTTGCGCGGCTGGGGATCACCATGAACATTCGTCAGGTCGATAACGCGCAGATCACCAACCGCATGCGCAGCCGCGATTACGACATGATGCAGCGCCTGTGGCCCGCGCAGCCGTGGCCCAGTTCGGACCTGCAAATCTCCTGGGCCTCCAGCTACATCGACTCTTCGTACAATGCGCCAGGCGTAAAAAGCCCGGCGATTGATGCGTTGATTGCGAAAATTGTGGCGGCGCAGGGCGATAAAGAAAAACTCCTGCCGCTCGGTCGCGCTCTCGACAGGGTGTTAACCTGGAACTACTACATGCTGCCCATGTGGTATATGGGCGAAGACCGCCTTGCTCGCTGGGATAAATTCTCCGTGCCAGCGGTGCGCCCTGTCTATTCGCTGGGCTTTGACACCTGGTGGTATGACGTTAATAAAGCAGCCAGACTTCCCGCTGAGCGGCGATAAGGAATTATCATGGGTGCCTATCTGATCCGCCGGCTCCTGCTGGTCATCCCCACGCTGTGGGCCATTATCACCATTAACTTTTTTATCGTGCAAATTGCCCCCGGCGGTCCGGTCGATCAGGCGATTGCCGCCATCGAGTTTGGCAACAGCGGCGGCATGCCCGGCGGCGGCGGAGAAGGCATGGGCGCGAGCCACGCGCGCACCGGCGTGGGGAATATCAGTGAAAGCCATTACCGCGGCGGGCGCGGGCTGGATCCGGAGGTGATCGCCGAGATCACCCACCGCTACGGTTTTGATAAGCCGATACACGAGCGCTATTTCAAAATGCTCTGGGATTACATTCGCTTTGATTTTGGCGATAGCCTGTTTCGCAGTGCGTCAGTATTAACGTTGATCAAGCAAAGCCTGCCGGTTTCGGTCACGCTGGGGCTGTGGGGGACGCTGATTATCTATCTGGTCTCTATTCCGCTCGGGATCCGCAAGGCGGTTTATAACGGCAGCCGCTTCGATATGTGGAGCAGCACCTTCATCATCATCGGCTATGCTATTCCGGCGTTCCTGTTTGCCGTTCTGCTGATTGTCTTCTTTGCCGGGGGCAGTTATTTCGACCTCTTCCCGCTGCGGGGGCTGGTTTCCGCCGATTTCAGCTCGCTGCCGTGGTACCAGAAAATCACCGACTATCTCTGGCATATCACGCTGCCGGTTCTGGCAACGGTGATCGGCGGGTTCGCCGCCCTGACCATGTTGACCAAAAACGCCTTTCTCGATGAAATCCGCAAGCAGTATGTCGTCACCGCCCGCGCCAAAGGGGTCAGCGAAAAGCAAATCATGTGGAAACACGTTTTCCGCAACGCCATGCTGCTGGTGATTGCCGGATTTCCGGCCACGTTCATCAGTATGTTTTTTACCGGCTCGCTGCTGATTGAGGTGATGTTCTCGCTCAACGGTCTGGGCCTGCTGGGCTACGAAGCCACCGTGTCGCGCGATTATCCGGTGATGTTTGGCACGCTCTATATTTTCACCCTGATTGGCCTGCTGCTGAATATCATCAGCGATATCAGCTATACGCTGGTCGATCCCCGAATTGATTTTGAGGGCCGCTGATGCCGCGTTTAAGCCCCGTTAACCAGGCCCGCTGGGCCCGTTTTCGTCACAACCGCCGCGGTTACTGGTCGCTGTGGATTTTTGCTGTTCTGTTTGTCCTGAGCATGTGTTCGGAGCTGATCGCCAACGACAAACCGTTGCTGGTGCACTTTAACGACCGCTGGTACGTGCCGGTGCTGGCTAACTACAGTGAAAGCGACTTCGGCGGCCCGTTTGCCACACCGGCGGAGTATCAGGATCCGTGGCTGCGCCAGCAGATCGAACAGCACGGCTGGGCCCTCTGGGCCCCGGTGCGCTTTGGCGCAAACAGCATTAATTTCGCCACCACAACCCCCTTCCCTTCCCCGCCCTCTGCGCAAAACTGGCTGGGGACGGATGCCAACGGCGGCGACGTGCTGGCGCGCATCCTTTACGGCACACGAATTTCGATTCTTTTTGGGCTGATGCTGACCCTCTTTTCCAGCGTGATGGGCGTGGTGGCTGGCGCCGTTCAGGGCTACTACGGCGGAAAAATTGACCTGTGGGGGCAGCGTATCATCGAAGTCTGGTCCGGTATGCCAACGCTGTTTCTGATCATTTTGCTTTCCAGCGTGGTGCAGCCGGGCTTCTGGTGGCTGCTGGGCATCACCGTTCTGTTCGGCTGGATGGCGCTGGTGGGCGTGGTGCGCGCGGAGTTTCTGCGCACCCGTAATTTTGACTACATACGCGCCGCACAGGCGCTTGGGGTGAGCGACCGGGGGATCATCTTCCGCCATATGCTGCCAAACGCCGTGGTGGCGACCCTCACCTTCCTGCCGTTTATTCTGTGCAGCTCCATCACCACCCTCACCTCGCTGGACTTTCTGGGCTTCGGCCTGCCGCTGGGCTCACCCTCGCTCGGCGAACTGCTGCTACAGGGCAAGAATAACCTGCAGGCGCCGTGGCTGGGTATCACCGCCTTCCTTTCCGTGGCGGTGCTGCTTTCGCTGCTGATTTTTATTGGCGAAGCCGTGCGCGATGCCTTCGATCCCAACAAGGCGGTATAAGATGACGCAGCCTCTTCTCAGTATTGATAACCTGTCGATTGCCTTCTCGAAGCAGGGTGAGTCGCGGACCGTAGTCACCGACCTGTCGCTGCAGATCCAGCGCGGCGAAACGCTGGCGCTGGTGGGAGAATCCGGCTCAGGCAAGAGCGTCTCGGCGCTCTCCATCCTGCGTCTGCTGCCCTCTCCGCCCGTGAGTTATCCGCAAGGGGATATTCTGTTCCACGGTCGTTCGCTGCTGCACGCTGACGAACATACCCTGCGCGGTATTCGCGGCAATAAGATTGCTATGATCTTCCAGGAGCCCATGGTTTCCCTTAACCCGCTTCATACCCTGGAAAAGCAGCTTTATGAAGTGCTCTCTCTGCACCGCGGTATGCGCAAAGAGGCCGCGCGGGGCGAAATTCTGGATTGTCTGGAACGAACAGGCATACGCAATGCGGCCAAACGGCTGAACGATTTTCCGCATCAGCTCTCCGGCGGCGAACGCCAGCGGGTGATGATTGCCATGGCTCTGCTCACGCGCCCCGAGCTGTTAATTGCCGACGAGCCGACGACGGCGCTGGACGTGACGGTGCAGGCGCAAATTCTGACGCTATTGCGTGAGCTGCGTGACGAGCTGGACATGAGCCTGCTGTTTATCACGCACAACCTGAGCATCGTGAAAAAGCTGGCCGACAGCGTCGCGGTCATGCAAAACGGACGGTGCGTTGAACAGAACACCGCCTCCACACTGCTGAACGCGCCGCAGCATCCCTATACGCAGCGCCTGCTCGACAGCGAACCTTCCGGCGACCCGGTGCCCCTCACGGCAGACAGCACACCGCTGCTGCGCGTCGATGACTTATCCGTCTCGTTCCCGATCCGCAAAGGCATTCTGCGGCGCGTCGTTGACCAGAACCCGGTCCTGAAAAACATCCGCTTCTCGCTGCGCCCGGGTGAATCCCTGGGGCTGGTGGGCGAATCCGGTTCGGGGAAAAGCACCACCGGTCTGGCGCTGCTGCGCTTAATTGCCTCTCAGGGCGAGATCCTGTTTGACGATATGCCGCTGCACCGCTGGAACCGCCGCCAGATGCTGCCCGTCCGCCCGCGCATGCAGGTGGTGTTTCAGGATCCCAACTCCTCGCTTAACCCGCGCCTCAGCGTGTTGCAGATTATCGAAGAGGGCCTGCGCGTTCACCAGTCTGAGCTGAGCGCGCAACAGCGGGAACAGGAGGTGATGCGGGTGATGGCGGAAGTGGGCTTAGATCCCGAGACCCGCCACCGCTACCCTGCGGAATTTTCCGGCGGCCAGCGCCAGCGTATCGCCATCGCCCGCGCGCTGATCCTGAAGCCGGAGCTGATTATTCTGGATGAACCGACCTCGTCGCTGGACAGAACCGTCCAGGCGCAGATCCTGGCGCTGCTGAAAGGGCTACAGGAAAAGCACCGGCTGGCCTATATCTTTATCAGCCACGATCTTCAGGTGGTTCGGGCGCTATGCCATCAGGTGATTGTGTTGCGGCAGGGTGAGGTTGTCGAACAGGGTGATTGCCAGCGCGTCTTTACTGCGCCAACGCAGAACTATACGCGCCAGCTGCTGGCAGCAGACTAGCGCTTAAAACGGGTACTGGCCGGAGAAAGGCTCAGCAATCGCAACGCCGAAGTTTTTCAGGCGGCAGGTTGCGGCAAACTCGTCCTGGCTTTTGACAAACAGGCACGGCTCCCCTTCACACTCCAGTACGGAGCTGTCCACTTCGATATCCGTCAGGGCCTGGCTGAGACGCTCCATCACCCGCCACGCATTTTCGTCGCTCGGGCTCAATAGCTTAAGCGCCACCAGGCAATTCTCGCAACCCGCGACGCTTTGCGGAATCGGTTCAACTTTCGAACCTGCAAAACCCGCCGACCAGCGATAGCTCTGGGGCAAGCGATGGACAATGGAGAGTTGTAATGTATTCACGTTCGTTCCCCGGAAGCAAAATTTACTTCACAATTTATTTACATTTATAGTAACACATCATCGCCAGCCTGCACTATTCAGCGCTTTTTTATCGGTATTCAGGCTCGCGTCGGCGCTATATGTACCCGTTTCTGCGATCTAACTCAACCTTTTTGAATACAATGATGTGACTTTTTACATAAATAGATTTTACATAAAATAAACAAACACGGGGTAAACGAACGGGGTTTGGTTGATATGCGTCAACAAAAAAGGCCCTGCCGGGCCTTCTCTGCGTTTTAGTGGGCCGCTTTTCGCGGTCGACTGGCGTAAAGACAGAAGAGTACAGAGCTGGTTGCGCAAAAAGCCATCGCCCACAGCATAGGCCAGGCCGTGCTGAAGGTCGCCATAGAGAGCAACGCCCCGACGATGGCACCAATCCCGAAGCGGAAGGTTCCCGCCAGTGACGAAGCGGTCCCCGCCATGTGCGGGAACTCATCGAGGATCACCGCCATCGCATTGGATGAGATCATCGACACGCAGCCGACAAAAGCCGCCACGCCGATCACCAGCGCCCAGAAACCCACGTCCAGAAACGCGCTCACCACCAGCCAGACCGCCATCACAAACTGGATCCACAGCCCGGCGCGGAACATGTTCAGCGCCCCCACCCGCCGGACAAAGCGGCTGTTAATGATGGTCAGCACAAACAGGAAGACAATATTGAGCGCAAAGTAATAGCCAAAGTGCTGCGGCGAAACGTGGTTCAGTTCGATATAGACAAACGGCCCGGCGCTCAGGAAAGAGAACATTCCGGCGAAGCTGAACCCGCTCGCCAGCATGTAGCTCAACACCCGCTTGTGGCGAAACAGCGAGGCGAAGTTGCCTATCGTGGTTCGAATATGAAATTTCTGGCGGCGCTCGACGGGCAGGGTTTCATCAATAAAGAAGAAAATCATTGCCGAGGCCAGCAGCGCTGCCAGCGCCAGGATCCAGAAAATCGCGTGCCAGCTAAACCACACCAGCACCGCACCACCGGCCATCGGTGCCACCAGCGGCGCAATTGTCGTCACCAGCATGACGAACGACATCATGCGGGAGAACTCTTCTTTCGGGTAGATATCACGCATCAGCGCGTTGATCACCACGCTCGCGGCAGCGGCGGCCAGCCCGTGCAAGAAACGCATGGCGATCAGCTGATCGATACTCTGCGCCAGCGCACAGGCGACCGCTGCAGCCGCAAAGACCAGCGTCCCGCCCAGAATCACCGGTTTGCGCCCCAGGCTGTCGGCCATTGGGCCATACAGCAGCTGTCCGAGGGCGAAACCGAGAATATAGGTGCTGAGCGTCATCTGCGCGCTGCCTGCCGGTACGCCGAACTGCGCGGAAATCACCGGCAGCGCAGGCAGATACATGTCAATAGACAGCGGCATCAACATCGCCAGCAGGCCAAGAATAAAGACGATTTTGAACGACGAGTGTGGCCTGGTGGTCACTGGGTTCTCCTGAAACTAGTGGAAGGCAGACCGACGCTGGCGATCTCTTCTTCCGTCAGCGGGCGATATTCGCCGGGCGCCAGGTCGGGATCGAGGGCGATTGCGCCGATGCGTTCACGGTGCAGGCCCACAACGTGGTTCCCCACGGCGGCAAACATCCGTTTGACCTGGTGGTAACGCCCTTCGCTGATGGTCAGACGGACCTCCGTCGGCGCGATCACTTCAAGCACCGCCGGTTTGGTTAGATCTTTCTCATTATGCAGCTGAACGCCTTTGGCGAATTGCTCTGCCGTGTCATCCGCAACCGGTGACTCCAGCGTGACCAGATAGGTTTTCTCGCAGTGGTGACGCGGGGAAGTGATGCGATGAGACCACTGTCCGTCGTCGGTCATCAGCACCAGCCCGGTGGTGTCGATATCGAGGCGCCCCGCAGCGTGCAGCTTGTGCGCCACCGGCTCGTCGAGAAAATAGAGTACCGTCGGGTGATCCGGATCGTCCGTTGAGCAGACATAGCCTTCCGGCTTATTAAGCATGAAGTAGCGCGGACCGTGCTGCTGGGTCAGCGGATTACCGTCGTACTCAACCTGATGATCAGGCAGGAGTTTGAACGCGCTGTCTCTCACAATCTCGCCGTCCACGGTAACGCGGTTGGCGCGAATTTCACGCCCGGCAATAGCGCGGCTTACGCCGAGTTGCTGAGCGATAAACTTATCAAGTCGCATGAAATCTTTTTAGCCTTAATGGTGCTGGAAGTCGGACCGTGTGTCCGAAAAAAGAAGCAGTCAGGAACGGTTCAGTATAATGGTCTGGTTGCGCCACTCAAGGGAAAAAGTTTCGTGGCATACTATACGCGGAATAACGAAACCGAGACCCCATGACTTTTACACTTCGTCCCTATCAGCAGGAAGCCGTCGACGCCACCCTCGCCTGGTTCCGTAAACACCGGGAACCAGCGGCGATTGTGCTGCCGACCGGTGCAGGCAAAAGCCTGGTCATCGCCGAGCTGGCCCGCCTGGCGCGCGGTCGCGTGCTGGTGCTGGCCCACGTTAAAGAGCTGGTGGCGCAAAACCATGCCAAATATTGCGCGCTTGGGCTCGAGGCTGACATTTTCGCCGCCGGGCTAAAGCGTAAAGAGAGCCACGGCAAAGTGGTCTTCGGCAGCGTGCAGTCGGTCGCGCGTAATCTGGACCTGTTTCGCAGCGAGTTTTCGCTGCTAATTGTCGATGAGTGCCACCGCATCAGCGATGACGATGACAGCCAGTATCAGCAAATCCTCACTCACCTGAAAGAGGTGAACCCTCACTTACGCCTGCTCGGCCTGACGGCCACCCCGTTTCGTCTGGGTAAAGGCTGGATCTACCGCTTTCATTATCACGGCATGGTGCGCGGCGATGAGAAGGCGCTGTTCAGCGACTGTATCTATGAACTTCCGCTGCGCTACATGATTAAGCACGGCTACCTGACCCCGCCGGAGCGGCTGGATATGCCGGTCGTGCAGTACGACTTCAGCCGCTTACAGGCGCAGAGCAACGGATTATTCAGCGAGGCCGATCTTAATCAGGAGCTGAAAAAACAAAAGCGTATTACCCCGCATATCATCAGCCAGATTGAGGAATTCGCGCAGACGCGCAAAGGGGTGATGATCTTTGCGGCCACGGTTGAACACGCGCGCGAAATCACCGGATTGCTACCCGCTGACGACGCGGCGCTGATCACCGGCGAAACGCCCGGCCCGGAACGCGATAGCCTGATTGAAGAGTTCAAAGCGCAGCAGTTTCGCTATCTGGTCAACGTCTCGGTCTTAACCACCGGCTTTGACGCCCCGCATGTCGACCTGATTGCGATTTTGCGCCCGACGGAATCCGTCAGCCTGTATCAGCAGATTGTCGGACGTGGGCTGCGCCTGGCGCCGGGCAAAACCGACTGCCTGATACTGGATTACGCCGGTAACCCGCACGATCTCTACTCCCCGGAAGTGGGCGCGCCAAAAGGCAAAAGTGACAACGTGCCGGTGCAGGTTTTCTGCCCGGCCTGCGGGTTTGCCAACACCTTCTGGGGAAAAACCACCGCCGACGGCACGCTGATTGAACACTTTGGCCGCCGCTGCCAGGGCTGGTTTGAAGATGATGAGGGGCATCGCGAGCAGTGCGATTTCCGCTTCCGCTTCAAAAACTGTCCGCAGTGCAACGCCGAAAACGACATTGCCGCCCGCCGTTGTCGTGAGTGCGACACGGTGCTGGTCGACCCGGACGACATGCTGAAAGCGGCGCTGAAGCTGAAGGATGCGCTGGTGCTGCGCTGTTCCGGCATGACGCTGCAGCCCGGTGCGGATGAAAAAGGCGAGTGGCTGAAAATTACCTATTACGACGAAGATGGCGCTGACGTCAGCGAACGGTTCCGGATCCAGACGCCTGCCCAGCGCACGGCTTTTGAACAGCTGTTTATCCGCCCGCATACCCGCACGCCGGGCGTACCACTGCGCTGGATAACCGTCGCGGATATCGTGCATCAGCAGGCGCTCCTGCGCCATCCGGATTTTGTTGTCGCCCGCAAAAAAGGCCAGTTCTGGCAGGTTCGCGAGAAGGTCTTTGACTATGAAGGACGCTTCCGCCGGGCAAATGAATTGCGCGGTTAGCGGACTTTTCATTGATGTGAGGGGCATTTGAGTATAAAATGCCGCCCGCTTCACATCCGTGAGGCAGAACACTCACCTGCTGCTGGGTCGCCTGTAGTAGGGTTTTAAATACAGAGAGAAATCAATGTTCACTATCGAAGCAGAAGTACGTAACGTGCAGGGTAAGGGTGCGAGCCGCCGCCTGCGTAACGCTAACAAGTTCCCGGCTATCGTTTACGGTGGCGAAGCTGCTCCAGTTTCTATCGAACTGGATCACGACAAAGTGTGGAACCTGCAGACCAAAGCTGAATTCTACAGCGAAGTTCTGACCATCGTTGTTGGCGGTAAAGAAGAAAAAGTGAAGGTTCAGGCTGTTCAGCGTCACGCGTTCAAGCCAAAACTGACTCACATCGACTTCGTTCGCGCGTAATCGCAAACCTGTCGAGAAAAACCCCGCTTCGGCGGGGTTTTTTTATGGCTGCTATTTACCGCCAGACGTGCGACGCTGAAGCTGATCGCGCAGGTTCGGCGGCGTGCCTTTGATGGTTAGCGTATCGGTAGCCGGATCCCAGAAGATGCGTTCCCCCAGCAGCATGGCGTCGAAGTTGATGGTTAACCCACCGCCGCTACCGGCAAACTTAGTGAGCTGGCGCAGCGTACTGCGATCCGCCGGGAAGCTCTCCTCAAGCTCATAGCCCTTCTCCGCGGTGAATTCCTGGAAGCTGACCTCGCTGACGCCCGCCAGCTCTTTTGACAGCGACTCCAGCTCAATCTCTTCACCCGCCTGCAGCTGCTCGTTACAGTAGCTGTAAACCTGCTGACGCACGGTCTGACGCTCGGATTTATCGAGCTGCGCTTCCGCCGTGAAGTCATCAACGGCCTGCAGCAGCCCTTTGTTCTGCGCTTTGGCGTTCAGGCCTTCGCTGGCACCGAGGAAGTCCATAAAGAAATCCGCCACTTTACGGCCCACGCGCCCCTTCAGGAAAGTCAGGTAGCGGGTCGACTCCGGGTTGGTTTCCCACTCGGTTAAATCAATACGTGCCACGATATCCGCATGGTTGATATCCAGATAGTGCGTTGAGCTGATGTCCAGCTGCTCGTTCACGCGCATGCTGCTTAAGTTATTCAGCACGGTAACCAGCAGGTACTCGACCGCCAGGTAGCGATAGTGGCAGAACAGGACGATACCGCCGTCGGCGAACGGATATTTCGCCAGCTCGTCGCGCAGACGCCCGGTTGCCGCGCGGCTAAACGCCAGGAAATCCTCTTCGCCCTGACGCTGCAGGCGCAGGCTATCGGCCAGCTCACTCTCTTCGCTGAACAGACCATAGGCTTTGTTTTTGGCGCTGTAGACGCGATGCAGCTCTGCCATCATTTCCACAACGGTTGCCGTGGGTTCCAGTAACGAATCGCGTAGCACCACTTCAAGGGTTTGCTCATCACGCTTGATAAGCTGGTGCAAGGCAATCTGGTTGATTTCCAGACTCATGATAAACTCTCCTTTTAGACCGGGCGGTATTCAACCACCACCAGGACATGTGTGCAACAACAGATAAAAAAGGGGAAAAAAAGCTGTTGCTACGGTAATATGTTGCCCTTTCATCAACAAACTGATTTTGATTTATGCCACAACATTCCCGCTACAGTGATGAACACGTTGAACAACTGCTCAGTGAGCTGGTCAACGTACTGGAAAAACATAAAACGCCGACCGATCTCTCCCTGATGGTTTTGGGAAATATGGTCACCAACCTTATCAATACCAGCGTTGCTCCGGCTCAGCGTCAGGCGATCGCAAAATCTTTCGCCCAGGCCTTACAGTCATCCGTCAGCAACGACCAGGCCCATTAAGGGAAACGAACAACAGTTTATGGTGACGAATCGTCAGCGCTACCGTGAAAAAGTCTCCCAGATGGTCAGCTGGGGACACTGGTTTGCCCTGTTTAACATTCTGTTAGCGACGGTGATTGGCTGTCGTTATCTGTTTGTCGCAGACTGGCCAACAACGCTAACCGGGCGTATCTACTCCTGGATGAGCGTTGTGGGTCACTTTAGCTTTTTGGTATTCGCCACCTATTTGCTGATCCTTTTCCCTCTGACGTTTATCGTCATGTCGCAGCGTCTGATGCGGTTCCTTTCCGCTATTCTTGCGACGACAGGGATGACGCTGCTGCTTATCGACAGTGAAGTGTTCACCCGCTTCCACCTGCACCTTAATCCCATCGTCTGGGAACTGGTGATTAACCCGGACCAGAACGAAACGGCCCGCGACTGGCAGCTCATGTTCATCAGCGTCCCGGTGATCCTGTTGATTGAGATGCTGTTTGCCACCTGGAGCTGGCAAAAGCTCCGCAGCCTGACCCGGCGCCGCCATTACGCGAAGCCCGTCGCCGCGCTCTTTTTTGTCTCTTTTATCAGTTCGCACATCATGTATATCTGGGCGGATGCGAACTTCTATCGCCCAATCACCATGCAGCGCGCGAACCTGCCGCTCTCTTACCCGATGACGGCCCGTCGTTTCCTGGAGAAACACGGTCTGCTTGATGCGCAGGAGTTTCAGCGCCGTCTGGTGGAACAGGGGAATCCGGAAGCGGTCAGCGTTCAGTATCCGCTGAGCGATCTGCGCTATCGCGATATGGGTCGCGGACAAAACGTCCTGCTAATCACCGTTGATGGCCTCAACTATTCTCGTTATGAGAAGCAGATGCCTGCGCTGGCTGATTTCGCCAGCAAGAACGTGTCGTTTACCCAGCATATGAGTTCCGGTAACTCAACGGATGCAGGTATCTTTGGCCTGTTCTATGGAATTTCTGCCGGTTACATGGATGGCGTACTGTCAGCCCGTATTCCTGCGGCGCTGATCACCGGGCTTAATCAGCAGGGCTACCAGTTAGGGCTGTTCTCATCGGACGGTTTCAACAGTTCACTGTACCGCCAGGCGCTGCTCTCTGATTTCTCACTGCCTGCCGCGCAGAGCCAGTCTGATACCCAGACCGCAAACCAGTGGATTAACTGGCTGCAGCGCTACGCGCAGGAAGATAACCGCTGGTTCTCGTGGGTGGCCTTTAACGGCACAACGCTCAGCGACAGCAACCAGGCTGGCTTTACGCGCCGCTACAGCCGCGCGGCCGGTGATGTCGACGCGCAGATTGGCCGCGTGCTTGATGCACTACGCGAATCAGGCAAGCTTGATAACACCGTCGTGATTGTGACCGCGGGCCATGGCGTGCCGCTAGGCGACGAGACGAAGAGCATGAGCTGGTCACGTCCGAACCTGCACGTTCCGCTGGTGATCCACTGGCCGGGCACCCCAGCGCAGCGCGTTAACATGCTTACCGAGCATAAAGACGTGATGACGACCCTGATGCAACGCCTGCTGCATGTCAGCACGCCAGCAAACGAGTATTCGCAGGGGCAGGATCTCTTCAGCGCCACGCGCCGCCACAACTGGGTAACGGCAGCGGGCGGTAACACGCTGGTGGTGACCACGCCGAAGCTGACGCTGGTGCTGAACAGCAACGGGAACTATCAGACCTATAATCTGCAGGGTGAGCGGTTGAAAGACCAGAAACCACAGCTGAGCCTGCTGCTGCAGGTCCTGACGGATGAGAAGCGTTTTATCGCTAACTGATTAATTATAAACCAGTTAGCGACAGATTCCCTTGCATTCAAAACGGAATCGAGTAGTATTCTTTTTATGCGTCGGCACGTAGCGCAGCCTGGTAGCGCACCGTCATGGGGTGTCGGGGGTCGGAGGTTCAAATCCTCTCGTGCCGACCAAAATCACATTGAAAACCAGCCTCTTATGGCTGGTTTTTTTATAATCGCTACCCTTTGGACATCATCTTCCCTGCGCTTTCCCCCTTCATCCTTATGACCAATATGTAAACACCAGCGCACCAGTATCGATATACATTGGATAGAGGCCGCCGGCACCTTACAACTTTCCTCTGCATTCGTTCGCTGAAATATTTCATTACATATTTATCATCCCCCTTCGCTTTACATTGACACTAGTGTCAATCTTGTAGATTACGACTACAGCGAGGAGAAGAGTATGCGACCATCCGATCTGGCAAAACTCACCGGAGTAAGCAACAGAGTTCTGCGTCATTATGAATCGAAAGGGCTCATCCGTTCACGGCGACTAGATAATGGATATCGTGATTATGATCCGAAGGAAGCAGAAAAAGTGAAGTGGGTAATCTCATTAATTAAATGTGGATTCAGTACCAGGCAGATAGCTGAGCTGGAAAAGTTCTCGCAGATCAGCGATATGGATGATGACCGTTTTATTATGTGCCTGGAACAGCACCGGAATAAGCTACAAGCACTGGATACGCTGATTGAGTTACTCAATGAACGTCGAAACGCACTCGCTGCACGGATACATTCTTACGAATAATGAATATTTTTATCAGAAAGAGATGAAATATGAAACGTTTAGAAAATAAGGTTGCCTTAATTACCGGAGGCAGCAGCGGCATTGGGCTGGCAACAGCAAAAATTTTTATCGATGAAGGTGCCAAAGTCATCATCACCGGAAGAGATGAAAATACGCTGAATCAGGCCATGCGTGAACTGGGGGATAAGAATGCTATTGCAATACAATCAGATATTAGTGATTTAAATAATCAAGAGGCCGTTTTTTCAACCATTGAAAAACGCTTCGGTAAACTGGATATTGTTTTTGCCAATGCAGGGATTATTTTACTTTCTGATTTTCAGGATTCCACCGAAAGTGACTTTGATCGCCAGTTTAATATTAATGTGAAAGGTACATTTTTTACCGTACAAAGGGCTCTACCGCTGATGCCACAAGGCGGGTCGATTATATTGACCTCATCCATTGCTCACTACAAGGGCCTTGACGGACACAATATCTATGCTGCGACAAAAGCTGCGTTACGTTCTTTCGCTCGAAGCTGGACAACGGATCTTAAAAACCGAAGTATCCGTGTTAACTGCATAAGCCCTGGCCCCATCGCCACGCCAATCATCAGCAAAATGGGCATTTCTGAGGCAAACCGTGAATTGTTTGATACGAACGTAGCGAGCCATATTCCTGCCGGGCGATTTGGCAAACCAGAAGAAGTTGCCGCCGCTGCGCTTTTCCTGGCCTCAGATGAAAGCCGTTTTATATCGGGTATTGACCTCAGTGTGGATGGCGGGATGGGGCAGATTTAACCTGGATAAAAAATAATATCAAATTTGATTAAAAGACATCAATTTTGATGAAGTTCTTTTTGCTGAATATCTCTATATTTGTTGCCATGAAGGGCCCATCACTATCCAGTGTTTATTAAAGGTATTTATATGAAAAAACGTATTATTATTGCCGGTGCAGGTTTTGCAGGTATGTGGGCGGCCATCTCTGCGGCCAGACTTATACATTTAAACAACGCTGACAATCAGGTCGATATATTTCTTGTTTCGCCTGAACCAAAATTAACCATACGCCCACGGCTTTATGAGGCCGTTCTTGAAAAGATGGACCCCTCGATTCTTGAGGTGCTTGAGGCGGCGAATGTGAAATATATTCGTGGCCGGGTTATTGATATTGATACACAAAATAAAACGATTACCGTCCAAAAGCCAGATGAAGAAACCCGGGTTAATTTTGATAGTTTTGTGCTGGCTGCGGGAAGTCAGGTCTTCCATCCAGAATTGAAAGGGTTGAAGGAATATAGTTTCGATGTCAACTCGCTGGAAAAAGCCCGCGAACTTGATGCGCATTTACAGTCGCTGGCAGCAGAACCTGATTCGCAGGCACGGAATACCGTCGTGGTTGCAGGAGGAGGATTAACTGGTCTGGAAACCGTAACAGAGATGCCGGAACGTTTGAACACACTGTTTGGCGTGGAAAGCCAGCCACAGGTCATCATCGTTGATAATGCGCCCAAAATTGGGCAGGCAATGGGAGAGGAAGCCTGTGAGATTATCAATCAGGCACTGGTCAGCAGCGGAATTGCGGTACGCACAGGCGTAAGGGTTTCATCCATCGAGGCGAATGGCGTCACGCTATCGGACGGTGAGTTTATTCCCAGTAAAACGGTCATCTGGACCGCCGGAATGCGTGCCAATCCATTAACCCGCTTTATCCCCGGTGAACACGATTCGCAGGGACGCGTAATCAGCGATTCCTTTTTACGCGCCCCCGAAGCCAACGGTATCTTTGTTACCGGAGACACGGTGAAGGTGCCTACTGATAATGATGGCAATTACAATGTAATGTCCTGTCAACATGCCATGAGCCTGGGGCGCGTGGCTGGACACAACGCGGCGGCTGAACTGCTGGCGTTGCCATTGCACCCCTACAGCCAGCCTAAATACGTTACCTGCCTCGATCTTGGCAAATGGGGAGCCGTTTATACCGAAGGCTGGGATCATCAGGTGATGTATCAGGGCGAGGAAGCTAAAAAAATTAAGCAGGAAATTAATACCCTGTGGATTTATCCCCCTGAGCCCGATCGGGAGAAAATGTTCTCTGTCGCGAATCCCGATTATATTATTGTGCCGTAAATTACAACGTCCTCGCTGCACTACATCGAGGTTATTTTTCTAAACCTCATTTTGCAGCATGGCTCTTTTTACGCCACTGACTGGGAGTTAATCCCGTCATTTTTCTGAATGCACTGGTAAATGCATTTTGCGAATTGTAGCCGCTTTCCAGTGCAATTTCAGAAACCTGCTTGTTGGTGGATTGTAATTGTAAAAAAGCACGTTCCATTACGCGCTGTTTGAGCCAGCCATAAGGCGTAAGACCGGTACTGTTTTTAAACGCCCGACAAAAATGTGCGGATGACATGCCCTGCTCTGCCGCCAGAGCCTGAATAGTCACCTCCCCTATCGGGCTGCTATCCAGGATTTCAAGCGAATTTTTAAGAACACGTGGGGACAGAAAATAGTTGGCCTGTTGGACATGTGCCTTAACAGGGGAATGGTTCTGTATCAGTTGAAGTACCAGCGCCAGCATTAAATGTTCGCAAAGGAGATGAGTGATTCGATTGTTATCTGAAAGGGTATCATGAATAGCTGAAATTATTTTTGCGGTTGTATCATCAAAATAAGCAGTACGGAACAGGAGCTCCGTTAGCGGGGCATCAACCTGTAATAACAGATCGTTGAACGTTTGATTGGGAATATAAAAATGAATTACATCAACGGTGCCAGACATATCCCAGCGTGACGAACTGCCACGGGGAATAGTCGTAATGGTGCCTTCTCTGATGGTATCTCTAACTTACCTGATGTCCGGTTCTTCGCTCAACGGTTTGCATATTGCCGAAGTGCGCGATGATAACGTGTTGATCCATGGGCGCAATAGTTTCGTGCAACGGCCCGTGTGGCCATCGATAACAGTTTACAGATAAGGGATTGCTGCTGGTAATGCTTAATTCTGGCTGGTTTTTTAATACTCGGGTCATCTCCTTGACGGTATCTTTAAGTATAACCTCATGATTATTCATCATAATGCTCGCAACGCCAGTGTAATTAGTCTCAAGAGTATAGGTGAAGTTTAAAACGTTAACTCAATTGCCATAAATCCGTCCGCGTTATCACCACGATAGCCGGGAGTTTACATCTGTTGTCAGGAGGTATTATGCAATTATCTAAAAATGCGGCTGAGTCAATGCCTGCAGATGATCGCCTGTCCGTCTCTCCATCTGAACCAGAATTAGTCCCATCGCGTTACCCGCTAAAGATCGGCGATATTGAAGTTCTTGTAATCAGTGATGGTGTTCTGTCCTTACCAGGCCCAATGCTGGGCCATAATGCCGATCCCTTCGTGAGATCAGCCTGGTTTAAAGAGATGTTTTTACCCTACGACGAACTCGACTGGGCTCTTAATGTCGTCGTGGTAAAAAGCGCTGACAGAACCATCCTCATCGATGCAGGTATGGGTGCCGCCTTTCCTGACCTGCCACGAGCCGGACGGACAGTCCAGCGGCTGGAATCAGCCGGTATTAATCTCGGCTCCATCACTGACGTGGCGATTACCCATCTGCATATGGACCATATAGGGGGGCTGCTTATCGAAGGAGTAAAAGAGCGTTTGCGTCCTGACCTGCGTATTCATGTGGCAGAAGCTGAAGTTAACTTCTGGGAATCGCCCGATTTTTCCCAGGTATCCATGCCTACAGGTTTCCCGGAAGCACTCAGGAAAACGGCAACACGGTTCTTACAGGAATACAGGGGCCAGTTGAAAACTTTCGAGAACCAGAGTGAGGTAGCCCCTGGCGTTCTCATGATGCGTATTGGTGGTCATACGCCTGGTCATAGCGTCGTCCGTCTGGCATCACATGGTGAACGCTTAACGTTTGCTGGCGATGCGGTATTCCCGGTCGGCTTCCAGCATCCTGACTGGTTCAATGGCTTCGATCATTATCCCGAAGAAGCTGCTCGCGTGCGGATTCAACTCTTGCGGGAACTCGCTGCCAACCGGGAGTCTCTTGTGGCAACACACCTCTCCTTCCCGTCTGTGTGCCATGTCGCCATTGATGGAGATACCTTCCGTTGTGTGCCGGGACACTGGAGGTACTGAAAACCTGACGATTGCAGAGCATACGGTCGTATAGAGTGCAATCAAAAGAGGTTTGAGAAAAAATAGGCGCCTCCCCCGGCTGAGCTATTGAAAACCAGCCTTTTACGGCTGGTTTTTTTATTTCACCTCATCCGGCGTTTTGCTCAGATACACCAGTGTCGCCAGACAAATCACCGCCCCGGCATAAAACGTATACTGCGCCCCCCACGTTTCCCAGATGGCACCGGCCCCGAGACTGGCGACTAATAACCCCACGCCGCTGACCAGGCTAAAAATACCGTAGGCGGTACCGCGCAGATCCGCAGGAGCCGTTTTAGCAATCATTGCCGCCAGCAACCCTTGCGTCATCCCCATATGAATTCCCCAAAGCGCAACGCCTAAAATAATGCCGGCCCAGTGGGTGCTCATCGCCAGAACTATGTCCGCACCAATCAGCACCACCAGCCCCCACTGCAGCAGCCGGGTGTGGTTCATCGTGTCGGATAGCTTGCCAAACGGATAGGCTGAAAGGAAGTAGAGCAGGTTCATGGCAACCATCACCAGCGGGATCAGCGCCAACGGCACCCCCGACTGCTGCGCGCGAAGGACAAGAAAAGCTTCACTGAAGCGTGCGAGCGTGAAGACGGCGCCGAGGCCAATGACCCACCAGCAGCCTTTCCCGAGGCGCCTGAGGTTCTCTTTTTTGATGGGATTCGTGCGTTTATGTTCGACGGGGGTTTTCGGCTCATGCAGGCCAAAGAAAAGCAGCGCCACAGCGAGCACGCCGGGTATCACCGCGATCCAGAAAATAGTGCGAAAATCATCGTTCCACAGCAGCATTAAGCCTACGGCCAGCAGCGGCCCGAGAAATGCGCCGATGGTGTCCATCGACTGACGCAGACCAAAAGCCGCGCCGCGAAGTTCCGGCGGCGTAACGTCAGCGACCAGCGCATCGCGCGGCGCACCACGGATCCCCTTCCCTACCCGGTCGATTAAGCGTGCCCCCAGAATCATGCCCGACGAAGAGGCGATAGCGAACAGCGGCTTACTCAGCGCGCCAAGACCGTAGCCCAGCACCGCCAGTCCTTTACGTTTGCCCAGGTAGTCACTGATTGCCCCAGAAAAAACTTTGATAAACAGCGCGGTGGCCTCAGCCAGGCCTTCAATCAAGCCAATGAAAATCACGCTGGCTCCCAGCGTCGTGACCATAAACAGCGGCAGCAGGCTGTGAATGATCTCCGAGGAGATATCCATCAGCATACTGACTCCACCTACAACCCAGACGCCTTTCGGGATCCGGCTGAGCGTTGCAAACCGGGAAAACATTGAACATCTCCTGCTTTATGTCGACCAACCTCGTTCGACACAGAATATCCTGGAAATGCGAATAAATATCATCAAACATAAAAAAAGCCAGCCCGCAGGCTGGCTTTTTATAGCAGGTGAATGCTTAGTGTTTTTCACGTCCGCCCAGGAAGAAAATGCCCAACGGGATAGCAAGCAGCACGGTGAAAACAAGGCTGTAAACGAAGATCATCGCCGATTGCAGCACATACATGCTGGTGGTCCAGGCGGAGAGAGGAATGTTGTACTGTTCGATGACGCCAACGATGGTGGCCCGCCCGACGCACGCGGCAGCAATCATAAACACGACCAGTAGCGCCAGGAGGAACTTGCGGCCTTCAGGCGTTTTCAGTTTTGCACGAACCATCTCTCTTCCCTTTTACAGATGAATAACATTATATGAGGTCTAAAATAACACGAACGCCCGCCAGACTCCACCTCAGTACAAAAAACCAATAAAACCATCAAAAACAAGTTTATTGTTCTGTATATAATGAAAATGTAAGTAAATACCACCATCCATTCATATGCGTTATGTTAATCTGTGCAGGACCGTTTTGACATAAAGGAATGACAATGAAAAACGCCCCTAAATTTGCCATCGCCCTCATCGCCGCCGCGTGCGTCAGCACCAGCGCTTTCGCCAATGATGCCCAAAAAGCACAACCGCTGGAAAAAGTCGCTCCGTATCCGCAAGCGGAAAAAGGTATGAAGCGTCAGGTGATCCAGCTGCCGGTTCAGCAGGACGAAGCGAATTACAAAGTGGAACTGTTAATTGGCAAAACGCTGGAAGTGGACTGTAACCAGCACCGTCTGGGCGGTCAGCTGGAAAGCAAAACGCTGGAAGGCTGGGGTTACGACTATTACGTCTTTGATAAAGTAACCTCTCCGGTCTCTACCATGATGGCCTGCCCGGACGGCAAGAAAGAGAAGAAATTTGTGACGGCGTATCTCGGCGACAACAGTCTGCTGCGCTACAACAGCAAGTTGCCGATCGTGGTCTATACGCCGGAAAACGTGGAAGTGAAGTATCGCGTATGGAAGGCGGACGAGAACGTCGGACAAGCGGTAGTACGTTAAAAATAAGTCGGGTGGCGGCTTCGCCTTACCCGACCCGGACAGGGTGCGCTCTGGTGCCCTCACCCCCCCTCTCCCACGGGGAGAGGGAGAAAACACTAAAAACGGTAACAGATGTTACCGTTTTGCTTTTACCTTACAGCGCGATATCCGCAACCGGTTTGTTTTCCGGCTGAGGCTTCAGCTCCGCTTTCGGCGCAGCATCCGCAGCCTGCGGCTTCACATACTGCAGTTGCAGTACGCGGCTGGTATATTCCAGCTCTTGTTCCGTCGCATCCACGTTACCGTTCAGCTTTGTGCCGTAGGATGGAATAATGGTTTTCAGCTTCGCCTGCCATTCAGGGCTGGCGACTTTGTCTTTAAACACTTTTTCCATCAGGTGCAGCATGATTGGCGCAGCGGTAGACGCACCCGGTGACGCACCCAGCAGCGCGGCAATCGTGCCATCTTTATCGCTCACCACTTCGGTACCCAGACGCAGCACACCACCCTCTTTCGGATCGCGCTTGATGATCTGCACGCGCTGACCCGCCTGCCACAGACGCCAGTCTTCTTTCTTCGCCTGCGGATAGTACTCTTTCAGCGCCTCGAAGCGTTCTTCATCAGAAAGCATCACCTGGCTAATCAGGTATTTCACCAGATCGAAGTTATCCAGACCCACGTCCATCATCGGTTTGACGTTAGAGGTAGTAGTCGCGCTCAGCAGATCCCACAGGGAGCCGTTTTTCAGGAACTTGGTTGAGAAGGTCGCGAACGGTCCGAACAGCACCACGCGTTTACCGTCAAGCATACGGGTGTCGATGTGCGGAACGGACATCGGTGGCGCGCCCACGGAAGCCTGACCGTACACTTTCGCCAGATGGCGATTCACCACTTCCGGGTTCTCGGACACCAGGAACTGGCCGCCGACCGGGAAGCCCGCGTAGTCGTCAGCTTCAGGAATACCGGACTCCTGCAGCAGCTTCAGCGCCGCGCCGCCCGCACCGATAAAGACAAACTTCGCCTTGATGACGTGCTCAGCTTCGTTGTTTTTCAGATCGGCAACGGTCACGCTCCAGCTGTTATCCGCGTTGCGCTTAAAGCCGCGCACTTCGGTGCTGAGCTGCAGATTGAAGTTCTCTTTCTTCTTCAGGGATGCAACCAACTGACGGGTGATTTCGCCGTAGTTCACGTCGGTACCAATTTCGGTACGGGTCGCCGCCACTTTCTGGTTCGGGTCACGACCTTCCATGACCAGCGGTGCCCACTCTTTGATCTGCGCGTGGTCTTCGGAATATTTCATGCCGCGGAACAGCGTGCTCTGCTGCAATGCAGCGTAACGCGCGCGCAGGAAGTTAACGTTCTGCTCACCCCACACAAAGCTCATGTGTGGCACGGTGTTAATAAAGGAGTGCGGATCGTGCATCACGCCGCTGTTAACCTGGTGAGACCAGAACTGGCGAGAAATCTGGAACGCTTCGTTGATCTCTACCGCCTTCTCGATACTAATGGAACCGTCCTTTTTCTGCGGCGTATAGTTCAGTTCCATGAGTGCCGAATGTCCGGTACCGGCGTTGTTCCAGCCGTTCGAACTCTCCTGCGCCACGCCATCGAGGCGCTCGACCATGGTCATGGACCAGTCCGGCTGCAGTTCTTGCAGATAGGTTCCCAGCGTGGCGCTCATGATGCCGCCACCAATTAAAAGGACGTCCGTTTCCTGCTCTTTTGGTGCGTCTGCTTTCGCTGCCATTGAGACGGCGTTGAGCCCGACGGCCAGAGAAAAGAGCATGGCAGTCATTTTTTTCATAATTTATGCCTTAGTGTAAAAGTGCTTGATGCGTGGAAAGTGCAGGTGAAACAAGCTGCGTGGGCACGGTAACAACTTTTAAATATTGTTTAAAGGTTACGAAATTATTGTAATTGTGAAATTTAATGATGGATTGTTTGTAGGGGATTGCGGCGCGCAACTGGCAATACGGGGAATTTATGGCTACTATGCTGCACTTTGTGATCGCGCGCACGGAAGCCTGCCCTAACCAGCGAACTGTTATGTCATTATCCCATTCTGCTGTTTCCCCTGAAGACCGTGTAGCCAGCGTACTGCGTTCCCCTAAACAACTGACGCGTGAAACGCTGGCGGGGGTGATTACCGCTCTGGCGCTGATCCCCGAAGTCATCTCATTTTCCGTGGTGGCGGGCGTTGACCCGAAGGTCAGCCTGATCGCCTCCGTGGTGCTGTGCCTGGCTCTGTCCGTGCTGGGCGGTCGTCCGGCGATGGTCACGGCAGCGGCCGGTTCCGTGGCGCTGGTCATTGGCCCGATGGTGCATCAGCACGGGGTACAGTACATTCTTCCCGCCGTACTAATGGCTGGCGTGATTCAGATTCTGTTTGGCGTGCTGGGCATGGCAAGACTGATGCGCTTTATTCCCCAGTCGGTGATGACCGGATTTGTTAACGCCCTGGGCATTTTGATCTTCTTCGCTCAGGTGCCGCATTTCTGGAGCCGAAGCCCGCTGATTGTCGGTCTGTTCGTGCTGACGCTGCTGATCGTGCTGTGGGTACCGCGCTATATCAAAAGCATCCCTTCCCCACTGATTGCGATTGTTGTGCTTACCTTATTTACCGTTTCAACCGGTCAAATCCTGCCGACCGTGGGTGATGAAGGCTCCATGAGCGGTGGTTTGCCGGGGCTTACCGAGCTGCTGGTGCCGCTTAATTTACAGACGCTGAACATTATCTGGCCGTGCGCTTTGAGTATCGCCTTCGTCGGCCTGCTGGAGTCCCTGCTGACGGCAAAGCTGGTGGATGAGCTGACCGTAACGCCATCGAGCAAACGCCGTGAGAGCATCGGGCTGGGCGTCGGCAATATTCTGGCCGGTTTTTATGGCGGTATTGCGGGCTGCGCGATGATCGGACAAACCATCGTCAACGTGGAGATGGGGAAAGGACGAAGCCGCGTTTCAACCCTTGCGGCGGGCATTGTGCTGCTGATCCTGGTGACGGCGCTCAGCGAAGTGATGGCAAAAATTCCAATGGCGGTGCTGGCGGGGATTATGGCGATTGTCGCCATCAAAACCTTCAGCTGGCACAGTCTTCAGCCCGCCACGATAAAAAAAGCCCCGATTGCCGAAACGGTGGTGATGCTGGTGACGGTAGCCGCCACGGTATCAACCGGCAACCTGGCCATTGGCGTGCTGGGCGGGATTATCGTCATGGCCCTGCTTCCCGCCCGCATTAAGCGTCGGCTTAAAGCAGAAAAATCGTTGCCAGCCCAAGAAAAATAAAGAAACCGCCGGTATCGGTGATGGCGGTGATCATCACGCTCGACCCCACCGCGGGGTCGCGCCCCAGTTTGGTCATCGTCAGCGGGATAATGACGCCCATCATTGATGCCACCAGCAAATTCAGCACCATCGCCAGCATCATCACCCCGCCTAAGGCCATATCGTCATACAGCCACCAGGTAATGCCACCCATAATCCCGCCCCACACCAGGCCGTTGATCAGCGCCACGCCCATCTCTCTGAAGATAAGAAAGGCGAAATTACCGGGCTGAATGTTTTCCAGCGCCAGCGCGCGAACGATCATGGTGATGGTCTGGTTTCCGGTGTTACCGCCAATTCCGGCCACAATCGGCATCAGCGAGGCCAGCGCCACCAGCTGCGAAATGGTGTGTTCGAAACCGTCAATCACGCGGGAGGCAATAAAGGCGGTACACAGGTTGATAGCCAGCCAGGCCCAGCGCGTTTTCACCGCCTTGCCCACAGACGCGTGGACATCATCTTCCGCGCTAATCCCGCCGAGTGCGCGCAGGTCGTTATCGGTCTCTTCATAGACTACGTCGACGATCTCATCGATGGTCAGACGGCCCATCAGCTTGCCGACGGAATCAACGACCGCCGCGCTCACCAGGTCATCACGCTCGAAGGTACGCGCCGCTTTTTCCGCATCGTCTTCCGGGGAGAATACCATCGGCTCGTTTTCCATCACCTCGCTCACCTTCCGCTGGGTGCTGTTGAGCAGGATGGTTTTCAGCTCCAGCTCGCCGAGCAGGGTTTTGTCCCGCGAGGTGACAAACAGTTTATCGGTGTTATCCGGCATTCTGCCCAGGCGGCGCAGGTAGCGCTGCACGGTGCCGAGCGTGACGTCAGGACGTACCGTGATAACGCCAAACTCCATGATCGCGCCGACGCTATTTTTCTCGTAGTGCATCACCTGACGCACGCGCGCGCGTTCATCGGCAGGCAGTGACGCCAGCAGGCGGCCGGTCAGGTTTCGCGGCAGATGCTGAACCAGATAAATCTGCTCGTCGATATCCAGGGTTTGCACCGCGTCGAGAATATCCCGGTCGCTCATCTCGTCGATCAGGTCATCCCAGACGTTTTCCGACGCCTCAAGCAGCACCTGCCCGCGCTCGTGATCCTGCACCAGGCGCCACAGGGCGTGACGCTCTTCCGAGGGAAGCGCTTCCAGGGTATCCGCCAGATCCGGCGGGGGTAGATGGGCAACCAGGGCACCTACCTCAGCAATATCGTCGGCTAAGGTGCCGACATCATATTGCTCAGCCAGGGTCAGTTTGCCTAATAGCGTAGAGGTGACCGCTTTATCAGTCGTGAGAAGCCAGATGAGTCGCGCACGCTCCTGGTCACGCTGCCTGGCGCTGTTTTTCTTTAATACCGACATTAATCATAAATCCATGAAATAAGTTGGCATTAAGCATAGCGCGGGGATATGTAAATAAGAATAAACAACGGGCCGAGGTGGAGAAAAATACGTCATTACAGCCACGATCTATCCCCTCTCCCTGTGGGAGAGGGTTAGGGTGAGGGCATCAGGCCGTACGCGCCACCGCATCACGCGACGCGGCATCGCGCTCTTCGCCGGTCAACTCGCTCAGCCTGCCGTCGCGCATCTCCAGCAGGCGGTCAGCATGTATGAAGTAATGATCGTCGTGGCTGATGGCGAAAATGGTTTTGCCCATCTCCTGCATCAGCGGCAGCAGCACCTGATAAAACTCGCGGCGGAAATGCGGATCCTGATCCGCCGCCCACTCATCCAGCAGAATGATGTCACGCTCTTCCGCCAGCGCCAGCAGCAGCGCCACGCGCTTCTTCTGGCCTTTGGAGAGCTTGAGGTTCAGGATTTTGCCGTCCTGAAGCTCCAGCTTGTGCGCCATCTGCAGCTGCGCAAGCCATTTTTCCACCAGCGCCGGATTGGCCTGCTGCCCTTCCGGCCCCAGCAGCTGGTCAAACAGCCAGACATCGGTAAATACCGCAGAGAAAAGCTTGCGATAATCCTCGGGTTTCTCCGCGCTCAGCGCCTTGCCGTCCAGCAGGATCTCGCCCGACTGCGGCTGATAGAGTCCGGTGAGCAACATCGCCAGTGTAGATTTACCGCTGCCGTTGCCGCCGATGAGGAACAGCAGTTCTCCCCGGTGAATGGTCAGATTGACCGGCCCCACGGAGAAGGCGTTGTCCTGATAGCGGAACGTTACGTCGCGCAGCTCCAGCGTCTGCCAGTTGGGGAACGCCTGCGGGCGCGGGAATTCAGCCTTAAATGGTGCCAGGTCGAACTTCTTAAGCTTGTTAAACGCTACCTGCGCACTGAGTAACGTAGGCAATGCGCCGACGGCCGAGAGCAGCGGCGTACGCAGGAACAGCAGCGTCAGCGAGTAGGTCGCCGCCACGTTGGTGTCCGCCCAGCCCAGGCTGTTTGCCATCCAGAACACCAGGCCAATGGCGCCCAGCATCATAATGTTGGACCAGTTCACCGCGCTCAGGTGGAAGGTATCGGCGCGAATAATGTGGTGCCGGTATTCGCGCGCGTCCGGGATATAGAGGTTATTGAAGATATGCTCGGCACGCTCGCGGTTGAGGGTCAGCTCTTTGCGCCCTTCCAGCACCGTCTGGTAATCGTTATAAAGTTTGTCTTCCGTTTCGCGCAGGACCGCCATGTGTTTATAGACGCGCGACACCAGCACGAAACCGCCCCAGATGGTGATGGCAATCCACACCGCGGTCACCGCCAGCATTTTTGTCGAAAGCCAGGCGAGATAGGCCGCCGAGCCAAAGGTCAGGATGATCCCCTGCACCAGCTCCGGCAGGCGGACAAACGCGATAGTAATCGCACGCACGTCGCTGGTCAGCCCCGCCAGCAGGGAAGCGCTGCCGAGCTGCTCCACGCGCTCAACCTGCGTGTCGAGGATCCGCTTAATGAATTCGCTGCGCAGGCGAAAAACGAAATGGTGGCCGAGCGCGGTCAGCGCCAGCTGGGAACCCAGCGTGACCGCCATCAGCAGCAGCAGCAGGCCGAGAAACTCCGGCAGAACCGAGAGTGAGGTGTCGACCATTTCAATCAGCCGCACGTTAATAAATGCGATCAGACCAATACCCAGCGCAGCGCTGGCGAGGCTTAACGCCATCACGGCGATGAAGGGCCAGCGGTACTGACGCCAGACAAGAAGAAGTAGTTGCATGCAGGCAATCCGGACAATAAAAATCAGCCAGCAGTGTAAACTGCCCTGCGCGGACATCAAGAATAATTCTTATTTTTGTTTGCTCAACCCCGCCTGACGGAAAGTCAGATTAAAACGGTACTCGCCCGTGAGGGGATGCACACCGGGCTTGAGGGGCTGAATTCCGTGATAAAACAGCCGTGATTCCCTGCCCCACACCACCACGTCGCCATGCTCCAGCATAATGCGCGTGAGCGGATCGTTGCGGCGTAAACCGCCAAACTGGAAGACGGCGGGCAGACCCAACGATACCGAGACGATGGGCGCGCGCAGATCGGGTTCATCTTTGTCCTGATGCAGCGAGAGCTTCGCGCCGACGGCGTAGCGGTTAATCAGACAGGCATCCGGCCGGAAGTCAGGGTAATCTGCTGCAACGGCAGCCTCGTGGCAGAGAGCCTGGAAAACCGCAGGCATCGGTGGCCACGGCTGGCCAGTGGAGGGATCGACCGGGGCATAGAGATAGCCCCGCTCGTTCGTGGCCCAACCTAACTCCCCGCAGTTAGCCATGGCAACAGACATGGTGTAGCCGCCCGGCGTCACCATATGGCGAAACGGTGAAACGGCCATCACCTCGTCGATACCGGCAAGCAGCGCCGCCGCGCGGGAGAGTGCAAAGCGGCGCAGAATCGTCGCTCCCGGCGCAAGCGGCTCCTGCCAGGGTTCAGCATCCGCAAAAAGATCGAGCATTATTCCTCCCGGCGTTTCGCCTCACGTTTCAGTAATTGCGCTTTTCGCGCCGCCCCCCATCGGTAACCCGACAGCGCGCCGTCGTTGCGAACCACGCGATGACAGGGGATTACAATCGCCAGCCTGTTTGCCGCGCAGGCACCGGCGACGGCACGCACCGCGTTGGGCTGGCCAATCGCCTGCGCCACCTGCTGATAGCTGGCCGTTTCCCCGCAGGGGATGTCACGAAGAGCCTGCCAGACCCGCTCCTGGAACGCGGTGCCGCGTATATCCAGCGGCAGCGCCAGCGGCACCGCGTGGTTATCAATACTGGCAATGACCTGACGGATACGCTGCGCAAAGGCATCTTCCCGTGGAGCACATTCCGCGTTTGGAAACAGCGTCGCCAGCTCTTCGGCTAATTCTGCATCGTTGTCACCCAGCAGTATCGCGCAAATCCCCCGCTCGCTTTCAGCGACCAGACAGCGTCCTAACGAACAGTCGTCAATGGCGTACTGCACCGATACCTCACCTTTGCGGTACTGTTTCGCCGTCATCCCCAGCGCGTCGTTGGCCTTGCGGTAATAGGTGCTGCTGTCGGGAAAACCTGCCGCCAGCACGGCATCGGTAATTTTGTTCCCCTGCGCAAGCGCCGTACGCAGACGCTGCCCCCGCGCCGCCTGCTGCCAGGCTTTTGGCGTCATCCCGGTGACGGACTTAAACAGCCGGTGGAAATGGAAAGGACTCATGGCGACCTGCTGCGCCAGCCCTTCCAGCGTCAGCGCGGGATCCTGCTCCAGAAGGCGACAGGCGTGCTCCACTTTCGCCAGCTTCTGCTGCTGCGGATCGCGTTGGTCCGGCATACAGCGCTTGCACGGGCGAAATCCGGCCTGAATGGCATGCTGGACATCAGGATAAAAGCAGACATTTTTACGCAGGGCGTGACGGGCACGGCAGGATGGGCGGCAAAAGATCCCCGTCGTCTGTACGGCAAAGACAAACCGGTCGTCAGCGCGCGGATCGCGGGCCAGCACGGCCTGCCAGCGATCCTCATCGGTCATGAAGGTTGGATTTTTCATCATCAGCTCCTCTTACAAGCATACCTTTAGCCTGCCTGAGCGCCAGCGATAAAAAACCCGCAACCTTGCTTTTTAATTTTTGTCGCTTACCAGGAAGCTGTTGAACTGCGGCGAGCTCCAGGTTTTAAACCCGTCGCCCTCTTTGGTGATCATATAAACCGCCAGCCCTTCCTGACGAACCACCTCTTTAGCTTTTTCCGGGCCGAGCACCATTAATCCGGTATCCCAGGCATCCGCTTCCAGCGCGGTGGGGGCTATCACCGTCACCGAGACCAGATTATGCGTGATGGGACGCCCGGTCTGAGGGTCAATCACGTGCGAAATACGCTTCCCGTCGAGTTCGTAATAGTTACGGTAGCTGCCGGACGTACTGATGCCGTGCCCGTTAATATCCACAATGGCCTGTACGGCGTTTTGCCGATCGGTCGGTTTTTGAATCGCTACGCGCCACGGTTTGCCGGTGGCGTTCATGCCCCGGCTGACTAACGCGCCGCCCACGGAGACCAGGTAGCGCGATATCCCTTCCTGCGTCATCAGCGCCGCAAGGTGATCCGCCGCGTAACCTTCGCCTACCGTTGACAGATCGACAAACAGATCGGGGATGTCTTTCTGCAGATACTGCTGGCCGTACTGGTTGATCACCGTCAGATGCTTTAATCCTGTCCGGGCGCGGGCATCATCAATGGCCGCCTGATCGGGGGTGGTATCCGGCTGATTGTTCGGGCCAAATCCCCACAGGTTCACCAGCGGTCCGACGGTCACGTCCATCGCGCCGTTGGTTTTATATCCCACGCGCATTGACTCGGTAACAATATCAGCCATCGCTTCGCTCACCGGCCACAGGGAGGTACTGGTGGAGAGATTAAAGCGCATCAGCGCCGAGTCATTTTTATAGGTTGAGAGCAGCTGGTCGTCGGCATCCAGCTGAGCCTGGATTTTGCCGCGAAGCTCTTCAGCGCGGGTTTTATCCAGGTTCATCACGCTGACGCGCCAGAAGGTGCCCATCGTTTTGCCTTCGAGCACCGTCGCGGCGGGTGCATCGGTTTTCACCACGGGCGCGGAATCATCACACGCGGTCAGGAAAAACAGCATAGCCAGAAAGCTGGCGCGTAAAAAAGTCATGTCCATTCATTATTATCCTCATGCCAGGGCGGCAAGAGTACACCAAAACGGTGGCATTGTGAGAACCAGAAAGACACAAAAAAGGGGCCATCAGGCCCCTTAAGTCACACGATGACGCGATTAGAACTGGTAAACCAGGCCCAGCGCGACGATATCATCAGTACCGATACCGGCCTGACGGGTGAACTCATTTTCATCAACCAGGTTGATTTTGTAATCCACGTAGGTGGACATGTTTTTGTTGAAGTAGTAAGTCGCGCCTACATCAACATATTTCAGCAGATCCTGATCGCCGTAACCTTCGATGTCTTTCCCTTTGGACTGCAGGTAAGCCACGGATGGACGCAGGCCGAAGTCGAACTGGTACTGAGCAACCACTTCGAAGTTCTGCGCTTTGTTAGCAAAACCGTAAGCGGTAGTCGGGCTGTCGCCGTTAGAGGTACCGAAGCGGGTTGCGTTGTAGGTCTGAGAGTACTGCGCTGCCAGGTAGATGTTGTTGGCGTCGTATTTCAGGCCGCCAGAATAGACTTCTGCGTGATCGCCGTTACCGTAAACGCCCGGTGCGTTCTGGTCAGCGGTACGTTTGGAGGAGGACATCGCACCACCCACGCTGAAACCTTCGCCCAGGTTATAGGTTACGGATGCACCGTAGCCGTCGCCGTTCTGTTTCAGCAGGCTACGTCCACCGACGTTCTCGCCGCTTACGCTGCCGTTTTTACCCTGATACTGCAGAGCAAAGTTCAGGCCATCCACCAGACCAAAGAAGTCCTGGTTACGGTAGGTCGCCACGCCGTTAGCACGAGACTGCAGGAAGTTATCTGAACCATAGGTATCGCCGCCAAATTCTGGCAGAACGTCAGTCCAGGAGGTTACGTCGTAGATCACACCGTAGTTACGACCGTAATCGAAAGAGCCTGCTTCAGCGAATTTCAGACCGGCAAACGCCACACGCGTCCAGGACTGGTTGTCGCTTTCAGTCGTATTGCCCTGAATCTGGTATTCCCACTGGCCGTAACCGGTCAGCTGATCGTTAACCTGAGTTTCGCCTTTGAAGCCAAGACGCATGTAAGTCTGGTCGCCGTCGGCACTCTTGTCGTCAGAGAAATAGTGCAGACCATCTACTTTGCCGTACAGATCTAATTTGTTGCCATCTTTGTTGTAAATTTCAGCCGCATTTGCTGCGCCTGCTACCAGGAGTGCTGGTACCAGGAGGGACAGAACTTTAACTTTCATTTTATTAACCCTCTGTTATATGCCTTATAATTGCCACTGCTTACTGGTTAACCCTCATTAACCAGTCGGCAATTTCATTCTCCGCAAAATTGCAGAATAATCCAATGCGAATATGATACGAAAACTTTGAAGATGTTTCATTTACCCACCAACATGTTTCAAATTGTAAATATCAAGGAACTTTTACAAAGCACAAATAGCTTAGAAACTTAGCACTTATAATCAAAAATAAAAATCACCGCATATATATCAATAAGTTAAAATAAAAACCGTTACCGCACTGAATGACAAAACAAGATCGCGCCCAAACTCTAAAATAACTCTCGCTATCATCATTAACTTTATTTATTACCGTCATTCAGCTTTGAATGTCTGTTTATCCCTAATTCAACCGGATGCATCGCATTCGGTTTTTTTTTACCCTTCTTTACGTAACTTTTCTTTTTTTGTGCTACCGCCACGTAATTGTAACGACTATTAACTAAATTCGCCGCCACGCCTCGTCATTATGACGAAATTCACTCAAAACTTAATTTCTTGTTAATTCGTGCTATTTACTGACAGGAAGCCCTGATTATTTGTACACGCATCGTGGATTTGTACACCTTTAGCGCGTTCCGCCTCTCTCGTACGGCTTATCGAAAAAGTCGCTTCTTTCCAGGACAGAGGCGCTGGAAATTCAGTTATTACCCTTTATACTGCCCTATCGCCACAGAGCACGACCATAACGGGTTAAAGATATCAATGAGTCAGACTGAAACTACCGCCCCGAGCAAATTCTCCCTCCTCCCCGGGAGCATCACCCGTTTCTTTCTTCTGTTGATCGTTGTGCTGTTAGTCACAATGGGCGTGATGGTACAGAGCGCGGTTAACGCCTGGCTGAAGGATAAGAGCTATCAGGTGGTGGATATAACCCACGCCGTCCACAAGCGCATTGATACCTGGCGCTACGCCACCTGGCAGATTTACGACAACATTGCGGCTGCGCCTGCAAGCTCATCCGGAGATGGGCTTCAGGAGACGCGGCTTAAGCAGGATGTTTACTATCTTGAAAAACCGCAGCGTAAAACTGAGGCGCTAATCTTTGGCTCCCACGACAGCGCGACCCTCGAGATGACGCAGCGTATTTCGACTTATCTGGATACCCTCTGGGGCGCCGAAACGGTGCCGTGGTCGATGTACTATCTGAACGGTCAGGACAACAGCATGATCCTGATCTCAACGCTGCCGTTGAAAGATCTCTCTTCCGGATTTAAAGAGACCACCGTGGGCAGCATCGTTGATTCCCGCCGGGCAGAGATGCTGCAGCAGGCCAACGCCCTTGATGAACGTGAAAGCTTCTCATCGCTGCGCCGGCTGGCCTGGCAAAATGGTCACTATTTTACCCTGCGTACCACCTTTAACCAGCCGGGACATCTGGCGACGGTCGTGGCCTTCGATTTACCCATTAATGATTTGATCCCGCCGGACATGCCGCTCGACAGCTTCCGCCTGGAGCCGGACAGCAGCACCCAGAACATGCGTGCGGCGCCTGATAAAGAGGCCGCAGAGAGCGTCACAATCTCCTTTAACGGCTCAAAAATTGAAATTGCCTCGTCGCTGAACTCAACCGGCATGCGTCTGGTGTGGCAGGTTCCGTTTGGTACGCTGCTGCTCGACACCCTGCAAAATATTCTGCTGCCTCTGCTGCTGAATATTGGCCTGCTGGCGCTGGCGCTGTTTGGCTACAGCACCTTCCGTTTCCAGCCTGGGCGCCAGAGCGATGCCTCTGCGGTCTCCGCGGGCAACACCAATGAGCTGCGCGTATTACGCGCGCTCAATGAAGAGATTGTTTCCGTGCTGCCGCTTGGGGTGTTAGTTCACGATCAGGAAGCGAATCGGACGGTGATGAGCAATAAAATTGCTGACCACCTGCTGCCGCACCTTAACCTACAGAACATCACCACCATGGCGGATCAGCACCAGGGGGTTATTCAGGCCACCATTAACAATGAACTGTACGAGATCCGTCAGTTCCGCAGCCAGGTAGCGCCACGCACGCAAATCTTCATTATCCGCGATCAGGATCGCGAGGTGCTGGTCAATAAAAAGCTCAAGCAGGCGCAAAGGCTGTATGAGAAGAACCAGCAGGGGCGCGCGGCATTCATGCAGAATATCGGCGATGCCTTCAAGCAGCCATTAAAAACGCTGGCGACCCAGGCGGCGGCGTTAAACACGTCTGAAAGCCACCAGCTTGCCTGCCAGGCCGACTCGCTGGTCCGTATGGTGGATGAGATCCAGCTGGCAAACATGCTGGAGAATGATTTCTGGAAAGGCACCCCTTCTCTCTTCTCCATTCAGGATCTGATCGATGAAGTGGTTCCTGAAGTCCTGCCCGTAATTAAGCGCAAAGGACTGCAGTTGCTGATCAACAACCATTTACCGGCCAATGACGAACGCCACGGCGATCGCGAGGCGCTGCGCCGTATTCTGCTGATGATTATTCAGTACGCCGTAACCACCACGCAGATCGGCAAGATCACCCTTGAAGTGAGCACCGACGAGTCGGCGGAAGATCGCCTGACGTTCCGCATTCTGGACACCGGGGAAGGCGTGACGACAAGTGAAATTGATAACCTCCACTTCCCGTTCCTGAACGACACGCAGAGCGATCATTACGGCAAGGCCAATGCTCTGACCTTCTGGCTGTGCGATCAGCTGGCGCGCAAGCTCGGCGGCCATCTGAATATTAAGGCCCGTGAATCGCTCGGCACCCGTTACTCTCTGCACGTGAAAATGGCCGCCAATCCGCAGGAAGAAGATGAAGAACGCCTGCTGGATGATGTCGTGGTGATGGTGGATGTGACCTCAAACGAGATCCGCAATATTGTGGTTCGTCAGCTCGAAAACTGGGGCGCGGCCTGCATCACGCCGGATGAAAGGCTGGCAAGTCAAGAATTTGATCTGTTTTTAACTGATAATCCGTCTAATCTTACTGCCTCCGGCTTGCTTTTAAGCGATGATGAGTCAGGCGTGCGGAAAATCGGCCCTGGCCAGCTGCGCGTCAACTTTAATATAAGCAATGCGATGCAGGAAGCTGTACTACAACTAATAGAAGAGCAACTGGCGCAGGAAGAGATAACGGAATCCCCGTTAGGCGGCAATGAAAATGCCGAGCTTCACGCCAGCGGATACTATTCACTCTTTGTTGATACAGTACCAGATGATGTTAAGCGGTTGTATACTGAGTCCGCTGCGAATGATTTTGCAGCGCTGGCGCAGACAGCACACCGGCTTAAAGGGGTGTTTGCCATGCTTAATCTGGTTCCCGGCAAGCAGTTATGTGAAACGCTGGAACATCTAATTCGTGAGAAAGATGCCTCTGGCATTGAAAAATACATCAGCGACATTGACGCCTACGTCAAAAGCTTGCTGTAGCAAGGTAGCCTTATACATGAACAATATGAACGTAATTATTGCCGATGACCATCCGATTGTACTGTTCGGTATTCGCAAATCGCTTGAACAGATCGAGTGGGTGAATGTAGTCGGTGAATTTGAAGACTCTACAGCACTGATCAATAACCTCCCAAAGCTTGATGCACACGTGCTCATTACCGATCTCTCCATGCCTGGGGACAAATACGGTGATGGGATTACGCTCATCAAATATATTAAACGTCACTTCCCTGACATTTCGATCATTGTTCTGACCATGAACAACAACCCGGCAATTCTGAGCGCCGTGCTGGATCTGGACATCGAAGGGATTGTGCTGAAACAGGGCGCACCGACCGACCTGCCAAAAGCGCTCGCTGCGCTGCAGAAAGGCAAAAAGTTCACGCCTGAGAGCGTCTCTCGCCTGCTGGAAAAAATCAGCGCGGGTGGCTACGGTGACAAACGCCTGTCCCCGAAAGAGAGTGAAGTTCTGCGCCTGTTCGCCGAAGGTTTCCTGGTGACCGAGATTGCCAAGAAACTGAACCGCAGTATTAAAACCATCAGCAGCCAGAAGAAATCAGCAATGATGAAGCTGGGCGTGGACAACGATATTGCTCTGCTGAACTATCTCTCCTCCGTAACGCTGAGCGCAACGGATAAGGATTGATCCCGGACGGGTGTGCGGCCTGATGCCCTCACCCCGCCCCTCTCCCCGTGGGAGAGGGTGAAAAACGTAAAAGGCCCTCGCGGGCCTTTTTTATATTCTGGTTTTTCTCACGCGGTCCGCATAAACCGACAACGTCTGTTTCAGTACGTCCAGCGTCACCGGTTTCGACAGGCAACTGTCCATTCCCGACTCCAGACAGCGCTGTTTCTCTTCCGCCAGCGCGTTCGCCGTTACGCCCACCACCGGCAGCGTCAGGCCAAGCTGTCGGATGCGCTGAGTCAGACGGTAGCCATCCATATTTGGCATGTTGACGTCGCTCAGCACGATATCAATATGATTTTTACTCAGCACGTTCAGCGCATCCACACCGTCATTGGCCGTTTTGCACTGATAACCCAGCGATCCAAGCTGGTCAGCCAGCAGGCGGCGGTTAATCGGATGGTCATCCACCACCAGAATCATCATATCGTCATTCACTGACGCCAGACCTTCCGGTGACGGCAGCGCGCCTGCACCGTCGCTCTCTTCCAGCTCGACTTTGTAGATACGGGCCAGCAGGCTCAACAGCTCATGCGGCGTTGCCACGCTATGCACCCACTCTCCTGGCGCGCGCTCAGCCGGGATGCCGATATGGCGGCGGCAGAAGAGTACCGTCCCTCTTCCCTGCCACGGCTGCTCCGGCATCTCGTCAGCAATCAGCACATCGTCCATGTCCGGCGTCTGGCCTTCATAGCGGCACACCCTGACGCCGCTGTACGTGAGCAACGCCGTCAGGTAATCATTCAGCGAGGCATTGTGGACTGCCAGCCAGCAGCGCTTATCGCTCAGCCCGTCAACCGTCGTTTTTGCCGGATACTGCGCCGAGTAGAGCGGAATACGGATGGTGAACTGGCTGCCCATGCCGGGCTCGGTATCCACCGAGATATCACCGTCCATCATGCTGACGAGCTTCTCACAGATCGCCAGCCCCAGGCCTGTGCCCTGGAAGTTACGCTGGACGCCGGTTCCGACCTGGAAGAACGGGTCGAACAGACGAACCACCTCTTTCGCCGGAATGCCCACCCCCGTATCGCGCACGCGAATGCTGAGGTAATCTCCCGCCCGGCAGACGTGCAACACAATACAGCCGATATCGGTGAATTTAATGGCGTTGCTGAGCAGGTTTGAGATGACCTGCTGCAGGCGCATCGGATCGCCGTGCAGCGTCAGCGGCACGTCCGGTTCAATAAAGCAGTAGAGCCCCAGCTGTTTACGCACCACCAGCGGCAGATAGTTGGCGCTGATGTGGTTCATCACCTCACGCGGCGAAAACTCGCGCGGCTCGATTTTCAGCTGCTCAGACTCAATTTTGGAGAAGTCGAGAATATCGCTGATGATCTTCAGCAGCAGACTGGAGGAGTTGTTCATCGCCGTCACCAGCCTGTCGACCCCTTTCGGCAACTCTTTCGTCTGCAGCAGATCGAGGTTACCAATGATGCCGTAAAGCGGCGTACGCAGCTCGTGGCTGACGGTAGCAAGGAACATGGATTTCGACTGGCTGGCCTGCTCCGCGGCCTGCGCCATCTCCTGCAGCGACTCTTCCATCTTCACGCGTGCGGAGACATCCACCAGCACGCAAATCGCCACGTTTTCATTGCGATAGCGGGAATGGACAAAGCTGATCTGCAGGTTGGTGTGTGTGCTGGTGAGCACGTCGACAAAGTTCACCTGCTGGCCACAGATGATTTGCGTCAGCCTTTGCCGATCCTCGTGCGTCAGCATGTTCAGGTAGTTGTGCGCCAGCTCGTTACTCAGGATGTTGGTCCCGTCCTGGGTACGCAGAATGCAGATCCCTACCGGTGCCGAGGCGACAATCTTACGGTTAAACTGCTCGTGCTCCTCCAGACGCTGGGCGTCGTTTTCGGCAGGAATAAAGATTTTCCGCTCATACATGCGCGCCAGCGTAAACAGCGCGCCCCCCACCAGCAGGTTCAGCAGAATCGCATTCATAATAAGGATGCGGATCCGCTCAAGCACCATATCCACCGGCAGCGAGTAGACGATACTCAGCGACGAAGGCGGCAGGCTTTTTTTCAGCACCAGCTCGCGGAAGCCGGAGGTATAGCCAAACCATGAGCGCTCCTGCATCCAGTGCGGCTCAACGTTCAGGCGATTATCTGGCCCGGCGAGTGAGATCAGCTGATGCCCGTTTTCATCCAGAATGGTCACGCCCATCGGCAGGCTGCCCGGCGTGAAGAAGTTTTCCATGCGGATAGTCTGCTCAATCCCCAGCAGCGCCTGCAGGCGATTGCCCAGATAAACAGGAGTGAGAGCGTAAAAATAGCCCACGCCCATGCGCGGCCCCTGGCTTATCCAGAAAATGTTGTTCCCGCGCTCATCCTGCGGCGCATTGCGATATTTCACAATGCGCTCGTGCAGGCTTTTCAGCGCATCATCGCGCTCGACGGGTACATCGCGCAGGCCAAAATCAGCCATACAGAGATTTTCGCTGCCGATCAGGAACACGCGGTTGAGATCGTAGGCGGCGGAGAAATTGTCGCGCCAGTAGCGCATAAACCAGGCGAGGGATTCCAGCGACCCGCGCCAGGTGTTGCTCATGGTGGAGCAATCGGAGTCCGGGAACAGCGGCTGGAAGTCCGGCACTTCGGTTTTGTCATTACGCCCGCGCAGGGCAAGGATACCGTTTTCCGCCGTGAGCCGATTTTCGGCGATGTACTTCAGCTCCTTCATCACGTCAGACGTTCGCTGAATGTAGCGCTGGGCCTGATCGGAGCTTAAATTAAACTCCTGACGGATCTCCGCTTCTTTCTGGTGCAGCGCATTGACGATGTAAAACACCGACAGCAAGGCCACCAGCAGCCAAAGCAGGAGCGCCAGCGCCCGGAACAGATAGCGAGAAACTTTCAGCGTAGTACGAAAGGAGACGAGGTATTTCAAAGGGGCGAGGCTCCGCCGTCGGGGTCAAAAGAATGTGGTTAAGGTAGCGGTAAACGCGGCTTGTCGCAACGTTCACGTATCTGCATCTGCAAAAGAAAAGGGCCGGAATCCGGCCCTTTTTTGCATCAGGAGACATTACTCGTCAGCGTCATCCGCTGCGTCGTCGTCGCTCTCCGCTTCCGGTGCGATTTCATCATCACCTTCCGCGACGCTGCCGTCGATAGAGTCGAGCTCTTCATCATCTACCGGCTCAGCAACGCGCTGCAGACCCACCACGTTTTCATCTTCCGCAGTACGGATGAGGATAACGCCCTGGGTGTTACGGCCTACCACGCTGATCTCAGACACGCGGGTACGCACCAGCGTACCGGCATCGGTGATCATCATGATCTGGTCAGCATCGTCCACCTGCACCGCGCCCACAACGGACCCGTTGCGCTCGGTCACTTTGATGGAGATAACGCCCTGGGTGCCGCGTGACTTGGTCGGGTATTCGCTTTCCGCCGTACGTTTACCGTAGCCGTTCTGGGTGACGGTCAGGATTGCGCCTTCGCCACGCGGAACGATCAGGGAAACTACAGAGTCTTCACCCGCCAGCTTGATACCGCGTACGCCGGTCGCCGTACGACCCATTGCGCGCACGGCGTTCTCTTTAAAGCGCACCACTTTACCGGCCGCAGAGAACAGCATCACTTCATCCGAACCGGAGGTCAGATCCACACCGATCAGCTCGTCGCCTTCGTTCAGGTTCACCGCAATAATACCGGCGGAACGTGGGCGGCTGAATTCGGTCAGCGCGGTTTTCTTCACGGTACCGCTCGCGGTCGCCATAAAGACGTTCACGCCCTCTTCGTACTCGCGTACCGGCAGGATGGCGGTGATACGTTCGTTCGCTTCCAGCGGCAGCAGGTTGACGATAGGACGACCACGTGCGCCACGGCTCGCTTCCGGCAGCTGATAGACCTTCATCCAGTACAGGCGGCCACGGCTGGAGAAGCAGAGGATCGTGTCATGGGTGTTGGCCACCAGCAGGCGGTCAATAAAGTCTTCTTCTTTAATACGTGCCGCAGATTTGCCCTTACCGCCACGACGCTGTGCTTCGTAGTCGGTCAGCGGCTGATACTTCACATAGCCCTGGTGAGACAGGGTGACCACCACGTCTTCGCGGTTGATCAGATCTTCAATGTTGATATCAGAGCTGTTCGCGGTGATTTCGGTGCGACGCTCGTCGCCGAACTGATCGCGGACCAGCTCCAGCTCTTCGCGGATCACTTCCATCAGGCGCTCGGCGCTACCCAGGATGTGCAGCAGCTCAGCAATCTGCTCCAGCAGCTCTTTGTACTCGTCGAGCAGTTTTTCATGCTCAAGGCCGGTCAGCTTCTGCAGGCGCAGATCCAGAATCGCCTGGGCCTGCTGTTCAGTCAGGTAGTACTGACCGTCACGCACGCCGAATTCAGGCTCGAGCCACTCAGGACGCGCGGCGTCATCGCCCGCACGTTCCAGCATCGCCGCCACGTTGCCCAGATCCCACGGACGCGCAACCAGCGACGCTTTCGCTTCAGCCGGGGTTGGTGCACGACGGATCAGCTCAATGATCGGGTCGATGTTGGCCAGCGCAACCGCCAGTGCTTCAAGAATGTGCGCACGGTCGCGCGCTTTGCGCAGTTCGAAGATGGTACGACGGGTCACCACTTCGCGGCGGTGACGCACGAACGCGCTCAGGATCTCTTTCAGGTTCATGATCTTCGGCTGGCCATGGTGCAGCGCAACCATGTTGATACCGAAGGAGACCTGAAGCTGAGTCTGGGAGTACAGATTGTTCAGCACAACCTCACCCACCGCGTCGCGCTTGATTTCAATCACGATGCGCATACCGTCTTTGTCAGACTCGTCGCGCAGCGCGCTGATGCCTTCAACGCGTTTTTCTTTTACCAGCTCGGCGATTTTTTCAATCAGGCGCGCTTTGTTCACCTGATACGGGATCTCGTGAACAATGATGGTTTCACGGCCGGTTTTAGCGTCCGCTTCCACTTCGGCGCGGGCACGGATGTAAATCTTGCCGCGACCGGTACGGTACGCTTCTTCAATACCGCGACGACCGTTGATGATCGCCGCCGTCGGGAAGTCCGGGCCCGGGATGTGCTCCATCAGCCCTTCAATGCTGATGTCTTCATCGTCGATATAGGCCAGGCAGCCGTTGATCACTTCCGTGATGTTGTGTGGCGGAATGTTGGTTGCCATACCGACGGCGATACCGGACGAGCCGTTCACCAGCAGGTTAGGGATCTTCGTTGGCATAACGTCAGGAATTTTTTCCGTGCCGTCGTAGTTATCAACGAAATCAACCGTCTCTTTTTCCAGGTCGGCCATCAGCTCATGGGCAATCTTCGCCAGACGGATTTCCGTATAACGCATTGCCGCGGCGGAGTCGCCGTCGATAGAACCAAAGTTACCCTGACCATCTACCAGCATGTAACGCAGCGAGAATGGCTGCGCCATACGGACGATAGTGTCGTACACCGCGATATCACCATGGGGATGGTATTTACCGATTACGTCACCAACGACACGGGCAGATTTTTTGTAGGCTTTATTCCAGTCATTGCCCAATACGTTCATGGCGTATAGTACGCGACGGTGTACCGGCTTCAGGCCATCGCGGACGTCCGGCAGCGCACGGCCAACAATGACCGACATCGCATAGTCCAGATAGGAGCTCTTCAGCTCTTCCTCGATGTTAACCGGTGTAATTTCTCTCGCAAGGTCGCTCATCTAACCGCTATCCCTCTACTGTATCCCGGATTCAAAGGTCGCAAATTATAACACAGCCGAGGTGATTGAGGTAAACCTATACGCTTTATTCACAGGGATTGCCTGATATACTCATTCGTCTTGCTAAATAAGGAGTAAAAGCGCCCATGAATGCCGAAAAATCCCCGGTGGCTCACAACGTTGACCACGAAGAGATTGCCAAATTTGAAGCGGTGGCGTCCCGCTGGTGGGATCTCGAAGGTGAGTTCAAACCGCTGCATCGCATTAACCCGCTGCGTCTGGGCTATATCGCGGAGCGTTCCGGCGGTCTGTTCGGTAAGAAGGTTCTCGACGTCGGTTGCGGCGGCGGCATCCTGGCGGAGAGCATGGCGCGCGAAGGAGCCACCGTCACCGGCCTGGACATGGGCTTTGAACCGCTGCAGGTTGCCCGTCTTCACGCGCTGGAGTCAGGTATACAGGTGGAATACGTGCAGGAAACCGTGGAAGAGCATGCGGCAAAACATGCCCACCAGTACGATGTGGTGACCTGCATGGAGATGCTGGAGCACGTTCCCGATCCGCAGTCCGTGGTAAACGCCTGTGCAAAACTGGTGAAGCCGGGCGGCCAGGTTTTCTTCTCGACCATCAACCGCAACGGCAAAGCCTGGCTGATGGCCGTGGTCGGCGCGGAGTATGTGCTGCGCATGGTGCCGAAAGGCACGCACGACGTGAAGAAATTCATCAAGCCAGCCGAGCTGTTAAGCTGGGTTGACCAGACGTGGCTGAAAGAGCAGCACATCACCGGTCTGCACTACAATCCGCTGACAGATAAATTCAAACTCGCACCGGGCGTGGATGTTAACTATATGTTGCACACCACCGCCAAAAACGACTAACGTCATTCGTTATTCTTATAAAGATTGCGCGACATCATGTTGCGCAATTCTGACCTCCCGTTGAAGAAATCAGCACTCGATCAAATTTTGAATTTTTTTTCTAAATTATTGACATCTCTTCCAGGCCTTACGGTACGAGGACTTACGCTTTTTTACCCTTTCACAACCTCAATTTAACGTCAAAATCAACCCTTGTGCTGAAAAGATTCGATACTAGAATACTCACCATATAGCGTTTTTCTTATCGCAAACCCCCTATATGTAGTATTTATCCACAGAGTTAGTCACAAGACGGATCTGTGGATAAGCGGGGGATATTTTTTATTTCACGGACAGGTAAAACCCACATGAATCAGAGTCTGCTGGTGACAAAGCGCGACGGTACAACCGAGCGTATCAATCTGGACAAAATCCATCGAGTTCTCGACTGGGCAGCAGAAGGACTGAACAACGTATCTATATCCCAGGTTGAACTGCGTTCTCATATTCAGTTCTACGACGGCATCAAAACGTCTGATATCCACGAAACGATCATTAAAGCAGCGGCAGACCTCATCTCCCGCGACGCACCGGATTATCAGTACCTCGCTGCGCGTCTGGCGATTTTCCACCTGCGTAAGAAAGCCTACGGCCAGTTTGAGCCGCCGAAGCTGTACGATCACGTAGTGAAAATGGTCGAGCTGGGCAAATACGACACGCATCTGCTGGAAGACTATACGGAAGAAGAGTTCGAGCAGATGAACGGGTTTATCGATCACTGGCGCGACATGAACTTCTCCTACGCGGCGGTGAAGCAGCTCGAAGGCAAATACCTGGTTCAGAACCGTGTAACCGGTGAGATCTACGAAAGCGCCCAGTTCCTCTATATTCTGGTGGCCGCCTGCCTGTTCTCTAACTACCCGCGTGAGACCCGTCTGGACTACGTGAAGCGTTTCTACGATGCGGTATCGACGTTCAAAATTTCTCTGCCAACGCCAATCATGTCTGGCGTGCGCACCCCTACCCGTCAGTTCAGCTCCTGCGTACTGATCGAGTGCGGTGACAGCCTGGATTCCATCAACGCCACCTCCAGCGCCATCGTGAAATACGTCTCCCAGCGTGCCGGTATCGGCATCAACGCCGGTCGCATCCGTGCGCTGGGCAGCCCGATTCGCGGCGGTGAAGCGTTCCACACCGGCTGTATCCCGTTCTACAAGCACTTCCAGACGGCGGTAAAATCCTGCTCTCAGGGCGGCGTGCGCGGCGGTGCTGCGACTCTGTTCTACCCGATGTGGCACCTGGAAGTGGAAAGCCTGCTGGTCCTGAAAAACAACCGCGGCGTGGAAGGCAACCGCGTGCGTCACATGGACTACGGCGTGCAGATCAACAAGCTGATGTACACCCGTCTGCTGAAAGGGGAAGACATCACCCTGTTCAGTCCGTCCGACGTTCCGGGCCTGTACGACGCGTTCTTCGCCGATCAGGACGAGTTTGAGCGCCTGTACACCAAATACGAAAAAGACGACAGCATCCGCAAGCAGCGCGTGAAGGCGGTAGACCTGTTCTCCCTGATGATGCAGGAACGTGCCTCTACCGGCCGTATCTACATCCAGAACGTTGACCACTGCAACACCCACAGCCCGTTTGATCCGGTGGTTGCGCCAGTGCGCCAGTCTAACCTGTGCCTGGAGATCGCCCTGCCGACCAAACCGCTGGAAGACGTGAACGACGAAAACGGTGAAATTGCGCTGTGTACGCTGTCCGCGTTCAACCTGGGTGCGATTAAGAGCCTGGACGAACTGGAAGAGCTGGCCGTGCTGGCGGTTCGCGCGCTGGATGCCCTGCTGGACTACCAGGATTACCCAATCCCGGCGGCAAAACGCGGTGCAATGGGCCGTCGCACTTTAGGTATCGGCGTGATCAACTTCGCCTACTGGCTGGCGAAAAACGGCAAGCGTTACTCTGACGGCAGCGCCAACAACCTGACCCACCAGACGTTCGAAGCGATTCAGTACTACCTGATGAAAGCTTCTAACGAGCTGGCGAAAGAGCAAGGCGCGTGCCCGTGGTTCAACGAAACCACCTACGCAAAAGGCATTCTGCCGATCGACACCTATAAGAAAGACCTGGATGCGATCGTCAGCGAGCCGCTGCATTTGGACTGGGAAGGCCTGCGCGAGTCCATCAAAACGCACGGTCTGCGTAACTCCACGCTCTCTGCCCTGATGCCGTCCGAGACCTCTTCGCAGATCTCCAACGCCACCAACGGTATTGAGCCACCGCGCGGCCACGTCAGCATCAAAGCGTCGAAAGACGGCGTGCTGCGTCAGGTGGTGCCGGATTACGAAACGCTGGGCAACAACTACGAGCTGCTGTGGGAAATGCCAAACAACGACGGCTATCTGCAGCTGGTGGGCATCATGCAGAAGTTTATCGACCAGTCGATCTCTGCCAACACCAACTATGACCCGACGCGCTTCCCGTCCGGCAAGGTACCGATGCAGCAGCTATTGAAAGACCTGCTGACCGCCTACAAATTTGGCGTGAAAACCCTGTACTATCACAACACCCGTGACGGTGCAGAAGACGCCCAGGACGACATGGTACCGTCAATTCAGGACGATGGCTGCGAAAGCGGCGCATGTAAGATCTAATGAAGGGCGGGGATATCCCCGCCTTTATTTCGTAAGACAGGACACACTCATGGCATATACCACCTTTTCACAGACGAAAAACGACCAGCTCAAAGAGCCGATGTTCTTCGGCCAGCCGGTCAACGTGGCACGCTACGATCAGCAAAAATATGACATCTTCGAAAAGCTGATTGAAAAGCAACTCTCCTTCTTCTGGCGTCCGGAAGAAGTGGACGTCTCCCGCGACCGTATTGATTACCAGTCGCTGCCGGATCACGAAAAGCATATCTTCATCAGCAACCTGAAGTACCAGACGCTGCTGGACTCCATTCAGGGCCGTAGCCCGAACGTGGCACTGCTGCCGCTGATCTCCATTCCGGAGCTGGAAACCTGGGTGGAAACCTGGGCGTTCTCCGAGACGATCCACTCCCGCTCTTACACCCACATCATCCGCAACATCGTGAACGATCCGGCGGTAGTGTTTGACGATATCGTTACCAACGAGCAGATCCAGAAGCGCGCGGAAGGCATTGCGCACTACTACGACGAGCTGATCGAGATGACCAGCTACTGGCATCTGCTGGGCGAAGGCACCCACAACGTGAACGGCAAAACCGTTACCGTGAACCTGCGCGCGCTGAAAAAGCAGCTGTACCTGTGCCTGATGAGCGTTAACGCGCTGGAAGCGATCCGCTTCTACGTGAGCTTCGCCTGCTCCTTCGCCTTTGCCGAGCGCAAACTGATGGAAGGCAACGCTAAAATTATCCGTCTGATCGCCCGCGATGAAGCCCTGCACCTGACCGGCACCCAGCACATGCTGAACCTGCTGCGCAGCGGTACGGACGATCCGGAGATGGCGGAAATCGCCGAAGAGTGCAAGCAAGAGTGCTACGACCTGTTCGTGCTGGCGGCCCAGCAGGAGAAAGAGTGGGCAGACTACCTGTTCCGCGACGGCTCCATGATTGGCCTGAACAAAGACATCCTGTGCCAGTACGTTGAGTACATCACCAACATCCGCATGCAGGCGGTTGGTCTGGACCTGCCGTTCCAGACGCGCTCTAACCCGATTCCGTGGATCAACACCTGGCTGGTATCCGATAACGTGCAGGTCGCGCCGCAGGAAGTGGAAGTAAGCTCATACCTGGTCGGTCAGATTGATTCTGAAGTCAACACCGACGACCTGAGCGACTTCCAGCTCTGATGAGCCGCGTAACGCTGAGCCTTTCTGGCACGGAAGTGCTGTGCCAGGAAGAGCACCCTTCCCTGCTGGTGGCGCTTGAGGCGCATCAGGTGGAGGTAGAGTACCAGTGTCGTGAAGGCTATTGCGGCTCCTGCCGCTGCCGTCTGGTCGCAGGCCAGGTGGACTGGCTGACCGAACCGCTGGCCTTTATCAGTGAAGGGGAAATTTTGCCCTGCTGCTGCCGGGCAAAAGGCGATATTGAGATCGAGATGTAAAAAAGGGCCTTACGGCCCTTTTTCTATTTTAAGAACGTCACCGCTTTATCCGGGAAATCCGTAAACAGCCCGTCCACGTCCGCCTGCTTATACAACACCTCGTAAAGCTGATTCACGTCCGTGGCATACGGCGGCAGCTGGTCTGCACGCACCGTATAAGGATGCACCTGCATCTTGCTGGCGTGCGCCTCTTTCACCATCGCCGTCAGCTTCACGTGGCCAGGCGTTGAGCCTTCCGCCACCAGCATGTGGTAATCCGGCCCGATGCCGTCGGCGTACTGCGCAATCTGCTTCATCGCGCCTGGCTTAAACATCCAGTCGTAGTTGTAGTTCACCCACTTCCCGTCCGGCTGCTTCTCCTGGGTTTCGTTCCAGTCGGTATAGGCAATCAGCTGTACCAGATTGAGATCCATCCCCATCTTCGGCTCCAGCTCGGTTTTAATACGCTTCAGCTCGGCGGCATCAAAACACTGCAGGTAAACTTTGTCCTTCTTGCTGGTGTAGCCGTACTGTTTCAGCACCTCCAGCGTCTTCGCGGCAATGTCCTTCCCTTCCTGATGGTGGAACCACGGCGCTTTGATCTCCGGGTAGATGCCGATATTTTTCCCGGTCGAGTGGTTCAGCCCCTGAACAAACTCAATCTCCTCCTGGAAGGTATGGATCCGGAAGTCAGATTTGCCCATCGGGAAGCGGCCCGGATAGACCTGCACCTTCTTGCCGTTTTCAATCTCGAAGCCTTCGGTAAACTTCAGGGAGCGGATTTCATCCAGGGTAAAGTCGATGGCGTAGTAACGGCCATCTTTGCGCGCGCGGTCCGGGAAGCGCTCCGCCACGTCCGTCACGCGGTCAAGATAGTGGTCATGCAGGACGACCAGCTGGTCGTCCTTGGTCATCACCAGATCCTGCTCCAGATAATCCGCGCCCTGCGCATAGGCCATCGCTTTCGCCGGCAGCGTATGCTCCGGCAGATAGCCGCTGGCACCGCGATGGGCGATAACGATTTTATCCGCCGCCAGCGCGGAGCCTGTCATCAGGCCTGCCAGCAGCATACCGGTTGCTAATTGAGTTAACTTCATCGCAATGCTCCTTATTGACGACGCGCCAGCACTTCCGCGTGGTGACGTTTCTCGCCGATCATCACAACCACCAGCAGCAGAACCGCCAGCACGCTGCCGCCAATCATCACCATAAAGCCGCCGTCCCAGCCGAAGAAGTCAACGGTGTAGCCCACGATGGCGCTCGCCGCGACCGAACCGCCCAGGTAGCCGAACAGACCGGTAAAGCCTGCCGCCGTGCCCGCCGCTTTTTTCGGCGCCAGCTCCAGCGCGTGCAGACCGATCAGCATCACCGGACCGTAAATCAGGAAGCCGATAACGATCATACAAGCCATATCTACGGACGGGTTGCCCGGCGGGTTGAGCCAGTAAACGACAGTGGCGATAGTCACCAGGGTCATAAAGAACACGCCCGTCGCGCCGCGGTTGCCCTTGAACACTTTGTCCGACATCCAGCCGCAGATCAGCGTGCCCGGGATCCCGGCGTATTCATACAGGAAATAGGCCCAGGAGGATTTATCCAGCGCGAAGTGCTTCACCTCTTTCAGATAGGTCGGGGACCAGTCGAGGATGCCATAGCGCAGCAGGTAAACGAACACGTTCGCCACCGCGATGTACCACAGCAGCTTGTTCGGCAGCACGTACTTCATGAAGATCTGTTTCGCGGTCAGCTCTTCTTCGTGCTTCTCGCTGTAATCATCCGGATAGTCGTTTTTGTACTCTTCAATTGGCGGCAGGCCGCAGGACTGCGGCGTATCGCGCATCAGCGCAAAAGCAATAATCGCCACCAGAATAGCGCCAAAGGCAGGCATGTAGAGTGCCGCGTGCCAGTCGTTGAACCAGGCCATCCCCAACAGGAACAGCAGAGGCGGAAGCCCGCCCCCGACGTTATGCGCGCAGTTCCACACCGATACAATGCCGCCGCGCTCTTTCTGCGACCACCAGTGCACCATGGTACGTCCGCACGGCGGCCACCCCATCCCCTGGAACCAGCCGCAGAGGAACAACAGCACGAACATAATCGCAATACTGGACGTCGCCCACGGCACAAAGCCCATGAACAGCATCACCGCCGCGGCCAGAATCAGACCGGCGGGCAGGAACACGCGCGGATTCGAACGGTCCGACACAGAGCCCATGATGAATTTCGAAAAACCGTAGGCGATAGAGATCCCCGACAGCGCGAACCCCAGATCGCCGCGGGAGAAGCCCTGCTCCACCAGATACGGCATGGCAAGCGCAAAGTTTTTACGTACAAGGTAGTACGCCGCGTACCCGAAGAAGATCCCGAGGAAGATTTGCCAACGCAGACGGCGGTAGAGAGGATCGATCTCTGCCTCTGGCAGTCGCGCCCGATGCGGCGCAGGTTTGAAGATACTGAGCATAACAGCCTCCGTGGCCTTTCAAAAAATGACCAGGCATCTCGCGCCCGGTTACAGAGGCGGGGATGTTAAAAAAACATGCGCTTTGTTACTGTGAATCAACGCACAGATTGTTACAGAAATATGACAGAATGCGCAAAAAAGCGCATGAAATCACGTTTCAGTTTCGAATTTCGCGCGTTTATGTTCGAAATCAAACAAACCACACGATCTATGTGGCTAAATGCTAAAAAACGAACATAGAGGAAAGGCAATGGCAATCCACGATCCACGCTATAGCGATGTGATTATCATTGGCGGTGGCGCAACCGGCGCCGGCATCGCACGCGACTGCGCCCTTCGCGGCTTAAGCGTCACGCTGCTGGAGCGCCACGATATCGCCACGGGCGCAACCGGACGAAACCACGGCCTGCTGCATAGCGGCGCGCGGTATGCGGTTACAGACGGTGAATCCGCGCGCGAATGTATTGCTGAAAACCAGATCCTCAAGCGTATCGCCCGTCACTGCACAGAGCCGACCGACGGCCTCTTTATTACCCTTCCTGAAGATGACCTCGCCTTTCAGAAGACCTTTATTACCGCCTGTACCGCAGCGGGCATTCAGGCTGAGGCCATGGATCCGGCACTGGCGCGGCGGCTGGAGCCGTCGGTGAACCCGGCGCTTATTGGCGCGGTGAAAGTCCCCGACGGCACCGTTGACCCCTTCCGCCTGACCGCCGCCAATATGCTCGACGCTCGCGAACATGGCGCGCGCATTCTGACCGGGCATGAAGTGACCGGACTTATTCGCGAAGGTCATCGCATCTGCGGCGTGCGGATCGTTGATACGCAATACAACGAACACAGCGAACTGTATGCCGCCGTGGTGGTCAACGCGGCGGGGATCTGGGGGCAGCGTATTGCGGAATACGCCGACCTGTCGGTGCGCATGTTCCCGGCAAAAGGCTCGCTGCTGATCCTCGACCACCGCATTAATAACCACGTCATCAACCGCTGCCGCAAGCCGTCTGACGCCGATATCCTCGTGCCGGGCGACACCATTTCGTTAATCGGCACGACCTCAACCCACGTGGACTACGGCGAGATTGACTACAACCGCGTGACCGCCGAAGAGGTCGACATTCTGCTGCGCGAAGGGGAAAAACTGGCGCCGGTGATGGCGCAGACGCGTATCCTGCGCGCCTACGCGGGCGTGCGTCCCCTTGTCGCCAGCGATAACGATCCGAGCGGACGTAACGTCAGCCGCGGCATCGTGCTGCTCGATCACGCCGAGCGCGACGGCATGGACGGGTTTATTACCATCACCGGCGGTAAGCTGATGACCTACCGCCTGATGGCCGAGTGGGCGACCGATGCCGTCTGCCGCAAGCTCGGAAATACCGAACCGTGCGTTACCGCAGAACAGCCGTTGCCGGGATCGCGCCAGTCTACCGAAAAAACGCTGCAGAAAATCATCTCCCTTCCCGCGCCGCTGCGCGGGTCCGCGATTTACCGCCACGGCGACAGAACGCCGCAGTGGCTCGGTGAAGGAAGATTGAGCCGCAGCCTGGTGTGCGAGTGCGAAGCCGTTACCGCGGGCGAAGTGCAGTACGCGGTAGAGAACCTGACGGTTAACAGCCTGCTGGATCTCCGCCGCCGCACCCGCGTCGGAATGGGAACCTGCCAGGGCGAGCTGTGCGCCTGTCGTGCCGCCGGGCTGCTGCAGCGTTTTCACACCACCACCGCCACCCAGTCGCTCGATCAGCTCAGCGCGTTTTTAAACGAGCGCTGGAAAGGCATTCAGCCTGTCGCCTGGGGGGATGCCCTGCGCGAAAGCGAATTTACCCGCTGGGTCTATCAGGGGCTTTGCGGTCTGGAGAAGGAGCAACACGATGAAATTTGATACCGTCATCGTCGGCGGCGGGCTGGCAGGCCTGCTCTGCGGCATCAAACTCACGAAGCAGGGACTGCGATGCGCCATTATCACCCGCGGCCAGAGCGCCCTGCATTTTTCGTCAGGCTCGCTGGATCTGGTGGACGAAGCGTACCGCGATACGCTGCCGCCGGAGCACCCCTATCACCTGATTGGCGCGCACAACGTTGACCGCTTTGCGCTGGAAACCGAAGCGCTGCTGGCGGACAGCGGCGCGCGTATGAAGGGGAGCACCAGGCAAAATCATCAGCGCATTACGCCGCTCGGCACCCTGCGTTCCTCGTGGCTTAGCCCGGAGGAAGTGCCCGTTGCCCCCTTAACTGCCGCGCGCGTGCGGGTGGTGGGCATCAGCGGCTTTCTGGATTTTCAGCCCCATCTCGCGGCAGCATCGCTCTGTCGCCAGGGGGTTAACGCCGACACGGCGGAAATAGAGCTGCCTGAGCTTGATGTCCTGCGCGATAACCCGAGCGAGTTTCGCGCGGTGAATATCGCCCGTTTTCTGGATAATGAGGACAAATGGCCGCTGCTGTATGACGCGCTCAGGCCGCTCAGCGACAACTGTGACGCCCTGCTGATGCCCGCCTGCTTTGGTTTAAACGACAACCGGCTCTGGCGCTGGCTCTCGGATCGCCTGCCCTGCTCGCTCGGCCTGCTGCCCACGCTGCCCCCTTCCGTACCCGGCATTCGCCTGCACACCCAGCTCCAGCGTCGGTTTGTGGCGCAGGGCGGCGTGTGGATGGTGGGTGACGAGGTGAAAAAAATCACCCTGACCGACGGCGCGGTGAGCGAAATCTGGACGCGCAACCACGATGATATTCCGCTTCGCGCCCGCTATACGGTTCTGGCAAGCGGGAGCTTCTTCAGCAACGGGCTGCTGAGCAGCCGGGAAGGCATTCGGGAAGCCATTATGGGGCTGGATGTTCGGCAGAGTGCCTCCCGCGCGGACTGGTACCAGAGTGATTTCTTCTCGCCGCAACCCTGGCAACAGTTTGGCGTAATTGCCGATAGCCAGCTGCATCCGCAACTTTCCGTTAAACCCGTCGGTAATCTTTTTGCCATTGGCTCGCTGCTGGGCGGTTACGATCCGATCGCTCAGGGGTGCGGTGGTGGAGTTTGCGCCGTCACGGCGCTGTATGTGGCAGAGCAGATTAGCCAGCGCACGGAGGCTGAATAATGAACGACACCCGTTTTGAAAGCTGCATTAAATGCACCGTCTGTACCACCGTCTGCCCGGTCAGCGGCGTGAACCCGCGCTACCCTGGGCCAAAGCAGGCCGGGCCGGACGGCGAGCGCCTGCGTCTGAAGGACGGCAAGCTGTATGACGAGGCGCTGAAATACTGCATTAACTGCAAACGCTGCGAAGTCGCCTGCCCGTCGGATGTGAAAATCGGCGATATCATCCAGCGCGCCCGGGCGCGCTACAGCACGCAAAAGCCGACGCTGCGCGATGCTATCCTGAGCCATACCGATTTGATGGGCAGCGTCTCAACGCCGTTTGCCCCGCTGGTGAATGCCGCGACCTCACTCAAACCGGTGCGTCAGCTGCTGGATGCGACGCTGAAGATAGACCATCACCGCAGCCTGCCGAAATATTCCCACGGCACCTTCCGTCGCTGGTATAAATCCGTCGCGGCGGAGCAGGCGCAGTATGACGATCAGGTCGCCTTTTTCCACGGCTGCTATGTGAATTACAACCATCCGCAGCTGGGAAAAGACCTGCTGAAGGTGCTGAACGCCATGGGAACGGGCGTACAGCTGCTCAGCAAGGAGAAGTGCTGCGGCGTGCCGCTGATTGCCAACGGGTTTACCGATAAAGCGCGCAAGCAGGCTAAAAGCAACGTCACCTCCCTGCGCGAAGCGATTGTCGATAAAGGCATGCCGGTGCTGGCGACGTCGTCCACCTGTACCTTCACCCTGCGCGATGAGTATCCGCACCTGCTGGACGTGGATAACACCGGCCTGCGCGAGCACATCGAGCTGGCAACACGCTTCCTGTGGCGCAAGCTCGACAGCGGTCAGACGCTGCCGCTGGGGACATTGCCGCTGAAAGTGGTGTATCACACCCCGTGTCATATGGAGAAAATGGGCTGGTCGCTCTATACGCTGGAGCTGCTGCGGTTAATTCCGGGGCTGGAGCTGACGGTGCTGGATTCGCGCTGCTGCGGCATCGCAGGCACCTACGGCTTTAAGCGTGAAAACTACGAAACCTCGCAGGCGATTGGCGCCCCGCTGTTCCGCCAGATTGAAGAGAGCGGCGCGGATATCGTGGTGACGGACTGCGAAACCTGTAAATGGCAGATTGAGATGTCCACCAGCAAGCGCTGCGAACATCCGATCAGCCTGCTGGCGAAAGCGCTGGGGTAAGCATTGCCGGGGCGAGAGCCCCCCGGCAAACGCATCATTCAATGAACAGCGAGTCCACGACGTTAATCCACCCGTGCTCGCTGGCAACCTCTTTACCGTTCAGCCAGCGGCGCAGCATGTTCAGCGCCATCATTGCACACACCTCCTGACGTACCGCCAGGCTGTGTCGCGTGATGCTCATTTTCACCCGCAGCGCATGCGTGCCCTCCGGCGTTGCCAGCGCAAAATTAAGATGTTCCTCATCCAGCCCGCCGACAAACAGCGCCAGGCCGGCAAAGTGTTTCACCCTTCTCTCGGAAGCCCAGCGCGCGGTCTGCGCCAGCGTCTCCTGCTGGAACGGCACCACCTCACTGGCAAGCAGCGGCGCGTTGACGCGCGACAGCTGCAGCGCCAGCAGGCCGCCGGTAAACTGCTCGCTTAAGGTCACGCTGAGCTGGCGAGTCTGCAGATGCTTTGCAATCTGCGCGGGTAACCCTTCCGTTCCTTCAAAGATCAGGCTTTCGCCCGCCACGCGCTGCACCTCAGGCCACAGAGCCAGCATCGCCTCTTTTTGCGTAGCCGGTCCTGTTAATTTGAGCTCAATGATCGGCATGGAGGAGCGATAGCCCATGGACACACCCGGCGGCAGCGCAAGGTGGTCAAGGCTCTGAGCGAGATCGCTTTCCGAGCGGCCAAAGGTGGTCAGACGCAGGCACAGCGGAGGTTCAGGCAGAGTAAAACGCTGGCGAAGGCGCGGCAGGATCTGCTGCTCGACCATCACTTTAAATTCAGATGGCACGCCCGGCGTGAAGAACATCAGGCAGCGGTTCAGCTGCATGGAAAACCCGCAGGCGGTACCGACCGGGTTATCGACCAGCTCAGCGCTGGCGGGGATCTCAGCCTGTTTGCGGTTGCTGGGGGCCATAACGCGGCCACGTTCGGAGAAAAAGCGCTCCATCTGCGAAAGCCACGCCTCGTGCAGCACCAGCCCTTCGCCTTTTGCGGTCGCGGCGGCCAACGCACTGAGATCGTCACTGGTGGGGCCGAGCCCACCGTTCACAATCAGCACGTCGCACTGTTCACTGCGCTCACGCAGGATGCTGACCAGTGACTCAAGATTGTCTCCCACCGTATTGCGGCGCGTTAACGGTAATCCTTGCTCAAAGAAAAGATCGGCAAGCCAGGCTGCATTGGTATCGATAATCTGTCCGTGCAGCACTTCGTCGCCGGTGGATAACATCTCCACGTTAATCATTGTGTTCTCCCGCTTATTTGGTCAAAACACTATAGCGCAAACGCGGGGTGGAGATGAGAGAAACTGGCGCGACGGAACGCCGCGCCGGAACGATTAGAAACCTGCGCTGACGCCCACGTACGGGCCGTCAGCCAGCGCGTTATCGCGGTTGCCGTCTTTGCCGGCCAGGTTCAGGTAACGATAACCCGCTTCGATGGTAATCGGACGCATGATGGTCCAGCGCGCGCCGGCGTTGGCTTCTTCATAGCTGTCGATACCGCTGGAGAGGGAATCAGGCGAGTAGTAGTACTCGCCGAACAGGCCGAAGCTGTCGCCAATTTTCCACTGCAGGCCGCCACCTACTGCCGCCGCGTAACCTTCATCACCGTCGTTCGGGTTGGTATAGATGCCTTTACCGCCGACCGTTGCCAGGAACGGCCCCAGAGGAAGGTTGAGACCGAGGCCGAGGCTTGCCGCGTCGCCGTCGTCATCATTGTGCGTCCAGCCGCCGGTCATCGCCAGGCCGGAGGTCTCCGTACCCATGCCAAAACCGAGGTGGGTATAGTCTTCACCCGCCGAGCCATTAATGCTAATGGCGTTAGCCGCCGCAGATACAACCATCAGGCCGAGGCCCAGTAATGCCACTTTTTTCATTGTCGCGATCCCGCATAATTATAGAGAAGTCCCCAAAACCGCGAGATTTTAACCTGAGTCTCCGGGGGATCAAGCACTCTGCGTGCGACAGACAGGAAGATTGTAACGATTTGAAACTCGCGGCTTTTTTACGTAAGCAGCAGAAAGCGCATTTTGACGCACAGGCCACCCAGCGTTTCGCTGCGGGTCAGCTGCAAATGTCTGCGGTGCAGCCGGGCGATGTCCCCCGCCAGCGCCAGCCCAATCCCGGAACCGGCGGCCTCCCCGACGTTGCCCAGACGGTGGAAAGGCTGCATCGCCTGATGGATCTGATCCTCTTCAATGCCTGGGCCGCTGTCTTCAACGCTCAGCTCAACGGCGCCGCAGTCCACGCGCAGGAAAACGGTCACGGTCCCGCCCGCAGGGGTATATTTAATCGCGTTTTCCAGCAGGTTGGCACACAGCTCGCCCAACAGGACGTCATCGCCTTCGATCGTGACCGGCTGCTGTATACCGTCATACCCCAGATCGATTGCTTTGCTCCGCGCCTGCGCCAGCCGTGAGAAGCAGCAGTTCTGCACCACCTGAACCAGATCCACGGGCGCAAACTGACGCTCTCCCTGCTCTTTTCCCTTCACTGCCGAAAGCTGCAACAGCCGTTCGGTGAGCACGATAGTGTCGTCCAGGGTGGCATTCATTGCCCGCAGGCTCTCCTGCCACAGGGCGGGATCCTGACGAGCGAGGGCGACGGAGACCTGGGTTTTAAGCACCGCCAGCGGAGTTTTGAGCTGGTGCGACGCATCCGCGTTAAAGCGTTCCTGACGCGACAGCACGCCGCGCAGCCGGTCAATATAGCGGTTAAAGGCGACAATCAGCAGCCGGGTCTCCGACCAGGGCAGCAGCTCCGGCAGCGGTGCGAGCAGGCCCGGCTCGCGCCGCACCATCAGAGACGAAAGCTGGCGCATCGGGCGCAGCACGCGGCGCAGCAGCCACGCGGTCAGCACCAGCGTCAACAGCACCAGCAGCCCCTGCGAGACCCAGGATGAAAAGAGCAGCTGGCTGGCGAGATAGCGGCGGGACTGGAGCGTCTCCGCGACGTAAATCTCCGCCATGCCGAAAATATTGGCTTCATTAACCGGCTGCAGCAGGCGCGCGACCCGAATGGCCTGGCCGCGATATTCAGTGTGGTAAAACCACGCCAGCGCCGGATAGAGCGTGGTGCGCGACGTCGCAGGCGGCATCTTCGGCAGATCGTCATAGCCGGAGATCACCCGCCCGTCTGGGTCGACCACCTTATAGTAGAGCCGGTCATTCATGTTGAGCTCGAAGCTGTCGAGCACCACCCACGGTACGTCCACCGCCAGCCTGCCGTTGCGCACCTCCAGCCGCTCGGAGATGGTGCGGGCAGAGGATAACAGCGTGCGGTCGTAAGCCTGCGTGGCCGCCTGCAGCGCGCTGACGTAGCTGTTAAAAGCTGACAATCCCCACAGCAGCAGCAGCGGCAGGCCAAGGAAAAGCAGCAGTTGCAGGTAGAGCGACTGCGGCTTAACCCACCTCATCGCCGCACTCCAGCACGTACCCAAGCCCCCGCAGGGTGGTGATCCGCACGCCGCTGCCGGTCAGTTTCTTACGCAGGCGATGAATATAGAGATCGATGCTTTCAGGGCTGACGTCGTCGTTCAGGCTGAACACCTGGTCGAAAAGCTGCTGACGTGAAACCGGACGGGTCCGGCGGTGCATCAGCACTTTCAGCAGGGAGAGCTCGCGCGGTGTCAGGGAAAGCGGCTCGTCGCGCAGCAGGAAAAAGCCCTCGTCGTCATACTCCAGCTCACCAAGACGCTGGCGCTCCTGCGTCCGCCCCTCACTTCGGCGCAACAGGGCGCGCAGACGTGCGTCGAGCTCCTCCAGCTCAAACGGTTTTGGCAGATAGTCGTCAGCCCCGGCGTTCAGTCCCTTCACCCGATCCGCCACGTTGCTGCGGGCGGTGAGGAACAGGACGGGCAGCGTCTGCCCCCGTTTTCTGAGGCGGTGGACCACTTCCAGGCCGTCAAAACCGGGCATGCCGATGTCCAGAATAGCGACCGCGTAGTTTTCCCCCTGCAGCAGATGGTCGGCGGCACGTCCGTCGGAGACGCAGTCCACGGCAAAGCCTTCCTGCACCAGCGCTTTCTCCAGCCAGTGAGCCAAGTCACGATTATCTTCTGCGAGTAAGAGACGCATGTCACATCCTGTAAAGTTGGTGTCCCGTTGAAAGGGAAATGAAAGGTTATTGTTTTAACAATCACGCAACGGAACCGCTACACGGTGGTTCACATAATCAGAAAAAAGACCCATACCCGTACCCCGGCGTGAGGATAAACGATGAAAAAACAATTACTTTCTACCCTTGCTGCAAGCGTATTGCTGTTGAGTACCTCTGTCGTTCAGGCCCAGGACGCTCCGTCCCGTACCGAATGTATCGCCCCGGCCAAACCGGGCGGTGGTTTCGATCTCACCTGTAAACTCATTCAGGTCAGCATGCTGGAGACGAAGGCCATTGAGAAACCGATGCGTGTCACCTACATGCCCGGCGGCGTGGGCGCGGTGGCCTATAACGCCATCGTCGCCCAACGTCCGGCGGAAGCGGGAACGGTGGTGGCCTTCTCCGGCGGCTCGCTGCTGAACCTGTCTCAGGGCAAGTTTGGCCGTTACGGCGTGGACGACGTGCGCTGGCTGGCGACCGTCGGCACCGACTACGGAATGATCGCCGTGCGTGCCGATTCCCCATGGAAATCCCTGAAAGACCTGCTCACCGCCATGGAAAAAGATCCGAACAGCGTGGTGATTGGCGCAGGGGCGTCTATCGGCAGCCAGGACTGGATGAAAGCGGCCCTTCTCGCCCAGCAGGCGAAGGTTGACCCGCACAAGATGCGCTACGTGGCCTTTGAGGGCGGCGGCGAACCGGTCACCGCGCTGATGGGCAACCACGTTCAGGCCGTTTCCGGCGATCTCAGCGAGATGGTGCCGTACCTGAGCGGGGATAAAATCCGCGTGCTGGCGGTCTTCTCCGAAAACCGTCTGCCGGGCCAGCTGGCGAACGTTCCAACCGCCAAAGAGCAGGGCTATGACCTGGTCTGGCCGATCATCCGCGGGTTCTTCGTCGGACCAAAAGTCACCGATGCCGAGTACCAGTGGTGGGTCGATGCGTTCAACAAACTCCAGCAAACCGAGGAATTTAAAAAACAGCGCGATCTGCGCGGGCTGTTTGAGTTCAACCTGACCGGTAAGCCGCTGGATGAGTACGTCAAGAAACAGGTGAATGACTACCGCGAACAGGCGAAAGCCTTTGGCCTGGCGAAATAACCGGAGGCGCTATGAGCGATCGTATTTTTGCCGGGATATGGCTGCTGCTCTGCATTGGCGGGATGTTTGTCGCCTGGCAGATCCACAGCGAATACAGCTATGAACCCGTGGGACCCCGCCCCTTCCCGATGGGCATCGTCGGCCTGATGCTGCTCTGCTCGGTGGCGCTGCTGCTTCGCCACCCGGACACCGTCGAGTGGCCGCCGCGTCGCATTCTGCAGCGTCTGCTGGTGATGGTGATTGTCCTGCTGATGTATGCCTGGGGCTTTGAATGGCTCGGCTTCCCGGTGGCGACCGCCATTCTGACGATGGTCATCGGCATGCTGTTTAACGCCACCCTCCCCGCGGCGGGGATCTCAGGCGTGGTGATGGGGATTTTACTGTGGTACGCCTTTGACCGCCTGCTGGACGTGACGTTACCGCTCGGCGCCTGGCTTAATTAACGGAGCACGCTATGGATACCTGGATTTACCTCTCGCAGGGGTTCGCCGTGGCGATGACCCCGGAAAACCTGGTGATCGCCCTGATCGGCTGTTTCGTGGGCACGATTGTCGGCCTGCTGCCGGGCCTTGGGCCGATCAACGGCGTGGCGATATTACTCCCGCTGGCGTTTGCCCTGCATCTGCCCGCGGAATCAGCGCTGATCCTGCTGGCCACGGTCTATATCGGCTGTGAATACGGCGGGCGCATCTCGTCGATCCTGCTTAACGTACCGGGGGATGCGGCGGCGATCATGACCGCCCTGGACGGCTACCCGATGGCGCGGCAGGGACGCGGCGGCGTGGCGCTCTCCATCTCTGCGGTCAGTTCATTCTTTGGCTCGCTGATTGCCATTGGCGGCATCATTCTGTTTGCCCCTGCGCTGGCCCAGTGGTCTCTGGCGTTTGGTCCGGCAGAATATTTTGCCCTGATGGTGTTCGCCATTGCCTGCCTCGGCAGCATGATGGCGCAGAATCCGCTGAAGTCGTTTTTGTCCGCGCTGATTGGCTTAGGGTTAGCCACCGTCGGCGTGGATGCCAACACCGGGGTCTATCGCTTTACCTTCGACAGCGTTCACCTGTCCGACGGCGTGCAGTTCATTGTCGTCGTGATCGGCCTGTTCTCTGTCTCGGAAATCTTACTGATGCTGGAGCATACCAGCAGCGGGCAGACGCTGGTGCGCAAAACCGGCCGGATGCTCTTTAACGCCAAAGAGGGCGCGCAGTGCATCGGCACCACGCTGCGCTCGTCGGTAATTGGCTTCTTCGTCGGCATTCTGCCGGGTGCCGGGGCGACCATCGCCAGCGCCATCACTTATATGACCGAGAAAAAGCTCAGCGGCAACAGCGACAGCTTTGGTAAAGGCGATATTCGCGGCGTCGCGGCGCCCGAGGCGGCCAATAACGCCTCGGCCTGCGGCTCGTTTATCCCGATGCTGACGCTGGGCGTGCCGGGATCCGGCACCACGGCGGTGATGATGGGCGCGCTGACGCTCTATAACATCACGCCCGGCCCGGCGATGTTCACCGAGCAGCCCGATATTGTCTGGGGGCTGATTGCCGCGCTGCTGATCGCCAACGTCATGCTGTTGGTGATGAATATCCCGCTGATTGGGCTGTTCACCCGGATGCTGACCATTCCGCTGTGGTTCCTGGTGCCCGCCATTGCCGCCGTCTCTGCGGTGGGAGTGTACGCGGTGCACAGCACCACGTTTGACCTGGTGCTGATGGTGGTTCTGGGCGTGTTCGGTTACATCTTACGAAAAATGCACTTCCCGATGTCACCGCTGATTCTGGGCTTTGTGCTGGGTGAGATGCTGGAACAGAACCTGCGCCGCGCCCTCTCCATCAGCAACGGCAATATGTCGATACTGTGGGACAGCAGCGTCGCGAAGGTTCTGTTAGCGCTGGCGGTCATGGTGATTGTGGTGCCGCCGGTATTACGCCTGCTGCGTCGCCGTCAGCGCAAACCGGAGCCGGATATCGGCTAATTATATGGACAGCTGGGCATTGACCCACTGCTTTAACGCCTGGCGGGAGATCTTAATCCCGCCATTTTTTAGCTCAGCCGGCAGCACAAGCCAGTGAACAGGCTGCTCAAAGCGCGCCAGTTTGCCTTGAACCCATTCCGGGAAACGGGTGATATCCGTTCCCGGCTCACACTCCACCACCGCCACCGGACGTTGTCCAAACTCGGCGTCGTCCAGCGGGACGATAAACACCTGGTTAATCTGCGGGTGCGCGGCAATAACGCGCTCCAGCGATTCCGGCTGGACCCCCTCTCCTCCGCTGAAAAAGAGATTGTCCATGCGGCCTAAAATCGTCAGACGGTCCCCATGCCATTCCCCGCGATCGCGGGTGGCAAACCAGCCCTGCGCGTTGGTCAGCGGAATTAGCGCGCCGTCCCGCCAGTAGCCGGAAGCCATGCTCTGCGCTTTGATCCAGACTTCACCGTTAACGACCTGCACCTCTCTGCCCGGCAGCACACGGCCTACATCTGGATCGCCGTCAGCCTCTTTTGCACAGACGGTCGAGGCAAACTCGGTCAGGCCGTAGCCGCAGTACGTCCGAATCCCCTGCTCACGGGCCTTTTGCGTCAGCGTCACGGGAATGGCCGCCCCGCCAAGCAGCACCGCTTTCAGTGCGATGTGGCTTTCGTTATTCAGAAGACGCCAGAGCTGGGTCGGCACCAGCGAGGCGTGAGTGCAGCCGCGCAGCGCCTGCTCCAGCGGCTGCTTTTCGCGCACGGTTAAGCGCGCACCGGCCTGCAGCCAGCGCCATAAAATTCCCTGGCCGGAAACATGAAACAGCGGCAGCGAAAGCAGCCAGTCGTCGTTATCCCCGTAGGGCATCAGCGACAGCACGCCGCGGGCGCTGGCAAGATGGGCGGCGCAGGTATGCACCGCCGCTTTCGGCAGCCCGGTGGAGCCGGAGGTGAGCGTCATGGAGGCCAGCCGCGCCGGCTGCCACGCAGCGTAGTACGCATCCTCTGGCTCGCGCAGGCTCAATGCAGTAAGGCCGTCGTAGCGGCCGTCCAGCACCAGCGCAAAGCGCAGCGTCATCTGCGGGAGTAATACGTCCAGCAGCGGACGCGGCAGCTGCGGATTAACGGGAAGAATACGTGCGCCGCACTGAAGCAGCGCCAGCCATGCCAGCAGCGTTTGCGGATGGTTATAGGCCAGCAGCAGTACGCCGTCGCCCTCCGCCACGCCCTGCTGGTGAAACCCTGCCGCGAGGCGGTCGACGCGCGCGCACAGCTGCTGCCAGCTAAGCACCTCGTCGTTCAGCCTGAGGGCCGGTTTTTCAGCATACTGCGCGCACCAGTGCCGCCAGGGCCAGTCGGTAAAACTCATCGCAGCGGCTCCAGCGTCTCTGCGTCGAGACACAGCAGCGCGCTGCCCGGCCACGGGCGAAGAAGCTGCGCCTGCATCAGGTTCAGCGTGTCGAGGCCGGGAACCGTGTCCGGCGTTAGCCAGGCGGCAATGCGCGCCAGCTGGGTCAGCCCCAGGCTGGACTCAATCGACGAGCTGATCACCGCCGTCAGCCCCAGCGCGTGCGCCGCCGCGACCTGCTCACGCACTTTCACCAGGCTGCCGGTCAGCGTCGGCTTAATCACCACCGCGCTGACGCCGGGCTCGGCAACAAATTCAAAATCGTCCTCGCGCAGGCTTTCATCCCAGGCGATAGCAATCCCCGTTTCGCGGGCAAAGGCGCGCGAGTCATCGCGGGTTTTGCACGGCTCTTCGAGGAAGGCAATGCGGCTGCGGTACGCCGGATTAACGTACTTCGCGAACTGCTGCGCCTTAAGCGGCGTCCATGCGCGGTTGGCATCCAGACGCAGGTGCAGGTCGGGGATCGCTTCCAGCAGCAGGTTAGCGACCATTCCGTCACGCACCGCTTCGTAGAGACCGACTTTAATTTTCGCCACTTTCTCGCCAGGCATGGCGGAGAGCTGTGCGAACAGCTCGTCAGGATCGCCCGTGCAGAGCGGTGCCGCGCGGTAGTCAGCCTCTTCCGGCAGGCTACCGTCCAGCTCCGCCAGCGCGCAGCTGATACCGAAAGCGGCGGAAGACACGTCCGGTAATGCCGGGTTTGCGCCCTCATGCCACTGTTCTGTCCACGCCAGCAGCGCCGCCTGAGCATCATCCAGCGATTCCAGGCTAAAGCCCGGCAGAGGCGAAACTTCGCCCCAGCCTTCCCGCCCGTCCTGCTGCAGATGCACGAAGAAGCCGTCACGGGTTTTTAACCGCCGTTCACGCAGCACCACGCCCGCGTCCATCGGTATCTGCCAGCGGTAAACCTGCGCGCGACGCATTACGGATTCCGTTTGTATTTGCTGAAGTCCGGCTGGCGTTTTTCGTTAAACGCGTTGCGTCCTTCCTGACCCTCTTCGGTCATGTAGAACAGCATGGTGGCGTTACCCGCCAGCTCCTGCAGGCCCGCCTGACCGTCGCAGTCGGCGTTGAGGGCCGCTTTCAGGCAGCGCAGCGCCATCGGGCTGTTTTGCAGCATTTCACGGCACCAGCGAACGGTCTCTTTTTCGAGATCGGCAATCGGCACCACGGTGTTCACCAGGCCCATATCCAGCGCTTCCTGCGCGTTGTACTGACGGCACAGGAACCAGATTTCACGGGCTTTTTTCTGCCCGACGATGCGCGCCATGTAAGAGGCACCCCAGCCGCCGTCGAAAGATCCCACTTTCGGGCCAGTCTGGCCGAAGATGGCATTTTCAGCGGCAATGGTCAGATCGCACATCATGTGCAGCACGTGGCCGCCGCCGATGGAGTAGCCCGCCACCATCGCGACAACCGGTTTCGGGCAGGTGCGGATCTGGCGCTGGAAATCGAGGACGTTCAGGTGGTGCGTACCCGCATCGTCCTGGTATCCGCCGTAGTCGCCGCGCACTTTCTGATCGCCGCCGGAGCAGAACGCTTTGTCCCCTTCCCCAGTCAGGACAATCACGCCAATGTTGTCGTCATAGCGCGCATCCGCCAGGGCCTGAATCATCTCTTTGACGGTCAGCGGACGGAAGGCGTTACGTACCTGCGGACGGTTGATGGTGATTTTGGCAATGCCGTCAGCGGATTTGTGGTAACGAATGTCGGTGTAACCTTCGGAGCAGTCCTGCCATTCAACCGGGGCGTAAAGCATGTGTTCATCAGGATAGATCATAGAGTGTCCTTTATTCGAAGACGCAGTATCTGAGCCAGACTCGCCGCGACCGCAGCGGGATTTTCCCGGTGGGCGTTGTGTCCGGCGTTGGGAATGACATGGCGAACGGCGTTGAGCTCTGCGGCAAGGGCCGCAAATTTCTCATCACGTTCACCGTAGAGATAATCAAAGGAGAAATTGCGTGCGCAGAGCGCAGCGCGCAAATCGGGCTGCACGGCCAGCGACGTTGCCTCAAGCATCATCGCCAGCGTTGTGCCATTGTTCTGGCTGCGCAGGGCGACAAGCGCATTACGCTGGGCATCGGTGAGGGAGGCAAACACGGGCTGTTGATACCAGTCGGTAAAGACGTTATTCAGCGGTTCGGTACGAAAACGCGTCGCCCAGCGGTGGTCGGATGCCCACCGCACGTGACGCTCATCGTCATCCTGCAGGCCCGGATGTCCACCTTCAACAATCACCCCCAGCAGCCCCTTCGGCTGCTGGCTGGCATGAAACATCGCAATGCGGCCGCCGAGGGAGTACCCCACCAGCCAGAATTTCAGTATGTTGTAACTAAGCAGAGTTCGGGTGAGCAATTTGCTCATCTCGTCGAACCCTGTCACGGCAATATCCCCGGACTCACCGTGGCCCGGCAGGTCAAGATAGAGCCGGGAATACTCGCTCAGATCCTTCCCGACGGCCTGCCACTCGCGGCAGTCGCCGGAAAAACCGTGCAAAAAGACCAGCCAGGGATAACCCGGTTTTCCAGCCTGCTGCACGCCTGAGAGGATCACAGCTGGCTCACCTGCGCCAGCAGGCTTTGCAGGGTCTGCGCGCCGTCGGCATCATTCACCACCAGCTCAATCAGCGTCGCGCCCGGCTGCTTCCAGGCGGTGCTTAACGCCGCATCCAGCTGTTCCCAGCTTTCCGGGCGATGGTATTTCAGGCTGAACATCGCCGCGGCGTGTTCGAACTGCACGTTCTGCGGCATCAGATAAAAGCGTTCGCGCTCGCTCTGGGGCGTTGGCAACAGGGAGAAAATCTGCCCGCCGTTGTTGTTCACGACGATCAGCACAAACGGTGCGGACGCCTGACGCAGGAGCGCCAGCGCGTTGAGATCGTAGAGCGCGGAGAGATCGCCCACGATCGCCAGCGTTGATTTCGCGCTGGCGCGCTGCACTCCTGCCGCCGTTGAGAGCAGCCCGTCGATGCCGCTGGCACCGCGATTGCTGTACACCGGATAGCCCGCTGGCAGCTTCGAAAAGGCATCAATCAGCCGCACAACCAGGCTGTTACCGACAAACAGCTGACCCTGTTCCGGCAGATACTGGTGAATGCGGTGCGCCAGCCCGGCCTCGCTGAATGCCTCACAGCGCGCTTTGGTGATTTCCCACGCCTGACGCGACAGTTCCGGGATCGCCACCGCCCAGGGCTTGCGCTTTTCCGCCGGATGAAGCGTCAGCCAGGCGTCGATACTGCTGACCAGACGACGACCGCGATGATGCGCCGGGTCAAGCCGCCCTTCCAGCGCATCCACCAGCCAGTACTCTTCCGGGGTGCAGGTTGCCTGCCACTGCAGCAGACGTTTTCCGGTGAGGCTTGCGCCGATCTGGACCACAATCTGCGCCTGCGAAAGCTCAGTAACCGCTTTCGCATTACCCAGCCAGAGGTCTGCACACGGCAGCGGCTGGCCGGTCTGGGAAAGCACGTCGCCAATCAGCGGCCAGCCGAGGGTTTGCGCCCACTCGGCGACCAGCCTGCCTTCGGCGGCGCTCATGCGCCCGGCGATGACCACACCGCGCTTTTGTCGCCAGAAAAACCAGTCGCGCTGTTTCGCGCTCTCAAGATGCGTCAGCTCGCGCAGCCAAGGTTTTTCGCTCTGCCACCAGTCGCCAAGCGACTGCTGCCAGTTAAGGCCGGTATCGTCCAGTTCGCCGTACAGCGGTTCGGCAAACGGACAGTTGATATGCAGCGCCCCGCTACGCAATGTCGCCATGGCGTGATCGACGGTGGAGACCAGCCAGCTTGCCGGGATATCCTGGGTGGGACGCGGTAGCGAAACCGTCTGCGAAGGGTGCGAAGAAAAGAGTCCCGGCTGGCGAATGGCCTGATTGGCGCCGCAGTCGATTAGCTCAGGCGGACGGTCGGCCGTGAGCAGGATCAGCTTTTCACCGGTTAACCCGGCTTCAATCAGGGCCGGATAGAGATTCGCCACGGCGGTACCGGAAGTGACAATCACCGCCACGGGTTCTTTGCTGACCTTCGCCAACCCGAGCGCGAGATGCCCCAGGCCGCGCTCATCAAAGTGGGTGTGGTGAACAAATGCCTGGTTTTCAGCCGCCGCCAGCGTCAGCGGCGTTGAACGAGAACCCGGTGCAATACACACATGCCTGACGCCATGGCGCGTCAGGGCTTCAAGGATCACCGCCGCCCAGCGTCGGTTAAAAGAACTTACTGACATGAGATTGTCCGGTATCAAGAATGCGACACAGTATAAATAATAGAAAAAATTGGAATTTTGATATGAATCGGGATTGCGCGAATCAGTATTAATCCCTTAGGAGCAGAGAACGCAATCCAGCGGCCTTATTTTCTATCTCCTGCCACTCCTGTTCCGGGTCTGACCCGCTGACAATGCCCGCCCCGGCGTAAAGCCGCAGGGCGTCATCCTGTACGCGCGCCGAGCGCAACGCCACGCAGAATTCGCTTTGTTCGGGGGATAAATACCCGGCCGATCCGGCGTACCATTCGCGGTTAAAGGGTTCAACGTGCTGAATAAACTCGCGCGCAGGCTGTCGCGGTAGCCCGGCTACGGCTGCCGTCGGCTGCAGCACGTGCAGGCACAGTTCATCGTCGGCCTGTTTGAGTTCGGTCCAGATACAGCGGCGTAAATGTTGCACTTTACGCAGGCGGACGACCTGAGCGGGCAACACCTCCAGCGCCTGCGTGTGGTGCTGAAGACGCTGGCAGATATCTTCCACAACCAACATATTTTCGCGCTGGTTTTTATCATCATTCAGCAACCAGTCGCCCAGTCGCTGCGCCTGTTTATCGTCAATATGGCTGGCGACGGTGCCCGCCAGCGCTTCGGTGCGCAGCAGCGTGCCGCGCCGCCGCCAGAGACGCTCGGGCGTGGAGCCGAGAAAGGCATTGCTGGCGTCGAAAATCATGCAGAAATGATAGCAGTTTAAATTCAGGGCGCGGCTGGCGGCCATCAGCGCGACGGGGTTAACGCGCTGCCTGCACTGCAAATCGGTCGCCCTCGCAAGAACCACCTTTTCGAAATCACCATGCGCGATGGTCTCTGTCGCCTTACGGATAAGGCTCAGCCATTGCGGTTTTTCCGGGTAATGGGTTTCACGCTTAACCTGCACGGAGAGCGGGCGGATCGGTCTGGCGGGAAGCAGATACTGTAAGAACGCCCGCGCGGTGTCGGCATCGTCCTCAAGCGAGCTGTCGCTCCACAGCTGCAGGCGCAACGTGGCGTGGCCAGCGGTACGTCGCCACAGCAGGCGCGGTAAAAAGAGGTTGCCCTGCTCAGGGTTAAAGGCGTTCAGGCCGCAGATACGGGTATCATCAGGCGCGTGTTGCGCGCTTAAAAACTGTGAGGCTAACGCCAGAGAGGAGAATTGGGTGACCGCACCCAGCGCGGCCAGCTCTTCATCGCCGTTACGTTGCTGCCAGTAAAACTGTGGATAGCATTGCTGCTCGCCCAGCCAGGCGAGGGGATCGAAGGCATCGTTTAACGGGAAAGAGACGTCGAAATGACGCAGGCCGGATGTCGCTGGCAACGCTTGCGAAAGCTGGGTACGCAGTTGCTCCAGCGCGAGGAAAATCGAATTCACGCGAACCTCTCCCTGTTAAAACCTCATATTATACGGGGTACTGGCGATAAATAGCAGTACCCACGTATAGGGAGCGGTTAAGCGCATTAACGACGGGCTAACAGCAGCCCCAGCACCAGGCCTACGGCAGCACCCACCCCAATGCCCTGCCAGGGTTTTTCATGGACGTAATCATCAGCACGATAAACCGCTTTTTTGGCGCGGTAGTAGTACGTATCAGACGCATGGCTGACGCGGTTTTTAACGTCGTGCAGCGCCTGTTCGGCACGGGCTTTCAGCTCGATATATTTCTGATCGGCAGGGTCACCCGAGGAACGTAACACCTCTTCCAGCGTTTCGCTCAGTAAGGTCAGGTCGTCGTCGATACGGGTATCCCAGGATTGAAATGACATATTTTTCTCCATGTTAGTACACCAGTTCGCTAACTATAGACAACGACGCGCCATTACGCCTGTTTCGCTTCCCGCGCCATGCCGATATGCGGAATACCGTCTTCGTCGTAGATGTCAGTCACCGGCGTAAAACCAAAATGGCCGTAGAAGGATTGCAAATGCGCCTGTGCGCCCAGGTATAACGCCTTGTCCGGCCACTGTTTTTGGCACGCTTCCAGCGTTTTTTCCATCAGCTGGTAGCCCAGCTTTTCGCCGCGCGCCTTACCGCTGATGATGACGCGGCCTATCACAACGGGCTCAAAATCGTCTTCGCTTTTCAGAATCCTCGCATACGCCACCAGCTCGTCATCCTTCCAGCCGAGAATATGGCGGTTCTCGCCAATGAGGTCATCGCCATCGATATCCTGATACGGGCAGGTCTGTTCAACCACAAACACTTCACAGCGCAGTTTAAGCAGCGCGTAAAGGGAATGAACGGTAAGCTCGCTGTGGTGTAAATCTTGCCATTGGATCATGTCAGTCTCCTTCCTGGGGTTCATCACGTTATACTAAACCCCTTCCCGGACGGCAAAGGGCTAATTGCGTTATGGAACTGATTTTTCTGGGTACGTCCGCCGGCGTGCCAACCCGCACACGAAACGTGACGGCAATTCTGCTGGATCTTAAGCACCCCACCCGCGGCGGGCTGTGGCTGTTTGACTGCGGGGAAGGGACGCAGCATCAGCTGCTGCACACCGCGTATCATCCCGGCAAGCTGGACAAAATTTTTATCACTCACCTGCACGGCGACCATCTGTTTGGCCTTCCCGGCCTGCTGTGCAGCCGCTCGATGGCCGGTAACGCTAACCCGCTGACGATTTACGGGCCTGCGGGAATTCGTGAATTTGTTGAAACCACGCTGCGCCTGAGCGGATCGTGGACCGATTATCCGCTGGAGGTGGTTGAGATCGCCGAAGGTCTGGTATTCGATGACGGGGATTATCAGGTGCGTGCTTACCCGCTTAACCATCCGGTGGAGTGCTACGGCTATCGCGTGGAAGAGCATGATAAACCCGGCGCGCTGAACGCCGCCGCGCTTGTTGCCGACGGCGTAAAGCCAGGGCCGCTGTTCCAGCGACTCAAACAGGGCGAGAGCGTTACGCTGGAGGACGGTCGCACCATCAACGGCCAGGATTATCTCGCCGCCCCTGAGCCGGGCAAGAAGCTGGCGATCTTTGGCGATACAGCGCCGTGCCCTGCCGCCCTGCAGCTTGCCCAGGGCGTGGACGTGATGGTGCACGAAGCCACGCTGGAAACGGCGATGGAAGAGAAAGCCAACGGCCGGGGCCATAGCTCCACGCGTCAGGCGGCGCAGCTTGCCCGTGACGCGGGCGTCGGGAGGCTGATCGTCACTCACGTCAGCTCTCGCTACGACGCACGGGGATGTGAAAGCCTGCTGGAAGAGTGTCTGGCGGTGTTCCCGGCGTGTGAGCTGGCCGAAGATTTCGCTAAGGTCAGCGTTTAGCCCTTCATTTTTCTCTCAGAATGCCGATAACGATTAAAAGGTCAGCATTTCTCTCGAGGGTAGAATGGATAATTTCCAGAAAGATATTGATGACAGGGCGAATCTCACCCTGTCGAACCGTTTTGAACTGTTGCTGTTCCGTCTTGGCACCTCTCTGAACGAAAATAAATCCGAGCTGTTTGGCATTAATGTTTTTAAGCTGCGTGAAATTGTGCCGATGCCGGAATTCACGAAACCCGCCGGGATGAAGTCTCCGCTGATGGGGATGGTAAATATTCGCGATCAGGTCATTCCTGTGATTGACCTGGCCGCCGTGGCAGGCTGTAAGCCCACCACCGGGCTGAACATCCTGCTGATCACCGAATATGCCCGCAGCGTACAGGCCTTTGCCGTGGAATCGGTTGAGAACATCATGCGTCTGGACTGGAAGCAGGTGCACGCGGCGGAAACCGCCGTCAGCGGTCGCTACATCACCAGTATTGCCTGCCTGGATGAGAAAACGGATACCAACGATCTGGCGATGGTACTGGACGTTGAGCAGATCCTGTATGACATCACCCCGGCCAACCACGATCTGCACGCCACCAATCTGAAAACCACCAAGTTCAACATCAAGCCGGGTTCTGTGGCGATTGTGGCGGAAGATTCTAAAGTGGCGCGTTCGATGCTGGAAAAAGGTCTTCAGGCGATGGAGATCCCGGCGCAGCTGCACATCACCGGCAAAGACGCGTGGGAGAAAATTGGCGTGCTGGCCGCACAGGCGCAGGCCGAGGGTGTGCCGATCACCGATAAGATTGCTCTGGTGCTGACCGACCTCGAAATGCCGGAGATGGACGGTTTTACGCTGACGCGCAAAATCAAAACCGACCCGGTTCTGAAGGATATTCCGGTGGTGATCCACTCCTCCCTTTCCGGCAACGCCAACGAAGATCATATTCGCAAAGTGAAGGCGGACGGGTATGTGGCGAAGTTTGAGCTGAACGAGCTGTCGTCGGTGATTGAAGAGGTGCTGGATCGCTCGATGAAGAAGATTGATGGGCCGCTTATAAGCAGGAAGCAGCTGGCTTAGTTCCTGTGCGGGCTGGTGCCCTCACCTCATCCCTCTCCCACAGGGAGAGGGCGCAAACCATAAAAAAACCCGCCGAGGCGGGTTTTTTGTTTTTACATCAGCGGCATCGCTCGCTGCACGATATCAATCAGCGGCTGCGGATAGATACCGAAGATCAGCACCAGCAGCGCAGAGATCAGCACTACGATACCACCGGCGCTGTACTGCCAGTTGGATGGCGCATCGCGGTTGAGCTGCTGAGGCGCGCTCAGGTACAGGCTCACGGCCACACGCAGGTAGTAGTAGAGACCAATCGCGGAGCCAATTACCACGCCCGCAGTCAGCCACCACAGGTGCGCCTGCACACCGACGGCCAGCACGTAGAACTTACCGATAAAGCCCAGCGTCATCGGGATACCCGCAAGAGAGAGCATCATCACGGTCATTACCGCGGACAGGATCGGACGATGCCAGAACAGACCACGGTAGGAGAACAGTGAATCGGCATCCGGACCACGGTACGGGCTGGACATCAGGCTCACCACGCCAAACGCGCCGAGGCTGCTGAACAGGTAACCGGCCAGATACACGCCTACGGCTTCCATCGACATCTCACCGCTCTGCAGCGCAATCAGCGCCACCAGCAGGTAGCCCAGATGAGAGATAGACGAGTAGCCCAGCAGACGCTTGATGTTGGTCTGGCTCAGCGCCATCAGGTTACCGAAGATGATAGAGACGAACGCGATGATGCCCAGCACCACGCGAACCGCTTCGCTGTCACCCACCGGCGCGTACAGGAACAGACGCATGACCACACCGAAGATAGCGATTTTGCTCGCCGTCGCCAGGAAGGTCGACACCGGAGCCGGAGCGCCCTGGTATACGTCTGGCGTCCACAGGTGGAACGGCACCAGAGAGAGTTTGAAGCCAAGGCCAACAATCATCATGCCCAGACCCGCCAGCAGCAGCGGCTCATGCAGCATGCCGTCGCCGAGGCTCTTGCCGAGCGCCATAAAGGAGAGGTTACCGGACTGTGCGTACAGCAGCGCAATACCAAACAGCAGGAACGAGGACGCAGCAGCAGACAGAATGGTGTACTTGATGCTCGCTTCCAGAGAGCGCTTCTGACGGAAGGCGTAACCAATCAGGCCGAACAGCGGCAGAGAGATCAACTCAATACCGAGGAACAGCGCAGCCAGGTGGTTCGCATTCGCCAGCAGAATGCCGCCCAGCGCGGCAATCAGTACCAGCAGGTAAAACTCTTCTTTGTTGTCGTTGTAGCCTTCGAGCCACGGGTACGCAAAGGTACAGGTTGCCAGGCTCGCCAGCAGCACCAGACCGGTGTAAAGCATGGCGTAACCGTCAACGCGCATCAGCGGGGTGACGTCCATCGCCCCGCCCTGGCCAACAAACCAGAGAGAGACTAACGCGGCGTTCAGGCCGATGACCGACAGCGTGGCATTCAGGAAGTGATTGCGTCGCCACGCAATGGAGAGCATCACAACCACCACCGTCAATCCGACGATCAGCAGCGGTAGCAGCGCGATCAGTTGTTGTGGAGTTATTGTCATGGCGAATTACGGCCTTGTAGTAGAAGCAGAATTAACAAACCACTGCTGGATGTTACCCATCGCGCTGTGCGAGGTATCCAGAATCGGCTGCGGGAAGAAGCCCAGCAGCACCAGCAGTACGACCAGCAGCAGGATGATGAACAGCTCACGCAGCGACATCCCCGGCAGTTCTTGTGCAGCAATTTCGCTCTTCGCTTTACCGAAGTAAGCGCGGTGCAGCATCGCCAGCGAGTAGACGGAAGCGAACACCAGACCAAAGGTGGAGATCACAGTAATCACCGGTACCACTTTGAAGCTGCCGAACAGAATCATAAATTCGCCGACGAAGTTACCGGTGCCCGGCATCCCCAGGGTAGCCACCGCGAAGAACATGGACAGCGCTGGCAGCCATTTAATTTTGCTCCACAGGCCGCCCATCATACGCATGTCGCGGGTATGCAGACGTTCGTACAGCTGACCACACAGAATGAAGAGACCGGCTGCGGACAGACCGTGCGCAATCATCTGGATCACCGCGCCCTGGTACGCCAGCTGGCTGCCGGTGTAGATAGCAATCAGCACGAAGCCCATGTGGGAAACGGAGGTGTAAGCAATCAGACGCTTGATGTCGTACTGCGTGAAGGCCATCCAGGCGCCGTAGAAGATACCGATCACACCCAGCCACATGGCAATCGGCGCGAACTCTGCGGAGGCGTTCGGGAACAGCGGCAGCGCGAAACGCAGCAGACCGTAGGCCGCCGTTTTCAGCAAGATGCCCGCCAGGTCAACGGAACCCGCCGTTGGTGCCTGAGAGTGCGCGTCTGGCAGCCAGCCGTGCAGCGGAACGACCGGCATTTTCACCGCGAACGCGATGAAGAAGCCCAGCATCAGCAGGTATTCGACGCCGTGCGACATTGGCGTCTTCAGCAGATCTTCGTAGTTGAAGGTCCAGGTGCCGGTTGCGTTGTGGTGAACGAACACCAGCGCCAGTATGGCAATCAACATCACCAGACCACTCGCCTGGGTATAGATGAAGAACTTGGTTGCCGCCGTGATACGCGTTTTACCGTCGGACGCCTTGTGGCCCCACAGCGCGATCAGGAAGTACATCGGCACCAGCATCATCTCCCAGAAGAAGAAGAACAGGAACATGTCGATGGCAAGGAACACGCCGATCACGCCGCCCAGGATCCACATCAGGTTCAGGTGGAAGAAGCCCTGGTATTTTTCGATTTCTCGCCAGGAGCAGAGTACCGCCAGAACGCCGAGCAGACCGGTCAGCACCACCATCAGCAGCGACAGACCATCAATCGCCAGGTGGATCGTAATGCCGAAACGCGGGATCCACGGCAGGATGAACTCAGACTGCCACTGCGGAATGCCCGCAGACTGGGTCAGTGAGTAACCGCCCTGCAACCACAGTTGCAGGCCAAGCGCGAGCGTCAATCCCATGGTGATCAGCGCGATCCAGCGCGGCATCTTCACGCCAAAGCGTTCGGTCTGCCAGCACAGGAAGCCGCCGATGAAGGGAATTAATATTAGCCAGGGTAGTAACATGGCGATTTACATTCCTTTTTAAGGCCCCCAGCAGGGGCCTGATTTTCAACGAATTCGAATAAAATTCACTTAACGATCAACGCAACACCATCAGCAGCGCCAGCACGACAACCGCACCGATGCTCATGGACGCCACATACCAGCGCAGGTAACCGTTCTCGCTGTACAGCAGGCCTTTACCTGCAAAGCGGGAGAGGATCGCCGGGATGTTCATCAGGCTGTTCAGCGGGTCGCGCTTCAGCAGCCACGCGATGCCCAGGAACGGCTTAACGAAGATCATGTCGTACAGCCAGTCGAAGCCCCACGCGTTGTACCACCAGGTGCCCAGCAGACGGCCCGGCGCACTGTTGGCAACGGCAGTCACCAGCGTACGTTTGCCCAGCCACAGCCATGCTGCGATCAGGATGCCCGCGATAGCGACCACACCGGAGGTGATTTCAAGCGTCAGAACGCGACCGTGCTCAAGCTCGGTGGTGTCTGGCAGTACGCCCTGCAGCGGTGGCACAATCATCGCGCCAACGAAGGTGGAGAGTACCAGCAGCACAATCAGCGGCAGGTGGTGGGTAATCCCCTTCCCTGCGTGAGCGTGAATTTGTTCTTTACCGTGGAATACGATGAAAATCATACGGAAGGTATACAGGGAGGTCATGAACGCACCGACCAGACCCGCAACCATCAGATTGATATGACCATTCGCCATGGCACCCGCAAGGATTTCGTCCTTACTGAAGAAGCCCGCGGTGATCAGCGGCAGTGCCGCCAGCGCCGCGCCGCCCACCAGGAAGCAGACATACACCAGCGGGATGGACTTACGCAGTCCGCCCATCTTGAAGATGTTCTGCTCGTGATGGCAGGCCAGAATGACGGAACCGGATGAGAGGAACAGCAGCGCTTTAAAGAACGCGTGCGTCATCAAGTGGAAAATGGCTGCGTCCCATGCCTGAACGCCCAGCGCCAGGAACATGTAGCCAATCTGGCTCATGGTGGAGTACGCGAGAACGCGTTTGATGTCGGTCTGCACCAGCGCGGCAAAGCCTGCCAGCACCAGCGTGACCGCACCGACGATACCCACCAGATGCAGAATTTCCGGGGTCATCAGGAACAGGCCATGAGTACGCGCAATCAGGTAGACACCGGCGGTGACCATGGTCGCGGCGTGGATCAGCGCGGAGACAGGGGTTGGACCCGCCATCGCGTCGGCCAGCCATGTCTGCAGCGGCAGCTGCGCGGATTTACCCACGGCACCACCCAGCAGCATCAGCGTTGCCCACCACAGCATGTTGTTGCCTGCTGCGAAGTGCGCTGGCGCCAGTTCCACCATTTCGCGGAAGTTAAGCGTGCCCAGTTCGTTGTATAGAATGAACAGCGCGAACGCGAGGAAGACGTCACCCACGCGGGTCACGACGAACGCTTTCATGGCCGCTGCGCCATTCTTCGGATCGGTGTAGTAGAAACCGATCAGCAGGTAAGAACACAGACCAACGCCTTCCCAGCCCAGATACATCAGCAGCAGGTTATCGGCCAGCACCAGAACGACCATGCTGGCGATAAACAGGTTGGTGTAGGCGAAGAAGCGGGAGTAACCCTCTTCACCGCGCATATACCAGGAGGCGAACATGTGGATCAGGAAGCCGACGCCGGTGACCACGGAAAGCATGGTCAGCGAGAGGCCGTCCAGCACCAGGTTGAAGCCGATGTTGAAGTCACCGACCGACATCCAGGTCCACAGCGGTACGCTGAAAGGCTGACGCCCGTTGTTAAAGAAGTCGATACCCGCATACGCTGTGACCAGCGCAGCCAGACCGACAGAGCCCATGCCAACGGTCGCAGACAGATTCTCAGACCAGCGGCCGCGAGAAAACGCCAGCAGCACGAAGCCAATCAGCGGAAAAATAATGGTTAAGGCAAGCATGTTCATCCACGCAACTCACTTACTGAATCGATGTTCAGATTCTGGCGGCGACGATGGAGCTGCAGCAACAGCGCCAGGCCAATACTCGCTTCGGCAGCCGCGAGGCTGATGGCGAGAATGTACATCACCTGACCATCGGTCTGGCCCCAGTAGCTTCCGGCGACCACGAAGGCCAGCGCGGAGGCGTTAATCATGATTTCCAGACCGATCAGCATAAACAGCAGATTGCGGCGGATAACCAGACCGGTCAGACCCAGAACGAATAAAATCGCAGCGAGGATCAGTCCATGTGTTAAGGGGATCATGCGCGCTCCTCCGTTTTTCTTTTCGCGCGGTCGTCAGTGCGGTTGCTCAGCACCTCGCCAGCACGCTCTTCGCGGCCAACGTGGAAAGCCACAACCAGGCCTGCCAGCAGCAGCATAGAGGCCAGTTCCACCGCCAGAACGTATGGGCCAAAGAGTGTGATACCCACCTCTTTAGCGCCGATTGGCGTGCCGTCGATGCCCTGATCGTTCACGCCCAGAATGGCGTAAACGATCACCACCAGCATGATGGCCGACAAAATTGCCGGGCCAATCCACACCTGCGGTTTTAACCACTGACGTTCCTGCTCAATTTCAGAGCCGCCCAGGTTCAGCATCATCACCACGAACACGAACAGCACCATGATGGCCCCGGCGTAGACGATGATTTCCAGCGCACCGGCAAAGTGCGCGCCCAGTGCGAAGAACACCCCGGAAATGGCCAGCAGCGAGATGATTAAGTACAGCAGCGCATGCACCGGATTGGTGTGCGTGATCACTCGCAGCGTAGCCAGGATGGCGATAAGGCCACAGATATAAAAAGCGAATTCCATTGCCCTCTCCTTACGGTAACAGGCTCTTGACGTCGATAGGCTTGGCTTCGTTCTCTGCTTCGCCCTTATCTTTGCCGTCGATTGCCATACCCGCCATCCGGTAGAAGTTATATTCCGGGTATTTGCCCGGACCGGAAATCAGCAGATCCTCTTTCTCGTACACCAGGTCCTGACGCTTGTACTCACCCAGCTCGAAGTCTGGAGTCAGCTGAATCGCCGTGGTTGGGCACGCTTCTTCACACAGACCGCAGAAGATGCAGCGTGAGAAGTTGATGCGGAAGAACTCAGGGTACCAGCGGCCGTCTACCGTTTCTGCTTTCTGCAGAGAGATACAGCCTACCGGACACGCTACCGCACACAGGTTACAGGCAACGCAGCGCTCGGAGCCGTCCGGGTCGCGCGTCAGCACGATACGGCCACGGTAGCGCGGCGGCAGATATACCGGCTCTTCCGGGTACATCCGGGTTTCGCGTTTGGCAAACGCGTGCAGGCCGATCATCCAGATACTGCGTACCTGGGTACCGAAGCCTACCAGTAATTCTTTTAAGGTCATGGTCTATAGCCCCTTATGGCTGCTGCCAGAGAATGACAGCTGCCGTTACCAACAAGTTGACGAGCGTCAGCGGCAGGCACACTTTCCAGCCGAAGGACATTACCTGGTCATAACGCGGACGCGGTAACGCTGCGCGAATCAAAATGAACATCATCATGAAGAACGCGGTTTTCAGCGCGAACCAGATGAACGGCGGTAAGAACGGGCCATGCCAGCCACCAAAGAACAGCGTTACCATCAACGCGGAAATGGTGACGATACCGATGTACTCGCCCACGAAGAACAGACCGAATTTCATACCGGAATATTCAATGTGGTAACCGTCGGCCAGTTCCTGTTCGGCTTCTGGCTGGTCAAACGGGTGACGGTGACACACGGCCACGCCCGCGATAGCAAAGGTAATAAACCCAAAGAACTGCGGGATAACGTTCCAGATGTCGGCCTGGTTGTTGACGATGTCGGTCATGTTGAATGAACCGGCCTGCGCCACCACGCCCATCAGGGAGAGACCCAGGAACACTTCGTAGCTCAGCGTCTGCGCGGAAGCACGCATCGCACCCAGCAGGGAGTATTTGTTGTTACTGGACCAGCCTGCGAACAGCACCGCGTAAACCGCGAGGCCTGCCATCATCAGGAAGAACAGAATGCCGATGTTCAGGTCAGCAACCACCCAGGTCGGGCTGACCGGAACGATAGCAAACGCCAGCAGCAGCGAGGTGAAGGCGATCATCGGTGCCAGAGTAAAGATCACGCGGTCAGAGAAGCGCGGGATCCAGTCCTCTTTAAAGAACATCTTGATCATGTCCGCGACCAGCTGGAGTGAACCACCCCAGCCCACGCGGTTCGGTCCGTAACGGTTCTGGAACAGACCGAGCAGACGACGTTCACCAAAGCTCATGAACGCGCCGCAGGTGACCACCACCAGCAGGATAACAATCGCTTTCAGAATGCTCAGCAGGATGTCGATAAGATCCGGCGTTAACCAACTCATGCTTTTGCCTCCTGCAGATTATCAAGACGCGCACCCGCCAGAACCGGCGCGATGCCAGGCATACCCATCGGCAGACCCACCTGCCCTGCTGTCAGACTTTCAGAGATAATCAGCGGCAGGCTGATTGTCTGACCGTCATAGCTAAAGGCAATGTTTGCGCCCGCGTTAACGCCAAGCTTCGCGGCATCCGCCGGGTTGAGCTTGATGTACGGCTGCGGCATACGGGTCTGGAAGACCGGTGAACGCTGGGACAGCTCGTCGCTACCGAACAGATGGTAGTACGGCGCGATACGCCAGTTGCCATCCTGCGCCTGGAAGCTCGCCGGTACGGTGGTGAAGAAGTCCAGACCGGTTTCGGAGGCTTCAATCAGACGCACGCCCGGATCGCCGTGGCGCAGGGAGCCACCCACTTCAGCCTGGAACTTGTTCCATGCCTGCGGGGAGTTCCAGCCTGGCGCCCATGCGAATGGGATTTGCGAACGCGGCGCAGACGGCTGGTTGTTCCCTTCCATGGAGAAGGCGAACATGGTGTCTTTATCCTGCGGCTGGCGCGGTTCGTGCACGCTGATATTGGCGCGCATTGCGGTACGGCCGCTGTAGCGGTGCGGTTCACGCGCCAGTTTCTGGCCGCGAATGCGGAAGCTTGCTTCAGGTGCGGCATCTTTAATGCCTGCCAGCTGAGGCAGTTTTTCGACTACCGCGTCGATAACGTGGTCGAGCTGCGTCCAGTCCACTTCACGGCTCTGTACGGTGCTGTGCAGGGAGTGCAGCCAGCGCCAGCTTTCCAGCATCACGGTGTTGCTGTCGTAGTACGCCGGGTCATAAACCTGGAAGAAACGCTGTGCGCGGCCTTCGTTGTTGATAACCGTACCGTCGCTTTCTGCGAAGCTTGCCGCAGAGAGCACCAGGTGCGCTTTGTCCATGATCGCGGTGCGCTGATGGTCAATCACCATCACCAGCGGCGCTTTGGAGAGCGCGGCGTCAACGCGAGCGGCAGACGCGTGGCGATGCAGATCGTTTTCCAGCACCACAACGGCGTCAGCGGAACCGGATTCCAGTTCACTTAACGCTTCTTCCAGCGAGCCGCCGCCGATCATGCCCAGACCAATGCTGTTCACCGCACGGGCAATCATGGTCACACCCACATCAGCACCGCGGCCTTTCAGGGCTTTGGCAACGTTGGCTGCCGCCTGAATGATCTCCGCGCTGCCGGCGTTGGTACCGGAAATAATCAGCGGTTTCTTCGCACCCGCCAGGGCCTGAACAATCACGTCGACCTTGTTTTGCAGGTCGCGATCCAGTTCGACGGCTGGCGAGTTGCTGTCCAGCGCGTGGGCAATCGCAAAGCCAAGACGCGCCTGATCTTCAACCGGCGCGCAGTAGGTCCACGCAGCGATATCGTCCAGACGGGTATTGTCAACGTTGGTCACAAACAGAGGATGCTTCGCGCGCTGGCCGATGTTGAGGATCGCCGCAATCTGCCAGTCGGCCACTTTCTGCGCCGCTGCCATTTCACGTGCTTTACCCTTCACCGCCTGACGAACCGCCAGAGCCGCGCGTGCGCCGGTTTGCGTCAGGTCTTCACCCAGCACCAGAACCGCATCATAAGATTCAATTTCGCGCAGCGCAGGGGTATGAACACCACCTTCACGCAGCACTTTCAGTACCAGCTGCAGACGTTCCTGCTCGCCCTGGGCGATACCGGTATAGAAGTTTTCCGCACCCACCAGCTCGCGCAGCGCGAAGTTGCTTTCGATGCTGGCGCGCGGGGAGCCGATACCGATCACTTTCTTCGACTGGCGCAGAATATCTGCCGCGCCCTGCATCGCCTGCTCGGCGTTCAGGGTAATGAAATCGTCGCCACGGCGCTGAACCGGCTGACGCGGACGGTCTTTCAGGTTCACATAGCCATAGCCGAAACGACCGCGGTCGCAGAGGAAGTAGTGGTTAACGGTACCGTTGTAGCGGTTTTCGATACGACGCAGTTCGCCGTAGCGTTCACCCGGGCTGGTATTACAGCCGAGGGAGCACTGCTGGCAGATGCTTGGTGCAAACTGCATATCCCATTTACGGTTGTAGCGCTCGGAGTGCGTTTTATCCGTGAATACGCCGGTCGGGCAGATTTCTACCAGGTTACCGGAGAATTCGCTCTCCAGAGTTCCGTCTTCCGGACGACCGAAGTAGACGTTATCGTGTGCGCCATATACGCCCAAATCCTGACCGTCTGCATAGTCTTTGTAGTAACGCACGCAGCGGTAGCAGGCGATGCAACGGTTCATTTCGTGAGAGATGAACGGCCCCAGGTCCTGGTTACGGTGGGTACGCTTGGTAAAGCGATAGCGACGGAAGCTGTGACCGGTCATTACGGTCATATCCTGAAGGTGGCAGTTACCGCCCTCTTCACAAACCGGACAGTCGTGCGGGTGGTTGGTCATCAACCATTCCACCACGCTTTCACGGAACTGTTTGGCTTCTTCGTCATCAATCGAAATAAAGGTGCCTTCGGTGGCTGGCGTCATACAGGACATCACCAGGCGACCACGCGTGTCTTCCGCGTTTTGATATTGCTTCACCGCACACTGGCGGCAAGCACCGACGCTGCCCAGCGCCGGATGCCAGCAAAAGTACGGAATATCGAGGCCAAGAGACAGACAAGCTTCCAGCAGGTTGTCCGCCCCGTTGACTTCGTATTCTTTGCCGTCTACATGAATCGTAGCCATTAGCATGCTTCCAGTTGGCTCGGTCGAGACCGAGCGTTAATCAAAATTCTTGTCGTTACCAGCGCGCTTTAAGCAGGTTCGGCTGAATACCATTGATTGAATGGGTATTGCTGAACGGCTGCTTGATGCCTGCTTCGAACTCGTCGCGGAAATATTTGATCGCGCTCTGCAGAGGTTCGACGGCACCCGGTGCGTGGGCACAGAAGGTTTTACCCGGGCCTAAGAATCGACACAGTTGCTCAAGCGTCTCGATATCCCCAGGCTGGCCTTCGCCACGTTCGATAGCACGCAGGATCTTCACGCTCCACGGCAGACCATCACGGCACGGCGTACACCAGCCGCAGGACTCGCGGGCGAAGAACTCTTCCAGGTTACGCACCAGCGACACCATGCCGATCTCGTGGTCGACGGCCATCGCCAGCGCCGTACCCAGACGGCTGCCTGCTTTACCAATGCTTTCGAATTCCATTGGCAGATCAAGGTGGGCTTCGGTCAGGAAGTCTGTCCCTGCCCCACCCGGCTGCCAGGCTTTAAATTTCAGGCCATCGCGCATGCCGCCGGCGTAGTCTTCAAGAATTTCGCGTGCGGTGGTACCGAACGGCAGTTCCCAGACGCCAGGATTTTTAACGCGGCCGGAGAAGCCCATCAGCTTGGTACCGGCATCTTTACTTGAGGAGATGCCCTGATACCACTCCACGCCGTTGGCGAGGATAGCCGGAACGTTGCACAGGGTTTCGACGTTGTTTACGCAGGTCGGTTTACCCCATACGCCGGAGCTTGCCGGGAACGGTGGCTTGGAACGCGGGTTCGCACGGCGACCTTCCAGGGAGTTAATCAGCGCGGTTTCTTCACCGCAGATATAACGCCCGGCACCGGTGTGAACGAACAGTTCGAAGTCAAAGCCGGTACCCAGGATGTTTTTACCCAGCAGGCCCGCTTCGGTCGCTTCGGCAATCGCGCGACGGAGGTTTTCCGCCGCTTCGATGTACTCACCGCGCAGGAAGATGTAGCCACGGTACGCTTTCAGCGCAAACGCGGAGATCAGCATACCTTCCACCAGCAGGTGCGGCAGCTGCTCCATCAGCAGGCGGTCTTTATAGGTGCCCGGCTCCATTTCATCGGCGTTACACAGCAGGTAACGGATGTTCATGGATTCGTCTTTCGGCATCAGGCTCCACTTCAGGCCGGTGGAGAAGCCCGCGCCGCCGCGCCCTTTCAGGCCCGAATCTTTTACCGCGTTAACGATGTCGTCCGGCGCCATGCCGCCAAGGGCTTTACGCGCACCGGCATAGCCGTTTTTGCTCTGGTATTCGTCGAGCCATACCGGCTGTTTGTCATCGCGCAGACGCCAGGTCAGCGGATGCGTCTCAGCAGTACGAATTACAGTTTTCATTTGTACTGCTCCAGCAGGTCAGGAATCGCTTCCGGCGTCAGATGGCTGTGAGTGTCCTCATCAATCATCATGGTCGGCCCCTTGTCGCAGTTACCCAGGCAGCAGGTTGGCAGCAGAGTAAAGCGTCCATCGAACGTGGTCTGGCCCGGCTTGATATTGAGCTTCTTCTCAATCGCAGCCTGAATGCCCTGATAGCCGGTAATGTGGCAGACAACGCTGTCACAGTAGCGGATCACATGGCGGCCAACCGGCTGACGGAAGATCTGGCTGTAGAACGTGGCTACGCCTTCTACGTCACTTGCCGGAATACCCAGCACTTTTGCGATCGCATAGATCGCCCCATCCGGCACCCAACCACGCTGTTTCTGTACGATTTTCAGCGCTTCAATGGACGCCGCACGCGGGTCTTCGTAGTGGTGCATCTCGTGCTCAATGGCGGCACGCTCTGCTTCACTCAGCTCAAAAGCCTCGGTTTGTGGTTGTTGATTCTCGTGCATAATTAGCGGTCCACATCTGACATAACAAAATCGATACTACCCAGATACACAATCAGGTCGGAGACCAGACTGCCGCGGATGGCGGACGGGATCTGCTGCAGGTGCGCAAAGCTCGGCGTACGCACGCGGGTACGGTAGCTCATGGTGCTGCCGTCGCTGGTCAGGTAGTAACTGTTAATACCCTTGGTCGCTTCAATCATCTGGAAGGATTCTTGCGCCGGCATGACCGGACCCCAGGAAACCTGCAGGAAGTGGGTGATCAGGGTTTCGATATGTTGCAGCGTGCGCTCTTTCGGTGGCGGCGTCGTCAGCGGGTGATCCGCCTTGAACGGGCCTTCCGGCATGTTGTTGAGGCACTGCTCAAGGATGCGCAGACTCTGGCGCAGCTCTTCCACTTTCAGCATCACGCGGGTGTAGCAGTCGGAAACGCCGCCGCCCACCGGGACTTCAAAGTCGAAGTTCTCGTAGCCAGAGTAAGGACGGGCTTTACGCACGTCGAAATCAATACCGGTTGCACGCAGACCAGCACCTGTGGTTCCCCACTCCAGCGCTTCTTTCGCGCCGTAGGCAGCAACGCCCTGGGAACGGCCTTTCAGGATGGTGTTGCGCAGCGCGGCTTTCTCGTAGGAGGCCAGACGTTTTGGCATCCAGTCGAGGAATTCACGCAGCAGACGGTCCCAGCCGCGCGGCAGATCGTGCGCCACGCCGCCGATACGGAACCAGGCCGGGTGCATACGGAAACCGGTAATCGCTTCCACCAGATCGTAGATTTTCTGACGGTCGGTAAAGGCGAAGAAGACCGGGGTCATCGCGCCGACGTCCTGAATGAACGTGGAGATGTACAGCAGGTGGCTGTTGATGCGGAACAGTTCTGACAGCATAACGCGAATCACGTTAACGCGATCCGGTACGGTGATGCCTGCCAGTTTCTCAACGGCCAGCACGTATGGCATTTCGTTTACGCAGCCGCCGAGGTACTCGATACGGTCAGTATACGGAATGTAGCTGTGCCAGGACTGACGCTCGCCCATCTTCTCAGCACCACGGTGGTGGTAGCCAATGTCAGGGACGCAGTCGACAATCTCTTCGCCATCAAGCTGAAGAATAATACGGAATGCACCGTGCGCAGACGGGTGGTTTGGACCGAGGTTGAGGAACATGAAGTCCTCGTTTTCGGTGCCGCGCTTCATGCCCCAGTCTTCCGGCTTGAAGGTCAGCGCTTCCATTTCCAGATCCTGCTTGGCTTTGGTCAGCTCAAACGGATCGAATTCGGTCGCACGTGCCGGATAGTCTTTACGCAGCGGGTGGCCGGTCCAGGTCTGCGGCATCATGATGCGCGTCAGGTGCGGGTGGCCGTCGAAGGTCATGCCGAACATTTCCCAGGTTTCACGCTCATACCAGTTGGCGTTCGGGAAAAGTTTGGTGATCGTCGGCAGATGCATGTCGTTTTCAGACAATGCCACCTTGAGCATGATATCCGTGTTGCGGTCTATTGAGATCAGATGGTAGAAAACGGAAAAATCCGCAGCAGGGAGACCCTGGCGGTGCGTTCTCAGACGTTCGTCCATGCCGTGTAAGTCAAACAGCATGACGTAAGGTTTTGGCAATTTCTTGAGGAAATCGACAACTTCCAGCAATTGCTCACGCTTCACCCAAACAACGGGTACCCCGGTGCGGGTCGCCTGAACGGTAAAGGCATCCGGCCCAAAACGGTTGCGCAGTTCGCCAATGACCGGGTCATCGAGATGATCCCGGGTCTGCCATGCGGCTTCTTGCGCGGTTAAGTCGGTCATATTGTTCACCATTGCAAATGGTCCGTGGTGACTGTTGAGCCTGGCTTCGCGCTATTTGAGTAGTGATATGCGAAGGTGTTCTCCAGGCCTACAGGCGCAAATTAAATTTCGTCAGGCGTACGCAGGTTGGTGACGGCAATACGTTCACCACGTTTACGCTCGCGCTCAGACTGCATGTTCGCGCGATAAACACCCTGATCGCCAACAACCCATGAGAGTGGGCGGCGTTCTTTACCGATAGATTCCTGCAGCAGCATCAGCGCCTGCATATAGGCCTCTGGACGCGGCGGGCAGCCCGGGATGTAAACATCCACCGGAATGAACTTATCAACGCCCTGCACAACGGAATAAATGTCGTACATACCGCCAGAGTTTGCACATGCGCCCATGGAAATAACCCATTTTGGCTCCAGCATCTGGTCATACAGGCGCTGAATAACAGGTGCCATCTTGGTAAAGCAGGTACCGGCCACCACCATCAGGTCAGCCTGACGTGGGGAAGCACGCAGTACCTCGGCCCCAAAACGCGCAACGTCATGCACCGCAGTGAATGACGTCACCATTTCAACGTAGCAGCAAGAAAGGCCAAAGTTGTATGGCCAGATGGAGTTCTTACGACCCCAGTTGACCATATCGTGCATGGCATGTTCGAGTTTGCCCATGTACACGCTTTTATTGACTTCTTGCTCCAGGGGGTCGGTTACGATCTCCTGTTTTTGCAGGGGGTAACGGTCATTCTCACCGTTAGGATCTATGCGGGTGAGCGTATAATCCATCTTATTGCCTCGCTGTTACTGCTGACGATTAGAGATACTGTTTTCCGGGTTGATGTGTTCACGACGTGAACGCGCAGGCGTCCAGTCAAGCGCGCCAATACGCACCAGATAAACCAGACCGGCCAGTAACACTAAAATGAAAATTGCGGCCTCGACAAAGCCCACCCAACCACTTTCGCGGATGGAGGTCGACCATGCGAACAGGTAAAGCGCTTCCACGTCGAAGATGACGAAGAACATCGCTACCAGATAGAACTTGGCAGACAGGCGTAAGCGAGCGGAACCTACTGAATCAATACCTGATTCGAAAGGTGTGTTTTTGTGCCTTGCACGGGCGCGACCGCCCAGGAACCAGCCGCCGACTAACATCAGGCAGCACAGGCCAATGGCTACAATAAGAAAGATTGCGAATGCCCAGTGATGAGCGATGACTTCTGTGGATGTTGACATACTCATTGCTTACTCATCAAAAGTGATACCGATGACACTGCTCTTGCTGGCAGATAGGCATCACATCGATTCATGGGGAGGAACAAATAACCTTACACTAACTGTCAGAAATGAGACGTAGACAGCAAAATGATGGGGTTTTTTACTCCTTTCTATAACCTATTGTCAACTTTAACAAAGGTTTCTTCACATTAAATTACATCGAGCGATTCTCATTAACATTTGGTGCCCTTTAACCCTGGTGGGTACATGACTTTCCGTCAAATGCATGTTGTTGAATCGTGTCCGTTTTGGAAGTAAAAAAAATAACCCTCCTATTTTGACAGGATTTGCCAACGATTCCTCCCCCCAAATAGGAGTATTTTCTTGATCTGAGACACGCTTTTGTTAATTCAACCAAAAAAACGGCAACATATTTGCTGTTTTTTTAACATTGATGGGTTATGGATGAACTTAGAACGGAAAGCGAACAACATTTAAGCAAAAGCATTTATAGCATTGATAAATAGCATGTATTTGTTAATCCCCTTCGCCTCAAGGGGATATCATTGCTAAAAAAAAGCCACTGCGTGCGAAAACGACACGAGTGGCTTTTTTTTACACTTACAATTTGTTACCAGAATTTTGAGCGATTGATCACTCAAAGTCACCTTCAACGATCAGGGAATCATCCCCCCCTTCGGAGGTAACATGCTCGAACTGCCACGGGTTATGGTAGTTTTGCATCGCCTCGAACACCACTTTCGCCAGCTCGTTATGACTGGACGCGTTATGGCAAAGCAGGTACTCGGTATCCGGCAGCGCAGGAAGCCCGTCTGATTTACCGAGAACACGTAGATCCGGGCTCATCATTTCCACCGGACGGGCCGTCACGCCAAGACCGGCTTTCACGGCGGCACGCACCGCTGGCAACGTGGACGCCACATATGCCAGACGCCACGGAATGTTGGCTTCATTTAACGCCGTCAACACCATGTCGCGGAACGGGCTCGGATCGTCCAGTAATACCAGCGGAACGGGTTCCCCTTTTTGCAGCACATATTCAGCCGCGCAATACCAGTGCGTTGGCGATGTGCGCAAGGTCAGACAATCAAATTGTCCGGGACGATGCGTGGTGACCACCAGGTCAACCTTATTCTCATTTAACATCTCAACCATAAAGGCATTGCGTTTAACGCTAACATCCAGCGCAAGCTTCGGATAAACCGAACTAATTCGATTGAGAAGAAACGGCAATATAGTATCCGCTGACTCATCAGATGCCCCTAAAGTTAACACCCCCTGAAGGTTGCTAAACATTAATGACATACATGCTTCATCATTAAAGCGAAGAATTTTCCTGGCATAACCCAGAAGCTGAATACCGTGTTCCGTTAAGAGCTTATTACGCCCATGTCGGGCAAAAAGCTCTTTACCAACCAGTTGCTCCAACCGCTGCATTTGCTGGCTCACGGCGGACTGAGTTCGGCAGACGGCGGCAGCAGCAGCTGCAAAAGTGTTGAGATCGGCGACCGCAACAAACGTTCTCAGCAGATCGAGGTCGAGATTCATTATCGGACGATTTGCATTTATCATATCTATTCACTTTCAGGTTGCTCGTGCGGAGCTGCCCGGGTTGAAGCTGTGTGTAACAGTTAAGCAATTCCCTCTGAAGATTTTCCCTCGCATCCCGGCCCGGCAGACTGCCTGACAGATAGTTATTGTGCTGCTTTATATCAACAGTCAGAAAGCACGTTTCATGACGTTATTTTTATTCTCTTAAACGTTCAGGATATTTAGATGTTCGCAGGTGTATGTAAATTACATTAAAGGCGTAACACCTTTTCTGCCATCTTTATCGCAGCGTTGTCAACGTAGCAGGAGATGTTTGACACATTCCGGCCAGAGATAACTCCAACAATAACAATCAATTAAATCGGAAAATCAGTTTCAGATATACAAACCCAGTACATCTTTCATCAGCTTTCCCTAAAGACATCTTAACCCAAATCCACTTTATTTATAAGTCTTATTGCAATATTAAGGATTAAAGGGCTTTGTTAAGCTTCTAAACTAATTTTATTAAAATTAACTAAAGTTGCATTTTGTTCGTTAATAATAAATAAATTTTAATTTAGATTAAGGTCATTCATTAATAACACTTAACATTAATTTCACATGAGTAACTTTTAGCCTCCTCAGGCTATTACTGCAAGATCCCGGCAACACTCAGGTTTTACGAAGTGTCACGCAACGTGATTTTTGTTGCCGATCTGCATGTCATTCATTTTACATCAGGACAATATACAACATTCATAGAAATGAACAGCATAATCAACCTAAACATGTGATTTAAGCATTGCGTTAATACACTAAAATAGCGCACAGGCAGCGTAAAAGATTCGCCATAATTTCGCGACATGCACAAAATCTTCTCCTGCACACCCTTCAAAACGAAGCGTGGGGGGAGTACATTATTCCGTGCTGACTTCCACGGCAGGGAGTGGCGATAATAGCGAAAAGGTTAAAGGTTCATGTCCCCTATCGAAAAATCCAGCAAGCTAGATAACGTCTGTTATGACATCCGTGGCCCGGTTCTGAAAGAGGCAAAACGCCTTGAAGAAGAAGGTAATAAGGTTCTTAAACTCAACATTGGTAACCCCGCGCCATTTGGTTTTGAAGCGCCGGATGAGATTCTGGTTGATGTGATCCGCAACCTGCCTACTGCACAAGGCTATTGCGACTCAAAGGGACTTTACTCCGCCCGTAAAGCCATTATGCAGCACTATCAGGCGCGCGGTATGCGTGATGTCACCGTTGAAGATATCTATATCGGCAACGGCGTGTCCGAACTGATCGTTCAGGCTATGCAGGCTCTGTTAAACAGCGGTGATGAAATGCTGGTTCCCGCGCCGGACTATCCGCTGTGGACCGCTGCCGTATCACTGTCCAGCGGTAAAGCGGTGCACTACCTGTGCGACGAATCCTCTGACTGGTTCCCGGATCTGGACGACATTCGCGCGAAAATCACGCCTCGCACGCGCGGCATCGTGATTATCAACCCGAACAACCCGACGGGCGCGGTCTACTCAAAAGAGCTGCTGATGGAGATCGTGGAGATCGCCCGCCAGCACAACCTGATCATCTTCGCTGACGAAATCTACGACAAGATCCTGTATGACGCGGCGCAGCACCACTCTATTGCCGCGCTGGCGCCGGATCTGCTGACCGTCACCTTTAACGGCCTGTCTAAAACCTACCGCGTGGCCGGTTTCCGTCAGGGCTGGATGGTGCTGAACGGCCCGAAAAAGCACGCGAAAGGCTATATTGAAGGGCTTGAGATGCTGGCATCAATGCGCCTTTGTGCCAACGTGCCGGCGCAGCACGCGATCCAGACGGCACTCGGTGGCTATCAGAGCATCAGTGAGTTTATTGTCCCTGGAGGTCGCCTGTACGAACAGCGCAACCGCGCGTGGGAACTGATCAACGATATCCCGGGCGTCTCCTGCGTCAAGCCGAACGGCGCGCTGTATATGTTCCCGAAAATTGACGCGAAGCGCTTCAATATCCATGACGATCAGAAAATGGTGCTCGATTTCCTGTTGCAGGAAAAAGTGCTGCTGGTTCAGGGGACGGCGTTTAACTGGCCGTGGCCGGATCACGTGCGTATCGTGACGCTGCCGCGCGAAGACGATCTCGAAATGGCCATCAGCCGCTTTGGGCGTTTCCTCTCCGGATATCATCAGTAATCTTAAAATCAGGCTACTTCGGTAGCCTGATTTGCATCTTCCCTCCCCTCCCCGCACAATGAACGCCTGTCGCAGTGAAGACAAAAGGTAACCTATGAGTCAGAGTCATTTCTTTGCCCACCTCTCCCGCCTGAAACTGATCAACCGCTGGCCGCTGATGCGCAACGTGCGCACCGAGAACGTGTCGGAGCACAGCCTGCAGGTTGCTATGGTCGCTCATGCGCTGGCTGCGATTAAGAATCGCAAATTTAACGGGCAGGTGAATGCCGAGCGCATCGCTCTGCTGGCGATGTATCACGATGCCTCGGAAGTACTGACCGGCGATCTGCCTACGCCGGTGAAATATTTCAATTCGCAGATTGCGCAGGAATATAAGGCTATCGAGAAGATTGCCCAGCAAAAGCTTATCGACATGGTGCCCGAAGAGCTGCGCGATATCTTTGAGCCGCTCATCGAGGAGCATCAGTATACGGAAGAGGAAAAGTCGCTGGTCAAGCAGGCCGACGCGCTGTGTGCCTATCTGAAGTGTCTGGAAGAGCTGTCTGCGGGCAATAATGAGTTTTTACTGGCGAAAACGCGTCTGGAAAAAACGCTGGAATCCCGCCGCAGCGAAGAGATGGACTATTTCATGCAGGTATTTGTGCCGAGCTTTCATCTGTCACTGGATGAAATCAGCCAGGATTCACCGTTGTGATTTTTAGCCGGGTGGCGGCTTCGCCTTACCCGGCCTACGTTTCTGCGCTCACGCTAAAACGGGAATAAAACCGGAATTAACACCACGCACACCACCATCACCAGCACGGTGAACGGCACGCCCAGCTTCACGAAATCGCTGAATTTGTAATTCCCCGGCCCCAGCACCAGCGTATTCACCGGCGAAGAAACCGGCGTCATAAACGCCGCGGACGCCGCCATCGCGACCATCATCGCAAACGGATAAGGTGAGACGCCCATGGATTTCGCCATCGCCAGCGCGATAGGCGCCATCAGCACCGCCGTCGCGGTATTGGAGATAAACAACCCAATTGAAGCGCACATGATAAACAGACAGACCATCATCATGTACGGCCCATACCCGCCGCCAACGTCCATTAAGCCTTTGACAATTAAATCCACCCCGCCGGTTTTTTGCAGCGCCAGGGCGAAGGGCATCATTCCGACGATAAGAATAATGCTCGGCCAGTGAATGGCTTTATAGGCGCTTTCAGCATCGATGCAGCGGAATTTCCCCATCAGCAGGCAGGCGATAATGGCCGCAACAGGATTGGGAATTTCATCGGTCAGCATGAGCGCGACCATCAGCACCAGACAAAAAATCGCATGCGGCGCCTGGCTGTGCGCCGGAGAAGCATCACTCTCTTCAACCGGCATGTTGAGCACCACAAAATCGCGCCCCTTTTGCCCGAGCTGGCTAATCAGCTTCCAGTTACCGACAACGAGGAAGATATCGCCCAGCAGGATCGGCTCATCCACTACCGCCCCTTCCATCGCCACGCCATCGCGTTTCAGCCCAACGACGTTCAGGCCATAGCGGGTACGGAACCCCATTTCACGCACGGTTTTACCCAGCAGTTCCGATTCCGGGATCAGAGACACCTCGGCCATGCCAACATCCAGCGCCTGATCGGAAAAATACTCCCCGCGCAGCACCATCGGCTCCAGCAGTTGTTCACTGCAAAACTCACGCAGATCCACTTCGGCGGTAGACATATCAATCAGCAGGACGTCTCGCGCGCGGAATTCGGACACCCCGTTAACGTTGACGATCACCCGGCGGAAACGGCGCCAGCGCTCCACCCCGATCACGTTCGCACCGTAGCGTTCACGCAGCCTGAGATCGTCCAGCCGCTGGCCGACCATCGGCGAACCGGGGCGAATGGCCAGCCGGCGCGCTCGCCCGGTGAGACGGTACTCTTTAATCAGATCGCGGAAGGTGCGTCGTTTCCACCCTTCTTTGCTCTTATCCTGTTTGTCGCCTTTCAGCGCAAAACGGGTCAGCAGCATGTAGACCACGCCCATTGCCAGAATCACCAGCCCAAGCGGGGTAACGCTGAAAAAACTGAAGCCCTGGAATCCTTCCCGGATCAGCTCGCTGTTGACGACCAGGTTCGGCGGCGTAGCGACCAGCGTCATCATCCCGCTGATCAAACCGGCAAAGCTCAGGGGCATCATCAGGCGCGACGGCGAGCTCTGCATCCGCATGGAGACGCTCAGCACCACCGGGATAAAGATGGCGACCACGCCCGTTGAGCTCATAAACGCCCCCAGCCCCGCGACCGTCAGCATCAGGTAGATCAACATTTTGGTTTCGCTGCTGCCGGCCACCTTGACCAGCCACGCGCCCATGATGGTCGCAACGCCAGTACGGACAAGACCATCGCCGATGATAAACAGAGCGGCAATCAGGATAACGTTGGGGTCGCTGAACCCGGAGAAAGCTTCCGGAAGCGTGAGCGTGCCGCTCAGCACAAACGCGACGATGACAAACAGGGCGACGGCATCCATGCGCACCTTGCCCGTTGCAAAGAGAATAATGGCGATTAACAGCAGGCTCAGGACCCAGATCAGTTCACCGTTCACAACCTATCCTTGTCAGTGGAAGTTGATGAATTTTGCCATAAAAAAGCCCCAGCAACGTGGGGCTATATCATGGGATTACATTTTTAGCGAGACGGTTACAACTCCGTCTGGCGCTTTCGACACCGCCAGCGCCGTCAGGGAATCAATCACAAAATCCGCCTCATCCAGCCGGTGGGATCCCGCCGGAACGTTAACGGCAATGACGTGGCTCCCTGCGTTCAGCCCTGCCAATACGCCAGCCGCCGCGTCTTCCACCACCACACAGTCTGCTGGAGCAAAACCCAGCTGTTCAGCGCCGAGCAGGAACGCATCGGGCTCGGGTTTCCCGCGCTTAACGCGCTCTGCGGTAATGAACACCTCCGGCGTCGGTAAACCGGCCGCCTTATGGCGCGCATGGGCTACAGGGATCGAACCGGACGTGACGATAGCCCACGGGATCTGTGCTTCGTTCAGCTGCTCAAGCAGTTCGCGCGCGCCGGGCAGCGCGGCGATGCCATCGGTATCGGTGGCTTCAATTTGCTCAAGATATTTGAACTCTGCCTGAATCTCTTCCTCAGAACGCCCCGCCAGGAAGTGCCGCAATGAGGTAATGGCCTGTTTGCCATGGATGAAATTCAATACGTCCTGATGGTCGATGCCGTGCCGGTCGGCCCAATGGCACCACGAGCGCTCAACAACCGGCAGCGAATCCACCAGCGTACCGTCCAGATCAAACAGAAAACCTTTACACTGCACACGCACCTCCGTCAGGCATTAATGATTTGTTGAATTTCGTTGCTGCTTAAATGGTACTGGCGCGGGCAGGCGTGCCACGCGCTCAGCATGCGCTGGTATTTATCCCACATTGGGGTCTGCGCGTTGAAGCCGTGGGTGCCCGCATCAAAGTGGGTATAACGCCCTTCGGTGTTCACCATAAAGCGAACGTAGCTCAGATAGCGCGCTTCCGTCGCAGCATCAAAGCCTAAGAAGGTCACACGACGCTCGTCAATGGTCTGCTGGTCTTTGAGATTAGTCCAGGACACATGCAGGGCGTGGTACATCTCCATAATGTCGATCACGATGCGGCAGGTTTCTTCTTTCAGCTCGCCAAACTCGCGGTCCAGTTCGCGCATTTGCAAACCAAACCCACGTTCGACGATGGTCTGCAGGCGGCTGTAGCGCGCAGCGTTGTCGGGATCAAGCATTGTCATCATCTTGTACTGGTTAGACAAAATCAGACGTTGAGCATGGGTCATTTCCATCTTTCGACTCCTGTAGCGCATTGCACTGTAAAAAAAAGACACGGTAACGGTTTGTTACTGTGCCTTCTTTTGTTAGTCGTTTCGATGATCAATCACAAGTCATCGAGGAATGTTTTATCCAGCTGCTTAAAAGCGCGCTTTAACGTGTCGGCCAGCGCCTGGTAATCCGGCTTGCCTTCAACGGGTGCCAGCGCCTGTCCGGCCTCCTCCAGTTTTCCTCGCACTTCATAAAACCAGTGTAAAATAGAAGGCGGAAGCGGCGTGATGGAACGTTTACCTAACCACCACAATCCCTGCATCGGCAGGCTTAACGCAAACAGCGCCGTGGCAACGGCTGGACCAAGCTGTCCACCCAGGGCGATTTGCCAGCACAGGGTAAAGATAGCGACAGGGGGCATAAAGCGAATCGCATAGCGCGTGGCGCGGATCGTGCGATTCTCAATAAACATCGGCGCGAGGCGCTTTTCCAGTGGCCACGTCTTTGAATAATGCTGCCCCCGGCGAAACAGACTGAAGAAGTTCACGGATGGGATTTCGGGTGTCGACATGGCTGTACCTCAACTTCACATATAAAAATTAAAATTTTCGTGCAAAACCACAACAGGCTATGACAACGTTCAAAATATTTTGTCATCGCTACCCCGTATCGGGTATTCTGTGCCAGCCTGATAGGGCCGTAGACGAGAAGCGGTAACTCGTCAAATTATCGCATATTATGCCATTGTCTGAAAAATGTTCAAAATGGCTTAAAATCATAGGTATTTCTTCCATCCTGCCAGAATGTTCGTTTGGCATGATGTTAATCATAAATGTCTGGGTCAGCATGCGTTACGCTTTTAGACTCACTGACGTTTTTTTAGCCACGTATCAATTATAGGTACTTCCATGTCGAGTAAGTTAGTACTGGTTCTGAACTGCGGTAGCTCTTCACTGAAATTCGCCATCATCGATGCGCTTAACGGTGACGAGTACCTCTCTGGTTTGGCCGAATGTTTCCATCTGCCTGAAGCACGTATCAAGTGGAAGATGGACGGCAGCAAACAAGAAGCGGCTTTAGGTGCAGGCGCCGCTCACAGTGAAGCGCTGAACTTTATCGTTAACACTATTCTGGCACAAAAACCAGAACTGTCTGCTCAGCTGACTGCGATTGGTCACCGTATCGTCCACGGCGGCGAAAAATACACCAGCTCCGTGGTGATCGACGAATCAGTGATTCAGGGGATCAAAGACTCTGCATCCTTCGCACCGCTGCACAACCCGGCTCACCTGATCGGTATCGCTGAAGCACTGAAGTCCTTCCCGAATCTGAAAGAGAAAAACGTGGCTGTGTTCGACACTGCGTTCCATCAGACCATGCCGGAAGAGTCTTACCTGTATGCCCTGCCGTACAGCCTGTATAAAGAGCACGGCGTTCGTCGTTATGGCGCACACGGCACCAGCCACTTCTATGTGACTCAGGAAGCCGCAAAAGTGCTGAACAAGCCGGTTGAAGAAGTGAACATCATCACCTGCCATCTGGGCAACGGTGGTTCTGTTTCCGCTATCCGCAGCGGTAAATGTGTTGATACTTCCATGGGTCTGACCCCGCTGGAAGGTCTGGTGATGGGTACGCGTTCCGGTGACATCGACCCGGCGATTATCTTCCACCTGCACGACACCCTGGGCATGAGCGTTGACGACATCAACAAAATGCTGACTAAAGAGTCTGGCCTGCTGGGTCTGACCGAAGTCACCAGCGACTGCCGCTATGTTGAAGACAACTACGCCGAGAAAGCAGACGCTAAACGTGCAATGGACGTTTATTGCCACCGTCTGGCGAAGTACATCGGTTCTTACACCGCGCTGATGGACGGTCGTCTGGACGCGGTTATCTTCACCGGCGGCATCGGTGAGAACGCGGCAATGGTACGTGAGCTGTCCCTGGGCAAACTGGGCGTTCTGGGCTTCGAAGTCGATCACGAGCGTAACCTGGCTGCCCGCTTCGGCAAGTCTGGCTTCATCAACAAAGAAGGCACCCGCCCGGCTATCGTTATCCCAACTAACGAAGAGCTGGTCATCGCGCAAGACGCGAGCCGCCTGACTGCCTGATTCCACACCGCCAGCAATGCTGGCGGTGCTGTTTTGTAGCCCGCCCAACGCGGCGGTAACGAAAGAGGATAAACCGTGTCCCGTACTATTATGCTGATCCCTACCGGAACCAGCGTCGGCCTGACCAGCGTCAGCCTCGGCGTGATCCGCGCTATGGAACGCAAAGGCGTTCGTCTGAGCGTCTTTAAGCCAATCGCCCAGCCACGTGCCGGTGGCGATGCGCCAGACCAGACCACCTCCATCGTTCGCAAGAACTCCAATCTGCCAGCGGCTGAACCGCTGAAGATGAGCCACGTTGAGTCTCTGCTCTCCAGCAACCAGAAAGACGTGCTGATGGAAGAGATCATCGCCAACTACCACGCTAACGCGCAGGACGCGGAAGTGGTGCTGGTTGAAGGCCTGGTCCCGACCCGCAAACACCAGTTTGCCCAGTCTCTGAACTTTGAAATCGCGAAAACCCTGAACGCAGAGATCGTTTTCGTAATGTCTCAGGGTACTGATACCCCAGAGCAGCTGAAAGAGCGTATCGAACTGACGCGCAGCAGCTTCGGCGGTGCGAAAAACACCAGCATCACCGGCGTGATCGTGAACAAACTGAACGCACCGGTTGATGAACAGGGCCGTACGCGTCCTGACCTGTCCGAGATCTTCGACGACTCTTCCAAAGCGAAAGTCATCAAGGTTGACCCGGCTAAGCTGCAGGAATCCAGCCCGCTGCCAGTTCTGGGCGCGGTGCCATGGAGCTTCGATCTGATTGCCACCCGTGCAATCGATATGGCGCGTCACCTGAACGCTACCATCGTTAACGAAGGCGACATCAACACCCGCCGCGTGAAGTCCGTGACCTTCTGCGCGCGCAGCATTCCGCACATGCTGGAGCACTTCCGCGCAGGTTCCCTGCTGGTGACCTCCGCAGACCGTCCGGACGTGCTGGTTGCTGCCTGCCTGGCGGCGATGAACGGCGTGGAAATCGGTGCAATTCTGCTGACCGGCGGCTACGAAATGGACGCGCGCATCAGCAAGCTGTGCGAACGTGCGTTCGCTACCGGCCTGCCGGTGTTCATGGTGAACACCAACACCTGGCAGACCTCTCTGAGCCTGCAAAGCTTCAACCTGGAAGTGCCGGTTGATGACCACGAGCGTATCGAGAAAGTTCAGGAATACGTTGCGGGCTACATCGACGCAGACTGGATTGAATCCCTGACCGCGACCTCCGAGCGCAGCCGCCGTCTGTCTCCTCCAGCCTTCCGCTACCAGCTGACCGAGCTGGCGCGTAAAGCGGGCAAACGCGTTGTTCTGCCAGAAGGCGACGAGCCACGTACCGTTAAAGCAGCTGCCATCTGTGCTGAGCGCGGCATCGCGACCTGCGTGCTGCTGGGTAACCCGGATGAGATCACCCGCGTTGCGGCGTCTCAGGGCGTTGAGCTGGGCGCTGGCATCGAAATCGTTGACCCGGAAGTGGTTCGCGAAAGCTACGTTGCCCGTCTGGTCGAGCTGCGTAAGAGCAAGGGCATGACCGAAGCCGTTGCGCGCGAACAGCTGGAAGACAACGTGGTGCTGGGCACGCTGATGCTGGAGCAGGACGAAGTTGACGGTCTGGTTTCCGGTGCGGTTCACACCACGGCGAACACCATCCGTCCACCGCTGCAGCTGATCAAAACCGCCCCAGGCAGCTCTCTGGTTTCTTCCGTGTTCTTCATGCTGCTGCCTGAACAGGTTTACGTTTACGGCGACTGCGCGATCAACCCGGATCCAACCGCAGAACAGCTGGCTGAAATCGCTATCCAGTCCGCGGACTCCGCGATTGCCTTCGGTATCGAACCGCGCGTGGCAATGCTCTCCTACTCCACCGGTACCTCTGGTGCAGGTAGCGACGTAGAGAAAGTCCGTGAAGCGACCCGTCTGGCGCAGGAAAAACGTCCTGACCTGATGATCGACGGCCCGCTGCAGTACGACGCAGCTGTGATGGCCGACGTTGCGAAATCCAAAGCGCCGAACTCTCCGGTTGCCGGTCGCGCTACCGTGTTCATCTTCCCGGATCTGAACACCGGTAACACCACCTATAAGGCGGTACAGCGTTCTGCAGACCTGATCTCCATCGGGCCAATGCTGCAGGGCATGCGCAAACCTGTGAACGACCTGTCCCGTGGCGCGCTGGTTGACGATATCGTCTACACCATCGCTCTGACGGCGATTCAGTCTTCGCAGCAGCAGTAATTAGGACCGTAGGCCCGGTAAGCGCGAGCGCCACCGGGCAACAAAAAAGGCGACCACCAAGGGTCGCCTTTTTTATTTACAGCAGCTCTCTCGCCGCCGACACAATGTCATGCGCCGTCAGGCCATACTCCTTCTGCAGGAACTCCTGCGTCCCCACCTGGCCGTAGCGCTCCTTCACGCCCACTCGCCGCATCGGCACCGGGCAGGTTTCCACCAGCACTTCCGCCACCGCCGACCCGAGGCCGTTGTGGATGCTGTGGTTTTCGCAGGTGACGATACGCCCGGTTTTCTCGGCGTAGTTTTTTACCAGCATCCGGTCGATGGGCTTCAGGGTAAACATGTCGATGACCGCCGCGCTTACCCCCTCCTGCTCAAGCTGGCGCGCCGCTTCCAGCGCTTCCGCCACCATGATGCCGTTGGCAATCAGCGTGATATCGTTTCCTTCGCGTAGCACGTTGCCTTTGCCAATGGTGAAGGTTGAGCCCGGCGCATAGACGCTCGGCGCCTGCTTGCGGATGGTACGTACCCAGTAGAAGCCTTCGAGATTGATAAGCTGGCGCAGCACGTCCTCGAACATTACCGCGTCGGTCACCTCCAGCACCACCGAGTGCGCCAGACCGCGAACAATGCCCATATCCTCGAACGACATGTGCGTCCCGCCGTTGTGGCAGGCCGTCACGCCCGCGTCTGAGGCAATCACCTTCACGTTGTTGCGCTGGTAGTCCAGGGACATAAACAGCTGGTCGAAGCAGCGGCGGCTGGCAAACGCGGTGAAGGTGTGCACGAACGGCTTACGGCCGGTGAGCGACAGCCCCGCCGCGGTGCCAATGACGTTGGCCTCCATAATGCCGCAGTTAATTACGTGCTGCGGATAATCGCGCGCCACGCCGTCCATCGCCATTGAGCTCATCAGGTCTGCTTCCAGAGCGATAATCTCGCTGCCGGCCTCAATCTGCTTTGCCACAAAGCCCGCGTAGACCTTACGCATCTCAACAGCATCTTTCTGTCCTGCCGGTGCAACCTTAATCATGTGAAGCCTCCAGTTGGCGAATCGTCTCGTTGAGGGCCGCTTTGCTCTCCGCGGTCAATCGCAGGTGGTGCGAATTGCTGAGCTGTTCCAGATACGGCACCCCCTGCCCTTTGATGCTGTCGAGGATGACGACTAACGGACGCGCATCAGCAGCCGGGATCCGTGACGTCACCGCCAGCAGTGCCGGAACGTCATCCCCCTTCACCGTCACCACGTCAAAGCCAAAGGCGCGGAATTTACCTTCCAGATCGAACGCGCTGATAATCTCGTCCAGCTCGCCATCGAGCTGCTGTTTGTTCCAGTCCACGAACACCGCCAGGTTGTTCAGGCGATGGTGGGCGATAAACTGGAACGCTTCCCAGCACTGGCCTTCGTTCAGTTCGCCATCACCGACGATGCAGAAGACCCGATTCGGTCGCCCCGCCAGCTTGTGCGACAGCGCCATGCCACCCGCAATGGAGATCCCCTGCCCCAGCGAGCCGGTGGTGGCATCCACACCGCGCGTTTTCAGGCGGTCCGGGTGGCTTGGCAGACGCGTACCGTTCTGGTTCAGGGTGCTCAGCTCTTCCATCGGGAAGTAGCCTTTAATCGCCAGGGTGCTGTAGAGCGCCGGGCCTGCATGACCTTTTGACAGCACAAAGTAATCGCGCTCAGGCCAGTCCGGATCCGCCGGGTCGATCTTCATCACTGCGCCGTACAGCACCGCCAGGGTTTCGACCACTGACATGCTGCCACCGTAGTGCCCAAAGCCCAGCTGCGTTAGCGATTTCAGCGTCTCAAGGCGGATCTGACGCGCCAGTTCAGTTATCTCGTTCTCATTCATGATTTGGCTCCGGTGTTTTCCTGCGCGTTACCGCCCGCAGGCTTGTTTTTCGCGAATACGTTGTAGGCCACCAGCAGCGCGAACAGCGCCACAACCAGCCCGGTAATGGCAAGCGGTGACAGGAAGCGCGCCAGATTGCCCAGCACAATCCCGACCGCGCCGAAGTCGGCGTCTGAGAAAGTGGTGTTAGCAAAGCCAATTGCGCCCAGCACCGGCAACAGCAGGACTGGCAGGAAGGTGATCAGCAGGCCGTTGGCGAAGGCGCCAATCATCGCCCCGCGGCGTCCGCCGGTGGCGTTACCAAACACGCCTGCCGTTGCGCCAGTGAAGAAGTGCGGCACCACGCCCGGCAGGATCAGCACCCAGTTGAACTGTCCGCAGATGACCAATCCCACAATTCCCCCGAGGAAGCTGAACAGGAAGCCAATCAGCACCGCGTTTGGCGCATACGGGTAGACCACCGGGCAGTCCAGCGCAGGACGCGCGTTCGGCACCAGTTTTTCCGAGAAGCCGGTAAAGGCCGGGACGATTTCCGCCAGAATCAGGCGCACGCCCTGCAGGATGATGAATACGCCCGCCGCGAAGGTGATCGCCATGATGATGGCATAGACGAGGTAGTTCTGACCGCCGCTGAAGGTCGCCTCGACGTACTCGCGTCCGGCGCTCACCGCCATGATCAGGTAGATAATCATCATGGTCAGAGAGATGGAGATCGAGCTGTCGCGCAGGAAGCTCAGATTCTTCGGCAGGTTCATCTCTTCGGTTGAGCGGGAGCCTTTGCCGACCTTGCTACCAATCCAGCCGGACAGCACGTAGCCCAGCGTGCCGAAGTGGCCGAAGGCAATTTCATCGTTGCCGGTGATGCGCTTCATGTAGCGCTGCGCAATTGCCGGGAAGAAGGCCATGATCAGGCCGAGGATTAGCGAGCCGGTAAACACCAGCCCTACCCCTTCAAAGCCCGCCACCGTCAGGATCACGCCAATCATGCACGCCATGTAGAAGGTGTGGTGCCCGGTCAGGAAGATGTACTTCAGGCGGGTAAAGCGCGCAACGATAATGTTCGCCACCATCCCGAAGGCCATAATAAGCGCGGTCGCTGCACCGTATTTTTCCAGCGCAATTGACACAATCGCTTCATTGTTGGGAATAATGCCCTGGATAGTAAAGGCGTGCTCAAACATACCGCCTAACGGATTTAACGACCCCACCAGCACCGTGGCACCACCGCCCAGCACAATAAAACCGAGAACCGTTTTAATTGTGCCTTTTACGACGTCAGAAAACGCTTTTTTCTGCGCGACCAGACCAATTAACGCAATTAACCCCACCAGAACCGACGGGACTTTTAAAATATCGACAACGAAATTCAGCGTTTCAAGGATAAACATATCCACCTCGCCTTATCAGGGTTATTGTCTGTCGAACCAGGCGCGCAGCTGCGCTTCGAGTTCGTTGATATCAATGATGTTGTTGATCACCACCAGCTGGCTTTCCGGCACGCTGGCGCTGGCCGCAATGTCTTTCGCCATCACGAACAGGTCAGCCGCACCCGGCGTGGCAGAGGAGAGATCGGAGTGTTCAACCTCGGCGTTAATGTCCAGCTTTTTGAGCACCTTTTTAATGTTCATTTCGACCATAAAACTGCTGCCCAGGCCGGAACCGCAAATAGCCATGATTTTCATTGTTGTCCCCTTATTTTGAGTAGAGTACGCCCCATCACGCTGGCGCGTAATGTTGTGAATAACCGGATTAAAAAATTAAATCAGAAGCGGTCAATAATGGCTTTAATGTCCTCCAGGGTATTCGCCTGATGTAATTTCTCCATATCTTCGTCGCTGGAAAATAATTCAGCGAGCGCGGATATCATTTCGATATGGCTATGTTTATCCGGTGCCGCAAGCATAATAATCACATCGACAGGGTCAAACTCTCCGGCACCAAAAGAGACGCCCTGTTTTAGTTTTAATAATGACAACCCCAGTCCTTTGGCTCCCTCCTCCGGCCGCGCATGCGGCATCGCCAGCCCTGGTGCCAGCACATAATAGGGTCCTAACGTATGGTGCTGCTGGATGATGGCCGTGATGTATTCAGGTTCAATCACCTGTAAATCAAGCAGCGGCTTCGCGCACAGCTCCAGCGCCTGTGGCCAGTTTTCCACGCTATCCTGCAGCGTGATGGTTGTATCATATATCCACTTTTTGAGCATTTTTTACTCCCGCGACACGACCAAGATGGGCAAACTTTATTCAACCCATCAATCATTAACTGCGATCGCGATCACAAAGATAGCGCTATCAACGGCCAACATGCAGAAATGTGATAGCGCTATCAAATTATCATCATCGTGTGAAATCACAGCAAAAAAAGGGATTTAAGGCGTATACTGCGTGTCACGTGAAACGAAGGAAAAACGCGTCTGGTCAGCAGGAAGGTGTATGTCTTTAACCCGTAAACGGCGCAGTACCGGAAAAGTAACGCTGGCTGATGTCGCACAGCTTGCCGGCGTAGGCACGATGACCGTCTCCCGTGCCCTTCGCACGCCCGAACAGGTCTCCGATAAGCTGCGTGAAAAAATTGAAGCCGCGGTGCAGGAGCTGGGTTATATGCCCAATCTCGCCGCCAGCGCACTGGCATCCGCGTCCTCATGGACGATTGCGATGGTTGTTCCCAACCTTTCCGAAGCCGGTTGCTCTGAAATGTTTGCTGGCTTACAGCAGGTGCTGCAGCCTGCCGGATACCAGATTATGCTGGCTGAATCCCAGCATCGGCTTGAGCAGGAAGAGAAGCTGCTTGAGACCCTGCTGGCGTCAAATATCGCCGCCGCGATTTTGCTCAGCGTTGAGCACACCGACACCGTTCGCCACTGGCTGAAAAATGCCTCGATTCCGGTGATGGAGATGGGGGCGATGCGCGCCGATCCGATTGATATGAATATCGGCATCGATAACGTCGCCGCCATGTTTGAGCTGACGGAAATGGTGATCAAGCGTGGCTATCAGAATATCGGCCTGCTGTGCGCCAACCAGGAGCAGTGGATTTTCCAGCAGCATCTGCAGGGCTGGTACAAGGCGATGCTGCGCCATCATCTGTCGCCGAACCGGGTTATCAACGCCGCCATGCCGCCGAGCTTCTCGACCGGCGCGGCACAGTTGCCAGAATTCCTGCTGGCGTGGCCGGAGCTGGATGCGCTGGTGTGCGTATCAGACGAGCTGGCCTGCGGCGCGCTGTATGAATGCCAGCGTCGGCGTATTAAAGTCCCGGACGATTTAGCAGTCGTGGGCTTTGGCGACAGTGACGTGAGCCGCGTTTGCCAGCCGCCGCTGACGACGATGGCGGTACCGCATCGCAGAATTGGGATTGAGGCAGGAAAAGCGCTACTGGAACGTCTGAATGATGGAGACTGGCGCGACCATAAACCCATCGCGTCCAGCCTCTGTCTGCGGGAAAGCTGTTAAGACTTACTCAGCCTCTTCCTCTTTTTCCGCTTTGCTTTCCGGCTTAGCGGACTCGTTTTTGGCGTTGCGGGTCATCCACAGCGCCAGCGCTTTTAACGAATCCGGGGTGAATTCGTCGCAACGCGCGGTAATCTCTTCCGGCGTCATCCAGCAAACTTCGCTCACTTCCTCTTCCTGCAGGGCGAAAGGCCCGTGGGATACGCAGCTAAACAGTCCGCCCCAGACGCGGCAGTTTTCGTCTTCGAAATAGAACTGGCCGTGCTCGGCAAACGGCACGCCCGCAATACCTAACTCTTCTTCCGCTTCACGACGCGCGGAATCCAGCAGCACTTCATCGGCCTGCACGACGCCGCCCGCAGTGGCATCCAGCATGCCGGGAAGAAAATCTTTGGTGTCCGTGCGGCGCTGGACCAGAATCTTGCCCATACCGTCATGCACAACGATGTACGTTGCACGGTGGCGCAGACGCTCTGCACGCATTTGTTCGCGGCTCGCCTGCGCGATCACTTCATTTTCTTCGCTGACAATGTCAACCCATTCAGTACTTGCCAAATGATTCTGCTCCACCATCGGGAAACCTTCTCGTCTAAGCGCTCTTTCGGCGCGTTTGCAGTTGTGGTGTAACTTACGGATTAATCGCTACCTGCGCAATAACTTGCTGATCATTAAGTGCGATAACGCTCAGGGTATTTCCATCCAGCAGGCCGTAGCTCGCAGGATATCCGCCTTTCGGGATGCTGACCGACCCCGGGTTAAAGTGATAGATCTCACCGCGATTTTCCGCCACCGGAATATGAGTATGGCCGTAAACCAGGACATCGCCAGCCGCGAGCGCCGGGAGATTATCCGGGCCGAAAAGGTGTCCGTGGGTCAGAAACAGGCGGCTGTTTTCCAGCAGCACCTGTTGCCACGGCGCGGTAAGGGGAAAATGCAGCAGCATCTGGTCGACTTCGCTGTCGCAATTACCGCGAACGGCGATAATGCGCGAGGCAAACGGGTTAAGCTTTTCCGCCACCTGCGCCGGGGCATAGCCTTCCGGCAGCGCATTGCGCGGACCATGATTCAATACATCACCCAGAATAATCAGCCACTGCGCGCCGCTTTGCGCGAAAATGGAGAGAACACGCTCGGTAGCGGGCAGCGATCCATGGATATCCGACGCAAACATCAGTTTCATCAGTCACTCCTCGGGAAAACAGACTGCCCCTATCATACCTGAAGCGTCAGGGCTTATCAGCCCGCGCGCTTAGCGGAGAGTGCCACATAGCGCTGTACGGAGGCCCGCTGCCACTGGAACGCCGCATAATCCACCAGCAGCTGCGGAACGTCGTCGCCGTTGAGGATCAACCGATTTAACATCAGAGCCAGATCGGTATCGGCAATACACCACTCGCCAAACAGATTCGGGTTGCCGTGAGCGAGCAGCGCGGTAGCGGTCTCAATCAGCTTTTGGGCGCTGTCGGCACCTTCTGCGCTGAGCGCGGGCTTTTTCACTCCGGCAAACACGACATCCGTGGAGCGCTCGACGCGAATCGGCACAAGGTCGCTACGCAGCCATGCCTGGATCTGCCGTGCGCGGGCGCGCTTTTGCAGATCGTGAGGATAGATGCGCTCCCACTCAGGCGGCGCAAAACGATCTTCCAGATATTCATCGATCGCCGACGATTCGCTCAGCGCAAAGCCATCGATCTCCAGCACCGGCACGCGACGGGTCAGGTCGTAACCCTGCCACTGGGGTTTGAGGTGTTCACCACCGTCGAGGTCGACGGTCTTCAGGGTAAAAGAGAGCCCCTTTTCGGCCAGCGCAACGTAAACGCTCATAACATAGGGAGAAAAGAAATTCGCATCGGACCACAGTGTGATAACGGGCTGGTTCATAACATCCTCATCGGCTGATCGGTTTTTACTCAACATATAATCTCTTTGCGTCGCTGTCACTTGATGAAAACTCACGATTTACAACAAGCACCTATACTCATTTGTCATGGCACCATTATTCGCATGGACAGGAGTTGAGAATGATTGACCTTTATTACGCCCCTACCCCAAATGGCCATAAGATCACCCTCTTTCTCGAAGAAGCCGAACTGGATTACAGAATCATTCGCGTGGATATCAGTAAAGGCGAACAGTTCAACCCCGTGTTTCTGGCTATCTCGCCGAACAATAAAATTCCGGCCATTATTGATAACCAGCCAGCGGACGGAGGCAGGCCGTTGAGCCTGTTTGAATCCGGTGAAATTTTGCTTTATCTGGCGGAGAAAACCGGCAAGCTGCTGAGCGGTGAATTGCGTGAGCGTCACCACACCCTGCAGTGGCTCTTCTGGCAGGCAAGTGGCCTGGGGCCGATGCTGGGGCAGAACCACCACTTTACCGCCTTTGCGCCGCAGACCATTCCTTACGCCATCGAACGCTATCAGGTTGAAACCCAGCGTCTTTACGGCGTTCTGAACCAGCGGCTGGAGAAAACGCCGTGGCTCGGGGGCGATCATTACAGCATTGCCGATATCGCCTGCTGGCCGTGGGTGAATACGCATGAAAAACATCGGATTGACTTAGCCTCTTACCCGGCGGTGAATAACTGGTTTGAGCGTATCCGGACCCGCCCGGCCACCGAACACGCGATGCAAAAAATCCAGCAAATTTAACCCTGTAGGAGGCTGGGTGCCTGTGAGGCTCTCATGTATTATGGGCGGGAAATACTGACACGGAGAAGACCTGCAATGTCACAGCCCGACGCTATTATTCGTATAAAAAATTTACGCTTGCGCACGTTCATTGGTATCAAAGAGGAAGAGATTGCCAACCGTCAGGATATTGTCATTAATGTGGTGATTCACTACCCGGCAGACAAAGCGCGGGCCAGCGAAGACATCAATGACGCGCTGAACTATCGCACGATCACTAAAAACATCATCCAGTACGTGGAAAACCACCGCTTCTCTCTGCTGGAGAAATTAACTCAGGATGTGCTCGATATCGCACGCGATCATCACTGGGTCACTTATGCTGAAGTAGAGATCGATAAACTTCACGCCCTGCGCTATGCCGACTCCGTCTCCATGACGTTAAGCTGGCGACGCCAGGCGTAAACCTGGAGGTTGTATGAAGATTCTGCTGACCGGCGGTACAGGCCTGATTGGGCGCCATCTCATTGCGCGTTTGCAGGCGCTGCATCACGACATTACCGTAGTGACCCGCAGCCCGGAGAAAGCGCGCCAGGTGCTGGGCGCTGGGGTCGATATCTGGAAAGGGCTGGCCGATCGGCAGAATCTGGATGGCTTCGACGCCGTCATCAATCTTGCGGGCGAACCCATCGCCGACAAGCGCTGGACCGAAGAGCAGAAACAGCGGTTGTGCAGCAGTCGCTGGAACATCACCGAGAAGCTGGTTGAGCTGATTCGCAACAGCCAGACCCCGCCCTCGGTGCTGATTTCAGGCTCTGCGACGGGCTATTACGGCGATCTTGGCGAGGTGGTGGTCACCGAAGAGGAACCGCCGCACAACGAATTTACCCATAAACTCTGCGCCCAGTGGGAGCGTATCGCCTGCGCGGCGCAGAGCGATCGTACCCGCGTCTGTCTTCTGCGTACCGGCGTGGTGCTTGCGCCGAAAGGCGGCATTCTGGGTAAAATGCTTCCTCCCTTTAAGCTGGGGCTCGGCGGGCCGATCGGCAACGGGCGTCAGTATCTGGCCTGGATCCATATCGACGATATGGTGAACGCCATTATCTGGCTGCTGGATAACGATCTGCGCGGGCCGTTTAACATGGTTGCGCCGTATCCGGTGCGTAATGAACAGTTTGCCCATGCGCTGGGGCATGCCCTGCATCGTCCGGCCATTTTACGCGTGCCTGCGACGGCGATTCGCCTGATGATGGGGGAAGCGTCAGTGCTTGTGCTGGGCGGTCAGCGCGCGCTGCCCAAACGGCTGGAAGCGACCGGGTTTGCCTTCCGCTGGTATGATTTGGAAGAGGCGCTGGGGGATGTGGTGGGCTGAATATGTTACAGTGATACGCCATGTTCCGATGAAATGGCGTAACAATGGCAACCATCACCACTCCCCGGCTTCACCTCACCCCTTTCGAACCCTCTGACTGGGCGTTCTTCCGCTCGCTGCGTGAAAACCGCGACATCATGCGCTATATGGCCTCGATTACACCTGAAAAAGAGACCCGACGCGTGTTTGCCGCACGCATGATGGCGGAGCATGTCTTCGTGATCCGCTTTCAGGATGACGATACGCCGCTGGGCGATATCGGTCTGCAAATCAGCCCTGAGAATCGTGAAGAGGCGGATATCGGCTATACGGTTGTGCCTGCCGCACAGGGGAAAGGCATCGCCAGCGAGGCGCTGCGCGCAGTGTGTGATTACGCGTTTAACCAGACCGGCGTGAGAGCGATAAACGCGTACGTGCTGGCGGACAACGGCGGGTCTGTGCGGGTGCTGGAGAAAGCCGGGTTTGTGCGCACGCAGGTGCTGGAAAAGGCGTATGAGATTGACGGCGTGCGTTATGACGACTGGGTGTATCGCCTGGAGTGTGGTGCGGCCTGAGGCCCTCTCCCAAGGGGAGAGGGAGAAAGTCGAAAGATTACTTCAACGAGCCCTTCAGGAACTGCTGCAAACGCGGGCTTTGCGGGTTCGCCAGCACCTCATCGGGGTGCCCCTGCTCTTCAATTTTCCCCTGATGCAGGAAAATCACGTGGTTCGAGACGTTACGGGCGAAGCCCATCTCGTGCGTCACCACGACCATGGTTTTGCCCTCTTCCGCCAGCTTCTGCATGATGCGCAGCACTTCGCCAACGAGTTCCGGGTCCAACGCGGAGGTCGGTTCGTCGAACAGCAGCACTTCCGGCTCCATTGCCAGCGCGCGCGCGATGGAGACGCGCTGCTGCTGACCGCCGGAGAGATGCACCGGGTACTTCATCTGCTGGCGCTCGTCGATCCCCACTTTCGCCAGATATTTCACAGCACGTTCGCGGGCTTCCTGCTTGCTCAGTCCCAGAACCTGAACCGGCGCTTCCATCACGTTCTCCAGCACCGTCATGTGGCTCCAGAGGTTGAAGTGCTGGAACACCATCGTCAGGCGCGTACGCAGCAGGCGCAGCTGATTTTTATCCGCCACCTTCAGCTGGCCGTCTTTGTCACGCACCAGATCGATGTTCTGCCCGCTCACCACAATCGAGCCTTCGCTCGGCTTTTCGAGGAAGTTAATGCAGCGCAGGAAGGTACTTTTACCCGAGCCGGATGAGCCGATGATACTGATCACGTCGCCCGCATTCGCCTGCAGCGACACCCCTTTCAGCACTTCATGTTCGCCGTAGCGTTTGTGCAAATCAATAACGTTTAATTTGTTCTCAGCCATCATCTTTCTCAGTGCGTCGAAGAAGGTTTTATATGCTGCAACCAGCGTTTTTCAGCCTTACGGAACAGGCTAATCAGAACATAAGAGATAATTAAATAGAGCACCGCCGCAATGCCAAACGCGGTAAACGGCTGATAGGTCGCGGAGTTGATATCGCGCGCGATTTTGAGCAGGTCCGGCACCGTCGCGGTAAAGGCGAGCGCGGTGGAGTGCAGCATCAAAATCACTTCATTGCTGTAGGCCGGTAGCGCAATGCGCAGCGCCGACGGCAGAATAATGCAGCGGTAAAGCTTCACGGAGGAGAAGCCGTAGGCGCGCGCCGCCTCGATCTCACCGTGCGGCACGGAACGAATGGCCCCGGCGAAAATCTCGGTGGTATAGGCGCAGGTGTTGAGCGTTAGCGCCAGCACCGTACAGTTCAGGCCGCTGCGGAAGAACGCATTCAGCATTTCCGTGCCTTTTACGATCTCAAGCGTATACATCCCCGAATAGAACACCAGCAGCTGCACGTACAGCGGCGTGCCGCGAAACACATAGGTAAACAGCCAGATCGGGAACTGAATAAATTTATTGTTCGACACGCGGCCGATGGCGAGAAACACCGCCAGAATGCCGCCCATCACCACGGAAGAAATCAGCAGCCAGAGCGTAATCGCCACGCCGGTAAAGCGATAGCCATCCGTCCACAGCAGGGATTTCCAGTATTCCTGAATAATCTCAATCACAGGTCAGCCCTCTTCACACCCACGGAGTAGCGACGTTCGAGCAGAAGCAGCACACCATTGGAGACGGTCGTAAAGACCAGATAGATCACACCGCAGACCACCGCAAAGTAGAAGGGCTCCCAGGTACTCTTGCCCGCCAGTTGAGTCGCTTTCACGACATCTTCCAGACCGAGCAGCGAGACCAGCGCCGTCGCTTTGAGGATAACCTGCCAGTTGTTACCAATGCCCGGCAGCGCGTAGCGCATCATGGCCGGGAACATGATCCGGCGAAACGTTTGTGAAGAGGTAAACCCGAACGCGGTTGCCGCTTCAATGTGTCCTCTGGGGACCGCCATATAAGCGCCACGGAAGGTTTCCGTGAAGTAGGCACCGTAGATAAAACCGAGGGTGATAATACCGGCCACCATCGGGTCGATATCAATTTGTCCCATGCCCATCGCGTCCGTTACGGCGTTCAGCGCAATCTGCAGACCGTAAAAGATAAGCAGCATCAGCACCAGATCGGGTACGCCGCGAATGAGCGTGGTATAGCCTTCGAAAATGAGCGCCAGCGGTTTGTTAGCCGAAAGCTTCGCCCCTGCGCCCGCCAGACCTATCAGCACCGCCAGTACCACGGAGCTGATAGCCAGCTCAAGGGTGACAAGCGCGCCCTGAAAAATAACGCCAGAAAATCCGTACAGCATACCGCGAGCCCTGTCGTATCGTGAGTGGTAAACCGTGTCTTATCCCCTCCCGCAGCGGGAGGGGCCGCACGTTATTTGACGGAGCGATTAGCCGCCGTACACATTAAAATCGAAGTACTTTTTCGCCAGCTTGTCGTAGGTGCCATCAGCGCGCATTTCAGCAAACGCTTTGTTCAGCGCCTCACGCAGTTCGTTGTCTTCTTTACGCAGGCCCATACCGGTGCCCACGCCAAAGAGCTTCTCGTCCTTAATGGACGGACCGCCGAACTTGTAATCTTTGCCTACCGGCTGCTTCAGGAAACCTTCGCTTGCCGCAACTTCATCCTGGAATGCCGCATCAATACGGCCTGCCGTCAGGTCTGCGTAAATATTTTCCTGACCCTGATAGGAGACGATTTCAATCCCCTTCGGTGCCCAGTGTTCGTTACCGTAGGTTTCCTGCGTGGTGCCCTGCAGCACGCCCACGCGTTTCCCTTTCAGCGACTCAAGCGTTGGCTGAATATCAGAAGATTTAGCCACCACCAGACGGGAATCGGCCGCATAGAGTTTGTCGGTGAAGGCAATCTCCTGCTGACGTTTCTCGGTGATGGAAAGCGAGGACATAATCACGTCGATTTTTTTGGCTTTCAGGGATGGGATCAGCGCATCCAGCGGGTTTTCGACGTAGGTACACTGCGCTTTGATGCGTTTGCACAGCTCGTTAGCCAGATCGATGTCAAAACCCACCAGTTCACCCTTTGAATTCTTCGATTCAAACGGGGCATAGGTTGGATCGGTACCAATACGGATTTTCTGCGGAATAGCTGCGAATGCCGCGGTGGCGCTGGAAAAGGCCAGTACCAGAGATAGTGACAACACGAGTTTTTTCATATTTGTCCTCAACAAACTGTCTTCATACGGTTTTTACGACGACGGGGTGGCATTAATGTGCCATTAATCCCCGCTGTCAGGCAAAGAATAATGCCTTCCAGACGGGAATTTTTGCATTATAAATGCTTAAGTATGCACGTGGCGACCCAATATGGTGCACACGTTGCACCATACTGAATCATCCACACCCGCGACGCACCATGTCGGTGCGTTAGTCACCGTAGACGTTGAAGTCGAAGTATTTTTTCGCCAGTTTGTCGTAAGTACCGTCTTTGCGCAGCTCCGTGAACGCTTTGTCAAAGGCGGCTTTCAGCTCTTTATCGTCCTTACGCAAGCCGATACCGGTGCCGTCACCAAAGTATTTTTTGTCTTTCACGGACGGTCCCGCAAAGGTGTAGTCTTTACCCGCAGGCTGCTTCAGGAAGCCTTCGCTCGCGGCGACTTCATCCTGGAACGCGGCATCCAGACGGCCTGCCGCCAGGTCAGAGTAGATCAGATCCTGGTTCTGGTAAGCCACCACGTCGACGCCCTTCTCGCGCCAGTTCGCATTCGCGTAACCTTCCTGGGTCGAACCCTGGAGCACGCCCACATGCTTGCCTTTCAGCGAGTCGATGGTCGGTTGAATCGGGGAGCCCTTGGCGGCAATCAGACGAGAATCCGCAGCGTAGAGCTTGTCAGAGAAGGCAATCTCCTGCTGACGCTTTTCGGTGATGGAGAGAGAAGAGATAATGGCGTCGATTTTCTTGGCTTTCAGCGACGGGATTAACGCGTCGAAGTCGCTGCCCACCCATGTGCATTTCACTTCCATACGTTTGCACATTTCATTTCCCAGATCGATATCAAACCCCACGAAATCGCCTTTCGCATCCTTGGAAGAGAATGGCGCGTAGGTTGCGTCTGTACCGATACGAACCGTCTGTGGAAGCGCTGCGTAGCTACCTGCTGCCGCACTTAACCCCACCAGCAAAGACAGAGCCAGAACCGTCTTCTTCATACATTTACCCTCAAGTACCGTGATTTTATTATGTATTGTGTTGTGTTGCAGGCTTCTCTTGCAGGTCTTATGCCACATTGCCGTCTGATCAAAACTTCGACGTTAAATATGTTAATAAAACGTTGCGATATTGCCTTAATGGTGAAAGATAGCAGGTCTGCCGAACGAACCGGAGAGAGAAAAAGGGAAAAAACGAATTAAATGTCGAGGATATGATCGCCGTTGCATAATTGCCCTGAAACAGGGCAACGTCTCTTTTCATGCACAGCATTTGTGCACAGTATCAGGCACCCTGCCAGCGGGTGAAGAGATCTTCCGGCAGGTCGATGTCAAACTGATCCAGCACGCGGTTAACGGTCTGGTTAATGACATCGTCCAGCGACTGCGGGCGATGATAGAACGCCGGAACCGGCGGCATGATCACCGCGCCCAGCTCGGCGGCCTGGGTCATCAGGCGAAGATGGCCCAGATGCAGCGGCGTTTCCCGCACGCAAAGCACCAGCGGTCGACGCTCCTTTAGCACCACATCCGCCGCGCGCGTCACCAGGGTGTCGGTATAGCTGTTCACAATCCCGGAGAGCGTTTTAATGGAACAGGGCAGGATAACCATGCCGGCGGTTTTAAACGAGCCTGAGGAGATGCTGGCGGCGATATCGCGCGCATCGTGGACTACGTCCGCCAGGGCCTGAACATCACGCAGGGAGAGATCCGTTTCAAGGGAGAGGGTCTGCCGCGCCGCCTGGCTCATTACCAGATGCGTTTCCACTTCTGCCACGTTCCGTAAAACCTGTAGCAGACGAACGCCGTAAATCGCGCCGCTGGCACCGCTAATGCCTATGATGAGTCGTTTCATGATTTCGCCCTTGCTGAATTCTGGGCTGACTGTGCAGGATTTTGCGGGGAGTTGCAAGTGAGGGCGAGCGCCCTCACCTGCAGAGAGATTAACCTTCGTTGTGCATCTCTAAGCTTTCGAGATCGTTTTGCAGCTGAACGGCTTTCGCATCGTCGTTGCGCAGCGAATCAAGATAGTCGAGGTACTGCTGGTCAACGTCTTTCGTCACGTAGACGCCGTTAAACACGGAGCATTCGAACTGCTGAATTTCCGGGTTCTCGGCGCGCACCGCGTCGATGAGATCGTTCAGATCCTGGAAAATCAGGCCGTCGGCACCGATGATCTGGCGAATTTCATCCACTTCACGACCGTGAGCGATCAGCTCGTTGGCGGTTGGCATATCAATGCCGTACACGTTCGGGAAGCGAATCTCCGGTGCGGCAGACGCCAGGTAGACTTTCTTCGCCCCTGCTTCGCGCGCCATCTCAATAATTTGCTCAGAGGTGGTGCCGCGAACAATGGAGTCATCCACCAGCAGAACGTTCTTATCGCGGAATTCCGCGCGGTTGGCGTTCAGCTTACGGCGCACGGACTTACGACGCAGGTGCTGGCCCGGCATGATAAAAGTGCGGCCAACGTAGCGGTTCTTCACGAAGCCCTGACGGTACGGCTTGTCCAGAATGCGGGCGATTTCCAGCGCGATATCGCAGGAGGTTTCCGGGATAGGAATAACCACGTCGATGTCGAGATCGTCCCACTCGCGGGCAATCTTCTCGCCAAGCTTCGTGCCCATATTCACGCGCGCGCTGTAGACGGAAATCTTATCGATGAAAGAGTCCGGGCGGGCAAAGTAAACGTATTCGAACAGGCACGGGTTGCTGACCGGGTTATCTGCACACTGGCGGGTAAACAGCTGGCCCTTCTCGGTGATATAGACCGCTTCGCCCGGCGCAACGTCGCGCAGGAACTCGAAGCCCAGGGTATCCAGCGCCACGCTCTCAGAGGCAACCATATATTCGGTACGGCCATCGCCGAGGTCGCGCTTGCCCAGCACCAGCGGGCGAATGCCGTTTGGATCGCGGAAAGCCACCATGCCGTGACCGATGATCATCGCCACGCAGGCGTACGCGCCGCGGATCTGGCGGTTGGTCGCGGCAATGGCAGCAAAGATGTTGTCTGCTTCCAGCGGGTAGTGGCGGAAGTTATCCAGCTCGCTGGCGAACACATTGAGCAGGATTTCTGAATCAGAGGTGGTGTTAATGTGGCGACGTTTCTCTTCGAACAGCTTCTTACGCAGCTCATGGGCGTTGGTCAGGTTGCCGTTATGGGCAAGCGTGATGCCATACGGTGAGTTGACGTAGAAAGGCTGTGCCTCAGAGGCGCTGGAACTGCCAGCAGTAGGATAACGAACGTGACCGATCCCCATATTACCTTGTAGACGCTGCATATGGCGGGCTTCAAACACATCGTTTACCAGGCCATTCGCCTTACGTAAACGGAAGCAGTTGTTTGCATCAATGGTGATGATACCCGCAGCATCCTGCCCACGGTGCTGAAGCACCGTTAACGCGTCATAAATCGACTGGTTTACCGGCATGAAACCGGCGATACCGACAATACCGCACATTCGTCTTTTCCTCGTTAAGCCACATCTCAGGGTTTATGCCCTGGGCAAAAAACTCGACGAGCTTTGCAGATAGTCAAAGAACCATCTGATGATGAAGCTGAACTCCGGAATGAGCTGCGATTTCTGCCAGTCTTCACTTTTGGAGAACCCGGTGAAGGTATCCAGGAAGAACAGGATCGCGGCCACAATCAGCACGCCTCGCAACGCCCCGAAACAGATGCCGAGCACCCTGTCCGTTCCTGACAGACCGGTTTTCTCGACCAGCTGACCTATCACGTAATTGACGATAGCGCCGACAATCAGCGTCGCGATAAACAGCACCGCGATGGCGATTCCATTTCGGACCAGTTCATCTTCAAAGCCCGTGAACCAGACAGACAGGTAAGTGTAGTAATGACTGGCAACAAAGAAAGCACAACCCCAGGTTACCAGCGATAACGCTTCACGAACAAAGCCACGGATCAGGCTAACCAGACAGGAAAAACCAATCACCGCAATGATGGCGTAATCAATCCAGACCATATGTGTCCCACGATTAAACGCCCTGTCATCCAGTTCGGGGCGAATTCTAACAGAAAAAGAAAACGTTTGCGTAGGGATTTCCTTCCCGCGCGTAAATAAAAAAGGCGCTGAAAAAATGTTCAACGCCCCTCACCCTAACCCTCTCCCCAAAGGGGAGAGGGGACTGTACGATGCAGTATGATACAAACGCGCTCGATGCGATTTTCACCCTCTCCCCTTTGGGGAGAGGGCCGGGGTGAGGGGGAAATCTTATCAGTTCGCGCTGTAGCTCATCACCACACCGCTCAACCCGGAGATCTGCTTCAGCTCACCCAGCGACCCTTTCAGTTTGTCTTTAGACGCTTCTGGCCCCACGAGGATACGGGTAATTTTACCCTGCACCGGCGTGGAAGGTGAAGTGTAAACACGGTATCCCGCACTGCGCAGTTTACCCACCACCTCATTCACCTTGTCCGCATTTTTCAGCGCACCGAGCTGCACCACGTAGGCTTTGCCCGTTGGGGCAGCAGCGTCCTGCTGCGTCGGTTTTGCTGGCGGAGGCGTCTCTGACGCTGCGGCGAGCTGTTCTGCCGCTTTATCACGCTGCGGTTTCGGCTTCGGTTTTTCAACAGGCTTAGGCTTCTCTACCGGCACCGGATCAATTTCAATGTTGTTATTCGCCGCCAGACGTGACGGATCGAGCGACGGTGCAGCGGCATCGCCCGCGCGAACTTCTTCCGCCGCCCCTTCAGGCGGCTGAGCAGGCAGCGCCTGGGTCGCCGCAGGCAGCATATCCGGCTCATCGCGGTCGCCCGGCTTCGGTACCAGCGGAATGGCTGCAAACTCGTCCTGATAATGCTTTTTCTGCCCGTCGAGCAGCCCGGGAAGAATAATCACCCCGAGCGCGACCAGCACAATGGTTCCTGTTAAACGGTTCTGAAACTTACTCGCCACCGGTTCTCCCCGCGTCCATCACTTCCATGACATGTGCCACCGTGTGGAAAGAGCCACACACCAGCACGGTATCTTCTGGTTTAGCCTCCGCCATCGCGGCCTGCCAGGCCTGCGCCACGCTACTGTAGATTGCGCCTTTGCCGAGATGTTCCATCAACTGCTCAGCCGTCGCGCCGCGCGGCCCCTCCAGAGGAGCACAATACCAGCTATCGACCACACTCTCCATGCAGGCCAGCGTTCCACCGATATCTTTATCATGAAGCATACCGATAACCGCCAGCACGCGCCCGGTTTTTGGTAACGATTTGAGACGTCCTGCGAGATACGCCGCCGCATGCGGGTTGTGCGCCACGTCGAGAATCAGACGCGGTGACTCGCTGACAATCTGGAAACGACCCGGCAGCAGCGCATTCTGAATGCCGTCGCGGATCGCCTGCTCGCTTATCGTTAATCCGCTGGCGCGCAGTGCCGCGAGCGCGGTTGCCGCATTCGGCTGCGGTACCTGCGGCAGCGGCAGGTTGTCCAGCGCGCCCTGCGCATCGCTGAAGCGCCAGCCGTTGTCCTGCACCTCATACTGCCAGTCAACGCCGCGGCGCAGCAACTGAGCGCCCTTCTCGTTTGCTACATCAGCGATGGTGTGCGGCATGTCTGGCTCGCCAACCACGGCGGGCTTATTCGCGCGGAAAATGCCGGCCTTCTCGCGGCCAATGCTTTCACGATCCGGACCCAGCCAGTCGGTATGATCCAGCGCGATGCTGGTGACCACCGCCACGTCCGCATCCACCATATTGGTGGCATCAAGACGTCCGCCCAGCCCCACTTCCAGGATCACCACGTCCAGCTGCGCCTGTTTGAACAGCCACAACGCCGACAGGGTGCCGTATTCAAAATAGGTTAATGAGGTTTCCCCGCGCGCAGCTTCGATAGCCGCGAACGACGCCGTATGGGCAGATTCCGCCAGCTCGCTGTTCTGCACGCGAACCCGCTCGATATAGCGGACCAGGTGGGGAGAGCTGTACACGCCAACTTTGTACCCCGCGGCCATCAGGACAGATTCCAGCGTGCGGCAGGTCGTACCTTTACCGTTGGTGCCCGCGACGGTAAACACGAAAGGCGCCGGTTTGAGCACGTCAAGACGCGTGGCGACCTGGCTTACGCGCTCAAGCCCCATATCGATGGTTTTACTGTGCAGGTTTTCCAGATAAGAAAGCCACGCGGCCAGGGGCGACGTGGCTTGGGGAATGCTTTTATTTTCCATAATGCCCGGTTGTCATTAACAGATTAGAAAGCAAAAGGGCAGCGCCAATCGGCCCTGCCCTTTTCAGTTATCAGGCCTCGGGTTCCTGATCCGGTACCACCACGCCTTCGCGCGGCTCATCCGGGTTCGGCGCAGGCAGATTCATCAGCTTCGCCAGGACGCTTGCCAGTTTCAGGCGCATTTCCGGGCGGCGGACGATCATATCGATAGCGCCTTTCTCAATGAGGAACTCACTGCGCTGGAAGCCCGGCGGCAGTTTTTCACGTACGGTCTGCTCGATAACGCGAGGACCGGCAAAGCCGATCAGCGCTTTTGGCTCGGCAATGTTCAGGTCGCCCAGCATCGCGAAGCTTGCAGATACGCCACCCATTGTTGGGTCGGTCAGCACGGAAATGTACGGCAGACCGCGCTCCTGCATTTTCGCCAGCGCCGCAGAGGTTTTCGCCATCTGCATCAGGGACATCAGCGCTTCCTGCATACGTGCACCACCGGAGGCGGAGAAGCAGATCAGCGGACAGTTGTCTTCCAGCGCCTGCTCAACGGCACGCACAAAACGTGCACCCACGACAGAACCCATTGAGCCCCCCATGAAGGAGAACTCAAACGCGGCGGCAACTACAGGCATCTCATGCAGGGTGCCTTTCATGACGATCAGCGCGTCTTTCTCGCCGGTCTCTTTCTGTGCAGAGGCCAGACGATCTTTGTATTTTTTGGAGTCGCGGAACTTCAGCACGTCTTTTGGCTCAAGCTCGCTGCCCAGTTCTACCAGAGAACCTTCGTCCAGCAGGCTATGCAGGCGGTTGCGCGCCGACATACGCATATGGTGGTCACACTTCGGACACACCTCAAGATTGCGTTCCAGCTCTGCGCGATACAGAACCTGGCCGCAGCTATCACACTTCGTCCATACCCCTTCAGGAATGCTCGCTTTGCGCGTTGGGGTAATGTTGCTTTTAATTCGTTCAATCCAGCTCATTGATAACCTTTCTGCCTGAACCTGGTCGTATGCCAGTTTTGCTGTAAGAGGCGAATAATGCCATTTTTGCCTCCAACAGACCATGAATGTTGCACATTAAAACATAACAGCCCGAAACTTTGGATAAAAAAGTGGTCGAACCGCCAGGGTGCATTTACTTCGCTTGCTTTGCCGCCGCGCGTTTGTGACGGATAATTTCGATGACGCCAGGCAGTACGGAAAGCACAATAATCGCTACAATCAGTAACTTAAGGTTTTCCTGAACCACCGGCAAATCGCCAAACAGGTAGCCTGCATAGGTGAACAGCAGCACCCACAGCAGTGCGCCTACCACGTTATACATCGCAAAATGACGATAGGACATATGGCCCATTCCCGCCACAAACGGTGCAAATGTGCGCACAATAGGCACAAAACGCGCAAGGATAATGGTTTTTCCGCCATGACGTTCATAGAAGGCATGGGTCTTGTCTAAATAGCTGCGGCGGAAAATTTTCGAGTCCGGATTGCTGAACAACCGCTCACCGAACACCCGCCCGATGGTGTAGTTGACCGCATCACCGATAATCGCCGCGACGATCATCAGCACGACCATCAGGTGGACATTCAGGTCATTGGTTGGCAGGGCAGATAACGCACCGGCCACGAACAGCAGCGAGTCTCCCGGCAGGAACGGGGTAACGACCAGACCGGTTTCACAGAACAGAATCAGGAACAGAATGGCGTAAACCCAGACGCCGTACTGCGCGACCAGCTCCGCCAGGTGAACATCAATATGCAGAATGAAATCAATCAGAAAACGTATTACATCCATATTGTCTAAGCCTTAATTGCACCTTTGTTTAGTCCGCTAAAAATAGCGGCCCCATTGGCGGCTTTGGCAGGTCAAACCGATCCGGATAGTCTACCGAAACCAGATACAGCCCTTCCGCTTTCGCCGTGGCTGCCGCAAGCGTTCTGTCCTTCGCTGCCAGCAGGTCTGCAATCCAGCTCTCCGGCTGGTGTCCGGCACCCACTTCCATCAGGCTGCCTACAATATTCCGCACCATATGATGTACAAAGGCATTGGCTTTGATATCCACCACCACATACGCGCCAAAACGACTGACGTTAATGTGCATGACGTTACGCCACGGCGTGCGGGACTGACACTGCACCGCACGAAACGACGTGAAGTCATTTTCACCAATCAGACACTGCGCCGCGCGATGCATACGTTCAGCATCGAGCGGTTCATAAAAATGCGTCACACCCTGGCTTAACACCGCCGGACGCAGACGCTGGTTGTAGATGACATAGCGATAGCGACGCGCGGTGGCGCTGAAGCGCGCGTGAAAATCATCCGGCACAGCTTTCACCCAACGCACCGCGATGTCACCAGGCAAATTCGCATTTACACCCAGCGTCCAGGCTGCATCCTTACGCACGGCGGTGGTTTCAAAGTGCACCACCTGCCCCGTGCCGTGAACACCCGCGTCCGTGCGCCCTGCACACAGGACGTTAATCGGCTCGTTTGCCACCTGAGAGAGCGCTTTCTCCAGTTTCTCCTGGACGCTGCGCACCTCATTCTGACGCTGCCAGCCATAGTATTTACTGCCATCGTATTCAATACCGAGGGCAATTTTATGAACCGGCTTTTGTTCCACTTCGGACATCAGTACAGATACTCCTGCACCAGCTTCTCAGCGATCTTGACCGCCATCAGCGCGCCGCCAAAGCGAACGTTGTCCGCAACGGACCAGAACTGAACCTGCTCCGGCATACCGTAGTCGTTACGCACGCAGCCAACGGAGAGATGCGCGCTGCCGGTAGCGTCGCCCACCTGGGTCGGGAATTCGCTCTCTTCGGAAAGGACAATGTCCTCACCGCGGCCAAACGCGTCGCGCGCTTCTTCAGCCGCCAGCGGACGCAGGGCTTCAAAGCCGACCATCTGCGCGTGGCCGTAGAAGACCGGGGACTGCACGACGCTGGCGGAGATCATCAGACCTTCATCCTGCAAAATTTTGCGGGCTTCATCGACGAGACGACGCTCTTCGCGCACGGAACCTTCACGATCCGGCAGCAGCGGCAGCATGTTGAACGCCAGCTGGCGGCCAAAGAAATCATCTTCGTCGATCGGGATGCCGTTCAGCAGCTTCGCACTCTGCCCTGCCAGCGCATCGACCGCTTTTTTACCGTTCGCCGACGCGGACAGCAGGCTGGTCACGGTAATGCGCGACAGGCCGCCGTCGTCGATCAGCGGCTTCAGCGCGGTCAGCAACTGGCTGGTCAGGCTGTTCGGTACCGCAATGACGTTACGGTTGCGGTAGTCAGCCAGCACAAACGGGTTGACGTCCGGGACCACCAGCGGCACGTCCGGCTCAAGGGAGAACAGACCACTCAGGTCGATCACCAGACAGCCTGAATTGGTCGCTTCTTCAATATAAGACGCCGTTGCCTCTGCACCCGCGGCAAAAAACGCCAGCTGCGCCTGGGTCCAGTCAAACGCGGCAGCATCCTGAACCATCACGGATTTACCGCCAAAACGCAGATGTTCGCCCGCACTGTCGGTGCGCGCCAGGGCATATATTTCTCCCACCGGGAACTGACGCTCGGCAAGGGTTTCGAGCAGGGCTTCACCCACAGCACCCGTGGCACCTAAAATGGCAATGTTCCAGCCTTCAGACATGGTGGTTTACTCCAGAAATAAAAAAGCGTCCCTGCCGGAGTATCCGACAGGGAGCATTAAGAAGACATTAATGCGCCGGGTGATGGACGGCGTTAAAACCCAGTTTTTTCAGCAATGTCGCAGCCGCTGCGTCATCGCACATCACATACAGGGAAGACCACTCGCGACGCTCAACGTAATTCTTGCGCAGCTTGTCAAACTCACCCGGGATCCACGCCACCTTACGCAGCAGTGCATCATCGCGGCGCACATCATACACCAAATGCACCAGCCTTTTCAGCGTTGCCTGATCGAGCGGGCCGTGCAGAGTGATGCGACCAAATTCAGGTGCGGGGAGTAAGGTATCCAGTGCCACCTGCTGCGGATGACCGATAAAGGCGCTGTAAGCTTCAAACACCTGCGTCGTGCCACGCGCTTTGCCTTCAAGCGTGTAACCGGCGATATGCGCGGTGGCTACATCCACCTTGTTCAGCAGCTCAACGTTGAGATCCGGCTCCGGCTCCCAGACATCCAGCACTACGCTGAGATCTTGCCCTTCATTCAGACATTTCAGCAGCGCGGCATTATCCACCACCGGGCCACGGCAGGCATTTATCAGAATAGTGCCAGCCTTCAAACGGCGAATTAGCGTCTCATCGGCCAGATGCAGAGACTTATACGGCCCCTCTTTAAACAGCGGCGTGTGGAACGTCAGCACATCGCACTGCTCAACCAGCTCATCCAGCGCGCGGAAATCCCCTTCCTCACCGTTGTCTTTGCGCGGCGGGTCACAGAGCAGCGTGCGGATCCCCAACGCTTCAAGGCGCTTTTGCAGGCGCCAGCCGACGTTACCCACGCCGACAATCCCCACGGTGCGGTCTTTCAGCGCAAAACCGTCGCGCTCGGCCAGCATCAGCAGGGAAGAGAAGACATATTCCACGACGGCAATGGCGTTACAGCCCGGCGCGGCGGAAAACCCGATCCCCGCCTGCTTCAGCCATGTATCATCCACATGATCGGTCCCTGCCGTTGCGGTTCCGACAAACTTGATCGCTTTACCGGCAAGCAACGCCTCATTTACTTTGGTCACCGAGCGCACCATCAGCGCGTCTGCGTCATCCAGTTCGTTGACCGGGATTGGGCGACCAGGGACAGCCTTAACGTTACCCAGGCGGCTAAACAGCTCACGGGCATAAGGCATATTTTCATCAACGAGGATTTTCACGTCTGAGTACCTGTTTGAGAGGAAGAAAACCTGCCAAGTGTGCCATAATCTGGCCGCCAGGCATATACGTATGCCGGGTTTACGCTGAGTTTTGACTTTAAGGATTTTTGACGATGCAGCCTATTTCAGGTACGCCGCCACGCCCTCCGGGTGAAGGCCCTGTCACGCCAAACGTTGCCGGTGAACAACCGCTATCCACGCAACAGCGCACCGTGCTGGAGCGACTGATCACGCGCCTGATTGCGCTGACTTCACAGCAAAACGCGGAAGTCTGGGCCGGGGTGAAGCATGATTTAGGCGTGAGAAACGATGCACCGCTGCAGTCGCGCCATTTCCCTGCCGCCGAGCAAAACCTGAACCAGCGTATTACTACCGCGCAGCAGAACCACACCACGCGCCAGATTGTCGCACAGCTGACCGAGCTACTGGGCCAGGGAAATAACCGCCAGGCAGTCAGTGATTTTATCCGCCAGCAGTACGGCCAGACCGCCCTGGGCCAGCTGACGCCAGACCAGCTGAAAACCGTGCTGACGCTACTGCAAAACAATCAGCTGACCATCCCGCAGCCGCAGCAGCGTCCGTCAACCGAGCGCCCGCTGCTGCCTGCCGAACACAACACGCTGAATCAGATGGTGACGAAACTGGCTGCCGCTACCGGCGAGTCGACGAAGCTTATCTGGCAATCCATGCTGGAACTCTCCGGCGTGAAGGACGGTGAGCTGATCCCGGCGAAGCAGTTTACCCATCTGGCGACCTGGCTCCAGGCGCGCCAGACGCTCAGCACTCAGAGCGCCCCTACCCTGCATAGCCTCCAGGCGGCGCTGAAACAGCCGCTGGAACCGCACGAGTTCGATATGATTCGGGATTACGCCCAACAGAACTGGCAGGCTACGCCGCAAACGGTGCTGACCACCGCGCAGGTGCAGGATGTGCTCAATCAGATCTTCGTTCGCCGCGCCGAGCGGGAAGGCGGCGCGCCGGAGGTAAGAAACATTCAGCCGATCTACAGTCCGCTGTTTGCGCCCGTTGTGGAGACATTCAGAACGCTCTCTGCCCGTCCGGGGCTGATGTTGATTGCGCTACTGATTGCGCTGGCGATTTTCTGGCTGGTTGCCTAAAACTGCCGGGTGGCGGCTACGCCTTACCCGGCCTACGGTTCGTGCGGTTGTAGGCCCGGTAAGCGGAGCGCCACCGGGCATAAAACTACGACCTGCGAAACGCCACCAGCGTCACCACAATCCCCACCACGGCAGAAACCGCACCGGCCAGGAAGACAGACGGGTAGCCAAACGAGGTGGCTAACACCCCGGCCAGCGGCCCGGTAATTCCGTATGAGATATCCTGAAACGCCGCATAGCCGCCCAGCGCCGTACCGCGCACCTGCGGGGCCACGCGTTTCACTACCTCCACGCCCAGCGCCGGGAAGATCAGCGAACAGCCGCAACCGGTAAGCGCCGCACCCAGCAGCGCAACGGAGGCGACCGGTGCCTGCCAGAGCAGCACCAGCCCAATGGTTTCAATCACCAGTGACGCTACCGCCACCTTCACACCGCCAAAGCGATCCGGCATCCAGCCGAACAGGACGCGCATAAGCACAAACGCGCCGCCAAACGCGGTAAGCGTAAAGCCCGCCATCGCCCAGCCGCGGCTCATAAAATAGAGCGAGACGAAGGTGCCAATCACCGCGAAGCCTACGCCCTGCAGCGCCAGCCCGAGTCCCGGCTGCCAGATCTGTCCAACTACACTCCAGAGGGATGGGCGCTCGCCTTTGTGAGCGGGCACCTTACGTACCGAACCGTTAAACGCCCACGCCAGCAGCGGCAATACCATCGTCGTTGCGGCCAGCGCCGCAAATCCAAACTGGCTATTGATGAGCAGCCCAAGCGGTGCGCCCGCGGCCAGCGCGCCGTAGATAGCCATGCCGTTCCAGGACATCACTTTGCCGGAACGCGCGGGTCCTACCAGCCCCATCCCCCAGGTCAGGGTGCCGGTCAGAAGCTGGCTTTCACCAAAGCCAAGGATTAAACGCCCTAGCACCAGCAACGCAAATTTATACGCGGCATCGACCGGCAGGAGAGCGGCCAGCAGCCACGCGCCGCCCGCCAGCCCGCAGGCAAACATGCCCTGCAACGCCGAGCGTTTTGCACCGTGCTGATCCGCCAGCCGACCGGCGTACCCGCGGGTTAACACCGTGGCTAAAAACTGAATGCCCACCGCAATGCCGACCAGGGTGTTGCCATAGCCCAGCTCCTGATGAACGAACAGCGGGATCACCGGCAGCGGCAGGCCGACGGTCATGTAGGTCAGGAATACCGCAAAGGCGATGCGGAAAAGAGAGAGGTTCCCAGAAGGAGTGCCCTTCTCGGGGGTAACAGCCTTCATGCATAACTCCGTGTTCAGGCATAAAAAAAGGGAGCCTTCCGGCTCCCTTCTATTATACATTCAAACGCTTATGCTTTCAGCTTGCGCATAACCAGCGTGGCGTTAGTGCCGCCGAAGCCGAAGCTGTTGGACATAACGGTGGTCAGCGTCGCGTCCATTGGTTTGGTCACGATGTTCAGGCCAGCCGCCTGCTCGTCCATCTCTTCGATGTTGATGCTTGGGGCGATAAAGCCGTTTTCCAGCATCAGCAGAGAGTAGATCGCTTCCTGCACGCCAGCCGCACCCAGAGAGTGGCCAGTCATCGCTTTGGTTGCGGAGATAGCCGGGCTGTTGTCGCCGAACACTTCACGGATCGCGCCCAGCTCTTTCACGTCGCCTACCGGCGTAGAGGTACCGTGGGAGTTCAGGTAGTCGATTGGGGTATCAACGCCGTGCATCGCCATCTTCATGCAGCGCACCGCGCCTTCACCGGACGGTGCAACCATGTCGGCGCCGTCGGACGTCGCGCCGTAGCCCACGATCTCAGCGTAGATGTGCGCGCCGCGCGCCAGCGCGTGCTCCAGCTCTTCAACCACAACCATACCGCCGCCGCCCGCGATGACGAAACCGTCACGGTGCGCGTCATAGGTACGGGAGGCTTTGTCTGGGGTTTCGTTGTACTTGGTGGACAGTGCGCCCATCGCGTCGAACTCACAGGCCATTTCCCAGCCCAGCTCTTCGCCGCCGCCAGCAAACACGATGTCCTGTTTACCCAGCTGGATCTGCTCAACCGCGTTGCCGATACAGTGTGCGGAAGTTGCACACGCGGAGCTGATGGAGTAGTTCACACCGTGGATTTTGAACGGGGTCGCCAGGCATGCGGAAACCGCAGAACCCATGGCTTTAGTGACCACGTACGGACCTACCGCTTTCAGACCACGCGGGCTACGCATGGCGTCAGCGCCGAATACCTGCGCTTTTGATGAGCCGCCGGAACCGGCAATCAGGCCCACGCGCGGGTTGTTCTGATAAACCTCTTCACTCAGGCCAGAATCTTTGATCGCTTCCTGCATGGAGAGATAAGCATAAATAGAGGCATCGTTCATGAAACGAACCACTTTACGGTCAATCAAACCGGTGGTGTCCAGTTTGACGTTACCCCATACGTGGCTACGCATACCAGAATCTTTAAACTCTTCAGAGAAAGTGATCCCGGAGCGTCCTTCACGCAGAGATGCCAGGACTTCCTGCTGGTTATTACCGATGCTGGAAACGATGCCCAGGCCAGTAATCACTGCACGTTTCATTCAATACCTCTGTAAGTCGCACTATAAAAAGTTTCGAGTCGCACAATAGCGTACACTTGTACGCCGAACAAGTCCGATCAGACATTTTCTGCGGAAATTTGCACCGATGGACTCACATCGTTAAGATCGTGCCACTGCCTGTCAGACGAGTAACTTACGTGAAACAAAACGCTATACAACCCGCCAACCTCGAATTCAACGCTGAGGGTACACCTGTTTCCCGAGATTTTGATGACGTCTATTTTTCTAATGATAACGGACTCGAAGAAACCCGCTATGTTTTCCTCGACGGAAACCAGCTCAGCACCCGCTTCCCGGCGCACCCGCGGAGCCTGTTCGTTGTCGCGGAAAGCGGATTCGGCACCGGGCTCAATTTTCTGACCCTCTGGCAGGCATTTGATCAGTTCCACGCTGCCCATCCTGAGGCTACGCTCCAAAGATTACATTTCATCAGTTTTGAAAAATTTCCGCTTACCGCACACGATCTGCGGCTCGCCCATCAGCGCTGGCCGGAACTTGCCGCCTGGGCCGAACAGCTTCAGGCGCAATGGCCGCCGCATATCGGCGGCTGCCACCGTCTGATTCTGGACGGCGGACGGGTGACGCTGGATTTATGGCTGGGCGACATCAACGACCTCACCGATACGCTCGACGACTCGATGAACCAGACGGTGGACGCGTGGTTCCTGGACGGCTTTGCCCCCGCCAAAAATCCGGATATGTGGAACCAGCATCTGTTCAGCGCGATGGCGCGTCTGGCGCGTCCTGGCGCAACGCTCGCCACCTTTACCTCTGCAGGCTTTGTTCGCCGCGGCCTGCAGGACGCGGGCTTTACCATGCAGAAGACCAAAGGCTTTGGCCGCAAGCGCGACATGCTGGTCGGCAGAATGGATCAGACGCTGGATATTCCCGCTCAGGCCCCCTGGTTTGCGCGCAGCGCGAGCACATCTCGCGAAGTGGCAATCATTGGCGGAGGGATCGCCAGCGCCCTGCTCGCGCTCGCGCTTGTGCATCGTGGCTGGGAGGTAACGCTCTATTGTGCTGACGAGATGCCCGCCAGCGGGGCCTCTGGCAACCGTCAGGGCGCGCTTTATCCGCTTTTAAGCGCGCACGACCCGGCACTGTTCCAGTTTTTCCCTGCGGCCTTTACCTTCGCCCGTCGCCTGTACGACGGGCTGCCAGTGGCATTCGACCATGACTGGTGCGGCGTGACGCAGCTCGGCTGGGATGAGAAGAGCCAACAAAAAATCGCGCAGATGCTATCGCTGGGTCTGCCGGAGGAGATTGCCCGCGCGGTAAGCGCGCAGGAAGTGGCAGACACCGCGGGCGTGGACACCGGCTGTGGCGGTATTCATTATCCGCTCGGCGGCTGGCTGTGCCCGGCTGAACTGACCGCGGCGGCGATTAGCCTGGCGCAGTCACGCGGGCTGACGGTGCACTATGCCCACAAGGTTGAATCGCTTAGCCGAAGAGAGCACTGGAATCTGCATTTTGCTGATGGCAAAGCGGCACAGCATGCCAGCGTTGTGCTGGCAAACGGACATAACATCAGCCAGTTTATCCAGACAGAGACGTTGCCGGTTTATCCGGTTGGCGGCCAGGTAAGTCATATTCCTTCCGCGCCCGAACTGAGCAAGCTGCGTCAGGTGCTGTGCTATGACGGCTATCTGACGCCGCAAAATCCGTCAAATGCTCATCACTGCATCGGTGCCAGCTACCATCGTGGCGAAGCGGATATGCGCTACAGCGAAGCGGATCAGGCGCAGAACCGCCAGCGCCTGATTGACTGTTTCCCGAACGCGGCGTGGGCGAAGGAGGTTGACGTCAGCGCGGGGGAAGCGCGCTGCGGCGTGCGCTGTGCCACCCGCGATCATCTGCCGATGGCGGGAAATGTGCCGGACTATGAGGCAACGCTTGAGGCCTATCAGGACCTTGCTGATAACCGGGATAACGCGGTAAGCGCGCCGGTTTATCCGGAGCTGTATATGCTGGGTGGATTAGGGTCTCGCGGGCTGTGTTCCGCGCCGCTGCTGGCAGAGGTGTTAGCCGCGCAAATGAGCGGCGAGCCTGTTCCGCTGGACAGAACCACGCTTGCAGGACTGAACCCGAATCGGCTGTGGGTACGGAAACTGCTGAAGGGGAAAATGATTAAGTAGGGTGCAGTCAAATCCCCTCACCCCGGCCCTCTCCCCAGAGGGGAGAGGGAAGAGAAGGCAGCTTAGCGTTTAGCCTGCTGGAACAAATTGTCCCACATGCCCAGTACCAGAGACTGGTCGCGCGGAGAGAGCTCCCCGGCCAGAATGGCTTTTTCCAGGCTGCGAGTGACTTCAGCGTGAACGGCGTCGGCAGAGTGATCGTCACCTGCTTCCAGCTCAGCTACTGCCAGCGTCAGGTGACCACGCAGATAACCGCTGGCGAACAGCTCATCATCACTGGCGTGTTCCACCATGTCATCAATTAACGCCAGAATGCGTGATTCAAATTCTGCGATCATCTTCTTTCCTCTGTTAAAGATCTTCCGGCCAAGGGAAGCATTCCGCCGTGATCTCCGGCGTGTGGTAATAATTCTGTAAAGCCTCGATCAGGCGCGCCGGACGTTCCGGGATGCCTTTCTCAAGATATTCCATCACCTGCGCATGCACGCGGCGCTGGAAGACGATACGGTCTGGCTCGAAGTCACCTTCGAGGTTGTCACAGCTTACGTTGAACGGGAAACCCGCCGCGACGCAGAATAGCCACTCCAGCGCCTGCGGCTTGACTTCCACATCCTCAAACTGCCCCTGGGTGGCGGCGTCACGCCCGTCCGGGCAGTACCAGTAGCCGAAGTCCACCAGTTCGCGCCGGGCTTTCCCCGCGATGCACCAGTGCGAAATCTCGTGCAAACCACTGGCGTAAAAACCGTGGGCAAAGACAATGCGGTTATACGGAACCTCTGCATCAGCAGGAAGATAGATCGGTTCGTCGTCGCCTTTAATCAGACGGGTATTAAAATCATCAGCAAAACAGCCGTCAAAGATCTCGATCAGCTGTTCGTATTTATGCGTACTGTTCATTAGTTCATACCCAACCAGGTGAGGATCTCCTGTCCATGGCTGTCATAAAGAAGTTTGGCGCTCATCACCGCCGAGACGATAACAATCATCGGGCGGATCAGCTTTTGCCCTTTGCTTAATACCAGACGCGAGCCCGCGCGCGCGCCCAAAAACTGCCCTGCCATCATCACAAAGCCGGTTGCCCAGATGACCTTGCCGCCTATGATAAACAGCAGCAGGCCGCCGACATTTGAGGTCGCGTTCAGTACTTTGGCATGGGCGGTGGATTTGGCGAGGTTAAACCCGGCCAGCGTCACGAACGCCAGCGCGTAAAACGAGCCTGCGCCCGGGCCGAAGAAACCGTCGTAAAAACCCACACAGCCCCCGGCAATCAGCGCAAACGGCAGGCCGTGCAGTCGTCGCGCCCGGTCTTCCTCGCCGAGCTTAGGCATCAGCAGGAAATAGAGGCCGATGCAGATAACCAGAATCGGCAGGATCTGGCGCAAAATGTCCGACTGCACATGCTGCACCAGCAAGGCGCCCCCCGTCGAGCCAATAAACGTCATCAGGATATTGAGCTTCTGGTCGGCGAGATTCACCACCTTGCGGCGAACAAAATAGAGCGAAGAAGAAAGCGAGCCGCCGCACGCCTGGAGTTTGTTGGTAGCAAGCGCCTGCGCCGGGCTCATGCCTGCCGCCAGCAGCGCGGGCACGGTTAACAACCCTCCGCCGCCCGCGAGCGCATCGATAAAACCGGCCAGCATGGCCACGAAGAACAGCACCACCAGCAGCAGCGGTGACACCATAAACAGATCGACGAAATTATCCATTAAAGTACATGCTCATCCAGTAGCGCCTGGCAGGAAGGCGGCAACGGAGGCGGTGTCTTCTTCTCAGGCTTAGAGGTTCCAGGTTTTGCTGGCTCAAACCAGCTTTGCAGTTCGTAACCACAGCCATCGCCTGGCGGAGGTAACGGCTGATCTTCACATTCCAGGCTGTTCGCCGGGCAGCGCAGACGAACGTGCATATGCGCACGATGCTGGAACCACGGGCGTACTTTGCGCAGCCAGTCGCGGTCGGTTCCCGCATCCAGACAGAGCTGCTGCTTGATGGCCGGGTTAACGAAAATCCGCGTGACGTCGTTATCTTCTGCTGCCAGCTTGATCATGCTGGAAACCTCCCTCGTCCAGAGCGAGGGCACCACGCTTTTGCCATCGCGCGCCACCAGATCCAGCGCCTGCGGTTTCAGCAGTTGCGCAGACGTCCAGCGCGTTTTCGGTAGCTGCAGGAAGATATCGACATCCAGTCCGGTCTGGTGGCTGGCGTGCCCGCCGTTAAAGCGGCCACCGGCAGGCATCCCCATATCGCCAATCAGCATCGTCCCCAGCCCCAGGTTATGCACCTGATTTCCCAGTCGCTGGATGAACAGCACCAGATCCGGGTGGCCGAAGTAACGACGCTGGTCGGTACGCATCACCTGGTAAGTGTTCGATTGCAGCGGCAGCTCCTGCGCCCCGACGATACAGCCGTTAGAGAAGGCGCCGATAGATTGTGCGCTCCCCGCCACCGGATGGGTGATTTTTTGCCACGGCGTGGCGGCCAGACTGGCTCCACTGGCAAGCAGCGCCAGCAGAGCAATTGCGGTTTTTTTCATGTTTACCAGCGTGGAATGGTGGTCGTCACATCCGCATTCTGCGCGCGCTGGCGCAGGAAGTGATCCATCAGCACGATCGCCAGCATCGCTTCTGCGATCGGCACCGCGCGGATCCCCACGCACGGATCGTGGCGTCCTTTGGTGATCATCTCAACTTCTTCACCAGAGCGGTTAATCGTGTGGCCCGGCACGGTGATGCTGGAAGTTGGCTTCAGCGCGATGTTGGCAATAATCTGCTGTCCGCTGCTGATACCGCCGAGAATGCCGCCCGCATGGTTGCTCTGGAAGCCCGCCTTCGTTATTTCATCGCGGTTCTGGCTGCCGCGAAGCGCCACCACGCCGAAACCGTCACCAATTTCGACGCCCTTCACCGCGTTGATGCTCATCAGCGCGTGAGCGATATCAGCGTCAAGACGGTCAAATACCGGCTCGCCCCAGCCCGCCGGAACGCCGTCGGCCACCACGGTGACTTTCGCCCCAATGGAGTCGCCCTCTTTTTTCAGGCCGCGCATCAGTTCGTCCAGCGCGTCAAGCTTGTCGGCATCGGCGCAGAAGAACGGATTTTGCTCGACCAGGTCCCAGTCCTTGATCGCCAGCGGGATGTCGCCCATCTGGGTCAGGCAGCCGCGAATGACGATGCCAAATTTCTGTTGCAGGTATTTCTTAGCAATCGCCCCTGCCGCCACGCGCATCGCGGTTTCACGCGCGGAAGAGCGTCCGCCGCCGCGATAGTCGCGGAAGCCGTACTTTTGCTCGTAGGTGTAATCGGCGTGGCCCGGACGGAAGACGTCCTTGATAGCACCGTAGTCCTGAGAACGCTGATCGGTGTTCTCGATCAGCAGACCAATGCTGGTCCCGGTGGTGCGGCCTTCAAAGACGCCAGAGAGAATTTTAACCTGGTCCGGCTCGCGACGCTGCGTGGTGTAGCGAGAGGTGCCCGGGCGACGACGGTCGAGGTCGTGCTGTAAATCGGCTTCGGTCAGTTCGATGCCTGGCGGTACGCCATCAACGATACAGCCCAGCGCCAGTCCGTGCGACTCGCCAAAGGTGGTCACGCGGAATAACTGTCCAATACTGTTTCCTGCCATCACGGCTCCGATGTTGTTGTTTGTGTTTGAGCGTTGTGAAACGGGCCGAAGCCCGCTGGATTAATCTTTATAGATGCTGAAGTGTTCGCGCGCGTCGAGCAGCTGCGCTTTGGTCAGCATAAAGACGCCGTCACCGCCGTTGTCGAACTCAAGCCAGGTGAACGGCACATCCGGGTACTGCTCTATCAGATGTACCATGCTGTTGCCCACTTCACAAATCAGAACGCCGTCGTCGGTCAGATAATCCGGCGCGCAGGCCAGAATGCGGCGGGTCAGCTTCAGGCCGTCTGAGCCTGACGCCAGACCCAGCTCCGGCTCGTGACGGTATTCGTTCGGCAGATCGGACATGTCTTCCGCATCGACATACGGCGGGTTAGTGACGATCAGATCGTACTGCAGCGTCGGCAGGTCGCGGAACAGGTCAGAGCGGATAGGCGTAACGTGATGAATCAGACCGTGCTCTTCAATGTTGTGTTCGGTCACGGCCAGCGCGTCGGTGGAGATGTCGACCGCGTCCACTTCCGCTTCCGGGAAGGCGTACGCGCAGGCAATTGCGATGCAGCCGCTGCCGGTGCACATATCGAGAATGTGCTGCGGCTGATGGTTAATCAGACCTTCAAAGTGGTTGTTAATCAGCTCACCAATCGGCGAGCGCGGTACCAGCACGCGTTCATCGACGTAAAACTCGTGGCCGCAGAACCAGGCTTTGTTGGTCAGATAGGCGACCGGAATGCGCTCGTTCACGCGGCGGATCACGCGCTCAACGATGCGGTGTTTTTCGCTGGAGGTCAGGCGCGCGGTGCGCATGTCTTCCGGGATATCCAGCGGCAGGTAAAGAGACGGCAGAACCAGTTGAACGGCCTCATCCCACGGGTTATCGGTACCGTGACCGTACCAGATATTGGCGGCGCTGAAGCGGCTAACCGACCAGCGCAACATGTCCTGTATGGTATGCAGCTCGTTTACTGCTTCATCGACAAATATTTTATCCACTCTTTCCTCCAGGGCATGCTCGCATAATTTTCGGCGGCTAGTTTGCCATGAAGACGGCGATAAATCAGCAATGACGCGTACCGCTTGAGGTTAAAAAATGCGTTTAGTCGGGTACACTATCGGAAATACGAGATGAGAATGACGAATGAAAAAGAAAACATCGCTCAGCGAGGAGGATCAGGCTCTCTTCCGACAGCTGATGACCGGGACGCGTAAAATTACGCAGGACACGATTGTTCACCGTCCGCAGCGTAAAAAAATCAGCGAGGTCCCGGTTAAACGACTGCTCCAGGAGCAGGCCGATAACAGCCACTATTTTTCAGATGAATTTCAGCCACTGCTCAATACGCAGGGAGCAGTGAAGTACGTGCGCGAAGACGTCAGCCATTTCGAGCTGAAAAAGTTACGCCGCGGGGATTATTCGCCGGAGCTGTTTCTCGATCTGCACGGTTTAACGCAGATGCAGGCGAAACAGGAGCTGGGGGCGTTGATTGCCGCCTGTCGCCGCGAACACGTTTTTTGCGCCTGCGTGATGCATGGCCACGGTAAACATATTCTTAAGCAACAGACGCCGCTGTGGCTGGCTCAGCACCCGCACGTGATGGCGTTTCATCAGGCACCCAAAGAGTACGGCGGCGATGCCGCATTGCTGGTGTTGATTGAAGTTGAGGAGTGGCAGCCGCCAGAGTTGCCCTGACAGAACGGCGGGAGGCACATTGCGCCCCGCCATATCGCACGTCACGTCAGATGGCTTTTGCCATCTTCAGGTTGCACGGACTCATTTGCCAGTTGAAGACCCCTTTGCCGGTTTCGTCGAGGGTGACGTTAGCAATGGCAGAAGTGGTGAACATAGGCGGCGTTTCGCCCGGGCACAGTTCAGATACCAGATAGCCGACCAGCGGCAGGTGGGAAATGACCAGTGCGGAAGCGACACCTTCATTGCACAGCGCCTGAAGGTAAGCGCTGACAAGACCGACATCGCCGCATGGCGTCAGTTCAGGGAGAACATCCACGCTGGATGGCAGGTTCATACACTCCCCTACCACGTCCAGCGTCTGTTCTGCACGCAGGAACGGACTCACCAGAACGCGTTCAATGTCCACTTTATGACCTTTAAGCCACGTCGCCATTTGACGGGATTCGTCACAGCCACAGACGGTTAAAGGACGTACTGAGTCACTGGCGGCATCGAGTGCCGCGTCGCCGTGACGCATGATAAAAACTTGCATATTGCACCGCTTTTGTTAACCAGAATCACCGGCGTTAACTACCCGCGATTAATGCTCTGAGGTAGAAAACCCGATGGCCGGGCATTGTGCCTGATCCATTCGGTGAATGAAACGCTGTTTTTTACCTCAATGGCGTAAGTATAGTCAATCTCTGTTTACAAAATCGCCAGAACAGGTTCATTCACCTCAGGATTTACCCTTCTTTGACCTCAGCTTACGAGGACAGTTTCCCTTGCAGGCCAAAACGTCTGGCCGCGTTCCGCCATCTGCAATAATTCGTCACACGGTGTAAACCGCGGACCGTACTGCGAGGCAAGACGTTGCAAAATGGCAACCACTTCACCCGCGCCGAGTGTATCCATGTAACGGAACGGGCCGCCAAGGAACGGCGGGAAACCAATACCAAATACCGCACCGATGTCGCCATCGCGTGCGCTCTTGATCACCTGTTCACCAAAGCAGCGCGCCGCTTCATTGAGCATCATCATAACGCAGCGTTCAGCGCACTGAACGGCAGACAGTTTCCCCTGGCCGGTAGCCGAAATAAGCCCATAAACCGAAGGGTCGACCTGTTTCTTGCTTTTACGCCCTTTCGCGCCGTAAAGATAGAAACCGCGTTCATTTTTTCTGCCTTTGCGATCGTCCTTCAAAATTGCGGAAACAATATTTGCAGGCGGGGAAAAACGTTCGCCATAAGCCGCTTCCAGCACAGGTATAATTTTAGTGCCGGTGTCGATTCCCACCTCATCCAAAAGTTGGATTGGCCCGACGGGGAAGCCAAACTTCACTAAAGCCTCATCGACGTGCTCAATTTTCTCCCCTTCCGTCAGCAGCCGCATGGCTTCGTTGATATACGGTGCCAGAATACGGTTGACGTAGAAGCCAGCCTTGTCCGCTACCACAATCGGGGTTTTGCCCTGTTTTTTCGCCAGCTTCACCACGGTGGCGATGGTTCGCGGGCTGGTGGTCGCGTGTGGAATAACTTCCACCAGCGGCATTTTTTCGACCGGGCTAAAGAAGTGCAGCCCTATTACCTGCTCCGGTCGCGCGGCTTTCGCCGCAATATCGCCAATCGGTAACGACGAGGTGTTTGAGGCGAAAATGGTGTGCGGTGCGCAGTGTTGCTCCACGTCAGCCACCATCTGCTGCTTAAGCGCCAGATCTTCAAATACGGCTTCAATCACCAGGTCCCGGTGTGCAAAACCGCTGTAATCCGTCGTGCCGGAGATCGTCGCCAGGGTTTTATCACGCTCGCTTGCCTTGATATGGCGGCGTTTGACCTTCTGATCAAGGTTCTGCCAGCTGTACTGCAGCGCGTGATTGATGCCCTTTGCGTTGATGTCTTTGATACGCACGGGCAATTTGCCTTTGCTGGCGGTAACAAATGCAATGCCGCCGCCCATCAGCCCCCCGCCCAGTACGCCAACGGCGTGCAGCGGCGCAGGATCTGCGTCGCTGCCGGGATCTTTTTTCACGTCCGTACTTGCGAAGAAGATGCTGCGAAGTGCCTGAGACTGCGGCGTCATCGCCAGTTCACCAAAGGCTTTGGCTTCAGCGGCATAGCCGCTGCTGCTTCCCTGAGACAACCCGTTTTCAATCACTTCCAGAATGCGCTTTGCCGCCGGGTAGTTGCCTTTGGTTTTTTGCTCGGTTTTTTTGCCCACCACGTTGAACAAAAGCGCACGCCCCAGCGGCCCGGCGAGCACGCGCTCGCGTACAGGGAGAGGACGTTTTGTCTGACGTCCTTTTAGCGCCAGCTCAACGGCAGCGTCCAGTAAAATAGTGTGCGGAACAACGTCGTCAACCAGACCCACTTTCAGCGCCTGACGGGCGCGCAGCTGCTTGCCTGTTAAGATCATCTCCAGCGCGGTGCTGACCCCCACCAGGCGAGGCAAACGCTGTGTTCCACCCGACCCCGGCAGCAGGCCTAATTGCACTTCCGGCAGGCCCAGCACGGTTTTAGCATCATCGGTGCAGATACGGCTGTGACAGGCCAGCGCCAGCTCCAGCCCGCCGCCCAGACAGGCACCGTGGATCGCGGCAATAACCGGGATCGGCAGGGCGTTGATCTCGGCCATCACCTGCTGTCCCTGACGCGCCAAATCTTCAGCTTCCTGCGCGCTTTGCGCACGTGCAATCATGTTGATATCGGCCCCGGCAATAAAGTTATCCGGCTTGGCCGAGATAAAGACCAGGCCGCGGATCGCTTTATTTTCGCGGATCTGCTTGAGCATAGCGCGAACCTGAGTGCCGAATTCAGCCTTCAGGGTATTCATCTTTTCATCAGGCACATCAATAGTGATAACCGCCACGTTATCGAGGCGAACCGTCAGATTAAATGCAGATGGCATATCCATTATTCAGCCTCCAGAACCATTGCTGCGCCAAGGCCCCCCGCCGCACACGCGGTGACAAGGCCAAACCCGCCGCCACGGCGACGGAGTTCGTGTAAAGTTTGGGTGATCATTCGCGCGCCCGTGGCTGCAAACGGATGGCCGTAGGCGATCGAGCCACCCAGCACGTTGAATTTGCTTTGATCGACTTCGCCGGTGGCGTGGGCGCGGCCCAGCACGTCGCGTGCAAAACGCTCGCTTGCCAGCAGCTGGACGTTTGCCAGGGTTTGCGCGGCAAAGGCTTCGTGCATATCAATCAGGGTTAAATCGGCCAGCGTCAGCCCCGCGCGATCCAGCGCCAGCGGCGTGGACCACGCCGGACCTAACAGCATGTCCTGCCAGACATCAATAGCGGTAAAGGCATAGCTGCGCAAATAGCCCAGCGGCGTGATGCCCAGCTCTTTTGCACGCGACTCCGTCATCAGGATCACCGCAGCAGCGCCATCGGTCAGCGGTGTGCTGTTGGCCGCCGTCACGGTGCCGTGCTTGCGGTCAAAAGCCGGACGCAGTTTGGCGTAATCCGCCAGCGTCGAGGTACCACGAATATTGTTGTCTTCAGTAAGAGGCTCACGATAGGGAGGCGTGTAGGCGGTCATAACCTCTTCGGTCAGTTTGCCCTCCGACCAGGCTTTCGCTGCCAGCTGATGCGAGCGATGCGCCAGCGCATCCTGCTGTTCGCGGGTAATACCGTAGGTTTTCGCCATCTGCTCGGCGGTATCGCCCATGCGCAGGCCGGTGGAGTATTCCGCTACGGCAGGTGGCACGGGCATGAGGTCACGCAGGCGTAAACGCGAGAAGAGTTTGAGCTTCGCACCGGTGGTGCGGGCTTTATTGGCATCCACCAGAATGCGGGCCAGCTTTTTACTGACGCCAATCGGCAGTACGGAGGAAGAATCCGCGCCACCCGCAATCCCGGCGCGAATGGTGCCCGCCATCAGACTTTCCGCCACGTTTGCGACCGCCTGGAAGCTGGTCGCGCACGCGCGGCTGACGCTGTAGGCATCGGTATGAACGTTCATGCCGGTACCGAGAACAATTTCCCGCGCAATGTTAGGGGCTTCAGGCATCTGTACGACCTGGCCGAAGACCAGCTGTTCGATGACCTCAGGCGGAATTTCGCTGCGAGCCAGCATCTCCCCCACTACCATTTTCCCCAGTTCGACAGCCGGTATACCGTGAAACGCCGTCGCCTGACGCGCAAACGGCGTACGCAGACCGCTGACAATGGCAATGCGGTCACCTTGTCGGGTGATTAGCGGTAATGCCTGACTCATAACCTTCCCCTGTGAAAAATTTTACATGACTATAAAGTGGTCTGACCTGATAACAGTCTTAACCATTTTTTTACATTCAGCCAATCAGGGAAGCATAAAAATGCGAGGTAAAACACAGAGAAGAAAAAGAAAATGCCCAGGGTAAAAGCAAAACGGTAACCCGTAGGTTACCGTTTTTAGTGTTTGCGCCCTCTCCCGTGGGAGAGGGTTGGGATGAGGGTACCAGACCGCAGGAGTTAACGCAGACCCAGCTGGAAAATCAGCGTTTCAGCTTCGCAGGCAAACACAAAGTCGATATCCAGCTTCACGCCACCGTCCACTTCCGTGAAGGTGGATTTGATTTCACACGGATCGGACTCCACATCACGCGCGCGCTTGCTCAGCGCGGCCAGCGTCTCTTCGGCTTCTGCACGGTTGGTGAATACACGGCTGTAAGACGCGGTGCAATCGGTGTTGTCCATGATGGTGCCAACATCCATACAGCAGCAAACCGGGGTTTCATCAGCACTGCATTTACTCATAGCTCAATTTCCTCTGTATTCGCGCTATGCGCGAGATAAACACGATGCTGCTATTTTACGCCCCGGCGCTGGCTCTCTCCAGCCGTTAATGGCGCAAAATCGGATAAGTGACCGATATCACACTAAAAAATGATCTAAAACAAAAACCACCCTTTTGAGTGAGCCGCGATGGTCACAATTTTGCCAACCAGATCTCGTTTCAAGAAACATGTTTGAAAATATTAATAAACAAACTTGCAACATTCCGGCTGGTCGGACCTATACTCTGGCCACTGGTCTGATTTGTCTGTCATACCTCAGACCCTACACTTCGCGCTCCTGTTACGGTATGTAACAATTATTGAATAAAAATAACTCAATGAGGTTATGGTCATGAGCCAGAAAACCCTGTTCAACAAGACTGCGCTGGCAGTCGCAGTGGCAATCGTCTCTACTTCCGCCTGGTCAGCGGGCTTTCAGCTAAACGAATTTTCTTCCTCTGGCCTTGGCCGTGCGTATTCAGGGGAAGGTGCAATCGCTGATGATGCTGGTAACGCAAGCCGTAACCCTGCATTGATCATGATGTTCGATCGCCCGACCTTCTCTGCTGGTGCGGTGTATATCGATCCTGATGTCAACATTTCCGGCACGTCACCTTCTGGTGCGAGCCTGAAAGCAGATAACATTGCGCCAACGGCGTGGGTACCTAACCTGCACTTCGTTGCACCAATCAATGAACAATTTGGCTGGGGCGCATCCGTCACGTCTAACTATGGCCTTGCTACCGAGTTCAATAACAACTACCCGGCAGGCGAATACGGCGGTAAAACAGACCTGACAACGCTGAACCTGAACCTGAGCGGTGCTTATCGTCTGAACGATAACTGGAGCTTCGGTCTGGGCTTTGATGCCGTCTACGCTGATGCAAAAATTGAGCGTTACTCCGGTGAACAAACGGCTCGCCTGCCGAAAAACAGCAACAAAATTGCCAGCCTGAAAGGCGATGAGTGGGGCTATGGCTGGAACGCCGGTATTCTTTACGAGCTGGACAAAAACAACCGCTGGGGCCTGACCTATCGTTCCGAAGTGAAAATTGACTTCGACGGCGATTACAAGAGCGGCATCCTGACGCCGGTCAACAGCCTGGTCCCTGGTGCGGGCACCACCATCCCGTGGGGAACTTCCGGTCAAACTGTCCCTGGCTCACTGTCACTGCATCTGCCAGAAATGTGGGAAGTCTCCGGTTACAACCGCGTTGCGCCACAGTGGGCTATTCACTATAGCCTGGCCTATACCAGCTGGAGCCAGTTCCAGGAGCTGAAAGCAACCGGCAATAATGGTCAAACGCTGTTCTATAAAGATGAGAGCTTCCACGACGCCTACCGCATTGCGTTGGGTACCACCTATTATATGGATGACAACTGGACATTCCGTACCGGTGTTGCATTCGATGACAGCCCGGTACCGGCTGATAAGCGCTCTATCTCCATTCCGGATCAGGACCGCTTCTGGGTGAGTGCTGGCGCCACCTACGCGTTCAACGAGAATGCGTCTGTCGATGCGGGCGTTTCTTATATGCATGGCCAGAAGGTGACCTTCAAGGAAGGCCCGTACGAATTTACCTCTGAAGGTAAGGCGTGGCTGTTCGGTACTAACTTCAACTACGCGTTTTAATCGCGCAGGGATCAAAAAAGGTGAGCGTTGCTCACCTTTTTTATTTATTCCGAATCAATATCTTTGAGTTCGTTTTCAATAGCCTTCGCGTTTGGATTATCTTCCGGCTTCAGCTTGCCACCGTTGGCAATAAAGTCATGATTCTGGAAGTACGCTTCACGCACCATAATGTACGGATCGGACGACTGGCGCAGCAGGCCATCTGAATCAAGCAGTTGCGCGCGCGTTTCAATCCCTTCCACCGTCCATTTGCCAACCGACAGCGGCCAGGTGAGCCACGACAGGACCGGATACAGCGTATCGACCATATCGCCACCCTCATCACGCACGGTGAAGCTGCCATAGAACGGCAGATGAACGTAAGGCCCGTAACCGACGCCATAATGCCCCAGCGTACTGCCGAAACGGTGCGGCTGTTCACGCTGCAGTTTCGGGTTAGCCATGCCCGCGACATCGATAAAGCCACCCATCCCCAGAAGGGAGTTCAGGAAGAAGCGCGTAAAGTGCACCATCCCCTGATACGGATCGCCCTGCAGGAAATAGTTGACCATCACCGCAGGCTCTTCCAGGTTACTGGTGAAATTGCTTAATCCGTTACGTGCGGGCTGTGGAACATAATCGCGCCATGCCACAGCCACCGGGCGAACCACATACGGGTCCAGCACGTTGTAGTTGAAGCTGTACATCGAGCGGTTAAATCCTTCGAGAGGATCGGAGCGTCCCGTTTGCTCCCCGGAGCTGGCGCAGCCCACAAGCATCGTCGCGCCCAGCGCAAGCGCCGACAGCCGAAGTTTCATAAATATCTCCCTGTTCAGTATGGCTATCGTTGATTGCCATCCGTAACGGAGCAGGTGGCGCTCCGTCTGAAAACGTGCAAGTGATTGTAACAGCACGCTTCACGATGTCTATGAGTACAATTACGGGCAGTAATCACCGTGACTCTGATCTCAGCATAGCCTGACTTTTAGAATTCGTTTCGCTGGCAATTTTATAATGTCTTTGAACGAGATGTATCACCTTTGTTGTCATTCCCGCCAAATTAAGAGCATCCCCACAGGCATCCCGATAAAAGCCGCTACGCTTAAAAGAAAGATTATCCTGTGGGAGCCGTTATGAAAGATGTGGGTGAAGAAAAAATTGGCGAGAGTAATGAGGAACATGAAATCGAAAGCGAGGAGAAAGCACGCGGCGAGAAGATAGAGATTGATGAAGATCGTCTTCCCTCCCGCGCGATGGCGATCCATGAACATATTCGCCAGGATGGTGAAAAAGAGATGGAGCGCGATGCGATGGCCCTCTTCTGGTCAGCTATCGCTGCGGGGCTGTCAATGGGGGCTTCACTGCTCGCTAAAGGAATCTTTCATGTTCAACTGGAAGGCGTTCCGGGCGGATTTTTACTGGAGAACCTCGGCTATACCTTCGGCTTTATTATCGTCATCATGGCCCGCCAGCAGCTGTTTACTGAAAACACGGTGACCGCCGTACTGCCAGTGATGCAAAACCCTACCCTCGGCAATTTTGGTTTACTGATGCGGCTGTGGAGCGTGGTTCTGCTGGGCAATATCATCGGTACGGGCATTGCGGCCTGGGCGTTCGAATATATGCCGATATTTGATGAGCCCACCCGGGACGCGTTTGTGAAGATCGGTATGGATGTGATGAAAAACACGCCGGTCGAAATGTTCTCTAATGCCATCATCTCCGGCTGGATTATCGCCACAATGGTGTGGATGTTCCCTTCTGCCGGTAGCGCTAAAATCGTGGTGATCATCCTGATGACCTGGCTGATTGCGCTGGCGGATACCACGCATATCGTGGTCGGCACCGTTGAAATACTTTATCTGGTCTTTAACGGTACACTTCACTGGAGTGATTTCTTCTGGCCGTTCGCCCTTCCAACGCTGGCGGGGAATATCTGCGGCGGAACGTTTATCTTTGCGCTGTTAAGCCATGCCCAAATCCGTAACGACATGTCTAATAAACGCAAAGCCGAGCTTAAGGCGCAGGCAGATAAAGATAAAACAGCAAAAAAATCAACCTGAATGGTGACTCTTTGAGCAGTCAGGCGGCAATGCGCTTAACGCAAAGTGTAAATAACGCTATACTCGTGCCGCCTCGTCCCCTTAGTTAAATGGATATAACGAGCCCCTCCTAAGGGCTAGTTGCAGGTTCGATTCCTGCAGGGGACACTTTGATCTTCCTTTTATTAGCCTGACAATCACCTGAACTCATTGCGCAGACATATTCTGTTTAATTTGAGCATATCGCGTTGCCAGTTGTTTAAGATGAAGCTCCAGTTGAGTCTTTTCAGCTTCAGGAAGCGCATATCCGGCAGGATATTGCGACAGGCGTCTGAGCTGTTCCTCAGCCGGTATCGTACGGTTAAATGACTGAATTGTCGAAAAAACCACGGATTTAAGCTCACTCACCGTTATATATTTTCCTTTTTGCTCATCCAGACTACTCAGGCGATTACTCAGTTGCTGAAGCTTCATCATTCCCTGATACCAGCTGTTCATGGCGTCTACAGGCAACGCCGTCGCGTTAAACTTTTTTTGCCACTGTATTATCAGCGCCTTAGACTCTTCTGGCCGTAATGTCTCGAGCTGTTCTAACAGCTGAAGACTATAAACAATACTCCAGTCAGGAGGCAGCTTATCCAGTCGTGCAAGCTGCTGCTGCGTATCTGAGATAAACGTAGACGGTAGCGTTCCTCGCTGCATTAACGCATCTTGCTGAACAGGCGTGAGCGCTTCAGGTAAGGGTGCCAGAGAGGCGACGATCTGAGCCGTTAATGGATCGGGTCTGGACAGCAATCCCCCTCCCCACGCCACGGCGATGCAAACCACCAGCGCAGAACACGCCCCAGCGACAAAAGGTTTCCACGATCTGACAGACCCGGGAACCGTTATACGGTCTTCACTATTCCGCTCAGTTTCCTGCTGCACAACATAGACCCATTTCACCTCTTCGGTCGGCTCTACCCTCTCCGGAGGCGATTCACTACCAGGCCTGCTCTCATTCAAATCCGTCATGCCATTACTGTTTTCCAGCCTTGCTGCGCTTGAATGTATCAACACTCGTAAGGTATCGAACTGGCTAAGGTGTTTGAGTTCAAGGCGCTGGAGCACCTCGCCCAGGCGGGTAAGCAACGCTTCAGCGCTATAAAGCTCGCTAAGATCACCCTTGTCCAATGGAAGCATACGCAAGAGCTGCTGCAGGCGCTGGCTCAGGCTGCTAAGAATTTCCATACGGACCTGTAACGCCTGCGGCCAGAGAACATCCCACTGACGGCTAATCAGAGCCTCCAGGATAGCGAGCCCTTCATTCAGACCAGTTAATCGAGACAGATGCGTACGGGCAAGGGTGTACCAGGCTGCGGTCTGCAACTCAACGCCGTTTTGCTCGAATAATGAAAGGCAGCACTTTTCAACGTATAGCCAGTTCACATCCGGGCGCGCCGGATGGCTCAGTTTATTCATTTCATTACGCAGGGATGTATATTCCGGCAGCGTGCGCGGGTCGCAGCCGGTTTTTAACGTTTTATGTGTGGTCATCCTGGAAGGCCTGAATATCCGTGTCGGTTAATATCGTCAGTTGATGTGTGAGGCTGTTTTACGATTTAGAATTGCAATGATGAATAGAGGGAATAAATATTATCGCTATGGCAACAGCGCTAAAATCAAACCGAAAAAAATACCTTCATCAAATAGTTGCCCTGACTGAGGCGACGTATCAGGGGGAGTGTAAGTCCAGTTATTCACTCCCCCCACCCGCATGAACAGGCGTCCTTGAGAAATCACATTTTCTCCGGAGCAGAAAGTCACCTCGACACAGCCCGCCACGCCCTGACCAAAAAGAAATACCGGCATAAACTTTACCGCCCGGCTGTCATAACGCAGAACGATACCGGTGATCTCGAAAGCTCCTCCCTCCACCAGCAGGTCAGGAACAGATGCCGTCAGCGGCTCGACATTCAGTCCGGTACCTGTCAGCCACTCATCCATTTGCGTCTGAAGTTGCTCCATTCGCAGGCGAAACTCAGCTATGTCCCTCTGACTCTTGCTACAAGGCAAAGCCGGCGCAGATTGTCTGGCCTGCAATTTTTTCATGAACTGTGATTTTATTGACATGGTGCTAACTGACCTTATATTCGGGTTGACGTGTCGAGATACTGCTGTTGCCTGAGGTGCCTCAACAGAACCCGTCCTTCGGGCTTAAACTCGGTGCCGTAGCGCACCAGCCCAATACCTTTGAGCTCTGCGTCAATGGCATAGCGCAGTTCGCCGGGTACGTTCTGCTCCAGCAGAACCACGTCTATTTTTTTCAGGCGTGGCTCATATTTGAGCAGGACGGCAGAGAGCGTCGACATCAGCTTATGTGCTGTACCTGGGAGCCCCTGCAGAATAGTGGTCATGTCCGGCAGGCCATAATCCGGTATATGTGCCAGAGTCCCGGCGCGGCAATTGAGGATCCGTTGCATATTATCTAGCACCGACAGGATGACCTGATTTTCTTCACTAATATGCTGAAGATCGAGATCACCGACAAAATTACCGTAAAGCATCTCGCATAATGAGGGTGAATTGCGCGGCATGATCAATTCCCCTCCTCAGGAGTCACAGCAAACACGCTGCCACCATCGTTTCTATCCAGTAACGACCAACGGGCCGGATGCTTCTGTCCATGGTTATCTTCAAATTCTGGCATCACCTGTCCGGCTCGAGTGTGAGTATATTGCGTTGTGCCATTAACAATGGTCGCCCAGCGACCATCGAACGGTGCAAGAATGCCGCTCCAGCAGGTAATACGTTGTTTTTCTTCCTGCAAGAGTTTCTTTTCACGCCGTGGCCAGTTATAAAGCTCTTCCGGTTTCCCCTCCGGGAAAAAACCCTCTGGCGGAACATCAATAAACTCACCTTCAACACGACGGATCAGTGTCCAGCCTGTTTTGGCCCACTCAGTTTCATCCCAACTATAATCTCTCTCCCCTGTTACTGGGTCTATCCAGTCGCAACGTGTTCTTCCCTGCAACGCTGATACTGGCTCACCATAGTCAGCATGAATAAAACGAGCAGGAGAGAAATCAACATCAGGTAAATAGATCCCACTTAAAGTGGGTTTGTCACCTAATTCGATGCGTACTAAAGTATCAAGTTCATAACGAGGAATCTGTGAGGGAAGTTCGTTTTTATATTCCAGAGTAAAATCATTATAAGTTAAAGTGCCTTCACGCCAGGTAGCATCTAATGTAATAGATAACCTTTTATCCAACTCTGCCGCTATACTTTCAAGTTCAGATATTTTTTTTATTTCATCTTCTGTCATCCAACCATTCCAGCAGTCGGTAATGCCTTTGGTGATGGAACTCATCGCCCCACCAACATGAAATGCTTTAATATCATTATTCATACGAGCAATATACCCTTTAACGTACTGCTCTTTGACTGGACGAATATTCGGCATCACACGATTTCCCCACACCATATCAACCTGTTGCCAGAGAGGGAGTTTACGGCTGTTTAACGGAATTTCTCTCAGATAACGGGCAAATGCGGCTTCATGAGCGTCGATATAGGCAATAATCGCATCGCGGGTTGCTGCGTAATGTTCAGGGGAAATAAACTTCTCCAGTAAATAACATTCCTGAGGATGTAAGACTGCCATTATTTTTTATCCTTTGGTTCATACCAGTTATGGGTGTTTTCCAGCTTCGGTAATCCCTGATATGGATAAACAGGGTCGTTAGCCGCATCACCATACCCCCAGCCTGTTTTCTGTCGTGGCCCTGTGTACTCTTTTTTCAACTGCGACGGGTCCAGAACAATCTGTACGGCTCCACCTTCCAAAGAATATTCTGTGGCACCGTACGCATCTTTTTTAAACTGTGTTCCAGCTCTTCCCTCCCAGACTTTTAGTGATTGACCTCGCGGAACGGTATAAGTGACAAACTCGCCGTTTTCATTCCAGCTCTTCCACACGGCAAATCGCCGCCGCCAGTCGCTTTTACTGGTCAGCGTGTCAAATTCAGCCTTGTGCATCCAGCAGATGTTGTTATCGCTCGACGATGGGTCAACCACACGATAGATAACCGTGCCTGGTGGGATTTCAGCCGCCTTCATGGAAGAGTCGAAGGTATCAAACTTACCTTTCAACGCCAGGTTTTCGCTGGTTTTGCTGATATCCGGCCAACCTTCAGAAATCTTATTCGTATGTTTTCTGCTGATTAGTTCAAGCGCCGGATACGCTGCTTTTGTCACCCCCACATCCACCCAATCCGGCTTCTCACGTTTGAAATAGTCGATTTCTTCACTGGCACGGGCCGCGCCGTAGAAATGAGCATTCTCACCGACATGTGCACGAAACGCATTATCCCCTTCTACTCTCAGGCGATTCGCAAGGCGCTCCAGAATGTCGTTCAGTGGTTTCAGCGCTTTCGCCAGCATTGCATTCGCTTTGCTGCGTACAGAGACCAGCGTTTCCCACAGAGCCGCGACCGGGCGTTGCAGACTGGATGGCCCCCAGCGAGTTACTGTATCGAACAGACTGCGCGTCACTTTCATCAGCTTGTCCATCACCTCAAGCAGCGACGATGTACTGAGCATGCTTTTCAGTTCATCAATTTTGCCTGCCAGATAGTGACAGGGATTGTAGATACGAAGCGTTCGTAACGTACTACGAACCGCAGAAGTATCCAGAAAACGGTTGAGCTGTGCGATACTCCCGTCCAGCAGGCGACTGTAGTTACCCGCCTTGCTCAGCTCGTTAAAATGGGCTTTGCGCACGGACAAGAACATCACTTTGGCACTCCCCTTGACCAGCGAGCCCAGAGTCGGGAAGCAGCCGACCAGCGTCAGACCAAGGCTCACCCACGGCCAGACCTCAGTATCATTTTCCTTTATCTTCTTACAGTTGGCGATAAGGTCACGGACGTCGCAAATCTGATCCACCAGAGGGATCATCGAGATAACCGTTCCGGTAACGATCTGCCCGGTCGTCTGCCGTTCGTTAAAGTCGCCCTGAAGCGTTTCCCACAGCCACTCTCCGGATGCTTTGGCTTTATCTGCCAGCTCGTCATACCAGCTTTGTGGTGGGGGCTGGTAGAAAGCCAGTGCGTTCTGAAGTTCCTGATCTATCATTTTTATCCCTCCCTGATGCTGGTTTTTTCCAGCAGTAAATCCCACGATGCCCAGGGCTTATCCGGCTCAGGCGGTGGAAGCTGGTAAGTCACGGTCGCTGACTCAAACGGCACATTTTTGTGCAGGGCATATCCCTGCTCATTCAGTACGCCAGCGAGTTCGCTGCCACCGTCGAAATGAAGGGTATAAAGCACTTTCGGGATAGCATCCTGCCCGTCAAAGAAATTAAGCGCGAGGTCGTGTTCTCCCTTGCCGGGCAGATGTGGCATTTTTACCGTCTGCGAAGCACCACTTTCCGTATCCAGCCGGCTGGCCTTACGGGTATACGTCCCCGCCGTCTCATACTTGATTTGTCCCTGCTCGATGAGGATGGAGCTTCCGCCCCCCACCAGACGTATTCGCTTCTTCCCGGCCAGCAGCATCTCTCTGGCAGAGATGAGGGTCAGTTTCTGCTCCGCGCTCAGGTGCATCACCCCGTTCTGCGCCTGAAACTGTACCGGCCCCTGTGCCGAAATCAGGCTCAGCTTGCCGTGTTGGGCAAACATTCCCACGCTGTCGCCCGCCAGTCCGGTGATATGCCCCTGGGTCCCGATACTGATATCACCACCGGCATTCAGGGCAATATTGTCAGTGGCCGCCAGCTGCAGATGCTCTGCGCTGGTAAACGCCATCCCCTCGGGTGCTGAGAAGTGAAGCATCTCATTGATAGTTTTCAGCCGTGTGGCGAACATCGCCTGCTGGCTGGCGATATCAGCTTCCAGGGCTTTTGCCTGTCGGGTTGCTGTGGCCAGTCCCTCGATTTGCGTCCGGACGGCCTCAATCTCTCTGAGAGCCACGTCCATATCCAGCACATCGCCTTCGCCGTGCACTTTGCCATCGGCGGTGACCAGCAGCCCTTTTGCCACACGGATAACCCCGTATTCATCGGTGCGCAGCTCAAAGCCGGTGCCTCGCGGCTCGTTCTGTGCATCAACGATATGGCCCTGGTTAAGGGCAGTGGCCCCGAACGGCGTGCTGAGTGCGATATGTTCACTCTTGCGCTGGTCTTCCATCCGCAGCTCGTTCTGACCCGCGGTGCGCAGGATGTTCTGGCTGCGGTTGTCGCGGGTGACCACGTCCGGATGTTCAGAATCATGGAACGCATGGGCAATGTACGGGCGATCCGGGTCGCCGCCGTCAAAGGCAACCCCCACTTCGGTGCCATTTATCAGCGGCGTGTGCCAGCCGTACGTTTCCCCGGCGTACGGTTTGGCCTGACGTATCCACAGGTAGTTATAGCCCGGCTCTGCGTCTTCACGGCTGAAGTCCAGCTTCACCCGGTAGCGCCCCGTTTCATCAAGATGCGCGTAAGGCGCGTTCTTCTCGTCGCTCTCGACACGAGCAGTCAGCGTGCCGGCGATAAGCGGGCGCGGTGCAGGCTCGGGTCTGAAGCAGAACTGCTCACTGTAGGGCATACCCCAGACGGAAACGTGCAGACGGGTGTCCCGGGCGGCGCGGAAAGTGGTAAGCGTGATAACCATGCCTTCTTTCAGCTCCGGCACATCACTGTCGCCGGTTTCCAGCACTATGCCCGGCGTCAGGTGACTGGCGTTGCTGAAGAGATGCAGGCTGATGGCCCTGTTCAGTTCACGTTCGTGATGGATACGAGCATAAAACGCCCCGCTTTCGGTTTCAGGTTCTGAGGTAGTGTCGTCGCCCGCTTCACGATAAGGGGCAAGATAGCGGTAATATTCGCCAGTTGTGACCGCTTCACTTCTGACACTGACGGTCGCATCCATCGGCGTACCGGCCGTGCGGTAGTTGTAATCCCGGGTGGCCACACTGCCAGTTACAGTGTGGTGCCATACTCTGGCATCCCATACCGCTTCGACCGCGCCGTCATACAGTGCAGAGGGCTCACGGTACGGCAGGCGCACATCAAACTGGTAGTGCAGCTGGCTGTCGGCAAAGATTACGGTGTCCAGCCCGGTGGTGGTATTCACCCCGGTACGAAACCAGATACCGACCTCAGCAAGGATTCGCTGCATAAACTGCAGGTCAGTCTCCCGCCATTGGGCGATAAGCTCACGTACCGGGTAAGAGCGTTCCAGCCGGAATTCAAAATCCCCCCCTTCCAGCCCGTGTCTACGCAGGACCTGTTCCACCAATTCTGGCACCGAAACATTCTGCCATACCGCGCAGCGGCGGGTATGAGCAAGCAGTGCCAGACGCGAGGAGAGCGTTACGGCGAAATGCGTCTGGTCCGCAGTCTCTCTTAGGACCTCAAAACCAGTGATAATGCCCTGTACCAAACGGCCTGAAAGCATGCTGAGGGTGGCATACTTCAGCAGTGCATCCTCGCGGCCGATGCCTTTCTGAGGTGTGGTGAACTCAATGCGCCATTCGAACGGGGCATTCAGCGCTTCGCGGCCGTGGAAGTTCAGCACATCCGGCTTCAGGATGCTGTCGTTAATCTCAAGGCAATATCGGGTCTGCCCGTCAAACAGCGCCAGCCAGTTATCCAGGATCGTATCCATGTACTTACTCCTTCACCGGGTCCAGGGTCAACCCGGTGCTGTTGAGCTGGATGGTACGCGGCTTATCCGGGTCGAGGTCATCGAGGCTCAGCACCAGCTTCCAGGTGTTATTATGTATATCCGGACGATTGAACAGCCCCACCACCGCTACAAATTTCGCCTCTTCATTCATTGGCATATTGAGGGTTACGCTGCCTTTGGGCATTACCAGCAGTGACTTACTGACCACAATGTCTTCTTTCAGGGTGGTGTCTGCATCGCGCAGCAGCTTCTGGTAGTCGGCAGCGTCCACCTTCTGGCGGTCTTTGAGCTGGTAAACCTGCACCATGGTGGCCAGCGGCGTCTGGCTTTCATCGGCGTTAATAGCCGCACGGGGTTCAAAATCGAGATGCAGCACCTTTATTTTTTTGTAGAAAATGGCTCTGGTTGCGCTGACCGTGCCGTCCGTTACGGCCTGAGTCAGGCCACATGCGGTCAACAGGGAACAGAACAGCATCAGTGCAGTGCTGCGCGGCAGGGAAGCGAAAGTCATTCGTGGAGTCCTTTTCAGCGTTCAGAAACAGGGGTGTGTTGAATGTGGTATGTATCTGAATATCAGTCGAAGCGATAGCCGCCGGGTTGTGCCGGCCGCAGAGTCTCACAGGTGAGCCCCTTATAGATACCCAGGCTCACAGTCAGATGCGTACGGGTCGTGGGACGGTCCCGCTTCAGTCCCAGCACGCCGGTGCGGCCCAGCTGTACCCAACTTGTCTTACCCAGACGGGGTTCAGGCAGACAGCTTACCGGTACCGTGAGGCGAAGGCGTACATCGGAACGATAACCCATGTACACCCGCAGCAGCACCATCAGGTCGGTGTGTATCTGGCCGCCGGGCAACCAGTCCAGTGCCTCTTGCGGGTTGTCGGTTGCGAGCATCAGCAGGATACGACTACAGGCCTCTTTCCCGGTCCTACCGAGCGTGGCACGCTGTGTCAGTGAAACCCGGTTTTCTTTACCGAGCCCGCTGCGATTCTCTGTGGGGACTTTCACCGGATCCGGGCTGATAACCGTGGCACGGGTTTCCGGGGCCAGCAGACTCACCAGCTGATGTATCCCTTCGGCATTGCGCGTTGGCAAACGCATGGTGCCGAGCAACGCCAGGAAGCGGGAGACCGGCGTGGCTACCTGTTCTGCAGTGCCTGGGATACCGAGACCAACTAGCCCCAGCAGACACTGAGAAGTCTCATCCACCCCGCCTGCTTCAAAGGTTGCAGGGTAGGCATATTTGCGCCAAATGCGGTAGTACTGGGTATGGATGCGATGGCTGAAGATATCAAGAAACGCGGTGGTGGCTTCATGCCCTTCCCGGCGTTGGGCGATATCATCGAGATATGCCGTCGGCAGTGGGGAGTCAACCCCGTACAGCCCAAGAAAAGTGGTGCGTACCGTCGGCGACAGATCAGGGTTGTCCTCGTCGGTTTCGACCGCCTTCAGTTCACTGACCGGGAACCCCATGCCCGGCCACGGTCGAAAACGCACCGGGTCGGCAGAGATTTTCTCGGTACTGCCGAGCTTCGGTGCATCCGGATTTTCCTGCTCCAGCAACTGACAGAAACGATAGAAATTAACCCGCCAGATATCGTCGCGAAGCCGCTCCGTCAGCCCGGAATGTGCTGGCTGTGATTCTCTTTCCATCGCAGTCGTTTCCCTGTTGGTTGCAGCACCAGTGTGAGCTGATTAAAGAGGTGAACATCGGCATACAGGCCAAAGAAGCGGTGCAGCATTTCACCAAATAGAGTGACATCGCCCTCTCCGGCAAATTTGTCCGCGTTAAGAGTGATTTCGATATCGACCCCGCGCAGCATAAAGCCCTTCTCAAAGCGGCGGATAAGGACATGCTTCACCGCCACAATTGCCTCCAGACGGCGACGGTTCATCTCATCATCGGTCCAGTCATAGAGTGCCAGCGTGCCGCGCAGCACTTCCGGGTTATCCATCATGCTTAAAAAGCTTGAACCCAGATGGCTCATCACACGCCAGTGGAAGCGATCATTTGCCGGCGGATAGAGTGGCAAGGTCGGCACCTTCAGGTTCATGACCTGAACTGGTACCTTGCCCGCTTTCACCACTCTATCCAGCAGCGTACTCTCGAGTGACCGGCGCGGCAGCTGTCCGTTGGTGCCGGTGATGCGAATGGAGAGCGACTCCGGAGCATGCGACAGTTGTTCCATCTCGAATGACTTTCCGCCGAGGATAAGCCAGGTGTCATACAGACCAGAGGGGCCGCGCTTCACGCGGGTATGGAAGTAGCGCTCAGGTGCGTCATGGCGCATCATACCGCCGCGGTGGCGGAAACTTGTGAACGGTACGTACGGATGCTTACCATTCTTCACCGCACCGAAAATGGAGTCCACGCTGTAGATTTCTGTATGCCCGTCCTGAACGCGCATCGGGCGCAGCAGGTATTCGTTCTGCAGCGGGTCAGGCGTCAGCGGGTCCGCTTCAAGTGAGAACAGGTTAATGACCGGCGCACAGTGCAGGCGGAAATTATCGGTCTCAAACGGCATGTCTGACGGCCAGCCGCCGTCGAGTACGATATCGGTCTCAAACCAGGTGGTTTTCTGACTCAGTCCGGCAAGCTCCAGACCTTTCAGCTCCACAAACATAAACTTCTCGCGGAAGCTGAAATACTCCAGCAGCAGCTGGTAGCCACTGAATGCAGAATCCCCTTTCGGCCACAGGCGATCAGCATCATCAAAGCCCATCGGCTTGCACCAGCCGTCAAAGCGGACCCGTTCAGTACGGGTTTCAGCGTGACGGACGTACATCGCCTGTACCCGTCGGGTCAGCGCCAAATGCAATGCCGAGGCCACAGGGCTGTCGGCATCAAGATAAATGGCGACCTTATCAATTCCGGCTTTAGACCAGTCCACCTTGTCCGGGCACTCAAAGCGCAGGCTAACGGCAGCCCGACCATCCGGCTCGATTTGCAGACGCGCCTCGGCCAGGTGCAGCGGCTGCAACGGTACATCACGGGTGGTGCGATACTGGCAGACCGTGTTATCGGGACCAACCGGGCGCGACAGTACGGAAAAGCCATTTTCCAGCACTTCCATTTTGCGAAGCTGACGCCAGTCCGGCGTGAAAGCCACCACGGAGAGCGATGGGATGGTGCGCATGTAATGCGGCCACAGCAGGCTCACAAGCCCTTCGGTCAGCTCCGGCAGGTCATCATCAAGCTTTTCACGCAGGCGGCCCATCAGGAAGGCGAAGCCCTCGAACAGGCGCTCCACATACGGGTCGCGAGCCCCGGTTTTATCCAGGTTGAGCATGGCTGCGCGGTCGGGGTGGGCACGGGCAAACTCTTTACCGGCTTCGCGCAGGTAGCGTAATTCGGCTTCGTAGTAGCGAAGGGTTAAATCATCCATGTAGGGAGATCCTGAATGTAGAAATCATCAAAAAAGAGACGTCATCAGTACAATGACCAGAAAATGCAGAATCTATCCGCACAGCACCATCGCACGTGCAGGATCGAGGGCGATCAGCGCGGCCAGGAGACTGTCCATTTCTGGAGCAAAACGGGCTTTGTCGCTCTCGCTGCGTCCGGCCTTCAGACGCAACAACCGAAGACGGCGGGCCTGTACATCAAACAACAGCCCGGGTTCCCACTCATTCAGAGTCAGTTGTGGGGCGCTCCCGGTAAGCTCACCCAACAAGTGCAGCGCAAGCTCATTACGCCCGTACTGCTCAGCCACCCGAGCCATAACTAAACGGAGTAACCAGCGACTGCGGGGAGAGACCATTTCTGGACGATTCTGAAGCCAGATCAGCGCAGCCTCCGGGCCATCACGATCGCCTTTTTCCATGGCCTCCACTTCCAGCGCAAATATGTCATCCGTCTGTCCTCCATTTACCACCGCAGGCTCATCAGCAAACCCTGGTATTTCATCGTTGACTTTTTCATTTATCCAGTTCAGCGTCACCTCATCGGCCAGCGGGGTACCATCGTTCCAGGCAAGTGTCTCCAGTCCTGGGAGACGTTTCAGTAACAGCCTCAGGTCGCTGAGTATGTACTCCGCCCAGAGCTCCCACGACCCGCCCGCCCGGCTCAGACCCTGCCACAGATACCACTGCAAATCGAGCCAGAAGCGGTTACCGCCTTCGGTGAACATTACATCCACCTGCTCTACCAGTTCAGTCCAGCTTTGTTGCAGGTACAGGCGTTTAAGCTGAGCTCGGTATTCTGCCTTCGGCGGCAGCAGACGCGTCCTGCCGCTCGCATCCAGTGCTGGCAGTTGCATCACCAGGTCCCAGCGGGCGGCCTTCATCATCCGGTGGGCGGCAAGCCAGCCCTGCGGCTGATCAACAACCCAGCCGGACAGCACGCGCAACTGGCGTACCAGCTCAACTTCCGATTTGACGATAGCGGCTTCCGGAACAGCAGCACCCAATGTCGGTCTGCTGTGAATGATTTCACCTGTATGGTCCTGGCATGATGAAGCAACCGGAGTATCCAGCCCGCCGCTACCTGCAATGCGGGTTTCCAGCGTACGCAGCAAGCCAGTAAACGCAGGGCGTTCCGCCTCCGGCAAGGTTCCCAGCGCGTACTCCAGCAGGCACAGCGCCGCCGCCGTTCTGGCGGTCTCTTCCCGCGTCACGTCCGGCCAGCGCGAGAATGCATCCAGCATTTTCTCACTGTTCAGCCAGTCGAGTGCAGTCAGTCTTGCAGTGCTTCGCTGCGGATGACAGTATCCCCCGGTCTGGCTGAGCATGGCAGTGAGGAGCAGGATGCCATCAGTCAGCCCGATATCGCCGTCAAGCTGCAGACGGGCAAAAGCATACCAGGTCACCACCCGGATATCCCGGGCTTGTCGGGTAAGAATACTTTCCGCCAGGCGGCACAGCACCCCGGTATCGGTGCCGGAAAGCTTGTTGATTTCCTCACGCATCAGCTGGAAATCATCCTCATAGGTTGGGTCATCCCCGGCTCCATGACCGGTCGTGAGAGGTGTCAACCACGGCGACCACCGGGAGAGACTTTCGCGGGTCTGTGCAAGCAGCACAGCACGCTGGGCTGCATCCGGAAGACACAGAGTCAGGAGTGTTTCTGCAGTCGCCATTCATTCGTCTCCGGCAAGAGTGGGCGTGCGGTCAACTTCACCCAATGTAAAGATGGTCTGCGGCAGGCTGAAGCCCTGCAGTTCGAGTAGCGCCAGCGGCCCGTCACCAAGCTCGCTGCGCATGATAAATTTCAGAGGATTACCGTCCGGGGTGATCCACACCAGTTGGGTACGACTGCTGTCGAGCGGGGTGATCAGCGCCTTATCGAGCAGACGAATAAACCCCCAGTTGCCCTGGCTGCTGTTATAGAGACGCATCTCAGAACTGGTTGAGCGCCAGCTCAAGTCGACTCCCGGATAGTACGTGTTACCAGGCCAGGTGAAACTCTGCCAGCTTTCCATCTGGTTGAAGTAATCGAGTTTCTGGCCATCGAGCGTCAATTGGGTGCGGGCCACATCGCGTGACGGTCGGGCCATCAGTTCGAAATGAACCCCGGCATCGCCCTGAGCAAAAACGATATCCGAGATATCGGCAAGCTTGTTGATGGCGGCAAGAAACGCCGGACTGATGCTCATTCCCTGACTGGCAGCCGGATCCACCACCCAGTGGTTGCCTTCCTGATGCAGCATGCCGCCGAGGTTAGTTTTGATAAATGCCGCTATACGCCCGGAGTCGCTGCGCAGGAACTGGGCCAGCAACGGCAGAGAGGCATCGCTGCCGGTGGCCTTAAACGGATAGCGTCCGGCAAATGCGGTGTTCCACTGCGAAACAATGGTGCTCTGCCAGCGGGTATTCAGGCTACCTGCGGCAGGAGCCAGCACCTGACGCCAGGCCAGGTCGAGCGGCTGCACAAACAGCGCCTGCCCGAAGCCGTTCCACTCCTGCCCGAGACTTGCCGCCACCAGAGAGCCATAGTCACGGGTATCAGTCAGGTCAATGGCTTTCCCCTGGAAGACGGTCTGAGCCAGCATTTGCGCCATCGCCTGCGGATCAGGGGCACTGGTCACCTGCTGAAGCTTGAGACGAACCTGGGTCACACGGGCAAGCCAGGACTGGAAGCTGAGGTTACCATTTGAGCCGGCACCGTCCTTGCCGGCCATCAGACCCGTGAGCGGACCAAACACGCCGTCCAGCGGCCCTTTGGGCCCCTGCGCCTGCTCGATAAACTGTTTTACGTTCTTCTTACGCCCCACTAATTTTTTCGCCGAGTCCACCAGGGTGTCAGCCAGGGCTTCACCTTTGGCTCCGGTCTGCCCCTGCCAGGCAAGCGTATTCATCAGCGCCACCAGAGGTGACTGACGCACATCTGCCAGCAGATTCAACTGGGCAATGGCTTCGGAGAGCGAGGCAGCTTCATGCCACTGAATGCTGTTGGCCATATTGAGCCAGGCGTTGCCAAAATCGGTGAAATAGCGCTCCGTCAGGCGCTGTTTCAGGGATTCGGGTGACACATCACTACCTGGCTGATGGCTTTTGTCGGTCAGCACCCAGTCGATTTCATCACGTCGGGTCTTCACCACCTCATCAATTGCATCCCCTACCTGCTCTTCCCACGCCTGACGCGTAAACATCCCTGGCACCACTTCTTCAGAAGAAAACAGGGATGACGCGTCCGTGTCACCGGTCATGTCAGATAGAGTTAAATCCGGCCAGTTACGGGCAATGCGTCCGAGCATCTCCTGGTACAGACCGGATTCGGCGTTACGCTGACCAATCTGTTTGAGTAAAATTTGGCGCACCGTACCCACCAGTTCGCGGTCAGGGGTAATTTTCCACTCCGGGTGTGCCGGCAGGTTCTGCGCCCAGAAGCCGAGCAGCTTCGGCGCCTGGGTCTGCCACACGCTGTCCGGCACGCCGCTGCGGTGCGGCCAGGCTTTCAGCATATTGCCTGCCAACCACTCCGCATCAGCTTTGTCTGGACGGGCCAGCATCAGGTAGCCTTTAAGCAGGCCGTAGGTCTTCTGAGTGGCTGACGTGCGTGCGGTGCTTGCTGGTGGCAACTGCACAAAAGCATTAAGCTGGCGGTGAAGTTCGTCTGCCAGCGCATCGCGCATCAGCTGCTGGTTGTTACGGGCGTATAATGGCCAGAGCATCTTCAGCGTGTCGCTGTCCTGGTTCAGGCCAAAGCGGGTGTACCACGGCGCACCGTGCACTTCACGGTTCTGCAGACGGGCAATGGTCTGCTGCAGTGCTAACTGGTTACGCAGGCGCTCCGGAAGAGGCTGTTTAGTGTCAGCGGCAACCCGGGCCGTATCCTGGGCCAGCCAGATTTGGGTGCGGTTGACGGAAAGAGACAGTAGCGTACCCGACCCCCAGAGCAGTACCAGACCGAGCAGTACCAGGCGCAGCACCTTTTGCCAGTGGAAACCGATTTTACGGGCATGCACCTGCAGGCTGTCGTTTTCGAGCGCCTGCCATACCGGTGGTGAAAGGCGCGCATGCGGCACCGTTTCGGTCCCTGGCAATGCCGGACTGAACATCACCCCACGCAGACGGTATGGGGCTGGCCCTGACATCAGCGTGGTCAGTAGCGGGATCAGGGAGCGTCGCAACGAGCCGCGCAGAGCTTTCGACAGGTTCAACAGCCAGTGGTGCTGTGAGTTCTCCAGCAGCGCTGCCACGCCGGGCGTCTGCAATTCTGACGACAGTGTGGTGAGTGTCTCGCGGGTCTCTTCCGTTGTTGCGCCAGAACCAAATAACGCGCCGGTTGGGGGGACACCCTTCCCGTCCTGAGACCATGAACCTTCCCGAACAAGCCACAGCCAGACCGGTAGCTGCCAGCCCAGCAGGGTATCTGTTTTCTGACGTACACGCACCAGCGTGTCCTGCTTAGCCGTATCGGGCAGTGCAGCCGCATTCATCACCTGCACCACGCCATCCAGCGGACGTTGTGGGCGCACGTCTTTCAGGACAGACAGGAACTCATCATCGGGCACGCTCTCCGCCAGACCGCCGTAAATAAGCACAATCCCGTCACTCTCCTGCCAGTGATCGCGCTTAAGACCTGGCACCACCTTTTCGATATCTTTATCACTGCCCTGTACCAGCAGCAGGCGCACTTTTGCCTTCCAGCGACGACGGTAGCGCAGACGCAGGTGATCGACCAGCACCTCAGCCACAAATCGGGAGGTGTCCGCGTCAGTATGCTTTGCCTCAGGCTGGGATGCAGCAGCCTGCTGTCCGGAGGCGACCACATCCAGCTTTCCCTGCTTCTCACCGTTCTTCGTGAATACAGTTTCAAGTACCCAACCGATGATCAGTGCTGCCAGTATTAACAGTAGGCTGATGATCACTATGCCGGTCGTACTGAACGGCCCGATGTTGAAGGTGTCCCTAACCCACTCCGGCCAGAACCAGAGTGCGCCGCCAATGAGGCAGACAGATAATGCGCCCAGGAGCAGCGCAAGCAGTAAGGTGGATGCGATTTTCATAACGGAGGAGAGCAATCCCTTGAAAGTTATTCTGGTGTGACAATACAGAGTTGTCGGTTGTCTTCAGACAGTTCCGTGACAATAAGCTGCGCTTGACTGTCATTCAGGCACTGGCGGGTTGCCAGCTGTAACGCCTGCCAGGGAGCGGCAACGCCCGCAAACCCGACAACCGTATCAATATGGGTAATTTTATCGGCTTTAAGCCCCGGGGCATGTGCCTCCCGGGCCTTGCTGAAGATATCGCCGGAGGCCATCTGACCACCGCTGGTCCAGGCCTGCTTCAGTGCAGTTCTTTCCTGTCCTGACCACATCATGACGCGCTCAAATGCCCGATCGAGATTGCCATCGCGACAGATCTGCGGTCGGTGGACCCTGACCGACACATCCGGGATGGCCTTCAGGCGGCAGTTGGTCAGCAGTAACATGGAAATGGCCTCGCCACTGTCCTCTGGCGGGTGTTCGTAAAGCTGAGCGCTGACCACCAGTAACGCAGCAGCACGGTCATAATGGCAGTCCAGCCAGTAGTCCAGGATTTCCAGCCCCGTCAGGTCGCGAATGCGCACCAGCGGATGAGACACGCTTTTTTGCAGGAGCGATGGCAGTGTCGAAAACTGTTCACCGGTATCCACCGCCAGATAACAGCTCAGCGTCGACGGGAGCAACGACACCAGATTCTGGACATGGGCGATTACCTCCTGAAAATAATGCGCCTCCCGGTCAGCCATCTCTCCGGTGGCGCCCAGCGCCCGGTGACGAACCGGATTGCCACCATTAACGGGCTCACAGGGCATCATCAGGGGTTTTTTAGCTAACACAGCCTCGTGCGTCACTGGACTGGCAGACCCCAGCCCGTTAATCAGGACTTCACCGATGAGCCAGGCAAAGCGTTGTCCACGAGCAACATCTGCGCGGTACCAGGCGGCGGCCGTGGCGTTTTTCCTTTCACAACGTTCACGGAGGAGTGTGTAACCAAAATAACGCCCGACAACCAGCAGACCCCACAACACGACAGGCAGCGCTGTTACCAGCCCCCAGAACGCTGCACCTGAGCGCTCGCCCTTCCATAACAGGAAAGTGGCCGTAACCCCTGCCAGCAACATCACAATGCCCTGGAGCAGCCAGCGTTTAAAACGCGGACGGGGCGGCAGTTTTTCCTGCGCGGGGATACGTTCTAGTTCAACTGGCACGTTTACCCCACCAGTGCATTAGGCAGTGAGCTGATAAGCGTACAACCACAGCCACACTTATGGCCGTGGAAAGCCACAGGCACACCGCGATCGCGATAATTTGGGTTACCTTCGACGATGGTGGTATCACCATGCTCAGGGCAGGAAACACGGTCACCTTTACGGGCCACACCGATATCACCGAAAAACATGGTTGTTGAACAGGACAACACTGCACCACCATGAGTGGTTTTGTCGCCGAGACGGATTATCCCTTGCATATTTATCCTTTAAGTTAGTAATATCCGTTTGTAGGTACATATTCTGATGGTCATCCCAATCAATCGACTGTCAGAACGTCAGTTCTTTGTAAAATCATTTTGGTTTGACATTCACAAATTGATGTTTTTTCATTGAGAGAAATTTCACTTTTCTCGAAACCTTTAACCTTGCCGCAGATTTTATTCTTATCGTTCAGTAACAACATCGTAACGCGAGGTCTGCGTATTGATCTTATAATTAACGCTCACATCAGGCCCAGTACTGTAACAATTCAATCGAATTTGAGAGCCATCACTTTCTATATTTTGAAAAATAGACGTCATATACGTTCCAAATTCACAGCCATTCATCTGCGGGTTGATGACCTGTATTAACTTACCACTTTTCTTATCGATAACATTTACTTTATTAATTACAATGCCATCTGTACTCGCTTCATAAACACCAATGAAACCATGTTGTTTAGTCTGACCCCAAAATGGAATATCCAATGTCTTGGCACTTCCATTTATAACACCATCACTAACTTCAACAGTCTCCTTTAAATTTACTTTTAAAGTTGACCGTTCATTGTGCCACTCTCCAAGAAAACCAGTAGAATTCCGTGTTAGATTGAAAGGGCATTTTGAGACTTCAAACCCCTCTCCTTGAACAATATACTTTTCGAAACTTTCATCGCTGACAGCCTCACATAATACAATTGAACTTGATTCGTTTACGCCATATAGAGGAATGGGTGACCTGTGGTTATCGTAATAGTAGCTCCCCTCTACATTTACCTTCCCCCCAAAGTCATAAAACTGAAGAGACAAATGCACGGGATATTTCCCGATATAACCTTCATAATTCCTTACGACATATGGCATGTATGCAGCTTGAATTGAAGCACTCAGGAATAGTGTACAAAAACAAAAAGCAACTTTAATTTTAGTCATCGTTCCTCCTCGATTTTGAATCAATTAAAACGCATCAGCAAAGACGTTAGTTGATTTGATTTTTTCAAAATGTCCGCGTCGTTTTTCATAGCTAGTTGTATGAAGATTCACTTTTGCCGTGATTTTATCTACTACTGCTCCCGTATCACCCTGATCAGCAAGTTCATAAAGTTTTTCACGGAGCCAGAAGTAAACAGCAGAGCGTACGCAATAGGTCCCTTTCTCAAGCATTGATGGATTGTTTATAAAATCAACATCGGTGCCCCAGTTCTTTTTATAGTAATCGGAAAACCCCTGGTAATTTACTTTTCCTGTTAGATGAATACCACCTCTACCTCGGTATGTACTTCCATCACCTGACGAAACACTTCCATTCCCTAATCTGTTAGCATAAACTCTATCAGCAATAGCAATCTCATTTGCATGTTTCGTGATTTTTCCATTGACTTTTGTATATGAGTATTCCTTTGCTTCTACAGGATGAGTTCTAAAATAACTAAAATTAGCCTTAAGCCCCTCTTCGCTGTAATTAAGGCCCTCGACAGGACTTGCAGCACTGCCCATCTCCTCTCTTAATTGAGCAAAAAAGTGGTTAACTCTCAAAATGGTATCCAATTTATATTCACTTGCATGAGTATTAATCTCATCCGCAATATCCTGAAGGAATGAGGACTTCGTAGGTGATTTTAAGCCATTGAACACTTTATAAAGCATATTCACTGTTATATGAATAGTACGTTTATCTGCAATGGCGTTCAAAAAAATCACCGGATGCATATGCCAGACAGACTTACCACTGCTGAATCCGTCCACCTTGCTCATCCATTCCATATCATCAAACCACTGTCTGACATAGCTGATACACAGCGGATCCAGCTGCTTTAAAAACGTTCTCCACCGGTGATGGCTGCTGCCGCCAAACCATTCGCTGTCGTGTCTGACCACCATCCGCGCCGCGATATCCCTGACATCCAGCTCCGCGTAATTCACCGCCTGACGCAGCTCTTCGCCGGAAAGGTCACCACTGTTATCGCTGTCCATTTTTCGCAGAATAGCTTTGTAGTAATCCGACACCTGTTTTTCCCGGATACCGCGCTCAGGGCGTACCCACTCTGCCATTCTGGTGAAACCGTCCTTGATCCACCCCTCACGCAGGGATTTCGTCATATCAGACGTGGACGGCTCTTCAAATGCTTTAAAGCCCAGTTTATCCAGGTCGTACTGCCCGATATCCGCATCGACATCGTCTTCGCTTACCCAGGCCCCGTCCCCGATATCAAACCAGCGCTTGCCGTTGCTGTCTTTGAACGGATGGCATTTTTCCTGCGGCATAATTTTGTGAATATCTTTCTTCACCTGTCCTCTGGTCCGGGTGAAGGTATCGCCGGAACGGCTATAAATGAAGCTTTCCGGGTGGATATAAACGTATTTCGGGCCGCTCTTCACCTGTGCCTTATTGCCCAGAAAATCGACCATCCGGCTGTCGGTGCTGAGCACTTCAATGTGTACGAACGCACTTTTCTCCACCCCGTGCATGTCACAGGGAGCAATGTCTTCCGCCAGGTAGCCCACAGCATCGCCTGCTGCAACCTCCAGTCTGGTTGCAGGTGTAGCGACGGCATCAAATGTCCCCTGCGCTACAGCCTGCTGCATCCAGGCTGGCAGGTGTGCCCTCTGTTCACCGGCAGGTGTCATGTATTGCGGGTCAAGCGACACCCAGAACGCCATGCCGGTCATTTCGGATTTGCTGTTCAGCATCCGGGCAAGACCGAACGTCTGTTTCTGTCCCTTCAGATCAAAGGTGATCTCACGCAGCACAATGACGCTGTCGCCCGTTTTCAGCTTATTCTTCGCAACCGGCGCCTTATCTCCGTCTTTTTCCTTGCCGGTATATTCACGCTGACTCAGCCCGTCACCCTTCTCAGTGACCTGATACAGGCTGTGCTCTGGGAAGGCAGACAGCGGAGCAAGCCCGATATAGAGCGAGTAAAAATCGAGGCTGTTGTCCTTTTTTTCGGGATCGGGGGTACAGGTAGATTTGACCAGCACAAACGTACTGGAATACTGCAGCGGGTTATTGATGTATTTACCGGTCAGATAGTCCTGATTAATGCGCCAGGCCACCACTTCGCCGCCCGCCATAAACTGAAGCGGCACCGCCGTGTCTGCCGTCTCGTTTGTCAGCACAGAACCCGGGGCACTCTTACGGGTGATGTGGATCCCGCCATGCCACATGTTATTCGTTCCGGCCAGCCAGGAGCCATGAGGCTCCTGTAAGAGCGGCTGCATCATGTCATCCACGGTGGCGTAGTTATCGCCATTCGCTTTTCGGGCAGGAAAACAGATTTTCATTCCGGTCATCCTTAACGTGAAGGGATATTACGTGTTTTGGGCGGCGTCACGCTGGCGTTTGTCTGGCTAAACCTGGGCGGCGTAATGTCCATGCTGCCACCCGCCATCGGTGAGCGGTAATGCGCGGATTTGACCAGGTAATCCCCCGGGGTTTCTTCCAGAATGCCGCCGTTGTCCAGCGTGATACTGGAGCCTCCGCCGTTAAGTCGCAGTTTAGGCGCACTGATGAGCAGTTCATCCATGTTACTGCTGATGGTAAACAGCAGCTCAGATGTCATCTCCATCGAACTCGCCTCTGCGCGGATCTCAACATCCCCCTGATTAGCAATCATCTTCGCCCCGGACTGATGAGCAAACAGCCCGACAGACTCACTGGCAGCCAGCGTGATGTTCTTCATTGCTCCCATATCCAGATGCTGACCTGCACTCAGGATGGTGTTCTGCTTGCTGGTCATCTGAAGATGCTCACCCGACGTGAACGCCACGCCCTGCGGTGCGCAGCCCAGCAGTGCCGCGGACTGAAGGTCTCTCAGGCGGTTTTCCAGCAGTCTGTTCTGGCTTTCGAGGTCACAGGTGAGTGCCTGAGCCTGCTGCGCAAGCAGATTGAGCCGCTTCATTTCGGCCGCTGACTGGTTCAGGCGTTCAATAGCCGGCGCCATATCCAGCATTTTGCCCTGTGCCGCCGGCTGTGCATCAGCAGTCAGGAACATCCCCCGTCCGGCACGCAGCGCCCCGTATTCATCGGTGCGCAGTTCAAAACCAGTTCCGCGGGGCTCACGCTCACTATCTACAACGTGACCGCCGTTGAGTTGCGTCTTGCCAAACGGCGTCGCCAGCTTGAAATGCTCTTCCTGACGCTTGTCTTCCAGACGGAATTTGTTGTCTCCGGCCGTACGCCAGATGTTGCGCGTGTGATTATTACGGGTGACGTGGTCCAGGTGTTCTGAATCGTGCTGAGCATGGGCGATGTAGGGACGGTCAGGGTCACCCCCGTCGAACATCACCGAGACTTCAGTGCCATCAAGCAGCGGGGAGTGGAAGCCATAGGTATCCCCGGCGTACGGTTTCGCCAGGCGAAGCCAGAGGTAGGCATAGCCCTGTTCGGTGCTGTTGCGGTCGAAATCGAGCCGGACACGGTAGCGTCCCTGATTGTCGAGGTAAGCATAGGTGTCATGCTTTTCATCACTTTCCACCCGGGCAGGCAGGGAGCCGGCCACCACCGGGCGGTTCAGCAATGCCGGGCGATAGCAGACCGTTTCGCTGTAAGGAATGCCCGTAAAGCGCAGCTGAAAGCCTTTGTCGCGTGCACCTGAGGTGTGAATACCAGTGATGACGATGCCATTCTTCAACGAGTCAGGCAGTCCACTGCCCTGCGGCTCCAGCACTTCGCCCGGAGTCAGAACCGGCCTGCTTGCTCGCCCCGTGACTGTTTGCTGATCATTGAGGTAGCGCTCATGGCGCAGTCGGGCATACCAGGCACCGCTCTCCGGAGTGTGCTCATCCCCCTGACTCAGGAACGGCTCAGCATAGTGATACACCTCACCGATGGTGGCCCCACTCTGCTGACGAACCGTCACCGAACTGTCCTGCGGGGTCAGCGCATCGCGGTAGTTATAGTCGCGGGTAGCCACACTACCTGTGACCACGTGGTCTGTTGGCCGAATATCCCAGACGCTCTCCTCGCCGTTATCACTGGTGCGTGACGGTGGAATAATGGGTAGCTTCACGCCAAACTGATACTGCATCTGGCTGTCCTGGAAAATCACCACATCCTGTTCAATGCGGCCGTCCATCTCAAAGCGCCAGAAGATACCCACCTCAGCCAGCAGGCGCTGAACAAAGGCCAGATCTGTCTCACGCCACTGGGTGATGAGCTCCCGGGCCGGATAGGTCTGAGACAGACGAAATTCAAAATCCGCTCCTTCCAGCCCATGAGAGCGCAGTAGCTGCTCCACAACTTCCGGTACGGACTGATTGAGATAGATCGCACATCGCTCGGTGTGCTGCATCAGGGCAATACGCGGCACGAGTCGCAGGGCGTAGGTGGTTTCATCCCCCGACACGGAGATGCAGCGGAAATCATCCACCACGCCATAGACCGTACGCACCGGCACGGCTGGCGTACCGTCATAAAGAGGCATCTGGAAGGTAAAGGAAGCGGGTTTAAGCATCAACTCACTGCCGGCAATGCTCGCCGCACAGGTGAAGGTGACATCATAGTGCCACGACTGACTCAGCGTTTCAGTGGCACGATAGCGCAGGACATCGAGAAAATGCGGGCAGTCATGGACGTCCACACGATAGCGGGACAACCCTAGCACTTCGTCCGTTTTCTTCTGTGCCAGACTGGTCGGGTTCTCCATCATCATGCCTCTCCTGTGGTGTCCGTGGCATCAAACTCAAGCACTATCCCCTCTTCGTCATTCCAGCCGAGCGTCAAGGCGTGCGGTTTCTGTTTTGTAGCCATGCGAGTCAGCAGTTGCTGACTCAGCACCGGCAGAATTTGCTGGTTGAGCAGACTGTCGACGTTGCGCGCCCCAGTATCCGGCAGCAGGCAGGCGGCGGTCAGAGTGTCATATAGGCTCTCGTCAATGTGCGTGGTCAGACCGTAGTGACGGTTCAGGCGCTTACTGACCTGTGCGAGTTTCATCTCCACGATGGTACGCATGGCCGCTTCGGCCAGCGGGCGATAAATCACGGTCTGAAAGCGGGCCAGCAGCGCCGGCTGGAAGTGGTCACGCAATATCGGGCGCAGCAGCTCGTGCAGGTCGCCTTCGGTGGCCTCCGGCTGTTCGTCCAGCAACTGCATCAGGTAGTCGCTCCCGAGGTTGGAGGTCATCAGAATAACCGTGTTGCGGAAGTCGATTTCACGCCCTTCGCCATCGCGCATAAAGCCGCGGTCGAAGACCTGATAGAACAGGTTCATGACGTCGCGGTGCGCTTTTTCCACTTCATCGAGCAACACCACGCTGTACGGACGCTTGCGTACCGCTTCGGTGAGGATGCCGCCCTGGCCGTAGCCAACGTAACCTGGGGGTGAGCCTTTCAGCTGGGAAACAGTGTGAGGTTCCTGGTACTCGGATAGGTTGATGGTGATGAGTGACTTCTCACCGCCGTATAGCACATCCGCCAGCGCCAGCGCGGTTTCCGTTTTCCCGACACCACTCGGGCCGACCAGCAGGAACACGCCCTGCGGACCATCCTCGGACGTGAGACCTGTTTTCGCCGCACGCAGTCGCTGGGCGATGGAGTTCAGAGCCATATCCTGCCCGACCACACGTTTACCGATTTCATTTTCCAGGGTCAGCAGTTCGGTCTGTTCATCTTTCATCAAGGAAGATAACGGCACGCCAGTCCAGTCGGCAATTACGTTAGCTACTGTGCGCGTGTCGACATCCACCTGAATCAGCGCATTACCTTGCTGTTCACTTTCCAGTTGCTGCCGAAGCTTCAGGATTTCTGCCTGCTTGCTGACACCCTGACGGCTGGCCATCAGTTGCATAGCAATGGCTTTTTCAGCATCAAAGCGGCATTCTTGCTGCAGAAGGGTGGCTTCAAGCGCATTTTGCTGCTGTTCAATAATGCTCAGACGGTCTTCGTGGTGGCAGCTGCCAGCAGCAATATCCTCCAGCAAAGCCTGCTCTTCGAGTTCAAGAGCCGTCAGTTGTGCTTTCAGACGGACAATGGCTTCCGGTACGGTGTCGAGGCTCATACGCACGCGGGCGGCCGCGGTATCAAGCAGGTCAACCGCTTTGTCCGGCAACTGGCGTCCCGTCAGGTAACGGCGAGACAGGGTGACTGCGGCTTTGATCGCGTCGTCAGTTATCTGCACATTATGATGTTCGGCGTAACGAGATTTGAGACCGCGCAGCATCAGGCAGGCAGTGTCGTCATCTGGCTCATCGACTTTCACCATCTGGAAACGGCGCTCAAGAGCGGCGTCACGCTCAAAATATTGCTTGTATTCGCTCCAGGTGGTTGCGGCAATGGTACGCAGCTCGCCACGCGCCAGGGCTGGTTTCAGTAGGTTGGCCGCATCGGCCCCCCCCGCCTGATTGCCCGCGCCAATGATTGTATGAGCTTCATCAATAAACAGTAAAATCGGGGTGGGCGACCGCTGTACAGCATCGATGACATTTTTCAGGCGCTGTTCAAATTCGCCCTTAACCCCTGCCCCCGCCTGCAACAGACCGAGGTCGAGGGTGCGCAGAGTAACCGGCTTCAGGCTTTCCGGCACGTTGCCTTCGGCGATACGTAAAGCCAGACCTTCGACCAGCGCCGTTTTGCCGACGCCTGGTTCGCCCACCAGAATCGGGTTGTTCTTGCGACGGCGGGAAAGGATATCCACCATCTGGCGGATTTCCGTATCACGACCAAACACGGGGTCAATCTTCCCTTCTTTTGCTTTGGCGGTAACGTCGAGCGTAAATTTATCCAGCGTGTTCTGCAGCGCTGGATCGAGTTCACCTTCTTTCAAGTCCACGCCGACCGGACGACCGACAAATTCCACTCCACCTCCGTAGCTCTGCGAAAGTTCCGCTTCCTGCTGCTTCTCCGGGCGTTCATCTGACTGCGCATCAAGCAGTGGACGCAGACGATCCAACTGACTCTGCCCCAGCGTCAGCAGTGGCCACAGCCCGTTGCAGCGTACCAGGTTTTGTTTTTCCACCAGTGCCATTAACAAGTGCTGGCTTCGGATTTGCTCTTCACCGTTAAGAGAAGCAATCAGCCATGCTTCCTGCATTAGCGTTTGAATAGTGTCAGACAATTGTGGACGTTGACGTATTGAGCGCGGCTGCTTGTCCAGCCAGCCCAGCAAATCCTGCCAGATGGCGTCCATGTCCCACTCGTAGCGGCGTGCCAGCACCGTCAGGTCACCTTCACCCTGCTCCAGCAGTTTCAGCAACCAGTGCTCAGGCAGAATTTCCGTATGGCCGCGGGTCTGACACAGAGAGGCTGCCCCTTCCATGGCGCGAGCGCAGTAAGGGTTGAGACGTCGAAGGAGTATTGCCGGGTTTTCCATGTTTGCTTGCTCACTGTTGAGGACCGTTCAGGCACGCTACCGCCCCTGGCCGTTACCGAGGCCCATAAGGTCTGTTTCCGGGATGTGGTGTTTTTGCTGAGCGCCCGCAAAGGCAGATGCTTAGCAAAAAGAGCGGACAGATAATTTCTGCCCGCTTGCGACTTACGCAGTGGCGCGTTCGTTCCAGGAATCGGAATGAATGATGTTGCCGTCTTTGTAGGTCCAGGTGATTTTTTCGTAACGCAGTTCGATCTGCTCAAGGTGGTTATGCTTCTCGTAAGCAGGATCCTTAATGTCGTGCATCACTGGATTTACTTTCACCACTTTCACGTTTTCCAGTTTGGTGTTGAAGTACTCCACTTCCTGGCCCGCGTCGTTGATTTTGTACCACTTGAATTCAGCAGACTTCAGGGTCTGGCCGGTGGTCACCGCCTTGTACAGATACGGGCTGGACGAGTCGATTTCCTTGGTGAACAGGAACGGAGTATGAATACGCGTACCGGTCAGCTTGCCGGTGTTGTTATCGGTCGGGATGTACAGGTTATGCTGCTGTGCAACCACTTCGATGCTGCCGTCACGATCCTGAACGTCCACGGACCCTTTGATGTCCGCGCCGCCGTCGTCTTTCAGCCAAAGATAAACAGGAATTGCCATGGAATTACTCTCCATTGTGTTGTGATGCGTCATCATCCTGCGATGACGCCTGGGTGTGGCCCGGTATCTGACAGGCATTGGCCTGCGGTACCAGACTGATTTCGACACGGCGGTTGAGCGCGCGGCCCTCCGGGGTGTCATTGGTTGCGACAGGGCGGCTTGCGCCATAGCCCTGCACCGCAAAACAGCTTTCCGGTACGTCACCGGTGTCACGCATCCAGTCGCGTACCGCTGTGGCACGCTCAAGGGACAGCGTCTGGTTCAGTTGCGCATTACCGGTGTTATCCGTATGACCCGCGACCACAATCAGCCAACCCGGTTTGGCCTTAATGCCAACCAGCGAATTGACCAGCATTTTGGTCGAGCCGGTTTTCAGCACCGCTTTGCCGGAGTCAAACAGTGACATACTGTCGAGACGGACAATTTTCGGTACTGGCTTTGGCTTCGGTTTTGGCAGTGGCGGCGGAGGCACATAGGTATCAATGGCCTGCTGTACCGCCAGCCACAGGCGGTTGCCCGGATACAGCCCGAGCCCGTAGCGATGGGGCTCTCCCTGACGCTGCCAGCGCTCCAGCAGCAATGCATCCTGCTGCAGGGCGTGCAGAGCCTGCGCTTTCGGGGAATAGTGGTTCATCGGGATGGCCTGCCAGCGCTGAAGATCTGCGCTGACCTTGCGGATAAACGACTGGTTATGCCGCACGGACAGGGCAATAGCACCCAGGACGCATAACAGCAAAACCATCACCACCCGACGCCCGGTTTTGCCACCCTGCAACGGGGTGGTGTAGGGGGCCAGCAGCGGTAGTACCGCATCGGCAAAATGCCAGCGTGGTTCATAGGTCGTGATACGACCGGCAGGGGCAATGCGGGTCTGACGGAACAATAACTTTGGCCACAGCGCTGCTGCCGAGGTGGATATCGATCCGAGACGCAGGGTGACAGCAAACGGTCGTATGATCGGACACAGCCTGTGCGCTTTGCCCAGTTCGTCCAATATCACAGAATGAAGCAACGATGTCGCCTGTGTCAGGTACGGCTGAATAAAGGCCGTTTGCGGGCACTGCTGCCATTCGCTAAGGATGACAGCAGGTTCATCTTCAGGACACACCAGGGTCGTATTGTCCCGCACCACTATCCAGGGCGTGTCCGGGCCGCTAAATTCGGTGTTCAGAACCACCGGCACGCTATAGCCGGTCAGGTCACGTAACTGCTTCATCTGCTGACGCAGCGCTGTCAGGGAGGCGCGCAACAACGCCTCATCTTCATGCTGGTCCGGCAGACAGCGGTACATCACAGTTAGCTGGCCTGCCATCGTCGGCGTACGGGCCAGAAGACGCTCTGCAAAAGGCGTAAGTCCGGTAAGTTCCGCTACCCGTAGATACCAGCCCTCCGCCGTGCCCCGGCACGGCCCCCCCGCGAACATGGCATCATCCACATCACCGCATACCAGCACCACCGGTCCGGTATGATTTTCCGGTAGAAAGTGACCAGCGTCATCCGTCTGCTGTGCCGGCCGTTTTTGTCGGTAACGCCGATGGATAAGGACAGTGGAAAGCAGCAGTGCGAGCAGCGTCAGGACCGATTTACCTGCAACCGGCCATGCGAGAAACCCCCAGACCAGCCACAACACCGCGACAATACACGGCAATACCGGCAAGGCAGCCCGAGCAAGTGTTCGTCCACGCATTAGGGCTGCTCCGGCAGTTGCTGGTGCAGCAGATCCTGCAACCACAGATGACCACTCAACCACACAGCACCAGTCAGGATCGCCGCCAGTACGGTCCAGAACCATACGGACCTCAGCAGGTTATAGTGACGACGCCCGGTCTTCTGAACCACCAGCGAGGAGCCGGTTTCAAGCGGTGGCACGCGCTCATTCAGTACTGCAATAACTTCATCACGACGGGCCTGCCCCACGCCGGACAACCGGTACTGCCCCTGAAAACCGAGTGCAAGCACCCGCTGGTAACAGGTCAGTACGGCAGGCTCGGGTGCGGGGTGTCGCAATATCTCCGCGATGCGGTCATACAGCGCTTCACCGGCACGCAGTGAGCCAAAGTACACCGCCTGCAGCGGGGCTGAACGCCAGGCTCTCTGCCCCGCGTCCAGCATGGTCATGTTCAGTGCGTCACGGAACGTATCATCAGTGGAATGATTCTCTGTGGCGTCTGTTCCGTTGATATCCGCTACTGCGGCTTTCGGTTCCTGCCTGCGGTTTAGAACGGTTTCATCAAGTAGGGCGCACTGTGCGTAGGTAATGTGATCGATACTTTCTGCATCAAATCCGACCCTGTCCAGCGCCTCACGCACGCTCTCCACCTGCGCTTTACACGCGGCATACAGTGCCGGGCCATCCGTTATCTGGCCGCCGTGACGCAATTGCGCCACTGTGAGCCAGGTTTCTGCCAACAGGGCATCAATGTCGAAGTCCTTTATCATGAGCGCAGCACCGCAAACAGTTCCAGCTCAAGCTCGCCGAGCACGGACGGAACATAAAAGACGCAGACGCCTTGATCCAGCATTTCGCGGGCCGCATTACTCTCCATATCTAGCACAAAGTACTGGTTCTCCAGACGCACCGGTAGCGCAGCAGGCACGCGGCTCAGGGCAATAAGTCCAATACCTTCAACAGCCAGACCGGACACTTCGCCAACATTAGCCGGAGCACCAGCAATACAGACTTCGGCAAAGCGTTCTGCAGTCTGCCAGGCAGGCTGATTTGCCCGAACGGAGAGATAGAAATCGGCTTCATCGCGCAGACGAATATCGTGCAGCACCGCTTTCCAGGTTTCGGGATCCAGGCGATCCATTCGGACAGCCACCACGCGTGACGGCAGGCTGGCTTCCAGCAGTTCGCTGATAAGGTCAAAGAGTGGCGGGAAGGTTTTCTCCGGCGTGAGGTGGTCGTAACCCGGAATAGCATCCAGATCGTGCTCAAGCGAGAAAGTCAGCATACTGCCGGCAAGACTAGCCAGTTCGCGCCAGACTTGCTCAGGATGCCTGTAAGGGAAACGCTCATACTCCGAGAGCACCCGGGCATGCGAATTCAAGGCATTCAGCAGCCAGAAAAGTGAAACATCGGCGACCGCAAAATCAGCCATCCTGTCGTTGCTCTCACGACGCATGGACATCAGCCGCTGACGGCGGGAGCGCAACTGACGATTCAGTAGTGCCAGGCGCTCACACAGATTACGACTTGCCGAAAAGAGTGCCATAGGAGGGATAAAGTCCGGATCCTGACGCCACCCCCCTTGCCCGTCCGGCAACAGACGGGCAATGGCACATCTATCCCAGGCGCCGTTATCTTCATGTCCGAAACGGAATGCCAGATTAAAGCGTGCCACCGCCATCGACTCTTCTTCTTGCCCGAAACGATCGGCGATCGTCTCCCAGGCTTCTCGATAGCGCAGAGGGCGCTCTGCAGGTACTGTATCCGTCTGAACGTTGACGATCCCGGCCTGCATTACTGGTAACGCCACAAACACCGTCACAGGGGCATTATTGGCAGGAGCCGGTGCCTCGATTTCACGCGGCTCCGGTGGCATGTCGCAGAACCGTGTATCGATCAACGTGTCATCCGGGAGCCAGAGACGCAGTGATTGCGCCTGGACCCGGCCGAAGGCCAGCATCGCTTCATCCAGCTCAACTAGACCAACGCCCCATGGAAAGGCATTTCCACGGGCGGCGATGCCGGCCCGGGAAAATGCTTCCCATTCGGACTGCTGCTGAAACTGTTGAGGGGCTAAAAGCGCCCCTTCATTCCATAACGGACGATGAATTTTCATCCCTGATTTCCTCTCGCCTTACGATTTCGCTTTCGGCATCTGGGAAACCAGCGACAAATTGACGTCCATGCCTTCCACCTGGAAGTGCGGGATAGCGTACAATTTCACGCGGAAGAAGCCCGGATTATCCTCAATATCTTCCACCACCACTTTCGCATCACGCAGTGGATGAGACGCCTGGAGTTCATCGCCAGGATCGGTCATTTCGGTCACCAGGCTACGGACCCAGGTATTCAGCTCCAGTTCCAGCAGTCGGCGATCCTTAGTGGTACCAATGTTTTCACGCTGAATCAGCTTCAGGTAGTGGGCGATACGCGACAACAGGAAGATGTACGGCAGACGCGCATTGATGCGGCTGTTCGCCGTTGCATCTGCGGTGTCATACAGCGCTGGTTTCTGCGTGGAGTTAGCCGAGAAGAAGCAGGCGTAGTCGCGGTTTTTGTAGTAGGACAAAGGAATGAAGCCCAGATTCGCGAATTCGAATTCACGGGTTTCCGGGATCATCACTTCGCTCGGGATTTTCACCTGGTTGCCGGTACCAAGATCGTACAGATGGATCGGCAGGTCCTGGACCGCACCGCCAGCCTGCGGGCCGCGGATTTGTACACACCAGCCATTATTGATAAAGCTACGCACCATGTTGGACGCGAAGGCAAACGATGCGTTGGTCCACAGGTATTTGTCGTGATCCGGACCTTTGACTTCTTCGACATAATTGAAGCTGCGAACCGGAACGGTATCCGGGCCATACGGCAAACGACCCAATACGCGCGGCATCACCAGGCCAATGTAGCGGGCATCGTCAGTATCGCGGAACGATTTCCACTTGATGTACTCTGCGCGGTCAAAATAGTTACCAATATCTTTAATCGCCGCGACGTCTTCCATTGACTCTTTGAGGAAGAATTTCGGGCCTGCCGAGCCGATAAACGGCATGTGTGCGGCAGCAGAGACTTTGGAGATATTGCGCAGCAGAGCGACATCCTGCGCTGAAGCGTCGAACTCGTAAGCGGAAATCAGCGCCGCAATCGGCTCGCCGCCTGGGGTGTCATATTCATCAATGTAGGTGTGTTTATAAAGACCACTCTGAATGACTTCTGGACAGTCTTCAAAGTCCTGACGCAGGTCTTCTTTAGACATGCTCAGCAACTCAATTTTCACGTTCTGGCGAAAATCGGTTTTATCCACCAGCGACTTCACGCCGCGCCACAGGCTCTCGACCGCCTGAAACTCTTCATGGTGCATCACGGCGTCAAGCTGACGGCTGATCTGATAATCAAGCTCAGCGATATGGTGATCAATCAGGCTTTTATCCAGTTTTTCGACTTTTGAGCCTGCTTTGGTCAGACATTCCAGAAAGACCTGCATACCGGCTGTCAGACGTTCATCGGCGGTGGCATCCGACATCGCCTGCGCATCTTGCCAGATATCCAGGGCGCTCAGCTCAGAGACAGGGCTCAGATTGATTTTCTCAAACAGGGAGGCGTAAACCCCACCCGCAGCCGGGCGTTCCAGCACCACGCTTTCACCGCCAGAAATATTATTTTGTACAGACATGAGCATTCCTTGATTAATCCGTTAAAACAGCCTGATGGTTACGATTTTTTTGACGCCAGTGCGGATAATTCATTTCGCAACTCAGCGCTAAGCGACTGGTCAAGAACGATTTTTTCCAGCTCCTTTCGGAAAGTCTGGTTATCCAAAAGGTTGGCTTTCAAATCACGGAGCAAGTTGCGCATCGCCAGCATTGCCTTAAGCTGCGGTATCTGGGCCGCCACCTGCTCAGGCGTGAAATCTTTCATGCTCTGGAAAGTCAGTTGAATAGCGTCCTCTCCCCCATCATCAGACAGCGTATTTTTAACGGTCAGATTAACTTTTGGGGAATATTCGGAAAGGACACTGTCAAAATTATTTTTAGTGATGTTAACTTTTTCACGCTCAGATATTGGCGCAGAATCCTGACCATTGCAGAAATCGCCTGTAACCAGCAATTTCAGCGGTAATTCCATTTTTTTGCTTGCTCCGCCAGTATGCAGGTCAAGCTTCAGGTTAATACGTGCCTTCGGCACTTCATTCTGAAAACTGTCAGCCATCTAATCATCCCTCTTTGTTTTGCTAAGCAAACTTCACGGTGTCGTTCTTGATGCGCAATAATAGAATAATGATCGGCACAAAATCAAATGTGCAGATCATTTATCCGTCATGAGGAATTTCTTAAGAATTTTCCACTGAAATATTATTATAGAAAGATTGTTCAACCCAGAAATCACACTGCTCTTTACGCATAAATCGAAGATTTATCTCGAATAAACAATCAAAGTCAGCTAAACGCTAACAAAAACATCGCGTATTGATTTGCATCATAACATTAAGCCCAAAAGCAAAGAAAGGAGCCCTTGACGTTATTTTATGCTGATTAAAAAGAGATATTAAGAAATAATGAAATCTCTCATCTTTATTGATTGCATGAATAATAAATAAGAAATATCACAGAGAATTTTCTTATTCCTTCACCTGGAACGGTAAATAATTTTCTTAGATAAGTGACCAGGCACAAATTATCTCGCCGCCCGTTTTTACCAACTCCCCTGCTGATCAAATGTTGTTTCCATCACCACCGCATGCAAACTGATGTGCTGTTAGCAAGCGAATATAAAAACTGTAAAATCAAATACCTCCCCGATTGCCGCTTTTTTAATCAAAAACGAGTAATAGCACATAACGTATAACGGTGCTACATTACGCCGACCACCCAAATCAGCAGTGATCAGGCAACGCCGTAAAGTTCGGTAAAGCCTGCAACCATCACCTTGAAGAACGGTCTTATTGGCACGTCGTATCGCACTCGCTGCGCTACCTTTACAGGCTCCACATAGGTTTCACTATTTTGTCTCAATCCAAATTTGAACGTGCGTTTTTACACCCGCGTTACTGGTTTACATGGTTTGGTCTTGGCGTTCTCTGGCTACTGGTTCAACTCCCCTATCCTGTGCTGCGTTTGCTAGGGTCGAAACTGGGCAGCGCATCCCGCTATTTCCTGAAACGTCGCGAATCCATCGCGCGCAAAAACATCGAGCTTTGCTTTCCTCAGTACAATGCTGAAGAACGTGAGAAACTCATCTCCGAAAACTTTAAATCTATCGGCATGGCGCTGTTTGAAACGGGCATGGCCTGGTTCTGGCCGGATGAACGCGTCCGCAAGTGGTTTGATGTAGAAGGGCTGGATAACCTTAAACGCGCACAGCTGCAAAAACGCGGCGTGATGGTTGTTGGCGTGCACTTTATGTCACTGGAGCTGGGCGGGCGCGTGATGGGGCTTTGTCAGCCAATGATGGCAACCTACAGACCGCACAACAGTGCGCTGATGGAGTGGGTTCAAACGCGAGGCCGCATGCGATCCAATAAAGCGATGATCAGCCGTAATAATCTGCGCGGTATGGTTGGCGCCCTGAAGAAAGGCGAGGCAGTCTGGTTTGCTCCCGATCAGGATTATGGACGCAAAGGCAGTAGCTTTGCTCCCTTCTTTGCCGTAAAAGACGTTGCGACGACCAACGGTACCTTCGTCATTTCACGTTTGTCGGGTGCCTCCATGCTGACCGTGACGATGGTGAGAAAAGCGGATAAGTCAGGCTACCGTCTGCACATCTCTCCGGAAATGGCTAACTATCCGGAAAACGAGTGTGAAGCAGCAGCGTTTATCAATAAGGTCATTGAAACTGAAATCATGCGCGCACCGGAGCAATATCTCTGGATGCATCGCCGTTTCAAAACGCGCCCTCTTGGCGAAGCCTCCCTCTATATTTAAGCCCTGCATGAAGGTTAGTTTCGCTAAGAAACTAGCCTTTTCAATCACCTGTCAACTCACTGCTAAACCGTCCTTGTTAGCGTCGCCCAAAGTGAATTTATTGCGTTGTGAAATCAAACTGTCGCCGTTCCACGACACTCGTAAGTAGCGGAAATTATTTAAAAAAATCCCTCTTGTCACTCCTCATTTTTAAGCGTACATTAGCGCCGTCTGGCACCAGGAAAGCACAGAATTCTGAGCGGGAGTCATCGGCGTAACGGGAAAATTCTCATTTCTGTTTAGCCGGGATTTCAGTTCTCTATAATCAGTTGGACTCTGTTTTTAAATGCGTACCACAAGATACGCGGAGCGATGAAACGTGAAATATTTCTTTATGGGCATTTCGGTGATCGTTTTAGTCTGGGCCGGAACCTTTGCCCTGATGATCTAGTGAGAACATGCAGTCAAAAAAACAGGAGCCATTTGGCTCCTGTTTTTTTATGTCATGAGGACACGGGGTTTTCAGCAACGCTCTTTGCTGAGAGCAGGCCATCGGCCCGGAACATACTCTTGATGCCCCTCACCGCCTGACGAATACGATCGCTGTTTTCGATTAAAGCAAAGCGCACATGGGTGTCACCATAATCACCAAAGCCGATGCCCGGGGACACACAGACCTTCGCGTCCTGCAGCAGCTTTTTAGCAAACTCCAGCGACCCCATCGCTGCGTACGGCTCCGGGATTTTCGCCCAAACGTACATGGACGCTTTCGGCATCTCTACCATCCAGCCGGCCTCATGTAACCCTTTCACCAGCACGTCGCGGCGACGTTTATACTGAGCAGCAATGTCGTGAACGCACTGCTGATCGCCCTCCAGAGCGGCAATAGCGGCAACCTGCAGCGGGGTGAAGGTACCGTAATCGTGGTAACTCTTGATACGCGCCAGTGCACTTACCAGCGTTTTGTTACCCACCATAAAGCCAATACGCCAGCCCGCCATGTTGTAACTTTTCGACAGGGTGAAGAACTCCACCGCCACGTCACGCGCGCCCGGAACCTGCATTATCGACGGGGCTTTCCAGCCGTCATAGACAATATCGGCGTAGGCTAAATCATGAACCACCAGCACGTCATAACGTTTGGCCAGAGCGACAACCTTCTCGAAGAAATCAAGCTCCACGCACTGCGCCGTTGGGTTCGACGGGAAACCGAGGATCATCATCTTCGGTTTCGGGTAGCTTTCGCGAATAGCACGTTCCAGTTCGTTAAAGAAATCGACACCTTCCACCAGCGGCACAGAGCGCACCTGCGCCCCGGCAATCACCGCGCCGTAGATATGGATTGGGTAACTTGGATTGGGTACCAGCACCGTATCGCCGTGATCCAGCGTGGCCAGCATCAGGTGTGCCAGCCCCTCTTTCGAGCCGATGGTGACAATCGCTTCACTTTCCGGATCGATATCAACCTGATAGCGATCCTGATACCAGCGCGAGATCGCGCGACGTAACCTGGGAATACCGCGCGAGGTTGAGTAGCCGTGCGTATCCGGGCGCTGAGCAACCGTGCAGAGCTTTTCAACGATATGCGGTGGCGTTGGGCCGTCAGGGTTACCCATGCTGAAATCAATGATATCTTCGCCGCGCCGACGCGCAGCCATTTTCAGTTCAGCAGTAATATTGAAAACATAAGGGGGGAGACGATCGATACGCGTGAAACGGCGTTCAGGACTGAATTCAGCCATAGATTCCTCAGATTAACGTTAGCGCCCGGACCGTCCGAGCGACGCTGCCACCGATGTGGCGTGCTTAGAAAATAACCTGAAAAAAAACACGCTGTCGAGAGGGAAATGAAAAAAAAGCGCACGCGCGAAAACCGGAACACGGCCCTGCCTGATAGCGGAAGCATGGGTTCTGATAACGCCATTCCGTTAGCCGTTATTTAACACAATGATATCAAAACAGTTACCTGGCGAACTAACGCTGAGAAAAAATCAGGGCACATCAATCCTCGGTATATAATCCCCTTTGTAAATTACGGTTTTTCCTCATTTGATAAACCTGACGGATAGCTGGTCAATGCGCCTCAGGTTTTTTATGATGGTTCTTTCCCGTTTTCCCAGGTCTGCTCGTGCACGAAATATTCACTATGCTGCTGGCGGTATTTGACCGTGCGGCATTAATGCTGATTTGCCTGTTCTTCCTCATTCGCATTCGCCTGTTTCGCGAACTGTTGCACAAATCCGCACACTCGCCGAAAGAGCTGCTGGCAGTAACCGCCATCTTTTCGCTGTTCGCCCTGTTCAGTACCTGGTCCGGGGTGCCGGTAGAGGGTTCGCTGGTTAACGTACGTATTATCGCCGTCATGTCCGGCGGGATTTTGTTTGGCCCGTGGGTGGGTATCATCACCGGCGTAATTGCCGGAACGCACCGCTACCTGATTGATATCGGTGGCGTTACGGCGGTGCCGTGCTTTATCACCAGCATTATTGCCGGGGTGCTTTCCGGCTGGATCAGCCGCAAGATCCCGAAAAAGCAGCGCTGGCGCGCCGGGATCGTCGCAGGCATGGTGTGCGAAACGCTGACCATGATCTTGGTCGTCGTCTGGGCCCCCACCACCGCGCTGGGGCTGGATATCGTCTCGAAAATTGGTATTCCGATGATCCTCGGCAGCGTCTGCATCGGTTTTATCGTGCTGCTGGTACAGAGCGTTGAAGGGGAAAAAGAGGCCAGCGCCGCCCGTCAGGCCAAGCTGGCGCTGGATATCGCCAACAAAACGCTGCCGCTTTTCCGCCACGTTAACGCGGAGTCGCTGCGTCAGGTCTGCGAGATCATTCGCCACGACATCCACGCTGACGCCGTTGCCATCACCAATATCGACCACGTTCTGGCCTACGTTGGCGTCGGGGAGCATAACTATCGCGATAATGATGACACCATTAGCCCAACCACCCGACAGGCGATTAACTACGGTAAAATCATTATTAAAAACAACGATGAAGCCCACCGGACGCCGGAAATACACTCGATGCTGGTGATCCCGCTATGGGAAAAAGGCGTGGTGACGGGCACGCTGAAAATTTATTACTGTCACGCGCATCAGATCACCTCTACGCTACAGGAGATGGCCATTGGCCTGTCGCAGATTATCTCCACCCAGCTTGAGGTCTCCCGTGCCGAGCAGCTGCGCGAGATGGCAAATAAGGCAGAGCTGCGCGCGCTGCAGAGCAAAATCAATCCCCATTTCCTGTTTAACGCGCTGAATGCCATCTCTTCCTCCATTCGTCTTAATCCGGACACCGCGCGCCAGCTGATTTTTAACCTGTCGCGCTATCTGCGCTACAACATTGAGCTGAAAGATGACGAGCAGATCGACATCAAAAAAGAGCTGTATCAGATCAAAGACTACATCGCGATCGAGCAGGCGCGCTTTGGCGACAAGCTCACGGTGATTTACGATATTGATGAAGAGGTCAACTGCGTGATACCGAGCCTGCTGATCCAGCCGCTGGTCGAAAACGCGATTGTTCATGGTATTCAGCCCTGCAAAGGCAAAGGGGTGGTCACCATCAGCATCACCGAAAGCGGCAACCGGGTGCGAATTGCCGTGCGCGATACCGGCCACGGGATTAATCCAAAAGTTATTGAACGGGTGGAATCTAACGAGATGCCGGGAAATAAAATCGGGCTGCTGAACGTGCACCATCGGGTCAAGCTTCTCTATGGCGACGGGCTGCATATTCACCGTCTTGAACCAGGCACTGAAATCGCTTTTTACGTCCCGAATGAACGCTCCCCTGTTCATACGACGACATCACTGTTACCTCAGGGTGAGTAATATGAAAGTCATCATCGTAGAAGATGAATTCCTGGCTCAACAGGAGCTCAGCTGGCTTATCAAAACCTACAGCCAGATGGAGATTGTGGGTACCTTTGATGATGGTCTGGATGTACTGAAGTTTTTGCAGCATAACCGGGTCGACGCGATTTTCCTGGATATCAATATTCCCTCCCTGGACGGCGTATTACTGGCGCAAAACATCAATCAGTTTGCCCATAAGCCGTTTATTGTGTTCGTTACCGCCTGGAAAGAGCACGCCGTTGAGGCCTTCGAGCTGGAGGCATTTGACTATATTCTGAAGCCTTACCAGGAGTCGCGAATTGTCAGCATGCTGCAAAAGCTGGAGGCCGCATGGCAGCAGCAGAGCGCTCCCGCTAGCGCCACTCCAACGGTACGCGAAAACGACACCATTAATCTCGTCAAAGACGAGCGCATCATCGTGACGCCGGTCAATGATATTTACTATGCCGAAGCCCATGAAAAGATGACGTTTGTCTATACGCGGCGGGAATCGTACGTGATGGCGATGAACATCACCGAGTTTTGCAGCAAGCTGCCGGCGGCACACTTTTTCCGCTGCCACCGTTCGTTTTGCGTCAATTTAAACAAGATCCGCGAGATCGAACCCTGGTTTAACAACACCTACATTTTGCGTCTGAAGGATCTGGATTTTCAGGTACCGGTAAGCCGCAGCAAGGTGAAAGAGTTCCGCCAGCTGATGCACCTGTAAAGAAAGCACCCTCTCCCGCGGGAGAGGGTTGTGATGCGTCAGAGGATTTGACCGAGAACCTGACGCAGATGGGCACCCGAACCCAGCAGGCCAGGGTTATCGTGCACGATGAGATAAACAGGAATATCCTGCACGTAGCTTCTGAAACGCCCTTTATCTTCAAACCCGCCGCGGAAGCCCGAGGCTTTAAAGAACTCGAGGAAGCGCGGTACGATCCCGCCCGCAATATAGACTCCACCAAAGGTGCCCAGCGTTAGCGCCAGGTTGCCGCCGAAACGCCCCATGATCACACAGAACAGCGACAAAGCACGACGGCAGTCGATGCAGCTGTCCGCCAGCGCGCGTTCAGTGACGTCTTTCGGCTGCAGGTTTTCCGGCAGACGACCGTCCGATTTCACAATCGCGCGGTACAGGTTCACAAGCCCCGGCCCTGACAGGACGCGCTCAGCGGAAACGTGGCCGATCTCCGCGCGTAACTCTTCGAGGATAATGCCCTCCTCTTCACTGTTTGGCGCAAAATCCACGTGGCCGCCTTCACCCGGCAGGCTCACCCAGCGCTGAGCAACATGCACCAGGTGCGAAACGCCCAGACCGGTACCGGCACCGTAGACCGCAATCGGCTTGCCTTCGACCGGCTCCGCGCCGCCAAACTGAATCAGGTGCTCCGGCTTGAGCATCGGGATCGCCATGGACACCGCGGTGAAGTCATTGATAATTTCCAGATGCGCGAACCCGAGGTTCTTTTTCATCTCTGCGATGGAGAATGCCCAGGTATGGTTGGTCATTGCTACCCAGTCGCCGGTGATCGGGCAGGCAATGGCGATGCAGCCGTCTTCGACGCTCACCTGATGCTCGTCCAGATAGACGCGGACAACGGCCTCGAGGCTAGGATAATCCAGCCCGGAGTAGGTTTTCGCCCGGGAAATTTCACCGCTACTTACATCGCATAATGCGAGGCGCGCGTTCGTGCCGCCCACATCGCCTACCAAAGCATACTTTGTCATTCTTCTACTGCTCCGCTAAAGTCAGAATAAATCTTTGGGACACTGTAAATTCAAGGCGTGATAACAACAACGACCGGAAGGTGAATGCCCGTGGATTATCGATCTTCGTCACAGAATAACTTTACCGTTTCAGCACCTTTTGCACTATTGCCATAAAGCTTAATGTGCAAAGTAACGTCATTGCGTTTTGTACAAGGAAATCATCATGCTCCACCCGCGAGCCAGAACCATGCTGTTGCTGGCAATTCCGGCGCTACTCATTGGCGTGGCCTCAAGCCTGGTCCTTATTATCGTGATGAAAGTCGCGTCGGTGCTGCAAAGTCTGTTATGGACGGCGCTACCGGCAAAACTGGGGGTAACCGCGGATTCGTCTGCGTGGATCATCCTGATGCTGACGTTAACCGGTATTGCGGTGGGCCTGGTGATCCGTTTCAGTCCCGGCCACGCCGGACCGGACCCGGCGCTGGAACCCCTGATTGGCGCCCCGGTTCCCCCCTCAGCGCTGCCGGGGCTGATCGTCGCGCTGATCGTGGGCCTGGCGGGTGGCGTCAGTCTGGGCCCCGAGCATCCAATTATGGCGGTGAATATTGGTCTGGCGGTTTACCTTGGCTCACGCATTCTGCCTCGCGTCGGCGCGCTGGACTGGACCATCCTCGCCTCCGCTGGCACCATCGGGGCGCTTTTCGGCACGCCCGTTGCTGCTGCCCTGATCTTTTCTCAGACGCTGACCAGTGATAACGACGTTCCGCTCTGGGATAAGCTGTTTGCTCCGCTGATGGCAGCGGCTGCCGGCGCGCTGACGACAAGCCTGTTTTTCCATCCCCATTTCTCCCTCTCCCTGCCGCACTACGGAGAGATGCAGATTGCAGATATATTCAGCGGCGCCATCGTCGTCGCGATCGCTATCGCACTGGGAATGGTGGCGGTATGGTGTCTTCCGCGCCTGCACCGACTGGTGCATAAACTCAAACATCCGGTATTGATTCTGGGAACGGGGGGATTAATCCTCGGTGTTTTAGGGACGATTGGCGGAACGGTGACCATGTTCAAAGGTCTGGACGAGATGCAGCAGCTGGCCTTCAGCCAGGTGTTTAGCGTCTCTGACTATCTGCTGTTTGCCGTCATCAAACTGGCGGCGCTGGTCGTCGCTGCCGCGTGCGGTTTCCGCGGCGGGCGCATCTTCCCGGCGGTGTTTGTCGGCGTGGCGCTGGGGCTGATGCTGCACGAGCACGTCGACGCGGTGCCGGCGGCGATTACCGTTTCCTGCTCAATTCTGGGGCTGGTACTGGTGGTGACGCGGGATGCATGGCTGAGCCTGTTTATGGCGGCGGTGGTAGTGCCGGATTCGACGCTGTTCCCGCTGCTCTGCATCGTGATGTTGCCCGCCTGGCTCCTGCTGGCGGGCAAACCGATGATGATGGCCTGGCGAAACGATAAGTAATCAGACGCTATTGCGCGCTTCCAGCGCTTTGGTAATGGCTCCCAGCAGCGGTGGGATATCGGCTTTTGGCAGCATCACCTCAATCAGCGAGAGCCGCTCGTGGTGCGCTACTTTTTCAAGCACGTCCGCCAGCTGCTCCGCTTCACTGACCCGCCAGCACTGGGCCTGAGGATCAAGGCTCAGGGCCTGCGGGATTTGCGTCCAGTTCCATAGCGCAATGTCGTTGTAGCGCTGTTCCGGCCCGTGGATCGCCCTTTCCACCGTGTATCCTTCGTTGTTGAGCACCAGAATGATGGGATGTTGTTTATCACGCAACATTGACCCGAGCTCCTGAATGGTCAGCTGTGCCGCGCCATCCCCCGTCAGCACAATCACGCGCCGGTTCGGGCATGCCGTTTGCGCCCCGAACGCCGCGGCCAGGGTGTAGCCGATCGAGCCCCACAGCGGCTGGACGATAAAATTCACGTCGGCAGGCAAACGCAGATCAATCGCACCGAAGGCCGAGGTGCCCTGATCGGCCAGGATGATGTCTCCCGGGCGAATAAACGTTTGCAGCGTCTGCCAGAAATTCTCCTGCGTAAGCGAGCCGTCCGGCTGCGGGAAATTCATCGCGCTTTGCGATGCCGGAACAGGCTTAACATGCACATGCTGTTTACACAGCTCCAGCAGCGTTTCAATGGCCTGCACCATCGGGATGCCGGTAAACCAGATATCGCCGACGCGGGCGGCATGAGGCTGGACTTCTATCGTCTGCGCCAGCGTTAACTGATGGGTAAACCCGGCCGTCAGGGTATCGGTAAAACGGGTGCCGATACACAGCACCGTGTCCGCCCCCTCTATCGCCTCTTTTACCGGGCCGGCACTGGCCGAACCGCTGTAGGTACCGTAAAAACCAGCGTTACGTTCGTCGAATATGCCTTTGCCCATCAGCATGGTGGCATGCGCCATCGGCACGTCCTTCACCCACTTCTGTAGCGCATGCTTCAGCCCGTGGCGCAGGACAAGAAAATCCGCTAACAGCGCGGTACGCTTACTGGCTACCAGTTGACGCTCCGCAGCGTCCCTGAACGCTTTCAGGCAGGCGCTGTCAGCATGCGCATGCCGAAGTGTGAGAGCGTTTACAGGCTGTGTGGCCGCTTTTTTTGCCACATCGGCAGGCAACATCAGGTAGCCAGGACGGCGCTCCCGGAGCATGGTGGTCAGTACCCTGTCGATTTCATAACAGGCGTTTTGTTCGGTCAGGATCGCCTGCGCGACGGTAATCGGCTCGCTCATATGGTAGAAATGACGGAACTCCCCATCGCCCAGCGTATGGTGCAGCAGTTCCCCTCTTTGCTGTGACGCCATCCCCGGCGCGCCAACAATATGCAGCACCGGAACGTGCTCAGCATAGCTGCCCGCAATGCCGTTCATGGCACTTAACTCTCCGACGCCGAATGTTGTCAGCAGCGCGGCGAAGCCCTTGCATCGGGCGTATCCGTCAGCGGCATAAGAGGCGTTTAACTCGTTGGCACAGCCCACCCAGCAGATATCCGGGCTGTCTATCACGTGGTCGAGAAACTGCAGGTTATAGTCGCCCGGCACGCCAAACAGATGATCGGCTCCACAATCTGTAAGACGGTCCAGCAGGTAATCGGCGACGCAGTATGGGGTACGCATAAACAGGTATCCTTCTAATGTTGACCTCACCTTGAGTATTAAATAAGCGTGATGACTGTCCAGAATTGGCGACAAGAAGAGTATGGAAAGAATGCTTTACAAAAAATGCTGGGCTATGCTGCTTTTTTTCACGTTAATGTAAACGCATACACTGTTTTTTATCTTCAGTACGAGGGGTCCTACGAATGGGTTATCAGCCGGACAAAAATCGTTATCAGACAATGCAGTATCGCCGCTGCGGGCGAAGCGGACTCAGGTTGCCCGCGGTCTCGCTGGGACTGTGGCATAATTTTGGTGACGCCACGCTTATCGAAAACAGCCGTCAACTTTTACAGCGCGCGTTCGATCTGGGTATTACACATTTCGACCTTGCCAATAACTATGGTCCCCCGCCGGGGTCGGCCGAACGTAATTTCGGCCGTATTTTGCAGGAGGATTTTCTGCCCTGGCGCGACGAGCTGATCGTCTCCACGAAGGCGGGATATACCATGTGGGATGGCCCTTACGGCGACTGGGGCTCACGTAAATACCTGCTGGCGAGCCTCGATCAAAGCCTGAAACGCACGGGTCTGGAGTATGTCGATATCTTCTATCACCACCGTCCTGACCCGGAGACGCCGCTGCAGGAAACCATGAAAGCGCTTGACCATCTGGTGCGTCAGGGAAAAGCCCTGTATGTCGGTTTATCCAACTATCCTGCCGAGCTGGCGCGAAAAGCGATTGATATCCTGAACGATCTGGGCACGCCCTGCCTGATCCACCAGCCGAAATACTCGATGTTCGAACGTGCGCCGGAAGAGGGTTTGCTGGATGTTCTGCAGGAAAAAGGGGTCGGCTGCATACCCTTCTCGCCGCTGGCAGGCGGGCAATTGACCAACCGCTATCTGAACGGTATTCCCGCAGACTCTCGCGCAGCAAGCGGCAGTCAGTTCCTTAACCCGGATCAGATCACCGAGGAGAAACTGGAGAAGGTACGTAAGCTAAACGCCCTGGCGGAAAGTCGTGGTCAGAAGCTGTCGCAGATGGCGCTCGCCTGGGTGTTACGCCATGAGGAAGTCACGTCGGTGCTGATCGGGGCCAGCAAAACGGCTCAGATTGATGATGCCGTGGGTATGCTGGAAAACCGCCAGTTTACCGCGGAAGAACTTTCTCTAATCGATCAGATCCTGAGCAGTTCAAAATAAATCCACTTTTAGCAAAAAGTGCTCTCATTCAGGAATTCGGAGTTGAGGCGATGAAACGAGCCTTTACCAACTCGTAATATTGCGTTAACAGGCTCCACAAAGGCCCCGATCGTGAAGGAGATAGAGTATGTTCAGGTCACTGATTCTTGCAGCGGTATTACTGGCTTCGGCCCCGCTCGTCGCCACTGCGGGCGAAATCACCCTGTTGCCATCAGTAAAATTACAAATTGGCGATCGTGACGACTACGGCAGATACTGGGACGGTGGCTATTGGCGCGACCGTGACTACTGGAACCGTCATTATGAATGGCGTGGTGACCGCTGGCGCAGGCACGATAACGGCCTGCATCGTGGCTGGTATAAAAACAACGCCTATGAACGCGGCTATCGCGAAGGCTGGAACGATCGTGACGACCGCCGCGGCGGCTGGGGTCACGGCGGAAAAGGACGAGGTGGTCACGGCCACGGCCACGGTCATCATTAATGCAAAAAGGAGCCACCCGGCTCCTTTTTCTTTTATAACCCGAGCGCTGTGCCAATCAACAACCACAGGTTTAGCGCTACGACCACCACCACGATGGCCCACCCGGCCCGTTTTACCCGCGTCGTGTTAACCAGATCGCCCATCAGGTTTTTGTTGCTGGTAAAAATCAGCAGCGGTACCAGCGCCAGCGCGATGCCAAAGCTTAGCAGCACCTGGCTCATCACCAGAATTCGTGTTGGATCGAGCCCCATCAGAATCACGATAAACGACGGAAGCATGGTGACAGAACGACGCACCCACAATGGAATATGGAAGCGAACAAATCCCTGCATCACCACCTGCCCTGCCAGCGTCCCCACCACCGTGGAGGAGAGACCGGCGGCTACCAGGCTCAGCCCAAATATCGTGGCGGCAGCATGGCTCAATAACGGCTCCAGCGTGAGGTAAGCCTGGTCGAGATCGGCGACGCCAGTATGACCGTTAAAGTGGAAAGCTGCAGCTGCGGTGGCCATCATCGCCAGATTCACGAAACCCGCAATGGTCATGGCGATAGCCACATCCCATTTGGTTGCCGAGTAGCGTTCTTTACGCGTACCGCCGTGAAGGTGCTGGGTCAGCGAAGAGTGGAGATAAATAACATGCGGCATGATGGTCGCCCCAAGCACACCGGCGGCGAGAAATACCGCTTCTGACGTTGGCAGGCTGGGAATGACCATCCCTTTCCCAAGCTGCGCCAGGTTCGGCTGCGAGAAAACGAGCTCGACAATATAGGCCGCAGCAACAAACAGCAGCAGGCCGCCAATGACCTTCTCCAGCGGTTTTTGCCCCCTACGCTGTAACATCAGGATCAGGAATGTGGCAATCCCCGTCAGGACCGCCCCCTGTAACAGCGACACGCCCAGAATCAGCTTAAAACCGATCGCCGCCCCGATAAATTCAGCGAGATCGGTTGCCATGGCGATGATTTCCGCCTGAACCCAGTAGAGCCACACCGCCGGACGCGGATAGTGGTCACGAATTTGCTCCGCCAGGTTTTTACCCGTGGCAATCCCCAGTTTTGCAGAAAGCATCTGAATCAGCATCGCCATCAGGTTTGCCCAGACGACCACCCACAGCAGCTTATAGCCGAAGCTGGCCCCGGCCTGAATATTGGTCGCAAAATTACCCGGATCGATATAGCCGATGGCAGCAATGAACGCAGGTCCCATTAACGCGAACCGCAACTTGCGCGCTGCTCTGCCACTGCTACCCTCTACGCGACTGTTTGTCATCATCTGCCTCTGGAAATATAGCCTTTGCTATGTTTAATGCTATCAAAATGAGAATGATTATCAAGATCATTCGGGAAGTTTAAAATGATTTCTCTGATAGCTAAGAACAATAGATGGGCAGGTGGCGCGACATCACAGAATGTGAAAATGCACGGTCATTTGTGAAGCGTAGCACACAAACTTAACTTTTCACTCATTTACCTAACATAACAAAAATGTATTGTGGATCACTAATTTTGAGACTCGTCACAGGATGTAACTATAGTGTGCCCTTGATCTCGTTTTCTTTTCGCTTGTTACATAGAATGTGCACGAAAATTAAACCTGCCTCATATTTGGAGCAAATATGGACCGCGTCCTTCATTTTGTCCTGGCACTTGTTGTCGTTACTGCACTTGCATTGCTGGTCAGCACAGACCGCAAAAAAATTCGTATTCGTTATGTTGTCCAACTGCTGGTCATTGAAGTTTTACTTGCGTGGTTCTTCCTGAACTCCAACGTAGGCCTCGGCTTCGTGAAAGGCTTCTCCGAAATGTTCGAAAAACTGCTCGGATTCGCCAACGAAGGGACCAACTTTGTCTTCGGTAAAATGAACGACGAAGGTCTGGCATTCTTCTTCCTGAAGGTGCTGTGCCCAATCGTCTTCATCTCCGCGCTGATTGGTATTCTGCAACACATCCGCGTTCTGCCGTTCGTCATTCGTGGCATTGGTTTTCTGTTATCCAAAGTAAACGGCATGGGCAAGCTGGAATCTTTCAACGCCGTAAGCTCCCTGATCCTCGGTCAGTCTGAGAACTTCATCGCGTATAAAGATATTCTCGGCAAAATGTCCCGTAACCGCATGTACACCATGGCGGCAACCGCAATGTCTACCGTATCCATGTCTATCGTGGGCGCGTATATGACCATGCTGGAGCCAAAATATGTCGTTGCTGCGCTGGTTCTGAACATGTTCAGCACCTTTATCGTTCTGTCGCTGATCAACCCGTACCGCGTTGACGCCAGCGAAGAGAATATTCAGATGTCAAACCTGCATGAAGGCCAGAGCTTCTTCGAAATGCTGGGCGAGTACATTCTGGCAGGTTTCAAAGTGGCGATTATTGTTGCCGCGATGCTGATCGGCTTTATCGCCCTGATCTCCGCACTGAACGCCCTGTTCGCCGCTGTGCTGGGCATCTCCTTCCAGGGCATCCTGGGCTACATCTTCTACCCTGTCGCATGGGTGATGGGTGTTCCGGCTCATGAAGCACTGCAGGTAGGCAGTATCATGGCGACCAAACTGGTTTCTAACGAATTCGTTGCGATGATGGATCTGCAGAAAATCGCCAGCACGCTCTCTCCACGTGCGGAAGGCATTCTGTCCGTATTCCTGGTCTCCTTCGCGAACTTCTCGTCCATCGGTATTATCGCCGGTGCGATTAAAGGCCTGAACGAAGAACAGGGTAACGTGGTTTCTCGCTTTGGCCTGAAACTGGTTTACGGCTCCACCCTGGTGAGCGTCCTGTCTGCTTCTATCGCTGCGCTGGTTCTGTAACGTTTACCGTAAAAAAAAACCGGGAGTCTTACTCCCGGTTTTTTTATGCCCGTAATTCTTCCAGCGGTTTGGGTTTGCCTATCAGGTATCCCTGCAGGTAGTCCACGCCGAAGCGTAGCAGCATCTCCCGCTGCGCTGGCGTCTCAACATATTCTGCCACCACACACAGTGATTTCGTCTTCGCCAGATTACATATCGACTGGACGATCATTGCGTCCATATCATCAGTACAAATATCTTTCACGAAACAGCCGTCAATTTTAATGATGTCTGCCTGCAGGCGTCTCAGACGCTCATAGTTGGCGTAGCCGGTTCCAAAATCATCGATGGCAATACGGAAACCGTAATCCCGCAGTTGCTGAATATTGTGGATGCTGCAGCCGGAATTGGAAAAGGCCTGCTCTTCGGTGATCTCAATCACCACAGCCTGAGGCGCAACGCCGTACCGTTCAAAGAGAGAGCAAATCTCGGTCGCCACCTCTTTTTGCATCAGCGTAAGCGGCATCAGATTGACAGAGAAACGGGCGCCAGCCTGCGTCGCTGGGTGATCGCGCAGCCACAACAGCAATTTTTCCATGATGCACATATCAAACCGATGGCTGAGGTTGAACTGGGCAATCAGCGGAATAAAGCGGTCAGGGGTGATGATCTCGCCCTCGCTCTCCATACGCGCCAGAATTTCGTAGTACCCGCTACCGTCAGCTTTCTGGATCGGCTGCGTGTATAAATGGAACTGATCCGCCTCCAGGGCGTGCTTAATCCGCGCCAGCATCAGGACACGCTCCGTTGTTTGTCCTGATGCAGCTTCCAGGCTATTCGTCAGCGCAAGAACGTTGTGCGCTCCGCAGGATTGCTCGGCCAGCCAGCTCAGTTGCCCCAGCGTGTGGTGCAGTCTCTCACCGTTTTCGACCATTCCCCAGGACGCGCCAAATTCGATATCCAGCCCGGTATTATTCCAGAAAATCTTACGGCTGTTCAGCCGATCAACCATATGCTGGAGGCGCTCAGCCGTTCCCTGCCCAAGTAATACCAGCACCAGCTCGCTTCCCGGCAGCTGGAAAAGCGTCTCATCTTTCTGCAACAGCGGCTGGAGGGAGGTCGTGATCATCCGTTTGCAGTGCACCCGCATGAGAATGCCGTAATGGCGGCTCAAAAACTCCAGATTATCCATGCGAAGGCAACACACTTTGGCATCCGGATGGTCGAGGAGAAAATCTTCCAGCGCACGAATGTTGGGTAATCCGGTCAAAGGATCGGTGAGCGCCCTGTCCTGCCAGCCCTGCTTCAACCATTCGCTACGCTGATAGATCCGCGACATATAAAGCAGGCAGATAGCAAAAGAGATCAGCACCGACAGGATAAAGGAGAGCGAATGGCCCGACTCCACACCGTTAAGAAAGTTGTAGTTGTAGGTCAACAGCAGAAGCGCGGAGGTGGCCCACAGCAGAGAGATAAGCGCGTAGCTCAGACGGCTAATCGCTAATGTAAAGAGAATGAAAGTAACCGGCATCAAATAGCCTGCAATAACAGGCGACTCAAAAGGCGCACATAAAATTGCAATAATGGCGATTAACAGCATCAGCCAGACGAATATATATAATGATTTCTTGTGTAAAAACACGGGCTTCACACTTCGCCGCCAGAATTTGACGGCATAACGAGGATTAATAATCATTCTTAACGGATAATAGAACATCATGGTAAAAATCATCGCCGCGCATATCAGACTTTGAATGTCAACGACGTTATAAATTACTGTTCCTTCGCCAAAGAAAGTGGAGATTGTGACCGGGAAATCAAAGAAATAGCCAGCCAGATACATCGACATTTTAATGCCTATCGGCACCATAAAGCCGAGCCAAAATATGCGTAAACCGATGTATTTGTTGGGCATGCAGTAGCGCCAGCGTCGGCCCAGAAGGAGGCGCAGGACGCCGCAGGCAGCGAATACGGAGAACGTCTGACAGAACAGTAATACTGAATATTGTAGCGGTGCTAAATTAACGTTAAATATATTAGCAACCATAAAACTTATAAGAATAGGCAGAATACCGCGGCGCCCCAATAACAGCATAACCGCCAGCATAACGCTTAACGGGAGCCACGCTAAATAAACGTCATGCTCATTAACAATTGCACGAGGGGAGAGATAACGGGAAACGGGAACCGCAATCAGGCAGATCGCCAGAGCAATTATAAATATCTTTACATTATTATACGTTTTTCTATTCATTAAGCTGGAGAGATTATTATCCGTTCATATCATTGACCGCATGGATAATAGGTTTATTAATTACACGAATCAAGTTGAAGTCTATTTATAGACTGATTTATTGATTTCGGTTGAGGTGAGATATGGGAAAACACCATTTTGGCAACAAAATATGTTTAGGGGTGTTACAAACACATAAAAAAACCCTCGTCTTTTGACGAGGGTTTAAAATTTTGGTGGAGCTAAGCGGGATCGAACCGCTGACCTCTTGCATGCCATGCAAGCGCTCTCCCAGCTGAGCTATAGCCCCACATTTGACTTTACTGACCGCACTCTGTTGGGTTCAGAGTTTGGTGGAGCTAAGCGGGATCGAACCGCTGACCTCCTGCATGCCATGCAGGCGCTCTCCCAGCTGAGCTATAGCCCCATCGTAAAGCTGTCATGTTGACGGGCGGCATAATATGAATTCCGCTGCGGAGTGTCAACGGCAAAATCAATGACTGCAGTTCAATCGCCGAAAAATCATGCAAATGAATCACTTTGCGAGCCTGCTCGCAGTCATGAGTTAAGCCTGTCACGTTTTCACGTAAAACGGTGCTATAAAATGAGCCGTTAATTACCCACACGAATATTCAGGAAATTGCATGATCAAGGAACGAATGACGCCAGAAGAGTTAGCCCTGCTCACTGGCTATAGCCGACAGACCATCAATAAATGGGTACGTAAAGAGGGTTGGATAACATCACCAAAACCAGGAGTCCAGGGCGGGAAAGCGCGCCTGGTGCATGTGAACGATAAGGTGCGTGAGTTTATCCGCAGCGCACGCCGGGCAACGGAAACATCCGCTATGCCTGACGGCATCAGCCATGATGGTTCGCTTCATACCCTACTCCTGACGCTGGCAAATGAAATGACGCCGGAAGAGCAGAAGCAGATGACATCGCTGTTAATGCGGGAAGGGATTACCGGTTTGCTGCAACGTTTAGGGATTCGCGACCAGAACTAATATGAAAAGATTACGTAGCAAAATGACCACGGAAGAGCTGGCGGAAAGTTTGGGCGTTGCCAGACAAACGGTGAATCGCTGGATACGCCAGCAGGGGTGGAAAACCGAAGGGCTCAACGGCGTGAAAGGCGGTCGGGCGCGGCTTATCCACGTTGATGCACGGGTGAAGGAACACATCATGAGTCTGCCCGCTATCCGTAACCGTCAGGCGGTTTATCATCTGGCTGAAGTGACCTCATCCTACAATGAACAGCCCACGCACCTGCGTCCGGGCATTATTGAAACGCTGGAGAGTATGACCGAGCTTGAACAGCAGCGCCTGGATACCTTACTAAAACGTGAAGGCATACGCGGTTTTCTTACTCGTCTGGATATTGCTGAATAAAAAAAACGGCAGGGTATCCTGCCGTTTTCTTGTATAAGGCGTTGTTACTGCTGATTTTCGCGTTCAGCAATAAAGTCCAGCGCCTTGTTAATGCGCGCCACGCTGCGTGACTTACCGATGGCATGAACGGTGACATCCAGAGCCGGAGACTGACCCGCACCGGTCACCGCAACGCGCAGCGGCATGCCGACTTTACCCATACCCACTTCCAGCTCGTCTGCCGTCGCCTGAATGGCGTGATGCACATTCTCAGCGCTCCAGTCGGTGAGCGCAGCCAGCTTGTCGCGCACCACTTCCAGCGGCTGACGCGCAACCGGGCGGAGGTGCTTCTTCGCGGCGTCAGCGTCGAACTCATCAAACTCTTCATAGAAGTAGCGGCAGCTTTCGGCAATTTCTTTCAGCGTTTTGCAGCGCTCGCCGAGCAGTTTCACCAGGTCCGCCAGCTCAGGGCCAGTGCGGGTATCAATGTTTGCCTGCTCAATGTGCCACTGCAGGTAAGTCGCCACATATTCCGGCGGCATGGTATTGATGTAGTGATGGTTCAGCCACAGCAGCTTGTCGGTGTTAAATGCGCTGGCAGATTTGCTCACAGAGCTCAGAGAGAAGAGTTCGATCATCTCTTCGCGGCTGAAGATCTCCTGGTCGCCGTGAGCCCAGCCCAGACGCACAAGATAGTTCAGCAGCGCTTCCGGCAAATAGCCGTCGTCACGATACTGCATAACGCTGACCGCACCGTGACGTTTAGACAGCTTTTTACCGTCGTCGCCATTAATCATGGAGACGTGCGCATAGACCGGAACGGGCGCATTCAGCGCTTTCAGGATGTTGATCTGACGTGGCGTGTTATTGATATGGTCTTCACCACGAACAACGTGGGTAATTTCCATATCCCAGTCGTCAACCACAACGCAGAAGTTGTAAGTTGGGGAACCGTCGGTACGGCGAATGATCAGATCGTCCAGCTCCTGGTTGCTGAATTCAATTGGGCCACGGATCTGATCGTCAAAGATCACCGAACCATCCTGCGGGTTAGCAAAACGCACCACACACGGTTCATCAGCGGCATGCTCGCTGTGGTCGTGGCGGCAGCGGCCGTCATAGCGCGGTTTCTCACCGTTCGCCATCTGCTCTTCACGCAGCGCATCCAGACGCTCTTTGGAGCAGTAGCATTTATAGGCCGTGCCCGCCACCAGCATCTCATCGATGACGGCGTTATAGCGGTCAAAGCGTTTGGTCTGGAAGTAAGGGCCTTCATCCCACTCCAGGTTCAGCCAGTTCATACCATCCATGATGGCTTCAATTGCTTCCGGCGTGGAGCGCTCAAGATCGGTATCTTCTATACGCAGCACGAACTCACCTTTGTTGTGGCGTGCAAAAAGCCAGGAATAGAGAGCAGTACGAGCACCACCGACGTGCAGATAGCCTGTCGGGCTCGGCGCGAAGCGAGTTTTGATTTTCATGAAATGGCCTTACGTTATAAAGATGCCGGCAATCGGCAAATCCCGGGGAAAAAACAATGGGCAATATTCTATCACTGTGGGGGGATTCCTCAATGTCGATCCCTTTATCGGGGTGGAGTTTGCTGTTTTTGTTTAGAAATCATGCGCCACCGCCCGTTTTGCGATCGTTTTGTTTAATTTTACGACGAACGAATAAAAACTTTAGAAAATGCGTTGACTCATTTTCAACTCTCCCTATAATGCGACTCCACACAGCGGGGGTGATTAGCTCAGTTGGTAGAGCATCTCCTTTACACGGAGGGGGTCGGCGGTTCGAGCCCGTCATCACCCACCATCTACTTCGGTAGACTCGCAGTGTAGATAAGAATTGAGATTGGGCGATTAGCTCAGTTGGTAGAGCATCTCCTTTACACGGAGGGGGTCGGCGGTTCGAGCCCGTCATCGCCCACCATTCTCACCTTATCGCAGCAGTTCCGAAATGGGCGATTAGCTCAGTTGGTAGAGCATCTCCTTTACACGGAGGGGGTCGGCGGTTCGAGCCCGTCATCGCCCACCATTTCGGGTCGTTAGCTCAGTTGGTAGAGCAGTTGACTTTTAATCAATTGGTCGCAGGTTCGAATCCTGCACGACCCACCAATGTAAAAAAGCGCCCTAAAGGCGCTTTTTTGCTATCTGCGCTTTACATCTTCAACGTCGCAATCAACGTCTTTACTGCCGGCGTCGCCTGTTTCTCGTCATACACCACATACAAATCAGCCGGTATACGCTCCCGTAACGGACGAAACACCACGCCCGGCCACTGCATTTGCGCGTAGCTGTCGGCAGCAAGCGTAATCCCCATCCCCATGCTGATCATCGCCAGTACCGTTTGCGGTTCAACGGCTTCACGCACAATCATCGGCGAAAAACCGGCCTGCTGGCAGACGCGGTGCAGAAATGCCCAGTCAGAATGGGCTGAAGGCATCGTGACAAAATACTCATCCTGCAGTTCTGCAAGCGCGATGGTAGGCTCCCTGACCAGACGGTGATCTTCCGGCATCGCCACCAGAAAAGCCGCTTCACGCAACCGCAGGCTGGTAAACCCCGCGGCAGGTTCCGTTGCCATTCGCCAGATCCCGACATCCAGCTCCCGGCGCTCAAGCAGCGCCATCTGCATTACCGGCGATTTTTCGCGAAAAACAACATCAACATTCGGATGCTCTTTCAGGAAAGCACGCATCACCGTGCGCACCTCGCTCCACATGGCCGTGCCGACAATGCCCAGCTCAATGCGCCCTGCTTCCCCCCGGCCAATTTGCTCGACGCGAGCCAGCGCCTGGTTTGCACTGGCGAGCAAACGACGTGACTCTTCCATCAGCACTTTACCGGCGTGCGTCAGGGCGACACTCCGCGAGTGGCGAATAAAAAGTAAGGTGCCCAACTGGCTTTCCAGCTCTTTAATATGCAGGCTTAACGGTGGCTGAGACATATTGAGACGGGCCGCAGCCCGTCCAAAATGCAGTTCCTCAGCCACGGCCAGAAAATAGCGCAACAGCTTGAGATCGGTTCGGTAGACACGTTCCATCAAAACATATCCTGGCGATAACACTTATGCGCCTACCTTAAAGCCTTTCAGCGTTCGGAGGGGAAATTTAGTGCGCAACTGTGCGCATCTCGCTGTTTTTACTGGTGTGGCGGTAGTTAAAGCTGAAATAAAACACCACGGCAAGCGCCAGCGCATAGGCCGCAAACACCAGCCAGATCGTCTGCCAGTCTTTCACCCCGTCAACCGAGAAATAATCGACCGCCGCACCGCTCAACACCGATCCGAAATACGCCCCAATACCGTTAACGGTCGTCATAAACAACCCTTGCGCGCTGGCGCGGATATCGGCGCTGACCTCCTGTTCAACAAATACCGAGCCGGAAATGTTGAAGAAGTCGAACGCGCAGCCGTAAACAATCATTGAGAGCATGAGCAGCGCAAAGCCCGTCGCGGACGGGTCGCCAAAGGCAAACAGACCAAACCGCAGCATCCAGGCCACCATGCTCATCAGCATGACGGCTTTAATGCCAAAGCGCCCGAGAAAGTAAGGAATGGTCAGAATGAACAATACCTCAGACATTTGCGAGACGGAGAGCAAAATTGATGGGTATTTGACGATAAAGCTGTCGGCATACGCCGGATTTCGCGCAAAATCATGCAGGAACGGACTACCGAAGGTATTGGTTATCTGCAGCACGGCGCCGAGCAGCATGGCGAATAAGAAGAACACCGCCATACGGGGCTGCTTAAACAGGATAAACGCATTGAGGCCCAGCTTGCTTGCCAGAGACGGAGACGTTTTCGACTTTATAACCGGAATGGCCGGCAGCGTCAGAGAGTAGAGCGCCAGCAGCAGAGACGCGCCAGCCGCAATGTAGAGCTGCACATTACTTAGCTCCGCTCCCATCAGGCTTATGGCCCACATTGCCGCAATAAAGCCCACGGTGCCGTACACCCGCACGCGCGGAAAATGGCTTACCGTATCAAGTCCAGCCCGTTCAAGACAGGAGTAGGAAATGGTGTTAGACAACGCAATCGTGGGCATAAAGGCCATTGCATTGACCAGCATGACCCAGAACATCAGCCCCGGCTCACTGACCTGTGCGGCATAGCAGAGCGCGACGGCGCAGACGAGGTGGCAAATAACGTAGGCGCGGTCGGCCCGCAGCCACTTGTCGGCAATAATCCCCACCAGCGAAGGCATAACGATCGCGGCAAGGCCTTTGGAGCTATAGACCATGCCCACGTCGGAGCCGGTAAAGTGTAGGGTGTTGATCATGTAAGCGCCGAGGGTAACCAGCCAGCTCCCCCAGATAAAATATTGCATAAAGGACATCAGCTTTAAGCGAGTCGTGATGTTCATAACCCATTCCTTATCGCAGTGTGGCCCTGGCGGGCCACTTTATTGTTTTACTCAGGCAATATGGCGAAGGAAACCACAGATAAGATTGATAAAGTTCTGGCGGGAAAGCTCGGCGGCGGCAAGGGTTTGTTCATGCGAGAGTTTGACCTCTCCCAGACCTTCAGCGAGATTGGTAATTGCTGAAACCGCCACGACCTTCAGGCCGCAGTGGCGCGCGGAAATCACTTCCGGCACCACGGACATGCCCACCACGTCGCCGCCGATAATTTGCATCATGCGGATCTCCGCCGCCGTCTCGAAGTTCGGACCGGGATAAGAGACAAACACCCCTTCATGCAGCGGGAAGCCTTCTTTCGTTGCCACGGTTTGCAGAACGGCGCGGTAATCCGCGTCGTAAGCATTGGCCAGTGAGAAGAAACGCTCGCCGAAGCGCTCATCGTTGAGCCCCACCATCGGCGTGCCCGGCATGGTGTTGATATGGTCGCTCAGGGCAACCAGGCTTCCAGGCTGAACCTCCGGGCGCAGTGAGCCCGCCGCGTTGGTGCTAAACAGCAGCTCGCATCCCAGCAGCGTTAAGGTGCGGATCGCGTCAGTCATGATGGTCATCCCGCGACCTTCATAGAAATGCCCCCGCCCCTTCATGCAGGCAACAGGCACGCCGGCCAGATGTCCCAGCACCAGCTCGCCAGCATGTCCATGCACGGTGCTCACCGGGAAGCCCGGCAGCTTTTCATAGCTCAGGGAAACGGCGTCCTCTATCTGGTCGGCAAGCGCGCCAAGGCCGGAGCCGAGAATAAACGCCACGCGAGGGGTGAAGTTTGGTTTAGCCGCACGGATGATATCGGCACAGTACCACGGGTTATTTGAGAGGGTCATAGAGGCTCCTTGAGAATGAAGGTTGCGATATCACGGATCGCATGACCTTAGTCTTATATCCAAAGCCTGTGCTCTACCTCCAATACACTTTCCCTGCACCATCGATACTGATTGTGTATCAATGCAACTCCCTGCCAGATATGGCAGTTTTTCTCAAGCTAATCCCGTCGGTGCCGATACCTCTGTTTTATAGCGCGAGGAAAAAGTATGACGACCATTCAGGCTTCAACCCAACCCATTCAAACCAGCAGCGGCGGAAGCGGCGCTTCCGGCAGTAACGATATCGCTGCGCAAATCAGCCGCATTCTCGACAAGATCAAAAAGCTGACTCAGCAGTTAAAAGAGCTGGCGAACAGCCCCGGCAGTGCTGATGAGAAGAAAAAGCAGCAGGAACTGATTCAGACCCAGATCAAAGTGCTGCAGGCGCAGCTCGCCGCACTGCAGCGCCAGCAGGCGGAAGAGGCCCAGAAGAAGCAGGATCAAAAAATGGGCAACGTGGAGGGGGTAAACACCCCGTCAGAGAATCATCAGATTGATATCTACATTTAATCTTCTGATGCGTTAAACAGTGGGTCGCGTATGCGGGCCTCGGTTAATCGTTGCGCCTGAATACGCACCACTTCCCAGATGGCCTGTGCCGCCCCCGAGAGGGAGCGATTTTTTCGCCGCACCAGCATCAGCTTTCTTTCGACAACGGGCGTCAATCGCTTCACCGCCAGTCGACTCCCCTGCGGCAGGGGAAGCGCCAGGGCGGGCAACACGCTGATGCCAATTCCGGCTTCCACCATCGGAAACAATGTGGCCGGGTGGCCTATCTCCTGCACGATCGTTGCGTTAACGCCCTGATTCACCAGCGCGGAATCAATCAGCGGACGGCTGCCTGAGGCATAATCCTGCAATACCAGGTTCGCCCCCTGCAGGGACTGCCAGCTGACCTCGGGCAACGCTGCCAGCGGGTCGTCGTCCCGGCAGAGCAGCAAAAAAGGCTCAGAAAGAACGCTTTCACACTCCAGATCGCTCACCTGGCCGGGATCGATCACAATACCAAAATCCACATCCCCCTGGCGGATACTCTCCAGCACCCACTGCTGCGGCCTGTCATGCAGGACAAAATCAATATCAGGGTAGCGATGGTTTCCCTCGGCGATACATTGAGGAATAAGGTGTGCGGATATCGTCTGGCTGGCCGCAACCCGCACGGTCCCCGAAAGCTGTTGTCCCAGCCGCCCCACATCCCGGAGCGTGCTGTTAAGCTCATCCAGCAGACGTTCGAGGCGCAGGGCCAGCTGCTGCCCCGCTTCGGTCAGGACCACTTCGCGCGTGGTGCGGTCAAGCAACCGGACGCCGGTCTGATTCTCCAGCTCTTTCACGCTGTGGCTGACCGCCGACTGGCTCAGGCCAATCATCTCCCCTGCCCGACTGAAGCTGCGGGCATGGGCGACGGTGACGAAAATGCGAAGCTGGCGTAGGAAGTAATTCATCTGTTTAATTCATAAATGGATGCAATAAATCAATTTTATTTCTCAAATGGAAAAAAGCACAATAGCGACATCTGTTTTCAGGAGTCATTATGAAACTATTTCGTATTCTTGATCCGTTTACACTCACCCTGGTAGCTACCGTTTTACTGGCCTCGTTCTTCCCCGCCCGCGGCGGTTTTGTCCCGTTTTTCGAGGGTCTGACGACGGCCGCCATCGCGCTGCTGTTCTTTATGCACGGTGCAAAACTCTCCCGTGAAGCGATTATTGCTGGCGGTAGCCACTGGCGACTGCATCTTTGGGTGATGTGCAGTACCTTCATCCTGTTCCCGATCCTCGGGGTGCTGTTTGCCTGGTGGGCGCCGGTTAACGTCGATCCTGCGCTCTACACTGGTTTCCTGTACCTCTGCATTCTGCCAGCCACCGTGCAGTCCGCCATTGCCTTTACCTCTCTGGCGGGCGGGAACGTTGCGGCCGCGGTCTGTTCGGCGTCGGCATCCAGCCTGTTAGGGATTTTCGTCTCCCCGCTGCTGGTGGGCCTGCTGATGAACATGCACGGCGCGGAAGGTAACCTTGAGCAGGTTGGAAAAATCTGCCTGCAACTGCTGCTGCCGTTTGTTCTGGGCCATCTCTCGCGCCCGTGGACCGGGGCGTTCGTGGCGAAGCACAAGAAATGGATCTCCAAAACCGACCAGTCGTCGATTCTGCTGGTGGTCTATTCCGCCTTCAGCGAAGCGGTTGTGAATGGGATCTGGCACAAGGTGGGTGCAGGCTCGCTGCTGTTTATCGTGGTGGTCAGCATCGTCCTGCTGGCGATTGTCATTGCGGTAAACATCTTCGTGGCGCGCAAGTGCGGCTTCAGCAAAGCCGATGAAATCACCATTGTCTTCTGCGGCTCCAAAAAGAGCCTGGCGAACGGTATCCCGATGGCGAACATTTTGTTCCCCACCTCGGTGATTGGGATGATGGTGCTGCCGCTGATGATTTTCCATCAGATCCAGCTGATGGTCTGCGCGGTGCTGGCGCGTCGCTACAAGCGCCAGACGGAAAAGCTGGCGCAGGAAGAGACCCGCGCCGCGAAGGCTTAAGGACGTTTCAGGGGCTGCACCAGTTGGGTCAGCCCCTCGGTTTTAATCAGTAGCGTGATAGCCATCAGCTCGCCCAGTCGCCCGGCAGGAAATTCGTCCTTGCGCGCGAACCACAGCAGGTACTCCTCCGGCAAATCGATCAGCCTGCGGCCCTTATATTTACCGAACGGCATCTCCGTATTAGCGATCTCAACGAGCTGCTCTTTCTCCACGTTACTCTCCTAACAGACGCATCATTTCCGCTTCGTCGATAACCTCAATGCCGAGTTCCTGAGCTTTCGCCAGCTTAGAACCCGCCGCTTCCCCGGCAATCACCAGGTCGGTTTTCTTCGACACGCTGCCCGCCACTTTGGCCCCCAGCGCCACCAGGCGCGCTTTTGCATCATCGCGTGAAAGCTGGCTCAGGCTACCGGTCAAAACCACGGTTTTCCCGGCGAACGGACTGTCGATCTCTTCGGCGTTAACCACCACCGGCGCGGGCCACTTGATGCCCTCCTCCAGAAGCTGGCCGATGACGTCGCGGTTGCTCTCTTCGGCGAAGAAGTTAAAGACGTGCGTGGCGACGACGATGCCGACGTCCGGGACTTTCTGCAGCTCGTCTATGCTTGCCTTTTCCAGCGCCTCCAGCGTACCAAAGTACGCTGCTAATCCTGCCGCCGTCGCTTCGCCCACTTCACGAATGCCCAGCGCGTACAGGAAGCGGGCGAAGGTCGTCTCTTTCGCCGTCTCCAGCGCATTAACCACGTTCTGGGCTGACTTCGGACCCATGCGATCCAGGCCGGTCAGTTTACCTGCCGTCAGCCTGAAGAGATCTGCTGGCGTATGGACATACTCTTTCTCAACCAGTTGATCGATAATCTTGTCGCCCATGCCGTCGACGTCCATCGCCCGACGGGAGACAAAGTGCTTCAGGGACTCTTTACGCTGCGCGCCGCAGATCAGGCCGCCCGTACAGCGGGCCACCGCTTCGCCTTCCACACGCTCAACGTCAGAGCCGCACACCGGGCAGTGGGTCGGGAAAACAACCTCGCGCGTATCATCAGGACGTTCTGACTCTACGACGTTGACCACCTGCGGGATAACATCGCCCGCGCGGCGAATCACCACTTTGTCGCCAATGCGCAGGCCAAGACGTTCGATTTCATCGGCGTTATGCAGCGTAGCGTTGCTCACCAGCACGCCCGCGACCTGCACCGGCTCCAGACGTGCGACCGGCGTAATGGCCCCCGTACGTCCTACCTGGAACTCCACGTCGCGAACAAAGGTCATCTGCTCCTGAGCAGGGAACTTAAACGCCACCGCCCAGCGCGGCGCGCGCGCCACAAAGCCAAGCTGCTCCTGCAGCGCCAGCGAATTGACCTTGATGACAACGCCATCAATATCAAAGCCGAGCGTCGGGCGGTCCTCTTCCACTTTGTGGTAGAACGCCAGCACCGCTTCCGGCGAGTCGCAGAGCTGAACGCGGTTGCTCACCGGCAGGCCCCAGGCTTTAAACTGCAGCAGACGCCCGAGGTGCGTATCCGGTAGATCGCCTCCCTCCAGAATACCGACACCGTAGCAGAAGAAAGTAAGCGGTCGCTTCGCGGTGATACGCGGGTCAAGCTGGCGCAGAGAGCCTGCCGCCGCGTTACGCGGGTTAGCAAACACTTTCCCACCGGTGCGACGCGCTTCTTCATTGATTTTTTCGAAGCCCGCCTGCGGGAGAAACACCTCGCCGCGCACTTCCAGACGCGCAGGAATGTTGTCACCCTGCAGCTTCAGCGGGATAGCACGGATGGTTCGCACGTTGGTGGTGATATCTTCCCCCGTCGTACCGTCGCCACGCGTGGCGGCCCGTACCAGCACGCCGTTTTCGTAAAGAAGGCTGACCGCCAGGCCGTCGAGCTTCAGCTCGCAGCACCAGGTGAGGGAGTCGCTGCTCTTCAGACGGTCCTGCACACGCTTGTTAAACGCGAGGAAGCTCTCTTCATCAAAGACGTTGTCCAGCGACAGCATTGGCACTTCGTGGCGCACCTGGCTGAATGCCCCCAGCGGCTCAGCACCGACGCGCTGGGTAGGGGAATCCGGCGTAATCAATTCCGGATGCTTCGCCTCCAGCTCGCGCAGCTCGCGCATCAGGCGGTCATACTCCGCATCCGGCACTTCCGGCGCGTCCATAACATGATAGAGATATTCATGATGGCGAAGCGTGGTTCGCAGTTCAGTGAGTTGTTGTTCGATTGAGTCCATATCGCACCATCAATGAGAAAAAACCCCCGACAGGCGGGGGTTGAGGAGGAGTTGAAGTAAACGCGACGATTACGCGTTGGCTTCCTTAACTTCGCGGATGCGGTCCTGATACTCGCGCAGCTTTTGCGGGGTCATCATTCGACGCTGATCGTCAAGCACGACGCCGCCCACTTCGTCAGCGATATGCTGAGCGGACTGCAGCATCAGCTTGAAGTTTTGCAGCTCGTCGCCGTAGGACGGCACCTGCATAAAGATAGTGACACCCGGCGTCACGAAATCACCGGTCATTTCCGGGTCAAAGGTACCCGGGTTGACCATATTGGCCAGGCTGAACAGCGCCGGCCCGCTACCGTCAGGGCTCAGGTGGCGATGGAAAATATTCATATCGCCAAATTTAAACCCTGCCTGTTGAATACTGTTAAGCAGCACGTCACCGTTGAGATGGCTGCCATGATGCGCGGCCACGTTCATGATGATCACCGCTTCTTTACGCTGCGGTTTTTCAACAACCGGTTCAGGCTCGACGACCGGCTCTGGCTCAACGTGCGGAGCCGGAGCGGGCTGTGGCGCAGGCTGTACATGCACAGGCTGCTGTGGCTGTTGTACAGGCTGCGCAGGCTGCTGTTGCACGGGCTGCTGCACAGGTTGCTGTTGAACCGGCTGCGGCGCAGCGGGTTGCTGTTGCACAGGCTGTTGCGGCGGCTGACGCACCGGTTCTTCCGCCGGCTGCGGCGCTGGCTGGCGCGGCTGGGCAGAGGCATACGGCGGTTGATACTGGTGCTGCGGAGCGCGGGGGGCTTCATGCTCCCCATGAGCCGCGCCGGGCGCAGTATTGACCCGATGAACACGAACTTCACCCACGCCGTCGTCGTCACGATCTACGATGTCATCTTCACTGTCATCGTCATCACGACTGGACTTCATGCGCTTCAGTGGGCGATCGCGAAACATCGAGGAACGCTCTTTACGGCTGGTCCAGAAACCATGTACCAGTAAAGCGATTATGGCGATCGCGCCAACAATGATTAATATCAGACGCAAATCCTGCATCATTATATTCTCTGTTGTTCTAACACCTTGCCACCACGGCAAACATTTACTCACTAAGAGTATTTGCCGTTTACGTCAAGTGCAAGTGTGTGCAGAGCATTCACAGCATAAAGATGAAGTAAATTGTGCTTTTTGCTGGTTTTTCGAACATTTCCGAACTGGTCATTGGTCCGCAAGTGGATAATATAGGCGGGCAATTCCACTGGTTGTGAAAAAAGGAGTACAGCCTGGTTATGGTTTCAACATCATCTTCTCCCCCACGCAGCGGCGTCTGGTATTTTTCTCAAGGCTGGAAACTGGTCTCACTGCCGGGTATTCGACGCTTCGTCATTCTTCCGCTGGTAATCAATATTATTCTGATGGGCGGCGCGTTCTGGTGGCTGTTCACAAAGCTCGAAAGCTGGATCCCATCGCTGATGAGCTACGTGCCGGACTGGCTGCAGTGGCTTAACTACCTGCTCTGGCCGGTGGCGGTGATCTCCGTGCTGCTGGTCTTTGGGTACTTCTTTTCGACGATTGCGAACTGGATAGCCGCACCGTTTAACGGACTGCTGGCGGAACAGCTTGAAGCGCGGCTTACTGGTGCAACACCGCCGGATACGGGCGTACTGGGGATCATGAAAGATCTCCCGCGCATCATGAAGCGCGAATGGCAGAAGTTTGCCTGGTACCTTCCCCGCGCGGTTGTGCTGCTTGCTCTCTACTTTGTACCCGGCATCGGGCAGACGGTCGCACCGGTGCTGTGGTTCCTGTTCAGCGCCTGGATGCTGGCCATTCAGTACTGCGACTACCCGTTCGATAACCACAAGGTGCCGTTTAAAGCGATGCGTACCGCCCTGCGCACACGTAAGGTTGCCAATATGCAGTTTGGCGCGCTGACCAGCCTGTTCACCATGATTCCCTTCCTGAACCTGTTCATTATGCCCGTCGCGGTCTGCGGTGCGACGGCGATGTGGGTCGACTGCTACCGTGCTAAGCACGCGTTATGGAAGTAATGCAAAAATGTGTAAAACAGGGGTGGCTTATGCCGCCCCTTATTCCATACTGATACCCATTATTTCCTTGCAGTATATAGATATGCGAATTCCTTACTTCCCCCTACCTGCTTAGCAGGTATGCTGGGTCGGTATCCCAATTTCATACAGTTAAGGACAGGCCATGAGTAAGATTTATGAAGACAACTCGCTGACTATCGGTCATACGCCCCTGGTTCGACTGAACCGTATCGGTAATGGACGCATTCTGGCGAAGGTCGAATCACGTAACCCGAGCTTCAGCGTAAAATGCCGTATCGGTGCAAACATGATTTGGGATGCGGAAAAACGTGGCGTTCTGAAGCCTGGCGTTGAGCTGGTGGAACCGACCAGCGGCAACACCGGTATCGCACTGGCCTATGTGGCTGCCGCACGCGGCTACAAACTGACGCTGACCATGCCTGAAACCATGAGCATTGAACGACGCAAACTGCTCAAAGCGCTGGGCGCGAACCTGGTGCTAACCGAAGGCGCGAAAGGCATGAAAGGTGCCATTCAGAAAGCTGAAGAAATTGTCGCCAGCGATCCGGCAAAATATCTGCTGCTTCAGCAGTTCAGCAACCCGGCTAACCCGGAAATTCACGAGAAGACCACCGGCCCGGAAATCTGGGAAGATACTGACGGCCAGGTTGACGTATTTATCTCCGGCGTAGGTACCGGCGGTACGCTGACAGGCGTGTCTCGCTATATTAAAGGCACAAAAGGTAAAAAAGAGTTGATTACCGTTGCCGTTGAACCTACCGACTCACCGGTTATCGCTCAGGCGCTGGCGGGGGAAGAGCTTAAACCTGGCCCGCATAAAATTCAGGGCATCGGCGCAGGCTTCATTCCGGGTAACCTGGATCTGAAGCTGATCGATAAAGTCGTTGCCATCACTAACGAAGAAGCCATCTCTACCGCGCGTCGTCTGATGGATGAAGAAGGTATCCTGGCGGGAATCTCTTCCGGTGCGGCCGTTGCGGCAGCGCTCAAACTTCAGGAAGATGAAGCCTTTACCAATAAGAATATTGTGGTTATCCTTCCTTCCTCGGGTGAGCGTTACTTGAGCACCGCACTGTTTGCCGATCTGTTCACTGAAAAAGAGCTGCAACAGTAGTGCCAGTATGTTAATAACGCGTAAAAAAGCACCTTTTCAGGTGCTTTTTTGTGGCCTGCTTCAAACTTTTGCCCCTCCTGGCATTGCTTCACCCCGTTGTGTCTGGTATTTAAACCAGCAATTATTTTGAAGCGTGAAATTAATCAGTGAACGAAATAGCCTTGCTGAATCGATTTTATGATTTGGTTCAAGTCTTCCTTTCGCTGCATAATGTTTAATGACGAATGAAACGTCAGCGCTAACAATACAGGCTAAAGTTAAGCCGCCAGGCTAGACTTTAGTTCCACAACACTAAACCTATAAGTTGGGGAAATACAATGTTCCAGCAAGAAGTTACCATTACCGCTCCGAACGGTCTGCACACCCGCCCTGCTGCTCAGTTTGTTAAAGAAGCGAAAGGCTTCACTTCTGAAATCACTGTAACTTCCAACGGCAAAAGCGCTAGCGCAAAAAGCCTGTTCAAACTGCAGACTCTGGGCCTGACTCAGGGCACCGTTGTTACCATCTCTGCTGAAGGTGAAGACGAGCAGAAAGCAGTTGAGCATCTGGTAAAACTGATGGCTGAGCTCGAGTAAGTTTCCGGGTTCTTTTAAATATCAGTCACAAGTAAGGTAGGGTTATGATTTCAGGCATTTTAGCATCCCCGGGTATCGCTTTCGGCAAAGCACTGCTGCTGAAAGAAGACGAGATCGTCATCGACCGGAAAAAAATTTCTGCCGACAAGGTTGATCAGGAAGTTGAACGTTTTCTGAGCGGTCGTGCCAAGGCATCTGCGCAACTGGAAGCGATCAAAACTAAAGCTGGCGAAACTTTCGGTGAAGAAAAAGAAGCCATCTTCGAAGGGCACATCATGCTGCTCGAAGATGAGGAGCTGGAGCAGGAAATCATAGCCCTGATTAAAGATAAAGGCATGACGGCCGACGCGGCTGCGCATGAAGTTATCGAAGGTCAGGCAACTGCCCTGGAAGAACTGGATGATGAATACCTGAAAGAGCGTGCGGCTGACGTGCGTGACATCGGTAAGCGCCTGCTGCGCAACATCCTGGGCCTGGCCATTATCGACCTGAGCGCGATTCAGGATGAAGTTATCCTGGTTGCCGCTGACCTGACCCCGTCAGAAACCGCACAGCTGAACCTGAAAAAGGTCCTCGGTTTCATCACCGACGCGGGCGGCCGTACCTCCCACACCTCAATCATGGCGCGTTCTCTGGAACTGCCTGCCATCGTGGGTACCGGTAGCGTCACCTCTCAGGTGAAAAACGGCGACTATCTGATTCTGGATGCCGTAAACAATCTGGTTTACGTCAACCCAACTAACGAAGAGATCGAAAAACTGCGCGCGGTTCAGGAGCAGGTTGCGACTGAAAAAGCGGAACTCGCTAAGCTGAAAGACCTGCCAGCCATCACGCTGGACGGCCATCAGGTAGAAGTGTGCGCAAACATCGGTACCGTACGCGACGTTGATGGCGCTGAGCGCAACGGTGCGGAAGGTGTTGGTCTCTATCGTACAGAATTCCTGTTCATGGACCGCGACGCGCTGCCAACTGAAGAAGAGCAGTTTGCTGCGTACAAAGCCGTCGCAGAAGCGTGTGGCTCACAGGCGGTTATCGTCCGTACTATGGACATCGGTGGCGACAAAGAGCTGCCGTACATGAACTTCCCGAAAGAAGAGAACCCGTTCCTGGGCTGGCGTGCCGTGCGTATCGCAATGGATCGTAAAGAGATCCTGCGTGATCAGGTTCGCGCTATCCTGCGTGCCTCTGCTTTCGGTAAGCTGCGCATCATGTTCCCGATGATCATCTCTGTTGAAGAAGTGCGTGCACTGAAGAAAGAGATCGAAATCTACAAACAGGAACTGCGCGACGAAGGTAAAGCATTTGACGAGTCAATCGAGATCGGCGTGATGGTGGAAACACCAGCAGCGGCGACCATTGCGCGTCATTTAGCCAAAGAAGTTGATTTCTTTAGTATCGGCACCAATGATTTAACGCAGTACACCCTGGCAGTTGACCGTGGTAATGATATGATTTCACATCTCTACCAGCCAATGTCACCGTCCGTACTGAACTTGATCAAGCAAGTTATTGATGCTTCTCATGCAGAAGGTAAATGGACTGGCATGTGTGGTGAGCTTGCAGGCGACGAACGTGCTACACTTCTGTTGCTGGGTATGGGTCTGGACGAATTCTCTATGAGCGCCATTTCCATCCCGCGCATTAAGAAGATTATCCGTAACACGAACTTCGAAGATGCGAAGGTGTTAGCAGAGCAGGCTCTTGCTCAACCGACAACGGACGAGTTAATGACGCTGGTTAACAAGTTCATTGAAGAAAAAACAATCTGCTAATCCACGAGATGCGGCCCAAATTACTGCTTAGGAGAAGATCATGGGTTTGTTCGATAAACTGAAATCTCTGGTTTCTGATGATAAGAAAGACTCCGGAACTATTGAGATTGTTGCTCCGCTCTCCGGCGAGATCGTCAACATCGAAGACGTGCCGGATGTAGTGTTTGCTGAGAAAATCGTTGGTGATGGCATTGCTATCAAACCAACTGGCAACAAAATGGTTGCTCCAGTTGACGGCACCATCGGTAAAATTTTTGAAACCAACCATGCGTTCTCTATCGAATCTGATAGCGGTATCGAACTGTTCGTTCACTTCGGTATCGACACCGTTGAACTGAAAGGCGAAGGCTTCAAACGTATCGCGGAAGAAGGCCAGCGTGTTAAAGTTGGCGACCCGGTGATTGAATTCGATCTGCCACTGCTGGAAGAAAAAGCCAAGTCTACCCTGACGCCGGTTGTTATCTCCAACATGGACGAAATCAAAGAACTGATCAAACTGTCTGGCAGCGTCACCGTGGGTGAAACCCCGGTTATCCGCATCAAGAAGTAATTCTTGCCGCACAGAAAAATGGCGCCTTCGGGCGCCATTTTTGTTTATGCGGGGAGGATAAGCTCGTCGTAGCCTTTCGACTGGGTATAAAGCATCACGTCAGTCACCCGATCGCCGGCCATGCGAATGGCATCAGCAACGGTTTTCCCCTCAACAATTCCGCTCACCAGTTCTGAACAGAACAGGTCGCCCGTCCCTTTCAGATCGGTTTCTACGCGCGGATGCGCGCTGACGGTAACGCCCTCATGCGTCACCAACACCACGTGGATGTTTTGCGGATCGTCAGCGACCGGCGCGCTGGTGATCGCCACCCATTTCAGAGTGTCAGAGAGCAATCCCTGCGCGGCGGCAATAGCGCTTTCCGGCGTCCTGCACGCCTTACCGCTTAACACTTCCAGCTCATAGACGTTTGGTGTAATCCCCTGCGCCAGCGGAAGCAGGTGCTCCCGGTAGGCTTCCGGAATATCCGGCTTGACGTACATTCCGCTGTCGATATCGCCGATAACCGGGTCGACCAGCACCAGCAGGTCAGGATGCTGCGCTTTGACCGCCCTCAGCCACTGCGCCAGCAGCGCGATCTGGCTGGCGCTGCCCATGTAACCGGTAGTGACCGCTTTAAGCTCGCGCAGGATCTCACGCTCTTCCAGTGCCTTAAGGTAGCCGCTGAACCACTCGTCGGGGATCACCCCGCCGTAGAAGGTGTCGTAGTGCGGCGTGTTGCTGAACAGCACTGTCGGCACGGCGGTGACGTTCAGCCGGTGGGTACGAATGTTCGGCACCGCAATGCTGTTCCCCACGCTGCCGTACACCACCTGCGACTGCACCGCGACAATGTCGGTTTGCTGCGCCCGGGTGTTATCCCGGAATAGAATCATCTCCATGACGCTTAAATCCCCGCCCCCTGCGAATAACTCTCTTCACCAAAGACGCCGGTAGACAGATAGCGATCGCCGCGATCGCAAATAATCGCCACCACCACCGCCCCCGGGTTTGCCTGCGCCACCCGAATCGCACCCGCTACCGCGCCGCCCGAGCTGACGCCGCAGAAGATACCTTCACGCACGGCCAGCTCACGCATGGTATTTTCCGCCTCGCGCTGATGAATATCCAGCACCTGGTCCACAAGCTGCGCATTAAAAATGCCCGGCATATACTCCGCCGGCCAGCGGCGAATGCCCGGAATGCTACTCCCCTCTTCCGGCTGCAGGCCAACGATGGTGACAGCTTTCTCCTGCTCGCGCAGAAACCGCGACACGCCGGTAATGGTGCCGGTAGTCCCCATGCTGGAGACAAAATGGGTGATGCGCCCGCCGGTCTGCTGCCAGATCTCCGGCCCGGTGGTGGTGTAGTGTGCGTACGGATTGTCCGGGTTGTTGAACTGATCGAGCAGCTTACCTTCGCCGCGCTCGGCCATCGCTAACGCTAAGTCGCGTGCCCCTTCCATCCCCTGCTCTTTGGTGACCAGAATCAGCTCGGCCCCGTAGGCGCGCATCGCGGCGCGGCGCTCCTGGCTCATGTTGTCCGGCATCAGCAGCTTCATGCGGTAGCCTTTCAGCGCGGCGATCATCGCCAGCGCAATACCGGTGTTGCCGCTGGTGGCCTCAATCAGCACGTCGCCTGGCTTAATTTCGCCGCGTTTTTCGGCCTGAACGATCATCGACAGCGCCGCGCGGTCTTTCACCGACCCCGCCGGGTTATTGCCTTCGAGTTTGACCCAGATTTCGCTGCCGTTGTTCGGCCCCATGCGCTGAAGCTTGACCAGAGGAGTGTTGCCGATGGTGTGTTCGAGTGTATTCACGATTTTTACTCAATAAAAAGCCCGGTAAGCATCACGCCACCGGGCGAAAAACATACTCAATAACCTATCAGGCTGACTCAGCCAGAGCAATATCCTCGCGCGCCTCAATCCGCTCGTTACCGTGATAAATACGGGCATGCTGCAGCCCGACAAACAGGCGCTCACCCCGGTGCGGCGGGACGTCGTCGCGCATGACCACGGTCAGCGGCTCGGTATACCATCCCAGCGGCTGTACCACCAATTGGGTGTAGTGCCCTTTAGGGCTAGCTTCCAGTACCTGTACTGGCAGCGGAGAGTCCAGGCTGGTGCGGCGGCTGACGTCCACCTCCCACGGGCGCAGGAACAGATCGACCGGCCCCTGGTGCGCAGAAGTGTAGCCCAGTGGCCAGCGGTGCGCGCCGACGTGGAACTGCCCGCCGCGAATGGTGCCCTGCAGACGGTTCACCTCGCCCATAAACTCCAGCACGAAGCGGGTCGCCGGCTCGCGCCAGAGCTGCTCCGGCTCGTCAACCTGCTCAATGTTGCCCTGGCTCATGACCACTACGCGGTCCGCGACCTCCATGGCCTCTTCCTGGTCGTGAGTCACGAAGACGCTGGTGAATTTCAGCTCTTCATGCAGCTGACGCAGCCAGCGGCGCAGCTCTTTGCGCACCTGCGCGTCCAGCGCGCCGAAGGGTTCATCCAGCAGCAAAATTTGTGGCTCAACGGCCAGCGCGCGCGCCAGCGCCACGCGCTGCTTCTGCCCGCCGGAAAGCTGGGCCGGGAAGCGGTCCGCCAGGTGAGCCAGCTGTACCATCTCCAGCAGTTTGGTCACTTTCGCCTTAATGGTTGCCGCATCCGGGCGTTCACGACGCGGCAGCACGGTCAGGCCAAAGGCGATATTGTCGAAAACGGTCATGTGGCGGAACAGCGCGTAATGCTGGAATACAAAACCCACTTTACGATCGCGGGCGTGCAGGCGGCTCACGTCAGTGCCGTGGAAGCGGATGTGCCCGCTGGTCTGATGCTCAAGCCCGGCGATAATCCGCAGCAGCGTGGTTTTGCCCGAGCCAGACGGCCCCAGCAGCGCTACCATTTGTCCGGAAGGGATATCCAGTGAGATATCATTCAGCACCTGGGTGCGACCAAAAGACTTCTTAATATTGGCAATCTCAATGCTCATGATTTCCCTCCTGATGCTGACGTTTTTCCTGATTCTCTAAACGCCACTGCACCACACTCTTCAAAAACAGGGTCAAAATGGCCATCAGCGTCAGCAACGCTGCGGCAGTAAAGGAACCGACGGTGTTGTAGTCCTGTTCCAGTAACTCAATCTGTAACGGCAGCGACAGCGTTTCACCACGAATCGAGCCGGAAACCACCGACACCGCACCAAACTCACCGATGGCGCGGGCGTTGGTCAGCACCACGCCGTAAAGCAGCGCCCAGCGAATGTTCGGCAACGTCACGCGGCGGAACATCTGCCAGCCGGATGCGCCCAGCAGCACCGCCGCTTCGTCTTCATTGCTGCCCTGGCTTAACATCACCGGCACCAGTTCGCGTACCACAAACGGACAGGTCACGAAGATGGTCACCAGCACCATGCCCGGCCAGGCGAACATGATCTGCAGGTTATGTTCATCCAGCCAGCCGCCCAGCGGGCCGTTGGAGCCGTAAAAGAGCAGGTAAACCAGACCGGCAACAACAGGCGACACGGCAAACGGGATATCCAGCAGGGTCAGCAGCAGCTGACGTCCCGGGAAGTTAAAGCGCGTCACCAGCCAGGCCAGCAGCGTACCGAAGACCAGGTTCACCGGTACGGTGATTAACGCAATCAGCACCGTCAGCCAGATGGCGTGCAGCATGTCCGGGTTCGCCAGGTTTTCCAGCGCGGGCATCAGCCCCTTGCTGAACGCCTGGACGAAGATATAAATCGTCGGCACGACGAGGATGAGGGCGGAAACCAGCACGCCCACGCCAATCAGAAACCATTTACCCCAGTTGATGCGGGGCGCATCGTATCGCTTCAATTGCGTAACTTCCGCCATCAGTGACCTACCACACGTCGACCAAAGCGACTTTGCAGAGTGTTAATCGAGTACAGCAGCAGCAGCGAGGCCGCCAGGATCACCGAGGCAATCGCGCTCGCCGCCGGATAATCAAACTCCTGCAGACGGATAAAAATCATCAGCGAGGTAACTTCCGTTTTCCAGGCGATGTTCCCGGCGATGAAAATCACCGCGCCGAACTCACCGAGGCTGCGGGTAAACGACAGCGCAACACCCGCCATCAGCGCCGGAGAGAGCTCCGGCAGAACCACCTTGCGGAAGCTCTGCCAGCGGGTGGCGCCCAGCGTTTCCGCCGCTTCTTCGTATTCCGGACCCAGCTCTTCCAGCACCGGCTGCACGGTACGGACCACAAACGGGATGCTGGTGAAGGCCATCGCCACCGCGATCCCAAGCCAGGTATAGGTCACTTTGATATCAAGCTTTGCCAGCCACTCGCCGTACAGCCCGTTCACGGAGAAGAGCGACGCGAGGGTCAAGCCCGCAACCGCCGTCGGCAGCGCAAACGGCAGATCCATCAGTGCATCAAGCAGCGTACGGCCCGGGAAGCGATAGCGGGTTAAGATCCACGCCATCAGCAGGCCAAACACGCCGTTAAAAATCGAGGCGACAAACGCCGACAGCAGCGTCACCTTGTAGGCCGCTACCACCTGCGGGTTGGTGACCACATCCCAGTACTGCGCCCAGCTCATCTGAGCAAGCTGCATCACCAGCGCGCTGAGCGGCAACAGCAGGATCAGGCAGACGAACAGCAGGCTGGTCCCGAGACTTAAGGTAAAGCCCGGCAGCACGCGTTTTGTCGAAACTGCAAACATTACTTACGCCCCGCCGCCAGCAATTTGTCTAACTCACCGCCGCTGGCAAAATGCGTTTTCATCACCTCAGGCCAGGAGCCGAAATGATCTTCCACGCGGAACAGCGCGGTCTGCGGGAATTTGTCTTTCAGTTTGTTCATGACGTCCGGGTTGTTCACGCGGTAGTAATAATCGGTGATGATGGTCTGCGCCTGCGGGCTATACAGGTAGTTGAGATAAGCTTTTGCCGCTTTCTCGGTCCCGTTTGCCTGCACGTTTTTATCCACCCACGCCACCGGGAACTCGGCCAGGATGTTGGTTTTCGGGATAACCACTTCGAAGCCCTGCGCTTCGTACTGTTTACGAATGTTATTCACTTCGGATTCAAAGCTGATCAGCACGTCGCCCAGCCCACGCTCGGCGAAGGTCGTGGTCGCCCCACGTCCGCCGGTATCAAACACTTCGACGTTTTTCAGGAACTGGGTCATGAACTGCTCGGTTTTGGCTTTGTCGTTGCCGTCAGCCTTGTCCGCCGCGCCCCACGCGGCTAAATAGGTGTAGCGCGCGTTACCGGAGGTTTTTGGGTTCGGGAAAATCAGCTTCACGTCGGAACGCACCAGGTCGCTCCAGTCGTGGATATTCTTCGGGTTACCCTTGCGCACCAGGAAGCCCATGGTGGAATAGAACGGCGAGCTGTTGTTCGGCAGACGGCTCTGCCAGTCCGCCGGGATCAGCTTGCCCTTGTCGTGCAGGATCTGCACGTCAGTCACCTGGTTGTAGGTCACCACGTCCGCTTTCAGCCCCTGCAGGATCGCCAGCGCCTGTTTGGATGAACCGGCGTGAGACTGCTTGATGGTCAGCTTATCGCCGTTATTGTCTTTCGCCCACTGCTGTTCAAACGGCGGGTTAAGGGCGGCAAACAGCTCGCGGGAGACGTCATACGAACTGTTTAACAGTTCAGTCGCCTGCGCCTGGGCCACCAGCAGTAAACCTGCCAGCGCCAGAGTTCCTTTTTTCAGTACAGTAACGGCCATTGCGCACCCTTATAAATGTGATGACTATCTTATAGTCATAATATTTATAACGAGGTCGAAAGGAGTAACGGTTTTATATACCGTTTGGTGATTTAGAAGCAGAAAAGGGAATAAGGCACTTTTCCCCTCTCCCCTGTTGGGAGAGGGACAGGGTGAGGGGTATTACAGCGCCAGCAGGCGCTCAACGGACGGCGCAAAGTAGTAGCCGCCGGTCACCGGTTTGGTGAAGCGCAGCATGGCGTCGCGCTTGCCGTCGGTGTCACCGAACATGCTCAGCAGCTGCTGCTCAATGTTGTACAGGCGCGCGCAGTAGGCGCAGAAGTAGAGGCCGTGCGTGCCGCTTGCCGTGCCGTACGGCAGGCTCTGACGAACAATCTTCAGCCCTTTACCGTTCTCTTTGAGGTCAACGCGGGACAGGTGAGAGGTCACCGGACGCTCATCGCCGTCAATCTCTTCGTTGGCTTCTTTGGTGCGGCCAATCATCATCTCCTGGTCGTGCACACTCATGCGGTTAAGCTGCTTGAGGTTGTGCTCCCAGCGCTGGACGAACACGTAGCTGCCGCCCGCGTCCACGCCGTCTTTGATCACCGCCACTTCACGGCGCGTCTCTTCACCCGCCGGGTTTTCGGTGCCGTCAACGAAGCCGCTCAGATCGCGCTCTTCCACCCAGCGGAAGCCGTGAACCTCTTCCTGCACGTCGATGCTGTCGCCAAAAGCCTCTACCGCCGCCTGTGCAACGGAAAAGTTCACGTCGTGGCGCAGGGAGAGGATGTGGATAAGTACGTCGTACTGGGTGGCCGGCGCCAGGCCTTTGCCGTAAGGGATGAAGTCTTTCAGCTCTTCCGCCCCTTCGCCGCCGCTCAGCTGACGCCAGACGTTATTGCCGAAGGCAACAACGGCACCCAGATGGGCTTCCGGGAATTTGGCCTGGAAGGTGGCCAGTTTATCAACGAAAACTTTGCTGGCCGCGCGCAGGGCATCCACGTCCCCTTTGACATTGGCTTCAATCCAAATCGCCGCGCGGCAATGTTCTGGCAAAATGCCACTCTGAACCTGAGACATCGCTCCTCCTGAAATAAAGATGCCACGTCAGCGTGGCATTGATGGCGGCTATTATACCCGGATTTCAGCGAGGCGGTTTGTTCAGGCGCAAATTACTGCTTCCAGACTATTTTGCTCACTTTCCAGCTCTTCAGCGTGTCGTCAGAGGGCATCAATCCTTCCGGGCCGCTCCAGGTTCCGGTGAAGATATAGCTGATGTGCTGGCTGCCTTCCGCCTTACATTCCACCGCGACCTTGTCGTCTGATGGTACGCTGGTGCAGTTGCCAAAGGCCTGCTTATAAAGTTCGCTAAACGGCGTACCCACTTTCACACCGCTCGCCGTCGGAATATCGTCATCCATCACGGCAATTCGGTTTACCGTGCCTTTGTCACCGTTGATCACCAGCGCCAGCTTGTCGCCCTTCAGCGCTTCAAAGTAACGCACAATGTTGCCATTCTCGGTTTTCATGCCGCTGCGCAGGCGATAGTCACTGCTCAGGGCATCCTGAATGGCGTCCTGCTCCAGCGCCGTAGACGCGGTAATTTTTCCTACGCCCTGCTCGGTGACTTCGGTGGACGAACCAAACCAGTTCCACGGATAGGCCGCAGACCAGTTAATGGAGGAGAGCGTCGAACAGCCGGTCAACGCCAGCGGGAGAGCGCATAAAAGTAAACGCAGCGATTTCATTGAAACGTCCTTTCTAATTAAATCAACGCTTGTTGGAGTGCGACTTCGGCAAAAAGTGCCGCATTAATCATCCTGATGCCTAAAACAGGCGCGAAGACGCGGGTTGGTCAGCAGCCACAGCAACGCCACGATATCCGCCACCACCAGCGTAATGCCAATACCCGTCAGCGGTTCACCGTACCACCAGAGCACCGGCTGCCAGAAGAGCAGCGCAATCTGGGCGAGGATCAGCAGCCAGCGAAGCCCGCCCCACAAGCGTGGCATCAGGTGCCGCCGCCCGCTGACCAAAAACGCCAGCACGGCAGGAATGCCCGGCAGTAATCCGATCCAGAAGGCATCGTGATCGGGATAGAAGAGATTCAGCAGCGTATCGCCCTGCCCGCGCGAGGCGCCGGCCATCACAAACAGCACCCAGGTGCGGGCCTGGAGGAGCAAAACGCACCAGAATAAGAAAGGCAGCCTGACGCGGCCCTGCGCGTCATAGTCAGCCGGGTGGATCTCAGTACTCTTCATCTTCAATCAAACGCTTACCTAGCGTCAGCACGTCGGCGTGCTCGTAGCCCAGACGCTCATACATGCCCAACACCACGTCGTTATCTTCCCGCACCATGATCTGGATTTTCGGGCAGCCTCGGGCGATGAGTTTCTTTTCCAGACGATTAAGCAGCGCATTGGCGATGCCGCGCGCCCGGTATTCCGGGTGCACGCCCAGATAATAGGCCGAGCCTCGGTGGCCATCGTAGCCGCCCATGACGGTGCCGACGACCTCGCCGTTCACTTCCGCGACCAGAAACAGGCTGACGTCGTGGTTTACCTTACGCTCGATGTCCATTTCCGGGTCGTTCCACGGACGCAGCAAATCGCAGCGCTCCCAAAGGGTGATCACCTCTTCGAAATCTTCCTGGCGAAAAACGCGTATCTCCATGGTATTAACTGCCTTTTCGGGTTTAAAAACAGTGATTATGGCGTGAACGGGACGTTTAGCCAATAACCGGGGAAAATCTCGCCAAAATTTGGCATAATGTCACTTTGTCACGTATTGAAATGAAAAGTAAAACAATTCTCAATAAGGACTGTCGTAACGGGAAACACGATACGATATAACACCAGGACCCCATTTTTTAGTATTCAGGCCGCATGAGCACATTCAAACCATTAAAAGCACTCACATCGCGTCGTCAGGTTCTCAAAGCGGGGCTGGCGGCCTTAACGTTAACGGGCATCGCTAAGCAGGCTCAGGCTAAAGACGAAAGCACGCTCAAAACCGGTAACGGACACAGCAAGCCGAAAACCAAAAAGCCGGGCGCAAAGCGTCTGGTGATGCTCGACCCGGGCCACGGCGGGATTGATACCGGCGCCATTGGCAAAAACGGGTCGAAAGAAAAACACGTCGTGCTGGCGATTGCAAAAAATGTGCGATCGATTTTACGCAGCAACGGCATTGACGCCCGCCTGACGCGCTCCGGCGACACGTTTATTCCGCTGTATGACCGCGTTGAGATCGCCCACCAGCACGGTGCGGATCTGTTTATGTCGATCCACGCGGACGGCTTTACCAACCCGTCAGCCGCAGGCGCTTCGGTGTTTGCTCTCTCCAACCGCGGCGCCAGTAGCGCCATGGCGAAGTACCTCTCCGACCGAGAAAACCGGGCGGATGAAGTGGCCGGGAAGAAAGCCACCGATAAAGATCATCTCTTACAGCAGGTGCTGTTTGACCTCGTGCAGACGGACACCATTAAAAACAGCCTGACGCTCGGCTCGCATATTCTCAAACGGATTAAGCCGGTGCATCGTCTGCACAGTAAAAGCACCGAACAGGCGGCGTTTGTGGTGCTGAAGTCACCGTCCATCCCGTCCGTGCTGGTGGAAACGTCCTTTATTACCAACCCGGAAGAAGAGCGCCTGCTCGGCACTGCGGCGTTTCGCCAGAAGATCGCCAACGCCATCGCCTCCGGCATTATCAGTTACTTCAACTGGTTCGATAACCAGAAAGCGCACTCCAGGAAACGCTGATGAAACCCAATGCACAGCTGGTCAAAACGTTCCTGCTGCAGCAGCAGGATGAGATTTGCCGGAAACTGGCCGCCGCAGACGGCGGCGAATTCCAGGAAGATAGCTGGCAGCGCGAAGCGGGCGGCGGCGGGCGCAGCCGCGTGCTGCGTAACGGCGGCATCTTCGAACAGGCGGGAGTGAATTTCTCCCACGTTCACGGCGATGCCATGCCCGCGTCTGCGACCGCGCATCGCCCTGAGCTGGCGGGCCGCAGCTTCGAAGCGATGGGCGTCTCGCTGGTGATCCACCCGCATAACCCGTTCGTGCCGACCAGCCACGCCAACGTGCGCTTTTTCATTGCAGAAAAACCGGGAGCCGAACCGGTCTGGTGGTTTGGCGGCGGTTTCGACCTCACGCCCTACTACGGCTTTGAAGAGGATGCCGTGCACTGGCACACCACCGCGCGCGACCTCTGCCAGCCGTTTGGCGAAGACGTCTACCCGAAATTTAAAAAGTGGTGCGACGACTACTTTTACCTGAAGCACCGCGACGAGCAGCGCGGCATCGGCGGATTGTTCTTTGACGATCTCAACACGCCGGATTTTGACACCGCGTTCAGCTTTATGCGCGCGGTGGGCGAAGGCTTTACCGACGCGTACCTGCCGATTGTCGAACGCCGTAAAAACACCGACTACGGCGTGCGCGAGCGCGAGTTCCAGCTTTATCGTCGCGGGCGCTACGTGGAGTTCAACCTGGTGTGGGATCGCGGTACGCTGTTCGGCCTGCAGACCGGCGGACGCACGGAATCGATTTTAATGTCGATGCCGCCGCTGGTGCGCTGGGAGTACTGCTACGAACCAAAAGAAGGCAGCCCGGAGGCTGCCTTGAGTGAGTTTCTTAAAGTACGCGACTGGATTTAACTGCCGGATGGCGCTGCGCTTATCCGGCCTACTCAATCCGTAGGTCGGGTAAGCGAACGCGCCACCCGACAAAACGCCCTTACAGCGGCTGCGTCTGCGCCTCAACTACCGCCAGCGCCACCATGTTCACGATGCGGCGCACGGAGGCAATCGGCGTTAATACATGCACGGGTTTCGCCACGCCCATCAGCACCGGCCCCACGGTCACCCCTTCAGAGCTGGAGACGCGCAGCAGGTTATAGCTGATACGCGCCGCTTCCACGTTCGGCATAATCAGTATGTTCGCCGATCCCTTCAGCGGGCTGTCCGGCATACGTTCGTTACGGATGCTCTCCACCAGCGCGGCATCGCCGTGCATTTCCCCGTCAATCATCAGCTCTGGCGCACGCTCGCGCACCAGCTCCAGGGTCTGGCGCATTTTGCATGCCGCCGCGGATTTAGACGAACCAAAGTTAGAGTGCGACAGCAGCGCCACCTTCGGCTCGATACCAAAGCGGCGCACGGTCTCGGCGGCCATTACGGTGATCTCCGCCAGCTCGTCCGGAGTCGGATCGTCATTCACGTAGGTATCTGCAATAAAGGTGTTGCCGCTTGGCAGCAGCAGCGCGTTCATCGCCCCGGCGGTATGAACGCCGTCGCGATAGCCGAAGATCTCCTGCACCACGCTGAAGTGCTCGTGGTAATCGCCGATGGTGCCGCAGATCAGCGCATCCGCTTCGCCGCGATGCACCATAATCGCGCCGATCACCGTGGTATTGCTGATCACCGCCCGCTGCGCCTGCTCCTGGGTGATCCCGCGACGCTTCATGATCGCGTAGTATTCGTTCCAGTACTCCTTAAAGCGCGGATCGGATTCGTTGTTAACGATCTCGAAGTCGACGCCCGGCTTGATCTGCAGGCCCAGCTTCTGAATACGCATCTCGATCACGCTCGGACGACCGATCAGGATCGGCTTCGCCAGCCCTAAGGTGATCAGCTCCTGCGTCGCGTGCAGCACGCGCGCCTCTTCCCCTTCCGCCAGCACCACGCGCTTCGCGTCGGCGCGCGCCTGGGAGAATATCGGCTTCATAAACAGGTTGGTTTTGTAGACAAACTCGGTGAGCTTATCGACGTACGCGTCGAAATCGGTTATCGGGCGCGTCGCCACGCCGGAGTCCATCGCCGCTTTGGCAACAGCTGGCGCAATTTTGACAATCAGGCGCGGGTCGAACGGTTTTGGAATAATGTAGTCCGGGCCAAAGCTCAGATCCTGATCGCCATAGGCAGACGCGACCACTTCGCTCTGCTCGGCGTGGGCCAGCTCCGCAATGGCGTGAACCGCGGCCAGCTTCATCTCTTCGTTGATCGCCGTTGCGCCCACGTCCAGTGCACCGCGGAAGATGAACGGGAAGCAGAGCACGTTGTTGACCTGGTTCGGGTAATCCGAACGGCCGGTACAGATAATGGCGTCTTCGCGCACCGCTTTCGCCAGCGGCGGCAGAATTTCCGGCTCAGGGTTCGCCAGCGCCAGAATCATTGGCGCGCGCGCCATTTTCTTCACCATCTCCTGGGTCAGCACTTTCGGTCCTGAACAACCAAGGAAGATATCCGCGCCGTCAATCACGTCCTCAAGCGTACGCTTGCCGTCGTCTTCCACCGCGTACGCCGCTTTGGTTTCCGCCATGTTCGGCTCGCGGTCCTTATAGATCACGCCTTTGGAATCGCAGACTACAATGTTGTGTTTCTGCATCCCCAGCGCCACCAGCAGGTTCATACAGGCGATGGCCGCAGCCCCCGCACCGGAGACCACCATGCGCACGTCGGAGAGATTTTTCTCCACCACGCGCAGGCCGTTGAGAATGGCAGCGGTGCTGATGATCGCCGTACCGTGCTGGTCGTCATGGAACACGGGAATGTTCATACGCTCGCGCAGCTTCTGCTCGATATAGAAACATTCCGGCGCTTTGATGTCTTCCAGGTTGATACCGCCGAAGGTCGGCTCCAGCGCGGCCACCACATTGATGAATTTATCGGGATCGAGTTCGTCCACTTCGATATCGAACACGTCAATACCGGCGAATTTCTTGAACAGAACGCCCTTCCCTTCCATCACCGGCTTACCGGCCAGCGCGCCGATGTTACCGAGACCCAGTACCGCCGTGCCGTTAGAGATCACTGCGACAAGGTTGCCGCGCGCGGTGTATTTGTAGGCCGCCAGCGGGTCTTTTTCGATCTCCAGACACGGCGCAGCAACGCCCGGCGAGTAGGCCAGCGCCAGATCGCGCTGCGTCGCCAGCGGCTTGGTGGGGGAGACCTGAATTTTACCGGGGACAGGGAACTCGTGAAAATCGAGGGCACTCTGTTTCAACTGCTCATCCATCTTATTTTTCCTTTCACGTATCGATCAAAAGGGTGACGTAAGCGATCCTGATGCACACCCTGGTGTGTCGCCTAGTATCGCCTCAGGACAGCGCATAAACTTTGAAGGCTGCCAAACTCTCACCATCAAACATTAAAAATTGTTATCAATTTATATCAGCCATGTTACCCGTCTCAAAAGCAATGCCTCCCCCGTCTGCTATGCTTTTTTGTTAAGTCCATCATGATTTTCTCAGAAGTGTGAACTAACGCACTCATCTAACTCTTTTATTTCCAAGGAGTAATTATTTATGAACCAGCTAGACGGCATCAAACAATTCACCACCGTGGTTGCAGACAGCGGCGATATCGAGTCGATTCGCCACTATCAGCCGGAGGATGCGACCACCAACCCTTCGCTGCTGCTCAAAGCGGCGGGGCTTGCCCATTTTAGTCATCTGATTGATGACGCGATTGCCTACGGCAAACAGCGCGGGAAAACGCAGGAGCAGCAGGTTGCCGAAGCCAGCGACAAGCTGGCGGTTAATTTTGGTGCGGAAATTCTGAAAAGCATTCCGGGGCGCGTCTCTACCGAAGTGGATGCCCGCCTCTCATTCGACCAGGAAAAGAGTATTAACAAGGCGCGTCGTCTGGTGGAGCTCTACCAGGAGCAGGGGATCGATAAATCACGCATTCTGATCAAGCTCGCGTCGACGTGGGAAGGCATCCGCGCGGCGGAGGTGCTGGAAAAAGAGGGTATCCACTGCAACCTGACGCTGCTGTTCTCCTTTGCGCAGGCGCGCGCCTGTGCCGAGGCGGGCGTGTTCCTGATCTCGCCGTTTGTCGGGCGTATTTACGACTGGTACCAGGCGAAGCAGCCGATGGATCCGTACGTGGTAGAGGAAGACCCTGGCGTGAAGTCGGTGCGTAATATCTACGATTATTACAAACAGCACCGCTACGAAACCATCGTGATGGGGGCCAGCTTCCGCCGCACCGAGCAGATCCTGGCGCTCGCGGGCTGCGACCGCCTGACCATCTCCCCTGATCTGCTGAAAAAGCTGCAGGAGAGCGACGAAACGGTGATGCGTAAGCTGGTACCGACCTCTACCGTCCTGCCGAAACCAAAAGCCATGACCGAAGCAGAGTTCCGCTGGGAGCATAACCAGGATCCTATGGCCGTGGAAAAACTGGCGGACGGCATTCGCCAGTTCGCCGTCGACCAGCGCAAACTTGAAGATCTTCTCGCCGCCAAACTTTAACCTTGCCACGGAGTGAACTATGTCCCGTAAAGAGCTCGCCAACGCCATTCGCGCCCTCAGCATGGATGCCGTGCAAAAAGCCAATTCCGGCCACCCTGGCGCCCCGATGGGGATGGCCGATATTGCCGAAGTGCTGTGGAACGACTTCCTGAAGCACAACCCTAACGACCCGACCTGGTACGACCGCGACCGTTTTATTCTTTCCAACGGCCACGCCTCGATGCTGCTCTACAGCCTGCTGCACCTTTCCGGCTACGATCTGCCGCTGGAAGAGCTTAAAAACTTCCGCCAGTTGCACTCCAAAACGCCGGGCCACCCGGAGATTGGCTATACGCCGGGCGTTGAAACCACCACCGGGCCGCTGGGCCAGGGGCTGGCCAATGCCGTCGGGCTGGCGATTGCCGAGCGCACGCTGGCCGCGCAGTTTAACCAGCCGGACCACGAGATTGTCGATCACTACACCTACGTCTTTATGGGTGACGGCTGCCTGATGGAGGGGATCTCCCACGAGGTCTGCTCGCTGGCCGGCACGCTGGGGCTCGGCAAGCTGATTGGCTTCTACGACCACAACGGCATCTCCATCGACGGGGAAACCGAGGGCTGGTTTACCGACGACACGGCAAAACGCTTTGAAGCCTATCACTGGCACGTGGTGCACGAAATCGACGGCCACGATCCTGAGGCGGTAAAGAAAGCAATTCAGGAAGCGCAGAGCGTGACGGACAAACCCTCCCTGATTATCTGCCGCACCACCATTGGCTTCGGCTCACCGAACAAAGCGGGCAAAGAAGAGGCGCACGGCGCGGCGCTGGGCGAGGAGGAAGTGGCGTTAACCCGGCAGAAGCTGGGCTGGAAATACCCGCCCTTTGAGATCCCAAAAGAGATCTACCGAGCCTGGGATGCGCGCGAGGACGGTGAGAAAGCACAGCACGCGTGGAACGAAAAATTTGCCGCCTACAAAAAAGCGCACCCGGAGCTGGCCGCCGAGTTTTCCCGCCGCATGAGCGGTGGCCTGCCGGAGGACTGGGACGATAAAACCCAGGCGCTGATTGAAAACCTGCAGTCTAACCCGGCGAAAATCGCCACCCGTAAGGCGTCGCAAAATACCCTGAACGCGATTGGCCCAATCCTGCCCGAACTGCTGGGCGGCTCGGCGGATCTGGCGCCAAGTAACCTGACGATCTGGTCCGGCTCGAAATCGCTCAAAGAGGACATCGCCGGGAACTACATTCACTACGGCGTGCGCGAGTTCGGGATGACCGCCATCGCCAACGGCATTGCCCACCACGGCGGCTTCGTGCCGTATACCGCCACCTTCCTGATGTTCGTCGAGTACGCCCGTAACGCGGCACGCATGGCGGCGCTGATGAAGGCCCGGCAGATCATGGTTTACACCCACGACTCCATCGGGCTGGGTGAAGATGGCCCGACGCACCAGGCGGTGGAACAGCTCGCGAGCCTGCGCTTAACGCCGAACTTCAGCACCTGGCGTCCGTGCGATCAGGTCGAGGCCGCGGTGGGCTGGAAGCTGGCGGTGGAACGTCACAATGGCCCAACGGCATTAATTCTGTCACGCCAGAACCTGGCGCAGATTGAGCGCACGCCGGAGCAGGTAAAAAACATCGCCCGCGGCGGTTACATCCTGAAAGACAGCGGCGGCAAGCCGGACGTTATCCTGATTGCCACCGGCTCTGAGGTGGAAATTACGGTGAAAGCGGCGGAGAAACTGACCGCCGAAGGTCACGCGGTGCGCGTGGTATCCCTGCCCTCAACGGATATCTTTGACGCCCAGGATGAGGCGTACCGGGAATCGGTACTGCCGTCCAGCGTCGCGGCACGCGTGGCGGTGGAGGCCGGTATTGCCGATTACTGGTACAAATATGTGGGACTGAAAGGAGCGATTGTTGGCATGCGGGGTTACGGTGAATCCGCCCCTGCCGACAAGCTGTTCCCGTATTTCGGCTTTACCGTTGAGAACGTGGTGGAGAAGGCGCTGAGCGTGATCTAGTGCGGTCTGCGTTGCCGGGTAAGCGACAGCGCCACCCGGCAAAACTAGCGTGTGATCCACAGCGTGGGCCAGGCATCTGGCCCATTCCAGTTATCACAGCTCGGCTCCTCGGCGTAGCGCACCAGGCGGAAACGCTGGCCGTCAAAACGCCAGCGCGTCTGGATCCCACAGTCTCCGATCCCGCGCCCCAGCGCCAGCGTCGTCAGCTCGCGCGTCTTCTCATCAAAGCGGGTATTCATGAGCTCCATGTCACTGCTCTGGCTGGAGGGGGTAAACGGCAGACGCAGCCTGACGCTTCTGGCAGCAAACGGTTTTTTACGCGACACCAGCCACGCGAGGTCGACGGTATTGTACGCGCCCGCTTCACAGCTGATGATCATCAGCGCTTTGTCATCGGTCAACGCGGTCACGCGCACTTCCCGACGGTTTGGGTCGAGGGAGCACTGGCTGTGGTTCATGCGCCAGTTACCGTAATCCAGCAGATCGTTCAGTTCGCCATGCGTCAGTGGCGTCGGCGTCGGGTTCACAACGGCTACCTTTTTTAACGCTGGTGCCGGCGGCACGCTCAGCGGCGGGCTATCCCCTTTTCTAATCCATGCCGTTTCGCTGCCAACGCGCTTCTGCTGGGCGTCGATAAACAGCAGCGCCGCTTTCAGGCCGACCAGCGAGATCGTCTGCTTTCCTCCGCGCAGGGTCAGCGCCTGCCCTTCCTGAATGGTTTTCAGAAACGTGGTAATGGTGCCCGTATCGTCAGTCTTGAGATGCCAGGACGTTAACTGCCAGTGCGGTGCAGTGAGTTTTAACGGAACATTGTCGAGCAGCAGGCGCGGGGCGATGTCAGGCTCTTTTACAGGTGGGGCCGAAAGTCCGCCGAGATCGATGCGCAGGCTGGCGTCCGTTTTCGCACCGGCGCTACGGCTCAGGGTCATGACCAGACCGTGATGCTCGCCGGTATTGCGCGCTACGCAAAAATTCTGGTTATTGCAGGTAACCTGCCAGTCTGAGAAGGACTGCTGTGCAGGCGCGGCCCACACCCGCGGTGCAGGTAGCACGCAAAAAACGAAGAGAAGAAAAACGCAGTAGCGCATGAATGGCACAGCCCCGGAAACGAATAGGTCAATCTGGGGCGTATCTTCGTGCCCAGGGCGGGCGGGCTCAATCGGATTTATCGGATAGATTTATCTGAAATACAACTTATCACGATACCTGAGCGCCGTTCATCAGTCCGCTGGTTTGCAGATACTGCAGCAGGATCACCGCTTTACCGTCGCGGATTTCGCCGCGTTTGACCATCTCAACGGCCTGAGCGAAAGGCATTTCCAGCACTTCAATATCTTCATCCTCTACGCCGCCGCCGCGGTGAGTGCGCTGGGCATCGGTGTATTCCGCAATGAAGAAGTGGACCAACTCGGTGACGCCGCCAGGGGACATGAAAAGCTCAAAGACTTTTTGCACCTCTCCCACTTCAAAACCTGTCTCCTCGACGGCCTCCTTGCGGATGCAGACTTCCGGCTCATCGTCATCAAGCAGACCGGCGCAGGTTTCAATCAGACGCCCGTCCTCGTTGCCGTTGACCCAGGTTGCGACCCGAAACTGGCGAATCAGCACCACGCTCTGCTTTTCACGGTTATACAGCAGAATGGTTGCGCCATTGCCCCGGTCGTAGACTTCGCGTTTGTGGCGAATCACGTCACCGTTCTTACGGGTTAAATCGTAAGTGATGTTACGCAGGACAAAGTAATTTTCAGAAAGGATTTTGTCTTTGATAACGGTAATGTTCAGGGACATACGGGCTCCACGGCTAAATGAGTCTATTTATACTACCCCGTGAAGCCCGCTTTGTCGTTCGTCGGCTCAGGCAGCGCGTCTCTTCCCTCCAGATTTCAGGTTAATGCCCAAAGCGGTATTCGGATCAATAACCTTATCTTTAGTACGAATAAGCTATTTGCTCGCTACGCCGTTATCAGGCAATGTACAACTGCCCGTGACCTGTGGCTGAGCCATTTTATGCAGAGATCCGTTCCGTGACCGTTAAACGCCCCGTTTCAGGGAGCCTTGCCTGGGCTTTCTTTTCGATCATTGCCTTGTCTGTGCTGACCAGCACCGTCGCGCTGCTGACGCTTGCAAGCAGCCAGCGTGACGCTGAAGCCATCAATATTGCGGGTTCACTGCGCATGCAGAGCTACCGTCTCGGCTATGAAATGCAGCGCAACAGCCCTTCTCTCATCGCGCATCGCGAGAGCTGGCAGCGGACGTTAAGCGCCCCCTCCCTGCAGAAGCTGAACCGCTGGTACGTCCCGGACAACGTTAAAGCGCGCTATCAGCAGCTGCACGTGGCCTGGCTGGAAATGGATAAGCACATCGCCCGCGGCGACAGCGCCTGGTATGACGCGCATATTGAGGATTTTGTCGGCCGCATTGATGCCTTTGTGCTCGCCCTCCAGCACTACACCGAAAATAAAATCCAGACGGTGACCCTGCTCTCTCTGGCTGGCGCGCTCGGGATCCTGCTGCTGACGCTGTTTACCCTGCGGCGCATTCGTCGCCAGGTGGTGTTGCCGCTGAACAATCTGGTGGCGGCCAGCGAACGCATTGAGCGAGGCGAATTTACGACCCCAGCGCCGGACACCGCCCTGCCCAACGAGCTGGGTCAGCTCTCCCGCGCCTTTAACCATATGTCGGGCGAACTGCATACTCTGTATCGTTCGCTTGAAGCCTCCGTCGCGGAAAAGACGCGGCATTTACATGAGGCCCACCAGCAGCTCGACATGCTGTTCAAATGCTCCCAGGCGCTGAATACCGGGCAGATAGACAGCCTGTGCTTCCGGCACATTTTGCAGATTGTCCATGAATACACGCAGATGAATTACCTGGAATTACGCACCAGCGACGACTGGCGGCTGTGTGAAGGCACGGAGTCGGACGCTCTCCCTCTGCAAAACCTGCCGGTTCTGATGCAGGACACCCTCTACGGCGAGCTGCGCTGGCAAAGCGAGGCGGGCAGCGTTCCCCTCCCGCTGATGAGAAGCGTGGCGACCATGCTCGGGCGCGGGCTGTACTTTAACCAGGCGCAGAAGCATTACCAGCAGCTGCTGCTGATGGAGGAGCGCGCCACCATCGCCCGCGAGCTGCATGATTCGCTGGCGCAGGTGCTCTCCTATCTGCGGATCCAGCTCACGCTGCTTAAACACGCCGTACCGGAGGATAATGCCCCCGCGCAGGCGATCATCACCGACTTCTCCCGCGAGCTGAACAACGCCTGGCAGCAGCTGCGCGAGCTGCTGACCACCTTCCGCCTGACGCTGAATCATGCGAATTTACCCGCGGCGCTGCAGGAGTCCCTCGATGCCCTGCAGAGCCAGACGCAGGCGAAGCTGCATCTCGACTGCCGTCTCTCCTCGCTGGCGCTGGATGCGCAGAAGCAGGTGCATTTGCTGCAGATCGTGCGGGAGGCCGTGCTCAATGCGATCAAGCACGCTCAGGCCAGCGAGATCACCGTCAGCTGCGTGACCGCCGTAGACGGTACGCACAGCGTCAGCATTCGCGATAACGGCATCGGGATTGGCGAGGCCAGCGAGCCGCCGGGACACTACGGGTTGAACATTATGCGAGAACGCGCGCAACGGCTCGGCGGAACGCTGCACTTTTCGCAGCCGCAAAGCGGCGGCACGCAGGTCAGCGTGACGTTCCCGGTGCCCGCGCCGTTAACCGGTAAATAACGGTAAAGGAGGAAGCGCGGAGAAAAGCGCATGATAATTTACACTATCTCCTTTATTTCTCCACGTTTGGTCTTCGTCTTGCCGCTACAGTGATGCGGGCAATAAACAATAATGACGTGCAGCAAAACGAGGTCACTTTTTCATGGCGAATTTTTTCATCGATCGCCCCATTTTTGCCTGGGTACTTGCCATTCTGTTATGTCTGACGGGTGTCCTGGCCATTACTTCACTTCCTGTTGAGCAATATCCCGATCTGGCGCCGCCTAACGTGCGGGTCACGGCAAACTACCCCGGCGCTTCCGCGCAGACGCTGGAAAATACCGTGACGCAGGTTATCGAGCAGAACATGACGGGCCTCGATAACCTGATGTACATGTCGTCGCAAAGCAGCGCGACGGGTCAGGCGACGGTCACCCTGAGCTTTAAGGCAGGCACTGACCCGGACGAAGCGGTACAGCAGGTACAAAACCAGCTGCAGTCGGCCATGCGTAAGCTGCCCCAGGCCGTGCAGAACCAGGGCGTCACCGTGCGTAAAACCGGTGATACCAACATTCTGACCATCGCGTTTGTCTCCACCAATGGCTCGATGGATAAACAGGATATTGCGGACTACGTCGCCAGTAATATTCAGGATCCGCTCAGCCGCATTAACGGCGTCGGGGATATCGACGCCTATGGCTCTCAGTACTCAATGCGCATCTGGCTCGATCCCAACAAGCTGAACAGCTTCCAGATGACGGCGACCGACGTAACGGATGCCATCAAAGCTCAGAACGCGCAAATTGCCGTGGGGCAGTTGGGCGGAACGCCTTCCGTCGATAAACAAGCGCTGAATGCCACCATTAACTCACAGTCCCTGCTGCAGACCCCGGACCAGTTCCGCAACATCACCCTGCGCGTGAATCAGGATGGCTCGGAAGTGCGTCTGGGCGATGTCGCCACGGTGGAAATGGGCGCTGAAAAATACGACTACCTGAGCCGCTTTAACGGCAACCCGGCCTCCGGCCTGGGGATCAAGCTGGCCTCCGGCGCGAACGAAATGGCGACGGCGAAACTGGTGTTAGACCGTCTGGATGAGCTGTCGCAATATTTCCCGCACGGGCTGGAGTACAAAGTCGCCTATGAAACCACCTCCTTCGTTAAAGCGTCGATTGAGGACGTGGTGAAGACCCTGCTGGAAGCGATCGCCCTGGTATTCCTGGTGATGTACCTGTTCCTGCAAAACTTCCGCGCGACGCTGATCCCCACCATTGCCGTCCCGGTGGTGCTGCTGGGTACCTTCGCGGTGCTCTATGCGTTCGGGTACAGCATTAATACCCTGACGATGTTTGCGATGGTGCTGGCGATTGGCCTGCTGGTGGATGATGCCATCGTGGTGGTCGAAAACGTCGAGCGCATCATGAGCGAAGAGGGGCTAACCCCGCGACAGGCAACGCGCAAATCGATGGGACAAATCCAGGGGGCGTTAGTCGGTATCGCGATGGTGCTGTCGGCAGTCTTTATTCCGATGGCCTTCTTTGGCGGTACAACCGGGGCGATTTATCGTCAGTTCTCGATAACCATCGTCTCGGCGATGGTGCTCTCCGTGCTGGTAGCGCTGATCCTCACCCCCGCGCTCTGTGCCACCCTCCTTAAGCCGCTGCACAAAGGGGAACATCACGGCCAGAAAGGGTTCTTCGGCTGGTTTAACCGCATGTTCAACCGCAATGCCGAGCGGTATGAATCTGCCGTCGGCAAGGTGCTGCACCGCAGCCTGCGCTGGATGATGATTTACGTTGTGCTGCTGGGCGGTATGGTGTGGCTGTTCCTGCATCTGCCTACTTCGTTCCTGCCGCAGGAAGACCGGGGAATGTTCATTACCTCAGTGCAGCTCCCGAGCGGATCCACGCAGCAGCAGACACTGAAGGTGGTTCAGAACGTAGAGCAGTACTTCTTTACTAAAGAGAAAGATAACGTAGTGTCGGTCTTCTCCACCGTCGGCTCCGGTCCGGGCGGGAACGGGCAGAACGTCGCCCGCATGTTTGTCCGTCTGAAAGACTGGGACGAACGCGACACCAAAACGGGCACCTCGTTTGCCATTATTGAGCGCGCGACCAAAGCGTTTGCGCATATTAAAGAAGCGCGCGTCTTTGCCAGCAGCCCGCCGGCCATCAGCGGTCTCGGCAGTTCTGCCGGGTTTGATATGGAGCTGCAGGACCACGCCGGTGCGGGCCACACGGCGCTGATGGCCGCGCGCGACAAGCTGTTAGAACTTGCAGGGAAAGATCCCGGCCTGACCCGCGTCCGTCACAACGGTCTGGATGACAGCCCGCAGCTGCAGGTGGATATTGATCAACGTAAGGCGCAGGCGCTGGGCGTTTCCATCGACGACATCAACGACACGCTACAAACGGCGTGGGGTTCAAGCTATGTGAATGACTTTATGGATCGCGGTCGCGTTAAAAAAGTGTATGTGCAATCCGCCGCGCCATACCGCATGCTGCCAGACGATATTAACCGCTGGTATGTACGCAATAATGCGGGCGGAATGGTGCCGTTCTCGGCCTTTGCCACCTCGCGCTGGGAGAGCGGTTCACCGCGTCTGGAGCGCTATAACGGCTATTCCGCGGTTGAGATCGTCGGTGAAGCCGCGCCGGGCGTCAGCACCGGTACGGCGATGGACACCATGGAAAAGCTGGTGCAACAGTTGCCCGCAGGGTTTGGTCTGGAATGGACGGCGATGTCTTACCAGGAGCGTCTCTCCGGGGCGCAGGCCCCTGCCCTGTATGCGCTTTCTCTGCTGGTGGTCTTCCTCTGCCTTGCCGCGCTGTATGAGAGCTGGTCGGTTCCATTCTCCGTGATGCTGGTAGTGCCGCTTGGGGTTATCGGTGCGCTGCTGGCAACCTGGATGCGCGGCCTGGAGAACGACGTTTACTTCCAGGTGGGGTTACTCACGGTGATCGGCTTGTCGGCGAAAAACGCCATCCTGATCGTAGAGTTTGCCAACGAGATGAATGCCAAAGGTCACGAGCTGATGGCAGCCACGCTGCACGCCTGCCGCCAGCGCTTACGTCCGATCCTGATGACCTCGCTGGCGTTCATTTTTGGTGTGCTGCCGATGGCAACCAGCACGGGTGCAGGCTCAAGCAGCCAGCATGCGGTGGGTACCGGTGTGATGGGGGGCATGATTTCAGCCACCATTCTGGCGATTTATTTTGTGCCGCTGTTCTTTGTGCTGGTGCGTCGTCGCTTCCCGCTCCGGGAACGACAGGAATAACCCGCAGCCATAAAAAAAGGCGGCTTTATCGGCCGCCTTTTTATTGTGTGATTAATTCACACTATGGTTATTTTACTTATTTTAGTGCTCTTGCAATTCTTACTGAATGTCATTTACGAAGCATGCCTTCGATAAAATCTTTCCAGTTCCCCAGTTCACGTTCAATCATAACAACCTCTCTTATTATTATGCGCATTCTACGAAAACGTATCATCATTGTGAAGACTATTTAACCAATTGCTGTGATTGTACCCCGCCACCGCTGGAGATTTATGATAAATATGAACGGAGAAGCTTAAATTTTGTGTGACGGCCAGCAATATTTTGAAATAACCCTACGAACGGGTGAGTTTTATTTTTCCGTTGAGTTTAATAGCAATTTAACCCTGATGGACTTCTATGCTTAAATGGTGAAAGAATATTCAGCGTACAGCTGTGAGTTGAATTAAGAAGAAGTGTAAATCCAGAGCATTCCTGAATGTGTTATATTCCGCTTAAGGATATATCATCGAATTTACTGAACATTTTATCGCCATAAGAGCAAAAGGATTCAACATGGTTGTGATGTACGGCATTAAAAATTGCGACACCATCAAAAAAGCGCGCCGCTGGCTGGAAACCAATAACGTCGAGTACCGCTTCCACGATTACCGTGCCGACGGGCTTGATGCAGAATTTCTGCATACCGCCATTAACGAACTGGGATGGGAAGCGCTGCTGAACACCCGCGGCACCACCTGGCGTAAACTGGACGAATCCGTGCGCACCAGCATTCACGACGCCGACAGCGCGGCAAAACTGATGCTCGACATGCCGGCAATGATCAAACGCCCATTGCTCTGCAAGCCAGGTCAGCCTATGCTGCTGGGTTTCAGTGAAACCCTTTATTCTGACTTTTTCGTTGAGGTGTAGTGTATGTCATGCCCGGTCATTGAGCTGACTCAACAGCTTATTCGCCGTCCCTCCCTTAGCCCGGACGACGCAGGTTGTCAGGCATTAATGATTGAGCGCCTGCGCGCCATCGGTTTTACCGTTGAGCGCATGGATTTTGGCGACACCCAGAACTTCTGGGCGTGGCGCGGCCAGGGCGAAACGCTGGCCTTTGCCGGGCACACTGACGTCGTTCCCGCAGGTGACGCGGATCGCTGGATTAACCCGCCATTTGAACCGACCATTCGCGATGGCATGCTCTTTGGTCGCGGCGCGGCAGACATGAAAGGCTCGCTGGCGGCGATGGTGGTGGCGGCAGAGCGTTTTGTGGCTCAGCACCCGAACCACAAAAACCGTCTCGCGTTTTTGATCACCTCCGATGAAGAAGCCAGCGCCCATAACGGTACCGTAAAAGTCGTTGAAGCGCTGATGGCGCGCAACGAGCGCCTCGACTACTGCCTGGTCGGGGAGCCGTCCAGTACCGAAGTGGTGGGTGATGTCGTCAAAAACGGGCGCCGCGGCTCGCTGACCTGTAACCTGACCATACACGGCGTTCAGGGGCACGTGGCCTATCCGCATCTGGCCGATAACCCGGTTCATCGCGCTGCGCCAATGCTGAGCGAACTGGTGGGCATTGAGTGGGATAAAGGCAACGAGTTCTTCCCGCCGACCAGCATGCAGATCGCCAACGTCAAGGCCGGGACCGGCAGCAATAATGTCATCCCGGGGGACTTCTTCGTCCAGTTCAACTTCCGCTTCAGCACCGAACTGACCGATGAGGCGATCAAAGCGCGCGTTGTCGCTCTGCTGGAAAAATACAACCTGCGCTACACCGTTGACTGGTGGCTTTCCGGCCAGCCGTTCCTGACGCAGCGCGGTAAGCTGGTGGATGCGGTGGTGAACGCCATTGAGCACTATAATGAAATTAAGCCACAGCTGCTGACGACCGGCGGCACCTCAGACGGGCGCTTTATCGCCCGCATGGGTGCACAGGTTGTCGAACTGGGTCCGGTTAACGCGACGATTCACAAAATCAATGAGTGTGTGAACGCAGCTGATTTACAACTGCTGGCCCGCATGTATCAACGTATTATGGAGCAACTCGTCGCCTGACGAACGCTCAGAGAGGAATAGCGAATGGATTGGCTTTCAAAGTACTGGTGGATTCTGGTGCTGGTGTTTCTGGTCGGCGTACTGCTGAACGTGATTAAAGACCTTAAGCGCGTTGACCACAAAAAATTTCTCGCGAATAAGCCGGATCTTCCGCCGCACCGTGATTTTAACGACAAGTGGGACGATGACGACGACTGGCCGAACAAAGACCAGAAGAAGTAATTGTGCCCTCTCCTCACCCTGACCCTCTTCCCAAAGGGGAGAGGGGCTGGGGTGAGGGGCAACTCACATAAACTCTACAATATCATCATCATTCGGCTTACCGCCGCTGAGCGCTTCATCAAAGTAGTGCTTCGGCACGGTATAGCGCAGATGGTCGAGCGCAAACTGCATGCTGCGGTCGTCAATCGCGTGGCCCAGATCGTCCACAATATCCAGCGTCACATCCCCGCCTTCGCGCATCAGCGCTTCCTGGGCCGCCACCGCATGTGAAAGCTCAATCACCCGGTCTTCGCCACCGTGAATAAGATGGATGGTGGTCTGCGTGGTCGCGCTTGTCGGCAGCGTCGCATAACGCCCGTTAAACGCGATGACGCGTGAAACCAGACCCGGCTGCGCTTTTACGCTTTCCAGCGACATGATTGACCCCTGAGAGAAGCCAATCAGCGCCGTTGCGTCAGCGCCAACGCCGCTCTGCTGCTGCCAGTAGCGCACAATGTCGATGAAGGTGGGCATGATGGCATCAATGCGCGCCTGACGGTTCTCCTCCGTCACGCCCTGGACAGAGAACCACTGCCGTCCGTCAGGGCCGCACGGCTCCACGCCACCGATGCTGACAATCAGCGCTTCCGGGAAAATGGGGGCAAACCAGCTGCCAATCTGTCCCATGTTGACGGCATTATCGCCCACGCCATGAAACAGGAGCAGTAACTGTTTAGCCGGTTTGTCAGGGCTTTGAACAACAAAATGGTCGTGTTTCATGGCGGTCTCCTTAATTGATGAGCAGGATTTTACGCCTCTGCGGGGTAATGACCATGCCACTTTACTGAAGAAGTCATTGAAAAAATTGCCATTGCAAAATGTCGGCCTTCAGCTGCTGACAGCGGGAAGCGTCGAGATGCTCAAGCGCCTGCGCAGTTTCATCACGCAGCTTTGCCAGCAACGCTTTTCGTCCGCTCTCGTCCGTTCGTCCCGCCATTTTCCCACGCAGCGCCGGGATCGGCATATCTGTGGTTAACACCAGCCGCGTCAGGGCGGCAACCGAGGTTGAAAACGCCCGGTGCGCAAAGGCAAACCCCGCCAGCTCCAGCCAGTCGTCACTATTAAGGGTAGCTTCCCAGGCATCGGTCACCGGGATCTTTTCGCCGTTCCGGACCGACAGTACGCGCACATCGCGACACAGGCGCTGGTGCTCCTTCGCGCACAGGCGGTGCCCGGCCTCGCTCAGCGGCAGTAAGGCCATCGCCGTGTAACACCCGCTGCTGGCCTCCCGATGGCTACCCATTCGCACCAGCACAAAGCCGCACTGCCGCCAGAAACGCCACAGCTCGTCGGTATAGCCAAAGCTGACCGAGAGATAATCTTCACCGCTGGCGCTGCGAATAAGCCGCTGGCCGATGCCCTCCCGTTGACGGTGGGGATGCACCGCAATGCGGCTAATCCGTCGCCCCTTAAGCGTCGCCGCAAGTGGCGATCCGCCGTGCGCCGCCAGCGACTGCGCCACAAGGTTCCCGCGTGGACGGCGAGAGCCCGACCACACCGCACGGCTAAGCTCGGGGGACAGACCGCCCTCCTCCACCAGCCAGAGTGCGCCTGCGATATCCGCCCCCACCTGTGCAACCGCAAAGTGTTGGCCGGGGGCGTCCATCATCCGGCGTAAATCGAGGGGTGAGGTGCGGTAATGCGCGGCACACAGCAGTTCATACACGCTTGCCACGCGCGCCGGGTCGCTCTCCCATATCTGCGGCTCCAGCGACCGTAAACGCACGTCACCTTCCGGTTTGCGGTCAATAAGCGCATCATTAAACAGCAGCGTATTCGCCACTATCCGCTCAAGCGGACACCCGGCCGCCCAGCGAATGGGGGTGGATAAGGTATAACGCCGCAGCCCGCTGAACCGGGCGCAGAACTTAAGCAGAAACCCCCTGCCCGTGCCTTCATAACCCTGGACCGTCGTGGTTAACAACACGCGGGGAAAGCGCGCCACCAGCTTTTCGAGTAGCGGTCCGGGGATGGCGGCGGCCTCATCAACAATCAGCCAGTCGGCCTGCAGCGTGGAAGCCAGCAGCGCATCCGGGGCCATAAAGTGGAAACGCTCACCAGCGAAGCGCGCAATGACATCAGCCGCCCCTTTAGCCGGTGCCGTCACCACTGCATTTCCGGGGATGCCGTTGAGCAGCATCCCCGCCAGGGCTGACTTTCCGCGTCCGCGCGGTGCCGTCACGGCAGCGACGCCCGCAGGCATGGTCAGAAGCGCGTCGAGGATCTCAACCTGTTCACGCTGCGGCTCGCCGCTGGCAGGCTGCCAGGCGGGTGAATCCGACGCCGCGGGAAGAGAGAGAGGACGATGCTGTTGCCAGACGATCGCATCCGCATCGGCGGCAAGCGTCCGGCAAAAATGGTGAACGAAGTGCGGGGTGACAATCGCCTCCGCGCTGTCGCTCCAGCGAACGGAATCGCCGTCGGGCTTCGCGGCCCAGTCGGCGAGCGGCGGAACCAGCAGCACCAGCAGGCTTCCGGCGCGCAGCGTCCCGCTGAGCGCAGCAAAGGCTGAGACGTCAAACCCGGCGCGCGCGTCAAAAACGGCGTGCAGGAATTCGCGTCCCAGCAGCCCGCTGATGGCTTTAGAAGGATTTTCATCCAGCCACAGCCAGTCTCCTGATAAGGCCTCACGCAGGCCGGTCGCCCGGCTCAACGTCCATTGTTCATCGCCAGTGAGCACCACCAGACGGCGGTGCCCGGAACGCTGAAGCTGTGTAATCAGCTGTTCAAACCCCAGCATCACATAGCTTTGCCGAAGGTATTACACTGGGCCGGCTCGCCGCTGTCAAAGCCGCGCTTGAACCAGCTGTATCGCTGCTGTGACGTACCGTGAGTGAAACTGTCCGGCACGACATGCCCCTGGCTCTGCTGCTGTAAACGGTCGTCGCCGATGGCCTCAGCCGCGTTTAACGCTTCTTCAAGATCGCCGGATTCCAGCACGCCCTGCTGCTGCATGCTGTGGCCCCAGACGCCCGCGAAGCAGTCTGCCTGCAGCTCCATTTTAACGGAAAGGCGGTTCACTTCGGCCTGAGACGCATTTTGCTGGAGCTGGCGCACTTTGGGCTCAATTCCCAACAGCTTTTGCACGTGATGGCCGACTTCATGCGCAATCACATAGCCCTGGGCAAAATCGCCGCCAGCGCCAAGCTTGCGTTTCATGTCATCGTAAAAAGAGAGATCGATATAGACGGTGCCGTCCGCCGGGCAGTAGAACGGCCCCATGACCGATTGACCCGTACCGCAGCCGGTGCGGGTTGCGCCACGGTACATCACCAGTTTCGGCTGCTGATAGGTGCGCCCCATCTTCTCGAACTGCTGACTCCAGGTGTCTTCAGTTGTGGCGAGAATAACGGAGGTAAATTTGGCCGCTTCATCTTCATTCGGGCTGATGGAGCGCTGAGAATGCTGTTGCTGCTGCAGCGGTTGACCGGTCATCAGACCGGTGAGATCGACGCCATAATAGCCCGCGACCAGCACCACAATCAGCAGGATGATACCGCCCTTGCCGCTGGGTAAGCGGAAGCCGGGCCCGCCCATTGAAGGGCCGCCGCCACCATCACTGCGTCTGTCTTCTACATTGTCACTTTCACGACGCCCTTGCCAGCGCATATCTACCTCGAACTATTCCATTAATAATAGCTATGATCGTAGGCGGTTAACGGCAAGATTACCATTGGAAACAAAGGTAAGACGCCAAAGGATGCGAACATCCTTTGGCAACTGAGGGACTTAGTCGAGCTTAACGCCTAAACGGTGAGCAACCGCTTCGTATGCTTCAATCAGGCCACCCAGGCTCTGACGGAAACGATCTTTGTCCATTTTATCCAGGGTTTCTTTATCCCACAGGCGGCTACCGTCCGGCGAGAACTCATCGCCCAGCACCACTTCGCCTTTGAACAGACCAAACTCCAGCTTGAAGTCGACGAGGATCAAGCCCGCGTCATCAAACAGCTTTTTCAGCACGTCGTTGGCTTTGTAGGTCAGCTCCTGCATACGCGCCAGGTTCTCTTTGCTCACCCAGCCGAAGGTTTCGCAGTAGGATTCGTTGACCATCGGGTCGTGCATGGCATCGTTTTTCAGGAACAGGTCGAACAGCGGTGGATTCAGTTCGATACCTTCTTCAATGCCCAGACGCTTCACCAGGGAGCCCGCCGCACGGTTACGAATAACGCATTCGACCGGAACCATATCCAATTTTTTCACCAGACATTCCGTATCGGACAGCAACGCTTCCATCTGGGTCGGGATACCCGCTTCGGCCAGTTTGGTCATAATGAAGTGGTTGAACTTGTTGTTCACCATGCCTTTACGATCGAACTGCTCAATGCGTGCGCCATCCCCTGCTGACGTATCATTGCGGAACTCGAGCACCAACAGATCCGGGTTCTCCGTGCTGTATACGGTCTTCGCTTTGCCACGATACAACTCAGCTTGCTTCTGCATCTTCATTACTCCTGGTGTGATAATTTGTGTTCAAAACGGGGTATATTATGCCACGCACACGTTTGCGTAGCACGAAAATAAAAAGGGCGGGATTAACCCGCCCTCGTATTTATTTGCTGAATGCTGCCTGGAAGACAGCGACCAGCGCATCGTTCTGCGCCTGGGTCAGCGTATGACCTTTCGGATCGATAAACTGCAGACTGCTGCGGTTATCGAGGTCACCTACCTGAATCTTATAGTCACCGGAGGCAAGCTGAGGATCTTTGGCACCCAGTTCCTGCCACGCGCTGTCGGACAGCGGCTTATAGGTCGCCGTCATGCTGCCAGTTGAGCGGGTGCTGTCGGTCACTTTCATGCCCACTTTTTCCAGCGTCGCCGGCAGACGCTGCCAGGTCTGGTTAAACGGTGCACGCACCACCAGCATCGGCAGGCCGGTATCATCCGCACCGCTCTGAACGTCGTAAGTGACGCCGTTACGGTTCTGCGCGGCGTTCGCGGCATCGGTAGCGGTCTTATCCAGACCTGCGGCAATCACGTTCAGCATTTCAGTGCTGTAACGCTGCATAGAGGCGGCATCCGCAACCGGTTTACCCGCCTGCTCCAGGTTCAACAGCTTAACGTTAACCGCCTGCTGGTAACCCTGTGGTTTCACGGAGACTTGATAACGACCACGGTACTGCTGGTCTTCATCCAGACGGTTCCACTCGATCCAGTCGGTGGTTAATGTCTGGCTGGCGTCATCGCGTTTATCGATGGTGTAGTTCTTCGCCTGAATAACGCTCACGACCTGTGGCCACAGAGTGCTTCCACGGGCGCTTTCAACCAGCAGAGACGCCGTATCACCGGTGAACTGGGTACGCGCCCCGCTCACCAGCGCCAGAGGCTGTGCTGGCGGACGAATATCAAGCGCCTTACCGACCAGGCCGCTGCCGTTGGTCACGGGGATATTATAATCGCCGTTCTGAATCGGCAGGATCATACCAGCCGGTGCATGAAGTTCAGCAAGCGGGGTCGCATCCAGATAGGATTCATCACCGCTCACCTGGCGCTTGTAGCGCGAGTCTGAACTACAGGCAGCGAGCAGCATAACAAGCGAAACACTCGCAACCTTCGCCAGGCGCGACTTCTGTACTGAATAAGCCATCAAATCTCCCTAAACTTTACAGCAAACCGGCATGCTTCAGCGCTGCCCTGACGATGTCGCGACCGTGGTCGGTAATCGGTGTCATTGGCAAACGCAGCGTATCGGATGCTACAAGCCCCAACTCCTTACACGCCCATTTCACTGGGATCGGATTGGGTTCGACAAATAATTTATTGTGCAACGGCATCAAACGCTGATTAACGACACGCGCTTCATCAAAGTGACCGGCTGCGGCCAGTTTGCACATTTCAGCCATATCGCGCGCCGCAACGTTTGCCGTTACGGAGATCACGCCATGACCACCGAGCTGCATAAAGTCCAGCGCGGTCGCATCATCACCACTCAACAGGATAAAGTCGTCTGAAACCAGCTCTTTGATCTGATGAACGCGGCTTAAGTTCCCTGTCGCCTCTTTAATACCGATAATATTTTTTACTTCCGAGAGACGACCAACGGTTTCCGGCAGCATATCGCAGCCGGTACGGGACGGCACATTATACAGAATTTGTGGCAAGTCAGTATGTTCAGCGATGGCTTTGAAGTGCTGGAACAACCCTTCCTGAGTAGGACGGTTGTAGTAAGGAGTCACCGTCAGGCAGCCCACGATGCCGCTGTCGTTAAAACGTTGGGTCAGACTGATAGCTTCTGCGGTTGCGTTTGCCCCTGTTCCCGCGATAACCGGGATACGCCCGTCCGCCAGTTCCAGGGTCAGCATCACCACATCGCCGTGCTCTTCGTGGCTCAGCGTTGCGGATTCACCGGTAGTCCCTACCGAAACGATCGCCGAGGTTCCGTTGGCGACATGGTAATCAATGAGCTTCTTCATGCTTGACCGGCAGACATTACCTTTTTCATCCATCGGTGTAACAAGCGCGACAATACTTCCCGTGAACATGAGCCATCCTCTGTGCGAACAAGAGCCTCAATGTTACGTTTGGAACTGTAATAAAAGCAAGCGACCTGAGGCGCTCAGGCGGTTGTATGCATGTTTTTTTTATGCTTTCCTTAGGAAGACTTAACCATGCAAAGGAAGAACAGGTTTGACAACCTCATCACAACATTACCTGGTTATCACTGCGCTGGGTGCCGACAGGCCGGGTATCGTGAACACCATCACCCGTCACGTGAGCAGCTGCGGCTGTAATATCGAAGACAGCCGCCTGGCGATGCTCGGCGAAGAGTTCACGTTTATCATGCTGCTGTCCGGAACATGGAATGCCATTACCCTGATCGAATCCACCCTGCCGCTGAAAGGCGCGGAGCTGGATTTGCTGATCGTGATGAAACGCACCACCGCGCGCCCGCGTCCGGCCCTGCCCGCAACCGTCTGGGTGCAGGTTGAAGTCCCTGATTCCCCGCATCTGATTGAGCGCTTTACCGCGCTGTTCGACAGCCATCAGATGAACATTGCCGAGCTCGTCTCCCGCACGCAGCCGGGCGACGAGAGCGCCGTTCCTACGCTGTTTATTCAAATTACCGCGCACAGCCCTGCCTCACAGGATGCGTCAAATATCGAGCAAGCGTTCAAAGCCCTCTGTACAGAATTAAACGCGCAGGGCAGTATAAGTGTCGTCAATTATTCGCAGCACGAACAGGATGGAGTTGAGTAATGAATCCACTGAAAGCCGGTGACATCGCACCGAAATTTAGCTTACCGGATCAAGACGGCGAGCAAGTAAATTTGACCGACTTCCAGGGACAGCGTGTTCTGGTCTATTTCTACCCGAAAGCCATGACCCCCGGCTGCACCGTACAGGCCTGCGGCTTACGCGACAACATGGATGAGTTGAAGAAAGTCGGCGTGGAAGTACTGGGTATCAGCACCGATAAACCAGAAAAGCTGTCACGATTTGCGGAAAAAGAGCTGCTGAACTTCACGCTGCTTTCCGACGAAGACCACCAGGTCTGCGAGCAGTTCGGCGTCTGGGGTGAAAAGACCTTTATGGGTAAAACCTATGACGGGATTCACCGCATCAGCTTCCTGATCGACGCTGACGGCAAAGTTGAGCATGTGTTTGACGACTTTAAAACCAGCAACCACCACGACGTGGTGTTGAACTGGCTGAAAGCAAGCGCGTGATAAACAGCAAAACGGCAACCCAGGTTGCCGTTTTTAGTGTTTTCCCCCTCTCCCCGTGGGAGAGGGTCGGGGTGAGAGCATCAGGCCGCACAAAAACTACTTCTCTTCCACCGCCGGGACATCCGGCCACGCATGCACCACCGCTTTAATCAGCGTCGCCAGCGGAATGGCAAAGAACACGCCCCAGAATCCCCACAGCCCGCCGAAAATCACCACTGACAGGATAATCACCAGCGGATGTAGGTTCACCGCCTCGGAGAAGAGCACCGGTACCAGCAGGTTACCGTCCAGCCCCTGAATAATCAGGTATACCGCAAAGCAGCTCCAGAACTCGGTGCCCAGACCAAACTGGAACAGCGCGACGCCCACCACCGGAATGGTCACTACAAACGCGCCGATGTACGGGATCAGAACCGAGAATCCAACCAGCACCGCCAGCAGCAGCGAGTAGTTCAGGCCGAAGATCAGGAAACCGATCCAGGTCGCGACCCCGACCACAATCATCTCCAGCACTTTGCCGCGAATGTAGTTGGTGATCTGCTGGTTCATCTCCTGCCAGACCTGCCCGGCCAGCCCGCGATTGCGCGGCAGCACGCGGCGTACCGCATTCAGCATCTGCTCTTTGTCTTTGACCAGGAAGAACACCATTAACGGCACGAGGACAAGATAAACCGCCAGCGTCAGCAGGCCGACCAGCGAGGCCAGTGAGTATTTCACCACCGAGTCGCCCATCGTCATGATGCGGGCGCGCATGTTTTCGGCCATCGCATCAATGATCCCCGCATCCATCAGCGCAGGATAACGGCGCGGCAGCGTGGCGGCAAAATCTGACAGCTTATTTAGCATGCCGGGCATATCGCGGATCAGGTTGATCCCCTGCTGCCAGGCAACGGGCATCACCACGAAGGACATCAGCAGCAGAATGCCGACAAACAGCACCAGCACAATGCTGGTCGCCCAGCGACGGGAACAGCCGATATGTTCCAGGCGCGCCGTCGGCCACTCCAGCAGGTACGCCAGCACAATCGCCACCAGCAGCGGGGCGAGCAGGCCGCTAAAGAAAAACAGAATACCGAACCCGGCGACCAGAATAACCAGCAAAGCAATGGCTTCCGGGTCGCTAAACCGACGCCGGTACCACTGCATTAACATTTCGAGCATACAACCCTTCCCTGAATCGAATGGCGGGAGTGAGACGGTGAATTGTATCTAACTGTCACAAAAAAGACTTTCCTTTTTGTATCTCCATCACGTTTCGCAAAACCCTGATCAATGGGATTTTCTTCATGACTTAACACGGCTACACTCCCAGAGCAGCAGAGATGAACGATATGCCGGTTCATCGGTCAAATTAGCACATCCAACATACAGGACAGTGGTTATGTTCAGGCAGTTGAAAAAAACACTGGTTGCGACACTGATTGCCGCAGTGACGGTCGGTCAGGTGTTGCCGGCTTTCGCTGACTCGTCCGATTCATTGCCGGACATGGGCACCACGGCAGGAAGCACGCTCTCTATTGGGCAAGAGATGCAAATGGGTGATTACTATGTGCGTCAGCTGCGCGGTAGTGCTCCGCTGATCAACGACCCTTTGCTGGTACAGTACATTAACGGGCTGGGAATGCGTCTGGTGGCGCACGCCGACTCGGTAAAAACGCCCTTCCATTTCTATTTAATCAATAATGACGAAATCAACGCCTTCGCCTTCTTTGGCGGGAACGTTGTGCTGCATTCAGCGTTATTCCGCTACTCAGACAACGAAAGCCAGCTGGCATCGGTGATGGCGCACGAAATTTCGCACGTTACCCAGCGTCACCTGGCGCGTGCCATGGAAGACCAGAAACGTAACGCCCCGCTGACCTGGGTAGGGGCGCTGGGCTCTATTCTGCTGGCGATGGCCAGCCCGCAGGCCGGGATGGCTGCCCTGACCGGTACGCTGGCGGGAACACGTCAGGGAATGATCAGCTTCACCCAGCAAAATGAGCAGGAAGCAGACCGCATCGGCATTCAGGTTTTACAGCGCTCCGGCTTTGACCCGCAGGCGATGCCGAGCTTCCTGGAGAAACTGCTCGACCAGGCGCGCTACTCGTCGCGTCCCCCGGAAATTCTGTTAACCCACCCGCTGCCGGAAAGCCGTCTGTCGGACGCGCGTAACCGAGCCAACCAGATGCGTCCGGTGGTCGTGCAGTCATCGCAGGATTTCTACATGGCGAAAGTGAGAACGCTCGGCATGTACAATTCCGGACGTAACCAGCTCACCAGCGACCTGCTGGATACTCTGTCGAAAGGCAACGTGCGGGAGAAGAACGCCGCGCAGTATGGCCAGGCGTTACAGGCGATGGAAGCCAGCAAATACGACGAGGCGCGTAAAGCGCTGCAGCCGCTGCTGGCAGCCGACCCGAACAATCCGTGGTATCTCGATCTCTCGACGGATATCGATCTGGGACAGAAAAAAACCACCGATGCGATTAACCGCCTGAAAGGGGCGAAAGACATACGAACCAACCCGGTGCTGCAGCTTAACCTGGCGAACGCTTACTTACAGGGCGGTCAGCCTGCGCAGGCCGTGACCATTCTGAACCGCTACACCTTTAACAATAAAGACGACCAGAACGGCTGGGAGCTACTCGCCCAGGCCCAGGGTCAGCTGGGTAACCGCGATCAGGAGCTGGCGGCGCGGGCAGAAGGGCTGGCCCTGGCGGGTCGTCTCGATCAGGCTATTTCCCTGCTCAGCAGCGCCAGCTCGCAGGTGAAGCTCGGCAGCCTGCAACAGGCCCGCTACGATGCGCGCATCGACCAGCTGCGCGGTTTGCAACAGCGCTTTAAGCCGTACGAAAAGATGTAATCAAGGAGAAGTCATGACAGACGCGGTAAAAATTTACCATAACCCCCGCTGCTCCAAGAGCCGCGACACGCTCAGCCTGCTGAAATCTAACGGCATCGACCCTGACGTGGTGCTGTATCTCGAGACGCCGCCGGACGCGCAGACGATCCGCCATCTGCTAAACATGCTGGAGATGGGCAGCGCGCGCGAACTGATGCGTCAGAAAGAAGATCTGTATAAATCACTGAATCTGGACGACGCGCATCTTACCGAAGAGCAACTGATTCAGGCAATGGTCGAGAATCCAAAGTTGATTGAGCGCCCGATTGTGGTGGCGAACGGCAAGGCGCGCATTGGCCGTCCGCCGGAAGATGTGCTCGACATCCTCTAGTCCTTACGCCGCAGCGCTTCCAGAAACGCCTGCGGCGTCCTTTCCCCCAGCTTTTTCTGCGTTTTTCCCCGGTTATAAAACTCACACAGGGTGACTAACACCACTCCTGCTGGCACAGCATTCACGCGCGGAATAACGTCGCGTAATGGCACCGCCACCTGAAGCGCATTGTGTTTTTGGGGATGCGTTTTTACAGCCACATCTTTTGCAGGCTCCGTCAGCTCAAAGCCAAAAGTCTCAACAGATTGTATATCAGCGGGACAGGCATTCAGCAGCGCCTGCGTCCAGGTATTGAGCAACTGGGGCGAAAGACCCGCATAGAGCCGGGCATAACACCAGCCGCTTACCGGTTCGCGCGCCCAGAGCAGATGTTGTTCACCCCCATCGTCCATATGCAGGGACAAAGGTAAATGATGGAGCATCAGCATATGTGGCCGCATGCCAGCCTTCAGCGCTTTTATTCCCTGCAACGGCCTCCCTTTGAACTTCGCGGAGGCCGGTTTGAGATAGCGATTCAGCGTTGCCCTTGAAACGGGGATCCCCAGCACGTCGTTAACCATCTGCAGCAGTTCATCCAGCGGCGCCCCCGAGATGTCGCGCAGGGCATTGACCAGCGCAGACTGCTCCTGTCTCAGCGCTTTGTGTATCACTTTTGGCGTCGTGTGGTTATCCGAAACCTGTTCACGGTTGCGCCAGCGCCTGACGGTGGTAACGGAGATCCCCAGCTCAACGGCCAGCTCTCTGTCGCTTTTATCTGACTGTTGAAGGTAGCGGCGGATGCGCGGCGTGGTGGTCGCATTGGCGTGAAGTTTAATTTCCATCGCAACAACTCCGTTAACTAATCATATGAGATTTATATATCACAGGCGATTGCTTTGTGACCGATTTCACCTTTCGCTCGCCGCGCTTCACTGATAATCCACAGACATAACATAAACCATGCCACTCAATCTTGTACGGAGTTCACAATGAACAATGTTCTGGGATTTCTTGAAGCAAAACTGATGCCCCTGGCGGCCAAAACGGCCCAGCAGCGTCATCTCGGGGCCATTCGCGGTGCCTATGTTTCATTCATGCCGTTTATTATCGTCGGCTCCATCCTGCTGGTGATCTCCTCTTTCCCGAACCAAACCTATCAGCAGTTTATGTCTCAGGCCTTTGGTGAGAGCTGGAGCGCGATTATTGAAATCCCGTTCAACGCGGTGTTTTCCACTATGTCGCTGTTCATTAGCTTCCTGGTCGCCTTCCGCCTGGCGGAACACTACGGCGAGGACCGCATCTCCTGCGGCATCCTGGCGCTGGTCGCGTTTCTGATCCTGACCCCGTTTATTAAGGTGGCGGAAAACGGCGGTATTACCGTTATTCCGGTGGAATGGATTGGCAGCAAAGGATTGTTCGTGGCGATGATCGGCTCGCTGCTCTGGACGGAGCTGTTCTGCTGGCTGAAGCGCAAAAATCTGGTCATTAAAATGCCGGACGGCGTGCCGCCTGCGGTGCAGGAGTCCTTCGCGGCGCTGATCCCGGCCCTGCTGGTGATGATTCTGGTACTGGGTATCCGCATCGTCTTCGAAAACACCCACTACAACACCATCCATCAGTTTATTTATGAAGTGGTTGCCACGCCGGTGCGCCACTACGGCACCTCATACTTTGGTGCGCTGATGACCGTTTTCAGCATCACCATTCTCTGGTCAGTGGGCATTAACTCCGGCTCGATGATTAACGGCATTATTCGTCCGCTGTGGATGGAAAACCAGACCGACAACATCGCCGCGATTCAGGCGGGCACGACGCCGCCGCACATCATTACCGAACAGTTTTTTGACATGATCTGGATGGGCGGCGCGGGCGCCACGCTGTCGCTGGTGATAGCGATGCTGATTTTCGCGCGCAGTAAAAACATGCGTGAAGTGGCGCGCCTCGGCGCCGGGGCTTCGGTGTTTAACATCAACGAGCCAATTCTGTTTGGCCTGCCGGTGATCATGAACCCGATCATGCTCATCCCGTTCAACCTGGTGCCGCTGGTGCTGGTCACCGTGCAGTACGTGGCGATGAAGGTTGGCGCTGTCGCCGTCACCACCGGGGTGTTTATCCCCTGGACGCTGCCGCCGGTCATCAGCGGCTTTATCGTCACCGGGCACCTGAGCGGCAGCGTGATGCAGCTGATTAACCTGCTGATCGGCGCCATGCTGTACCTGCCTTTTATGCGTATCGTGGATAAACAGTACCGCGCGGCGGAAACTGCCACCGTAACGCAAACCGACACCACCCTTGCAAAACAGGAGTAAAGCATGTGGGGAATTATCGCCACCTGGCGAATGGCGCTTGAAGGCATAACGGAATCTGCGTCTGCCCTGGCGGCGGGTAAACCGGTCGCTACGGCGGTAGTCGATGCCGTCGCCGCCGTCGAAGACTTTCCGCTGTATAAATCCGTCGGCTACGGCGGACTGCCCACCGAAAACGGCGAGGTCGAGCTGGACGCGGCGTATATGGACGGCGACACGCTGGCCTTTGGCGCGGTGGGTAATCTGGTGGATATCGCCAACCCGGTGCGCGTGGCGCACGCGCTGAGCCGCCAGCGCTACAACAGCCTGCTGGTCGGCGAGGGCGCGCGGGAATGGGCGCTGAGCCAGGGTTTTGCCGACAAAACTATGCTCACCGACCGCGCGATGCAGCACTACCGCAAGCGCTGCCGCGAGACGCTGGATAAGGGCTTAAGCCCCTACGACGGGCACGACACCGTCGGCATTATCGGTCTCGACAAGCAGGGCTCGATGAGCGTCGCCACCTCCACCAGCGGCCTGTTTATGAAAAAGCGCGGCCGCATTGGGGATTCGCCGATTATTGGTTCCGGCTTTTACTGCGACAGCGAAACCGGCGCGGCCACCGCCACGGGCGTCGGCGAAGATCTGATGAAAGGCTGTACCAGCTATGAAATCGTTCGCCGGATGGCGCAAGGGATGACGCCGCAGCAGGCGGCGGATTCCGTGGTGTTCGAACTGGAGGACAAGCTGATGTCGCGCTTCGGTCGCGCGGGCGATCTCTCCGTGGTGTGCATGAACAACAGGGGCGAATTCGGGGCCGCGACCAATATCAAAACCTTCTCGTTTGTGGTGGCGACGGCTCGTCAGCCCCTGACCGTGTTTCGCACGGAACGCCTGCGGGAGAAAACGCACTATCACGCCGTGGACGAGGAGTGGATGCAGGCCTATGCCGCGCGGATCCGCGCGCCGATTGAGGAGTCATGATGATCACGTATCAGTTTATCACCGCGCTTTCTGACGCGAAGCCGCAAAGCCATTTCATCGCGTCCACCTCCTGTACGCTTTTGCCCGAAACGGCGTTGGTCGCGGAAATGCGCGAGTCTGACGGCATCGCAGACACGCGCTTTGGTTGCGCGCCGTTTGCCCGTATCACTCTACTGCCCGATGCGCTCTGGCATGACGCACTCACAGAAGGCCTGCTTGCCGCCCTGCGACCGCTAATTGCCTCCCCCGCCAGCGCAGATATCGTGCTGGACGTTACAAATATCGACGACGTCGTGCTGGCACAGGTGCTGCGTTTTCTCTTTAATCAGGCGCACAGGCTGAGCGACCTGAAGTTGAAGAAAACCGATGAATCGTCGGTACGCCTTACGCGCATCACCGCCCTCTGTCTGCCAGAGCAGCAGGAAAAGCTGGAAACAATTTTCCGCCAGCAGCAGGCCATCGCCCACGGCATGGTCGCGGCGCGACGCCTGGCGGATATCCCTTCCGACCGCTGCACGCCGCAGTTTATGGTCGAAGAAGCGCAAAAACTGTGTGCCGCCTTCCCCGCCCTGCGGTGCGACGTGTTGGATAAAGAGCAAATCATTGAGCAAGGGCTGGGACTGCTGCACGCCGTCGGCAAAGGGGCGACCTGTCCGCCACGTCTGCTGGCGATTCATTATGACGGTGTCAACGACGGCCCGGTGCGCTGCTATGTGGGAAAAGGCATAACGTTTGATACCGGCGGACTGTGGCTGAAGGAAGGCGCGGGCATGTACACCATGAAATACGATATGTGCGGTGCGGCTAACGTGCTGGGGCTGATGCTGACCGTGGCAGAGCTGGCGTTGCCCGTGCGCGTGATGGGCGTGCTGGCGCTGGCGGAAAACGCCATCGGTCCGGATGCCATGCAGCCCGGTTCGGTAGCAACGGCCTGTAACGGCATCACGGTAGAAATCAACAACACCGATGCCGAAGGCCGACTGGTACTGGCGGATGCCATCGCCTGGGCCAGCCAGCGCCACCCGCAGGCACGCTATATCATTGATATGGCGACCTTAACCGGTGCGGTGGTGAAAGCGCTGGGGTATGAGCTGAGCGGGTTAATGACGCAGGACGAACCGCTGCGCACCGCGCTGACGCAGGCGGGTAAACGGAGCGGCGACGAAGTGTGGCCCCTGCCGCTGGATGCGCGGCTGAAAAAGCAGACCGACAGCGCCATCGCCGATCTGTGCAACACGCCGACAAACAACGCGGCAATCAGCGCCTCGGCGGCGTGGCTGCTACACCACTTTTGCCCGCCGACAATCCCGTGGGCGCATCTGGATATCAGCGGTACGGCGCTGTGGCGTGAAAACGGACGGAGCGTGGCGTCGGGCAGACCGATTCCGCTGCTGGTTGAGCACCTGATGGGGGATCTTTAGCCGCCACCGGGCAAAAACTCAAAGCTTGAGGATATCTTTCACAAACGGAATGGTCAGCTTGCGCTGGGCGGTAATAGAGGCGCGATCGAGCTGATCGAGGGTATCAAACAGCGTGCGCATTTCGCGATCGAGACGCTTGAGCAGGAAACGGCCCACGTCCTCCGGCAGCTCAAAGCCGCGCTGCTTTGCGCGCAGCTGTAACGCCTGCAGCTTATCTTCATCGGATAACGGCTGGAGCTTGTAGATTTGCCCCCAGTCCAGACGGGACGCCAGATCCGGCAGCCCCAGATTGAGCTGGCGCGGCGGACGATCGCCGGTGATCAGCAGCCGAGTTTTACCCGATTCCAGGATGCGGTTGTAGAGGTTAAAGATCGCCATTTCCCACGGTTCGTCCCCCGCCACGCATTCGATATTATCGATGCAGACCAGCGAGAGATGTTCCATTCCCTCCAGCACCTCAGGCACGAACCAGGTACGTTTATCCAGCGGCACATAGCCTACCGCGTCACCGCGCGCTGAAAGCTCCGCGCAGGCGGCATGCAGGAGGTGGCTGCGCCCCGCGCCTTCGCGTGACCAGATATAGATGTATCCGCTGTGATCCTGGCGCAGCACGTTTTGCAGTGCAGCCAGTAAAGAGGGGTTATCACCCGGCCAGAAACTCGCGAAAGTTTCGTCGTCAGGGAGATAAAGTGGCAGAGAGAGCTGTGCCGGTCCGTTCAGAAATACCTCAACCAGAGATCTTACATAAAATCGGCGATGAGTTTATCACGGAACCAGCCGGGAGAGAACCGGGCGATCCTTCGCCCGATTAAAGGATCAATGTGGCGCTTTTTCGCTTTCGTCCGCGTCCAGTACCACTTCTTCCGGGCGGATCACCGAGATCAGCTTGAAAATCAGGCTCAGGCCCACGCCGACGATGGTTGCCAGCGCCATGCCCTTCAGCTCGGCCGCACCGATGTGCACCTTCGCGCCGCTCACGCCGATGATCAGGATAACGGAGGTCAGGATCAGGTTCTGCGCTTTGCTGTAATCCACTTTGGATTCAATCAGCACGCGAATACCGGACGCCCCAATCACCCCGTACAGCAGCAGGGAAACGCCGCCCATCACCGGGACCGGGATAATCTGGATCGCTGCCGCCAGCTTGCCCACGCAGGAGAGCAGAATGGCGATGATCGCCGCGCCGCCGATAACCCAGGTACTGTAGACGCGGGTGATCGCCATCACGCCGATGTTTTCACCGTAGGTGGTGTTTGGCGTGGAGCCGAAGAATCCGGAGATAATGGTGGAGAAACCGTTGGCAAACATGGAGCGGTGCAGGCCCGGGTCGCGGATCAGGTCGCGCTTCACGATGTTCGCCGTCACCACCAGGTGGCCGACGTGCTCGGCAATCACCACCAGCGCGGCAGGCAGAATGGTGAAGATCGCAAACCATTCGAAGCGCGGGGTGTAGAAGGTTGGCAGCGCGAACCAGTGCGCCTGAGCGATTGGGGTAGTATCCACCACGCCCATGACGAAGGAGAGCGCGTAGCCCGCCAGCACGCCGATCAGGATCGGGATAATCGCCATAAAGCCACGGAACAGCACGGAGCCAAACACCGTCACGCCCAGGGTTACCAGCGAGATAATGATGGTTTTGGAATCCGGTGACTGACCGTCCGCAGGCAACAGGCCGGCCATGTTCGCCGCCACGCCCGCCAGCTCCAGGCCGATGACGGCAACAATGGCCCCCATCGCCGCAGGCGGGAACATCACGTCCAGCCAGCCGGTACCGGCTTTCTTCACGATGAAGGAAACCAGGCAGAACAGCACGCCACACATGATAAAGCCGCCCAATGCGACCTCATAACCCAGCGGCAGCAACAATAACACCGGCGAGATAAAGGCAAAGCTCGATCCAAGATACGCCGGGATTTTGCCTTTACAGATAAAGAGGTACAGCAGCGTACCGATGCCGTTGAACAGCAGCACGGTAGCCGGGTTAATGTGGAACAGGATTGGCACCAGCACGGTTGCGCCAAACATGGCGAACAGGTGCTGCAAACTAAGCGGGATAGTCTGTAAAAGCGGCGGTCTTTCACTCACCCCGATAGCACGGCGCGTCATAGTGTTTTCCTCTGAGATGGTTAGTTATGTGTGTTTTATTCAAAAAAAAGCCGACTATCAAAGTCGGCTTAGTTATCGTTATTCGATTATTTCGTACCAAAGATCTTATCGCCGGCATCACCGAGCCCCGGGATGATGTACCCGTGCTCGTTCAGCCCCTGGTCGATAGAGGCGGTATACAGCTCAACGTCCGGGTGCGCTTTTTCCAGCGCCGCGATCCCTTCCGGAGCAGCAACCAGAACCAGCACCTTAATGCTGCTGCAGCCCGCTTTTTTCAGCAGGTCGATGGTGGCGATCATAGAACCGCCGGTTGCCAGCATCGGGTCAACCACCAGCGCCATACGCTCGTCGATGTTAGAGACCAGCTTCTGGAAGTAAGGCACCGGCTCCAGCGTCTCTTCATTACGGTAGATACCCACCACGCTGATGCGCGCGCTTGGCACGTGCTCCAGCACGCCTTCCATCATACCGAGACCGGCGCGCAGGATTGGCACCACGGTAATTTTCTTACCTTTGATCTGCTCAACCTGCACCGGGCCGTTCCAGCCTTCGATGGTCACTTTTTCTGTTTCCAGATCAGAGGTCGCTTCGTAGGTCAGCAGGCTGCCCACTTCAGAAGCCAGTTCGCGAAAACGCTTCGTGCTGATGTCATGCTCACGCATCAGGCCCAACTTGTGTTTAACGAGTGGGTGTTTCACTTCCACAATCTTCATTCTCTTTCTCCTCTGAGGTGGCATCCGCAAAAAAATCGCGGGATTATACCGCTTTTTTCGGATTAGGCCATACCCATCTTGCTTGACGTACATCAATCAAAAACAAAAAAGCCGGAGGCTGGGCTCCGGCTTGGGTGCGGGGTCTTGCCCGGTGGCGCTGCGCTTACGCGGGCCTACGTGTAGTGTAGGTCGGGTAAGCGTTAGCGCCACCCGACAATTAGAGGTTGTCGCCGTTGCTCGCAATCACCTGCTTATACCAGTCGAACGATTTCTTCTTGCTGCGGTTCAGGGTGCCGTTTCCTTCGTTGTCTTTATCCACAAAGATAAAGCCGTAGCGTTTTTTCATTTCGCCGGTTCCGGCAGACACCAGGTCGATACAGCCCCACGGGGTGTAACCCATCAAATCCACGCCGTCTTCCACCACCGCTTTTTTCATTTCGCGGATGTGCGCGGAAAGGTAGTCGATGCGGTACTGGTCATTCACCGTGCCGTCGCTCTCCTGCACGTCAATCGCGCCAAAACCGTTTTCCACAATAAACAGCGGCAGCTGATAGTGATCCCAGAACCAGTTCAGGGAGTAGCGCAGCCCGACCGGATCAATCTGCCAGCCCCAGTCGGATTTCTGCACGTAAGGGTTGGAGACCAGGCTCTTGCTCTCGTCGTAATCCAACTGCGGGTTGTCCGCCGTCGCTTTGGTGGCGAAAGACATATAGTAGCTGAAGCCGATGTAATCCACGCAGCCCTGCTTCAGCGCGGCTTTATCTTCTTCGGTGATATCCAGCGCGAAGCCGCGACGCTCGAAGTAGTTGAGCAGATGCTGCGGATATTTGCCGCGCACGTGCACGTCGGTAAACCAGTAGCGACGGTGCATAGCATTCATCGCCATCATCATGTCGTCCGGCGCGCAGGTCAGCGGGTAGATAGGACACATGGCAATCATGCAGCCGATCTGCAGCGACGGGTTAATCTCACGCCCCGCCTTCACCGCCAGGGCGCTGGCCACCAGCTCGTAGTGCGCCGCCTGGAACATCACCGGCTCGCGGTCTTCACCCGGCGCGTACTTCAACCCGGAGTTGGTAAACGGCGCAAAGTCTTCGTGGAAGTTGGCCTGGTTGTTGATCTCGTTAAAGGTCATCCAGTACTTCACTTTATGCTGGTAGCGCTCAAAAACGACCTTCGCAAAGCGCACAAAGAAGTCGATCAGCTTACGGTTGCGCCAGCCGCCGTATTCCGTGACCAGGTGGAACGGCATCTCAAAGTGGGAAAGCGTAATAACCGGTTCGATACCGTACTTCAGACATTCGTCGAACAGATCGTCATAGAATTTCAGGCCCGCCTCGTTCGGCTCAAGCTCGTCGCCTTGCGGGAAGATACGCGTCCAGGCGATGGAGGTACGGAAGCATTTGAACCCCATCTCGGCAAAGAGTTTGATGTCTTCTTTATAGCGGTGGTAGAAGTCGATGGCCTCATGGTTAGGGTAATTTTTCCCCTCCAGCACGCCGTTAGTGATTTCACGCGGCACGCCGTGCGCGCCCGCGGTCATGACATCGGCCACGCTCACACCCTTGCCACCCTCTTTCCAGCCGCCCTCAAGCTGGTGTGCCGCAACGGCGCCACCCCACAGAAAACCTGCTTTGAATCCTGACATTCGCTTTCCCTCATTCTGCGTTATTTTCTGCAAAAACAATTACAGAAACCGGTTTCAGTTCGATGATGTGCAAAGAGGATATTCGTTGCAAGCAGATCACCGAAACCGGTTTCATTTTCGTGAACGGAGTCAAGTTTGGCTGCATTTACAGATCCCGAAGAAAAAAAGATCCCCGCGCCGAGAATAGGCTCGCAAACGTTTGCCTGGACTGTTAGAATTGCGCCGATTTTTCTTACTAGCTATGCAATCGCGTGGGGATTTAAGCCGTGACCAACAAAACTTCTCTCAGCTACAAAGATGCCGGTGTTGATATTGACGCAGGTAATGCGCTGGTTGACCGAATCAAAGGTGTGGTGAAGAAAACCCGCCGCCCGGAAGTGATGGGTGGTCTGGGTGGCTTCGGCGCACTGTGCGCGCTGCCGCAAAAATATCGTGAACCTGTTCTGGTCTCGGGTACTGACGGTGTAGGCACCAAGCTGCGCCTGGCGATGGATTTAAAACGTCACGACACGATCGGTATCGACCTGGTCGCGATGTGTGTGAATGACCTGGTGGTTCAGGGCGCAGAGCCGCTGTTCTTCCTCGATTACTACGCGACCGGCAAACTGGATGTGGATACCGCAGCCAGCGTCATTAACGGTATCGCCGAAGGCTGTCTGCAGTCCGGCTGTGCGCTGGTGGGCGGCGAAACCGCGGAAATGCCGGGCATGTACCACGGCGAAGATTATGACGTCGCGGGCTTCTGCGTCGGCGTAGTAGAAAAATCAGAAATTATCGACGGCAGCAAAGTGGCCGATGGCGATGTGCTGATCGCCCTGGCCTCCAGCGGCCCGCACTCTAACGGCTACTCTCTGGTGCGTAAAATCCTCGACGTGAGCGGCTGTGACCCGCTGACCACCGAGCTGGACGGCAAGCCGCTGGCCGACCACCTGCTGGCCCCAACCCGCATCTACGTGAAAAACGTGCTGGAGTTGATCGAGAACGTTGACGTTCACGCTATCGCTCACCTGACCGGCGGCGGCTTCTGGGAAAACATTCCGCGCGTTCTGCCGGACAACACCCAGGCGGTGATCGACGAATCCTCATGGCAGTGGCCAGCCGTCTTCAACTGGCTGCAGACCGCAGGCAACGTGAGCTCTCACGAAATGTACCGCACCTTTAACTGCGGCGTGGGCATGGTTATCGCCCTGCCGGCAAGCGAAGCGGATAAAGCGGTTAAACTGCTGACCGAGAAAGGTGAAAACGCGTGGAAAATCGGTACGATTAAAGCTTCCGACTCCGAACAGCGTGTGGTCATTGAATGAAAAACATCGTGGTGCTCATTTCCGGCAACGGAAGCAATTTGCAGGCCATCATAGACGCCTGCAAACAGAAGAAAATTAATGGCACCATTCGGGCAGTTTTCAGCAACAAGGCCGACGCGTTCGGCCTTGAGCGCGCGCGGGAAGCGAACATTCCGGCGCACGCGCTGGAAGCCAGCCAGTTCGCCGGGCGTGAGGCCTTTGACCGCGAGCTGGTGCAGGAGATTGACGCCTACGCGCCGGACGTGGTGGTGCTGGCGGGCTATATGCGAATCCTCAGCCCGGCCTTCGTCGAACACTACGCCGGTCGACTGCTGAATATTCACCCTTCTCTGCTGCCAAAATATCCCGGCCTGCATACCCATCGTCAGGTGCTGGAAAACGGCGACGAGGAGCACGGTACCTCTGTCCACTTCGTGACCGACGAGCTGGACGGTGGTCCGGTGATCCTGCAGGCGAAAGTGCCGGTCTTTGACGGCGACAACGAAGACGACGTGACCGAACGCGTGCAGACCCAGGAACACGCCATTTACCCGCTGGTGGTAAGTTGGTTTGTTGACGGGCGTCTGGCGATGCGCGACGGTGCAGCCTGGCTGGACGGTGTGAAGTTACCCCCGCAGGGTTATGCTGCCGAAGAGTAGTTTGCTATATCGGGTGGCGCTGCGCTTACCCGATATTCCCTCCCCCAACCTGCTAAATTCCCCAACAAAAAAAATAACTGTCATACTTTTCTGGCACTGTTGGACATATCGTGGAAATGCTCGCCATAATAAGGACGAGACGGATTTACCACGTCCTGTGATTGAACTGGAGTGTGAGCTGTAATGGGTCAGGAAAAGTTATATATCGAGAAAGAGCTAAGCTGGTTAGCATTTAACGAACGTGTACTCCAGGAAGCGGCAGACAAAAGTAACCCGCTGATCGAACGCATGCGTTTTTTAGGCATTTATTCCAACAACCTGGATGAGTTCTACAAGGTTCGCTTTGCCGAGCTGAAAAGACGGATCATCATCAGCGAAGAACAGGGCTTAAACTCTCACTCGCGGCATCTGCTGGGCAAAATCCAGTCCCGCGTGTTGAAAGCCGATCAGGAATTTGACGGCCTGTATAACGAACTGCTGCTGGAGATGGCGCGCAATCAAATCTTCCTGATTAACGAACGTCAGCTTTCCGTTAACCAACAAAACTGGCTGCGCCACTACTTTAAACAGTACCTGCGCCAGCACATTACCCCGATTCTCATCAACCGCGAAACCGATCTGGTACAGTTCCTGAAGGATGACTACACCTATCTGGCGGTGGAAATTATTCGCGGTGAATCCATCCGTTACGCGCTGCTGGAGATCCCGTCCGACAAGGTGCCGCGTTTTGTGAACCTGCCGCCGGAAACCCCGCGCAGACGCAAGCCGATGATCCTGCTGGATAACATCCTGCGCTACTGTCTGGACGATATCTTCAAAGGCTTCTTCGATTACGATGCGTTAAACGCCTACTCGATGAAGATGACCCGTGACGCCGAATATGACCTGGTGCACGAGATGGAAGCCAGCCTGATGGAGCTGATGTCCTCCAGCCTGAAACAGCGCCTGACGGCCGAGCCGGTGCGCTTTGTCTATCAGCGCGACATGCCGGACGCCATGGTGGAGATGCTGCGCGAGAAGCTGACCATTTCGCGCTATGACTCCATCGTGCCGGGTGGCCGTTATCACAACTTTAAAGACTTTATTGGCTTCCCGAACGTCGGCAAAGCCAATCTGGTGAACAAGCCGCTGCCGCGTCTGCGTCATATCTGGTTCGACAAGTTCCGCAACGGATTCGACGCCATCCGCGAGCGCGACGTGCTGCTCTACTACCCCTACCACACCTTTGAACACGTGCTGGAACTGCTGCGTCAGGCCTCGTTCGACCCGAACGTGCTGGCGATCAAAATCAACATCTACCGCGTGGCGAAAGATTCCCGCATCATCGATGCGATGATCCATGCCGCGCACAACGGCAAAAAAGTCACCGTGGTGGTTGAGCTGCAGGCGCGCTTCGACGAAGAGGCCAACATTCACTGGGCGCGCCGTCTGACGGAAGCGGGCGTGCACGTGATCTTCTCCGCGCCGGGGCTGAAAATTCACGCCAAGCTGTTCCTGATCTCCCGTAAAGAGGGCGATGACGTGGTGCGCTATGCCCACATTGGTACCGGGAACTTTAACGAAAAAACCGCGCGGATTTACACCGATTACTCGCTCTTAACCGCTGACGCCCGCATCACCAACGAGGTGCGCCGGGTCTTTAACTTTATCGAAAACCCGTACCGTCCGGTGAGCTTCGACTATCTGCTGGTCTCGCCGCAGAACTCGCGCCGCCTGCTGTACGATATGATCGACAAAGAGATTGCCAATGCCCAGAAAGGGCTATCGTCCGGCATCACGCTGAAGCTCAACAATCTGGTCGACAAAGGGCTGGTGGACAGGCTGTACGCGGCGTCCAGCTCCGGCGTGCCGGTTAACCTGTTGATCCGCGGCATGTGCTCGCTCATTCCGGAACTGGAAGGCATCAGCGACAATATTCGCGTCATCAGCATTGTTGACCGCTACCTGGAACACGATCGGGTCTATATTTTCGATAATGCTGGCGATAAACAGGTCTATCTCTCCTCGGCAGACTGGATGACGCGCAATATTGACTACCGAATTGAAGTCGCAGCGCCGCTGCTGGATCCGCGTCTGAAACAGCGTATCCTCGACATTATCGAGATCCTGTTCAGCGATACGGTGAAAGCTCGCTATATCGACAAAGAACTCAGTAACCGCTATGTACCGCGCGGCAACCGTCGTAAAGTGCGGTCGCAACTGGCGATTTACGACTATATCAAATCACTCGAGCAACCTGATTAACCTATGCCGATAAATGATAAGACCCCACGTCCGCAGGAATTCGCCGCGGTCGATCTAGGCTCAAACAGTTTCCACATGGTCATCGCCCGTGAGGTGGATGGCGCGCTGCAGATCATCGGTCGTCTGAAGCAGCGCGTCCACCTGGCGGATGGGCTTGATGAACGCAGCATGCTCAGCGAAGAGGCGATGGAGCGCGGGTTAAACTGCCTGTCGCTGTTTGCTGAACGCCTGCAGGGCTTCTCGCCCTCCAGCGTGTGCATCGTGGGCACCCACACGCTGCGCCAGGCGCTGAACGCGCCGGAGTTCCTCAAGCGGGCCGAAAAAGTGATCCCCTACCCGATTGAGATCATCTCCGGTAACGAGGAAGCGCGTTTGATTTTCATGGGTGTTGAGCACACCCAACCGGAAAAAGGGCGCAAGCTGGTTATCGATATTGGCGGTGGCTCAACGGAACTGGTGATCGGCGAAGACTTTGAGCCGCGCCTGGTGGAAAGCCGTCGTATGGGCTGCGTCAGCTTCGCGCAGATGTATTTCCCGGGCGGCACCATCACCCGCGAAAACTTCCAGCGGGCGAAAATGGCGGCTGTCCAGAAGCTGGAAAATCTGGCCTGGCAGTACCGTATTCAGGGCTGGAACGTGGCGCTGGGCGCGTCGGGCACCATCAAGGCGGCGCATGAAGTGCTGCTGGCGATGGGTGAAAAAGACGGTTTTATCACGCCTGAACGCCTGACCCTGCTGACCGAAGAAGTGCTGAAGCATAAAAGTTTTGACGCCTTAAGCCTGCCGGGGCTTTCCGACGAGCGTAAGGCGGTCTTCGTGCCGGGGCTGGCGATCCTCTGCGGCGTGTTTGACGCGCTGGCGATCAAAGAGTTGCGCCTTTCCGATGGCGCGCTGCGTGAGGGCGTGCTGTATGAGATGGAAGGCCGCTTCCGCCATCAGGATATTCGCAGCCGCACCGCGCAGAGCCTGGCCAACCAGTACAACATCGACCGCGAACAGGCGAAGCGCGTGCTGGAAACCACAGTGCAGATGTACGAGCAGTGGGAGGAGCAAAATCCTAAGCTCGCGCACCCGCAGCTTGCCGCGCTGTTGAAGTGGGCCGCGATGCTGCACGAGGTGGGGCTGAACATCAACCACAGCGGCATGCACCGCCATTCCGCCTATATTTTGCAAAACAGCGACCTGCCTGGCTTCAATCAGGAGCAGCAAACCATGATGGCGACCCTGGTGCGTTATCACCGCAAAGCCATCAAGCTCGACGATCTCCCGCGCTTCACGCTGTTCAAGAAAAAGCAGTTCCTGCCGTTAATTCAGCTGCTGCGCCTGGGCGTGCTGCTGAACAACCAGCGCCAGGCTACCACCACCCCGCCGACGCTGAAGCTCAAAACCGACGACCATCACTGGACGCTGAGCTTCCCGCACGACTGGTTCAGCCAGAACGCGCTGGTGCTGCTGGACCTGGAAAAAGAGCAGCAGTACTGGGAAGCGGTCACCGGCTGGATGCTCAAAATCGAAGAAGAGAGCGCGGACGTCGCCGCGTAAGGGCTCAGGCGTCCCCGGTGGACGCCTCTGCTTCCGGCAGTGACTCAAGCGCAACCGGGCTGCCGATCAGGTAGCCCTGGACATAATCGATACCCAGCGCGTGAACCGCGCTACGTATCTCTTCAGTCTCCACATATTCTGCCACCACCAGCATCTTCTTCATGCGCGCCAGGTGACAGATAGACGCCACGATCTGGTAATCCAGGCTGTTGTTGACGATATTGCGGATAAAGCTGCCGTCGATCTTAAGAATATCGGCATCCACGCTTTTCAGTCGCGCATAACTCGCATACCCGGTACCAAAATCATCAATCGCAATACGCACCCCTGTTTTCTGCAGCTGCCTGAGGGTGTGTAGCGCCTGCTCCGCGTTGCAGAAGGTGCTGCACTCCGTGACTTCAAAGATCAGCTGCCACGGCTCAATGGCATATTTCGCCAGCAGGCGGCTCACCTCAAGCGGGAACTGTACCCGGCACACGGTTGAAGGGGCCAGATTAATGGCAAAGCGCTGGCCGGGCAGCCTTTCGCGATGCGCCGCGAGGAAGCGCAGCGTGTGGTCCAGCACCCACAAATCCACCCGCGAAGAGAGGCCAAACTCCTGGGCGACGGGCAGGAACTGTTCAGGCGAGATCAACAACCCGTTTGCATCAGGCATGCGCAGCAACACTTCGTGATAACCATCACCGCGCAGGCCGCGAACGGGCTGCACTAACAGCGTAAATTCGTCGTTATCCAGCGCGTGCTGCAGGCGGCTCATCACCGCGACTTTATCTTTCAGGCTGCGCTGCAGATGGACGGCACCGCGCTGCTGAAGATTTTCCGGATGGTTAGAGGAGAGCGACAGATCGGCAACGACCCCGAGTTCACCCAGCACCAGATAGAGGTGGTTAACCGGCGAACGCACATAGCAGTAGCTCACACCCACCTGCGGCTGCAGCGGCATCCCGTCCCAGACAAAGCGGAACTGCTTGATATGTTCGTCGAGGGTCTCAATCCGCTGCTGGTGCGACTCGGCGTTAAGACGAACCGCCATGTCATACCCGGTCAGGTGATAGACCTGCTCATTGGACTGGAGCGTACCGTTAATCCACTGCGCCAGCTTCTGCTTGTACTGAATGCGCAGCAACACGCCATAGTTACGGCCCAGAACCTCCAGCTCAGGAATGCGCAGTAAACAGAGCGCCGACCAGGGGTTTTTCGCCAGATCGCGCGACAGCGCCCGCAGGTTAGGCATATGCACGACCGGGTCAAGCAGCGCCAGCCTGCGGGAACGTTTGTTCACCGTGCGCTGCCGCGTCGCCAGCATCGACATGTAAATCACAACAAACGAAAAGACCAGATAACTGGAAGAGGTGATCGCCAGCTGGATATCGTACCCCTGGTTCACAGGGATATAGCGATAAAAATAGTGAATAGAAACCAGCAGCACCGGCGTCCAGATCAGCGAAATCAGCTTATAGCCTAAACGCATCGCGCCCCAGAGCATCACCGGCATCAGCAGCGACAGGGTGTAGTTGGTGGTGAAAATCGAACTGTTTTCATTCAATGGCAACAACAGCAGCGAAAGCAACCCACCGAGTGCCACCGTCCACAGCAGAAATTCTGTTGCCGTCACCTTTTTGTCTATCTGCAAACGGATTTGCGAGATGAGGCTTTTGATATACCTCGGATGGCGAATCAGGCGAACAAGCAGATAGCTCAGCGGCACGCCCGTCAGCCCGCTGACCAGCAGCGCCTGATAGTTGATCAGCGTGCGAATATTGAGCGGGTTAAGCCCTGCCAGGCTCTGGCGACTCTCATATACGCCCAGATATACCGCGAACTGGAACAGCAGCAGAAACAGCGTCGCGGGGCAGAAGGCCTGCCAGAAGATGCGCTGCGCCATCAGCCGCACGTCGCCGTAAGCCGTCATATTACGTCTGGGGGCAAACACCCGGTAGCCACCCCAACTGAGCACCAAAGGAACGACAAAATGGAGGATCCCTGCGACGGTTTCAAACAGCCCAACCGACGGGTAATAGCGGATAAACAGGGATAATAAAATCCCGGGAAGCGCTTCCAGACCAAAAAACATCATCAGTGAAAGCAAAAATGAGAGCGGTAAATAATAAAGGGCCGCAATACCGTCCCCCAGCTGCGTGAACGTATTCGCCACGCTCAGCACAGGAAGTAAAGCCACCGGTAAAATAAGCGGCAATGCCCACCAGCGGTGTTTATTGTTTTTCAGAAAAGCGAAAATGTTCATAGATGCCCGATTAAACCCCTTTTTCTCCAGAGGGAAAAATAAAGACAGGCATCCAACCTGACCTGGCGCCGCCCGGCGACGTGCGGGGCGAACTGTGTGGAGGAAGGATTTTAAATAGCAGGGCCGGAAATCCGTTGACTTAAATCAAACTATTTTACGCAAATAAGTCTTGCCTGAAATTTTTTTGAAATAATTTTCTTCATATTATCAATATGGTAAATGCAAATATTAATTTCAATAACAATAATTAATGTAAACGTTGACGGTTATTTACACATTACGGAATTGACCCTCTCATCCCGCTGTGCCTTAATATCCCCGTCGCCCAAAAGGGCATACCCAGGAAAAAGAGAGTGAGTCAGGCCACGCGTATGCGCAAACGACACCGTTTTAACACCCGGATGACCCGCATCATACTGCTCATCAGCTTCCTGTTTTTCTTTGGCCGCTTCGTTTACTCTTCAATCGGCGCCTGGTATCACCATCAGGATAAGACCCAGTCGCAGCAGTCCAGCCTGAACGTCGACGCCGCCGATCGCTAACCCACTGATGGGTTTTGCACCAGCCGAATAATTCCTGCGATCCCTTTGCTGAGGATTTTATCCTGCCGCATTACGATGGCGAGCTGGCGCTGCAGCATGGGCGTGAGCGACATAACGCAGAGTCCTTCACGGTCAGCGTCATGCTCAACCGCCATTCGCGGAACAATACTGTAGCCGAGCCCCACGCGAACCATACGTTTAATCGCCTCAATGCTGCCAAGCTGCATCACCGGCGCGATCGTTAACCCCTTGGCCGCAAACCAGCCATCAATGAGCGCCCGGGTACCGCTGCCTGACTCAAAGGCAATCAGCGGCTGAGCATGGAGCGCCTCCGGGGTTAACTCCCTGAAAGCGTCCTGCTGCTCCCGCGACGCGATAAAAACAAACTCCTCGTCCATCACCGGCATGACGTCCAGCGCTCTACCGCTGACCGGTAGCGTCACCAGCCCCATATCAAGACGGTTCTCTTCGATGGCCCTGACGATGTCAAGGGTGTTGCCTGTTGTTACACCCACCCGCAGAAGAGGATAGTCGCGGCGCAGCTGTTCCAGCAGGGGCGGCAGGAGGTGGATACAGGCCGTCGCCCCCGTGCCAAGGGTAATGGTCCCGCTGACATCGTGACTGAACGCGCTCACGGACCGGAGGGTTTCGTCCACAACCTGCTGAATGCGCTCTCCGTGCACCAGCAATGCCTCTCCGGCCGCTGTAGCCTTAATGCCCCGCCCGGTACGCTCCACCAGCCGCGTTTGCAGAAACTGCTCCAGCTGGCGTATTTGCAGGCTGACGGCGGGCTGGGAAATGCCCAGCAGATCCGCCGCAGAGGAAAAGCTGCCGCGCTGGATCACCAGACGGAACGTCGCGAGATAGCCGAGATTAAGCGTCGTCATTCAAAGTTTCTCTTATACAGCGCATAAGGTTGCAGGCCTGCCAGCACAATACCGCGCTCGCTATGCTCAGGACAACTGCATAACGGAATGAAAAACAATGGAAACACCTGCCCTGCCTCGCCGCCTTGCCTTTACTACCGGATGTAATCAGCTTATCAACTGGGGGATCTCATTTTATTTGCCCGGCACTTTTGCGCGGGCGATTTCAGCCGACCGGGGGTGGTCAGCGCCGCAGATTTACCTCGGCCTGACGCTGGCGATGCTGGTGATGGCCGCGGTCTCCCCATTTGTCGCCCGCCTGCTGGCACGCTTTGGCGGCCAGAAGGTGGTGATGGGCGGCACGCTGCTGATTGCCGCAAGCTGCGCGGGTATGGCGTATACCCGGACGCTGTCTGGCTGGTATGGCGCCTGGCTACTGTGCGGCCTCGGGATGCGCCTGTCGCTGTATGACGCACTGTTCGCCGCGCTGGTCAATCTTTATGGCCAGCAGGCACGCGGGACGATCTCACGTATTACCCTGATGGGCGGGCTGGCGTCTGCCGTCTTCTGGCCGCTGGGTGACATTTTACTCAAGGTGATGACATGGCAGGACGCGCTGAAAATCTACGCCCTCTTCGGATTACTGAGCGCCCTGCTGCTTCGCCACTTACCGTGTCAGCGCTTTATGGTGAAGCCAAAAGCAAGCGCGCCGGTCTCGCCACGAGACAGGCGTAACGGCTGGCTGTATGCGACCTTTATTGCGCTCATTACCTTCGTCTCAAACGGGACCTCTACCCACCTTCCCGAGTTTATCGCCAGTTTCGGCCTGCCAGTCGCGGTCGGCATGCTGTGGGGGATCGGCCAGACGGGCGCGCGCTTTATGGCGGTGCTGGCGGGTGCACGCTTAACTCCGTTAAAACTCACGCTTTTTACTGCCCTTGCCATGCTGCTTTGTTTTCTCATCGGGCTGAGCAGCACCCTGTTTGCCTGGTGTGCCGCCGGATTTGTGCTGGGCTATGGCGCAATTAACGGGCTGGTAACCATTGTCAAAGCGACCCTGCCGCTGGAGCTGTTCAGCGCGGAACGTTACGCCAGCCGGACAGGCATGCTTCTCATCCCGGGCCAGCTGATGGCCGCGGCTTCCCCGTTTGCCTTTGCGTGGCTGAATAAAACACTGGGTATTACGGGCACGCTGTGGTTTTCGGTGAGCCTGACGCTGATTATCGCGGGGCTGGCGGTAAGTATGTTGAGATCGCAACCGCAGCAGGGCGTCCCTGCCCTGAGCGACTAGAGCACAAAGCCACCGTCAATAGTCAGGCTCGCTCCCGTCATATATCCGGACTCCTCGCCAGCAAGCCATGCGGCAAGCGATGCGATCTCGTCCGGCTGCCCGATGCGCTGCAAAGGGATATGCGCCACGATCTGTTCCGCCATTCCGGCCGTCATATCCGTGGCGATGGGGCCGGGCTGGATGTTGTTAATGGTGATCCGCTTAGGCGCCAGATCCAGCGCCAGGTTTTGCACCATCGCAGCCACCGCGGCTTTACTCATTGCGTAAACGCTGCTTCCCGCATGCCCGGTCCGCACTGCGGTGTTGCTGCCAATGGTGATCACTCTTCCCCCTTCCGCCATCCCATTTACTGCCGCCTGAATAGAGAGGAAAACCCCGCGCACGTTCACCGACAGCGTGGCATCCAGATCTTCCAGCGAGAATTCCTCAAGCCTTCCAAGCCGCAGAACGCCTGCGTTCACTACGGCGACATCCAGCCTGCCGTAATGTTTAATCGTGGTATCAACCGCAGCCTGAATAGCGGCAGCGTCCGCGCTATCCGCATTAATCGCCAGCGCCTGTCCGCCCGCATCAGCAATGGATGAGACAAGCGCATTCGCCCGGTCCGGGCGTGATACCCACGTCACGGCAACGCGATACCCTTCCTTCGCCAATCGCACCGCTATAGCCGCGCCAATTCCACGTGCGCCGCCGAAAATCAAAGCGACTTTTTGACTATTCATCATATTTTCTCCGGTCAGTTTGCGCACCCGATGGGGCGCCTGGAGATACCATGCCAGCAAACAGCCTGTTGTGCCCGGGCAGAATGTATCACACTGTATCTGCCCCATCAGGCTTACGCGTCGATACAAAAACCCCGCATAAGCAAACAGGTGCGATACATAAAAATGGTCTGCTGTCTCTCGTGACATTCCCCACGAGGAGATACCGAAATGATTCGCCAGCATCTGTTGCTTTCCATACTCGCCCTGACGACTTCCGTCTGCGCTGCCCCCCTGAGCGGCCTCAGCGCCGCCGACGTTAACGGCCCTGCCGCCGTTGCGCCGCTGGAACACCCGCAGCCGCCCGCCAGGCTGATCGTCGATCCGCCGCTTGCCGGGCCGCTAAGCAAAGGCGCGGTGTTTATCCAGTACCGTGCCGAAAACCTGCGCATCGAGCCGGTATTTGGCCCCGAGGCGCTCAAGGTGACCCCGCGCATCGGGCACATTCACGTGGTGGTGGACGGCGCGCCGTGGCACTGGGCTGACGCCAGCGGCGAGCCGGTGATCCTGGTGGGGCTGCCCGCCGGTAAGCACAAGGTAACGATCATCCTGGCCGACCCAACACACAAGCCGCTCGACCACAAAACTATTGAATTCACCGTCCCGCCCCACGCGGCGGTCCACCATTTTTAAGGAGTCTGAACATGAAAGCATTGTCTGTACTGACGGCTGGCCTGCTGGCGCTTTCCGCCAGTGCCTTCGCGGAAAGTAAAACCAGCGTTGTGCTGGTGCACGGCGCGTTTGCCGACGGCAGCAGCTGGAATAAGGTGATTACCCTGCTGCAGAAACAGCACGCAGAGGTCATTGCCGTCCAGCTCCCGCTCACCTCGCTTAAGGATGATGTTGCCGCCACAAAACGGGCCGTCGCCCGTGCGAAGGGTGACGTGGTGCTGGTGGGCCACTCCTGGGGCGGCACCGTCATTAGCGAGGCGGGCAACGATGCGCGGGTAAAATCGCTGGTATATGTGGCGGCATTCGCGCCGGACTCCGGCCAGTCGACGGCGGATCTGGCAGGAAGCTACCCTGCGCCACCGGGCAGCGCGGGTATCGCTAAAACGGCGGACGGCTATTTATACCTGCCGACGGAAGCCGTCAGGAAGGACTTCGCGCCTGACGTGAAACCGGGTGAACAAAACGCTATTGCGGCCACGCAGGGGCCGATTAAGGCCGATGCTTTTAGTGAAAAGGTCGCCCACGCGGCGTGGCATGACAAACCGAGCTGGTTTGTGGTCAGCAAACAGGATCGGATGATCAATCCTGACCTGGAGCGCGCGATGGCGAAGGCGATTCATGCGAAAACCACCGAGGTGGCGGCAAGCCACGTGTCGATGGTCAGCCAGCCGCAGATCGTTGCCCGGACGATTGAGCAGGCGATCGACGCAAAGTAATATTTTGCGAACTGTAGGCCGGGTAAGCGCAGCGCCACCCGGCAAAAAACAGCCTCAGCGCCCGCCATACGCGGGATAATCGCGATTAATCCACGCGTGGTCATCTTCCCACGTAAACATCCACTTGCGCACCGGCCCGGCCATCACGTTAAGGTAATAGCTGTCATACCCGGCCATCGTCGCCACCGGGTGGTAGCCCTTCGGCACCATCACCACGTCACGGTTGTAGACCGCCATGCACTCATCCAGCGTTCGGTCGTCGGTGTAGACGCGCTGCATGCAGAACCCCTGCTCCGGGTTGAGGCGATGGTAGTAGGTCTCCTCAAGATACGTCTCGTGCGGTGGGTTATCCGTGTCGTGCTTGTGGCTCGGGTACGAGCTGGTGCAGCCCTCATTGGTCCACACCTCCACCACCAGCAGGCTGTCGGCGGGCTTGTCTTCCGGCAGAATGTTGTGCACGTAGCGCTGGTTGTGCCCCTTGCCGCGCGCTTCGCCGTCAATATCCTGCGGGGCAATCAGGCGCGTCGGGTACGTGCCTTTGCCCGGCGCGGCGCAGACCGCCAGCTCCAGTTTCGTCAGCGCCTTCACCTGCACCGTCTCCTGCGGGGTGACGTACACCGCCCACGGCTTAACGCGCTCGAACGGGCTCATCCGCTCGCCGATGTCGTTAAACTGCGCGGAAGGGGTGCGGATGGAGGCGCGCCCGGCGACCAGCACCAGGCAGCGCTCTTCGCTGACGGCGGGCAGCGTCAGCGTCTGCCCCTCCTGCAGCTCATACGCCTCAAACCCAACGTATCCCCACCCTGCGCGTTCCGGCGTGACGGACTGGGTGCGCCCCTCCGCGTTCGGCTGTTGCCAGCGTGATAACAGACGTGACATGTCACCTCCTCAAATAAGTCCGGCGTCGCGCGCCAGGCGGCTCAGGTTGTTATACCCCAGACGAGCGTAAGTCAGCGGATGGGCAACCGCCGGATCCTGCTCAGCCTCAACCACCAGCCAGCCGTGATAGTCCTGCGCCTTCAGCAGGCTCATGATTGGCGGGTAATCCACGCAGCCGTCGCCCGGCACGGTAAACACGCCGCTCAGTACCGCATCGAGGAAGCTGGTTTTGCGGTTTTTAACCTCCGCCAGCACGTCGGCACGTACGTCTTTGCAGTGGACGTGGTTGATGCGCGACGCCCAGCGCTGCGCCACCGCCAGCGGATCGGCCCCGGCAAAGGTCAGATGACCGGTGTCCAGCAGCAATCCGACCGCTTCGCCGGTATGGGTCATCAGATTGTCCACGTCGTCGGCGGACTCAATCACCGTCCCCATATGGTGGTGATAGGCAATCTGCACCCCCTGCTGCTGCGTATAGCAGGCAAACTCGGTAAGCTTCTCGCCGTACTCCTTCCAGCGCGCCTGCGGGAAGCGCGGGCGCAGATGCACCGGGGTCTGCTGCTCGCCGTGAATACAGCCGCTCACTTCCGCAAACACCAGCACCTTCGCCCCCAGCTCGCGCAGCAGCGTCAGGTGCGGCTGCACGGCGGCGATTTCCTCCTCCACGCTGCGCTCCAGCAGGCGGCCGGAGTACCAGCCGGAGACCAGCTGCAGGTCGTGGCGCTGCAAAATCGGGCCAAGCAGGCGCGCTTCGCGCGGGAATTTATTGCCCAGCTCGAAACCGGCAAAACCGGCCTCTTTCCCTTCACTCAGACAGGTCTCCAGCGACGTCTCCGCGCCGAGAGAAGGCAGATCGTCGTTCGTCCACGTCAGCGGGTTAATGCCCAGTTGTACACTCATTGTCATCTCCATTATGCGTGTCCGCGCTCGCGCCACCAGGCGATAAGCTGCAGGTAGTTGTCCCGAATGCGCGCCACCAGCTGCGCATCGTCAATATCGTGTTTCAGCCACGCGCGGGAAGCCTCGCCAAACAGCGTGCGGCCCACGGCAAAGCCTTTGACTACCGTCTGCCCCGCTGCGGCTCTGAAGTCGGCGCGCAGCTGTTCCGCCGGTGCGTCCAGGCCGAGGATTACCACCCCGCGGCAGTGCGGGTCCCGGCGTTCGATAATCTCGCTCAGCGCCGTCCAGCCGTCGGCCGTGAGCGGCGGCAGCTTCCACCAGTCCGGGTAAATGCCCAGGTTGTAGAAGCGGGAGATGGCGCGCAGGTAAAGCTCGTCGCTGCGCGGCATGCTGGCGGGCAGGATCACCTCCAGCAGCAGCTCGTGCCCGGACCGGCAACAGGCGTGGTATACCTCGGCGATTTTCTGCTCCTGCTCCAGGCGCAGACCGTGGGCGTCTTCTGGGTGGAAGAAGACCAGGCACTTCACCACGTGCTCCTGCGGCCAACTGATAAGCTGGGTGCCGATGTTGCCGTGCTCCATCTCCAGCGGCCGGGAGCCCGGCAGCTCGATGGGGCGACCAATCCACCACCCTTCCCCGGTGATCGCGTTCAGCGCGTCCTGACCAAAGGTGCCGTCGCACAGCAGACCGGCTTTGCCCTCCAGCCCGGCGCGGCTCGCCGCCTCGCGGCTGGCCTGCAGGATCAGCTGTTTCAGCGCCGGAATGCGCTTAAGCGACGCGCCGCACTGCATCGCCATATCCTCAAGCTGGCTGCGGTGATCGAAGGCCATCACGCACAGCTCCGGCCATTCGCGGCGGCGGGTGGTGACCCGGTGCAGATGGTTAAGACGCGGGTCAAGATCCGGGCGTGGCACAACCGCAGCGCGGGAGAGATAGTCATCCAGCTCGATTTTGCTCGGCATCGCCGGGGCGCAGCCGTGGCGCGAGACCACCAGCGCGCCGCAGGCGTTGGCGTAACGGCACGCCTGCTCCCAGCCCTCGTCGTTCAGGTAGCCGCGCAGCAGGCCGGACATAAACGCGTCCCCCGCGCCGAGGACGTTCAGCACCTCCACGCGCACGCCGGTGACCGTCAGGCCGTCGTCCAGCCGGGGCGGAATGGCGTCGGTATAGACTGAGCAGCCCAGCGCGCCGCGCTTGCAGACCAGCGCTGCGTCACTGACGGCGCGCACCTGCCCCAGCGCCTGCAGGGTATCCGTGCAGCCGCCCGCAATGTGAAATTCCTCTTCGGTACCGACAATGACGTCGAAGAGGTGCAGCACCTCCTGCAGCTCGCGGGTGACCTGGTCGGCGGCGATAAAGCGTGTTTCGCCGTCGCCTAAAGAGGTCAGCCCCCACAGCACCGGACGGTAGTCGATGTCCAGCACCGTGCGCACGCCGTGGCGGCGAGCATAGCCCAGCGCCGTCAGCACCGCCTCGCGGGTCTGCGGATGAGAAAGGTGGGTCCCGGTGATGGCAAGACAACGTGCGGAGGCAATGTAGCTTTCGTCCACATCGCTGGCGGTAATCGCCATATCCGCGCAGTTATCGCGATAAAAAATCAGGGGAAAGGTGTCCCGGTCTTTAATGCCGAGTAGCACCAGCGCCGTAAGGCGTTGTTTATCGGTAATCAGATGACTGGTATCACAGCCCACCTGGTTGAGCTCTTCGCGCAGGAAGCGGCCCATATGTTCATCGCCGACGCGCGCCAGCATCGACGAGCGCAGACCCTGACGCGCGGTGCCATACGCCACGTTGCCGGACGAGCCGCCGAGATATTTGGCGAAGCTCGACACATCCTCCAGGCGGGCACCAATCTGCTGACTGTAGAGGTCAACCGCCACGCGGCCCATGCATATCACATCAAACTGCTTTTCCACGTTGATACCTCATCAGACAATGTCGTTCACGTTCAGCCAGCGGCCCTGCAGGTGCGAGAGTGCAATCGCGTCCAGCACGCGCGACACCTTCCAGCCCTCTTCGAAGTCCGGCCACATCGGCGCGTCGGCGGCAATCCCGTCCACCAGGTCGCGCACCTCCACCGTTTTTTGATCGTTAAAGCCAATCCCGTGGCCTGCGCCCATACAAAACGCGGCGTAGTCCGGGTGCGCCGGGCCGACGAGCAGCGTGCGGAACCCCTGACGGTTCACCGGATCGTCATGCAGATAGAGCTTCAGCTCGGCCATGCGCTCCTGGGTGAAGCTGATGGCGCCTTTCGTCCCGGTGATGACGTACGACAGCCCCATCTTGCGGCCGCAGGCGACGCGGGAGGTTTCAATCACCCCCTGCGCCCCGCCCGCGAAGCGCACCATCGCGTGGGCCTGATCCTCGTTTTCCACCGCAATCATCTCTGACGATCCGGCCTTCGTCGGGCGCGCCGGGACCACGATCTTCAGGTCGCCGCAGACCTGCTCAATCTCCCCCACCAGGTACTGAGCCATGTTGACGATATGCGCCGCGAGGTCGCCCAGCGCCCCCAGCCCGGCGGTCTCTTTAAAGCAGTGCCAGTGAATGGGCGACAGCGGGTCGGCCATATAGTCTTCGTTGTGGGTGCCGTAGAAGTGGATCACCTCGCCAATCTCGCCGCGCGCGATAATCTCCTTCGCCAGCTGCGCCGTCGGGTTCTTCATGTAGTTGAACCCCACCAGCGTTTTCACCCCGGCCCGCTTCGCGGCGTCGACCATCTCGCGCGCGTCGTGGGCGTTCAGCGCCAGCGGCTTCTCCGAGTAGACGTGCTTGCCGTGGCGGATCGCCTCCAGCGCCATCTCCTTATGCAGATGGTTAGGTGAGCAAATATCCACCACGTCAATGGCCGGGTCGGCCACCAGCGCCCGCCAGTCCCCGGTGGAGCGGTTGAAGCCAAACGCCCGCGCGCGCTCTGCCGCCAGCTCCGGCGTGACTTCCGCCACCATCTCGCGCACCAGTCTGCCGCGCAGGTTGAACACCGTCGGGGCCTGGGCATAGGCGATAGCGTGCGCCTTGCCGATATAACCGGTGCCAATTAATCCAATACGAACCTCTTTCATCGTGATCCTCACAGTGCGCCGCGACGGCTCTTGGCATAGGTATCGAATGCCACCGCCAGAACGATAATTAATCCGGTGATAATTTGCTGGTAGTAGGCCGAGACGTTCATCAGCACCAGGCCGTTAATCAGAATGCCCATGATGATGGAGCCGATAATGGTGCCGCCGATGCGCCCGTAGCCGCCCATCAGCGAGGTGCCGCCAATCACCACCGAGGCGATAACGCGCAGCTCAAAGGAGATCCCGGCCACCGCCTCGGCGCTACCCAGACGCGCGCTCAGGATGAAGCCCGCCAGCCCGGCCAGACAGCCAATAAGCACATAGACGCTGACCAGCACGCGCTTGACGTTGACCCCCGCCAGGCGCGCCGCCTCCGGGTTACCGCCGATGGCGTAGACGAAGCGGCCCCAGCGGGTTTTATGCAGTGCCAGATAACCGCCGACGGCGACGATGGCAAAGATCCAGATCGGAATGGAGATGCCGAGCAGCTCGCCGCGCCCCCACCAGCGGTAGCCGGGATCGAAACCGGCGATCGGCGCGCCGTCGTTGATCACCAGCGTCAGGCCGCGCCAGATGGTCATCCCGCCGAGGGTGACGATAAACGGCGGCAGGCGCAGGCGGGTGACGCCCAGACCGTGCAGAAAGCCAATCGCCGTGCCCATCGCCAGACAAATCCCCAGCCCGATCAGCCAGCTCATGCCGCCCCAGGCGTTCGGGTCGACGGTGGTGAAGTTATCCCCCTTAATGACGTACGCCGCGGTCATGGCGCACACCGCCAGAATGGAGCCCACTGAGAGGTCGATCCCGGCGGTCAGAATGACGAAGGTCATCCCCACGGCCATGATCCCGTAGATGGAGACTTCGGTCAGGATGTTGAAAATGTTGCGTTCAGAGAAAAAGTTACTGTTCTGCGACTGGAAGAAGATCAGCAGCAGGATCATGAAAATCAGCACCCCGAAGCGCTCAAAGAAGGCGATGGGATCGATGCGTCCGGCGCGTTTGACCGGGGCCTGCGTTTTAGAAATCATCTGCGTCATGAGAAACTCCGTTATGCCGCGTTCAGGGCGTTGTGGTTGATGGCCATCATCGTCATCAGCCGTTCTTCGTTAGCGTCGTCACCGTGGATCTCGCCGGTCACCCGGCCTTCGCTGAGGGTGATGATTCGGTCAGACACCGCCATCACTTCAGGCAGATCGGAGGAGATCACGATCACCGCCACGCCCTTTTTCGCCATGTCAAACAGCACCTGGTGCACTTCCGATTTGGTCCCCACGTCGATGCCGCGCGTCGGCTCATCGACGATCAGCACCCGCGGGTTGAGCGCCATGCAGCGCGCGAGGATCACCTTCTGCTGGTTGCCGCCGGAGAGCTTGCGCACCTCCTGCGCGCTGTTGACCATTTTGATCTGCAGCGCCTGGCGGTAGGACTCAATCAGATCATCCTCTTTACGGGTGTTCACAAACCAGCGCCACTGCAGCAGCGAGGAGAGGCAGGAGAGCGACAGGTTGTCGCGAATAGACAGCCCGAGCACCGCCCCCTCTTTTTTGCGGTCTTCCGGCACCAGCGCCACGCCCTGGTCGAGAGCATACAGCGGGTCGCGCGGCTGGTACGGCACGCCGTCCAGCTCAAAGCTCCCGCAGGTAAAGGCATCCGCGCCAAACAGGCAGCGGGCCACCTCGGTGCGTCCCGCCCCCACCAGCCCGGCAATACCCAGAACTTCCCCGGCGTGGACGTGGAAGCTGATGTCGTGCAGGGCGATGCCGTGCGGATCCAGCGGCGGCTTTTCGCGGCTCAGCCCCTTCACCGCCAGACGGACGGGTTTGTCTTGATGATGTGTTTCGCTGGCGGGGCGGCGGTTAAAGGCCACGTCGCGTCCGACCATCAGGCGGATCAGCTGTTCTACGTTGGTCTCCGCCACCGCGCCGGTGCCGGTAAAGCGGCCGTCCTGAAATACGGTGAAGCGATCGCAGAGCTGGAAAACCTCGTGCAGACGGTGGGTAACGTAAATAATGCTCACGCCGCGGTTTTTAAGCTCCCGCACCACGCGGTGCAGGCTTTCCACCTCGCTGTCGCTCAGCGCGGCGGAGGGTTCGTCCATGATGATCAGGCGGGCGTTGAGGGTCAGCGCCCGGGCGATCTCCACCATCTGCTGCTGGGCGACGCTCAGACGGGCGACCGGCGTGGTCGGCGCAACGTTCAGCTGCAGGTAATCGAGAATCACCTGCGCCTCCTGGTTTACCGCTTTTTCGTCGACGATCAGGTTCCGCTTGCGCGGCTCGCGCCCGAGAAACATGTTTTCCGCGACGGTCATGTTGGGCAGCAGGTTGAACTCCTGGTAGATGGTGATAATGCCCTTGTTCTGCCGTTCCACCGGGGAGTCGTCCACCGGCAGCGTTTCGCCGTTGAACCAGATATCCCCGCGCGTTTGCGGCTGCGCGCCCGCGAGCGCCTTCAGCAGCGTGGATTTTCCCGCTCCGTTTTCCCCCAGCAGGGCGTGGATCTCCCCCGCGCCGACGGTCAGCTGGGCGCTGCTCAGCGCCCAGACGCCGGAAAAGCTTTTTGCCAGGTCGGTCACTTTCAGTAAGGGTTGCGACATCGGTCTGCTCCTCCTCATGCTGAGCCGCCGGAGGCGGCTCGGGACATATCAGTTACCGGCCTCACCGATACGCTCAGCCTGCTGCAGGTTCTCTTTGGTGATAAGCGTTGGCGGGTAGTCGGCCCCGGTGATGGCTTTCTTCTCGCGCACGTTGGCCACCAGCTGGCTCATCGCCGTCTGCACCGCAAAGCCCGGACGCTGATCCGCCGTTACCGCCAGCCAGCCGTCGCGCACGCGGGCCAGCGCTTCCGGCACCGCATCAAAGCCGGTCACGAGGATTTCACCCGGCTTCACGCCCTGGCTCTGCAGGGCTTCAATCGCGCCCAGCGCCATATCGTCGTTGGCGGAGAGGATCACCTGCGGGCGTTTCGGTAGCGAAGGCAGAACGCTTTCGACGATGCGCATCCCTTCAGAACGCATCCAGTTGCCCGTCTGATCGGCGACGATCTTGTACTTATCCCCGCCCGCCTTCAGGCTGTCGCGGATCCCTTTGGTGCGTTCAATATTGGAGGAGGAGCCCGGCTGGCCGGTGAGCAGGATGATCTCTGCCCCGTCGGGGAATTTGGTTTTGACGAAGTCGCCAATCGCCTGGCCGCCTTTGTAGTTGTTGGCGCCAAAGTGGGGCACTTTCTTCTGGCTGTCGACGGAGCGGTCTAGGGTGACCACCGGCAGCTTCGCATCCTGAATTTCATCCACCGCGCTGGAGACCGCGTTCACGTCGTTCGGGGAGACGATAAAGCCCTGCGCCCCGCGGGTGATGGCGTTTTCCAGGTCAGCCACCTGCTTCGGTGAACTGCCCTGCCCGTCCAGTACCTGAAGCTTCACGCCCATCTCTTTCGCGGCTTTCACCGCCGTACGCTGCATGTGAACCTCAAACGGCATGGCCAGGTTTGGCGTACTGAAAACAATCTGCTCGTTTTCGGCGAGGGCGGCCCCGGACGTCATGGCGATGAGGGCGGCTACGATCAGTTTTTTCATTATTATGTCTCTCTGTGTAGGGTTGTTGTGTTTAGAGGACGATCTCGCGCTGGCTACGCAGCGACTCCAGCGCTTTATCCGCGAGGTACAGCGCACGTTCACCATCATCGCCGCTGCAGTCAGGCACCGCTTCGCCGCGCAGGACCGCAACAAAGTGTTCCCATTCCGCGGCGTAAGCGGATTTGTAGCGCTGCAGGAAGAAATGTTCCGGCAGCGCGCTGGTGCAGCCCTGTTTGCCGTAGTGCTGCACCTGGTTTTCCAGAATATTGCCGGCGCACAGCAGCCCTTCGGAGCCGTGCAGCTCCAGGCGCTGGTCGTAGCCGTAAGAGGAGCGGCGGCTGTTGACGATGGTCGCCATCGCGCCGGAGGCATATTTCAGAACGATAAACGCGGTATCGATATCCCCCGCCTCGCCAATCGCCGGATCCACCAGGTTACTGCCCTGGGCATACACCGACACCGGCTCTTCGCCCATGATGAAACGGGCCATGTCGAAGTCGTGAATGGTCATATCGCGGAACATGCCGCCGGAAACGCGCACGTACTCCGCAGGCGGTGGAGACGGATCGCGGGAGATGATCAGCAGCGATTCCGGCTTGCCGATGCGCCCGGCCTGGGCATCGGTTTTCACGCGGCGGAACTGCGGGTCAAAGCGGCGGTTAAAGCCGATGAACAGCGGCACGTCGTACTCTTTAACCACCTTCAGGCAGTCGCGCACGCGGGCAAGGTCGAGATGTACCGGCTTTTCGCAGAAGATAGCCTTGCCGTGGCGGGCGGCCATTTCAATCAGATCCGCGTGAGTGTCGGTGGCGGAGGCGATCAGCACGGCGTGAACGTTAGGATCGGTCATCGCCTCATCCACGCTCTGCTGGCGGGCCTGATACTGCGCGGCGAGACGGGTGGCAAATTCCTGATTCGGGTCAACCACGGACCAGAGGGTGGTCGCGCCGTGGCTGGCGATGTTAGCTGCATGTACCTGGCCAATTCGGCCAGCGCCCAGTAAAGCAATGTTAAACATAACGGCTCCCGGTGTTGGTGAATGCTGTGAACTAACGACCCTATAAATAAAACATTTATTTCATTTTTATAAATAGTGAAAATTATGTTTTTGAGTGCGGGTTAACACTTTTGAGATGTATGAGATAATTTTTGTTATCAATCTCACAACATGGGAGGGGGGGCATCTTCCACTCACTCCGGCCCTCTCCCCAAAGGGGCGAGGGAGAAAAGAGCGCACCAATCTATCCCCTCTCCCCTTTGGGGAGAGGGTTAGGGTGAGGGGAAAATGAAATGAAAATTTCGTTACGGCAGAAAAACTCAATACTGACGGGCTTTTTTCACCTGCGCCTGCGTTTGCTCCGCGGCCTCACGCACGGCAGACGACTCTGCCACCTGCGCGTCACCGGTTCGCCACCACGAGGCGTAGTCATGGGTCATGGTCTTCGGCAATACCTTGATGTCCAGCAGCGTCGGGCCCGGATGGGCGCGTGACGCCTCAAGTGCCGCAAGCAGGCTCTGCTCGTCGTTCACGCGCCACGCGCGGCAACCGTAGCTTTCCGCGTTTTGCGCAAAATCGACCTTCACCAGCGGCCCGTCAAGCCGCCCGGTTTCCGGGTTGCGATGGCGATTTTCCGTGCCAAAGCTGCCCATTCCGTGCCCCATCTGCAGGTTGTTGATGCAGCCGAAGCTGGCGTTATCAAACAGCAGAACGGTGACCTTAATGCCCTCCTGCACGGCGGTTTGCAGTTCGGAGTGCAGCATCATGTAGGAACCATCCCCCACCATGGCGTATACCGGCAGCACGGGTCTGGCGAGCTTCGCGCCAAGCGCCGCCGCAATCTCGTAGCCCATGCAGGAGTAGCCGTACTCCAGGTGATAGCTGTCCGGCGTTTTGACCTGCCAGAGGCGCTGTAAATCCCCCGGCAGCGAACCGGCCGCGCCCACCACGATGGCGTTATCTTCAATATGCTGATTAATCAGCCCCAGCACCCGCGTCTGGGTCAGCCGGGTGTTGAGCGACTCGCCGTATTCCGCCAGCTGCGCGTCCAGGTGCCCCGCCACTTCGGGCGCATCGTCAGGATGCCACTGGCGATCCCACAGGCGGCGGCACTCGTCGCGCCACGCGGATTTCGCCCCGGCGATCGCCTCTCCCCAGCCGCTGCGGTAATCGCCGAGCGCGTGGGTTAAGGCCTGGAGGCCGGTTTGGGCATCGGCAATCAGCGCGGTGGCGTCCAGCTTCAGGGCATCAAACTCGGCCACGTTCAGCAGCAGGAATTCGACGTCCGGGTGGGAAAAGAGCGCCTTGGAGCCGGTGGTAAAATCGGTCAGCCGCGTGCCGATGCCGATCACTAAATCCGCCTGTGGCGCAAGCTGGTTGGCGGCCATTCCGCCCGTCACCCCCACGCCGCCCAGATTAAGTGGGTGGTCACTTACCAGCGCCCCCTTTCCGGCCTGGGTTTCGGCAAACGGCAGTTGCAGCGTCTCGACAAATTCGCGAAACGCCTCATGCGCGCCGGAGTAGCGCACGCCGCCGCCGCACACCACCAGCGGACGACGCTTGCGGGCAATCAGCGCCCGCGCCTGCGCCAGACGCTGCGGGTCAGGTGGACGACGTTCGATGTGGTGCACACGACGCGCAAAGAAGCTCAGCGGGTAGTCCCACGCCTCTCCCTGCACGTCCTGCGGCAGGCAGATGGTCACCGCGCCGGTATCTGCGGGGTCAGTAAGCGTTCGCATTGCGCTTAACATGGCGCTCATCAGCTGCTCGGGGCGGTTAATGCGGTCCCAGTAGCGGGAGACCGGACGGAAGCAGTCGTTGGTGCTGATGCTGAGATCGTGATACTGCTCGATCTGCTGCAGCACCGGGTCCGGCTGGCGGCTGGCATAGATATCGCCCGGCAACAGTAAAAGCGGGATGCGGTTCGCCGTGGCGGTGGCCGCGGCGGTCACCATATTGGCAGCCCCCGGCCCGACGGAGGAGGTGACGGCAAAAATGCGCTGACGGCGATGCTGTTTAGCGAATCCCGTCGCCATATGGGCGATACCCTGCTCGTTGCACCCCTGCATGATTTTCAGATGACCGGGATCCTGCTCCAGCGCCTGGCCGATACCCAGCACGTTGCCGTGCCCAAATATCGTCGCCACGCCCTCCACGAAGGGCGTTTCGTTGCCGTCAATGCAGACGTACTGTTGATTCAGGAACCGGACCAGCGCCTGAGCCATGGTCATACGTTCGGTTTGCATAACGCCTCCTGTCAGCCCAGCGTCGGCATGGAGAACGCAGCGCCTGTCTCCTGCTGCATTTCCGGCCAGCGCGCGGTGATGGTTTTCATTCGGGTGTAGAAACGCACACCGTCATTGCCGTGGACGTTGAGCGCACCAAAAATCGAGCGCTTCCAGCCGCCGAAGCTGTGGAACGCCATCGGCACCGGGATCGGCACGTTGACCCCCACCATGCCAGCCTGCACCTCTTCGCAGAAGCGGCGCGCGCAGCCGCCGTCGCGGGTGAAGATCGCCGAGCCATTACCATATTCATGGCGATTAATCAGATCCACCGCGCTGGCGTAATCTGCTACGCGCACCACAGAAAGCACCGGGCCAAAAATCTCTTCTTTATAGATGGTCATCTCCGGGGTGACGTTATCAAACAGCGTCGGCCCGACGAAGTAGCCCTGCTCGTGGCCCTTCACGCTGAAGCCGCGCCCATCCACGCGCAGTTTCGCCCCCTGAGTTTCCCCGCTGTCGATGTAGCCCAGCACCTTGCTGCGGTGCGCGGAGGAGATGAGCGGCCCCATTTCGTTTTCCGGCGACTGGTCCAGGCCCGGCCCGACGCGCAGCGCGGCAATCTGTTTTTCCAGCCGGGCGCAAAGGTCGTCGGCGGTTTTATCCCCCACCGCCAGCACCACGGAGAGCGCCATGCAGCGTTCCCCCGCCGCGCCGTAGGCCGCGCCCATGATGGCGTTGGTGGCCATCTCCATGTCGGCATCCGGCATTAAAATGCAGTGGTTTTTCGCGCCGCCCAGCGCCTGACAGCGCTTACCGTGGGCGGATGCGGTCTGGTAAATGTATTCCGCAATCGGCGTAGAGCCGACAAAGCTCACCGCCTGCACGCGCGGGTCAGTCAGGAGCACGTCAACGGACTCTTTATCGCCCTGAACCACATTGAAGACGCCGTCCGGCAGGCCGGCCTCTTTCAGCAATTGCGCCAGCGCGAGCGCAAGAGAAGGATCTTTTTCCGACGGTTTCAGCACGAAGGTGTTGCCGGTCGCCAGCGCAATCGGGAACATCCACATCGGCACCATCGCCGGGAAGTTAAACGGCGTGATCCCGGCACAGACGCCGAGCGGCTGCATCAGCGAGTGGCTGTCGACGCCCGTGCCGACGTTGGCAGAGTGTTCACCCTTTTGCAGATGCGGGATGCCGCAGGCAAACTCCACCACTTCCAGGCCACGGGTCAGTTCGCCCACCGCGTCGGAGAAGACCTTGCCGTGCTCTTCGCTGATAATGCGGGCCAGGCGCGTCATGTTCTCCTCCAGCAGCGCCTTGAAGCGGAACATCACGCGCGCGCGCTTAAGCGGAGCCTGGCGCGACCACGCAGGAAACGCCTGCTGCGCGGCGGCAATGGCCTGTTCGGTTTCCCGTGCCGTACTCATCACCACCTGGCGGATCTGCTCGCCGGTGGCCGGGTTGAAGATCGCCTGAACGCGCTGGCCTGAACCGGTGACACATTCGCCGTGAATAAAATTCGCTACCGTCTCCATCCTTAACCTCTCGCTGTTGATACGTGACTGTTACCTGAACACTGTGTACTGAACACTATATATGAAACAAATATTCCATTTTAAGTTGAAATAAAATAAATGATGATTATTGTGATCAAGGATGGATTTTTATGTTAACAGGCAACAACACTGACGCCGCGTGCGCTATTAAGGAATTTCGGGCGAGGAAATGGCTGAAGCTTCTGTTTCATTTTTGTTGCCAGATGGATGGCCGACATTTAAAAGGCGCGGTTTTGCGTTTAGAATCATAAGACTGTATTTGGGGGATAACATGACGACAGCAACCAGCCTGAACGAACTGCAGCAACAAATCCGCGATCGCTACGATAGCCTGAGCAAGAGGCTGCAGCAGGTCTCCCGCTACGTGCTGGATAACACAAACAGCGTGGCCTTTGATACGGTTGCCGTCATTGCCGAGCGCGCCGACGTGCCGCCCTCAACGCTGATCCGCTTTGCCAACGCCTTTGACTTCACCGGCTTTAACGAAATGAAACAGCTGTTTCGCATGAACCTGGTGGAGGAGACCGCCAGCTACAGCGACCGCGCCCGGCTGTTCCGGGAGATGGAGAGCGAGGCCGTGCCGGAAACGCCGCTCGATATCCTGCAGGAGTTCGCCCGCTCGAATGCGCAGGCGCTACAGCAGCTGGCCGCCCGTGCAGAGCCGGAAATGCTGGAGCGCGCGGTGCAGCTGCTGGCCGACGCCGACACTATCTACATCGCCGGGCTGCGCCGCTCCTTTAGCGTCGCGGCCTACCTCACCTACGCCCTGAGCCACCTGGAATGCCGCCCTATCCTGCTCGACGGCATGGGCGGGATGCTGCGCGAGCAGATCAGCCGCATTAAGGCGCGCGACATCGTGGTGTCGATCAGCTTCTCGCCGTACGCGGAAGAGACGGTGATGGTCAGCGAAACCGCCGCCAGCGTCGGCGCACGGCAGATCGTGATTACGGACAGCCAGATCAGCCCGCTGGCGACGTTCAGCGATCTCTGCTTTGTGGTGAAAGAGGCGCAGGTGGATGCGTTTCGATCTCAGTCGGCAACGCTGTGCCTGGTGCAGTCGCTGGTGGTGGCGCTGGCGTATAGGTTGGGTGGCGGGGAGAAATAGCCCCCAATGCCGTTTGGTGGGCCGGGTAAGGTATAGACGATACCCGGCCGCCTGAAGAGCATTAGCCAGACATTAACGGCTTCTTATCTCGGGGCAATCAGAATAACTGACGGAATAGAGGGAATTCAGACGTTGCCCCGTAATCTGTAACACCCGCAGTAAAAGCATGATGCCGCGGCGGGTATCAGGATCGTTGAGCATGGCAAACACCTGCCGAAGCGAAATATCCCCTTCCCGGTTAATTTGCTCTCCCCAGGCCATACGTAGCGCGGTTCCCCCTTCCCAACCGACGGTTACCACATCTTCAAATACGGCAGCCAGCTTTTCGACCATCGCGCTGTCGGTCATTTCCAGCATGTCTGCTGCTAAGGCCAGCAGATCAACCAAATTATTCAGGCGATTGCCTGCCATCAGCGGGGCAAGGCTTTTAAGTAACTGTTCCTGTTCACTCATTAGAACATCCCCCTCACGACACCCCAATAGAGACCACGGTTAAAACCGTTTCGCAGCATGCCGCCGAGTTTCGTCGCAGGCATGGGCGTCACGTCATTGCGATAGTCATACACCAACGGCATACCGGTCCAGAGCCCCATCTGCGCAACGGCCTGAACCCGTCCATCATAATGGTTACCGCTTCCGGGCGGTCTGCCGTACAGCTCCGCCACAATGTTATCGGCAACGATCGGCGCCTGGTTGTGGCACGATCCCCCAGCTTTACTGATCGGGAGGTCAACGGTATCGCCGATCACATACACCCCTTCCAGGCCGTAGACGCCCAGCGTTTGGTGATCCGTCGGCAGCCAGCCTTCACCGTTCTGAACCTCACTGAGTCCCGTATTACGCACCGCTTCGACCGCCCTGATGGGAGGCGTTGCCATCAGGATGTCGAAGTTCTGCGAGTCGCCCTCGGCGGAATAGGCAATTTTGCTGTCAGGATCGACATGGCTTAAGGTAAAGCCGCGCTGATGCTGTATCCCTTTGGCAGCAAAAATATCGCCCAGCGCCTCCCCAACCGGACGCTGCAGGAACAGGCAGTTTCGCAGCAGCTGCGCGACGGTCGGATAGGTATAAACAATCTCAACCTGATTACGTACGCCGCGCTGGCGCAGATAGTCGTCAACCATAAGCGTGGTTTCAATAGGGGCGATGCCGCACTGATGGGGAACATTCGGCGTTTCCGGGAAAGAGACGGTAATAAATATTCGCCCCTTTTTAATGGTGGAGAGCTTATACGCTAATTCTCTTGCCGCCGCGTATTGATAAAAATGGTCGCCCGCTTCGGCAAGGCCAGGGATTTTTTGCGGGAAAGGCGTGCAGCCGGTTGCGATAACCAGCAGATCCCAGTCGTAATGTTGCTTACTGGCCCCGTACAGTCGACGCTGTTTAAAATCGAACGACTCAATCTTATCGGTAATAAATCGAATTTCCGGACTCAGTAACTGCCGTTCAGGCCGGGCCAGCTCATGATGATGGAAGAGGTTAAACGCGACGTACATAAACGCGGGTTTGTAGTAATGCACCGGTGATTCGGAAATCAGTACCAGCTCTACCTGACCGGCAGCAATTTCACGTCGTAATTTTCTGGCCAGCAGGTTGGCAACAATGGTTCCTCCCGTGCCGCCGCCGACAATCATTATGCGGTTTTTCATTCCTTTATTCGCTCATGGTAGTGAATGGGAATTCACGTAACCAGACCGCTTCACTGTTACGCTCAGCTAAAGGGTAGTAACAGAGTAATATTCCGCAATACAACTTTTAACTAGAAATTTAATTTTGACAATCACATCATAATTTATAATGTACGCTACAAAATATAATTTATATCCCTATAACGTACTCTTTTCCTGTGGTCTCTTTCCATCACCATTATTCGCCAAAGAGCAGCTTTGTGTACTTTTTAGATATAGCCCCGGAGCGCTGTCCGTTCGCGCCATAATAGCGATCTTCACGGCACAGTCGTTCCTTCACATCGCAGAAAATACCGTTGGCAAAGGTGAATTCGGTCAGATCGACATTGCTCGACGTGAACACCTCGTTTGCAGCAGCCTTCTTACCGAGATACGTCTCTGTCAAATCGCGGGATAATCCCTTGTCATTCGCGCATACATATCGGTCGCAGAGCACGCCCGATACTGGCGACTTGAGCCTGGCGGGGGTCCTGGCCTGAGCGGACATGGCGGACACGGCCAACAGCGCGGCCATAGAGCATGCGAGAATTGACTTGTTCAAGATGATAATCTCCGTTGGTTAATGCGTGCCTGCTTTGCACCGGGCGCGGTGGAACCATGATGAGGGTGAAAAACCCTGGAGGGTTCTGAGTTTCAACAGGAAACGCCCCGTATGGCTTTTCGTCGACTGAAACGTCGTCGAAAGTTCAGCTCGGAGGCAATTGTAAGGGCCCTATCCCGGTGAGCCATGCGATTTTAGAGACCTGAACTAATATGCTCTAAACGGAGTGGGCTTGTGGGACGGGTTAGGTCCGTTCTGAGCGAATTACAGACAATAACCATAAAGTTATTGCTGAGGTCAGAAAGACCCAGCATTTAATCTTGTGCAAAACGTAACTAGCCCTAAGGCGCCACACCTGTTTTTAAGTCAAATTATCGATGTAAAACCACCTGATAGCTCATTGCTTTGTAAATCAATATAGTTCAAAAAAATCCTGAGTAGATGGTTTTGTGTTAAGAATTATTCACCATCATGTTAAATGAAAGTAGATTTGAGCATAAAAAGGTAAACTCCTTTTAAAACAGATAGTTAACTAAGGGCTTGCAACATTCTTACAGAATTTATATAAATTTTAAGTGCTTACTTCCTTTGAATGCTTTCTTTAAATCCTTTTGAAATTTATTAATGAGCTTGTCTGCATAGTCTTCTGCGATATTCATCGCTTTAGCCTTAACAACAAAGATGAGAGAAGTCACATCATTTTCGCGCCCGCAGTTTGCGCACACAATCAGCGAGCCATGAAGAGGGGCGTAGTTTTCGTGTGGCAATGCAAACAGCACGGAGTGGCAGAAAGTACATCTCAGGCCGATGGATTTCTTCAGTTCTTCCATGTGGCTTACCTTTTATAAAAGTCCGGTAAGAGAACCAGCAACACCGCCTACCACAGAAGAAGTGAGTGGATGCTCTAGGAACTTTGTTAAAAGCGACTTAGCTTCTGCCTTTTCTTCTGAAGTCGCTTCAGCACGGTCAATTTTGTCTATCACTTCCTGAAAGACATTGTAAATATTCTGCGTATTACCATCACCTACCTGAGCTGACCCGGCAACATGGATAGCGCCAATGGTATAACTGCTCCTTGCAAGTTCATAAGAGCGGTTCTTACCGTGCTTAACCGACAGCGCGCGGCTCTGTCCTTCTTCTGTTAATACCACACGATCGTATCTGGTTGACATGTTTTTCAACAAGCCGCGTGAATGGCATCTATTTATAATTCCAAATAAATTTTCTTCTGACCAACTATGTAACTTCTCTATTTCATTACGATCCCCTTGCCCCTGAGCAAAACCCCAATACGTATCCTTTATAGTTCCCCCGATTCGTTCCATATCGTCATTCATAAAAATCAATAAAGCATCAATATCGTTTTGAATTTTATCCGAATCCATTTTTATTCCTTTTTAACAGAGTGCTGAAGTTGAGATCTAGGGATGTATAGCCATTATAATTTACGCCTGAGCTTGACGTTCATACAATTTATCACATTTAGAGAATAATACATGGACACAATCAGAGGTGTAAGCTTCCCTGCAAAAAGAACCATCAACTTTTAGAGACTCTGGCACTCCAACTTCCATTGTTGGCACAAAGCAGACAGAGCAGATACAGAAGCATGATGTCCGTTGTGAGCGAGGTGCGAACGCTGACCTTTCATATTTGTACGATTCACTCTCTGGCCTGCGCTGGCGTATGTATCATAGATGCAGGCACTCACTAGCATGGTCGGAGATTGCATATGCTGATATATAACGTTTTTGAACGGCATATTGGCGTTCAACGTATGAATGATTGGTGGCTGGTATTTCGTGCTGACCTGACGGAGAGAAAGTTTTCTCGGCTCTATGACATCGCTATTCCAGACGATATGACTGAAGGAGAGATTGCCGGCTGGCTGGGTGACATTTTCCATGAAGCCGCAACCGATCGTCATCCAAATGTGGAACGCATCGAATAAGAATTTAATGGTAAGCCTTACATTGCGCCCGCTCCTGGCACTAACCTGACATGGTGTTGCCAGCCACATCCCAAAAAAAAGCCCGCAATCCGCGGGCTTAGAGATAATTTAGAACCTGTTACTACCAGACGTTTCCGGTTGGGAAATCATTCCCACTCAATCGTAGCCGGTGGTTTACCGCTGATGTCATACACCACGCGGGAAATACCGTTCACTTCGTTGATGATGCGGTTAGACACGCGGCCCAGGAAGTCATACGGCAGGTGCGCCCAGTGCGCGGTCATGAAGTCGATGGTTTCCACCGCACGCAGGGAAACCACCCAGTCGTACTTACGGCCATCGCCCATCACGCCGACGGAGCGAACCGGCAGGAACACGGTGAACGCCTGGCTTACCTTGTTGTACAGGTCAGCTTTGTGCAGCTCTTCGATGAAGATCGCGTCCGCGCGACGCAGCAGGTCGCAGTACTCTTTCTTCACTTCGCCCAGCACGCGCACGCCCAGACCCGGGCCCGGGAACGGGTGACGGTAGAGCATTTCGTACGGCAGACCCAGTTCCAGGCCGATCTTACGCACTTCGTCTTTGAACAGCTCGCGCAGCGGTTCAACCAGACCCATCTTCATCTCTTTCGGCAGGCCGCCCACGTTGTGGTGAGATTTGATGACGTGTGCTTTACCGGTAGCGGAGGCCGCGGATTCGATCACATCAGGGTAGATGGTGCCCTGCGCCAGCCACTTCACGTCGTCCAGCTTCAGCGCTTCTTCGTCGAACACTTCCACGAACACACGGCCGATGATCTTACGCTTGGCTTCCGGATCGTTCTCGCCTTTCAGCGCGTCCAGGAAGCGCTGCTCGCCTTCCACGTGAACGATGTTCAGACCGAAGTGGTCGCCGAACATGTCCATGACCTGCTTCGCTTCGTTCAGACGCAGCAGGCCGTTGTCCACGAAAACGCAGGTCAGGTTTTTGCCGATGGCGCGGTGCAGCAGCATCGCGGTCACGGAGGAGTCCACGCCGCCGGAGAGGCCGAGGATCACTTTGTCATCGCCAACCTGCTGGCGGATACGCTCAACGGCGTCGTCGATGATTTTGGCCGGGGTCCACAGGGCTTCACACTGGCAGATGTCACGCACGAAGCGCTCCAGCATGCGCATACCCTGACGGGTGTGGGTCACTTCCGGGTGGAACTGCACGCCGTAGAAGCGTTTTTCTTCGTTCGCCATGATGGCGAACGGGCAGCTTTCGGTGCTGGCAACGGTCACGAAGTCAGACGGGATGGCGGTGACTTTATCGCCGTGGCTCATCCACACGTCCAGCAGCGGTTTGCCGTCTGCGGTCAGGGAGTCTTCGATACCGCGCACCAGCGCGCTGTCGGTGACCACTTCTACCTGCGCGTAGCCAAATTCGCGCTCGTTAGAGCCTTCTACGTGGCCGCCCAGCTGCATTGCCATGGTCTGCATACCGTAGCACACGCCGAATACCGGCACGCCCGCTTCGAACACATACTGCGGCGCGCGCGGGCTGTTCGCTTCGGTGGTGCTTTCCGGGCCACCGGACAGGATGATGCCGCTTGGATTGAATTCGCGAATTTGTGCTTCCGTGACATCCCACGCCCACAGCTCACAGTAAACGCCCAGCTCACGCACGCGACGCGCCACCAGCTGAGTGTACTGAGAACCGAAGTCCAGGATGAGAATGCGATGTTTATGAATGTTTTCCGTCATTGACGCTAATTCCGAGGCAAGAGAAACAAAAACAGAGCGCCCGATTTACTCGTCGTCTTTCAGGCTGCAGGTGCGTTGGCTGCGTCCATTCGCCCCGGTCATATAGTTAACTATGCTCCCGGGGTCTCATGGACTTGCCGCCTTCCTGCAACCCGAAATCCATAGAGTAACTGGATCGGGCGCGGAAACTTATCAGGAGCCCAGACGGTAGTTCGGGGACTCTTTGGTGATCGTCACGTCGTGAACGTGGCTCTCCTGGATACCCGCACCGCTGATGCGTACGAATTCCGCTTTGGTACGCAGCAGGTCAATGGTACCACAGCCGGTCAGACCCATACAGGAGCGCAGGCCGCCCATCTGCTGGTGAATGATCTCTTTCAGACGGCCTTTATAGGCAACGCGGCCTTCGATACCTTCCGGTACCAGTTTGTCAGCGGCGTTATCGGTCTGGAAGTAACGGTCAGAGGAACCTTTGGACATCGCGCCCAGAGAACCCATCCCACGGTAAGATTTGTAAGAACGGCCCTGGTAGAGTTCGATTTCACCCGGGGATTCTTCGGTACCGGCGAGCATGGAGCCGACCATCACGGCAGCTGCGCCCGCGGCGATCGCTTTAGCGATGTCGCCAGAGAAGCGGATACCGCCGTCAGCGATAACCGGAATACCGGTGCCTTCCAGCGCTTCAACCGCGTCAGAAACCGCGGTGATCTGCGGAACGCCCACGCCGGTCACGATACGGGTGGTACAGATAGAGCCAGGGCCGATACCCACTTTCACCGCGCTGCAGCCAGCGTCAGCCAGGGCACGCGCGCCTGCGCCAGTTGCCACGTTGCCCCCGATGATCTGCAGATCAGGGTATTTAGCACGGGTATCACGAATACGTTGCAGCACGCCTTCGGAGTGGCCGTGTGAGGAGTCAATCAGCAGCACGTCAACGCCCGCAGCAACCAGCGCGTCAACGCGCTCTTCGTTACCAGCACCTGCGCCAACCGCAGCGCCGACGCGCAGACGGCCATGCTCATCTTTACAGGCGTTTGGTTTACGTTCAGCTTTCTGGAAATCTTTAACGGTGATCATGCCGCGCAGGTGGAAGTTCGCATCCACAACCAGCGCTTTCTCAACGCGTTTTTCGTGCATTTTCGCCAGCACCACGTCGCGGGTTTCGCCTTCGCGGACGGTCACCAGACGCTCTTTTGGCGTCATGTAGACGCTGACAGGCTGGTTCAGGTCAGTCACGAAACGCACATCACGACCGGTAATGATGCCGACCAGTTCATTGTCTTCGGTCACAACCGGGTAACCCGCGAAGCCGTTACGTTCGGTCAGGGCTTTCACTTCGTGCAGGGTGGTGGTTGGCAGAACGGTCTGTGGGTCGGACACGATACCGGATTCATGCTTCTTCACGCGGCGAACTTCTTCCGCCTGACGCTCGATAGACATGTTTTTGTGGATAAAGCCAATGCCGCCTTCCTGTGCCAGGGCGATAGCCAGGCGCGCTTCCGTCACGGTGTCCATTGCCGCGGAGAGCATAGGAATGTTCAGACGAATGGTTTTCGTCAACTGCGTGCTGAGGTCGGCAGTATTCGGCAGAACGGTGGAATGAGCGGGAACGAGGAGGACGTCGTCAAACGTCAGTGCTTCTTTAGCGATACGTAGCATGGGCAATATCTCTGACCTGGGTGGTTAAATATTGCCGTGGCATTATACAGAGCGTAACCGATTGCATCCACACTTTTTTAAAAAAAATGCTTGCGCTCACCTCTCAGCAGGTTACTATCGACTGAATAACTTGCTGATTTAGAATTTGATCCCGCTCACATGTTATCCTCTCAATCCCCCTCAATTTATACTGTCAGCCGCCTCAATCAGACGGTGCGTTTGCTGCTTGAGCAGGAAATGGGGCAGGTCTGGATCAGCGGCGAAATCTCTAACTTCACGCAGCCGTCCTCCGGACACTGGTACTTTACCTTAAAAGACAACACCGCTCAGGTGCGCTGCGCGATGTTCCGTAACAGCAACCGTCGCGTGACGTTCCGCCCTCAGCACGGCCAGCAGGTTCTGGTTCGCGCCAATATCACCCTGTACGAGCCGCGCGGCGACTATCAGATCATCGTAGAGAGCATGCAGCCTGCGGGCGAAGGCCTGCTGCAGCAGAAATATGAACAGCTGAAAGCCATGCTCTCTGCCGAGGGGTTGTTCGACCAGCAGTTCAAAAAACCGCTGCCCTCACCTGCCCACTGCGTTGGGGTCATCACCTCGAAAACCGGTGCGGCACTGCACGATATTTTGCACGTGCTGAAGCGTCGCGACCCTTCCCTGCCCGTCATTATCTACCCGACCGCCGTTCAGGGTGACGATGCGCCGGGCCAGATTGTGCGCGCCATTGAACTGGCAAACGCCCGTCAGGAGTGTGATGTATTAATCGTCGGGCGCGGCGGCGGCTCGCTGGAAGACCTGTGGAGCTTTAACGACGAGCGTGTGGCGCGGGGAATTTTTGCGAGCGTTATCCCGGTGGTGAGCGCCGTCGGCCACGAAACGGACGTGACGATCGCGGATTTTGTCGCGGATCTGCGTGCGCCTACGCCGTCCGCAGCGGCGGAAGTGGTCAGCCGCAACCAGCAGGAGCTGCTGCGTCAGATTCAGAACGGTCAGCAGCGCCTTGAGATGGCGATGGACTATTTCCTTGCCAACCGTACCCGCCGCTTCACCCAGCTTCATCATCGTCTTCAGCAGCAGCATCCTCAGCTGCGCCTTGCCCGTCAGCAGACCGTGCTGGAGCGCCTGCGCCAGCGGATGAACGTTGCGGTGGACGCGCAGCTTAAGCGCGCGGCGTCGCGCCAGCAGCGCGTGACCCAGCGCCTGAACCAGCAGAACCCGCAGCCGAAAATCTATCGCGCGCAAACGCGGATCCAGCAGCTGGAGTATCGCCTGGCGGAGACTCTCCGGGCGCGCCTGAGCACCACCCGCGAACGTTTTGGCAATGCGGTGACCCATCTTGAAGCGGTCAGCCCTCTCTCCACGCTGGCGCGCGGCTATAGCGTGACGACGGCAACGGACGGCAAAGTGCTGAAGCAGACCAAACAGGTGAATGCCGGCGATGTGCTGACGACGCGTCTGTCAGACGGCTGGGTTGAAAGCGAAGTGAAATCAATTAAACCGGTGAAAAAGACGCGTCAGCGTAAAAGCGGATAATTCTTCGCCGGTTACTTACTATACTGCTGCTATTCCCTTTTTTAATAAGGAGAGCAGCATGCCCCATCTTCATAGCGTTATTCCCCCTTATATTCTTCGTCGTATTATCGAAAGCGGTTCCGAGCCGCAGCAGCGCTGCGCCCGTCAGACCTTAACCCACGTCCAGACACTGATGGCCCACATGCCCGGCAAACCCGCCGCGCCGCACGTCAATAAAGCCGGACAGCTGGAGCGTGATATTTACGATGCGAAGCAAACTCAGGAGCTACCGGGTACCCAGGTGCGCTATGAGGGCCAGCCTTCCAACGGCGATGTGGCGGTGGACGAGGCGTACGATTATTTGGGTATTACCCATGATTTCTTCTGGAAGGAATATCAGCGTGATTCGCTCGATAATAAAGGTCTTATTTTGACCGGCACCGTGCATTACGGTCGGGAATATCAGAACGCCTTCTGGAACGGTCAGCAGATGGTATTCGGCGACGGCGACGGGGAAATCTTCAACCGCTTTACGATTGCCATCGACGTGGTGGCGCACGAGCTGAGCCACGGCGTGACCGAGACCGAAGCCGGGCTGATCTATTTTGAACAGTCGGGCGCGCTGAACGAGTCTCTGTCTGACGTGTTTGGCTCGCTGGTTAAACAGTACCATCTGAAGCAAACCGCCGATAAAGCAGACTGGCTGATTGGTGAAGGGCTGCTGGCGAAAGGGATTAACGGCAAAGGGCTGCGCTCGATGTCTGAACCCGGCACCGCCTACGACGATCCCCTCCTCGGCAAAGACCCGCAGCCCGCGCACATGAAAGATTTCATCAAAACGCGCGAGGATAACGGCGGCGTGCATCTTAACTCCGGCATCCCTAATCGGGCATTTTACCTGGCCGCAACGGCGATCGGTGGCTACGCCTGGGAAAAAGCGGGTTATGCCTGGTACGACACGGTTTGCGATCGCAATCTGGCCCAGGATGCGGATTTTGATGCCTTCGCAAAACTGACGATAGCGCACGGCGAGAAACGCTCCGGTAGCGACGTTGGGGTGGCGATAAAACAAGCCTGGGAACAGGTGGGAGTGCTGTAAATGCAGGTTCCGGAACTGACGGATGACGCCGTGGTTGAGCTGGCCCGGGAAGGCGGCGTCGCTTTTATCCCTAAGCTGAGCGGCCAGCGTACCATCGCGCTCTCTTCGCTTAATGAGGCCCAGCGCCAGCGTCTGGTTAGCATCCTGGAGCAGGCTTTCCCGCGCGGCCAGCCGCCCGGTCAAGCCTCTTCCCCAGGCAGCGGTGACCAGCGCTATTTCCGCATCCAGATTATCTGGACCGGCCAGAATCAGGCGCACTACGCCGATATCATCGTGCTGGTACCCGAGCAGGAAGCGCCCGAGTCGCTGGTCGAGCTGTGGCAGAAAGGCGAAGGCTGCGTGTGCGATTAGCCTTCGGCCCGAACAAACTCCACGCGTTTTTTAGAGATAAGACCGTGGCCGTTCTGGCAGAAATAGTCCACCGCACCGCAGGCTTTTAATACCTGGAGTGGCTGATGACACTCCGGGCAGCGGGCGTCGAGCGCGATATCTTTATTACAGTTTTCGCAGTGCGCGACCCCGTTCTGGGGCTCCAGCGGCGCCTGGCAATCCGGGCAGGTAATCGTCATGGTGACTCCTTCAAAGCGTTCAGGTCTGTGAGAATTTTACCACGTCGCGTTCAGTGCGGGCCACGTAACTGTTGCTGCAAGGTCAGCAGCAGCGTCACTTCCTCGATCCTGCGGCGCGTCGTGCGGCTCACCTCGTGCGGATCCCGTTCAAAGAGACTTTTTGCCCCCAGAATATGCTCCGCAAGACAGTGCTCGTAGATCGTACCGGGAATATGCCAGCGCTGAATACCTTTGCCCTCAATGAGCTCCAGCACATCTTCCGCGCCGCGTCGGTCGTAGTTGATAATGCGCTCGTCGCGTAAATAGAGCCGCAGACCCTTTTGTCCGCCCGCAGGTCCCGCGTATTTGTTAAGCCAGATGTCCACCGGCACGCCGCTGATGCTTCCCTGCAAGTGCGCCTCGCCTTCCGCCGTGGTCAGGTCGCCCTTGGCGATATCGCGACCCAGGCGGTCTTTTGCCGTAACCACCTGCAACGTCATATCGTCCTGACCGCCCAGATAGCGCACCGTTTCACGCAGCATCGCCAGTACGTGCGTACCGATATCCAGAATCACGCCATCAGGATGGCGAAGCGTTCTCCTGTCCGGTTCTCCGGTCGCGAAATTGAGCGCGATGGGTTCCCCTGCGGCGTTATATCCGCTCGGCTCCTGCAAAAAGCCCTCGATTCTGGCGATGTCAGAAACATGGTCAACCAGCGACTGCTTCACCGTTTCCATGCGCGCCATCCAGTGGTCAAGTGCCAGCACGCGGGATGCGACACCGGGCATTGCCAGCAGCGCGTTGAGTTTTTCGATTTGAGGAAGCGTGGCGACAATCGGTTTTTCAACCACAATCCGTGGGATCGGCGAGGCAATCGCCTGCTCAAGCACCTCAAGGTGGTGCAGTGACGCCGTGGTAATAAACAGAGTATCAAGCGGATGGGAGAGGAGTTCAGCCAGTGTGGCACAGCGCGTTACGCCCTCCGGCTGTTTTACGGGCTGGATATCAAAACCCAGACAGTGAGGGAGATTATCAAAGCATTTTCGTATTGCGGGCAGGTAAGCTGTTTCAACGACTGCGCCAAGACCAACAAACCCTAACAGCATGTTCTTACCTCGTCGAATAAATTGCCGGGGCATAACGCTGCCCCGGCAAGATCGAGGTTTATGAGGCGTTAGCTGCCGGTTTAGTTTGCGCATTTTCCAGCATGCGGCGCACCGGAACAATGAGGACGATCAGCACTGCGGCACAAATCAGCAGCGCGATGGAGCAGCGGGCAAAGAGATCCGGCAGCATATCCAGCTGATCGGCCTTCACGTGGCCACCAATCAGGCCTGCGGCCAGGTTACCCAGCGCGCTGGCGCAGAACCACAGCCCCATCATCTGGCCGCGCATTCTTTCAGGTGCCAGCAGGGTCATGGTCGCCAGACCGATCGGGCTCAGGCACAGTTCACCGAGCGTCAGCATTAAGATACTGCCCACCAGCCAGAACGGCGATACACCCGCCCCACCGTTGCTCAGCACGTTTTGTGCCGCCAGCATCATCAGGCCAAAGCCCGCAGCCGCGCACAGAATGCCGATAACAAATTTGGTGATGCTGCTCGGGCGAATGTTCATACTCGCCAGCTTCGGCCATGCCCAGCTGAACACCGGGGCCAGCAGGATGATGAACAAGGCGTTGATTGACTGGAACCACACCGCCGGGATCTCGAAATCACCGATCATGCGGTTAGTGTAGTCGTTGGCAAACAGGTTGAACGAGGTTGGCTTCTGCTCAAACGCGGACCAGAAGAACGCGGCGGAGACCAGCAGAATAAAGCAGACCAGCAGCCTGGCGCGTTCTTTCCGGTTCAGGCCCGCGAAAATGAACAGGTAGATAAAGTAGAGGGCAACGGAGGCCGCAATCACATACACCAGTACGCTGGCTACCGCGACCGGGTTAATGACGATCACGCCCTGCGCAATCAGCGTCACGAGCGTTGCCACGCCTGCCGCCAGCGCGAGCAGCCAGACGCCCACGCCGTTGCGCTTCACCACCGGGCTGTTCCAGGTGGAATCGAGGCCGACTTCGCTGTCGTAGCGCTTCATCGCCGGAACCGCAAATACGCGGAAGATAATCAGCGCCACCAGCATCCCGATGCCGCCAATACCAAAGCCCCAGTGCCAGCCGTGAGTTTTAATCAGCCAGCCGGAAATCAGCGGAGCAATGAACGAGCCCATGTTGATACCCATATAGAACAGTGAGAAACCGCCGTCACGACGCGCATCGCCTTTTTTATACAAGGTACCGACCATCACCGAGATACAGGTTTTGAACAGACCAGAACCAAGCACGATGAACATCAGACCGATAAAGAACAGGTTATTGCCCATAATGGCCGACAGCGCGATCGACAGGTGACCGAGCGCAATCAGGATCGAACCGTACCAGACGGCCCTCTGCTGGCCGAGCCAGTTATCCGCCAGCCAGCCGCCCGGCAGCGCAGCCAGGTACATGGTGCCAGCAAAGATACCGACAATCGCCGAGGCGTTTTCACGCGCCAGGCCCATCCCGCCGTCATAGACGGTGGCGGCCATAAACAGGATCAGCAGCGGACGGATGCCGTAAAACGAGAAACGCTCCCACATCTCGGTAAAGAACAGCGAACCGAGCGGATAAGGGTGGCCGAAGAACGTTCGGCTCTCTTTTTGATTAACAGAGGATTGCATAATTCTCCCGAAAGGTATGTGTCGTGCTTGTAAACACCAGCAAGTACGCCGGCCAGTTACGTATCTGACCGATTTTTTACATGCGGCGAAAAGTTAGTTAACCATTTGATAACCAGTCGCTAGTTTTGTCTAGTACCGAACCAGGGACTTTAAGATGAAAATTCGACGATTGTCTACTTTCTTAGATTTAAACGTGGTTGAAAGTGAATAGTGATTGACTTCACAAAGAGAGAACCGGCGGTATGATTTGGGCAAAAAAAACCCGCGATAAACGCGGGCTTTCGTGAAACTGGCAAAGCTTATTTGCTTTTCTTAATGTGCTTAATCAAACGCTTACGCTTACGCATCTGGTTTGGCGTCAGGGTGTTGCGCTTGTTGGCGAACGGGTTTTCCCCTTCCTTGAACTGGATGCGGATAGGCGTGCCCATCACGTCCAGCGATTTACGGAAGTAGTTCATCAGGTAGCGCTTGTAGGAATCCGGCAGGTCTTTCACCTGGTTGCCGTGAATCACTACGATTGGCGGGTTATAGCCACCGGCGTGGGCATATTTCAGCTTCACGCGACGACCGCGCACCAGCGGCGGCTGGTGGTCTTCCGCAGCCATATTCATGATGCGGGTCAGCATGGCGGTGCTTTGACGACGGGTGGAGCTGTCATACGCTTCACGCACGGATTCAAACAGGTTACCCACGCCGCTGCCGTGCAGCGCCGAGATGAAGTGCACACGGGCAAAATCGATAAAGCCCAGACGGAAGTCCAGAGTCTCTTTCACCTGCTCGCGCACTTCATTGCTCAGGCCGTCCCATTTGTTGACCACGATGACCAGTGAGCGCCCACTATTGAGGATAAAGCCGAGCAGTGAGAGATCCTGATCGGAGATACCTTCGCGCGCGTCAATGACCAGCAGCACCACGTTGGCGTCTTCGATCGCCTGCAGAGTTTTGATAACGGAGAATTTTTCCACCACGTCGGTGATTTTTCCGCGCTTACGCACGCCCGCCGTGTCGATGAGTACGTATTCACGTTCATCGCGCTGCATCGGGATGTAGATGCTGTCACGCGTAGTGCCCGGCATGTCGTAGACGACCACGCGCTCTTCACCCAGAATACGGTTAGTAAGCGTAGACTTACCTACGTTTGGACGACCGACAATCGCCAGCTTGATCGGCAGATCCTGCGGGTTGAAGTCGTCCTCAGGCTCTTCTTCTTCGCCCTCTTCACCGTCTTCGAACTGCGCCCAGTATTCAGCGTCTTCGTCCACTTCTTCCGGCGGGTTCACTTCGTCAACCCACGGCAGCAGAACGGTTTCCAGCAGGCTGGTCACGCCACGACCATGTGATGCGGCAATCGGGTAGATTTCACCGAGACCCAGAGACCAGAAATCCGCGACGGCCTGATCGGCATCGATACCGTCAGTTTTGTTCGCCACCAGGAAGGTCGGCTTTTCGCGTGAACGCAGGTGTTTGGCGATTGCGGAGTCCGCCGGCATCAGGCCAGCGCGCGCATCCACCATGAACAGCACCACATCCGCTTCTTCAATCGCCAGCAGCGACTGTTCCGCCATGCGGGTTTCTACGCCGTCTTCTGTGCCGTCAATACCGCCGGTATCGATACAGATGAACTCGCGTCCTTCCACCTCTGCACGACCGTACTTACGGTCACGCGTCAGCCCCGGGAAATCCGCAACCAGCGCATCACGGGTGCGTGTTAAACGGTTAAAAAGAGTGGATTTTCCAACGTTAGGGCGCCCGACAAGCGCGACCACAGGTACCATGTTTGAAGCCTCATAAAATTCAAATAAACGTCGCTTTCGCGGCGTTTTTAAAAATGTCAAAACGGCTCCTGAGTGAACAGGAGCCGTTTAGTATACTACAACCGCCGGGTAATTAACGCGTGATCGCGTACAGCGTGCCGTCTTTTGCCTGAATCAGCAGTTTGCCGTCAGCCACAACCGGGTCGGTCAGGAAACCAGAGCTGTCGACTTTTTGCTGTGCAACAAAGCGACCATTCTCCGGATCGATCCAGTGCATATACCCTTCGCTGTCGCCAACCACCAGGCTACCGTTGTACAGCACTGGCGCGGTCAGCAGACGGTGCAGCAGATCGCTTTGCGTCCACAGCGTCACGCCGCCTTCGGTGCTCAGCGCCAGCAGGCGGTCGTTCTGGTCAACCATATAAATGCGGTTACCATCGACGATGAAGTCATTTACAGAGCCCAGCTCACGTTTCCACATGATCTGGCCGCTGCGCAGATCCAGCGCGGTCAGGTTGCCGTTATAGGCCAGCGCGTAAACCACACCGTCAACGATAACCGGGGTAGTGTCTACGTCGCTCAGGCGGTCAATTTCCGTGGAGCCAGTGGCCTGAGAGATGCGCTGCTGCCAGATCATCTGGCCCTGCTGCATCAGCACGGCGCTCACGCGGCCGTTGTCACCGCCCACAATGGCAGCGCCAAAGGCGGTCGCAGGTGCTGATTCACCGCGCAGAGAGAGCGCAGGCATATCCAGGTTCACGGTCCATTTTACCAGACCGTCCGCTTCGTTCAGCGCCTGCAACTGGCCGTTACTGGTATGAATCAGCACCAGACCGTCGCTCACCACCGGGCGAGACAGAGACTCACCGGCCACGGTTGTTTGCCAGGCAATGGAGCCGTCGCTGCTGTTCAGCGCATACACCTGCGCTTTTTCGCTGCCCACGTAGACGTGACCGCCGGAAACGGTCAGACCGCCAGACAGCAGTGCAGGTTTACGGGAGAACCAGCCGTCTTTTTCCGCCAGGTTAACGGACCAGACTTCTTTCCCGTCATCGGCGTTCACAGCTTTCACGGTACCTTTGCGGTCAGCGGCATAGACAACGCTGTCTGCATACGCCGGATGAAGGTTGGAATAGAAATCACCAATCCCACTGCCCACGGAGACATCCCACGCGGTGGAAGGGGTAAACTGGTTTTCAACCGTCGGCAGTGGGGACATTTTCACAACGTCTTCTTCGCCACTGAACAGTGAACAACCACTCAATAACGTAACAGAAAGCAGTCCTGGCAGAAGTAATTTACGCAATTGCATCGGGTCCCTCTCAGACGGACAAATTATTTATTTTCATCTGCATCATTTCGCTCAGCGCAGGTGACGCTTTGCTCTCTACGCCAGCTTGCCACGCTTTACGCGCGCCCGCTTTGTCACCTTTGCTCAGCAGTGCTTCACCGCGCAAATCGGCAACGATGGCAGCAAAACCTTCGCCTTTGATGGTATCGAGCGTTTTCAGCGCGTCATCCGCTTTTTTCTGCTGAACCTGAATTCGTGCCAGGCGCAGATTGATCACCGCTTTCAGGTTTTCATCGCTTGCGGCAGCAAGGCCCTGAGAGAGCTGAGCAACGGCTTTATCCAGTTCGTTTATATCCACGTACTGCTGAGCCACTTCCAGCGCAGCCAGTGCACCGTAGGTGTTTTTGTTGTCAGCCGCAAATTTCTCTGCCGCAGCCAGCGTTTGCGGCTGGTCTGCACGAATCGCGCTAACGGTATTTTCATACGACAGGGACGCGCCGCGCGCGGAATTCGCCTGATGGTTGTTCCAGTAACGCCAGCCCACCAGCGCACCCACACCTAAAATAACCCCAACAACCAGCGCTTTGCCGTTTTCAGCAAAGAAGCGTTTAATCGCGTCGACCTGATCGTGTTCGTTCTCGTACATTTCCACGCCGTCTTTCTCCTTAGCCCAATAGAGTGCGCAAGTGCGCCGCAACGCCGTCCTGCGTTACCGTTGTCTGCTCACCAGAGCGCAGGTCTTTTACTACCACTTCGCCGTTAGCCACTTCGGACTCGCCCAGCACCAGTGCAATACTTGCGCCCCACTTATCGGCACGAGCAAACTGTTTTTTGAAGTTGCCGCCGCCATGGTTGGTCATCAGCTTAACGCCCGGCAGCGCATCGCGCACGCGTTCGGCAAGCTGCATCGCCGCAGACTGCGTTTCCGCGCCTGAAGCCACCAGGTATATATCGACAACGGAATCTGCTTTAAATTCCGGATTAACTGCCTGAACCAGCAAAACAAGTCGTTCAAGACCCATCGCGAAGCCAACAGCAGGTGCTGCGCGACCGCCAAGTTGCTCAACCAGACCGTCATAACGGCCGCCGGCACATACGGTGCCCTGCGAACCGAGGCTGGTGGTTACCCACTCAAACACGGTGCGGTTGTAGTAGTCCAGACCGCGCACCAGACGCTGGTTCACGGTATAGGCGATGCCCGCCGCTTCAAGCAGCTTGCAAAGACCCGCGAAGTGTTCGCGAGAATCGTCGTCCAGGTAGTCACCCAACGCAGGCGCATCATTTAACAGCGCCTGGACGTCAGGATTTTTGGAATCCAGCACACGCAGCGGGTTGCTGTACATGCGACGCTTGCAGTCTTCGTCGAGCTTCTCTTTATGCTGTTCCAGGAACGCCACCAGCGCATCACGGTAGTTAGCGCGCGCTGCCAGAGAACCGATTGAGTTCAGTTCCAGCGAAACGTGCTCAGAGATGCCGAGCGCACGCCACCAGCGGGCCGTCAGCATAATCAGTTCGGCGTCGATGTCTGGCCCTTGCAGACCAAAAACTTCCACACCCAGCTGGTTGAACTGGCGATAACGACCCTTCTGCGGACGTTCGTGGCGGAACATCGGGCCGATATACCACAGGCGCTGCTCCTGATTGTACAGAAGACCATGTTCGATGCCGGCGCGTACGCAGCCCGCCGTACCTTCCGGACGCAGGGTCAGGCTGTCGCCGTTGCGGTCCTCAAAGGTATACATCTCTTTTTCAACCACGTCGGTGACTTCGCCGATCGCGCGTTTGAATAACGGGGTCTGCTCTACAATCGGCAAACGGATTTCGCTGTAACCGTAGCTGCCGAGCACCTGCTTCAGCGTGCCTTCAATGCGCTGCCAGATGGCGGTTTCGCCAGGCAGGTAATCGTTCATGCCGCGGATGGCTTGAATGTTTTTTGCCACGTTTATTCTCTTTCTATATACAAAAAAAACCCAAAGAATGGGTTCAATCATACATGGGAAGCGGTACGCTTCCCATCACGTTATTTTTCAACCTGCTGAACGTTGATGCGCTGTGTCTCGTCCATCATGGCGGCTTTGGCGCGGATGCGAGCTTCAAGCTGGTCAATCATGTCGCTATTATCCAGACGATCTTTACGAACGCCATCTTCATAGAGACCACTTTTCTTGTTACCGCCGGTGACGCCCAGGGTTGACACCAGCGCTTCACCCGGACCGTTCACCACGCAGCCGATGATGGAAACGTCCATCGGAGTGATGATGTCTTCCAGACGCTGCTCCAGGGCATTGACCGTACCGATCACGTCAAATTCCTGACGCGAACAGGTTGGACAGGCAATGAAGTTGATCCCACGCGAGCGGATACGCAGTGATTTCAGAATATCGAAACCGACCTTGATCTCTTCTACCGGATCCGCCGCCAGCGAGACGCGCAGGGTGTCGCCGATCCCTTCGGAGAGCAGCAGCCCCAGACCGATCGCAGATTTTACAGAGCCACTGCGCAGACCGCCCGCTTCGGTGATCCCGAGGTGCAGAGGCTGATCGATCTCTTTTGCCAGCAGGCGGTAAGACTCCACCGCAAGGAAGACGTCGGACGCTTTTACGCTGACTTTAAACTGATCGAAGTTAAGACGATCGAGATGATCGACATGACGCATCGCGGATTCGAGCAGCGCCTGCGGCGTCGGCTCGCCGTATTTTTCCTGCAGGTCTTTTTCCAGGGAACCGGCATTCACGCCGATACGGATAGGAATATTTTTATCGCGGGCGCAGTCCACTACCATGCGGATACGCTCTTCGTTACCGATGTTGCCCGGGTTAATACGCAGGCAATCGACGCCGTATTCGGCCACTTTCAGCGCGATACGGTAGTCGAAGTGGATATCCGCAACCAGCGGAACGCTGACCTGCTGTTTGATCAGTTTGAACGCCTCGGCGGCATCCATGGTCGGGACGGAGACGCGAACAATGTCCGCGCCTACACGTTCTAATGCTTTGATTTGGTTGACCGTCGCTTCCACGTCCGTGGTGCGCGTATTGGTCATCGACTGGACGGCGATAGGTGCCCCATCGCCGACTGGCACATTCCCAACGTAAATCCGTTTCGATTTTCTACGTTGAATCGGAGCCTGGTTATGCATGAAAAATCTCCCGCGTTGCCCGTCTGTTACTGTGCTGCTGATTGTTCGGCATTAACGGTAAGACGTGCAACCTGGTTAGTTCTGATAAAGCGGCTCAGGTCGACAGGTTTTCCTTGATACTGGATCTGTACCGCTGCCGGAGCGCCGATTTTAAGTTTGTAAGGAGCCTGACCCGTTAGGTTTAACGTGCCATCTTTCCGCTGCAGGCCGCTGAACAGTTTTTTGCCTGTCGCGTCAGTGACTTCCAGCCAGCAGTCGGCGGTGAAGTTCATCACCAGCGCGTTAGGATCGGCAGCAGGAGCAGCAGTGGCCGCCGGGTCGGTCGGCAGAGATGCTGCGGTGTTATCCGCAGGCTGAGTGGCCGCAGGCGCGTTCGTTGCGGTATCCACATTTGCCTGAGAAGGCGCGACAACCGCGTTTTGATCCTGAGCCTGAGGTGCAGTGGTGTTCGCCGTAGCTGCCGGAGCCTGCGCGGCATCGGATGCTGGCGCCGCAGTCTGCGGTTCGCTTGAGGTGTCTGCGCCGTCAGTATTCAGCGGCACGCTCTGTGCGCCACCATTTCCAGCCTGATTGAGTTCAGCGGAGGATTGATCGGCCATGGTGGTGATCTCTTCCTGCTGCGCCTTGTGGTTTTGCCACCACCATGCGCCGGTCAGGCCGACAACAACAAACAGCACCAGCCAGGTAAAGCTCATCAGCCAACCATCACGTTTTTTACGACGTTTTCCCAGAGAGAAGGTCTGCATCGGCGCAACTTTGGCTGCACGAACAGGTGCCTGCTTCTCCATCATCGGCAGTAATTCGTCTTCGGGGATGTGCACCAGTTTTGCATAAGAGCGGATATAGCCGCGCAGGAAGGTTGAAGCCAGATCGGCAGGCGCCTTATCTTCTTCAATATCGCGAACCGTGGAAACCTTCAGGCACAAGCGTTCCGCAACGGCTTGCTGGCTGAGTCCGAGTTGTTCACGGGCGTTGCGAAGACGAACGCCAGTGGAGAGTGCTTCATGTTGGTCGTGAGTGGCTTCAGTATTCATTCGCTACAACTACTGGTACGTGAAAAATAAGGGTTCAGGTGCCGGTGAGTCACAATGCCACCCGCACCGCGAAACTTCTGGTCAGTTAACCTTGAACAGACAGTATAAGACTGTCAGCCGGTAGATGACAGTGCAGCTCTGCCCGCCTGGCTAAACTGTTGTTACGTCGTTACATACTGCCCGAAACTCATATGAAACGCACCGTAATTATTAATCAAACATCACGAATCTGACTGATTATTCAGTCAGATTATGCATCACAGCGTAGATAATGCGCCGTGATGCATAATAATCAAACAGCTTTAACCGCAATGGTCTCGCCCTGCATGCGTTTACGCAGGGTACGTTTGGTACGGTCGATGACGTCACCGGCCAGCTGTCCGCATGCAGCATCAATATCATCACCGCGGGTTTTACGCACAATCGTGGTGAAACCGTACTCCATCAGCACCTTGGAGAAACGGTCAATACGGCTGTTCGAGCTGCGGCCATACGGCGCGCCCGGGAACGGGTTCCATGGGATCAGGTTGATTTTGCATGGCGTATCTTTCAGCAGTTCAGCCAGCTGATGCGCATGCTCGGTACCGTCGTTAACGTGGTCAAGCATCACGTATTCGATAGTTACGCGGCCCTGGTTCGCGTTGGATTTCTCCAGATAACGACGCACGGCAGCGAGGAAGGTTTCGATATTGTACTTTTTGTTGATCGGTACAATTTCGTCACGAATTTCATCGTTTGGTGCGTGCAGGGAGATGGCCAGCGCAACGTCAATCATGTCGCCCAGCTTATCCAGCGCAGGTACAACGCCAGAGGTAGACAGCGTCACGCGACGCTTGGACAGGCCAAAACCGAAGTCATCCAGCATGATTTCCATCGCCGGAACCACGTTGGTCAGGTTCAGCAGCGGCTCACCCATCCCCATCATCACCACGTTGGTGATAGGACGCGTACCGGTCACTTTTGCCGCACCCACGATTTTCGCGGCACGCCAGACCTGACCGATAATTTCGGACACGCGCAGGTTACGGTTAAAGCCTTGCTGTGCGGTTGAGCAGAATTTGCACTCCAGCGCACAGCCAACCTGAGAGGAGACGCACAGCGTGGCGCGATCGTCTTCCGGAATGTAGACGGTTTCAACGCGCTGATCGCCTACCGCAATCGCCCATTTGATGGTGCCGTCTGCCGAGCGCTGCTCTTCCACTACTTCCGGCGCGCGGATTTCAGCCACTTCTTTGAGCTTGTTGCGCAGCACTTTGTTGATGTCGGTCATCTCATCAAAGTTGTCGCTGCAGTAGTGGTACATCCACTTCATCACCTGATCGGCACGAAACGGCTTCTCACCCATATCTTTAAAGAACTCGCGCATCTGCTGACGGTTCAGGTCCAGCAGGTTAATTTTTCCATTTTTATTGGGAACCGCAGGAATGGCGACTTCGGAGGTATTCACTAATTCAGACATAATTTTTTCCGGCCTCGTTGTTACACGTTATGGCCCATGGAGGGTTGAATAGAAACGCCCCGGAAAGCGGTCTGCTCGTCCGGGGCGTTGCATTGTACAAAGTCTGGCGCAGGGATGCCACGTCTGGACGCGGCATTTACGAAAATAATGTGTAAACGAAACCGTTAAATTAACGGGTACGTGGACACACTTCGCCTTCAGCGAAGAAGAACGCGATTTCGCGCGCAGCAGACTCAACGGAGTCGGAACCGTGGGTGCCGTTCTCGGTGAAGCTGTCCGCGTAGTCAGCGCGCAGAGTACCTGCCAGCGCGTTGTCCGGGTTGGTTGCACCCAGCAGATCGCGGTGACGCTGTACCGCGTTTTCGCCTTCCAGTACGGAAACCACGATCGGGCCGGAGGTCATGAACTCAACCAGACCGTCAAAGAATGGGCGACCTTCGTGCTCAGCGTAGAAACCGCGAGCCTGTTCAACGGTCAGGTGCAGCATTTTGGTGCCAACGATCTTAAACCCTGCTGATTCAAAGCGAGCGAAGATGCTGCCAATAACGTTTTTTGCCACCGCGTTTGGTTTGATGATGGAAAAAGTACGTTCAATAGCCATGATAACCTCTGTAAAATGTTCTGTTGTTTTGCATACCTGAGTATGGTGTGGCGCGGATTATAAAGAGCAATAGCGCCATTGCCTATGGATTCAGGTAACATTTTTTTAAAATAAGACGAGTTTTAGCAACAGCTCACATCTGAAAGCTGTTTCAGGATCACTGCAGCGTAAAATTCACCGTCGCGACCTGCCCGGTCTCATCCATAACGAGTAATTGATAATCGCCCGACTTATCAAGCTGTAATGTGTAAACTCTTCCCTTCACACTCAGCGGTTCACCGTTCAAAAACCACCAGCGCTCGCCGCTGTTGCCGGTCGCCTGAAGCGGCAGCGAAACGCGGGACTCCCCCGGCAGACGTTTTATGACGGCTCCTTCGCGCACGCCTGTCAGGATGAGTGGCGCAGGTGCGTCCTGCGACAGCGGAGGACAGGTTGTTGATGAAGGCGGGACCCGTACCGTGCGACGCTCGGTCGCAGGCAGCCACGGCTCCAGCGGCAGCGGCCAGACATCCAGGACTTTTTCCGTTGCATCAGGGCAATCTGCCGCAACGCGTTTGCCTTCTTTATCCACCCAGACCGGGAAACGAATGCCGCGAATGCCTTCCTGTTCCGGTAATAGCAGCGTGGGTGGTTCACTCCCTTCCAGCAGCCAGGTCGACAGGCGACGGCGGCAGTTTTCACTCCCTTCCGGCAGCGACTGGCCGCCCGGCCAGCAGATGACGCCCCGCCCGACGCTTTCCGGGCGCGGATCGCGCGGCTGCCGGGCTTCGTCTACCGTAGAACGTGACTGAAGCAGGTTATTAACCTGATTCAGGAGCGGAACCGCACTGGCAAAACCAAACTGCCCCGCCACCGGCGTGCCGTCCGGTCGTCCGGTCCATATACCGATGACGTAACGGGCATTCAGACCGATGGCCCAGGCATCCCGGTAGCCGTAGCTGGTTCCCGTTTTCCACGCCAGCGGCGCAATTTGCGGCAGCGCGCTGTCCGGCAGCGGCTGTGACTCATTCGCCAGAATACGGCGAATAATCCACGCCGAGCCTGGCGATAACAGCGGGCGTTCAGTCAGGGGATCGCCGGGCTGCAGGCGTAATCTTCCCGCTTTACCGTGACGGGCAAAAGCACTGTAGGCGGCGGCAATATCCGCCAGCCGCGCGCCTGCGCCTCCCAGAATCAGCGACAGATTCGGCTGCGCCCCCGCAGGCAGGATCAGCGGCAGCCCGGCGTTGCTAAGCATCCCGGCAAACCGTTTGGGGCCATAGGCTTCCAGCACCTGTACCGCTGGCAGGTTGAGGGAGCGCACCAGCGCTTCACTCATGCTGACCGGCCCGTGGAACCCGCTGTCAAAATTTCCCGGGCGATAGTCACCGGTTTTTCTGGGGACGTCCTGAAGCAGCGAGGCGGGGTGGATCAGGCCGTCGTCCAGCGCCATACCGTAGATAAATGGCTTTAACACCGATCCCGGGGATCGGATCGCATTGACCATGTCCACATGACTAAAACGACTGTCATCGTTAATATCCACCGAACCGACCCAGCCGCGCACCTTCATGTCGGTATGATCGACGACGATCAACGCCAGCGAACTGCGTGCCGGCAGGCGGGATTTCCAGTTCATCGCCAGCTCTTCCAGCTGGCGCTGCAGTCCGGCATCCAGCGTGGTGACAATTTTCGTATCGCGACTTTTGCCGAGCATCATGCGTGCAAAGAGCGGCGCCAGCTGCGGCATCTGCCGGGGAGCCAGCCATACTGGCTCTTCACGGGACTCCTCCACCTGCTTTGCTGACCAGACGCCCTGGGTCATCATACGGTCGAGCACTTTGTTGCGTGCCGCTTCGGCCCGCTCCGGCCAGCGATCCGGGCGCAGACGGCTGGGCGCCTGTGGCAATACCGCCAGCAGCGCCGCGTCGGAATAACTCAACTGCGAAGGGGGTTTCCCAAGATAGGTCCAGCTTGCCGCCCCCACGCCCTGCAGCGTGCCGCCAAACGGGGCGCGATTGAGATAGAGCGTGAGAATGTCGCGTTTGGAAAGATGCCACTCAAGCTGCATCGCCCGCCAGAGCTGACGAACTTTGCCGCCAACGGTGCGCGGATGCGGATCCAGCAGGCGCGCCACCTGCATGGTAAGCGTACTTCCTCCCGAAACCACTCTTCCGGAGCTGAGATCCTGCCAGGCAGCGCGCAGGACAGAGAGCGGGTTTACACCTGGATGCTCCCAGAACCAGCGATCTTCATACTGGATCAGAGCTTCAAGATAACGGGGAGAAACCTCTTCAATGGTCACCGGGTAGCGCCAGATGCCTTCGCTGTCGGCAAAACGCCAGAGCGGCGCGCCCTTCTCGTCCACCACAACTCGCGCAGGGTTAACCTCTTTCAGAGGCAGTGGCCACAGGCGGTCGGCGGCGATAATCAGCCCCCCTAAAACGAGAAGCGCTCCCGCCAGCCAGAGCCAGCGGGAGCGTGTCAGACGTGCCATTCGCATGTTACGGAACAACGATCAGCGGGCCGCTGGCCGCACCCGTTGCCCGCCACTGCGGAACATACATAGACTCCACCATCGGCACCGGCACCTGGTAGGTTCCCGGCGTCACGGCACGGGCCAGATAAACCAGCGTGACCGGCTGACCTTCATTTACCGGCACGGCGGCCACAAAACGATCATCGCGGAACTCCATATGCTGAATATCCGCCTGCTGCATCTGGCTGAGCAGGTTCTGCACTTCGCTGCCGCTGTCCTGCAGGCTGGCGCTGCTGCTCGACAGGTTCTGGTTTTCCAGCTCCAGACCTGCCGGGAGGAGATCCACCACCAGCGCGTCCGGCACATTCTGGCTGGCTTTCACTTCAAGCCAGACCAGCACCAGTTCACCGCTTTTCAGCGAAGAGAGTGATTTGCTGCTGCCGTCTGTTGCCAGGATATGGCGTTCCACCTGCAGCACGTTTGAGCTCGGCTGAGGCGCATATTCCGGATAGCCGATGCTGTCGAGTCGCACCCACAACGGTGCCATACCGGTATTGGTTACCTGCAGCGCGCCAAGCTGGTCGCCACTTACGTTTTGTACCTGCGCCTTATCGCCGCCGGATGCGGAATCAGACAGAGAGGTTTTCGCCTGCCATGCACCTGACAGGGTTTGCAGCGAACGTCCAGCCAGGAACAGCGCATTGCTCTCCTGGGTGGACAGCCAGCGCTGGCCAAAAGCCTGTTCAGACAGGGCATTCAGCAGCGTATTTTGCGCATCCGGCAGCAATTTATACTCATCGAGAAGGGAGAGCATCAGCGCATTATCGCGAAGCGGGCTGCCATAGTCGGCCATCCAGGTTTTGCTGTCGTTGCGCGGCGTTTTAAGTGCCAGATCCAGCGCCTGCTGGCTGCGCGGGGCATCGCCCATCAGTTTGAGCGCCATACCCAGCTGCATCAGCGGCAGCCCGGAAGCCGCCTGAGCGTGACGATCCCAGATTTCACGCAGCGCGCCAAGCGGCGCTTTTTGCTGACGCGCCAGCACCAGCGAGGCATACGCCTGTACGGCAAATTTGCTGGCCTGGGTGTTGTCGCTGTAGCGAATGGACATCATGCCCGGATCCTGCAGGTAGCGCAGCAGACGGCTATTAGCATTGTTCACCGCATCTGCGGGTACGCTGTAGCCCTGCTCGCCCGCGCGTACCAGGAAGTCAGTCACATAGGCGGTCAGCCAGTACTCTTCCGGGCCATTTTTATCCCACAAGGCAAAACCGCCATCATCACGCTGCATCTGCAGCAGACGAGAGATCCCAATATCAATGGCAGCACGGCGCTTGTCATCGGTATCTCCTTTTATACCAAGCGCGGTAAGCTGCGCGGCGTTGGTATAGAGGGACGGGAACAGGCCGCTGGTGGTCTGCTCCAGGCAGCCATACGGATACGCCTGCAGTTCGCGGATGTAGCGCGCCAGGTTGAGCGGTGGTTTGCCGCTCAGCAGCAGTTGCCCCTGCAGGATGGCAGGAGAGAAATCGTTGATATGCTGCGCCGGTGCGATCCAGGACTCACCGGGGTTCAGCATGGCACCGGTATTTACCGTCTGCGCCGGGAACGCCGGACGCACGCCGATTTTCCAGCTCTTCTGCTGCGGGGCAAAGGTTTCGCCCGGAAGCTCCAGGCCGGTAACCTGCGCCGTCACCTCACCGTCGCCATACCCCTCCAGCGCGCGCACCGGAATAAACAGGGTGCTGCGCGCGCCCGGAGGCAACTGAACAGGCTGCGGCTGTGCGCCTTCCAGTGACAGTTTGCCTGTCGCGCTCAGGGCGACGTTCAGCGTTTGCGGTTTGTCGGTCAGGTTAGTGAGATCCAGCGTCAACCGTGAGGTATCTCCACTTGCCAGGAAGCGCGGCGTATTAAGCTCGGTAATAACCGGCGCGGCCACTACAACCTTACTTTCGCTGCTGCCGAAATCATCTTCCGTCCAGGCCTGCGCCATCAGACGCAGCTCGCCGTTGAAATCACCAATCGGCAGCGTAACGGTGCCTTCACCGTTGGCATCCAGCGTAACCGGCTGCGCCTGCTGGGCAATAATGGTGACGTGGTTCACCGGCGGTTTGCCGCCGCGCTTGAGTTCATCGCCGTCACCACCGAAACGCAGCGCGGCCATACGACCCTGCCCTTCAATGACCTGGCCGTAGATATCGTAGATATCCGCGCCGTAACGCTTCTGACCGAAGAAAGCCTGCCACGGATCCGGCGTGACGTAATCGGTAATATTCAGCACGCCGCTGTCCACCGCCGAGACCAGGACGTTCACTTTCTGCGGAACCGCCCCCTCTTTCACGCTGGCTTTAACTTTCACAGAAAGCGTCTGATTCGGACGCATTTTATGTGGGTTATCCAGCGCAATGTTCAGGCGACGATTTTCATCCCCCATCGGCAAATGCAGCAGGCCGACCGCGCGTTTTGGCGTGGCGGATTTGGATTTATCGCCAGGACGAACCACCAGCGTGCTGAGGTAGAGATCGTGACGTTTCCAGGCTTTATCCACCGGAATGGAGAGATCCAGACCGTTTGCCGGCACGTCGATCTCTTTCCACCACAGCGGCCCTTCGCTGGATTCGATCATGGCATAGCCCTTGCCTGCGGCTGGCGCTGCAATGTGCAGGTTTATGGTATCGCCTGGCTGATAGGCTGGCTTATCCAGTTTCAGCGTCACGCGGTCAGGACGCGCCGCACCCGTGCCGTCGCTGTTATCCTGCCAGCTGTAACCTGCCCAGAAGCGCACGCTGCTGACCATCTCATCAGGCGCTTTCACTTCCAGACGGTATGAGCCCCACTCCACTGGAAAGGTGACTTTACCGGTTTCATCTGCCTTGAGGCTAAGCTCCTGCTCGCCCTCAATCAGATCTTTTTGATCGAACTGAGACTGCCAGCCTTCGCTCTCAGACCAGTTCCAGAAGTAGTCACGGCGTTCGCGAATCAGGCGAACCTGCAAACCGGACACCGCTTTTTTCGCGCCGCTGGCATCGGCATAGACGATGTCAAAGCTGGCGTTGCCGTTCTCGTCGACAATCGGCTGGTTGACGGTGGTATCGGTGCGGTAGTCGTACACGGCTTTACTGGCGAACTGAGGGCGGATACCCGGCAGCTCCGCCGCCGGCCAGATAGCCTGCTCGGCACGACGCGTCACCGGACGACCGCCGGATTCCAGCAGGCTGGCCTGCAGGATCAGCTGCAATGGAGAGTGCACCTCTTTCCACTGACTTTCAGTGGTGACCTGACCACGTCCCTGCTCGTCCAGCGTAAGCTGCACTTCGTCCAGGCTACGGCTCAGGTTTTCCTCGGCGATATCACCAAACTGGAAGCCCGGTAGCGCTGCAACCGCCTCACGCAACGGACGCAGGAAAAGCTGGCCCTGCAGCGAGTTGCCGTTGGCAGGTGCGCCGTAGAGGTAGTAGCCCACGACGTTAAAGTCCACATCATCCTGTGGGGAAACCGGTGCTTTTTCTGCCGTCAGGTTCAGCGCCATGCGTTCAGGCATGAAATCTTCGACGTGGAAATCCCACATGCGCTGCTGGTTATCGCCCGTGTTGGCACGAATATGCCACATGCCGGTCTGCGCGCCGCTATCAAGCGGGTAGTTGAAGCGATAGAGACCGTTCTCAGGCTGTACAACGATCGTGCGCGCGACCTGGCCGTCCGGGCGCAGCACGTCAAGTTTGACGGGCTGATCGGGAAGCGGTTTTCCGTCGCTGTCGCGCAGCAGGCCGTTGAGGATCACTGTTTCACCTGGACGATAGAGATCGCGCGGGCCAAACATAAAGAACTGTTTGCTGTAGCCAGGGCTACCGGCGATATCGAACTCCGCCAGATCCAGCGCCGGAAGCTTGAGATCGAGCAGCGTGGTCTGGCCGTCTTTGCTGGCCAGAATAAGCGCGGCTTCTTTATCGGTTTCAAGCTTCGCATGACCGTCGGCGTCGCTGTTGGCTTCGGCGAGGGTCTGGCCCTTGTCATTCAGCAGCGTGACGGTGACACCGGACTGCGCCGCACCGTTTTCCAGACTCTGGGTGAAAATGTCCAGCCGGTTATGATAGCGGTGAGCGGACAAACCGATATCGCTCAGGGTAAAGAGCGTTGCGGCATTGCTGTAGCTGTAATGCCCGGCCTGATTCATCACCGCAATGTAGACGCCAGACTGCTGGAGCGGCTTGATATCTTTGAGCGGCAGGAGCAATTTTTCACGCGTGTTGCGCGCCGGGTTGAGATCGAAGCGGCCGGTGTAGACCAGTTCCGCCATCTTCAGCAGATTGTCAGATTCCCAGTTGGTCAGCGAGTTACGGTACTCCCACTGGCTGACAAACGAGGCCAGCGACTCCGGCTTCACGCGGTAGAAATTGACGTCCACATTGTTGACGTTAAGCGCCATCACTGGCAGACCTTCCACCACCTTGCCCGGCAGCAGCGAGCCGCGACTGGCAAAGCCGACCGTCGGCTCTATATCTCGCGTGGTCAGGGCTTTTTCATAATCAATGCCAAAGGTCGCCTTATTCAACGCCTTCAGGCCGCGTTCAACGGTGACGACCAGATTACGGTTAGGCTCCAGATGACGCAGGCGCAGCTCTTTCAGATTGGGCGCAAGCTCCCACGCCCCGTCAACTTTGCCGCTTTTTTTATCCACGACATGCACCGTTTTGGCGAAATCCTGATCGGGATCCAGCGGTACAGAGAAGGTCAGCACCAGCGTGGCGGCACCGTCGAGCTGAACTTCAGAGGCATCCAGCAGGGTCAGCGCTTTTCCCTGACTCTGGGCGGCCAGTTTAGCCAGCGTTTCAGCATTGGGCTTTTCCGCGGCCTTCGGTGTTGATGCGGTGGATGCCGCGGGAGCCGCAGCCTGGGGCTTATCGTCGCTATTATCACAGCCGACAAGCGTAAACGTAGTGAGCAGCGCGAGAGAGATCGCGGCTAAGCGAAACGGTTTCATCCTTTGTCCCTGGCCTGAGGAGGCCTGTTGGTCGTCGTCCGGATAAGTATTATCCGCAAGTTTCGTTAATACAAAAAGTCCATTTTTAGGATCTGGAAAGCGCCTCGCAGAATGGCATCACACCGTTACACCGGGATGGAACCGCGATCACAGCCCATAACGTCACATGTTACCTTTCACGTCATTTGTTTTTAAAACAATAAGATAGGTGGATAAACTCGCCTGAGGGCTGCTAGTTTTATGACCATGACGCACCCCGAGTGCGCGGTTCAATAAGAGAGAAAGCCATGAAACGAGCCGTGAACGCCCTACAAAATTTCGGAAAATCATTGTATGGACCGGTACTTATCTTACCGATCGTCGGTCTGTTTATCGCCTTTGGTAACGTGCTGGGTAACGGTAATCTCGCAGAATACCTGCCGTTTCTGGGCCATCCTCTGATTCAGCATATTGGTCAACTTATCGCGAAATCTGCCGTGTCGGTGCTGGTCAACCTGGCGCTGGTGTTTGCCGTCGGGATCCCAATTGGTCTGGCGACGCGCGATAAAGGCTACGCGGCGCTGATTGGTCTGGTGACCTTCGTGGTGTTCATTAATGCCATGAATGTGACGCTGCAGCTGCAGGGGGAACTGGCCCCGGCTGACCAGATGAAAGCCGCCGGGCAAAGCATGGTGCTGGGCGTGCAGGTGCTGGAGATGGGGGTCTTTGCGGGGATCCTCACCGGTGCGCTGTCGGGATATCTGTACAACAAATACTCCGGCGTACAATTTAACGGCGCGATGGCGATTTACTCCGGCCACTGTTTTGTCGCCATCGTCATGTTGCCCGTCTCTATGCTGCTCGGCGTGGTAATGAGCGAACTGTGGCCGTTTGCCCAGCACGGTATTAGCACCCTGGCGCTGGCTATCAAAGGCTCCGGGCCGTTTGGCGTGGCGATCTACGGTTTTCTTGAACGCATTCTGGTGCCAACCGGCCTGCACCATCTGGTTTATACGCCGTTCCTCTATACCGAACTGGGCGGCACGCAGGAGGTGTGCGGCGCAACCTATCAGGGCGCCCGCAATATCTACTTCGCCGAGATGGCCTGCCCGGAGGTGAAGCAGCTCAGCAGCACCGTAGTCTGGGATGCACGCGGCATCAGCAAGATGTTCGGTCTGCCTGCCGCCGCGCTGGCGATGTACATGACCGCAAAGCCGGAGCGTAAAGCCATTGCGAAAGCGATTTTGATCCCGGCGGCACTGACCTCGCTGCTGGTGGGTGTGACCGAGCCGATTGAGTTCTCCTTCCTGTTCGTCGCCCCGCTGCTGTTCGTGGTGCATGCAGTGCTGACCGGCATCGGCATGATGCTGTTCTCGCTGCTGGGCGTTCACGCCATCGGCGCCAACGGGATTATCGATTTCATCCTCTACAACCTGCCGCTCGGTACGGAGAAGTCCAACTGGCCGATGTACATCGTGGTCGGGCTGATCATGTTCGCCCTCTACTTCGTGGTGTTCCGCTTCCTGATCCTGCGCTTCAACATGAAAACGCCCGGACGTGAGGATGAGGACCAGGAGACGCGCCTTTACAGCAAGCAGGAGTACCAGGCGAAGGGCAATAACGACGGGCTGGGTGAATCCATCGTCGTCGGGCTGGGCGGACGGGAAAATATAGAGGTGGTGGATAACTGCTACACCCGCTTACGCGTCACGGTGAAGGACGTTGACATCATCGACGAACCACGCCTGAAGGCAACCGGCGCGAAAGGGATTATCAAACAAGGTAACAACGTTCAGGTGGTCTACGGGCTGCATGTCAAAAAAATGCGAGAAGCCGTTGAGACGTTTCTCTGAAAGGAGCTAAAGATGTTTACACCCCCATTCATTTTGTCGATTGCCGGCGGCGGCAGCACCTACACGCCGGGTATTGTAAAAAGCCTGATGGTGCGCCTGCAGGATTTCCCGCTGGCCGAAATTCGCCTTTATGACCTTGACGAGGCGCGTCAGAACACCATTGCGCCGGTGGTTGAGAAGGTCATTCGCGACCACAGCCAGAGCATTAAATTTACCGTCACCAGCGACCCGGAAGTGGCTTTCAGCGGCGCGCATTTCGTCTTCGCCCAGATGCGCGTCGGCCAGTACAAGATGCGCGAGCAGGATGAAAAGATCCCGCTGCGTCACGGCGTGGTCGGCCAGGAGACCTGCGGACCGGGCGGGCTGGCATACGGACTGCGCACGATCCTGCCGATGGTCGAACTTATCGATCTGGTCGATTGCTACGCGCATGAGAAAGCCTGGATCGTGAACTACTCCAACCCGGCGGCGATCGTCGCGGAGGGCGTGCGCCGCCTGCGTCCGGACGCTCGCGTGCTGAACATCTGCGATATGCCGGTGGCTGCGATGCGCAATATGGGCGCCATTCTGGGTGTCGATCGTCGCAAACTGGAGGTGGACTACTTCGGCCTGAACCACTTCGGCTGGTTTACCCGTGTGCTGGTGGACGGCGAAGACAAGCTGCCGGAATTGCGTAAGCATATCGCGAAGTTTGGCCTGCTGACGGAGGATGCCGCCAAAACCGACCCGCAGCATTCCGATCCCTCCTGGGTGAAAACCTGGCGCAACATTAAGCCAATCATGGACAACTTCCCGGAGTATCTGCCGAACCCGTATCTGCAGTATTACCTGATGCCGAACCAGATTGTGGAGCATCAGAACCCGGACTATACCCGGGCCAACGAAGTGATGAACGGGCGTGAGAAAAAACTGTTCGCCGCCGCCGAAGAGTACAAGCGCACCGGAATTTTACCGGATGCCTTCCACGTGGGCGTGCACGGCGAGTTTATTGTTGATGTCGCCTGCTCGCTGGCCTTTAACCTGCGCCAGCGCCATCTGGTAATGGTGGAAAACCGCGGGGCGATCGCCAACCTGCCTTATGATGCGGTGGTGGAGGTGCCCGCCTATATCACCTCCGAAGGTCCAGAACCGATTTGCGTTGGTCAGGTACCGCTGTTCCATCAGACTCTTTTGCAACAGCAGCTCGCCTCTGAACAGCTGCTGGTGGAAGCAACCATAGAAGGCAGCTATGAGAAAGCTCTGCAGGCGTTTACCCTCAACCGCACCGTGCCGACCATGGAACATGCGAAAGCGATTCTGGATGAGATGATCGAGGCCAACCGCGACTACTGGCCTGCGCTGCAAAAAGCCTGGCAGGACGGCGAAACGGTGAAAAAATAGGGGCTTGCTCGCGAGTTGAACGTGGTTTGCTTGTCGGTGTCAGAAAAAACACCGACAATCCTTTTTTACGGAAAAGAATGGAGGCAACCCATGTCCACCTCATATTTTGTCGCTGCCGACTGGCTGATTGAGCACGGCGACGATCCGGAAGTCCAGATTATTGACGCGCGTATGGCCCCGCCGGGGCAAGAGCATCGTGACGTCCCCGGTGAATACCGCGCAGGGCACCTGCCGGGTGCGGTATTTTTTGATATCGAAGCCCTCTCCGATCACAACTCTCCCCTGCCGCACATGCTGCCGCGCCCGGAAGCGTTTTCCGTGGCGATGCGCGAGCTGGGCGTCAGCAAAGATAAACACCTTGTTGTTTACGATGAAGGTAATCTCTTCTCCGCGCCGCGCGCGTGGTGGATGCTGAAACAGTTTGGCGTGGAAAAAGTGTCGATTCTGGCGGGCGGGCTGGCGGGCTGGAAGCGCGACGAACTGCCGCTTCAGCAGGGCGATGTGACGCTGCCGGAAGGGGAATTCGACGCGACATTCGACGCTAACGTGGTGAAGCGTCTGACCGACGTGCTGGTCGTGAGCCATGAAAAAACGGCGCAAATCGTCGATGCCCGCCCCGCCCCGCGCTTTAATGCGCAAGCGGACGAGCCGCGTCCGGGGCTGAAGCGCGGACATATCCCGGGGGCGCTGAACGTGCCGTGGGGCGATTTGGTGTTTGAGGGCGAGCTGAAAACCACCGATGAATTACGTGCCATTTTTGACCGTGCAGGCGTGGATTTACATCGTCCGATTATCGCCAGCTGCGGCTCCGGCGTAACAGCCTGCGTGGTGATCCTGGCGCTCGCTACGCTCGGCGCGAACGACGTCACGCTATACGACGGCGCATGGAGCGAATGGGGTGCGCGAGACGATCTGCCTGTCGAACCCGCGAAATAATGGATAACCGCCTGGCCACGCTGTTAACGCGCGGGGCATCGCTGACCCGCGCGGAGTATCGCGTCCTCGCCCACCTCACGGAGCATCCGCTGCTGGTGGGCAACATCACGGTGCGCGAGCTGGCGCAGGCGACCTTTGTTTCGACCGCCACCATCATGCGGCTGTGTCAGAAGCTGGGGTTCAGCGGCTTTAGCGAGTTTATCTGGCACTGCAAGCAGCTGCTCTCCGACACGCCGCATATTGCCGCTCAGGGACAGTCGCTTCCTGAACTTCCGGCGCTGTTTAATCAGTTTATCGCCAACTATCAGCACACCTTCCAGTGGGTCACGCAGGAGAAGAGCCAGCAATTTGCCGACCTGCTGCGCCAGAAAGAGAGCTTTTTTCTCTACGGGGCCGGTTTTTCCTATCTCTTTGCGGAGTACCTGACCAAGAAGCTGCAGGTGCTGGGTAAAACGGCGTTCATCTCCGGGCCGGGGGACAGCCGGAATATTTTCCTCAGCAATGCCGCCCGCTATCAGGTGTTTATCGCCGTTTCGCGCAGCGGCGAAACGGAGCAGGTGCTGGATAAAGCGCGGATTGCCAAAAACGTCGGCATGACGATCGTCGCCTTTACCCGCGCCTCAGCCAATACGCTGGCGGGCATGGCGGACGTGCACTTTGCGCTGTATGACGAAGCGGTACACTTCGCCGCCGAAGCCGCGGGGGTGACGTCGTTTGAGTCGAATCTGGTGCTGCTGATGGATCTACTGCTGCTGGAAGCAACGGGGTGATATTCACCCCGTCGTAATCAGATGATGCGGTTGGTCTTGAGATCGCGCAGGAAGCCGCCCCAGCGACGCTCGTAGAACGGTGTGATGTGCTCGGTAATAAAGTGGCTGATGCCCTTCTCACCGTTTTTCACCTGGCAGATATCAATGGGCTCATCGCCCGGGAGCGTGTCGGTCGCCACGCTGCCCGCCGCCTGAATGATGTCGTCGATATCACCGTCGGCTTCAATACCAATCAACAGTACCGGCTGTTCATCCGCTTGCTCTTTAATCGAACAGAGGAATGCGCGTCTTACCGGCTTCAGGGTTTTGAATAACGTGGTCAGGGAATCGATCATCTGCGCAGGCGGCTCTGCAACCTCAGACAGCAGCAGCGTTTCGCCCCCTTCCAGCACTTCCTGGGTGCTGAGCGGGTTGCCCTCTTCACCAATCAGATGGCTGATCTCGCGCGGGGTGAACTCTTTCCCGGTCGGCAATTTGGCATTGAGGAACAGCGTCTGCCCCAGCGTCATCTCGAACAGCGTGCGTACCGGCATTACCACGAACGCCTGTTCGTCTTCTACCGCTTCCTGCAACGCTTCCAGCGAGGTGAAGAACGGGATCACCGACGTGCCGTCATCTTTCTCCCAGTGCAGCAGATCCAGCGCGCTGTCTTCAACGACCTGCTCGCCTTCCGCCGCGGTGCCCGGCACCCAGACGGTGGATTCCAGCAGCGTGCGGAAAAATGCCGGACGGTGGGCGGGCTCGGTCGCCGCCTGCTCCAGCAGGGTTTCTAATTCGTTTTTGGTATCTGACATAGTTTCGCTACTTCAAAGATACGCCGGGTGGCGCTTTGCTTACCCGGCCTACAAAACCGTAGGCCCGCACAAGCGTAGCGCCACCCGGCAAAAAAGATCACTCAGCCGTCAGCAGGTTCGCCACGGTACGCACGCCCAAACCGGTCGCGCCCGCGGACCACTGCTCAACCGCCGCTTTACGGTAGGTTGCGGAGCAGTCGATGTGCAGCCAGCCTTCATGATAGTTCTCAACGAAGTGCGACAGGAAACCTGCTGCAGTGCTTGCACCCGCCGGGTACGCCGCGCTCGCGGTGTTGTTCAGCTCGGCAAAGTTAGACGGCAACTGGCTGCGGTGGAACTCGGCCAGCGGCAGACGCCAGAACGGTTCGTTTTCCGCAGCGGCGCTTGCCAGCAGGCGAGCGGCCAGCTTGTCGTCGAAGCTGAACAGCGCGTGGTAGTCGTTACCCAGCGCCGTTTTCGCCGCGCCGGTCAGGGTCGCCATGTCGATAATCAGCTCTGGCTTCTGCGCAGAGGCGTCGATCAGACCATCGGCCAGCACCAGACGGCCTTCGGCATCGGTGTTCATCACTTCAACGTTTTTGCCGTTGCGGTAGCGAATGATGTCGCCCAGCTTGAAGGCGTTACCGCTCACCATGTTGTCCGCGCAGCACAGGTAGAGCTTCACGCGCTTGTTCAGACCGCGGGTGATGGCAAACGCCAGCGCGCCGGTAATGGTTGCCGCACCGCCCATGTCGGACTTCATGGAGTCCATGAAGGCGCTCTGCTTCAGGCTGTAGCCGCCGGTGTCGAAGGTGATGCCTTTACCCACAAGGCAGGCAAAAACCGGCGCTTCTTTATCGCCGGTTGGGTTGTAATCCAGCGCCAGCAGGACCGGAGGACGTTCAGAACCGCGGCCCACGGTGTGGATGCCCATGTAGTTCTGCTCGCGCAGGTCTTCACCTTTGGTGATGCGGTAAGACATTTTGTCGCCCGCCACGCCGCACAGCAGGTCAACCGCACGCTGCGCCAGCTGCTCCGGGCCTAACTCTTCCGCCGGAGCGTTAATGGTGTCGCGCACCCAGTCGATAATTTGCAGGCGGCTTTCCAGCTCTTTTTGACCGGCTGCATCCAGGTTCGCCCACTCGATTTTGCGGGTGCCTTTCGGCCCTTTGTAGCCAGCCCAGAATGCCCAGCTGCGGTCGGTGTCCCAGCCTTCGCCTTCCAGGGACACATGCTTAATGCCCAGGCCGTCAATTTTACGCGCAGCGCGCTGGATCAAACCTAAGTCATCTTTGCCCGTCAGGTGCAGGGTAATACCGTCGTTGTTGATGCTCCAGGTGGCTTTCTCGCCCCAGCGTGCGTCAGCAGGCTGCATAGAGAGCGTAATCTTCATCGCTTCGGTCATTTTATTTATCCTTATTAGCAAACGGGCCGCCTGAAGGCAGCCCGTTAAGTGATTTACTCTGCTTCATCTAACCAGACTAACAGAATCGCCTCCAGAATTTTTTCATTGGATGCGTTTGGATCGTCGTCGAAATCCTCTAAATCGCAGATCCACTGGTGCATGTCGGTGAATCGTACGGTCTTCGGATCGAGATCCGGGTTCGCGTCGTAGAGCGCTTCGCCGATTTCACGGCTGTCTGTCCACTTCAGTCCCATATCAATGCTCGCGTGCGTGGTTGATGGTGTAGCGTGGGAATTCCACGACCAGATCTTCATCGGTCACCGCGGCCTGGCAGCTCAGGCGGCTGTCGGGCTCCAGACCCCATGCTTTATCCAGCATGTCATCTTCGTCTTCGGTGCTCTCGGCGAGAGAGTCGAAACCTTCACGCACGATGCAGTGGCAGGTGGTGCAGGCACAGGATTTTTCACAGGCGTGTTCCACTTCGATACCTGCACGCAGGGCTACATCGAGAATGGTTTCACCGGTCTTCGCTTCCAGAACAGCGCCATCCGGACAGAGGTCCGCATGAGGCAAAATAACAATCTTTGGCATATTAAACCTCGTCCACGGACTGGCCTTTCAGCGCGACGCGGACAGATTTGTCCATGCGGCGAGCAGCGAAGTCCTGGGTTTGTTTATCAACGTTTTTAATGGCTTCTTCTATTGCGTCAGCGTCATTGCCTTCAGCGACCTCGCTTAAACGCGCGGCAGCCTCGTCAATCACCTGGCGCTCAGCGGCGCTTAACAGCGCGGCATCGGCAGCGAGCGCGCCGTTCAGGCTTTCCAGCACGCGTGCAGCTTCAACTTTTTGTTCAGCCAGCATACGCGCCTTCACATCCTGCTCAGCGTAGCTCATTGAGTCCTGAATCATGGAGGCGATTTCGCCATCGGTCAGGCCGTAGGACGGCTTCACCTGAATGGACGATTCAACGCCGGTGGATTTTTCCATCGCCGTCACGCTCAGCAGGCCGTCCGCATCCACCTGGAAAGTCACGCGAATATGCGCCCCGCCCGCCGGCAGCGCCGGAATGCCGCGCAGCGCAAAGCGCGCCAGAGAGCGGCAGTCCTGCACCAGCTCGCGTTCGCCCTGCATCACGTGGATGGACATCGCGGTCTGGCCGTCTTTAAAGGTAGTGAACTCCTGCGCGCGCGCCACCGGAATGGTGGTGTTACGCGGGATCACTTTCTCTACCAGGCCGCCCATGGTTTCTAAACCCAGCGACAGCGGGATGACATCCAGCAGCAGCATTTCGCTGTCCGGCTTGTTGCCGACCAGAATATCGGCCTGGATCGCGGCGCCCACGGCAACCACTTTGTCCGGGTCGATGGAGGTCAGCGGCGTACGGCCAAAGAATTCGCCCACGCGCTCGCGTACCAGCGGCACGCGCGTTGAGCCGCCCACCATGACCACTTCCAGCACCTCGTTCGCCTCAACGCCCGCATCTTTCAATGCGCGACGGCAGGCCATCAGGGTGCGTTTCACCAGCGGGGCAATGAGATCGCTGAACTGGTCGCGGGTAATTTCACCCTGCCAGCCCGCAACGTTTACGGTAACCGACTGGGCATCGCTCAGGGCGATTTTGGCGTCGATAGCCGCGTCCAGCAGTTCACGCTGGATGCGGGCATCGCTGCGATCGCTAATGCCCGCCTGCTCGCGGATGTAGTCTGCCAGCAGATGGTCAAAGTCATCGCCGCCCAGCGCGGAATCCCCGCCGGTCGCCAGGACTTCGAACACCCCGCGGCTCAGGCGCAGGATCGAGATGTCAAAGGTACCGCCGCCGAGGTCGTAAACCGCAATGACCCCTTCCTGACCGGAGTCGAGGCCGTAGGCAATCGCCGCCGCCGTCGGTTCGTTCAGCAGGCGCAGTACGTGCAGGCCCGCCAGACGCGCGGCGTCTTTGGTGCCCTGACGCTGTGCATCGTCAAAATAGGCCGGAACAGTAATGACTACGCCGTCCAGATCGCCGCCGAGCGTCGCCGTCGCGCGCGCCGCCAGCGCTTTGAGGATGTCGGAGGAAACACGAATCGGGTTCAGCAGACCGGCCGCGGTCGCGATCATCGGCAGGCCGTTTTCACTGGCCTGCAGCTGATACGGCAGATGCGGGTAGCGGGTCTGGATATCGGCCAGCGAGCGGCCCATCATGCGCTTTACGGAGCTGATGGTGTTGGCCGGATCGCGCGCGGCGTTGGCGCGGGCGTCATAGCCGACCGCGTGGCCCTGCTGCTGGTAGTGGACCACGGAAGGCAGCAGATAGCGGCCCTGCTCGTCGGCCAGCGTTTCCGCCTGGCCGCTGCGCACGGTCGCCACGAGGGAATTGGTGGTGCCCAGATCAATACCCACCGCCAGACGACGCTGGTGCGGTGCGGCACTTAAGCCAGGCTCACTAATTTGTAATAAGGCCATAATTGCTTCCGAAATTAAAAATCGAGCAGCTTTTCTTCGAGTTGTTCAGCGCTGCTTCGCAGTTTATCGAGAAAACGGAGTTTGCGCACAGTATCTGCCGCCACGTCCCAGGTCTCGTTGTTCAGTTGCTCCACCATCTGCTGATGGCGGGTATCGAACATGCCCTTCACGCGCTTGATGAAGCTTTCCAGACGCGCTTCGTCTTTGGCCTGTTCAATCTCATCCAGCTCTTCGCGAAGCTCCAGCTGTTCCATCAGAAACGCGGTGTCGCGCACGGTATGCTGCTCGCTCGCCAGGTCGAAACCATGCAGTGAAAGCAGGTACTCGGCACGGCTCAGCGGATGGCGCAGCGTCTGCCAGGCCTGGTTGATGGTGGCAGAGTGGGAAACCGCGGCCAGCTGTTCTGCCTGAGTACCGCTGGCGAATTTATCCGGATGATACTGACGCTGCAGATCCTGAAAACGGATCGTCAACGCCTGGAGATCGATCGGGTATTGAGCGGGTAGTCCGAAGAGAGCGAAGTAATCCATAACAATCTCAGGGGTAGCCTGTTAGAACAAACCCCACACACAGAGATCCTGCGGTGGGGTTTCGGATGACGCGCGGTTAAACGTGGAAGCTTTCGCCGCAACCACACTCGTCTTTGACGTTCGGGTTCGTGAATTTGAACCCTTCGTTCAGGCCTTCTTTGACGAAGTCCAGCTGAGTGCCGTTGAGGAATTGCAGGCTTTTGCCATCGACCACCACCTTCACGCCTTTGTCTTCAAACACGGTGTCGTCAGACGCCGGCTCATCAACAAACTCCAGTACGTAAGCCATACCAGAACAGCCGGAGGTACGTACGCCCAGTCGCAGGCCAAAGCCTTTACCACGGTTCGCCAGAAAAGAGCTTACTCGCGCGGCAGCGCTGTCGCTAAGGGTAATCGACATACTCAAACCTCAATTATTTTGCTTCACGTTTGCTTTTGTAATCCGCAATGGCGGCTTTGATCGCGTCTTCTGCCAGGATAGAACAGTGAATTTTCACCGGTGGCAGTTCGAGTTCTTCAGCAATATCCGTGTTTTTGATTGCCTGTGCTTCGTCCAGAGACTTGCCCTTCACCCATTCGGTGACCAGGGAGCTGGACGCGATTGCAGAACCGCAGCCGTAGGTCTTGAAGCGCGCGTCCTCAATGATACCTTCATTGTTGACTTTAATCTGCAACTTCATCACGTCGCCACACGCTGGCGCGCCAACCATGCCGCTACCGACAGATTCATCGCTGTTGTCAAAAGAGCCAACGTTGCGCGGGTTTTCGTAATGATCGATGACTTTTTCGCTGTATGCCATGATTGAATTCTCCTTATGTACCGATTAGTGATGTGACCATTCAATGCTGTTCAGATCCACGCCCTGTTTGAACATTTCCCACAGTGGAGAAAGGTCGCGCAGACGGCCGATGGAGTTACGAACCAGCTTGATGGTGTAGTCAATCTCTTCTTCGGTAGTAAAACGACCTAAAGAGAAACGGATAGAGCTGTGTGCCAGCTCGTCAGTCATGCCCAGCGCGCGCAGCACGTAGGATGGCTCCAGGCTTGCAGACGTACAGGCAGAACCGGAAGAAACGGCCAGGTCTTTCAGCGCCATGATCAGCGATTCGCCTTCAACATAGTTGAAGCTGACGTTGAGGATGTTCGGCGCGCCCTGCTCGAGATCGCCGTTCAGATACACTTCTTCCATATCTTTCACGCCGTCCCAGAGACGGTTACGCAGCGTGCGCAGGCGTGCCATCTCGGTTTCCATCTCTTCTTTCGCAATGCGGTACGCTTCGCCCATGCCCACGATCTGGTGAACAGGCAGCGTACCGGAACGCATACCGCGCTCGTGACCGCCGCCGTGCATCTGTGCTTCGATGCGGATACGTGGCTTACGACGAACGTACAGCGCGCCGATCCCTTTCGGGCCATAGATTTTGTGGCCGGAGAAGGACATCAGGTCCACTTTCAGCTGGCTCAGGTCGATAGGCAGTTTGCCCACGCTCTGGGTCGCGTCCACATGGTAGATGATACCGCGCGCGCGGCACATTTCGCCGATGGTCGCGATGTCCTGTACCACGCCGATTTCGTTGTTGACGTGCATGATGGAAACCAGAATGGTGTCATCACGCATGGCCGCTTCGAGCTCTTTGAGGTCAATAATACCGTTGCTCTGCGGGGCGAGATAGGTTACTTCGTACCCTTCACGCTCCAGCTGACGACAGGTGTCCAGCACGGCTTTGTGTTCGGTTTTGCTGGTGATAATGTGCTTGCCTTTTTTCTGATAAAAGTTGGCTGCACCTTTGATCGCCAGGTTGTCGGATTCGGTCGCACCGGAGGTGAAAACAATCTCACGCGGGTCGGCACCGACCAGGTCAGCAATCTGATTACGGGCGATATCCACCGCCTCTTCAGCATGCCAGCCAAAACGGTGTGAACGGGAAGCTGGGTTACCAAAGTTTCCGTCCAGGGTCAGACACTGCATCATTTTCTCGGCAACACGCGGGTCCACCGGCGTGGTTGCGGAGTAGTCGAGATAAATCGGTAATTTCATTGCTCTATAAACTCCGTACATCGCTTCAATGCAAGGAATCAGGCAACCGGCTGGATGTACGACCGAGTACGCGGGGTGTTAGCACCCCGGCCTGATTCTGAAATACTTATCGTTTTATTACGCGCGTAATTTGACGTCGATAGCGTCCTGCGCGCGGGTGCTGCGTTGTGAATCATGGCTGTGCTGACGGCCAGAGACATCCAGAACTTCCTGGTTATTAACCAGTTCACCCAGGGTGATGTTGTTCAGGAAGCCGGTGAGGCGGTCGCTCAGATCGCGCCACAGCGCGTGGGTCAGGCACTTATCGCCGCCCTGGCAGCCGCCTTTACCCTGGCAACGGGTCGCGTCAACGGATTCGTCAACCGCGCTAATCACTTCGCCAACCGCAATACTGCCCGCGTCTTTCCCCAGCAGATAACCGCCGCCCGGGCCACGAACGCTGGAAACCAGTCCATTTTTACGCAGTCTGGAGAACAGCTGTTCCAGGTAAGAGAGGGAGATCCCTTGTCGTTCAGAAATATCAGCCAACGGAACCGGGCCCGCTTCGGAGTTGAGCGCAACGTCCAGCATCGCGGTCACGGCATAACGCCCTTTAGATGTCAGTCTCATGTCTTACTTAACCTCAAACTCGCCCCTGCCCGGGGTTTTTTATTGTAAAATGGGGGTATTGCATAGCAGGGCCAAGTCTGACATTCCTGACTAAAATGGTCAACTATTTACTTGACTGTTTTAGTCAGGTATTTAACCTTCCGTGCCGTTTTGCCTGGGTGCGGCCTGATGCCCTCACCCCGGCCCTCTCCCACGGGGAGAGGGGGAAAACAAACCGGCATTACTCTTTATTCTTCTGCTCAATCGACGCCAGAATCCCGCGGAGGATATTCAGCTCCTGGCTTTCCGGGCGCGCGCGGGTGAACATACGGCGCAGCTTGTTCATTACCTGGCCCGGGTGGCCTTCGCGGATAAAGCCGGTAGCGAGCAGCGTCTGCTCCAGGTGACCGTAGAAACGCTCAAGGTCGTCCACCAGCGGATAGGCCGTCTCTTCTTTCGGTTCTGCCTGCTTTTCCTGCGTCGCCAGCCACGCCATACGCACTTCGTAGGCGATAACCTGCACCGCCATCGCCAGGTTCAGTGAACTGTATTCCGGGTTGGCGGCAATCGCCACGTGGTAGTGGCACTTCTGCAGCTCATCGTTGGTCAGGCCTACGCGCTCGCGGCCAAACACCAGCGCAACCGGCGCCTGCTCCGCTTCAGAGACGCTTTTCAGGCCGCATTCACGCGGATCCAGCATCGGCCACGGCAGCGTGCGTGAACGCGCGCTGGTGCCGACAACGAGGCTGCAGCCGGCCAGCGCTTCGTCAAGGGTATCAACGATCTGGGCGTTGCCGATCACGTCGCTGGCACCGGCCGCCAGGGCGATGGCCTGCGAGTCGGGTTTCACCAGCGGGTTAACCAGCCACAGGTTCGTTAAGCCCATGGTTTTCATAGCGCGGGCAACGGAGCCCATGTTGCCGGTGTGCGATGTTTCGACCAGCACGATTCGAATGTTTTGCAGCATAATTTTTAGATGTCTGAATTCAATGTCTGAAGAATATTCGGGCATATTATCATAAACGGGAGACATAATCCGATCCCGCTGCTATACTCTGCGCCGATTTTCCTGTTCTTTAACATCCAGTGAGAGAGACCGATGCATCCGATGCTGACCATCGCCGTGCGCGCAGCGCGCAAGGCGGGTAACGTAATTGCCAAACACTACGAAACGCCAGACTCCGTAGAAACCAGCCAGAAAGGCAGCAATGATTTCGTGACTAACGTCGATAAAGCCGCAGAAGCGATTATTATCGAAACGATCCGCAAATCTTACCCACAGCACACCATCATCACCGAAGAAAGCGGTGAACATGAAGGTACCGATCAGGATGTTCAATGGGTTATCGATCCACTGGATGGCACCACCAACTTCGTTAAACGCCTGCCACACTTCTCTGTGTCTATCGCAGTACGCATTAAAGGCCGTACTGAAGTCGCCGTTGTTTACGATCCAATGCGTAACGAACTGTTCACCGCTACCCGCGGTCAGGGCGCACAGCTGAACGGCTACCGTCTGCGCTGCAGCAACGCACGCGATCTGGACGGCACCATCCTGGCGACCGGTTTCCCGTTCAAGGCGAAGCAGCACGCAACTACCTATATGAATATCCTGGGCAAGCTGTTCACCGAATGCGCGGACTTCCGTCGCACCGGTTCTGCTGCGCTGGATCTGGCCTACGTTGCCACCGGTCGCGTTGACGGTTACTTCGAACTGTCACTGAAGCCGTGGGACTTTGCTGCGGGCGAGCTGATCGCGCGTGAAGCAGGCGCGATTGTTTGCGACTTCACCGGCGGCCACAACTATATGACCACCGGCAACATCGTTGCGGGTAACCCACGCGTTGTTAAAGCCATGCTGGCCAACATGCGTGACGAGCTGAGCGATGCGCTGAAGCGTTAATCCCCTCACCTCAGCCCTCTCCCCAAAGGGGAGAGGGTGTTAAACGGCACCGCACTCATCCACATCGTTACCGCCGCCACCAGCAGAATAACCCCGCCCGCCAGCGCGAGCGTCGTCCAGCCTACCTGTCGCCACAGCACCGGCGTTTTATTGCCGCTGAGTTTTACCGCCAGCTGACGGAAGCTGTGAACCAGCAGCGCCAAAGACGAAATGGTGAGAGACGTTCCCGCCGCCATCGCCAGCGCCGAGAGCATGCCCCAGCCAAACACGCCAATCACCTTACTGAACAGCAGCACCATGATTGCACCCGAGCACGGGCGCATCCCCATTGAGAGAATTATCATCAGCCGCGCGCGCCAGTCGTCACCGCTCTGTAATTGCGCCTGCGTCGGCAGATGCTGATGCCCGCAGCCGCAGTGTTCATCATGAACGTGGTGCGGCGTAAAGGTTTTGAATTTGGGCTTTTGCAGCAGTGCGCGCAGTTTTTTCAATGCCCGCCAGCAGAGGATGAGCCCCAACACGCCGACCAGCGCATAGCTGCCCTTCTCCAGCCAGAAGCTGCTCAGGTGCAGCTGGCGCGCGGGAAGCTGTAACAGTGAAAGCACCACGATCACCAGCGCAATCGCCACGCCGCCCTGAAGAAGAGATGAGGCCAGCGTGAGGCCAATGCTCGATTTCAGTTTTGACGGATGGGTGGCAAGCCAGGTTGTGATCACGATTTTGCCGTGCCCCGGCCCCAGCGCGTGCAGAACGCCGTAGATAAAGCTGAACGCCAGCAGGGATCCACCCGCTTTGGTCGGGTTCTCCGCCACCGCCTTCAGCAGACCGCTCATCTGTTGGTTGACCTCACGCTGCCAGATAATGCTTTTCATCATCACCTGAGGCCAGGCCTGCCACAGCCAGAGCGAACCGCCGACGGCGAACAGTAAAAAGAGCGCCAGCGGCCAGAGGTGCAGCCAGCGGCGAGGCTTCCGAACCGGAGAGGTGATCACTGACATTGTAACGTCACCTCCTGCGCAAACTGTTTACCCAGCTCCATGTCCTCCGGCGGGGCATCCTCTTTATCAAGAGAGACAGCAAAATTCAGCGTCTCTTCGCTGGGCTTCGGTGTGTGGACCGTAACTTTGCAGGATTTTTGCAACGATGCGGGAAGCTGCACGTCGCTGTCCTCGGCGTAGCTCATATCGACATAGTAGGAGGGGTCAAAGGTGGAAAACGTATAGGTTTGCCCAGCCAGCGGCTGCGGGTGCGCCAGCGGGAGCACGAACGTCAGCACCGCCTGATGACCGTCGCGGGACAGGCCGTATTCTGTCGGGCGATTGAGGAACTTCACCTTTTGTCCGTTATGCCAGAATTCGGTGAAATAGTGTTGCCCGAGCACGTTGGCCATCACTTCTGCCGCCAGTTTTTTCCAGATCTCATCGCCCGGCTTCGCGTTTCCCGCATCATAAAGCAGATCCGCCGAGGTGATTTCATCCATCGTCCAGCGCATTTTCAGGCCGCTCAGCTGCGTGCCATCGGTGACCGGCTCGGTTTTCAGGCTGATAAAACTGTGAGGATGCGCGCTGGCGGAAAAGGTGATAACCGCCAAAAATAACGCCATCGCACTTTGTTTAACTGTCTGCATCAATTCCTCACGTCAAAAATTCTGTGATGTTCCCCAGCAATCCTGAGTGAAAGGGCTGCCGGCGCGCTTTTCAGCGCCCATCCTTTAGCTATTCTTATCAAACATTCACACTGGATACCCGACAGATGATGACGACGCTTGAAATTCCATCTGTGCTTTCCAGTTCGCAGCGCCGCTGCCAGGTGCTTTTAATGCTTTACCTGCCCGATGCTGCCGTCACCGCACAGAGCATAATCGCTGCCAACGGCGTGGACGACGTTATGGCACGGCAAGATATAGCCGAGACGCGCGATGAAATCCAGCGCTATCACCGGCTGGATATCGTCACGCACCATGACGGCAGCTACCGAATTGAAGGCACCGCCCTGAATCAGCGTTTATGTCTGCTGCACTGGCTGCGCAGGGCGCTCCGCCTTTGCCCGCAGTTTGTCTCGCACCAGTTTACGCCAGCCTTAAAAACGGCACTTAAACAGCACGGCATCGCGCGGCCGCTTTACGACGATGCTAACCTGCGGGCGCTGATCAACTTCTGCTCACGCAAGCTGCAGCGTCAGTTTGAATGCCGCGACGTCCAGTTTTTGCAGCTCTATTTACAATACTGTCTCATCCAGCATCATTTAGGGAATACGCCGCAGTTTTCCCACGCCCAGCGCAGCTGGACCCAGTCGCGGGGAGAGTATTTTACGGCGCAGGAGATCGTCCGTCACTGGAAGCGGCGCGTGCCGCAGGGCGCGCACGTGGACGAGCAGCTGTTTCTGGCGCTGCTGTTTATGATGCTCCGCACGCCCGATCCGGTGCTTGATAAACACCAACAGGATCAGCGCCTGCGCCGCGCCATTGTACGCATGGTGGCCCGTTTCCGCTCGCAAACCGGGATGAACTTCAGCGATGAGCAGGGGCTGACCGATCAGCTATATATCCATCTGGCTCAGGCGCTGGACCGCTCGCTGTTTGAGATCGGCATCGACAATAGCCTGCCCGAGGAAATTCACCGTCTCTATCCCCGGCTGTTACGCACAACTAAAGAGGCACTGTTTGAGCTGGAAGCCGAATTTGGGCTGCGGTTCTCCGATGAAGAGATGGCGCTGGTGGCGGTGATTTTCGGTGCCTGGCTGATGCAGGAGACCGATCTGCATGAGAAACAGGTGGTGCTGCTGACCGGGGAGGATAAATCCTGTGAGGAGGTGATTGAACAGCAGCTGCGCGAGTTAACCCTGCTGCCGCTCAACATTCGCTATCTGACGCTGCAGGCGTTCCAGAAAGAGGGGGCACCGCGCGAGGCCGCGCTGGTTGTCACCCCCTATCCTACCGCGCTGCCGCTGTTCTCGCCGCCGCTGATCCACGCGGTTGAATCACTGAACGTGCAGCAGCAGGAACATATTCGCGCCATGCTGGAATCGTAGCTACGCGCGCGCGGCCACTTTCGGTCGAATAAACATCGCCGGGAGCGCAACCAGCGCCATAACCCAGAATACGCCGTGCCCCAGGTGCTGATACAGGAAGCCTGCAAAGACCGTCATCACCGCAATGCTGCCCCCCATCGCCACCGCAGAGTAGACCGCCTGCAAACGGATCACGTCCCCGCCCTCACGCGCCGCGATATAGCGCATCGCCGCCAGATGGCACACGGTGAAGGTGCCGCAGTGAAGGATCTGCGCCACAATCAGCCACGGCAGATCGGTCGTCCAGCCCATAATCCCCCAGCGCGCCACGCCGCAGACGGCGGAAAGCAGCAGCAGATCGCGCGCGCCGAAGCGGCGGAACAGCTTTTTACTGAGCGCAAAGATGATCACTTCCGCAACCACGCCGAGCGACCAGAGATAACCCACCGCAGAGGCAGAGTAGCCCGCCCCCTGCCAGTAGATGGCGCTGAATCCATAATAGGCCGCATGTGCCCCCTGAAGCAGGCAAACGCACGCCAGAAAACGCCAGCTTTGTGCTACCAGGCTCCGCCAGGCGGGCCAGCCCGCGCTCTCCTGATGACGGCTTTCCCCTTGCGGCATCACCGACGGACGCAGCAGCATCCCCAACAGCATCGAGGCTATACCGATACTGAGCAGAGCCAGAATCGCGCGGTAGTCGTAAAGGCTGACCAGTTTCCCCACCAGCGCCGAGCCGATCACGAAGGCAATCGACCCCCACAGGCGCACGCGGCCATAGTCCATGGTGATCTGCTTTTGCCAGGTGTTTGCCAGCGCGTCCGTTAAGGGAACCAGAGGAGAGAAAAACAGGTTAAAGCCAACCATCACTACCATCAGCCAGGAAAACTGGTGGCTGACCCAGAAGCAGGCCGCAAAGACCAGCGTCAGCAGCGCCAGAATACGCACCGCTTTAATCAGTAAAGAGGGATCGCTGACGCGGGGGGCAATCAGCAGGCTACCGAGGAAACGTGCTACCAGCCCCGCGCCCAGCAGGATGCCTATAGTTTCTGGCGTCAAACCAATACCCTTGAGCCAGACGCTCCAGAAAGGCAGAAAAATACCGTAGCTAAAAAAGTAGGTGAAGTAGCTGAGCGCCAGCCAGCGTGTGGAATGCAAGACCATGAATCCCTCCCGAAATGGAGGCGATAGTCTGGCGTTTATCCTGCACTTTAGCAAGTCGTTAGCGCGCTATAAATTAACGATAAATTAACATCATGAACAGCCGGTCGGCGTATGGCGAGAGCGACAAAATTGTATTACGTTTAAAAGACATCGCCTGAAGAGGTCGTTTGCCATGAACAGCTTACGTTATTTCGATTTCGGCTCCTCACGCTCCTTCCTGCTATTGATTGCCCGCATCGCCATCGTTGTCCTGTTTATTATTTTTGGCTATCCCAAACTGACGGGGTTTAGCGGCACCGTTCAGTATATGACGTCGCTCGGTACCCCCATGCCCATGCTGGCCGCGATTATTGCGGTGGTGATGGAAGTGCCCGCGGCGATTCTGATCGTACTGGGCTTTTTCACCCGCCCCCTCGCGGTTCTGTTTGTTTTCTATACGCTGGGCACGGCGGTGATTGGTCACCATTACTGGGATATGACCGGTGATGCGGTTGTGCCGAATATGATTAATTTCTACAAGAACGTCAGTATTGCTGGTGCGTTTATTTTGCTGGCAATTACCGGGCCCGGAGCCATCTCCCTCGACCGGCGTTAAGCCATAAAAAAAGGCCGCAAGCGCGGCCTTTTTTATTTCTGCAAAGCAGAGGAACTATGCGTATACCGGGAAGCGTGCGCAGATATCCAGAACTTTACCTTTGACGCGCTCGATAACCGCGTCGTCATTGATGTTGTCCAGAACGTCACACATCCAGCCAGCCAGCTCTTTCACTTCCGCTTCTTTAAAACCGCGGCGAGTCACGGCCGGAGAACCGATACGGATACCGGAGGTCACGAACGGGCTCTTCGGATCGTTTGGTACGCTGTTTTTGTTCACGGTGATGTTGGCGCGGCCCAGGGCAGCGTCAGCTTCTTTACCGGTCAGGTTTTTATCAACCAGATCCAGCAGGAACAGGTGGTTTTCAGTCCCGCCAGACACCACTTTGTAGCCACGGTTCAGGAACACTTCCACCATCGCTTTGGCGTTCTTAGCAACCTGCTGCTGGTAAACCTTGAACTCTGGCTCCATCGCTTCTTTCAGCGCTACCGCTTTAGCCGCGATAACGTGCATCAGCGGGCCGCCCTGCGCGCTTGGGAATACGGCAGAGTTCAGTTTTTTGTACAGCTCTTCGTCACCGCCTTTCGCCAGGATCAGGCCACCGCGTGGACCCGCCAGGGTTTTGTGAGTGGTGGTGGTCACAACGTGAGCGTGAGGAACCGGGTTCGGGTAAACGCCTGCGGCGATCAGACCCGCAACGTGTGCCATGTCAACGAACAGGTACGCGCCGATGCTGTCTGCAATTTCACGCATTTTTGCCCAGTCAACGATACCGGAGTAAGCCGAGAAGCCACCGATGATCATCTTCGGCTTGTGCTCTTTGGCCTGCTTCGCCATGTCTTCGTAGTCAATTTTACCGGACTCATCAATACCGTAAGGGATGATGTTGTACAGTTTGCCAGAGAAGTTAACCGGGGAGCCGTGAGTCAGGTGGCCGCCCTGCGCCAGGTTCATACCCAGAACGGTATCGCCCGGCTGCAGCAGCGCGGTGTAAACAGCGAAGTTAGCCTGAGAGCCAGAGTGCGGCTGGACGTTCGCGTAGTCAGCGCCGAAGAGTGCTTTCGCACGGTCAATCGCCAGCTGCTCAACGATATCAACGTATTCGCAGCCACCGTAGTAGCGCTTGCCCGGGTAACCTTCAGCGTATTTGTTGGTCAGCTGAGAGCCCTGCGCCTGCATAACGCGCGGGCTGGTGTAGTTTTCGGAGGCGATCAGTTCGATGTGCTCTTCCTGACGTACTTTTTCCTGCTCCATAGCCTGCCACAGTTCGGCATCATAATCGGCAATGTTCATTTCACGCTTTAACATCCGCATCTCCTGACTCAGCTAACAAGTAAATTTTGGCCTGAAAAGGCAGTCCTGTTGGACGACGGGCAACAGTATAACTGAATAGTTCTGTGATAACAGGTCTTGACAAACGATTTTACGCAAACGTTTACCTTCACGCCACGCAAGGGTTTGAGGAATAAAGCTCTCATCATTTTCAACGGATTTCTTTTCAGGTTTGTGATGCATATTTTTCACGATGCAAAGAACCATTTACATTGCAGGGGTATTTTTATAAGATGCATTCAAAATACATCATTAAAGTAACATCAGAAGGAAGCTGCTATGCTCGACGCCCAAACCATCGCTACCGTGAAGGCCACTATTCCCCTGCTGGTTGAAACGGGTCCTAAACTGACCGCCCATTTCTACGATCGCATGTTCACGCACAACCCGGAGCTCAAAGAGATTTTCAACATGAGCAACCAGCGTAACGGCGATCAGCGTGAAGCGCTGTTCAACGCTATTGCCGCCTACGCCAGCAACATCGAAAACCTGGCGGCATTGCTGCCTGCGGTGGAAAAAATCGCGCAGAAGCACACCAGCTTCCAGATCCAACCTGAGCAGTACAACATTGTCGGCGGCCACCTGCTGGCGACGCTGGACGAAATGTTCGGCCCGGGCCAGGAGGTGCTGGACGCCTGGGGTAAAGCCTACGGCGTGCTGGCAAACGTATTCATCAACCGTGAAGCGCAAATCTACAGCGAAAACGCCGGTAAAACGGGTGGATGGGAAGGTACACGCGCCTTCCGCATCGTCGAGAAAACGCCGCGCAGCGCACTGATCACCAGCTTTGAGTTCGAGCCAGTGGACGGTCAGCCGGTTGCCGATTACCAGCCAGGTCAGTATCTGGGCGTCTGGCTGAAGCCTGAAGGCTTCCCGCACCAGGAGATTCGCCAGTACTCCCTGACCCGCAAGCCAAACGGCAAAGGCTACCGCATTGCGGTGAAGCGTGAGGACGGCGGTCAGGTTTCCAGCTGGCTACATAACGAAGCCAACGTGGGCGACGTGGTCCATCTGGCCGCGCCGGCGGGCGATTTCTTTATGGCCGTTGAAACGAATACCCCGGTTACGCTTATCTCTGCGGGCGTCGGCCAAACGCCAATGCTGGCGATGCTGGACACGCTGGCGAAAGCAAACCACGACGCGCAGGTCAACTGGTTCCACGCTGCGGAAAACGGCGACGTGCACGCCTTTGCGGATGAAGTGAAAACGCTGGGAGCGGCCCTGCCGCGTTTCACCGCGCATACCTGGTATCGCCTGCCGACGGAGGCAGACCGCACTGCCGCACGCTTTGACAGCGAAGGTCTGATGAATTTAAGCCAGATGGAAGGGGCGTTTAGCGCGCCTGAAATGCAGTTCTACGTCTGTGGACCAGTGGCGTTTATGCAGTATGCCGCGAAGCAGCTGGTTGAGCTGGGCGTGAATAAAGGCAACATTCATTACGAATGTTTCGGGCCGCATAAGGTGCTGTAACGCAAAAAGCCCCTCGAGCGAGGGGCTTTTTTTCGCCGGGTGGCGAATTGTTAAATCGCTGCGTCGTCTTCTTCACCGGTACGGATACGGATCACACGCGCCACGTCAAAGACGAAGATTTTCCCGTCGCCAATTTTGCCCGTCTGCGCCGTACGGATAATGGTATCCACGCAGGTATCGACGATATCGTCGCTGACCACGATTTCAATTTTTACTTTCGGCAGAAAGTCGACCATGTACTCTGCGCCACGATAAAGCTCGGTGTGGCCCTTCTGGCGACCAAAACCTTTCACTTCCGTCACGGTCATCCCGGTGATGCCCACTTCCGCCAGCGCTTCACGTACATCATCCAGTTTGAAAGGTTTAATAATCGCATCAATCTTTTTCATGGTGGGTCCTTAAACTCTTGCCTGTAAGCTGCCTCGTAATCGATTGCTCACAGTACCATACGGCATTACTCTTTAAAATCGTTTGCTTCCAGCTCGTGGCGTGAGAGCAGCTTATAGAACTCGGTGCGGTTGCGTCCGGCCATCCGCGCCGCGTGGGTCACGTTGCCTTTGGTTATCTGCAGCAGCTTGCGCAGATAGTTCAGTTCGAACTGGTTACGCGCTTCCGCAAACGTCGGTAAGGCCGTGTTTTCCCCTTCCAGCGCCTGCTCCACCAGCGCGTCACTGATAACGGGCGACGACGTCAGCGCCACGCACTGCTCAATCACGTTCACCAGCTGGCGCACGTTACCCGGCCAGCTGGCGGCCATCAGCCGTTTCATCGCATCGGTGGAAAACGCGCGCACGAACGGTTTATGACGATCGGCCGCCTGGCGCAACAGATGGTTCGCCAGCAGCGGAATATCTTCCGCGCGCTCCGCCAGCGCCGGGATCTTCAGGTTCACCACGTTCAGCCGGTAGTAGAGATCTTCACGGAACTCGTTGCGCGCCATCACTTTGGGCAAATCGCGGTGGGTGGCGGAAATGATTCGCACGTTGATGTCGATGTCGCGGTTGCTGCCCAGCGGGCGAACTTTTCGCTCCTGCAACACGCGCAGCAGTTTGACCTGCAGCGGCGCAGGCATGTCACCAATTTCGTCCAGGAACAGCGTGCCGCCTTCCGCGGCCTGGAACAGCCCTTCACGGCTGCTTACCGCACCGGTGAAGGCGCCGCGGGCATGGCCAAACAGTTCAGATTCGAGCAATTGTTCCGGCAGCGCGCCGCAGTTGATGGCGATAAACGCGTTTTTGCTGCGCGGGCTGGCGTTGTGGATCGCCTGCGCCAGGATCTCTTTCCCGGTTCCGCTCTGGCCGTTAATCAGCACGCTAACGTCGGACTGTGCAACCATTCGCGCCTGCTCAAGCAGACGCAGCATTATCGGGCTGCGGGTGACGATGGATTCACGCCAGGCGTCGTCACCGGACGGTGCGGCGTGCTCCAGCGCGCTGTCGATGGCTTTGTAGAGCGCGTCTTTATCCACCGGCTTGGTAAGAAAGCTGAACACGCCCTGCTGGGTTGCGGCAACAGCATCCGGGATTGACCCGTGCGCCGTCAGGATTATTACCGGCATGCCCGGCTGCTGCTTCTGGATTTCGGCGAACAGCTGCATACCGTCCATTTCGTCCATCCGCAGGTCGCTGATCACCAGGTCGATCTTCTCGCGGCTGAGGACTTTAAGCCCCTCCTGCCCGCTCTCGGCGGTCACCACGGTGTAGCCTTCACTCACCAGACGCATCCCCAGCAGCTTTAACAGACCGGGATCGTCATCCACCAGTAAGAGATGGGCGGGTTTACGGCTCGTCATGCTTCACATCCTCTTGTTTCTGCGTGTCGCTGTCCGGTGCAGCGGATGAACTGCCAGGCTGATATTTACGCGACGAGAGCTGTCTTTCAATATCGGTCAGGTTTTCCAGCTTGCGGGTCGTGGTATCCAGCTGACTCCGTAAATGTTGCTGCTGTTGACGCAGCGTATCAAGCTCGCTGTCGGTTGACTGCTGTAGCTTACTGTAGCGGGAGCGCTCTTCAGACAGCTGAAGCTGGAGCGTCTGCCCATCACGCCAGAGCTGGTAAACCGGGCGCACCTGTACCGGAAGATTGACCACAAACGTGTCCAGCCGGGTCACGTTGGCCCGACGCTCAACGGGGGTAATTTTCGCATCAGCCAGTAATATCCCGCGTTTGAAAGCATCCTGCCAGGTATCGTCATCCAGCATCGCCGCTTTCGAGCGGGCGTCCACTGGCGCAAGCCGCTGGGCGCAATCTATCCCGCGCAGCCAGAACAGGGGATTATTCTCGACATCATGTCCTGACAGGTTCCAGATGTCGTCACAGCGGGTGGAGAGAAAATCAGCCAGCTGGTTATCTGGCCATTTATCTTCCTGTTTATCGCTTATTGCACTTTGCGGGGCATGGGATACGCACCCCACCAGGACTAAACAGGGCAGACTCAGAAAACGCGTTTTGCTGGAAAAGACCGCGCGTACGGCGCGGAAAAAGACGTGTGACATACTCACCAGACATAGATTCATTTTATTAATTTTTCCGGCTCAGGGGCAGTTCAATACGGAAGCAAACATCCGAACGTTCGTCCGTGGCAATGTTTAGCTCACCCTGCATGCGTCGTATGCAGTCCCGGGCGATGCTTAAGCCCAGACCACTTCCTTTTACCGCACCCTTCCGCTGATGACTTCCCTGGAAAAAGGGTTCGAAGATCATGGTTTTTTCGTCATCGGGGATCGGGGTGCCGGTGTTAGCGACGTCAATAAACACCCGGGAACCCTTCGTATAGCTTCGGATATAAATGTTACCGGATTCAGTACCATAGTGCACCGCATTGGAATAAAGATTATCCAGAACGCTCATCAACAGCATGGGTTCAGCCAGGCAGGTTGGCGCACTCAGCTCCACCCCGGTATGCATCATTTTAGCTCGTGCCGGCAAGCTATGGGCGGAGATCACCATATCCACCAGCGGCTCAATCTCGACGGTTTCCAGCACCACCGTCCCATCTGCCAGCTTGCGGTTGTAGTCCAGAAGCTGCTCAATCAGCTTTTGCAGATTGCGGCTGCTGGCATCAAGAATCTCGACGATCTCTTTCTGCTCCGGCGTAAGCGGTCCTGCCACTTCATCTGCCAGCAGCTCCGTTCCTTCACGCATGCTGGCCAGCGGCGTTTTCAGTTCATGGGAAATATGGCGCAGAAACTGGTGGCGCTGAGATTCGAGCCACGCCAGGCGCTCAGACAGCCAGATAATGCGCTGGCCGACGGATCGCAGCTCGCGCGGGCCTTTAAAGGCGACCGTATCCCCGAGTGATTTCCCCTCCCCCAGGCGGTTAATCATACGCTGGATGCCCTTCACCGGGCCGATGATCATGCGGGTAAAGAGCAGCACCAGCCCGAGGCTTACCAGGAACAGCACCAGCGCCTGCCAGCCGAAGAACTGGCCGCGCTCGGCAATCTCCTGTTGCAACTGCTGCCCGCGAGAGAAAATGACCGTGCGCGTTGACTGCACCATTTCGGTATTGGCGGCGGCGAATGCCTCAAGGCGCGCGGCGGCAGCCGTATCCGGGCCGCTGTTCTGGCACTGCAGCTGAGCGAGATCGTTCAGATCCTGGCGCAACGCCTGATACAGCTTGTCATCCGGCAACACACCTGCGTGGGCATCCAGCATTTCGCTGTAGCGTTTGCGCTGGCTCTGGTACACCTTCTCCAGCGTCCGATCGTCGAGCACGCAGTACTGACGATAGCTACGCTCCATCTCCAGCGCGGCGTTGGTCATCGCTTCACTGCGCCTGGCGTCGATAAGCGTGGTGCGGTTCGTTAATGCCGCCTGGGCACTGAGCGCGTTGAGGCTCTGCCATGCCTGCCAGGCAAGGATCAGCAGCGGCAGCAGGATCAGCAGGAAGGCCATCATCACGAGCTGTCGCAGGGAGCGGGGGAAAACGGGCCAGCGTTTCAACGCATTACTCTCTTCATGGGGGTTTACGGAGAGCGTAACTGAGTCTGCCCTTCAGATACAACAAAGCCGGGTAAAAACCCGGCTTTGTCATGGAATAAGGCGGTGCCTAACTCGACGTTTCGCCCTGGCCTGATAAAGCAACGCAATGATCAGTAGTTGGACGGCAGGCACCTTTTTGTGCGTCATTCGAAGTTTATGTAGCACGTCCCGAAGGGGCTGACATAAGAAGGTGAATGAGCCACTGGTTAATAATTATGCAACACCCGTGCCAGAATGCAAAACAAAATATTAACATGTTGAAATATATAGTTTTTACTCGTTTACCTTGTTGGTTGTGCACTGAATGATTTCCAGGCTAAGTGTCGCTATTAAGCAACACCTTAACGGGAACCCGCCCCGCCTTATATAAATCAATGAGTTAAATGTCTCCATTCGGAGACAGTCAAATACCCTCTTTGTCGCAATTTTGCGACACGCATAAAAAAGCCCGGTGGCGCTACCGCTTACCGGGCCTACAAAGTACCTGCTTTACGTCTTAACCCAGCTGCTTACGCGCGTTGCGGAAGATACGCATCCACGGGCTGTCCTCGCCCCAGTTTTCCGGATGCCAGGAGTTGCTCACGGTACGGAACACGCGCTCCGGATGCGGCATCATGATGGTCGCGCGACCGCTTTCGCTGGTCACCGCCGTAATACCGTTGGCGGAGCCGTTCGGGTTCGCCGGGTAGGTTTCTGTCACCTTGCCGAAGTTATCGACAAAGCGCAGCGCCACCAGGCCTTTGCTCTCAAGCTGAGCCAGATGCGCCGCATCGCGCACTTCTACCTGACCTTCACCGTGGGAAACGGCGATTGGCATCTGCGACCCTACCATTCCCTGCAGCAGCAGAGACGGGCTTTGGGTCACTTCTACCAGGCTGAAGCGTGCTTCGAAGCGGTCGGACTGGTTACGCACAAAGCGTGGCCAGGCTTCGCTGCCCGGGATCAGTTCGCGCAGGTTAGACATCATCTGGCAGCCGTTACACACGCCCAGCGCCAGCGTCTGCGGACGGTGGAAGAAGGTCTCGAACTCGTCACGCACGCGGCTGTTAAACAGGATGGACTTCGCCCAGCCTTCGCCCGCGCCCAGCACGTCGCCGTAGGAGAAGCCGCCGCACGCCACCAGCGCCTGGAAATCTTCCAGACCGGTACGGCCCGCCAGCAGGTCGCTCATGTGGACGTCGATGGCGTCAAAGCCCGCACGGTGGAAGGCTGCCGCCATCTCAACGTGGGAGTTAACGCCCTGCTCGCGCAGCACCGCCACTTTCGGACGCGCGCCGGTCGCGATGTACGGCGCGGCAATGTCTTCGTTGATGTCGAAGGAGAGCTTCACGTTCAGGCCTGGATCCTGGTCATTGGCCTTCGCGTTATGCTCCTGATCGGCGCATTCCGGATTATCGCGCAGGCGCTGCATCTGCCAGGTGGTTTCTGCCCACCACATGCGCAGCGTGGTGCGACTTTCGCTGAACACCGCGTGGCCGTCTGCTTCAATGACGAAGCGGTCGCCATGAACGGCTTTACCCAGATAGTGGACGCAGTCTGCCAGACCGTGCTTCGCCAGGATCGCTTCCACCGCGTCGCGATCCGCGGCACGTACCTGAATCACCGCGCCCAGCTCTTCGTTAAACAGCGCCGCCAGACGGTCTTCACCAAGCGTTGCAATGTTCGCTTCCACGCCACAGTGGCCGGTGAAGGCCATCTCTGCCAGCGTCACCAGCAGGCCGCCGTCGGAACGGTCGTGGTAGGCCAGCAGCTTACGCTGCGCCACCAGCGCCTGGATGGCGTCGTAGAAGCCTTTCAGTTGGGCAACGTCACGCACGTCGGCTGGCTTATCGCCAAGCTGGCGATAAACCTGCGCCAGCGCGGTGGCACCCAGCGCGTTGTGACCTTTACCCAGGTCAATCAGCAGCAGGGCGTTGTCTTCGGTCACAAGCTGCGGCGTAACGGTGTGACGCACGTCTTCCACGCGGGCAAACGCGGTGATCACCAGCGACAGCGGAGAGGTCATCTCGCGCTGCTCGTTGCCTTCCTGCCAGCGGGTTTTCATCGACATGGAGTCTTTGCCCACCGGAATGGTCAGGCCGAGGGCAGGACACAGCTCCTCGCCCACCGCTTTCACGGCTTCATACAGGCCAGCATCTTCGCCAGGGTGACCGGCTGCGGCCATCCAGTTTGCAGAAAGTTTGATACGTTTGATGTCGCCAATCTGCGTCGCGGCGATGTTGGTCAGCGCTTCACCGACCGCCAGACGGGCAGAGGCCGCGAAGTCCAGCAGCGCCACCGGGGTGCGTTCGCCCAGCGCCATCGCTTCGCCGTAGTAGCTGTCGAGGCTCGCGGTGGTCACGGCGCAGTTAGCGACCGGGATTTGCCACGGACCAACCATCTGATCGCGCGATACCATACCGGTCACGGTACGGTCGCCGATGGTCACGAGGAAGGTTTTCTCTGCCACAGCAGGCAGATGCAGCACGCGGTTAACCGCTTCCGCCACGGTAATGCCCTGGCGATCCAGCGCTTTGCCTGCCGCTTTACGGGTTGTTACGTCGCGGGTCATCTTCGGCGTTTTACCGAGCAGCACGTCCAGCGGCAGATCGATCGGCTGGTTGTCAAAGTGGGTGTCGCTTAAGGAAAGGTGCTGCTCTTCGGTCGCTTCACCGATAACGGCATACGGCGCGCGCTCGCGGCGGCACAGCTCGTCAAACAGCGGCAGCTGATCCGCAGCAACCGCCAGCACGTAGCGCTCCTGGGATTCGTTGCACCAGATCTCCAGCGGGCTCATGCCTGGCTCATCACTCAGGATGTCGCGCAGGTTGAAGCGCCCGCCGCGGCCACCGTCGCTCACCAGCTCCGGCATGGCGTTGGACAGACCGCCCGCGCCCACGTCGTGGATGAACAGAATCGGGTTGGCATCGCCCAGCTGCCAGCAGCGGTCGATCACTTCCTGGCAGCGACGCTCCATTTCCGGGTTGTCGCGCTGCACGGAAGCAAAATCGAGATCCGCGTCAGACTGGCCGGAGGCCATAGAGGAGGCCGCACCGCCGCCCAGACCGATGTTCATGGCCGGGCCGCCGAGCACGATCAGCTTCGCACCGACGACGATCTCGCCTTTCTGGACGTGATCGGCACGGATGTTGCCGATCCCGCCCGCCAGCATGATCGGTTTGTGGTAGCCGCGCAGCTCTTCGCCGTTGTGGCTGTCCACTTTCTCTTCGTAGGTACGGAAGTAACCGTTCAGCGCCGGACGACCAAATTCGTTGTTGAACGCCGCGCCGCCCAGCGGGCCTTCGGTCATGATATCCAGCGCGGTCACGATGCGCTCTGGCTTGCCGAAATCTTCTTCCCACGGCTGTTCAAAGCCAGGGATGCGCAGGTTAGAAACGGAGAAACCGACCAGACCCGCTTTTGGTTTCGCCCCACGGCCGGTCGCCCCTTCGTCACGGATTTCACCGCCGGAGCCGGTCGCCGCACCCGGCCACGGAGAAATGGCCGTCGGGTGGTTGTGGGTTTCCACTTTCATCAGGATATGCGCAGGCTCCTGATGGAAGTCATAACGCCCTGCTTCGCGATCGGCGAAGAAGCGGCCCACCTCGGAACCTTCCATCACCGCGGCGTTGTCTTTATAGGCAGACAGCACGTGGTCAGGGGTTTGTTCCATGGTGTTTTTAATCATTTTGAACAGCGACTTCGGCTGCTGTTCGCCGTCGATAATCCAGTCGGCGTTGAAAATCTTATGGCGGCAGTGCTCAGAGTTGGCCTGCGCGAACATGTAGAGTTCGATGTCGTTCGGGTTGCGGTTGAGCTTAACGAACGCGTCCTGCAGGTAGTCAATTTCGTCTTCTGCCAGCGCCAGGCCGAGACGCAGGTTGGCGTCAATCAGCGCCTGACGGCCCTGCCCCAGCAAGTCTACGCTCTGTACCGGCGCAGGCTGATGGTGGGAGAACAGTTTCTGTGCGTCATCCAGAGAAGCAAACACGCTCTCCATCATGCGGTCGTGCAACTCCGCCGCAACGGCCTGCCACTGCGCGTCGCTCAGGGTAGAGGCTTCAACGTAGTACGCCACGCCGCGCTCCAGACGGTTAATCTGGCTCAGGCCGCAGTTGTGAGCAATATCGGTGGCTTTGGAAGACCAGGGGGAGATGGTGCCCGGACGCGGCGTCGCAAGGATCAGTTTGCCGGTTGGCGTATGGCTGCTCAGATTTGGGCCATACTTGAGCAGGCGTTCCAGCTGTACGCGCTCCTCTGCATTCAGGGGGGCATTCAGGTCAGCAAAATGGACATACTCAGCGTAAATATTGCTTACCGGAAGGTCGGCCGCCTGAAAACGTGCCAGCAGTTTGGTAATACGGAAGGCAGACAGTGCAGGCGAACCACGCAGAATTTCCATCATAAGTCTCTCGTCTTCGAAGCGCCGGGGCGCTTACAGTGTGCGCAAGGGGGGAAAACGGGCGTCATTATAGAGAATCCTGAGCGTCGACGAAACCGTTTGCGTCGAAATAAAATCGACTTCAGCATTTAACAATAGATGTGACCTGTCTCTCTAATTGGTTGCCAAGTGGCGCAAGTTTACGCAAAATGCCGCTCATTCAATGGCAAACCTTATGATTAACATGGCTACAGCAGACTGAGGCAACCGGCGTCGCAGAGAATTAACTAATTGAAAAAATTAAAGATTAATTATCTGCTCATCGGCATTGTTACGTTGCTGCTGGCAGTGGCCCTCTGGCCTTCCATCCCCTGGTTCGGCAAAGCCGAAAACCGAATCGCCGCCATTCAGGAGCGGGGGGAACTGCGCGTCAGTACCCTCAACTCTCCGCTGATTTACAGCGACATCAACGGCAAAACCATCGGTCTGGATTATGAGCTGGCGCAGCAGTTCGCTGACTACCTGGGCGTGAAGCTCAAAATTACCGTGCGTCAGAACATCAGCCAGCTGTTTGACGACCTGGATAATGACGATGCCGATATCCTCGCTGCCGGGCTGGTGTACAACAGCGAGCGCAGCAAGAACTACCAGCCAGGACCGACCTACTATTCAGTTTCCCAGCAGCTGGTCTATCGTGTCGGGAGCCTGCGCCCGCGTACGCTGGCCTCGATTAACGCGCAACAGCTAACAATTGCTCCCGGCCACGTGGTGATTGACGATCTGCGTGAGCTGAAAGAGAAAAAATATCCCGACCTGAGCTGGACGGTTGACCCTAAACTCGGCACGACGGAGCTGCTGGATCAGGTCAAAGATCAGAAACTGCCCTACACCATCGCTGATTCGGTGGCGATCAGCCTGTTCCAGCGGGTGCATCCTGAAATCGCCGTGGCGCTGGACGTGACGGACGAACAGCCGGTGACCTGGTTTACCCATCTGGATGACGACCAGACCCTCTCGGCGGCCATGCTCGATTTCTATAACACCATTAATGAAGACGGCACGCTGGCACGCCTTGAGGAGAAGTACCTCGGCCACGGTGATGACTTTGACTACGTTGACACCCGCAGCTTCCTGCGCGCGGTGGACAGCGTCCTGCCGGACCTGCAGCCGCTATTCGAAAAATACGCCCAGGAAATTGACTGGAAACTGCTGGCGGCGATCTCGTACCAGGAGTCCCACTGGGACACCCAGGCCACGTCGCCCACGGGCGTACGCGGACTGATGATGTTAACCAAAAATACCGCGTTAAGCCTGGGCGTGAACGACCGTACCGATGCGGAACAGAGCATCAGCGGCGGGGCGCGCTACCTGCAGGATATGATGGCTAAAGTGCCGGAGACGGTGCCGGAAGAGGAACGGATCTGGTTTGCGCTGGCGGCCTACAACATGGGCTATGCGCACATGCTTGACGCGCGGGCTCTGACGGCGAAAACGAAGGGGAACCCGGACAGCTGGTCAGACGTAAAACAGCGCCTGCCGCTGCTGAGCCAGAAGCCATGGTACAACAAGCTGACGTACGGCTACGCGCGCGGACATGAAGCCTACGCCTATGTGGAAAATATCCGTAAGTATCAGATTAGCCTGGTCGGCTATCTGCTGGAGAAAGAGAAAGAGGCGACCGAGGCAAAACAGCTGGCGGAAAGTTATCCGGTTGTGGCGCCGGACGAGCTTAATCACCCGACAACTTCAATTCTGCCTTTTGTTGCTTTTTCTGCTGACGGCGCATTCGAAAGAAATCGCTTAATAGCCCCGAACACTCTGGTGCAAGTACCCCACCGATAGTCTGCACCTGATGATTCATTCCCGGGTGACCCAGCACGTCCATCAGTGAACCGGCGGCCCCGGTTTTTTCATCCCGCGCGCCAAACACCAGGGTTCCGATTCGGCTGTGCACCATTGCACCGGAGCACATCACGCACGGCTCCAGCGTCACGTACAGGGTGGTATTGAGCAGGCGATAGTTTTGCAGCACCAGTCCGCCCTGGCGAAGCGCCATTATTTCGGCATGCGCGGTAGGATCGTGGCGACCAATAGGACGGTTCCACCCTTCCCCAATCACCTGGTTGTTATGAACCAGCACCGCGCCCACGGGCACTTCGCCCTCGTCCCAGGCACGTTGAGCCAGCGCCAGCGCGTGGCGCATCCAGTATTCATGATTGTGTTCTGAGGTGGACAAGGGCTGATACTCCAGTCGAAAAGCGGGCGGCATTATACACACCCCTTATAGATAAGACTATTCGAGTTGCTGAAGTTCACCGAGGGGAGTAACGCGCCAGCGATGCTGGCAAAAATAGAGCAGCGGGTTGTCCTGCTTGCTGTCGCTGTAGCCGCTGTAAAGGCGCAGCGGCGTGCCGATGCGTTTTTCCAGTTGGGCCACTTTTTCATGCCCCAGGCAGCGCATCGTCAGAACCCAGCCGCCGTAGCCGCGGGAAATTTGCGTAGCGATAAGATTGACGCGCGGCAGCCAGGGGGTATCAAAGTAGACCTGCTCCACCAGCGTCTGCGGGGAGCCGGTAATCAGCCAGATGTCGGCATCGTTGGCGTCAAGATAGCTGGTCAGGCGCGCCTGAACCACGGGAAACGCGGCGACGTGGCCGCGGAACCAGTGCGCGAAATCCTGTTCGAGCTGTTTGAGCCGCGCTTCGCTGTGGCCAAAGGTGCATCCCCACAGCAGCAGGCTCATCGGCCATCGCGCCGCCCGGCCTTTCACCAGCAGCGCGATGCCAATCACAGGTAAGAGCGGCAGGACAAGCAGCGCGTTCAGAGGCTGGCGCCGCAGCAGGTAGCGCATAAACGTACCAAACATATCCTGCTGATGCAGCGTTCCATCCAGATCGAAAAAGACAACGCGACGCTCGTGATTGGCCAAACCTTACTCCTCTGGGTCGTTGAATCCTAACAGCCAGGTAAACAGGAACCCGGCGATCACCGCTACTAAATAGCCTAACAGATAGAGCATGACTTTTCCGGTCACGATGGTTAACGCCAGCGGTAAACCGGAGAGACCAAAGGTGATAACCGTAGCGACTTTCCAGTAGCTGATAAGCGCCCCGCCTACCGCGCCCCCCAGACAGGCTGCAAGGAAGGGTTTACCCAGCGGCAGCGTGACGCCGAAGATCAGCGGCTCGCCAATGCCGAGCAGCCCGACCGGCAGCGCCCCTTTGATCACCTTTTTCAGGCGCGCGTTGCGGGTTTTCATCAGGACGGCAATCGCTGCCCCCACCTGCCCGACGCCCGCCATCGACAGGATAGGCAGCAACGCGTTATAGCCGTGCGCCTGCACCAGTTCGACGTGAATGGGAACCAGCCCCTGATGCAGGCCGGTCAGCACCAGCGGCAGGAAGGTGCCAGACAGCACCGCCCCCACCAGCAGGCCGCCGCGGTCGATAGCCAGAGACGCGCCGTGAGCGATGGCGTCAGAGATCCACCCGCCTAGCGGCTGCAGGACAACAATCGCGACGCTACCGGTAATTAACGTGGTCAGCAGCGGGTTGAGTATCAGCTCAATCGAGCCAGGCAGAACCGCGCGTAGCTTTTTCTCGATCCAGGACATCAGGATAACCACCAGCAGCACGGCTATCACCCCGCCGCGCCCCGGCTGGAGCGCCTCGCCAAACAGCGTGATTTGCGCCAGCTGCGGGCTGGACAAGATCCCCGCCATTACGCCGCCCATGGCCAGCGATCCGCCAAACACCTTCGCGGTATTGACCCCGACCAGGATGTTCATGATGGCAAACACCGCGCTGCCGAAGATCCCGAGAATCCCCAGCAGGTTCGGATACTGCGTGGCAAAGTCCCCGACGATATCCGGCCGCTTGAGGATGTTGATGATCCCGGTGATCAGGCCGGAGGCAATAAACGCCGGGATCAGCGGGATAAAGACGTTTGCCAGCTGTCGCAGCGCGTCGCTCATCGGGGCTTTGTATTTCGCCTTCGCCTGCGCTTTGGTACGTTCAGCGTCGTCGACCGTCACGCTCGCGCCGCCGACCATCAGCGCGCGCATGGCATCGACAACCTGCGCCGCTTTCCCGGGCCCGACGATCAGCTGATGCTGCTGCCCCTGTTTCACGTACCCGCTCACGCCGGAGAGTTGTTTCAGGCGCGGCACGTCAAGCTGATCGTCGTTATGCACCTCGACGCGCACGCGCGTCATGCAGTTTTCCAGACGCTGAATATTTTTCTCCCCACCAATCCCCTGCAGGATATCGCTGGCGAGCGCTGCTGTTTTGTCCATACACGCCTCTGCTAGTTTTCTAACGCCGCCCGTAAGAAGCCATTATGCGCCTCAAGTTTGGCTCGTGCTGCTGCTGCATCCAGCCCGCTTAAAATCATCAGGATGGCCGGTTTGACGTCGTGATCGGTCTGCCTGAGCACCGCCTCCGCCTCTTCCCGAGCCGCGCCTGTCGCCTCCATCACCATGCGGCAGGCTCTGTCCACCAGCTTGACGTTGGTGGCCTGCATATCCACCATCAGGTTCTGATAGACCTTGCCGAACTTCACCATCGCGCCGGTGGAGATCATATTGAGCACCAGCTTTTGCGCGGTCCCGGATTTCAGGCGCGTGGAGCCGGTGAGCGCTTCCGGCCCGACGACCGGAGAGATGGCGATAGCGGCGACCTGCGCAATCGGTGAGCCCGGGTTACAGGAGATAGCGACCGTCGTGCAGCCCGTCCGGTTGGCGTATTCCAGGCCACCAATGACGTACGGCGTGCGCCCGGATGCCGCCAGCCCGACCACCAGATCCTGCGCGGTCAGGTTCAGTGCTTTCAGATCATCTTCACCCAGCTGTTTATTATCTTCCGCCCCTTCTACCGCTTTCAGCAGCGCACCGGGACCACCGGCAATTAAACCGACCACCAGGCCGTGCGGAACGCCAAAGGTGGGCGGACATTCGGAAGCATCCAGCACACCGAGACGCCCGCTGGTACCGGCCCCCATATAGATAATGCGACCACCGGCCTTGAGGGCTTCCGCCGCCGCATCGACCGCTTTCGCCACCTCAGGCAATGTCTCTTTTACTGCCTGCGCGACCAGCGTATCCTGTTGATTAAAACGGTTAACCAGCTCCAGGGTGGAGAGGGCATCCAGATCCATGGTTTGCGGGTTACGCGTTTCAGAAACAAGTGAGCCAAGATTCATCTTTTGTACCTCAAGAATTTTTAATTCATAATAATCACACTATAATGGAATATAAAATTCATTCAGGCGAGCAAAATTCGTATTTGCGCAGACAATCACATTTCCGCCGGGAGTACCTATGAACTGTTTAATTCGCATTCGCCAGCGCTACGCCGGCTTTGCTCAAAGCGACAAAAAGCTGGCGGATTTTCTGCTTTCTCAGCCCGATCGCGCCCGCCACCTCAGTTCTCAGCAGCTGGCAAGCGAAGCCGGAGTGAGTCAGTCAAGCGTGGTAAAATTTGCCCAGAAGATCGGGTTTAAGGGTTTTCCCGCTCTTAAGCTGGCAATCAGCGAAGCGCTGGTGAGTAACCCGAACCCGCAGTCCATGCCGGTGCATAACCAGATCCGCGGCGATGACCCGATGCGTCTGGTCGGGGAAAAGCTGATCAAGGAGAACGTGGCGGCCATGCACGCCACGCTGGATGTGAATACCGAAGAGAAATTACTGGAAAGCGTGGCGATGCTGCGGGCGGCGCGGCGTATTATTTTGACCGGTATTGGCGCGTCCGGTCTGGTGGCGCGTAATTTTGGCTGGAAGCTGACTAAAATCGGTTTTAACGCAATCGTCGAGCAGGATATGCACGCCCTGCTGGCGACCGTGCAGGCGATGGATCCTGACGATCTGCTGCTGGCGATCTCCTACTCCGGCGAGCGCCGCGAGATCAACATGGCCACCGATGAAGCCCTGCGCGTCGGCGGGAAAATTCTGGCGATCACCGGCTTTACGCCCAATGCGCTGCAGCAGCGGGCAACGCGCTGTTTATATACCATTGCCGAAGAGCAGGCCACGCGCAGCGCGGCGATTTCATCCACCAGTGCGCAAATGATGCTGACGGATCTGCTGTTTATGGCGCTGGTGCAGCAGGATCTGGAGCGCGCGCCCGAACGCATTCGCCATAGCGAAGAACTGGTAAAGAAACTGGTTTGACGCGTATAATGCCCGCCCAGTTTGTGTTGTTTCTGAGAATTTCCTGATGGCGCTGTTAATTACCAAAAAATGCATCAATTGCGATATGTGCGAACCCGAATGCCCTAACCAGGCAATTTCGATGGGCGACAGCATTTATGAGATTAACAGCGACCGCTGCACGGAATGCATCGGCCACTATGAAACGCCGACCTGCCAGAAGGTGTGCCCGATCCCCAATACTATCCTGAAGGATCCGGCACACGTCGAAAGCGAAGAACAGCTGTGGGATAAGTTTGTGCTGATGCACCACGCAGACAAACTTTAACTTTCGATAATCACCGTCGCGCTGGCATAGTGGCGTTCATCTGCGATCGTCACGTGCATATGATTCACCCCCAGCTTCTCCGCCAGTTTTTGCGCTTCTCCCCACAAACGCAGGCTCGGTTTGCCCAGATCATCGTTAAACACTTCGAACTGGTTAAATGCCAGGCCGTTACGAATGCCGGTCCCGAAAGCTTTGGCTGCCGCCTCTTTTACGGCAAAGCGCTTTGCCAGAAAACGCACCGGCTGCTGATGCGTTTCCCAGATGGCCCATTCGTTATCGCTCAGCACGCGTCTTGCGAGGCGATCGCCGCTGCGGGCGATCACCGCTTCAATGCGGGCTATTTCAACGATATCGGTGCCTAAGCCCAGAATGGCCATTACTGACGCGCTTCCAGCATCAGGCGTTTCATTTCAGAGACCGCCTCTTTTAGGCCGCTCATCACCGCGCGTCCAATAATGGCGTGGCCGATGTTCAGCTCGTGCATTTCCGGCAGGGCGGCAATGGCCTTCACGTTGTGGTAGGTCAGGCCGTGGCCGGCGTTGACCTTCAGGCCCAGGCTCGCGGCGTAGGTGGCCGCTTTGGCGATACGCTCCAGCTCTTTGGCCTGTTCGGCATCATTTTTGGCATCGGCATAGCAGCCGGTGTGGATTTCGATATACGGCGCGCCCACGTCAGCAGCGGCTTTGATCTGGGTGAAATCAGCGTCAATAAACAGAGAAACCAGAATTCCGGCATCCGCCAGGCGCTTGCAGGCATCGCGCATTTTGTCCTGCTGCCCTGCCACGTCCAGACCGCCTTCTGTGGTCACTTCCTGGCGTTTTTCCGGCACCAGGCAGCAGAAATGCGGTTTGGTCTCGCAGGCAATCGCCAGCATCTCTTCGGTGACCGCCATCTCCAGATTCATACGGGTGTCCAGCGTCTGGCGCAGAATGCGTACGTCGCGGTCAGTGATATGGCGGCGGTCTTCACGCAGGTGAACGGTAATGCCGTCGGCGCCAGCCTGTTCAGCGATAAACGCCGCCTGAACCGGATCGGGATACGCCGTGCCGCGTGCATTGCGCAGCGTGGCGATGTGATCGATGTTGACGCCTAACAGTAATTCAGCCATGACAATCCTCGGTTTTCTTTTCGATTCTGTGGTCTAACGTTTCGGCATAAACTGCCTGAATAATTCGCGGCTCTTTAAGGGCTTACCGCCAAGATACGGCTTGAGGGCAATCCGGGTAAAGCGTTTTGCGGCGCGCAGGGTATCTTGATCGGGAAACTCGCGCTCATATAGCGCCCGGAGCTGGCGACCGGTAAAGGTGCTGTTGTCTATCACAATACTGGCAATGAAGCCTTTTTCTTCGCGATAGCGGTAGGTCATGGTGTCTTCCACCTCATCACCGCTGCCCGCGCAGTGCAGAAAATCCACGCCGTACCCGAGATGACCCAGCAGCGCCAGTTCGAAACGGCGCAGCGCAGGCTCGGGCGTGCCGGTTGCGCCAGCCAGTGCCTGGATACAGTGCAGATAATCGAAGAAAAGTTCCGAGAAGCGAGTCTCATGTTCAAGGACGCGAGAGATAAGCTCGTTGACATACAGACCGCTGTAGAGCGTGATGCCAGAAAGGGGAAGCGCCAGAGAGACGGCTTCTGCGCTGCGCAGAGTTTTGACTTCCCCTCGCCCGCCAAAGCGAACCAGCAGCGGCGTAAAAGGCTGTAAGGCACCTTTCAGATTAGAACGTTTGGAACGTGCGCCTTTCGCAACAAGGCGCACGCGGCCTGACTCTTCCGTGAAGACGTCCAGCATGAGGCTGGTTTCGCTCCAGGGACGACTATGGAGAACGAAGGCGCGCTGCCAACCTTCCATTATACTCGTCGTCTTGAGTTACTGGTCTTCGCCGTAACCGAGGCTGCGCAGAGCACGCTCATCATCGGCCCAGCCAGATTTCACTTTCACCCACAGTTCGAGGTGAACCGGCGCTTCGAACATCTCCATCATGTCCTTACGGGCTTCAATGCCGATGGTTTTGATCTTGGCACCTTTGTTGCCGATCACCATCTTCTTCTGCCCTTCACGCTCAACGAGGATCAGGCCGTTAATATCGTAGCCACCGCGCTCATTGCTCTGGAAACGCTCGATCTCTACCGTCACAGAGTACGGCAGCTCAGCGCCCAGGAAACGCATCAGCTTTTCACGGATGATTTCAGACGCCATAAAGCGCTGAGAGCGATCGGTGATGTAGTCTTCCGGGAAATGATGAATCGCTTCCGGCAGATGCTTGCGCACGATGCCCGCGATGGTATCGACGTTCATACCGGTCTCAGCAGACAGCGGAACGATATCAAGGAAGTTCATCTGGCTGCCCAGCCACTGCAGATGAGGCAGCAGGTCAGCTTTTTCCTGCACGTTGTCAACTTTGTTGACCGCGAGGATGACCGGCGTTTTGCCGTCACGCAGCTTGTTCAATACCATTTCGTCGTCCGGCGTCCAGCGGGTGCCTTCCACAACGAAAATCACCAGCTCTACATCGCCGATGGAGCTGCTCGCCGCCTTGTTCATCAGACGGTTAATGGCACGCTTCTCTTCCATGTGCAGGCCCGGGGTATCGACGTAGATCGCCTGATACGCGCCTTCAGTATGGATACCGACGATGCGGTGACGCGTGGTCTGCGCCTTACGCGAGGTGATGGAAATCTTCTGCCCAAGCAGATTATTCAACAGGGTGGATTTGCCGACGTTCGGACGTCCGACGATGGCAATAAATCCGCAATAGGTTTTTTCTTCGCTCATTCCAGCTCCAGCATTTTCAACGCCTGTTCGGCGGCAGCCTGTTCAGCCTTACGACGGCTTGAACCTGTGCCCACCACCGGTTCACTCAGGCCACTGACCTGGCAATGGATGGTAAATTCCTGATCGTGCGCTTCGCCACGCACCTGCACCACCAGATAGGATGGCAGCGGCAGATGACGACCCTGCAAATATTCCTGCAGGCGCGTTTTCGGATCTTTTTGTTTATCGCCCGGGCTAATTTCGTCCAGACGAGTCTGATACCAGTTAAGGATCAGCTTTTCGACGGTCTGGATATCGCTGTCCAGGAACACACCACCAATTAATGCTTCGACCGTATCGGCAAGAATAGATTCACGACGGAAGCCGCCGCTTTTCAGTTCACCCGGCCCAAGACGCAGACATTCGCCCAGTTCAAATTCGCGCGCGATTTCCGCAAGGGTATTACCCCGAACCAGCGTGGCGCGCATGCGGCTCATATCACCTTCATCCACGCGCGGGAAACGATGATAAAGCGCATTCGCAATCACGAAACTTAAAATAGAGTCGCCCAGAAACTCGAGACGCTCATTGTGCTTGCTGCTGGCACTGCGGTGGGTTAATGCCTGTTGCAACAACTCCTGATGATGAAAAGTGTAGCCCAGCTTCCGTTGAAGCCGATTAATTACGATGGGGTTCATGCGATACCAATAAATGAATGCGTCAAAAATGCAGCACACGAAACCGACCTGAGAAAACCAACGCGGTTTCGTGTGCCGTGGCACCCTTGCAGGGCCAACCTTAAACTTCGGGGGAATATTCTATACACAACGACAGGGGATGTCGTTAGTTCGAAGAGATTTATCGTGGAAATAATTCACGTAGCCGCTAATTAAAGCGGCTACGCGTTCATTTAGTGAGAATTAATGGATTCCGCCAATACGATTCAGGCGAACGCCAGTCGGCCATTCACCTTCCTGCTTCTCAAAACTCATCCAGATGGCGGTAGCTTTACCGACCAGATTCGCTTCCGGCACAAAGCCCCAGTAACGGCTGTCCGCTGAATTATCGCGGTTATCACCCATCATGAAGTAGTGCCCTGGCGGTACAATCCAGCTTGCCAGCTGCTGGCCCGGCTGCTGGTAGTACATACCCAGCTGATCCTGCGCGATTGGCACAGTGAGGATGCGGTGAGTGACATCACCCAGGGTCTCTTTGCGCTCAACCAGGCGGATACCGTTCTCTTTAGTTTCGCCTTTCGGCAGCTGGAAGAACCCGTTCGTTGCTTCACCGCCGTTACGGCGGGCGAAGGTCTGCACAAAATCACTTGGCTCAACGTTTGAGTAGGTGATTGGCAGCGCATTTTCACAGGCGGTACCGGAACTGCAGCCCGGCTGAACGGTGACTTCCTTCGCAACCGGATCGTAGGTCACTTTATCTCCCGGCAGACCCACCGCGCGCTTAATGTAATCCAGACGCGGATCGTCCGGATATTTAAACACCACGATGTCGCCACGTTTCGGATGACCGGTTTCGATCAGCGTTTTCTGGTAAATCGGATCTTTGATGCCGTAGGCAAACTTCTCAACCAGAATAAAATCCCCGATCAGCAGCGTTGGCATCATGGAACCCGATGGGATCTGGAACGGTTCGTAAATAAACGAACGTACCACCAGCACAATTGCCAGCACCGGGAATACCGACGCGCCCGTTTCCAGCCAGCCCGGTTTCGGGCCAACTTTCTTCAGGGTTTTCGCGTCCAGCTGGTCGCCAGTCGCTGCCTGCGCGGCAGCCTGACGTTCGCGGCGTTTTGGGGCGAAGATAAACTTATCCAGACACCACAGCAGACCTGTCACCAGCGTAGCGATGACCAGGATCAGGGCAAACATGTTCGCCATGCCAACTCCTTAAAGGTTATTTGCCGTCTTTACCGACATGAAGAATGGCAAGGAATGCTTCCTGCGGCAGCTCAACGTTACCGACCTGCTTCATACGCTTCTTACCTTCTTTCTGCTTCTGCAGCAGCTTTTTCTTACGGCTGACGTCGCCGCCATAGCACTTCGCCAGAACGTTTTTACGCAGCTGTTTCACGGTTGAACGCGCGATAATGTGGTTGCCAATGGCCGCCTGAATCGCAATGTCGAACTGCTGACGCGGGATCAGATCTTTCATCTTCTCAACCAGCTCGCGGCCACGGTACGGCGCATTGTCGTTGTGGGTGATCAGCGCCAGCGCATCCACGCGCTCGCCGTTGATCAGCACGTCCACACGCACCATGTTTGAAGCCTGGAAGCGTTTGAAGTTGTAATCCAGTGACGCATAGCCACGAGAGGTAGACTTCAGACGGTCGAAGAAGTCGAGGACCACTTCCGCCATCGGGATTTCATAGGTCAGCGCCACCTGGTTACCGTGGTAAACCATGTTGGTCTGCACGCCACGCTTCTCAATACAGAGCGTGATGACGTTACCCAGGAACTCCTGCGGCAGCAGCATGTGACACTCTGCGATCGGCTCGCGCAGCTCGTGAATGTTATTCAGCGGTGGCAGCTTGGACGGGCTGTCGACGTAGATCACTTCTTTCGACGTCGTTTCCACTTCATACACTACCGTCGGTGCGGTGGTGATCAGATCCAGATCGTATTCACGTTCCAGACGTTCCTGAATGATCTCCATGTGCAGCAGGCCGAGGAAGCCGCAGCGGAAGCCGAAGCCCAGCGCCGTTGAGCTTTCTGGCTCGTAGAACAGGGAGGCATCGTTCAGGCTCAGCTTGCCGAGCGCATCGCGGAAGTTTTCGTAGTCATCGGAGCTGACCGGGAACAGGCCTGCATAAACCTGCGGTTTCACCTTTTTAAAGCCAGGCAGCGCTTTGTCTGCCGGGTTACGCGCACCAGTCAGGGTATCGCCTACTGGCGCGCCGAGGATGTCTTTAATCGCGCAGACCAGCCAGCCTACCTCGCCGCATTTCAGCTCGGTACGGTCAACCTGTTTTGGCGTGAAGATACCCAGACGGTCTGCGTTGTAGACCTGTCCGGTACTCATAACCTTGATTTTGTCGCCTTTACGCATGGTGCCATTTTTAATACGCACCAGAGAGACCACGCCCAGGTAGTTATCGAACCAGGAGTCGATGATCAGCGCCTGAAGCGGGGCATCCGGGTCACCTTCCGGTGGTGGAATATCACGCACCAGACGTTCCAGCACATCGGGAACACCCACACCGGTTTTAGCCGAGCAGCGCACGGCATCAGTCGCGTCAATGCCGACAATATCTTCAATCTCTTCCGCCACGCGCTCAGGATCGGCGGCAGGCAGATCGATTTTGTTCAGAACCGGCACAACCTCGAGATCCATTTCCATCGCGGTGTAGCAGTTCGCCAGGGTCTGGGCTTCAACGCCCTGCCCGGCATCGACCACCAGCAGCGCGCCTTCACAGGCGGCCAGCGAGCGGGAAACCTCATAGGAGAAGTCAACGTGGCCTGGGGTGTCGATAAAGTTCAGTTGATAGGTTTCGCCATCAGAAGCTTTGTAGTCGAGCGTCACGCTCTGCGCTTTGATGGTGATACCGCGTTCGCGTTCCAGGTCCATGGAGTCCAGTACCTGGGCTGCCATTTCACGATCAGACAGGCCACCGCAAATCTGGATAATACGGTCAGACAGCGTCGACTTACCGTGGTCAATGTGAGCAATGATCGAAAAGTTACGTATGTTCTTCATATAGTTAAATAATTATGCCTTACGAATTCCTGGAGGCCGCTGTTCTTAGCCTGACGTTTTTCAGTGCGAAAACGCAGCATTCTACACTACATACCCGCAACCTGGAAATGCACTTAGAGCCAAGCATAGCGCGAAGAAATGGCGTTTTCTTTTTTGAGATGTAAATAATGATAAAGCCCGGTGGATCACCGGGCCTCAGAAGAGAGCGTCTCGACGCGAAGTTGGTCAGGTGCCAGTGCAACGCTCAGGATAACGGGCTGCCACGCTTCGCGGGCAGCAAGCTTCGGCGAGAGGCCTTTAGCAAGCCAAAATCCACCTACGCCCCCTAGTGCAGCACCGCACAGAGAAGCTACATCCGTGCCAAACAGCATTTGAAAAATACCGCCCATCACAAACAGGCCGAGCAGTGGAGAAAGATAAACCAGCATCGCGGAAGTGAGCAGGCTGCCTTCCGCAATCCCCAGTTCGACCTTCTGACCGGCTACCAGCGGCTGTTCGCTCGGCACGGAGATCGTATGCGACGTCTGCGGCCCTAATTTATTGAGCACGCGGCTGCCGCAACCGGCTCGGGATGCACAGCTATTGCATGAGGCTTTAACATCACAGCTGACCAGCGCAATGCCATTCTGCCAGGAAACCACGGTCGCCCACTCTTTAATCATTGTGCGGCCCTGAATTTAATGCTGTCAGAGATTCGCTTCGCCGTCTGCGGCGGGAGTTCACCCACAATCGTGATCTCAGCGTTATCACGTACCGTGGTGCTGACCGTACGACGCCCGGTACGCAGCATTTGCTCAGAACTGTTTGCCGTTGCGCGGTTGATGTTCACCGAGAAGCTGAACAAGCCATCGGAATAGAGACGTGATTCAACCGGCGTATCAATGGTAGGCAGCTGACGACGACTGCTTGATACTTCGCTAAACCCTTGTGGGATCCAGGAAGGCACCCAGTTGAAATTCACGGAATCCCCGGCCGGGACAGAGAGCAACGGCGGCAGGCTGGCCTTCGCCAGATTCTGCATGCTGTTGCCAACCTGATTGTTGACGCTAAAGGAGATAACGCGGAACTGTTCCAGCGTCTCGCCGTCGCGGTCGAGCAGATCTACACGCATCGGCAGCTTGGTTTCCGCATCAATCCAGACGATATAGCTGTAGCGCGTGCCATCGCGCGCAACCACGCGGATGACCTCACACAGTCGGTCTGCAATGCGCGTACGCCCTACTGAAATAAAATCATAGTAAGGAGCGAGCCGTTTGAAGTCGGTATAGATAAGCGACGGCAGAGAATCAACGATATAGTCGCCATTCAGCGTGAAAGGCTCCAGACCAGGCTCGAAATAGCTGATTTCATTGCCCCGCTGGACAACTTCCCGACGCGGGCCATCCATCTGTAAAAGCTGGGCGAGCGGCTGGTTATCAAGACGGGCGTGGCGATAGCGTAGAGACTCGACACCCTGCTTATTGATGCTGATAAATGCCAACTCGTAATTGAGTGACTGGCTGGCCAGATTCATTTGCTGCAACAACGCCCCGGATGAAACATCAGCCGAGGCGTTGGCAGAGAAGAACAGGCTACCCGCCATCAGAGACATGGCGAACCAAAGTTGCTTCATTACTGCGATTGCGTTCCTAAAGTTTGGTTTCCGGGCACCTGCACCGCAGCTTGCTGGGTTTGGGCCTGCTCAAACTGAAGCTGTTCAGAGTGCAGACGACGCTGCAACTCGTAATCCTGCAACATCGCATTAATGCGACGGCGCTGCTCCTGCACCTGCTGTTGCTGACCGCCGCTGGCGGATGCATCAGCCGGTACGCCCAGACTTACCGGGCTGGCTTTGCCCATCATCGGCAGTGTGTTAAACACTGGCGCTTCAGGCTGCTGATTAGTTTCAGACTGAGTATTATAGTGCTGGACGCCAACGATAACTGCAAGCGATACGCATGCAGCCACCCCCATTTGGGTGAGCTGGCTGGCCCATGGACGCACCTTATGCCAGAACGGCATTTTCTGCCACTGGTGCGGTGCGGGTTGAGCTTCAGGAATCAGCGGAGTGGTTTGATGAACAGGCTCATTCTCAATGGCCGCCATCACGCGAGCTGAGATATCGAAATGGAGCACCTCGCCGGTATCGCCGCGCAGCGTATCGCGGATGAGATGGTAGCTCTCCCAGGTCTCTTGCATTTCGGGAGAATGAGAAAGCTCGTTGAGCAGCTCATTATCCAGCGTCTCACCATCCATTAAAGCGGAAAGTTTTTCTTTCTGCATGCCTAATACCTTTTCCAGTATCCCGCTATCGTCAACGCCTGATAAGCGGTTGAACTTTATTATCAATAGCTTCTCGCGCACGGAAGATTCGTGAACGAACCGTGCCGACCGGACAATCCATGATAGCGGCTATCTCTTCATAGCTCAGACCATCAAGCTCCCGTAACGTAATTGCCATGCGTAAATCTTCCGGGAGCGACTCGATCGTGCGAAAAACAATTTGTCTCAGTTCTTCTGACAACATTAAGTTCTCAGGGTTCGAAATTTCTTTCAGCGCACCGCCACTTTCGAAGTTTTCGGCATCGATAGCGTCCACATCGCTTGACGGCGGACGACGCCCCTGAGCAACCAGATAATTCTTTGCCGTATTGACAGCAATACGGTACAGCCAGGTATAAAAAGCACTATCTCCCCGGAATGAATCCAGCGCGCGATAGGCCTTAATAAAAGACTCTTGCACCACATCAGGTACATCACCTGACGGTACATAGCGGGAAACCAGACTCGCCACCTTATGCTGGTAGCGCACCACCAGTAAGTTAAAGGCTTTCTGATCTCCCTTCTGGACCCGTTCAACCAGGACCTGGTCCGTTAACTGCTCGCTCATCCGAGGTAATGTCTCCCCAAACCTAAATTCCACGCGTTATCGAAACGCCACTCTACAACTACCGCACTTTGAGCAAGCACCGAATTAGAGTGTCTGATCTTCAATAAGTTCCGTAACGCCTTTGTTTTTGTTCATCGCGCCGCAGACCGTTCATTTTCTCTCATTATAAGTCTGTTCACGATACGCACCACTTTATGACAAGAAACATCTTTTTCCCGCCAGAAGAGTAACGCAACACGGGCTTTATTTCACCACAAAATCTGACGCTAACGATCTGCTTCGCAAAATAATTTCATTCATTTACCCTCCGTTTACCCCGGCTTACGCGTTTAGTCATTGCAACAATCCGTAAAAAATAACGTGCGATATCTCGCATTCAGGTGCTATTCTGCCTCAACACTGTTTAGTAAATTAAACAACCAATCATGAACACAACACCTGAACTTCATTGTGATGTACTGATCATCGGCAGCGGTGCTGCTGGACTTTCTCTGGCGCTGCGTCTGGCAGAACATCAGAGCGTTATCGTTCTGAGCAAAGGCCCGATAAGTGAAGGGTCCACATTTTATGCCCAGGGCGGCATTGCCGCAGTGTTTGACGAGACAGACAGCATTGCGTCGCATGTGGAAGATACGCTGATTGCCGGAGCCGGGATCGTGGATGCGCACGCAGCGGAGTTTGTCGCCAGCAATGCCCGTCACTGCGTTCAGTGGCTCATCGATCAGGGTGTTTTATTCGATACTCAGGTTCAGCCCAACGGTGAAGAGAGCTACCACTTAACGCGTGAAGGCGGCCATAGCCACCGCCGCATCCTGCACGCTGCGGATGCCACCGGAAAAGAAGTGGAAACTACGCTGGTCAGTAAAGCGCTTAACCATCCGAATATTCGGGTTCTTGAGCGAAGTAACGCCGTTGACCTGATTATCTCCGATAAAATTGGCCTGCCCGGCACGCGTCGCGTCGTGGGAGCGTGGGTCTGGAACCGTAATAAAGAGAAGGTGGAAACCTGTCAGGCGAAGGCTGTGGTGCTGGCGACGGGCGGCGCCTCAAAGGTATATCAGTACACCACTAACCCGGACATCGCCTCCGGCGACGGTATCGCGATGGCCTGGCGCGCCGGCTGCCGAGTGGCGAACCTCGAGTTTAATCAGTTTCACCCCACCGCCCTGTTCCACCCTCAGGCGCGCAACTTCCTGCTGACGGAAGCCCTGCGCGGTGAAGGCGCTTATCTGAAACGCCCTGACGGTACCCGCTTTATGCCGGACTTTGACGCCCGGGGTGAACTGGCCCCGCGCGATATCGTTGCCCGCGCCATCGACCATGAAATGAAGCGTCTTGGCGTGGACTGCATGTATCTCGATATCAGCCATAAGCCGGCAGAATTCATCCGCCAGCATTTCCCGATGATTTACGAAAAACTGCTCAACCTTGGCATTGATTTAACGCGCGATCCGGTGCCCATTGTCCCGGCTGCCCACTATACCTGCGGTGGCGTCATGGTTGACGATCACGGGCGTACTGACGTGGATGGTCTGTATGCTATTGGTGAGGTGAGTTATACCGGGCTTCACGGTGCGAACCGCATGGCGTCTAACTCGCTGCTTGAATGTCTGGTGTACGGCTGGTCAGCAGCGGAAGACATCACCAGGCGCATGCCTTACGCCCGCGAGACAGAGCATCTTCCTGCCTGGGATGAAAGCCGCGTAGATAACCCGGACGAGCTGGTCGTTATCCAGCACAACTGGCACGAGCTACGGCTGTTTATGTGGGATTACGTAGGGATTGTGCGCACCACGAAACGTCTTGAACGCGCACTGCGCCGCATCACCATGCTGCAGCAGGAAATTGATGAGTATTATGCCAATTTCCGCGTCTCCAATAACCTTCTGGAGCTGCGCAATCTGGTGCAGGTTGCCGAGCTGATTGTTCGCTGCGCGATGATGCGCAAGGAGAGCCGCGGGTTGCACTATACCCTGGACTACCCGGATCAGCTTCCTGAGTCCGGCCCGTCGATACTCGCCCCGCAGGTTTACATAAACAGATAAAACGCCTGGGTCAGGGCAGTGTAATCTTCGGAGTAACGCTGGTCTGGCCCACGGATCACCATTCGATCATTAAAGCATTCACCCTCTTTTGGCGAGAGCGCCAGCAGCACGCGGTGCGGCAGTCGACCTTCCGTGTCCGAAATATCGGTACGCAGACGTAACGTCCAGCCGATCTCCTGCGCGATACCAATGAACGTGTTGCCCGTACTCTCCGGCAGAACCACGCAGAAAAAACCCTCTTCGGAGATCAGTTCTGCCGCACTGGTGAGCAGCGCTTTATGATCGAGAGAGCCGGTATAACGCGCCTGTTCGCGCTCGGGTGTACCGCACTCCACGCCGGGCTCATAGTACGGTGGATTGCTGACAATCAGATCGTAACGCGCGGTTTGTTCAGGCGCCCAGGCCAGCACGTCTGCGCATTTAACGCTAATCCGGTCTGCCCATGGGGATTCGGCCGCATTTTCACTCGCCTGCCCTGCGGCCTGCGCATCCAGTTCCACTGCATCAATGGTGACATGCTCTTCCGTTCGCTGCGCCAGCATCAAGGCCACCAGCCCGCTGCCGGTACCGATATCAAGAATACGCTTAACACCTGCGACAGGTGCCCATGCTCCCAGTAGAATGCCGTCTGTACCGACTTTCATGGCACAGCGATCGTGAGCGACAAAAAATTGTTTAAACGTAAAACCATCGCGGCGAAGCTGCGCTTTGAGTTGAGACATGTCAGGGCAACCTTCTAAGTGAAACTGGAGTAGCATAGGGGAAAGCGAACTCACCGAAAAGCGATATCCATACAAACAGATGAAGATTACAGCCGTAACGTCTATAATCAGCGCCCCACACAGAGGTAGAACATGACTGTAACGACTTTTTCCGAACTTGAACTCGATGAAAGCCTGCTCAATGCACTTGAGAGCAAAGGCTTTACACGCCCGACCGCCATTCAGGCAGCGGCCATTCCGCCTGCGCTTGAGGGCCGCGATGTGCTCGGTTCTGCGCCAACCGGCACGGGGAAGACAGCAGCCTATTTGCTGCCTGTGTTGCAGCATCTGCTCGATTTTCCACGTAAAAAATCTGGCCCGCCGCGTATTTTAATCCTGACGCCTACGCGCGAACTGGCCATGCAGGTTGCCGATCACGCGCGTGAACTCGCGGCAAATACTCATCTGGATATCGCCACGATCACCGGCGGTGTTGCGTATATGAACCACGCGGAAGTGTTCAGCGAAAACCAGGACATCGTCGTCGCTACGACGGGCCGCCTGCTGCAGTACATTAAAGAAGAGAACTTCGACTGCCGTGCAGTAGAAACGCTGATTCTGGACGAAGCTGACCGCATGCTGGACATGGGCTTCGCACAGGATATCGAGCATATTGCCGGTGAAACGCGCTGGCGTAACCAGACGATGCTGTTCTCTGCCACCCTTGAAGGGGACGCGATCAAGGACTTCGCTGAGCGTCTGCTGGAAGATCCTGTAGAAGTTTCCGCCACCCCCTCCACTCGTGAGCGTAAGAAGATCCACCAGTGGTACTATCGCGCGGACAACCTTGAGCATAAAGTTGAGCTGCTTAAGCACCTGCTGAAGCAGGAAGATGCTCTGCGCACCATCGTGTTTGTGCGTAAGCGCGAGCGCGTGCACGAGCTGGCTGAAATGCTGCGTAACGCCGGGATCAACAACTGCTATCTTGAAGGCGAGATGGCGCAGGTTAAACGTACCGAAGGCATTAAGCGTCTGACCGATGGCCGCGTTAACGTGCTGGTCGCAACAGACGTTGCCGCGCGCGGGATCGACATCCCTGACGTGAGCCATGTCATTAACTTCGATATGCCGCGCAGCGGCGATACTTACCTGCACCGTATTGGCCGTACCGGCCGCGCGGGCCGCAAAGGTATTGCGATTTCACTGGTTGAAGCGCATGACCACCTGCTGTTGCAGAAAATTGGCCGCTATGTCGACGAGCCGCTGAAAGCGCGTGTTATTGATGGCTTGCGCCCAACCACACGTGCGCCGAGCGAAAAAATGACGGGTAAACCGTCCAAGAAAGCGCTCGCGAAACGTGCTGAGAGAAAAGAGAAAGAAAAAGAGAAGCCGCGTGTGAAGCAGCGCCATCGCGATACCAAAAACATTGGTAAGCGTCGTAAGCCAAGCGCTGCCGCGCAGGATACGAAGACTGAAGAGTAAGAAAAAGCCGGGAATTTCCCCGGCTTTTTTTATTCACACCCTTAGCTGAAGCCTTACAGGCTTTCAGTAAAGGTACGGGCGATAACGTCGCGCTGTTGTTCTGGCGTCAGTGAGTTAAAGCGAACCGCATAGCCGGACACGCGGATGGTCAGCTGTGGGTATTTTTCCGGGTGCTCAACGGCATCCATCAGCGTTTCGCGGCGCAGCACGTTAACGTTCAGGTGCTGGCCCCCTTCAACGCGCACTTCTGGCTGCACTTCCATTGGAATTTCACGGTATTCGATTTCGCCCAGTTTGTTCACCGGCACGATTTCATCTTCAGCAAAACCCGCTTTCGCAACGACACAGCGCGCTTCGTTTTTCTCGCTGTCCAGCAGCCAGAAAGAATTGAGCAGATCGTCGTTTGCAGCTTTAGTAATCTGGATACCTGTAATCATGTGTTGCCTCCCTTAGGCTACATTAACTGATGTCGGCCTCTCGCGGCCAATTGGTAAAACCATTGTTTCTTGTGTGTATATATATCATTCACCCCACGGTGATTTATTGATTTAAATCAACAAAAACACCAACCACATAAAGAGTGTGGTTTGAATTTATTGTTTTAGATCAATTTCCAGACCTTACCAACTCAACTTACGATGCATCATTTCAAAATAAATTTAACGACTTAGCACGCATTTCAACGCGTAATTTTGCTCACCGGGGTTAAACAGGTAAGCTAGTCACAGATTGAGATTCGCAGGAGAGCGACATGACGACACCTTTAACCTGGCATGACGTGCTGGCAGAAGAAAAGCAGCAGCCTTATTTTATCAATACGCTCAGCACCGTTGCTGCTGAGCGTCAGTCCGGACAGACGATTTATCCGCCGCAAAAAGACGTTTTCAATGCCTTTCGCTATACCGAACTGAGCGATGTAAAAGTGGTTATTCTGGGTCAGGATCCCTATCACGGCCCGGGGCAGGCGCATGGGCTGGCGTTTTCCGTTCGTCCGGGCGTGGCTATCCCCCCTTCTCTGCTCAATATGTATAAAGAGCTTGAGGGAACCGTGCCGGGGTTTACCCGCCCCAACCACGGTTATCTTGAAAGCTGGGCGCGCCAGGGCGTGCTGTTACTGAATACGGTGCTTACCGTACGGGCGGGCCAGGCGCACTCGCACGCCAGTCTTGGGTGGGAGACCTTTACCGATAAAGTCATCAGCCTTATCAACGAGCATCGTGAAGGGGTTGTGTTTTTACTCTGGGGATCGCATGCGCAGAAGAAAGGGGCGATTATCGACCGTCAGCGTCATCACGTGTTGAAAGCACCGCACCCGTCACCGCTGTCTGCCCATCGCGGTTTCTTTGGCAGTAATCATTTTGTTCTGGCAAATGAATGGCTGGAAAAACGTGGCGAAACGCCAATTGACTGGATGCCTGTGTTACCGGCTGAGAGCGAGTAAAATTTGAATGTGCCGGGTCAGGCCCGGCACATAAGAGGCTTATGCCTTATTCTGACGCCACCACTCGGCCAGCAGCACGCCGGTCGCAACGGATACGTTCAGACTTTCCACATTACCTGTTCCGTCGATAGAGACGCTCAGATCCGAACTGGAGAGCGCCGCATCAGACAGACCATCGCGTTCCTGACCCAGCACCAGCACCATCTTGCGCGGCAGCGTGGCTTTAAACAGCGGCGTACCGGCGTGGCTCGAAGTCGTCACAATGGAATAGCCCGCTTTACGGAACTGCTCAAGGGCATCCAGAACGCTGTCGCCGGTGATCGGCTGTACGTGCTCGGCTCCGCCTTCCGCTGTACGGATCGCGGCACCGGATTCCAGCAGCGCGGCATCCTGCAGCAGCACGCCTTTCACGCCAAAGTGCGCGCAGCTGCGCATCATTGCGCCCAGGTTGTGCGGGTTACCCACATCTTCCAGCGCCAGCACGCAGTCATCGGCATCCGCCTGGCTGACCCACTGCTGCACGGTGGTGCCGTTACGCTTTTTGATCAGGAAGCAAACGCCGCCGTGGTGTTCAGTACCGGACGCTTTGGTCAGTTCAGCATCATCAACCACGTGGTAGGCTTTGCGGTTCGCGGCCATCCAACGCAGCGCTTCTTTAAAGCGTGGGGTCACGCTCTGGATAAACCACGCGCGGACGATACACTCCGGACGGCTCTGGAACAGCGCCTGACAGGCGTTCTCACCGTACACGCGGGTCTCTTCCGCACGCTGACGGCGCAGCACTTCCGGGTCGATAAAGCTTTTACCGCTGATACCGCCGTGATCGGCTTTTTCCGGCGTCTCATCGCCAGGGGCACGAGAAACGGTGCGCCACGGGGAGGCGTTATCACGTGAGAAATCATCACGCGGACGGTCATCGCGTTTGCGATCGTCACGCTTACGGTCATCACGTTTGCGGTCATCGCCGCGGTTATTTCTGTCATCGCGGGCGGGGCGACGGCCACCGTCTGCACGAGAAGACGCCGGACGCCCGCCACCTTTTCCGGTACGCGGATTTTGGGTGCGTTTATCAGAGTCATCATCACTGCGGACATACATCACTTTGACCTTGCCGCTTTTGTTTTTCATTTCGTCGTTCATGCTTTTCTCCACCAGCGCTGCGCGAAGCGCGCAGATTACCCGATGTGCCACCGCATAGCCATAATTTCGTACAAAAGCCTGTGACTATTGTTCTCATTGAATAAAACGCATTGTTGTTTCAAACAGGCTCATTGATAATATGTAACATATTAGAAACATTATCGGCGTTGTGCCGCTGTCCCACGGCTCTATCAGAGGTTAGTTATGAATACCGTATGTGCCAACTGTCAGGCTCTTAATCGCATTCCGGACGATCGGATTGAAGATGGTGCGAAATGCGGACGTTGTGGCCATGAATTGTTTGATGGCGATGTCATTAACGCGACGGGTGCTACGCTGGACAAACTCCTCAAGGACGATCTCCCGGTGGTGATCGATTTCTGGGCACCATGGTGTGGTCCGTGTCGTAACTTCGCGCCAATCTTTGAAGATGTTGCCGAAGAGCGTAGCGGTAAAATGCGGTTCGTTAAGGTCAATACCGAAGCCGAACGCGAGCTGAGCGCACGTTTTAATATTCGCAGCATTCCGACCATTATGATCTTCAAAAACGGAGAAATGGTCGACATGCTCAACGGTGCGGTTCCAAAAGCCCCCTTCGATAGCTGGTTAAACGAATCACTGTAACATTCCCGGGGCACATCTTGTGCCCCGCCCCTGCCTCTGCGAAAATGGGGTTTTTCCTGCCTTTTCGCCCATGACTGATAACGCTGTACTACAATTACGCGCCGAGCGTCTTGCGCGCGCCACCCGCCCATTTCTGGCCCGCGGCAATCGTATTCGCCGCTGTCAGCGCTGTCTTTTGCCGCTGAAAGTGTGCCTGTGTGAAACGCTTGCTCCGAGCGAGGCGAAAAGCCGTTTTTGCCTGGTCATGTTCGATACCGAGCCGATGAAGCCCAGTAATACGGGGCGTCTGATCGCCGATATTCTGCCGGATACCGCCGCGTTTCAGTGGTCGCGCACTGAGCCACCTCAGGCTCTACTCGACCTGGTGGCTAGCCCGGACTATCAGCCCATGGTCGTTTTTCCGGCATCGTATGCAGGCGAACAACGTCAGGTGCTTACGGCGCCGCCATCCGGTAAACCGCCGCTGTTTATTATGCTGGACGGTACCTGGACCGAAGCGCGGAAAATGTTTCGCAAAAGCCCTTACCTCGATGCCCTGCCGGTTATTTCTGTCGATCTTTCCCGCGTCTCGGCCTATCGCCTGCGTGAAGCCCACGCTGACGGGCAATACTGCACCGCCGAAGTGGCCATTGCGCTTCTTGATTTAGCAGGAGATACCGCGGCGGCCGGAGCCCTGGGTAACCATTTCTCATGTTTTCGGGAACGCTATCTGGCGGGAAAAACCGTTCATAAGGGCAGTATCACAGCAACAGAACCAGAAAGCGTTTAAAATCATCAGGTCGCTTGCATTCACAGGAGGCCTGCATGAGCCAGAGAGGGTTAGAAGCGCTACTCCGTCCTAAATCCATTGCCGTTATCGGCGCATCCATGAAACCGGATCGTGCAGGCTATCTGATGATGCGTAACCTTCTCGCCGGAGGATTTAATGGCCCCGTCATGCCCGTCACGCCAGCTTATAAGGCTGTTCAGGGCGTACTTGCGTGGCCGGACGTGCAGAGTCTGCCTTTCGTACCGGATCTCGCCGTTTTGTGTACCAACGCCAGACGTAATCCGGAACTTCTGGAAGCACTTGGCAAGAAAGGGTGTAAAACCTGCATCATTCTCTCGTCTCCGCCTGAACAGCAGCCTGAACTGCTGGCCTGCGCCAGCCGCTATCAGATGCGTCTCCTTGGGCCAAACAGCCTGGGTCTGCTTGCGCCCTGGCAAGGGCTGAACGCCAGTTTCTCTCCGGTCCCCATCCGCAAAGGCAAACTCGCGTTTATTTCACAATCGGCTGCGGTATCGAACACCATTCTCGACTGGGCGCAGCAGCGTGAGATGGGCTTTTCCTACTTCATTGCTCTCGGCGACAGCCTGGATATCGACGTTGATGAACTGCTGGATTTCCTGGCGCGTGACAGCAAAACCAGTGCGATCCTGCTTTATCTTGAGCACCTGAGCGATGCCCGTCGTTTTGTCTCGGCTTCACGAAGTGCTTCGCGCAATAAACCGATCCTTGTTATCAAAAGCGGTCGCAGCCCTGCGGCGCAGCGTCTGCTGCAGTCTCATTCCGGTATGGATCCGGCCTGGGACGCTGCCATTCAGCGCGCAGGGTTGCTGCGGGTGCAGGATACACACGAGCTTTTTTCCGCCGTTGAGACCTTAAGCCACATGCGTCCGTTGCGCGGCGAGAAATTGATGATTGTCAGTAACGGTGCAGCCCCCGCCGCGCTCGCGCTGGATGAGCTGTGGCTGCGTAACGGCAAGCTGGCCACGCTGGGTGAAGAGACGCTGCAACGCCTCAAAGAGGCGCTTCCGCCAAGCGTGACGCCCGGCAATCCGCTTGATTTGCGCGATGACGCCAGCAGCGATCGCTATATCAGGGCGATCTCCATTTTGCTGGATAGTCAGGATTTCGATGCGCTGATGATCATCCACTCCCCCAGCGCAGTCGCGCCGGGCAGTGAAAGCGCGCGGGCGCTCATTGATGCCGTGCACAATCATCCACGAGGCAAATATGTCACCCTGCTGACCAACTGGTGCGGTGAATTTTCCTCTCAGGAGGCACGGCGCTTGTTCAGTGAAGCGGGGCTGCCCACCTACCGCACGCCGGAAGGCACCATCACCGCGTTTATGCATATGGTGGAATATCGCCGCAATCAGAAACAGCTACGTGAAACGCCGGCGTTGCCGGGCAATCTGACGGCGAACACCGTCGACGTTCACCGGCTATTGCAGCAGGCTATCGACGAAGGCGCGACGTCGCTTGATACGCATGAGGTCCAGCCCATTCTGGGCAGCTACGGGATGCAAACCCTGCCGACCTGGATCGCCAGCGACAGCGCTGAGGCCGTGCATATTGCCGAGCAAATTGGCTATCCGGTGGCCCTGAAGCTGCGCTCCCCCGATATCCCGCATAAGTCTGATGTTCAGGGGGTTATGTTGTACCTGCGTACGGCAACGGAGGTGCAACAAGCTGCTGATGCCATTTTCGACCGGGTCAAAATGGCCTGGCCGCAGGCAAAGATCCACGGATTACTGGTGCAAAGCATGGCCAACCGCGCCGGGGCTCAGGAGTTACGGGTCGTGGTCGAACACGATCCCGTCTTCGGCCCTCTCATTATGCTGGGAGAAGGCGGCGTGGAGTGGCGCCCGGAGGAGCAGGCCGTAGTGGCGTTACCGCCGCTGAACATGAACCTGGCGCGTTATCTCATCATTCAGGCGATTAAAAGTAAAAAGATCCGTGGCCGGAGCGCGCTGCGTCCGCTTGATATTGCCGGGTTAAGTCAGTTCCTGGTACAGGTATCTAACCTGATTGTGGATTGCGCCGAGATCCAGCGTCTGGATATCCATCCGCTACTCGCCTCCGGCAATGAGTTTACGGCGCTTGACGTGACGCTGGATATCGCGCCATTTGAAGGAGACAGAGAGAGCCGCCTGGCGATCCGCCCGTATCCCCTTCAGCTGGAGGAGTGGGTCGAGATGAAGAATGGGGAACGCGCCCTGTTCCGCCCTATCCTGCCGGAAGATGAACCGCAGCTGCGTACCTTTATTTCCCAGGTTACGAAAGAAGATCTCTATTACCGCTACTTTAGCGAAATCAACGAATTTACCCACGATGATTTAGCCAATATGACCCAGATCGACTACGATCGAGAGATGGCGTTTGTCGCCGTTCGGCGTTCTGATAAAGGCGATGAGATCCTCGGCGTGACGCGCGCCATTTCCGATCCGGATAACGTTGACGCGGAATTTGCTGTGCTGGTGCGCTCCGATCTTAAAGGCCTGGGTCTGGGAAGACGGCTGCTGGAAAAACTCATCAGTTATACGCGAGATCACGGATTGTTACGCCTCAATGGCATTACTATGCCTAACAATCGCGGTATGGTGACCCTGGCGCGAAAACTCGGATTTGACGTTGATATTCAGCTGGACGAAGGTATTGTTGCCCTGTCCCTCAGCCTGACATCACCCGATAAACACGAGTAAGCTACTGGAAATGTTACCCACTTTGGACGGGACTGGTGGTATCATTGTCCGCTTATGTTGTTTGCATGGTACAGACAACCCTTCAATGAACAGAGAAGAAACGCACTGTGATGTTGTCAAAATTTAAGCGTAATAAACATCAACAACACCTTGCTCAACTACCGAAGATTTCTCAGTCAGTTGATGATGTAGAGTTCTTTTACGCTCCCGCTCATTTTCGGGAGACGCTTCTGGAAAAGATTGCCAGCGCCACGCGACGCATTTGCATTGTGGCGCTGTATCTAGAACAGGATGAAGGCGGGCGCGCGATCCTGAACGCGCTCTATGAAGCCAAGCGTCAGCGCCCGGAACTTGATGTTCGCGTGCTGGTAGACTGGCATCGCGCACAGCGTGGTCGTATTGGCGCTGCCGCTTCAAATACCAACGCAGACTGGTATTGCCGCACGGCGCAGGAAAAACCTGGCGTCGATGTACCTGTTTATGGCGTCCCGGTGAATACCCGCGAAGCGCTCGGCGTCCTTCATTTTAAAGGGTTCATCATCGATGACAGCGTGCTTTACAGCGGCGCAAGCCTCAATGATGTCTACCTTCATCAGCTCGATAAATACCGCTACGACCGTTATCATCTGATCCGTAATCCTCAGATGGCCGATATCATGTTTAACTGGGTTGATAAAAATCTGGTTCATGGCCGCGGCGTTAATCGCCTTGACGATCCCGACCGCCCTAAGAGCCCGGAAATCAAAAATGATGTTCGCGCCTTCCGCCAGGAGCTGCGCGATGCTGTTTATCATTTTCAGGGTGATGCGAACAACGAAGAGTTATCCGTTACCCCGCTGGTAGGGCTGGGTAAATCAAGCCTGCTGAACAAAACGATTTTCCATCTGATGCCGTGCGCGGAGCAGAAACTCACCATCTGTACGCCGTACTTCAACCTTCCTGCCGTGCTGGTGCGTAATATCATTCAGCTGCTGCGCGACGGTAAAAAAGTGGAAATCATCGTCGGGGATAAAACGGCGAACGACTTCTTCATTCCTGAAGATCAGCCGTTCAAAATTATCGGTGCGCTGCCTTATCTCTATGAGATTAACCTGCGCCGTTTCCTGAGCCGTTTACAGTATTACGTGAACACTGACCAGCTGGTTGTGCGTCTCTGGAAAGATGAAGACAACAGTTACCATCTGAAAGGCATGTGGGTCGACGATGAGTGGATGCTGCTAACCGGTAACAACCTGAATCCGCGCGCATGGCGACTGGATCTGGAAAACGCTATCCTGATCCATGACCCACAGCATGAGTTAGCCGCACAGCGTGAACGTGAACTGGAGTTGATTCGCACGCATACCACGGTGGTTAATCATTACCGCGAATTGCAGAGCATTGCCGATTACCCGGTTAAGGTCCGCAAGCTGATTCGCCGCTTACGTCGTATCCGTATCGACCGACTTATCAGCCGTATTCTGTAATACCCAGCCCTGTCACCCGCAGGGCTTTTTTATGGAGCCCGTTAATGCGTATTCCTCTGTTACTGAGCATCCTATTTCTGAGTGGCTGTAGTCATATGGCCAACGATAGCTGGTCCGGACAGGATAAAGCGCAGCATTTCCTCGCTTCCGCTATGCTGTCCGCAGCTGGTAATGAATATGCGCAGCATCAGGGATACAGCCGGGATCGTAGCGCGACGATAGGGTTGATGTTCTCAGTCGGTCTTGGGGCATCAAAAGAACTGTGGGATAGCCGCCCCGCAGGGAGCGGCTGGAGCTGGAAAGATTTTGCCTGGGATGTCGCCGGCGCAACGACCGGCTATGCCCTGTGGCAGATGGCGCGCTATTAAAGTCGAATGCCTTTCCCTTTGCGATGCAGCATCAGGGAAACAATAAAGGCCAGTGCGCCCATTATTGTTACGTACCAGAAGAATGTCGTTTCACTTCCCCATGATTTAAGCGACAACGCAACGTACTCCGCAGAGCCGCCAAACAACGCGTTGGCTACTGCATAAGAGAGCCCTACTCCTAACGCACGAACCTGCGCCGGGAACATTTCGGCTTTGAGTATCCCGCTGATCGAGGTATAGAAACTGACAATCACCATTGCCAGCATGACCAGCGCAAATGCGGCATATGGCGATGATACGTGCTGGAGCGCAGACAAAATAGGCACGGTACATAACGCCGACATTCCACCAAAAATCAGCATCGACGTACGTCGACCAATTTTATCCGAGAGCGCGCCGATAATGGGTTGTATGAGCATGAAGACAAACAGCGCGACAGTCATGACTACGCTGGCGACATTTGCGTGCATGCCGGTAGTGTTCACCAGGTACTTCTGCATATAGGTCGTGAATGTGTAAAAACTAAGGGAGCCGCCCGCAGTAAAACCCAGCACCATCAGAAAAGCCTTGCGGTTACGCCATAACCCTTTGAATGTTCCCGCTTCCTTCAGCGTTCTGACTTCCTTCTGAGAAGTTTCATCTAACTGACGGCGTAGCCAAAGCGCAACAACTGCCAGTACAGCACCCATCGCGAAAGGAATTCGCCATCCCCAGGCGTGGAGTTGTTCGTCTGTCAGAATCTGCTGCAGGATCACCACCACGAGAATCGCCAGCAGTTGTCCACCAATCAACGTGACGTACTGGAAGGAGGCGTAAAAGCCTTTACGGCCTTCCAGCGCAATCTCACTCATGTAGGTTGCACTGGTACCGTATTCACCGCCCACCGACAATCCCTGGAATAAGCGGGCCAGCAAAAGTAGCGCCGGAGCCCACGTGCCAATCAATTCATATCCCGGTAAGCAGGCGATCACCAGAGAACCAAAGCACATCATACACACCGAGATCAGCATGGAGGCCTTACGCCCGCGACGATCCGCAATGCGGCCGAAGAGCCAGCCTCCGATGGGTCGCATTAAGAACCCTGCGGCAAAAACGCCAGCCGTTTGTAGTAGCTGCGTCGTGGTGTTGCCGGAGGGGAAGAAAATATGTGCGAAGTAGAGTGAACAGAATGAATAGACGTAAAAGTCGAACCATTCAACCAGATTCCCTGAAGAGGCACTGACGATTGCCCATACCCTTCTTCGGGTATCGCCGTTAGCCAGCGTCCCGTGTGATGTAATGCTTTCTGTCATTGTGATTATGCTCCTGCCATAAACTGCGGCGTATTGAGCCAGGAGACTCAATTACCTCGTAAATGAAATGTTATAATTTTGTTATAAATAACATTGGGACCGCGATCACACATTCCATTAGCAGGATAAGGGATTAAGAGAAAGGCCAGGGTGGAAAAAGAAAAGCAAAAAACCCCGCACCTTTCGGTACGGGGTTCTTCTTAATTGATGCCTGGCAGTTCCCTACTCTCACATGGGGAGACCCCACACTACCATCGGCGCTACGGCGTTTCACTTCTGAGTTCGGCATGGGGTCAGGTGGGACCACCGCGCTAAAGCCGCCAGGCAAATTCTGTTAATCTGTATCAGGCTGAAAATCGTGTCTCTTCGCCAAAACATCTTCGGCGTTGTAAGGTTAAGCCTCACGGTTCATTAGTATCGGTTAGCTCAACGCATCGCTGCGCTTACACACCCGACCTATCAACGTCGTCGTCTTCAACGTTCCTTCAGGAGACTTAAAGTCTCAGGGAGAACTCATCTCGGGGCAAGTTTCGTGCTTAGATGCTTTCAGCACTTATCTCTTCCGCATTTAGCTACCGGGCAGTGCCATTGGCATGACAACCCGAACACCAGTGATGCGTCCACTCCGGTCCTCTCGTACTAGGAGCAGCCCCCCTCAATTCTCCAGCGCCCACGGCAGATAGGGACCGAACTGTCTCACGACGTTCTAAACCCAGCTCGCGTACCACTTTAAATGGCGAACAGCCATACCCTTGGGACCTACTTCAGCCCCAGGATGTGATGAGCCGACATCGAGGTGCCAAACACCGCCGTCGATATGAACTCTTGGGCGGTATCAGCCTGTTATCCCCGGAGTACCTTTTATCCGTTGAGCGATGGCCCTTCCATTCAGAACCACCGGATCACTATGACCTGCTTTCGCACCTGCTCGAGCCGTCACTCTCGCAGTCAAGCTAGCTTATGCCATTGCACTAACCTCCTGATGTCCGACCAGGATTAGCTAACCTTCGTGCTCCTCCGTTACTCTTTGGGAGGAGACCGCCCCAGTCAAACTACCCACCAGACACTGTCCGCAACCCGGATCACGGGTCTACGTTAGAACACCAGCCATTAAAGGGTGGTATTTCAAGGACGGCTCCACGCAGACTGGCGTCCACGCTTCAAAGCCTCCCACCTATCCTACACATCAAGGACCAGTGTTCAGTGTCAAGCTATAGTAAAGGTTCACGGGGTCTTTCCGTCTTGCCGCGGGTACACTGCATCTTCACAGCGAGTTCAATTTCACTGAGTCTCGGGTGGAGACAGCCTGGCCATCATTACGCCATTCGTGCAGGTCGGAACTTACCCGACAAGGAATTTCGCTACCTTAGGACCGTTATAGTTACGGCCGCCGTTTACCGGGGCTTCGATCAAGAGCTTCGCGTTGCCGCTAACCCCATCAATTAACCTTCCGGCACCGGGCAGGCGTCACACCGTATACGTCCACTTTCGTGTTTGCACAGTGCTGTGTTTTTAATAAACAGTTGCAGCCAGCTGGTATCTTCGACTGATTTCAGCTCCACCCGCAGGGGCTTCACCTACATATCAGCGTGCCTTCTCCCGAAGTTACGGCACCATTTTGCCTAGTTCCTTCACCCGAGTTCTCTCAAGCGCCTTGGTATTCTCTACCTGACCACCTGTGTCGGTTTGGGGTACGATTTCGTGTTACCTGATGCTTAGAGGCTTTTCCTGGAAGCAGGGCATTTGTTACTTCAGCACCGTAGTGCCTCGTCATCACACCTCAGCGTTAAAAGGTACCGGATTTACCTGGAACCTCCGCCTACATGCTTAAACCGGGACAACCGTCGCCCGGCTAACATAGCCTTCTCCGTCCCCCCTTCGCAGTAACACCAAGTACAGGAATATTAACCTGTTTCCCATCGACTACGCCTTTCGGCCTCGCCTTAGGGGTCGACTCACCCTGCCCCGATTAACGTTGGACAGGAACCCTTGGTCTTCCGGCGAGCGGGCTTTTCACCCGCTTTATCGTTACTTATGTCAGCATTCGCACTTCTGATACCTCCAGCAACCCTCACAGGCCACCTTCAACGGCTTACAGAACGCTCCCCTACCCAACAACACATAGTGTCGCTGCCGCAGCTTCGGTGCATGGTTTAGCCCCGTTACATCTTCCGCGCAGGCCGACTCGACCAGTGAGCTATTACGCTTTCTTTAAATGATGGCTGCTTCTAAGCCAACATCCTGGCTGTCTGTGCCTTCCCACATCGTTTCCCACTTAACCATGACTTTGGGACCTTAGCTGGCGGTCTGGGTTGTTTCCCTCTTCACGACGGACGTTAGCACCCGCCGTGTGTCTCCCGTGATAACATTCTTCGGTATTCGTAGTTTGCATCGGGTTGGTAAGCCGGGATGGCCCCCTAGCCGAAACAGTGCTCTACCCCCGAAGATGAGTTCACGAGGCGCTACCTAAATAGCTTTCGGGGAGAACCAGCTATCTCCCGGTTTGATTGGCCTTTCACCCCCAGCCACAGGTCATCCGCTAATTTTTCAACATTAGTCGGTTCGGTCCTCCAGTTAGTGTTACCCAACCTTCAACCTGCCCATGGCTAGATCACCGGGTTTCGGGTCTATACCCTGCAACTTAACGCCCAGTTAAGACTCGGTTTCCCTTCGGCTCCCCTATACGGTTAACCTTGCTACAGAATATAAGTCGCTGACCCATTATACAAAAGGTACGCAGTCACCCCATAAAGAGGCTCCCACTGCTTGTACGTACACGGTTTCAGGTTCTTTTTCACTCCCCTCGCCGGGGTTCTTTTCGCCTTTCCCTCACGGTACTGGTTCACTATCGGTCAGTCAGGAGTATTTAGCCTTGGAGGATGGTCCCCCCATATTCAGACAGGATACCACGTGTCCCGCCCTACTCTTCGAGTTCACAACCTGTGTGCTTTCGTGTACGGGACTATCACCCTGTACCGTCGGACTTTCCAGACCGTTCCACTAACACACAAGCTGATTCAGACTCCGGGCTGCTCCCCGTTCGCTCGCCGCTACTGGGGGAATCTCGGTTGATTTCTTTTCCTCGGGGTACTTAGATGTTTCAGTTCCCCCGGTTCGCCTCGTTAACCTATGTATTCAGTTAACGATAGTGCAACGGATTGCACTGGGTTTCCCCATTCGGACATCGCCGGGTCAAAGGTTCATATCACCTCGCCGGCGCTTTTCGCAGATTAGCACGTCCTTCATCGCCTCTGACTGCCAGGGCATCCACCGTGTACGCTTAGTCGCTTAACCTCACAACCCGAAGATGTTTCACTTCTGATTGCGAAAATTTGAGAGACTCGAACACACATAACATGTGTGTCGTTTCAATTTTCAGCTTGATCCAGATTTTTAAAGAGCAAATATCTCAAACATGACTCGCAAGTCAGTTTTGAGATATGACGGCAGGTGACTTTCACTCACGAACCAGCAAGTGGCGTCCCCTAGGGGATTCGAACCCCTGTTACCGCCGTGAAAGGGCGGTGTCCTGGGCCTCTAGACGAAGGGGACACTGAAGTCTCAATCGCAAGACGCCTTGCTGCTTACTTTTCATCAGACAATCTGTGTGGACACTACAAAGGCAGGTTCTTTAAGGTAAGGAGGTGATCCAACCGCAGGTTCCCCTACGGTTACCTTGTTACGACTTCACCCCAGTCATGAATCACAAAGTGGTAAGCGCCCTCCCGAAGGTTAAGCTACCTACTTCTTTTGCAACCCACTCCCATGGTGTGACGGGCGGTGTGTACAAGGCCCGGGAACGTATTCACCGTGGCATTCTGATCCACGATTACTAGCGATTCCGACTTCATGGAGTCGAGTTGCAGACTCCAATCCGGACTACGACGCACTTTATGAGGTCCGCTTGCTCTCGCGAGGTCGCTTCTCTTTGTATGCGCCATTGTAGCACGTGTGTAGCCCTACTCGTAAGGGCCATGATGACTTGACGTCATCCCCACCTTCCTCCAGTTTATCACTGGCAGTCTCCTTTGAGTTCCCGGCCTAACCGCTGGCAACAAAGGATAAGGGTTGCGCTCGTTGCGGGACTTAACCCAACATTTCACAACACGAGCTGACGACAGCCATGCAGCACCTGTCTCAGAGTTCCCGAAGGCACCAAAGCATCTCTGCTAAGTTCTCTGGATGTCAAGAGTAGGTAAGGTTCTTCGCGTTGCATCGAATTAAACCACATGCTCCACCGCTTGTGCGGGCCCCCGTCAATTCATTTGAGTTTTAACCTTGCGGCCGTACTCCCCAGGCGGTCGACTTAACGCGTTAGCTCCGGAAGCCACGCCTCAAGGGCACAACCTCCAAGTCGACATCGTTTACGGCGTGGACTACCAGGGTATCTAATCCTGTTTGCTCCCCACGCTTTCGCACCTGAGCGTCAGTCTTTGTCCAGGGGGCCGCCTTCGCCACCGGTATTCCTCCAGATCTCTACGCATTTCACCGCTACACCTGGAATTCTACCCCCCTCTACAAGACTCTAGCCTGCCAGTTTCGAATGCAGTTCCCAGGTTGAGCCCGGGGATTTCACATCCGACTTGACAGACCGCCTGCGTGCGCTTTACGCCCAGTAATTCCGATTAACGCTTGCACCCTCCGTATTACCGCGGCTGCTGGCACGGAGTTAGCCGGTGCTTCTTCTGCGGGTAACGTCAATCGACAAGGTTATTAACCTTATCGCCTTCCTCCCCGCTGAAAGTACTTTACAACCCGAAGGCCTTCTTCATACACGCGGCATGGCTGCATCAGGCTTGCGCCCATTGTGCAATATTCCCCACTGCTGCCTCCCGTAGGAGTCTGGACCGTGTCTCAGTTCCAGTGTGGCTGGTCATCCTCTCAGACCAGCTAGGGATCGTCGCCTAGGTGAGCCGTTACCCCACCTACTAGCTAATCCCATCTGGGCACATCTGATGGCAAGAGGCCCGAAGGTCCCCCTCTTTGGTCTTGCGACGTTATGCGGTATTAGCTACCGTTTCCAGTAGTTATCCCCCTCCATCAGGCAGTTTCCCAGACATTACTCACCCGTCCGCCACTCGTCACCCGAGAGCAAGCTCTCTGTGCTACCGTTCGACTTGCATGTGTTAGGCCTGCCGCCAGCGTTCAATCTGAGCCATGATCAAACTCTTCAATTTAAGTTTGATGCTCGTGAATTAAACTTCGTAATGAATTACGCATGTTCACTCAGAGACTTGGTATTCATTTTTCGTCTTGCGACGTTAAGAATCCATGTCACTTTGAGTGCCCACACAGATTGTCTGATAAATTGTTAAAGAGCAGTGCCGCTTCGTTTTCGCTGCGGCGCGGGGTGTGCATATTACGCTTTCCCGCTTCAGAGTCAAGCGTTTGTTTTGCTTTTCTCTGCTGACCCGGCGGCGTGTGTGCCGTTGTTCCGTGTCAGTGGAGGCGCATTATAGGGAGTTATTCTGAGGCTGCAAGAATAAAGTGAAAATTATTTACTGACTGCTCACTTTCCAGGCAAATCACATCCCAGACCTCAATTCTCGCCTGGTTTTTAAACAAAAACGAGCCGCAAGCGGCTCGTTTTTGCGTTTTGTGACTTACTGCACTGCCACAATGCGATCGTCGTTGGCTTCCAGACGGATAACTTTACCTGGGATCAGCTCTCCTGAAAGAATCTGCTGCGCCAGCGGGTTCTCGATCTGCTGCTGGATAGCACGTTTTAATGGACGCGCACCGTATACCGGATCGTAACCATTCGCGCTCAGCAGCTTCAGCGCCTCGTCGGAGATGTGAATTTCATATCCACGCTCTTCCAGACGTTTGTACAGACGCTGCAGCTGGATCTGCGCAATCGACGCAATGTGTTTCTCACCCAGAGGATGGAAGACTACTACTTCATCTATACGGTTAATGAACTCCGGACGGAAGTTATGGCTCACCACACCGAGCACCAGATCCTTCATATGACCGTAATCCAGTTCACCGAAGCGTTCCTGAATCAAATCGGAACCCAGGTTCGAGGTCATGATGACAACCGTATTACGGAAGTCGACCGTTCTCCCCTGCCCGTCGGTCAGACGACCATCATCCAGTACCTGAAGCAGGATGTTGAACACATCAGGGTGCGCTTTTTCCACCTCATCCAGCAGAATGACGGAATAAGGACGACGGCGCACCGCTTCCGTCAGGTAACCGCCTTCTTCATAACCGACATATCCCGGAGGCGCACCGACCAGACGCGAGACGGAGTGTTTCTCCATAAACTCGGACATATCGATACGCACCATCGCATCGTCGCTGTCGAACATAAAGTTAGCCAGCGCTTTACAAAGCTCTGTTTTACCGACGCCGGTTGGCCCCAGGAACAGGAACGAACCGATCGGGCGATTAGGATCTGAAAGCCCTGCGCGGCTACGGCGAATGGCGTTGGAAACTGCTTCAACCGCTTCGTTCTGGCCAATAACGCGATTATGCAGATCCTGCTCCATGCGCAGAAGTTTTTCACGTTCGCCTTCCAGCATGCGCGCCACAGGAATACCGGTCCAGCGAGCAAGCACTTCGGCAATTTCCGCATCCGTCACTTTATTACGTAACAGACGCATCGTTTTGCCTTCAGACTGCGTCGCGATCTCAAGCTGTTTCTCCAGCTCAGGGATTTTGCCGTACTGCAGTTCAGACATACGTGCCAGGTCACCGACGCGACGCGCCTGCTCAATAGCAATTTTTGCCTGTTCCAGTTCTGCTTTGATTGTCTGGGTGCCAGAAAGGGAAGCTTTCTCGGCTTTCCACTCTTCTTCCAGCTCAGAATACTGGCGCTCTTTATCGTCCAGTTCTTCGTTAAGCATATCCAGGCGTTTTTTACTCGCCTCATCAGACTCCTTCTTCAGCGCCTGCTGTTCCAGCTTGAGCTGAATGATGCGTCGGTCGAGTCGGTCTAACTCTTCCGGTTTCGAGTCAATCTGCATACGAATGCTCGACGCGGCTTCATCGATAAGGTCGATGGCTTTATCCGGCAGCTGACGGTCAGCGATATAACGATGCGAAAGCGTCGCCGCGGCAACGATGGCCGGGTCAGTAATCTGCACGTGGTGGTGCAGCTCATAGCGCTCTTTCAGACCACGCAGGATCGCGATGGTATCTTCAACGCTTGGCTCGGCAACAAACACTTTCTGGAAACGGCGTTCCAGAGCGGCATCTTTTTCAATGTACTGGCGGTACTCATCCAGTGTAGTGGCACCGACACAGTGAAGCTCACCGCGCGCCAGCGCAGGTTTCAGCATGTTCCCGGCATCCATCGCGCCGTCCGCTTTACCGGCTCCTACCATGGTGTGCAGTTCGTCGATAAACAGGATGACGTTGCCTTCCTGTTTCGCCAGATCGTTCAGCACGCCTTTCAGACGCTCTTCGAACTCACCGCGGTATTTCGCACCGGCCACCAGCGCGCCCATGTCCAGGGCCAGCACACGGCGGCCTTTCAGGCCTTCAGGCACTTCACCGTTCACGATTCGCTGCGCCAGCCCTTCAACGATGGCGGTTTTACCGACACCTGGTTCACCAATCAGTACCGGGTTGTTTTTGGTACGACGCTGCAGTACCTGAATCGTACGGCGGATCTCTTCGTCACGGCCGATAACCGGGTCAAGCTTGCCCTGTTCGGCACGCTCGGTCAGATCGACCGTAAATTTCTTCAAAGCCTGACGTTGGTCTTCGGCTCCCTGATCGTTCACGCTTTCACCTCCGCGCATTTTCTCAATCGCCTGAGTCACATTTGCGGTGGTTGCACCGGCAGATTTCAGCAGGTCGGTCAAGGTACCGCGTGATTCAAGCACCGCCAGAACAAACAGTTCTGACGAAATAAAGTTGTCCCCACGTTTTTGCGCCAGCTTGTCGCAAAGGTTCAACACGCGTACCAGATCCTGCGACGGCTGCACGTCGCCGCCGGTACCTTCTACCTGCGGTAAACGGCTCAGCGCCTGATCGATAGCGGTGCGTAACTGGCCAGCATTAATGCCAGCGGACGTTAATAAAGGACGTACCGATCCCCCTTCCTGATTCAGCAAGGCGCTCATTAAATGAAGAGGTTCGATAAATTGGTTGTCGTGCCCCAGTGCGAGGGACTGGGCATCGGCGAGAGCAAGCTGGAATTTATTAGTAAGACGATCCAGACGCATAACTCCTCCCATAACAGGTCAAATTTGCTACTGGAGATTAAATGAGGTCATCCCTCAATTATTCAAGGTTAATGACCTGAATTATGTGAAAAGAAAACGGCACGTGCCGGATCGTCTTGATTCTTTAGGTTATATCAGCCAAATGAAACTTGCCATACGCCCCGTCGTCTTGTCGCGGCGATAAGAGAAAAAATCATCCTTTTCGGTGAAGGTACAGCGATCTCCGCCGAAGATCTGGGTCACGCCAGAATTATTCAGGCGCTGGCGGGCAAGCTGGTAAATATCGGCCAGATATTTATCTCCCGAAGGCAGGAAAGCTTCCACTGCTTGCGGATCTTTTTCCATGAATGCTTCGCGAACCTCCGGCCCCACTTCAAAAGCGCGAGGGCCAATGGCCGGGCCAAGCCAGGCCATGATATTGGCTGGCTCATCGTTAAAGCAGGCGATAGTTTCTTCGAGCACGCCTTCACACAGGCCACGCCAGCCCGCGTGCGCTGCTGCCACCTCCGTACCGGCACGGTTACAAAACAGCACCGGCAGACAATCGGCGGTCATCACCGCACAAACCGTTCCCGGCGTATTACTGTACGAGGCATCAGCGCGTTTAGAAGCATAGGGCTCCCCCGTCAACTTCAGCACCGCGTTACTGTGAACCTGTTCCAGCCAGACCGGTTTCGACGGCAGATTCCCCGCAGCAAACAGACGCTTACGGTTTTCTTCAACGTGTTCCAGGTTGTCGCCACAGTGCGCACCGAGGTTCAAAGACGCCCACGCGTCCTGGCTTACGCCACCGATACGGGTTGAACTGCAGGCGGCCACGCCTTCAGGTAGTGGCCACGCCGGGACAATCAGTTTGGTCATAACCAGTCCACTTGATCCTTATGTTCTTCGAAATCAGCACGCATGGCGTCAATAAGTTCCACCATATCCTGCGGGATAGGCGCATGCCATTCCATCTGAATGCCTGTAATCGGATGATAAAGACGCAGCATGGTCGCGTGCAGCGCCTGACGATCGAATTTACGCAGTACGCTGATGAACTCGTCCGACGCGCCTTTTGGCGGACGCGGACGACCGCCGTATACCTGATCCCCCACCAGCGGATGGGTAATGTGCGCCATGTGTACGCGGATCTGGTGAGTACGACCGGTTTCCAGGCGCAGGCGCAGGCGCGTATGAATACGGAAGTGCTCCATAATGCGATAGTGCGTCACTGCCGGTTTACCCATCGGATGCACCGACATATGGGTACGTTTCGTCGGGTGACGGCTGATCGGCTCTTCTACCGTGCCGCCAGCGGTCATGTGCCCAATCGCCACCGCTTCATATTCGCGGGTGATTTCACGCAGCTGCAGCGATTCCACCAGACGGGTCTGCGCAGGAACCGTTTTCGCCACCACCATCAACCCGGTGGTGTCTTTATCCAGACGGTGCACGATGCCCGCGCGCGGGACATCTGCGATCGGCGGATAATAATGGAGAAGTGCGTTGAGTACCGTACCGTCAGGATTTCCCGCCCCCGGATGAACAACCAGGTCGCGCGGCTTGTTGATCACCAGAATGTCATCATCTTCATAAACGATGTCCAGTGGGATATCCTGCGGCTCGAAGCGGATTTCCTCTTCGATTTCAGCATTGATGGCAACAGCTTCCCCACCAAACACTTTCTCTTTTGGTTTGTCCCAGATCTTGCCGTTTACCAGCACGCGCTGGTCAAGGATCCATTCTTTTATGCGTGAACGCGAATAATCAGGGAACAATTCGGCCAAAGCCTGATCTAAGCGTTGACCGAGCTGATTTTCGGAGACTGTTGCGGTGAGTTCTACTCGTTGTGCCATAAACTGCTTCTTTGTTTAACGTTGGGTTTTACGGCTTTGCCGTTTAATATAGTGTGCTATTGTAGCTGGTCTTAATCGGGAGCAGGAACAGAGTTTCTCCCGGACAAACATTTGAGGAAAGTCAAAACGTCATGACGCGCATGAAATATCTGGTGGCAGCGGCCACGTTGAGCCTGGCTTTGGTGGGCTGCTCCGGTTCGAATGAACAGGTCCCTGACAATCCGCCGAATGAAATCTATGCGACTGCACAACAAAAGTTGCAGGACGGTAACTGGAAACAGGCGATAACGCAACTGGAAGCGTTGGATAATCGCTATCCATTTGGTCCGTATTCGCAGCAGGTACAGTTAGATCTTATCTACGCCTACTACAAAAATGCCGACCTGCCGCTGGCTCAGGCAACTATCGATCGTTTCATGCGTCTGAACCCGACTCATCCTAACATCGACTACGTCATGTACATGCGCGGCCTGACCAACATGGCGCTGGACGACAGCGCCCTGCAGGGCTTCTTCGGTGTGGATCGTTCCGACCGTGACCCGCAGCATGCGCGCGACGCCTTCAATGACTTCTCCAAGCTGGTGCGCGGCTATCCAAACAGCCAGTACGTGACTGACGCCACCAAACGTCTGGTGTTCCTGAAAGATCGTCTGGCGAAATATGAGTACTCCGTTGCGGAATACTATACCCGCCGTGGCGCATGGGTTGCGGTGGTTAACCGCGTAGAAGGTATGCTGCGTGATTATCCGGATACTCAGGCAACGCGTGACGGCCTGAAGCTGATGGAAAATGCTTACCGTCAGATGCAGATGACCGCTCAGGCTGAGAAAGTGGCCAAAATCATCGCCGCCAACAGCAGCAACACCTGATATTGCCTCAATGCAAAACGGCAGCCCGAAGGCTGCCGTTTTTTTTATTCATTCCAGAGCGCCGCTGAAGCGCTTTAGCCTCAACACATCCAGTCAACTATGGCTCCAATTTTTGCCTTCGACAAGGTAAATCTCACCTCTTCCTGTCCTGCCTCACAAAAAAGATTCCCTGACAAAAACCGACAAAATAACGTGATCTAAATCACACATTTTGACATTAGGTCGGGTATGCTGGAATCACCAAGACGGAAAGACAAGAGGTAAAATTTATGACAATGAACATTACCAGTAAACAAATGGAAATTACTCCGGCAATTCGCCAGCACGTCGCAGACCGTCTCGCCAAACTGGATAAATGGCAAACACATTTGATTAATCCACATATCATCCTGTCCAAGGAGCCGCAGGGTTTCATCGCTGACGCAACTATCAATACTCCAAACGGCCATCTGGTCGCCAGCGCAAAACATGAGGATATGTACACCGCTATTAACGATTTGATCAACAAGCTGGAACGGCAGCTCAATAAAGTGCAACACAAAGGCGAAGCCCGTCGCGCCACTACATCGGTGAAAGACGCAAGCTTTGCGGAAGAAGTTGAAGAAGAGTAATCCTTTAAATTGAGTGTACCGCCAACGCGCCTTCGGGCGCGTTTTTTGTTTTTTATTGACAGGGTGAAAACAGTGCGGGTACTTTAACGGTATCAATCACAGGATGACTTTATGAAACTCACGCCGTTCTTCTTCGCATTCTTTTTTACCTTCCCCTGAACGGGAGGCGTTTCGTCGTGTGATAAAGAATGCGAAGACGAACAACAAGGCCTCCCACACCGGGGGGCCTTTTTTATTGATAACGATAAAATGAGACAGGCAACACTATGACACCGGAAAACCCGTTACTGGATTTGCGCGTAAAAATCAGCGCGCTGGACGAGAAATTACTGGCGCTGCTGGCCGAACGCCGCGCACTTGCCGTTGAAGTGGGAAAAGCCAAACTGGATTCCCATCGCCCGGTACGTGATATCGACCGCGAGCGCGATCTGCTGGAGCGTCTGATCCAGCTCGGTAAAGCGCATCACCTCGATGCCCACTACATCACCCGGTTGTTCCAGCTCATCATTGAAGACTCCGTACTCACTCAGCAAGCGTTACTCCAGCAGCATCTGAACAAAACCAATCCGCACTCTGCGCGTATCGCCTTCCTCGGTCCGAAAGGCTCTTATTCTCACCTGGCCGCACGTCAGTATGCTGCACGCCATTTCGAAGAATTTATTGAGAGCGGCTGCGCGAAGTTTGCTGATATTTTCAATCAGGTAGAAACCGGCCAGGCGGATTACGCCGTGGTGCCGATTGAAAACACCAGCTCCGGCGCGATTAATGACGTCTACGATCTGCTCCAGCACACCAGCCTGTCGCTGGTTGGCGAGCTGACGATCCCTATCGATCACTGCGTGCTGGTCTCCGGCTCCACCGACCTGAGCAAGATCGAAACGGTCTACAGCCATCCTCAGCCGTTCCAGCAGTGCAGCCAGTTCCTGAACCGCTATCCGAACTGGAAAATTGAATACACCGAAAGCACCTCGGCGGCGATGGAAAAAGTGGCGCAGGCTAACTCGCCAACCGTCGCTGCGCTTGGCAGCGAAGCGGGCGGCGCGCTGTATGGTTTACAGGTGCTGGAACGCAACCTGGCAAACCAGACGCAAAACATCACCCGCTTCGTGGTGCTGGCCCGCAAGGCAATCAACGTGTCAGACCAGGTGCCGGCGAAAACCACGCTGCTGATGGCGACCGGTCAACAGGCCGGCGCGCTGGTTGAAGCCCTGCTGGTGCTGCGTAACCACAACCTGATCATGACGAAGCTGGAATCACGTCCGATCCACGGTAACCCGTGGGAAGAGATGTTCTACCTCGATATCCAGGCCAACCTGGAATCTGCCTCTATGCAGAAAGCCCTGCGCGAGCTGGGTGAAATCACCCGTTCTATGAAAGTGCTGGGCTGCTACCCAAGCGAAAACGTCGTCCCGGTCGATCCGATCTAACGTTCGATAAACCGACTTTTCTTCATCCCTGCCACACTCACCGGCAGGGTGAAGATGGCGCCGGAGAGCGGATACTTCGCCACCTCCTCCGCGTCCATATTTTCCCGCGTGGTGGTAATGAACAGTGTTTTCATATCATCGCCGCCAAAGCAGACCATCGTCGGGCAGCGTACCGGCAGTCGATACTCTTGCAGTTGCTCCCCTTGCGGTGAAAAGCGTGCGATACGCCAGCCGTCAAACAGCGCGCTCCAGTAACAGCCTTCCACATCCATCGCCGCACCATCCGGTATGCCTTCCCCCTCTTTAAACTGATGAAATACCTCACGCTTGCCGGGTTCACCCTGTTCATCAACTGGCGTACGATAAATAACGCCGTTTGGCGTGTCTGAGGTAAACATCCACTGCTGATCCGGGCTAAACGCTAAGCCGTTATGCCCGTGAATATCACACTGGATCACTTTTGGTGTCAGGTCGTTATCAATACGCATCAGCAGGGCTCCGTTGTAATCCCCCGGCCCCCAGAACGTACCCGCGTAGAACCGCCCCTGATGGTCAGTGCCTCCATCGTTAAATCGGGCCAGCTGCGGGTTAGAGGGGTTATCACACACCTTGCGGCGCAGCAGGCCGTGTTTATCGGTCAGCCAGATACCCGTTCTCATCGCAACGATAAAACCACCCTGCTCGCGCAGCGCGAAACAGCCCACCTCCTCATGGAAAGAGAGCACTGTATGTTCCGCCGTCGGCAGATGGTAGCGGTGGATCTCTCCTTCCAGAATATCGGCCCAGTAGAGTGCATTCTCTTCTGCGCTCCACGTCGGGCATTCGGGCAGATGCCCGGTGTAGTTTAACAGCAGCTGCGGTTCGGCCATGACAGTTCCTCAAAATGAAAAAAGCCAGCATTGCTGGCTTTCAGTATATACATCATCGTATTACTGGCGACTGTCATTTGCCTGACGCAACAGCGTTCGGCTCTCGCTCTGGAAACGCTGCGCATAATCGCCGAACCAGTGCTCGACCTTGCGGAAGCTGTCGATAAACGCCTGCTTGTCTCCGTGCTCCAGCAGCGTAATGGCTTCGCCAAAGCGCTGATAGTAGCGCTTAATCAGCGCCAGATTGTTTTCGGAAGACATAATAATGTCGGCGTACAGCTGGGGATCCTGAGCAAACAGACGCCCGACCATCGCCAGCTCCAGACGATAGATAGGTGAAGAGAGCGCCAGAAGCTGTTCAAGCTGGACGTTCTCTTCCGCCAGATGCAGGCCGTAGGCAAACGTCGCAAAGTGGCGCAGCGCCTGAATGAACGCCATGTTCTGATCGTGCTCGACCGCGCTAATGCGATGCAGCCGCGCGCCCCAGACCTGAATCTGCTCCAGGAACCACTGGTAGGCTTCCGGCTGACGGCCATCGCAGTAAACCACCACCTGTTTCGCCAGGCTACCGCTGTCCGGGCCAAACATCGGGTGCAGACCCAGCACCGGGCCATTATGCGCAGCCAGCATTGCCTGCAGTGGACCATTTTTGACAGAGGCCAGATCCACCAGGATGCAATCTTTCGGTAAAGGAGGAAGCTTCCCGACGATCTGCTCCGTCACGTGGATCGGCACGCTGACGATAACCATCCCGGCATCTTTCATCAGTTCCGGTGCCTGCGCCCAGTCCTCTTTTTCCAGAATGCGTACCTGATAGCCAGAAAGGGTCAGCATTTTCTCGAACAGGCGCCCCATCTGCCCTGCCCCGCCGACGATCACCACCGGACGCAGGGACGGACAGAGGGTCTTAAAGCCCTTATCGTTTTCGCTGGAATAGGATTCGCGCATCACGCGACGCAGAACATCTTCAATCAAATCCGGTGAAACGCCCAGCGCCTGCGCCTCTTTACGACGGGAGGCAAGCATAGAGGCTTCGCGCTCCGGGACGTAAATCGGCAGGCCGTATTTGCTTTTAACTTCACCGACTTCGGCCACCAGCGCCATGCGGCGCGCCAGCAGGTCCAGCAGCGCCTTATCCACTTCATCAATTTGATCGCGCAGTGCGGTCAATTCAGCAACCATAACTAACCTCTTAAGCCAGACGCGTCGCCAGCTGGCCGTTCAAATCTTTGTGGATCTCTCGCAGCAGCGCATCGGTGGTTTCCCAGCTGATGCAGGCATCCGTCACGGAGACGCCGTGCTTCATGGCGCTGCGCGGCTGTTCAGATGACTGATTGCCTTCATGAATATTGCTCTCAATCATCAGTCCGATAATAGAACGGTTGCCGTCTTTGATCTGCGCGACCACGGATTCCGCAACCGCAGGCTGGCGACGGTAATCTTTATTCGAATTACCATGACTGCAATCTACCATCAGTGCCGGGCGCAGTCCCGCCTGCTCCATCTCTTTTTCACACTGCGCCACGTCCGCCGGGCTGTAGTTTGGCGCTTTCCCGCCGCGCAGAATCACGTGACCGTCCGGGTTACCCTGCGTTTGCAGCAGGCAAACCTGGCCCGCCTGGTTGATACCGACGAAACGGTGCGGCATGGCGGCAGCGCGCATGGCGTTGATCGCCGTCGCCAGGCTGCCATCAGTGCCGTTTTTAAAACCAACCGGCATCGACAGGCCAGACGCCATCTCGCGGTGGGTTTGCGACTCCGTGGTACGCGCACCAATTGCGGACCAGCTGAACAGATCGCCCAGGTACTGCGGGCTGTTTGGATCCAGCGCTTCGGTTGCCAGCGGCAGACCCATGCTGACCAGTTCCACCAGCAGGCGACGCGCAATCTTCAGGCCTGCTTCCACATCAAACGAGCCATCCATGTGCGGATCGTTAATCAATCCTTTCCAGCCAACGGTCGTACGTGGCTTCTCAAAATAGACGCGCATTACCAGGTAGAGGCTATCGCTGACCTCCTCCGCTAATGCTTTAAATCGACGGGCGTACTCAATGGCGGTTTCAGGATCGTGAATAGAACAAGGCCCACAGACCACCAGCAGGCGCGGATCGCGGCCAGCGATGATGTCTAAAATGGTCTGGCGTGAGTGCTCAATCTGAGCCTCCTGCGCGACGCTCAGCGGAAATTCTGCTTTCAGTTGATCCGGGGTAATCAAAACCTGTTCGTCAGTGATATGTACGTTGTTCAGCGCGTCTTTTTGCATGATAGCGATCCTGTAAAGCTCGTTTGCGATAGTTGTTTTCCTCAATGAGGTGGAGCAACGATACCATAACAAGTAAAGATTTCAATCCAAAATACGTAAATATTACTTTACAGCACTCAATTTAAAGCAAAAACATGCCATAAGATATGTAAAGTTTAAATTACACAGCAGTTTTCTACCGCCAGGCTATGCTGAAGAAAAAAGGAGAATGGCTATGCGTTCAATTGCTCTCGTGCTGTTGTCGCTGTTTTTATCAGGCTGCCAGATTAATCCTTACACATTCCAGCCCGACTGGACGAGCCCTGACTGGTTCAGTGCGGGTAAAGAAGACGCAATGAATGGTTTGCCGGTTAAAGATAACCAGACCCTGGCCGATAGTTTTAACGAACCCCACGTTGATCGTAGTGAATATCTTCGCGGCTATGCTGATGGTCAGAAGAAAGTGTGTGAAGAAGGTTTTATTCATGCCTGGGGGTTAGCGGGCAAATCTTTTCCCGCCAGCTGTGATACCGTTGAAAATGCAGCGAAAATGCATGATTCATGGCAAAAAGGATTAGATGAAAGCATGCGCTCCAGCAGGCTTAATTAAGCCTGTTTTTATTCGCCATGAAATAAACAACTGTAGGATTTAGCTTAGGTCAGCATTACGCTATTTCTGACATAATGACGGCTTTGATAAACAATGGTATTCTGCCCGCAACTCTTATGGACATCTATTTCCGGAGCGGTGTGGCGGATTCTGGTGAGAAATTCATACTTGATCTCTTTTTTCCGACTCACTCTGGTGCTAATGCTGTTCCTTATGGTGGGCCCTGCAGCGGCAGGCACGCTTACGGAAACGGATAAATCGGTACGCTCGATTGTCTCAGGCATTGTGAGCTATACGCGATGGCCGTCACTTTCCGGGCAGCAGCCTAAACTCTGCATCTATGCCTCTTCTCATTATACGCATGCACTCAGCAGCAAGAATGGGCAAAACGAGTTACCTTATACGCCCGTTATTGTACGTAACGATCGGGAAGCTCTGGCCGCAACATGCGATGCGATTTATTTCGGGTCTGAATCACCGGCAAAACAACTTGAATTAATAAGTCAATATCAGGGCAGAGCATTGCTATTAATCTCAGAGCAAAATCCGGAATGTGTTATTGGCAGTGCCTTTTGCCTGATAATCGATCGCGGCCAGGTACGATTCTCCGTTAACCTGGATGCATTGACGCGCAGTGGCGTAAGAGTCAATCCGGATGTATTAATGCTTGCGCGGAATAAGCAGCATGGATAAAGATTTCACGACGACACCGCGTCCAACGTTTAAAAGAACGCTCAGACGAATCAACATGATAAGCGTCATCATCACGATGACGTTAATATGGCTGCTGCTCTGTTTTGCCTCCGTCGTAACATTAAAGCAATATGCGCAAAAGAATCTTGAATTAACCGGCGCTACAATGAGCCACAGCCTGGAAGCCTCGCTGGTTTTCAACGACTCGCTGGCGGCCAACGAAACGCTCGCCGCCCTGGGTAAGCAGGGACAGTTCGCCGTGGCGGAAGTCATCAACGTGCATAATAAGCGTTTTGCTTACTGGTCCTGGAACCCGAAGGATAATAACGACACGCTGGGGGCGCTGGTCAGTCGCTGGCTTTTCCCCGTCCCTGTTTCGCAGCCCATCCTGCACAACGGCGCAAAGATCGGTGAAATTCGTCTTACCGCGCGTGACAGCCTTATCAGCCATTTCATCTGGATGTCGTTTGCCGTCCTCACCGGCTGTATTCTTTTTGCTACCGTCGTCGCGCTTACCATTACTCAGTCTCTGCATCGCGGCATGGTCACGGCGCTGCAAAATATCACCGACGTTGTGCATGACGTCCGTACCAATCGCAATTTTTCCCGTCGGGTGAAAGATGGGCGCATTGAAGAATTCCATCAGTTTGGGGAAGACTTTAACAGCCTGCTGGACGAGATGGAGGAGTGGCAGCTAAAGCTCCAGGCGAAAAACGCTCAGCTGCTTCGTACCGCCATGCACGACCCGCTCACCGGTCTTGCTAACCGCGCTGCGTTTCGTAACAGCATTGCGGCGTTAATGAATGACCCCTCGGCAAAAACGAACTCGGCCCTGCTTTTCCTCGACGGTGATAATTTTAAGTTTATTAACGACACCTGGGGACACGCGGCAGGAGACTGCGTGCTGATTGAAGTCGCCAGCAGGATGGTGGAATTTGGCGATAAACGCCATCAGTCCTACCGCCTTGGCGGTGATGAATTTGCCATGGTGCTGTACGGCGTGCATTCTGAACCAGAGGTTCAACACATTTGTGCTGCGTTAGCGCAGCAGTTTATCCGTCCGTTTGATCTGCATAACGGACAAAAAGCATCGATGTCACTCAGCATTGGCTTTGCTCTGGCGTGGGAAAATGCGTCCGTAGAAGCATTACTGGAGAAAGCCGACCGCAATATGTACCAGGTCAAAAACCAGCGTACGAAAACAATAAGTTAGAAAGGAAATTCTATGTTGAAACGATACTTCGCGCCGTTAGTCCTGGCCTCAATGGTTCTGGCAGGCTGTCAGTCGCCGCCTCAAGGCAAATTTACTCCTGAGCAAATCGCGGCGATGAAGTCATACGGTTTTAACGAACTGAACGGCGACTGGTCGCTTGGTATGTCGGACACCATCCTCTTTGATAAGAATGACGCCAGACTGCGCCCGGAAAGTGAAAAGCAGATCCAGTCCATGGCTTCTCGCCTGGCACAAACCGGCCTGAACCACGCACAAATGGACGGTCACACGGATAATTACGGTGAAGCAAGCTACAACGAAGCGCTGTCGTTAAAACGCGCCAATGCCGTGGCCGACGCCTGGGCGAAAGGCGCGAATATCCCGCGCAGCAATCTCACCACACGGGGATTAGGCCAAAAATACCCGATTGCCAGCAACAGTACTGCGCAAGGGCGCGCTGAAAACCGCCGCGTCGCAGTGGTTATCAGCACGCCATAGGGTTATTTAGCGGATGATTCGGCGAGCGCCACCCTGGTTGCCGCTCGCCAGCGCAGCCAGTCCACCAGAACAAACAGCGCCAGGCTCACCCCCATGACAGGCAAAGCCAGCCCCAGCAGTACGCTGATTATCACCGTAACGGCTCTTCCCCACCCTGACAGCGCCAGCCAGCTCTGACAAAGCGTCTGCACCGGGTTCACTGCAGACTGCGCCGGACGACGCATCCACCACATCCGGTATCCCCAGATGATAAGCACACACAGGGCAAGACCGAACGCAATGAGCAGCAGCTGATTCACCAGCCCGAATAAGATCCCCATATGGAAATCCACCCCCCAGCGGGTCAGCTTTGCCATGAGCGGGAAATCCTCGAATCGGGTGCTGTCCAGCACCTGCATCGTAACGGGATCGACCGCAACGGCATCCACCTGAGTCGGCCAGCGGCGATCGATTTCCGTGACTGTCCAGGCGCGATCCATTGTTTTCGCCGGGCGGATCTCCAGCCGGTTGGCATTGATTCCCGCGTGACGCGCCACGCTTAACACGCCATCAAACTGCGTCAGATCCATCGCCATTTCCGGCATCACCATCCCGCCGTGATGGCCTCGGTGTTCGGCGTGCTCATCCACGATCTCCGGCACGCCGGAAAGTGTCGTATTCACCTGCGGGGTGAGCCAGTTCATCTCAGCGCGCAGCTTATCTACGTTCCCCCCAGCCCATTGAGACCAGGTCAGGCCGGTTGCGGAAAACAGCAGCATGCCTCCCAGTAATATCCAGCCGAGCGTCACATGCACCCGACGACGGTTCTGGAAGCGATTGTTGATCCGCCGTTTGGGTCGGGTATAAAACCACAGGGCAATACCGCCCAGTGCGGCAACCCACATCCAGGAAGCGGCCAGTTCGCTATAGAGCCGCCCGATATCGCCCAGCATCAGAGAGGTATGCAGGTAATCAATGGTCTGACGCAGCGGTAAAATCCCGCTGGTGCCGTATACCGTCATATCCCCCAGCACCGAAAGATTCACCGGATCAATAAAGATCGCCCGGTTTTCCGATGGCCCCAGCGTTGGGTCAGCAAACATCACGCGGGTGGTTTCCCCTTCAGCCAGCCCCGGGCGAACGGCGTATAAGCGCACATCTGAACCAACGGCTTTCTCTGCCACGGCAATTTGTTCTGCCAGCGGCTTCGGCTCACCCAGGGAATCCGTGTGGAGCGCGTGCCGGTAGAGCGCATTCTCCAGCTGTGGAGTCGCCACGTACAGCGTACCGGTCAGCGCGGCAAAGAAGATAAACGGGCCAACAAACAGCCCAACGTAGAAATGGAGGCGACGCAGCAGGTTTCCCCATGCCGCGCGCGGAGTGCAGGTAGTCATACTTTTCCTTTTTAAGGCAAAAAGTTATCGATTTCGTTTTTAAAGGGAAAAAGCAGACTGCCGCGGCGGCGCGCGGGTATCAGGGTAAAGCCAGGGGAAAAAGTGCCAGTGGCTGACCACCTGGCGCGGCGGCTTAATGCGAAGCCTCTGCAGCACCGCGCTGAGCAGAACGATCAACGCCAGCATCACGCCAGGGACATGCGCTAACAGGACGCAGTAGCCGCACGCTTCCGCATGATCGACAGGCATGGAATGCTGCATATCGCTATGATGCACATCCATCGACATCATGCTCATGTCATGATGCATGCCCGGCATCGCGCTCATGGGATCTTTCTGCAGCGAGACGGTGATAAGCGGCGCCACCACGATCAGCAGGATCGCAAACAGCGCGGTCAATGCCGCTGTACGTTTCCGTTTAGGCTGATGCAGTACGTTATCCACTTCTCCTCCACTCAAGAGGCAAGCATTGTAAATGATTTATGACGAAAGGGTTAACGCAAGAGTTGCGATGGGGTAAAAAAAAGGGCCAGCCTTTCGGCCAGCCCTTTCTAACAGGATGTCGCTTAAGCGAATCTTAGTTCAGACGCTCTTTAATACGAGCAGACTTACCAGTACGCTCACGCAGGTAGTACAGTTTAGCTTTACGTACAGCACCACGACGTTTAACAGCAATGCTGTCAACTACCGGAGAGTGAGTCTGGAAGACACGCTCAACGCCTTCGCCGTTGGAAATTTTACGAACAGTGAATGCAGAGTGCAGACCGCGGTTACGAATAGCGATAACCACGCCCTCGAATGCCTGCAGACGTTTTTTGGAACCTTCAACAACCCATACTTTCACTTCCACGGTGTCACCTGGACGGAAGGAAGGTACGTCCTGCTTCATCTGCTCTTGTTCAAGTTGCTTAATAATGTTGCTCATAATTTAATCTCTTATCCTGGGTAAACTGATATTCGGGAGCGTATTACGCCTTCCCATCATGTTCATGCTGCTGGTGCGCGTGTTCGGTTTTGAACTCGGCCAGCAACTTTGCTTGCTCTTCAGTCAGAGCCAGGTTTTCCAGAAGTTCAGGTCTTCTAAGCCAGGTTCGGCCCAGCGACTGCTTCAAACGCCAGCGACGTATCTCGGCATGGTTTCCAGACAGTAACACTGCCGGTACTTCCATCCCTTCTAACACTTCAGGACGAGTATAGTGTGGACAGTCCAGCAATCCATCGGCAAAGGAATCTTCCGTTGCCGAAGCTTCATGGCCCAGAACACCCGGAATGAACCGGGCGACGGAGTCAATCAGCGTCATCGCTGGTAACTCACCACCGCTGAGAACGTAATCGCCGATAGACCATTCTTCGTCAATCTCGGTTTGGATTACGCGCTCATCTATCCCTTCATAGCGCCCACAGACCAGAATCAGCTTTTGATTCGTCGCCAGTTCGCTCACGCCCGCTTGATCAAGCTTGCGTCCCTGAGGTGACAGATAAATCACCTTTGCGCCTTCACCTGCCGCGGCTTTTGCTGTGTGAATGGCGTCCCGTAAGGGTTGCACCATCATTAACATCCCCGGTCCGCCGCCGTAAGGACGATCGTCCACGGTACGGTGTCGGTCATGAGTAAAGTCACGAGGACTCCAGCTCTGGATGTTCAGCAGGCCATTCTTTACTGCCCGGCCAGTTACCCCGTAATCGGTAATCGCGCGGAACATTTCAGGAAACAGGCTAATTATGCCAATCCACATAGCGCCGTCTTTTACCGTTTATCCGGAGAATTTAAAAACCAGGATCCCAATCTACTTCAATCGTTTGAGTAGTGAGATCGACTTTCTTGATAACCTGTCCATCGAGGAACGGAACCAACCGCTCCTTGATGCCAAATGCATCTTTCAGGTTTGCCTTAATGACGAGAACGTCATTTGACCCGGTTTCCATCATATCGATGACTTTCCCCAGGCTGTAGCCTTCAGTGGTGACCACCTGGCAACCCATAAGGTCTTTCCAGTAGTAGTCGCCCTCTTCCAGCTGCGGCAACTGCGACGAATCCACGACAATTTCACAATTAGTCAGCGCATTCGCGGCATCACGATCGTCAACGCCTTTCAGCTTGATGATGATGTCCTGATTGTGGTGACGCCAGCTTTCCAGCTCGACCTCTTCCCACTTACCGGCTTTCTGGATAAACCAGGGCTGGTAATCAAAAATGCTATCAGCGTCTTCAGTGGAGGAAAACACTCTGAGCCAACCACGGATACCGTAGCAAGAACCCATTTTTCCCAATACGATCGGTTCAACAGGTGCTTTATTGCTCATCATGACCACCGTGACAGATTAAGCTGCTTTGTTTGCTGCTTTGATCAGCGTAGCAACGCGATCGGAAACAGTAGCGCCCTGGCCAACCCAGTGAGCGATACGATCCAGATCCAGACGAGTTTCTTCTTCTGCGCCAGAGGCCAGTGGGTTGAAGAAACCAACGCGCTCGATGAAGCGACCGTTGCGTGCATTACGGCTGTCAGTCACAACAACCTGGTAGAACGGACGCTTTTTAGCGCCGTGACGTGCTAAACGAATAGTTACCATAACATCCTCTTGTGTGAATAAAACAACCGGGCCCCATCGAGGAACGGAGCCCGGGTGTCATATTAAAAGCCCGAAAATTTTACTCATTTTCGGGCAAAAAGCAATCTCAAAAGCGATTAACGTCCTGGAAAACCTGGGGGCATCATGCCTTTCATGCCGCGCATCATCTTCGCCATACCGCCTTTCTTCATTTTCTTCATCATGCGCTGCATGTCGTCGAACTGTTTCAGAAGGCGGTTAACGTCCTGCACCTGCATACCGCAACCGGCTGCGATACGGCGTTTACGGGAGCCTTTGATGATGTCCGGGTTAGCGCGCTCTTTCAGCGTCATCGAGTTGATGATCGCCTCCATACGCACCAGCACCTTATCATCCATCTGCGCTTTCACGTTGTCAGGGATCTGGCCCATGCCCGGCAGTTTGCCCATCAGGCTGGCCATGCCGCCCATGTTTTTCATCTGACGCAGTTGCTCAAGGAAGTCGGTGAGATCGAAACCGTCGCCTTTTTTCAGCTTGCTGGCCAGCTTCTCGGCCTGCGCGCGGTCAACCTTGCTCTCAATATCTTCGATCAGCGACAGCACGTCGCCCATGCCGAGGATACGGGAGGCAATACGATCCGGGTGGAATGGCTCCAGCGCTTCGGTTTTCTCGCCCACGCCGAGGAATTTAATCGGCTTACCGGTGATGTGACGAATGGAGAGCGCCGCACCGCCGCGGGCGTCGCCGTCCACTTTGGTCAGCACCACGCCGGTTAACGGCAGCGCTTCGTTAAACGCTTTTGCGGTATTCGCCGCATCCTGACCAGTCATGGCGTCAACAACAAACAGGGTCTCTACCGGGTTGATAGAGGCATGCACCTGCTTGATCTCATCCATCATCGCTTCGTCAACGTGCAGACGACCGGCGGTATCCACCAGCAGCACGTCGTAGAATTTCAGCTTCGCCTCTTTCAGCGCCGCATTAACGATGTCGACAGGCTTCTGCGCCACGTCGGACGGGAAGAAATCCACGCCGACCTGCTCGGCCAGCGTTTCCAGCTGTTTGATTGCCGCCGGGCGATAGACGTCCGCAGAAACCACCAGCACTTTTTTCTTGTGCTTTTCACGCAGGAATTTACCCAGCTTACCGACGCTGGTCGTTTTACCCGCACCCTGCAGACCCGCCATCAGCACCACGGCCGGTGGCTGAGCTGCCAGGTTAAGCACCTGGTTCTCTTCACCCATCGCCGAAACCAGTTCGTTACGGACGATTTTGACGAACTCCTGACCCGGCGTCAGGCTCTTGTTAACTTCATGACCAACTGCCTTCTCTTTAACGCGGTTGATAAAATCACGAACAACCGGCAACGCCACGTCTGCTTCCAGCAGCGCCATGCGCACTTCGCGCAGCGTTTCCTTGATGTTCTCTTCAGTAAGGCGTCCGCGGCCGCTGATGTTGCGCAGCGTGCGCGACAAACGATCGGTTAAATTATCAAACATTGTCTCTCGCCTGAGTAGAAACGTTGGGTCGCATCGAGCGACACATACACAGAATTTTGCCGGAGTATAACATGAAGGCGCCTTTGTTGTTATGCAACGGTTGGAGCAGGCGTCACGTAACGTTATACTGCTTCTCTTTCTTATTAAGACAACTGTCGATGCCTATATGCCTGTTTTCGCACTGATCGCCCTTGTTGCCTACTCTGTCAGCCTTGCGCTGATCGTTCCTGGACTGCTGCAAAAAAACAGCGGCTGGCGACGCATGGCTATTCTTTCGGCGGTTATCGCACTGATAAGCCACGCGTTTGCGCTGGAATCACGCATCATTCCCGGCGACGGCAGCGTGCAGAATCTGAGCGTACTCAACGTTGGCTCACTGGTCAGCCTGATGATCTGTACGGTGATGACCATCGTCGCGTCTAAAAATCGCGGCTGGCTGCTGCTGCCGATTGTCTATACCTTCGCGCTGATCAATCTGGCCCTCGCCACCTTTATGCCTAATGAGTTCATTACGCATCTGGAGGCAACCCCGGGGATGCTGGTGCATATCGGCCTGTCGCTGTTTGCCTACGCGACGCTGATCATCGCCGCGCTTTACGCCATGCAGCTCGCCTGGATTGATTACCAGCTGAAGAATAAAAAACTGGCGTTTAACCATGAAATGCCGCCGCTGATGGTCATTGAGCGTAAGATGTTCCACATCACTCAGGTGGGCGTGGTACTGCTGACGCTCACGCTCTGCACGGGCCTGTTTTACATGAAGAACCTGTTCAGCGTGGAGAATATCGATAAAGCCGTGCTCTCCATCATCGCGTGGTTTGTCTATATTGTCCTGTTATGGGGCCATTATCATGAAGGCTGGCGCGGTCGCCGCGTGGTCTGGTTCAACGTCGCGGGTGCGGGTATTCTCACCCTTGCCTATTTTGGCAGCCGCTTCATACAGCAATTTGCTGGCTAAGTAACAAAAGGAGTTCCCCCTGGAACACATCTCTACCACCACGCTGATCGTTATCCTGATCGTCATGGTGGTCATCTCCGCCTATTTCTCCGGCTCGGAAACCGGCATGATGACCTTAAACCGCTACCGGTTACGTCATCGTGCTAAACAGGGTAACCGTGCCGCTCGTCGTGTTGAAAAACTGCTCCGCAAGCCGGATCGCCTGATAAGCCTGGTGCTCATCGGCAACAACCTTGTCAACATTCTGGCCTCTGCCCTCGGCACCATCGTCGGAATGCGCCTGTACGGCAACGCCGGGGTCGCAATTGCCACCGGCGTGCTGACGTTTGTGGTGCTGGTGTTTGCCGAAGTGCTGCCGAAAACCATCGCCGCGCTTTACCCTGAGAAGGTGGCCTACCCGAGCAGCTTCCTGCTGGCCCCCCTGCAGATCCTGATGATGCCGCTGGTCTGGCTGCTGAACATGGTCACGCGCGTTTTAATGCGAATGGTGGGGATCAAAGCTGACGTCACCATCAGCAGCGCGCTCAGCAAAGAAGAGCTGCGCACCATCGTGAACGAATCCCGCTCGCAGATCTCCCGGCGCAATCAGGACATGCTCCTGTCGGTGCTGGATCTGGAAAAGGTGAGCGTGAACGACATCATGGTGCCGCGTAACGAAATCGTGGGTATCGACATCAATGACGACTGGAAAGCCATCGTCCGCCAGCTGACGCACTCCCCGCACGGGCGCATTGTGCTGTACCGCGACTCGCTGGATGACGCCATCAGCATGCTGCGCGTGCGCGAAGCATACCGCCTGATGACCGAGAAAAAAGAGTTCACTAAAGAGGTGATGCTGCGCGCCGCCGACGAGATTTACTACGTGCCGGAAGGCACCCCGCTCAGCACGCAGCTGGTAAAATTCCAGCGCAACAAGAAGAAAGTCGGCCTGGTGGTCAACGAGTACGGCGATATTCAGGGGCTGGTGACGGTCGAAGATATTCTGGAAGAGATTGTCGGGGACTTCACTACCTCAATGTCTCCTTCTCTCGCGGAAGAGGTCACCCCGCAAAACGACGGCTCGGTGCTGATTGACGGTAGCGCGAACATTCGCGAACTCAACAAAGCGTTTAACTGGCATTTGCCGGAAGATGAGGCTCGTACGATTAACGGGATGATTCTGGAAGCGCTGGAAGAGATCCCGGCGGCGGGCACGCGGGTGCGCATTGAGCAGTACGATATTGATATCCTGGACGTGCAGGACAATATGATTAAGCAGGTTAAAGTCCTGCCCGTGAAACCACTGCGCGAAAGTATCGCGGAATAAAGTTGTAGGCCGGGCAAGGCGAAGCCGCCGCCCGGCACTACGGGACGGCAAATTACGCTTTCGCTTTCGCCACGGTCACCATTGCAGCGCGAATGGTACGGCCGTTCAGGGTGTAACCTTTCTGCATCACGCCCAGCACTTTACCGGCTTCAATCTCTTCAGATTCCACCATCGCAATGGCCTGGTGAACGTTTGGATCCAGCGGGACGTCGGTATCAGCAATCACTTCCACGCCAAACTTACGCACCACGTCGAGCATGGATTTCAGCGTCAGTTCAATACCTTCGATCATCGCCGCGTTGTCCGGATTCGCTTTGTCAGCGACTTCCAGCGCGCGATCGAGGCTATCGATGACTGGCAGCAGTTCGTTGACGAATTTCTCCAGCGCAAACTTATGCGCCTTCTCAACGTCCTGCTCGGTACGACGACGCAGGTTTTCCATTTCCGCCTTGATGCGCAGAACACTGTCGCGTTCGCGATTCTGTGCTTCTACCAGTTGGGCTTCCAGATTCGCAATTTTTTCATCGCGCGGGTCCACCTGCTCAGCAGATGCGTCTGGCTCTACAGCCTCAACTTCATCGTGCTGTTCCGTGATAATTTCTTCAGGGGCTTGCCCCTCAGGCGTTTTCTGTTCTTTACTACTCATGAATTTCTCCGCGTTTTTCTGCATTCATCTCGCTAACTTCGCTTATTATGGGGATCAGTTTCCTGGATTCAAGGGAACAAGAGAGATTGTCATCATTCATCAGGCACAAGGACCTCCAGAAAATGAATAATCATTTCAGGTGTATTGGGATCGTCGGGCATCCGCGTCACCCTACCGCATTGACGACACATGAAATGTTGTATCGCTGGTTGTGTAGCAAAGGCTATGAAGTGATGGTCGAGCAGCAGATTGCGCAGGAGCTGCAGCTGAAGAGCGTCAAAACCGGCACGCTGGCGGAAATTGGCCAGCAGGCCGATCTCGCCGTGGTGGTGGGCGGCGACGGCAACATGCTCGGCGCGGCGCGCACGCTGGCGCGTTATGACATTAAGGTCATCGGCATCAACCGTGGCAATCTCGGCTTTTTAACCGACCTCGCCCCGGACAACGCACAGCAACAGCTGGCCGACGTACTTGAAGGCCACTATATCAGCGAAAAACGCTTTTTACTGGAAGCGCAGGTGTGCCAGCAGGACTGTCAGAAGCGCATCAGCACCGCGATTAACGAGGTGGTGCTGCACCCCGGAAAAGTGGCGCATATGATTGAGTTCGAAGTTTATATCGACGAAATCTTTGCCTTCTCTCAGCGTTCCGACGGGCTGATTATCTCTACTCCCACCGGTTCAACCGCCTACTCGCTCTCTGCGGGCGGCCCGATCCTGACGCCATCACTGGATGCCATTACGCTAGTGCCGATGTTCCCGCACACGCTTTCCGCCCGCCCGCTGGTGATCAACGGCGACAGCACGATCCGTCTGCGCTTCTCGCACCGCCGTAACGACCTGGAAATCAGCTGCGACAGCCAGATCGCGCTGCCGATTCAGGAAGGTGAAGATGTCCTCATTCGTCGGTGTGATTACCACCTGAATCTTATTCACCCGAAAGATTACAGCTATTTCAACACATTAAGCTCGAAGCTTGGCTGGTCAAAAAAATTGTTCTGATTTTGCATCCAGGACTTTACTGTATATAAAACCAGTTTATACTGTATGAAAACACAGTTATGGTTTTTCATACAGGAAAACAATTATGCTGGCACAACTGACCATCAGCAACTTTGCCATTGTTCGTGAGCTTGAGATCGATTTCCACAGCGGCATGACGGCGATCACCGGGGAAACCGGTGCGGGTAAATCCATTGCCATTGATGCCCTCGGCTTGTGCCTTGGCGGCCGTGCAGAAGGAGACATGGTGCGCATGGGCGCAAACCGTGCTGACCTGTGCGCGCGTTTCTCCCTGAAAGACACCCCTGCGGCCCAGCGCTGGCTGGAACAGAATCAGCTCGAAGATGGACGTGAGTGTTTACTTCGCCGCGTGATCAGCAGCGACGGACGCTCGCGTGGGTTTATCAACGGCACGGCGGTCCCGCTCTCCCAGCTCCGCGAACTCGGCCAGCTGCTTATCCAAATTCACGGTCAGCACGCGCATCAGCAACTCGTTAAACCCGAACAGCAGAAAGCGCTGCTTGATGGCTATGCGGGTGAGTACGCGCTTACTCAGCTTATGGCAGAGCACTATCGCCAGTGGCATCAGAGCTGCCGCGAGCTCGCGCAACACCAGCAGCAAAGCCAGGAGCGCGCCGCGCGTGCAGAGCTACTGGCGTACCAGCTTAAAGAGCTGAACGAATTCAACCCACAGGCGGGTGAGTTTGAACAAATTGACGAAGAGTACAAGCGCCTGGCGAACAGCGGTCACCTGCTCTCAACCAGCCAGAATGCCCTCAACATGCTGGCAGATGGCGAAGACGTTAACCTGCAGAGCCAGCTGTACAATGTCCGTCAACTGGTCACCGAACTGTCCGGCATCGACAGCAAACTCTCTGGCGTGCTGGACATGCTGGAAGATGCCGCCATTCAGATTTCGGAAGCAGGCGACGAGTTGCGCCACTACTGTGAGCGGCTGGATCTCGACCCGAACCGTCTGTTTGAGCTGGAACAGCGCATTTCCCGCCAGATCTCGCTGGCGCGCAAGCACCACGTTACGCCGGAAGAGCTGCCGGGCTACTATCAGTCTCTGCTGGACGAGCAGCAGCAGCTCGACGATCAGGCTGACTCGCAGGAGACCCTCTCTCTGGCGGTGAACCTGCACCATGAACAGGCGCTGGCGACAGCGCAAAAGCTGCATGAAATTCGTCAGCACTATGCTCAGGAGTTAAGCCAGCAAATTACCGACAGCATGCACACGCTGGCGATGCCGCACGGCGTGTTCACCATTGATGTTCGCTTTGAAGAGAACCACCTGACGGCGGAAGGTGCGGATCGCATCGAATTCCGCGTCACCACCAACCCGGGGCAGCCGCTGCAGGCGATTTCAAAAGTGGCCTCCGGCGGTGAACTGTCGCGTATTGCGTTGGCGATTCAGGTGATCACCGCGCGTAAAATGGAAACTCCGGCGCTGATATTCGATGAAGTGGATGTCGGGATCAGCGGCCCAACGGCGGCGGTTGTCGGCAAACTGCTGCGTCAGTTAGGCGAATCCACGCAGGTTATGTGCGTGACCCACCTGCCTCAGGTCGCGGGCTGTGGACATCATCACTTTATCGTTAGCAAAGAAACCGATGGCGAAATGACCGAAACGCACATGAGGCCGCTGGATAAACGCGCGCGTCTGCAGGAGCTGGCACGCCTGCTCGGCGGCAGTGAAGTCACGCGTAATACGCTCGCGAACGCGAAAGAACTGCTGGCGGCATAAACTTTTTCGGGATCTCAGGGTCATACAGAACAACAAAAACGCCGCCAGACCGGTTTCAAAGTGGGGCAAGGTCTATTATCATCGGCATATTACATATGAGCCGCGTTCTGCTCGGGCCCGAAAAGGAATCAAATCACTATGCGTTGTAAAATGCTGACCGCTGCTGCAGCGGTTCTTCTGATGTTGACCGCAGGCTGTTCCACTCTGGAGAAAGTGGTTTACCGTCCTGACATCAACCAGGGGAACTACCTTACCCCTAACGATGTGTCCAAAATCCGCGTGGGGATGACACAACAGCAGGTCGCTTATGCACTGGGAACCCCGATGATGTCCGATCCGTTCGGCACTAACACCTGGTTCTATGTATTCCGTCAGCAGCCAGGCCACGAAGACGTGACCCAGCAGACCCTGACTCTGACCTTCAGCAGCGCCGGTGTGTTGACCAACATCGACAACAAACCAGCCCTGACGAAATAATCAGGCGTAAGAAATGCAAAAAGGTGCTCATTGAGCACCTTTTTTGTTTTGTGTTGCTCCCCTCGCCCCTTTGGAGAGAGGGTCAGGACAAGGGGAAGAAAGCGCTACTTAGCCGATTTCTCCGCACGTTGACGACGCAGCTCTTTCGGGTCAGCAATCAGCGGACGATAAATCTCCACCCGGTCGCCCTCTTTCAGCACGTCGCCCAGCTTCACCGGACGGCTGTAAATCCCGACCTTATTTTTCGCCAGGTCGATATCGCTGCGAAGCTCAAGGATGCCGGACGCGCGGATAGCCGCTTCTACGGTCGCTCCCTCTTCCAGCGTCACGCGCTGCAGATACTGCTTCTCCGGCAACGCGTATACCACTTCCACAGCGATCTTATGCGACACTGTAAACCTCTTTGGCGCGAGTCGTGAACGCCTGAACCATATTCGACGCCAGCTCTTTAAAGATGCGGCCAAACGCCAGCTCAATCAGCTTATTGGTAAATTCAAAGTCCAGGTGGAACTCAATGCGGCAGGCGTCTGCACTCAGGGGTGTAAATTTCCAGCCACCCATCAGTGACTTAAAAGGACCATCCACCAGATGCATCAAAATACTCTGATTGTTGGTCAGCGTATTGCGGGTGGTGAACGTCTTGCTGATCCCCGCTTTGGAGACATCCACCGCCGCGGTCATCTGCGTCGGGCCAGACTCCAGAACGCGGCTCCCGGTGCATCCCGGAATAAACTCTGGATAAGACTGAACGTCGTTCACTAACTGATACATTTGTTCCGCGCTGTATGGAACAAGCGCAGTACGGCTAATCTGAGGCATAGCATTTTCCATGGTCACACAACGGACAAATAATAACATTTATCACCTGTTAAAAAAACGCTAAGCCTCATCTCGTGCTAAGATAGCGCGTTAGACCTCACAGGACGCAATGAGGTGACTTTTTGAAATCAGATTACCGACGGCTTTACGACACTTATGACGAAGAAAAAAGCACATAAACCAGGCTCGGCGACCATTGCGCTCAACAAGCGTGCTCGCCACGAGTATTTTATTGAAGAAGAATTCGAAGCTGGCCTTGCGCTGCAGGGCTGGGAAGTAAAATCGCTGCGCGCCGGGAAAGCCAACATCGGCGACAGCTACGTGATCCTGAAAGACGGCGAAGCCTTCCTGTTCGGCGCGAACTTTACGCCGCTGACCGTCGCCTCGTCGCACTACGTCTGTGACCCAACGCGCACCCGCAAACTACTCCTTAACAAGCGCGAGCTGGAATCCCTCTACGGACGCATTAACCGTGAAGGTTTCACCGTGGTCGCCCTGTCGCTGTACTGGAAAAATGCCTGGTGCAAAGTGAAAGTTGGCGTCGCGAAGGGTAAAAAACAGCACGACAAGCGTACTGACCTGAAAGAGCGCGAGTGGCAGCTCGACAAAGCGCGCATTATGAAAAACGCAGGACGGTGATTCTGCGCACTTATTGTACTATTCAATAAGTTAGCGTTCCGGGCTGGTATCCAGGAAGTGAAATCTGGTATACTTAGTTCAACACTATTGGGGCTGATTCTGGATTCGACGGGATTTGCGAAACCCAAGGTGCATGCCGAGGGGCGGTTTGCCTCGTTAAAAGCCGCAAAAAAATAGTCGCAAACGACGAAAACTACGCTTTAGCAGCTTAATAACCTGCTCTGAGCCCTCTCTCCCTAGCTTCCGCTCTTAAGACGGGGATCAAAGAGAGGTCAAACCCAAAAGAGATCGCGTGGAAGCCCTGCCTGGGGTTGAAGCGTTAAAACTAATCAGGCTAGTTCGTTAGTGGCGTGTCTGTCCGCAGCTGGCGTGCGAATGTAAAGACAAACTAAGCATGTAGTACCGAGGATGTAGAAATTTCGGACGCGGGTTCAACTCCCGCCAGCTCCACCAAAATTCTCCATCGGCGATCACCAGAGTCGACTGATGAAGTCCTGAAAGCCCGCACGGCGCAAGCCCTGCGGGCTTTTTTGTGTTTCATTCCTACCGTTTCCCCATCCCTTTGACAAACATCAACACCCTCCCCCTACTCCTGTGCAAAATTACTCACACCACCCAGCGCTAAGGATTAGCCGCCCTAACCCGGAAGGAACCGCAACATGCACAGACCTATCGTCGTCATTATCTTTATTCTCCTGACCCTCGCCGCCCTCGCTGAGATAGGCTATTTATCCTTTGGATAATCCTTATACGAAATATCCCCTCACCACGGGACGTTGATCTCATTACAGTTTTTTCCTAAAGCCATCCCGCTTCGCCTGTGCCATGCTGAATCACGCTCATAACCGATAACGTTAAATGAGGATATTATGAAAAAAACAATTATCGCATTATCTGCCGTTCTGCTGGCTTCCCCAGTATTTGCTGCGACCACACATGCAACTGACGATACCGTCGCTACGGCGAACGCAAACGCCAACGAAGCGAAGCAAAAACTGCACGAAGAGCAGAACAAAGGTGAAGAGCTGAAGCTGAAACAGCAGCATGCTGCGGAAGGTAAGAGCGAAACCTTTGGCAGCAAGGTCAGTGAAGATTCCCAGAAGGCCTGGCATAAAACCAAAGAAGGCACCGAGAAAGGGTGGGATGCCACCAAAGAAGGCGCTGAGAAAGGCTGGAACAAAACCAAAGAAGGTGCCAGCGAGCTGGAAAAGAAAGTCACTGAGTAATCCCTTTGAAAGGCCGCATACGCGGCCTTTTTTATTACCCCCCGCATTAAAGCCGAAAAGATCCCAGAGGTGGTGCGGCCGGAAAGGTCTTCGTCGTTTCTCAATTGTTCTTCAAATTGCTGCGCGTCGGCGCGGTACATCTCGCCGTCGATTCATTCCACGATGGCTTCATCGCTGTAGGGCGGTGTAGAGAGAGGATATTCATACAGGACTCCCCGTTAAGAGGGAATGACGTCAGTAAACGTCCGGTGCCCCTGTTTTTATTCATCCTGCAGATCATTTTTTTATCCCCTGCATCAGGCGAATGCATGAACCGTATTGAAAATAAAGCAGGTTATTATATGCCTGCTCGCACTTTATTATTCCCCACTCGCAGTAGCAGAGTTTTGACTAAGCATAAGAATATATTTTAAATCCCTTTTAATATAATATATCTTACATCAAAAATGTTACCCTAACTTAAACACACATTTAGCAACCTTAAACAACGATGCGTTTAATTGCGTCAAAGAATTGCCCTACCAATTATTACAGCACGCATAAACCACAAACAAAAAATGTAACCAGGAAATAAAAAGCACTTCAAAAACAACAGAATATGAAAATAATCTTATAATTCACATCAATAAATTAATGTCCCCTTCACTGTTTACTCCTTTATTTACGGAAGCTTAATTTGCACATTCAGAGTTTTCTGGCTATATCATTTTTATATCCTCAAAACCAAATCCTCTATTAATTACAGGGTTTTATAAGGCACAAAATACGCATAAAAAACATTCTGTCTCATAAGTAATTAGATTCGCTCTGATGTTGCCACTCTGAATTCTGGCGGGCATCGTTCGCTCTAAAAAAGACGGTGAGTACTGTGTAATGAACAGTCACTCCGCCGGGGGCGCCCTTTACCTTCTCCAGAGATGGCTCGTCTTGCTCGTCGTTCACGATAACTCTGCTGGAGTAATACCTAAATGAGCCAAATCTCTGTTATTTCAAAACTCACTGGCGTGGAAACGACTACGGAAGGCACGCAGGTTACGCTGAGCCATTCCTCTATCGTTGAGCTTCAAGTAGAGCGTGCTGATGTCTCCCACTTCGCACGAAGTGGTAACGATCTGGTGGTGACGCTGCACTCAGGGGAAGTGATCACCCTTAAGAATTTCTACGTCACGGACGCGCAGGGCGTTAGCCAGCTGGTATTGCAGGAAAGTGACGGCGCGCTATGGTGGATTGAAGATCCTGCCGGGGCCGCCACCTACGAATCTATCGCCTCTACGGATGTGCTGCTTGCAGCCTCCGGTAGTGATGCCGGTGGCGCAGCCATCTGGCCGTGGGCGCTGGGCGGCATTGTCGCGGCTGGCGGCATCGCGGCGGCGGCAAGCTCCGGTGGCGGCGGCGGTGGGGATGACGATGATGGGAATAACAACAATCCTAACCCTAACCCCAACACGCCAGTCGATCCATCCAACCCGGATACGACACCGCCAAATGCGCCAACCAGCCTTCAGTTCTCGGGAGACGGTAAAAGCGTCACCGGTACCGCCGAGCCCGGCAGTACCATCACCCTGAAAGACGCGAACGGTAACGTCATCGGCACGGGGAAAACCGGCAGTGACGGCAACTTTACCGTGTCTCTCGGCACTCCACTGACCAACGGCGAACAGGTAACCGCTACCGCGACGGATGCGGCCGGGAATACCAGCCAGGGTACCACGATTACTGCGCCGGATCTCACCGCGCCCGATGCCCCGACGATCGGTAGCGTGACGGACGATGTTGATCCTCAAACGGGGTCGGTCACAAACGGCGGCAGCACCAACGATCCACGCCCGCAGCTCAGCGGCACCGCGGAGGCGGGCTCCACAGTAACCATCTATGACGGCGGAGTCGCAATTGGCACGGCGGTTGTCGCCAGCAACGGCACCTGGACATTTACCCCGTCAGTTGATCTGAGTGAAAGCACCCACCAGATTACCGTGCAGGCAACTGACGCCGCCGGCAACATCGGACCGGCCTCTCCGGTATTTACCCTCACCGTGGATCTTACCCCGCCGACAACGCCGACCGCGATTGTGCTGACCGACGACACGGGCGTTATCAGAGGGACCATTACTGCAGGCACCCCTACCGATGCGTCACAGCCGATCCTGGCGGGAACGGGCGAGCCCGGTGGCACAATCACTATTTACGATAACGGCGTCGCGGTTGGAACCACAACGGTGCTGCCGAACGGCACCTGGAGCGTCACGCCAGACGGCCCACTCCCGGACGGGACGCACTCGATAACCGTCGTTGAAACCGATGCTGCCGGAAACCAGAGTACGGCATCAGAACCTATCATCTTCACCGTGGATACCACGCCGCCGCTGGCCCCCGGCGACCTCGTCGTTTCGAATGATGGCGGCACTATCACCGGCACCGCCGAGCCTGGCAGCACGGTAACCATCCGTGAAGGCGACGCTATCCTTGGTACTCCAGTGGCTGACAGCGAAGGTAACTTTAGCCTGACGCTGACCCCGCCTAAGCTCAACGGTGAAATTCTGACCGCAGACGCCACCGACGTTGCGGGCAATACGGGGCCGGCAACCTCCGCGGCGGCGCCGGATGTCACCCCACCGCAGGCCCCGGTTATCGTGTCGGTGATTGATGATGTTCAGGCGACGGTCGGTCCCGTGGGCCAGAATGGGCTGACCAACGACCGGGCACCGACCCTGAACGGCACGGGCGAACCCGGCTCGACCATCACGATCTCCAACGGCAGCGACGTTATCGGCACGGTGGAGGTTCCCTCCTCCGGTCTGTGGAGCTTTACGCCGCCCTCACCGCTGGTTGATGGCACCTACGTGCTGACGGCAACGGCGACGGATGCAGCCGGTAACCCGAGTGGCCAGTCAAACGCGTGGACAATTATCGTTGACGGTACTGCGCCAGCCGCACCGGTGATTACGCAGGTCATTGACGACGTGCCCGGACGCACCGGGTCGCTCGACATCAATGAGACCACCAACGATTCAACCCCGACGCTCAGCGGTACCGCCGCGGCCAACGCCACGGTCACCATTCGCGTGGACGGGGTTGACATTGGTACCACCGTCGCCAATGGCCTCGGCGTATGGATCTTTACCCCAGACACCCCGATCGCCGAGGGTCCACATACCCTGACCGCCGTCGCAACTGACGCGGCAGGCAACACCAGCGACGTCTCTAACAGCTGGGGCATCACCATTGACAGCGTGGCCCCGGTAGCTCCGGTCATTACCCAGGTGGTGGATGACGTGCCAGAGCGCCTCGGCGCGCTCAACTCTGGCGACAGCACCAATGACACCACGCCAACGCTCAGCGGCACCGCGGAGCCGGGCTCAACCATCATCATCCGCCAGGACGGCGTCGATCTCACAACGATTGTGATCGACAGCAGCGGCACGTGGACCTATACACCAACCACACCGCTTGTTAACGGCACCTATACCTTTACCGCCGTCACCACCGATGGGGCGGGTAATACCAGCCAGCCGTCAGGCGGCTTCACCCTGACCGTCGATACCACGCCGCCAGCGGCAGCCACCATCGCCACCGTGACCGATGATGTCGGCGGCGTTAACGGGCCGCTTACCAGCGGCGACACCACCGACGACACCACGCCGACCCTGAGCGGCACCGCGCCGGAAGATGCGGTGATTACCGTCTATGACGGTACCACCCTGCTCGGCACCGCGACCCTCGACGGCAGCGGCGGCTGGAGCTTTACCCCCATTATTCCGCTCACCGACGGCCCGCATACGCTGACGGTGCATGCCACGGATGCCGCGGGCAATACCACCATCTCAACGCCGTTCGAACTGACGGTGGATACCGTCGCGCCTGCCACGCCGGATATTCCGGCAATCACCGTCAACCCTGACGGCACAGCAACGCCGCTGAACCCGGGAGAAACCACCCGCGACACCACGCCGACCCTGAGCGGTACCGGCAATCCGGGCGATACCGTGACGATCTACAACGGCGGCGTCAAACTTGATGATGTACTCGTGGACGGCACCGGCAACTGGACCTGGACGCCCACTACCCCGCTGCCTAACGGCACCTATGACATTACCCTGACCGTGACCAACATGGACGGCACGGGCAACGAAAGCGCCCCATCACAGCCGGTCACTATCACCATTGATACCGATGCACCCGTCGCACCAGCAGCACCGGTGATTACCGACAGCGTCAGCCAGATAACCGGCCCTGTCCCTGATGGCGGAACCACCAACGATCCACGTCCGGTCCTGAGCGGTACCGGCACGGCGAATGACGTTATTAACATCACTGATACCGTTAACGGCACACCGACCGTCGTGGGCACCGTCACGGTAGACAGCAGCGGCAACTGGAGCTGGCGTCCTGACAGTAATATCGGCGAGGGCAGCCACGTTTATACCGCCACCGCCACTGACGAAGCGGGCAACGTCTCTGACCCTTCTACAGGGATCACCATCACCGTCGATACCATCGCACCGGATACTCCGGTGATTGGCGCCGTCGCCGGTGAGCCGAATGGCGGTGTTACTACCGATACCACGCCAACCGTCGGCGGAGCCGGTGTGACGGGTGAAACGGTAATCGTTTACAATAATGGCGTCGAGCTTGGACGCGTGGTTGTGGCTAACGGCGAGTGGTCTTTCACCCTGCCCACGCAGACGGATGGCCCGCTGAACATCACCGTTGCGGCAGTCGACGCTGCGGGTAACGTCAGTGATCTCAGTCCGGTATTTACCGTCACCGTCGATACCACTGCACCTGAGATCCCGCTGATTAACAGCGTTGAAAACAGCCAGCTCACCAACGGAACGCTCTATACCCGCGACGGTACGCCAACCCTCAACGGCACCGGTGAGCCGGGCTCCACCGTGATTGTCAGCGTGGACGGTACGCCATCCACAGTCCAGGTCATCGTCCAGCCGGATGGTACCTGGAGTTGGACCGCAGACACCACACTGCCGGAAGGTCCACACGATATCACCGTCTCGTCGGTCGACCCGGCGGGTAACGCTTCAGGAAGCTCTGCGCCGCTTGCCGTCACGGTGGATACCGTGCTTCCGACAACGCCGGACAATATCAGCGTGGCCGCAGAGGGGACGCCGCTGACCGGTACTGGCGAAGAGGGCGCCACCATTATCGTTACAGACGCCAGCGGTAACGTGATCGGTACCGGGGTGGTCTCTGGCGGCAACTTCTCCGTGGCGCTCAGCCCGGCTCAGCAGGACGGCGCGGCGCTGACCATCACCGCTACGGATGCCGCAGGGAATCTCAGCCCTGAAGCATCCTATACCGTCACCGGTACGCTGCCGAACATCCCGGACGTGCCCGTCATTACGGCCATCGTCGATGACGTCGCCCCGGTCACCGGCGATGTGAAAGGCAAAACCACCAACGACACCACGCCAACGCTTACCGGTACGGCCGAAGCGGGCAGCGTGATTACTATCTATCAGGACGGTAGTACGACGCCATTGACAACGGTGACCGCCGACGGCAGCGGCAACTGGAGCTATACGCCAGACGCGCTTGGCGAGGGGCTGCACACCTTCGAGGTAACCGCAACCCTCAACGGTGCCACCAGCGGCCGCTCTCCGGCGGCCAGCGTGACCGTCGATCTTACCGCGCCGGACACGCCAACCATTGGCTCGGTCATTGACGACGTGGGTCCTGTCACCGGTCCGCTGACCAGCGGCCAGACCACTAACGACAACCAGCCGACCCTCACCGGCACCGGCGCGGTGGGTGACACCATCTCCATCTACAACAACGGCGTGCTGCTGGGAAGCGTGCCGGTCAGCGATACCGGCACCTGGAGCTACACCACGCCTGCCCTGCCAGAAGGCAATAACGTTCTGACCATCCGCGAGACCGATTCGGCGGGAAATCAGAGCGGTCCTTCGGCGGACTTCACCCTCGTGGTGGATTCTGTTTCCACCACGCCGGTCATCACCAGCGTAACGGATAATGTGGGAAATGCAGCCACCCCGATAGTCAGTGGCAGCGAAACGAACGACGCCACGCCAACGCTTACAGGGACCGCGGACGCAGACAGCGTGGTGACCATTTTCGACGGCGGCACCCAGATTGCCGTAGTAACGGCTGATAGCACCGGCGCGTGGACGTTTACTCCTGATACGGCACTCGTCGAAGGCTCGCACAGCTTCACCGTCCGGGCGACCGACCCGCAGGGCAACGTCAGCGAAGTCTCAGCCCCGTGGAGCATGGTGGTTGACCTCACGGCACCAACGGTTCCAACGCTGGATACGGTGAACGACAACGTCCCTGGCGGCGTCACGGGCAACCTCACCAGCGGGCAGGCGACCAACGACAACACCCCGACGATTAGCGGCACCGGGCAGCCGGGCAGCACCATCTACATCATGAATAACGGTACGCAGTTGGGTACAGCGATCGTCGACGGAACCGGGAGCTGGTCCTTTACGCCGACCACGCCGCTGGACGACGGCAGCTACTCCCTGCGCGCGTACGCAACGGATGCTGCGGGCAATGCCTCGGCTAACTCGTCGGTCTTCGTCTTCACCGTCGATACCGCAGCCCCTGGCGTGCCGGTGGTGACCACTGTGATTGACGATGTCGCACCGACTACCGGTACGCTCACGTCGGGCAGTATCACCAACGACGCGCGCCCAACCTTCAACGGCACGGGCGACGTGGGCTCAACAGTGCACGTGATTGTTGATGGCAACGAAATTGGCACCGCCGTGGTCAATGCCCAGGGCGGTTGGACCTTCACGCCGGGTGCCGATCTTGACGAAGGGCCACATGTCATCACCTTCAACGCCACCGACGCGGCGGGCAATGCGGGTAGCACAACAGCACCGTTTAACCTGACGGTAGATACGGGCGTACCGTCTGCGCCGGTCATTTCGACTGCGGCAGACAACGCGGGCAGCGTTCAGGCTCCGCTCACTTCCGGGCAGAGCACCGACGACACCACGCCAACGCTGAACGGCACCGCGACGGCCAACGCCACGGTCACGATCTATGAAAACGGGCAACCCGTCGGCACCGTGCTGGCAGACGGTACCGGCGCATGGAGCTTTACGCCGTCAGCGCCGCTGGCCGCCGGCAGCCACACCTGGACCGCCACGGTCACCGATGCTGCAGGGAACATCAGCCCCGCCTCGCCAGACTTCACGCTGATTGTCGATACCACGGCACCCACCGCGCCGGTTATCAGCCAGGCGATTGATGATGTGGGGACCATTACCGGGCCAATCACGTCCGGGCAGACGACCGACGACACCGTTCCGCGGCTGGTCGGGACCAGCGAACCGTTTGCCACCGTCAACATCTATGAAGGCACCACGCTGGTCGGGACGGGCACCGCTGACGGCAGCGGCAGCTGGAACATCCTGCTCAACACCACGCTGACGTCGGGCGCGCACAGCTTCACCGCGCAGGCCACCGATGCCGCAGGCAACACCAGCGTATCGTCCGCAAGCTTTAGTCTGACGATTGACACCGCGCCGCCTGCGCTGCCGGTGCTCACCAGCATTCTGGATGACGTTGGCAATGCGGCGACGCCAGTCGCGAACGGAGGAATAACCAACGACGCGCAGCCAACCCTCAGCGGTACGGCGGAAGCGGGTTCTACGGTGAAAATCTTCGATAACGGCGTGCAGATTGGCAGCGTGACCGCCACCGGCGGGGCGTGGAGCTATACGCCATCTCCGGCACTGAGCAACGGTCCGCACACGTTGACGTTTACCGCCACCGATGCCGCAGGCAACGCCAGCGCGCCAACCGCCGGATATACGATTAACGTTGATACCCTTGCCCCAGCCGCGCCGGTCATCAGCGCGGTGGTTGATGATGTCGGCAGCGTCATCGGCCCGGTTACCGGCACCAACCCGACCAACGACACGCGTCCGGCGCTGAGCGGGACCGCCGAAGCGAATGCAACGGTACGGATCTACGATGGCATCACGCTGGTGGGCACCGTCACCGCCGACGCCAGCGGCAACTGGACGCTGCCAGAAACCACCACGCTGACGCAAGGCACCCATAACTTCACCGCCACGGCCACCGATGCCGCAGGCAACACCAGCCCGGCATCGGCCGTGACGACGATTATCGTCGATCTGACCGCGCCAACGGCCCCAACCGGAACCTTTAACGCCGACGGTAGCGTATTAACCGGCAATGCCGAAGCAGGCAGCACCGTCACCATCCGTCTCGCGGACGGCTCGACGGTGACCACCACTGCGGGCAGCAACGGCACGTACAGCTACACCTTCATTAACAAACAGACCGAAGGCCAGACGCTGCAAATCACCGCCACCGACGCGGCGGGCAATACCTCGCAGCCCGGCTCGGCCCTCGCACCGGTGGTGCCGCTCTCCGCCAGCAATAACGTTGAAGAGCTGGATCTCAGCACCACGGCCACCGTCACCAACAGCCAGTACAGCGACTACGGCTTCCTGCTGGTCGGCGCCGTGGGTAACGTCCTGACGCTGCTGGGGAATGACACCGCTCAGGTCAACTTCACGGTGGGCAGCGGCGGCAGTGCCGATATCGTGGTGAACGCCAACGCCACGGGCGCGGTGCTCTCTCTGCTCAACACCCTTGAACTGGTGGTTCAGCATTACGTCAACGGCGCCTGGACCACCGTGGTGGATACCGGCCAGCCGCAGTTTGCTGACCTGCTGACCCTCGGCGCAACCGGCGTATCGCTGAACCTGACCGGGCTGGCGGACGGCGACTATCGCGTGCTCAGCTATAACACCAACCTGCTGGCGACCGGCTCCTACACCAGCCTCGATGTGGCGGTGAAAGAGACCGGCCCGGGCACCGTCACGGGTGACACCAGCCTGGACGGTAACGTGATCACCGACGTCGACCCAACCGCGGGCAGCGATAACGCCCCGGCAGGCGCGACGGTCACGGCCGTCACCAACGCGCAGGGCACCACCAACATCACGGCTGACGGCACGGTGATTCAGGGCCAGTACGGCACGCTGACCATTAACCGCGACGGCAGCTACACCTACAACCTGACCGACACCAGCGCGGCAGTCATTGGCCGGACGGAGAGCTTCACCTACACCATCACCTATAACGGTGCCAGCGCGTCGGCGAACCTGGTGCTGTCGCTGGGTGCCGGTACGGTCAACGGTATTGTGGCGGTAGACGACACGGCCTCGCTGACCTTTGACACCACCGTGAGTGAAATTAATAACGGTACCTCGTCTCAGGGCGGCTTCACCCTGGTGGGCATTAATCTCGGCAACACGCTGGGGCTTAACCTGCTGGACGATATGACCAACCCGATTATCTACAACGTTGAGGAAGGTACCACCCGCACCATGACCATCCAGGCCTCCGTGGGCGGCGTGGCGCTGGCGTCGGTGTTTGATCTGTACGTCTATAAGTTCAACAACGCGACCCAGACCTTCGAGCAGGTACGCGTCGAGTCGGGCTGGCTCCGCGCCCCGTTGCTGGGCGGCACATCACCGCAGCTGACGCTGCAGCTGCCTGCCGGGGAGTACCTGTTCCTGCTGAATACCGCGTCCGGGATCACCGCCCTGACCGCCTACACGCTGAGCGTCCTGCAGGATCATGTCTACAGCGTGGCGAGCATCAGCGAGACGACCACGGGCGACGTGCTGGCGAATGACCCGGTTCCTGCGGGTACGGTAGTCAGCGAGGTCAACGGCGTGACGGTCAACAGCAGTGGCACAACCGATATTCAGGGGGAATACGGCACGCTGACCATTAATTCATCCGGCCAGTATACCTATATTCTGAGGAGCGGCGTCGGCGTGGACCATATCAGCACGCCGGATACCTTCGTCTACACCATTACCGCGCCAGACGGCACGAAAGACACCGCATCGCTTAACATCACCCCAACCGCGCAGGCGATGAATGCGGTGAACGATGTCAGCGCCGTGATGGATGTGACGTCAGTGCATCACACATCGGTCTACTCCGATACCACCGTCGGCAGTGCCAGCTGGACAACGGCGCTGTTCTCATCAACTCAGGGCTCCGGCAGCGGGACCTTCGTGGTGGATCCGAACACCGCGCTGCATAACGCCTCGCTGCACTTCAACGTGGCCTCGCTGCTGGCGCTGGGCGGGCTGACGGTGAACTGGTCAATCAGCGACAGCACGGGCGTGATTCGTACCGGCTCCTTTAGCGGTGGCTCGCTGCTGGGCGGCAATATTGACGTCCCGCTGACCGGGCTGGATCTGAACGCCGGGACCTATACGCTGAGCTACACCGGCAGCGTACCGGGGCTGAGCGTCGGGAACATCACCATCACCCCAAGCGTCAACGGCACCACCTACTCGCTGAGTGATTTCGACGCCACGGGCACCCACACCGTCAACGGCAATATCTTTGACGGTACCGACTCTGGCGGCGTGCTGGATCAGCTGCACTCGGTGGATACGCGCGTCAGCATTACCGATTTCAACGGCGTCACCACCACGCTGGATCCGTACACTGGCAGCGCCACCGTCAACATAACGGGCCATTACGGCCCCCTGGCAATTGCCGCGGACGGGCATTACACCTATACCCTCAACAGCGGGGTATCGCTCTCAACCATGACGTCGAAGGAGACCTTCAACTACACCCTGACCGATGCCAGCGGCAACACCGATACCGCGTCGCTAACCATCAACATGGCGCCGAAATTTATCAGTTCGGAGCATAACGATGTGATTAGCGGTACGGCCTACGGCGATACGCTGATCTATCAGGTGCTGAACAGCACGGTGGGCAACGCCACGGCGGGTAACGTCAGCAGTACCGCTGGCGATCACTGGAACGGCTTCTCGCTGGCGCAGGGAGACAAGATCGACATTGGCGACCTGCTGGTGGGCTGGGACGGGAATACCGCTTCGTTGGGGAATTATATCCATGTCACACAAAGCGGTAGCAACACTGTGATCTCCATCGACCGTGACGGTACAGGGAGCACCTACACTAATACTGCACTCGTTACGCTTGATAACGTGCAGACCACCTACGACGAGCTTGTAAACCAGCAACACATCATTACCTGATAGCACCTGTAGTACCTAACCCGGGCGCACAGCGCCCGGGCATAAATAATAAAGCTGTACTTTTTTATTAGGGACATGACATGGGAATAAAGATGCCTTACTGGTGGCTCTCGTGCTGCCTGATATCTGTGCCCGCCATCGCGGCAAACCTTGCGGCGATGATTAATACCGGACAACTTCGCGAAACGCAGGAACTTCCCTCACTGAATGGCCGCGTCGCCCCGGTGTCAGGCAAAGCTGCCCCCGGTTCATTACAGCTTGGCGAGGCCGTCAACCGCGCCGTCACCTGGCATCCGGCGATCGCTGAAGCCGTGGGCAAACTCTACGAACAGAACGAAGAGGTCGACGTCGCCAAATCGAAATACTATCCGCAGATTAACGCCGGCATGGACAACGGATATTCCCACGACGGCGACCAGAATGGCTTTACGCCGTCGCTGGTGCTCTCTCTTTCACAGATGCTTTACGACTTCGGCAAAGTGGCAAGCCAGGTGCGGGCCGAAAATGCCGGGGTCGCCCAGCAGCAGGCCAACGTACTGGTCAGCATCGACACCATCGCCCACGATACCGCTATCGCCATGGTGCAGGTACAAACCTGGCAGCAGATGGTCGACACCGCCAAAGAGCAGCTCGATGCCCTCTCCTCAATAGGCACGCTGACCCGCCAGCGTAACGACGAAGGGGCTACCTCGCTCTCTGACGTAGTACAGACCGACGCGCGCATTGAAGGCGCGCGCGCCCAGCTGATGCAGTATCAGGCCAGCCTCGACAGCGCCCGCGCCACGCTGATGAGCTTCCTTGGCTGGAACAGCCTGAACGATATCAGCAATGATTTTCCGCAAAAGCTGGCCCGCAGCTGCGATATCGCCGAGCCGGACGATCGTCTGGTGCCTGCGGTCCTTGCCGCCTGGGCGCAGGCGAACGTCGCCCAGGCGAACCTTGACTACGCCGATGCCCAGATGACGCCAACCGTCTCGCTGGAGCCGGAAGTCCGTCACTACCTGAACGATCGCTACGCGGGTAACGAAACGCGGGATCGCACCCAGTATTCCGCCTGGGTGAAAGTGCAGATGCCGCTCTATCAGGGGGGCGGACTCACCGCACGACGTAACGCCGCCGGACACGCGGTGGAAGCAGCGCAGTCCACCATTCAGCGCACGCGCCTTGATATTCGTCAGAAGCTGCTGGAGGCCCGCAGCCAGGTGATGAGCCTGCAAAGCACGCTGCAAATTCAGGGCCGCCAGGAGGCGCTGAGCGCCCGCACCCGCGAACTTTACCAGCAGCAGTATCTCGATCTCGGCTCGCGCCCGCTGCTGGACGTGCTCAACGCCGAGCAGGAGGTCTATCAGGCGCGCTTTACCCAGCAGCAGACCCTCGGACAACTGCACCAGCTGCAGCTCAACTGCCTGTATAACACCGGGCAATTGCGTCATGCGTTCGATCTTGATAACCGCACCATCCAGACCGTGGAGATCCAGCCATGAAGCAACTCGACATCCCGCAGGGTGACAACATGACGGACGCGTCGCTGGAACAGTGGGCGCAGGCTTTTGGCTACGTTGCCACGCGCTACCGCGTCGCCTGCTCGCCCGGCTCGCTCATCGCGGGCGCGCCGTGGCTGAAAGGCAAACCGATGGTGCCCGCGCTGACCCAGCTTGCCCGTGAAGCCGGGCTGACGTTCCAGCTGCTGACGGCCGATCAGCAGTCGATCAACAGCTGGCGTCTGCCGGTGGTGGTGGAGCTAAGCGACGGAAAAATCGGCGTGATCGACAATTTTGATGGCGAAGATACGCTTGAGGTCACCTTTTTCGATAACGAGACATACACCAACCGACTGTCGATGAGCGCGTTGTTACCCGCTATCCGCCATGTGATCGCCCTGCGTCCGCTGGCCGCCCTGAAAGACAGCCGCGTGGACGCCTACATCTCAAAATACCGCCCGGACTGGCTATACCGGCTGGTGATGCGCGACCTGCGCCCCTACAGCTGGGTGATGCTCGCCGCGCTGTTTATCAACATTCTGTCACTCTCCGGGATTGTCTTCTCCATGCAGGTGTATGACCGGGTGATCCCCGCCCAGTCCTACCCGACGCTCTACGTGCTGACCATTGGGGTGCTGATCGCTACCCTGTTTGGCTTTGTGCTGCGCGTCGCGCGCGGTCACATTATGGATCTGCTCGGCAAGCGCTCGGATCTGCGCGTCTCGGATCGCGTGTTCGGCCACGCGTTACGGCTGCGCCACAGCGCCATTCCGCGCTCCACCGGCAGCTTTATCTCTCAGCTGCGAGAGCTGGAACAGATCCGCGAGATGGTCACCTCTTCTACCATCTCGACGATTGTCGATCTGCCCTTCTTCTTCCTGTTTGTGGTGGTGCTGGCGATCATCGCGCCGCAGCTGGCGTGGATCGCCCCGGTAGCAGCGGTAATCATGGTCCTGCCCGGTCTGCTGCTGCAAAAGAAGCTGGCGGAGCTGGCGAAGCAGTCTGCCCATGAATCGACCCTGCGTAACGCGGTGCTGGTAGAGAGCGTGCAGGGTCTGGAGGACATCAAGCTGATGCAGGCGGAAAACCGCTTTTTGCAGCAGTGGAACAGCTATATCCAGATCACCGCGGAATCTGGCCTGCGCACCCGCGAGCTGACGCAGAACCTGATCAGCTGGGGGATGACCGTCCAGAGCCTGGTTTACGCCGCCGTGATCGTGGTCGGCGCGCCGATGGTGATCGACGGCACCCTGACCACCGGCTCGGTGGTAGCCGCCTCAATGCTGGCCTCCCGGATGATCGCCCCGATGGCAACGCTGTGCGGCGTGCTCGCCCGCTGGCAGCAGGTGAAAGCCGCCAAAGAGGGGCTGGACAGCATTATGCAGCTGCCGACCGAGAACCAGCGCGAGGAGACGCCGATCCGCCAGGACGTGCTGCGCGGACACTATCTTTTCGAGCAGGCGCAGTTCCGCTATCAGCAGGAAGATCCTCGCATGGCGCTGCGCATTAACCGCCTGGAGATCAGGCCGGGCGAGAAAGTGGCGATCCTCGGGCGTAACGGCGCGGGCAAATCCACTCTCCTGCAGGCGATGGCGGGCGGAATGGATCTGGCGGCCGGCGAGCTGCGGCTTGATAACTTCAGCCTGCCGCATCTGGACGTGGCGGACGTGCGGCGAAACGTCGGCTTTATGACCCAGAACGCGCGGCTGTTTTACGGCACCCTGCGCGAGAACATCACGCTCGGCATGCCGCGCGCCACCGACGAAGAGATTTTCGAAGTACTGGAGATGTGCGGCGCGGCCAGCTTTGTGCAGAAGCTGCCGAAGGGGCTGGACTACCCGATTATGGAAAACGGCGTGGGGCTCTCCGGCGGGCAGCGGCAGTCCATCCTGCTGGCGCGTATGCTGCTGCGCGACCCGAATATCGTGCTGATGGATGAACCGACCGCCTCCCTTGACGAGCATACCGAGCGGGAGTTTATCCAGCGTCTCGGGGCGTGGCTCGGCAACCGCACGCTGGTTGTCGCCACCCACCGCGTGCCGGTGCTGGAGCTGGTGGAGCGCGTGGTCGTGCTCAAAGATGGGATGCTGGTCATGGACGCGCCAAAAGCGCAGGCGCTGAACAACAGCCGCATGCAGCAACAGCAGCAGGCAGCAACCGGACGGGAGTGGAAAAATGAAAATCAGTCAGCGTGACGTTGCGGCAATGGACGATCTTGATAACGCCCTCGACTCCGAGAGCGGCTACACCGGTGCGCGGCGGATCGTCATCTTCTCGCTGCTGATGTTTGTGGCGCTGGGCGTCTGGGCGTGGTTTGGGATGCTGGATGAGGTCTCAACCGGCTCGGGGAAAGTGATCCCCAGCTCGCGCGAGCAGGTATTACAGTCTCTCGACGGGGGGATCCTCACCGAGCTGAACGTTCACGAGGGCGATCAGGTGCAGGCCGGACAGGTGCTGGCGCGACTTGACCCAACGCGTTCTGAATCGAACGTCGGCGAAAGCGCGGCGCGCTACCGCGCGTCGCTGGCCTCCAGCGCGCGTCTGTACGCCGAGGTAAACGATCTTCCGCTGAAGTTCCCGCCTTCGCTGGAGAAATGGACCGAACTGACCGCCGCCGAAACGCGGCTCTACAACTCGCGCCGCGCCCAGCTGGAGGACACGCAGCGTGAACTGCGTTCGGCGTTAGACCTCGCGAACAAAGAGCTGGCGATCACCCAGCGGCTGGTCAAAACCGGGGCCGCCAGCCACGTGGAAGTGCTGCGCCTGCAGCGGCAGAAAAGCGACCTGGAGCTGAAGCTCACCGACGTGCGCTCGCAGTACTACGTTCAGGCGCGCGAAGCGTTATCCAAGGCCAACGCCGAAGTCGATATGGTCTCGGCGATCCTCAAAGGCCGCGAGGATTCCGTCACCCGCCTGACGGTAAAATCCCCGGTGCGTGGGATCGTGAAAAACATCAAGGTCACCACCATCGGCGGCGTGATCCCGCCCAACGGCGAGCTGATGGAGATTGTGCCGGTGGACGATCACCTGCTGATTGAAACCCGCCTCTCGCCGCGCGATATCGCCTTTATCCACCCGAACCAGGAGGCGCTGGTCAAAATCACCGCCTACGATTACGCCATCTACGGCGGGCTGCACGGCGTGGTGGAGACGATTTCCCCGGACACCATTCAGGACGAAGCCAAGCCGGAAGTGTTCTATTACCGCGTGTTTATCCGCACCAGCCAGGATTACCTGGTGAATAAGGCGGGCAGGCACTTCTCAATTGTGCCAGGGATGATTGCCACAGTGGATATTAAGACCGGAGAAAAAACGGTGCTGGATTATCTGATCAAGCCGTTTAACCGGGCGAAAGAGGCGCTGAGAGAGCGGTAGTCAAACGCCGGGTGGCGGCGATCTTCCCCCTCTCCCTAACCCTCTCCCCAAAGGGGCGAGGGGATGGTTCGCTGCTCGCATTAATTGTGGAGATTCCTCAGCCCTGTGGGAGAGGACATCATGCCGCACCCACACCACAATACGCCTTTTCTGGAATCCGCCTCGAAGAAACCGCTTTTAATGGCGCCTTACGCTTTCCTTCAGCCTGCATCCGGGTAACATAGCTGCCAATAAAAACGCACTTGCGCACTGTGCAAGAGTGCATTACTATCCACATAGCTTCATGGACTGGAGCTCATAAGCACTATGATTAATCATTTTCGTGATCAATGGCTTAAGGATTTTTTTCTGTATGGGAAATCAAGCAATGTGATCCCTTCAAGACTTGAATCAGCCTTAGCGAGGAAGCTGGATATGATCAACGCTGCTACCTCGCACCGGGAGCTGAGATCCCCGCCAGGCAATATGTATGAATCGCTGAATCCCCCGCTTGCAGGGTACTCTTCGATTCGCGTGAACAGGCAATACAGGTTGGTATTCAGGTGGTCAGAGGGCAAAGCAGACGATCTCTACCTCTCTCCGCACAAGTACACGCCATACAAATGAGGCATTACCTATGACTCTTCAACAGGCTCTACGCAAACCCACCACGCCGGGCGATGTGTTGCAGTATGAATACCTTGAGCCGCTCAATCTGAAAATTAGCGATCTCGCGGAAATGCTTAACGTGCACCGTAACACCATCAGCGCTCTCGTTAATAATAATCGTAAACTGACGGCCGATATGGCAATCAGACTGGCCAAGGCGTTTGATACCAGTATTGAATTCTGGTTGAACCTGCAGCTAAACGTCGACATCTGGGAAGCACAGACCAATTCCCGGACTCAGGAAGAGTTGAGCCGTATAAAGACGGTCGCGGAAATTATGGCAAAAAGGAAATCAGGCAGGCCGGATGTGGCATGAGCGGTCGTTTTCCCCGGTACGATATTGACCGCACCGGGTTTTACTCGTAATTACAGGGAGGTCTTCAAACGTCGAACCGCTTCTTTCAGCTCTTCATCCGTTGGCGTGACGAACGACATGCGCAGCGTCGCGTGGTCCGGCTCGTTGCAGTAGAAGAACTCGCCCGGTACAAACACCACGCCGTTGCTTAAGGTTTTTTCCAGCCATTTCGTCGTATTCATGCCGTTGTTCATTTTCGCCCAGAGGAACATGCCGCCCTTCGGCTTGTGGAACGACATCACATCGCCCAGCCCGGCTTCCAGTTCCATTGCAAACGTCTGGTATTTCTGGCGATAGGCCTCGCGGATCATTTTAATCTGGTTCGCCAGACGACCGGTTTTCAGGTACTCGTAGGTCATCAGCTGGGACAGCGTGCTGGTGTGCAGATCGGTGGTTTGCTTGAGGTTCACCACCGCGCGCTTCAGCCATTCCGGCACCAGTACCCAGCCCACGCGGGTACCCGGCGCGAGGATTTTAGAGAAGGTGGAGGTGTACACCACGTTATCTTCATTGCCGATATCTTTGGCATGGGCAATCAGCGGGCGGAACACGTCGTCGGTGTAGTTAATTTCGCTGTACGGATCGTCTTCGATAATCACGAAATCATAGCGCTTCGATAATGCCACCAGCTGTTTACGACGCGCTTCGGAAAGCGTCACGCCGCCAGGGTTACCAAAGGTTGGAACGATATAGACCGCTTTGATGGTTTTCCTTGCCACCAACGCCTCAAGTTCATCGACCTTCATGCCATCACCGTCGGTGCCAACGGATTCAAAGCTGGCCTGCGCCAGGCCAAAGACCTGCAGCGCGGCGAGATAGGTTGGACGCTCAACGACAACCGTATCGCCCGGGTTAATTAACGCGCGCGCCAGCACGTCCAGAGATTGTTGAGAGCCGGAAGTAATGACGACATCATCGGCCTTACAGGCGATGCCACGCCCCTCGCAGATGCGTTTAATTTCCTCGCGCAGCCCCGGCACGCCTTCCGTCAGGCCATACTGGAACGCCTCGCCAAAATGCTGCGATAAGACGGCATCAGCGGCGATTTTCAGCCCTTCGTGATCGAACAGATCGGGATTGGGAATACCGCCACCCAGCGAAATCACACCTGCCATTTTGCTGTGTTTTAATAATTCACGGATGGCAGATGATTGCAGGCCCTGCGCGCTGCTGGCGAGTTTGTTTGCAGACATTCTTTGATTACCTTCTTTTTTTATATTGTGCCCAATCTTAGCAGAAGATGAGCAATAAATTCCGTTAGCTTAGGGAGGGGACGTAAATCCTGTCGCCACAGTAAATGCACCGGCCTTGGTGCGGGGGTGAACGGCTCCAGCACACGTACCAGCCTGCCGCTTGCCAGCTCTTCCGCTACCAGCACTTCCGGTTGCAGCAATAACCCTGCCCCGGCCCGCGCCGCCATGCGTAAGCCGTAGCCGTCGTTGCATCGTAAGATCGCATCCCGCTTCCAGCGCACCTCCACTTCCACGCCCGGCAGCCGCCACTCGTTGCGCGCGGTCCACACCGTGTGCGACAGACAAAGATGATCCACCAGATCGGCAGGCGTCTGCGGCGTACCGTGTCGCGCCAGATAATCCGGCGCGGCGCAGATCACCATGTTGTAGGGGCACAAATATTTCGCCACCAGATCGTCATTGCGAATATCGCCAATGCGAATGGCCAGATCGACCCCCTCCTCCACCAGATCCACCATCCGGTTAGTGAGATCCAGTTCGATACGCACTTCCGGGTAGCGCTGCAAAAAACTGGCCGTCAGAGGAGCGATCGCGCAGCCGCCAAACGACGTGGGGGCGGTGACGCGCAGGGTGCCGGCGGGCGCCGCGCGCAGCCGTTCAACCGCGCTTTCGGCAATCGAGACCTGCTCCAGCACCCGCCTGGCCTCTTCGAAATAAACGCGTCCGGCGTCGGTCAGGCTCTGACGACGGGTATTGCGCTCCAGCAGGCGCGTACCGAGCTGCGATTCCAGCAGCGCAATATATTTCCCGACCATGACCGCCGACATCTCCAGCCGCGCTGCCGCGCCGGTAAAGCTGCCGCTTTCTACCACCGCGATAAACGTCTCCATGCCGCGAAGCTTATCCATATTCCGAACCTCTGGTTAGTAATCATCTAACTTTAGCCCAGTTTATCTGAGTTTTTATTTATTAAAGAATGAGGGCTCACAACATCAAGGAGTCTGCTATGAAAATCGTCATTATTGGTGCCAGCGGTACGGTCGGTCGTGCAGTAACGGAAGAGTTGAGTCGTCGCCACGAGGTCATCCGCGTCGGCCGCACGCAGGGAGACTATCAGGTGGATATCACCTCGCAGGCGAGCGTGCAGGCGCTGTTTGAGAAAATCGGCCCGGTGGATGCGATTGTCTCTGCGAGCGGTGGGCTGCACTTCGGCCCGCTCGCGACCATGAAAGACAGCGATTTCAACCAGGGCCTGCAGGACAAGCTGCTGGGGCAGGTGCGTCTGGCGCTGACCGGCCAGCACTACCTGAATGAAGGCGGCTCGATTACGCTCATTAGTGGGATTGTGGCGCACGAGCCGATCGCACAGGGGGTGAATGCCACCACGGTAAATGCGGCGCTGGAAGGGTTTGTCCGCGCCGCAGCGTGTGAACTGCCGCGCGGGATCCGCATCAACCTGATTAGCCCGACGGTACTGACGGAATCCGCCGACGCGTATGACGGTTTCTTCCCCGGCTTTGAAAGCGTTCCCGCCGCGACCGTTGCCCAGGCCTACCGCCGCAGCGTTGAAGGGGTGCAGAGCGGGCGGGTGTATAAGGTAGGTTACTGAGCCTTACGGGCGGAGATCAGCACCAGCAACGGGCGCTCCGCCTCTTCAGCCAATGCAGGCCAGGCGTCAATTTGCGCCTGCGTTGGTCCCCACTCGTTGACCTCGCTTATCGTTAACCCGGCCTTGATCAGTGCGTTAAGCGTGGTGCCCAGCGTGCGGTGGTATTTAATCACCCCATCCGCCAGCCAGTTGCTGACGCGCTGGCTTTCGTCCTGATAATGGTTCACGCCCCAGTACCGCGCGCCGCTGTCGTCGGTCAGCCAGCCCTGACGGGAAGCGCAGGTGTAAATCGGGTGCTCCATCGAAAAGACCAGACTACCGCCCGGTTTTAGCGCGCGCTGAACGTTGGCGAATAGCGTGTCCAGTTCCGGCAGGTAGTGCAGCGCCAACGAGCTGTAGACCAGATCGAGGCTATTCTCGTTGAGCGTCAGAGACTCCAGATCGCTACGCTGATAGTGGATCCGATTGTCATCAGTCAGTTCATCCGCGCGGGCGAGCATCTTCTCTGAGATATCGACCCCTGTGACGCCAGCAGCGCCCAGCTCACGCGCCGCGCGGCAGAACCAGCCGTAGCCGCAGCCGAGATCGATAACCGCTTTGCCGGTTAAATCCGGCAGCATTTTTTTCAAGGCAGGCCACTCCGGCGCGCCGTCCAGGCCCTGCACCGAGCGCGGAAGCTGGGCGTAGCCTTCAAAAAACGCCGGGTTGTCGTAGATGTTTTGTGCCATGACGGACTCCTGTTATCGCAACAGAGGCGAGGGTAAAATACCCCTCGCCCGTTGGCAACGTATCCGTCTGATAAATCAGAGTCTGCGCCGGATCTTCTCTACCATGGCGGCGGTCGAAATCCCGTAGCGGTCGTGCAGGGTTGGCAGCGCGCCCGCATCAAGGAACGCGTCCGGCAGCGCGACGGTATCAAAATCCACGTTAACACGGTTGCGCATCAACAGCGACGCGACGGCTTCGCACAGCCCGCCCACGCTGCTGTGGTTTTCCGCCACAATGACCAGCCGTCCCGGCTTCGCGGCCTGGGCCAGGATCGTCTCTTCGTCCAGCGGCTTAATGGTGGGCGAGTGCAGCACCGCCACGCTGACGTTATCCTTACGCAGCTGCTTCGCCGCCTCCAGCGCGCGCATGGTCATCAGCCCTGATGCGACGATCAGGACATCGCTCCCCTCTTCAAGCAGCACGGCTTTGCCAATCTTAAACTGGTAGTTGTACTGGTCCAGCACCACCGGCACCTTGCCGCGCAGCAGGCGCATATAGACAGGGCCGTCGTGCGCTGCCATCGCCGGCACCGCCTGTTCCGTGTCAATTGCGTCACAGGGATCGATAATCGTCATGCCCGGAATACCGCGCATAATCGCAATATCTTCCGTCGCCTGGTGGCTCGGCCCGTAACCGGTGGTTAGCCCCGGCAGCGCCGCGCAGATCTTCACGTTCAGGTGCTCTTCAGCAATCACCTGATGGATAAAATCGTAGGCGCGGCGGGTGGCGAAGACGGCATAGGTGGTGGCGAAAGGAATAAAGCCCTCTTTCGCCATGCCGCCCGCCGCCCCCATTAAAAGCTGTTCTGCCATGCCCATCTGGAAGAAGCGTTCCGGGTAGGCCTGGGCAAAAATGTGTAGATCGGTGTACTTCGACAGATCCGCCGTCATGCCGACGACCTCCGGTCGCTGTTCCGCCAGCTTCACCAGCGCGTGGCCGAACGGTGCGGCGCGCGTCTCCTGGCCTTCTTCCGCGATAGAGGCAATCATCGCCGACGTGGTTAAACGCGGCTTTTTCTCCGTAGTCTGGCTCATTACAGCACTCCTTCAGGTTTGTTGGCATCCAGCACGGCGAGTGCCTTTTGCCACTCGTCAGCATCCACGCGAATAAAATGGTTCTTGTCCCGCTTTTCGAGGAACGGCACACCCTTGCCCATCAGCGTGTCGCACAAAATGACGCGCGGCTGGTTTTCCGGGTAGCGTTTGGCGTTATCAAAGGCCGTCACCAGCGCAGGAACATCGTTGCCGTTTACGCGCTGCACGTACCAGCCGAAGGAGGTCCATTTATCCTCCAGCGGCTCAAAGCCGAGGATCGCGTGCGAGTTGCCATCCGCCTGCTGGCGGTTAATGTCCACCAGCACGATCAGGTTCGACAGGCCGTGATGTGCCGCCGACATCGCCGCTTCCCAGGTTGACCCTTCATCCAGCTCGCCGTCCGACATGGAGTTAACGACCCACGCCGCGCTCTGCTTGTGCATCAGCCCCAGCGCCATGCCAACGCCAATGCTTAAGCCCTGCCCCAGCGAACCGCCGGAGATCTCCATGCCCGGCGTGTAGGTAGCCATACCGGACATCGGCAGGCGGCTGTCGTCCGCGCCGTAAGTCTCCAGCTCCTCTTCAGGAACGATCCCGGCTTCAATCAGGGCCGCATAACAGGCAATGGCGTAATGGCCGTGGGAGAGCAGAAAACGGTCACGCCCTTCCCACTCCGGCTCGCCCGGCTTAAGGTTCATCCCGTGGGTAAACGCGGTGGCCAGCACGTCGGCATAGCCCAGCGCCTGCCCGATGTAGCCCTGCCCCTGCACTTCGCCCATGCGCAGCGCGTAGCGGCGAATACGCCAGGCCGCGGCGGCAACCTGTTGAACTGTGGTATCCGTCATCGTCGTCTCTCCTTAATGGATCAGCATTCCGCCGTTCACGTCGAGCGTGATACCGGTGGAGTAAGAAGAAAGGTCGCTGCCGAGGAACAGCGCGGCGCGGGCAATATCCTGCGCGTCGCCGAGGCAGTTAAGCGGAATGCCTGCCAGAATGGACGTTTTCATCTCATCGCTCAGCTTGCCTGCGGTGATGTCCGTCTGGATAAGCCCCGGCGTGATGCAGTTTACGCGCACGTTGTCTGGCCCGAGCTCGCGCGCCATGGCTTTTGCCAGCCCCAGCACACCCGCTTTTGCAGCGCTGTAGTGTGGGCCACCGAAGATGCCGCCGCCGCGCTGGGCGGACACCGATGAAATGCAGACGATGCTGCCCGACTTTTGCGCGCGCATAGTGGGAATAACCGCCTGGGACATTAGCAGCGTGCCGCGCAGGCTGACGTCCAGCACCGCATCGTAATTTTCGCGTTTGATATCCATCAGCTTGATCGGCTGAGTAATGCCGGCGTTATTCACCAGAATATCGATGCGCCCGTATTTCCCCAGCACCTGCTCAATGGCGGCATTAACCTGTAATTCATTGCTGACGTTCGCCGCAAGGCCCAGATGTTCGTCGCCCAGGCTCGCGGCGGCAGCCCGGCTGGCTTCGGCATCTAAATCAATAATGACCACTTTCGCGCCCTGTTCGGCATATAATTTCGCCGTAGCGAAACCCAAACCGCGTACGGAAGCCGCGCCGGTAATAACGGCGACTTTATTTTTCAGTAGCATATATTTACTCCATTCGGACAAGAGGGATTTAATGATTTATTTCGGCTCTTCCAGCAGCATAATAATAATTAAGCCAATGGCTGCGCAAATACCGAAATAAATAAACACGGAATTAAAACTGCCTGTTTTATCCAGCAGATAACCCGCCAGCATCGGGGAAACAAATCCGCCGAGATTACCGCCGCTATTGATGATGGACGCGGCAATGGGATAGGTTTTACTGTCCGCAACAGCCATGCCATAAGCCGTAAAAGCGGGCCAGCCAATATTCAGACAGAGGCCGACAAAAAATAGCCCGACGCAAACCGCCACGGTGCTTTGCGGAATATTCAGCATAATGACCATCATTAAAACGGTGCTGATGGCGGTAAACATCATGGTCGGTTTACGTCGACGGCCGAGCAGTTTGTCGGAGACGTAGCCGCCAAAAATCGCACCGATAAATCCGCCGATGCACGGCATGCTGGCGACCAGGCCCATGCTCATAAACGTAAAGCCTTTCTCTTTCACCAGATAGAGCGGGATCCACGTCAACAGTCCGTACAGCACGCTGACCATCATAAAATAGGCCAGGCAGTCGCCGAGAATATTCTTCGAGGTAAACAGCCCTTTCACCGTGCTTACCGGGGCTAACTCCCGCACGCGGATCAGCCGATCGAGGCGTGCAAAGCCCGGTGAAATCACGATGTTTTCCCGTCTGGCGTCCGGCGTCTCCTGACCGGCGGTAATCGTCTCCAGCTCCGCTTTAGAGACGAATGCGCTCTCGGACGGCTTCGTGCGTACCAGCAGATACCACAGGACGGCAATGACCAGGCCTGGGATCGCAAAGGAGAAGAAGACCCAGCGCCAGCCCCAGGTCATGGCGATCCACACGGCCAGCGGCGGCACGAGGATGGGCGCGAACATGGTGGCGGCGATGTAGACGCCCGTGGCCGTGGCCTTCTCCTTTGGCGGAAACCAGTTGTTGATGGTAGAAGCCAGCCCGACCGGGCACGGCCCCTCTGTTAACCCCAGCCCCAGGCGGATACACTTCAGGCCCAGAACCGAGGTTGCAGTGCCCATCAGCCAGGTAAAGGCAGAGAAGCCGAATATCGACAGCGCCACCATGCCGCGAATTCCCTTTTTGGCAATAAAAAAGCCCGCAGGAATTTGGCTCAGGGCGTATCCCAAAAAAAACATGCTGGCGATGGCACCGGCTTCGAAATTATTGATATGAAATTCGTCAATGATAAACGGCAGTACCGCACCAATATTTGTTCGGTCAGCATAGTTAATGGCATAAACAATAAAAATTAATGCCAGCACAACGAAACGGTAATTGGTTTTTTTAGTCTTTATGTAGGGGACAGCTTGTTCTATACGAGACATAACTTACCTCATTATTCGAACACCGTGAGTCGTTTTATTATTGCGTTCAACGTCAATATATCGGCTCACCCATGAAACGCCATTCAATAAAGCTCATTTATTGCTGAGATAAATTTGATTCGCGATACAGCTCAAAAAAATAATATCGGGATAAAATTGCCCGCTCGCAGTCTCAATGTTATGTTTTTTATCAATTATCGTGTAAGGAGTAGGCCATGCCCGCGCAGGATCGCCAGACGTTATCGCTGCCCTCGCTCAGAAATTTGCAGGCGTTTATCGCCGTTGCCAACGCCCTGAGCATCCATCAGGCGGCGGAACAACTCAACGTCACGCCGTCGGCGGTAAGCCACCAGATCGCGTCGCTGGAATCGTGGCTTGGCAAGAAATTATTCATCCGCAGCGGCAAAGGGGTTCAACTCACCCCGACGGGAGAAAAATATCTGCGGGAGGTCTCAGCGGCGATGAGCGCCATCGGGCGCGCCACCGATCAGATCGTGAAAGAAAAAGACAATGCCGTGCTTCGCGTGCACTCTTCCCCCACCTTCGGGCTGTCATGGCTGTTGCGCCGTCTGGGCAGATTCCGCGCCGAATATCCTGATATCACCATCAATCTCACCTGCTCCTATGAGAACCTGCAGTTCGCCAGAGATAATATCGACATTGATATCCGTCACGGTATTCCGGACTGGGACGCCTACCGGGTGATGACCATTAAAAACGACACGCTGGTGGTATTGGCCTCGCCGGGCTATGCAGAAGAGCATCCCATCAGCACACCCGCCGATCTGCTGCAACAGTCGCTTATCTCGTCCACCAGTACTCTGGTGAACTGGGAAAAATGGTTCGCCTGGCACAATATCGACAGGCCCTGGCTCAATTTCAGCCTCAGCTTCGACCGTTCCTACATGAGCTTTGAAGCGGCGCGCATGGGGCTGGGGTTTATTCTGGAGAGCAAAATGATGGCTACCGATCACCTGAAGGATGGCTCACTGGTGCAGGTGCTGCCGGATGAGATGGGGATCGCCATTAACGCGCATCATCTGGTGATGCCGCACATGAACGAACGCGCGTGGAAGATCCAGCAGTTCGTCGAGTGGATTGACCGGGAGTTGCGATTGTCGGGGTATCACCTGTAGCGATACCCCAACGTGGCGTCAGGCGACCGAGCCCCAGACGAGGTTGCCCCTGTGGAACGTCGCGGTACGCGGTGAAATGCGCGCCACCGCTTCGGCGGAACAGGAGGCATCCACCAGCACAAAGCTGGCGTCGTCCTGCGCTTTTGGCCACACGCGCTCGCCTTTATCGTTCAGCGGCAGCACGTCACCGGTGGCAATGCCGAGCGCGCGGGAGAGCGTCTGCTCATTAGGGCGGATATAGAGCTGCGCGTAGAGATTGGCTTTTTCCAGCATGTCCCCCAGGCCGTACGGCGACCAGTGGTCAATCACGCTGTCGGTGCCCGTCATCACGAACACGCCCTTCTCGCGCAGCTGCTTCAGCGGCATATGCAGGGTTCCAATCGGCACGGTGGAGGCGATGGTCACCTGCTGCGCCGCCATGCGGGTGGCAATCTCATCCACCTGCTGCTCGTTGAGCGTTGCCAGCGCGAAGGCGTGGCTGATGGTCAGCTTGCCCTTCAGCGCCGGCGTTTTCTCCACGGTTTCCACCATGTAGTTCACCGCCGCCACGCCCGCCGGGCTGGTTTCGTGCAGGTGAATGTCCACCCCTTTGTCGTAATCCAGCGCAATCTGGAACATCAGATCGAGGGATTTCTCCATCGCGCCGTCGACGTTGGTTGGGTCCAGCCCGCCCACGTAGTGCGCCCCGGCCTGCATCGCCTCGCGCATCAGGTTTTCAGAGTTGGACAGCAGCAGGCCGTGCTGTGGGAAGGCAACGATTTCACAGTCAAAACCTGCGGCCCGGCGCGCCAGCACCGCCTGCAAACTTTCCAGGTTTTTCAGGCCGGATACCGGCTCTATGTTGCAGTGGCTGCGGGCAATGGTAGAGCCTTTCGACTGGATCAGGTCGATAAGCGCCTCCGCGCGTTCCTGGGTGTAGGGCTGTAGCTCCGGCAGCAGCTTCTGCTCAAGGCGGATCATGTCCTGAATCGTAGTGCCCGCCGGGCGATTCAGGGAGCGCCACGGACCGCCGTAGAAGGTTTTATCCAGATGGATGTGCATGTCGCGCATCGCCGGAAGCATCAGCTTTTTACCCGCGTCGTAGTGCGGCAGCGTGGCGTCGGCGTGGCTCTTGTTATCGCGCAGGGCGACAATTTTTCCGTCCTTGATCTCCAGCGTTTTCAGCTCGGTGCGGGTGCTCGTCGCCACGCTGCCGTTGAAGTTGAACCCGGCCTCCAGCAGCACGTTGTCGAGGTAATAGTGTTTTGCGGTGATACTCATCGGTTTGCCCGTCTCGCAGGTTGGCTTTGCTGAGTCGGCAGCATACGCGACGGAGCCGGTGGCGCCAAACAGCGCACAGGCGGTGACCATTTTGCCGCTCTGGCTGATAAATTCGCGGCGGCTTTTGTTTTCACTCATCTTATCTTCCTTCATTAACAATATGGGTGCCGGTTTCCCCGCGAAGCGCGGCGGCCAGGCAGTCCGGCGAGGTGATGACAACACGCCTGCCGCCGTGCTTTAAAAATTCCAGCGAGGCGACGATTTTGGGCAGCATGCTGCCCGCCGGGAAGTGGCCTTCGTCCATGTAGCGCATCATCTGCGCCACGTTTACCGTGTCCAGCACCTGCTGGTTCGGCTTGCCGAAGTTAACGCACACTTTCTCCACGCCAGTGGTAATCACCAGTACGTCGGCGTGGATCTCGCGCGCCAGCAGCGCGGTGGAGAGATCTTTATCAATCACCGCGTCGACGCTCTGATAATCTCCCTCTTCGCTGCGCACGACCGGAATTCCGCCCCCACCCGCGCCGATCACCACGTACCCTTTTTGGGTCAGCGTCTTGATGGCATCCGCCTCGACAATCCGCAGCGGCTGCGGCGAAGCCACCACGCGGCGATAGCCCCGGCCCGAGTCCTCAACAAAATGCCAGTCCGGGTGCGCGAGCTGCAGCGCGTCGCGCTGCGCCTCGCTGAAGAACGCGCCGATCGGTTTCGTCGGGTGCGTAAAGCCGGGATCGTTTTTATTCACCTCCACCTGCGTGACGACCGTGACCGCTTTTTGCTCCCCGCGCGCGGCCAGACGGTTATTGAGCGCCTGCTGGATCAGGTAGCCAATGCCGCCCTGGGTATCCGCCACGCAGTTTGCCAGCGGCGTCAGCGGCAGCCCTTCCCGCTCGTGGGCGATTTCGGCGCGGCGCAGATCCAGCCCCACCTGCGGGCCGTTGCCATGGGTGAGGACGATGTCATAGTCGGAGGCCAGCATCTCCAGAACCGACTCGGCCACCGCTTTCACCGCCTGCGCCTGATGTTCAACCGACTGGCTGGCGTTATCTTTGATAATGCTGTTGCCGCCGATGGCGACGACCATAAGCTCTTTCATACGTGTTCCTTCGCAACAGTAACTCCAGCGCTCGCAACTTCCCGGCTATCAAGGAAATGCTTCACCACAAACATGCCACCCATCATCAGATACGCGGTGACGAACATCAGCGAACTGCCTTCGGCAAAGCCCACCACCGGGGCGTGGATCACGCCAAACAACGCCAGCAGCGCCCCGCCCGCAGCCGCAACGGCCCCGCGCAGCGGTTTGTTGATGATGGCGAAGATGGCGATACACCCCCAGAGCATGCTGGCAAGCGGCGCGCCGTTGCCGAGATGCACTAACCCCTCGTAGTAGATGCCCTTGCTGTGCAGCACGTCGCTGCCGATTTTCGCTGCGCTGGTGCCTGCCGCCCCCATCACGCTGTTCATCATGGTCAGCGCCCAGTTGGCGATCCACGGGAACAGGCAGATGAAGATCACCGGCACCTCCACTTTGGGCGTTTCCCTCACCACCTGGTTGGCCGTCACGACGCCGATAAACACCAGAATCGGCACGATGGCGGTCATCGGTATGATGGCGAGCATAAACGCCCCCAGCCCGAACAGCGGCACGATGAACATGGTCACGCCGGAGGCCAGCGTGTAGCCGATGCTGGCCCCCATCGCTTTCCATCCGGGGTGGCCGACGTAAACCGTCACCGGGAACGGGTTCCCCATCAGGCAGCCGAGCATGGAGGCCAGGCCGTTCGCCAGCATCACCTTACGCGTCGGGTATTCATCCCCCGCCGCGTGGGCGCTTTCGATGTTCTCCAGGTCAAAGATGTAGTTCGCAAGCCCCAGCGGTACGGCGGATGCCAGGTACGGCAGCGCGTGCGGCAGCCCCTGCATAAAGCTGTTCACGTGCACTTCCGGCGGGTTAAAGCCGAAGGAGGACATGGACGCTTTAATGGCTTCCGGGCTCTGCAGGCCGGAGATCCAGGCCAGTGCGGTACCGGCTATCAGCAGCAGCAGGCCGGTCGGGATTTTGGCGAAAATCGGCTTTTTGCCAAACCAGTTAATGAAGATCAGCAGCAGGACGATGAACGACACGGTAGGCGCTTCGAACGCCTGCAGCATCGGGTTCATCGCCAGCAGCAGCAGGCCAAGCCCGGACAGGCACGACAGCAGCACGGTGCGCGGGATCATCTTGCGGATGGTTTCCCCTAAAAACGAGCCGCCAGCCAGGATCATCGCTTCCACAAAGCACCACACCAGACCGATCTGGATCGCGAACTCCGCATCGCCGGTCTGCTGGTAGACCGGCATCAGCACCAGGAAGGTTACGGTGAAAATCGACGGCGCGCTCGGGCCGGACGGCAGCGCGGTGACGTCCGTTCGTCCAGTGGCGCGCGCCATCTGCAGGCCAAACCAGGCGTAGCAGATACTCGCCACCAGCACCGCCAGCCCGAAGGCCGGCGCGATGCGTCCATAAACAATCTCCTTCGGGATGCCGACGACAAAAATGAGCAGCCCCATCATGGTCAGCAAATTGGTCAGGTTGTTGGTCATCAACCCGAAATATGCCGCCCAGTCACCTCTTTTCCACTCCAGTTTCATGTTTTTCATGGATGCATGCCTTATAAAAAGTAGCGATCGCGGAAGGTCAACAGCGCCTTTTCAAAACAGCTAAACGGCGGGTGAACGATGCCCGCCCCAATCATGCCGATACCCGCGTCTTTGTGGGCAATGGCGGTGTTAATGACCGGCAGAATGCCGCTGCCCGCGACTCTGGTAATGTCGATGGCGGTTGGAATGCCCATAAACGAGAGCAGCGGAATGGTGACGTTCGGGTTTTCGCCGAGGGTGATTTCGCGCATCTGGCGGGAGAAGTCGATGGCTTCCTCCACCGTGCCGCCCACCAGCGCAACGATGGCCGGGGCCGTCGCCATCGCAAAGCCGCCGATGCCGTAGGTTTCGGTGATGGCGCTGTCGCCGATGTCCAGCCCGGAATCTTCCGGCTTATAGCCTGCGAACATCGGGCCAATCACCTGCTGCGCCGGGCCGGTGAACCACTGCCCCGGCAGGCCGGAAATGCGCAGGCCGAACTCGTAGCCGTTGCGCGCCATGGTGGTGACAACGGTGCTGTACTCAATGCCGTGGGCGGCGTCCAGCGCGGCCTTACACATCGCCATCCACGTCGGGCCGGAGAAGTAGTCGCTGCTGGCGACAAACTCGAACACCTCGCGCTGCTGCGCCACCGGATAGCCCGCCTGGATCAGCCCCGGCGTCAGAGCCTGAATAAGCAGCGTGGTGCCCGCGTTGTTGCGGTTGTGGCACTCGTCGCCCATGTGCAGCGCCTGGGCCAGCATCAGACGCAGATCGATTTCGCCGATAATGTTCATGGCGTCGCGCAGCATCGGGCCGAGCACGTCGCGCATCCAGTTAAGACGGTCGATCACGCTCTGGTCGTTGGCGCCCATGCGCAGGATCTTCGCCATCTGCTCGCTGAGGTTGGTGAACGCGCGGTTGCCGTAGGTTTTGTTCTCAACGATGTGCATAAACATCGATGCAGAGGTGACGCCCGCCATCGAGCCCACGCAGTCGTGCTCGTGGCACGGCGAGAAGGTGATGTCGCCTGAAGCCGCGAGCCTTGCGGCGTCCTCCAGATCCGTCGCCAGCCCTTCAAATACCAGCGCGCCGGTGACCGCGCCCTTCATCGCCCCGCACATGTTCTCCCAGGAGACGGGCGGACCGGCGTGCAGAATGGTGGTGCGGGTCATCCCCGGCACCACGTTAATGGCCTGGTCATAGCCCACCAGCACCGGATGGGATTGAATAATGCGCTCAAGGGCGATGTTGTTCGCGGCGGCGATCTTCTCCGCCAGCGATTTTTCCGCCAGCTGGTCGAGCGCCTCCACCACCTGCATATTGCCCTGCCCCGGCGGCGTCCAGTCGAGCTGGGTCACGGGAACGTGCTGTTTTTTGAGATCGTCGCTGAACATCGCAATGCCAACGTTAATCACGTTCAGCGGCTGGTTGAAAAAGGTCGTCATTATGCTTTCTCCCCTTTGCAGACAAATTCGCGTGCCAGTAATCCGGTATTGGTGCTGCTGCTGGCCCAGATGACGCCTGCGTCGGTCAGCAGCTGGCACTGCTGTGCCAGCGACTGCGGATCCTGGTCAGTGCCGAGCACATAGCCGAGGATCTCCAGCGGACGGTTATCGGCCTTCGCGATGGCCTGCGCCTCTTTGATAGCGTCGAGCATCACGCCGACCGGATCCTCGTGCGCGCCGAAGCCGAGCACGAAGTCCATCACGATCACGCCCACCTCCGGATCGCGCGCCTCCTGCAGCAGGCGGCTGATGCGGTTGGTCGGGTCGATCATCGGGTGCGGCTTGCCGTTGGTGAAGTCGTCGTCGCCGAAGTCGAGGAAGGTGTGGGCCTGGCTAACGCTGATGTCTTTCAGACGCCTGGCCGGATCCGGCTGGATGTTGCTGTAGACGTCGTCGAATTTCGCAAGCGCCGCGAACATCGCCTCGTCGCACAGGGTGCCGCCGCAGAACAGGCCACGAATGTACTTCTGCTGCGGGGTCAGGCGGGCGCGCACCTCTTCAATCAAAGGCCAGTTGAGCGGATGCAGGTCCAGGGACTCTTTTTTGATGCCGGTAAGCAGGACCGCCTTCAGAGCCGCCTCTTTGGTGCCGCGGGCAAACTGCAGGCCGTCTTCATCGGCGGGCGGTTCGCTGCGGCCAAGGAAGCAGACAACCACCGGCTTGCGGCAGGCGCGCGCCCGGGCCAGTACCTTCTCCGCCACGGCAGGGGCCGGCGGCTTGGAGATCAGCGCGATGACCTGGGTGCTCTCGTCGGCTTCCAGCATATCGATAGCATCGAGCATCATCAGGCCGCCGATTTTCTCGCTGAGATCGCGCCCGCCGGTGCCGATCAGCTGCGACACGCCGCCGCCGAATTCATGGATGCGCACGCTCAGCTCCTGGCTACCGGTGCCAGAGGCGCCGACGATACCAATCGGCCCGCGGCGCACCGCGTTGGCGAAGCACAATCCCGCGCCGTTGATGACGGCGGTGCCGCAGTCCGGCCCCATCATCAGCAGCCCTTTCTGGTGCGCCAGCTGCTTCAGCGCCAGCTCGTCGTCGAGCGACACGTTATCGGAAAAGAGCATGACGTTAAGATCGTTTTCCAATGCCTGGCGGGCTTCGCGGGCGGCGAAGGTGCCGTTGACAGAAATCACCGCAAGGTTGCTGTCCGGGCGATGGGTTTTGGCGCTGGCAATCGTGGCGTAGCGCGCTTCATGGGTACCTGCGCTCTCTTTACGCGTGAATAACGCCTCAATAGCGGCCAGGGTTTCATCATTTGCCGCGTCGCCTTTAATCACGATCATCAGGTCGCCGTTTTTGGCGTCCGCTAATTCCGGCATTAATAGCCCAAGATTTTTTAATACGCCTTTGTTCATTTCCGTCGCCATGGCGACAAACGCCTGCTCGACGCCCGGTAATTTATTGGCTTTGGTGGAAACGGACATCAATGACACCGAATCAAAGTACGTATTCTTTTTTATGACGATTTTGGTTGGCATTGTTTTCTCCTGAATGCGGATAAAAGGGGGCCGCCGTCGTGCAGAATGCACGTCGGTAAAAATACTGTTTGAATTTACGGCCAGACGGGAAAGGCTGGCCGAATACGTTATGCGCCCGCCGCCAGCAGCAGGTCGGCTATTGCATCGAAGCCTTTTTCCCGCGCCAGTTCGAGCGGGGTTTTACCGTATTTATCAGTCATGTGCGGGTTCGCGCCGTGGTCCAGCAGCAGCTTCACAATTTCCTGCTGCTTTGCGCCGCCGTCATTCAGCACGATGGCTTCCAGCAGCGGCGTCCAGCCGACAAAGTTGGTGTGGTTGACGTTAATATCGGTTTTTTCCAGCAGTTCGCGGACGATCTCCACGTGCCCTTTTTCACTGGCAGGGGTAATGCCCACGCCGCCGAAGCGCGTCAGGCGGTCGAGATCCGGATTTGCCGGAAGGACAATGCGCAGCAGGGTTAAATCGTTTGTCAGGCAGCTAATCAGGAAGGGGTTAAAGCAGGTCTGATCCTGTTTATCAATATCCGCCCCGGCGGCAATTAATAACTCTACGCAGGAATAATGCTTTTTCAGGCTGGCAATAATAATGGCGGTTCTTTTCTGGCGGTTGGTGGTGTTAATATCCACGCCTTTCTCCAGACAGGCTTTTAGCGCATCACTATTGCCCTCCTCTGCCGCCAGCAGAAATTCAGTAACGAGTTCAGTTGCAGACATATTCAGACTCCTGATGTTTTTATTTCTGTTGACCTGAGAATAGCAACAGCCTGGTCATAAAAGAATCCGCTTAAAAAGGATTCATCGACAGTCAATTCATTGTTGAGGTAAATTCAACAGTCTGGCTAAAACGTGCGTCTGTGCAACCTTTTTCTTATGTTTCACCGCGTTTTAGCGCTGCAGCCTGCATTATGCTTATGTCTGATGAAGCCTTGCTGAGCGCGGCCTGCGTCAAATAGTCAGAACTGTGATCGGCTTCAAATGCGTTGTAACAGTGTTGTTAAAATATGTTCAAAACTGATGGCTGAAGGGAGTGAGATATGAATTCCATCTTTACCGAAGAGAACCTGCTGGCCTTCACCACCGCGGCGCGCTTCGGCAGCTTCAGCAAAGCCGCCGCCGAGCTGGGCGTGACGACCTCCGCCATCAGTTACACCATTAAGCGCATGGAGACCGGGCTGGACGTGGTGCTGTTTGTGCGCAACACCCGCAGCATTGAGCTGACCGAATCCGGGTTTTACTTTTACCGCAAGGCCACCGACCTGCTGAACGACTTCCACGCCATCAAGCGCGGGATCGATACCATTTCACAGGGCATCGAGGCGCGGGTGCGCATCTGCATTAATCAGCTCTTGTATACGCCGCGCCATACCGCCAGGCTGCTTCAGGTGCTGAAAAAGCAGTTTCCCACCTGCCAGATCACGGTGACGACCGAGGTGTATAACGGCGTATGGGATTCGATCATCAACAATCAGGCCAATATCGCGATTGGCGCGCCGGACACCCTGCTCGACGGCGGCGGGATTGATTACACCGAAATCGGCGCCATTCGCTGGGTCTTTGCCATCGCACCGGAACATCCTCTCGCCTTTGTTCCCGAACCGATAGCGGAAAGCCAGCTGCGCCTGTACCCCAATATCATGGTGGAAGATACCGCGCATACCATTAACAAGAAGGTCGGCTGGCTGCTGCACGGGCAGGAGGCCATTCTGGTGCCGGATTTCAACACCAAGTGCCAGTGTCAGATTCTGGGGGAAGGGATTGGTTTTTTGCCGGAATACATGGCGAGGGAGGCGGTGGAGGATGGGCTACTGATAACGCGGCGCATCAACAACCCGCGTCAGGACTCGCGCATGCTGCTTGCCACGCAGCATGCGGCGACCGGTCAGGTGACGCGCTGGATCAAACAGCAGTTTGGTCCAGCGGGCGTGCTGACGAGCATCTATAGCGATTTACTGTGGCGCGCTTAGCTTTTGGTCTGGACCCAAAACGCGTGGATAAGACCAGGAATGTAGCCCAGTAGGGTCAGAAGAATATTCAGGATAAACGCCCAGCCAAACCCTTTGCCAAGCAGTACGCCCAGTGGAGGAAGAATAATCGTAAAGACAATACGCCAAAAACCCATAAAGACTCCCTGCAAGCTAACCAGTTGAAAATAAAAAGAGTATCTACTCTAAGCGTAGCCAGTTTATCGGCTTATGCCATAGTGCTCTCTTCCTTTTACCCTCTTTTACGCTTTTGACACTGGTTTAACAGGCGCATTTAGTTTAGCATTTACTTAATTAAGCAAACACTAAACTAAAATGACCGAACTCGAACAACTTCAGGCCAGCGCCGGGCAGGCCGCCGCCCTTTTGAAAGCGATGAGCAATCCGCGTCGGCTGCTGATCCTGTGCACATTATGTGGCGCACCAGGCACCAGCGCAGGCGATCTGGCGCGCGCCACGGGGCTTAGCCCCTCCGCCACGTCGCAGCATCTGGCGCGTATGCGTGAGGAAGGGCTTATCGACAGCACCCGCGAGGCGCAGCGCATTCTCTATTTCATTAAAAACGATGCGGTGCATCAGCTCATCAGCACCCTGAAAACCCTTTATTGCCCGTAAGGAGCCGCTATGTCACTTCCACTGATTACCCCGCAACAGGCCCACGCCCGCGTGGCTGAGGGGGCGAGACTGATCGACATTCGTGATGCCGACGAATATGCCCGCGAGCATATTGCCGGGGCACAGTCGGTGCCGCTGGATACGCTACCCGGCGGGCTTAACGCGAGGGCTGGTGAAACGGTGATTTTCCACTGCCAGTCCGGCGCCCGTACTGCAGGGAACGCTGGCCGCCTTGCGCAGGCCGCCGGGCCCGCTCAGGCATTTGTGGTCGAGGGTGGCATTCAGGGCTGGAAGCAGGCGGGCCTGCTGACCATCGAAGACAAAACCCAGCCGCTCCCGCTGATGCGCCAGGTACAAATTGCCGCCGGGCTGTTGATTCTCTGCGGCGTAGTGCTGGGCTACAGCGTCTCTGAGGGCTTTTTCCTGCTGAGCGGTTTTGTGGGTGCCGGGCTGCTATTCGCTGGTCTGACGGGGTTTTGCGGCATGGCGCGGCTGTTGAAGGTGATGCCATGGAACCGGCGTACCTCATAAGCAGTAATCCATGAATTACGCTGTACCCGCCGCCAGACGTGGGCTAAGGTGAAGATCGCTAAAACAATGAGGAGGTCATATGTTTTCTGTTGGTGATTATGTGCAACCGCGTAAAGGCGGCCCAAAGCTGAAGGTGCTTGAAGTGAACGGTGAAAGCGTGGTGGCGGTACAGGCCAGCAATGAGCAGGGTGAAAAATATACCCTCAAGGCCGCAGACCTGGCGCTCTATACCGAAGAAGGCGATTTCGGCGTCTGCTGAACAAACAACCGGGCGGAATATTCCGCCCGGCCTGCGGATTAGATCAGAAAATCATCCAGTGATTTACCGTTTGCCAGCGCGCTGGCAATAGGCTTCGGCGTGCGGCCCTGACCGGTCCACGTTTTCTCTTCACCGTTCTGGTCAATAAAGCGGTATTTCGCTTCACGCGGTTTACGCTTTTTAACCGGTTTACCCGCCTGCGCCAGGTCTGAACCCAGCAGGTCAGTCGGAGAAATACCATCGGCTTTCATCAGTTCCAGCAGGGTATTAATTTTTTCCTGCTGTTCAGCGCGCTGCTGCTCTAATTCCGCCAGCTCATTGCGTTTCTCTTCAGTAACGACCCTGACTTTTTCCAGCATTTCCTCAAGAACGTCCAGCGATAATTCACGCGCCATCGCGCGCAGGGTTCGGATATTATTAAGATTCTGTAACGTCAAAGACATATTATTTGAAAACCTTTTCTTTGGGGTAAATAGATAAATCGGGCACAGAATAATTCATTTCATTTGAAATATCTACCCAGAGGTCTGTATGGACATAATTGTAAATATATTTAAATATCGCCGTTAATAATAGCGTATAGCGTTTGTGGAAAGCAGGCGGATCTAATCACCGCATCAATATAAATGGTCAATTTTAATCCAAATCTCAGCACACTGCTCTCCCATCAGGAGAGCGGATTTCCGCTTCAGAAGCAAAGGAATTAACCTGTTGATTTATATAAAAAACACCTTATCAGAGACAGATTATAACGAACCGGGCAAAAAACAATCATTTTTAGAGAATTTTGTGGACAAAAGGCGATTAAATAAAAATTAATCACTAGTTGTTAGTTCAAACACAGAGATATACGCTATACACGTCAAACAAACCAACCTAAAGCACTAATCGCTGAAGGAAAACCGATTCTACTGCGTTCTTCTCAAGGAGTTCAGACATGTTCTCGCCGCAATCTCGCCTGCGCCACGCGGTGGCGGATACTTTCGCGATGGTTGTCTACTGTTCCGTTGTGAACATGCTGATTGAAATATTCCTCTCCGGAATGACCTTCGAGCAGTCACTTTCGTCTCGTCTGGTGGCGATCCCGGTCAATATTATTATCGCCTGGCCTTACGGGTTATACCGCGATGCGGTCATGCGTTTCGCGCGCCGTATTAGCCCGGCAGGCTGGATGAAAAACCTGGCCGACGTGCTGGCGTACGTTACGTTCCAGTCTCCGGTTTATGTCGCTATTCTCCTGACGGTAGGCGCAGACTGGCACCAGATCGCCGCAGCGGTCAGTTCGAATATCGTGGTATCAATGCTGATGGGTGCGGTATACGGCTATTTTCTCGACTACTGCCGCCGTCTGTTTAAGGTCAGCCAGTACAGCCAGGTAAAAGCATAATGTGAAGCGACTGGCGAAAGCCAGTCGCAGTTTTACTGTACGTCGCCAAACAATCCCTTAAGAAACCGCTCCAGCGCCATACGCGAGCTGAAACCGTGCGGAATACCATAATGCTCATGCCGTTCACCGCCTAAATAGAGCGGAAATTGCTGATAATGATCGCAGGTTTTAATATCCGAGGCAGGTTCAGCAAATGACAGACTTCTGTCTTTCAGCGTCGGGTGAATAATGAGTGCGGTACGTCCCATCCTGGCTTCACGATTAACATACACATAATTCTCGCCTCGGCGATATCCATACGCTTTTGGCGTCACCTCATCCATGGTGAATCCCTCTTTTTCAAGAACGCGTGCCACCTCGTCAGGTCGTAAATACATATCTTTTCCTCGTTATCTTTTCCTGCCCGGCAACCTTACAGTAATCAGCATTAGCAGGGCTTTCAGAATAGTCCATAAACTGCCGGATAACGCGTGATGCGCTTCAGGTATTAAATTTCTGAACTAAACTAAACGGGAACACAAAATTACGGAGGATCGTATGTTTAACAGACCGAACCGAAACGATATTAACGACGACGCGCAGGATATTCGTAATGATGTCAGCCAATTAGCGGACACGCTGGAGGAAGTGCTGAAATCCTGGGGTTCCGATGCAAAGGATGAAGCAGATGCCGCGAAACGTAAGGCTCAGTCTCTGCTCCGTGAAACCCGCGCCCGTATGAACGGACGTTCACGCGCCACGCAGGCTGCCTGTGACATGGCCAGCTGCGCAACCACCTTCGTGCGTGAAAAACCACTGTGTACGCTGGGAACGGTCGCGGCGGTCGGCATTTTTGTCGGAGCCCTGCTCAGCCTGCGTAAGTAAGCACCCGTTCTCAACCCCGGTGGCCTCAGGCGCCGGGGCTTTTTTATGCCTGTAAGCCTGAAATACCCGTACAGCCCGCCCTGCCCCGTTGTGCTCATCACTCAGGCAATATCAATCTAAATTTCCCATATCTTGTATGGTTGAATCTTTCATCAACTACATCTAGTATTCCCTTTAGAAAGACACACACCCTATGACGCGTTAACTCGCGCCGTTTTCTCATTCTAAATGGAAATACGAATCATGAGCATTATTATTTACACTCGTAACGATTGTGTTCAGTGCCACGCCACAAAACGGGCGATGGAGAGCCGCGGCGTGGCGTTTGAGATGGTAAATATCGACCTGGTACCCGAGGCCGCAGATACTCTGCGCGAACGGGGTTTCCGCCAGCTTCCGGTGGTGATTGCCGGTGAGACAAGCTGGTCAGGCTTTCGCCCGGACATGATTAACCGCCTGAGCGCTCAGGCCGCCCGTGCATGAGTGGGCTGGTCTTCTTCTCCAGCAGCTCGGAAAACACGCTCCGCTTTATTGAGCGTCTCGGGCTACCCGCGATACGCATTCCGCTCAACGAGCGGGAGCGTATTCAGGTAGACGAACCTTACATTCTGGTGGTGCCCAGCTATGGCGGCGGCGGGACGGCGGGGGCTGTGCCTCGCCAGGTGATCCGCTTTCTGAACGATCCTCATAACCGCGGGCTAATCCGCGGCGTGATCGCGGCGGGGAATCGCAATTTCGGCGACGCCTTTGGCCGCGCCGGGGATGTCATCTCTCAAAAATGCGGCGTGCCGTATCTCTATCGTTTTGAACTGATGGGGACACAGCTGGACGTCGAAAACGTGCGTAAAGGAGTGAACGAATTTTGGCAACGACAACCGCAGAACGGGTAATTCAGGCAACGCCGGACTACCACGCATTAAATGCGATGCTAAACCTCTATGACCGGGAGGGGCATATTCAGTTTGGCAAAGATCGCGAGGCGGTAGAGGCCTTTTTCGCCGCCCACGTCCGTCCGAACAGCGTCGCTTTTGGCAGCCAGCAGGAACGTCTCGACTATCTGGTTAATGAAGGTTATTACGAGGAGCGCGTGCTGACCCGCTACGACCGCGCCTTCGTGGTGACGCTGTTTGAACGCGCCCATGCCAGCGGTTTTCGTTTCCAGACCTTTCTCGGCGCGTGGAAGTTCTACACCAGCTACACCCTGAAAACCTTCGACGGCAAACGCTACCTGGAAAGCTTTGAGGATCGTACCGTGATGGTGGCGCTGACGCTGGCCCAGGGCGATGAAGCGCTGGCAGAACGGCTGACGGAAGAGATCCTCTCCGGCCGCTTCCAGCCCGCCACGCCGACGTTTCTCAACTGCGGTAAGGCCCAGCGCGGCGAGCTGGTCTCCTGCTTCCTGCTGCGTATCGAAGACAATATGGAGTCGATTGGCCGCGCGGTGAACTCGGCGCTGCAGCTTTCCAAACGCGGCGGCGGCGTGGCGTTTCTGCTCTCGAACCTGCGTGAAGCGGGCGCGCCGATCAAGCGCATTGAAAATCAGTCCTCCGGCGTGATCCCGGTGATGAAGATGCTGGAGGACGCGTTCTCCTATGCCAACCAGCTTGGCGCACGCCAGGGCGCGGGGGCGGTTTACCTGCACGCGCACCACCCGGACATTCTGCGTTTTCTCGATACCAGGCGCGAAAACGCCGATGAAAAAATCCGCATCAAAACCCTGTCGCTCGGCGTGACGATCCCGGACATCACCTTTAAGCTCGCCAAAGAGAATGCCGACATGGCGCTCTTCTCGCCGTATGACGTGGAGCGAATTTACGGCAAAGCCTTTGGCGACGTGGCTATCAGCGAACTTTATGACGAGCTGGTGGCCGACGATCGCATTCGCAAAAAAACCATCAACGCCCGCGATTTCTTCCAGACGCTGGCCGAAATTCAGTTTGAGTCCGGCTATCCGTACATCATGTTTGAGGACACGGTAAACCGCGCCAACCCGATTGCCGGACGCATCAACATGAGCAACCTGTGCTCGGAGATTTTGCAGGTCAACAGCGCCTCCGCTTACGACGAGAACCTGGACTACGCGGAGATCGGCAAAGATATCTCCTGTAACCTCGGCTCGCTGAATATTGCCCACACCATGGATTCGCCGGATTTTGGCCGCACGGTGGAGACCGCCATTCGCGGGCTGACGGCGGTGTCGGACATGAGCCATATCCGCAGCGTGCCGTCTGTTGAAGCGGGCAACGCCGCGTCCCACGCCATCGGCCTCGGGCAGATGAACCTGCACGGGTATCTGGCGCGCGAGGGTATCGCCTACGGCAGTCCGGAGGGGCTGGATTTCACTAATCTTTATTTCTACACCATCACCTGGCATGCGTTGCATACCTCGATGATGCTGGCGCGCGAACGCAACCAGCGGTTCGCGGGCTTTGAGCAGTCGCGCTATGCCAGCGGGGCGTATTTCAGCCAGTATCTGGAAGGCGACTGGCAGCCGAAAACCGAAAAAGTGCGCGAACTGTTTGCTCGCGCGGGGATCGTTCTGCCGACGCGCGAGATGTGGCAGCAGCTGCGTGACGACGTGATGCGCTACGGCATTTATAACCAAAACCTGCAGGCCGTGCCGCCAACCGGTTCGATTTCCTACATCAACCACGCCACGTCGAGCATCCACCCGATCGTGTCGAAGATTGAAATTCGTAAGGAAGGCAAAACCGGACGCGTTTACTACCCTGCCCCGTTTATGACCAACGAGAATCTGGCCCTGTATCAGGATGCTTACGAGATCGGCCCGGAGAAAATCATCGATACCTACGCCGAGGCCACGAAGCATGTGGATCAGGGATTGTCGCTGACGCTCTTCTTCCCGGACACCGCCACCACGCGGGATATCAACAGAGCGCAGATCTACGCCTGGAAGAAAGGCATTAAGACGCTCTACTACATTCGCCTGCGCCAGCTTGCGCTGGAAGGCACCGAAATCGAAGGCTGCGTGTCCTGCGCGCTGTAAGGAGAAAGGATGAAACTGTCACGCGTGAGTGCCGTTAACTGGAACAAAATCCAGGACGATAAAGACCTGGAGGTGTGGAACCGCCTGACCAGCAACTTCTGGCTGCCGGAAAAGGTGCCGCTCTCCAACGATATCCCTGCCTGGCAGACGCTGAGCCACGCCGAACAGCAGCTGACGATCCGCGTCTTTACCGGCCTGACGCTGCTGGATACCATTCAAAACACCGTCGGTGCGCCCGCACTGATGAGCGACGCGCTGACGCCGCACGAAGAGGCGGTGATGTCGAACATCAGCTTTATGGAGGCGGTACATGCCCGCTCCTACAGCTCGATTTTCTCAACGCTGTGCCAGACCAGAGACGTGGACGCGGCCTACGCATGGAGTGAAGAGAGCGAGTCATTGCAGCGCAAGGCGGAGCTGGTGCTGGAATATTACCGCGCAGACGAGCCGCTGAAGAAGAAGATCGCCAGCGTGTTCCTGGAATCCTTCCTCTTCTATTCCGGCTTCTGGCTGCCCATGTACTGGTCGAGCCGGGGCAAGCTCACCAACACCGCCGATTTGATTCGCCTCATCATTCGTGACGAGGCGGTGCACGGGTATTATATCGGCTATAAGTATCAGAAAGGGCTGGAGAAAGTCAGCCCGGAAAAACGCGAGGAACTCAAAGGTTTCGCCCTCGATTTGCTGATGGATCTGTACGACAACGAGCTGAGCTATACCGAAGAGCTGTACGCCGGAACGGGCTGGGAGGAGGACGTAAAAGCGTTCCTCTGCTACAACGCCAATAAGGCGCTGATGAACCTGGGCTACGACGCGCTATTCCCGCCGGAGATGGCGGAGGTAAACCCGGCAATCCTCGCGGCGCTGTCGCCCAATGCGGACGAAAATCACGATTTCTTCTCCGGGTCCGGATCGTCGTACGTGATGGGTAAAGCGGTGGAGACGGAAGATGAGGACTGGGATTTTTAATGTATGAATTAACGTTCATTAATTAAATATAAATCTCATTATTTCCATATCACTATTTCACCAGGCGCTACACTGTAATTTCCTCGTCATATTCGCCTGAATCACACCGATTCAGGCGAAATTTCCCGATGCAGCAGCAAAAAATTGAGAAAAATTCAATCCGCCCTCAGCCCTTTATTCATGGGAAATTCAGCCGTTTCGCTTGTGGCAAAATTCACGCTAATGGCGGACTCAGGGTTGTCTCAGATTCTCAGTATGTTAGGGTTATGCCCGTTAACAATTTACCATGGTAATCATATCGACATAAACAAATAACAGGACACTCTCTATTGCATGGCAATTAAATTAGAAGTGAAAAATCTTTATAAAGTATTTGGCGAGCATCCACAGCGCGCATTCAAATATATTGAGAAAGGCCTTTCGAAAGAGCAAATTCTGGAAAAAACCGGGCTATCGCTTGGCGTTAAAGACGCCAGTCTGGCCATTGAAGAAGGCGAGATTTTTGTCATCATGGGGTTATCCGGTTCGGGTAAATCCACTATGGTTCGCCTTCTCAATCGCCTGATTGAACCCACCCGCGGACAGGTGCTGATTGACGGCGTGGATATCGCCAGAATATCAGACGCAGAGCTTCGCGAGGTGCGCAGAAAGAAGATCGCAATGGTGTTTCAGTCATTCGCGCTGATGCCGCACATGACGGTGCTGGATAATACCGCCTTCGGCATGGAATTAGCCGGTACGCCCGCTCAGGAACGTCAGGAAAAAGCCCTTGATGCCCTGCGTCAGGTCGGGCTGGAGAATTATGCGCATGCGTACCCGGATGAACTTTCCGGGGGGATGCGTCAGCGCGTGGGATTAGCCCGCGCGTTAGCCATCAATCCAGACATATTATTAATGGATGAAGCCTTCTCGGCCCTCGATCCGTTAATTCGCACAGAGATGCAGGATGAGCTGGTAAAATTACAGGCCAGACATCAGCGAACTATTGTCTTTATTTCCCACGATTTAGATGAAGCCATGCGTATTGGCGACCGAATTGCCATTATGCAAAATGGCGAAGTGGTGCAGGTCGGCACGCCGGATGAAATTCTCAATAATCCGGCAAATGATTATGTCCGTACCTTCTTCCGCGGCGTGGATATTAGCCAGGTGTTTAGCGCCAAAGATATTGCCCGCCGAACCCCGAACGGCATTATCCGTAAAACCCCAGGCTTCGGCCCGCGCTCGGCGCTGAAGCTGCTGCAGGATGAAGACCGTGAATACGGTTATCTGGTTGAACGCGGCAATAAGTTTGTCGGCGTTGTCTCCATCGACTCCCTGAAAACCGCGCTTAGCGAAAGCCAGGGCATCGATGCGGCGTTAATTGACGCTCCGCTTGCCGTGGACGCCGAAACGCCGCTCAGCGAGTTGCTCTCCCACGTCGGCCAGGCGCCGTGCGCCGTGCCGGTCGTCGGTGAGGAACAACAGTACGTCGGCATCATCTCAAAACGGATGCTGCTGCAGGCTTTAGATCGCGAGGGGGCGAACAATGACCGATCAAACTAACCCGTGGGGGACCACAGAGGCAGCGGACAGCGCTGCGCAATCCGCCGACGCGTGGGGCTCCACGCCTGCACCCGCCGACGGTGGCGGCGCGGCAGACTGGCTGAACAGCGCACCCGCGCCTGCGCCAGAACACTTCAACATCATGGATCCGTTTCATAAAACGCTGATCCCGCTGGACAGCTGGGTCACGGAGGGGATCGACTGGGTGGTTACCCACTTCCGTCCGGTCTTCCAGGGGATCCGCGTCCCGGTGGATTATATCCTGAACGGCTTCCAGCAGCTGATGCTGGGCATGCCCGCGCCCGTAGCGATTATTCTGTTCTCCCTGATCGCCTGGCAGTTCGGTAGTGCGGGTATGGGCATCGCCACGCTCATCTCCCTGATTGCCATCGGCGCGATTGGCGCCTGGTCACAGGCGATGATCACCCTGGCGCTGGTGCTGACCGCCCTGCTCTTTTGCATTGTCATCGGCCTGCCGATGGGGATCTGGCTGGCGCGCAGCCCGCGGGCGGCGAAGATTATTCGCCCGCTGCTGGATGCGATGCAGACCACCCCGGCATTCGTCTATCTGGTGCCTATCGTGATGCTGTTCGGCATCGGCAACGTGCCGGGCGTGGTGGTCACCATTATCTTCGCCCTGCCACCGATTATTCGTCTGACCATTCTCGGGATCAACCAGGTGCCTGCGGACCTGATTGAAGCGTCACGCTCGTTCGGCGCCAGCCCGCGCCAGATGCTGTTTAAGGTTCAGCTCCCGCTGGCGATGCCGACCATCATGGCGGGCGTTAACCAGACGCTGATGCTGGCCCTGTCGATGGTCGTCATCGCCTCAATGATCGCCGTTGGCGGTCTCGGCCAGATGGTGCTGCGCGGCATTGGCCGTCTCGACATGGGGCTGGCCACCGTCGGCGGCGTCGGGATTGTGATCCTCGCCATTATTCTTGACCGCCTGACCCAGGCCGTCGGTCGTGATTCACGCAGTCGCGGCAACCGTCGCTGGTATACCACCGGCCCCGTCGGGTTACTCACCCGCCCATTTACAAAATAAGGAACAACGATGCGACAGAGCGTACTTTTTGCTACCGCGTTTGCCACCCTTGTCTCCACCAGCGCGTTTGCCGCTGACCTGCCGGGCAAAGGCATTACCGTGCAGCCGGTGCAAAGCACCATTTCGGAAGAGAGCTTCCAGACCCTGATCGTCAGCCGCGCGCTGGAGAAGCTGGGCTATACGGTCAACACCCCGAGCGAAGTGGATTACAACGTGGGCTACACCTCGATTGCCTCCGGTGACGCCACCTTTACCGCGGTGAACTGGCAGCCGCTGCATGACGACATGTATGCCGCCGCCGGTGGCGACAAGAAATTCTACCGCGAAGGCACCTTCGTGACCGGTGCGGCACAGGGTTATCTGATCGACAAGAAAACCGCGGATAAATACCACATCACCAATATTGAACAGCTGAAAGATCCGAAGATCGCCAGACTGTTCGACACCAACGGCGACGGCAAAGCGGACATGATGGGCTGTTCTCCGGGCTGGGGCTGTGAAGCGGTGATTAATCATCAGAACAAAGCCTTCGACCTGGCGAAGACCGTCGACGTAAGCCACGGCAACTACTCGGCGATGATGGCCGACACCATTGCCCGCTTTAAGGAAGGCAAGCCGGTGATCTACTACACCTGGACACCGTACTGGGTGAGCGACGTGCTGAAGCCGGGCAAAGACGTGGTGTGGCTGCAGGTGCCGTTCTCCTCCCTGCCGGGCGAGCAGAAAGATATCGACACCAAACTGCCGAACGGCATGAACTACGGTTTCCCGGTAAACACCATGCACATCGTGGCTAACAAAGCCTGGGCCGAGAAAAACCCGGCAGCGGCGAAGCTGTTCTCGGTGATGAAGCTGCCGCTGGCGGACATCAACGCCCAGAATGCGATGATGCACGCGGGCAAATCCTCTGAAGCGGATGTGAAAGGCCACGTGGACGGCTGGATCAAAGCCCACCAGCAGCAGTTCGACGGCTGGGTGAAAGAGGCGCTTGAGGCGCAGAAGTAAAAACACAACACAACCTTACCCCTCCCCCCTTTGGGGAGAGGGTTAGGGTGAGGGGCATAAACCGCACAATCCAGCACGTAACAATCCCCCAACATTCACAATCATTGGTTATTATGGTTTCCGGAAAAATAATCACTTAACTAATGATTTCTGAAACCAATGACAAAAACAACTCAAGGGCTTAGCCCCGCACTTATCCTTTTAATGTCCGTGGCAACGGGTCTGGCGGTCGCCAGCAACTATTACGCGCAGCCTCTGCTCGACACCATCGCCCGCGCGTTCAATCTCTCCGCCAGCTCCGCAGGCTTTATCGTCACCGCTGCACAGCTTGGCTATGCCGCCGGGCTGCTGTTCCTGGTGCCGCTCGGCGATATGTTTGAGCGCCGGATGCTGATCGTCTCTATGACCCTGCTGGCAGCTGGCGGCATGTTGATCACCGCCAGCAGCCAGTCGCTGACGATGATGATAGTCGGTACCGCGCTAACGGGGCTGTTCTCCGTGGTGGCGCAAATCCTGGTTCCGCTCGCCGCAACGCTCGCCTCGCCGGAAAAACGCGGCAAGGTGGTGGGCACCATTATGAGCGGCCTGCTGCTCGGAATTCTGCTGGCGCGAACCGTTGCCGGGCTGCTGGCAAGCCTCGGCGGCTGGCGCACCGTTTACTGGGTGGCGAGCGTGTTGATGGTCATCATGGCGCTGGCGCTGTGGCGCGGGCTGCCGAAGGTAAAGCAGGAAAACCACCTGAATTACCCGCAACTGCTGGCCTCGGTTTTCAGCCTGTTCACCGAGGATAAGCTTCTGCGTACCCGCGCCCTTCTCGGGTGCTTCACCTTCGCTAACTTCAGCATTCTGTGGACGTCAATGGCGTTCCTGCTGGCCGCGCCGCCGTTCAATTATTCCGAAGGGGTGATTGGACTGTTCGGCCTGGCCGGTGCCGCAGGCGCACTGGGCGCTCGCCCGGCAGGCGGGCTGGCTGATAAAGGCAAATCGCATATGACCACGACAGCCGGACTGATTTTACTCCTGCTCTCCTGGGCAGCCATCTGGTATGGACACGTCTCGGTGCTGGCGCTGATCGTCGGTATTCTGGTGCTCGACCTGACCGTACAGGGCGTGCATATCACCAACCAGACCGTGATTTACCGCGTGAAGCCCGAGGCGCGTAACCGTCTGACGGCCGGATACATGACCAGCTACTTCATTGGTGGTGCGGCGGGGTCGTTAATTTCAGCATCGGCGTGGCAGCATGCTGGCTGGTCAGGCGTGTGTGGGATAGGGGCAATCGTCGCCGCGCTTAACCTGCTTGTATGGTGGCGCGGCTACCATCGCCAGGAGGCGATTCACTAAGTTTTACATTGCTTTGGGCCTCTTAGGGTGTAAAGGGGCCCTGCAGTCTGTTAATGTAAACGCAATCATTTATCCCAGAAATTTTAATGTGGGTGACATATCTACAATTGGCATGAATAGTTCAGACCCCCGTCCCCACATCCTCTCTTCAGCGGGTTTATACCCTACGCTTTCTGTGCTCACCGGGTCACGGATTTACCCGGCGCTCTCTGATGGTGACATACGTTTGGCGGATATAACCGCACAAATAATTCATTTACATTATTTGTCACTGTCGTTACTATATCGGCTGTAATTAATGAGGTTATGCCCAAAATGGATAGTTCGTTTACGCCCATTGAACAAATGCTTAAATTCCGCGCCAGTCGTCATGAGGACTTCCCGTATCAGGAAATCCTGCTGACCCGCCTGTGCATGCACATGCAGGGTAAGCTGCTGGAAAATCGTAATAAAATGCTGAAAGCTCAAGGGATTAACGAGACGTTGTTTATGGCGTTGATTACGCTGGAGTCTCAGGAAAATCACAGTATTCAGCCTTCTGAGCTGAGCTGCGCGCTGGGATCGTCCCGTACCAATGCGACCCGTATTGCCGATGAGCTGGAAAAGCGCGGCTGGATTGAGCGCCGCGAGAGCGACAACGATCGCCGCTGCCTGCATCTGCAACTGACCGAAAAAGGTCACCAGTTCCTGCGCGAGGTGCTGCCACCTCAGCATAATTGCCTGCACAAACTGTGGTCTGCCCTCAGCCCTGCCGAGCGCGACCAGCTTGAGCATATTACTCGCAAGCTGCTCACCCGTCTGGACCAGATGGATGAAGACGGCGCCGTTCTTGAGGCGCTGCGCTAACGCGACGACACGCTCAACAATCCAGATTTAAAAAAGAAAACCGACAGGCCAGCACGTCACACTGCTGGCCTTTCTGACAACAGGTCGGCTCAGCCGATGTGAAAATAAGAAGATCGTGGAGAACAACAATGAGCGCAAATGCGGAGAGCACTACCCCGCAGCAACCGGTCAACAAGAAAGGCAAACGTAAGAGCGCCCTTCTTCTGTTGACCTTGCTCTTTATTATTATTGCCGTGGCATATGGGATCTATTGGTTTTTAGTATTGCGTCATGCAGAAGAGACTGACGACGCCTACGTGGCAGGGAACCAGGTACAGATTATGGCGCAGGTGTCGGGCAGCGTGACGAAAGTCTGGGCTGACAATACCGACTTTGTGCAAAAAGGCGATGTGTTGGTGACCCTCGATCCGACCGACGCCCAGCAGGCCTTTGAGAAAGCCCAGACCGCGCTGGCCTCCAGCGTCCGTCAGACCCGCCAGCTGATGATCAACAGTAAACAGCTGCAGGCCAACATCGACGTGCAGAAAACCGCACTCGCGCAGGCGCAGAGCGACCTGAACCGCCGTGTACCGCTCGGCACCGCCAACCTGATTGGCCGTGAAGAGCTGCAGCACGCGCGCGACGCGGTTGCCAGTGCCCAGGCACAGCTGGACGTGGCGATTCAACAGTACAACGCCAACCAGGCGATGGTGCTCGGCACCAGCCTCGAAAACCAGCCCGCCGTTCAGCAGGCGGCGACTGAAGTACGCAACGCATGGCTTGCCCTGCAGCGTACCAAAATCGTCAGCCCGATGACCGGCTACGTCTCCCGCCGTTCCGTCCAGCCAGGGGCGCAGATTAGCCCGACCACGCCGCTGATGGCGGTCGTGCCGGCAGACAACCTGTGGGTAGACGCTAACTTTAAAGAGACGCAGCTCGCCCATATGCGTATCGGCCAGACCGCGACGGTCGTCAGCGACATCTACGGCGATGACGTGAAGTACACCGGGAAAGTGGTGGGTCTGGATATGGGGACGGGCAGCGCCTTCTCCCTGCTCCCTGCGCAAAACGCCACCGGTAACTGGATCAAAGTGGTTCAGCGTCTGCCCGTGCGTATCGAGCTGGATGCCAAACAGCTGGCGGATCACCCACTGCGTATCGGCCTCTCAACGCTGGTGACGGTCGATACCGCTAACCGCGACGGTCAGATCCTCGCAAGCCAGGTGCGTAGCAGCCCGGCTTATGAAAGTAACGCCCGTGAAATTAGCCTCGATCCGGTCAACAAGCTGATCGATGACATCGTGAAGGCAAACGCCGGTTAATCCGAGGGTGAGCGTTATGCAACAGCAAAAGCCGCAAAAACCGCTGGAAGGCGCGCAGCTGGTCATTATGACCATCGCGCTGTCGCTGGCGACATTCATGCAGGTGCTGGACTCCACCATCGCAAACGTGGCGATCCCAACCATCGCCGGCAACCTTGGCTCGTCGCTGAGCCAGGGAACCTGGGTCATTACCTCGTTCGGGGTGGCGAACGCCATCTCCATCCCTATCACCGGCTGGCTGGCGAAGCGCGTCGGTGAGGTGAAGCTATTCCTCTGGTCCACGGTAGCGTTTGTTCTTGCCTCCTGGGCGTGCGGCATGTCCAGCAGCCTGACGATGCTGATTTTCTTCCGCGTCATTCAGGGGATTGTCGCCGGGCCGCTGATCCCGCTGTCGCAGAGTTTGCTGCTGAGCAACTACCCCCCAGCAAAACGTTCGGTCGCGCTGGCGCTGTGGTCTATGACCGTTATCGTCGCGCCTATCTGCGGACCGATTCTGGGCGGGTATATCAGCGATAACTACCACTGGGGCTGGATCTTCTTTATCAACGTACCGATTGGCGCCGTCGTGGTATTGATGACGCTGCAGTCGCTGCGGGGACGAGAGACGCGCACCGAACAGCGGCGAATCGACAGCATCGGGCTGGCGCTGCTGATCCTGGGCATCGGCAGCCTGCAGATTATGCTCGACCGCGGTAAAGAGCTCGACTGGTTCAACTCGCAGGAAATCATCATCCTGACCATTGTCGCGGTGGTGTCGATAAGCTTCCTGATTGTCTGGGAGCTGACGGACGATAACCCGATTGTCGATCTCTCGCTCTTTAAATCGCGAAACTTCACCATCGGCTGCCTGTGTATCAGCCTCGCCTATATGCTCTACTTCGGCGCGATTGTTCTGCTGCCGCAGCTGTTGCAGGAGGTGTATGGCTATACCGCGACCTGGGCGGGACTGGCCTCGGCGCCCGTTGGGGTGATCCCGGTACTGCTGTCGCCGATTATTGGCCGCTTCGCCCACAAGCTCGACATGCGTCGGCTGGTGACGTTCAGCTTCATCATGTACGCCGTGTGCTTCTACTGGCGCGCGTATACCTTTGAGCCGGGAATGGACTTTGGCGCCTCGGCGTGGCCGCAGTTCATTCAGGGCTTTGCGGTGGCGTGCTTCTTTATGCCGCTGACCACCATTACGCTCTCTGGCCTGCCGCCTGAGCGTCTGGCGGCGGCATCAAGCCTGTCGAACTTCACCCGTACGCTGGCGGGCTCCATCGGGACGTCGATCACCACCACCCTGTGGACCAACCGTGAATCGATGCACCACGCCCAACTGACCGAAGCGGTGAACCCGTACAATCCGAACGCCCAGCAGATGTACAGTCAGCTTCAGGGCATGGGGATGACGGAGCAGCAGGCATCCGGCTGGATTGCCCAGCAGATCACCAATCAGGGGTTGATTATCTCGGCAAACGAGATTTTCTGGATATCGGCAGGGATCTTCATCGTCCTGCTGGGGCTGGTGTGGTTTGCCAGACCGCCGTTTGGCGCCGGTGGCGGCAGCGGTGGGGCGCACTAATTCGCGTTGTCCAGAACGCGACAGCGATTGTCAGTTTCGATAAAGCAGCGCTCCTGAAATCACTTCACGATAGTGAAAAGACAACAGGAGCGCATCATGCTGAACACACCCGCCGACAAATACCAGCCTTATCCCACCGTTTCATTGCCCGACCGCCGCTGGCCGGAGCAGACCATCACCCGCGCGCCGCGCTGGCTTTCGACCGACTTACGCGACGGTAACCAGGCGCTTGCTGAGCCGATGGACAGCGCCCGCAAGCTTCAGTTCTGGGATCTGCTGCTGGGCTGCGGATTCAAAGAGATCGAGGTCGCTTTTCCTTCCGCCTCGCAGACGGATTTCAACTTTGTTCGTCAGCTGATTGAAGAGAACCGCATCCCCGATGACGTCACGATTCAGGTGTTAACGCAGGCGCGGGAAGATCTCATCCGTCGCACTTTTGAATCCCTGCGCGGCGCGAAGCAGGCCACCGTTCATCTGTATAACGCCACCGCCCCGCTGTTCCGCCGCCTGGTGTTCGGCATGGAAAAAGCACAAATCGTTGAGCTGGCGACGCGCGCCACGCGCCTGATTCGTCAACTGTGTGAAGAGAACCCTGACACCCGCTGGCAGTACGAGTACTCCCCGGAAACCTTCTGCTTTACCGAGCCGGAGTTTGCGCTGGAGATTTGTGAAGCCGTGGCGGAGATCTGGCAGCCGTGCGATGCGCGGCCCATGGTGATCAACTTACCCGCTACCGTCGAGGTTAGTACGCCCAACGTCTACGCCGACCAGATCGAGTATTTCTGCCGCCACTTCAGCCGCCGCCGCGACGTGTGCATCAGCGTGCATCCGCATAACGACCGCGGCACCGGCGTCGCCAGCGCGGAGCTGGCAGTGATGGCAGGTGCAGACCGCGTTGAAGGCTGCCTGTTTGGCAACGGCGAGCGCACGGGCAACGTCTGTCTGGTGACGCTGGCGATGAACCTTTACAGCCAGGGCGTTAGCCCGAACCTGGATTTCAGCGACATGAACCGGGTGGTGGAAGTGGTGGAAGCCTGCAACCAGCTGCCGGTGCACTCACGTCATCCGTGGGCGGGTCGGCTGGCGTATACCGCCTTCTCCGGCTCGCACCAGGACGCGATCAAAAAAGGCTTTGATGCCCGTAAGCCTGACGATCGCTGGGAGATGCCCTATCTGCCCGTCGATCCGCAGGATATCGGCTGCACCTACGAAGCGGTGATCCGCGTGAACAGCCAGTCAGGAAAAAGCGGCAGCGCATGGCTTATCGAGCAAAATCATGGGCTGAAACTGCCCCGTGCCCTGCAGCAGGATTTCAGCCAGCACGTGCAACAGGAAACCGATAGCCACGGAAAAGAGATGACGCAGAATGCGCTGTGGCAACTGTTCCGCACCCGCTATGGGCTGGTAACCACGCCGCAGTTTGCGCTGCAATCCTACCACAGCGACGGCCAGCAGGACGGCCAGCTGCGCTTAACGGCAAGCATCTATACGCAGGGGGGAGCGCGCCAACTGGAGGGCCAGGGCAACGGTCTGCTCTCCGCCGCCGCTCAGGGCTTAAGCCGCTGGGTTAACGCGCCGTTTGTGATTAAGGATTATCACGAACATACGTTAGGCGAACGCAGCGACAGCCGCTCGGTGGCCTATATTCGCTGTCTGTTCCAGGACGGTACCAGCCGCTGGGGCGTGGGCATCGACAGCGACGTGGCGCGCGCGTCGCTTCAGGCGCTGCTTAACGCCGTCAGTCGTTCTTAAAGTAATCGCTGGGTGAAGTTCCCATCACCCGGCGGAACATCGCCGTAAAGGCGCTGTGGCTGCCATAACCCAGATCCAGCGCCACGCGTAATACCGGCTGGCCCTGCGCCAGCCGTACTAAAGCTTCCAGCAGTCGCGCCCTTCTCACCCACTCGCTATAGCTCACGCCCGTCTGCTGCTGAAAATGGCGGTTCAGCGTGCGTTCGCTCATCCCTACAATGTCTGCGGCCTGCGCACTGCTCCAGCTTTCTCCCGAGGACTGTCGAATCTGCTGGCAGAGGTGGCGCAGCGCTTCACTTTCCGGCTCGGGAAGGTAAAACGGCAGTGCCGGCATGAGACGAATTTCATCGAGGATCAGCTCATAAACCCGTTCATCGCGGCTACCGGGTGCGTAAGATTCCGGCAGCGTCAGGGAGGTAAGGATCAGCTCGCGCAACAGCGGTGAGATCTGCACGATCTGACAGGTCGCCGGGAGATCGGCGCGCGCCAGCGGATCGATGAACAACGTTCGCGCTGCGACGTTGCCGGTGATACGAAGCGAGTGCTGTGTCCTCGCCGGTAGCCAGACGCCGCGCCCGGGAGGAACAACCCAACATCCTGATGCAGTATCGACCCGCACCACGCCAGTCAGGCTGTGCAGCAGCTGCGCGCAGTCGTGCTGATGCCACGGCTCGCTGTCGCCGTGAACGTAATCATGGGCAAACGGAACGAGGGGACGATGGGTAAAGGAGAAGGTTGCGGTTGTGGTCATGGGGTTAAACCACCCTCACCCTACCCTCTCCCTGAGGGAGAGGGAAAAGGTGCACTAGATGTGCAGTTCCTGCAGTTTTTCTTTTGGCAGGGCCAGCTCTTCGTTGCTGTTCACGCGAACGTCACGCTCGATGATGTGACGCGCGATCTCCTGCGCTTCTTCCAGAGAGTGCATCTGGTAAGTGCCGCACTGGTAAACGTTCAGCTCAGGGATCTGGTTCTGCTCTTTCACTTTCAGCACGTCTTCCATCGCCGCTTTCCACGCATCGGCAACGCGTTTCTCTTCAGGCTGGCCAATCAGGCTCATGTAGAAACCGGTACGGCAGCCCATCGGGGAGATATCGATGATCTCAACGCCGTTGCCGTTCAGGTGGTCACGCATGAAACCCGCGAACAGGTGTTCCAGGGTATGAATGCCTTTCTCTGGCATCACTTCTTTATTCGGCACACAGAAACGCAGATCGAAGACGGTGATCGTGTCGCCGTGCGGGGTGTGCATGGTCTTCGCCACGCGAACTGCAGGTGCTTCCATACGGGTATGGTCGACAGTAAAGCTATCTAATAACGGCATACGTCACCTCCGATAGTGATTTTTTTTAAAATAAACTGAACTCTTCTACAGAATGCACGTCTGAGTATATGAAAGACGCGCATTTGTTATCATCATCCCTGAATTCAGAGATGTATATTTTGGCCACAGCGATGTGGCCTTTTTCTTTTCTGCTTAAGACTGCTTCGCCAGAAACGCCTCAAACGACTCTGTATCCGCCGCTTCAACCTCTTTCTGACGCACCACGGACGCCTCGCGTTCCGCGATAAAATCCGCCTCGCTCAGGATCGCTAACGGCTCATGCATCAGCATCTCACGGTACTCCGCTGAGAGTGAACGCCCCGTACCGCCAATCCCCTGCTCGATCATGGAACGCAGAATACGCGCTGAGAACGTCAGTTCCGGGTTATCGAAGCATTCCACCAGCTGGTCGCAAATCTGTTGGTATGCGTCACCGCCGTCGATGCTGTCCATTGTCCGGGCAACACGCTTCAGGTCGTGGAACAGATCTTTACCCACCTTGGCCAGCGGGAACTGCGCCGTTTCACAACCAATACCTAACGTCAGGCCAGGCTTGCGCCCTTCCAGGATCACGCGGTTCCAGTTGGTGCGCGTACAGAGCAGTTCGTCTGAGCTCATTTCCGGCGCATCCGCCAGCGCGCACCAGACCATAAACAGATCCAGGAAGCGCACCTGCTGCTCGTCAACGCCAATCGGCGAGAACGGGTTGATATCCAGCGAGCGTACTTCAATATATTCAATGCCGCCGCGCTGCAGCGCATCCGACGGCGTTTCACCGCTGCGCGTCACGCGCTTCGGACGAATTGGCGCATACAGCTCATTTTCAATCTGCAGCACATTGCTGTTGATTTGCAGGCGCTTGCCGTCTTTTTCGAGGCCGATTTTCTCGTACTCTTCCGACGGGGTTTTGATCGCCCGCTTCAATCCTGCCACATATTCGTGCAATTCGTTAAACGTAATACCGAGATTGCTTTGCGATTTATTGGTATAGCCCAGATCGCTCATGCGCAGAGAGGTCGCATACGGGAGATAGTACATTCCGCACTCGGTTTTTTCGAACGGCAGCGTGGTCGGTTTCCCCTGCAGGAACGATGAGCAGATTGCCGGAGACGCGCCAAACAGGTACGGAATCACCCAGCCGAAACGGTAATAGTTGCGGATCAAACGGAAGTATCCCGCGGAGATCGCTTCTTTATCCGTATCTCCCCCTTTCGCCTGCCAGAACGCCATCGGCAAAGAGAAATTGTAGTGCACGCCAGAGATCGTCTGCATCAGTGCGCCGTAGCGATTTTTCAGACCTTCGCGATAGAGCGTTTTCAGCCGGCCAATGTTTGACGTGCCGTACTGCGCCAGCTCAATCTCCTGGCCCTGCTCGATATAACACGGCATGCTGAGCGGCCACATACGCTCATCGCCGAGATTGCGCGCGGTGTAGCGATGGATGTCGCGCATAATCGTCAGCATATGATCAATATCGCCGTCCACCGGCGTGATGAACTCCAGCAGCGCTTCAGCGAAATCGGTTGTGATCCATTTATGTGTCAGCGCCGAGCCTAACGCCTTCGGGTGACCCGTCGTCGCTAAGCTACCGTCCGCGTTAACGCGCAGCGTTTCACGCTCGAGACCACGCTGAATACCCTTCAGAGCCTGAGGGTGGTTTTCCAGCCAGGCCAGCGCCTGAGATACGTCCGGGATCAAATTGACCTCCCGCCTGTCAAAGTAATGTTACTCAGCATAATTGTAATGGTTGACGATTGAAGGTCGCGTATTCATTCCACCAATTAGTGCCACCACGTCATACCCTGTAGTGTTGCCCACGCCACGAGAACATAGCGCAACGCCTTGCCAAGGCACAAAAAAAAGAGCACCGGTCCCCAGGAGATGCGCATCCATCCCGCCAGCAGACACAGTAAATCGCCTATTACAGGCATCCAGCTTAATAACAGCGTGGCAGCGCCATAGCGTTTTAGCCAGCCGACTGCCTTTTCCTGCCAGCGCGATTTTTCACGCAGCGGAAAGAAACGCCCAAGAATAACGTTAGTCAGCCCTCCAAGGCTATTACCCATTGTTGCTATTAATACCAGTAGCCAGGGCTGACTCACGCCGGACAACAGCATCGCCACCAGCACCACTTCCGAATTTCCCGGTAACAGCGTGGCGCTTAAAAAACTGCTGGCGAATAATGAGGCAAGTGACAGTGCGTCACTCACAGTAAGCGCACATCCACCGCCGCCATTCCGGCATCACGTGCGGCCTGAATGCCGAAGTCGGCGTCTTCAAACACGACGCATTTTGCTGCCGGGACGCCCATTAATTCTGCGCAGAGCAGGAAGGTGTCCGGTGCGGGCTTGTGATTTTTAACATGATCGGCGGCCACCACGGCAGAAAAATAGTGGCGCAGGCCAAGATGGTTGAGCAACGCTTCCGCTATCGCGCTCTCGCTGCCCGTCCCGACAGACATAGGACGACGCCCGTGCCACTCTTTGACGACGTCAATGAGCGGTAAAGGCTGCACGGTGTCTAACAGTATGGCTTTCACCGCGTCGGTTTTTTCACGCGCGAGCTGGTGCGGGTCGAGATCGGCCTGATTCAGTTCAATTACGGCCTGCGCAATACGCCAGGTAGGGGATCCGTTGAGGGCAATCATCGCCTGAAGGTCGAAACGCATGCCGTAGCGACCCAGGACCTCGGTCCAGGCTTGACGATGCGTGGGTTCAGTATCCAGGATGGTGCCATCCATGTCGAAGATCAAACCGTCATACTGTGCGTACATCGTGCTCTCGCTAAACGATTAACAAAGCATTACTTTATCGTAAAAGGTGGTTTTTGTCGCTGACTGAGAGTGTGATTGCTGACGGAACGTCGAAGGAATAAACAAAGAAGGAGAATATGGTGCATCCGGGAGGATTACTCGGCTTACGCCTCGCCCTGCGGGCCGTTGCTAAAGCAACGTTATCCTCCCTGGTGCTTGCGATTAACTCGCAGACCTTAAAACAACAGCATCGCTGTTATCCAGGAGAATATGGTGCATCCGGGAGGATTCGAACCTCCGACCGCTCGGTTCGTAGCCGAGTACTCTATCCAGCTGAGCTACGGATGCATCGGGGAAATGCTTTTAGAAACAGTAAATGGTGCATCCGGGAGGATTACTCGGCTGCGCCTCGCCCTTCGGGCCGTTGCTAAAGCAACGTTATCCTCCCTGGTGCTTGCGATTAACTCGCAGACCTTAAAACAACGACATCGCTGTTATCTCGGAGAATATGGTGCATCCGGGAGGATTCGAACCTCCGACCGCTCGGTTCGTAGCCGAGTACTCTATCCAGCTGAGCTACGGATGCATCAGGGAACTGCTTTCAGAAATAGTAAATGGTGCATCCGGGAGGATTCGAACCTCCGACCGCTCGGTTCGTAGCCGAGTACTCTATCCAGCTGAGCTACGGATGCATCGGGATTTACTACTGTACTGCTCGATATTCATATCACTTCGAAAGCAATATGAAGTAATAGATGGTGCATCCGGGAGGATTCGAACCTCCGACCGCTCGGTTCGTAGCCGAGTACTCTATCCAGCTGAGCTACGGATGCAAAATGGCGGTGAGGCGGGGATTCGAACCCCGGATGCAGCTTTTGACCGCATACTCCCTTAGCAGGGGAGCGCCTTCAGCCTCTCGGCCACCTCACCACACAACGCCTCTTTCGAGTGCTTCGAGTCACTCGTTAAGAGCTTCTCGTCGCTGCGTGGCGCATATATTACTTTCTGGGACTTATAAGTCAAACAATTTTCCAAAAGCTTTTATCGTTTGCACAAATCGCACGCAATTCGCATGTAAAAGCCGCAAAGAGGGTGTTTTATAAGCGGATTTTGCAGGCATCTTCACAGAAAACATCTGCCGAAATGGCGGCGTAAGGGCGAGTTTAGGGTAACAGAGTGGTTAAAAAGAGAGCGTTTGAAATTAAACGGTAACGTTGAGCAGGAAAAATAGCGGGAGGGTTGCGTCTCGCCCGACAGCGAGACGCGACAATATCAGTAACTGGACTGCTGGGATTTTTCAGCCTGGATACGCTGGTAGATCTCTTCACGGTGGACAGATACTTCTTTAGGAGCGTTAACACCAATACGTACCTGGTTACCCTTTACCCCTAAAACTGTCACGGTGACCTCATCCCCAATCATGAGGGTCTCACCAACTCGACGAGTCAGAATCAGCATTCTTTGCTCCTTGAAAGATTAAAAGAGTCGGGTCTCTTGTATCCCGGCATTATCCATCATATAACGCCAAAAAGTAAGCGATGACAAACACGTAATGTGTAAGCAGTCACGGCATCACATTCTGTTAAACGTAAGTTTAGCCGATATACACAAACTCAACCTGACTTTATCGTTATCGATAGCGCAGTGAGCAAGACGCCATAACGTTACCGTTATGGCGTCTGCTTGTGCTTTGTAGTTATTACAGTTTCGCGCTCACCCAGCTTTCAACGCTGGCCAAAGCTTGCGGAAGTGCCGCCGCATCCGTACCACCGGCTTGCGCCATGTCCGGACGACCGCCCCCCTTGCCGCCCACCTGCTGGGCGACCATACCAATCAGTTCCCCTGCTTTTACGCGGTCGGTCACATCCTTAGAGACGCCCGCAATCAGAGAAACCTTACCTTCTGCCACCGTCGCCAGCACGATAACCGTAGAACCAAGCTGGTTCTTGAGATCGTCGACCATAGTACGCAGCATCTTAGGCTCCACGCCCGCCAGATCGCTGACCAGCAGTTTGACGCCCTTAATGTCTACCGCTTTGCTGGAGAGGTTCGCACTCTCCTGCGCTGCAGCCTGTTCTTTCATCTGCTGGAGTTCTTTTTCCAGCTGACGGGTGCGATCCAGCGCAACACGCACTTTCTCGCCCAGGTTCTGGCTATCGCCTTTCAGCAACTGCGCGATGTCGTGCAATTGGTCGCTCTGCGCATGCAGGCTGGCGATTGCGCCTTCACCGGTCACCGCTTCGATACGACGCACGCCTGCAGCCGTACCGGATTCAGAAACGATGCGGAACAGGCCAATGTCACCGGTGCGCGAGGCGTGAGTACCACCGCACAGCTCGGTAGAGAAGTCGCCCATGCTCAGCACGCGTACGCGCTCGTCATATTTCTCGCCAAACAGCGCCATCGCACCTTTTTTCTTCGCGTCCTCGAGATCCATGATATGGGTCTCAATTGGCAGGTTACGACGGATCTGCGCGTTCACCAGATCTTCCACCGCGCGGATTTCAGACGGCTTCATCGCTTCAAAATGCGAGAAGTCGAAGCGCAGCACTTTATCGTTTACCAGAGAACCTTTCTGTGCAACGTGGGTGCCCAGCACGTCGCGCAGGGCTGCGTGCATCAGGTGGGTTGCAGAGTGGTTCAGACGAATGCGCGCGCGGCGGGCTTCATCAACGTTAGCCTGTACGCCTTCGCCCACTTTCAGAGAACCGGAAACCAGTTTGCCCTGGTGACCGATCGCCTGACCGTATTTCTGGGTATCGCTTACGCTGAAGCTAAAGCCGTTGCCTTTCAGTTCGCCTTTATCGCCAACCTGACCGCCGGATTCCGCATAGAATGGCGTTTTGTCCAGAATGACGACGGCTTCCTGACCCGCGCTGATGCTGTCTACGGCTTTACCGTCAACAAACAGGGCGGTGACTTTGCCGGTCAGTTCCAGCGCTTCATAACCTTTGAATTCAGACGCGCTATCAACGCGGATCATCGCATTGTAGTCTGCACCGAAGCCGCTGGATTCACGCGCACGACGACGCTGCTCTTCCATCGCGGCTTCAAAGCCTGCTTCGTCAACTTTGATGTTGCGCTCGCGGCAGACGTCCGCCGTCAGGTCAACCGGGAAGCCGTAGGTGTCGTACAGGCGGAAAGCGGTTTCGCCATCCAGCGTGTCGCCCTTAAGCTTCGCCAGCTCTTCGTCCAGCAGCGCCAGACCGCGCTCCAGCGTACGCGCAAACTGCTCTTCTTCGGTTTTCAGAACCTGTTCAACCTGCGCCTGCTGGCGTTTCAGTTCGTCGCCGGCTGAACCCATCACGCCAATCAGTGGCCCAACAAGTTTATAGAAGAAGGTATCCTTCGCGCCCAGCATGTTGCCATGACGGATAGCACGACGAATGATACGGCGCAGCACGTAGCCACGGTTTTCATTCGACGGGATAACGCCGTCGGCAATCAGGAATGCACAGGAACGAATATGGTCTGCGATAACGCGCAGCGATTTGTTGTTCAGATCGGTCGCGCCGGTCACTTCTGCAACGGCTTTGATCAGGGTGCTGAACAGGTCAATTTCGTAGTTGGAGTTAACGTGCTGCAGTACTGCGGCGATACGCTCCAGACCCATACCGGTATCAACGGACGGTTTCGGCAGTGGCTCCATGGTGCCATCAGCCTGACGGTTGAACTGCATGAAGACGATGTTCCAGATCTCAATATAGCGATCGCCGTCTTCTTCAGGGCTACCTGGAGGGCCGCCCCAGATATGGTCGCCGTGATCGTAGAAGATCTCGGTGCACGGACCGCAAGGACCGGTGTCACCCATCTGCCAGAAGTTGTCAGACGCGTATGGCGCGCCTTTGTTATCACCGATGCGAATAATACGCTCGCGCGGGATACCCACTTCTTTTTCCCAGATTTCAAACGCTTCATCATCGGTTTCGTAGACGGTCACCCACAGACGCTCTTTCGGCAGGTTGAACCAGTTTTCACCGGTCAGCAGTTCCCACGCGTATTGAATGGCATCGTGTTTGAAATAGTCGCCGAAGCTGAAGTTACCCAGCATTTCGAAGAAGGTGTGGTGGCGCGCGGTGTAACCGACGTTTTCCAGGTCGTTGTGTTTACCGCCCGCACGCACGCAACGCTGTGAGGTTGTAGCGCGGGAATAATTACGCTTGTCGAGACCAAGGAACACATCCTTGAACTGGTTCATCCCGGCGTTGGTAAACAGTAAAGTCGGGTCGTTGTTCGGTACCAGGGAGCTGCTGGCAACAACCTGGTGTCCCTTACTATGGAAAAAGTCGAGAAACGCCTGACGGATCTCAGCGGTGCTCTTGCTCATAATTATCCTGAAATCAAGCTAACGAAATGTCGTAGCCAGCCTGTACCGCTAAACCGTTGGACAGACCAGCTACTGGAAAAAGTGGGAATAAGATAAGTTTTCTTGGGTGGGAAGTAAAATCCCGCATGCGTTCAATCGGCAAAATTACGCCAGATATCCTGAATATCTTCCATCAGAAAGCCGCGGTAGAGCAAAAAGCGCTGGATTTTAACTTTTTCTGAAAATTCACGCGGCAGCGGTTCGCCGTATTTACGGATAGCCTGCTCTTTTGCCCGCTCGCACCAGTCAGTGTCGCTTTCGCGCATCGCTTTTTCGATGGATTCCCTGGCTACCCCTTTCTGGTTCAGCTCCTGGCGGATGCGCGCAGGGCCGTAGCCTTTGCGGCCGCGGCTGGCGAGAAAACGCAAGGCGAAGCGGTCATCGTCCAGGTAATGATGCTCATAGCACCAGGCCACCACACGGTCGTAGTCTTCCGCAGTGGCATCAATCTCTTCTGGTCCGTTTTTGCCCATGACGGGCGCTGACAGCTTCCGCCGCAGCTCCTGTTCGCTATGGTCGCGCACGGCGAGAATGCGTACCGCACGGTCCAGCAAGCGCGCGTAGGCGGGTCGGCGTGATGTCGGTTCACTCATAAAAAACCTGCAGAATCAGAAATGCAAAAAGGGCCGCGTCAGCAGCCCTTCATTTTTATACGAGAGACTTAAAAGTCTTCGTTGGTTTCTTCAGCATCCGCGGCATCCACCACGAAATCAGGTTTGGAGTCCTGGTTGTTCAGCAGAAGCTCACGCACCTTCTTCTCAATCTCTTTCGCCGCAGCCGGGTTCTCTTTCAGCCAGGAGATAGCATTCGCTTTACCCTGACCAATCTTGTCACCGTTGTAGCTGTACCAGGCGCCCGCTTTTTCAATCAGCTTCTCTTTCACGCCCAGGTCAACCAGCTCGCCGAGGAAGTTGATACCTTCACCGTAGAGGATCTGGAATTCAGCCTGTTTGAACGGTGCTGCGATTTTGTTCTTCACAACCTTCACGCGGGTTTCGCTACCGACCACGTTCTCGCCCTCTTTTACCGCGCCGATACGGCGGATATCCAGACGGACAGAGGCGTAGAATTTCAGCGCGTTACCACCGGTAGTGGTTTCCGGGTTACCGAACATCACACCAATTTTCATACGGATCTGGTTGATGAAGATCAGCAGCGTGTTGGACTGCTTCAGGTTACCGGCCAGCTTACGCATCGCCTGGCTCATCATACGTGCCGCGAGGCCCATGTGAGAGTCACCGATTTCACCTTCGATTTCCGCTTTTGGCGTCAGCGCCGCAACGGAGTCGACGATGATCACGTCAACCGCACCGGAGCGTGCCAGCGCGTCACAAATTTCCAGCGCCTGCTCGCCGGTGTCCGGCTGGGAACACAGCAGGTTGTCGATATCAACACCCAGCTTACGGGCATACACCGGATCCAGCGCGTGCTCGGCATCGATAAACGCACAGGTTTTACCTTCGCGCTGCGCCGCTGCAACAACCTGCAGGGTCAGGGTGGTTTTACCTGAGGATTCCGGCCCGTAGATTTCTACGATACGGCCCATTGGCAAACCGCCAGCGCCCAGTGCGATATCCAGAGAAAGCGAACCGGTGGAGATAGTTTCCACATCCATGGAACGGTCTTCACCCAGGCGCATGATGGAGCCTTTACCGAATTGCTTTTCGATCTGGCCCAGTGCTGCCGCCAACGCTTTCTGTTTGTTTTCGTCGATAGCCATTATTACTCCTGTCATGCCGGGAGAAGCAACTGCGCTTCACCATGGACTTCTGTTCTGTTGAGGCAATTATACTGTATAGTCATACAGTATCAAGTATTTTGTAGAAATTGTTGCCAGAGCGTTTTTAACGCATAAACGGTAGCCTGACGGCGCACGCTTTCGCGGTCGCCGCTGAAGCACTCCCGGCGGGTGACCCCCTCACCATTAGAGGTGGCAAAACCAAACCAGACGGTGCCGACAGGCTTCACGTCGCTGCCGCCGTCCGGCCCCGCGATGCCGCTGATGGAAATAGCGTAATCTGCCCGCGCCGCTTTCAGCGCGCCAATCGCCATTTCGATCACCACCGGTTCGCTGACCGCGCCATGCTGCTCAAGCGTGGATTCACGCACGCCGATCATCTGTGCTTTAGCTTCGTTACTGTAGGTCACAAAACCGCGTTCAAACCAGGCGGAACTGCCGGCAATATCGGTAATGACTTTCGCCACCCAGCCGCCGGTGCAGGATTCCGCGGTGGTGATTGTCGCGCCACGCTGCTTCAGTGCAAGACCAACGATCTCGCTAAGCTGCATCATTTCATGGTCAGTCATTCTCGCTCCAGGCTTCATAAAAACGTGCAGCACAAGATAGCACTTTCTCGTCAAATATGGGGATGCGCTTCAGGTTTTACGAGGGGGCTTCAGAAAAAAGCCGATGCGGGCGCACCGGCTGTGGACAGGTTATTTCATGCTGTTCGCAAGCGTATCGACATTATGACGAAACGCCTTAACATAGGTGTCTGCGACCCCACCTTTTGCCGACAGGGCTTCCGGGTAAAGTTCGCCCCCAGGCTGTGCGCCCGTCGCTGACGCAATCTGCTTCACCAGGCGCGGGTCGAGCTGGTTTTCCATAAACCACGTTTTCACGCCGTCGGCTTTGATCTGATTGATAATCTCCGCCACCTGCGCCGCGCTGGCCTCGCTCTCTGACGACAGCCCCTGCGGGGCCATAAACGTTACCCCGTAGGCGCGGCTGAAATAGCCGAAGGCGTCATGGCTGGTCAGCACCTTGCGCTTTTCCTGCGGGATCGCGCTAAAGCGCGTTTTGGCCCAGCTATCCAGTTGAGTCAGTTGCGTAATGTACGGTTTTCCTGAAGCCTCCAGCGCCGCTTTGTCTTCCGGATCGGCTTTCACCAGACCGTCCAGAATATTTTGCGCATACAGCGCGCCGTTCGCCGCGCTGTTCCACGCGTGCGGATCGGTCACGGTTTTACCGTCCTCTTCCAGCGTGTGGGTTTTCACCCCGGTCGAAGCCACCACCAGTTGACCTTTAAATCCGGAGGCCTTCACCAGCCGGTCAAGCCAGCCCTCCAGCCCCAGACCGTTTACCACCACCACATCAGCCTTATTCAGCGCCGCGCTGTCCTTCGGTGACGGTTCGAAGGTATGCGGATCGCCGTCCGGCCCCACCAGCGTCGTCACCTTCACGCGGTCACCGCCAACCTGCTGCGTAATATCTCCCAGTATGGAAAAGCTGGTGACCACATTCAGCGTTTTCGCCATCACGCCGTGTGACATCATCCCCAGCGCGAGCGCCATGACTAATCCTGTACGTTTCATCGTTTCCCCTTGCGTTAAAAAAGCGCCCGCAGGCTGCCTGCCAGCCTGCTGCGCGTACCGAATAAAATGGAAATAAAGAACAGCGCGCTGGCGGTCAGCACGATGGACGGCCCCGCCGGTAAACTCGCCGCCCAGGAGAGGCTTAGCCCGAGCCACGCGCAGATAACACCGCTGATACCTGCCATCAACAGCAGGCCGGGCAAGGTGCGCGCCCAGCAGCGCGCCGCCACCGCCGGGAGCATCATCAGCCCGACGGCCATCAGCGTGCCGAGCACCTGAAACCCGGCCACCAGGTTAAGCACCAGCAGCGCCAGAAACAGGCCGTGCAATACGCCGGGTAGCCAGCGGGCATTCACCTGCAGCCAGGCGGTATCAAACGCCTCCGTTACCAGCCCGCGATAGAAGAGCGCCAGAGTCGCCAGCGTGAAGATACACACGCCCGTGACGAACAGCGCGGCGTCGTTATCCACCGCAAGGATGGAGCCAAACAGCAGGTGCAGCAGATCGACATTCGAGCCGCGCAGCGATACCAGCGTGACGCCCAGCGCCAGCGAGCCAAGATAGAACCCGGCAAAGCTGGCATCTTCTTTGAGCGGCGTGCGGCGGCTGACCAGCCCAGCCACCAGCGCCACGGCGATACCGGCAATAAAGCCGCCGAGGCTCATCGCCAGTAGCGACATCCCGCTGAGCAAATACCCCACGGCGACGCCCGGCAGGATGGCATGTGAGAGCGCGTCCCCCATCAGGCTCATCCGGCGCAGCTGAAGGAATACGCCCAGCGCGGTGGTGCTAACGGAGAGCGCCAGGCAAACCACCAGCGCGCGGCGCATAAAACCGAATTCGATAAACGGCTGGAAGAATGTGTGCCAGATCATGCCACCCTCACCCGCTCGGTTTTCCACTGGGGAACGTCAGCATCCAGCCGCAGCGTCTGCGGGAAATGGCGCGCCACGCGCTCGCTGTCGTGCAGTACCGCGAGCAGGGTTTGCCCCTGCATATACATCTCCAGCATCAAATCCATCAGCACGTTGCAGGTGGCCTCATCAACGCCGGTAAAGGGTTCATCCAGCATCACCAGCGGGGCCTGCTGCACTAACACGCGGGCAAACAGCATGCGCTGAAACTGGCCGCCGGAAAGTTCATCGATGGTGGAGAGCGCCATCGACTCCAGCCCCACGCGCTCAAGTGCGCCACTTATGCGCAGACGCGCTTCGCGGCGGAAACCGGCGAAAAGCGAAATTCCGGGCCAGCAGCCCATGCTCACCACGTCCTGCACGGTCAGCGGAAATTGCGCTTCCAGCGCGTGACGCTGTGCCAGCCAGCCGATTACCGGGCGCTTTCCCTGCCAGCGGAAGCTGCCGCTCACGGGCGGGATAAACCCGGCGAGGGTTTTCAGCAACGTAGATTTACCGCAGCCGTTAGCGCCCACAATGGCGGTCATGCTGCCGCGTTCAATGACGCCAGAAAGCGGGCGCGTAACGGGCTGGCGGTCATAGCCCGCAACCAGTGCGTTCATAACGATCATGGCAACGCCACCGCCCAGCGCACGGCCAGCCCGAGAAACAGAATGAGTACCATCGCCAGCAGCAGCCGAACCGGGGATGAGAGAGAAAACAGGGACATGGACATCTCAACTCGAAATTAATGTTATAACATAACAATAATGAAAGACGATGAAGATGTAAACGGCGGGAATGAAATGGGTGTGTGGCGAAATGTTTCTGCGGGAAACAGGTGCGGGTGGGTGCCCTCTCCCACGGGGAGAGGGGGGAATAAGGCGACTTACTGACTAAACGGTGACGCCGCAGGAACGCGCGCCTGAGACACCGCCAGCCCCAGCTGCCACACCGCCATCGCGTAGTGCGTACTGTGGTTATAGCGGGTAATCGCATAGAAGTTCGGCATGCCGTACCAGTACTGGTAGCCGGTTCCCACGTCCAGGCGCAGCAGGCTCACCTGGTCAACATTGCCCAGCGGCTGGGTTGGCGTTAAGCCCGCCGCCGTCAGCTGTGCGACGCTGTATTTGGTTTTGAAGCCGTTTTCCAGACCAAACGCCTCGCCGTTCGCCTGAACGGCAACCTGACCACCCGGTGTCCAGCCGTGCGCTTTGAAGTAGTTCGCCACGCTGCCGATGGCATCCACCGGATCCCACAGGTTAATGTGGCCGTCCCCGTTAAAGTCGACGGCATACTGCTTATAGGAGGACGGCATAAACTGGCCGTAGCCCATCGCGCCGGCAAATGACCCTTTCAGATCGAGCGGATCGTCCTGCTCGTTGCGCGCCATCAGCAGGAAAGTTTCCAGCTCGGAAGAGAAATACTCCGCGCGGCGCGGATAGTTAAAGGAGAGCGTCGCCAGCGCGTCGAGGATGCGGGTTTTGCCCATCACGCGGCCCCAGCGGGTTTCCACGCCAATAATCCCGACGATGATTTCCGGCGGTACGCCGTAGACCTGCCACGCGCGGTTGAGCGCATCTTCATACTGATTCCAGAACACCACGCCGTTTTGCACGTTGTCCGGGGTAATAAACTGTTTGCGGTAGCGCAGCCACGCGCCGTTCGGCCCGCTCGGCACCTGGGCGGACGGCGCCTGCCTGTCCATCAGGCGCAGCACGTAGTCCAGACGCTTAGCCTGAGACAGAATTTCGTGCAGCTGCTGGCGGTCAAAACCGTGTTTACTCACCATTTTATCGATGAACTGCTCGGCCGCCGGGTTATTCGCGAAGTCGCCTCCCATCTGCATCATATTGTGCTGCGGCTCCAGCAGGAATCCTCCGGAAGGCGCGCCCGCCGTTTGCTGAACGGCTTCGGTCTTAGGTTTGCTGCTACAGGCAGACAGCAGAATAAGCGCAGGCAACAGCGCTGCATAACGACGCTTGAACATGAGACATCCATTTAACGGGTTCGATAAGAACCCAGTATGGTAAAGCATCCGCAACACCTCAAGGAAGCGGTACGCACCTCCCCCACGCAAATCCGCGCTTTTTTCCCCCGAAAACCATTCACGCCGTCAATTAACTTTCAAAATAATCCATTTTTCTTTCATTGTGAGATCTAACTAACACTTTAAAAGCTTTCAAAATGATTATTATTAGCCCAGTCAGACAAAAACAAAAAAGCCCCACAGGAGAGAAGAATGATAGAAACCATCACCCACGGCGCCGAGTGGTTCATCGGGCTGTTTCAGAAAGGCGGAGAAGTGTTCACCGGTATGGTGACCGGGATCCTGCCCCTGCTGATCAGCCTGCTGGTTATCATGAACGCGCTGATCAACTTTATCGGCCAGCAGCGCATTGAACGCTTCGCCCAGCGCTGCGCCGGTAACCCGCTGTCCCGCTACCTGGTACTGCCGTTCATCGGCACCTTCGTGTTCTGTAACCCGATGACCTTAAGCCTCGGTCGCTTCATGCCGGAAAAGTACAAGCCGAGCTACTACGCCGCCGCCTCCTACAGCTGCCATTCGATGAACGGCCTGTTCCCGCACATCAACCCCGGCGAGCTGTTTGTCTATCTCGGGATCGCCAGCGGCCTTACCACGCTTGGCCTGCCGCTCGGCCCGCTGGCGGTGAGCTACCTGCTGGTTGGTCTGGTGACCAACTTCTTCCGCGGCTGGGTGACGGACCTCACCACCGCCATTTTTGAGAAAAAAATGGGCATCCAGCTTGAACAGAAAGTCCATCTTTCAGGAGCGACAGCATGAACCGGATCCGCATTGAGAAAGGCACGGGCGGCTGGGGCGGCCCGCTGGAGTTTGACGCCACCGAAGGCAAAAAGATCGTCTACATCACCGCGGGCACGCGCCCGGCGATTGTCGACAAGCTGCGCGAGCTGACCGGCTGGGACGCGGTCGACGGCTTTAAAGAAGGTGAGCCGCCGGAAACGGACATCGGCGTGGCGGTGATCGACTGCGGCGGCACGCTGCGCTGCGGCATCTATCCGAAGCGCCGCATTCCGACGGTGAATATTCACTCCACCGGAAAATCCGGCCCGCTGGCGCAGTACATCCTTGAGGATATTTATGTCTCGGGCGTGAAGGAGGACAACATCACGCTGGTGAATGGCACACCCGCGCCGCAAAAAGCCCCACCGCGCGAGTACGACACCAGCAAGAAAATCACCGAGCAGAGCGACGGCCTGCTGGCGAAGGTCGGGATGGGGATGGGATCCGCCGTGGCGGTGCTGTTCCAGTCCGGGCGCGACACCATCGACACGGTGCTGAAAACCATTCTGCCGTTTATGGCATTCGTCTCGGCGCTGATCGGCATCATCATGGCGTCCGGCCTGGGCGACTGGATTGCCCACGGCCTCGCCCCGCTCGCCAGCCACCCGCTCGGGCTGGTGACGCTGGCGCTGATCTGCTCCTTCCCGCTGCTGTCGCCGTTCCTCGGCCCGGGCGCGGTGATTGCCCAGGTCATCGGCGTGCTGATAGGCGTGCAGATTGGTCTGGGGAATATTCCTCCGCACCTCGCCCTGCCTGCCCTGTTTGCCATTAACGCCCAGGCGGCGTGCGATTTCATCCCCGTGGGGCTGTCGCTGGCCGAAGCGCGCCAGGACACCGTGCGCGTGGGCGTACCGTCCGTGCTGGTGAGCCGCTTCCTGACGGGCGCGCCGACGGTGCTGATTGCCTGGTTTGTCTCCGGCTTTATTTATCAATAAGAGGTTCCTGTGATGACCGTTATTTACCAGACCACCATTACCCGCATCGGCCAAAGCGCGGCGGATGCGCTGAGTGACCAGATGCTGATCACCTTTCGGGAAGGCGCTCCGGCGGATATCGAAGAGTTTTGTTTTATCCACTGCCACGGCGAGCTGAACGGCGAGCTGAAGGCCGGAAGCCAGCTGGAGCTGGGCGAGGCGCGCTATGCCGTGACCGCCGTCGGCGACGTGGCCGAGCAAAACCTGCGCGAGCTGGGGCACATCACCCTGCGCTTCGACGGCCAGCCGCAGGCCGAGTATCCCGGCACGGTGCACGTGGCGGGCCCGGTTCCGCAGGCTGTCACCCCAGGCTGCACGTTAAAATTTGTTGCGTAATTAAGGAGAAACACATGAGTCAGGTTGCCGTTGTCATTGGTGGGGGACAAACCTTAGGCGAGTTCCTCTGCCGTGGGCTTGCCGCAGAGGGTTACCGCGTGGCGGTAGTAGACATTCAGAGTGAGAAAGCCGCCCGCGTGGCGGACACCATTAACACCGAGTTTGGTGAAGGGATGGCGTACGGGTTTGGTGCCGACGCCACCAGCGAGCAGAGCGTGATGGCGCTGGCCCGCGGCGTGGACGAGATTTTTGGGCGTACCGACCTGCTGGTCTACAGCGCGGGGATTGCGAAAGCGGCCTTTATCAGCGATTTCGAGCTGGGGGATTTTGACCGTTCGCTGCAGGTGAATCTGGTGGGCTATTTCCTCTGCGCCCGCGAGTTTTCCCGCCTGATGATCCGCGACGGCATTCAGGGGCGCATCATTCAGATCAATTCGAAATCCGGGAAAGTGGGCAGTAAACATAACTCCGGCTATAGCGCGGCGAAGTTTGGCGGCGTGGGCCTGACGCAGTCCCTGGCGCTGGATCTGGCCGAGTACGGGATTACCGTGCATTCGCTGATGCTGGGGAACCTGCTGAAGTCGCCGATGTTCCAGTCCCTGCTGCCGCAGTACGCCACCAAGCTCGGCATCAAGGCTGAAGAAGTGGAGCAGTACTACATCGATAAAGTGCCGCTCAAGCGCGGATGTGATTATCAGGACGTGCTGAACATGCTGCTGTTTTACGCCAGTCCGAAAGCGTCTTACTGCACCGGGCAGTCGATTAACGTCACCGGTGGGCAGGTGATGTTCTGAGTTCATTCCCCGGTGGCGCTGCGCTTACCGGGGCTACAATCCCCGTAGGCCGGGTAAGGCGCAGCCGCCACCCGGCAGTTAAGGAGCCGATATGGTCACCGTACTCATCACCGTCGCCGCCCTCGCCTGGCTGTGCCAGATGGCGTTTGGCGGCTGGCAGATCCACCAGTTTAACCGCGCGTTTGACGCCCTGTGCCAGAAAGGCCGCGTGGGCGTCGGGCGTTCCGGCGGACGCTTTAAACCGCGGGTTGTCGTCGCTGTTGCGCTGGATGAAAACAATATGGTTTGCGATTCCCTCATCATGCGCGGCGTAACGGTATTTGCCCGACCGGCCAAAATCCAGGCGATCAACGGCATCCCGCTGCAGGAATTGCAGCCCGATGTGATCTTTCCCCATGATTCACTCTGTCAGAATGCACTATCATTAGCGCTTAATCTGAAACATGGATAATTTCGTTGTGAAAGTTATAGACTTGCGAAATTATCATTTCGCAACCTAAGGAACGAAGCGCCTATGAAACCACGTCAGCGGCAGGCGGCTATTCTCGAGCATCTGCAAAAACAGGGAAAATGCTCGGTAGAGGATCTGGCCCACTACTTTGACACCACCGGCACGACAATACGCAAGGATCTGGTATTGCTCGAAAACTCTGGCGCCGTCATTCGTACCTACGGCGGCGTGGTGCTCAACAAAGACGAAGCGGACCCGCCTATCGATCACAAAACGCTGATTAATACGCACCAGAAAGCGCTGATTGCCGAAGCCGCCGTCAAATTTATCCAGGACGGCGATTCCATCATCCTCGACGCAGGCAGCACCGTGCTGCAGATGATCCCGCTGCTCAGCCGCTTTAATAACATCACGGTGATGACCAACAGCCTGCACATTGTCAACGCCCTGTCGGAGTTCGACAGCGAGCAGACCATCCTGATGCCCGGCGGCACCTTCCGCAAAAAATCGGCGTCGTTTCACGGCCAGCTGGCGGAGAACGCCTTCGACCACTTCAGCTTCGATAAACTGTTTATGGGCACCGACGGCATCGACCTGAATGCAGGCGTCACGACGTTTAACGAGGTATTCAGCGTCAGTAAAGCAATGTGCAACGCCGCGCGGGAAGTGATTTTAATGGCCGACTCGTCGAAATTTGGCCGTAAAAGCCCCAACATTGTCTGTAGCCTTGAAAGCGTTGATAAGCTGATTACCGACGCGGGTATCGATCCGGCGTTCAAAAAAGCGCTGGAAGAGAAAGGCATCGACGTGATCGTAACCGGAGAGAGAAATGAGTGATTTTCTGTTAGAAACGGGCCGCCAGACGCTGATGCTGGAGCTGCAGGAAGCCAGCCGCCTGCCGGAACGTCTGGGCGAGGATTTTGTCCGCGCCGCCAACACTATTATCCACTGCGAAGGCAAAGTGATCGTGGCGGGCATCGGTAAATCCGGCCATATCGGCAAAAAGATTGCCGCGACGCTGGCCAGCACCGGCACCCCGGCGTTCTTCGTGCATCCTGCTGAGGCACTCCACGGCGATCTCGGGATGATTGAAAGCCGCGACGTGATGCTGTTTATCTCCTACTCCGGTTCGGCCAAAGAGCTGGATCTCATCATCCCTCGCCTGCAGGAAAAATCGGTCGCCCTGCTGGCGATGACCGGCAAATCCCGCTCGCCGCTGGCGCTGGCCGCCAAAGCCACGCTGGACATTTCCGTTGAGCGCGAAGCCTGTCCGATGCACCTCGCCCCCACCTCCAGCACCGTTAACACCCTGATGATGGGCGACGCGCTGGCAATGGCGGTGATGCAGGCGCGCGGCTTTAACGAAGAAGATTTCGCCCGCTCGCATCCGGCGGGGGCGCTCGGGGCACGCCTGCTCAACAAGGTTCACCACCTGATGCGCACCGACGATGCCATTCCGCAAGTTAAACTCGACACCAGCGTGATGGACGCGATGCTGGAACTGAGCCGCACCGGTCTGGGTCTGGTGGCGGTGTGCGATGACGGCGGAAACGTTAAAGGCGTGTTCACCGATGGCGACCTGCGCCGCTGGCTGGTGGGCGGTGGCAGGCTGGAAACAAACGTGTCTGACGCCATGACCAAAGGCGGGCTGACGCTCAACGCCGACAGCCGCGCCATTGAAGCCAAAGAGGTGCTGATGAAGCGCAAAATCACCGCCGCACCGGTGGTGGACGAGCACGGCAGGCTGTGCGGCGCCATCAACCTGCAGGACTTCTACCAGGCCGGGATTATCTAACCCTTCAGCCCAAGACGCTTCGCCAGCCGGTGCAGGTTGGCGACGTCCATCTCCAGCGCCCGCGCGCATGCCGCCCAGCTGCGGTTGTTCTGCTCCAGCGCGCGGGTAATCATCTGACGCTGAAATGTTTCCGTCGCCTCGCGCAGGTTCTCGTTGACGGTCTCTGGCGCAGCAGCCTTCACGGTCGGGGCATTTTCCTCATGCAGCGCAAAATGCCGCGCATGAATCACCACTTCATCCCCCGAACGCGTCGCCCGCGCCAGCACCACCGCCCGGTGGATCGCATGTTCCAGCTCGCGCACGTTGCCCGGCCAGCCGTAGCTGAGCAGGTGTGCCCTCGCTCCAGGGCTCAGGACCACGCGGGAAAGCCCCATTCTGAGGCGGCACTGCTCGCAGAAAAAGCCCGCCAGCAGCAGCACGTCGTCCCCGCGCTCGCGCAGCGGCGGCACGGTTAGCGGGAACACGCTCAGGCGGTGGAACAGGTCGGCGCGGAACTGCCCGGCCAGCACCGCTTCGCGCAGATCCCGGTTGGTCGCCGCCAGCACGCGCACGTCCACGCGCAGGCTGCGGTCATCCCCCACGCGCTGGATGTCGCCGTACTGCAGCACGCGCAGCAGCTTGGCCTGTAACGACAGCGACAGCTCGCCAATCTCATCAAGAAACAGCGTGCCGTTATCGGCCATTTCAAACTTGCCGCTGCGGTTGCTGATGGCCCCGGTAAACGCCCCTTTGACGTGACCGAACAGCTCGCTCTCCGCCACGCTTTCCGGCAGCGCCGCGCAGTTGAGGTACACCAGCGGGTTCACCGCGCGCGGCGAAGCTTCATGAATCGATTTCGCCACCAGCTCTTTACCGGTGCCGGTTTCCCCGAAGATCAGCACGTTCAGATCGGACGCGGCGACAATCTCAATCTCTTTTTTAAGCTGCGCCATACCGGGAGAAAGGCCGATCATCTCCGTGTGCGCCACCTGCTCAAACGCCGCCGGGCTGCCGGGAAGGATATTCTGGCTCTCCAGCTGTTCAATCAGCAGCGCATTATTCAGTGCCCCGGCGGCCAGGGCGGCAATCAGGCGCAGCTCTTCGTCACTGAAGGTGTCGAACTGGTCCGGCGACATGCCGTCGAGGGTCAGCGCGCCAATCAGGTTTTGCCCGGCAAACAGCGGCAGACCGATGCAGGCGTGCACCTTCAGGCTCTCCTGGCCCGGAATAAGCCCGTCGTACGGGTCGGGCAAGTCGCTGTCCGCCGGGAAGCGCACCACGTCCCCCGCGCGGGCGATGGTTTCCAGACGCGGATGGCCTTCAAGGGTAAAGCGCCGTCCGAGCACGTCCTTCGCCAGCCCGTCGATAGCCAGCGGAATAAACTGCCGTCCTTCGTAGCGCAGCAGCGCGGACGCATCGCACTCAAGCACGTGGCGCAGCGTGGAGATCAGCCGCTGAAAGCGGTCCTGATGGCCGATACCGGTTTGCAGCTCAATGGCGATCTTCGCCAGCACGTCTACGGAAAAGCTCATGTCTGCCTCACAGTCAATTTGACAATACATAATGTCATATTGACTCTTTTTGAGGTAGTCATAATGACTACCCATTACGAGTCATTAAATCACAACCTATTGAATATTAATAACTTAAAAAGTTGGCACGCAACTTGATATAAGCAAAACCATCTTATTTGAAAACGCTGTATTACGCTGAGGTTGCTATGTCTATTCTGGTTAAAAATAACATTCATTGGGTGGGTCAACGTGACTGGGAAGTGCGCGATTTCCACGGGACGGAATATAAAACGCTGCGCGGCAGCAGCTACAACAGCTATCTCATCCGCGAAGGAAAAAACGTGCTGATCGATACCGTCGATCACAAGTTCAGCCGCGAGTTCGTGCAGAACCTGCGCAGCGAAATCGATCTGAACGACATCGACTACATCATCATCAACCACGCGGAAGAGGATCACGCCGGGGCGCTGACCGAGCTGATGTCCCACATTCCGGATACCCCGATCTACTGCACCACCAACGCCATCGACTCGATCAACGGCCATCACCACCATCCGGAGTGGAATTTCCACACCGTGAAAACCGGCGACACGCTGGATATCGGCAACGGCAAGCAGCTGATCTTTGTGGAAACCCCCATGCTGCACTGGCCGGACAGCATGATGACCTACATGACCGGCGACGCAGTGCTGTTCAGCAACGACGCCTTCGGCCAGCACTACTGCGACGAGCGCCTGTTTAACGATGAAGTGGATCAGACCGAGCTGTTCGAACAGTGCCAGCGCTACTACGCCAACATCCTGACCCCGTTCAGCCGCCTGGTGACGCCAAAAATCACCGAGATCCTCGGCTTCAACCTGCCGGTGGATATGATTGCCACCTCCCACGGCGTGGTGTGGCGTGAGAACCCGACCCAGATCGTCGAGCTGTACCTGAAGTGGGCGGCGGACTATCAGGAAGACCGCATCACTATTTTCTACGACACCATGTCCAACAACACCCGCATGATGGCGGACGCCATTGCCCAGGGCATCAACGAAGTGGACCCGAACGTGGCGGTGAAAATTTTCAACGTGGCGCGCAGCGATAAAAATGAGGTATTGACCAACGTCTTCCGCTCGAAGGGCGTGCTGGTGGGGACTTCCACCATGAACAACGTGATGATGCCGAAAATTGCTGGCCTCGTTGAAGAGATGACCGGCCTGCGCTTTCGCAACAAGCGCGCCAGCGCCTTTGGCTCCCACGGCTGGAGCGGCGGCGCGGTAGACCGTCTCTCCACCCGTTTACAGGATGCAGGTTTTGAGATGTCCCTGAGTCTGAAGGCAAAATGGCGTCCGGATATCGACGCGCTGGAGATCTGCCGCCAGCATGGCCGCGACATCGCCCGTCAGTGGGCGCTCGCCCCGCTTCCTGACGTCACCGCAAAACCTGCGGAACAGCCGCAAACCTGTTCCGCGGCAGCCAGCGCCGATCTCGGCCCGCGCATGCAGTGCAGCGTCTGCCAGTGGATCTACGATCCTGAGCTGGGCGAACCGCTGCAGGACGTTGCCCCGGGCACGCCGTGGAGCGAGGTGCCGGACAACTTCCTCTGCCCGGAATGTTCCCTCGGCAAAGACGTCTTTGATGAACTGGCGACGGAGGCAAAATGAGCAACGGTATCGTCATCATCGGCTCGGGCTTTGCCGCCCGCCAGCTGGTGAAAAACATTCGCAAGCAGGACGCTAACGTGCCGCTGACGCTGATCGCCGCCGACAGCATGGACGAGTACAACAAGCCTGATTTAAGCCACGTCATTAGCCAGAATCAGCGCGCCGATGACCTCACCCGCCAGACGGCGGGGGAGTTCGCGGAGCAGTTTAACCTGCTTCTGTTTCCGTACACCTGGGTCACCGACATCGATGCTGACGCCCACGTGGTGAGAGCGAAAGAGAAAACCTGGCAGTACGACAAGCTGGTGCTGGCCACGGGTGCCTCTGCATTTGTGCCGCCGGTTGAGGGCCGCGAGCTGATGATCACCCTTAACAGCCAGCAGGAGTACCAGGCCAGCGAAACGCTGTTGCGTGATGCACAGCGCGTAATGATCGTCGGCGGCGGGCTGATCGGCACCGAGCTGGCGATGGATTTCTGCCGCGCGGGGAAATCCGTGACCCTGGTTGACCACGCGGCGAGTATTCTGTCGGCGCTGATGCCCGCAGAAGTAAGCAGCCGCTTACAGCATCGCCTGACCGATATGGGCGTGCATTTGCTGTTGAAATCACAGCTGCAAAGCCTGAGCAAAACCGAAGGCGGCATTCGAGCATCGCTTGACCGTAGCCGCAGCATTGAGGTGGATGTGGTTATCGCGGCAACGGGCCTGCGCCCGGAAACCGCGCTGGCGCATCGCGCAGGCGCCGAAACAGGTCGTGGCGTGAAAGTAAATAGCTACCTGCAAACCACGCAGCCGGATATTTATGCCCTGGGCGACTGCGCGGAAATTAACGGTCAGGTGCTTCCGTTCCTGCAGCCGATACAATTAAGCGCGATGTATCTGGCAAAAAATCTGCTCGGCGGCAGCGCGCCGCTAAAATTACCCGCCATGCTGGTAAAGGTCAAAACGCCGGAATTACCGCTGCACCTTGCGGGTGAAACGCAACGTCAGGATCTGAACTGGCAAATTACCCTCGAACCGCAGGGAATGGTCGCGCGCGGCGCGGACAACGAGGGACAGATACGCGCCTTTGTCGTCAGTGAGGACCGGATGAAGGAGGCTTTCGCGCTGCTGAAATTGTTACCTGCTTAACCCTCGTTTTGTCGGGTGGCGCTTCGCTTACCCGACCTACAGCACGGCCACGCTTACTTAACCTTTGGATTTTATTATCCACTGCCCCGATGTCCCGGGGCTTTTTTTTACGCATTCTATTCATCAAATAAATACAAAGCAGGTACATCATCGCTATCAATCCTTTATTTATTATTTTCATAAATACTTAAATGCGGAACAGCTGAAAAACATCACCCTGTTTTATTATTCTCGTCAGGACTAGTCTGTTAAGTAATTAATCAGCCGGAGACAAATCATGGCGACTTTTAATACAGAACTCAAATATCTTTCTCATTATTTCAGACAAACGAAGCATGCTGAGCACATTTTATTTCGCTGGCTTTATCTGAGCCCGGAGGCGCGCATTGAGCGTCTCCGCGAACTGATGATGCCGGTCAGTGAACATGAGCGGTAATTGACGGGAAAAAACCGGAACACTTTACGTAAACCAGCACTTTTTCTTCCGCAAAAAAAACCTACACTCTCAGCATCCTTTTTTTACCGGTGTGCCGCTATGCGCCAGCTTCAGAAAATCCGTCAGTATCAACGGCTTTATCAGCACTATGGCGCGGAGCCAACGCCTACGACCATCGCGGAAGTGGCGGAGGTTGCGCTGTGCAGCGAACGCCATGCGCGCACGCTGCTGCGCCAGCTCTCGCAAAGCGGCTGGCTAAGCTGGGACGCGCAGCCAGGGCGCGGGCATCGCGCCACTCTGCACTGTCTGACCACCACCAGCGAACTGAGCGCGCCGCTGATGCACGCCTGTCTGGAAAAAGGGGATTACCAGAGCGCGCTGCAGCTGGCCGACGGCGATCCGGCCAGCCTGCACCACATCATCACCCCGTTCTTAGGCGGCAAATGGCTGAAGCATCAGGCGACGCTGCGCATTCCATGGTATCGCCCGCTCACGTCGCTGCATCCAGCCCTTTCGCGTCGCCGCGCCGAACAGCATATTATCTGCACGGTTCACGCCGGTCTGACGCGCTATGCGCCCGGCCACCCACAGCCGGTCGCGGATTTAGCCCATCACTGGGATATCCGTGACGACAATCGCCGCTGGCGTTTTTACCTGCGCAGCGGCGCGCACTGGCATAACGGGCAGGCCATTAGCGACGAAGCTATTCTCAGCGCGATGCAGCAGATGCTGGCCGACCCGGCACGCGCCGCGGGGCTTGCGCACGTTCAGGCGGTGTCGCTTGTCGCCCCCTGGTGTCTGGAGATTGTGCTGAACACGCCCGATGCCATGCTGGCGCATCGCCTCGCGCATCACGCCTGTCGGCTGCCGCATCCGCAGCAGCCGACTATCGGCGCGGGCCCCTTTGCTATCGCCCACCACCACTCACACTATCTGCGCCTTGAGCGTCAGCCCTGGTACTTTGCGGCGCACCCGCTGCTGCACGCGATAGAGTTCTGGCGAACCCGCAGCGAGGCGGAAACACCCGCGTGGATCACCGTAGGGAAAGGCGAAAATGCCCGGGAGTCCGTCACCTCCACCAGCGGCGGGTTTGCCTGGCTGATGCTGAACGCCACGCTGCCGCAACCGCTGGCCGCCTGGCTGCGTCAGGAGATTCAGCACATTAACCAGCAGCACCTCCGCCGGGAGGATGTCGACACCCGCACGGAAATCCTGCCCGGCATCACCACGCCCGTCTTTCCGGATGCGCCAGACGTGACGCTCCCCGCGACCCTTTCGCTGATCTGTTACGACACGCCGGGGCTGTGCGATCTGGCCAGTATGCTGCAAACGCGCCTGAAAAAGCGCGGCTGTGACGTTATCCTCCAGCGAAAAGACCGCGAGGCGTGGCATGCGCGCGACGCGCTGGCGCAGGGGGATATCTTACTGGGGGATTATCTGGCGGGTGAAGCAGCGGAATTTGCGCTGGCAGAGTGGTTTACCGAAGAACCCGCGTGGGCCGCCGCGCTAGGGCAGATCGCCTGGCAAAACGCGAAGCAGACGCTGATGACATACTGCGAAAGCGAGGAAATGCTGAGAACACACCTGCCCGCCTTCTTTCAGCACCTGCTGGAAAGCGGCGCCTGCACGCCGCTGTTCCACTACCGCTATCGTCTTAATACCCTGGAAAACGTGCAGGACATTGTGCTGACCGCCAGCGGCTGGCTTGATTTTACCCGCGCCTGGCTGCCGCCGGCTCAGGAGCGCACCACCAGCGCGTCGTAGCCGCGCCAGCGGTAGTTGACCATGGAGATCAGCCAGCAGGCCACAAACAGCCCGACCACCACAAACCCGGCGTTGCCCAGATTGTCGTTGACCGCGCCAACCAGATCCCAGACGCCGCCGCTGAGGGCGAACTTGTCCATCAGCAGGCCCAGCGCTTCCAGCCCGCCAATAAACAGCGCCACCACCACGGAGGTGCCGGTGATGGTCATGTTGTAGTAGAGCTTGCGCTGGGGCTTGTTAAACGCCCAGCCGTAGGCACCGACCATCAGCAGGTTGTCGAGGGTATCGACCAGCGCCATGCCGCTGGCGAAGAGCGCCGGGAAGATCATGATTGACCACACCGACATCCCGCTGGAGGCGCTGGCAGCGGAGATCCCCAGCACGCCAATCTCGGTGGCCGTGTCAAAACCGAGGCCAAACAGGAAACCGACCAGGTACATCTGCCAGCTTTTATTCACCAGGCGGAAGGTTTTGCCGAACAGCCAGTTCATCACGCCGCCCTGGGCAGGGAGCGTGATGTCGCCCTGCACGGGCCTGCCGTTCTTCAGCGCCTGGAAACTGCGCCAGACGCCGCGCAGGATCACCATGTTCACCAGCGCCATCGCCAGCAGGAAGGTGGCGGAAACGGCGGTGCCAATCAGGCTGCCGGTTTCGTGGAACCATTCCATGTTTTTCTGAAACGCCGTCGCGGTGGCGGCGATGGCGATGGAGGCCAGCACCACAATGGTGGAATGCCCCAGCGAGAACCACGCCCCCACGCCGGACGGGCGCTTACCCTGCTGCATCATCTTACGCGTCACGGTATCAATGGCCGCAATATGGTCGGCATCCACCGCATGACGCAGCCCGTAGCACCACGCCAGCAGGCTGGCCGCCATCAGCGCCGTACTGCCGCTGAAGGTGTGCCATGCCCATCCCCAGGCCAGCAGGTTTGCCATTACCAGAGCCAGCAGCAGAAGCGCGGCGCGAGGTTCGTTGCGTAAGCGTCGTAACATTTTAAATCCTTTTTGAACATGACCGGGCAGCGGCGACCACCGCCTGCCCGAAGGAGATCGCTCCGTCACCTGCGGGCAGGCGCGAAGGAAAAAGAAGCGTAAAGTCAGAAAGATAGTGGCGCAGGCGCGCGCGCAGCAGGCGATTGTGCAGCACCCCGCCGCTGAGGCAGATTGTCGAAATCGATAAGCGTCGGGCATGGCGCGCGGCGAGCTGGGCCAGCCCTTTTGCCAGCGCATCGTGAAACGCCCATGCGCGCTCGCAGGGCTCCACCTGCCAGGCCAGCCACTGCAGCCAGAACAGCGCGAGGTTATCCGCGTCCAGCGTCACCGGATGATCGACGCCCGCGCACCGCGAGGCCAGCGCTTCCAGCCTGCAGGCGGCTTCACCCTCCCAGGACTGCGCGTCGATACCGAGCGCGCAGGCGACGGCATCAAACAGACGACCACAGGACGAAGCCTGCGGCGCGTTGATACCGCGCGACACAGCCGTCGCCAGCAGCGGCCAGTTTTGACGCTGAACCGCGCGCGTTTCCGGATACTGCTGCCAGTCAGGGACAAACGCCAGGCAGTGGGCGAGCAAATTACGCCACGGCTGCCGCGCCGCCAGATCGCCCCCCGGCAGCGCAACGGCAGGCAGGCCGCCGAGCCGTTCACACTCAAGATAGTTCACCCGCAGGCACTCTCCGCCCCACAGCGCGCCGTTTTCGCCCATGCCGATGCCGTCCAGCACCAGTGCAATAACGTCTCCATCCTCACGCGGCCAGCCGTTCTCCGCCAGGCACGCTGCCGCGTGGGCATGATGGTGTAGCACGGTTTCGACAGGCAGCGCCTGCGCCTGAGCCCACCGGCGGGCGCGATACCCCGGATGAGCATCGCACACCACGCGCTCAGGCTGGAAGGCGTAAATGTCCTGCATCGTCGTGAGCGCACTGCGCCACTGTGCCTCTACGCCCTCTTCGCTCAGATCGCCAAAGTGCTGGCTCAGCACCGCCTGGTTCCCGCGCACCAGGCAGAAGGTGTTTTTCATCTCTGCACCAGTGCACAGCATGGCGGGGATATTCTCAAAACCCGCAGGCAACGTGACGGCATCGGGCACAAAACCGCGCGCGCGGCGCAGGATAGCGCCATCCCGATCCAGCACGGAATCATCCATGCGTTGCAGGATGTCCCGGTTGTGCAGCAGGAAGCCGTCCGCGATGCCGCTGAGATCCTGCAGCGCCTGCACGTTGGTGATGGCGGGCGGTCTGCCACTAAGGTTGCCGGAGGTCATCACCAGCGGGCGCTGGTAGTCCAACATCAAAATATGCTGGAGCGGGTTCGCGGGCAGCATGATGCCAATACAATCAAGCCCCGGCGCAATTTCCTCGGGAAACGCGGGAAGCGAAGCTTTTGGCGTTAACACAATCGGCGCCGCGGGTGAGCATAACAGCGTCTGTATCGTCTCAGGCAGACTGTCCGCGTCCGGCAGCATCACCGCCAGCGGCTTCGTCGGGCGCTGCTTGCGAGCCCGCAGCGTCGCCACTGTCTGCGGGTTAAGCGCGTCGCAAACGAGGTGATAACCGCCCAGCCCTTTGACCGCGACAATGCCGCCGTCTTTCAGCATCGCCACCGCTGCGCGTAAAGCCGATTCGCGTGTGGCAACAACATCTCCGGCTCGCCATTCCAGCTGCGGTCCGCAGTCCGGGCAGGCGACCGGCTGGGCGTGAAAACGGCGGTCGGCCGGGTTACGGTATTCTGTCTCACACGGCACACAGAGGGGAAACGCGGCCATCGAGGTCGCCGGGCGGTCATAGGGCATGGCGCGGATAATGGTAAACCGCGGCCCGCAGTGGGTGCAGTTGATAAACGGGTAGCGGTAACGGCGCTCGCGCGGATCGCGCATTTCAGCCAGACACGCCGGACAGGTGGCGGCATCCGGCACGATTTGCGTATTCATCGCCCCGCGCTCGCTCTGACGGATGGTAAATTCCGTCGGCATGCCAGACCAGCAGTAGGGCTGCGTATCAACATGGTCAATACGCGCCAGCGGTGGGCAGTCCTGACGCAGTCTCGCGGTAAAGTCCCCCCCATTACCCGCGAGACGCACCAGGACACCCTCTCCGTCGTTGCAGACATCGCCCACAAGCTTCAGCCGTTGCGCCAGCTGCCAGACGAAGGGACGAAACCCCACGCCCTGCACTTTGCCGCGCACCCGAAGCTGGACGCCGTTAACGCTCATCGCAACTTAAAACAGCAGCGATGACGAAGTGTCGAATGCCGCGCGACGGCGCTTTTCGACGCTCATCTGCTCAAGCTTGTCGCGATCCACGCAGACCAGCGCGTGCGTCGGGCAGGCCTCCATACAGGCCGGGCCGGCTTCGCGGTGGTAGCAAAGATCGCATTTATTGGCTTCGGCTTTCTCCGCCCGCACGCTCAGCCCCATACCGCTGTTGCGCACGACCGGGCGGACAACTACCTCCATCGCGCCATACGGGCAGGCCACCACGCAGGTTTTGCAGCCGATGCAGCGCTCCTGCATCACATGCACAAAGCCCTTCTCGCGCTTAATCGCCCCGTTCGGGCAGACGTTCGCGCACGGCGCGTCTTCGCACTGACGACAGATGGCGGCGGTGGAAATATTCACGCCTTTAATGACGTGGATGCGCGGCAGGAAGGTGTCGGGGGTGAGAGAGGCGCAGTCCTGCTCCGCCTGATGGGAAACCACGCACGCCACTTCACAGGTACGGCAACCAATGCACTTGCTGGCATCGGCCATAATAAAACGGTTCATCTGCTTCTCCGGCATAACTGTTATGCGCGAAGCTATTCATAAACCGTGCCAATTTTTAACTTATTGATTTAAAATAAAAATAAAACCAGACGGTTCTGTCATCGTCACAAATGACGATGACAGATGTCGACGTCAGCGATGCGGGCCGTCAATGACGGAGTCGCGCAGGATAAGCTCGCCGGAAAAGGTTTGCTGATATTTAAACTCGCCGCCGTCGAGCATGAAGATCAGGCGGCTGATGGTCTCCTGGATCATCTCCGTTACCGGAACTCGCACGCTGGACAGCGACGGCACGATGTAGGGCGCGATCGCCACATCGTCAAAGCCTATGACGGACACTTTACCCGGCGTGGCAACACCGCTCTCATGCAGCTGCTTGATGGCGCCAATCGCCATATCGTCGTTACTCGCCACCAGCGCGGTAAACGGTTCGCCGCGGGAAAGCAACTGCGCGACCGCCGCCGCGCCGCTGGCCGGGTTCCACTTCCCTTCGGCGATAAGTGCGTCACGCACTGCAATGCCGTGCTGCGCCAGCGCATCCCTGTAACCGGAAAGACGCTCAACACCGGTGGGGGAATCCAGCGAACCGGTGATAAACGCAATCTCCCGGTGCCCTTTCGCAATCAGCTGCGACACCGCATCCTGACACGAGGCTTTATGATCGGACCAAACGCTGTGGCTGCTGTTTTTCCGCAGGCGGCGGTTAAGCACCATAATCGGCTGCTCGCATTTCTCGACAAGCGCGTCCAGCTCTTCCACGTTCAGAAAGCGCGGGTAGATAATCACCGCATCGCAGCGCATGTCGAGCAGGTACTGGATCGCCTCACGCTCCTCATCGGCGCTGTGCTTGCCGTCGGCCAGGATCAGCTGCCGCCCTTTTTCTTCCGTCATCCGTGCGGCGTGAAACAGCAGTTCGCTAAAGTAGACGCCGTGATACAGGGTGTTGGTCACCACCAGTCCAAGCGTCTGGGTGCGTTTGGTCGCCAGGTTTCGCGCCAGCAAATTCGGGCGATAGCCGCTCTCTTCAATGGCCTGAAAAACCCGGTCTTTAGTCTCCTGGCTGACGTAGCCATTGCCCGACAACACCCGGGATACCGTGGCTTTTGAAACGCCTGCCCGCTTCGCCACTTCCAGCATCGTGGTCATATTATTTTTCCATCCGAAACTCATGCGGGCAGTGTACTGCACCGCGGAAAAATTGTCGCAGCGACGACGTCACGCTTTCGATGCCTCATTGCGACCTTCATCACGAAATGAAAAAATGGCCAAAAAGCGATCTTGCTTCATTCAGAGAAAGTCATGATGATTATGTGGAACCGGTTTCCTACATTTCTCACAACGATAACAGGATCACATCCGATGGCCAAAAATTACGCAGCGCTGGCGAACGACGTTGTCAGCGCGCTGGGCGGCAAAGAGAACATCGTCGCCGTCACCCACTGCATGACGCGACTGCGTTTCGTTCTGAAAGACGAAAATCTTACCGACGTTGCGCGCCTGAAAAGCATCAGCGGCGTGCTTGGCGTGGTACGTAACGACAACCAGTGCCAGGTGATTATTGGCAACACCGTTTCACAGGCGTACCGCGAAGTGGTGAGCCTGCTGCCCGTTGATCTGCAGCCCCCCGTGCCGGAAGGCCCGCAGAAGCTGACGTTACGCCGCATTGGCGCCGGGATCCTCGACGCGCTGATCGGCACCATGTCGCCGCTGATCCCGGCGATCATCGGTGGTTCGATGGTCAAGCTGCTGGCGATGATCCTTGAGATGACCGGCGTGCTGCCAAAAGGCGCGCCGACGCTCACCATTCTGACCGTCATTGGCGACGGGGCGTTCTTCTTCCTGCCGCTGATGGTGGCGGCCTCGGCGGCGGTGAAGTTTAAAACCAACATGTCGCTGGCGATTGCCATCGCGGGCGTGCTGGTGCACCCGAGTTTTATCGAGCTGATGGCGAAAGCCGCGCAGGGCGAGCACGTTGAGTTCGCCTTTATTCCGGTGACGGCGGTGAAATACACCTATACCGTCATCCCGGCGCTGGTGATGACCTGGTGCCTGTCGTACATCGAACGCTGGGTGGATCGCATTACCCCGGCGGTAACGAAAAACTTCCTCAAGCCGATGCTGATCGTGCTGATTGCCGCCCCGCTCGCCATCGTGCTGATTGGCCCGTTGGGGATCTGGATCGGTAGCGCCATCTCCGCGCTGGTCTACACCATTCACGGCTATCTGGGCTGGCTCTCCGTCGCCATCATGGGCGCGCTGTGGCCGCTGCTGGTGATGACCGGGATGCACCGCGTGTTTACGCCGACCATCATCCAGACCATTGCCGAAACGGGCAAAGAAGGGATGGTGATGCCATCGGAAATCGGCGCCAACCTGTCGCTCGGCGGCTCGTCGCTGGCGGTGGCGTGGAAAACCAAAAACCCGGAGCTGCGCCAGACGGCGCTGGCCGCGGCGGCCTCCGCCATCATGGCGGGGATCTCTGAACCAGCGCTGTACGGCGTGGCGGTGCGCCTGAAACGTCCGCTGATTGCGAGCCTGATCAGCGGCTTTATCTGCGGCGCGGTGGCCGGCATGGCCGGTCTTGCCAGCCATTCGATGGCGGCGCCGGGGCTGTTTACCAGCGTGCAGTTCTTCGATCCGGCCAACCCGATGACCATCGTCTGGGTGTTTGGCGTGATGGGGCTGGCAGTCGTGCTGTCGTTTGTTCTGACCCTGCTTTTAGGGTTTGAGGATATTCCGGTCGAAGACGAAGCTGAAAAAGCGCGCGCCCTGCAGACCGCACCGGTACAGAACAACGCAGCAAAAGCATAAATTGAAAGCGAGGTAAGAATGTCTGTTTTTCCACAAGGATTTTTATGGGGCGGCGCGCTTGCCGCCAACCAGAGTGAAGGTGCTTACCGTGAAGGCGGCAAGGGACTGACCACGGTCGATATGATCCCCCACGGCGCACATCGCCTGGCGGTGAAGGTCGGTCAGGAAAAGCGTTTTTCGCTGCGTGACGACGAGTTCTACCCGAGCCACGAGGCGATTGATTTTTACCATCGCTATAAAGAAGACATCGCCCTGATGGCGGAGATGGGCTTTACGGTGTTCCGCACCTCGATTGCCTGGAGCCGCCTCTACCCGAACGGCGACGAGCCGCTGCCGAACAAAGAGGGCATTGCCTTCTACCGCGCGGTGTTCGAGGAGTGCAAAAAGTACAACATCGAGCCGCTGGTCACGCTCTGCCACTTCGACGTGCCGATGCATCTGGTCACAGAATATGGCTCCTGGCGCAACCGTAAGATGGTCGATTTCTTCGCCCGCTACGCCCGAACCTGCTTCGAGGCGTTTAACGGGCTGGTGAAATACTGGCTGACCTTCAACGAAATCAACATCATGCTGCACAGCCCGTTCTCCGGCGCGGGGCTGGTGTTTGAGGAAGGTGAAAACGAGGATCAGGTGAAATACCAGGCCGCGCACCACGAGCTGGTGGCGAGCGCGCTGGCGACCAAAATCGCCCACGAGGTGAACCCGGAAAACCAGGTCGGCTGCATGCTGGCGGGCGGTAACTTCTACCCTTACTCCTGCAAGCCGGAAGACGTGTGGATGGCGCTGGAGAAAGACCGCGAGAACCTGTTCTTTATCGACGTGCAGGCGCGCGGCAGCTATCCGGCCTACTCCGCCCGCGTGTTCCGCGAGAAAGGCGTGGTGATTGTGAAAGATCCTGGCGACGATTTACTTCTGAAAAACACCGTCGATTTTGTCTCGTTCAGCTATTACGCCTCGCGCTGCGCGTCGGCGGACATGAATGCGGGCAACACCAGCGCGGCGAACATCGTGAAGTCCCTGCGCAACCCGCACATTCAGGTGAGCGAGTGGGGCTGGGGCATTGACCCGCTCGGCCTGCGCATCACCATGAACATGATGTACGACCGCTACCAGAAACCGCTGTTCCTGGTGGAAAACGGCCTCGGGGCGAAGGACGTTATTGATGAAAACGGCGAGATCAACGACGACTACCGCATCAGCTATTTGCGCGAGCATATCCGCGCAATGGGCGATGCGATTGAGGACGGCGTACCGCTGATGGGCTACACCACCTGGGGCTGCATTGACCTGGTGTCTGCTTCAACGGGCGAGATGAGCAAGCGTTACGGGTTTGTCTACGTTGACCGGGACGACGCTGGTAACGGCACCCTGGACCGAAAGCGCAAGAAGTCGTTCTGGTGGTATAAGAAGGTGATTGCGAGTAACGGGGGGGATCTCGAGTAGCCTGTTTTGCCGGGTGGCGGCTTCGCCTTACCCGGCCTACGGTTTTGTATGCCCGGTAAGCGCAGCGCCACCGGGCGCTGCTCAGAGCTGAGAAAAACCCCCGTCCCCAACCCACCCAGCAAGCCGTGAATACACCACGTCCACCGCCTCTTTTACCGGCGGCGTCATCGGATAATAAAACCCGACAATATCCGGTTGAATGCCCAAAAACAGCACCTGGCCCACGTCGCCCTTAATCTGATCGACAAGGTAGTTGAGCGGCATATTGTGGGTGGTCATCATAAACATTTCGGCGATGTCGTCCGGGTCAATCAGGCTGATCTCGCCGGGGTTGAGCCCCATATCGGTGGCATCGACGATTAACAGCCTGTCCGGACGCAGCTCGCGAATGGCCACCACGTCGTTTTCCGGTGCGCTGCCGCCGTCAATCACCACCCAACTGCCCGGCGGGTTCGCAGCGCACATCTCTGCCAGCAGCGGGCCCGCGCCGTCATCGCCCATCATGCTGTTGCCGACACACAGTAAAACGTCAGTCACGTAATCTCCTCACCATCAGGTAGATGGCGTTCTCCTGATGAATATCGTGCAGCATGCCGAGCAGCGTTGTGCTCCACGCCTGCTGCTCGGGGGTTTGCCTGATGAGCGCCGCGTCAAAGGCGTTGGCGAGCATCGCAATGTGGTTGGCGTCGATGACGATCTCGCCATACTTCGGCACGCCCTCCATCTTGCGCCGCGCCGTGCTGCCTTTCTCCAGCGTGGCGATCCACGCCAGGTATTCCGGCCACGGGCAGGTTAACGCTGCCTCCAGGCAGTCGATCACCCCAAGGTGGTGCCCAATCGCCAGGCTATAGTAAACCACCTGCTGCGCCGCATCCGGCGTGGCGTCGTTCTCATCAATAAACTTACGGCTCAGCTGGCTGAACACCACCGTTTCACTCATCGGATTCGCGCCTCATCGACGATGCTGTTCAGGTTCGCCACGATCTCATTGAGGCGCGGATCGTTCTCGGCCTCCAGCCAGCGCGCCACCTGATGGTCACCCTGGCTGAGCAGACGCAGATAATCGTCAGCGATCTGCCGACCGTAGCGATAACCCGCCAGCCTGCGGGCCGTGCGGTCAACCTTCACCCGCAGCGGCTGCACCATGTCCGGGTGCAGAATGGCCGCAGGCAGGTTGTCCAGCTCGCCCGGCTCGCGGGCGTGGATTTTCTGCTCCAGCAGGCCGAGCGCCATGGCAAAGCCGTACAGCGTCGCGGCAGGCGTCGGCGGGCAGCCGGGAATGTAGACGTCCACCGGCACGATTTTGTCGGTGCCGCCCCAGACGCAGTAAAGGTCGTGGAAGATGCCGCCGCTGTTGCCGCAGGCGCCGTAGGAGATACAGATTTTCGGATCCGGCGCAGACTGCCAGGCGCGCAGCGCGGGCGAGCGCATGGCGCGGGTGACGGCCCCGGTAAACAGCAGGATGTCCGCATGGCGCGGAGACGGCACCACTTTGATGCCGAAGCGCTCAGCGTCAAACAGCGGCGACAGGGTGGCGAAGATCTCGATCTCACAGCCGTTGCAGCCGCCGCAGTCCACGCGGTAGACGTAGGCTGAGCGTTTGATTTTTTTCAGCAGCGACGCCTTCATGCTGGCGATGGATTCGTCCACCGTCATCGGCACCGGAATGCCGTTAGCGTCGCGCGGGCCCAGTAGGTTTTCCATCAGCTGGCCTCTCTCATATGGCGGGTGATATCAATACGGTCGGACGGCAGCAGGCACTTCTGACGCTTGCACTCCGGGCAGGTCTCAAAGCTTTCACGGTGATGCTCCGCGCGGGCGTCACCGTTGTGCTGCAGCAGCGCGATGGCGTAGTCGATCTCTTTCTGCACAGCGAACGGGCGGTGGCAGACGCGGCAGTTGCACAGGTCAAAGCGCGACTGCTGCAGGAAATCCTCTTTCTTCCACACCGCCAGCTCGTACTCCGGCGAAAGACGAATAGCGACCGTCGGGCAGACCTCCTCGCAGCGGCCGCAGAAGATGCAGCGCCCGAGGTTAAACTGCCAGGCCAGCTCGCCGGTTTTGAGATCCGTTTCTACCGTCAGGGCATTCGACGGACAGGCGTTGACACAGGCCGCGCAGCCGATGCACTGCTGCGGATTGTGCTCCGGCTTGCCGCGAAAGTTTTTATCCACTGGCATCGGCTCCAGCGGATAGCTGCTGGTCTGCGTGCCCGTTTTGATCACTTTTTTGATAAAGGTAAACATGGCGAATCCTTATTTCAGCGGCGAGTTCTTACGCTCGATGCTGTAGCGCTCAAGCTCTTTGTACGGCACCACCTGGCTTTTCTTCTTGCGCACGTCCACCACGGTCATGCGGTCGGTGCAGGAGTAGCACGGGTCGAGGCTGCCGATGATCAGCGGCGCGTCAGAGACGGTGTTGCCGCGCAGCATGTAGCGCAGGGTTGGCCAGTTGGCGTAGGTGGCCGCGCGGCAGCGCCAGCGGTAGAGCTTCTGGTTGTCGCCGGTCATGCTCCAGTGGATGTCGTCCCCGCGCGGCGCTTCGGCAAAGCCGAGGGCAAAGCGGTTAGGGATGTAGGTGAAGCCCTCCACCATCAGCGGACCGCCCGGCAGGTTATCAAGGCCAAAGTCGATCATGTTCAGCGCGGTGAACACCTCGTTGATGCGCACCTTCAGGCGGGAGATGACGTCGCAGCCCTGCTCGCTGTGCACGGTCATCGGCAGCAGGCCGTAGCCGACGAACGGGTGATCGGCGCGGGTGTCGCGGGCGTGGCCGCTGGCGCGCACCATCGGGCCGACGTTGCTGAAGTCACGGGCAATTTCGGGATCAAGACGACCGATGCCGACGGTGCGCTGTTCGATGTTTGGCGTGCTGAGCAGCATGTCCACCAGCTCCTGCACGTCCCGGCGCATCTGCTGCGCCAGCTGGCGGGTCTGGATCATGTCATCCTTCAGCAGGTCGCGGCGGATCCCGCCGATCAGGTTCAGGCCGTAGGTTTTACGCGCTCCGGTGAGGATCTCCGCCATTTTCATCGACGCTTCGCGCACGCGGAAGAACTGCATAAACCCGGAGTCAAAGCCGACGAAGTGGCAGGCCAGGCCGAGGTTCAGCAGGTGCGAGTGCAGACGCTCCACCTCCAGCAGAATGGCGCGGATCATCTGCGCGCGCTCCGGCACCACGATCCCCATGCCATTCTCCACCGAGGTGGTATAAGCGGTGCTGTGGGCGAAGCCGCAGATGCCGCACACGCGGTCAGAGAGGAACGTCACCTCGTTGTAGCCCATGCGGGTTTCCGCCAGCTTTTCCATGCCGCGATGGACGTAGAACAGGCGGTAGTCGGCGTCGATGATGTTCTCGCCGTCGACGAACAGGCGGAAGTGCCCCGGTTCGTCAGAGGTGACGTGCAGCGGGCCGATCGGCACCACGTTGTTCTTCTTGCTGCCCAGCTCGTTGATGAATTCGTAGGTTTCGCTGTCGGTGGTCGGGGCCGGGCGCTGGCGGTAGTCCATGCTGTCTTTACGCAGCGGATAGAGTTCGTCCGGCCAGTCGTCCGGCAGCACCAGGCGGCGCTCGTCCGGCAGACCGACCGGCACCAGGCCGTACATGTCGCGCACTTCGCGCTCGCCCCAGACGGCGGCAGGCACGCGCGGCGTGACGGATGGGTATTCCGGCTTATTCGGGTCGACCTCGACGCGCACGGTGAGCCAGCATTTTTCACCCTGCTCCATCGACATCACGTAGTACACCGCGTAGTTGCCGCACAGCTGGCGCTCGTCGTTGCCGAACAGCACCGACAGCCAGCCGCCCTGCTGGTAATAGAGGAACTCCACCACTTCCGGCAGGTCGTTCACCTTAATGGTGACGGTTACCTGGTCTTTGGTTTGCCAGGACTCCTCCAGCACCACGCCGGGGAAAGCCTGATGCAACGCGGCGAGATACTGCTGACCTTTCTTTTCTTCAGACATAAATACTCTCTTTAATCACGCCACCAGCAAGGAGACGAACGCTAAAAATGCAAAACCAAAACCGGCCCAGGTGATGCGCGACGTTTCGACAAAACGCAGGCGCGCCATGCTGTTTTCAAACAGGGCTATCACCAGCACGCCGATCAGCAGCTTGAGGGCGGCAATCACGACGGCCAGCACCAGACCGCCCGCGGAGAAGTGCGTCATCTGCCCCCACGGGAAGAAAACGCCGACGAACATCTGCAGCACCACCAGCTGTTTGAGGCTGATGCCCCACTTCAGCACCGCGAAGCCGTAGCCGCTGTATTCGGTAAGCGGACCTTCCTGCAGCTCCTGCTCGGCTTCCGCGAGGTCGAACGGCAGTTTGCCCATCTCAATAAAGGTGGCGAACGCGCAGGCGCAGAGCGCCAGAATCAGCGGGATAGAACGTGGAACCGGCCAGTGATAAACGGTACTGGTGATAAAGCTGATGTGGGTCGAGCCTGCCACCTGCGCGGCCACCCACAGCCCCAGCAGCAGGATCGGCTCAACCAGCACGCCGAGCATCGCTTCGCGGCTGGCACCGATGCCGGTAAACGGGCTCCCGGTGTCCAGGCCCGCAATCGCGAAGAAGAAACGCGCGATGGCGAAGAGGTAGATAAGCGTAATCAAATCGCCCAGCGCCGGCAGCGGCGAGCCCACTGTGACCACCGGCAGCGCGGTGGCGATGGTCAGCATGACGCCAACCATCACAAATGGCGTAAGGCGGAAGACCCAGCCTGAGGCGTCCGGTGCCACGCTCTGACGAGAAAGCAGCTTGAAGAGATCGCGGTACTCCTGAAGCACCCCGGGCCCGCGACGGTTGTGCATCCGGGCGCGCGCCACGCGCGTAATGCCCGACAGCAGCGGCGCGAAGGCGAACAGCACCAGCGCCTGAAGAATTGCCAGAAACAGACTCATGTCAGGCTCCTCGTGAAATCACAATTACCACCAGCACCGCCAGCTCAATCAGCGCCAGACGGCGGAAAAGAGTGGGCGCGGCGGCGCTCTGCCAACCGGGAACCCAGCCCACCGGGTTCAGCCAGTGGCGCAGCTTCAGCACGGCGGCGAAGTTCTCTTTTACCGGCATGGCAAAACCGTGGGCGGTGATGACCATCGACTGCTCGTGTTCGTAGCCGCAGGCCCACGCCGCGCCGCGCGAGCGGGAGGCGAGACGGTCGCGTTTAAAGAACAGCATCAGCACAAACGGCAGCAGCGGTGCGGCGATCAGCAGCAGCGCCATCATCGGCTGGGAAACGACGGTATGCGCCGTCGCCAGCGGCAGCGGAATGGCGTGGCCCAGCAGCGGCAGCAGCCACGGCGTGGCCACCCCGCCCGCGATGCAGCACAGCGCCAGCGCCACAACGCTGGCACCCATCAGTACCGGGGCGCAGCAGGCGTTCTCCGCTTCACGGGTGCGCGGCGCGCCGAGGAAAGTGACGCCGTAGACTTTCGCCATGCACATCACCGCCAGCGCCCCGGTAATCGCCAGCCCGACCGCCAGCAGCGGGCCGAGCAAACGCGCGATAAAGACATCGTTCTGACCGAGCGCGAAGAAGGACTGATAGATCACCCACTCCCCGGCAAAGCCGTTTAATGGCGGCAGCGCGGCCATCGCCATCAGCCCCACCAGCATGGCGAGTGAAATCACCGGCATTTTTTTGCCAATCCCACCGAGCTTTTCGATATCCCGGTGGCCGGTGCGGAACCAGACGCTGCCCGCGCCGAGGAACAGAGTGCTTTTAAACAGGCTATGGTTGACGAGATGATACAGACCGCCGATAAACCCGGCGGCAATCAGCGCCGGCTGGTTAAGCGCCAACCCGGTGACGCCCGCGCCAAGACCGAGCAGGATGATGCCGATGTTTTCCAGGGTGTGATAGGCCAGCAGGCGCTGGATGTTGTGCTCCATTAGCGCGTACAGGCCGCCAACAAACGCGGTGACCATGCCCACAATCAGCAGCACCACGCCCCACCACAGCGGCGGCTGACCGCCCGTCAGGGTAATCGTCAGGATGCCGAACAGACCGACCTTCATTACCACCGTAGAAAACAGCGCGGCGGCGGGTGCAGAGGCATTTGCGTGCGCCTGCGGGACCCAGCCGTGCAGCGGGATAATCCCGGCAAGCAGGCCAAAACCGACTATGCCCAGCAGCCAGACATCGTTGCCCAGCGTCTGGCCGTTAAGCGCGGAAAAGTCCAGGGTGCCGAAACGTTGCCACACCAGCCAGCAGGCCAGCGCCAGCAGCAGAGTGCCGAGACGTCCAAGCGCAAACCACAGCTTGCCGGAGGCGCTGCAGCCCGTCAGGAACACGCCGCACAGCGCCATGATCTCCGCCATCACCACCAGCGCCCCGAGGTTGTTGGCGATAACGGCACAAACCGCCGTCGCCATCAGCATATTCACCAGCAGGCCGTTGGCTTTGGTTTGCGGATGGCGGTGCCAGTCGATATTGAACAGGCTGATAAACAGCCCGCACAGACCAAAGGTCACCAGCCAGATGGCGTTTAGCGGCGTAATCGCCACGGTGTGGCGAATCAGCGGCATGAGTGTTTCCACGGATTGTCCGCCGAGCAGGACGACACCGCCCGCCGCCAGCGTCATCAGGCTGCCGACCGCCCCACCGATACCGGCTATCCAGCCGCTCAGGGTTTTATGGAAAGAGAACACCAGCGCCAGCACGGCGGCAGCGGAAAAGTACGCCACGGCGCTGTTAATCATAAATATCGCGTTCATTTTTCCCTCTCGTTAAGCGCCTGCAGAAGCGAAAGATCGCCGACGTCGGTATTAATGGTCAGCTCGCGCTTGCGCCTGCTGGTGCGGGCGATATCGCGGATGTTAACCAGGATCAGCGCTTTGGTCGGGCAGGTCCGCACGCAGGCCGGGCCCTGTTCGTCAAAGCTGCACAGGTCGCACTTCACCGCAACAGCGCGGATGCCGGGCACCCAGTCCAGCAGCGTACTCACCTTCGCCGGAGCGGGTGGCGCAGTCGGCGCTTTCGGGGTATTGGCGTTCGCCGGGATATGCAGCGGGCGGCTGCCGGAAAATTCAATCGCGCCGAACGGGCAGGCGATGCCGCACAGCTTGCAGCTGACGCACAGGCTTTCATTCAGCTGTACCGCGCCATCAACGCGGGTGATGGCGTTAACCGGGCACACGCCCGCGCACGGGGCATCTTCACAGTGGTGGCAGAGCTGCGGGGCAGACTCTTTTTCATTACGCATGACGCGCAGGCGCGGCATGGACTGTAGCCCGTGCAGGCGGTGCGTTTCCGAACACGCCGCCTCACAGGTTCGACAGCCAATACAGACCGTCGAGTCAGCAATTACAAAACGGTTCACCGGGCAATCCTCTGGTGATAGTCATTTTTGACGACGAAAAACTGTCTCATCGACACTTTTCGACACGCGGTTATCAGGCAAGATTGGCGGAAGTCTTTCCCGCGACCAGCTGTTTCAGGTCGACCGGCAAGTCGTGCTCAACTGCGGTGTAAAGACCGTTGTAAACCGGCGCGATTTTCTCCAGATAGTGCTCCAGCACCTGCTGGCGATCGCGGTTGCTGACGTGACCGTCCACCATGCCGTCGGCCATCAGCTGAGCTTTCGCAATACACTGTTTTTCACCCTCTTTTGTCTCAACGTAATACTCAATGGTGTGGCTGTTGAAGCTCTCCGCCAGGGTGACAAAAATCGTGAAGTGCCCAAACAACACAAAGCGCATGTCCCCCTGCGCCGCGCAGCTCATGGCGTGGTGCAGACGGGCTTTTGACAGGGTGATCCCCTGAACCAGAGAGTTGCAGTAGAGGTGCCACTGGTCCTGAAGCTGCTGGTGGCGCTGCGCGATGTAATCCGCTTTTTCGCTAATTTCCCAAATAGTCATAGAAGATATCCGGTTAATGGAGATAGCGGCTGTTAAGCAGATTTCGTGCCAGTTTTTAATTGATTGATTTAAATGATTTTTATCAAGATAGTCACTGTCAACGCCACAGTGTCGACGTGTCATTTCGACAGCGTTGACACCGTCACGCCGTAACGCAAATCAAGCTGGCACCGTTATTGCATTTACTGGCGCAAATCATTGAGGAGGCGTTATGCACGAAATCACCCTCTGCCAGCGGGCTCTGGAACTTATCGAACAGCAGGCAGTGCAAAACCACGCGAAGCGCGTTACCGGCGTCTGGCTGAAGGTCGGGGCGTTTTCCTGCGTCGAGACCAGCGCCCTCACCTTCTGCTTTGAGCTGGTGTGCCGCGGTACGCTGGCGGAAGGCTGCGCATTGCATATCGACGAGCAGCAGGCGGAGTGCTGGTGCGAGCAGTGCCAGCAGTACGTCACCCTGCTGTCATCAAAAGTTCAGCGCTGCCCACAGTGCCAGAGCACGGGTCTTCGCATCGTGGCGGATGACGGTATGCAGATCCAACGCCTCGAAATCGAGAAGGAGTAATGTATGTGTAGCACCTGCGGTTGCGCCGAAGGCAACCTGTATATAGAAGGGGACGAACACCGTCCCCACTCCGCGTTTCGCTCCGCGCCGTTTTCCCCTGCCCCGCGTCCTGCGGCGGCCCTGACCGGCATCACCTTTACGCCGCAACGCTCCGAAGCAGGCGACCTGCACTACGGCCACGGCGAGGCGGGCACCCACGCGCCGGGCATGAGCCAGCGCCAGATGCTGGAGGTGGAGATCGACGTGCTGGATAAAAATAACCAGCTCGCCGCCCGCAACCGCGCCCGCTTTGCCGCGCGCGAACAGCTGGTGCTGAATCTGGTCTCCAGCCCCGGCTCCGGCAAAACCACGTTGCTAACGGAAACTCTCAAGCACCTGAACGAACGCGTCTCCTGCGCCGTTATCGAAGGCGATCAGCAAACCGTTAACGACGCGGCGCGCATCCGCGAAACCGGTACGCCCGCTATCCAGGTCAACACCGGTAAGGGCTGCCACCTGGACGCGCAGATGATTGCCGACGCCGCCCCGCGCCTGCCGCTGGCGGATAACGGCATCCTGTTTATTGAAAACGTCGGTAACCTGGTGTGTCCGGCCAGCTTTGACCTCGGCGAACGGCACAAGGTGGCGGTGCTTTCGGTCACCGAAGGGGAGGACAAGCCGCTGAAGTACCCGCACATGTTCGCTGCCGCCTCCCTCATGCTGCTGAACAAAGTCGACCTGCTGCCGTACCTGAACTTTGACGTGGATAAGTGCCTTGCGTATGCCCGAGAGGTGAACCCGGACATTGAGATCCTGCTGGTTTCCGCCACGCGCGGCGACGGCATGGACGCCTGGCTGGACTGGCTGGAGAGCGAACGATGTGCATAGGCGTACCCGGACAAATCCACTCCATCGACGGCAATCAGGCCAAAGTGGAGGTTTGCGGCATCCTGCGCGATGTCGACCTGACGCTGGTGGGCAGCAGCGATGAAACGGGTGCCTCGCGACTCGGCCAGTGGGTGCTGGTTCACGTGGGGTTTGCGATGAGCGTGATTAACGAAGCGGAAGCCCGCGACACGCTCGACGCCCTGCAAAACATGTTTGACATGGAGCCGGACGTGGGCGCGCTCCTGTACGGCGAGGAGCGATAGCACATGCGTTACGTTGATGAATACCGCGCGCCGGAACAGGTGATGCAGCTTATCGGGCATCTGAAAACGCGCGCCGCGCTTCTGGACTACTCGAGAGAAAAACCGCTGCGGATCATGGAGGTGTGCGGCGGACACACGCACGCCATCTTCAAGTTTGGCCTCGACCAGCTGCTGCCGGAGAACATCGAGTTTATCCACGGCCCCGGCTGCCCGGTGTGCGTCCTGCCGATGGGCCGCATCGACAGCTGCCTTGAAATTGCCGGCCAGCCCGACGTCATTTTCTGCACCTTTGGCGACGCGATGCGCGTGCCGGGGAAGAGCGGCTCGCTGCTGCAGGCGAAGGCGCGCGGCGCGGACGTGCGGATCGTTTACTCGCCGATGGATGCCCTGACGCTGGCGATGGACAACCCTGAACGCAAGATCGTCTTTTTCGGGCTGGGTTTTGAAACCACCATGCCCGCCACCGCCATCACCCTGCAGCAGGCGAAAGCGCGCGGCGTCGATAACTTTTTCTTTTTCTGTCAGCACATCACGCTTATCCCCACGCTGCGCAGCCTGCTGGAAGCGCCGGATAACGGCATCGACGCGTTTCTGGCACCGGGCCACGTCAGTATGGTGATTGGCACAGACGCCTACGGTTTTATCCCTGAACAGTACAATCGTCCGTTAGTAGTGGCTGGTTTCGAACCGCTTGATCTACTGCAAGGCGTGGCCATGCTGGTTGAGCAGAAAATAGCGGCCCTGAGCGCGGTGGAAAACCAGTACCGCCGCGTGGTGCCGGATGCGGGAAATGAACGAGCGCAGCAGGCAATCGCCGACGTGTTTAGCGTTGAGGGTGATAGCGAATGGCGCGGCCTGGGGCTGATTGCTGAATCCGGCGTGCGGCTGAGGCCTGCGTATCGCGCCTTTGACGCCGAAGCGCATTTTCGCCCGCAGCCCCAGCAGGTGTGTGACGATCCCCGCGCCCGCTGTGGTGACGTGCTCACCGGCAAATGCAAACCTCATCACTGCCCGTTATTTGGCAACACCTGTAACCCGCAAACCGCGTTTGGCGCGCTGATGGTCTCCTCTGAAGGGGCATGCGCCGCGTGGTATCAGTATCGCAACCAGGAGTGTGAAGCATGAACACGGTGGAAATGGCGCACGGAAGCGGTGGACAGGCGATGCAGCAGCTGATTAACCGGCTGTTCATGGAGGCCTTTAATAACCCCTGGCTCGCCGAGCAGGAGGATCAGGCGCGTATTGACCTCGCGACCCTGACCGCCCACGGCGACAGGCTGGCCTTCTCCACCGACAGCTATGTAATTGACCCGCTGTTCTTCCCCGGCGGCGATATCGGCAAGCTCGCCGTCTGCGGCACGGCCAACGACGTGGCGGTCAGCGGTGCCGTTCCGCGCTACCTCTCCTGCGGGTTTATCCTCGAAGAGGGATTACCGATGGAGACGCTCACGACGGTGGTCAACAGCATGGCGCACACCGCGCGCGAGGCGGGTATCGCTATCGTTACCGGGGACACAAAAGTGGTCCAGCGCGGCGCGGCAGATAAGCTTTTCATCAACACCGCCGGTATGGGGGCGATCCCTGCCGACATTCGCTGGGGTGCGCAGCAGCTTACTGTGGGCGACGTGCTGATTGTCAGCGGCACGCTGGGCTGCCACGGGGCAACCATCCTGAACCTGCGCGAAGGCCTGGGGCTGGACGGCGAGCTTCGCAGCGACTGTGCGGTACTCACTCCGCTTATCCAGACGCTGCGCGACATGCCGGGCATCAAAGCCCTGCGCGACGCCACGCGGGGCGGCGTGAATGCCGTCGTGCACGAGTTCGCGGCAAGCTGCGGCTGCGGGATTGAGCTGACCGAGCGCGGCCTGCCCGTTAAGCCTGCCGTGCGCGGGCTGTGCGAACTCTTAGGGCTTGACCCGCTTAACTTTGCCAACGAGGGCAAGCTGGTGATCGGCGTGGAACGCGCGGAGGCGGAAGCCGTTCTTGAACAGCTAAGAGCGCATCCCTTAGGGAAAGACGCGGCCATCATCGGCGACGTGGTTGAGCGCAAAGGGGTGCGCCTGGCCGGGCTTTACGGCGTGAAGCGCACGCTGGATCTGCCGCACGCTGAACCGTTACCCCGAATTTGCTAGAACCGCGCCATAAGCGGTCAGCGCTGAACGTCTCTTTTTTGCCAGTTTCTATTGGAAAGCAATAATGCCGTATACACCGATGAGCGATCTTGGACAGCAGGGCCTGTTTGACATCACGCGAACACTTTTACAGCAGCCCGATCTCGGCGCGCTGAGCGATGCCCTGACCCGGCTGGTCAGGCAATCTGCCCTGGCGGACAGCGCCGCGATAGTGCTCTGGCATAGCGGAACGCACCGGGCGAGCTACTACTCAACGCGTGATAATGGCAAAGCGTTTGAGTATGAAGACGAAACCTACCTCGCGCACGGTCCGGTGCGCCGCATTCTCTCCCGACCTGAAGTGCTGCACTGCAATTTTGAAGAGTTCCGGATGGCGTGGCCGCGGCTTGCCCAGAGCAATCTCTATCAGCCTTTTGGGCATTACTGCATGCTGCCGCTGGCGGCAGAGGGCCAGATTTTTGGCGGCTGCGAGTTCATCCGCAACACCGACCAGCCCTGGAGCGAGGCGGAGTACGAACGCCTGCACACCTTTACCCAGATTGTGGCCGTCGTCGCGGAGCAGATCCAAAGCCGCGTCACCAATAACGTCGATTACGACCTGCTGAGCCGCGAGCGCGACAACTTCCGCATTCTGGTCGCCATCACCAACGCAGTGCTATCAAGGCTCGACATGGATGAGCTGGTCAGCGAAGTCTCGAAAGAGATCCACCACTATTTCAAAATCGACGCCATCAGCATTGCGCTGCGCGGGCATCGCAAGGGCAAGCTGAACATCTACTCCACCCACTACCTCGATGAGGCCAACCCGGCGCACGAGCAGAGCGAGGTGGATGAAGCGGGCACCCTCTCTGAACGGGTATTCAAAAGCAAAGAGATCCTGCTGCTGAACCTCAGCGAACAGGATCCGGTCGCGCCGTACGAACGGATGCTGTTCAACACCTGGGGCAACAAAATTCAGACCCTGTGCCTGCTGCCGCTGATGTCCGGCAACACCATGCTGGGCGTGCTGAAGCTGGCGCAGTGTGAAGAAGGCGTGTTCACCACCGCCAACCTGAAGCTGCTGCGCCAGATCGCCGAGCGCATCTCGATTGCGCTGGATAACGCCCTCGCCTACCAGGAGATCCACCGCCTGAAGGAGCGGCTGGTGGACGAAAACCTCGCCCTGACCGAGCAGCTCAACAACGTAGACAGCGAGTTTGGCGAAATCATCGGGCGTAGCGACGCCATGTACAGCGTGCTCAAGCAGGTCGAGATGGTAGCGCAAAGCGACAGCACGGTGCTGATCCTCGGCGAAACAGGCACCGGCAAGGAGCTGATCGCCCGGGCGATCCACAACCTGAGCAATCGCAACAGCCGCCGGATGGTGAAGATGAACTGCGCGGCGATGCCTGCGGGGCTGCTGGAAAGCGACCTGTTCGGCCACGAGCGCGGCGCGTTTACCGGGGCCAGCAGCCAGCGTCTGGGGCGTTTCGAACTGGCAGATAAAAGCTCGCTTTTCCTCGACGAGGTAGGCGATATGCCGCTGGAGCTACAGCCTAAGCTGCTGCGCGTATTGCAGGAGCAGGAGTTTGAGCGCCTCGGCAGCAACAAGCTTATCCAGACCGACGTGCGTCTGATTGCCGCCACCAACCGCGACCTGAAAAAAATGGTCGCCGACCGCGAGTTTCGCAGCGATCTCTACTATCGCCTGAACGTCTTCCCGATCTGCCTGCCGCCGCTGCGCGAGCGCCCGGAAGATATCCCCCTGCTGGTGAAAGCCTTTACCGCCAAGATCGCGCGCCGGATGGGGCGAAACATCGACAGCATTCCCGCCGAGACGCTGCGCACCCTCTCGTCAATGGAGTGGCCGGGCAACGTGCGCGAGCTGGAAAACGTCATTGAGCGCGCGGTGTTGCTGACGCGCGGGAACGTGCTGCAGCTTTCCCTGCCTGAAATCTCCCTGCCGGAACATCCCACCGTTACGGCAGAAGTGGCGCAGGAAGGCGAAGATGAATATCAGCTCATTATGCGCGTGCTAAAAGAGACTAACGGCGTGGTCGCCGGACCGAAGGGCGCAGCTCAGCGGCTGGGGCTGAAACGCACTACCCTGCTCTCCCGCATGAAGCGCCTGGGAATCGATAAAGAGAGCCTGCTTTAACCCGCCATTCCGGCGCCGCTTATGGCGCCGCCTTTCGTCACCTTGCGTAATTGTCCCTCATTGACACAAAATCGTTTCCTCTGTATAAAATTCCGCCTTAATAATGCGTTTCATTTGCATCAAAAATAATTTTAATGAAGGGTAGCGTTTAATGAAAAAGGTTCTCTGCGCGTTAGGCCTGGCGGTTGCTTCGATGAGTTCAGCTCTGGCTACCACGTACCCACTCACCATAGAAAACTGCGGGTATAAAGAGACCTTCACCAAAGCGCCGGAACGCGTCGTGGCCCTGGGTCAGAATACCGTAGAGATCCTGCTTCTGCTGGGTCTGGAAGATAAGGTCAAAGCCAGCGCCTTCTGGCCGACCAAAGTGCTGCCGCAGCTGGCTGAGCAAAACGCCAAAATCAAAACGCTGACCGTCGAAATTCCGACGCTTGAATCCATCCTTGCGCAAAACCCCGATTTTGTTCCTGCGCAGCTGCCGCTGCTGCTCGGGCCGGAAAGTAAGGTCGCAAAACGTGAAGATCTGGCCACCGTTGGGGTGAACAGCTATTTATCACCGGGCATGTGCGCTACCAAAAAGGCCGCAGGCGATATGTACGGCAGCCGCCAGACGCTGTGGGATATGACGTACCTTTATAAAGAGATTGAAGATTTCGCGAAGATTTTCAACGTTGAAGCGCGCGGCCAGGCCGTTATCGCGGATTTCAAAAAACGCGAGGCCGACCTGCGTCAGGAATTTGGTAAAAACAAAAAAGATCTCTCGTTTGTTTTCTGGTTCTCAAGCGCCTCGCCTTCGGCGGATGCCTATGTCGGCGGGAAAAACAGCGCCTCCGGTTTTATTGCTAACGTGCTGGGCGGCCATAACGCCATTACCGCTGAGTCTGAATGGCCGACCGTCGGCTGGGAAAGCATTATCGCCGCGAACCCGGATGTGATTGTCGTCTCCAGTCTGGACCGCAACCGCTGGGCGCTGGATAATGCAGAAGAGAAAATCAAATTCCTGAAAAGCGATCCTGCCGTGAGCCAGCTTGATGCCGTCAAAAAAGGCCATATCGTGGTGATGGACGGCCAGGCCATGAACCCGACGATTCGCACGATTTACGGCGCTGAGCAGGTGGGCGAACAGCTCAGAAAGCTGGGGCTGAACTGATGACAGCAGCCGTACTTCAGGCCCGACAGGGCCTGTTTCTGACCACGTCTGCTCTGCTTGCCGTTGTCCTGCTGTTTTTAGTGATTGCTCTCGGCGTCAGCGTCGGTGAGCTGTCGATTCCGCTGTCCAGTGTCTTTTACGCTATTGGCAATAAGCTGGGGCTGACCGACGTTCCGCTCAACCGCATCTATGAGAGCGTGATCTGGGACTTTCGCCTGAGCCGCGCGCTGGTGGCGGCCTGCTGTGGGGCCGGTTTAGCCATCTGCGGCGCCGTGCTGCAAAGCCTGCTGAAGAATGCGCTGGCGGAACCCTACGTGCTCGGCGTATCGGCGGGTGCCTCAACCGGGGCGGTGTCGGTCGTCGTCCTGGGGATTGGCACTGGCGCGGTGTCGCTTTCTGCGGGCGCGTTTGCCGGGGCGTTTGCCGCCTTTGCGTTTGTCGCCTTCCTGACGAACGGCGCGCGCGGCGGCAATGAACGCACCATTCTGGCGGGCGTTGCCGCCTCACAGCTTTTCAACGCCATTACCGCCTATACCATCAGCACCTCCGCCAGCGCGCAGCAGGCGCGCGACGTGATGTTCTGGCTGCTGGGCAGCTTCAGCGGCGTACGCTGGCCGGAATTCCAGCTGGCGCTGGTGGTCGTGCTGGCGGGCCTTGCCGTCTGTCTTTACTATTCCCGGGCGCTGGACGCCTTTACCTTTGGTGATGACGCCGCCGCCTCGTTAGGCATTGCCGTGCCCTGGGTGCGCCTTGCCTTGTTCACCACCACTGCACTGATTACCGCGACCATCGTCAGCATGGCGGGATCAATTGGTTTTGTAGGGCTGGTGGTGCCGCACGTCATGCGCTTCCTGTTCGGGCCGCTGCACCGCACGCTGCTGATTGCCAGCGCGCTGGCGGGCGCGATCCTGATGGTGCTGGCTGATATCGCCTCGCGCATGCTGATTGCCCCGCAGAGCCTGCCCGTCGGCGTCGTCACCGCGCTGGTGGGCGTGCCGTTCTTTGCCGTGATTATCTACCGCTCAAGGAATAAGTGATGAGCATCTGTGCTGAGAATATTACCTGGACGGTAGGCAAAAAGGTCATCGTCAATAACGTCTCGCTGAAGGTTTCACGCGGCGAAACGGTAGGACTGCTCGGCCCTAACGGCTGCGGTAAATCGTCGCTTTTGCGCATACTGGCTGGTCTGCGTCGCCCGGACAGCGGCAGCGTGACCCTGGACGGGCAGGACATTTCCCGCATCGCCAAAAAGCAGCTGGCGCGTCGGGTGGCGTTCGTTGAGCAGCACGGCATGACCGACGCCAACATGCGCGTGCGCGACGTGGTGAAGCTCGGGCGCATTCCGCACCACTCCCCTTTTTCGAACTGGAGCGCGCAGGATGACGACACCGTCACCGCGGCTCTGCAGCGTGTCGATATGCTGGACCGCAGCGAGCAGGGCTGGCTGAGCCTGTCCGGCGGCGAGCGTCAGCGGGTGCATATCGCCCGCGCGCTGGCGCAAACGCCAACCGAAATCCTGCTGGATGAACCGACCAACCACCTGGACATCCATCATCAGATGCAGCTGATGCATCTCATCAGCGAGCTGCCGGTGACCAGCATCGTCGCCATCCACGATCTTAACCACGCCTCGATGTTCTGCGACTCGCTGATCGTGATGCAGAAAGGGCAAATTGTGGCGACGGGAACGCCGCAGGACATCTTATCCGAAGAGCTGCTCTGGGACGTCTTCCGGGTCAAAACCAAAATTGAGATCTCGCCGTTCCATGGTAAAAAACATATCCATTTCATGGTGTAGGGGCGAATAAACCGTATGCCTTTGCGCCCCGCCACCGCGCTCTGGCCGCCCGTTTTACTGGGTAGCCAGTTTGTGTTTAACATTGGGTTTTACGCCGTCGTTCCCTTCCTGGCGATATTTCTGCGCGACGACATGCTGCTCTCCGGCGGGCTCATCGGGCTGATCCTGGGCCTGCGTACGTTCTCCCAGCAGGGGATGTTTATCGTTGGCGGTGCGCTCTCGGACCGGTTTGGCGCGAAAGTCATTATCCTCAGCGGCTGTATAGTTCGTGTTTCAGGCTATCTGCTGCTGGCCTTCGGAGGAACGCTGTGGCCGATTATTCTGGGCGCGTGTCTGACGGGCGTCGGCGGCGCGTTATTTTCTCCCTCTATTGAGGCATTGCTGGCAAAAGCGGGTACGCACAGCGAGGCAAAAGGGAAACGAAGCCGGGCGGAGTGGTTTGCGCTCTTTGCCGTCTGCGGGGAGCTCGGCGCGGTACTGGGCCCGGTTGTGGGCGCCCTGCTAACGGGGCTTGGCTTCCGCCAGGTGGCGCTGGCGGGGGCAGGTGTCTTTGTCATTGCGTTGGTGGTGCTCTATTTCTGTCTTCCTGCTGCTGCCCACCGTTCACAGACGCTAAAAATAGCGCCCTGGTGGACGACGTTTCGTCAGCCGCGCTTTGTCGCCTTTATCATTGCCTACAGTTCATGGCTGTTAAGCTATAACCAGCTCTATCTGGCGCTGCCGGTGGAGATACAGCGCTCCGGCGGTAACGAGAGAGATCTCGGCCCGCTTTTTATGCTCGCCTCCGTTCTGATCATCTCGTTACAGCTGCCGCTGGCGCGCTTTGCCCGACGCGTGGGCGCGGTGAGGATCCTACCGGTGGGCTTTTTGCTCCTCTCTGCCGCCTTCGCGAGCGTGGCGATGTTTGCGGCAACGCAACCGCCTGAGGGCTGGCTGCGGCTTCTGCCCTCGGTCTGTTTTGTGACGCTGCTGACGCTGGGACAGATGCTGCTGGTGCCCTCGGCAAAAGATCTCATTCCACGGTTCGCCGAGGAATCAACGCTGGGGGCGCACTACGGCGCGCTCTCTACCGCCGGAGGCATCGCGGTCCTGGCCGGAAATTTGTTGTTTGGTAGCCTGCTGGATCGCGCACTGGTGCCTTCAACGCAGGCGATTTACCCCTGGCTGCTGCTGGCCCTCTTCCCGCTCTGCAGCGCACTGGCCCTGAATGTGATTTGCCGCCCGCTACGAAGCTGAACGGTTCACTTTTTCGGGCGGTATTTTTCCGGTAATTCCGGCACCGGACGACGGTCATCAATCAGATGGCGGATGGTCAAAATGGGGTGGCGCCATAACATACGCGGGCCTGCCCAGCGCATCACCTGCTTCATCTCTTCACGTCTGGCGGGTTGATAGCAGTGCACCGGGCACTGCTTACAGGCGGGCTTTTCCTCACCAAAAACGCACTTATCCAGGCGTTTATGAGCATAAGCCTTCAGCGCCTGATAATGCCCCTCATCCTGAGCAGCCTGCGGACATTGTTTCTCGTACAACGCGATCATCTTCGCGATGGTCTCTTTTTCTCGTGAAATGCGTTTACCGGTCATGGCGACTTACCGAATAATAAGATGCATAAACAATACACCTTTCAACATTGAATTTCAGTTGTTGCATTTCGTTTCCTGAAGCCTGATTCCAGTATTAACCCTGCGCCTCATAAAAATCACTGGTATTTTATACAGGCATCAGAAATGACCGTTGTCCGTATAGTCTGGAGACCCTATGAAAGAAAGCGCGATCGGCAAACCCTACCGCCATTTAAAAGTGGGATATTTCAGAAAGCGTCACGAGGATCGAAAAACGAAGATACCAAAGCGGTACAGCGTGCATGCGGCGCTGAGCTTAAAAGGAGACTGGCTTGAAAAAGCGGGCTTTACCACCAACTCCCAGGTCAGAGTGGGCGTGGAGCATGGAAAAATCGTCATTGAGTTAATGTCGGAAGGCGCCTCGTAAAGCCGCGACATTTTTCTGCGCCGTACCTTTTTTTCATGCGACAATAGAAGGAACAAACGGCCACTGAGCCGCTCAAAACGTAATATTTTCAAAGAAATGGACATCATAACTCCATGAGCACAATCGACAATTTCGACGCACATACGCCGATGATGCAGCAGTACCTGAAGCTGAAGGCACAGCATCCGGAAATCCTGCTGTTTTACCGTATGGGCGATTTTTACGAGCTGTTTTATGACGATGCTAAACGTGCGTCGCAGTTGCTCGACATCTCGCTGACCAAACGTGGCGCATCGGCGGGCGAGCCAATTCCAATGGCCGGCATCCCGCACCACGCAGTAGAAAACTACCTGGCCAAGCTGGTGAATCAGGGTGAGTCCGTCGCTATCTGCGAGCAGATCGGCGATCCGGCAACCTCGAAAGGCCCGGTTGAGCGCAAAGTGGTGCGCATCGTCACGCCGGGCACCATCAGTGATGAAGCCCTGCTTCAGGAGCGTCAGGATAACCTGCTCGCGGCGCTGTGGCAGGACGGCAAGGGTTTTGGCTACGCCACGCTGGACATCAGCTCCGGGCGTTTTCGACTGAGTGAACCGGCTGACCGCGAAACAATGGCGGCCGAACTGCAGCGTACCAATCCTGCAGAGCTGCTCTATGCCGAAGATTTCGCTGAAATGGCGCTTATCGAAGGCCGTCGCGGGTTGCGCCGTCGTCCGCTGTGGGAATTCGAAATTGATACCGCGCGCCAGCAGCTGAACCTGCAGTTTGGCACCCGCGACCTGATTGGCTTTGGCGTGGAAAACGCCCCGCGCGGGCTATGTGCCGCAGGTTGCCTCCTGCAATATGTGAAAGACACCCAGCGCACCGCCCTGCCACATATTCGTTCTATCACCATGGAGCGCCAGCAGGACAGCATCATCATGGATGCCGCCACGCGCCGTAACCTGGAAATTACTCAGAACCTGGCGGGCGGCGTGGAAAACACGCTCGCGTCGGTCCTCGACAGTACGGTGACGCCAATGGGTAGCCGTATGCTCAAACGCTGGCTGCATATGCCGGTTCGCGATACGAATACGCTGGTTTGCCGTCAGCAGACGATTGCCGCGTTGCAGGATCGCTATAGCGAGCTGCAGCCGGTTCTGCGCCAGGTGGGCGATCTGGAGCGTATCCTTGCTCGTCTGGCACTGCGAACAGCGCGACCACGCGACCTCGCGCGCATGCGTCATGCTTTCCAGCAGCTGCCTGAACTGCGTGCGCAGCTGAGCGACGTTGACAGCGCGCCGGTTCAGAAACTCCGCGAAACCATGGGCGAATTTACCGAGCTTCGCGAGCTGCTGGAGCGAGCCATCATTGATGCCCCTCCGGTTCTGGTGCGCGACGGCGGCGTAATTGCCCCAGGCTACAACGAAGAGCTGGACGAATGGCGCGCGCTGGCCGACGGTGCGACGGACTACCTCGATAAGCTGGAAATCCGCGAGCGCGAGCGTCTTGGGCTCGACACGCTGAAAGTGGGGTATAACGCGGTACACGGTTACTACATTCAGATCAGCCGCGGGCAGAGCCACCTGGCGCCGATTCACTACGTCCGTCGCCAGACGTTGAAAAACGCCGAACGCTATATTATTCCCGAACTGAAAGAGTACGAGGACAAAGTCCTCACCTCGAAAGGCAAAGCGCTGGCCCTGGAAAAACAGCTGTATGACGAGCTGTTCGACATGCTGATGCCGCACCTGGCCGACCTGCAGCTCAGCGCCAGCGCGCTGGCGGAGCTGGACGTGCTGGTGAACCTGGCAGAACGCGCGGAAACCCTGAACTATACCTGCCCGACCTTTACCGACAAGCCCGGCATTCGTATTACGGAAGGCCGTCACCCGGTCGTTGAGCAGGTGCTGAACGAACCGTTCATCGCCAACCCGCTGAGCCTGTCACCGCAGAGAAGAATGCTGATCATTACCGGCCCGAACATGGGCGGTAAGAGTACCTATATGCGCCAGACGGCGTTGATTGCTTTGCTCGCGTATATCGGCAGCTACGTCCCGGCGCAAAAAGTGGAGATTGGCCCCATCGACCGTATCTTCACCCGCGTTGGGGCAGCGGACGATCTGGCGAGCGGCCGCTCAACCTTTATGGTCGAGATGACCGAAACGGCTAACATTCTGCATAACGCAACGGAGCACAGCCTGGTGCTGATGGACGAAGTGGGACGCGGAACGTCAACCTACGATGGCCTGTCTCTGGCCTGGGCCTGTGCCGAAAGCCTGGCAAATAAAATCAAGGCATTGACGCTGTTTGCCACCCACTACTTCGAACTGACGCAGCTGCCGGAGAAGATGGAGGGGGTTGCGAACGTCCACCTGGATGCACTGGAACACGGCGACACGATTGCCTTTATGCATACGGTGCAGGATGGCGCGGCGAGCAAGAGCTATGGCCTGGCCGTCGCGGCGCTGGCAGGCGTGCCAAAAGAGGTGATTAAACGCGCGCGTCAGAAGCTGCGGGAGCTGGAAAGCCTGTCGCCGAACGCGGCAGCCACGCAGATTGACGGTACGCAGATGTCGTTGCTGGCTCCGCCGGAAGAGACGTCACCAGCGGTGGAAGCGCTGGAGAATCTCGATCCGGATTCCCTGACGCCGCGTCAGGCGCTGGAGTGGATTTATCGGCTGAAGAGTCTGGTTTAGTTTTCTGCGGTCTGTTTTGTCGGGTGGTGACTTCGCCTTAGCCGACCTACAAAACCCGTAGGCCCGGTAAGCGCAGCGCCACCGGACTTTTTTAAACTACGCGGGTGCGCATAAAATCAATAAAGGTGCGCACTTTCGCAGGCACGTGCAGGGCATCTGGGTAAACCGCATAGATGCCCTGCCGCGCAAAAGTATACTCCGGCAACACCGGGACCAGTTTTCCCGCATCAAGCGCATCGCGTACCAGCCATTCCGGCAGCAACGCCACGCCACGTCCTGCAAGTGCAAAGGCCATCAGAGCCTGAGCGCTGTCGGCAAACAGGCGCGGCGCTTTTCTTATCTCCAGCGTTTCAGGCACACCGTTGGCATCTTTTACCTGCCAGTGCAGCGGCGAAGCTAAGCGCTCGTGAATAATCCAGTCGGCGTCCGCCAGTTGCATAAGCGATTCAACCGGATGGTTAGCCAGCCACTCGGGCGTCGCGACGGGCAGGATGGAGAAGGTTGAAATCAACGCGGCGTGGTAGCGCGAATCAGCAAGCGTCCCCAGGCGAATGGCGACATCAAAGCGCTCCAAGATCAGATCGGCGTGCAGCGACGAAGAAACATGACGCACGCGGAGATCCGGATGCAGCTGGCTAAACCAGGCAAGCAACGGCACCACAACCTGTGAACCGTACTCGGGCGTGGTGGTAATCCGCAATTCTCCCGTGAGCCCCGCATGATTCGCACGGACATCATCCTGCAGCTGTTCCGCCGCCTTCAGAAGCGCGACGCTTCGCTGGTGAAAAAGCGCGCCCGCTTCGGTTAACGTCAGACGGCGGGTGGATCGCAGCAACAATGTCACCCCCAGCTCCGCTTCGAGCTGGCGAATGTTGAAGCTGACCACGGCTTTTGTCAGACCCATCGCATCAGCTGCGGCAGTAAAGCTACCGGTGTCGGCCACCGCGATAAACATCGCCGTGCGCTGTAGGTTAATCATCATCTCACATTTTACTGTCAAAATATTTTTGACAGTATATCGCGCTTTGTCGCGTTTATCCGTTCTCGCTCAATCGATACGATACGTCACCTCACCGGAGGAACCACCATGACGTATCGCAGTAAAGTCACCACTGTCTATCTGCTGGGCTTTTTTCTTGATCTGATTAACATGTTTATCGCCAGCGTCGCCTTTCCGGCAATGGCTCACACCTTTAACGCCACGCCTTCAGCGCTTGCCTGGGTCAGCAACGGGTACATTGCCGGCCTGACGCTGGTGATCCCTTTCAGCAGCGTGCTGACGCGGCGCATCGGGCCAAAGCGCGTCATCCTGCTCTCGCTTTTTCTGTTCAGCGTGGCCTCTGCTGCGGCAGGGTTGTCTGCAACGCTTGAAAGTCTGATCGCCTGGCGAGTGCTGCAGGGCGTGGGAGGGGGCTTACTGATCCCCGTCGGACAGGCGATCACCTGGCAACAGTTTCAGCCTCATGAACGAGCCAGACTCTCGTCAGCGGTGATGCTGGTGGCGTTGCTTGCTCCCGCCTGCTCCCCTGCGCTCGGAGGCGTGCTGGTAGAGGCGCTGAGCTGGCGATGGATATTTTTCGCCACGCTCCCGGTGGCCATCGTGACCTTTGTGCTGGCCTGCCAGTGGCTTAAACACGAAGTATCGCCGATAAAAACAAGCAGGCTGCTCAACCTGTCTTTGCTGGCGGATCCGCTTTTGCGGTTTTCCATGCTCGTCTATTTATGCGTTCCAGGCGTATTTATTGGGGTGAACGTCACGGGTATGTTTTATCTTCAGCACGTGGCAAACATGACCCCAGCCGCTACGGGACTGCTCATGCTGCCGTGGTCCGTGGCATCGTTTATCGCCATCACGGCAACGGGACGCTATTTTAACCGTATCGGCCCCGGACCGCTGATCGTCATCGGCTGCCTGTTGCAGGCGACGGGTATTCTGCTTTTGATTAACGTCAGTTCGGCTACGCTGCTACCTGCCGCTGCGTTTATCCTGATGGGCGCGGGGGGAAGCCTGTGCAGCAGCACAGCGCAGAGCAGCGCGTTTCTGACCACGCGCCGGGAAAATATGCCGGATGCCAGCGCGCTGTGGAATCTTAATCGTCAGTTGAGCTTTTTTGCCGGTGCCCTGCTGCTGGCGCAGGCGCTGAACCTGGCGCAGGCCTGGCTGCCACCGCTCGCCGCCTGGCACGGAATGTTTCTTTTTGCCGCAGGCATGACCTTGCTGCCTGTCCTGTACGTTCTTCGTCTTAACAATACGCAGGTGCTCACCCAGCTGCGACAGGAGAATCCATGACGCCTTTTGAACACGACATTATCGACCTCCACATTGCGCTTGAAAACTGGTTAGGCAAAGGCGAAGGCGAGCTCCACGCCCTGCTCGCCTGCTTCAGCCCAGATTTTCTGATGATCCCGCCAGGCGGTACTCCACTCGACTATCAGGCTCTTACCCGTTTTCTGGAAAACCAGCGCGGAAGCCGTCCCGGGCTGAAGATCATCATTGACGAATTATCCACGATCCAGCGCTGGGATCACGGCGCGGTGCTTCACTACCGGGAGACGCAAACCCGGCCGGGCCTGCCCGTCAACGTGCGCTGGTCAACCTCGGTGCTCAATCAGGAAGGCGCTCGGATAGTGTGGCGCCTGCTGCACGAAACGGCACAGCCGTAGCACAAAAGAAAAAGGCCCGTCTCACGACGGGCCTTTTTTGACGAAAGGATGCTTATTCGCGGAACAGCGCTTCGATATTCAGACCTTGCCCCTGCAGGATTTCACGCAGGCGACGCAGACCTTCTACCTGAATCTGACGAACACGTTCACGGGTCAGGCCAATTTCGCGGCCGACGTCTTCCAGTGTCGCAGCTTCATACCCCAGTAAACCGAAACGACGTGCCAGCACTTCACGCTGTTTAGCGTTCAGTTCGAACAGCCATTTGACGATGCTTTGCTTCATGTCATCGTCCTGCGTGGTGTCTTCCGGGCCGTTGTCTTTTTCATCGGCCAGGATGTCCAGCAGCGCTTTTTCGGAGTCGCCACCCAGCGGGGTGTCAACCGAGGTAATGCGCTCGTTGAGACGCAGCATACGGCTTACGTCATCAACCGGTTTATCGAGTTGTTCGGCAATTTCTTCTGCGCTTGGCTCGTGGTCCAGCTTATGGGACAACTCGCGTGCGGTACGCAGATAAACGTTCAACTCTTTGACGATATGGATCGGCAGGCGGATCGTACGGGTCTGGTTCATAATAGCCCGTTCGATGGTCTGACGAATCCACCAGGTCGCGTAGGTTGAGAAACGGAACCCGCGTTCCGGGTCAAACTTCTCAACTGCGCGGATGAGACCTAAGTTGCCCTCTTCAATCAGATCCAGCAGAGCCAGACCACGATTGCCGTAACGGCGGGCAATTTTCACGACCAGTCGCAGGTTACTTTCAATCATGCGACGACGCGAGGCCACATCACCACGCAAAGCACGACGTGCGAAATAGACTTCTTCTTCGGCCGTTAGCAGTGGGGAGTAACCAATCTCCCCAAGGTAAAGCTGAGTCGCGTCCAGTACACGCTGTGTGGCGCCCTGCGATAACAGCTCTTCTTCAGCCAAATCGTTATCACTGGGTTCCTCTTCTACTAAGGCTTTTTCGTCAAAAGCCTCTACTCCGTTCTCATCAAATTCCGCGTCTTCATTTAAATCATGAACTTTCAGCGTATTCTGACTCATAAGGTGGCTCCTACCCGTGATCCCTGAACGAGACACCCTGGCTGGCATGCCCCGTCAATTTATCGCTGCGGCAAGTACTGCAGCGGGTTTACGGATTTCCCCTTGTAACGAATTTCAAAATGCAAGCGTGTAGAACTGGTTCCGGTGCTACCCATGGTAGCGATTTTTTGCCCCGCCTTAACTTCTTGTTGTTCCCGGACCAGCATTGTGTCGTTATGGGCGTAGGCACTCAGGTAATCATCGTTATGTTTGATGATAATAAGATTACCGTAACCGCGCAGTGCGTTACCGGCATACACAACGCGTCCATCTGCGGTCGCGATGATAGCCTGTCCTTTACTGCCTGCAATATCGATCCCTTTGTTGCCACCTTCAGAGGTTGCGAAGTTCTCGATAATCTTGCCGTCAGTTGGCCAGCGCCAGGTGGTGATTGACGAGCTGGCATTCTGACTGCTTGCAGTCGGTTCAGTAGAGCTAACCACAGGTGCCGTAACCGGTGCTGTGACAACAGTCGCAGTCCCTTTATTATTCGGCAACATTTTGTTAGCAGTCTGATCACCTGAATCCTCAGAATACGTAATTACAGGTTGTGAAGCAACCACCGTGGTGGATTTTTGTGCAGGCTTAACGCTGTTATTTTGCGCAGTCACATCGGCCGCTGAAACCGTGTTGCCAGGCGTCAGTGGCGTACCCGTTGCGTTGCCTACCTGGAGCGTTTGCCCGACTTCCAGACCATACGGGGCCTGGACGTTGTTACGCTGCGCGAGGTCACGGAAATCGTTCCCGGTGATCCACGCAATATAGAACAGCGTATCGCCGCGTTTCACGGTGTAGGTGCTGCCGCCGGTATAGCTGCCTTTCGGAATGTTCCCATACTGACGGTTATAGACTATGCGGCCATTTTGGGTCTGAACAGGTTGTTCGACTGGCTGAATCTGCGTTGGCTGCGTCGTTGGACGCTGAACCGGCTGGATTGGCGGATTTTGTTGCGCTGTGGCAGTCCCCATTTTAGGCGGAGGCGTGATCAACATTCCGCTGGACGTGTTACCCGAGCCGCTGTTTCCGCCAACGGAACTGACGGGCGCAGGCGCATTGTTAGAACTTGTACAGCCTGCCAGCCAGAGCGAAACCAGTGATAATGCCGCAACACGGCTGATGGTGAATTTAGGGCTTCCCGCGCTCATTTATCCCCCAGGAATGTGTTAACTACCAGTGACTTAAAATTAACCGTGATGACACGAGTCTTTCGCGCCACACCATACGCTGAATTTGCCTTAATAACCCTGGATAATTCCGAGTCTCAGGCCAACTCCCCCTTCACCAGAGGCACAAAGCGTACGGCTTCCACGGTGTCGATAATATACTCGCCGCCGCGCCGACGAACGCGCTTTAAAAGCTGCTGCTCGTCCCCGACGGGCAGAACAAGAATGCCCCCCTCATCCAGCTGCGACAACAGCGCAGCGGGAATTTCAGGCGGAGCCGCCGTCACGATGATAGCGTCAAACGGGGCGCGAGCCTGCCAACCCTGCCATCCATCACCGTGGCGTGTCGATACATTATGTAGATCGAGTTGTTTCAGGCGACGACGCGCCTGCCACTGCAGACCTTTGATCCGCTCTACGGAACAGACATGGTGAACCAGATGCGCCAGGATGGCGGTCTGATACCCCGACCCGGTGCCAATCTCCAGCACGCGGGAGTCGGGCGTGAGCTCCAGCAGCTCCGTCATCCGCGCCACCATGTAAGGCTGCGAAATCGTCTGGCCTTGCCCGATGGGCAGCGCCACGTTTTCCCACGCTTTGTGTTCAAACGCCTCGTCTACAAATTTCTCACGCGGAACCTGAGCAAGCGCTTCAAGCACGTGCTCGTCGCGGATCCCCTGTGCGCGAAGTTGTTCCAGAAGAGTTTGTACACGTTTGCTTACCATTGCGCGTTCACTCCTGCGCGATCCAGCCAGCCCGACACCACATCATGCGCGCTATACGCGGTTAAATCTACGTGCAGCGGAGTCACCGAGACATAGCCTTCATCCACGGCGGCAAAGTCGGTATCCGGACCCGCATCGCACTTATCGCCGGGAGGGCCGATCCAGTAAAGCGTGTTGCCACGAGGATCCTGCTGCGGGATCACCTGATCCGCCGGGTGCCGGCTTCCGCAACGCGTAACGCGAATGCCCTTAATCTCATTAAGAGGAAGGTCCGGCACGTTGATGTTGAGAATGCGCCCGGTACGCAGCGGCTCGCGGCCAAGCGCCCGCAGGATCGAGCAGGTCACCGCGGCGGCGGTGTCGTAGTGCGTGTGGCCGTTTAACGAGACCGCCAGCGCCGGAAACCCGAGATGGCGCCCTTCCATTGCGGCCGCCACGGTGCCGGAGTAAATCACATCATCGCCGAGGTTCGGCCCGGCGTTAATGCCGGAGACAACGATATCCGGACGCGGGCGCATCAGCGCGTTCACGCCCAGAAACACGCAGTCCGTCGGCGTGCCCATCTGGACGGCAATATCGCCATTTTCAAAGGTAAAGGTGCGAAGCGACGACTCCAGCGTCAGTGAGTTAGACGCTCCACTGCGGTTACGATCGGGAGCCACAACCTGCACATCCGCAAATTCACGGAGGTGCTTCGCCAGGGTCTGAATGCCCGGCGCGTGGATCCCATCATCGTTACTCAGCAATATTCGCATAATCACCCGAGGTGTTGATTAGTTCCCTGACAACACTGGTGGCAAAGCTACCTGCCGGCAGCCAGAAGCGTAACTCGACGGTTACGTCATCCCACCAGTTCCAGCTTAACTGCTGCGGATAGAGCAGCATCGCGCGGCGTGCTGCTTCGACTTTTTCCCGCACCAGCAAGGATTGTAATTCCGGTGCATCCGCCACGGCGGACTGCTCAGCGCTCAACGCGTCGCCCTGGCTGCCCCAGTCGCCTGAGCCCGGCAAAGCTGCGGTAATCATCAGCGCTTTGGCGTCCACGCGCGACTGAACATCGGCCATTTCTTCGGCCGTTGCCACAAACCAGCTTCCGCGTCCCGCTAATTGTAGCGCATCGCCAACAACAACTTGATTCGCGTCCGGTTTTTTCAGCCTTTCGCTCACAATCTGATTAAACAACGCGCTGCGGGCCGCCGACAACCAAAAACTGCGTTTATTCCTGTCGCGCACCGGCGCATCGCTTTGCGCCCAGCGCAGCGCACCCTGCAGGTTGCTGCCGCCAATGCCAAAGCGCTGCGCGCCAAAGTAGTTCGGAACGCCGCGTTCTTTGATGTCATTCAGGCGTTTTTCAACGTCTTCACGGTTAGTCACTTCACGAAGCACCAGCGTAAACGCGTTGCCTTTCAATGCCCCGAGGCGCAGCTTGCGCTTGTGGCGGGCGTACTCCAGTACCTTACAGCCCTCAAGCTCAAATTTGCTTAAATCAGGCATCGCATTGCCGGGCACGCGCGCGCAGAGCCACTGCTCGGTGACGGCGTGTTTATCTTTCTGCCCGGCAAAGCTCACTTCCCGGGCGTGAATTTTGAGGAATTTTGCCAGCGCATCGGCCACAAAGCGGGTGTTGCAGCCGTTTTTCAGAATACGCACCAGGATATGTTCGCCTTCGCCATCGGGCTCAAAGCCCAGATCCTCGACCACGAGGAAATCTTCCGGGCTGGCTTTCAGCACCCCGTAACCCTGCGGTTTTCCGTGCAGGTAAGTCAGGTTGTCAAAGTCCGTCATTTTGCCGCCTTCACCAGCAGCGCCACGGCTTCACAGGCAATCCCTTCGCCACGGCCGGTAAAGCCCAGCTTCTCCGTAGTGGTGGCTTTGACGTTGACGTCGTCCATGTGGCAGCCCAAATCTTCGGCAATAAACACGCGCATCTGCGGAATGTGCGGCAGCATCTTCGGGGCCTGAGCAATGATCGTCACATCAACGTTACCGAGGGTGTAGCCTTTCGCCTGAATGCGGCGCCACGCTTCGCGCAGCAGCGCGCGGCTGTCGGCCCCTTTAAAGGCCGGGTCGGTGTCCGGGAACAGCTTGCCGATATCGCCCAGCGCGGCAGCGCCCAGCAGCGCATCGGTCAGCGCATGTAGCGCCACGTCGCCATCAGAATGCGCCAGCAGCCCTTTTTCGTAAGGAATACGTACGCCGCCAATGATAATTGGGCCTTCTCCGCCAAAGGCGTGTACATCAAAACCGTGTCCAATTCGCATTATGCCTTCTCCTGATGGGTCGAACGGGTAAGATAAAATTCCGCGAGCTGTAAATCTTCCGGGCGCGTCACTTTTATATTATCAGCGCGCCCTTCAACAAGCTCAGGGTGAAAACCGCAATACTCCAGCGCGGAAGCTTCGTCCGTGATGGTCGCCCCTTCGTTAAGCGCACGTGTTAAGCAGTCGTGGAGCAGTTCGCGGGGGAAAAATTGCGGTGTCAGGGCGTGCCACAGGTCGACGCGCTCAACGGTGTGGGCGATAGCACGCTTGCCCGGCTCGGCACGCTTCATGGTGTCGCGCACCGGCGCGGCCAGAATGCCGCCCACTTTACTGGTTTCGCTCAGCGCCAGCAGGCGCGCAAGATCGTTCTGGTGCAGGCACGGACGCGCCGCGTCATGGACCAGCACCCACTGCGCGCTTCCGGCAGCCTGAATGCCCGCCAGCACGGAATCGGCGCGCTCGGCGCCGCCATCGACAACGGTAATTTGTGGGTGGTTTGCCAGCGGCAGCTGCGCAAAACGCGCATCGCCGGGACTGATGGCGATGACCACGTGCGTCACCCGCGGGTGCGCCAGCAGCGCCGCCACGGCGTGCTCAAGGATCGTTTTATCGCCAATTGAGAGGTACTGCTTGGGACATTCTGTCTGCATGCGCCGGCCAAAACCTGCGGCCGGCACCACGGCACATACGTCCGAAAAAGTTGCTGCCATGTCGTAATCCTGGGCCTGATTATCGATTGTTTTGTGCTGAGCCCTGATTGCGTTTAGACGCATCCGGAACCAGACGATAAAAGGTTTCGCCCGGCTTAGTCATACTGAGTTCATTGCGCGCGCGTTCCTCAATCGCTTCCTGGCCGCCATTGAGGTCATCAATTTCAGCAAAGAGTTGATCGTTTCGCGCCTTAAGTTTGGCATTAGTTGCCTGCTGAGCCGCGACGTCATCGCTCACCCGGCTGTAGTCGTGCAGTCCGTTCTTACCGAACCACAGCGAATATTGCAGCCAGACCAGCAAAGCCAGCAACAGCAGCGTTAGTTTACCCATCCTGCCCCCTGAAAAAACGGCATCATCATCCCATAACTTTCCGCTGGACTCTACTGCGGGGTTTTAATTATGTCGTAAGTTAGCCCATCAGCCATAAAAACAGCAGGCCAAAGATGGCGACAACGGTGGCAATCGTGATAACCGTACTGTACAGGAGCCTGCCGTTGAAAAGGGAGTGCAGCGCAACCCCTACAACGACCGCAACGGGCATTAGCGCCAGGAAGAAGGGCCAGGTGTAGAGAAAGAAGAAAAGGGTGTTACCACCGTAGATCAAAAACGGGATACCCAGCGCCAGTAACCACGACGCAAAGCCGACTATCGCCCCAGGGAAGGACCAGGTCGTCTCATCGTCGGTGGTTAACGGTTCCGACCCGGTGGTGATAATGTAGTTTTCACTGTTGCGCATAGCTAATCCTGTGACCGTGACTCATCGTGCGGGAAGACAGCTCCCGAACGATACCGCCTCAGGATCTGATAATATCGTCCCGTCTGAGCAGGTCTAATAATTGGCTTACTAAATTTGTTACCAATTGTTGACCTTCCAGGTGAATTTCAGGCGATTCAGGCGCTTCGTAAACCGAGTCAATTCCGGTGAAGTTTCGCAGCTCGCCGGCACGCGCTTTTTTGTACAGCCCTTTCGGGTCGCGCGCTTCGCAAATCTCCAGCGGCGTATCGACAAACACTTCAATAAAGCGATCCTGGCCCACGCGCTCGCGCACCATCTGGCGCTCGGCGCGGTGCGGAGAGATAAACGCCGTCAGCACCACCAGCCCGGCGTCCGCCATCAGGCTGGCGACTTCTCCCACCCGGCGGATGTTCTCTTTGCGGTCGTCGTCGCTAAAGCCCAAATCGCTGCACAGGCCGTGACGCACGTTGTCGCCATCCAGCAGGTAGGTACTCACCCCCTGCTGATGCAGCGCCTCTTCCAGCGCGCCCGCTACCGTGGATTTACCCGAGCCTGACAGCCCGGTAAACCACAGCACAACCCCACGGTGACCGTGGAGCTGTTCGCGCTGGGCGACGGTGACCGGATGAGGATGCCAGACGACGTTCTCATCATGGGCGGCCATTACTTGCCTCCCAGCAGATCGCGGGCGCCCCAGTGCGGGAAGTGCTTACGCACCAGTGCGTTAAGCTCCAGCTCGAAGGCGCTGAATTCAGAGGCCGCGGTCGCCTGCTCGTTTGGCTCACGCACCATCCCCGCACCAACGGTAACGTTCGTCAGACGGTCGATAAAGATCAGCCCGCCCGTCACCGGGTTCTGCTGATACGGATCCAGCACCAGCGGCTCGTCGAAGGTCAGATCCACCAGGCCAATACCGTTCAGCGGCAGCTCGCTCACGTCACGGTGGGTCAGGTTGTTGATGTCCACCTGGAACTGAATGCCGTCCACGCGGGCGCGGGTTTTCTTGCCCGCAATTTTGATGTCGTAGCTCTGGCCCGCGGTCAGCGGCTGTTCTGCCATCCACACTACGTCCACGGACGCGCCCTGCACCGCCGCCAGCGTTTCCTGCGCGTCGACCAGCAGGTCGCCGCGGCTGATATCAATTTCGTCTTTGAGCACCAGCGTGACCGCTTCACCCGCACCGGCCTCAGGCAGATCGCCGTCGAAGGTCACGATACGCGCAATCGCTGACTCCACGCCGGATGGCAGCACCTTCACGCGCTGTCCTGCCTTCACTGAGCCAGAAGCGATAGTGCCGGAGAAGCCGCGGAAATCGAGGTTAGGGCGGTTCACGTACTGCACCGGGAAGCGCATCGGCTGAGTGTCGACCACGCGCTGAATTTCAACGGTTTCGAGCACTTCCAGCAGCGTCGGGCCGCTGTACCACGGCATGTTCGTGCTCTGGGAGGCGACGTTATCCCCTTCCAGCGCCGAGAGGGGCACAAAGCGAATATCCAGGTTGCCCGGCAGCTGTTCGGCAAAGGTCAGGTAGCTCTGGCGGATCTCCTCGAATTTCTCTTCGCTGAAGTTCACCAGATCCATCTTGTTCACCGCCACCACCAGGTGTTTGATCCCAAGCAGCGTGGAGATAAAGCTGTGGCGACGGGTTTGATCCAGCACGCCTTTACGGGCGTCCATCAGCAGGATCGCCAGGTCGCAGGTGGAGGCACCGGTCGCCATATTGCGGGTGTACTGCTCGTGCCCCGGGGTGTCGGCGATAATAAATTTGCGCTTTTCAGTAGAGAAGTAGCGGTAGGCCACGTCGATGGTGATGCCCTGCTCGCGCTCCGCCTGCAGGCCGTCGACCAGCAGCGCCAGGTCGAGTTTTTCACCCTGGGTACCGTGACGCTTGCTGTCGTTGTGCAGGGAAGAGAGCTGATCTTCGTAAATCTGTCGCGTATCGTGCAGCAGGCGGCCAATCAGGGTACTTTTCCCGTCATCGACGCTGCCGCAGGTCAGAAAGCGCAGCAGGCTCTTGTGCTGCTGGGCATGCAGATACGCTTCTACGCCGCCTTCGTTGGCAATTTGTTGAGCAATAGTGGTGTTCATGGCGGCTCCTTAGAAATAACCCTGACGTTTCTTCAGCTCCATGGAGCCTGCCTGGTCGCGGTCAATCACGCGCCCCTGTCGCTCGCTGGTGGTAGACACCAGCATCTCTTCGATAATCTCCGGCAGCGTCTGCGCGCTGGATTCCACCGCGCCGGTCAGCGGCCAGCAGCCGAGGGTACGGAAACGGACCATCTGTTTTTTGATCACTTCACCCGGCTGCAGGTCAATGCGATCGTCGTCGATCATCATCAGCATGCCGTCACGTTCCAGCACCGGGCGCTCGGCGGCCAGATACAGCGGAACGATCTCAATGTTTTCCAGATAGATGTACTGCCAGATATCCAGCTCGGTCCAGTTCGAGAGCGGGAAGACGCGAATGCTTTCGCCCTTGTTGATCTGGCCGTTGTAGTTGTGCCACAGCTCCGGGCGCTGGTTTTTCGGATCCCAGCGGTGGAAGCGGTCGCGGAAGGAGTAGATACGCTCTTTGGCGCGGGATTTCTCCTCGTCACGGCGCGCGCCGCCGAAGGCCGCGTCAAAACCGTATTTGTTCAGCGCCTGCTTCAGCCCTTCGGTTTTCATGATATCGGTATGCTTGGCGCTGCCGTGAACGAACGGGTTAATGCCCATCGCCACCCCTTCCGGGTTTTTGTGCACCAGCAGCTCGCAGCCGTAGGCCTTCGCGGTGCGGTCGCGGAACTCGTACATTTCGCGGAATTTCCAGCCGGTATCCACATGCAGCAGCGGGAACGGTAGCGTACCCGGATAAAACGCTTTACGCGCCAGGTGCAGCATCACGCTGGAATCTTTACCGATGGAGTACATCATCACCGGGTTAGAAAACTCGGCGGCCACTTCGCGGATAATATGGATACTTTCCGCTTCAAGCTGCCGCAGGTGAGTAAGTCGTTTTTGGTCCATAACCGTTCCTTAAGCCAAATTTACAACAGAAGCGCCGAAGCCTTCTGTATCGGTTGTGTGCTGAAACCAGGCGAGCGTGCTGTGCAGCTGCACCACCTCTCCCACCACGATCAGGGCAGGCATCGGGGCGTCTTTCGCCAGGGTTGCAAGATGTTCCAGCGTGCCCGTCGCAACGTGCTGATCGACGCGCGTACCGCGAGAGATCACGGCTACCGGCGTCGCCGCCTCGCGACCGTGCTGAATAAGCTGTTCGCTGATGTCTGCCGCCTTCATCGTGCCCATGTAGATCGCCAGCGTCTGGCGGCTCTGGGCGAGATGCGACCAGTCGAACGGCGTGCTGTCGGCCTTGTAGTGGCCGGTCACAAAGGTCACGCTCTGGGCGTAATCGCGGTGGGTCAGCGGGATACCGGCGTAGGCCGTCACCGCCGATGCTGCCGTGATGCCAGGCACCACCTGGAACGGGACGCCCGCTTCGGCTGCCGCCTGCAGTTCTTCACCACCGCGCCCGAAGATAAACGGATCGCCCCCTTTCAGGCGCACCACGGTCTTGCCCGCTTTCGCGGCGTCAATCAGCATCTGATTGGTTTCATGCTGCGGGACGGAGTGCTCGCCCGCCCGTTTGCCGACGCAGATTTGCTCCGCGTCGCGACGGATCAGCTCGCGCACGCCGTCGGTAACCAGATGGTCGTAGAACACCACGTCCGCATCCTGAAGAACCTGGAGGCCACGCAGCGTCAGCAGACCGGCATCGCCCGGCCCCGCGCCCACCAGAATGATCTCCCCGCCCGTACTGCCGGGGTTATCCAGCTCGTCTTCGAGTATTTTCTGTGCCGCCGTCTCATTGCCCGCCTGCATCAGGCTGGCAAAGCGGCCGCGAAACACGCGCTCCCAGAAGCGACGACGTTCCGCCACGCTGGTCAAACGCGTTTTAAGATGATTTCGCCAGTAGCTCGCTTTCTCCGCCATGCGTCCGAGACTGGTCGGCAGCAGCGCTTCGATTTTTTCCCTCAGAACGCGCGCCAGCACCGGTGCGGTGCCGCCGGAAGAGATCGCCACCAGCAGCGGCGAACGGTCAACGATTGACGGGAAGATAAACGAGCATAACGGCTGGTCGTCCACCACGTTCACCAGGCGGTGACCGGCCTGGGCCGCGTCGGAAACCCGCCGGTTAAGTTCGTGATTTTCAGTAGCCGCAATCACCAGCACCACGCTGTCGATCTGCGACTCGTCAAAATCCGCCTCTGCAACGACCCGCACCTGCGCCCCCGCGCGCTGCAAAAACGCGATTTTGCGCTCGGCAATTTCACCCGTGCCGACAATTAGTACCGGTCGGTCTTTTAAGGCGGCAAAAAGGGGCAGATAGTCCACAGGCAACAACTCACTAACAACGAGGAATAGAGGGACTATAGGGGGCGGCTTAGATCGAATGAAATTACGAATTGGAATGAGTAGTTACTCAATGGAATAACGCCGTGAAAAAGCAAATACCAAAAAATGCTTAACACGCGAAATTTCGGGCATTTAAGAGCAATTCAAATTGTGTATGGACGATCACAGTTTCATACTAGGCGGGTTATTATTTTGCTCTGTTTTTAAGGACTCACTATGTTTTCCGCAACGCGCCACCGTATTGCTGCCCTGGCGCTCGGCGTTTGCTTTATCCTTCCGGCTCAGGCAAAAAATCAACCTTATGGTGAAATCGCCAATATGCAGGCGCGGCATATTGCCACCGTCTTCCCTGGCCGCATGACCGGCTCACCCGCGGAGATGCTCTCCGCCGACTATATTCGCCAGCAGTTTGCCGATATGGGCTACCAGAGCGATATCCGCTCGTTTCACAGCCGCTACGTCTATACCTCACGCAATAAAACAAAAAACTGGCATAACGTGACCGGCAGTACGGTGATTGCCGCGCACGAAGGTCGCGCGGCTGAACAGATTATTATTATGGCGCACCTGGATACCTACGCCCCGATGAGCGATGCCGATACGGATAACAACCTCGGCGGTCTGACGCTGCAGGGCATGGACGATAACGCAGCAGGCCTCGGCGTGATGCTTGAACTGGCTGAACGCCTTAAAAATATTCCGACGAAATACGGTATTCGCTTTGTGGCGACCAGCGGTGAAGAAGAAGGGAAACTCGGCGCTGAGAATCTCCTTAAGCGGATGAGCGCTGAGGAGAAGAAAAATACGCTGCTGGTGATTAACCTCGATAATTTAATCGTTGGCGATAAGCTCTATTTCAACAGCGGACAGAGTACGCCGGGTACCGTGCGCAAGCTGACGCGCGACCGGGCGCTGGCGATTGCCCGCAGCCATGGGGTTTATGCCACCAGTAATCCCGGTGGAAATCCGGCTTATCCACGTGGAACGGGCTGCTGTAACGACGGCGAAGTGTTCGATAAAGCGGGCATTCCGGTGCTGTACGTGGAAGCAACAAACTGGACGCTGGGGGAAAAAGACGGCTACCAGCAGCGGGCCAAATCAAAGGCCTTCCCGGACGGAACGAGCTGGCATAATGTGATGCTGGATAATCAGCAGCATATCGATCGCGCCCTGCCGCAGCGGATTGAACACCGCAGCCGAGACGTGGTGAAGGTGATGCTGCCGCTGGTGAAGGAGCTGGCGAAAGCGGGGAAAGCGTAGTGCGTTATTTTTTCCCCACCCCTCACCCTAACCCTCTCCCCAAAGGGGAGAGGCCAGGGGTGAGGGGCAGTGAGAGTTTACCCTTCGTGCAGCCCGCACTCGCGCTTCAGCCCGAAGAATCGCGTCTCTTCTTCCGCCATTCCCGGTTCCCATTTGCGCGTGGTGTGGGTATCCCCCACGGACAGGTAGCCCTGATCCCACAGCGGATGGTACTTGAGCCCGTGTTTTTGCAGGTACTGATACACCGTGCGGTTATCCCAGTCGATAATCGGCAGCACTTTGAACACGCCGCGCTGTACCGCCAGTACAGGTAAGGTTGCGCGGCTCCCGGACTGCTCGCGGCGCAGGCCGGCAAACCACGTCTGGGCGTTAAGCTCTTTCAGCGCCCGGTTCATCGGCTCAACCTTGTTGATCTCATTGTATTTCTCAATGCCCTCAACGCCCTGCTCCCACAGCTTGCCGTAGCGCGCCTCCTGCCAGGCCGCGCTTTCCGTCGCGCGGTAGACTTTGAGGTTCAGCCTGAGCTTATCCGTCAGCTCATCGATAAACTGGTAGGTCTCCGGGAACAGATAGCCGGTATCGGTGAGGATCACCGGAATGTCCGGACGGATCTGATTCACCAGATGCAGGCTGACCGCCGCCTGAATACCAAAGCTCGACGACAGCACATAGTCTCCCGGCAGGTTTTCCAGCGCCCACGCCACGCGCCCTTCGGCGTCCAGCTTTTCAAGGTGGGCGTTAGTTTCTGCCAGGGCCAGAATGCGTTCGACTTTTGGCAAGTCATTAAGGGCGTTTAGATCGAGTACGGACATAATTACCTCTCGTGGTTACTCCCAGAAATCCCTTGCGGGATCGAGCACCGGGCGAATGATGCCCGCACGCACCGTAAAGTCGCCGAAGCCTTCACCCGCTTCGCGCTCTTTCGCCCAGCGCCCGACAAGCTCGTCGATGGAATCAAGAATTTCCGGCTCGGTGATGTTCTCGCGGAACATGCGCGGAATGCGCGTGCCGATACGGTTACCGCCCAGGTGCAGGTTATAGCGACCCGGCGCTTTCCCTACCAGACCGAGTTCGGCCAGCATCGCACGGCCGCAGCCGTTCGGGCAGCCCGTCACGCGCATAACAATATGCTCGTCCGGAATCCCGTGTTTTTCCAGAATCGCTTCCACTTTGTCAGTGAATGACGGCAGGAAACGTTCCGCTTCCGCCATCGCCAGCGGACAGGTCGGGAACGACACGCAGGCCATCGAGTTTTCACGCTGCGGCTTAACCGCATCCATTAACCCGTGATCGCGCGCCAGCTTCTCAATCTTCGCCTTCTGGCTCTCCGGCACGCCGGCAATAATGAGATTCTGGTTAGCGGTAATGCGGAACTCGCCTTTGTGGATCTTCGCAATTTCCAGCAGACCGGTTTTCAGCGGACGGCCCGGATAATCCAGAATACGACCGTTTTCAATAAACAGCGTCAGGTGCCATTTATTGTCGATGCCTTTCACCCAGCCGATGCGATCGCCGCGACCGGTAAATTCGTAAGGGCGGATCGGCTCAAATTTGATGCCCGCGCGACGTTCCACTTCCTCTTTAAACGTTTCAACGCCCACACGCTCCAGGGTGTATTTGGTTTTCGCGTTTTTACGGTCGGTACGGTTGCCCCAGTCGCGCTGGGTGGTCACTACCGCTTCCGCCACGGCCAGCGTGTGCTCCAGCGGCAGGAAGCCAAACTCGCTCGCGGTGCGGGCGTAGGTTTTCTTGTTACCGTGCTCAATGGACAGGCCGCCGCCCACCAGCAGGTTAAAGCCAACCAGCTTGCCGTTCTCGGCAATCGCCACGAAGTTCATGTCGTTGGCGTGCAGATCGATATCGTTCTGCGGTGGGATCACGACCGTGGTTTTAAACTTACGCGGCAGATAGGTCTGGCCGAGGATCGGTTCTTCGTCGGTGGTGGCGACTTTCTCCTGATCGAGCCAGATCTCCGCATAGGCGCGGGTGCGCGGCAACAGGTGCTCGGAGATCTTTTTCGCCCACTCATACGCTTCGGCATGCAGCTCGGACTCGTACGGGTTCGAAGTGCAGAGCACGTTACGGTTCATGTCGTTGGCGGTCGCGAGCGCGTCCAGCCCGACGGAGTGGAGCATCTGGTGTACCGGCTTCACGTTCTTCTTCAGAATCCCATGGAACTGGAAGGTCTGACGGTTAGTGAGGCGGATGCTGCCATAAATGGTGTTTTCACCCGCAAATTTGTCGATGGCCTGCCACTGTCTGGTGGTGATCACCCCGCCCGGCAGGCGGCAGCGCAGCAGCATCGCGTGGCGCGGCTCCAGCTTCTGTTCGGCGCGCTCGGCGCGGATATCGCGGTCGTCCTGCTGGTACATACCGTGGAAACGGATCAGCAGGAAGTTGTCGCCTTTGAAGCCGCCAGTCAGACCGTCATTTAAATCTTCGGCAATGGTACCGCGCAGGTAGTTGCTCTCTACCTTCATGCGCTCGGCATCAGACAGTTTGCCTTCGACCACCAGTGGGCCAGGATGTTTTTCGCTCATTAGTAGACATCTCGCTGATAACGGCGCTCTACGCGCAGCTCACTTAAAAATTCATCCGCCGCTTCGGCATCCATACCGCCGAATTCGGCAATCACTTCCAGCAGTGCCTGCTCAACGTCTTTCGCCATGCGATTGGCGTCGCCGCAGACATAAATGTGGGCACCGTCATTGATCCAGCGCCACAGCTCTGCGCCCTGTTCGCGCAGTTTGTCTTGTACGTATACTTTTTCTTTCTGGTCTCGGGACCAGGCCAGGTCAATGCGGGTCAGTACGCCTTCTTTCACATAGCGCTGCCACTCAACCTGGTAGAGGAAATCTTCGGTAAAGTGCGGGTTGCCGAAGAACAGCCAGTTTTTACCCGGCGCTTCATCTGCGGCACGCTGCTGCATGAAGGCGCGGAACGGCGCAATGCCGGTGCCCGGGCCAATCATGATCACCGGGGTTTCCGGGTTCGCTGGCAGGCGGAAGTTGTCGTTGTGCTCGATAAAGACGCGCACTTCGCCCTCTTCTTCCACGCGATCGGCCAGGAAGCTCGACGCCCCACCCGCGCGGGCGCGGCCTTCGATGTCGTAGCGCACTACACCAACGGTAACATGCACTTCGCTTTCCACTTCAGCCTGCGAAGAGGCGATGGAGTAGAGGCGTGGGGTCAGCGGACGCAGCAGACCAACCAGCGCATCGGCATCCAGTTGCGCCGGAGAGAAGCGCACCATATCGACAATCGGCGTCGTCGCGGCGTAATGCTGCAGCTTCGCTTTGTCGCCCACCAGCGGCAGCAAGGATTCGCTGCGCGTTAAGGTGGCGTAATTTTCGACGATATTCGGCGTGTTCACCGTCAGCTCGAAATGCCACTGCAGCGCTTCGGAGAGCGGCAGGGTTTTGCCGTCAACGGTGACGGGCTCGTCACCCTTCAGCCACAGCAGCTCGACAAGCTCTTTCACCAGCGCCGGATCGTTCTGATACCAGACGCCCAGGGCATCGCCGGGCTGATAGCGCAGGCCCGAGTCGCCAAGATCGATTTCAATATGGCGCACGTCTTTTTCAGAATCGCGGCCTGTAATTTTCTGGTTCACCGACAGGCTCGCCGTCAGCGGCGACTCTTTGGTGTACGGGCTGGTGTGGATTTCATTGACGGTGCCCGCAGCGGTCACGGCGGCCTGCGCTGGCGACTCTTTCGGGACGCGGGCTTTCAGCACCTCAACGATGCGCGCACGCCATTCGGCGGCGGCAGTCTGGTATTCCACATCCGCATCTACGCGGTCCAGCAGGCGTTCAGCGCCCAGCTCTGCCAGCTTGCTGTCGAAGTCTTTACCGGACTGGCAGAAGAATTCATAGGAGGTATCGCCCAGGCCAAAGACGGCAAACGCGGTGCCATCCAGTTTTGGCGCTTTTTTCGAGAACAGGAACTTGTGCAGCGCCACCGCTTCTTCAGCGGGTTCACCTTCGCCCTGCGTTGAGGCGACCACCACCAGCAGTTTTTCCGACGCGATTTGTTTGAATTTATAATCCCCGGCGTTGACCAGGTTCACGTTCAGTTTTGCAGCGAGCAGGTCATCACGCAGCGCTTCGGCCACGCGGCGGGCGTTGCCCGTCTGCGAGGCGCTGATCAGCGTAATGGCAGGAATTTCCACGGCCGTTGACGGTGCGCCAGCCACAGCGCCAGGCTGCTGGTTGAGCATTCCCCAGAAATAACCGGAGACCCAGGCAAGCTGAGTGGGAGAAAAATCAGAGGTGGCAGCCTGAAGGCGCGCCAGTTGCTCCGGGTTAAGGGGAAGCAAATTTGAAGGTGGGGCCTGTGTTGTCATGCGTCGTTATGTTCCAGTAGCCAAGCGGACTTTAAGCGAATAAATCCAAACTGAAGATAAGGTTAACGGCGTGGATAATAACAATTAAAGAAGGGATGGAAATAATAAATAACCAAATGGACTAACCTGTTTTAGTTATCGTTCTTAGCGATAAAACCGATTGAATAACCATTTGAAATAAAAGAATAAAAAACAATAATCACCCTGAATACCGGGCGTTCACCGTTCAGAGCCGTTTTAGTTAATGCTAAAAATTGTGCTTTCCGGTACTATGCGGCGGTTTTTTCCGCATTACTGAGAGCGATCATGTCCACCACACTGTTTAAAGATTTCACCTTCGAAGCCGCCCACCACCTTCCGCACGTTCCTGCAGGACATAAATGCGGCCGCCTGCACGGGCATTCGTTTATGGTGCGTCTTGAGATCACCGGTGAAGTTGATCCGCATACCGGTTGGATCATGGATTTTGCCGAACTGAAGGCCGCGTTTAAGCCAACCTACGATCGTCTGGATCATTATTACCTGAATGATATCCCGGGCCTTGAAAACCCGACCAGCGAAGTGCTGGCAAAATGGATTTGGGATCAGATGAAGCCGCTGGTGCCGCTGCTGAGCGCGGTGATGATCAAAGAGACCTGTACCGCTGGCTGTATCTATCGCGGGGAGTGATGCTTGCCGGGTGGCGGCTTCGCCTTACCCGGCCTACAAAAGCCTCGAACCGTAGGCTCGGTAAGCGCTAGCGCCACCGGGCTTTTTTTCAGGCAATATTCAGGTACTTGTGCGTCTGCATCGACAGGCGCCAGTTACGCGCAATACAGGTTTCAATGCACAGACGCGTCGCATCCTCTTTCTGGCTGATCGGCTGCAGGGCAATCACCCGCAGCTTCTCATCCGTCAGCGTCGCCAGCAGTTCGTCCAGGGCTTCGATATCGCGCACGCGCCCTACCGGGTGCTTAATTTCATCCGCGCGCTCCAGCGCCTGAGACAGCACGTCATACCCGCCGCGCATATTCACTTTTGGCGATACCGTCACCCAGGTGGTGTGCGAGCAGCGCACTTCATGGGTGCCGCTGGTTTCAATCTGACAGCTGTAGCCGTTCTTTTCGAGCAGCTCGGTCAGCGGCGTCAGATCGTGGATGCAGGGTTCACCGCCGGTGATCACCACGTGGCGCGCCGTCCAGCCCTGGCGACCAATAATCGCCAGCAGATCTTCTGCACTGCCCGCGCCCCACTTATCGCTCTCTTTGGTTTTCGCCAGTATGCTAAACAGCGACACTTCCCGATCTGCGAGCTTATCCCACGTATGTTTGGTATCACACCAGGCACAGCCAACCGGGCATCCCTGTAAACGAATGAAAATAGCGGGAACGCCGGTAAAGTAACCCTCGCCTTGCAGGGTCTGGAACATCTCGTTAATCGGGTACTGCATAGTCATCTCAGTAAAGGGGATAAACGATAAGTATCGCAGATCCCCGCCGGATGGTCATGCTCCATCGGTGCTTTGCGCGCCAATCGCCGCCATAAAACGCCCGGTAATTTGCTGTGGGCGGGTGATCGCCCCGCCGACGACAACCGTATGCGCGCCCAGCGCCAGACAACGGGCCGCGCGATCGGGGGTATCCACGTTGCCTTCGGCAATCACGGGAACCGTCACGGCAGCCAGCACAGCCTTCAGGAACGCGCAGTCGTTCTCCGGAAGCGAATGACCTGCCGTTTCCGCCGTATAGCCGTAAAGCGTAGTGCCGACGCAGTCAAAGCCAAGCGCCTGCGCCGTTCCGGCCTCTTCAACCGTGGAAATATCCGCCATCAGCAGTACCGAGGGGTAACGTGAGCGGATGCGCGTCACCAGCGTTTCCAGGGATTCACCGCCAGGACGTTCCCGCGCCGTCGCATCAAGGGCAATGATTTCCGGAGAGACAGCCATGAGCTCATCCACCTCTTTCATCGTGGCGGTGATAAACACCCCGCTTTCCGGGTAATCCCGTTTGATGATGCCGATGACAGGCAAAGAGACCTGCTGTTTAATGGCCGCGATATCCACCACGCTGTTGGCGCGGATGGCGGCGGCTCCGCCCTGTGCCGCCGCCAGCGCCATCCGCGACATGATAAACGGGCTGTGCAGCGGTTCATTTTCCAGCGCCTGACAGGAGACGACCAGTTTTCCTTTCAGGGTATCCAGTACAGTTTTCATTACGATAAGATCTCTTCCACTTCGTTTTTGATAATCGTGACGTGCGGGCCATAGATGACCTGAACACCGTTACCGCGCACGATAACGCCGCGCGCGCCGGTGGCTTTCAGCGCCGTGTCATTCACTTTGCTGCCGTCCTTCACCGTCACGCGAAGCCGCGTGGCGCAGCAGTCCACCTCTTCCAGATTCTCTTTTCCGCCTAACCCGGCGATCACCGCAACGGCGCGCTCGCTTTGCGGCAGGCTGACGTCATCAACCATCGCCTCCTTTTCCCGGCCCGGCGTGGCGAAATCAAAGCGGTTAATCAGATAACGGAAGGTGAAGTAGTAGAGGAAGAACCACGGCACGCCGACCAGCGGAACGAACATCCAGTTGGTTTTTGCCTCTCCCTGCAAAATGCCGAACAGCACGAAGTCAATAAAGCCGCCGGAGAAGGTCTGCCCGATGGTGATGTGCAGCATGTGCGCGAACATAAACGCCAGCCCGTCAAACAGCGCATGAATGACGTACAACACCGGGGCAATAAACAGGAAGGAGAACTCGATGGGCTCGGTAATTCCCGTCAGGAACGAGGTTAACGCCGCAGAGAGCAGCAGCCCGGCAACCCGCTTTTTGTTCTCCGGTTTCGCCGTGTGGTACATAGCCAGACACGCGCCGAGCAGGCCAAACATCATCGTGATAAAACGCCCGGACATGAAGCGCGATGTGCCTTCATAGAAGTGCTGCGTGTTCGGGTCGGCGAGCTGAGCGAAGAAGATCCGCTGCGTGCCTTCCACCAGATGGCCGTTAACAATCTCGCTGCCGCCAAGCGCGGTGGTCCAGAACGGCAGATAGAAGATGTGGTGCAAACCAAACGGGCCAAGCATGCGTAAAATGAAGCCGTACAGCAGGGTGCCCAGATAACCGGTGGCATCCACCAGCCCGCCGAGACCAAAAATCAGTTTCTGGAAATGCGGCCAGATCACGGTCATGAGCGCGCCAACGAGTATCGCCGCCAGCGAACTGATAATGGGGACAAAACGCGAGCCGCCAAAAAAGCCCAGGAACTGCGGAAGCGCAATCTTGTTGAAACGATGGTGCAGCGCGCACGTCACCAGCCCAATAACCACGCCGCCAAACACGCCCGTTTCCAGCGTCTGAATACCCAGGGTCATGCCCTGCCCTACGGCTCCAGGGTTTTCATGCGCCAGTTTACCCGTGAGGATCAGCAGCGCGTTGATGGTGGCGTTCATCACCAGAAACGCGAGTAGCGCCGCCAGACCAGCCGTGCCCTTATCCCTTTTTGCCAACCCGACGGCTACCCCAACCGCAAACAGCACCGAGAGGTTTGCAAACACAATTGAACCGGCGCTGCTCATGATGGTGAAGATGGCCTGCAGCCAGCCCACATCTAAAAACGGATAGGCCGCCAGCGTATTGGGATTTGATAACGCCCCGCCGATACCGAGCAGCAGACCCGCTGCGGGCAACACGGCAATAGGCAACATAAAGGATTTGCCAAAGCGCTGCGCTTTTTCAAACCATCCCCCTGAAGAAGCCCCACTGAATATTTGCATCATTTTTTCATCCCCCCATTAAACGATGAAAATTTTTACCATATTAATTTTTAATAGAGAAAATTATCATCAAAAACCAGGAGGACGATCATACTTTTTCAAAATGACTGGCATCCTTCCCCCGCTTTCCGCCACACTAGTCGCAGAGAAACGCATTAAGGATCGAGCATGTCAGACAATGAAAACCTGCTGCTGAAGCTACGCCAGGAGGCTTCCGGGTACAGCCCAACGCAACAAAAACTCGGTGAGTTTGTTCTCAGCGATCCTGCCCGGGTGCTCTACCTGACGATCACTGAACTGGCGCGCGAGAGCCACACCAGCGAGGCCAGCGTGACGCGTCTTTGCCGGACGCTGGGCTGCAAGGGTTATAACGAATTCAAAATGGCACTGGCGCTGGATATTCAGCAGAGCCAGCCCGCGCGTGAGACCGGGGATGAAATTGATACTGTGGTGGATGAGTCAGTGCAGGCTCTGCAGGATACCGCCAGGCTCCTTGACCGGTCACTGCTTGAAAAAGCCGCACTGGCGCTGCATCAGGCGCAGTCCGTGCAGATTTATGGCGTCGCGGCCAGCGCTATACTCGGCGAGTATCTGCATTACAAGCTGCTGCGACTGGGTAAACCCGCGCAGCTGTTTAGCGATATGCACTGCGCGGCCATGAACGCGACGACGCTTTCGGCAGAGACGCTGGTCGTGGCCATCTCCAGCTCCGGTTCAACGCGGGATCTCCTGCACGTGGTGAAGCTTGCCCGCAAGCGCGGCGTGAAGGTTCTGGCGCTCAGCAATACCCCGCGCAGCCCTCTCGCCTCCCTTAGCGATATGCTGCTGGTGGCCGCCAAGCCTGAAGGCCCGCTTAGCGCAGGGGCGCTTAATGCCAAAGTTGGGGTAATGCTGCTGGTCGAATTGCTGACCACTTCCCTGATTGCGCGAGATAGCCATTACGCTGACGTCAGCCAACAGACCGCCAGCGCGACGCTTCCTCTGTTGCTCTGAAAACATTCGCAGGCTAAATAAAATAGCCTGCGTTTAATCTCGTCCGATTTCACTTTAGTGGGGTTTAATTCATTTAGCGCATAAATGATTGGTGTAACAAAGTGTTTTATTAATTACATTTTGAATTACAGTTTCCGCCCTGACAGGAAAATAAAAAACATCATAAATTCAATAAATTGAAATATAATATTTATTAAATTGAATTTTTTCAGTTTCCGTAATGTCAAATATCTCCACCTGATTTTCTTTCCTTAAAATAAGCTTAAGACGCGGTCTGTACCGGCGTTTTATTATTTAAATACCGTTTACTTTTGCGCGCCTACAATCCGCCTCATCAATCATAATGAGACGGTATCAATGAAGATGTTATTGATTACAGGCGTGACCGGTTTTCTGGGCGGTGCAGTACTTGAAAAAATCCTGACCAGCGATCGACCCGTAAAAGTCCTTTTGCTTGCCCGTGCCGACGATCCGCAGGGCGGGCTGGCGCGCGTACAGGAGAACATGCGTAAGTTTAACGTTCCCGAGGAGAAACTGGCCTCCCTGAGCGTGGACAATATCCTCATCGGCGACCTCAGCCAGCCGGAGGCTTTTCTGAACGATCCGCGACTGAACCAGGTCACGCATGTCGTAAACTGTGCAGCTGTCGCGTCATTTGGCAATAACCCGCTGATCTGGAAGGTGAACGTAGAAGGCACCCTTGCGCTGGCGCGCCGCATGGAGCAGGTCGCAGGGCTGCAGCGTTTCCTGCACGTAGGCACCGCAATGTCATGCACGCCGGAGCAGGATTCGCTGGTCGCCGAAAGTGCGGAATTCAGAGAAAATGCTGAGCACCTGGTGGAATACACCTGGTCCAAGTCAACCATCGAACAACTGATGCGTCAGGAGTGTCCAAATCTGCCGCTGCTCATCGCCCGTCCGTCCATCGTCGTCGGCCATACCCGTCACGGCTGCACGCCGTCGAGCAGCATCTTCTGGGTCTTTAGCATGGGGCTGATGCTGCAAAAGTTTATGTGCTCAATGGAAGACAGGATCGACGTTGTGCCGGTGGATTATTGCGCCGATGCGCTGATAATGCTGCTGAGCAGCAACGCACGTTCAGGGGAAGTGGTCCATATCTCTGCCGGGGAAGAGAACAGCGTTCGCTTTGCGGATATCGATCAGGCGATGGCGCAGGCGCTGGAGAAAGCGCCCGTCGGCGATAAGTACGCGCAGGTGAGCTACGAAACGCTGGTCAGAATGCGTCGTGAACTGAAGTCTATTTTTGGCCCGTGCAATGAACGGCTGATGCTGAGAGCAATGCGTTTATACGGTGCCTTTGCCACGCTGAACGTGCGCTTCAGCAACGATAAACTGCTCAGCATGGGGATGCCAAAGCCACCTCGTTTTACGGATTATATCGCCCGCTGCGTGCAAACCACCCGGGGATTGAGTATCCCGGAACAGATGGCGGTCGATTTTAAATAGCCAAAAAAAATGCCAGTCATTTGACTGGCATTTTCATTTTAAGGCTTAAGCAATTATGCCTGGCCTTTGATCTCTTTACGACCGTTGTAAGGTGCTTTTTCGCCCAGCGCTTCTTCGATACGAATCAGCTGGTTGTATTTAGCAACACGGTCAGAACGGCTCATAGAACCGGTTTTGATCTGGCCAGCAGCGGTACCAACAGCCAGGTCAGCGATGGTAGCGTCTTCAGTTTCGCCAGAACGGTGAGAGATAACAGCGGTGTAGCCAGCGTCTTTCGCCATTTTGATCGCAGCCAGAGTTTCGGTCAGAGAACCGATCTGGTTGAATTTGATCAGGATGGAGTTAACGATGCCTTTCTCGATGCCTTCTTTCAGGATCTTGGTGTTGGTTACGAACAGATCGTCACCAACCAGCTGGATTTTGTCGCCCAGTACTTTAGTCTGGTATGCGAAACCATCCCAGTCAGACTCGTCCAGACCGTCTTCGATAGAAACGATTGGGTACTGTTTGGTCAGGTCTTCCAGGAAGTGAGTAAACTCTTCGGAGGTGAACGCTTTGTTGCCTTCGCCAGCCAGAACGTATTTACCGTCTTTGTAGAATTCAGATGCTGCACAGTCCATCGCCAGGGTGATGTCTTTGCCCAGCTCGTAGCCTGCTGCTTTAACCGCTTCAGCGATAACAGCCAGTGCTTCTGCGTTAGAACCCAGGTTTGGCGCGTAGCCACCTTCGTCACCAACAGCAGTGTTCATACCTTTAGCTTTCAGAACTTTAGCCAGGTTGTGGAACACTTCAGAACCCATACGAACCGCTTCTTTCAGGGTTTTCGCGCCAACTGGCTGAATCATGAATTCCTGAATATCAACGTTGTTGTCAGCGTGCTCACCACCGTTGATGATGTTCATCATTGGTACAGGCATAGAGTATTTGCCTGGGGTGCCGTTCAGTTCAGCGATGTGCTCGAACAGAGGCATACCTTTAGCAGCAGCTGCCGCTTTGGCGTTCGCCAGGGAAACGGCCAGGATTGCGTTCGCACCGAAGTTAGATTTGTTTTCAGTACCGTCCAGATCGATCATGATCTTGTCGATGCCAGCCTGATCTTTGGCATCTTTGCCAACGATAGCCTGAGCAATAGGACCGTTAACAGCGCCAACCGCTTTCAGTACGCCTTTGCCCATGAAACGGGATTTGTCGCCATCACGCAGTTCCAGCGCTTCGCGGGAACCCGTAGAAGCCCCTGATGGAGCAGCTGCCATACCGACGAAACCACCTTCCAGATGAACTTCGGCTTCAACGGTCGGGTTACCACGGGAGTCGATGATTTCACGACCGATGACTTTAACGATTTTGGACATTAGATTTTCCTCAGTACAAGTTAAACTAAAACTCCAGACAAACAACGCGTACCAAAGGTACGCGTTGCCGTTCTAACTTTTTTTACTTCGCCTGACGCTTCTGGTACTCGCTGGCGGCTTTCACAAAGCCTGCAAACAGCGGATGTCCATCACGCGGCGTTGAAGTAAATTCCGGGTGGAACTGGCAGGCAACAAACCACGGATGGTTTGGCACTTCAATGATCTCGACTAACTGATCATCCCCGGAGCGACCCGCAACACGCAGGCCTGCAGCTTCAATTTGTTTCAACAACATGTTGTTGACTTCATAGCGGTGACGATGACGCTCGGTGATGACCGGCTCGCCGTACAGCTGGCGAACCACGCTATCGTCGGACAGCTGGCAGGCCTGTGCGCCAAGACGCATAGTGCCACCCAGATCGCTCTTCTCGGTACGAACTTCGACGTTACCGTCTTCGTCACGCCATTCCGTAATCAGCGCCACTACAGGGTACTTACAGTCTGGCACAAATTCCGTAGAGTTCGCGTTTTCCATTCCCGCTACGTTGCGCGCAAATTCGATCAGCGCAACCTGCATACCCAGGCAGATGCCGAGGTATGGAATATTGTTTTCACGCGCATAGCGTGCAGTGGCGATCTTGCCTTCAACACCACGGTAGCCGAAACCGCCAGGGATGAGGATAGCATCCAGATCTTTCAGAATCTCAACGCCACGTGTTTCTACATCCTGCGAATCAATCAGCTTGATGTTCACGGAGACGCGGTTCTTCAGACCACCGTGCTTCAGCGCTTCGATAACGGACTTATAGGCGTCCGGCAGTTCGATGTACTTGCCGACCATACCGATAGTCACTTCGCCCGCCGGGTTCGCTTCTTCGTAAATAACCTGTTCCCATTCAGACAGGTTAGCTTCCGGACAGTTCAAGCTGAATCGTTTACAAATATAATCGTCCAGACCCTGTGATTTCAACAGGCCCGGGATTTTATAAATGGAATCGACATCTTTCATTGAAATAACGGCTTTTTCAGGCACGTTACAGAACAATGCAATTTTCGCACGTTCGTTCGCCGGAATGGCGCGATCGGAACGGCAAACCAGGATGTCAGGCTGAATACCGATAGAGAGCAGCTCTTTAACGGAGTGCTGGGTCGGTTTGGTTTTCACTTCACCTGCTGCCGCCATGTAAGGCACCAGCGTCAGGTGCATGAACAGCGCGTGTTCACGACCAATGTCTACCGCCAGCTGACGAATCGCTTCGAGGAACGGCAGGGATTCGATATCACCCACGGTACCGCCGATTTCAACCAGCACCACGTCATGCCCTTCGCCACCGGCAAGAACACGCTCTTTAATGGCGTTAGTGATGTGTGGGATAACCTGCACGGTCGCGCCCAGGTAATCACCACGGCGCTCTTTACGCAGAACGTCAGAGTAGATGCGGCCAGTCGTAAAGTTGTTACGACGGGTCATTTTGGTACGAATGAAACGCTCGTAGTGGCCAAGATCCAGATCGGTTTCAGCGCCGTCTTCAGTAACGAACACTTCCCCGTGTTGGGTTGGGCTCATGGTGCCAGGATCGACGTTGATGTACGGATCCAGTTTCATCATGGTCACATTGAGGCCACGGGCTTCAAGAATGGCTGCGAGGGAGGCTGCGGCAATGCCTTTACCCAGAGAGGATACGACCCCGCCGGTCACAAAAATATAGTTCGTTGTCATGCTGAACCTGAGAAGTTAGGGTGAAACGATGGAATAACCAGGACGGGAAAGTAGTATACCCGAACACGGCGAGCGCCACAAACTTTCATTCTCCGTCTCCATTCCAGGCCATGACAAACATAAGGAGTGAGAAAATAGCCCCTTTTGGGTAAATGTTTTTGACGCAAATCAAGCGCTTGTCATTTAAAAAATCACACAAATTGCGCTTGATCGCAAAATCTCGTTAGAGATCATGTTCCTGGCGTTTTACTTCCTGCCAGACTTCTTCCATCGCATCGAGGTCAATACCGCTCATTTCCAGGCCGCGCGAGGCCACAATCCGCTCAACTTCACGGAAGCGTCGTTCGAATTTCAGGTTGGCTTTTTGCAGGGCGGTTTCCGCTTTTACACCTAAATGGCGAGAAAGATTGACGGTGGCGAACAACAGATCGCCCATCTCTTCCTCCAGCTTTGCTTCATCCACAACCGCCTGCTGCGCTTCGTGCATCACTTCGTCGATCTCTTCATGCACTTTATCCAGAACCGGGCCCAGGGAGGTCCAGTCAAAACCCACGGCTGAGCAGCGTTTCTGGATTTTATGGGCGCGCATCAGCGCGGGCAGGCTCAGCGGGATGTCGTCCAGCGCCGAATGCTGGGACTTTTCTGCGCGCTCGGCGCTTTTAATCTGCTCCCAGCGGGCCAGAACCTCTGCGCTGTTCCCTGCTGTGGCATCGCCAAAGATATGCGGGTGGCGGCGCTCCAGCTTGTCGCTGATGGCGGCGCAGATATCGTCAAAGTTAAAGCGCCCTTCCTCCTGTGCCATCTGAGCGTAGAACACCACCTGGAACAGCAGATCGCCGAGTTCACCGCGCAGGTCGTCGAAATCCTCGCGTGAAATGGCGTCCAGCACCTCATAGGTCTCTTCGAGGGTATAAGGTGCGATGGTCGCGAAAGTCTGCTCTTTGTCCCACGGACAGCCGTTTTCCGGGTCGCGCAGGCGTTTCATGATGCCGAGCAGGCGGTCGATTTGAGTCATGGTTATGTCCTGATAAAAAAATGCCGGGTGGCGGCTTATGCCTTACCCGGCCTAAAAAAGAGTGTATTTAACCGCCGTGCAGACGACGCGCGTCAATCACATCCGGCACCTGGTTCAGTTTGCCAAGCACGCGGCCCAGCACCTGCAGGTTGTAGATTTCGATGGTCATATCAATGGTGGCAAGCTGCTCACGGGTATCGCTGCGGCTGGCGACGCCCAGCACATTGACCTTCTCATTGGCGAGAATAGTAGTGATGTCGCGCAGCAGGCCGCTACGGTCGTTGGCGGTGACGCGCACCACCAGCGAATAGCCAGCGGAGTAGCTTTCACCCCAGACGGCTTCCACGATACGTTCCGGCGCATGAGACTGAAGCTCAGCAAGCTGGTCGCAGTCCGACCGGTGGATGGAAATCCCGCGTCCCTGGGTGATAAAGCCGACGATGTCATCCCCCGGAATCGGCTGGCAGCAGCGGGCAATGTGGTGCATCAGATTACCCACGCCCTCGACCACCACGCGGCCGTTGTCTTTGCTGCGCTGCTGCGGCGCATAGGTTTTCTGCTGCAACTGCTTCAGCGCCGCCGCGTCCTGCTCTTCCGCGCTAGGCTTGTTGAACTGCGCCTGCAGGAAGTTGACCATCTGATTGAGACGGATGTCGCCGCCGCCAATGGCCGCTAACAGCTCGTCCAGCTCGTTGAAGTTGTAGCGCGGCAGCAGGAATTTCTCGGCCTCTTTCAGGCTGATGCCGATGTGCTCCAGCTCGTCGTCAAGGATCTGGCGACCGGCAAGGATATTTTTGTCACGATCCTGCTTGCGGAACCAGGCGTGAATTTTGGAGCGCCCACGGCTGGTGGTGACGTAACCCAGGTTAGGGTTAAGCCAGTCGCGGCTCGGGTTGGGCTGCTTCTGGGTGATGATTTCAATCTGGTCACCCATCTGCAGTTGATAGGTGAACGGCACGATACGCCCGCCAATTTTCGCCCCGATACAGCGGTGCCCCACGTCACTGTGGATGTGGTAAGCAAAATCGAGCGGCGTGGAGCCAGCCGGCAGGTCGACAACGTCCCCTTTCGGGGTAAAGACGTAGACGCGATCGTCAAAGACCTGGCTGCGCACCTCGTCAAGCATTTCGCCGGAATCGGCCATCTCTTCCTGCCACGCAATCAGCTTGCGCAGCCAGGCGATGCGGTCTTCATGGCCGGAGCGTGCCCCGCCGGAGGTGCCTTCTTTGTACTTCCAGTGCGCGGCCACGCCCAGCTCGGCGTCTTCATGCATCTGTTTAGTGCGGATCTGGATCTCGACGGTTTTGCCGCCGGGGCCAAGCACCACGGTATGAATAGACTGGTAGCCGTTTGGTTTGGGGTTCGCGACGTAGTCATCGAACTCATCCGGCAGGTGGCGGAAGTGCGTGTGTACTATCCCGAGCGCGGCGTAGCAGTCCTGGAGCCTCTCCGCAACGATACGCACGGCGCGCACGTCAAACAGCTCGTCAAAGGCGAGATGTTTCTTCTGCATTTTGCGCCAGATGCTGTAGATGTGTTTCGGACGACCGTAGACTTCAGCACGCACGTTCTCTTCTTTCATCGCCTGACGCAGGCCACCGACAAACTCGTCGATGTAGTGCTCGCGATCGATACGGCGTTCATGCAGGAGTTTGGCAATACGTTTATATTCCGCCGGATGCAGGTAGCGGAAGCAATAATCTTCCAGCTCCCATTTCAGTTGGCCAATGCCTAAGCGGTTCGCCAGCGGCGCATAGATGTTTGTACACTCTTTGGCGGCGAGTACGCGCTCGTCTTCCGGCGCATCCTTCACTTCACGCAGGTGGGCGATACGCTCGGCAAGCTTGATGACCACGCAGCGGAAATCATCCACCATGGCCAGCAGCATCCGGCGAACGTTATCAACCTGCTCAGAGGAGACGGAATCGGTATGCGCGGCTTTGAGCTGGCGGATAGCCGCCATATCGCGCACGCCGTGGATCAGCGCAACGACGGATTTCCCGACGCTGTCGCGCAGCACATCTTCGCTGACCACGTCCGCATCCGCGAGAGGGAACAGCAGCGCGGCCTGCAGCGTTTCGATGTCCATGTTCAGCATGGACAGGATTTCAACCATCTCCACGCCGCGCCACAGAAGGAGATCGGCATCCGGATGCCCCTGCGTGGTGCGCAGACAATAGGCCCAGGTTTCGGTTAAGCGTTCACACGACTGCTGGCTGGAAATTCCCAGACTTGCGATCCATTTTTGTGGGTCAAATTCCCCAGCTTTATTGAGATGTGCACTTCTTACCGCAACCATTGTCCTCTCCTTTAGGGACCAGGGCCTGTCGAAGTCGACAAGCCAAACAAATTAGATGTGCTCGAACAACACCATCGATTCCAGGTGTCCAGTGTGCGGGAACATGTCCAGCATTGCCAGACGCCGAATCTGGTAACCCGCGCTGATTAATGCCTCACTGTCCCGGGCAAGCGTTGCCGGGTTACAGGAAACATAGACCACACGCTCAGGCGCGAGTTTAATAATATGCTGCATCACGCCAGGTGCGCCTGCACGCGCCGGGTCGAGAAGGATTTTGTCAAAGCCCTGCTTTGCCCACGGCTGCCGGGTGACATCTTCCTCAAGATTTTGATGAAAGAACGTCACATTTTGCAAGCCGTTCTGTTGGGCGTTCTCCTGGCCTTTGGCTACCAGCGCCTCAACGCCTTCCACACCGACCACGCTTGCGGCTCTGCGCGCCAGCGGCAGAGTAAAATTGCCCATACCGCAGAACAGATCGAGTACCCGGTCAGTGGGCTTTACGTCAAGCCACGTCAGCGCTTTCTCAACCATCTGCTGGTTAACGCCATCATTCACCTGAATGAAATCCCGCGGGCTGAACGTTAAGCGTAGCCCGTCTGACGCATACCAGGGGGCTTCACCCGTTACCTGCTCAAGTATCTCGCTTTGCGGCGCGAGGAAAAGCGCAAGCTCATGAGAATGCGAAAAGCGTTCCAGTTTTTCGCGATCTTTCTTCGACAGCGGCGCGGTGTGGCGCAGCACCATCAGCGGGCCGTTGTTTGCCAGCACCAGTTCAACATGGCCCAATGCGCGCACCCCATCCAGCGATGCAAGACAGCGGTGCACGTCCGGAAGCAATGCTTCAAGCTGGTGCACCAAAATGGGGCACTGCTTTACATCAACAATATCGCTGGAGGCCGCTTTGCGAAAACCCATCTCCAGCCGCTCCGTTTTGGGCTGATAGCTCAGGCTCAGGCGCGCGCGGCGGCGATATCCCCAGGGCTCATCGGCGATAATCTCGTCAGCTTCGTGTTTGAGGAGACGCGCCAGCGCCCGGCTTTTACTTTTTTGCTGTAATTCTGTGCTCACATGCTGTTGCTGGCAGCCTCCGCACACGCCAAAATGTGGACAGCGGGGTTCCACGCGCTCCGGGCTATCGTTGAGGCGACGCTTCACATGCCCGCGCGCGTACTGGCGTTTGTCTTCCGTCAGCGTAATTTCTGCTCGTTCTCCTGGCAGCAAACCTGTTATAAACAGAGTCTTACCATTGTGACGAGCCACTCCCTGACCAAAAGGATCGAGGTCCGTGGCTTCAACAGTAATGATTTGACGCGTCGTCACGCGTCGCTTTGCAGAGTAGAATTGCGCCATCGCCGAGATTTTTCTCACATAAACATAATTCTCTTAATTGTCCCATAACGGAACGCCATGACCAACTACAGCCTGCGCGCGCGCATGATGATTTTGATCCTCGCCCCCACCGTTCTCATCGGTTTGCTGCTGAGTATCTTCTTTGTGGTGCACCGCTATAACGATTTGCAGCGGCAGCTTGAGGATGCAGGCGCCAGCATCATCGAACCGCTCGCCGTCTCCAGCGAGTACGGAATGAACCTGCAAAACCGCGAATCCATTGGGCAGTTGATCAGCGTACTCCACCGGCGCCACTCGGATATCGTCCGCGCCATTTCCGTCTACGACGAACATAATCGCCTGTTTGTCACCTCGAATTTTCATCTCGACCCGGCGGCTCTGAAGATCCCGGACGGTACGCCCTTCCCTCGCCATCTCACCGTCTTGCGGCGCGGCGATATCATGATCCTGCGCACGCCGATCGTGTCGGAAAGCTATTCACCGGATGAGTCTGCGCAATCCGACGCTAAATCCAGCGATAACATGCTGGGATATGTGGCGCTGGAGCTGGATCTCAAGTCGGTCCGGCTCCAGCAGTACAAAGAAATCTTCATCTCTGGCGTGATGATGCTGTTCTGCATTGGTATCGCACTGATCTTCGGCTGGCGTCTGATGCGCGACGTGACGGGCCCCATCCGCAATATGGTTAACACGGTTGACCGCATCCGCCGCGGACAGCTCGACAGCCGGGTGGAAGGGTTTATGCTGGGCGAGCTGGATATGCTGAAGAACGGCATCAACTCGATGGCGATGTCGCTGGCGGCGTACCATGAAGAGATGCAGCATAACGTTGACCAGGCCACCTCTGACCTGCGCGAAACGCTGGAGCAGATGGAGATCCAGAACGTTGAGCTGGATCTGGCGAAAAAGCGCGCGCAGGAGGCGGCGCGTATTAAGTCGGAATTCCTGGCCAATATGTCGCACGAGCTGCGTACGCCGCTCAATGGCGTGATCGGCTTCACCCGCCTGACGCTCAAAAGCGAGCTTAACCCGACCCAACGCGATCACCTGCACACCATTGAACGCTCGGCCAACAACCTGCTGGCGATCATTAACGACGTGCTGGACTTCTCCAAGCTGGAGGCTGGCAAGCTGATCCTGGAGAGCATTCCCTTCCCGCTGCGCAGTACGCTTGATGAGGTGGTGACGCTGCTCGCGCATTCGTCGCACGACAAGGGTCTTGAGCTGACGCTCAACATTAAAAACGACGTGCCGGATAACGTCATTGGCGATCCGCTGCGCCTGCAGCAGGTCATAACCAACCTTGTCGGGAATGCGATTAAATTCACCGAAAGCGGCAATATCGACATTCTGGTAGAAAAACGCGCGATCAGTAATAACAAGGTACAGATTGAGGTTCAGATCCGCGATACCGGCATCGGTATTCCTGAGCGCGATCAGTCGCGTCTGTTCCAGGCGTTCCGCCAGGCTGATGCCAGTATTTCCCGCCGTCATGGCGGTACCGGCCTGGGGCTGGTGATCACGCAAAGGCTGGTAAACGAGATGGGCGGCGATATCTCGTTCCACAGCCAGCCAAACCGTGGCTCAACCTTCTGGTTCCATATTAACCTCGACCTCAATCCAAACGTGCTGACCGACGGCCCGGTGACCGACTGCCTGAAAGGTAAGCGCCTGGCCTACGTCGAACCTAACGCGGCGGCGGCACAGTGCGCGCTGGATATCTTAAGTACCACGCCGCTGGAGGTGGTCTACAGCCCAACCTTCTCTGCGCTTGCCGTTGAGCACTATGACATTTTGCTGATGGGGATCCCGGTTACCTTCACCGGAGAACTGACTATGCAGCAGGAGCGCCTGGCGAAAGCCGCGTCGATGACGGACTATCTGCTGCTGGCGCTGCCCTGCCATGCCCAGCTCAATGCGGAGGAATTGAAGAATGATGGAGCGGCCGCGTGTCTGCTGAAACCGCTCACGGCAACCCGTCTCCTGCCCGCACTCACCGAGTTTTGCCTGCTGAGCCAGCATGCCCTGCCGCTGGTTAACGATGAGCAAAAACTGCCGATGAGCGTGATGGCGGTGGACGATAATCCGGCAAACCTGAAGCTTATTGGCGCGTTGCTTGAAGACCAGGTTCAGCATGTTGAGCTGTGCACCAGCGGCGCGCAGGCTGTTGAACAGGCTAAGCAGATGCAGTTCGATCTAATCCTGATGGATATTCAGATGCCAGGCATGGACGGCATTCGTGCCTGCGAGCTGATCCACCAGCTTCCGCATCAGCAGCAAACTCCGGTGATTGCGGTCACCGCGCATGCAATGGCAGGTCAGAAAGAGAAGCTGCTGAGCGCCGGGATGAATGATTATCTGGCGAAGCCAATCGACGAAGAGAAGCTTCATAACCTGCTGTTACGCTATAAGCCGGGGCATATTGGCGGGACGTACACGGTGTCCAGCGAGCCGGTTGAGCTCAGCGTCAATCAGAACGCGACCTTTGACTGGCAGCTTGCGCTGCGCCAGGCGGCTGGTAAAGCCGATTTAGCCCGTGACATGCTGCAGATGCTTGTCGCATTTCTGCCGGAAATTCGTAATAAGGTGGAAGAGCAACTGGTGGGCGAGAATCCGGAAGACCTGGTGGACGCTATCCACAAGCTGCACGGCAGCTGCGGCTACAGCGGCGTACCGCGGCTGAAAAATCTCTGCCAGCTGCTGGAACAGCAACTGCGCGCGGGGACGCCGGAATCGGAGCTTGAACCGGAGTTCCTGGAGCTGCTGGATGAGATGGATAACGTGACGCGGGAAGCGATGAAGGTGTTGGGGAGCTGAGGTAAAAGCCCGGTGGCGCTACGCTTACCGGGCCTACAGGTGCGCTAACGTAGGCCGGGTAAGGCGAAGCCACCACCCGGCAATCACGGTTAAAATGCCTGCCCTACTTTCAGCACCGCCGCGATATTCCTTGCGGCCATCTGTACATTCGCGCTGGCATTTTCCAGTGCGTCCTCCAGCGAGCAGATGGTGTAGATCACGCTAAACACCGCGTCTAAGCCGTGATCGTGTACCACACCAACATCTGCCGTCAGGCTACCCGCAATGCCGATAACGGGTTTGTTAAAGCGTTTCGCCACTTTCGCCACCCCCACCGGCACTTTGCCGTGGATCGTCTGACTGTCGATGCGACCTTCCCCCGTGATCACCAGATCCGCATCGGCCACCTGATCGGCCAGGCGAAGCGCATCGGTCACGATCTCAATGCCCTGGCGCAGCTGCGCGCCGCAGAAGGCGTATAGCGCCGCTCCCATTCCCCCCGCCGCGCCGCCGCCAGCGAGGTTCAGCACATCGATATCCAGATCCCGGGCAATGATCCGCGCATACTGTGCAAGCGCGTTGTCCAGGGTGACGATCATCTCGGGTGTAGCGCCCTTTTGCGGGCCAAAGACGGCTGACGCGCCATCCTTGCCGGTGAGCGGATTCGTCACATCACAGGCGACTTCAATCCGGCACTCCGCCAGCCGCGTGTCCAGCTCGCTCAGGTCAATACGCGCAAGTTTTCCCAGCTCGCCCCCGCCCTGCTTCAGCGGCTGTTCACTGGCATCCAGCAGCTTCGCACCCAGCGCCTGCACCATACCGGCGCCGCCGTCATTGGTGGCGCTGCCGCCGATACCGATAATGATATGCTTAACGCCCGCATCCAGCGCGTGGCGGATAAGTTCACCGGTGCCCCACGAAGTGGTTTTCAGGGGGTCGCGCTGCGAAGGTGCAACCAGCTCCAGACCGCTTGCCGCCGCCATTTCGATAAAGGCGCTTTGCTCGTCACCGGATATCCCATAAAACCCGTCCACGCGCTCGCCGAGGGGACCGGTCACCGGGACATGCACAATTCGCCCGCGGGTTGCCGCGATCATCGCCTCAACCGTACCTTCACCACCATCTGCGACCGGCAGTTTGACGTACTCCGCCTCGGGAAAAATCTCACGGAAACCACGCTCTATCGCTGTCGCAACCTCAAGCGCACTCAAACTTTCCTTATACGAGTCCGGTGCGATAACAATTTTCATAAGCCATCCTTACGCATAGTCGTTACGTTAAGCATACACCACGTAGAGAACCGCTCATGGGAGCGGTCCCAATGCGTTTATCGTACCATGCACGGACGTTTATTGTCGAATGTCCAGTCGGGGATCAGATACTGCATTGCCATCGCGTCGTCGCGCGCGCCCAGACCGTGTTTCTGATACAGCTCGTGTGCTTTCATTACCCGATCCATATCCAGCTCAACGCCCAGCCCCGGCGTGGACGGCACCTGCACCATGCCGCCTTTGATCTCAAACGGCTCTTTAGTGAGGCGCTGGTTCCCCTCCTGCCAGATCCAGTGCGTGTCGATTGCAGTAATCGTGCCCGGCGCAGCAGCGGCAACGTGCGTGAACATCGCCAGCGACACGTCGAAGTGGTTGTTAGAGTGTGAGCCCCAGGTCAGGCCAAATTCGTGGCACATTTGCGCCACGCGAACCGATCCCTGCATCGTCCAGAAGTGCGGATCCGCCAGCGGAATGTCCACGGACTGGAGGGATAAGGTATGTCCCATCTGACGCCAGTCGGTGGCGATCATATTCGTCGCTGTCGGCAGCCCTGTTGCACGACGGAATTCGGCCATGACTTCACGACCGGAGAAACCTTGCTCTGCCCCGCATGGATCTTCGGCGTAGGCCAGTACGCCCTTGAGCTGCTTACCAATTTTGATCGCCTCATCAAGCGACCACGCGCCGTTTGGATCCAGCGTGACGCGCGCCTGCGGGAAACGTTTTGCCAGCGCGGTAATGGCTTCGGCCTCTTCTTCTCCCGCCAGCACGCCGCCTTTCAGTTTGAAATCGTTAAAGCCATATTTTTCGTACGCGGCTTCCGCCAGGCGCACCACCGCATCCGGATTCATGGCTTCATCGTGACGAATACGATACCAGTCGCATGATTCATCCGGCTGGCTCTGGTACGGCAGCGGCGTCAGTTTGCGGTTGCCGACAAAGAACAGGTAGCCCAGCATTTCCACTTCCGTGCGCTGCTGTCCCTCGCCCAGCAGCGACGCAACGTTCACGCCCAGGTGCTGGCCCAGCAGATCGAGCATCGCGGCTTCAATGCCGGTGACCACGTGGATAGTGGTGCGCAAGTCGAAAGTTTGCAGACCCCGGCCAGCCGCATCGCGATCGGCGAAGGTGCTGCGCACGGTGTTGAGGATATTTTTGTACTCACCCAGCGTTTTGCCCACCACCAGCGGAATAGCATCTTCCAGCGTTTTGCGGATCTTCTCCCCGCCCGGAATTTCACCCACGCCGGTATGGCCGGAATTGTCTTTGATAATGACGATATTGCGGGTAAAGAACGGCGCATGCGCGCCGCTCAGGTTCATCAGCATGCTGTCATGACCCGCGACCGGAATGATTTGCATGGAGGTGACGACAGGGGTCGTAAAAGTACTCATCGTGTAATCCTTTTATCAGTGACGTCCAAAAACAGGGCGCTTACGGTCAAATGTCCAGCCGGGGATAAGGTACTGCATCGGGCCCGCGTCGTTACGCGCGCCGCCAGGTAGCTTTTTATACGCCTCATGCGCTTTATGGATCTGATCCCAGTCAAGCTCCACGCCCAGCCCCGGCGCATCCGGTACGGCAATGTTGCCGTTTTTGATCTCCAGCGGATTTTTCGTCAGGCGGGCTTCGCCTTCCTGCCAAATCCAGTGGGTGTCGATGGCGGTCGGGTTACCCGGCGCCGCCGCGCCAACGTGGGTAAACATCGCCAGCGAGATATCGAAATGGTTATTGGAGTGGCAGCCCCAGGTCAGGCCCCAGTCATTGCACAGCTGCGCCACGCGCACCGCGCCGGAGAGCGTCCAGAAATGCGGGTCTGCCAGCGGAATATCGACGGCGTTCAGCATCACCGCGTGGCCCATCTCGCGCCAGTTGGTGGCGATCATATTGGTCGCAACCGGTAGCCCGGTAGCGCGGCGGAATTCGGCCATCACCTCGCGGCCAGAGAAGCCCTGCTCGGCGCCGCACGGGTCTTCCGCGTAGGTCAGCACGTCTCCGAGATCTTTACACAGGCTAATCGCCTCATCCAGCAGCCATGCGCCGTTCGGGTCAACGGTGATGCGCGCCTCCGGGAAGCGTTTTTTCAGCATCCGGGCCGTTTCAATCTCCTGCTCGCCGGGCAGTACGCCGCCTTTAAGCTTGAAATCCTTAAAGCCGTAGCGATCCTGCGCGGCTTCCGCCAGGCGCACAACCGTCTCGCTGGACAGCGCCTCCTGGTGGCGCAGCTGATACCAGTCGTGAGCGCCCGGTGTGTGAGCCAGATACGGGAGATCGGTTTTATTGCGATCGCCAACGTAGAACAGATAGCCCAGCACGGTGACCGCCTCACGCTGTTTACCCGGCCCCAGCAGCTCGCAGACAGGCACATTCAGGGCTTTACCGAGCAGGTCCAGCAGAGCCGCCTCCAGGGCAGCAACGGCGTTGACGCGCAGTTCAAACGTCCAGGCACCTTTTCCAAACGTATCAAAATCAGCAGACTGATTACCCTTATGCACCCGCTGAACCACCTTGTTCAGACGTGCCACTTCCTGACCCACCACCTGCGGAATGGCATCAACCAGCGTCTGGTAGATCACCTCTCCGCCAGGAGCTTCACCCACCCCGGTATTGCCTGCGCTATCGGTCAGCACCACAATATTGCGGGTAAACCAGGCGTTGTGCGCGCCGCCGATATTGAGCAGCATGCTGTCCTGACCGGCCACCGGGATAACTTTCATTTCCGTGACGACGGGGCTTGATTGCGTTGTCATTATCCGCGCTCCACAACAGGTTTAAGTTCGACGCGCTTGATATCGCCCACCAGCACCAGGTAGCTCAGCACCGCCACCAGCGCATGTACCCCGACATAAATCAGCGCACCGTTAAAGGAGCCGGTGGTGCCGACGATGTAGCCGATAGCGATAGGCGTAACAATTCCTGAAACGTTGCCGAACATATTGAACAGACCGCCACTCAGGCCGCTGATCTCTTTTGGTGCCGTGTCCGCCATTACCGCCCAGCCCAGCGCGCCAATGCCTTTGCCAAAGAAGGCCATCGCCATAAAGCCGATAATCATCCACTCGGCGCTGACGTAGTTACAGAACACCATGGTCATGGAGAGCAGCATGCCGAGCACAATCGGCGTTTTACGCGCGATATTCAGCGAACCCGTACGGCGCATCAGCCAGTCGGAAATGACCCCGCCAAGCACGCCGCCGATGAAGCCGCAGATTGCCGGGACCGATGCGACAAACCCCGCTTTCAGGATCGACATGCCGCGCGCCTGCACCAGGTACACCGGGAACCACGTGATAAAGAAGTAGGTTAAGGCGTTGATACAGTACTGGCCGAGATAGATACCGATCATCATGCGTGAGCCAACGAGCTGTTTGATCTGAGCCCATTTCTGGCTGAACGGAACTTTTGCTTTCTCGGACTTCTGATCCATATTGATCAGCGCCCCGCCCTCGGCAATGTACTCAAGCTCTTTTTTGTTCACGCCGGGGTGTTGGTTTGGTTCGTGGATCACTTTCAGCCAGATAAAGCTGATGACGATCCCAAGCCCGCCCATGAAGAAGAAGACGTGCGACCAGCCCACCTCATGCGTCAGCCAGCCCATGATTGGCGCGAAGATGACCGTTGCAAAGTACTGTGCAGAGTTAAAAATCGCCACCGCCGTTCCCCTCTCCTGCGCCGGGAACCAGGCCGCGACAATGCGGCTGTTACCCGGGAAGGAAGGTGCTTCCGCCAGGCCCACCAGGAAGCGCAGCGTAAAGAGCGCCACGATGATGCCAAAACCGTTGAAGATATCGACGAAGCCCTGCAAAAGGGTAAAAGCAGACCAGATAAAAATGGACCAGAAATAGACGCGTTTAGAGCCAAAGCGGTCCAGCAGCCAGCCGCCAGGAATTTGCCCGATGACGTAGGCCCATGAGAATGCAGAGAAAACGTAACCCATGCCCACCGGATCAAGGCCGATATCTTTTGCCATTTCTGAACCGGCAATCGACAGCGTGGCGCGGTCACCATAGTTAAAGGATGTGACGATAAACAGCATCACCACTATCCAGTAGCGGGCATTGGTGCGCTTCTCAGCGCTGCTCGCTGCGTGGCTTAATGTACTCATTGTTGCACTCCTGAAACATAGCTTTCGCCTGGTTCATTCTGTACAGCACCGGTAGGGTAATCAGAATGAGATTAGTTTTGTCGTTTTGGTACGGCCTGAAGCCGTTTTATAGTGACCGGAAAAGTATATGAAGGAGTGACGCGTTCTCTCACCGTGCAAAAACACAACATTGAAGGGGGTGGGGAACGTGGTTTGGGGCATAAGCCCAAAGTATTGGAAGATACTTCACGGAATTGAGGATTGGATGCGGCTTTGTTGCCGGGCGGCGGCTACGCCTTACCCGGCCTACGAAACTATTTAAGAAGCGTTGCCCAGTGTTCAACCCACGGGTTCGACTCGCTCTCGGGTTCAGGATGCTCACCCGCATCAATCAGCAGCATCTCGCCGACGCGCTGGGCGCTCTGTTCCTGCAACAGCGCATCAAACTGCTTACCGCCGCCGCAGAAGTTGGCATAAGAGCTATCGCCCAGGGCAATGATGCCGTAGTGAACGTCTGGCTGGTAGCCAAGCTGGTCTTTAATGCCCAGGAACAGCGGCATGATGCTGTCCGGGAGATCGCCCTGCCCGGTGGTGGAGGTCACCACCAGAATGTATTTATCTTTATACTTTTCCCAGTCCGCCAGCTCCGGGTCTTCATAAACCGTGGCTTTATGACCCTGGCTTGCCAAAATCGACTCAGCCTCTTCCGCTACCAGCAGCGAGTTGCCGTACATTGTACCGACAAAAATGCCTACTTCAGCCATGATATTTTCCCATAATGAATGCGCTTACTGTTCATCCTGAACGTTGCCTGTTACAAACTCAACCCTTTCATTTTCGGGGAGTTGTCCCAGCCAGCCAAACTGTGACAGCGCCTGCATCCAGACGTCGTCCAGCCCCGCACGGATAGTCAGATATTCACCGGTAAAAGGATGATTCAGACTAAGTTCGCTGGCGTGCAGCATCAGCCGGTTACAGCCGAAGTGCTCTGCCGCGCTGCGGTTCTGGCGCAGATCGCCGTGCTTGCTGTCGCCAATAATCGGGTGGCGCAGGTGTGCAAGGTGGCGGCGCAGCTGGTGTTTACGCCCGGTTTTAGGCAAAAGCTCAACCAGGCTATAGCGCGTGGTGGGAAATTTGCTGGTTGCCACCGGCATTTCCGTGGTCGCCATACCGCGATAATCCGTCACCGCGGGCTGCGGGCCTTTATCATCGCGGGCAAATTTGTCGGCAATTTTGTCCAGCTCTTCCACCAGCGGATAGTCCAGTGTGGCGGATTCGGTCAGCCAGCCACGGACGATCGCGTGGTAGCGCTTCTGGATTTGATGCTGCTCGAATTGCTGCGCCAGCAAGCGGCCAGCTTCGCTGGAAAGCCCCATCAGCAGCACGCCGGAAGTCGGTCTGTCGAGGCGGTGCGCGGTAAACACATGCTGACCAATCTGGTCGCGCACGGTTTGCATCACCACCACTTTCTCATCACGATCCAGCCAGCTGCGGTGCACCAGCCAGCCAGACGGTTTATTCACCGCCACCAGCCACTCGTCCTGATAGAGGATCTCAAGCGTCATGCATCTTCACCGGCAAACAGCGCGTCCAGTTTTTCCAGCTCAACCAACATCACATCGCGAGCAGGGTGCGTCGCCTCAAGCGCCATTACATAATAGGGAGAGACAGCAAACGCCTGCGGCAGCGGGTGCCCCCCTTCCAGCAGGGCGTGCATGCGCGGAATTAATACCCACTGGAGCCACTCGAACGGTGCCAGCGTGTCCAGACAGAATGGCTGGGTACTGGCGAACGCTTCCGGCTTCGGCGCGGTCTCCTGCCACAGCTGATGCTGGCGCAAAAGGGCTTCGATGGCGTGCAACTGAGCACGAACGCTATCGTGTTGCGTCATAGTAACCTCAACTGAAAAAGTGAACGGCGCGCAGCATAGCATTGCGGAAGGCAGAAATAAAAAAAGGGAGCACTGTAAAAACAGTGCTCCCGGTTCGTTTCGCAGCATTCCAGCTACAATTCGTGCTCCCTGCTCATCCGTGACAACTTTTCCTGATGCCCGAAGGCCTGGTCATCCGTCTACCTTTTGCATCCTGCACACATCTTCCTGACGTGTTTGTTTCATCCTGAAACGTCCTGGCCTTCCTGACCCACCGACCATCCTGACCGGCTCTCGTTCTCCTTCCTGGAGGTGTCCCTTACGCATCCTGCGTTATCCTTTTGCTTCATCCTGAAGCCTTCCTGCAGCGCCATCCTGACGTGTCCTGAGTAAGAAACGCTATCATCCTGATGTTCGTTTCTCGTGTCGGCGTCCTGTCGACGGAGATAGAATCCGCTATTCCGCTTCGTCTTACAACCCACCCTGCGAGCACTGTAAGCCGTAAGAAATCCCCCAATAAAAGGCGATGAACAACTAATTCATTGAAAAACAGAGTGATATTAATCTCAATTAAATGAGGCAATACTGAATGTTCCAGCGATCTCTCACAAACTGTGTAAGAGATCTCTCACACGCGCCATAGCATCATGGATTACAGAAGTGGCTCAAGTCGGGTAAGGAAATCCGCAAGGGAGGGGGCGAGAATCTCGCGATTGCGGGTGCCGAGAGTCTCTTTAATCACTTCTCCGGACAGGTTGCAGACGGATATCACATCCAGTTCGCTGTCCAGCGTGGCGATAAAGAGCGTCGGAGAAAGCTTAAGGCGCTTTTGCGTGACCAGATGACCAATGAGGTTTTCCTGAACTCGCTGCAGATCGTCTTCACTCCAGGTCTGCAACAGCGTCAGCGTCATATCAGCAAAGCGCGCAGGCATATCCCCTGCCAGCTGCGTGGTATAAAACGCATGAACCGCTGGTTGTACCACAATGTCCATTGCCCGTTCAACCGCATTTACATTCTGCTCGCCGCCGAAAGGTTTTGGCTGCCAGATAACGTAATCGTCAACTGAAGAAATAATGCATGGCGATGGGACGCCGTATAAATCAGCGCTTTGCGGCCATGTCCCGTGCTTTTCATGCCATGCGTCGCAATAACGGGTGGTGAAGGAAGTAAGGGCATTTGCGGTTTCGATGTCCACCGATTTCTCTCTTCTTGTAAGACAGGATAAACTCAGCCCATAAGTGTACCTGTAAAGTGGCTATGAAACATGTCTTACGAAAATCATCAGGCGTTAACCGGCTTAACGCTGGGTAAATCGACCGATTACCGCGACACCTACGATGCAAGCCTGCTGCAGGGTGTGCCGCGCAGCCTGAATCGCGATCCGCTGGGCCTGCACGCGGGCGCGCTGCCGTTCGTGGGCGGCGATATCTGGACGCTGTATGAACTCTCGTGGCTCAACGCGCGAGGCCTGCCGCAGGTAGCGGTCGGCCACGTTGAGCTGGATTACGCCAGCCAGAATCTGGTGGAATCCAAAAGCTTCAAGCTTTATCTCAACAGCTTTAACCAGACCAAATTCAACAGCTGGGACGATGTTCAGCAGACGCTGGAGCGCGATTTAACCGCCTGTGCACAAGGCAAGGTGAGCGTTTCGCTGTATCGCCTGCACGAGCTGGAGGGGCAGCCGATTGCCCACTTCCACGGGACCTGCATCGACGATCAGGACATCGAGGTGGAGAATTATGAATTCAGCGCCGATTACCTCGAAAACGCGGCGAGCGGAAAGGTCGTCGAAGAGACGCTGGTCAGCCATCTGCTGAAGTCCAACTGCCTGATCACCCACCAGCCGGACTGGGGTTCGGTGCAAATCCAGTATCGCGGCCCGAAAATCGATCGGGAAAAGCTGCTGCGCTATCTGGTGTCGTTCCGCCATCACAATGAATTCCACGAGCAGTGCGTGGAGCGCATTTTTAACGATATTCAGCGTTTCTGCCAGCCAGAGACGCTGAGCGTTTACGCGCGCTATACCCGCCGCGGCGGGCTGGACATTAACCCGTGGCGCACCAACACCGATTTTGTGCCAGCAACGGGACGGCTGGTGCGTCAATAATATAAATATTTTCACAATATGCGCGGTATCTTCCGCGCTTTAGGTTGTGAAACGTCACACGCCAGGGCTATTGTAATCAAAGGGAATGACGATAATCGTCCCATAAGGAGCTCACTTGATTACACACATTAGCCCGCTTGGCTCAATGGATATGTTGTCGCAGCTGGAAGTGGACATGCTTAAACGCACGGCCAGCAGCGATCTTTATCAATTGTTTCGTAACTGTTCACTTGCCGTCCTGAACTCCGGAAGCCTGACCGATAACAGTAAAGAACTGCTGTCCCGCTTCGAAAGCTTCGATATCAACGTGCTGCGCCGCGAGCGTGGCGTGAAACTGGAAGTGATCAACCCGCCGGAAGAGGCCTTTGTCGACGGGCGCATTATTCGCTCCCTGCAGGCCAACCTGTTTGCCGTCCTGCGCGACATCCTGTTTGTTAACGGGCAGATCCACAATGCAGGCCGCTTCCAGCATCTCGATCTTGAAAGCTCCGTTCATATCACCAACCTGGTGTTCTCTATTCTGCGCAACGCCCGCGCCCTGCACGTTGGCGAAGCACCAAACATGGTCGTCTGCTGGGGCGGCCACTCGATTAACGAAACCGAATATCTCTATGCCCGTCGGGTCGGAACGCAGCTTGGCCTGCGCGAGCTGAATATCTGTACCGGCTGTGGTCCGGGTGCAATGGAAGCACCAATGAAAGGTGCGGCAGTCGGTCACGCGCAGCAGCGTTACAAAGAGGGACGGTTTATCGGCATGACCGAGCCGTCCATCATCGCCGCTGAGCCACCTAACCCGCTGGTTAACGAGCTGATTATCATGCCGGATATCGAAAAACGTCTTGAAGCGTTTGTCCGTATCGCTCATGGCATCATCATCTTCCCGGGCGGCGTGGGAACGGCGGAAGAGCTGCTCTATCTGCTGGGTATTTTGATGAACCCGGCCAACAAAGATCAGGTTCTGCCGCTGATCCTTACCGGGCCGAAAGAGAGCGCCGACTACTTCCGCGTGCTGGACGAGTTTATCGTGCATACGCTGGGGGAGAACGCGCGTCGCCATTACCGCATTATCATTGACGACGCGGCGGAAGTGGCGCGTCAGATGAAAAAAGCGATGCCGCTGGTGAAAGAGAACCGTCGTGATACCGGCGATGCTTACAGCTTCAACTGGTCAATTCGTATTGCGCCTGACCTGCAGATCCCGTTCGAGCCTACCCATGAAAATATGGCGAACCTCAAGCTTTACCCGGACCAGCCGGTGGAAGTGCTGGCCGCCGACCTGCGCCGCGCCTTCTCAGGAATTGTGGCGGGGAACGTTAAGGAGATGGGCATCCGCGCAATCGAACAATATGGTCCGTACAAGATCCACGGCGACCCGGAGATGATGCGCCGCATGGACGACATGCTGCAGGGCTTTGTGGCACAACACCGCATGAAGCTTCCAGGTTCAGCCTACATTCCGTGCTACGAAATCTGTACGTAACGCTCCGCTTCTTCCCTTCTAAGCCGGGCCGCGCTGTTGTGCGTCCCGGCTTTTTTATTACGGAATCAATTCATAGATATTGCTTATGTCTTTTGCAATCTCGCCCTTAACGCAAACGATTACTTCGATTTTACAACCGTAAATTATCAGCCTTAATCTAAATTACCCGCCAGAAAATCCTAAAAAGCCATTTCTTTACAGCGAAAGACACCTATCTCACGGGCCGCTCTTTTAGCTCACATGTCGTTGGTGGTAGCCTTCGCGCCCGTAAATTCTCTTTGATGTTTTTTTAACAGATAAATGGTCTAAAGATGCCCACATCATAAGTGGATTATTGCATTTGGGATCACGATCACTGATAGATTCATAACTAGAATGTATCTTTCCGCCCGCCAATAGTTACGGGCGAAAATTATTAAAAAACCGTCACTGAACGAATTTCATATTACCGTCAGGCGCTTTTTCATCGGATTTGACTAGAAACCTGACAATTTGCTTCCTCCAGGAGATACAGATGGAAACCACTCAAACCAGCACCGTTGCTTCGATTGAATCCCGAAGTGGTTGGCGCAAAACGGATACCATGTGGATGCTTGGCCTTTACGGCACGGCAATCGGCGCTGGTGTACTGTTCCTTCCTATCAACGCAGGCGTCGGCGGTCTGATTCCGCTGATCATCATGGCCATCATCGCCTTCCCGATGACCTTCTTCGCACACCGCGGTCTGACCCGCTTCGTGCTTTCCGGTAAAAACCCGGGCGAAGACATCACCGAAGTGGTTGAAGAACATTTCGGCGTTGGCGCAGGTAAACTGATTACCCTGCTCTACTTCTTTGCGATTTACCCAATCCTGCTGGTTTACAGCGTGGCGATCACCAACACCGTTGAAAGCTTCATGACGCACCAGCTGCACATGACGCCGCCACCGCGTGCCATTCTGTCTCTGATCCTGATCGTGGGCATGATGACCATCGTGCGCTTCGGCGAGCAGATGATTGTTAAAGCCATGAGCGTGCTGGTCTTCCCGTTTGTGGCTGCGCTGATGCTGCTGGCCTGCTACCTGATCCCACAGTGGAACGGCGCAGCGCTGGAAACCCTGTCCCTGAGCAGCGCGTCTGCAACCGGTAACGGCCTGCTGATGACCCTGTGGCTGGCAATCCCGGTAATGGTCTTCTCCTTCAACCACTCCCCAATCATCTCCTCTTTCGCCGTGGCGAAACGCGAAGAGTATGGTAATGGTGCAGAGAAGAAGTGCTCCAGCATCCTGGCCCGCGCTCACGTTATGATGGTGCTGACCGTTATGTTCTTCGTCTTCAGCTGCGTACTGAGCCTCTCCCCGGCGGACCTGGCAGCAGCGAAAGAGCAGAACATCTCGATTCTGTCTTACCTGGCGAACCACTTTAACGCACCGCTGATTGCGTGGATGGCACCGATCATCGCGATGATCGCCATCACCAAATCCTTCCTCGGCCACTACCTGGGCGCGCGTGAAGGCTTCAACGGTATGGTGATTAAATCTCTGCGCGGTAAAGGCAAGAGCATTGAAATCAACAAGCTGAACAAAATCACTGCGCTGTTCATGCTGCTCACCACCTGGGCGGTAGCGACCCTGAACCCAAGCATCCTGGGTATGATTGAAACCCTGGGCGGCCCGGTCATCGCGATGATTCTGTTCCTGATGCCGATGTATGCGATTCAGAAAGTGCCTGCAATGCGCAAGTACAGCGGTCATGTCAGCAACGTGTTTGTAGTTATCATGGGTCTTATCGCAATCTCTGCGATCTTCTACTCCCTGTACACCATGTTCTGACGATCACCCGCGCCGTCTTCGGGCGGCGCACTCCTCCCTCTCTGACTGAAAGCAATGGACGCATCATGATTAGCGTATTCGATATTTTCAAAATCGGTATTGGTCCTTCCAGCTCTCACACCGTCGGACCAATGAAAGCCGGTAAGCAGTTCACGGATGACTTGATTGCACGCGGCATTTTGCACGACATCACCCGCGTGGTTGTCGATGTATACGGTTCCCTTTCCCTGACCGGGAAAGGCCACCATACCGATATCGCCATTATCATGGGCCTGGCGGGAAATCTGCCGGATACCGTTGATATTGATGCGATCCCTGGTTTCATCCAGGACGTGAACACCCACGGTCGTTTGCTGCTGGCGAACGGTGAGCATGAGGTTGAATTCCCGGTTGACCACTGCATGAATTTCCATGCGGACAACCTGTCGCTGCACGAAAACGGCATGCGCATTACCGCGCTGGCCGGCGACAAAGCGGTATACAGCCAGACGTATTATTCTATCGGTGGCGGTTTTATCGTCGACGAAGACCACTTTGGTCAAACCAGCACCTCTTCTGTTGAGGTGCCGTATCCGTACAAAACGGCGGCGGACCTCCAGCGTCACTGTCAGGAGACGGGGCTTTCCCTCTCCGGCCTGATGATGAAAAACGAGCTGGCCCTTCACAGCAAAGAGGAGCTGGAACAGCACTTTGCTAGCGTCTGGGAAGTGATGCGCGGCGGGATTGAACGCGGGATCACTACCGAAGGCGTTCTGCCGGGCAAGCTGCGCGTACCGCGTCGTGCGGCAGCGCTGCGCCGTATGCTGGTAAGCACCGACAAAACGACAACGGACCCGATGGCCGTCGTAGACTGGATCAACATGTTCGCACTGGCGGTGAACGAAGAGAACGCCGCAGGGGGCCGCGTGGTCACTGCGCCAACCAACGGTGCCTGCGGTATCGTTCCGGCCGTGCTGGCTTACTACGACAAGTTTATTCGTGAAGTGAACGCTAACTCTCTGGCACGCTACCTGCTGGTCGCCAGCGCGATTGGTTCGCTGTATAAGATGAACGCCTCCATTTCCGGTGCGGAAGTGGGCTGCCAGGGTGAAGTCGGCGTGGCGTGCTCCATGGCGGCGGCGGGCCTGGCAGAGCTGTTGGGCGCAAGCCCGGCGCAGGTCTGCATTGCTGCGGAAATCGGCATGGAACATAACCTGGGGCTAACCTGTGACCCGGTTGCCGGACAGGTACAGGTGCCGTGCATTGAGCGTAACGCCATTGCCTCTGTGAAGGCGGTGAACGCGGCGCGTATGGCGCTGCGCCGCACCAGCGAACCGCGCGTCTGTCTCGATAAAGTTATCGAAACCATGTACGAAACCGGTAAAGATATGAACGCCAAGTACCGCGAAACCTCTCGCGGCGGCCTGGCGATGAAGATCGTCACCTGCGATTAAGCCCCTCAGGAAGCCTCGTTTTGCGAGGCTTCTTCCTGTTTTCCCTCTCACTATTCGTTTCATCCTGCCGACAGTGATACCCTTTACCCATTAGATTTAAGGGAGAATATCTGTGGCTGTTCATTTGCTTATCGTCGACGCGCTTAATTTGATTCGCCGGATCCATGCGGTACAAGGCACGCCCTGTAAGGACACCTGCCTGCACGCGCTGGAGCAGCTTATCCGCCACAGCGAGCCCACCCACGCGGTCGCGGTATTTGATGACGAAGCCCGCAACACGGGCTGGCGACACCAGCGCCTGCCGGACTACAAGGCCGGACGCGCACCGATGCCGGACGATCTGCATGCCGAAATGCCCGTCCTGCGTGCCGCCTTTGAGCAGCGCGGCGTTCCCTGCTGGGGCGCACACGGCAATGAAGCTGACGATCTGGCCGCGACGCTTGCGGTAAAGGTGGCCAGCGCAGGACACCAGGCGACGATCGTTTCAACCGACAAAGGCTACTGCCAGCTTCTCTCCCCCACGATCCGCATTCGCGATTATTTCCAGAAACGCTGGCTCGATGCCCCCTTCATCGCCAGCGAGTTCGGCGTCTCACCAGACCAACTGCCTGACTACTGGGGTCTGGCGGGAATCAGCAGTTCTAAGGTTCCGGGAGTTGCAGGCATCGGGCCAAAGAGCGCCGCGCAGCTGCTGACCGATTTTCAGAGTCTGGAAGGAATTTACGCCCGTCTGGATGAGGTGCCGGAAAAGTGGCGCAAGAAGCTGGAAGCGCATAAAGAGATGGCGTTTATCTGCCGGGATGTCGCGACGTTACGGACGGATTTACAGCTGGACGGGAATTTACAGCAGTTAAGGTTAGAGCGTTAAGATCCCCCTCACCCCGGCCCTATCCCCAAAGGGGCGAGGGGGAATAGACCGCACGGAGCAGTCCCCTCTCCCCTTTGGGGAGAGGGTTAGGTTGAGGGGACTATCGCTCGTCGCGACGCCCGCCTACAGCCGCCCACCATCGACGAATATGTACCGTCACCTCTTCGCGGTCGTGATACAGCTGACGCGCCTGGATCTCCACGTTGATACCGTGATCATCCATCTGCTCCTGAATGTAGGCCAGGTTCTGAGAAACCTCTTCGTAGCGCTTTTTCATCGGCAGCTTGAGGTTGAAAATGGTTTCACGACACCAGCCGTTCACCAGCCAGGAGGCCATCAGCGCGGCCACTTTAGCCGGTTTCTCGACCATGTCGCACACCATCCAGGAGATGTTGTTACGGTTCGGACGATAGCGGAAGCCGTCTTCACGCAGCCAGGTGACCTGGCCGGTATCCATCAGGCTTTGCGCCATCGGGCCGTTATCCACAGACGACACCCACATGTTGCGTTTCACCAGCTGATAGGTCCAGCCGCCCGGACACGCGCCAAGGTCGACGGCATACATGCCGTTAGCCAGTCGCTCGTCCCACTCGTCCGCAGGGATAAAGACGTGAAACGCCTCCTCCAGCTTCAGGGTTGAACGGCTCGGCGCATCCGCCGGGAAGCGCAAACGCGGGATGCCCATAAAGAATGGAGAGTTGTTGTTGGTATATGAATAGCCTGCGTAGCAGCAGCCCGGCGCGATAAAGAAGATATGCACCACCGGACGCTTCGGCGTTTCGTAGTTCGTCAGTACACCCGCATCTCGCAGCGCTGCGCGCAGCGGCACGGTAAATTTGCGGCAGAACTTCATCAGCTCTTTGCTTTCATTGGTATCGGCAACCTCAACGCGCAGGTCGCCGCCCTTCTCCACCACGCCCTGCAGCATGCCGACAATCGGCGTGATGCGGTCTTCCGGCGGAAGATCTTTCAGCAGCTCACCCGCGACAAACATCTGACGCGCGAAGATAAGCGAGCTGAACGGCAGCTCGCGTGCCAGCTTGTCTGCGTCTTCTGGCTGATAGCACTCGAATACCACATAGCCCGCGTTCTCTTTAACGCGGGCAAAGCCGAAGACTTCGCGCTTCGCCGCTTTATCGGTAATTTCCGCGGCGCACTCTTTCTCAAACCCCGGGCGACAATATAAAACAACCTTATTCATGAACAACGCCCTTGCGTTTCAGACGGATGGCTCCGATAAACATTAATACCCACCCCGCCAGGAAGCTGACGCCGCCGACAGGTGTAACAAACGCCCACAGGCGCAGATGCGAGAGTGCCAGGCAGTACAGGCTACCGCTGAACAGCACGGTACCCAGCGCCATAAACACGCTGCTCCAGTAAAACCAGATGCTAATCCGACGCTGCATCGCCACCGCCAGACCAAAAATAGCCAGCGTGTGGAACGCCTGATACTCAAGACCGGTCTGGATCCAGCCCATCTCGACAGCGCCCAACGACTTGCTTAAAACGTGCGCGCCAAAGGCGCCCAGTGCAACAAAAATAAAGCCACTCACCGCGGCAAAAATCAGCATGAATCGGCTGGTCATGTTTAAGCCCTGAATTAATGCGTGCCCGGCACACAAACGTTATTGTTCATACCTGAAGCGGAATTTTTCTTGCTCGCTTGCCGCTTTCGCCAGTATCCACTGCCGGAAGGCGGCTATTTTACCCAGTTCTGCCTGACTGTCATGACAAACCAGATAAAACGCATTCTTGCTGACCAGTACATCATTAAAAGGGCAAACCAGACGGCCTGCCTCAATTTCGGACTGCGCCATCACGTTGTTTGCCAACGCCACGCCCTGTCCGTGTATGGCAGCCTGTAGCACCATCGCACTGTGGCTAAAAATGGGGCCCTGCTGCACGTTTATATGACTAAGACCTAATTGACGGGTATAAGTTTGCCAGTCACGGCGAGAGGCATCATGTAAAAGCGTATGCTGCGCCAGGTCAGCGGGTGTTTTCAGCGCCTTGTCGCCCGTTAAAAGCAACGGAGAACAGACCGGAAGCAGATATTCTGCGTATAATTTTTCAACACGCAAGCCCGGCCAGTTGCCGCGACCATAAAAAATGGCGACATCCACATCATCAGCCAGCTTGTCTTCCTGACGATCCACCGCCTGGATTCGAACGTCGATCCCCGGATAAGCTGAGTTAAAGCTTGAGAGTCTTGGCACCAGCCATTGAATGGCAAAACTGGGCAATAAACTGACAGTCAGGGCACCTTTTGCACTGCGCGCCTGCAGCTTACGCGTCGCTTCCGTGAGCTGGGAAAAAATCTCTTTAATATCCTGAAAGTAGCTCTGCCCCTCTTCGGTCAACAGCAAGGAACGATTGCGTCGGCGGAACAGCTTAAGGCCCAGGAAATCCTCCAGAGACTTGATTTGGTGACTTACTGCGGCCTGTGTCACAAAAAGCTCATCTGCCGCACGGGTGAAGCTCAGGTGACGTGCTGCTGCATCAAAAACGCGTAATGCGTTAAGGGGTGGCAATCGCTTTGACATGGTTATCTGGCTTAGATGTTAACGGAATTTAACAAACAGGAAACAACGTTTAACCTATTAGTTTTTTTTATCTGAGCCATTATAATTTGTCCGTTGAGGAACTACCAGCAAATACCTATAGTGGCGGCACTTCCTGAGCCGGAACGAAGAGCTTTTTTCGGAATGCGTGTTCTGAAGGGCTTTTGGCTTACGGTTGTGATGTTGTGTTGTTGTGTTTGCAATTGGTCTGCGATTCAGACCACGGTAGCAACGCTACCAATTTTTCACTTCCTGTACATTTACCCTGTCTGTCCATAGTGATTAATGTAGCACCGCCAATTTGCGGTGCTTTTTTTTCGCCTGCGATCGATTAATGCTCGATCTCTTTCATCTCTTTCACGTCCGTGCGGTTGATCTGCTGCTTGTTCCCGTTAGCATCTTTGTACGAAATCATCCCGGTATCGTTATCGGTTGTCGGTTTCCCTTCCGAAACGATAGAACGACCATCGTTGGTGTGCATCACGTAGTTGTTACCAGAACAGGCGCTCAGGGCAAAAGTAAACGCACAGGCAGAAATGATTGCAGCTGTCTTATTCATGATTATTCTCCTTTAGCAATTAATGCTATTCAAACCTCGATTTATAACAGGCTAAAACATCCGCCTAACACTATTTAGCATAACCTGCTTTTTCGAGGTCGCCAGGATAAGCAGACGAATCTGATAGATATCAACCTCCTTGCCCTGCCGATGAAATTGCGCGACGATCTCATTATCGACATGAGGAATTCCATGAACGCATTCAGTCCTGCGCAGTTTCGCGCACAGTTTCCGGCGCTGGCCGATGCCGGTATTTACCTTGATAGCGCCGCCACGGCCCTGAAGCCCCAGGCGGTAATCGAAGCCACGCAGCAGTTCTACAGCCTGAGTGCAGGCAACGTACATCGCAGCCAGTTTGCCGAAGCGCAGCGCCTGACCGCGCGCTATGAAGCCGCACGGGATCAGGTTGCACGCCTGATCAATGCCGAAAGCGGGAAAAATATCGTCTGGACGCGCGGTACGACCGAAGCGATTAACATGGTAGCTCAGTGCTATGCGCGCCCGTTGCTGCAGCCGGGGGACGAGATTATCGTCAGCGAAGCAGAGCACCACGCTAACCTGGTGCCGTGGCTGATGGTGGCTGAGCAAACGGGAGCGCGCGTTCTTAAACTCCCGTTGAGTGCAGACTTCCTGCCCGACGTGGCCCGTCTTCCTGAGCTGATTACGTCGCGCAGCCGCATTCTGGCGCTGGGGCAGATGTCCAACGTTACCGGTGGCTGCCCGGATCTGGCTCGCGCCATTGAAATTGCTCATGCCAGCGGCGTGGTGGTGATGGTCGATGGTGCTCAGGGCGTGGTTCATTTCCCCGCTGATGTGCAGGCGCTGGATATCGACTTCTACGCCTTCTCCGGGCACAAACTCTACGGGCCAACCGGGATTGGTGCACTGTACGGTAAACCGGAACTGCTGGCCAAAATGACGCCGTGGCTCGGCGGCGGCAAAATGATTACCGAAGTGTCGTTCGATGGCTTCAAAACGCAGGAGCTGCCTTACCGTCTGGAAGCCGGCACGCCGAACGTGGCCGGAGTCATCGGCCTGAGTGCCGCACTTGAATGGCTGGCGGAAACGGACGTGGTTCAGGCGGAAAGCTGGAGCCGCGGGCTGGCGACGCTGGCTGAGGAAGAACTGAAAAAGCGTCCGGGCTTCCGCTCGTTCCGCGTTCAGGATTCCAGCCTGCTCGCCTTTGATTTTGCTGGCGTGCATCACAGCGATATGGTGACGCTGCTGGCCGGGTACGGCATTGCCCTGCGCGCCGGACAGCACTGCGCCCAGCCGCTGCTGGCGGCGCTCGGCGTTACCGGTACCCTGCGCGCCTCGTTTGCGCCGTATAACACCCAAAGCGATGTCGACGCGCTGGTTAGCGCCGTTGACCGCGCCCTTGAAATACTGGTGGATTAATGACTAGCGCTGCTTTAGCCGGACATCCGTTTGGCACGGTCATCACAGAAGAGACCTTAAAACAGACCTTCGCCCCGCTCCAGCAGTGGGAAGATAAATATCGGCAGCTGATCCTGCTGGGTAAACAGCTCCCTGCCCTTTCAGACAATCTTAAAGCGCAGGCGAAAGAGATCGCAGGCTGTGAAAACCGCGTCTGGCTGGGTGTGAGCGCCTCCGGCGAGAAGCTGCACTTTTTCGGCGACAGCGAAGGACGCATTGTACGCGGGCTGCTGGCGGTACTGTTAACCGCCATAGAGGGGAAAAGCGCGGCGGAGCTGCTGGCACACTCGCCGCTGGCGCTGTTCGACGAGCTGGGGCTGCGCGCGCAGCTTAGCGCCTCGCGCGGCCAGGGCCTGATCGCGCTGAGCGACGCGGTGCTGGACGCAGCCCGTCAGGCTCAGGCCTGACGTTCCGCCTTCGCCATCATCTTCTTCAGGGCGTGAGAGACCGCCACAAAGCCAAAGGAGGCGGTCACCATGGTGGCCGCACCAAAGCCTGAGGCACAATCCATTCTCTTTGGACCTTCCGCCGTGCTTTTCATCGCACAGACTGAACCATCCGCCTGCGGGTAGACCAGCGCTTCGGTTGAGAACACGCAGTCGACGCCCAGCTTGCCCTTACTGTTCTTCACCACGTTGAAGTCGCTTTTCAGGCGTTCACGCAGCTTGGCCGCCAGCGGATCCTGAATGGTTTTCGCCAGATCGGCCACCTGGATCTGCGTCGGATCGATTTGCCCGCCCGCCCCGCCCGTCATGACCAGCGGTACCTTGTAGCGACGACAGTACGCGATCAGCGCCGCTTTTGGCCGCACGCTGTCGATAGCGTCAATCACGTAGCTATAGCCTTTGCTCATGTATTCCGCGACGTTATCTGCCGTCACAAAGTCGTCGATCACCGTCACCCGACACTCCGGGTTGATGAGGCGAATACGCTCTGCCATCACCTCTGACTTCGCCAGGCCGACGTTATCGCGCAGGGCATGGATTTGACGGTTGGTGTTGGTGACGCAAACGTCATCCATATCAATCAGCGTGATCGCGCCAATACCGGTTCTCGCCAGCGCTTCCGCCGCCCAGGAGCCGACACCGCCAATGCCCACCACGCAGACGTGCGCATCCGCAAACAGCTGCAGGGCTTTTTCACCATAGAGACGTGCCGTGCCGCCAAAACGCTGGCGCCAGGCATCGCTGATTACCACAGACATAAAACCTCAGATGTAAAAAGGGTGAGGTTTTCCTCACCCTGAACAGTAATCCGTATTGCGCTCAGAATACCACAATCAGCCGCTGAATACGTTTCCGGTGCCCGGTGCCGCCTTCAGCACCCATACGCGTCCGTAGTGGTTATACCAGCCTGCACGGTGGCCCGCATCCGGACCAATCCCCTGATAGATATCAAAGTGCTGGCCTTTAATTGCTCCGCCCACATCCAGCGCTACCATCAGACGCAGCTCATACTGGCCGTTGAACTTGCCGTTGTTGTCGAGAAGAGGGACTTCCGCCAGCAGCGTGGTGCCCGCAGGAATGATAGAGCGATCGGATGCCACCGACGCGCGGCCAATCAGCGGTACGGCGCTCGCCCCTTTTACCGGGGCAAAGTTTTGCGGCTTGAAGAAGACGAAAGACGGGTTCTGCTCAAGAAGCTCACGCACTTCGGCTTCGCTGTGCTTTTCGCCCCACTCGCGGATCGCCTGCATCGACATATCTTCTTTTTTCACTTCGCCGCGGTCGATCAGCACCTTACCGATGCTGCGGTAGGCATGGCCGTTTTTCCCGGCATAGCTGAAGAAGTTGAGCGGCGAGCCGTCGCCAAAATCAATATAGCCGCTGCCCTGCACGTCCATGATGAAGTTATCCATCAGAGAGTTGCTGTAGGCCAGGACGTAGTTTTCGCTTAGCGCACCGGCGTAGATCTCGGCGCGAGACGGCAGGCGACCGCGTTTTGGCGGCATACGGTAGATAGGATACTGGAATTCGCCCTGACGCGTGTGTCGCGCCTGAATCACGGGCGTGTAGTAGCCGGTGAATTGGACGTTGCCGTAGTTATCCGCCCCTTCCATCTGCCAGGCATCAATACCAAACTGGCGCATGTTGCGCGTATCGCCGCCCGCCTTCAGCCAGTCCTGTACCGCGCTATAAACATTGTTCTGCGAGCTATACAGACGCGGCGACGCGTTGCGGATCTGGTAGACCTGCTCGGAGAAATCACCGGCGTTGATCGGCGCGCCAACGGCGTCAGGCTGGTTAACTAACGAGAAAGGCTGGGATAACTTCCCGTCTTTATACTGCTGACCGCGATCGGTCGGTTTGGAAGAACAGGCCGCAAGAATCGCTACCATTGCGCCCGTCATCAGATACTTCGCCCAACGTCCTTTCATTATATCTCGTCTTTAAGTTGCCCATTTCCGCGTGATGAAGATAACAAACCGACAAAGCGAATGAAATGTGATCGCATGCCCTTTGGCAAATTCTGAGCAAAAAATAGTCCAAATGTCGCAATGCCGTTCAATTTACATACAAAGTTAATGATTTATGTGAAAAAGGGGTTGCATCACAAACCTATCCGAGTATAGTGCGCTTCCACGGACGCGGGGTGGAGCAGCCTGGTAGCTCGTCGGGCTCATAACCCGAAGGTCGTCGGTTCAAATCCGGCCCCCGCAACCAATTAAAATTTGATGAAGTATCTTCTACAACTGTAGAAAGACGGACGCGGGGTGGAGCAGCCTGGTAGCTCGTCGGGCTCATAACCCGAAGGTCGTCGGTTCAAATCCGGCCCCCGCAACCAATCAAATTTGAAGAAGTAAGTTTCTACGACTGTAGAAAGACGGACGCGGGGTGGAGCAGCCTGGTAGCTCGTCGGGCTCATAACCCGAAGGTCGTCGGTTCAAATCCGGCCCCCGCAACCAACACTTCTGAACACAATAAACACCCTTAAGGGTGTTTTTTTGTATCTGCCGTTTGTGAATTTGCCGGGCATTCCACCCGGCTAAAAGACCTACCCGCGTCGCGCCAGCGTCGCCCCGTCGGAGAAATACGCCCGAATCCCCGCCAGAATCGACTCCGCAACCTCCTGCTGGAATTTAGCGGTCTTGAGCTTACGCTCTTCTTCCACGTTACTGATAAACGCGGTTTCCACCAGAATGGACGGAATATCCGGTGCCTTCAGTACCGCAAACCCGGCCTGCTCAACGCTGTTTTTGTGCAGCTTATTGATGTTCCCCAGCTTGCCCAGCACCGCTTTACCAAACTTCAGGCTGTCGTTAATGGTCAGGGACTGCACCATGTCAAACATAGTATGGTCAACGTAGCGGTCGCCGCTTTTGCTCACGCCACCGATCAAATCCGAGGCGTTCTGGGTGTCCGCAAGGTATCGCGCCGCGGTACTGGTCGCACCTTTGGTGGAAAGCGCAAACACCGACGAGCCGCTTGGCTGGCGGCTGGTAAAGGCATCCGCATGAATAGAGACGAACAGATCGGCGCGCTGCTTCTGCGCTTTCGCCACCCTGACCTTCAGCGGGATAAAGACATCCTCATTGCGCGTCATGTAGGCGCGCATATTGCCCTCTTTATCAATTAACGCCTTCAGACGACGGGCAATTTGCAGCACCACGTCTTTTTCACGCGTATGGTATTTCCCCACCGCACCGGAGTCTTCGCCGCCGTGGCCGGGATCGAGCATGATCACAATCGGACGATCGCGCCCTGCTTTCCCCGGCTGCGGGCCGCTTTGCGCAGGCGGCACCTGACGCTGAAGATCGCCTTTGTTGTAATCCTCCAGCAGGGCGAGAAGCGGATCCTGAATATCCGTCGCATTGGCCGGGTAGAGATCCATCACCAGACGCTCTTTAAACGTTGCAACGGGCGCCAGGGCGAACAGCTGCGGCTTAACGTTCTGCTTCAGCTCAAACACCATGCGCACGGTTTGCGGATCAAACTGGCCGACGCGCGCCGATTTAATAAACGGATCGTCACCGCGGATCTGCGCCGCCATGCCTTTCAGCACGGAGTTGAGGTTCACCCCTTCGAGATCCACCACCACGCGTTCAGGGTTGCTGAGGGCAAATTGCTTATATTTCAGCACGCGGTTGGACTCGACCGTTACGCGCGTATAGGTCGACGACGGCCAGACGCGCACCGCCACCACCTGACTCGTGGCGGCAAGACCGACCTGGCTGACGCTAAGCAACCACATTGCCCCGGCCCCTTTTAACAAACGGCGGCGGCTTATTGCTGAATTGGATCCCGACATGCTTCTCCCGAGCAAGAAAACGAACTGATATACAAAATGGTCAGATTGACCGAAAACTTTAACGAATGACGCATAAACTGTCATCTATAAAAGGGTAAACAATCATACGTTAACGCACGGATTACTTATTAATTTCTGTAGGACGCAGAAAATTTGCACTTGCACACGCGCCCACAATCGAATAAAAATACAGAAATTACGAATAAACATTCATTAAGGGTTGTGCCATGGTGAAGGAACGTAGAACCGAACTGGTCCAGGGATTCCGCCATTCTGTTCCCTATATCAACGCCCACCGGGGAAAAACGTTTGTCATCATGCTGGGCGGCGAAGCCATCGAGCATGAAAATTTTTCCAGCATCGTCAATGACATTGGCCTGCTGCACAGCCTCGGGATCCGCCTGGTGGTGGTCTACGGCGCACGCCCGCAGATTGACGCCAACCTGGCCGCTCACCACCACGAGCCGATTTACCACAAACATACTCGCGTCACGGATGCAAAAACTCTGGAGCTGGTGAAACAGGCGGCGGGTCTGCTGCAGCTGGATATTACCGCTCGCCTGTCGATGAGCCTGAACAACACACCGCTACAGGGCGCGCATATCAACGTCGTGAGCGGCAACTTTATCATTGCCCAGCCGCTCGGCGTGGACGATGGCGTAGATTACTGCCACAGCGGCCGCATTCGTCGTATTGATGAAGAAGCCATTCATCGCCAGTTGGACAGCGGTGCCATCGTGCTGATGGGCCCGGTGGCGGTTTCCGTAACCGGCGAAAGCTTTAACCTGACGTCCGAAGAGATTGCCACCCAGTTGGCGATCAAGCTGAAGGCGGAAAAAATGATTGGGTTTTGCTCCTCCCAGGGCGTCGTAAACGATGAAGGGGTGATTGTGCCGGAACTCTTCCCGAATGAAGCCCAGGCCCGCGTGGAAGTGCTGGAAGCCGAAGGCGATTACCACTCCGGCACCGTCCGCTTCCTGCGTGGTGCCGTGAAGGCCTGTCGCAGCGGCGTGCGCCGTAGTCACCTGATCAGCTATCAGGAAGACGGCGCTCTGCTGCAGGAGCTGTTCTCCCGCGACGGTATTGGTACCCAGATTGTGATGGAAAGCGCCGAGCAGATCCGCCGCGCGACCATCAACGATATCGGCGGCATTCTGGAGCTGATCCGTCCTCTGGAGCAGCAGGGTATTCTGGTGCGTCGCTCCCGAGAGCAGCTGGAGATGGAGATCGACAAATTCACCATTATCCAGCGCGATAACCTGACCATCGCCTGCGCCGCGCTCTATCCGTTCCCGGAAGAGAAGATTGGTGAAATGGCCTGCGTGGCGGTGCACCCGGACTACCGCAGCTCTTCACGCGGCGAAATGCTGCTTGAGCGCGTGGCGGCACAGGCGCGTCAGATGGGGCTGAGCAAGCTTTTCGTCCTGACGACGCGGAGCATTCACTGGTTCCAGGAGCGCGGGTTCACGCCGGTAGATATTGATTCCCTGCCGGAAACGAAGAAAGAGATGTACAACTATCAGCGTCGTTCAAAAGTGCTGATGGCTGACCTTGGATGATACGACGCCCTCACCGTCCGGTGGGGGCTTTCATTCAGACGGCCCCAAATATCGCGCTCAGCCCGCTTCGGCGTTCCGTACGGGCGGCAATCGCCTGCACCAGCACCCGTTCGTCGGCATAGAGCGACAGGCGCTGACGCGCGCGCGTAATGGCGGTATAGATCAGCTCGCGGGTAATGACCGGTGAAAGCTGCGTGGGCAGGATCAGCGCCGCATGGTTAAACTCAGAGCCCTGAGATTTATGCACCGTCATCGCCCATGCGGTTTCATGCTCGGGCAAACGGCTGGGCTGGAAAGACTTCACGCTGCCGTCTGGCATCTGGAACCAGACGCGAAGCCCCTGACCGCGATCGAGCGCAATCCCGATATCTCCGTTAAACAACCCCAGCGCGCTGTCGTTGCGGGAGATCATCACCGGCCGCCCTTCATACCAGCGGGAGTGCGGGGTACGGTTGATTTTACGCTTTTGCGCCAGCAGCTGTTCCAGCCTGTCGTTCAGGCCGCTGACGCCAAAGGGGCCTTCCCTCAGCGCACAGAGCAACTGATATTCGCCAAACGCGGCAATGACCTGCTCCGGCATGCTTTGCTGCTGTACGCCCGTCAGAAAATGTTGATACCCCAGCAGGGCGTCATCAAGCATCGCCTGATATTCTTCCCCGGTTTGCAGCGATTTTTTCTCAATATCCGTATAGGTTCCGTCGAATACCGCAGTGGTGGTGCGCCGGTCGCCCCGGTTCACTGCCGCCGCGAGCTGGCCGATGCCGGAGTCGCTGCCGAAACGGTAGCTTTTTTGCAGCAGACACAGGCTGTCGCGCAGCGCCCCTGCAAGCGAATGGTTTTCAGAGGTGAGCGAACATCCGGTGAGACGGGCTAACTCCTCTGCACGTTCCGAGGTATATCCCAGGCTGGCATAGGTGCAGATATCGCCCAGCACGGCTCCGGCCTCAACGGAGGCAAGCTGATCGCGATCGCCGAGAAAAATAACCCGTGCGTGCGGCGGGAGCGCATCGATCAACCGCGACATCATCGTCAGGTCAATCATCGACGCTTCATCCACCACCAGCACGTCAAGATGCAAGGGGATACCAGCATGATAGCGCAGACGCTGGCTGCCCGGCTGAGCGCCCAGCAACCGGTGCAGCGTGCTGGCTTCGTTAGGGAAAAGCGCAAGCTGATCCCCGGAAAGCGGCAGTTTTTGCAGCGCCCCGCCCAACGACTCTGTCAGACGCGCCGCCGCTTTCCCCGTGGGGGCTGCCAGGCGAATACGGCACTTTTGTTCACCCGATAACTGAATCAGCGCGGCAAGCAGCTTTGCCACGGTGGTCGTTTTTCCGGTGCCCGGACCGCCAGAAATCACCGATATCCGCCGCGTTAACGCCACCGCTGCCGCCACTTTCTGCCAGTCTGTCGCGTCGTCAGAGGTAAACAGCATATCCAGCGTTTGCCGGAGCAGTGCTTCATCGCACGCTAGCGGAGCATTGGTCTCGCTGAAGAAGCGCGCCACCGTTAGCTCGTTACGCCACAGCCGGTTCAGATACAAACGTTCTCCCGTCAAAATCATTGGCGTACCGGTATCGGCGCCGCTGACGGCAGGCGAGCGGAGTAATATTTCCTGCCAGTCCACGGCCTCACCCAGCAGCGCGAAACACGCCTGTAAAGCCGGGGGCATTTTCTCATCCACCACCAGACGTGAAAGTGGCAGACACACGTGCCCCTCCCCCGCATCTTTGCTCAGGATCGCGGCGGCAAGCATGACGGCAGGCTCTTCGCCCGCCACCATCATGGCAAACTGCACATCCAGGTGGCGCAGTAATCGTTGTTCAACCGCGTCCAGCAGTAGTGCCTGCATCGTCATGCCACCTCCTCCGTGCCTGTAGCAAACAGGTTATCCATTTTTTCAATCAACTCCGCAGCCGGACGCGTACTGAAGACGCCGGAACGCGGGTCATTAGCATCCACGCCGCGCAGGAACAGGTAAATTACGCCGCCAAAATGGTCTTCATAACGGTAATTGGCCATGCGATGACGCAGGTAGCGGTGCAGTGCCAGGGTGTAAAGCTGGTACTGCAGATCGTAGCGATGCATTTGCATCGCAGAGGCCATCGCGTCTTGCGTGTAGGCTTCGCTGCTTTCACCCAGCCAGTTCGATTTGTAATCCAGCAGGTAGTAGCGCCCTTCATGGAGGAAAACGAGGTCGATAAAGCCTTTCAGCATCCCCTGCACCTGGCGGAAATTCAGCGGCGGGCACCCGGCGGATAACGGATCGTACTCGCGGATCATTGCATCAAGCGCCTCGGCCCTGAGCGGGCTGGCAATAGGAAGATAAAACTCCATCTCCACCTGCTTATCTTTGGCGGTCAACTGGCTCAGCGAAATCCCCTGCGCCGTGAGTGGCGCGTGCAGAATAGCGCGGATCCATTCCGTGAGAACCGGCTGCCACTGCGCGTCGTAGCCGCCGCTCTGCAGCATCTTCAGCACCCACTCATCGGAAACCGGCTGGGTAAAATCCAGCTCCTCAAACAGACTGTGCAAAAACGTGCCCGGCGAGGCGCCGCGTGGGAACTGATGAGGTGTGAGCACGGGCTCAACGGGCACACTCCCGGCACCTGCGGCATCGACATCCAGTTTTGGCATCAGATCCTGCGCAATACTCTGCCCGTGCTGCTGTAAACCGGAGTAGCTGGTGACGCGCCAGTCGTCGGCAATCATGCGGGCAACCTGTCGGGCATGCAGCTCAGAGGCCTGCTGCTCAGGCGTCTGCCAGCGACTGTTGTCGGGCTGGGTCGGAATATGCAGGGCAACATGCTCGGTGCAAAGCGATTCGATGCACTGGCGCAGCCCTGCGGCATCTTTGGATTCGCCGCGCTGAATAAGCCGCCCCAGCGCGCTCAGATGAAAATCACTCTCGCCGCTTTTTTCGCCACGACGGCGGAACAGCGGCGCAATGCCCAGACTGCAGTGCCAGACTGAACGGGTCAGCGCCACGTAGAGCAGACGAAGATCTTCCGCCAGACGCTCGGCTTCGGCCAGCTCAACGCTGGACTCCGCGTTGCTGAGATCGAGCACCGCCTCAAACGACTCGCGATCGTGGTAAAAAGCCTGGTCCTGCACGCGGTAATTGGCGATAAATGGCAGCCAGACCAGCGGATACTCCAGACCTTTCGACTTGTGAATGGTAACGATCTGCACCAGATGTTTATCGCTCTCAAGGCGCATCTGCTGGCTGGATGAATTACTGTTCGGGTCAGCAATCTGCTGCGCCAGCCAGCGCACCAGGGCGTGCTCGCTCTCCAGCTGCGTGCCCGCTTCCTGGAGAAGCTCGCTGATGTGTAAAATATCGGTCAGCCGACGCTCGCCGCCCGCGGTCGCGAGCATGTTCTCCGCAATGTGACGCTGTGCCATGAGCTCGCGCACCATCGCCATCACGCCGCGCTTCTGCCATTTTTCACGGTAGCGAACAAACTCTTCTACCACGGCATCCCATGCGGATTCGTCATTGTTGAGCGCATCAATGTCACGCGCATTCAGCCCGAGCATCGCGCTCGCCAGTGCGCTGCGCAGCGTGCTTTCCCGCTCCGGCGCCAGCACGGCCTGCAGCAGCCATAGCATCTCCTGGGCTTCCAGCGTTTCAAAAACGCTGTCGCGGTTGGAAAGGTAGACGGACGGTATATTCAGTAACGTCAGGGCATCGCGGATAAGTGCGGCCTCCTGACGGCTGCGCACCAGCACCGTGATATCCGATGCCTTAACCGGGGCAGGTTTATCCCCCTTCCACAGCAGTGCTTCACCGCGCGCACCAGCGCTGAGCCAGTCCCGAATTTGTGCCGCACAGTGCTGGGCCATGGCGTTTTGATAGTCCGCGACGCCGCAGCCCTCTCCATCCAGCAGCCAGAAATTCATGGCGGGCTGCGTTTCGCCGTTAAATTCGAAGCGCAACGAGGCATTTTTCGGGGCGAATTTGACCGGCTGGAAAGGGATCTCCCGGAACATAAACGCCGTATCCATGCGGCCGAAAAGCGCGTTGACACTTTCCACCATGCCGGGAGAGGAGCGCCAGTTGGTGTCGAGCGTGTAGTGCGCGTCGACCTCGCTACGGGCTTTCATGTAGGTGAAAATATCCGCACCGCGGAAAGCATAAATGGCCTGCTTAGGATCGCCGATTAACAGCAGCGCGGTGCCGGGCTGCTGGCGCCAGATACGGCGGAAAATACGGTATTGCTGAGGGTCGGTATCCTGAAATTCGTCAATCATTGCCACCGGGAAGCGGGTGCGAATCGCGGCGGCAAGCGCTTCGCCATTTTCACTGCATAACGCCGCATCAAGGCGGCTCAGCATATCATCAAACCCCAGCTCGCCCCGGCGGCGTTTCTCACGCGCGACGGCTTCGCGAATCTCCGTCATGGCGCGGACGATCATCAGATCGTTAAGCGTTAATGGCTCTGCAAGCAGGGTTTCAATCGCCACAAACAGGGGATGTTCAGGCACAATGCCGTCAGCTTTGGTCCGCTCAACCAGGAAACGCTGCGAGAATTTTTCCAGCGCGTCCGGGAGCAGGTAGCCTCGCGTCTCTTCCTGCGCCCACGCGCTGATCTTCTCGATCCATTTTCCCTGGTTGCCGCGGTTGAACTTTCGTCGGTCGATCCCGGAATTCTCAATGATCGCGTCAATCTCGCCGACAGACTCAATCCATTTTTGCTTGATGTCGGCAATTTTCGCGATGATTTTTTCATGGCGCGAAGCCAGAGTTTCATCCGCCGGGGGCGGAGATTTGATCGCTGGTGCTTCCCCCTGAAGATAACGATCGATGGCGCGCAGCAGCGCTTCGGGCCCCTTCCACAACGCATGTACCGCTTCGGCAATATCGCGCTGTAACGGATAGCAGTGGCGACGCCAGAAATCCGCGCAGGCCTGATAGCGAAGCACGGATTCATCTTCAATAAGCTGTTGTTCAAACAGCATGCCGGATTCAAACGCATTCAGGCTCAGCATGCGCTGGCAAAACCCGTGAATGGTAAAGACGGACGCTTCATCCATCTGCCGTTCAGCGAGAAGCAGCCACTGGGCCGCCTGTTGCTTATCGGCAATCTCTTCCAGAAGGCTCGCGTAGAGAGGATTTTCCGTGCTCTGGCGCAGGCAGGCGATACGCAGCTCGTGGATATTGGTACGAATACGGCCGCGCAGTTCAGCGGTGGCGGCCTCGGTGAAGGTGACGACCAGCAGCTCTTCCACGCTCAGAGGACGAGGAAAAGCGGCGTTACCGCCAAGCCCTAACAGCAGGCGCAGATAGAGCGCGGCGATGGTGAAGGTTTTTCCCGTTCCCGCTGAGGCTTCAATCAATCGTTCACCCTGCAGAGGTAAACGTAAGGGATCAAGGGACTCAGCGGTACTGGTCATTCTTTCTTACTCCAGGGCATAGATTGCTGCAGCGCGCTGACGCTCTTCCAGACTTTCCAGCCTTCCGGGTTCACGTAGTCCGTTTTCCCGTTCTGGCTACCGGAAACCTGAGACAGGATGGTAATACCCTGCGGCTTAATCACTGCCTGATGGAAGAAATCGGCAGCCTTCTGCGGCGTCAGCTGTTTAATCTCGGCCACTACTTTATCACGCGAATCAAATTTCAGATTACCGCGATCGAAATCTTTGCTCAGCTGCGAAGCCTCTTCACCCAGCGTCTGCGGCGGCTGCATCACCTGCGTGATAACGGCCTGCTGGATCTGGGCAAACTCTTCCGGCTTCATGGCGCGCAGTTTTGCTTCCACCTGCGGGAAGAACGCCTGATAGCGCTGCCAGAGGTAGGCCGGTTGTTTGTCGCTGCTTTGCAGCAGGAAGCCCAGCCCCCATTGACGGCCCACGTTCATCGAGAAAGCAAATACCGCATAGCCAAGCTGCTCTTCAGTGCGCAACTGGTTATAGAACCAAGGCTGAATAATCTGTCCCAGAACGGCGCTCTGCGCAGAGCTTGCGAATTCATCATAGCCCGTTGGTACGAACACCGCGGCCAGCGCAGAATCCGTGCTGCTACCCGTTTTTTCAAAAATCACATTCTGTTTTTCCTCAACCAGCACGTCCTGGTTGCGACACCACTCGTCGCCTTTCGAACCAAGCTGCGTGCGGACATTTTCTGCCAGCGTTTTGGCCTGATCTTCGCTCATGTTGCCGACGATAAGGAACTCGGGACGCGTATTGGTTTTCAGCGCATCACGGTATGCCAGCACGTCTTTTAAGGTGATAGATGGCAGCAGCGCGCGGCGGTCTTCTCGCTGGAAATAAGGTATTTGCGAAAGCATTTGCGCAGGCATAAGCGCCTGATCGTAAGCTTTGCCCTTCTCGGCCGAGTCCATCATCTGCGCATACCAGGATTTGGCCTGCTCAAGCTGTTCTTCCGTCGGCGTGTAGCTAAAGTAACCTTCCAGCAGTGCCTGGAAAAGCTGAGGCAAACGCTGGGTATAGCCGTTTGCATTGAGCATCAACCCGTTGTTGGCGTTGGTGGAGAAGCTGATCCCCCCCACGGCCGCCTGGTTACTGAGCTGATCGAGCGCGATACCGGCCAGATAGTCATTGAGCGCGAACATGACCTGGTTTTTGGCGCTATTCATCGCTTTCGGGTTACGCAGAACCACGCTGACATCGGCCTTCGGCTCGCTCGTGAAATAGCGGCTTGGGGTGTACACCACGCGCAGCGTCGGCTCATCAATAATGAGCTCCGGATGTGGGTAATCCTTAGTCGTTTTAATCAGCGAGAAATCATCCGGGATGTAGGGGTTCAGCTCCGGCAGCTTCAACGCTATCTCACCGGCCTTCTTCTGCCAGTCGGCGAAAGTCTGGTCGCTGATTTTGTCTACCTGATAAGGGGCATCAACAAAGTACGCCGTCTTGTTGTGCGGTTCGTTCGGGCTGATGTACCAGATGCGGGCATTCTGCGGGGTCATCATCGCCAGGCGCGCTTTTACCGCCTCGGCATCATAAAGATCGGCAATATTGACCGCGTCAAGCGTGTGCGCCACCGGCACGCGGATCATGGTATCCGCCAGCCACTCCACGTAATCCATGTCGCGGGTAATGGACGGGTAGCGGAAATCGAGATCCAGCACGTGCGCCAGTTCATCAAAATAGCGCTTATCGACGCCTTTCTCGCGCAGTAAAGAGAGGTAGCTAAAGATTGCCGCCACCACTTCATCACGGTTGGCCTGCCCTTTGTCGGTCAGCGTGGCGGAGATCGCCAGCACGCCGCTATTGCCGTTTACCACGGGATCGGAATCGGCGCGGATCCCTTCCACCAGCCCCTGTTTTTGCAGCCAGTCAGATAAGGTTCCCGGGCTGCGGTTACCAATCAGGTAGGTCACCAGCTCGTCGGTTTTACTGCGAAACTGGGCAGTGTTGTTATCAATGCGGAACTCAACGCGCAGCACTTTGCGGGGCATGGCAGGGACGTAATGGATAACGATCCCTTTTTGCGCGTCCGTGACAACCGGTACGTCTATCTTCGGCAGGTCGATATTTTTATTCGGCACCCGGCCAAACGTTTGAGCCGCCAGACCGGCAAGCTCCGGCAACGGTTTGTTGCTGTAAATAACCGCCTTCATCAGGTTAGCGGAGTAGTATTTGTCGCGAAACGCATGCAGAGCGTCAATCACCGGGCTACCCGGTTTGTCGCTCAACGTCTCCAGATTACCGCCCGAGAAACGTGACCCCGGATGCGCCGGGTTGATGGTCTCGGCGCTGACCTGCGCCATGCGCATACCGTCCCGGGTACGGGCCATGGTCAGCTCTGCATTAACGGCATTGCGCTCGCGGTCGGCGTATTTTTTATCCAGCAGCGGCGCAGCGATAGCATCGGCAAGACGCTCAACCGCCCCTGCCAGCGCGTCATTTTCGACTTCGAGATAAAAGGCCGTGCGGTACGGTGCCGTGCTGGCGTTGTGGCTGCCGCCGTGCATTTTCAGGAATTCAGAGAGGCTATCCGGCTGCGGATATTTTTTAGAACCCATCAGCGTCATATGTTCGAGGTAATGCGCCAGCCCCGGATGCGCCTCAGGATCTTCCAGCGATCCAACCGGCACTACTAACGCCGAGAGGGATTTCACCGCCTGCGGATCGGAAACCAGCAGCACAGTCATACCGTTATCAAGGCGGATAGCCTGATACTGGCGGGTATCTTTTTCGCTCTTACGGATAGTTTCCTGAACGGGTTGCCAACCGGAGTCTGCCTGAGTGACGGGAGCCCAAAGGGCGACAAACAAAACAAACGCTTTGAACAAGGTGCTGCCTGGCATTACGACCTCTTTATCACGGCTTCATCATTAACAAACTGCGTGCTGGACACGCCAACATCTCTTTATTTAGGTACATCAGTCCGTGATAAGAAGTGCATCATAAATGAACACCCCATGCTGCGCAATTTTTATACAGCGCTCAGGACTGATTAAATTTAAACAACGGTAACAGGTAGCGTTGCGCCTCTTCCGTGATTGCCTCGAAGTATTCTGGCTCAAGCGTTCGCCATAAGCGTTGATACCAGACATCCTCACCTTCACCACGCACCATCATGTTTCCTTCGTAGGCCTGCATAAATTTACTGCGCGCTTTCTGCAACGATGCCTCATCCGTTAACATCGCATCATTTTGCGCGTCATAACAGGCTTTTATCCACGCACCGCCGCTTTCAGGCAGTAGCAAAAGGGGTTTATTCATTCCCTGAAGATAGCCCTCAATGTACAAGGACAGATAGCGTAATGCCTGTTCTGCCTCCATTGGCGGGAAGCGCCACTCCCCCTCTTTGCGCACGAATATCCGGCTTTCGCCCTGATGACCACCCGCACTGTAGACAAGATGTTCCAGCCAGAGTTGCAAACCTTGTGAAACGCTGAGCATGGAGGGCCGCCAGCGCAGCAATCCATCCGGCTGAACCTGGGTTAGCCAGCCCGTAAGTTGGATGCCGTTGCAGATGAGATCGATTTCGATGCTTTGGCCGGGCTGGCGGTGCTCCCTTACGCGCTCCGCCAGAGCAGTCATCTCCTGGCACTGCGCCTCCCAGACGATCTCCCCGAAAGCGCCGTAAGGCAGTTGTCCTGCGGCACGGTAGCGGCGGTAAAGTTTGTCAGCATCTTCTTCTTCAACCAGCGCATTCAGCAACTGGAGGTTTAACTGATAGCGCTCCAGCCCTTCCAGGGTAAAGGGCTCTGCATCCGGGATTTCGCTCTCTTCAGAACGGAAGTTGACCTGCAATCGCTGCTGGAAGAAGGCGCGCACCGGATGCGCCCAAAACCGCTGGAGCTGTTCGAATGTCAGGGTGTTAATGGGCAGCGGGTCAAGCGCCTGAATGAAATCCGTATGGGCTCGCCCCTCTTTTTTCGCTGCAGGTAGCCATTCGCGGGCATAGCTCTGCTGTTCGCTGACAACGTAGTTTACCGGGTCAAACGGCATGCGGCTGTGGATACAGGTAATGTGCGCCTTCACCCGCTGTTCGCTTTCATCACAGTTCAGCCCTTCATCGCCAGCCAGATAGTGGCTCTGGCCGATATAATCCACCAGCTCCTGCACCAGAACGGAGGGGAAACGCTCGCTGTTGTCCTGAATGGAGCGGCCGATATAGCTGATATAGAGCTTGCTCTGGGCGGATATGAGCGCTTCAAGGAAGAGATAGCGGTCATCATCACGACGGCTACGATCGCCCCGCTTTGGATCTGCGCTCATCAAATCGAACCCCAGCGGCGCCAGCGCTCGCGGATAAACACCGTCATTCATACCGAGCAGGCAGACCACCTTGAAGGGAATTGAACGCATTGGCATCAGGGTACAGATATTAATGGGGCCAGCCAGGAAACGCTGGCTGATTCGCTCCTGGTCAAGGCGTTGCGTCAGCTCATCGCGCAGCAGTGACAAAGGGATCGCTTCGAGATAATGGGAATTCACGCCCTCGTCGACGATAGCCTGCCACTGCGTTTCGATGAGCGCCATCGCCGCTTCGGTGTCGTTGTCTGGCAGGAAGAAATCATTGAGTAACGCCCTGCAAACCGGGAGCCACTCTTCAAGCGGGCGCGGCTGCATAAGCTCACGACGCCAGCGGTTAAGCTGCATCAGCAGAGAAGCTAAATGCCCCACCAGTTCAGCAATTAACCCGCTGGATTCATCGTAAGGTAGCACCTCGTTCCACTCGCCCTGGCTGCTCTCCATGGCGTAGCCGAGCAGCATACGCGTCAGGCCAAACCGCCAGGTGTGTTGCCCTGTCGGCGGGAGTTCGAACTCCTGGACGTTATCGTCATCAATGCCCCAGCGAACGCCGGACTCATTAACCCACTGGCGAAGGTAGCGCAGCCCTTCTTCATTGATGTTGAAGCGGGCGGCCAGCACGGGAACATCCAGCAACGCCAGGACATCCTCGGAGATAAAGCGGCTATCCGGCAATGAAAGCAGGGTGAGAAATGCCTGCAATGCCGGATGCGACTGACGGGCACGACGGTCAGAGATGGCGTAAGGCAGGTATCGCTCACCCGTCGCACTGCCGAAGACAGCCTGTATAAAGGGACTGTAGCTGTCGATATCCGCCACCATCACCACAATATCGCGCGGAGTGAGTTCGGGATCGTCCTGCAGCATCGCCAGCAGCCGATCGTGAAGCACTTCAACCTCACGCTGCGGGCTATGGCAGACATGGATTGTGATGCTGCGATCGTCAGCGTCCAGCTTTCGCTTGCTGTCGCTGCGTTCAAACTCTTTCGCCGTCACGCCCATGACGGCGCGATTTTCCAGATCCAGAATATCTAACTGGATATTATGCAGCAGGCAATCCGGGGCAATCTCAACAAAGGCATCCACGTCGCCCTCGCCTGATGACGTAATATCGGAGAGCATGTGTATGTAATCACGCCCCAGCTTCCCCCATGAGGCAAGCAGTGGATTGGGCAGGTTCTGGATGCCGTCTTCATCAAAAAGCAGCCCGGCAGTCGAACCGTCTTTAAACAGCGGGACGGATCGTTCTTCAAAAAGGCGCTTTCGTTGGCGAGTTACCAGCCGTGCAAGCCAACGTTCGTCGAGGATATCTCCCCAATACTGTCGACAAGGGTTGGTGAACAAAATATGTATATCAATATGTTTACCCAGCGCATTTAATGCCTTCAGATAAACAGGCGGTAGTGCGGATATCCCACAGATAAAAACGCGTGACGGCAGTCGGGCTGGGCGCACCGACGCATTCTCGAGTATTGAGATAAACCGATCGTACAGGTTGGCACGGTGCCACTTAGGCTGCCCAAGTTTCTCCGTATGCTCTACCAGCGCCTTCCACAGCGGTGCCTGCCAGATTTGCGCCTCCGGTAGCCCTTCAACCAATTCACCCGCTTCCCAGCGAATTAGCCAGTCAGAGCGGTAAACGAGGTATTGGTCGTAGAGATCGGCGGTGCGCGACGCCAGCTGAAACAGCTTGCGCTTATCGGTATCATCATTGAGGTAGTGGCGCAGCATGGCGAATTCATCGTGCTGCAGCATATCCGGCAGCAGTGCCATCAGCTTCCAGCTCATGCTCTGCTTGTTAAAGGCGCTCTGCTCGGGAATGTCCGGTAACACGCGAACAAACATCTCCCAGATAAAGCTCGCGGGCAGCGGGAAATCAATATTCGCAGCAATGCCAAATTTACGGGAAAGCGACATTTGCAGCCACTGTGCCATACCGGTGCTCTGCACCAGCACCATTTCAGGCTCAAAAGGATCGTCGAGCCGCTCGCGCTCAACGATAAATTCCATCAGCGCTTCCAGCACATCCAGACGATTTGAGTGGTAGACCCTTAACATAGACGCTCCCGACTACTGGCTAACCGGGCAATGCAGACGCGTTAACTCACCGCGCCGCCCCAGAGGAGAAATAAGTGTAGCCGTGATGCTGACACATCCTGCGGGCGTTGTCTGCACCCGACTGGCCTGCCAGCCTGCGGGGAGAACATTTGTTGAGAGCTGAGACTGATTCCAGGCATGGTGCCAGAGCTGGCGATATTGGTTAAACACGCTAAACCGCGCCGCCAGCGCCCGGTGATAACCCGACAGAGCCGTCACAACGATCACCAGCAGCATCATCGCCAGAAGAACCTCTACCATGCTAAATCCTTTTTCTCTGTTTACGGCAGTTGACATAGCGAACGCTCCTTTAGCGGGCAAAAATCACTCCAGCCGTGAGGGGAAAAGCGAATTTTCCCGTCGACAATTTCTCCTGCACGCCAGAGCAGCAGGTCGCCGTCTCCGGCAATCAGTAAAACCGTCGTTTCACCCAGCGGGCGCAGACACACTCGCCATGACGATGCCTGTTTGCACTGGACTTCAGGATGGGATGACCAGCTCTGAACACGTCCCCACTCAAGCGCTGACTGGACAGCCGCCTGCTGCTGCAGCGAACGGCTCTCACCGCCAACAAGCGTACTGAACGTTGTCAGTTGCTGGTTAAGGCCGGTAAGGATCAGCGTACCAAGCACCAGTAAAAGCAGAACCAGCGCCAGCGAAGACATTCCGCGTTGACGATTCACAGGTTATACCCCGTGACCGCGTACAAAGCCTGATAAGGCTTCCCCTGCTCGCCTTTGTGAATGGCGGACAGTTCGATATTCAGCTCAGGCGCAAACCCGGCGTGTTCAACCTTCCTCACCAAAAAGTGCGTGATAACAAGCCTGTCCGGGTCTGTAAGCTTTTCCCATCCCTTACCGTCACACGATATTGCGCCACGCAAGGTTTCCAGCGCGCCCGACTCCAGACGAAAACCGGTGCTGTCATTTTCTGATGCACTGCGATCCCAACGGCCGTTACTGTTGGCATCCCACCGCGCAATGATACAGCTACCCTGCCTTGCGATCGCCAGCCCTTGCTCCTGGCAGTTTCCCGCGCAGTAACCCGCACGCTGAAGCTGTTTGCCAAGGGCAAACAGGCGCTGCCAGACCTCTTCTTCCAGTTCTCTCTGGCCGGATTGCAGTAATACCGCCCGCTGCAATCCGGGTAAAAAGCGCGATGCGCTAATCAACAACAGGCTACTGATGGCCGTAGCAATCAGAACTTCAGTCAGTGAGAAACCGCGCTGTTTCATCGACATGAGCCTCCTTCTGAGATCTTGCACATCCTGATGCGCCCTCCATCAGAGACAATAATCAGCCATTCTCCTGCGCGGCTATGCACGCGGATCCGCCCTGCCCATGCCGTATCCCTCAATCCATAGAAACCTAATGACGGTGTGACCTCGCTCACCGCGACCTCTGACCAAAGTAGAAACAGTACAAAAGGGCTCTCCTTCTCACAGCCTTGTACGGCAGAGCTCACGAGGCACTCCTTTTCCCCCGCCCGCTGAAGGTGAATTTGATGGTCGCGGTTGTGCCGGTTGGCGTGATTGCGCAGAAACACCAGGTAGTCGCGCACCTGGCTGGCGGTTTGCCACAGCCGCTGCTGCCGTTGCCAGCTGTCCCAGCCGTAAAGACCTGAGGCACTGAGGATAACGACAAGCGAAATGGCAACCAGCGTTTCGATAAGCGTAAAGCCGTTCTCTTTTTTCATGCCGGGAGTGTGGCGAAGCGCCGTGAACATGGCGAGCAAGGGATTTTCGTTTTACGAGGCGTTATCCGGAGAATTCAGCGTGTTGCAGCGCGTTGCACACTTTTTGGATAACGCTTCGGAAAACGGAATAAAGGCGAAAAAAAACCGGCGCTAATTAGCACCGGTTATGTCACGCTTTACCGCATCAGATAGCGACGGGCGCTTTGATGCCAGGATGCGGGTCGTAGCCCTCAATCTCAAAATCATCAAAGCGGTAATCGAAGATTGATGCCGGTTTACGTTTGATAATCAGCTTCGGCAGCGCACGCGGTTCGCGCGTCAGCTGAAGATGCGTTTGCTCCATGTGGTTGCTGTACAGATGGGTGTCCCCACCGGTCCAGACGAAATCACCCACTTCGAGGTCGCACTGCTGCGCCATCATGTGAACTAACAGCGCGTAGCTGGCAATGTTAAACGGCAGGCCAAGGAACACGTCACAGGAGCGCTGGTAGAGCTGACAAGAGAGCTTGCCATCAGCAACATAGAACTGGAAGAACGCGTGGCACGGAGCCAGCGCCATTTTATCCAGCTCGCCCACGTTCCAGGCGGAAACGATAATTCGGCGCGAGTCCGGATCGTTTTTCAGCTGGTTCATAACGGTGGTGATCTGGTCAATATGGCGGCCATCAGGCGTTGGCCATGCGCGCCACTGCTTGCCGTAAACCGGACCCAGGTTACCGTTTTCATCTGCCCATTCGTCCCAGATTGAAACGTTATTTTCGTGCAGATACGCAACGTTGGTGTCACCTTGCAGGAACCAGAGCAGTTCATGAATGATCGAGCGCAGGTGGCAGCGCTTTGTCGTCACCAGTGGGAAGCCTTCTTGCAGGTTGAAGCGCATCTGGTGGCCAAAAATGGAGAGCGTACCGGTGCCGGTGCGGTCGTTTTTCGGCGTGCCCTCGTCGAGCACTTTTTTCATCAATTCAAGATACTGTTTCATGGTTCCTCAGGAAAGTTGTTGCTGTGGACGACGATACGCCCAAATCATCATAATGGCACCCGCTACGATCATCGGAATGGAGAGGATCTGCCCCATGCTGATGTACTGTACCCATTCGCCGGTAAACTGGGCGTCAGGCTGGCGGAAGAACTCGACGATGATGCGGAATGCGCCATAGCCAATCAGGAACAGACCGGAAACAGCCCCCATCGGGCGCGGTTTGCGAATAAACAGGTTCAGAATGATAAACAGCACCACGCCTTCCAGCGCCAGTTCGTACAGCTGCGACATATGGCGCGGCAGCACGCCGTAGGTATCGAAAATAGACTGCCACTCCGGGTGCGAAGGCAGCAGCGCAATATCTTCTGCGCGGGAGCCCGGGAAGAGCATCGTATACGGCACGCTCGGATCGACGCGGCCCCACAGCTCACCGTTGATAAAGTTGCCCAGACGGCCCGCCCCCAGACCAAACGGGATCAGCGGTGCGATAAAATCTGACACCTGGAAGAAGTTGCGTTTGGTGCGTTTGGCAAAAATCACCATCACCAGGATCACCCCAATCAGGCCGCCGTGGAAAGACATGCCGCCGTCCCAGACGCGGAACAGATAAAGGGGATCGTTCAGGAATACCGGGAAGTTATAGAACAGCACATACCCAATACGGCCACCGAGGAACACGCCGAGGAAGCCCGCGTACAGCAGGTTTTCAACTTCGTTTTTGGTCCAGCCGCTGCCCGGACGGCTGGCGCGTCGGCCCGCGAGCCACATGGCAAAAATGAAGCCCACCAGGTACATCAAACCGTACCAGTGAAGCGAGACAGGTCCTACTGAGAAAATGACCGGATCAAACTCCGGAAAATGCAGATAACCACTGTTCATCTGTCACCACAAGATGTTGTTATTCCGCTGAAAGTGGACAGCGGTAGAAATGCGATTCTGCCTTAAGCAGAGGCTCCAAAGTTGCGAATCATAGCACAAGGCGGGCGCGGAGGATGCGCCAGAGATGTAAAAGATGTGTATAGGGTTTTGTGCGCGCTGGCGCCCTCTCCACAGGGAGAGGGCGAAAGACGATTAGCGACCACCGCGGATCAGGCCGCCCATGCCGCGTCGCTCCATAAACGCCGCGACCTGGTGACGAACCTCAGCAGCCAGCTGCGCGTCCAGGCTGCGCTCAGCCAGCTCGCGGGCATCATTGATGTCAATATGCCGCAACAAATACTTCACGCGCGCTACAGCGCGACCGTTCATCGACAGATGACGATATCCCAGACCAATCAGGATCGCGACGCACATCGAGTCGCCAGCCATTTCACCGCACAGGCGTAGATCAATGCCGTACTGTTCAGCCTCGCGGGCAATCATCGCTAACGCACGAATGATAGCCGGGTGCAGGCTATCGTAGATACTGGCCACGCGGGTGTTGTTCCGGTCGACGGCCAGAATATATTGCGTCAGGTCGTTCGTGCCGACAGAGATAAAATCAACGCGGGTTGCCAGCTGTGGCAGCATAAAGACCATTGACGGCACTTCGAGCATGACACCGATCCGCGGTTTCGGGATCGCATAGCCAATCATCTCTTCCACTTCACGACCAGCACGTTCGATCAAGCGCCGTGACTCGTCAATCTCATCAATGCTGGTGACCATTGGCAGCAGGATGCTGAGATTGCCCGTCGCCGCGTTGGCGCGCAACATCGCACGTACCTGGATCAGGAAGATCTCCGGCTGATCGAGCGTAATGCGGATCCCACGCCAGCCCAGACACGGGTTCTCTTCGCTGATCGGCATATAGGGCAGCTGTTTATCCGCCCCGACGTCCAGGGTTCGCAGAGTGACAGGCTTGTCGTTAAACATCTGCAGCATCCCCTGATACTGCGCCACCTGCTCCTCTTCTGAGGGGAAACCGCTCTGCAGCATAAAGGGGATTTCAGTGCGGTATAAGCCAATACCGTCGATGCGGCTGCCAAGCTTCTCTTCATGCTCAGGGCTTAAACCGGCGTTGAGCATGACTTTGATCCGCTCACCACTCTTAAGCTGTGCGGGCAGGTTAACGTCATCTTCCGCCAGCTTGCTTAATTCATTCTCTTCGCTGATGAGACGCTGATATTCCTGGAGCAGAACCGGCTCAGGATCGACCAGCAGTTCACCACGGTAACCATCAACCACCAGCGTGCGGCGGTGCAGCACCGAGGGCTGGATATCCGCTCCCATAACGGTAGGAATACCGAGCGCGCGCACCATAATGGCGGCATGGGAGTTCGCTGCACCATCGCGTACGACAACCCCGGCGAGTCTGTCCTGCGGCAACTCGGCCAGCGTTGTTGCCGAAAGTTCATCCGCCACCAGCACAAACCGTTTTGGCCAGGCATTCGGCCCCTGAATGGTGTCATCGAGGTGGAACAGCAGGCGCTGTCCCAGCGCGCGGAGATCCCCCGCCCGCTCTTTCAGGTAACCGTCGGTCAGCGCCGCGAATTGCTCGGCAAATTTTTCGATGACCTTTTTAACGGCCCACTCCGCCACTGCGCCTTTATCAACCTCGGCAAAAAGCTCACGGCGCAGACGCGCGTCGGAAAGCAGGTGCGAGTAGAGGTCGAAGATGGCCGCCGTCTCTTTTTGCGCGCCGGCGGCGAAGCGCTTGCTGTAGCGACGGAACTCATTGGCCGCCTCTTCCAGCGCGGCGGTAAGACGCTCGCGCTCCAGCGCTTCATCAAGCGTAGAGGCCTCGTAGACCTGCTCCATCAACGGCAGCGTGGCGTCCATCCAGCCCTCCGCAATCGCCACCCCTGGCGATGCCGGAAGGGCGCGAATGCGCGTGTGGCGATACTGACCGAAGAGCGCAGCAAGCTGAGACTGAGAGAGGATCGCGGCCATCTGCGTAGCCAGCGTGACCAGGAAGGACTCTTCGCTTTCATCATACTGACGCAGCTCGCGCTGCTGGACGACCAGCACGCCGAGTAGCTGACGACGCTGAATAATCGGCACACCCAGAAACGCGCGGAAGCGCTCTTCTTTTACGGAAGGAATGTATTTAAAGCTGGGGTGTTTTTGCGCGTCGGCAAGGTTAATAGGCTCAGCCAGTCGCCCAACCAGACCGACGATACCTTCATCAAATGCGAGCGTTACGGTGCGTCCCCGTGGCTTTTTCAAACCACGGGTCGCCATCAGGTAATAGCAGCGCCGATCGTGGTCGGCCAGATACACCGAACAGACCTCGGTCTCCATCGCAAGACAGATGTCAGTGACCAGAATATTCAACGCCTCGTTCAGACGCGGGGCACTGGCCACTTTCTCGACTATTTCTCGCAAGCGGGTGAGCATGATTTGCGTAGCTTAACCTCTTTTACGTCGCCAGGCAGGTGCGGTCTGCGGCTTAGGCGGGATCTCCTGAAGCTGCATGACGACACTTGCGAACTCTTTCATCACCCTACGGTAAACATCGCGCTTAAATGACACGACCTGACGAACAGGATACCAATAGCTTACCCAGCGCCAGCCATCGAACTCTGGCGTACTGCTGGTTTGCATATTGATGTCTGAATCGTTGCCCACCAACTGCAGAAGAAACCACTTCTGTTTCTGGCCGATACAAACCGGCTTTGTGTCCCAACGCACCAAACGTTTCGGTAACTTGTAACGCAACCAGTTGCGGGTCGAGGCCAGGATGCGAACATCTTTTCGGCTTAAACCGACCTCTTCAAAAAGCTCCCGGTACATCGCTTGTTCTGGGGACTCTCCCGGATTGATCCCGCCTTGCGGGAACTGCCAGGAGTGCTGACCATATCGACGGGCCCACATGACCTGGCCCTGACGATTACAAATTACTATTCCTACGTTCGGGCGGTAGCCATCGTCATCAATCACCGGACTACCCCAAACTAAACCTTATATATGAATGATTGTTTCACACTCCAGTGAGGCGGTAAACCACTCTCTTACAGGCCTGCAACCTAATAACATTTGAATAACTCACAAATAAGTGCAGAGTTATAAACAGATGTGCGGTAACGAGGGTAATTTTATTCACCTTTTCTGTGGATATAGTTGTGAAGAAGTGTCTGATTACCGATGAACAACCTGAAACGGCCTCTGCCCTACTGTTTCCCCCCTTAAATATAAAGCTATATTTTTCATGATATTATACTAATAGCGGCAAACAAAACGCAGAATAGCGTGACGATCGTCACATCAGAGATCCTCGTGCTGATGAAAGATCGAACAGCGTCGGTTTTATCCACAGATTGTGCCAATAAGTTAGGCACAATTTGTTTGAAATTTGGATTTTCATCGCACGTCAAGGCTGTAAATTGAAACAGTAGTCAGGGTTATGCCCAGTTATCCCACTTTTCTGTGGATAACATGGTGTAAGATCCTGTTTATTGTCAGTGACCAGATTTGAACAACCCGTTTTTCGTCTCTGATGAAACCGTGGAAAAGTCATAAAAAAACCTATAAATCATGCACATGGAATATTGGTACAGAAAAAGTTAAACTCTATCCACAGGGGACTCTTTCTTCGTTTATTTTTTAATCAAAAGGTTATCATCATGCATCCGCTTTCACCCTTGCTCTCACCGCCGTCGAGCGAAAGCCAGCTGCTACAGCAGGCTCAGCGTCTGGCAGGCTTCTCGCTGGGCGAACTGGCGGCGATGGCAGGGCTTCCGATCCCGAAGGATCTGAAGCGAGATAAGGGCTGGATCGGCATGCTGCTGGAGCTGTGGCTGGGTGCCAGCGCCGGGAGCAAGCCAGAGCAAGATTTCGCTGCCCTTGGCGTCGAGCTAAAAACCATTCCCATCGATAGCCAAGGTAAGCCCCTGGAGACCACCTTTGTCTGCGTAGCCCCCTTAACCGGCAATACCGGGGTGACGTGGGAAACCAGCCACGTGCGTCATAAGCTGAAACGCGTGCTTTGGGTGCCGGTTGAAGGTGAACGACAAATCCCGCTGGCTGAACGCCGCGTGGGCGCCCCGCTGCTCTGGAGCCCGGATGAAGAGGAGGAGCATCAGCTGCGCCTGGACTGGGAAGAGCTGATGGACATGATTGTGCTCGGTCAGGTCGAGCGCATCACCGCCCGACACGGAGAGGTATTACAGCTACGCCCTAAAGCGGCTAACAGCAAAGCGCTGACCGAGGCGATCGGCGCACTGGGCGAGCCAATCCTGACGTTGCCGCGCGGTTTTTATCTCAAAAAGAATTTCACCGGCGCGCTGCTTGCTCGTCATTTCTTACTAAAAACATAGTTTTTTACTTATTTTGCGAGCTCACAAACATAATCGCCTGGTTTTTAAGATTTTACCGCTTCACCCTGTTGCCATAACGGGTTAATACTACACTATGATTTGATACGAGCCAGATGAGGACGATAACGATGAAAAAATGGGCGGTGTTGATTTCAGCAGTCGGGTTGGCGTTTGCCGTATCGGGCTGTAGCAGCGATTACGTCATGGCGACAAAAGATGGCAGGATGATCCTGACCGACGGTAAACCTGAAGTCGATGACGATACTGGACTGGTCAGCTACCACGATCAGGCAGGTAATAAAATGCAGATCAATCGCGACGAAGTCTCGCAAATTATTGAGCGATAACGGTCGGAGGTCAGTAGCCTACTGGCCTTTTTGATTTTTTTCTTCCCCTTTTGCTTCCCCTCTGCCATGTTTATAGTCCTTTGTCGGGAGGTTCCTGACGCGGTCTACATGTCTATTGAAGGAAGCCGGCTATGCATTATCACCGTATCCCCCACAGCGCTCTGGAGATAAGTCAACTGGGGTTGGGCACGATGACATTTGGTGAACAAAACAGCGAAGCCGATGCCCATGCACAACTCGATTATGCCGTCAGCCAGGGAATTAACCTGATTGATGTCGCAGAAATGTATCCTGTGCCTCCACGCCCTGAAACGCAGGGGCTTACCGAGACCTACGTCGGTAACTGGCTGGCAAAACGCGGTAACCGTGAAAAGCTGGTTATCGCCTCGAAAGTGAGTGGCCCCGCGCGGAACAACGATGCCGGGATCCGCCCAAACCAGATCCTCGATCGCAAAAATATTCGCGCCGCGCTGGACGCCAGCCTGAAGCGCCTGCAGACCGACTATCTCGACCTGTACCAGGTCCACTGGCCTCAGCGTCCAACCAACTGTTTTGGCAAGCTCGGCTACAGCTGGAATGAGAGTGCCCCCGCCGTTACCCTTCTGGAAACGCTGGAAGCGCTCACGGAGTGCCAGCGCGCGGGAAAAATCCGCTACATTGGCGTCTCTAACGAAACGGCCTTTGGGGTCATGCGCTATCTGCACCTGGCGGATAAGCACGATCTGCCGCGCATCGTCACCATCCAGAACCCGTACAGCCTGCTTAACCGCAGCTATGAAGTGGGGCTGGCAGAAGTAACGCAGTATGAAGAGGTGGAGCTGCTCGCCTATTCATGCCTCGGCTTTGGCACGCTGACGGGGAAATACCTGAACGGTGCGAAACCGGCCGGGGCACGTAATACCCTCTTTAGCCGCTTTACCCGCTACAGCGGCGAGCAGACGCAGAAAGCCGTCGCAGCCTATGTGGACATCGCGAAGCGCCACGGCCTTGATCCTGCGCAGATGGCGCTGGCCTTCGTGCGACGTCAGCCGTTTGTTGCCAGTACCCTGCTGGGTGCAACCACGATGGAACAGCTGAAAACGAACATTGAGAGTTTCCATCTGAACCTGAGTGAAGAGGTGCTAGCGGAGATTGAAGCGGTGCATCAGATTTATACTTATCCTGCGCCATAATAAAAGCAAAACGGCAACGCACGTTGCCGTTTTTAGGGTTTGCTCCCTCTCCCAAAGGTTGAGGGCATCAGGCCGCACTTATCAACGACGACGCTGCCAGATCCACAACCCCGCAATCGCCGCCGCGAACAGCCCACCAAATCCGACGCCAATTGCCACCACCGGGACACCCACTTTTACCGCCAGCGAGTAAAGCCCCAGCATTAACAACATCGCCAGGTTTTCACCGAGGTTTTGTACCGCAATGGCATTTCCCGCCCCGACGGTCTGCTTGCCACGCTCCTGCAGTAACGCGTTCAGCGGCACCACGAAGAAGCCCCCCAGAATACCAATCAGGATCAGCAGGGCATAAGCGGGCAGTAACGCATGTTGCAGCGAGAAAATAAGCACCACGACGCCAATCAGCACCCCCGCGGGCATGCAGCGAGCAACCGTTTCAAGCGTCACCAGCTTCGCCGCTGCGCCCGCACCAACGACAATGCCAATCGCCACCATGGCATTAAGGTAGGTTGGCGTCGCGTTGTCAGTGATACCCAGCGCCACCGGCACCCACAGCACCAGCAGGAAGCGCAGCGTGACGCCCGCGCCCCAGAACATACTGGTTCCCATCAGGGAGAAACGCGTTTCCCCGTTACGCCACAGCACACGGCACGCGTTAAAGAAACTGCCGGTCATCGGTTTAAAGCGCCAGGATTGCCCTGGGCGTGCCACCGACAACTTCGGAATAAACAGGTTCGCCACGACCGCGCCGCCATACACAGCCGCGCATACGCCCAGTGCCGCCAGGACATGCCAGTCGGCCAGGACGCCCCCCGCAACCGAGCCGAGCAGGATAGCGGCTATGGTTGACGACTCCATCAGACCGTTGGCCTTCACCAGCTTATCGCCAGTGGTCAGCTCCCCGAGGATGCCATACTTCGCCGGGGAGTAGGCGGCAGCGCCGATGCCCACTAGCGTATAACCAATAAACGGGTTGAAGCCGAAGCAGATACTGGCGGCCCCCAGCAGCTTAAGACCGTTGGCAAACATCATCACCCGGCCTTTGGGGAAACTGTCTGCCACCTGCCCTACAAACGGAGCAAAAATAATGTAAGCGCCCACAAACACCATCTGCAGGATCGGCTGACTCCAGTCGGGGTAAAATTCGGCTTTCAGCAGCGCCAGAGTGGCAAACAGCAGCGCGTTATCACCGAACGCAGAGAGAAACTGCGCGGCGATGACCGCCATCATGCCTTTCGAACGCAGGGAGGTGTTAGTGTGTACTGACTCACGCATTTTGCTGCTCCGCCTCATCAACCATGCCCTTCAGGGTCACGAAATCGGGCTTGCCGCTACCCAGCACCGGAAGCTGCTTCAGAACGCGGATATCGCGCGGCACCGCCAGCTCCGGAATACCGTGTTCACGCGCATAGCTCAGTAACCTGTCGCGCTTAAGCTCACTGTCGGTCGTAAACAGCACCAGCGCCTCGCCTTTGCTGGCATCACTTTTGACCACCGTCGCATGCAGCTTATCGGCGGAGACGGCCGTCGCCAGTTGCTCCACCATTTCCAGAGAGACCATCTCACCAGCGATTTTAGCGAAGCGTTTTGCACGCCCCTGAATCTGCACAAAGCCTTGTTCGTCGAAACGCACGATATCACCCGTGTCGTACCAGCCGGTTTCAACCTCGCCGTTGACGTTTTCCGCCGTCGGCGCTTCCAGCACGCCCGGGTTTTCCACGCGCAGGTAACCGTTCATCACGTTCGGTCCTTTCAGCTGCAGGCGGCCTCCGTCCTCAATGCCCGGCACGGCCAGCAAGCGCGCGTCCATCCCCGGCAGAATTCGGCCCACCGTCCCCGGCTTCGCCGCCATCGGTACGTTGATCGAGACAACGGGCGCGCACTCGGTCACGCCATAACCTTCAAGAATACGCAGGCCAAACTTGTCCTGCCAGATCTGACGCGTGCTCTCCTGCAGCTTTTCCGCACCGGCCACCACGTACCGCACGCGATAAAAATCATACGGATTGGCGAAACGCGCATAGTTACCCAGGAAGGTTGAGGTCCCGAACAGCACGGTGCAGTTACGGTCATACACCAGCTCCGGCACAATGCGGTAGTGCAGCGGGCTGGGATAGAGGAACACCTCGGCACCGGTCAGCAGCGGCGTAAACAGCCCCACCGTCAGGCCAAAGGAGTGGAACAGCGGCAGCGCCGACATAAAACGGTCATTGGCGGTAAAGTCGGCAATGCTTTTGATCTGCTCAACGTTGGCCAGAATGCTCTTGTGGCTGTGGACCACGCCTTTCGGGTTGCCCTCCGAACCCGAGGTAAAGAGGATAATTGCATCATCTTCTGGCTGCTGTTTGACCTGCGCCAGATGCGGCATAAACAGATGCGCAAAAATCCACAGCTTGTCGCCGGTGGTCACGTCCGCTTTCAGATCCTCCAGGAAGACCCAGCGCACCTGGGTCAGCTGTTCCGGAAGATGCCACAGCTTGCCTTTGTCCAGAAACTGTCGGGAGGTAAAGACGGTATTAATTTGGGCGGCGGTAATGGCGCTGGTCAGCCCTTTCACGCCCGCCGTGTAGTTCATCATCGCCGGAATACGGCCCCGGGAAACCGCACCAAAAATCACCGCCGCGCTGATCCCCGCGTTAGGCAGCATAAGGCCAATTTTTTCGCCCTTTTTGCTGTACTTCTCCAGAATTCGGCCCACAAACAGGGTCTTGGTCAGCAGCTTGCGATAGGTGTCCGGTGTGAAGTTGATGTCTTCAATACAGTTTTTCTTTGCGCCGTAGCGATACTGCGCCGAAAGCAGGGATTCATACAGCGTTTCGCGCGGACGAACGGCCATGCGCGCTTCCATCATAATCTGGTGCAGCATTTCCCCGGCGATTTTACGGCGATCGCGGGCGCGCGGCGCGTCGGGCATCGGGAGCGACGTTGGCGGCAGAATATGCAGGGTAATTTTAGGGAACAGGCGCTGTTTCACCAGCCCCTTCAGACGGCTGAAATGCGTCAGCTCTGCGCCTTCGATACGCAGCGGCACCACGGTCGCTTTTGACTTGGCCGCGACAAACCCCGCGCCGTCGTAGATTTTCATCAGCGATCCGGTGACTGAGATACGCCCTTCCGGGAAAATGACCACCGGACGGCCCTGTTCGACCAGACGCACCAGATGCTTAATCATCATCGGCTTTGTTGGGTCGAGCGGCACAAAATCAATCAACGGCGTGAGCCAGCGCATGTACCACTGCTGGCTGATGGAGGTATAGACCGCAAATACCGGACGCACGGGCAGAAACAGCGCCAGCAGGATGCCGTCTATAAAGGAAACATGATTGGGTGTGATGAGAACGCGTTCGCCGCGAAGCGCCTGGGCATCGCCAGTGACGCGGATGCGAAAGAGAATACGGAACAGTGTACGGAAGAACTCAAATAGCATCTCAACTCCCTTTGCCAGCCAGTATGAAGGGTAGATAGTAAATGGTGGCAGATTACACGAGAAGTGATACAGGAGCGACAGCAAAAGTGGAGGCGAAAAAAAACCTGCGCATCCGCGCAGGTTGGTGCAAGAGATGAGTACGAAACCGTACTAAGAATTCTCACCAATCAATACCTCTGGGATCTTGATTCTGGCCGTTCGCCCTGCGCTTCGCCAGCGGGAAAACGCAAGGGAATGAGCCGAAGTGCAACCAGGTGTGAATATTCTCTTTAACTGTTACAGGTTGAACTATCAGGCAAAAAAAACCTGCGTAAAAACGCAGGCTGGTGTAAGTCGTGTTAATCAACCGGAGTTGATTCCACCTATCAATACCTCTGGGATCTCGACTCTATCAACCTCTTTAACCTCCTCGCCACCGGACAATCGCAACAGCCTGAGGCAAAGTGTAACCAAAGGTTCAGAATGACATTTTTCTGACATGCCTGCGCGTGTAACGATTACACTTTCAGGGTTGTTCTGCGTCACGTTTGTGGCGTGCCAAAATTGGCGCCCCTTGAATGCGCGCTACTTTTCCGCAACACTATTTAGTGTGTAAACGCTTACCCCTAATAAGAAGGTTATGAATGGCGACAATAAAGGATGTGGCTCGTCTGGCAGGTGTGTCGGTAGCCACCGTCTCCCGCGTGATTAATGATTCACCCAAAGCCAGTGACGCATCGCGCCAGGCGGTACAAAGCGCCATGGAAACCCTGAACTACCATCCCAACGCCAACGCCCGCGCGCTCGCTCAGCAGTCCACGGATACCATTGGGCTGGTGGTGGGCGATGTTTCCGACCCCTTTTTCGGTGCCATGGTAAAAGCGGTTGAACAGGTCTCTTATCAGACGGGGAATTTTTTGCTGATCGGCAACGGTTATCATAATGAACAAAAAGAACGCCAGGCCATCGAGCAGCTGATCCGCCACCGCTGCGCGGCGCTGGTGGTTCACGCGAAAATGATCCCGGATGCCGAGCTGATTCACCTGATGAAGCAGATGCCCGGCATGGTGATCATCAACCGTATTATCCCCGGTTTTGAAAAACGCTGTGTGGCCCTCGACGACCGCTACGGCGCCTGGCTTGCGACGCGTCATCTGATTCAACAGGGCCATACCCGCATTGGCTATCTCTGTTCCAATCATCCCATTTCTGATGCGGAAGACCGCCTGCAGGGTTACTACGACGCCCTGCGCGAAAATGGTCTGCCCTGCAACGATCGTCTGGTGGCCTACGGTGAACCGGATGAGAGCGGCGGCGAACAGGCCATGACGGAGCTGCTGGGTCGTGGACGGAATTTCACCGCGGTTGCCAGCTATAACGACTCGATGGCCGCCGGGGCAATGGGGGTCTTGAACGACAACGGGATTGAGGTGCCGGCGGAAATCTCGCTGATTGGCTTTGATGATGTGCTGGTCTCCCGCTACGTGCGCCCGCGCCTGACTACCGTACGCTACCCCATCATCACGATGGCCACCCAGGCCGCAGAGCTGGCGTTAGCGCTGGCGGAACAGCGCCAGCCGCCGGATATTACGCATCTGTTCAGCCCAACGTTAGTGCGCCGTCACTCCGTTTCGGCACCTGCAGAAGCGCAGAGCGAATAGCGATAAAGGTGTACTGTTTTATCCGGATACTCCAGTCCATCACCTATGTACTGCCAGCCGTAACGCTCATAGAAGTCACGGCAGGCAGACCACAGATGCAGTTCTTCATACCCCGCCTGTACGGCAAAAGTTATGACATGCTGCTGTAACGCCCCTGCCAGCCCCTTGCCGCGCGCCGCGTCGTCAACGTAGAGCGCCGCCAGCCACGGACAGAGATCCTGACGGGTGATCAAATCGCAGCGCCAGAGCCCCACCGTGCCGAGAAGCCGTTCATCTTCTACGGCGATAAAGGTCAACGGCAGGGAACCCGGCGTCTGGCTGTGCTCTACGATGCTATGGAAAAACTCCCGCGCAAGCCCCTCGCCAAAGGCGTGCCAGATCCAGTCGGTGACCTGCTCCGCATAGCGCGGTGCCTCGTAAAGCGGGAGGATGACGGTCTTTTTCACGTTTTACCTGCGTTTTTAATGAATATGCTGGCCTGACGCCTCCAGCCCGGTTTGTTGATTATTTTACCAGAGTCAGACTATTTAGTTTTACTTCCGGCAGGCCAGGCGAATCGTGACTAAAAAGCGTGATCGTGGCAGAAGTTTTGCGCTTCCCGCATCGCTTATACGCTGCCTGGTCTGTGTTAAACTGCAGGCCATTACGTGGAAGCAGGAATGTAGAATGGCAACAATGCTGGATGTCTCACTGCGCGCGGGCGTGTCGAAGGCTACCGTCTCGCGCGTGCTGAACGGCACAGGTCAGGTTAAAGAGAGCACGCGTCTGCAGGTCTTTGCTGCGATGGAAGAGCTGGGCTACCGGCCAAACTTTCTCGCGCGTTCGCTGGCTAACCAGACCAGCAACAGCATTGGTCTGGTGGTCTCCACCTTCGACGGCTTTTACTTTGGTCGCCTTCTCCAGCAGGCGTCGCGGCAGACCGAAACCCACGGGAAACAGCTGATCGTCACCGACGGTCACGACGCACCAGAGCAGGAAGAACAGGCGGTGCAGATGCTGGCCGATCGCCAGTGCGATGCCATCGTGCTTTATACGCGCTATATGAGCGAAAAGGCGATCATCAAGTTGATTAATACCGTGCAAACGCCGCTGGTGGTCATCAACCGTGAAGTCAGCCAGGCGCCGGAGCGCTGCGTGTTCTTCGAACAGCAGGATGCCGCCTTTAAGGCGGTGGATTACCTGATTAATCAGGGCCACCGGGAGATCGCCTGCATTACCGTTCCGATTCACACCCCCACGGGTAAAGCGCGGCTGATGGGCTACCGTAAGGCGCTGGAAAAGCACGGAATTCGTCTGGACGAGCGTCGAATTAAGTACGGTGATGCGGGAATGACGCGGGGCTATGAGCTGTGTAAAGAGCTTATCGCTGAAGGGGTGTCGTTCAGCGCGCTGTTTGCCTGTAACGATGATATGGCGCTGGGCGCGTCCAAAGCGCTGCATCAGGCAGGGCTTAAGATCCCGCAGGATATCTCCCTGTTCGGCTTTGACGATGCTCCATGCGCAAAGTGGCTGGAGCCTGCGCTGTCGTCGGTTTATCTGCCGATAGATAACATGATCGTCACGGCTATCGATCAGGCGATCCGGCTGGCAAAAAACCAGCCGGTCGATGCGATCCCGCCATTTACCGGCACGCTGGTATTACGCGATTCGGTCACAACGGGGCCGTACTTTCATCAGATGAGTTCTAAAGCCAGCAGTTCCTGAATGGTCTGACGACGACGGATCAGCCGCGCCTTGCCGTTATCAAACAACACTTCCGGCAGCAGCGGTCGGCTGTTGTAGTTCGAGGACATAGACGCCCCGTACGCCCCGGTGTCGTGCAGCACCAGATAATCACCCGGCGTCACCTCCGGCAGCGCGCGGGTTTCCACTTTACCGCCTTCCTGCTGGGTAAATACGTCACCGGATTCGCACAGCGGGCCTGCGACCACCGTCTCGCGGCGCGGCGCCTGCGTTAAATCGCGGCCATCGGCGGCCAGGGCGGTGATGTGATGGTAGCTGCCGTACATGGACGGACGCATCAGGTCGTTAAAGCCCGCGTCAATCAACACGAAGTGGCGTGAGCCCATCTCTTTGACGCTGCGTACCTGCGCCACCAGCACGCCTGCTTCGGCCACCAGGAAACGACCCGGCTCAATTTCCAGCTTCACGGCATGGCCCAGATGCGTGGCAATTTGATCGCGCGCGGCGCTCCACAGGCCGTAATAGTGATCGGTGTCGATCGCCTCTTCCCCTTCGCGGTAAGGGATGGAAAGACCGCCACCGGCAGAGATCGCCTCCAGATCCTGACCGAAGTCGACAACCTGGCGCACCATCGCGCCGCACACCTGCTCCAGGTGACCGTAATCGACGCCGGAGCCAATGTGCATATGAATGCCCACCAGCTTCAGGTTGTAGCGCTGCAATACCTCAAGCGCGGCGGGCATATCGGCATACCAGATGCCGTGCTTGCTGTTTTCGCCGCCGGTGTTGGTTTTTTGGCTGTGGCCGTGACCAAAGCCCGGGTTGACGCGCAGCCAGACGCGATGGCCTGGCGAAACCTGCCCAAGCTGCTCCAGCATATCCACAGAACCGGCGTTCACCGGAACCTGCAGTTCATGTACGCGCGCAAGCGTTGCGTCGTCGATCACATCTGCGGTAAAGACGATCGCATCAGGATCGGATTTCGGATCGTACCCGGCCGCCAGCGCACGCTCGATTTCCCCCAGCGACACGGAGTCAACCTTCACGCCCTGCTCGCGCATCAGGCGCAGAATATGGATATTGGAGCAGGCCTTCTGGGCAAAACGCACTACGTCAAACTGGTGCAGGGCGGCGATCTTCTCGCGAACAATCTGCGCGTCGTAGACCCACACCGGGCAGCCAAATTCGGCGGGCAGGCGCAGCAGATTTTCAGCGTTCAAATCGGTATCCGTCTGGTTGAGCGGGCGTGGCATGGGCTTCTCCGGGTAAATTCATTTTTTATGATTACGCCACAGCGGAAGGAGAATAAAAAATATCGTTTTATCGCGAGTCTATGCAAAAATGATATGGACTGTTCTCTGTATTCAGGTGCCCTATGCCCGCCGTCAATTTACGCCATATTGAGATTTTCCACGCCGTGATGACCACCGGCAATCTCACCGAAGCCGCGCAAATGCTGCATACCTCGCAGCCGACGGTCAGCCGTGAGCTGGCGCGATTCGAGAAAGTGCTGGGGCTGAAGCTATTCGAACGCACCCGGGGCAGACTTCACCCGACGGTACAGGGGCTACGCCTGTTTGAAGAAGTGCAGCGCTCCTGGTACGGGCTGGACAGAATCGTCAGCGCGGCGGAAAGCCTGCGCGAGTTTCGTCAGGGCGAGCTGTCGATTGTCTGCCTGCCCGTCTTCTCTCAATCCTTTTTACCGACGTTGCTTCAGCCTTTTCTGGCCCGCTATCCTGAGGTCAATCTCACCATTGTGCCGCAGGAGTCGCCCCTGCTTGAAGAGTGGCTGTCGGCACAGCGTCACGATCTCGGGCTGACCGAAACCCTCTCGACCCCTGCGGGAACGGCGCGCACGGAACTGCTCGCGTTAGATGAAGTGTGCGTTCTGCCCGCCGGACATCCGCTAGCCCGCAAGGCGGTGCTGACCCCGGCGGACTTTCACGGCGAAAACTACATTAGCCTGTCGCAAACCGACAGCTACCGACAGCTGCTGGATACGCTTTTTGCTGAGCATCAGGTGAAGCGGCGGATGGTGGTGGAAACGCACAGCGCGGCATCGATATGCGCGATGGTGCGTGCAGGCGTCGGCGTCGCGGTCGTCAATCCGCTTACGGCGCTGGACTATGCCGGGAGCGGGATCGTCATCCGCCGTTTTAGCGTTTCCGTCCCGTTTACCGTGAGCCTTATCCGCCCGCTGCACCGCCCGGCTTCTGCGCTGGTGGACGCATTCACCGAACACTTAGTTGAGCATGCACGTCAGGTGGCACTTCGCTTACCTGACCTGCAAAACCCGTTATGACAGCATAAATTCCACGGCATCTGCCGCGTGAATGGCTGCGGTATCAAATACCGGGATGGGGCTTCGTTCAGCCGGCACCAGCAAACCGATCTCCGTGCAGCCGAAGATCACCCCTTCAGCCCCCTGCCGGGCGAGTTTTTCTATTACGCTGACGTAATATGCGCGGGAGGTTTCGCTGAAGGTACCGAGGCAGAGTTCGTCGAAGATGATCTGATTGATGCGCGCCCGGTCTTCCTCATCAGGTACCAGGCTTTCTATTCCAAACTCGCTGTGCAGGCGCCCGCGATAAAAATCCTGCTCCATGGTGTAGCGCGTGCCCAGCAAGGCCACGCGCGACATCCCTGAGGCGCGGATGGCGCGTCCGGTGGCGTCTGCAATGTGCAGGAACGGCAGCGAACAGCGCGCTTCAATGTGCGAGGCTACTTTATGCATCGTGTTGGTACACAGCAAAATGCCCTGCGCGCCTGCCCGCTCCAGCCCCAGCGCGGCATCAGCCAGGATTTCCCCGGCTTTATCCCATTCCCCGCTCGACTGGCAGGCTTCGATTTCATGAAAATCAACGCTGTGCAGCAGCAGGCTCGCGGAATGCAGGCCGCCCAGACGCTGTTTTACCCCTTCGTTAATCAGGCGGTAATAGGGGATGGTTGATTCCCAGCTCATCCCACCTAACAGGCCGATCGTTTTCATCATCCCTCCTTATCTGTTTAAGCCAGTGAAGCAAACTTGTGATCCTGTTTCCAGTTCTTTATTGCGTCGTTTTCTTTTCAAGCTGACCGATATAAATTAAATAAAACACCGTTTTATTATAAAGGGCGAAACCATGTTTATGTTTCACAAAGAGACAGTGTCTGAAGATCTGGGGAATGGCGTTACGCGTCGTGTGCTGGCCCACGGCGGCAGGATGATGGCGGTTGAAGTGCATTTTGAGCAGGGCGCGATTGGTCCAATGCATAACCACCCGCACGAACAGTTAACCTATGTTCTCTCCGGCGAGTTTGAATTTACGATTGGTGAAGAGAAGCATGTCGTCACGGCCGGAGATACGCTCTACAAAAAACCGCATGTGATGCACGGCTGCGTCTGCCTCAGGGCCGGCACGCTGCTGGACACCTTTACGCCTGTTCGCGAGGATTTCCTGTCATAAAAAAGGCGCCTTTGAGCGCCTTTTCATGTTTGCAGAATTTATTCCGTCATCGCTTCTGGCAGTGGATTACGGCTGAGCATGGCCTCACGCAGTAGCACGCTGCCGCAGGCAAACAGACCACCAAGGATCGCCGCCAGAATAACAATCATGCCTTTGCCCGGTCCGTCTTTCTTCACCGGCATGGAGGGGGAAAGCTGATACCGGAACGGTTCAAGCTTAACGTCTTTAACAGAGAGTTTTTTCAGCTGCGCCAGATGGTATTCACGGTTCTGAAAGTCTGCATTCAGCTCTGTCACGTCCTTGAGATTTTTTTCAATCTTTAGCTTTTCCGCGATACCGTCCGCCCCGAGCGCGACGGAGTAATCCGGATCGTCTTTTACCGCCTGTCCGTTGCTATAAACAGGCTTCTTAATGCCTGCCGCATTCGCCACTTCCAGCGAATAATTCAGCCGCTGCAGATTGGTATTGTGGATAGTGGTCAGACGAACCCGGTCAAGCGCCAGCTGTTGTTCAACCTCATTCGTTTTCAGGGCGATCTGGTTGCGGATATTTTGCATCGTCTCTTGTTCAACAAGAGCAGCGATATAACCGATGTACCCTTCCAGTACCGTTTGCGCATCACTGGCTTTCGGTGCCGTGAAGCTGAGCGTCCAGGAGAGGTAAGGTGCTTTATCCGCATCTTTTCCCTGCGCGTTATTCACTGCTTTCATTCTCTCTGAAATATTGACGACCGCACGGTGCAGCTCAAGCGGGTCCACCTCAATATCTTTAAGCTGGGACATCACGTAAGGGGAAGAGGTCATGTACGCTTCGAGTAATGACTGCGACTGGAATTTTTTAATAAACAGGTCAAAGACTTCCGGACGCGAAACCGGCACCTTCACATCAAGAACCTGCAGCGCAACCATCATCTGGCGCAGCGGGTTCCACTGGGTCTGTTCCGCCGGGGTGATCACCGCTTTACTGGTCCACTTTTGTGGTAATAAAAGCGCAATTGCCAGCCCTGCCAGCGCAAAAATAAAGATGATGGTGACGATGCGTTTTTTGGCGGCAAGCAACACATCTAACAGACCCAGAAGGTCGATCTCTTTAGAACTTACAGCTGGGGTGGCATAGGAGGGAAAATTGAAATCCGTGTTCTTTTTGATATCCATTGCTGACATAGCCATTCTTATGTTGAGAGTGCAGTGAGTTTCTGCCTGGTGGTTAGAATGGGACAATGATACAAGAATCTAAGAATAATCTGAACGCAAGAATAAACTGTCTATGGGCTTGCTATCAAAGTGAGTAGTTTTCTCTTTACGTTAATATTTTTATTAATCATGGACTTTTCTTACGTCTTTTTCTTTCGGCATGGTTTGATTGTCTGAAATAGCGCCAGAAGGGAAATTTCCTTCTTTTATCGAAACACTATTTCGACTTCGATCACATTTCCATTATCAGGTGGATGTCTTGTGCTAACAAAAAGCCGGGTGGCGGCTGCGCCTGACCCGGCTTACATGAATTTCCAGGCCCGGTAAGCGCACGCCACCGGGCATTAACCTTACACGCCGATATTACGCAGTTTCTCGCCGCTCATCAGCTTGCGTTCAATATGCTCCAGCGTCACGCCTTTGGTTTCTGGAATCAGCCAGAATGTCACGCCAATAAACGCCACGTTCAGCGCCGTGTATAGCCAGAAGGTGCCTGCCGCGCCAATTGCATCAAGCAGCGTCAGGAAGGTGGCGCCGATGATCATATTCGACACCCAGTTGGTGGTGGTAGAACAGGTGATACCAAAATCGCGGCATTTGAGCGGCTGAATTTCAGAGCACAGGATCCACACCACCGGCGCGGCGCTCATGGCATATCCGGCGATACACATCATGGTCATGCCCACGGAGAGCCAGGAGAGGCCGCTGGACGCCGTGCCGTTATCAAACTGCATCAGGCAGTAGCCGAGGATCAGCGTGCCGAGCGCCATCACGCTAAAGCCAATCTTCAGCGCCGGTTTACGTCCGGCTTTATCGACAGTGAATACCGCAATAAAGGTGGCGAACATAAAGGTGAGCCCCACCACCAGCGTAGCGATCATCTGCTGTTCGGTGGTGGTAAAACCGGCCATTTTGAAGATGCGCGGCGCGTAATACATGATGATGTTCATCCCGGTGAACTGCTGCATCGCCTGCAGCAACATACCGAGGAACACCGCGCGGCGAACGTTGCGGTTGGCCTTAAACAGCGACCAGCCGCCCTGCTTCAGCTTCAGGCTTTCGCGGATCTCGTTCAGCTCTTCACGCGCTTTCTCAGACGTGTCGCGCAGCATGCGCAACACCTCTTCCGCCTCCACGTGACGCCCTTTTTGCGCCAGCCAGCGCGGGCTGTTGGGCAGGAAAATCACTAATACGATGAGCACCAGCGCAGGTAGCGCCAGTACGCCCAGCATCGCGCGCCAGTTGCCGCTGTAGCTGAAGTACGTATCGGACAGGAACGCCAGCACGATGCCGAGCGTCACCATCAGCTGGTACATGCTGATCATCTTCCCGCGCACGTTCTCGCTCGCCATTTCGGAGAGGTACAGCGGTGCCGTGTAGGAGGCAATCCCCACCGCCACGCCCAGCAGCACGCGGGAGAGCAGCAGCACTTCAACATTGGTGGCAAACGCCGAGCCAATGGACCCGGCAACAAACAAAATCGCCCCGACCATCAGGCTGTATTTACGGCCAAGGCGGAATGAAAGCCAGCCGTTAAACAGCGCGCCAATGGCCGCGCCGAGCATCATGCTGCTCACCACCCACTCCTGCAGGCGGCTACTCAGCGTAAAGTGATCGGTAATAAACGGCAGCGCCCCGGCGATAACGCCAATATCCAGACCGAATAGCAAACCGGCCACGGCTGCCGCGATGGAAACAAACTGGTTCATGCGTCGGGTATCACGCAGCGCAGCGGGCATCAGGGTAGAGTCATTGATAGATGTCATTTTTTTCCTGCCTCAACAGCAAAATCGTTAAGTGAAATTACGAGATACCGGAAGAAAGTGTCAGGTCGGAACTGGTGAAGATATGGATTTTTTCGCTACGACATACAGAACTGTGATGGACATTACAATTTCAAATCGGGGGGATTTATCCTCATTTTTTATTAATCATCTAATTTTTAAGCAATAAATATGTGATATTCGTCATCCATGACTTTTTAGTATGGATTTTTCATCTTTAAGGATATGGATAATGGCAATTTTTAAACAAAAAAAACCTCCACCCGGGGGCAGAGGTTCTTCACGCAAGCCGAATTAGCGTGCCAGCCAGCCGCCGTCTACGGCAACGGTGTAGCCGTTTATGTAATCCGATGCAGGGGAAGCGAGGAACACCACCGGCCCCATCAGATCGCTCGGCAGCCCCCAGCGGCCCGCCGGGATACGCTCAAGGATCGCCGCACTGCGCTCCTCATCCGCACGCAGCTGCTGGGTGTTGTTGGTGGCCATGTAGCCCGGCGCAATCGCGTTGACGTTGATGTTGTGCTGCGCCCATTCGTTCGCCAGCAGTCGGGTTACACCCATCACCGCGCTTTTTGACGCGGTGTAAGACGGCACGCGGATACCGCCCTGGAAGGAGAGCATCGATGCGATATTAATGATCTTGCCGCCTTTCCCCTGGGCGATGAAGTGCTTCGCCGCCGCCTGGGACATAAAGAACACGCTCTTGATGTTCAGGTTCATTACATCGTCCCAGTCGGTCTCGCTGAAATTAATCGCGTCTTCACGACGGATCAGCCCCGCGTTGTTGACCAGAATGTCGATATGGCCAAATTCCGCTACGGCGCGATCCAGCAGGTCCGGAATGGCGTCGATTTTACGCAGGTCAGCGGTCAGGCTCAAAAAACGACGGCCCAGCGCGGTCACGCGCTCGATGGTTTCCGTGGGCTCAACGATGTTAATCCCGACGATATCACAGCCCGCTTCCGCCAGGCCTAACGCCATACCCTGCCCCAGCCCGGTATCACAACCGGAAACTACAGCCACTTTACCTTGCAGAGAAAATGCATCCAGAATCATGTTTGTTCCTTACTCTTTCAGCGCCTGTCAGCAACAGGCAGATGTATGCTTAACTGCCCGCGACTAGCGCAGATCCTTAACCGCGACGTGGTCCATGTCATCAAAGACCTGGTTTTCTCCGACCATCCCCCAGATGAAGGTATAGGCTTTCGTCCCCACGCCGGAGTGAATGGACCAGCTGGGTGAAATCACCGCCTGCTCGTTATGCATGACGATATGGCGGGTTTCCTGAGGCTGTCCCATCATGTGGAACACGCAGGCGTCTTCGTCCATGTTGAAGTAGAAGTAAACTTCCATGCGGCGTTCGTGGGTATGGCACGGCATGGTGTTCCACAGGTTGCCCGGCGCAAGCTCGGTCAGCCCCATGCTGAGCTGGCAGGTTTCCAGCACATCCGGAACGAAGTATTTGTTAATGGTGCGGCGGTTGCTGGTGAGATTGTCGCCCAGCGTCACCGGTGCAACGTCCGCAGGCGTCACTTTTTTAGTGGGATAGCTGGTATGAGCCGGGGCGCAGTTGTAGTAAAACTTCGCTGGCTTACCGCCGTCAATGCTGGCAAAGACCACCTCCTTCGCCCCTTTGCCGACGTACAGCGCGTCGCGGTGACCAATCTCATAGCACTGGCCGTCCACGGTAATCGTGCCCGGCCCGCCGATATTAATCACGCCCAGTTCACGACGCTCCAGGAAATAGCTCACGCCCAGCTGCTTGCCCACTTCACCGCCCACGGAGACGGTTTTCGCCACCGGCATAATGCCGCCCACGATAATACGGTCGATGTGGCTGTAGACCATGGTGTATTTATCGGCTTCGAATACCTGCTCAACTAAAAACTCGCTGCGCAGCCCCTGAGTATCCAGCGTTTTGGCGTGCGCGCTGTGGATGCTTTGTCTGACGTCCACGGTAACCTCCAGATGTGGTCATGCCCGAAGGCAGAAATTAAACGAAACGACGTTTCGTTTTATGATGAGCACATACTAGCGGCATAAAATAGGGTTTTCAATTGCAATTAAAACAACGTTTCATTTTTTATTTTTGTTTATAACAGAAATGACGCGCGGATCACGATTACTGCCCATGAAGAGAAGAACACGATAAAAAAAACCTCCCGGAGGAGGTTTCTTCAGTGAGGAGAGATTAGCGTTCGATGGCGAGCGCCACGCCCTGTCCACCGCCTATACAGAGGGTAGCGATCCCTTTGCGCGCATTGCGCTTTTTCATTTCGTGGACCAGCGAAACCAGGATTCGGCAGCCGGATGCGCCGATGGGATGCCCCAGCGCAATCGCCCCGCCGTTTACGTTGACCCGCAGCGGATCCCACTCCAGCATTTTGCCGACCGAGATCGCCTGCGCCGCAAAGGCTTCGTTCACTTCAATCAGATCGACATCCGAAAGCTGCCACCCTGCGCGATCCAGGCAGCGGCGGGTAGCATAGACCGGCGCAATCCCCATCAACGCGGGGTCTACGCCCACGCTGGCAAAGGCCTTAATGCGGGCCAGCACGGGGAGATCGAGCTCAAGGGCTTTGCTTTCGCTCATCATCATTACGGCTGCCGCGCCGTCGTTAATGGACGAGGCATTGCCCGCCGTGACCGAGCCCTGCGTTTCAAACGCGGGATTCAGTCTCGCCAGGCCTTCCGCGCTGGCATCCGTGCGCGGCTGTTCATCGGTATCGACGACGAACGCCTCGCCGTTCTGACGTGACGTGCTGACCGGGACAATCTCGTCGCGAAAACGACCGGAATCAATTGCGGCACGCGCTTTTTGCTGTGAGCTTAGCGCATACGCGTCCTGCAATTCACGGCTAATGCCGTACTCGCGCGCCAGGTTCTCTGCCGTCACGCCCATATGATAATCATTGAACGCATCCCACAGCCCGTCATGCACCAGGCTGTCGAGCAGCTGGCTGTTGCCCAGCTGCGCGCCGGTGCGGCTGTCGGTCAGAACGTGCGGCGCGCGGCTCATATTCTCTTGTCCGCCAGCAATGACCACATCCGCTTCACCGCACTGAATGGCCTGCGTCGCCAGATGCAGCGCTTTTAATCCCGATCCACAGACGTCGTTAATGGTAATGGCGGAGACGGTATTGGGCAGCCCGCCCTTCAGCGCCGCCTGGCGCGCAGGGTTTTGCCCGGCTCCGGCCGTAAGCACCTGTCCCAGGATCACCTCATCAACTTCATGGGCGGCGATCCCGCTGCGTTCCACCAGCGCTTTAACCACCACGCTGCCCAGGTCTACCGCCGAGTGACGCGCAAGCGCTCCCTGAAAACAGCCGATAGCCGTACGTAACGCACCCACTATTACGACATCTTTCATCACGACCTCTGTGTTAAATGACATGACGATAGTAGAGGATTGTTACTGGCAATTATCTTAATTGTTTAAAAATAGTGAGTTTAATCACAAGGATTAGCGCGCATCCTGCAGATACTGCCGCAGCCAGCTTCCGGCCACGCCGGGTGGGGATCGTTTGTTCCACAGCAGATCGATGCCGATCGCCCGTGGCCAGCCGGGAACATTGAGCTGTACCAGCGATTTCGCAGCAGCAAATTCATCCACCAGCGCGCACGGCAGTACGCACCAGCCGAAACCCTGGACAGCCATACTCAGCAGTAACAGGTAGTTCGGCGCTGACCAGACGGGCCCGCGCGCGATCTCCGCCTCGCGCTCAAGGTAGGTGCTAAGTCTCAGCTCCCGCCAGCCGTGCAGCTCGTCGCTCTGCACTTCATGTTGTCCGGCTAACGGATGCGTGGTCGCGACGTATATTGCCATTCGGGTCTGCATCGGCAACCGGGTGGCGCCAATATCGGTGGGATAACCGTCTCGCGCTTCCGTCAGCCCCACCTGGGCGCGCTCCTTTTGCAGCAGATCGATCACGTCCTCTTCCTCGCCAATCAGACATTCAAATTCCGTGTGGGGAAAGCGGGCGTCAAACTGCTTCATCATATCTTCCAGCACGTCCGGGTTGAGGGTATCTGAGAGCACAAATGTCAGACGCGCCTCCGTTTGGGCCGTTAACGACACCGCCAGCTCATCAAGCCGCGCGCTGGCGGCGAGGATGGCCTGCACGTAGCCCAGCACCTGTTCCCCCTGGGCCGTTAACACCGGCTGGCGCGCCGAGCGGTCAAACAGCTCGAAGCCGAGATCGGCTTCAAGATTGGCAATAGACGTGCTGATCGTCGACTGGCTTTTACGCAGCCGACGCGCGGCCGCCGAAAAAGAGCCCGCCGCGACGGTCTCAACAAACGCATTAAGGGCTTCGGGTGAATAGCGCATAACCTATCTACTTTTACGATGGATACCATCTTTAATATATCAGCTTTAGCGATAAAAATAGGCCACATCAACGCCCATACCGGCGAATTAATGAGGTCTACGACTATGCAACATCAGGATGCACTCCAACGTAAACTGCCGGAGCGGATCTTTCATGCTGTCTGTTTTGAAGGGATTGCCACGGCGATCCTCGCCCCTACGGCGGCGTGGCTGATGCAGCGCTCCGTGGTGGAGATGGGCGGGTTGACCATTATCCTGGCCACCACCGCCATGCTGTGGAACATTATCTATAACTTCGGTTTCGACCGTTTCTGGCCTGTCCAGCGGGTCAAACGCACGGCGAAGGTTCGCGCGCTGCACGCCCTGGGATTCGAATGCGGGTTTATTGTGATTGGCGTGTCGATTGTTGCCGCCGTACTGGGCGTCACGCTGCTGCAGGCATTCACGCTGGAAATAGGTTTCTTCCTGTTCTTCCTGCCGTACACCATGTTCTATAACTGGGCGTACGATACCCTGCGCGAAAAATTTCTTAAGCGTCGCCAGCAACGACGCGCCCTGGCAGGCTAATCCCCCACTGGCCGGACGTCTGTTCCGGCCAAACTCCGTCGAAGCAACTGCGCTCTCCGGGCATAACTATGGTAAATTGCACGCCATTCTGATGGTTTGTTAGTTGAAACGTTGCTCTAATGTCGAAAATTTGGTCAAAAGATGAGACTCTCTGGAGTTTCGCTCTCTATGGCACGGCCGTGGGCGCAGGAACGCTGTTCTTGCCCATTCAGCTGGGCTCCGCAGGCGCTATTGTCCTGTTTATTACCGCACTTGTGGCCTACCCGCTAACCTACTGGCCGCACCGCGCGCTGGCGCAATTTATTCTCTCGTCAAAAACAAAAGGTAATGAAGGGATCACCGGGGCCGTCTCCCACTACTATGGTAAGAAGATTGGCAATCTGATCACCACGCTCTATTTCATCGCCTTCTTCGTGGTGGTGCAGATTTATGCGGTGGCCATTACCAACTCGCTCACGGAACAGCTGGCAAAACACCTGACGGTGGATACCGCCGTTCGCGTGCTGGTCAGTTTTGGCGTGGTGCTGGTGCTGAATCTGATTTTCCTGATGGGACGGCATATCACCATAAAAGTGATGGGCTTCCTGGTGTTCCCACTGATTGCCTACTTCCTGTTTGTCTCGCTCTATCTGACCGGCAGCTGGCAGCCCGCGTTGCTCACCAGCCAGATGGCGTTCGATCGCCATACCGTACATCAGATTTGGATTTCAATCCCGGTGATGGTGTTTGCCTTCAGCCATACCCCGATTATCTCAACGTTTGCCGTTGACCGTCGCGAGAAGTTTGCTGACGCCGCCATGGATAAATGCAAGAAAATCATGAAGGTGGCGTATCTGATTATCTGCCTGAGCGTGCTGTTCTTTGTCTTCAGCTGCCTGCTCTCTATTCCGCCGTCCTATATTGTGGCCGCCAAAGAGCAAGGGGTCACGATTCTGTCAGCGCTGTCGATGATGCCCTCTTCCCCCGCCTGGCTGGGCATTTCCGGGATTATCGTGGCGATTATTGCGATGTCGAAATCGTTCCTCGGCACCTATTTTGGGGTGATTGAAGGGGCGACGGAGATCGTAAAGTCGTCGCTGAATCAGGTGGGGATTAAAAAGAGCCGCGCCTTTAACCGCGCGATTTCCATAATGGGGGTGTCGTTAATCACCTTTGCGGTCTGCTGCATTAACCCGAACGCCATCTCGATGATTTACGCCATCAGCGGCCCGCTTATCGCCATGATCCTGTTTATCATGCCGACGCTGTCGACGTATCTGATCCCATCGCTGAAGCCATATCGCTCGATTGGCAGCCTGCTGACGCTGATCGTCGGCGTGCTGTGCGTGTCGGTGATGTTCGTCGGCTAAACGTGCTCGTGCCCGGCTGCTGCCGGGCGCGTGATTTACGCCCGAATATCGTCATACTCGCGCGTTTTATCAAACTCATGTTTGGCAAACGGGCACAGCGGAATAATTTTACGGTTCTCACCGCGCATCTTCTCCACCACTTTCGCCACCAGCTGTTTGCCAACGCCCTGCCCTTTCAGGCTCTCATCCACATCGGTATGCTCGATAATGCTCAGGTGCTCGCCGGTCGGCACGAAGACAATCTCCGCGACCTGATTTCCGTTAGCATCGTTCACGTAAAACTTGTTATGGCCTTCCAGAATTTCCATGGTTCCTCGCTTATTTTTGGCGGTACTTCAGCGCACCGCTCGGGCAGGTATCAATCACGCGTACAACTGTTTCCACGTCGACTTCGTCAGGAATAATCCACGGCTTACGCTTCAGATTAAACAGCTTTGCGCTCCCACGCACGCAGTTACCTGAATGTTTGCAGATCCCGGTGTTGAAGTAGACGTCAATTTTCTCGCCGGTATAGGCCCGGTAACCCGCATCCAGTAGTTCTTTATCCATGACATTGCCTCTGTAATTATTATCGTAATGAATGAAGCATAGCCTTACGGGATCCTGATAGCTATAACGCCGAAAACGAAAAGCCAGGTCACAACTCTTTTCTCGCCAGATTGCGTCCCCCGGTGCTGCATGTCACGCTCCGAAAATGTCTTCCTACTGCATGGCTACCGCGGATTGAATGAAACGCAGACTCTCTTTTCAGGTAAAGCTGTTTTTAGCGCTGGTGTGCTTCTCCTGCCTGCTGTTAGTTCTGCTGGGAACGATCCTGTTTCATTTTATTGACCGACAGCTTCATCACGATTTGGGCCAGCGCGCCCGGGTTCAGGCCAGTGAAATCGCCCTGATACCGGGTCTGGCGGAAAGGGTGGCAGCCAGAGATATCCCCGGTATCGCCCGCTTAATACAGCCGCTGCGTGCCGAAAGCGATGCCAGCTATATTGTGATTGGCGATACCCGGGAACAGCACCTTTATCATTCGGAATCACCGGAGCGCATTAATTTACCGATGATCGGGGGGGATAATGCGGAGGTGTTAAATGGCAAAACCATTATTTCCGTGCGTCAGGGCGGGATTGGGGTGTCGCTGCGCAGCAAAGCGCCAATCTTTAATGCGCAGCATCAGGTGATTGGCATCGTCTCGGTCGGCTATCTGACCTCGTATATCGCCAATATTAACGCCCGCATTCTCTGGCAGGCAGGACTGTACGGTATTGCCCTTCTGCTGTTGCTGTTTATTTTCTCCTGGCTATTTACCCGCAATCTTAAAAAGCAGATGTTCCGCCTTGAGCCGAAAGATATCGCTCAGCTGGTTTTGCAGCAACGTGCGCTATTAGAAGCCATGTATGAAGGGGTATTTGCCGTCAATGAAGAGAAGCAGCTGATTTTAATTAACCGGGCAGCCAGGGAGATGCTGGATATTCATCAAAGTGAGAAAGAACTTATCGGCAAACCGCTGGAAGAGGTTCTGCAGACGTCGCCGGGCTTTTTATCCCAGCGCTACGCCTCGGTAAGCGCTGGCCGCCACGACCAGGTTGCAGTGCTTAACCAGCGAGAGGTCATCGTTAACCGCGTGGCGATTGAGGTCGAGCCCGGCGTTGAAAGCGGATGGGTATACAGCTTTCGCGACAAAAACGACATTAACACCCTCAGCAGCCAGCTGAGCCAGATCAAGCGCTATGCGGACAACCTGCGCATAATGCGCCACGAACAGCTGAACTGGACCGCGACGCTGGTGGGGTTGCTGCAGATGAAGCACTATGACGAGGCAATTCGTTACATCCAGGTCCAGTCAGAAGGCGCGCAGCGCGTGCTGGACTTCGTTTCGGCCCATTTTTCCTCTCCGGCCCTGTGCGGGCTGCTGTTAGGAAAATACGTCAGCGCGCGCGAAAAAGGCGTTGAACTGCTGTTTGACCCGGCCTGTCAGCTTACCCGCATGCCCGCCTCCATCAACGAAACGGAGCTGATGTCCGTGATCGGTAACCTGCTGGATAACGCCGTGGATGCCACGCTGAAGGCGTCCGTTCATGCGCCGGTGGAGGTCTACATTTCTGACCGCAATCAGGAATTGTTGATAGAGGTGGCAGACAGAGGCTGCGGTGTGGATGAGGCGGTGAAGCCACACATTTTCCGCCAGGGGTTCAGCAGCAAACCGGAAAGTGAGAACGACATTGTGGGTACCGAGCACGGCATTGGCCTGTTTCTGGTGGCAGGCTATATCAGGAAAGCGGGCGGCAGCATAGAGCTCGCCGACAACACCCCACAGGGCACCATTTTTTCTGTGTTTATTCCCAATGGACAACAGCATGACCCGACCACTTGACGTTGTGATAGTTGAAGATGAACCGCATCTGGCGGAACTGCATCGCGAGTATATCGAGCAGAATTTCCATTTGCGCGTAGTGGGCATCGCCGCGTCGATTGCCCAGGCGTGCAGCCTGATTCGCGAGCATCAGCCGCGGTTGATCCTGCTGGATAACTATCTCCCGGACGGTAAAGGCGTGGAGTTAATCGACAACCCGCTGCTGAAAAGCTATGAATGCTCGGTGATCTTCATCACCGCCGCCAGCGATATGCAGACCTGCAGCCATGCCATGCGCAGCGGCGCGTTTGACTACCTGATCAAGCCCGTCTTTTTCCAGCGCCTGCACGCCTCGCTGGAGCGGTTTATGCGCTTCGTCCACACCGTGCAGCAGGTGAAGGTTGTCGACCAGCACGCGCTGGATCGCCTGTTTAACCTGCCCGCGGCGGAGTCTTCGGTTACGCCGTCTACGAAGGGGATTGAGCCCCAAACGCTGGAACGGATTAAACGCCTGTTTGCCGAACATCCCGACAGCGCGATGTCGGTGGAAGAGGTGGTGGAGAACGTGGGGATCAGCAAGACCACGGGGCGTCGCTACCTGGAATACTGCGTGGAAAGTGGGTTAATCAGCGTCGAAATGCTGTATGGCAATATTGGTCACCCGCGGCGGCTATACCGCAAAGCCGATGATAAACCGTGATCCGAAACCGTTCGTTAGCTAACGTTCGCGGATTTTATGGTGTTAATTGCTGAAACGACGGCGACAGTCACACTTCGGAATCATTGCCTGCTTCCCCCTATTGTGGGTGCAGCACCATGCGCTATGTTGACAATTAGTTCCTCAAATGTAACTAAAAGGTTAACTATAATGTCGAACACGTTCCGAATTTCTCTGATTACCGCTACCGTCCTGTTCTCTGCTTCTGCACTGTCTGCCCTGCCGCAGGGGTATCCTGCTGAGTATCAAAAAGTTGTTGATGCCGCAACGAAAGAGGGCAAGGTGGTTATTTACTCTACCACCGACACCAAAGCCGCCGGGCCGCTGATTGCGGGCTTCGAAAAAACCTACCCGGGCATCAAAGTTGAATACAACGACATGAACAGCACCGAGCTGTACAACCGTTTTATCAGCGAGCAGGCCTCCGGTGGTGGTAGCGGCGATGTGGTCTGGAGCTCCTCTATGGACACCGGGCTGAAGCTCGCCACCGATTACGCCATGGAGTACAAATCGCCGGAGCAAAGTCAGCTGCCGAAATGGGCAGTCTGGAAAGATAAGGCGTACGGCACTACCTATGAACCAGTGGTTTTTATCTATAACAAGCGCCTGATCCCGGCTGGCGACGTGCCGGATTCTCACGCCGCGCTGGCGAAGCTGATTGCCAGCCAGACGGACAAATTCAAGAGCAAAGTCACCACCTACGACATCGAAAAATCGGGTCTTGGCTTTATGCTTTCCGTGCAGGATCACAAGGCCGATCCAAACTACTTTAAAACCCTGGCCGACGTCGCCAAAGGCGGCTTAGCGGTACAGTCATCAACAGGCACCATGATGGAGAGGGTCTCCTCCGGTGAAAACCTGATCGGCTTTAACATCCTTGGATCCTATGCAGAAGCGCGTGCGAAGAACGATCCTTCACTCGGCATCTCGTATCCGAAAGATTACACGCTGGTGCTCTCCCGCGTGTCGTTCATCAGCCAGCAGGCGCAAAACAGCAATGCGGCAAAACTGTGGCTGGACTATGTGCTGTCTGAAAAAGGGCAAAGCATTCTGGCCAATCAGGCGGATATTCCTTCCATCCGTAACGATATCGAAGGCAAAAATGATATCGACGGCCTGACCAAAATCCTCGGTAACGCGCTGAAGCCGATCCCGGTTGATGAAACGCTGCTTGAGTATCTGCAGCCGAAAAAACGTCTGGAGTACATCAAAGAGTGGCGTGCAGCCGCCGCTAAATAAGCGTTCGGGCGCGGCGCACGCCGTCGCGCTCCCTATCGACTGAGTTCGTTTTGCTGGGCTGCAACACCAGGGATACCCCATGAATACATTACGCAGAAAGTGGCAAAGCCTGCCGCGCGGCATCGTCGTGCTGATAACCGCTCTGGTTATCTACACGCCGCTGTCGTTTATCGTGATACAGAGCTTCCTGTCCGCTCCGTTCTTTTCTCCGGCAAAAGAGTGGAGCCTTGAATCATTTGGCTTTATCTTCACCGACCCTGATTTCTATAAGGCCCTGAGAAGCGGCTTTATTCTCGCCTTCGGGCTGGTCATCATCGCCATTCCGCTGGGTGGCGTGCTGGCGTTTCTGATGGTTCGCACCGACCTGCCCGGTCGCCGCCTGATTGAACCGCTGATCCTGGTCCCGATTTTCGTATCGCCGATGGTGCTCGGCTTTGGCTATGTGGTGGCAGCCGGTCCGGTGGGCTTTCTCTCCCTGTGGGCGCAGGCGCTGATTGGCTTTGTGCCGTGGAACATCTATGACATGTCGAGCATCGTGGTCATTGCTGGACTGACGCACGTGCCGCATGCCTATCTCTATATTTCATCCGCGCTGCGCAGCGTCGGCTCTGATGTGGAAGAAGCCGCGCGCGTTGCGGGTGCCTCCCCGCTGCAGGTGATGACCTCCGTCAGCCTGCCGATGGTGCGGCCATCGATCCTGTACGCCATCGTGCTGCTGTTCTTCCTCGGGCTGGAAGTGTTTGGCCTGATGCTGGTGCTCGGCGATCCGGAAGGCAACATGGTGCTGGCAACCTACCTGTATCAGCTGACGAACAAACTCGGCACGCCTTCCTATCACCTGATGGCGGCGGTTGCCGTGGTGCTGATCTGCATCACCATCCCGCTGGTGATGCTCCAGCGCCGTCTGATGCGCACCGCCAACCGCTTCGTCACGATGAAAGGGAAAGCCTCACAGGCTCGCGCGTTACCGCTGGGCAAGTGGCGCTGGGTTGCCGGGGCGGTGGTTGCCTTCTGGCTCACCGTCACCATCGGCGTGCCGCTGCTCGGCGTGGTGCTGCGCGCGTTTATCTCCAACTGGGGCGTCGGCGTTTCGCTGTGGGATGAGCTTTCGCTGAGCACTTTCCGCACCATCTGGGCACAGCCCAACCTGCTGCGCGCCATCGTCAACTCCATGGCAATTGGGGTGATTGGCGGCGCGCTGGCCGTGGCGTGCTACCTGTTCGTCGGGATAGCGATGCACCGCAAACCGGATAACACCACGCGCTTCCTGGACTACAGCGTGCTGGTGCCGCGCGCCGTGCCTGGCCTGCTTGCCGGTCTGGCGTTCCTGTGGGTGTTCCTGTTCCTGCCGATGTGGCTGGACAACTCGCTGAAATCCGGCTGGCTTTCCGGGTTCGCCTGGACCGACTGGATGCGCGAGAACGTCATCGTCTGGCTGCGCTCGCTGCGCAGCACCATTTTCAGCGTCTGGCTGGCCTATACCGTGGTGTGGATGGCTTACGGGCTGAGGCTTATCTCTTCCACGCTGCTGCAGGTGGGGCCGGAGCTTGAAGAGGCGGCGCGCAGCACCGGGGCGACGCGCGGGCAGATCACCCGCCATGTGACCATTCCGCTCTCCCGCTACGGTCTTATCGGTTCGTGGCTGCTGATGTTCCTGATCTTTGAACGCGAATACTCAACGGGTGTGTACCTGCTTTCCCCCGGCACGGAGACCATCGGCTCAATGCTGGTTTCCCTCTGGGCCGCGGGCGCCATTGATATCGTGGCGGCGCTCTCTTTCATTAATATCCTGCTGGTCGTGGTAGGGCTGGGCATTGCCCTTCGTTTCGGAGTGAAAATACATGATTGAATTAGCGGTTGACGATCTGCACTTAACCTACGGCGACAATCCTGTTTTAAAAGGTGTCTCCATGAACCTGAAGCGCGGCGAAGTGGTCTCCCTGTTAGGCCCCTCCGGCAGCGGTAAAACCACCCTGCTGCGTGCCGTCGCGGGTCTGGAAAAACCGACGCAGGGATCGATTGTCATTGGCAGCAATAAAGTTTACGACGGCACGCCGCGCAGTGAGATCCCGGCGGAAGAGCGTAACCTGGGGCTGGTGTTCCAGTCCTATGCCCTGTGGCCGCACAAAACCGTGTTTGAAAACGTGGCCTATCCGCTCAAGCTGCGCAAAGTTCCGGCCAAAGAGATCCAGCAGCGCGTGCAGGACGTGCTGGACCAGCTGGGTCTGGGCCATCTTGGTAAACGTCACCCGCACCAGCTCTCCGGCGGGCAACAGCAGCGCGTGGCGATTGGCCGGGCGCTGGTGTACAACCCACCGGTGATTTTGCTGGACGAGCCGCTCTCTAATCTCGACGCCAAGCTGCGCGAAGAGGCCCGCGTGTTCCTGCGCGAGCTGATTATCAAGCTCGGGTTATCCGCGCTGATGGTGACGCACGACCAGAACGAAGCGATGTCCATATCCGACCGCATCCTGCTGCTTAACAACGGCAAAATTGAGCAACAGGGCACGCCGCAGGAGATGTACGGCTCGCCGAAAACGCTGTTTACCGCCGAGTTTATGGGCAGCAACAACCGTCTGCACGGCAAGGTCAGCGAAGTGCGCGACGGCAGAGCGCGCATCGAAGGAAAAGGCTGGATGCTGTGGGGTCAGGCCGCTGAAGGGGTGCAGAGCGGTGATGACGCTACGGCGGTGATCCGCGTCGAACGCGTGGCGGTGGTTGAGGGGCCCGGAGAAAATCAGCTTGAGCTGCCGCTGCTCACCAGCATGTATCTCGGCGACCGATGGGAGTACCTGTTCCGCACGGTGGGGGATGATTTTGTCATTCGTGCGTATGGGCATGAGGTTCGGGATCCGCAGCACTGCCATCTTTCGCTGCCGGAGAAGCATGTTTGGGTGTTTCCGAAAGGGTGAATGTGTGAGGAAAAGGCTGCGGGATGCAGCCTTTTTGCTTTTACAGGGTGAGAGCATGCAATCTAGCTCTCAAATGTTACTTTTCCGTTGTCAACAACGTCTGCACTTGCCTGGTTTACTGTGATTGCGGAATACCCAGGCTGCCGCAGATAGTGGCAGTGGCACGGCCAGTGTCGCACAGGAGTTCCATGCGCCCATTACGTGATGGCGCCGCAGGCTGTCCCTGCTGCAGAACTCAGGGAAGAGGCCCCGAGCATGCCGGCGACAATGCCAAGGAACGAGGCCCTGGTCAGCCAACTGCGGGCAAAGTTGAGGGAAAGCAAGCAGGACCGGGCAGGATTAACCGGGTCTTTACCTCCGGGCAGCATCGGCATGAAATTCTCATTGGGCAGAATGACAGCCAGCGACAGGTTAAGCGCAGGATCATCATCGGGTATCAGGACATTCAGGGCCCGTCCGGGGCGGAAGTCCTCCGGCGCGCTGCGTGAAAAATCGAGGTGAATGATTCCGAAAAGCGTACCGCAGAAAGTCTACTTTTCAAAGGTACATTTTAATAAGTAGAAAAAATATACATATCATTCGAATCTAATGGTAGAATTACAATGTTTACAAAATTCGTTTCACCCAGAACAAGATTCCAACTGCTTGGTGCGGTAGCATTCCCTATCAATATAAATAGTTCTTATTTTAAGCAAAAGGCTATATCAATGACTAACTTTCTTTTCGATTATGTGAATAATAATAAAATTAAAAATATATTAGGAGATTATGGGAAAAACAAAGGCAGGGGTAATTTCGGAAAGATTAAAGCATTAAATAATTTGTCAAATGAAACTTTATTATTACAAAACGATAAGCTAAAAAGCTTTGCTCATTCATGCTATAAAAATGTCTCTTTAAAAAATTTACTAAACCTATCGGGTTTCAATAAAAAAAACTACTTGGATTTAGTAAAAGAGCGTAATTTGCCTAATGAATTTATACTCGAAATGTTATTGCAATTCATTAAGAGCAACCAAAATGAGTTTAAGCAGTTTGTTATTATGAAAAATAAATTAGAGGAGCATTTTCTAAGATCTGAATTTTCTCAAGCAATAAATTCACTTAAAGTAATTGAAGAAAAATTCGGAAAATCCATATGGTCAATAGATGTTGATATGGCAATTGCATCTACTCAAAAAAAGACAGAAAATAAAGAAAGATTTATTGATGATTCGTCTCCGCAGTTATACCACATAACAAACTATCTTTATAACAAACACACATCTCACAGTGCTCTTTCATTCAAACAAAAATCTAAAGTTAATATAATTGATTCTATAAGAATAAATAGCAGCAGGAAAAATTACGCTGATTTCCTTTCATTATTATTACTTCCATTTGGCATGGATAATGTGCGATCATTGGACAATATAATCCAGTATTCACAAAAGCTTTTCCCAGTTGATAAATATGTATTTATCAGGAAGGCCATATCAGAACATGTTGCTAATAAGATATCCAATAATAGCCTTGTTGAGAATAATATAAAGCAGTTTGTTATTTCAATGGCAGAATTAGATATTGATGACTCATGGAAGGGGATGGCAAATGTCATCAATAACAAACCTTTAACCAATACGGACTTTAAAGTTCAAGATATTATTATATCTTACACCGAGGGTGACTATGAATCCGTTATTGCCAAATGTAAAGAGTATTTTGCACTACACCCGAGGCAGCTTATATTAATAGATGTATTAGCAAGATCTATAATATTCGCAAAAAAACAAAAAGCATACTTCGATAACATCAACAACAACGATATCTATGGTGTGCTACTCACTAACTTAATAAAGCAATATCAATATACCGAGCAATATCAATCCTCAATAGAGGTTATTGAAGATATTAGCTTCAAATTGTCATGCTTTAATTTCACCAGTGCTATTTCAGCTCCATTCTATATTTCTTATCCTTATCAAAATAAAGATAAGCTTAAAACGTCTATATTAGATGTGATGTGTAATGGACTAGTGATTACTCCAAAATTCTTACATCAAATTTTCTCCGAAAAAAACAACCCTTCTAAAATTGAAACATTGCTTGAGCGCCCTAGGTTAACAAAGTCAAGAAGCATTAGAAATAAATTATTTGACCATGATTCAGGGCATAAAATAACAAATGAAGATACAAAGCGATTGATTAACGAACTAAAAAAAGAAAGTGATATTACAATTCCTGATTTTTACTATTACGAGTCCACATCGCTCATTAATATAGAAGCATACAACGATTTAGTTGAAATAATAAATAAAAAAGCATTAGAAAAAAGGTCCAACCTAATATTATTTCCAATGCAAAAATTAGCGAAAATAGTTGATGATGATGTTGATAATTTAAACAATCCTTTGGAAGCTGCAATTTTTAGCCATTTTCATCAGAGGCAATATGATAAATCATACAGTGACGTTACATCTTTCTTTATAGATAAGTACTTAGCCCATTTAGGGTTTAATAAACCTAGCGATTTGCTACTGGACAGTAGAGTTATAAATGAAAACGAATTATTTTTGTTAACAGATGTTTGTGATGAAAGGGTTTTAAGCGGCTTAGAACATATTTCTGACTCAGTAATAATGTTAACTGAAAGATTAAAAATTATTGATTTACTCTTAGAAAAGGAACGAAAAGATTTACTCAGTTACGAAATGGCTGATAACTTATCAAAAGAAGAGGTTGGAATATATCAAAAGCTGTTGGTTAGTCGTCTTACGAATCATCACGCTCAAAATAAAATAAACATAGACTTCAATGGAGTGCTATCAGTCAAGGATGATTATTACCATTCTGCATTCGAAACAATGAAGCGGATTAAGAGTGATGATTTCTCTATTTATCTTGACTATTATCTATCTACAACACAAGATGATGGAATTGATATAGGTGAAATTACATCCGAGGAAACAACAAAAGCTAAGACTTATCATTATAGTTTGATTTATTCAAACTTAATTGATGACTTTATAATGAATAATGAATTTGGGTTAGTTCGTTATCTGAGTTCAGAAATAAGACATGGGGTTTTACCAAATCACATACGTAGCGCTTTTGAAGCAGAGCATCTAGTCACGTCAAAAGTTTCTGATAAAGACATAAGGTCTTCATACGAGCCGCCATACTTTTGGTTGAATGAAATGAAAGATCTTGAATCGACTCAACTTTTACTTATAAACGATTACGTTATAGATTTTTCAGCATCTATTGACTCGCTAATCCAAAAAACCAATAATCTAATCAGGCCTACAACTATTCCTGATTTAAGAGAGTATAAAGAGGCTAAAACTCCTGATACAGCCTTCCTTTTTCAAATATCCGATAAACAAATAAATTTTTTTAGCGCATATATCAATAGTTATTTAGGCCAATTTAATTCATCATCAGAAATGGATTACAAGGGATTTGTAGAAGTTATAAAGGATTTTATATGGCTAATTCTAGAAACTTCATTCCATCTAGTAAGAAGATTTAGTAATGAAGTGATCAAACCAGCATTTGCTAAAGAGTGTGATGATTTAATTGCTAAAATAAATAATATTCCAGAGGCATCCTCTAAAAGCAATATAATCAATAAAATCACACTGGCAAAATTTAACGTCAATGAAAAACTTTCTGATTTTGAAGAGTGGTTTCGAAAGCCGGTGCATGAATTAGATGAAGATGTTGAAATAGGCGCTATTTTGCAAGCTTCCAAAGAATATATTGATGGTATTTACACACCTCAGGTAATTGATATGACTTTCAACATCCAAGAAGATCTTTCGTGGGTAATGAATAATAAATCGCTTCTTGGTTTAACAAGATCTCTAGTTACCATGTACATGAATTGTTTAAAACATGGTATTCATAAGGCCGGCACTCATATCTATGTATCGGTAACCAGTGAAGAAGACGGAAAGGTTATCAAAGTATGCAATCAAATCAGTGAAATTCAGTTCAATGAGTTATCAGAAGCCAATAAGATTCAAGGAATTGCTGATTTCGAAAGTCAAATTGATAATATTAAGCTTACAAACGAAGGAGGGACAGGGCTATATAAAGTATATAAAAACATCTCCGACGCATTTTCTGATGCTCGATTTTATATAGAGTTAGAAGACAACATGTTCAAGCAGATTATCAACTTCCAGAAGGCTTAGGATGAATATTCTAATTATTGAAGACAATGAGTATAAAACACAAAAAATAATTGATTTTATCTCATCAGAATTTCCAGAATCAATCATCTCTTCTAGCCGTTCATATTCAAGCGGAATTAGTCTGTTGAGCTCCGAGTCTTTTGATTTTGCTATCATTGATATGAGCTTGCCAACATTTGATAAAGATGCAGGAATGCCATCAAGTGAATTTCGTACTTTTGGGGGGATGGATATAGCAAAATTTATTAAAAGAAAAAAACTCACATTACAATATATACTTTTAACTCAATACATATCCTTTGCTTCAGACGATAAAAGCTATGACCTTACTAACATTGAAAAGATGATGACTGATAAATATCCAGAAAATTATAGGGGTTGTATAAAATATGATAATTCAAGTATTGTTTGGAAAGAAGCTGTTAAAGAGTTAATGGTGTAAAAATGAATAGATACTTAATTGTCGATGATGACATCAACCGCGGTTTAAAAATTAAAAAATTACTCATAAGCAATCATCGAATCCCTGAAGAATTTATTGACTATGCCGAGTGCGTTAACGAAGCTACGTCATTTTTGAGAAGAACTTTTTATACAATTATTTTTGTCGATGTTGCACTTCCTCAGCTTAGGAGAGGTGAGATCGATCCAATTGCAGGTTTGAATATTGTACAGGCAATAATTAACAATAGGCTAAAGCGCCCTGGTAATATATTTGCCTATTCTGGTATAGAAGATGAAATCGAGAGTCATAAACAAAAATACTATAAGGAAACTGGCTTCGAATTACTTTATTGTCCAGCTAATGATTTTTCATGGCTTGAAAATAGAAAGGCTATTATAGATTACAATGCAGCATTGTTTAATGGCTTAGAAAACAAGAATTCTGATATTGTAATTCTTACACTACATGGTATACGTACATATGGTAAATGGCAAGATAAGCTCGCGGAAATCTGTAAAAGTAGTGAAGATTTTACGTCAGTTAAAAATCTTCCATTTAAATATACACTAATTTCTACATTGTCTTTCCTTATACCATCAAGAAGAAAACTTGTCGTTGATGATTTTAAAAAAGTACTAAACGAATATTTGGAAAATAATCGTTCCAGAAGAATTATTTGCATAGGCCATAGTTTCGGAACTTATATTTTGATGTATGCTCTTAAAGAATTAGAGGACCGCTCATTGTTAAAAGAGCTAGATTTGATTGTCCTTTGTGGCTCTGTTCTAGATAGGACCTTTAATTTCGATTTTTTGGATTTTAATGATAATTTAGTAATCATTAACGAATGTGCTGTACACGATTTACCTCTTGCAATAAATGAAGCATTTGTACCTGACGTGGGTTTGGCAGGTGTTACGGGCTTCAATGGATTTTCCGGCAAGAATGTATTCAATAGATATCACGCTGGGGGACATAGTTCTTTCTTTGAGAACGATTTTATGGAGAAACACTGGTTGCCTATTTTCCTAAATCCACAGCAAATAAATCATATCAATGAGGGTGATTCACAAAGTTATCTTTATAAGATTTTCGCATTGAAGTTTTGCACTTTCATAGGAATGATTAAAAGAAAATTCTATTCGTTATTTTAAGGTCGTTTTCCATAAACCCTTCCCTCCTAACAAACTTAACAGAACTATGCCTGGTACTCAATTAGAAGGGACCAAATACGATAAGAATTAAAGCTACCGGACGTCTCCCTCCGGTAGCCCCCTCGTAAGTTAACCTGTTCCCATCTTAGATGGTTAATATTATCTACTAGTGAGTTAAAAGAGACATTAAAATATTGGAGTAACATCATCTGTCTGGGCTGTTTTTAAAGGTCAGCTTTGTGGCTAAATTAAAATGTCCGCGAGTGGGTTAAGTTTCAGCTTTTGCCGAAGATTTCCTGGCTCCTTGCCTGGAGTTGCTGCAGGGCTTCCAGCATGTCGTTCTGATTCAGACTTCGTTGTGATTTCTTGCCGGGTTGCTTCTTTCTACGTGAGGTCTGGCCGTCAAGTGATGGCAGGGCCTGCGAGCGGATGTTGTCCCGTTTGTCCTGAACCAGTTTTATCATCTCCAGAGCTCGTCCCAGGCGCTTGTTATCGACGATAGCTCCCTGGTCCAGTTCTCCCAGCCGGTCGTACGTGATGAAGGGCAGGGAAGTACCGTTAGCCCAGAGCTCAATAGTGCCGTCCGGATACTGCCAGACATCAATGTATTTCTCCTTAAAACGCCGGTTTTCTTCATTATCTTCAAGCAGATATAGCTTCTTATCGTACTGTAATGTCAGGTTTTTTGAGACCTTACGTAGTTCAAGCCAGGTGAATGTTGCCTCCAGGTTTTCATTATTCTCAAGCGGACGGTGAACGTCGAAATCGTGACGAGGTGACTTTGCAATCCGGCGGTTGTAGTCAGCCATGAACTCTTCGGCAAAGGCGTTTGCGGCCTCTGGTGTACTGATACCACGGAGCCGCAGCTCCTTGACCAGGCGGTCCTGTAACGTGAGGTGAGCCCGTTCTACACGGCCTTTGGCTGAACTGGTGTTGGCGCAGATGCCGGTGATGTTCAGCTCGTTCATGGCACGACCAAACTGAGTCTGACCATCTCCGCCGGTGGCCTGCTTGTTGTTGATCCTGAAGACACTGGCCTTGTCACTGTAGAACGCCAGAGGCTTACCGTAACGCTCCAGATAGCCCTAGGTGGGGTGGTTTCAAAATAGGTGAAAGTGGACTCAGAACTGACGAACAGAAGCTGCATCAGCCGGCTCGTCGCATCATCAACGTAAACGAGCAGTGTGCAGACCGGACCACGATCCTCGAACCAGCGATGCTCACAGCCATCAATCTGGATGAGTTCTCCGGTGCAGGCCCGACGCGGTCGTGGCTGATGTACACGCGGCGGCCGTAACTTGCGGGGGATCCATAAACCAGCCTGAGTCATCAGCTTGCGTACCGTCTCTTTGGCCAGATACAGCCCATGAACCTCGGCAAGCTTCTCACAGGCTAAAGTCGGGCCAAAATCAGCGTAACGTTCGCGGATAATACGCAGTGCTCGTTCAGCGAGGCCCGGCATGAGTTGCCGGTTGCCGGGCTGGCCACGACGACGGTTAACAAGTGAAAGCGGCCCATGTTCACGATAGCGCTCCAGCAACCGTCGGCAGTGTCTGTCAGATATCTCAAGCCGGGTTGCTGCAAGACGTGTGGTAAGACGGCGGTCGATAACGTCCTGAAGGATCCTGAGTCGGTTTACATCGTTCATTGAGAAAAACTCCGTTCCGTATGCCGTCATGAGTCTCATCCTTTGAAAGCAGTGATCGCTGTGGTGAGACTGTAGCGTGGACATGTATTTGGTCAGAGACGGACATCTCAATTTAGCTAATACATTATAAGTGCGCATAACAAAGATTATGTTAAGCGATTTTTATTACAATTCATAAAGTTACACTGAAATCGATGCCCCCTATCGATTTCCATACCTACTGTGGCAATTTGAGAAACAAAGTCCGCTCCTGGATTTGCGATGCCTTAAAGCCATGGTGAAGGTAAAAGCTTTTGGCTTCTTCAGTCAGTGCATGAACCATAATCGCACGGACTCCAATATTCTCAGCTACACGGTAACAGCGCAGAACTGCATCATGCAGTAGATCAGCCCCGAGCCCTTTTCCACGGAATGAAACATCGACAGCAAGGCGAGCAAGAATGATTACGGGGATGGGATCTGGCATATTGCGCCTGAGGCTTCCCGTTGCCTCCACGTGGTTAACGCTGCCCGTGGCCAGAGAGTAAAAACCGGCAACCTGTTTCGTGTCTGTTTTACAAACAACGAACGTTCGGGCGGCACCGAGAGCCTGATTTTTTAATCCTCTCTGTTTAAGCCAGTCATCAAGTACAGCCTCACCACTGACGAACTCAGCAAGTTGACGAGAACTGGATAACGGTTCTGGTGCTGTTACACGTCCCACTGAGGTTTCCTTCCCAGGAGTTTACCAATGGTAGCGTCATCCGTAACTGGAGCATCGAGCATATCGATAAACTCTGCATACTGCTCATCGTTAAAATTAAATACGCGACGATCGAGGATCACATTCTCCGCAGCCTGACATGCCATTTCCAGGATGAAGTCTGTGCGTGATTTATGGAGAATCTCTGCTGCAGCATCAATGAGTGCTCTTTGAGACTCCTTAGCTCTAAGGTTGAGCTGAACATCTGATTTCATGGTGCCTCCTTGTATAGCAATTGCTTTACAAGCATAACACAAGCAAAGCGTATAGCAAACGCTATACAAATTCACCAGAAAGTACCTTCAAACTATCGTATGTTAGATACGCCAGAAAATGAGCAGGGAAAAGTCCTGTTGCTGCAAGTTTTCCTTGGTGTGTTGCTCTATGGGATGAAGTGGTGAAGTGCATTACCGGGTGTGTCGGCCTCGGGATATTTGGTCGACATTCTGGTTTTGGGGAGGGCTTGGGTTGGCGGTCTAGTTACCTGGACTGATTATTTTCTGCACCAGAGACGAATACGCATACTCAAAATCATGTTGAAGAAATCAGCACTTGATCAAAGACTGGAGCGGGCGAAGGGAATCGAACCCTCGTATAGAGCTTGGGAAGCTCTCGTTCTACCATTGAACTACGCCCGCTTTGAGGTGCGTAAGGCATTATAGACCTTACAAACCTTCATACAAGCCTCTTCGCAACTAACCGGCGATTAAATAATCACTTAGCACTTCGGTTTGCTGCCGGGCGCAGGAAGATAACGCTGCGGATCGATGGCCGTCGCCTTATAGCGGATCTGGAAGTGCAGCTTCACCGAATCCGTACCGGTGCTGCCCATGGTGGCAATCTTCTGCCCCGCCTTCACGTTCTGCCCGTTGTTGACCAGCATCGTGTCGTTATGTGCGTAGGCGGTGATGTAATCTTCCCCGTGCTTAATCATGATCAGGTTACCGTAGCCGCGTAGCTGGTTACCGACGTAAACCACCTTCCCTGCCCCGGAGGCATAAACCGGCGTACCGCGCGCGGCAGCAATATCGATACCTTTGTTACCGCCCTCAGACAGGGAGTACGGCAGCACCACTTTCCCGCTGGCAGGCCAGATCCAGCAGCGCTGGCCAACCGGTGGCCATGAAGACTGCGGTACCGCGTAAGACGGCGTCACTTTGGCGGTTTTGCCTTTCGATGAGGATTTTTTACCCGAGGACGAACTGCCATTCACCTTCAGTTTTTGCCCAACCTCAATGGTGTACGGCGGAGAGATGTTATTCAGGCGCGCCAGATCCTTCACGCTGGTTCCCGTTGCACGTGAAATCCGATACAGCGTGTCCCCGCGCTTAACGGTATAAACCGAACCGGAATAGCTACCCATATCCGACGATTTGCTCCCGGAACAGCCGACCAGGAGTAGCGTCAGCGTCAAGCAAAAGATGGCGATGATGGGTTTTCTCGTCAGGCTTCCTGCAAACAAAACAGATCCTCGGTCAGCGTGAATGGCGCACTATAATACCAGCCCGAACGGATATGGGTCAGCCCTTTTAAGCTCCGCGAGATAAACCGTTCATATCAGAATCCAGTATAATGTTGCCGCTGATGGTGCAGAACCATCCGCATCGTTGGCACTGGAGCATGAATGAGTATTCAAGAACACGTTATTTTGGTTAATGACCAGGGAATGGTGATTGGCACTCAGGAAAAATACGCCGCGCATACTGCCCAAACCCCGCTGCATCTGGCGTTCTCATCCTGGCTGTTTAACGCCGAAGGCGAGTGTCTGGTAACCCGACGCGCACTAAGTAAAAAAGCCTGGCCGGGCGTCTGGACGAATTCTGTCTGCGGTCACCCTCAATCTGGTGAACCAACGGAAGAGGCAATTATCCGTCGCTGCCGCGATGAGATTGGTGCAGAAATTACCGCGATTACGCCTGTCGCCTCAGAATTCCGCTATCGCGAAACGGATCCTTCCGGGATCGTGGAAAACGAGATTTGCCCGGTCTTCGCGGCACGGGTCACCAGCGACCTGCGTATTAATCACGATGAAGTCATGGAATTTGAGTGGGTCACGCTGGAATCATTATTCCGCGCGCTGGACGCCGCACCATGGAGCTTTAGCCCGTGGATGGTGCAGGAAGCAACGGTCGCGCGAGATGCGCTGAGAGCATTCGCCACGCAATAAAAAAGCCCCTTTCGGGGCTTTTTTTGCTTCTTTACGCCTTACTTCACCGGACGCATCGCCGGGAACAGGATCACATCACGAATGGTGTGGCTGTTGGTGAACAGCATCACCATACGATCGATACCGATACCCAGACCCGCCGTTGGTGGCAGGCCGTGTTCCAGCGCGGTCACGTAGTCTTCGTCGAAGAACATCGCTTCGTCGTCGCCTGCCGCTTTCGCGTCAACCTGATCCTGGAAACGCTGCGCCTGGTCTTCCGCATCGTTCAGCTCGCTAAAGCCGTTGCCGATTTCACGGCCGCCGATGAAAAATTCGAAACGGTCGGTGATTTCCGGGTTCTCGTCATTACGACGCGCCAGCGGAGATACTTCCGCCGGGTATTCGGTAATGAAGGTCGGCTGAATCAGATGTGCTTCCGCCACTTCTTCGAAGATCTCGGTCACAATACGGCCCAGACCCCAGCTCTTCTCAACCTTGATGCCGATGCTTTCAGCGATGGCTTTCGCAGAGTCGAAATTATCCAGATCCGCCATGTTGGTTTCTGGACGGTATTTCTTGATCGCTTCGCGCATGGTCAGTTTTTCGAACGGCTTGCCGAAGTCGAAGACTTCTTCACCGTAAGGGACCTGCGTGGTGCCAAGAATATCCTGCGCCAGGGTGCGGAACAGGGATTCGGTCAGCTCGATCAGATCTTTGTAATCCGCATACGCCATATAGAGTTCCATCATGGTGAACTCTGGGTTATGACGAACGGAGATACCTTCGTTACGGAAGTTACGGTTGATTTCGAACACGCGGTCGAAACCACCGACCACCAGACGCTTCAGGTACAGTTCCGGCGCGATACGCAGGTACATGTCCAGGTCCAGGGCGTTGTGATGGGTGATGAACGGACGCGCAGACGCGCCGCCAGGGATCACCTGCATCATCGGGGTTTCCACTTCCATAAAGTCGCGGTTCACCATGAACTGGCGGATACCGGCCATGATCTGGGAGCGAATTTTGAAGGTCTTGCGGGATTCATCATTAGAGATGAGATCCAGATAACGCTGACGGTAGCGCGCTTCCTGATCCTGCAGGCCGTGGAACTTGTCCGGCAGCGGGCGCAGGGCTTTGGTCAGCAGACGCAGCTCGGTGCAGTGGATAGACAGTTCACCGGTTTTAGTTTTGAACAGTTTACCTTTCGCGCCCAGGATATCGCCCAGGTCCCACTTCTTGAACTGCTCGTTGTAGATGCCTTCAGGCAGGTCATCACGGGAAACGTACAGCTGAATACGGCCGCCTACGTCCTGCAAGGTCACGAAGGAGGCTTTACCCATGATACGACGGGTCATCATGCGGCCTGCAACAGCCACTTCGATGTTCAGCGCTTCAAGCTCTTCGTTCTCTTTACCGTCGAAGTCAGCGTGCAGTTGGTCTGAGGTATGGTCACGACGAAAATCGTTCGGGAACGGCACGCCCTGCTCGCGCAGCGCTGCCAGCTTCTCGCGGCGGGTTTTCAGTTCGTTGTTAAGATCGACTACCGCGTCAGCGCCCTGTGCTTGTTGTTCAGACATGTTGGTTCCTCATAACCCTGCTTTCAAACTTGCTTCGATAAATTGGTCCAGGCTGCCGTCCAGCACCGCCTGCGTGTTGCGGGTTTCAACCCCGGTACGCAGGTCTTTGATGCGGGAGTCATCAAGGACGTAAGAACGGATCTGGCTGCCCCAACCGATGTCAGACTTGTTGTCTTCCATCGCCTGTTTCTCAGCATTTTTCTTCTGCATCTCCAGCTCATAAAGCTTCGCTTTCATCTGCTTCATGGCCTGGTCTTTGTTCTTATGCTGGGAACGGTCGTTCTGGCACTGTGTTACCAGCCCGGTTGGAATGTGGGTAATACGCACCGCCGATTCCGTACGGTTAACGTGCTGACCACCCGCGCCGGATGCGCGGTAAACGTCGATACGCAGGTCCGCCGGGTTAATTTCGATATCAATATCTTCGTCAACTTCCGGGTACACAAACGCGGAACTAAAGGAGGTATGACGACGGCCACCGGAGTCGAACGGGCTCTTACGCACCAGGCGATGAACGCCAGTCTCGGTACGCAGCCAGCCGTAGGCGTAATCGCCAATAATTTTGATGGTCACGGATTTCAGACCCGCAACTTCACCTTCAGACTCTTCGATAATTTCGGTTTTAAAGCCGCGCGCTTCCGCCCAACGCAGATACATACGCGTCAGCATGCTGGCCCAGTCCTGCGCTTCGGTACCGCCAGAACCTGCCTGAATATCGAGATAGCAGTCAGCGCTGTCGTATTCACCGGAGAACATACGGCGGAATTCCAGCTGCGCCAGCTTCTCTTCCAGCACGTCGAGTTCTGCCACGGCTTCGTTAAAGGTTTCTTCGTCGTCGGCTTCGACGGCCAGCTCCAGCAAACCGGAAACATCTTCCAGCCCCTGGGCCATTTGATCCAGCGTATCTACGATAGCTTCGAGAGAGGAACGCTCTTTACCCAGCGCCTGTGCGCGTTCAGGTTCGTTCCAGACGTCCGGCTGTTCCAGCTCGGCGTTTACTTCTTCAAGACGCTCTTTCTTGGCATCGTAGTCAAAGATACCCCCTAAGAACGTCAGAGCGCTCCGTGAGGTCCTGAATACGGTTTTTTACCGGATTAATTTCAAACATGGTCTGTTTTCTTTTATGGACTTGTCAAAATGCGGTGATAAGAGCGGGATTGTACCGAATCCACGCCCTTTTTTATAGAGATTACTGCCGCTAAATTGGCCAGATATTGTCGATGATGATCTGAAGGGTGCGGTTACCGCGAAACTCGTTTATATCCAGTTTGTACGCCAGCTCAACCTCGCGCACGCCGTTGTCCGGCCAGATGGATGTGTCAACGTTGAAGGCGATGCCGTCCAGCAGCGGTCCGCCGCCCACGGGCTCGACCATCACTTTCAGATGACGTTCGCCGACGATACGCTGCTGCAGCAGACGGAATCGCCCGTCGAACAGCGGTTCCGGGAACATCTGCCCCCATGGACCGGCATCGCGCAGCATCTGCGCGACCTCCATCGTCATTTCGGAGACAGAAAGCTCACCGTCAGAGACCACTTCGCCCTGCAGCAGCGCCGGGTCAATCCAGTCAGTCACCAACTCGCCAAACAGGCGCTGGAACTCGTCGAACTTCGCCTCTTCCAACGACAGGCCTGCCGCCATCGCGTGGCCGCCGAACTTGATCATCAGACCCGGATACAGCGTATCCAGACGCTCCAGCGCATCGCGCATGTGCAGCCCCTGAATCGAACGGCCAGAGCCTTTCAGCGTGCCGTCGCCCGCAGGCGCAAACGCGATCACCGGGCGGTGGAAGCGCTCTTTAATGCGCGACGCCAGAATGCCGACCACGCCCTGATGCCACTCAGGATGGTACATCGCCAGCCCGCCCGGCAGCGTATCGCCGCTGCGCTCAAGTTTTTCGCACAGGGTCAGCGCTTCGGCCTGCATCCCCTGCTCAATCTCCTTACGGGTCTGGTTCAGGGCGTCCAGTTCGTTCGCCAGCACGCGCGCTTCGCCAATGTTGTCGCACAGCAGCAACGCCACGCCGACGGACATATCGTCCAGCCTTCCGGCAGCGTTAAGACGCGGCCCGAGGGCAAAGCCTAAGTCACTTGCCGCAAGCTTAAGCGGGTCGCGGTTGGAGATTTCCAGCAGCGCCTTAATCCCCGGGCGGCACTTGCCTGCCCGAATGCGGCTTAAGCCCTGCCAGGTGAGAATACGGTTGTTGGCATCAAGCGGCACCACGTCCGCCACGGTGCCCAGCGCCACCAGGTCGAGATATTCGGCCAGGTTTGGCACGGCAATCCCGCGGAACTCGAACCAGCCCTTATCGCGTAACAGGGTACGCAACGCCAGCATCAGATAAAACGCCACGCCCACGCCAGCGAGGGATTTCGACGGGAAATCGCAGTCACGCAGGTTGGGATTAATAATCGCTTCTGCATCCGGCAGCGTTTCGCCGGGCAGGTGATGATCGGTGACCAGCACCGGGATCCCTAAAGCGTGAGCATGATCGACGCCCGCATGGGAAGAGATCCCGTTATCGACGGTCATGATCATCTGCGCACCGCGGGCGTGGGCCTGATCGACCACCTCCGGGCTGAGGCCGTAGCCGTCTTCAAAGCGGTTCGGCACCAGATAGGTGACGTTATCGCAGCCCAGCGCGCGCAGGCTGAGCACGCTCAGCGCGGTGCTGGTTGCGCCGTCGGCGTCGAAATCGCCAACCACCACAATGCGCGTTCCCTCACGAAGCGCGTTGTAGAGCATTTCGGTAGCTTTTTCGATACCGCTCAGCTGCTGCCAGGGCAGCATCCCTTTCACGCTGCGCTCAAGATCCTCCGCGCGACGCACGCCGCGGCTGGCGTAGAGGCGCTTCAGGAGCGCCGGGAGATCGTCCGGCAAATCAACGTGTTCAACCGCCTCGCGGCGGCGCAATTTGATGGGGGCTTTCACGCGAATTATTTACCACCAAATTGTTTCTGGTGCGCGTCGAGGAACTCTTTCATCTCTTTCGGCCCCTGGTAGCCCGGAACAACGTAGCCGTTACTCAGGACAATCGCTGGCGTACCGCTCACGCCAAACTGCACGCCCAGCGCGTAGTGGTTAGCAATGTCGATGTCGCAGGAGGCAGGCTTAACGTCTTTACCGTTCATCGCGTCATCAAACGCTTTGTTGCGGTCTTTGGCACACCAGATCGCTTTCATGTCCTGCTCTGGCTTGCTCTGTACGCCTGCGCGCGGGAAGGCCAGGTAACGCACGGTAATGCCCAGCGCGTTATAGTCTTTCATCTGTTCATGCAGCTTGTGGCAGTAGCCGCAGGTGATGTCGGTGAAGACGGTAATAATGTGTTTTTCCTGCGCCGCTTTATAGACGATCATCTCTTTTTCGAGCGCGTTCAGGTTTTTCATCAGCAGTTGGTTGGTGACGTTCACCGGCTGCGCACCGCTCACGTCGTACAGCGGTCCCTGAATGAAGTGTTTGCCGTCTTCGGTGACGTACAGCACGCCGCTGTTCGTCAGTACCGTTTTCATACCGGCGACCGGCGCAGGCTGGATGTCGCTGCTGGTAACGCCAAGCTTAGCCAGGGACTGTTTGATGGCGGCGTCATCCGCATGGGCGAAACCGGTAAATGAGGCTGCCAGCAGGGTGAACAGCGCGAAAGACTTTTTCATAATTGATCCTGTTACAATTTGTCGGCACTCACGCACGAGGGTGGTGCTGTTGGTGTAGCTGCCGCAGGCGTTCCGTCGCGACATGGGTGTAAATTTGCGTCGTTGAAAGATCGCTGTGTCCCAGCAGCATCTGCACCACGCGTAAATCTGCGCCGTGGTTTAACAGATGCGTCGCGAAGGCGTGACGCAATACGTGCGGCGAAAGCTTTTCACTGTCGATACCCGCCAGTGTGGCGTAATGCTTGATGCGATGCCAGAAGGTTTGTCGCGTCATCTGCTGCGCGCGCTGGCTCGGAAACAGAACGTCGACAGACGCGCCATTGAGCAGCCAGGGGCGGCCGTGCTCAAGGTACGTTTCCAGCCAATAAACCGCCTCTTCTCCCAGCGGAACCAGCCTTTCCTTATTGCCTTTACCGATGACGCGCACCACGCCCTGACGCAGGCTGATGTCGCTCATCGTCAGGCCAACCAGTTCCGAAACGCGCAAGCCGGTAGCATACAATAGCTCAAGCATGGCTTTATCGCGTAACTCCAGCGGCAGGTCAACAGCCGGTGACTGTAATAATCTCTCAACTTGTGCTTCGCTGAGATCTTTCGGCAGCCGCTGCGGGAGTTTCGGGGACGCCAGCAGCGCGCTGGGATCGTCTTCGCGAAGTTTCTCACGGTAAAGGTGCTGGAAAAGCCGACGCATGGCGCTGAGCAAACGTGCAGAACTGGTGGCTTTGTACCCCCCTTCTACACGCTCAGCAAGCAGCGCCTGCAGGTCGTCGCTTTGCGCGCTCGCAAGCGATAACTCCCGACGCGCCAGCCACTCCACCAGCATGGTGAGATCGCGCCGATAGGCACTGAGCGTATTCTCAGCCAGATTCTTCTCCAGCCACAGTGCGTCGAGAAACTGTTCAACGAGTGCGAGATCCTTTTCCACATCAGCCCCTTTGATTCTGCAGTCAGGCCATTATGCCTGATTGCGGCCGGTTTCTGGTACACTACGCGCAAAGACAAAGCATGAATTGAGATAGTTACGCGATGAATATTGGTCTGTTCTATGGTTCCAGCACCTGCTACACCGAAATGGCGGCAGAGAAAATTCGCGACATCATTGGCCCGGAACTGGTGACGTTGCATAACCTGAAAGATGATGCGGTCGCGCTGATGGAGCAGTACGACGTGCTTATCCTCGGCATTCCAACCTGGGATTTTGGTGAGATACAGGAAGACTGGGAAGCCATCTGGGATCAGCTCGATTCCGTGAATCTCGACGGCAAAATTATTGCGATGTACGGCATGGGAGACCAGTTAGGCTACGGAGAATGGTTCCTGGACGCACTCGGCATGCTGCACGACAAGCTGGTGCCGAAAGGGGTGACGTTTATCGGCTACTGGCCAACCGAAGGGTATGAGTTCACCAGTCAAAAACCGATTATTGCCGACGGCGAGCTGTTTGTCGGGCTCGCGCTGGATGAAACCAATCAGTACGATCTCAGCGATGAGCGCCTGCAAACCTGGTGCGAGCAGATCCTTGGCGAAATGGCAGAAAAATTTAGCTAACGCCCCTACTCCTGCGTCGGCTGTTGCAGCAACATCCGGCGCAGATCTCGCCATTCAGACGCGTCCATACTGTCCGCCGCCAGCCACAGGTGTTGGCAACGTCCGCCCCCCACTTTGCGTAACCGTAGCATCATGCCGGCGTTAAGCATCCAGGGCACACCGAGAATATCCCACTCTTTTCCCTGCCAGCGCAGGCGGGAATCCATCAGCAGCTTGATCTCGCCCTGACGCGCGTTAATGCGACGCTGGCTACGTACGCTGTCAAAAACAACAAACGAAAGTAACAGCAGCCACAGCGGCGTATAGCTGAGCGGCCATGGCATCAGTAGCACGATGGCCGCAACCAGGCCGTGGAGCAACAAAGACATCCACTGCGAGCGCCACGAGACGCGAAGATCAGATTGCCACAGGACCACGTTCCCGATTCCGTGTTTGAATTAATTGCACCATCCGTTGCAACTCGGTGTCGGCGGGTTTGCCGTGGTTCATCAGCCAGTTGAATAAATCTGGATCATCAGACTCAAGCAGACGAACAAACAGACGCTTATCATCATCGCTTAAGCTGTCGTATTCATATTCGAAGAAAGGCATGATGGAAATATCAAGTTCACGCATGCCGCGACGGCATGCCCAGTGAATACGGGCCTTGTTGTTAATATCCATGTTCAGGTTCCTGCATTACGTTTGGCACAGTCGGTACCCCGTTCTCTGTTCTTAATTTCTCTACGGGGACACCAGCTAGTGTAACGTGTTTTTGACCGTTTCATTACTGGAATATTGCGATCGACGAGCTGGCTTCCAGAATAATCCCTACAAAGACAGCGGATTACACTATTTTGCGTAGCGCTACGCATAACCGGTTTATGGCACAAATGGTCTGCTGAAAGCGCTTGCAATGCCTGCAGGCTCTTTTACCATTAGGCATTATCAAAGCGTTAAGCAATTCAGGATACCGTTATGGCATTTACACCATTTTCTCCTCGCCAGCCCGCCGCCTCTGCGCGTCTGCCGCTGACGCTTATTTCTCTTGATGACTGGGCGCTGGCAACCCTCTCCGGCGCCGACGCCGAAAAATACCTGCAGGGTCAGGTGACTGCGGACGTTGCGCAGTTGACTGAACACCAGCATCTGCTGGCCGCGCACTGCGATCCTAAAGGCAAAATGTGGAGCAACCTGCGTCTCTTCCGCCGTCAGGACGGTTTTGCCTTTATTGAGCGCCGCAGCCTGCGCGATGCGCAGCTCAAAGAGCTGAAAAAATACGCGGTCTTTTCCAAAGTCACCATCGCCCCGGACGACGAACATGTTCTGCTGGGCGTGGCGGGCTTCCAGGCGCGTGCGGCGATGCAAAATCTGTTTGCTGCGCTACCGGATGCGGAAAAACAGGTGGTCAGCGAGGACGCAACCTCCATCCTGTGGTTTGAACATCCGGCAGAGCGCTTCCTGTTAGTCACCGATGTCGCAACGGCGGAACGGGTCACCGAGGCACTGCGCGGCGAAGCGCAGCTCAACAACAGCCAGCAATGGCTGGCGCTGAACATCGAAGCGGGTCTGCCGGTGATTGACGCGGCCAACAGCGCGCAGTTTATTCCCCAGGCAACCAACCTTCAGGCGCTGGGCGGCATCAGCTTCAAAAAAGGCTGCTACACCGGCCAGGAAATGGTAGCGCGTGCAAAATTCCGCGGGGCAAACAAACGCGCGCTGTGGACGCTGGCGGGCCATGCCAGCCGTGTACCGGAAGCGGGTGAAGACCTGGAACTGAAGATGGGTGAGAACTGGCGCCGCACCGGCACCGTGTTAGCCGCCGTACAGCTTGATGATGGCCGTCTGCTGGTGCAGGTTGTCATGAACAACGATATGGAAGCCGACAGCGTATTCCGTGTACGTGACGATGCCAATACATTGAGTATTGAGCCGCTGCCGTATTCACTGGATGAGTGATGCTGTATCGCCCGGTGACGCTGCGCTTACCGGGCCTACGGTTTTGGTGTCCTCCCTCTCCCCGGGGGAGAGGACCGGGGTGAGGGCAACCGCCCGCACGGTAGAAAAAACTACACCTGCCCCACGTACAAATAAATCGCCAAAAAGTGGCACACGCTGCCGCCCAGCACAAAGCCATGCCAGATGGCATGGTTGTATGGGATGCGCTTGCAGACGTAGAAAATGACGCCCAGCGAGTAGACCACACCGCCCACCGCCAGCAGCGTAACGCCCCCTACTGCCAGCTTAATCGCCAGCTGATACACCACAATCAGCGACAGCCAGCCCATGGTCAGATAGGTGACCAGCGACAGCACCTTAAACCGGTGCGCGATGGTCAGCTTAAACAGGATCCCCAGCAGCGCCAGGCTCCAGATAACAATCATCAGGCCACGCGACAGGGGGGAATTGAGCCCCACCAGCAAAAACGGGGTGTAGGTGCCTGCAATAAGCAGATAGATTGCGCAGTGGTCAAATTTCTTGAGCCATATCTTAGCCCGCTGATGTGGAATCGCGTGATAGAGCGTCGATGCCAGGAACAGCAGGATCATGCTTCCGCCATAAAGGCTATAGCTGGTAATTGCCATCGCGCTGGCATTGGTATCTATCGCCTGTACCAGCAATAACACTAAACCGACAATCCCAAACACCAGGCCAATGCCGTGGCTGATGCTGTTGGCTACTTCCTCAGCCAGCGAATATCCCTGTGCGATTAATGGTCTGCTCGCCATACAAAACTCCGGGAAAACGTAAGATGATTATTCATCGCATATCTATGCTAACTGAGAATGATTCCAGTGAACACCTGTTAGCTAAAATAAATTCATTTCAAAATTTATACCTGAAAATCATAGATATATACAAACCTTTCACCTAACAATTGTTCACGTAAAAATTTAATCATTAAGAATCAAGGGCATAAAATTGGATCCTGCCGCCTGGCTGCATGGTATGATGGATAAATGAGGTCTGAATGAGAGTTTTGCCACTGTGAGTATGTTCACCCACTCCGCCATTGCCAGTCTCAATAATCTGGAAATGATGGTCTATAACTATGTCATTAAAAATCGTGACAAAGTGATGTACATGACCATCCGCGAGCTGGCGGATGCGGCTGGCGTCTCAACCACCACCATCCTGCGCTTTTGCCGCAAGCTCAACTGCGAAGGGTATTCTGAATTTCGCGTGCGCTTTAAGCTCTATCTTGAGCAGAACGAGCCCCAGCAGACGAATTTCGGTGCAAGCGAAATTATCAGCTTCTTTAAAAGCGTGAATAACGAAGAGTTCGATGCGTTATTAAATGACGCGGTAAATATCATTCTCTCTTCAGAGCGCATTATATTTGTCGGGGCGGGAACGTCAGGCTCACTGGCGAAATATGGTGCACGTTTCTTTTCGAATATTGGTAAATTCAGCAATCATATTGATGATCCTTATTTCCCGGTCACCAATGATATGGCGAAAAATGCGCTGGCGATTGTGCTCTCCGTCTCGGGTGAAACTGAGGAGATCCTGCGCTTCGCCAGCCAGTTCAGCCTGCATCACTGCAAGGTGCTCTCTATTACCAGCCACGAGCACTCGCGCCTGGCAAAACTGGCGGATTTTAATCTCTCCTGGCACGTTCCCCAGACGCGAATTGGCGGTGTCTACGATATCACCACGCAAATTCCCGTCATCTATATTCTGGAATCTCTCGGACGCAAGCTGGCGAAGAAACTGACGGAATAAAACACCCTGTTTTTTCGATGTGACAAATTACAATTTCCGCAAATTGTTATATCGTGACATTCAATTTCGCTTTGCTAGACTCGATGCCAGTAAGCCATTTATTGAGAATAGTAGCGATGAAAAAATTAACCTTACCGAAAGATTTTCTATGGGGCGGCGCGGTGGCCGCTCACCAGGTTGAAGGCGGCTGGAACAAAGGCGGCAAAGGGCCAAGCATTTGCGACGTGCTGACCGGCGGCGCACACGGCGTGCCGCGCGAAATCACGCAGGAGGTGGTGCCGGGTAAATACTACCCAAACCACGAGGCCATCGACTTCCACGGCCACTACAAAGAAGACATCAAGCTGTTTGCCGAGATGGGCTTCAAGTGTTTCCGCACCTCTATCGCCTGGACGCGCATCTTCCCGAAAGGTGATGAAACGCAGCCAAACGAAGAAGGGCTGAAGTTCTATGACGACATGTTCGATGAGCTGCTGAAGTACAACATCGAGCCGGTGATCACCCTCTCCCACTTCGAAATGCCGCTGCACCTGGTGCAGGAGTACGGCAGCTGGACCAACCGCAAAGTAGTCGATTTCTTTGTACGCTTCGCGGAAGTGGTGTTTGAGCGCTACAAGCACAAGGTCAAATACTGGATGACCTTCAACGAAATCAACAACCAACGCAACTGGCGCGCCCCGCTGTTCGGCTACTGCTGCTCGGGCGTGGTCTATACCGAACATGAAAACCCGGAAGAGACCATGTACCAGGTGCTGCACCACCAGTTTGTGGCCAGCGCCCTGGCAGTGAAAGCCGCGCGACGCATCAATCCGGAGATGAAAGTCGGCTGCATGCTGGCGATGGTGGCGCTCTATCCGTTCTCCTGCAAACCGGAAGACGTGATGTTCGCCCAAGAATCTATGCGTGAGCGCTATGTCTTTACCGACGTCCAGCTGCGTGGTTACTACCCGTCCTACGTACTGAACGAGTGGGAGCGCCGCGGTTTTTCCATCAAAATGGAGGCGGGCGACGAGCAAATCCTGCGTGAAGGCACCTGCGATTACTTAGGCTTTAGTTACTACATGACCAACGCGGTGAAGGCGGAAGGCGGCACCGGTGACGCCATCTCCGGCTTCGAAGGCAGCGTGCCGAACCCGCACGTGAAGGCGTCCGACTGGGGCTGGCAGATTGACCCGGTGGGCCTGCGTTATTCCTTGTGCGAGCTTTACGAGCGTTATCAGAAGCCGCTGTTTATCGTGGAAAACGGCTTTGGCGCCTACGATAAGGTGGAAGAAGACGGCAGCATCAACGATGACTATCGCATCGACTACCTGCGTGCCCACGTGGAAGAGATGATCAAAGCCGTCACGCACGATGGCGTGGATCTGATGGGCTATACGCCGTGGGGCTGCATCGACTGCGTGTCGTTCACCACCGGCCAGTACAGCAAGCGCTACGGCTTTATCTACGTCAACAAGCACGACGACGGCACGGGCGACATGTCCCGCTCCCGTAAGAAAAGCTTCGAATGGTATAAAGAGGTGATTGCCAGCAACGGCGAGAAACTTTAACGCCGTGATCCCCTCTCCCCTTTGGGGAGAGGGTTAGGGTGAGGGGTTTATTTCCCGCCAGCCAACTCTAAAAAACTGCCCGTCACGTAAGACGCCTTCTCGCTCAGCAGCCAGACAATCGCCTGCGCCACCTCTTCCGGCTGGCCGCCGCGCTGCATCGGCAGCAACGATTTCACGCGATCCACCCGCCCCGGCTCTCCGCCGGACGCGTGAATATCGGTATAAATCAGCCCAGGCCGCACGCAGTTCACGCGAATACCCTGCGCCGCCACCTCCAGCGATAGCCCGGTGGTCAGGGAATCTACCGCGCCTTTAGAAGCAGCGTAATCGACATATTCTCCCGGCGCGCCCAAACGCGACGCCGCGGAAGAGACATTCACAATCGCCCCGCCCTTGCCGCCATGCTTGATGGACATGCGTTTCACCGCCTCACGACAGCAGAGAAAGTAGCCCGTGACGTTGGTCGCCAGCACGCGGTTAATGCGCTCTGCGGACAGATTCTCAATGGTGGATTGCTCAAACAGAATGCCCGCATTATTGACCAGCGCACGAAGCGGCTCGCCTTCACGATCGATGCTGTCGAACATCGCCAGTACCTGCGCTTCGTCGCTGATGTCCGCGCGCACGGCAAACGCTTTACCACCTGCCTCAACGATCTGATTGATGACGTCCGTCGCGGCTTTAATGTTGTGGTGATAGTTCACCGCCACGGTGTAGCCTTCGTGTGCCAACTGCAGCGCGGTGGCTTTCCCAATGCCGCGGCTGGCGCCGGTGACCAGTGCAATTGCCATTCACAACCTCCAGAAAAAAAAAGCCGGGTGGCGCTAACGCTTACCCGGCCTACAGTATGGCAAATAATTACTGGTATTCGCTCATCGGCACGCAGGAGCAGAACAGGTTACGGTCGCCGTACACGTCATCAAGACGCTTCACGGTCGGCCAGTATTTGTTTGCCACACCTGCCGGGAAGACGGCCAGTTCGCGGGAATAACCGTGGTTCCATTCGGACACCATCTCATGCTGGGTGTGCGGGGCGTTAACCAGCGGGTTATCTTCCAGCGTCCACTCGCCGTCCTGCACGCGATCGATCTCCATGCGGATGGCCAGCATCGCGTCGATAAAGCGGTCCAGCTCGGCTTTGCTTTCAGACTCGGTTGGCTCCACCATCAGCGTGCCCGCAACCGGGAACGACATGGTTGGCGCGTGGAAGCCGTAGTCGATCAGACGCTTGGCAATATCCAGTTCGCTGATGCCCGTCGCTTCTTTCAGCGGACGAATATCCAGAATGCACTCGTGCGCCACGCGACCGTCACGGCCGGTATAGAGCACTGGGAAGGCGGACTTCAGGCGAGTCGCAATATAGTTAGCGTTCAGGATAGCCACCTGGCTCGCCTGCTTCAGCCCTTCCGCGCCCATCATGCGGATGTACATCCAGCTGATAGGCAGGATTGATGCGCTACCGAACGGGGCCGCAGAGACCGCGCCCTGACGGGTCAGCATGCCTTCAATCTGCACCACGCTGTGGCCCGGCACAAACGGCGCCAGGTGCGCTTTCACGCCGATTGGTCCCATTCCCGGGCCGCCACCACCGTGCGGAATGCAGAAGGTTTTGTGCAGGTTCAGGTGCGACACGTCCGCGCCGATAAAGCCCGGAGAGGTAATGCCCACCTGAGCGTTCATGTTCGCGCCGTCGAGGTAAACCTGACCGCCAAACTGGTGCACCACTTCGCACACTTCACGGATGGTCTCTTCGTACACGCCGTGGGTGGACGGGTAGGTCACCATGATGCAGGAGAGTTTGTCGCCCGCCTGCTCGGCTTTCGCACGCAGGTCGGCCAGATCGATGTTGCCGTTCTTATCGCAGGCCACGACCACCACTTCCATGCCCGCCATCTGGGCTGAGGCCGGGTTGGTACCGTGGGCGGAGCTTGGGATCAGGCAGATATCGCGGTGACCTTCGTTGCGGCTTTCGTGATAGTGACGGATCGCCAGCAGGCCCGCGTATTCACCCTGCGCGCCGGAGTTCGGCTGCATGCAGAGCGCGTCGTAACCGGTCAGCTTCACCAGCCAGTCGGAAAGCTGGTTGATCATCATGTGATAACCTTCCGCCTGCTCTGGCGGGCAGAACGGGTGCAGCTCGGAGAATTCAGGCCATGTGATCGGGATCATCTCTGCCGCGGCGTTCAGCTTCATGGTGCAGGATCCCAGCGGGATCATCGCCTGGTTCAGCGCCAGATCTTTGCGCTCCAGAGAGTGCATATAGCGCATCATCTCGGTTTCGCTGTGGTAGCGGTTAAACACCGGGTGAGTCAGGATCGCGTCATTGCGCAGCATGCTTTCCTGAATAGAGCGGCTGTCGAGCGCGACCTCTTTGTCAAGCGTATCAATGTCCAGACCGTGTCCGTCGCCCAGCAACACGCTGAACAGATTCAGGATATCGTCGCGAGTGGTGCTTTCATCCAGCGTAATGCCGACCGCATTGTGGATGTCGCTGCGCAGGTTGATTTCTGCTGCATCCGCGCGCGCCAGCACGGCCGCTTTGTCTGCCACTTCCACGCACAGGGTATCGAAGTAGTGGGCGTGGCGCAGCTTGAGGCCTTTCTGCTGCAGGCCGCAGGCCAGAATATCGGCCAGGCGGTGAATGCGGCTGGCAATGCGCTTCAGGCCAGCCGGACCGTGGAATACCGCATACAGGCTGGCGATGTTTGCCAGCAGGACCTGGGAAGTACAGATGTTGGAGTTCGCTTTCTCACGGCGGATATGCTGCTCGCGGGTCTGCATCGCCATGCGCAGCGCGGTGTTACCGGCAGCATCTTTTGACACGCCGATGATACGGCCTGGCATGGAGCGTTTGAATTCATCTTTCGCGCCGAAGAACGCCGCGTGCGGGCCGCCGTAGCCCATCGGCACGCCAAAGCGCTGCGCGGAGCCGAATACAATATCCGCGCCCTGTTTGCCCGGCGCGGTCAGCAGCACCAGCGCCATAAAATCGGCGGCAACGCTGACAACCACTTTGCGGGATTTCAGCTCGGCAATCAGCGCGCCGTAGTCGTGTACTTCACCGGTGGTGCCCACCTGCTGCAGCAGCACGCCGAAGACGTCCTGGTGATCCAGCACTTTGTCGGCGTCGTCGACGATCACGTCAAAGCCGAAGGTTTCCGCGCGGGTGCGCACCACGTCCAGCGTCTGCGGATGCACGTCTGCCGCCACGAAGAAGCGGTTGGCATTTTTCAGCTTGCTCACGCGTTTTGCCATCGCCATCGCTTCGGCGGCGGCGGTCGCTTCATCCAGCAGAGACGCGGAGGCAATGTCCATACCGGTCAGATCCAGCGTCACCTGCTGGAAGTTCAGCAGCGCTTCCAGACGGCCCTGGGAGACTTCTGGCTGATAAGGGGTGTAAGCGGTGTACCAGCCCGGGTTTTCCAGCATGTTGCGCAGGATAACCGGCGGCAACTGCACGTTGGTGTAGCCCATGCCAATGTAAGACTTATAGCGCTTGTTCAGGCCTGCGATAGCCTTCAGCTCCGCCAGCGCGGCGAACTCCGTGGTGGCTTCCCCCACCTGAGGCGGCGTGGCAAGCTGGATATCTTTTGGCACAATCTGGCCGATCAGTGCGTTTAATGAATCCGCGCCAACCGTCTTCAGCATCTCCTGCTGTTGCTGAGCATCCGGCCCAATGTGACGTTCAATGAAGGCGCCACGGTTTTCAAGCTGGCTTAAAGTCTGTGTCATGAGCGATGGTTCCTGAAACGTGCAGTGAATGTGTTTTCTCCCTCTCCCCAAAGAGGAGAGGGATAATGGCTTACTCGTCTTCTAACAGTGCTTCGTACGCGGTCGCATCCAGCAGCGCGGCAACCTGAGATTCGTCGCTGGCTTTGATTTTGAAGATCCAGCCGCCTTCATATGGCTCGCTGTTAACCAGTTCCGGGGAGTCGCTCAGCGCGTCGTTCACGGCAACAATCTCGCCGCTTACCGGTGCGTAGATATCGGATGCCGCTTTGACGGACTCCGCCACGGCGCAGTCATCGCCCGCGCTGACGGTTGCGCCCACTTCAGGCAGGTCAACAAACACCATGTCGCCCAGCAGCTCTTGCGCGTGCTCGGTGATCCCAACGGTATAAGTGCCGTCCGCCTCTTTGCGCAGCCACTCGTGTTCTTTGCTGTATTTCAGTTCTGCTGGCACATTGCTCATTGAAGTTCTCCTGATAAAAATAGTTAGGCGACCGGCTTACCGGCGCGAACAAAAATCGGTTTGGTCACGTGGACCGGCATTTCGCGGTTGCGGATTTGTACCACCGCCGTGTCGCCAATGCCCGCCGGCACGCGTGCCAGTGCAATACTGTAGCCCAGCGTCGGGGAGAAGGACCCGCTGGTGATCACGCCTTCGCGAGGATTGCCGTCGGCATCGGTAAAACGCACCGGCAGTTCGCCGCGCAGCACGCCTTTTTCCTTCATTACCAGACCAACCAGTTGTTCAGTGCCCTTCTCACGCTGCATCTCCAGCGCTTCACGGCCAATAAAGTCACGGTCAGCTGGTTCCCATGCGATGGTCCAGCCCATGTTAGCGGCCAGCGGAGAGACGCCTTCATCCATCTCCTGACCGTAGAGGTTCATCCCGGCTTCCAGACGCAGCGTATCGCGTGCGCCCAGACCCGCAGGCTTCACGCCCGCTACCACCAGCGCACGCCAGAAATCGGCGGCTTTCTCGTTCGGCATCGCAATTTCGTAGCCCGCTTCCCCGGTGTAGCCGGTGGTGGCGATAAACAGATCGCCCGCCTGCACGCCGAAGAACGGCTTCATGCCTTCAGTTGCTTTACGCTGCTCGTCGTTAAACAGAGACGCGGCTTTCGCCTGCGCGTTCGGCCCCTGCACGGCGATCAGCGACAGATCGTCACGGACGGTGATGTCGATGGCATAAGGTTCGGCGTGTTGGGTGATCCAGGAGAGGTCTTTTTCGCGGGTGGCGGAGTTTACAACGAGGCGGAAGAAATCTTCAGTGAAGTAGTAGACGATAAGGTCATCAATCACGCCGCCCGAGGCATTCAGCATGCCGGTATAGAGCGCTTTACCCGGCGTCTTCAATTTGGCGACGTCATTTGCCAGCAGATAACGCAAAAACTCCCGGGTGCGGCTACCGCGCAGGTCGACAATCGTCATGTGGGACACGTCGAACATACCGGCATCGGTGCGCACCGCGTGGTGCTCATCAATCTGCGAGCCGTAGTGCAGCGGCATCATCCAGCCATGGAAGTCCACCATGCGGGCGCCGCATAACACGTGCTGTTCGTACAAAGGAGTCTGTTGAGCCATCTTGTCCTCGTTGAAAAATTCACCGTGAAACCCGGTATCGGCCTCGTTCCCGAATGCCGACGCAAACGTTCTCTTTTACCTGAACTTACCACCGAAACCGGCGGTTAACCATAAGGTAAAACGGGTCATCACATTAGCTTATGACCAAAAAACGCTGAAAAGCCTACAGAGTTATTCACTGGAAAAATGCGATTAACCCCGCACAAAATTAACAATGATCTAACAGGATTTAGCACATGGTGATATTTCGTGCGGAAAAACGGGCCGAATTTCCGTCACATAAAAATCATGACATGAGAAAAACTAATGCGAAAAATGGCGTGGAATTAGAATATTTCAAACGAGGGAATTCCCCCGGCGCAGAGGCCGGGAAAATAAAGTGTGACGGGGATCGAGATTAGCGTAACCAGTCGGGAAGATCGTTAAGACCCATTGCCTGACGCAGAAGTTGAGGTTTGACGCCGGGAAGGGTATCTGCGAGTTTAAGACCGATATCGCGCAGCAGTTTTTTCGCCGGATTTGCCCCGGCAAACAGCTCGCGGAATCCCTGCATCCCCGCCAGCATCATCGCCGCGCTGTGCTTGCGGCTGCGCTCATAGCGACGCAGATACAGATGCTGACCGATATCTTTACCTTCACGGTGCAGGCGACGTAGTTCTTCCACCAGTTCCGCCGCGTCCATAAAGCCGAGGTTAACGCCCTGCCCCGCCAGCGGATGAATGGTATGGGCCGCATCGCCCACCAGCGCCAGACGGTGCGCCGCAAACTGACGCGCGTAACGGCCGGTTAACGGGAACACCAGCCGCTCGCTTTCAAGCGTGCACAGGCCAAGACGGTTATCAAACGCCACGCACAGCGCCTGGTTAAAGGCCTCCGGTGTCACATCCTGCATCTGCTGCGCTTTTTCCGGCACCAGGGACCAGACAATCGAGCACAGATGCGGATCGGCAAGCGGAAGGAAGGCCAGAATACCGTCGTTGTGGAAAATCTGCCGCGCCACGCCGCCGTGCGGCTCTTCGGTACGGATCGTTGCCACCATCACATGATGGCGGTAATCCCAGTACGTCAGCGGAATATCGGCCTTGTTGCGCAGCCAGGAGTTGGCGCCATCGGCCCCCACAACCAGGCGCGCGGTCAGCATGTCACCGCTTTGCAGAGTGATAAACGCCTCGTTTTCGCCCCATGCCACCTGTTGGATCTGCGCAGGTGCTACCAGCGTCACGTCGCTGCACTGCTCTGCTTTCTGCCACAGCGCGTGGTGGATCACCGCATTCTCAATTATATGGCCCAGATGGCTATAGCCCATGCTTTCATCATCAAAGGCAATGTGGCCAAAACTGTCTTTGTCCCACACTTCCATGCCGTGATAGCAGCTGGCACGCTGGGCAATAATATCTGACCAGACGCCGAGACGCGTCAGCAGCTTTTCGCTGGCCGCGTTAATCGCCGACACGCGGAGTTCCGGCGGGGCATCAGGTGCGACAGGCTGAGGCTGCTTTTGCTCCAGCACGGCCACGCGCAGGCCGCTGCCCTGTAAACCGCAGGCCAGCGCCAGCCCAACCATTCCGCCGCCAACGATAGCAACATCAACATTTTGCACAGTGATAACTCCTTAACGCGCGACCCAACCCAGGGTCCGCTGCGCCAGCACGTCACGTGCCGGAATGAACAGTTCCATCGCCATCAGCCCGAGGTTGCGACCGGCAACCAGCGGCGCCCAGCGATTGGCAAACAGATGGACCAAACCATCGGTGACGCCGATTGTCGCCTCTTTATCGGCCTGACGTCGCTTCTGGTAATGGCTTAGCACCGAATAAGCGCCGCAGTCTTTTTGTTCGCCCCACGCCTGAGAAAGGGTTTCGGCCAGGCTCATCACATCCCGCAGGCCGAGGTTAAAGCCCTGACCTGCGATAGGGTGAAGGGTCTGCGCCGCGTTGCCGACCAGCGCCACCCGGTGGGAAACAGACTGTGATGCGGTGGTTAACGATAGCGGATAGACCGCACGTTTTCCCGCCAGGGTAATACGCCCGAGCCGCCAGCCAAAGGCTTTCTGCAGCTCGTTACAAAAACGTTCGTCGGACCAGGACTTAACCTCTTCGGCTTTATCCAGAGGGTGGCACCAGACCAGCGAACAGCGACCTTCCGACATCGGCAGCATCGCCAGCGGACCGTGCTGCGTGAAGCGCTCAAACGCCCGGCCATTGTGTTCCGCGGCGGTCGAGACGTTCGCAATAACCGCAACCTGCCCGTAAGGCTGCTGACGCCACTCTACACCACACTGGGTGCCGAGCGCCGAGCGCGATCCGTCCGCGGCAACCAGAAGCTGGCCATCGAGAACAACACCATTATCCAGCGTCACGCTGACCGCATCTTCACTGCGGGTGAAGCTATCAACGCGTGCCGGACAGTGCAGCGTCACGCCTGGCGCGTCCTGCAACAGACGGAACAGGCGCAGGCCGACATCGTGGAGTTCTACAACCTGGCCCAGCGCGGCAATACGGTAGTCATGGGCATCCAGCGTGACAAACCCGGCATGGCCGCGATCGCTCACGTGCACGGTATTAATGGCGGTGGCGCAATCGGCGATGGCCTGCCAGATACCAATCCGGGACAGCTGCTGGCAGGTGCCCTGCGCCAGGGCAATGGCGCGTGAATCAAACCCAGGGTGATGCTTCGCCTGCGGCGCGACGGCTTCAACCAGATGAACCGGAAGCTGACCCTTCGTCAACTGCGAGATGGCTAACGCCAGCGTGGCGCCGGTCATGCCGCCGCCCACGATGATCACGCTCATACGCGCGCCGCTGCCATCAGCGCCTCGATATCATCCGCTTTTTTTACCACGCTCGCGGTCAGGTTTTCGTTGCCGGTTTCGGTGATGACGATGTCGTCTTCAATACGAATGCCAATTCCGCGGTATTCCTCTGGCACATCGGCATCCGGCGCGATGTACAGCCCCGGCTCGACGGTCAGCACCATGCCCGGCTCCAGCACGCGCGAACGTTCAGGGCCGTAAGCGCCCACGTCATGCACATCCAGCCCCAGCCAGTGGCTCAGGCCGTGCATAAAGTACGGGCGGTGAGCGTTCTCGGTAATCAGGGTGTCGACATCCCCTTTGAGGATCCCAAGCTTAACCAGCCCGGTAATCATGATGCGCACCACCTCGCCGGTCACTTCCTGAATGGAGGTACCCGGGCGATACAGCGTCAGCGCCGTCTCGAGTGATTCGAGAACAATGTCATAAATCGCCCGCTGCGCCGGTGAGAATTTACCGTTCACCGGGAAGGTACGGGTGATGTCGCCCGCATAGCCCTGATATTCGCAACCGGCGTCAATCAGCACCAAATCGCCGTCGCGCAGCGCGCTTTCGTTTTCGGTGTAGTGCAGAATGCATCCGTTTTCCCCGCCGCCAACAATGGTGTTGTAGGACGGGAAGCGCGCGCCGTGGCGGTTAAATTCGTGGTGAATTTCGCCTTCAAGCTGGTATTCGAACATTCCGGGACGGCATTTTTCCATCGCGCGGGTGTGCGCCAGGGCGCTGATTTCGCCCGCGCGGCGCAGCACGTTGAGCTCTTCTTCAGACTTAAACAGGCGCATCTCGTGCACCACCGGACGCCAGTCCGTGAGCGTTGCGGGCGCGGAAAGGTTCTGGCGCGAACCTTTACGCAGCTTATCCAGCGCGTTGAAAACAATCTCATCGGCGTAGGCGTATTCGCCCTGGGCGTGGTAGAGCACGTCCAGGCCATTCAGCAGCTGATAAAGCTGCTGGTTGATTTCGCTAAACGCCAGCGCGCGGTCAACGCCCAGCTTTTCCGGTGCGGCCTCTTGCCCTAAGCGGCGGCCAAACCAGATTTCAGCCGTCAGATCGCGCACGCGGTTGAAAATCACGCTGTGGTTGTGGGTGTCATTGCTCTTGATCAGCACCAGTACCGCTTCCGGCTCGTTAAATCCGGTGAAGTACCAGAAATCGCTGTTCTGGCGATAGGGGTATTCGCTGTCGGCGCTGCGCGTCACTTCCGGCGCGGCAAAAATCAGGGCCGCGCTGCCCGGCTGCATGTTTGCCAACAAAGCCTGGCGGCGGCGAGAATACTCTTGTTGCGAGATAACCATGACACCCTCCTGTGCGTTATTTTTCTTAATGTAAGGTTGGCTTGCGAACTTCCGGCGCGGTCGGCTGCGAGCGCGTAAAGTTGTCGTGGCACAGCAGCGCCGCCACGCGCACGTACTCGATGATCTCTTCGAGAGACATCTCCAGCTCTTCCTGATCTTCGTCTTCATCGTAGCCAAGCTGGGCGATGTTGCGCAGATCGTCGATCGCTTCACCCGCTTCGCCGGTCACTTTATCGAGCTTCGGCTGGGTAACGCCCAGGCCAAGCAGATAGTGGTTTACCCAACCCGCGAGCGCATCGGCGCGATCGAAGACGCTGACATCGTCGCCTTCAGGCAGATAAAGCTGAAAAAGGAAGCCATCGTCTTCCAGCGAATCGCTGGTTGCGGCGTGCATTTTACGCAGCGCTTCCGCCAGTTCGTGGCCAAACGCCAGCCCTTCGTTCGTGAGGTCGTGGATCAGCGGCTGCCATGAGCTGTCGCTGTTTCCGCCGCACAGTATGCCGCTGATCAGACCGTGCATTTCGGCAGGGGTAAGACCGACTCCCTGCTGGTTCAGTAACTGGTTTAAATCCTTGTAACCAGGCATTTCGTTCTGTATAGACATACGCATTCGTCATCAAAGGGAGGATATTCATGATATGCTACCACTTTGGACCCTGGTGATACCAGAAAAGGGCTTGTATCTTCACATCAGGGTAGCTATAGTGTCGCCCCTTCGCAGCCCCCGGGCCAGTTAGCGAAGGCAGCGCAGTCAATCAGCAGGAAGGTGGCATGTCTGCACAACCCGTCGATCTCCAGATTTTTGGCCGTTCACTGCGAGTGAATTGTCCGCCTGAACAAAGGGATGCTTTGAATCAGGCTGCGGACGATTTGAATCAGCGGTTGCAAGATCTAAAAGAACGCACTAGAGTCACAAATACTGAGCAGCTGGTTTTCATCGCCGCGTTGAATATCAGCTATGAACTGACTCAGGAAAAAGCGAAGACCCGCGACTACGCGGCTAGCATGGAGCAGCGCATTAAAATGCTCCAGCAGACCATTGAACAAGCGTTGCTTGATCAAGGTCGCAATCCCGAAAGACCGGGACCAAAGTTTGAATAACACTTCGCAGTTGACTATGGTAGAGTAACTGTGAAGACAAAATTTCTCTGAGATGTTCGCAAGCGGGCCAGTCCCCTGAGCCGATATTTCATACCACAAGAATGTGGCGCTCCATGGTTGGTGAGCATGCTCGGTTCGTCCGAGAAGCCTTAAAACTATGACGACACATTCACCTTGAACCAAGGGTTCAAGGGTTACAGCCTGCGGCGGCATCTCGGAGATTCCCTCTTTCTTCTTCTACCGACTACCATGACTCAATTCCCTGAAGTTTCTGCTTCACGCCAGGACATCCGTCAGCTCATTCGCCAGCGTCGTCGCGCACTTACGTCCGAACAACAAGCACACTTTGCGCAGCAGGCCGCCGCCCGGATGATGGCCTATCCGCCTGTCGTGATGGCCAACACGGTCGCCCTGTTTCTGTCGTTTGATGGCGAGCTGGATACCCAGCCGCTTATCGACCAGCTCTGGCGCGCCGGAAAACGGGTTTACCTGCCGGTACTGCATCCGTTTAGCAAAGGTAATCTGCTGTTTCTGCACTACCACCCGCACAGCGAACTGGTGGTGAATCGTCTGAAAATCACCGAGCCAAAACTCGACGTGCGCGACGTATTACCGCTGTCCGAGCTGGACGTGCTGATTACGCCGCTGGTGGCGTTTGATGAGCAGGGACAGCGCTTAGGTATGGGCGGCGGTTTTTACGACCGAACGCTGCAAAACTGGCGGCAGTATGGTTTGCAGCCGGTGGGGTATGCGCATGATTGCCAGGCTGTAGAAGCCTTGCCGGTGGAGAAATGGGATATTCCGCTGCCTGCGGTGGTAACGCCAAGTAAAACGTGGCTTTGGTAGCATAAAGCCGGGTGGCGGCTGCGCCTTACCCGGCCTACGAAAAACCTCGAACATTGTAGGTCGGGTAAGCGTCAGCGCCACCCGACACCACAGACCGCACGGATCAGTACAGCAGACGCGCGCGAATTGTCCCCGGTATGGCCTTCATGCTCTGCAGCGCTTTCTCGGCAACATCTTCATCGGCTTCAATATCGATAACCACGTAGCCCATCTGCGAGTTGGTTTGCAGGTACTGGGCGGCAATGTTAACGCTCTGCTCGGCAAAGATCTGGTTGATGGCGGTCAGCACGCCAGGACGGTTTTCGTGGATGTGCAGCAGACGACGACCACCGTGCAGCGGCAGAGACACTTCCGGGAAGTTCACCGCAGAGAGCGTTGAACCGTTGTCGGAATATTTGCTCAGCTTACCCGCCACTTCCAGACCGATATTTTCCTGCGCTTCCTGAGTCGAACCGCCGATGTGTGGCGTCAGGATCACGTTGTCGAATTCGCACAGCGGAGAGTTAAACGGATCGCTGTTGGTGGCAGGCTCCGTCGGGAACACGTCGATGGCCGCCCCCGCCAGATGCTTACGCTTCAGCGCGTCGCACAGCGCAGGAATATCGACCACCGTACCGCGAGCGGCGTTGATCAGCAGAGAGCCCGGCTTCATCAGCGCCAGCTCTTCCGCGCCCATCATGTTTTTGGTGGAGGCGTTTTCCGGCACGTGCAGGCTCACCACGTCGCTCATGTTCAGCAGGTCAGAGAGATGCTGCACCTGCGTCGCGTTACCCAGCGGCAGCTTGCTTTCAATATCGTAGAAGTAAACGTGCATCCCCAGCGACTCCGCCAGGATCCCCAGCTGGGTACCGATGTGGCCGTAGCCGATGATACCCAGTTTTTTACCACGGGCTTCGTATGAGCCTGCGGCCAGTTTGTTCCACACGCCGCGGTGCGCTTTGGCGTTAGCTTCCGGGATACCGCGCAGCAGCAGCAGCAGTTCGCCAATCACCAACTCCGCCACGGAACGGGTGTTGGAGAACGGCGCGTTAAAGACCGGGATACCGCGTTTGGCGGCAGCGTTCAGGTCGACCTGGTTGGTGCCGATGCAGAAGCAGCCAATAGCAACCAGCTTTTCTGCCGCTGCAATCACGTCTTCAGTCAGGTGGGTACGGGATCGCAGGCCAATGAAGTGGGCATCACGGATAGCGGCTTTCAGCTCTTCCGTGTCCAGCGCACCTTTGTGAAATTCGATGTTGGTGTAACCCGCCGCACGAAGGCTATCAAGCGCTTTCTGGTGCACGCCCTCGACCAGCAGGAATTTAATCTTGTCTTTCTCCAGTGATACCTTTGCCATTTCCCCGACCCTGTTTTTATCTGAACTGATGTTGTGCTGGATTAAAATCCGCTGTAGCCAACATATCAAAAAAAACTATTGCAGCAATATGAACGTTTGCGTCGGCACTCTGAAGAAAAGTCATACAGGGCTAAATGGCAGAGGAAAATGCTGCGGAAATTTATGAACGCGGCAGGATCGGCAAAAGAGGCGGAAAAACGTGACACAAGTCACCGAATTTAGCTTTTCAAAAATTTTTTAGCGGGGGGAAGGCTCCCCCCGTCAGATCATTTTACGATGGTTTTCACACCGTCAGCCGTACCGATCAGCGCCACGTCCGCGCCACGATTGGCAAATAACCCTACAGTGACGACGCCTGGAATGCCGTTGATGGCGTTTTCCATGGCAATCGCGTCGAGAATCTCCAGACCGTGAACGTCGAGGATCACGTTACCGTTGTCAGTGACCACACCCTGACGATATTCCGGACGACCACCCAGCTTCACCAGCTGACGCGCAACCGCACTACGGGCCATTGGGATCACTTCGACCGGCAGCGGAAAATTACCCAGAATGTCGACCTGCTTGGAGGCGTCCGCGATGCAGATAAACTTGTCCGCAACGGAGGCAATGATCTTTTCGCGCGTCAGCGCCGCGCCGCCGCCTTTAATCATCTGCATATGGCCGTTGATTTCATCCGCGCCATCAACGTAAATCCCCAGACGATCCACTTCGTTGAGATCGAAAACGGTAATGCCGAGGCTTTTCAGCTTTTCCGTGGAGGCATCGGAGCTGGATACCGCGCCCTCGATCTGCCCCTTCATCGTGCCCAGCGCATCGATAAAGTGTGCCGCCGTCGACCCCGTACCAACACCGACAATGGTACCTGGCTGTACGTACTGGAGAGCGGCCCATCCTACTGCTTTTTTCAGTTCATCCTGCGTCATGATCGTTTTGCCTGTGGTGTGAAAACTCAGGGCGCATTATAGAACACGTCGAATGGATTTCGTCTGCCACGAAGGGAAAATTGTGTCATAGTGCAGATTAAGCAAAATTAAGGAGTCAGCCAGAGCAATGAAACGTCCGGACTACAGAACACTACAGGCACTTGATGCAGTTATTCGTGAACGCGGTTTTGAACGCGCGGCGCAAAAGCTGTGCATCACCCAGTCCGCCGTATCACAGCGTATCAAACAGCTTGAAAACATGTTCGGGCAGCCGCTGCTGGTGCGTACCGTGCCGCCGCGTCCAACGGAACAAGGGCAAAAGCTCCTCGCCCTGCTGCGCCAGGTTGAACTGCTGGAAGATGAGTGGCTGGGTGATGAACAAACGGGCTCCACGCCGCTGCTGCTCTCGCTGGCGGTCAACGCTGACAGTCTGGCAACCTGGCTGTTGCCGGCTCTTGCGCCAGTGCTGGCCGACTCCCCTATCCGCCTGAATCTCCAGGTTGAAGATGAAACCCGCACCCAGGAGCGCCTGCGTCGCGGTGAAGTGGTTGGGGCGGTCAGTATCCAGCCTCAGGCGCTGCCGAGCTGCCTGGTGGATCAGCTAGGTGCGCTGGACTACCTGTTTGTCGGTTCAAAAGCCTTCGCTGAGCGCTACTTCCCGAACGGCGTCACCCGCGCCGCGCTGCTGAAGGCGCCTGCCGTGGCGTTCGACCATCTGGACGATATGCATCAGGCTTTCCTGCAGCAGAATTTCGACCTGCCTCCGGGCAGCGTGCCGTGCCATATCGTCAACTCGTCAGAAGCCTTTGTGCAGCTTGCACGTCAGGGCACCACCTGCTGCATGATCCCACATCTGCAAATTGAGAAAGAGTTAAAAAGCGGTGAGCTGATTGATTTAACGCCGGGTCTCTATCAGCGCCGGATGCTGTACTGGCACCGCTTTGCGCCGGAAAGCCGCATGATGCGCAACGTCACCGACGCGCTGCTGGCATTTGGGCACAAGGTTTTGAGGCAGGATTAAAAAGAAAAGCCGGGTGGCGGCTACGCCTTACCCGGCCTACTGATTATTGTGCAGGTTTCGGCTGTGCTGCAACAGGCTCCAGCTGGAAGACCACATCCACCTGATCGTCGAACTGAATGGTTGGCTGCTCGTAGGTTTCCTGAGCAGAAACCGGGGCGGCATCCGCCTTCATCATCCGCACCATCGGGCTTGGCTGGTAGTTAGAGACGTGGTAACGCACGCTGTAAACCGGGCCGAGCTTACTCTTGAAGCCGGACGCCAGCTGTTCCGCCTGATGAATAGCATCGTCAATCGCCGCTTTACGCGCTTCGTCTTTATACTTCTCCGGTTGCGCAACGCCCAGCGACACAGAACGGATTTCGTTCAGGCCCGCCTTCAGCGCGCCGTCCAGCAGGGAATTCAGCTTGTCCAGCTGGCGCACGGTCACTTCCACAGTGCGCACGGCGCGATAGCCTTTCAGGATACTTTTGCCGTTCTGGTAGTCGTAATCCGGTTGGGTACGCAGGTTCGCAGAGCTGATGTCTTTTTTAGCAACACCGTTCTGTTCCAGGAAAGAGAGATATTGCGCAACACGATCGTCTGCCTGTTTTTTGGCGGAAGCGGCATCTTTTGCAGCCACATTCACTTCAATTGCCAGGGTTGCAACATCCGGTACCGCGTCCACGCTTGCGGTGCCTGACGTGACGATGTGCGGGCCATCCGGCAGTTCACTTGCCTGCACCGACACCGCACCTAAACTTACTAATGCCGCCAGGGCCATCACTTTAAACTTCACTGTCATTCCTCCATGTTGCGAAGAGTGCCCCAACAACAGGGCGCATGCCAGCAAGCTTAGCGGGTCTTGTTCAGATGTCCATAAGACAAACGCTTAGTTGAACAATCCCTGTACGTGATGAATCCCCTCTTTCGCCAGCTGGAAAGCGATAAACCACATCACCAGCCCCACCAGCGTATTAATGATGCGCTGCGCTTTAGCAGTCCGCAGGCGCGGTGCCAGCCACGCTGCCAGGATTGCCAGGCCGAAGAACCAGAGGAAAGAGGCACTGACCGTGCCGAGCGCAAACCAGCGTTTCGGCTCAACGTCCAGCTGTCCGCCCAGGCTGCCCAGCACCACAAAGGTATCGAGGTAGACGTGCGGATTTAGCCAGGTGACCGCCAGCATGGTGACGATAATCTTCCAGCGCCCTTGCTTCATCACTTCGGCGCTCGCCAGTTCAAGATTGCTGCTCATTGCAGTTTTCAGGGCACCGAATCCGTACCACAGCAGGAACGCCACGCCGCCCCAGGTGACCAGCGCCAGCAGCCATGGGGATTGCATCAGCAACGCGCTGCCGCCAAAGATCCCGGCGCAAATCAGCAGCAAATCGCTCACCGCGCATAGCAGGGCAATCATCAGATGATACTGGCGGCGAATGCCCTGGTTCATCACAAACGCATTTTGTGGACCAAGGGGGAGGATCATGGCCGCGCCTAACGCAAGCCCCTGAAAATAATACGATAACATGAAGAAATTCTCACAGTATTGTTCTGGAAGTTGACTATACTGCGCGAATTACATAAGAGGAAATGGATAATATTAATTGGGGATTAGCACGGCTAATAACCAAAAAGCCCGGTGGCTAGCGCTTACCGGGCCTACTGGTAAAGTTACTCTGCTTCTTTGACTTTTTTAACATTTACGTCCATCTGCGGGTACGGGAAGCTGATGCCGTTGGCGTCAAACTCGCGTTTGATGCGTTCCAGTACGTCCCAGTAGACGTTTTGCAGATCGCTGCTTTTGCTCCAGATACGCACCACAAAGTTAATCGAGGACGCGCCCAGCTCGTTCAGGCGAACCGTCTGCTCTTTGTCTTTCAGAATGCGATCGTCTGATGCAATGATGTTGCTGATCAGCGACTTCACCTGATCGATGTCGGAATCATACGCCACGCTGATAATCAGCTCGTTACGGCGCACCGGCTCGCGGGAGAAGTTAATGATATTGCCGGCGATGATTTTACCGTTCGGCACCACCACAATACGGCCATCAACGGTACGCAGCGTTGTTGAGAAAATCTGCACCTGCAGCACGGTTCCGGCAATCCCGCCAAGATCAACGTATTCACCCGAGCGGAACGGACGGAAGGTGACCAGCAGCACGCCTGCCGCCAGGTTTGAAAGCGAGCCCTGCAGCGCCAGCGCAGTAGCCAGACCAGCGGCACCGAGCACAGCAATAACCGATGCCGTCTGAACGCCCACGCGCCCCAGAGCTGCAATCAGCGTGAACGCGATGATGCCATAGCGCACCAGTGCAGAAAGGAAATCAGCCACTGTGGCGTCAATGTGACGAGCAAGCATCACGCGATTGACCGCGTTCGATACAATCCGCGCCACGATCATCCCGACGATGATAATGACAATGGCAGCAGCAATATTAACGGTGTAGCTCAGCAATAACGCCTGGTTGCGCACCAGCCAGTTACCGGCGTGATTGATGCTGTCTACAACATCGAGTTGTTCCATTTATTCTTCCTTTTGTTAAACCAAAACACTAAATCTATCCCTCAGGGAGACAGGCAGGTCAGTAAAGGGTAAACAAAAAGCGCAAGTTTTGCCAAACAGATCACAAAAGCAGATGTTGCAGCATGTTGAGAACGCATAAAAAAAGGCCCGCATTTGCGGGCCTTCTGATGCTGTTAGCAGCTCAAATTACAGAACGTCGATCGCGTTCAGTTCTTTGAATGCCTGCTCCAGACGGGTCACCATGGACGTCTGTGCAGCGCGCAGCCATACGCGTGGATCGTAGTATTTCTTGTTCGGCTGGTCTTCGCCTTTCGGGTTGCCCAGCTGGCCCTGCAGGTAAGCTTCGTTGGTTTTGTAGTATTGCAGGATACCGTCCCAGGTTGCCCACTGGGTGTCGGTATCGATGTTCATTTTCACTACGCCGTAGCTTACGGAGTCTTTGATTTCCTGAGCAGAAGAACCGGAACCGCCGTGGAAGACGAAGTTCAGGCTGTTGTGCGGCAGGTTGTGTTTCTTGGAAACGTATTCCTGAGAATCGCGCAGGATGGTCGGGGTCAGAACCACGTTACCTGGTTTGTAAACGCCGTGCACGTTACCGAAGGACGCTGCGATGGTGAAGCGTGGGCTGATTTTGCTCAGCTCGGTGTAGGCGTAATCAACGTCTTCTGGCTGGGTGTACAGGGCAGAAGCGTCCATGTGACTGTTGTCCACGCCGTCTTCTTCACCACCGGTGCAACCCAGTTCAATTTCCAGGGTCATGTCCATTTTGGCCATGCGCGCCAGGTATTTAGAGCAGATTTCGATGTTTTCGTGCAGTGACTCTTCAGACAGGTCGATCATATGAGAAGAGAACAGTGGCTTACCGGTTGCTGCGAAGTGTTTTTCACCCGCGTCCAGCAGACCGTCGATCCACGGCAGCAGTTTCTTCGCGCAGTGGTCAGTGTGCAGGATAACTGGCACACCGTAGTGCTCAGCCATCTGGTGAACGTGGTGCGCACCAGAAATAGCACCCAGGATTGCAGCGCCCTGAGGAATGTCAGTTTTCACGCCTTTACCTGCGATGAACGCAGCGCCGCCGTTAGAGAACTGAACGATAACTGGCGCTTTAACTTTAGCAGCAGTTTCCAGTACGGCGTTGATGGAGTCGGTACCCACGCAGTTAACTGCTGGCAGAGCGAAGTTGTTTTCTTTAGCTACCTGGAACACTTTCTGTACGTCATCACCAGTGATAACGCCAGGTTTTACGAAATCAAAAATTTTAGACATGTTGCTTAGTCCTGTATCTTCGGCCGTTAGAAAAGGTGCGAGCTCTTATAAGCGCGCTGAAAATTGGGCAGGTTTCCCTGCCCCTGAATGGCTTACTTCTTAGCGCGCTCTTCGAGCATTGCTACTGCTGGCAGAACTTTGCCTTCCACGAACTCGAGGAATGCGCCGCCACCAGTGGAGATGTAGGAGATCTTGTCAGCGATACCGAACAGGTCGATTGCTGCCAGGGTGTCACCACCGCCTGCGATAGAGAACGCTTCGCTGTCTGCGATAGCGTTAGCAACGATTTCAGTCCCTTTACGGAAGTTCGGGAATTCGAACACGCCGACAGGACCGTTCCACAGGATAGTTTTTGCGTTTTTCAGGATTTCAGCCAGTTTCTGTGCAGAAACGTCGCCCAGGTCCAGGATCTGCTCTTCATCTTTGATGTCGTTAACAGATTTCAGGGTCGCGGTTGCGGTTTCAGAGAACTCGGTCGCCACGCGAACGTCAGTTGGAACCGGGATATCACAGGTGCCCAGCAGGCGTTTGGCTTCGTCAACCAGGTCTGCTTCATACAGCGATTTACCCACGTTGTGGCCCTGAGCGGCAACGAAGGTGTTTGCGATACCACCGCCAACGATCAGCTGGTCAGCGATTTTAGACAGGGAATCCAGAACGGTCAGTTTGGTAGACACTTTTGAACCACCAACGATAGCGACCATTGGACGAGCAGGTTCTTTCAGTGCTTTACCCAGCGCTTCCAGTTCGTCAGCCAGCAGAGGACCCGCACACGCGACGTCGGCGAATTTACCGATACCGTGGGTAGACGCCTGCGCACGGTGAGCCGTACCGAATGCATCCATGACGAATACGTCGCACAGTGCAGCGTATTTTTTGGACAGGGTTTCGTCGTCTTTCTTCTCGCCTTTGTTGAAGCGAACGTTTTCCAGAACAACCAGTTCACCGGCAGCGACTTCAACGCCGTCCAGGTAATCTTTCACCAGGCGAACCGGGTTGGACAGTTTGTCTTTCAGGTAATTAACAACTGGCAGCAGAGAGAACTCTTCGTTGTACTCGCCTTCGGTTGGACGGCCCAGGTGGGAGGTGACCATCACTTTCGCGCCCTGCTTCAGAGCCAGTTCGATGGTTGGCAGAGATGCACGGATACGCGCGTCGCTGGTCACTTTGCCATCTTTAACCGGTACGTTCAGATCGGCACGGATGAAAACGCGTTTACCAGCCAGATCCAGATCGGTCATCTTAATTACAGACATGGTGAATCCTCTCGTTGATTCTTAAAGTTTTGCAGACGCACGATGCGTCTTACCTGAAACCTTGAGCGGCCATTGCTAACGTGGTGTCGAGCATTCGGTTAGCAAAGCCCCATTCGTTATCACACCAGACCAGCGTCTTGATAAGGTGTGCACCACTGACTCGAGTTTGTGTGCCATCTACGATGGCGCTGTGCGGGTCGTGGTTAAAATCTACTGAGACCAACGGTAATTCCGTATAGTCAACTATACCATGAAATGCCCCCTGTGCCGCTTTTTGCAGCAACAGGTTGACTTCACAGGCTTTTACCGGTTTTTTCACCGTCACGCTGAGATCAATTGCGGTGACGTTTATCGTGGGAACACGCACGGCAATCGCTTCAAAACGGTCGTTAAACTGCGGGAAAATGCGGGTGATCCCGGCAGCCAGCTTTGTATCCACCGGGATGATAGACTGGCTCGCCGCGCGAGTGCGTCGCAAATCCGGGTGATAGGCGTCGATAACCTGCTGATCGTGCATGGCGGAGTGAATCGTGGTCACGGTGCCGGATTCTATGCCATACGCATCGTCTAACAGTTTGATGACCGGAATAATGCAGTTGGTGGTGCAGGAGGCGTTGGAGACAATACGGTGTTCGGCCTGCAGCTCATGCTGGTTGACGCCAAACACGACGGTTGCGTCGAGGTCGTTACTGCCGGGATGAGAAAAGAGGACTTTTTTTGCACCAGCAGCCAGATGTGCTTCGCCATGTTCGCGGCTGCCATAAACGCCGGTACAGTCCAGTACCACATCTACACCCAGTTCACGCCACGGTAGCCCTGCAATGCTGCTCTCATGCAGTACGCGGATGGCATCGTCGCCGACAAACAGCTGATCTCTTTCCTGGCGAACGTCCCAGGCAAAGCGTCCGTGGCTGGTGTCATATTTCAACAAATGCGCCATGCCCGCAGCATCCGCCAGTTCGTTGATTGCTACCACGGTAATTTCCGCACGACGCCCGGATTCATATAAAGCACGAACCACGTTGCGCCCGATGCGACCGAAGCCATTAATCGCTACGCGTACGGTCATAGATCTCCTGCAAAGCTATCCCTGAGTTTGAGGTGGCTGAAAGAGTAATCCAGCTACGCCCGAAGGGGAATCTTTGCTATCACAAACTGCGATTGATTGGTCAATTGTCGAACATTTAATCGACTGAAACGCTTCAGCAAGAATAAGCGAATCGAGGAATAAAAGGAATGTCTGTCCAGATGAATAAGCGAGCTATATGACTTGCGTCACATTTTGGGTGGAATAATGCTTACAAAAAAGCCGGGTGGCGCGTTAGCGCTTACCCGGCCTACTTTATTCTCCCTCTCCCCGTGGGAGAGAGCCAGGGTGAGGGCATCAGCCCGCACCGGACAAACAATTACAGCAGTTCTTTTGCCTTAGCGACAACGTTCTCAACGGTGAAGCCGAACTCTTCGAACAGCAGTTCTGCAGGAGCAGATTCACCGAAGGTGGTCATACCGACGATAGCGCCGTTCAGACCCACGTATTTGAACCAGTAGTCAGCAATACCCGCTTCCACTGCCACGCGAGCGGAAACCGCTTTAGGCAGTACGGATTCACGGTAAGCCGCATCCTGCTTGTCGAACGCATCGGTAGACGGCATGGAAACCACACGCGCCTTCACGCCCTCGGCAGTCAGTTTTTCCCATGCTGCTACAGCCAGTTCAACTTCTGAACCGGTGGCGATGAAGATCAGCTCAGGCTGGCCCGCGCAATCTTTCAGCACGTAACCACCGCGTGCGATGTTCGCCAGCTGCTCTGGAGTACGCTCCTGCTGCGCCAGGTTCTGACGGGAGAGGATCAGCGCGGTTGGACCGTCCTGACGTTCAACGCCGTACTTCCACGCTACCGCGGATTCAACCTGGTCACATGGGCGCCATGTGCTCATGTTCGGGGTCACGCGCAGGGAAGCCACCTGCTCTACCGGCTGGTGAGTTGGGCCATCTTCGCCCAGACCAATGGAGTCATGGGTGTAGACCATCACCTGACGCTGTTTCATCAGCGCAGCCATACGCACGGCGTTACGTGCATATTCCACGAACATCAGGAAGGTGGAGGTGTACGGCAGGAAACCGCCGTGCAGAGAGATACCGTTGGCAATCGCGGTCATACCGAATTCACGTACACCGTAATGGATGTAGTTACCGGCAGTATCTTCGTTGATTGGCTTAGAGCCAGACCACAGGGTCAGGTTAGACGGCGCCAGGTCAGCGGAGCCGCCCAGGAATTCTGGCAGCAGCGGACCAAACGCTTCAATCGCATTCTGAGACGCTTTACGGCTCGCGATTTTAGACGGGTTCGCCTGCAGCTTAGCGATGAACTCGTTCGCTTTCGCGTCGAAGTCAGACGGCATGTCACCTTTCATACGACGGGTGAATTCAGCCGCTTCCTGAGGGAACGCTTTCGCATAAGCAGCGAACTTCTCGTTCCAGGCCGCTTCTTTCGCCTGGCCCACTTCTTTTGCATCCCACTGAGCATAGATTTCAGACGGGATTTCGAATGCAGGGTGTTTCCAGCCAAGCTGCTCACGGGTCAGTGCGATTTCCGCATCGCCCAGCGGTGCGCCGTGGGAGTCATGGGTGCCCGCTTTGTTCGGAGAACCGAAGCCGATGATGGTTTTGCACATCAGCAGGGACGGTTTGTCGGTCACAGCACGCGCTTCTTCTACTGCACGTTTAATCGAGTCAGCATCGTGGCCATCAACGCCACGCACAACGTGCCAGCCGTAGGCTTCGAAACGTGCTGCGGTGTCGTCAGTGAACCAGCCTTCAACATGACCGTCGATGGAGATACCGTTGTCGTCATAGAACGCAACCAGTTTGCCCAGCTTCAGGGTACCGGCCAGGGAGCACACTTCGTGAGAAATGCCTTCCATCATGCAGCCGTCGCCCAGGAATGCGTAAGTGAAGTGGTCAACGATGTCGTGGCCAGGACGGTTGAACTGCGCCGCCAGGGTCTTCTCGGCAATCGCCATACCCACTGCGTTAGCAATACCCTGACCCAGCGGGCCGGTGGTGGTTTCTACGCCAGCGGTGTAACCCACTTCCGGGTGACCTGGAGTTTTGGAGTGCAGCTGACGGAAGTTTTTCAGCTCTTCGATAGGCAGATCGTAGCCGGTGAGGTGCAGCAGGCTGTAGATCAGCATAGAGCCGTGGCCGTTAGACAGCACGAAACGGTCGCGGTCAGCCCATGCCGGGTTCTGAGGGTTGTGGTTAAGGAAATCACGCCACAGGACTTCGGCGATATCAGCCATACCCATAGGGGCACCCGGGTGGCCGGATTTGGCTTTCTGTACTGCGTCCATGCTCAGCGCACGAATAGCATTAGCAAGCTCTTTACGTGAGGACATTTTAACTCCAGATCGGACTGTTAAAGGCCATGCCCTTGACGACAGCGCGTTTTGGGCTACGCCGGAAAAAAGTGCCAACAATGTAACCCAAGCCGCAGGGCATGTACATGGAGCATTCTTTTGCAGGATAAGAAATCTCTGGATCATGCTCGCATGTTGCGCAATCTGCTCGCCCGCCCCTGTAGATATTCCTTATACTTAGCCCGACACCGGCTTCGCTGACGGTGCACTTTTCGGATTTTATTCAGATTAACGAGTACGGAAGCAACCTCATGAAAATGCGTGCAATAGTGCTGGCCCTGGGTACGACGCTCCTGCTGAGCGGCTGTCAGAGTATGGATTCTAACGGTCTGATGACGTCAGGCGCAGAAGCCTTTCAGGCCTATTCCCTGAGCGACGCGCAGGTGAAAGCGCTGAGCGATCAGGCCTGTAAAGATATGGACGGAAAAGCCACGCTTGCCCCGGCTGACAGTACCTACACACAGCGTCTGAATAAGATTGCTTCCGCGCTTGGCGATAACATCAACGGCCAGCCGGTTAACTACAAGGTTTACATGGCGAAAGACGTCAACGCCTTTGCGATGGCCAACGGCTGCATCCGCGTCTATAGCGGCCTGATGGACATGATGACCGACAACGAAGTCGAAGCGGTGATCGGCCACGAAATGGGCCACGTTGCGCTCGGCCACGTCAAGAAAGGGATGCAGGTTGCCTTAGGCACTAACGCCATCCGCGCGGCGGCGGCTTCTGCGGGCGGTATCGTTGGCAGCCTGTCCCAGTCACAGCTGGGTGACGTAGGCGAAAAGCTGGTTAACTCCCAGTTCTCACAGCGTCAGGAATCCGAAGCGGACGACTACTCCTACGATCTGTTGCGCAAACGCGGCATTAACCCATCAGGTTTAGCCACCAGCTTTGAAAAACTGGCCAAACTGGAAGCGGGACGCCAAAGCTCCATGTTTGACGATCACCCGGCCTCAGAAGCGCGCGCGCAGCATATTCGAGACCGTATGGCCGCTGACGGAATTAAATAATATTGGAAGGAGGCAATTTTGCCTCCTTTTTATTTCGCATGAATTGCCAACTTAATCGCACGTATCGGTAACCCCCCCTGAACACCGCGTTAAATCAGCCCTTCCCTATTGAAATGTCTGGTCACATATTTATTGCAATCGTTAACCATTCCGGTAATTATCAAACGCGCAGTAATTCAATTTAATATATTAAGACAGAGACGTTCCCTCCGTGAAAAAAGAATTATCATTAATTGCTTTAAGTTTATTCGCCGCATTACCTGCCGCTGCCAGCCAGCAATCTGACAGCAAAGGTTTTATCGACGACAGCCATTTAGACCTGTTTTTACGCAATGCGTATATCAGCCGTGATTACCATCAGGGCCAGCAGGATAAAGCCGAATGGGGCCAGGGTATCATCGCCACCTTTGAATCCGGTTATACCGAAGGGCTGGTGGGCTTTGGCGTGGACGGCATCGCACAGTACGGCGTGCGCCTGGATGGCGGTCGCGGCAAGAGCGGTGCGGGCGGCATCGACTTCTTTAAACAGGACGATGATGGCCGGGCCAAATCCGATCTGGCAAAGTTTGGCGCGACGGCCAAAATGCGCATCTCTAATACCGTACTGAGTTATGGCAATCAGCGTCCTGAGCTGCCAATTGTCAATGCCGACAGCTCCCGTCTGCTGTTTGAAAGCTACACCGGTACCATGCTGACCTCGAAGGAGATCGACGGGCTGGAAGTGAACGCCGGTTATTTCACCGACGAGCAGCGTAAAAGCGACGACCGCCACGACAGCGGCCTGAAAAGCCTGACCTTCGGCGGCGCAAGCTACCAGTTCAACGACCAGTTCAGCGGCGCGCTATACGCCTCTCATAACGAAGAGGTGATGAACAAACAGTATCTTGGTCTGAACTTCAAACAACCGTTCAGCACGGGGCAGCAGCTGGTACTCGACTTCAACGGTTATAACTCACGTCTGGATCAGGGTTACGCGGACAGCCTCGACACGGGCCGCAGTAACTCCATCTGGAGCCTGGCGGCGAGCTACATCTGGGATATTCATACGTTCAAAGTGGCATACCAGCAGAGCAGCGGCAGCACCGGCTACAACTACGGCGGCTATCGCGACAAGGGCGGCGTGGGTGACGGCGGCAACACCATCTGGCTGGCGAACTCTTACTGGTCTGATTTTAACGGCGAAGATGAACGTTCCTGGCAGGCGTCGTACGGCCTGGACTTTGGCGGCCTCGGCCTGCCGGGCCTGAGCTGGACCACGGCCTACGTGCGCGGCGACAACATTAAGACGTCTGAAACCAGCAACGGCAAAGAACACGAGTGGTTTAACCAGATCCAGTACCAGGTGCAGGACGGTCCGGCGAAGGATCTGAAACTGAAACTGCGCTATTCCGTACTGCGCGTCTCCAGCAACGCCAGCGACTATAACGTGGGCGGGGACGAGATCCGCGCTTACGTAGAGTACCCGTTCAACGTGTTCTGAAGGCAATAAAAAACCTCTCAAGTGAGAGGTTTTTTCACACCAGGCGAGGCTTACTCGCCTTTTTTGGCAGCCTGAATGTAGAGCATTTCCAGCGCCAGGGTCGCTGCGGCCAGCGCAGTGATCTCAGACTGGTCATAGGCCGGCGCCACTTCCACCACGTCCATACCCACGATGTTCAGATCCTTCAGACCGCGCACCAGCTTGATGGCGCGATCGGACGTCAGGCCGCCGATCACTGGCGTACCGGTACCCGGCGCAAAAGCCGGATCCAGGCAGTCGATATCAAAGGTCAGATAGACAGGCATATCACCGACGATCTGCTTAACCTGCGCGATGATGTCGTCCACGCCACGATCGTTGACCTGGCATGCGTCCAGCACGGTGAAGCCGTTGTCTTTGTCGAACTCGGTGCGAATACCGATCTGCACGGAGTGGTTCGGGTCGATCAGACCTTCGTTCGGCGCGGTGTAGAACATGGTGCCATGGTCGAACTCGCAGCCGTTCGCGTAGGTGTCGGTATGCGCATCAAAGTGTACCAGCGCCATTTTACCGAAGTGTTTGGCGTGAGCGCGCAGCAGCGGCAGGGTCACGAAGTGGTCACCGCCGAAGGAGAGCATGCGCTTGCCGGCCGCCAGCAGCTTCTCCGCGTGGGCCTGCAGCTTTTCACTCATCTCGCGCGCGTCGCCGAAGGCGTACACCAGGTCACCGCAGTCCACCACATTCAGACGCTCGCGCATGTCGAAGTTCCACGGGAAGCGGTTGTGCTCCCAGGCCAGGTTGGTGGAAACCTGACGGATCGCGGCCGGACCGTGACGACCGCCCGCGCGGCCAGAGGTCGCCATATCGAACGGTACGCCGGTGATTACCCAGTCCGCGTCGCTGTCGTACGGCTGGAAGTTCATCGGAAGGCGTAAAAAACCAAACGCGTTAGATACCAGAGAGTTATCGTACTGATGACCTAAAGTGCTCATGTCCTGACCTCATTGAAAGTCGATGGGTTGAAAACTGTAAAAAAAATCCCTTCCGCGTCGTTAAGCCCGACGAGGAAGGGATCGATTCGTAAAGCGCTTATTGAGACGAATTATCGCCGGTAAGGCATACGGGTTCAAGTGAGTATAGGGCATTACGCTGTCTTTGCCCCTCACCCTCTCCCCAATGGGAGAGGGAAGAATGCCTACTCGTCTTCCAGATAGGTATATCCGTACAGACCCGCTTCAAACTCTTCGAGGAACTGCTGCTGCAGCGCATCGTCCAGACCGGTGTTTTTCACCTGGTCGCGGAACTGGGTGAGCAGTTTTTTCGGATCCAACTGCACGTATTCCAGCATGTCCGCCACGGTGTCCCCTTCATCTGACAGCTCCACTTCCACACTGCCGTCAGGGAACACGAACACGTCAACCGCTTCGGTATCGCCGAACAGGTTGTGCATGTTGCCGAGGATCTCCTGATACGCCCCCACCATAAAGAAGCCCAGCATCGGCGGGTTCTCCGGGTCGTATTCCGGCATTGGCATGGTGGTGGCGATACCGTCCCCGTCAACGTAGTGGTCGATAGCGCCGTCGGAGTCACAGGTGATGTCCAGCAGCACCGCACGGCGTTCCGGCGCGTGGTTCAGCCCTTCCAGCGGCAGAACAGGGAACAGCTGGTCGATACCCCAGGCGTCCGGCATCGACTGGAACAGCGAGAAGTTGACGTAGATCTTATCCGCCATACGCTCCTGCAGCTCGTCGATAATCGGACGGTGCGCGCGGTTGCTCGGGTCGAGCTGTTTCTGCACTTCATGGCACATGTTCAGATAGAGCTGCTCCGCCCACGCGCGCTCCTGCAGGCTAAAGGTGCCTGAAGAGTAGCCAACGTGAATATCGTGCAGATCCATCTGACTGTCGTGCAGCCATTCGCGCAGGGAACGGCGCGTACCCGGCTCGTGCATCTCCTGCCAGGTTTCCCACATGCTTTGCAGGGAACGTGGGGCATCGTCTGCCGGAGGCGTCGCTTCGGTAATTTCGCTACGCTCGACGCCGATGATGTTAGAGACCAGCACCGTATGGTGCGCGGTTACCGCGCGGCCGGATTCGGTGATCACCGTCGGGTGCGGCAGGCCGTGCTCTTCACAGGCATCGCCAATCGCCCAGATGATGTTGTTGGCATATTCGTTCAGGCCGTAGTTCACCGAGCAGTCGGACTGCGAGCGGGTCCCTTCGTAGTCCACGCCCAGGCCGCCGCCCACGTCAAAGCACTGGATGTTCACGCCAAGCTTGTGCAGCTCAACATAGAAACGCGCCGATTCGCGCACGCCGGTGGCGATGTCGCGAATATTCGCCATCTGCGAGCCGAGGTGGAAGTGCAACAGCTGAATGCTGTCCAGACGACCGCGTTCGCGCAGAATTTCCACCAATTGCAGCACCTGGTTCGCCGCGAGGCCGAACTTGGATTTTTCACCGCCGGAGGACTGCCATTTCCCGGAACCCTGCGATGCCAGACGCGCACGCACGCCAAGGCGCGGGATAACGTTCAGACGCTCGGCCTCTTCCAGCACGATCGCGATTTCGGTCATCTTCTCGATAACCAGATAGACCTTGTGACCCATCTTCTCGCCAATCAGCGCCAGACGAATGTATTCGCGATCTTTATAGCCGTTACAGACGATCACCGAGCGGGTCATGCCCGCATGGGCCAGGACCGCCATCAGCTCCGCTTTCGAGCCCGCTTCCAGACCCAGCGGTTCGCCGGAGTGGATCAGGGATTCAATCACGCGGCGGTGCTGGTTCACCTTGATCGGATAAACCAGGAAATAGTCGCCGTTATAACCATACGATTCACGCGCGCGCTTGAACGCGGCGTTAATGGAACGCAAGCGATGTTGCAGGATCTGCGGGAAGCAGAACAGTGCAGGCAGACGCTGGCCCTGTGCTTCACGGGCTTTCACCAGCTTAGCGAGATCCACGCGCGCTTCAGGGACGTCCGGATCCGGGCAGACGCTGATGTGGCCCAGCTCGTTGACGTCGTAGTAGTTATTGCCCCACCAGGCAATATTGTAAGTGCGCAGCATCTTGCTGGCTTCCTGGGAGCTCATCGCAACCTCCTGCATAGAACGTAGTACACCCTGTTCGCCCGCTGACGAAGGCGAAAAAGAAGACATGTCGTCAGACATAGCGAACCTCAACTCTTTGTATTAAGTGTAAAACAGTTGACTACTATCGCAGCGTTATACGGCGATAACAACCCATTAACGGCTCCGTTTCCCAGCAGAGTATGCTGAAATCCAGACCGTGCGACCGGTTTCTTATTCATATCATTGTAAAACACGTATCCGAACTCTGTATGACAAGGTTCGGCGAAACCACGAGAAAACTCTTGTATTAACAAGAGCGCCCTTGTTCAGTTTTCACAGAGCGTAACCGGCCCTTGAATCCTGAGAAGCGCCGAGATGGGTATAACATCGGCAGGTTTGCAGACTAGAAATGCGGGTTGCGGGAATCAAATGCGTGCCAGAACGGCTGCGCTGAATTAGCGGAAAACGATGGTTCATTATCTCGTATCACCTCCACGGCCGCCTCTGCTGAAACGGACCTCAAGCCAAAGCTAACAGTTCACTGCTTAACCCGGCTGGAAGTGGCGACACGATGAGTTCATCGAGCGCTTTTTTTGTATGAGCCGCGCGCCGCGTTTTATACCGAGAAGGGGGCTAAAAAGCAAAACAAAAATGCGCGTGTTGCCAGCAGCGTCAGGAAAAATTTCCAGCAGCCATTTCAACGCAGTGAGAGATGAATCAAAAAAAACTGGAAATCGGGCGAAGAAGTGACCTAAAATAGCCATCCAGATGTTAATCCATCTATACTGATTAACACTCATACTGCCAGTGTCAAAAACCTGCAGGCCTTGGTAGAATTATCTCCTTTGGCTATTCCACACAGCAGCTTGAGCTAACCAAATTCCTCTTAGGTGAAATAAAACATGGCAAAACACCTGTTTACGTCCGAGTCCGTATCAGAAGGACATCCTGATAAAATTGCTGACCAAATCTCCGATGCGGTGCTGGATGCGATCCTGGCGCAGGATCCTAAAGCACGCGTAGCGTGTGAAACCTATGTCAAAACCGGCATGGTTCTGGTTGGCGGTGAGATCACCACCAGCGCATGGGTTGATATCGAAGAGATCACCCGTAACACGGTGCGTGAGATCGGCTATGTGCATTCTGATATGGGCTTTGATGCCAACTCCTGCGCGGTACTGAGCGCGATTGGCAAACAGTCTCCTGACATTAACCAGGGCGTTGACCGTGCCGATCCGCTGGAACAGGGCGCGGGCGACCAGGGCCTGATGTTCGGCTATGCAACCAATGAAACCGACGTGCTGATGCCAGCCCCGGTTACCTACGCACACCGTCTGGTGCAGCGTCAGGCTGAAGTGCGTAAAAATGGCACCCTGCCGTGGCTGCGCCCGGATGCGAAAAGCCAGGTGACCTTCCAGTACGACGACGGCAAAATCGTCGGCATTGATGCAGTGGTGCTGTCTACCCAGCACTCCGAAGAGATCGATCAGAAATCCCTGCAGGAAGCAGTGATGGAAGAGATCATCAAGCCGGTTCTGCCGACCGAATGGCTGAGCTCTGCAACCAAATTCTTCATCAACCCAACAGGACGCTTCGTTATCGGCGGCCCAATGGGCGATTGCGGCCTGACCGGTCGTAAAATCATCGTTGATACCTACGGCGGCATGGCGCGTCACGGTGGCGGCGCGTTCTCCGGTAAAGATCCGTCTAAAGTTGACCGTTCTGCCGCGTACGCTGCACGTTATGTGGCGAAAAACATCGTTGCTGCCGGCCTGGCCGACCGCTGTGAGATCCAGGTTTCCTACGCTATCGGCGTGGCTGAGCCAACCTCTATCATGGTGGAAACCTTCGGTACCGAGAAAGTGCCTTCAGAACAGCTGACCCTGCTGGTGCGTGAGTTCTTCGACCTGCGCCCATACGGCCTGATTCAGATGCTGGATCTGCTGCACCCAATCTACAAAGAAACCGCTGCATACGGTCACTTTGGTCGTGAACATTTCCCATGGGAAAAAACCGACAAAGCCGCTCTGCTGCGTGAAGCTGCCGGTCTGAAGTAATCGACTGACAGCTGCTTTATAAAAGGCCAGCCTTCGGGCTGGCCTTTTTTGTGTCGGGTGGCGGCGGCGGCTGCGCCTTACCCGACCTACGGGGTGCCACCACCCGGCAATGTTTGAAACCGATTACACCGCGCCGGATATATCCCGCTTTCAGAATATTCTCTTTGCATGATCGCCTTTCTTCTGCTGTTACATTTCCTTTCAGTTAAGTCTGAAATTCAAACAAACGCGATGCGCATCACCTCGTTTACCTCTATATTTTCAAAGCTTTAATAATTTTTACGGTTTCATGTTAGTGTAACCGATTACACCATTGTGATTAATCTCACATATTTTTACGGGTCGCTCACCTACCCTTTACATCAATAAAACTGATAACCCAACTGGAGGGCATAATGCCTGACAATAAAAAACAGGGGCGTACGTCCAACAAGGCGATGACATTCTTCGTCTGCTTCCTCGCCGCCCTGGCAGGATTACTCTTTGGCCTGGATATCGGCGTTATTGCCGGCGCCCTTCCCTTTATCGCAGACGAATTCCAGATTAACGCGCATACCCAGGAATGGGTGGTCAGCTCCATGATGTTCGGTGCGGCCGTTGGGGCCGTCGGCAGCGGCTGGCTCTCCTTCAAGCTCGGACGCAAAAAGAGCCTGATGATTGGCGCGATCCTCTTCGTCGCCGGTTCACTCTTCTCTGCTGCTGCACCTAACGTTGAAGTGCTGATCCTCTCCCGCGTGCTGCTGGGCCTTGCGGTGGGCGTGGCGTCATACACCGCCCCGCTCTACCTCTCTGAAATTGCACCGGAGAAAATCCGCGGCAGCATGATTTCCATGTACCAGCTGATGATCACCATCGGTATTCTCGGCGCGTACCTGTCTGATACCGCCTTCAGCTACAGCGGCGCATGGCGCTGGATGCTCGGCGTGATCATCATCCCGGCCATTCTGCTGCTGATTGGTGTCTTCTTCCTGCCGGACAGCCCGCGCTGGTTTGCCGCGAAGCGCCGCTTCCATGACGCCGAACGCGTTCTGCTCCGCCTGCGTGATACCAGCATGGAGGCAAAAAACGAGCTGGATGAGATCCGCGAAAGCCTGAAGGTAAAACAGTCCGGCTGGGCGCTGTTTAAAGAGAACAGCAACTTCCGCCGCGCGGTGTTCCTCGGCGTGCTGCTGCAGGTGATGCAGCAGTTCACCGGGATGAACGTCATCATGTACTACGCGCCAAAAATCTTCGAACTGGCGGGCTACACCAACACCACCGAACAGATGTGGGGGACCGTTATCGTCGGTCTGACTAACGTACTGGCGACCTTTATCGCCATCGGTCTGGTTGACCGTTGGGGCCGTAAGCCAACCCTGACGCTGGGCTTCCTGGTGATGGCGGCGGGCATGGGCGTTCTCGGTACGATGATGCATGTGGGCATCCACTCGCCAACTGCCCAGTACTTCGCGGTGGGTATGCTGCTGATGTTTATCGTCGGGTTCGCGATGAGCGCCGGTCCGCTGATTTGGGTACTGTGCTCTGAGATCCAGCCGCTGAAAGGGCGTGATTTTGGTATCACCTGCTCTACCGCAACCAACTGGATTGCCAACATGATCGTCGGCGCAACGTTCCTGACCATGCTCAATACCCTGGGCAACGCGAACACCTTCTGGGTCTACGCCGGTCTGAATATCTTCTTTATTGTGCTGACCATCTGGCTGGTTCCGGAAACCAAGCACGTTTCGCTGGAACATATTGAACGTAACCTGATGAAAGGTCGTCCGCTGCGCGAAATCGGCGCCCACGACTGATCCACATGCGGGAGGCGCCCCTTGCGCCTCCCCGCTTCCCGCTTTATGCTCTGCCCCTATGAAAGCTCCCCGTCTCCCCATCGCCATTCAGCAAGCCGTTATGCGCAGCCTGCGGGAAAAACTCGCCCAGGCGAATCTGAAGCTCGGCCGCAACTATCCTGAACCGAAGCTGGTCTATCAGCAGCGCGGCACCGCGGCGGGCACCGCCTGGCTGGAATCGTATGAGATCCGACTGAACCCGGTACTGATGCTGGAAAATCAGCAGGCATTTATTGAAGAGGTCGTGCCGCACGAGCTGGCGCACCTTCTGGTGTGGAAGCACTTTGGCCGCGTCGCGCCGCACGGAAAAGAGTGGAAGTGGATGATGGAGGCAGTGCTCGGGGTGCCGGCCCGCCGCACGCATCAGTTTGAGCTGGAATCGGTGCGCCGTAACACCTTCCCCTACCGCTGCCAGTGCCAGCAGCACCAGTTGACCGTCCGCCGCCATAACCGCGTGATGCGCGGCGAGGCCACCTACCGCTGCGTGAAATGCGGCGAGCCGCTGGTCGCGGAATAATCAGCTGAACTTTCAGGAACTTTCCTGATCTGACTGATTGCATACGGGAACAACATTCGTTACGTTGCGGGCTCGTTTTGACACGGAGTGTAAGATGTCCCGTAATGTTTCTCTCGCGGTTGCCTTCCTGGCAACGGCGCTCTCCGGCCACGCTCTGGCCGACGGTATCAACAGTTTCTCTCAGGCTAAAGCCGCTGGCGTGAAGGTGAACGCCGATGCACCTGGCGATTTCTACTGCGGCTGCAAAATCAACTGGCAGGGCAAAAAAGGGGTCGTTGACCTCGAATCCTGCGGCTATAAGGTGCGTAAAAACGAGAACCGCGCCAGCCGCATCGAGTGGGAACATGTGGTCCCGGCGTGGCAGTTTGGCCACCAGCGCCAGTGCTGGCAGGACGGCGGACGTAAAAACTGCGCCAAAGACCCGGTTTATCGTCAGATGGAAAGCGACATGCATAACCTGCAGCCTGCGGTTGGTGAAGTGAACGGCGACCGCGGCAATTTCATGTACAGCCAGTGGAACGGTGGCGAAGGCCAGTACGGCCAGTGCGGCATGAAGGTGGATTTCAAAGAGAAAGTCGCCGAGCCCCCTGCCCGCGCGCGCGGCAGCATCGCCCGTACCTACTTCTATATGCGTGACCGTTATGACCTCAACCTTTCGCGCCAGCAGACACAGCTGTTCAATGTCTGGAACAAGCAGTATCCGGTAACCGAGTGGGAATGCCAGCGTGACGAACGCATCGCCAGAGTCCAGGGGAATCACAACCCTTACGTCCAGCGGGCTTGCCAGGCGCAAAAGAGCTAACCTACACTACGGCAATTCGCTTACACCGCATGACATATGGAATTTTTGACTATGCGCATTCCCCGCATTTATCACCCTGAATTGATTACCGCAGGCCGCGAAATCGCCCTGTCTGACGATGCCGCTAACCACGTTGGCCGCGTGCTGCGCATGGGCGCAGGCCAGGCCATCCAGCTGTTCGACGGCTCTAATCAGGTTTTCGACGCGGAGATCACGCGGGCGGATAAAAAAAGCGTGCATGTAAATGTATTGCGCGGTGAAGTGGACGACCGTGAATCGCTTCTGCATATCCACCTTGGGCAGGTGATGTCGCGCGGGGAAAAGATGGAGTTCACCATTCAAAAATCCATAGAGCTGGGTGTAAGCCTCATTACGCCACTTTTTTCCGAGCGCTGTGGCGTTAAACTGGATGCGGAACGTCTGAACAAAAAGATCCAGCAGTGGCAGAAAATCGCCATTGCGGCCTGCGAGCAGAGCGGCCGCAACCGTATTCCGGAGATCCGCCCGGCGATGGATCTGGAGGACTGGTGTGCAGAAGAGGATAGCGGGCTGAAGCTCAATCTTCATCCGCGCGCCAGCGCCAGCATCAATACGCTGCCGCTGCCCGTTGAGCGCGTACGCCTGCTGATTGGGCCGGAAGGCGGCCTGTCGGCTGACGAAATTGCCATGACGGCGCGTTACCAGTTTACTGATATTCTGTTGGGACCTCGCGTTCTGCGCACTGAGACAACGGCACTCACGGCCATTACCGCGCTACAGGTACGGTTTGGCGATCTGGGTTGAAGTATAAACGGAGAAGAACATGATAAAGCTCGGCATCGTGATGGATCCCATCGCAAACATTAACATCAAGAAAGATTCCAGCTTCGCCATGCTGCTGGAAGCGCAGCGTCGCGGCTATGAACTCCACTATATGGAGATGAACGATCTTTACCTGATCAACGGTGAAGCCCGCGCACGCACCCGCATCGTTAACGTCGAGCAGAACTACGACAAATGGTACGAATTCGGCACCGAGCAGGACATTGCCTTGGCCGACCTCAACGTTATCCTGATGCGTAAAGACCCGCCGTTCGACACCGAATACATCTATAGCACCTATATCCTTGAACGTGCAGAAGAGAAAGGGACGCTGATCGTCAACAAGCCGCAGAGCCTGCGCGACTGTAACGAGAAGCTCTACACCGCCTGGTTCTCTGACCTGACGCCGGAAACGCTGGTGACCCGCAGCAAAGCGCAGCTGAAAGAATTCTGGCAGAAGCACGGCGATATCATCATGAAGCCGCTGGACGGCATGGGCGGTGCGTCTATTTTCCGCGTGAAAGAGGGCGACCCGAACATTGGCGTGATCGCCGAAACGCTGACCGAGCTGGGCACGCGCTACTGCATGGCGCAGAACTATATTCCGGCGATCAAAGACGGCGACAAACGCGTGCTGGTCGTGGATGGCGAGCCGGTTCCTTACTGCCTGGCGCGTATTCCGCAGGGTGGCGAAACGCGCGGTAACCTGGCGGCCGGTGGCCGTGGTGAACCGCGTCCGCTGACCGAAAGCGACTGGGAAATTGCCCGCCGCGTCGGCCCAACGCTGAAAGCCAAAGGCTTGATCTTCGTTGGCCTGGATATCATCGGCGATCGCCTGACTGAAGTGAACGTCACCAGCCCAACCTGCATTCGCGAAATTGAGGCGGAGTTCCCGATCTCGATCACCGGAATGCTGATGGACGCTATCGAAAAACGTTTACAGAAATAACCTGTGACAGCGCCTGTGTTTATCCCCATACTGGGCGCTGTCGCTTTTTAAACCAGGAAACAGTACCTCTGACAATGAATTTACAGCATCACTTTCTTATTGCCATGCCTGCTCTCCAGGATCCGATTTTTCGCCGCGCCGTGGTTTATATTTGTGAATACAATGAAGACGGCGCGATGGGTATTATCATCAACAAACCGCTGGAAAACCTGCAGGTTGAAGGTATTCTGGACAAGCTGAAAATCCCGGCTGAAGCGCGCCTGCCGGAAATCCGGCTTGATAAACCGGTGATGCTGGGTGGACCTCTTGCCGAAGATCGCGGCTTTATCCTGCATACCCCGCCGGTATTCTCTTCCAGTATTCGCATCTCCGACAACACCGTGATCACCACCTCGCGCGACGTGCTGGAAACGCTGGGCACCGCTGAGCAGCCTTCGGAAGTGCTGGTGGCGCTGGGCTATTCGTCGTGGGAGAAAGGCCAGCTTGAGCAAGAGATCCTCGATAACGCCTGGCTTACCGCACCTGCGGACATGAATATTCTGTTTAAAACCCCGATTGCCGATCGCTGGCGTGACGCGGCAAAGCTGATTGGCATCGATATCCTGACAATGCCTGGCGTAGCGGGGCACGCCTGATGAGCGGAACACTGCTGGCCTTCGATTTTGGCACCAAAAGCATCGGCGTCGCCGTGGGCCAGCGCATCACCGGTACCGCGCGTCCGCTCACGGCCCTGAAGGCCAACGACGGCACGCCAGACTGGAACCTTATTGAGCGCTTGCTCAAAGAGTGGCAGCCGGATGACGTTATCGTTGGGCTGCCGCTGAACATGGACGGCACGGAACAGCCGCTTACCGCCCGGGCGCGTAAGTTCGCCAATAAAATCCATGGCCGCTTTGGCGTCTCCGTGAAGCTTCACGACGAGCGTCTCAGCACCGTCGAAGCGCGTGCGGGCCTGTTCGAGCACGGCGGGTTCCGGGCGCTCAACAAGGGCAGCGTGGATTCCGCTTCAGCCGTCATCATCCTCGAAAGCTATTTCGAACAGGGCTTTTAAACGCAGGGGCCTACAGCCGCCCCTGCGCCCGTCTCTCCGCCAGGCTCTGGTCAAAGTTCTGCATGCCCGCCTGCTGGCCGGTTTGAATGATGCCGGGCAGTTGCCACGTCTTCCCTTCACGAATCAGATTCGCCGCAGCAGCGGTGTTCACCAACAGTTCATATAGCGCGACGCGCCCGCCCTGGAGATCGGGAAGCAGCTTTTGCGCCAGCACCGCCCTCAGGCTGCCGGCCAGCTGGTTACGCACCGGATCTTTCTCCTGCGCCGGGAACGTATCGACCAGCCGTTCAATTGCCTGCGCTGCCCCACGCGTGTGCAGCGTCGCCAGCACCAGATGCCCGGTCTCCGCCGCCGTCAGCGCCAGGCGGATCGTTTCGCTGTCGCGCAGCTCTCCCAGCAAAATAACGTCCGGATCCTCGCGTAATGCGCCGCGCAGCGCCTCGGCAAAGGACGGGCTGTGTTGCCCAATCTCGCGCTGCTGAATCAGGCAACGTTCACTCTGATACATAAACTCCACCGGATCTTCGAGCGTGAGGATATGGCCGTCAGTCTGGCGGTTGAGAAAATCGACCATCGCGGCCAGCGTGGTGGATTTACCGCTGCCGGTGGCCCCCGTCACCAGAATCAACCCGTTGTCACTGGATAACAGTTCGGGAAGCGCCCGCGGCACACCCAGCGAAGCGAGCTGCGGACAGGAACGCGGCAACAGGCGCAGGGTAACGGAGACGCCCTTCATCTGCTTAAACGCACTGCCGCGCAGACGCTGGTTTCCTGCGACCGTCACGGCAAAATCGACCTGCCCGTTTGCCCACCAGGCTCCCTGCTGCTCGTCGTTCAGCCACGCCTTTAATAACGCCCCGACGTCAGGCGGCGGAAACGGGGCCGGTTCAAGGCGGCCTAGTCTGCGCCAGCGCGGTGGTGAATCACTGCACAGGTGTAGATCGGAGACGTTATGCTTTACACTAAGGGCCACAATTTCTTCCACATCCATAGACTACTCCTCGGGAAATGAACGACATTGCGCATAACCTGGCACAGGTCCGGGACAAAATCTCAGCCGCTGCAACACGTTGCGGCCGTGCTTCAGAAGAAATTACATTGCTTGCAGTCAGTAAAACTAAGCCTGCGAGCGCCATCGCAGAAGCGATTGCTGCGGGCCAGCGGGCGTTTGGTGAAAACTACGTGCAGGAAGGCGTGGATAAAATTCGCGACTTCCAGGAACAGGGGACGTCCGATCTGCAATGGCACTTTATTGGCCCGCTGCAGTCGAACAAAAGCCGTCTGGTGGCAGAGCACTTCGACTGGTGCCATACCATCGACCGTCTGCGTATTGCTTCCCGTCTGAATGACCAGCGTCCGGCTGAAATGCCAGCGCTTAACGTGCTTATCCAGGTCAACATCAGCGATGAAAACAGCAAGTCCGGCATTGCGTTGAGCGAACTGGATGCGCTGGCCGCAGAGGTGGCCGCCCTGCCGCGCTTAACCCTGCGCGGGCTGATGGCCATTCCGGCGCCTGAGTCAAGTTATGAAAGGCAGTTTGCCGTGGCACAGCAAATGGCTGTAGCATTTGAGGCGCTTAAAGCGCGCTATGAAACGGTAGACACGCTTTCACTGGGCATGTCGGATGATATGGAAGCCGCCATCGCGGCAGGCAGCACTATGGTGCGCATCGGTACCGCCATTTTCGGTGCGCGCGACTACTCAAAATAATAAGGAAACCTGAGGAACGCCATGAAGACGTTGACTTTCCTGCTCTCAACAGTGCTTGAACTGTATACGATGGCGCTTTTGCTGCGCGTCTGGATGCAGTGGGCCCGCTGTGACTTTTACAATCCGTTCTCGCAGTTTGTCGTGAAAATCACGCAGCCTGTTGTCGGACCGCTGCGCCGTATTATCCCGGCCATGGGCCCCATCGACAGCGCTTCGCTGCTGGTGGCGTTTATTCTGAGCGTGCTCAAAGCCATCGTGCTGTTTATGGTTATCACCTTCCAGCCGATTATCTGGATTGCCGCCATCCTGATTCTGATCAAAACCGTCGGTTTGCTGATCTTCTGGGTGCTGCTGGTTATGGCGATCATGAGCTGGGTGAGCCAGGGACGTAGCCCGGTGGAGTACGCCTTGATTCAGTTGGCCGAGCCGCTGCTGCGTCCGATCCGTAACCTGCTTCCGTCCATGGGCGGCATCGACTTCTCCCCGATGATCCTGGTGCTGCTGCTTTATGTGGTCAACATGGGGATCGCTGAGCTGTTACAGTCTACGGGCGATATGCTGCTGCCGGGGCTGTGGATGGCGCTATGAGTGCAGTAAGCACCTGCGCTGACGGGCTGGTTTTACGGCTGTATATTCAGCCGAAAGCCAGCCGTGACAGTATTGTTGGGCTGCATGGCGACGAGCTAAAAGTCGCCATCACCGCCCCGCCGGTCGATGGCCAGGCGAACGCGCATCTGACCAAATATCTGGCAAAACAGTTTCGCGTCGCCAAAAGCCAGGTCATCATTGAAAAAGGTGAACTTGGGCGGCATAAACAGGTAAAAATCCTTAATCCGCAATCTATCCCGACGGAAGTCGCGGCTCTGACAGAACAGGACTAAACCATGCAGAAAGTTGTTCTCGCGACCGGTAACGCCGGTAAAGTGCGCGAGCTGGCCTCGCTATTAAATGATTTTGGGCTGGACGTGGTGGCTCAGACCGATCTTGGCGTGGAGTCCGCCGAAGAGACGGGGCTGACGTTTATCGAAAACGCGATCCTGAAAGCGCGCCACGCTGCGCAGATTACCGGCCTGCCAGCGATTGCCGATGACTCCGGCCTGGCCGTGGATTTTCTCGGCGGTGCGCCGGGGATTTACTCCGCGCGCTACTCCGGCGTGGACGCTACCGACCAGCAGAATCTGGAAAAGCTGCTTGTCGCTCTGAAAGATGTACCGGATGAACAGCGCACCGCGCAGTTCCACTGCGTGCTGGTTTATATGCGTCACGCGGAAGACCCGACGCCGATCGTCTGCCACGGCAGCTGGCCGGGCGTAATTACACGTGAAGCGGCGGGCAACGGCGGCTTTGGCTACGATCCGATTTTCTTTGTCCCGACCGAGGGCAAAACCGCTGCGGAACTGACCCGCGAAGAGAAAAGCGCGATATCCCACCGTGGACGCGCGCTGAAACTATTACTGGAAGCACTGCGTAATGGCTAATTTGCCGCCTCTGAGTCTGTATATTCACATCCCGTGGTGCGTGCAGAAATGCCCGTACTGCGATTTCAACTCGCACGCGCTAAAGGGCGAAGTGCCGCACGATGACTACGTTGCTCATCTGCTGGCCGACCTGGACCTCGATGCACCTTACGCACAGGGACGTGAAGTTAAGACCATTTTCATTGGTGGCGGTACGCCGAGCCTGCTGTCCGGCCCGGCGATGCAAACGCTGCTGGACGGCGTGCGTGCGCGCCTGAACCTGGCGGCGGATGCTGAAATTACAATGGAAGCCAACCCCGGCACCGTTGAAGCCGACCGTTTTGTCGACTATCAGCGTGCGGGCGTGAACCGTATCTCCATCGGCGTGCAGAGCTTTAGCGAGCCGAAGCTGAAACGACTGGGGCGCATTCACGGCCCGGAAGAGGCGAAGCGTGCGGCCAACCTGGCTACCGGGCTTGGGCTGCGCAGCTTTAACCTGGATTTGATGCACGGCCTGCCGGATCAGTCGCTGGAAGAAGCGCTGGACGATCTGCGCCAGGCAATTGAACTGAACCCGCCGCACCTGTCGTGGTATCAGCTCACCATTGAGCCCAACACGCTGTTTGGCTCTCGTCCACCGGTATTGCCGGATGACGATGCGCTGTGGGATATCTTTGAGCAGGGCCATCAGCTGTTAAATGCCGCAGGCTATCAGCAGTATGAAACGTCGGCCTATGCGAAGCCGGGCTACCAGTGTCAGCACAACCTGAACTACTGGCGCTTTGGCGACTATCTGGGCATCGGCTGCGGCGCGCACGGCAAGGTGACCTTCCCGGACGGGCGCATTCTGCGCACGGCCAAGACTCGCCACCCGCGCGGGTATATGGAAGGCCGCTACCTGGAGCGTCAGCACGACGTTGAGGCGGCGGATAAGCCGTTTGAGTTCTTTATGAACCGCTTCCGTCTGCTGGAAGCAGCGCCGCGCGCGGAGTTTGCGCTGTACACCGGCCTGGCGGAATCGGTGATTCGTCCGCAGATTGACGAGGCGCTGGCAAAGGGGTATCTCACCGAGAGTGAGGAATGCTGGCAGATCACCGAGCACGGCAAGCTGTTCTTAAATTCCCTTCTTGAGCTGTTCCTCGCCGACGATTCCTGAACAATTCATTCTGCCAGTTGAGGGAAAGGCTGGTACGTCATTCGTTTCTGGAACAACGAACTCTGGGATAACGAAGAGGCTGTGTTAGAGAGGATCCTTGAGACGCTGCAAATGCTGCAACCCTCACCCCAGCCCTCTCCCTGAAAGGGAGAGGGAGCAAACCAATACCTCCCCCCTTTGGGAACAGGGAGCAAACTATTCCCTCTCCCCTCTGGGGAGAGGGTTAGGGTGAGGGGAACTTACTTCAGCGTCCCCACCAGCGCCTTTCGGCTATCCTCCAGCGACATCACGCGTTTACACACGTCTTTGCCGAACTGCTGGAAATCATCTTCCTGGTTCTTCCACTCGTTCTGAATGGAGGTCTGCAGGCCGCCCAGACTGCCCAGCACGCCCTGCAGCGGGTTACCGCCGCCTTTCAGCACGGCTTTGGCCCCCATCTCGTTGATGCTGTCCTGCAGAATACCGCCCATCGCCTGATTCACCAGCTGCTGTCCGTCAGCACGAACCTGATCAATCGCCTTGTAGTGGAACGTCAGGCCGTCGGAGCGGGTCTCGATAATGCGGTTCATCTGCTCTTTAAGCTGTTTGTCGAGCCTGGTCAGGCGGGTGCGCATATTGCTGCTCTCACCCACCTCTTTGGTGATGATCTTATCCAGCGCGACGCGGCTCTTTTCGACGCGCGTCAGCGCGCCGTCATTAATCCACGGCAGCGCGGTACGCAAATCGGCCTGATAGTCTTTCGCCTGCTCGCGCTGGGCGGCGGTCAGGTTCTGTGGTTTACCGTTAAAGGTGACGTTCCCTTCCGGCGTAATCACCAGATTGCCGTTCTCGCCTTTGACCTGCACGGTTTGCGGGCTTAACACCACGTCATCACGCGGGGTGACGCTACATTGATAATCCGCATGGGCGGTGAATCCGGTTGCCATCAAGGCAACAGCCAGCAACGTTTTGCGCATCTTTAACACTCCCTCAGACAAAATGGGCCAGCTAATGCTGGCCCGCTTACTGCTTTATTAGTCCCACCAAACGTCGAAAAGTTCGCTGACGCGGACATCTTCCAGCTTGTGGTCTTCAAGCCATTTACGCACCAGCGCCTGATGTTCTTCGGTGCACTTACCGACTTCCTGGGTGCAGATCAGGCCTTCCCATGCCAGGTAGCCGCTACCGTCGAAGGCCAGCTTGTTTGGCTCGATCACCTCGTTGATGAACGCATCCACGTCCTGATCGATCTGTTCTACACTGGTGCCTTCCGGGAAACGCCACGCGACGGAGAAGCCCACTTCCTGGAATTCTTCGATGTGCATCTTTTTACGCAGACGACGGCTACGATTCTTTGCCATTATTTCACCCTCTCGAACATTAAGTCCCATACACCGTGACCAAGACGATGGCCACGCTGTTCAAATTTCGTTACCGGACGCGATTCCGGACGCGGTACATAGTCGTTGCTCGCAGACTGGTTTTTGTACCCGTCCAGCGACGACATCACTTCCAGCATATGTTCCGCATACGGTTCCCAGTCGGTCGCCATGTGGAAGACGCCGCCCAGCTTCAGCTTACTTTTCACCAGCTCGGCAAACGGCGCCTGAACGATACGGCGTTTATTATGACGTGCTTTGTGCCACGGGTCAGGGAAAAAGAGCTGAACCATGTTCAAAGAATTGTCAGGAATCATTTTGTGCAGCACTTCCACCGCGTCGTGACACATCACGCGCAGGTTCTCAACGCCCTCTTCATGAGCCGTTGCGAGACAGGCACCCACGCCCGGCGAGTGCACTTCAATGCCGAGGAAGTTCTGCTCCGGGCGGGCTTTTGCCATGGTCACCAGCGAGGTGCCCATACCAAAACCGATCTCCAGCGTGACGGGCGCGTCACGGCCAAACAGCTCAGTAAAGTCCAGAGGCTGCTCGCTAAACTCAACGCCCATCACCGGCCAGTAGTTGTCCAGCGCGTGTTGCTGCCCTTTTGTCAGGCGGCCCTGACGGCGGACAAAGCTGCGAATACGGCGCAGCGGGCGGCCGTTTTCATCAAATTCCGGTGAAATGACGTCGTTTTTCATAAAAGAGTTGTCTGCTTGTGAGAGTGTTCGGGAAACGGGCATTATCCAAAGTTAAGGCTTCTATGCAAGCATGGGAAAGATCCGGTTTACAGCAGATTGACGCTGTGCTGCAATCTGCGTCCCTGATTATGCGAATCGATGACCATGCAAGCCTCTCAATTTTCAGCCCAGGTGCTGGACTGGTACGACAAATACGGGCGTAAAACCCTGCCCTGGCAAATTGAAAAAACGCCGTACAAAGTATGGCTCTCCGAGGTGATGTTGCAACAAACGCAGGTCGCCACGGTGATCCCCTACTTCGAGCGTTTTATGGCGCGCTTCCCGACGGTGACCGATCTGGCCAACGCGCCGTTAGATGAGGTGCTACACCTGTGGACCGGGCTCGGCTACTACGCCCGCGCGCGTAACCTGCACAAGGCCGCACAGCAGGTCGCGACGCGCCACCACGGTAAATTCCCGGAAACCTTTGACGAAGTGGCGGACTTACCCGGCGTCGGGCGTTCAACCGCAGGCGCCATTCTCTCCCTGTCTTTAGGCAAACATTTCCCGATCCTCGACGGCAACGTGAAGCGCGTGCTCGCGCGCTGTTATGCCGTCAACGGCTGGCCGGGGAAGAAGGACGTTGAGAAACGTCTTTGGGAAATAAGTGAAGCGGTCACCCCGGCGAAAGGCGTCGAGCGTTTCAACCAGGCGATGATGGATCTTGGCGCAATGGTCTGCACGCGCTCAAAACCGAAATGCGAACTCTGCCCTGTGAACAACCTCTGCGTGGCCTACGCCAACCATTCGTGGGCGCAGTATCCGGGTAAAAAACCCAAACAGACGCTGCCGGAGCGCACCGGCTATATGCTGCTGATGCAGCACGGCGACGAGGTGTTCCTCGCCCAGCGTCCGCCGAGCGGCCTGTGGGGTGGTCTATACTGCTTCCCACAGTTTGAAGACGAAGCATCGCTTCGGGAATGGCTTGAACAGCGCGGCATTACGACAGATACCCTGACGCAACTTAACGCGTTCCGCCATACCTTCAGCCACTTCCATCTGGATATTGTCCCGATGTGGCTTCCCGTGTCCTCATTCACCTCGTGCATGGATGAAGGCACCGCTCTCTGGTATAACTTAGCGCAACCGCCATCAGTCGGGCTGGCGGCTCCCGTGGAGCGCCTGTTACAGCAATTACGTGTCGGTGCAATGGTTTAGCATCGGCAACACAAAGAGGAATGAGTATGGCCAGAACCATTTTTTGTACTTTCCTGCAGCGCGACGCTGAAGGCCAGGATTTCCAGCTCTACCCTGGCGACCTGGGTAAGCGCATCTATAACGAGATCTCCAAAGAAGCCTGGGGACAGTGGCAGAAAAAGCAGACCATGCTGATCAACGAGAAAAAACTCAGCATGATGAACCCGGAACACCGCAAGCTGCTGGAGCAGGAGATGGTGAGCTTCCTGTTCGAAGGTAAAGACGTGCACATCGAAGGCTATACGCCGCCGGAAAAATAACAGCGTGCGGGGGAAACCCCGCCGTTAAAGCAAACACAACACGCACTCCCGGAATGATGAAAAAACTTTTAGCGCTAGCCCTTGTTGCGCCGTTGCTGGTCTCTTGTTCTTCCAAAAAAGGCGATGATTACAACGAAGCCTGGGTTAAGGACACCAACGGTTTTGACATTTTGATGGGGCAGTTTGCCCACAACATCGAGAACATATGGGGATTTAACGAAGTTCTTATTGCCGGACCGAAGGACTACGTTAAGTACACCGACGCCTATCTGACCCGTAGCCACATCAACTTTGATGAGGGTACGATCACCATTGAGACCATCGCAGGCACCGATCCTGCGGCACGACTGCGTCAGGCGATTATCAAAACCCTGCTGATGGGTGACGATCCGGGATCTATCGATCTCTACTCCGATGCGGACGACATCACCATCTCGAAAGAACCGTTCCTGTACGGTCAGGTTGTCGACCAGACCGGACAGCCGATCCGCTGGGAAGGTCGCGCCACGAAATTTGCCGACTACCTGCTGCAGACGCGCCTGAAAAGCCGCTCTAATGGTCTGAAAATTATCTACAGCGTCACCATTAACCTTGTGCCGAACCACCTCGACAAGCGTGCGCATAAGTACCTCGGCATGGTGCGTCAGGCCTCGCGTAAGTACGGCGTGGATGAGTCGCTGATCCTGGCGATTATGCAGACCGAATCCTCGTTTAACCCGTACGCGGTTAGCCGTTCTGACGCGCTGGGGCTGATGCAGGTTGTCCAGCACAGCGCCGGTAAGGACGTGTTCCGCTCACAGGGGAAATCCGGCACGCCGAGCCGCAGCTACCTGTTCGACCCGCAGAGCAACATTGATACCGGTACCGCCTATCTGGCGATGCTGAACAATGTCTATCTCGGTGGGATTGATAACCCGACCTCACGCCGCTACGCGGTAATCACCGCCTATAACGGCGGCGCGGGCAGCGTGCTGCGCGTCTTCTCAAATGACAAGGTGCAGGCCGCGAACATCATCAACAGCATGGCGCCGGGGGATGTGTACTCAACCCTCACCACCCGCCATCCGTCTGCGGAATCACGCCGCTATCTGTATAAGGTGAATACGGCGCAGAAGAACTATCGTCGTCGATAATCAACACACCTTCTCCTGCAAGGAGAAGGTGTTCTGCTTTCCCTCTCCCCGTGGGAGAGGGTCAGGGTGAGGGCATCAGGCCGCACTCACTCCCACCCATACGAAAATGTTATTTGCATCACAATCCAAACTGCAAATTAATGTGGATTGCATTTTTTTGCGGGAGGTAACAAAACATATCGTTGCCAACTGATAGAATTGCATCAAATAACAACCCTGAATGTTCCAAAAACAACATATCTCCCGCTCACTTGTGAGGAAAGTAACATGAACCTTAAGCTGCAGCTTAAAATATTGTCGTTTCTGCAGTTCTGCCTGTGGGGTAGCTGGCTGACTACACTCGGCTCCTATATGTTTGTGACGCTCAAGTTCGATGGTGCGTCAATCGGTGCCGTCTACAGCTCGCTGGGTATTGCGGCTGTCTTTATGCCAACGCTGCTCGGTATCGTGGCGGATAAATGGTTAAGCGCGAAATGGCTGTACATGCTTTGCCATCTGGTGGGTGCGGGGACGCTGTTTATGGCGGCCGAAGTGACCACGCCGGGGGCGATGTTTATGGTGATCCTGCTTAACTCGCTGGCCTATATGCCAACGCTTGGGCTGATCAACACCATCTCCTACTACCGCCTGAAATCTGCCGGACTGGATATCGTCACCGATTTCCCGCCTATCCGCATCTGGGGCACCATCGGCTTTATCATGGCGATGTGGGGCGTGAGCTTCGCGGGCTTCGAGCTGAGCCATATGCAGCTGTACATCGGCGCGGCGCTCTCCGTACTGCTGGCGCTGTTCACCCTGACGCTGCCAACCATTCCGGTGTCTAACCAGCAGAAAAACCAGAGCTGGAGCACCATGCTCGGCCTGGACGCGTTCGCGCTGTTCAAAAACAAGCGCATGGCGATCTTCTTTATCTTCTCCATGCTGCTGGGCGCGGAGCTGCAGATCACCAACATGTTCGGCAACACCTTCCTGCACAGCTTCGATAACGATCCGCTGTTTGCCGGCAGCTTTATCGTTGAGCACGCGTCGGTGATGATGTCCATCTCGCAGATCTCCGAGACGCTGTTCATCCTGACCATCCCGTTCTTCCTGAGCCGCTACGGTATCAAGAACGTCATGCTGATCAGTATCGCCGCCTGGATGCTGCGCTTCGGCCTGTTCGCCTACGGCGACCCGAGCGCGTTCGGCACCGTGCTGCTGGTGCTGTCGATGATTGTTTACGGCTGCGCCTTCGACTTCTTCAACATCTCCGGTTCGGTGTTTGTAGAAAAAGAAGTGAAGCCTGAAATCCGCGCCAGCGCGCAGGGTATGTTCCTGATGATGACCAACGGCTTCGGCTGTATCCTGGGCGGCGTGGTGAGCGGTAAAGTGGTTGAGATGTACACCACCAACGGCATCACCAACTGGCAGCCGGTGTGGCTGATCTTCGCCGCATACTCGCTGGTGCTATTCTTCGCGTTTATTGTACTGTTCAAGTACAAGCATGTTCGCACCGCGCACGGTACGCAGCCGATAGCGCATTAATTGTTGTGCCCGGTGGCGGCTTCGCCTTACCGGGCCTACAAAAGCACGGAGAGCAGGCCGGGTAAGCGTTAGCGCCACCCGGCTATTTTATTCCAGACAGCACCCACCCCACCGACAGCAAATCCGCGCTGCCGCCCGGGCTCAGGTTGCGTTCAATCAATGCCTTATCCATCTTAAGCAACGCCTCGCGATCCCAGCCGTTAGCCAGCAGTTCCCGCGCGTAGTCCTGAACGTAGCGCAGCCCTTCAACGCCGCCGCGCGACACCAGATTACTGTCCTGATTGACCGCCATCAGGCGCAACAGCAGGCCGTGAAGCGAATGCCCGTTCCACTGCCTCAGCGCCTTACGCACCGTCGCAAAGCCGCTCTCCGCCTCGCCGCGCGCGCCGGTGAGACCGTACAGCTGAAACTGCCGCTCGCCCGCCGTTGCCTGCCCGCTGCGCGCGGCCAGCTCCCGCGACACCAGCCCGCGGCAGATGTTACTCACTTCACAGCAGAGACTGTCTGCCGAGACGTTTTTCACACGCCCGGCGGCGAAGCACAGTAAACCCAGAGCAAAAATCCCGCCCTTGTGCGTGTTCACGCCGTTCGTCGCGGCGTACATCGCCTGCTCGCAGGCCATCCCCATCGGGCGGATAATCCGTAGCTGCTCGCCAACAGGTTTATCCGCATGCGCGTTGCCTAACTCGGCAAAGCGCGAAAACCACGGCGCAATCGCCGCAATGCTGCGGACAAACAGCGCGTGGTCCATATCGCGATGGGAACCGCTGTTAAGCGTGTCCACCAGCCCCGGCTTGGGCGTCAGCTCCAGCTCCTGCCACAGCGCCGCTTCGGCAAGCGCGGGCACGTCAGCCGGACACGGTTTAGTCGCGAGCAAACCAGTCATCGATCATCTTCTCCACGCGGGAAACCACCTGCTCAACGGGATGATTGCGCGAACGCGAACAGGCATGAGCGGGCTCGTCGCAGATCAGGCAGCGCCTGAGATTCGCCCCCAGCGACTGGCGCCCGACGTGGCCGTTCTGAGGGCAAATCACGTCCAGATCCCACAGCCTGCCGAGCGGGTGCGTCTGCTCCAGATCCGCACAGTGCGCTTTGATTTCCGCCGCAGGATGGGCTACGCACCAGATGGCCTCTGGACCGGTGGGCAGCCACAGCACCTGACGATCCAGCACCTGCCAGCGTTTTTCCCACAGCAGCTGGTCGCACATCTGCAGCGCCACGCCCATGGTATTGCGATAGCGCAGGCTGTCCTTAATTTCCCCGGGCGTGACCAGCGTGAGGGAGATCACCGGTTGTTGATAGTGCGTGAGCATGTCAGCCTGGCGCGCTGCTCGGCGCTCTTTCGCCGCCAGCAGCGCGTCCAGGCTGACACCCGCCCGCACGGGTGTCGCAATGGTCATATTCACTCCTTTACCTGTCGAACAGTGTCGATCACGCTGCCGTCGCGGTAGCGGATCACCCCGACGATTTTGTCGGTAAATTCAATCGGTTTCGGTACGCCGGTCAGGGAAATTGCCCGCTCGTAAAGCGCGTTGATGTCCACAACCTTTAGCCCGGCATCCTGCAGCCGCTCGCGGATCTCCGGGCGCGCCGGGTTGACCGCAATGCCGTGGTCGGTGACCAGCACGTCGATGCTTTCGCCCGGCGTAAGGCGCGTGGTAACGCGTTTCACCACCGTTGGAATGCGGCTGCGCAGCAGCGGCGCAACGACGATGGTCAGGTTCGCCGCGGCGGCCACGTCGCAGTGCCCGCCGGACGCGCCGCGCATCACACCATCGGAGCCGGTGATGACGTTAACGTTGAAATCGATGTCGATTTCCAGCGCGCTGAGGATCACCACGTCGAGCTGGTCGCAGCTTGCCGCCTTGCTGCCGGGGTTGGCATAGACGTTGGTGGAGATCTCCACGTGGTTCGGGTTGCGGGCCAGAGAGGCCGCCGCCTGACCGTCAAAGCACTGGGTGTCGAGCAGCTTTTCGATGAGCCCTTTCTCGTGCAGATCCACCAGGCTGCCGGTGATGCCGCCGAGCGCAAAGCGCGCCGTCACGCCGCTGCGCTCCATCTTTTCTTCCATAAAGCGGGTACAGGCGGTGGCCGCCGCGCCGGAGCCGGTCTGCATCGAGAATCCCGGTTTGAAGTAGCCGGAGTGTTCAATCACGTCCGCCGCATAGCGGGCAATCATCAGCTCGCGCGGGTTGCTGGTGACGCGCGCCGCGCCGACGCTGATTTTCGCCGGGTCGCCCACGCTTTCAACCTGCACGATATAGTCCACCTGGTCCTGCACCAGGCTGGCGGGCATATTGGGGAACGGCACCAGCTCTTCGGTCAGCAGCACCACCTTGCGGGCAAAGTGCGCGTCCACCATCGCGTAACCCAGGGAACCGCAGCACGATTTGCCGTGCGTGCCGTTGGCGTTGCCAAACTCATCGCTGCACGGCACGCCGAGAAACGCCACGTCGATATTCAGCTCGCCGTCCTGGAGCAGCTTCACGCGCCCGCCGTGGGAGTGAATTTGCACCGGCTCGTCCATCAGCCCGTGGGAGATGGCGTCCGCCAGCCTGCCGCGCATGCCCGAGGTGTAAATCCGGGTGATGACGCCGCTTTCGATATGCTCGATCAGCGCGTCGTTGCAGGTCATCAGCGAGCTGGAGGCCAGGGTCAGGTTTTTGAAGCCCATCCGCGCCAGCAGCGCCACGACGGTGTTGATCACCCGGTCGCCTTCGCGAAACGCATGATGGAAGGAGATGGTCATCCCGTCCTGCAGGCCGCAGCGCTTAACCGCTTCTTCAATAGAAGCGCACAGTTTGCGGCTGTGCTTCGCATCGCTGTCCGCCAGCCACGGCGTGGCGCCGTGGGCGGTATCAAAGGGCTTCAGCTCCCGCAGATGGGGAAAATTCACGTGGAGAAGTTCTGTCTGATTCATTCTGTCATCCTTACCGACGCACGCCGGAGGCCGCCGCGCGCTCCAGCACCACCTGCGCGTGGTTAATAATCGGGGCGTCGACCATTTTGCCGTTGAGCGAGACCACGCCCAGGCCGTTACGCTCGCCCTCTTCTGCCGCTTCAATCACCCTTTTGGCGTGCTCCACCTCTTCCTGCGTCGGGGCGTAGGCGTTGTGCAGCAGGTCAATCTGGCGCGGGTTAATCAGCGATTTGCCGTTAAAGCCCATCTTGCGGATCAGGTCGACCTCGCGCAGGAACCCGGCTTCGTCGTTAACGTCTGACCACACCACGTCGAAGGCGTCGATGCCCGCCGCGCGGGCGGCGTGTAGCACGGCGCAGCGGGCGTAGAATAGCTCGGTGCCGTCGCCGCGCTCGGTCTGCATGTCCATCACGTAGTCAAAGGCGGCCAGCGCAATGCCGATGAGGCGCACAGAGCTGCGGGCAATCGCCACGGCGTTGATGACGCCGATGGCCGACTCAATCGCCGCCATCACGCGGGTGGAGCCGACCTCCCGGCCGCACGCCTGCTCGATACGCTCAAGGTGGCCTTCCAGCTCGTAGATGTCGTCGGGGGTGTCGGTTTTCGGCAGGCGGATCACATCCACGCCCGCGCGCACGGCGGCTTCCAGATCCAGCAGGCCAAACGGCGTGCTGAGCGGGTTAATGCGCACCACGGTTTCGATATCCTGATACATCGGATGCTGCAGCGCGTGGAACACCAGCATGCGCGCGGTATCCTTCTCGCGCAGGGCGACGGCGTCCTCAAGGTCAAACATGATGGAGTCTGGACGGTAGATAAACGCGGTTGAAAGCATGGCGGCGTTGGCGCCCGGCAGGAACAACATACTGCGGCGGAGTTTGCTCATTTCAGCGCCCCCCAGTTAATGGCCTGTTCATCGGCAGCGCGCAGAAGCGCGCTCTGCAGGCGGGCGCGGATCACACAGTCCAGCGCCCCTTTGTCTTCAATAATGATAAGTCCCTGGTGCACGTTCATGGCGCGCAGCGTGTCGTTGACCACCTGGCGAATCTGCTCGCCAAACTGCTTAATCACTTCACTGTGGATGACAATCTCCAGCTCATTGTGAGCGGGGGCGATTTTCACCATCAGGTCGCTGGACTCCTGCGTTCCGGCCAGCGCCTCCCTTACAATTTTCATGATAAATTCCTGATAGTTATGCGACTTCCGCACTCGCACGGTAATGCGTTTCGAGGTGCGCGAAGGTGGAGTCCGGGACAATCTCCCGGATCCGGGAAAACTGCTGTGTCTTCAGTAAGCGGCGCACTTCCGACGCGGATATGGCGTTGCCGGTGGCCTTGATGCGCGGCATTTCCACCACCTCGATATGCGAGGCCAGCAGGTCGTGCAGCGTCTGGTTGTACTGGCGTGTGATGTCGCAGAACGGCTCCGAGCCGATGAAGCGGTGCGTGATGCCGAGTGCCGGGGCAATGAAGTCCCGGAAGATCAGCACGTCGATCTCGCTCCACGCCTGCTGCACTTTCCCGGTCTCCTTCAGGAAGTAGGCCGGAAAGGTGGCGCGGGAGATGATGTACTGCGAGCCTTCATGCACCACCACGTTCGGCAGGTGCGCCACGCCCGCGCGCACCATCTCAAGGCGCGCGCTGAACGGGAAGAAGGACGCGTCTTCACGCACCACGAACAGATGAAGGGTATCGCACCGCTGCGCCGCCTGCTCCACCAGATGGCGGTGTCCAAGGGTGAACGGATTGGCGTTCATCACTATCGCACCAATGTTCTCCCCGCACTTTTGCTTCGCGCGCAGGGAGCGGCAGTAGCGCTCGATCCCCTGCGGGGTGTTTTCCATCAGCACCGCGTTGTTGCCGCTCTGGGCAATCGGCCAGAAGCCGCTGCGGGCAAAGCGCTCCCGGTTGCACGGCCGGGTGCAGAGGAAGAGGTGAAAATGACCGCGCTCCAGCGCCGCATTTTCTACCTCCGCCAGCAGCCGCGCGCTGAGGTTCTCGCCGCGAAGCTGCTCGTTGACCGCCACGCACTTGATGACGTTGGCGGCAAGCCCTGCGCAACCCACCAGCTGCGCGCCGGACCAGGCTTCGACAAACAGCGTGATGTCGTTGTCCAGGCCGAGGCCGCTGTCTGCCAGCAGGTAGCGGATCTGGCTTAAGCGTTCCGGATGTTTCGCCACCAGCGTGTGGCGAAAATCGATGGGTTGACTGTTCATGCCGCCTTTCTCAGTGTGCTGCCGCAAGCCCGACGGCTGGCGCTTCCACGATCACGTTGCTCAGATGACCGATATGCTCGATCTCCACCTCAATGCGATCCCCCTCTTTCATAAACAGCGGGGGTTACGCTTTTTACCCACGCCGCCCGGGGATCCGGTGATGATCACGTCGCCCGGGCTTAAGCGGGTGAAGGTGCTGATGTACTCGATCAGCTCCGCGACCTTGTGGATCATGCTGCTGGTGTTGTCTTCCTGCACCATGCGGCCGTTCAGCCAGGTGCGGATCGCCAGCTGGTGCGGGTCAGGAATTTCATCCGCCGTCGCCATCCACGGGCCGAACGCGCCGGTCTGGCGCCAGTTTTTCCCGGCGGTGAACCAGGTGTGCTGCCAGTCGCGGGCGGAGCCATCCATGTAACAGCTGTAACCCGCCACGTGGCGCAGGGCATCGTCGCGGCTGATGTTCTCCCCGCCTTTGCCGATGATCACCGCCAGCTCGCCTTCGTAGTCGAATTCGCTGGAGTGGCGCGGCTTCAGCACCGGCTCGTTGTGGCCGGTCTGTGAATCCGGGAAGCGGACAAACAGCGTCGGGGCCGGGTTGTGCTGGTCAAATTCCTTGCGCTTGTCGGCGTAGTTCATGCCCACGCAGAGGATTTTTTCCGGCTGCACAATCACCGGTAAGAAGGTGATGGCGCTCATCGGCACGTCCACCGCGTCGTTCAGGTAACGGGTGGCCAGCGCCAGCCCGTTGCCCTGCAGCAACGCCTTGAGGTCGCCGTAGCGGTCGCCCAGACGGCGGCCTAAATCAATCACGCCGTCGGCCTGGACGATGCCGTAGCTGCGTTTTCCCTGGTATAAAAAGCTTGCGAGTTTCATTGTTCTTTCCTGAATACTTAAACGAGGAAGTTGCCCAGAATCAGCAGTGAAATAGAGACGTTAATCGCCCCGCCGATTCGGGTTGCAATCTGGGCGAACGGCATCAGGCTCATGCGGTTGCCTGCGGTCAGGATCGCCACGTCGCCGGTACCGCCCTGCCCGCTCTGGCAGCAGGAGACGATGGCGACGTCAATCGGGTGCATACCAATCTTTTTGCCGACGAAGAAGCCGGTCGCCACCAGCGCGGAGACGGTGCTGACGATCACCAGCAGGTTACTGACGGTGAAGGCCGCCACCAGCTCATGCCACGGGGTGATGGCCACGCCAACGGCGAAGAGAATCGGGTAGGTCACGGAGGTCTGGAAGAATTTGTACACCACCTGCGAGCCTTCCAGCAGGCGCGGAGAGGCGCCGTTGCAGAGCTTCACCAGCACCGCCATAAACAGCATGCCGACCGGGGCAGGCAGGCCAATCAGCTTGTGGCCGAGCATGCCCAGCATGTAGAGCAGCACCGCCAGCAGCGCGCCGGAGGCGATGGTGGTGACGTCCGCTTTACCGGAAAACGCAGGCTGAGAGACGGTGGCATCGGCATTCGCGCGGTTAGGCATCAGCTGGCCTTCACCGGTCAGGTGCGGGTAGCGTTTACCAAGCTGGTTCAGGCAGCCGGAGATGATGATTGCCGTCAGACCGCCGAGCATCACCATCGGCAGCACGCGGCCGAGCGCCACGCCCTGATCCATATGCAGCAGGGTGGCATAGCCGATGGAAAGCGGAATTGCCCCTTCCCCGACGCCGCCCGCCATGATCGGCAGAATGATAAAGAAGAAGATCTGGAACGGCTCAAGACCCAGCGCCAGGCCGACGCCCATCCCCACCAGCATGCCGACGATTTCACCGCACAGCATCGGGAAGAAGATGCGCAGGAAGCCCTGAATCAGCACCGTGCGGTTCATGCTCATGATGCTGCCGACGATAATGCAGCAGATATAGAGGTAGAGAATGTTGGTGGATTTGTAGAACTTAGTGGTGGACTCGACCACCACGTCCGGCAGCAGTCCATAATAGACCAGCGCGGAAGGGATAAAGGTGGCGCAAATCGCCGCCGCGCCGAGCTTGCCGACAACCGGCAGGCGTTTGCCAAACTCGCCGCAGGCAAAGCCGAAGAAGGCCAGCGTGGCCACCATCACCACGATATCGCTCGGCAGTTTTCCGCCCAGGCAATCAATCGCAATCAGCGCGCCCGCCAGTACGAATAGCGGCAGAGGAATAATCCCGATTTTCCAGGTATCCATAATATGCCACCAGCGCTCTTTGAGCGAAGGCCGCTGAATTTCAATCGGGTCGTGGGTAACAGAGAAAGAATCGTCAGTTGTGCTCATAATAAGCCCCTTAGTTATTTTGTGCGTTCAGCTTAGAGTCACAAAGGCTTACTTTATGTGAGGGATGGCATATTAAAAGCGAAGTTTTAATGGCAGCTATGGTTTTAATGGTTTCTTTTATTTAATGTGATTTACGCCTTATTTATTATCGTGGTTTTTATGGTTTCTTTTCTGAATTGAACAAGCAAATAACATTTAACTTAGCGGCATGAAGTACGTAAGCCTTCTGGACAAATCATTTACAGCCCCTGCTGTGCAAGGGATCACAAGTTTCCCGCAAAGCGGACATTCGCATGAAAAAAGATGATATATTGACGATCTTTGCCGCTACTTTGCGTGATAGTTATGAAAGTCTCTTTCCAGATTAAGCTGTTTATTTCGCTGGTTGCCTTTTTCTCAGTGCTTTTTGCGCTGCTGGGCGGATATTATTATGCCGATGTCGGAAAACAGCTATATCAGGAAATGAGCGCGCGCGCCAAAATACAGGCGGAAGAGATTGCGCTTATTCCGTCATTGCGCACTGAAGTTGAACAAAAAGATATCAACGCCATTCACGATTTTATGCAGAAAATGGCCGCGCATAGCGACGCCAGCTTTATTGTCATTGGCGATAATACGGGACGGCATCTTTTTCACTCCGTCTTTGCCGACAGGGTGGGCACGACGCTGGTCGGCGGCGACAATGAAGCCGTGCTGCAGGGGAAAAGCACGACAACCATTCGTAAAGGCGGGCTGGGCATTTCGCTGCGCAGTAAAGCGCCCATTTTCAACGATGCCGGGCAGGTGGTTGGGATTGTCTCGGTGGGCTATCTCACGAGTTACCTGGATACCATCACCGTTAACAAAGTGGTTAACATCCTGATTGCCGCCGTGCTGCTGCTGATTGCCCTGTTTATCTTCTCCTGGTTCTTCACCCGCAGTATTAAGAAGCAGATCTTCTCTCTGGAACCGCGCGAGATCGGCCTGCTGGTGCGCCAGCAGAAGGCGATGATGGAGTCCATCTACGAAGGGGTGATCGCCATCGACGACGATCTGCGCATTGAGGTGATCAACCAGGCGGCGCGTAAATTATTGGGATTAAGCCAGCCTGCTCGCGAACTTCGGGGGCAGCTGATAAGCCAGGTGATCGATCCGGTGCCGTTCTTCACTCCCCAGACCATGCTGGCGAAAGATACCCACGATGAGATCTGCCGCTTTAACGACCTCACCGTAATTGCCAGCCGGGTGCGGATCATGCTGGAAGATTCGCTCCAGGGCTGGGTGATCACCTTCCGCGATCGCAACGAGATCGACTCGCTCAGCGCTCAGCTCAGCCAGGTTAAACGCTATGTCGATAACCTGCGCATCATGCGCCACGAGCAGTTGAACCGGATGACGACGCTGTCTGGCCTGCTGCATATGGGCCGCTATGAAGAGGCCATTCGCTACATTCAGGCGCAGTCGGAGCATGCTCAGGAGCTGCTGGACTTTATCTCCTCCCGCTTCAGCTCCCCGACCCTGTGCGGCCTGCTGCTCGGGAAAGCCGCCCGCGCGCGGGAGAAAGGCGTCGAGCTGAGTTTCGACCCGGCCTGTCGGCTGGACAAACCGTTTCTGCCGCTGGGGGAGCAAGAGCTGATTTCAATAATTGGCAACCTGCTGGATAACGCCATCGAAGCGACACAGCGGTCACCGCTTCCCCATGCGCCGGTAGAAGTGCTGATAAAACTCAGCGAACAGGAGCTGATTATTGAGGTGGCCGACCAGGGCGTTGGCATTACACCGGCGATCCGTGATCGGATCTTTGAACGCGGCATCACCACCAAAACGCGCGGCGATCACGGGATCGGCCTGTATCTGATCGAAAGCTACGTTACGCAGGCTGGCGGCACAATAGAAGTTGCCGATAACACGCCGCACGGAGCCATTTTCTCACTGTTTATCCCGGCCTCAGGAACCGTCCGGCAACTGGAAGATACCGACTATGCAACATGAACTTATCGACGTACTGATTGTTGAAGACGAGAACGAACTGGCACAGCTGCACGCGGAGCTGATAGGCAAACACCCGCGCCTGCGGCTGGTCGGGATTGCCTCGTCGCTGGCTGACGCGCAGGTTCAGCTTGAGAGTAAACAGCCGCAGCTGATGCTGCTGGACAACTATCTACCGGACGGCAAAGGCATCACCCTTATCAGCAACCCGATGCTGACCCGTGCCAACTGCTCGGTGATTTTCATCACCGCCGCCAGCGATATGGACACCTGCAGCCAGGCGATCCGTAACGGTGCGTTTGACTATATCCTCAAGCCGGTCTCCTGGAAGCGGCTCAGCCAGTCGCTGGAGCGGTTCGTGCAGTTTGCCGAACAGCAGCGGGTCTGGAAGATTGTCGACCAGCAGAACGTAGATTCCCTTTATCTACTGCAGGCAAAAAATTACCGCCAGGATAACGGCAGCAAAGGCATTGAGGAGAATACGCTGGCGCGGGTGCAGACGCTGTTCAACGACAAGGCGACGCACTGCTTCACCGTGGATGAAGTGGTGAGCGAAACGGGATTGAGTAAAACCACCACCCGGCGCTATCTGGAACACTGCGTAGAGGCGGGTTTTCTGACGGTGGAGATGCTGTACGGCAAGATTGGGCATCCGAGGAGGATGTACAAGCGTAGTGCGGTTTGATGTAATTCTCCCCCTCACCCTAACCCTCTCCCCGGAGGGGAGAGGGCCGGGGTGAGGGGCAACGACCTACACTACTTCAACACATACCCATACAGCCGCTTAATCCCGTCGGCATCCTTTTCACTGTACACGCCCTGCAATTCCGGCGAGAAGCCCGGCAGCATATTAATGCCCTCTTCCAGCGCCAGGAAATAGCGCTGTACTGCTCCACCCCAGACTTCCCCGGGCACCACACACAGCACGCCCGGTGGGTATGGCAGCGCACCTTCGGCGGCAATGCGTCCTTCGGCGTCACGAATACGCACCAGTTCGACGTTCCCGCGAATGTACTCCTGGTTGGCATCCTGCGGGTTCATCACCACGGCAGGCAGACTCTCCTGACGGAACATCGCCTTCTGTAAATCCTTCACGTTAAAGCTGACGTAGAGATCGTGCATCTCCTGACACAGCTGGCGAATCGTATAATCACGATAGCGTACCGGGTATTTCTGGTAGATGGTCGGCAGCACGTCGGCCAGCGGCGTATCGTCTTCAATATGCTGCTCAAACTGCCCCAGCATCGCCACCAGCTGCGCCAGCTTCTCACTACTTTCGGCAGGCGTCAGCAGGAACAGGATCGAATTGAGGTCACATTTCTCCGGCACGATGCCGTTTTCGCGCAGGTAGTGCGCCAGAATCGTCGCCGGGATGCCGAAATCCGTGTACTCCCCCGTTTCAGCATCGATGCCCGGCGTGGTCAGCAGCAGCTTGCACGGGTCGACAAAATACTGCTCGCGGGCATAGCCCTCAAACCCGTGCCATTTGGCCCCCGGCTCGAAGCTGAAGAAGCGAAGCTCGCTGGCAATGGCGTGCGTCGGATGATCCTGCCACGGCCGCCCCGCCACCACTGGTGGGATAAACGGTTTGATCATATGACAGTTGGCAATGATTGCCTTACGCGCCTCAATGCCCAGCTCGACGCACTCCGCCCACAGCCTGCGTCCGCTCTCCCCTTCGTGGATCTTGGCGTTCACGTCCAGCGCCGCGAACAGCGGATAAAACGGGCTGGTGGAGGCGTGCAGCATAAACGCGTTGTTCAGCCGCTTGTGCGGACAGAAACGCGCCTGGCCGCGGATGTGATTATCCTTTTTATGGATCTGCGAGGTTTGCGAGAACCCGGCCTGCTGTTTGTGCACCGACTGGGTCACGAAAATACCCGGATCGTTCTCGTTCAGCTCCAGCAAGAGCGGGGACGTTTCCGCCATCATCGGGATAAACTGCTCGTAGCCCACCCAGGCGGAGTCAAAGAGGATGTAGTCACACAGATGGCCGATCTTGTCGATCACCTGGCGGGCGTTGTAGATCGTCCCGTCGTAGGTGCCAAGCTGAATGATCGCAAGGCGGAACGGTCGCGCCTCGTCGGTCTTTTCCGGCGCCACCTCGCGGATCAGTTCGCGCAGATACGCATCGTCAAAGCAGTGCTCGTCGATCCCGCCGATAAAGCCAAACGGGTTACGCGCCGCTTCAAGATAAACCGGGGTGGCGCCCGCCTGGATCAGCGCCCCGTGGTGGTTAGATTTATGGTTGTTGCGGTCGAACAGCACCAGGTCGCCGCGCGTCAGCAGCGCGTTGGTCACCACCTTGTTGGCCGCCGACGTGCCGTTCAGCACGAAGTAGGTTTTGTCCGCGTTGAACACTTTCGCCGCGAACTTTTGCGCGTGCTTGGCGGAGCCTTCGTGGATCAGCAGATCGCCCAGCTTAACGTCGGCATTGCACATGTCGGCGCGAAACACGTTCTCACCAAAGAAATCATAGAACTGTCGCCCTGCCGGGTGTTTTTTGAAAAATGCCCCGTGCTGGTGGCCCGGACAGGCGAAGGTGCTGTTGCCCATCTCCACGTACTGGCTCAGGGTGTCGAAAAAAGGCGGCAGCAGATCCTCTTCGTAACGGCAGGCGGCGCTCTCCAGTTCGAGGAACTCCTGAGCTTTGCCCGAGATGACCGCGGTGGCACCGTCAGGCACATCCGCTGGATCCTGAGAGAAAATAAACACCGGCAAATGAAAGCCCGTACGCTTTAGCAACGTAAGAATACCGCTGCGACTTTCGGCTATTGTGATGACGACTGCCGCCACATCGGTAAAATCAGTACTGTCCAGCGTCACCTTTTCGCGGTGCGTAGAGGCAATGGAGAGCAGCTCGCGGCTGACGGCAATTTTCATGGTTTTCATAGACGCAGTTACCCTCACCGAACGGTGAGACAGGGAGGAGAAAATTCGCGCAATAATGTCACCTTTTATTTTGAGGTGCAAGAAGGAATCAGTATGCACGAAACCACCCAAAGCTAAGCCCCGCGCAGCCCTGACGTGCCATAATAATGCAATATCAATGAGTAAATAACAGGAGTTCACCGTGGTTATCGGGCCATTTATTAACGCCGGAGCCGTATTACTGGGCGGCGTACTGGGCGCAGTGTTGAGTCAGCGGCTGCCGGAGCGTATTCGCTCATCCATGCCCTCTATATTCGGCCTGGCATCGTTAGGTATCGGCATCCTTTTGGTTATCAAATGCGCCAACCTGCCCGTGATGGTGCTGGCCACCCTGCTCGGCGCGCTGATTGGCGAGTTTTGCTATCTGGAAAAAGGCATCAATAGCGCGGTAGGTAAAGCCAAAAACCTGATCGCCCGGCCGGGCAAGGCGAAGCACGGCACGCACGAGTCGTTTATTCAAAACTACGTCGCCATCATCATTCTGTTCTGCGCCAGCGGCACCGGGATTTTCGGTTCGATGCAGGAAGGGATGACGGGCGACCCGAGCATCTTGATTGCAAAAGCGTTTCTTGATTTCTTCACCGCCACCATTTTCGCCACCACGCTCGGCATTGCCGTTGCCGCGATTTGCGTGCCGATGCTACTGATCCAGCTCGCGCTCGCCACCTGCGCCACGTTGATTCTCCCGCTGACCACGCCGGCGATGATGGCAGACTTTACCGCCGTCGGCGGCCTGCTGCTACTGGCGACCGGGTTGCGCATCTGCGGGATTAAAATGTTTGCCGTGGTGAATATGCTGCCCGCGCTGCTGCTCGCCATGCCGCTCTCCGCGCTCTGGACGCACTTTTTCGCTTAAGGATGCGGCGAAATGGCGAGAGATTGCGCAGTCTGTAACGAAAACAACATTTTTCGTTGACGGCAACGGGCAGATCGGGTTTAATGCGCCCCGTTGCCCGGATAGCTCAGTCGGTAGAGCAGGGGATTGAAAATCCCCGTGTCCTTGGTTCGATTCCGAGTCCGGGCACCAAATTCATATCAACGGACCTCCACGGAGGTCCGTTTTTGCATTCTGAGCCCGCCAAACCCAGCACTTCTACATTCCCTTAGCGACACCCGAACCACTGCGTCAGCAGCGCATACAATTTAGCTGGCTCCAGAGGCTTGCGCAGCACCAGGTACCCTTCCTGCTCTGCCTCCAGCAGAACCGGTGAATTAAATTCGCCGCTGACTATCGCGCCGCTCATATCCGGCAGACGTTCAAAAAGCGCTTTAAGGACGTCGAAGCCGCTTTCGCCGGATCGCAGGCGCTGGTCGCACAGCACGGCTAACGGTGTGAAGCCGTCGTCGATAATGGCGAACGCTTCTTCAGCGGAAGCCGCGCAGCGCACGTCGATTCCCCATACGCTCATCAGGCTCTCCCAGGCAGACGTCACCAGCGGGTCGTCATCAACGACCAGGCAGGAACCGTGCAGCGGTGCATAGCGTACCGGCGTGGCGGTGCTGTCACAGGCGGGCGTGGTGTCCAGCACGATGTCTTCACCAGCATATTGAGTGAAGCGCATCCAGAAGCGTGAGCCTTTGCCTTCAATGGATTGCATCCCGTACTTCACCTTCATCAGCTTGGCACAACGGGCCACTACGGCCAGCCCCAGCCCGTGTCCGGCGCTGTCTATCTTCCATGCCAGCTCGGGGCGGTAGTAAGGTGAGAAGATTTTCCCTTTCTCGTCATCGGCGATACCGACACCCGTGTCCCACACCTCAACCATACACTCCTCACCGCGTGGTCGGATGGCGACCAGCACACCGCCCTTGAGCGTGTAGCGAAGGGCGTTTTGAATCAGGTTAATCAGGGATTGTCGCACCAGCAGCGGATCGCCTGTCACGTAGATACGGCGTTTGGGCCGACGGGTAGACAGCCTAAGTGCGCGGCTGTTGGCTTCTTCGCGAAACAGCGTGATTACCGAGTCAAGCAGAGCGCCGATATCCACTTTGGTCGGGGCCGAAAGTACATTCCCGGATTCAATTTTGCTGAGATCGAGCAGAGAGTTAAGCATCAAATGTACCGAACGAACGCTCTGCTGCAGGTCAAGAAGCTGTGGCGTCAGGCTGTCGTCCCGGTTTCGGTGGAGGATGGCTTCGATCAGAAAACCCATGGCGTGCACGGGCTGGCGCAGATCGTGGCTGGCGGTTGTCAGAAACTGATTTTTATCCAGCAGAGCCTGCTCCGCGTCCTCTTTGGCCTGACGAAACTGCTCCGCCAGGCGCGAGCTTTTTTCCTCAAGAAGCGCTTGCTGAATAAAGAACGCGTGTGAAGTTAATGCATGGCGGTAAATCGCGAAGCCGTAAAGCAAATTCAGCATGAGCACGATGAACATCAGCTCATCCAGCCGCCAGATAATACCGAGGTTTAATACCCCCCAGGAGGCGAAGAAAAAGCGCGTAAAGGTGCTGATGACGGGCGTCAGATGCGTCGCATTGGCGGCGACGATAGCGGCGATGCTGATATTAAGAAGCAGGAAAAAGTCAAAATTCTGCGTCTGCGGGGTAATTAAATAGAGTGATGAAATGCCCAACCCGTGAACAAAGGCGATATTATTGATACGCGGAAGCCAGCGTCGCAGCACGTCCTTTTCAATATTGTCTTTCGCTTCGCGCTGATAGCGTCGATGCAATATTCGTATCGCCACAGCACACAGCAGATAAATGATTATCCAGGTAATCGTTGGGCCGAGGTCGTCCCCAAGCATATAAATCCAGATGGCGAAAGGAATCCCGACAAAGGGCACCGCGCTAAAGCTAAACACCAGCCGCAGAAAGGTGTTGTTTAGCAAACGGATCTGCGCCGCAGGAGAGATACCATCGTTCTGTAAGCTCTGGAAAAACCTCATTCCGACGGTTCCTGCTTGCCATGCAGAAGCGTAATGGCCTCTACCCGACTGTTAACGCCTATCTTTTTCAATATATTGCTGATGTGTTCTTTGACCGTGGGCTCAGAAATTGAAAGCTGCGCGGCGATTCTTTTATTTGGCAGACCGCGCATAATCATATTTAACACGTCTATTTGTCGCGGCGTTAAGTTAAATTTACTTAACTTCTCATTATTCGACTGAACGGAAAGTTCGCTTCCGTCAGGAAACCAGGTCACATTATTAGCGAGTGCGAAAACGGCCTGTGAGAACATTTCAGGCGGTTCGCTTTTCAATACAAAACCGTGCCCCCCGGCGGCATGAACTTTCCGCCAGAGATCATTATTGTCATCCCCGCTGACTACCAGGAGTCGTACCTGTGGGTAAAGTTGTTTCACTTCTTTGAGTAATTTCAATGCCGTTCCGGACGAGAGCCAAAAATCGATTACCAGCAAACGTGGCGGGCCATTATCCCTAATTTGACGGTAGCAATCGTCTTCATTCGTCACCACACTCGCCTGCTTAAATTGGCAATGTGTAATCAGAAAATTGGCGATGCCGCTTGCTACCAATGGATGGTCATCAACGACCAACGCATAATTCTGTCCCAAAGGGTCCTCCTTTGACCTTCGCATATCTGAGAATACAGATGAATTATTATCTACCCACCCTACTTTAGGAGGGTTTTTTCGATTAGGAAAGGGAAATATATTATTCGCTGATTTGAGTAAATGAAAACATAAATACAATCAGTGAAATTAACTGATTGGATATCAAGGATAATTTATGAAAAAACCTCTCGTCTTTTTAACCGTTACGTTGATGCTAGCCGGTTGTTCGACGCTGAAAACCGATCAGGCTATTCCACTCCTGCAGGCGGAGACCGCTAAAATGCTGGGGCTGGGTTCATCGGATGAAATAACCGTGACCAATGTTAATGGTGCCCAGCCGGACGCACTGGGCGGACAAAAGCTCTCTTATCGCGCTACGACCGAAAAAGGGCGTATTTTCGATTGCTCATCAATGATGATGCCGGGGATTTTAGGATCCGCACCGACGCTGAGCGCGCCAACCTGTACCCCTGTTGTCACGCATAAATAATTAACTTCAAATCAAAAGGCGTACATAAATAACGCCTTTTATATTTTCTGACGTATCTGAGTTTTCATAAAAACGATTTTCCAGACATCACGCTAATGAGTACGGAGATAGCCCGTGAATAACTCTACATCGCATGCTTTAGCGGTTAAGACGCCGCTTTCCAGACTTTACCTCGCTCTATTTTCCGCGCCGCTGTTACTGCTTTCACCTGCCGATTTCGCGCGTGCAGCCGATGCCATTTTTGATGGCGACGCGCGTATTACCGAAACGCTGGGTTACACCGGAGATGTTTACGTTGGACGTAATCAACGCGGAAACCTGCTGATCGATAATGGCAAAATCACCGCCTATAACATCAATATCGGTCGGCTGTTCGACGGCCAAATTTATGAAAGCGTGGTCACGGTTCGTGGGCCAAACGCTGAGCTAAACGCGGTAAACGATCAGTACGTCCTGCGCGGCGACCTGAATCTTGGCCTCGGCACCCTGCGTGTCGAAGAGGGCGCGCTGGCGAGCGCGAAGGAGATCGTTGTCGGCACCACCCGCGGCTACGACAGCCACCTTATCGCCACGGGCGCCGGCTCTCGCGTGATCAGTAATTTTCTCAGCGTAGGCACCGATCTGGGGGCACGTTCTACGCTGTCGATTGAAGACGGCGCGGCGCTCAGCACCGCCTACGATGCGCGCATCGGCAACGGTACCGGGCCGGGTGAAACCGACACGCTGAGCCCGAAAGCCACCGTTACGGGGAGCGGCTCACAGTGGAACGTTGGCCGTACATTGACGCTTTATGGCGACCTGGACGTGCTGAACGGCGGGGTGGTTAATGTTGGCGGCGTGCAGGTGGCGGGCGTCTCCGGGGCGGGTAAAACCGCCGAGCTGGTTATTGCGGGCAAAGACTCGCGCTTTACCAGCGGCAGCAGCGTGAACGTGGGCGATTATGGCAATGGCGTGCTGTCGGTGATTGACGGCGGTTCATTTTCCGCAGGCAGCAATACGCTGATCGTGGGGACCTCGGGTTCCGGTTCGAACCGGGGGGCGCTCATCATCGGCAGCCGCGGAAATATGGACACCGGAACGGGTTTAACTGAGCCAACGCTTGGCACAGCGGGCGGCGCGGGTACTCTCGATGCGAATACGGCAATCAGCCTGCGCGGCGGGCTGTTCGGCAGCTATGTCTACTTCAACCATACCGACGGAAATTACGTCTTCAGCAACAAGATGAGCGGCGAAGGTGAGGTGATCAATACCTCCGGGCAGACAACGCTGAACGGCGATCTTTCAGCCCTTCAGGCGAACGTGACCGCGCGCGGTGGCAAAGTCATTATTGCCAGCAACATCAACACCCAGCCAGAAGACGATATTTTTGATATTCAGACCCTTAGCGCCGAGAACGGCGGGACGCTGATCCTCAACGCGACGGCGGGATCCGACGTTAGCAACGGGCTGGGCTACAGCAGCGCCGCGTCAATCAAGGCCGGTGGCACGCTGGGGGGGAACGGTACGCTGGGGCAGACCGAGATCCTGTCCGGCGGGCATATCTCACCAGGGGATGGCGATATCGGTACGCTGACGCTGAAACGTTATCTGAATTTTGTGGGCGAATCTTTCTATGATGTCGATATCGCCGGTGATGGCCGCAGCGACCAGCTGCTGGTAGCAGGCAAAACGACCATCAGCGATCGGGCTCAGGTACAGGTCACCGCGCTGGATCCGCAAACCAGCTACAAAACGGGTCAAAGCTATCGCATTTTAACCTCCGACGGGGGAATTGACGGTCAGTTCGCGGGGGCGGTGTCCAAATCCGCCTTCCTGGACGTGGCGCTCAACCAGAGCACCAACGCCGTCGATCTGACCATCGCGCAGAAAGAGACCGGCGGCGAGAATCCGGGAGGCGAAAACCCGGGAGGCGAAAATCCAGGAGGAGGAAACCCAGGCGGTGAGAACCCGGGCGGAGAAAACCCGGGCGGTGAGAATCCGGGCAGCGGCAAGCCGGGGATTTTCCAGACCGTGGCCAAAAGCGGCAACCAGTGGAATACCGCCGGTGCGCTCTCCACGCTGACGCAAAGCGGCCCGTCGCTGGCGCTGTACAACTCGCTGCTGCTGCTGAGCGCGCCGGAAGCGCGCGAGGCATTCAATCAGCTGTCCGGTGAAGTTTATCCGTCAATACAGTCCAACCTGATCGCTGGGAGCACGCAGGTGTTTAACGTGTTAAACCAGCGTATGCAGCGCGCGTTTGATAACGACAGCCTGCCGATACCACCGTTAGCGATGTCGCTGGTGCAGCAGCCTGAGCCGCAAAATAACGGCGTCTGGGGTCAGACCTTCAGTTCATGGAGCCGGAACAACGGCGACGGTAACGTGGGCAAGCTGGACGGCAACACCACCGGTTTCCTGCTGGGGGCCGATCGCAAGCTGGCGGACCATAACGTGCGTGTCGGCGGCTACTTCGGCTACAGCCGGGGTGATTACGACGTCGACAGCCGTCGCTCCTCAACGGATACCGACAACTATCATCTTGGCCTGTATGCGGCGGGTCAACAGGATGCATTCTCCCTTCGCGGCGCGCTGGGTTACACCTGGCACAAGATCGAAGGCGAGCGCAATGTTGATTTCAGCGGCTTCTCGGATCGTCTGAAGTCGGATTACGACGCCAACTCGCTGCTGGCGTTCACCGAAGCGGGCTACCGTTTCGGCCAGCCTGATATGAATATTGAGCCTTTCGTCAATTTATCGTACGTTCGACTGCATACCGACAGCTTCAGGGAAGACGGCGGCGCCGCCGCGCTGAGCGTACGTAACGAAACGATGAACACCTTCTATTCCACCCTCGGAGTGCGCGGTGTGACCGAGCTACCAAAGAACGTTAACCTCTACGGTTCGTTGGGCTGGCAGCACGCCTATGGCGATAAGAATACCTCTTCGCGCATGGCGTTTGCAGGCAGCGACGCGTTCATTACTCAGGGGCAGGCCGTGGATGAGGACGTGATGGTGGGTGATATCGGCGTGAGCGTACAGCTGTCGCGGGCTGCGACGCTGGATGTGGGTTACCAGGGGCAATATGGTGCGGATACCCGCGTCAACTCGGTTAACGCTAATCTGCGCTGGTCGTTCTGAATTATCTTCGTTAAAAGAACCCGCCCTTGTGGCGGGTTCTTGCTTTTGGGCACACAGGAATTCAGGGATCGTTCCCAACCGCATCCAGCAGTTTGTTTTTAAAGATAAACAAACACGCCTCGTTGAAGTTTTCGGCCCCCAGGCGTTCCGACAGCGCCGTTCGTTTGCGATAGAGGCTTTTCACCGACGTATTCAGCTCATCGGCAATCGCTTCCATCGACATCCCTGCCCTCAGTAACCGCAGCATAATCGCTTCATGCGTGCTTAGCCGTAAGTTAAGCAGCCATTTGGTGGTCAGACGCCTGCCCTTCATATTGAGCACCAGGTTAAATAACGACGCCATATCTGGCGCCGTAAGCGACGTGTTCATAAACAACTTCATACTGAGTAGATTCTCCTCGCGATGGCGCATATCCAGCATCACGCAGCAGATCGTTTTTTTCGTTCTGGCCGGATGGCGTATCAGGTAGTCATATAAACGGAGCGGAGAACGACTATCAATCAACACAGAATATTCATCTGCACCGTTATCAAATATGTTTGTGTCAATCGAGTCGAGCAGGATAATATCCGGAAAAAATAGCCTCATCCCCCTGACAAGATAGCGATCCTGAGTCACTAACACTATTGAAGTTGCCACTAACCATCCCTTTTAGATTAAAGCAAGAACGCCTCCCCTGAAAGAAGAGCGCCTTCGTTTTATAGCGTATTTATATTAACGACAAATGTATTCCGGCTTTGATCATCCCTCAATGCACGCATTGATGCGTTAGACTTCCTGTAGACTATCATTCAATGGCTGATATTAATTATAAATAAAAAACAATCTCAGAAAAGACGCTTCACCAAACATTAAGAATTTTTGTCATGAAACTTCCCAAACATGTACCAGAAAGTACTTTAACTGGCACGAATGAACTACATTAAAAATATAAACAAAATCTTTGCAATAAAAATAAAACACAATTTAATCAATGAATTACAAATAACACCCCAATTCAAAATAATCATCAAAAACGTGCCATTACAGAATTATCTCAAAACCATCCAGCCGCTTTTCAACATATTTATCCGGCAACATATCAGGTGTACATTACCTTCCATCCAGTTCACCGAGATAAGGATCCATAATTACCTTTAAGTAAGTACCCCATAACATCACCGCTTTCAGATTTAATGTTCTCATTTATGGCCTTTAACACAGAGTTAAAAGGCAGTCGTGTTATGCAATGGATTCATGATAAACAAATGGCAAATAGATATGGAAAGATCGCTTCGTTTCAAAACGTTATTCTTTTATCGCGCCCCAGGGTTATTGTTTCTGTTATTACTCTTTCCTGTTCTGGTTCAGGCGACGGAATCCGTTTATGAAAAGCAGATTCAACAGGCGCGTAACGGTAATTACACGCCGTTTCTCGATTATGTTCAGCATTATCAGCAACAGCATGCGCTGACGTCCGGGCAGGTGGCAGACTGGTTACAGGTTGCCTCCTGGGCAGGCCGCGATGACGAGGTTATTCAGGTCTGGCAGCGTTATGGCGTTTATATGCCGCTGCCCGCCCGGGGTGTTGCTGCCGTCGCACAGGCGAGGAGAAATCAAAAAGCGTGGCAGCCAGCCTTATCGCTCTGGAAGGAGGCGCTTAGCCTTGCGCCGGATAACGACGATTATCGTATCGGCTATATCAAAACCCTGGCCGATGCCCGTATGGATGCGCTCGCTCTGCAGGAAGCCCGACGGCTGGTTGCGGAAAATCCCTCTCAGGCACACCTTCAGACGCTGTCGTACGTCTGGTTACGACAGGGTAAAAGATGGGATCGGCTTTTATCCGACACGCGCGCGCTGACCCTCGCGCCGGAGAATAAAGCACTCCTCAGCGAGCAGATCGACGCGCTAACGGATAGCCGGGTAAATACCCCCGCGCTCCAGCTGTCACAAGGGGTAACGCTGCCCCCCGCGGAGCGTCGTCTTCTTGAGCGTAATGCCGCCGCCGAACTCGTCCGCCTTGCCGATGTGCCAGGCAGAACGGAAAAGGAGCGCCTGCAGCTGGCGCAAACGGCACTTAATCGTTACGACGCCCTGCTCTCCCGCTGGCAACACGAGCCGCAGGCGGCGGAGGACGTCATCCTGGCGCGCATCGACAGGCTTGGCGCGCTGTACGCGCATGGCGATTACCCGCAGGTCATCCGTGAATATCAGGCGCTGACGGCAGCGCAGCATCCGGTGCCGGACTGGGCCATCGGCTGGGCGATCTCCGCGTATCTGCAGGAGCAAAACGCTTCTGCCGCCTTCTCGCTGCTGCAACGCTATCCGCAATACGCCGCCGATCCGCAGGACGATGAGCATGCGCTTTTCTACGCCTGGCTGGACACCGGGCAATATCAGGCCGCTCGCCAGTACGTAGAGCGCCAGACCCGCAGCGTTCCGTGGACCCGCTACGATTTCGGCTCGCCCACTCCGCAGCCCAACGATCGGTGGCTTACCGGGCAGTCACTCAAATTAAACTATTTGCTGGCAACCAACGCCCTGCCGGAAGCCGAAAAGCTGGCGCACCGTCTGGCGTCAACGGCGCCGGGCAACCAGGGATTGCAGATTGACTATGCCACGCTGTTACAGGCGCGGGGCCTGCCGCGCGCGGCCGAGCAAACGTTAAAAAGGGCGGAGGCGCTGGAGCCATCAAACCTGGAGCTGGAACAACAGCAGGCTTACGTCGCCATGGATCTGCAGGAGTGGCGACAGATGGACCTGCTGGCCGACGACGTGCTGGCTCGCGCGCCCGTCGATCGCAGCGCCCGGCGTCTGGACAGGCTCAGAGCCGTCCACCATATGTCCGAGCTGCGCCTTAACGCGGGCAAAGGTTTGCACTCCGATAACCCCGTCAGCGGGACGCACGACCTCACATGGGACGCCACGCTCTATGGTCCCCCGATAGCGGATAGCTGGCGGCTGTTTGCGGGTGCCCGCTATGCGCAGGGTAATTTCGATGAAGGCAAAGGCACCAGCCGCCATCTCCTGGGCGGCGTCGAGTGGCGGCCTCGCGACCTTCAGCTCGAAGCCGAGCTCTCCAGCAACCGCTATCACGGTGAAAACAAGCCGGGTGCTCGCCTCTCATCCACATACTTTCTCAATGATAACTGGCAGGTCAGCGGCAGCCTTGAGCGCTTATCCCGCACCACGCCGCTACGGGCATTACGCAACGGGATCAGCGCCAACCGGGGTGAAGCTGGGGTGCGTTGGTATCAAAACGAGCGCCGCGAGTACCAGTTCAGCGCCGCCGTCAGCCGCTTCTCAGACCATAACCGCCGACAGGAATACACCCTTACGGGTAAGGAGCGTCTCTGGCAGTCCCCGACCCTGACGCTGGATCTTGAACCTGGGCTCGCCGCCAGTAAAAACAGCCTGCGCAACACGCTCTATTACAACCCGGCGCGGGATCTGTCCGTGACGGCCGCCCTGGCCGTGGACCATGAGATGGTCCGCCATTACGACACCCTCTGGAGCCAGCAGTTTGTGGCGGGAGGCGGCAACTACTGGCAGAAAAACCAGTCCGCTGGCGCCATCGCTCTGCTGGGCTACGGGCAACGCGTCCAGTGGAATAACGTCATTGATACCGGCGTGATGCTGAACTGGGACAAACGCCCTTACGACGGCAAACGCGAGAGCAACCTCTCCGTCACGCTTGATGCGACTTTACGCTTTTAAGGATGAATATGCTGAACACACGTTTTTCCGTGAGCCTGATACTCATCGGCTGGCTCTGCCTCAGTGCGAGCGTCTGCGCGCAGGCTATCTCGTTCATTGCGCCCAAAGATCGGCCGCAGCCGGAGGCGAGTAAACCCTGGCCGAAGAATCAGTTTCTGGTGCTGGCCTACCACGACGTCGAAGATGATGCCGCCGATCAGCGCTACCTCTCCGTACGCACCAGCGCGTTAAACGAGCAGATAAGCTGGCTTTTGCACAACGGCTATCACGCCATCAGCGTGCAGGACATTCTGGACGCGCATGACGGGAAAAAAACGCTGCCGCCCAAAGCCGTTTTGCTCAGCTTTGACGACGGCTACAGCAGCTTCTACACCCGCGTCTGGCCGCTGCTTAAGGCCTGGAACGTGCCTGCGCTCTGGGCGCCGGTGGGAAGTTGGGTGGATACGCCAGCAAACCAGAAGGTGAACTTTGGCGGCCTGATGACGCCCCGGGATCGCTTCGCGACCTGGGACATGGTGCGCGAATTAAGCCAGTCTCCTCTGGTTGAGATCGGCTCGCATACCTGGGCCTCGCATTACGGCATTGTTGCCAACCCGCAGGGCAGCCGTGAACCGGCCATCGCCAACCGCTTTTATGATAAAGCGACTGGACGCTATGAAACTGACCAGCAGTTCAGCCAGCGGATCGGCGATGACGTGCGTAAGGTGACCGAAAAAATCACGCAGGTGACCGGTAAGGCGCCGCGCGCCTGGGTCTGGCCTTACGGGGCCGCCAGCGGTACGTCGCTCGCCATCGCCAGACAACAGGGTTACCAGCTGGCCTTTACCCTGGAGGACGGGCTGGGTGACGTGCGCAATCTCGGTAGCATTCCCCGTTTGCTGATCGCCGGTAACCCCTCGCTCAAAGCGTTTGCCAGTTCGGTCAGCCAGGTTCAGGAGCGCGATCCCGTGCGCGTGATGCATGTCGATCTCGACTACGTTTACGATCCCGATCCGGCGCAGCAGACCCAAAACATCAACAGGCTGATCCAGCGGGTCTATGACATGAAGATCGGCCACGTCTTCCTGCAGGCGTTTGCCGACCCGCAGGGCGACGGCAGGATCAAAGCGCTCTATTTTCCCAATCGTCGGCTGCCGGTCCGGGCCGATCTCTTTAACTTCGTCTCCTGGCAGCTGCAAACCCGCGCGGGGGTGAAGGTCTACGCGTGGATGCCGGTACTCTCGTTTGATCTCGATCCTGCCCTGCCGCGCGTGCAGCGCCGGGACGATCGGACAGGACAGCTGCGCGAGGCCACCGAGCCCTATATCCGGCTCTCCCCGTGGGACCCGCAGGTGCGCCAGCAGGTGACGGATATCTATGAAGATCTGGCCCGCTACGCCAGCTTCAACGGGATCCTGTTCCATGACGATGCGGTGCTGACGGATGTTGACGATGCCATGCAGGACACGACCCGCCAGAAAAGCCGGATGCTTATCGGGTTTACCCGCGCTCTGAGCCAGGCGGTGAAGCACATCCGCGGCCCGCAGATAAAAACCGCGCGCAATATGTTCGTCTTACCCATTCTGCAGCCCGAGAGCGAAGCGTGGTTTGCACAAAATCTTGATGATTTTCTGGCGGCCTATGACTGGACGGTGCCGATGGCGATGCCGCTGATGGAGTCCGTTCCGGCGAACGAGAGCAATGCGTGGCTGACGCGTTTGATCAAAGCCGTCGCCGCTCGGCCCGGCGCGCTGGATAAAACCATTTTCGAGCTGCAGGCCAGGGACTGGGAGCAAAAACCGCAGCGCGCCGTCTCCGACAGCCAGCTCGCGGCGTGGATGCGCGTGCTCCAGCTGAACGGCATTAAACACTACGGCTACTACCCCGACGACTTTATCAATAACCAGCCTGATATCTCGCGCATCAGGCCCGTATTTTCTTCGTACTGGTACCCTGACAATGACTGATCGCTTAATCGCCTTTTCAATTTTATGTCTGGTATTCGGGCTGCCGTTAGGCGTGGCCGCTCTCTTTACCGGCGAACTGATTCTGGATTTTGTCTTTTTCTGGCCGCTGTTTATGTCCGTGCTTTGGGTCACCGGCGGCCTCTATTTCTGGTTTCAGCTTGAACGCCACTGGTCATGGGATAAAGACACGCCCGCTCCGGCGCTTATCGGCGAGCCGCTTATCTCCATTCTGATCCCCTGCTTCAATGAGGAAAGACACGCCAGAGAGACCATTAGCGCCGCGCTGGCTCAGCGGTACGAGAATATAGAAGTGATCGCCATCAACGACGGCTCGTCTGACAACACCGCACAGGTGCTGCACCAGCTGGCGCTGGAGCAGCCGCGCCTGCGGGTGATTAACCTCGCGGAGAACCAGGGGAAAGCCGTGGCGCTCAAAGCCGGGGCGGCGGCGGCCCGGGGCGATCTGCTGGTCTGCATTGACGGCGACGCCCTGCTGGACCGCGACACCGCTGCCTATCTGGTAGCGCCGCTGATTCAGTACCCTCACGTCGGGGCGGTTACCGGGAACCCGCGCATTCGCACGCGCTCCACGCTGATTGGCCGCATTCAGGTAGGTGAGTTCTCGTCCATTATTGGACTCATCAAGCGGACGCAGCGGATCTATGGCCGGGTCTTTACCGTCTCCGGCGTCATTGCCGCCTTTCGCCGACAGGCGCTGGCGGACGTCGGGTACTGGAGCCCGGACATGATCACCGAAGATATCGACATCAGTTGGAAGCTCCAGCTGCGCCACTGGGATATCTTTTTCGAGCCGCGCGCGCTGTGCTGGATCCTGATGCCGGAGACGCTGAAGGGACTGTGGAAGCAGCGTCTGCGCTGGGCGCAGGGGGGTGCGGAGGTGTTTCTGGTCAACCTGCGCAAAATGGTGCGCTGGGAACACCACCGCATGTGGCCCCTGTTTCTGGAGTACGCGCTGTCAACGCTGTGGGCATTCGCTTACGCGATAACCGTGCTGCTGTTCGCCATTGGGCATATTGTTCCGCTTCCGGCCAATCTGACCGTTGAAACGCTGTTCCCGCCAGAGTTTACCGGGCTGCTGCTGGGAGTGATGTGCCTGCTGCAGTTCCTGGTCAGTTTGTACATTGAGCGGCGCTATGAGCGGAAAGTGGCCAGCTCGCTTTTTTGGGTGATTTGGTTCCCGATGGTGTACTGGATGATTGGCCTGTTCACCACCCTCGTCGCATTTCCAAAAGTCATGCTTAAACGCCAGCGCGCCCGCGCGCGCTGGATCAGCCCGGACCGGGGAAAAGGAAGCCTTCAATGAACGAAAATACCTTAATTTTGACGGAACATCGGCTATTGCCGCGTCTTTTCGATGCTGCGTTAACGCTACTGGCGTGGGGAGGATTTCTGTTTTTCCTGTACGCCAGGCTGTGGATGCACCTGACCGAAGAGAGCGACTACCGCTGGGGAGCCATTATTGCTTCCTTTAACACGGTGTTGATCTATTTTCTGCTCGCCGCGCTCAACGGCTGGCTGCTGATTTTGTGGTATCAGTACAATCGCCGCCGCACGAACGTAAGTCGGCGTCAGCCGGGCTTGTTGCATCATGACGAACTTGCCCGCAGCTTTAACGTCTCACCGCAACTCATCTCGGAGATGAGCCAGCACAACCTGCTGACGGTTTATCATGACCAGATAGGACGCATTATCGAGTTGAAAACGAGCGCGCAGCAGGACGAGGAAGCGCAGTAACAAAAAGCCCCCGCAGGATGCCCGGCGGGGGCTTTTTTACCGCAAATGGACGTTACTTATCCTTCAGTACAATCAGCGGCTCGATATCGCTCTCTTTTTTCACCACCAGCGAATCGTCGCCGCGCAGGCAGGTCCCGCCGTAGTTCCCGCCCACGGTGAAGGTACAAACCTGAATGTACTTGCCGTCGACGTTCGGCAGACACCACAGCTGCTGGTAGATATTTTTGCGATCGACAAACTTGCCGCTGGATTTATCCAGCAGTTCGTCCTGGGCGCTGATGAGATCGATATTGCTGCCGCAGCGTCCGGCAATCGGTTTCACAGCGTATCCAGTCTGCTTCAGCAGATCGTTAACCTCAAAATCGGTATCAAGCAGGTAACGGTGGTTCGGGAACAGCTGCCACAGGACCGGAAGAATCGCCTTGTTGCCGGGAATAACGGTCCACAGCGGTTCAAAGACCAGCACTTCCGGGCGCAGCAGAACATCAATCAGACGCACTTCGCCTTCAGGGTGCCCGGTGCGGATCGGCACGGCGGCGTATTCGGTTTCGCTCACCTCGCGGATCTGCTCTATCGCCGTTTCCCACGCCCAGGTTTTCCACACGCAGTTGACGTGGCGACCTTCGTCGTCAATCAGCTGCCCCGCGGCATCCCAGCTCAGCGCCTCCAGCCCGTGCAGGATTTTGGTCTCGAACCCGGCCTGCATCAGCGAGCGCTGAATAAAGAGGGCGTGGTAGTCCTCTTCGACGTCGTTGTCCTGCATGATGTGCACAAAAGGCCGCGCGTGGCTGTGCTTCCATGCGCCGGTCAGCTCCTCCAGCAGCCCTTCCGCCGGGTTATGCCCGTTGCCGCGATAGCCGTTTTTCACCCACTCTTCGAGTATGAGCCCGCCTTCGGTGTGGCAGGACGCAGAGTCGGCGTTGTACTCGTAAACCTTAATGCCGCGCTCATCCATGCAGAAATCCATACGACCGGTGATCATATGGTGGCGACGCCACTGCCAGGAGAGGCGCAGGCGCGGCCAGAGGATTTTCGGGATGTCGAACAGCGCCAGCAGGCTGTCGTCTTTCAGCACTTTATCCGTCGCGTGCAGGTACATCAGGTGCAGTTCGTTGGTGGCCTTGATCAGCTCCTGCTCAGCGCTTTCGGTGATGGTGAAATACTGGCAGGGATCTTTGTTGATCACATGCCCGTTCGCACGGATATACGCCTGCTGAAGCGCATCGTCCTCGTTGAGCCATTTCCCGTCGAACTGACGTTTGTTTTTCAATCGTGCGCCGCGGATTTTCAACAGTTCACCGTCCGGTTCCGGCTGGAGAATGCTGTGCTCGGTGTCCTCCGTCTGGATCATCCAGCCGAGGATTTCGGTATCGCTGAAGGTATCATGAAGGGTGTAGCAGCCGTTCTCGACGGTCATGCGCAGCTCGCGCGTCCACTGCTGCCCGAGCGGCAGCGGGGAGTGAATGACGTTTTGCTCCGCGATACGCACCTTATCGTCCAGAAGCTGGGTGATCACCGCCACGTGGCCGGTCTCATGGAACTCGCCGCCCTTTTGCCAGATCAGCAGTGCCCCGGCGCGCGGCGCGCGTTTCGAACCGTTGGAAAAGGCCTGCAGCGGCAGGATGTTATCGTTTACCACCTGGCGTAAAAAGCGCAGGGAGAAAATCTCCCACGCCATGCCGACATCGGTAAACACGAAGCCATAGTTGAGGAACAGGAAACGGCGGGCAAACTCAACGCACTGCCACTTGTGGCCCATGTATTCGTTGCCGATATAGCTGCGGAAATCCGCCTCTTCCGGGTAGTTGCGCGGATCCAGACTGCCATAATTTGATGAGTAAATCGCCACGCCACCCGGCGCATAGCCTAACAACGTCCCGAATGGCGCATCACTGCTTAACTTTCCTTTACGCATGTATCCAACCTAAAACAGGCAGGCGGCAATTTTTTGAAGGGTTGTCGTCGTCTGCACGTTGTAATTAACCTGACAGAGGTGGATTTATCATACACCTGCCCTGTGCATTACGCTCGCATCGTTAAACGGTTCCCCTGCCACCTGCTACACTGCCTCAACACAACACCGAAAAGGCAGGCCAACATGTCAGAAGAAAACACCTATCAGCCACCGAAAGTGTGGGAATGGAAAAAGAACAACGGCGGCGCGTTCGCCAATATTAACCGCCCGATTTCCGGCGCGACGCACGAGAAAGATCTGCCCGTGGGTACCCACCCGCTACAGCTCTACTCCCTGGGAACGCCCAACGGCCAGAAGGTGACCATCATGCTCGAAGAGCTGCTGGCGCTGGGCGTGACGGGCGCGGAATACGACGCGTGGTTGATCCGCATCGGCGAGGGCGATCAGTTCTCCAGTGGGTTTGTTGACGTGAACCCGAACTCGAAAATACCGGCGCTTCGTGACCATTCCACGAACCCGCCAACGCGCGTATTTGAATCCGGCAGCATCCTGCTTTATCTGGCAGAAAAATTTGGTCACTTCCTGCCAAAAGATCCGGCTGGACGCACCGAAACCCTGAACTGGCTGTTCTGGCTGCAGGGCGCGGCACCCTTCCTCGGCGGCGGCTTTGGTCACTTCTACAACTATGCGCCGGTGAAGATTGAGTACGCGATTGACCGCTTCACCATGGAAGCCAAGCGCCTGTTCGACGTGCTGGATAAACAGCTGGCGCGCGGCCGCTACGTGGCGGGTGAGGAGTACACCATCGCGGATATGGCGATCTGGCCGTGGTTCGGCTGCGTGGCGCTGGGCAGCGTATACAACGCCGCCGAGTTCCTTGACGCTGAAAAGTACACCAACGTCCAGCGCTGGGCAAAAGACGTGGCGAACCGCCATGCCGTTAAGCGCGGTCGCATCGTTAACCGCACCAGCGGCGAGCTGAACGAGCAGCTCCACGAACGCCACGCGGCGAGCGACTTCGATACCAATACGGAAGACAAGCGTCAGGCGTAACATTCCGCCGGGCGGCTCCCCGCCCGGCAACTGAGATCCTTGCCCAGGGCATGATTAGCCTAAAGGTTGAGCCGGTATTGCTGGCACTATCTGGACGTTTTTCTCGCGTGAGAAAGTGAGAAACGACGTATCAACCGACAGCAGTCACAAAGGATCTGTTATGAAACTTATTAAAACAACGCTGGTTATCAGCGCCCTCATTTTTTCCACCTCGGGAATGGCCATCGACAAAACCGCTGCAGGTGCAGTCGCAGGTGCTGCTATTGGCGCCGCCACGGGCAAAGATCTGAAATCAACCGTGGGTGGCGCCGTCGTTGGCGCAGGCACGGGTGCAATGTTCAAAAACGGAGAAAAAGGCAAAGACGCACGTAAGGGCGGTGCCGTAGGTGCTGTTGTTGGCGCGGGCGCGGCTGCAGTGACGGGCAAGAGCGTGCTGAAAGGCGCAGCCGTGGGTGCCGGCACGGGCGCGCTGATTGGTGAAGCGACGCACTAACAGCATCGGGAAAAGAAAGACTAAGGCCGCACCAGGCGGCCTGTTGTGTTATGCCGTCAGGCGGAACTTCTGCACCGAACGCTGAAGCTCTTCGGTCTGACGCTCCAGCGCCGCCGCCGCCGCGGAAACCTCTTCTACCAGCGAGGCGTTCTGCTGAGTGACGCCGTCCATCTGCGTAATGGCAATTCCGACCTGCGAGATGCCCTTGCTTTGCTCTTCAGAGGCGGAAGCGATTTGCTTCATAATGGTCGTCACTTCCGTCACGTCACGCAAAATTGCATCCATGGTGGTGCCGGTGTCGCTCACCAGCTGCGCACCCTGCTCTACGCGGGTCACGGAATCAGTAATCAGCCCCTCAATTTCTTTTGCCGCATTGGCGCTTCGGCTTGCCAGGTTACGGACTTCACCCGCCACCACGGCGAATCCACGCCCCTGCTCGCCCGCGCGCGCCGCTTCTACGGCCGCATTGAGCGCCAGAATATTGGTCTGGAAGGCGATGCTGTTGATCACATTGGTAATTTCAGCAATTTTCTTCGAGCTTTCCGAAATACCGCTCATGGTGGTGACCACCTCTTCCACCAGCGAACCGCCGCGGCTGGCGGTGGTTGAGGCCACATCGGCAAGCTGGCTGGCCTGGCGCGCGCTTTCCGCGTTCAGCTTCACGGTGGCGGTCAGCTGTTCCATGCTGGCCGCCGTCTCTTCCAGCGCGGCAGCCTGCTCTTCGGTACGGGAAGAGAGATCGTTATTACCGCTGGAGATTTCCGTCGCGCCGCGCCAGATGTTCTCACTGCCGGAGCGAATGGTGCTGACCGCTTCACGCAGGCTGTCCTGCATGGCGCTCAGCAGCGGCACCAGCTGCCCCACACAGTTGCGACCGAACGGCTCAATGGGCTGGCTGAGATCGCCCTGGGCAATCTGGCGGAACTGCTGGCGAATGCGATCCAGCGGTTTAACCAGCATCGAAACCAGATAGCGGTCGGTGAAAAGCAGGATCAGCAGACCGACGATCGTCGCGGCGATAATCACCGTGCGGGTCATGCTGGTCAGGCCGTCCACCATCACGCGGGTGCTGTCGAGCGTCTTCGCGGCGGCATTGTTGAACTCTTCGGCGGCGGCCCCGAACGCACGGCTCAGCGGCGGCGTGACGTTATTGGCCTGCTGACGATAGCCCTCAAGCGAGGCCAGCTTCGCCTGCTCCATTTGCGGCGTGACGCCCTGTTCAAGCAGCGCCTGCCAGGAACCTATCACCTGCGCAGAGACCTGCTCATCCATTGGGCCAGGTGAGTTCGCCTTCATTTCGGCCAGTTTCTTACCCATATTGTCCAGCGCCTGTTGGGCAGAGGACAAATCCGGCGTGCCGCCAGCGGCCTTAACTTCCATTGCGCGGCTCAGGCGGGTGACAAAACGGAAATACTGATCGTTGCCCTGGCTGAGCACCGTCATCTGTTTCACCAGCTGGCGATCGACTTCATTGCCATCTGATACCCGTGACAGGGACCAGGTGCTGTACAACCCAACGCCTGCCCACATTAAACAAAAGATCCCGAGGATCGTCAGCATGACGAAACGGATCGTGAAATTACGTAGCATATTCATAAATCTTCCTTGCCGTGAGGGTGAATTCGCCCAGAGGCGAGTGCTACTCTCGTTATCGGCAGACAGCGCGGAAATTATAACCTTTTGTGATTATTTTTGATTAGCGTGGCTTCACAGGTCACACAGTCATGGTTAATCGTCACGTTTCAGCATGATGAGAACAGGCCGTGTCATCGCTTCTCCGTACAATTTATGATTTGATAAACGCAGAATAAAAACGTTGTTTCGAAAATTCATTAAATAAGAAAGGAGACATCATGTCCTGGTACCCTGACGCTACCCGCTACGAGAATATGCAGTACCGCTACTGTGGAAAGAGCGGCCTGCGCCTGCCCGCGCTGTCGCTGGGCCTGTGGCACAGCTTCGGCCACGTTCAGCCCCTTGATTCCCAGCGCGCGCTGCTGCGTAAAGCCTTCGACCTCGGCATTACCCATTTCGATCTTGCTAACAACTACGGCCCGCCAGCGGGTAGCGCGGAAGAGAATTTTGGCCGCCTGCTGCGTGAAGACTTCGCCGGGTATCGCGACGAGCTGATTATCTCCACCAAAGCCGGTTACGACATGTGGCCCGGACCTTATGGGTCCGGTGGTTCACGTAAATATCTGCTCGCCAGTCTCGATCAGAGCCTGAAGCGCATGGGTCTGGAATATGTTGATATCTTCTACTCCCACCGCGTGGACGAAAATACGCCAATGGAAGAGACGGCCTCCGCGCTGGCCCATGCGGTTCAGAGCGGGAAAGCGCTGTACGTGGGCATTTCCTCCTACTCTACCGAGCGCACACAAAAAATGGCCGCGCTGCTGCACGAGTGGAAGATCCCGCTGCTGATCCACCAGCCATCCTATAACCTGCTTAACCGCTGGGTCGATAAGACCGGCTTGCTGGATGCGCTGGAAGCTAACGGCACGGGCTGCATCGCCTTTACCCCGCTCGCGCAGGGTCTGCTGACCGGAAAATACCTGAACGGTATTCCGGAAGGTTCACGCATGGAGCGTGAAGGCAATAAAGTGCGCGGTCTGACGCAGAAAATGCTGACCGACGCCAACCTGAGCAGCCTTCGCCTGCTGAACGAGATGGCACAGGCGCGCGGGCAGACCATGGCGCAAATGGCGTTGAGCTGGTTGCTGAAAGATACGCGCGTGACGTCAGTGCTGATTGGCGCAAGCCGCCCTGAACAGCTTGCTGAGAACGTTCGGGCGCTGGATAACCTGCTCTTTACTGAGGAAGAGCTCACGCGGATTGACCAGCACGTGGCGGATGGTGAGCTGAATTTGTGGCAGGCCTCGTCGGATAAATAGCTTTTCCCCTCACCCTGCCCTCTCGCCAGAGGGGAGAGGGCAGGGTGAGGGAGAAATGTGTACCTTATTTCTTACTGATCTTATCCAGATACCCCATCACAAACGCCGACAGCACAAACGTCAGGTGGATGATCACGTACCACATCAGCTTGTTATCCGGGACGTTTTTCGCATCCATAAACACACGTAACAGGTGGATAGAGGAGATTGCCACAATCGAGGCGGCCACTTTATTCTTCAGCGAGGAGGCGTCCATTTTGCCCAGCCAGTTGAGCTTCTCCTTGCGCTCGTCGATATCAAGCTGGGAGACAAAATTCTCATAGCCGGAAAACATCACCATCACCAGCAAACCACCCACCAGCGTCATATCCACCAGCGACAGCAGAACCAGAATCAGGTCCGCTTCGGCGACGGAAAAAATGTTCGGCAGAACATGGAAGATTTCCTGGAAGAACTTAATCGTCAGCGCGATCAGCGCCAGCGAAAGGCCAAAATAGACGGGGGCCAGTATCCAGCGAGAGGCGTACATGGCGTTTTCGAAGAAGCGTTCCATAAAGTCCTGTTTGCAAAAGAAACCAGCGCCCAGTATATCTCAACGGCGCTGACTGTTTGCAAGAACTAACCAGTGTATTGCTCAGACGTTGTCCGGGTTAACCTCCGGACGCGCGTACTGCGGCCAGACCAGCGCCACCAGTTCCGGGTAGGCTTCCAGGCTGAACTCGCGAAAACATTGACGTAGATTTAATACGTCCAGGTCGGCACAGGAGACTTTCTCACCGTTAAGACAGCGCTTTTTGATATTGTCGTAATATTTATAAACCGCTGAATTCAGGTCGCTACACCGACGCTGCGCCTCAAACAGACCGGGCGTGTCGTTAATTTCCGACATATTCATGCGCTTAATTGTCGCATGTAAGAAGTCGATATATTCGTGATTCACCCGCCAGTACCAAACGGGTGTTACCGAGTTCATCAAAACGGAGAAATGGTCCTCTCCTTCCTCTTTTGTCATCAACTCAGGCTGCGGGGCTTCACCGGTGTCCTTCGAGGCTTTGGTTTTATTGAAATCCTGCATCAATAAAAGCACACCAGCGGTCAGTAATAGTAATACGATGACCGTAAAAAAGATGCTGTTCATGGGTTGGCTCCATTTTTTTTGATTTTAAAATTGCCTCATGATATTGTCAACGAATCTCACGCCTTTACCAACCCCACCCTGTTGAAATTAAAGGAAATTAAAAATGCTGCCCGACTATCTCGTCCCGGCCAAGTACCACATTGCGCCTGTGGAACAGCAACCGACGGAAGCAGAAAAAAAGGCGAGTTTCACTCAGGGGAAAAGAAAACTCTCTGATTTCGAACCTGATATATTAATTGGCGTCTCCAGCACCGGCAAATCCCGTAATATGCTGCTGGAAGAGCACGATCGCCATATAAAAGATCGCTTATTTCGCGCTATCAAAATTGAAGCGTTCGTCCATCTGCTGAATGACCTGCAGGCTGAAGGCGAAATAGATGCCCAGAAACTCAGTCAAATAATGGCCGAAAAAACGAAAGAAATAAATGAAGCGGGCAATGAAATTTGGCTTAATCTAATTACGCGCGAGAAAAACAACCCTATTTTTTATACCCTGGGGGAAGATTAACGTGAAAGAAGTTAAAGATAACGACGTTTATTTGACTTTAGATGATAAAAAAAGTGATGAATTTATCTTAAAGCAAAATCTCGAAGCCTTAAGAAACACTAAAAATGACGAGATGACGCGTATTACCCAGGATCTGGTATCGATCCCGGCCACGCTGGTGCGTCTGAAATGGCAGAATCGCCGCGAGATTTATCCCCTGCAGGTCAAAGAAGAGATTTACGGTGCCGTGATGAACACCATCATTGAGCAACGACCCGAGCTGAAAGAGAAGCTACTGGGACGCCTTGAGGCCAACTACCAATATCTGCTTGCCAGAGAAACCGCCACCCTGCGGCTGACGCGCAAACTGTCAGAGGGAAAGTACCGGACTTCAAACGTCACCTGCGTTGCGCTCGATGAAGATGCGCTGGCAGTTGACGCCAGCGCCTCCTCAACACCGCAAAGCTAATTAAATCTGAATACGGCAATCGCCTCTTTTAACTGACCCGTCTGCTGACGCTGCTGCTCCGCAACCTGCAACGTTTGCGCTACGTGACGCACGTTCTCCTGCACGCTGGCATCAATGCTGGCAATACTGTCGTTCATCTGCGCAATGCTCGCCCGCTGTTGTTCGCTCATCTGCGAAAGCTCTTCCAGCAGGGAGCGAAGCCCTTCGATGCTCTCAATGATCGACCTCATCGTTAACCCGGCGTGCTCCACCTGCTCGACGCCATGCTGCGTGGTCGCCTGCGATGCGGTCAGAAGCTGGCGGATATCTTTTGCCGCCCCCTCACTGCGCTGGGCCAGCATGCGCACTTCAGAGGCCACCACCGCAAACCCTTTGCCGTGCTCACCCGCTCTGGCAGCTTCGACCGAGGCGTTGAGCGACAGAATATTCGTCTGGAACGCGATGCCGTCAATCAACTCCAGAATGGCGTAGATGCGCTGCGACTCCTCGCGGATCTGCTCCATCGCCGCGATCGCCTGACGTACGTTGTTGCCGCCCTGCTCCGCCACGTGACTGGTGCTGAGGGCTACCTCTCTTACAAGGCTGGCCTTTTCGCTGGTCAGGGTGGCAACCGCTCTGAGCTGTTCCATAGCGCTGGCTGCCGTTGCCAGCGAACTTGCCTGATGTTCGGTGCGTTCCGACAGCGCGTTATTGCGCTGACCCAGCGCACGCGACGCCTCCAGCAATTGCCCAATGTTAGCGCTGACCTGTTCAAGCGTGGACCGCATGGTGCCAAGCGTCAGGCTAAACGTGCGCGCAAAAGGGGACTCGGCGGGCATCGCATCGACGGCGAGCGTCAGATATCCCGGTTCGCGGTTGATCACGCCCGCAAGGCTTGCCACCTCGCTCGCCGAGCGGGCATCCTGCTCCATTCTCACCGCCAGCAGAACCAGGATAGCGGTCTGAGCCACCACAAACAGCCCGTGGAACACCACCATATGAAAGCCCGTGTGGGTGAAAACCACGACACCATAGAGATCGTTTTCCTGCAGATAGTTAAATATCAAATGGTGTAATGCGATGACCGCAGCCCCCATCACCAGGGGCCGCCAGTCCCGCCAGGCCAGCAATGCGGAGAGCAGGACGAAAACAGAGAAATGGTATTCGGTCTCCCCCTCCCCCAGATGGATCAGCAGCGCGGAAAAGGCCATCAGCACAAACGCAGAACTCAGATGCAGCAGCAGAGCGCCCGGGAAGCATAGCGTCATCACCGTGGAAAAGAGCGCCAGCAGAGTCCCGGCCGTCGCCCCCTGAACCAGATTGTCATTCATATAGCCCACCCCGAGCGATACGGCCCATAGCGCCCAGACCAGAACCAGAATTAAACGGTCGGCACGCCGACGGATTGCCGTTAAGGAGATAAGATCGCGTGCTGGCGCGTGAGGACGCAGCCCTGTCGTGATAGCCATAGGGAGTCTCTTGCTGTGCAGGTGAATTAAACCCTTCAAAGAAGGTATGTTTTTATTATCTGTTATAAGCGTAGTGGGTATATTCCACGACGTCATTTCAGCAAAAGATATATTTTTATGGTGCAGGAGAATATTGATATTTACTTAACTATCAACAGATTATTAATCGTGGCTTTATTGATTAAGAAATATGAAGGGTGAGGATATACAGCAGAAAATAATAAAAATTTAGCGTAGCAACAAACAAAAAAGCCGGCTTTCGCCAGCTTCTTTTCTATTTTTTGGCCGCTTTCTCTTCGCCGACCAGACCAATCTTCAGATAACCCGCCTGATGCAGCGTGTCCATTACCTTCATCATGGTTTCATAGTCTACGGTTTTGTCCGCCCGGAAGAAGACGGTGGTGTCTTTCTTGCCGCCAGTAAGCTGGTCCAGCGCCGGAATAACGGAAGCATCCGTAACCGGGTCGTTGCCCAGGAACATCGATTTATCCGCTTTTACCGACAGATAGATAGGCTTTTCCGGGCGCGGCTGCGGCTGGCTGGAGGAGGCAGGCAGGTTTACCTTCACGTCCACCGTCGCCAGAGGTGCTGCCACCATAAAGATAATCAGCAGAACCAGCATGACGTCGATAAACGGCGTCACGTTGATTTCATGCATTTCGCCGTTATCGTCCAGATTTTCGTTTAGACGCATCGCCATAACTTTAACCTACGCGCAGTTTGGACGCCGCGTGCACCGGCTTAGCGCCGCTGGCGTTCAGGTCAAGATCGCGGCTTTGCAGCAGCAGAACCTGCGCGGCGACGTCGCCGAGGGTCGCTTTGTAGCTGCCAATCATACGCGCGAAGATGTTATAGATAACCACCGCCGGAATCGCCGCGACCAGGCCGATCGCCGTTGCCAGCAGCGCTTCTGCGATGCCCGGCGCAACCACCGCCAGGTTGGTGGTCTGCGTCTGTGCGATGCCGATGAAGCTGTTCATAATGCCCCAGACGGTACCGAAAAGACCGATAAACGGCGAGATCGCACCGATCGTCGCCAGATAACCATTACCGCGCCCCATATGTCGGCCAACGGCAGCGACGCGACGCTCCAGGCGGAAGCCGGTACGCTCTTTAATGCCTTCGTTATCTTCACTGCCTGCGGAGAGTTCCAGCTCGTTCTGCGCTTCGTTCACTAACAGGGTGGTCAGGCTTTTTGCGTGGAAGGATGAGGTCATATCAGAAGCCTGATCCAGAGTGCGGGCTTCAGCCAGCTGCTGCTGTTCCCGCTTAAGGCGACGCTTCTGCGAAAGCAGCTCGGCGCTTTTGCTGAAGAAAATAGCCCAGGTGACAACGGACGCCAGAATCAGGCCGATCATCACAATCTTAACCACGATGTCAGCATGATGGTACATGCCCCAAACGGAAAGATCCGTCTGCATCAAATTATTACCCACTCTGTATCTCCAGGACGCAAATCACAAATTCTGAGCGTAATAATATCAAAACGTCGTCGAATTGATAGTAGTTCTCATTAGTATTTACATAGTGCCGCAATTTTCGCTCACTTTCCTTGCGCTTACGCAGTAAAAATTTCTTATGCTCATTTTTGCTAATATTTTCTGCTTATTCGATAAGCCTGCGGGTGCAGATTTTTACAATCGTGGTAGTCTGGACGTCCAGACGTATAAAAACAGGGTTAGCGAACATGACAAAAAAGCATCTTGATACCACGCTGGTGCAGGCGGGACGCAGCAAGAAATACACGCAGGGATCGGTCAACAGCGTGATTCAACGCGCCTCCTCGCTGGTGTTTGACACCGTTGAGGATAAAAAAATCGCCACGCGTAACCGCGCAAAAGGCGGGCTGTTTTATGGCCGTCGCGGCACGCTAACCCATTTTTCACTCCAGGAAGCGATGTGCGAGCTGGAGGGCGGTGCGGGCTGCGCGCTGTTCCCGTGCGGTGCGGCGGCGGTGGCTAACACTATTCTGGCGTTTGTGGAACAGGGTGACCATATCCTGATGACCAACACCGCCTACGAGCCAAGCCAGGATTTCTGCACCAAAATCCTCAGCAAGCTCGGCGTGACCACCGGCTGGTTCGACCCGCTGATTGGGGCAGGCATTGCCGAACTTATTCAGCCAAACACGCGCATTGTGTTCCTGGAATCTCCCGGCTCCATCACCATGGAAGTGCACGACGTGCCCGCTATCGTGAAGGCCGTGCGCAGCAAAGCGCCAGAAGCCATCATCATGATCGATAACACCTGGGCGGCAGGCGTGCTGTTTAAGGCGCTGGAATTCGACATTGATATCTCGATTCAGGCGGCAACCAAATACCTGATCGGCCATTCGGACGGCATGATTGGCACCGCGGTTTCCAACGCGCGCTGCTGGGACCAGCTGCGTGAAAACGCCTATCTGATGGGGCAGATGGTCGACGCAGACACGGCCTACATGACCAGCCGCGGTCTCCGCACGCTGGGAGTTCGCCTGCGTCAGCATCATGAAAGTAGCCTGAAAATCGCTGAGTGGCTGGCGCAGCATCCGCAGGTTGAACGCGTGAATCACCCCGCGTTACCGGGCAGCAAAGGCCACGAATTCTGGCAACGTGACTTTACGGGCAGCAGCGGGCTGTTCTCGTTCGTGCTGAATAAACGGCTGAGTAATGACGAGCTGGCAAGCTATCTGGATAACTTTACCCTCTTCAGCATGGCCTACTCCTGGGGCGGCTTTGAATCCCTGATCCTGCCTAACCAGCCGGAGCAGATTGCGGCCCTGCGCCCCGGCGGTGAGGTCGATTTCAGCGGCACGCTGATTAGATTGCATATCGGTTTAGAAAGTGTGGACGATTTAATTGCGGATTTGTCAGCAGGGTTTGAACGTATCGTGTAGAGTGCAGGCTGAAAATGTACTCCTGGACGTTTTTGTGAACACTGCAAGCAGAAAAGTCTGCATGAGTTGCGTCCGCGATCAACCCCAGCGGGCCAATTCAGGAGTACAATAGCGTTATATCTGCTGTTCCACAGGAAAGTCCATGGCTGTTATTCAAGATATTATTGCGGCGCTCTGGCAACACGATTTTGCCGCGCTGGCGGATCCGCACGTCGTGGGGATTGTTTACTTCGTGATGTTCGCGACGCTGTTTCTGGAAAATGGATTACTGCCAGCCTCGTTCCTCCCCGGTGATAGCCTGCTTCTGCTCGCAGGCGCGTTAATCGGCAAGGGGGTGATGGACTTCACGCCGACGATGGTGATCCTCACGTCAGCCGCCAGCCTGGGCTGCTGGCTGAGCTATTTACAGGGCCGCTGGCTGGGCAACACGCGCGTCGTGAAAGGCTGGCTGGCGCAGCTGCCGCATAAGTATCATCAACGCGCGACCTGCATGTTCGACAGGCATGGCCTGCTGGCGCTGCTGGCCGGGCGTTTCCTGGCGTTCGTTCGCACCCTTCTGCCTACCATGGCAGGCATTTCCGGCCTCTCCAACCGCCGCTTCCAGTTCTTCAACTGGCTAAGCGCCCTGCTGTGGGTTGGCGTGGTAACCACCCTCGGTTACGCGCTGAACATGATCCCCTTTGTGAAGCACCATGAAGATCAGGTGATGACCTTCCTGATGGTGCTGCCGATATTCCTGCTGGTCGCAGGGCTGGTGGGGACGATTGCGGTGATGATTAAGAAAAAATACTGCAGCGCCTGACCCCCTCCCCCTGACCCTCTCCCCACATGGGAGAGGGGAAAAAGCCTAAGCTCCCTGCATCGTTCGGATGCGCGACGCATCTTCTCCCGGCGTAACGCCGAAATAGCGCTTAAACTCCCGACTGAACTGCGAGGCACTTTCGTACCCCACCCGCATTGCCGCCGCGCTGGCCTTCATGCCGTCGTGGATCATCAGCATCCGCGCCTTATGCAGCCGGTAGGTTTTGAGGTACTGCAACGGCGAGGTGCTGGTCACCGATTTAAAGTTATGGTGAAACGCCGAGACGCTCATGTTCGCTTCCGCCGCCAGCTGGTCGACGCTGAGGTTTTCCGTGTACTGACTTTCGATACGCTTAAGCACGCGGCTTATCAGGCTGAAGTGGGTCTGTCGGCTCACCAGCGCGAGTAACGCCCCGCCTCCCGGCCCCAGCAGCACGTGGTAAAGAATTTCGCGGATAATCTGCTTGCCGAGAATACGCGCGTCCAGCGGCCTCTCCATCACATCCAGCAGGCGCTCTATCGCGCAGAGGATCTCTTCCGACAGCGTTGCCGAGTTAATCCCGCTTGAGGCCATCGACGGCTGGAAAAGCTCGTCTTCGCCAATCTCCATTAGCAGCTCCTGCAACTGAAGAATATCGACGTTGACGCGAATACCGGCCAGCGGAACCGTCTCTGTCGCGAAGGTTTCACATTCGAAGGGTAAAGGTACTGTCAGGAGCAGGTATTCATTGGTGTCGTAGCGAAACACGCGCTCGTTGATATAGCCAATTTTATGGCCCGAAAAGAGAAAAACGATGCCCGGCTGGTACATAACCGGCGTACGCGTCCCGGGCTGCGTGCCGTAGAGCAGGCGAATGTCTGGCAGCAGATTGCTGACGCCATTTTCTTTATCTATCAGTCTCTTAATCTGCGTCGTGAGCTGAAGGCATATTGCTTCGCGGTTCATTTAGCGTTACTCCGGGTACGGTTTCCGACCCTCACAGTCTGCGCATTTTTTCGAAGTTTCTCCAGCGCTCTGTAGAAATGGGCAAGACATCGGCAGGAATGTGCATTGAGAGGATAGCGCCGGGCGGCCACAATGAGCAGCATCAGGTAGCCACCCGCGCCACCACGGTTTTTCACCCACTAAAGGGAACGAGCAATGAACAACTTTAATCTTCACACCCCAACCCGCATTCTGTTTGGTAAAGACGCCATCGCCGACCTGCGCGCGCAGATCCCTGCGGACGCCCGCGTGCTGATCACCTACGGCGGCGGCAGCGTGAAAAAAACCGGCGTGCTGGATCAGGTTTACAGCGCCCTGGACGGTCTGGACGTGCGTGAGTTCGGCGGCATCGAGCCAAACCCCTCTTATGAAACGCTGATGAACGCGGTGAAAATCGCCCGAGAAGAGAACATTACCTTCCTGCTGGCCGTCGGCGGCGGCTCCGTACTGGACGGCACCAAGTTCATCGCGGCGGCAGCGCACTACGCTGACGGCGTTGACCCGTGGCACATTCTGGAAACCCGCGGCAGCGACATTAAAAGCGCAATCCCGATGGGCTCCGTGCTGACCCTGCCGGCCACCGGCTCTGAATCCAACAAGGGCGCGGTGATCTCCCGTAAAACCACCGGCGATAAGCAGGCCTTCATGAACGAACACGTTCAGCCTGTGTTCGCGATCCTGGACCCGGTTTACACCTACACCCTGCCCGCACGTCAGGTGGCGAACGGCGTGGTCGATGCCTTTGTTCATACCGTTGAGCAGTACGTAACGTATCCGGTCGATGCCAAAATTCAGGATCGCTTCGCGGAAGGCATTCTGCTGACGCTGATTGAGGAAGGTCCGAAAGCGCTGAAAGAGCCGGAAAACTACGACGTTCGCGCGAACGTCATGTGGGCCGCGACGCAGGCGCTGAACGGTCTGATCGGCGCTGGCGTGCCGCAGGACTGGGCGACCCATATGCTCGGCCACGAGCTGACGGCGATGCACGGCCTCGATCACGCTCAGACGCTGGCCGTTGTTCTGCCTGCGCTGTGGAACGAAAAACGTGATGCAAAGCGCGCCAAATTGCTGCAGTACGCCGAGCGCGTGTGGAACATCACCGAGGGTTCTGACGACGCGCGTATTGATGCCGCCATCGAAGCGACCCGTAACTTCTTTGAGAGCCTGGGCGTACCAACGCGTCTGTCCGGCTACGGCCTGGACGGCAGTTCCATCCCTGCCCTGCTGGCGAAACTCGAAGCGCACGGCATGACCCAGCTGGGCGAGCACGGGGACATTACGCTGGACGTGAGCCGTCGTATCTACGAAGCGGCACGCTAAGCGTTTTTGCCCTCCCGACTTTCGTTTTTTGACATTTCGTCCAGACTTAATGCACACCCCATCGCCGGAGTCCCCCTCCGGCGATGCGCACCTGAAGGAGGAAAAATGGCAAACCAAACCGTAATCAAGCTGCAGGACGGCAACGTGATGCCCCAACTGGGGCTAGGTGTATGGAAAGCCGGTAACGACGAGGTCGTCTCCGCCATTCATAAAGCCCTGGAAGTCGGCTATCGGTCGATTGATACCGCCGCCGCGTACAAAAACGAGGACGGCGTGGGGACCGCACTGGCCAGCGCCGGCGTCCCCCGCGATGAACTGTTCATCACCACTAAACTGTGGAACGACGATCAAAAGCGCCCCCGCGAAGCGTTGCAGGAGAGCCTGGAGAAACTCCAGCTCGATTTCGTCGATCTGTACCTGATGCACTGGCCGGTTCCGGCTGTCGATCACTATGTTGACGCCTGGAAAGGGATGATTGACCTGCAGAAAGAGGGGCTGGTGAAAAGCATCGGCGTCTGTAACTTCCAGGTGCATCACCTGCAGCGTCTGATTGACGAAACGGGCGTCGCACCGGTGATTAACCAGATCGAGCTGCACCCGCTGATGCAGCAGCGCCAGCTTCACGCCTGGAACGCCACCCACAAGATCCAGACCGAGTCCTGGAGCCCGCTGGCGCAGGGCGGTGAAGGCGTGTTCGATCAGAAAATCATCCGCGACCTGGCGGATAAATACGGCAAAACCCCGGCGCAGATCGTCATTCGCTGGCATCTGGACAATGGCCTGGTGGTGATCCCGAAATCGGTCACGCCGTCGCGCATCGCCGAGAACTTCGACGTCTGGGATTTCCGTCTGGACAAAGACGAGCTGGGTGAAATTGCGAAGCTGGATAAGGGCAAGCGTTTAGGGCCGGATCCGGACCAGTTTGGCGGTTAGTAAAAAGCCGGGTGGCGGCTTCGCCTTACCCGGCCTACCAGTCAGAGCGTAGGCCCGGTAAGCGACGCGCCACCGGGCAATCGGTTTAACCGATCTTACGTTTTACACTCTTCTTCGGCGCTGTCCCACCATTCGAACGCTGATGCACAATCGGCGTGTGCTTGGTCAGCGCCGGGCGCGTATTGCGGTTCTGGCGACGCGCTTCGCGCATCTCATCCAGCGTCGGGGCCGGAACCAGGCAGTCGCGGCGCGAGCCGATCAGGTGTTTTTTACCCATCTCTTCCAGCGCCTGGCGGATCAGCGGCCAGTTTTTCGGATCATGATAACGCAGCAGCGCCTTATGCAGACGACGCTGTTTATCCCCTTTCGGCACCACCACCTCTTCACTCTTATAGCCAATCTTACTCAGCGGGTTCTTGCCGGTGTAATACATGGTCGTCGAGTTGGCGAGCGGTGACGGATAGAAGTTCTGCACCTGATCCAGACGGAAGCGACGCTGCTTCAGCCACAGCGCCAGGTTCACCATGTCCTCGTCACGCGTGCCCGGGTGCGCAGAGATAAAGTACGGGATCAGATACTGCTCTTTACCCGCCTGCTTCGAATAGGTGTCGAACAGCTCTTTAAAGCGGTCATAGCTGCCCATGCCCGGCTTCATCATCTTCGACAGCGGGCCTTCTTCGGTGTGCTCCGGCGCAATCTTCAGGTAGCCGCCGACGTGGTGCGTCGCCAGCTCTTTGATGTAGCGCGGATCTTCCACGGCGATGTCGTAACGCACCCCGGAGGCAATCAGGATCTTCTTGATCCCCTTCAGGTCGCGCGCGCGGCGGTAGAGGTTGATCGTCGGCTCGTGGTTAGTGTCCATGTGCTCGCAAATGCTCGGGTAGACGCAGGAGAGACGGCGGCAGGTCTGCTCCGCGCGCGGCGACTTGCAGCGCAGCATATACATGTTCGCGGTTGGGCCACCAAGATCGGAGATCACGCCGGTAAAGCCCGGCACCGAGTCGCGAATGGCTTCGATCTCGTTGATGATCGAATCTTCAGAGCGGCTCTGGATAATACGCCCTTCATGCTCGGTAATAGAGCAGAACGAACACCCGCCGAAGCAGCCGCGCATAATGTTGATCGAGAAGCGGATCATCTCATACGCCGGGATACGGGCGTTGCCGTATGCCGGGTGCGGCACACGCTTGTACGGCAGCGCAAAGACGCTGTCCATCTCTTCGGTGGAAAGCGGAATGGCTGGCGGGTTGATCCAGATGAAGCGCTCGCCGTGCTTCTGCATCAACGCGCGGGCGCAGCCCGGGTTGGTTTCATGGTGCAGAATACGGGACGCATGCGCGTAGAGCACTTTATCGGCTTTCACCTTCTCGTAGGACGGGAGCAGCACATAGGTCTTTTCCCACGGCTTCGGGCGCGGCGGCTGCACAACGATAGCCTTCGCTTCCGCTTTCTTTGGCTCTACCGGTTTGTTATCGGCACACGGCAGATCTTCACCGTACGGGTGCGGGATCGGGTCGATTTTGCCCGGCATATCGATGATGCGGGAATCCACCCCGCGCCAGCCCGGCAGCGCCTCTTTCACCATGATCGCGGTGTTGCGCACGTCGCGGATGCTGCTCACCGGCTCGCCCTGCGACAGACGGTGCGCCACTTCCACCAGCGGACGCTCGCCGTTACCGTAAATAAGCATGTCAGCCTTGGAGTCCACCAGCACCGAGCGGCGCACGGTATCTGACCAGTAGTCGTAGTGCGCGGTGCGGCGCAGGCTTGCCTCGATTCCGCCCAGGATCACCGGCACGTCTTTCCAGGCTTCTTTACAGCGCTGGGTATAGACCAGCGTTGCGCGGTCAGGGCGTTTGCCCGCCACGTTATCCGGGGTATAGGCGTCGTCATGGCGCAGCTTACGGTCGGCGGTATAGCGGTTGATCATCGAGTCCATGTTACCGGCGGTCACGCCAAAGAACAGGTTGGGTTTCCCCAGACGCATAAAATCGTCTTTGCTGTTCCAGTCGGGCTGGGAGATGATCCCCACGCGGAAGCCCTGCGCTTCGAGCATGCGGCCACAGATGGCCATGCCGAAGCTCGGGTGGTCAACGTAGGCATCGCCCGTGACCAGAATGATATCGCAGCTGTCCCAGCCCAGTTGGTCCATCTCTTCCCGGGACATCGGCAGGAACGGCGCCGGTCCAAAGCAGGCCGCCCAGTACTGGGGCCAGGAGAAGAGGTCACGATCCGGCTGGATCAGGGAAATTGCGCTCATAGTGCTTCCGAAGAAAAAATAGACAAAAGGAGCGGGATTATACGCTGGATCAATGTGGGAAATGAAGGGGTATTTATTGCCCGGTGGCGCTACGCTAACCGGGCCTACGGCCTGTAGGTCGGGTAAGGCGAAGCCGCCACCCGACTCGTTTTACGGTGCCGGATTCACCAGCATCTGCCCCACAGAGCCCCTGTCCATCATCTCCAGCGTCTGGCTGTGGAACAGGAACGGGAAGTGCGGCCACGAAGGCTGACCGTAGTAGACGAGCAGTTCAACCTGGCCGTCCACCCAGACGGTATCTTTCCAGCCGCGGTCTTCCGGGAACGGCATCGCGCCGTTAACGTTGCGGATTAGGAATGACACCCCTTCAATATGGAACGACTGCGGCATATCTGAACGCACCGTCCAGCGCTCCCAGGTTCCTTGCTGAGCGGTAATATCAATGCGGTTCACATCCCACAGGGCGCCGTTGATGCCCGGATCGTCGCCCAGGCTGATATCACGGCTGCGCACCGGCGAACCGCTCATGATCTCCTGCGGCAGCAGGCGCATCGGCAGGCTGTCGGTGACCAGCGGCAGCAGGCCGGTTGGACGCAGGGTTAACACCAGCGTGGAGACCAGAATGCTCGACGGCTCAAAGAACCCGCGAATACGGTCAACGATGCTCGCGGCTTCACCACAGGTGACGGAGACTTCATCCCCGTTGGTCATATCCACCAGAATTTCACGGCGCTCTCCCGGTGCCAGCGCCAGCTGTTTCACGGAGACCGGCGCGGGTAAAAAGCCCTGGTCGCCGGAGATCACGTGCAGCGGACGGCCATCGCTCATCTGCAGCTGATAGCGACGCGAGTTAGAGGCGTTGAGCAGGCGCAGGCGCACCCAGCCACGGGACACTTCCACGTACGGACTTTGCGCGCCGTTAACCAGCAGGGTATCGCCGACGAAGCCACCGCTGCCCGGCTCGCTGTACTCCGGCGTGCCGAAGTTATCCAGACGTTTGTCCTGAATAATGACCGGGAAATCATCCACACCGTAGTGGTTCGGGATCGGCAGCGATTTACTGATCTCATCTTCCACCAGCCACATGCCGGCCAGACCGTTATAGACCTGCTGCGCCGTACGGTTAGGGGTGTTGGCGTGATACCACAGGGTTGCCGCGCTCTGGCGGATCGGCAGGACGGGCGCCCAGTCAGCATTGGGGGACATCATTCGCGCCGCGCCGCCAATCAGCGGGCCAGGAACCTGTAAGCCGCTGATGGTCATGGCGACATTTTCAGCCGTACGGTTGCTGTAAATGAGCTTAACGTCATCGCCGTTCCACACGCGGATGGTCGGCCCGAGGTAGCGCCCGTTGATGCCCCACACCGGCGCGCGCGTGCCCTGGGTAAATGACCAGTGGCTGCGCTGAAGCGTGAGGAAAAGCGGCTGCCCGCGACGGGATTCGATCAACGGCGGAATGGGCAGCGGCTGTTGCTGCCCGGCGGCGCTGGCTGTCAGCGGCATCGCACCCGCACAAAGGGCAATCCCCGAAGCCTGAATAAACTGACGCCGACTGAGTGACATATAAGCTCCATCTGAAACGACTAACAACGCGGGAATTCGTTTTCCCTTTAACGCCGGATTAAACCTTACCGGCGGCTTCTCTTTCTGCGACTTCTTTATCGAGCAGCGCAATATGCTGAGCCATCAGCTCGCGGCAGTGCGCTGCCAGCTCGCGCACCTGGTCTTTACCGTATTTGCTGGTATCGACGGGTGGCAGCATTTCGACAATCACCAGACCATTATTCAGGCGGTTAAGATTAATCTTATTAGAAGTATTGGAAACGCACACGGGAATAATTGGAACACCTGCCGCAATTGCGGCATGAAACGCGCCGGTTTTAAACGGCAGCAGGCCGCGACCGCGGCTGCGCGTCCCTTCCGGGAACATCCAGATGGATATTTTGCGCTTTTTAAAATGATTCACCACTTCCGCAATGGTGCCGTGCGCTTTTGCACGGTTGTTACGGTCGATCAGCAGGTTACCGGTCAGCCAGTACAGCTGGCCAAAAAACGGGATCCACAGCAGGCTTTTTTTCCCTACCGTCACGGTTGGCGGCAGAACGATATTGGAGGCCGTCACCATATCGTAGTTGTTCTGATGGTTGGCGATATAGATGGCGTTGCCGAAATTCTCCGCTCCTTCAGGCAGGCGTTTTTCAACCTTCAGACCAAACAGCGGCGCAAGGCGACCGAACATATGGCCAAAGGTGGCAACATGCTTCGGATTACGCGGGCTGAACAGGCAGTAAATAGAGCCGAAAATACAGACCAGAATGCAGTAGATAACGGTAAGAATTAGACGAACAATATATAGCATAGCGACCTCTGAAGCCCTGACAGCTGACAATTATACTTCACCTGTGGCCAGGTAAGGACTTTATTACGAGCGCGTATTGTTAATCGCAACGCACGAATTAACAACGATTTTACGGGAAATTTTATTGAAATACCCCCTCCGGACAGAGGGGGTGTTACGACATTACTCTTCGCTGTCACCCGCGCTGCTGCGCGCAGGCGAATCAATCTCCACGCGGTCGATACGCTGCAGACCGCGCATCAGCGAACCGCGACGACCGCGCTCGCCCACCACTTTCTGCAGCTCTTCCGGACGCAGTTTGATCTTACGCTTGCCGACGTGAATAGTCAGCGTGCTCTGCGGCGGCAGAAGGAAGAGGTGCGCCAGGCCATCTTCGCCTTTCGCGGCTTCCGCCGACGGGATGTTGATGATCTTGTTGCCTTTACCTTTCGACAGCTCCGGCAGATCGCTGACCGGGAACATCAGCATACGTCCGGCAGAGGTGATCGCCAGCAGCATATCGCTTTCATTCTCGATCACCAGCGGCGCCATCACGTGGGCGTTGTCCGGCAGGCTGATCAGCGCCTTACCGGCACGGTTACGCGACACGAGGTCGTTAAAGGTACAGATAAAGCCGTAACCCGCATCGGAGGCCATCAGCAGCTTCTGGTCGTCGGCTTCCATCAGCATGTGGTCAACCGTTGCGCCCGGCGGCAGCGTCAGCTTACCGGTGAGCGGTTCGCCCTGGCCGCGCGCGGAAGGCAGCGTAATCGGGTCGATGGCGTAGCTGCGGCCCGTGGAGTCGATAAACGCCACCGGCTGGTTGCTCTTGCCTTTCACCGCCGCTTTGAAGCTGTCGCCCGCTTTGTAGCTTAGGCCCGGCGCGTCAATATCGTGGCCTTTGGCGCTGCGCACCCAGCCGCTCTGCGACAGCACAATCGTCACCGGCTCGGACGGCTGCATGTCGTGCTCGTTCATCGCCTTCGCTTCTTCGCGCTCGTGCAGCGGAGAACGACGGTCGTCGCCGAAGGCATCGGCATCCGCCTGCAGCTCTTTCTTCAGCAGGGTGTTCATCTTGCGCTCGGAGGCGAGGATCGCCTGCAGCTGATCGCGCTCTTTTTCCAGATCGTTCTGCTCGCCGCGGATCTTCATCTCTTCCAGTTTGGCGAGATGGCGCAGCTTCAGTTCGAGGATTGCTTCGGCCTGGGTTTCGCTGATGCCAAAGCGCGACATCAGCGCGGGCTTCGGCTCATCCTCGGTGCGGATGATCTCGATCACTTCGTCGATATTGAGGAACGCCACCAGCAAACCTTCGAGGATATGCAGGCGCTTAAGCACTTTCTCCAGACGATGGTTCAGACGACGGCGCACCGTATCCCGGCGGAATGTCAGCCATTCGGAGAGGATCTCCAGCAGGTTTTTCACCGCCGGGCGACCGTCGAGGCCAATCATATTCAGGTTGATGCGGTAGCTTTTTTCCAGATCGGTGGTGGCGAACAGGTGGTTCATCACCTGCTCCATGTCCACGCGGTTGGAGCGCGGCACGATCACCAGACGGGTCGGGTTCTCGTGATCCGATTCGTCGCGCAGGTCATCCACCATCGGCAGCTTTTTATTGCGCATCTGGGAGGCAATCTGTTCCAGCACTTTGGCACCGGAAACCTGGTGCGGCAGCGCGGTGATCACCACGGCGCCGTCCTCTTTATTCCACACCGCGCGCATGCGCACGGAGCCGCGACCGTTCTGGTAAATTTTGCGGATTTCCGCGCGCGAGGTGATGATCTCGGCTTCGGTCGGATAGTCTGGCCCCTGCACGATATCCAGCAGCTCGTCCAGCGAGGTTTTTGGCTGCTCAATCAGGGTGATGGCGGCTTTCGCCACTTCACGCAGGTTGTGCGGCGGAATGTCCGTCGCCATACCGACCGCGATACCGGTGGTGCCGTTCAGCAGGATGTTTGGCAGACGCGCGGGCAGCATCTTCGGCTCCTGCAGCGTACCGTCGAAGTTTGGCACCCAGTCAACGGTTCCCTGACCCAGCTCGCCCAGCAGCACTTCGGCGTATTTGGACAGGCGGGATTCGGTATAACGCATCGCTGCGAAGGATTTCGGATCGTCCGGCGCACCCCAGTTCCCCTGCCCGTCCACCAGCGGATATCGGTAAGAGAACGGCTGGGCCATCAGCACCATCGCTTCATAGCAGGCGATGTCGCCGTGCGGATGGTATTTACCCAGTACGTCACCCACGGTACGGGCGGATTTCTTGAACTTAGCGGTGGCGTTCAGCCCCAGTTCGGACATCGCATAGACGATGCGGCGCTGAACGGGCTTCAGGCCATCCCCGATAAACGGCAACGCCCTGTCCATGATGACGTACATGGAGTAGTTCAGGTAGGCGTTTTCCGTGAATTCATGTAGCGCGAGGCGCTCTGCCATATCGCTCATTACGTGTGATTCCTCAACTCAGAAACCGAAGGGTTTCAGGCAATATTGCCGCAGATACTACCTCATCTGACGAATTGAGTCACAAAGAAAAAGGGCCGCGTATGCGGCCCTTTTCGGGTTATTTGTTTAGCTTAATAACCTGCTTCACGTCGATTTCAAACTCGTTCCAGTCTTTGTCGACTTTACCCTGCAGTTCGACTTTATCCTGCGGGGTGACGGTCACGCCGTTCCAGCGCTTGTGGTCAATCTCAACCACCACCGTGCCGGACTCATCGCGGAAGGTGTAGCGGTCATCGGACAGGCGCTCGGTAATATTCCCGCGCAGCTTCACCCAGGCATCGTCCTTCAGGTCTTTCACTTTTGCCGCAGTGGTGAGGTTGGCGTTGTTATCGACAAAACCGCCCTGCTGGGTTTGCGTCTGGGTCTGTGTGGCTGATGGGCCAGTAAAACCGCCCTGAGCAGCAAAGACCGGCGCGGTGGTCATCATCATGATGGCAGCAATTGCAGCGAATTTTTTCATCTTTATCTCTCCCTTTAATGTCGTTTCACAATCCATTAAACAGGGTAAACCTTAACAACTTCTTAAGGGGAAAATTTATTTATTTTTACTGTACAGCAGGCGCTTACAGAGGGTTTACTGACGGCATCAAGGAGGGAATATGCGCATTTTACTGGTAGAAGACGACAGGTTAATCGGCGATGGCATCAAAGCAGGCTTAGGCAAACTGGGCTTTAGCGTGGACTGGTTTACCGACGGGAAAACCGGGCAGGCCGCACTCACCTCTGCGCCCTATGATGCCGTGGTGCTTGACCTGACCCTACCGGAAATTGACGGTCTGGAGATCCTGCGCGCCTGGCGCGAAAGCGGGCGCAGCGAACCGGTGCTGATCCTGACCGCGCGGGATGCGCTGAACCAGCGCGTTGAAGGGCTGCGCCTCGGTGCGGACGATTATCTCTGCAAGCCGTTCGCGCTAATAGAAGTGGCCGCCCGTCTGGAAGCGCTGGTGCGGCGCAGCCACGGCCAGACCCGCAGCGAGTTGCGTCACGGCAAGGTGACGCTCGATCCGGCCAGCCTCGTCGCCACGCTGGAGGGCGAAACGCTGACGCTTAAACCGAAAGAGTTCGCCCTGCTGGAGCTGTTAATGCGTAACGCGGGCCGGGTGCTGCCGCGCAAGCTGATCGAGGAAAAGCTGTATACCTGGAACGATGACGTCTCCAGCAATGCCGTCGAAGTCCACGTTCATCATTTACGCCGCAAGCTCGGGAGCGAGTTTATCCGCACCGTGCACGGCATCGGCTACACCCTGGGTGACGCATGAAACTGAGCCTGAAGCTGCGCCTGACGCTTCTCTTTTTAGCGCTGTCTCTGACGGCCTGGTTTGCCGCCAGCCTGGTGGCGTGGCAGCAGACCACCCACAAGCTCGATAAGCTGTTCGATACGCAGCAGATGCTGTTTGCCAAACGGCTGCTGACGATGGATCTGGACGAACTCCGCGCGCCGGAACGCATGCGCGAGGTGCCGAAAAAGGCCAAACACGGGCATCTGGACGACGACGCGCTGGCCTTCGCTATTTACGCTTCAGATGGCACGATGATCCTTAACGACGGCGAAAACGGGCGCGATATCCCGTATCACTATCGTCGTGATGGCTTTGATGACGGACGGCTTCAGGATGACAACGACGAATGGCGTTTCCTGTGGCTAACCTCTCCGGACGGAAAATACCGCGTCGTTGTCGGCCAGGAGTGGGAGTACCGGCAGGATATGGCGCTGGATGTGGTCAGCTCGCAGCTGACGCCGTGGCTGGTGGCACTGCCGGTGATGCTGCTGTTGCTGATCGTCCTGCTGAGCCGCGAGCTGAAGCCCCTGAAAAAGCTGGCCCAGACCCTGCGCTCCCGCTCGCCGGACGCTACCGATGCTCTGCCCACTCAGGGCGTGCCCGCAGAAGTGCGCCCCCTGCTCGACTCGCTGAACCATCTTTTTGCCCGTACCCAGGAGATGATGACCCGCGAGCGTCGCTTCACCTCTGACGCCGCCCACGAGCTGCGCAGCCCGCTGGCGGCGCTGAAGGTGCAAACCGACGTGGCGCAGCTTTCTCAGGACGATCCACAGGCACAGGAAAAAGCGCTGGCGCAGCTGCACGCGGGTATCGACCGCGCCTCCCGGCTGGTGGATCAGCTTCTTACCCTGTCGCGCCTGGACTCGCTGGACAGCCTGGACGGCGTAGAACAGATAGCGATGGCCGACCTGCTGCAGTCCGCGGTAATGGATATCTACCCTCCGGCACAGCAGGCGGGTATTGATATTCGCCTGCACATCAACGCGCCGGAGGTGACCCGCACGGGTCAGCAGCTGCTTCTGAGCCTGCTGGCGCGTAACCTGCTGGACAACGCCACCCGCTACAGCCCGCGCGGCAGCGTGGTAGACGTGACGCTGAACACCCGTAGCTTTACCGTGCGCGACAACGGCCCGGGCATTTCGCCCGATGCGCTGGCGCGTCTCGGCGAGCGCTTTTATCGTCCGCCGGGTCAGGACGCCACGGGCAGCGGGCTGGGGTTATCCATTGTGAAACGCATAGCCGCACTGCACGGCATGCGCGTCTCGCTGGGCAATGCGCCAGAAGGCGGCTTTGAAGTGAAGGTTAGCTGGTGAGGGATTATTGCACCCAGCGCAAAAGACTTTGCACATTTTGCTTATTTTTCCGCTCCGTCCTCGCGCGTAGAATACCCGGCATACTCTCATCACCGAGGACAAATAATGAGTAACATTCTGATTATCAACGGCGCGAAAGAGTTCGCGCACTCCAAAGGCCAGCTGAATGACACCCTGACCGAGGTCGCGGACGGTTTCCTGCGCGACGCCGGGCATGATGTTAAGGTCGTGCGCGCGGACAGCAACTATGACGTAAAGGCCGAAGTGCAGAACTTCCTGTGGGCCGACGTGGTTGTCTGGCAGATGCCGGGCTGGTGGATGGGCGCGCCGTGGACCGTGAAAAAGTACATGGACGACGTCTTCACCGAAGGTCACGGTTCGCTGTATGCCAGCGACGGGCGCACCCGCTCAGACGCCTCTAAAAAATACGGTTCCGGCGGCCTGATTCAGGGCAAAAAATATATGCTTTCCCTGACCTGGAACGCCCCTCTGGAAGCCTTCACCGAAAAAGATCAGTTCTTCGAAGGCGTGGGCGTAGACGGCGCGTATCTGCCGTTTCACAAGGCGAACCAGTTCCTGGGGATGGATCCGCTGCCGACCTTTATCGTCAACGACGTGATTAAAATGCCTGACGTCCCGAGCTATATCGCAGAATATCGCAAGCATCTCGCGAAAATTTTTGCTTAACTGGTAGCGTGGAATTAAAGGAGTAGTAACCATGCTTACAGTAATCGCAGAAATCCGTACTCGTCCAGGTCAACATCACCGCCAGGCGGTGCTGGATCAGTTCGCGAAAATCATCCCAACCGTACTGAAAGAAGAAGGCTGCCACGGCTACGCGCCGATGGTGGACGCCGCTACCGACGCAAGCTTCCAGGCCACTGCGCCAGACTCCATTATCATGGTTGAGCAGTGGGAAACCGTCGCGCACCTTGAAGCACACCTGCAGACCGCGCACATGAAAGCGTGGAGCGATGCGGTGAAGGGTGACGTGCTGGAGACCCACATCCGTATTCTGGAGCAAGGGGTTTAAAACCCGCCTTCCCTCTCCTTCAGGGGAGGGAATTCTCTCTGACCTGCTATGCTTATTCTGACTTCATGATTAACAGGAGGATGGAATGGGTCTTTTTAACTTCGTAAAAGAAGCAGGCGAAAAGCTATGGGATAACCTGACCGACCACAAAGGTCAGAGCGACAAAATCACCGAGCACCTCAAGAAACTCAACATTCCCGGTACAGACAAAGTTCAGGTTAATGTTACCGATGGCAAAGCCAGCGTGACGGGCGACGGGCTGACCCAGGAGCAGAAAGAAAAAATCCAGGTTGCCGTCGGCAACATCGCGGGCGTCAGCGAGGTGGAGAACAACATCACCACAACCGATGCCAAAGATGAAGCCACCTACTACACGGTAAAATCCGGCGATACCCTGAGCGCTATCTCCAAAACCGTGTACGGCGATGCCAATCAGTACAACAAGATTTTTGAGGCTAACCGCCCGATGCTCTCCAGCCCGGATAAAATCTACCCCGGCCAGACGCTGCGTATTCCAAAAGCGTGATCCGCGAGTCGGGGGACGCCCCCCGACCGTTTTTACCAGTACAGTTTCCAGCTCTGTGTAAAGCGCACCAGTGCCTCCACGTAGAAGTAATCTCCCCAGCTTGCGCACTCATCCACGCCTTTGTGGCTCGCCAGGTGATAGACCGAGTGCTTCAGCAGCCCGTTGCCCTTCTCCTCTTTGCCCACCAGGTAGTGCTTCGTCAGTGACGACATAATGCCTTTGGCCCACTCCAGATACCGCTCCCGGTCCGGATCCGTCACCGGCAGATGCTTCACCAGCTCCAGCAGTCCGCACACCGCGATTGCCGCTGACGACGAATCGCGCAGTGCGTCGGTGCCCACCAGCGCCAGATCCCAGTGGCAGACGTAATCTTCCGGGAGGCGGTTGAGGAAGTAGTTCGCCAGCCGCTTCGACAGGGCAATCATCGTCTCGTCGCCGGTATAGATATAGCTCAGCAGGAAGCCGTAGATGCCCCACGCCTGCCCGCGCGACCAGCAGGAGTCGTCGGCATACCCCTGCTGGGTGTTGCCGTAGCGCGGCGCGCCGGTTTGCACATCCATGTAATAGGTGTGGAACGTCGAGGCATCGTCGCGGATGAGATACCTCGCCGCCTGCATGACGTGCGCTTTTGCGGCGTCAGCAAAGCGCGGATCCCCCGTCTGCTCAGTTGCCCAGTAGAGCAGCGGCAGGTTCATGTTGCAGTCGATGATCATCCGCCCGGCCTGCTCCTGGTCTGAAAGATCGCCCCACGCCTGAATGATCTTCGCCTTCTCATGGAAGCGCTCCAGCAGGGCTTCCGCCGCCAGCAGGGAGAAGCCGCGCGCCTCGCGGCTGCCGGTGAGTCGCCAGGCTGCCACGCAGGAGAGCGTGTACAGGAAGCCCAGATCGTGGGTATTGGTGTCGCTGCGCCCGGCAATACGCAGGCCGAACGAGCGCACGTGCTTTTCCGCCATCGCGCGGAATTTCTCCTCACCGCTCATCTCCCACGCCAGCCACAGCTGGCCGGTCCAGAAGCTGGTGGTCCACTCCACGTTGTCCGTCAGCGGGTAAAAACCGTTCCGGCAGGTTTCCGCCGGGAACTGCTCTCCGAACGCCGTTAAATGACGGCTAATCAGCTCGAGGACGTGGCTGCGCGCAGAGGTCAGTTCATCGCTAAACAGGCGCGAGTCTACGGGAACAGGAATGGCAGACAGGCGTTCCTCTCTGATACGACTTAACATATTTCGGTTCCTTGTGGTCAGCGTGATGAAGGTTCTGCTACGTTCAGCGGGCGGGGGCCGCGCCATTTGCTCTGGCAGGCAGATAACGTAAAGGCAGAAATAAGGGTAAAGGTCAGCGCCGTCGCGCCCATAATGATATAGGTCTGCTCAAAGCCAATGCGGTCATACATATATCCGGCAGGTGAGGAAACCACCACGTTGCCGACATAGAGCATCGCCTGATAACCGAGTAAATACATGGTGGCATTCACGCGCTTGTCGAAATGCTCCGCGATATATTTAAATACCGACACCAGCAGCAGACAAATTTCCAGACCGTACAGCGGCTTGAGAATGGAAATTAACAGGTGAGAATCGCACATCCCGGAAATAATCAGCCGTGCCCCCACCACCAGCCCGACAATCAACAGCCCGCGTTTAGCGCCAATAATATTCACGAACAGCGGGACAATCATATACATGACGAATTCCATGCCCGACTGCACGGTGCCGAGATAGCCAAACACCGCGTTACCCTCGTGAATATCGTTAAAGAAGGTGACGAAATAGCGCGAGAACTGCTGCTCGGCGATAAACATCATCCATGCCACCCCCGCCACGTACAGGCAGAAGGCCCAGAATTTACGGTTACGCAGCAGGGCATACACGTCTGCCGGTGCGATTTTCTCTTTCGTCAGCACCTCGCCCGCATATGCGGAGTTAGTGTTCACTTTCAGGCTCAGCAGGACAACCAGCATCACCACCGACGCCGCGCTGCCCAGAATAAAGTTATATGCCGGAGAGAGGTTAAACAGCAGGCCAGAGAAGGACGACGCCACCGCCCAGCCGAGCGAGCCCCACATACGAATTTGCCCGAACTCCATGCCGTTTAAGCGGCTGAAGCGGTCGGAATAGGATTCACACGCCGCGACGCCCGCATACCAGGCAAAGCTTAAATAGAGTGCGCCGATAATAATCCCCAGCAGGGTATTGGACATTAACAGCGGCTGATAGACATAAATAAAAAACGGTGCCATCAGGGCTGACATGATCACAACAAAATAGAGCAGGTATTTACTCATGCCGATTTTATCGAGAATATAGCCGTAGATGGGTTTGAGAATAACGGAAAAAATACCGTTAACCGCGAAGACGGTGCCTATTACCGAACCGCTGAGATTCGCTTTTTGACCAAGCCAGATCGCCAGCAGGCCAATACTGGCAGACCAGGTAAAAAAATAGAGAAAAATAAAGCTGCTGATTTTGTAATATTCACTTCTGTTCGTTGTAGACGTCTTTTTCATAGCATCCTCGCCGACGTGTAGGGTCAGAATTTTTATAACGTGAACGACAGCAGACGTTCGCCTCCAGGTTCGCGGATCGCCACCTGGTTATGGGTAATATCCAGATGCGGCGTGGCCGCAACATTCTGTTTTTCACTGGCAATGACGGCGCAACAGAGCCAGCTCTCTCCCGGATGGAGATCGGTTTTTAACAGCGGAATGGAGGCGCACTCCGGGAACATGATGCTGCTGTTCGGCGGCGTGACGATGCTGTCCGGGGTGCGTTCAATGAAGGGCGACAGATCGATAATCGCGCTGCTGCCGTTCTCTGCCGCCAGATAGCTGCCGCGCGCGCGGATTTGGTGCCCGGTTTTCATCACGGCGAAACCACCCTCGGCCGTTTGCAGCGTGCGCGCGCTGTTAATGCGGTGCAGGCGCAAATGCCACTCGCCGAAGGGTATTTGCCAGGTCTCGATATGCACATCGTGCCACGGCGACCAGCGTGAATAGATAGCGTTATCATCCACCCGCACCGCTTCGCACTCGCGACGGCCGCGGAAATAGTTATCCCCGTCCGCCAGCAGCAGCATGGAATCACAGGCCGCATGCTTCAGGCCAAAGCGCCCGCGCTCAATGGTGAAGCCAAAGTGGCTGGAGTAGGCAAATTTGGTGTATTTCGCTTCGGTGTTGACGTAGTTGTTCAGCTCCAGCTGACCGGCGGTGAGCATGGTGACATGCTGAGAGTTCGTCGAATGCATCAGGATTTGCTGCGCGTGCGGGATGACGCGCTTCTCCGCCAGCGCGGGCAGCGGCTGTTCTTCTGCCTGCCAGAACGGATGCGCCTCCGGCAGCGCCAGGATCAGGTAGCTTTTCAGCGCCCAGTAGGGCGAGCCGGGAGAGTTATAGTCCTCACACATGGCGAGGTTCGGATAAGCAAAACCGAGGGTCAGAATGCCGTCCCGGTCGGTAATCGGTCGCTGCTGCCACCAGCGGAGATGGCGCAGGATAATTCCCTTCACAATACCCGGCGTGAATACGTCAAGTTCAGAAAAGGCGACCGCACTCCAGAAGGCGACCATCGCAAAGCGGTAGGTCAGGCTGCGGCCAAACGGTACTGACGCGCCGTCCGCGGCGGACCAGTAGATAAAGTCCTCCGCAAACAGGCGCGAGCGCTCGCGCAGCACCTCCGCCCTCGCCTCGTCCCCGCTCAAAGTGGCGTAAATCAGGCCGTAGAAGTGGAACGCCATGGAGATGTAATAATCTTTCGGGCGTCCAGGACCGTCGGAATACCAGCCGTCGCCCAGATAATAGGCCTCCATCAGCGCAAACCGCTGGTCAATGGCGGCCTGGTCGTACGGCAGCCCGGCGCGTTTGAAGCCCAGCTGGACAATGATAGCGAAGTAGTTCCAGTTGCTGTCGGGCATCTGCGCGTCGGCAATCTGATTGAGCCACGCGTGCAGATTCAGCACTTCGCGCTCGCTCAAACAATCGGTGAGTCTATTCCCCATCAGGGAGAGCCCCAGACCATAGGACGCCATCTCGACCAGACGCTGATCGTACGGGCCGGTTTCACCCCAGTAGCCCGGGCTTTGCGGATCGGTGCCGATCCTGATGGCCTCCATGTACTTCTCGCTAAACGGCGAAGCATCGCCCGAAGCCAACAGCGGAAACAGCCCCCACAGCGCGCGGGAGAGCCCCTCCATCTGCGCGATATCCGTCGCGTAGTGCGCGCAGGTATCACCCAGCGAGAACCGCGAATGATTTTCCGGAAACTGCGTATCCAGCGCGCCAAGTAAGGTATTCAGAGACACCACAACATCCAGGCGTGAAGACAACGGATTTGATTTTTCGTCGTTTGTCGCACACATAGTTCCACCCTCGTCATCAATTGCGGCCAAGCATAGTGAATGCGTAAGGTGGAGAAATGTTAGCCATGTCACAGGTGAGAATGTTCAATAAACCTGCGGTTGATAAAATTTAAAAAGGTGGTTTATAAATCTCTTATGAAGGGGAAAAGTTGAGTTTTATTGCACTATGCACGACGCGCCCACATCCGATCATCTTGAGTTGATTACCTTAAACGACACCGTGGCGTCGTTCAGCCGCCTCTTTGCCAACACGGTGCGTTACCACCACTGGCATCAGTGTCTGGAAATTCTCTATATAGAAGAAGGATTTGGCGTCGCGATTGTCGATAATCGTCACTACACTATGCGCCCCGGACGCCTGTTTTTCTTTCCGCCCTTCACCCTGCATAAAGTGAGAGTGGACGAACAGGCGGAAGCGATTTACCGGCGCACGATTATTCACCTCGACCACCACGCGGTGCTGAAGGCGTTGCGTGATTTCCCCCATACGCAGCAGCGGCTGGAAAAACTGTCTCGTCGCGGCTCAGAGGCGTGGGTAGCGGACCTGGCGCACTGTCATAGCCATGTCGATCACCTGTTCAGCTGTTATCCGCCGCCGATGACCAGCGAAAACATCGCCGGGCTGCTGATCGGCCTGTTCGCTATGTTACCTGACGATCGTTCCGGCGCACCGGGCAGCAGCCAGGGGATCGCCAGCCAGGTGATGTTCTGGCTGGATGAGCATTATCAGGAGAAATTCCACCTCGACGCGCTGGCGGCGGAGCTGGGGAAATCACGCAGCTATGTGTCGCGGAAATTCCATGCGGAGACAGGGGAGAAGATCCACCACTACCTGAACACGCTCCGCCTGCGCAAGGCGTGTGAATGCCTGCTGCACAGCGACGCGAGCGTGCGGGAGATTGCCGCGCGGGTGGGATTTTCTGACGTCACCTGGTTTATCAGCGCGTTTAAGAAGGGGATTGGCGAGACGCCGCTGCAGTACCGGAAGAACCATCGTGCGGTATGACACCCTCACCCGCCCTTCTCCTTCAAACGAGAGGGAGACAATCAACTGCTTTTCTTCCCCGGCTTTAACCCCCGGTGAAGCTCGTTGATGCGCTTCATCGACTTGATGGTGCGCTGCGGCTCGGTGGAGGCAACGGACAAAACAATCATCTCCAGGCACAGCAGCACCGTGCCGTGAAGCGGGATTTTGCCCTTCTCGCCGCCGCGCGGAACGTGGATCACCACGCTGGCTTCTTTGCTGAATCGCGAGTCGGTGGCATTGGTCAGCAAAATGGTGGGGATCCCCAGCCGTTTCGCTTCGCGCAGTGTGGTTTGTCCTTCCCGATGCGCGGATTTTTGCGCCATCATGATCAGCACATCTCCGCGCTGGAGCCCGATCAGCTGCTCGGCCAGCCCTATTCCGGTACGGTTAAGCGGCGTGGCGGGTAGCCCCATCCGGCTGAACAACCTGGCGGTGTAGTCGGCCAGAATGCCGGACGCGCCAATCCCAAATATGGCAACCTGCCTCGCCTGCGCCAGCAGGGAGACCGCCTGCGCCATCGCAAAGCGGTTGTGGGGAGCGGACAACACTTCACAGGTGTGCTGGTGCCCCTCCAGCACGAAATCAATGCTCGCATTGACGTCGCTGGTCAGCGTATTCACCGTCGTGGAAATCTTTTCGCTGGAGGTCACGACCGGACCAAACCACTGCTCCAGCGTCTGCTTGAGATCGCGCAGCCCGGCGAAACCCAGCGCCTGGATGGCGCGAACGACGGTGGCATCCGACGTCTTCAGCAGTGTCGCGATCTCCATTGCCGTCTGCTCCATCACCGCTTCACGGTTTTCATTGATATAGCGTGCCACCTGCAGCAGGCGCGGCGTGAGCTGGTGCGAGCGCGAGCGAAGGCGATCGCCAAAGATATCGACTTTACGGCTCACCGTGACGCCTCCGGCAGTGGACGTCCGGCAATCTGCGACTGAACCTGCGCGGCCATCAGCCCTAACGAGGCGAACGAGTTCGAGATGGCCTCTTCACGCGAGATCAGCACGTAGTGCCCGGTCCGGCAGGCATTCAGGAACTGACACCAGCCCGGCATCACCGCATCCATCGCTGCCAGCTCATCCTGCGGCTTGCCGCCCGTATCCCCGCGCCAGGTAGCAAAAACGAAATCGGCATCCAGCTCCGGCAGGCGCTCGGCGCTGACGTCAATCCGCCCCCCTTCCGGGATGGACTCAATAAGCGGCGGGAAGGTGAACCCGGCATCACGCAGCACGCGGCCCAGCGAGTGGTAGCTGTGCATGGCGTTAATTTTCCCCTGATTGGCCTGAATCACCGACACGGTTACCTTGCGGGTATCAATAGTCGCTTTCAGTGCCTTAATTTGCTCCTGGTAGCGCCGCTCCAGAACCCTGAGCCGCGCCTGCGTTCCCGTCAGCTGCGCCAGCTTGCGGTAGATCTCCGGCGCGCCGCCGTCGAGATGATCGATACTCACCGTCGGGGCAATTTTCTCCAGTTGCTCCACCGGGGTATTGCGGGTTGGCTCGGTAACGATCAGGTCTGGTTTTGCGGCGGCGATGGCTTCAATGTCGATATCCGCAGTGCCGATAAATTTGATGTCGGAATTATCGAAGTCGACGCCCGTTAACATGCCGCTGGAGCGCAGAAAATGGCTGCCGTCCGGCCGGGTGCGGCCATGGCTCGCCACCGGCGGTACGCCAAGCTCGATCAGTGGAATGGTGATATCCAGATCGTGTAACGAGACGATCCGTTTTGGATGCACCGGTACCACCACCTTACGGTTCAGATCGTCAGTAAACGTCTGCGTTGGCTCCGCCGCGCTCACCGCGAACCCCACCAGCAACAGCATCGAAAACAGTACGCGCATCATAGTCTCCTAAAATCTGTCCCGACGCTGCCAGAGCAGCAGCAGGAAAAACGGTCCGCCAATCAGCGAAATCACAATTCCCGCCGGCAGTTGCAGCGGGAGGAAAGCCAGCCGCCCGACGTTATCCGCCAGCAGCACAAGCAGCGCCCCCAGCGCGGCGCTTCCCGTCAGGAGCGCGGTTTGCCCACCGCGCAGCAGCAGGCGCGCCATATGTGGCGCAATCAGCCCGACGAAACCAATACTGCCCACGCAGGAGACGCAGGCCGCCGTCAGCACTACCGGGGCGAGAACCCTTATAAGCGCCAGCCGGTTTGTGCGCACGCCAAGGCCCGCTGCGGCGTGATTGCCGAGTAACGCCACGTCCGCAGCGCGGGCGGTAAACAGCAGCAGTGCAAACGCCGGAAGCGCCCAGACAGCGGCAATGCAGACCAGCGTCCAGTTTGCCGCATGCAGGCTGCCCGCCAGCCACAGCATCGCCGTCTGCACGTCGCGCACGTCCGCCGTGGTCATAAAAACGCCCATTGCGGCAGCAAAGACCCACGACACGCCGATGCCGATCAGGATGAATCGCGGACGTGAGATATCGCGCGCCAGGGCCATCACAAGCAGCGCGGTAAGCAGCCCGCCGCCCATGCCGACCAATGGCCGCCAGGCCATGCTCAGCGCCGGAAACTGAAATATCAGCAGCAGTACCGCCGCGCTGCAGCCCTCTTTCACGCCGATAAGGCCGGGGTCAGCCAGGCCATTGCGGGTGATGGACTGCATCGCCGCCCCCGCCATGCCGAGCATCCCACCGCACAGCGCCGCCATCAGCAGGCGCGGCAGACGGATATCCATCACGATGTAGCGCGTCTCCGCCGTCAGGCTTTCTGGATAAAACAGCGCGCGTCCGATGGCGGAGGTGGGGATGGGCAGAGAACCGTGCGTCAGGCCAAACCCCGTCAGCAGGCAGGCGACCAGCGTCAGGATGACCAGACATACAAGCGCCTTTGGGCGGACCAGCGCCGAGAAGGCGCCAACGCGTAGCGCACGCAGCCCGGAGCGGTTCATTTGAACATCCTCGAGGCCATGAAGATAAAGACCGGGGCGCCAACCAGCGCGGTCATGATGCCGGTTGCCAGCTCCCAGGGCGAAAACAGCGTGCGGGCAGCGATATCCGCCAGCAGCAGAACCAGCGCCCCGCACAGGGCGGACAGCGGCACCATCACGCGCAGATCGACCGACACCAGACGGCGAATAAGCTGAGGCACCACGAGCCCGATAAAGCCGATCGGCCCGGCAATGGAGACTGCCGCACCACAGAGCAGCGCAATGGCAAGCAGGGCGAGCAGCCGGGTTTTCAACAGCGATACGCCAAGCCCCTGCGCCATCCTGTCGCCCAGCGCCAGCATGTTGAGCGACGGCGACAACCAGAGCGCCAGCGCAGACCCCACACCAGCCACCCACAGGGCAGCGGTAATCGTTTCGCCGCTAAGCCCGGCCAAATCCCCCGCCAGCCAGGTGCGCATGGCGAGCAGCGTCTGTTCATCAAGAATGAGCACCGTGGCGGTAATCGACGAGGCAAACGCCGACATCGCCACGCCGCACAGAGTGACTTTCATCGGCGTCAGCCCGGTGCGACCAGAAGAGGAGAACGTGAGCACCAGCAGAAACAGCGCCGCGGCACCGGTTGCGGCAATCAGCGGGCGGCCAAACGGCAGCGTCATCCCCAGCGCGCTTGTCAGCACCACCGCGAGCGCCGCCCCGGCGTTGAGCCCCAGAATATGCGGTTCGCCGAGCGGGTTGCGGATCACTGATTGCAACAGCACGCCCGCCACGCCGAGCGCGGCGCCTGTCACCATCGCGGCGCAGAGGCGCAGCAGCCTGAGTTTGATGATGATGTTATGGTCGAAATTGCGCGGATCGAAGTTAAAGAAGGCCTCCACCACCGTTTGCGGGGCGATAAAGCGTGCGCCGATCCCAAGATGGGCAATCGCGCCCGTTGCCAGCAGCAGGGCGAACATCAGGAAAGCCAGAGAGGTGCGCATCATGGCTGTTTTGTGACCTGGCGAAACGGCATAAAGAACGGTTTACCGGTCAGCGGATTGATGGACATATGCACGTCGACATCAAACACCGCTTTAATCAGCTCCGGCGTGCAGACATCTCCCTCATGCAGTACGCCCTCGACTTTTCCCTGGCGTAAAAAGACCAGCGAATCGCCGTAGTTCACGGCGAAGTTCAGGTCGTGCAGCACCACCACCACGGTACGCCCATGCTCGCGCGTCAGCGTATGCAGCAGTTCGAGGATCTCCACCTGATAGCGGAGATCGAGGAACGTGGTGGGTTCATCCAGCAGGATATAGGGCGTTTGCTGCGCCAGCGCCATGGCGATCCAGCAGCGCTGACGCTGGCCGCCGGAGAGGCTTTCGACGGGCATATGGGCAAACTCAGCCGTGCCGGTCAGGCGCAGCGCCTCTTCCACCGCCCGCTCGTCTTCGTCGCTCCACTGGCGCATAAAGTTCTGCCAGGGAAAACGCCCGCGTGAGACCAGCTCAAAGACGGTTAACCCTTCCGGCAGCAGCGGAGACTGCGGCAGGATGCCCAACTGGCGGGCGACGGTTTTGGTCGGCTGCGCGTGGATCGCCTTACCGTCGAGAACGGCCGCGCCGCCAAGCGGCTGGAGCAAACGCGCGATGGTACTCAGCAGCGTGGATTTTCCGCAGCCGTTCGCGCCCACCAGAACGGTGATTTTCTGCTGGGGGATCGCAAGGGAGATACCCTCAACGATGATTTTTTTCTGATAACCGGCAGAAAGATTCTCCAGAACCAGCCCCGGTTTTGTCGTGTTGTGAGCCACGTGAACGCCAACGTAATAAAAAACAGCAATAAATATAAATAAAAATCATTCTCTTTTGAGAGTTTGAGGCCGCGCCATGTAGTAGTCAAGAGAAGAAACACCCTAAAAAAACCATGGGCAACGGAGCGCTACTACGCTAAGCAAAAAGAAAATAAACTCTTATTTATCAAAAAGATAATTATTAATATTTGCACTTTTCCGCTGCGTTTTATCCATGTAGCCGTTTTTTAACTTTTTTCATTTACTACTACATTGCCGCATGATTGAATGATTCTCAATTACATGTTCGATGCCGTCTCTGGCTAACGAGCAGACCATCAAGGGCAATGACTCACATGTTCTTCCGTGAAGGTGCTTCACGGATATTTCGGGATAACAGATGTAATGGCTACGTTCACACCTTCACTCTCTGGAGTAAAAGGGCGCGCGCTCTTTTCACTGCTGTTTATGGCACCGCTGGTGCAGGCAGCAGACACCACGGCTAAAGACGGCGAAACGCTTACCGTCACCGCCGATCCAAATGCTGCAGCGGAGGCCACCAGCGGTTACCAGCCGCTGAATACCTCCACCGCCACGCTGACCAACATGCCGATGCTGGATATTCCGCAGGTGGTGAATACCGTCAGCGATAAGGTGCTGGAGGATCAGCACGCTACCACGCTGGATGAAGCACTCTATAACGTCAGCAACGTGGTGCAGACCAACACCCTGGGCGGCACGCAGGATGCCTTTGTGCGCCGCGGATTCGGCGCAAACCGCGACGGCTCGATCATGACCAACGGCCTGCGCACCGTGCTGCCGCGCAGCTTTAACGCCGCAACCGAACGCGTGGAGGTGCTGAAAGGCCCGGCCTCCACGCTGTATGGCATTCTCGATCCGGGCGGCCTGATTAACGTCGTCACGAAGCGCCCGGAGAAAACCTTCGGCGGCTCGATTTCTGCCACCTCTTCCAGCTTTGGTGGCGGCACCGGACAGGTTGATGTTACCGGTCCGATTGACGGCACACGCCTGGCGTATCGCCTGACGGGTGAATATCAGGACGAGGATTACTGGCGCAACTTCGGCAATGAACGCAGCACCTTTATCGCCCCGTCGCTGACGTGGTTCGGCGACGATGCCACCGTGACCGTGCTCTATTCACATCGCGACTATAAAACGCCGTTCGATCGCGGAACGATCTTCGATCTCAACACCAAAAAAGCCGTCGACGTCGATCGCAAAACCCGCTTCGACGAGCCGTTTAACGTGACCGACGGGCAGTCCGATCTCGCTCAGCTCAACGCGGAATACCGCCTCAACAGCCAGTGGACCGCGAAGTTCGACTATAGCTACAGCCAGGATAAATACAGCGACAATCAGGCCCGCGTCATGGCCTACGATTCAAAAACCGGCACCCTGACCCGCCGCGTGGATGCGACCCAGGGTTCCACCCAGCGCATGCACAGCACCCGTGCGGATCTGCAGGGCAACGTGGATATCGCGGGCTTTTACAATGAGATCCTGACCGGCGTGTCGTATGAAAATTACGATCTGCTGCGCACGGACATGATGCGCTGTAAGAACGTTAAAGGCTTCAATATCTATAATCCGGTTTACGGCAAACTCGACGAGTGTACAACCGTCTCCGCCGCTGACAGCGACCAGACGCTCAAGCAGGAGAGCTACTCGGCCTACGCCCAGGATGCCCTGTATCTGACGGATAAATGGATCGCCGTCGCCGGGCTGCGCTACCAGTATTACACCCAGTACGCGGGCAAAGGCCGCCCGTTTAAAGTCAATACCGACAGCCGCGACGATCAGTGGACGCCGAAGCTGGGGCTGGTTTACAAACTGACGCCTGCAGTCTCGCTGTTTGCCAACTATTCGCAGACGTTTATGCCGCAGTCGTCCATTGCGAGCTACATTGGCGACCTGCCGCCGGAAACATCGAATGCGTATGAAGTGGGCGCAAAATTTGACCTGTTCGACGGCATTACCGCCAACATCGCGCTGTTTGATATCCACAAGCGCAACGTGCTTTATAACGAAAGCATCGGGGGCGAGACCATCGCCAAAACCGCGGGCCGCGTGCGCTCTCAGGGCGTGGAGGTGGATCTCGCCGGGTCGCTGACGGAGAACACCAACATTATCGCCAGCTACGGCTATACCGACGCGAAAGTGCTGGAAGACCCGGACTACGCGGGTAAACCGCTGCCGAACGTGCCGCGCCATACCGGCTCCCTGTTCCTCACCTACGATATTCACAATGCGTTTGCCGGGAATACCCTGACGCTAGGCGGCGGCGGGCACGGCGTGAGCCGCCGCTCGGCGACCAACGGCGCGGATTACTATCTGCCGGGCTATTTCGTGGCGGATGCCTTTGCGGCGTATAAGATGAAGCTGCAGTATCCGGTGACGCTGCAGGTGAACGTGAAGAACCTGTTTGATAAGACCTACTACACGTCGTCGATTGCGACCAACAACCTGGGCAACCAGATTGGCGACCCGCGTGAAGTGCAGTTTACGGTGAAGATGGAGTTTTGATTTTAGTGCGAGGGTGAAAAGACGGCTCCGTGCAATCCCCTCTCCCCTTTGGGGAGAGGGTTAGGGTGAGGGGGACATCAGGCCTCAATATCCGCCATATCGCCTTTCTCCTGCAGCCAGTTACGTCGGTCTTCCGAACGTTTCTTGGCAAGGAGCATATCCATCACGGCGTTGGTTTGCTGTTCGTCCTCGTCGCTGATCGTCAGCTGCACCAGACGGCGCGTGTTCGGATCCAGCGTCGTTTCGCGAAGCTGCATCGGGTTCATCTCGCCCAGCCCTTTAAAGCGCTGCACGTTCGGTTTGCCCTTCTTACGCTTAAGCTGCTCCAGCACGCCCGCTTTCTCCTCTTCCGTCAGCGCGTAGTAAACCTCTTTGCCAAGGTCGATACGGTAGAGCGGCGGCAGTGCCACGTGGACGTGACCGTTTTTCACCAGCGTGCGGAAGTGCTTCACAAACAGCGCACAGAGCAGCGTAGCGATGTGCAGACCATCGGAGTCCGCATCCGCAAGAATACAGATCTTGCCGTAGCGCAGCTGGCTCAGATCTTCGCTGTCAGGATCGATACCTATCGCCACCGAGATATCATGCACTTCCTGCGAGGCCAGCACTTCGTCTGAAGAGACTTCCCAGGTGTTCAGGATCTTACCCTTGAGCGGCATGATCGCCTGATATTCACGATCGCGCGCCTGCTTGGCCGACCCGCCCGCCGAATCCCCTTCCACGAGGAACAGCTCGGTACGGTTGAGATCCTGCGCGGTACAGTCCGCCAGCTTGCCCGGCAGCGCAGGGCCGCTGGTCAGCTTTTTACGCACCACTTTCTTCGCGGCGCGCAGACGACGCTGGGCGCTGGAGATGGCCATTTCGGCCAGCATCTCTGCCGCCTGGACGTTCTGGTTCAGCCACAGGGTAAACGCATCTTTCACCACGCCGGAGACGAACGCCGCGCACTGGCGCGATGACAGACGCTCTTTGGTCTGCCCGGCAAACTGCGGGTCCTGCATCTTCACGGAGAGCACGTAGGCGCAGCGGTCCCAGATATCTTCCGCCGAAAGCTTCACGCCGCGCGGCAGAATGTTGCGGTATTCGCAGAACTCGCGCATCGCGTCCAGCAGCCCCTGACGCAGGCCGTTGACGTGCGTACCGCCGAGCATGGTCGGGATCAGGTTAACGTAGCTTTCAGTGAGCAGCTCGCCGCCTTCCGGCAGCCACAGCAGCGCCCAGTCCACGGCTTCGGTATCGCCGCTAAAGTTACCGACGAACGGTTTTTCCGGCAGCGTTGGCAGACCGTTTACCGCTTCGCACAGGTAGTCATTCAGACCATCGGCGTAGCACCAGGTTTGTTCGGTATTATTAACGTGGTCTTTAAAGGTGATTTCCACGCCCGGGCACAGTACCGCTTTGGCTTTCAGCAGGTGCGTCAGGCGAGAAACCGAAAAACGTGGGCTGTCGAAGAAGCTTTCGTCAGGCCAGAAGTGGACGCTGGTGCCGGTGTTGCGTTTACCGCACGTGCCGACAACTTGCAGATCCTGCACCTTCTCGCCGTTTTCAAACGCGATGTTGTAAACCTGGCCGTCGCGGCGAACGTTCACTTCCACGCGTTTGGACAGGGCGTTCACCACGGAAATCCCCACGCCGTGCAGACCACCGGAGAACTGATAGTTCTTGTTGGAGAACTTACCGCCCGCGTGCAGACGACAGAGGATCAACTCAACGGCAGGCACGCCTTCTTCCGGGTGGATATCCACCGGCATGCCGCGGCCGTCGTCGATGACCTCCAGCGACTGATCGGCGTGCAGGATGACGTCAACGCGTTTGGCATGGCCCGCCAGCGCTTCGTCCACACTGTTATCAATAACTTCCTGGCCCAGATGGTTTGGGCGCGTCGTATCGGTGTACATCCCCGGGCGGCGGCGAACCGGCTCAAGCCCGGTGAGTACCTCAATGGCATCAGCGTTATAGGTTTGCGTCATGATTTAAACTAGCAATTCGCATTGATTGTCAGTGGCTGTGCAGTCCAAGAAAATCGACAATCTGGGTGAAATGATCCTCAAAGCCCGTGAAAGCATGGTTTCCGCCCTCTTCTATAGTCTGGCGGCAGGAGGCGTAATACGCCACTGCCTGGCGGTAATCCAGCACTTCATCACCCGTCTGCTGCAACAGCCAGATGAGATCCGGCGCTTCAAGCGGGTCGACCTGCATAACTTTGAGATCGTAAATATGGCGTGACTCTAGCACATATTGCTGCCCGGTGTAGGGGTTCTCGTTTTCGCCAAGAAAGTCCCTCAGCAGCTCAAATGGCCGTACCGCCGGATTAACCACAACGGCGGGCAGCATAAAGCATTGCGAGAGCCAGGTGGCGTAGTATCCACCCAGCGATGAGCCGACCACGCCGAAGGATTCACCGCCGTGTTCGAGCACGATCGATTCGAGCATTTCCGCCGCCTCCGCCGGATAAGGCGGCAGCTGCGGGATGATCATCTCAACGTGGGGATGTTGCACGCTCAGCCACTGGCGAAACTGCGTCGCTTTTGCGGAGCGCGGCGAGCTGTTGAATCCGTGCAGATAAAGGAGCGTAGACATCAGTAGCCTTCTGAAGCGGTATCCGGGCGGAACTCTGCGCCTGCCAGACGGCAGACTTCCGTAGTCAGCGTGCCATCGGCATGCAGTTCCAGCCAGCGCCAGCCTGGCGCGATAGTATCCAGCGTAAAGTTGGCGCAGTGCGGTTTAAACTGCACGCAGGTTGACGGCGTCGCCAGCATGCGGCGTCCGTTCCAGTCGAGATCCTGTTCCTGATGAATGTGTCCGCACAGCAGATTTTTCACCCGCGGGTATTTGGACAGCACGCTATCCAGCGCCGCTGAGTTACGCAGGCTGTGCTGATCGAGCCAGCTGCAGCCCGCCGGCAGCGGATGATGATGGAGCAACAGCAGCGTATGACGTTCAGGTTCGGCAGCCAGTTTGGTCTCCAGCCAGTCGAGCTGAAATTCGCTTAACTCACCGTGCGGGACGCCAAATACCTGGCTGTCCAGCAGCAGGATCTGCCACTGGTCACCTGCAAATACGCATTTTGCCGGAGAAATCCCCGCATCCTGAAGGGAGCTGTACATTGCTGGCTGGAAATCGTGGTTTCCGGGCAGCCAAACGCAAGGCACGCTAAAGCTCGCGATGCCTTCAGCAAAATGCTGGTAGGCCGCGGAGGACTGGTCCTGCGCCAGATCGCCCGTTGCGACAATCAGATCGCAGGCGCGATTTTCAGCGTGAATGGCGCTCAGTACCGCCTGATAACTCTCCCAGGTATTGACCCCCAGCAAAGTCTCATGCTTTTCGGCAAAAAGGTGGGTATCGGTGATTTGTAATATCCTGACTGGCGCCCCACCAGCAACAGTCAGGTTCAACAGGCTTTCCAAATGGTGTCCTTAGGTAGGTTTATGACGCTAACAAACCGGAATCGCCATTGCTCCATGTGCTAAACAATATCTTAGCCAGTCGGCTAAAAACTGGTTAATTTGATGCTTTTCGTCGCGTTGATGCAACTTTTTATTCGGGTAATCATACCGCGCCTTGAAGCGAAAGATCTGCTGACTTGAACACACTTCAGCGACCATTGCGTCATGATAAAGGCGCACCGTCATTGACGGCAGGCTCCAGTAACTAATGCTGGGCGCAGTTTGTTCTATTTCCACCAGCGTAGTGTAGCGCGTTGATTCTGTTATCGTTAACCGATACTGCGCGTTGCTCACCTGATAGCTTACCGTTTCGCCGGGTGCGTCGTTTCTCGGCAGCAGGCGGCGCAACTGTGCGAAATTGGTTTCGCACAGGCGCATCATTTCTGGGAAGTCAGGCGTATAGCGCTTCATTTTTTCCACTCGTGTCGTAATGTCTGATAATGCAGCTGTAGCCATTGCAGGGCGATGACAGACGCTGCGTTGTCGATTTTCCCCTCTTCTACCCACTGATAAGCCTGTTCCCGGCTCACCACATGAACCCGAATATCTTCGTTTTCATCAGCCAGACCATGAATCCCTTCCGCCGTCATGGCGTCCACTTCGCCCACCATTATGGACAAGCGCTCGCTGGTGCCACCGGGGCTTGCCAGATAACTCAACACCGGCTTTGTGCGGCCCACCACCAGCCCAGCCTCTTCCAGCGCCTCGCGACGGGCGACGTCTTCGACCGACTCGCCCTCTTCAATCATCCCGGCCACCATCTCCAGTAACCACGGGCTTTCGCTGGTGTCATACGCGGCGATACGGATCTGCTCCACCAGTACCACTTCATCGCGCACTGGGTCAAAGGGTAGCAAGACAGCCGCATGCCCGCGCTCAAATATTTCACGTCGGATTTCGCCGCTCATTTCACCGTTAAACAGGCGATGCCTGAAACGGTAAAGATCCATTGAAAAAAAACCGCTATAAAGCGTTTCTCGTGCAATAATTTCTACATCGTTTTTGGCGAATGTCACGGGCAACTTTTCTGGTTTTTGCATGAGTCGAGTCCTGGTAGCAATGGTGATGAAATTGTGAATTTCAAGGCTGTTTGGCTGCCGTTTGTAAGGCTATATGGTAGATTGGTGCAAATTACCGCCAGATGGCACGTAACGCCAACCTTTTGGTGTGGATGATTCTGTTAGAATCGGCAATTATTTTTTAATTAGATCAGCGCTAATACTGCTTCACAACAAGGAATGCAAATGAAGAAATTGCTCCCCATCCTTATCGGCCTGAGCCTGACGGGCTTCAGTGCAATGAGCCAGGCGGAAAACCTGTTACAGGTCTACCAGCAGGCACGTCTGGGCAACCCTGATTTACGTAAATCAGCGGCCGATCGTGATGCTGCGTTTGAAAAGATTAACGAAGCGCGTAGCCCACTGCTACCACAGTTAGGTTTAGGTGCAGATTATACCTACAGCAACGGTTTCCGCGATGCTAACGGCGTTAACTCCAATGCTACCAGCGCCTCACTGCAATTAACACAGACGCTGTTTGATATGTCCAAATGGCGTACCCTGACCCTGCAGGAAAAGAGCGCGGGCATTCAGGATGTGACCTATCAGACCGACCAGCAGACGCTGATTCTGAATACTGCCACCGCGTACTTTAACGTACTGAGCGCCATTGACGCGCTCTCCTACACCGAAGCGCAGAAACAGGCGATCTACCGCCAGCTGGATCAAACCACCCAGCGCTTCAACGTGGGTCTGGTGGCGATCACCGACGTGCAGAACGCCCGTTCACAGTACGACACCGTGCTGGCTAACGAAGTGACCGCGCGTAACAACCTCGACAACGCGCTGGAATCCCTGCGTCAGGTCACCGGAAATTACTACCCTGAGCTGGCCTCCCTGAACGTGGACAGCTTCAAAACGGATAAGCCGCAGGCCGTTAACGCCCTGCTGAAAGAGGCGGAAAACCGCAACCTGACGTTGTTGCAGGCGCGTCTGAGCCAGGATCTGGCCCGCGAGCAAATTCGTCAGGCGCAGGACGGCCACCTGCCTACCCTGAGCCTGAGCGCGTCTACCGGCGTCTCTGATACAACCTATAGCGGCTCCAAGACCAACTCTGCTCAGTATGACGACAGCAATATGGGTCAGAACAAAGTGGGCCTGAGCTTCTCCCTGCCGCTGTACCAGGGCGGTATGGTTAACTCGCAGGTAAAACAGGCGCAGTACAACTTTGTTGGGGCGAGCGAGCAGCTGGAAAGCGCACATCGCAATGTGGTGCAGACCGTGCGTTCGTCCTTCAACAACGTGAACGCTTCAATCAGCAGCATCAACGCCTATAAACAGGCCGTGGTGTCTGCCCAGAGCTCTCTGGACGCGATGGAAGCCGGTTACTCCGTCGGTACACGTACTATCGTTGACGTGCTGGATGCGACCACCACGCTGTACAACGCGAAACAGCAGCTCTCCAGCGCGCGTTACCAGTACCTGATTAACCAGCTGAACATCAAGCAGGCTTTGGGTACGCTGAACGAGCAGGATCTGCAGATGCTGAACAGCACCCTGGGCAAACCGGTTTCAACGTCGCCAGAAAGCGTCGCGCCAGAGAACCCGGATCAGGTTGCCGCCGTTGATAACTTCAACGCTAACGGCAGCGCGCCAGCTGCACAGCCAGCGGCAGCGCGTACTACTACGTCCGCCAGCAAAGGCACAAATCCGTTCCGTAACTAAGATTGTTATCACGCCCTCTCTCACCGGGAGAGGGCGCATCTAAATCACATCCGAACGTAAGCCAACGTAAAGATCCCCCTGATTCTGCCTCTCTTCGCTTCATTTTCAACCACTCATCCTCTATCCTGAGCGTTATTACCACTGGGTCCTGGAAGACAAACATGAAACGGACAAAAACGATTAATCACGCGTCGTTCCGCAAAAGCTGGAACGCACGCCATCTCACCCCTGTCGCATTTGCGATCACCGCTGTGTTTATGCTGGCGGGTTGTGAGCAGAGCGACGAAACGGTTTCGATGTACCAAAACGCGGACGACTGTTCGGCTGCCACCGGTAAAGCCGCAGAGTGTACGACTGCCTATAACAGCGCCCTGAAAGAAGCAGAACGTACCGCGCCAAAATATGCATCACGCGAAGACTGCGTAGCGGAGTTCGGTGAAGGCCAGTGCCAGCAGGCTCCTGCTCAGGCGGGCATGGCGCCAGAAAATCAGGCGCAGGCACAGTCCAGCGGCAGCTTCTGGATGCCGTTAATGGCGGGTTATATGATGGGTCGTCTGATGAGCGGCGGCGCGGGCTACCAGCAGCAGCCGCTCTTTAGCTCGAAAAACCCTAACAGCCCTGCTTACGGTAAATACACCGACGCCAGCGGTAAAAGCTACGGCGCAGCAACGCCTGGCCGTACAACGACCGTGCCGAAAACCGCGATGGCGCCGAAGCCAGCAACCACCAGCACCATCACCCGCGGTGGGTTCGGTGAATCTGTGGCGAAACAGACCAGCATGCAGCGTAGTGCAACAGGCACTTCTACTCGCTCAATGGGCGGCTGATCATGGAACGAGTCAGTATCACCGAGCGCCCGGACTGGCGCGAAAAAGCCACTGAATACGGTTTTAACTTTCACACCATGTACGGCGAGCCGTACTGGTGTGAAGATGCTTACTACAAACTCACGCTCGACCAGGTGGAAAAACTGGAAGAGGTGACGGCCCAGCTGCACCAGATGTGCCTGAAGGTTGTGGATAAAGTCATCGACAGCGACGAGCTGATGACTAAGTTCCGTATTCCGAAGCACACCTGGAGTTTCGTCCGTCAGTCGTGGAAAACGAATCAGCCATCGCTTTACTCTCGCCTCGATCTGGCGTGGGACGGCGTGGGTGAGCCGAAGCTTTTAGAAAATAACGCGGATACGCCAACCTCGCTTTACGAAGCGGCATTCTTCCAGTGGATTTGGCTGGAAGATCAGATGAACGCCGGAAACCTGCCGGAAGATAGCGATCAGTTCAACAGCCTGCAGGAAAAGCTGATTGAGCGTTTTGCCGAACTGCGCGAGCAGTTTGGCTTCAACCTGCTGCATCTTGCCTGCTGTCGCGACACGGAAGAAGATCGCGGTACGGTTCAGTATCTGCAGGACTGTGCTGCCGAAGCAGACGTGGCGACTGAATTCCTCTATATCGAAGATATCGGTCTGGGTGAAAAAGGTCAGTTTACGGACATGCAGGATCAGGTGATCAGCAACCTGTTCAAGCTCTATCCGTGGGAATACATGCTGCGCGAGATGTTCTCCACTAAGCTGGAAGACGCGGGCGTGCGCTGGCTGGAACCGGCGTGGAAGAGCATTATCTCCAACAAAGCCCTGCTGCCGATGCTGTGGGAGATGTTCCCGAACCACCCGAACCTGCTGCCTGCATACTTTGCCGAAGATGATTTCCCGCCGATGGAGAAATACGTCGTTAAGCCGATCTTCTCCCGCGAAGGCGCGAACGTCTCCATTATCGAAAACGGTAAAACGCTGGAAGCGGTTGAAGGGCCGTACGGTGAAGAAGGGATGATCGTCCAGCAGTTTTATCAACTGCCCAAGTTTGGCGACAGCTATACCCTGATTGGCAGCTGGCTCATCAACGATCAACCAGCCGGGATTGGCATTCGCGAAGATCGCGCGCTGATCACGCAGGATCTGTCACGGTTCTATCCGCATATTTTTGTTGAATAAGGCTGCGGCCTGATGCCCTCTCCCCGTGGGAGAGGGTGCAAACACTAAAAACGGCAAACTGATGTTGCCGTTTTGCTTTTATTACCCTACCTGCACCGACAGCATACTCAGACTCCCCATCTCAATACCGTCGATCGGGATCGTAACCGGCTCCTGACCGTCCCATGCGCCTAAAACATACAGCAGCGGCAGGAAGTGCTCCGGCGTCGGGTTAGAGAGCGAACCGCCTTCGTGATCAAGATAATTCACCAGCGGATGTTCCTCGCCCGGCCCCTGCCAGGTCAGATTGGCTTTCACATAATCGTTGAAAGAGGTCGCCCACGGATATGGCGTATTCTCACCGTGCCAGCGCGCCGTACGCAGGTTATGAACCACGTTGCCGCTTGCCACCAGCATGACGCCTTCATCACGCAGGGTCGCCAGCTTACGCCCCATTTCCAGGTGCCAGGAAGCCGGTTTGGTGCTGTCGATGCTCAACTGCACCATCGGAATGTCTGCATCCGGGTACATCTTAATCAGCACACCCCACGAGCCATGGTCAAAGCCCCAGGCTTCTTTGTCCAGCGCAACCGGGACAGGTGCGAGGAGCTCTACCAGCCGCTGTGCCAGCGCAGGCGAGCCGGGAGCCGGATAATGCGTGTCATACAGCGCCTGCGGGAAACCGCCGAAATCATGAATAGTCTTAGGCGCTTCCATGGCCGTCACGCCAGTGCCACGGGTAAACCAGTGCGCGGACACCACCACAATCGCCTTCGGTCGCGGCAACGTCTCGCCCAGATGACGCCAGGCGCGGGTATAGACGTTATCTTCCAGAACGTTCATTGGGCTGCCATGGCCTAAAAACAGTGCTGGCATACGAGAAGAAGACATGGTGATATCCTTAGAGAAGGTGTCAATTTGATGGTTCTACATTACGCGCATTCAGGTGAAGATGAACGCAGATAACCGTGAAGATCATCATCAGGAAATTTGAATGTCAGATACTGCTTAAGGAGAGTGCATGTCAGTACCCTTGATTTTGACCATATTTGCGGGTGCCGCGACCTTTATCGGTGCGTTCCTCGGCGTGCTCGGACAAAAGCCTTCCAATCGCCTTCTGGCTTTCTCGCTGGGTTTCGCCGCCGGTATTATGCTGCTTATTTCACTGATGGAGATGCTGCCCGCAGCGCTTCATGCAGAGGGAATGTCTCCGGTACTCGGCTACGGCATGTTCATCGTCGGCCTGCTGGGCTATTTTGGGCTCGACCGTATGCTGCCCCACGCACACCCTCAGGATTTAATGCACAAAAGCGTTACCCCGATCCTGGGCAACATCAAGCGCACGGCGATCCTGCTGACGCTGGGCATCAGCCTGCACAACTTCCCGGAAGGTGTCGCCACGTATGTCACGGCCAGCAGCAATCTGGAGATGGGCTTTGGCGTGGCGCTGGCGGTAGCCTTACACAATATTCCTGAAGGACTGGCGGTTGCCGGGCCGGTTTATGCGGCCACTGGCTCGAAACGCACCGCCGTGTTCTGGGCGGGTATTTCCGGGATGGCCGAAATTCTTGGCGGCCTGCTGGCGTGGCTGATCCTCGGAAGCCTCGTTTCCCCTGTCGTTATGGCGGCGATTATGGCTGCCGTCGCCGGGACCATGGTTGCGCTCTCCGTCGATGAGCTAATGCCGCTGGCGAAAGAGATCGATCCGAATAACAATCCCAGCTATGGCGTACTGTGCGGCATGTCGGTGATGGTGTTAAGCCTGGTACTGTTACAATCTGTGGGTATTGGGTAATGTTACCCTGCCTCCGTTTAATACGGAGGCAGGGTAACAAAACTAAAAGAAGCATATAATTATTTATCTTTATACCAACACATAATTTACTATTTACAGCAACCTTTTTAATGACCATTATTCCATAATAAAAACTGATATAACCCTCTCAGACAACCCCCTAAATTATGAGAATTAGCCCGCACTTACAATCAACATGCGTTATATATTAAAACAATCTTAAAATAGCTTTAAGTTAGAGTAATCGCATTATCTCTTCTTCCTCCCGTATACTTGGTTCGCATCCTGAAATTAATATTCAGAGTATGAATTCATTTGAAAAAGGATATTTTCATGTATATGGGTAAAAAAGTACTGTTAGCGGTTGCTATGGCTGCCATTGTATCGGGTTCTGCTTTTGCTGAAGACCAGGGGTCAGGCAAAATCAAATTTAAAGGCGTTGTTATTGATGCGCCATGCAGCATCGCACCTGACAGCGTTGACAAAGAAGTTGACCTGGGTGAAGTGACCACTGCCGTAATCAATGCCAACAAAAAGTCTACCGCGGTTCCGGTTGATATCAACCTGGAAAACTGCCAGCTTGACGATCCGGCGGATGAGACCGACACACCAATTACCAAAGTTGATGTTACCTTCACCAGCGCAGCAACAGACGCGACTGACACCAGTCTCATGACCAACACCTATGCCAGCGGCGCACAGAACGTGGGTGTTCGTTTGCTGGATAACGCTGAATCCAACATTACGCTGGGCGAGCCTAATGAAGTCGATCTTCTGGCTGGCTCCACCACCCAGACACTGCACTTTAAAGCGTTAATGGAAGTTCCTGCCGGTAAAACCGCCACTGCCGGCCAGGTTGAAGCCACCGCTAACTATGTTCTGATGTACAAATAAGAGCACGCAGCAAAATAGACCGACTGACTTAAGGCGTCAGTCGGTCCGTTATATTACTTTGAGTAACAGGATGATGACATATAAATTACTATCAGTACTCATCATTGCATCCCTGTTAATGACGAAAATCACCTCCGCCACTGAGTTTAATATCAACGCCATTGATAAAGACCAGCGAGGAAGCGTCGATCTCTCCCTCTTTAAAGATGAAACTTCCGTCATCCCCGGAAACTATTTCGTTACCGTTTCAATAAACGACGCACCTTTGGCTAACGGCTGGCAGCTTAACTGGAAAGAGATTAATAATTCCGTACAGGTATGTATTCCTCCTGAGCTGGCTGATACCTTTGCGTTAAAAGAGAATATTCGTGATGCCTTGCCGGAAAAGGACGGGTGCATTGATTTCGCCTCCAGGCCCGATATTACCTTTAAATTTGAGCAAGCCACCCAAACGCTAAAAGTGACCATCCCACAGGCATGGCTACAGTACCGCGCCGCAGACTGGATGCCGCCTTCCACCTGGGACAACGGCGTCCCAGGCGTATTGCTGGATTACAACCTGTTCGCCAGCCATTACCAGCCCGATAATGGCTCATCCTCAGATAACGCCAACACCTACGGGACCGCAGGTGCCAATATGGGCGCGTGGCGGTTGCGCAGCGATTATCAGTACACGCAAACGCATACCGATGCCGGTTCTGAACATGACGGGCGCTTTTCGCGTGTTTACATGTTCCGCCCCCTGCCTTCGCTCGGCGCGAAATTGACCCTGGGCGAAACCGATTTTCAGTCCGCCATTTTTGATGCTTTCACCTATACCGGCGCCTCCCTGATTAGCGATGAACGCATGCTGCCATGGTCCCTGCGTGGCTACGCGCCGCAAATTACCGGGATCGCGCAAACCAACGCCACGGTAACGGTCAGCCTTGCCGATCGTGTGATTTATCAAAGCAAAGTTCCGCCAGGACCGTTTGTTATTCAGGATCTTAACCAGTCGGTACAGGGCACGCTGGACGTCAAAGTGACGGAAGAAGACGGGCGCGTCAGCACTTTCCAGGTCTCGGCGGAATCCGTGCCGTTTTTAACACGCAAAGGTCAGGTTCGCTATAAGCTGGCAGGCGGGAAAGCACGCAAAGATGCCTCCCATGACGTTGAAGATAATGCGTTTATGAGCGGCGAATTCTCCTGGGGGATGCTGTCTCAGACGTCCCTTTATGGCGGTACGCTCGCCGATGGCGATCATTACCGCTCCATCGCCGCCGGGATCGGGCAAAACATGGAGTACCTGGGTGCCCTCTCATTTGACGTGACTCAGGCAACCAGCCAGTTGCCTTATCAGACCAGCCAAACCGGTTACAGCTACCGTTTTAACTACAGTAAGCGTTTCGATACCACCGGCAGCCAGCTTACGCTCGCCAGCTATCGCTACTCAGACCCGCAGTTCCTGAGCTATGCCCGTTTTCTGGATGATGACAACGGCGACCGCCAGTCTGAGAAGCAAACGCTCAGCGTGACGGCCAGCCAGTACATTTCTGCGTTATCGCTCAACCTCTATGTAAACATGCTGCGCCAGACCTGGTGGGACGATTCGCCCTCCACGACGGGCAGCGTGACCGCAGGCTATAACTTTGACATAGGGCGCTGGAAAAACCTGGGCGTCACCGTGTCATGGAGTAAAACGCACTATGAAGACGAAGACGACGATACACAGTTCTACCTCTCGCTGAGCGTCCCGCTCGATCCCGATCATCGTCTGAATTATGACCTGCGCAACAGCGACAGCCTGAGCCAGAACGTCTCGTGGTATGACACATCAGATCGCAATAATACCTGGGGCGTTTCAGCAGGCACCGAGAGCGAGAAGTCAGATGCAGGCGCGCAGGTAAGCGGCAACTATCAGCATTATTCCCCTTATGGCGATCTGAATCTTTCCGGGAGTTATAAGGCTCATGAATACAACTCCCTGAGCGCCAGCTGGAATGGATCCTTTACCTCAACGGCCAGAGGCGCTGCGCTGCACCGTCGCAGTTACGGTAACGAGCCGCGCGTGATGGTCAGTACCGACGGCGTGGGTAACATTCCGCTGAACATGTCGCGGGATGAAACCAACCGGTTCGGCATTGGCGTTTTACCGTCTATTTCCAGCTATTCGCCCTCCAGCGTGCAGGTCAATATGAATAATCTGCCCGATGGCGTGGACGTAGACACCCGCGTGGTGACCTCAACCTGGACAGAAGGCGCCATCGGATACCGTCAGATTGCCACTCGTGCAGGAAACGATGTCACGGGCATCTTACGCACGCCGTCCGGCACACCGCCGCTGGGTGCGACGGTTCATCTGCTGGAAAATGACCGACAGATTGGGATGGTTGCCGATGATGGCCACGTCTGGCTGGGCGCCGTAGAGCCAGAACAACAGTTCCGCGTAACGTGGGGGGACAATCAACAGTGTCGCTTCGCGTTACCTTCACACCTTGAAAACAGTATGCAGTTGATACTGCCATGTCAGTAAGAAACCATGATGAAACTCACCCCACTCAAAAGCCTGTGCCTGATGCTGCTCAGCACCGCATTTGCCAGCCACGCAGCCGTTAACCTGGACCGCACGCGCATTGTTTTTCCGGAAAGCGATAAGGCCAGCAGCCTGAAGATTGAAAATCAGAGCAAAGCGCTGCCCTATCTGGCGCTCTCCTGGATTGAAGATGAAAAAGGTCGTAAGGAGGATACGCACTTCATGGCGCTTCCTCCGATTCAGCGCATCGAAGCGGGCTCCGCGTCGCAGGTCAGGATCGTTAAGCAGGCCGCCACCAGCCAGCTGCCGAAGGACAGGGAATCCCTGTTTTACTTCAACCTGCGCGAAGTACCGCCGAAAAGCACCAGCGCCAGCGATGAGCGCAGCGTCATGCAGGTGGCGATGCAGAGCAGGATCAAACTGTTCTGGCGTCCTAAAGCCATCACCAAAAAGTCAGGCGAGCAGGCGGAAATGCGTATGGAAATTTCGGCCAATGCGAAAGGGCTGACCGTGCATAATCCGACGCCGTATTACATCACTCTGGCGTGGCTCAGCAAGAATGCGAAAACCATGCTGCCGGGCTTTGACAGCCTGATGATTGCCCCCTTCGCGACGGCGACGACCTCCACGGGTGGCTACCACGGTAATTATTACAGCATCGGCTATATCGACGACTACGGTGCCCTGAAAAAAGTCGACGTGCAGTGCGCAGGAACGGCGAAGTGTACGCTCAGCGAACGGAAGATCGAAAAAGATGCGAAAGCTCGCTAACCTGCTGTTTATGCTGCTGCTCTCTGTGCTGCCGTTAAAAGAGGCGCTGGCGCTCGACTGCTATCTGGGTGGCTCCGGCGGTCCCGTTGAAGAGGCCAAAACGATCTCGCCGTTTGCTATTCCCAGCAATGCGCAGGTGGGTGAAAAAATCTGGGAGTCGGATGACATCAAAATCCCGGTGACTTGCGACCACAATGTCACAAGCAGCTTTGAACCTGAGGATATTTTTGGCTGGGTGAATCCTTATCCTTCAACCACCGATCCCTATTATGAACTTGGTGTAACCTATGAAGGGATAGACTACGATGCAACAGGCCAGCCCAACGGCGTCGATACCCGACAGTGTCTGGACAATCAAAACATCACAATTTATACCCCTGACCAGATCCGACAAATGGGATGGGAAAATCGAATCTGTTCCGGTAACCCGGATGATATCCATACCTCGCGCACTTTTGTTGCTCGCTTGCGCTTATACGTTAAAATCAAAACGATACCGCCCCACGGCTACGTCAGCTCGCTGAGTGATTACATCGTTGTCCAGTTTGACGGTAAGGGCGGCGTTAACCAGATGGCGGATGCGAAAAACCTCAAATATCACATCAACGGTCTGCAAAACATCACCGTGCTGGACTGTGGGGCGACCTTCAGTATTTTCCCGGAAAACCAGGAGATTGATTTTGGCACCTTCAGCGCGCGCGATATGGTGAATCAACAGACACGTACACGGATCTTTTCGGTGAAAACGACCAAGGTGCAGGACGCGCAGTGCTCAGATGGATTCAAAATGGACTCGTCGTTCTATACCACTGAATCCCTCACCGCTGATGACACGGCATTACTCATTGGAAATGGCCTGAAGTTGCGAATACTGAATGGCACTCAGCCTTATACCTTCAACCATTATGAAGAATATGCCGATTTTACGGGCAGCACCCTGCAATACGAGCAAACGTACACAGCAGAGCTGTCGCCGGTCGAAGGAAAAGCGATCCAGTCCGGCCCGTTCGAAACGGTGGTGCTGTTCAAAATTAACTATCACTAAAGACAAAAAAGCCGGGTTTCCCCGGCTTTTTTCACATCAGCCCTTTCAGCTGGCTTTGCGCTCGTGCGCCTGGCGATACTCCACCAGATCTTCAATTGTCACTACCGGCATGTTGTGCAGACGCGCAAAGGTGATGCACTCTGGCGCACGCGCCATGGTGCCATCATCATTGGTCAGCTCGCACAGTACGCCTGCAGGCTTGAAGCCAGCCAGCGTGACCAGATCGATAGTCGCTTCGGTATGACCACCGCGGGTCAGCACGCCGCCAGGCTGCGCGCGCAGCGGGAAAACGTGGCCAGGACGGTGCAGGTCGGAGGGTTTAGCACCGTCGGCAATCGCTGCACGTACGGTGGTCAAACGGTCAGCCGCCGACACGCCGGTAGTTACGCCATGCGCCGCTTCAATGGTTACGGTAAAACCGGTCCCGAAGGCGCTGGTATTGTTCTCAACCATCATCGGCAGTTCAAGCTGCTGGCGACGGTCTTCGGTGATACACAGGCATACGATGCCGCTACCGTGACGGATGGTCAGCGCCATCTGCTCAACGGTCATGTTTTCGGCGGCAAAAATCATGTCGCCTTCGTTTTCACGGTTTTCATCGTCAAGCACCATCACACCGCGGCCTTCCCGCAGTGCATCCAGTGCGTGTTCAACACGTTGAATTGAAGTGCCAAAAGAGGAAAGTAGCGTCTGATTCATGGTAAAAAAACCTCATTAACATTATGGTTACCAGAATCAGGGCAGTCTTAGGAGCGCCGTACAAGCGGCAAAAAAATAACGTGAGCGGGCCATGCCCGACTGGATCGTTACTCTCTCCCATCCGGACTTTAACCGTCGGCCCCGGAATTACACCGGATCTGCTGACCTTTGAGAATTCACCCAAAGCGCTCGCGGGCTTTCAGCGTTAAGCTGATTTACCGCCGGTGGGGAATTTCGCCCCGCCCTGAGAATAAGCGAGATAACTATAACGCTATTGATTACCCTGGGCAATGCATAAGCTTCAAACAATTTTGTTTAACCCGCGGCATGACGCGCTACAATAGGCACTAACACCTTTTCATCAAGGGAAACGACAATGATTGACCCAAAGAAAATTGAGCAGATCGCGCGTCAGGTTCATGAGTCCATGCCGAAAGGCATTCGTGAATTTGGTGATGACGTAGAGAAGAAAATCCGCCAGACGCTGCAGGCGCAGTTGGTTCGCCTTGATTTAGTCAGCCGCGAAGAGTTTGACGTGCAGACCCAGGTTCTGCTGCGCACCCGCGAGAAGCTGGCGCTGCTGGAACAGCGTCTGAGCGAGCTGGAAAACCGTAATGCGCCGGAAGAAGTGAAGCCGGCTCCGGCTATTCCACCGGTGGATGACCAGGCATAACTGCGGCCTGATGCCCTCATCCCAGCCCTCTCCCTTTGGGAGAGGGAGAAAAACGAACGGGCCAACTGGCCCGTTTTTTTTACTGACTGTCTTTCTGGATCTTCTTGATGATGTTGGTGGTTGAACACCCGTCCTCAAAGTTGAGCACCATCACTTCACCGCCGTTGGCCCAGACCTCTTCGCTACCTGCGATTTGCTCCGGCTTGTAATCCCCACCTTTTACCAGCAGGTCAGGCAGAATGCCGGCAATCAGGCGCTGCGGGGTATCTTCTTCAAACGACACCACCCAGTCCACCGCTTCCAGCGCGCCGAGCACGATCATGCGCTGCTCCAGCGGGTTCACCGGACGCGTTTCTCCCTTCAGGCGTTTGGTCGACGCATCGCTGTTGACCGCCACAATCAGACGATCGCCCAGCTTGCGCGCGTTCGCCAGGTACGAAACGTGGCCCGCATGTAGAATGTCAAACACACCGTTGGTCATCACCACTTTTTCGCCACGCTTGCGCGCGGCGGCAACGGCCACCTTCAGCTCGTCTTCGGTCATCACACCAAAACCGGTATCGGCGCGACCGCGCACCGCGTTTTCCAGCTCGATTGGCGAAACGGTTGAAGTACCCAGTTTACCGACGACCACACCCGCCGCGGCGTTAGCAAAGTAGCACGCTTCTTCCAGCGAGTTCCCCGCCGCCAGCGTCGCCGCCAGCACGCCAATCACCGTATCACCGGCACCGGTCACGTCGTACACTTCCTGCGCCTGGGTTGGCATATGCAGCGGCGCTTTGCCCGGCTGCAGCAGCGTCATCCCCTGCTCGGAGCGAGTTACCAGCAGCGCGGACAGCTCGAAATCAGCGATGATTTTCATGCCGCGCTCAACCAGCTCTTCCTCGGTTTTGCACTTGCCCGCCACCGCTTCAAACTCAGAGAGGTTTGGCGTCAGCAGCGTCGCGCCGCGATAGCGCTCGAAATCGGTGCCTTTCGGGTCGATGAGCACCGGCACGCTGGCTTTACGCGCCAGCTGGATCATCGTCTGCACGCTCGCCAGCGCGCCTTTGGCGTAATCAGACAGCACCAGCGCGCCGATATTGTCCAGCGCCTGGTTGATGCGCTCGTGCAGCGGCTCAGGATCAACGCCTTCGAACCCTTCTTCAAAGTCGAGGCGGATCAGCTGCTGGTTTCGCGACAGCACGCGCAGCTTGGTGATGGTCGGGTGCGAGGGAACAGAAACGAAGTCGCACTTCACGTTCACGTCCGCCAGCGACTGGCTCAGCGCACGCGCCGCATCGTCAATGCCGGTCAGGCCCACCAGACGCGAATGCGCGCCCAGCGAGGCTATGTTCATCGCCACGTTTGCCGCGCCGCCAGGACGCTCTTCAATGGTATCGACCTTAACCACCGGCACCGGTGCTTCCGGAGAGATACGGCTGGTCGGCCCATACCAGTAGCGATCCAGCATCACATCCCCGACAACCATAACTCCAGCACGTTCAAACTCTGGCAGTGTTACTTTCATTCCTGACTCCAGAAAGATTCACAATTTGCGCGCGATAATATCACACTTGATTTGTTACGCACGGTTCCACCAGCCACTTCTGCCAGCTGGCCTTTACCTGGGCACGTTCATGAGCAAAACAGTCCAGCGCCACGTGCCCCGGCTGTTCCTGCAGCGCCAGGTGGTGAAGCTCATCGCGCAGCGTCGTGTAGGCGCGGGTTAAGGCCTGCGCCTCCTGCTCATCCATAATGTCGTTCTGCGCCAGCAGTTCCAGAATGCGCACGTTATCGGACCAGCGCGTCAGCTTCGGTTTATCGTGAGCGTGCAGGAGCACCAGATACTGAGTGATAAATTCTATATCGGTAATTCCGCCCTCATCAGCTTTGATATCAAAGCGATCGCGATGCTTATTGCCGAGATGGGCGCGCATTTTTTCCCGCATTTCCCGCACTTCCGTCTGCAGCGTGCTGCCTTCGCGCGGGGTGGTCATAACCTCCCTGCGGATCGCATCGAACTGCGCGTGCAACTGCGGATCGCCGTACACCACGCGGGCGCGCACCAGCGCCTGATGCTCCCACGTCCAGGCTTCGTTCTTCTGGTAATCGGCAAAAGATTCCGTCGAGGTAACCAGCATGCCCGCCGCGCCGGACGGGCGCAGCCGCGCATCCACTTCGTACAGAATGCCTGACGAAGTGCGGGTGCTGAACAGGTGCATAATGCGCTGGGCCAGGCGGAGGTAGAACTGACGCCCGTCGATTTCACGCTCGCCGTCGGTTATCACGTCGGCCGGGCAGTCGTGCAGGAAGATCAGATCCAGATCGGAGCTGTAGCCCAGCTCCCAGCCGCCCAGCTTGCCGTAACCCACCACCGCAAAACCACGGCCTTCACGGTCGGCAAGATGTTTTGGCTGGCCGTAGCGGGCCACCATCTGCACCCACGCCTGATGGACAACCGCGTCGATAATCGCCTCCGCCAGCCAGGTTAAGTGATCGCTCACTTTCATCACCGGCAGCGTGCCGGCAATATCCGCCGCCGCCACGCGCAGCATCTGCGCCTGCTTAAACTGGCGCAGCGCTTCAAGCTGCTGCTCTTCATCTTCTTCCGGCACGCGCAGCAGGTACTGACGCAGTTCGTCACGATAGGCATCCGTCGCCGTTGGCTGGTAGAGCGTGTTCGGGTCGAGCAGTTCATCCAGCAGCAGCGGGTAGCGCGCCAGCTTGTTGGCCACCATTGGCGACGCGGCGCAGAGGGTAATCAGGTGCTTCAGTGCCCCCGGAAACTCACTCAGCAGTTCAAGGTAGGTGGTACGCGTGATAATCCCGCTCAGGAGCGGCATCATGCGCGACAGCGGCACCGGCGCGTCTTCGCGCGAGCACACCTCGCTGAGCAGATGCGGCATCAGGTGATCCAGCACCTGACGACCGCGCGGGCCAATGGCGCGTTTGTTCAGCTCAAGGCGGAAATCGGCAATCAACGCCACCACACGATGGCGGGCATCGTCGCTTAAGTGCGTCAGCACCGGCGTGGTGTCATCTTCCTGAAGCGCATCCTGCCACAGCTCGCGCCAGTGTTCGGAAAGCGCATCGTCCGGCGATTCACTTTCGTCGTCGCCAATCAGATCGTTGAAGATGCGGCGCACGCCCGCCATGTGAACGTCCAGCTTTTCGGTCAACGCCGCCCAGTCGTCCACGCGCATCCCCCAGGCCAGGCGCGCTCGGTTTAACTCGTCACCCGGCAAGGTCTGGGTCTGTTCGTCGTTAATGCTTTGCAGCAAATTCTCCAGACGGCGCAGGAAAAGATAGGCCTCGCGCAGCGTTTGCGCGTCACCATCCGGCAGCAGGTGAAGCTGCTCAATGGCGGACAGCGTCGGCAGCAATGAACGAGACTGCAGCGACGGCTCGCGCCCGCCGCGAATAAGCTGGAAGACCTGGACGATAAATTCGATTTCGCGGATGCCGCCCGCGCCAAGCTTGATGTTGTCCTTCAGACCGCGACGGCGCACCTCGCGGGCAATCATTCCTTTCATATTGCGCAGGGACTGGATCACGCTGAAGTCAATGTAGCGGCGGAACACGAACGGGCGCAGCATGGCGCGCAGCTCGTTAGCCCAGGTATCGTCGCCGTCCCCCATGATCCGCGCTTTGACCATCGCGTAGCGTTCCCAGTCGCGCCCCTGTTCCTGGTAATAGTCTTCCAGCGCGGCGAAGCTCAGCACCAGCGGACCGCTGTCGCCAAACGGGCGCAGACGCATGTCGACGCGGTAAACAAAGCCGTCCTGCGTCGGCTGGTCCAGCGCCTTAATCAGACGCTGGCCGAGGCGGGTAAAGAACTGAGCGTTATCCAGCTCGCGACGACCGCCGCGCGTGGAGCCGTTCTCTGGCCAGGCAAAGATCAGGTCGATATCGGAGGAGAAGTTCAGCTCACAGCCGCCCAGCTTGCCCATCCCCATAATCAACAGTGGCTGCGGAACCCCTTCGTCGCTGCACGGCGTGCCCCACTCTTTACAGCAGGCGTCGTAGAGCCAGTCCCGCGCGGCGACAATCAGCGTCTGCGCCAGCTCGCTCAGCTGCTGCAAGGTGCTCTCTTCGCTCACCAGCTCCAGCGCCTGCGCCCAGGCAATGCGCACCATCACCCGGCGACGGAACTGACGCAGGACGCGCATCAGCGTGGCTTCATCCGCCACCTCTGCCAGCGCGGTTTGCAGCCAGCCAGCATAATGTCGCCACTCGTCAGCCTGCGGCGGCGCGCTTTCCAGCTCCGCCAGCCAGTCCGGGTTGGCGCTGACGCTCTCCTGCACAAAATCACTGAACGTGAGCACGCTTTTCGCCTGCTCGCTTAACGATGACGCGGGTAACGACTCGGGCAGACGTTCGCAAACGGTCTGCCAGTGCTGCTGTAACTGCGAAGAAAGCGGCATATCAGGGGTTCCTTGCCAGAATTAACGTTTTCCGCTGTGCAGCCAGTACGGATCCTGCGAAATGGCTTCGTTGCGGAAATGCTCGATCTCAATCTGCTGACGGGTCTCAATGGCATGCTTAAGTCCCTGCCAGTTCTCCAGCCAGGCCTGCGCCTTCACGCCCTCATACGCACCGGACAGCAGCAACATGCTGTCGATATTACGTGCCAGACGAGGAAGCTGGTCGCCATACTGGTCGCCCAGCGGATGCGCGAAGGTAGTTCTCAGCTCGGCAGCGTGGCGGGAAAGATGGATATCCGCGAAGCGTTTGAAGTTGTCCGCAATTTTGGTCTGCGCTTTTGCATCCAGGAAGCTGCGCCAGCCGCGCGTCACCAGAAACTCGGTCAGCGCCAGTTTTGCCGCGGCATTTTGCGGGCTGTAAAGCGCAGTTTGCGCCGACACGTCGGAAAGCAGCAGCGTTTCGGTCTGGGTCAGCAGATCGCGTAAGTGAGCGCTAGCTTTACGTGGAACGATACCGCCAAACAGCGTCAGGGTATGACGCACCAGCCCGATGGCGGCCAGCACCTGTTTTTTGCCATTTTTGACGTTACGCGCCCACAGCTCTTCATGGTACTGCCATTGGGAGAGCGCCAGCTCCAGCGCTGCTTCCATGCCCTGCTCAATGCTGGCTTTCGGGACGACGCGCAGAATAGGGGTCTCTCTCAGCACGCGTGGCGCATTTCCGGCAGCCAGGTGATAGCCGCGCGCCGCTTTGCTCAGGCTGCCCTGACGTAAACCCGGCTGGCTCACCAGCTTACGCGCCAGCTTCAGCACGTCGCTCGCATCACCTTCCAGCAGCTCCAGTTCCAGCTCACAGATCGGTTCCTGGAACTCACCCGCCTTCACCTCGCCTAAATCCAGCGCGATTTCAATGCGGCTCTTGCCTTCCGTCACCAGCCATTTCTCACGAGCGAAATCGGTGCTGAACAGCGGCTGTACCTGCCCTGCCAGCGTGGCGGGCAGTTCGCCTTCCGGCCAGACTTCCGCCGGGAAACGTTCCAGCTCAAGTTCTGGCTTACTGATGTCGATATTGTATTCCGGGCGCTGATGCAAACCGCCGACCACGCGGCCAGCGATTTTCATCGTCATCTCGTAGCGCCCGTTCGCGCCGCGGATGCGCAGCCCCATATCGTGGTTGCGCAGCCAGTTGTCCGGCGTTTCGTAGTAGATGTTGAGCAACTGTACGGGTTCATGGTGCTCGCCGGAGAGGGTATTCAGATGCTGACGGAGCGCGTCAACGCTGTCTTTTTCGACGATAAATTTTAATTCGATTTCCTGAGCCATAGCCTTGTACTTTTGCGGGCGTCACAGACGCGTCAATGAGGGCGAACTTCCTCGCCATTTGTTTGTCAGTACATAGTATTTTGCGCCAAATTGCCATGCAATGAGCAATTTGTCGGGCGTAAATGTGTAGAGTCGTGACACAGATGATTCTGATTGCTGATGAATGCTTTGCGTAGAGACACTGTTGCCACTACTATCGTTCCACTATTTATGAAAATAACGACTAATGATGCTTAAATTACGCCTGATTGGACTTACTTTACTCGCTTTTAGCGCCGCAACCGCAGTGCACGCTGAAGAGAAGCGTTACGTTTCTGACGAACTGAACACCTGGGTACGCAGTGGCCCAGGAGATAATTATCGCCTCGTGGGCACGGTGAATGCCGGCGAGGAAGTCACCCTGTTACAGACTAACGCGGAGACCAATTACGGTCAGGTTCGCGACAGTTCCGGCCGTACCTCCTGGATCCCGATGAAAGAGCTGAGCACCGTGCCAAGCCTGCGCACCCGCGTGCCGGATCTGGAAAACCAGGTGAAGACCCTGACCGACAAGCTGAACAACATCGACGGGACCTGGAACCAGCGCACCGCCGAAATGCAGCAGAAGGTGGCGCAGAGCGACGGCGTGATTAACGGTCTGAAAGAAGAGAATCAAAAGCTCAAAAACGAGCTGATCGTCGCGCAGAAAAAAGTGAACGCCGCGAACCTGCAGCTTGATGACAAACAGCGTACCATTATCATGCAGTGGTTTATGTATGGCGGCGGCGTGCTGGGCGTAGGTCTGGTGCTGGGTCTGGTTCTGCCACATCTGATCCCAAGCCGTAAGCGTAAAGATCGCTGGATGAACTAATTCGTCTTCTCTGCCAGACTTACGTATTATCTTGCGAAAAGAGAAAACGGGAGAGTTGGGCGTGAAGAGTTATCTGGTCGGTGGTGCGGTACGTGATGCGTTGTTAGGTCTGCCGGTCAAAGATAAAGACTGGGTGGTGGTGGGCGCCACCCCGGAAGAGATGCTCGACGCGGGCTACCAGCAGGTAGGCCGCGATTTTCCCGTGTTTCTGCATCCGAAAAGCCGGGAAGAGTACGCTCTGGCGCGTACCGAGCGGAAATCCGGTTCCGGCTATACGGGATTCACCTGCTACACCGCGCCGGATGTAACGCTGGAGCAGGATTTGCTGCGCCGCGATCTCACCATTAACGCCCTCGCCCAGGACGAAAACGGCCATATCATCGACGCCTACGGCGGGCAGGATGACCTGCGCGACCGTCTTTTGCGCCATATCTCCCCTGCATTCTCTGAAGATCCGCTCCGCGTCCTGCGCGTGGCGCGCTTTGCCGCGCGTTACGCCCATCTGAGCTTCCGTATTGCCGATGAGACAATGGCATTGATGACGGCCATGACCGAGGCGGGCGAGCTGGAACACCTGACGCCGGAGCGCGTCTGGAAAGAGACAGAAAACGCCCTCACCACCCGTAACCCGCAGGTCTTTTTCCAGGTCCTGCGCGACTGCGGCGCGCTGAAGGTGTTGTTCCCGGAAATCGACGCGCTGTTTGGCGTCCCCGCGCCGGCAAAATGGCACCCGGAAATTGATACCGGTGTACACACGCTGATGACCCTAAGCATGGCCGCCATGCTCAGCCCTGAAGTGGACGTACGCTTTTCCACCCTGTGCCACGATCTCGGCAAAGGCTTAACGCCGAAAGAGTTCTGGCCGCGCCATCACGGGCACGGTCCGGCGGGCGTAAAATTGGTTGACGGGCTCTGCCAGCGCCTGCGCGTGCCGAATGACATCCGCGATCTGGCAAAGCTGGTCGCCGAGTTCCACGACCTGATCCATACCTTCCCGATCCTGAAGCCCGCCACCATCGTGAAGCTGTTCGATAATATCGACGCCTGGCGCAAGCCGCAGCGCGTGGAACAAATTGCGCTCACCAGCGAAGCCGACGTTCGCGGCCGCACCGGGTTTGAAGCCTCTGATTACCCGCAGGGGCGCTTGCTGCGCGAAGCGTGGGAAATCGCAAAAGCGGTGCCGACGAAAGACGTGGTCGAGGCAGGATTTAAGGGGCCGGACATTCGCGAGGAGTTGACGAAACGGCGGATTGACGCGGTAGCCGCGTGGAAGGAAAAACGTTGCCCTCAGCCGAAAGAGTGAGGGCAACCCGTCATCAGAAGAAGACCACGTACACCGCAGCGGCGACGATAAAGCGGTAGATCGCGAACGGAATGAACGAGATACGCTTGATCAACTGCAGGAAGGTTTTGATGGCAATCAGCGCCACGATAAACGCGGTGATAAAGCCCACGGCAAACATCGGAATGTCGCCGGTGGTCAGGAAGTGATAGCTCTTATAGACGTCGAGGACGGTTGCGCCCATCATCATCGGCACCGCCAGCAGGAACGAGAACTCAGACGCGGCGTAACGGCTCACGCCCATCAGCATCCCGCCTGAAATCGTGGCCCCAGAACGGGAGAAGCCCGGCCACAGCGCCAGACACTGGAAGCAGCCAATGATAAACGCCTGACGGTAGGTCATGTCATCCAGACCTTCCGCACGCGGGACTTTTGGCTTCAGCACTTCGGCGGCAATCAGCAGGAAGCCGCCCACCACCAGCGCGTACATGACGTTAATCGGGTTAAACAGCGACTTAATGGTGTCGTGGAAGACCAGCCCCAGCACCACCGCTGGGATCATCCCGAGCAGGATATGAATCAGCGTCAGGCGGCCCTTGCTTTCACCTTCACGCTGCGGCAGGCGGCCAAAATGGATGCCGATCAGGCCAAACAGGCGACGCCAGAACATTACCACCACCGCCAGGATAGAGCCCAGCTGAATCACCACCTCAAACGTCTTTGCGGTATCGCCTTCAAAGCCCAGCAGATGGCCAACGATAATCATATGGCCCGTACTGGAAACCGGCAAAAACTCCGTCAATCCTTCGACCACACCCAGAATTGCCGCCACCAGCAGCGAGTGCATATCGCTCATCTATAAACCCCTAAAAAGATATAAAAAAACGGTGCCCCATACGGACAACCGATAAGATACAGTCTTGAGACCGGTATAACCTAAAATGGTTTAGCAATTATGACGTTAAATCTTCCCTTTCAGATTTGTGCCACGTTCGATAATCACGCCTACGTTGGCCGCACGCGCCACTGCACCCGGCTTGCTCAGCTTGATGCGCACCCACGGTGAGTTGAATTTGGTCAGCAGCAGGTCCGCTACCTCTTCCGCCACCCGTTCCACCAGCGCAAAACGTTGCCCTTCCACGTGGGCGATAACCGTTTCACTGATATCGGCATAGCTCAGACAGTCGTTCACGTCATCGCTTTTTGCCGATTTGCGGTTATCCCATCCCATTTCGATATCGAACACCAGTTTCTGCTCGATGGTCTGTTCCCAGTCGTAAACACCAATTGTGGTGATTACCGAAAGTTGCTCTATAAATACAATATCCATCACGACCTGCCTGCTTTTTGGCTAAACCGGATACCACTTCCGGCGAATTATGCGTATTATCCACAGATGCTGAGAATACAGATACATTTTCAAAACGGAACAGCGTTATGAGTGCAATCGCGCCTGGAATGATCCTCCTCGCCTATCTTTGCGGCTCAATCTCCAGCGCCATTCTGGTCTGCCGCATTGCCGGGTTACCTGACCCGCGTGAAAGTGGTTCCGGGAATCCGGGAGCGACCAACGTGCTTCGAATTGGCGGCAAGGGAGCAGCCGTAGCGGTTTTGATTTTTGATGTTCTGAAAGGGATGCTACCCGTATGGGGCGCGTATGCGCTGGGCGTCACGCCGTTCTGGCTCGGTCTTATTGCCATCGCCGCCTGCGTCGGCCATATCTGGCCCGTATTCTTTGGTTTTAAAGGCGGCAAAGGCGTTGCAACCGCCTTTGGTGCCATTGCGCCCATCGGCTGGGACTTAACCGGCGTCATGGCCGGGACCTGGCTGCTGACCATTCTGCTGAGCGGCTATTCGTCGCTGGGGGCCATCGTCAGCGCGCTGATCGCCCCGTTCTACGTCTGGTGGTTTAAACCCCAGTTCACCTTCCCGGTATCGATGCTCTCCTGCCTGATCCTGCTGCGTCATCACGACAATATCCAGCGCCTGTGGCGTCGTCAGGAAACCAAGATCTGGACGAAGCTCAAGCGTAAGAAGAAAGACGCTAAATAAAGCGTTCGTTATGCCTTATAACCAAATGTGATTTTGGTCACCTTCTGCCTGTGGTAACTGTTAGAGACACAACACAACCACACAAAAAGAAAAATGACAGAAATCACAGAATCAGCTCCCCTTTCAACGGCAGGAAGCACCCCGGATGGCGACATCAAGTGGGTGCGCAGCGCATCGGACGTTTCACGTCTCGTTAATGACGGCTCACAGGGCCGGGCCAACGCCCGGATCGTGGTGGGTATCGCGCTGGGCGGGATTTTCCTCGACGCCTACGATCTCGGCGCGCTGGCGTTCGGCATTAAAGACATTACCCGCGAATTTAACCTGACGCCCGCCGGTACCGGCATGGTGGCCTCGGCGATTACCTTTGGTGCCATTGTCGGGGCGCTGCTCGGCGGCTACCTCACGGATAAAATCGGGCGCTACCGCGTGTTTATGGCTGATATGGTGTTCTTCGTGGTCGCCGCTATCGCCTGCGCGCTGGCCCCGAATGAATATGTGCTGGCGGGCGCGCGCTTTGTGATGGGGCTCGGCGTGGGGATCGATCTTCCCGTGGCGATGGCGTTCCTGAGCGAGTTCGCCAGGCTCAAAGGGCCGGGCAATAAGGCCTCCAGCGTCGCGATGTGGTGCCCTACCTGGTATGCCGCGATCAGTATTTCCTATCTGCTGGTACTGTTCTTCTACGCCGTGCTGCCGGAAAGCCACAGCGACTGGCTGTGGCGTTTGATTCTCGGCTTTGGTGCAGTGCCCGCGCTGGTGATTATCGCCATCCGCAGCCGCTACATGAGCGAATCGCCGGTCTGGGCGGCGAATCAGGGCAACCTGAAAGAGGCGGCGTCCATTTTGCGGCAGTCGTACAATATTAACGCCCACGTCCCGCAGGATGCGCTTACCCAGCCAGCGCCTGTCGTGAATAAAGCCAAATGGTCGAACTATCTTAACCTGTTCCGCGGCATCTATCTGCGGCGTACCACGCTCGCCACGCTGCTGTCCGTCGTCTCCTCGTTCGCCTATAACGCCGTGGCCTTTGGCCTGCCGGTGATTATTTCAAGCTTCTTTGTGCAGTCTATGCTGACCACCATTCTGATCTCGCTGGCGCTGAATCTGCTGTTTGCGTTTATCGGCGGATTACTGGCGGTGCGCTACGTGCCGCGCTTCGGCGCGTGGCGGATGTCGCTGGCGGGTTACGCCTGTCAGCTTGTGGCGCTGCTCGGGCTGGCGCTGATTGGTCGTCCTGATGGTGCAACAGAAGGCGCGATCGCCGTCGCGATGCTGGCGCTTTTCCTGTTCGGTCAGGGATTTGGCCCGGGCGCACACACCATGACGTTTGCCTCGCTGAGCTACCCGACCTCCCTGCGCGGCGTGGGCGTGGGTCTCAACCAGACGCTGATGCGCAGCAGCTCCACACTGTCGCTGTTCCTGTTCCCGCTGCTGGTCGCGTCTCTCGACACCGCCGTGTTCTGGGTGATTGCGCTGGCGCCGTTTATCGGTCTGGCGTCATTGCTGGCGATCCGCTGGGAGCCGTCCGGATATGATGTGGATGCGGAGGATTACCGGTAACGACACATCGCTTCGGTGGGTTCACCCCACCGAAGTGCACTTACAAATCTTCCAGCAGCGTTCGGGAGAGTTTTTTTAGCATTTCCAGCTCATCATCATTCATCCGCATGCTGCAGCGAATCTGGTCCGGCAGCGCCATCACCTGCTTTTTCAGTTCTTTCGCCTTATCCGTCAATACGACATTTTTCATCCTTTCATCCCCCACAACCGCGATACGGTTGAGAAACCCTTTTGCCTCGAGCTTCTGAACCAGCGGGGTCAATGTGCCTGAATCAAAATTGGTTTTATCGCTGAGATCGCGAAGCGGGATGTTGTCTTTTTCATAAAGCGCCATCAAAACAACAAATTGCGGATAGGTCAGATCCATCTCCTGCAACAGGGGGCGATACTGGCGCACGAACGCATTGGTGACCGAGTACAGCGAGAAGCACAATAAATCATCTAGCGTTTTGTTTTCTTTCATTTTTCTTTCAACCCTGAATCTGTTGTCTAAAAAAAATTATAAATAATGTTTGACTAAAAGTATCTTGCGCGCAAGTATTACATTAACAATTAAATAGCGCACTATTTAGTTATCCAATCAAATACGTTAAAAGAGGTATCACCATGAAAACATTAACCGCCATCCTGATTTCTTCCGTCTTCGCGTCAGCCGCGGCATCCGCTCAAACCACCAATACTCCAGCCCCGACCGCAGGCGTACAGGCATTTCTTGATGTCCTGAATGCTGGCAAAGGGAAACCGATGGAACAGATGACCCCGCAGGAGGCCCGCCAGGTGCTGATCGGCGCTCAACAAGGAGCAAAATTGCCGCCCGCTCAGGTGACGGAAAAAACGATCCAGGTCAATGGCCAGACGATCGCCCTTAAAATTGTGAAGCCTGAACATGCTGCCGGTACGCTCCCGGTATTTATGTTCTTCCACGGTGGCGGTTGGGTGCTGGGTGATTTTCCAACCCACGAACGTTTAATCCGCGATCTGGTTCGCGCATCAGGCGCCGCAGCGGTTTACGTTGATTACACACCGTCACCTGAAGCCCATTTCCCGGTGGCAATCAACCAGGCCTATGAAGCGACAAAATGGGTCGCCGAGCACGGCCAGGAAATTGGCGTGGACGGTAGCCGTCTGGGCCTGGTAGGTAACAGTGTGGGCGGCAACATGGTGGCTTCCGTGGCGCTGCAGGCAAAACAGTTCAACGGGCCAAAAATTCGCTATAACGTTATGCTCTGGCCGGTTACCGATGCGAATTTTGATACTGCCTCGTATAACCAGTTCGAGAACGGCTATTTCCTGTCGAAAAACATGATGAAATGGTTCTGGGATAACTACACCACCAGCGCTGCCGATCGTAACAATATCCTTGCCTCTCCGCTTCGCGCCAGCACTGCACAGTTGAAAGGCTTCCCGGAGACGCTGATTCAGACAGCTGAGCTGGACGTTCTGCGGGATGAAGGTGAAGCATTCGGGCGTAAACTGGATGCGGCTGGCGTCCCGGTGACCGTCACGCGCTATAACGGCATGATCCACGATTACGGCCTGCTTAACCCGCTGAGCCAGGAGCCAACGGTTAAAGTCGCCCTTGAGCAGGCAGGTGCAGCATTGCATGACCACCTGAAATAGGATCGTCATGCTTCACACAGAGCACGGCCCCGGGCCGTGCTTTTTAATTTTCTCTATCCATAAGCGACTCATATGACAGCCTTCATTTCCGCCAGGGCATACTGAAACGACCCCGATGATGCGCAGATGGAAGCAGCATGTTAGCAGCTCAGGTCACTGATAATACGTATAAAGGCTGGCAGGCGTCGCTTGCCCTGCAGTTTTGTCACACCCCTGAGAAAACCCTCCTGCATTCCGCGCACCACGTCGGGCCGCTTACGGTTCAGCGGCCGTTTTACCCTGAAGGCGAGACCTGCCACCTTTACCTGCTGCACCCGCCCGGCGGCGTTGTGGGCGGCGATACGCTGGATATTTCCGTTCGGCTAAACGCCAATAGCCACGCGCTTATCACCATGCCCGGCGCCAGCAAGTTCTACCGCAGCAGCGGCCCGCAGGCGCGTCTGAGCCAGCACTTTTACCTTGATGAAAACGCCACGCTGGAGTGGCTGCCGCAGGACACCATTATCTTTCCCGGCGCGAACGCCGCGCTGCGTTCCGTCTTCCACCTTACGTCCTCCAGCACGCTGCTGGCGTGGGAGCTGTACTGCCTGGGCCGCCCGGTGATCGGTGAGACCTTCAGCCACGGCACGCTGGAGAGCCGTCTTGAGGTGTGGGTGGCTGACGAGCCGCGCCTGATAGAGCGCCAGCACCTCAGCGACGGCGATCTCACACCCGTTGCCGGACACCCATGGATCGGCACCCTGCTGTTCTATCCGGCCCGGGAAGAACATCTCGACACGGTGCGCGCGCTGCTCGCGCCTCTCGGCCATTTTGCGGGGGCAACGCTCACCGACGATCTGCTGTCGTTGCGTTTTCTCTCCCACGACAATCTGATTTGCCAGCGGGTGATGCGCGACATCTGGCAGTCGCTTCGCCCGCTTCTCACTACCAAAACCGCCTGTTCGCCGCGCATCTGGCAGACATAAGAGAAACGTTATGGAACTGACCCCCAGAGAGAAAGACAAGCTGTTGCTGTTCACCGCCGCGCTGGTTGCCGAACGCCGCCTTGCGCGCGGGGTAAAGCTCAACTACCCGGAATCGGTCGCGCTGATCAGCGCCTTTATTATGGAAGGTGCGCGCGATGGCGAAACCGTCGCCTCGCTAATGGAGGCGGGCCGCCACGTCCTGACGCGGGATCAGGTGATGGAGGGCGTGCCGGAGATGATCCCGGATATTCAGGTAGAAGCCACCTTCCCGGACGGCTCCAAGCTCGTCACCGTCCACAACCCGATCGTCTAAGGAGCGCGTGATGATCCCAGGTGAATACCAGATCCAGCCCGGTACTATTGCGATCAACGTCGGGCGCGAAACCCGAACCGTGATTGTTGAAAACCACGGCGACAGGCCGATCCAGGTCGGCTCGCACTACCACTTTTACGAGGTCAACCCGGCGCTGAAGTTTGACCGTGAAGTGACCCGAGGCTACCGGCTGAACATTCCGGCGGGTACCGCCGTGCGCTTCGAGCCCGGCCAGAAGCGGGAGGTGACGCTGGTTCAGGTCACAGGCGCGCAGCGCATTTTCGGTTTTCGCGGCGAAGTAATGGGCGAGGTGAAACATGGCTGAAATTTCGCGCCGGGCGTATGCCGACATGTTCGGCCCCACCACCGGGGATAAGGTGCGGCTGGCGGACAGCGAGCTGTGGATCGAAGTGGAGAACGATCTCACGGTCTACGGCGAAGAGGTCAAGTTCGGCGGCGGGAAAGTGATCCGCGACGGCATGGGCCAGGGGCAGATGACCGCTGACGGCTGCGTGGATCTGGTTCTCACCAACGCGCTGATCGTCGACCACTGGGGGATCGTGAAAGCCGATATCGGCGTCAAGAACGGGCGGATCTTCGCCGTTGGCAAAGCCGGAAACCCGGACATTCAGCCCGGGGTGACGATCCCGATCGGTGCTGCGACGGAAGTGATTGCCGCCGAGGGGAAGATCGTCACCGCCGGCGGGATCGACACCCACATCCACTGGATCTGCCCTCAGCAAGCGGAAGAGGCGCTGGTCTCCGGCGTCACCACCATGATCGGCGGCGGCACCGGTCCGGCGGCGGGCACCAACGCCACCACCTGCACACCGGGGCCGTGGTATATCGCCCGCATGCTGCAGGCTGCCGATACGCTGCCGGTGAATATTGGCCTGCTCGGCAAGGGGAACGGCTCCAACCCGGACGCCCTGCGCGAGCAGATCGCCGCGGGCGCCATCGGGCTGAAGATCCACGAGGACTGGGGCGCGACGCCCGCGGCGATTAACTGCTCGCTGGAGGTGGCCGAAGAGATGGATATTCAGGTGGCGCTGCACAGCGACACGCTGAACGAGTCCGGATTTGTTGAAGACACGCTGGCTGCCATTGGCGGGCGCACCATCCACACCTTCCACACCGAAGGGGCGGGCGGCGGCCACGCGCCGGATATCATCACCGCCTGCGCGCACCCGAATATTCTGCCCTCCTCCACTAACCCGACCCTGCCCTACACGGTGAACACCATCGACGAGCATCTCGACATGCTGATGGTTTGCCATCACCTCGATCCGGATATCGCCGAGGACGTGGCGTTTGCCGAATCCCGCATTCGCCGGGAGACCATCGCCGCGGAAGACGTGTTGCACGATATCGGCGCGTTCTCGCTCACGTCGTCAGATTCACAGGCCATGGGCCGCGTCGGGGAAGTGATTATCCGCACCTGGCAGGTGGCGCACCGCATGAAGGTTCAGCGCGGCGCGCTGCCGGAAGAGACGGGCGAGAACGACAACTTCCGCGTGAAGCGTTATGTCGCCAAGTACACCATTAACCCGGCGCTCACTCACGGCATCGCCCACGAGGTCGGTTCGATTGAGGCGGGCAAGCTGGCGGATCTCGTAGTCTGGTCCCCGGCGTTCTTCGGTGTCAAGCCCGCCACCATCGTTAAGGGCGGGATGATCGCCTGCGCGCCGATGGGCGACATCAACGCCTCGATCCCCACGCCGCAGCCGATGCATTACCGCCCGATGTTTGGATCGCTGGGTGCGGCGCGCCACGCCACGCGCCTGACGTTTATCTCGCAGGCCGCCAGTGCGAACGGCATTCCACAGCAGCTCAACCTGCAGAGCGCCACGGCGGTGGTGAAAGGCTGCCGGACGGTGAAAAAGGCGGACATGATCCACAACGCCCTGCAGCCGAATATCACCGTCGATTCGCAAACCTACGAGGTGCGCGTCGACGGCGAACTGATAACCAGCGAACCGGCTGACGTTCTGCCGATGGCGCAACGCTATTTCCTGTTTTAAGGAGTGATGATGATCTACTTAACCCAACGCCTGGACCATGCCCACCCTGTAACCGCCAGCGTCACGCTGCCGATTGACGTGCGGATGAAAAGCCGCGCCCGCGTGTCGCTGAACGACGGCCGCGAAGCCGGGCTGATGCTGCCGCGCGGCCTGCTGCTGCGCGGGGGAGACCTGCTGACCACCGACGACGGCAGCGAGGTCATAGAAGTGATCGCCGCCCCGGAGTCGGTTTCCGTGGTGCGCTGCGCCGATCCGTTCCTGCTCGCCCGCGCCTGCTACCACCTGGGCAACCGCCACGTACCATTGCAGATCATGCCCGGCGAGCTGCGCTATCACCACGATCACGTTCTCGACGATATGCTGCGTCAGTTCGGGCTGGAGGTGACGTTTGCTGCGCTTCCGTTTGAACCGGAAGCGGGCGCGTACGCCAGCGATGCCCACAGCCATAGCCATTCTCACGCCCATTCACATTAAGGACTCATCATGCGCAAGTATTTACCGCTGTTACTGCTGGCTTTTTCCGTTCCCGCGCTCGCGCATCCGGGACACGGTACCGACAGCTTCCAGGCCGGTTTTCTCCACCCGCTCACCGGGCTCGATCACCTGCTGATGCTCACCGGCGCGGGTGTGCTGTCTGCCCTGAGCGGCCGCAAGCTCCTGCTGCCGTTTGCCACCCTCGGCATGATGCTTGTTGGCGCCATTGCGGGCAGCCTCCTCGGCGGCTTCAGCGGCATGGAGATGCTGATTATCGCCTCGCTGGCGGTCTGCGGCGTGATGATGTTTAAAACTGAAAACCGTCTGCTGCTGGCGGTGCCTGCCCTGGCGATGTTCCACGGCTGGGCGCACGGCGTGGAGATGTCCGGCCACAGCTTCTGGCTCTTCACCAGCGGTTTTATGTTCGCCAGCGCCACGGTGCTGTGCGCCAGTTTCGCCGCAGGCTTGCTGCTGCGCCGTCACGACGGGCTGCGTAAAACCTTCGGCGGCGGGCTGATTGCCTCCGCCCTGCTGGCGCTGATGAGCTGATGGAGCACGCCCGCCAGCGGCTGCGCCTGATGCAGCTCTCCAGCAGCAGCCTGCCGGTGGGATCGTTTACCTGGTCCCAGGGGCTGGAGTGGGCCGTGGAGGCAGGCTGGGTCACGGACGCCGAGGCCTTCAGGCGCTGGCAGATCCAGCAGATGGAGCAGAGCTTTTTCTGCGTCGACCTGCCGCTGTTTATCCGTCTTTATCAGGCCTGTGAGCAACGCGATCATACAAATGCAAAACACTGGACGGCATACCTTCTCGCCTGCCGGGAAACGCGCGAGCTGCGGGAAGAGGAACGCAACCGCGGGGCGGCCTTTACGCGCCTGATTAAGAGCTGGGAACCTGACTGTCCGCCCGAATGGCTGCCGCTATTTATGCAAAGCCAGCTCGGCGGCATGGCGTGGCTCGGCGTGCGCTGGGGCATTAGCGCGCGCGAGCTGGCGCTGAGCCTCGGCTACAGCTGGATAGAGAGTGCGGTGATGGCGGGCGTCAAGCTGGTGCCGTTTGGGCAACAGGCCGCGCAGCAGCTGATTATCGAACTGAGCGACCACTACGCCGCTGGTTTTGAACAGGCATTTTTACGTCGCGACGACGCGCTGGGGGCAGCAACGCCGCTGTCGGCCATCGCCTCCGCGCGCCACGAAACCCAATATTCACGACTATTCCGTTCCTGAGGAGTCAACATGGCTGATTACAAACATCCCTTGCGCGTAGGCGTGGGTGGCCCGGTAGGGTCGGGGAAAACCGCGCTGCTGGAAGCGCTCTGCAAGGCGATGCGCGACACGTACCATCTGGCGGTGGTCACTAACGATATCTACACCAAAGAGGATCAGCGCATCCTGACCGAGGCGGGCGCGCTGGAGCCAGAGCGCATCGTGGGCGTGGAGACGGGCGGCTGCCCGCATACTGCTATCCGCGAAGATGCCTCGATGAACCTGGCGGCGGTGGAAGCGTTAAGCGAGAAATTCGGCAATCTGGATTTGATCTTCGTGGAAAGCGGCGGCGATAACCTGAGCGCCACGTTCAGCCCGGAACTGGCGGATCTGACCATTTACGTGATCGACGTGGCCGAAGGGGAAAAAATCCCGCGCAAGGGCGGGCCGGGGATCACCAAATCCGATTTTCTGGTGATCAACAAAACCGATCTCGCGCCGTACGTGGGGGCGTCGCTGGAGGTGATGGAGCGCGACACCAACCGCATGCGCGGCGAGCGTCCGTGGACGTTTACCAACCTGAAGGCGGGTGACGGTTTAGCGACGATTATTGCGTTTCTGGAAGAGAAAGGGATGCTGCGGGTGTAGTCGTAAATTTCCCTCTCCCCTTTGGGGAGAGGGCCAGAGTGAGGGGGTTACGCCTCCGGCAGTTCCGCCAGCGGCCAGCGCGGACGCACGGACACGCTCAGGTCGGACGTTGCGCCCGCATTGAGGCGCACCATCCCGGCGTAGGCGATCATCGCCCCGTTATCGGTACAGAATTCCGGACGGGCATAGAACACTTCCCCGCGACGCTTTTGCATCATCTCGGCGAGCTTCGCGCGCAGCGTGCGGTTGGCACTCACGCCACCTGCCATCACCAGGCGCTTAAAGCCGGTCTGATCCAGCGCGCGCTTGCACTTGATCATCAGCGTATCCACCACCGCGTCTTCAAACGCGCGGGCGATATCGGCGCGGGTCTGCTCGCTGTCGTCGTTATTGCGGATAGTATTCGCCGCAAAGGTTTTCAGCCCGGAGAAGCTGAAATCCAGCCCCGGACGGTCGGTCATCGGACGCGGGAAGACAAAGCGCCCTTCCGTTCCCTGCGACGCCATTTTGGAGAGCATCGGGCCACCTGGGTAATCCAGCCCCAGCAGCTTGGCGGTTTTGTCGAAGGCTTCACCGGCAGCGTCGTCGATCGACTCGCCCAGCAGCGCGTACTTGCCAATGCCCGTTACGCTAATCAGCTGCGTATGGCCGCCGGAGACCAGCAGCGCCACAAACGGGAATTCGGGCGGATTCTCTTCCAGCATCGGTGCCAGCAGATGCCCTTCCATGTGGTGGACCGGGATCGCCGGTACATCCCACGCGAACGCCAGCGAGCGGCCAACCGTCGCGCCGACCAGCAGCGCGCCGACCAGACCTGGCCCCGCGGTATAGGCTACGGCGTCAATATCGGTTGAGCTTAACCCGGCCTCTTTCAGCGCCGCCTGAATCAGGGGAACCGTTTTACGCACGTGATCACGAGAGGCCAGTTCAGGTACGACACCGCCGTAGTCAGCGTGCAATTTCACCTGACTATACAGCTGGTTGGCCAGAAGCCCTTTTTCGTCGTCGTAAATGGCGATGCCGGTTTCATCGCAGGATGTTTCAATACCCAGTACACGCATGACTTGTTTTACCTCGTTTCAATACCGCGCAGTGTAGAGCCTGGGCGGGTTGATGTAAAACTTTGTTCGCCCCAGGAAGAAGGCTCGTGTATACTCCTCACCCTTATTAAAGTCCCTTTCAAAATCGCATCGGTGCTTTACAAAGCAGCAGCATTTGCAGTAAAATTCCGCACCATTTTGAAATAAGCTGGCGTTGATGCCAGCGGCAAACCGAATTTATTAAAGGTGAGAGTTACATGCCGGTAATTAAAGTACGTGAAAACGAGCCGTTCGACGTAGCACTGCGTCGCTTCAAACGTTCATGCGAGAAAGCAGGTGTTCTGGCTGAAGTTCGTCGTCGTGAGTTTTATGAAAAACCAACGACCGAACGTAAGCGCGCTAAAGCTTCCGCTGTGAAACGTCACGCGAAGAAACTGGCTCGCGAAAACGCACGCCGTACTCGTCTGTACTAATCTCTTGAGGGTCAACGCCCTCAATTGACAGACAGAGTAGTAGTCGTAAGGCCGTGCTTCCGGAAGGAATGCGCGGCTTGTTTTCGTTTATAAGTCGCTTAAATTTTTGGGGCATATGGCCGGAAGAATCCCACGCGTTTTCATCAATGACCTGCTCGCCAGAACCGACATCGTCGATCTCATCGACGCGCGGGTAAAGCTGAAAAAGCAGGGTAAGAACTACCATGCGTGCTGTCCGTTCCATAACGAAAAAACCCCCTCCTTCACCGTAAACGGTGAAAAACAGTTTTACCATTGCTTCGGCTGTGGCGCACACGGTAATGCCGTCGATTTTTTGATGAACTACGATAAGCTCGAGTTCGTTGAAACCGTCGAAGAGCTGGCGGCGATGCATAACCTTGAAGTGCCGTATGAAGCAGGCAGTGGGCCAAGTCAGATCGAGCGCCATCAGAGGCAAACGCTGTATCAACTGATGGATGGCCTGAATTCGTTTTACCAACAGTCTCTTAAGCACTCTGCGGCTGAGCCTGCGCGTCAGTATCTGAACAAGCGCGGACTGAGCGACGATGTGATTGCGCGTTTCGCTATTGGTTACGCCCCGCCCGGCTGGGACAACGTGTTAAAGCGTTTTGGCGGCAATAGCGAAGATCGTAAATCTCTCATCGACGCAGGCATGCTGGTCACCAACGACCAGGGACGAAGCTACGACCGCTTCCGTGAACGGGTGATGTTCCCGATCCGCGACAAGCGTGGCCGGGTAATTGGTTTTGGTGGTCGCGTGCTGGGTGATGCCCTGCCGAAATACCTCAACTCTCCGGAAACCGATATTTTTCATAAGGGCCGCCAGCTTTACGGTCTTTATGAGGCGCAGCAGGACAACGCGGAACCTCCGCGTCTGCTGGTCGTCGAAGGCTATATGGACGTCGTTGCGCTGGCGCAGTACGACATTAACTACGCCGTTGCGTCGCTAGGTACGTCCACCACCGCCGATCATATTCAACTGCTGTTCAGGGTGACCAACAACGTCATCTGCTGTTACGACGGTGACCGGGCCGGACGCGACGCCGCCTGGCGAGCGCTGGAAACCGCGCTGCCGTATATGACCGACGGGCGTCAGCTACGCTTTATGTTCCTGCCCGACGGTGAAGACCCGGATACGCTGGTGCGTAAAGAGGGCAAAGCGGCATTTGAAGCGCGGATGGAGCAGGCACAGCCGCTCTCCACGTTTCTGTTTAATAGCCTGATGCCGCAGGTTGATTTGAGTACCCCTGACGGGCGCGCGCAGCTCAGTACGCTGGCGCTGCCGTTAATCAACCAGGTGCCCGGCGAAACGCTGCGCATCTACCTGCGTCAGGAGTTAGGCAACAAGCTCGGCATTCTGGATGACAGCCAGCTTGAACGTTTAATGCCTAAACAGGCTGAAAACGGCACGGTTCGCCCCGCGCCTCAGCTAAAACGCACAACCATGCGTATACTGATAGGATTGCTGGTACAAAACCCCGAGCTTGCTCCGCAAGTGCCGTCGCTGGCGGGTTTGAACCACGAAAAGTTGCCCGGACTTGGCTTATTTTCAGAACTGGTCAACACTTGTTTGTCTCAGCCAGGTCTGACCACCGGACAACTTTTAGAGCATTATCGCGGCACAAAAGAGGCCGCTACCCTTGAAAAACTGTCGATGTGGGACGATATAGCAGATAAGGATATTGCAGAAAAAACGTTCACCGACTCGCTCAACCATATGTTTGATTCGATGCTTGAGCTGCGCCAGGAAGAGTTGATAGCTCGCGAGCGCACGCACGGCTTAAGCAGCGAAGAACGCCGAGAGCTCTGGATGATTAACCAGGAACTGGCGAAGAAATAAAAAATTTAACGGCTTAAGTGCCGAATATCGATCGGGAAGCCCCCGGCAGCCGCACTGAGAGGCAGCGGCAAAAATATAAGTACGCCCTCGCTTTAAAGGTTGGCAGCCCCATCGCCGACACCAATCAAACGAATTAAGTGTGGATACCGTCTTATGGAGCAAAACCCGCAGTCACAGCTGAAACTTCTTGTCCAACGCGGTAAGGAGCAAGGCTATCTGACCTATGCCGAGGTCAATGACCATCTGCCGGAAGATATCGTCGATTCAGATCAAATCGAAGACATCATCCAAATGATCAATGACATGGGCATTCAGGTGATGGAAGAAGCACCGGATGCCGATGATCTGTTGCTGGCTGAAACCTCCAACAACACTGACGAAGATGCGGAAGAAGCTGCTGCACAGGTACTGTCCAGCGTGGAATCTGAAATCGGGCGTACCACTGACCCGGTCCGCATGTACATGCGCGAAATGGGTACCGTTGAACTGTTGACCCGCGAAGGCGAAATTGACATCGCAAAACGCATCGAAGACGGGATCAACCAGGTTCAGTGCTCTGTCGCCGAATACCCGGAAGCGATCACCTATCTGCTGGAGCAATACGATCGCGTTGAAGCGGAAGAAGCGCGCCTGTCTGACCTGATCACCGGTTTTGTCGACCCGAACGCTGAAGAAGATATGGCGCCAACCGCCACTCACGTCGGTTCTGAGCTGTCTCAGGAAGAGATGGATGACGACGAAGACGAAGATGAGGAAGAAGACGACGACAGCGCGGACGATGACAACAGCATCGACCCGGAACTGGCGCGTGAGAAGTTTGCCGAACTGCGTACCCAGTACGAAGTAACGCGTGACACCATTAAAGCGAAAGGCCGCAGCCATGCTGCCGCTCAGGAAGAGATCCTGAAGCTGTCTGAAGTGTTCAAACAGTTCCGCCTGGTGCCAAAACAGTTCGACTACCTGGTAAACAGCATGCGCGTAATGATGGATCGCGTACGCACCCAGGAACGCATCATCATGAAGCTGTGCGTTGAGCAGTGCAAAATGCCGAAGAAGAACTTCATCACCCTCTTCACCGGCAACGAAACCAGCGAAACCTGGTTCAACGCGGCTATCGCGATGAACAAGCCGTGGTCTGAAAAACTGCACGACGTGAAGGACGATGTCTATCGCGGTCTGCAGAAGCTGCAGCAGATTGAAGAAGAGACCGGTCTGACCATCGAGCAGGTCAAGGACATCAACCGTCGTATGTCCATCGGTGAAGCGAAAGCCCGCCGAGCGAAGAAAGAGATGGTTGAAGCGAACTTGCGTCTGGTTATCTCTATCGCCAAGAAATACACCAACCGCGGTCTGCAGTTCCTGGATCTGATTCAGGAAGGCAACATCGGTCTGATGAAAGCGGTAGATAAGTTCGAATACCGTCGTGGTTACAAGTTCTCCACTTACGCAACATGGTGGATCCGTCAGGCGATTACCCGCTCTATCGCGGACCAGGCGCGCACCATCCGTATTCCGGTGCATATGATTGAGACCATCAACAAGCTCAACCGTATCTCCCGCCAGATGCTGCAGGAGATGGGCCGCGAGCCGACGCCGGAAGAGCTGGCCGAGCGCATGCTGATGCCGGAAGACAAGATCCGTAAAGTGCTGAAGATCGCCAAAGAGCCAATCTCCATGGAAACACCAATCGGTGATGATGAAGATTCGCATCTGGGTGATTTCATCGAGGATACCACCCTCGAGTTGCCGCTGGACTCTGCCACTACCGAGAGCCTGCGAGCTGCAACGCACGACGTTCTGGCTGGCCTGACCGCCCGTGAAGCAAAAGTGCTGCGTATGCGTTTCGGTATCGACATGAACACCGACCATACGCTGGAAGAAGTGGGTAAACAGTTCGACGTGACCCGCGAACGTATCCGTCAGATCGAAGCGAAGGCGCTGCGTAAGCTGCGTCACCCAAGCCGCTCTGAAGTGCTGCGTAGCTTCCTGGACGACTAATCGGTCCTGAAAGTTAAAAAGCTCCCAATCGGGAGCTTTTTTTTGTTTATTCCCTCTCCCTGTGGGAGAGGGCCAGGGTGAGGGCATCAGGCCGCAGAGGATTACAGACCCCGCACCATCAGCGCCTCATCCAGTTCCCGATACGCCTCCACCAGCTTATCCAGCGTCGCCCTGTTCAGCCCACTCGGATTCGGCAGCACCCACACCTGCGTCACGCCGATAGTGATGCTCTGCTTACCCCACTTAGCCCCGCGCTGGCTAAACGCCTGCTCGTAAGCCTGCTTACCGAGGATCGCCAGTGCGGCTGGCTGGTAGTCTTCAATTTTCCTGACCAACTCTCGCCCGCCGCTGCGCAGTTCATGCAGGTTAACCTCGCTCGCCTGCACGGTTGGTCGCTCGACCAACATGGTAATACCGCAGCGCGTATCCAGCAGGTGCTGCTCCTCTTCGGGCTTGAGTAACCTGTCGGTGAACCCGGCCTGGTAGATCACTTTCCAGAAGCGATTTCCCGGATGGGCAAAGTGAAAACCGGTGTGCGCCGAGGACTTTCCCGGGTTGATACCGCAAAACACCACCCGTAGGCCAGGTGCAAGAATATCATTGATCATCTTTACTCCCACTGATACATCGTTATGGAAGTATAAAGGATTGATTATGCGTTGTTTATAAAAACAGCAAGCAGGAGTGAATGGCTGGATTGCTGCAGGGAGTTACTTTATAATTCACCGCCACGGCCCCTTAGCTCAGTGGTTAGAGCAGGCGACTCATAATCGCTTGGTCGCTGGTTCAAGTCCAGCAGGGGCCACCAAATTTTAGCTGTAAAATCAGATAATTAAGCCACTTTAACGAGTGGCTTTTTTATTAACTGCTAATGGTGTCCCCCCCGAAAATTCCCGAGACAAAATAAGAGGAAAAGAGAAGCAGTGGATAAAAAAGCCAGATCAGAACACATGCGTGAATGCTTGCGCCGCGAAGTAATGATGAGTTCTAACGCATTTTCTTGGGTTAGGGTTCTGCATAAAGCAATAAAGTGCCCCGACCGCCGCTTCCACTTCTGGTGGCGCATCGCGTCTTACTGGCATCACTCAGACAGCAAATTCCTGAGGAAAAGAGCGTTAAAGATAAACAGAAAGCTCATTTTCAAATACGGAACAGATATACAGCTGGGGGCAACAATCGGGCCAGGCATGGTGATTTCTCATCATCATGGTATTGTTGTAAATGGTTCTGCAACAATCGGGCATTCTCTGCGGATACGACAGAACACCACAATAGGCATAACCGGCGCGAATGATAATAAAGAGCCGATTTCCATTGTTATTGGCAATAATGTCAGCATTGGCGCGGGGTCGTGCATCATTGCAGATAAGATATGCATAGGGGATAACGTTATCATCGGCGCCATGTCATTTGTGAGCAAAGACATTCCTGATGGTATGACGGTTTATACTGAAAAAACGTTAAAAATAATTCCTGCTACATCACCTACGGCGTAACTGGGCACTTCGACTTTTCGTTACCTACCTCGCCGGATCAAGGTTTAGAGTCCCGCAAAAGCCGAGTTGTAAAAACCACAAAAAAGCCAACCCCGCATTCCCGCGGCGTTGGCCCTGTTTTTAAAGCAGTGACACTTACAACAGGTTAAAAGACATAACGCATGCCAAGGGTAAATTCATTAGAGACGATGTGCGCTTTCATCTGTTCGTCTTTTAAGCCACGCGCGTTAGTGAAGTTGTTATATCCACTTTCGATCTTGCCCATATCGATATAACGGTAGCCCAGGTCCACGTACAGGCGCTCAACCGGCGTATAGCTCACGCCAGCCCCTAAAGCGTAGGTCAGGTTGTTTTGCGTAGTAGAAGCATATTCACGGCTAGAATTACCCTGCCAGCCGTTGGCTTTGATCTTGCTCACGCCCAGACCTGCCGTACCGTACAGAGAAACGCCATATCCCAGCTCATAATCACGATACACGTTAACCATCAGACGCTCGGTTTCAGTTTTCAGGTGGTCAGAGTTGGTAACAAAAACACTGGAACCATTGATATATTCAGCCTTCTGCTTGAAGGTATATTCACCCTCTGTACGCCAGCCGTTACCAAACTGATAGCCCGCAGCAATCGCCGCGCCGCCGAAGTGCTCTTTCTCTTTACCACCGACAAACTGCCCTACCCCAGGACGCGCGCTGGTATCCATCTCCTTTGCACGCTGTTCAACCTGGAGGTATTTTGCGGAGCCGTAATACCCTTCTTCAGTATTTGCTGCCAGAACAGTAGCCGGAATCATCGCGATCGGCAGGGCGGCTAAAATAGCTTTCATATTCATCTCTACTCCGTTGAAAAAATATTCCGCTCGTCGAACGGTGGTCCGCCGATGTCAGGAAAACAGTCAGTGAGAGGGATAATAAGCAGCCCGGCACAGGCAAACTATTCGGGCGATTACGGGTTTTACCAGGTAATTTTACGTAGGGATTGGTCTTGTTTTGGTAATAATTAATCGTTATTTCAATAGATTAAAACGAGCGTTTTCGGCGAGCTGTGCGAAGACCATCACCCTCCGCACGACTTCACAAACTGCAAAACTAAAGAAATCCCCCATCGCGCCGATCATCATCCGTGTGTATTATTTCCTGTAGCTTTTACAACAACTACCCTTAACTCAAATACTTAAGCGCCAAAGCGAAAGGCATCATGAGCACACCGATCAAACGGCTAGAAATCATTAAAAATGCCATTGAACTGGAAGATGACGACATCATCCAGAGCCAGCTGACACGCCTGAAAAATGAAGCGTTTGACGATGAGCTACAGGCAATCGTCGTGTCGCTTGAACAAAAGAACTACACCGCGGCGATGGCGGCTATAACCGCCTGGCTTCAGGGCCAGCGCGCCGTAACCCAGTGGCGTGACCCACAGGTAGCCGCCAGCAAGCTTGAGCTCAGGGCGCTGGAAGAGCGTCTGCGCGATCTGATTGACCGCCGCAACGCGCGCGTGCAGCAGCTTGATGAGTTTAACGATCTCTATTTCTCCCGCCTCGGGCCGCTGATGCAGCAGATCCTCGCCCTGCGTAAAACGCTGGCGGAGCTGAACCTGCGTCGACAGCAGGCGGAGGCACGTCGTCGCGAGGAGGACTATCGTCGCTGCCAGCGCTATATGGCGCAGGCCGTAGAGGTGCTGGCAACGCTCACTCAGCGCTGGCGCGATCTCCCTGCGGACTCCGTACAGGCCGCGGAGGCGCGCAAGCACCTGGAGCAGCAAAGCAATCTGATCGCCAACCTGCTGGCCGAGGCGCTGGAGCTGGAAAGTGGTTTGACGCGCGAAGAGGAGCCCGCCCGTCAGGCGCGTGACGAGGCCAACGAAGAGTACGAGAAGTACCGCGAGCAACATCACGATGCCGAAGTGCGATTGCGCAAAGGCAAGAATCTCTCGGAAGAGGATCAGAACGAGCTGAAGCGTCTCTGGCGACAGGCGAGCAAGCTCTGCCACCCGGATCTGGTGGCAGACGATCTGAAAGAAGAAGCCAACAGCATGATGGTGCAGCTCAACCAGGCAAAGCAGCGCGGCGATGTGAAAGCCATTCGCTCACTGGTGGCCCGTCTGCAGCAGGGCTTCGAGCCGCTGATGGCGAGCGACAGGCTGAACGATCTGGAGCGTATCCGCAAAAAAATGGCGCAAGTACGCGAGCAAATCGACACTCTGGTGAACGAGCTGGCGGAGCTGGAAAAAGAAGAGTCCTGGCTGCTGGTCTCGTCGCTGAGCAATATGGAAGCGTACTTTGCCCAGCAGGAGAAAGCGCTGAAAGAGGTATGCGCCTCGCTCGAACATCAGGTCAGCGAAGCGCAGCTCGATTCCGCAGCCTGATTATTTAGCGTGCCAGTATGCGCTGGCACGCACCAGCTGCTGGTCAATCGCGTCGGTTTCAAACTGGCGGCTCAGGCTTTTTACCACCTTCCCTTCCCCGGTCAGCCAGATAAAGTAATCCTCCGCTGGAACGGTCAGCGCCGCCAGACGGGCAGCCACCGCCTGCTCGCTGTGGCCCACCACCCAGGTGATGTTGAAATCACTCAGGTGCGCCAGATAGTCCTTATAAGATTCGTCACCTACGGTCACCACCGCATGAACTTCCGGGTGCACCGGCAGTTTTGCAATGCCCTCTAATCGTCGACGCAGCGCGGGCATGCCAGATTCATCGCACACGTACAGCTGCCAGGCGTAATCCTCCGGCACCACCAGCGAACCGCGCGGTCCGCCGATGGTCAGCCTGTCGCCCACCTTCGCCTCGACCGCCCAACTGCTGGCAATGCCGCCGTCATGAACGAAGAAATCGAGCGCAAGCTCATGATTTGCCTCATCGTACAGCGGCGTATAGTCGCGCGCCTGCGGACGCACGCCGTCGCCCCAGTCGATACCTTCATCGGTGACTACCGGCGGGACAAACGTGGCGCCTGGTGCCGGGAAAAAGACTTTGGTGTGGTCGTCGAAACCGCGAGTGCAAAAGCCCTCCAGCGCCTCGCCGCCTAAAACAATGCGCTGGAAGCCTGCGCTGATGCGCTCAACGCGGAGCACCGTCAGCTCGCGAAAACGCAGGTCATTACGCACGCGCTGTGGGTAACGGGTAGATGCCATTTTTAGCCTCTTCTCTGGTGATTACGATATATCTAAATTGATTTTTAAATGATAATGATTACTAATCAGTAAAAATGCAAGATATTTTAGATTACATCTGAATATATCTTAGATATAGTTTAGATATATCAATTAAAGGGCATACTATGCGACACGAACACGAAGGCGGCGGACGCCGACCGCGCTTTTTCGGCCACGGCGATCTGCGGCTGGTGATTCTGGATATCCTGACCCGCAATGCGAGCCACGGATATGAGCTGATCAAAGAGATCGAGAATCTTACCCAGGGGAACTACACGCCGAGCCCCGGCGTGATCTACCCGACCCTGGATTATCTTCAGGATCAGACCTTTATCACCATCACGGAAGAAGAAAACGGTCGTAAGAAGATTGCAATTACCGCTGAAGGACAACGCTGGCTGGACGAAAATCGGGAACAGCTGGAACAGATCCAGGTACGTATTAAAGCGCGCAGCGTCGGCTTTCAGCTGCGCAAAAACCCGCAGATGAAGCGGGCATTGGATAACTTTAAAGCGGTATTAGACCTGAAGGTGAATCAGGGAGAACTCAGCGACGCGCAGCTCAAGCAGATTATCGGCGTAATCGACCGCGCGGCGCTGGAGATCTCCCAGCTGGATTAAACCGGCGCGTGCTCACTCACGCGGAAGACGCGTACCAGCTCTTTCAGGTGCATCGCCTGCTCGTTAAGCGATGCCGCCGCCGCGACGGACTCCTCCACCAGCGCAGAGTTCTGCTGAGTGGTGGCATCAATCAGGCCAATTGCGCTGTTGATCTGCGAGATCCCTTCCGTCTGCTCGTGGCTGGCCTGGCGGATCTCGCGCAGGATCACGTCCATCTCCTCCACGTTGCCGACCATGCCGTTGATCAACGCACTCGCTTTTTCGACCAGATTCATCCCGTCCTGGGTCTGACTGGTGGAACTCTCAATCAGCTCGCGGATTTCACTGGCAGACGACGCGCTCTTCTGGGCAAGCTGGCGCACTTCCCCCGCCACGACCGCAAAGCCGCGGCCGTGTTCGCCCGCACGCGCCGCTTCCACCGCCGCGTTCAGCGCCAGAATGTTGGTCTGGAAGGCAATGGCGTCGATCAGGTCGATAATGTCGGACATCCGGTTCGACGTCTCATTAATCAGGCGCATTTTGCTGGTGACCTGCTTCATCATCTCCCCGTTGTTTTTGACCACCGTGGCGGCATCGGCCGAGAGGTTGGTCGCTTCCCCGGTGTGCGAGGCCGTGTTTTTCACCGTCGCGGTAATTTGCTCCATCGAGGCGGCGGTCTGTTCAACGGAACTTGCCTGCTCTTCCGTGCGCGCGGCGAGATCCTGGTTTCCGGCGACAATCTGCGCGGCCGCGCTGGAGATATTCTCCGAGCCGGTTTGCACCTGCTGCACAATGTCCAGCAGGCGGTTTTTCATCTCCATCAGTGCGTGCAGCAACAGGCCCGTTTCGTCTTTGCCATGCGGCGTGATGCTGCCCGTCAGGTCGCCCTCTGAAATGGCATTGGCAAAATTCACCGCCTCGCCGAGCGGACGAGTGATAGCGCGCACGATAAACCAGCCAATCAGGCTGCCAGCCGCGACGCTAAAGAGGGTGATCAGGATCAGCATCAGCCGGTTAGATTTGAAATCGCCTTCCACCAGCGCCCCGGCACTCTGCATCTCCTGGTTCTGAATCGCAATCAGCTCCTGCACTTTGGCTTTATAGGCCTGCTGCACGGAAAGAGTGTTGGTCATCATCTCCTGGATCGCGCCCGCACGATCGTTATTCTGCACCGCCTGCAAAATACGATAGCGTGAGTCCAGATACTGCTGACGGACGTCGTGGATCTCGGCAAGAACCTGCTGTGATTTTGGATCCTGCAGCGCACTGTTCAGTTCACCCAGGATCACCGTAATATGCTCGCTGATCGCTTTAAGATGCTGCTGCGACTGCGCTGTGTACGTTCCCTGTTCATCCAGCAACATGAGCTGCTGAGTGCTAATAAATTCCTGGAAGTTATCGATTAACTGGTTCGCTTTTACCGTGGTGGGATAATCATGGGTAATGATGGATTGCATCCCGTTGTTCGCCCGGTTCAGACTCAGCAAGGACAAACTGGCGCTGACCACCATCAGGACAATAAAGAACCCAAACGCCAGAAATAATTTCGTGCCGATCTTTACGTCATGTAAGAACATATTTTCTCCATCGATGTGATTATTTCTCAGACGATCGCTGTTATCGGTAACGAATCCGCTAACTTTATGACTTTGATCGTTTTTTTATTTCATAACCATCACAATGGATAGGCAGGGGCTATTGATATGGCTCCATTGATCGTTACCAGACCACCAGATCAGGGTTTTGCAAAATTGCATCGCGGGAAATTGACTTAGGCAGGAACAAATAACTGAGGAAATTTTTTTAGTTATTTAATATAAAATTAACAACAAAATACATTAATAATTACAATCACAAAAGAATAAAGCCGTTTATTCCCTGCGAAATAAACGGCTTTCTGGAACATTACTGACTCAGTGGAGAACCGTCACCGCATCCTTAAGCCGTCCGGCGCGGTGTTTCACCATGGCAGAAATGTGGGCGCTCTCCTCGACCAGATCGGCATTTTTCTGCGTAATGCTGTCGAGTTCCGCCACCGCGCGGGTTAACTCTGACAACCCGGTCGCCTGTTCGGACGTCGAGTGGCTGATCTGCGCGATGAGCTGCGTCACATTTTTCACCTGCTCGACAATATCATCCATCGTGCGGCCTGCGGCATGCACCTGCTCGGAGCCGGACTGCACCTTGCTGGCGCTGGCATCAATCAGCTTGCGGATATCGTTCGCCGCATTCGCGCTGCGGCTGGCAAGGTGGCGAACTTCACCTGCGACCACGGCAAAACCTTTCCCCTGCTCGCCGGCCCTTGCGGCCTCCACCGCCGCATTCAGCGCCAGGATATTGGTCTGGAAAGCGATGTCGTTAATCAGAGAGGTAATCGAACCAATGCGCTGCGTGCTGTCGGCGATATCATCCATCGTTTTCACCACGGTCTGCATCGCGTTGCCGCCTTTCGTCGCCGCGCTGCTCGCGGCCACTGAGAGTTTGTCCACTTCGGCGGCGGTTTCAGAGTTGCTCTGAACGGAGGCGGCCATCTGGTTCATCGTTGCGACGGTCTGCTGCACGTTCGCCACGGTCTGCCGCGTACGATCGTTCAGCGCTTCATTTCCCTGCGCCAGCCTGTCGCTGCCGTCACGGACGCTCATCACCTGACTTGAGACGTCATTGATGAGCCAGCGGCACATCAGCCCCAGCTGCCCTACCGCACGCAGCGTCAGCCCCAGCTCGTCGCTGCGGTTCAGATGCTGCACGCTGTTGCGCTCGCCGGTCGCTACCTTCAACGCCTGGCGAGCGACGTTTTCGATCGGGCGGACAATTTGCTGCTCAAACAGCAACGTTCCCAGCAGCATCACCACTGCGGCGGCTGCGAGCGGCAACCAGCCTGCGGAGGTGGACACCAGGGTAGCGGCAAGCACGGCAAAAAGCGCCGCCATCACACTGCGTACGCGCCAGCGCAGCGGCATGGCCGGAAGCTTACCCAGCCACCCTTTTCGCACCACCAGTCCTTTGTGGATACGCTTTTTACAGCTCCCGTTATTCAGCGCCCGGTAGAGCGGCTCTACGGCGGCAATCTCTTCCTCTTTGGCCCGGGTGCGGATCGACATATACCCCGTCACCTGCCCGTTCCGCACCATCGGCACCGCATTCGCACGCACCCAGTAATGATCGCCATTTTTACGTCGGTTTTTGACAATCCCGCTCCACGGCTCACCCTGCTGCAGGGTGTACCACATATCGGCAAACGCCGCTTTCGGCATATCGGGATGGCGCACCAGATTGTGCGGCTGCCCCATCATCTCATCAAGCTGATAGCCGCTCACCTGCACAAAGGTGTCGTTTGCATGGGTCATATAGCTGTGGATGTCTGTGGTCGACATTAAGGTGGTGTCATCGTCCAGAGGATAGTTATTCTGGGTGACATAGGAAGGAGAAGACATGACGGGCATTCCTTGCAGGTTATTCGAATGTTAATTTTGTGGTTTATTGTTTTTTCGGCGGTAAACAATTTATCTTTAGTTGTTAAACTTGATGGAGATCGCAGATTTCACTTAAACCGCACTTTTTGTGAGATTTTATAATCTATTGATTTCAAATACTTTCGATAAGAAATTACCTACAAAGCATGACCTGTTAATGCCCACTTAAGTAGCAGGCTATGCACTCCGGTAGTGCAATTGAGTCGTATCCCCCTTTCCAGCGCCCCTTGCTCTGTACCGCTAAATCCCGTTTCGGTTGCTCCGGCATGATTAAATATTGCGCAACATAATTTTAACCTGGCGTTTATCCCGATTTTCGTTAAGTCATCTGAAGTGGCGTAATCCCTGCAATACTTAACTCAGTATCATGTGATACGCGATCCCCGGGAGCATATTTTGAACAGGTTACCTTCCAGCGCCTCGGCTCTTGCCTGTACCGCGCACGCACTGAATCTCATTGAGAAGCGAACGCTCGACCATGAGGAGATGAAACAACTTAACCGAGAGGTCATCGATTACTTTAAAGAGCATGTGAATCCTGGTTTTCTGGAGTATCGCAAATCTGTTACCGCCGGCGGGGATTACGGAGCCGTAGAGTGGCAAGCGGGAAGTCTGAACACGCTTGTCGACACCCAGGGACAGGAGTTTATAGATTGCCTGGGTGGTTTTGGTATCTTCAACGTGGGGCACCGTAATCCAGTAGTGGTTTCCGCCGTACAGAATCAACTTGCGAAACAACCTCTCCATAGCCAGGAACTGCTCGACCCGCTTCGCGCCATGCTCGCGAAAACGCTGGCGGCCTTAACGCCCGGCAAACTGAAGTACAGCTTCTTTAGCAACAGCGGCACCGAGTCGGTCGAGGCGGCGATTAAACTCGCCAAAGCGTACCAGTCGCCGCGCGGGAAATTCACCTTTATCGCTACCAGTGGCGCGTTCCACGGGAAATCCCTGGGCGCACTGTCGGCTACGGCTAAATCCACCTTCCGCAAACCGTTTATGCCGCTGCTGCCGGGCTTCCGCCACGTGCCGTTTGGCGACATCAACGCCATGCGCACCGTGCTGAGCGAATGCCGTAAAACCGGCGATGACGTGGCGGCGGTGATCCTGGAGCCGATTCAGGGCGAAGGTGGTGTGATCCTCCCTCCACAAGGCTATCTGCCCGCCGTGCGTCAGTTATGCGATGAGTTTGGCGCGCTGCTGATCCTCGACGAAGTGCAGACCGGGATGGGGCGAACCGGCAAGATGTTTGCCTGCGAGCACGAGAACGTTCAGCCGGACATTTTGTGTCTGGCGAAGGCCCTCGGCGGCGGCGTGATGCCGATTGGCGCGACGGTTGCCACCGAGGAGGTGTTCTCGGTGCTGTTCGACAACCCGTTCCTGCACACCACCACCTTTGGCGGCAACCCGCTGGCCTGTGCGGCGGCGCTGGCCACCATCAACGTGCTGCTGGAGCAAAACCTGCCTGCGCAGGCGGAGCAGAAAGGCGACATGCTGCTGGACGGTTTCCGCCAGCTTGGCCGTGAGTACCCGGATCTGGTGCAGGAGGCGCGCGGCAAAGGGATGCTGATGGCAATCGAGTTTGTCGACAACGAAATCGGCTACAGCTTCGCGAGCGAGATGTTCCGCCAGCGGGTGCTGGTGGCCGGCACGCTCAACAACTCGAAAACCATCCGCATTGAGCCGCCGCTGACGCTGACCATTGAGCAGTGCGAGCTGGTGCTGAAGGCGGCGCGCAAGGCGCTGGCCGCGCTGCGGGTGAGCGTGGAAGAGGCATAAACAACGCCGGGTGGCGCTACGCTTACCCGGCCTACTTTTTATCGGTGAAACTCCGCCACCGTCATGGTGAAACGAAGCACGGTGTCGCCTTCATTGGCGTAGCCGTGCGCCGCTTCGGTTTTCGCCACCGCCGATGCGCCCTGGTTAACCTGCGTCACCGTCTCGTCCATCGTTAGCGATAAAACACCTTCGATCACGTGCAGTAGCTCAAAGGTTCCCGCCGGGTGCCCCGGAGAGGTAAAGCGTTCCCCCGGCAGCATCTCCCACTGCCATAACTCAATCATATCCGGGCCCGCGGTGCCCGCCAGCAGCCTGGCGTAACCGCCCTGCGCGCCCTGCCACAGTACCGGAATCGCGGCTTCTTCAATAACGTGCACCTGCGGCTCGCTGGAGACGTTAACGATATCCGCCACGGAGATGCCGAGCGCGGCGGCCAGCTTGCACAAAATAGCGATGCTGGGGTTGGCTGCGCCCTTTTCGATCTCCACCAGCATCCCTTTGCTGACGCTGGCCCGGCGGGACAGCTCGTCCAGCGACAGCTTTTTCTCTTTCCGCCAGTTGCGGATGCGGTTCGCCACGGCCAGGCTTACCTGGGCAACATCGGCACCCGAATCAGTCATTATATTGACTTTATCAGTCATTGGTCACTACCATGGTATAAAACAGTCAATACAGGATTATTTATGTCTCTCGTTACGCCGTCAATAGATTCGCGTCTTGCCGGGATTGCCCCAGGCTTTCGGGCGCTGAGCATTCTGGTTGAAGCTGCGCCGATTACCCACCCGGAGGTGGCAACTGCCGCGCTGGCGCAGGCCTGCCAGCAGATGCTTAATGATGATGTGCCATGGGCTGCTGCACACCTTTCAGACTGGGATGAGGTGTTTAAAGCCTTCGGCGCGAAACCAAAACGCACGCCCTGTTCCGCCGCGGCCCTGCGCAAGCGGGTACAGAAAGACGGTTCGCTGCCATCGCTGGATCCGGTCGTGGATATCTATAACGCGGTGAGTATTCGCTACGCCATTCCGGTGGGTGGGGAAAATCTCGCGGCGTACTCGGGTGCACCGCGCCTGACGCTGGCCGACGGCAGCGAGCCGTTTGATACCTATAAAGAGGGACAGCCGGTGATAGAACATCCGGAACCGGGCGAGGTTATCTGGCGCGACGATCTCGGCGTCACCTGCCGCCGCTGGAACTGGCGACAAGGGGTGCGTACTCGTCTGGACAGCCAGGCGCAATCTATGTGGTTTATTCTTGAAAGTCTGCCGTCGATGCCGCTTGCGGCGCTGGAAGAAGCAGGAGAGGAGTTAGTTAATAACCTGCAGCGGCTGATGCCGGGTGCCACGGCTCAGATTCAACTGATGGAGCTGGCCTGAACAACGCCCGGTGGCGCTAACGCTTACCGGGCCTATGGGGTGCGGGATGGTGCGGTAGGCCGGATAAGCATTAGCGCCACCCGGCATGGCCGCTACTCCGGCAACAGCCCCACAAAACTGCGTTTCTTACGCGGCTCTGACATCAGCTCTTCGAGCTTATCCACACACGCCAGGTAGTGCGGCGTTTTCTTATGCGCCAGCACCGCCTCTTCGTCCTTATAGGCCTCGTAGATAAAGAACCGCGTTTTCACACGCGGATCCTGCAATACGTCAAAGCGCAGGTTTCCCGGCTCCTGAATCGCCCCCTCGTGGTTGGCGCGGAACACCTCCAGAAACTCGTCCACCCGCTCGGGCTTGATGTTGATCTCCACCAGCGTCACGTTCATTTTGCTTCTCCCTGTTTCTCTTCCTGCCAGAACTGGAACGCATCGCGGGCGTTCCAGTTCTCATGAACCACTTTCTTCACCGCCTTTAGCATGGCGAGCGGCGCACTGGACTGGAAGATATTGCGCCCCATGTCCACGCCGGATGCACCCTGGTCGATCGCGCGCCAGCACATATCCAGCGCCTCGTGCTCCGGCAGCTTTTTGCCCCCGGCGATCACTATCGGCACCGGGCAGCTGGCGGTCACTTTTTCAAATCCCTCGTCCACGTAGTAGGTTTTGACGAACTGCGCCCCCATTTCAGCGGCGATGCGGCTGGCGAGCGAGAAGTAGCGCGCGTCGCGAGCCATCTCCTTGCCGACGCCCGTCACCGCCAGCGTCGGCATGCCGTAGCGAGCCCCTGCGTCCACCAGCTTGATGATGTTGTTGATCGACTGATGCTCAAACTCGCTGCCTATGTACACCTGCGCCGCCACCGCGCAGACGTTCAGGCGCAGGGCATCCTCCATCGCCACCGCCACACATTCGTTCGACAGCTCCCCCAGAATCGAGTTACCGCCGGAGGCGCGCAGCACCACCGGTTTGTTTGTCGCAGCTGGCACCTGGCTCCTGAGGATGCCGCGGGTACACATCAGTACGTCGGTTTCACCAAACAGCGGCGCGATGGAGAGGTCGATACGCTCAAGGCCGGTGGTCGGCCCCTGAAAGTAGCCGTGGTCAAAGGCCAGCATCACCGTGCGGTTGCTCTGCGGGTTGAAGATGCGCGAAAGCCTGGACTGCATGCCCCAGTCCAGCGAGCCGCAGCCCTTCAGGGTGTACGGCGCGTTAACCTGCGGCGTACCGATGCCAAAATCTTTGCCGTCTTTGATGTCGTCTAAATCAGCCATTTGCTCCCCCCGTCAGAAATCGTATTTGCTGATGTTCTCTTTGGTGAACACCACGCGCTCCGGCAGCAGCACGATGCCGTTGCCCTTCGCCTCGTACTGGTAGCCCTGCACGCTGTTCGGCTCGACTTTCAGCGCGCCGATATCTTTGACGTCCACGCTGTCGCCGACGTTAAGATCGCCTTTTTTCAGCAGGCGATCGGCGACATTGACCGCAATTTTGCCCTGTTGCACCACGTCCCACAGGCCGAAGGCTTTCACCGTGCCGCGCTCAACGTACGGGCGCATCACGTTCGGCGTGCTGAAGCCGACAATCGCCACCCCTTCCCGCTTCAGGTTTTCCGCCGCCTGCGCCGCGGCAGGCAGCGCGTTGGCGTCCGGCGCGATGATCGCATCCAGATCCGGATACGCTTTTAAGATCCCTTCGGCGGTTTGCAGGGATTTGGTGGCGTCGTTATAGCCAAACTGGGTGGTGACGATCTGCCACTGAGGGTGATCTTTCTCGATTTTGGCTTTCGCCTCTTTCACCCACTGGTTCTGGTCGGTGACGGTCGGGCTGGAGTAGAAGAACGCCACTTTAGCGTTCGGTTTGGTGACCTGTTTGCCCGCCATCTCCACCAGCAGGCCGCCGAGCTGCTCCGGCGTTCCCTGGTTGATGTAGATGCTACGGCACTCCGGTTTGGTGTCGGAGTCCCAGGTCAGAACCTTGACGCCTCGCTGCATCGCGCGCTTCAGCGCCGGGCAGAGGCCGTCCGGCGACACGGCGGAGACGATAATGGCGTTATAGCCCTGGTTAACGAAGTTATTGATGAGCTGCACCTGGCCGGAGACGCTCGGCTCGGTCGGGCCGTCGTAGGTCACATCCACGCCGAGATCTTTCCCCGCCTCTTTCGCGCCGTTGCCGCCGCTGGTGAAAAAGCCCACGCCTACCAGCTTCGGGATAAAGGCAATGCGGTCCGCCGCCTGCGCCGAGGCGAAGCTGAGGGCCATTGTCAGGACGAGCAGTTTTGTTTTCATCTTACGCTCCGGATAGTTTTCTAAAGAGAGATCGCACCCATTCGCGGTGCAGACTTAGCGAACGTCCCATCACCACCACAACCAGCAGCGCCCCTGACAGCGCGCTCGACACCTGGTTAGGGATGCCGACCATCTGTAAACCCTGCTGCAGGTAGCCCACCAGCAGCGCCGCCAGCGCCGTACCAACAACCGAGCCTGACCCGCCGTAGATATTGGCCCCGCCGAGCACGGCGGCGGTGAGCGCGGGCATCAGTAAATCGCGCCCCAGATCCGAACGCGCGGAGCCGAAATAAGAGACCATCACCAGCGCGGCAATCGCCGAGGCCACACCCACCAGCCCGTACAGCGCGTAGGGCATGCCGTTCACCGACAGCGCCGCATAGCGCGCCGCGCGCGGGTTCTGGCCGATTAAAAACAGATGACGGCCAAAGCGCCCGCGGTGGGTAATCAGCCAAAAGAAAAACGTAATCACCGCGAACAAAACCAGCGGGATCGGCAGGCCCAACACCGTGAGGTTAGCGAACGCCGTGAAGCTGTCCGGGAAGCCACCGATGCCCTCATAGCCCGTCGCCCCCGCCATGCCGGAGAGCAGCAGCGCGCCGCCGCCGTAGAGGTAGAGCGTGCCGAGGGTGATCACCAGCGGGCTAATGCCGGTATAGTGAATAAGCGCGGCATTAAATAATCCGCACAGCAGGCCGAGCAGCAGCGTCAGAGGGATGTCAACCGCCATCGGCCACCCTGCCTGCATCATCACCCCCAGCGCGATGGCGCACAGGCCAATTGTCGAGCCGAGGGAGATGTCGATCCCGCCGCTGATGATGACCAGCGTCAGCGGCAGCGCCACAATGCCGATGCAGATGAAGTCGCTGGTGCTGAACAGCAGCATGTTGACGTCGAGCATGCGCGGGTTGATGGCGCCAAAGAGCAGGATCTCCAGCACCAGTAAAATCAGCAGCGCGCTTTCCCAGTTAAGTTTCATTTACGCCACCTCTTTTTTGCGTTTGGGAAACGGGGTGACGTGCTTTCCCCCTCTGTTGCCCGGCTGGAAGCGGCCATACTTCAGCGCCCGCTGATGGCGTGCCAGCGCCTGGCGCAGGCGCCCGTCGAGCACCAGCACACCCAGCAGCACCAGCCCGGCGATAAAGTCGTTCCACCACGCCGGAAGCCTGAACAGCACCAGCACGGTGTCGATTTGGGTCAGGAAGAACGCCCCCAGCAGAGCACCAATCAGCGTGCCGGTGCCGCCCAGCAGCGAAATACCGCCGAGCACGCAGGCGGCGATGGCCTTCATCTCCAGCCCGCTGCCGGTCTGGTTGGGCACAAAGCCTATCTGCGCGGCAAAGACAATCCCGGCGCAGGCTGCCAGCATGCCGTTCAGGGTAAAGGCAATCATGCGGGTGCGGTTCACCGCCACGCCCAGCTGGCGCGCGGCGGCGAGGTTATCCCCCACCGCGTAGAAATCCCGCCCGAACGCGGTGCGCGACAGCGTCCATGCGCCAACGACGGCGATAATTAATACCAGCATGCCGAGCGGCGATATCCCGACGGCAGCAGGCTCAGAGAGGGATTTCAGCCCCGGCGGCAGCCCCTCAATCCACTTTCCGCCCGTCCAGAGCAGCATCGCCCCGCGGTACAGCCCCAGCGTGCCGAGGGTGGCGACTATAGCCGGAATGCGCAGCGCCACCACCAGAAACCCGTTAAACGCCCCGGCCAGCGCCCCAGTCGACAGCGCGAAGAGAATGGAAACCGGCAGGCTGTAGCCGCTATTAAGCGCCACGCCGACAGCGATAGCGGACAGCCCGACGATGGAGCCGACGGACACGTCGATATTGCGGGTCAGCATCACCAGCGCCGCGCCGATGGCCAGCAGGATCAGGATCTGCGCGCTGGCGAAGATCATCCCCAGCGTCTGTAAACTCAGGTAGGACGGGTTCAGCGCCACCAGCACGGCGAACAGCGCCAGAATGGCGAGAAACGCGCTCAGCTCGCGGTTTTTCAGCAAGGTCTTCATGATTACCCTCCGAATGCCAGCGCCATCATCCTGTCGAGGCTGACGGCGTGGCGCGGCAGCTCGCCGCTGAGCACGCCCTGATGCATCACCAGCACGCGGTATGCCAGGCCCGGGAACTCGTCGAGATCGCTTGAGATCATCAGCACCGCCACGTTCTGTGCCGCCACGCTTTTTATCAGCTGATAGATATCGGCGCGCGCCGAGACGTCCACGCCACGCGTCGGTTCATCGACGATCAGCAGTAAAGGGTTGGCCTCGAGGCAGCGCGCCAGCAGCACCTTCTGCTGGTTGCCGCCGGAGAGCGTGCGTACGGGTTGATCCGCATAGTTGAGCTTGATCCCCAGCGCCCGGTGATAACGCTCCACCACCGCAGACTCCCGCTTGCGCTGCTGCCAGAGGGACGGCTCGTTCAGCGCCACGGTGTTCCAGCGGATCGGCGCGTCGAGGAACAGGCCGGACACCTGCCTGTCTTCCGGCAGGTAGACCAGCCCTTTGTCCAGGCGTGAACTGACCGGATCGCCGGTGATCTCCTGGTTTTCCAGCCAGACCCGGCCACCGCGCACCGGACGCAGGCCGTAGAGCGTTTCCGCAAACTCGGTGCGCCCGGATCCCACCAGTCCGGCCAGGCCGACGATCTCCCCGGCGTAGATCTCAAGGCTAAGATCGATAAACCCCTCCCCGGTGAGATCTTCCACCCGCAGCACCGGGAAATCCTGCGCCTGGGTGCGCCTGTTGCCCGGCAGCGCCAGCCACAGCTTTTGCGTATCGCTGAGGGATTTCTCCCGGCTTACCGGCGTCATGGCGGCGATCAGGGCGTTATCGTCAAACTGCGCGGTTTCGCCGCTCAGCACTACCGCACCGTCGCGCATCACCGAGACGTGGCTTGCCAGCTGGCGGATCTCCGGCAATTTATGCGAGATAAAGACGATGCCGACGCCCAGATCCTGCAGGGCACGGATCTGGCGGAACAGCCGCTCGGTTTCACCCGGCGTGAGGGAGGCCGTGGGTTCGTCGAGGATCAGGATCCTGGCATTGCGCATCAGCCCGCGGAGGATCTCCACCATCTGCTGATCCGCCACCTCCAGGGTGCTGGCTGCGGCGTCGAGGTTAAGCTGGCACTGCAGTTGCTGGAGTTTCTCCGCCAGCCGCTTTTCCAGATCGCGTTCGCGCGGCAGGCGGAACAGGATGTTTTCCCGCACCGTCAGGTTGGGGAACAGCAGCGGCTCCTGCGGCACCAGGTAAATGCCGAGCTTATGCGCCTGCGCGGGCGTGAGCCGTTCAAAAGACTCCCCCGCGACCGAAAGTTCACCGCTGTCCGGCGTTTCCACCCCGGCGATGATCTTCATCAGCGTCGATTTTCCCGCACCGTTACCGCCCATCAGCGCGTGTACCTGCCCCGCAAGCAGCGTGAAATCAATGCCTTTCAGAACCGGCACGCCTGAGAACTGCTTGCTGATATTCCGCGCGTCGAGAAGTGGTGTCATCATCGCTCCGCTATTGAACAAATGATTTTTAGATTTAATAATGTTCAAAAGCGTAGACGGTGAACTATATTTACAACCGTGCAGGGATCACAGTTTTATCGATTGAGATACAGATAAACCAGAAACGATCGAAAAGATCCGTTTTGTCGCGTGGCTCACACTTTCCCTTCGCGTCATCACGAACATATGATCTAAATTTTTATAAGAGTTCAACTATGAGCGATAAACGCACTGCGGAAGAAGGACGGTTTGCCGGGCTGGCACTGGCGGAAGAGGAGCTGGTGGCGCGCGTGGCCTGGTGTTACTACCACGACGGATTAACCCAGAACGACATCGGCGAGCGGCTCGGGCTGCCGCGCCTGAAAATCTCCCGCCTGCTGGAGAAGGGTCGTCAGTCCGGGGTGATCCGCGTGCAGATCAACTCCCGCTACGAGGGCTGTCTGGCGCTGGAAACCGAGCTACAGCAGCGCTTTGGCCTGAAGCTGGTGCGCGTGATGCCCGCCCTCAATACCCCGCCGATGAACGTGCGGCTGGGCATTGGCGCGGCGCAGTCGCTGATGGGCGTGCTGGAACCCGGCCAGCTGCTGGCGGTGGGATTTGGTGAAACCACCATGAGCAGCCTGCAGCACTTAAGCGGCTTTATCAGCTCGCAGCAGATCCGCCTGGTGACGCTCTCCGGCGGCGTCGGGCCGTATATGACCGGTATCGGCCAGCTCGACGCGGCCTGCAGCGTCAGCATGATCCCCGCCCCGCTTCGCGTCTCATCCGCCGAGGTTGCCGGGATCTTAAAACGCGAAACCAGCGTGCGGGACGTGATCCTCGCGGCCACCGCCGCCGACGTGGCGGTTGTCGGCATTGGTTCGGTGAACCAGCGCCGTGACGCGACGATTTTGCGCTCCGGCTATATCAGCGAAGGTGAACAGCTGATGTACGCCCGCAAAGGGGCGGTGGGCGACATTCTCGGCTATTTCCTCAATGCGGAGGGCGAGTGCGTTGAGGAGCTGGAGATCCATAAAGAACTGCTGGGCGTCACGCTCGATGAACTGGCGCAACTGCCCACCATCGTTGGCGTGGCTGGAGGGGAAGAGAAAGCCGATGCGATTTATGCCGCACTGAAGGGTCGCCGTATCAATGGCCTGGTGACGGAAGAGACGACAGCCCGCGCGGTGCTGGCCCTGACGTAACGGGGTTGCCCTGCGCTAACAACGAGGCAAGCTCATGAGTTACCTTTTAGCGTTAGATGCAGGGACAGGCAGCGTTCGCGCCGTGATTTTCGATTTACAGGGCAACCAGGTTGCCGTCGGCCAGGCCGAGTGGAAGCACCTGAGCGTGGAGAACGTGCCGGGGTCGATGGAGTTCGACCTCGAGACCAACTGGCAGCTGGCCTGCCGGTGTATTCATCAGGCGCTGGAGCGTGCGCGCCTGAGCGCGGCGGATATTCAGTCCGTCGCCTGCTGTTCGATGCGCGAAGGGATTGTGCTGTACGACCGCAACGGCGAGGCCATCTGGGCCTGCGCCAACGTTGACGCCCGCGCCAGCCGCGAGGTGGCCGAACTCAAAGAGATCCACGACTATCGTTTTGAATCGGAAGTGTATGATGTTTCCGGCCAGACGCTGGCCTTGAGCGCGATGCCTCGCCTGCTATGGCTGGCGCACCATCGTCCGGACATCTACCGCAAGGCTGCGACCATCACCATGATCAGCGACTGGCTGGCGGCGAAGCTCTCCGGCGAGCTGGCGGTCGATCCGTCTAACGCGGGCACCACCGGCATGCTGGATCTGTTTTCCCGCGACTGGCGTCCGGCGCTGCTCGACATGGCCGGGCTGCGCGCCGATATCCTCTCCCCGGTGAAAGAGACCGGCACCGTGCTGGGCGCGATTACCAGAGAGGCCGCACAGCAGAGCGGCCTGCGCGAAGGCACCCCGGTGGTGATGGGCGGCGGCGACGTGCAGCTGGGCTGTCTGGGGCTGGGTGTGGTTCGCGCCGGGCAAACGGCGGTGCTGGGCGGCACCTTCTGGCAGCAGGTCGTAAACCTGCCGCAGGTGCGCACCGACCCCGAGATGAACATCCGCGTGAACCCGCACGTTATTCCCGGCATGGCGCAGGCGGAGTCGATCAGCTTTTTCACAGGGCTGACCATGCGCTGGTTCCGCGACGCCTTTTGCGCGGAGGAAAAGCTGATTGCCGAACGGATGGGGATGGACACCTACTCCCTGCTGGAAGAGATGGCGAGTCGCGTACCGGCAGGCTCCCACGGGGTGATGCCGATCTTCTCCGACGCGATGCATTTTAAGCAGTGGTACCACGCCGCACCGTCATTTATTAACCTCTCCATCGATCCGGAAAAGTGCAACAAAGCGACGCTGTTCCGCGCCCTGGAGGAGAATGCGGCGATCGTCTCGGCCTGCAACCTGGCGCAGATCTCGCGCTTCTCCGGCGTGACGTTTGAAAGCCTGGTGTTTGCCGGAGGCGGTTCGAAAGGGGCGCTGTGGAGCCAGATCTTAAGCGACGTTACCGGCCTGCCGGTGCGCGTGCCGGAAGTGAAAGAGGCGACGGCGCTCGGCTGCGCGATTGCCGCAGGTACGGGCGCGGGGCTGTTTGCCGATATGGCCTCGACGGGCGAACGGCTGGTGAAGTGGAGCCGCGAGTTCACGCCGAACCCGCAGCACCGCGAGCTGTACGACGGCATGATGCAGAAATGGCAGGCGGTGTACGCCGACCAGCTTGGGCTGGTGGACAGCGGGCTGACGACGTCGATGTGGCAGGCACCGGGGCTGATGCGCGACACACGCCCCTCACCCTAACCCTCTCCTTCCCCACAGGGATGAGGGGAAGTTCTTTGAGATCTATCACAATCATTCGATCCCGCTTTTACCTTTCTTCTGCCGCTGGCTAAATTAGTAACTCATCCGACCACATAACAATAATTTTACACTGGAAGAGACTATGAGCCGCTACCCGTCGTTATTCGCCCCCCTCGATCTGGGGTTTACCACCCTTAAAAACCGCGTGCTGATGGGCTCGATGCATACCGGGCTGGAGGAGCGTCCGGACGGGGCTGAACGTCTGGCGGCCTTTTATGCCGAGCGCGCGCGCCACGGGGTGGCGCTGATTGTCACCGGCGGCGTAGCCCCTGCCCCTTCCGGCGTGACGATGGAGGGCGGCGCAGTTCTGAATGATGCGACACAGCTGCCGCATCACCGCATTGTCACGGACGCGGTGCATAACGAAGGCGGCAAAATCGCCCTGCAAATTCTGCATACCGGGCGCTACAGCTATCAGCCAAAGCTGGTTGCGCCATCGGCTATTCAGGCGCCGATTAACCGCTTTACCCCTCACGCCCTCAGCCACGACGAGATCCAGGCGCTGATCGACGATTTTGCCCGCTGCGCCGCGCTGGCGCGTGAGGCGGGCTACGACGGCGTAGAGGTTATGGGCTCTGAAGGCTATCTGATTAACGAGTTCCTCGCCGCCCGCACCAACCAGCGCGACGACGAATGGGGCGGTGATTATGCTCGCCGGATGCGCTTTGCCGTGGAAGTGGTGCGCGCGGTGCGTGAACGTGCGGGTGCGGATTTTATTATCATCTTCCGCCTGTCGATGCTCGATCTCGTGGAAGGCGGCGGCACGTTTGACGAAACCGTGCAGCTGGCGCAGGCGATTGAAGCCGCAGGCGCCACGATTATCAACACCGGGATTGGCTGGCACGAGGCGCGCATTCCGACCATCGCCACGCCGGTGCCGCGCGCGGCGTTCAGCTGGGTGACGCGCAAGCTGAAGGGCAAAGTGTCTGTTCCACTGGTCACCACCAACCGCATTAACGATCCGCAGGTGGCGGACGATGTGATTTCACGCGGCGATGCCGATATGGTCTCGATGGCGCGCCCGTTCCTCGCGGATGCCGAGCTGTTATCCAAAGCGCAAAGCGGCCGTGCGGATGAGATCAACACCTGCATCGGCTGTAACCAGGCCTGTCTGGATCAGATCTTCGTCGGCAAGGTCACCTCTTGCCTCGTTAACCCGCGCGCCTGCCATGAAACCAAAATGCCGGTCGTACCTGCAGCGACAAAAAAACGCCTGGCCGTGGTGGGCGCTGGCCCCGCCGGGCTGGCGTTTGCGGTGAATGCCGCTTCCCGCGGGCACAGCGTGACGCTGTTTGATGCCGCCGGTGAGATCGGCGGACAGTTTAATATCGCCAAACAGATCCCCGGCAAAGAGGAGTTCTATGAAACGCTGCGCTACTACCGCCGGATGATCGACCTGACGGGTGTTGATTTGCGGCTTAACCAGTTTGTCAGCGCGGCGGATCTGATCGATTTCGACGAGGTTATCCTGGCGAGTGGGATCGCCCCGCGCACGCCTGCGATCGAGGGCATCGATCATCCGAAGGTATTGAGCTATCTGGATGTATTAAGAGACAAAGCGCCGGTTGGCGAGAAGGTGGCGATTATCGGCTGCGGCGGGATCGGCTTTGATACTGCCATGTACTTAAGCCAGCCGGGCGAGGCCACCAGCCAGAACATTGCCGAGTTTTGCGTGGAATGGGGTATCGACACCAGCCTGAACCAGTCCGGCGGATTACGGCCAGAAGGGCCGCAGTTGCCGAAAAGCCCGCGCCAGATCGTGATGCTGCAGCGTAAGGCCAGCAAGCCGGGCGAAGGGCTGGGCAAAACCACGGGCTGGATCCACCGCGCCACCCTGCTCTCGCGCGGGGTGAAGATGATCCCGGCGGTCAGCTACCAGAAGATCGACGACGAGGGTCTGCACGTCACGATCGGCGGCGAGCCGCAATTGCTGCGCGTGGATCATGTGATTTTATGTGCCGGGCAGGAGCCAAAGCGGGATCTGGCCGATCCGCTGCGCGAAGCGGGTAAAACGGTGCATTTGATCGGCGGGTGCGACGTGGCGATGGAGCTGGATGCGCGGCGCGCCATTGCGCAGGGGACAACATTGGCATTAGCGATTTGATTTCTTGCCCGGTGGCGCTGCGCTTACCGGGCCTACAAAACCGTAGGCCTGTGCAAGCGAAGCGCCGCCAGGCAAAGCGATCTTACCGACGACGCCCCAGCTTCACCGATTTCAGCACCACGAATTTGTTATTGGTGGCAATGGTGACGCAGTTGCCGAAAATCTTCTTCAGCTTGTGGAAGTAGTCCAGGTGGCGGTTCGCCACGATGTACAGCTCGCCGTTGATTTTCAGGCAGCGGCGCGCGTGGTGGAACATCTCCCACGCGACGTTATCCGTCAGGGCGTGCTTCTGGTGGAACGGCGGGTTGCAGAACACCGCGTTGAAGCGGAACGGCTCTACGCCAGACAGCGCGTTGTTAATCATGAACTCGCAGCGATCCACCGCTTCCGGCAGGTTGGTTTCCACGTTCAGACGGCTGGAGGCCACCGCCATTGGCGACTCGTCGCTGAACACCACGCTGGCGTCCGGGTTCTTCGCCAGCAGCGTCAGGCCAATCACGCCGTTACCGCAGCCCAGATCGACAATCTCACCTTCCAGATTTTCCGGCAGATGTTCCATAAAGAAACGCGCCCCGATATCCAGCCCGGTGCGGGAGAAGACGTTCGCATGGTTGTGGATGGTCCAGTCGGTGCCTTCCAGCTTCCAGCTCAGGGTCTCTGGCGCGTCGGCCAGTTCCGGTGCGCTGAACGTACAGTTAATCAGGCGCGCTTTTTTCCAGGCCAGCGTTGTGGTGGTCGGGCCGAGCACTTTCTCGAACAGCTCCAGCGTCGAAGTGTGAATATCGCGCGCTTTGGCACCCGCGATGATGCGGGTTTCCGGCGTCACAACCTTACGCAGCGCGCGCAGCTGCTGCTCCAGCAGCGCCATGGTTTTTGGTACTTTAATCAGAACCACGCCCGGCGCCTGCGGGTAGTCCGCGGTGCTGTCGAGGAACTTCACGCTGGACTCGTCGATATCGTTATGGCGCAGGTTTTCACGCGTCGCCAGCTCACTCAGGTAGGAATCGCCGATGCTGTAAGGTGCGTGCTCCGCCAGGGCGCAGCCCAGCGCGCCAAACGCGTCATTCAGGATCAAAACCGGGCCGCGAATTTCAGTCTCATCCAACTGCTGCAGCAGATATTCATCCGCCGCTTCCCACGCCTGAAGCGGGTTAACGTCGTCCGTTTCCGGGAAACGTTTAAGGTTGAGTGAACGGAAACCGTTGTCTAAGTGGCTCATCGGCCCTCCTGAATGGTAAAATTTGGCGTATCCCTGAAAAGGGTGCGTGAGTATACCCGTTTTATTGTCGATTTGGGGCGTTGATGAACCAACTTACTTATCTCCAGGGCTATCCGGAGCATTTACTTTCCCAGGTTCGCAGCCTGATTGCCGAGCAGAAGCTCGGCGCGGTGCTGGAAAAACGCTACCCCGGCACGCACGATTTCGCGACTGATAAGGCGCTCTGGCAGTATACGCAGGATCTGAAAAACCGATACCTGAAGAGCGCGCCGCCGATCAACAAGGTGATGTACGACAACAAGATCCACGTGCTGAAAAACGCGCTCGGCCTGCATACCGCCGTTTCCCGCGTGCAGGGCGGCAAGCTGAAGGCGAAGGCCGAAATCCGCGTCGCGACGGTGTTCCGTAACGCGCCGGAAGCGTTTCTGCGGATGATCGTGGTGCATGAGCTGGCGCATCTGAAAGAGAAAGAGCACGACAAAGCGTTCTATTCCCTGTGCTGCCACATGGAGCCGCAGTACCACCAGCTGGAGTTTGATACCCGCCTGTGGCTGACGCATTTATCGTTAAAGAGTAATGCGCAGTAGCGCACGCGAATTGTCATGATGACGTGCTACAGTGGCTATAGGTTCCCCGCTACGGAGTACGTAAACGTTTATGATACGTTTCGCAGTCATTGGAACGAACTGGATCACCCGCCAGTTCGTCGACGCCGCCCACGAAACCGGCAAACTAAAACTTACCGCAGTCTATTCCCGCAGCCTTGAGCAGGCGCAGAGTTTTGCCAACGACTACCTCGTTGAGCATCTCTTTACCTCTCTCGACGAGATGGCGCAAAGCGACGCCATTGACGCGGTGTATATCGCCAGCCCGAACTCCCTGCACTTCCCGCAAACAAAGCTGTTCCTCAGCCATAAAAAGCATGTGATTTGCGAGAAGCCGCTGGCCTCTAACATAGAAGAAGTGGAAGCGGCCATTGCGTTAGCGCGGGAAAACCAGGTAGTGCTGTTTGAAGCGTTCAAAACCGCCAGCCTGCCGAACTTCCTCGTGTTGCAGCAGTCCCTGCCGAAAATTGGCAAGGTGCGTAAAGCCTTTATCAACTACTGCCAGTATTCGTCGCGCTATCAGCGCTATCTCGACGGCGAGAACCCAAATACCTTTAACCCGGCCTTCTCGAACGGCTCGATTATGGATATCGGTTTTTACTGCCTGGCCTCTGCCGTGGCCCTGTGGGGCGAACCGCACGGCGTCACGGCCACCGCCAGCCTGCTGGAGAGCGGCGTGGATGCGCACGGTGTCGTGGTGCTGGACTACGGTGATTTTAGCGTCACGCTACAGCACTCCAAGGTGAGCGATTCCGTGTTGCCGAGCGAAATTCAGGGCGAAGCCGGGTCGCTGGTCATCGAAAAAATCTCCGAATGCCAGAAGGTGAGCTTTGTGCCGCGCGGCGGAAAAGCGCAGGAGCTGACGCAGCCTCAACATATTAACACTATGCTCTATGAGGCAGAGGTCTTCGCCCGTCTGGTGGAAGATAATGAAGTGAATCACCCTGGCCTTGCGGTAAGCCGCACCACGGCGAAGCTGCAGACCGAGATCCGCCGCCAGACCGGCGTGGTGTTCCCGGCAGACGGCGTAGGCGCGGAAGCGATCGCGTAAAGCTGTGTAATGAAACGGCGCAGACCATTGACGAAACCGATGGTCTGACATATTTTGTTACCTGCAAAGGGGAGTAACTTCTTCGCCGGTGGATCGTCATTACGATGCGTGCAAAACCGCATCCGGTCGCCGGGCAACCTTCGTGGTTGTAAGTGAGACCTTGCCGGAAGGCGAGGTCTATGCATAAAAAGCTAACGGCTATCGTCTTCTGACCATGGCCGTTTTTGTTTTTTATGTGTAAGGAAAATAGTATGCATTCTGTCGGCACTCCAATGCTGTGGGGCGGATTCGCGGTTGTCGTGCTCATCATGCTGGCGATCGACCTCTTTTTGCAGGGTCGTCGCGGCGAGCACGGCATGAGCGTTAAGCAGGCCGCCGTCTGGTCGCTGGTCTGGGTTAGCCTCTCACTCCTTTTCTGCGCCGTTTTCTGGTGGTATCTGGCCTCGACCGAAGGCCGTGCGGTGGCCGACCCTCAGGCGCTCGCCTTCCTCACCGGTTATCTGATTGAAAAAGCCCTGGCGGTTGATAACGTCTTCGTCTGGCTGATGCTGTTCAGCTATTTTGCCGTACCTGCAGCCCTGCAGCGACGCGTGCTGGTATACGGCGTGCTGGGTGCCATTGTCCTGCGTACCATCATGATCTTCGCCGGCAGCTGGCTGATTACCCAGTTCGAATGGCTGCTGTATGTCTTTGGCGCGTTCCTGCTGTTCACCGGGGTCAAGATGGCGCTGGCGAAAGAAGACGACACCGGTATCGGCGATAAGCCACTGGTGAAGTGGATCCGCGGCCATCTGCGTATGACGGACAAGATCGAAAGCGAGCACTTCTTCGTGCGCAAGAACGGCCTGCTGTTTGCCACCCCGCTGCTGCTGGTGCTGATTCTGGTCGAACTAAGCGACGTGATTTTCGCGGTGGACAGCATCCCGGCAATCTTTGCGGTGACGACTGACCCGTTCATCGTGCTGACCTCTAACCTGTTTGCGATCCTCGGTCTGCGTGCCATGTATTTCCTGCTGGCAGGCGCGGCAGAGCGCTTCTCGATGCTGAAGTACGGCCTGTCGGTGATCCTGGTATTTATCGGTATCAAGATGCTGATCGTCGATTTCTACCACATCCCGATCGCCATTTCGCTCGGCGTGGTGTTTGGCATTCTGTTGGTGACGCTGATTATCAATACTTGGGTTAACCGCCAGCACGATAAGAAGCAGCAGGTGGAGTAATCCCCTCACCCCGGCCCTCTCCCTCAGGGAGAGGGTGGACACACTTTTGTGACGCAATAGTTAAAAAATATGATGTGACACGTAAAATCCAGCATTTTACGCTTCCGCCTTTCGCTGCTTTCCCTGATACTCAACCAGGCAAATAAATACTTACATCCGGACACAAATGTGACTTAGAGCACATCCAGGATGGAACGCAATTTCACTCAGGAATAACGTATGAGCACACAATCACGCGGTCTGTTCGCGCGCCTGGCGCAGGGCAGCCTTGTAAAACAAATTCTGGTCGGGTTGGTACTGGGTATTCTGCTGGCGATGGTGTCAAAACCTGCCGCGGAAGCAACGGGACTGCTCGGCACCCTTTTCGTTGGCGCGCTGAAAGCCGTCGCACCGGTACTGGTGCTGATGCTGGTGATGGCGTCGATTGCCAACCACCAGCACGGACAAAAAACCAACATTCGCCCAATTCTGTTCCTGTATCTTCTGGGAACCTTCTCTGCTGCCTTAACGGCTGTGGTGTTTAGCTTCCTGTTCCCGTCCACGCTGCACCTGACCAGCGCCGCCGGCGATATCACGCCGCCATCCGGCATTGTAGAAGTGCTGCGCGGTCTGCTGATGAGCATGGTCTCTAACCCTGTCACCGCACTGATGAGCGGAAATTACATTGGCATTCTCGTCTGGGCGATTGGTCTGGGCTTCGCGCTGCGTCATGGCAACGAGACCACGAAAAATCTGGTGAACGATATGTCGAACGCCGTCACCTTTATGGTGAAGCTGGTGATTCGCTTTGCGCCAATCGGTATCTTTGGTCTGGTTTCTTCGACGCTGGCAACCACCGGTTTCGACGCGCTGTGGGGCTACGCGCAGCTGCTGGTCGTCCTGGTCGGCTGTATGCTGCTGGTGGCGCTGGTGATTAACCCGCTGCTGGTGTTCTGGCAGATCCGCCGCAACCCGTATCCGCTGGTGCTGACCTGCCTGCGCGAGAGCGGCGTGTATGCCTTCTTCACCCGCAGCTCGGCGGCGAACATTCCGGTTAACATGGCGCTGGCGGAGAAGCTGAACCTGGACCGCGATACCTATTCCGTGTCGATTCCGCTGGGCGCGACCGTTAACATGGCGGGTGCGGCGATCACCATCACCGTGCTGACCCTGGCGGCGGTGCATACGCTGGGCATTCCGGTGGATCTGCCAACCGCGCTGCTGCTGAGCGTGGTGGCGTCGCTGTGTGCCTGTGGCGCATCCGGCGTGGCGGGCGGCTCGCTGCTGCTGATCCCGCTGGCGTGCAATATGTTTGGCATCCCGAACGAAGTCGCGATGCAGGTTGTGGCCGTTGGCTTTATCATCGGCGTGCTGCAGGACTCCTGCGAAACCGCGCTGAACTCCTCTACCGACGTGCTGTTTACCGCAGCGGCCTGTCAGGCGGAAGACGCGCGTTTAGCGAAGAATGCCCTGCGCAGTTAAAGCAGTTAAAAAGAAAAGCCCGGTGGCGGCTACGCCTTACCGGGCCTACTGGGTTCAGTAGGTCGGGTAAGCGCTAGCGCCACCCGACAAAGCACTTAAAGCGTCACACCACTCTTAAAGATCGCCAGCTCGCGGAAGTCGTTCTTCTCGTTGCAGGTCTGCCTGCCGTTGGCAAATTCCACAATCGTGTCCACAAATTCGCCCAGCAGCTGCGGCATCGCTTTACCGTGGATCAGCTGGCCCGCATCAAAGTCGATCCAGTGCTTTTTCTTCGCCGCCAGCTCGCTGTTGGTGGCGATTTTCACCGTCGGCACAAACCCGCCGTACGGCGTACCGCGCCCGGTACTGAACAGCACCATGTGACAGCCCGCCCCCGCCAGCGCGCTGGTGGCGACCGCATCGTTGCCCGGTGCGCTCAGCAGGTTCAGACCGTGGGTTTTCAGGCGTTCGCCGTAGCGCAGAACGTCCACCACCTGGCTTGCGCCCGCTTTCTGGGTGCAGCCGAGGGATTTCTCTTCCAGCGTGGTGATCCCGCCTGCCTTGTTCCCCGGCGACGGGTTCTCGTAAATCGGCTGGTTGTGAGCGATGAAGTACTGTTTGAAGTCGTTCACCATGGTGACGGTCTTCTCAAACGTCTCTTCGTCGCGGCAGTGGCTCATCAGAATACGCTCCGCTCCGAACATCTCCGGCACTTCGGTCAACACCGTGGTACCGCCGTTGGCAATCACGTAATCCGAGAAGCGGCCCAGCATCGGGTTGGCGGTAATGCCGGAAAGACCATCCGATCCGCCGCACTCCAGTCCAAACTTCAGCTCGCTCAGCCTGCCCGGCTCGCGCTTGTCATGGCGCATGACCTCATACAGCTGGTGCAGTTGTTCAACGCCCGCTTCCACCTCGTCGTCCTGATGCTGGCACACCATAAAGTGCACGCGCTCAGGATCGAATTCGCCCAGCGTGTCGCGGAAAGCATCCACCTGGTTGTTCTCACAGCCCAGCCCAATCACCAGCACCGCGCCCGCATTCGGGTGCCGCACCATGTTTTGCAGCATCGTGCGGGTGTTGATGTGATCATCACCGAGCTGGGAGCAGCCGTAGGTGTGGCTGAAAAGATGTACGCCGTCGGTGCCTTCAGCATCACGGGTCTCTTTCAGGAAACGGGTCTGAATCTGACGCGCAATCCCGTTCACGCAGCCTACGGTCGGGAGGATCCACAGCTCGTTGCGGATCCCCACCTCACCGCTGGCGCGGCGGTAGATCTGCACGTCGCGATCCGCCGCCTGCCCTTCTTCTGCCTGTAAATCAGGTTGATAGCTGTACTCGTCCAGATCGCTCAGATTGGTACGGGTATTGTGGGAGTGGATGTATTCACCCGGCGCAATATCCGCCAGCGCATGGCCGATGGGCAAACCGTACTTCACCACGTTCTCCCCTTTCGCAATGGGGATCAGGGCAAACTTGTGTCCACGTCCAATGGCCTGGCGCAACGTGACCGACTGGTTGTCGAAGGTCACTTCCGTGCCTTCGGTTAAATCTGCCAGCGCGACGGCAACGTTATCCAGCGAATGGATTTTGATGTATTGCATATCAACCTCAGACGGCCTTAGTTCAGTTCAATGGCGAAGTAGTCACGCGCATTGTTAAAGCAGATGTTTTTCACCATTTCGCCCAGCAGCTGGATATCCGCTGGCGCTTCGCCCGCGTGCACCCAGCGGCCAATCATCTGGCACAGAATGCGGCGGAAGTATTCATGGCGGGTATAGGACAGGAAGCTGCGGCTGTCGGTCAGCATACCGACAAAGCGGCTCAGCAGGCCGAGCTGCGCCAGCTGCGTCATCTGACGTTCCATGCCGTCTTTCTGATCGTTGAACCACCAGCCGGATCCAAACTGCATCTTGCCCGGCATCCCTTCGCCCTGGAAATTGCCGACCATGGTGCCCAGCACTTCGTTATCGCGCGGGTTCAGGCAGTAGAGGATGGTTTTTGGCAGCAGGTTTTGTTCGTTCTGTTTGCTCAGCAGTCTGGACAGCTCTTCCGCCAGCGGGCGGTCGTTGATGGAGTCAAAGCCCACGTCCGCGCCCAGCAGTTTGAACTGGCGCTGGTTGTTATTGCGCAGCGCGCCGATATGGTACTGCTGTACCCAGCCGCGACGGGCGTATTCCGCGCCGAGGAACACCAGCACCGCGGTTTTGAACTGCGCTACTTCATGTTCGCTAAGCGATTCACCGGAAAGACGACGCGCCAGGATGCTGTCCAGTTCCGCTTCGTTTGATTCCGCAAACAGAACGACGTCCAGAGCGTGGTCGGAGACTTTACAGCCGTGCGCCGCAAAGTGATCCAGGCGTTTGGTCAGTGCGGTTTGCAGATCGGCGAAACGACGAATATCGGTATCGGACACTTCCGCCAGCTTCGCCATGTAGTCGGTAAAGGTGGCCTGCTCAATGTTGAAGGCCTTGTCAGGGCGCCAGCTTGGCAGCACTTTAATGTCAAAAGAGGAGTCATTGGCGACGACCGCGTGATGCTCCAGGGAGTCAATCGGGTCGTCGGTGGTGCCCACCATCTTCACGTTCATCTGCTTCATGATGCCGCGCGCGGAAAACTGATCCTGCGCCAGCAGTTCATTGCACTGGTTCCAGATCTCATCCGCCGTGGCCGGAGACAGCAGCTTGCCGGTGATGCCAAACGGACGGCGCAGTTCGAGGTGCGTCCAGTGGTAAAGCGGGTTGCCGATGGTGTGCGGAACGGTGGCCGCCCAGGCGTCAAACTTCTCGCGGTCTGTGGCGTCGCCGGTACACAGGCGCTCGGCCACACCGTTGGTGCGCATCGCGCGCCATTTGTAGTGGTCACCCTTCAGCCAGATATCATACAGGTTTTTGAAACGGTAATTTTCGGCAACCTGCTGCGGGGGTAAGTGGCAGTGGTAGTCGAAAATCGGCTGATCTTTTGCGTAGTCGTGGTACAGGCGGCGGGCAAATTCGGTATCTAACAGAAAATCGTCGGTCATAAACGGCGTCATTATCGTCTTCCTCATTACGGGAGCGTCAGAAAGCGTATGTTCATATGCTGCAAAGTTATCACACCAATTTCCACTGACCGAAGTTTTTTTCGTGAGTCAGATCAATAAACGTCGACAAAAAAATTACCCAGAACGGGGTAAACCCTTCTACAGGCCGCGCCAGCACTGGCTTCACCCGCAACGAATAATGTCCCCACAAAGAATCATACATTTGTGATGTCACTCACCTTTTAAAGTTGTATGACAAGTTATCTTTTCGCCGTCGCAAACTATAAGCCGACGGAATGCATTCCTGGTGTCAGATACACCAGATTTAACGGTACGGATACCGACTTATGCACGCTTACTTATGGCAAGGTTCGGGCCGTTCCGGGAGAGTCTTCCGGTTACGCCCCTCCCGTTACACAACTGCTCCCGGCAACGGTTGAGAGGTTGACGTGCTCTGGCGCGGAAATAACATAACGATGAGGTTTTAGATGCGTAAAATTAAAGGGTTACGTTGGTATATGATCGCACTGGTGACGTTAGGCACCGTGCTGGGCTACCTGACACGTAACACCGTGGCAGCCGCGGCGCCGACATTGATGGAAGAGCTGCATATCTCCACGCAGCAATACTCTTACATCATCGCGGCGTATTCTGCCGCTTACACCGTCATGCAGCCTGTTGCAGGTTATGTTCTTGATATTCTTGGTACCAAAATCGGCTATGCCTTCTTCGCCATCGCCTGGGCAGTGTTCTGCGGTGCTACGGCGCTGGCAGGCAGCTGGGGCGGCCTGGCGCTGGCGCGTGGCGCGGTCGGTGCGGCAGAAGCCGCAATGATCCCGGCGGGCCTGAAAGCCAGTTCCGAGTGGTTCCCGGCAAAAGAGCGTTCCATTGCGGTCGGTTACTTCAACGTGGGCTCGTCCATCGGTGCAATGATTGCGCCACCGCTGGTGGTGTGGGCTATCGTGATGCACAGCTGGCAGATGGCGTTCATCATCTCTGGCGTACTGAGCTTTGCCTGGGCAATGGCGTGGCTGATTTTCTATAAACACCCGCGCGATCAGAAAAAACTCTCCGAAGAAGAACGCGAATACATCATTGGTGGTCAGGAAGCGCAGCATCAGACCAACAATGGCAAGAAGATGTCCGTCTGGCAGATCCTGGGGACTCGTCAGTTCTGGGGGATCGCCCTGCCGCGTTTCCTGGCAGAACCGGCCTGGGGTACCTTTAACGCGTGGATCCCACTGTTCATGTTCAAAGTCTACGGCTTTAACCTGAAAGAGATCGCGATGTTCGCCTGGATGCCGATGCTGTTCGCTGACCTGGGCTGTATCGTGGGCGGTTACCTGCCACCGCTGTTCCAGCGCTGGTTTGGTGTGAACCTGATTGTCTCCCGTAAAATGGTCGTCACCATGGGCGCGTTGCTGATGATTGGCCCGGGCATGATCGGCCTGTTCACCAGCCCGTACGTGGCTATCGCCCTGCTGTGCATCGGTGGCTTCGCTCACCAGTCCCTGTCCGGCGCGCTGATTACGCTCTCCTCTGACGTATTTGGTCGTAACGAAGTGGCAACGGCAAACGGCCTGACCGGGATGGCCGCCTGGACCGCAAGCACCATGTTTGCCCTGGTAGTCGGCGCGCTGGCGGATACTATCGGCTTCAGCCCGCTGTTCGCAGTGCTGGCAATCTTCGACCTGATGGGCGCGGTGGTTATCTGGACGGTGCTGAAGAGCAAATCGGCGGAGGAGCTGGCGAAAGAGTCCCTCGGAAAACCGGCAACGCAGAGTTAGCGAAAATGCGTTTCACTGAAGCCGCCTCCGGGCGGCTTTTTTAATGGCAAAATCTGGAGAGTAGCCCGCGAAAGTGGTATAACAAATCATCTGCCGTACCCTGCCTGGAGCGCATATGGAAATCACCGAACCACGTCGTTTATATCAACAACTTGCTGCCGAGCTGAAAGATCGCATCGAGCAAGGGGTCTATCTTGTCGGTGATAAACTGCCCGCCGAGCGCTTTATCGCGGATGAAAAAAGCGTAAGCCGCACCGTGGTACGCGAAGCGATAATCATGCTGGAAGTGGAAGGCTACGTTGAGGTTCGTAAAGGTTCGGGCATTCATGTGATTTCAAATCAGCCGAAACACTCTCCGGTGGCGGACGAAAGTCTGGAATTCGCCAGCTACGGTCCGTTTGAGCTGCTCCAGGCTCGCCAGCTGATCGAAAGTAATATTGCGGAATTTGCGGCCACGCAGGTGACCAAGCAGGACATCATGAAATTGATGGAAATTCAGGAGAATGCCCGCAAGGAAAAATGTTTCCGCGATTCAGAGTGGGATCTGCAGTTTCACGTTCAGGTCGCCCTGGCAACCCAGAATACGGCGCTGGCAGCAATCGTGGAGAAAATGTGGACTCAGCGCGTTCATAACCCGTACTGGAAAAAACTGCACGACCATATCGATTCCCGTACCGTGGACAACTGGTGTGACGACCACGATCAAATCCTTAAGGCACTGATTCGTAAAGACCCTCACGCTGCGAAGCTGGCTATGTGGCAACACCTGGAAAACACCAAACAGATGCTGTTCAATGAAACCAGCGACGACTTCGAATTTAACGCTGACCGCTATCTTTTTGCTGATAATCCTGTCGTTCATCTCGATACAGCCTCGAGTGCCGCAAAATAACTGGCCTTACTGCCTGGCAGGCGCTTCATTGCGCCTTCCAGCATAAGTGGGTAAGCAAAACATATATAGTGTCAGCCTTTGTAAAATCTCTCGCTCCCCTCCATAGCTTCCGCCAAAATCATTTTACCCCGCAAATTCTGTGACGCAGAACGTTGGGCTTTGTTACAATTGGATTCACTTCGTTATTTTGTAAGTTAGTGCTTGCTAACCAGCCAATTAACAGGGAACAGTGTTGGCCACACCGCAATGTGTCCGCGAGCGACCATAATGAAATCACAACAATGTCGCCGTGCTGTTTGTCCCGGCTAACAGGCGTGACGTTAACCGATTTCCAGGAACACTGAATGGAACTTTTGACTCAACTGCTGCATGCCCTCTGGGCGCAGGATTTTGAAACGCTGGCCAACCCTTCCATGATTGGCATGCTCTACTTCGTCCTGTTTATGATCCTGTTCCTTGAGAATGGTTTGCTGCCTGCGGCCTTCTTACCAGGAGACAGTTTGCTGGTGCTTGTCGGCGTTTTGTGTGCCAAAGGCGCTATGGCGTTCCCACAGACCATTTTATTACTGACCGTCGCGGCCAGCCTTGGCTGCTGGGTGAGTTATATCCAGGGAAGATGGCTCGGTAATACCCGGATCGTCCAGAACTGGCTTTCTCATTTGCCTGCACACTATCACCAGCGGGCGCACCACCTTTTCCATAAGCATGGGCTTTCCGCGCTGCTGATTGGGCGCTTTATCGCCTTTGTCCGCACCCTGCTGCCGACCATTGCCGGACTTTCCGGGCTGAGCAGCACACGCTTTCAGTTCTTCAACTGGATGAGCGGTCTGTTATGGGTTCTGATCCTGACGACGCTGGGCTATGCGCTGGGTAAAACGCCGGTCTTCATGAAGTATGAAGATCAGCTGATGTCCTGCCTGATGCTGCTGCCTGTTGTTCTGCTGGTCTTCGGCCTGATTGGCTCTCTGGTTGTGCTGTGGAAGAAAAAATACGGAGCGCGAGGTTAACGATGGTTATCTCACCGCTCGCCATGCGCCGCTTTGCCTGTGCCTTTATTGCACTGGTGATGCTCAGCGCCGTACTGCTGGCCTGGAATACGCTTTCGCATCAGGATGCTACGCTTGCCATTCGTCCGGTAAACCAGGGGAGTGGTGTGCCTGACGGTTTTTCCGTCTGGCATCATCTGGATGCAAACGGAATCCGCTTTAAAAGCATTACCCCGCAGGACGATGTTTTACTGATCAAGTTTGATTCCCGTGCGCAGAGCGCTGCCGCGAAAGCGGTTCTTGACCGTACGTTGCCGCACGGCTATATCATTGCCCTGCAGGAAGATGACAACCCGCCAGCCGCGTGGTTGTCATTGATTCGCGATACGTCGCGTCGGTTTGGATAATTACCAGGATTCCGAATCTTTTCACTCACTTTGGTGAATCCCCCGTTTACTTACTATGCTTAAGTACGCGGAGCACCCCTCGAATGTACTCCGCATAATTTTGGATAGCGGCTTACGCCGCAACACAATGGAAGGTTTCGATAATGAAATTCCGCATGACTCTGGCTCTGGCCCTTTTTTCTTTAAGCACTGCGTCCTTCGCAAACTCTCTCTGTCAGGAGAAAGAACAGGATATTCAGCGTGAGATCGGTTATGCCGAAAAGCATAACAATCAGCACCGTGTTGATGGTCTCAAAAAAGCGCTGAGCGAAGTGAAGGCGAACTGTTCAGACAGCAAGCTACGTGCTGACCATCAGAAGAAGATCGCTGAACAGAAGGACGAGATAGCCGAGCGCCGTCACGACCTGCAGGAAGCGAAAGAGAAAGGGGATGCGGAAAAAATTGCTAAGCGCGAGAAGAAGTTGAAAGAGGCGCAGGACGACCTGAAAGCGCTGGAAGCTCGCGATTATTGAGTTAACGGAAATCTCAACAGGAGAGAATCATGTCAAAAGATACGACGTCTGAACATCTGCGCGCTGAACTGAAATCCCTGGCCGATACCCTTGAAGAGGTGCTGAACTCTTCTGCCGATAAGTCGAAAGAAGAAGTCAGCAAGCTGCGCAGCAAAGCGGAGCAGGCGCTGAAAGAGAGCCGTTATCGCCTGGGTGAAACCGGTGATGCGCTGGCGAAGCAGACCCGTGAAGCGGCTGCGCGCGCGGACGAATATGTACGTGATAACCCATGGACGGGTGTCGGAATTGGTGCCGCAGTCGGTGTGGTGCTGGGTGTCCTGCTGACGCGTCGTTAATATGGAAGATCCTCGTCACGCACAAGGGCCTGCTAATAACGTCCTCGGCATCGGCCAGCGTATTTTGACGACGCTGGTTGGGATTGCCGAAACGCGCGTCCGGCTGGCAGTGGTCGAACTGGAAGAGGAGAAAGCGAACCTCTTCCAGATGCTGCTGATGCTCGGGCTGACCATGCTCTTCGCCGCGTTTGGTTTGATGAGCCTGATGGTGTTAATCATCTGGGCCATTGACCCGCAGTATCGACTCAACGCGATGATTGCCACCACCGTCGTTCTGCTGGTCGCGGCGTTGATTGGCGGCATATGGACGATGCGTAAAGCGCGCAAGTCCACTTTCCTGCGCCACACGCGCCAGGAACTGGCTAACGATCGCGCCCTGCTGGAGGATGACAAGCCGTGAGCGATAAAGCGGAACGTCAGAAGCGAAAAGCGTACCTGTTAAGTCAGATCCAGCAGCAGCGGCTGGATCTGTCTGCCAGCCGCCGTGACTGGATCGACGCGACGCGACGGTTTGACCGTGGCTGGAATACCTTCCTGAGCCTGCGTTCGTGGGCGCTGGTCGGCAGCAGCGTGATGGCTATCTGGACGGTTCGTCATCCGAATATGCTCATCCGCTGGGCCCGACGCGGTTTTGGTGCCTGGAGCGCCTGGCGTCTGGTGAAGGCGACGTTGCGACAACAGCAGCTGCGGTGATAAACGCAAAACGGTAACTCAGGTTACCGTTTTTTGTTTTTGCGCACACTACCTTGCTCAATATCTTTGAAGAAGATTGACAGTTTTCCTTGCTAACAATTGCCACCCGCCCCGTTTATTATCCTCTCCATCGACAGCAGCGCCGCGGTATCTACCCGGAATTGCAGACAAATAATGTTCAGCCGCTCATGTGGTTTCCTGGAGAGTAAAATGAAAAAATTAGAAGATGTTGGTGTACTGGTCGCGCGTATTCTGATGCCAATTCTGTTCATCGTGGCAGGTTGGGGAAAAATCACCGGTTACGCGGGTACCCAGCAGTACATGGAAGCCATGGGCGTTCCGGGGTTCCTGTTGCCACTGACTATTCTGCTTGAGTTCGGCGGCGGCCTGGCGGTTCTGTTCGGTTTCCTGACCCGCACCACTGCGCTGTTTACCGCAGGCTTCACCCTGCTGACCGCGTTCCTGTTCCACAGCAACTTTGCGGAAGGCGTGAACTCACTGATGTTCATGAAAAACCTGACCATCGCGGGTGGTTTCCTGCTGCTGGCTATCACGGGTCCAGGCGCATACAGCATCGACCGCCTTCTGAATAAGAAGTGGTAAGCAGGCTATACTGACTGAACACAAAGCGAGGAAATATTTCCTCGCTTTTGCTATCTGACGGAGGAGAAAAAAATGGGACAACTCGTAGACGGCGTCTGGCAGGATGTCTGGTATGACACCAAATCCACCGGCGGACGCTTCAAGCGCTCTGTTTCGGCCTTCCGTAACTGGCTGACCGCCGACGGTGCTCCCGGCCCGAGCGGTGAAGGCGGCTTCGCGGCCGAGAAAGATCGTTATCATCTGTATGTTTCTCTCGCCTGCCCGTGGGCGCACCGCACGCTGATTGTTCGCAAACTTAAAGGGCTCGAATCCTTGATTCCGGTTTCGGTGGTGAACCCATTGATGCTGGAAAACGGCTGGACGTTCGACAGTGATTTCCCCGCCGCGACCGGTGATGACCTGTATCACCACGATTTCCTCTACCAGCTCTACCTGCGCGCCGATCCGCACTACACCGGCCGCGTTACCGTACCGGTGCTCTGGGACAAGAAAAACCAGACAATTGTCAGCAATGAGTCTGCGGAAATCATCCGCATGTTTAACACCGCGTTTGACGCGCACGGCGCCCGCGCCGGAGATTATTACCCGGTCGAGCTGCGGGATAAAATTGACGAGCTGAACGGCTGGATTTACGACAACGTGAATAACGGCGTCTATAAGGCCGGTTTCGCTACCAGCCAGGAAGCCTATGACGAAGCGGTCGGGAAAGTTTTTGAGTCCCTGGAACGACTGGAGCAGATCCTCGGCCAGCATCGCTATCTGACGGGCGATCGCCTGACGGAGGCGGATATCCGCCTGTGGACTACGCTTATCCGCTTTGATCCGGTTTACGTCACCCACTTCAAGTGTGATAAGCACCGTATCAGTGACTACCTGAATCTGCACGGTTTCCTGCGCGACATCTATCAGATGCCAGGGATCGCGGAGACGGTCGATTTTGACCATATTCGCACCCACTATTTCCGCAGCCATAAAACCATCAACCCGACGGGCATTATCTCCATTGGCCCGTGGCAGGACCTGGATGAGCCGCACGGGCGCGACGTTCGTTTTGGATAAATACGAAGGGCATCACCAGATGCCCTTTTTTAATTCACAATCTCCATCTATCCTTATCTCGATCGCTTAAAAAACAAGTGATTGACCGATTATTGAGGCAAGGAAAAAATGGACTGGTATTTAAAAGTACTGCGCAACTACATTGGATTTGGTGGCCGCGCCCGCCGCAAAGAGTACTGGATGTTCGTTCTGGTGAACTTCGTCTTGATTATGGTGCTGGGCATTGTGGATAAAATCCTCGGCTGGGAACGGGCGGGCGGTGAAGGCGTTCTCACTACGATTTATGGTCTGCTGGTATTGCTGCCTTCCTGGGCCGTGCTGTTCCGACGTCTTCATGACACCGATCGTTCGGCATGGTGGCTGCTGTTGCTGCTGATCCCGCTTGTTGGCTGGATCGTGATTTTGATTTTCAACTGTCAGAGCGGCACGCCGGGCGAAAACCGCTTTGGTCCGGATCCTAAGATCGGCGCGTAAATTCATGCCCGGTGGCGCTTACGCTTACCGGGCCTGCACGCTTATTTATTGTGATGCGCAAAAAGCTTTGGAATTTCGCGCAGACACCACGATTTGGCTTCACCCATGCTGTCGCGACGCCACGCCATAATAATGTCCACTTCGCTGGTATACTCCGGGCTCACCACCCGCAGTCGCCCTTCCGCGATATCTTTCTCTACAAATGGGTAGGGCATCGTCGCCACGCCCAAACCGGCCAGCAGCGCCTGCCGTTTGTCTTCCAGCGAGGTCACCGTCAGACGAGGCTGTTTATCCAGCAGCTGAACCGTCAGCACCGGACGTTCACGCGCGGTATCCGCCACCGCCACGCCGCGATACTTCACGCGCGTGACCTCAGAAAGCGGTTCCGGCTCCTGATGAATCGGGTGATCCGGCGCGGCAACGTAGACGTTCATGACGCTGTAAAGCTTGCGGGAGTTGATTTCCGAGGATGAGCGGAAGTGCATATCCGGCGCAATCACGATATCCGCCCTGCCCGTCTCCAGACGCTCCCACGCCCCGGCCAGCACCTCGGTGATGATCGACAGCTGCGTGTTGGCCTTCGCCGCCAGGCGATCCACCAGCGGGAACAGCGCTTCGGTTGGCACCAGCGCTTCGGTGACTAACGTCAGGTGGGTTTCCCAGCCTCGCGCCAGCGCTTCGGCATCCGTGGTGAGCTTGTCCGCCGCTTCCAGCAGGACACGACCGCGCTCCAGCAGCATCCGCCCCACGTTGGTGAATTTTGTTCGATGACCGGAGCGGTCAAACAGCACCACGTCCAGCTCTTCTTCCAGCTTCTGCATGGTGTAGCTCAGCGCAGACGGAACGCGCCCCAGTTCATCTGCCGCCGCAGCAAAACTCCCGCGTCGGTCAATCGCGTCCATGACGCGAAGCGCCTCAAGCGTCAATGCTCTCTCTTTAGCCATCTCGTTCTCATTCAGGAAATTTGAACATACCGGGCAGAATATCTGGCTAACAATGCAGCGTCCATACCTTTACCATTGATTTAGTGTAAAGAGAGGTCAAGTTTATGATTACGACAAGAACAGCTAAACAGTGCGGTCAAGCCGATTTCGGCTGGCTGCAGGCCCGCTACACCTTTTCCTTTGGACACTATTTTGACCCGAAACTCCTCGGTTACGCTTCATTGCGCGTATTGAATCAGGAAGTGCTCGCCCCGGGCGCCTCCTTCCAGCCGCGTACGTACCCGAAAGTCGATATCCTGAACCTGATCCTGGAAGGCGAGGCAGAATACCGCGACAGCGAGGGCAATCATGTCCAGGCAAAGGCTGGCGAAGCATTGTTAATTTCCACGCAGCCGGGCATCAGCTACAGCGAGCATAACCTCAGCAAAGATAAAACGCTGACCCGCATGCAGCTGTGGCTGGACGCCTGCCCTGAGCGGGAAAACCCGCTGGTACAAAAGATCGAACTGAAGGGCGACAAACAGCAGCTGATTGCCTCGCCTGATGGCAGCAAAGACAGCCTGCAGTTGCGTCAGCAGGTGTGGCTGCACCATATAGAGTTGAAGAAAGGTGAACAGGCGAGCTTCCAGCTGCACGGTCCGCGCGCCTATTTGCAGTCCATTCACGGTACGGTGCATGCGGTCACGCACGCGGAAGAGAAAGAAGCGCTCACCTGCGGCGACGGGGCATTTATTCGTGATGAAGCGAATATCACCCTGATTGCCGATACGCCGCTGCGCGCGCTGTTGATTGATTTGCCGGTTTAAAGAACCCACTCGCCCCTCTCCCCAGAGGGGTTGGGGTGAGGGGTGAAGGTCAATCGCTACACCTTACTCGCCATAATCTCAATAATCTGCCGATCCGTAGCCTGCATTGAGCGGCACGCCAGTGCGCATAGGTTGGCGATCGACTGCTCCACGTCGTGCGCCACAATCCCCTCGTTACCCGTCACGGCAGTATCATCCAGCGCCATCATTACCGCTTTCCAGGCGCTGCTGACGCTGGTTGAGACCTTCATAGCACAGCTGTTAGACGCACCATCGCAGATCATCCCGCTGACGTCACCGATCATACTGCCGATCGCCATGGAAATGGTCTGGTAAGAACCACCCATCAGCCACGCCATCCCCGCCGCAGCGCCCATCGCTGCCGTTGTCGCCGCACACAGTGCGGACAGGCGCGGAAGCTGATAATGAATATAGATCGCCGACAGATGCGAGAGCATCAGCGCCCGCGCCAGTCGTTCGTCATCAGCCTGAACGTGCTCAGCCACCACCACCACCGGCATGGTGGCCGTGATCCCCTGATTCCCGGAGCCAGAGTTGCTCATCGCTGGCAGCGTCGCGCCACCCATACGGGCATCCGAGGCCGCGCTGGTGCGGATAACAATGTCAGAGCCCAGATCCTGCGCCATCCATCCGCGTGTGCGCTGTTTATTGAGCGTCGCGCCAATGTGCAGCCCCCAGTTTCCGCCCAACCCTTCACGGGAGAGCGCATCGTTCAGACGCCCCGCATCAAGGATAAAGCGGATCGCGTCGAACGGTACCTGCTCGACAAACTCAAGGATCTGCGAGAGCGTGGTGTTTGACAGCACCGCCAGCGGATCGTTACTTACCTCAGCCTGCCGGTCGTCAAGCCTGAAGCGCGTTTCGCCCTGACAAACCACCTCCACCACGCGGGTATGTCCGCCTGCAATGGTCACCATGGCCGAGGCATCTCCGGCGTAAACGCAGGCTCGCGAATAGAGGATCTCATCGCACGGCTCCTGCAATTTCACCTGCACCAGGCCCGCGTTCAGCATCGCTTTGGCGCGTGCCAGCGCATCGGTGGTGGTATCTTTCAGCACCTCCAGCCCCGCCTGCGCATTGCCACCGATGGCACCCAGCGCCGCCGCAATGGGCAGCCCAACCATACCGGTGCCGGGCACCGTGACGCCAAGCCCGTTTTTCATCAGGTTTGGCGATACCCACGCCTCAATCTGCGTGACGTCGCCAGGCAGTTGCTCTGCAGCAATTGCGCAGGCAAGGGCCAGAGACACAGGCTCGGTGCACCCCAGTGCAGGCTTAACTTCTTCCTGCACCACGCGAATAAATTGATTCCATAAAGGATGAGTTTGCTCAGACATCGTTACGACCTTATTTGCCCTCAGGAAAACGCGAGGAAAGGAGAAACACAAAGCAGCAGCCCGGTAATGACAATAATCACCAGAGATACGCCTTTATATTTATGCAGTGCCGGTACCTTGTAGACCAGCCATGCAGGGATCAGGCAGCCCACCATGCCGAAGATGGGGCTACAGATAGAGGTGAAGCTCAGCACCGGCGCGTTTAACACGATCGCGCTCCAGGCCAGCAGGATGGCAAACAGCATAATCCCGCGCTGGACGGTGCTTTCATTGATTTTCTCTGCCGGCATTCTGCGGCGCAGGATGTTCATCACGATACCCTGCGTGGCCTCGCGAAAGCCCAGGTAGACGCCGAAAAATGCGGTCATCACGGCGAAGATGTTGAGGATCACGCTGACGATTTTGACCCAACCCGCGCCGTCGCCACTGATAAACTGCGCCGCAATCGCCAGGGCAGAAATGTTCTGCTCGTAGGCTTTAACCGCCTCGTCGTGCCCCATCGCCAGGGTGAAAGAAACGGCGTAGAAGAAGACCGTGACAAACAGTACGCCGAAGGCAATGTTCATTGCCCGCAGCGCCTTGTGGCGCGCCACTTCAACGGATTTTTCCCGCGAGCGATAGGAAATCACCATCGGGCTTAAGGTCTGAATAAACAGAATAGAGGTTAAGGTAAAGGGCAGCGTAATAATGGCATTTTTAATCAGCAGCCCCATCGGCGGCAGCATGCCCACGTTGGCTAAATGCCAGAGTCCAATCATTGAAAGACCCAGCGCGGCAACCACAAATAATTTGGTCAGCACCATCAGACTGGACACTTTAAACAGCAGCTTTTCACCGCGCGAGGAAATAGCGACCAGAATGCAGATCAGGAATAAACCGTAAAACGGGTTTTCCGAGAGCAAACCGTCGGTCACGCCGAAGGTGTGCAAATACGAGGCGCTGTCGTTAGTGATGGCCGTGGAATAGACGAACATCCAGATCACCAGCATGACGAAATAGAGCGCACCTAATAATATGCCCCAGTTCTTACCTAAATAACCGCTAATCACGCTCGGGTAGTCTTTGCACTCCGGCGATTCCGCCAGCGTATTAATAAACAGACGCTGGAACAGATACATGGCCGGATAACCAATAACTGAAGAGAGTAAAAATACCCACAGCCCCATTAATCCCACCTGCACCGGGAGAAAAACAATCCCCGCGCCGATAGCCATCCCGATACTCATGATGACCCAACCCGTGTCGGTGCTGTCGAATTTAATCGCCTCTCGCCATTCGCTTTCGCTCATTCCCGCCCGCCTTGCCGCAGGGGAATCATTCACAATCACACTGCTGTTTGTTGCCGTATTCATTGGGCACTCGCTTATTTTGTAGGGTAAACAGTTGTTTTTATTAGGTTCCGACCGCCAGCGATTGCGATTCAGAGAGCAGCAGGTGTTTGTTGTTGGTGTGAGAAAATCATAGCCGGAGCGAGAGAGAAAAAAGTCACAAGTTTTATGTGGATTTTCTTTGCGGGGAGTAAAAATTTCTATGATATCTTTAAACTAAGAAGAAATTTTCTAAAAGTGATACAGCTCAAAAAATCATATTATCCTTAAAATGAGAACGTTTCGGAATTTATAAAGATGAATGTCCTATTTTCAGCCCTTTCTTTTTTATAGGATGACATCTCAACAAACCATCTGATGATTATGGTTATACTATGGACACCGTTGAAGAACTCAATGGAACATACTTTTATAAAGGTGTATGTAACATCTCTGCATCTGAGTTATTTTTTTGGATTTTTCTGGATGCCACCGATGAACAGTATGGTGGATTAAAGGATGTAGTAATGATGGCCACGATGATTCTTGGCTTACCTATACTTGAAACAAGAACAAAGCCAGAAACGGCAACTATAGGTACATCTGTGGCATCTAAGTACCTGCGAGATCTTCTGAATGTCCAGTTACCACATCGATTACCTACAATTACACTTGCAAGCTTTAAATACAGAAAACCAATGTATACCAAAAATTTAGGTGCGTTCATTGGACGATGGATACCTGCATTAGGGATAACCATACTTGCTGCAGATGTGGCAATGATAAGTTACAAAACGCTTTCAAGATATAATACGATTGCTCACCCAAAAGACCGGATTTGGTGAAGATGAAAAATAAAACTGATGTTTTAAAATTCTTTAGGGACAATTTACCGGAACAAGGCACATTTACAGGTAAACGAATTCCCCTTGAGATAGATGATGTTTTACAGGATTACACCGATCTGGATGATATCTTATATGCCATTGAGAGATTCGAAAAAGAGTACCTTATCAAAGTGAAAACTGAAAATTATTTTCCCTGGACACAAACCTGGTTTTTCAGGAAATGGTTTACTAAAGAACCGGTTAAGCAAATAGCAAAGCCATTGACGGTAAGAATGTTTGCCGACGCGGTAAAAGCGGGTAAATGGATACATGATTGATTTATAAAAGGAGTTTTATAATGGCTGTTCCTGTTCACATTTGGTTCTATGACGACGGTGGCTCACTCATTAAAGGTTCATGTGATGTTCAGGATCGTGAAGGGAGCGTTGAAATTAGAGGTTTGACCCATAATTTGAGTATTCCAACCGATCCACTCTCCGGAAGGTTAACTGGAACGAGGAAACATGCTCCTTTCCTGTTCGAGAAAGAAATTGATAGTTCATCTCCCTATCTTTATAAGGCGGTAGCGACAGGGCAAAATCTTAAGAAAGTTGAGATTAAATATTATCGAATTAACGATGCAGGTTGGGAGGCCGAATATTTTAGAACTGAGCTGGAAGGAGTGAAAGTTGTCTCTATCTCCCCTATTGTTAACGATACTCGCAACTGCCCTGGTACTGGTCACCTAGAATCCATACAATTACGCTACGAAAAATCGACCTGGACTTATTGTGACGGGAATATTCAATTCTCTGATGCATGGAATGAACGGTCATCGGCATAATGGTCAGGTCCATTCCTCACAGAATCCAATTGAAGCGATTCTGTGAGGTTTCATTTTAGATGAATGATTCCTGAATCACTCTGCCAGCGCGTTAGCCATATCAGTTCTAATCTGCTTACGCTGTTCCGGCGTCAATACCTGGCTGACGTCGAAGTAGTATTTCACGCGGTAATAGCGGGTCTGCTCTTCAATTTTGCTGAAGGCGGCAAGCTGGCTCTTCACCGTGCTTTCGTCCCATTTACCCACCTGGAACATATCAATCAGCGCGCCGTCCTTCACGCCGGTCATCGGGATCTTGCTGACGTTTTCTTCCAGCTGCTTATGCAGGCCTTCAATCTTCTGCACCTGCTCGTTGCTGAGCTTCAGGTGCTGCACCAGCGGATCCTGTGACGGGGACGGGGCAGCTTCTACGTTCGCGGCCTGCGCCGTAAAACTGCACGCCGCCAGTGAGGCAGCAACCAAAACAATACGGGTCATTTTCATCATCTTACTGTCCTTACATTCTGTTATAGGAAAAAGCAGGAACATTGTTTTTCAAGAGCGGATGAATATGTGTGAGTAATTATATAAACAATTTTGTATGTCTAGCGGGCAAAAAAATGCCCCCTGTGCTGAGGGGGCATGAGAACGCACTTTTAGATAGATTGGGTAAACGTTCGCGAAATCACGTCCTGCTGCTGCTCGCGCGTCAGGGCGTTAAACCGTACCGCATAGCCGGATACGCGAATTGTCAGGTTCGGGTAGTTCTCCGGGTGTGCAATGGCATCCAGCAGCATCTCCCGGTTCATGACGTTGACGTTCAGGTGCTGCCCGCCCTCAATGGACGCTTCGTGGTGGAAGTACCCGTCCAGCAGCCCTACCAGGTTGGTTTTGCGCACCAGCGCGTCCTTGCCCAGCGCCTGCGGCACGATGGAGAAGGTGTACGAGATCCCGTCTTTAGCATAGGTGAACGGCAGTTTGGCGACCGAGGTTAACGAGGCCACCGCCCCTTTTCTGTCGCGCCCGTGCATCGGGTTTGCGCCCGGGGCAAACGGCGTGCCGCCGCGGCGTCCGTCCGGCGTGTTCCCGGTCTTCTGGCCGTAAACCACGTTGGAGGTGATGGTCAGGATCGACTGGGTTGGCACCGCGTTGCGGTAGGTTGGCAGCGCCTGAATTTTCTTCATAAAGCGCTCCACCAGATCGCAGGCAATGCTGTCCACCCGGTCGTCGTTGTTGCCGTACTGCGGGTAGTCCCCTTCAATCACGAAGTCGACCGCCAGGCCGGTATGGTCGCGCACCGGCTTCACCGTGGCGTATTTAATCGCCGACAGGGAATCCGCGGCTACCGACAGCCCGGCAATGCCGCAGGCCATAGTACGATAGACGTCCCGGTCGTGCAGCGCCATCAGCGAGGCTTCGTAGCTGTACTTATCATGCATATAGTGAATGAGATTCAGCGCGCTGATGTACTGCACCGCCAGCCAGTCCATAAAGTGATCGAGGCTCGCCATCACGGTGTCGTAGTCCAGCACGTCATCCAGCAGCGGCTCGGTTTTCGGGCCGACCTGGATCTTCAGCTTCTCGTCCACCCCGCCGTTGATCGCGTACAGCAGCGTTTTCGCCAGGTTGGCGCGTGCGCCGAAGAACTGCATCTGCTTGCCTATCACCATCGGGCTGACGCAGCAGGCAATAGCGTAGTCGTCGCTGTTGAAGTCCGCGCGCATCAGATCGTCGTTCTCATACTGCAGCGACGAGGTGACGATCGACACCTGCGCGGCGTATTTCTTGAACGCGATCGGCAGCTGTTCTGACCAGAGGATCGTCAGGTTCGGCTCCGGCGCAGGCCCCATAGTGTGCAGGGTGTGCAGATAACGGAAGCTGTTTTTGGTCACCAGCGTGCGTCCGTCCAGCCCCATCCCCCCGATCACTTCCGTCGCCCAGATCGGATCGCCGGAGAAGAGCGTGTCGAACTCCGGCGTGCGCAGGAAGCGCACCATGCGGATCTTCATGATGAAGTGGTCAATCAGCTCCTGGGCCTGGACTTCGTCCAGCCGTCCTGCCTGCATGTCGCGTTCGATGTAGATATCGAGGAACGATGCCGTGCGCCCCAGCGACATCGCCCCGCCGTTCTGGGATTTTACAGCGGCAAGATAGGCAAAATAGACCCACTGCACTGCTTCCCGGCCGTTCATCGCCGGACGTGAGATATCAAAGCCGTAGTTCGCCGCCATCTGCTGGATCTGGAGCAGCGCGCGCCTGTGCTCCGCCAGCTCCTCGCGCAGGCGGATCGTGGCTTCCAGATCGTCACCGCGCTCCAGCCTGCCCTGCAGATCCGTAAACTGGAGTTCACGCTCGCGCACCAGATAGCTGATGCCATACAGCGCCACGCGGCGATAGTCGCCGATGATGCGCCCGCGCCCGTAGCCGTCCGGCAGGCCGGTCAGCACGCCGGATTTGCGGCAGCGCATCATCTCCGGTGAATAGACGTCAAACACGCCCTGGTTGTGGGTTTTGCGCAGGTCGGTAAACAGGTATTCGAACTGCGGATCCATCTCCCTGCCGTAGGCTTCGAACGAACTTCGGATCATGTTGATCCCGCCATATGGATGCAGCGCGCGCTTGAGCGGTTTGTCAGTTTGCAGACCAACAATCGTCTCCAGATCCTGGTCGATGTAGCCGGGTCCGTGGGCGGTAATGGTGGTGGCAATGTTGGTGTCGAAATCCACCGGAGCGTGGGTGGCGTTCTCCTGGCGTATGCCGACCATTACCTTCTGCCACAGCGCCGTCGTTGCTGGCGTCGCCTGCGCGAGGAAAGCTTCATCCCCTTCATAAGGGGTGTAGTTATGCTGAATAAAATCGCGGACGTTGACGGCGTTTTTCCATTCTTCACCGCGAAACCCGGCCCATGCGTCGCTGTAAGGCGCGACGCCCGTATCGATTGTTACTTTCATGTATTTCTCGCTTTATCAGGCGTAAGCCGCAGCCGGGGTGACCTTCCCAAGACGGAGGGCGTCCAGCGCGATCATTTTTTCTTCGTTGGTAGGAACTACCGCGCAGGCCACGCGGGACGACTCGGTGGAGATCACGCGCTCACCCGCACTGCCCGGCAGGGCGTTTTTGGCGTCGTCGAGGATGATGCCGAACACTTTCAGATGTTCGGCCACCAGCGCGCGGACAAGCGTCGAGTTTTCACCAATGCCACCGGTAAAAATCACGCCGTCCAGACGGTGCAGCGACGCGGCGTGGCCCGCAATGTGTCGCGCAATGCGGTGAACAAAGGTGTGTATTGCCAGTTGTGCCCGCTCGTTACCCTCGTGCCAGGCTTTTTCCAGCGCGCGTAAATCGGAGGAGATGCCGGAGATCCCCAGCAATCCGGACTCTTTATTCACCACGCGCTCCAGATCTTCAAACGACTGGCCGGTCTGCTGGGCAATCCACGCCATCGCGCCAAAATCCACGTCGCCGCAGCGCGTGCCCATCACCAGCCCTTCCAGCGGCGTCATCCCCATGGAGGTGTCAACGCTCTCGCCGTTGCGCACCGCACAGATGGACGCCCCGTTGCCGAGATGGGCAATCACCAGGCCGCTGTCATCGGGGGACAGCCCGAGAAGCGCGTGCGCCTGCCCGGCCACGTAGCGGTGAGAGGTGCCGTGGAAGCCGTAGCGCCGCACGCCCAGCGCTTCAAAATAGCGGTACGGCAGACCGTACAGATACGCCTGCGGTGGCAGCGTCTGGTGGAAGCTGGTATCAAACACCGCCACCTGCTGCACGCCAGGGAACAGACGCTCTGCGGCTTCCACGCCGCTCAGGTTGGCGTAGTTATGCAGCGGCGCCAACGGGGAGACCTGGCGGATTTGCTCAATCACCTCTTCCGTGATCAGGGTCGACTCGCTGAAGAGGTCGCCACCGTGCGCAATGCGGTGGCCAATTAAGGCCACGCTGCTCATCAGGTTACGCTTCTCCAGCTCCAGGGCGATGGCAGCCAGCGCCCCTTCGTAGTCCTGGTGAGCCAGCCTGGCCGGCTCACCCCCGTTCACGGAAATAAAGGCCTTCTCGGTGTTGATGCCGTCCGCGATGCCCGTCAGCAGGGCATCGCAGCTTGCTGCATCCAGCACCGAAAACTTAACAGAGGACGATCCGCAGTTAATAACCAGTACTACCGGAAACTCAATCATCATATGACTCCGCTCTTCCTGAGCTTTGGGTTAGAACAATTTGTAAACGATATTCAGAATGGTCAGCAGGCCGACCACGGTAACGAAGATGTTCTCGGTGCGGCCTTTGTATTTCGCCAGCGCAGGCGCCTTGCGGATGGCGTACATCGGCAGCAGGCACAGCAGAGAGGCGATGATTGGCGCGCCCATGGCTTCAATAAGGTCCAGAATGTTCGGGTTGGCGTAGGCCACAACCCAGGTGGAGCCCATGATGAACACCATGCTGATAGTGTTCAGCTTGCCAACAGAGACTTTCTTCTTATCGCCCTTGTAGCCGAACTTGAGGATCAGGCCGTTCAGCCCTTCCAGCGTGCCCAGGTAGTGGCCAAAGAAGGATTTGAAGATAGCGACCAGCGCGATGATGGAGGCCCCGTATTCGAGCACCGTCGCGAACGTGGATTTGCTTCCGGACATCGACGCGAAGTGGTTCGCCAGGTAAGAGAGCACCGGAATGTTCTGCGCTTTGGCGTCCGCCATGTTCTGCGGAGAGAGCGTAAACAGGCAGCTGAAGGCGAAGAACATCACCACGGCAACCATCAGCATGCTGGCGCGACCGATGATTTTGGAACATTTCTGCTCGGTAAACTCTTTCCCGAACTCCGGCTCGTACTCTTCGCGCTTGGAGACCACGAACGAGGAGACGATAGGTGAGAAGTTGAAGGAGAAAACCATGATGGAGATACCCAGCCACACCGTGACCAGAATGCCGTCATGACCGGTGAAGGCGATATCGCTCAGGTTGACCTGGTCGATTACCGCCGAGTTCCAGTACGGGATCAGCGACAGGGAAATCAGCACCAGGCTGGCGATGAACGGGAACACCAGGTAGCTCATCACCTTCACCATCAGGTCTTTACCGAACCAGATAACAAAAGCCATCAGCAGCAGCAGGAACAGCGCCACCACGCCGCGGTTCAGCGCGGGCATCTGGAGCTGGTTTTCCCAGAAGGTCATAAAGGTGTTGGTAATGGTGACGCCGTAAATCCACAGCAGCGGGCAAATCGCAAAGAAATAGAGGAAAGTGATCACCACCCCACCGGTTTTACCGAAGTGCTCTTCCACCGTTTCGGTGATGTTGCCGGAGACGTTACTGCCAGACAGGCACAGGCGCGCCAGCGCGCGGTGGCAGTAAAACGCAATCGGGAAGGCGAGTACCAGCATCAACAGGATGGGGATCAAGCCGCCAAAGCCTGCGCGAATGGGGAAGAACAGCACGCCTGCGCCAATGGCGGTACCAAACAGGCCAAGCGTCCATGTGGTGTCAGACTTACGCCAGGAAGACGTTTTTGTCTGGCCAACGATAATGCTTTCTGTGTTGCTCATAGGTCACCTTTATGCGTCAACGAAGCCGGTAATTTGGGAAACACGGGAGAGATCGATATTGCCACCGGAAATAATGCAGACGGTTTTACGGCCCTGAATATAGTGGTCAAGCTTGCCGCTTAATAACGCCGCGCAGGCCAGCGCGCCCGCGCCTTCCGTCACCACTTTATTTCGCTGAATAAGCGCGATCATGCTGTTGCGAATATCGTCTTCGCTGACCAGTACAATGTCGTCAACTAATTCACGAACAATTTCGAAGGTTAATTTTCCCGGACGAGACACGTCGCAGCCGTCGGCTAATGTGCCAGCAACACGATGATTGGTTATTTCTCCGGTCTGATAAGAGGCCGCCATCCCGTGAACGTTTTCAGACTGTACACCGATAATATTAATGGTCGGGTTGATGGATTTAATTGCTGTCGCAATACCGGCAATTAATCCGCCACCGCCGATGGGTACAATCACGTTATCCACGTCGTATAAATCTTCGAGGATTTCCAGGCCGATGGTGCCCTGGCCGGCGATTACTTTCGGGTCATCATAAGGCGGGATAAATATGCGCCCTTCCATCTCGACGATTTCGCTCACTTTGGCGATGGTGTCGTTAAAGTTCTCGCCGTGCAGCACCACTTCAGCGGAGTAGTCGCGGGTAGCGGCAACCTTGGATTTCGGCGCGCCCATCGGCATCACCACTTTGCCGTCAATACCGAGCATGGCACAGGAAAGCGATACGCCCTGCGCGTGGTTTCCAGCGGAGCAGGCAACTACGCCTTTGCGTTTTTCCGCGTCGGTCAGCGAGCTTAATTTATTAAACGCACCGCGAATTTTAAACGAACCGGTGCGCTGCATGTTTTCAAATTTCAGGAATATCTCACCCTTACACCGTTCGCTGAGATAATTTGAGCGCGGCATGCCGGTTTTATAGATTTTTCCTGCCAGCCGCTTTCTGGCATCCTGTATATCTTCAATCGTAACCGGGAGATCGTAAGTAATATGCATAATTTCCTCGTTATAATAATTCATTCTTTTCAGGCAAAGTCAGGGTATCAGAGCATAAAGAACAAACTCTGGGTGTTTTTTAAATGATTAAATACTTTCCAGGGAATTAATATTTCATCGTCGTCTTTCGCTGGTCATTGAGGCATATTGTTTTGCCAGCTCAACTAATACTGACGCCGATTTTTTAATTCTGTAATTTTTCGACCACACAGCGGCATAACGCGCCACGGGTAATTCATCTTCCACCGGCAGCACAATAAATTGATCGGAACCGAACGGTGCAATCATGTCGCGAGGAATGACCGTCAGATAATCGGCATTCAGCACAAGGTTATAAATGGTGACGACGGAATCGGTCTGGACGATGCTTTCAATGCTGATGTGGTTGTCTTGCAGGGTAGTCAGGAGTTCTTTGTAGTAGCCCATGTCGGTTTGCGGCATCACCCACTGCTCGTGCGTGAGCGATGCCAGTGTCGTCGGGCCGGTGCACGTTCGTGATTTACTGGCGACCAGCACAAACTCGGGGCTTTGTTGAATAAATCAGATTTCGGGTAAGTCTCCCCCGTAGCGGGTTGTGTTTTCAGGCAATACGCACGCTTTCAGGCATACCTGCTTTCGTCATTTTGTTCAGCGCTCGCACCACGGCCAAAGCCTCCGCAACCTGACCATCGTAGTCACGCAGCGTCAGTGAACCCCCGAACAGCTGTTTTACCCGGTACATCGCCGTTTCCGCTATCGAGCGACGGTTGTAATCTGTTGTCCATTTCCACCGCGCATTACTCCCGGTCATTCGCTGATTAGCCACTGCACGGTTACGGTCTGCATATTCACCGGGCCAGTAACCCGCACCTTTTCGGGGTGGGATAAGCGCGCTGATTTTCTTACGCCGCAGTTCATCGTGACAGAGCCGGGTGTCGTAAGCGCCGTCTGCCGATGCTGCCCTGATTTTTCTGTGAGTCTGCCGGATAAGACCCGGGAAGGCTTCTGAGTCCGTCACATTGTTCAGCGACAGGTCAGCGCAGATGATTTCATGTGTTTTACTGTCAACGGCGAGATGCAGCTTACGCCAGATACGGCGGCGTTCCTGGCCATGCTTTTTGACTTTCCACTCGCCTTCACCGAAGACCTTCAGCCCGGTGGAATCAATTACCAGGTGTGCGATTTCACCCCGGGTGGGCGTTTTGAAACTGACATTAACCGACTTTGCCCGCCTGCTGACACAGCTGTAATCCGGGCAGCGTAGCGGAACGTTCATCAGAGAAAAAATGGAATCAATAAAGCCCTGCGCAGCGCGCAGGGTCAGCCTGAATACGCGTTTAATGACCAGCACAGTCGTGATGGCAAGGTCAGAATAGCGCTGAGGTCTGCCTCGTGAAGAAGGTGTTGCTGACTCATACCAGGCCTGAATAGCTTCATCATCCAGCCAGAAAGTTATGGAGCCACGGTTGATGAGGGCTTTATTGTAGGTGGGCCAGTTGGTGATTTTGAACTTTTGCTTTGCCAAGGAACGGTCTGCGTTGTCGGGAAGATACGTGATCTGATCCTTCAACTCAGCAAAAGTTCGATTTATTCAACAAAGCCCAAACTCGGATTCAAACAGCGGCTCGACGTGCAGATCCTGCAACAGCATTTCGTCGCTCAACGTGCCGATGGCGAAATCCAGCCGACCGTCGCGAATGGCCGGAAGGAAAGAGGAGAGCTGGGCTTCATACATCGATACGCGCGCTTTCGGGAACACTTCCTTGAATTTTTTGATCATTTCGGACAAGAAGGTGAAGCCGATCAGCGATGGATAGCCAAAGGAGACGTCCATGACGGTACTGAAACTGAGGCTGTTAATTTCGCTCACCATGTTTTTCATTTCGCGGGTGATCGACTCTGAGTACGAGAGCAGAACCTGCCCGGCAGCGGTCAGTTTTACGCCGGTATTTTTACGCACCATCACTTCCACGCCGAAGTAAGATTCGATGTCGCTGATGATTTTGCTGACGGCGGGTTGCGTCAGGCCCAGCTGTCTTGCGGCAGAACCTATGGAGCCACTTTTAATGACTTCCTGAAATACAACGAGGTGCTGTGTTTTCGGTAGAATAATAGTGTTCATAATATTCTGCGCTTATTTCCCTATGACGCAGCGGATTCTACCCAATATTGTTTAAGGGGGTATGTGCTGTCACTCACAATTTGCTTTTTCGTGCATTATACGGGAACAACAAGAACCTAAAAAACATCATAAAATCAATATAATAGATAAATACAGGCACACCATTACGCTGATATCGATCAATAAAAGCAGCAGTAATAAATTTATTTTATGGCGATAACTTTGATAAATTTTTCTGCGTTAAAAAAATCAGTAAAGACGATCTTTCAGGCAATTAAAGGCCAATAAATAACCGTTATTCCGTTGAAACATTCTTTCAAATTATCAAATTTTGCAGTGGCTTTTTCGTCGGCGAAGGATAAAGAGTGGAATACGTCACACATTCACATGATGAATGTTTTTAATTTCAATATGTTTATATCAAATAAGAAAATATTTGCGATCGTTCAGTTAACATTCGCAACAAATTAACAATACTGTAAATTCACTCTTTTTTAGCGCGAAATTTTGTGATGGCGATCATCTGCGAGAGGCACAGCGATACTGGAAGGGGTGATGCAGTGAAATGTGCTTAATGTCGCAAATATGAGAATTGATGTCGTTTGTGCGAGTTGCCGGGTGGCGATGCGCTTACCTGGCTACGACACCCTAAAAGCAAAAACCCCGCCGAAGCGGGGTTTTGAAAGAAGTTGAAGCTGACCGATAAGCCGGGTTCTGTCGTGGACAGTCATTCATCTAGGCCAGCAATCGCTCACTGGCTCAAGCAGCCTACCCGGGTTCAGTACGGGCCGTACCATGTGAACCCCTATTTGGCCTTGCTCCGGGTGGAGTTTACCGTGCCACGGACTGTTACCAGCCGCGCGGTGCGCTCTTACCGCACCCTTTCACCCTTACCTGATCCCGCTTACGCGGGCCATCGGCGGTTTGCTCTCTGTTGCACTGGTCGTGGGTTTCCCCCCCAGGCGTTACCTGGCACCCTGCCCTATGGAGCCCGGACTTTCCTCCCCTCCGCCCGTCTCCCCCGAAAGGGACGACGACGAAGCGGCGACTGTCTGGTCAGCTTCGGCGCGCAGTATAGAGGGTTTGCGCGCCGCTGTCACCCTCAGGCGCAGGCAAGATGCTATTAACGCGCCACTTCCACCTTCGCCAGTTTTTCGTAGTAGCACGCAATCGCGCTGTGATCGGCCGTGCCCAGGCCATCCGCACGCAGCGCCTGCATCATCTCCATGACCGCAGCGGTCAGCGGCAGCTGTGCCCCCACGCCGTGAGACGTATCCAGCGCGTTCGCCAGATCTTTGATGTGCAGGTCAATGCGGAAACCGGGTTTGAAGTTACGATCCATCACCATCGGCGCTTTGGCATCCAGCACGGTACTGCCCGCCAGGCCGCCACGTATCGCCTGATAGACCAGATCCGGATTGACGCCCGCTTTGGTTGCCAGCGTCAGTGCCTCAGACATGGCGGCAATGTTCAGCGCCACAATCACCTGGTTCGCGAGCTTGGTGACGTTGCCCGCACCAATTTCACCGGTATGTACCACGGAGCCGGCCATCGCTTTCATCAGGTCATAGTATTTGTCGAACACGGCCTTATCGCCGCCCACCATTACCGAAAGGGTTCCGTCGATGGCTTTCGGCTCGCCGCCGCTGACGGGCGCATCCAGCATCTCGACGCCCTTCGCTTTTAACGCCTCGCTGATTTCACGGCTTGCGAGCGGGGCGATAGAGCTCATATCAATCAGCACCAGGCCCGGCTTCGCCCCCTCGATGATGCCGTTCTCCCCCAGCGCGACCTCTTTGACGTGCGGAGAATTTGGCAGCATGGTAATGATGACATCGCACTGCTCAGCAATGGCTTTGGCGGTACTGGCTGTTTCCGCGCCCGCCGCCATCACTTCAGCCACAGACTGCGGATTGTGATCGGATACCACCAGTGAGTAACCCGCTTTAATCAGGTTCTTACTCATTGGTTTACCCATGATCCCAAGACCAATAAAACCCACTTTCAGCGTCATAATCTGTTTCCTCAATGATGGTTATTTTTTAAAAGCGTCCGCTAATTTCTGCGTGGCCGAGCGGAATACGCCGAGGTCGCTGCCGACGGCAACGAAGGTCGCCCCCCACTCCAGATAGCGGCGGGCATCGGCTTCCACCGGCGCCAGAATGCCGCACGGTTTGCCGTGTGCTTTAGCGCGGGCAAAGATGTGCTGGATCGCGCGCTGCACGTCAGGATGGCTGGCGTTACCCAGATGGCCAAAGGCAGCAGCCAGATCGCTTGGGCCGACGAAAATACCGTCCACGCCGTTTGTGGCTGCAATCGCGTCGACGTTATCAACGCCCTGCTGGCTCTCGATTTGGACCAGAATGGTGATGTTGTTATTGGACTGGGCGAAGTAGTCCGGCACGGTGCCAAACATGTTGGCGCGGTGCGATACGGAGACGCCACGGATCCCTTCTGGCGGATAGCGCGTTGAGGCCACGGCAAGCGCGGCCTGCTCTTCCGTTTCCACAAACGGGATCAGGAAATTGTAAAAACCGATATCCAACAGGCGCTTGATTATCACCGGCTCGTTAGTTGGCACGCGCACCACCGGGGCGCTGGGGCTGCCTTTCAGCGCCATCAGCTGCGGAATAAAGGTGCTGATATCGTTCGGCGCATGTTCACCGTCCAGCACCAGCCAGTCGAACCCGGCCAGGCCTAACACTTCGGTGCTAATAGGGTTTGCCAGCGCGGACCAACAGCCAATCTGAATCTGGTGCGCCGCGAGGGCAGCTTTAAACTTATTCGGGAAGATATCGTTATTCATCACTTAACCCTTTTTAATTCCGCAGTTTTAGCCAGTATTATTTTTCCAGAACAGATTCTTTATATTTATTTCTCTGACTGAATATTGGCGTTATAAAATCGTCATTCAGTATAATCGGCTCTGCACGGCAGCACATTGTTTTGATGCTCAAGTATCGCGCTACATCTCAACGCTATTTTGAGCATATGCACAAAGTAGTGGGCGCTAATGCACAGAATCAAGGATTAGTCCGCCTGAAACGATCGCGATCACATTTTCACTTTTCCTCTCCTGACATGCTTTATTTCTGCGTTAAGAAAACGATTATCCAATGAGTTATTTTTCATAGCTGAAACTTTGCCGGAGAAGAGTGAATAATGGCCGATATTGCAATTAGAGAGGCATCGCCGACGGCGTTTTATATTAAAGTTCACGATACGGATAACGTGGCGATTATTGTCAACGACAATGGCTTAAAAGCAGGCACCCGCTTCCCGGACGGGCTGGAGCTGATTGAGCATATTCCGCAGGGACACAAGGTCGCGCTGGTGGATATTCCTGCCCACGGTGAAATCGTACGCTACGGCGAAGTCATCGGCTATGCGGTACGCGCTATCCCCCAGGGTAGCTGGATTGAGGAGTCTCTGGTGACGCTGCCAGAAGCACCGCCGCTGAATACGCTTCCGCTGGCGACCCGCGTTCCTGAAGCTTTACCGCCGCTGGAGGGCTATACCTTTGAAGGCTACCGCAATGCGGACGGCAGCGTCGGCACCAAAAACCTGCTCGGCATTACCACCAGCGTGCACTGCGTGGCGGGCGTGGTGGATTACGTGGTGAAAATCATTGAGCGCGATCTGCTGCCGAAGTACCCGAACGTCGACGGCGTGGTGGGTCTTAACCACCTGTACGGCTGCGGCGTGGCGATCAACGCACCAGCGGCGGTTGTGCCTATCCGTACCATTCACAATATCGCCCTGAACCCGAACTTTGGCGGTGAGGTAATGGTGATTGGTCTCGGCTGTGAAAAATTGCAGCCAGAGCGCCTGCTGCAGGGCACCGAAGATGTCAAAGCCATTCTGGCGGATGAGGCCAGCATTGTGCGCCTGCAGGACGAGCGCCACGTTGGTTTCCGCTCAATGGTCGACGATATTCTGCAGGTAGCAGAGCGTCATCTGGATAAACTCAACCGCCGCCAGCGCGAAACGTGCCCGGCGTCGGAACTGGTGGTGGGCACCCAGTGCGGCGGCAGCGATGCGTTTTCCGGCGTGACGGCTAACCCGGCGGTGGGCTATGCGTCCGATCTTCTGGTTCGCTGCGGCGCCACGGTGATGTTCTCTGAAGTGACCGAGGTGCGTGATGCTATCCATTTACTCACGCCGCGCGCCGTCAACGAAGAGGTGGGCAAACGCCTGCTTGAGGAGATGGCCTGGTACGATAACTATCTCGATATGGGCAAAACCGACCGCAGCGCCAACCCGTCTCCGGGGAACAAGAAAGGCGGCCTGGCGAACGTGGTAGAAAAAGCCCTCGGTTCGATTGCCAAATCCGGCCAGAGCGCGATTGTGGAAGTGCTCTCTCCGGGCCAGCGCCCGACGAAGCGCGGCCTGATTTATGCGGCTACGCCTGCCAGCGACTTTGTTTGCGGCACTCAGCAGGTGGCGTCGGGTATTACGGTGCAGGTGTTTACTACCGGGCGCGGCACGCCCTACGGCCTGATGGCGGTCCCGGTGATAAAGATGGCGACCCGCACCGAGCTGGCAAACCGCTGGTATGACTTAATGGATATCAACGCGGGAACTATTGCCACCGGGGAAGAGAGTATTGAAGACGTGGGCTGGAAACTGTTCCACTTCATTCTGGATGTGGCGAGCGGGCGGAAGAAAACGTTCTCGGACCAGTGGGGGCTGCATAATCAGCTGGCGGTGTTTAACCCGGCGCCGGTGACGTGATGGCCCCTCACCCTGCCCTCTCCCCATAGGGGAGAGGGTAAAAAACTTAAACCAGCACCACGTCAATTCCGCTTTTCCGCAGCCCGTCCAGGCTCTCCGCAGGAATGCCTTCATCGACAATAATCATATCAATCCGTTGCGTATCAATGATTTTATGCAGGCTTGAGCGGTTAAACTTGCTGGAGTCGGTCACGACAATAATACGCTCTGCCACCTCGCACATTTTGCGGTTCAGGCGTGCTTCATCCTCGTTGTGCGTGCTTACACCGCGATCGAGATCGATAGCGTCAACGCCCAGGAACAGCAGATCAAAGTGATAATTCTGTAAGGACTGTTCCGCCTGGTCGCCGTAGAAGGACTGCGACTGACGCCGCAAGTGCCCTCCGGTCATCAGCAGCTCTACCCCTTCTGCTTCCAGCAACGCATTCGCCACGTTCATCCCGTTGGTCATCGCAATGACGTCCGTGTGCTGGCGCAGCATACGGGCGATCTCAAACGTCGTGGTGCCGGAATCCAGAATAATGCGGTGCCCCGGCTTCACCAGCGCGGCGGCGGCCTGGGCGATGCTGCGCTTCACCGCCGTATTGAGCGAGCTTTTATCCTCAACGGAAGGCTCGACGCCAGGCGCATTCCCTTCGCAGATCAGCGCCCCGCCGTAGGCGCGAACGGCAATCCCCTGCTTTTCCAGAAACGCCAGATCGTTACGGATCGTCACCGTCGACACGCCGTACAGATGTGAAAGATCGTTAACCTGCACGCTTCCCTGCGCCCGCAACCGCTGAATGATCTGCTCTCGCCTTTCACTGGTACCGGTGATGCGCTTCTCTGCGGATGAATCGCTGCTGCTCATACGAGATCCTTAATCAATTAACTTTCGTTTCATTTCGTTTTGTCTATTAACGCCTTTCTTTTTAGCGAATGCAAGTGCTGTCTGGCGGACACACGTAAGCCTTCCTATAGCTGAAACCTTTCATTATGTTTCTTTTGTGAAACAGATCGGAAAACCATTATCTTTCGTTTTATTTTTACACCACCATAATGCAGGATTAAATGAAACAAAACGAAAGATAAATATCATTACCATCCGAAATGGAGAGGAAAGTGAAACATCTGACAGAAATGGTGGAACAACATAAACGGGGGAATGCAAACGGGATTTATGCCGTCTGTTCCGCACATCCACTGGTGCTTGAAGCTGCCATTCGTTACGCCCATTCACGCCAGACGCCACTGCTGATTGAAGCGACCTCAAACCAGGTGGATCAGTTTGGCGGCTATACCGGCATGACCCCCGCCGATTTCCACGGGTTCGTCTGTAAGCTGGCGCAATCGCTTGGTTTCCCGACATCACAGCTGATCCTCGGCGGCGATCATTTAGGACCTAACCGCTGGCAAAACCTGCCTGCTCTGCAGGCGATGACGAACGCCGACGATCTGATCAAAAGCTACGTGGCAGCCGGGTTCAAGAAGATCCATCTCGACTGCAGCATGTCCTGCGAGGACGATCCGGTCCCCTTGACCGACGCGATTGTCGCCGGGCGCGCCGCGCGTCTGGCTAAGGTTGCCGAAGCGACCTGTCGCGAGCAGTTTGGTGAATCCGATCTGGTCTACGTTATCGGCACGGAAGTGCCGGTCCCGGGTGGCGCACACGACACGCTCACCGAACTTGACGTCACCACGCCAGAGGCAGCACGCGCCACCCTTGAAGCCCACCGCCACGCGTTCGAAAAGGAAGGCTTAAACGACATCTGGCCGCGCATCATTGGCCTTGTGGTCCAGCCGGGTGTGGAGTTCGACCACGCGCACGTCTGTGACTATCAGCCCAAAAAAGCCGTCGCGCTGAGTGAAATGGTCGAAGGGTACGACACACTGGTGTTTGAAGCGCACTCCACCGATTACCAGACGCCGCAGGCGCTGCGTCAGTTGGTGAACGATCACTTCGCTATTTTAAAAGTCGGCCCTGCCCTGACCTTTGCCCTGCGCGAAGCGCTGTTCTCACTGGCCGCCATTGAAGAAGAACTGCTGCCAGCGAAAGCCAGCTCGGGTCTGCGTCACGTTCTGGAAAACGTGATGCTCGATCGCCCGGAATACTGGCAAAGCCACTACCACGGCGACGGCAATGCGCGGCGTCTGGCGCGCGGCTACAGCTACTCCGACCGCGTGCGCTATTACTGGCCGGACAGCCAGATTGACGACGCCTTTGAACGACTGGTGTGCAACCTGGCAGACGAACCCATCCCGCTGCCGCTTATCAGCCAGTATCTGCCACTGCAGTACAGCAAAGTTCGCGAGGACGCTCTCAAGTCAACGCCACGGGAACTCATCATTGACCACATTCAGGACATACTCCAGCAGTACCATGCCGCCTGCGAAGGCGTAACGACTCCACACGCATAATTAAAAAGAGGAAAACGCTATGCCAAACATTGTCTTATGCCGCATTGATGAACGCCTGATCCACGGACAGGTGGGCGTGCAGTGGGTGGGGTTTGCGGGGGCAAACCTGGTGCTGGTGGCAAATGACGAGGTTGCAGACGATCCGGTTCAACAAAACCTGATGGAAATGGTACTCGCGGAAGGGATCGCCGTGCGTTTCTGGTCGCTGCAAAAAACGATCGACAACATTCACCGCGCCGCTGACCGCCAGAAAATTCTGCTGGTCTGCAAATCACCCGCCGATTTTCTGAAGCTGGTTGAAGGCGGCGTACCTATCACCCGTATCAATGTCGGAAACATGCACTACGCCAGTGGCAAACAGCAAATTGCCAAAACGGTCTCTGTCGACGCGAACGATATCGCAGCGTTCACCGGCCTGAAAGCGGCCGGGGTGGAATGCTTTGTTCAGGGCGTCCCAACAGAAACCGCTTTGGATCTCTTTAAACTGCTTTGAGGGATTCACAATGGAAATCAGTCTGTTGCAGGCATTCGCGCTGGGGCTTCTTGCCTTTATCGCGGGCCTGGATATGTTTAACGGCTTAACACATATGCACCGTCCGGTGGTGCTTGGCCCCCTGGTCGGCCTGATTTTGGGCGATCTGCATACCGGGATCCTGACCGGCGGTACGTTAGAGCTGGTCTGGATGGGTCTGGCGCCGCTTGCGGGCGCGCAGCCGCCAAACGTGATTATCGGCACTATCGTCGGCACCACGTTTGCCATCACCACGGGCGTGAAGCCGGATGTCGCCGTTGGGGTCGCGGTGCCGTTTGCCGTGGCGGTTCAGATGGGTATCACCTTCCTCTTCTCCGTGATGTCCGGCGTGATGTCCCGCTGCGATCGCATGGCGGCCAATGCGGACACCAACGGCATCGAGCGGGTTAACTATCTCGCCCTGCTGGCGCTGGGTATCTTCTACTTCCTGTGTGCATTTCTGCCGATTTACTTCGGTGCGGAACACGCGAAAACCGCCATTGATGTCCTGCCGGAACGTCTGATAGACGGCCTTGGCGTCGCGGGCGGCATCATGCCAGCCATCGGCTTCGCCGTGCTGCTGAAGATCATGATGAAAAACGTCTACATCCCTTATTTCATTATCGGTTTTGTCGCCGCGGCCTGGCTGAAGCTTCCGGTGCTGGCGATTGCCGCAGCGGCACTGGCAATGGCGCTGATTGACCTGATGCGTAAATCACCTGAACCGGCGGCTCCCGCAGCTCAGAAAGAGGAATTCGAAGATGGCATCTAACCAAACCACCCTGCCGGGCATCTCTGAAAATGAAGAGACCCTGCTCACCGGCGTGAATGAAAACGTCTATGAAGACCAGACCATTGGCGCGGAGCTGACGAAGAAAGACATTAACCGCGTGGCCTGGCGCTCCATGCTGTTACAGGCGTCGTTCAACTACGAGCGTATGCAGGCCTCCGGCTGGCTGTATGGGCTACTGCCTGCCCTGAAAAAGATCCACACCAATAAGCGTGACCTGGCGCGCGCCATGAAAGGCCACATGGGGTTCTTTAATACCCACCCGTTTCTGGTGACCTTTGTTATCGGCATTATCCTGGCAATGGAGCGTTCCAAGCAGGATGTAAACAGCATTCAGAGCACCAAAATTGCGGTCGGTGCTCCGCTCGGCGGCATCGGCGACGCCATGTTCTGGCTGACCCTGCTGCCCATCTGCGGCGGTATCGGCGCCAGCCTGGCACTGCAGGGGTCGATTCTGGGCGCCGTGGTCTTTATCGTCCTGTTTAACGTGGTGCACCTCGGCCTGCGTTTTGGCCTGGCGCATTACGCTTACCGGATGGGCGTGGCGGCCATTCCGCTTATTAAAGCCAACACCAAAAAGGTCGGCCATGCTGCGTCCATTGTGGGGATGACGGTGATCGGTGCGCTGGTGGCGACCTACGTGCGCCTGAATACCACGCTCGAAATCAAAGCCGGGGATGCAGTTGTTAAGCTGCAAACCGACGTGATTGACAAGCTGATGCCCGCTTTTTTACCGCTGGTTTACACCCTGACCATGTTCTGGCTGGTGCGCCGCGGCTGGAGCCCGCTGCGCCTGATTGGCATCACCGTAGTGCTGGGCGTTGTCGGTAAATTCTGTCACTTCCTGTAAAAGCAAAGAGGTTGCGATGTTAGGCATTATTTTGACGGGGCACGGCGGCTTTGCCAGCGGGCTTGAACAGGCGATGAGGCAGATCCTTGGCGAGCAGCCGCAGTTTATCGCCATCGATTTTCCGGAAACCTCCACTACTGCCAGGCTGACCGCTCAGCTTGCGCAGGCGGTGAGTGAGCTGGATCCACAGCAGGATATTATTTTTCTCACCGATCTTCTCGGCGGCACGCCGTTTCGCGTGGCGTCAACGCTCGCGATGCAAAGACCGGGTAGCGAAGTGATTACCGGCACCAACCTGCAGCTTTTGCTGGAAATGGTGCTGGAACGTGACGGGTTAAGCAGCGAAGCGTTTCGTCTGCAGGCGCTGGCGTGTGGCCACCGCGGCCTGACCAGCCTGGTGGATGAACTGGGTCGCTGTCGCGAGGAAGCCCCCGCAGAGGAAGGAATATGATTCGGTTACTTTCCCAGCGCTCGCCTTTGTAGTCTTACATAGCGTGTTCCGGTGGCCTTACGGCATCAGATCGTAAGGCCTTTCTTTTCCTTTCCTTGATCCTTCCCTTTCCTTTCACGATCACACTTTTCGTTTTATTTCTTTTCTTTCATTGAACTTTCGATTTCTTTTCTATAGATTTTATTTAACTGCTAATGTGAACAAGTGAAACGAAACGAAAGATAGCGACACGTTTGCCAGCGTCTGATGTGGATTTCACACGACTAAGGACTGAGTTATGCCACAAACCACCGCCGCCGCCACAACCGGCACCTGGACCGAAGAGGAGATCCGCCAGCAGCCTGCCAGCTGGATCCGCTCACTCAACAACATTGATAATCTGCGCACCTCGATTGACGGTTTCCTGACGCCGCTGCTGCGTAAGCACGATCTGCGGATCGTCCTCACCGGCGCGGGCACCTCCGCGTTTATTGGCGAGATAATTGCCCCCTGGCTTGCGAGCCACACCGGGAAAAATGTTTCTGCCATACCGACAACCGATCTGGTCACCAACCCGATGGATTACTTCAGCCCGGCGCACCCGCTGCTGCTGGTCTCTTTTGCCCGCTCCGGCAATAGCCCGGAGAGCGTCGCCGCCGTTGAGCTGGCAAACCGGTTCGTGCCGGAGTGCTACCACCTGTCGATCACCTGCAACGAAGCGGGAAGCCTGTACCAGAACGCGGTCGACGGTGATAACGCCTTTGCCCTGCTGATGCCTGCCGAAACGCACGATCGCGGGTTCGCGATGACCAGCAGCATTACCACCATGATGGCAAGCTGCCTGGCTGTATTCGCACCAGAGACGATCGGCAGCCAAAGCTTCCGTGACGTGGCCGATCGCTGCCAGGCGATCCTCACCTCGCTCGGGGATTTCAGCCAGGGCGTCTTTGGCAACGAACCGTGGAAACGCGTTGTGTATCTGGGAAGCGGCGGTCTGCAGGGCGCGGCGCGCGAATCGGCGCTGAAGGTGCTGGAGCTGACCGCGGGCAAGCTGGCGGCGTTTTACGATTCGCCAACGGGCTTTCGTCACGGACCTAAGTCACTGGTGGATAACGAAACGCTGGTGGTGGTGTTTATCTCCAGCCATCCGTATACGCGTCAGTACGATCTGGATCTGCTGGCCGAACTGCGCCGCGATCGCCAGGCCATGCGCGTGGTTGCCATCGCCGCTGAAAACGATCCGGTTATTGAAGCGGGGCCGCATATCCTGCTGCCGCCTTCCCGTCCGTTCAACGATATGGAGCAGGCGTTCTGTTTCCTGATCTACGCCCAGGTCTTTGCACTGACCCAGTCTCTGCATGTTGGCAATACGCCGGACACGCCATCCGCCAGCGGAACGGTCAACCGCGTGGTTCAGGGCGTGGTTATTCATCCGTGGCAGGCTTAAGAGGATCGTATTATGAGTATTATTTCGACCAAATATCTTCTGCAGGACGCGCAGGCAAAGGGCTATGCCGTTCCGGCCTTTAACATCCATAACGCCGAGACGATCCAGGCGATCCTTGAAGTGTGCAGCGAAATGCGATCGCCCGTGATCCTCGCCGGGACGCCGGGCACCTTTAAACATATTGCGCTGGAAGAGATCTATGCCCTGTGCAGCGCATACTCCCTCAGCTACGACATGCCGCTGGCGCTGCATCTCGATCATCACGAATCGCTGGATGACATTCGTCGCAAGGTACATGCCGGCGTACGCAGCGCGATGATCGACGGCAGCCATTTTCCGTTTGAACAAAACGTGAAGCTGGTGAAATCGGTGGTTGATTTCTGCCACCTCAACGACTGTAGCGTTGAGGCCGAACTGGGGCGTCTGGGGGGTGTGGAAGATGACATGAGCGTCGACGCCGAAAGCGCATTTCTGACCGACCCGCAGGAGGCGAAACGCTTCGTTGAGCTGACCGGCGTGGACAGCCTCGCCGTCGCCATCGGCACCGCGCATGGCCTCTATACCAAACGCCCCAAAATTGACTTCCAGCGCCTGGCTGAGATCCGCGAGGTGGTAACGGTGCCGCTGGTGTTGCACGGTGCGAGCGATGTTCCGGATGACGATGTACGCCGCACCATTGAACTGGGGGTATGCAAAGTTAACGTCGCAACCGAGCTGAAAATCGCCTTCTCAGACGCGGTCAAAGCCTGGTTTGCCGAGAACCCGCAGGGCAACGATCCGCGCTTCTACATGCGCGTCGGGATGGACGCCATGAAAGAGGTGGTCCGAAGTAAAATCACCGTTTGCGGCTCGGCGAACCGTCTGCGTCTTCCGGCAGAAGCATAACTACAAGGATCTTACCCTGATGAAAAAAATCCTCACCCTCTCATTGCTGGCCCTGTGCGTTTCCCATAGCGCAATGGCCGCGAACTACACGCTCACTAACGACAAGATTGCCCTGTCCTTTGATGACGCAAATTCAACGGTGGTGGTGACTGACAAAAAGGCCAACCACCCCATCACCCCGCAGGAACTGTTCTTTCTGACGCTGCCGGACGAAACCAAAATCCATACCGCTGATTTCAAAATCAAGCACGTCGAAAAGCAGGACAGCGCCATTGTCATCGACTTTACCCATCCGAATTTTAACGTAACGGTGAAGCTCAACCTGGTGAAGGATAATTACGCCAGCATCGATTACACCCTCGCGGCGGTAGGCCAGCCGCGTGACGTGGCGAAAATCACCTTCTTCCCAACGAAAAAGCAGACGCAGGCACCTTATGTTGACGGGGCGATCAACAGCTCCCCGATTGTCGCGGACTCGTTCTTTATTCTCCCGGACAAGCCCATCGTTAACACCTACGCCTATGAAGCGACGACCAACCTTAACGTAGAGTTGAAAACGCCGGTTCAGCCCGCAACGCCGGTCAGCTATATCACCTACTTCGGCACCTTCCCGGAAACCAGCCAGCTGCGCCGCAGCGTGAACCAGTTTATTAATGCCGTGCGTCCGCGTCCGTATAAGCCTTACCTGCACTACAACAGCTGGATGGATATTGGCTTCTTTACCCCCTATTCCGAACAGGACGTGCTGGGGCGGATGGACGAATGGAATAAGGAATTTATCGCCGGACGTGGCGTGGCACTGGATGCCTTCCTGCTGGACGATGGCTGGGACGATCTTACCGGGCGCTGGCTTTTTGGCCCGGCATTCAGCAACGGTTTTGGCAAAGTACGGGAAAAAGCCGACAGCCTGCACAGCTCGGTCGGACTGTGGCTCTCGCCGTGGGGCGGCTACAACAAGCCGCGCGACGTTCGCGTCTCGCATGCAAAAGAGTATGGGTTCGAAACCGTCGACGGGAAGCTGGCGCTGTCAGGACCGAACTACTTTAAGAACTTCAATGAGCAGATCGTTAAGCTTATCAAAAACGAACACATTACCTCGTTCAAGCTGGACGGGATGGGTAACGCCAACGCGCATATCCCGGGCAGCCCGTATGCCTCGGATTTTGACGCCTCCATCGCCCTGCTGCATAACATGCGCAGCGCCAACCCGAATCTGTTTATCAACCTGACAACAGGCACCAACGCCAGCCCGTCCTGGCTGTTCTACGCGGATTCCATCTGGCGTCAGGGTGATGACATCAACCTGTACGGTCCCGGCACGCCGGTACAGCAGTGGATGACCTACCGCGATGCGGAAACGTACCGCTCCATTGTGCGTAAAGGCCCGCTTTTCCCGCTGAACTCGCTGATGTATCACGGCATCGTCAGCGCAGAAAACGCCTATTACGGGCTGGAGAAGGTACAAACGGACAGCGATTTTGCCGATCAGGTCTGGAGCTACTTCGCCACCGGCACCCAGTTGCAGGAGCTGTATATCATCCCTTCAATGCTGAACAAGGCGAAGTGGGATACGCTGGCGCAGGCCGCAAAATGGTCGCGGGATAATGCCGGCGTTCTGGTGGATACACACTGGATTGGCGGAGACCCGACGGCGCTGCAGGTTTACGGCTGGGCTTCGTGGAGTAAAGACAAAGCCATACTCGGCTTGCGTAACCCGTCGGATAAGCCGCAAAGCTACTATCTGGATTTAGCGAAAGAGTTTGAAATCCCCACGGGAGACGCGGCGCAGTTTAGTCTGAAAGCGGTGTACGGCAATAACTCAACCGTACCGGGGGAGTATAAAAACGCGGTGGTGGTTACGCTACAGCCGCTGGAAACGCTGGTGTTTGAGGCGATGCCAGGTAAATAGAAGAGTACATAAATCTGTAGGCCGGGCAAGGCGCAGCCGCCACCCGGCAAAACAGTAGCAGGAGTTACTCCCCCTGCTGCTCCAGCGCATACTTATACAGCGCATTTTTCTTCACGCCGTGGATCTCCGCCGCTAATGCCGCCGCTTTCTTCAGCGGCAGTTCGGCCTGTAGCAAGGCCAGCGTACGCAGCGCATCGGCAGGCAGGGCATCCTCTTCCGCTTTATGCCCTTCGACAATCAGCACCATTTCGCCTTTGCGGCGGTTTTCATCTTCCTTCACCCACGCCAGTAGTTCTCCTACCGGCGCGCCGTGAATGGTTTCCCAGGTTTTGGTCAGCTCACGAGCCAGCACTACGTAGCGGGATTCTCCCCAGACGGTCACCATGTCTTCCAGGCTTTCCAGCAGGCGGTGGGTGGATTCGTAAAAGATCAGGGTACGCGGTTCCGCTTCCAGCTCCTTCAACACATCACGACGGCCTTTGGATTTGGCAGGCAGGAAACCTTCATAACAGAAACGGTCGGACGGCAGACCTGCCGCGCTCAGCGCAGCAATGGCGGCGCACGGCCCCGGCAGTGGCACAACGCGAATACCGGCTTCGCGACAGGTGCGCACCAGATGGTAGCCAGGATCGTTAATCAGCGGCGTCCCGGCATCTGAGACCAGCGCGATGTTCTGCCCCTCTTTGAGCTTCGCCACCAGCGTGTCGGCTTTTTGTTGCTCATTGTGATCGTGAAGGGCAAACAAACGGGCGTTAATCGCGAAATGTTGCAGCAGTAAACCGGTGTGTCGGGTGTCTTCAGCAGCAATTAAATCAACAGCTTGCAATACGGTGAGTGCACGTTGGGTAATATCAGACAAATTCCCGATAGGAGTAGGTACAATATAAAGCTGGCCTTGAGAATTATCTGCCGTTTCGTGTTGTTTCATTGTTTCGTCCGTATTGCCGATTTAATATTGAGCATTGCGTAAAAAAAATCACTGGATACAGTATGGTACCGTTAACGTTTCTTCGAAAAAAAGCCACGCGCAGCGTGCCGCTGCTGCTCGCAGCCCTGATTTTTGCAGGCTGTGGCACCCAGGCACCTGACCAGAGCACCGCCCATCTTCAGGGCTCCGCTCAGGCTGATTCTGGCTTTTATCTGCAACAAATGTCGCAGAGTACAAATGATACCAGGATCAACTGGCAATTACTCGCCATTCGTGCACTGCTGAAAGAGGGTAAAACCCAGCAGGCTGCTGAGCTGTTCAACCAGCTGCCGAAAGATCTTAACGATACCCAGCGTACAGAGCAGAGTCTGCTTTCTGCCGAGCTGAAGGTTGCGCAGAAAGATTATGATGGCGCGAAAAAGATCCTGGGGAGCATCGACCTGAGCGCGCTGGATAAAAACCAGCAGGCGCGCTTCTGGCAGGCGGGCATTACCGCTGAGCAGGGACGCCCTTCCCTGACCCTGCTGCGCGCCTTGATCGCCCAGGAGCCGCTGCTCGCTGGTGCCGACAAGCAGAAAAACATTGATGCCACCTGGCAGGCGCTTGCCTCGATGACCCAGGATCAGGCAAAGGCGCTGGTCATCAACGCCGATGAAAACGTGCTGCAGGGCTGGCTTGATCTGCAACAGATGTGGTTTAACAACCGCAGCGATCCTAAGATGCTGAAAGCCGGTATTACCGACTGGCAGACCCGCTACCCGCAGAACCCGGGCGCGAAAATGCTGCCCACACAGCTGGTAAACGTGCAGAACTTTAAGCCCGCCTCGACCAGCAAAATCGCGCTGCTTCTGCCGCTAAATGGCCAGGCAGCCGTGTTTGGCCGCACTATTCAGCAGGGCTTTGAAGCGGCGAAAAACGGCACGACTCCGGTAACGGGCAGTGCGGTACCGGTACAGGCAGCGCAGGCGGCCAACGTGAACGACGTTGTCAGCCCGTCAGCAGCAGAGACCAGCGACCTGACCACAGCGCAAACCCCACCGCAAGGCACGATGCAAAACCCGGTGACGGCACCGACTACGCCTCCGGCTACCTCAGCACCTGCAACACAGCCTCCGGCTGAGACACAGTCGACGCCTGCGCCAGAGGCAACAGCAGAACAGCCTCAACAGCAGCCTGCACAACCAGCATCACAACCTGCCGCTCAGCCGCAGGCCGTGGCGACCACCAGCGCCAACCCTGGCGCTGAGCTGAAAATCTACGACACCAGCTCGCAGCCGCTTGACCAGGTGCTGGCGCAGGTTCAGCAGGACGGGGCGAGCATCGTTGTCGGCCCGCTGCTGAAAAACAACGTGGAAGAGCTGATGAAGAGCAATACCACGCTGAACGTACTGGCGCTAAACCAGCCGGAACAGGTTCAGAACCGGGCCAATATTTGCTACTTCGCGCTTTCCCCTGAAGATGAAGCCCGCGATGCGGCGCGTCATATTCACGAGCAGGGTAAACAGGCTCCGCTTCTGCTCATCCCACGCAGCGCGCTGGGCGATCGCGTGGCCAACGCCTTTGCCGATGAGTGGCAGAAGCTGGGCGGCGGCGTGGTGCTGCAGCAGAAATTCGGTTCAGTGTCTGAACTGCGCGCTGGCGTAAACGGTGGAGCGGGTATCGCGCTTAACGGCAGTCCTGTCACCGCGAGCCTGCCACAGCAGCAGAGCGTGACAATTGGCGGCCTGACCATCCCTGCCCCGCCTACCGACGCGCAGATTAGCGGCGGCGGGAAAGTAGATGCGGCCTATATCATTGCCACGCCGCAGGAGATCGCCTTTATCAAACCGATGATTGCGATGCGTAACGGCAGTCAGAGCGGCGCAACGCTCTACGCCAGCTCCCGCAGCGCGCAGGGCACCGCAGGCCCGGATTTCCGTCTGGAAATGGACGGCCTGCAGTACAGCGAAATTCCGATGCTGGCAGGTAGCAACCCGGCGCTGATGCAGCAGGCGCTAAGCTCCGTACGTAACGACTACTCTCTGGCGCGTCTGTATGCGATGGGTGTTGATGCGTGGGCGCTGGCAAACCACTTTACCCAGATGCGTCAGGTGGCGGGCTTTGAGCTTAACGGCAACACCGGCGATCTGACCGCCACTCAGGACTGTGTGATTAACAGGAAGTTATCATGGCTCAAATACCAGCAGGGGCAAATCGTCCCGGCCAGTTAAGCCGTAAAGAGACCGGCGATGCGTGGGAGTTAAAAGCGCGTCGCTGGCTTGAAGGCAAAGGACTGCGCTTTATCGCCGCTAACGTCCGCGGGCGCGGCGGCGAAATTGATCTGATCATGAAAGACGGTCAGGTGATTGTGTTTGTAGAAGTCCGCTTTCGACAGTCTTCCCGTTTTGGCGGTGCTGCCGCCAGCGTGACGCTCGCCAAACAACATAAATTATTACAGACTGCCCACTTGTGGCTTGCCCGCCATAATGGGAGCTTTGATACTGTGGATTGCCGTTTCGATGTGATAGCCTTCACCGGAAATGAGATCGAATGGCTTAAAAACGCTTTTGGCGAAGACGCATAATTAAGATTTAAAAGGGATAACGTGCTCGAAAGAATTAAAGTGTGCTTCACAGAAAGCATCCAGACTCAGATTGCCGCGGCGGAAGCCCTTCCGGACGCAATCTCTCGCGCTGCAATGACGCTGGTGCAATCCCTGCTTAACGGCAACAAAATCCTCTGTTGTGGCAACGGAACCTCAGCCGCCAACGCACAGCATTTTGCTGCCAGCATGATTAACCGTTTTGAAACCGAACGCCCGAGTTTACCTGCCGTTGCACTTAATACCGATAATGTGGTCTTAACAGCGATTGCTAACGATCGTCTGCATGACGAAATTTACGCAAAGCAGGTGCGCGCCCTGGGGCATGCCGGCGATGTGCTGCTGGCCATCTCTACGCGCGGCAACAGCCGGGACATCGTCAAAGCCGTTGAAGCCGCCGTTACCCGCGACATGACCATCGTCGCCTTAACCGGCTACGACGGCGGTGAGCTGGCGGGCTTGCTTGGGCCGCAGGATGTGGAAATTCGCATTCCGTCTCACCGTAGCGCACGTATTCAGGAGATGCATATGCTCACGGTGAACTGCTTGTGCGATTTGATCGATAACACGCTTTTCCCTCACCAGGATGATTAAGGAGTTTTTATGAAGGCTTTATCGACCCTCGCAGTCCTTATGTCTGCACTACTGCTGCAGGGATGTATCGCTGCGGCCGTTGTGGGTACTGCCGCCGTAGGCACCAAAGCAGCGACCGATCCGCGCTCTGTGGGAACGCAGGTGGATGACGGTACGCTGGAGCTGCGGGTCAACAGTGCGCTGTCGAAAGACGAACAAATTAAGAAAGAAGCGCGTATTAACGTAACGGCTTATCAGGGCAAAGTCCTGCTGACGGGCCAGTCACCGAATACCGAGCTCTCCAGCCGCGCGAAACAGATCGCAATGGGCGTTGAGGGCACAACGGAAGTCTTTAATGAAATCCGTCAGGGTCAGCCAATCAGCCTGGGCACCGCGTCGTCTGACACCTGGATCACCACCAAAGTCCGCTCCCAGCTGCTGGGCTCAGACCAGGTGAAATCCTCAAACGTGAAAGTGACGACTGAAAACGGCGAAGTGTTCCTGCTGGGTCTGGTGACCGACCGTGAAGGGAAAGCGGCGGCGGATATCGCCAGCCGGGTGAGCGGCGTGAAGCACGTCACCACCGCGTTTACCTACATTAAGTAATCCACGCCTGACTAAAAGCCCGGTAAGCGCGAGCGCTACCGGGCTTTTTTACATCAACGCAATACTCCCCACCATCACCCCGCTCAACGCCACAAGCCCCGCCGTCAGCCACAGCGCTTTCGCCGGAAAAGACTTACGCAGCATGATGAGCGACGGCAGGCTGATCGCCGGCAGCGTAATCAGCAGCGCAAGCGCCGGTGCGGTGCCCATACCGGCCAGCATCATGGTTTGCACGATCGGGATCTCCGCCGCCGTGGGGATCACGAACAGGCAGCCTGCAATGGCCATCGCAATCACCCACATCAGCGAGTTGTCGATGGCGCCATCCGCATGGGGGAACAGCCAGACGCGCGCCGCGCCCAGAACCAGTACCGCCAGGATATACACCGGGATGGTGCTCCAGAAAAGCTGCCAGAGCGCTTTGCCCCAGCGCGTAAAGAACCCTCCCTGCGGTTCGCTGACGTCCAGTTCAACGGAAGCAGGCTCTGGCGCGTTATCCTTCACCAGCTTTTGCACCAGCGTCGCCACCGCCAGCACCGTCACCAGCCCGGCAACCAGACGGATAGCGGCAAAATGCCAGCCGAGCACAAAGCCCATAAACACCAGCGTCGCCGGGTTGAGCAGCGGGTTACCCATCCAGAACGCCAGCGCGCCGCCCATCGACACCCTCTGGCGGCACATACCCGCCGCCACCGGCGCGGCGCAGCAGGAGCACATCATGCCCGGCAGAGAGAAAATCGTCCCCAGCAGCGTGCCCTGAAAGCGCGGCTGACCAAGCGTTTTCATCAGCCAGTTGCGCGGGATCAGCACCTGAATCAGCGAGCCCAGAATCACGCCTAACACGGCGGCTTTCCAGACGGCAAGGAAGTAGACCATGGCGTAGTCCCATGCCGCCTGAAGCGGGCTGGCATCAGCCTGAGCGAGAATAGATTTACCGATGCTGTGCGTTTCGGCAGCGGTGAAGGCTTTACCGTAGTACGGCTGCCATTTCACATACCAGAGGCCAATGATGACCACGAGAAAGAAGAGTGCGGGCTTCCACCATTGGACAGGTGTTGCCGCCTGAGATGAAGACTGACCAGTCATACCATTCCCCGGAGAGTGTTATTTAATAAGCCGGAGAAGTTTACGCCTCGCCCTGTGCGATTTCACGCAGTTTTGCCGAAGGGATGATATTGACGCCCTCCTGCGACGGTGCCAGCGCCTCTTTCAGCATCGCCTGCGCGACGTCCCGTGCCTCAATGGACTTCCAGTTACCCGGCAGGATGCGAAACAGCGGGGCGAAAAAGGACTCGTTAAAACGCCGTTCGTCGCGGTGGCCAATTAGCATCGAAGGCCGCGCGATGGTCAGGCGCTCCCACTTCTGCGCAATCAGCGCCTCTTCCATCTTGCCCTTCACCTGGTTGTAAAAAAACGGCGAGCCTGCGTTCGCGCCGTGCGAGCTGACCACCAGGAAATGTTTTGCTCCCAGCTTTTTCGCCGTCAGGGCGGTATCCACCACCAGCGTGTAGTCCGCATGGACAAACGCCTCTTTACTCCCGGCCTCACGCCGCGTCGTGCCCAGGCAGCAAAAAGCGATATCAATCGGATCCTGCACCTGCGCCAGCGCGTCGGTGAGCTGCGGATCGTGCGGATTAAAGACGCCGGTGACATCCAGCAGCGGGCGCCGCGTCGGTGCGGCAATGTAGTTGATGTGGCGATCCTGGATCAGCAGCCGCAGCAAATGTCCGCCCACCAGCCCGGTAGCGCCGGTAATCAGTACCTGACTCATCGTATCCCCTTTACAGAATTGTCCGTTTGCGAACTCAGCGTGGTCGACCACACTTAGAAGTCTGTTACAGGTAAGTATTTACCACAAGCGGAGAAAAATCAGTCTGAAGCCAAAACAACGGAGGAAGCATGGGTAAAAAAATCGCAGTCCTGATTACCGACGAGTTTGAAGATTCAGAATTCACCTCTCCCGCAGAGGCGTTCCGCAAGGCGGGACATGAGGTTATTACCATTGAGAAAGAAGCGGGTAAAACGGTGAAAGGCCATAAGGGCGAAGCCAGCGTGACGATTGATCAGTCTATTGATAACGTCAGCCCGTCCGATTTCGACGCTCTGCTGCTGCCGGGCGGCCATTCACCGGATTCCCTGCGCGGAGATGAGCGCTTCGTGACCTTTACGCGAGATTTTGTTTCTACGGGCAAACCGGTGTTCGCCATTTGCCACGGCCCGCAGCTGCTGATCAGCGCCGAAGTGGTACGCGGGCGTAAGCTCACGGCGGTGAAACCGATCGTTATCGATCTGAAAAACGCAGGGGCTGAGTTCTACGATCAGGAAGTGGTTAACGACAAGGACCAGCTGATCACCAGCCGGACCCCGGACGACCTCCCGGCGTTTAACCGCGAAGCGCTACGCCTGCTCGGCGCGTAGCCAGTGCAGCTTCTTGCCAAAGCCCAGGGTGTTATCGGTAAATTTCAGCTCATCGAGGCGGATTTCCCACACAGGGGCTTTTAGCGCAGCGGCAACCGGAAAGCGGCGCGTGTAGAGCTTACGGCGCGCGTCGCCCTCTTCTCCATCCAGACGACGGATCTCCCCTTTGAACTGCACGCCGCGGATCAGCGCGACGGTTTTCGGCTGCCCGTTTACCGTGCCCGCCACCTTTGCCTGCTGGCCGGTCATCTGCGCATGCCGGGTTTTGTCCTCACTCATGACGTAAAAAGCGACGCGTTCAGGATCGTAGTAGTAAAAGGCGTTGGCGCACCACATTTCGCCCTCGCTATATACGCACCAGGTCACGACATGCTGCTTCGCCAGCCAGCGGTTAATGGCGGCCAGTGTTTCCATTTTCGTTCTCTCTCATGCTATGGTGCGTTCACCTTAACATACTGAATCTGTTTACCGTGTGCTGGTTTCTCTATCTTGTCCGAACCGCTGATAACGCTCTCTACACCGGGATCACTACCGATGTGGCGCGGCGTTTTTTACAACATCAAACGGGGAAAGGGGCAAAAGCACTGCGGGGGAAAGGCGAACTACAGCTGGCATTTTCAGCCGCGGTGGGCGACAGATCGCTGGCGCTCAGGCTGGAGTACCGCATCAAGCAGCTAACGAAGCGCCAGAAGGAGCGCCTCGTGACCGGAGACGGCTCCTTTGAGGCGCTACGCGAAAGCCTGGTTAAAAGCGATTGAAATGATCGTGGTAGTCCACCAGACCATTTACGCCGTTCAGGGCATCATCCGCCAGGCGGTGCACCTGGAAAGCGGACTCGGTACCCGGCCAGCGGCAGCGCAGATCGTAATGCGCCGCCTGCTCAAAGCCTAAGCGGCCATAGAACGCCGGATCGCCCAGCGTGACCACGGCGGCGTAGCCAAACTCATTCAGCGAGTCCAGCCCTTCATACACCAGCTGGCGCGCCAGGCCCTGCCCGCGATAGTTTTCATCTACCGCCAGCGGTGCCATACCCACCCACTGAATGTCTTCGCCCTGAACGATGACCGGGCTGAAGGCCACATAGCCGACAACCTGACCTTCGTCATCGGTAGCAACCAGCCCCAGCGTGATCAGGCCGTCTTCGCGGAGATCGTGGACCAGTTGGGCTTCCGCGTCGCTCTCAAAAGAGCGGCGTAATAACGCATCGATACCCGGTGCATCAATCCCTATTTCGACTCGAATCAGCATGGCTCACCTACTGAAGTGTGTTTACTGTCCGGCGGGGTTTTCAGCCCGGCCTCAACAAAATCGGCCATTTGCATCAGCATCACGCGCAGCGCTTTCGGCATCTGCTCCAGCTCAATGGCATCCATTAAATTCTTCACGTACAGGCCAAGCTCCGTGTCCCCTTCAATCACCAGACGGCGCTGGAAGAAGAGGGTGTCCGGGTCCTGCTTGCGCGCGGCGATCATCAGCAGATCGCTGGCATCTGCGCTAAAGCTCACGTCCGCCTCGGCGGACTCACGCACGATCAGCTGGTCATTCTCTACGGAGGTAAACCAGCGCAGCCCGATATCACGCACCTCAATGCTCAGCCAGCGGCCTTCCAGAAACTCCAGTTCGCCGTCCTGCAGCGCCTGGCGGAACTGCCAGCTCAGGACCTGCTCCAGCACCTGGCGCTTAAGCGCGAACGGTGCCAGCCTGACCGGCACGCTCAGCATTGATGGACCAAATTGTACGAGACGTGAACGCAGTTTATCCAGCACGAGCTTTACTCCCTGATATCTGTAATCCCGCTATTTTGCCACATCCACTCCAGAACATAGCGGCGTAAATCAACAAACCGTCGTCGGATGTACCTCATTATTGGTGCCATCAATACGCCATTAGCTGCCTTAAATCAAAAATTGTCGCGTATGGGTTAATTAAAATCCCAGCTCGTTAACATTTTTGCGATCGACTACATCAGGATAAATTATGGAGCTGCTCTGCCCAGCCGGAAACCTTCCGGCGCTTAAGGCGGCCATCGAAAATGGGGCCGATGCGGTCTATATCGGGCTGAAGGATGACACCAACGCCCGCCATTTTGCTGGCCTTAACTTTACGGAGAAAAAGCTTCAGGAAGCCGTTAACTTCGTTCACCAGCACCGCCGCAAACTGCATATCGCCATCAACACGTTTGCCCATCCTGATGGCTACGCCCGCTGGCAGCGCGCGGTGGACATGGCGGCACAGCTGGGTGCCGATGCGCTGATCCTGGCCGACCTCGCTATGCTTGAGTATGCCGCAGAACGCTATCCGCATATTGAGCGCCACGTCTCTGTTCAGGCATCCGCAACGAACGAAGAAGCGGTGCGTTTTTATCATCAACACTTCGATGTCGCCCGCGTGGTGCTGCCGCGCGTGCTCTCTATTCATCAAGTTAAGCAACTCGCGCGCGTCACGCCAGTGCCGCTGGAAGTTTTTGCCTTTGGTAGCCTGTGCATCATGGCCGAGGGCCGGTGTTATCTTTCCTCTTATTTAACCGGTGAATCACCGAATACCGTCGGGGCCTGCTCCCCTGCCCGCTTTGTCCGCTGGCAGCAGACCCCTCAGGGGCTGGAGTCTCGCCTGAATGAGGTGCTGATTGACCGCTATCAGGACGGTGAGAACGCCGGTTATCCAACCCTGTGTAAAGGCCGCTATCTTGTCGACGGCGAGCGCTACCACGCGTTGGAAGAGCCCACCAGCCTTAACACGCTGGAATTGCTGCCCGAACTGCTGGCCGCCAATATTGCCTCGGTGAAAATTGAGGGTCGCCAGCGCAGCCCGGCCTACGTGAGCCAGGTGGCGAAGGTCTGGCGTCAGGCCATCGACCGCTGTATGGCGGACCCGCAGAACTACGCCCCGCAGGCGGCGTGGATGGAGACGCTCGGTTCGATGTCCGAAGGCACGCAAACCACGCTTGGCGCGTATCACCGTAAATGGCAGTGAGATCATCATGAAATATTCATTAGGCCCGGTGCTCTACTACTGGCCAAAAGAGACGCTGGAAGATTTTTACCAACAGGCCGCCACCAGCAGCGCCGATGTGATTTACCTCGGCGAAGCGGTATGCAGCAAGCGCCGCGCCACCAAAGTGGGCGACTGGCTGGATATGGCGAAAAGCCTGGCCGGCAGCGGCAAGCAGGTGGTGCTCTCGACGCTCGCGCTGGTGCAGGCGTCTTCCGAACTGGGCGAGCTGAAGCGCTACGTCGAAAACGGCGAGTTCCTGCTGGAAGCGAGCGATCTCGGCGTGGTCAACATGTGCGCCGAGCGTAAGCTGCCGTTTGTCGCGGGCCATGCGTTGAACTGCTATAACGCCGTGACGCTGCGCCTGCTGCTCAAACAGGGGATGACGCGCTGGTGTATGCCGGTGGAACTCTCCCGCGACTGGCTGACGAACCTGCTCTCTCAGTGCGACGAACTGGGCATTCGCCATCAGTTTGAAGTGGAAGTGCTGAGCTACGGTCATCTGCCGCTGGCCTACTCCGCCCGCTGCTTCACCGCGCGCTCGGAGGATCGCCCAAAAGACGAATGCGAAACCTGCTGCATTAAATACCCGAACGGGCGCAGCATGCTGTCGCAGGAAAATCAGCAGGTGTTTGTCCTGAACGGCATTCAGACCATGAGCGGCTATGTCTATAACCTCGGCAACGAGCTGGCGTCGATGGACGGCCTGGTGGACATGGTGCGCCTGTCGCCGCTGGATACCGGCGTGTTCGCGATGCTGGACGCCTTCCGCGCCAACGAAAAAGGCACCGCTCCGCTGCCGCTGATGGCAAACAGCGACTGCAACGGCTACTGGAAACGGCTGGCCGGGCTGGAATTGCAGGCGTAAAAAAGGCTCACTTTGTTAACAACGGTTATCATTTTTTAATGCAGTATTAAAGATTCACCGTCGACAAAGTGAGCTGTTATGACTGACAAAACCATTCCGTTTTCGGTGCTGGATCTGGCGCCGATCCCACAAGGCTCCTCCGCGCGAGAAGCCTTTTCGCACTCTCTCGATCTCGCTCTACTCGCCGAAAAGCGTGGCTATCACCGCTACTGGCTGGCCGAGCATCACAACATGGTAGGCATCGCCAGCGCTGCAACCTCGGTACTGATTGGTTATCTGGCGGCAAATACTACCACCCTGCACCTGGGCTCCGGCGGCGTGATGCTGCCGAACCACGCCCCGCTGGTGATTGCCGAGCAGTTTGGCACCCTGAATACCCTTTACCCGGGCCGTATTGACCTTGGGCTTGGCCGTGCGCCAGGCAGCGACCAGCCGACCATGCGCGCCCTGCGCCGCCATATGAGCGGTGATATCGACAACTTCCCGCGCGACGTGGCCGAGCTGGTGGACTGGTTCGACGCGCGCGATCCGAACCCGCACGTACGCCCGGTGCCGGGCTACGGCGAGAAGATCCCGGTATGGCTGTTAGGCTCAAGTCTTTATAGCGCGCAGCTTGCCGCACAGCTGGGACTGCCGTTTGCCTTCGCTTCCCACTTCGCACCAGATATGCTGCATCAGGCGCTGCATCTTTACCGCACGAACTTCAAACCGTCCGAGCGTCTGGAGAAACCTTACGCGATGGTGTGTATCAATATCATTGCCGCCGACAGCAACCGCGATGCGGAATTCCTGTTTACCTCCATGCAGCAGGCGTTTGTGAAGCTGCGTCGCGGTGAGACGGGGCAGCTTCCGCCGCCGGTAGAAAATATGCATCTGCTGTGGTCAGCCTCCGAACAGTATGGCGTTCAGCAGGCGCTGAGCATGTCGCTGGTGGGTGATAAGGCAAAAGTGCGTCACGGGCTGGAAGCGGTGCTGCGTGAAACGCAGGCGGATGAAATTATGGTTAACGGGCAGATTTTTGATCACCAGGCGCGCTTGCACTCGTTTGATTTGGCGATGCAGGTGAAAGAGGAGTTGGTGGGGTAGCCATTGTTTCGCCCGGTGGCGCTGCGCTTACCGGGCCTACGGGATCGCGTAGGCCGGATAAGGCGTAGCCGCCATCCGGCACAAAAGACTCACTGATACACGGGCAGCAGATTAAAACTCGACAGCACGTGCACCACGGCATTGCCCGCGCCAAACACCAGGATCAGCGCAATCATCGGCTTGCCGCCCCAGACGCGGAATTTCGGGCTGCCGAAGCGTTGTCGTGATTTCCGCGCCAGCAGCGCCGGCACAATCGCCGCCCAGATGGTGGCCGCCAGCCCTGCATAGCCGATGGCGTACAGGAAGCCGTTCGGCCACAGCAGACCGCCCACAATCGGCGGCAGGAAGGTCAGCAGCGCGGTTTTGAAACGCCCCATCGCAGAATCATCAAAGCTAAACAGATCTGCCAGGTAGTCAAACAGGCCCAGCGTCACGCCGAGGAATGAACTCGCCACCGCAAAGTTGGAGAACACCACCAGCAGCAGATCCAGGCTGCGGCTGTTCAGCACGCCGCTCAGGGCCTGCACCAGCACGTCGATGTTACCGCCCTTCTGCGCAATGCCGATAAACTCCGGGCGCGGGATGTTGCCCATCGTCCCCAGCAACCAGATGACATACAGCCCCAGCGCCAGCAGCGTGCCGTAAACCAGGCACTTCACGATGGTGCGCGGATCCTTGCCGTAGTACTTCATCAGGCTCGGCACGTTGCCGTGGTAGCCGAATGACGCCAGGCAGAAAGGCAGGGTCATCAGCAGGTACGGCGTGTAGGAGGTATTTACTTCCGCGACGTTAAACAGCGTGGCGGGGGTCACGTGCCCCAGCAGGCTACCAAAGGTCAGGAAGAAGGTGATGACCTTAGCGCCCAGCACAATCGCCGTCATGCGGCTCACCGCTTTTGTACTCATCCAGACGATAAACGCCACGCCCAGTGCAAAACAGAGCCCCGCCAGACGCGCCGGAACATTCAGCGACATCTCCGAGAATGTATGATGCAGAATCGAGCCGCTCGCCGAGATATACGCGTAGGTCAGAATGTAGAGCACAAACGCGATGGAAAGCCCGTTCACCAGGTTCCAGCCTTTGCCCAGCAGATCTTTGGTGATGGTGTCGAAGCTGGAGCCAATGCGGTAGTTCAGGTTAGCTTCAAGGATCATCAGACCGGAATGGAGCATACAGAACCATGTGAATACCAGCGCGGCCAGCGACCAGAAGAACCACGCACCGGACATGACCACGGGCAGGGAAAACATCCCGGCACCAATAATGGTTCCGCCGATGATCACCACGCCGCCAAGCAGCGAAGGTGACGTTTGGGTGGTGGTTAGTGTCGCCATACAGCCTTTTCTCCAGTCAATCATGCGGTTCTGCATTTTAATGTGACGCACTGTACCAGTACAAGAGTACAAAGGGAATAAAAAAAGCCCCGATAGCGTCTATCGGGGCTGTATATTTTACTTTACGTCAGAAGCGAAAGGCTTACGCGTCACCGAAACGACGACGGCTGGTGCCTTCTTCACGACGTGGGCCCCGGTTTTCACGGCGCTCACCGGAGAAACGACGACCTTCACCACCGCGACCTTCGCTGCGACCGCCTTCACGGCGCTCGCCGCCGAAACCGCGACCACCGCCACGACGTTCACCGCCGCGGTCAGGACGTGGCTGCGCATCGCCCAGCAGCTGCATGTTCATCGGCTTGTTCAGGATGCGGGTGCGAGTAAAGTGCTGCAGTACTTCGCCCGGCATGCCTTTTGGCAGCTCGATGGTAGAGTGGGATGCGAACAGCTTGATGTTACCAATGTAACGGCTGCTGATGTCGCCTTCGTTAGCGATCGCGCCAACGATGTGACGAACTTCAACACCATCATCACGGCCCACTTCAATGCGATACAGTTCCATATCGCCCGCGTCACGACGTTCACGACGTGGACGGTCTTCACCACCACGCTCTGGGCGGTCGCCACGTGGACCACGATCGTTACGGTCGCCACGACGTTCGAAGCGATCGTCACGGTCACGGAACTCACGCTTAGGACGCATCGGTGCATCTGGTGGCACGATCAGGCTACGTTCGCCCTGAGCCATTTTCAGCAGTGCTGCAGCCAGGGTTTCCATATCCAGCTCTTCGCCTTCAGCGACAGGCTGAATCTGCGACAGTAGTGCACGGTACTGATCCAGATCGCTGCTTTCCAGCTGCTGCTGTACTTTTGCGGCGAATTTTTCCAGACGGCGTTTGCCCAGCAGGTCTGCGTTTGGCAGGTCCGCTTCTGGAATGGTCAGCTTCATGGTGCGTTCGATGTTGCGCAGCAGACGACGCTCGCGGTTCTCAACGAACAGCAGCGCACGACCAGCACGACCCGCACGACCGGTACGACCGATACGGTGAACGTAAGACTCGGAGTCCATCGGGATGTCGTAGTTTACAACCAGGCTGATACGCTCAACGTCCAGACCACGTGCTGCCACGTCGGTTGCAATCAGGATATCCAGACGGCCGTCTTTCAGACGCTCCAGCGTCTGCTCACGCAGAGCCTGGTTCATGTCGCCGTTCAGCGCTGCGCTGTTGTAGCCGTTACGCTCCAGCGCTTCAGCCACTTCCAGGGTCGCGTTTTTGGTACGCACGAAGATAATCGCCGCATCAAAATCTTCCGCTTCCAGGAAACGTACCAGCGCTTCGTTTTTGCGCATGCCGTACACGGACCAGTAGCTCTGGCTGATATCCGGGCGAGTAGTTACGCTGGACTGAATACGCACTTCCTGCGGCTCTTTCATGAAGCGGCGGGTAATGCGACGAATCGCTTCTGGCATGGTTGCAGAGAACAGCGCGGTCTGGTGACCTTCCGGGATCTGAGCCATGATGGTTTCGACGTCTTCGATGAAGCCCATACGCAGCATTTCATCGGCTTCATCCAGTACCAGGCCGCTCAGTTTAGAGAGATCCAGGGTACCGCGCTTCAGGTGATCCAGCAGACGGCCCGGCGTACCGACGACAATCTGTGGGCCCTGGCGCAGGGCGCGTAACTGCACGTCATAACGCTGGCCGCCGTACAGGGCTACCACGTTTACGCCGCGCATATGTTTAGAGAATTCCGTCATGGCTTCAGCAACCTGAACAGCCAGTTCACGGGTTGGAGCCAGAACGAGGATCTGCGGTGCACGCAGGTCCGGATCGATGTTGTTCAGCAGCGGCAGCGAGAATGCTGCAGTTTTACCGCTACCAGTCTGGGCCATGCCCAGTACGTCACGACCAGAAAGCAGGTGTGGAATACACTCAGCCTGGATCGGAGATGGTTTTTCGTAACCCAGATCGTTAAGGGCTTCAAGGATAGGAGCCTTCAGGCCCAGATCTGCAAAAGTGGTTTCGAATTCAGCCATGTAGTACGAGTGCCTCAATGTCAATGGCGGCCAGTCTACTTAGCTCATCGTGAAAATGATTAGCAATTTTCATTGAAAAGTGTGAACCGGCTCAAAGTAGGTGTATTGACGAACAACAACGCCCTCACCAGTTAAGGTGATGGCAATCAAAAGATTACGGGCTGATGTTTATGTCGTCAGCTATTGCTGGTCCGATTCTGCCAGGTCGTCTTGCTCCTGGCCCAAGAGCGATAATTCCAACAATGCATAACGGTGCTCAACGAAATTGTGTACGTTGTTAGCAACCGCTAATTTGAACAGTGCCGTAGCGCTGTCCATATCCCCCAGACTTAGGTAGTACTTACCTAAATAGAAGTTGGTTTCACTGAGATGCTCAGCGAGCGAGGTGTTATCCGTTGCGTCCGCCTTGAGGCGTTCCATCAGCGTTGCTTCGCTAATGTTGCCCAGGTAGAACTCGACAATGTTCCATCCCCACTGTTCCTTGTCCGATTTATCGAAGCGCTGTTTCAGGGCTTCTTTTGCCTGCTTCTCATCGAGCTTACGCTCAACGATGTAAAGCCACAGACTACGGAAAGGATCATTAGGATCGTCTTGATAAAACGCCAGCAGATCATCTTGCGCTAACTTATCACGACCGCCGTAATACAATGCGATACCGCGATTCAAGTGCGCGTAGTTGTAAGTTGGATCAAGCTCAAGTACAGAATCAAACGCTTCATAGGCAGCATCAAAATTGCCTGCCTGCGTTAAATAAATGCCTAAGTAATTGAATACTTCAGGCATATCAGGTCGGATAGCCAGCGCTTGTGAAAAATCATTTCGCGCTAATGCCCTCAGACCGAGACTATCATACAACACTCCGCGCTCATATAAAAGCTGTGCGCGTTCGTCATCGGTTAAAGCCCGACTGGCAAGTATTTGTTCCATGCGTGCCAGAATCACTTCCTGTTGCAAAGTCGGTTGCAATGGCACTGCGAGGACTTCGCTCTTACGCCAGGCAGAGTTGCTGCATCCTGCCAGCGTTAAAGCTGTCGCAACGAAACACCAGCGCAAAAAAGGCTTCATTTCCCACTCCCGAAGACAACTATTGGATGAACGTCCTGTCCCCCGGCGGCTTAACAAGGCGTCCTGCCTGATAATAAACCCTCCGCCGAAGCGGAGGGCAAATGCTACCTTACTCGCCTTGTTCTGCGGCTGGCGCTTCTGGCGCAGCGGCAGGAGACTGCTCGGTTGCTTCTTTAATGCTCAGACGGATACGGCCCTGGCGATCAACTTCCAGAACTTTAACCGGCACTTCCTGACCCATCTGCAGGTAATCGGTCACTTTCTCAACGCGCTTGTCAGCGATCTGAGAGATGTGAACCAGACCTTCTTTACCGCCACCGATGGCAACGAACGCGCCAAAGTCAACGATACGGGTCACTTTACCCGCGTAGACGCGGCCCACTTCGATCTCAGCGGTGATTTCTTCGATGCGACGGATAGCGAATTTCGCTTTCTCGCCGTCGGTTGCTGCGATCTTCACAGTACCGTCATCTTCGATTTCGATGGTGGTGCCTGTTTCTTCGGTCAGCGCGCGGATTACGGAACCGCCCTTACCGATAACATCTTTGATCTTGTCTGGATTGATCTTGATGGTGTGAATACGCGGAGCGAATTCAGAGATATCACCGCGTGGTGCGTTGATAGCCTGTTCCATCACGCCCAGGATGTGCAGACGCGCACCTTTAGCCTGGTTCAGAGCAACCTGCATGATCTCCTTGGTGATACCTTCAATTTTGATATCCATCTGCAGAGCAGAGATACCGTCGCGGGAACCCGCCACTTTGAAGTCCATATCGCCCAGGTGGTCTTCGTCACCCAGAATGTCAGACAGAACAACGAAGTTGTCGCCTTCTTTCACCAGACCCATTGCGATACCCGCAACAGCGGCTTTGATCGGCACGCCTGCATCCATCAGCGCCAGAGAGGCACCACACACGGAAGCCATGGAGGAAGAACCATTGGATTCGGTGATTTCAGACACCACACGTACGGTGTACGGGAATTTGTCTGCTTCTGGCATCACTGCCAGCACGCCGCGCTTCGCCAGACGACCGTGACCAATTTCACGACGCTTCGGTGAGCCAACCATACCGGTTTCGCCCACAGAGTACGGAGGGAAGTTGTAGTGGAACAGGAAGTTGTCAGTACGCTCGCCCATCAGTTCGTCGATGATCTGCGCATCACGTGCAGTACCCAGGGTCGCGGTAACCAGCGCCTGCGTTTCACCACGGGTAAACAGCGCGGAACCGTGAGTACGTGGCAGAACGCCAGTACGCACATCCAGACCACGGATCATATCTTTTTCACGGCCATCGATACGCGGCTCGCCTGCCAGTACGCGGCTACGAACAACGTTTTTCTCGATAGCGTGCAGGATTTCGCTCAGCTCGTTAGCGTCCAGCGCTTCGTCTTCAGCGATCAGGGTGGCGATGGTTTCATCTTTGATCACGTCAACCTGAGCATAACGCTCCTGTTTGTCAGTGATGCGGTATGCATCGCTCAGACGAGATTCTGCCAGTGCAGCAACGCGTGCGTTCAGCGCGTCGTTTGCCGCTTCTGGCTGCCAGTCCCAACGAGGCTTACCGGCTTCTTTCACCAGGTCGTTGATGTTCTGGATAACAATCTGCTGCTGCTCGTGACCGAACACCACAGCGCCCAGCATCTGGTCTTCGCTCAGCAGTTCAGCTTCGGATTCAACCATCAGCACCGCTGCTTCAGTACCGGCAACAACCAAGTCCAGCTTACTTTCTTTCAGCTCTTCCTGAGTTGGGTTCAGCACGTACTGGTCGTTGATGTAACCGACGCGCGCAGCACCGATTGGGCCATTGAATGGAATACCAGACAGTGACAGGGCAGCAGAAGCACCGATCATCGCAACGATGTCCGGGTTAACCTGTGGGTTAACGGAAACAACGGTCGCAATAACCTGAACTTCGTTAACGAAGCCTTCCGGGAACAGCGGACGAACCGGGCGGTCGATCAGACGCGCGATCAGGGTTTCGCCTTCGCTTGGACGGCCTTCACGACGGAAGAAACCACCCGGGATTTTACCGGCAGCGTAGGTACGCTCCTGGTAGTTAACGGTCAGCGGGAAGAAGTCCTGACCTGGTTTAGCTTTTTTCTGGCCAACTACGGTAACGAATACAGCAGTGTCATCCATGCTTACCATAACGGCAGCAGTAGCCTGACGCGCCATCATGCCGGTTTCCAGCGTGACGGTATGCTGACCATACTGGAATTTACGAACGATCGGATTCAGCAAAATTCTGTCCTTTCTTAAATGTATGACAGCACACCACCGGCGTGCTGTCGATTTAACCCGACCTTCTTCGCATCCTCGCGACTAATGACAACCGACACCCCCATGGGTGAAGCCTCTCATTAGCCGCGCGAACCTCTGCAATGAAGATCATTTATAGCAACAATACAATAGTTTCCCTTGAATTGCTGCCGTCTGGTTGAAAAAAGGGGCCATCAGGCCCCCTTTTCTGAAACTCGCAAGACTTAGCGACGCAGACCCAGACGCTCGATCAGCGCGGTGTAGCGTGCAACATCTTTACGTTTCAGGTAGTCGAGCAGTTTACGACGCTGAGAAACCATGCGCAGCAGACCACGACGGCTGTGGTGATCTTTTTTGTGCTCTGCAAAGTGACCCTGCAGGTGGTTAATCTGTGCAGTCAGCAGTGCAACCTGAACTTCGGTAGAACCGCTGTCGTTAGTACCACGACCAAACTCAGAAACGATTTTAGCTTTAGCTTCAACGCTTAGAGACATTTTCAAACTCCAAAGTATAAAGAATGTAAGGGTGCCGATCTCTAATTCAGCGACCCCATGTACGCCCCGCAAATTGTTAAACAATTTACCGGGCGTTAAGCGGCGATATTCTACTCGTCTCCCCTGCTTATCGCAAGGTGAGGCGTAATCACCGTCACGCGTCGACCGGATATTCGACGACCAGACGACGCGGCGCAACGCGCCCTTCACCGTCCATTTCGCCCATACCGATGAATTTCCCTTCGTCACCTTCCGTCACGCGTACCAGTCCATCCAGCGGCGCATCCGCCGTACGAACCGGGTTTCCGTTCTTAAAGTAAACGGACGATGTTAAAGGAAGATTAACGATCGGGAAGTCCGCTGCCGGACTGTCCATTGGCATCAGCAAAGGATCCAGCAAATCTGCTGGTGCCACTCCCTGCGCTTGTGCCTGTTCAGCCAGCGCGCGCAGTTGCTCAAGCGTCACCATGCGCTCGACCGGATATTTACTGACCGCCAGACGACGCAGATAAATCACATGCGCGCCGCAGCCCAGCTTTTCACCGAGGTCATCAATGATGGTACGAATATAGGTCCCTTTCGAACAATGCACTTCCAGCTCCAGCTCATCGCCTTCGTGGCGAATAAACAGCAGCTCATACACGGTAATCGGACGGGCTTCACGCGGGACGTCAATTCCCTGGCGCGCATATTCGTAGAGCTTCTTGCCCTGATATTTCAGCGCCGAATACATCGACGGCACCTGCATCGTGTCTCCGCGGAAGCTTTCCAGCGCCGCATCAAGCTGTTCGGCGCTGAAGGTCACCGGGCGCTCTTCTACTACCTGACCATCCGCGTCGGAAGTATCCGTACGCTGGCCCAGTTTAGCGATAACGCGGTAGCGTTTATCGGAATCGAGCAGGTACTGGGAAAACTTTGTCGCTTCACCCAGGCAAATCGGCAGCATGCCGGTCGCCAGCGGATCCAGCGCGCCGGTGTGGCCCGCACGGTTAGCGTTATATATACGCTTCACTTTTTGCAGCACGTCGTTGCTGGATGCACCCTGCGGTTTATCCAGCAGCAGCACGCCATGCACGTCGCGACCGCGACGACGAGGACGACTCATCAGTCCTCCTTGCTGTCGTCCGTCGGGTTAACACGACGTTCGTCGTCATGTTTCACCACGCTGGTCACCAGGTTGGACATGCGCATACCTTCGACCAGCGAGTTGTCGTAGAAGAAGGTCAGCTCTGGCACGATACGCAGGCGCATCGCTTTGCCGAGCAGAGAGCGGATGAAACCAGAGGCTTCCTGCAGTGCTTTAATGCCGTTCTTCACCGCCGCTTCGTCCTGATCGTTCAGGAAGGTTACGAACACTTTGGCATAGGCCAGGTCACGAGACATTTCTACGCCGGACACGGTAGTCATCATACCGATACGCGGGTCTTTAATTTCGCGTTGCAGGATGAGCGCAATCTCTTTCTGCATCTCCTGCGCCACGCGCTGCGGGCGACCAAATTCTTTCGCCATAATAAATTCTCCAGACAAAAAAGGGGCTAAAAGCCCCTTTTAAAATTATTGCCGGGTGGCACGAGGCAATCCCGGCCTACATATGGACTTATCCCTAAAGGATTAGTCGATGCTGCGTTGGATCTCGATGATCTCGAACACTTCGATCATATCGCCAACGCGAACGTCGTTGTAGTTCTTCACGCCGATACCACATTCCATGCCGTTACGGACTTCGTTAACGTCATCTTTGAAGCGGCGCAGGGATTCCAGCTCGCCTTCGTAGATAACCACGTTGTCACGCAGTACGCGGATTGGGTTGTGACGCTTGATGGTACCTTCGGTAACCATACAGCCCGCGATCGCACCGAATTTCGGTGATTTGAACACGTCACGTACTTCAGCCAGACCGATGATCTGCTGTTTCAGCTCAGGAGACAGCATACCGCTCATCGCCGCTTTCACTTCGTCGATCAGGTTATAGATGACGGAGTAGTAGCGCAGATCCAGGCTTTCCGCTTCGATCACGCGGCGAGCAGATGCATCAGCACGCACGTTGAAGCCAACCAGAATAGCGTTGGATGCCGCAGCCAGGGTTGCGTCGGTTTCGGTGATACCACCTACGCCAGAACCGATGATCTTCACTTTCACTTCGTCGGTAGACAGTTTCAGCAAGGAGTCGGAGATCGCTTCCACAGAACCCTGAACGTCCGCTTTCAGAACAACGTTCACTTCGTGAACTTCGCCCTCGGTCATGTTGGCAAACATGTTCTCGAGTTTAGATTTCTGCTGACGCGCCAGTTTCACTTCACGGAATTTACCCTGACGATACAGAGCAACTTCACGCGCTTTCTTCTCATCACGGACTACGGTCACTTCGTCACCGGCAGCCGGAACACCGGACAGACCCAGGATTTCCACTGGAATGGACGGACCCGCTTCCAGCACTTCCTGACCCAGTTCGTTACGCATCGCACGAACGCGACCGTATTCGAAACCGCACAGAACGATGTCGCCTTTGTTCAGCGTACCTTCGCGAACCAGAACCGTTGCAACCGGACCACGACCTTTATCCAGGAAGGATTCGATCACCGCGCCGCTCGCCATACCATTACGGATCGCTTTCAGCTCCAGAACTTCAGCCTGCAGCAGGATAGCGTTCAGCAGGTCGTCGATACCGGTACCCGCTTTTGCAGATACAGGGATGAACTGCGCTTCGCCGCCCCACTCTTCCGGCATAACGCCGTACTGAGACAGTTCGTTCTTCACGCGGTCCAGATCGGCTTCTGGCTTATCGATTTTGTTGACCGCAACAACCAGAGGCACCTGAGCCGCTTTCGCGTGCTGGATAGCTTCAATGGTCTGTGGCATAACGCCATCGTCTGCTGCAACAACCAGTACAACGATATCCGTAGCCTGAGCACCACGAGCACGCATTGAGGTGAACGCTGCGTGGCCTGGGGTATCCAGGAAGGTGATCATGCCGTTTTCAGTTTCTACGTGGTAAGCACCGATGTGCTGGGTAATACCACCCGCTTCGCCGGAGGCAACCTTCGTAGAACGAATGTAGTCGAGCAGAGAGGTTTTACCGTGGTCAACGTGACCCATGATGGTCACAACCGGTGCACGCGGTTCAGCCGCAGCGCCAGTGTCACGGTCGCTCATGACTGCTTCTTCCAGCTCGTTTTCACGACGCAGGATAACTTTATGGCCCATCTCTTCGGCAACCAGCTGTGCGGTTTCCTGGTCGATAACCTGGTTGATGGTTGCCATTGCGCCCAGCTTCATCATCGCTTTGATGACCTGAGAGCCTTTAACCGCCATCTTGTTCGCCAGATCGCCAACGGTGATGGTTTCGCCAATTACGACGTCACGGTTAACCGCCTGAGCTGGCTTCTGGAAGCCCTGCTGCAGAGAAGAACCTTTACGCTTACCGCCTTTACCACCGCGAACCGCAGCACGTGCTTCTTCGCGGTCAGCTTTAGATTCAGCGTGTTTGTTACCTTTCTTCGCCGGACGCGCGGCTTTTGCATTACGACCACGGCCACGGCCGCCTTCTACTTCACGGTCGTTATCATCTTCAGCCTGACGCGCATGCTGAGAAGTGGTCACGTGATAGTCGCTGGTATCTTCAGTCGGTTCAGCGGTGTTCACGCCATTCTTCTCGTTTTCTTCAGCCATACGGCGCGCTTCTTCAGCGACGCGGCGAGCTTCTTCTTCCAGCTTACGGCGGGCTTCTTCTTCCGCTTTACGCTTCAGCTCGGCAGCTTCATTTTCACGGCGGGCTTTTTCAGCCTGGGCGGTTTTGGTCATTTCGTCTGTCTGTTGATTGCTCACTTTGTCTTTTTCCGCAGCGTCACGCTTCACTTTATCACTGGCGTCGCGTTTCGCTTTTTCTGCGGCCTCACGTTCAGCTTTTAATTCTGCTTCACGTTTGGCGGCTGCTTCCGCCTCACGCTGAGCTTGTTCTTCCGCTTCACGCTGTGCCTGCTCTTCCGCGGCAAGGCGTTCTGCCTCTTGCGGATCACGTTTTACAAAGGTGCGCGTCTTGCGGACTTCGATTTGTACCGATTTGCTTTTGCCACCGGTACCAGGGATGTTTAACGTGCTGCGCGTTTTGCGCTGCAGCGTTAACTTGTCAGGCGTAGAACCATGTTCGCGGTTCAGATGCGTTAACAAGGTTTGTTTTTCTTGCGCGGTCACCGAGTCATCAGCGGACTTCGGGATCCCTGCATCAGCAAATTGCTGTACCAGGCGGTCCACGGAGGTCTGAATCTCAGCAGCCAGCGATTTTACAGTTACATCAGTCATGCTGTTCCTTCCTGCTACAGTTTATTACGCTTCGTCGCCGAACCAGCAAATATTACGTGCGGCCATGATGAGTTCGCCGGCTTTCTCGTCGGTTAAACCTTCGATATCAGCCAGGTCATCAACGCCTTGCTCAGCGAGATCTTCCAGCGTACAAACACCACGGGCAGCCAGCTTGAACGCAATCGCACGATCAAGACCTTCCAGATTCAGCAGGTCATCAGCCGGCTTCTTATCGCCAAGGCTTTCTTCCTGAGCCAGTGCCAGGGTGGTCAGTGCGTTTTTAGCGCGTTCACGCAGGGCTTCAACGGTTGGCTCATCCAGACCGTCAATTTCCAGCAGCTCTTTCATTGGCACATAGGCCAGTTCTTCCAGCGTAGAGAAACCTTCTTCTACCAGAACAGTGGCGAAGTCTTCGTCAATGTCGAGGTATTTGGTGAAGGTATCGATCGCCGCATGGGCTTCAGCCTGATGCTTAGCCTGCAGGTCATCAACGGTCATGACGTTGAGTTCCCAGCCGCTCAGCTGTGACGCCAGGCGTACGTTCTGACCGTTACGGCCAATTGCCTGCGCCAGGTTGCCCGCTTCAACAGCGATATCCATGGTGTGTTTGTCTTCGTCAACAACGATAGACGCCACATCAGCCGGAGCCATTGCGTTGATCACGAACTGCGCCGGGTTGTCGTCCCACAGAACGATATCGATACGCTCGCCGCCCAGTTCGGTAGAAACCGCCTGAACGCGCGCACCGCGCATACCGACGCAAGCACCGACCGGGTCGATACGCTTGTCGTTGGTTTTCACCGCAATTTTCGCACGAGAGCCTGGATCGCGAGCTGCTGCTTTGATCTCAATAACTTCTTCGCCGATTTCCGGTACTTCGATGCGGAACAGTTCAACCAGCATTTCTGGTTTAGAACGGGTCACGAACAGCTGCGCACCACGCGCTTCAGGGCGCACGGCGTACAGAACACCACGAATACGGTCGCCCGGGCGGAAGTTTTCACGCGGCAGCATGTCTTCACGCAGGATCACGGCTTCAGCGTTGCCCGGCATCCCTTCGGATTTAATTTCCAGAGAGATGTTGTCACGGTTCACTTTCTTCACCACGCCAGTGATGATTTCGCCTTCCTGATCGCGGAACTGATCGACAACCAGAGCGCGTTCGGCTTCGCGCACTTTCTGCACGATAACCTGCTTAGCGGTCTGGGTGGTGATACGGTCGAAGGTCACAGATTCAATCTGATCTTCAACGTAGTCACCCACGTTCAGACTTTCGTCTTCAAAACGTGCAGCTTCCAGGGTGATCTCTTTGGTCGGCTGGGTCACTTCTTCTACGATTACCCAACGACGGAATGTATCGAAGTCACCGCTTTTACGATCGATTTCTACGCGAACATCGATCTCTTGTTCGTATTTTTTCTTGGTTGCTGTAGCCAGTGCACTTTCCAGCGCTTCGAAAATCTTCTCACGCGGCAGTGATTTCTCGTTGGAGACGGCTTCAACAACAGCCAAAATTTCTTTGTTCATCGCGGGCTTTTCACCTCAATCCAGACTGTTAAAAGTGGGGAACCAGGTTCGCCTTCTGGATATTACTCAGCGCGAACATTTCATCTTTGCCTTCGACTGTCACCGTGATCATTTCACCATCAACGGCTTTGATAATTCCCTGCCATTTACGGCGGTTCTGTACGGCCATACGCAGAACGAGAGCCACTTCTTCACCGGTAAAGCGCACATAGTGCTCGGCCGTGAACATCGGGCGATCGAGGCCAGGTGAGGAAACTTCCAGGTTGTACGCAACGGTAATCGGGTCTTCAACATCAAGAACCGCACTCACCTGGTGGCTGACATCAGCACAATCATCAACATTGATGCCATCTTCACTATCAATATAGATGCGCAGCGTCGATGTACGGCCGCGAACGAATTCGATGCCGACCAGTTCGTAGCCCAGTGCTTCGACCGGTGCAGTAATCATCTCTGTTAATTTTTGCTCTAATGTGGACAAGCCCACCCCCAAGACATAAAAAAAGGGCGTAAAGCCCAGTTATTCTGTAGTCAGATAACAAAAAACCCCGATAAATCGGGGCTTTAGATAACTGAACCCTATAGCCACAACTGTGGCCTGGAGCACTCTCCGAAAGAATTTTTTCAAATCCAGCTACGAAGGCTCTAAGTCTTCACAGTATATTTGAAAAAGAACTTTATGGGAAAGTGGTTGCGGGGGCCGGATTTGAACCGACGACCTTCGGGTTATGAGCCCGACGAGCTACCAGGCTGCTCCACCCCGCGCCTGAAACGTGGCAAATTCTACGCGTTTTGGACAGAATTTGCAAATAATGCTGGGATTTGGTACCGAAGACGGGACGTAAAATCGGCGTTTAGTATATTGATAGTTGACCCCACCTGTCAACCCAGCTTCCGCCAGACAGAACAGACCAAATTTTTTACAAAAAACGCACGAGTCTCTTTCGGTCTTCGACAAAAGATGATTAAATGAATACTCACTTATTTTGCATAAAAATGCACACGAGAGCGAAAGCGGTCTCTAATCAGTCAATCAAGCAGGGTTTTATTCTATGACGACGATTCTCAAGCATCTTCCGGTAGGACAACGTATTGGCATCGCTTTCTCAGGCGGCCTGGATACCAGCGCTGCACTGCTGTGGATGCGCCAGAAGGGAGCGGTTCCGTATGCATATACTGCGAACCTGGGTCAGCCGGATGAGGACGATTATGACGCGATCCCTCGTCGTGCCATGGAGTATGGCGCAGAGAACGCACGTCTGATTGACTGCCGTAAGCAGCTGGTTGCTGAAGGTATTGCCGCTATTCAGTGCGGTGCGTTCCATAACACCACCGGCGGCCTGACCTATTTCAACACCACCCCGCTGGGCCGTGCCGTCACCGGCACCATGCTGGTTGCCGCCATGAAAGAAGATGGCGTGAACATCTGGGGTGACGGCAGTACCTATAAAGGCAACGATATTGAACGTTTCTATCGTTATGGTCTGTTGACCAACGCCGAGCTGCAGATCTACAAGCCGTGGCTGGATACCGACTTTATCGACGAGCTGGGTGGTCGCCATGAAATGTCCGAGTTTATGATTGCCTGCGGCTTTGACTACAAAATGTCCGTTGAGAAAGCGTACTCAACCGACTCCAACATGCTGGGTGCGACGCACGAAGCGAAGGACCTGGAATTCCTGAACTCCAGCGTGAAGATCGTTAACCCGATCATGGGCGTGAAGTTCTGGGACGAGAACGTGAAGATCCCGGCGGAAGAAGTGACCGTGCGTTTCGAACGTGGTCATCCGGTTGCCCTGAACGGCAAGACCTTCTCTGATGACGTTGAACTGATGCTGGAAGCAAACCGCATCGGCGGTCGTCACGGTCTGGGCATGAGCGATCAGATTGAAAACCGTATTATCGAAGCGAAAAGCCGCGGTATCTATGAAGCGCCGGGGATGGCGCTGCTGCACATCGCTTACGAGCGTCTGCTGACCGGTATTCACAACGAAGACACCATCGAGCATTATCACTCTCATGGTCGTCAGCTGGGCAAACTGCTGTATCAGGGTCGCTGGTTCGATCCGCAGGCGCTGATGCTGCGTGACGCGCTGCAGCGTTGGGTAGCGAGCGCGATCACCGGTGAAGTGACGCTGGAACTGCGTCGCGGTAACGACTACTCCATTCTGAACACCGTGTCTGACAACCTGACCTATAAAGCAGAGCGTCTGACCATGGAGAAAGGTGATTCAGTATTCTCGCCGGACGACCGTATTGGCCAGCTGACCATGCGGAACCTGGACATCACCGATACCCGTGAAAAGCTGTTCAACTACGTTGAGAACGGCCTGCTCTCCGCGAATTCAGGTAACGGTCTCCCACAGGTTGAGAACCTGGAACACAGCGATAAGAAATAATCGACAGCAAGATATGCAAAAGGCGCCCAACAGGCGCCTTTTTTATGTGGTATTTATAGGGCGGGTAAGCGCAGCGCCAGCCCACCACCACAATATACAAACGAAAAAAAAGACGTCTTTCGACGTCTTTCTTCTGGAATATTGGTACCGAGGATGGGACTCGAACCCACAAGCCCGTTAGGGCACTACCACCTCAAGGTAGCGTGTCTACCAATTCCACCACCTCGGTACGGAATACTTACTGCGGGATATCGCTGGTTGGCTTAGCCGGTGCAGCTGGCTGAGTCTGCTCAGTTTTCGCTGGCGCGCTCAGATTTTCCCACTCGCTTCCTTTACTGGTCTTGTTGCTGTTGATATTGCCAAGTACCAGACTGATGATGAAGAACAGCGTAGCCAGAATCGCCGTTGTGCGGGTCATGAAGTTCGCAGAACCACTTGAACCGAACAGCGTACCGGAAGCGCCTGCTCCGAAGGAGGCTCCCATATCAGCGCCTTTACCTTGCTGCAGCATAATCAGCGCTACGAGAGCGATGGCTACAATAAGGAAAACAACTAAAAGAGCTTCGTACATAATCAACCTGTTCCTTGCGGATTTGCCGCATACCAATGCTTCGACCAATTAGCAGGATTTTTGTTTCCCACTGAAGCGGGTGTGAATACTAACCAAAGCGAATCACCTTCGCAAGGGCATTTTCGACGCATTGTATCAACTGCGGAAAAAAACAGCAAAAAGCCATTAATTGCTTAAAACAAAGGCGGCAAGCGCCGCCTTTTTAAACACTTACTGTGAAGGATTATGCAGCTTTAACGGCATCCGCAATACGGTGCGCAAATTCAGTTATCTGCGCTTCGTCCTCACCTTCCACCATCACGCGGATTAACGGCTCGGTACCTGACTTACGCAGCAAGACGCGGCCACGGCTGCCCAGAGCCGCTTCAACATCAGCCATCACCGCTTTTACGTTGTCATTTTCAAGCGGATCGCCTTTACCCGCTGTGAAACGCACGTTTACCAGGATCTGCGGGAACATTTTCATGCCGCTGCACAGGTCGTGCAGGCTCATATGGTTGCGCGCCATCGCGGCAACCACCTGAAGCGCGGCAACAATGCCGTCACCGGTGGTGGTTTTGTCGAGAAGGATCACGTGACCGGAGTTTTCCGCGCCAATACGCCAGCCTTTCTCCTGCAGCTTTTCCAGCACGTAGCGGTCGCCCACTTTCGCGCGAACAAACGGAATTCCCAGCTGTTTCAGCGCCAGCTCCAGACCCATGTTGCTCATCAGGGTACCGACAGCACCGCCGCGCAATTGCCCCTGACGCAGCCCTTCACGGGCAATGATGTACAGGATCTGGTCGCCGTCGACTTTGTTACCTTCGTGGTCAACCATGATCACGCGGTCGCCGTCGCCGTCCAGGGCAATGCCCAGATCGGCTTTTTCTGCCAGCACGCGCGCCTGCAGGGCGCGCACGTCCGTCGCCCCGACCTGCTCATTAATGTTCAGACCATCCGGCTCGCAGCCGATGGCGATCACTTTCGCACCCAACTCGCGGAAAACATTCGGCGCAATGTGATAGGTCGCACCGTTCGCACAGTCCACCACAATTTTAAGATGCGCCAGGCTCAGCTCGTTCGGGAAGGTACCCTTGCAGAATTCGATATAACGACCTGCCGCATCGACGATGCGGTTCGCTTTACCCAGCTCTGCAGAATCAACACAGGTGATCTCTTTTTCCATTTCGGCTTCAATGGCCTCTTCCACTTCGTCCGGCAGCTTGGTGCCGTCGATGGAGAAGAACTTGATGCCGTTGTCGTAGAACGGGTTATGTGAAGCAGAAATCACGATTCCGGCTTCAGCACGGAAGGTACGGGTCAGATAAGCGACCGCAGGCGTTGGCATTGGACCTGTAAACGAAGCAGAAAGCCCCGCCGCCGCCAGACCGGCTTCGAGCGCAGATTCGAGCATATAGCCTGAAATACGGGTATCTTTGCCAATGATGATCTTACGTGAGCCATGACGCGCCAGAACCTTACCCGCAGCCCAACCCAGCTTCAGAACAAAATCAGGGGTGATGGGTGCATCGCCAACACGCCCACGGATGCCATCGGTACCAAAATATTTACGATTACTCATAGCGTTTGTTTTCCTTCGCTGCCAGTGTGGCTTCCACCACACGCATGGCTTCTACTGTTTCTTTGACGTCATGGACACGAATTATATGCGCGCCTTGCATCGCGGCAATCACCGCGCAGGCCAGACTGCCGCTCAGGCGCTCGCTCGGCCCAACATTCAGCAATTGCCCAATCATCGACTTTCTCGACATCCCCACCAGCAGGGGCAGGCCGAAATGATGAAATTCCGATAAGCGCGCAAGCAACGCGTAATTGTGAGAGAGATTTTTACCGAAACCGAACCCCGGGTCGAGCAGCAATTTCTCTTTTGGGATGCCCGCACGTTCACAGCGTTCAATGTGCTCAATAAAGAAGCGATTTACGTCGGCATAAACATCGTCATACTTCGGCGCTTCCTGCATCGTTTTCGGCTGCCCTTGCATGTGCATCAGGCATACCGGCAGACCTGTCTCCGCGGCCGCTTCAACGGCACCGGGCTCGGTCAGTGAGCGGATATCATTAATAATGTGAGCGCCCACTCTCGACACTTCACGAATCACCTCTGGCTTGGAGGTGTCCACAGAGATCCAGACCTCAAAGCGCTGAGCGATCGCTTCAACCACCGGTACCACGCGCGCCAGCTCCTCTTCCACAGAAACGTCCGCCGCGCCGGGACGCGTCGATTCGCCGCCAACGTCAATGATGGTGGCGCCTGCATTGATCATTAAATTTGCGTGCTTAACCGCGTCAATTAGCGTGTTGTGCGTGCCGCCGTCAGAGAAGGAGTCAGGAGTGACATTCAGGATCCCCATCACGTGTGGATGTGAAAGATCGAGATGCGAGTCCTGGGCGAATAATTTCATGACGAAGTCCCTGGTATAGATGGTTAAACAGAAATGAAAAACCCTGGAGCAAGCTCCAGGGTTTGAGGTACAAACAAACGCTTCAACAGCAGTGACTTACTTGTCGCCCAACTGCTCTGACATGGTATTGCCCGGGTTTGGCGTACGCGGTTCATCAACAGGACGCGGCGCACGCGGGGTGCCATTGTTGTCAGAATTGTTGGAAGCGCCTGGGTCTTCCCAGCCTGCTGGCGGACGCACTTCGCGGCGAGCCATCAGGTCGTCAATCTGCGGTGCATCGATGGTCTCATATTTCATGAGCGCATCTTTCATCGAATGCAGGATGTCCATATTGTCATTCAGGATCTGACGTGCGCGACCGTAGTTACGTTCAATCAGCGCTTTCACTTCCTGGTCGATGATACGTGCCGTCTCATCGGACATATGTTTTGCTTTCGCCACGGAACGGCCCAGGAATACTTCACCCTCTTCCTCTGCATACAGCAGCGGACCGAGTTTGTCGGAGAAGCCCCACTGAGTCACCATGTTACGCGCCAGGTTTGTCGCCACTTTAATGTCGTTAGACGCGCCGGTAGAAACATGTTCTGGACCGTAGATGATCTCTTCCGCCAGACGACCGCCGTACAGGGTTGAAATCTGGCTTTCCAGCTTCTGACGGCTGGCGCTGATCGCGTCGCCTTCAGGCAGGAAGAAGGTCACACCCAGCGCACGACCGCGCGGAATAATCGTCACTTTGTGCACCGGATCGTGTTCCGGCACCAGGCGACCAATAATCGCATGGCCCGCTTCGTGGTATGCGGTGGACTCTTTCTGCGCTTCCGTCATCACCATGGAGCGACGTTCCGCACCCATCATGATTTTGTCTTTCGCTTTCTCGAACTCCACCATGGACACGACGCGCTTGTTGCCGCGAGCAGCGAACAGCGCAGCTTCGTTGACCAAGTTAGCCAGGTCCGCACCGGAGAAGCCCGGGGTACCGCGCGCGATGATTGCCGCGTCGATATCTGGCGCCAGCGGTACGCGACGCATGTGCACTTTCAAAATCTGTTCACGACCGCGAACATCCGGCAGACCGACCACAACCTGACGGTCGAAACGGCCTGGACGCAGCAGCGCAGGGTCAAGTACGTCCGGACGGTTAGTTGCCGCGATAACGATGATACCTTCGTTACCTTCGAAGCCGTCCATCTCAACCAGCATCTGGTTCAGCGTCTGCTCACGTTCATCGTGACCACCGCCCAGGCCTGCGCCACGCTGGCGGCCCACGGCGTCGATTTCATCGATAAAGATGATGCACGGTGCTGCCTTCTTGGCCTGCTCGAACATGTCACGCACACGAGATGCACCGACACCCACGAACATTTCAACGAAGTCAGAACCTGAAATAGTAAAGAACGGCACCTTCGCTTCACCTGCAATGGCTTTCGCCAGCAGGGTTTTACCGGTACCCGGAGGGCCGACCATCAGGACGCCTTTCGGGATCTTACCGCCCAGTTTCTGGAAACGGCTCGGCTCGCGCAGGTATTCAACCAGTTCACCCACTTCTTCTTTTGCTTCGTCACAACCGGCGACGTCAGCAAACGTGGTCTTGATCTGGTCTTCCGTCAGCATACGCGCCTTGCTCTTACCGAACGACATGGCGCCTTTGCCACCGCCGCCCTGCATCTGGCGCATAAAGAAGATCCAGACGCCGATAAGAAGCAGCATCGGGAACCAGGAAATGAAGATAGAAGCCAACAGGCTTGGTTCTTCTGGCGGCTCGCCTACCACTTTGACGTTTTTGGTCAGAAGGTTATCAAGCAGCTTAGGATCGTTCACCGGGATGTAAGTCGTGTAACGGTTACTATCTTTCTTGGTAACGTTGATCTCACGTCCGTTGATACGCGCTTCGCGAACCTGGTCCTGATTGACCTCTTGCAGGAAGGTAGAATAATCCACCTTGCGGCCATTCGACTCGCTGGGCCCAAAGCTCTGGAATACTGACATCAGCACAACGGCAATGACCAGCCAGAGTATTAGGTTTTTCGCCATGTCACTCAAGGGATTAACCTCATATTACAACTGTGTTAAAAACAGCGTCAGGATACTCTATATCCAGTTTCATTCAAACTTTCGCCTGAAATCTACCGGTTATCATTTTCGCCCGGTCGCTACAATATACACTTCTCGGGAACGGGCCCGGGAAGAGTCCGGCTTACGAACTTTGACCTTCGCAAACAGGGAGCGAATTTCCTTAAGATACTCCTCGAAACCTTCGCCCTGAAACACCTTCACAACAAAACTACCACCAGGCGCTAGTACATCACGACACATTTCTAACGCTAGCTCCACCAGATACATGGCGCGGGGGATATCCACCGCCGGTGTTCCGCACATATTTGGTGCCATATCCGACATGACAACCTGGACCTTACTGTCACCAACACGATCAAGTAACGCTTTCAGCACTAATTCATCACGAAAGTCGCCCTGAAGGAAGTCGACACCGACGATGGGATCCATTGGTAAAAGATCGCACGCGATGATTCGGCCCGTTCCGCCGATCTGCGTTACCGCATACTGGGACCATCCGCCAGGTGCCGCGCCGAGGTCGACAACCGTCATCCCCGGCTTAAAAAGTTTGTCACTTTGCTGTATTTCATCAAGTTTAAACCAGGCACGGGAACGCAACCCCTTTTTCTGTGCCTGTTGAACATATTTATCGCTAAAGTGTTCCTGAAGCCAGCGGCTGGAGCTGGCAGAACGCTTTTTACCTGTCATTTAACATTTCCGTCCTGGTTCATCGTTGCTTGCCTGTGACGTAAATTTCTACGCAGCTATTTGGCGATATAAGGGAGATGGCGGTAGAATGAACCGTTTTCAATCCCAACGTAAGCAAAAATATACGATGAATCTGAGTACTAAACAAAAACAGCACCTTAAAGGTCTGGCACATCCGCTCAAGCCGGTAGTAATGCTTGGCAACAATGGTTTGACCGAAGGGGTGCTTGCCGAGATTGAACAAGCGCTGGAACACCACGAGCTGATCAAGGTGAAAATCGCCTCTGAAGACAGAGACACTAAAAACCTGATCGTGGAAGCCATCGTGCGCGAAACCGGCGCCTGTAATGTACAGGTCATCGGTAAAACGCTGGTGCTCTATCGCCCATCTAAAGAGCTTAAAATCTCGCTGCCACGCTAAGGATATCCTGAATCAATCACATTTTCTGTGTGAAACGAGGGATTTCTTTCAGCAGGCTGAGCAAAATGCCATGCTCCTTGAGTTGATAAAAGGCCGCTATGCGGCCTTTTTCTTTTCTTTACAATGTATCAACATCTTAGTAGAGAAGCGAATTACAGGTATTCAACCTTAATAATTTCGTATTCCACTTCACCGCCAGGGGTGCGGATGGTGACAACATCGTCCTGCTCTTTGCCAATCAGGCCGCGAGCAATGGGTGAGTTCACTGAAATCAGGTTCTGTTTGAAGTCTGCTTCATCATCACCCACGATGCGATAGGTCTGCTCTTCGTCGTTGTCCAGGTTCAGAACGCTGACGGTAGAACCAAAAATCACGCGGCCATTGTTAGGCATTTTGGTGATATCGATAACCTGCGCGTTAGACAGTTTCGCTTCGATATCTTTAATGCGTCCCTCACAGAACCCCTGCTGTTCACGCGCAGCGTGGTATTCAGCATTCTCTTTCAGGTCGCCATGCTCACGGGCTTCCGCGATAGCGGCGATGATTTCAGGGCGACGCACGGATTTCAGGAAATCCAGTTCTTCGCGCAGTTTTTCGGCACCACGTAAGGTCATCGGAATAGCTTGCATTTGTTATACCTCTTAAACATTCCTGTTGGGAGCAGTGTTCCCTGCTCCTGCCCCCTAAAGCGGGCAAGAAGCAAAAAGAAAACCGACCCGGGAGCAATGCCCCAGGTCAGCAGCAATTTTTCAATTTGATACGCATTTTACCGCGAAGTTCACTATGGGTCATCGTTTACTTTGCAGTGCTATGCACCGTAGTATGACGGTTTGTTTTCGGGTTGTTAGCGCGAGATTATGCGATTTTCCAGTTTTATCATCGGATTGACTACCAGTATAACGTTCACCGCCCAGGCCGCGAATGTTGATGAGTACATTAATCAGCTCCCCGCAGGCGCGAACCTTGCCCTGATGGTGCAGAAGGTTGGCGCACAGGCTCCCGACATTGACTATCACAGTCAACAGATGGCGCTGCCTGCCAGTACCCAGAAGGTGATCACTGCCCTCGCCGCCCTGCTCCAGCTCGGGCCTGACTTCCGTTTTACCACCACGCTTGAAACCAAAGGTAACGTTGCGAATGGCGAACTGAAAGGCGATCTTATTGCCCGTTTCGGCGGCGATCCCACCTTTAAGCGCCAGGATATCCGCAACATGGTGGCAGTACTGAAAAAATCCGGCGTGACAAAAATCGATGGCAACGTACTGATCGATACCTCCATTTTTGCCAGCCATGATAAAGCCCCTGGCTGGCCATGGAACGACATGACGCAGTGCTTTAGCGCGCCGCCAGCAGCCGCGATTGTTGACCGTAACTGCTTCTCCGTGTCGCTCTACAGCGCGCCAAAACCGGATGACTTAGCGTTTATCCGCGTGGCGTCCTACTATCCGGTCACCATGTTTAGTCAGGTGCGTACGCTGGCGAAAGGGTCTCCGGACGCGCAGTATTGCGAGCTGGACGTGGTGCCGGGCGACCTTAATCGCTATACCCTCACCGGCTGCCTGACGCAGCGCGCCGATCCGCTGCCGCTGGCCTTTGCCATCCAGGACGGTGCGGGATATGCGGGTGCGATTCTCAAGGATGAACTGAAGCAGGCGGGAATAACCTACTCCGGCACGCTGCTTCGTCAGACGCAGGTCAACCAGCCCGGTACGGTCATTGCCAGTAAACAGTCACCACCGCTGCACGATTTGCTGCGAATTATGCTGAAAAAGTCGGATAACATGATTGCCGACACCGTGTTCCGCATGATTGGTCACGCGCGTTTCGGCGTGCCGGGAACCTGGCGTGCGGGCTCAGACGCTGTTCGTCAGATCCTGCGTCAGCAGGCGGGAATCGATCTGGGTAACACTATCGCCGTCGATGGTTCGGGATTATCGCGTCATAACCTGATAGCCCCGGCCACCATGATGCAGGTGCTTCAGTACATTGCACAACATGACACTGAGCTAAACTTTATTTCTATGCTGCCGCTTGCCGGGCATGACGGTTCGCTGCAGTATCGCGCCGGGCTTCACGCGGCGGGTGTCGATGGCAAAGTATCCGCTAAGACAGGTTCACTGCAGGGCGTTTACAACCTGGCAGGCTTCATCACGACCGCCAGCGGACAGCGCATGGCATTCGTACAGTATCTTTCCGGCTATGCCGTCGAACCGACCGACCAGCGCAACCGCCGCATACCACTGGTTCGCTTCGAAAGCAGGCTTTATAAAGACATCTACCAGAATAACTAGCGATGAAACTACTCATAGTTGAAGACGATCTGTTATTGCAGGAAGGGCTCGCACTCGGGCTCGCCAACGAAGGATATGCCCTGGACTGTGCCGGAACCGCGGCAGAAGCAGATGCCCTGATCCAGAGCGGCGAATACAGCCTGGTAATCCTTGACCTGGGCTTACCGGATAAAGACGGCGCCACGCTGCTCAGCCAGTGGCGTCGCCGCGGTATTGCCAATCCGGTGTTGATCCTGACGGCACGCGACGCCATTGAAGATCGTATTACCGGCCTTGATGCCGGCGCAGATGATTATCTGGTGAAGCCCTTTGCGCTTGCGGAGCTTCAGGCCCGGGTGCGGGCGTTAATACGCCGCTATCTTGGTCACAGCGATAACTTATTGACCGACGGGGATATTACCCTGAATCTGCAAACCCAGCAGGTATTGCGCCAGTCTCAGCCTGTCGAAGTTACGCCAAAAGAGTTCGCCTTGCTGACGCGCCTGATCATGCGAAGCGGACAAACGGTACACAGAGAAACCCTCCAGCAGGACATCTACTCCTGGCAGGACGATCCGGGATCCAATACCCTGGAAGTCCACATTCACAACCTGCGCCGTAAGCTTGGCAAAGATCGGATTAAAACCGTCCGCGGCGTTGGCTACCGCCTGGAGAGCCAGAAATGAACAGCATGCGTCGGCGATTAATGGTTTTGCTGGCGGTCATTCTGTTATTTTTCCAGCTGATAAGCGTGATTTGGTTGTGGCACGAAAGCCGTGAACAGATTGGCTTTCTGGTGAATGAAACGCTGTCGGCAAAATCACGTAACAACCACGTCGAAAAAGAGATCCGCGAAGCGATTGCCTCGCTGCTGGTCCCTTCTCTGGTGATGGTCGGCTTTACGTTGTTTTTCTCATTCTGGGCAGTTACCTGGATAACCCGACCGCTGAATAAGCTGCGCGTCAGCCTGGCAAACCGTTCGGCGGATAACTTAACCCCGCTGCCTATGTACTCCGACATGGAAGAAATAGGCGCCGTTACCACCTCTCTCAACCAGCTGCTCGCCAGGCTGGATAATACCATTCAGCAGGAGCGTCTCTTCACGGCAGATGCGGCCCACGAACTACGAACACCGCTTGCCGGGATCAGGCTCCATCTGGAGCTCATGGCCCAGTCAGGCTCTCCGCAGGCCACGACGCTCATCAGCCGTATCGACCAGCTGATGCACACCGTCGAACAGCTGCTGATGCTGGCCCGTGCCGGACAGGCGATGGCGAGTGGACACTATGACACTATTAACTGGACAGACACTATCATCACCCCGCTCGGCCTCGAGCATGAAGCTAAAGAACATACGGTGATATGGCCGGCCAGGAGCGCGCTGACGGTGCAGGGTGACGCGGTACTTCTGAGGCTGATGCTGCGCAACCTGCTTGAGAACGCCGGACGGTACAGCCCGTCAGGTACAACGATCACCGTGACGCTGGCAGAGGTCGCAGGGGGAACGCAGGTCAGCGTTATCGATCAGGGACCCGGCATTGATGAAGCGCACCGACAGTCAATCACGGAGCCGTTCCGTCGACTCGATCAGCGCTACGGCGGCAGCGGTCTGGGTCTGAGTATCGTACAGCGCATCGTGCAGTTGCACCACGGCAAGCTGACGCTGGAGAATGGTGCTGAAGGCGGCTTAATCGCCAGCTGCTGGTTGCCATCAACGCTGGAATAAAAAAAGCCCCCATAATGGGGGCTCAGGACAGATTTTAGTGCTTGTAGATGAACTCGACGCCTTCTTCGTCGTCCTCATCCCAGTCATCGTCCCAGTCGTCTTCCTCTTCCGCTTCCAGCTCTTCGAGCTGCTGACGGTGGTAGTCATCCCACATGAATTCGACTTTTTCTGGCTGTTTCGCTTCTTCAGCCTGAACGACCGGGTTCTCGATGATGAAGGTCATCACATCCCAGCAGAGATCTTTTACGCCAACCTGGCTTGCCGCGGAGATCAGGTAGTATTTATCTTCCCAGCTCATTGCTTCCGCAATCGCTTTGGCTTTCGCTTCGGCTTCCGCTTTGTCCATCAAGTCGATCTTGTTGAAGACCAGCCAGCGCGGTTTATTCGCCAGCTTCTCGCTGTATTTTTCCAGCTCGCCGATGATGATTCGGGCGTTCTCAACCGGATCGGAACCGTCGATTGGATCGATATCAATGAGGTGCAGCAGGACGCGGCAACGCTCAAGGTGCTTCAGGAAGCGAATACCCAGACCCGCGCCTTCCGCAGCGCCTTCAATCAGTCCCGGAATATCAGCCACGACGAAGCTCTTTTCGTTATCCATCCGGACAACGCCCAGGCTTGGTACCAGCGTGGTAAACGGATAGTCCGCCACTTTTGGTTTCGCCGCAGAGACCGCGCGAATAAAGGTCGATTTACCGGCGTTTGGCATACCCAGCATGCCCACGTCTGCCAGCAGCATCAGCTCCAGCTGCAGATCGCGCTTATCGCCCGGTGTGCCCATCGTTTTCTGACGAGGGGTACGGTTAACGGAAGATTTGAAACGGCTGTTGCCCAGACCGTGCCAGCCGCCTTTTGCGACCATGAGACGCTGACCATGCTTGGTCATATCGCCCATGGTTTCACCGGTGCCCTGGTCAATTACGCGCGTACCGACCGGAACCTTAATGGTCACGTCTTTACCGCGTTTGCCGGTACAGTCACGGCTCTGGCCGTTCTGTCCACGCTCGGCGCGGAAAGATTTTTCGAAGCGATAGTCAATCAGCGTGTTGAGGTTTTCATCCGCCTCCAGCCACACGTCACCACCGTCTCCACCGTCACCGCCGTCAGGACCGCCACGAGGAATATATTTTTCACGGCGGAAGCTTACACAACCGTTACCGCCATCACCTGCAACGACCAGGATCGTCGCTTCATCAACAAACTTCATTTTACTCTCCGTAACTCATTCGCCTGAGCGGGGGACTACTACAACCGCTTCATTTTTGCGCCAACGTCCCCAAAGACGATGACCAATGGCGGAATACATCGCGCCCGCAACCACGACAAACGCACCGAGATAGCCCAACAGGTTGAGCATCGGTCTGACGAAGACATCGGGCCAGGCCATTGATAACAAATCTGAAAATAACAGCGTAAACAGCGGGGTAAGCGTGATCAATGCGCTTACTTGTGCTGCCTGCCAGCGCGCCATTGCTTCGGCCAGCGCGCCATAACCGACCAGCGTGTTAAGCCCACAAAAAATGAGGCACGCCAGCTGCCAGTCGCTCAGTTGGGTAATTACCCCTGGCTTCGCTAACGGCAGTAATGCCACTGTACACAAAGTGTACAGCAAAAAAAGGATCTGCTGTGAGGCCAGACGCCGCAATAACACCTTTTGCGCGACGCCATAACTCACCCAGACCGTTGCTGCTCCCACGCCGAAGATCACACCCCAGGTGTAATCCGTCAGTCGGGTAAAAATCTCGATCAGGCTGGTGTTAAAGAACATCACCAGACCACACAGCAACATGCTCGCCCCGATAATCTGCGTGCCGCGCATCTTCTCCTTAAGGATGAACACGCTGGCGACCATCATACCCACAGGCGAAAGCTGACCAATCACCTGAGACGCCGTAGGGCTTAAATACTGCAGGGATGAGCTGAACAGGATGAAGTTGCCGAACAAACCGCCCGTCGCAATGGCCAGTAACACCAGCCAGCGAGGTTTGCGGAAGAGTCGCAGCGGTGGAAGCTTGCCTTTGATCGCGAGAATGGCCCCGAGACCTATACTTGCCATCAGAAAGCGATAAAAGACCACCGTAGGCGGTTCCATCACTTCCAGTACCTGCTTCATTGCAATTGGCAGCGCGCCCCAGCACATTGCGGTCGTAAGCGCCAAAAGAATACCAATGCCGGCCTGCTGCTTCATGCCCGTTTTCCCTACAGAAAATTTTCCGGGTTTCCAATGTAAAAAGCCCCGCAACACGTTGCGGGGCTTTAATCCGTTACCGGACCGAGAAAACCTTACTCAGCAACGATGCTGATGTATTTACGGTTGTTCGGGCCTTTAACTTCAAATTTCACTTTACCGTCTGCTTTAGCAAACAGAGTGTGGTCACGACCGCAACCTACGTTGTTGCCAGCGTGGAATTTGGTACCACGTTGACGAACGATGATGCTACCCGCCAGAACGGATTCGCCACCGAAACGCTTAACGCCAAGGCGTTTAGCTTCTGAATCGCGACCGTTACGTGTGGAGCCGCCAGCCTTTTTATGTGCCATTTAAATCTCTCCTCAGGTCTTAGGCGCTGATGCCAGTAATTTTCACATCAGTGAACCACTGACGGTGGCCCTGCTGCTTACGGTAGTGTTTACGACGACGAAACTTAACGATTTTAACTTTCTCGCCACGACCGTGAGCAACAACTTCAGCTTTGATAACGCCGCCATCAACGAAAGGAACGCCGATTTTGACTTCTTCACCGTTTGCGATCATCAGAACTTCTGCGAACTCAACAGATTCGCCAGTTGCGATGTCCAGCTTTTCCAGGCGAACGGTCTGACCTTCGCTTACTCGGTGTTGTTTACCACCACTTTGGAAAACCGCGTACATATAAACTCCGCTTCCGCGCACGTCCTCGCTCGTATGAATCAGGGTGCGCTATAAATATTCACAATAGGGCGCGAATATTACGCAAAACGCGAGCCTTTGACAAGTGCTACCGTCAATACATGAAGAAAAAAAACACAACACGTACGGTAACGTTTATCTGAGCCGTTTTTTCAGTACAATCAGCACTACTATTGATAAACCGAAACCCTTCGTTACCCCATTGAAGATGGGATCAACAGGATAAAAAGCCCGGCTTTTGCGATGAATTTAGAAAAAATCAACGAGTTAACCGCGCAAGATATGGCGGGTGTAAATGCAGCAATCCTGGAGCAACTCAACTCTGACGTTCAGCTGATCAATCAGTTGGGCTATTACATTGTCAGCGGTGGCGGTAAACGCATTCGCCCTATGATTGCGATTCTGGCTGCCAGAGCCGTTGGCTATCAGGGAAATGCCCACGTCACGATCGCCGCGCTGATCGAATTTATTCACACCGCGACGCTTCTGCATGACGATGTTGTGGATGAATCCGATATGCGTCGCGGCAAAGCCACGGCAAATGCCGCCTTCGGGAATGCAGCCAGCGTTCTGGTCGGGGATTTTATCTATACCCGCGCCTTCCAGATGATGACCAGCCTGGGCTCTCTGAAAGTGCTGGAAGTGATGTCCGAAGCCGTGAACGTTATCGCTGAAGGCGAAGTGCTGCAGCTGATGAACGTCAATGATCCGGATATCACCGAAGAAAACTACATGCGCGTCATCTACAGCAAAACAGCGCGCCTGTTTGAAGCAGCCGCCCAGTGCTCCGGCATTCTGGCTGGCTGTTCCGCAGCACAGGAAAAAGGGTTGCAGGACTATGGCCGTTATCTGGGTACTGCCTTCCAGCTGATTGATGATTTGCTGGACTACAGTGCGGACGGCGAAACGCTCGGCAAAAATGTGGGCGATGACCTGAACGAAGGCAAACCGACCCTGCCGCTGCTTCACGCCATGCGCAACGGTTCACCCGATCAGGCGAAAATGATCCGTGAAGCGATAGAACAGGGAAATGGTCGCCATCTTCTGGAACCTGTACTGGAAACCATGGCAATCTGCGGTTCACTGGAATGGACCCGTCAGCGTGCCGAAGAAGAGGCTGATAAGGCCATCGCTGCACTTCAGGTTATTCCAGACAGCCCATGGCGCGATGCGCTGATTGGTCTTGCCCACATTGCCGTCCAGCGCGATCGTTAATCCTGTCGCTCCTCCCCGTACCCATCGCGGGGAGGTTCAAATACACACCAATAAACTCCGTATTCCTGTAAATGCATCGGGTTAAATCCCGCATGAATAAAGCCATGGCTTATTCTGAATATCCCTTCAAGTAACGCGAACTTTTTAGAACAAGCAGTCGAAATGGGTATAGTAAGCCAGTCGTTTCAGAAGAAACGGCGTAGGTGAATCCGAACTTAAGGACAGCGTTATGGATACGAAATTTATCGACTGGCATACGGCAGATATCATTGCGGCACTGCGCAAAAGAGGCACTTCGCTTGCAGCAGAGTCCCGCCGCCATGGACTGAGTTCTTCCACCCTTGCAAACGCCCTGACCCGCCCCTGGCCAAAAGGAGAATTAATTATCGCGACGGCGCTGGAAACGCACCCGTGGGTAATCTGGCCTTCACGTTATCACGATCCTGTTACTCATGAATTTATCGACAGAACGCGCATGATGCGCCAGAGAAAAGTAAAAACAGAACCGCAGGGATAACGGTTTTTTGACAGGAATAGCAACCCCCCGGTCATTTCTGGCAGGGGGCTGCCGGAACGATTACTCGCCCTTCACACGCTCGATATTAGCACCCAGCGCGCGCAGTTTGTCTTCGATACGCTCATAGCCACGATCGATGTGATAAATACGATCCACCACCGTAGTGCCTTCCGCAATACAACCCGCCAGCACCAGGCTTGCAGACGCACGCAAATCGGTCGCCATAACCTGCGCACCGGACAGTTTTTCAACGCCGTGACAAATAACCGTGTTGCTTTCGATTTCAGCATGCGCACCCATACGGATCAGTTCAGGTACGTGCATAAAGCGGTTTTCGAAGATGGTTTCCGTGATGAAGCCCGTGCCTTCTGCAACCAGGTTTAACAGGGTGAACTGGGCCTGCATGTCCGTCGGGAAGGCCGGGTGCGGTGCAGTACGCACATTAACGGCTTTTGGACGCTGGCCATGCATATCTAGGCTGATCCAGTCTTCACCGATCTCGATATCCGCACCCGCATCGCGCAGTTTCGCCAGCACCGCATCCAGGGTATCTGGCTGCGCGTTGCGACAAACAATCTTACCGCCAGAGATCGCCGCAGCGACCAGGAAGGTCCCGGTTTCGATACGGTCCGGCAGCACGCGATACACGCCGCCACCCAGACGCTCAACGCCTTCGATGGTGATACGGTCAGTGCCCTGGCCGGAAATCTTCGCACCCAGCGCAACGAGGAAGTTGGCAGTGTCTACGATCTCCGGTTCACGCGCGGCGTTTTCAATGATGGTCGTACCTTCTGCCAGCGTCGCCGCAGACATGATGGTGACGGTAGCGCCCACGCTCACTTTGTCCATGACAATGTGCGCGCCTTTCAGACGACCATTGACGGAAGCCTTAACGTAACCTTCTTCCAGTTTGATCTCTGCGCCCAGCTTCTCCAGGCCAAAGATATGCAGGTCAACCGGACGCGCGCCGATGGCGCAACCGCCCGGCAGCGAAACCTGACCCTGACCGAAACGCGCCACCAGCGGGCCAAGCGCCCAGATGGAAGCACGCATGGTTTTCACCAGTTCGTAAGGCGCTGAGAAGTTATTGACATTGCTGGCGTCGATCCAGACGGAACCGTTACGCTCGACTTTCGTGCCCAACTGGGTGAGCAACTTCATGGTGGTGTCGATATCTTTCAGCTTCGGTACGTTCTGAATTTCTACCGGCTCTTCCGCGAGCAGCGCAGCAAAGAGAATTGGCAGCGCGGCGTTTTTCGCGCCAGAAATTGTGACTTCGCCCTGGAGACGCGTTGGCCCCTGTACACGAAATTTATCCATTGTGTGCTCTCTTATAAATTCAACCGTGCTGCGGGCCTGTCGCCCTCAGCTCAAAAACCGTTTAGTTTGCGATCGCGTGCCCACTCTTGCGGGGTGAACGCTTTAATCGACAGGGCGTGGATGCGGTTATCCGCAATATATTCCATCAGCGGCGCGTACACAGCCTGCTGCTTCTTCACACGGCTCATACCGTCGAACATCTCACCCACAGCAATAACCTGGAAGTGACTGCCATCGCCAGTGACGTGGGCTTCCTGAAGGGAGAGTGCATTCATCAGCACTGTCTGGATTTCATGATTTTCCATGGGCTCTTAATCATCTGATAGAGAAAACAAGCCCAACATCTTAGAGCAAAGTGGCGTCGTCTTAAACAAGCAAAAAGCCCCGACGATGAAACTGTCAGGGCTTTCGGAAGTAACGCACTGAAAATATTAACGAGGCAGTACGTCCTGAGGCAGATTGTAGAGTTGCGCAAGGGTCATGACATTATCGCTCGCGCCATGAAGCATGACGCTTGTTCCCTGCTTTTTCCCCACGGCAACCAGATGGGCGAGCATCGCAACACCTGCCGTATCCACCCGCGTAACGTCGGTTAAGTCGATGAGCGTTACGCCCTGCATCGCCTCATGGCGTTTATCCCACAGCGGGTTCAGCAGATCCTGATCCAGCTCACCGGATAGCCTTAACGTCTCATCTTCACGCGACCAGCGGAGTTGCTGCGACATTACTTCTTCTCGTCCAGAGTGATTTTCTGACGAGAAATGGACTGCAGCTGTGCGGTCAGGCCGTCAATACCTTTGGTACGCAGCAGGTCGCTCCACTCGTTCTGTTTGGTGGTGATCATGCTCACCCCTTCAGCGATCATGTCATACGCCTGCCAGTTGCCTGTCTGGCTGTTTTTACGCCACTGGAAGTCCAGACGAACCGGTGGACGACCATTAGGATCGTTGATGGTTACGCGGATAGGAATAATGGTGGCGTCGCCCAGCGGCTGCTCTGGGGCAATCTGATAAGTCTGACCGTGGTACATCGCCAGAGCCTGGCCGTAAGCCTGTTTCAGGTATTCACGGAACGCGGCAAAGTAAGCTTCGCGCTGCGCAGGCGTCGCGTCTTTGTAATAACGCCCCAGCACCAGCGCACCCGCGTATTTGATCTGCACATACGGCAGCAGCTCCTGGTCTACGACGTCACGCAGATAATCAGGATTCGCGCGAATTTTTGGCTGTTCGTTTTTAAGACGATCGAAGGTCTTCTTCGCCGCTTCGTCCATCAGTTTGTACGGGTTGCTCTGATCCGCAGCGTGTGCCGCAGTGAGAGGGGCAATGACCAGCATGGCAACCATTAGCAGTCGTTTAAACATGAATGACTTCTCCTGAAATTAATTCGCAGCACCAGGGGTCGGCGCAGCATTGGTATGGTCTTCACTTTGCGCAGGGGCATCGTCAGACTTTTTATCATCCCCTTTACTGTTGTAAAGGAACTGACCAATCATGTCCTCCAGCACCATCGCGGACTTCGTATCCTGAATTACGCTACCGTCTTTAAGGATAGTCGTTCCAAGCTCGGGGTCTTCAAAACCGACGTTAAGGGCCAGATACTGTTCGCCCAGCAGGCCGGAAGTACGGATAGAAAGGGAGCTGGTGTCCGGAATATGGTTGTAGCGCTCTTCGATATCCATCGCGACGCGCGGCAGATAGGTTTTCTCATCAAGCGTAATGTCTGACACGCGCCCAATCACCACGCCGCCGATACGGACCGGTGAGCGCGCCTTCAGCCCACCGATGTTATCGAAGGTGGCATAGACGCGATACGTCGGCTCGGTGCGCACAGACGTGATATCCGCCGCTCTCAGGCAGATGAACAGTGCGGCCAGCAACGCCAGCAGCAGGAACACGCCAACCCAAATTTCATTTTTTCTCGTTTGCATGAACTCAATTCCCAAACATCAGTGCGGTGAGCACAAAATCCAGACCCAGTACGGCCAGCGACGAATGTACGACTGTACGTGTAGTTGCACGGCTAATGCCCGCCGACGTCGGAATGGCATCGTAACCGTTGAACAATGCGATCCAGGTGACCGTAATGGCAAATACCACGCTTTTAATCAGACAGTTAACCAGATCCATTCGCAGGTCAATGGCGTCCTGCATGGCGGACCAGAAGAAACCGGCATCAATACCTTTCCAGTGGACGCCAACCAGCGAACCGCCCCAGATCCCCACGGCAACAAACAAAATAGTCAGTAACGGTAATGAGATCACACCCGCCCAGAAACGCGGCGAGATCACACGACGCAGCGGATCGACAGCCATCATCTCCATGCTGGAGAGCTGCTCGGTGGCACGCATCAGGCCAATCTCAGCCGTTAATGCTGACCCTGCACGCCCGGCAAACAGCAGCGCCGCCACAACCGGCCCCAGCTCGCGCAGCAGCGAAAGCGCCACCAGCATCCCGAGGCTGGTTTCCGCACTGTAGGTTGTCAGAACTAGGTAGCCCTGCAGCCCAAGCACCATACCGATAAACAGACCGGAGACAATGATGATGAGCATCGACAGCACACCGACATTATAAAGCTGCCGCACCAGCAGAGGTGCGTGCTTGCGGAATTCCGGCTTGCCGACCAGCGCGTTGAATAACATCAATCCGGCACGCCCGAACGTCCTGATGGTTTTTATGCCACGGTGTCCGAGAGCGGCCAACGCATTTAACAGCATGAGTGGCTTAACTCCCTATTCCCAGTAAATCGTCACGATAGTCGCCCGCCGGGTAGCGGAACGGCACGGGTCCGTCAGCAATACCGTCAAGGAACTGCCGCACGCGCGGATCGCAATTTTCCTGCAGCGCCTGGGCGCTACCGTGTGCGACGATCTTTTTGTCCGCCACGATATAGGCGTAATCGGCAATGCTCAACACTTCCGGTACATCGTGAGACACCACAATGCAGGTGACGCCGAGCGCGCTGTTCAGCTCAGAGATGAGCTTCACCAGTACGCCCATCGTGATAGGATCCTGTCCGACAAACGGTTCGTCGAACATGATTAAATCGGGTTCTAATGCAATGGCTCGCGCCAGCGCAGCGCGGCGCGCCATCCCGCCGGACAGCTCCGAAGGCATCAGCTTCGCGGCCCCCCGCAGGCCAACAGCTTCCAGCTTCATCATCACCGTGCTTTTCAGCAGCTCAGGCGGCAGGCTGGTATGCTCGCGCAGCGGATAGGCCACGTTATCAAAGACATTCATGTCGGTGAATAACGCGCCCGACTGAAAGAGCATACTCATGCGTTTGCGGACAGTATACAGGCGCGAGCGCGACATCTCCGGGACGTTTTCGCCATCGAAGAGGATCTCACCGCTATCCGGTGGGATCTGCCCACCAATAAGGCGCAACAGGGTCGTTTTACCGATCCCGGACGGCCCCATGATGGCAGTGATCTTGCCACGCGGTACGGTCAACGAAATATCATCAAATATCAATCTGTTGGCACGAGAAAAACTCACACCACGGACATCGACTAAATTCGCCATCGTTTGGCTCATTTAAGGTTCCTTTCTTACCCTGCTCACGTTAAGGCGTGCCGCCTGAATCAGCCCTAAACACAGCATTTTTACAGAATATTAGCCGTCGAGGTTAGCGAAAGCTGGCATTTGTTTTACTTTTCCGGCGCATAAAGTCAAAATTAGGAATTCGTTACGCCTCAGACCGTATGCAGTCCAGCCATTCCCGCGCGATGGACCGACAAGTATACCTGAAGAAAGGACTTTTGATGCTTTTAGCAACAGCACTGTTAATAATTGGTTTACTTCTGGTGGTCTACAGTGCTGACCGTTTAGTGTTTGCTGCATCTATCCTGTGTCGCCTGACGGGCGTCCCCCCTGTTGTCATTGGGATGACCGTTGTTAGCGTTGGCACCTCACTTCCTGAAATCATCGTCTCTGTCTCGGCGTCGCTGCATGGTCAGTTAGACCTGGCGATAGGCACTGCGATTGGCTCTAACATCGTCAATATCTTACTGATTTTAGGTCTGGCGGCACTGCTCCATCCATTTCGCGTGCATTCTGATGTTCTGCGCCGTGAATTGCCGCTAATGTTAATCGTAAGCCTGCTGGCAGGCTGCGTATTTTATGATGGCGTACTGAGCTACAGCGACGGCATTTTCCTGCTGGCGCTGGCCGTCATCTGGCTGCTGTATAGTGTTAAAATCGCCCGCCTGGCCGAAAAGCAGGGTCAGGATAGCCTGACGCGTGAGCAGGTCGCCGAACTTCCGCGCGAAGGCACGCTGCCTGTCGCTCTGCTTTGGCTTGGCGTTGCGCTGATCATTATGCCGATGGCCACGCGCATGGTTGTGGATAACGCGACGGTGCTGGCAAACTATTTCGCCATCAGTGAACTGACCATTGGCCTGACAGTGATTGCTATCGGCACCAGCCTGCCGGAGCTGGCCACCGCAATTGCCGGGGCACGTAAAGGGGAAGATGACATCGCCATTGGCAATATCATCGGGTCCAACATATTTAATATCGCCATTGTAATGGGCCTCCCAGCTCTGATAACGCCAGGACCTTTCAATCCCCTGGCGTTCTCGCGCGATTACGGGGTGATGTTGCTGGTCAGCGTGATATTTGCCCTGCTCTGCTGGCGGCGGCAACGCCAGATCGGCAAAGGCGCAGGCGCGCTGCTGACGGGTGGATTTATCGTATGGATGGCGATGCTGTACTGGCTCTCGCCTCTTCTCTCTGGGTAAACGGAAACGCATTATGTCGCAAATAGAATTGCAGCCGGGTTTTGACTTTCAGAAAGCAGGCAAAGAGGTTCTGGAGATTGAACGTGAAGGTCTGGCGCAGTTAGATCAGTATATTAATCAGGATTTTAGTCTGGCATGTGAGAAGATATTCTACTGTGCCGGTAAAGTCGTGGTGATGGGAATGGGCAAGTCCGGCCACATTGGGCGCAAAATGGCGGCAACGTTTGCCAGCACCGGAACCTCTTCCTTCTTTGTTCATCCGGGGGAAGCCGCGCACGGCGATCTGGGTATGGTCACGCCGCAGGATGTTGTCATCGCCCTGTCAAATTCTGGTGAGTCCAATGAGATCCTGGCGCTGATCCCGGTACTGAAGCGGCTGCAGGTACCGCTGATTTGCATGACCAGCCGTCCGGAAAGCAGCATGGCGCGTGCGGCCGATATTCACCTGTGCGTTAAAGTACCGAAAGAAGCCTGTCCGCTGGGTCTGGCCCCTACCTCCAGCACCACCGCCGCGCTGGTCATGGGTGATGCGCTTGCCGTCGCGTTGCTCGAAGCCCGCGGTTTTACGCCGGAAGATTTTGCGCTCTCCCACCCGGGCGGCGCGCTGGGGCGCAAGCTGCTGCTGCGGGTAAACGATATTATGCACACCGGGGATGAGATCCCTCACGTCAGTAAAGAAGCCTCTCTGCGTGATGCGCTGCTGGAAATCACCCGCAAGAATCTGGGTATGACAGTCGTGTGCGACGATCTGATGAAAATTCAGGGGATCTTCACCGATGGCGACCTGCGTCGCGTGTTCGACATGGGTGTAGATGTCCGCACGCTCGGCATTGCCGATGTGATGACGCCGGGCGGTATCCGCGTGCGTCCGGGCACGTTAGCCGTGGATGTGCTGAACCTGATGCAGTCCCGTCATATCACCTCCGTTATGGTTGCCGATGGCGACCAGTTGCTGGGTGTGGTACATATGCATGATCTGCTGCGCGCAGGCGTAGTGTAATGAAGGATAAGACAATGAGTAATGCGGGTGCATCCCTTGCAACCTGTTATGGTCCGGTCAGTACCCAGATGATGGCTAAGGCGGAAACAATTCGTCTGTTGATTCTGGATGTGGATGGGGTACTTTCCGATGGCCTGATTTACATGGGCAATAATGGCGAAGAGCTGAAAGCGTTTAACGTTCGCGACGGCTACGGTATCCGCTGTGCGCTCACCTCGGGTATTGAGGTTGCTATCATCACCGGACGGAAAGCTAAACTGGTAGAAGACCGCTGTGAAACCTTAGGCATTACCCACCTGTATCAGGGTCAATCCGATAAGATGGCGGCGTTCAACGATTTACTGGGTAAACTGGCTATCGCCCCGGAAAACGTGGCCTACGTTGGGGACGATCTGATCGACTGGCCGGTGATGGCAGAAGTGGGTCTCAGCATCGCGGTTGCCGATGCGCACCCGCTGCTGATCCCACGCGCAGACTACGTTACCCACATCAACGGTGGCCGGGGTGCTGTACGTGAAGTCTGCGATCTGCTTCTGCTGGCGCAGGGCAAGCTTGATGAGGCCAAAGGGCAATCAATATGAGTAAAACCAGACGTTGGGTTATCATTTTGCTTTCGCTTGTCGCACTGGTATTGATTGGCATGAATCTTGCCGATCGCGACGATACGCAAACGGAAGTGGTCAATAATAACGATCCAACCTATAAAAGCGATCACAGCGACACCGTGGTCTACAGCCCGGAAGGTGCGCTTAACTATCGCCTGATCGCTCAGCACGTGGAATATTTTTCTGATGATGGCGTGTCGTGGTTTACCCAACCTGTGATGACCACGTTCGATAAAGACAAAGTCCCGACGTGGTCGATTAAGTCAGATCGGGCAAAACTCACAAATGACCGTATGCTTTATCTGTATGGCCACGTTGAAGTCAACGCCCTGACCGCTGACTCGCAACTGCGGAAAATTACGACGGATAATGCCCAGATTAACCTGGTAACCCAGGACGTGACCTCGCAGGATCTGGTCACACTGTATGGCACAACATTTAATTCCAGCGGTTTAAGAATGCGCGGGAACTTACGCAGCAAGAACGCCGAGCTGATTGAAAAGGTTAGAACCTCCTATGAAATTCAAAACAAACAAACTCAGCCTTAAAGTAATTATCGCCAGCGCGATGCTGGCGGCCAGTCTCCCCGCGCTTGCTGTAACGGGCGATACCGACCAGCCGATCCATATCGAGTCCGACACCCAGTCTCTCGACATGCAGGGTAACGTCGTCACCTTCACGGGTAACGTTGTCGTGACGCAGGGCACCATCAAAATCAACGCCGATAAAGTGGTCGTGACCCGTCCGGGCGGCGAGCAGGGCAAAGAGATCATTGATGGTTATGGCAATCCGGCAACCTTCTACCAGATGCAGGACAATGGCAAGCCAGTGAAAGGCCGCGCCTCGCATATGCACTATGAGCTGGCGAAGGACCTGGTCATCCTGACCGGGAAAGCGTATCTGGAACAGCTGGACAGCAATATCACCGGTGACCAGATTACCTATCTGGTGAAAGAGCAGAAAATGCAGGCCTCCAGCGAGAAAGGCAAACGCGTAACCACCGTACTGGTTCCGTCGCAGCTGCAGGACAAAGGCAAGGGCCAGGCCCCGGCACAGAAGAAGAGTAACTAATCCGTTATGGCAACATTAACTGCAAAAAATCTCGCGAAGGCCTATAAGGGCCGCCGTGTCGTAGAAGATGTCAGTCTGACCGTCAACTCCGGCGAAATTGTTGGCCTGCTTGGCCCGAACGGTGCGGGTAAAACCACCACCTTCTACATGGTCGTAGGCATTGTGCCGCGCGATGCCGGCAACATTGTCATCGACGATGAAGACATTAGCCTGCTGCCGCTGCACGCGCGCGCGCGTCGTGGCATCGGCTATCTGCCGCAGGAAGCCTCTATTTTCCGTCGTCTGAGCGTTTTTGATAACCTGATGGCGGTCCTGCAAATTCGCGACGACCTGACCAGCGAACAGCGTCAGGATCGCGCCAACGAGCTGCTGGAAGAGTTCCACATTGAGCATCTGCGCGACAGCCTCGGTCAGGCATTGTCCGGGGGTGAACGCCGTCGTGTTGAGATTGCGCGCGCGCTGGCCGCAAACCCGAAATTTATCCTTCTGGATGAACCGTTTGCGGGCGTGGACCCGATCTCCGTTATCGATATTAAACGTATTATTGAGCATCTGCGTGACAGCGGGCTTGGCGTGTTGATCACCGACCACAACGTGCGTGAAACGCTGGCCGTATGTGAACGCGCGTATATTGTGAGCCAGGGCAATCTGATCGCCCACGGTACGCCGCAGCAGATCCTCGAAGACGATCATGTTAAGCGCGTCTATCTTGGGGAAGACTTCAGACTCTGATAGGGTAGAGGTAACGTAACGCCGAACCGGAGAAAAATGCTCTGAACATGAAGCAAGGTTTGCAATTAAGGCTCAGCCAACAACTGGCGATGACGCCGCAGCTACAGCAGGCCATTCGTCTGCTGCAACTGTCCACCTTAGAACTCCAGCAGGAGCTCCAGCAGGCGCTGGACAGCAATCCCCTGCTGGAGCAAGCCGATCTTCATGATGAGGTAGATACTCAGCAGTCACAGGATACAGAAGCGCTCGACACCGCAGATGCTCTCGAACAAAAAGAGATGCCGGACGAGCTACCGCTGGATGCCAGCTGGGATGAAATCTATACCGCTGGCACCCCTTCCGGTACGCATGCAGACTACCAGGACGATGAGCTACCGGTCTATCAGGGCGAAACCACCCAGTCGCTGCAGGATTACCTGATGTGGCAGGTAGAGCTTACCCCCTTCTCCGATACCGACCGCGCGATCGCCACGTCGATTGTCGACGCCGTTGACGACACCGGCTACTTGACCGTCACGCTGGACGACATTCTGGAAAGCATGGGCGACGAAGAGATTGAGCTTGAAGAGATTGAAGCCGTTCTTAAGCGTATCCAGCGTTTTGATCCAGTCGGCGTGGCCGCGAAAGATCTGCGCGACTGCCTGCTGATCCAGCTTTCTCAGTTCAGCAAAGAGACGCCATGGCTTGAGGAGGCGCGCTTAATCATCAGCGATCATCTGGATCTTCTCGCCAACCACGATTTCCGCTCTTTGATGCGCGTTACGCGCCTGAAAGAAGAGGTGCTGAAAGAGGCGGTGAATCTGATCCAGTCACTCGATCCGCGCCCCGGTCAGTCGATCCAGACCAGCGAACCCGAGTACGTGATCCCGGACGTGCTGGTCAGAAAACACAATGACCGCTGGATCGTTGAACTGAACTCTGACAGCATCCCTCGCCTGCAAATCAACCAGCAGTATGCCTCCATGTGCACCAGCGTGCGCAACGATTCCGACAATCAATATATTCGTAGCAATCTTCAGGAAGCGCGATGGTTGATCAAGAGTCTGGAGAGCCGAAATGATACCCTGCTCCGCGTGAGCCGCTGCATCGTCGAACAGCAGCAGGCGTTCTTTGAGCAGGGTGAAGAGTATATGAAACCGATGGTGCTGGCGGATATCGCCCAGGCCGTCGAAATGCATGAATCCACGATTTCCCGCGTCACGACGCAGAAGTATCTGCACAGTCCGCGCGGTATTTTTGAGCTTAAGTATTTCTTCTCCAGCCACGTGAATACCGAGGGTGGCGGCGAAGCCTCCTCAACGGCGATTCGTGCCCTGGTGAAGAAGTTAATCGCCGCGGAGAACCCCGCGAAGCCACTAAGTGACAGTAAGTTAACCACCATACTGTCCGATCAGGGTATTATGGTGGCACGTCGTACTGTTGCGAAGTATCGAGAGTCTTTATCCATTCCGCCGTCTAACCAGCGTAAACAACTGGTCTGACACAACCGATAAGGAAGACACTATGCAGCTCAATATCACAGGACACAACGTCGAGATTACTGAGGCCTTACGTGACTTCGTGAACGCTAAGTTCGCGAAACTCGAGCAGTATTTCGAAAGGATCAACCAGGTCTACGTTGTGTTGAAAGTGGAGAAAGTGACTCATATCTCGGATGCAACCCTGCATGTAAACGGGGGTGAACTCCATGCCAGTGCGGAAGGGCAAGACATGTACGCGGCTATCGACGGCTTGATTGATAAGCTTGCGCGACAGCTCAATAAACATAAAGATAAACTGAAACAACACTAATTGTCCGGGCAGTTAACGGGTGCAGGACGGCCTGTTGTGAAACACAACAGGCCATTTGTACAGTTAGCGCTTAGGTGAAATTATGATGAACAACGATTCCGCTCTTCAACTGAGCAATGTCCTTAACCAGGAATGTACCCGCAGTGCCGTTCACTGCCAGAGCAAAAAACGTGCGCTGGAGATCATCAGTGAACTGGCCGCAAAACAGCTGGGCCTGCCGCCGCAGGTGGTGTTCGAAGCAATTCTGACCCGTGAAAAGATGGGCAGTACCGGTATCGGCAACGGCATCGCGATCCCGCACGGCAAGCTGGAAGAGGACACCCTGCGTGCCGTCGGTGTGTTTGTGCAGCTGGAAACGCCAATTGCCTTTGATGCCATCGATAACCAGCCCGTCGATCTCCTCTTCGCGCTGCTGGTACCTGCCGACCAGACCAAGACCCATCTGCATACGCTTTCGCTGGTTGCTAAACGTCTGGCGGATAAAACCATCTGCCGTCGACTGCGCTCAGCCCAAAGTGATGAAGAGCTTTATCAAATTATCACTGAAGCAGAAGGCAATCAGGATGACGCATAACCAGGTGATGGCCTTCACATCTGTTGTCCTGAGGAGAAACGGAACATGGTGCTGATGATTGTCAGCGGACGTTCAGGGTCGGGGAAATCCGTTGCCCTGCGCGCGCTGGAAGACATGGGTTTTTACTGCGTCGATAACCTGCCGGTCGTGTTATTACCCGATCTGGCACGCACGTTAGCGGAGAGACAAACCTCTGCCGCCGTCAGTATTGACGTTCGTAACATGCCTGAATCGCCAGAGATCTTCGAACAGGCTATGAGCAACCTGCCTGACACGTTCTCGCCTCAGCTGCTGTTCCTTGATGCCGATCGCAATACGCTGATCCGCCGCTACAGCGACACCCGTCGTTTGCACCCGCTTTCCAGCAAGAATCTCTCGCTGGAGAGCGCCATCGATGAAGAGAGCGATCTGCTGGAGCCGCTGCGCTCCCGTGCTGACCTGATTGTCGACACCTCTGAGATGTCCGTTCACGAGCTGGCGGAAATGCTGCGCACCCGGCTGCTGGGCAAACGCGAGCGCGAACTGACCATGGTGTTCGAATCCTTCGGCTTTAAGCACGGTATTCCGATTGATGCGGACTATGTTTTCGACGTGCGCTTCCTGCCGAACCCGCACTGGGATCCAAAACTGCGCCCAATGACCGGTCTGGATAAGCCCGTCGCGGCGTTCCTCGACAGGCACACAGAAGTTCACAATTTTATCTACCAGACGCGAAGCTACCTTGAGCTATGGTTACCTATGCTGGAGACAAACAATCGAAGCTACCTGACGGTGGCGATTGGCTGTACCGGCGGTAAACATCGTTCGGTCTACATCGCCGAACAGCTGGCCGATTATTTCCGCTCGCGCGGGAAGAACGTTCAGTCCCGTCATCGCACGCTGGAAAAACGTAAAACATGACCGTAAAACAAACCGTTGAGATCACCAATAAACTGGGCATGCATGCGCGCCCGGCGATGAAGCTGTTTGAGCTGATGCAGGGTTTCGATGCAGAAGTGCTGCTGCGTAATGACGAAGGCACCGAAGCGGAAGCCAACAGCGTGATTGCGCTGCTGATGCTGGACTCCGCTAAAGGGCGTCAGATTGAGGTAGAAGCCACCGGTCCTCAGGAAGAGGAAGCCCTGGCGGCGGTGATTGCCCTGTTTAACGCCGGATTCGACGAAGATTAGGCCTGCTGTTCTGGCGGGTGGCGCTGCGCTTACCCGCCCTACATTAACGCATTTCTCTCCATAAACCCTTCCCCACCCAGCTGGCGCATCTGGCGCATGATCCACGCCTGACGGCTCCGCACGTACCCTGATGGGGCGCTGGCTTTAAAACGGATGGGATTCGGTAAAACAGCGGCCAATAGCGCTGCTTCTGACATGCTCAGACGGCTGGCTGGCTTATTGAAATAACGCTGCGCGGCCGCTTCCACGCCAAAAACACCGTCGCCAAACTCAGCAACGTTGAGATAAACGGTCAGAATACGCTTTTTGCTCCAGACCGTTTCCATTCCCAGGGTCAGGCCCGCTTCCAGCCCTTTTCGCACCCAGCTTCGTCCATCCCACAGGAACAGGTTCTTAGCCGTCTGCTGCGACAGCGTTGACGCACCGCGAACGCGGTTTTCGTGACGTTCGTTATGGGCCAGCGCCTTTTCAATGGCGGCCACATCAAACCCCCAGTGCTCCGGGAATTTCTGATCCTCCGCCGCGATAACCGCCAGTCCCATGAAAGGAGAAATGTCATCCATGCTCACCCAGTCAGAATGGGCGACATAGCCGAAATCACCGGAGAACCATGCGCTGAGCTGACGCTCAACCATAACGGCTGAAAACGGTACCGGCAAAATGCTGAACACGGCAAGCCCGCCTCCCCAGAACACCGCCAGGACGAGCACGATGCGCAAGAGAAGGCATTTCACCCATGCGCCTGCTGAAAACTGACGCCTCATTCCGTCAGCACCAGCACCCGGGCGACCAGCTTTTCAATGCCCACGGCAGCCTCTGCGATATTCTTCGCCAGCATATACGCGGGCGTGGTGACAATCTTGTTATCTTCATCCACCACAATGTCATCGACCGGACACGGTACGTGTTCACCGCCCATATCTTCGATAACCTCTGCGGTATCAATATCGGTCCCGATAGTCAGGCGCAGCGGGAAATCAAAAATCCTGGGCAGCATTGCCGGCGCGATGCAGATAAAGCCCAGCGGTTTTCCTGCCGCATGCATGGCCTGCGACAGCGATTTTAGATGAGGATCGATTTGACACTCCGCGCCCTGCGTAGCAAAGGTGCTGAGATTTTTGGCCGCGCCAAATCCCCCTGGCACAATGAGCGCATCAAGCTCTGAAGGGTCTGCCTGAATAAGAGGATGGATATCACCTCGCGCAATACGCGCGGCCTCAATCAGCACATTGCGCGTTTCGGCCATCGGCTCGCCGGTCAGATGGTTAATCACATCAGCCTGATTTTTGTCGGGCGCAAAACAGATAACCTCTGCTCCCTGTTTTACCAGGGCCAGCAGCGTGATTACGGCTTCATGTATTTCTGAACCATCAAAAACACCGCATCCGCTCAGGACGACACCAATCTTTTTCATCATGACAATCCTTTTCTACAACTCGCTGAAGCACATTAATAATTTTGATTAAAACGCTATGCTTCACACATTTCACTGATTCATGTAACAAACTATTTAAGATTTGCTATCTTATCTGCGTGCGGCCTAAATTTTTCAGGCGGCGCCCATTAGAAAATTACTTTAAAAAACAGGCGCAGCCACGATTTCCCTGGTGTTGGCGCAGTATTCGCGCACCCCGGTCAAGCCGGGGTCATTTTTTTCTGCCGTCCACCCAGGCTTTCAGCACCGCAACATCGTTCTGCCACTCTTGTTTCATCTCTTCAACCCAATCACCCACGTTATCTTCCCATGCTGGTAAATCAGGTGACTGAATCTGTTGGCCCAGCTGCTGCAGGTGGCGTAGCCCGACCGAACCAGCTGCACCTTTGATTTTATGCCCTTCTTCCACGATGCCCTTCTGGTCCCGCGCCGTCAGGTTTGACTCCAGCACGCTCAGATAGCCCGGCATCATTTTTTCGAACACCGCCAGACCGTCGGTAATCAGTTTCGGGCCGACCAGATCGATGTACTGCTCCAGCATCGCAGTGTCGAGTATCGTTTGGGCTTTTGCGCTATCAACAGACGTCATGGTGCTCTCCTCCTCATCCTGGGTATCCCAGAATTTCTTGATCATGGCGGTCAGAGCAGGCACCGCCAGCGGCTTACTGAGTACGTCGTCCATACCGGCATCGAGATACTCTTTTTTATCTTTCAGCACGTTTGCCGTCAGCGCCACCAGCGGCGGCAGCTCGTCGGCTGCGTACTGACGCGTCAGTTCACGCGAAATATCCAGCCCGGTCATATCCGGTAGCTGAATATCCAGCAGAACGAGGTCATATTCGCCCGGTTTAAACATCTCGAGCGCGGCCTTGCCGGTCATCGCAACATCCACGCTGTTGCCCAGTTTTTCCAGCACCGAGCGCGCGACAATCACGTTCAGCTCAATATCTTCCACCAGCAGGACGTGCAGTGCAGGCAGCGGCATATCGTCGTTTTCAAAGGTATCCTCTACCTCTTCCGCCACCGCCGGCGCATGCACCGTCAGCGTGAAGGTTGATCCTTTGCCCGGCTGGCTGGCAACGGTGATATCTCCCCCCATGCTCTTCGCCAGCCGTTTCGACACCGCCAGGCCGATGCCCGTGCCGGTAGCCGGTTTCCCGCCGTTGCTGTCCTTAACCTGGTAGTACATTGCGAAAATCTTGTCCTGCTCTTCCTGCGGAATACCAATCCCGGAGTCTTCCACCTCGAAGTGCAGCATATCGCCTTCGTCATAGCGAATACGCACCGCGACCTGTCCCTTCTGGGTAAATTTCACCGCGTTGCTGATGAGGTTCCACAAGATCTGGCGCAGGCGCGTGCCGTCAGTCACCACCTTATGCGGCAGCGGCAGGGTAGGCTCCATAACAAAACTCAGCCCCTTCTGCTGCGCCTGAAGGCCAGACAGGTTTTCCAGATCGGCAAGGAAGCTGGTGAAATCAACCGGCTGGTTATCAAGCTGAACCTTACGGCGCTCCATCTTATCCATATCAATAATATCGTTGAAGATATTACCCAACGTCACCGCCGAGACATGGATCGTTTTGAGGTATTTTTCCTGCTCTGCGGTCAGGTCGGTGTCCAGCAGAATGCGGCTCAGCCCCACAATGCCATTGAGCGGCGTACGCAGCTCGTGGCTAATGGTGGAGATAAAGGTGGTCTTGTCACGGCTGGCGCGCTCCAGCGCATCCTGATAGCGCTTACGCTCGGTGATATCGCGGCCAAAGCCCATCAGGCCGTGGCGCTTCCCGACACGGTCATAGTACGGCACCTTGCGGATCTCAAAGCAGGCTTTGCGCCCGTCCGGGTAATCCAGCCACTGTTCGTAGGTCAGCGAGACGTTATGGCGGAACACTTTTTCGTCCGTTTCCATAACCTTGGCGGCCGCCTCTTCGGAGTAAACGTCCTGCGGCTTCAGGTGAATCAACTGTTTCTCGCTTTTCCCGGTCAGCAGTTCCATCGCCCGGTTACAGCCGGAAAACTCTTTATCTTCGTTGCGGTAGAACACCAGATCCGGTGACGCATCCAGAAACGAGCGCAGGAAGGAGGATTGCTGCTCAAGCTGGATCTGCGTGACCTCGCGCTCTTTCATTTCGATTTTCAGCTGCTCCAGCGTGGCCTGACGCTCGGCTTCCGCCTTCTCACGGTCTGAAATTTCCTGGTTCAGCTGCGCAATGTTGTCTTTAAGCTGAACGTTGAGCTTCAGGTCGCGCTCGCGCATCTCCTCCAGCTTATCAACCAGTTTAGACAGACGCTGCCGGGACTCCTCCAGCTGTTCGACCACCACGGAAAGGAAATAGACCGCCCAGGGAGTAATGAGCAGGCCGAAGAAGATGGAGCGGATGACGTCGATACTCTCGACCTGACCATGCAGAACCATGGTGACGGCCATCTGCACAACAATGGCCAGCACGACCAGCGCCAGCGCAAGCAGCATGGAGAAACGCACCAGCCCAAGCTTCATCATCAGGTCGACGTAGTACTGGGCCAGCATTCGAATTTGCTTCATAGAGGATCCCTTCACGACTTTATCGCTCAATAATACTCAAATTCGAGGCGGGACGTTGAAGGTTGTGAGAAAAAGTGCGGGGTGAAACAGGAGATTAGCCTCGCTTCCGGCTAGCCGGAAGCGAGGAGAGGTCAATCAGGAGCGTTTCAGCAGCAGCCAGAGGCTGATCAGGAAGAAGCTGGCGCTCGGCAGCAGCGCACCGATAATCGGCGGGATGCCATAAACCAGCGTCAGCGGACCGAAGATCTGATCGAGCACATAGAACACAAAGCCGAAGCTAATACCGGTCACGACGCGCACACCCATCGGCACGCTACGCAGCGGGCCGAAGATAAACGACAGCGCCATCAGCATCATTACCGCCACGGACATCGGCTGGAAGATTTTGCTCCACATGTTGAGCTGATAGCGCCCGGCATCCTGCCCGCTCGACTTCAGGTACTTCACATAGTTGTGCAAGCCGCTGATGGAGAGCGCGTCAGGATCCAGCGCGACAACCCCGAGCTTATCCGGCGTGAGGTTGGTCTTCCAGGTGCCGGTCACCGTCTGTGACCCGGCGATCTGTTTTGGATCGGTCAGGTCAGATTCATCCACCTGCGACAAACGCCACTGTTTATGTTCCGCGTCAAATTTCGCAGAAGAGGCGTGTCGGACTGACTCCAGACGGCGCTGGTCGTTGAAGGCATAGATGCTCACCCCGCCCAGTTCATCATTGCCCTTTACCCGTTCGATGTAGACGAAGTTTTTACCGTCTTTCGCCCATAAACCTTGTTGAGTCGAGAGCAGTGAACCGCCGTACATTGCCTGAGCACGATAGTTACGCGCCATCTGCTCGCCCTGCGGGGCCACCCACTCGCCAATCGCCATGGTTAACAGCACCAGCGGGATCGCGGTTTTCATTACCGACAGCGCAACCTGCATGCGGGTAAAGCCCGATGCCTGCATCACCACCAGCTCGCTGCGCTGCGCTAGCATCCCCAGCCCCAGCAGCGCACCCAGCAGGGCCGCCATCGGGAAGAAGATCTGCACATCTTTCGGCACGCTGAGCAGGGTATACATCCCCGCGCCCAACGCGTCATAGCTGCCCTGCCCGGCTTTTTTCAGCTGATCGACAAATTTGATAATGCCGGATAGCGACACCAGCATGAACAACGTCATCATGATGGTGGTAAAAATGGTTTTACCGATATAGCGATCAAGAACGCCAAACGCCTGCATTAGATGGCTCCTTTACGCGAGAATCGGGCACGTATGCGGCGCACAGGCACCGTATCCCACAGGTTTAATCCCAGCGCCAGTAAGATGTACAGGCTGTTGACGAACCACGTCCAGACCATAGGATCCAGCTTACCCTTCGCGCCGTTGGAGCGAATCGAGGTTTGCAGCAGGAAGTAGACCAGGTAAAGCAGCATCGCCGGCAGCATGGAGAGCACGCGACCCTGACGCGGGTTCACCACGCTCAGCGGCACGACAATCAATGCCATCATAAACACAGTGAATACGAGCGTAATACGCCAGTGGAACTCAGCACGCGCTCTGTCGGTATCGGTGTTCCACAGCGTGCGCATATCCATTTGCTCGGTATCCGTAGGATCGAGCGCCACCGCCTGATGACCAATAATAGCCTGATAGTTCTGGAAATCCGTAATACGGAAATCGCGCAGCATCGCGGTGCCTTCAAAGCGGGTGCCTTTATTCAGCGTGACAATCTGCGACCCGTCTTTGCGCTGAGAAAGTTGGCCAGAGTCGGCAACCACCACGGACGGACGCGCGTTACCTTTAGGACGCAGCTGCGCCAAGAATACGTCGTTGAATTTACTGCCGTCAACGCTTTCAATAAACAGCACGGAGTTCCCGTCGGTCGCCTGCTGGAACTGGCCCTGCGCGAGCGCCGCCATGCCGGGGTTCGCTTTCGCTTCGGCCAGCACCTCGTCCTGGTGACGAGACGACATCGGGCCCGCCCACATCACATTCACCGCCGCAACGATGCCCGTGAAGAGCGCCAGTATCATCGCCGCCTTCACCAGTACCGCTTTGCTCAGGCCACAGGCGTGCATCACCGTGATTTCACTTTCGGTGTATAGCTTACCAAGCGTCATGAGCAGGCCGAGGAATAGACTCAGCGGCAGAATAAGCTGCGCCATTTCCGGGATCCCCAAACCAAGCAGGGAAAGCACCAGATTCGTTGGAATTTCGCCGTCAACGGCCGCACCGAGGATCTTCACCAGCTTCTGACAGAAAAAAATCAGCAGCAGGATGAAGAGGATCGCCAGTTGGCTTTTGAGCGTCTCCCGCACCAGATATCTTATGATTATCACTTTAAATACGCCCGTAAAAACCCGTCTCTTTGCTGGAAAATCGCTTGTTTCATGGCTTAAACGTCATTTATTCTCTTGAGTCGTCGAAATCATCGCTAAGATTAAAATATCCGGCGGATTCACGCTTCAGGACTTTTTCTGACGTGTCGAAACCGTAGTAACGTAAGATTAACACGAAGTCACCACAACAGCGGACATGAGTTACGAAAGGTTTCAATTCTATCTGTAGCAGCCGCCGTTGTCTTTAAGATTCAGGAGCGTAGTGCATGGAGTTCAGTGTAAAAAGCGGTAGCCCGGAGAAACAGCGGAGTGCCTGCATCGTTGTGGGCGTCTTTGAACCGCGCCGACTCTCCCCGATCGCCGAGCAACTCGATAAAATCAGTGACGGCTATATCAGCGCCCTGCTGCGCCGTGGCGAACTGGAAGGCAAACCTGGGCAGACGCTGTTACTGCACCATGTTCCAAACGTCCTGTCAGAGCGAATTTTGCTGATTGGCTGCGGTAAAGAGCGCGAGCTGGACGAGCGTCAGTATAAGCAGGTCATTCAGAAAACCATTAATACGCTGAATGATACCGGTTCAATGGAAGCCGTCTGCTTCCTGACCGAGCTGCACGTCAAAGGCCGTAACACCTACTGGAAAGTGCGTCAGGCCGTCGAAACGGCAAAAGAGAGCCTGTACAGCTTCGATCAGCTGAAGACCAACAAAAGCGAGCCGCGTCGCCCGCTGCGTAAAATGGTTTTCAACGTGCCAACCCGTCGCGAACTGACCAGCGGTGAACGTGCCATTCAGCATGGTCTGGCGATTGCCGCCGGTATTAAAGCGGCAAAAGATCTCGGCAATATGCCGCCTAACATCTGTAACGCGGCCTACCTCGCCTCTCAGGCGCGCCAGCTGGCAGATTCCTACAGCAAAAACGTCATCACCCGCGTCATCGGCGAACAGCAGATGAAAGAGCTGGGCATGCACTCGTATCTGGCTGTGGGTAACGGCTCGCAGAACGAATCCCTGATGTCGGTTATCGAGTACAAAGGCAACCCGTCCGAAGATGCGCGTCCGATTGTGCTGGTGGGTAAAGGCCTGACCTTCGATTCCGGCGGTATCTCCATCAAGCCTGCCGAAGGCATGGACGAGATGAAATACGACATGTGCGGCGCAGCGGCGGTTTACGGCGTAATGCGCATGGTCGCGGAGCTTCAGTTGCCCATCAACGTGATCGGCGTCCTGGCGGGCTGCGAAAACATGCCTGGCGGTCGCGCGTATCGTCCGGGCGACGTCCTGACCACCATGTCCGGGCAGACCGTTGAGGTGCTGAACACCGACGCCGAAGGCCGTCTGGTGCTGTGCGACGTGCTGACCTACGTTGAGCGCTTCGAGCCTGAAGCGGTGATTGACGTGGCAACGCTGACCGGTGCCTGTGTGATTGCGCTGGGCCACCACATCACCGGCCTGATGTCGAACCACAACCCGCTGGCGCACGAGCTGATCGGCGCGTCCGAACAGGCCGGTGACCGCGCGTGGCGTCTGCCGCTGGGCGATGAGTTCCAGGAACAGCTGGAGTCTAACTTTGCGGATATGGCGAACATCGGCGGTCGTCCTGGCGGGGCTATCACCGCAGGCTGCTTCCTGGCGCGCTTCACCCGCAAGTACAACTGGGCGCACCTGGACATCGCCGGCACCGCATGGCGTTCCGGTAAAGCGAAAGGCGCAACCGGTCGTCCGGTGGCGCTGCTGTCGCAGTTCCTGCTCAATCGTGCGGGTTTTAACGGCGACGAGTAAGCCAAAACGGCAGTAAACCGTAGGCCGGGTAAGGCGAAGCCGCCACCCGGCTTAAGCATTTAAAGTGAGCACAAGAAGCCCCATATATGAAGAATGCAACGTTCTACCTTCTGGACAACGACACCCATCAGGATGGCCTCAGCGCCGTTGAACAGCTGGTGTGTGAAATTGCCGCAGAACGTTGGCGCGCTGGCAAACGCGTGTTGATAGCCTGTGAAGATGAGCAGCAGGCGATTCGCCTTGATGAAGCGCTGTGGGCCCGCCCGCCGGAGAGTTTTGTGCCGCATAACCTGTCGGGCGAAGGTCCGCGCGGCGGTGCACCGGTCGAAATTGCCTGGCCGCAAAAGCGCAACAGCAGCGCGCGCGATATTCTGATTAGCCTGCGGATAGATTTTGCAGATTTTGCCACCGCTTTCACAGAAGTGGTAGACTTTGTCCCTTACGAAGAATCCTTGAAACAACTGGCGCGCGAACGCTATAAAGCGTACCGCCTGGCTGGTTTTAACCTGAATACGGCAACCTGGAAATAATGGAAAAGACATATAACCCACGCGATATCGAACAGCCGCTTTACGAGCACTGGGAACAGCAGGGCTATTTCAAGCCTAACGGCGACGAAAGCAAAGAGTCCTTCTGCATCATGATCCCGCCGCCGAACGTCACCGGCAGTTTGCATATGGGGCATGCTTTCCAGCAGACCATCATGGACACCATGATCCGCTACCAGCGCATGCAGGGCAAAAACACCCTGTGGCAGGCGGGGACTGACCACGCGGGTATCGCGACCCAGATGGTGGTTGAGCGTAAAATTGCCGCTGAAGAGGGTAAAACCCGTCACGACTACGGTCGCGAGGCGTTCATCGACAAAATCTGGCAGTGGAAGGCAGAATCCGGCGGCACCATTACCCGTCAGATGCGCCGTCTCGGCAACTCCGTGGACTGGGAGCGCGAGCGCTTCACCATGGACGAAGGCCTGTCCAACGCAGTGAAAGAAGTCTTCGTGCGCCTGTACAAAGAAGACCTGATTTACCGCGGCAAACGCCTGGTAAACTGGGACCCGAAACTGCGCACCGCCATCTCTGACCTGGAAGTGGAAAACCGCGAGTCCAAAGGCTCTATGTGGCACATCCGCTACCCGCTGGCCGACGGCGCAAAAACCGCAGACGGTAAAGATTACCTCGTGGTCGCGACTACCCGTCCGGAAACCCTGTTGGGCGATACCGGCGTGGCCGTGAACCCGGAAGATCCGCGCTATAAAGATCTGATCGGCAAATTTGTGGTGCTGCCGCTGGTGAACCGCCGTATTCCCATTGTGGGCGACGAACACGCCGACATGGAAAAAGGCACCGGCTGCGTGAAAATCACCCCTGCGCACGACTTCAACGACTATGAAGTCGGTCGTCGTCACGCCCTGCCGATGATCAACATTCTGACCTTCGACGGCGATATCCGCGAAAGCGCAGAAGTGTACGACACCAAAGGTAACGAATCCGACGTCTATTCCAGCGAGATCCCGGCGGAGTTCCAGAAGCTGGAGCGCTTTGCCGCGCGTAAAGCCATCGTAGCTGCCGTTGACGCGCTCGGCCTGCTGGAAGAGATTAAGCCTCACGATCTGACCGTGCCGTACGGCGACCGTGGCGGCGTGGTTATTGAGCCAATGCTGACCGACCAGTGGTACGTGCGTGCCGACGTGCTGGCCAAACCGGCTGTTGAAGCGGTTGAAAACGGCAGTATTCAGTTCGTGCCGAAGCAGTACGAAAACATGTACTTCTCCTGGATGCGCGACATTCAGGACTGGTGTATCTCCCGTCAGCTGTGGTGGGGTCACCGCATCCCGGCATGGTACGACAACGAAGGCAACGTCTACGTTGGCCGTAGCGAAGACGAAGTGCGTCAGGAAAACAACCTGAGCGCTGAGGTTGCCCTGCGTCAGGACGAAGATGTACTGGACACCTGGTTCTCCTCCGCGCTGTGGACCTTCTCCACCCTCGGCTGGCCAGAAAACACCGACGCGCTGCGTCAGTTCCACCCTACCAGCGTGATGGTGTCCGGCTTCGATATCATCTTCTTCTGGATTGCCCGCATGATCATGATGACCATGCACTTCATCAAAGACGAAGACGGCAAGCAGCAGGTTCCGTTCCATACCGTTTACATGACGGGGCTTATCCGCGACGACGAAGGTCAGAAGATGTCCAAGTCCAAGGGCAACGTGATCGACCCGCTGGACATGGTTGACGGTATCTCTCTGGAAGATCTGCTGGAAAAACGTACCGGCAACATGATGCAGCCGCAGCTGGCTGAGAAAATCCGCAAGCGTACCGAGAAGCAGTTCCCGAACGGGATCGAGTCTCACGGTACCGATGCCCTGCGCTTCACCCTGGCGGCGCTGGCCTCTACCGGCCGCGACATCAACTGGGACATGAAGCGTCTGGAAGGTTACCGTAACTTCTGTAACAAGCTGTGGAACGCCAGCCGCTTCGTACTGATGAACACCGAAGATCAGGACTGCGGCTTCAACGGCGGCGAGATGACCCTGTCTCTGGCGGACCGCTGGATCCTGGCGGAATTCAACCAGACGGTGAAAGCCTTCCGCGACGCGCTGGACAGCTACCGCTTCGATATTGCAGCGGGCATCCTGTACGAATTCACCTGGAACCAGTTCTGCGACTGGTACCTGGAGCTGGCGAAGCCGGTGATGAACGGCGGTTCTGAAGCGGAACTGCGCGGCACGCGCAACACACTGATTACCGTTCTGGAAGGCCTGCTGCGCCTGGCGCATCCGGTCATTCCATTCATTACCGAAACCATCTGGCAGCGCGTGAAGGTCATTGCGGGCATCAATGCCGATACCATCATGCTGCAGCCGTTCCCGGAATTCGATGCGGCTAAGGTTGATGAAGCGGCGTCCGCGGATACCGAGTGGCTGAAACAGGCGATCGTTGCGGTCCGTAACATCCGTGCTGAAATGAACATCGCCCCAGGTAAACCGCTTGAGCTGCTGCTGCGCGGCTGCAGCGATGCAGCGGTTCGTCGCGTCACCGAGAACAACACGTTCCTGAAAACCATGGCGCGTCTGGAGAGCATCACCGTGCTGCCTGCGGATGACAAAGGTCCGGTTTCCGTGACCAAAATCATCGACGGCGCCGAGCTGCTGATCCCGATGGCGGGCCTGATCGACAAAGACGCCGAGCTGGCGCGTCTGGCGAAAGAAGTGGCGAAAGTCGACGTGGAAATTGGCAAAATCGAAAGCAAGCTGGCGAACGAAGGCTTTGTTGCCCGCGCGCCGGAAGCGGTCATCGCCAAAGAGCGTGAGCGCCTGGTTGCCTTTGCCGATGCCAGGACCAAGCTAATTGAGCAGCAGGCGGTTATTGCAGCCCTGTAATGCTTTTACCCCTTACGCTTCAGGGCGTAAGGGGTTACCTTCCTGAAAACTCCTCGCTTGCACTCCCCTTTCTGCGGTGCTATTAACAGCAACAATGTGTCAATTTTTGTAATGAGTAATGCTATGAGCGTGATTACCCCGGTCGCGACGACGATGCGTCGGATCGTTGAACAGGACAACCCGGCTATCGCCGCCGTTATCCGCACCGTCTCTGCGGAGTATGGCCTGACCGCCGATAAAGGCTATACGGTTGCCGACCCAAACCTGGACGAACTTTTTCAGCTCTACAGCCAGCCGGGCCATGCCTACTGGGTCATCGAACAGGACGGTAATGTCGTGGGCGGCGGCGGCATAGCGCCACTGAGCTGCAGCGAGCCGGATATCTGCGAACTGCAGAAAATGTATTTTCTGCCGTCAGTACGCGGGCAAGGTCTGGCGAAGAAGCTGGCGCTGGTTGCCCTGGAGCACGCGCGCGATCAGGGTTTTAAACGCTGTTACCTCGAAACAACCGCCTTCCTCAAAGAGGCCATTGGCCTTTATGAACATCTGGGTTTTGAGCATATTGATGCGCCGCTGGGCTGTACCGGCCACGTTGATTGCGAAGTCAGAATGCTGAAAAGTCTGTAAGTTTTGTTCCTGCCCTCTTCTGTTAAGCGGCTGTAAACTGAATGCTCTACACTCTCAGTTCACACCACAACGGGGGAAACACGATGTCGAAGATAAAAAGCTACGCCGCACCGCAGGCGGGTGCAGAACTTGAGCTGTACGAGTACGATGCGGGCGAACTAAAAGCAGAAGACGTCGAAGTACAGGTTGATTACTGCGGGATCTGCCACTCAGATCTCTCGATGATCGACAACGAATGGGGCTTTTCCAGCTATCCGCTGGTTGCCGGGCACGAAGTGATTGGCCGTGTCGTGGCGCTCGGCAGCGCTGCGCAGGACAAAGGGCTGAAGGTTGGCCAGCGCGTGGGCATTGGCTGGACGGCACGCAGCTGCGGCCACTGTGACGCGTGTATCAGCGGCAACCAGATCAACTGCCTTGAAGGCGCGGTGCCCACCATCCTGAACAAGGGCGGTTTCGCCGACAAGCTGCGCGCCGACTGGCAATGGGTCATTCCGCTGCCGGATAGCATTGATATCGAATCAGCCGGTCCGCTGCTGTGCGGCGGGATCACCGTCTTTAAACCGCTGTTGATGCACCACGTCACCGCCACCAGCCGCGTGGGCGTGATTGGTATTGGCGGTCTGGGCCATATCGCCATCAAGCTGCTGCACGCAATGGGCTGTGAAGTCACGGCGTTCAGCTCGAACCCGGCGAAAGAGAAAGAAGTGCTGGCCATGGGTGCGGACAAAGTGGTGAACAGCCGCGATCCGGACGCACTGAACGCACTGGCTGGGCAGTTTGATCTGATTATCAACACCGTGAACGTCGATCTCGACTGGCAGCCGTACTTTGAAGCACTGGCCTACGGCGGTAACTTCCACACCGTAGGTGCCGTGATGAAGCCGCTGCCTGTTCCGGCGTTTACGCTGATCGGTGGGGATCGCAGCGTGTCAGGCTCCGCGACCGGTACACCGTACGAGCTGCGCAAGCTGATGAAGTTTGCCGGACGCACCAAAGTGGCGCCAACCACCGAGCTGTATCCGATGTCGAAAATCAACGAAGCGATCCAGCACGTGCGCGACGGCAAAGCCCGTTACCGCGTGGTGTTGAAAGCGGATTTCTGATGTGACATTGCCGGGTGGCGGCTTCGCCTTACCCGGCCTACTTTTGCTACTGCGCCAATATGTTAAACACTTCCGCTACCGCGACCGCCCCTGGGTCCATTACCCCATCCAGATTCTCTTTATTCACATACGATGAGCGCCCTGCTCCTGCTTTCGCCATTTTCGCCGTTGCTTCAGCCCCTTGCTGCGCAGCCTGTGCCGCTGACTGAAGATCGCCTTTCTGTAACGCCTCAAGCGCCGGTTGCAGCGCATCAATCAACGTACGATCGCCGAGATCTGCACCGCCATACTGCTTCATCTGCGCAAGTCCGCTCAGTAACGCATCTGGCAGAGGCTGCCCGTCTTGCAATTTTTGTCCCGCCGCCGTGAAGAAGATCGACATCAACACCCCACTCGATCCGCCCATCACCGTCGCCAGGCGCTCGCCCACCAGCAACAGCAGCTTAGACACGTCATTCAGCGGGAGAGTGCTCTCTTCCAGGCGCCGCGCAATATCCCGTGCACCTTGCGCAAACGTGGAGCCAGTATCCCCATCGCCCACTTTGGCATCCAGCGCATTCAGGCGGTTTTCAAGCTGTATGAGCGTCTTCGTCACCCGGGAAACAGACTCCTTCACCTGCGGATTGTCGGACGCGGTATATTCCACGCTATCGTGAATAGCGCTTTGCGGAACGGTACGCAGAGGGGCAAACGCCACGGGCTTCTGCCAGCCCAGCGTTTCCACCTCTTCATGCAGCGCTTTCTCGAACAGATCGTTGAGCTTTAGCAGCGTCAGAGAAAAGCCCTTCATATCCAGCGCGCTCACCAGCGGCGCAGGGCCAATCAGGTACGCAATATTCTCTTTCAGCGCCGAGTGCGCCAGCTCTTTGGTCAACAGCGCCATTTCCAGTGCCGAGACGCCGCCGAGGTTGTTAATCAGCACCGCGAAACGCCCCTCGCCCGCCTGTGCTTTGAGCGGCGTCACCAGCGTGTCGATAATGGCTTTGCTGTTTTGCGTATCAACCACCGAGGCACCCGGCTCCCCGTGGATCCCCAGCCCCAGCTCGACATGGCCCTGCTTAATGCGCCCCTCTTCATCGTCGCTGCCCGGCAGGTTACAGGTTTGCATCGCAACGCCCAGGCTCCAGAGGTTATCGCAGGCCTGTTGCGCAATATCACGCACTTCGCTCAGCGATTTACCGTGCTCTGCGGCATAACCCGCGATCTTATGCACCAGCGCCGTACCGGCAATGCCGCGCGGCTGCTTGTTGTCGGGCAGCGCAATATCATCCGCGACTATCACCATCTCTACCTTCAGGCCGTAGCGTTTGGCCTTTTCTGCCGCCAGACCAAAGTTCAGGCGATCCCCGGTGTAGTTTTTCACAATCAGCAGGCAGCCGCGGTCGCCCGTCACCGCAACGATAGCGTTCAGTACCGCATCCACGCTCGGCGAGGCGAACAGATCGCCACACACTGCCGCCGTCAGCATGCCTTTGCCGACAAACCCCGCGTGCGCCGGCTCATGGCCTGAGCCACCACCGGAGATCACCGCCACGCGGCTTTTATCCCAGTCACCGCGGGCGACGACCCTGATGGCCGGATCAATATCAAGTTTGACGAGATTCGCATGTGGCGCAGAAAGCAGTATGCCTTCAATGGCGTCGTTGACCAGCTGTTTGCGATCGTTAAAGAAGAATCTGGACATTGTTTTCCACTTTTTTATGAACCGTATGCAAAAGCATAGTCCGCGCTGGACAATGCGCCGCAAAGTCAGCAATTTACTCAACCATTTTGCCGTCAGGTTGCCTATACTCCACCCAGGACTAAGAGAGGAAGCGCATCATGAGTACACCATTGTTAATTGCCCGGACGCTGGAAAAAGAGCTGTATTTACTGCCCGCGATGGCGAACCGCCACGGTCTGATTACCGGTGCCACCGGCACAGGGAAAACAGTCACTCTGCAGAAACTGGCGGAGTCGCTTTCAGATATTGGCGTGCCGGTCTTTATGGCTGACGTAAAAGGCGATTTAACCGGTGTGGCTCAGGAGGGTACCGCTTCTGAAAAACTGCTCGAACGCCTGAAGAATATTGGCATTACGGACTGGACGCCGCACGGCAACCCGGTAGTCGTCTGGGATATCTTTGGCGAGAAAGGCCACCCGGTGCGCGCCACCGTCTCCGATCTCGGCCCGCTGCTGCTGGCTCGCCTGCTTAACCTCAACGACGTGCAGTCCGGCGTGCTGAATATTATCTTCCGTATCGCCGACGATCAGGGGCTACTGCTGCTTGATTTCAAAGATCTGCGCGCCATTACCCAGTACATCGGCGATAACGCCAAATCTTTCCAGAACCAGTACGGCAATATCAGCAGCGCTTCTGTCGGGGCCATTCAACGCGGGTTACTGACGCTGGAGCAGCAGGGCGCCGAACACTTCTTCGGTGAGCCGATGCTGGATATCAAGGACTGGATGCGCACCGACAGCAGTGGCAAAGGCATCATCAACATTCTGAGTTCAGAAAAGCTCTACCAGATGCCGAAACTCTACGCCGCCAGCCTGCTGTGGATGCTCTCCGAGCTGTACGAGCAGTTGCCGGAAGCGGGCGATCTGGAAAAACCGAAGCTGGTCTTCTTCTTTGACGAAGCACATCTGCTGTTTAACGACGCGCCGCAGGTGCTGCTGGATAAAATTGAACAGGTCATTCGTCTGATCCGCTCCAAAGGGGTTGGCGTCTGGTTTGTGTCGCAAAACCCGTCGGATATTCCGGACAACGTGCTGGGCCAGCTCGGTAACCGCGTGCAGCACGCCCTGCGCGCCTTTACGCCGAAAGATCAGAAAGCGGTAAAAGCCGCCGCGCAAACCATGCGCGCCAATCCTGCCTTTGATACCGAAGCGGCGATTCAGGCGTTAGGCACCGGTGAAGCGCTGATCTCGTTCCTGGATGCGAAAGGCAGCCCCTCCATCGTGGAGCGCGCCATGGTGATCGCACCCTGCTCGCGCATGGGGCCCGTTACCGACGATGAGCGCAACGGCCTGATTAACCACTCTCCGGTGTACGGCAAGTATGAAGACGAGGTGGATCGGGAGTCTGCGTTCGAGATGCTGCAAAAAGGGGTACAGGCGACCACCGAATCGCAGGATGCGCCACTCGCGAAGGGTCAGTCAGTCGCGGTGGATGACGGCATTCTGGGCGGGCTAAAAGACATTTTGTTTGGCACCACCGGGCCACGCGGCGGGAAACGCGACGGCGTAGTGCAGACCATGGCGAAAAGCGCCGCACGGCAGGTCACCAATCAGATTGTGCGCGGCATGCTGGGGAGTTTGCTAGGCGGCCGTCGTCGGTAGACGGGGAACCCACGGACGGCCCAGCGCCGAACCCTGTACGCCGTTTTCCTGAAGATAGCGGTCGATTTCCACCATCCCCGTCCAGCGGTTCTCGCACCAGAGCGGTGCCAGAAGCGTTGGGCGGCGGGCGCTGGCGGAGATGCGGTGGTAGACAATTTCCGGCGGCGTGTGGCGAATCATCTCCCCTGCCGTTACCGTATATTCCTCAAGCTCAATACCGCTAAACCGCCCGGCTTCCCAGGCTTTGGCCATAATGCTTCCCGTAACGATATGAAGGGGATGCAGCTTAATACCGTCCACGCCGGTTTCAACGACTTTTTCCAGCGTCTCCAGGCCGTGCTGCTGCCCTTCGCCAGGCAATCCGACAATCAGATGCGAGCAGACTTTTAACCCACGCTCGCGGGCCAGCCGCGTGGTGCGCTGGTAGCAGGCGAAATCATGGCCGCGGTTGATGCGGTGCAGGGTTTTGTCATGTGCGGTCTGCAGGCCCAGCTCCAGCCAAATCTCGTAGCCCTGCTCTTTGTACTCGCTGAGCAGATCCAGCACCGCCTCCGGCACGCAGTCCGGGCGCGTACCGACGCATAGCCCGACAATATTGGCCTGGGTGACCGCCTGCTGGTACATGGAACGCAGCACCTGCACCTCCGCCCACGTGCTGGTGTAGGCCTGGAAATAGGCCAGATACTGCTTCGCGCGGTTCACCAGGCTGGCCTGATGGGCGAGCTGTTCCACGATGGATTTATGCTGCTGGGCTTCGTCAGCAAACGACGCAACGTTACAGAAGGTGCAGCCGCCGCGCCCGATGGTGCCGTCGCGATTCGGGCAGCTAAAGCCACCGTGCAGCGTCAGCTTATGAACCTTTTGCCCGTACCGCTGCAAAAGATCCCCACCAAACATATTGACTAATTTCTGTAACTGCATAATCTGATAGACCGTCCCGAAGAAAGGGGACAAGCCTGCCATTTTTAGCCTCTGTCGGCGATGACCTGGATCAATCGCCCTGGACGGCCTTTATCTATATGAATAAATACTCAGGATTACTGCAATTTCATTCACGCTACCGGTGATTACTTTTCCTTATGTTCTGATTGTTTTTTTCATTTATAGCGGCAACACTGAAAAACAGTGATTTTATGCGGGCTTGAATACATAACCAGATTATTATTCTGCTATAAATCAGCATTTCAGCATGCTGCATCGATAATACCGCTTTCAGATAGTGAGTCAGATCACACTCCTTCACGGCTCCCCTGGCCTTTCGATGGTTATAAAAATAGTTAAATATCTTTTTAAAACAAATAGATGCCACCTCTTTAGCACATATTTGTATAAATAAGATTGCCATTTGACCTGTGTACCAATTCCCGATAAGTTGGAAATCCGCTGGAAGCTTTCTGGATGAGCGGCCTGCTCATCATATTTATGCAGTAATTGAGATTCCCTCTGAAGCAAGTCCTCAAACTTGTTTACCTGCGCGAAAGGATGAAAAAGAGGGCGAATGCGAGGTCCGCGTATGAAACGCAAACCCCGTCGCCATGCTCTTTCTGTGCCTGTGCGCCACGGTAAAGTTCAGTGGGAAGCCCGACGAGCCTGGGGAGGTTCACTGATATGTTGTACGATAAATCCCTTGAGAAGGATAACTGTGGTTTCGGCCTGATCGCCCACATAGAAGGCGAACCTAGCCACAAGGTAGTGCGTACTGCTATTCACGCACTGGCCCGTATGCAGCACCGTGGCGCTATTCTTGCCGATGGTAAAACCGGCGACGGTTGCGGCCTGCTGCTGCAAAAACCGGATCGTTTCTTCCGCATCGTGGCGGAAGAGCGCGGCTGGCGTTTAGCCAAAAACTACGCTGTCGGCATGCTGTTCCTGAATCAGGATCCTGAAAAAGCTGCCGCCTCACGCCGCATCGTTGAAGAAGAACTTCAGCGCGAAACCCTGTCGATTGTCGGCTGGCGCGATGTGCCAACTAACGAAGGGGTGCTCGGTGAAATCGCCCTCTCCTCGCTGCCTCGTATTGAACAGATTTTTGTTAACGCGCCTGCGGGCTGGCGTCCGCGCGATATGGAACGCCGTCTGTTTATTGCCCGTCGCCGCATTGAAAAACGCCTTCAGGACGATAAAGAGTTCTACGTCTGTAGCCTCTCTAACCTGGTGAACATCTATAAAGGTCTGTGTATGCCGGCTGACCTGCCGCGCTTCTACCTGGACCTGGCTGACCTGCGTCTGGAATCGGCCATTTGCCTGTTCCACCAGCGCTTTTCCACCAACACCGTGCCACGCTGGCCGCTGGCGCAGCCGTTCCGCTACCTGGCGCACAACGGCGAGATCAACACCATCACCGGTAACCGCCAGTGGGCACGCGCCCGTACCTATAAGTTCCAGACTCCGCTGATCCCTGACCTGCACGATGCCGCGCCGTTCGTGAACGAAACCGGCTCTGACTCCAGCTCCATGGATAACATGCTGGAACTGCTGCTGGCGGGCGGTATGGACATCGTGCGCGCCATGCGTCTGCTCGTGCCACCAGCATGGCAGAACAACCCGGACATGGACCCTGAACTGCGCGCGTTCTTCGACTTTAACTCCATGCACATGGAACCGTGGGACGGCCCGGCGGGTATCGTCATGTCCGACGGTCGCTTCGCTGCCTGTAACCTGGACCGTAACGGCCTGCGTCCGGCGCGCTACGTCATCACCAAAGACAAACTCATCACCTGCGCCTCTGAAGTTGGGATCTGGGATTACCAGCCTGACGAAGTGGTTGAGAAAGGCCGCGTTGGCCCGGGCGAGCTGATGGTTATCGACACCCGCGGCGGCCGTATTCTGCATTCCGCTGAAACCGACAACGATCTGAAGAGCCGCCATCCGTATAAAGAATGGATGGCGAAAAACGTGCGTCGTCTGGTGCCGTTTGAGGATCTGCCGGACGAAGAAGTGGGCAGCCGCGAGATGGACGACGATACGCTTGCAAGCTTCCAGAAACAGTTTAACTACAGCGCGGAAGAGCTGGACTCGGTTATTCGCGTACTGGGTGAAAACGGCCAGGAAGCGGTCGGCTCGATGGGTGACGATACCCCGTTTGCCGTGCTCTCCAGCCAGCCGCGCATTATTTACGACTACTTCCGCCAGCAGTTCGCGCAGGTCACTAACCCGCCAATCGATCCGCTGCGTGAAGCCCACGTAATGTCGCTGGCAACCAGCATCGGCCGCGAGATGAACGTCTTCTGCGAAGCCGAAGGCCAGGCGCACCGTCTGACCTTTAAATCGCCGATCCTGCTGTACTCTGATTTCAAACAGCTCACCACCATGACCGAGGAGCACTACCGCGCCGACACGCTCGACATTACGTTCGACGTGACCGAAGCGAGCCTCGAAGAGACGGTGAATGCGCTGTGCGACAAAGCCGAGCAGATGGTGCGTAACGGTACCGTGCTGCTGGTGCTGTCCGACCGTAATATCGCGAAAAACCGTCTGCCGGTACCTGCCCCGATGGCGGTTGGCGCTATCCAGACGCGTCTGGTCGATAAGAGCCTGCGCTGCGACGCCAACATCATTGTGGAAACCGCCAGCGCCCGCGACCCGCACCACTTCGCCGTGCTGTTAGGCTTTGGTGCGACGGCGATCTACCCGTACCTGGCCTACGAAACGCTGGCCCGTCTGGTGGACACCCGCGCCATCGACAAAGACTACCGTGCCGTGATGCTGAACTACCGTAACGGCATCAACAAAGGCCTGTACAAGATCATGTCCAAAATGGGCATCTCGACCATTGCCTCCTACCGCTGCTCGAAGCTGTTTGAAGCGGTCGGCCTGCACGACGACGTGGCGAACCTCTGCTTCCAGGGCGTGGTCAGCCGCATAGGCGGGGCCGGTTTTGCTGACTTCCAGCAGGATCTGGTGAACCTGTCAAAACGCGCCTGGCTGGCACGTAAGCCGCTGGATCAGGGCGGTCTGCTGAAATACGTTCATGGTGGCGAGTATCACGCCTACAACCCGGACGTGGTGCGCACGCTGCAGCAGGCGGTGCAGAGCGGCGAATACAGTGATTACCAGCAGTACGCAGAGCTGGTGAACAACCGTCCGGCGGCGACGCTGCGCGACCTTATTGCCCTCAATCCGGGCGATGAAGCGGTCAGCATTGACGACGTTGAGCCTGCGTCCGAACTGTTCAAACGCTTCGATACCGCAGCGATGTCCATCGGCGCGTTGAGCCCGGAAGCCCACGAAGCGCTGGCGGAAGCCATGAACAGCATCGGCGGTAATTCCAACTCCGGCGAAGGCGGCGAAGATCCGGCACGTTACGGCACCAACAAAGTGTCCCGTATCAAGCAGGTGGCATCCGGTCGCTTTGGCGTAACGCCTGCGTACCTGGTCAACGCCGACGTGATTCAGATTAAAGTCGCTCAGGGTGCTAAACCGGGCGAAGGCGGTCAGTTGCCGGGTGATAAAGTTACCCCATACATCGCCAAACTGCGCTACTCCGTACCGGGCGTGACGCTGATCTCCCCGCCGCCGCACCACGATATCTACTCTATCGAGGATCTGGCGCAGCTGATTTTCGACCTGAAACAGGTCAACCCGAAAGCGATGATCTCCGTGAAGCTGGTTTCCGAACCGGGCGTCGGCACTATCGCTACCGGCGTAGCGAAAGCCTATGCGGATCTCATCACCATCGCCGGCTACGACGGCGGCACCGGCGCAAGCCCGCTCTCGTCCGTGAAATACGCGGGCTGCCCGTGGGAGCTTGGCCTGGTGGAAACCCAGCAGGCGCTGGTCGCTAACGGTCTGCGCCACAAGATCCGTCTGCAGGTGGACGGCGGCCTGAAAACCGGCCTCGACATCATCAAGGCAGCGATCCTCGGCGCGGAAAGCTTCGGCTTCGGTACCGGCCCGATGGTTGCGCTCGGCTGTAAATACCTGCGTATTTGCCACCTGAACAACTGCGCAACCGGCGTTGCAACCCAGGACGAGAAGCTGCGTAAGAACCACTATCATGGCCTGCCGTTCAAGGTGACCAACTACTTTGACTTCATCGCCCGTGAAACCCGCGAGCTGATGGCGCAGCTGGGCGTGAAGCGTCTGGTAGACCTGATTGGCCGCACCGACCTGCTGAAAGAGCTGGAAGGCTTCACGGCGAAGCAGCAGAAGCTGGAGCTGAGCAAGCTGCTGGAAACCGCGCAGCCGCATCCTGGCAAAGCGGTCTACTGCACCGAAAACAACCCGCCGTTCGATAACGGCGTGTTGAACGCGCAGCTGCTGCAGCAGGCGAAGCCGTACGTGGACGACAAGCAGAGCAAAACGTTCTGGTTTGATATCCGCAACACCGACCGTTCCGTGGGCGCGTCGCTCTCTGGCTACATCGCGCAGACGCACGGTGACCAGGGGCTGGCAGCGGATCCGATTACCGCGCACTTCAGCGGTACCGCGGGTCAGAGCTTCGGCGTATGGAACGCAGGTGGCGTTGAGCTGTATCTTACCGGCGATGCCAACGACTACGTCGGCAAAGGCATGGCGGGCGGTTTGCTGGCGGTGCGTCCTCCGGTCGGCTCAGCCTTCCGCAGCCATGAAGCGAGCATTATCGGTAACACCTGTCTCTACGGCGCGACCGGTGGTCGTCTGTTCGCCGCAGGTCGTGCGGGCGAGCGTTTTGCGGTGCGTAACTCCGGTGCGATCACCGTGGTGGAAGGCATTGGCGATAACGGCTGTGAATACATGACGGGCGGGATTGTTTGCGTTCTGGGTAAAACCGGCGTGAACTTTGGCGCAGGCATGACGGGCGGTTTTGCGTACGTCCTGGATGAAGACGGTGAGTTCCGCAAACGCGTGAACCCGGAGTTGGTGGAAGTGCTGGACGTTGATACGCTGGCCATCCACGAAGAACACCTGCGCGGTTTGATTACCGAACACGTGCAGCATACCGGTTCTTCGCGCGGCGAAGAGATCCTGGCGAACTGGCCGGCGTTCTCTGCGAAATTCGCGCTGGTTAAGCCGAAGTCCAGCGATGTTAAAGCCCTGTTGGGTCACCGTAGTCGTAGCGCAGCAGAGCTGCGCGTGCAGGCGCAGTAAGGAATTCAGATGAGCCAGAACGTATACCAGTTTATCGACCTGCAGCGTGTTGATCCGCCAAAGAAACCGCTGAAGATCCGCAAAATTGAATTTGTTGAAATCTACGAGCCGTTTTCAGAAGGCCAGGCCAAGGCACAGGCAGACCGCTGCCTGTCCTGCGGTAACCCTTACTGCGAATGGAAATGTCCGGTACATAACTACATCCCGAACTGGCTGAAGCTCGCCAACGAGGGGCGTATTTTTGAAGCCGCCGAGCTGTCTCACCAGACCAACACCCTGCCGGAAGTGTGTGGCCGCGTGTGCCCTCAGGACCGTCTGTGCGAAGGCTCCTGTACGCTGAACGACGAGTTCGGCGCGGTGACCATCGGCAACATCGAGCGCTATATCAATGATAAAGCGTTCGAGATGGGATGGCGTCCGGATATGACCGGCGTGCGTCAAACCGACAAACGCGTGGCCATCATCGGTGCGGGCCCGGCGGGCCTGGCCTGTGCTGACGTGCTGACCCGCAACGGCGTGAAGGCGGTGGTTTTTGACCGTCATCCGGAAATCGGCGGTCTGCTGACCTTCGGCATCCCGGCGTTCAAGCTGGAAAAAGAGGTCATGACCCGTCGCCGTGAAATCTTCACCGGCATGGGCATTGAGTTCAAACTGAACGTGGAAGTGGGCCGCGACGTGCAGCTCGACGACCTGCTGAAGGATTACGACGCCGTGTTCCTGGGCGTTGGCACCTATCAGTCCATGCGCGGCGGTCTGGAGAACGAAGACGCGCCGGGCGTTTATGATGCCCTGCCGTTCCTGATTGCCAACACCAAGCAGATCATGGGCTATGGCGAAACGGCCGATGAGCCATACGTCAGCATGGAAGGCAAACGCGTGGTGGTGCTGGGCGGCGGTGATACCGCGATGGACTGCGTGCGTACGTCCATTCGTCAGAATGCGGCGCACGTCATCTGCGCCTACCGTCGTGACGAAGAGAACATGCCGGGCTCTAAGCGCGAAGTGAAAAACGCGCGTGAAGAGGGCGTGGAGTTCCAGTTCAACATCCAGCCTCTGGGTATTGAAGTGAATGCCAACGGTAAAGTGAGCGGCGTGAAGATGGCGCGCACGGAGATGGGCGCGCCGGATGCAAAAGGCCGTCGTCGCGCGGAGATCGTCGCAGGCTCTGAGCATGTGATCCCGGCCGATGCCGTGGTGATGGCGTTTGGTTTCCGCCCTCACAGCATGGAGTGGCTGGCGAAGCACAGCGTGGAGCTGGATTCACAGGGCCGCGTAATCGCGCCAGAGGGCAGCGATAACGCATTCCAGACCAGCAACCCGAAAATCTTTGCCGGTGGCGATATCGTTCGCGGTTCTGACCTGGTGGTGACGGCGATTGCCGAAGGGCGCAAAGCCGCAGATGGTATACTGAACTACCTGGAAGTATAAAAAAACAGGCCCGATTGGGCCTGTTTTTTATTTCACGACGCGAAGAGCCGGACGGCCACCGCGCGGTGGCGGATCGTCATCAGGATCGTTGTCGTCCTCACGATCGGGCTTGTCGCCATCAATTACAGACATTACCGTTTCGCTTTCGCTGGCGGTGATGCCTTCATCATCATTCAGGCTGGCAACATCTTCATCGTATGCCGCTTCCGGCTCAAACATGGTACCCGCACCGTTTTCACGCGCGTAGATTGCCAGCACCGCAGCCAGTGGTACGGAAACCTGACGCGGCACGCCGCCGAAACGCGCGTTAAAGCGCACTTCGTCGTTTGCCAGTTCCAGGTTGCCCACCGCACGCGGTGCAATGTTCAGTACGATCTGTCCGTCACGCGCGTATTCCATCGGCACCAGCACGCCCGGCAACGTCACATCCACAACCAGGTGCGGCGTGAGCTGGTTATCCAGCAGCCATTCATAGAAGGCGCGCAGCAGATACGGACGGCGTGGGGTAAGTTGTGACATTTCCACAGTCATTAGCCTCGGCCGAGACGCATTTCACGTTCCGGTTCAGTTAAAGATGCCAGGAAAGAGTCGCGCTCAAATACGCGAGTCATGTAGCCTTTCAGCTCTTTCGCGCCTGGGCCGCTGAACTCTACGCCCAGGGTTGGCAGACGCCACAGCAGCGGAGCCAGGTAGCAATCAACCAGGCTGAACTCATCGCTCAGGAAGAACGGTTTCTGACCAAACACAGGGGCAATTGCCAGCAGCTCTTCACGCAGTTGCTTACGCGCAGCGTCGGCTTCGGAAGCGGAGCCGCTGGTGATGACGTTCATCAGCGAGTACCAGTCTTTTTCGATACGCTGCATGTACAGGCGGCTTTCACCACGCGCAACAGGGTAAACAGGCATCAGCGGCGGATGCGGGAAACGCTCATCCAGGTATTCCATAATGATACGGGATTCCCACAGGGTCAGCTCGCGATCCACCAGCGTCGGTACGCTTTGGCTCGGGTTGAGATCGATCAGATCCTGAGGCGGGTTATCCTTTTCCACATGCTCGATCTCAAAACTGACACCCTTCTCGGCCAGCACGATACGAACCTGATGGCTATAAATGTCAGTAGGACCAGAAAACAGCGTCATTACCGAACGTTTGTTGGCAGCGACAGCCATGAAAACCTCCAGGTATATTCAGAATTTTTACTGCTACCAGCCCAACAGGGGCCAGCCAGATGTTGTATCGCCCATCCCAGAGAAGACACATTGTTCAAGAATCGAACAAAAAGCGAGTATTCACCGATATTTGGGCAGAAAATTGGATGATAGTTTACCAGATTTTGATGGCTTTGTGGTGAGGGGATTCTGGAAATGTGGAAAAAGAGAAGATATATGAAATGTTACTGTGGATAACCTGCGCATTATCCATAAAAAAACCCGCCGAAGCGGGTTTTTCGCCAATCGTTCTGCGTAAGCAGAATGGATTAACGTTTGGAGAACTGTGGACGACGACGTGCTTTACGCAGACCCACTTTCTTACGTTCAACTTGACGAGCGTCACGAGTAACGAAGCCAGCTTTACGCAGTTCAGAACGCAGGGATTCGTCGTACTCCATCAGAGCGCGGGTGATACCGTGACGGATCGCACCTGCCTGACCGGAGATACCACCACCTTTAACGGTGATGTACAGATCCAGTTTTTCTACCATATCAACCAGTTCCAGCGGCTGGCGAACTACCATGCGGGCAGTTTCGCGACCGAAGTATTGTTCCAGAGAACGCTGGTTGATTACGATTTTACCACTGCCCGGTTTGATGAAAACGCGAGCTGCGGAACTTTTGCGGCGACCAGTGCCGTAGTATTGATTTTCAGCCATTGCCTATAATCCCGATTAGATGTCAAGAACTTGCGGTTGCTGTGCCGCGTGGTTGTGCTCGTTGCCTGCGTAAACTTTCAGTTTACGGAACATAGCACGACCCAGCGGGCCTTTTGGCAGCATGCCTTTAACCGCGATTTCAATCACACGCTCAGGACGGCGGGCAATCATCTCTTCAAAGGTCGCTTCTTTGATACCACCGATGTGGCCGGTGTGGTGGTAGTACATTTTGTCAGTACGCTTGTTGCCGGTAACAGCAACTTTGTCAGCGTTCAGAACGATGATGTAATCACCGGTATCAACGTGCGGAGTGTATTCCGCTTTATGCTTACCGCGCAGGCGACGAGCCAGTTCAGTAGCCAGACGGCCCAGAGTTTTACCGGTCGCGTCAACAACATACCAGTCGCGCTGTACGGTTTCTGGTTTAGCTGTAAAAGTTTTCATTAAAAGCTTACCCAAATAATAAGTTACACGTTGGTGAACACCCAAACGTTTAGTCAGTTGAGGTTCACACGACAAAGTCCGGCAAACCTACCCCTTCGAATAGCACATGCCGACACATAGAAAGTTTCGGGAAAAAAACCTTCTCGTAACGTGGGGTCGCAAGATTATAGAGAAGTTGAGGTCAAAGATCGACCCTTAAATGTGATTTGGAATGGGTTTTTCGGGGGACGAGTTTGTGCGGTCTGATGCCCTCCCCCCCAGCCCCTCTCCCACAGGGAGAGGGGGGCATTTATCGCATATGTTCCAGCTTCAGGTATTCCTCGCTCTGCATCTCCTGCAGGCGCGAGAGGCAGCGCTGGAACTCAAACTTCAGCCGCTCGCCCTGGTAGATCTCGTATAAAGGCACCTCGGCGCTGACCACCAGCTTGACGTGGCGCTCGTAAAACTCATCCACCAGCGCAATGAAGCGCCGCGCTTCACTTTCCATCAGCCGCGTCATCACCGGCACATCCAGCATCATCACGGTGTGGAACAGGCGTGAAAGCGCAATGTAGTCATGCTGGCTGCGGGCATCCACGCAGAGCGTCGCAAAAGAGACCGCCAGCGTTTGGTTTTCTACACCAAGGGTGGGCAACGGACGATGGTTAATCTCCAGCGTCGGTGCGTTATCCCGTTTTGCGCCCGCCAGCGCCAGCCAGAGTTTATCCATCTCGCGGGTGGTGTCGGCGTTTAACGGCGAAAGCCACAGGTGCGCCTGCGTTAACGTGCGCAGACGGTAATCAACACCCGCGTCGACATTCATGATGTCGCAGTGCTGCTTGATGGCATCGATGGCGGGCAGGAAGCGCGCCCGCTGCAGGCCGTTGCGATAGAGTTCATCTGGCGGGATATTCGACGTGGCAACGAGCGTGATCCCGCGGGCAAACAACGCCTTCATCAGGCCGCCTAACAGCATGGCGTCGGTGATATCAGAAACAAAAAACTCATCGAAGCAGAGCACGTCCGTTTCCGCCTTGAACCTGTCGGCCACAATCTCCAGCGGATCGCTTTTGCCCTGCAGCGCGGTTAGCTCCTCATGCACCCGGAGCATAAACCGATGGAAGTGCAGGCGCTGTTTACGCGCGCCCGGCAGGCTGAGATAAAAGAGATCCATCAGCCAGGTTTTTCCGCGCCCGACGCCGCCCCACATATATAAACCGTGCACCGGCGCGTGGGCCTGCGGTGCTTTTTTGCCGAGCAAGCGTCCAAATACGGCCTTGAGCCCACCACTTTGTTCTATTTCATCGGGTTTTGCCGTGAGTTCCTGATAAATCGTCTCCAGACGGTTTACCGCCTCACGTTGAACGTCATCCGGTTGGTGCGTACCCTCGCTAAGGGCCAGTTGATATCGCGATGCAGGGGACAGGTTTTGCATAATCTTATTGTTATTCCTTCAATTAACGCTCACCGGCAGGCGTGACTGGTGAAAAAAAGGCCGTTCTACACTACGCGATGATACGTCAGGATTCCACTTCTGCGGAAATAGCGGTTATAGTGGCATTATCAGGCACAGGCAGGAGCCGAGCCAACACCCTACGGAACAACAAGACAACGGGAGAAGTTCATGACCTGGGAATATGCGCTAATCGGTTTAGTCGTCGGCATCGTGATCGGTGCTGTGGCCATGCGTTTCGGTAACCGCAAATTGCGTCAGCAGCAGTCACTGCAGTACGAACTGGAAAAGAATAAAGCAGAGCTGGAAGAGTATCGCGAAGAGCTGGTCAGCCACTTTGCCCGTAGCGCCGAGCTGCTGGACAACATGGCGACCGACTACCGTCAGCTGTATCAGCATATGGCGAAAAGCTCCAGCAGCCTGCTGCCGGAAATGACAGCGGAAACTAACCCGTTCCGTAACCGTCTGGCAGACTCAGAGGCCGGTAACGATCAGGCGCCGGTCCAGATGCCACGCGACTACTCTGACGGCGCGTCCGGCCTGCTGCGCGGTGGCGCAAAACGCGATTAATCGCACAACGTGAATATATTTTACGGGCGCATCTCTTGCGCCCGTCCTTTCTTCCCGTCCCCAGCTATTATTTAGTCAAACACCTCATTGTTCAGCGTTATAAAATTCAATAACATCATCATGATTGTGGGTCGTTCTTCTTTCATTCCAGGATACGAGAGTCAGCATCAATGAAGAAAAAAAACCAGCTGTTGAGCGCTTTAGCGTTAAGTGTCGGGTTATCTCTCTCGGCATCCTACCCTGCCGGTGCGGCGCTACCTTCGCAGGTGCCGGGACAGGCAGCCATTCCAAGCCTCGCGCCAATGCTGGAAAAAGTGTTGCCCGCGGTCGTGAGCGTTCAGGTAGAAGGCACGGCGGTGCAAAGCCAGCGCGTACCGGAAGAACTGAAAAAATATTTTGGCGATGAGTCCCCCAACCAGCAGGCTCAGCCTTTTGAAGGCCTGGGTTCTGGCGTCATCATTGATGCGGCTAAAGGCTATATTCTGACCAACAATCATGTCATCAGCCAGGCCGATAAAATCAGCGTTCAGCTGAACGATGGCCGCGAATTTGACGCTAAACTGATTGGCGGCGATGACCAGAGCGACATTGCGCTGTTGCAGGTGCAGAACCCAAGCAACCTGACCCAGATTGCCATTGCGGATTCCGACAAACTGCGCGTCGGTGATTTTGCCGTTGCCGTGGGCAACCCCTTTGGTTTAGGGCAAACCGCCACCTCCGGTATTATCTCGGCGCTGGGGCGTAGCGGCCTGAATCTGGAAGGGCTGGAAAACTTCATCCAGACCGATGCCTCAATCAACCGTGGGAACTCTGGCGGAGCGTTACTCAACCTTAACGGCGAGCTGATCGGCATTAACACGGCGATTCTGGCGCCGGGCGGCGGCAGCGTTGGGATCGGCTTTGCTATCCCGAGCAATATGGCACAAACGCTGGCGCAGCAGCTTATCCAGTTCGGCGAAGTCAAGCGTGGGTTGTTGGGTATTAAAGGCATGGAGATGAGCGCGGATATCGCGAAAGCGTTCAATATCAACGTGCAACGCGGTGCGTTTGTCAGCGAAGTGCTGCCAAACTCCGGCTCGGCAAAAGCAGGCATCAAATCGGGCGATGTGATCGTCAGCCTTAACGACAAGCCGCTGAGCAGCTTTGCTGAGCTGCGTTCGCGTATCGCCACCACCGAACCGGGGGCCAAAGTGAAGCTGGGCCTGATCCGTGACGGTAAGCCGCTGAACGTCGAAGTAACGCTCGACAAGAGCACCTCGTCCTCTGCCAGTGCGGAGCTTATCGCCCCGGCGCTGCAGGGAGCAACGCTAAGCGACGGGCAGTTGAAAGACGGTACGAAAGGCATTCGCATCGACACCGTCGAGAAGAGCAGCCCTGCCGCTCAGGCCGGATTGCATCAGGAAGATGTGATCATTGGCGTGAACCGCAATCGCGTGCAGTCCATTGCCGAACTGCGCAAGGTGCTGGAGAGTAAACCGGCGGTCATTGCCCTGCAGGTCATGCGTGGCAATGAGTCAATCTACATTCTGTTGCGCTAAGCATTTGCGATCCCGGACATCACCGCTGCGTGTGATGTCCGGATAACTCATGTTATGCTGCAAATCGTTCCTTTTTTCACGACACGCGCATCATGCTTTTAAAGCTCTTACGTTCCATTGTCATCGGTTTGATTGTCGCTGGCCTGCTGCTGCTGGCGATGCCGTCTTTGCGTCAGTTTAATAAGCTGTCAGCACCCCAGTTCGACAGCACGGATGAAACGCCAGCGACCTATAACCAGGCCGTTCGCCGCGCCGCCCCTGCCGTGGTTAACGTGTATAACCGCGGCCTCAATAGCTCAGCGCATAACCAGCTGGAGATCCGCACCCTCGGTTCCGGGGTGATTATGGACGAGCGCGGCTACATTATTACGAACAAACACGTGATCAACGATGCCGACCAGATCATCGTCGCCCTGCAGGATGGCCGCGTGTTTGAGGCGTTGCTTGTAGGTTCAGACAGCCTGACCGACCTGGCCGTCCTGAAGATTAACGCCACGGGCGGCTTGCCGGTCATTCCGATCAACCGTAAACGCACGCCTCATATTGGTGATGTCGTCCTGGCAATCGGTAACCCTTATAACCTCGGCCAGACGATTACCCAGGGGATTATCAGCGCAACCGGCCGCATTGGCCTCAACCCGTCAGGGCGGCAGAACTTCCTGCAGACGGATGCGTCAATCAACCACGGTAACTCCGGTGGCGCGCTGGTCAACTCGTTGGGCGAACTGATGGGCATTAATACCCTCTCGTTCGATAAAAGTAACGATGGCGAGACACCGGAAGGAATCGGCTTTGCTATTCCGTTCCAGCTGGCGACCAAGATTATGGATAAGCTGATCCGCGACGGACGCGTGATCCGCGGCTATATCGGTATCGGCGGGCGCGAAATTGCACCGATGCATACTCAGGGCGGCGGTATCGATCAGATTCAGGGTATTGTGGTCAACGAGGTGGCACCGGGCGGTCCGGCGGCAAACGCGGGGATTCAGGTCAACGATGTCATTGTGTCGGTCAACGGCACGCCAGCGGTCTCTGCGCTGGAGACAATGGACCAGGTGGCCGAAATTCGCCCTGGCTCTATCATCCCTGTTGAGGTCATGCGCAACGATAAGAAAATGACGCTGCATGTGACGATTCAGGAATACCCGGCAACAAACTAACAGCCATAAAAAAACCGAAGCCAGTAAGTGCTTCGGTTTTTTTTGCCGGGTGGCGCTTCGTTTTACTTGTTAACGAACTCTTCGCCCAGGGTGATATCTTTCTTCAGCGTGTCCAGCATGCCTTCCATCGCGTTTTGTTCAAACGCGCTCAGCGTACCGATAGACTTACGCTCTTCGATACCGTTTTTGCCCAGCAGCAGCGGCTGAGAGAAGAAGCGGGCATGTTCGCCGTCGCCTTCAACGTAAGCGCATTCAACAACGCCTTTCTCGCCCTGCAGGGCGCGAACCAGTGACAGACCGAAACGTGCAGCCGCCTGGCCCATAGACAGGGTTGCAGAACCGCCACCCGCCTTCGCTTCCACCACTTCGGTGCCCGCGTTCTGGATACGTTTGGTCAGGTCAGCCACTTCCTGCTCGGTGAAGCTCACGCCCGGGATCTGCGACAGCAGAGGCAGAATGGTCACACCAGAGTGGCCACCGATAACCGGCACTTCCACTTCTGTTGGCTGTTTGCCTTTCAGCTCAGCAACGAAGGTGTTGGAACGGATGATATCCAGCGTGGTCACGCCGAACAGTTTGTTTTTGTCGTACACACCCGCTTTCTTCAGCACTTCTGCTGCGATAGCAACGGTGGTGTTCACCGGGTTAGTGATGATACCGATGCATGCTTTCGGGCACACTTCAGCGATCTGCTGCACCAGGTTTTTCACGATGCCCGCGTTGACGTTGAACAGGTCTGAACGATCCATGCCTGGCTTACGCGCCACGCCTGCAGAAATCAGCACCACATCAGCGCCCTGCAGCGCAGGACGTGCATCTTCACCGGAGAAACCTTTGATTTTTACAGCGGTCGGGATGTGGCTCAGGTCAACCGCCACACCTGGGGTTACCGGAGCAATATCGTACAGGGAGAGTTCTGAGCCTGAAGGCAGTTGGGTTTTCAGTAGTAGGGCAAGCGCCTGGCCGATACCACCAGCAGCGCCGAGGACTGCGACTTTCATCCTAAACTCCTTATTATGGTTAACTTAAGTATCTGTAAATCCGTTGCCGCGACCTTAAATCAGCATGTCTTTAATTACAATTTTCGAAGCTAAAGAATTTGAGGTCACACGACTTTATCTCTCACCAGAAAGCTATCTGATGACAGATGGCAACGAATTAAGAGGTGGTTACAATACACCCTGCCACGCCACCAAAACAACATCATTTTGATAACATTTAATTTACTTTTAAGCTTATTTGCATCGCGTGACCCAGGCATGTTTTCTGATAACGAAATCTGATAAAATCACTCCCTTTCATAACATTATTTCAGCCTGGCGCTGAGTAGATAATTTGCATAAAAATTCATCCACATGCATAATAATGTTGTTTCTATCGTCCATTTCCGGGTGACTTATGCGAAGCTCGTCTAAGCAAGAAGAATTAGTAAAAGCCTTTAAGGCGCTACTTAAAGAAGAGAAATTCAGTTCTCAGGGAGAAATTGTTCAGGCGCTGCAGGAACAAGGCTTCGATAACATCAACCAGTCGAAAGTCTCCCGCATGTTAACCAAGTTTGGCGCGGTGCGTACCCGCAACGCCAAGATGGAGATGGTCTATTGCCTGCCGGCAGAACTTGGCGTGCCGACCACCTCCAGCCCGCTCAAGAATCTGGTTCTGGATATCGACTATAACGACGCCGTTGTGGTCATCCACACAAGCCCGGGTGCCGCGCAGCTGATTGCCCGCATGCTGGACTCGTTGGGTAAAACGGAGGGGATCCTCGGCACCATCGCCGGTGATGACACCATCTTTACCACACCGGCCAGCGGCTTCTCCGTGAAAGATCTCCACGAAGCGATTCTGGTTCTGTTCGAACAGGAACTGTAATCCCCTCTCCCCGCGGTTCCGCTGCGGGGATCGTTCTGCTCTCACCCTGTTTTCCCTTCTATTCGTCTGCCTCTTGCTTTGACAAATAGTGCTTTTTACTGCCCATTAACATTCACACAGTGAATGCCAAATCAAAAAATCGCACAAAAAATCAAAATAGCATATCCATATGATTTTCTTAGACATAGCACCTCTGAGTGAACAAATAACAGCCAATTTTATGCAATTTGGTTATAAAAAAGAGCGTAGTTAACACGTAATAACAAAGGAAACCATTAGCCTGGTATTAATTTTTACCGTTATTAGTGTATACTTGATTTTGTGATGAGGGTCACGAAACAAGACCCCACTAAAAAATTCGACGAGGTAAGAATCATGAAAATCAAAACTACTGTAGCGGCGCTGAGCGTCCTGTCTGTCCTGTCCTTCGGTGCTTTCGCGGCTGATGCTATTAATGCTGACCAGGCGCAATCCCGTGAGGCAATCGGTACGGTTTCTGTCGGCGCTGTTGGCACGTCTCCAATGGACATGCATGAGATGCTGAACAAAAAAGCGGAAGAAAAAGGTGCGTCATCCTATCGCATCATCGAAGCACGTTCCGGTGACCACTGGCACGCCACCGCCGAGCTGTACAAATAAGTTTTAGTAATCACTGAAGACGTAATTCTCCACTCAACGGCACCAGGCATAAAAATAGCAGTTCAACCCTTCTCGCCGTTGAGCAAAAAACCTGTTCAGGAGTAAAAACTATGAAAACCAAATTGATCATCGCAACCCTGGGTCTGGCATCCGTTCTCTCTTTCGGCGCAAGCGCAGCCGTACAGCAAGTTAATGCCGATCAGGCACAAAATCTGCAGCGTATGGGCAGCGTCTCCGTCACGTCTGTCACCGGCTCCCCGATGGACATTCGTCAGGAACTGGCCGCCAAAGCTGAGAAAGCGGGCGCCAGCAGCTATCGCGTCACCGAACTGAATCAGGGCGACCACTGGCATGCCACGGCTGAACTGTATAAATAAACCCTCGTCGTATCTCATCATACGACTTGCCCCTGGCCTTCTGGTCAGGGGCTTTTTTTGTGCTTAATCAGTGGCGCGCATTGAAACGCAGCTGTCCTTCCAGCTCTTCTTCCGCTTCATCGAAGAGTAATATCAGCGCGCCGAAACGTCTGCGCAACTTATCGGGCAGATGGATAAACTCAATCTCCAGCGGTAGCGGCAGCATGCTGCCGGTGACCACGTCCCACAGCGTATCCAGATTCGTCACGCTTTCCCGTTCAAGATCAAACGCCCGGATAAATTCCCGATAGAAGTCTTCCTGACTGTCGATCTCGTCAAAATCAAAGGTATAGGTTTTCATTGCCAGCCACCCAGTCCAGGCGGGCGGCAGATGCCGCCCTGTCTATTATAATCCCCCGATATGCAGGGTTTTAACTTCCAGATACTCTTCCAGCCCCAGCACGGATCCCTCACGTCCAAGACCGGACTCTTTTATGCCGCCGAAAGGCCCCAGTTCGGTGGAAACGGCGCACTCGTTAATACCAATCATCCCGCTCTCAATGGCCTGTGAAACGCGGAAAACCCGGGAAAGGTTCTGGGTGTAGAAGTAAGCCGCCAGCCCGTAAGGCGTGTTATTCGCGCGCTGGATGACTTCATCTTCCGAGGTGAAGCGGAAACACGCCGCAACCGGGCCAAACGTCTCTTCTTCTGCCAGCTTCATGCCTTCGTGACAGTCGCCCAGCACGGTTGGCATCCAGAAATTACCGCCCAGCGGATGGGGTTTGCCGCCCGCCAGCACGGTCGCCCCTCGTGCGACCGCATCTTCAACATGCTCACGGACCTTGTCGACCGCGGCGGATTCAATCAGCGGCCCGACGACGACGCCGTCCTCAAGGCCATTCCCCACCTTAAGGGCATTAACCGCATCAGCGAGCTTATTCACAAACTTGTCGTAGACGGTTTCCTGAATGTAGAAGCGGTTCACGCTGACGCAGACCTGCCCCGCATTGCGGAATTTATTGGCGATCGCGCCTTTTACCGCAGCCTCGATGTCCGCATCCTCAAAGACGATATACGGGGCATTTCCCCCCAGCTCCATCGAGACTTTTTTCATGGTTTCTGCGGCGTTGCGCACCAGCGTTTTGCCGACGGAGGTCGAACCGGTAAAGGAGATTTTACGCACGTCGTGGCTGGCCATGATCGCATCGCTGATTTCATGGGTATTTCCGGCCACCGCGTTGAGCACGCCATCCGGCACGCCCGCCTGTTTTGCCAGCGTCAGCAGCGCAAAGGCGCTGAGCGGCGTGTTGTTGGCCGGTTTGATCACCCCGGTGCACCCGGCTGCCAGCGCCGGACCTAATTTACGGGTGAGCATCGCCATCGGGAAGTTCCACGGCGTGATGGCCGCGACGACGCCGATGGGTTCACGGGTCGCCAGAATGCGCGAGCCGGGCTTGATCGGCGGAATAATTTCACCGTTCGCGCGCTTGGCCTCTTCGGCAAACCACTGGATAAAGCTGGCAGCGTACTCCACTTCCCCTTCCGCTTCTTTCAGGGGCTTACCCTGCTCGGTGGTCATTAACCGCCCGAGCCAGCTTTTATTCTCAATAATCAGTTCGTACCAGCGGTACAGAATGGCCGAACGCTCTTTTGCGGTTTTGGCACGCCATGCCGGGAAGGCTTTGGTGGCCGCTGCGATAGCTTCTTCGGTTTGCGCTTTACCCGCTTTCGCAACTTTAGCGATGACCTCACCGGTCGCGGGGTTCAGCACATCAAACGTTGTGTCCAGCGTTTTCCAGATGCCATTGACCAGATAACCGGTCTGAAAAAGGGTGTTGTCCTGAAGCGCCTGAGTCGTCATGTGTCCTCCCTTCCTGAATGTAAGTACGTGCTGGAATAAGTATAGCCACAAAAAAACCGGCGCTTTTGGCGTCGGTTTTTTTACGTCGGTCAGTTATCCGTAAGGGCATTCTGATAGCGATGCAGCATAAACACCAGCCGCCCTACCGGCTCGGTCACCTGAGGCGGAGCCTCCCAGTGCTTGAGTTTTTCCTGATAGATATCGAGCTCTTCAAGCAGTTGAGTAAAGTAACGACGGCGTTTGTCATCACTGCTGGCGGAAAGCACATGGTCGGCGGTGCGACGCAGCTGGCGGTGGAAAGCCGACAGATCGTCGTTAATCGGTACCGGCGCGTTACGCAGACGCTGGTGCGCAATAATCATGGTTAATGCCAGGCGGAACTTCGCAATGTCGCCCGGGAACTTGTTCAGCAGTAAAAACAGCTGCTGGTAGAGCGCGGGCAGGTGGTTCTCTTTACGGCGCGCGGTATTGGTGGTCATCGACGATACGGCCGCCGACACGAACTGGTTCAACAATACGCGGCCCGTTCTTGCCTGCGAGTTATCCCGTACCAGCAGAATCACCATCATCGCCAGGAAGCAGCCCACCAGCTGACCCAGCGCGCTGTCGAGGAACTGGCTGAAATGGAAGGTCATCGGGTTATCCAGCACGATGATGTTGATCGTACTCGCCAGCGCCCCCAGCGATCCCAGGCGGCGCTTTTGCACTTCAATGCCGATAAAGAACGCCATCACCGCCAGGCTGATACAGAGCAGCAGCATGCTCTGTTGCGTCGAGGGGATGATGACCAGGAAATAGAGCGCGCCTATTGGCAGAGCGGCAATGGTGCCGTAGAGGAAATCAATGGCGACCATGCGCGGGTTAGGCAGACGCATCGCCAGTGCGGTCACGACGGCAATCATCACCATCGCGCCGCTGCCGGACGTCCAGCCCGTCCACAGCCAGAACAGCGTGCCGAGCATGCAGGCAAGCGTCGTACGCCAGAAGTTGACCATCGCGTGATGACGCTCGGCAGATTCCGCCTTGATCACCACTTCCCCCTGGAGCACCTCTTCTTCCGCCGCGCTGATTTTGGTGTTGCCGATCACGCCGCGCTTAAGCAGCAGATAACGCGTTGCGGCCCCGACCCAGGTGTAGATCGTCACCGGGGTATCGCGTTCCCCGGTCCAGGCAATCACCCTACGCATTCGCTTAAGCTGCTTATGCACGTCCTGCACCGTCTCCACCGGCTCGGCAAACAGCTCGCGGAATGTATCAGTGACCGCTTCCGGGCGGGTGTTCTGGATAAGATAGGTTTCGCACGCCTGGGTAATCAGCGTTAAGGAGACGGTATTCAGAGCCTTAAGACGACGATTCGCCCGTGCCCAGCGCGATGACTCCATATTAAGATTGCTGCGCATTCCTTCCAGCGCCTGCGTACGACGAACCAGCCCGCTCCAGGCTTTGTCCACCTCTTCGCTGTCGCCGTGTTTAATGCAGAGCTGCATCAGTTGATACTGGGCAACCATCAGCGCGTCCAGCGCGCGATCCACCTCTTGCTTGATCGAGCGTGGGGAGAAAAGCAAATCTGCCACGATCGCACAGACAATACCAATCACAATCTCGCTGCAGCGCTCTACGGCAAACTGCGGCGCGAGCAGCGGTTCGCTTTGGATGGTGATAACAATAATCAGCGCGGTATAGCCCGCCAGCCCCCAGGCGTAGGAGTTCTCGACTTTCACCAGAGATGAAATCCAGGTGCAGAAGCCCGCCCAGATACAGCACACCATCAGCATCAGCAGCGGCGTGCGGATCATCAGAATAATAATGGTCAGCGCCGCAAAACAGCCGATAAAGGTCCCGATGATACGCAGCATCCCGCGATAGCGGATCGCGCCAGAGTAAGGTTCTCCACCCGCAGCGAAGGCAGGGCCCGCAGCGACAATCGCAGCGGTGAGCACTGCCCAGCGAGGAGTTTCCAGCTGGAAGTGAAAGCCGACGAACAGCGCCAGGACAATGGCACACGCCAGCTTAACGGCGAAGCGAATGTGCTGGCTGGCGATGGAAAAGATACCCATGACGATTAACCAAACTCGCGCAGGCGATGGGCAATCTTACGGAAGAGGGAGTCCTGGCTGGCATCCCGATCTTTTTCACCGGTAATCACCACCGTCGCCGTGGTCCCCGCTGGCCACAGGTTGCCCTGCTGTTCATCGAGATGAATACGCACCGGCACGCGCTGGGCCAGACGCACCCACTCGAGATTGGAATCCACCGTCGCCATCCCTTTTGCATCGTTAGAGCTGCTGGAGTTGGTCACCCCTGCGGCGACGCTGTCGACGGTGCCTTTAAAGACGCGGTTACTGCCAAGCGGCGTGATTTCTGCGCGATACCCAGGACGCACGCCCTCCAGCTTGGTCTCTTCCATATAGGCGAGCACGTAGAAGGAGTTCTGCTTAACCAGCGCCACGGCGGTTGAGCCACGGGTAATGAACTCCCCGGCATAGACGTTGAGGTTGGTCACCCAGCCATCGGACGGCGCGCGGATTACGGTACGCTCCAGGTCGAGCTTCGCCAGATCGCGCGTTGCCTGCGCTTTCGCCAGCTGGTGCAGCACGGTTTGCAGCACGTTGTTGGACTGGTCAATCTCTTCACGGGACATGGCCTGAACGCCCAGCTGGTTGCGGCGGCCAGCCTCACGGCGTTTCTCCGCGGCCAGCGCCTGGTAATAGGCCACGTCCGCTTCCGCCTCCTCCAGCGCCTTCTGATAACGAGGCTGGTCGATAGTGAACAGCACCTGATCTTTCTTCACCAGCTGGTTATCGTGAACGTTAACTGCCGTGATAAGACCGGCCACGTCGGGTGCGATAGCAACAACGTCGGCGCTAAAACGCGCGTCACGCGTCCACGGTGATTCAGTGTAATAAACCCAGGCGCGGAAAATAGCGATGAACGCGAGGATAACCAGCGCCATGGTAATGGCGGTGCGGGAGATTTTTCTTGTTAGCGTTTTCACATCAACCTCAGACAAACATGCGCGATATCAGGTAAAACAGGCAGCAATACAGCGCGGTATTGAACAATGCAGGGTGCCAGACGAAATCGTAGATCCCGGTCGGGACCAGCACCTTGCGCACCAGCCAGAAGATCGCCAGTGATAAAAGAAGCTCGAAAAATATCGGTGGGAACGACAGACCGAACACCACGATAACGGGAAACAGACTCATGTTGACCTTGATAAGAGAGAGTGCAGGCTTCAGAATTTTTAAGCGCACGCCATCGCGGGAGAGCAAGAAACGCCGGGCGAGAATGGCGCAGCCGTTATGTAATTAATAATATATTAACGTAACTGTTATGCTGTTATCTATCATATGTGATCTAAATCACTTTTAAGCCAGAGTGAACAATGGAACGTTTAAAACGCATGTCCGTCTTCGCCAAAGTGGTTGAACTCGGCTCATTTACTGCCGCGGCGCGCCAGCTTCAGATGAGCGTCTCTTCCATCAGCCAGACGGTATCCAAACTGGAAGATGAACTGCAGGTTAAGCTGCTCAACCGCAGCACCCGCAGCATTGGGCTGACGGAAGCCGGTAAAATTTACTATCAGGGCTGTCGCCGCATGCTGCATGAAGTGCAGGATGTCCACGAACAGCTTTATGCGTTCAACAACACGCCTATCGGCACGCTGCGCATAGGGTGTTCTTCAACTATGGCACAAAATGTTCTCGCTGCCATGACGGCGGAAATGCTGAAGGAGTATCCGGGCTTGACGGTGAATCTGGTGACGGGGATACCTGCGCCGGATCTGATCGCAGACGGGCTGGACGTGGTGATCCGCGTCGGCGCGTTGCAGGACTCCAGCCTGTTCTCGCGTCGGCTGGGCAGCATGCCGATGGTGGTCTGCGCCTCGAAGAGCTATCTGGCGCAGTACGGTGTGCCGGAGAAACCTGCCGATCTCGCTAACCACTCGTGGCTGGAGTACAGCGTCCGCCCCGATAATGAATTTGAGCTGATTGCCCCGGAAGGGATCTCTACCAAACTGCTGCCAGAAGGCCGCTTCGTCACCAACGATCCGATGACCATTTCGCGCTGGCTGGTGGCCGGCGCCGGGATCGCCTACGTGCCGCTGATGTGGGTGATCAATGAGATCAACAGCGGCGTGCTGGAGATCCTCTTCCCGCGCTACCAGTCCGATCCGCGTCCAGTCTATGCCCTGTATACCGAAAAGGACAAGCTGCCGCTGAAGGTGCAGGTCTGTATTAACTATCTGACGGACTATTTTGTGGAAGTGGCGGAGCTGTTTCAGGGGATGCGGGGGAGAAGGAAAGAGTAGGCTTTCACCTCACCCTAACCCTCTCCCCAACGGGGAGAGAGCCGGGATGAGGGGGGAAAATTACGCCGTGCCGCCCACCGTCAGGTTATCAACCTTCAGCGTTGGCTGACCCACGCCAACCGGCAGACTCTGGCCTTCTTTACCGCAAACACCCACGCCGTTATCCAGCTTCAGATCGTTACCGACCATGGAAATCTGCTGCATGGCCTCAATGCCGGAGCCAATCAGGGTTGCGCCCTTCACCGCTTTGGTCACCTTGCCCTTCTCAATCAGGTACGCTTCTGAGGTGGAGAAGACAAATTTACCGGAGGTGATGTCCACCTGGCCGCCGCCAAAGTTTGGCGCGAAGATACCGTAATCCACGGATTCGATAATCTCCTGCGGCGTGGATTTGCCCGGAAGCATATAGGTGTTGGTCATGCGCGGCATCGGCAAGTGCGCGTAGGATTCACGACGGCCATTGCCCGTTGGCGCAACGCCCATCAGACGCGCGTTGAGTTTGTCCTGCATGTAGCCTTTCAGCACGCCGTTTTCGATCAGCACGTTGTACTGGCCTGGCGTACCTTCATCGTCGATAGAAATCGAGCCGCGGCGGTCAGGCATGGTGCCATCATCCACTACGGTACACAGCTCAGAGGAGACGAGCTGCCCGATCTGACCGCTGAATACGGACGTTCCGCGACGGTTGAAATCACCCTCCAGACCGTGGCCCACCGCCTCGTGCAGCAGCACGCCAGGCCAGCCTGCGCCCAGCACCACCGGGAATGTCCCGGCCGGGGCCGCGACGGCATTCAAATTCACCAGCGCCATGCGCACGGCTTCTTTAGCCCACGCGTCAGCGCGCGCTTCGCCGTCAACGTCGCCCAGGAACCAGTCATAGCCGAAACGACCGCCGCCGCCGCTTGAGCCGCGCTCGCGTTTGCCGTTGTCGTCAACCTGCACGCTGATGGAAAGTCGTACCAGCGGTCGGACGTCGGCAGCAAGAGTGCCGTCCGTTGCCGCCACCAGAATCAGTTCATACACGCCGCTCAGGCTGGCGGAAACTTCCTGCACGCGTTTGTCGGCGGCGCGCGCCACTTTGTCCACGCGACGCAGAATGTCCAGCTTCTCTTCGCGGCTCATGCTCTGCAGCGGGTCGATGCTGGTATAAAGCGCGGAATGCTGCACTTCGCCCAGGGTTTTTACGCGGCCATCGCCCGCATCACGCACAATGGTACGCGCGGCCTGCGCGCTCTGCTCAAGCGCGGCAAGGCTAATCTGGTCTGCATAGGCAAAACCGGTTTTTTCGCCGCTGATGGCGCGCACGCCAACGCCCTGGTCGATGTTATATGAGCCATCTTTGATGATGCTGTCTTCTAAAACCCAGGATTCGTGATAGCTCGACTGGAAATAGAGATCGCCGTAGTCGAGACGGCGTTCGGTCAGTTGACCAAGAATGGAGAACAGGTCCTGATGGCTCAGGCCGTTCGCTGCGAGCAAATGTTCACTTACCAGGTTCAGACTCATCGTATTGCTACTCGTTCGTTGCCGCCCGTGGCGGTATAAAGATCGTATTTATTGAGAGTGAGGCAATTACCTGCCCACGTCAAATCATTGCTTAGCATCTTTGCGCGGCTGGCGCAGCACCTCGTTAATCTGCGGTTTATCCACCGGACCGGTAATGCGGTAGCGCAGAATGGAGACCTTACTCCACAGCGGCCCCAGCACTTTACTGGCGGCAAATACCGCCGCACCGACAATCGGGTTCACCACAAAGGCCGCCGCCACGCCCACGCTCGCGGAAATTTCCGGCGCCACCACGGCTTCCATATCCAGCTCACGACGCACGAGGTTGACCGAGCCTTTCATGGCGATGTCCGCTTCCAGGCCGTCCACCAGCGTGTCGTCCGTATGCATAACCCCATCCTTGATCCACGCCGTACTGCGGATGGAATCATAGTAGAAACCTTCGCTGAAGGTGTCGCTGAAATCGAAGCGCAGCTTGCGAAGCAGCGCATCAAAACTCAACAGGCGCAGGATCTGCCCGGCACGCCCCGTGCTGACGTCGGCGATTTCACCTTTGCCAAAGTGGGTTTTCAGAATGCCGTTCAGGGATGCTTCGTCCGGCGTCCACGGCGCGGCACGCCAGTGAAGATCGTAATTAACGTTAAACGAGGAGCCGCGCAGCGGCGTGCTGATGCCAAAGAAGTTGGCCGCCGCATCCAGCTTGTTGCCTTTAATGTCGCCCTTCAGGGATGTGCGCTGCTCGCCCGGGTTATTTACCCATTCCCCGCCCGCCGTCATGCGGCCAAATCCGGTATCGATCAATCCGCCGGAGAGCTTGAGCGTATTCCCCTGGATGGCAAAATCACCGTCGATGCGGCCATACTTTTGCCCCCACAGCCAGCACTCCGCGCAGCGCAGCTGGAGATCGGGCCAGCCGCTAAAATCGACGCGGGAAGTGTTACTCAGCGGCGAGGCATTCGCCGGTTTATCTTTACTCGCGGCGGCCGGGTTGTAGTAGAGATAGCGGATCGCTGCCTGCCACGGCGCGTGATTGCGCATGGTCAGCGAGCCGTTGATCTCCCTGCCCTGGGCCTCCACTTTTGAGCCGTTAGCGGTTGGCTGGGAGACAATGCTCAGGTTATTCCACTGTTGCCCGCCCAGCATCAGCGACGGCGTGCGTACGGTAATGGTCTGCGGGAACTGGGCGGCCTCATCAACGTTTTGCCCAACGCCTTTCTGGAACAACGCCAGCCACTCCGCACCGTCCATCGGCGGGAGATTCAGCTCAACGCCCGCATGCTCAGGCAACGGCGGCGTGGTTTTACTGTCCGTCGTCCAGATAGCTTTGTCGAGGGTAAGCTTGCGGTTAAGCAGCCAGCGGCTGTTGAAGTGGTTCGTCCCGCCCGCGCTTCCGGTCAGCGCGAAGCTGTTGAGGTTGCCATCGACGTTCAGCTTCACCGGCAGTGCCTGGCCGGCCTGTTTATCCAGCGGTGCGGGCAGCTGGCTTTGAAGATTTTTCAGGTCGCCCGTGATGTCGACCTTATACTGCGCACCCGCGTGGTACGGCAGGTCTATTGCCACTTTCCCCTGCCAGGCGACCGCGCCGTCCACTGAGGACGCGACAGGCTTCGGCAGGACGTCCATGCGCGCTGGCTGCCAGTTGCCGTCCAGATTAACGGCCACCTGATAAGCCTTTTGCCCCTCGGTTGTCGAGAAGTCGATATTCACGGGCTGATTAAACCAGCTGGCGGTCAGCGGCTCACTTTTCAAATTCCCATTCACAAAGCTGAACTGTCCGCTGAGGTTTTTCAGGGTGCTATCAAGCGGTTTAACGTACAGGCTGTTGTTCTTCAGACGGACATCACCTTTGGCGGTGGTCATTTCACCGTCCAGCGGGATATCAAGATGTAAGCGAGCATTCACATCGCCATCAAGCTGGAGTTGCTGAAGCGTTGCTGCCAGCGACTCTTTCAGCGGCGTATCCTCAAAGTACAGCCCCACCGCGTTGCCCGGGCCGTTGATATCAGCATCAATCAGCAGCTTCTCTTTGGAGTAGTCCGGGATGTTGGCCGTCAGGTTGCTGGCCGTCACGCCGCCCAGCGCAACGTTGTCTGCCTTCATCCACAACCCGTCGTTGAGGAAGTTAAGCTCGATATCCAGGTTTTTCAGCGCGGGCCAGCCCGGCTGGAATGCGAAGGTGGCGTCGTGCAGCGGCACCAGCACCTGGAACTGCCCCTCATTATGTTTGTACGGGAAAAGATGCGGGTTACCGCCGTAGACCAGCGTGGCGTTATCCGCCTGACCGCCCTGAATCGCGCCGCTCAGATAGTCGACCAGCGCTTTCCCCATCAGGTTTTCCGGGAAATAGCGCCAGGCCTGCGAGCCGTCATCGGTACTGATCCCGGCCAGAATGCCCAACCACGGCTCGTCACCCTGCGGTTGCAGATAGCGGAAGTCTCCCCGCGCGCGTACCGCTTTGGCTTTGACGTCGATATGGCGACCATCAAGCTGGAAGCCCTTATCGTTACGGAGCCAGTTAAGCACCGCGCTGCCCTGTTCAATTTCCAGCGGCGCGCGGAAGACCGTCTCGTAAGGCATTTTAGCATCGTGCATATCGACCGTCAGCCTGCCGTTCTCCACGCTGCCTTCCAGCTTGCCGCTAAAATGCTCCGCGCCCGGCAGCATCTTCCACTGCCTCCAGGCAAGATCTTTCCATGTTGCCAGGAAACGCGTTTTTTCCGTCGCCTGCAGCGGGATATCCAGCGCCAGAGAATCAATCTTTCCGCTCGGCTGTGTCGCCAGCCAGATTTCCCCGAGATCGGGAGAGAGCTTTGCCGCCATGGAGCGCAGGCCTTCAATGGCCGCCAGATCCAGGTTGCTGGCGCGAATGCGCAGCTCGTCGCTGCGTTTACTGGCTGCGCCGCCCACGTCCTGTTCCGGCATCCAGGCCAGCGTCAGCGCACCGCGCGGCCACGGCTTGCCGTCCATCGTGATGCGCGTATCCGGGATGGCGAACTGCCAGCCCTCTTTCTCCTGCGTCACGTGCGCGGTGAGGTTATCGACGGAAAGCTGATGCTGCTGTTTTTCGCCCTTCCAGCTTGCGCCCCCCTGCTTCAGCCAGATATCGCCGCTGGCAAATTTCCCTTTCGTCAGGGTCATCCAGCCCTCGAGGCTGAAACGAGCGGTTTCCAGCTGCATGTTTTGCTGCAGCCAGTCGCCGAGCCAGGGTTTCACATCCACATCGTCGGCCTGCAGCCAGACTTTGCCGTTGTTTAACAGGCCGTCATCGTCCCGCAGATCCATGCGCACCTGCATGACGCCGTGCTGGCCGTTCAGGCTGGAAAGATTGACCTGCCCCTCGGCGCGGTGTCGATCCTTGCCGTTAAGCCAGGTCAGCTGTGGGATGGCCAGTTCAGCGCGCTGGCCGGAAAGGGTAATAAAGCTCACTTCGCTGTCGCGTAGATCGAAATGATCGAACTGACGGAGGAAGAGATCGCTAAAGCGGTTGGCTTCCAGGCCCTGATTGTTATCACCGCCCGTCAGCGGCGTATTGGTCAGAAACTGAAGTTGATAAAAGGTGAGATCGCGAAACTGCCAGCGCAGATGCAGCAGGCTTTGCCAGACGTCCAGCGCCAGGGTTACGCGTTTGATTTTGAGATGACCGCCATCTTTCAGGCTGGCGTTGATGTCACGGACATCGAGCGTCGGGCCAAAGTTCTGCCAGCTGGCGCTAACCTGGCTTACGTCCACCGGCACGCCGGTGGTGGATTCGATTTTCGCCAACAGCTGTGGACGCCAGCTGTCCAGATGCGGCAAAACGAGGCGTAGCCCGCTCACGAGCAACGCGACAATCACGACCAGCGTTGCCCCTGCAAGCAATAAAATCCCCGGCAATCGCCTCACGCATCTCTCCTTGTCAGCTTTCGTCACGCAGCGTACTGCGTCTTACATCATCACAACGTCGAACTGCTCCTGGTTATAGAGCGGTTCAATTTGTACTTTTACCTGTTTGCCGACAAAGATTTCCACTTCCGCCAGCGCGTGCGACTCTTCGCCTTTCAGCGCTTCAGCCACCGCAGGGGAAGCATAGACCAGAAAACGATCGGAGTCGTAGGCATGATGAACACGGACGATTTCACGCATAATTTCGTAGCAGACGGTCTCAACCGTCTTTACCGTTCCGCGTCCATGGCAGGTTGGGCATTCATTACACAGCACATGCTCAACGCTTTCACGGGTACGCTTGCGCGTCATTTCCACCAGGCCCAGCTGTGAGAAACCGTTGATGCTGGTTTTCACGCGATCTTTACTTAGCGCCTGCTCCAGCGAGTGCAGCACGCGGCGGCGATGGTCTTCATTGCTCATATCGATGAAGTCGATGATGATAATGCCGCCGAGGTTGCGCAGACGAAGCTGGCGCGCAATCGCCTGCGTGGCTTCGATGTTGGTATTGAAGATGGTGTCATCCAGATTGCGATGGCCGACAAACGCGCCGGTATTGATATCGACGGTGGTCATCGCTTCGGTCTGATCGATGATCAGATACCCGCCAGACTTCAGCTCAACCTTACGCTCCAGGGCTCGCTGGATCTCGTTTTCGACATCATAGAGATCGAAGATCGGCTGACGCCCGGTGTAATGCTCCAGCAGGCCAGGCATTTCCGGGATGTACTCGGCGGTAAACTCCAGCAGCGCTTCATACGTCAGACGAGAGTCCACGCGAATACGGTCGAGCTGCGCATCGGCAAAATCACGCAGCACGCGCTGCGCCAGCGCCAGCTCCCCATACAGCTGGTAGCGGGTCTGGTTGCGTTTTTTACGCTCCATCACTTTGGTCCAGACGCGCTTCAGGTATGCCGCATCTGACGCCAGGTCTTCTTCGCTGATCCCTTCCGCGGCGGTACGGATAATAAATCCGCCCTGTTCATCGCAGTAAGCGCTGACCACTTTCTTCAGACGCTCGCGCTCGCTTTCGCTTTCAATACGTTGGGAAACGCCCACGTGCGACGCGCCGGGCATAAAGACCAGATAGCGGGAAGGTAAGGTGATGTCGGTGGTCAGACGGGCACCTTTGGTGCCAAGGGGATCTTTCACCACCTGCACCATTAAGTCCTGGCCCTGACGCACCAGCTCGGAAATGTCGCGCACGGCAAACTGTTTTTGCTCTTCGCCCGCGACGCACTCGGTGTGCGGCATGATATCGGAGGCATGTAAAAATGCCGCCTTATCCAGTCCAATATCTACAAAAGCCGCCTGCATACCCGGCAGTACACGACTGACACGACCTTTGTAGATATTGCCTACTATTCCGCGCCGCGCTTCACGCTCAATATGAATTTCCTGAAGAATGCCACCATCAATATAGGCCACACGGGTTTCCGATGGCGTTACGTTTACCAACAATTCAGCCGTCATAATTATCCCTTCCCTCACGCAGTGAGTTAAAATTGCTCAGCAACTCATACGTTTCCACCAGCGGTAAGCCGACTACGGCGTGATAGCTGCCATTAATCTTCCTGACAAAACAGCCACCCAACCCTTGAATACCGTATGCACCTGCTTTATCCATCGGTTCACCGCTGGCAATGTAAGCGGCGATCTCATCGTCGGTAAGTACTCTGAACGTCACGTCCGTCACCACCAGGCAATCCAGCACGTTTTGGCTGTCAGCCAGCGCGACGGCAGTCATCACCTGATGCGTTTGCCCGGACATTTTGCGCAGCATGCGCTCCGCATGTTCGGCGTCGCGCGGTTTCTCAAGCACTTCACCGTTAAGAATAACGATGGTATCTGCCCCCAGCACGGGGAGATCGCGTGGCACGCTGGCGACGCCAGCCTGCGCTTTCTCGCGCGCCAGACGAGAGACGTACTGCTGAGCACTTTCGCCCTCAGCACGTTTTTCTTCAATGCCGGTCACGATGCGTTCAAAAGAGACCCCTAACTGCGTCAGGAGCTCCTGACGGCGCGGGGAGCCGGAAGCGAGATACAAAGACGTCATAGAAACCTTTTATTGCACAGCAAACTGCTGGCGAACCTTACGCATCAGCAGGAATAACCATGGCCAGAGCACACCGTTTACTACACTACTCCAGAACACTTCCGGTCGGAAAGAGACGTTGATCACTAAAAACTCTGCCCAGAAAACAACGATATCCGCGGCAAGCGACAACAGCATCACCACCAGCGCCTGTTGCCAGAGCGCAAGGTTCCGGAAGAGCTGGAATTTAAGTGCGACAAGATACGCGATAATGCTCATGGATAATGCGCGTACGCCAAGCGTAGAACCGCTAATGAGATCCAGTATGGCACCCATCACAAATCCCGTGCCGACATTTACGCGGTGCGGCAGAGCAAGGATCCAGTAAAGTAAAATGAGCAGAACCCAGTTTGGCCGGAAAACGAGAATGTCATCCGGCCAGGGCATAATCTGCAGCAACAGTGCAATGAGGAATGAGAGCCAGATGACCCAGCGTCCCTGGCTACGATAGCTTGCCACTACTGCCCTCCCGAAGAGAGTTTAGGCGGTGGCGGCGCATCAGGCAGCGGCTGCGTTAATCCTGTTGCCGGCGCGGGCACTGGCGCTGGCGGCCCCATGGAGTCCGCTGGCGGAAGAACCTGCGGCATCATCTGCATCAGACGTTCATTCGCCACGCGATGCACCTCTTCAGGCGTCATCGGGTTTGCACCGTTACGATCGGCTCCCCAGAGCAGCAGCAGATAGCGCAGACGCTGTAAACCAGCGGTTGGACGCGCCTGAATTACGGTATAGGCACGCTGAGTATCCAGCTTCACCGACGAGACCACGGCAACCGGGTAGCCTTCCGGGAAGCGTCCACCCAGACCGGACGTCACCAGCACGTCACCGACGCGGATGTCCGTATTAGCAGGCAGATGTTCCAGCTGCAGATCGTCTGTGCAGCCGTTACCGGCCGCAATCACGCGGATGTCGTTACGCAGAACCTGGATCGGCAGCGCGTGAGTGGCATCGCAAATCAGCAGCACGCGGCTGGTCAGTTTGGCCACTGCGACAACCTGGCCTACTACGCCTTTATCGCTGATGACGGGCTGACCTTCATACACCCCGTTCACGCTGCCTTTGTCGATCACAACCTGATCGCTGTAAGGGTCGTTCACGGTGGAGATCACCTGCGTGACCATCTTCTGCTCATCCTGACGCAGCGGCGAGCCGAGCAGTTCACGCAGACGCGCGTTTTCCTGCTTATATTGCCCCAGCATCAGCAGTTCGCTGTTTTTCAGCAGCAGTTCCTGGCGTAATGCCCGGTTTTCGAGTTCGAGCTGGTCTCGTGAAGACAGCGTTTGAGAAACGGAGTCGAGCAGTTCACGGGGACCATTTGATATAAAGTAGAAAGGACTGACGGCGGTATCCATGTACGTTCGGATCTGGCTGAACGTACCGAGGCGGCTATCGGCAATAATGACGCCAAGCGCAACCAGAACCGCCAGAATGAGGCGAAACTGTAGCGATGGGCCACGGCTAAAAATTGGCTTCATAGGCTATGCGTATTCTCGTGTCAGAGAGAAAGGGTAGCGATACGCTACCCTTTCACAATGACTACTCTTCGCTGAACAAGTCGCCGCCGTGCATGTCGATCATTTCCAGCGCCTTGCCACCACCGCGGGCGACGCAAGTCAGTGGATCTTCTGCAACTACGACAGGAATACCTGTCTCTTCCATTAACAGGCGGTCGAGGTTACGCAGCAGCGCACCACCACCGGTCAGAACCATACCGCGTTCGGAGATATCGGATGCCAGTTCTGGCGGGCACTGTTCCAGCGCAACCATCACCGCGCTCACGATGCCGGTCAGCGGTTCCTGCAGCGCTTCCAGAATTTCGTTGGAGTTCAGGGTAAAGCCGCGTGGAACACCTTCAGCCAGGTTACGGCCACGCACTTCGATCTCGCGCACTTCATCGCCCGGATACGCAGAGCCGATTTCGTGTTTGATGCGCTCTGCAGTCGCTTCACCGATCAGAGAGCCGTAGTTACGGCGCACGTAGTTAATGATCGCTTCGTCGAAGCGGTCACCACCGATACGCACGGAAGAGGAGTACACCACGCCGTTCAGAGAGATAACGGCCACTTCAGTGGTACCACCACCGATATCCACCACCATAGAGCCGGTAGCTTCAGAAACTGGCAGGCCTGCACCGATAGCCGCAGCCATTGGCTCTTCAATCAGGAATACTTCACGCGCACCTGCGCCCTGAGCGGATTCACGAATCGCGCGACGTTCTACCTGGGTTGCGCCAACCGGCACACACACCAGCACACGCGGGCTTGGGCGCATGAAGCTGTTGCTGTGGACCTGCTTGATGAAGTGCTGAAGCATTTTTTCAGTCACGAAGAAGTCAGCGATAACGCCGTCTTTCATTGGGCGAATGGCGGCAATGTTGCCAGGGGTACGACCCAGCATCTGCTTCGCGTCATGACCCACTGCGGCCACGCTTTTTGGCGAGCCTGCGCGATCCTGACGAATGGCCACAACAGAAGGCTCATTCAATACGATGCCTTGTCCTTTTACATAAATAAGGGTATTCGCGGTACCCAGGTCAATGGACAGGTCATTGGAAAACATGCCACGAAATTTTTTCAACATACTAAGGGATAATCCTGAAAGCTGGGGCGGAAAACAAAATCCGCTTACTTTACCAACCACACGCAGCAGCGACAAGGCGCAAAAATCATCTGCAACGGTGAAAATTTGTGCAGTACGTTTCCTGATGTTACAAAATCATCCCCTGACTCCCTCAGGGCTGAGTTAACAGTCGTGTCCCTCACTAACATTTGTAACCCGTTAAAGGTCGTTCACTGGCTTTTTGCTCGACATACTCAAAGCTACAGGCGCGATATTCTACGTGAAAACAAAGTAAACGGCAGGTCAAACAGAGTATCTTTGCAAATATTTTTTCACGTTGGTGTCAAGCGGCTGAGAGGCGGCAAAAAAATCACCCTGACCGCCCATAACGCCGCGCTCTGTTAACATCTGCCATTCGCCTCTGGAGCGCACGCCCGTGGCAAATACTTGCGTTCGCGTTCCCTTGCACGCTTCAACCAGACTCTGTACCAGCAGCTGATTTTCCGTGCGCTTTTCAATATTCCTTACCAGCCCCGGATGTAATTTTAATAACTCGACATCCAGCTCCTTGATCCAGTTGGTACTGACCAGTGTTAAACCTGCCTGCGTCACTGCTACGCGCGCGCCGAGCGCGTTGATCAAACGTACCACCGGACGCAACCGGCTGATGTGTTGACCCACATCCGCCTCAGCAAGTTCAAAAATAATGCGCTTGCGTTGCGATTTTTCGCATTGCATTAAGGTATCCCGCAGCCAGCGCTGAAAACGCGGGCGAATTAACGACTCCACGGTAACCTGTAATGCCAGATTTTCGTCAGGCCAGAAGGATAAAAACGGAATCAACCGCGTAATTTGCTGGCGGTCATACTCTTCGGACAGCCCAAATTGCAGCACCATCGGCAGATATTCCGCAGAAATAACCTCTTCCGTACCGTCAAAAATACGGCACAGCAGCTCGCGGTGGTGGACGTTACCGTTTTTCAGGACCGCCGGCTTTTGATAAATACGTGGTCCACCGCGACTCAGCATTTGCTCAATCAAAGTACGCCAGCGCACGTTTCCGCGTCCTTTTTCCGGCAGCGAATCGTCATAGACCGCCCAACCGTTCGCCCCCTGCAGCACGGCATTACGGGTGGCCGCTTCCGCATGCTCCATCACCTGCTCTGTCGACTGCCCGCCGCGCCAGGCGCAGATCCCCATATGAACCATATCGTCTCTGTCGAGCATTTTGCTCTGCGGCAGCGCATCGACGGCCTTCAGCAGCTGGCTGGCGATGCTCTCTGACTCCTTCAACGTGCGATGCGGCAGCAACACGGCAAAGTCACTGCGGTGATAGCGGGCCAGCAGCGCGCCCGGGTAGCGCATAATAAAGGTGGAGAGCAGGTTGATCAGCGTAAAGAGATTTTCTTCCGCGGCGCGCTGTCCCCAGGTATCGCGCAGCAGATCGAAATCAGGCAGGCGGACCATCATTACCACCCCGTGGGTGCCCACTTTTTCCGGGTCGTCGAGCAGTGTGGCAAGCTGATTATCAAAGAAAAGGCGGTTGTTCAGGCCTGTTTTATTATCCTGCGCGGCATAAGAGCGGATCAGCGTATCCATACGGCTGCGCTGGTCGCTGGCAAACTGGATTTCGGAGAGCAGCGTATCCAGCGCGCTGCTGGCGCGGGACGGCCATTCGTGAACCGAGCCGCGCACCTGCGGGCCGCGTTCACCGTTCAGGATACGTACGGAGCGGATCTCCAGCAGTTCCTGACCTGAAAGCTGGCGGCGCAGCCAGCGGACCGCGAGAAAAATCAGCAGAATAATGAATGCGACAGCGACGGTGAGCGGCGCGGTGGTCATCATGGAACGGAAATAGCTGGCCATCGGATCGAGGTAGACCATGTGGATGGTCATGCCCGGATTTTTGAGGGAGTGTACCGTCACTTCACGATACTGGCTCACCACGCCCGCAGGTCGATAACTTCCCTGCCGTTCATGGCTTAACACCTGATGCTTTCCCTGCTGAATGTCGATCTGAATAATATCAACCGGCACCATCAGCTCATCCAGTTCCCGGGACAGCTCAGGGAGCGGCGTAGTCAGCAGACGCGTATCAATGACCGACGCAACAGATTCCACCCGGTTGACCAGTTTGTCCTGAATGGCGTTATAAAAGCTCAGAGAGCAACCAAGAAGCGTGACAAAGATGGTAAGCCCCGTCAGCAAAGTGATAAAAGCCGAGAACTTCGTCGTTAATCGCATCCTTGAGATTACTCCGTGGGTTGATGGGGTAGCGAGTAAGCGCTAACTTGCATTTCAAATGCGGCATACTACCAAACCTGGCGTATCTGGCAATTTATTGCGTTAAATCGGCATTGCTTTACCCTGAGCGAGTATAGTCTTCAGAAAGTATTTTCCCATCATATGAGTTGTGAGGACCCCCGTATGCAGGCTTTGATCTTAGAACAGCAGGACGGTAAAACGCTTGCCTCAATACAGGCCGTAGAAGAGAGCCGACTGCCGGAAGGCGAAGTAACCGTCGACATCGACTGGTCCAGTTTAAATTATAAAGATGCGCTGGCTATTACCGGTAAGGGTAAAATCATCCGAAATTTCCCTATGGTGCCGGGTATTGATTTTGCTGGCCGGGTTCATAGCAGCGAAGATCCGCGTTTCCATGCGGGCCAGCAGGTGCTGCTCACCGGCTGGGGCGTGGGTGAAAATCACTGGGGCGGGCTGGCAACACAGGCTCGCGTGAAGGGTGACTGGCTGGTGCCGATGCCAAAAGGCATGGATGGCCGCAAAGCGATGATCGTCGGCACCGCAGGCTTTACCGCCATGCTGTGCGTGATGGCCCTTGAAGATGCTGGCATTCGTCCTGAGTCAGGTGAAATTGTCGTGACCGGGGCCAGCGGTGGCGTGGGCAGCACGGCAGTCACGCTGCTGCATAAGCTGGGTTATCAGGTTGCGGCGGTTTCTGGCCGTGAAAGTACGCATGACTACCTGCGCCAGCTCGGTGCCAGCCGCATTCTTGGCCGCGATGAGTTTGCTGAAACCCGCCCGCTGGAAAAACAGGTCTGGGCAGGCGCGGTGGATACCGTCGGAGACAAAGTGCTGGCAAAGATCCTGGCACAAATGAACTACGGCGGCTGCGTGGCAGCCTGCGGCCTGGCGGGTGGATTTGCCCTGCCAACGACAGTGATGCCATTTATTCTGCGTAACGTCCGCCTGCAGGGTGTGGATTCCGTGATGACGCCTGCGGCTCGCCGTGCAGAAGCGTGGGAGCGTCTGGTGCGCGATCTGCCGGAATCATTCTATACTCAGAGCGCCACCGAGATTACGCTCGGCCAGGCACCGGAATATGCCAGTAAGATTATGGATAACCAGTTCCACGGCCGTGCGCTGGTGAAAATCGCCTAATCTTCAAATTTTCGTGACATATTCGCGCTAATCCTTCTCCTCCGTCATGCTTAGAAAAACGCATGACGGAGGATGCCATGAAAAACCGAAAACTGACGGAAGCCGACGTAACGTCTGAGTCTGTCTTTATGTTACAGCGCCGCCAGATCCTGAAAATGCTTGGCATCAGCGCCACCGCACTGACGCTCTCTCCAGCAGCACACGCTGACCTGCTCGACTGGTTTAAAGGCAACGATCGCCCTAAGGCGCCTTCCGGTGCCCCACTTACCTTTACCAAACCCGCCGAATGGCAAAACACGCTGGCGCTCACGCCGGAAGATAAGGTCACCGGCTACAACAACTTCTACGAATTTGGTCTGGATAAAGCCGATCCCGCCGCCAATGCCGGCAGCATGAAAACCGATCCGTGGACGCTGAAAATCGACGGCGAAGTGGCGAAACCGTTGACGCTGGACCACCACGATCTGACCACCCGCTTCCCGCTCGAAGAGCGTATCTATCGCATGCGCTGTGTAGAGGCGTGGTCGATGGTGGTGCCCTGGGTAGGCTTCCCGCTGCATAAGCTACTGGCGATGGTTGAGCCCACCAGCAATGCAAAATACGTCGCCTTCCAGACGCGCTACGCCCCGGACGAGATGCCGGGTCAGAAGGACCGGTTTATCGGCGGCGGGCTTGAGTATCCGTACGTCGAAGGGTTGCGTCTCGATGAAGCCATGCATCCCCTTACCCTACTGACCGTCGGCGTTTACGGTAAAGCGCTCCCGCCGCAGAACGGTGCCCCCATCCGTTTAACCGTGCCGTGGAAATATGGCTTCAAAGGGATTAAATCTATCGTCAGCATTAAGCTGACCCGCGAGCGTCCGCCAACGACCTGGAACCTGGCGGCCCCGAACGAATATGGTTTCTTCGCCAATGTGAACCCGCATGTGGATCATCCCCGCTGGTCGCAGGCGACGGAACGCTTTATTAGCTCCGGCGGCGCGCTGGACGTGAAGCGTCAGCCCACGCTGCTGTTTAACGGCTATGCAGATGAAGTGGCGTCTCTTTACCGTGGCCTTAATTTACGGGAGAACTTCTGAGTGCGTTTAACGGCAAAGCAGATAACCTGGCTGAAAGTGCTGCTGCATTTAGCCGGGATACTTCCTTTTCTCTGGCTGTTCTGGGCGGCCAGTCAGGGGCTCTTTAGCGCCGATCCGGCAAAGGATATCCAGCATTTTACGGGTCGGATGGCTCTGAAATTTTTGCTGGCAACCTTGCTCGTCTCGCCGCTGGCGCGCTACGCTAAACAGCCATTATTGATACGCACCCGTCGGCTTTTGGGGCTATGGTGTTTTGCCTGGGCGACGCTGCACCTTACCAGCTACGCCCTGCTGGAACTGGGAATTAACAATCTGGCGCTGCTTGGACGCGAACTGGTGACCAGACCTTATCTGACGCTGGGTATCGTGAGCTGGGTAGTTTTACTGGCGTTAGCGCTGACATCCACGCAATATGCGCAGCGCAAGCTGGGTCGTCGCTGGCAGTTGCTGCACAACTTCGTCTATCTTGTCGCGATCCTCACCCCCATTCATTATCTGTGGTCGGTGAAGATCCTCTCTCCGCAGCCGGTCCTCTATGCGCTGGCAGCCGTGGCGCTTTTAGCATGGCGTTATAAGAAGTTCCGCCAGTGGTTGCGATAGTTCGCGAAACTGTGCGTTTTCCCGCAGATTACCTCTCAACCGCAAATCTTTTTTGGATTGCGGTTGATAATCTTCCCTGATAAGACCAGTATTTAGCTGCCAAATGCTACGAAATCGTTATAATGTGCGACCTTGGTTCGCCCGACAGCGGTTTTAGGCCTCTGAAAAGGTGACATTTGCGCTTCGACGGTATATTTTGTTTTTTACCCGAAGATCGCAGGAGATAGCGGCATAATGACTGATAAGTTCCATATCTTAGTTTTAAACGGACCGAACCTGAACATGCTCGGAACCCGTGAGCCAGAGAAGTACGGCACGCTGACATTGAGCGAAATTGTTAACCATCTGAGCACGGAAGCAGCCTCGCTGAATGTGGATTTGGACCATTTTCAGTCAAACGCGGAGTACGCAATCATCGACCGTATTCATCAGGCTAAAGACACTGTGGACTATATCCTGATCAATCCGGCCGCGTTTACGCACACCAGTGTTGCTATTCGCGACGCACTGCTCGCGGTGAGTATCCCGTTTATCGAGGTCCACCTGAGTAATGTGCACGCCCGAGAGCCGTTCCGCCACCATTCGTATCTGTCGGATATCGCTGCTGGCGTTATCTGCGGACTGGGCGCAGACGGCTATTCATACGCTTTACAGACAGCGGTAAAACGCTTGTCACAATCACACTAAACAAGAGTACGGAACCCACTCATGGATATTCGTAAGATTAAAAAACTGATCGAGCTGGTTGAAGAATCAGGCATCTCCGAACTGGAAATTTCTGAAGGCGAAGAGTCTGTACGCATCAGCCGTGCAGCCCCAGCCGCTAGCTTCCCGGTAATGCAGCAAGCTTACGCTGCGCCAGTGCAGCAGCCTGCGCTTTCCGCAGCCGTTGCGCCAGCAGCAGCTGAAGCCGCACCTGCCGCTGCAGCAGAAATCAGTGGTCACATCGTACGTTCCCCAATGGTTGGTACTTTCTACCGCACCCCGAGCCCGGACGCGAAGGCGTTCATCGAAGTGGGTCAGAAAGTCAACGTAGGCGATACCCTGTGCATCGTTGAAGCGATGAAAATGATGAACCAGATCGAAGCTGACAAGTCAGGTACTGTGAAAGCGATTCTGGTCGAAAGTGGTCAGCCGGTTGAATTTGACGAGCCGCTGGTCGTCATCGAGTAACGAGGCGAACATGCTGGATAAAATTGTTATCGCCAACCGTGGCGAGATTGCACTGCGTATTCTTCGTGCCTGTAAAGAACTGGGCATCAAGACCGTGGCCGTGCACTCAAGCGCGGATCGCGATTTAAAACACGTATTGCTGGCGGATGAGACGGTCTGTATTGGCCCGGCTCCGTCCGTAAAAAGCTATCTGAACATCCCGGCTATCATCAGCGCCGCTGAAATCACCGGCGCGGTGGCAATTCATCCGGGTTATGGTTTCCTCTCTGAGAACGCCAACTTTGCTGAGCAGGTTGAACGCTCAGGCTTTATCTTCATCGGTCCGAAAGCTGACACCATCCGCCTGATGGGCGACAAAGTGTCTGCTATCACCGCGATGAAAAAAGCCGGTGTACCAACCGTACCAGGCTCTGACGGCCCTCTGACCGACGACATGGATGCTAACCGTGCTCATGCTAAACGCATTGGCTACCCGGTTATCATCAAGGCGTCCGGCGGCGGCGGCGGTCGCGGTATGCGCGTTGTGCGCAGCGATGCTGAACTGGCGCAGTCCATCTCCATGACCAAAGCAGAAGCGAAAGCCGCTTTCAGCAATGACATGGTGTACATGGAAAAATACCTGGAAAACCCACGTCACATCGAAATTCAGGTGCTGGCTGACGGTCAGGGTAATGCGATCTATCTGGCAGAACGTGACTGCTCCATGCAGCGTCGTCACCAGAAAGTGGTCGAAGAAGCGCCAGCGCCGGGCATTACCCCGGAACTGCGTCGCTACATCGGCGAGCGTTGCGCCAAAGCGTGCGTCGATATCGGCTATCGCGGGGCGGGTACCTTTGAGTTCCTGTTCGAAAACGGCGAGTTCTACTTCATTGAAATGAACACCCGTATTCAGGTTGAACACCCGGTGACCGAAATGATCACTGGCGTTGACCTGATCAAAGAGCAGCTGCGTATCGCAGCCGGTCAGCCTCTGTCCATCAAGCAGGAAGAAGTTGTGGTGAAAGGCCATGCGGTAGAGTGTCGTATCAACGCCGAAGACCCGAACACCTTCCTGCCAAGCCCGGGTAAAATCACGCGTTTCCACGCGCCGGGTGGCTTTGGTGTACGTTGGGAGTCTCATATCTACGCCGGATACACCGTACCGCCGTACTATGACTCAATGATCGGTAAGCTTATCTGCTACGGCGAAAACCGTGATGTGGCGATTGCCCGCATGAAGAACGCCCTGCAGGAGCTGATCATCGACGGTATCAAAACCAACGTTGATCTGCAGATGCGCATTATGAGCGACGAGCACTTCCAGAATGGTGGAACTAACATCCACTACCTGGAGAAAAAACTCGGTCTTAACGAGAAGTAAGACTGCTCTCACGCGAAAAGGCCGGATAATCCGGCCTTTTTTATTTCTGGGGATCGCCACGCCCCATCATGTACAATCCCCGCTTTCTGCATCCACAAGGGACAAAAAATGGACAAACGTTTTGTTCAGGCCCATAAAGAAGCGCGCTGGGCGCTGTGGCTGACCCTTCTCTATCTTGCCGCATGGTTAGTAACTGCTTACTTACCTGACTCCGCTATTGGCATCACCGGCCTGCCGCACTGGTTCGAAATGGCCTGCCTGCTGGTACCGCTGGTGTTTATTCTGCTGTGCTGGGCAATGGTGAAATTCATCTATCGCGATATTCCGCTGGAGGACGATGATGCAGCTTGAAGTCATTCTGCCGCTTGTCGCATACCTGCTGATCGTGTTTGGTTTGTCCATTTATGCCATGCGTAAAAGGGCGACCGGCGCTTTCCTGAATGAGTATTTCCTCGGCAGCCGGTCGATGGGCGGCGTTGTACTGGCGATGACGCTGACCGCCACCTATATCAGCGCCAGCTCGTTTATTGGCGGCCCAGGTGCGGCCTACAAGTACGGGTTAGGCTGGGTATTGCTGGCCATGATCCAGCTACCCGCCGTCTGGCTCTCGCTCGGTATTCTGGGTAAGAAATTTGCCATCCTGGCGCGCCGCTATAACGCCGTCACGCTCAACGATATGCTGTTTGCCCGCTACCGCAGTCGCTTGCTGGTGTGGCTGGCGAGCTTAAGCCTGCTGGTGGCCTTTATTGGCGCGATGACGGTACAGTTTATCGGTGGGGCTCGCCTGCTGGAAACGGCGGCCGGGATCCCCTACGAGACAGGCTTGCTCATCTTCGGGGTAAGCATTGCGCTATACACCGCGTTTGGCGGGTTCCGCGCCAGCGTACTGAACGATACGCTACAGGGAATGGTCATGCTCATTGGCACGATCGTTCTGCTGGTGGGGATTGTTCATGCGGCTGGCGGCCTCAGTCATGCCGTGGAAACTCTGGAAGCGATTGACCCGAAACTGGTTTCACCGCAGGGCGCGGATGACATCCTTTCTCCGACGTTTATGACGTCGTTCTGGGTGCTGGTCTGCTTCGGGGTGATTGGCCTGCCGCATACCGCCGTGCGCTGCATCTCCTATAAAGACAGCAAAGCCGTTCACAAAGGGATCATTATCGGGACGATAGTGGTCGCGGTTCTGATGTTTGGTATGCACCTGGCGGGTGCGCTGGGACGTGCGGTGATCCCTGACCTTACCGTACCGGATCTGGTGATCCCGACGCTGATGGTCAAAGTGCTGCCGCCCTTCGCCGCAGGGATTTTCCTCGCGGCGCCAATGGCGGCGATTATGTCGACCATTAACGCCCAGTTACTGCAAAGTTCCGCTACGATCATTAAAGATCTCTACCTGAATCTACGCCCTGAGCAGGTTGAAAATGAACGACGCCTGAAGCGGATGTCAGCCGTCATTACCCTGGTGTTAGGGGCACTGCTGCTGCTGGCCGCATGGCGTCCGCCGGAGATGATCATCTGGCTGAACCTTCTTGCGTTTGGCGGCCTTGAAGCCGTTTTCCTGTGGCCGCTGGTATTGGGTCTCTATTGGGAACGCGCCAATGCTGCTGGCGCGCTGAGCGCGATGATTGTTGGCGGCGTGCTTTACGCTGTGCTCGCAACGTTTAAAATCCAGTACCTGGGCTTCCATCCGATTGTGCCTTCGTTACTGCTAAGTTTACTGGCATTTGTGGTGGGGAACCGTTTCGGCCAGCCCGCCCCACAAACCGCTATGATTTCTACTGATAAATAAAGAGTTTTGCCATGCCGTGGATCCAACTAAAACTGAACACAACCGGCGCGAACGCCGAAGAGCTGAGCGATGCGCTGATGGAGGCCGGCTCTGTCTCCATTACCTTCCAGGACACGCATGACACGCCGGTGTTTGAGCCGCTGCCGGGCGAAACGCGCCTGTGGGGTGACACTGACGTTATCGGTCTGTTTGATGCCGAAACCGACATGAAAGAGGTCGTCGCTATTCTGGAAAACCATCCCCTGCTGGGCGCAGGTTTTGTGCACAAAATCGAGCAGCTGGAAGACAAGGACTGGGAACGCGAGTGGATGGATAATTTCCACCCGATGCAGTTCGGCAAACGTCTGTGGATTTGTCCTAGCTGGCGCGATGTACCGGATGAAAATGCCGTCAACGTAATGCTTGACCCAGGCCTGGCGTTTGGCACCGGCACCCACCCAACCACCTCTCTGTGCCTGCAGTGGCTGGACGGTCTGGATCTGGAAGGTAAAACGGTGATCGACTTCGGATGCGGCTCCGGGATCCTCGCAATTGCCGCCCTGAAACTGGGCGCGGCGAAAGCCATCGGGATCGATATCGATCCGCAGGCCATTCAGGCCAGCCGCGATAATGCCGAGCGAAACAGCGTTTCCGATCGTCTGGAGCTATATCTGCCGGATGCGCAGCCAGAAGCCATGAAAGCCGATGTGGTGGTCGCAAACATTCTCGCGGGCCCGCTGCGTGAACTTGCGCCATTAATCAGCGTGCTGCCCGTTGAGGGCGGTCTGCTGGGGCTTTCCGGCATCCTGGCAAGCCAGGCGGAGAGCGTTTGCGAAGCCTACGCCGACCTTTTCGCTCTCGACCCGGTTGTAGAGAAAGAAGAGTGGTGCCGTATTACCGGTCGTAAAAAATAAGTATTTGGCGTGGTCCTCTGACCACGCCTCCTCCCCTCTAATATTCCTCCCGCCCTTTGCCTGCCTCCGGTAAAATAACCACACAAATCATATTGATAAATTTTGGTTTGGATAATAAAAATTCACAGGAAGAATATTATGAAACACGTTTATAGCAAGGCAGCGCTGCTGGCGCTCGGCATCATCTCGGCATCAGCAAACGCATCACACTGGAGCTACAAAGGAGAAGGTTCACCGGAGCACTGGGGAGAACTGGATGAGACATACAAAACCTGTCAAAGCGGAATGTACCAGTCTCCGATTGATATTGATTCGACCGCTAACGCCCACCTTTCCCCGCTGCAAACGCACTACATTGATGGCCCTGTGACGCTGACAAACAATGGCCATACCATTCAGGCAAGCGAACAGACTGACACCCGCGACACCATCACGCTGGATAAGCAAACCTGGACGTTACAGCAGTTCCACTTCCACGCACCGAGCGAAAATACCGTGCATGGCAAGCATTACGCGATGGAAATGCACCTTGTGCATAAAAATACGAAGGGAGAGCTGGTTGTTGTTGCGGTCATGTTCGACAAAGGGGCAGAGAACCGTGAGCTTGATAAACTGTGGAGCGTTATGCCTCAGCAGGCTGATCTGAACGTCTCCATCAAACAGGATCTCAATCTGAACACGTTGCTGCCGAAAGATAAAACGTACTGGCGCTTTAGCGGCTCGCTGACCACGCCACCCTGTTCGGAAGGCGTGACCTGGATTGTGCTTAAGCATCCTCTGACAGTGTCTGCCGAGCAACTCGAGAAATTCACCCACACAATGCATCACGATAATAACCGTCCGGTACAGTCCCTTCATGGTCGTGTTGTCGTCGAATAACGACTATTTTTTGTCCTGACATCATGTTCTAAAATGCGACGCAGATCGCAAAGAAGTGGGGAAATCTGCTGCTAAAAACAGCAGATTATCCCGCTCATGTGTCGCATTTATTCAGAATTGATGAGAAGTTACGGGAAATTGTAAGCGCACATAAAATAACCATCACCGCATAACCCAATGATTTAAATAATGAATAATTTTAAACAGAAAGACTGTGCGGCGATTCCTTGATCTACAACAGTGGATTGTTCAAAGTTTGGCCTTTCATCTCGTGCAAAAAATGCGTAATATACGCCGCCTTGCAGTCACAGTATGGTCATTTCTTAACTCATGCGCATCGGACACCACCAGCTTAGAAATCGCCTGATCGCAGCCCCAATGGCAGGTATTACCGACCGGCCGTTCAGGACGCTGTGCTATGAGATGGGAGCCGGTTTAACCGTATCCGAGATGATGTCGTCTAACCCGCAGGTCTGGGAAAGCGACAAATCCCGCCTTCGGATGGTGCACATTGATGAACCAGGTATTCGCACCGTGCAAATTGCCGGAAGCGTCCCTGAAGAGATGGCAGATGCCGCGCGTATTAACGTGGAAAGTGGCGCCCAGATTATTGATATCAATATGGGTTGCCCGGCCAAAAAGGTGAATCGCAAGCTTGCAGGTTCAGCCCTTCTGCAATACCCCGACCAGGTGAAAGCTATCCTGACGGCGGTTGTCAGCGCAGTGGACGTTCCTGTTACGTTAAAGATTCGCACGGGTTGGTCGCCGGAACACCGTAACTGTGTAGAGATTGCCCAACTGGCCGAAGACTGTGGCATTCAGGCCCTGACCATCCATGGACGCACTCGCGCCTGTTTGTTCAATGGTGAAGCTGAATACGACAGCATTCGGGCAGTTAAGCAGAAGGTTTCCATTCCGATTATCGCGAATGGCGACATAACTGACCCGCTTAAAGCCAGGGCTGTACTCGACTATACGGGAGCTGATGCTCTGATGATAGGACGTGCAGCTCAGGGAAGACCCTGGATCTTCCGGGAAATCCAGCATTATCTGGACACTGGGGAGCTGCTTGCCCCGCTGCCACTGGCAGAGGTAAAGCGCTTGCTTTGTTCGCATGTTCGGGAACTGCATGACCATTACGGTCAGGCAAAAGGGTACCGAATTGCGCGTAAACACGTCTCCTGGTATCTCCAGGAGCACGCTCCAGATGACCAGTTTCGGCGCACATTCAACGCCATTGAGGATGCCAGCGAACAGCTGGAGGCGTTGGAGGCATACTTCGAAAATCTTGCGTAATGAAATAAAGAGCTGACAGAACTATGTTCGAACAACGCGTAAATTCTGACGTACTGACCGTTTCTACCGTTAACTCTCAGGATCAGGTAACTCAAAAGCCCCTGCGTGACTCGGTTAAACAGGCACTGAAGAACTATTTTGCTCAACTGAACGGTCAGGATGTTAATGACCTGTATGAGCTGGTACTGGCTGAAGTTGAACAGCCACTGTTGGACATGGTGATGCAATACACCCGCGGTAACCAGACCCGCGCTGCGCTGATGATGGGTATCAACCGTGGTACTCTGCGTAAGAAACTGAAAAAATACGGCATGAACTGATTTCGATTAGCGAAATGCTTGTTTAAAAAGGCGCTACCTGGCATGGGGATGCGCCTTTTTTATTATCCGCTCCCGTCACCGTCAACGCTTTGTAAACCTTCCCTTATCCCGCTTTTAAACCGCGGCTTTTCGTGTATATTTCCACCACTTCAGTGGCTCTCTTCTCGCGGAATGACACAATGATTCGTAAATACTGGTGGCTGGTTGTCTTTGCAATCTCCGTTTTCCTTTTCGATGCCCTCCTGATGCAGTGGATTGAACTGATGAGCACCGAAACCGACAAGTGCCGCAATATGAACTCCGTCAATCCGCTGAAATTAGTGAACTGTTCAGAACTCGATTGACTCCCCCACGTCGCTGCCACCCCGTTATTACCCACTAAAAACGGGGATTTAAATCCCTTTGAGCCGTTCCCTGACGGTGATAATGTCTCGCCCTTCTCAACCGCTCTTGCGTAACATCACACTCGAGTAGAACTGTCCATGCTGGTTAGCCAATACAACCCTGTCCTTGTCGTCCTCTCCTTTGTTGTTGCCATTCTTGCGGCTTATACCGCGCTGAATATGGCTGCACGCGTCGCCGGGAGTCAGGGTGCAGCAGCGCGCATCTGGCTGGCGGGTGGCGGTATTGCCATGGGTATTGGCGTGTGGGCCATGCACTTTATCGGCATGCTGGCGATGGACCTGTCCATGAGCATGAGCTACAACGCGACCCTGACGATTTTATCCATGGTCATCGCCGTCGGTTCGTCGCTGTTTGCGTTATGGCTCGTCAGCTGCGAGCAGTTGCGCTTGCGCCGCCTGCTGCCCGGCGCTCTGGTGATGGGAAGCGGCATTGTCGCGATGCATTACACGGGTATGGCCGCGCTGGAAGTGATGCCCGGGATTATCTGGGACAAGGGCTGGGTGGCCATGTCTGTCGTGATTGCGCTCGCTGCTTCGCTTGCTGCATTGTGGCTGACGTTTCGCCTGCGTCACGAAGCCGCGCAGGTGGTACTGATGCGCATGGGGGCCGCCATCACGATGGGGATTGCCATTGCCGGCATGCACTACGCCGGGATGAAAGCCGCACAGTTTCCGATGTCCACGATGGTTCATCATCAGGGCATCAACGGAAGCTGGCTGGCGGTGCTGGTCAGCGTCGTCGCGCTCTCTATCCTGGGGATCACCCTGCTGGTGTCGATGCTGGATGCCCGCCTGCAGGCACGTACCGCCCTTCTGGCCTCATCGCTTGCGGAAGCTAACCGGGAACTCGCTCAACTGGCATTGCAGGATACCCTGACGCGCTTGCCCAACCGTATCCTGCTGGAAGACAGACTCGATCAGGCCATCAGCAAAGCCGATCGTGAAGGCACCCATTTTGCCCTGATGTTCATGGATCTCGACGGTTTTAAAGCCATCAATGATGCCTACGGTCATGATGTCGGTGACAGGCTACTGGTCGCCGTTACGCAGCGTCTGCTGCATCTCCTGAAGGGCCAGTTCACCCTTGCACGCATTGGCGGCGATGAGTTTGTTCTGCTGGCAGAGGGAGAAGGACCGGACGATGCGGCCTCGCTGGCAAATTCACTGGTGCGGGCGATAGATAACCCGTTCACTCTCGACCCCTATGAACTGGTAGTGACCCTCAGCATTGGCATCGCGCTGTATCCTCACGACGGCAAAAGCGAACGTGAGCTGATGTTTAACGCCGATGCGGCGATGTACCACACCAAGCATATGGGTCGAAACGGCTATCACTTCTTCCAGCCCTCCATGAATACTCTGGCGCAGACCCATCTTCAGTTAATGAACGATCTGTGGATGGCCATCGATCGCAATGAACTGCGCCTGCTTTATCAGCCAAAGTTTCATGCGCCTGCGGGACCTCTGCTCGGCTTTGAGGCACTGCTGCGCTGGCAACACCCTAAACAGGGCTTACTGACGCCAGACCTTTTCCTGCCGCTGGCGGAAAAAACCGGGCTCATCATCCCCATTGGTAACTGGGTGATCAACGAAGCCTGTCGTCAGCTGAGGGAATGGCACCTTCAGGGACATCATAACTGGTCTATGGCAGTTAACCTGTCGACATTGCAGTTTGAACAACCCTCACTGGTGAAAACGGTTCTCGACTGCCTTGCCCTTCATCACGTCCCGCCGGAAATGCTCATTCTGGAAGTGACGGAAACCACGGCAATGAGCAACCCGGATGAAAGCGTGCGGGTGCTGACAGAGCTGACGGATGCAGGAGTGAAAGCCTCCATTGATGACTTTGGTACCGGCTATTCCAGCCTGCTCTATCTCAAGCGTTTACCGGCGTGTGAACTGAAGATCGACAGGGCATTTGTGAAAGAATTAAGCGGTGAAAGCGAGGATGCGACCATTGTCTCAGCGATTGTGGCCCTCGCAAAAACGCTGAACCTGAAAGTTGTGGCTGAAGGTGTGGAAACCGAAGCGCAGCAAACCTTTTTGACGGAGCTGGGCTGTAATACCCTTCAGGGCTATCTGTTAGGTAAGCCTGTCAGCGCGCAGACCATCGACACGCTTTGCGCCCGGGGCGAAATGTTGCCTGGCGCTGAGCTGTAATCATCATGTGGCGATACTCGCATGACCGGGAGTGTCGCCAGAATACTATCGACCAGGGCGGGAGCCTGCTGATAAAGATTAAAACTGTCGCTATTCATTAACCAGTTTTTAATGATTCCGCTAAAAAAACCGTGGAAAACAATCATCGTCAGCTCAACATTCACCTGCGGCGCAACGATTTTCCGGGAAATACATTTCTCCAGTGTGACGCGCAAAAAGTCATAATTGAATCCAATCCTTTTTCTGATTTCAGCCTCGGAAATCATATCGCTATTAAATTCACATTTATGATACAGGATTTGCAGAAGCGCACATTGACGGGGCTCGCGTGCAATATATTGCAATGCAGTAATAAATTGCTCACGAAGCATTAACAACGGGTCATCGTTTTCAGAAAGAGAAAGCCTGTCGCGAATAACATCCCGAAGCGGTAACTGCTGTTCCCAGATAGCGTTAAATATTTCGGCCTTACTGGCAAAGTGCCAGTAGATTGCGCCGCGCGTCACCTTCGCAGCATCCGCGATATCCGTCAGGGTCGTGTTGGCTACGCCTCGCGTCGCAAACTGCCCGATAGCCGCCTCAATCAACTGCTGTCGGGTTTGTTGAGCCTCTTCTTTCTTTTTACGTGCCATAGACAGCTACTCGTTACTCACAAGGTTGATACGGGACACCGGGTTAAGATGTGCGAAAGTATTCACTAAAACACGTTTTAATTTTGCACAAAAAAAGTCAATCTTCTTAATTTATAATCAAGGCAAATACATAGTGATATTTATATTCACAGAATGAATATGTAGACGCATTAAACCTTATTTACCTTATTAGTCTGACAGAAGTATACCCGCATTTTATCCGGGTCTGATTCTGATTTTCCCGTCAGGCCTCGTCATTCGCACTTATAAATTAAAAAACATTAAATACCCTCATTATTATACGCAGCTACATTTTATTTTTTTCCCTGCCCCAACTACCGATCTACGGCAAACATCGGTTAATGGGTATTTAAAGGAACAGTAATGACGAATCATTTCAGACGCTTGCCCTTATCCGTTTTCATTGTCTGCGCTGTACTGCTCACTGGATGCGATGGCCAGGAAAACCCACAACAACATGCGCAGGCACCTCAGGTCAGCGTTCATATTGTGAAAAGCGCGCCTCTGGCTGTCACAACTGAACTCCCGGGTAGAACAGATGCGTTCCGCGTTGCGGAGGTTCGTCCACAGGTTAGCGGTATCATCTTACGCCGCAACTTCACGGAAGGTAGCGATGTAAAAGCAGGAGATTCACTGTACCAGATCGATCCTGCGACCTATCAGGCGGCCTATGACAACGCGAAAGGCGAGCTGGCAAAGGCACAGGCGGCCGCCAATATTGCGCACCTGACGGTGAAACGCTACCTCCCGCTGATGGGAACGCAGTACGTCAGCAAACAAGAGTATGACCAGGCCGTGGCCACGGCCCAGCAGGCAGATGCCAGCGTCGTCGCCGCAAAAGCGGGCGTAGAAAGCGCACGTATCAACCTTGCGTATACCAAAGTAACGTCCCCTGTCGATGGCCGCATCGGCAAATCAAGCGTAACGGAAGGGGCGCTCGTGACGAACGGGCAGGCCGCAGCGCTGGCAACGGTCCAGCAGCTTGATCCGATTTATGTCGATGTCACCCAGTCGAGCAATGAATTTATGCGTCTGAAGCAGACGAGCCTGCAAAAAGGTGATAAGGCAAGCAGCGTTGAGCTGCTGATGGAGAATGGTCAGCCCTATCCGCTGAAAGGCACGTTGCAGTTCTCTGACGTTACGGTGGACGAAAGTACCGGATCAATTACCCTGCGTGCCATTTTCCCTAACCCTCAACATTTGCTGTTACCGGGGATGTTTGTTCGCGCCCGCATTGATGAAGGCACACAGCCAGATGCCATCCTGGTTCCGCAGCAGGGCGTTACCCGCACACCGCGCGGCGACGCAACCGTACTGGTGGTTAATGATAAAAATCAGGTTGAATCACGTACCGTTGTTGCGCCTCAGGCAATCGGCGATCGCTGGCTGGTGACGGAAGGGTTGAAAAACGGTGACAAAGTGATCGTCAGCGGCCTGCAAAAAGTCAGGCCTGGAGCTACCGTCGTTGCCGCGCCTGATACCACCACGACTCCCGCCAGTTAAGGAACGACGACATGGCTAATTTCTTCATTCAGCGGCCGGTTTTCGCCTGGGTACTTGCCATCATTTTGATGATTGCAGGCGGTCTGGCGATTCTCAAATTGCCCGTTGCCCAGTATCCGACAATTGCCCCTCCTGCCGTGGCGATTTCCGCAACCTACCCCGGCGCTGACGCCCAGACGGTGCAGGATACCGTGACCCAGGTTATCGAACAGAACATGAACGGTATCGATAACCTGATGTATATGTCTTCCACCAGCGATTCAGCAGGTAACGTCACTATCACCCTGACCTTCGAGTCAGGAACAGACCCCGATATCGCCCAGGTCCAGGTGCAGAACAAGCTGCAGCTTGCCATGCCGCTACTGCCGCAAGAGGTACAGCAGCAAGGGATTGGCGTTGAGAAATCCAGCAGCAGCTTCCTGCTGGTCGCCGGTTTTGTTTCGGACAACAAAAGCCTGACGCAGGATGATATCTCCGACTATGTCGCCTCGAACGTCAAAGATGCTATCAGCCGAACGACGGGTGTCGGCGACGTCCAGCTGTTTGGCGCCCAGTATGCGATGCGCATCTGGCTCGACAGCAACGCGATGAACAAATACCAGCTGACGCCGCTGGATATTATCAACCAGTTGAAAACGCAGAACGACCAGATAGCGGCAGGTCAACTGGGCGGTACGCCATCGGTTCCTGGACAACAATTGAATGCCTCCATCATCGCGCAAACTCGCCTGAAATCACCGGAAGAGTTTGGCCGCGTGACGCTCAAGGTGAACCAGGACGGCTCGATGGTTCACCTGAAGGATGTCGCTCGCATTGAGCTCGGCGGCGAAAACTACAATATGGTGACCAAAATCAACGGGCAGGCAGCAACCGGCTTGGGGATTAAGCTGGCAACCGGTGCAAACGCGCTGGACACCGCGGCAGCCATCAAGAGCAAGCTGGCGCAACTGCAGCAGTTCTTCCCGCAGGGGCTTAAGGTCGTCTACCCCTATGACACCACACCATTCGTGAAAATCTCCATTCACGAAGTGGTGAAAACCCTGTTTGAAGCGATCGTTCTGGTCTTCCTGGTCATGTACCTGTTCCTGCAAAACCTGCGGGCGACGCTCATCCCGACAATCGCAGTGCCGGTGGTTCTGCTGGGCACCTTCGCGGTTCTGGCGGCGTTCGGTTTCTCCATCAACACCCTGACGATGTTCGGGATGGTACTGGCGATAGGGCTACTGGTTGATGACGCCATCGTGGTGGTCGAAAACGTTGAGCGCGTGATGGTAGAGGACAAGCTGCCGCCGAAAGAGGCCACGCAGAAGTCGATGGAGCAGATCCAGGGTGCGCTTGTGGGGATCGCAATGGTGCTCTCGGCGGTATTTGTTCCCATGGCTTTCTTTGGTGGCTCGACAGGTGCCATCTATCGCCAGTTCTCGCTGACCATCGTTTCAGCCATGGCGCTCTCCGTCCTGGTTGCGCTGATCCTGACGCCAGCACTCTGCGCCACGTTGCTTAAGCCCGTCTCCGGCGATCATCACGAGAAGAAAGGTGGCTTCTTCGGCTGGTTTAACGCGCGCTTTGATAAGAGCGTGGAACACTACAGCAACAGCGTGAGCGGTATTTTGCGTAAGACAGGCCGTTACCTGGTGGTGTACGTCATTATTGTCGGTGGGATGGCGGTACTGTTCCTGCGCTTACCGACCTCCTTCCTGCCCGAAGAGGATCAGGGGGTGTTTATGACGATGGTTCAACTCCCGGCGGGTGCGACCCAGACGCGGACTCAGCAGGTTCTCGACCAGGTTCAGAACTACTATCTGACCAAAGAGAAGGCGAACGTTGAATCCGTCTTTACCGTTAACGGCTTTAGCTTTAGCGGTCAGGGCCAGAACTCAGGTATCGCCTTCATCAGCCTGAAGCCCTGGGAAGAGCGTTCGGGTGAAGAAAATAGCGTTGAGGCGATCGTAGGCCGTGCAACGAAAGCGTTCAGTCAGATTAAAGACGGCCTTGTGTTCCCGTTTAACCTGCCTGCCATTATCGAGCTGGGAACCGCAACGGGCTTCGACTTCGAGCTGATCGATCAGGCTAACCTGGGGCATACCCAGCTGACGCAGGCTCGCAACCAACTGCTTGGCATGGTGAAAGAGCACCCTGACCTGCTGGTTCGCGTACGTCCTAACGGTCTGGAGGATACACCGCAGTTCAAGCTGGATGTCGATCAGGAGAAAGCGCAGGCGCTGGGTATTAGCCTCTCTGACGTCAACCAGACGATCTCAACGGCATTGGGCGGCACGTATGTGAATGACTTTATCGATCATGGCCGCGTGAAAAAGGTCTATGTACAGGCCGACGCAAAATTCCGTATGTTGCCAGGGGACATCAACAACCTCTACGTGCGCAGCGCAAATGGGGAAATGGTGCCGTTCTCATCCTTTAGCAGCGCGCACTGGGTTTACGGTTCTCCTCGCCTGGAGCGCTACAACGGCATGCCATCCATGGAAATTCTCGGAGAGTCCGCGCCGGGCAAAAGTACCGGTGAAGCCATGGCCTTAATGGAAAGCCTCGCAGCAAAATTGCCTTCTGGTATCGGCCATGACTGGACGGGAATGTCTTATCAGGAACGGCTTTCAGGAAACCAGGCGCCTGCACTGTACGCCATTTCACTGATAGTGGTGTTCCTGTGTCTGGCTGCCCTGTACGAAAGCTGGTCCATTCCCTTCTCCGTTATGCTGGTTGTGCCGCTGGGTGTCATCGGGGCTCTTCTCGCAGCATCGCTGCGCGGGTTAAACAATGACGTCTATTTCCAGGTCGGCCTGCTGACGACGATTGGCTTATCGGCGAAAAACGCCATTCTGATCGTCGAATTTGCTAAAGACCTGATGGAAAAAGAAGGTAAAGGGATCATTGAGGCCACACTCGAAGCGTCAAGAATGCGACTTCGCCCGATCCTGATGACCTCCCTGGCCTTCATACTTGGCGTCATGCCGCTGGTGATCAGCACCGGGGCCGGGAGCGGCGCGCAAAACGCAGTCGGTACGGGCGTTATGGGAGGCATGCTTTCCGCAACGCTTCTGGCTATTTTCTTTGTGCCCGTTTTCTTTGTGGTTGTCCGGAGACGATTTACCAACCATAAGGATTAACGTATCCCTCAAGGCACCGTTTGGTGCCTTTTGTATTTTTAATATAAACAATGAATTAGACATTACCGAATTGCAGCGTTAAAAATGCAGCTGTTTGCATTAAGTAAACATTCCCTTTTACCGCTCCATAATTTCTCCATGAATTTATCCTGAAAACGATTTTTCTCCATGATTTTTACAAAGTACATAATTTGAGATTATTCCTCGTGTAACGGCAACTTACCCTGGTGGTAAAATAACCTCCAGTTCGTTAATAGCCCTCCTGGCTTTGTAGCGAATGAGAAATAATACTGAGGTAACATCATGAAAAGATTCATTTCCGTTGCACTTCTCGCTGCGCTGCTTGCTGGTTGCGCGCACGACTCTCCATGTGTACCGGTTTACGACGACCAGGGTCGACTGGTTCATACCAATACCTGTATGAAAGGCACCACTCAGGATAACTGGGAAACAGCAGGTGCTATCGCCGGCGGCGCTGCCGCTGTGGCGGGTTTGACGTTGGGTATCGTTGCCCTGACGAAGTAACATTTGTTCAGAAAGCGCGGCTCCGGCCGCGCTTTTGCTTTTAATGAGTGCACTATTTTCCAGTAAGTAAAAAAATAGCCCCGTATTTATTCTTTCATGTAATTTCAACCGACCACAGTTAATATCTTTTTCTTATACCCGATGTTTTTCACACGTTAATACTATTGAATACTCTGCCAATATTCACTTCAGAAACTATCTCTTCTTTTTATCTCATACCCGTTGAAACTTTTGCTCTGATTTGTGGCGCAGGTTGTAATTTCGCACCGTTTCGGGGCGCTCGTTTTATTTAAGCCTGTCTACACTCAGCATTAAGCGTTCACTCATCACGCATTTTGTTGAACGTAAAACTGGCATTACGTTTGCTTTATAAACGTTGGCCAACGCCACAGACAGGTAAAGCGTTTTAAGAAACGCCTCTATAACGATAAATTTCGCCACACAGGATGCATTATGAAAAAGACGATGATAGCCAGCCTGGCTGCTGCAGGCATGATGTTTGCCGTAGCCGGTCAAGCCCATGCGGGAACGACACTGGATGCCGTTAAAAAGAAAGGTTTTGTTCAATGTGGTATCAGTGATGGTTTGCCTGGCTTCTCCTATGCCGATGCGAACGGCAAATTTACCGGTATTGATGTTGATGTCTGCCGTGGCGTTGCAGCCGCCGTTTTTGGTGATGACAGCAAAGTAAAATATACCCCGCTGACGGCGAAAGAACGCTTTACGGCGCTGCAGTCCGGCGAGGTCGACATGCTCTCCCGTAATACCACCTGGACCTCCTCCCGCGACGCAGGCATGGGAATGTCATTTACGGGCGTGACCTATTATGACGGCATCGGCTTCCTGACCCACAATAAAGCGGGCCTGAAAAGCGCTAAAGAACTGGATGGTGCCACCGTGTGTATCCAGGCGGGTACCGATACCGAGCTGAACGTCGCGGATTATTTCAAAGCAAATAAGATGAAATACACCCCTGTGACATTCGACCGCTCGGATGAATCAGCCAAAGCGCTGGAATCCGGTCGCTGCGACACGCTGGCCTCTGACCAGTCACAACTGTATGCCTTACGCATCAAGCTAAGCAACCCGGCTGAGTGGATTGTTCTACCTGAAGTGATCTCCAAAGAACCTCTCGGACCGGTTGTCCGTCGTGGCGATGAAGACTGGTTCTCTATCGTTCGCTGGACGCTATTTGCCATGCTGAATGCAGAAGAGATGGGCATCAATTCGAAAAACGTCGATGAAAAAGCAGCGAATCCTTCCACCCCGGACATGGCGCACCTGCTCGGTAAAGAAGGCGATTTCGGCAAGGATCTGAAGCTGGATAACAAGTGGGCTTATAACATCATCAAACAGGTGGGCAATTACTCTGAGATCTTCGAGCGCAACGTGGGATCGGAAAGCCCGCTGAAGATCAAACGCGGCCAGAACAATCTCTGGAATAACGGCGGCATTCAGTACGCGCCACCGGTACGTTAAGTCATTGTGGTAATGGGCACTGCTCTGGCAGTGCCCAATTCAGAGTCATGGTTACTGAGGTTTTTTATGTCCCATCGCCGCTCAGCCGTAAAAGGATCGCTATCCTTTTCTCATCCCGCGGTCCGCGCCTGGCTATTCCAGATTATTGCTATTGTTGCGGTTGTTCTCATCGCCGTGTATCTCATCCATAACACCATAACCAACCTGAATAATCGCGGTATTACGTCCGGATTTGCGTTTCTGGATCGCAGCGCGGGGTTTGGTATCGTTCAGCACCTGATTGATTACCAGGAAGGTGATACTTATGGACGCGTATTTGTAGTCGGCTTGCTGAATACGCTGTTGGTCTCAGCACTTTGTATCATCTTCGCGTCGATACTGGGCTTCTTTATTGGCCTTGCGCGCCTTTCTGAAAACTGGCTCCTGCGGAAACTGTCGACTGTGTATATTGAGACGTTTCGCAATATCCCGCCGCTGCTGCAGATCTTCTTCTGGTATTTCGCTGTGCTGCGTAACCTTCCCGGTCCCCGCCAGGCCGTCGATGCGTTTGAGCTGTTTTTCCTGAGTAACCGTGGGCTGTATATTCCTTCTCCTGAATCTGGCGAAGGGCTGTATCCCTTCATTGCTGCGATTGTGATAGCACTTGCTCTCTCTGCCGGGATATTCCGCTTTAACCGTAAACACCAGATTAAAACCGGTCAGCTTCGTAAAACCTGGCCCACGGCGGCAGTACTGATCGTTGGCCTGCCGCTATTGGCGCACTGGTTGTCTGGAGCCGCGCTGCACTGGGATGTTCCGCATCTGCGGGGCTTTAACTTCCAGGGTGGAATGGTGTTGATTCCTGAACTGGCAGCCCTGACGCTGGCACTTTCGATTTATACGTCCGCCTTTATCGCTGAGATTATTCGTGCCGGGATCCAGGCCGTCCCGCACGGGCAACACGAAGCAGCGCGCTCATTGGGGCTACCTCATACGGTGACGCTTCGCCAGGTCATTATTCCGCAGGCGCTGCGGGTCATCATTCCGCCCCTGACCAGCCAGTACCTCAACATCGTCAAAAACTCGTCGCTGGCCGCCGCTATTGGTTATCCGGATATGGTATCTCTGTTCGCCGGAACCGTGCTTAACCAGACCGGGCAAGCCATTGAAACTATCGCCATCACCATGTCTGTCTATCTGATCATCAGCCTGATGATTTCGTTGCTGATGAACCTGTATAACCGTCGCATTGCACTGGTCGAGCGCTAAGGATCTATGATGACAAAAGCGATACTGTCGCACTCCCCGCGCCCAACCAGCGTCACAGGGGGGCGTTTTATTCTCTGGGCGCGTAAGAATCTTTTCTCCAGCTGGAGCAACAGCCTGCTGACGCTTGTTTGCCTGTGGCTCATGTGGGAATTGATCCCACCTCTCCTGAACTGGGCATTTCTGCAGGCTAACTGGGTCGGTTCCACTCGTGCTGACTGCACGAAGGCGGGCGCATGCTGGGTGTTTATTCATGAGCGCTTCGGCCAATTCATGTATGGATTGTATCCCCATGAACAGCGCTGGCGGATTAATCTGGCGCTGGTTATCGGCCTGCTTTCTATCGCGGCCATGTTCTGGAAAAAGCTGCCGCATCGTGGACGCTATATTGCCTGCTGGGCAGTGGTATATCCCATTATCGTTTGGGTGCTGTTATATGGGGGCTTCCTGGGACTGGAGCGCGTTGAAACCCGCCAGTGGGGCGGTTTGACGCTGACGTTGATCATTGCTTCAGTGGGGATAGCTGGTGCGCTACCGTGGGGAATTCTACTTGCGCTGGGGCGGCGTTCAAAAATGCCGGTTGTACGCATGCTCTCCGTTATCTTCATCGAGTTCTGGCGCGGCGTACCGCTTATCACCGTTCTGTTTATGTCTTCAGTCATGCTGCCGCTGTTTATGGCGGAAGGCACAACGATCGACAAGCTGATCCGTGCCCTGGTCGGTGTGATTCTTTTCCAGTCTGCCTATGTTGCAGAGGTTGTGCGAGGTGGTTTGCAGGCATTGCCTAAGGGGCAATATGAAGCCGCAGAATCACTGGCGCTCGGTTACTGGAAAACGCAGGGACTGGTCATTCTTCCACAAGCACTCAAGCTGGTCATTCCGGGGCTGGTTAACACTATTATTGCCCTCTTCAAAGATACCAGCCTGGTGATCATTATCGGATTGTTCGATCTCTTTAGTAGCGTGCAGCAGGCTACCGTTGACCCTGTCTGGCTGGGTATGTCCACCGAGGGATATGTCTTTGCCGCACTGATCTACTGGATCTTCTGTTTTAGCATGTCGCGCTATAGCCAGCATCTGGAAAAGCGCTTTAACACCGGGCGTACACCGCACTGAGGAAATTATGAGCCAAATAACTATGACACCCGCCGACGCGATGATTACGCTGGAAAACGTCAATAAATGGTATGGACAGTTTCATGTCCTGAAGGACATCAATCTTAAGGTGAAGCAGGGCGAACGTATCGTTCTTTGTGGGCCTTCCGGTTCAGGAAAATCAACAACCATTCGCTGTATTAACCATCTTGAAGAACATCAGCAGGGGCGCATTGTGGTTGATGGTATCGAGCTGAATGAAGATGTCCGCAATATCGATCGTGTACGGCAGGAAGTAGGTATGGTGTTCCAGCACTTCAATTTGTTTCCCCATCTGACCGTTTTACAAAACTGCACGCTGGCCCCCATTTGGGTTCAAAAGATGCCGAAAAAGGAGGCCGATGCGCTGGCTATGCACTACCTGGAACGAGTGCGTATCGCTGAACATGCCAATAAATTCCCAGGGCAGATATCCGGCGGTCAACAACAGCGCGTGGCTATCGCCCGTTCGCTGTGTATGAAGCCTAAAATCATGCTGTTTGACGAACCGACATCTGCGCTGGATCCGGAAATGGTGAAAGAGGTGCTGGACACGATGATTGGGCTGGCACAATCCGGAATGACGATGCTGTGCGTGACGCATGAGATGGGTTTTGCCAGAACGGTAGCAGATCGGGTGATCTTTATGGATCGTGGTGAAATTGTTGAACAGGCACCGCCGGATGAATTCTTTGCGCATCCTAAGTCTGAACGTACGCGGGCATTCCTGTCGCAGGTGATTCATTAGTCGTTTATTCTGCCGGGTGGCGGCTTCGCCTTACCCGGCCTGCCGTTTTTTCGACGCATAAACGCAAAAAGGCCATCCTTTCGGATGGCCTTCTCACTTATTTGATGTCTGGCAGTTCCCTACTCTCACATGGGGAGACCCCACACTACCATCGGCGCTACGGCGTTTCACTTCTGAGTTCGGCATGGGGTCAGGTGGGACCACCGCGCTAAAGCCGCCAGACAAATTCTTTTACTTCTTGCCGAACTTTAACCTAAGTATAAAGTGGTGCTGATACCCAGAGTCGAACTGGGGACCTCACCCTTACCAAGGGTGCGCTCTACCAACTGAGCCATATCAGCACGCTAAATTTGATGCCTGGCAGTTCCCTACTCTCACATGGGGAGACCCCACACTACCATCGGCGCTACGGCGTTTCACTTCTGAGTTCGGCATGGGGTCAGGTGGGACCACCGCGCTAAAGCCGCCAGGCAAATTCTGTTAATCTGTATCAGGCTGAAAATCGTGTCTCTTCGCCAAAACATCTTCGGCGTTGTAAGGTTAAGCCTCACGGTTCATTAGTATCGGTTAGCTCAACGCATCGCTGCGCTTACACACCCGACCTATCAACGTCGTCGTCTTCAACGTTCCTTCAGGAGACTTAAAGTCTCAGGGAGAACTCATCTCGGGGCAAGTTTCGTGCTTAGATGCTTTCAGCACTTATCTCTTCCGCATTTAGCTACCGGGCAGTGCCATTGGCATGACAACCCGAACACCAGTGATGCGTCCACTCCGGTCCTCTCGTACTAGGAGCAGCCCCCCTCAATTCTCCAGCGCCCACGGCAGATAGGGACCGAACTGTCTCACGACGTTCTAAACCCAGCTCGCGTACCACTTTAAATGGCGAACAGCCATACCCTTGGGACCTACTTCAGCCCCAGGATGTGATGAGCCGACATCGAGGTGCCAAACACCGCCGTCGATATGAACTCTTGGGCGGTATCAGCCTGTTATCCCCGGAGTACCTTTTATCCGTTGAGCGATGGCCCTTCCATTCAGAACCACCGGATCACTATGACCTGCTTTCGCACCTGCTCGAGCCGTCACTCTCGCAGTCAAGCTAGCTTATGCCATTGCACTAACCTCCTGATGTCCGACCAGGATTAGCTAACCTTCGTGCTCCTCCGTTACTCTTTGGGAGGAGACCGCCCCAGTCAAACTACCCACCAGACACTGTCCGCAACCCGGATCACGGGTCTACGTTAGAACACCAGCCATTAAAGGGTGGTATTTCAAGGACGGCTCCACGCAGACTGGCGTCCACGCTTCAAAGCCTCCCACCTATCCTACACATCAAGGACCAGTGTTCAGTGTCAAGCTATAGTAAAGGTTCACGGGGTCTTTCCGTCTTGCCGCGGGTACACTGCATCTTCACAGCGAGTTCAATTTCACTGAGTCTCGGGTGGAGACAGCCTGGCCATCATTACGCCATTCGTGCAGGTCGGAACTTACCCGACAAGGAATTTCGCTACCTTAGGACCGTTATAGTTACGGCCGCCGTTTACCGGGGCTTCGATCAAGAGCTTCGCGTTGCCGCTAACCCCATCAATTAACCTTCCGGCACCGGGCAGGCGTCACACCGTATACGTCCACTTTCGTGTTTGCACAGTGCTGTGTTTTTAATAAACAGTTGCAGCCAGCTGGTATCTTCGACTGATTTCAGCTCCACCCGCAGGGGCTTCACCTACATATCAGCGTGCCTTCTCCCGAAGTTACGGCACCATTTTGCCTAGTTCCTTCACCCGAGTTCTCTCAAGCGCCTTGGTATTCTCTACCTGACCACCTGTGTCGGTTTGGGGTACGATTTCGTGTTACCTGATGCTTAGAGGCTTTTCCTGGAAGCAGGGCATTTGTTACTTCAGCACCGTAGTGCCTCGTCATCACACCTCAGCGTTAAAAGGTACCGGATTTACCTGGAACCTCCGCCTACATGCTTAAACCGGGACAACCGTCGCCCGGCTAACATAGCCTTCTCCGTCCCCCCTTCGCAGTAACACCAAGTACAGGAATATTAACCTGTTTCCCATCGACTACGCCTTTCGGCCTCGCCTTAGGGGTCGACTCACCCTGCCCCGATTAACGTTGGACAGGAACCCTTGGTCTTCCGGCGAGCGGGCTTTTCACCCGCTTTATCGTTACTTATGTCAGCATTCGCACTTCTGATACCTCCAGCAACCCTCACAGGCCACCTTCAACGGCTTACAGAACGCTCCCCTACCCAACAACACATAGTGTCGCTGCCGCAGCTTCGGTGCATGGTTTAGCCCCGTTACATCTTCCGCGCAGGCCGACTCGACCAGTGAGCTATTACGCTTTCTTTAAATGATGGCTGCTTCTAAGCCAACATCCTGGCTGTCTGTGCCTTCCCACATCGTTTCCCACTTAACCATGACTTTGGGACCTTAGCTGGCGGTCTGGGTTGTTTCCCTCTTCACGACGGACGTTAGCACCCGCCGTGTGTCTCCCGTGATAACATTCTTCGGTATTCGTAGTTTGCATCGGGTTGGTAAGCCGGGATGGCCCCCTAGCCGAAACAGTGCTCTACCCCCGAAGATGAGTTCACGAGGCGCTACCTAAATAGCTTTCGGGGAGAACCAGCTATCTCCCGGTTTGATTGGCCTTTCACCCCCAGCCACAGGTCATCCGCTAATTTTTCAACATTAGTCGGTTCGGTCCTCCAGTTAGTGTTACCCAACCTTCAACCTGCCCATGGCTAGATCACCGGGTTTCGGGTCTATACCCTGCAACTTAACGCCCAGTTAAGACTCGGTTTCCCTTCGGCTCCCCTATACGGTTAACCTTGCTACAGAATATAAGTCGCTGACCCATTATACAAAAGGTACGCAGTCACCCCATAAAGAGGCTCCCACTGCTTGTACGTACACGGTTTCAGGTTCTTTTTCACTCCCCTCGCCGGGGTTCTTTTCGCCTTTCCCTCACGGTACTGGTTCACTATCGGTCAGTCAGGAGTATTTAGCCTTGGAGGATGGTCCCCCCATATTCAGACAGGATACCACGTGTCCCGCCCTACTCTTCGAGTTCACAACCTGTGTGCTTTCGTGTACGGGACTATCACCCTGTACCGTCGGACTTTCCAGACCGTTCCACTAACACACAAGCTGATTCAGACTCCGGGCTGCTCCCCGTTCGCTCGCCGCTACTGGGGGAATCTCGGTTGATTTCTTTTCCTCGGGGTACTTAGATGTTTCAGTTCCCCCGGTTCGCCTCGTTAACCTATGTATTCAGTTAACGATAGTGCAACGGATTGCACTGGGTTTCCCCATTCGGACATCGCCGGGTCAAAGGTTCATATCACCTCGCCGGCGCTTTTCGCAGATTAGCACGTCCTTCATCGCCTCTGACTGCCAGGGCATCCACCGTGTACGCTTAGTCGCTTAACCTCACAACCCGAAGATGTTTCACTTCATGATTGCGAAAATTTGAGAGACTCGAACACACATAACATGTGTGTCGTTTCAATTTTCAGCTTGATCCAGATTTTTAAAGAGCAAATATCTCAAACATGACTCGCAAGTCAGTTTTGAGATATGACGGCAGGTGACTTTCACTCACGAACCAGCAAGTGGCGTCCCCTAGGGGATTCGAACCCCTGTTACCGCCGTGAAAGGGCGGTGTCCTGGGCCTCTAGACGAAGGGGACACTGAAGTCTCAATCGCAAGACGCCTTGCTGCTTACTTTTCATCAGACAATCTGTGTGGACACTACAAAGGCAGGTTCTTTAAGGTAAGGAGGTGATCCAACCGCAGGTTCCCCTACGGTTACCTTGTTACGACTTCACCCCAGTCATGAATCACAAAGTGGTAAGCGCCCTCCCGAAGGTTAAGCTACCTACTTCTTTTGCAACCCACTCCCATGGTGTGACGGGCGGTGTGTACAAGGCCCGGGAACGTATTCACCGTGGCATTCTGATCCACGATTACTAGCGATTCCGACTTCATGGAGTCGAGTTGCAGACTCCAATCCGGACTACGACGCACTTTATGAGGTCCGCTTGCTCTCGCGAGGTCGCTTCTCTTTGTATGCGCCATTGTAGCACGTGTGTAGCCCTACTCGTAAGGGCCATGATGACTTGACGTCATCCCCACCTTCCTCCAGTTTATCACTGGCAGTCTCCTTTGAGTTCCCGGCCTAACCGCTGGCAACAAAGGATAAGGGTTGCGCTCGTTGCGGGACTTAACCCAACATTTCACAACACGAGCTGACGACAGCCATGCAGCACCTGTCTCAGAGTTCCCGAAGGCACCAAAGCATCTCTGCTAAGTTCTCTGGATGTCAAGAGTAGGTAAGGTTCTTCGCGTTGCATCGAATTAAACCACATGCTCCACCGCTTGTGCGGGCCCCCGTCAATTCATTTGAGTTTTAACCTTGCGGCCGTACTCCCCAGGCGGTCGACTTAACGCGTTAGCTCCGGAAGCCACGCCTCAAGGGCACAACCTCCAAGTCGACATCGTTTACGGCGTGGACTACCAGGGTATCTAATCCTGTTTGCTCCCCACGCTTTCGCACCTGAGCGTCAGTCTTTGTCCAGGGGGCCGCCTTCGCCACCGGTATTCCTCCAGATCTCTACGCATTTCACCGCTACACCTGGAATTCTACCCCCCTCTACAAGACTCTAGCCTGCCAGTTTCGAATGCAGTTCCCAGGTTGAGCCCGGGGATTTCACATCCGACTTGACAGACCGCCTGCGTGCGCTTTACGCCCAGTAATTCCGATTAACGCTTGCACCCTCCGTATTACCGCGGCTGCTGGCACGGAGTTAGCCGGTGCTTCTTCTGCGGGTAACGTCAATCGACAAGGTTATTAACCTTATCGCCTTCCTCCCCGCTGAAAGTACTTTACAACCCGAAGGCCTTCTTCATACACGCGGCATGGCTGCATCAGGCTTGCGCCCATTGTGCAATATTCCCCACTGCTGCCTCCCGTAGGAGTCTGGACCGTGTCTCAGTTCCAGTGTGGCTGGTCATCCTCTCAGACCAGCTAGGGATCGTCGCCTAGGTGAGCCGTTACCCCACCTACTAGCTAATCCCATCTGGGCACATCTGATGGCAAGAGGCCCGAAGGTCCCCCTCTTTGGTCTTGCGACGTTATGCGGTATTAGCTACCGTTTCCAGTAGTTATCCCCCTCCATCAGGCAGTTTCCCAGACATTACTCACCCGTCCGCCACTCGTCACCCGAGAGCAAGCTCTCTGTGCTACCGTTCGACTTGCATGTGTTAGGCCTGCCGCCAGCGTTCAATCTGAGCCATGATCAAACTCTTCAATTTAAGTTTGATGCTCGTGAATTAAACTTCGTAATGAATTACGTATGTTCACTCAGAGACTTGGTATTCATTTTTCGTCCGAGGACGTTAAGAATCCATGTCACTTTGAGTGCCCACACAGATTGTCTGATAAATTGTTAAAGAGCAGTGCAACGCGGCTTTCGCTCACCGTTGCGAGGTGGCGTATATTACGCTTTCCTCTTTCAGAGTCAACCCGTTATTTCAGGATTTTTTCTCTTCAACCGAACCGGCTGTTTGTGAAGTGATTCACATCCGCCGTGTCGATGGAGGCGCATTATAGGGATCCCATTTTTTAGCACAAGTATTTTTTAGATCTTTTTTTCCGACTGCTGATTTTCCGCGCTTTTCGCTGAAATCCCGCCCGATTTGCTTAAATATTGACGTATTTTGCCTTGCCTCGATCCATTACTATGATCAAAGTCTTCTGTATAGCGCTCATTGTTAGAGGTAGATATGCCCGCAGTATTACGTCCTTATAAAGATCTGTTCCCCAAAAAAGGCGATCGCGTGATGATCGATCCCAGCAGCGTGATCATTGGTGATGTCCGAATGGCCGATGACGTCAGCATCTGGCCGCTCGTCGCCATCAGGGGAGATGTTAACTATGTGTCGATTGGCGCACGTACCAACATCCAGGACGGTAGCGTTCTGCATGTCACGCACAAATCCTCCTATAACCCGGAGGGCAATCCCCTGATCATTGGAGAAGAGGTTACCGTCGGCCATAAAGTGATGCTTCACGGCTGCACTATCGGAAACCGCGTACTTGTTGGCATGGGATCGATTTTGCTGGATGGTGTAATAGTAGAAGAAGATGTAATGATTGGTGCCGGTAGCCTGGTCCCGCAGAACAAACGGCTGGAGAGTGGCTATCTTTATCTGGGAAGCCCGGTAAAACAGATCCGCCCCCTGAAGGAGGCAGAGATCGAAGGGTTAAAATACTCGGCGAACAACTACGTTAACTGGAAGAATGACTATTTGGATCAGGACAACCAAACCCAGCCCTGATCGTCTTCCTGCTGATCGCGGATTAAATCGCTGGCTTCCTCTTCCAGATCCCAGCGATTTTCGCAAAATACCGCTATCGGGTCTGAACCGCCAAAACGACGCAACAGTGTTTCCCCATGAATGGCACAGGTCAGTTGCATACCCTGTACCAGCACCGGGAAACAAACCGCTTGTTTACTCTCATCCCAGTTCTCTCTGTCCGGGAAATGAATAGCCTGGTTCACGCCGAAAGCTCCTGCTTTAACTTTTCAATGACAGGTTCAACCGCAGGCAACACGCCATGCCAGAGCAGCACCGCATGCGCGGCCTGTCCCACCAGCATTCCTAGCCCATCGGCTAAATGTTTCGCGCCATGTTGCTCGCACCAGTTCAGGAAGGGGGTATTCCCTTTCTGATAAAACATGTCATAGAAATAGACGTGAGCGCTTACCAGGGAAGCTGGGATTGCCGGGATCTCACCATTAATGCCGCTGGAGGTGGCATTGATAACCAGATCAAATTCATGCCCGGCAAGCTCGTCAAGCGCTACCGCACTCACGCTGCCAGTATGCGCAAACAACGCAGCCAGCGCTTCTGCCCGGGAAAAGGTTCTGTTAGTAATGGTCACCGCACAGTCCAGGGAAAGCAGAGGCAACAGCACTCCCCGCGACGCGCCACCCGCACCAATCAGCAGGACCCGGAACCCGGGTTTGATAAAGGAGAGTCTTTCCAGGTCGCTCAGCAAACCAATTCCATCTGTGTTGTCACCCAGAAGGCGTCCATCCTCAAGCCGTTTCAGGGTATTTACTGCACCAGCAAGAGAAGCGCGCTCGGTCAGTTCATCCGCACGTTCGAAGGCTTCCTCTTTAAAGGGAACCGTTACATTCGCACCTTTGCCACCGTCGGCGAAAAAAGCCTCCAGCGTCGGAATAAATGCATCCACCGGTGCCAGTACGCGGCCATAGAGATGATTTATCTGCAACTGCTCCGCAAATTGCTGATGGATTAACGGTGACTTGCTGTGTGCAATCGGATTACCAAAAACAGCATAGGTTTCCATGAGATTACCCCTGGCGAAAACGTTCGCCGGTCAAAGCGTCGCGAATTTCAGACGGATTCAGGCGCCCTCCCGTCTCTCCAGCAGCAACCGGGAAGTCATTACCGAACTGTGCCAGCACTTCTTCGGTTGTACGACAAGGTGGCAACCCGGTCAGGTTGGCGCTGGTTGAGACCAGCGGTTTACCAAATGCCAGGCAAAGCTCAACCACCAGCGGATGATCGGTGACGCGAACGGCAAGGGAATCAAAGCGCCCGGTCAACCAGCGTGGTGTTGTTGGCTGCGCCGGGAAAACAAAGGTCACCGGTCCCGGCCATGCGGAGAAGATAGTCTCGCGCTGCGCTGGCGTCAGCATGGAGTCATCGATGTAGGGTTTTAGCTGCTCGTAATTCGCAGCGATCAAAATCAGCCCTTTCTCGACGGGTCTTTGTTTTAAGGCAAGCAGGCGGCTTACAGCCGTCTCGCTGTCAGGATCGCAACCGACCCCAAAAACAGCTTCAGTTGGATAGGCGATGACTTCTTCTTTTTTCAGCACGTCCACAGCATGCGCAATGGAGCCTGATGGCAGGTTATTATTCACTATTTTGATCCGCCGCAACCGGCTTTCCACATTGTTTACTGGCGCAGAAGCGTTTCATACCTTGCGCCGTTTTCTTCTCGATAAGTAGCGGATAATTGCAATGAGCGCAGACGCCCGCTACCGGTTTGAAATTGATAACGAACTGGCATTCAGGATAGCGATCACAGGAATGGAAGGTTTTACCAAAACGGGAACGACGCTGTACCAGCTGGCCGTGTTGACATTGTGGGCAAGCAATGGCCGTTTCATCAGGCTTATCAATTTGTTCCGTATGTTCACATTCTGGATAACGGCTACAGCCAATAAACATACCGAAACGCCCCTGACGTAACGCTAATTCACCGCCACAAAGAGGACAAGGCTGTCCCTCCAGAATTTTAACAATATGTCCATCCGCCTGGCTTTTCAGGGGACGGACATAATCACATTCCGGATAGTGTGAACAACCGAGAAACGGACCGTGTTTCCCGGACCGAATAACAAGTTCAGCCCCGCACTGCGGGCAGGGCTCGTTTTTATGCACCGTGAATAGTGCTGATTTGGCCATAACAACTCTTGGTGCTGCACATAGAATTAATGCAGCATACCTTCATTCACTTCAAAGAGTAATTCTTCCATTTGCTGATAGGCATTTTCACAGCCAGGGATATTAAACAGAACCATCAGAATCACCCATTTGAGATCTTCCAGTTCAAATTCTGCCGTATCCAGCGCCATGACACGCTCTATCACCATTTCTCTCGTTTCGAGGTTCAGCACCTGAATCTGCTCAAGGAATAAGATGAACCCCCGGCAGCTGGCGTCCAGCCTTTCACACTCTTCAGCGGTATAAATGCGTACTGACAATGGGTCAGAAGCAAGCTGCATCGGTTCGGCGAGGCCTTCCTGATAATCAGCCAGTTTTTCCAGCCACATCAACGCATTGTAGATATCTTCCCGCTCAAACCCCGCATCGGTAAGATCCTGTGTCAATTTGTCCTGATCCACTCGCATTTCTGCTTCGTTATGGATGTAAGTCTCAAACAAATACATCAGTACGTCGAACATGGCATGCCCTCCTTAATCGGACATAGCCGCCGGGTACAGCTGCGATCCACCCTGCTAACTCCAGTTCGAGTAGCTGTGCTACCGTTACTGGCACAGGTTGGCCGGCACGTTCAGCGACAACGTCAACAGGTGTTACCTCATCTCCTACGTTAGCCAGGAGCTTGGGAAATGGCAATGCCACCTTTCCCTGATCTGATGAATAATGTCGCTTTTCGGGATCTTCCTGCAGACATTGCAAGCCATATTGCAAATTTTCAAGAATGTCCCGCACTTCTGTTACCGGCGTCGCACCCTGCTTTATCAGCCAGTGTGGTCCTTCGCACCCCGGGTTACCAATCGGGCCGGGTAAGGCGAAAACTTCCCTCCCCTGATCGAGCGCGCATCGTGCTGTGACCAACGAGCCGCTTCGCACTGCCGCTTCAACGACCAATACTCCCTGGCTAAGCCCGCTGATAATCCGATTACGACGCGGGAAGTTTACCGGTCGAGGCTGCGCGGAAAGAGGGAACTCAGATACTATCGCCCCGTCAGATTCGATTAATCGCATAGCCAAAGCCTGGTGCCGACGGGGATAAATGCTAAACAGGCCGTTCCCCAGTACGGCCACGCTACGCCCTTTTACAGACAGCGCGGCGTTGTGAGCAATGCCGTCTACACCGCAGGCCAGCCCGCTGGTGATCGTGAAACCACATTGCGAAAGTTGTTCACATAGAATTTTCCCCCACCGTTCTCCGTACCATGACGGCGCACGGCTACCCACGACCGCCAGTTGGACAGCATTAAGGATTTCAGGGTTACCTTTTACGAATAGTGCGCCGGGATAATCAGGAATTGCTCGAAGTAAAGGAGGATAAAGCGGATGGTTTGCCGTCAGCAGATGATTCCCCGGCTGCTCAAGCCATATCAGACTACGCTCCAGTTCACTTTCATCTGGGGTAAAGAACCGCTCAGCCTGTTTTGCTGTCAGCCCGGCCCCTCTGACAGCGGGAACATCTATATTTGCCCGTTTGCACAGTTGTGCCGCCGCTTCCAGCATTCCATCACCACATAGTGAACCTGTGTGTATTAGGCGTAGCCATATCTCGATAGACGTCATCCTTTCCTCCTGCCACAAGCGGCCTACGCAATCATTGCGATTGGTCACTGATGCTGTCAATCGACCGGGGATTTGTCTAGAATAGAAGTAATATTCTTATCAACTCCTGAACACGACTCTGGAAATTTATGGCAGTTTTGCAAGTGTTACATATTCCGGACGAGCGCCTTCGCATCGTCGCTGAACCAGTTAAAGAAGTGAATGCAGAAATCCAGCGTATCGTTGATGATATGTTCGATACTATGTACGCCGAAGAAGGCATTGGCCTGGCGGCGACGCAGGTAGACATTCACAAGCGTATTATCGTGATCGACGTCTCTGAGAATCGCGATGAGCGGCTGGTACTGATCAACCCTGAGCTGCTTGAAAAGAGCGGCGAAACGGGTATTGAGGAAGGCTGTCTGTCTATTCCTGAACAGCGCGCGTTAGTGCCGCGTGCCGAAAAAGTGAAAATCCGCGCCCTGGATCGTGACGGAAATCCGTTCGAGCTGGAAGCAGACGACCTGCTGGCAATTTGTATTCAGCATGAGATGGATCACCTGGTCGGTAAACTGTTTATCGATTATCTCTCTCCGCTAAAACAGCAGCGTATTCGTCAGAAAGTAGAGAAACTGGATCGTTTGCGCTCTCGCGCATAGCATCCCCCCGGATACAAGGATCATCGTGTCTAAAACACTACGTATTATCTTCGCGGGTACCCCTGATTTTGCAGCGCGTCATCTTGACGCGCTGTTATCTTCTGGTCACCAGGTTGTTGGCGTCTTTACCCAGCCGGACCGTCCGGCCGGTCGGGGTAAAAAACTGATGCCGAGCCCAGTTAAGGTGCTGGCAGAAGAGCATGGACTACCTGTTTTCCAGCCTGCATCCTTACGCCCTCAGGAAAACCAGCAGTTAGTAGCTGACCTCAACGCCGACGTAATGGTGGTAGTGGCTTACGGTTTAATTCTGCCAAAAGCGGTGCTTGATATGCCTCGTCTGGGTTGTATCAACGTGCATGGTTCCCTGCTCCCGCGTTGGCGCGGTGCGGCGCCTATCCAGCGCTCCCTGTGGGCAGGTGATGCCGAAACGGGCGTTACCATCATGAAGATGGACGTAGGTTTAGACACCGGCGATATGCTGTATAAACTGGCCTGCCCCATTACGTCTGACGATACCAGCGCCACACTGTATGACAAACTGGCAGACCTCGGTCCGCAAGGGCTTATCGAAACGCTGCAGCAGCTGGCTGATAATACGGCGAAACCGGAAGTTCAGGATGACGCGCTGGTGACTTATGCCGAAAAACTGAGCAAAGAAGAAGCGCGTATCGACTGGTCTTTGTCTGCGGCTCAACTTGAACGCTGCATTCGCGCTTTTAATCCGTGGCCAATGAGCTGGATGGAGATTGATGAGCAGCCGGTGAAAGTCTGGAAGGCCTCCGTCATTAGCGGTGATACTGCAGCTGAACCCGGTACGATTATCGAAGCCAGCAAGAACGGGATCCAGGTGGCGACTGCAGAAGGGATCCTGAATCTTGAGTCGCTGCAACCGGCCGGGAAGAAAGCCATGAGCGCTCAGGATCTCTTAAATTCCCGTCGCGAATGGTTTATGCCGGGCAATCGTCTTGCCTGACCTAATATATGCTTAAGGCCCGGTGTTTCCGGGCATTTTTATTTTTACGGTTATGAAAAAACAAAATCTACGCAGTATGGCGGCCCAGGCCGTTGAGCAGGTTATCGAGCAGGGGCAATCACTGAGTAATGTCCTGCCTCCGCTGCAACAAAAAGTCTCTGATAAAGACAAAGCTCTGCTTCAGGAACTCTGCTTTGGCGTCCTGCGCACGCTTTCTCAGCTTGAGTGGCTCATTAATAAGCTGATGTCACGCCCAATGACAGGCAAACAGCGCACCGTACATTATTTGATTATGGTGGGGTTTTATCAGCTTCTTCATACCCGCATTCCTCCTCACGCTGCACTGGCTGAAACGGTGGAAGGTGCCGTTGCGATTAAACGCCCTCAGTTGAAGGGATTAATCAACGGCGTACTGCGACAGTTCCAGCGTCAACAGGACGAGCTTCTGGCTGAATTTGCACAAAGTGAAACACGTTTTCTGCACCCGGACTGGCTGTTGAAGCGCCTGAAAAAAGCGTATCCGCAGCAGTGGCAGGACATTGCCGAAGCCAATAACCAGCGCCCGCCAATGTGGTTGCGCATCAATCGTAATCACCTAACCCGTGACGCATGGCTGGCATTACTGGAAGAAACGGGAATGAGTGGATTCACCCATGAAGCCTACCCTGATGCGGTGCGTTTAGCTTCCCCTGCACCGGTACATGCTTTACCCGGTTTTGATGAAGGCTGGGTGACCGTGCAGGATGCCTCGGCTCAGGGCTGCATGGCCTGGCTTGAACCTAAAAACGGGGAACAGATCCTCGACCTTTGTGCTGCTCCAGGCGGAAAAACAACGCACATCCTGGAAGTGGCTCCGCAGGCCAACGTCATGGCAGTGGATGTCGATGAACAGCGCCTCTCACGCGTCTACGATAACCTCAAGCGTCTGGGTATGAAGGCACAGGTTAAGCAGGGCGACGGACGCAAGCCCGCAGAATGGTGTGGTGAAACGCAATTCGATCGTATTTTGCTGGATGCCCCTTGTTCAGCAACCGGCGTTATTCGCCGTCATCCGGACATCAAGTGGCTTCGCCGCGATCGTGACATTAAAGAACTTTCGCAGCTGCAATCCGATATTCTGGATGCCATCTGGCCACATCTCAAACCCGGCGGAACGCTGGTCTATGCAACCTGCTCCGTATTGCCAGAAGAAAACAGTCAGCAAATCGCGGCCTTCCTTAAACGCACCCCAGACGCAGCGTTGCACGATACGGGAACGCCTGAATGCCCGGGTCAGCAGAACCTGCCCGGTGCGGAAGAGGGTGATGGCTTCTTTTACGCTAAGCTAATCAAAGAGTGATGTTGATAACAGGTCACGAGATATGAAGATTATCATTCTGGGCGCAGGGCAAGTGGGCGGAACGCTGGCAGAAAACCTGGTTGGAGAAAACAACGACATTACGATTGTTGATACCAACGGCGATCGTCTGCGTGTTTTACAGGACAAGTTTGACCTACGCGTGGTGCAGGGTCATGGTTCGCACCCGCGGGTTCTTCGCGAGGCAGGCGCCGACGATGCCGATATGCTTGTTGCGGTCACCAGTTCTGACGAAACCAATATGGTAGCTTGCCAGGTGGCCTACTCGCTTTTCAACACACCTAATCGAATCGCGCGTATCCGTTCCCCGGACTATGTCCGTGATGCCGAGAAGCTCTTTAATTCAGAAGCGGTTCCTATTGACCATCTCATCGCGCCAGAACAGCTGGTTATCGACAATATCTATCGTCTGATCGAATATCCGGGCGCCCTGCAGGTAGTCAACTTTGCCGAAGGTAAAGTCAGTCTGGCTGTCGTGAAGGCTTATTACGGCGGTCCGTTAATCGGCAATGCGCTTTCCACCATGCGCGAGCACATGCCGCATATCGATACGCGCGTCGCCGCCATTTTCCGTCACGACAGACCTATTCGCCCGCAAGGCTCCACGATTGTCGAAGCAGGGGATGAAGTCTTCTTTATTGCGGCCTCTCAGCATATCCGTGCGGTGATGAGTGAGTTGCAGCGTCTCGAAAAGCCTTATAAACGTATTATGCTGGTCGGCGGTGGCAATATTGGAGCGGGTCTCGCACGCAGGCTGGAAAAAGACTACAGCGTGAAGTTGATCGAGCGCGATCAGCAGCGTGCTGCTGAGCTGGCGGAAAAGTTGCAAAATACGATCGTATTTTACGGCGATGCCTCGGATCAGGAACTGCTGGCTGAAGAACATATTGATCAAGTTGATCTCTTTATTGCCGTCACCAATGACGACGAGGCGAATATAATGTCCGCCATGCTCGCCAAGCGTATGGGGGCAAAGAAGGTCATGGTGCTTATCCAGCGCAAGGCATATGTCGATCTGGTTCAGGGCAGCGTTATTGATATTGCCATTTCGCCGCAGCAGGCGACGATTTCTGCCCTGCTTAGCCATGTACGTAAAGCAGATATTGTCGGCGTTTCATCTCTGCGTCGCGGGGTGGCAGAAGCCATTGAAGCGGTAGCTCATGGAGATGAAACCACCTCCCGCGTAGTGGGCCGCGCCATCGACGAAATTAAGCTGCCGCCGGGCACAATTATCGGCGCCGTAGTGCGCGGGAATGACGTTATGATCGCCAATGATAATTTGCGTATTGAGCAAGGCGACCACGTAATTATGTTCCTTACCGATAAAAAATTTATTACCGACGTCGAACGTTTATTCCAGCCAAGTCCATTCTTCCTTTAATGCTTTGGGTGCTCAAGCAAGAGCACCCGAACTTTATCCTTTTAATTCCTGTGCCTTTTATTTTTCATAACGTTTAATTATCCCGAATGGCAATTGGCTAATCATTTGTTAAACTTATACTCGTCAGCTGGCACAAGGAGAACATAATGAGTTTTATTAAAGAATTTCGCGAATTTGCGATGCGCGGGAACGTGGTGGATTTGGCAGTGGGTGTCATTATTGGTGCGGCATTCGGCAAGATTGTTTCATCATTAGTGGCAGACATTATCATGCCACCTTTAGGGCTACTAATCGGGGGCATTGATTTCAAACAATTCGCCTTCACGCTGCGTGAAGCCCAGGGGGATATCCCGGCAGTCGTGATGCATTACGGCGTATTTATCCAGAACGTATTTGATTTCGTGATCGTGGCGTTTGCCATTTTTATGGCTATCAAGCTAATCAACAGGCTCAACCGTAAAAAAGAAGAGCCAGCAGCAGCGCCTGCACCAACAAAAGAAGAAGTGTTACTGAGTGAAATTCGCGATCTGTTAAAAGAGCAGAATAACCGCGTTTAATCAGCAGTTAAAAACAGGAAGGCCAGTGGTAAATAAGCGATTCGCTTGCTTGCCACTGGCCTCCCAGTTACCCCGTTTTCCGTGCTTGTCTTTACGCAGATAACTTCCCTTCCCTTTTTTATTCTTTTCAACGCGCTGTCGAAAAAGCGGGTCATGAAGTAAAGCCTCAATGGCATTGTCTTTAATTTGTCCCTTCGTGTGCTGATAGCGGCTCATAATGTCTCCTGAGCATGGTTTATGACGACGGAAGTCTAGACCCGGGTGGACTAAAAATCAACAACCCTGAGTTTCTCCACTGGCTCCCTGTTCAAGGGCTTCCAGAATGGAACAATAAATACTGCTATGGGCTGTTCCGCAGCAGGCATCATTAAGCCTTTGCAAAGAGCGCTGCATGGTTTGCAGTTCCTGAATGCGCGCTTCAACTTCATCCAGCCGGGCCTGGACAATGCTTTTTGATTCCTGGCAGGTGTGATGAGCAGGATCGATGCGGATCGATAACAACTCGCGGATCGAATCCAGCGTGAAGCCAAGTTGTCGCGCATAGCGTATGAATCTCAGACGCTGTAGATCATTATCGGTATAAAGCCGAAAGCCCCCCTCCGTGCGTACTTCATGATCGATCATCTGCTGCTTTTCGTAATATCGGATGGTATCCGGCGTTACGTTCGCGAGCTTTGCAAGTTCACCGATACGGTACATCGTTACTCCTCATCTATTTTCTGCATCAATCTTTCACTGTATTCACCATGCAGGAATTCAGTGTCCATCCCGGCCTGCTGTAGCTTGAGCTCGATTAGCGCAAGCCTGCGGCTAAATTCTGTATGTCGGGGGTCGTCCTGACGAATTCCTTTGAGAAGATCGGCCAGCTCGACAGCCTCTCTGCGCTGCTCAAGCTCAGGTGGGAGGCAGCCAGCATTTTTCAGTAAACGGTAACCAGCCCTAAGTTCAGGCGCGATGTGCAAATCATCTTCAAGTACCAGGGGCTCTCCACTTCCGGGTAGATTGTCGAATTCACCTTTATTTTGGGCATCGCGAATATGGCGTTCTGCCCACTGGTCGAGCAACCACATGATGAGCTCCAGGGGATGAACAAAATTGATACAGGCATTGTAGATAAGTGGGGATATGGCGGATATAAAAAAACCCGCCGGAGCGGGTTTTTTTACGTTACTGCAGATTACTCTGCAGCAGCTTCTGCTTTCTCTGAACGATCAACCAGCTCGATGTAAGCCATCGGCGCGTTGTCGCCTGCACGGAAACCACACTTCAGAATGCGAGTGTAACCACCGGCACGGCTCGCGAAACGCGGGCCCAGTTCGTTAAACAGTTTTGCCACGATCTCGTTATCACGAGTACGGGCGAATGCCAGACGACGATTAGCAACGCTGTCAGTCTTGGCAAGAGTAATCAGCGGCTCAACTACGCGACGCAGCTCTTTCGCTTTTGGCAGGGTCGTCTTGATGATTTCATGACGAACCAGTGAACCTGCCATGTTGCGGAACATAGCCTGGCGATGGCTGCTGTTGCGGTTCAGTTGACGACCACTCTTACGATGGCGCATGACCTTATCCTTCTCAGTAAAACCTTAACCTGTGATCCGGTTACTCGTCAGCAATGCTTGCCGGTGGCCAGTTTTCCAGGCGCATGCCCAGAGACAGACCACGTGAAGCCAGCACGTCTTTAATCTCGGTAAGAGATTTTTTACCCAGGTTCGGCGTTTTCAGCAACTCAACCTCGGTACGCTGTACCAGATCACCGATATAGTGGATAGCTTCTGCCTTGAGGCAGTTAGCAGAGCGGACAGTCAATTCGAGATCGTCAACAGGGCGCAGCAGGATCGGATCGAATTCTGGTTTCTCTTCTTTCACTTCCGGCTGACGTACATCACGTAAGTCAACGAAAGCTTCCAGTTGTTCTGCCAGGATGGTCGCCGCACGACGAATCGCCTCTTCAGGATCGATTGTGCCGTTGGTTTCCATTTCGATGACCAGCTTGTCCAGGTCGGTACGCTGTTCTACACGCGCTGCTTCAACATTGTAGGCAATACGCTCTACAGGGCTATAGCATGCGTCGACCAGCAGACGGCCGATTGGGCGCTCATCTTCTTCCGAATGAATTCGGGCAGAAGCCGGCACATAACCACGACCGCGCTGAACTTTGATACGCATGCTAATAGCTGCGTTCTCATCGGTCAGGTGGCAGATCACGTGCTGCGGCTTGACGATTTCAACATCACCGTCGTGGGTGATGTCGGCTGCAGTCACAGGGCCAATGCCAGATTTATTCAGAGTAAGAATAACTTCATCTTTACCCTGAACTCTCACCGCCAGCCCTTTCAGGTTGAGCAGGATTTCAAGGATATCTTCCTGAACGCCTTCTTTGGTGCTGTACTCATGAAGTACACCATCAATCTCAACCTCGGTCACCGCGCAACCCGGCATCGATGAGAGCAGAATACGGCGCAGTGCGTTACCCAGAGTATGGCCAAAGCCACGCTCTAAAGGCTCAAGGGTCACCTTGGCGTGCGTCGAACTCACTTGCTCGATATCTACCAGGCGCGGTTTTAGAAACTCTGTCACAGAACCCTGCATTGTGTCCTCTCTTTGGTACTAAGCTTTACTTGGAGTAAAGCTCGACGATCAGGTGTTCGTTAATGTCCGCAGACAGATCAGAACGCTCAGGCTGACGCTTGAACGTACCTTCCATCTTGCCAGCATCAACTTCCAGCCAGGTTGGCTTTTCACGCTGCTCAGCCAGCTCCAGAGCGGCCTTCACGCGAGATTGCTTTTTCGCTTTCTCACGAATGCTAACAACGTCATTCGCTTTAACCTGATAAGAAGCGATGTTAACAACACGACCGTTTACCATGATTGCTTTGTGGCTAACCAGCTGACGTGATTCAGCACGAGTAGCGCCGAAGCCCATACGGTATACAACGTTGTCCAGACGACCTTCCAGCAGAGCCAGCAGGTTTTCACCTGTGTTGCCTTTCAGACGTGCTGCTTCTTTATAGTAGTTACGGAACTGACGCTCCAGCACACCGTACATACGGCGAACTTTTTGCTTTTCACGCAACTGCACACCATAGTCAGACAGACGCGGTTTACGCGCACCGTGCTGGCCAGGAGCTTGTTCAATTTTACACTTGGTATCGATCGCGCGAACGCCAGACTTAAGGAATAAGTCGGTGCCCTCACGACGGCTCAGCTTGAGCTTAGGACCCAAATATCTTGCCATTTTCTATCTCCAACTAACCTAAAAAACGAGCGTTATACGCGACGTTTTTTCGGCGGACGACAACCGTTATGAGGGATCGGAGTCACATCAGTAATATTCGTGATGCGGAAACCAGCGGCGTTCAGAGCGCGAACAGTAGATTCACGACCCGGACCCGGACCTTTAACCATAACTTCCAGATTCTTGATGCCGTATTCTTTTACGGCTTCAGCGCAACGCTCTGCTGCAACCTGAGCTGCGAACGGAGTGGATTTGCGAGAACCACGGAAACCGGAACCACCGGCTGTTGCCCAACCCAATGCGTTACCCTGACGATCAGTAATAGTAACGATGGTGTTGTTGAAAGAAGCATGGATATGAGCCACGCCGTCAGAGACTTGTTTTCTTACACGTTTACGTGCACGAACTGGTGCCTTTGCCATTATTCAATCACCCCGATTATTTCTTGATCGGTTTGCGCGGACCCTTACGGGTACGTGCGTTGGTCTTAGTACGCTGACCGCGCACTGGCAGACCACGACGATGACGCAAACCGCGATAGCAACCAAGATCCATCAGGCGCTTGATGCTCATGCTGATTTCACGGCGCAGATCACCTTCAACGACAAATTTGGCAACTTCGTCACGCAGCGTGTCGATTTGTCCTTCAGACAGCTCACTGATCTTAACATCTTCAGCGATACCCGCTGCAGCCAGGATGGCTTTAGAACGGGTCTTGCCGATGCCGTAGATCGAAGTTAATGCGATCACAGCATGTTTCTGATCAGGAATGTTAATGCCTGCTATACGGGCCACTATGCACTCCTACTATTTAATATGTACGCACCATGCTGAAAAGCCCGTTTTCAGGATACTCAAATGGAAACGTACAGACATACAAAAGATTGGCTGGCTAATCTAGCCAGCTCAACCCAACTTTGCAAGAAAAATATGCGAAATAATCAGCCTTGGCGCTGTTTATGCTTCGGCTCGGCACTGCAAATCACACGGATGACACCATCACGCTTAACGATTTTGCAGTTACGGCATAATTTCTTGACGGAAGCACGAACTTTCATTTTTACTCTCCGTAACTTCTCAGGCGACCAATTAGCGGCCGTAGCCTTTCAGGTTCGCCTTCTTCAATGCAGACTCATACTGACTGGACATCATCAGAGTTTGCACTTGAGCCATAAAGTCCATAATCACGACAACAACGATAAGCAGTGAGGTTCCACCGAAGTAGAACGGTACTTTCATTGCATCACGCATGAACTCCGGGATCAGGCAGATAAAAGTAATATAAAGCGCACCAACCAAAGTCAGGCGGGTCATTACTTTATCGATATACTTCGCCGTTTGCTCTCCCGGACGAATTCCTGGTACAAATGCACCGGACTTCTTCAGGTTATCTGCTGTTTCACGCGGGTTGAAGACCAACGCCGTGTAGAAGAAACAGAAGAAGATGATCGCAGACGCATAGAGTAACACATAAAGTGGTTGCCCAGGCTGCAAATACAGCGAAATTGTTGTCAGCCAGTTCCAACCAGTACCGCCCCCGAACCATGACGCGATGGTTGCCGGGAACAGAATAATACTGGAAGCGAAGATAGCCGGGATAACCCCCGCCATATTCACTTTCAGCGGTAAATGTGTGCTCTGTGCAGCATAGACACGACGACCTTGCTGACGCTTAGCGTAGTTCACCACAATGCGGCGTTGACCACGTTCAACGAAGACAACAAAGAACGTCACTGCAAATACTAATACTGCAACCAACAGCAACAGGAGGAAGTGCAGGTCGCCTTGACGCGCTTGCTCGATAGTATGGGCGATGGCCGGCGGGAGACCCGCAACGATACCGGCGAAGATAATGATTGAGATACCGTTACCGATACCACGCTCAGTAATCTGTTCGCCGAGCCACATCAGGAACATCGTCCCTGTGACCAGACTAACAACAGCAGTGAAATAGAATGCAAAGCCTGGGTTTAATACCAGGCCCTGCATACCAGGCATATTCGGCAGACCGGTAGCAATACCGATCGACTGGAATATTGCCAGCACCAGAGTACCGTAACGGGTGTACTGACTAATCTTACGACGTCCAGACTCCCCTTCTTTCTTCAGCTCTGCCAGGGCCGGATGAACGACCGTCAGCAGCTGGATAATAATAGAGGCCGAAATGTACGGCATAATACCCAGCGCAAAGATAGAAGCACGGCTGAGAGCACCACCAGAGAACATGTTGAACATTTCAATGATGGTGCCTCGCTGTTGCTCAAGCAGTTTGGCAAGTACAGCGGCATCGATACCAGGGATCGGAATAAAAGAGCCAATACGGAACACAATCAGCGCGCCGATAACAAACAGCAGTCTGCGTTTCAGCTCGCCAAATCCACCTTTGGCACTTTGAAAATCTAATCCCGGTTGCTTAGCCATCTGCTACTTATTCCTCAATTTTACCGCCAGCAGCTTCGATAGCAGCACGAGCACCTTTAGTAACACGCAGGCCACGAACAGTTACCGGAGTAGAAACTTCACCAGACAGGATCACTTTCGCGAACTCGATCTGAATACCGATAATGTTAGCCGCTTTCAGCGTGTTCAGGTCTACAACGCCGCCTTCAACTTTCGCCAGGTCAGACAGACGGATTTCCGCTGTGATCGCTGCTTTGCGAGAGGTGAAGCCGAACTTCGGCAGACGACGGTACAGTGGCATCTGACCACCCTCGAAACCGCGACGTACGCCACCGCCAGAACGAGAGTTCTGACCTTTGTGACCACGACCACCGGTTTTGCCGAGGCCAGAACCGATACCACGACCCAGGCGTTTACCCGCCTTTTTAGAGCCTTCGGCCGGAGACAGAGTATTTAAACGCATCTCTTACTCCTCAACTTTAACCATGAAGTAAACCGCGTTGACCATACCACGAACAGCAGGAGTATCCTCGCGCTCAACGGTATGACCAATACGACGCAGACCCAGGCCAAGCAGCGTTGCCTTGTGTTTCGGCAGACGACCGATTGCACTGCGGGTTTGAGTGATTTTAATAGTCTTTGCCATGGTCAATTACCCCAGAATTTCTTCAACGGATTTACCACGCTTGGCAGCGACCATTTCTGGAGAATTCATATTTTCCAGGCCATCAATAGTTGCACGAACCACGTTGATCGGGTTGGTGGAACCATATGCTTTAGCCAGTACGTTATGAACCCCAGCAACTTCCAGAACGGCGCGCATTGCACCACCGGCGATGATACCGGTACCTTCTGAAGCTGGCTGCATGAATACACGAGAACCCGTGTGAACACCTTTAACTGGGTGCTGCAGGGTGCCGTTGTTCAGCGCGACGTTAATCATATTGCGACGGGCTTTTTCCATCGCTTTCTGGATCGCTGCTGGAACTTCACGCGCTTTACCGTAACCAAAACCAACGCGACCGTTACCATCGCCTACTACAGTCAGAGCTGTGAAGGAGAAAATACGACCACCTTTAACGGTTTTAGATACGCGGTTTACCGCGATCAGCTTTTCCTGCAGTTCGCCAGCCTGTTTTTCGATGTGAGCCATCTTACACCTCTACCTTAGAACTGAAGGCCAGCTTCACGGGCAGCATCTGCCAGTGCCTGGACACGACCATGATATTGGAACCCGGAACGGTCAAAGGAAACATTGCTGATGCCTTTTTCCAGAGCGCGTTCTGCAACAGCTTTACCTACAGCTGCAGCGGCGTCTTTGTTACCGGTGTACTTCAATTGTTCTGAGATAGCTTTTTCTACAGTAGAAGCAGCTACCAGAACTTCAGAACCGTTCGGTGCAATTACCTGTGCGTAAATATGACGCGGGGTACGATGTACCACCAGGCGAGTTGCACCCAGCTCTTTGAGCTTGCGGCGTGCGCGGGTCGCACGACGGATACGAGCAGATTTCTTATCCATAGTGTTACCTTACTTCTTCTTAGCCTCTTTGGTACGCACGACTTCGTCGGCGTAACGAACACCCTTGCCTTTATAAGGCTCAGGACGACGGTAGGCGCGCAGATCTGCTGCAACCTGACCGATCAGCTGTTTATCAGCGCCTTTCAGCACGATTTCAGTCTGAGTCGGGCATTCTGCAGTGATACCGGCCGGCAGCGGATGCTCAACAGGGTGTGAGAAGCCCAGAGACAGGCCTACTGCATTCCCTTTGATAGCTGCACGATAACCTACACCAACCAGCTGAAGCTTTTTAGTGAAGCCTTCGGTAACACCAACAACCATTGAGTTCAGCAGGGCACGCGCGGTACCAGCCTGAGCCCATCCATCCACGAAACCATCACGTGGACCGAAGGTCAGAGCGTTATCTGCATGTTTAACTTCAACAGCTTTGTTGAGGGTACGAGTCAGCTCGCCGTTTTTACCTTTGATCGTAATAACCTGACCGTCGATTTTTACATCAACGCCGGCAGGAATAACGACCGGTGCTTTAGCAACACGAGACATTCTTTCCTCCGATTAGGCTACGTAGCAGATAATTTCGCCACCAAGACCAGCCTGGCGCGCTGCACGATCAGTCATAACACCTTTTGAGGTAGAAACAACTGCGATACCAAGGCCAGCCATAACTTTTGGCAGCTCATCTTTTTTCTTATAGATGCGCAGACCTGGGCGGCTGACACGCTGAATGCTTTCTACAACAGCTTTACCCTGGAAATACTTGAGAGTAAGTTCCAGTTCCGGCTTGGTGTCGCCTTCAACTTTAAAATCTTCGATAAAACCTTCTTCCTTCAGCACGTTGGCAATTGCCACTTTCAGCTTGGCGGAAGGCATGGTGACCGCAACTTTGTTCGCGGCCTGACCGTTACGGATACGGGTCAGCATATCCGCGATCGGATCTTGCATGCTCATCTGTCTTTACTCCCGTGATTCAATTGGTAATTACCAGCTAGCCTTTTTCAAGCCTGGCACTTCACCGCGCATGGCGGCTTCACGCAGTTTGATACGGCTCAACCCAAACTTGCCCACATAACCATGTGGACGACCTGTTTGACGACAGCGGTTACGCTGACGAGACGGGCTGGAATCACGCGGCAGAGACTGCAGCTTGAGAACCGCATTCCAACGATCTTCGTCGGAAGCGTTCACATCAGAAATGATCGCTTTCAGTTCAGCGCGTTTAGCGAAGAATTTATCAGCTAAAGCTACGCGCTTTACTTCGCGTGCTTTCATTGATTGCTTAGCCATTCAGTAACCCTACCTTACTTGCGGAACGGGAAGTCAAAGGCAGCCAGCAGAGCACGGCCTTCTTCGTCAGATTTCGCAGTAGTGGTAATGGTAATATCCAAACCACGCACGCGGTCGACTTTATCGTAGTCGATTTCTGGGAAGATGATCTGCTCACGGACACCCATGCTGTAGTTACCACGACCGTCGAAAGACTTAGCGGACAAGCCACGGAAGTCACGGATACGTGGAACAGCAATAGTGATCAGGCGCTCAAAGAACTCCCACATGCGTTCGCCACGCAGAGTTACTTTACAGCCGATCGGATAGCCCTGACGGATTTTGAAGCCTGCAACAGATTTGCGTGCTTTGGTGATCAGCGGTTTTTGACCGGAGATTGCTGTCAGATCAGCTGCTGCGTTATCCAGCAGTTTCTTGTCAGCGATCGCTTCACCAACACCCATGTTCAGGGTGATCTTCTCGACCCGAGGGACTTGCATGACAGAATTGTAGTTAAACTCGGTCATGAGTTTCTTAACTACTTCGTCTTTGTAGTAATCATGCAGTTTCGCCATCGTACTACTCCAAATTACTTGATAGTTTCGCTGTTAGACTTGAAGAAACGGACTTTTTTGCCGTCTTCGAATCTAAAGCCTACACGGTCAGCCTTGCCGGTAGCCGCATTGAAGATTGCAACGTTAGAAACCTGAATAGCAGCTTCTTTTTCAACGATGCCGCCTGGTTGGTTCAGGGCCGGAACCGGCTTCTGATGTTTTTTAACCAGGTTGATACCTTCAACGACAAGTTTGCCGGAAGACAGAACATTTTTTACTTTACCGCGTTTACCTTTATCTTTACCGGTTAACACGATAACTTCGTCATCACGACGGATTTTCGCTGCCATGATTCGCTCCTTAGAGTACTTCTGGTGCCAGAGAGATAATTTTCATGAACTTCTCAGTACGAAGTTCACGAGTTACCGGCCCAAAGATACGCGTGCCGATAGGCTGCTCGCTGTTATTGTTTAAAATAACGCATGCATTACCATCGAAGCGAATGACAGAACCGTCAGGGCGACGAACACCCTTCTTGGTGCGCACCACTACCGCCTTCAGCACATCACCTTTTTTGACCTTACCACGTGGAATTGCTTCCTTGATGGTGATCTTGATGATGTCGCCTACGCCTGCGTAGCGACGGTGCGAGCCACCCAGAACCTTGATACACATTACGCGACGTGCACCGGAGTTGTCGGCGACGTTCAGCATAGTCTGTTCTTGGATCATTTTAGTGCTCCGCTAATGTCAACTACTACCTGAGACTCTAAAATCAGAGCCGTTAAAAAGCCCCATATCGAGGGCGCGGCATTATAACACCGCTTCTGCAATATGGGTAGAAAAAATAAACGGCTCATCGCTGAGCCGTTTATTCGTATTGAGAAGGCGTACTGTATTACAGAACCGCTTTCTCTACAACGCGAACCAGCGTCCAGGACTTAGTCTTGGACAGTGGACGGCATTCACGGATTTCAACCTTGTCGCCGATACCACATTCGTTGTTCTCGTCATGTACGTGCAGTTTGGTCGTACGCTTGATGAATTTACCGTAGATCGGGTGTTTCACAATACGTTCGATAGCTACAACAATGGATTTCTCCATTTTGTCGCTAACAACACGACCTTGCAGAGTACGGATTTTATCGGTCATTACGCACCCGCCTTCTGAGTCAGTAAAGTCTTAACGCGTGCAACATTGCGACGCACTTGCTTCAGCAGGTGAGTCTGTTGCAGCTGGCCACTTGCAGCCTGCATACGCAGGTTGAACTGCTCACGCAGCAGGTTCAGCAGCTCAGCGTTCAGCTCTTCAACGCTTTTTTCACGCAGCTCTTTTGCTTTCATTACATCACCGTCTTAGTTACAAAGGTGGTTTTGATAGGCAGTTTCGCTGCTGCCAGGCCGAAGGCTTCACGGGCCAGCTCTTCCGGAACACCGTCCATTTCATAAAGGACTTTGCCCGGTTGGATCAAGGCAACCCAGTACTCCACGTTACCTTTACCTTTACCCATACGAACTTCCAGCGGCTTCTCGGTGATCGGTTTGTCCGGGAATACACGGATCCAGATCTTACCTTGACGCTTAACTGCACGGGTCATTGCACGACGTGCTGCTTCGATCTGACGTGCAGTCAGACGACCACGGCCAACAGCTTTCAGACCGAAAGTGCCGAAGCTAACATCCGTACCCTGCGCCAGACCACGGTTGCGGCCTTTGTGCACTTTACGGAATTTTGTACGCTTTGGTTGTAACATCAGCGACGCTCCTTATTTACGGCCTTTACGCTGCTGCTTTTTAGGTTGAGCAGCCGGTTTTTCCGGTTGTTCAACAGCAGCCATACCACCCAGGATCTCACCTTTGAAGATCCATACCTTAACGCCGATTACACCGTAAGTGGTGTGCGCTTCAGATGTGTTGTAGTCGATGTCAGCACGCAGAGTGTGCAGCGGTACGCGACCTTCACGGTACCATTCGGTACGTGCGATTTCCGCGCCGCCCAGACGGCCGCTAACTTCAACTTTGATACCTTTAGCGCCCAGACGCATTGCGTTCTGTACAGCACGCTTCATAGCACGACGGAACATAACACGACGTTCCAGCTGTGAAGTGATGCTGTCAGCAACCAATTTAGCGTCCAGTTCAGGCTTACGAACTTCAGCGATATTGATCTGTGCAGGAACGCCAGCGATATCCGCTACGACCTTGCGCAGTTTTTCTACGTCTTCGCCTTTCTTACCGATAACGATGCCAGGACGAGCAGTGTGAATAGTCACACGGATGCTCTTCGCTGGACGCTCGATAACGATACGAGATACAGACGCTTTAGCCAGTTCCTTAGTCAGGTACTGACGTACTTTAAAATCGCTGTCCAGGTTGTCAGCGAATTCTTTGGTGTTCGCAAACCAGGTAGAGTTCCATGGTTTTACAATACCCAGGCGAATACCATTAGGATGTACTTTCTGACCCATTGCTAGTCTCCAGAGTCTCAGCGATCGGACACAACCACAGTAATGTGGCTGGTGCGCTTCAGGATGCGATCTGCACGACCTTTCGCACGCGGCATAATGCGCTTCATGCTTGGGCCTTCATCTACGAAAATTTTCGCGACTTTCAGATCGTCGATGTCAGCGCCATCGTTGTGTTCAGCGTTAGCAATGGCAGATTCCAGTACTTTCTTGACCAATACCGCAGCTTTCTTGTTGGTATAGGTCAGGATGTCCAGGGCCTGCGACACTTTCTTACCGCGAATCAGGTCAGCAACAAGGCGAACCTTCTGTGCAGAAGAACGAGCATGGCGATGTTGAGCTAAAGTTTCCATCTCTTCCTCCTACCTTATTTCTTCTTCGCTTTTTTATCAGCAGCGTGGCCGCGATAAGTACGAGTCGGTGCGAATTCACCCAGTTTGTGACCAACCATTTCGTCGGTAACAAAGACTGGAACGTGCTGACGACCATTATGGACAGCGATGGTCAAACCGATCATGTTAGGAAAGATCGTTGAACGACGGGACCAAGTGCGCAGGGGCTTCTTGTCTCCGCTTTCCACCGCTTTCTCTACCTTCTTCAGCAAGTGCAGGTCAATAAAAGGACCTTTCTTGAGAGAACGTGGCATGGCTTATCCTCTAAAATTATTTGCTACGGCGACGTACGATAAATTTATCAGTACGCTTGTTGCTGCGGGTCTTCTTACCTTTGGTCTGAACGCCCCACGGAGTTACCGGGTGCTTACCAAAGTTACGACCTTCACCACCACCATGTGGGTGGTCGACTGGGTTCATCGCAGTACCGCGAACGGTAGGACGAACACCACGCCAGCGTGCAGCACCTGCTTTACCCAGAACGCGCAGCATATGCTCAGCATTGCCAACTTCGCCCAGAGTAGCGCGGCAGTCTGCTTCGACTTTACGCATTTCACCAGAACGCAGACGCAGGGTGACATAAGCACCGTCACGCGCAACGATCTGAACGTAAGTACCAGCGGAACGTGCCAGCTGACCGCCTTTACCTGGTTTCATTTCTACGTTATGAACGGTAGAACCAACCGGGATATTGCGCATCGGCAGGGTGTTGCCTGCTTTGATTGCAGCATCAACGCCAGACTGAATCTGGTCGCCAGCTTTCAGGCCTTTAGGGGCCAGGATGTAACGGCGTTCGCCATCTTTGTACAGAACCAGCGCGATGTTCGCGGAACGGTTCGGATCGTACTCAAGACGCTCAACAACTGCTGGGATACCGTCTTTGTTGCGTTTGAAGTCAACAATACGATAAGCCTGCTTGTGGCCACCACCGATGTGACGAGTGGTGATACGGCCATTGTTGTTACGACCACCGGATTTGCTGTTTTTTTCCAGCAACGGAGCAAAAGGTTTGCCCTTGTGCAGCTCAGGGTTAACCACTTTAACTACGTGGCGACGACCCGGAGATGTCGGTTTACATTTAACAACTGCCATTGTATTACTCCTCCGACTTACTCAGCGCCGCCAACGAAGTCCAGGTTCTGGCCTTCTTTAAGGGTGACGTAAGCTTTTTTCCAGTCGCTACGACGACCGATACGCTGTCCGTGACGTTTAACTTTCCCTTTAACTACCAGGGTGTTAACGACTTCGACTTCGACTTCAAACAGTTTCTGCACAGCAGCTTTGATCTCTGCTTTGGTCGCGTCTTTAGCAACTTTGAGAACGATGGTGTTTGTTTTTTCCATCGCAGTAGACGCTTTTTCAGAAACGTGCGGTGCGCGAAGCACCTTCAGCAGACGTTCTTCACGAATCATGCCAGCATCTCCTCAACTTGCTTAACAGCATCAGCAGTCATTACGACTTTGTCGAAGGCGATCAGGCTAACCGGGTCGATACCAGTCGCATCGCGTACGTCAACCTTGTGCAGGTTACGTGCGGCCAGGAACAGGTTCTCGTCCAGCTCACCGGTGATGATCAGCACATCTTCCAGAGCCATGTCTTTCAGTTTCTGTGCCAGCAGCTTAGTTTTAGGCGCTTCAACAGAGAACTTCTCGACAACGATCAGACGATCCTGACGTACCAGTTCGGACAGGATGCTTTTCAGCGCGCCGCGGTACATCTTTTTGTTAACTTTTTGACTGTGGTCCTGTGGACGCGCAGCGAAGGTCACGCCACCTGAACGCCAGATCGGGCTCTTGATAGAACCTGAACGCGCACGGCCGGTACCTTTCTGGCGCCATGGCTTTTTGCCAGAACCAGTTACTTCAGCACGAGTCTTCTGAGCACGAGTACCCTGACGAGCACCAGCTGCATAAGCAACAACAACCTGGTGAACCAGCGCTTCGTTGAAATCACGACCGAAGGTAGTTTCGGAAACAGTCAGCGCGCTCTGCGCGTCTTTCAATACTAATTCCATTGCTATCCCCTTACGCCTTCACAGCTGGTTTAACGATCAGGTCGCTACCGGTTGCACCCGGGACCGCACCTTTAACCAGCAGCAGGTTGCGCTCAGCGTCAACACGTACTACGTCCAGGCTCTGAACGGTTACACGTTCGTTACCCAGCTGACCTGCCATTTTCTTGCCTTTGAACACTTTGCCCGGAGTCTGGTTCTGACCGATAGAACCCGGAACGCGGTGAGACAAGGAGTTACCGTGAGTAGCGTCCTGGGTACGGAAGTTCCAGCGCTTAACGGTACCAGCAAAACCTTTACCTTTAGAGGTACCGGTTACGTCAACTTTTTTAACGTCAGCAAACAGCTCAACGCTAATGTCCTGACCTACGGTGAACTCTTCGCCTTCAGCAAGACGGAATTCCCACAGACCACGGCCAGCTTCTACGCCAGCTTTAGCGAAGTGACCCGCTTCTGGTTTGGTTACACGGTTAGCTTTTTTAGCACCAGTGGTAACCTGAATAGCGCGGTAGCCATCGTTAGCCAGATCTTTAACCTGAGTAACGCGGTTTGCTTCAACTTCGATTACGGTTACTGGGATAGAAACGCCATCTTCAGTGAAGATGCGGGTCATACCCACTTTTTTACCGACTAAACCAATCATTGTTTCAACCTCTCAATCGCTCGATGACCTGATTAACCCAGGCTGATCTGCACGTCTACACCGGCAGCCAGATCCAGACGCATCAGAGCATCAACGGTTTTCTCAGTTGGCTCAACGATGTCAACCAGACGCTTGTGAGTGCGGATTTCGTACTGATCGCGCGCGTCTTTGTTAACGTGCGGGGAGATCAGAACGGTGAAGCGCTCTTTGCGGGTCGGCAGCGGGATCGGACCACGGACTTGCGCACCAGTGCGCTTAGCAGTCTCGACGATTTCCGCGGTTGATTGATCGATCAGACGATGATCAAACGCTTTAAGGCGGATACGGATTCTTTGGTTCTGCATGAGACCAGAGCTCCAATTATTTTATAAACGAAAATGATTACTCCTCAAACCCATTACGATTGATGGGAGAGTGTAACCGTTCTTACGTAGCTCCCCAATTGGGAGCATTGTTGAGTAACAAAATGAGCTACTCTGGTTCTGATTGAACCCGCCGTCAATTACGACAAGCCCGCGCATTATACGTAAATCAGAGAAAGACGCAAGTGCCGTTTATAAATTAAGCGTCAAAGGCATGATATGCGTAAGGCTGCGCAACTTTTTTCGCAATGTAACCTTCCCCGACGCTTTGTTGGAAGGCTCTACGCAATTGTTGGTTTTGTACATTGCCGGATAAGCAGATTATGGCGAGGATGCGCTCAAACCCGTTTGAGGCCTTTTCCATGCTAACTACCCTCCCCTTTCTGCTGATCTATTTTTCGCTGACGGTCTTCCTCGTACATGCCGATCTTCGCCATGGTTTACTTCCCGATAAATTTCTCTGCCCGCTACTATGGGCGGGTCTGCTCTTTCAGCTCTATGTCCATCCTGATTTTCTGCCGAGTGCGGTGGTGGGTGCGATGGCAGGATATGTCGGTTTTGCCATTATTTACTGGGGCTATCGGTTTATCTGCCGGCGGGAAGGGATGGGATACGGTGATGTGAAGTATCTGTCAGCACTGGGCGCGTGGCATGGGTGGTGCATACTTCCAACGCTGGCGTTACTCGCCGCGCTGATGGCACTTCTTTGCATTCTTAGCTTTTCGTTTCTCAACCCAGATAAGGAGGTATTAAAAAACCCACTGCCTTTTGGGCCATTTCTGGCAGCAGCGGGTTTATGCGTTGGCTGGGAAAACCTGATTAGCTTTCCACTTTGATCTGCGATTGTAGATAGTTCTGCAGCCCAATTTTGCTAATGAGATCCAGTTCGGTTTCCAGCCAGTCGATGTGGCCTTCTTCATCGGCAAGGATCTGGATCATCATATCACGGCTAACATAGTCATGGACGCTGTCAGCATAAGCAATGGCTTCACGCAGATCTTTCGCACCTTCCAGCTCCAGCCGGAGGTCAGAACGCAGCATCTCTTCGACATCCTCACCGATGCCCAGCTTGCCGAGATCCTGCAGGTTTGGGATGCCTTCAAGGAATAAGATACGCTCGATGTATTTATCGGCGTGTTTCATCTCATCAATGGACTCATGATATTCAACATCGTTGAGGCGAGTCAGCCCCCAGTTTTTGAACATTCTTGCATGAAGAAAATACTGGTTGATTGCGACAAGCTCATTTCCCAATAATTTATTGAGATAACTTATGATTTTAACATCACCTTTCATTATATAGTCCCTCCGCTTCCACTCATTGAAGCGTAGATCGGGCTACGGGGATGTCAAAAAAAAGATGGGCGCTTAGGCGATCTCTTTGTATTCCGGGATCTGCATCAGTTCGTCCTGCATAATCTCACGCGCTGCGCGAACGCATTTACCGCATTGATTTCCCACTGGAACAAACTTGCGAAGCTGCTGGAATGACTGTGGCTGAAACTGGCGAACGGCCTGACGTATTTTTTTGTCGCTTACACCATTACATAAACAAACGTACATAGAGACTCCCGTTCAAAATATGCGCAAAGTGTAAGTGAGAATGGTTATGATTACAATAGCACAGGCGCTGGAATACGGGGCGGGAGAAGACAAAAAATGCGAATTTTTATGACAATGATTCAGCGACAGAAAACAAAAAAGGACGCCGAAGCGTCCTTTTTTAATTCAGGGATAATTAATTAACCCAGAACTTTAGCAACAACGCCCGCGCCAACGGTACGGCCGCCTTCACGGATTGCGAAACGCAGACCGTCGTCCATCGCGATTGGGTGGATCAGAGTCACAACCATCTTGATGTTGTCGCCTGGCATTACCATCTCAACGCCTTCTGGCAGTTCGATGGTACCGGTCACGTCAGTTGTACGGAAGTAGAACTGTGGACGGTAGCCTTTGAAGAACGGAGTATGACGGCCGCCTTCGTCTTTGGACAGAATGTACACTTCAGATTCGAACTTGGTGTGTGGCTTGATTGAGCCTGGCTTCGCCAGAACCTGACCACGTTCGATTTCTTCACGTTTGATACCACGCAGCAGAACACCAACGTTCTCACCAGCACGGCCTTCGTCCAGCAGTTTGCGGAACATTTCAACGCCAGTACAGGTAGACTTCGCAGTCTCTTTGATACCAACGATTTCAACTTCTTCGCCAACTTTGATGATACCGCGCTCTACACGACCGGTAACAACGGTACCACGACCGGAGATGGAGAATACGTCTTCGATTGGCAGCAGGAATGGCTTGTCAATCGCACGCTCTGGTTCTGGGATGTAAGAATCCAGGAAGCCAGCCAGTTCGATGATTTTCGCTTCCCACTCTGCGTCGCCTTCCAGCGCTTTCAGCGCGGAACCGCGAACGATTGGAGTGTCGTCGCCTGGGAAATCGTACTGAGACAGCAGTTCACGAACTTCCATCTCTACCAGTTCCAGCAGCTCTTCGTCATCAACCATGTCGCATTTGTTCAGGAACACGATGATGAAAGGAACGCCAACCTGACGACCCAGCAGGATGTGCTCACGAGTCTGAGGCATTGGGCCGTCAGTCGCAGCAACAACCAGGATCGCGCCGTCCATCTGCGCAGCACCGGTGATCATGTTTTTAACATAGTCGGCGTGGCCTGGGCAGTCTACGTGTGCGTAGTGGCGAGTCGGGGTGTCGTACTCAACGTGAGAGGTGTTGATGGTGATACCACGAGCTTTTTCTTCTGGCGCGTTATCGATCTGGTCGAATGCACGAGCAGAACCACCGTAGGTTTTAGCCAGAACGGTAGTGATTGCAGCGGTCAGGGTAGTTTTACCATGGTCAACGTGGCCGATAGTACCAACGTTGACGTGCGGTTTTGTACGTTCAAATTTTTCTTTAGACACGGCTATATTCCTTACTATAGTGCTCTCCCCTCTGGAGAGAGCACGGGACTTAGGTTTTAATCCTGTGGATTAATTACTTACCACGGGCTTCAATAACGGCCTGAGCAACGTTGTTAGGCGCATCATCATACTTCAGGAATTCCATAGTGTATGATGCACGACCTTTGGTCAGAGAACGCAGCTGAGTTGCATATCCGAACATTTCAGACAGCGGAACTTCAGCGTGGATCTTAACGCCAGTTACTTCGGATTCCTGACCACGCAGCATACCGCGACGACGGCTCAAGTCACCGATAACGTCACCGGTGTTCTCTTCAGGAGTTTCTACTTCAACCTTCATGATTGGCTCAAGCAGAACTGGTTTTGCTTTCTTAAAGCCTTCTTTAAAGGCAATAGACGCAGCCAGTTTAAACGCCAGTTCAGAGGAGTCAACGTCGTGGTAAGAACCGAAGTGCAGACGGATACCCATGTCAACAACCGGATAGCCAGCCAGAGGGCCCGCTTTCAGCTGTTCCTGGATGCCTTTATCAACGGCTGGGATGTATTCGCCAGGAATTACACCACCTTTGATGTCGTTGATGAACTCGTAACCTTTCGGGTTAGAGCCCGGCTCCAGTGGGTACATGTCGATCACAACGTGACCGTACTGACCGCGACCACCAGACTGCTTAGCGTGTTTACCTTCAACATCGGTAACTTTCGCGCGAATCGCTTCGCGGTAAGCAACCTGAGGTTTACCCACGTTCGCTTCAACGTTGAATTCACGCTTCATACGGTCAACGATGATGTCCAGGTGCAGTTCACCCATACCAGCGATGATGGTCTGGTTAGATTCTTCATCAGTCCATACGCGGAATGATGGGTCTTCTTTCGCCAGACGGCCCAGAGCCAGACCCATTTTTTCCTGGTCAGCTTTGGTTTTTGGTTCAACCGCGATGGAGATTACCGGCTCAGGGAATTCCATACGCTCCAGAATGATCGGGTGATCAGGGTCACACAGGGTGTCACCAGTGGTCACGTCTTTCAGACCGATAGCTGCAGCGATGTCGCCCGCACGAACTTCTTTGATCTCTTCACGTTTGTTAGCGTGCATCTGTACGATACGGCCAAAACGTTCACGCGCCGCTTTCACGGAGTTCAGGATGGTGTCACCGGAGTTAACCACACCAGAGTAAACGCGGAAGAAGGTCAGGTTACCCACGAATGGGTCGGTAGCAATTTTGAACGCCAGTGCAGAGAACGGCTCGTCATCACTTGCGTGACGCTCGGCCGGAGTGTCTTTACCGTCGTCCAGGATGCCGTTGATCGCAGGAACGTCAACCGGGGATGGCAGGTAGTCAACTACCGCATCCAGCATCGCCTGAACACCTTTGTTCTTGAACGCAGAACCACAGGTTACCAGGATGATTTCGTTGTTCAGAACGCGCTGACGCAGAGCTTTTTTGATCTCTTCTTCAGACAGTTCTTCACCACCCAGGTATTTCTCCATCAGCTCTTCAGAAGCTTCAGCAGCGGATTCGATCAGGTTCTGGTGCCATTCGTCAGCCAGGTCCTGCATCTCAGCCGGGATATCTTCATATTCGAAGGTAACGCCCTGGTCTGCGTCGTTCCAGTTGATGGCTTTCATTTTCACCAGGTCGATAACGCCGGTGAAACCTTCTTCAGCACCAATTGCCAGCTGCAGCGGAACAGGGTTCGCGCCCAGACGGGTTTTGATCTGACCAACAACTTTCAGGAAGTTAGCACCCATACGGTCCATTTTGTTAACGAACGCGATGCGTGGAACTTTATATTTGTTCGCCTGACGCCATACGGTTTCAGACTGTGGCTGAACACCACCAACTGCGCAATAAACCATTACCGCGCCGTCAAGAACACGCATGGAACGTTCTACTTCGATGGTGAAGTCAACGTGCCCTGGGGTGTCGATGATGTTTACGCGATGCGGTTCGTACTGCTTAGCCATACCTGACCAGAATGCAGTAGTCGCTGCGGAGGTGATAGTAATACCACGCTCCTGCTCCTGTTCCATCCAGTCCATGGTGGCTGCGCCGTCATGAACTTCACCGATTTTATGGTTTACACCGGTGTAGAACAGAATACGTTCGCTAGTAGTGGTTTTACCGGCGTCGATGTGCGCACTGATACCGATGTTACGGTAGCGTGCGATGGGTGTTGTACGAGCCATTTGATTCCTCGTTTATATCTTTAGGCGTTCAGTTAAGTTACCCAGAGCGGGCGGCTTCTCTGAAGCGCCCGCCTGGTGACTAATACTCCGAAGGGATTACCAACGGTAGTGTGCGAACGCCTTGTTGGCTTCTGCCATACGGTGAACGTCTTCACGTTTCTTAACTGCAGTACCTTTGTTTTCTGCAGCATCAGAAAGTTCGTTCGCCAGACGCAGAGCCATGGATTTATCACCGCGTTTACGAGCAGCTTCAACGATCCAACGCATTGCCAGGGCATTACGACGAACCGGACGAACTTCAACTGGAACCTGATAAGTAGAACCACCAACGCGGCGGGACTTAACTTCTACAGTTGGGCGAACGTTGTCGAGAGCGACTTCGAAAGCTTCCAGTTCATTTTTACCAGAACGCTGAGCCAGGGTCTCCAGCGCGCTGTATACGATTGCTTCTGCAGTAGATTTTTTACCATCTACCATCAGGATATTTACAAATTTTGCCAGCAGTTCTGATCCGAACTTCGGATCTGGAAGAATTTTACGCTGACCAATGACGCGACGACGTGGCATGGGAATACTCCGTTGTTAATTCAGGATTGTCCAAAACTCTACGAGTTTAGTTTGACATTAAGATAAATCAGTTTGGCCTTACTTAACGGAGAACCATTAAGCCTTAGGACGCTTCACGCCGTACTTGGAGCGAGCCTGCTTACGGTCTTTAACACCTGAGCAGTCCAGCGCACCACGAACGGTGTGGTAACGAACACCCGGAAGGTCTTTAACACGACCGCCACGGATCAGGATCACGGAGTGCTCCTGCAGGTTGTGACCTTCACCACCGATGTAGGAAGTCACTTCGAAACCGTTAGTCAAACGCACACGGCATACTTTACGCAGTGCGGAGTTTGGTTTTTTAGGAGTGGTGGTATATACACGAGTACATACGCCACGTTTCTGCGGGCAGGCTTCCAGCGCAGGCACGTTGCTCTTTGCAACTTTGCGTGCACGTGGTTTGCGTACCAGCTGGTTAACTGTTGCCATTAAATAGCTCCTGGTTTTAGCTTTTGCTTCGTAAACACGTAATAAAACGACCTCATACAATATGAGGACGCGAAATTTTAGGGCTACGTCGAAAAGGTGTCAAGAAATATACAGCGATCTCAAATCACCAGTTCATTTGACTGGCGTGCGTCACAGTAAGATTGACGAAATCAGTATAGCCAACCACGTCAATTTTGGCTGAAATTTGACCAGAAAGACCCCGCGCGTCAAGATCATCCTTCAGCGCAGAGACAGTTATGGGGGCATTCGTGAGAATTTCAACGAAACGACCGCCTTCAAGTGCAGCGAGCACGCCATCCTGAATCAGCAGAAGATCGTCACCTTCGCGCAGCATGCTCAGCAGCGTGTCGATATCACATTGCCACGGTGAATGGCTCAGAATATGGAGCATGGCAGCCTCAGAAAGTCAAAACAGTGTCGAAGTGGGAAAGGTGTTCGCGCAATGCAGAAGAAGGCAGGACCGTCACATCCAGCACGAAAGGCGTTGCCTCGTTTAAACCGCGCGCGGCTAATGAGTCAGCACAAACATAGAAGGTTTCGATATCGTAAAGCGGTAGCACTTTGAACGTTGCGATGTAATCGCGCGCCAGAATGGCCTGCGGCTGCTGCCCCGCCAGAAGCTGAAACACTCCATCCCCCAAAAAGAAGACGCCGATATCTTCCGTTAATGCCGATGTTGCCAGCAGCGCGTCCAGGCCTTCGCGACCAGAGGCGCTGCCGTGCGGCGCAGAAGTAAAAACAAATGCCACACGCTTCATCAGAATTGCACCACTCTGTCGCAGGTTAACGCCGCCTGGGCCAGTGCGCCCAGACCACTCAACGAAAATCCGGGCTGCAGGTTAGCACCCGATAACCCCAGGCGTTCGGCTTCGGCTGCATCCGTCACGCCGCGACGCAGTGCCGCCGCCACGCAGATATGCAGCTCAACGCCCTGCGTTTCGTTTAACGCCTGCCAGGCGCGAACCAGATCAAACTCATCGCTCGCCGGTGACGTAAACTGGTTCGCGTTATACACCCCTTCCCTATAGAAGAAGACGCTCGCCAGCTCGTGTCCGGCCGCCAGTAGCGCATGCGCATACTGCAGCGCGCTACTGGCCTGCTGAGTCCCATACGCCGGGCCTGTCACCATTAACGCAAAACGCATTACTTGTCTTGCCCCAGGAAGTCACCGCTTTTGAACTGGCGAATGTAAAGATAGACCGTATGCTTGGAGATGTTCAGACGATCGGCCACCTGGTTGATGGCATCTTTAATATCGAAAATCCCTTTCTCGTAGAGATTGAGTACGATCTGGCGATTCTTGGCGTTGTTCGATACGTTACGGTCGGCATTCACCTCTTCAATGGTGAACTCCAGCGTCTGCGTCACAAGATCCTCAACGGAGGAAGCAAAGTTAACAGAAGAGCCAACGTCTGGCGTTTCTGGCGGGATAAAGGTGCTCATGATCTGCGAGAAAGGCACATCAAGGTTCATGTTGATGCACAGCAGCCCAATCACACGATGCTCGCGGTTTCGAATCGCGATAGTTTCTGATTTCATCAGCACGCCGCTTTTGGCGCGGGTGAAATAACATTTGGAGACGCTGCTGTCCGCGCCGGTCATGTCATGCAACATACGCAATGCAAGGTCGGTAATTGGCGAACCAATTTTTCGGCCAGTATGCTCACCATTAGCAATGCGGATGGCAGAACATTTCAGATCTTGCAGGGAGTGCAATACGATTTCGCAGTGGGAACCAATGAGCATCGCTAACCCGTCCACTACCGCTTCATAGGATTTAAGAATATCGAAGTCGGTCTGGTCAAAAGGACGTTGATCCAGCAAATCAAGTTCACTGGTTTCGTTGGTTAAAAGCGACCTGGACATGAAAAAAACACTCCTTTTCAGGAGCCTGTCGTTAGGTTTTCAGGGCAGGCTCATTATCTACACGGACAACTAAATTAATACAGCGTGTATAACGCTTTCCAGTGTTAATTATATCTGCCCCACAATAAAAAACCGCCGCCTCAAGGGCGGCGGTTTTTTTTCAGCATTACTTCTTAGCAGCAGCGGCTTTATCGTCAGCCGGAGCGTCTGCCTTGGCATCCGCTTTAGGTGCTGGTTTGATATCCAGCAGTTCTACGTCAAAGACCAGCGTAGAGTTAGCAGGAATACCCGGAACGCCGGTTTTGCCGTAAGCCAGATCCGGTGGGATGACCAGCTTGATCTTACCGCCTTTTTTGATGTTCTTCAGGCCTTCGGTCCAGCCCGGGATCACACCGTCCAGACGGAAGGAAAGAGGCTCACCACGGGTGTAAGAGTTGTCGAACTCTTTACCGTCGATCAGCGTACCTTTGTAATTTACTACAACAGTGTCGCTGTCTTTAGGTGCGTCACCGGTACCTTCTTTCTCAACTTTGTACACCAGGCCAGTAGAGGAAGTTTTCACACCCTTCTCTTTAGCAAAGGTATCGCGGTAGGCTTTGCCTTTCGCTTCGTTGTCTTTAGCGTCCGCTTCCATCTTGGTCTGCGCGGCACCCTTCACGCGCGCTTCGAACGCCTGCAGAGTCTGTTCGATTTCCTGGTCAGACAGTTTGCTCTTATCAGCAAAGGCGTCCTGAACACCGGCGATCAGCTGGGCTTTATCCAGTTTGATGCCCAGTTTCTCTTGTTCTTTCAGAGAGTTTTCCATGTAACGGCCCAGAGATGCGCCCAGTGCGTAGGCGGATTTCTGGTCGTCATTTTTGAACGCCGCTTTGCTGTCTGCAGTGGCAGCAGGCTTCGCAGCAGTATCAGCAGCGAATGACAGCGGCGCGTTCAGCGCAACAGCCATCGTCGTCGCCAGCAGCGTTACTTTAAACAGTGATTTCATCCATATCTCCAGGGCCTGGGGTCTCTCACCCCAGCATTAAACGTAAATGAGTGACGTACTATAAAACGTTGCGGAAGAAATCTACAGACAGACACTTCCAATTCTCGCCACTTTTCAGACTATTTTTGTTTAAATAAGTTTCTTGCCAACGGGATAGAGACTGCACTTAAGGATAAACTCAGTTAAACTGCGCCGCCGCTGGGCCAATATGGCGTATCAGATATAAACGAGGTGAATGATGAAGGACACAACGATAGAAGCGAGAATGGCTGAGCTGGAAAGCCGCCTGGCTTTTCAGGACATCACCATCGAAGAGCTTAACCAGACCGTGACCGCGCACGAACTTGAAATGGCGAAACTGCGGGATCATATGCGCCTGCTGACGGAAAAGCTGAAGGCTACGCAGCCGTCAAACATTGCCTCACAGTCGGAAGAGACGCCACCACCTCATTATTGAGGCGTAAAAAAAGCGGGATAATCCCGCTTTTTTATTTTCCGCTTGAAGGAATTAGTGGCAACCGCAGCCGCCGTTGCCGCAACCACCTTTACCGTGGCCATGGTCATGACCATGGTCGTGGCCGTGACCACCGCAGCAGCCGTCGTGGCCGTGATCATGGTCATGGTCGTGACCGTGCGCACCGTGAACGTGGCCATGAGCCAGCTCTTCTTCGGTCGCTTCACGGATCGCAACAACTTCTACGTTGAATTTCAGGTTCTGGCCAGCCAGCATGTGGTTGCCGTCAACCACAACGTGGTCGTCTTCAACTTCAGTGATTTCAACAGGAACTGGACCCTGGTCAGTTTCAGCCAGGAAGCGCATGCCAACCTGCAGTTCGTCAACGCCCATGAACACGTCTTTAGGAACGCGCTGAACCAGGTTGTCGTCATACTGACCGTAAGCGTCGTTCGCGCCTACAGCAACGTCAAATTTATCGCCAACTTCATGACCTTCCAGCGCAGTTTCCAGGCCGGAAATCAGGGAACCGTGACCATGCAGGTAGTCCAGCGGCGCACTCACCGGAGACTCATCAACCAACACACCGTCTTCTGTACGTACCTGATAGGCCAGGCTGACCACCAGGTCTTTTGCTACTTTCATGATATCTCCTGAGCGTGGGAAAATTGCTGGCGCAGATTGTAGCGGAAATCTGCACCCGTGTACCCTTTAGCTTAAAAAAACTCAGGGCATATCGCTAGTCCGGATGAAAAATGCCGATAACTTGCTCTTCTTTGCGAACGTGATCGCGGGCCTCTTTATCGGCCTCACGCATCTGGTGACCGCACTTAACACACTCAACTATATCAATATTATTTTCCCGCCACATCGCCAGCGTATCTTGCGCCTGGCAGGACGGGCACTTTGCACCCGCGATAAAACGTTTACGTACAGCCATCTTTCGTTACCCTTTATTCAAATTCATCCCAGCCATCGAGCTGGCGTCGTTCCTGTTGCATCTCTCGCTGGAAGATCTCCTCCAGCTCGCGCCGCGCTTCCCGCACGCGGGAGATTTGCGCCGTATCGCTATGTACCGGCATCAGCTCGCGCAGCATTCGCATATCCAGCCGGCGGAAATGCATCTGGGCGCGCTGCGCCTGATGCGGATGCATGCCGAGCGAGATCAGTGCCTTACGGCCCAGTTCCAGCGCACTGGAGAACGTCTCACGGGAGAAGTGTTTCACACCTGCCTGCAACAGTTCGTGAGCTTCAACACGTCCCCGGGCACGCGCCAGAATATGCAGGTGCGGGAAGTGCTGCTGACACAGCTCCACCAGCTTCATCGTATCTTCCGGATCGTTGCAGGTGATGACGATAGACTCCGCGGCTTCCGCCCCGGCCGAGCGCAGAAGCTCAAGCTGGGTCGCGTCGCCGTAGTAAACCTTATAGCCATATTTGCGCATCAGATTGACCGCGCTAATATCGCGCTCCAGCACCGTAATGCGCATTTTGTTCGCCATCAACAGGCGGCCGATAACCTGTCCGAAACGGCCAAAGCCCACCACAATCACCTGCGGCTTATCGTCTTCCACCCACGGCGCTTCATCTTCACCGTCAGCCGAGTTCAGGCGGCGCGACAGCAGTTTATCCACCAGCTTCATCAGCAGCGGCGTGGTCATCATAGACAGCGTGACCGTCACCAGCAGCAGCGCCATCTGGTCATCTTTAAACAGCTTCTGGGAGGAGGCGGTGGAGAACAGCACAAACGCGAACTCGCCCCCCTGGCTTAACACGCTGGCAAACTGCATGCGTTCTGAACTGCGCAGCCCGTAAATACGCGCCATGACGTACAGCACCAGGGTTTTCACCGCCACCAGGATCGCAACACTCACCACAACCCACAGCAGATGGGTATAGAGCACGCCAAGATTGAGCGCCATTCCTACCGAAATAAAGAACAGGCCTAACAGCAGACCTTTGAAGGGATCGATGGCAATTTCCAGCTCGTGCCGGTATTCACTCTCCGCCAGCAGCACCCCGGCAATAAAGGTGCCCAGCGCCATCGACAGCCCCAGCGCGTCCATAAACAGCGCCGAGCCGAGCACCAGCAGCAGCGTCGCGGCGGTAAACACCTCGCGCACGCCCGAAGCGGCAATAAAGCGGAACACCGGACGTAACAGGAAACGTCCGCCAATCAGCATGCCGGCGAAGGCCAGCACCTTCATGGAGATTTTTGCCCAGTCGAAGTGATCGTCCCCGGACCCCGCCAGCAGCGGCACCAGCGCCAGCGCCGGGATCACCGCTAAATCCTGGAACAGCAGCACCGAAAAGCCGAGCTGTCCGGCTTCGTTGCGGTTCATCCCCTTGTCGCGCATCAGTTGAAGCGCCATCGCCGTCGACGACATCGCAAGGCCTATCCCGCCAATCACAGCCGCCTGCCAGGAAAAGTTGGTCAGCATTAACAGGCCAGCCAGAATCGCGGCGCTAAACAGCACCTGAGCCGCCCCTACACCAAAGATAGAGCGTCGAAGCTGCCACAATTTGGAGGGGTTCAGCTCCAGGCCGATGATAAACATCAGGAATACCACGCCCAGCTCGGAGAAATGGAGAATCTCATCTACATCACTGATGAATCCCAGTCCCCAGGGGCCAATCGCGATCCCCGCCAGCAGATAACCCAACACCGCACCGATACCAATCCGTGCAGCAAGCGGCACCGCGACGACGGCCGCAAATAAAAACAGCACCCCGGCGAGGAGCAAATTCGATCCTTCCATTTAACGACCTCCAGCCGGAATGGGTGACGCCAGCCATTCACCGTAGGCTCTGGCGTGGCTCGCCAGCGCTTTCGGATCCTGACGCCGTGCCCAGTAAACGATAATTGGGCTCATCCAGTGCATACGGCACATTGCCGCCGTTAGTTCGAAAGGCCGCAGAATGTCGCTCATCGGATAACGGTTCAGCCCGTCATGACGGTACGCACTTTCAGGCTCGCCGGTGGTGATGACGCTACGCCAGTACTTTCCCGCCAGCTGGTTGCCCCCCACCCCGCTGGAGAAGCCCCGGCTCAGCACACGGTCCAGCCACTCTTTGAGCAGCGCCGGACAACTGTAGGTATAAAGCGGATGCTGGAACACGATCACGTCATGCTGACGCAGCAGTTCCTGCTCGTAAGGAATATCAATAAAGAAATCAGGATAGTGCGCGTAGAGATCGTGCACCGTTACGTTACTGAGCTGTGTGGCCGGCTTAAGCAGCACCCGGTTCGCCACCGAGTCCTGAGATTCCGGATGGGCATACAGCAGCAGCACTTTTGCTGTCTGAGACATCATTCCCCTCCCGGTCTTGTTTCTGTTTTTGTGTATCGTCGTTGTTTTGGGCTACCATGGCGGCCCGGTGCGGAAAATGGCCCACACCTTACATTATCATAATGACAAATTAACATAGTCGGAACATACGGCGCTTCTATGATTGTTTTCTCCTCGTTACAAATTCGTCGCGGCGTGCGCGTCCTGCTGGATAACGCCACTGCTACCATCAACCCGGGCCAGAAAGTGGGGCTGGTCGGCAAAAACGGCTGCGGTAAATCCACCCTGCTGGCGCTGCTGAAAAACGAGATTAGCGCTGACGGCGGTAACTTTACCTTCCCGGGGAACTGGCAGCTCGCGTGGGTAAACCAGGAGACGCCAGCCCTGAGCGAACCGGCGCTCGACTATGTTATCGACGGCGATCGCGAATACCGTAAGCTCGAAGCGGAACTCAATGCCGCGAACGAGCGCAACGATGGTCACGCCATCGCCACCGTTCACGGCAAGCTGGACGCCATCGACGCCTGGACCATTCGCTCCCGCGCCTCCAGCCTGCTGCACGGCCTGGGCTTCAGCAATGAACAGCTTGAACGCCCGGTCAGCGACTTCTCCGGCGGCTGGCGTATGCGTCTCAACCTGGCGCAGGCGCTGATCTGCCGCTCAGACCTGCTGCTGCTCGATGAACCGACTAACCACCTCGATCTCGATGCGGTTATTTGGCTCGAGAAGTGGCTTAAGAGCTATCAGGGCACTCTGATTCTCATCTCTCACGACCGCGACTTCCTCGACCCGGTGGTGGATAAAATCATTCATATCGAACAGCAAACGATGTTCGAGTACACCGGCAACTACAGCTCCTTCGAGCGCCAGCGCGCGACGCGTCTTGCCCAGCAACAGTCCATGTACGAAAGCCAGCAGCAGCGCGTGGCGCACCTACAAAGCTTTGTGGATCGCTTCAAAGCTAAAGCGTCGAAAGCGAAGCAGGCCCAGAGCCGCATCAAGATGCTGGAACGCATGGAGATGATTGCCCCTGCGCACGTGGATAACCCGTTCCACTTCAGCTTCCGCGAGCCGGAAAGCCTGCCAAATCCGCTGCTGAAGATGGAAAAGGTCAGCGCGGGCTACGCCGACCGCATTATTCTCGACTCCATCAAGCTCAACCTGGTCCCGGGTTCACGTATCGGCCTGCTGGGGCGTAATGGCGCCGGTAAATCGACGCTGATTAAACTGCTGGCGGGCGAGCTTAATCCGGTAAGCGGTGAAATCGGCCTGGCGAAGGGCATCAAGCTGGGCTACTTCGCCCAGCACCAGCTGGAATTTTTACGCGCGGATGAATCCCCGATTCAGCACCTGGCGCGCCTGGCGCCGCAGGAGATGGAGCAGAAGCTGCGCGACTATCTCGGCGGCTTCGGCTTCCAGGGCGATAAGGTGACCGAAAACACCGAGCGTTTCTCCGGCGGCGAAAAGGCCCGTCTGGTGCTGGCGCTGATCGTCTGGCAGCGACCGAACCTGCTGCTGCTCGACGAACCCACTAACCACCTCGATCTCGACATGCGTCAGGCGCTGACCGAAGCGCTGATTGAGTTCGAAGGCGCGCTGGTTGTCGTGTCGCACGACCGTCACCTGATCCGCTCCACCACGGACGATCTCTACCTGGTGCACGGCGGTAAAGTCGAACCGTTCGACGGCGATCTGGAAGACTATCAGCAGTGGCTGACGGACGTACAAAAGCAGGAAAACCAGCCGGAAGAGTCAGCCAAAGACAACGCCAACAGTGCACAGTCGCGTAAAGACCAAAAGCGTCGTGAAGCCGAGCTGCGCACCCAGACGCAGCCGCTGCGTAAAGAGATTGCCCGTCTTGAAAAAGAGATGGAAAAACTCAACGCCACGCTTGCCACCGTTGAAGAGAAGCTCGGCGATAGCGGTCTGTACGATCAGAGCCGTAAAGCCGAGCTGACGGACTGCCTGCAAACCCAGGCGAAGACCAAATCCAGCCTCGAAGAGTGCGAAATGGCGTGGCTGGACGCGCAGGAACAGCTGGAAGCGATGCTGCAGGCGGAGTGACCTATTTACCCCGTTGTGCGAACGGAATTTGTCCCTGGTTCGGAAATCCAGGCTAAACGGGGTACAATTCGGAAAGTATCGTAAATTTCCGACAAGAATCAGCATCGCGCTTATGACCCAAATCATTCCATCAGACTTCGACATCGCAGCCGAAGACAGCACCGAGTTCGTGCCCATGCGCGGCGTGGCTAACCCCCACCTGCAAACCATGCTGCCTCGCCTGATTCGCCGTAAGGTTCAGTTCACCCCGCACTGGCAACGGCTCGATCTGCCCGACGGTGACTTTCTGGATCTCGCCTGGAGCGAAGCGCCGGAGCAGGCTCGTCATAAGCCGCGTCTGGTGGTGTTTCACGGTTTAGAAGGCAGCCTGCACAGCCCGTATGCACATGGGTTAATTGAGGCGGCAAAAGCGCGCGGCTGGCTCGGCGTGGTGATGCATTTTCGCGGCTGTAGCGGCGAGCCCAATCGTCAGAAACGCATCTATCATTCGGGTGAAACCGAAGACGGCACCTGGTTTTTACACTGGCTGCGGGAAAATTACGGCACTGTGCCAACGGCCGCCGTCGGCTACTCGCTGGGTGGTAATATGCTGGCCTGCCTGCTGGCTAAAGAGGGCGACAGCGTACCGCTGAATGCCGCCGTCATTGTTTCCGCACCATTTATGCTGGAGCAGTGCAGCTACCACATGGAAAAAGGCTTTTCCCGCGTCTATCAGCGCTATCTGCTCAACCTTCTGAAAGCCAACGCGGCGCGCAAGCTGAAGGCCTACCCGGATACCCTGCCGGTAAGCCTGCGCCAGCTGAAAAAGGTGCGCCGCATCCGCGAATTCGACGACCTGATCACCGCGAAAATCCACGGCTTCGCCGATGCCATCGACTATTATCGTCAGTGCAGCGCCATGCCGCTGCTCAGCAAAATCACGCAGCCGACGCTGATTATTCACGCCAAAGATGACCCGTTTATGGACCATCACTCTATTCCCGCGCAGGAATTCCTGCCTGACAACGTTCACTACCAGCTGACCGAGCATGGCGGCCACGTCGGGTTCATCGGCGGCACGCTGCGCAGGCCGAAAATGTGGCTGGAGGCGCGAATTCCTGACTGGCTTACTCCTTATCTGGACGGTGCAAAATGATCATTCCCTGGCAGGATCTGGCTCCCGAAACGCTCGATAATCTGATTGAAAGCTTTGTATTACGCGAAGGCACCGATTATGGTGAACATGAGCGTTCGCTTGAGCAAAAGGTCAACGATGTAAAACGCCAGCTGAAAAGCGGCGACGTGGTGCTGGTGTGGTCAGAACTGCATGAGACGGTCAATATCATGCCCCGCAACGCGTTTCACGGCTGATCTTCCAACCTTTTCAGTCAGGGAGTTGCTATGTCTGCCAGACATCCCATTATTGCCGTTACGGGCTCGAGTGGTGCGGGAACCACCACCACCAGCCTCGCATTTCGCAAGATTTTCGCCCAGCTGAATCTCCGTGCGGCGGAGGTCGAAGGCGACAGCTTTCACCGCTATACGCGGCCTGAGATGGACATGGCGATCCGCAAGGCGCGCGATCTGGGCAAACACATCAGCTACTTCGGCCCGGAAGCCAATGATTTCGGCCTGCTGGAACAGACATTCCGTGAATACGGACAGAGCGGCACCGGGCAGTCCCGCAAGTATCTGCACACCTACGACGAAGCCGTACCCTGGAACCAGGTTCCAGGCACCTTTACCCCCTGGCAACCGCTGCCGGAACCAACCGACGTGCTGTTTTATGAAGGATTGCACGGTGGTGTGGTTACGCCTCAGCACGACGTGGCGCGGCACGTGGATCTGCTGGTCGGCGTGGTCCCAATTGTTAACCTGGAGTGGATCCAGAAGCTGACGCGTGACATGAGCGAGCGCGGCCATTCGCGCGAGGCGGTAATGGACTCGGTGGTGCGTTCCATGGAAGACTACATCAACTACCTCACGCCGCAGTTCTCCCGCACCCACATTAACTTCCAGCGCGTGCCGACGGTGGACACCTCCAACCCGTTTGCCGCCAAAAGTATCCCGTCTCTGGATGAGAGCTTTGTGGTGATCCATTTCCGTAATCTTGAAGGCATTGATTACCCCTGGCTGCTGGCGATGCTGCAGGGCTCGTTTATTTCGCACATGAATACGTTAGTGGTACCGGGCGGGAAAATGGGGCTGGCGATGGAGCTCATCATGACGCCGCTGGTGGAGCGGCTGATGGAAGGGAAGCAGATCGCGTAACATCTGTTGCCGGATGGCGCTTCGCTTATCCGGCCTACGTTCGTGCAGTTGTAGGCCCGGTAAGCGCAGCGCCACCGGGCTTTGTTTTTAAGCCTCGATCACTTCATACGAATGCGTGATTTTTACCGCTTTCTCCAGCATTAACGCCACAGAGCAGTATTTCTCCGCAGAAAGATCCACCGCACGTGAAACCGCCGCGTCTTTCAGTTCTTTGCCGGTGACGATAAAGTGCAGATTAATATGGGTGAACAGGCGTGGCGCCTCTTCGCGACGTTCTGAGGTGAGTTTAACCTCGCAATCCGTCACGTCATGACGACCTTTTTGCAGAATCGACACCACGTCAATCGCGCTGCATCCGCCTGCCGCCATCAGCACCATTTCCATTGGGCTAGGGGCTTTATCGCCGGAGTTACCATCCATCAAAACCTGGTGCCCTGATGCGGACTCGCCCAGGAACGTTAAACCTTCAACCCACTTCACGCGCGCTTGCATATTCATTAACTCCAACGTTGCATTTTTGGTGACAGATTACGCGCACGTTACATTTCTCGCAATGGAAGGCGACCTGCATCATGCTGAAGCGAGACACCAGGAGACACGCGGCGAAAGCTATGCTAAAACACTCAGGATGCTACAGTAATACATTGACGTTACACATGTATGCAGAGGACATCAAACTTTACTGGCTGCGAAACGTTACGACAGCCGACTTCCCAGGGTATGGGTAAGAATTCGATTGCAACCCCAGAGTCCGGATGCATCTGATGACTCTGGTGACAGCTTATAACAGAGGATAACAGCGCATGGTGCTTGGCAAACCGCAAACAGACCCGACTCTCGAATGGTTCTTGTCTCATTGCCACATTCATAAGTACCCATCGAAGAGCACGCTGATTCACCAGGGTGAAAAAGCGGAAACGTTGTATTACATCGTCAAAGGCTCGGTGGCAGTGCTGATCAAAGATGAGGAAGGCAAAGAGATGATCCTTTCTTATCTGAACCAGGGCGATTTTATCGGTGAACTGGGCCTGTTTGAAGAAGGCCAGGAACGTAGCGCCTGGGTTCGTGCAAAGACAGCATGTGAAGTGGCTGAAATTTCCTACAAGAAATTCCGTCAGCTGATTCAGGTTAACCCTGACATCCTGATGCGTCTTTCTTCCCAGATGGCGCGCCGTCTGCAGGTGACGTCAGAGAAAGTGGGTAACCTCGCCTTCCTGGACGTGACCGGCCGCATCGCGCAGACCCTTCTGAACCTGGCGAAACAGCCAGACGCGATGACCCACCCTGACGGCATGCAAATTAAAATTACCCGTCAGGAAATTGGTCAGATCGTCGGTTGCTCCCGCGAAACAGTGGGCCGTATTCTGAAAATGCTGGAAGATCAAAACCTGATCTCCGCCCACGGTAAAACCATCGTGGTTTACGGAACCCGTTAATCCCGGTCAAACGGCGTGTCATCGTAAGGTGTCACGCCGTTTTTGTCTCTATTCCCCATGTGGCGCAGGCTGATCTATCACCCGGAAGTTAACTACGCACTGCGACAAACGCTGGTGCTGTGTCTTCCCGTGGCCGTGGGCCTGATCCTCGGACATCTTCAGCAGGGTCTGCTGTTTTCCCTCGTCCCCGCCTGCTGCAACATTGCCGGTCTGGACACGCCGCATAAACGCTTTTTCAAACGCCTGATTATCGGTGGCAGCCTGTTTGCTGGCTGTAGCCTTGCCGTCCAGCTTTTACTGGCCCGCGACATTCCGCTGCCGCTGATCCTGTCCGTGCTGGCCATGACCCTCGGCGTCACCGCCGAAATCAGCTCGCTGCACGCCCGTCTGCTTCCCGCGTCACTCATTGCGGCCATCTTCACCCTGAGCCTCGCCGGAAATATGCCCGTGTGGGAGCCGCTGCTGATCTACGCCCTCGGCACGCTGTGGTACGGGCTGTTTAACTGGTTCTGGTTCTGGCTGTGGCGTGAACAGCCGCTGCGCGAATCCCTGAGCCTGCTCTACCGCCAACTGGCCGATTATTGCGAAGCGAAATATACCCTGCTTACCCAGCACACTGACCCGGAAAAATCGCTGCCGCCGCTGCTTGCGCGCCAGCAAAAGGTGGTAGACCTGATAAGCCAGTGCTATCAGCAGCTGCACATGCTTGCCGCCAACAAAAATCACGAATACAAACGGCTGCTGCGCACCTTCCAGGTCGGGCTCGATTTGCAGGAGCATATTTCCGTAAGCCTGCATCATCCGCAGGAGGTGCAAAAGCTGGTTGAGCGCAGCCATGCCGAAGCGGTGATCCGCTGGAACGCGCAGACCGTCTCCGCGCGCCTGCGGGTGCTGGCAGATGATATTCTCTACCACCGCTACCCCACGCGCTTTACCATGGACAAACAACTCGGCGCGCTGGAGAAAATTGCCCGCCAGCACCCGGAAAACCCGGTCGGCCAGTTCGCCGCCTGGCACTTCAGCCGCATCGCCCGCGTGCTGCGCACCCAGCGACCGCTTTATCCCCGCGACCTGATGGCGGATAAACAAAAACGTCTGCCGCTGCTGCCCGCCCTCAAAAGCTACCTGTCGCTGAAATCATCCGCCCTGCGCAACGCCGCAAGGATTAGCATCATGCTCAGCATCGCCAGCCTGATGGGAATGGCCCTGCACCTGCCGAAACCGTACTGGATCTTAATGACCGTGCTGTTTGTTACCCAGAACGGCTATGGCGCCACGCGGGTGCGCATTCTGCACCGGGCAGGCGGCACGATGGCGGGGCTGATCATTGCGGGCGTGACGCTGCACTTCCACGTACCCGAGGGCTATACCCTGGCGGGCATGCTGGCGATCACGCTGGTGAGCTATCTGATCATCCGTAAAAACTACGGCTGGGCGATGGTGGGCTTTACGGTGACGGCGGTATATACCCTGCAGCTGCTTACGCTTAACGGCGAACAGTTCATCGTTGCCCGGCTGATCGACACGCTGATTGGCTGCCTGATTGCCTTTGGCGGCATGGTCTGGCTGTGGCCGCAGTGGCAGAGCGGGCTGCTGAGGCAGAACGCCCACGACGCGCTGGAAGCTGACCAGCAGGCCATTCGTCTGATCCTGAGCGACGACCCGCAGCCTTCCCCGCTGGCTTACGAACGTATGAAGGTCAACCAGGCGCATAACGCCCTGTTTAACTCGCTGAATCAGGCGATGCAGGAGCCGGGCTTTAACGCGCATTATCTGGCGGACATGAAGCTGTGGGTGACGCACAGCCAGTTTATCGTCGAGCACATTAACGCCATGACCACGCTGGCGCGCGAGCACACGATGCTGACGCCGGATCTGGCGCAGCGCTATTTGCAGTCGTGTGAAATTGCGTTGCAGCGGTGTCAGCAGCGTCTGGAGTATGACGCGCCGGGTGAGTCGGGAGATTCGAACATTCTGGAAGCACCGGAGACGCTGACCCACGGGCCGATGAGCACCCTGGAGCAGCATTTGCAGCGCGTTCTGGGACATCTGAACACCATGCACACCATTTCGTCGGTGGCATGGCGTCAGCGCCCGCATCACGGCATTTGGTTAACGCGGCGGTTAAAACGCACCGAGTATTAGCTCTTTACGATCTTCTCAACCGCCGCAGCAAAGCGGGTTAACCCGTCTTCAATGTCTTTGTCTTCTACCACCAGCGACGGCGCAAAGCGCATCACGTCCGGCCCGGCATTGAGCACCATCACCCCTTCGTGGGCGGCTGCGTGCAGAAAATCGCGCGCGCGGCCTTTGTACTGCGGCTTCAGCTCCGCGCCAATCAGCAGCCCCATGCCGCGGATCTCGCTGAAGACGTCGTACTTATCGTTAATCTGCTGGAGATGCTGCACAAACAGCTCACGCTTTGCGCTGACGCCGTTTAGCACCTCAGGGGTGTTGATGATGTCGAACGCGGCACCTGCCACGGCGCTCGCCAGCGGGTTACCGCCGTAGGTGGAGCCGTGAGACCCGACGTGGAACGCGGAGGCAATCTCCTGCGTCGTCAGCACCGCACTCACCGGGAAACCGCCGCCGAGCGCTTTGGCGCTGGTCAGAATATCCGGCGTCACGCCGTAGTGCATATAGGCAAACAGTTCTCCGGTACGCCCCATCCCGCACTGCACTTCATCAAAGACCAGCAGCGCCTGATGCTCGTCGCACAGTTCGCGCAGCCCTTTCAGGAATTCCGGGGTTGCTGCGGTCACACCGCCCTCACCCTGAATTGGCTCCACCACTACCGCGCAGGTATGGTCGTCCATCACCGCTTTCACCGCGTGCAGATCGTTAAACGGCACGTGGACGATGTCGGCCGGTTTCGGGCCGAAGCCGTCGGAATACTTCGGCTGGCCGCCAACGGAGACGGTAAAGAAGGAGCGTCCGTGGAAGGCGTTATGGAAGGCAATGATTTTGGTTTTATACGGGCTATGGCGCGTGGTTGCGTAGTAGCGTGCCAGCTTAAAGGCGGTTTCGTTCGCTTCGGTGCCGGAGTTCATAAACAGCACGCGTTCCGCGAAGGTGGCATCAATGATCTTACGACCCAGACGCAGCGCCGGTTCGTTGGTGAACACGTTGCTGGTGTGCCACAGGGTTTCACCCTGGGTTTTCAGTGCCTCCACCAGCGCAGGATGGCAGTGACCCAGCGCCGTAACCGCAATGCCGCCCGCGAAATCCACATACTCCTTGCCCTGCTGATCCCAGACGCGGCTGCCTTTCCCCTTCACCGGGATAAACTCAGCCGGTGCATAAATCGGCAGAATCACTTCATCGAATGTTGCGCGGGTAATTGCTGGTTGTTCAGTTGCCATGTCATGCCCATCCATTTTACGTCACAGTTATTGTGAAAATATAATCACAAAATATGCATAAAAAATCACAACAAGGCAACAGATATTCAGCGATGAAGGAAATTTGCCAGCAGGGCGTGCCCCTGCTCGCTGAGGATACTTTCCGGGTGGAATTGCACGCCTTCGAGATCCCACTCGCGGTGGCGAATGCCCATGATCTCCTGCGTATCGCTCCAGGCGGTGACTTCAAAGCAGTCGGGCAGCGTCGGCGGGTCAATCACCAGGGAATGGTAGCGCGTCACGGTTAACGGATTATTCAGCCCCGTAAATACGCCCGTGCAGGTGTGCGTGACTGGCGAGGTTTTTCCGTGCATCACTTTTGCGGCACGGACAATTGTTGCGCCAAATACCTGGGCAATGGCCTGATGCCCCAGACAGACGCCCAGGATCGGCAGCCTGCCGGCATAGTGGTGAATAACGTCCAGAGAAATGCCCGATTCCGACGGCGTACACGGCCCCGGCGAAATGACGATTTTCTGCGGAGCCAGCGTCTCGATATCGGCCAGGCTGAGTTCGTCGTTGCGGCGGACAACCACCTCTGCACCCAGTTCGCAAAAATACTGGTAAAGGTTCCAGGTGAAGGAATCGTAGTTATCAATCAGCAGAATCATGGCGGCTCCCGAAAAAAATGCCGCCCTATTCTACTCAGATTCCCGCGCTACGCTCACTACTTTGGCAAAGATAGCGCTTAGTGTGCTCAAATCCCCCGTGGCCCCGCTTCGGTTCGCCGCCACCCACTGCCCGGGATCGATATCCCGCCAGTCCAGCGCGTAACCCGCGTGGAGGGCCAGTTGCTCAAAGAAGACGCGTTGCGCAATGCCGTTACCGCGTATAAAGGGATGCAGCATGTTGATTTCACAGTAGTAATGGCTGACTTTGTCAACAAACGCCGTTTTCTCAAGACCCACAAGATACTTATCGCTCTCCAGCGCCGCCATCAGCTCGTTACCCATCTTCTCGATGTACTCGAAATGACAGAAGGGAATGTCACCCTTAAAAATATCGTCGGTACGGAATTCGCCTGCCCGCTTCATCTCGCTGTGATACAGATGGCGGTGAATAAGGCACAGATGGGGCAGCCCGGGCGCGGAAGGCCCAAGCTCCAGCGTCTCGATGTGGGGTTCTGAGGGACCATTACCTTTTTCAAGGAGACAACTGGCCTGAAGATTGACGTTACGCTGCTGCTCCCAGAGACGGGATTTTTGCTTATCGGTGAGTTTTTTCACTTAACGCCTCCCTGAATAGTCCGTTTGCCACAAGTATAAGCAGCAAAACGCGCTTTCGCAGGGAGGGGTCGCAACACGGGCTAGGATCGCCCGTGTTAAAGAGGATTACGGCAGAACTTTCGCGGAGAGGATCACGACAGGTTTAGACGGTACATTCTGGTACGGGCCGACGTCATGAGTCGGTACCTGAGAAATCTTGTCCGCCACGTCCATCCCTTTCACGATTTTACCGAAGACCGCATAGCCGAAGTCGCGCTGGCCGTGGTCAAGGAAGGCATTATCCGCCACGTTGAGGAAGAACTGGCTGGTGGCGCTATCTTTGTCTGCGGTACGCGCCATCGAGATGGTGCCGCGTTTGTTCAGCAGGCCGTTGTCCGCTTCGTTTTTAATTGGCGGGTTCGGCTGTTTCTGCTGCATCTGCTCGTTAAAGCCGCCGCCCTGGATCATGAAGCCCGGGATCACGCGGTGGAAGGTGGTGTTGTTATAGAAACCACTGTTCACATAGTCGAGGAAGTTTTTCACAGAAACCGGAGCTTTCTGGCTATTCAGTTCCAGCTCAATGTTCCCGGCGGAGGTGGTCAGCAGAACGTGAGGGTCCCCTTTGGCTGCCAGCGCAGCAGGGGAAACGGCAGAAAGAGCAAACACAGCTGCGACAGCCGCCAGTGTTGATTTGAGCATGAGAATTCCTTAACAAAGCGCAGTATAAAAAGCGAATGGCTTGATTCTAAAGAGCAGTATGAACCGAGACCAGCCTTTTACCTAATTTTACGAAATTGAAACAATTATTACCGCGCAAACGATTGGTTATGCCCGCATTAGTGTGATTTAGATCACACTAAAATCTGCAATTGAATATTCATTGCCTTTAAAAGATAGGAATAGATCACTTTAGCGACTAAAATCTGCCCGCTCTCAGCGCCCCCTCGGCGCTTTTCTTTTTCTAACAGGCCAGACATGACTAACAGCAATCGCATCAAGCTCACATGGATCAGCTTCTTCTCCTACGCCCTGACCGGCGCGTTGGTAATCGTCACCGGGATGGTGATGGGAAATATCGCAGACTACTTCCAGCTGCCCGTTTCCAGCATGAGTAACACCTTCACCTTCCTCAACGCGGGGATCCTGATCTCTATCTTCCTGAATGCCTGGCTGATGGAAATCGTCCCGCTGAAAACCCAGCTGCGCTTTGGCTTTGTGCTGATGGTCGCTGCCGTGGCGGGCCTGATGCTGAGCCACAGCATCGCGCTGTTCTCCGCCGCCATGTTCGTCCTCGGTCTGGTCAGCGGGATCACCATGTCGATCGGTACGTTCCTTATTACGCACATGTATGAAGGCCGCCAGCGCGGCGCGCGTCTGCTGTTTACCGACTCCTTCTTCAGCATGGCCGGGATGATTTTCCCGATGGTCGCCGCCGTTCTGCTGGCGCGCAGTATTGAGTGGTACTGGGTGTATGCCTGTATCGGCCTGGTCTACGTGGCGATCTTTATCCTGACCTTCGGCTGTGAGTTCCCGGTGCTGGGCAAAAAAGCGCAAACCACCGCAGAGCCCGTCGCGAAAGAGAAATGGGGCATCGGCGTGCTGTTCCTCTCCATCGCCGCGCTGTGCTACATCCTGGGCCAGCTGGGCTTTATCTCCTGGGTTCCGGAATACGCCAAAGGTCTGGGCATGAGCCTGAACGACGCGGGTAAACTGGTGAGCGATTTCTGGATGTCTTACATGTTCGGCATGTGGGCGTTTAGTTTCATCCTGCGTTTCTTCGACCTGCAGCGCATCCTGACCGTTCTGGCGGGCCTGGCGGCCGTGCTGATGTACCTGTTCATCAACGGTTCACCGGAGAATATGCCGTGGTTCATTCTGACCCTGGGCTTCTTCTCCAGCGCGATTTACACCTCAATCATCACCCTGGGCTCCCTCCAGACCAAAGTGGCCTCGCCGAAGCTGGTTAACTTCGTGCTGACCTGCGGCACCATCGGCACCATGCTGACCTTCGTGGTGACGGGCCCGATCGTTGCCCACAGCGGCCCGCTGGCGGCGCTACACACCGCGAACGGTCTGTACGCCGTGGTGTTCATCATGTGCTTCATCCTGGGCTTTGTGACCCGCCACCGCCAGCACAACGCGGCAGCAGCGTCTCACTAATCCCTACGCCCCTTTGCGATCGGCAGAGGGGCTGTTTCTGGCAAAACTCACCTCTTCTCCCCCAACGTCCGTCTGGATCCACGTCTGCGCCAGCTGCGTGGTCGCAATCACCCGCCCCTGACGAATCGACCAGCGCACCGGCACCTGACGGCGCACCGCTTCAAAGCCACTCTCCGCAGGAAGAATAATCAGGTTCGCTGGGTTTCCCGTCGCAATGCCGTAATCGCGCAGGCCAAAGGTTCGGGCGCTGTTATGGGTGATGAGATCCAGACCGCTGTCGATTTGCGGATAGCCCATCATCTGACAGACATGCAGCCCCATATGCAGCACCTGCAGCATATTGCCGGTGCCGAGCGGGTACCACGGGTCAAAAACGTCGTCATGACCGAAGCAGACGTTAATGCCTGCCTCCTGCAACTCTTTCACGCGCGTGATGCCGCGGCGCTTCGGGTAGTCGTCAAAGCGCCCCTGCAGGTGGATATTCACCAGCGGGTTAGCCACGAAGTTAATCCCCGACATCTTCAGCAGCCGGAACAGCCGAGAGGTGTAAGCGCCGTTGTAGGAGTGCATGGCGGTAGTGTGGCTGGCCGTCACGCGCGGGCCGATGCCGGCCTCACAGGCCAGCGCTGCCACCGTCTCGACAAACCGCGACTGTTCGTCGTCAATTTCATCGCAGTGGATATCCAGCGGGCGGTCATACTTCTTCGCCAGATCGAAAGCGATGTGCAGCGACTGCACGCCATACTCACGGGTGAATTCGAAATGCGGGATCGCCCCCACCACGTCGGCTCCCAGTTTTAACGCCTCTTCCAGCAGCGCCGCACCGTTCGGGTAAGAGAGAATGCCCTCCTGCGGAAACGCGACAATTTGCAGCGTCACCCACGGGGCAACCTCCTGCTTCACCTCCAGCATGGCCTTCAGGGCGGTGAGCGTCGGATCGGAGACATCAACGTGGGTACGCACAAACTGGATACCGTTGGCGATTTGCCACTTCAGCGTCTTCCACGCGCGCGCTTTCACATCCTCATGACTGAGCAACGCCTTGCGCTCGGCCCAGCGCTCAATGCCCTCAAACAGCGTGCCGGACTGGTTCCACTTCGGCTCACCCGCCGTCTGGGTGGTATCAAGATGGATATGCGGCTCAATAAACGGCGGGATGGCGAGCCCACCGTGCGCATTTAACACTTCATAACTCTCAGCGTGGGTATCGTCCATTGGGGTGATGTCACCAAATCGGCCGTTTTCAATGGCGAGTTGCCACAGTCCTTCCCGGCCCGGTAAGCGAACATTCTGTACAAGCCAAAGCGGTGTTGTAGACATTTCATTTCCACTGATAAACGCAACGGTTGTTAAAGCGTACTTTTGTTTGAAAATCCGCCTTTGTTTTGTACACAAAATCGACGACATCGAAAAGCCTGCGATTTCCACAACTTATAAAAATCCTGACAAATCAGGCTCATACCCCCTAAGGGGTAGGCGAAGACGTATTTGATTTACATCAATAAGCGCTACTGCTGAATCGTTAAGGTAGGCAGTAATAGATAAGAAATCGAGGCAAAAATGAGCAAAGTCAGACTCGCTATCATCGGTAACGGCATGGTCGGCCACCGCTTTATTGAGGATCTTCTCGATAAAGCCGATGCTGAGCAGTTCGATATTACCGTGTTCTGTGAAGAACCCCGCAAGGCGTACGACCGTGTGCACTTGTCTTCCTACTTCTCCCATCATACCGCCGAAGAGCTCTCTCTGGTGCGTGAAGGTTTCTACGAGAAGCATGGCGTAAAAGTGCTGGTGGGCGAACGCGCCATCACCATTAACCGTCAGGAAAAAGTGATCCACTCCAGCGCTGGGCGTACGGTTTTTTACGACAAGCTGATCATGGCGACGGGCTCGTATCCGTGGATCCCGCCCATTAAAGGCTCGGAGACGCAGGATTGCTTCGTTTATCGCACGATTGAAGACCTCAACGCCATCGAATCCTGCGCGCGCCGAAGCAAACGCGGCGCGGTGGTCGGCGGCGGCCTGCTGGGTCTGGAAGCGGCTGGCGCGCTCAAAAACCTCGGGGTTGAAACCCACGTCATCGAATTTGCGCCAATGCTAATGGCCGAACAGCTGGACCACATGGGTGGCGACCAGCTGCGTCGTAAAATCGAAAGCATGGGCGTGAAGGTTCACACCAGCAAGAACACCAAAGAGATCGTGCAGGAAGGTACCGAAGCGCGTAAAACCATGCGCTTTGCCGACGGCAGCGAGCTGGAAGTGGACTTCATCGTCTTCTCCACCGGTATTCGCCCGCGCGACAAACTGGCAACCCAGTGCGGCCTGGCGGTAGCGCAGCGCGGCGGGATCATGATTAACGATGCCTGCCAGACTTCCGATCCGGATATCTACGCCATCGGCGAATGCGCCAGCTGGAATAACCGCGTATACGGTCTGGTCGCGCCGGGTTACAAAATGGCGCAGGTCGCCGTGGACCATATCCTCGGTAGCGAAAACGCATTTACTGGCGCAGACATGAGCGCCAAGCTGAAGCTGCTGGGCGTGGACGTGGGCGGTATTGGCGATGCGCATGGCCGCACCCCGAACTCCCGCAGCTATGTCTATCTCGACGAAAGCAAAGAAGTCTACAAACGCCTCATCGTCAGCCAGGACAACAAAACCCTGCTCGGTGCGGTGCTGGTGGGCGACACCAGCGACTTCGGCAACCTGCTCCAGCTGGTGCTGAACGCCATCGAACTGCCGGAAAACCCGGACGCGCTGATCCTCCCGGCTCATGCCTCCAGCGGCAAGCCGTCTATCGGCGTGGATAAACTGCCGGACAGCGCGCAGATTTGCTCCTGCTTCGACGTCACCAAAGGCATGCTGATCTCCGCCATCAATAAAGGCTGCCACACCGTGGCGGCACTGAAAGCGGAAACCAAAGCCGGTACCGGCTGCGGCGGCTGTATTCCTCTGGTCACTCAGGTGCTGAACGCTGAACTGGCGAAACAGGGCATCGAAGTGAACAACAACCTGTGCGAGCACTTTGCCTACTCTCGCCAGGAGCTGTATCACCTGATCCGCGTGGAAGGTATTAAGTCCTTTGACGAACTGCTGGCGAAGCACGGCCAGGGCTACGGCTGCGAAGTGTGTAAACCGACCGTCGGCTCCCTGCTGGCCTCATGCTGGAACGAGTACGTGCTCAAGCCGGAACACACGCCGCTGCAGGACACCAACGACAACTTCCTGGCGAACATCCAGAAAGACGGTACCTACTCCGTTATTCCGCGTTCCGCCGGGGGCGAAATCACCCCGGAAGGGCTGGTGGCCGTGGGCCGTATCGCCCGTGAATTTAACCTGTACACCAAAATCACCGGCTCCCAGCGTATCGGCCTGTTTGGCGCACAGAAGGATGACCTGCCGGAAATCTGGCGTCAGCTGATTGAAGCGGGCTTTGAAACCGGCCACGCGTACGCCAAAGCGCTGCGCATGGCGAAAACCTGCGTGGGCAGTACCTGGTGCCGCTACGGCGTGGGCGACAGCGTCGGCTTCGGCGTGGAGCTGGAAAACCGCTACAAAGGCATCCGCACCCCGCACAAAATGAAGTTTGGCGTCTCCGGCTGTACCCGCGAATGTGCGGAAGCGCAGGGTAAAGACGTGGGTATTATCGCCACCGAAAAAGGCTGGAACCTGTACGTCTGCGGCAACGGCGGGATGAAGCCACGCCATGCGGACCTGCTGGCAGCGGATCTCGATCGCGATACGCTGATTCAGTATCTCGACCGCTTCATGATGTTCTACATCCGTACCGCCGATAAGCTGACCCGTACCGCCTCCTGGCTCGATAACCTGGAAGGCGGCATCGATTACCTGAAAGCGGTGATCATCGACGACAAGCTGGGCCTGAACGAGCATCTGGAAGCCGAGATGGCTCGCCTGCGCGAGGCGGTGATCTGCGAGTGGACTGAAACCGTCAACACCCCGGCGGCGCAGACGCGCTTCAAACACTTTATCAACAGCACCCAGCGCGATCCGAACGTGCAGGTTGTGCCAGAGCGCGAACAGCATCGCCCGGCAACACCGTATGAACGCATCCCAGTGACGCTGGTGGAGGAAAACGCATGAGCCAGTGGGTAAACATCTGCGAGATTAACGACATTCTGCCCGCCACCGGCGTGTGTGCGCTGTTGGGCAACGAGCAGGTCGCCATTTTCCGCCCTCGCCACGATGAACAGGTTTTTGCCATCAGTAATATCGACCCGTTCTTCGAGGCCAGCGTGCTCTCCCGCGGACTGATTGCGGAGCACCAGGGCGAGCTGTGGGTTGCCAGCCCGCTGAAAAAGCAGCGTTTCCGCTTAACCGACGGGCACTGCATGGAAGATGAAAGCTTTTCTGTGAAGCACTACGACGTCCGCGTGAAGGACGGCAAGGTGCAGCTCAAAGCCTAACCCCCCGCCTTTTCAATAGGAAAGGCTTATGACCCCTTATGGGTAACGGCAGGAAAAACCGTATGTTCTGTACGATTCCTGCTGTTATCCTGACGTCAATTCTTACCCCCTCCTTGAATGCTGTGAGGTAACGTCGTGGACCACCTGCCGATTTTCTGTCAATTACGCCATCGCGACTGCCTGCTTGTGGGCGGCGGCGATGTGGCTGAACGCAAAGCTCGCCTGCTGCTGGAGGCTGGCGCCCGGCTGACCGTCAACGCCCTCACCTTCGCCCCGCAGTTTGACGTCTGGGCTCAGGAAGGGATGCTCACGCTGGTGCAGGGGGCGTTTGATGAGTCCCTGCTCGATACCTGCTGGCTGACGATTGCCGCGACGGACGACGATGACGTGAACCAGCGCGTCAGCGACGCCTGTGAAGCGCGCCGCATTTTCTGCAACGTGGTGGATGCGCCGAAAGAGGCCAGCTTCATCATGCCGTCGATCATCGACCGTTCACCGCTGATGATTGCAGTGTCGTCCGGCGGTCGTTCGCCCGTTCTCGCCCGTCTGCTGCGGGAAAAACTGGAGGCCGTGCTGCCCCAGCACCTTGGTCAGATTGCGCATTACGCCGGACAGCTCCGCTCCCGCGTGAAGCAAACCTTCTCAACCGTGGGCGAACGTCGCCGCTTCTGGGAGAAATTCTTCGTTAACGACAGGCTGGCGCAGTCGCTGGCGAATCAGGACACCAAAGCCGTTGAAGAGACGACCGAGCAGCTGCTGAGCGAGCCGCTGGATCACCGTGGTGAAGTCGTGCTGGTAGGTGCAGGCCCGGGTGATGCAGGGTTACTGACGCTAAAAGGGCTGCAGCAGATCCAGCAGGCCGATATCGTGGTTTATGACCGCCTGGTTTCCGATGACATCATGAACCTGGTACGCCGCGACGCCGACCGCGTTTTCGTCGGCAAGCGCGCGGGCTACCACTGCGTGCCGCAGGAGGAGATTAACCAGATCCTGCTGCGCGAAGCGCAAAAGGGTAAGCGCGTGGTACGCCTTAAGGGCGGCGATCCGTTTATCTTTGGTCGCGGCGGCGAGGAGCTGGAAACCCTGTGCAATGCAGGCATTCCGTTCTCAGTGGTGCCCGGCATAACGGCGGCGTCCGGCTGTTCAGCCTACTCTGGCATTCCGTTGACCCATCGCGACTACGCCCAGAGCGTGCGTCTGGTTACGGGCCACCTGAAAACCGGTAGCGAGCTTGACTGGCATAACCTCGCCGCTGAAAAGCAGACGCTGGTGTTCTACATGGGGCTGAATCAGGCCGCCACCATCCAGGCGAAACTGCTGGAGCACGGCATGGAGGCGGATATGCCCGTTGCGCTGGTGGAAAACGGTACGTCAATCAAGCAGCGCGTGGTGAATGGCTTACTGACGCAGCTCGGTGAGCTGGCGCAGCAGGTTGAAAGCCCGGCGCTGATTGTGGTGGGTCGCGTGGTTGAACTGCGCGATAAGCTGAACTGGTTCTCGAATCACTAACGCATATTCTTCCCTTTTCGAGTAGTCCTTATGCGGACTACTCCCCTCTACCTGCTGCCGATAACATACCGCCCGCATAGTGGAACTTTTCCATTTATTCCCTCGTATTACATCCAATTTTTTAGACAAGGAATGCGTATGTTCAAACTGGCAAAAGCCGCCGTTCTGGTTGGCCTGTTATCGACCCTGACGGCCTGTACCGGTCACGTTCAAAACACCAAAAATAACTGCAGCTACGATTATCTGCTACACCCGGCGATCTCTATTTCGAAGGTTATCGGTGGTTGCGGCCCGGCGGCACAGCAGTAAACATTTTCAGGCACAAAAAAACCGGGGAGTCCCCGGTTTTTTTGTTTGCACAGTGCGGTTTTTTCGTCGGGTGGCGCTAACGCTTACCCGACCTACACCGTTCCGTAGGCCGGGTAAGGCGAAGCCGCCACCCGGCAAACAGGCTCACGGCTTCGCAACAAACCCAATCGCTTCGTACACCGCTTTCAGGGTCTCGGACGCGCGCGCGCTGGCTTTTTCCGCGCCCTCTTTCATCACCTTCTGCAGGAAGGCTTCATCGTTACGGTAGCGATGATAGCGCTCCTGCAGCTCAGTCAGCATGCCGGAAACGGCATCCGCGACTTCACCTTTCAGGTGGCCGTACATCTTACCTTCGAAGTGCTGCTCCAGCTCAGGAATGCTCTGCCCGGTCACGCCGGAGAGGATATCCAGCAGGTTGGAGACGCCCGCTTTGTTCTGAACGTCGTAGCGCACCACAGGCGGCTCGTCGGAGTCGGTGACCGCGCGCTTGAGTTTTTTCACTACCGATTTCGGATCTTCCAGCAGGCCGATAACGTTGTTGCGGTTATCGTCAGACTTGGACATCTTCTTGGTCGGCTCCAGCAGCGACATCACGCGCGCGCCGGATTTCGGAATAAACGGCTCTGGCACTTTGAAGACGTCGCCGTAGATCGCGTTAAAGCGCTGGGCGATATCGCGGCTCAGCTCCAGGTGCTGCTTCTGGTCTTCACCCACCGGCACCTGGTTAGTCTGGTACAGCAGGATGTCCGCCGCCATCAGCACCGGATAGTCGAACAGACCGGCGTTAATGTTTTCGGAGTAGCGCGCAGACTTGTCTTTGAACTGGGTCATGCGGCTCAGCTCACCGAAATAGGTATAGCAGTTCAGCGCCCAGCCCAGCTGCGCGTGCTCTGGCACATGGGACTGAACGAAAATGGTGCTCTTCTCAGGATCGATGCCGCAGGCCAGGTACAGCGCCAGCGTATCCAGCGTGGCTTTGCGCAGCTTCTCAGGATCCTGACGCGCGGTGATAGCATGCAAATCCACGATGCAGTAAATGCAATGGTAGTCATCCTGCATGCTGACCCACTGACGTAACGCACCCATGTAGTTACCAATGGTCAATTCACCTGAAGGCTGTGCGCCACTAAAAACGATGGGCTTAGTCATTATTCAATTCCTGATGTTCACTGTGCGAAAGCCCGAGTGCGGGCAACAAATCTTTGAAGTGGTCGAACACAACATCCGGCTCACTCAGCGTAATGGCTTCACCGTAGTTGTAGCCATAGGTTAATCCGACGGAAGGACACCCAGCCGCTCGGGCAGCCAGAATATCATTGCGTGAATCCCCAACAAAGAGCAGCTCCGCAGGTGTTAAGGATAATTTTCCTGCCACCAGCAACAGCGGTTCCGGATGCGGCTTTTTGTTCTGCACGTCATCCCCGCCCACAACCACGGAGAAATACTTCGCGATATCCAGCGCTTCCAGCAGTGGCGCCACGAACGGCGTCGGCTTGTTGGTCACCAGTCCCAGCGGGATGCCGTTCGCGTGCAGCGCGCTCAGCGTCTCCAGAACGTCCGGGAACAGGAAGCTTCCCTCCTCGACCGTCTCTTCATAAAAACGATCGAACAGTTTACGCAGAATGCGCAGCTGCTCGTCCTTAGGGATATCGGCGTGATCGACGCTCGGTTTTCCCTGCGCGGAACGCTGCGATGCGCGCTCCTGGCGAGCCCAGGTCAGCGCGCGCTCCATCAGCACGTCGGCACCGTTACCAATCCACGTCACCACGCGCTCTTCACCCGCAACGGGCAGCTCAAGGGCATACAGCGCCTGGTCAACGGCGCTCGTTAAGCCCGGCGCGCTGTCGACCAGCGTACCGTCGAGGTCGAACGCCACACCCCGAATTGCCTGCAATTTATCCATGACTTACCTTCGCCAGCTCTCGGCGCATTTCATCAATGACTTTTTTGTAATCCGGTTGGTCGAAAATCGCCGAACCTGCAACGAACATATCCGCGCCCGCTGCCGCAATTTCACCAATGTTATTCACTTTCACACCGCCGTCCACTTCCAGACGAATGTCATAACCCGACTCATCAATACGACGGCGCACTTCACGCAGTTTATCAAGCGTTTGAGGGATAAATGACTGGCCACCAAAGCCCGGGTTAACGGACATCAGCAGGATCACGTCCAGCTTATCCATTACGTAGTCGAGATAGCTCAGCGGCGTGGCCGGGTTAAACACCAGACCCGCTTTACAGCCGTTCTCTTTGATCAGCTGGAGCGTACGGTCAACGTGTTCGGAGGCTTCAGGATGGAAAGTGATGATGCTGGCGCCCGCTGCGGCGAAGTCAGGCACTATGCGGTCGACGGGCTTCACCATCAGGTGAACGTCGATCGGTGCGGTAATGCCGTAGTTACGCAGCGCCTTGAGCACCATTGGGCCAATCGTCAGGTTGGGAACGTAGTGGTTGTCCATAACGTCGAAATGGACGACATCCGCGCCCGCCGCCAGTGCGTTAGCGGTGTCTTCACCCAGGCGGGCAAAATCGGCCGACAGAATTGAGGGGGCAATCAAAAACTGTTTCATCCGCATCTCCTTGAAATGTGTTTACCGGCGGGCAAAACGGCTCAGGGGCGATAAAGAGCCAGAAGTTCGTCCACCTTTTTACGTGTGCCGCCGTTGCTGCTAATGCTACGCCGTACCTTAACCTGAAAATGCTTCGCGGCTTTGTACCATTCGCGCGTATCAGGGGTATCGTGATTTGAAATTAACACCGGAATTCTTTTGCTGACCAGCTTTTCCGCCATCTCCGCCAGACGCGCCTGTTCGGCCGGGCTAAAGCTGTTGGTGTGGTAGGCGGTAAAATTCGCCGTTGCAGAGAGCGGCGCGTAAGGGGGGTCACAGTAAACCACCGAGTTTACGCCTGCCAGCTCCATGCACTCCTCGTAGGAGAGACAATGGAATTCTGCATTCTGCGCTTTTTCAGCAAAGTGATACAGCTCGTCCTGCGGGAAATACGGGCGCTTATAACGACCAAACGGCACGTTAAATTCCCCGCGCAGGTTATACCGGCACAGGCCGTTATAGCCATGACGGTTAAGATAGAGGAACAACAGCGCGCGGCGGAACGGATCCTGGCTCTGATTAAACTCAGTGCGGAACTGGTAGTAGACGTCAGGCTGGTTGTTCTCTGGCGTAAACAGCTTCCGCGCCTCTTCCACATACTCGTCGGTACGCAGCTTGACGATGTTATAGAGGCTGATAAGGTCGCTGTTGATATCCGCCAGGATATAACGAGAAAAATCGGTATTCAGGAATACCGATCCAGCGCCCACGAAGGGCTCGATAAGACACTCGCCTTTCGGCAGGTGCTTTTTAATATCATCGAGCAGGGGGTATTTCCCCCCTGCCCATTTCAGAAAAGCGCGATTTTTTTTCATGCTGACTAACTGATTACACCTTCTCCGGCTGTGGAGAAAGCTCCGACAGCATCCTGCGCTTTAAACATTACTTCAGATCGGCCTGCACCTGATGAATCGGCTTCGCCCACGGGTTTTTCGCCTGAACGTCTGCTGGCAGTGTCGCCACGGCGCGTTTCGCTTCATCTTTGGAAGCATACACACCGCTCACCAGCACGTACCACGGCTGACCGTTACGGGTCGTCTGATAAACCACGTAGTTTTTCAGATTCGATTTCTTCGCCCAACCGTTGAGGTTGTCATAGTTAGACGAACTGCTCAACTGCAGCGTGTAGTTGCTGGATGGCGCAGATTTCAGGGAACCGACGTTGCCCGCTGTTTTACCTGCTGCAGAACTTGATGCAGTTGCGGCAGGCGCAGTGGTGGCAGCAGGTGCCGTTGTGGTCGCGGTTGCTTTCGGCGCGGTCTGCGTGACTGGCGCTTTAGCCGGCTCGCTTACCGCAGCCGTTTCTGTGCGTTTCGGCTGTGCCGGTGCGGCTTTCACTTCAGGCGCTTTGACTACGGCCTGAGGTTTAGTTTCACGCTTAGGCTCAATCACCGCCTGCTTACGCTCAGGACGCGTCGCAGTTTGCGTCTGGTGAGGTTTGGTTTCCGTTGCTGCAGTCTGCGGTTGAGCGGTAGCACCGCGAATCGGCGCGACGGTTGCAGGTTCAGTTGGCAGCGTAGAGTTCACCACGACGTTATCAACCTGCTGCTGGTTTTGCGGCTGCGTTAGCGCATTGTTCAGGTCACCCTGAACTTCTACACGCTGCTGGCCTTCAGGCGTGGCAGGTGCCTGGCCCTGCGCAGGCGTTGACGAAACGGGCGGCAGAGAAACATCCTGCGGCGTCGTTGTATTGCTCGCAGTCTGCTCAGCAGAAGTGGTGCCCGGCGCAGGCTGTGTGCCATTCGCCTGATCCGTCGCATCATTGCCAGAAAGGTTGATGCTCTTCTCTGCGGAGGCGGTTTGTTCGGTTGAGTTCGTAGACGGTGCTTTCAGCGCGGAGCCAATGCCAATAATCAGCAGCACAAGCACCAGAACGCCAAGGCCCATCATGATGTACTGACGGGAGGCCGGTTTCTGCGCAGCGGCTTTTTTACGTTTACGCGGGCGACGCTCTACAGGCTGTTCGTCCATTGAATCTTCTTCGGACTCATAATCCTCTTCTTCTCGCTCATCACGCGCGTTGCGGCTGCGCGAAGGGCGACGATCGTCTGCATCCAGATCAACATCGTCAAAGTTGATCTGCGGCTCGTTATCACGTTCTGAAGATTGACGAGAACGACCAGTACGACGATCGCTGGGATCGGGTTTCAGCTCGTCTTCTGGTTTGAATTCATCCATTTAACACCCCACTCAAAGGCTTATGCCTACGTCTTTGCATTTCGCCTGAAGCTAAACGACCACCGGTAACAGTGGCCTGACCTTTCTAGTTGTTACGCCTGCTGACAATCAGCGATAGCGCCAAGAACGACATCGTGCGACACTCCGCCGCGCACTTCACTCTTCCCTATTGCAAGCGGGAGTACAAGACGCATCTCACCTGCCAATACTTTTTTATCGCGCATCATGTGGGGTAAATACGCTTGCGCCGACATCTCCTGCGGCCCGGTTACCGGCAAACCTGCACGTTCCAGCAACGCGATGATACGTGCCGTCTCTTCAGGTTTAAACTGACCCAGACGTTCAGAGGTGCGGGCTGCCATGACCATGCCAGCCGCGACGGCTTCACCGTGCAGCCAGTTGCCATAACCCATCTCGGCTTCAATGGCATGGCCAAACGTATGCCCAAGATTCAGTAAAGCACGTAAGCCGGTTTCACGCTCGTCTGCCGCGACAACTTCTGCTTTCAGCTCACAACAACGACGAATGCAGTATGCCAGTTTCGCCTCATCCAGACGCAGCAGCGCATCCATATTCTCTTCAAGCCAGTTAAAGAACTCGCCATCCAGAATAATGCCGTATTTGATCACTTCAGCCAGACCCGAAGCCAGCTCGCGCTTCGGCAGGGTTTTCAGACAGTCGAGATCCACCACCACCGATGCGGGCTGGTAGAACGCGCCAATCATGTTTTTGCCGAGCGGATGGTTGACTGCCGTTTTGCCACCGACAGAGGAGTCAACCTGAGACAGCAACGTGGTTGGAATTTGAATAAAACGGACGCCACGTTGGTAGCTTGCGGCCGCAAAGCCGGTCAGATCGCCCACAACACCGCCGCCCAGGGCAAGCAGTGTTGTATCGCGACCGTGCGGTTTTTGCAGCAATGCGGTAAAGACGGTATCCAGTACCGTCAGGCTTTTATACTGCTCGCCATCGGGCAGAATCACACTGTCGACTTTTACGCCTGCCTGCTCAAGCAGATGGCGCACGCGGTCGAGATAAAGCGGAGCCAGCGTCTCATTGGTGACCAGCATCGCCTGATCACCCGCTTTAAGTGGTAAAAAGGAAGCTGGGTCGTTAAACAAACCAGCCGCGATGGTGATAGGGTAACTACGTTCCCCGAGAGTAACTGTAATCCTCTCCATGACGCGACATCCACCTTTAATGCTTTTACCCGCAGGCGAGTGTATATAAAGCCAGAATCAGTTGCTTTCCAGCATATGAATAATCTGGTTTGCAACCACTTTAGCGCTCTGATCGTCAGTACGAATGGTCACATCGGCAATCTCTTCATACAGCGGATTGCGTTCATCGGCCAACGCTTCCAGCACTTCGCGTGGTGGCGTTTCAACCTGCAGCAGCGGGCGCTTTTTATCGCGCTGCGTGCGTGCCAGCTGTTTCTCAATGGTCGTCTCAAGATAGACCACTACGCCACGGGCGGAGAGACGGTTGCGGGTTTCGCGAGATTTCACAGAGCCACCGCCTGTTGCCAGAACGATGCCCTGTTTTTCCGTGAGTTCGTTGATCACTTTTTCTTCTCGGTCACGGAAACCTTCTTCGCCTTCTACGTCGAAAACCCAGCCCACATCAGCTCCGGTTCGTTTCTCAATCTCTTGATCAGAATCGTAAAATTCCATATTGAGTTGTTGAGCTAACTGACGCCCAATAGTGCTTTTGCCGGCACCCATAGGCCCAACCAGAAAGATATTGCGTTTCTCTGCCATTTTATCGGTACTACTAAGACTATTCGTTAATGGTAATCCCTGCTTCGCAGACACCCAGCGTAGCAGGACATGAACTGAAACCTCATATGCAATAGAGCGAGAGTCAGACTAAAAATTATCTCAATACTCCGGCTTGTTTGGCAACTGATTAAATCACCGCGTCGGGCGCATAAGGTAATAAGACGTAAGTCCGACTCAAATCGGTACTCCTTGTATGCTAATTCATGCCCCACGTCAAACATCTGCAACAAACTGAATGCAAAATCATTGCGGGGATCGTCGCCCGTCAGTGAATACCGACCAGACGTGGCGTAATAAACACCACTAACTCACGCCGTTCGTTATCCTTACCATCGTGGCGAAAAAGCTGACCAAGCCAGGGGATTTTCCCCAGCCCAGGCACGCTGTCACTACCGGTTTTATTCTTTTGTGAAAAAATTCCCCCCAGCGCCAGCGTTTCTCCGCTTTTTACCTCCACCTGGGTTTCAATCTCCTGTTTGTCGATCGCCAGCGTTTCGCCATCGGCCTGCTGCAGAACCTGCCCCGGCATGTTTTCACTGATGTGTAGCTTCAGACGCACGCGTCCACCGGGCAAGACCACGGGGGTGACCTCCATCCCGAGGACCGCCTCTTTAAACTCCACCGAAGTCGCCCCGCTTTCACCGCTTGAAACCTGATACGGGATCTCGCTTCCCTGCTTGATGCTGGCCGGTTGCATATGCGAGGCCAGCAGGCGCGGGCTGGCGATGATATCGACCTGCTGTTTTTGTTCCAGCGCCGACAGCTCCAGATCCAACAACCTGCCGTTAATCCGCCCGATGTTAAACCCCACACGCGTGGTAGCACTGGCCACAGAAAGATCGCTGCCGAGCGTCGTAATCTGTCCAACCTTGCCCGCTTCGGTGGCTTCGGCAAGATTCCACTTCACCCCCAGCTCTCGCAGGCTTTTTTCATTAATGGTGACAATGTGCGCCGCCAGTTCGACCTGCTCGACGGGAATATCCATCTGAGCCGCCCACTGCTGCAGCGTCTCCAGCACCGCCTTGTTATCCCTGATGAGCAGACGGTTAGTACGTTTGTCGACAGATAAACTCCCCTTTGGACTCAGGAGCTTTTCAGCCGCTTTTTGCAACTCCCCGGCATCAGCATAAGAAAAAGGGATGCTGTGCGAGATTAGCGGCGCATCGAGCTGTCGACGCGTCTTCTCCTGTTCCGAACGCTCCCGCTGTTCACGCTGCCATGCCGCGGTATTAACATAAAAAATGCCGCCCTCCTCACGCAAAACGAGCCCGGCGCTGGTGACTACCGTCTGTAGCGCCTGCCGCCAGGGAACGCGGGTCAGGTTGAGCGAAAGCGTGCCGCTGACATCAGGCGATACCACCAGATTACGGTTCTCCTGTGCAACCAGCGCCTGCAGCACCTGGACCACAGGAACGTCATCCACCACCAGCGTGACCGGCTTTGGCGCGGCGGCCCACAGCGGGTGGCTGAACGCCAGCAGCAACAGCACTATCCTTAGATTCATTTTTATCCTTTCCTTCTCGTTGCCACGTCCATTGTTCGGGTTCACATGTTTCACCCACAGCAATGGTCAGTTCCGTTTCATTTATGTCCGTTATCCGCCAGCCCGCCGGGAAAAGCTCCTGAGCTTTCAGGCGATACCAGCGCTGTTGTCCATCCTGCAAAATGGCGATGGCCTGCTGCCTCTCCACCATTCCACGGTAGTGCCATCGCGCCAGCTCACCGGTGGCGCAAGGATCGTCCGGTGGACGAAACGGATCGCGCATGCCGGTCAATAACAGCGCGGAGCAAACCAGCACATATTTCGCGCTATTTCGCATTATCTGGCTCCAGCGTCAGCAGCAGGCGTAACGCCGCGCCCTGGGGCGAAACAGTGAACGCAGCGACCTTCACATCCCGCTGTGCCAGGCGGGAAAAAACATGCGTGATCGTCTGCCACTCCGCGTCCAGCGCCAGTTCGCCTCCCTTCTGAAATGGTTTCCAGTGAACCAATGCCATGCCCTCGCCCTGAAAGTCGAGGGGTGAAAAGGGCGGCATCTCCACTGCCGCCTGGGTTTCCGGACGAAACGGCACCTGGATGGCTACAGGCCAGAGCGACGCGTTAGTCCGCGCATTCTGTATCAGCTGTCGCTGTCGCTCCGCGCACTGCCGCTCTACTGGCCGGAGCAATATGCTCCACGCTGCCAGCACCACAAGAAGAATACCCAGCCCTCCGCAGGCCAGACGGCACCAGGGGCGGCTTGCACACCAGCGTTCTGACAAGGTGTTCACGCGTTATCCCTCACTTTTCAGGTGCAGCGTGAACATCCAGCGCCCCTGGCTATCCTGGCGGAGCTCCCCCTCAGGGCCAGGCGTAAAGCCAGCGAGCTGTCCCAGCCCATCGCGCAGGGCAGAGAGGGCCGGCAGAGTGGCGGCATACCCGATCAACATCAGCGCTGGAGGCTGATAACGCAGCTCTGTTAGCCAGACCTGCGTCGGAATGGTGCCGGAAAGGGATTCCAGTACCGGTTGCCATTCGCGTCGTTGCAGCATACGCGCAGGTTTCTGTGCCTCCGCAGTGAGTCTCTGACGAGAGACAAGCCCCCGCTGCACGGACTGCATTCCCACCAGTTGCGTTTGCAGCGCGCGCAGCGTCACGAGATGGTTCATTCGCAGAGTGAAAACGGCTATGAGCATCAGCAGCGATGCGCCGAAAAACACGGTTCCCCAGAAACGCAGGCATCGCGTGCGTCGCTGCTGACGCCAGGGCAGGAGGTTGGTGACGTTCATTCAGGCACCTCGCTCATGGCCAGCGCCAGCGCGACGGTATAGTCAGCCCCGCATTCGGGAAGAGGCGCATGGCAGCGCTGCAGCGTTTCCCATGGATTCCGTTGGGTATCAAACAGCGTAATGTCGTGCTGGTTGAGGGCCAGCAGCGCCGCCAGTTCAGCGACGTTTTCAGCTTCAGTGGTATAACGACGCCCCCACTGATGGCGCATGGCCCACAGCCATTGATGCGCATCCCGCCAGGCGACACACTGCGTCGGCGCCACCGCTGGCAGCAGGTTCGCCAGCGCGCTGGCGTCCGGGGTGATAGCCGCCAGCCGCAAACGTAGCGTTTTCGCCAGTGCCAGAAGCGTTTCAACCTCTTTGTTTTGTGCGGCAGTCACGTAAAACGTATTGCTGAACGTATCCTGGGTGTAATCAAAACAGAGGGACTCTGCCGACATCTCCAGTTCGCGCGAGAGCGCCGCCCCCAGCCACGTGAGTTGCTCGCTGTCGCGCAGGGCAACGGCTGGTCTGGGAAGCGCTTTTTGCAGGGTGCGTGCAGCCGGAAAGGAGAGAAACACCCGGTGATAGTGCGGCAACGTTTTCCGCCACTCGCGTAACGCCTCAACCAACTGTTCTGGCTGACTTATTTTGCCGTCGCGGATGATGCCTTCGGCCAGAGGAATGGCCCACCAGCGGCGTAAGCACCAGCCGGTTCGCGCCTTGACCAGCGCAACAATCAGCACCCTATCCTGTTGAATATGAACGCCCGTTTGCCATGTTTTTAAAGCCATGCTTCACGATCTCCTTATCGCCCGTCACCTTGACGGCTATATCAATGAATCAGGCTTGCCTTTATACTACCGCGCGATTGTTTAGAAACTGCCCAAGTGAAACCAAATGGGAAATCTCCGGTGAAGTTCGTAAAGTATTTATTCATCCTTGCAGTCTGTTGCATTCTGCTGGGAGCAGGCTCGATTTACGGTTTGTACAAATATATTGAGCCACAGCTACCTGATGTCGCCACGCTTCGCGATGTGCGGCTCCAGATCCCGATGCAGGTCTATAGCGCCGATGGCGAGCTGATGGCGCAGTATGGCGAAAAGCGTCGTATCCCGCTGACCTTAAACCAAATCCCCCCCGTCATGGTGAAAGCGTTTATCGCCACGGAGGACAGCCGTTTCTACGAGCACCACGGTGTCGACCCGGTGGGGATTTTCCGCGCCGCGAGCATTGCGTTGTTCTCCGGTCACGCCTCTCAGGGGGCGAGTACCATTACGCAACAGCTGGCGCGTAACTTCTTCCTCAGCCCTGAAAAGACGCTGACACGTAAGATCAAAGAGGTGTTCCTGGCGATTCGTATTGAGCAACTGCTGAGCAAGGACGAGATCCTTGAGCTGTATCTCAATAAAATCTACCTGGGCTACCGCGCCTATGGCGTGGGGGCTGCCGCACAGGTCTACTTCGGTAAGCCTGTTGAGCAGCTCACCTTAAGCGAAATGGCAACCATCGCCGGTCTGCCTAAAGCGCCTTCCACGTTCAACCCGCTCTACTCGCTCGATCGTGCCACCTCACGTCGTAACGTCGTTCTGTCACGTATGCTGAGCGAAGGCTATATCAGTCAGAGCGAGTACGACCAGGCGCGTAACGACGTTATTGACGCCAACTATCACGCTCCTGAGATCGCCTTCTCTGCCCCATACCTGACCGAAATGGTGCGTCAGGAGATGGTGAATCGTTATGGTGATAAGGCGTATGAAGATGGCTATCGCGTTTACACTACCGTCACCCGCAAAGTACAGCAGGCGGCCCAGGACGCGGTGCGCAATAACGTGATGGACTACGATATGCGTCACGGCTATCGCGGCCCGTCGAACGTGCTCTGGAAAGTGGGTGAGAGTGCCTGGGACAGCAAAAAAATCACCAGTACGCTGAGAGCGCTGCCAACTTATGGCCCGCTCCTTCCCGCCGTGGTGACGCAGGCCGATCCTCAGGAAGCCGTTGCGACGCTGGCGGACGGCACGTCCGTCTCCCTGCGTATGGACGGTATTCGCTGGGCGCGTCCATACCGTTCAGACACCCTGCAAGGGCCAACGCCGCGCAAAGTGACCGACGTGGTACAGACCGGGCAGCAAATCTGGGTGCGCAAGGTGGGCGATGCCTGGTGGCTGGCGCAGGTGCCGGATGTGAACTCGGCTCTGGTCTCTATCAACCCACAGAACGGGGCGGTAATGGCGCTGGTCGGCGGGTTCGATTTCAACCAGAGCAAATTTAACCGCGCCACGCAGGCGCTGCGTCAGGTGGGTTCCAACATCAAACCGTTCCTCTACACGGCTGCGATGGATAAGGGACTGACGCTTGCCAGCATCCTTAACGACGTACCGATCTCCCGCTGGGATGCCGGTGCCGGTTCCGACTGGCAGCCGAAGAACTCCCCTGCGCAGTATGCCGGCCCTATTCGTCTCCGCCAGGGTCTGGGACAGTCGAAAAACGTAGTGATGGTACGAGCCATGCGCGCAATGGGGGTCGACTATGCGGCAGAGTATCTGCAACGCTTCGGTTTCCCGGCGCAGAATATCGTTCGCACCGAATCGCTGGCGTTAGGTTCAGCCTCCTTTACGCCGCTTCAGGTCGCGCGCGGATACTCGGTGATGGCCAACGGCGGCTTCCTGGTTGACCCGTTCTTCATCAGTAAAATCGAGAATGACCAGGGCGGCGTGCTGTTTGAAGCGAAGCCGAAAATTGCTTGCCCTGAGTGTGATATTCCGGTCATTTACGGCAACACGCCGAAATCCGATGTGCTCGAAAATAAGGACATGGAAGACCCTGCTGTTTCTCAGGAGCAGCCGAATATCGTCGTGCCGCAGCCGCAGCTGGAGCAGGCTAACCAGTCGCTGGTGGCGCAAACCGGCGCGCAGGAATACGCCCCGCACGTGATCAACACGCCGCTGTCATTCCTGATCAAGAGCGCGCTGAACACCAACATCTTCGGTGAACCAGGCTGGCAGGGTACCGGCTGGCGAGCAGGACGCGATCTGCAGCGTCACGATATCGGCGGTAAAACCGGGACGACCAACAGTTCGAAAGATGCGTGGTTCTCCGGCTACGGTCCGGGCGTGGTAACGTCAGTCTGGATCGGTTTCGACGACCACCGCCGTGACTTAGGTCGTACGACCGCCTCCGGCGCGATTAAAGATCAGATCTCCGGTTACGAAGGCGGCGCCAAAAGCGCGCAACCCGCCTGGGATGCGTACATGAAATCCGTGCTTGAAGGCGTGCCAGAGCAGCCGCTGACGCCGCCTCCGGGCGTGGTGACCGTTAATATTGACCGCAGCACCGGCCAGCTCGCGAACGGCGGTAATAGCCGTGCCGAGTATTTCATCGAAGGTACGCAGCCAACCACACAGGCGGTGCACGAGGTGGGTACAGAGATTATTGATAACGGCGAGACGCACGAGCTGTTTTAAGCATAAAAATGCCCGGTAAAAACCGGGCAAAGAAATCCAGGCCGGGTAAGGCGAAGCCGCCACCCGGCTTTTTTATGTCCTACAGCCGCCCTTGCCCCTTCAGCCACTCGCGAACCAGGAACAGCGCACTCACGTTGCGAGCTTCGTTAAAGTCAGGGTCCTCAAGCAGATCCATCAGATGCGCCAGCGGCCAGCGAACCTGCGGCAGCGGCTCTGGTTCATCGCCCTCCAGTGATTCTGGATAGAGATCTTCCGCGACCACGATGTTCATTTTGCTGGAAAAATAGGACGGCGCCATGCTCAGCTTTTTCAGGAACGACAGCTCGTTCGCGCCAAACCCCACCTCTTCTTTCAGCTCGCGGTTTGCCGCTTCAAAAACCGTTTCACCCGGGTCGATGAGCCCTTTTGAGAACCCAAGCTCGTAAGATTCCGTCCCCACGGCGTATTCGCGGATCAAAATCAGATGATCGTCGACGATAGGGACGATCATCACCGCTTCGCGCGAAGAGGGGCGCATACGTTCATAAACACGACGCACACCGTTGCTGAACTCCAGATCCACACTCTCGACATTAAACAGGCGCGATTTGGCGACAGTTTCAACATTCAGAATGGTGGGTTTTTGTAGTGGTTTGCTCATCTTGATGGGGTCTTAGCAGTGTGAACTGGCTTTATTGTGCGATATGCCGCACGGTTTCGGCAATGTCAATTGTTCTTTATTTACATTTATGCAACGTATTCGGGATCAATCCTCAATTCAAAACAAATGTCAAGAGGTTGAAATGTTTCCAGGAATTTGCTGATATCGCGCCATGACAGGCTTTGCTATCATCACCGGTCACTGGGATGCGCTTCAGAATGCTCAAGTTCGACTCCATACTTGCCGATAGCCAGCCACAGACTCTCATTCAATGTAAAGGTGCTACTGACTACACCTGTAAGATAAGTAAGATGGGGAAAGCATGAGCACCATTTTGATTGTTCTCGCTGCTATGCTGGCCAGCGCATTGATTGCAGGATGGCTGTACAGGCGACGCGCGCAGCGCCGTTACCGGCTGCCTTTTTTAAATGCCTTCGCGGGGGCGACAACCCGTAAACTCACGCAAGACGAACTTGATGCGGTTGAAAACTATCTCGAAACGCTGAACCGTTCTCAGTTAACGCCCGGGCCGACGGGGGCTACTGCTGCGCCTGTCGCACTGAAGCTTAACGCGCAGAGTGATACCGTGCTCTGCGTGACGCGCTCCATCACACGCTATGGCATCACCACCGATGACCCTAACAAGTGGCGCTACTATCTCGATTCCGTCGAAGTGCACCTGCCTCCGTCCTGGGAGCAGTACATTAACGACGAAAATAGCGTTGAGCTGATTCACACCGATTCGCTGCCGCTGGTTATCTCGCTCAACGGCCATACTCTGAATGATTATCTTCACGAAGCCCCGCGCTTTGCGCTGGAGCGCGCGAGTTCAACGCAGGCCTCCATTCGTGGTGAAGAGACCGAGCAGATTGAACTGCTGAACATTCGTCAGGAGACGCATGAAGAGTACGCCCTGAGCCGTCCGGACGGCATTCGTGAAGCCATCCTGATCGTTGCCGCTTTCCTGCTCTTTTTTGTCTGCCTGCTGACGCCGGACGTGTTTGTTCCATGGCTGGCGGGGGGCGCAGTGCTGCTTCTGGCTGCCGGGCTGTGGGGGATCTTTGCCCCGCCAGCAAAAACCTCGTTGCGAGAGATCCACTGCCTGCGCGGCACGCCAAAGCGCTGGGGCCTGTTCGGCGAAAACGATCAGGAGCATCTCAACAATATTTCGCTCGGTATCATCGACCTGATTTACCCGCGCCACTGGCAGCCGTGGATCGCGCAGGATTTAGGGCAGAAAACCGACATTGATATCTACCTTGACCGCCACGTTGTGCGTCAGGGGCGCTTCCTGTCTCTGCATGATGAAGTCAAAAACTTCCCGCTTCAGCACTGGCTGCGCAGTACGGTTATCGCCGCAGGCGCCGCGCTGGTATTCATCATGCTGCTGCTTTTCGTGCCGCTGGATATGCCTATCAAATTCACCCTGTCGTGGATCAAAGGGGCGCAGACCATCGAAGCGACCAGCGTGAACCAGCTCGATGAAGCGGGTGTACGTGTAGGCGATACGCTGCGCCTGAAAGGCACCGGGATGTGTAACATCCACACTCCGGGGGCGTGGAACACGCGCCAGAACTCACCGTTCATGCCGTTCGACTGCTCGCAAATTATCTGGAACGACGCGCCGCCGCTGCCGCTGCCGGAATCTGAAGTGGTGAATAAAGCCACGGCGCTGACCCAGACGGTCAACCGCCAGCTGCACCCGAAACCGGATGATGATTCACGCGTCAGCCCCGCGCTACGCTCGGCCATTCAGAAATCAGGCATGGTGCTGCTGGATGACTTCGGCGACATTGTCCTGAAAACTCAGGATTTATGCTCCTCGCAGGATGAGTGTGTACGCCTCAAAAACGCGCTGGTTAACCTCGGGAATAGCAAAGACTGGGACTCGCTGGTAAAACGCGCCGAAGCGGGACGGCTGGATGGCGTTAACGTGCTGCTGCGTCCGGTCAGCGCGGAGTCGCTGGATAACCTGGTCGCCACCTCGACATCGCCGTTTATGATGCGTGAAACCACCCGTGCGGCTCAGGCGCTCAACAGTCCGGCGCCGGGTGGCTTTGTGATTGCCAGCGATGAAGGCAGCGACCTGGTCGACCAGCCTTACCCGCAGGTCGCGCTGTATGACTATCCGGCACAGGAACAGTGGGCCCAGTTCCAGCGTCTGGCACAGATGCTGATGCAAACCCCGTTCAGTGCCGAAGGGATCGTCACCGGTATTTATACCGATGCCAACGGTACCCGCCATATCGGCCTGCACCGGATGCCGGACAGCGCAGGTCTGTGGCGTTACATTGGCACCTCTCTGCTGATGCTCGCCATGCTGGTTTCCATTTTCTGGAACGGTTTTATGGCCCTGCGCCGCTACCAGCGCTCGCGCACGCGTCTGGCTGAGATCCAGCAATACTACGAAAACTGCCTTAATCCTAAGCTGATCCCCTCCTCTGAGAGCCTGATCTGATAACGTCGTTGCGCGACAAGATGTGCTACCCTGTCGCGCACGTTTCTTCTGGCTGGAGTTCCCCTTATGCATCTTGATATCGCCTGGCAGGAGGTCGACACGGTTCTGCTGGATATGGACGGCACGCTGCTCGATCTCGCCTTTGATAACTATTTCTGGCAAAAGCTGGTGCCGGAAACCTATGGCGAGCAGCAGGGTATTTCCCCGGCAGAAGCGCAGGCGTTCATTCGTTCGCAATATAGCGCGGTACAACATACGCTAAACTGGTACTGTCTTGACTACTGGAGCGAGCGCCTCGGTTTGGATATTTGTGCCATGACCACCGCCCAGGGACCACGCGCCGTGTTGCGCGAAGATACGGTTCCGTTCCTGGATGCGCTGAAAGCAAGCGGCAAGCGCCGTATTTTGCTGACCAACGCGCATCCGCATAACCTGGCCGTGAAGCTGGAGCATACGGGGCTGGCGTCGCACCTTGATTTATTACTTTCCACCCACACATTTGGTTATCCGAAAGAGGATCAGCGGTTGTGGCATGCGGTGAAGGAAGAGACCGGTTTGCAGCCGGAGCGCACGCTGTTCATTGACGACAGCGAGCCCATTCTGGATTCTGCGGCAGCATTTGGCATTCGCTATTGTCTGGGCGTTACCAATCCTGACTCTGGCTTGGCTGAAAAAAGCTATCTGCGACATCCTGGACTGAACGACTACCGCCAGATGATCCCCTCACTGACCGTGAAGGAGACGCCATGAAAGAAAAACCCTCTGACGGGGTAAGACTGGATAAATGGCTGTGGGCAGCCCGTTTTTATAAAACGCGCGCCCTTGCCCGCGAGATGGTTGATGGCGGTAAAGTGCATTACAACGGCCAGCGCAGTAAGCCGAGCAAGCTGGTTGAGTTGAACGCTACCTTAACGCTGCGCCAGGGCAACGATGAACGTACGGTAGTGGTTAAAGCCATTACCGAACAGCGGCGGCCCGCATCGGAAGCCGTACTGCTTTATGAAGAGACGGCTGAAAGCATTGAAAAGCGCGAGAAGACCGCGCTGGCGCGCAAAATGAATGCGCTGACGATGCCTCACCCGGACCGGCGACCGGATAAAAAAGAGCGCCGCGATCTGATGAAATTTAAACACGGTGAGACTGAGTAACACTCACCCGCACGAGAGATGAAAATGGCCCAACACGACCAATTACACCGCTATCTGTTTGAACAATTCGCCGTGCGCGGCGAGCTGGTCACCGTATCCGAAACCTGGAAACAGATTCTGGAAAACCACAACTACCCGCTGCCGGTGAAGACCCTGTTGGGCGAACTGCTGGTTGCCACCAGCCTGCTGACCGCCACGCTGAAGTTTGCCGGCGATATCACCGTGCAGCTGCAGGGCGATGGCCCGATGACGCTGGCAGTGATCAACGGTAATAACCAGCAGCAGATGCGCGGCGTGGCGCGCGTTCAGGGCGACGTGCCTGAAAATGCAGATCTCAAAACGCTGGTGGGCAATGGCTACCTGGTGATCACCATCTCCCCGGAGGAAGGTGAACGCTATCAGGGCGTCGTTGGTCTGGAAGGTGATACCCTGGCAGCCTGCCTGGAAGACTACTTCATGCGCTCCGAACAGCTGCCAACGCGTCTGTTCATCCGTACCGGTGAAGTGGACGGCCAGCCTGCTGCGGGCGGCATGCTGCTGCAGGTTCTGCCTGCACAGGATGCGCAGACCTATGACTTTGAGCATCTGGCGACGCTGACCGAAACCATCAAAGCGGAAGAGCTGTTCAACCTGTCGGCGACCGACGTGCTGTGGCGTCTGTATCACGAAGAAGAAGTGACCGTGTACGACCCGCAGGCGGTGGAATTCAAGTGCACCTGCTCCCGCGAACGCTGCGCTGGCGCATTGAAAACCCTGCCGGATGAAGAGATCGACAGCATCATGGCGGAAGACGGCGAAATTGATATGCACTGTGACTACTGCGGTACGCACTACGTGTTCAATTCAATGGATATCGCTGAGATCCGCAATAACGCCTCTCCGGCGGATCCGCAGGTTCATTAATACCCCCTCTCACCCTGCCCTCTCACCAAAGGGGAAAGGGCAGGGTGAGGGGCAAATATCCCGCTCAAGCTGAATCGTTTTCATAATGTAACCCTTACGTAATTTTCTTACATGTATGCGATTACATTCACATTCCTTCCGATAAAATCACCAGCCTTTAACCTTTTCGGAACATTTTCCCCAACCAAAAAGCGTTTCCTGCGATAATCCGCCTGCACTGTGACTGGAGTCGCAGCGTTTTCCGTTAGTAAGGGTTTTGTCCAGATGCATAAATCTATGAGCCCCGTCGCGGTTAACATCCCCAGAAAGACCCTACAATTTCAGGCAGTACATATTGGCTAAGGAGCAGTGATATGCGTGTTACTGGTTTAACCCCGCAAGATCTCAAGGCTTATGGTATTCACGACGTCCAGGAAGTCGTCTACAACCCCGACTACGATACGCTGTATCAGGAAGAGCTCAATCCAGCACTGGAAGGATACGAGCGAGGTGTGTTGACGAATCTTGGTGCTATCGCCGTCGATACCGGTATTTTTACCGGTCGTTCGCCGAAAGATAAGTATATCGTCCGAGACGAAACCACTCGCGATACGCTGTGGTGGGCTGACAAAGGCAAAGGGAAGAACGACAACAAACCGCTCTCCCCGGAAACCTGGCAGCATCTGAAAGGGCTCGTCACCCATCAACTTTCCGGCAAGCGTCTGTTCATCGTCGACGCTTTCTGCGGCGCTAACGCCGACACCCGCCTTTCCGTGCGTTTCATTACCGAAGTGGCCTGGCAGGCGCATTTCGTTAAGAATATGTTTATTCGTCCGACCGACGAAGAGCTGCAGGACTTCACGCCTGACTTCATCGTGATGAACGGTGCGAAATGCACCAACCCACAGTGGAAAGAGCAGGGTCTGAACTCCGAAAACTTCATTGCCTTCAACCTGACCGAGCGTATTCAGCTGATCGGCGGTACCTGGTACGGCGGCGAAATGAAGAAAGGGATGTTCTCGGTCATGAACTACCTGTTGCCGCTGCGCGGTATCGCCTCCATGCACTGCTCGGCGAACGTCGGCGAGAAAGGCGACGTGGCGGTGTTCTTCGGTCTTTCCGGAACCGGGAAAACCACCCTCTCCACCGATCCAAAACGTCGTCTGATTGGCGATGACGAGCACGGTTGGGACGATGACGGCGTGTTTAACTTCGAAGGCGGCTGCTACGCGAAAACCATTCGCCTGTCTGAAGAGGCCGAGCCGGATATCTTCCACGCGATCCGCCGCGACGCGCTGCTGGAAAACGTCACCGTACGTGCCGACGGCTCTATCGATTTCGACGACGCGTCGAAGACCGAAAACACCCGCGTCTCTTACCCGATCTACCACATCGACAACATCGTCAAGCCGGTGTCAAAAGCGGGCCATGCCACGAAGGTGATTTTCCTGACGGCGGATGCGTTCGGCGTGCTGCCACCGGTTTCCCGCCTGACGGCCAGCCAGACGCAGTACCACTTCCTCTCCGGCTTTACCGCCAAGCTGGCGGGTACCGAGCGTGGCGTCACGGAGCCAACCCCAACCTTCTCCGCCTGCTTCGGCGCGGCATTCCTGTCGCTGCACCCGACGCAGTACGCGGAAGTGCTGGTGAAGCGCATGCAGGCCTCCGGCGCGCAGGCCTACCTGGTGAACACCGGCTGGAACGGCACCGGCAAGCGTATCTCTATCAAAGATACCCGCGCCATTATCGACGCCATTCTGGATGGTTCTCTGGATAACGCCGAAACCTTCACGCTGCCGATGTTTGATCTGGCCATTCCGACGGAACTGCCGGGCGTGGACACGCGTATCCTTGACCCGCGCAACACCTACGGATCGCCGGAGCAGTGGCGCGAGAAGGCGGAATCGCTGGCGAAGTTGTTTATTGAGAACTTCGAGAAGTATACCGATACACCGGCAGGCGAAGCGCTGGTGAGTGCGGGACCGAAGCTGTAGGTAAAAGCAAAAAGGCAACGAAAGTTGCCTTTTTTAATGTTTTCTCCCTCTCCCCGTGGGAGAGGGCCGGGGTGAGGGCATCAGCCCGCACCTTTTTTAACTCTCTTTCACCTGCCCTCGCGTCACCGGCACCGGTAACCAGGCGCGAATGCTTAACCCACCCCGCTCGCTGGTACCAATCTCCAGCAACCCGTTATGGTTATCGATAATACGCTGCACGATCGCCAGGCCTAAGCCCGTTCCGCTGGTGCTGCGCGCGCTGTCGCCGCGCACAAACGGCTGGAACAGATGCTTACGCTGCTCAGGCTTAATGCCCGGACCGTCGTCCTCCACCTGGAACCAGGCGCGGTTGAGTTCAGACCCGCTGCTGACTTTAATCCAGCCATTGCCGTAGCGCGCCGCGTTGACCACCATGTTGGCGACCGCACGTTTGATCGAGAGCGGGTGCATACGAACCTGAATTTCACCGGCCTGCAGGTCGGTATCAATCTCGCGCTCGTAGCCGCTTTCCGCCGCCACCACTTCACCCAGCACCGCGTTCAGATCCGCCATCTCCATCGGCATCTCCTGCCCGGTACGCAGGTAGTCAATGAACTGCTCGATGATGGCATTACACTCTTCGATGTCCTTGTTGATGGACTCGGCGAGATAACCGTCCTCTTCCCCCATCATCTCCGTCGCCAGGCGAATACGCGTCAGCGGCGTGCGCAGGTCATGACTGACCCCCGCCATCAGCAGCGTACGGTCGTCAGCCAGCTGCTTCACGCCTGCCGCCATATGGTTAAACGCGCGCGTTACTGAACGCACTTCAGAGGCGCCATACTCGCGCAGTGGGGGTGGAATAATGCCTTTACCGACCTGCAGCGCCGCGTGCTCCAGGTCGACCAGCGGTCGGTTCTGGATACGGATAAACAGCCACGCGCCGCCTATCGCCAGCAGCATAATCGCCAGGGTGTAGCGGAACAGCGGCGAGAAGTCGCCCTGATGGATTTCGGTCAGCGGAACGCGCACCCAGATATTGGGTGACAGCCAGGTTTTCAGCCAGACGACGGGCGAGCTTTTGTTGACCTCAACGCGCACTTCCGTTGGGCCACCTAGCTGCTGCGCCATCTGCTGGCTGAGGAATTCATAGTGCTGCGCCCAACGCAGGCCAGCGTCTTCTGCCGCTTCATTGGAATAGAGCGAAATGCCCAGCTCACGGTAGATTTCACGGCGAAACGCCGGGGGAACAACCAGCTGCGTGCCGTCCTCCAGCTGCAGCTTATCGGTCATCAGCATACGCACTTCGTAGGCCAGGACCTTATTAAACTGCTGGAGGCTCGGCAGGATCGCAAAGTTCAGCACCACCAGGTAGGTCGTCACCAGGCTGACGAACAGCAGGGTGACGATCAGTAACAGGGTGCGGGCAAACGAGCTTCGCGGCGAGAAGCGCATTCGCCTCATGCTTTAGAGCCGTCCGGGACGAACACGTAGCCCAGACCCCATACGGTCTGAATATAGCGAGGATGCGCCGGATCTTCTTCCACCATGCGGCGCAGGCGGGAGATCTGCACGTCGATGGAGCGTTCCATTGCGGAATATTCGCGACCGCGCGCCAGGTTCATCAGCTTGTCGCGGGAAAGCGGCTCGCGCGGGTGGCTGACCAGCGCTTTCAGTACGGCAAACTCTCCGCTGGTGAGCGGCATTGGCTCATCTTCACGGAACATCTCACGGGTGCCAAGGTTCAGCTTGAACTTGCCGAAGGCAATGACGGCTTCTTCCTGCGACGGCGCGCCCGGCAGCTCGTTCGCCTGACGGCGCAGCACGGCGCGAATACGCGCCAGCAGTTCGCGCGGGTTAAACGGTTTAGGAATATAGTCGTCCGCGCCGATTTCGAGGCCTACAATACGGTCAACCTCTTCACCCTTCGCCGTCACCATGATGATTGGCATCGGGTTGCTCTGGCTGCGCAGACGTCGGCAGATGGAAAGCCCGTCTTCGCCAGGCAGCATCAGGTCAAGGACCATCAGATGGAAAGATTCACGGGTCAGCAGACGATCCATCTGCTCAGCGTTCGCGACGCTACGAACCTGGAAGCCCTGCTCGGTCAGATAACGCTCAAGCAGCGCGCGCAGGCGCATGTCGTCATCCACGACCAGAATTTTGTAGTTCTCTTGCATTGTGTGTACTCCCAAAGGTTCGGATAGTCTTTGTAACAGCGTATTCTAAAAAAGTGCACGTATTCGACCAGCGAATTCTGGTATAAATTCTAGTCGAAATTGTTACAAAGCATATTTAACAGCAGCTTATCTGCTCATTTCATCACATAAATCATTATTATTCCTGTCTGTTACACTGTGTGGTACGTATTGTGCGCAAAGACAGAAAACCGGCAGCAAAGGCTTCACCATGAAAACGCCCCTGATCACCCGCGAAGGGTACGAAAAACTTAAAAAAGAGATGGATTACCTCTGGCGCGAAGAGCGTCCTGAAGTGACCAAAAAGGTGACCTGGGCGGCCAGCCTGGGCGATCGCAGCGAAAATGCGGACTATCAGTACAACAAAAAGCGACTGCGTGAGATCGACCGCCGGGTACGCTACCTGACCAAGTGCCTCGAAAATCTCAAAATTGTCGATTACTCCCCGCAGCAGGAGGGCAAAGTGTTCTTCGGCGCGTGGGTGGAGATAGAAAACGATGACGGTGATACCCTGCGTTTTCGCATCGTCGGTTACGATGAAATTTTCGGTCGTAAGGATTACATCTCTATCGACTCCCCGATGGCCCGCGCGCTGCTGAAAAAAGAAGTGGGTGACCTGGCCGTCGTTCAGACCCCCGCCGGTGAAGCCAGCTGGTATGTCAATGAGATCGTCTACGTAAAATAGTCCGAGAGCGCCCTCCCCGGCTGGCATTTTGCCATGTCAGCCCGTATAACTATCCCCTGATTTTTGACCCACAAGATGATAAAGCCATGATGAAAGATTCGCTCTGCCGCATTATTGCGGGTGAACTTCAGGCCAGAGCCGAACAGGTAGAAGCTGCCGTTCGCCTGCTTGATGAAGGGAACACCGTGCCGTTTATTGCACGTTATCGTAAGGAAGTCACCGGCGGTCTGGATGACACGCAGTTGCGTAACCTGGAGACCCGTCTGGGCTATCTGCGCGAACTGGAAGACCGACGTCAGGCAATCCTCAAATCCATCGGCGAACAGGGCAAGCTGACCAGCGAGCTGGAAAGCGCCATTAACGGCACCCTGAGCAAAACCGAACTCGAAGATCTCTATCTGCCCTACAAACCGAAGCGCCGCACCCGCGGGCAGATTGCGATTGAAGCGGGCCTTGAGCCGCTGGCCGATCTGCTGTGGAACGAGCCTTCTCACGACCCGGATACCGAAGCGGCGAAATTCATCGACGCCGACAAAGGCGTCGCCGATACCAAGGCCGCTCTGGACGGCGCGCGCTACATTCTGATGGAGCGCTTCGCCGAAGACGCCGCACTGCTCGCCAAAGTGCGTGATTATCTGTGGAAGAACGCCCACATCGTCTCTACCGTCGTCGCAGGTAAAGAGGAAGAAGGCGCGAAATTCCGCGACTACTTCGATCACCACGAACCGATTTCAACCACCCCTTCACACCGCGCGCTGGCGATGTTCCGCGGCCGCAACGAAGGCGTGCTCCAGCTCTCCCTGAACGCCGACCCGCAGTTTGACGAGCCGCCGAAAGAGAGCCACTGCGAGCAGATCATCATCGACCATCTTGGCCTGCGCCTGAACAACGCCCCGGCGGACAGCTGGCGCAAAGGCGTGGTGAGCTGGACCTGGCGCATCAAGGTGCTGATGCATCTGGAAACCGAGCTGATGGGCACCGTGCGCGAGCGCGCCGAAGATGAAGCGATTAACGTCTTCGCCCGTAACCTGCACGACCTGCTGATGGCTGCCCCTGCGGGCCTGCGCGCCACCATGGGTCTCGATCCGGGCCTGCGTACCGGCGTGAAGGTCGCAGTGGTTGACGGCACCGGCAAGCTGGTGGCGACCGATACCATTTATCCGCATACCGGGCAGGCAGCGAAAGCCGCCGTCGTGGTGGCGGCGCTGTGCGAGAAGTACAACGTGGAGCTGGTTGCCATCGGTAACGGCACGGCGTCCCGTGAAACCGAGCGTTTCTACCTCGACGTGCAGAAGCAGTTCCCGAAAGTGACGGCACAGAAAGTGATCGTCAGCGAAGCGGGGGCATCCGTCTATTCCGCATCCGAGCTGGCGGCGCAGGAGTTCCCGGACCTGGACGTTTCCCTTCGCGGTGCGGTTTCTATCGCACGCCGCCTGCAGGATCCGCTGGCGGAGCTGGTGAAGATCGATCCAAAATCTATCGGCGTGGGCCAGTACCAGCACGACGTGAGCCAGACTCAGCTGGCGCGCAAGCTGGATGCGGTGGTGGAAGACTGCGTAAACGCCGTCGGCGTGGATCTGAACACCGCTTCCGTTCCCCTGCTGACCCGCGTGGCGGGCTTAACCCGCATGATGGCGCAGAACATCGTCGCCTGGCGCGATGAGAACGGCCAGTTCCAGAACCGTCAGCAACTGCTGAAGGTAAGTCGCCTGGGGCCAAAAGCCTTTGAGCAGTGCGCGGGCTTCCTGCGCATCAACCACGGCGATAACCCGCTGGATGCTTCCACCGTTCACCCGGAAGCGTACCCGGTGGTGGAGCGCATTCTGGCCGCCACCCAGCAGGCGCTGAAAGATCTTATGGGCGACAGCGGCGCGCTGCGCAACCTGAAAGCGGTGGATTTCACCGACGACAAATTTGGCGTGCCAACCGTCACCGATATCATCAAAGAGCTGGAAAAACCGGGCCGCGATCCGCGTCCAGAGTTTAAAACCGCGACCTTTGCTGACGGCATCGAGACCATGAACGATCTCCTGCCGGGCATGGTGCTGGAAGGTGCGGTGACCAACGTCACCAACTTCGGCGCGTTTGTCGATATCGGCGTGCACCAGGACGGTCTGGTGCATATCTCATCCCTCGCCGACAAGTTCGTTGAAGACCCGCACACCGTGGTCAAAGCGGGCGACATCGTGAAGGTGAAAGTGCTGGAAGTGGATCTGCAGCGCAAGCGTATCGCCCTGACCATGCGTCTGGACGAGCAGCCGGGCGATACCAACGCGCGCCGTGGCGGCAACGGCGGTGGCCGCGAGCAGCAGCGTCCGGCAGCGAAAGCCAAACCACGCGGACGTGACGCACAGCCTGCGGGCAACAGCGCAATGATGGATGCGCTGGCGGCGGCGATGGGTAAGAAACGCTAAGGCAACACCCCCCTCACCCTAACCCTCTCCCCAAAGGGGAGAGGGCCGGGGTGAGGGAAAAATTATATCGTAAAATATGAAACCGATTGCATATCCATATTTAAACCACGAATTATCACCTCGTTAACAAATACCCTTCTTTTTATTTTCACCTCAATTCCGTAAATATTGAGCAAGGTCAAGCAGACCGCAAATTAATACGATTAACAACATCCGGTCACATTTTTATTATTGCTGATAAAAACTATTCTCATTATCATCGCAGTGTAGATTATTTAACCTCTCGTGGAATCAGGCATTATGCAATTCACTCCAGACAGTGCATGGAAAATTACCGGTTTTACCCGAGAAATTAGCCCAGCCTATCGGCAAAAGCTGCTGTCGCTGGGCATGCTGCCGGGCTCGTCATTCCAGGTCGTACGCGTGGCGCCGTTAGGCGATCCTGTTCATATCGAAACCCGACGCGTCAATCTGGTTCTGCGTAAAAAAGACCTCGCATTAATAGAAGTCGAAGCCTTATCCCGATAACAAGCCAGCGGTTTCAGTGAGTCTAAAAAAATGAAAAAGTTAACTATTGGCTTAATTGGCAATCCTAATTCCGGCAAGACAACGTTATTTAACCAGCTGACGGGGGCGCGTCAGCGCGTCGGCAACTGGGCGGGCGTGACGGTTGAACGTAAAGAAGGCCAGTTCACGACAACGGACAATCAGGTCACCCTGGTTGACCTTCCCGGCACCTACTCCTTAACCACGATTTCGTCCCAGACTTCGCTCGATGAGCAGATCGCCTGTCATTACATTTTGGGCGGCGACGCGGATCTGCTGATTAACGTCGTTGACGCCTCCAACCTCGAGCGAAACCTTTACCTGACGCTGCAACTGCTGGAGCTGGGGATCCCCTGCATCGTGGCGCTCAACATGCTCGACATTGCGGAAAAACAAAAGCTGCGTATCGACGTCGATGCGCTCTCCGCGCGCCTGGGCTGTCCGGTGGTTCCGCTGGTCTCAACGCGCGCTCGCGGTATCGACGCCCTGAAGCTGGCGATTGACCGTCACGCGGGAAACCGCGACGTTGAGCTGGTGCACTACGCCCAGCCCCTGCTGCGCGAAGCCGATCTGCTGGCGCAGGAGATGGACAACAGCATGCCTGCGAAACAGCGTCTGTGGCTCGGCCTGCAGATGCTGGAAGGGGATATCTATAGCCGCGCCTATGCCGGACATGCGGCAGATAAGCTGGACGTGGCCCTCGCCCGTCTCAGCGACGAGCTGGACGACCCGGCGCTGCACATCGCCGATGCGCGCTACCAGGCCATTGCCTCAATTTGCGACGTGGTCAGTAACGCGCTTACCGCAGAACCCAGCCGCTTTACGGCGGCGGTGGATAAGATTGTACTTAACCGCTTCCTCGGTTTGCCGATCTTCCTGCTGGTGATGTACGTGATGTTCCTGCTCGCCATTAACATCGGCGGTGCGCTGCAGCCAATTTTTGACGCGGGTTCCGTCGCCGTTTTCGTACACGGTATTCAGTGGGTAGGTTACACCCTGCACTTCCCGGAATGGTTAACCATCTTCCTCGCCCAGGGGATCGGCGGCGGTATCAACACCGTGCTGCCGCTGGTGCCGCAGATTGGCATGATGTATCTGTTCCTCTCGTTCCTGGAAGATTCCGGCTACATGGCGCGCGCCGCCTTCGTGATGGACCGCCTGATGCAGGCGCTGGGCCTGCCGGGTAAATCCTTCGTCCCGCTGATCGTCGGCTTCGGCTGTAACGTGCCGTCGGTAATGGGCGCGCGCACCCTGGATGCGCCGCGTGAACGCCTGATGACCATCATGATGGCGCCGTTTATGTCCTGCGGTGCCCGTCTGGCAATCTTTGCGGTCTTTGCCGCAGCCTTCTTTGGTCAGCAGGGCGCGCTGGCGGTCTTCTCGCTGTACGTGCTGGGCATCGTGATGGCGATCCTGACTGGTCTGATGCTCAAGCACACTATTATGCGCGGTGAAGCGTCACCGTTTGTAATGGAGCTGCCGGTCTATCACGTTCCGCATCTGAAAAGCCTGGCGATCCAGACCTGGCAACGCCTGAAAGGCTTCGTGCTGCGCGCCGGTAAGGTGATTGTCATCGTCAGTATCTTCCTGAGCGCGTTGAACAGCTTCACCCTCACCGGTCAGGCGGCAGACAACATCAACGACTCTGCCCTTGCCTCCGTCAGCCGCGTCATCACGCCGGTCTTCAAACCGATTGGCGTGCAGGAGGATAACTGGCAGGCGACCGTGGGACTGTTCACTGGTGCGATGGCAAAAGAGGTGGTTGTCGGGACGCTGAACACGCTCTACACCGCAGAGAACATTCAGGAGCAGGAATTTAACCCGGCGGAGTTTCACCTCGGTGACGAACTGCTGAGTGCCGTTGAGGAAACCTGGCAGAGCCTGAAAGACACCTTCAGCCTGAGCGTGCTGGCGAACCCGATTGAGGCCAGCAAAGGCGACGGCGAAATGGCGACCGGTGCCATGGGCGTGATGGGCGAGAAGTTTGGCAGCGCGTCTGCGGCCTACAGCTACCTCATCTTCGTTCTGCTCTATATTCCGTGCATCTCGGTGATGGGGGCGATTGCCCGCGAGTCCAGCCGCGGCTGGATGGGCTTCTCCATCTTGTGGGGGCTGGATATCGCTTACTCGCTGGCGACGCTGTTTTATCAGACCGTTAACTTCAGCCAGCACCCGCGCTACAGCCTGGTCAGCATCCTGGCGGTCGTCCTGTTTAACGTAATTGTAATTGGCCTGCTGCGCCGGGCGCGGAGCCGCGTTGATATTAACCTGCTGGCAACGCGTAAAACCCCAACCACCTGCTGCAACAGCCCGGCTGGCGACTGTCACTAAGGGGGAAAACAGATGGCATCGTTGATTCAGGTTCGTGACCTGCTGGCGCTTCAGGGGCGGATGGAGGCAAAGCAGCTCAGCCTCAGCCTGCATACGCCGCAGCCGATGATCGATGCCATGCTGGAACGCCTGGAAGCGATGGGTAAAGCCGTGCGGATACAGGAGGACGCGGAGGGTTGCCTCTCCGGCAGTTGTAAAAGCTGCCCGGAAGGAAAGGCCTGCCTCAGGGAGTGGTGGGCACTGCGCTAACAAAGCCGGGCATTGCTGCCCGGCTTTATCGTATTACTTATAGACGTCCGCAGTAGCGCGAACGTTTTTGGTCTGTTTTTCTGCGCTGGTGACGACGTAGTATGTCCCGCCCAGCTCATCCGCTTTCTTCGACAGCTCTTTTCTTGCGTCCATCGGCGCGGTGGTGTCAGACGTAGAAATCTCACCAATTTTCGTCAGATTCATCCCGGCAACTTTATCTTTTTCCAGCTCTTTCGCTGCAAAGACGCCAAATGACAGTGACCCAATAACCAGAGAAGTGACAATACCTGTAACAAGTTTCATAGCCTGACTCTCCATAGGATTGTTGTTTTGATTATCGTAGGCAGAACAACCGCAACGACATCTGGAGTATGGTTGCGGTGTGTTACTTTTTCCAGGCTGGATAGAAAATAATCAGTCTAAACGTTGACTTAACGCAACAAGCGCTGAACAAAATTCAACCGGATGGGAGATAAACGGCGCATGTGCGGCTTTGGCAATGACCTGTGATTCGCTGTCCGGCCAGAGGGAATCCAGTAATGGAACCACTTTGCGCGGTACCAGCCCGTCGAGATAGCCATAGATGCGCAGGTGCGGCAGGGTCAGCCCGGCCAGCGGCTCACGCAGGTCAACCGTTTTCAGGATCTCCAGCCCTCCGTTAAGCACGTCAATGTCCGGCATCGGCAGGGAAAGTACCACCTGTTTCAGCGCTCTGGCATCCTGGCGCGCGGTTTCGGTGCCCATCGTCTGCAAGGCGAGGAATCGCTCGACGGTCCGCTGGAAATCGTCGCTCAGCTGCTGCTGAAAGCCCGCCAGAACCTCAGGTTTGATGCCGGGCCACGCCTCTTGCGCGCTAAAGCATGGCGACGAGGCCACGGTGACCAGCGCCTTTACGCGCTCGGGCCTGGTGAGCGCAATCTGGCTTGCCACCAGCCCGCCCAGACTCCAGCCCAGCCAGATGGCATTTTGCGGCGCGGCGTCCACAACCTGTTGCGCCATCTCATCAAGCGACATCGCGCCAAAGCCGCGGCTGCGACCGTAGCCCGGCAGATCGACCAGATGTAACGTAAAGTGCGAGGCAAGTTCCTCGCTTATGCAATGCCATACTTCCGCATTCAGGCCCCATCCGTGCAGCAGCACAAGATGGCAATTTCCTGTCCCTACGGTCTGCCACCACAGCGTCTTCATCAGTTACTGTTCTCTTTTTTCACATGGAGGTTGCACATGCTAACAGTGCCTGGCTTGTGCTGGCTATGCAAAATGCCGCTTGCCCTCAGCGCGTGGGGCGTCTGTTCCGTCTGCACGCGCTCGCTGGAAAGGCCAATCACTCGCTGCCCACAATGCGGTTTATCGGCGACACACCGCGATTTACCCTGCGGTCGCTGCCTGAAAAAAAACCCGCCGTGGAGCGCGCTGGTGGCCGTGGATGATTATGTTCCGCCGCTGAGCGGGCTGATTCACGCCCTGAAGTTTTCCGGCCAGAGTTCGCTGGCGCAGCCCCTTGCCCGCCTGTTACTGCTGGCGGTTTTGCAGGCGCGACGCGCCCGCGCTCTGCCGAAAACCGATATGGTGGTGAATGTTCCCTTATACCGACGCCGGCACTGGCGGCGCGGCTATAATCAAAGCGACCTGCTCTGCCGCCCTCTCGCCCGGTGGCTGGGCTGTCGCTATGATGCCAGCGCACTTACGCGCGTGCATGCCACCGCCATCCAGCACCAGCTCAACGCCCGGCTTCGCAAAAGAAACCTTAAAAATGCCTTTCGCCTTGAATTGCCGGTCCACGGCCTCCATATCGCCATCGTGGATGACGTCGTCACCACAGGCAGTACCGTTGCTGAACTTTCCCGACTGCTTTTGCAAAGCGGCGCCGCGTCGGTTCAGGTATGGTGTCTGTGCCGTACCTTGTAGCCCTTCTTCAATGGGCGTATGATTATACCCAGGTAATTTAGTCAACTATTAGGCCAAAGCTATGATCCGTATTTCCGATTCTGCACAAGCGCACTTTGCCAAACTGCTGGCAAATCAGGAAGAAGGGACGCAGATCCGCGTGTTTGTGATCAATCCAGGCACTCCGAATGCAGAATGTGGTGTCTCTTATTGTCCTCCGGACGCTGTGGAAGCAACTGACACTGCCCTTAAATTTGAACAGCTCACCGCGTATGTCGATGAACTGAGCGCGCCGTATCTTGAAGATGCGGAGATCGACTTTGTCACCGACCAGCTGGGTTCTCAGCTGACCCTGAAAGCGCCAAACGCCAAAATGCGTAAAGTCTCTGACGATGCGCCGCTGATGGAGCGCGTAGAGTATCTGCTGCAATCCCAGATCAACCCGCAGCTGGCGGGCCACGGCGGTCGCGTTTCCCTGATGGAAATCACCGAAGACGGTCTGGCGATCCTGCAGTTCGGCGGCGGCTGTAACGGTTGCTCCATGGTCGACGTGACCCTGAAAGAAGGGATCGAGAAGCAACTGCTGAACGAATTCCCGGAACTGAAAGGCGTGCGCGATCTGACCGAGCACCAGCGCGGCGAGCACTCTTACTACTAATTCAGTCCCCGTCTGTAATGCCCGGTGGCGCTGCGCTTACCGGGCCGACCTTCCCTTGCTTTCTCCCTCTATATGTTGACCTGCGTCTCATAATTTAAATTTTGCCTCCCTGGGTGATTCTCAACCACGACATGTTACCCGTATCATTCTCGTGGGCACTAAGCACACTCATAACAGCCGACTAAACTAAATAGTTTCCAGGATATCAGTATTAGTGCCGTTAACCACTCTGTTCCCAGTTGGGACAATCGGAAATTGTCGTTGAAACAATGACGTTACCCATAACAATTCAAAGGCCAGGTAAATCATGCCATTAGTCATCGTTGCTATCGGTGTTGTGTTATTACTGCTCTTGATGATCCGTTTCAAAATGAATGGGTTTATCGCTTTGGTTCTGGTGGCACTTGCAGTCGGTCTGATGCAGGGTATGCCGCTGGTTAAAGTTATCAGCTCCATTAAAGCTGGTGTCGGCGGCACGCTCGGCAGCCTGGCGCTGATCATGGGCTTCGGCGCCATGCTCGGTAAAATGCTGGCGGACTGCGGGGGCGCGCAGCGTATTGCCACCACGCTTATCGAAAAATTTGGTAAGAAGAATATCCAGTGGGCGGTGGTGTTAACCGGTTTTACCGTCGGTTTCGCGCTGTTCTATGAAGTAGGCTTCGTGCTGATGCTGCCGCTGGTGTTCACCATCGCCGCCGCGGCCAACATCCCGCTGCTGTTCGTGGGTGTGCCAATGGCTGCAGCGCTGTCCGTAACCCACGGTTTCCTGCCGCCGCACCCGGGTCCAACCGCCATCGCCACCATCTTCCACGCCGATATGGGTAAAACCCTGCTGTTCGGTACGATTCTGGCGATCCCGACCGTGATTCTGGCAGGCCCGGTGTATGCCCGCTTCCTGAAAGGCATTGATAAGCCTATCCCGGAAGGTCTGTACAGCGCCAAAACCTTCACCGAAGAAGAGATGCCGGGCTTTGGCGTCAGCGTCTGGACCTCACTGGTGCCGGTGATCCTGATGGCGATGCGCGCCGTGGCGGAGATGATCCTGCCAAAAGGTCACGCGTTCCTGGCCGTTGCAGAATTCCTCGGCGACCCGGTGATGGCAACGCTGATTGCGGTGTTGATCGCGATGTTCACCTTCGGCCTGAACCGTGGCCGCTCCATGGATCAGATCAACGACACGCTGACCTCATCCATCAAAATCATTGCCATGATGCTGCTGATTATCGGCGGTGGCGGTGCGTTCAAGCAGGTGCTGGTCGATAGCGGTGTGGATAAATACATTGCGGCCATGATGCATGAAACCAACGTGTCGCCGCTTCTGATGGCCTGGTCTATCGCCGCAGTTCTGCGTATCGCGCTGGGTTCTGCAACCGTTGCGGCAATCACCGCGGGCGGTATCGTTGCGCCACTGATTGCCACCACGGGCGTCAGCCCTGAGTTGATGGTAATCGCGGTAGGCTCCGGCAGCGTGATTTTCTCTCACGTGAACGATCCTGGCTTCTGGCTGTTCAAGGAGTACTTCAATCTGACTATCGGTGAAACCATCAAGTCCTGGTCCGCGCTGGAAACCATTATTTCGGTGTGCGGTCTGGTCGGGGTGCTGCTGTTGAATATGGTGGTCTGATGCCATAAGTCGGGTGGCGGCTTCGTCTTACCCGACCTACTCGCTCCATGTAGGCCCGGTAAGCGTAGCGCCACCGGGCAATAAAAAACCCGCCACTGGCGGGTTTTTTTATCACTTCTTCGCGACTGCTTTTCGCCGCTTATCCAAATCCTTAATCAGCCTGTTCACCCCGTCATCGGCAAACATCGTCTTAAGCGTTGTGGACAACTTACGACGCCAGTTCTTGTACTGATAGCTGGTTCCCGGAACGTTCACCGGCTCCGCCATATCGATCCAGTCTTCCGGCTGCAGGCCGAGTAGCGCGCTGTTGCTGTCGGCAATATAGCGCTGCAGACCACGGTTGAGCGTTGACGTCATTGCCATCAGCGAGGCCTTATGTCCGGCACGCTTCGGCAGACAGCCATGCTTATGCAGCGCATCCAGCAGCCCCTGCTTCGCCAGCTCGCGATCCTGATACAGTCCACGCAGAACCTCCTCATCAGGATACAGCCCCAGCGTTTTACCGAGCGTCAGATCGCCGCTTTCCCAATAGCCACGAAGCGTAGGAAGGTCATGCGTCGTCGCGACTGCCATTGACTGTTCAGGGTACGCTTTCGGCGCGCGGAAGGTTTTCTCATGGTCGTTTTCAAAATAGAGCACTTTGTAGGAGTAGACGCCGCTGTCGCGGAGCTTACTGACAATTTCCACCGGCACAGTACCGAGATCTTCACCGATCACCATGCACTGGTGGCGCTTACTCTCCAGCGCCAGGATCGACAGCAGATCGTCCACCGGATACTGTACATACGCCCCGTGATCGGCGGTTTCACCGTACGGGATCCACCACAGGCGCAGCACGGACATCACGTGGTCGATACGCAGCGCTCCGCAGTTCTGCATGTTCGCGCGCAAAAGGTCGATAAACGGCTCGTAGGCGCGCGCCGCCATCACGTGCGGATCCATCGGCGGCAGGCCCCAGTTCTGACCGAGCGGGCCGAGGATATCCGGCGGCGCGCCGACGGACGCTTTCAGGCAGTAGAGCTCACGGTCGCACCAGGTTTCCGCGCCGCCTTCCGCCACGCCCACGGCCAGATCGCGATACAGGCCGATCGGCATCTTATAGCCCTGGCTCACCTGCCAGCAGGCGGCAAACTGGCTGTACGCCAGCCACTGCAGCCACAGGTAGAAGTCCACCTCGTCGGCATGATTTTTACAGAACGCTTTGACTTCAGGGGTATCCACGGTCTGATACGCTTCCGGCCAGACCGGCCAGCCCCAGCGCATTTCGTCCTCTTTCACCTGATACGCGTGCAGCGCATCAAATGCCGCCTGCCAGTAGAGACTTTCACCTTCCTGCATCACGAACTGGCGGAAGGCTGCCATCTGCTCATCGTCGCGTTTCGCAAAGCCTTTCCACGCCAGACGCAGAGCCGCCATTTTCAGCGCGGTCACGCTGGCATAATCTACCCAGTCCGCATCGCGGGCCTGTTTCAGCATCTGCTGGGTGGTCTCGAGCTTCCACCACGCCTGCGCCTCTTTGCTGTTTTTGAAATCGTCTAATGCGTTAACGTCGATGTAAATCACGTTCAGCCAGCGTCGGGAAGACGGGCTGTACGGGCTGGCACTTTCCGGATTCGCCGGATAGAGCGCGTGGATCGGGTTGAGGCCGATGAACGCGCCGCCGCGCTCACCAACAGATGCCAGCATCTTTTTCAGATCGCCAAAATCGCCGATGCCCCAGTTGCTGTCGGAACGCAGCGTATAGAGCTGCACGCAGGCACCCCACAGCTTTTTGCCTTCGAGCAGCGCCTGCGGCTCATAGCAGCGTTTTGGCGCGACGATCACCCGACAGTGAAAACGCTGTTCGTCCTGGGTGAGCGTCAGGCTGTGATAGCCCTCGGGCAGCTTCGCCGGAAGGTTTAACGTTTTGCCGCCGGTGGCGTGGCCTTTATGCTGATGCCCCTCTTCGGTGGTGAGCAGCCAGCTAAACTCGCCGCGCCCCTCCACCGCCAGCGGCATCTTTTTGCCTGCGGTAAAGACCTTCACGTTGGGCACCGGAGCAACCGACGCTTTCGCGTCGGTTTTGTGCATGGCATCCAGCAAACGTCTTTTGGTGTCCGCACCAATAGACTGCGGTTTGCCGTGCGCGTTGATGTAACTGAGGCTAATTCCCGCCGCCTGCGCGGCACTGTCCAGACGTTTACTCTCCATCGCGCTTCCTTAGCGTTTTGCCTGCCAGATACGGGCCTGATAATCACGGATTGAGCGGTCAGAGCTGAACATGCCGCAGCGCGCGGTGTTCAGAATGCACGCCCGGGTCCACGCCTCCTGGTCGCGGTACAGCACGTCGACCTGTTTCTGCGCTTCAACGTAGGCCGTGAAGTCCGCCATCACCAGGTACGGGTCTCCGCCGTGTTTGTCCATGCTGTGCAGCATCTGGTCAAACGCGTGCTTGTCGCCGTCGCTGTATTTGCCGCTCTCCAGCTCCTTCAGCACCGCATCCAGCACTTTGTCTTTCTTACGCCATTTCACCGGGTCGTAGCCTTTGGCCTTGATGGCTTTCACTTCTTCAACAGTATGGCCGAAGATAAAGATGTTCTCTTCACCGACCTTCTCGGCGATTTCGACGTTCGCACCGTCCAGCGTGCCGACGGTCAGCGCGCCGTTCAGCGCCAGCTTCATGTTGCCGGTACCGGACGCCTCTTTCCCTGCGGTCGAGATCTGCTCGGAGATATCCGCCGCCGGGATCAGCATTTCCGCCGCCGAGACGCAATAGTCCGGCAGGAACACCACCTTCAGCTTGTCGCCCACTTTCGGATCGCTGTTGATCGCCGCCGCTACCTTATTGATGGCGAGTATAATGTTTTTCGCCAGGTAGTAGCCCGGCGCCGCCTTCGCACCGAACAGGAACACGCGCGGCACGCGGTCTGCCTGCGGGTTCTCGCGGATCTCTTTGTACAGCGCCAGAATGTGCAGCAGGTTCAGGTGCTGACGCTTGTACTCGTGCAGGCGCTTGATCTGAATATCGAAAATGGCATTCGGGTTGATCTCAATCCCGGTACGCATTTTCACAAACTCCGCCAGGCGAACCTTGTTCTCCAGCTTGATCGCGCGGTACTGCTCGCGGAATTTCGCGTCGTCGGCCTGTTTTTCCAGGTTGATCAGCTGGTCCAGATCGTTGGCCCACTCTTTCTTCAGGGTCTTATCCAGCAGGCCAGCCAGCAGCGGGTTGCACTGCTTGATCCAGCGACGCGGCGTGATGCCGTTGGTCACGTTATGGAATTTGGTCGGCCACAGCTGGTGGTATTCCGGGAACAGATCTTTCACCACCAGATCGGAGTGCAGCGCCGCCACGCCGTTAACGGCAAAGCCGCTCACCACGCACATGTTCGCCATGCGCACCTGTTTGTCGTGCACCACCGCCAGCTTGGCCCAGACGGCTTTGTCGCCCGGCCAGGTTTTCTCCACCAGCACTTTAAACTGGTCGTTAATCTTGTTGATGATCTGCATGTGGCGCGGCAGCAGCGCTTTCACCAGCTTCTCATCCCAGCACTCGAGCGCTTCCGGCATCAGGGTGTGGTTGGTGTAGGCGAAGGTGCGGCTGGTGATGGCCCAGGCGTCGTCCCAGCTCAGCTGATGCTCGTCGATCAGCACGCGCAGCAGTTCCGGGATGGCGATGGTCGGGTGCGTGTCGTTGAGCTGAATCACTTCGAAGTCCGGCAGTTGCGCCAGCTTGCGGCCCGCCAGGTGGTGGCGACGCAGAATGTCCGCCACGGAGCAGGCGCACTGGAAGTACTGCTGCATCAGGCGTAGCTTTTTACCCGCCAGATGGTTGTCGTTCGGGTAGAGGACTTTGGTCAGCTTCTCGGCGTCGATGCCCTGCTGCTCGGCGCGCAGGAAATCGCCGTCGTTGAATTTGGTCAGGTTGAACGGATGCACGTGCTTCGCCTGCCACAGGCGCAGCGGCTGCGCCACGCCGTTACGGTAGCCAAGCACCGGCAGATCCCAGGCTTCACCGGTAATAGTGAACGCTGGCTCCCAGAGCCCCTGCTTCGTCACTTTCCCGCCGATGCCGACCTGCACATCCAGCTGCGCGTTGTGGCGGAACCACGGGTAGGTATTGCGGTGCCAGTCGTCAGGCGCTTCCATCTGATGGCCGTCGGCAAACGACTGACGGAACAGACCATACTGGTAGTTCAGGCCATAGCCAATCGCCGACTGGCCGACGGTCGCCATGGAATCAAGGAAACAGGCCGCCAGGCGCCCCAGACCGCCGTTGCCCAGCGCCGGGTCAATCTCTTCTTCCAGCAGGTCGGTCAGATTAATGTCGTGCTCTTTCAGCACGTCCCCCACCTCCTGATACCAGCCGAGGTTCAGCAGGTTGTTGCCGGTCAGGCGGCCAATCAGGAACTCCATCGAGATATAGTTAACGTGACGCTGGCCTTTGACGGGCTTCGCCACGGGCTGAGCATCCAGCTGCTCTGCGAGCGCCCCGCTCACCGCCTGCCACCACTGGTGAGGCGTCATTTCATTTGCAGCATGAAGGCCAAAACGCTGCCACTGACGCGTCAGGGCAGCCTGGAATTGAGCTTTGTTGAAGGTAGGCTGTGACATAGGGGATCGGCATCCTTTAGAAAGAAAACACAAGTTAGCGCTAGTGTGCCTGGCTCATTTCGCCTCTTCCTCCTCCCGTGGGGGATTAGACAGGGAGGAGTAGCGGGGATGAGCGTAAAAGTGTGATCGAGGCCACTCAGAGAGCATAGTTTGAGTGTGCCCGGAAGAGGAAAAAGTAACCGGGGAGAATGTCAAAGAAATGAAATGCAGTTTTGGAAGAAATTAATCCACGCGGAAATGATTGCTTACGGAGAATAATATTTCAGCAATCGGGTTCTGCCTAAGGAGATTATTAATCTCACTCAACTTTACCCGAAGTTTATTAAATTCGACGTCATTATCCCTTTCTGAAACCAGTTTCAGCGCAACCGCCTGACATCCATACAAGCCAGCAGTGGCGCGGTGTCAACGCATTTTTGAAAAAGTTCCAGCAACAGTCTGAATGTTTTGTGACAGAGTGCAAATTCAGAGCCACAAAAGCCAGACATAACTTGCAATAGTTCTCTTTCTGACCGACCTTATAGCTATTAATTACGAAGCGCAAAAAAAATAAATTCTCTCGTTCCCCACAGTGAAGTGAAACCTATGTTGATTCCGTCTAAATTAAGTCGCCCGGTTCGTCTTGACCATACAGTGGTCCGCGAGCGTCTGTTGGCTAAACTTTCCGGCGCGCATAATTTCCGACTGGCGCTGGTTACGAGCCCTGCAGGTTATGGAAAAACAACGCTCATTTCGCAATGGGCCGCAGGTAAGAGCGATCTTGGCTGGTACTCCCTCGACGAGGGCGATAACCAGCAAGAGCGTTTTGCCAGCTATCTGATTGCCGCTATTCAACAGGCAACCAATGGACACTGCGTCGCCAGCGAGGCAATGGTGCAAAAGCGCCAGTACGCCAGCTTGTCCTCCCTTTTCTCCCAGCTGTTTATCGAGCTGGCCGAATGGCATCGTCCGCTGTACGTGGTGATTGATGACTATCATCTGATTACGAACCCGGTTATCCATGAGTCGATGCGCTTCTTCCTGCGCCACCAGCCGGAAAACCTGACCTTAGTCGTGCTGTCACGCAACCTGCCGCAGCTCGGTATTGCCAACCTGCGCGTGCGCGATCAGCTTCTGGAAGTGGGCAGCCAGCAGCTGGCCTTCACCCACCAGGAAGCGAAACAGTTCTTCGACTGCCGCCTGACCTCCCCCATTGAGGCCTCCGAAAGCAGCCGCCTGTGTGATGATGTCGCGGGCTGGGCCACGGCGCTGCAGCTGATTGCCCTTTCCGCGCGACAAAACAACAGCCCGACGCACCAGTCTGCGCGTCGTCTGGCCGGCATCAACGCCAGCCATCTCTCTGATTACCTGGTGGATGAGGTGCTCAACAGCGTCGATCCCTCCACCCGCAATTTTCTGCTGAAAAGTTCCCTGCTGCGTTCCATGAACGACGCGCTGATTGTGCGCGTTACCGGCTGTGAAAACGGTCAGCTACAGCTGGAAGAGATTGAGCGTCAGGGGCTGTTCCTGACGCGCATGGACGATCCCGGCGAGTGGTTCAGCTACCACCCGCTGTTTGGCAGTTTCCTGCGCCAGCGCTGTCAGTGGGAGCTGGCCACGGAATTACCGGAAATCCACCGCGCTGCCGCCGAAAGCTGGATGGCTCAAGGCTTCCCGAGCGAAGCTATCCATCACGCGCTGGCCGCCGGTGATGCCAGCATGCTGCGCGATATCCTGCTCAACCACGCGTGGGGGCTGTTTAACCACAGCGAACTGACGCTGCTGGAAGAATCGTTGAAAGCCCTGCCGTGGGAGAGCCTGCTGGAGAACCCGCGCCTGGTGCTGCTCCAGGCCTGGCTGATGCAAAGTCAGCACCGCTACAGCGAAGTGAATACCCTGCTGGCGCGTGCCGAGCAGGAGATGGAAAGCGAAATGGATACCACCCTGCACGGCGAATTTAACGCCCTGCGGGCGCAGGTCGCGATTAACGACGGCGATGCGGATGAAGCTGAACGACTGGCGATGGTCGCGCTGGACGAACTGCCGCTGGCGAATTTCTACAGCCGAATTGTGGCCACCTCGGTACACGGCGAAGTGCTGCACTGCAAAGGCGAGCTGACGCGCTCCCTTTCGCTGATGCAGCAAACCGAGCAGATGGCGCGCCGCCATGATGTCTGGCACTACGCCCTGTGGAGCCTGATCCAGCAAAGTGAGATTTTATTTGCTCAGGGGTTCCTGCAGGCCGCCTGGGAAAATCAGGAAAAAGCGTTCCAGCTGATTCGTGAACAGCACCTGGAACAGCTGCCGATGCACGAGTTCCTGTTGCGCATTCGCGCTCAGCTGCTGTGGGCATGGTCGCGCCTGGATGAAGCAGAAAGCTGCGCCCGTCAGGGTGTAAACGTGCTTTCTGGCTTCCAGCCTCAGCAGCAATTGCAGTGTCTGGCCCTGCTGGTGCAGTGCTCGCTGGCGCGTGGCGATCTGGATAACGCCCGCAATCACCTTAACCGTCTGGAAAACCTGCTCGGCAACGGTCAGTACCACAGCGACTGGGTATCGAACGCCGACAAGGTGCGGGTGATTTACTGGCAGATGACAGGGGACAAAAAATCCGCCGCCAACTGGCTGCGCCAGACGCCTAAACCGGAATTTGCCAATAACCACTTCCTGCAAAGCCAGTGGCGCAACATCGCCCGCGTGCAGATCCTGCTGGGTGACTTTGAGCCTGCCGAAATTGTGCTGGAAGAGTTAAACGAAAACGCCCGCAGCCTGCGTCTGATGAGCGACCTGAACCGCAACCTGCTGCTGTTAAACCAGCTTTACTGGCAGGCCGGGCGTAAAAATGACGCCCAGCGCGTGCTGCTGGAAGCCTTGCAGCTGGCGAACCGCACCGGGTTTATCAGCCACTTCGTGATTGAAGGTGAAGTGATGGCGCAGCAGCTGCGCCAGCTGATTCAGCTCAACACGCTGCCGGAGCTGGATCAGCATCGCGCCCAGCGCATTCTGCGCGAGATTAACCAGCATCATCGCCACAAGTTTGCGCATTTCGATGAGAACTTCGTGGAACGTCTGCTGAACCACCCGGAAGTGCCGGAGCTTATTCGCACCAGCCCGCTCACCCAGCGCGAATGGCAGGTGCTGGGGCTGATCTATTCCGGCTACAGCAACGAGCAGATTGCCGGTGAGCTGGCGGTGGCGGCAACCACCATCAAAACGCACATTCGCAATCTGTATCAAAAGCTGGGCGTGGCGCACCGTCAGGACGCGGTGCAGCATGCACAGCAATTGTTGAAGATGATGGGATACGGAGTGTAATTCATTGCCCGGCGGCGCTACGCTTGCACGGGCCTACGGGTTTTGTAGGTCGGGTAAGCGCAGCGCCACCCGACACAACCGTTAGCACAGTTCCAGCTGCAAATTATTATCTTTAATCACCTGCATCACGCCCGCCGGTGGCATCACGTCGGTGTAGACCGCATTCACCATGCTGATGCTGCCCATATTCACCATCGCGTTACGACCAAACTTCGAATGGTCCACTACCAGCATCACGTGGCGTGAGTTTTCAATAATCGCACGCTTGGTGCGCACCTCGTGGTAATCAAACTCCAGCAATGAGCCGTCGCTGTCGATGCCGCTGATCCCCAGAATGCCGAAGTCCAGGCGGAACTGAGAGATAAAGTCGAGCGTCGCTTCGCCAATAATCCCGCCGTCGCGGCTGCGCAGTTCGCCGCCCGCGAGGATGATGCGGAAATCGTCTTTCTGCATCAGTGTGTTAGCAACGTTCAGGTTGTTGGTCACCACGCGCAGGTTCTCGTGATCCAGCAGCGCATGGGCGACCGCTTCCGGCGTGGTGCCGATGTCAATAAACAGCGTCGCCCCGTTCGGGATCTGGCTGGCAACTTTACGCGCAATGCGCTCTTTCTCTGCCGTCTGCGTGGCTTTACGGTCGTGCCAGGAGGTGTTGACCGAGCTGGACGGCAGCGCCGCGCCGCCGTGATGGCGCAAAATACGGTTCTGATCGGCCAGATCGTTCAGATCACGACGGATGGTTTGCGGGCTGACGGCAAACTGCTCTACCAGCTCTTCGGTGCTGACGTATCCCTGTTTTTTGACCAGTTCGATAATGGCGTCATGACGTTGTGTTTGTTTCATCAATTATCCCTGAAAATTATGTTCGTTTTCGCGCATGGAGCGTGTCGGCCAGTGCCATTGCCAGCCCGACAGCCAGGCCGGTGACGTGCGCACCATTGGCGATAGACATACCAAACAGATCAAACCATCCGGCAATTAGCCATATTAACGCAAAGGCTATTAATCCGCGTTGTAAATAGATGCCGCTTTCCGGGTCGCGCTCCCCGCGAAGCCAGACGTAGCCCATCAGGGCGTATACCACGCCAGACAGCCCACCGAACCACGGGCCGCTGAATTTATGCTGCACATAGCCGCTCAGCAGGGCGCTGATAATCGTGATAACAATCAGCTTGCCGCTGCCGAGCCGCTTCTCAACGATACCGCCGAGATACCACCACCACAGCAGGTTAAAGAGGATATGCATTACCGAGAAGTGCATCAGCGCGTGGGTGAAATAGCGCCAGACGTCGAAATCCAGCGACGGATCGTACGGCCACGCCAGCGCGATCATCACGCTCTGGTCGCCCACCACGTTCATAATAATGAAGACAATAATGCAGGCCGCCATCAGCAGCAGCGTAAACGGGCCCGCGCGCTCGCGAATCGTGGCAAGGAAGGGAAAACGGCTGTAGTGAAGTCCACTGCCGGTCTGGCCGGACTGCCAGCTTGCCGCCAGATAGCGCGGGTCGCCGGGGTTCTCAAGGAAACGCGCCAGCTCCTCGTTTACCCGCCCTGCCTGGCTCTCGTCGGCCAGCCAGACGTCGGTCTGAGTATGTTGCTGGATGGTCAGAATAACGCCCTGCGTCGCCATATAGTCGACAAACGCCTGGGCGACGCGCGGGTTGGTAAAAGAGGTGATCATCAACATGGGCAGCGGTCGCTTATTTCCACACAAAAGGGGACAGTATAGCGGGATTAGCGCTCAAACGCGTATTCCACTTCTGCCGGGAAATGACGATGCCAGGCATCGAAGCCGCCGTCGACGCTGTATACCGCGTCATAGCCTTGCTGAATCAGGTACTGCGCCGCGCCTTTGCTGCTGTTGCCGTGGTAGCACATGACCATAACGGGCGTTTCAAAGTCGTTATCGCGCATAAACGCGCCTAATGAGTCGTTGGTGAGATGGAACGCGCCCGGCGTGTGGCCCATCGCAAAACTCTGCGGATCGCGGATGTCCACCAGCACCGCTTTTCCCTGGTGCATCTTCTGATGGGCTTCTTCTACGTTAATGCATTCAAACTGATCCATGGTGTTCTCTTTACAGTGGTCAACGACAAGATTTTACCCCGTAGTGTACGTCCTGGCGGCGGGTAAACGCCATTATGTTATCCATATCACTCTAAATTGTTTTTTTGATGTTACCAAAAGCGCGTTCCTTTGCTATTATGAGCGATATCGAACATTTTTGAGCTTTAACGAAAGTGCATGAGGGTGTTATGGAAACCAAAGATCTGATTGTGATAGGCGGTGGCATCAACGGTGCCGGTATTGCGGTTGATGCCGCAGGACGCGGTTTATCCGTGCTGATGCTGGAAGCTAACGATCTCGCCTGCGCGACGTCGTCCGCCAGCTCCAAGCTGATCCACGGTGGCCTGCGCTACCTGGAACACTACGAATTCCGCCTGGTCAGCGAAGCACTGGCCGAACGTGAAGTGCTGCTGAAAATGGCCCCGCATCTGGCGATCCCGATGCGCTTCCGCCTGCCTCACCGCCCGCACCTGCGTCCGGCGTGGATGATCCGCATCGGCCTGTTTATGTACGATCACCTGGGTAAACGCACCAGCCTGCCGGGCTCGAACGGTTTGCGTTTTGGCTCAGAATCGGTCCTTAAGCCTGAAATCGTGCGCGGTTTCGAATATTCCGACTGCTGGGTGGACGATGCGCGCCTGGTGCTGGCGAATGCGCAGATGGTCGAGAAGAAAGGCGGCGAGGTGAAAACCCGCACCCGCGCGACCGCCGCCCGTCGTGAAAACGGCCTGTGGATTGTGGAAGCGGAAGACATCGATACCGGCGAGAAATTCAGCTGGAAAGCGCGCGGCCTGGTGAACGCCACCGGTCCGTGGGTGAAGCAGTTCTTCGACGACGGCATGCATCTGCCTTCCCCGTACGGCATCCGCCTGATTAAAGGCAGCCACATTGTGGTGCCGCGCGTGCATACCCAGAAGCAGGCCTACATTCTGCAGAACGAAGATAAACGCATCGTGTTTGTGATCCCGTGGATGGACGAGTTCTCCATTATCGGCACCACCGACGTGGAGTACAAAGGCGACCCGAAAAACGTCGAGATCGACGAGAGCGAAGTGAACTACCTGTTGAAAGTGTATAACGCACACTTTAAGAAACAGCTGTCACGCGATGACGTGGTCTGGACCTACTCCGGCGTGCGTCCGCTGTGCGATGACGAGTCTGACTCACCGCAGGCCATCACCCGCGACTACACGCTCGATATCCACGACGTAGATGGACAGGCGCCGCTGCTGTCGGTGTTTGGCGGCAAACTGACCACCTACCGCAAGCTGGCCGAGCACGCGCTGGAAAAACTGGCGCCATACTACAAAGGCATTGGCCCGGCGTGGACCAAAGAGGCGGTGCTGCCCGGCGGGGATATCGGCGGTAACCGCGACGATTACGCCGCGAAGCTGCGCCGTCGCTTCCCGTTCATTACCGAAGGGATGGCGCGTCACTACGCCCGCACCTACGGCAGCAATACCGAGCTGTTCCTGGGCGACGCGAAAGCGCTCGCCGATCTGGGTGAACATTTCGGCCACGAGCTGTATGAGGCCGAGTTGCGCTACCTGGTTGAGCACGAGTGGGTTCGCCGTCTCGAAGATGCCGTCTGGCGTCGTACTAAAGAAGGGATGTGGCTTAACGCCGAGCAGCAGTCTCGCGTGGCACAGTGGTTGCAGCAGCATGCGGGAAAGCGTGAATTGTCGCTGGCGTCGTAAATAAAAAAAGCCGGGTGGCGGCTCCGCCTTACCCGGCCTACTCGATCCCGTAGGCCCGGTAAGCGCAGCGCCACCGGGCTTTGTTTTTACAACCGCACCGGATCAATATGCCAGATATTCTCGGCATACTCCTTGATAGTCCTGTCAGACGAGAAATACCCCATATTGGCGATATTATGCATCGCCGCGCTGGTCCACTTCTCCTGCTGACGGTACAGCTCGTCCACCTTATCCTGACAGTCCACGTAGCTGCGATAATCCGCCAGCACCTGGTAGTGGTCGCCAAAGTTAATCAGCGAATCCACCAGATCGCGATAGCGGCCCGGCTCGTCGGGGCTGAACACACCGGTCGCAATCTGCGTCAGGACCTGACGTAGCTCTTCATCCCCTTCGTAGAACTCACGCGGGGAGTAGCCTTTTCTCCGCAGCGCCTCCACTTCTTCGGTGGTATTGCCGAAGATAAAGATATTCTCTTCCCCTACGTGCTCCAGCATCTCGACGTTCGCGCCGTCCAGGGTGCCGATGGTCAGCGCGCCGTTGAGGGCAAACTTCATGTTACTGGTGCCGGACGCTTCCGTTCCCGCCGTGGAGATCTGCTCGGAGAGATCCGCCGCCGGGATGATCAGCTGCGCCAGGCTCACGCTGTAGTTCGGGATGAACACCACCTTCAGCTTGTCGCCAATATCCGGATCCTGGTTCACCACCTTCGCCACGTCGTTGATCAGGTGAATAATGTGTTTCGCCATGTAGTAGGCGGACGCGGCCTTACCGGCGAAGATCTTCACGCGCGGCACCCACTCGGCGGTCGGATCGGCCTTAATGCGGTTGTAGTGGGTGATCACGTGCAGCACGTTCATCAGCTGACGCTTGTACTCGTGGATGCGTTTGATCTGCACGTCGAACAGCGCTTTCGGGTTTGCCACCACGTTGAGGTGCATCGCCAGCCAGACCGCGAGACGTTTTTTGTTCAGCAGCTTGGCTTCACGCACGGCCTTGTTCACCGTCGGGAAATCAATGTGCTGTTCAAGCTCGCTCAGCTGGCTCAAATCGGTGCGCCAGGTGCGACCGATATTCTCATCCAGCACGTCAGAGAGCGGCTGGTTGGCCAACGCCAGCCAGCGGCGTGGCGTAACGCCGTTGGTCACGTTGCAGAAACGCGTCGGGAAGATCTTCGCGAAGTCAGCGAACAGGGACTGCACCATCAGGTTCGAGTGCAGCTCAGACACCCCGTTGACCTTGTGGCTGATCACCACCGCCAGCCACGCCATGCGCACGCGGCGACCGTTAGATTCATCAATGATCGAGGCACGGCTCAGCAGGCCGGTATCGTTCGGGTACTGCTCCTGCAGCGTCTTGAGGAAGTAGTCGTTGATCTCGAAGATAATCTGCAGGTGGCGCGGCAGGATTTTGCCGAGCATGTCCACCGGCCAGGTCTCCAGCGCTTCACTCATCAGGGTGTGGTTGGTGTAAGAGAACACCTGACACGTTACCTCAAACGCGTCGTCCCAGCTGAACTTATGCTCGTCAATCAGCAGGCGCATCAGCTCAGGAATGGAGAGCACCGGATGGGTGTCGTTGAGGTGAATCGCCGTCTTCTCGGCCAGGTTGGCGTAGGTCTTATGCAGCTGATGGTGGCGGCTGAGGATATCCTGAATCGTTGCGGAGACAAGGAAATACTCCTGGCGCAGGCGCAGCTCGCGCCCGGAGTAGGTTGAATCATCCGGGTACAGCACGCGGGAAACGTTCTCGGAGTGGTTTTTATCTTCCACCGCCGCAAAGTAGTCGCCCTGGTTAAATTTGCCGAGGTTGATCTCGCTGCTCGCCTGGGCGTTCCACAGGCGCAGGGTGTTGGTCGCGTCGGTGTCGTAGCCGGGGATGATCTGGTCATAGGCCACGGCGAGGATCTCTTCGGTTTCCACCCAGCGGGATTTTTTCCCTTCCTGCTGAATACGTCCGCCAAAGCGCACCTTGTAGCGCGTGTTGTGGCGCTTGAATTCCCACGGGTTGCCATATTCCAGCCAGTAGTCCGGGGACTCTTTCTGACGACCGTCAACGATGTTCTGCTTGAACATGCCGTAGTCGTAGCGAATGCCGTACCCGCGGCCCGGCAGCGCCAGCGTCGCCAGCGAGTCGAGGAAGCAGGCGGCAAGACGCCCCAGACCACCGTTGCCCAGCCCCGGGTCGTTCTCTTCGTCAATCAGCTCTTCTAAATCCAGCCCCATCTCTTCCAGCGCGGTTTTGACGTCGTCGTAAATACCCAGCGACAGCAGCGCGTTAGAAAGGGTGCGGCCAATCAAAAATTCCATCGACAGGTAGTAAACCTGCCGCGTCTCCTGCGAAAGCTGGGCGCGGTTAGAGCGCAGCCAGCGTTCGACCATACGGTCTCGCACCGCAAACAGCGTGGCGTTCAGCCACTCGTGCTTGTTGGCAATGACCGGATCTTTCCCGATGGTGAACATCAGCTTGTAGGCGATGGAGTGCTTTAACGCCTCAACGCTGAGCGTGGGGGAAGAGTAGCTAAATGGAGCATTCATATCAGTAACTTCGCCTCGTTACATCAAGCGTTGATAAAGGTCGCGGTAGGACTGCGCCGCAACGTGCCAGCTAAAGTCCATGGACATCGCCTGACGCTGAACGTAACGCCACAGGGATGGACGGGACCACAAGACGAAAGCACGCCGAATCGCCCGAAGCAGCGACCAGGCGTTACTGTCTTCAAAGACAAAGCCGCTGGCGATGCCGTCCGCCAGGTTTTCCAGAGAGCTATCCGACACCGTATCTGCCAGCCCGCCCGTGCGGCGTACCAGCGGCAGGGTGCCGTATTTCAGGCCGTAGAGCTGCGTCAGGCCACAGGGCTCAAACCGGCTCGGCACCAGAATCACGTCCGCACCGCCCATGATGCGGTGCGAGAACGCTTCGTGATAGCCAATCTGCACGCCCACCTGCCCCGGATGTTCCGCCGCGGCGGCGAGGAAACCTTCCTGCAGCACCGGGTCACCCGCGCCGAGCAGCGCCAGCTGGCCGCCCTGCTCCAGTAACCCTGGCAGCGCCTCCAGCACCAGATCCAGCCCCTTCTGGCTGGTCAGGCGGCTGACCACCGCAAACAGCGGCACCTTGTCGTTGACCTTCAGACCCATTGCAATCTGCAGCTGGCGTTTGTTTTCCGCTTTGTCTTCCACGGAGTCGCGGCCATAGCGTGCGGCCAGCAGGAGATCGGTTTCCGGGCTCCAGATCTGCTCATCCACGCCGTTCAGAATACCCGACAGGCGGCCTTCACGGTGGCGCTGCTGCAGCAGCCCTTCCAGACCGTAGCCAAACTCCGGCTGGGTGATTTCACGCGCGTAGGTTGGGCTCACCGCCGTAATATGGTCGGCGTAGTACAGCCCCGCCTTCAGGAACGAGATCTGCCCGTTAAACTCCAGACCGTGCATGTTATAGAACGACCATGGCAGATCGATGTCATTCATATGATGGGCGTAATACATGCCCTGATACGCGAGGTTGTGCACCGTAAAGACCGATTTGGCCGGATGCCCTTTCGCCGCCAGATACGCAGGCGCCAGCCCGGCGTGCCAGTCGTGCGCGTGGACGACATCCGGACGCCAGAAAGGATCCAGCCCGACGGCCATCTCTGCCCCTACCCAGCCGAGCAGCGCAAAGCGCAGCACGTTGTCGGTGTAGGCGAACAGGTTCGTATCGTGATACGGGCTGCCCGGTCGGTCGTACAGGTGCGGCGCGTCGATCAGGTAAATCCCTACGCCGTTGTAATGTCCAAACAGCAGGGTGATGCGTCCGGCAAAGGTTTCACGGCGCGTCACGACCTTTGCATCGGGAATGCCGCGCCGGATATCCGGGAAGGCGGGCAGCAGGACGCGGGTATCGACTCCACCGGCGATTTGCGCCGCGGGTAATGCACCAAGAACATCCGCCAGGCCGCCCGTTTTTAACAACGGGAACATCTCAGAACATACGTGTAAAACCTGCATCATCGCTCCTGTTTGATCTGCAGCTTCCGCAACATTTCCCGTGTGACTAACACGATCCCCTCTTCAGAACGGTAGAAGCGACGCGCGTCTTCTTCCGCGTTTTCACCAATCACCATTCCTTCAGGAATGACGCAGGCACGGTCGATCACGCAGCGACGCAGACGACACGAACGCCCTACCCAGACATCCGGCAGCAGAACCGCCGAATCGATATTACAGAATGAGTTTATACGCACGCGCGGGAACAGCACGGACTGCACCACCACAGAACCGGAGATGATGCACCCGCCGGAAACCAGCGAGTTCAGGGTCATGCCATGGCTACCGGAGCGATCCTGGACGAACTTCGCCGGCGGCAGCGATTCCATATGGGTGCGAATTGGCCAGTTCTGGTCGTACATATCCAGCTCAGGCGTCACGGATGCCAGATCGAGGTTGGCTTTCCAGTACGCTTCCAGGGTTCCCACATCGCGCCAGTAAGGCTCCGCATTCGGGTCAGACTGCACGCAGGACAGCGGGAAGGGATGTGCATACGCCATGCCAGCTTTGGTAATTTTCGGGATGATGTCTTTACCGAAGTCGTGGCTGGAGCTTTCGTCTTTGTCGTCTTCTTCCAGCAGCTCATAAAGATAATCTGCATCAAAGACATAGATCCCCATGCTGGCGAGCGATTTGGTGTCGTCGCCTGGCATGGTTGGCGGGTTCGCCGGTTTTTCAACGAAGTCGATAATCTTGTCGTCGCCATCTACATGCATCACGCCAAACGCGGTTGCTTCCGCAACGGGCACCGGCAGACACGCCACGGTGCAGCGCGCCCCTTTTTCAACGTGGTCGATCAGCATGTGGGAGTAATCTTGCTTGTAGATGTGGTCCCCCGCGAGGATGACGATGTATTCCGCGTTGTAGCGGCGAATGATGTCGAGGTTCTGGGTCACCGCATCCGCCGTGCCGCGGTACCAGTTCTCCCCGTGAACGCGCTGCTGCGCCGGGAGCAGATCGACAAACTCGTTCATCTCTTCGCTGAAGAATGACCAGCCGCGCTGGATGTGCTGCACCAGCGTGTGCGACTGATACTGCGTAATGACGCCAATGCGGCGAATGCCCGAGTTCAGGCAGTTGGAGAGCGCAAAGTCGATAATGCGGAACTTACCACCAAAGTGAACGGCCGGCTTGGCGCGCTTGATGGTCAAATCTTTCAGACGGGTACCACGCCCGCCCGCGAGTATCAGGGCAACTGTTTTTAATGGTAGCTGGCGCGCCAACATTAACGGATCGTTCTTCTCTAATCTAACCATGACTAACTCCTTTTTTATCATCTTTGGAATACGCACACTCCGTGCGCAGGCCCGTGCCAGACAGCCATTACTACCGGATTATCCGCTCCGGCAAAGGGGGGAACAGCTCGCCACTCCCCGTCAGGTAAAACAATCTCTGCGACGTCGTCCGTCGCGTTCAGCGTCACCAGCCACTTATCCGAGAGCAGGATTTGCAGGCAGGTGGTGCCGTGTTGCCACTCTTGCGCGCTCAACGGCTGCGCGTCTTTATTCAGCCAGCGAACGTTGCCGTCGCCCTCCTCCCACCAGCTGTTGGCGGTAAGGGCGGGGATCTGCTGGCGAAGGTGGATCAGCGCCGCGGTGAAATGGGTCAACCCGCTGTTCGCCTCTCCCCAGTCGAGCCAGGTTAAGGTATTGTCCTGGCAATAGGCGTTGTTGTTGCCGTGCTGGCTGTGGCCGTGCTCGTCGCCCGCCAGCAGCATCGGCGTACCCTGCGACAGCAAAAGCGTCGTCAGCAGCGCATGAACGCTGGCGCGTCGCCGCTCGATCACATCCAGACTTCCGCCTAACCCTTCTATACCATGGTTAAAGCTATGGTTATTGTTAGTCCCATCGCGATTCTCTTCGCCGTTTGCCTCATTGTGTTTCTGATTGAAACAAACACAGTCACGCAGCGTGAAACCGTCGTGCGCCGTCACCAGATTAACGGTGGCCGACGGACGTTTGCCGTCGCGCTTAAAGAGATCGCTTGAAGCGGCAAAGCGTCCGGCGAACTCCCCCAGCGACAGATCGCGCGCCAGCCAGAAGCGGCGGATAACGTCGCGATAGTGGTCGTTCCACTCGGCAAACAGCGGCGGGAAGTTTCCCACCTGATAACCACCCTCACCAATGTCCCACGGCTCTGCGATGAGCTTCACCTGTGAAAGCACCGGACAGTTTTTTATCGCCTCAAACAGCGGCGCCTGCTGGCTGAACGCCGGGGTACGCCCCATCACTGGCGCCAGGTCGAAACGAAAACCGTCCACGTGGTACGTCTCAACCCAGTATTTCAGGCATTCATACGCGTAATGCGTGACCGCCGGATGACTGAGGTTGAGGGTGTTACCGCACCCGGTCCAGTTCTCGTAATCGCCGTCGTCCCTGATCCAATAATAGCTACGGTTATCGATTCCGCGCTGTGAGAGCGTCGGACCGTCAAGATCGCTTTCCGCACTGTGGTTCAGCACCACGTCCAGAATGACCTCAATGCCCGCCGCGTGAAGCGCCTTCACCGCATCGCGAAACTCATCCCGCGCCTTTTCCGGATGGGCGGCATAGCGTGGGTCAAGGGCGAACATCGCCAGCGGGTTGTAGCCCCAGTAGTTGCTTAACCCAAGACGCTGTAGACGCGGTTCGCTGGCGAAATGCGCCACGGGCAGTAGCTCCAGCGCGGTGATGCCTAAGTGCTTCAGGTAAGCGACCATCGTCGGATGCCCAAGCGCTTTGTAGGTGCCACGCATCTCTTTAGGGATCGACGGGTGCAGATACGTCAGCCCTTTGACGTGCGCTTCATAAATGACGGTGTTGCCCCACGGCGTGCGCGGCGGGGCATCGTCTTCCCAGTCGTAGAGATCGTGCACCACCACGCTTTTGGGCGCGACGGACGCGCTGTCGCGGTGGTCAGGTTCGCCGTAGCCAACGTGGAACAGCGGGTCGTCTTTAAACTCGCCGTCCACGCGGTACGCGCACGGGTCAATCAGCAGCTTCGCCGGGTTAAACCAGTGCCCCTGAGAAGGCACCCAGGGGCCGTGAACGCGAAAACCGTAATGCATTCCTGGCCGTCCTCCGGCCAGGTAGCCATGCCAGGTATCTTCCGTGCGCGCCGGTAAATCGTAACGGTGCTCGTTACCTTTCCCGTCAAACACACAGAGTTCCACCCGTTCCGCGTGAGCAGAAAAGAGCGTGAAGTTCACCCCCTTTCCGTCAAAGCTCGCCCCGAGCGGTTCGGGTTTACCTGCCGTGAGCTGCGTCATTCGCCCTCCCGCACCAGCCAGATGGTGCCAAGCGGCGGCAGCGTCAGGCTCAGGGAGTTCGGCCGGCCGTGGCTTTCGATGGCATCGCTTTGCACCAGCCCGCCGTTACCGGCGTTACTGCCGTGGTAGTGCATGGAGTCGGTATTGAGAATTTCGCGCCATTTACCCGGCTGGTTAATGCCGAAGCGATAGTGTTCGCGCGGCACCGGGGTAAAGTTGCTGGCAACGATGATCTCGTTACCCGCTTTGTCGCGGCGCACAAAGACAAACACCGAGCGCTCGTGGTCGTCCACCACCAGCCATTCAAAGCCGTACGGATCGAAGTCCAGCTCGTGCAGCGCTTTGTGGTGGCGGTAGGTCAGGTTCAGATCGCGCACCAGGCGCTGCACGCCGTGGTGCCAGTTGTCCGCACCTTCCAGCAGATGCCAGTCGAGGCTTGAGTCGTGGTTCCACTCGCGCCCCTGGGCGAACTCATTGCCCATAAACAGCAGCTTTTTGCCCGGGAAGGCGAACATCCAGCCGTAGTAGGCGCGCAGGTTGGCAAATTTCTGCCACGGGTCGCCCGGCATGCGGTCGAGAATGGATTTCTTGCCGTGCACCACTTCATCGTGCGACAGCGGCAGCATGAAGTTTTCGGTGTAGTTGTAGAGCAGCCCGAAGGTGAGCTTATCGTGGTGATACTGACGATAGACCGGGTCGAGCTTCATATAGTCGAGCGTGTCGTGCATCCAGCCGAGGTTCCACTTGTACCAGAAGCCCAGACCGCCCATTGACGGTGGACGGGAAACGCCCGGGAAGTCGGTGGACTCTTCCGCCATGGTCACGGCGCCTTCCACCTGCTCACCGATGATGCGGTTGGTGTTGCGCAGAAACTCAATCGCTTCCAGGTTTTCACGGCCACCATACTCGTTCGGGATCCACTCCCCCTCTTTGCGGCTGTAGTCGCGGTAGATCATTGAGGCCACCGCATCCACGCGCAGGGCATCAATGCCGAAGCGCTCGATCCAGTACAGCGCGTTCCCGACCAGATAGTTCGACACTTCACGGCGACCGTAGTTGTAGATCAGCGTGTTCCAGTCCTGGTGATAGCCTTCGCGCGGGTCGCTGTGCTCGTACAGCTTCGTGCCGTCGAACTCTGCCAGCGCAAAATCATCCGACGGGAAATGGCCCGGCACCCAGTCGAGGATCACGTTCAGCCCGGCGGCGTGCGCGGCATCGATAAAATAGCGGAAGTCATCGCGGGTACCGAAACGGCGAGTAGGTGCATACAGCCCGGTAGGCTGATAGCCCCAGCTGCCGTCGAACGGGTGCTCATTGATCGGCAGCAGCTCCAGATGGGTAAAGCCCATCCATTTGGCGTATGGCACCAGCTGGTCCGCCAGCTCGCGATAGCTCAGCCAGAAGTTGTTATCGGTGTGACGACGCCACGAGCCGAGATGCACCTCATAAACGGAGATCGGCGCATCGAAGCGGTTGGCCTGCTTGCGCTCTTCCGTCTGGACAACCTTTTCCGGCAGCCCGCAAATCAGCGAGGCGGTATTCGGGCGCAGCTCTGCCTCAAAGGCGTACGGGTCGGATTTAATACGCAGCTTGCCGTTGGCATCGATCATCTCAAATTTGTAGAGCTGACCGTTGTGCGCGCCGGGGATAAACAGCTCCCAGATGCCGGTTTCCCGACGCAGGCGCATGGGGTGACGACGACCGTCCCAGTAGTTGAACTGCCCGACGACGGAGACGCGCTGGGCGTTTGGCGCCCATACGGAAAAGCGCGTGCCGGTGATACCGTCCATGGTATCCGCATGGGCACCCAGCGTTTCGTAAGGGCGTAAATGGGTCCCTTCGGACAGCAGCCAGGCGTCCATCTCTTTTAAGAGCGGGCCGAAGCTATAGGGATCGTCAATCAGGTTTTGCTGGCCGTGCCAGATGACGGCGAGCTGGTAACGAAAGGGGTTTTTACGGCGGGGCATCACGCCCGAGAAGAAGCCACGCGAGTCGAGGCATTCCAGATTACCCACCTTGCGGCCGGTTTTGGGTTCGATAACCCACACTTCTGTTGCATCCGGTAACAGCGCACGAACTTCCAGTCCGGCCTCTGTACGGTGCATCCCTAGCACAGAAAAGGGGTCGGCAAAGTGACCCGCAATAAGCGCATTAATCACGTCTCTCGAAATACGATCGGACATGGTATTCATCCTGTTTTTTTATGTCGCCCTTTTTACGCGCTCCGGGACGACTTTTAATGTGACCTAAACGGTGCAGCTAATCCTCTCTGCTCCGTCCTACCCTCAGGTGAGAAATAAATCTTCCTTAAAGCATAGCCAACGACGTGGTTCCTCCCGATAAAAAATAAGACATCTGCGTTTTACTCCATGTAGTACGCATAAAAAGGGGGGCGAAAATCACCCCCCCCGTGTTTAACAAATTATTACGCCAGCTGGCGCAGCATGCGGCGCAGCGGCTCTGCGGCACCCCACAGCAGCTGGTCGCCGACGGTGAATGCGGAGAGATACTCCGGCCCCATGTTCAGCTTGCGCAGGCGGCCAACCGGGGTGGTCAGCGTGCCGGTCACGGCTGCCGGGGTCAGTTCACGCATGGTGATATCGCGATCGTTTGGCACCACTTTCGCCCACGGGTTGTGTGCGGCCAGCAGCTCTTCCACGGTCGGAATAGACACATCTTTTTTCAGTTTAATGGTGAAGGCCTGGCTGTGGCAGCGCAGCGCGCCGATACGCACGCACAGACCGTCAACCGGAATGGTGTTCGCGGTCGCGAGGATTTTGTTGGTCTCCGCCTGGCCCTTCCACTCTTCGCGGGTCTGGCCGTTATCCAGCTGTTTGTCGATCCACGGGATCAGGCCACCGGCCAGCGGTACGCCGAAGTTATCCACCGGCAGCTCGCCGCTGCGGGTCAGCTGAGTGACCTTACGCTCGATGTCGAGGATCGCGGACGCCGGGTTTGCCAGCTCGGTCGCGACGCTCTGGTGCAGCTGGCCCATCTGGGTCAGCAGCTCGCGCATATGACGCGCGCCGCCGCCGGAGGCCGCCTGGTAGGTCGCCACGGAGACCCACTCCACCAGATCCTGCGCGAACAGGCCGCCGAGGGACATCAGCATCAGGCTGACGGTGCAGTTACCGCCGACAAAGGTTTTCACGCCGTTGTTCAGGCCGTCGGTGATCACGCCCTGGTTAACCGGGTCGAGAATGATGATCGCATCGTCTTTCATGCGCAGTGAAGAGGCCGCGTCAATCCAGTAGCCCTGCCAGCCGCTTTCACGCAGCTTCGGATAGATTTCGTTGGTATAATCGCCGCCCTGGCAGGTCACAATAATGTCGAGTGCCTTCAGCGCTTCCAGATCGTAAGCATCCTGCAACGTGCCTGTGGTACCACCAAAGGACGGTGCAGCCTGGCCGAGCTGGGAAGTAGAGAAGAAGACCGGGCGGATGGCGTCGAAATCGCGCTCTTCAACCATGCGTTGCATGAGTACAGAGCCGACCATACCGCGCCAGCCGATAAAACCAACGTTTTTCATAGCATTTTTTTCCTGCTGAGGGTGTGTGCTGATTGTGCAAGCCAGTATTGAACTGGGATATGCTTCACATTACAAAATGCTGCCAAAGTCGCAAGCGAAATTAATCGATGATTGCCCGGCTATCAGAAAAAGTGCTAATCATCGGAATAACACTACTAAGTATCAGGGATAATTTAAAGATGAGTGAAATCATTTCCGCCGCGGTTTTATTGATCCTGATTATGGATCCGCTCGGTAATCTGCCAATCTTCATGTCGGTGCTGAAGCACACCGAGCCGAAGCGCCGCCGGGCGATCATGATCCGTGAACTGCTCATCGCCCTGCTGGTGATGTTTATTTTCCTGTTCGCGGGTGAAAAAATCCTCGCTTTCCTGAATCTGCGCGCTGAAACGGTCTCAATTTCCGGCGGGATTATTCTGTTCCTGATTGCCATTAAGATGATTTTCCCGAGCGCCGAAGGCAGCAGCAGCGGCCTGCCCGCGGGTGAAGAGCCGTTTATCGTGCCGCTGGCGATTCCACTCGTCGCCGGGCCAACGATTCTGGCCACGCTGATGCTGCTGTCGCATCAGTATCCTAATCAGATGAGCCATCTGGTGATTGCCCTGCTAATTGCCTGGGGCGGGACGTTTATCATCCTGCTGCAGTCTTCGCTGTTCCTGCGCCTGCTGGGCGAGAAAGGGGTGAACGCGCTGGAGCGCCTGATGGGGCTGATTCTGGTGATGATGGCAACGCAGATGTTCCTGGATGGGATCCGGGCGTGGATGAAAGGCTGACTTTCTCCCTCTCCCTGTGGGAGAGGGCCGGGGTGAGGGCATCAGGCCGCAGAGGACAGCCCACCTAACCCTTACGAATCAAATACCGATACGGCAGCGCCTCGGTCTGCTGCGCCACCAGCTCATGCTCCATAAAGGTACAAAAACCGGGAATATCGCGCGTGGTGGCCGGATCGTCGGCAATAATCAGCAGCGTTTCACCGGTCTGCATGTTACGCACGGTTTTACGTACCATCATTACCGGCTCCGGGCAGCGAAGGCCCTGGGCATCAAGGGTGTGGTCTGGGCTGGAAAACAGGTCGGTCATGATCTTCTCGGTCAGGTAAAAACGGCTGTAGTTTACGCCCCGGCGCGGGCAATGCAAACCAGGTTAACGATTGCGCAAAAACTAACCATTGCAATGTCCAGCCAAAGCAGTATCATGCTGCGGTTTTTATTGGGTTCCCTCACCCCAACGTATAAAAAGGTCACAATATGACGCAGTTTTCTGAATCACAGCGCGTAAAAGCGTTGTTCTGGCTTTCGCTTTTCCATTTGCTGGTGATCACCTCCAGCAACTATCTGGTGCAGCTCCCTATCTCCATTTTTGGTTTTCATACCACCTGGGGCGCATTCAGTTTTCCGTTTATTTTCCTCGCCACCGATCTGACCGTGCGTATCTTTGGCGCCCCGCTGGCGCGTCGCATTATTTTTGCGGTCATGCTCCCGGCGCTGTTCATCTCGTACGTGATCTCCTCCCTGTTTTACATGGGAAGCTGGCAGGGCTTTGAGGCGCTGACCCACTTCAACCTGTTTGTCGCCCGTATCGCCGCAGCGAGCTTTATGGCCTACGCGCTGGGGCAGATCCTCGACGTGCACGTGTTTAACCGCCTGCGCCAGAATCATCGCTGGTGGATGGCGCCGACCGCGTCCACGCTGTTCGGCAACGTGAGCGATACCCTGGCCTTCTTCTTCATCGCCTTCTGGCGCAGCCCGGATGCCTTCATGGCCGAGCACTGGATGGAGATCGCGCTGGTGGACTACTGCTTCAAGGTGCTTATAAGCATTGTTTTCTTCCTGCCGATGTACGGCGTGCTGCTGAATATGTTGCTGAAAAGGCTGGCAGATAAATCTGAAATCACGGCATTGCAGGCTGGTTAAGGGTTCGCTTTAACAGTTGTGATAAGATGGGTGAATGAGCCGCTATGGCCGTTTATCGAAAGGAAGAAGTCAATGCGCAATCTGGTTAAATATGTCGGGATTGGCCTGCTGGTTGTGGGTCTTGCAGCCTGTGATAACAGCGACACGAAAACGCCTGCTCAGGGCGCATCCGCAGAGAGCAACGCGACCGGTCAGCCGGTGAATCTGATGGATGGCAAACTCAGTTTCTCTCTGCCAGCCGATATGACTGACCAGAGCGGCAAGCTGGGCACCCAGGCGAACAACATGCACGTTTACTCCGACGCAACCGGCCAGAAAGCGGTCATTGTGATTGTGGGCGACGACACCAGCGAAGACCTGGCCGTCCTGTCCAAACGTCTGGAAGACCAGCAGCGCGGCCGCGATCCGCAGTTGCAGGTGGTGACGAATAAATCCATCGAGCTGAAAGGCCATAAGCTGCAACAGCTGGACAGCATCATCTCCGCAAAAGGCCAGACCGCTTATTCTTCTGTGGTGCTGGGCAAGGTGGATAACAAACTGCTGACCCTGCAGATTACCCTGCCAGCGGAAGACCAGCAGAAAGCGCAGACGGCTGCTGAAAACATCATTAACACCATCGTGATCCAGTAACGCTTCACGATGATGACGTGGCCTCCGGTGCCTGCACCGGGGGCCATTTTTTTAGCCGCCACGTCAGCAACAACGCAATCATTACCAGACCCGCCGCGGCAAGGTAGATCACCGGTACCCCTGCCCGGGCCATCACCAGCCCCGCCAGAGGGCCGGTAATGCCTAAAGACATATCCATAAATACCGTATAGGTCGCCAGCGCCGCCCCCTGGTTCTGCTGCGGCACGGCTTTAACCGCCACCACGCCCAGCGCCGGGAAGACCAGTGAAAACCCCGCCCCTGCGAGGAATACGCCAATTTTCGCCATCCAGGGCACCATCGCGATGCCGGTCAACAGCAGCCCGACAATCTCTACCGCAAAGCAGATCATCGCCACGTTCAGCCCGCCCAGACGGTTGATGCCGTTCGGGAAAAGCAGGCGCGTGCCCACAAACGCTCCGCTAAAGAGGGTTAACGCAAAGGCCGCCCCCTCCCAGCCTTTGGCGTCATAAAACAGGGTAATGAAGGTCGCAATCACGCCGAAGCCGGTGGTCGCCAGGGCCAGCGCCATGCCGTAAGGCCAGACGCGCCCCAGCACGGCCCGAAACGGCAGCGGCTTGCCCTTGCTGGCCTTCACCTTCGGGCGCGGCAGCGCAAACAGAATCGCCGCAAGCGCGACCGCCATAATGGTGATGGCCAGGCCATACAGCCCGCCAAGCGCAAAGCAAGCCACGCCAAGCGGTGCGCCGAGCGCCATCGCCCCGTAGGTGACGATCCCGTTCCACGAGATCACCCGGCCAATGTGTGGCGCACCGACAACCCCCACGCCCCACAGCGTCGAGCCGGTTCCTGCCAGGCTTTGCCCAATGCCGAGAATGACGCGCCCCAGACAGAGCAGCGCCAGGCTGACCAGCGGCCAGTGGCTGGTGGTAGCGGCCAGCAGGTAGCTCAGGCCACTCAGAAAGCAGCCGCAGAGCCCCATAATCACAATGCGTTTTGGACCGAAAAGATCGGCGTAGCGTCCGGCGTGCGGGCGGCTCAGAAGCGTGGCGAAATACTGCAGGCTGATGACAAGTCCCGCCCAGAATGCACTAAACCCCATCACGTCATGGACGTAGCCCGGCAGAACCGCCAGCGGCAGGCCGATCGTTAAGTAGCTGGCAAAGTTGAAGATAACAACGGAAACAATGCGCAGATTGAGGCGCAATCCGCTCAGCGCCGGTTCGGCGGCAGGTTCGGGCATCGGGTTCTACCTGATTTTTTGCAACAGTGTTTCACTATTACCACGGCGCAATAAGAAAATCAGCCCCGACTTTCAGATTATCGGTGCCAGACGAAGCGGCCCCCAGGCACTACACTTATCGGGTCATCTTATTAAGGAACGCGCATGTTAGCTCCCCAGCCCGATAAAGCAGGACTCCATATCTTATTAAAACTCGCCTGTCTGGTGGTTATCCTTGCGGGTATCCATGCTGCCGCTGACATTATCGTCCAGCTCCTGCTGGCGCTCTTTTTTGCCATTGTCCTCAATCCGCTGGTGACCTGGTTTTTACGTCGGGGCGTGAGCCGCCCGGTGGCCATCACCATCGTGGTTATTGTGATGCTGATTGGCCTGACGGCGCTCTTCGGCGTACTGGCGGCGTCACTGAGCGAATTCTCCACCATGTTGCCGCAGTACAATAAAGAGCTGACGCGTAAGATCGTCGCGCTGCAGGAGATGATGCCCTTTCTTAACCTGCATATCTCACCCGAACGGATGCTGCGCAGGATGGATTCCGAGAAGGTCATGACCTACGCCACCACGCTGATGACCGGTCTTTCCGGCGCGATGGCCAGCATTTTGCTGCTGGTCATGACGGTGGTGTTTATGCTGTTCGAAGTGCGTCATGTTCCGTATAAGCTACGCTTTGCTTTAAACAACCCGCAAATACATATTGCCGGTTTACACCGTGCATTAAAGGGCGTCTCCAAATATCTGGCGCTGAAAACGCTGCTCAGCGTATGGACCGGGATTATTGTCTGGCTGGGGCTGATGCTGATGGACGTCCAGTTCGCGCTGATGTGGGGCGTACTGGCGTTTCTGCTGAACTACGTGCCGAATATTGGCGCGGTGCTTTCCGCCGTGCCGCCGATGATTCAGGCGTTTCTGTTTAACGGTTTTTACGAATGTATGCTGGTCGGCGCGCTGTTCCTCGTCGTGCATATGGTGCTGGGTAATATTCTTGAACCGCGGATGATGGGACACCGGCTCGGCATGTCGACGCAGGTGGTGTTTTTATCCTTGTTGATTTGGGGATGGCTGCTGGGCCCGGTCGGCATGCTGCTGTCGGTCCCGCTGACCAGCGTATGTAAAATCTGGATGGAAACCACCAAAGGGGGCAGCAAGCTGGCGATCCTGCTTGGGCCGGGGCGGCCAAAAAGCCGGCTGCCGGGGTAGCAAACCTACCAGTATCGGTAGGTTTAAAGCGTCAATAATACGCCGTACATTACCGCGATTATCATCCGTCGCGGTATTTTTTATTTGCGTTAAGGTATATTAATTCTGTTTTTATTTGCTCCCCACGTATTTCTACAAAACGCAATGACTGCTCTAACGCAAATTGAAAAAAACCGAAAAGCGCTATTTTTTCCGTGATATTATACCCCTCCTTCGCGTCAACGTAATGCAAACATTAATATTGATTAAAAATACACCCAGCGCAAACGACGGACTGGATGAATATTATTTGTGAAAACCACTAACTTTAATTGTTATTATTGATATGGAGTTGTTGATGAAAAAGATCGTTAAATGGTGTGCAGCAGCAGTATTCGTTGGCGCACTGGCAGGCTGTGCGCGTACCGCCCCTATCGCTCAGGTTCACTCCACCGTCAGTGCAGGCCATACTGCCGAACAGGTGAAAACGGCGATTTTGAAAGCGGGCCAGAAACGTGACTGGATCATGACGGAAGCGGGTCCGGGCGTGATTAAGGGGCGTTTACAGGCGCGCGATCACTCCGTCCAGGTGCGTATTCCGTATTCAGCAACAAGCTATTCAATCAATTACGAAAGCAGCCTGAACCTGAAAGCGGCAGACGGTAAAATTCACAAAAATTATAACCGTTGGGTGAATAACCTCGACCACGATATTCAGCTGAACCTCTCTGCGGGCGCTGCACTGTAATATTTTTCTAAAGTCGGGCCAGATATGGCCCGATAACCCCTATTTCTTGCCCTGAAAGGTTATGCAGCAATGTACGAAAAGGACACGCTCAGCGCACTGGATGCCATTACCGAAGCGCAACGCATCGCATTTGCGCCGATGTTATTTCAGACCGCGCTTTGTCTGCGTAACTCAGGCATTCTCGCCTGGCTCGATAAACAGGGTAAAGCGGGTGCCAGCCTTGAAGAAATAACCGAAAACAGCACGCTCGGCAGCTATGGCGCCAGCGTACTACTGGATATGGGATTAAGCGGTCGAATCGTTACTCAACAGAATGGACGTTATTTTCTGGCGAAAGTAGGCCATTTTTTACTGCACGACGAAATGACCCGCGTAAATATGGATTTTACTCAGGACGTTTGTTATCAGGGATTATTTCACCTGGCGGATGCCCTGCAGGAAGAAAAGCCGGCCGGATTAGCGGTGTTTGGCAACTGGCCGACCATCTACCCGGCATTATCCCAATTACCGGCTCCGGCGAAAGAGAGCTGGTTCGCCTTCGATCACTACTATTCCGACGCCGCGTTTGACGCTGCGTTGCCATATATATTCGCAAGCTCGCCGACAAAATTGTACGATGTAGGCGGAAATACGGGTAAATGGGCGTTACGCTGCTGCCGCTATGACGACAACGTTGCCGTGACGATCCTCGATCTGCCTCAGCAGGTAGCGCTGGCGCAGGAAAACATCGCAAAAGCAGGTTTTTCTCATCGTATTGGATTCCATGCTGTCGATATGCTTAGCCCAGCGACATTGCCGGGTGATGCCGACGTCTGGTGGATGAGCCAGTTCCTGGACTGTTTCTCTCCGGATCAGATTGTCGCCATGCTGACGCGCGTCGCAGAGGCCATGAAGCCAGGCGCACGGCTGTGCATTATGGAGCTTTTCTGGGATGCCCAGAAGTTTGAAGCGGCCTCTTTCAGCCTGAATGCCACCTCGCTCTACTTCACCTGTATGGCGAATGGTAATAGCCGGTTTTACAGCGTAGAGAAGTTTTATCACTACCTGGAGAGAGCGGGTTTCAGCGTAGAACAGCGGCTGGATAACCTTGGGGTAGGTCATACCCTGTTGATTTGCAACAAACGTGAACAATAGAGCAGTTTAGCTGCCCGGGTGGCCCAGCCTGCCCTTTGAATACGGTTTTTCCGCGGACGCGCGTAGATGAAATTTTCACTGAACATTATTGACTGGCAGGCAAGAGCGCCAGGACTAAGCGATGCCGCAGAGTGGCAGGCGTGGTCACGCCTGCAGGCGACGATAGACCCATCAGCGCCGCTCCCACGGCTGACCGCGTTACCGATGATGACCGCGCGCCGCCTCAATTCAGGCAGTAAGCTGGCGGTGGATATTGGTCTTGCCATGCTGCAAAGCCACGCCATTGACGCCGTCGTCTATGCCAGCCGCCACGGCGAGCTGGAGCGCAACTACCGTATCCTGCATGCTCTGGCGACCGGGCAGTCCGTTTCGCCTACCGACTTCGCCATGTCCGTGCACAATTCCGCGGTAGGCAATCTCACGATTACCGCACGCCAGGCCATCGTCTCGTCATCCATCTCTGCCGGGCTGGACACCTTCCAGCAGGCCTTATGCGAAGTGCTGAGCCTGCTGCAGGCGGGCTACTCCCGCGTCCTGCTGGTGGACTTTGACGGCGCGCTGCCGGAATTTTACCACCCGGCGTTACCGCCGCAGATGCCCACCTGGCCGTACGCGCTGGCGCTGGTGATTGAAGCTGGCCGCGAGTTGCAATGTGAGACCCGCAGCGGCAGCACGGGTGAGGAGCCCGCCCTGCCGCAAAGCCTGATGTTCCTGCAACGCTACCTCAGCGAGGAAAGCCAGTTTGTGGTCTCCGGCGAACGTTTGCTGTGGCAGTGGACGCGCCAATGAACCGCCTGACCGCCCGCATCAACTGGCTATGGCGTTTGGTCATGACCGGATTCTGCTTCGCGCTGTTTGGCGCGGGCGGACTGCTGCTGTCGCTGGTCTGGTTCAACCTGCTGCTGATTGCCCAGCGCGATCGCGCCAAACGCCGTCGTCTGGCACGCCGCAGCATTGCGGCCAGCTTCCGCTTCTTCTTAACCGTGGCCCGCGGCACCGGGGTGCTGGACTATCGTATCCACAATCTTGACGCCCTGCGCGGCGAACGGGGCTGTCTGGTGGTGGCTAACCACCCGACGTTAATTGACTATGTGATTCTGGCGTCGGTGATGCCGGAAACCGACTGTCTGGTGAAAAGCGCCCTGCTGCGCAATCCGTTTGTCAGCGGCGTTATCCGCGCGGCGGACTATCTGATTAACAGCGAAGCCGAGCCCCTGCTCGCCGCCAGCCAGCAGCGTCTGGCCCAGGGCGACACGCTGTTAATCTTCCCGGAAGGGACGCGGACCCGCCCAGGCGAGGCGATGACCCTCCAGCGCGGCGCGGCAAATATCGCCGTGCGCTGCCACAGCGATCTGCGGATCGTTCTCATCCACTGCAGCGAGCACCTGCTGGATAAAAAAAGCCGCTGGTATGATGTACCGCCCGCAAAACCCGTCTTCACCGTGGATGTCCGCGATCGCGTGAACATCGACGAATTTTACGATGCAAGGCAACAAGAACCGGCACTGGCGGCAAGGCAGTTAAACCGGCACCTGCAGCATCGATTAACATCAGGCCTTCAATCTTTGTCAGGAATTAATGATGCAAGCGCTTTATCTTGAAATTAAGAATCTCATTATCACCACGCTGAATCTGGACGAGCTTACCGCAGAGGATATTGATACCGATGCCGCGCTGTTTGGCGACGGGCTGGGTCTCGACTCTATCGACGCGCTGGAGCTGGGTCTGGCGGTGAAAAACCAGTATGGCGTGGTGCTTTCTGCCGAAAGCGAAGAGATGCGCCAGCACTTCTTTTCCGTCGCCACGCTGGCGTCCTTTATCCACGCTCAACGCGCCTGAGGTGTGAACGATGACCGACCAGGAAACCATTTATCAGGAAGTCTGCGGCCTTCTGACCAAACTCTTTGAAATCGACCCGCAGGACATTACGCCCGAAGCCCGTCTTTACGAAGATCTGGAGCTGGACAGCATTGACGCGGTGGACATGATTGTCCATCTGCAGAAGAAAACCGGTAAGAAAATCAAGCCGGAAACCTTCAAATCGGTTCGTACCGTTCAGGATGTGGTAGACGCCGTCGAACAGCTTCTGCGCGAAGAGTAAGACGTCGTGCGTGGTGGACGGACGTTCCCGCTCATCCCACTGCTGACGGGGTTGATGCTGCTGGCGTGGCCCTTCCTGATTGGATTTGGGCTGACGCATAACAGCCTGTCGTGGCTGCTGCCCGTGATGGCGCTGCTGTTGCTGCTGCGGCTGCGTCAGGCGCGGCGAAACACCGGCCCGATGCGATATGTGGTGCAGTGCGTGGCGCTCGCGGGGATCGCGCTCTGCGCGGCAAGCTACCTGCTGAAAACCCACCAGTGGCTGCTGTTCTACCCTGTGGTCGTTAATCTTGTGATGCTGGCCGTTTTTGGCGGTTCGCTGTGGACAGCGATGCCGCTGGTTGAACGCCTGGCGCGCCTGCGAGAGCCAAATTTGCCCCCGGAGGGCGTGCGCTATACCCGCAGGGTGACCCTCGTCTGGTGCGGCTTTTTCATCGGCAACGGGGCGATGGCGCTGTATACCGTCCTGCACGGCGACATGCATCTGTGGACGCTGTGGAACGGTATGGTGGCCTACATCCTGATGGGGACGCTGATGGCGACAGAGTGGCTGGTGCGCCAGCGGGTGATAAAAAAAGAGATGCACAATGAATAACCCCCTTCCGCTGGGCCAGTGGTTAAACGCGCCCCGCCCAGACGACACGCCCGTCGCCTGGCTTGACGATCGTACCTGGACGCTGGGCCAGCTGCGCCACGACGTGACGTTACTGGTCGACACCCTGCGTCAGCAGGAAGGCGAGCGCTGGGCGCTGTGCTTTGAAAACAGCTACCTGTTTATCGTTGCGCTGCTGGCCTCGCTGCATGCGGGTAAAACGCCGGTCATTCCCGGCCATAGCCGCGTTTCGCTGCTTGAGGAGCAGCAGTATCTGTTTAGCGGCGTCCTGAGCGATCGCACTCTCGATATCCATGGGAAGCTGATTGTGGTGGCCTCCCGCCACCAGACGATCGGCCACTGGGCGCCCCTGCCCGCGATTGACGAAAACCGCTTCGTTGAGCTGTTCACCTCCGGCTCTACGGGTACGCCGCGCCGGGTGATTAAGCACATCGCCAGCCTGAATCGCGAAGCCCGCCTGCTGGCTGACCGTTTCGGCGAGCGTCTGGCTGGCTGTAGCGTTGTGGCCTCCGTCGTCCCGCAACATCTCTATGGCCTCACCTTCCGCATCGTATTGCCGATGGCGATGGGCCTGCCGCTGCATGCCGCGATGCTCTACTACGCAGAGCAGCTGGCCGCCCTTCCTCATGACCGGCATTATCTGTTCATCAGCAGCCCGGCGTTTCTGAAGCGCCTGGATACCGAGCTGGCCGCGCCGCCCGTCAGGATGCTGATTTCCGCAGGTGGAATGCTGCCCTGGTGTGACGTCTCCACCACCGCTGGCTGGCTTAACATCTGGCCGGACGAAATTTATGGCAGCACCGAAACCGGGATCCTCGCCTGGCGCCATCGCCGGGAAGATAGCCTGCCATGGCTGCCCTTCCCCGGCGTAAACTTCCATCAGGAAGGCGAAGCCTGCCGCGTCACGTCGCCGCTGATCCATGAGGTTGAAGGACTCCAGCTGGACGATATCCTCCACTTCGACAGCGTGGGGCTGTTCAGCATCGCCGGGCGTCGCGGGCGGGTGGTCAAAATTGAAGAAAAGCGCATCTCGCTTAACGAGATCGAACGTCGCCTGCTGGAGCTCGACGGCGTTTGCGAAGCGGCTGCGCTGCCGGTTACGCGCGGGGGCCGTCAGGGGATTGGCGCACTGCTGGTGCTGGACGAAGCGGTTCGTCAGCGCGGGTATATGCAGGACAAAAAAGCGCAGGAGTTCGCCTGGCGTCGCGCCCTGCTGCCGTGGCTTGAGCCAGTCGCCGTGCCGCGCTACTGGCGCGTTGTGGACGAGATGCCGGTAAACAGTATGAACAAGCGTGTCTATGCGCAGTTAGAGGAGTTATTTCATGAAAATTCATGAAATCGAGCGCCATCAGGCACAGCCGGAGAAGCTGGAGATCGTGTTACATCTCGACGCCTCTCTGTTCTGGTTTCAGGGCCATTTTGCCGTACAGCCGCTGCTGCCCGGCGTTGCGCAGCTTGACTGGGTGATGCACTACGCAACGACCTTACTGGCACCAGGCTATCGCTTTCACAGCATTCAAAACGTGAAGTTCCAGGCGCCTCTGCTGCCGGAAACCACGGTGACGCTGGTGCTTGAGTGGCACGCCGAACGCAAAATGCTGTCCTTCAGCTACCTGCGTCATGACGGGGCTGAACGCCATACCGCCAGCAGCGGGAAAATTCGTCTATGTCAGTAACCTTCCGCCCCTGCGTGCTGATCCCGTGCTACAACCACGGCGCCATGATCGCCAGCGTGCTGTCGCGTCTCGCGCCGTTTGGCCTGCCGTGCCTGGTGGTGGATGACGGCAGCGAAGCCGTCACCCGTCAGGAGCTGGAGCGCCTCGCAGCAGAGCAGCCGCAGATGACGCTGGTCCGTCTGGCACAAAACGCCGGGAAAGGTGCCGCGGTCATCAGGGGGCTGGAGGAGTGCGCGCGTGCGGGTTATACCCACGCCGTGCAGGTGGATGCGGACGGCCAGCACGCCATCGAAGATATTCCCAAACTGCTGGCGCTGGCGGAGCGCCACCCGGACGCGCTGATTTCCGGCCAGCCCATTTACGATGATTCTATTCCGCGTTCGCGACTCTACGGACGCTGGGTCACCCACGTCTGGGTGTGGATTGAAACCTTATCGCTGCAGCTTAAAGACAGCATGTGCGGCTTTCGTGTTTACCCGGTCGCGCCCACGCTGCGTCTGGCCGCGCGTGAAACGCTCGGTAAACGGATGGACTTTGACACCGAAGTGATGGTCCGTCTCTACTGGCAAGGCAACACCAGCGTCTTTCTGCCCACCCGTGTGACCTACCCGCAGGACGGGTTGTCCCATTTCGACGCGTTAAAAGATAACGTGCGGATCTCCCTGATGCATACCCGGCTGTTCTTCGGCATGCTGCCCCGCATTCCCGGCCTGATCTTCCGTCGACGCGGCCAGCACTGGGCGCAGCAGGACGAGGTCAAGGGTCTGTGGGGGATGCGCCTGATGCTGCGGGTCTGGCAGCTGCTGGGACGGCGGGCCTTTACCGTGCTGCTGTGGCCGGTGATCGGCGTGTACTGGCTTATCGCGCGGCAGGCGCGCCAGGCTTCGCAGCAGTGGATTTCGCGGGTGAAGCTGGTTCTGACTCAGCGAAACATGCCCGTTCCCCCACGGTTCAACAGCTTTTTCCACTTCATGCGCTTCGGCAACGCGATGCTGGACAAAGTCGCCAGCTGGCGTGGCGAGCTGAAGTTTACGCGCGACGTGGTCTTTGCCCCCGGCGCGAGCGAAACGCTTAATATCGAGGCGCCGCAGGGCAAGCTGCTGCTGGCCTCGCATCTTGGCGACGTCGAAGCCTGCCGGGCGCTGGCCCAGCTGGACGGCAGCAAAACCATCAACGCCCTGGTCTTCAGCGAAAACGCCCAGCGCTTTAAGCAAATTATGCGCGAAATGGCGCCTCAGGCCGGCGTGAATTTGATGTCGGTCACCGACATCGGCCCGGACACCGCCATCGCCATCAAAGAGAAGCTTGAGCGCGGAGAATGGGTCGCGATCGTGGGCGACCGCATCGCGGTGAATCCGCAGCGTGGCGGCGAGTGGCGGGTGATCTGGAGCCCGTTCATGGGCCAGCCCGCGCCGTTCCCTCAGGGGCCGTTTATCCTGGCCTCCATTCTGCGCTGTCCGGTGGTGCTGATTTTCGCCCTGCGCCAGCAGGGGAAGCTTGTCCTGCACAGCGAGCCATTTGCCGACCCGCTGATCCTGCCGCGCGGGGAACGCCAGCAGGCGCTGCAGGCTACCGTCGATCGCTACGCGCAGCGGCTGGAGCATTACGCCCTGATGTCGCCGCTCGACTGGTTTAATTTTTTCGATTTCTGGCATCTGCCAGAGTCCAGAGAGAAGGAGTAAAGGGTGCTGACCGATCCCCGCTTTACGACTGAAGTTGAGATCACCGTTCCGTTCCACGACGTCGATATGATGGGCGTGGTCTGGCACGGCAACTATTTCCGCTACTTTGAGATCGCCCGCGAGGCGCTGCTCAATCAGTTTGACTATGGCTATCGCCAGATGAAGGCCTCCGGCTACGTCTGGCCCGTTGTCGACACGCGGGTGAAATACCGCGATGCGGTGACCTTTGAGCAGCGCATTCGCGTCCGCGCGCAGATTGAAGAGTATGAAAACCGTCTGCGCATTGCCTATCAAATATTCGATGCGCAGACCGGCAAACGCACTACCACCGGGTACACCATCCAGGTGGCGGTCGAAGAAGCCACCCGCGAAATGTGCTTTGTCAGCCCGGCAATTCTGTTTGAACGTATGGGAGTCACGCCATGAAATGGTTGCCTTTGCTGGCGCTGATCGTCAGCCCGCTGGTCAGCGCCGTGACGCTGGATGAACTGCAGCAGCGCTTCACCGAGCAGCCCGTGGTGCGCGCGCACTTCGAACAGGTCCGCACGATAAAAGATATGCCGCAGCCGCTGCGCTCGCAGGGCGAGATGCTGATCGCCCGCGACAGCGGCCTGCTGTGGGATCAAAAAGCGCCGTTTCCGATGACACTCCTGCTGGACGACAAGCGGATGGTTCAGGCGATCAACGGCCAGCCGCCGCAGACCATCACCGCCGACAATAATCCGCAGATGTTCCAGTTCAACCACCTGCTGCGGGCCCTGTTCCAGGCCGACCGCAAGGTGCTGGAAGAGAACTTCCGCATCGATTTTAAAGACCTGGGCGCGGGCCGCTGGTCGCTGGTGCTTACGCCAAAAACGACGCCGCTGGACAAGATTTTCGCCACCCTCGATCTGGGCGGCGCGACCTATCTGGAGACGATTCGCCTGAACGATAAGCAGGGCGACCGTACCGATATCGCCCTTTCAAACCACCAACTGACGCCCGCCACCCTGACCGATGACGAACGCCAACGCTTTGCCGCACCGTAAATCCCTGCGCCCGGCGCTGCTGTGGGCCACGGTATGTCTGGTTATGCTGGGCGTGCTGCTGTCGCTGCTGCCCGGCGCGCGTCTGAACAGCAGCGTGCTGGCCATGCTGCCGAAGCAGACGTTGGGGGCGATCCCACCGGCGCTCAACGACGGGTTTATGCAGCGTCTCGACCGCCAGCTGGTCTGGCTGGTCAGCCCCGGCAAAGAGCCCGATCCGCGCGTGGCGCAGCAGTGGCTTGAACTGCTGCACAGCAGCGACTCGCTCCGCGAGGTTAAGGGCCCGATGGACGCCGCCGGGCAAAAGGCCTGGGGAGAATTCTTCTGGCAGCACCGCAACGGGCTGATTGACCCGGCCACCCGCGCCCGCCTGCAAAACGGCGGAGAAGCACAGGCGCAGTGGATTTTATCCCAGCTCTACTCCGCCTTCTCCGGCGTCAGCGGCAAAGAGCTGCAAAACGATCCGCTGATGCTGATGCGCGGCTCGCAGCTCGCTCTGGCGCAAAACGGCCAGAAGCTGCGGCTGATGGACGGCTGGCTGGTCACGCAAGATGAAGCGGGGAACTACTGGTATCTGCTGCACGGCGAACTGGCGGGCTCATCATTTGATATGCAGCAGACCCACCGGCTCGTGACGACGCTTAACGCGCTGCAACAGACGCTGAAAGCGCGTTATCCGCAGGCGCAGCTGCTTTCGCGCGGAACCGTGTTCTACAGCGATTACGCCAGCCAGCAGGCCAAGCGCGACGTCTCGACGCTGGGCATCGCCACCCTGCTTGGCGTGTTCCTGCTGATCGTGGCGGTGTTCCGCTCTCTGCGCCCGCTGCTGCTGAGCGTGCTCTCGATTGCCATCGGCGCACTGGCGGGCACGGTGGTGACGCTGCTGCTCTTTGGCGAACTGCACCTGATGACGCTGGTGATGAGCATGAGCATCATCGGTATTTCGGCCGACTACACGCTCTACTACCTGACCGAACGGATGGTCCACGGCGCGGAGCATTCCCCCTGGCAAAGCCTGGCGAAAGTGCGCAATGCGCTGCTGCTGGCGCTGCTGACGACCGTCGCCGCCTACCTGATTATGATGCTGGCCCCCTTCCCCGGGATCCGCCAGATGGCGGTATTTGCCGCCGTGGGGCTGAGCGCCTCCTGCCTGACGGTGATTTTCTGGCATCCGTGGCTGTGCCGGGGTCTGCCGGTGCGCCCGGTTCCCTTTATGGTCCTGATGCTGCGCTGGCTGGCCGCCTGGCGACGCAGTAAAAAACTGTCCGTTGGTCTGCCCGTCGCGCTGGCGCTGCTCTCCGCCGTGGGAATGAGCACCCTGAAGGTGGACGACGACATCGCCCAGCTGCAGGCGTTGCCGAAAGATATTCTGACGCAGGAGAAAGCCATTACCGCCCTGACCGGCCAAAGCGTCGATCAGAAATGGTTTGTGGTGCATGGCGCTTCGCCCCAGCAAACGCTGGAGCGGCTGGAAGCCTTTACCCCGGCGCTGGCCGAGGCGCAAAAAGCGGGAGAGATTGCCCGCTGGCGCACCCTGCCGCTGAACTCGCTGGCCCGCCAGAAAAGCGACCTTACGCTGCTGCGGAACGCCGCCCCTGCGGTGACGAACGTGCTGAAAAGCGCCGGGCTTAACGCCGTATCCCCGAATCTCGACGCCATGCCGGTCAGCGTGGACGCGTGGCTTAACAGCCCGGCCAGCGAAGGCTGGCGTCTGCTCTGGCTGACCCTGCCCGACGGGGAAAGCGGCGTGCTGGTGCCGGTGGACGGCGCGAAAAACAGCGCGGCGCTCGATGAGCTGGCCGCGCGCCATGACGGCGTCGTCTGGGTCGATCGCAAAGCCAGCTTTGACAGCCTGTTTGCCCTCTACCGCACGCTGCTGACGGGGCTACTCTTTGCCGCGCTGGCGGTGATTACCTGCGGAGCGATGCTGCGCCTCGGCTGGCGTAAAGGGCTGATAAGCCTGGTGCCATCCGTGCTGTCGCTGAGCTGCGGGCTGGCGGTGCTGGCCGCAACGGGCCACCCGGTGAACCTGTTTTCACTGCTGGCGCTGGTACTGGTGCTCGGCATTGGCATTAACTACACGCTGTTTTTCAGCAACCCGCGCGGTACGCCGCTGACCTCGATGCTGGCAATTACCCTGGCGATGATGACCACCCTGCTGACGCTGGGCATGCTCGTCTTCAGCGCCACCCAGGCCATCAGCAGCTTTGGTATTGTGCTGGTAAGCGGTATTTTCACCGCCTTCCTGCTGGCCCCGCTGGCGATGCCGGATAAGAAAGAGAGAAAACGTAAATGAACGCTGTTTATCGCGCCGTCGCGCTGGCCGCGGCGCTGCTGCTGGCAGGCTGCAGCCATTCGACCGATACCCAAGAGACGCGGCCTCAGGCCTGGCTCCAGCCGGGAACCAAAGTCACGCTGCCCCCGCCCGGCATCAGCCCGGCGGTAAGCTCCCAGCAGCTGCTGACCGGCAGCTTTAACGGGCAAACGCAGTCCCTGCTGGTGATGCTCAACGCGGATGCGCATAAGGTCACGCTGGCCGGGCTCTCCTCCGTGGGGATCCGTCTGTTCCTGGCAACGTACGATGAGAGCGGTATTCATACCGAGCAGTCTATCGTCGTGCCGCAGCTGCCGCCCGCCAGCCAGGTGCTGGCAGACGTAATGCTCAGCCACTGGCCGATTAGCGCCTGGCAGCCGCAGTTGCCGAAGGGCTGGACGCTGAAGGACAATGGCGATCGGCGCGAGCTGCGCAACGCCAGCGGCAAGCTGGTGACGGAGATTGTCTACCTACAGCGCAAGGGCAAGCGCGAGCCGATCAGCATCGAGCAGCACGTATTCAAATACCACATCACCATTCAATATCTGGGTGACTGAGATGATTTATATTTCCGCTGTTGGCATGGTCAACGCGCTGGGCAACTCGCCTGACGAGATTGCCGCAAACCTGACGGCAGGCGTGGCGCCGGGGATGCATGCCCGGACCGGCTGGTTGCAGGGAACACCCGAAGCGGTACTGGGCGGCGTGGAAGGCGAGCTGCCGACTATCCCGGACACCTTCTGTGCGCACCGCACCCGCAACAACCAGCTGCTGCTGGCCGCGCTGGCGCAGATCCAGCCCGCCGTTGACGAGGCTATCGCCCGCGTCGGTCGCGACCGCGTAGCCGTGGTGCTGGGAACCAGTACCTCCGGGCTGGATGAGGGCGATGAGCACGTACGCCGCATGACCGACGGCGAGACCAGCACGCGCTGGCAGTATCCCCAGCAGGAGCTGGGCGATCCGTCCCGCTTCCTGGCCAACTGGCTTCAGCTCGACGGCCCGGCCTATACGATCTCGACGGCCTGCTCTTCCAGCGCGCGGGCGATGATCGGCGGTAAACGCCTGATCGAAGCCGGGCTGGTGGACATCGCCATTGTCGGCGGGGCCGATACCCTGAGCCGCATGCCCGTCAACGGCTTCAACAGCCTTGAATCCTTCTCCCCCACGCTCTGTGAGCCGTTTGGCCGCGACCGCCGGGGGATCACCATCGGTGAAGCCGCCGCGCTGATGGTGCTGAGCCGCGATCCCGCCGACGTGGCGCTGCTGGGGGCGGGCGAATCCAGCGATGCGTACCACATTTCCGCGCCGCATCCGCAGGGCGAAGGGGCGATGAGAGCCATCACGCAGGCGCTTAACGACGCGGGGATGCAGCCGCAGGACGTCGGCTATATCAACCTGCACGGCACGGCCACGCCGCTTAACGATCAGATTGAATCTAAAGTGGTACACGATCTCTTCGGGGAAAGCGTGCCGTGCAGTTCAACCAAACACCTTACCGGCCACACGCTGGGCGCTGCCGGCATCACCGAAGCGGCTTTAAGCTGGCTTATCCTGACGCGCGATCTGCCCTTGCCGCCGCAGGATTTTGCCCGCTACGCCCCGGACGAGACGCTGGCACCGTGCGGCCTGCTGCACCAGCGCACCGCCCTGAAAAAGCCGGTGATTTTGTCTAACTCGTTCGCGTTTGGCGGCAACAACGCCAGCATTCTGCTGGGGAGAGCGTCATGAGCTACCTGTCACCCGAAGCCTATTTGCCGCACGATGCGCCCATGATGCTGCTGGGGTCCGTTGAGTGCGTCACGGACGACACGGCGGTCTGCCGCGTTGCGGTCAATAGGCAAAGCGTGCTGGCACCGTTTCTGAATGCCGATGGCGACCTGCCGGGCTGGTACGCGCTTGAGCTGATGGCGCAGACCGTTGGCGTCTGGTCAGGCTGGCATCGTCAGCGGCAGGGACAGGAACATATCGCACTGGGCATGGTGCTCGGCGCGCGCGAGCTGGTCTGCGCCAGCGGACGTTTCGCCACAGGTTTAACGCTGGACATTACCGTCAGACTGCTGATGCAGGACGAACGCTTCGGCAGTTTTGAATGCACGATTAGCGCAGGGGAAGAGACGCTGGCCACGGGCCGGGTCAACACCTTCCAGCCAAGTGCAGAAGAATTAACATCGCTTTTTAATCAGGGATCCCACGCATGAGTCGTTCCGTACTGGTCACAGGGGCCAGCAAAGGCATTGGTCGTGCCATCGCCTGCCAGCTTGCCGCTGACGGGTTCACCGTCGGCGTACATTACCATCGCGATGCCTCAGGCGCGCAGGAGACGCTGGACGCCATCACGCAGACGGGCGGCAGCGGCCGTTTACTCTCGTTTGACGTGGGCAACCGCGAACAGTGCCGCGAGGTGCTGGAGCAGGAGATCGAAACCCATGGCGCATGGTATGGCGTGGTCAGCAATGCCGGAATTACCCGCGACGGTGCTTTTCCGGCGCTGAGTGAAGACGACTGGGACAGCGTGATCCACACCAATCTCGACAGCTTTTATAACGTCATTCACCCCTGCATTATGCCCATGATCGGCACCCGTCAAGGCGGGCGCATTATTACCCTGTCCTCCGTCTCCGGCGTGATGGGCAACCGCGGCCAGGTGAACTACAGCGCGGCCAAAGCGGGCATTATCGGCGCCACCAAAGCGCTGGCGATTGAACTGGCAAAACGCAAAATCACCGTGAACTGCATTGCCCCAGGGCTGATTGATACCGGCATGATTGAGATGGAGGAGGCCGCGCTCAAAGAAGCCATGTCCATCATCCCAATGAAACGTATGGGCCAGGCCGAAGAGGTCGCCGGGCTGGCAAGCTATTTGATGTCGGATATCGCGGGCTACGTTACCCGCCAGGTCATCTCGATTAACGGAGGAATGCTATGACGCGTCGCGTGGTGATTACGGGCATGGGCGGCGTGACCGCCTTTGGCGAGAACTGGCAGTCCGTTTCCAGCAGGCTGCTGGCGTATGAAAACGCGGTGCGGAAAATGCCGGAATGGCAGGTGTATGATGGCCTGCATACCCTGCTGGGCGCGCCGATCGATGATTTCACGCTGCCGGAACACTATACCCGCAAGCGTATTCGCGCCATGGGCCGCGTGTCGCTGATGTCGACCCGCGCCACCGAGCTGGCGCTGGAGCAGGCAGGGTTGATTGGCGAAGCGGTGCTCACCAACGGGCAAACCGGCATCGCCTATGGTTCTTCAACAGGCAGCACCGGCCCGGTCAGCGAATTCGCGACCATGCTCACCGAAAAGCACACCAATAACATCACCGGGACAACCTACGTCCAGATGATGCCGCACACCACGGCGGTGAATACTGGCCTGTTCTTTGGGCTACGTGGCCGCGTCATCCCGACGTCGAGCGCCTGTACCTCCGGCAGCCAGGCGATTGGCTACGCCTGGGAGGCCATTCGCCACGGGTATCAAACCGTGATGGTCGCGGGGGGCGCGGAAGAGCTTTGTCCATCTGAAGCGGCGGTGTTTGACACGTTGTTTGCCACCAGCCAGCGCAACGACGAACCCAAAACCACTCCCTCGCCGTTCGATACGCAGCGCGATGGGCTGGTGATTGGGGAAGGCGCAGGCACACTGATACTGGAAGAGCTGGAGCACGCCAGAGCGCGCGGGGCCACCATTTACGGTGAGATCGTGGGCTTTGCCACCAACTGTGACGCGGCCCATATCACCCAGCCGCAGCGTGACACCATGCAAATTTGCATGGAGCAGTCGCTGGCGATGGCGGGGTTAAGCGCAAGGGATATGGGGTATATCTCCGCGCACGGTACCGCCACCGACCGCGGCGATATCGCCGAAAGCCTGGCGACGGCTGCCATTTACGGTGACAACGTGCCGGTTTCCTCGCTGAAGAGCTATTTTGGCCATACGTTAGGGGCCTGCGGCGCGCTGGAAGCGTGGATGAGCCTGCAGATGATGCGCGAAGGCTGGTTTGCCCCGACGCTCAATTTAACGCAGCCGGATGAGCAATGCGGTGCTTTAGATTATATTATGGGAGAAGCCCGTCAGATTGACTGCGAGTATCTGCAGAGCAATAACTTCGCGTTTGGCGGCATCAATACCTCGATTATCATTAAACGCTGGGCGTAACTATGTACCGGTTTGTACTGGGAAAAATTTCCACCCTTTGCGCGGACCCGCTGGCGTCAACGCTCGCAGATACGGCACCTCAGGGTGCACGACAGGCTTCCTGGCTGGCTGGCCGGACGCTGCTCGCCAGAACGTTATCCCCCCACCCGCTCCCCGATATCATTTACGGCGAGCAGGGGAAACCGGCCTTTGCGAAGGGGGAGCCGCTGTGGTTCAACCTGAGCCATAGCGGAGACGATATCGCCCTGCTGATGAGCGATGAAGGCGAAGTGGGCTGCGATATCGAAGTGATTCGCCCACGCAAGAACTGGCAGGCGCTGGCCAACGCCGTTTTCAGCCTGACTGAGCACGACGAGCTGGAGCGTGAAGCGCCGGAGGAGCAGCTTTCGGCCTTCTGGCGTATCTGGACGCGCAAAGAAGCGATTGTTAAACAGCGTGGCGGCAGCGCCTGGCAGATTGTCAGCATCGACAGCACGGCGCAGACGCACGCGGTCAGTCAGCTACAGCTCGGCTCCCTGAGCCTGGCCGTTTGTACCCCAACACCCTTTATCCTGACCACCGAGTCGATTATTCACGTCGGGGCAGGAAAATCACCAGTACACCCAGCATAATCAACGCGACGCCCAGCAGCCCATGCCAGGAGAAGCGCTCCCCCCAGCCGGGCAGCAGAATTGCTGCGCCCCACACCAGGATATAGCTGAGGCTCAGCAAGGCATACGCTTTGCTGAGCGCCATGCGATGCAGCGCCAGATACCAGCACCCTATGGAGGCCACATACCCCGTTAACCCCAGCAGCAGCGCGCCCGTGCCGGACGAAACGTGCCACAGCGCGGAGATAAACGTCAGAAGATCGCTGACCGATGGCAGAGCCTGCATGGCATCGCGCAGCAACAGCTGCGAGGCGCTGACTAACAGCACGCTGCATAACGCCCAGAACGCGCCTTTCACAGGCTTCCTCCCAGCACGATAATCCCCATGATGATGAACCCGACCCCCAGCCAGTGATGCACAGCAACATGCTCACGCCAGATGACCTTCGCCGCCAGCGTCACCCAGACAAAGTTGAGGCTCAACATAGGGTAAGCCACGCCGACGGGCAGGCGCTGCAGCACCACCAGCCAGACCAGCATCCCGCAGCCCAGCGCCAGCACTGCCAGCCCAAGCCACAGCGCGATATGCGCCCCACGCCGCCCGGCCTTCGCCGGACGGGTAGCCTGTTTCTGGCACAGCTGTCCCACGCAGCTCAGCAGGCTTGCCAGTATCAACCAGGTCCAGGTCATCACTTCGGCAGATACTCCAGCAGGGCCAGACGTCCCTGGATATAGAGATTGTCCGGCTGCGGTAAATTTGCCTCTGAAATATCGTCACGCTTAGACAGCAGCATCACCAATGACACGCTCCCCTGCTTACGATGCGTTGCCAGCCACTGCGCGAAGTCGTCCTCACTGACAAAACGATCTTTCGCATCGGGATAATCCAGCCCGTAGCGCAGCTCGCCGCTCTGAGCAAACAGCGTGATGTCACTGCGCTTCAGCTCCCACGCCAGGCCCGCGGCCACGCCAACGTTATTCGTCAGCACAAAACGGCTGCCCTGAAGCGGCTCGCGCACGGTATCCACCAGCGACTGCGGCTGTTTGGAATCCACCACCAGGTTCGGAATGGCAAAACCAATCAGCAGCGCCAGCCCGGCTGGGCACAGCGCCGCCAGCCACCAGCGCTGCTGGCTCTGCCTGAGCGTAAACCAGCCTACCGCGCCCCAGATGAGGAACGCCACCACCGCACAGAAGACTTTATACAGTTCAACCGACGTCCAGACCGGATGCTTAGCCAGCCCCCATGGTGAGACCACCAACGCCGCCGCCACGCCGATAGCGCCAAACGCCAGGTTAATCCCGCCATTAATGCGCAACGCTCTGGCCCCTTTTTCCGCCGCGAAGCAGGCATAGCGCGCCATCAGGATCGCCAGCGGGGCAAAACAGGGCAGGATATAGGTCGGCAGCTTGCCTTTGGCGATGCTGAAGAACAGCAGCGGCATCACCACCCATCCCAGCAGGTAGAACCCGCCGCCCGCGTTTTGTCTGTCATTCCAGCCGAGACGCAGCGCGCCTGGCAGCAGCGCCAGCCACGGCAGGCTGCCCGCGAGCAGGAACGGCAGGTAGTACCAGAACGGGGCTTTATGCTGCGCGTCGCTCTGGGCAAAACGCTGAATATGCTCAACCCAGAAGAAATAGCGCCAGAAATCAGGCTCACGGTGCGCGATGGCCAGCCCCCAGGGCAGCACGATAAGCACGCAGCTCAGGATCGCAAGCCAGCCAAAAATCAGCACCTCTTTCCAGCGCTTTTGGGCGATGACCCACGGCAGCACGCCGATAACCGGTACCGCCAGCGCCAGAAAGCCTTTGGTCATCACCCCCATGCCGCAGGCCAGCCCAAGCAGCACATAGCCCCCCGCTTTTCCGGCAACGGTTTGGGCCTGTGACGCCAGCCAGAAGCTGCACATCGCCGCCACCAGCCACAGGGTAATAATGGGGTCCAGCACCGCATAGGTGCCGATGCCATACACCAGGAACAGGGTCAGGAAGATAAGGCCGGAGAAAATGGCCGTCCGCTTATCCCGCCAGAGCCGCCAGGCCATCCAGATAACCAGCAGCGCCGCGAGCCCCGTGGAGAAGATCGACCCGGCGCGTACGGCAAAGTTCGTGTGGCCGAACAGCAACTGCCCGATGCTGTTGATCCAGTAGCCGGCAATCGGCTTTTCAAAGTAGCGCAGCCCCAGAAAATGCGGGACGATCCAGTCACCCGACGCCAGCATTTCGCGGCTGATTTCCGCATAGCGCGTTTCATCAGGCTGCCACAGCAGACGGATATCGACCGGAATGAGGTAGTAAACGATAAACAGTGCGAAAAGCGCTACGCCATAACGGGCTGTTTTCATGGGACCGAACTCACGGTTTGTTGATAGCCAAGCCAGCCTTCCCGGCCAGCCAGTTCATTACGGACAACCTTGCCCACGGGCAGGGTGCTGAGGTCGTCCGGCAGCAGCTCACTCAACGGGCAGAACGCAATGCCTTCCCGGGCGGCCATCGTCAGCAGTTCATCGAAATCATGCTGATACGCAATCCCTTCCACTTCTGCATGGATGGTATAGACTGGCGTTCCGGCGTCACGATGGATGCGGTCCAGTATGTAGCGATTAAATGCTTCCGCCTTCACCTCGCGCCCCACCACTTCATCCCACGTGGGAAGCGTGACCGGAATTTGCACCGTACCGTAGCGATGTTCGCCCAACAGCGGCAAAAACGGCCCGGTTCCGCGACAGTCGCTGTTATAGCGAAACGCGAAATGCTCTTTGGCTTTCACCACTCGCTGATCCGCACGCCATCCCGCCACGGCGGAGCAGCGCACGGGCTGACCGATGATGGCCTCCAGCTCCAGCATCCCACGCTCGACCTCACGGGACAGGCGCGGGATATCCCAGACGCCCGCCCAGGCCTGCCAGGCATGGTGGTCCCAGGCATGCAGGCCAATCTCATGATGCGCCGCCGCCTCGCGGATAATGTCTTCATTACCCGCGCCGATGCGTCTGCCGGGCCAGGCGGTGCCGGCCAGCAAAATATCCCAGCCGTAGAGGGATGCCGCGCGCGAGCGCAGCATTTTGAACAGAAATGCCGGTTTAACCAGACGCCATAAATGGCGTCCCATGTTGTCAGGCCCCACGCTGAAGAACATGCTGGCACGCACGCCGTGCCTGCTCAGCAGTTCCAGCAGCCTGGGCACGCCGTCACGCGTTCCCCTGAAGGTATCGACATCGATGCGTAAACCGACTTTTTTCATGAGGCCTGTTCCGACAGCTCCACGGTGCGCAGGAAGAAGTCGAGCGTTTCATCAATGGTCTGCTCCATCTTCACCGTCGGCGTCCAGTTCAGGCAGCGCTTCGCGTTGCGGATGCTTGGCTTACGGTGCTCAACGTCCTGGTAGCCCTTACCATAGTAGCTGCTGCTTTCCACTTCGCGGAAACCGGCGAACGGCGGGAAGCGATCGCGCAGCGGGTGGCGCTCGAAGCTTGCCAGCAGCATCTCTGCCAGCTCGCGAATGCTCGCCTCGTTTTCCGGGTTACCAATGTTGATGATTTCACCGTTGCAGCGGTTATCTTTGTTCTCGATGATGCGGAACAGAGCTTCGATACCGTCGCTGATATCCGTAAAGCAGCGTTTCTGGCTCCCCCCTTCAATCAGCTTGATAGGCGAGCCTTCCACCAGGTTCAGGATCAGCTGGGTGATCGCACGGGAGCTACCGATACGCGCCGCGTTCAGGTTATCCAGACGCGGGCCCATCCAGTTGAACGGACGGAACAGGGTAAAGCGCAGACCTTCCTTCTCGCCGTAGGCCCAAATCACGCGGTCCAGCAGCTGCTTGGAGACAGAGTAGATCCAGCGCTGTTTGTTGATCGGCCCGACCACCAGGCTGGAGGCATCCTCATCGAAGTTTTTGTCGGTACACATGCCGTACACTTCAGAGGTGGACGGGAAGATGATGCGCTTGTCGTATTTCACGCAGTCGCGGATGATCTTCAGGTTCTCTTCGAAATCCAGCTCGAACACGCGCAGCGGGTTACGGGTGTACTCGATTGGCGTGGCAATGGCGACCAGCGGCAGCACCACGTCGCATTTTTTAATGTGATATTCGATCCACTCAGAGTGAATGCTGATGTCCCCTTCCACGAAGTGGAAGCGCGGGTTGTTGAGGAAACGGCTGATGGCGTCAGAGCCGATATCCAGACCGTAAATCTCGTAGTTATCGTCTTTGAGCAGACGTTCGGTCAGGTGGTTCCCGATAAAGCCGTTCACGCCGAGGATCAGCACGCGGGTGCGGCGCTTGATGGCCACCACCGGGGCGCTGGTGATCAGCGCCCCGGCCACCAGCCCCAGAGACTGCGCCAGCTGCGTGCCCTGAACGTACAGCCCGTTGTCGGTCTGCCCGGTGACGATCTCCAGCGCCTGCTCGCCGCAGCTCACAATCAGCGGGGAGACGGAAACGACGGTGCCCGGTTTAGCCGCCGGGATATCGTCACGCACGCGGGATTTCCAGACGATAAATTTGCTTACGCCCGCAAAGCTATACGCGCCCGGCCACGGATCGGTCACGGCGCGCACCAGGTTGTGCAGCTGGCGGGCAGGTTTGTTCCAGTCCAGACGACCATCTTCCGGCGCGCGGCGGCCAAAGCAGCTGGCCTTGCTTTCGTCCTGCGCGGTCTCGCTGAAGGTGCCGTTGAGGATCGCTGGCAGCGCGTCACGCAGCAGGCTTTGCGCCGCGGCACAGAGTTTCTGATGCAGCTCGAGCGCGGTTTCATCCGCGTCAATTGCCACGCGGTGCTGGGCGACGATGGCTCCGGCATCCGCGCGGTGCACCATGCGATGCAGCGTCACGCCCGTTTCCGTTTCGCCGTTGACCAGCACCCAGTTTAGCGGCGCGCGGCCACGGTAGGCGGGCAGCAGAGAGCCGTGAAGGTTAAACGCCCCTTTGGCGGCCAGACCTAAGATTTCGTCGCAGATCAGGTTGCGATAGTAGAACGAGAAGATCACGTCAGGCGCGAGCGCGCGAATGCGATCCACCCACAGCGGGTGGTTAACGTCGTCCGGAGCATATACCGGAATTCCGCGTTCAGCGGCGATACGCGCCACGGAGCCAAAGAAGTGATTCTCTCCGGCCGCGTCCGGATGGGTAAAGATTGCAGCAATGTCATAGCCCGCTTCCAGCAGGGCCAGCGTGCCCGCGCACCCCATATCGTGATAGGCAAATACAACGGCTTTCATGGGTGGTTTTCCTCTTGAGATGCTTTGTGTTCCTGACGGACAACACGTTGAATAAAGTAGCGCGGACGTGCGCGAACATCGTTATAGATACGGCCAATGTATTCACCGAGCAGGCCCATCCCGACAAACTGGGCACCGATGAACATAAACAGCACGGCAAAGAGCATGAAGACCCCTTCCGCCGCCCACTGCGGGCCAAAGACCAGCCGCAGCACCACCAGCAGAACGGAGAGCGTAAAACCGGCAAGGGCGATGACGCTGCCGAACACGCTCAGCAGACGCAGCGGCGTGGTGGTCAGACAGGTGATGAGGTCGTACATCAGGTTGATGAGACGCATAAAGCTGTACTTCGACTCCCCGTGCTCGCGCTCGGCGTGCAGGACCGGAATTTCCGTTGCCTTGCGGGCAAAGGTATTGGCGAGGATCGGAATAAAGGTGCTGCGCTCATGGCAGTGCAGCATGGCGTCGACGATATGGCGGCGATAGGCGCGGAGCATGCAGCCGTAATCACCCATCGCTTTACCGGTGGTACGCTGGATAAGACGGTTGATGGTTCGCGATGCCAGCTTGCGGAACAGGCTGTCCTGACGGTTCTGACGCACCGTGCCCACCACGTCATAGCCCTCATCGGCTTTCGCCACCAGGCGCGGGATCTCCTCCGGCGGGTTTTGCAGATCCGCGTCCAGGGTGATGATCAGATCGCCCGTAACGTGGCTGAACCCGGCCATAATGGCAGAGTGCTGGCCGTAATTGCGGTTTAGCAAAACCGCGACGATATGGCTCCCCTCTGCCTGGGCGGCTTCGGTCAGCATCATTGCGGAATCATCACTGCTGCCGTCATCCACCAGCAGAATTTCATAGGCTTTGCCCAGCGTGTCGCAGGCGGCCGTGGTGCGGCGGATCAGCTCGGGCAGGCTCTCCTGCTCGTTATAAACAGGGATCACCACAGAAACTTTTTGTACAGGCGGTGCGCTGAACATATCAATGTCCTGCAAGCTGATGGAGCGCGGTAATGACGCGGGTTGTGTCGTCATGAGTCATGTCCGGGAAAAGAGGGAGAGAACAAATACGCGCGCTATTCCATTCCGAATTCGGAAGCGATACATCAGGAAAACGCTCGCGGTAGTATTTTTGGGTGTGTGCCGCGCGGAAATGCAGGCCGGTACCGATGCCTTGCTCCTTCAGCGCCGCCATCAGGCCGTCGCGTGAGATCCCGCAGCGCGCTTCATCAACGCGAATAATAAACAGGTGCCAGGCGTGAACGTGTGGCCATGACGGAATGCTCAGCGGCTGGAACGGCGTATCGGCAAGCTCCCGCAGGTAGCGCTGCGCGATTTCCTCGCGGCGTGTGTTGGCCTCTTTCAGCTTGCCCAGCTGCACCAGCGCCAGCGCGGCGTTGATATCCGCGAGGTTGTACTTAAAGCCCGGGGAGATCACTTCTGCCTGCGGCGCACGACCGTGCGTCTGGCGGTCATAGGCATCCACACCCAGGCCATGGAATTTCAGGCTGCGGATCCGCGCGGCAAGCTGAGCGTTATCCGTGACGACTAAACCGCCTTCCGCGCAGGTCATGTTTTTGATGGCGTGGAAGGAAAAAATCGCCGTGCCTTTCCAGCCCACGTGACGGTTCTTGTAGTACGTTCCGGCGGCATGGGCTGCGTCTTCAATCACCGGAATACCGTGACGCTCACCGATGGTATGAATGGCGTCGATATCACACGGCGCACCGGCGTAATGCACGGGAATAATCGCTTTGGTACGCGGGGTAATGGCGGCTTCAACCGCTTCCGGCGTCACCATCAGCGTATCGTTGTCCACATCGATCATCACCGGCGTGGCGCCCAGCAGCACGATCATATTCAGCGTGGAAACCCAGGTCTGGGAGGGGGTAATGACCTCATCGCCCGGGCCAATGTCCAGCGCCATCAGCGTGACGTGCATGCCTGCCGTTGCTGAACAGACGGCAATCGCGTGCTGGTTCCCCGTCAGGTGACAGAATGCCGCTTCAAGTTCCTGATTTTTAGGTCCGGTGGTGATCCAGCCGGAGGTTAATACCTCCTGCAACGCCGCTAATTCCTCATTACCCATCGACGGGCGGGAAAAAGGCAAAAAATCACTCATCATTATTTTCCTTGCAATAAGAATGGCACGCGCTTGATATTAACCAATTACCTTTTCGTTTATTTCAACGAACCATAAACTCATATCAAGGTAGCGTTCATTTCTTAGGAAAAATTAAGATGGTGTTTTTAAATGTTACGATAAGAATATTAAATAATTAAAAAACAAGGAGTTAGTTAATTATGAATTATTTATTTCGTGATCTACCACAATCTTTTCTAAATGTTATTTTAAACCAGACATCAACAAACAAAAAAAATCCCGATTATTTCCATCGAAATAGAAATAACCGGGAACTTTTCCGTTTAGTTAATTGTCGCGCTTATTTTAAGTTATCTGGAAAGTTTGCAGGTAACTCGCTAGCCGGGCACGCAATAATGCTGTCATCGTCAGGGCCACAGTCGCGTACAAAGGTGATTGTCGCGAATTCATCAATCACTTCCGTTGGGTAGGCCGGGCCAGCATCGCGATAGCTATTCATCAGCGGAATGTGATCGTTCTGGAAGCAGACGGTTTTTTCCGGGTTATTCATGACCCAACGCGGGAAGAAGATAGTGCCATGGAACAGTCTGTCTCCCAGGTTCGCAATCAGGCTGACGTCGGTGCCGGTTGGCTCAGTCCATGAAATTTTATAGATGCTCTCGCCCACCTGGACAATGTAAACCTGCTGATCTTTAACCCAGCGATTCGCCACCAGCCCGCTGTGAATACGGTAGTCGATGGTGTTTTCGTTTTTAACGTAAAACTCGTAATTCCAGCCGTTATCATAGGTATACACCAGATGTTTGCCCACGAAGCCGCTTAAGTCATGTTTGTCGAATGTGTTCATATGATGTCTCCTTGTTTTGATGAGACGATCTTAAGCCTTCAAAAAATGAATGAATAACGCTATGTTTTAATCAAACCCATCCAATTTTTAGATAAATTATGCACAAGACGACGCTGGAACAATGGTCTCTGCTGGAACGAGTCGTGGAAGCGGGCAGCTTTGCCAAAGCCGCGGAAGAAACCCACCGCAGCCAATCCTCGGTGAGCTATAACCTGTCGCTGCTGCAGGAAAGGCTGGGAGTGGCGCTGCTGGTCCCAGAAGGGCGTCGGGCCGTATTGACCCCCGCCGGAGAACTGCTTCTCAACCAGGTTAAGCCGCTGCTGAAAGCATTTTCGTACGTCGAGACGCGCGCGGCGACCCTTCGTAACGGGATGCGCACGCGGCTGGACCTGGTCGTGGACTCGATTTTTCCGCGCCGCCGCCTGTTCGCCATCCTGCGTCAGTTTCAGCAGCAGTATCCGCAAACTCAGGTCCGTCTCACGGAGGTGCTGGAAAACACCCGCGCCGATGTCATGAATAACGAAGCCGATGTGATGGTCCTAACCCGCCGCCATGACATTACCGGGCTCGGCGAATGGCTGATGAATATCGACTTTGTCGCCGTGGCGCATCACCAGCATCCCCTCTTTAGCCTCGACGCGCCGCTAAGCGATGAGATGCTGCATCCGTGGCCGCTTATCCAGATTGCGGACAGCCAGAACGCCGCGCGGGCCGCCAGCCAGTCGTGGACGTTCTCAACCATTGATGCCGCCATAGAGGCCGTTGTCTCGCAGGTCGGCTACGGCTGGCTGCCTGAGGAACGCATTCAGCCCCAGCTGGAGCAAGGCGTACTGCGAATGCTTCCGCTGAGCCACGGTGTCCGCCGCGCCACGCCGCTGCATCTGATTGTGAAGCGCACTCTCGCCCCGCTGGATGAGCAGGTAGAGACCCTGCTGCGCCTTTTTAGCCAGGAGCCGTCATCATCACCTGCTACGCTTTAAGGTCCGAACGTTAAAACGATAAGGAGCTGATGATGAAAATCGACTTTGCGGGGAAAGTGGCGCTGGTCACCGCCTCTACCGGCGGCATCGGGTTCGCCATTGCCAGAGGCCTGGCAGAAAGCGGCGCGGAAGTGATTGTTAATGGCCGCAGTACCGACTCGGTGAACAAGGGGATTCAGCAGCTACAGCAGGTGGTGCCGGGCGTGCAGGTGCGTGCCGCCATTGCCGATCTCAGCACCGCGGAAGGGGTTGAATCGCTGCTGAAGGTCGCGAGCGACGTCGATATTCTGGTGAACAACGCCGGGATTTACGGCCCGCAGGATTTCTATGGCACCGACGATGAAACCTGGGAGCGCTACTGGCAGACCAACGTGATGTCCGGCGTGCGCCTCTCCCGCGCCCTGCTTCCGGGGATGGTGAAAAAAGGCTGGGGCCGCGTTGTGTTTATCTCCTCCGAGTCGGCCTGCAATATCCCGGCGGATATGATCCACTACGGGGTGACCAAAACGGCACAGCTCTCGCTGGCGCGCGGGTTGGCAAAGTTCGTGGCGGGAAGCGGCGTGACGGTGAACAGCGTGCTGCCGGGCCCAACGATGTCGGACGGTTTCGCTGAAATGATGAAAGACGAGATCGAGAAAACCGGTAAATCGCTGGAGCAGCTGGCGAAAGAGTTTGTCATGGCCAACCGCCCCAGCTCGGTTATTCAGCGCGCCGCCACCGTTGAAGAAGTCGCTAATATGGTGATTTATGTCTGTTCAGCGCAGGCCTCCGCCACCTCGGGCGCGGCACTGCGCGTCGATGGCGGCGTGGTGGATGACATTATTTAACGTCGTCAGGCGGCGCTGCCCGCGACACGACGGGCGGTAATGTAGCGTGCCTGCCAGTAGTCATCGGTCAGGGTTGAGACCGTTACGCCCTGGCTGCTTGAGGCATGAATAAACTGGCTGTTACCGATATACACGCCAACGTGCCTGCGGTTCGGACCCGTCTGGAAGAAGACCAAATCTCCCGCCTTCAGGCGGTATTGCGCCACCCGAACGCCGCGATGGATCTGCTCGCTCGTCGTGCGCGGCAGATAAAGGTGCGCGGCATCGCTGAACAGATGCTGCATCAGCGCGGAGCAATCTACCCCGCGGTGCGTGGTGCCGCCCCACTGGTACTGGGTGCCCTTCCACTTCTGGTATTGATCGAGAATGCGCGAGCGCAGCGGGCCTGTTTCCTGGTGAAACAGAGCCGATTTCACCGGCGATTCCGCAAACGTGCTATCTACGGAGATCATCGATGCGGGCAGCTGAAAACTCAGCGCAGAAAACGAAGCAAAACTTAACGTGAGGATTGAAATAAGCGATCTGAACGTCATATCTATACTGGAACTAAGCGTGAATTTTTCCTTACCGGTGGGGGCCAATGTTCCCCCGAAATATCTTGCGATGTGGCGATAATATAGACAGCTTATTTTTTCACCAATCATTATTGAGGCCAAAATTGGACTCACTTTCAGATCGCAAGATCGAGAAAAAAATGGCGGTGATGTAAGGACTGTTCAGGTAAAGCAGGTACACTGATCCACAGAATGTGTATTTCAGCTAAGACGTATTTATGACCAATATGATTGCCGACGAGACGGTGGCAAAATCCAACGTGCTCTCTGTCTTTGACTTTGACGGGACATTAACGCACCACGACAGCTTTATCCCTTTCCTGCGTTTTGCCTTTGGGAAACGCTATTTCGCGGGTCGCCTGGTGCGCATGGCGCTGCCCACGCTCCACTGCGTGCGCCGCAAGCTGACGCGCGATGAGCTAAAAGAAGTGCTGATTAAAACGTTCCTGACGGGCGTGGACGAACACTGGCTGCGCCAGCAGGCGGAAGCCTTTTGCGAAAAATACTGGAGCAAGCTGATGCGCCCTGAAGGGGTGCTGGCGGTGGCGGCGGAGGTGAATGCCGGTGCGGAAGTGACAATTTGCTCTGCGTCGCCAGCGCTGGTGCTCCAGCCGTGGGCGGACAAGCTCGGCATTAAGCTTATTGGCACACAGCTGGAAGTGAAGGACGGCAAGCTGACGGGCCGTATCACCGGCAACAACTGCCGCTGTGCGCAGAAGGTGGCGAGACTGGAAAAGGTGTATGGCGATCTGAACGCCTATCACCTGCGCGCCTGGGGAGACACCCGCGGCGACCACGAACTGCTGGCGGCGGCGCAGGATCCGCACTGGCGGCATTTCCATCACCCGCGCAAGCGCCGGAATTCACCGATTAAGGGTTAAGTGCGGCCTGATGCCCTCATCCCAGCCCTCTCCCACAGGGAGAGGGAGAAAAACGGTACATCAGGCTTCACGTTTCCCCGGGAACAACACGCTCGCAATAATCCCCAGCGCCAGCACGCCTAACACAACAAACAGACTGGCCGTCGCGCCAATGCTGTAACCGTGGTGCCAGAAGTGATCGGTCGCATTCAGACCCAGCTTGAACGCCACGAAGAACAGCAGCAGCACCACCGCTTTCTCCAGATGCACCAGATACTGCTTGAGCGCTTCCAGCACAAAGTAGAGGGTACGCAGGCCGAGGATGGCGAACATCATGGCGCTGTAGATAATCAGCGGCTCGCGGCTCACCGCGATAATGGCCGGTACGGAGTCAAACGCGAACATCACGTCTGAGAGTTCGACCACCGCCACGCAGAGCAGCAGCGGCGTCGCATAGCGCTTCGCCTTCTTCACACGGCCAACCGTTACGTCCTGGTTTTCCGGCTTCTCAAGCTCTGCATCCACCTCTTTCTGGGTCAGAATAAAGGCGTGGCTGCTGATTTTCGGCCAGACGGGGTAGAAGCGTTTCACCAGGCGATAGGCAAGGTGACCCGAGTAATCTTCCACTTCGTCACTCTCTTCGTTGCGTTTGAGCATCATCACCGCCGTCCAGCCGACGACCAGCGCGAAAATAACCTCCACGTACGGCCCCAGACTCAGCAGGCTGGTGCCGATCGCCACGAAAATACCGCGGAAGACAATCGCCCCCAGCACGCCCCAGTAGAGCACGCGGTGACGGTACTTATCCGGCACGCCGAACCAGGCGAAGATCGCCATCATCACAAACAGGTTATCAATGGAGAGCACCTCTTCCAGCGCGTAGCCGGTGAGGAACAGGCTCGCCATCTCGGCGCCGTGATGGATATACAGGAACCCGGCAAACGCCATTGCCATTGAGAACCAGAAAACGGACCACATCGCCGCGCTTTTCAGCGAGACAGGCTTATCGTGACGGTGCATGAAGAGGTCGATAAACATCGCCCCAACGGCCATCACCACAAAGACAACAACGGTTTCCGTCGGGAAACCGAGATGAGCAGCAGACATACACAACCCTTTTATAGAGGCAGAACACAGCACCATGCAGGCTGGCGTAAACCAGCAGAGAAAAAGAGTGGGCTTTCAGTGAAGGCCACACTCAAAAAAAATCAATTCTAAACGTTCTTTTCCGCCAGCGCCTGCGCGCAGGCCCAGGCGCTGGCCCACGCCCACTGGAAATTATACCCGCCGAGCCAGCCGGTAACGTCCATCACTTCGCCGATAAAATAGAGCCCCGGTACGTTGCGCGCTTCCATGGTACGCGAGGAAAGCTCATTGGTGTCGACACCGCCCAGCGTCACTTCCGCCGTGCGGTAGCCTTCGGTGCCGTTTGGCTGGACGCGCCAGTTCGTTAGGGTATCCACCAACGTTTCCTGCTCGCGGCTGTTCAGCTGCTTGAGCGTCACATCCGGGATCTGCCCCAGCACCTGCAAACACTCTACCAGACGTTTTGGCAGCTGCATCGCCAGGGTATTTTTCAGGCTCTGATTCGGGTGAGCGGTGCGCTGTTCGTTGAGGAATGCATCCAGATCGCAGTCCGGCACCAGATTTACCGTGACAAACTCACCCGGCTGCCAGTAGCTGGAGATTTGCAGCACCGCCGGGCCGGAGAGACCGCGGTGAGTAAAGAGCAGGTTTTCGCGGAACACCGTCCCATCTTCGGCAGTAATAACGGAGGGAACGGACACGCCGGAAAGCGTCTGAAGCTGCTCCAGCAGCGGCTTATGCAGCGTAAACGGCACCAGCCCGGCGCGCGTAGGCAATACGTTCAGGCCAAACTGCTCGGCAATCTTATAGCCGAACGGGGACGCCCCCAGCCCCGGCATCGACAGACCGCCGCTGGCGATGACCAGGTTATCGGCGCTGACAGTGTCACCATTGAGCTGCAGCGTGTAGCCCTGCTCGTCGCGGGCAACCTCCAGCACTTCGGTACGCAGGCGCATGACCACGCCGCCCTTCTCGCACTCGGCCACCAGCATATCGACAATCTGCTGCGCGGAGTCGTCGCAGAAGAGCTGTCCCAGCGTCTTTTCATGCCACGCGATGCCGTGCTTACCGACCAGATCGATAAAATCCCACTGGGTATAACGCGCCAGCGCGGATTTGCAAAAATGGCGGTTCTGGCTCAAATAGGCCGCGGGTTCGACATAGAGATTGGTAAAGTTGCAGCGCCCGCCGCCGGACATCAGGATCTTGCGGCCTGGCTTTTTGCCGTTATCGAGTAACAGCACGCGACGACCCGTTTGTCCGGCCATTGCCGCACAAAACATACCCGCCGCACCGGCGCCAATGACCACGGCATCAAACCTTTCCACGTCAAAATCCTCTTCGTTAACTGCCGCGGATTGTAAAGTTTCCTCTGTGGTCACACCAGCGTAAAAAGATATTACAAAGCCATTTCATTGAAATTTAACGATTATCCTTTAAGGCACTTTTCTCAAATCAGGTGGTATGTCAAAAAAAGTCTATATTTCACTTTGCCCGTTGCGCATTTGTCCTGGATAATGCGCCGCGTTCATGTCCTCAAAATGGCGTAACGTCCTATGCTACATTTGTTTGCCGGCCTGGATTTACATACCGGGCTTTTACTATTGCTTGCTCTGGTTTTTGTACTGTTTTACGAAGCGATCAACGGCTTCCACGACACTGCAAACGCAGTAGCAACGGTTATCTACACTCGCGCAATGCGATCGCAGCTTGCGGTTGTTATGGCGGCGGTATTTAACTTTTTTGGTGTCCTCCTGGGCGGACTGAGCGTTGCGTATGCGATCGTGCATATGCTGCCAACGGATCTGCTGCTTAACGTTAGTTCTGGCCATGGCCTTGCTATGGTGTTCTCAATGCTGCTTGCTGCGATTATCTGGAACCTCGGTACCTGGTATTTCGGCCTGCCTGCATCCAGTTCTCACACTCTCATCGGCGCGATTATCGGTATCGGGTTAACGAATGCCCTGATGACCGGGACCTCGGTTGTTGATGCGTTAAATATCCCGAAAGTACTGGGGATCTTTGCCTCACTCATCGTCTCCCCTATCGTGGGTCTGGTGGTGGCGGGTGGCTTGATTTTCATCCTGCGTCGCTACTGGAGCAACACGAAGAAACGTGCGCGAATCCACCTGACGCCAGCAGAGCGTGAAAAGAAAGACGGCAAGAAAAAGCCGCCGTTCTGGACGCGTATCGCCCTGATCATTTCCGCTATCGGCGTGGCCTTCTCTCATGGCGCGAACGACGGGCAGAAAGGCATTGGTCTGGTGATGCTGGTACTGATTGGCGTCGCACCGGCGGGCTTCGTGGTTAACATGAACGCCTCCGGTTACGAAATTACCCGTACCCGTGATGCGGTCAACAACGTTGAGACCTATTTCCAGCAGCACCCTGAGCTGCTGAAAAAAGCGACCGGCGTTGACCAGCTCATCCCGTCTCCGGAAGCTGGGGCAACTACCGCCCCTGGTGAGTTCCACTGCCATCCGGCTAACGCGATTAACGCGCTGGAACGTGCCAAAGGCATGCTGGGCGATATCGAAAGCTACGACAAACTGGCTGTGGAACAGCGTGGTCAGCTGCGTCGCATTATGCTCTGCATCTCTGACGTGACCGATAAAGTCGCGAAGCTGCCAGAGGTTAATGCTGACGACAAACGTCTGCTGAAGAAACTGAAAAGCGACATGCTCAACACCATTGAGTACGCGCCAATCTGGATCATCATGGCCGTCGCGCTGGCTCTGGGTATCGGTACGATGATTGGCTGGCGTCGCGTGGCGACCACCATCGGCGAGAAGATCGGTAAGAAAGGCATGACCTATGCGCAGGGTATGTCCGCGCAGATGACGGCGGCGGTATCTATCGGCCTGGCAAGCTACACCGGTATGCCAGTATCCACCACCCACGTACTCTCCTCGTCCGTGGCAGGTACCATGATTGTTGACGGTGGCGGTCTGCAACGCAAAACCGTGACCAACATTCTGATGGCCTGGGTGTTCACCCTTCCGGCGTCCATCCTGCTGTCTGGCGGTCTGTACTGGATTTCGCTGAAGCTGATTTAATCGGTTGAAGGCGACAAAAAAGCGGGTCAGGAAACTGACCCGCTTTTTTTATGGCTGTTGTTTGTAGTCGGACATTTTATAACGTCAGGATTTTCTGAACATTTTTTGCCCAACCCAATTGCGAAGATAAAACTATCATGGCCGCCAGAAGAAAAACCAGACAAAGGAGAATGTATGGCTTCCGTCCCTATTCCAGGACCTGGCTCAATTGTTATAGCGAACAACATGCGCGAAGCACGCATTCACGGCATGTCGCGTAATATGGCCACTCCCTCAACGTATTATTGGTTCTACCAGAAAGTCAGGAATGGTGGTCCCTGGGACTACAAAAAGTTCGACCCATACTTAGCAGCATTTGGTAACTTCAATTTCGGTGCCGCCGGAACTGCCGCGGGAATCCCTGCAAACATTCTTCTTATGGGCGCAGGCTGGGCCCAAAGACGCGCTGGCACCTCAAAACCTGAATGGGGAAGGTGGCACGAAAAACCGCCTTACGGGGACGACCCGACGGACCAACGCAATATCAGAGAAGGAATAGAGTATGCCATTCAAAACGGCTACTAAATGGATTCATCGCCTTGTGACACTATCGCTTTTAGCTCTGGTCATTGGGTTTCTCTGGTTAAACTACCAGCCCAATCAGCGTAATAGCGATGAGCTTCAGCGCGCTTATAAATTATCTGACAGTGTCTGGCTCTATATGACCGTGAACAATCAGGGTGACGCAACCGTGCCCACAATCTACCGTTACTATCTCTCAGAAGAGATAGCAGGGAAAGATACTGACATTATCCATCAGCTCGCTATGAAGCATCCGATCATTGAAGGTACAGGCACAATTACCTCAGCAAGCATTGATGCAAACGGAGAAGTGAAAATTGCCTACAGCGGGAGGGTTATCTCGATTGAGGACAATATTTCAGATCTTCGATTCTCAGTTAAACCCTGGGCCAGATGAAACAAGGCGGGTCTTACCCCGCCTGCTGTTATGCTCAGTGCCAAATCATCAACGCAATCATACTGACCACGACCAGCCCACACAGGGCGCTGGTCAAAATGAACTGACGACGCAGACGTTCGCAGCGACGGATAAACTCTTCATCGTGATGATCGCGGTAGCGCTGGTAGTAGATATACCCCACCAGACGCATCTGCTTGCTGGGCTGCCCATGCGAGGTGAAGAACCCTCCACCATCCACATACTGATACAGCAACGGATCGCAACCACGAAGTACCACTAACAGCGCACGTAATGATGAGAAGTAGCGCGCCATATTCACTATGCAAACTACGCATAACGCCCAAAATAATGCGACGGTGCTAATCATACATCCTCCCCGGCGTCCGCCCACGAAGCAAGGCTTCTGAGCTACCGCACCCCAATGCCCTGACAGACAGTTCAGTGAAAGAATGACTAAAAATCGATCCGGTTCGCGTTTTAATATCCGAACGGTTCATTAAATAGTGTAGGAGATCCGTTAATTTTTTTGCCACAAGGTTAATCGTTATCAACACCAAAGCTTGAAAAATATGTTTAACTGGGCCGTAATGAAAGCATCAGACGACGCTTTCCCATTTAGTCATCGATAACTTAAGGAAGGAGTAACACTATGGCTTACAAACACATTCTTATCGCGGTAGACCTCTCCCCGGAGAGCAAAGTGCTGGTTGATAAAGCAGTCTCCATGGCACGTCCTTACAACGCGAAAGTTTCGCTGATCCACGTTGATGTGAATTACTCCGACCTCTACACCGGTCTGATCGACGTGAATCTTGGCGATATGCAGAAACGCATCTCCGAAGAGACCCACCACGCGCTGAGCGAACTCTCCACCAACGCGGGCTATCCGATCACCGAAACCCTGAGCGGCAGCGGCGACCTGGGCCAGGTGCTGGTTGATGCAATTAAGAAATACGATATGGACCTGGTGGTATGCGGTCACCATCAGGACTTCTGGAGCAAACTGATGTCTTCAGCGCGCCAGCTGATTAACACCGTTCACGTGGACATGCTGATTGTTCCGCTGCGCGACGAAGAAGACGAGTAAGTGCAAAAAAAGCGGCACTGAAAGTAGGCCGGGTAAGGCGAAGCCGCCACCCGGCTTTTTTTATTCTGGCGTACCCGAATAAATATCAAACCGATGCCCTTTCGTGGTCACCGCGTTAGTAGTCGCAACGTCCGCCAGCGGCGGCGCGTAGTCCGGACGCTTCACCACCACCCGCTTCGTCGCGAGCTGACGAGCCGGTTCCAGCAGGCCATCTGCGTCTAAATCCGGCCCCACCAGCGACTGAAATACCCGCATCTCTTTTTTCACCAGCGCGCTTTTCTGCTTATGCGGGAACATCGGGTCGAGGTAGACCACCTGCGGGCGCGGGGTGATATCGGTCAGCGCCGTCAGGCTGGAGGCGTGGATAAGCTGCAAGCGCTCCTGCAGCCACGGGCCGATTTCCGGGTCCGCGTAGCCCCGCGCCAGCCCGTCGTCGAGCAGCGCGGCCACCACCGGATTGCGCTCCAGCATCCGCACGTGACAGCCGACAGACGCCAGCACAAACGCGTCGCGCCCCAGCCCTGCCGTGGCGTCGACCACGTCCGGGAGATAGCTCCCCTTAATGCCGACCGCTTTGGCCACCGCTTCGCCGCGACCGCCGCCGAACTTGCGCCGGTGCGCCATCGCGCCGCCAACGAAGTCGACAAAAATCCCGCCGAGCTTCGGTTCGTCGCGCTTGCGTAATTCGAGATGCGCTGTCGTCATCACCAGCGCCATCAGGTTCTCTTCATCGTGCTCCAGCCCCCAGCGGGCCGCCAGAACAGATAAGGCGCCGTCTCCGGCGCCCGTTTCATCCACTAAGCAGATCTTCACGTAGCAATCAGCCTTTGATCCCGTAATGCTCAAGCATCGCGTCCAGCTGCGGCTCGCGGCCACGGAAGCGTTTAAACAGTTCCATCGGCTCTTCTGAACCGCCGCGGGTCAGGATGTTATCAAGGAACGACTGGCCGGTTTCGCGGTTGAAGATCCCCTCTTCCTCGAAGCGAGAGAAGGCATCCGCCGCCAGCACGTCGGCCCACAGGTAGCTGTAATAGCCTGCCGCATAGCCGCCCGCGAAGATATGGCTGAACGCGTGCGGGAAGCGGCCCCAGGTTGGCCCTGGAATAACGGCAACCTGCTTTTTAATCTCGGCCAGGGTTTCGAGGATTTTCGCCCCCTGCTCCGGGCTGAACTCCGCGTGCAGGCGGAAATCGAACAGGCCGAACTCCAGCTGACGCAGGATGAACATCGCCGCCTGGTAGTTTTTCGCCGCCAGCATTTTATCCAGCAGTTCCTTCGGCAGCGGTTCGCCGGTCTCGTAATGACCGGAGATAAACGCCAGCGCGTCCGGCTCCCAGCACCAGTTTTCCATAAACTGGCTTGGCAGCTCGACCGCATCCCACGGCACACCGCTGATGCCTGCAACGCCTGCGGTTTCGATGCGGGTCAGCATGTGGTGCAGGCCGTGACCGAACTCGTGGAAAAGGGTGATCACTTCATCGTGGGTGAACAGCGCAGGCTTGCCGCTTACCGGACGGTTGAAGTTACAGGTCAGGTAGGCGACCGGCTTTTGCAGAGAACCGTCTGCTTTACGCATCTGGCCCACGCAGTCGTCCATCCACGCCCCGCCGCGTTTGTTTTCACGCGCGTAAAGATCCAGATAGAAGCTACCGCGCAGCTCGTTTTTCTCGTCATACAGCTCAAAGAAGCGCACGTCCGGATGCCAGACGTCAATATCAGTACGCTCTTTAGCGGTAATGCCGTAAATGCGTTTTACCACTTCGAACAGGCCGTTAACGGCTTTGTTTTCCGGGAAGTACGGGCGCAGCTGCTCGTCGCTGATGCTGTAAAGATGCTGCTTCTGTTTTTCGCTGTAGTACGCGATATCCCACGGCTGAAGCTCGTCAACGCCGAACTCCGCTTTCGCGAAGGCGCGCAGCTGGGCCAGCTCTTTCTCCCCCTGAGGACGAGCGCGTTTCGCCAGATCGGTCAGGAAGTCGAGAACCTGCTGCGGGTTCTCGGCCATTTTAGTGGCGAGGGATTTATCGGCGTAGTTTTCAAAGCCCAGCAGCTGGGCCAGCTCGTGACGCAGCGCGAGGATCTCCGCCATCACCGGGCTGTTGTCCCACTTACCGGCATTCGGCCCCTGATCGGAGGCGCGGGTGCTGTAGGCGCGGTACATCTCTTCGCGCAATGCCTGGTTGTCACAGTAGGTCATCACCGGCAGATAGCTTGGGATATCCAGCGTTAACAGGAAGCCTTCCTGCTCTTTCGCTTCGGCCTGCGCTTTTGCCGCCGCCAGCGCGCTTTCCGGCATACCGGCCAGATCGGATTCATCGGTGATCAGCTTCGTCCAGCCCATGGTGGCGTCGAGGACGTTGTTGCTGTACTGGTTGCCCAGCTCGGACAGGCGCGCGGCAATTTCACCGTAGCGAACCTGCTTCTCTTTTGGCAGGCCGATACCGGACAGCTCAAAGTCGCGCAGCGCGTTATCAACCGATTTTTTCTGCGCCGTGTTCAGTTCGGCATAGTGGTCGCCGTCGCGCAGGTCGCGGTAGGCTTTGTAGAGCCCCTCGTGCTGACCGACCCAGGTGCTGTACTCAGAGAGCAGCGGCAGGGTTTGTTCGTAGGCTTCGCGCAGTTCCGGGCTGTTTTTCACCGAGTTCAGGTGGCTCACCGGGGAGAAGATACGCCCCAGTACGTCGTCCACTTCGGCCAGCGGCTGACACAGATTTTCCCAGGTGTACGGCGCGCCCTGCGCAACCACGCTTTCTACCGCCGCTCGGCAGTTGTCCAGCGACTGGGTAACGGCTGGAACCACATGCTCAGGGAGGATTTTAGAAAACGGTGGCAACGAAAAAGGCGTCAGTAATGGATTGGTCATAAACGCTGTCCTGTTGAAATAGGTGAATGAAGCGCGCATCCGGCGCTGTGCATATTGTTTTCAGTAATGGGGTTAAGTGTAGAGGATTTCAATAGCTGCGCTTACCGGGCCTGCGGGTAATCTGTGCCGTTCTGCTGTAAACTGTGGCAAATCGTCAATTCAGCGGAAAATCATTACCCATGCTCAGTTATCGCCACAGCTTCCACGCTGGCAACCATGCCGACGTCCTCAAACACACCGTTCAGAGCCTGATCATCGAATCGCTCAAAGAGAAAGAGAAGCCGTTTCTCTATCTGGACACCCATGCGGGCGCGGGCCGTTACCAGCTGAGCGGCGAGCATGCCGAGCGTACCGGCGAATACCTGGAAGGGATTGCGCGTATCTGGCAGCAGGACGATCTGCCTGCCGAGCTGGAGCCGTACATTGGCGTGGTGAACCACTTCAACCGCAACGGCCAGCTGCGTTACTACCCGGGTTCACCGCTGATTGCCCGCCAGCTGCTGCGCGAGCAGGACAGCCTCCAGCTGACCGAACTGCACCCGAGCGACTTCCCGCTGCTGCGTTCTGAATTTCAGAAAGATAACCGCGCCCGCGTGGACAAAGCCGATGGCTACCAGCAGCTGAAAGCCAAACTGCCGCCGGTTTCCCGTCGCGGCCTGGTGCTGATCGACCCGCCGTACGAAATCAAAACCGACTATCAGGCGGTGGTGACCGGCATTAACGAAGGTTACAAACGCTTTGCCACCGGCACCTATGCCCTGTGGTATCCGGTGGTGCTGCGCGCGCAGATCAAACGCATGATCAAAGACCTGGAAGCGACCGGCATCCGCAAAATCCTGCAGATTGAGCTGGCGGTACGCCCGGACAGCGACCAGCGCGGCATGACCGCTTCCGGCATGATCGTCATTAACCCGCCGTGGAAGCTCGAAGCGCAGATGAACAACGTGCTGCCGTGGCTGCACAAAACGCTGGTGCCAGCCGGAATGGGCCACGCCACCGTCAGCTGGATCGTGCCGGAGTAATCGCAGCCATCGGTGGAAACTATTGATTTCAGGTATACAATCGCGGCAATTTACGATTAAGGACAAGAGCTATGACTAAGCATTATGACTACATCGCAATCGGCGGCGGCAGCGGCGGCATCGCCTCCATCAACCGCGCGGCCATGTACGGCCAGAAGTGTGCGCTGATTGAAGCCAAAGCGCTGGGCGGCACCTGCGTGAACGTGGGTTGTGTACCGAAGAAAGTGATGTGGCACGCGGCGCAAATCCGTGAAGCGATCCATATGTACGGTCCGGACTACGGCTTTGACACCACGATTAACAATTTCGACTGGGACAAGCTTATCGCCAGCCGTACCGCCTACATCGACCGTATTCATACCTCGTACGACAACGTGCTGGGCAAGAATAACGTTGACGTCATCCACGGTTTCGCCCGCTTTGTGGACGCGAAAACGATCGAAGTGAACGGCGAAACGATCACCGCCGATCACATCCTGATCGCCACCGGCGGCCGTCCGAGCCACCCGAACATTCCGGGCGCGGAATACGGTATCGACTCCGACGGTTTCTTCGAGCTGCCTGCTCTGCCAGAACGCGTTGCCATTGTGGGCGCAGGTTACATCGCGGTTGAGCTGGCTGGCGTGATTAACGGCCTGGGTGCAGAAGCGCACCTGTTCGTGCGTAAACACGCCCCCCTGCGCAGCTTTGACCCGCTGATCGTCGATACGCTGGTTGAAGTGATGAACACCGAAGGCCCAACCCTGCACACCAACGCCGTGCCTAAAGCGGTGGTGAAAAACGCGGACGGTAGCCTGACCCTGGAGCTGGAAGATGGCCGCAGCCAGACCGTCGACTGCCTGATCTGGGCGATTGGCCGTGAACCAGCGAACGACAGCTTCAACCTGGCCGTGACCGGCGTCAAAACAAATGACAAAGGTTATATCGTCGTTGATAAGTTCCAGAACACCAGCGTGCCGGGCATTTACGCCGTCGGTGATAACACCGGTGCGGTTGAACTGACTCCGGTCGCCGTCGCGGCGGGCCGTCGTCTCTCCGAGCGTCTGTTCAACAACAAGCCGGACGAGCATCTGGATTACAACCTTATCCCAACCGTGGTCTTCAGCCACCCGCCAATCGGCACCGTCGGCTTAACCGAGCCGCAGGCGCGCGAGCAGTACGGCGACGATCAGGTGAAAGTGTATAAATCAGCGTTTACAGCGATGTATACCGCCGTCACCTCACACCGTCAGCCGTGCCGCATGAAGCTGGTCTGCATCGGCCCGGATGAGAAGATTGTCGGTATCCACGGCATTGGCTTCGGCATGGACGAGATCCTGCAGGGCTTCGCGGTGGCGCTGAAGATGGGCGCAACCAAGAAAGACTTCGACAACACCGTGGCGATCCACCCGACGGCGGCGGAAGAGTTTGTGACCATGCGTTAATGCCAGAACGTCAGCGCGCATCGCTGTTCTCTGACGACAGCTGCTGATTAAACCGACTCATCTCTTCCAGGACGCGGTTGACGAGGGATTCAATCTCTTGCCAGCCGCGTTCTTCATTACAGGCCGCTTCCAGCTGTTCGCAGGCTTGCTGCAGAGACGTCATGTTCATCATCCTTGCGCCGCCGTTAATGCGGTGCGCCATGCGGCCCACCTTATCGCGTTCTTTTTGCGCGAGCCACTGCGTCAGCTTGCTGGCATCCTGCCTGTTGACCTCGACCATTTCGGCCTGCAGTGCCCACGTGGCATCATTCACCCACTCAGATTTAGCGCCGCTGCCAGCAAAATAGCGGTCCAGCAGCGTCTGGAGTTTTTCTGCCGTCAGCGGTTTTTCCAGGTATTCATTCATACCGGCCTCAATGCAGCGAGCAGCCGATTCCTCGCCGCTCATCGCACTCAAACCGAAAACCGGGATCTGCGGTTGGACTGTCAGCTGCTCGGTGTGGCGGATTTGCCGTGCCAGTTCATAGCCGTCCATTTCCGGCATCGTGCAATCGGTAATAATCACATCGTAGCGGCCAGGATTCTGCTGCCACATCGACAGCGCCTCCGCGCCCTGCGTCGCCAGCGATACCCGGTGCCCCCATGACTCCAGCCGCTGTTGCAGCGCCCGGCGTGCAGGCGGGTAGTCATCCACTCCCAGAATATGCAGGCTGCGCGCCTGGTCGACGGGAGGAGGTGTTAACACCTTACCGGCGGCGGGCTGCGCATCAAAGTGAAGGCTCACCACGCAGCCCTCATGCGGTTCACTGTCGATACGCACCTCCGCCCCTGCGGCCTGCGCCATATACAGGCAGGCCGGTAAGCTGAACCCGGTATCGGTCCACTCGGATTTCAGCGTCACGTGGTGAGCGCGTCGGGTAATCTCCTCCAGCCGCTTTCCGTCGATTCCTTCTCCCTGGTCACACACCTCAATGACCAGCGGGACGGTCGTGGAGCCCGCGTCTGTGGTGCCCTCGTACACCTCAACGTCAATTTCTTCGCCGTTCGAGTGCTTGATCGCGTTGCGAAGCAGGCTGGAGAGGATGCGAATAATCAGCAGCGGATCGGTAATAAAGCGCTCACCGGAAAGCTCGATCAACACGTTCAGGGTGATCCCTTTGGCTTCCGCCTGCTGACGATAGAGCGCCACCGTACTGTGGATCAGCTGGGGCAAATGCGTGCTGCGGGTCGTGCCATTCAGCTGCGGGTTATCGGCCCGGAAAACATCAAACATATCCCCGATAAGCGAAAGCAGGCTCAGGGAAGATTCCCAGATCAGATTCAGATTTTCGTTATGCTCATGCCGCGCCTCCAGCGCCTGAAGCTCCATCTCCAGCAGGCCGGTGATCACGCTAAGCGGCGTGCGCACTTCATGCCCCATGCTCTGCATAAACGCGTTCTTACTGCCGATCGCCTGTTCCAGGTTATTTTTCGTCTCTGAAAGCTGGGCAATCAGCTGCTCTTTTTCCGTGACATCCAGCCAGCCGCCAATCAGGCCGCTGATATCGCCCTGGCCGTCATGCCACGGCACAACCCAGCCCTGCAGATAACGTCGCTGGCCGTTGATCGTACAGCTTTCAGACCAGTTCTGCGGCTGTCCATCCTGCAACGCCTGCTGGTACTTCGCCTCCAGGTTCGCCAGCACCGCCGGTTCGGCTATGGCGATCGCCGTGACAGGCTGCCCCTGCAATACCTCACCCGGCTGACCGATGGTCTCCGCCCAGACCTGGTTGTAACGCAGCAGGTTTCCGTTGCGATCGCGCACATAGAGCGCCACGGGTGAGGCGTCTATAAGCGCCTGGGTAAAACGCAACTGTTCGGCAAGCTGCTGCTGCCAGACGTTCCCGCGACGCAGCGCGGCGCGCAGATACTGGATCCACAGCCAACACCCGGTGACCACCAGCAGAAGCAGCACGCCCCAGACCAGGGAATTAAGCACCGTGCTTTGCGCCCAGGTTTCGCTATTGTCGATGGCGGCTTGTCGCCAGTCGCCCGCCAGCTGCATCAACGCCTGCGGCTGCATATCCGCCAGCGCCTTATTGAGAATATTAATCGGCTGGCTGGTGTCGGTTTGCGCGGCCATCACCACATCCGTGGGCGGTACGGGTACCGTCACCGCCAGATGAAAGCGGGTGGGATGATGGCGCGTCACCAGATAGTTGGCGATAAACTGCGGCGCAATCACGCCGCGCACGTCGCCTTTTTTCAGCCACGCGAGCGCATCATCCATCTTCGTAAGCGGCACCAGCTGGATGGTGGGATACCAGGTTTCCAGCCAGTGGATCAGCGGGTCATCAGCCATAATCGCCAGCTTTTCGCCCTTCAGCTGGGAAAAATCATCCGGTCGTTTGATCTCCTGATCCATGACCACCACAGAGGGCGTGGTGAGCAACGGTGAGGTCATCGCCATGCTCGCGGTAGACTTTTGCGCTATGTCGGTCTGCAGACTGAGCATCAGCGCGTCCGGGTTGTCCCGCTTCAGTGCATTCAGTTCGGCGTCGCTACCGGCGGTCAGAATCGTGAATTGAATATCGTACTGCTCGCTAAACTGATTGAGCAGGTCAACCACCAGACCCGCGGGCGATCCCTCCTCCACAAACGACAGCGGACGCTGGCGGCTATCCAGGATCACCTGGATCTGACTGTGCTCGCGCAGCCAGTTCTCTTCCTCCTGATCCAGCGCCAGCGGGTTGGTGGTGATCACGAAGCTCCGGTTGAGTCCCCAGCTGTTGGTAATACGCAAACGGCTGGCTAACGGAATGTGTTTAAACACCGTGTCGATGGCTTCCGCCAGCTGCGGCAGCTGGCGATCCACGCCAAAGCTCATGTTCAGATTGGGCAGCGCCGGGCTATAGCGCCAGTGTAGCCCCTGGGCCTGATGATACTGGGTGAGGTATTCCGCACTTGCGCGGTTAATCCACAGCGCGTCTATCTGCTTAAACGCCAGCGCGCTGACGGCTGAAGGGTACCAGTACTGAAAACGGAGCGTGCTGCCAGGGTAGTAACGACGCAGCGCCGGGCTGGCGCTGGTATCCGACATCAGCCCCAGTTTCCTGGGGATGGCTTCGCGTGCGTCGTCAGCACGATCGCGGGTGGTCATCAGGACCGCCTTATCCAGCAGCCATGGCGGCGTGGTTACCAGATCCGGATTTGGCCAAAGTTCCGGGTTCCACATCGCCACCATCTGAATTTCATGACGGCGCAGCGCCTGGAACGCATCGCGGCTATGGCTGTAATAATGCAGTTTGACGTTGACCTTAAGGCTATCCTCCAGCAGCGCCAGATAATCGGCAGCAATGCCGCTGAAAAGCCCGTGGCCCATGCCTTCACTCAAAGGGGGATGGGGCTGCCCCCAGACGCCCACATGAAGCGTCTGGTTGTTGTCCAGCCACTGCTGCACATCAACATTAAACTGGACGTGCGGCGCATTGACCTGCACACGGCGTTGCAGAGACAGTTCCTGGGCCTGAATCTGTCCGACACTGCACAACAGTAAAAACAGGCTTATCAACCGGGCAGATAAAAAACGCATCGTATGAGTGGTTCCCTGAGGAGAAGAACTGGAGGGGCCAGTAAAGAGGTTGTCTCTATTTTAGCAACTGCGCGTCGAACCACATTGCCTGATTACCCGCCATAATTTGCGGGAATTTTAGCAATACAGGCGCCAGCCCTGATTAAGGTCGGTCTTGTTTTTGCGAATAAGCGTAAATCTCTTTTTTATAAGACCGACCTTATTGTTCCCTTTTTCCATGGCAGGTAAAAATCAGGCAGATTTGCTATGCGTAAACAGGTTACTTCGTGATGAACAATAACAGCGACAACAGCACAGAAGCCCACACGGACGAGGCAATTAACGATAACTTTCCGGCCCTGACGGCGATCTCCCTCGGCGATATTTTAATTCAGCGCGAGGAGAGCCTTTTTATTAATGACAACAGTAAACAATGGCTGATAAAAGGGACTTCGGGGGAACAGGTTAATCTTTCCGACCTGCTCCCCGCCGATTCAGAGCCGGGAGAGTGGATGAAAGCCAGAGGGTCTGTCACCGTGGATGGTGTGCAGTACGAGGTCTATCACCACTCGGGTCTTGAGACGGAGCTGCTGGTGCAGGTCGGTATGCAGGTCGCGTCTCTTGAGTAACGGCTCATGTGCCGGTATCCCCGATCGCCTCCACCTGCATCTCTCCCTGACGAAAACGGTCGGCGAGGAAGAAAGGCACGGGTAAGGTCCACTGCCCGTTACGCACCAGCGCCGTATAGCGATAGCTCACACCATCAAACCGTAGCACAACGGCCTGCTTTTCGCCGTCCGCTTTCTCGCTCGGCCCCGCCAGTACGGTAAACCCGGCATTACTGCCAACATGAAAATGCTCTGCCTCCCAGCGGACAGGCGGGTGTTCTGGCCAGGGCCGGGCATGGTGAAACGCGAAAATCTCGTCGTGATTCATAATGCTCTGCCGAACGGTGGGCCACAACGCCACCTTCAGGAAATACTGATCGGTGAAACGCGCGCTGCCCTGATAGCCCGCCACAAACTGACGCATCATCCCTTCCACATTCTGGACCAGCCCGCCGCAGCCGCCCCACATCCCGGCCAGCAGCAGTTCGGTATGGGTAAAGTAGTCGCGCATATGGTGGAAATAAAACGGCGAACGCAGCCAGGCTTCCACGCAGACCTGTTCCCGCTCGGACAGCAAGGAGTCGGCGTCTCGCACCAAAAAGCGGTCGACCTGCGGGTCATCCATCACCAGAAAACGCCACATCGTCGGGTAGATCCCCTTTTCATGGCTCATATCCACCAGCGCCGCGCCCGCCTGCTCCAGCCGCTGCCAGACGTGCTGCGGCACGGAGTCGTCGAGATAGACGCGGCAGCGCCACGCAGGAAACAGCCCGGCGGCGGCATCGATATTTTTAATTAAGGTTTCGCAGTAGCGCGGCTGGTCGCCGTACAGACTAAACGCGATGATGTTCTTTTCGCGGCAATCCGCCTGAAAAGTCGGCGGTGGCGTCTGGGGCAGCGGCCAGACGGTTCCCTGACGAAAGCGCTGGTCAGAAAGGGTCAATGACTCCAGACCGTAGGCACGCATTTCAGCCGTTTTGCCCATATGTCCGCACAGTTCCGTCAGGCCATCAAGCCAGGTTTCTGACGCTTCGTGACGGCGGAGCGACTGATAAATCTTGCGATAAACCTTATAAGCCCGGTCATGCTTTCCCTCACGCATCAGACTCAGGGCGTAATCGCTTTGTACCGACATATTGTTCGGCAGAACAGCCAGCGCCTTTTCGCAGCAGCGGGAAGCCGTCGCGTAATCCGCAACGGCCATGGCGTGACGATACTGCTCCGCCAGCGCAGAAAATTTCTGGCGCAGTGCTTTTTGTTTCGTCGCAGAAGAATGAGGAAGAAAAGATGGGCGCATCGTCCGGGCTCAGTAAATGAAATAAACGTGAGTATTATTTTCCCCTCCGCGAGTAAGGTAAGCGACAAGACCCGTCTTGATGTTGCCGTTAAGCCGGAAATAAAAATTTATACGTTAAAAAGCCGATGAGGATGTAAGCTTTTATTATCATTGCGTTGATAGCGCAGAATTAATAACGTTCCTGCCCAGACATTGCGCTTTTCGTTATTGATGATTGCCAGAATAATAAACAAGCCTGGTCTTATAACAATGCGTTTCTCGTTTCATCAGAATGAAACTATCAGAACCCCATCCTCTGGAGCGTTATAAAAAAATATGCGCCACTACCTTCGTCTTTTTTTGCTTCTGGTTTTATTTTTACCTGGTACGTCTTCGGCACACAGTGAAGAATATAAAATTCTGATGCGCACCCCCATTGAAGGCATGAACCGCCTTCCGCTTACCGGGGAGCAGGCCACGCTGCTGAAGCAGATGCAAAATCTGACGGTAGGCATCACCCGCGATGACGCGCCCCCTTTCGGGATGCGCAATATGCGCCATGAATATGAAGGACTGAGCGCCGACTTCATCGGCCTGGTCTCCTGGCAGCTGAATCTGCCCGTTAAGGTCAACATGTACGACTCGCCGGACGAGTTGTGGCAGGCGCTTGCCCGCGGTGAAATCGACATTATTCCCTCTGTCGCCGCCTTCGAGGCGAATGACACCTTTGTTTTCTCAACGCCCTATGCCAGCGATAAACCGGTATTAGGTATTAACGACCGCGACACCCAGCCCCTCGCCGACGATCTTGCCGACACCGATGTCGCGATGGTCAGGGACTATCTGCCCCTCGCGCAGGTAAAAGCGGCCTATCCTAAAGCGCATTTTCGCCTGTTTGACAGTTACCAGGAGGCGCTGAGCGCTGTGGCATTTGGTCAGTCCCGCGCCTATCTGGGGAATAGTTATTCGCTGAGCCGAAACTATTTAAACAACATTCACATCGAGCGCTTCTCCCGACTCCCCAACCGTGAGGTGGGGTTCGCCCTGAGCCAGAGTCATCCGCAGCTCAACCAGCTCATCAACGCAACGATTCGTGCTGTGCCCGAAGAGGAAAAGCTGGATCTCTATCGGCGCTGGCAGCCCGATCGCGTCGATATTGCCCAGGGAACCAAGTCACTGGACTTTACCGATCGGGAAAAAGCGTGGATCGCTCGTCATCCTGTGGTGAACGTGCTGATCTACAGCCAGGACAATGCCGCGCCGGTCTCCTTCATTGATAACAAAGGCGTGCTGCGCGGCGTCGTGGCAGATCTCTTTTCCGTGGTGTCGCTGCGCACCGGATTGCGCTTTAGCTTCGAGACCGGCAATACCACCGATGACCTAATCGACCAGGTCAACCATGGGCAGGCCGACATGCTCGCCTCACTGACACCGAGCGACGCGCGCAAGGATCGGATCCTCTTCACGCGGCCCTACTTACGCAGCGCGTTTGCCCTCACCACATCAACCTCACGCAACGACATCACGACGCTGGCCGACCTGCGCGGCAAACGTCTGGCGCTGGTGAAAAATATTGGCGTGGAGCAACGGATACGCGAACGTTACCCGGAAATTAAGATTGTGCATGTTGGCAATGAATCGCAGCTGCTCACCAGCATCACCCGCGGTGATGCCGACGCGGCGATAGGCATTCTGGTGATGACGGATTACCAGATTTACACCAATTTTCAGGACAAGCTGAAGGTGGTCTCAATTGTCGGAGAATCACCCGCCTGGATCTCCTTTGGCGTGGGGCTGGCAAACCCGGAACTGCAGCGCATTCTGGATAAAGTCCTGCTGAGTATCTCTCCCATTGAGATGGAAAATCTGGCTAACCGCTGGAGACCCAACGAGCTGGTGGTGGTCGACAGCTTCTGGTATCGCTACCGCGAGGTGTTGATTGCTACGGGCGTCTTCAGTGCCGTGCTGGTGTTATTAGCCCTGGGATGGGCGCTCTATTTACGTCGGCAGATTGTACGTAAGGCGGCGCTGCGCAGGCAACTGAACGAGCAGCTCACCCAGCTGCGCGAAATGCTCACCGAACGCGAGTCGCTGCTGGCGGAGCTGAGCGAGGCGAAAGAGCGGGCGGAAGACTCCAACCGGGCAAAATCCGTTTTTCTGTCAACCATGAGCCATGAGATCCGCACGCCGATGAACGCGATCATTGGCATGCTCGACATCGTGCTGAAAAAAGGACGTCGGGGCGAACACGATCTTCAGGCCCTGGAGGTCGCTTACGACTCGGCAGAGGGTCTGGTGGGGTTGATTGGCGATATTCTGGATATCTCGCGGATCGAGGGCGGGCATCTCGATTTCAACCCGGAACCCGTCCAGTTTGGCAAACTCATCGACAACATGATGCGGGTATTTCAGGGAGTGGCGACGGAGAAGAATATCCAGCTGAATAAAGTCTTTCCGACCGAAGCGCTGTATGAGGTCTACGCCGACCCGCTGCGCATTAAGCAGGTGATCTCCAACGTGCTGAGCAACGCGATTAAGTTCACCGATCGCGGCAGCGTGACGCTGACCCTGTCGCAGCGGGAAGAGGCCGACGCCGACAACATACAGTTCGTGATAGAGGTGCAGGACAGCGGTGTCGGCATTGATGCCAGCCAGCAGGCTGCGTTGTTCAGGCCTTTCAGTCAGGCGGATAATCGCCGGGCGGGAACCGGGCTGGGGTTATATATCAGCCGGACGATTTGTGAAAGCATGAACGGTACGCTCACGCTTGCCAGCGAAAAGCACGTTGGCACCACGGTCAGGGCGACCTTTTCTCTGCCTAAAGTCACCCGTGCCGTGACGACTCGTGCCCAGCCTCATACGGAAGAGGAAACGTTACCGGCGCTTAACGTACTGGTGGTTGATGACAATCCCGCAAACCGTATCCTGCTAGCCAAACAGCTGGCGTGGCTGGGACAGCATGCGCACCTGGCTTCCGGCGGCGATGAGGCGCTAAAAATTTGGGCCGACACGGCGTTCGATGTCATTATCACCGACTGCAACATGCCCGGCATCAACGGCTATCAGCTAACGGGGATGTTGCGTAACGCAGAACGTGAACAGGGCCGGGCACCCGCATGGATTATCGGGTTTACGGCGAATGCGATGCATGAGATTAAGGAACGGTGTTTACAGGCGGGGATGAATGATTGTCTCTTTAAGCCGTGCTCTATCAGCGATCTTGCGGCAGCACTTCGCTTGCACGGGCCTGCGAGGAACGGTAGACCGGGCAAGCGCAGCGCCACCCGGTTATAAAAACGACCCGGGGTTGATCATCACAACAACTGGTCGTGCCAGAGGAACAGCTCAGGATCGGTCTTCACACCCAGCTTTTTCATCGCGGCTTTCTTCTGGCCGCTAACGGTTTTGCGGCTGCGGCTGAACTTCTCGGAAATTTGCAGCACGGACATACCAGAGAGGAAGAGGCGCAGCACTTCCAGCTCCCGCGCAGAGAGCTGGTCCAGGCGGCCAATACCGTCGATGACCTGCTGTTCATCTTCAGCGTTGCCGGACGTCGTCGGCTCGGAGATAAGATAAAACTCCTTCTCCATGCTTTCAGAGAGGCAGATATGACCCGCCGCCACGCGGCGTACGGCATCTACCACTTCCGAGGCGTCACGGCTTTTACCAATATGTCCGCGCACGCCCGCCTTCAGCGCCATACGGACAATGGCGGTATTTTCCAGCGTCGATGAGATTAATATTTTCAGCCACGGAAAATTACTCATCAGCTGCTTGATCATCGGTAATCCGTCGATATCTTCATCGCCGAGTAAATAGTCCAGGATCAGCACATCGATACGATTGGTACGTAAAAAGTTAATCAGATCGATGCGGCTGGCAAAGCTGCCTTTCAGTTCAAAATCCGGCTCCTGGCTGAAAATAATTTCCAGCCCTTTGCGCACAATAGGATGATCGTCGAGTAAGGCAATATAGATTTTTTTTCCTGAAAACTGATTCATCTGCACTCTCTTTCTGTGCCTGCTGAGTGGTTCATTATTTAAACGGCTGGTTACTGCTTTCTCAGCCACTGCAATAATGTTCCCGCACTGGCATAACTACGAAATATTGCAGCGTAAGCGTCAAAGCGGTTGGTGGCTTCTGCAACCTGGTTACCGTAATAATCACTTTCTGCACTCAGCACATCCAGCAGGGTTCGTCTGCCAAGGTGGTACCATTGATCGAAGAAATCATGGCGAATACGATCGGATTCAAAGGCTAAGTCATGGTACAACTCGGCGCGTTCCAGCATGCTGCGGGCATCCTGATCCGCCGCGCGCACGCGGTTATCCAAATCGCGTAATTGTTTTTCAATCGCCTCTCTGCTGGCATCAGCCCGACGCGCAGCAGAGAGTTCAGCGGCGCGTTGAGAACCGCCGCGGAAAATAGGCCAGCTCACGTTTACGCCCGTCTCCCAGGATTGTTCACGCCCCAGCTCGTCACGCCCGGTGCTTTTGCCAACGTTCCAGGTGACCGTCGGAAACGATGCAGAGCGCGCGGCGTCCGCGTCAGCCAGCGCCGATGCGGTTTCCGCCTTTGCCTGACGAATCGTCGGATGGCTATTGAGGGCCGTCAGCTGCGTCGTCAACTCTCCCGGCTTCAGGTTCCAGACGGTTGCCGCGGGCAGGGGCACTTTTTTATCCCCCAGCAGACGGTTAAGGGTGATTTCAATATCGCGAGCCCGTGAAACCGCCGTATCCAGCGATGATTGCGCCTGAAGCAAGCGCCCGCGCGCCTGAGTCAGCTCGCTGCGACGCCCCTGATCGACCTTCACAATCCCGTCCAGCATGTTGACCAGCTCGTTCATGCGGGCCACGTACTTTTGGCTCAGGCTGATGATCTGGCGCTGTTTGCTCAGCTCAACCAGCGAGCTGCTGACCTGCCAGGCGATATCTTCCGCCTGGGCATCGACGTTGTTTTTCGCCGCGTCATGCAGTGCCTCACGGCTTTTAATGGTGTTACTGGTGCGGCCATAGTCGAGCAGTGTGGTCGCCATATTGACGGTTACTGCCGGTCGGCTGTCGCTGTAGCGGCGTTCACCGCCGCCAAACTGGTAACTTTTGGAACGGGTACCGACATCAATCTGCGGCCAGCGCTGACCTTTGGCTTCGTCCACGTTGGCTTCCGCCGCTTCAGTGTTGTAATGCGCGCCACGCACTTCGGGGCTGATGCTCAGCGCGGTATTTACCGCATCATTAAACAGGGCGCGAATCTCACCTTCGCTGGGTGCCCGGGCCGTTGCAGCCTGGGCAAGGCTTTCACGCTTCGGCGTCGCAGCCGCTCTTTTCACGGATGACGACTCCACTAACGGCGCGGCTGGCGCAGGCGGCGTGGAGGCCATCACCATGCGAGATTTTACCACAGGGGCTGCAGGCTCAAAGGCTAATAAACCATCACTATTGGCTGCACTTTTAGCCGATGCCAGGCACGCCGCGGCCGTCAGCAGCGCCGCCAGACGGCGCTGCACAAACATTGAATCACTTTTCATATTAACGCTCGCGGAACGCTTCCTTCGCTTTGAAGATAGGTTTCAACAGGTAATCAAGAATGGTTTTTTCACCGGTGCGGATTTCTACCGTGGCAATCATGCCCGGGATGATCGGCAGTGACTTGCCACCGGCGCTCAGCGTGCTGCTGTCGGTTAACACCATCACCCGATAATAGGTATCGTCAGGGCGGCCTGCGGCGGCTTTGGCGTCATCCTTCAGCGTGTCCGGGCTGACGAGAGAAACGTGCCCTTTGAGGCCACCGTAAATACCAAAATCATACGCGGTGATCTTCACCATCGCCGGTAACCCGGCATGCAGGAAGGCCACGTCAGACGGTTTGATCTTCCCTTCCACCAGCAGTTGGTCTTCCAGCGGTACGATTTCCATAATGTGTTCACCGGGCTGGATTACGCCGCCGATGGTGGTGACGCGCACGTTTTTCACCGTGCCTTTCACCAGCGCGGTGATGGTGGTACGGCTTACCACGTCGGCGCGTCCCGTCAGGTTCTCTTCGGCCTGCACCAGATCCAGTTCCTGACGAATCAGCTCGGCGTTAGCATCTGCCTGGTAGCGGTTACGACGCTCGACGATTTGCGACTGCAGATCGTTCGCCTGACGACGCATGCGCAGCAGTTCGACTTCCGAAAGCAGGCCGCGTGCCGCCAGCGGCTCTGACATAGCAATTTCGTTCTGCGCCAGGCGGTAGCTTTTCTCTAATGAGGCCACCCCCTCTTCCAGCGCCTGTTTGCGGCTGTTGTAGGCGCGCGTTTCCAGGTCCACTTCGGAAGGGTACTGCTTCACGCGATCGCTAAAGGTCAGCGGCAGACCGTAGGCTTCCGCACGCAGGCGGTTAACGGTTGCTTCAAGGGCCACCACTTTACGCAGCGTCTCCTGATAACTGGACTGGGCGCGGGTAGGGTCAATCTTGAGCAGCACCTGACCCGGCTCGACGATGTCGCCTTCACGCACGTTCATCTCTTCAAGGATCCCGCCTTCGAGGCTTTGAATCACCTGCTCACGGCTTTTAGAGACAATTTTGGCGTCGCCTTTGGTGATCTCTTCCACTTTGGCAAAATGCGCCCACGTTAAGAAACCGGCAAAGACCGCCAGAATCAGCCAGAGAACCAGACGGGATTTCGGCGTCGTCTGCGAGAACAGAGCCTCCTGGATGTCGCTCATCCAGGCGGCGTCGCGCGCCGACAGGTTTTTCTGTTTACGGTTGCGTTTGAAGAAGGTCATGCGCTTGCCTCCACGGGCTGTTTTCCGGTAGCGGCTTTCGCTGGATGGCTGTCATTGGCGGGTGCGCCGTTCAGTGCGGCCAGAACCTGCTGTTTAGGGCCATCCGCCACAATTTTGCCGTCATCTATAACAATCATGCGGTCCACCAGCGCCAGCAGCGACGGGCGATGGGTGATCACCACCAGCGTGTGCCCAGCGGTCGCCATTTTCAGATGCTGTAAGAACAGGGCTTCCGTCTGGGAATCCATCGCGCTGGTGGGTTCATCCAGCAGCAGCAGGTTCGGTCTCGCCAGCAGCGTTCGGGCCAGGGATACCAGCTGACGCTGACCGCCGGAGAGGCTATTCCCCTGCTCGCCCACCGGCATGTGGATACCGCGTGGATGACGCGCGGCAACCTGATCCAGCCCCGTCAGCCGCAGCACGTGCAGGAATTCATCGGAGGAGGCGTTCTGGCGGCCAATCATGATGTTTTCACGCAGGGTACCGTAAAACAGACGCGCTTCCTGGCCGACAAAGCCCACGTTGTTACGCCAGTCCGACGGTTCAATCTGGTTCACATCCAGCCCACTGCTGAACATTTGCCCTTTCACCGGGGTATAGAGACGCGCAATGATGCGCAGCAGGGTCGATTTACCGCTGCCAATTTTGCCCACAATCGCCACGCGCTCACCCGGTTTGATCGTCACGTTGACGCCTTTCAGGATCTCCGGGTTAGGCTGCATCGGCGGTGCCGGGTAGGAGAAGGTCACGCCTTTCAGTTCAATATCGCCGTTCAGTTCAGGCTGTTTGATGTAATCAATCTCGCTGCTGCGATCGGTCGGATGTTCCATCAGCCTGTTCAGCGAGGTCAGCGCGGCTTTGGCCTGCTGATAACGCACGGCCAGACCAATCACCTGGCTTAAGGGTGCCGTCACGCGCCCGGCCAGCATCACGGTACCGATCAGCGCACCCTGGGTCAGGTTCCCGGCATCAATGAGATATACCCCGGTGACAATCAGCATCACCGTCTGCAGCTGCTGCAGGAAGCTCACCGAGTTCATCGCCAGCGTCGAGTAGTGCTTCGACGCCGCCGCGCTGGAGGACTGCATGGCGCTGAACTTCTGCCAGCGGCTCTGCATCCAGGACTCCCCGCCGACCGACTTCAGGGTCTCCATCCCTTCGATGGATTCAATCAGCACGCCCTGCTTTAACGAGGCTTCCTGCAGGCTGGCTTTCATCACTTTCGCCAGCGGCCACTGGATAAGCAGGCTCACCAGCAGGATCATCGGCAGCATCAGCATCGGGATGAATGCCAGCGATCCGCCAATGGCAAAAATAATGCCGATAAACAGCAGCACAAAAGGTAAGTCGGCAATCGCCGCCAGCGTGGCGGAAGAGACAAAGTCACGGACGGATTCAAATTCGCGCAGCTGGTTGGCAAACGAGCCGGAAGAGGCCGGCTTATGTTCCATTTTGACCGCCAGCGACTGACGGAACAGAATGCTGCCGACGATCAAGTCCGCTTTTTTCCCGGCGGTATCGAGCAGATGCGCACGTACCGTACGGGTGACGGCCTCAAAGACCATCGCCACCAGTACGCCAATCGCCAGCGACCACAGGGTAGTAAACGCCTGGTTGGGGATCACCCGGTCATAGACGTTCATGGTAAAGAAGACGGACGCCAGCGCCAGAACGTTCACCAGCACCGAGGCCAGCGCGGCGCTGCGGTAGTAGCTGCGATAGCGCCACAGGGTGCTGAACAGCCAGTGGCCTTTCGGCTGCGGCGGGGCAATGTCGCTCACCCGGCTGTCAATGCGCGCCGTCGGCTTCGCCGCAATGGCATAGCCGACATACAGCTCGCTGAGCGCCGCATGGTTCAGCTCAACCGGCTCATCACCCACTTCCGGCATGATCAGGGTATAAAACAGGTCCCATTTATCATCGGCATTTTTACGACGCTCGCGCGCGAGCAGAACCATGCCGCCCGCACCTTTGCGCAGCAGAATCATGGGGAAAACCTGCTCGGGCAGTTCAGCGCTGTTACGCTTGATGAGCCCCCCGGTGATACCGGCGTTTTTGAGCGCATCAAGCGCTAAAGAGGGTGTGAGCGTTTGTTCAACAGGCAGACCAGCCAGCAGGACATCGTCGCTCTTACCCAGACCATAATGCTCCGACAGCCAGGCAATACTTCGTAGCAGGGAGTCATCATTAAGTCGGGTATCGCGGGCGATGGCATGCAGCTGTTCCTCCTGGGTGTTAGCCATTGAGGATTCCATATTTCGTGTATTCCAGGTTATAAAAAATCAAATAAATCAAAAAGATAAGTTAACTTTCTGAGTGAATTAGGAATATTCTGTCACGCGGAATGGTCTTGCCTTAATGAGACCTGTCTCAATGGAAGTGCTTATTTTTTGGCACGAAAGAGGTTCTGAGCGGGGGAAAAGGGCCTTCCCGTGGCGGGAAGGCAGCGTTGATACATTATTTTTGTGCAGAAGCACTCATGTCGCGATCGCCGCTCACGCGCACCACAACACGACGGTTAGGGGCATTACAGGCGATCAGCGTTTTTTTATCGGATGCCGCGCAGTCGTTCACGACAGGCTCCTTGCTGCCCACGCTGGTCGCACTCATCAGGCGAGCCGGAAGGCCGTTCTCCGCCAGCATAGTATGCACGGTCTGCGCGCGCTTCAGGCCAAGGGCGTAGTTGCCGCGATCGCTGCCGATGGCGTCCGTGTGGCCGATCACCTGGATCTGCTTCAGCTCAACGTTTTCACGTTTGATCGTCGCCACCAGATCCTTAACGGCCTGATGACCCTGAGCAGAAACGCCTTTCGCGCTGCCCTGACCAAAACGGAACATCACGTCACCAGAGAGGGTGTAATCTTTGTACCGGGGTGCAGGCAGATAGTTACAGGCCTCGACGCTGGACGCGCGGGACAGCACGTGGATCTGCTCGCGCAGACCCGCGAGATCCTTCTCCGCCTGCTCGCGCGTACGGGCTTCCGGCACCGCATTCATCGTGGAGCTGACGCGCACAAAGTAGGTTTGCCCTCCGCTCATCTCAACGTTATAGCCCTGCTCTTTGCCATGGTACTGCGGCGCATCATTCTGATACGCACCCAGATTATGCTTACCCGGAGCCAGACAGAATGTCGTAAAGCCGCCAGGTAACAGCGCGTCATGGAATTCATTGTCGACATAAATATGCGCCGCACCGCCCGCCGTATTGCTGGCGTCACGGTAGTAAACCACCTGCGTTTGCGTCTGGCTGACGGGCGCAACGGGCTGATAGGTCTTGCCAAAATTCTCCGCCGCCAGCGCCGGATGAAGAATAAATGCGGATGAGGTAAACAGCGCCGCGAATAAAGAGGTCTTGAAAAAAGTCATAAATCCTCCAGAGGCCTCCCCGAAAGGAGGCCTGGAAAAGTTTAAGTTAGTGATTATTCACGTTGACGGTCACACCGGTTTGCACCAGCAGTTCCACATCCAGGTTTTCGACCTGGTATATCTGGTACTCGACACCAGACACCTTGACGTTACCGGCATTGGTCCAGTTACCCGGATCGCTGTTATCAGGCAGCAGGTCGCTCAGGTTCACCACATCACCTTTGTTCCCCTGAACCATCAGCTGTTTATTGCCATCAGCGATAAACATATCCTTCTCTGCGTGGGTCAGCACATCGTTCAGGCTGATATTCAGCTTGTCCTGCTTGCTGTTGGTCAGATCAATGGTCTTGTGCTGGAGGTTATCCAGGTTAATCTCACGATCGTTCAGCGTGCTGACAACACTGGCGTTATCGTCATGCTGCTCTTCAGCATTCATCATCATGGACATAGAGCGGCCTGCGGAACGGCTGGCAGCCTGTGTTCCCCATGAAATATTGTCCAGCCCCAGACCACTCTGGTCATTGCTGTAAATGTGAATTTTAGCGATCGTTTCACCGGCTGGTGCCTGGAAATTAAAGTTCACGTAGTCCGTACCACTCGTTCCACGCCCGCTCAGTGAGCCAATCTCTTTTCCCGCAGCATTATAAAACTTCACGTAAGCTGCTGAGGTTGTTGTGCCGCTCCCGTATCCCCCCCATCCCATTAACTGGAAGTTAATGCGATCTGTTTCACCCACGGTAAAGGTTGTTCCTGCGCTTCCCTGAGCGATATACAGGAACGGATTACCATAGTAACCACCATTTTGCGTGGTCGATACGCGGGCATCTCCTGACAATAACGTAAAGCCTGAATCGGTCGGTTTACCAATCGTAAGGGACATATTCGCCAGCGCGTTGAAGTCTTCTTTACCACTGGTGACAGGCGAAACGATTGTCAGGCTTCGCGAAACACCCGCACTCCTGTTACCCGCCTGGTCAACAGAGAATACGCTGAAGGTATGGTTGCCCAGTGGCAGCGCTGGCGGCGTAAAACTCCAGTTACCGTTGGTGGCAACAGTGCTATACGTGGTTCCATTCACCGCGATATAAACCGTGCTACCTGCCTCTGCCGTACCATTCAACGTTGGCGTACTGTCATCCGTCCGCCCCAGGTTGGCAACATTGCCTGTTTCTGCCCCTGCGTTATCTATCACGCTGGTGATCGCTGGCGCGGCGTTAACCGTATCCACCGTAATCGCGAAGTTTGTTGAATTCGCCGAACGGTTGCCAGCCGGATCGATAGAATAAGCCTGGAAGTTATACGTCATGTTGTAGTTCGTGGTGAGTGGGAAGGACCATTGCCCATTCGCACCCGCCGTGGTCGAACCATGCACAGCACCGTTTGCCGGGTTGATGATATACACCACGCTGCCCGCTTCCGCCGTGCCGCGCAGATCCAGCGTACGGTCGTTTGTGACGCCGCCGTTACCTACCAGGCCGTTATAAACGCCACCCTGGACATCGTCGAACGAACCGGTGATTGTCGGTGCGTTATTGACGGTGTCGACCGTCAGCGCAAAGCCCGACGAGTTCGCGGAACGGTTCCCTGCTGCGTCAACAGAATATGCATGGAAGTTGTACGTCTGGTTGTAGTTCGTGGTAATCGGGAATGACCATTGGCCATCTGCGCCCGTAGTAACGGAGCCCGCAACCGTACCGTAGTTATTCACCACAATGTAAACCACACTACCAGGCTCTGCCGTACCTTTCAGCTCCGGCGTGCGATCGTTGGTGACACCGCCGTTACCAACCAGACCGTTGTATACCCCGCCCTGAACATTGTCATAGGCACCGGTGATCACCGGCGCAGCGTTGACCGTGTCTACGTTGAGTGAGTAGGTCGCCGATTTTTCGGACACGTTGCCCAGGTCATCCTTCGCGATGGTGTAGAACATGTGCGGACGGCCTGCAGCCGTATTTGCGACAGCACGCTCCCAGCTCCAGTTGCCGTTTCCATCGGCTTTCACCGTATCAATCACCGCGTTGTTATACGCGTTGTAGATGTACACGATGCTGTTCGCTTCTGCCGTCCCGCGCAGTTCCATATTCGCATCGTTGGTCAGCCCACCGTTCGGCACCAGGGCTTTATAGATGCCGCCTTCCACGTCATCGTACGCGCCCAGAATCACCGGCGTGGTCGCTTTGGTATCGACTTCCAGACCATAATGGTTGGATTCACCCGACACGTTACCCGCCTTGTCCTGCGCCCTCACATAGAAGTCATGCTGCGCATCGGACAGGGCTGGAGAGGTCCATTTCCAGTTACCATTCTCATCGGCATATACGGAATCAATCGGCACGTTGCTGCCCGGAACGTAGATTTTCACCAGGCTATTTTTCTCAGCGGTACCACGCAGTTCAGGCGTTGCATCGCGTGAACGGCTGCCGTCGGCGATCAGGTTGCCCGCGTCGTCATACATGCCCTTGATGGTCGGTGCATCCGGCGCCTGAGTATCAATGGAGATATTCCACGGGGCCGTTGGCGCACTCTTCACGCCGGTTGGGCTCTGGAATACCGCCGTCAGAGACAGCTCGGTTCCGTTGTTCTGCTGTGGCAGCGTAAAGTTCCAGGTATTCGCTGGTCCAACGGTGACGGAGTCGATCAGTCGGGTACCGTCGTAAATGAACACGACGTCGCCCGCCACACCGGTACCGTGCAGCGTCGGCGTGGTGTCATCGGTCACAGCCGGGTTCGCCAGGTCACCCTGAACCAGGCCCACGTCATCCGCCACGCGGTCCAGGGAACCGGTTGGTACGCGAGTATCCAGCGTCAGTTCGAACGGCGCGGTTTGCGCACTCTCACCCGCACCGGCGTCTTCACTCGCGGTGATCTTATAGGTGGCATCCACAGACAGCGCCGGACTGATGGTGTACTGCCATTCGCCGGTCACGGCGTCTGCACGCACGCTATCCATGTATTTGCCGTCAACATACACCTTCACCAGCGCGCCAGCCGTTGCGCGGCCCACAACCGTTGGGGTCGTGTCGTCGGTGTGGCTACCGTTGCCCAGGTTACCCACGATGTCGCCCTGATCGTCCACAACGTGGCTGATGGAGACGCCGTTACGGCTGGTGTCCACGATGAAGTGGATCGGATCTGAAGCCGGACCGACGTTACCCGCTTTATCCTCGATAGAGACTTTCCAGGTGTAGTCACCATCCGTCAGCGCCGGGGCCGGGGTGTAGCTCCAGTTACCTTTATCGTCTACCGGTACGCGCACGGTGGTGCCGTTACCCAGATCGATAATCGCGGTACCACCAGGCTCACCCTTACCGCGGTAGGTTGGGGTGTTGTCATCGGTGGTGTCGTCATTGGCGATGAGGCCTGGCGTGCCGAAGTCGTCCCACAGCTCAATGTCGGTCGCGGCCAGCGGATCGATGGAGTCCACGATAATGACCCATTCGCCGGTTTCCGGGCTGCGGTTACCCGTCACATCTTCCGCGACGGCGCGGAAACGGTGCTCGCCCTGCGACAGTGCGGTGTCAAAATCAATCGTCCAGCGGCCGCCCGTTACCACGGCGCTGCCGATCGGGTTCGGGTTGGTGCCATCGTACAGATAGACAGTCGTACCATCCTGCGCGGTCCCGGTAATGGTCGGGCGATCGTCGTTGGTGATGCCGCCGTTTTGTACCGTCCCGACATGCGACTCAACGTCGTCGATTACGTCGGTGATAGCCGGTGCCGTCGGAATACCGCCCGCCAGCAGATCGAACGAGAAGGTGTCAGACGGTTCAGAACGCAGACCCGCCTTATCCTGCGCCACAACGGATACGTCATAGTGACCGTTTGCCAGGCCCAGCGGCGGCGTCCAAGTCCAGGTTCCGGTGCTGTCAGCCGTCACCGAGTCAACCGTACGGCCATTCACAATGATAAACACCAGGCTGTTCTTCTCGGCGGTACCGGTGAAGTCCGGGGTGCTGTCATCCGTAATACCGCCGTTAGCGATATTGCCGGTCTGCTGACCTGCGTCATCGAACACGGTATCGATCGTCGGTTTTGCCGGCGGCTGGGTATCCACGATAAAGCCGATCGGATCGGACGGCTCGCTGGCGTTACCCGCAGGATCGACAATCACCACCACGGCTTCATGCTCGCCTTCCGGCAGTGGGTTTTCCGGGGTCACTTCCCATTTGCCGTCGTCGCCCACGATCGCGGTGCCCACGACTTCGTCGTCGATAATCAATTCAACCGTTTCGCCAGGCACAGCGCCTTCGCCGCTGAATACCGGCTGCGTATCGTCAGTGACATCACCGTTGTGGATAGGCCCGACAACCGGACCCTGGTCGTCTTCAACGTCACCAATGATCGGTTTGTTCGGTGCTTCGGTATCAATCACCAGCTTCCACGACGCGGTCGGTGCGCTTTCCACACCGGTCGGGCCGCGGAATACCACGCTGACGTCCAGCGCTGTGCCGTTCGTCTGCTCAGGAAGGGTATATTCCCAGCTGTTGTCAGCACGCACGGTCACGGAGTCGATGATCTCATCCCCGTTGCGAATGAACACAATATCCCCAGGACGGCCCGTGCCGTGCAGGGTTGGCGTGGTATCATCGGTGACCGCCGGGTTGGGCAGATCGCCCTGATAGCGACCCACGTCATCCGACACGCGATCGAACGTGCCCGTCGGGACAACGGTATCAATGGTCAGCAGGAACGGACGGGTATTCGGCGGGTTATCGCCTGGGCCGCTGTATTCACCTGCGGTAATTTCATAGGTCTTCCCGGATTCCAGCGCCGGGTTGATCTCAATCGCCCACGCTCCCGTGGCAGGATCGGCAGTCATCGACCCGACGGCGTTCCCGTCCACATACAGGGTCACCAGGGAGCCCGGCGTCGCCGTACCCACAATAACCGGATTAACGTCATCGGTGCTGCTGCCGCTTGCCAGCGGGTTAGTCAGCGTACCGGTATTATCTTCAGCGTGGCTGATGGACACGCCGTTACCTACCGTATCTACAGTGAACATTATGGGAGGCGTCGACGGCCCACGCTCGCCCGCGCTGTTTTCCAGCGCGACAGACCAGCTGTAGCTACCGTCCGCCAGCGCAGGCGCAGGCGTCCAGCTCCAGTTACCGGCTGAATCTACCGGTACGCGAACGCTTTGACCGTCACCGAGGTCAATCACCGCAGTCATGCCCGGCTCACCCTTTCCGCTGAAGGTTGGGGTGTTATCTTCGCTCGGATCGCCATTGTGGATTTCACGCGGGAACAGGTAGTCGTTCCACAGCAAAACATCCGCAGGCAGTGGCGGCAGCGCGGCGATATTTGGCTCGGTACTGTTATTTGAAACGAGGGTCTTTTTCATACTATTTTCCAAAAAAAATTCTGTTTATGTTCTGGTCTAAAACGTTCCGGAGGTTCCGGTAAAGGAACCCCCTTTCCTGGTATCAATTAATGGTTCTGCAGCGTGACCGTGACTCCCATCTGAACGAGGATCTCAGTATTCAGGCTGTCCATCTGGTAAGACTGATACTCCACTCCTCCCACATTCACCGTACCGCCATCGGTCCAGTTACCCGGGTCCATGCCGTTCGGCAGCAGATCGCTCAGGTTCACCGTGTCGCCTGCGTCGCCCTTCACCATCATTTGGTTGAAGTCGTTGTCGTGGAACAGGTTTTGCGTGGCGTTTTCCAGTACATCCCCCGCGTTCAGCGTCAGGGTGTTGTTGCCTGTTCCGGTAATGTCGAACACTTCCATTGACTGGACTTTGTGGGTCAACACGCTCAGGTCAAGGTGCTGATCCGCTCCCAGCAGCTTCAGCGTGTCCGTGCCTTCTCCGCCCTGAATTACCGCATCGGACAGTTTTGCTACGTCAGCAACCTGATACAGGTTGTCCGCCGCGTCGCCGTACCAGATATCGCCCTGGTTATCCGCCAGGAACTCGCCTGGGGTAACGGTTGTTGCTGACCCGCTCACCACCAGGTTGTCGATGCTGAAGCCAAACCCAGGACCAGTTGGTCCTTCCTGGTGGTAAATCTCCATTCGGTAAACCGGCGTATCATCCGGGCTGGTAAACGACACCGGGTAATTTCGGTTACTACCGAAAGCGCTCACCGACTGGGAGCTAATCTCATTGCCGTTGATGTCATAGAACCTCACAACCGTCGATTGGCCCGCCCATCTCGGGTTAAAGTCGAAACGAATCTCACTGGCGCCGTACTGAAAATCGACAAACATGCTGCCTTCCATGCCGAGATCCTGTACAGAACCTTCCAGAGTCAGATTGAAACCTCCCCCGAAGGACTCGTTACTAAATGAAAACTGATTTCTGGCAGTATCCGCTGAATGGGAGAAACGCATCCCATGCACCCACTCACCGGCATCAATTGCGCTGAACTCCGCAGGTGACTCGAAGTTGTTGGTACTGGTAAACGCGCTGGTGCGGTAGCTGGAGCTGTTGCCCGCCGCGTCAACTATCGCCGTGCCCACCGGAATATCGGTGTAGCCACCCGCTGGCATGGTCAGGGTGACATTGCCGTTAGCGATATCCGCCGCCGTCAGGGTGTGCGTGACGGTGATGTCACCGCTCTTCAGCACCACGGTGTCACCCTCGACAACGCCGCTGCCCGGCAGCGTGACGGTCACGTCATTACCGCTGCGCACCACGTCGGTTGGCGCGTCTGGCGCAACCTGATCGAGCACCACCTTCTGCGAGGATTCGGTGTAGTTTCCGGCGGCATCGACGACGCGAGTCTGGATAGTCCAGTCCGCGCTATGGCCTGTCGCATCAACAAACGCCCACTTGTCACCGTCAACCATGGCTTCTGTCCAGGTCTTCCCACCGTCGGTGGAAACCATCACGCGATCGCCCGCTTCCAGCGGTGCAGAGAGATGGCCGCTCACCAGGCTGCCCGCTTTACCGCTGTTGGTAAGGAAGTCGCTGCCGCTGAAACCGGAGTCCTGGGTCATGTCATCGACCACCGCGCTGCCCGTTGGCGCCTCGGTATCAATGATGATTTTCCACTCCGCAGACGGCGCGCTTCTTACGCCAGTCGGGCTCTGGAAGACTGTCGTCAGTACCAACTCAGTACCGTTGTTCTGCGCAGGCAGGGTGTAGTTCCAGGTGTTGCCTGGCCCAACGGTCACGGAGTCAATCAGCGTGGTGCCGTCATAAATGAAGACCACATCACCCGCCACGCCTGTCCCGTGCAGGGTTGGCGTGGTGTCATCGGTCACTGCCGGGTTCGCGAGGTCGCCCTGCACCAGGCCCACGTCATCTGATACGCTATCGAACGAGCCAGCCGGTACGCGCGTGTCCAGCGTCAGCTCAAACGGCTCAGTCTGAGCGCTATCACCCGTGCCGGTGTTTTCACTGGCCGTGATCTGGTATGTGCCGTCTGCGGTCAGCGCCGGGTTAAAGGTGTAACGCCACTCACCGGTGCGCGCATCGGCAATCACGCTGTCGACAAGCCTGCCGTCCAGATACACTTTCACTTCTGCACCCGGCGTCGCACGGCCCACAACGGTTGGCGTCGTGTCATCGGTGTGGCTACCGCTGGCCAGATTGCCCTGCAGCGCCCCTTCATCATCTTCTACGTGGCTGATGGAGATGCCGTTACGGCTGGTATCCACGGTAAAGTGGATAGGGTCCGTTGCTGGCCCCACGTTACCCGCTTTGTCTTCAATGGAGACTTTCCACGCGTAGTCGCCATCCGCCAGCGCAGGCGCCGGGGTGTAGCTCCAGTCACCGTTGTTATCGATCGGAACGCGCACGGTGGTACCGTCACCCAGATCGACGATCGCGGTACCGCCAGGTTCCCCTTTGCCGCGGTAGGTCGGCGTGTTGTCATCCGTCGTGTCGTTATCCGCAATGACGCCAGGCGTGCCGAAGTCGTCCCACAGCTCAACGTCCGTCGCGGCGCCTGGTGGCACGGAATCAATAATAATTACCCATTCACCGGTTTCCGGGCTGCGGTTACCCGCCGCGTTTTCAGCCACCGCACGGAAGCGGTGTTCTCCCTGCGCCAGTGCCGTATCGAAATTAATGGTCCAGGTTCCCCCCGTGACCACAGCGCTGCCGATCGGATCCGGGTTGGTGCCGTCATACAGGTAAACGGTCGTACCGTTCTGGCCGGTTCCCGTAATGGTGGGACGATCGTCGTTGGTAATACCGCCCTGCTGCACGGTCCCCAGATGCGCATCCACATCATCTATGACATCCGTGATGGCCGGAGCGGTAGGAATGCCGCCCGCTACCAGATCAAAGGAGAATGACTCAGACGGCTCGGAACGCAGGCCAGCCGCGTCTTCGGCCACGACTTCAACGTCATAGTGACCGTTGGCCAGCGCCGGAGACGGCGTCCAGGTCCATTTGCCTGTAGCATCAGCGGTAACGGAATCCACTTCACGGCCATTGACGATGATGTGCACAATGCTGTTTTCTTCGGCTGTGCCGGTAAAGTCAGGGGTGCTGTCATCAGTAATATCACCGTTCGCCAGGTTGCCCGTTTTCAGACCCGCGTCATCAAATACGGTCTCAATCGTCGGCCTTTCCGGTGGTGTGGTATCGACAATAAAACCGATCGGATCGGACGGTTCGCTGGCGTTACCCACCGGATCAACGATGACCACAACCGCTTCGTGCTCGCCTTCCGGCAGCGGATTTTCCGGGGTCACTTCCCATTTGCCGTCGTCGCCCACGATTGCGGTACCCACGACTTCGTCGTCGATAATCAGGCGAACGGTGTCGCCAGGCGTGCCGCCGTCGCCGCTGAATACCGGCTGGGTATCATCAGTGGTATCCCCATCGTGGATCGGGCCCACAACCGGACCGACGTCATCTTCAACGTCACCAATAACCGGTTTGGCTGGCGCCTCAAGGTCGACAATAAATTCAAAGTCATCAGACGGTTCGCTGTCGTTACCCGCCGGATCGGTGATGATCACGGTCCCGGTGTGGCTGCCTTCCGGCAGCGGTTGTTCAGGCGTAACTTCCCATTTACCGTCTTCACCGACGATTGCTGTGCCGACCACTTCGTCGTCAACGATCAGCCTGACGGTGTCGCCAGGGGTCGCACCTTCGCCGCGGAATGTCGGCTGGGTATCATCGGTCGCGCCGCCGTTCTGAATGGGGCCCGTCACCGCACCGACGTCGTCTTCCACTTCGCCAATAATCGGTTTAGCTGGTGCGTCCAGATCCACGGTGAAATCAAAAGAATCGCTCGGCGCGCTGGTGCGGCCGTCCGGGCCTTTACCAATCAGCACAATACTGTGGTCGCCTTGCGCCAGCGGGGTTTCCGGCGTCCAGCTCCATGAACCGTCAGGATTGACGCGGGTTTCGCCGAGTTTTTGGTTGTTTTCCCAGAATTCAACGATATCACCCGGCGTACCGGTACCGCTGAAGGTTGGGGTGGCGTCATCGGTGACGCCGTTTTGAGGGATCGCGCCGGTTTTCGTGCCGACATCGTCGTGAACGTCGGTCAGCACCGGTGTCTGCACAGGCGCAACGGCACCGCCGTTATCACCGCCATTGTTATTACCGCCATCGTCACGGTTATGACGAATAATGGCGCCCAGGCCCACCAGCGCGCCAATACCGGCTAACGCGCCCAGCGCCAGTAAGGCAGGCGAGAACGCGGTACCCGCAACGGCTAAACCGTCGAGAGCCGCAATAGCGCCCGCACCCAGCGCCTGGGCGGAAGATTCACCATCCAGCAGGAAAGCGGCTTTGTGGTCGTCATCGCCGTCAGTGGCAATGTACTCGTGCCATTGACCGTCTTCGCCTTTACCGACCAGCTCACCCGGATTATCGAAATAGCCTTCAATGATCAGCTGTGGCTGATCTTCGTCAGTGCCTTCCAGCAGAACGAACAGGTCTTTCCCGACGCGTTTCAGCGTAATGTTTTCTGGCGCGACGCCATTTTCCCCTTCCGCAAGAATGTATTTTGCATTCGGGATGGCTTTAATTTTGACAGCACTGCCAACCTTTTCACTGCGCAGAACGTCAGCTTTGACAATCGTCTCTTTATCAACGACTGCAATATTTACTGGCTTGAGATTCATTTTCTAAATTCTCGTGTAAATAATCGATCTGTGTCCGCGCAACGCGCCAGACGCACTTCCATACGGGATACACTCCCTGGCTGACGCTATCTTCCCGGCGGGCAAGTTTTGGCTTAATAAGACCTGTCGCAAACCCGTCTTATAAGTCATTTAAGGGGCAGGAACAGTCAGGATGGCGTGAGGAAAATAATGGCGAAGATAAAGACAAGTCTTGGTTCACTTTTTTAGCGATGGATAGAAAATAATGTTTTTGTTACCCACTCAGGACAGTCAGGAATGTCAGGTAAAAAAGTCATTCTCATGGATTCCAGCCCACTGCTGCGTGCAGGTATCAAGGGCTTATTAACAGAACAAGATTATGAGGTTGTGGCACAATTCCCCGCCATCGAGGAATTGCACAGTGCATTACCTGCGTTACATGCTGACCTGATTATCATGGAACATCTGCAACAAAGCGCCGAGGTATTTTCTTACCTGGCGAAAATAAGGAAAACACACCCTGAGATTTGTGTTCTCATTTTGTCCTCATCATTCAGTGATTTTCACATCCAGCTAAGCAGGCGGGCTGGCGCAGCAGGTTACATCAATAAAAATAGCTCGTTAGAAAAAATAACCACAACCGTCAATAACGTCCTTTTCGGTAAGTATTGCTACGGCTCTGAGCTTTGGCATCATCACGCCAGATATCCGCAGGATGCCTCGTTATTATTATCCCTGTCCCATATTGATATCTGTATTTTGCGTTATATTTCCGCTGGCTATAGCAACCAGATTATCGCCTCGATGCTGGACATAAATAATAAAAAGGTCAGCGCCTATAAGCAGCGTATCATGGCAAAGTTTAACATCACCCGACTGGCGGACCTGGTCGATCTGGCAAAACGGAATTATCTGTACTGAGCGCCGGAAGCAGCCCGGACGACGGTTCGTTCGGGCTTGATGACATAAATCGTTGCAAAACGAATGCTCCGAAAAGAGTGATCTACCGCACATATCCCTCCACATCCACCGAAGCGAATGTCTACGCTTATAGGACGCCCGGAAAAACCTGTCTTCAGAACACACAACCGGAGGTCCTTATCACCATGTTCAACCAGAAACTACAGGCTACCGAGAACGTCGAATTCGAGATTGCAGAAGAGCTGCGCTACGAGACCGATCCCTGCGAGTTAAAACTGGATGAGATGATTGAGGCGGAGCCGGAACCCGAAATGATCGAGGGGCTACCCGCCTCCGATGCCCTGACGCCCGCCGATCGCTACCTTGAACTGTTCGAGCATGTGCAGTCGACGCGGCTGTTTGCGGACAGCAAAACCTTTCCCGACTGCGCGCCGAAGATGGACCCGCTGGATATCCTGATCCGCTACCGCAAGGTCAGACGACACCGGGATTTCGACCTGCGCCAGTTCGTGGAGAACCACTTCTGGCTGCCTGAAACCTACAGCACGGAATATGTTTCCGACCCTGGCCTGTCGCTGAAAGAGCACATTGACAGCCTGTGGCCCGTGCTGACGCGTGAGCCGCAGGACCACATCCCCTGGTCGTCCCTGCTGGCGCTGCCGCAGGCCTATATCGTGCCCGGCGGACGATTCAGTGAGACCTACTACTGGGACTCGTACTTCTCGATGCTGGGGCTGGCGGAGAGCGGCCGTAATGACCTGCTAAAGTGCATGGCGGATAACTTCGCCTGGCTGATCGAGCGCTACGGCCATATCCCTAACGGCAACCGCACCTACTACCTCAGCCGCTCGCAGCCACCGGTTTTTGCCCTGATGGTGGAGCTGTTTGAAGAGGACGGGGTGCGCGGCGCGAAGCGCTACCTCGATCACCTTAAAATGGAGCATGCCTTCTGGATGGACGGCGCGGAGTCGCTGCTGCTTAATCAGGCCTACCGCGGCGCGGTGCGCATGCCGGACGGCTCGCTGCTGAACCGCTACTGGGACGACCGCGATACTCCGCGCGACGAATCATGGATTGAGGATGTGGAAACCGCCCGCCACTCAGGCCGTCCGCCGAATGAGGTCTATCGCGACCTGCGTGCGGGTGCAGCGTCTGGCTGGGATTACTCGTCCCGCTGGCTGCGCGATCCGGCGCGGCTCGCCAGCATTCGCACGACGCAGTTTATCCCCATCGATTTGAACGCCTTTCTGTTTAAGCTGGAGAGCGCGATTGCCAATATCTCGGCGTCGAAAGGGGATAAAGAGACGGCTGAGCTGTTCCGCCAGAAAGCCACCGATCGCCGCGCGGCGGTGAACCGCTACCTGTGGGACGAGGAGAGCGGCTGTTACCGCGATTACGACTGGCGGCGCGAGGAGTTGGCGCTGTTTTCTGCCGCCAGCATTGTGCCGCTGTATGTTGGAATGGCGACGCATGAGCAGGCAGAACGTTTATCTGACGCGGTAAAAGCGCGTCTGCTGACGCCGGGAGGGATTCTGGCAACCGAGTACGAAACCGGCGAGCAGTGGGATAAACCCAACGGCTGGGCGCCGCTGCAGTGGATGGCGATTCAGGGGTTTAAGCAGTACGGCAATGACTCGCTGGGGGATGAAATCGCCTGGAGCTGGCTGCATACGGTGAACCACTTCTACAAGACGCACCATAAGCTGATTGAGAAGTACCACATCGCCAGCAGCACGCCACGCGAAGGGGGCGGCGGGGAGTATCCGCTGCAGGATGGCTTCGGCTGGACCAACGGCGTGGTGCGACGTTTGATTGGGTTGTATGGGGAGCCTTGAGGGGGTTAGGGCGCGGTCTGGCCCCTCACCCTAACCCCTTTGGGGAGAGGGCCGGGGTGAGGGGTGAAAAATTTTATCGAATCACCTCATAAATGGCGGTCTGAATAGACTGCCATTTTTTCGTGGTGGCATCCGGCTGTGACTGCGCGCGGCGCGTTGCCATCTCAAGATCGTGCTTCTGGCGCTTGACCACGGCCGGCACGGTGCAGAACGCTTTCAGATACTCTTTACGTATTGACGTCAACGACTCGCCGTTGGACATGGCGTGGCTGAGCGTATTGATGAAACGGCGGCACGGCTTCTCTTCCACCATGTTCTGCCGGTAGCGCAGCATCAGTTCCAGCACGTCGTCATAGTCTGCCGACATCGCCTCTTCGGTCCATGACAGCTTCCAGTCCATCCCGCCCTGCAAAAAGAGCAGCGCCACGCGGGTGTCGTTGCGGTTAATCGCCGAACGGAAATTACTCTCGTCCCAGGTGACCCCCATGCGCGTCAGCGTCTCACGCGAGGACGGCGTCTCGCGCATCTCCTGCGGCGGGGCCGCCTGCACCGTAGCCGCCACCGCTACAGGCTGCGGTTTGCTGCTGGTCACCAGCCAGAAGCCCCCCGCCACAATGGCAATCACCATCACGCCTACCGCCCCCCATAACACACCGGAAATAAGTTGCTCACGCTGCTCCGGCGTGCGCGGCGCGCGCTGGGTCGGCTTTTCAATCGTGTCGCGAACTTCAAACAGATCCCCACCGGTGACCCGATCCATTTTCTGCGCCTTTTCCCAGAACGCGTGCAGCTCGCTGGCGTCCACTGCCATGAGTCCAGCCGGGTTGACGCGCGTTCTCCCCTCTTCAAACGCCCGTTGGACCGGTCGGGAGATTTGCGTGTAGTAGTTATCCAGCAGCTGAATTTGCGCAGAGCTTAGCGTTTTCTGCACCGTGATGCTGTTGCGGATTTGTCGAATGTCGTCGAGGAAGGTTTGCAGGGTTTTGCGCGGCTCTACCAGAAGCGTCAACATTGAAGGATCGTTAAACAACGAGGCGTAATAGCGGCTGAACTCTTTTTTATCCACCAGCATTTGCGCCAGTTCACTAAACATCATGCCGCTCAGAACATCGTTGATTTCGCCAAGCTTCAGCCAGCGTCGTACGCGGTCAGCGTTAAATAAGGTTTTAAGATGATTATTGAGCCGCACCTGATCGGGCCAGGCCTGCTGGATGAGCCCTTTAATCATCAGCTCGATAGCGCGTACCTGCTTGTGCGCCTGCTGTTGCTGGAGTTCGCTTCCCGGGGCCAGCTCGGTGCTGTAGGTCAGCAGTGGCTGCTGCAGACGAAGATGCTCCAGCGCGGTTACAAACCGCATTGCCGCAATCAGCTGATTTTCACTGACATCCTGTCCGCTCTCATATTGCGGTACGCGCTGCTGCAGCAGACGCAACTGCAGCGTAAATTCCGACATTTCGGCATCATTCAGGTTAAGCTTCTTCGCAACGGCGCCCCATCCTCCCAGGCCTGAACGCGCACTGTCCAGCTGTTCCAGAAACCAGCGTGGATCTTTTCCCTCAGAAACATGTACATTCAGAAGAAGTAAAATTTCTACCGACGCCTGGCGAATGACCGCCAGACAGTGTTCGAACTGTTCGCGAATATGATGTGATGTGCTGAGAGTCATTGTTTTCCTTAAGCGACAACGAAGACATCCGGAATGGGCACTAATGGCCGTTTTTCTTTTTATTTATACGCGCTTAACCATACCTGACTTTCCGTTGAAATAAAGTGACAACCCTAAAATCATTTAAAATGTTTCAGGAGAATCTTAAATGCCGGTTTTAATGACCTCACGCCTGAGCTGCTCACCCCTGCAGGAGCAAGACTGGCCCTTTTTTCTGGCACTGCAGCAGCATCCCGAGGTCATGCGATATGTGGCGGAAGACCGCCCCGTCGCGGCGATCCGCGAGGCGTTTGATTCACGCCTGACGCCCTGGTCGCCGGGCAGCACGCACTGGCTTTGTCTGGTCGTGCGTGATGCCGCCTCACAGACCCCGCTGGGCTTAACCGGGTATATTCATCGGGAAGAAGATTGTGCCGAAGTAGGCTTTCTTTTTGCACCTGAGGCGCAGGGAAAAGGTTACGGTTTTGAATCCCTTAAAGCGCTTTGTGATTACGCCTTTCATCAGGGCGGTATACGCCGGCTCACCGCCACCGTCACCGCGGGAAATGTCGCCTCCAGACGCCTGCTGGAAAAAGCCCATTTTCGCCTGGAAGGGGAGCTACGCGAGAGCTATTACCTTTCCGGGCGCTGGCAGAATGACTGGTTATTTGGCTTATTACGGCAGGAATACCTGCATAATAATTTCTGAACAATAGCCATTTGGCGGATATTTCTCCTGGCCCGATTCCTCTACAGTATCGCCATTAAGAGGAAACGAATATGAAAGGTCATGCGCTGAATATATCTTCTGCCGCCATTGCGTTAATTAAGAACCATCAAGGGCTTTCACTGGAGAAATATCGTGACGAAAACGGTTTATGGGTTATCGGCTACGGACATGTGATCCGCGAGCGGGAAAAATTTCACGGCCTTATAACGCCTCTTCAGGCGGAATATTTGCTTCAGGAAGATATTCAGCTGTGTGAAACGCTGCTGCGGGAAATGTGTGTACGTCCACTAACCCAGCAGCAGCATGACGCGCTGGTCCTGATGATATTAAGTTTCGGCGTGACGTCCTCACTGCCGAAAGCGGTGCTTCAGGCCGTCGCCCGGGTGTAATACATGGCGGCCTGGGTTCTGTTTTTCACCTCCAGCCGGCGGAAAAGCGCCTCCAGGTGTGCTTTCACCGTGGCCGCACTGATATTGAGATTGCGGCCAATCTCTTTATTTGATTCCCCCGCAGCCAGCAGTTTCAGGACCTCACGCTGACGTTCGCTCAGGGATAACAACGCCTGCGCAGACGATTGTTGGTTGACCCACTCCCCGGGGAAGCAGACCATCCCTCGGGACACGGAATCCAGCACGGCGGAAAACCGCTCGGGGTTGGCATTACGGGGGATAATGGCCATTACGTTTCGCTGCATAAGTTGCTCCACCCATCTGGCCTCTTTTTTTGCCAACACCATGATCACCCGTATCGCCGGGTAGCGATGCATGATTTCCTCCAGGAAGGAACACCCCTCTTCCTGAATTAAACTGCCATCAATCATGACGATAGCAGACGGTGAAGCGGATATTTGCGCCCATAAATCGTCTGCCTGACAAGCCCCCGTTATATTTATTTCAGGAATCAACTTTTGCAGACCGTGTATCGCTCCATGAATAAATATCGACTGCCTGTCAAACATGATTACTCGCATCGTTTTTCTCCCTCTGAGAATAGCGAAGGGGGATTCTACAGAGGCATTATTTAAGAAAAAACTCAATGAATGGAGACGTTACAAATCCGCCAGTGGTTTTTATATTTACCCGCATTTTGACACATTCACATTAAGGATTTCCTTAAGGGATTCCCTCCCCTTAAGCGAAAACATCAGAGGAACATTCCGCCAGACACTTCAATACGTTGCGCATTCATCCAGCCGAGCTTATCGCTGAGCAGTGCCGCGATGGCATCGCCAATATCGTCCGGCAGCCCCACCCGCCCCAGCGCCGTCTGCGACGCCAGCATGTGGTTAAGCTCGGCGTTGTCGCGCACGCGTCCACCGCCAAAGTCGGTTTCTATCGCCCCTGGCGCGATGATATTAACGGCGATCCCGCGCGCGCCCAGCTCTTTCGCCTGATAGCGGGTCAGCACTTCCATCGCCCCTTTCATGGCCGCGTAGGTCCCCGAGCCCGGCTGGGTGAAGCGTGCCAGTCCGCTGGAGACGTTGAGGATCCGACCGCCGTCGTTAAGCAGCGGCAGCAGGCGCTGCGTCAGGAAAAACGGTCCTTTGAAGTGAATGTTCAGCGCCTCATCAAACTGGGCTTCCGTTGTTTCGGTATAGGGCGCGTATAAACCCGTTCCGGCATTGTTCAATAAATAGTCAAACGTTTCACGTTGCCAGACGCTCATAAGGATTTCCTGAAGCTGTCGGGCAAAATGTTCGAAACTGGTAATATCCCCGACGTTGAGCGGTAATGCCGCCGCCTTGACGCCTTTTCCCTGAATTTCGCGTACTACGTCCAGCGCCTCCTGCTGGCTGCGGTGGTAGGTGAGGATAATTCCCGTCCCGTCTGCTGCCAGCTTTAACGCAGCGTTTTTACCCAAACCACGGCTACCACCCGTCACTAAAGCAATACGTTCAGTCATCTTAAACCTCGTTTTGGCTGTTATGGAGATTGAGAAAGAGCTTATTAGGTGATAGAAAATCAATAAAGATGACCTAAAACGCTTCACTGTTTCATTGCAAACAACAATGAGCTTCCTCTATGGATAAAATTCACGCAATGCAGCTGTTTGTTCGCGTCGCGGAACTGGAAAGTTTTTCCCGTGCGGCAGAGACATTAACGCTGCCAAAAGGCAGCGTTTCGCGGCAAATCCAGGCCCTGGAAAACCGGCTTGGCACCCAGCTACTGCACCGCACCACGCGCCGCGTCAGCCTGACGCAGGACGGCATGGTCTATTACGAGCGGGCAAAAGATCTGCTGGCGAACCTGGATGAGCTGGACGGCATGTTTCAGCACGATCCCTCCAGCATCAGCGGAAGGCTACGCGTGGATATGCCCGTCGGCGTTGCGCGAAATGTCGTCATCCCCAAACTGCCTGCGTTTTTACAGCAATATCCTGGTATCGAGCTGGAGCTCAGCAGCAGCGATCGACTGGTGGATGTGATCCGTGAAGGGTTTGATTGCGTCGTCCGCGTGGGTTCCCTGAAGGACTCGGGGCTGATTGCCCGTCCACTGGGCAAGCTGTCGGTGATTAACTGTGCCAGCCCGGACTACCTGGCGCGCTTTGGCTACCCCGACACGCTGGACGATTTGGGCTCGCACGCCGTGATTCATTACGCCGCGATGTTAGGAAGCCGCCCTCAGGGCTTTGAGTTTTATAACGGCAGTGCAACGCAGTGGATAAAAACGGGCGGCGTGTTAACCGTCAACAGCACCGAAACTTACCAGGCCGCCTGCCTCGCCGGGCTGGGCATTATTCAGGCACCGCGCGTTGGGGTGCGTGATTTACTGCGCGCGAAGAAGCTGGTCGAGATCCTCCCGCAGTATCGTGCGGAACCGATGCCTGTCTCCCTGATTTACCCCCACCGGCGAAACCTCTCCCGCCGGGTACATCTGTTTATGGAGTGGCTAACCGAACTCACAAAAGCTTACGTGGACTAGTCGCAAGCTATAATTCAGTAACATCCAGCCAAACGAAAAAGGAAAAGACGCGTGACGCCGGAAAATAACCCGCAACGACCCACCCAACATTTAGAGTATGACCCCATCAAGAAGATGGAAACCGAGCCAGAAGAGGCTAAAGCCCCCGGTACCGCCAGCAAGGCGCTGGGTACCGTCACCAGCCTGGCAGAAAGAATTCAGCAGTTTCCCATGGTGGCGCATCTGATACGCGCGACCGAGCGCTTTAATGACCGCATGGGGAACCAGTTTGGTGCCGCTATCACCTATTTTTCGTTCCTGTCGATGATCCCCATTCTGATGGTGTCGTTTGCGGCGGCCGGTTTTGTACTCGCGTCGCACCCGACGCTGCTGCAGGATATCTTCAATAAGATCCTGAATAACGTCAGTGATCCGACCCTCGCCACCACGCTTAAAAGCACGATTAATACCGCCGTTCAGCAGCGTACCACGGTCGGGATCGTCGGTCTGCTGATCGCCCTTTACTCCGGCGTCAACTGGATGGGCAACCTGCGCGAGGCCATTCGCGCCCAGTCGCGCGACGTGTGGGAGCGCACGCCTCAGGATCAGGAGAAAATTTGGGTTAAGTATTTCCGTGATTTTATTTCGCTGATTGGTCTGCTCGTCGCGCTGGTCGTGACGCTCTCGATCACCTCTGTTGCCGGTTCCGCACAGCAGATGATTATCTCGGCGCTCTATCTTGATTACATCGAATGGCTGAAGCCCGCCTGGCGCGGTATTGGGCTGGCGATCTCTATCTTCGCCAACTACCTGCTGTTCTTCTGGATTTTCTGGCGTCTGCCCCGCCATCGTCCGCGCAAGAAGGCGCTGCTTCGCGGCACGCTGATTGCGGCGATAGGCTTTGAAGTGATTAAAATCGTGATGACCTACACGCTGCCGTCGCTGGTGAAATCCCCGTCCGGCGCGGCGTTTGGCTCGGTGCTGGGGCTGATGGCCTTCTTCTACTTCTTCGCCCGCCTGACCCTGTTCTGCGCGGCGTGGATTGCCACCGCCGAGTACAAAGGCGATACGCGAATGCCCGGTAAAACACACCGCTAACTCCGCTCTCGGGCTGATATTTCAGCCCGACTCATCATTTCAGCATATAAATCCAGTCCGTAACTTTTATTTAACCTAAAACCAGTTTAATCAACCAATATTTAAAAACTGTGAAGCATTTCATGGAAGCATTTCGGCTGGTCTGAACATTATTCGCTTTTTGTTGCTTTTATCACCAGAACGCGGCCTTGTTACAGATTGAAATGTCGCTTTTGCTGTGCGTAATATGGCCTTTCGTTCGACAAAAAATAAGAAAATATTATGCAAGCAACAGCCACAACACTCGACTCCGGTGCGGAAAACGTCCCGGTCAACTCGCGCAATAAAGTTGTCGTCGCATCGCTGATTGGCACCGCCATTGAGTTCTTCGACTTTTACATTTACGCCACCGCAGCGGTCATCGTTTTCCCGCATATTTTCTTCCCGCAGGGCGACCCGACGGCGGCAACGCTACAGTCTCTGGCGACTTTTGCTATCGCGTTTGTGGCGCGTCCGATTGGATCTGCGCTGTTTGGACACTTTGGCGATCGTATTGGCCGTAAGGTCACTCTGGTGGCTTCGCTGCTGACGATGGGGATCTCCACCGTGGCGATCGGCCTGCTGCCGACCTATGAAACCATCGGCATTCTGGCGCCGGTCCTGCTGGCGCTGGCGCGTTTTGGGCAGGGTCTGGGGCTGGGCGGTGAATGGGGTGGTGCGGCGCTGCTGGCGACCGAGAACGCCCCGCCGCGTAAACGCGCGCTGTACGGTTCATTCCCGCAGCTTGGCGCGCCGATTGGCTTTTTCTTTGCCAACGGGACCTTCCTGTTGCTCTCCTGGCTGCTGACCGACGAGCAGTTCATGAACTGGGGCTGGCGCATTCCGTTTGTGTTCTCAGCGGTGCTGGTGCTGATTGGCCTGTATGTGCGTGTTTCCCTGCATGAAACGCCGGTGTTCGCAAAAGTGGCCGCGGCGAAAAAACAGGTCAAAGTGCCGCTGGGTACCCTGCTGACCAAACACGTGCGCGTGACCGTGCTGGGCACGTTTATCATGCTGGCGACCTACACGCTGTTCTACATCATGACGGTCTATTCCATGACCTACAGTACCGCCGCCGCGCCGGTTGGGCTGGGTCTGCCGCGTAACGAGGTGCTGTGGATGCTGATGATGGCGGTGATTGGGTTTGGCGTGATGGTACCGATTGCCGGCCTGCTGGCAGATAAGTTTGGCCGTCGCGCGAGCATGATTACGATCACCACGCTGATTATTCTGTTCGCGCTGTTCGTCTTCCCGCCGCTGCTGGGTTCAGGTAGTCCGGGGCTGGTGATGGCGTACCTGCTGATTGGTCTGAGCCTGATGGGGCTGACCTTCGGCCCGATGGGCGCGCTGCTGCCGGAGCTGTTCCCGACGGAAGTGCGTTATACCGGCGCGTCGTTCTCCTATAACGTCTCGTCTATTCTGGGTGCGTCCGTGGCACCGTATATCGCCACCTGGCTGCAGGCAAATTATGGTCTGTTCTACGTGGGCGTTTATCTGGCGGCCATGGCGGCGCTGACGCTGATTGCGCTGCTGCTGACCCATGAGACTAAGCATCAGGCGCTGTAATTTATTGCGGCCTGATGCCCTCATCCCGACCCTCTCCCACAGGGCTGAGGGATCCCCACAAATTAATGCGAGCAGCGAATTATCCCCTCTCCCTTTTGGGGAGAGGGTTAGGGTGAGGGGAACATACGGCAGCAGTGGTCATTCCGTTCACTTTATATTCCTTGCTACTCTGTGATTCCTGTACCGGTGAACGTGCCAGGGCGGCTCAATCGCCGCCGCCCTGGCGACCCGGGCTCCCGGCGGTAAATCGCCGCTTCGCGGTGCCTTCGGCTAATTCCTTCCGGCTTATCGGGGACGGGCGGAGGTAACGTCCATGTAAAGCCCGCCCTCTCGGCGCATCCCTGCGCCTCGCCCCGGCCTGCAGGAAACGCCTCAGCGATTTACAGCCGGACCAGGGCGTCGCTGCAAGTCTTTCATTTTCCTGAAGTAAAATTCATCGCTTCGTGTAGAGAAATTACTGGGGCTCCCTCTCCCACAGGGAGAGGGAGAAAGGGAGCTATTTCTTCATCTGCGACAAAATATTCCGGCACTGATTCGCCTCGCCTTCTGACGGCGAAATCAGCGCCAGCAGCGCCGCAGCGGGCGTCACCAGTGTGGCAAGCGCTGCCGCTACTGCACCGCGCGCAATCAGCGGCCCTGGCTTGACGCCCGCCTGCGGATTTTTAAAGGTCCCGCGCACGTAAAGCGGCGAGCGCAGGGTGATAATACGAATCCCCTTACTTTCCGGATCGATGGTCAAATCCAGCTGCTCCGAGGCCATGCTGGCGGTACCGGTCACGTTAATCACCGCGTTTTCCGTGTCGAAGGCAAATATCTGCGGACGCGCCACGCCGTTCACCAGATCCAGGTTCGCCGCTGCGCAGTTCACCCGCACCTCGTCATCACCAAAGATTTGCCCGATGATAAAGTTACCGACGTTCAGCCCCAGGATCTCCATCAGGTTGCGGCTGACCAGACCGTCGTTCATCAACAGTTTCAGGTTACCGTTGCCGCTGCCCAGCAATGCCGCCACGGAATTCCCCACCCCGCGAATATCCGCGTCGCCGTTCATTTCACCGAGGGTCTTCTGCATCAGCTCCACGTTCGGCATTAGCTCTTTCAGCTTCAATCGACGGGCCTGGATCTCCGCCCGTCCCTGCATCGGCTTCTTATCGCCTTCCAGGTGAATGTTGGAGGAAATCGTCCCGCCCGCCATGCCAAACTTCAGCGGCTGCAGGCGCAGGTCGGCATTTTTCAGGATGATATGCGTCGAGAGATCGCTCAGCGGCAGCGTGCTGCCATGCTCAATCTTGCGTCCTTTGAAGCGCACATCTGCATCCATCACGTCCCACTTATCGGTTTCAAAGCGATCGTAAGGCAGTACTTTTCCCGCAGGCTGAACGTCTTTTTTCACCTCTTTTGATTTAGTGCCTTTGCCGGAATCCACGCCAATCAGCGGGCCCAGATCGGCCAGACGAAGCTGGCGAGACTCGACATCCCCTTCCAGTTTTGGCCGTGGTTTGCCGGTGGTGTAGGTCAGTGTGCCGTGGATGTCACTGTCGCCGATGCGGCCATTGAAATCCCGGTAGTCAAAAACGGACGATTTTTCGGTATCGATTTTGGCCACCAGATGTCCATCCGTTTCGAACGGCGGGGTATCCGGCAGCAGTACGCCGGTCAGTTCATACAGCTCACCCAGCGAGTCACCGGCGAACTTGAGCTGGAGGTCGACGCCCCCCATGTTCATCGGGTCGTTAACCGTCCCCACAAACGCCACGCGCGTATTCCCCGAGCGGAAATCCGCCTGCACCGGGAACGGCGTGCCTTCGCTCCGGAGCGCCAGCATGCCGCCGATTTTCCCTTTCCCGGTCAGCGGCTGACCGTTGTAGCGCCCTTTTGCCGTCAGGCCGAAGACATAATCACCCGCTTTGGTGTTATCGCCTTTCTCCTTGTTGCCCGTGACTTCGCTAAACGGCAGCGGTTTGCCCAGCGGATCGACCTGGATCTCCACGTCCGCCTTGCTGACCTTATCGTCGATGGCGATCCGCCCGCGATCGAAAAGAATATTGTCGAGTCGGAATGACCATGATGAGGGCTGGGCATTCGGATCTTTTTCGCCGTCGCTGGCAAGGTTAAACGTCCAGTTATTGTTTTTTTCAGAGAGTCGGATCAGGCGCGCATCGGGTTGCTGAAGTTTGATCCACGGTAAATAGACGGTCTTGGTCAGGAGCGCTAACGGCGCCAGCGTGGCTTCCACGCGCGGCAAATGCACCATGGTCACTTCGGGGATATCCGGCGGGTTGCCGAGAATAATGTCGTCGGCGTGGACGTGGGGCCAGGGGATCCAGCTTCGCCAGCCGGTCTCCTCTTTCTGACGCTCCCATACCACACCCAGATCGCCGCGAATGGCGAAGGGACGGTTTAGCTCAGTGGAGACTTTCTGGTTGATGGTCGGCTTAAGGCGGTTCCAGTCAAACGTCGCAATAATGACAACGACGATCGCGATCAACAACAAGAAAATCCCTGTAGTCCAGGAAATTACCCTGGTTGTTTTTGTCATTGTTATCCCCTTTCCTGATGACCTGTCCTGTAAAACTATAGTCCAGACAAAGGGAAACGGGGTTATCAGAGGGTCGTTCTGACGCTTTCGAGGAGATCCATCGGCACGGGGCGAGAGAGGAAATAGCCTTGCGCCGCCGCTGCGGGAGAGTTTTGCACATCACGCCACTCTTCCAGCGTTTCCACGCCTTCAACAATCACGCCCTGGCAATAGCGGTTCATCAGCTGTAATAACAGCGTAAACAGATTCCGCCCTTCCGGGGTCTGGCGCAGCATGATGAACAGATCGCGGGCTACCTTGATGTAGTCATAACGCACTTCGCTGAGGGCCGAGAAGTTCGCCATACCGGTGCCAAAGTCATCCAGCCACAGCGGGCCAAATTCACACATCGACGCAAAGGAGGAGTCCTGCGGCAGGCGGACATGCTCCACCAGTTCAAAGCGCAGCCACGGCAGGGTGGCGATCAGCTCCTGCAGCTTCGCGTTCTGACGCAGCGCCAGCAGAGTCGGGCCATCAACGTTAACCGAGGCGAGGAGAGTATGCTGCTCGAAAAAAGCCTGTTTCGTCGCCAGCATACGGATCTGCTCTTCCAGCACGTCCAGACGCTGGCGAACAGCAACTTCGGCAAAATAGCGATCCGGCGCGATACGCTGGGAAGGATTTGACGGGTGCGTGACGACGGTCAAAATTTCAATTGCCATCAGTCGACCATCCGTTCGGTAGATCGGCTGCCAGGTATACGCGCGCTCACATTGCAGCCAGTAGCGATGCTCCTGCAAGTTCTCAATACTTGCCTCAGGCGTAGTGCTCAGCCGCTGGATAACCTGCTCTGACTTCATTTCAGATGTCCTGTTGTTGGGATGGCCTTTCTGGACTCGTCAATGGGTTATCGGCCCGACAATTGAGAACTTTATGTTCAATTCACCGCGAAAATGAAATTAAGATGACAGAAATTTGCCGGAACACGCGCTGGCTCAAATAAAATAATGGAACGTCGTTTTAATATAGTTGACCATCTAATTCACTCAGCGCACACTGCTGAAAATTCTTCTGTTCAGGTTCACGACTATGTCTAAAAAAATTGCCGTGATTGGCGAATGCATGATTGAGCTGTCACAAAAAGGCGCGGAAGTCAGCCGCGGATTTGGTGGCGATACGTTAAACACGTCCGTTTATATTGCCCGTCAGGTTGCGCCTGAGGCGCTCACCGTGAACTACGTTACCGCCCTGGGTACGGACAGCTTCAGCCAGCAGATGCTGGAAGCCTGGCAGAGTGAACATGTTGAAACCTCGCTAATTCAGCGGATGGAAAACCGCCTGCCTGGGCTTTACTACATCGAAACCGACAGCACCGGCGAACGCACGTTTTATTACTGGCGTAACGAAGCGGCGGCCAAATTCTGGCTGGAGAGCTACGCTGCTGCGGCCATCTGCGAAGAGCTGGCGACGTTTGATTACCTCTATCTGAGCGGCATTAGCCTGGCAATTTTAAGCCCGACCAGCCGCGAAAAGCTGCTCTCGCTGCTGCGCGAATGCCGCGCCAACGGCGGGAAGGTGATTTTTGATAACAACTACCGCCCGCGCCTGTGGGCCAGCTGCGAAGAGACGCAGCTGGTTTATCAGCAGATGCTGCAGTACACGGACATCGCCTTCCTGACGCTCGACGATGAAGACGCCCTGTGGGGTGAAAAGCCGGTAGAGGACGTGATTGCCCGCACACAGGCGGCCGGCGTGAGCGAAGTGGTGATTAAGCGCGGCGCGGAGTCGTGCCTGGTCGCGATTGCGGGTGAAGCGGTGGTCGAGGTTCCTGCTGTGAAGCTGGCCAAAGAGAAAGTGATTGATACCACCGCGGCAGGGGATTCCTTCAGCGCGGGCTACCTGGCGGTACGTCTGACGGGAGGAACGCCGGAAGCAGCGGCACAGCGTGGTCACCTGACGGCCAGCACCGTGATTCAGTATCGCGGGGCGATTATTCCGCGCGAGGCGATGCCTGTTTAAGTAAGGTGCGGGCTGATGCCCTCACCCTAACCCTCTCCCACGGGGAGAGGGAATGTTTAAGCATTACTGCCCCTGCGGAATATCCGACGCGTCCTGGTGTAGATCATCCGCCGAGGCCGCCTGCGCCGGCTGCGACGCGGTGACCATAATGGAATCCCAGGTCTTCTGAAGTTCCTTCATGTCATACTCCGGCTCGCCTTTCGGCTGCAGAAGGATCAACGCCATATCCTGCGACAGCTGCTGACGTAAGTCCTGATTGAGCATATCAACGGTCAGACCATTGAGGAAATCCTGACGCAGCTTCTGGTATTGCTCAGGCGCAATGTCGACAACCTGGTTCTGCAGGGAGCGAATCCGCTGGCTGATCAGAATATCGGTATCGGCACGAGCGTAGGTGGCAAACAGCTTCTGCAGCTCCAGTTTTTTCTGGGCCAGCAACGCGTTGAACTCCTCTTCGGAAAGCCCCTCCTTCCGCACTTTTGCCAGCTCTTTCGCCACCACACCGAGATTCGCATTCAGTTTATCGCCCGGCGATTCAACGTTAATGGCGCACTGCGCACGCTGGAACAGCACGCGGCAGTCAAAGCCAAGGCCAATATTCTTCACGTTGTTTTTACTGAGCGTCTGCTGGACGTGCCAGAACAGCGCTTCACGCGCCAGATCGGCACGCCAGTAACGCAGCAGCGCCGCGGACTCGCGGATAGGCTGCCAGGCGTTATCCCACATCACGGAAAGCCGGTCCTGACGCACGGTGTCCGTCATGATGCTGACAGGCTCGGCGCGCAGCGGAGAGAGTGTCGGAACAGGGGCTGGCGTTTCGCGCTTGCCCTTCAGATCGCCAAACGCTTTGTTGATCTGCTCAACCACCGCGCGGCTATCCACATTGCCGACGACGATCAGCGTCATCGCGTCCGGGGTGTACCATTTCTGGTAGAACGATTTTACCTGTTCGACGTCCACCGGCTGCTTCAGCGGCTCGGCCGGATCGTGACCCAGCAACGTTGAGCCTTTCAGGCGGTAACGCCACCAGCCCTCTTTGGTATCCACAGGCCAGGTCGCCACCATGTCGCTGTTGCTCAACGCATAGTTCACGGTTTCCGGCGTAATCGCCAGGTTGCCAGAGGCATCAGAGAGATACGTAAGCGCTTCTTTAAGCAGGTCGTTACGGTTATTTGGCAGGCTCAGGTTAAACATGGTGTAGTCATAGGAGACTACAGCCGGAGGAAGCGGGCGTTTCGGGTCGATGGCCTGTTGCCACAGCGAACGCACCTGAACTGCCTGCAAGCTGCCGCTCTGCGTGAGCGCCAGACGGGGAATAAAGTGGCTAAAACCGGTTTGCTGAGTGCTTTCCGTAAGGGAGCCGGTATTAACGGACAGACGGATTTCAATACGATCGCTGGGACGTTGCGGTGTGGACAAAACCTGCCATTGAAAACCATTCGCTAACGTACCTTGTTGCCAGGCCGGGTCTGGCTGGAGCGCATCTGCCTGCACATAACTGGCTGCTGCCATCATCAGCAAACCGCCGGTTAAGAGTCGAATTTTTGTGCCCTGCATGTGAACCCCTGATCAACATTCCTGGTTAAAAAGAGTGTCTCGCGACGCGCTTCACTCTAAAAGATGACGATGAAAACACGTCGATTAGACCGCGCGTTCGGCAAAACGTCACGGTCCGAAGTGAAATATACCCAAAAAAAATCTTGTCGAATTATGACAGGTATGAACAGTTATTATGCGCAGGAGCCCGCATCCCGACAAGGGAATGCGGGCATTTGTGACAAGATTAGGAGGTTAAACCAGGCGTTTTGCTATCAGACGCGCGATTATTCAGCGTATCGTCGAGTTTTTTGTGATCCAGCTCTTTCACCCATTTCGCGACCACGACCGTTGCCACGCCGTTACCCACCAGGTTGGTTAACGCACGTGCTTCAGACATAAAGCGGTCAATACCGAGAATCAGCGCCAGACCGGCCACCGGCAGATGCCCCACCGCAGAGATGGTGGCCGCCAGCACGATAAAGCCACTGCCCGTCACGCCCGCCGCCCCTTTAGAGGAGAGCAGGAGCACCACCAGCAGGGTGATCTGATGGAAAATATCCATATGGCTGTTGGTCGCCTGAGCGATAAACACCGCCGCCATCGTCAGGTAAATCGAGGTACCGTCCAGGTTAAAGGAGTAGCCCGTCGGGATCACCAGGCCGACGACCGATTTACGGCACCCCAGCTTTTCCATCTTGTCGAGCATACGCGGCAGCGCCGATTCAGAAGAGGAGGTTCCCAGAACAATCAGCAGCTCTTCACGGATGTAGCGGATGAATTTGAAAATGCTGAAGCCTGTCGCACGGGCGATGGAGCCCAGCACCACCACCACGAAAAGAATACAGGTGATGTAGAAGCAGATGATCAGCTGACCCAGCTGCACCAGCGTGCCAACGCCATACTTGCCGATGGTGAAGGCCATCGCACCGAAAGCACCGATCGGCGCCAGGCGCATGATCATATTGATAATGCCAAAGATGACCTGCGAGAAGCTTTCAATCACGTTGAAGATAAGCTGGCCTTTGCTGCCCAGACGGTGCAGGGCGAAGCCAAACATCACGGCAAACAGCAGCACCTGCAGAATGTTTCCGCTGGCGAAGGCGCCGATGACGCTGCCAGGGATGACGTCCAGCAGGAAGGCGACCACGCCCTGATCCTTCGCCTGCTCGGCATAGACCGCGACCGCTTTGGCGTCCAGCGTTGACGGGTCAACGTTCATACCCGCGCCAGGCTGTACCACGTTGACGATGACCAGACCAATAATCAGCGCAAGGGTACTGACCACTTCAAAGTAGAGGAGCGCCACTGCACCGGTACGGCCTACCGCCTTCATGCTTTCCATGCCAGCGATGCCCGTCACCACCGTACAGAAGATCACCGGGGCGATGACCATTTTAATGAGCTTAACGAATGCGTCGCCAAGCGGTTTCATTTGCGCGCCCAGCTCCGGGTAATAATGACCCAGCAGAATACCGATGGCGATGGCTGTCAGGACCTGGAAATAAAGACTTTTGAAGAGTGAGGTTTTCATAGGGTGTCCTTGGGAAGAAAAACCACAGGCTTTGTAAGGTTATGGTTAACCTGCGGCTCTAAAATAAAACCGTATAACAGGACAGAAATAAACCCCGTTCAAATTTGAAACACAAATGTTAAAAACTTTGAGCTGGCTCGCACAAGCCAGCAACAAAATTACACTTTTGCGTTATTGGCAGCACCAGAAAGGTATCGCTGTTCAAAGACATCCGGCGGCACTGCGCGGGCAAAAAGGTAGCCCTGACCGCTCTCCACGCCCGCCTCGGCCAGCCAGGCGCGTTGCGCTTCGGTTTCAATCCCCTCGGCAATAAGATGCAGGTTGAGGCTGCGCGCCATCTGGATAATGGCCTGCACCATGCTGCTGTCTTCCGGCAGCCCGTCAACGAAGGCTTTATCGATTTTTAGCACATCCACCGGCAGGGTTTTCATGTGCTGAAGCTGACGCAGCCCGGCGTATCCCATACCAAAATCGTCCAGCGCAATGCGAATGCCGGCATTGCGCAGCGGCTTCAGAATAGCGACGGCGTCGTTAGGATCGTCAATGCGTCGGCTCTCCGTCACTTCCAGCGTCAGCGTATCAGGCGCGATCCGGTAGCGGTGGATCAGCTCCAGCATCTCGGAGACCATCGTCGGATGCATGAGCTGCAGCGCTGACAAATTGACCGACAGCGGCAGCATTACGCCGCGCTCCTGCCAGGCAGCAAGCTGACGGCAGGACTCCTCCAGCACCCAGTAGCCGACGGTGACCATCAGCCCACAGGATTCGATGCGCTCAATCAGCCCCTCCGGCAGTTCCCATGAGCCATCCGGCTGCTGCACGCGAAGCAGCGCCTCAGCGCTTTTTACTTCACCCGTCTGTAAATTCACCTGCGGCTGTAGCCAGAGGGCAAACTGACGGTTGTCCAGGGCGGTCAGGATGTCGCTCTCTTCCGTCAGGCGCTGCTGCGCCTTTTCCATCTGCTCCGGGTCGAAGAACTGGATCTGGTTTTTCCCTTTGCGCCGGGCGGTAAACGCCGCCGAGAACGCGCGGCGGTACAGCTGTTCCGCCGTTAAATCACCATAGTACATGGCGATGCCGATACTGGCGCTCGGACGAAGCTGGATACCCTGTACCGGCAGCCGCTCATTTATGACAGTGAGTACTTGCTGACCTAATGTGATGGCGTGCCACGGCTCTTTCACGCCGTTGGCAATCACCACCAGGTCGTAACCGCTGACCTGCGTCAGCACCATGCGCGGGGCAAGGACAGACTTCACCTTTTCCACCAGCGTCAGCAGCAGCATTTCGCGCTGGCTCTCTTTAAGCACGCCCGCCGTGTCCTGCAGGGTTTCACAGGCGATAACCATCAGCGCCGTGGTTTGCTGTCGCGCAACGGTCTGCTCCAGCATCGCCATCAGAAACGCCTTATTGGGAAGCTCAGACACCGGGAAGCGCGTGGCGCTGTTGTTTAACTCATCCTGCTGACGCTGGATGCGCTGCTGGTTGAGGTTGTAGCTGCGCACCAGCATACCGATTTCGTCGTCGTGATGAAGGCGCGGCAGTTCAAGCTGGTGCCCCAGCTGATCCTGCGGCGTGAGCCCGTTTAGCTCGCGGGCAATACGGCGCAGCGGGTGGACAATGAGGCGGTTTATACACCACGTCAGCGCCACGCTAAGGATCAGGGTCATAAGTAAGCAAGTGGTCACTAACGTAACCACCCAACTCATGACGAATTTATACATCCGGTACGAGTCCGCCTGCAGAACCAGGTAAGCCAGCGGCTGCGGATTAGCAGGACGCTCCAGCGAATAGAGAGGCAGAGAGATTTGCACCGGCAGCTCGAACAGGCGCATCACCATCATCGGGACAGGACGCTCCGGGATAAAGCTCATCCGCAGCGCCTGAAACTGGTTGGGCAAGACGACATCGGCGCGGCTAACGACGCCAGCAGGCTGAATGCGTTTTAAGATAGTTTCCGCTTCGGGAATGTCCCCTTTCAGGATCGAGGCGGAGAGCGGAGCGCGCACCGAGCGGGCAATACTTTCTAACTGCGAAGCCGTGTTGTAGCGATTCTGCTGTACGGAATGAAACAGCAGAATTACGCAGAAGAGCAGTACAAACAGCATAGTGACGGCAGAGACCATCGCCATCTGTTTGATCGTTAAGGAACGGCTGACACGCAAAATGACTCTCCACAAAACTCGAAGCGCAGGGCGCGCCAGGGTGTAAACCTGGCGCGCCTGAGTATACCTGATTGCCGCGCTATTAAGAGAGACTTACAAATGGATTAAGGAAAATCCGATTACCAGTCCGCGTAAGGAATAAGCGGCTGCGGCGGTAAGTCCATATCGCCCTGCCATCCTGCAGCAGAGTAGCGCACATAAATCAGCGCATGGCTTGGGGTATAGTCTTTCGCTTCCTGAATGTCCACGCCCATGCCCACAAACCAGTTGGAGGTGACCCGGCGTTCGATAATTGCCCGTGCGGTATAACCCGTCCCGGAGGAGGAGCTGCCGGTTTCCATCGCACCACGATCGGTATAGCGGCCTGGCTCATCGGTCGGGATCAGGCTCTGGATCGGGTAACGCAGCTCGTCTTTGGTTTTAGAGTGGGACCAGGACACCGAGCCACCCAGCTCCCAGGACCAGTTTTCCGTGCGCTTACGCCAGGTCACCGGCAGCGCGAACGAGACATACTCCTGCGGGCTGTAGTAGCCCCCCTGACCGAGCGAATAGCCGCTCAGATCCTTGTCGTAGTGCCAGAGCATATTGGAGACACCAACCGACAGACGCTCGTTGTTTTTATTAATGAGCTTGTAGTAGTAACCCGTCATCCAGCGGACACGCCAGTTATCTTCCACATTTTTACCCGTCAGCGTTTCCGCGTTCAGGCTTGACCAGACGCCGTTCGCCTCGCCTTTGTCATAGCTGATGCTTACCCCACCGCCCGTCGCGCGCACGCCGCCCCAGGTGGTGCCAGTATTGGTATCTTTTTGCCCGGCGAACGCCAGCAGAGAGCTGGAGATAGGCCGACGATGGGCGTTGACGGTATAGCCGATGGGGCCTAAATCGCTGCTGTAGCTGATACCGCCCACCACGTCGACGACGTCAAAGCCCATTGGCGTGGTACCAATATCCATCGCCCAGGTTTTATTCTGCCAGCCAACGGCGACGCTGGCACCGCTGTCGCTCTGGCTGGTGTTGCCGCTACACGGTGTGTCGTAGCAGGTCCCCCATTTAGGATCGTAAGTCCCGTTATTGTTATCAAAGGTACCGGCATCCATGTTGACCAGATCGCTTCGGAAGAACATGCGCCCGTCAGAGAGAGGGGCATCTACATGGAGCATGGTGGTATGCGCTTTCAGGTCGGAATAACCGCCCGTGCCGCTGGAGCCCCAGTAGTCGTGCTGAAGCGTGACGTTAACATCCTGTTGACGGTACAAATCACCGGCATCACTGCGCACGCCGCGCTTCAGCCAGTCATCTTTTTCATCGTTACGCGTCAGACGGGTGAAGCTGTCGTTATCCACCGGGCGCGTCGTGGTGATGCCGGACGACACCATCGCATCTTTATACGTCTCCAGCGCCTGCTGCGGCTGGCCGTTTTGCGTCTGGAAGCGGGCAGCATCACGCAGCACCAGCGCGCTTTCCATGGAGGCGGGTTGCGATTTGGCCTGCGGAATGATTTTGCTGAAGGTCTGTTCTGCGGCAGCAGAATCGCCCAGGCCTGCCTGCGCCATCGCGATCCGGCGCTGCATATTGAGCGACAGCGGCTGGCCGTTTTGCCCGGCGGGCAGTTTCGCCAGCTCCGCACGGGCGGCCTCTTTGTTACCTTCCGCGCTGTAAATCTCGGTCAGACCGAGGATCGCGTCCTCGTTCTGCGGCTCACGCTGCAGGACGGCGCTGTACGTCGTTTTCGCCGCGTTCAGATCGCCACGCTGCTGCGCCCAGTCCGCCAGGGTCAGGTCGATGCGGGTGGAGGCTGGCTGCTGACGCAGAAGGTTTTCCGCCTCCTGCTCTTTGCCGCTGTCGCGCAGACGGTTGGCGGTCTCGAGTACCTGGTTACTTTGCAGGCGGTCGGCAAGTTCCTGAATATTGCCGTTCCACTGGCTGCGCGGCAGGGTATCCAGATGCGCCAGCGCGGCCCGGTCCTGATCGTTCCCTGAGAGATAGAGCCCGTTGGCGTAGACCTGATCCGGGTCAGACGGTTTCTGGCTGGCGAGCTGGCGCATCAGGGTATCCGCCTGGCTGCGCTGACCCGCGCTGTAGAGATCGCGCGAGAGACGATAGGTTATCCACACGTCACCGGGCGAGAGCGCCAGACGGCGACGCTGAATTTCTGCCGCCTGTGCGAATTTCCCCTGATTCTCCAGCTGTTCTGCCTGGGCAGAGAGCTGCTCGTTAGTCAGGCTACGCTCAATATCATCAATGCTCCGGCGCTGGCTGGCGGAGAGCGACTGGATAAACTGCGAGGCCTTCTCCGGGGACTGCGCGCGGTAAATATTGGCCAGGCCGCGAACCGCATTGCTGTTGCTGCTGTCCATCCGCAGCGCCTGGCGGTAATAACGCTCCGCCGCGTCGTTATCTTTACGCGCCGCGGCGGCATCGCCCAGCCCCAGCACCGCGTAGCTGTCGGTATTGTCGACGTTGCGCGCCTGCTGATAGTAACGCTCCGCCTGCGCCGGGTTATTCGCCTTCAGCGCCGCATCCCCCTGCTGGATCAGTAGCCAGTAGCGATTAACCTTCAGCAAGCTGTCCCATTTCCCGCGGTTATCGCTCTGCGGATCGAGGGCAATCGCCTTTTCAAACTGTGCCACCGCGCGGGCGCGGTCGCCTTTCTGAGAATAGGCCTGCCCCAGAGCCCCCACCGCTTCACTGTCGGCATGGTTGGCGCTGACGGCTTTTTGCAGCTCCGCCACCGCCTTACTCCCCTGCCCGGCATCCACTGCCGCGAGCCCTTCCGCTTTTGCGCGGAACGCCGGGTCGGCGAGCTGCTTTTGCTGCGCCTCAAGCTGGGCGCGCGCCGCCGCAACGCTATCGCCGTCGCTGAAGACGGTCAGGTATTTTTGCAGCGCGCTAACGCTGGCGCTGCTGGCAGGCTGGTCTTTGATCTGCTCATACCACATATCAGACGCCTGGCTGCGGCCGCCGGTGGATTTAGCCATCTCCTGCAGCACCGCAAAGCCTTCATCACGGCGTCCGCTCTGGAACAGAAGCTGGGCCAGCGTCGTCTGGAGCTGCGTATTCCCGGGGCTGCTGCTGTTTATTTTTTTCAGCTGGCTAATGGCCGCATTGCGACGGGCAGGATCTTTCGCCACCACATTCCAGTATTCCGTCGCTACGTCACCGCCCGGCGGGTTACCGTCAAAGAGCTTGTCATAGGCGGCAATCGCCTCCTGCGTGTGCCCTGTCGTGGCGAGTAATCGCGCCTGCTGAAGCTGCTGGCGGCCATCCGGGGTGGAAAGCAGCATCGTGTTACGTGAGGACTGGTAAGCGCTGGAGTCCGGGGCCATCCCCTTCAGGCGATCCAGCTCTTTTTGCGCACCGGCGTTATCGCCCTGGCGCAGCAGGTAGCGAAAGCGGGCGGCAATGACGTCAGGGTTATTCGGATCGATCAGCTCAAGACGGTAGAGCGACTGGCGAACCAAATCCTCACGATGGGTCGATTCGCCCAGCCGAACCTGCTCCAGCAGCTGTTTCTGTTGCGGAGAGTTGACGGCCTGCGCCAGCGGCATCAGTGCCAGCCCAAGCGATAGAGTGAGTAGATTTACTGTGAACTTGCGCATTCCTGGCCCCAATCCGGTATTAATTCACCCTTAGCGGTGAAGCGAAAACGATGCTGATCCCATCCCTGACCAAAAAGAGTCAATACATAGCTGTAGTAGGCATTGTTATCGGGAAAATGGTCTGCCACGCGCTGGCGCTGAACCGCCTGGGCATCGCGCTGCTGTAAAAACGGCAGCATTGCGGCAGAGAACCCGACCGGGCCATTGCCAGTGTGTTTACCCGTCGCCACATCCACTTTCTCCGGCGGCACGCCCTGTTTGATTGTCTTTACCGCCATCGGCTGGAAGCGCGTCAGCAGCCGGGCTTTTTGAGGATCGTTATCGCTCATCATGCCCACCCAAAGATAGACACGGATGGCGTCATAGCCCCCTTCCAGCGTCTTATCCTGCTGTAACTGCCAGCCTCTGTTTTTCTGATACTGCACCCAGTTTGGCGAGAATCCCTTCGGCGCGCTTTCCAGCAACAGCCGCAGATTGGTTTCACGCAGCGTGGTCCACGGTGCACCATAGCGGGTGAAATAGCTCGCTAACTGTGGAGGAAGGTAGCTGGGGTTAAAGCGCCAGGCGTTTTCTTCGGCAAAGCCGACTTTACCGGGAAGCAGCATTGAGCCGAGCCCCGGCACTTTCACCACTTCCTCGCTGGCAATGCGTTTTAGCAGCGCTTTACCCGTGCGGGTATAGTCCGGGTTTTTCCATAGCCGCCCCGCTTCGAGCAGCGACCAGGCAATCCAGACATCGGCATCTGAGGCGGAGTTGGTATCAATCACCCCCCAGTTTTCTTTGTCTTTCTGCCCCCAGAGCCAGGCGGGCAGACGATCGTTGAGATTGCCGCTGGCAAGGTTATCGCGCGTCCATGCCAGCAGCTGGTCGAACGCGTTACGATCGTTGGCAACCAGGGCAAAGAACAGCGCGTAGCTTTGCCCCTCCGACGTCGTAATTTTGCGCGTGTCGCTGGGATCAATGACGCGACCGCCCTCGCTGATGTAACCCTTTTTAAACTGTTCCCAGGCAGGCCAGGTGCAGGCGGCGCGAAGCGGGATCGCCGCCAGCATCAACGCTGCGACTAAACACCAGCGAAAGGCTTTCATCACGTTTTACTCATCCGGGTTAAGGCGACGACGGCTGATGATGCGCAGCAGACGCCACAGCACCCATGCCAGCAAGACCACGCTGACCGCAGCCAGGATAGCGAGCAGAACCGGATGGTTCGACAGCGCATACCACAGGCGTTCGAACCACGGCAGATGGCCGACGTAGTACACATCACCCACGCGCAGGCTGTTGACGCCGGACTCGCGGATCACCGACACCGAGCCAAACATTGCGGCACGTTTGCCGCTGTCGTTCATCGCGGTATTCAGCAGCTCATAGCCACGCGGGCTATCCGCCAGCAGGGCTATCACGCTACGCTGATCGTTGTAAGGAGACTGGAAGCCCACCACCGCAGCCATCGCCCCCTGAGAGGTTACGGCCGTTTGCGCGCTGGCCTTGCGGTCGTTCACGTCCGGCATAATGCTCGGGAACTCAGTCTGGCGCAGCGGCGTGTTAACCCACGACTCGGTGGCTTTCACCAGCAGATCGATACGTTTTTCATCCTTCAGCTTATCCGGAATGGTGCCGATCACCATAATGTCCGCATCTTTGTTCTGGATCTGGCTGCCATCGTCCGTCAACGTGACGTTAATCGCCGGTAATCCGGTTTGCGCGCCTACGGTTGCCATGGTGTCGAGCAGGGTCGTCACCTGACCTTCGTTTGGCGCTTTTGGCATCACCACAATGGATTCAGAGAGATCGGCCATGCGGCTGAACGGGAAGCCCGCGTTCGCAAAGGCACGCAGATCCGGCATCGCCAGGAAGTGATAGTACTTCGAGAAGTCGATGGTCGACTCATCGCCAATCACCACGTGGTTCTGCACCGGCTGGAAGGTGATACAGTTATCCACCGAGCCGCCAGGCATCGGGTTCATGTACTGGAAATCAAAACGCAGCTGGTTGATCGCGCCAAGCTTCAGTGCCGGAATTGAGACGTCCGTTTTACCGTCCAGCAGCCCCTGCAACACCGGCAGGCGGAGCATCAGACGGTTAGTGTCCTGGGTACTTTGCAGGCTGAACGATTGCAGGAACTGGTTGTTCAGGCTGATATCCATGCGCGAACTGTCTTTCGTTGCCGGCGCGGTATAGCGGTAGTTAAGATTGATATCAATGCCGTTGGTGCGCAGCAGGTACAGATCCGGCGGCAGGTTCAGCGACAGGCTAATCGGCGATGGCTCCAGGCCGGACGCCTGCAGCTGCTCTTCATAGGTTTTCAGCTCGCCAAACGTCACGGCGCGGTCGGTACGCACCCAGTTTGGTGCGTCATAAGGTTTACGCGCCAGCAGCGGCTTAACGTCGTCCACCACCACGCTGTTGCCGCGGAAAAGAACGTTGCCCTGAGCAATCGCCTTCGCGGCCTGGACCAGATCTTTATCATCACGACCAAAGACCACCAGCAGCTTCACGTACGGGTTATCCGGGTGGCTTACCATCTCAATGGTTGGCGCTTTGACTTCCGGGTGGTCGCGCAGGAAGCCCGGACGCTTCGCGTTGGTTGCAAAGACAATCGCGTTTCTGTCCGGCATTTTGTCATACATCACCGGGAAGTTCTGACCGCGCCAGCCGGAGCGGGAACCAAACCAGGAGGCCACAATGGTCGCCGCCAGCTGCTCGGTCACGTCAGGGGATGAGGCAAACACCATCGGCAGCGTGAGCGGACGGTTATCACGCGGGTCGAAGAACGGAACCGGGAACGCCGACAGATCGTTTTTCAGCGCCAGCGGCTGGTAGGTCATCTGCAGCGAGGAGTTACGCCCGACGTCCAGCCACAGCGTGTTGCTGGCCGGGTTTTCGCAAACATCGCGGTAGTGGCCAACAAACTCCAGACGGATACGGTTAAAGTCGGTAATGAACAGCGGGTTGATCGGTACCTGCGCCTGGGTTTTCTTGCCCAGCTGCTCTTTGGTCACCGGCAGAACGTCCATCAGCTCATCGTTGAGATAGACCTTCAGCTGAGACTGCGTCGGCAGCAGGGAGGGCGACGGCGTGTATTCAAGGTTCAGTACCGCATTCGAGACAACCTCATCGCTGCGCATACCGAATTCAATGCTGCCATTAGGGTTGACGCCGCGCAGCACCATGCTGCCCGGCGGCGGCGCGATTTGTGCGAAGGTCAGCTTCACGTCCCGCGACGGCACATTATCCGCGACGACGGGCGCGTTAGCTCCCCGCACGCCCGGCATCACCTGCCCGATGACCTGGCTGTCTGCCGGCAGGGTGTTCCCCTCCGTTGGCTGGTTCGGAATGACGTTTTCTGTTTGACCGGGTGCCGCCGTAACAACCGGATCGGTTGCCTGCGCGACCACGGGCACCGTTGGCGCAGGCGTAGCCGCTGCGTTACCAGGTGCTGCGTTAGCCATTGTTGCGGGGAGTGCACTCACTCCCATTGCCACTGCACATAACCAGGAAAGTTTTGTTTTCATCGCGTTATCATCATTGTTGAGCCATAACCGGGTCCGCCTGCTTCGCCTCATCCCGCTCAGGACGACGAGGAATGAACGACACGACCCAGGAAACCAGCGAAGTAAGTGACCGGAAAATTAATTTCACCGACGACGGGGCAAATTCTGCAAGGTGACGATAGCCACGGAACCCCAGCTTCAGAATATCCAGCAGGCTTTCCAGAGGTTTATCTTCCGGGAAGCTGTCCTGCCAGAGAGCCCATGTATCCGCACGGGCAAACGTACACTGCACAAAATCAATGTGTTGCTTTTTGGTCAACGGCATCAGCTGCAGACCTACCTCACTACCTGCCACACGCACAACCTGCGTCGGGAAGACGTACTCCTGCTGGCCGCGTTTAAGCAGCAGGTTAACTTTCTGCCCTTCCAGCACTTTCGCCTGGCCGTTGATTTTGATCCCCAGACCACCATCAGAGAAGTCGTGCACCGTACAGGAGAAGAGGTGACCATCTTCACGGGCAATCGCCGCAGGCATGCAGATTTCAACGCGATGCGCGCGACGAACCTGTTTACTCTCCACCGACACCGCCACCGCGCCGCCGAGGATAATCAGGTTGTAGAACACCCAGGCCATACTCACAAAGACGGTGAGGATTTCGTTTTCCGGGCCGTAGAAGTAGCGCCAGATACCGGCGATCACGCCGACAATATTCAGAAGCACGAGGAAGATGTACGGGCGGGAGATCACCCAGTCAACGTACTCCTCTTCCACCAGACCGCCCTTCGCGGTGACGTTGAACTTCCCTTTATGCGGGTTAATCAGCGCGACCATCGTCGGCGGCGCGATGTACCACGCCAGCACCGTTTCGTAGATTTCACTCCAGAACGAATGGCGGTATTTACCCTGAATCTTCGAGTTCGTCAGGCTCGCGTGGATCATGTGCGGCAAAACGAACAGCGCAATCATCAGCGCGGGGGCGTAGATGATATAGGCGTGAAGCAGCAGGAACGCCAGGGGCGCGGTCAGGAAGATCAGCCGCGGGATGCCGGACAAGAAGTGGAACATGGCGTTGACGTAGCAGAGACGCTGCGCAAGCTTAAGCCCTTTACCTATCAGCGGGTTATCAAGGCGGAAAATCTGCACCATGCCGCGCGCCCAGCGAATACGCTGGCCAATGTGCGCCGAGAGTGATTCCGTCGCCAGACCGGCGGCCTGAGGGATACGCATGTAGGCAGAGGTATAGCCCCGACGGTGCAGGCGCAGAGAGGTGTGCGCATCTTCGGTCACCGTCTCAACGGCAATACCGCCAATTTCATCCAGCGGCTTACGGCGGATAACCGCACAGGAGCCGCAGAAGAAGGTGGCATCCCACATGTCGTTCCCGTCCTGTACGAGGCCATAGAACAGCGTGCCTTCGTTCGGGGTTTTACGGAAGCGGCCAAGGTTACGTTCAAACGGGTCCGGCGAGAAGAAGTGGTGCGGCGTCTGCATCATTGCCAGCTCTTTCTCTTTCAGGAACCAGCCCATGGTCATCTGCAGGAACGAGCGCGTCGGCACGTGGTCACAGTCAAAGATCGAGACGAACTCCCCGGTGGCATACTTCAGGGCGTTGTTGATGTTCCCGGCCTTCGCGTGTTCGTGAGTCGGACGGGCGATGTACTCAACGCCGACCTCTTCGGCAAACTGGCGAAACGCTGGACGGTTGCCGTCATCCAGGATCCAGACTTTGAGCTTATCTTTCGGCCAGTCGATGCCCAGCGCGGCATAGATGGTGTTTTTCACCACGCTCAGGTCTTCGTTGTAGGTCGGGACGAAGAGATCGACGGTCGGCCACTGCGTGGTGTCTTTCGGCAGCGGAACCGGCTGGCGGTTGAGCGGCCAGATCACCTGGAAATAGCCCAGCACCAGCACAATCCACGCGTAGGTTTCTGCAAACAGCAGCACCAGACCGCACACCAGGCTGACCGGATCGTCCCAGTTCAGCGTTGAGGTGTAACGCCACCAGATATACCGACAGGAAACCGTCAGCGACAGCACAATCAGCATCAGCGCCGAGAAGCGGCCCGGAATACGGCGAACCAGCAACGCCACGCCCCACAGCAGGATCAGGAAGGTGAACTGCGCCAGGGGATTGAAGGGTTGCGTGATACAGACCAGCGCCAGAATGAGCGAGAACACGACAATCACGCCAAGGATAAAACGCCGCAAGCCCGGATGGAGATGCCCGAGCTCTTTATGGTTATCCAGATGGCTGGTCTTATCGCTGACGCTATCGGGCAGTTTATCCAGCCACTGGTGATAGCGTTCGCGTAGCTGCTGTACGCGGGAGTAGCTGCGCCAGTGCGGAACTTTATTTTCTGACCGGGGAGACGTCGCCACCAGCCAGATGGCCTGAATGAGGTAGCGCGCCGGATCCAAAGGCCGTGGCCGATCGGGATTAATGTGGGGATATAATTCAGCGTGGCGCGCACGTATGCGCTGCCAGCGCGGGTGTTCGAGTGGAATGAACGTCCAGGCCAGAATCATCCAGAAACAGCCGAGCGCGGCGCTGAATGCCGAGGCGCCATGCCGGCGAAAATGCCGGTAATGGTCGCTCAAACGCGAACTGACCGGCGGGATAAGAAGCCAGCTGGCGAGTCGACTCATACCGAACTCCCTGCGGGCTCCGCCTTGCTGGCGAAGTTCAGCAGACACCAGTTAGCCAGCGTCAGGATCTCTTCTGCTGCGAGCGAGTCGCTGCGATACTCACCGAGCGGCTGCTTGGAGGCGAGGCATTCTGCCATCCCCTCATCCCGATGAATCACAATGGGCAGCAGGCGGCGCTGGCTTTGCAGCCAGACCTGGTAGAGATCGTCCTGAATCTGGCTGCCAATGCGTAAATCGTTAATCAGGAGATGCGCATTCTGAGGCAGTCCCTGCTGATGCAGGCGAATATGGCAGTTCGCATCCACGTTCACGATGGAAAGCACATGGTCGCACTGGGCGATAAGCTGCCGGGTCAGCGTCCCGGCGCCGTGCGGCAGATCCAGCAGGATCCACTGATAATCTCCCTTCTCTTTCAGACTCTGCAGCGCAAGCGTGAACTGCGAAAACAGACGCTGATAGGCGGCTTCATTTTCGCGCTCCGTGGTGGTCAGTTGACCAAAAGGCAGCAAATCCAGCTGGGAGGTGTAACGCAGACCTGCGTCCCGCCAGTCTTTGTCATCAAGCAGCGCGCGGGCCCAGCCCTCTTCGCGCGTGAAATCGACGTTGAACGACATACGCAGCAAATTATCGGCGCAGGCATCAATCACCAGCACCGATTCACCTAAAAGCTGTAATGACCACGCCAGCGCCGCGGTAACAGATGTGGTACCCACACCGCCACGGACGCCCTGTAATCCGAGTATGGCCATCAATGGCTCCCTTATTGTTGATGGGCAAATTCAGCTAATAACGGCCAGCGTTTAATAGCCGCGGCCAACTGTTCCCGCTGGGAAATATCGGTGTAATCTATTTCGGGTAATGAAAAGGCCTGCGTCAGCGCCAGAAAATCGTTCTGGAAAGTGTAACCCAGGGTCGAGTCGACTGGGGTTCCGGGTTCGTTATTATCCATTCTTTTTCCATCCCTTTGAGGAAAATCGCACGCTCAGAAGTCGCGGGGCATCCTGCCCTGACAAATTTCATTTACATGCTAAATCTGATGTTCTTTAATTTCAATGTTAGGTTTATTTCTACGCTTTCGCTAGTAAACTGAGATACAGATAAATTAGACGAAAAGAGGGACACCGTGGACTCCATATTTTCTATTGGCATCCAGTCATTATGGGACGAATTGAGCCACATGCCAGTCGGTGGAGTCTGGTGGATTAATACGGATCGTAATGAAGATGCTATCAGTCTGGTAAACCAGACAATTGCCGCTCAGGATAAGGATTCCCGCGTGGCCGTCATTAGTATGGGCGAAGAGCCGAAGAAAATTATTACGCTGGAAAGTGACAGCGGCCCCCAGAAAATACGTTTGTTTTCCATGTCAGCGGAAGCGGATAGTCTATACTTTTTGTCCCGCGACGTTCAGTGCTCTATTGATCCGGATCACTATTTAGTGATTCTGAAATGTGCAAATAACGTACTGCAAAATATTCCTGCTGAAAAACTGCTGCCGTGGCTGGAAAAAATCAATAAATGGGCAAAGTTTCAAAATTGCACGCTATTGGTCGTCAACCCCGGCAGTAATAATGACAAGCTGTTCTCACTTTTAATGGGCGAATATCGTTCCCTGTTCGGACTGGCAAGCCTGCGTGACCAGGCGGGCAGCTATCTCTACGATATTGCCTTCTGGTGTAACGAAAAAGGCGTGAGCGCCAGGCAACAGCTCACCCTTAGTCATCGCGAGAGGAAATGGCATCTGGCACAGCAGGAAGAAACGGTAGTGCAGCCGCGCAGCGATGAAAAGCGCATTCTGAGCCATATTGCCGTTTTAGAAGGCGCGCCTGCACTGTCGGAAAACTGGTCGCTGTTTGAATCTAACGAAGCGCTTTTTCATGAAGCCCGTACCACCCAGGCGGCTACCCTCGTTTTCTCGTTGATGCAAAATAACCAGATTGAGACGCTGGCGAGACAAATTCATACCTTGCGCCGCCAGCGCGGAAGCGCGTTAAAAATTATCGTGCGCGAAAACAATACCAGCCTGCGCGCCACCGATGAGCGTTTGCTGCTTGGCTGCGGGGCCAATATGGTTATCCCCTGGAATGCGCCACTGTCACGCTGCCTGACGCTTATTGAGAGCGTTCAGGGCCAGCAGTTCAGCCGTCATGTACCGGAAGATATTTCCACGCTGCTCTCCATGACGCAGCCGATGAAGCTGCGCGGATACCAGAAATGGGACACGTTCTGCGATGCCGTCGGCAACATGATGAACAACACGTTGCTGCCTGCGGACGGTAAAGGGGTTATGGTTGCCCTGCGACCTGTACCGGGCATTCGCGTTGAGCAGGCGCTCACCTTATGCCGCCCGAACCGCACAGGGGACATCATGACCATTGGCGACAATCGCCTGGTGCTGTTTTTGTCCTTCTGCCGGGTGAACGATCTCGATACCGCGCTTAACCACATCTTCCCCCTGCCTACCGGGGATATTTTCTCAAACCGTATGATTTGGTTCGAAGATAATGCTATCAGCGCGGAGCTGGTGCAGATGCGCGCGCTTCAGCCTGAACAATGGGCTAAACCCCTTGCGATCACGAGCGATGTGAAGCCGATCCTCAATGCCAGACATGATGGACACGTCTGGCGCCGGGTTCCGGAGCCCCTTCGCTTATTAACAGACAATGCGGAGAACGCACCATCATGAATATCAGCGATATCCTGCAACTGGTTATAGTCTGTGCGCTGATCTTTTTCCCGCTTGGCTACTATGCGCGCCATTCCATACGTCGTATCCGTGATACGGCCAGAGTGATGTTTGTAAAACCTCGCTATGTAAAACCAGCCGGAACACTGACACGGGCATCACACGTCAAGGCAGACCGAAAACATGACTAATTCTACCTATACCGCTTCGTCACCCTCGCCGCTCTGGCAATACTGGCGTGGCCTTTCCGGCTGGAACTTCTACTTTCTGGTGAAGTTTGGTCTGCTTTGGGCAGGCTATCTGAATTTCCATCCTCTGCTTAACCTGGTGTTTATGGCCTTCCTGCTGATGCCGCTGCCGAATATCAGGCTGCATCGTTTACGTCACTGGGTGGCTATCCCCATCGGCTTTGCGCTGTTCTGGCACGATACCTGGCTGCCTGGCCCGGAAAGCATTATGAGCCAGGGATCGCAGGTTGCGGGCTTCAGCGCAGACTATGTGCTTGACCTGGTTGAGCGCTTTATTAACTGGCAGATGATTGGCGCCGTCTTTATCCTGCTGGTTGCCTGGCTTTTCCTTTCCCAGTGGATCCGCGTCACGGTGTTTGTCGTCGCGATTATGATCTGGCTTAACGTGCTGACGCTGTCGGGGCCAGGCTTTTCCCTGTGGCCTGCTGGCCAGCCGACGACAACAGTGACCACGACGGGAGGAAGCGCAGCGGCTACCGTGACAACGGCTGGCGATACGCCAGTGGTGGGCGATATTCCAACGCAGACCGCGCCGCCAACCTCCACCAATCTCAATGCGTGGCTCTCCAGCTTCTATACCGCTGAAGATAAGCGACAGACGAAATTCCCGGATGCGCTGCCAGCCGATGCGCAGCCGTTTGAGCTGCTGGTGATTAACATCTGCTCCCTCTCATGGGCCGACGTGGATGCCGCCGGGTTAATGTCTCACCCGCTGTGGTCCCACTTCGACATTCAGTTTAAAGATTTTAACTCTGCCACCTCGTACAGCGGCCCGGCGGCAATCCGCCTGCTGCGTGCAAGCTGCGGTCAGACATCCCATAAAAACCTGTATCAGCCCGCCGGTAACTAGTGTTATCTGTTCGATAACCTCGCGAAACTGGGCTTTACGCAGCATCTGATGCTGGGGCATAACGGCCAGTTCGGTAACTTCCTGAAGGAGGTGCGTGAACAGGGCGGCATGCAGGCGCCGCTGATGGATCAAACCGGTCTTCCCGTTACGCTGTTGGGCTTCGACGGCTCGCCGGTTTATGACGATACCGCCGTGCTGCAGCGCTGGCTGCAGACCATCGAAAAAGACAGCAATCCGCGCAGTGCGACGTTCTATAACACCCTGCCGCTTCACGACGGTAACCACTTCCCGGGCGTGAGCAAAACGGCGGATTACAAAGTGCGGGCGCAGAAATTCTTCGACGAGCTGGACGCGTTCTTCACGGAGCTGGAAAAATCCGGTCGTAAAGTGATGGTTGTAGTGGTGCCTGAACACGGTGGCGCGCTGAAAGGCGACAGAATGCAGGTATCCGGCCTGCGTGATATCCCAAGCCCGTCCATCACCAACGTGCCAGCCGGTATTAAATTCTTTGGCATGAAGGCTCCGCGCCAGGGTGCGCCAATTGAGATTACTCAGCCAACCAGCTATCTGGCAATCTCAGAACTGGTGGCCCGCGCCGTTGACGGGAAGCTTTTTGTGGAAGATAGCGTGAACTGGGATCAGCTCACCAGCAACCTGCCGCAAACGGCAGAGGTCTCTGAGAACGCCAACGCGGTGGTGATTCAGTATCAGAACAAGCCGTACGTTCGTCTGAACGGCGGGGACTGGGTACCGTATCCGCAGTAACTGATTTACCCCTCACCCTAACCCTCTCCCCCAGGGGAGAGGGGATAGTCAGTGCGACATTATTGCGCTGAAATCCACGCAAGCATTTTCAGGCTTGCAGAATAGTCGTCGTCTTTAGAGGTGATTTCGGGCTCTTCGCAAGACTATCCCATCGTTAACTCCATCCGATTATTCGGCGCTTCGCAGGGAAATTTCACCACCCACCCAGGGCTTGATCGCGCCGTCCTGCTCCAGAAGCAGCGCGCCCTGTGCGTCAATACCGCGGGAAACCCCGTAGATCTCTTTATCACCAATCAGCAGTTTCACCGGTCGGTTGATGAAGTTATCCAGCTTTTCCCAACGAGACAGGAACGGTGCCAGACCTTCCTGTTCAAAAAGCGTGAGTGAGCTACGTAACTCTTTAATCATACGCACGGCAAGGGTGTTACGATCGATGACGATCCCCGCCTCCTGCAGGTTGGTCCAGGCCTGATTGACCACGTCACTTTGGACATTGCGCATCACCATATTGAGGCCCGCGCCAATGACAATTTGCGCAGCATCACCGGTTTTTCCCGTCAGTTCAACCAGAATACCGGCAAGTTTACGATCGTTAAGGTAAAGATCGTTTGGCCACTTAACGCGCACTCGATCGGCACCCAGATCGTGCAGCACTTCCGCCATGACGATACCAATGACCAGACTCAGGCCGATGGCAGCGGCCGGGCCCTGCTCCAGGCGCCAGTACATGGACAGATAGAGATTGGCGCCAAATGGCGAGAACCATTTGCGACCGCGACGGCCACGACCAGCCTGCTGATACTCGGCAACACAGGCATCACCGGAGGAGAGTTCGCTCAGCCGATCCATAAGATACTGGTTCGTCGAATCAATCACCGGCAGCACCGCAACATTGCCGTATCCAATCTGGCTGCGGATCGTCTCTTCATTCAATAATTGAATAGGCTCCGGCAGGCTGTACCCTTTTCCGGGCACCGTGAACACATCAACGCCCCAGTCGCGAAGCGTCTGGATATGCTTGTTAATGCCGGCACGACTCATGCCCAGCTGTTCACCCAGCTGCTCGCCAGAGTGAAACTCCCCGTCAGCAAGGATGCTAATCAGGGTTAACGGAATCGTATTGTCCTTCACGCGATGGTCTCCACGGCATTGACTTCACCAGTGCGACCAATGAAGCGGACCTCTGGCTCCAGCCAGACGTTAAACTTTTCACCCACACGCTGACGAACATAATGAGCCAGCTGTACAACATCATCGCTGGTCGCATCGCGTTGATTAATCAGTACCAGAGCCTGCTGCTGGTGAACGGCAGCGCCACCCACTGACGTGCCTTTTAACTGGCATTGATCGATAAGCCAGCCTGCGGCCAGCTTCACGCTGCCGTCCGCCTGAGGGTAATGTGGCGCTGTTGGCCATCCTTCAAGGAAGACTTTTGCATTTTCGCTGCTGATAACCGGGTTTTTGAAGAAGCTTCCTGCATTTCCGTTAACTTTCGGATCGGGAAGTTTGGTCATTCGCATATGGCAAACTGAGTCAAACACGTCACGGGGAGTGACGGTTGCCGGATCGAGACGCGTTAAATCGCCATAAGTCAGCACCGGCTGCCAGTTCTTCGACAGGCGCAGGCCCACGGCGACAATCACGTAGCGATCCTGATATTCATGCTTGAAAATACTGTCACGATAGCCAAATCGGCACTGTTCTGCCGTTAAACGCTTAGCCGTTCCGGTCGCCAGTTCGATGCAGTCGACATATTCACAGACATGCTTCAGTTCGATGCCGTAGGCACCGATGTTTTGAATGGGTGACGATCCGGCACAGCCTGGAATCAGCGCAAGGTTCTCCAGACCCGGCATCCCTTTTTCGAGGGTAAATTGCACCAGCTGATGCCAGTTTTCTCCGGCCCCCACGTGCAGATGCCAGCTATCGGCACGCTCTTCCACATCAATGCCCATGATGCGGTTAACGATCACTGTTCCCGCAAAATCGTCGAGAAACAGGACATTGCTTCCCTCGCCCAGAATCAGTACGGGTTCGTTATTTTCGGTTGCGCTTTGCCATGCATCCAGCAGTTGCTGTGCGGTATTGGCACGTACAATTTGATTAGCATTGCGTTGAATGCCAAAGGTATTCCAGGGCTTAAGGGAGTGGTTCATAAACGCTATCCTGATGCAAAAACGCAGGTAGTTTACCGTATAAGCAGGGCGTTGGGGGATTAGTTTGTGCAGCGCAGAAATGCAAAAAGGCCATCCTTGCGGATGGCCTCTTCACTTAATTGATGCCTGGCAGTTCCCTACTCTCACATGGGGAGACCCCACACTACCATCGGCGCTACGGCGTTTCACTTCTGAGTTCGGCATGGGGTCAGGTGGGACCACCGCGCTAAAGCCGCCAGGCAAATTCTGTTAATCTGTATCAGGCTGAAAATCGTGTCTCTTCGCCAAAACATCTTCGGCGTTGTAAGGTTAAGCCTCACGGTTCATTAGTATCGGTTAGCTCAACGCATCGCTGCGCTTACACACCCGACCTATCAACGTCGTCGTCTTCAACGTTCCTTCAGGAGACTTAAAGTCTCAGGGAGAACTCATCTCGGGGCAAGTTTCGTGCTTAGATGCTTTCAGCACTTATCTCTTCCGCATTTAGCTACCGGGCAGTGCCATTGGCATGACAACCCGAACACCAGTGATGCGTCCACTCCGGTCCTCTCGTACTAGGAGCAGCCCCCCTCAATTCTCCAGCGCCCACGGCAGATAGGGACCGAACTGTCTCACGACGTTCTAAACCCAGCTCGCGTACCACTTTAAATGGCGAACAGCCATACCCTTGGGACCTACTTCAGCCCCAGGATGTGATGAGCCGACATCGAGGTGCCAAACACCGCCGTCGATATGAACTCTTGGGCGGTATCAGCCTGTTATCCCCGGAGTACCTTTTATCCGTTGAGCGATGGCCCTTCCATTCAGAACCACCGGATCACTATGACCTGCTTTCGCACCTGCTCGAGCCGTCACTCTCGCAGTCAAGCTAGCTTATGCCATTGCACTAACCTCCTGATGTCCGACCAGGATTAGCTAACCTTCGTGCTCCTCCGTTACTCTTTGGGAGGAGACCGCCCCAGTCAAACTACCCACCAGACACTGTCCGCAACCCGGATCACGGGTCTACGTTAGAACACCAGCCATTAAAGGGTGGTATTTCAAGGACGGCTCCACGCAGACTGGCGTCCACGCTTCAAAGCCTCCCACCTATCCTACACATCAAGGACCAGTGTTCAGTGTCAAGCTATAGTAAAGGTTCACGGGGTCTTTCCGTCTTGCCGCGGGTACACTGCATCTTCACAGCGAGTTCAATTTCACTGAGTCTCGGGTGGAGACAGCCTGGCCATCATTACGCCATTCGTGCAGGTCGGAACTTACCCGACAAGGAATTTCGCTACCTTAGGACCGTTATAGTTACGGCCGCCGTTTACCGGGGCTTCGATCAAGAGCTTCGCGTTGCCGCTAACCCCATCAATTAACCTTCCGGCACCGGGCAGGCGTCACACCGTATACGTCCACTTTCGTGTTTGCACAGTGCTGTGTTTTTAATAAACAGTTGCAGCCAGCTGGTATCTTCGACTGATTTCAGCTCCACCCGCAGGGGCTTCACCTACATATCAGCGTGCCTTCTCCCGAAGTTACGGCACCATTTTGCCTAGTTCCTTCACCCGAGTTCTCTCAAGCGCCTTGGTATTCTCTACCTGACCACCTGTGTCGGTTTGGGGTACGATTTCGTGTTACCTGATGCTTAGAGGCTTTTCCTGGAAGCAGGGCATTTGTTACTTCAGCACCGTAGTGCCTCGTCATCACACCTCAGCGTTAAAAGGTACCGGATTTACCTGGAACCTCCGCCTACATGCTTAAACCGGGACAACCGTCGCCCGGCTAACATAGCCTTCTCCGTCCCCCCTTCGCAGTAACACCAAGTACAGGAATATTAACCTGTTTCCCATCGACTACGCCTTTCGGCCTCGCCTTAGGGGTCGACTCACCCTGCCCCGATTAACGTTGGACAGGAACCCTTGGTCTTCCGGCGAGCGGGCTTTTCACCCGCTTTATCGTTACTTATGTCAGCATTCGCACTTCTGATACCTCCAGCAACCCTCACAGGCCACCTTCAACGGCTTACAGAACGCTCCCCTACCCAACAACACATAGTGTCGCTGCCGCAGCTTCGGTGCATGGTTTAGCCCCGTTACATCTTCCGCGCAGGCCGACTCGACCAGTGAGCTATTACGCTTTCTTTAAATGATGGCTGCTTCTAAGCCAACATCCTGGCTGTCTGTGCCTTCCCACATCGTTTCCCACTTAACCATGACTTTGGGACCTTAGCTGGCGGTCTGGGTTGTTTCCCTCTTCACGACGGACGTTAGCACCCGCCGTGTGTCTCCCGTGATAACATTCTTCGGTATTCGTAGTTTGCATCGGGTTGGTAAGCCGGGATGGCCCCCTAGCCGAAACAGTGCTCTACCCCCGAAGATGAGTTCACGAGGCGCTACCTAAATAGCTTTCGGGGAGAACCAGCTATCTCCCGGTTTGATTGGCCTTTCACCCCCAGCCACAGGTCATCCGCTAATTTTTCAACATTAGTCGGTTCGGTCCTCCAGTTAGTGTTACCCAACCTTCAACCTGCCCATGGCTAGATCACCGGGTTTCGGGTCTATACCCTGCAACTTAACGCCCAGTTAAGACTCGGTTTCCCTTCGGCTCCCCTATACGGTTAACCTTGCTACAGAATATAAGTCGCTGACCCATTATACAAAAGGTACGCAGTCACCCCATAAAGAGGCTCCCACTGCTTGTACGTACACGGTTTCAGGTTCTTTTTCACTCCCCTCGCCGGGGTTCTTTTCGCCTTTCCCTCACGGTACTGGTTCACTATCGGTCAGTCAGGAGTATTTAGCCTTGGAGGATGGTCCCCCCATATTCAGACAGGATACCACGTGTCCCGCCCTACTCTTCGAGTTCACAACCTGTGTGCTTTCGTGTACGGGACTATCACCCTGTACCGTCGGACTTTCCAGACCGTTCCACTAACACACAAGCTGATTCAGACTCCGGGCTGCTCCCCGTTCGCTCGCCGCTACTGGGGGAATCTCGGTTGATTTCTTTTCCTCGGGGTACTTAGATGTTTCAGTTCCCCCGGTTCGCCTCGTTAACCTATGTATTCAGTTAACGATAGTGCAACGGATTGCACTGGGTTTCCCCATTCGGACATCGCCGGGTCAAAGGTTCATATCACCTCGCCGGCGCTTTTCGCAGATTAGCACGTCCTTCATCGCCTCTGACTGCCAGGGCATCCACCGTGTACGCTTAGTCGCTTAACCTCACAACCCGAAGATGTTTCACTTCATGATTGCGAAAATTTGAGAGACTCGAACACACATAACATGTGTGTCGTTTCAATTTTCAGCTTGATCCAGATTTTTAAAGAGCAAAACTTCGCAGTGCACCTTTTCAGGTTCACTCTGAAGTTTTCTTGTGTTCGCAGTAAAAGATGGTGGAGCTATGCGGGATCGAACCGCAGACCTCCTGCGTGCAAAGCAGGCGCTCTCCCAGCTGAGCTATAGCCCCATCGTGTGTAATCTCTGTACCGCTCATCCTTTAAAAGGAGTCTGGTAGGCCTGAGTGGACTTGAACCACCGACCTCACCCTTATCAGGGGTGCGCTCTAACCACCTGAGCTACAAGCCTGCAGAGATTTTTACTGCTGTTTTTCATCAGACAATCTGTGTGGACACTACAAAGGCAGGTTCTTTAAGGTAAGGAGGTGATCCAACCGCAGGTTCCCCTACGGTTACCTTGTTACGACTTCACCCCAGTCATGAATCACAAAGTGGTAAGCGCCCTCCCGAAGGTTAAGCTACCTACTTCTTTTGCAACCCACTCCCATGGTGTGACGGGCGGTGTGTACAAGGCCCGGGAACGTATTCACCGTGGCATTCTGATCCACGATTACTAGCGATTCCGACTTCATGGAGTCGAGTTGCAGACTCCAATCCGGACTACGACGCACTTTATGAGGTCCGCTTGCTCTCGCGAGGTCGCTTCTCTTTGTATGCGCCATTGTAGCACGTGTGTAGCCCTACTCGTAAGGGCCATGATGACTTGACGTCATCCCCACCTTCCTCCAGTTTATCACTGGCAGTCTCCTTTGAGTTCCCGGCCTAACCGCTGGCAACAAAGGATAAGGGTTGCGCTCGTTGCGGGACTTAACCCAACATTTCACAACACGAGCTGACGACAGCCATGCAGCACCTGTCTCAGAGTTCCCGAAGGCACCAAAGCATCTCTGCTAAGTTCTCTGGATGTCAAGAGTAGGTAAGGTTCTTCGCGTTGCATCGAATTAAACCACATGCTCCACCGCTTGTGCGGGCCCCCGTCAATTCATTTGAGTTTTAACCTTGCGGCCGTACTCCCCAGGCGGTCGACTTAACGCGTTAGCTCCGGAAGCCACGCCTCAAGGGCACAACCTCCAAGTCGACATCGTTTACGGCGTGGACTACCAGGGTATCTAATCCTGTTTGCTCCCCACGCTTTCGCACCTGAGCGTCAGTCTTTGTCCAGGGGGCCGCCTTCGCCACCGGTATTCCTCCAGATCTCTACGCATTTCACCGCTACACCTGGAATTCTACCCCCCTCTACAAGACTCTAGCCTGCCAGTTTCGAATGCAGTTCCCAGGTTGAGCCCGGGGATTTCACATCCGACTTGACAGACCGCCTGCGTGCGCTTTACGCCCAGTAATTCCGATTAACGCTTGCACCCTCCGTATTACCGCGGCTGCTGGCACGGAGTTAGCCGGTGCTTCTTCTGCGGGTAACGTCAATCGACAAGGTTATTAACCTTATCGCCTTCCTCCCCGCTGAAAGTACTTTACAACCCGAAGGCCTTCTTCATACACGCGGCATGGCTGCATCAGGCTTGCGCCCATTGTGCAATATTCCCCACTGCTGCCTCCCGTAGGAGTCTGGACCGTGTCTCAGTTCCAGTGTGGCTGGTCATCCTCTCAGACCAGCTAGGGATCGTCGCCTAGGTGAGCCGTTACCCCACCTACTAGCTAATCCCATCTGGGCACATCTGATGGCAAGAGGCCCGAAGGTCCCCCTCTTTGGTCTTGCGACGTTATGCGGTATTAGCTACCGTTTCCAGTAGTTATCCCCCTCCATCAGGCAGTTTCCCAGACATTACTCACCCGTCCGCCACTCGTCACCCGAGAGCAAGCTCTCTGTGCTACCGTTCGACTTGCATGTGTTAGGCCTGCCGCCAGCGTTCAATCTGAGCCATGATCAAACTCTTCAATTTAAGTTTGATGCTCGTGAATTAAACTTCGTAATGAATTACGTATGTTCACTCAGAGACTTGGTATTCATTTTTCGTCCGAGGACGTTAAGAATCCATGTCACTTTGAGTGCCCACACAGATTGTCTGATAAATTGTTAAAGAGCAGTACCGCTTCGTTTTCGCTGCGGCGCGGGGTGTGCATATTACACTTTCCCGCTTCAGAGTCAAGCGTTTGTTTTGCTTTTCTCTGCTGACCCGGCGGCCTGTGTGCCGTTGTTCCGTGTCAGTGGAGGCGCATTATAGGGAGTTATTCTGAAGTGACAAGCACAAAATACAAAAAACTTTTTGTTCGCTCACTTTTCAAACTCAACGCTTATTTAACCCGCGAATCGCCCGCTAAATGCGCAATTTCACGCGCAAAACTGGCTACCTGCGACCAGTCGGTATAAACCACTTCTTTACGCGTATCGGTTTCGCCACCCGTCATCTTCATAATCAGACGGATCATGAAGCGGTCATACCAGCGGTAGCGAGGATAGCGCAGCGCACCGGCAAAGACGGCGCACAGGTCTGGCTGCCACGGCGAGCTGAGTAAAAACTTACGCGTGTAGCTGTTGGTCTGCGGCGTACGCTTCTCGGCTTTACGAGCAACCAGATTGACCGAGTAAAACGCACCGGGCAATGTATTGAGCACCGCCGTGTGTTTTTTTACAAAGCGATCCAGCGCCGGATGGAAATGCCCGTAACGAATTGACGCCCCAATCACCACGCGATCGTAATCCTGCCAGGCAATCTGCTCCGCGCGATTCAGGTTCACCACATCCGAGTAAATATCCAGTTCTTTTAATTCCGACGCCAGATACGCGGCAATCTCACGCGTTTGCCCGTCTCGCGTTGAGAAAAGAATCAGTGTTTTCATCAATGGCTCCTTATTCGCGCCAGAATGTTGGGGTGAACAGCACCAGCAGCGTAAAGACCTCAAGACGACCAAACAGCATATTGGCAATGAGGATCCATTTCGCAACCGGGTTCATGCTGGCAAAGTTATCCGCCACCACCCCCAGACCAGGCCCGAGGTTGTTCAGTGTTGCGACGACGGACGCAAAGGCGGAGAAATCATCCACCCCCGTCGCGATAATCGCCAGCATGCTGACGATAAAGACCAGCGCATACGCCGAGAAGAACCCCCACACCGCTTCGAGGATACGTTCCGGCAGCGCGCGGTTACCCAGCTTGATGCTGTAGACCGCGTTCGGGTGAACCAGGCGCTTCAACTCGCGGTTCCCCTGCTTAAACAGCAGCAGAATACGAATCACCTTCAGGCCACCGCCCGTAGACCCCGCACAGCCCCCGATAAATGCAGAGCATAAAAGCAGCACCGGCAGGAACAGCGGCCAGCGCGCGATGCTGTCCGTGGTAAACCCGGCGGTCGTCGCCATCGACACCACCTGGAAAAACGCCTGATTGAGCGTTGTCAGCGCCGAGTTGTAAACATCATGGAACCACAGCACCAGGGTGCAGATGACGACCAGCGTAAGCTGGACGCCAATGAACATGCGGAACTCAGGGTCGCGCCAGTACACCTTCAGGCTGCGTCCGCTCAGTAAAGAGAAGTGCAGGCCGTAGTTACAGCCGGAGATCAGCAGGAAAATCGCAATGATGGTGTTAATCGTTGGGCTGTCGAAGTAGCCCACGCTGGCGTCGTGCGTGGAAAATCCGCCGATAGCAATTGTCGCAAAGCTGTGTCCGATAGCATCGAAGGCAGGCATCCCGGCGAACCAGAGCGCCAGCGCACAGGCCACCGTCAGCAATACATAGATAAGCCAGAGGGTTTTCGCCGTCTCGGCAATACGCGGGCGCATCTTGTTGTCTTTCAGCGGCCCCGGCATTTCGGCGCGATAGAGCTGCATACCCCCAACGCCCAGAATCGGCAGAATAGCCACCGCCAGGACGATGATCCCCATCCCCCCGAACCACTGCAGCATCTGGCGATAAAAGAGAATAGCGTGGGGTAACGAATCCAGCCCCACCAGCGTCGTCGCACCGGTGGTCGTTAAGCCGGAGAACGATTCAAAAAAGGCATCCGTGATGCTGAGATTGGGCTGTTCAGAGAAAATAAAGGGCAGCGAACCAACGCTTCCCAGTACCGTCCAGAACAGAACCACAATCAGAAATCCTTCGCGCGATTTAAGCTCACCTTTCTGACGACGGTTCGGCCACCACAGCAGCGAGCCAATCGCCAGCGCGACAAAGAAGGTCTGGGTAAATGCCCGCCCCGCACCGTCCCGGTAGATAAGCGCCACCAGTCCAGGGAGAATCATCGTCCCGGAAAAGAGTATGACCAGCAGTCCAACGATTCGGGTTATGGCACGAAAATGCATCTCTGCCGCTTCCTTTGGTATTCAAAAAAGTGAGGTGGGGATTATTCTTCAATCGGCAGCAATTGCAACGAACCACGACTAAAATCAGCCAGTTTTGCTGAAAAAGCAGCCAGTTCAGCCTGAGGAAGCGCCACGCGTAATTGCACCATCGCCTGGTAATCACTGTGCGCGATGACGCCGTTAAACTGCCGCAGCAACGCTTCAATACCGGATAGCTGAGCGTAATCGCACAATAGAGTATATTCGGTGAGCGGCGTTTTGCGGGTGGTCATCAACATATTCAGTGCCTGCTGGACGCCACCGCCATACGCTTTAACCAGCCCGCCCGTGCCTAACAGAATGCCGCCGTAGTAGCGCACCACCACGGCGGTAATTTCACCCACGCCGCTGCCCATCAGCTGGGAGAGCATGGGTTTACCGGCCGTGCCCGCCGGTTCACCGTCGTCTGAAAAACCGAGCTGTAGCGAATCGTCCGGCGGCCCTGCCACCCACGCCACGCAGTGGTGACGTGCGTCAGGGTGCTCCGCGCGAACGGACTCGACAAACGCTTTCGCCGCCTCTACGCCGTCGGTGTGCGCCAGCAGCGTAATAAAGCGGCTTTTCTTGATTTCCTCAACAAAGGTGACCGGTTCAGCCGGTATCAGCCAGCTTTCCATCAGGCCAGCTTCAGGTCTCGCGTCATATTCTCGATACCGTTCTCGTGAACCACCACGTTATCTTCGATACGAATGCCGCCATACGGTTTCAGCGCGTCGATTTTTTCCCAGTTGAAGTGCTTGCTGAACTGCCCTTCACGCCACGGCGCCAGCAGGGACTCAATAAAGTAGATCCCCGGTTCAATCGTCAGCACCATGCGCGGCTCAAGAATACGGGTGCAGCGCAGGTAAGGATATTTAGACGGTGCCGCCAGATGCGTGCCGGTATCATCCTGCATGAAGCCCGCAACGTCGTGAACCTGCAGGCCCAGCGGGTGGCCGATACCGTGCGGCATGAATGGCCCGGTCAGATCGTTCTCGACCATCGCCTCTTCGCTCATGTCTTTCACAATCTGATGCTTACGCAGCAGTTTTGCGATGCGCTGATGGAACTGGATGTGGTAATCCACATAGCTGGTTCCGGCTTTCATGGTGCCAATCAGCGCCAGCTGTTCGTCGTTTACGTCTTTAATAAGCTGCGCAAAATCGGTATCCGCATTCGCCGCCCAAGTGCGGGTCAGGTCGGCCGCGTAGCCGTTGTACTCTGCCCCTGCATCCAGCAGGAAGCTGCGCATCTCAGACGGAACCTGGTGATCCAGTTTAGTGTAGTGAAGAACAGACGCATGCTCGTTCAGCGCAACGATATTGCTGTACGGAACATCGGTGTCGCGATGACCGGTTGCGGTCAGGTAGGCCAGGTTGATGTCGAACTCGCTCATGCCTGACTGGAACGCTTCGTGCGCGGCGCGGTGACCGTTCACCGCCGTTTTTTGCGCTTCACGCATGCAGTAGAGTTCATAGTCGGTTTTATACGCGCGGTAATAGTGCAGATAATCCAGCACGCCTTTCGGATTGAGCTTGTCTGCCGGAATATCCAGGCCGATCGCACGTTCAGGTACAGGGCCGATGTAGCCGATGTTGCCGCGCGCAGCTGGCAGCTGGCTGCCAATGCCGTCCGCTTTCGGCAGGGCAATCACCTCAATTTCTTCGGTCCAGAAAGAGGTCGGCAGCGGTTCGACGTTGTGCCAGTAATCCACCGGCAGGTAGAACCACAGTTTCGGCTTGTTCACGCCGTCCACCAGCAGCCAGCAATTTGGAACCTGTGTCACCGGCACCCAGGCTTTAAACTGCGGGTTAACCTTGAAGGGATAAGCATGGTCATCAAGAAACGTATTCATCAGCTCACCGGAGTGGATCAGCAGAGCATCCAGCTTGAAGCGGGCCAGTACATCGCGGGTACGTTCCTGTAGGGTAACGATATGATTTTTATAAAGCGAAGCCAGTGAGTCCATCATTCTTCCTTTCGTTTTTTTGACCTCAAGTCAACGCATCTTAGCACACCTCACTCCGGCTGCGTGATTTCCACCGACCGTGATCAACGCAGCAATTTCTTAATGAGTAATTTGCATTTTATTAACATAAATTCCACACTCCGTCTCATCTGGTATGACCAGATCCACTTGCTGGATTCAGGAGACTGACATGCTTTACAAAGGCGACACCCTGTACCTCAACTGGCTGGAAGATGGCATAGCCGAACTGGTGTTCGATGCCCCCGGCTCAGTGAATAAGCTTGATACCGCGACGGTGGCCAGTCTTGGCCAGGCGCTGGAAGTACTTGAAAAGCAATCTGAATTAAAAGGGCTGCTGCTGCGTTCGAACAAAGCGGCCTTTATTGTCGGTGCCGATATCACCGAATTCCTTTCGCTGTTCCTGGTGCCTGAAGAACAGCTGAGTCAGTGGCTGCACTTTGCCAACAGCGTCTTTAACCGTCTGGAAGATCTGCCTGTTCCAACGATCTCTGCCGTAAATGGTTACGCGCTGGGCGGCGGGTGTGAGTGTGTACTCGCGACCGACTACCGACTGGCGACGCCGGACCTGCGCATCGGCCTGCCGGAAACCAAGCTGGGCATCATGCCGGGCTTTGGCGGTTCCGTGCGTATGCCGCGCATGCTGGGCGCCGACAGCGCCCTGGAAATTATTGCCGCCGGTAAAGATGTCGGTGCAGAACAGGCGCAGAAAATCGGTCTGGTCGACGGCGTCGTGAAACCAGAGAAGCTGGTTGAAGGCGCACTCGCCATTCTGCGTCAGGCGATTAACGGCGACCTCGACTGGAAAGCCAAACGCCAGCCGAAGCTGGAGCCGTTAAAGCTTAGCAAGATTGAAGCTACCATGAGCTTCACCATCGCCAAAGGTATGGTGATGCAGACAGCGGGTAAACATTACCCGGCGCCAATCACGGCGGTGAAAACTATTGAAGCGGCAGCCCGTTTTGGCCGCGACGAAGCACTGAAGCTGGAAAACCAGAGCTTTGTTCCGCTGGCGCACACCAATGAAGCCCGCGCGCTGGTTGGTATCTTCCTCAACGATCAGTTCGTGAAGGGCAAAGCCAAACAGCTGACCAAAAACGTTGAGACGCCAAAACACGCGGCGGTACTCGGCGCCGGCATTATGGGTGGCGGCATCGCTTACCAGTCAGCCTGGAAAGGCGTGCCGGTAGTGATGAAAGACATCAACGAGAAGTCCCTGACGCTGGGCATGACCGAAGCCGCCAAGCTGCTGAATAAACAGCTGGAACGCGGAAAAATTGACGGGCTGAAGCTCGCAGGCGTGATCTCCACCATCCAGCCTGTGCTGGAGTATAGCGGTTTCGACCGTGTGGATGTGGTCGTTGAAGCGGTCGTTGAGAACCCGAAAGTTAAAAAAGCAGTGCTGACGGAAACGGAAGACAAGGTACGTCCTGAGACCGTGCTGGCCTCAAACACCTCCACCATCCCCATCAGCGAACTGGCGAGCGTGCTGAAGCGCCCGGAAAACTTCTGCGGGATGCACTTCTTCAACCCGGTACACCGTATGCCGCTGGTCGAAGTGATCCGTGGGGAAAAAACCTCTGACGAAACCATTGCTAAAGTGGTGGCGTGGGCAAGCAAGATGGGCAAAACGCCGATCGTGGTCAACGACTGCCCGGGCTTCTTCGTTAACCGCGTGCTGTTCCCTTACTTCGCCGGTTTCAGCCAGCTGCTGCGCGACGGTGCGGACTTCCGCAAAATCGACAAAGTGATGGAAAAACAGTTCGGCTGGCCGATGGGCCCGGCGTATCTGCTGGACGTGGTCGGCATTGATACCGCCCACCACGCGCAGGCCGTCATGGCGGCGGGCTTCCCGCAGCGCATGCAGAAAGATTATCGCGACGCGATTGACGCCCTCTTTGACGCCAACCGCTTTGGTCAGAAAAACGGCCTGGGCTTCTGGCGTTATAAAGAAGACAGCAAAGGCAAGCCGAAGAAAGAGGAAGATCCGGCAGTGGATGGCCTGCTGGCCGACGTATGCCCGCCAAAACGCGACTTCACCGACGACGAAATTATCGCCCGGATGATGATTCCGATGATCAACGAAGTGGTGCGTTGCCTGGAAGAAGGCATCATCGCCAGCCCGGCAGAAGCCGACATGGCGCTGGTATACGGCCTGGGCTTCCCTCCGTTCCACGGCGGCGCGTTCCGCTGGCTGGACACGCTCGGCAGTGCCCGCTATCTCGATATGGCGCAGCAGTACCAACACCTCGGCCCGCTGTATGAGGTGCCGGAAGGCCTGCGTAATAAAGCGCGCCATAACGAACCCTACTATCCAGCAGTTGAGCCAGCCCGTCCGGTTGGCGCGCTGAAAACGGCTTAAGGAGTCACAATGGAAAAGGTTGTCATTGTTGATGCGATTCGCACCCCGATGGGCCGTTCAAAAGGCGGCGCGTTCCGTAACGTGCGTGCGGAAGACCTCTCCGCGCACCTGATGCGTAGCCTGCTGGCGCGCAACCCGGCGCTGGATCCGGCAGCGCTGGACGATATCTACTGGGGCTGCGTACAGCAAACGCTGGAGCAGGGCTTCAACATCGCCCGCAACGCGTCGCTGCTGGCGGAGATCCCACATTCGGTTCCGGCTGTCACCGTGAACCGCCTGTGCGGTTCGTCGATGCAGGCCCTGCACGACGCGGCGCGCATGATCATGACCGGCGATGCGCAGGCCTGCCTGGTGGGCGGCGTTGAGCACATGGGCCACGTACCGATGAGCCACGGGGTCGATTTCCACCCGGGCATGAGCCGTAACGTGGCGAAAGCCGCGGGGATGATGGGCCTGACCGCCGAGATGCTCTCTCGTCTTCATGGCATCAGCCGTGAAATGCAGGATGCCTTTGCCGCGCGCTCTCACGCCCGCGCCTGGGCCGCCACGCAGTCCGGTGCCTTTAAGAATGAGATCATCCCGACCGGGGGCCACGACGCAGACGGCGTACTGAAGCAGTTCAGCTACGACGAAGTCATTCGCCCGGAAACGACGGTCGAAGCGCTTTCTACCCTGCGTCCTGCGTTTGATCCGGTCACCGGTACGGTAACGGCGGGGACGTCGTCGGCGCTGTCCGACGGTGCCGCCGCGATGCTGGTGATGAGCGAAAGCCGCGCCCGCGAGCTGGGCTTAACTCCTCGCGCTCGGGTACGTTCGATGGCGGTGGTGGGCTGCGATCCTTCAATCATGGGCTACGGCCCGGTTCCGGCCTCGAAGCTGGCGCTGAAAAAAGCGGGTTTAACCGCCAGCGATATCGACCTGTTTGAGATGAACGAAGCCTTCGCCGCGCAGATCCTGCCGTGCATTAAAGATCTGGGTCTAATGGAGCAGATCGACGAGAAAATTAACCTCAACGGCGGCGCGATCGCCCTCGGCCACCCGCTGGGCTGTTCCGGGGCGCGTATCAGCACGACGCTGATTAACCTGATGGAACGCAAAGATGCCCAGTTTGGTCTGGCAACGATGTGTATCGGGCTGGGTCAGGGTATCGCGACGGTGTTTGAGAGAGTGTAAGTAAGGAAAAGTATCTCAAAGCCAGTGACGCCAGAACAAGGCGTCATTGGCGAAGAGAGACAGTTTAGTTGCCGTTCTTCCCGCCTGTCAGGGGCGGGCTTTTTATTTAGATAAACGCAAACGCATCGCCAAACAGGCGATCTTCACGCGCATCGCGTTCGTTACAGAACAGGTCGCGGGCAATTTTCGCCATCTCGAAACGGCCTGCAATGTAGATATCATGTCCCGCCAGCGTACCGTGATCCTGCAGCACCGCCGTCAGCACCGTCCCGCTACGCCCTCGCCAGCCCTCTTCCGGCTGCTCAACCACTGGCTCAATGCGCAGGTTAGGATGGTTAACGCTCAGCGCTTCGAGTTCAGACAGGTCGTACAGGTGCTTCTCTTCGCGGCCGCCCCAGTAGATGGTGATGTCACGGTCTGGATTACGCGCCAGCGCGGTCAGCAGGATAGAGCGTACATAGGAGAAGCCCGTACCGCCCGCGATCAGAATCAACGGACGATCTTCGTCATCACGCAACCACGCGTCGCCGTGGGGAATGTCGACCACAATCTCACGCTCTTTCAGGATGCGGTCCATAACGGCCATCGCGTACAGGTTAAGCTCAGACGCACCAATATGCAGCTCAATAAATTCCTGCTCTGCTGGCGTAGAGGCCATAGAGAAAGGACGCTTATCACGCTCATCCATCACCACCATCAGGTACTGACCGGCACGGAATGAGAATGCCGCTTCAGGAACCAAACGGACGCGATATACGGTGTCGGTAATAGCATCTACCGACGTCACTTTACAGCTTAAGGTTGTCATTCGCTCTCTCTGTCGGGAAGTCTATAGGGCTTAACGGTCAGCTCAGGGTTTACCGTTATTCATTATGGCCAGTTCGTCCCAGATCGCGTCAATTCGCGCGGTCACAGCAGGATCTTTTTTGATCGGGCGACCCCATTCACGGTCGGTTTCGCCAGGCCATTTATTTGTGGCATCCAGTCCCATCTTTGAGCCAAGACCGGAAACCGGCGAGGCAAAATCCAGATAATCTATCGGCGTATTTTCGACTAACACCGTATCACGCGCAGGATCCATTCGCGTGGTAATCGCCCAGATAACGTCATTCCAGTCGCGGGCGTTAACGTCATCATCGCAGACAATAACAAATTTGGTATACATAAACTGGCGCAGGAAAGACCAAACGCCCATCATCACGCGTTTAGCATGACCAGGATACTGCTTCTTCATCGTGACCACCGCCATGCGATACGAGCATCCTTCAGGCGGCAGATAGAAATCCACGATTTCCGGGAACTGCTTTTGCAGGATCGGCACAAACACTTCGTTCAGCGCCACGCCCAGCACCGCCGGTTCATCCGGTGGGCGGCCAGTATAGGTGGAGTGATAAATCGCATCTTCACGCTGGGTAATGTGCGTGACGGTAAACACCGGGAAGTTATCCACTTCGTTGTAATACCCGGTGTGGTCGCCGTAAGGGCCTTCTGGCGCCATTTCACCCTGCTCAATGTAACCTTCCAGCACAATTTCGGCACTGGCCGGTACTTCGAGATCGTTAGAGATACACTTCACGACCTCGGTTTTGGTCCCGCGCAGCAGGCCAGCAAACGCATATTCAGAGAGCGTATCCGGGACGGGCGTGACCGCCCCCAGAATGGTGGCCGGATCGGCACCTAAGGCGACAGACACCGGGAAACGTTCACCCGGATGGGCAGCACACCACTCCTGGAAATCCAGCGCGCCGCCGCGGTGCGACAGCCAGCGCATAATGAGCTTATTCTTGCCAATCAGCTGCTGGCGATAAATACCGAGGTTTTGCCGCTCTTTATGCGGCCCACGCGTCACGGTGAGGCCCCAGGTGATCAGCGGCGCAGCATCTTCAGGCCAGCACTGCATGATCGGTATTTTGGTCAGATCCACCGCATCGCCTTCCAGCACTTTCTGCTGGCACGGCGCGCCGCGCAGGCGTTTGGTGGGCATGTTCAGCACCTGCTTAAACTGCGGCAGTTTGTCGAACAGATCTCGGAAGCCTTTCGGTGGCTCCGGCTCTTTCAGAAATGCCAGCAGCTTGCCCACTTCACGCAGCGCGGTAACGTCTTCCTGCCCCATTCCCAGCGCGACACGGCGCGGAGTGCCAAACAGGTTGCACAGCACCGGCATGGAGTAACCTTTGGGATTTTCAAACAGTAATGCGGGGCCACCGGCACGCAGGGTGCGGTCAGCAATTTCTGTCATTTCCAGATAAGGATCAACAGGAAGTGTAATGCGTTTCAGTTCACCCTGCTGTTCCAGCAGCGTCAGGAAGTCGCGGAGATCGTGGTATTTCATGCAGTTAGTCATGGCCTCTCTGTAAGCGCTTCATTATACGGCGTAAGCCTGCTCGATGCTGTAATTTTGTTAAATTAGCGTGAACTTATCCGCTGCGATCGAATTTCCCACATTATAATCAACTTAGCGATCCCTCCAGGGTTTTGATATGCTTGCGCCCCGAACTAAGGGAAAGAGTGATTATGCAGGCCTGGTATTTACTGTATTGCAAACGCGGGCAACTTCAGCGCGCGCAGGAACATCTTGAACGTCAGTCTGTAAATTGTCTGACACCCGTGATCACGCTTGAAAAAATGCAGCGCGGGAAGCGCACAACCGTCAGTGAGCCTTTATTCCCGAACTATCTGTTCGTGGAGTTCGACCCTGAGGTGATCCACACCACCACCATCAGCGCAACGCGCGGCGTCAGCCACTTCGTGCGTTTTGGTGCCCACCCGGCAACCGTTCCGTCAACGGTTATCCATCAGCTGTCAATTTATCAGCAGCCTGAAGGGATAACCGACCCGGAAACCCCTTACGCGGGCGATAGCGTCGTCATTACGGAAGGGGCGTTCGAAGGCCTGCAGGCGATTTTCGCCGAGCCGGACGGTGAAGCGCGCTCCATGCTGTTGCTCAATCTGCTGAACAAGCAGGTGCTGCAGAGCGTGAAAAACACCGACTTCCGTAAAGTCTAAAAGTTAATCCCGAACAGGTTACGCACGTTGTCATCCGTCTGCGCGGAAAGCCAGTGCGGCTCCTCTCCGCGCCAGTGCGCTACGCGCTCAACAATGTGCCCCAGCCAGGCGGGCTCATTTCGCCGCGATGCCGGTTTGGGCTTTATATCTCGCGGCAGCAGGTATGGCGCATCAGTTTCAAGAAGCAAACGGTCTGCCGGAATTATCGGCAGCAGCTCGCAAAGCTCAAGCCCACGGCGCTCATCACACACCCAACCGGTGATCCCCAGATACAAACCGCGGTTCAGGCAATCCAGCGCTTCCTGGCGCGACCCGGTAAAGCAGTGAAGCACTGCGCCGGGCAGTTTATCCAGCCACGGGTCCAGCAGAGCGAGAAAACGTTCATGCGCGTCGCGACAGTGCATAAAGACGGGCATTTCAAGCTCTGCCGCCAGCGCAAGCTGGGCAGTGAACGCCTTTTCCTGTTCTTCAGGCGTCGAGAAGTTGCGGTTGAAATCCAGCCCGCACTCACCAATAGCCACGACCTCTGCCGTTTTTGCCAGCGTGCACAAGGTTTCTGCGCTCTCCGCAGTCCACTGGCTGCTGTCATGAGGGTGGACGCCAGCGGTTGACCAGCAGCGATCGTAGCGTTGCGCCAGCAGCAGCGCCTGTTCACTCTCATGCAGGTTGGTTCCGGTCAGAAGCAGCCCTTTTACGCCAGCGTCAAAAGCACGCGCAACCACCTCATCACGATCTTTTGCAAACTGCGAACTGGTCAGGTTGAGTCCGATATCAAACATGCAATTCCCCATATAACAACCGCCCTGACGGGCGGTTGGTTTTACTCTTCAGTGGTCTTTTCGGACGCATCGTCTTCGTCGTCCAACCGGCGTCCTTTACCCACGTAGAAACGCGAGAAGAATACGCCAACTTCAAACAGGCAGTACATCGGTATTGCCAGCAGCGTTTGCGAGAAGACGTCCGGCGGCGTCAGCAGCATGCCAACCACAAAGGCGCCCACCAGAATATAGGGACGCTTCTTACGCAGGTCATCAGGGGTGGTTACCCCTACCCAGCAAAGCAGCACAATGGCCACCGGCACCTCGAATGCCACGCCGAACGCCATAAACAACGCCATCACAAAGCTGAGGTAGCTGGCGATGTCCGTCGATACCTGGACCCCTTCCGGCGCGGTATGCGTCAGGAAGCCGAAAGCCAGCGGGAAGACAACGAAATAGGCAAACGCCATGCCGATATAAAACAGCAGCGAACTGGAGACCAGCAGCGGGATCACCAGTTTACGTTCGTGCCTGTACAGTGCTGGCGCCACAAATGCCCATACCTGGTAAAGGATGACGGGTGCAGACGCAATCAACGACACCCAGAAGGTCAGCTTAATCGGGGTGAAGAACGGTGATGCAACGTCTGTTGCAATCATTGTTGCCCCCAGCGGCATCTGCTTGATCAGCGGCGCAGATACCACCTGATAGATATCGTTGGCGAAATAGACCAGGCACAGGAATATGAGGAACACCGCAATAATGCAGTTTAACAGGCGTTTACGCAGCTCAATAAGGTGCGCAATAAGCGGTTGAGTATCATCTACTGCCATGGTTACGCTTTATCACTCGACGAGGGGGATGATTCGGAAACGGGTGCGGCGGGCTTAACGTCAGCCGCTTTTGCCACTGGCTCTTCCGGCTGCACCTGTTTTTTCAGTTCAGGTTCCTGCGGCGTTTGTTCAGGCGCTGCGGCCTGGTGCTCCGCACTCGCTGGCGTCACGCCCTCGCGCTGCGCTTCGCTGTCCTTCACCACCGGGTTATGAATGGTGTTCGCTTCATCACTCGCTTTTTCAGGATCGTTAACGCTGTAAGAGCGCTTCATGGATTCCGCCGCTTCGCGCAGCTCATCCATTGAGGCTTTCAGTTCCGGCGTCAGGTTATCCATGCTCGCCTTCTCAACCTTTTTCAGGCTTTCCTGAAACTCCTGCAGCTTAAGCTCCTGTGCCAGCTCGTTCTGAACGGTCGAAGCCAGCGATCTCAGCGCGCGAACCCAGCCCACGACGGTTTTCACCGCCACGGGAAGACGCTGCGGCCCCAGCACGATCAGGCCAATCACAAAGACCAGCAGCAGCTCACTAAAACCAATGTCGAACACGGCTTACACCTGCTCTTTGTCGTGGCTTTTAGCGTCTTCCTTCCTGGCATCTTCTTGCTTGTCGGAGATGGATTTAGCAGTAAAGTCAGCATCCTGGCTGGTTTTATCCTGCTTATTCTCATCATCGCTCATTGCTTTCTTGAAGCCTTTGATAGATGCGCCCAGATCGGAACCAATAGAACCGAGCTTTTTGGTGCCAAACAGCAGCACGACGATGACGGCAATAATGACTAATTGCCAGATACTGATACCACCCATACATATTCCTCAGGGATAGATGATTAATTGGTCAGATCGCATTATACGTATGCAACCTGATGATAGCGACGCAAACTCAGCGCGTTTTTCTCCAGCCAGCGAGCCAGACGACAACCCCACCCGCCATCAGCCAGGCAGGCATCATTTGCCAGTCCGGACGGTTAATCAGCAGCAGCGTACCGCTCAGCAACAGCGTAGCCCCAATGCCAAAGAGGTAGCGTGACTGTCCCTGGCGCACACGGCTGGACTGAAGCTCGCGGGCGATTTTATCCATGCTGTGCTGAAGGTTCTTGCTCTGACGCAAACTGTCGTAAACCAGTTCAGGAATTTCAGGCATTTTTTCGATCCAAAACGGGCCTTTCTCTTTCAGCGAGCGCACCAGCGCGGGTAGGCCAACCTGATCCTTAATCCAGGATTCCAGGAAAGGTTTAGCCGTCTTCCACAAGTCTAACTGAGGATAGAGTTGTCGACCTACACCTTCAACGTAAAGTAATGTTTTCTGAAGTAAAACTAGCTGTGGCTGAACTTCCATATTAAAACGGCGGGCCGTATTAAACAGGTTTAACAGCACGTGGCCGAAAGAGATCTCTGCCAGCGGTTTTTCAAAAATCGGTTCGCAGACGGTACGGATAGCAAACTCAAACTCTTCGACGTTGGTGTCCGGCGGAACCCAGCCGGAATCCACATGCAGCTCGGCCACCTTACGGTAGTCGCGGTTGAAGAACGCGATGAAGTTCTCAGCCAGATAACGTTTATCTTCTTTGTTCAGCGAGCCCACAATCCCGCAGTCGATACCGATGTACTTCGGGTCCTCAGGATGCTCATAGCTCACGAAGATATTGCCCGGGTGCATGTCCGCATGGAAAAAGCTGTCGCGGAAAACCTGGGTAAAGAAGACCTGCACGCCACGTTCGGCCAGCAGCTTCATGTTCGTTCCCTGCTTCTCCAGGGCCACCACATCCGAAACCGGAATACCGTAGATGCGCTCCATCACCATCATGTTCTGGCTGCAGTAGTCAGAATAGACTTCGGGCACATAGAGCATCGGGCTGTTTTCAAAATTGCGGCGCAGCTGGATGGCGTTTGCCGATTCGCGCAGCAGATTAAGCTCATCAATCAGCGTCTTTTCATATTCCCGCACCACTTCCATTGGACGCAGTCGACGGCCGTCCGGCAGCAGACGCGGAACCCAGCGCGCCAGACGATATATTAGCTTCATGTCGGCTTTGATGATCGGCAGGATATCCGGGCGGATCACTTTAATCACCACCTCTTTGCCGTTCTCTTTCAGACGCGCAGTGTGCACCTGAGCGATAGAAGCCGACGCCAGCGGTTCTATTTCGAAATCATCAAACCAGGCTTCAACGGGAAGGTTACCCATCGCCTCTTCGATCTGTTTCTTCGCTCTCACCCCGTCAAACGGGGCGACACGATCCTGCAGCATCGCCAGTTCATCGGCAATGTGCGGCGGAAAGAGATCGCGGCGGGTTGAGAGCATTTGCCCGAACTTAATCCATACCGGGCCGAGCTCCTGCAGCGCCAGACGCAGGCGTTCACCCAGCGGCTGACCTTTATGGCGATTTGGCATCCAGAACAGCGTCCGCCGCCAGATCCTGAGCGGCAGCGTGATACGCATTTTGGGGATGAGCTCGTCGAGCCCGTAACTCAAAAAGGTGTGGATGATAAAATAGAGGCGCCGAATTTCACCAGGCGTCATTTGCCCTCCAGTTTTTCCAGCCGTTTGCTTAAGGCATCAACCGCACGTTCAACCGCGGCCGTTTCTTCCGCGAACCACGCCACTTCCAGTGGCCCGGGCGCCATACGCCACTCTTCGGTCAGCACTTCTGCGGCATAGCGCTGTTGGCGTTGCAGATTTTTGCGCAGGAACGCCGTACCGCCATGAATCACTTTCCCGATCCCTTCAGCGGCGATGTCGCCAATAAAGGGCGCAAGCAGCTCTGCCGGGTCAAACTCAGCCAGATCGCTGAGCGCAACGAAGTTCTGCACGACCTGAATATCGCCTTCCACTTCCAGCTCACCGCTGCGGATAAGCGCCGTCAGCTGCTGGCGATCGCGCAATTTCGGCAGCACGCTCATATGGGTGATGACCGAGCAATCCGCCTTGCCTTCCCACTCACCCAGAACGTCAAGCTGGCGTTCGCTGAAGACCAGCACGAGCGGCGTCGAGAACTCTTTTAACACAATGCGCAAAACCTTCCCGTTTAGCCGCTGACGTGCAGCTTTCAGCGCCGGAGCGCGATACAGGAAGGCATTCAGCACATTCTCGATGCCTGCGGTGACTAAGGGTTTAAAGGGCACGGGACACCTCCACTCAGAATTTGTAACCGCGATGCAGCGCGACGACACCCGCCGTCATGTTGAAGTATTCAACGTTCTCAAATTCCGCATCCTGCATCATGGCTTTTAAGGTGTCCTGATCCGGGTGCATGCGAATTGATTCCGCCAGATAGCGATAGCTTTCCGCGTCGTTTGCCACCAGTTCGCCAATACGCGGCAGCACGTGGAAGGAATAGGCGTCGTAGGCTTTGCTCAGTGGGTCGATAATCGGTTTAGAGAACTCGAGCACCAGCAGGCGTCCACCCGGCTTCAGCACGCGGTACATGGAGCGCAGCGCTTTGTCTTTGTCGGTCACGTTACGCAGGCCGAAAGAGATGGTGATACAGTCAAAGGTATTGTCCGGGAACGGCAGCGCTTCGGCGTTGGCCTGCACGTATTCCACGTTCCCCACCACGCCAATGTTACGCAGCTTTTCGCGCCCCATTTTCAGCATGGAATCATTAATATCAGCCAGTACAACGCGACCGGTTTCGCCCACCAGACGGGAGAATTTCGCCGTCAGATCGCCCGTACCGCCAGCCAAATCGAGAACCGTTTGTCCACGACGCACACCGCTGCAGTCGATGGTGAAGCGCTTCCACAAGCGATGAATGCCGAACGACATCAAGTCATTCATCACATCGTACTTCGCCGCCACGGAATGAAATACGTGGGCCACCATGTCAGCTTTCTGCGCTTTGGCAACAGTCTGAAAGCCAAAGTGCGTCGTGTCTTGTGAATCGTCAACCATCTCAGAGCCTGCTTATCAGTCAAATGTTCGTGAAGTGTAACAGATTGGGCGCAATTGCCCTACGATTCAACCACCGCGAAAGAAACGCGCTGGCTGTTCATCTGGCGATAATTCCGCCGCTAAATCGTTGTCCTGGCTGAGGGTATTTTGCTCATCCCCGCCCTCACGCAGTCGGAATTCTTCGTCCTGCGCTGTCGCCTGTTCGGCCAATTCCGGATTAATCTCGCGTTTAACCTCCACCCCCAGGCTGCGAAACGCTTCGGCCTGCGCCAGCAGGTTGCCACGCCCGGAGGCGAGCTTTTTCATCGCCTGACGGTAGTTATCCTGCGCACGTTCCAGGCTTTGTCCGACGGAGGACATGTCGTCCACGAAGAGACGCATTTTGTCGTACAGCTTGCTGGCGCGATCGGCAATTTGCTGCGCGTTGCGGCTCTGGTGCTCATAGCGCCACAGGTTCGCGATGGTGCGTAACGCCACCAGCAGCGTGGTGGGGCTGACCAGCATAATGTTATTTTTGAGCGCTTCGGTGATCAGTTCAGGCTGTCTGTCGAGTGCCAGCAAAAACGCGGGCTCGACCGGGATAAACATCAGGACATAGTCCAGCGAGCGCAGCCCCGGCAACTGCTGATAATCCTTTCTGCCCAGCAGACGAATATGGTTACGCACGGAGGCGATGTGTTCCTGCAGCGCCGATTCGCGCGTGTAGTCATCCTCGGCGTTGAAGTAGCGCTCATACGCCACCAGCGTCATTTTGGCGTCAATGACCACATCTTTGCCCTGCGGTAGACGCACGATCACATCCGGCTGCATTCGCGAGCGGGCGTCGTTTTCAATACTCACCTGCGTCTCGTATTCATACCCTTCCCGCAGGCCAGAAGCCTCAAGCACGCGGGTGAGCACCACTTCTCCCCAGTTGCCCTGGGTTTTGTTGTCCCCTTTCAGCGCGCGCGTCAGGTTGACCGCCTCCTGCGCCATCTGGGCATTCAACTGCTGGAGATTACGGATCTCATGCGCCAGCGTGTGCCGCTCGCGGGCTTCCTGACCAAAGCTGTCCTGCACCTGACGACGAAAGCCGTCCAGCTGTTCGCGTAGCGGCGTCAGCAGGCTGTTCAGGCTCTGGCGGTTCTGTTCGTCAACGCGGCGGTTGCTGTGCTCGAAAATACGGTTGGCGAGGTTCTCAAACTGTTCGCTAAGGCGCTGCTCGCTGTTGATCATCTGGCGGATTTTGTCTTCCGCATGCAGCTGGGTGGATTCAAGGCGGGTGGTCACTTCGCGGAGATCGGCCTCCAGCGAGGTATTGATATCACGCAGATTGCGCAGTTCATTATTGAGCAGTTCGCACTCGTCGCGCCAGTGGTCACTCAGCGCAAGCTGTTGTTTTGCTGCGCTGAGGTCAGCAACAATCTCTTCGCGCTCTGCCAGCTGCTCGGCTTTCTGCTGCGCGTGCTGGTAGCTGGAAATCAGCCAGCCTATCCCCACGCTTACCAGCGCAATCACCGCATAAACCAGGATTGAGATATCCACAATGCCCCCTGCATCCACGTATAACCCGCACAAAATAGAATTGTGCTGTATAAACGTCCAGTTTGAAAGGGTTTTCCTGCGAGGCGTTACGCAAAAAATAAAGGCCGAACGTGTCGGCCTTTTATCTCAGAGAGGAGAACTAGATCAGGCGGCGAGCCGCTTCCACCACGATTTTCACCGCGTGACTTTCGGTCTGCTTCATGGTTTCGGCGTTCGGGATCTCCTGCTGGGTGCGGTTGACGATAACGCCCGCCACCATACCGGCACGCAGACCCTGGCTTGCGCACATGGTCAGCAGCGTTGCGGATTCCATCTCGTAGTTCATCACGCCCATAGACTGCCACTCTTCCATTGAGCCTTTGAAGCGGCTCACCACGCGACCAGAGAAGGTGTCGTAACGCTCCTGGCCCGGGTAGAAGGTATCAGAAGAGGCAGTTACGCCTACGTGAGTGGTTGCGCCCACGGATTTCGCCGCTTCAACCAGCGCGGTGGTGCATTCGAAATCTGCCACTGCCGGGAATTCCATCGGCGCAAAATGCAGACTTGCGCCATCCAGACGCACGGATGCGGTCGTCACCAGCACGTCGCCGACGTTGATGTGCGGCTGAATCGCGCCGGTGGTACCGATACGCAGGAAAGTACGAATGCCCAGCTGCGCCAGCTCTTCCACGGCGATAGAGGTAGACGGGCCACCGATACCGGTAGAGCACACAATCACCGCTTTGCCATCCAGCTCTGCGCGCCAGGTGGTGAATTCACGATGGGCAGCCAGCTTGACCGGCTTATCCATCAGCGCGGCGATCTTTTCCACACGCTCTGGATCGCCAGGGACGATAGCGAGCGTAGCCCCTTGTAAATCGTTTTTAGTGAGGCCGAGATGAAAAACATCAGACTTAGACATAGGTGACTCCTCTGTGGGTCGGTTAGTCAGAAGAAGTAAAACGGTACTTTACAGAAGCGGTAAGCATAATTTCGTGACGCATCTCACCATGAATGAAAATGATTGCATTGAATTTCCACCAAAGAGTGATTCGCATCACATTAACAAGTTATATCGTCGGGTGCTGCACAAAAGATAGACCGTTTAAGGCACTGTGGGTTGTTAACCTGGTGTCTATATTTACCTTTGCGCTAACTCATTGGTACGGAGAATGCCATGACTGGAAAAACCGGATTTGCACCTGCTGCGGCTCCGCATGCTTCAACCATCGTCTCAACCTCAGAAGACGCCATTACTGCGGGCGAGACCTCCATCCCCTCGCAGGGGGAGAATATGCCTGCTTATCACGCGCGCCCCAGGTCGGCAGACGACCCGCTGCCCATCGTGATAGTGGTTCAGGAGATTTTCGGCGTTCACGAACATATCCGCGATATCTGCCGCCGCCTGGCACTTGAAGGATATCTGGCCGTTGCGCCAGAGCTCTACTTCCGTCAGGGCGATCCCAATGACTACAGTGATATCCCGACGCTGTTCAGTAACCTGGTGAGCAAAGTGCCAGATGCGCAGGTGCTGGCCGATCTCGACCACGTTGCCAGCTGGGCGGCGCGCAACGGCGGTGACCCGCACCGTCTGATGGTGACCGGCTTCTGCTGGGGCGGGCGCATTAGCTGGCTGTATGCCGCGCATAACCCGCAACTGAAAGCTGCTGTGGCCTGGTACGGCAAACTGGTGGGCGAAAAAACGCTGAATTCACCGAAGCAGCCTGTTGATATCGCAACGGATCTGAATGCGCCCGTATTAGGGCTGTATGGTGGTCAGGATACCGGCATCCCGCTTGATACCGTCGAGACCATGCGTCATGCGCTACGTGCGGCGAATGCAAAGGCGGAGATTGTGGTGTATCCGGATGCCGGGCACGCGTTTAACGCCGATTATCGCCCGAGCTATCACGCGGAATCCGCGAAAGATGGCTGGCAGAGAATGCTGGCGTGGTTTAGCCAGTACGGCGGGAAAAAAGCGTAAAAAAAAGCCCGGTGGCGGCTACGCCTTACCGGGCCAACGTTTCATCAAGCCTGACGTAAGTTCTGCGCCGCCTTCACCATGTTGGCGAGCGCCGCACGCGTCTCCGGCCAGCCGCGGGTTTTCAGCCCACAGTCCGGGTTCACCCACAAGCGTACCGCCGGAATGCGCTGGGCGGCTTTTTTCAGCAGCGCCTCAATCCATTCCACGCTCGGGACGTTCGGAGAGTGAATGTCATACACGCCCGGTCCGATTTCGTTCGGATAGTCGAACTCTTCGAACGACTCCAGCAGCTCCATGTCTGAACGCGAGGTCTCAATGGTGATGACGTCGGCATCCAGCGCAGCAATGGAATCCATGATGTCGTTAAATTCGCAGTAACACATGTGGGTGTGGATCTGGGTGTCGTCCTTCGCCACCGCGGCGTTGATGCGGAACGCTTCCACGCCCCACTGCAGATAAGCATCCCAGTCGCTGCGGCGCAGCGGCAAACCTTCGCGCAGCGCCGGTTCGTCAATCTGGATGATGCCAATGCCCGCCGCTTCCAGATCCGCCACTTCATCACGCAGCGCCAGGGCGATCTGTTTGGCGATGGTTTCACGGGTCACGTCTTCACGCGGGAACGACCAGCAGAGAATGGTCACCGGGCCGGTCAGCATCCCTTTCACAGGCTTATCCGTCAGGGACTGGGCGTACTTCGCCCATTCAACGGTGATCGGTTCTGGACGGCTGACGTCACCGATGACCACCGGCGGCTTCACGCAGCGGGAGCCGTAGCTCTGTACCCAGCCGTTCTGAGTAAAGACGAAGCCGTCCAGGTGTTCACCGAAGTATTCTACCATGTCGTTACGCTCGGCCTCGCCGTGCACCAGCACGTCCAGCCCCAGGCGTTCCTGCTCGATAATCGCCTGCTTGATGTGTTCCGCGATGCCGGTGCGGTAGTGATTCGCATCCAGATTGCCCTTTTTGAAGTCCAGGCGCAGGCCGCGGATCTCCGTCGTCTGCGGGAAGGAGCCGATCGTCGTGGTCGGCCATGCGGGAAGGTTGAAGCGGGCGCGCTGGGCTTCGGCGCGCACCTCATACGGGCTCTGGCGCTGGCTGTCCTGGGCGGTGATGGCCGCCAGACGTTTTTCTACCGCCGGGTTGTGCACGCGAGCCGAGTGACGACGCGCCTGAATCGGGGCGCTCCAGTCGGCAATCGCCGCCGTGTCGCCGCTGTTCAGGGCGTCGCGCAGCAGCGTCAGCTCTTCACATTTTTGCAGGGCGAAGGCAAACCAGCTTTTCACTTCAGGGTCGAGGCGGGTCTCCACGCTGAGATCGATCGGACTGTGCAGCAGGGAGCAGGAAGAAGCCACCCACAGTTCACGTTTGCCGACGATGTCCTTGATTTGTGCGTATTTCTCGGTCAGATCGGCACGCCAGACGTTACGACCGTTGACCAGACCAGCAGAAAGCAGCCAGTCTGCAGGCAGGCGCTTGTGCAGCAGCGCCACATCGTCCTTACCGTGAACCAGGTCAACGTGCAGGCCCTGAACCGGCAGCGCGATAATGGTCTTCAGGTTCGGCGTCACGCCTTCAAAATAGGTGGTCAGCAGTAGCTTCACCTGACCGGTAAGCGCGTCATACGCCAGTTTAAAGGCATCGAGCCACTCCTGCGGCAGCTCCAGCACCAGCGCGGGTTCGTCGATTTGTACCCACTGAATGCCGCGCTTGCCCAGCTCAATCAGCACCTGTTTGTAGACCGGCAGAATATCGTTCAGCAGGCTGAGGCGGTCAAACTGCTCGCCCTTCACTTTACCCAGCCACAGGTAGGTTACCGGCCCCAGCAAGACGGGCTTCACCTGGTGGCCCAGCGCCAGCGCTTCATCCACTTCGTCCAGAAGCTGCGTCCAGGTCAGCTTAAACTGCTGACCTTTCACGAACTCCGGCACCATATAGTGATAGTTGGTGTTAAACCACTTGGTCATTTCCGCCGCTGCCGCTGGCTCACCCGTTGGCGCACGGCCACGGCCGATGCGGAACAGGGTATCGATATCTACCGATCCATCTTTGTTCTGATGACGAGCCGGCACGTTGCCCAGCAGCAGGCTGGTCGTCAGAACATGGTCGTACCAGGCGAAATCGCCCACCGGCAGCAGGTCAATGCCCGCCTGCTTTTGCTGATCCCAGTGACGGGCACGCAGCTCGCGCCCCACCGCCAGCAGTTCTTCACGGGTGGCGTTGCCTGCCCAGTAGCTTTCTTGCGCTTTTTTCAGCTCGCGACGCAGACCAACGCGAGGAAAACCGAGAGTGTGATTGCGGATTGTCATGGTATGCCCCTTGTGAAATTCGTTATTTAGACGTCCAGATGTTTACACTTCTATAATTGGCAGGTACTGTATATTCCTCAAGCGCAAAATGTTCATGGCGAAGTGAAGGACTTTCATGATCGAGATTAAACACCTGAAAACGCTACAAGCGTTGCGGAACTGCGGTTCGCTCGCGGCGGCTGCGGCCACGCTGCACCAGACGCAGTCCGCCCTTTCTCACCAGTTCAGCGATCTGGAGCAACGCCTCGGCTTCCGTCTTTTTGTGCGCAAAAGCCAGCCTCTGCGCTTTACGCCGCAGGGGGAAATTCTGCTGCAGCTGGCGAATCAGGTACTGCCGCAGATCGCCAGCGCGCTGCAGTCCTGTAACGAGCCACAGCAGACGAAACTGCGCATCGCCATTGAGTGCCACAGCTGTATTCAGTGGCTGACCCCCGCGCTTGAGAACTTTCGTCAGAAGTGGCCGCAGGTGGAGATGGACTTCAAATCCGGCGTGACCTTTGACCCGCAGCCGTCGCTGCAGCAGGGCGAGCTGGATCTGGTGATGACCTCTGACATACTGCCGCGCAGCGGCCTGCACTATTCGCCGATGTTTGATTTTGAAGTGCGCCTGGTACTGGCGCCGGATCATCCTCTGGCTGCCAAAACGCGCATCACGCCGGAAGATCTGGCAACGGAAACGCTGCTGATTTACCCGGTCCAGCGCAGTCGCCTGGATATCTGGCGTCACTTCCTGCAACCAGCAGGCATTAGCCCGCAGCTGAAAAGCGTGGATAACACCCTGCTGTTGATTCAGATGGTGGCGGCCAGCATGGGTATTGCGGCGCTGCCGCACTGGGTGGTGGAGAGTTTTGAGCGTCAGGGACTGGTAGTCACCAAAACCCTGGGGGAAGGACTGTGGAGCCGGCTGTACGCCGCCGTGCGCGATGGCGAGCAGCGTCAGCCGGTTACGGAGGCGTTTATTCGCTCAGCGCGGAACCACGCGTGCGACCATCTTCCGTTTGTGCGGAGCGCGGAGCGACCCAGCGGCGATGGACCCACAGTGAAGCCAGGATCACCGCTCCCCCAATAAGGAAGCTCGGCCAGTGCGGCTGTTCCTGCCAGATGGCGAGGTTCACCAGCAGCCCCGCCGGTACGTGCACGTTGTTCATGATCCCCAGCGTCCCGGCGTCGACCTGGGTAGCGCCGTAGTTCCACATAAAGTAGCCCAGCCCCGACGCCACCACGCCCAGCCAGACCAGAACGCCCCACTGTACGGTGGTGGTCGGCAGCTTTTGCGGGTTGCCGAGCATAAACCACGCCGCCACCGCGACGATAGCCGCGCCCATGTAGAACCACGCAAACGCGTTATGTTGCGGCATCGGGCGGGTTTCCATCAGGCGCTTGTAGCCCACCATGCCGATGGCGAAACTGATGTTGGCAAGCTGGACGAACATCAGCCCGGTCCAGAAGTGATCGCTCACCTTGTCGTAGCGAATGATCGCCGCTCCCACAACCGCCAGCGCGGCGCTCAGCAGGTATCCCCAGCGCAGACGGCGCCTGCTGAGCAGATCGTAGATCAGCGTGATATAGAGCGGCGTCAGCACGGTGAACAGCAGAAATTCCGAGACGGACAGGTAGACGTAGGCCCGGAAGCTGAACAGGTACATGATGCCGAGCTGCATCGCTCCCACCAGCATATACAGCAGAATGGTTTTCAGCGATTGCCCGCGGGTGCGCAGGAACGGCAGGAATACCAGCGCCGCCAGCCCCACGCGCATCAGCACCGAAAAGTAGCTGTCGACCGAACCGGCAAGGTATTCGCCAATCAGGCTAAAGGAGAAGGCCCACAGGATAGTGGTGATAATGAGTAGCGCCACAATGCTTGTCTCTCAGAAAGAAGGAGAGGCATTGTAGCGAACTCTTCAGTTGACAACTGAGCAATAAATAATCGAATGAAGATTATTCAAGGAACAGTTTGCGCAGATACTTCGGTACCGCGTTGTCTGCGTTGGTGCCGATGACTTCCAGCTCCGGGTGCAGATCCTTCAGGCGCTGGTGGGCGTTTTCCATGATGCAGCCTTTGCCCGCCATGGAGAGCATTTCGGCGTCGTTCATGCCGTCGCCGAAGGCGATGCAGTCTTTCAGCTCAAAGCCCAGACGTTTTGCTACCGCTTCAAGCGCGTGACCTTTGGAGACGCCCCCCGCCATTACTTCCAGACAGGTCAGCGTGGAGAAGCTCACGTTCACGCGATCGCCCCAGCGGGCGTTAATCGCCTGCTCCAGCGGCAGCAGCTCTTCGTGGCTTTCACAGGTAAAGAACACCTTGCTGATCCCTTCTGGATCCAGCAAACCCGGCTCATACAGGGAGTAGTTGAATACCGCTTCCTTGAAGAAACGCATTTCATCCGGGCGGTGGCGGTTCATGAACCATTCGTCGTCGCGGTAAACGTTGGTGACGATATCTGGGTTGTTATGAACCACGCCGAACAGATCGGCGGCAATATCGCGATCCAGATTGTGGGTGAAGATCAGGTTGCCGTCCGTGTCGTGTACGCGAGCACCGTTGGAGGTGATCATGTACGATTTGATCTCCAGGTTATCGCGGATCTGCCCCACGTCCACGTGGTGGCGCCCGGTGGCGAACACAAAGTTCACGCCACGGGCAGTCAGGAGTTTTAAGGTCTCTTTCGCGTAAGGCGACAGGGTGTGGTCGGGGGAAAGCAGCGTGCCATCTAAATCAGATGCAACAACCTGATACATAGGGATTTCAACCTCTGGTGGAAAACAATAATCAATTATGCCTGTTGAAAAAATCAACAATGGCGTTGAGCGCGACTGAGCGCATAGCGTCCTTTTCAAAAAGGATCTCATGGTACGCACCGTTGATGACCAGCGGTTTACCCCCTTCACAAGGGTGACCGGCTGCAGCGCGCAGTTCACAATAGCGGTCATGCATGCGGTTATCCACCACACGCTCTTCCTCCGCCTGAATCAGAAGCGTCGGCGTGTCATCATCGCCTACGCCCGCCAGCACCTGCTCACCGGCATGAATACCTTCCCGCACCCAGTGCCAGGTGGGGCCGCCAACGCGCAAGCGCGGTTCATCGGCATAAAAGCGCAGGTTGCGGCGATAGCGCTGCCGACTGTGGGTCAGAACGTTGATGGCGAACGGCAATGCGCGCCAGCGTCCGGTTCCGATGGCATAGCCTTCACGAATGCGCTGATGGCCCTCAGCCCAGTCGAGAAGATGGCGCACCATCCAGTCGGGAAAACGAATGACAATACCGTACATCGGCGCGGTGAGCGCAATGGCGTCGCACTGGTGCTCATACCGCTGCAAAAACAGCGTCGAAATGGCGCCGCCCATGGAGTGCGCAAGGATATATCGCTTGCGCCAGGGGCCAGGCTGCACTTCCTGCTGCCAGAACGCGGCAAAATCGTCGACGTAATCGCTGAAGTTATCCACGTGCCCACGGTGCGTATCCGGCAGCATACGACCGGACAACCCCTGTCCACGGTGGTCGATGATCAGCACGTCGAACCCCATATGGACCAGGTCGTAGGCCAGTTCGGCATATTTGACGTAGCTTTCGATACGTCCGGGGCAGACGACAATCACCCGGTCATTTTTTACATTGCGGAAACGAACGAAGCGCACCGGGATGCCCCCGACGCCCGTAAACTCATCTTCCTCACGCTGCCGCCAGAAATCGGTCAGCGGCCCCATAGAGAAAGCAGCAAAAGCGTTTTCTCGTGTTTCCCAGTCCTTTTTCTGCTGAAACATTGGGTTTCCACTCACGTAATCCAGGGAATATCGTTTTTTTCGTCACTGGTCACAAAATGACGCAATAATAGCGTATTGTGGCATAAAAATAGACGGTTCGGGAGTTTCAAATGACCTTCGAGTGGTGGTTCGCCTACCTGCTGACATCCATAATCCTCAGCCTTTCACCCGGCTCGGGGGCTATTAACACCATGACCACCTCCATCAACCACGGCTACCGCGGTGCGGCGGCGTCGATTGCCGGTTTGCAGACCGGGCTGGGCATTCACATTGTGCTGGTCGGGATTGGTCTGGGGACGCTGTTCTCCCGCTCGGTGCTGGCCTTTGAGGTGCTGAAATGGGCCGGTGCGGCGTATCTGATTTGGCTGGGCATTCAGCAGTGGCGCGCGGCAGGCTCGATTGACCTGAATACGCTCTCCCGGACGCAAACGCGCGGTCACCTGTTTAAGCGCGCGGTGTTTGTGAACCTGACGAACCCGAAAAGCATTGTGTTCCTCGCCGCCCTGTTCCCGCAGTTTATCGTGCCGCATCAGCCCCAGGTAATGCAGTACGTGGTGCTGGGCGCGACCACCATTATTGTCGATATTATCGTGATGATTGGTTACGCGACGCTGGCGCAGCGGATAGCGGCGTGGATTAAAGGGCCTAAGCAGATGAAGGCCCTGAATAAAGTCTTTGGTTCGCTGTTTATGCTGGTGGGCGCGCTGCTTGCGTCAGCGCGTCATGCTTAGCGAGAGATGATGAGATGAATGCCGAAGCCGGCGAACAGCGCGCCGGCGAAGCCGTCGATCCACTTCGCGATGCGCTGGTAGCCGCGGCGCATCGCCGGTAAGGCAAACAGGCTGGCCACGATGGTAAACCAGGCGAAGGTCTCAACGACGATCAGCAGGAAGATCCCCCAGCGCGCGCCCGCGCCGACGCTGTCGCCCACAAACAGCGAGAATACGGAGCCGAAATAGATAATCGCTTTCGGGTTCGCCAGGTTGGTCAGCAGCCCTTTCACAAAGCTGCGGCCGCCCGTTGCCAGCTCCACCTTGGGCTCTTCCGTTTTTTTCTCTTCTTTCTTTAATGCCCCGCGCAGCATCTGGTAGCCCATCCAGCACAGGTACAGTCCGCCACCGACCATAATGATGTTATGCAGCCAGGCCATCTTCGCCAGGATCAGGTTCAGACCGAGCAGCGCGACCGCCGCCCAGACCATAACGCCCATGGTAATACCGAGCACGCCCATCATCGCCTCTTTGCGGGAGCGGCTGACGGCCGTTTGCGACACGAAGAAAAAGTCAGGGCCAGGGCTCATCAGCGCAACGATGTGCACTAATGCCACGGTGAGAAATAGCATTAACATAATTAGCTCGCGGGGAAATAATGTAGTGAGTCATCATCCTGGCACTTTTTTGGCCGGCTGACTACTCCTCGTCATCACCATCTGCGTGAGAGCGGATGAGCGCCATAAACTCTTTCCCGAAGCGCTCGAGCTTACGTGTTCCCACGCCGTTAACGCTGAGCATTTCGCTGGCGCTGAGCGGCATCTGCTCGGCCATCTCAATCAGCGTCGCGTCGTTGAACACCACGTACGGCGGGATGTTCTCTTCATCGGCAATGGCTTTACGCAGCTTGCGCAGTTTGGCAAACAGCTTGCGGTCGTAGTTACCGCCGTAGGATTTCTGCATCACCCGCGGCTTGAGGGCAATGACGCGCGGCACGGCGAGCTTGAGTTCAACGTCACCGCGCAGCACCGGACGCGCGGCCTCCGTAAGCTGAAGCGCGGAGTGCTGAGCAATATTCTGCGTGGCAAAGCCGAGGTGGATCAACTGGCGAATGATGCTGACCCAGTGCTCGTGACTCTGGTCTTTACCGATGCCGTAAACCGGCAGCTTGTCGTGGCCCATATCGCGGATACGCTGGTTATTCGCGCCGCGCAGCACTTCCACCACGTAGCCCATCCCAAAGCGCTGGTTCACGCGGTAAATGGTCGAGAGCGCTTTGCGCGCGTCCATCAGGCCATCGTATTGCTTCGGCGGATCGAGGCAGATATCGCAGTTGCCGCACGGCTCCTGTCGCCCTTCACCAAAGTAGTTGAGCAGCACCAGACGGCGGCAGGTTTGCGCTTCCGCGAAGGCACCCATCGCGTTGAGCTTGTGGCGTTCGATATCCTGCAGCTGTCCCTGCGGTTTCTCTTCCAGACAGCGGCGCAGCCACGCCATATCCGCCGGATCGTAAAACAGCATCGCCTCCGCCGGCAGGCCGTCACGCCCGGCGCGGCCGGTTTCCTGATAGTAGGATTCAATGTTGCGCGGGATGTCGAAATGCACCACAAAGCGCACGTTGGGCTTGTTGATGCCCATCCCGAACGCCACCGTCGCGACGACGATTTGCAGGTCGTCGCGCTGGAATTTCTCCTGCACGTCGGCGCGGATGTGGTTCTCCAGCCCGGCGTGATAGGCCGCGGCGCTAAAACCGCGATTTTGCAGACGCGCGGCGGTGTCTTCCACCTTCGCGCGGCTGTTGCAGTAGATGATGCCGGACTTGCCGCGCTGCTCCTGGACGTAGCGCAGGAGCTGGTCCAGTGGCTTGAACTTTTCCATCAGCATATAGCGGATGTTCGGCCGGTCGAAGCTGCTGACCTGAATATAGGGGTCGTTCAGCCCCAGCAGGCGAACGATATCCAGACGCGTGGTGTCGTCCGCCGTGGCGGTAAGCGCCATAAACGGCAGTTCGGGGAAGCGCTGACGCAGCTGGCCGAGGGCGGCGTATTCCGGGCGGAAATCGTGTCCCCACTGGGAGATACAGTGTGCTTCATCCACCGCCAGCAGGACCGGGTTCCAGTGCGCCAGGTGATCAAGGAAGTTATCCAGCATCAGGCGCTCGGGGGCGATATACAGCAGGCGGATCTGCCCGGTGCGGCACCCGGCCATCACCTCTTGCTGCTGCTCCCGGGTTTGCGTCGAGTTCAGGCAGGCCGCCGCCACGCCGTTGGCGAGCAGCTGATCCACCTGGTCTTTCATCAGAGAAATAAGGGGAGATACCACGACCGTCAGGCCGTTCAGCACCAGCGCGGGCACCTGATAGCAGAGAGATTTCCCGCCGCCGGTCGGCATCACTACCAGACAGTCCCGGCCTTCCAGCACGGTTTCAATGATGGTTTCCTGGCCGGGGCGGAACTGCTGGTAGCCAAAGGTTTCATGCAAAACCTGTTTAGCCAGCGACTCCTGATTCAATACTTCCGCCTGCGCCACGTTAACCCCATATGCCAGAAATGAAACAGGCGCTATTTTCAGCGCCTGAGAGAGAAACTTCAACGTTTAACGCAAAAACATTCGAGCAGCTTAGAAAATATCGTTCAGCATAACGCCCACGCCCACGCGGGTCTGGTTGAAGTTGTAGTCGATCAGCGACTCGCCGTAACCGCTGTACACCTGCGTGTAGAGACGCACGTGCTTCGTCACCGGGTAGCTCAGGCCAAGCTCTGCGCCGCCGTAGCCGGTGTTCCAGTTGTACTGGCCTTTCGCGCTCAGCACGGCTTCACCTAACTGATAGCCCACTTTAAGCTGATAGTAGCCCATGTATTTGGTGATATCCGGGTTATCGTCGGTGTCACCCACAACAAACCACGGCTTCACTTCCACCATCAAATTGCCGTTCTGCGCCATCAGGCGCGTGTAGGCACGGTTCCAGCTGCGTGAGGTTGGGTCGGAGCGGCCATTGGAGTCGTGGTTAAAGCCGACTTCAACGTCGCGCAGCGTCCAGCCAGCAAATTCGTAGTCCGTTGCGAAGCCGAGGAAAAGTTGCGGCTCATAGTTGGTTTCGCGGAACGGAGAAGATTCCCCGCTGTTTGAGAGCTGCCACCAGGATTTCTGCGTATAAGACGCACCGAACACCGAGTTCGGCCCCAGAATGCCGCGCCAGAACGGGAATGCCAGGCTGAGCTGGTACTTCACCTCATCCTTACGCGCATTATCGGACCAGTTATAGGAACTTATCGCCTCTTTGTTGAGGTCGCTGGTCTGGGTGTAAATCACGTAGTTGGTGTCGTACGGGTAGAGCGTGAATGGATTGTCATGCTCCTGCAGCATATTGGCGATGATGCTGCCCTTAACGGCAGGTTGATCATGGACTTCTTTAATCGTCGCTTCCTGCGCATATGCTGTGAGGGGCAGCGCAACCGCCGCCAGTAACCAGGCCAGATACGTCCGCATCGGTGGTGTTCTCCTGCAAAGAGTAAGATTACCTGAATAGTTATGAGGCGAACATTCTACAGACTTCTGCGATAACTGCTGCATCCTCGTTTCTGAAAGTGGAATTCCTTATTGCTGAAGCATAAAATCAACATTTCATTAACAATAAGGATGTAATGCCTCATGTCAGCCATGCTTACCGCCGAAGAAGTGTTAAAACTCGTGGGCGAGATTTTTGTTTACCATATGCCGTTTAACCGTGCGCTGGGACTGGAGCTGGAGCGTTACGAGAAAGAGTTTGCCCAGCTGAGCTTCAACAACCAGCCGATGATGGTGGGTAACTGGGCGCAAAGTATTTTGCACGGCGGGGTGATTGCTTCCGCGCTGGACGTGGCGGCGGGTCTGGTCTGCGTGGGCAGTACGCTGACGCGGCATGACACCATCAACGAAGATGAACTCCGCCAGCGCCTGGCGCGCATGGGCACCATTGATTTACGCGTCGACTATCTTCGACCGGGGCGCGGAAACCGTTTTACCTGCACCAGCAGCCTGCTGCGTGCCGGAAATAAAGTTGCCGTGGCGCGCGTTGAGCTGCATAACGAAGAACAGGTTTATATCGCCAGCGCAACCGCCACTTATATGGTGGGTTGAGGCGGCAAAATCGGGTAAAATTGATTCACTTTTTTGTAACGGATTTTCCCGATGGATGCTAAACAGACGCGGCAGGGCGTTTTACTCGCCCTTGCCGCTTATTTTATTTGGGGTATCGCACCGGCGTACTTCAAATTTATCGCCTATGTACCGGCCGACGAGATCCTCACTCACCGCGTCATCTGGTCGTTCTTCTTCATGATCGCGCTGATGAGCATCAGCCGTCAGTGGTCCGGCGTTAAAACGCTGCTGCAAACCCCTAAAAAGGTCTTCCTGCTGGCGCTTTCTGCGGTACTGATCGGCGGCAACTGGCTGCTGTTCATCTGGGCGGTGAATAACCATCACATGCTTGAAGCGAGCCTCGGCTACTTTATTAACCCGCTGGTGAACATCGTGCTGGGGATGATTTTCCTCGGCGAACGCTTCCGCCGGATGCAGTGGGTGGCGGTAATTCTGGCCTTCTGCGGCGTACTGGTGCAGCTGTGGACCTTCGGCTCGCTGCCAATTATTGCCCTCGGCCTGGCGTTTAGCTTTGCCTTCTACGGCCTGGTACGTAAGAAAATAGCGGTGGAAGCCCAAACCGGGATGCTGTTTGAAACCCTGTGGCTGTTGCCGGTGGCGGCAATCTATCTGTTCGGTATTGCCGACAGTGCGACCAGCCATATGGGCAACAACCCATGGTCGCTGAACCTGATGCTGATGGCGGCAGGCGTGGTGACCACCATTCCTCTGCTGTGCTTCACCGGTGCAGCAACTCGCCTGCGTCTCTCCACGCTGGGCTTCTTCCAGTACATTGGCCCGACGCTGATGTTCCTGCTGGCGGTGGTGTTTTACGGCGAAGTGCCGGGTGCGGATAAGATGGTGACCTTCGCCTTTATCTGGGTGGCGCTGGCGATTTTCGTCGCCGATGCGATTTATACCCAGCGCAGAACCCGCAGAGGAATGTAGGTATTTTGCAGGGCGGGTAAGCGCAGCGCCACCCGCCAGATCTTTACAGCCAGTTCCGACGCTTGAAATAGAGATACGGCGCCAGCCCCGCGAGGATCATAAAGATAATCGCCCCCGGGTAGCCAAAGCTCCACTTCAGCTCCGGCATAAACTCAAAGTTCATCCCATAGCTGGATGCCACCAGCGTAGGCGGCAGGAACACCACGGACACCACCGAGAAGATCTTGATAATGCGGTTCTGCTCGATGTTGATAAAGCCCATCGCCGCCTGCATCAGGAAGTTCACCTTCTGGAACAGGGATTCGTTGTGTGGCAGCAGGGATTCGATATCGCGTAAAATCTCACGCGCCTGCTCCAGCTGACCGCCCGGCAGACGCGCCTTGCGCACCAGGAAGTTCAGCGCGCGCTGGGTATCCATCAGACACAAACGCACCTTCCAGCCGATATCTTCCAGCTCTGCCAGCGTAGACAACGCTTCGTCGTACTCATCGCCCTGATGGCCTTCCATGATCACGCGGCTCAGCTTTTCCAGGTCGCTGTAGATGTTTTCAATTTCGTCCGCCAGCTGTTCAATTTTGGTTTCGAACAAATCGAGCAGCAGCTCGTAGGCGTTGCCGTCCACCATCGCCTGGCTGCGGGCGCGCATGCGGTAGAGACGAAATGCCGGCAGTTCGCGCTCGCGCAGAGTAAACAGACGGCCGTCGCGAATGGTAAACGCCACGGTGGAGTTACCCGCGTGGTCTTCCGCATCTTCAAAGAAGAAGAAGGAGTGAATATGCAGGCCATCTTCATCTTCAAAGAAACGCGCAGAGGCTTCGATGTCTTCCAGTTCTGGACGGGTTGCCAGGCTTTGCCCCAGCTCTGATTGTACGCGAAGGCGCTCATCGTCGTCCGGCTCGACCAGATCCACCCATACGGCATCAACGAGGGGCTGTGACTCTTCGGCTTCAAGCCGAGTCAGTCGGTTATTTTCGAGTTGAAATGCGCTCAACATGACCGGGACTCCCAATGCAAAAAATATCGGACAGTTCGGTGGGCACACAGAAACAAATTGGGTTTCAGACCATTAAACAGCCTGACTCAGCGCGACGGGAATAATGCAGTCGCTGACAACCACTAAGGCCATCAGCAAGAGGAGATAGCCTTAGGAGTTGTTCCTGGATGACAGGGAAATGAGCCAGTATCTACTGGGTGTGTCCAAGGCGAATGTCCTCTTAGCGTAATCGTGCGCGCATGTTACGCCAGCAGTTACTGCGGCGTCAACACGCAACGGAACGCTGAAGGGCATTAATTGACCTTCAACGTATAAGGCTAGCAGATTATTACAAAATAATGATATTTTTCTGTAAGTTACACTGTTTCCAGCTTCGCGTAAGCGGCCACCAGCCATTTGATCCCCTGGCCCTGGAACGCGACCTGCAGGCGGCTGTGCTCGCCGCTGCCTTCCAGATTCACAATGGTGCCTTCACCAAACTTCGAGTGACGCACGCGCTGGCCCAGCTTGTAGCCGGTGTCAGTTTCAGAGATCGGCGAGCCCATACGCGGATGGCTAACCGGGCGGCTGATGCTGGCACGCAGACGCACCTCTTCCACACACTCTTCCGGCAGTTCGCCGATAAAGCGCGACGGACGGTGGTAGACCTCTTTGCCGTACAGACGGCGGGTTTCGGCGTAGGTCAGCGTCAGCTTTTGCATGGCGCGGGTGACGCCGACGTAGGCCAGACGACGCTCCTCCTCCAGACGTCCGCCTTCATCCAGCGACATCTGGCTCGGGAACATCCCCTCTTCCATGCCGACGATAAACACCTGCGGGAACTCCAGACCTTTGGCGGAGTGCAGGGTCATCAGCTGAACCGCGTCCTGCCAGGTGTCCGCCTGCCCTTCACCCGCTTCCAGCGCGGCGTGAGAGAGGAACGCCTGCAGCGGCATCAGGTCTTCGTCTTCTTCGTTGTAGCTGAACTGGCGCGTTGCCGTGACCAGTTCCTCTAAGTTCTCAATACGGGTCTGGCCCTTCTCGCCTTTTTCCTGCTCGTACATGGTGCGCAGGCCGGAGTCTTTAATCACCCGGTCGGTCTGCACGTGCAGCGGCATATCGGCGGTTTCCTGCGCCAGGGCGTCAATTAATTCCAGGAAGCGCTGCAACGCGCTGGCGGCGCGTCCGGCGAGGGCTTTCTCCTGCAGCAGCTCGCGGCACGCCTGCCACAGCGTCAGCTGGCGATCGCGCGAGGCCTGGCGCACCACGTCCAGCGTACGGTCGCCAATGCCGCGGGTCGGCGTGTTCACCACGCGCTCAAACGCCGCGTCGTCGTTACGGTTGGCGATCAGGCGCAGATACGAGAGCGCATCTTTGATTTCCTGACGTTCGAAGAAGCGCATGCCGCCATAGATGCGGTACGGCATGCTCACCTGCAGAAGCGCCTCTTCCAGCACGCGCGACTGGGCGTTGCTGCGGTAGAGAATGGCGCACTGCTCCAGCGCGCCGCCGTTGTCCTGCCAGGTTTTGATGCGGTTCACCACGAAGCGGGCTTCGTCGAGCTCGTTGAAGGCGCAGTAAATCGAAATCGGTTCGCCGTCGACGCCGTCGGTCCACAGCTTTTTGCCCAGACGCCCGTTGTTGTTCTCAATCAGGGCGTTGGCCGCGCTCAGGATGTTGCTGGTTGAGCGGTAGTTCTGCTCCAGACGGATGGTTTCCGCGCCGGGGAAATCGTTGAGGAAGCGCTGGATGTTCTCCACCTGCGCCCCGCGCCAGCCGTAGATCGACTGGTCGTCATCGCCCACGATCATCACCTTGCCGGTATCACCGGCCAGCAGGCGGATCCACGCGTACTGGATGTTGTTGGTATCCTGGAATTCGTCCACCAGGATATTGGTGAAGCGTTCGCGGTAGTGCTGCAGGATATGCGGTTTGTTCAGCCACAGCTCGTGGGCGCGCAGCAGCAGTTCGGCAAAGTCCACCAGCCCGGCACGATCGCACGCTTCCTGATAGGCCTTATAGACGTTCTGCCAGGTCTGCTCGACCGGGTTGCCGAAGCTCTGAATGTGGTGCGGGCGAAGGCCTTCGTCTTTCTGACCGTTGATGTACCACATCGCCTGACGCGGCGGCCACTGCTTCTCGTCGAGGTTCATCGCCTTGATCAGGCGCTTCAGCAGACGGAGCTGGTCTTCGCTGTCGAGGATCTGGAAATCCTGCGGCAGGTTGGCGTCCATATGGTGCGCGCGCAGCAGACGGTGCGCCAGGCCGTGGAAGGTGCCAACCCACATGCCGCCCTGGCTGGTGCCCATCAGCTGGGCGATACGGTGGCGCATCTCCGCCGCCGCCTTGTTGGTAAACGTCACCGCCATGATGGAGTACGGTGAGCAGTTTTCCACGCTCTGCAGCCAGGCGATACGGTGAACCAGCACGCGTGTCTTACCACTGCCCGCCCCAGCCAGAACCAGCAGGTTGGTGCGCGAGGCGGCAACCGCGTCACGCTGTTTGTCATTAAGGCTGTCGAGCAGGTAAGAAACGTCCATTGGCACCGTCACATAGTCTTCAGGAACACAGCAAAACGCCCGGTGGCGCTTCGCTTACCGGGCCTACAACTGCAAAACCATGGTAATTTATACATTATTACTGGTGATTATATCAGCGTCGTGAGGGATGCCAACCGTGAAATTTCCACGTGCGGCAGAAGACGGCTGTCGGCTGCGGTCATCAGCTCCGCATTTTCTGGCTTGATCCAGCAGGCCTGCATGCCGCAGCGGATAGCACCCGCCACGTCGGTGGTCAGGTCGTCGCCCACGTGAAGTATGTTACCGAGCGGCAGATTCAGTTTTTCCGCTGCAAGGTGATACATATCGCTGAACGGCTTCGAGCGCCCGTGCGGGCCCGCGCGCAGCACGAACTCGAAGTAATCCCCGAGGCCAAACAGCTCCGGCTGGGCGTTGCCGTTGGTAATGGCCACCAGCGGCCACTTTTCAGCGAGCTTAGCCAGCGTGTCGTGGGTTTCCTGCGGCACGTCGATCCGGCTGCGCCATTTGGCAAAGTTTTCCATGGACGCTTCGGCACCGATGGCCGCATCCTGCGCACTCAGGCCAGCGTTGAGCATCGCCTGCTCAACCGCACGGCGACGCCATTCGGTCACGTCGTGGTAAATCTCCGGCTCGGTCTCCCGCAGGGACTGGCGCAGCTGCTGGAAGTCTTTATTCTGCATCGCTTTCAGCGCGGGATGGTAATTTTGCACAAACGCCAGCGACTCCTGCTCAGTACGCAGGATCACCTCGCGGTTGTCATAAAGGGTGTCATCAAGGTCAAACGTCAGGGCTGAAATCTGACCGAGTGGGCGGTAAAAACGCATTATTTCCCCCGTTTGGCGCGTGGATGCGCCGCGTCATACACCGAGGCAAGGTGTTGGAAGTCTAAGTGGGTGTAGATTTGAGTGGTCGACAGATTCGCGTGGCCGAGCAGTTCCTGTACGCCGCGCAGATCGCCGCTCGATTCCAGCATGTGGGTGGCAAACGAGTGGCGCAGCTTGTGTGGATGCACGTGGCTGTTCAGCCCCTGCTTGATGCCCCACTCCGCAAAGCGCTTCTGCACGTTACGCGCGGAGATCCGCTTGCCGAGCTTTGATAAAAACAGCGCATCCTCTTCCGCGCCAAACAGGCCGCGCAGATCCAGCCAGTGCTCAATCCAGGAAACCGCGTTACGGCCAATCGGCAGGCGGCGCTCTTTGCTGCCCTTGCCCATCACCCACACTTCGCCGGATTCCAGATCGAGATGCTTTAAGTCGAGGTTCACCAGTTCGGAGAGACGCAGGCCCGCGCCGTACATCACCTCCAGCATCGCGCGGTCGCGCACGGCGAGCGGATCGTTCAGATCGATATCCAGCAGGCGGTTTACGTCGTCAACGTCGATGTTTTTAGGCAGATGGCGCGGGGCTTTCGGCGTGGCGATCCCTTTCGCCGGGTTGGCTTTCAGGCCGCCCTGGCTGACCAGCCAGTCGAAGAAGCTGCGCAGCGCAGAGAGCCGGAGCGCCAGGCTCGCCGGGCTGAGATTTTTTTTACGGCTACGCACGACGAACCCGCGTACCGTGGCGGCGTCACATTGTTGCCAGCTTTTCAGGCCGATTTCATCGGCAATCTGCATGATGGCATCAAGCTGACGCTGATAGTTGAGCAGCGTGATGGGGCTGAGCTGACGTTCAACGCCCAGATAGCGCAGAAAGCGCGAGACGTCAGTGGCGAGCAGTCCGTCCGTCATACGCGTTCAATCCAGCGCTCCAGCAGCTCGGGCAGCATCAGGGCGATCTCCTGCAGCAGGTGCGTGGCTTGCCCCTGCTCATAGTGGTGCGCGTCGCGGCTGGTAAATAATATTACCCCCAGGTCGCCATCGCGCCCCATCAGCGACATCGCCACCGAGCCAATCGCTTTAGCTTCCGGTAACACCACCAGCAGTTCAGGCCCGTTCAGCGGCCCCAGATAGTGGTGCTCATGGCCCAGGCGCTGAATGCGCAGCGGTTCAAATGCCTGACGGCTGATCGCCAGATGGGTGAACCCCGACGGTGCGCCAATGCGCCAGCGGTCAGGGAACAGACGAATTGTGGCACCCGCCAGCCCCAGCTCGCGCGCCCAGCGGTGGAAGCGGCTGAGAAACTCTTCGAGGCTGTGCGCCGAGGCCAGACGCGCCTGCAGATGCAGCAGACGATAGAACAGGCTTTCGTTGGTGCTGGCCTGCTCCATCAGCAGCGTCATGTTCTCTTCAAGCTGGTTGATGTGGTTACGCGAGCGCGCCATGTGCCATTCGACCAGCGACACGGTCCCGCGAACCGGATGCGGCACGCGCATCTGTTCGACGACGCGTGCATTGCGAATAAAAAACTCAGGATTGTTCAGCAGATAATCAACAACAGCGCTGTCGTCCAGTTCCGTCACTGTTTCCTGCAGTTCTTCCCCTGGTTGTTTCATAGATGGATAAACCCGTCATAAACATGTGTCGCCGGGCCCGTCATATACAGTGGATGACCCGGTCCTTTCCAGGCGATATCAAGCCGACCGCCCGGTAACTCCACGCGAACCTCTTCCGCCAGTAACCCCTGAGAGATACCAACGGCGACAGCCGCACAGGCGCCGCTTCCGCAGGCCTGGGTTTCGCCCGCGCCGCGCTCGTAAACCCGCAGGCGAATGTGCTCACGCTTCACCACCTGCATAAAGCCGATGTTCGCGCGCTCCGGGAACCGCTCGTGGCTCTCCAGAACCGGACCGAGCGTTTCGACCGCCGCGGTTTCCACGTCATCCACCTGAATCACGCAGTGCGGGTTACCCATCGAGACGACGCCGCACAATACTGTCTGCTCGGCCGCACGCATAATATAGGTCTTTTCCGCTTTGTTTGCGCGAAACGGCACGGCGGAGGGCTCGAAGTTAGGCTCGCCCATATTGACGCGCACCAGCTCGTCGTCGGTAACGCTGAGCACCATACGACCATTAGCGGTACTGACGCGGATATCGCGCTTGTTGGTCAGCCCTTTCAGGCGAACAAAACGGGCAAAACAGCGCGCGCCGTTGCCGCACTGGTTAACCTCGCTGCCGTCCGCGTTAAAAATACGGTAGTGGAAATCGAGGTCGGGATCGTAGGGCGGCTCTACCACCAGCAGCTGATCGAACCCCACGCCCACGTGCCGATCCGCCAGGCGACGGATCAGTTCCGGGGAGAAAAATACATTCTGCGTTACCGCGTCGACGACCATAAAATCGTTGCCAAGGCCATGCATTTTAGAGAACTGCATCATTTGCTCCATTGCGCGGGTACAGAACGTTGTCGTCAGAGATTTACCTGAGTCGGGCCACCGTTGTCGCCACGATCGTTAGTCTTTGGCGTGGAAGACTCAATGCCGCTATTCACCGGTTTTGTCGGCGGCGGTGCGGTTTTATCCGCTGGCGGGAAGTACAGGGGTCCCTTCAGTCCACAGCCGGTCAGGCTAAACAGCGTGATGAGAACGGCAAGCGTTCGGAAGACGTTTTTCATTATAAAGTTGCTCGTAAGTTCAAATCTGTTTCTATCATCGCAGGAGAAGACACAAAAGCAAGAGTTTGCCGCTTTCCTGCAACGGGAATTATTTAGCGTTATACTGCCGCCATCACGAAAAACAGGAACAAAACCATGAACGACAGTGAATTCCATCGCCTTGCCGACACCCTGTGGATGACCATCGAAGAACGTATCGACGACTGGGACGGCGACAGCGATATCGATTGTGAAATCAACGGCGGCATTCTGACCCTGAGCTTCGAAAATGGCAGCAAAATTATTATTAACCGCCAGGAGCCGCTTCACCAGGTGTGGCTGGCGGCCAAACAGGGCGGCTATCACTTTGATTTGAAGGGTGACGAGTGGGTGTGCGACCGCAGCGGCGAAACGTTCTGGGATCTGCTGGAGCAGGCGGCGACGGCGCAGGCGGGTGAGGATGTGAGTTTCAGGTAGTTTTGTTGCCCGGTGGCGGCTACGCCTTACCGGGCCTACAACGGCTCGAACCGTAAGCCGGGTAAGCGTGAGCGCCACCCGGCGAAAAGCCTCAGGAAAAATACTGCTGCAACAGCGGTGCGGTATCCTGATTAGCAGGCACGGCAGGGGCAATCGCCTGCGTACGGAACGGGATCACCTGCGCTCGCCCATCCACATTCACAATCTGGTAGAACTGCGGCAGGTTGAAGTTGATAAAGCTGGAACCGTAGGTGAAGCGGTCATGCGAGGAAGAGTAGAAGCGGCTGACGTCGCGCACCAGCTCCTCTTTGCTGCCTTCACAGTGGTGATACACCTCGGCGCGGTTGGTCTCATCCAGAATGTAGATGTTGAACCCGGCATCGTCGCCCGACTCTTCAAAGAAGAACTGAATAATCCCTTCGCTCGCAAAGCCGTCCACTACCTGTGGCAGCTTGACGTGGTTGGTTTCCACCTGAACCGACAGGCCGTGCAGCTTGTTGTGCGAAATCGCGCCGTAGAACTCGATGGCGTTTTCCAGCTTCTGGACCGACACGTTCAGACGCTCGAAGAACAGGCCCCAGGTCTGGCCTGAGACGCGCAGCGCTTTAAAGCGTCCGGTCTCCTGACGGGTACTGGAGAGACGCAGTTCGATGCATTCGGAGACCAGCTGCTGCACGCGGGTACGAATTAAACCGCGCAGGTGCTGGCTGTAGCAGAACACTTCGACGCTGTCCGGCGGCGCGGCGTCCTGGTGCATCTTGCCGAGAATAGTTTTCAGCGCTTCGATCATCGCCTGCTCGCCGTTGAAGTGCAGGGTACGCACTTCGTTCCACGAGTTGCGGTACAGCAGGTCTACGCTGCCCACCAGGCAGTTTTGCTGCTCGCCAAAGCTGAAGACGTCCAGCTTGCGGAAGTCAAAATGGACCACCTGATTGCGGAAGGCCGCCGTCGGGTCGTATTCCAGGTTGACGATAATCGCCAGGTGACGGATTTCGCACGGGCTGTAGAGCGCTTTCGGCGTCGGCGCAGGCAGACGCAGCGGGAAGTGGTGCGAGACATCCGCCACCATCTCCTGCAGCTTGGCTAAATCGACGACCTCGTTGCCCTTGATAAACAGGCGCGTGCGCGAGGTCAGCAGGCCGTTAAACCAGGCCCACGCCACCAGCTTGTTCAGGTAGCGGTTATACTCCAGCGGCTGATGGCTGATAATCGAATCCATGCTTGGCGCACGGTTGTACAGATACCACCCGGTGCGGTTTGCGCGGCCCGGCGGCACGTAGATAAAGGTCAGGTTTGGTTCAGACAGGTCAGGCGAAATCTGCGGGTTAACCAGGGTCACTTTGCCCGGCAGCGCTTCAAACGCGGCGTACAGCTTACGGGTTAACACCCCGATATCCTGCGGGCTGGCGGACACGCTGAGGTTATTGCGGCGCGCAAAGCGGATCAGGTTACGATAGCTCTGCATCATCGCGTCGAGCAGTTCGTTGTGTGCTTCACGCACCTGATCGATCTTCCAGTTGGCGCGGTTATCGAGCATGGACAGACGCGCTTCGTCCCATCCCCACTCTTTCACTAACTGACTGACCACTTCACGACGCCAGCCCACACAGGCGCGCTCGCGGCTCAGCTTTTCACAAACTTTGAGATAGAAACATCGACGCACCAGGTCAAGGCGCGTGGAATCATCAATGGCTTTCAGGTATTCGGTAACGCGTTCCAGCATCATGCAGTAGGCATCGAGCCCGTAAGAGACAATTTCCCCGTCGTGAAGACGCTGCTTGATATCTTTCGCCAGCAGGCGCGGCGTAGGGTATTCCCAGGAATAGGCTTCCAGCAGCAGCGTTTTCAGCACCGCTTTATACGGTGAGTCGATGCTCTTATAGAGCTGCCAGAGGCTTGCGCCAAAATACTCTTCGGCGGACAGGGAGCTGAGGCCGCCCAGATCCAGCCATTCGTTTGGCGTCAGTACGCCCTGCGCGTAAAGCGACATGACGTAGTCGTCGTAATGCTCTTCTTCTTCGCACGGGACCATATTCCACAGAATACGCTTCCCGGCCAGACGAACGGCAGTACGGTAAAATTCATCCAGCAACAGGATGTGCTGAGTCGAGCCGCAGTCTTCACCACCCAGACTGCCGCTTTCGTTATGACGGAAACGGTTTTCATCAATCAGGAAGAAGCTCACTTCCACGCCGAGCGACGCCGCCCAGCTCTCCAGCAGGCTGCATTTACGCTGCAGCAGCTGGCGCTCTTCGTTATCGAGCCAGGATTGATGGCAGACCCAGATATCCAGGTCTGAAGAACAGCTCTGCCCTACCGATGAGGTACTCCCCATCGAGTAAACGCCGGTAATCGGCAGCTCACCTTTCGGGGATTCCTGCGGCGGCATGCCGCGGTAGAGTTCCAGTTCGTTCAGATAATGCTGTTGGGTTTCATCAGGCGTGAAGAGGCAAATGCCCTGGGGAACGTTACCATCGAGGTAGCCCGGCATCAGCGGATGGTGATAGTGCAATAATGTCGGCAGCAGACTGTACACCTGCTGAAAAGCAGGGCCCATGGCAGCAAGCGCGCGATCCACACGCAGTTGATTTATGGCATCCAGTCTCTGTTTCAGAGTCTCAATATAGAGGTACAAGACGTATCGCCTGATGTTTCCGGGTGTCGTAAGCTATTCAAAACACGAATAACAGCGAGCCCGCAGTATTTCAAAAAGATAACCGTTACCCTTTTTTCGCCCTTATCATTATGGTGGTACCGACGAAAAAATGGTCTAAAACGTGATCAATTTAACACCTTGCCGGTTGACCGTAAAGAAAGATGCGCTACATACAAGTGTAGCACCGTTCTGTACGTGTAAATTCCTGAATACGGCTACGGCTGACGAATACGCCGCCTTGTCCCTCTCACGCTTCATCAACCGTAAAACTGCCATCCCAGAGTCAACAATGTTAGGATGGTTAGCGATTGATAATGACGGTAACAAGCATGTTAGACAATGTTTTGAGAATTGCCACACGCCAAAGCCCTCTCGCGCTCTGGCAGGCACATTATGTTAAGCAGCGCCTTGAAGCCTGCCACAGTGGATTGCGCGTCGAGCTGGTGCCGATGGTCACGCGCGGTGACGTGATCCTGGATACGCCACTGGCGAAAGTGGGCGGCAAGGGCCTGTTTGTCAAAGAGCTGGAACTGGCATTGCTTGAGAACCGCGCCGATATCGCCGTTCATTCGATGAAGGACGTGCCCGTCGAGTTCCCGGAAGGGCTGGGGCTGGTGACCATCTGCGAGCGCGAAGATCCGCGCGATGCGTTTGTCTCTAACCACTATGACTCCCTCGACGCGCTGCCAGAAGGTAGCGTGGTTGGCACGTCCAGTTTACGCCGTCAGTGTCAGCTGGCAGAGCGTCGTCCTGACCTTATCATCCGCTCGCTGCGCGGTAACGTCGGCACGCGTCTGGGCAAGCTGGATAACGGCGATTACGATGCCATTATTCTTGCCGTTGCTGGCCTGAAGCGCCTGGGGCTGGAGGAACGTATTCGCATGGCGCTGCCGCCAGAGCTGTCGCTGCCGGCCGTCGGCCAGGGTGCCGTCGGCATTGAGTGCCGTCTGGACGATGCGCGCACCCGCGAGCTGCTCGGCCCGCTGAACCATGACGAGACCGCTATTCGTGTAAAAGCCGAGCGGGCGATGAACACCCGCCTCGAAGGAGGGTGTCAGGTGCCGATTGGCAGCTATGCTGAATTAACAGACGATGAACTGTGGCTGCGCGCGCTGGTGGGCGCGCCGGACGGTTCGCAGATGGTGCGCGGCGAACGTCGCGGCAAGCCGCAGGATGCCGAGCAGCTTGGCGTGTCGCTGGCGGAAGAATTGCTGAATAACGGCGCGCGTGAAATTCTGACCGAGGTCTATAACGGAGAACCCCCAGCATGAGTATTCTTGTCACCCGCCCTTCTCCCGCAGGAGAGCAGTTAGTGAGCCGTCTGCGCGCACTGGGGCAGGTGGCCTGGAGTTTTCCGCTGATTGAATTCTCCCCCGGTCGGGAGCTCTCTGCGCTCGCCGACCAGATGAATACCCTGCAGGACGGCGACCTGCTGTTTGCGCTGTCGCAGCATGCCGTGGAATTTGCCCATGCGCAGCTGCAACAGGCGGGGACACGCTGGCCGACCGCTCCGCGCTACTTCGCTATCGGCAGAACCACCGCGCTGGCCCTACATACCGTGAGTGGAACAGACGTTCGCTACCCGTTGGATCGGGAAATCAGCGAAGTCTTGCTACAATTACCTGAATTACAAACTATTGCCGGAAAGCGTGCGCTTATTTTGCGCGGCAACGGTGGCCGCGAACTGCTGGGCGAAACGCTGCGCGAACGCGGGGCTGACGTCACGTTTGTTGAGTGCTACCAGCGCTGTGCGAAACACTACGACGGCGCGGAAGAGGCGATGCGCTGGCACGCGCGCGGCATTAATACGCTGGTGGTGACCAGCGGTGAAATGTTACAACAGCTTTGGTCGCTGATACCGCGTTGGTATCGCGAAAACTGGTTACTCCGCTGTCGGCTTCTGGTCGTCAGTGAGCGTCTGGCGAACCTCGCCCGGGAACTGGGCTGGCAGGATATTCGGATCGCTGATAACGCCGACAACGATGCGCTGCTGCGCGCATTACAATAACTCTCAAATGGGAAGCCATAATGACGGAACACGAAAAATCCTCCGCCGTGGTTGAAGAGACCAGGGAGACTGTGGAGACGACGCCACAGCCAGAGACGACGACTGAGAAAACCGCTGAGAAGAAAAACGGCAGCAACAAAACCAGCCTCGCGCTGAGCGCGATTGCCATCGCCATTGCGCTGGCCGCAGGCGTTGGCCTGTATGGTCTGGTGAAGCAACAGGGCTCCAACCAGACGGCCACCAGCGATGCGCTGGTGAATCAGCTCACTGCCCTGCAAAAAGCCCAGGAAACGCAGAAAACCGAGCTGGAAGCGGTGATTAAGCAGCAGGCCGCCGCGCTTGCCGAGGCGAACAGCAAACAGGAAGAGCTGACCAAACAGCTGGGCGACGTGCAGCAGAAAGTCGCTACGATTTCCGGCACCGATGCCAAAACCTGGCTGCTCTCGCAGGCCGATTTCCTCGTTAAACTCGCCGGGCGTAAACTGTGGAGCGATCAGGACGTGACCACCGCCGCCGCGCTGCTGAAAAGCGCCGATGCGAGCCTGGCCGACATGAACGACCCGAGCCTCATTACCGCGCGCCGTGCGATTACCGAAGATATCGCCAGCCTCTCCGCTGTTTCACAGGTGGATTACGACGGCATTATCCTCAAGGTGAACCAGCTTTCGAATCAAATTGATAACCTGCAGCTGGCGGATAACAACGACGACGATTCCCCGATGGATTCCGACGGTACCGAGCTGTCCAGCTCCCTGAGCGAATGGCGCATAAACCTGCAGAAAAGCTGGCAGAACTTTATGGACAGCTTCATTACCATCCGTCGCCGCGATGAAACCGCCGTGCCGCTGCTGGCGCCAAATCAGGATATCTACCTGCGCGAAAACATCCGTTCTCGCCTGCTGGTCGCGGCGCAGGCCGTGCCACGCCATCAGGAAGAGACCTACAAGCAGGCGCTGGATAACGTCTCGACATGGGTACGTGCGTATTACAATACCGATGACGCGACGACGACCGCGTTCCTCGAAGATATCGACAAGCTGAGCCAGCAGAACATCACCATGAACGTGCCGGATAAGCTGGCCAGCCAGCCGATCCTGGAGAAGCTGATGCAGACGCGCGTGCGTAACCTGCTGGCGCAGCCGGGCGTTCCTGCCGAGCAGACTGGCACAGCGGCGGCACCAGCGCCTGAAAGCGCGCCACAGGGAGAGTAATGATGCTAAAAGTCCTTTTACTCTTCATCCTGCTGATCGCCGGGATCGTCCTGGGGCCGATGCTTGCGGGCCATCAGGGATACGTCCTGATCCAGACCGACAACTACAACATTGAAACCAGCGTAACGGGGCTGGCGATCGTTCTGATCCTCGGCGTCGTGGTCCTGCTTGCCGTTGAATGGATCCTGCGCCGTATTTTCCGTACCGGTGCCCATACACGCGGCTGGTTCGTTGGTCGTAAGCGTCGCCGCGCCCGTAAGCAAACGGAACAAGCGCTGCTGAAGCTGGCCGAAGGCGATTATCAGCAGGTTGAAAAGCTGATGTCGAAAAACGCCGATCACGCAGAACAGCCGGTGGTGAACTATCTTCTGGCCGCCGAAGCGGCCCAGCAGCGCGGTGATGAAGCCCGCGCTAACCAGCATCTGGAACGTGCATCAGAACTGGCGTCTGGCGACCCGATCCCAGTAGAAATTACCCGCGTTCGCCTGCAGCTGGCGCGCAATGAGAACCACGCGGCGCGCCACGGCATTGACCGTCTGATGGAAATCGCGCCACGTCACCCGGAAGTGCTGCGTCTTGCTGAACAGGCTTATATTCGTACCGGCGCGTGGGGCTCGCTGCTGGACATTATTCCGTCGATGGCCAAAGCCGAGGTGGGTGATGATGAGCATCGTGATGAGCTTCAGCGTCTGGCGTGGATTGGGCTGATGGATCAGGCGCGCGCCGATCTGGGCAGTGATGGCCTGAAAACCTGGTGGAAGAATCAGAGCCGGAAAACGCGTCAGCAGATCCCGCTACAGGTTGCCATGGCGGAACACCTTATTGAATGTGACGATCATGACACCGCGCAGGAGATCCTCCTCGACGGACTGAAGCGCCAGTACGACGATCGTCTGGTGATGGTGATCCCGCGCCTGAAAACCAATAACCCTGAGCAGGTCGAAAAAGTGCTGCGCCAGCAGATTAAAACCGTCGGTGACCGTCCTCTGCTGTGGAGTACGCTGGGCCAGTCGCTGATGAAGCACGGCGAATGGCAGGAGGCGAGCCTCGCCTTCCGTGCGGCGCTGAAACAGCGTCCGGACGCGTTTGACTACGCGTGGCTTGCCGATACGCTGGACAAACAGCATAAGCCAGAAGAAGCCGCAGCCATGCGGCGTGATGGGCTGCTATTGACGCTGCAAAATAACGGAACGCAGCAGTAATTCAGCAGGAGGCCAGACGGCCTCCTTTTTTTATCAAGGTTCTCCTGCTACATTCTTTACACCGACAACTGCAAACGAACCCGCCAATGTAACGATATCTTTTCATTAACCTTTTTTCGCACATGCGCGATTTGCGCATGGACTAAATCGTTTCTGAAAGGAAATCGTCATGAATTCGCTTTTGTACGCGTTTATTGAAGCGCTGCGCTGCCATCGCTGGCTGCGCCTGCTTGCCTGTGCTTTTATCTTCTCTTCTCTGGGAAATGGGTTAACCCAGGTCGTCGTCTTCGGCCTGCTGTTAGCGTGGTCGGCCCCGCCAGCGCTACTGACCCTCGCTTTTCTGTTCGCCACGGTACCTGGGTTTATCGGCAGCATACTCGGCGAAAGGCTGTGTTCGCGCTATTCTCCGGTATCTCTGCTGATATTGACCGAAGGACTGGGCTTACTTGCCCTGCTCTTCCCCCTGCTTGGCGTGGGTTATCATAGTGTTGCAGCGTTACTCGCCGTGCAGTCCACCGAAGCGCTGCTCAGCGGGATGAGCTGGCCCGCCCTGACGCTGCTCTTCAAGCGTGGCCTTAGCGAAACGGAACTGCCTGCCGCCACCTGCCTGGAAAATGTGATTTTTGCGTCTCAGGTGTTGTTAGGTACCGGGCTGGGCGTGGTGCTTTTTCCGAAGATACCCGTGTTCGCCTTGCTGACCATTGATGCCATCAGCTTTCTCGGGTCGCTGGTCATGTTATGGCTGGCAGGACGCCTGCTTTCTTCGGCGTCACGCACCGGCCATGTGGAGAAAGGGGCTTCAGCGACATTGCGCTGGCAGACATTGACCGTTCGGCAGAAACGCAGCTTGCTCATTTTGCCGGCGCTGGCCGCCGTCGGGTCACCCGCGATGGCGCTTCTTCCGGCGCTGGCCCAGCAGCTCCGTCCTCAGGATGCGGCGGGCCTTGCTCTGCCTCTGCTTTTCGCAAGAAGTATGGGGCAGCTTTGCGGTCCTTTGCTGCTGAAAAGAGACAGCCTGACGCGTTTTGCGGCTCATACGCCGCGACTGTTGCTTTGCCTCGGCATCTTTCTGGCCGCTTATGGAATGCTGCCGTTTATGGCCGGCTGGACAGGGTATGCGCTGGGGATGATCTTTGTCGCGCATTTGGCCTCAAACGTGCTCTTTGCGGCGGGTACGTTTGGCGTGCTCAGTAGTTTTCAGGCCACGCAAACCGCTGTAGCCAGCGGTAAAGCCTGGCGCTGGCAAACGCTCAGTGCCTCTCTTTTTACCGGATTAGCCGCGATCGCGGCATCAGGGTTTGGCTCAGTACAGGCGCTTTATATGGTTTCGTCAGCGGCTCTGCTGATGGTTGCCCTCATCATGCGCTTTTATCGGGAATAAGGCATAAAAAAACGCCTGCTATAAAAGCAGGCGTTAAAACAGGTCTGTAAGACAACATATTTGGTGCTTCACTCAACGTTATGTCCATGGTGTCTGATGAGGCCGAAGCGACATCTGTCAGTGGACGATAAGCACCGTAAATGGCTCTGCGTCATTCCGGAGTTTATGAGGCACTAAGGCGAACATAAGAGATGGAATGAGCATCTACGCGTATATTATTGCACGTAACGTGCCAGATTTACACGCAGAACTTTTACGTAGCGCAACATTTTAAGATAAAAGGAAATTATTCTATTAAGCAGCGTCTGAAGCCCGATAACGTATTGCCCGAGGCAGTAATATGTTGCCTGGAGGAGACGCTAAAAAGTAACAAAACGGAAAGTTATTTTTTTTCAGATGATTACATGTCGCTGAATCGCGACAATGAGAAATAGCGCTGTCGGGGGATCGCTACAGAGATAAAAAGTGCAGAAAACAAAAAACCCCGCCGAAGCGGGGTTCAAAATTGGTCGGCGAGAGAGGATTCGAACCTCCGACCCACTGGTCCCAAACCAGTTGCGCTACCAAGCTGCGCTACTCGCCGATGTACTGCTTTTTGAATTTTTAGTTCAATTCATTTAAAAAGTCGTGGTGCGAGGGGGGGGACTCGAACCCCCACATCCTAAGGACACTAACACCTGAAGCTAGCGCGTCTACCAATTCCGCCACCTTCGCAATTCACAACTCTTTCAAATAATGGGGTGGCTAATGGGATTCGAACCCACGACAACTGGAATCACAATCCAGGGCTCTACCAACTGAGCTATAGCCACCACTGTATTCTTTCACGCGGTACTGACCACTTCTCAGACCACCGCAGCTCCAGCACCGGGTTAATGGTGCGCCCGACAGGATTCGAACCTGAGACCTCTGCCTCCGGAGGGCAGCGCTCTATCCAGCTGAGCTACGGGCGCTTAGCGCCGTTGCGGGGCTGGATATTACGTACCTCCGTCCCCGCTGTCTAGTGCTTTTTTGAAAAAAATGCGCGTTTGGTTATGGTTTGCACATTTTGCCGCTTATTCCTCCACTTTCTGCGTGGTGGCACGGCGACCCAGGCCAAAAAGCTTATACGCAGCCGTCACAGCCGCCAGGAAGATCAGCCCGACAAACAGCGACATGCGGGTATCTTCATTAAAGTACATTCCAATTAATACACAAATCAGGAACGCCATCGTTAAATAGTTCGCATACGGGAACAGAATCGAGCGGAACGGATGGCTGGCGATCGCTTTTTTGTGTGCATGGCGAAAACGCAGCTGGCTGATGAGGATAACAAACCACGGCACCATACCCGGCAGCACGCTGGCGCTGTAGACGTAAACAAACACGCGCTGCGGATTAGGAATGATGTAATTCAGGCAGGAGCCAATCAGCAGGATAGCAATGGAGACCGCCACGCCCGCTACCGGCACGCCAGCACGTGAGACTTTACTCATCGCCGCAGGCAGCTGGTTATTCTTCGCGAGCGCGTAGAGCATACGGCCACAGCTGTACATCCCGCTGTTACAGCCTGACAGCGCTGCCGTCAGGACCACGAAGTTAATAATCCCTGCTGCCGCCGTAATCCCAATCTTCGCAAAGGTTAAAACAAACGGGCTACCCGTTGTGCCGATTTCGTTCCACGGGAAGATGGTGACGATGACGAAGATCGCGCCCACGTAGAAAATCAGGATGCGCCACAGCACTTTGCCCACCGCGCTACGCAGCGTGACCTGCGGGTTTTTCGCTTCACCGGCGGTAATCCCGATCAGCTCCACGCCCTGATACGAGGCCACAACAATACACAGCGCCGTCAGGAAGCCCTTCCAGCCGCCGGCGAAGAAGCCGCCGTGCTCAGTCAGGTTGCCAAAGCCGATGGCGTGTCCGCCGTTGCCAAAGCCATAAAAAATCACGCCCAGGCCAATAACAATCATCACGATGATGGTGGTCACTTTGATCATCGCAAACCAGAACTCGATTTCACCGTAAAGGCGCACGGCTGCAAGGTTTGCCAGGGCCACCAGCCCCACGGCAATGAGTGCCGGTATCCACTGGACCATGTCCGGGAACCAGAACTGGACGTAAACCCCTATCGCGGTGATTTCAGAGATGCCTACCGCCATCCACATAAACCAGTATGACCAGGCCGTCAGGTAGCCGAAGAACGGGCTCATATAACGGTGCGCGTAAACGGCGAAGGAACCGGTCACCGGCTCCAGAAAGAGCATTTCGCCCATTGAGCGCATGATGAAGAAAACAAACAGTCCGGCGATGATATACGCCAGTAAAACGGAAGGGCCTGCCCATTTGAGGGTGCTTGCGGAGCCCATAAACAGGCCAACGCCAATAGTGCCGCCCAGCGCTATCAGTTCGATATGACGAGCTTCCAGCCCACGCTGTAGCTCCGGTTGTTTCTCTGCCATAGATCCTCGATTGTGTTTGCTGTTTCCCGGCTTAATACCGGTTATTGTTTTTTAGGGGTACTAAAATACGGTGCGAATGGTTTCTTAAAATCGGCCAAATGGCAAACGATGCATTAAAAAAATGAATGCATTGCACAAATTATCAGCAGCTTTGCAGGCGAATTGCAGCGCGAACAGTATATCGCGCTACATTTTGATTACATCTTACCGGTATAGTGCCAGGTGAGGTAACGAAGCAGACGGATCTGTCGTTTAATGCGGGTGGGTTGGGAGAGCAGGCGGTAGAGCCACTCCAGCCCCATATTTTGCCAAATCTTCGGTGCGCGCTTCACGTGGCCGGTAAAGACATCGTAGGTGCCACCAACGCCCATATAAAGTGCATCCGGGCTGACCAGACGGCAGTCGCGCATCAGGATCTCCTGGCGCGGGGATCCCATCGCCACGGTGACGATTTTCGCCCCGCTGTCGCGAACGCGTTCAAACAACGCCTGCTGGTCTTCAGGTTTAAAGTAACCGTCCTGGCTGCCGACAATATTCACTTTCCACTGGCGACGCAGCTTCTCTTCGGTCTGGGCCAGCACCTCAGGCTTACCGCCAATCAGGAACACCGGCGTGCCCTCCGCACCAGCGCGGGCCATAAGCTGCTCCCAGAGATCGGCACCCGCCACGCGGGAAACATTAGCGCCAGGATACTTTTTACGAATGGAGCGGACTACGCTGATACCGTCCGCGTATTTAAATTCGGCCGCCTCGATCAGGCTTTTCACCTCGGCGTTATCTTCCACCGCCAGCATCTTTTCCGCATTGATGGCGACCAGCGTACCGGATTTCATCTGTCCGTCGGCAAACAGAAAATCCAGCGCGTGCTGCATGTCGCGCCAGCCAATAAGCTGCAGGCTACGTAGCGCATAGCGCGGTGCAGAAGTTTTATCAGTCATTACTTTCCCTACTCAGACTTGCGACAGCGTTGTGCTGCCCTGTGGCTCGCGCTTGTGCACAAGCCCTGCGCTGTCGAACAGCCAGTACAGCAGTTTGGCCAGTAACAGGCAGATGCCAAAAACGACCATGAAGAACACTACGCGCGAAACGAATGAATCCAGCCCCTCGCGCGCCAGGACGATCATATTGAAAATGGCACCAAAGCAGAAACTGTGCAAAATGGCGGCTTTATAGCGGTTGGTCTCTTCGTTACCGCGCACGTAAAGCCAGTCAAACCACTTGATAATCAACCCTACGACACACGCGCCCGGCAGGATAAACCAGCCTCCACCCATCACCACCAGGGAGCCAATCAAGGTTGGCGAGATCGCCAGGCCCGAATGGTTGTTCAGCACTTCCCACGTAAAATAGTTCGCAGTGTTGACCACCACGCCAGGGCGGTCTGGCCAGAGCCAGCTCGGGATAAACACATAGAAGTCGCGAACAATCGGCGCCAGCCCCTGGAAATCAATCTTGTCGTAGTTTTGCAGCAGCAATGCCAGGTTTTCCCACGGCGAGAAGGTATCGCGCGTCAGGTAGAGGAACGTGTAAAACGCCTCGTCGCCCGCCACGTTCATCCCGTAGCGCTTCAGCGCCAGCCAGAACATCCCCACAATGCCAAACACGCCTGCCGCAACCAGCATCCACAGCGAGATCCAGCCGCGGATGATGCCGATGAACAGGAAGATAGCAAAAGCGATGATGATGTTGGCGCGCGTACCGCCCACGATCATGTAGGTCAGAATACCGAACGCAACGGTACTGACCAGGAAGAACAGCCACGCTTTGCTGTCCTGACGCAGGAAGAAGATCACCAGCATCGCCGGGATGAAGAAATAGAAGAATCGCTTAAGCGCCACGCCTGAGACTTCAGCCGAAAAAATCTGGCTGTAGGAGTGGAGCTTAAACAGCAGGAAGCCGTTATGCATGAAGAAGATGCCGACGCTGACCAGGGCGATGGTCATGAGCATCACCCACGTCAGGTGGGTCTCCACCCGATTCATGGTAAAGAGCGCCCGACGCGGGGCAGCAGCCTGCGCGGGCCGCAGACGCGTTTTATAGGTGACGTAGTAAACCGCATAGAAGCATGTCGCCGCCAGCAGGGCCTGGAGAAGAATTTCCGGCGGTGCGACGCTCACGTCAAAACGGAAGACCAGAATGCTGGTCAGCGGGAAGCCGAAAAAGAAGGTCAGCAGGAACAGTAACGAAAAGAACACGTTAAAATTGAAGCGCACCCGGCGAAATTCAAACCAGGTAAGCGTGGCGATAAACAGCGTGCTCAGAAGCCAGACAACCAGCAAGCCGCTAAACTGCAACTGACTCATGCGTTGTCTCCTGATGCGATACGCAGCGCGCGATGCCACGGCGTGAGGTAATTCGGACGGAAAAAGTCGATGCTATTTTTATCCACCAGCGTGAGCTGGCGCTGTGCTTCACGTACCACCTCAATGTTCAGCGTGTCTGAGGTAAACAGTACCGGAATATGCTGCTCGGCCATATCCTGCCAGAACGGGTTTTCACGGTTGAGCACGCACGGTATACCGGCCTGAATCAGCAAGCACAGCGTACCAATCCCCTGCTGGCGGGCAAAGATGAAATAGCCAAGATCGCATTTTCGCAGCAGCGCAAGGTAGTCATCAAACTCCAGCTTTTCGCTGAGAATGTGCAGATTTTCTTCGCTAAATAACACAAGCCCCTGCTGGCGAACCTCATCAATGTAGGCATCGTTGTTAGCCGGGTACCCCATCGGCACCACCACGTTCACCGTGTCGCCAAACTGCTGGTGTACCGCCCGGAGCGCGGCCACATGTTCGTTACTGCGGTCGCCGGAATTCCCCACCAGGATCGTCAGCTTGCCGTCGCGAACCGCGCTATTTGCCATGGTGTTCAGCGCCGGATCCATACGGGTTGGGAAATAGAGTAGCTCACCGCGCACGTTCGGGTGCTGCTTCGTAAAATAATTCAGATCGCCACGGGTGGCAAAAACGCAGCCCACCCTTCCCTGCGCCATACGGCGCAGCGGATAGAAAAGACGGAATTTCCAGCCGCGGGAGACTTCGTAGAGATCGGCTCCCCAGATATGCCAGCTGCACTGGGAGGGCTTAATCCCCCCGCTAAGCAGTGCCAGCCACAAGCCAGTATTAAACTGCCCGTGGAAAAAGAAACGTTGCTCACGATCCGCTTTAGCTTTGGCAATGACCGCCTTCGCCAGCGTGGCTTTATCCGGCCAGAAGGCGATTGTCAGCGCCGGAAACGCAGCGCTCAGGCCCTTATCCTGACCTGCAACCATAAACTCGCGTGCATCAGGATTGCCCGATGCCAGCTCGTCATTGAAGAACCGCAAAACGGTCTGGTTATGGTGTGGGATGTCCGATCCCAGGATGTGAATCAGTGCAGTCATGCGCGTTTACGCCACAATAAAAATACGCCGCAGCAGGCAGCGAAATAAACGATATAGGTTGCCATGTAGGCCTGAGCCGCCCCCAGCGCACCGTGCGCGGGTATCAGCCAGTGTGAAAATGCCGTCAGTAACGCAAACTGGCTAATTTCTGCCAGGATATACAGCCGCAAAGAGGCTTTCGCAATCACCAGATAGCCGAAAACGTAAGCACCCACTTTTAGCACATCACCCACCAACTGCCAGGCAAAGAGATCGCACATGGCAACAAACTTCGCCGAGAACAGCAGCCAGATGGCGACATCGCGCAATAACCAGACGGTCAAACTGGCCGCCGCCACTGCGGGTAATACAAAACGCAGGGAGCGGGAAATTTCGCGGGTAATATCCTGCCTGGACGTCAGCCGGGATAAGGTTGGCAGCAAATAAACGCTGAAGGAAGCCGTAATAAACTGGAGGTAAGCATCCGAAATACTGCTTACGCCCTGCCAGATCCCCACCTCATCCCAGCTGTAATGCGCCGCCAGCAGGTTTCGCATCATCACGTAGGCCACCGGCAGCGTGACGGAGGTGATGAGCGCCATCAGGGTAAATTTACCCAGCTGGCTGGCAAGCACCTTATCCCATTGCGGTTTCAGGTAGCTCAGAGGGATGACGCCCCGACGCATCAGCATGAACGCCGCAGGCACAACAACCAGCGCCGGGACCAGTGCCAGCCCCAGCAGTGCGCCCTCATAGCCGCCCAGGCGGTAGCAGAAGTAATAGGCAATCACGCCGATGACGCTGCCAAGGATTAAGGCAAGCGCGTTCCCGGCAGCATCGCGAAAACCCTTCATCAGCGCCAGCAGCAGATTGGCCCAGGCAATGCCCATCTGGACCAGCGCGACCAGACGCACCAGCCCCTGATAATGGGAATGCCCGAACAGCCCCTGGCTGATGGGGGCCGCCGCCAGCAGAAACACAATCGCCAGCAGGGTCGAAAAGCCCGTGACCATTGCCGACGCGGTGCCCACCACTCTGCGCAGCTGAGCCGCATCATCGTGATGCTGAGCCACGTATTTGGTCACGCCGTTGAAGATACCGGCACCGGCCAGAACGCCAAGGACGGTAACAAGCTGGCGAAAGTTGCCCGCCAGCCCGACGCCTGAAGGTCCGAATGAGACGGCCAGCAGCTTGACGACCAGCAGTCCGGCACCAATTTTTACAAGCGTGGACGCGGCGGTCCACACTGATGCTTTTGCCAGAGACATATCAGCCGAAATAGCTCAGAAGGGTATTGATCACCGTACGCTGGTTAACTGGCGCGAGGTTGTAGAACAGTGGTAAGCGAAGCAAACGCTCACTTTCTTTCGTGGTGTAACGGTCTTCACCCGCGAACGTGCCAAACGCTTCGCCCGCCGGGCTGGAGTGCAGCGGAATATAGTGGAAGACCGCCATAATTTCGGCTTCTTTCAGCCAGGCAATAAGCTGGCTGCGATCGTCGTTATCGCGCAGCTTGATGTAAAACATGTGGGCATTGTGGACGCAACCAGCCGGAATCGTTGGCAGCTCAATGCGTCCGGCTTTTGCCAGCGGCTCAAGCGCATCGTAATAGGTTTGCCACAGGGACAGGCGCTGGAGATTAATTCGCTCCGCTGCTTCCAGCTGTGCCCACAGGTATGCCGCCTGCAGATCCGCCATCAGGTAGCTTGAGCCGATATCGCGCCAGGTGTATTTATCCACCTGACCGCGGAAGAACTGACTGCGGTTAGTACCTTTTTCGCGGATCACTTCCGCACGCTCCACGAGCGCCCGGTCGTTGATCAGCGTCGCACCACCTTCGCCGCCCGCCGTGTAGTTTTTCGTTTCGTGGAAGCTAAAGCAGCCGATGTGGCCGATCGTGCCCAGCGCGCGTCCCTTGTAGGTGGACATCACGCCCTGCGCAGCATCTTCCACCACAAACAGGTTGTGCTTTTTGGCGATTGCCATGATGGTGTCCATTTCACAGGCCACGCCCGCGTAGTGAACCGGCACAATCGCGCGCGTTTTGTCGGTGATCGCCGCTTCAATCAGCGTCTCATCAATGTTCATGGTATCCGGGCGGATATCCACAAAGACGATTTTTGCCCCGCGCAGGACAAACGCGTTCGCGGTAGAGACGAAGGTATAGCTCGGCATGATTACTTCATCACCGGGCTGGATATCCAGCAACAGGGCCGCCATTTCCAGCGATGCCGTGCATGACGGGGTCAGCAGCACTTTGGCGCTGCGAAAACGCTGCTCCATCCACTGCTGACAGCGGCGGGTAAAACCGCCGTCACCGCAAAGTTTGCCGCTGCCCATGGCAGACTGCATATAGTCGAGTTCGGTTCCGACAACGGGTGGTGCATTAAATGGAATCATCTTGTCACCTGTATAACCAGTAGGCGGTGGCGTCGATGTTGGCACCACTCGCAATATAACGTTTAAGCGCGGCGGTGTTGCCCACCTGGGTCGCCACACGCAGCGTCTCAACCTGCTGCTGCTGCGCCCAGTGCAGCGCCGCCTGCATGAGTTTCTCACCCATGCCGCGCCCGGCTAATAAGCCAATACGCGCCTCGCGCTCGTTGAGCTTGCGCAGGGAGACAAATCCCTGGATCTGACCGTTCGCGGCACGAAAAATCAGACAGACGTGGTCAAAAGTGCCTTTAACCGCATTCTCTATCCACTGGGCATAGAAACGTCCGCTATCGTCAGGCGCATACCAGGGCGTGCGAAAGCGGCTCTGCGCAAACGCCCGGGCCGCCATCTGACGCAGCACAGGAATATCCTGTTCCGTTGCAATTTCCGCGCCGGACGCATCGTGCCGGGTGATGGTGATGGAAAGGTCTACCTCACCTTCGACCAGCTGAAAACCCTGCTGCTGGAGCGCATCAAGCAGGTCAGCACGCTCCGCCGGGATCTTAGCCTGCACGCGCTGCCAGGCGCTGAGATCAGCTTCCTGCAGGGCAGGCGCATTCTCGCGCCAGCGGACTATCGCCGAAGGGCGGGCAAAAAATGTGCTTTCCCACTCAAGGGACTCAAGCACGCCGTGGAGTTCACTCAACGCCAGACACCTTTTGTATCAACCACATACTGCTGACGCACGGTATCACCGGACGTCGCTTTAAACTCTTTATGATCCACCAGCAGTACCAGCACGTCCGCTGTCGCCAGCGCGTCATCCAGCGCCGTCAGCGTACAGTGCCCCGCCAGTTTTGCCGGTATTTCATGGATATTCGGCTCAACCACCAGCGTTTCGCCCTTGTGCCATTCAGCAATCATTTCAGCAATTTCCATCGCCGGGCTTTCGCGCAGATCGTCAATGTTGGGTTTAAATGCCAGACCAAAGCAGGCAATTTTCAGCTCGCTGGCGCGCTTGCCGCTCTCTGCCAGACAATCCGCTACCGTCGCTTTAACCTGATTGAGCACCCAGTGAGGCTTGCTGTCGTTCACTTCACGTGCGGTGCGAATCAGACGCGCCTGCGCCGGGTTCTGCGCCACGATAAACCACGGGTCGACGGCAATACAGTGGCCGCCCACGCCCGGGCCTGGCTGGAGAATGTTGACGCGCGGATGGCGATTCGCCAGGCGGATTAACTCCCAGACGTTAATGCCCTGGTCGGCACAGATCAGCGACAGTTCGTTAGCAAAGGCGATGTTAACGTCACGGAAGCTGTTTTCCGTCAGCTTGCACATCTCGGCGGTGCGTGAGTTGGTCACCACGCATTCGCCTTCCAGGAAAATCTTGTACAGCGCGCTGGCGCGTTCAGAACAGACCGGCGTCATGCCGCCAATCACTCGGTCGTTTTTAATCAGTTCGACCATCACCTGCCCCGGCAGCACGCGCTCCGGGCAGTAGGCGATGTTGATATCCGCCTGCTCGCCGGCCTGCTGTGGGAAGCGTAAATCAGGACGCGCGTCGGCAAGCCACTGCGCCATCTGCTCGGTAGCGCCGACGGGAGAAGTCGACTCCAGAATCACCAGCGCCCCTTTCTTCAGCACAGGAGCTATGGATTTTGCCGCCGCCTCGACGTAGACCATATCGGGCTCGTGGTCGCCTTTAAAGGGCGTTGGAACGGCAATCAGATACGCATCCGCTTCCACCGGCGTCGTGCTGGCGCGCAGGAAGCCGCCATCAACCGCCTCTTTCACCACGCGGTCAAGATCGGGCTCCACAATATGAATTTCGCCACGATTAATGGTTTCTACCGCCCGTGCGTTGATATCCACACCGACAACCTGTTTTTGACGAGAGGCAAACGCAGCCGCAGTAGGCAGGCCAATGTAGCCAAGACCAATGACAGAGATGGTAGTAAAACTCATAGCGATACCCGATTGTGTTTAAGTGCATGCAAAATACGGCCACAAGCCTGCCCGTCGCCATAAGGATTGTGGGCCCGGCTCATCGCCTGATACGCTTCATCGTCTTGCAAAAGGCGCGTGACCTCTTCGACGATGAGCTGCGCGTTGGTGCCGACCAGACGCACCGTCCCCGCTTTAACCGCTTCCGGGCGTTCAGTGGTTTCGCGCATCACCAGCACCGGCTTGCCGAGCGAGGGTGCTTCTTCCTGAATACCGCCGGAATCGGTGAGGATCAGCCAGGCGTGGTTCATCAACCAGACAAACGGCATGTAGTCCTGCGGTTCGATCAGCAGAACGTTTTCGACGTGGCCCAGAATACGGTTGACCGGCTCGCTGACGTTAGGATTAAGGTGTACCGGGTAGACAATTTGCACATCGTCGTTTTGCGCGGCGATTTCAGCCAGCGCGTGGCAGATTTGCTCAAAGCCCCGACCAAAGCTTTCGCGACGGTGGCCAGTCACCAGAATGGTTTTTTTGCCGTTATTGAGGAACGGATAGCGGGCGGCAAGTTGTTCCTGCAGATCGCTGTTTTCCAGTACGCGATCGCGTACCCAAATTAACGCGTCAATGACCGTATTGCCGGTCACAAAGATTTTGTTATCGGCGATATTTTCGCGCAGCAGGTTCTGACGAGAGTTTTCCGTTGGCGCAAAGTGGTACATCGCCAGATGGCCCGTTAACGTGCGGTTGGCCTCTTCCGGCCACGGAGAATAAAGATTGCCGGTGCGCAGACCCGCCTCAACATGGCCGACGGGAATACGCTGGTAAAACGCGGCCAGGCTTGTTGCCATCGTTGTCGTGGTATCACCATGTACCAGGACAACGTCAGGCTTGAATGATTCCAGGATCGGCTTGAGATCCTGCAGTATGCGACTGGTTATTTCCGTCAATCCCTGTCCCGGCTTCATAATATTGAGATCGTAATCCGGGACGATGGAAAAGAGGGTTAAGACCTGATCGAGCATCTCACGGTGCTGAGCCGTAACGCAGACCTTCGCTTCAATATCAGGATCGCTGGCCAGCGCATGAACCAGAGGCGCCATCTTAATGGCCTCCGGCCTGGTGCCAAATACGGTAAGTACTTTCACATCGATTCTCTTCGATTAGACAATGAAGGCCGCAGCCTTCATTGTAAACGGCGTTCTTAGTTTGTACGACGACGCGTTAACGCCACGCCAGCACCAACGAGTGCGCCCACAATCCCCCACATGATCATCAGGAATGCGCGGCGCGGACTGTCGCGTTTTACAGGTTCTTCAGGTGTTCTCAAATAACGATAGGTCTGAAAACGCGGGTCCAGGGATGGGCCGACATTAAGCGTATTAAGCATCGCGCGGTTTTGATCGTAGTCGAGGTCAAAATCAGGCCCAACGGCCTGCAGGTTTTCCAGACGCGCCTGCAGCATAGGGCGACCAAGAAGGAACATTTCCGAATCAGGCAGTTCGTCAGCCGGGACATCCGTCTCGGTACGGGAAATATTGTGCTGTTCCGCAATTTTCAGCGCCTGCTGGATGTTATGGACGCGGCGCGCAAAAATGGCGTTTGCCACCTCTTCCTGACGTTTGACCTGCGCCTTCATCTGGATAGTGCGGGCTGCCCAGGCACCTTTAAGCTCTTCATTCAGATGGCTTGCGGCACGCTGGCTGGCAAACGCAACGTACTGGCGCAACAGGTTGTTGGCGTCCGGCGCGGTTTCCGCAATCAGCTTGACGCTGTCATTGACGTTACGCAGCGCATCGCCCGGCATGAACTGAATGTTGTTAATCAGATCGTCCAGCAGCGCAGCATCGGCTTTGGTGTTATCAACCCGACGCTGTTTGTAGTAATCCGTCTGGGACCAGAAATCGCGGCGTGTATCCCACGAGGCCAGCTGCATCACAAACTCTTTGTAGGCCTCATCCATAACGGAAGCCTGGTCCGGGGTGGCAAGGTTGGCTTTAATATCCAGGTTTCGCAGGAATTGCTGCTGGGAGTAGTACCCTCCGAGCATATTAACCGTTGGTCTGTCCGTAATTGCCGTGGCGCTCCACTCTTGTTTTGCAAAGAACGTGTAGGCCAGCGCCAGCAGTGCAAACCCCAGCGCGATCCCCGCTATCCAAAGTTTGCCTGCCCATAACACGCGAAACAAACCCCGAATGTCCAGTTCATTCTCTATTACCACTGATTTCGCTCCCGCCAACGGTTGAGTCATCATAGTCCCGGTTTTATTTAGTTAATGTTGTGTTTTTGCCACTGTTACGTCGCATCCTGCGCTTAATACGTTTTATGAATCGCGCCACTTTCCATGCGCGCTTAATGCAGTAGCCGTAGAGAGAAAATGCTAGCAAGAACAATACCAACATGGCCCACTCAGGCACAAAGTGCGTATATTCCGCCGTCACGCCAATACCCGCTAGAATAGCAGCCGCCAGCGTAATAAGCACAAATGCCTGCCGGGAAGTGAATCCGGCTCGCATGATCAAATGATGAATATGCTGACGGTCAGCAGAGAATGGACTCATCCCTTTACGCAGGCGGCGATACATAATCGCAACCATATCCATTAAGGGGATGGCGATAATCCATAATGCCGTTACCGGACTGATGGGATGTACATCGCCCTGAGTGGTTTCCAGCAGGATCCAAATGATAGTAAAGCCGATAAGCGTGCTACCCGCATCGCCCATGAAGACTTTATAGCGTCGGCCCAATGCGCCGAGATTTAACAGGATATAAGGCAGGATGGCCGCAATCATGGCGAAACACCACATGGCGAGGCTATATTGCCCATCGAACCATAAAATAAAACCAATGGCGGCAAATGAGACGCAGGATAGGCCTCCCAGCAAACCATCAATACCGTCAACCATGTTGAAGGCGTTAATCGCCACCCACACGGCAAACAGCGTCAGAAAATAGCCGAACGGGCCGAGCTCCATCTCCCAGGAACCAAAAATGTAGCCCAGGCTACTCAAATGCAGTTTTGCAAACACCATCATTGCAATAGCGACAGCGGCCTGAACAAAGGCGCGAATTTTGACGCTAATGTCGTATCTATCGTCAAGCGCGCCGATCACGACAAGAACCGCGGCGCAAGAGAGATACAGCCTGGCATGCGGAATATAGTAATCCGCGATAGCAAACGTGAAGCAGATGCCTGCGAAAACAGAGATCCCCCCAACCAAAGGGATCATGCCTTGATGACGCTTACGGAAATTAGGTTTATCCACTAAGCCCAGATATTTCGCCACCTTACGTGCCAGAAACAAAAAGCAGGTGGTAAATAAGAAAATACTGGTTAGTTCAGTAAACGTATCAAGTAGGTTCACAATGGATGTTCTCAACAAATGTTAGTCAAGGAAGTATAACCATCAAGGCGCTGAGCCTGAAGTTATAAAGCAAACCTCTTACAGTTCCATTTGTTTATTATTCAAGCTATTAATGTTTTTACTGTGCGAATTATCTTATTGTCGCACTGACCGGTCAAAATTGGGAGTAGGCGGTACTAGCGTATAGCCCATAAAAGAAAAACGCCACGTAAAAACGTGGCGTTCGCTGGCTTTATTTGCGTTACGAGCGCTTCATCATGTCGAAGAAGTCGTCGTTGGTTTTGGTCATCGCCAGTTTGTTAATGAGGAACTCCATCGCGTCAATTTCACCCATTGGATGGATGATTTTGCGCAGGATCCACATTTTCTGCAGCTCTTCCTGTGTGGTAAGCAGCTCTTCTTTACGGGTACCGGAACGGTTGTAATCGATAGCCGGGAAGACGCGTTTTTCTGCGATCTTACGAGAGAGGTGCAGTTCCATGTTACCTGTACCTTTAAATTCTTCGTAAATCACTTCGTCCATTTTAGAACCAGTATCGATCAGCGCCGTTGCGATGATGGTCAGGCTACCGCCCTCTTCCACGTTACGTGCAGCACCGAAGAAGCGTTTTGGACGGTGCAGGGCGTTAGCATCCACACCACCGGTCAGCACTTTACCGGACGCCGGCACCACGGTGTTGTAGGCACGCGCCAGACGGGTGATGGAGTCGAGCAGGATGATCACGTCTTTCTTGTGCTCAACCAGGCGTTTCGCCTTCTCGATAACCATTTCCGCAACCTGAACGTGGCGAGATGCTGGCTCGTCGAAGGTTGAAGCAACCACTTCACCTTTAACCAGACGCTGCATCTCGGTGACTTCTTCCGGACGTTCGTCAATCAGCAGCACCATCAGCACGCAGTCTGGGTGGTTGTAGGCGATGCTCTGCGCAATGTTCTGCAGCAGCATGGTTTTACCCGCTTTCGGCGGTGCCACAATCAGACCACGCTGGCCGCGACCGATTGGCGATGCCAGATCCAGAACACGTGCGGTTAAGTCTTCAGTAGAACCGTTACCACGCTCCATGCGCAGGCGGGAGTTCGCGTGCAGCGGCGTTAAGTTCTCGAAGAGGATCTTGTTACGCGAGTTTTCTGGCTTGTCGAAGTTAACTTCATTGACTTTCAACAGCGCAAAGTAGCGTTCACCCTCTTTAGGAGGACGAATCTTACCTGAAATGGTGTCACCAGTGCGGAGGTTGAAACGGCGGATTTGGCTAGGGGATACGTAGATGTCGTCAGGGCCGGCGAGGTAGGAGCTGTCTGCAGAGCGGAGGAAACCAAATCCGTCTTGCAATATCTCCAGCACACCGTCGCCAAAGATATCTTCGCCACTCTTAGCGTGCTGCTTCAGGATGGCGAAAATGATGTCCTGCTTGCGCATACGAGCCTGGTTTTCCAGCCCCATATTTTCGCCGAGAGTGATCAGCTCAGAAACCGGCGTATTCTTTAATTCGGTAAGATTCATAATGGTGTGGGTTCTTAAACTCGGGGTGATTCTCGAACTTAATGTTGTGAATGGTATGGCAGGGTCATCCATGCCTGTTTAGCGGCCATCACCTCATGTCTGTTCGCTGTCTGGTCACAGGGAAAGAACGCAGAACTGAAACGACAAGACGGATTGAGTGACAAGCCCGGAATTTAGCCACTTCACGCATTGTTCATGTCAACAACGGGAAGTATCGGGTAAAACAAGATTCAAACAACAGATATGTTTAAAACGAAGTCATAGCTAACTTAGCACGACTTCAGCCGGACGTCCAGAGTTCCACATCATTTAGCCGGGGGCTCTGGACGCACAGCGGAGAAACCTTACGCCAGGTTAGCGTCCAGGAACTCTTTCAGCTGACCTTTGGACAGCGCGCCCACTTTGGTCGCAGCCACTTCGCCGTTTTTGAACAGCAGAAGGGTTGGGATGCCACGGATACCGTATTTTGGCGCGGTGCCCGGGTTCTGGTCGATGTTCAGCTTGGCAACCGTCAGTTTGCCCTGATATTCGTCAGCGATCTCATCCAGAATCGGGGCGATCATTTTGCAAGGACCACACCATTCAGCCCAGAAATCGACGAGGATCAGCCCGTCAGCCTTAAGTACGTCCGTGTCAAAACTGTCGTCAGTCAGGTGAATAATTTTATCGCTCATATATAACTCCACAGGAATAAGCCTGGTACGTTGGTTTTGTCTTCACCAACGACGTGTTGATGTCGCATTAACCAACTAAAGGTTGACTTTATTTCACCGGATACGCTTTCGTAAAGCAATAGTAAGCTGATATTCTACCACACTATGAGCAAAACACATTTAACAGAACAGAAGTTTTCCGACTTCGCCCTGCACCCAAAAGTCATCGAAGCCCTTGAAACAAAAGGGTTTCATAACTGCACGCCAATTCAGGCTCTCGCCCTGCCGCTGACGCTGGCCGGTCGCGATGTTGCAGGGCAGGCGCAAACCGGTACCGGCAAAACGATGGCGTTTTTAACGTCAACGTTTCATTATTTACTTTCTCACCCAGCGATTGTCGACCGCAAAGTTAACCAGCCGCGCGCGCTAATTATGGCCCCTACGCGAGAACTGGCGGTACAGATCCACGCAGACGCTGAACCCCTGGCACAGGCTACCGGTCTGAAGCTTGGCCTGGCCTATGGCGGTGACGGCTACGATAAACAGCTGAAAGTGCTGGAAAGCGGCGTGGATATCCTGATCGGTACCACCGGCCGTCTTATCGACTACGCCAAACAGAATCACATTAACCTCGGCGCCATCCAGGTTGTCGTGCTTGATGAAGCTGACCGTATGTACGATCTGGGCTTCATTAAAGATATCCGCTGGCTGTTCCGCCGCATGCCGCCGGCTAATCAGCGCCTGAACATGCTGTTCTCTGCCACCCTTTCCTATCGCGTACGCGAGCTGGCGTTCGAGCAGATGAACAATGCGGAATATGTGGAAGTGGAGCCTGAGCAGAAAACGGGCCACCGCATTAAAGAAGAGCTCTTCTATCCTTCCAATGAAGAGAAAATGCGTCTGCTGCAAACACTGATCGAAGAAGAGTGGCCGGATCGCGCCATTATCTTCGCGAACACCAAACACCGCTGTGAAGACATCTGGGGCCATCTGGCTGCAGACGGCCACCGTGTTGGCCTGTTGACCGGCGACGTGGCGCAGAAAAAACGCCTGCGTATTCTTGAAGAATTTACCCGTGGCGATCTCGATATTCTGGTCGCAACCGACGTTGCTGCTCGTGGTCTGCACATTCCAGCCGTAACGCACGTCTTTAACTACGATCTGCCAGACGACTGTGAAGACTACGTACACCGTATCGGTCGTACCGGTCGTGCGGGCGCAAGCGGTCACTCTATTAGCCTTGCGTGTGAAGAGTATGCGCTGAATCTTCCAGCCATTGAGACCTACATCGGTCACTCTATTCCGCAGAGCAAATACAATCCGGAAGCGCTGTTAAGCGAACTGCCGCCGCCTAAGCGTCTTACCCGCCCACGCTCCGGCAATGGTCCGCGTCGTTCAGGCGGCGCACCGCGTAATCGTCGTCGTTCAGGTTAATACATTATGCTCAGCTCCACCTCGCTCTATGCGGCAATTGATCTCGGTTCGAATAGTTTTCATATGCTGGTTGTGCGTGAGGTGGCGGGAAGCATACAAACGCTGACGCGCATTAAACGCAAGGTCCGCCTCGCGGCGGGCCTGAGCAGCGATAACTACCTCTCACCTGAAGCCATGGAACGTGGTTGGCAGTGCCTGCGTCTCTTTGCTGAGCGTCTGCAGGATATCCCGCATGCCCAAATCACCGTCGTCGCCACAGCGACGCTCCGACTGGCGGTTAACGCCGTAGATTTTATTGCCAAAGCGCAGGAAATTCTGGGGTGCCCGGTCCAGGTCATCAGCGGTGAAGAAGAAGCCCGCCTGATCTATCAGGGGGTTGCCCACACGACGGGCGGAGACGATCGCCGTCTGGTAGTGGATATCGGCGGTGCCAGTACCGAACTGGTCACCGGCACCGGCGCGCAGGCGACGTCGCTGTTCAGCCTGTCGATGGGCTGCGTGACCTGGCTTGAACGTTACTTTGCCGACCGGAATCTGTGTAAAGAGAACTTCGACGAGGCAGAAAATGCCGCGCGCGCAGTATTACGCCCGGTGATGGACGAACTGCGCTATCACGGCTGGAAAGTCTGCGTGGGTGCCTCGGGTACCGTGCAGGCTCTGCAGGAAATCATGATGGCGCAGGGCATGGACGAGCGGATCACGCTTGCCAAACTTCAGCAGCTTAAACAGCGAGCCATTCAGTGCGGACGCCTGGAAGAGCTGGAAATTGAAGGCCTGACGCTGGAACGCGCGCTGGTCTTCCCAAGCGGGCTGGCCATTCTGATCGCCATATTCACCGAATTGAATATCCAGTGTATGACTCTGGCTGGCGGTGCGCTGCGCGAAGGTCTGGTCTACGGAATGCTGCATCTGTCGGTGGATCAGGACATCCGCAACCGTACGCTGCGCAACGTCCAGCGTCGTTTTCTGGTTGATATCGATCAGGCTGGACGCGTCTCGCAGCTGGCATCACGCTTTGCCGACCAGGTTGCTAACGCCTGGGATCTCGATCATCTGAGCCGCGATTTATTGCTGAGCGCCTGCGCGCTGCATGAGGTGGGGCTCAGTATTGATTTTAAACAGGCGCCGGCTCACGCAGCGTATCTTGTGCGTAACCTGGATTTGCCGGGCTACACGCCCGCACAGAAAAAGCTGCTGGCAACGCTGCTGCTGAACCAGACCAACGCCGTTGATCTCTCCTCTTTGCATCAGCAGAATGCCGTACCGCCGCGCGTGGCCGAGCATCTGTGCCGCCTGCTGCGTCTGGCGATTCTGTTTGCCAGCCGCCGCCGCGATGATTTGCTTCCAGCTATTAATCTGGTAGCCGATGATGAGAAGCTGGCGCTGACGCTGCCGGAAAACTGGATTGATAATCACCCGTTAGGGGCAGAGATGATCGAGCAGGAGTGCCAGTGGCAGAGCTATGTGCACTGGGTGCTTGAGGTGAAGTAATACGCTGAACATTGCCGGGTGGCGGCTTCGCCTTACCCGGCCTACCCATCATTATCCCTTCTCTTTGGCTTTTGCCAGCATGGCGCGAATGTTCGCCACGTTAGCCTGCCCTTTGTGCATCCGCTCTTCTGCGGTAATCACTTTACGCTCCTGTTCCCAGATAAGATCGTCCTGCGGCAGTTCCAGCAGGAAACGGCTGGGTTCCGGGCGAACCAGTTCACCGTACTGACGGCGCTCTTTACACAGCGTGAACGTGAGTTCCTTCTGCGCGCGGGTGATCCCCACGTAGGCCAGACGACGCTCCTCGTCGACGTTATCTTCATCAATGCTGCTCTGGTGTGGCAATAACCCCTCTTCCATACCGACCAGATACACATACGGGAACTCCAGACCTTTTGACGCATGCAGCGTCATTAGCTGAACCTGGTCGGCCTCTTCTTCGCTTTCACCGCGCTCCATCATGTCGCGCAGGGTAAAGCGGGTGACCACCTGCGTCAGGGTCATCGGCTCGTCAATCTCAGAGCCCTCCAGCATTTCAGTCATCCAGCTGAAAAGCTGGTTTACGTTTTTCATCCGCATTTCAGCCGCTTTCGGGCTGGCGGAGGTTTCGTACAGCCAGGATTCATAGTCGATGCCGTGGATCAGATCGCGCACGGCAGCCACCGGCTCGCGCTCTGCCAGCCGCTGAACTTCGCCCAGCCAGTGGGTGAAGCGGGTTAAGTTGTCATATCCGCGTCCCGTCAGCGTCTGGCTCAACCCCATATCAAAGCTGGCGGTAAACAGGCTCTTATTGCGGGTCATCGCCCATTCGCCCAGCTTTTGCAGCGTCGCCGGGCCAATTTCGCGTTTCGGCGTATTCACAATACGCAGAAACGCGCTGTCGTCATCCGGGTTCGTAAGCACGCGCAGATAGGCCAGCAGATCTTTGATTTCTGGTCGTGAGAAGAACGACGTACCGCCCGAGATTTTGTATGGAATGCGGTTCTGCATCAGCATCTTTTCAAAGACGCGCGACTGATGATTGCCGCGATAGAGGATCGCGTAATCCTTATATTCGGTTTTATTGACGAAGTGGTGGGCGATCAGTTCGCCCGTCACGCGCTCCGCCTCATGCTCTTCATTATTGGCGCTGAGCACCTTCAGCTCCGTACCGTAGCCCAGTTCGGAGAAGAGACGCTTTTCAAAAACGTGCGGGTTATTGGCAATCAGGATATTTGCCGCCTTCAGGATGCGCCCGGAGGAGCGGTAGTTCTGCTCCAGCTTAATCACCTGCAACGCAGGAAAATCTTTGCTCAGCAGCACCAGGTTTTGCGGGCGTGCGCCGCGCCAGGAGTAAATCGACTGGTCGTCGTCGCCGACCACGGTGAAGCGCGCGCGCTGCCCCACCAGCAGCTTCACCAGCTCGTACTGGCTGGTGTTGGTATCCTGATATTCATCCACCAGCAGATAGCGGATTTTGTTCTGCCAGCGCTCGCGCACCTCTTCATTTCGCTGTAAAAGCAGTGTCGGCAAGAGGATCAGATCGTCGAAGTCCAGCACGTTGCACGCTTTCATGTGCGCGTCGTAAAGACCATAGCAGTGGGCGAAGATCCGATCCCGTTCACCTTTAGCGATCGCCGCGGCCTGGGCCGGGGTCATCAGATCGTTTTTCCAGTTCGAGATCGTCGAGATCAGCTGCTGCAACAGCACCTTATCATCCTCGATCAGCCCCTCGGTGAGCTCTTTGAGCAACGCCACCTGGTCGGTGTCATCGAACAGCGAAAAGTTGGATTTCATCCCCAGCGCGGCATATTCACGTTTAATGATATCCAGCCCCAGCGTGTGGAAGGTGGAGATCATCAGCCCGCGCGCCTCTTTGCGCCCCAGCGTCTGGCCGACGCGCTCTTTCATCTCGCGCGCCGCTTTATTGGTAAAGGTGACCGCCGCAATATGTCGGGCCTGATAGCCGCAGCCGCGGATCAGGTGCGCAATCTTATTGGTGATGACGCGCGTTTTACCGGATCCTGCGCCCGCCAGCACCAGACACGGTCCGGTGACAAATTCGACGGCTTGTTGTTGTCCGGGGTTTAAACGCATAAATGATCGCTCAATGAAAGTCAGGAGGGGAGAATAACAGCGTGGTAGTATAGCGAGCCTAATCCATACCACTCAAGGCACGATCATGGCAAAAACAGCAGCAGCACTGCATATCCTTGTAAAAGAAGAGAAACTGGCTCTGGATCTTCTGGAGCAGATTAAAAACGGTGCCGACTTCGGCAAGCTGGCGAAGAAGCACTCCATCTGCCCATCAGGCAAGCGCGGCGGCGATTTAGGCGAATTCCGTCAGGGCCAGATGGTTCCGGCGTTCGATAAAGTGGTCTTCTCCTGCCCGGTGCTGGAGCCAACCGGCCCGCTGCATACCCAGTTCGGTTATCACATTATCAAAGTGCTGTATCGCAAATAAACAAGCCGGGTGGCGGCTGCGCCTTACCCGGCCTACATCTTACGTTTTTGTAGGTCGGGTAAGCGAAGCGCCACCCGACAAGGATGTTAACCTGCTACCGCGATACGCTTCATATCGGTCATGTAGCCACGCAGTTTGTGGCCCACTTTCTCGATCTGGTGGCTGCGAATCGCTTCGTTCACATCGCGCAGCTGCGCGTTGTCTACTGCACCTTCCGCAATCGCTTTTCCCAGATCGCCCGTCTGCAGGGTGGTCATGAACTCTTTCAGCAGCGGTACGCAGGCGTAAGAGAACAGGTAGTTACCGTATTCTGCGGTATCCGAGATAACCACGTTCATTTCGTACAGACGCTTACGGGCGATGGTATTCGCGATCAGCGGCAGCTCGTGCAGAGATTCGTAGTATGCAGACTCTTCGATGATGCCGGAATCCACCATGGTTTCGAAAGCCAGCTCAACGCCCGCTTTCACCATCGCGATCATCAGTACGCCTTTATCGAAGTACTCCTGCTCGCCGATTTTACCTTCATACTGTGGCGCGGTTTCGAACGCGGTTTTACCGGTCTCTTCACGCCAGGTCAGCAGTTTTTTGTCGTCGTTTGCCCAGTCCGCCATCATGCCGGAAGAGAACTCGCCGGAGATGATGTCATCCATGTGTTTCTGGAACAGCGGCGCCATGATGGTTTTCAGCTGTTCAGACAGCGCGTAAGCACGCAGTTTTGCCGGGTTGGACAGGCGGTCCATCATCAGCGTAATCCCGCCCTGCTTCAGCGCTTCGGTGATGGTTTCCCAGCCGAACTGAATCAGTTTTTCTGCGTATGCCGGGTCAGTACCTTCTTCCACCAGCTTGTCGAAGCAGAGCAGAGAACCCGCCTGCAGCATGCCGCACAGAATGGTCTGCTCGCCCATCAGGTCAGATTTCACTTCAGCCACGAAGGACGATTCCAGCACGCCCGCGCGGTGGCCGCCGGTGGCCGCTGCCCAGGCTTTGGCAATCGCCATGCCTTCACCTTTCGGATCGTTTTCCGGGTGAACTGCGATAAGCGTCGGCACGCCGAAACCACGCTTGTACTCTTCGCGTACTTCCGTACCCGGGCACTTCGGCGCCACCATCACTACGGTGATGTCTTTACGGATCTGCTCGCCCACCTCAACGATGTTGAAGCCGTGGGAGTAACCCAGCGCGGCACCGTCTTTCATCAGCGGCTGTACGGAGCGCACTACGTCGGAGTGCTGCTTGTCTGGCGTCAGGTTAACCACCAGATCCGCCTGCGGGATCAGCTCTTCGTAGGTACCCACTTTGAAGCCGTTTTCGGTCGCTTTACGCCAGGAAGCGCGCTTCTCGGCAATCGCTTCTTTACGCAGGGCGTAGGAGATATCCAGACCGGAGTCACGCATGTTCAGGCCCTGGTTCAGGCCCTGTGCGCCACAGCCGACGATGACCACTTTTTTACCCTGAAGGTAGCTCGCGCCATCAGCAAATTCATCGCGCGCCATGAAGCGGCATTTGCCCAGCTGCGCCAGCTGCTGGCGCAAGTTCAGTGTATTAAAGTAGTTAGCCATGGGTGATACCTCGTGATGTTGTGTGTCTTATTGTTCGGTTCGCGTTTCAGCGAGAATGTACCCACATTACAACAGGAAATTTATTGCGGAAATTGATATATTCACAACGTCACATTGCAATTTTTGCAATGTAAAAAGAGGGAGTGGAATCGGTGGATTTACGCGATCTAAAAATGTTCCTGCACCTGGCGGAAAGCCGCCACTTTGGCCGTAGCGCCCGGGCGATGCACGTTAGCCCCTCCACGCTTTCGCGCCAGATCCAGCGCCTTGAGGAAGACCTCGGCCAGCCGCTGTTCGTGCGCGATAACCGCACCGTCACCCTCACGGAAGCAGGAGAAGAGCTGCGCGTCTTTGCCCAGCAGACGCTGTTGCAGTACCAACAGCTGCGGCACGCCATTGACCAGCAGGGACCGTCGCTTTCCGGCGAGCTGCATATTTTCTGCTCCGTGACCGCCGCCTACAGCCATCTGCCGCCGATCCTTGACCGCTTCCGCGCGGCGCATCCGTCGGTTGAAATTAAGCTCACCACCGGCGACGCCGCCGACGCAATGGAAAAAGTGGTGACCGGCGAAGCAGATCTCGCCATCGCCGGGAAACCCGAAACCCTGCCGGGCGCGGTGGCGTTCTCGATGCTGGAGAATCTGGCTGTGGTGCTGATCGCCCCGGCACTGCCCTGCCCGGTGCGTAACCAGGTGTCGGTGGAAAAACCGGACTGGTCAACGGTGCCGTTTATCATGGCCGATCAGGGGCCGGTGCGTCGCCGTATTGAGCTGTGGTTCCGCCGTCAGAAAATCAGCAATCCGTCGATTTACGCCACCGTCAGCGGTCATGAGGCGATGGTGTCGATGGTGGCGCTAGGCTGCGGCGTGGCGCTGCTGCCGGAAGTGGTGCTGGAAAACAGCCCGGAACCGGTGCGCAATCGCGTGATGATTCTGGAGCGCAGCGACGAGAAAACCCCGTTTGAGCTTGGCGTGTGCGCACAAAAAAAGCGGCTACATGAGCCGCTTATTGATGCGTTCTGGAGCATATTGCCGAATCACTAACCCGCCAGAAAGAACCTGAACGCCGGGTTATGGGTCTCGTCGTGACATTCATAGCCCAGCTCGTTCAGCCGCGTTTCGAAATCCGGCTCGTGCTCGCCCAGTTCGAACGCCGCCAGCACGCGCCCGTAGTCGGTGCCGTGGCTGCGGTAGTGGAACAGGGAGATGTTCCAGTGCGTGCCCAGCGTGTGCAGGAACTTGAGCAGCGCGCCCGGTGATTCCGGGAACTCGAAGCTGAACAGACGTTCCTGGAGCGGCTTCGAGGGACGCCCGCCAACCATGTAACGCACGTGCAGCTTCGCCATCTCATCGTCAGAAAGATCGACCACGCTGTAGCCGCCGTTATGCAGCAGGTTGAGGATCTCTTTGCGCTCCTCCACTCCCCGGCTCAGACGCACGCCGACAAAGATGCAGGCATCTTTGGCATCGGCAAAACGGTAATTGAACTCCGTTACCGAACGACCGCCCAGCAGCTGGCAGAACTTAAGGAAGCTGCCCTTCTCTTCCGGGATGGTCACCGCCAGCAGCGCTTCACGCTGTTCGCCCAGCTCGCAGCGCTCAGAAACGTAGCGCAGGCCGTGGAAATTCACGTTGGCACCGGAAAGCACGTGCGCCAGACGCTCGCCGCGAATGTTGTGTTGTGCGATGTATTTTTTCATCCCCGCCAGCGCCAGCGCGCCGGACGGTTCCGCCACCGCACGCACGTCCTCGAACAGATCTTTCATCGCCGCGCAGATCGCATCGCTGTCTACGGTGACGATATCGTCGAGATATTCCTGGCACAGGCGGAAGGTTTCGTCGCCAATGCGCTTCACCGCCACACCCTCGGCAAACAGCCCGACGCGCGGCAGATCGACCGGATGCCCGGCATCCAGCGCCGCCTTCAGGCAGGCAGAGTCTTCCGCTTCAACGGCAATGACTTTGATCTGCGGCATCAGCTGTTTGATCAGCACCGCCACGCCCGCGGCTAACCCGCCGCCTCCAACCGGGACGAAGACGCGGTCGAGATGCGCATCCTGCTGCAGCAGTTCAAGCGCCAGCGTGCCCTGCCCGGCAATCACCATCGGGTGGTCAAACGGCGGCACCCAGGTGAAGCCCTGCTGCTGCGCCAGCTCGATCGCTTTGGCTTTCGCTTCGTCAAAATTGGCCCCGTGGAGCAGCACTTCCCCGCCGAAACCGCGTACCGCATCGACTTTGATGTCTGCGGTGGCGACCGGCATCACGATCAGCGCTTTTAGCCCCAGACGGGCAGATGAGAACGCCACGCCCTGGGCGTGGTTGCCCGCAGACGCGGTAATCACCCCGCGCGCTTTTTGCTCGTCGGTCAGCCCAGCCATCATCGCGTAGGCGCCGCGCAGCTTAAAGCTGTGCACCGGCTGACGGTCTTCGCGCTTCACCAGAATGACGTTGTCGAGGCGCGAAGAGAGTTTTTCCATCTTCTGCAGGGGCGTGACCTGCACGGCTTCATAGACCGGCGCGCGCAGCACCGCTCTCAGATATTCCGCCCCCTCGGGGGCGGCGGATAAGGGTTGTGACTCGGCCATCATTAGCCCCCAAGCTTAGATTTATCGCGCACCGCGCCTTTATCTGCACTGGTGGCAAGGCTCGCGTAGGCGCGCAGAGCGAAGGAGACTTCGCGCTGACGGTCTTTCGGCGTCCAGGCTTTGTCGCCGCGGGCTTCCTGCGCTTCACGACGGGCCGCAATTTCCTGGTCGCTCAGCTTGAGCTGAATGCCGCGATTCGGAATGTCGATTTCGATCAGGTCACCGTCTTCGATGATGGCGATGTTGCCGCCGCTTGCCGCTTCCGGGGAAACGTGGCCGATAGAGAGGCCGGAGGTGCCGCCGGAGAAACGTCCGTCGGTGATCAACGCGCAGGCTTTACCGAGGCCCATGGATTTCAGGAAGGTGGTTGGGTAGAGCATCTCCTGCATGCCCGGGCCGCCTTTCGGCCCTTCGTAGCGAATGACAACCACGTCGCCTTCCACCACTTTGCCGCCAAGGATAGCGTCTACCGCTTCATCCTGGCTTTCGTACACTTTCGCCGGACCGGTGAATTTCAGGATGCTGTCGTCCACGCCTGCGGTTTTCACGATGCAGCCGTTTTCCGCAAAGTTACCGTACAGCACGGCCAGACCGCCGTCTTTGCTGTAGGCGTGTTCCAGCGAGCGGATGCAGCCTTCGGCGCGGTCATCGTCCAGGGTATCCCAGCGACAGTCCTGCGAGAACGCCTGGGTAGTACGAATACCCGCTGGACCCGCGCGGAACATCTTTTTCACCGCGTCGTCTTTGGTCAGCATGACGTCGTACTGATCCAGCGACTCCGGCAGCGTCAGGCCGAGCACGTTTTTCACGTCACGGTTCAGCAGCCCGGCGCGATCCAGCTCACCCAGAATACCGATGACGCCACCGGCACGGTGCACGTCTTCCATGTGGTACTTCTGGGTACTCGGTGCGACCTTACACAACTGCGGCACCTTGCGGGAGAGCTTGTCGATGTCGCTCATGGTGAAGTCAATTTCGGCTTCCTGCGCGGCAGCCAGCAGGTGCAGAACGGTATTGGTGGAACCGCCCATGGCGATATCCAGCGTCATGGCGTTTTCAAATGCGGCTTTGCTGGCGATGCTGCGCGGCAGCGCGCTGGCGTCGTCCTGCTCGTAGTAGCGTTTGGTCAGCTCAACGATGCGTTTACCGGCATTCAGGAACAGCTGCTTACGGTCGGCGTGGGTTGCCAGCAGCGAACCGTTACCCGGCTGAGAGAGGCCCAGCGCTTCGGTCAGGCAGTTCATGGAGTTGGCGGTGAACATCCCGGAACAAGAGCCGCAGGTCGGACACGCGGAGCGTTCCACCTGTTCGCTCTGCTCGTCTGACACTTTCGGGTCCGCGCCCTGGATCATCGCATCGACAAGGTCGAGCTTAATGATTTTGTCGGAGAGCTTGGTTTTCCCCGCTTCCATCGGGCCACCGGAGACGAAGATCACCGGAATATTCAGGCGCAGGGAGGCCATCAGCATCCCCGGGGTGATTTTGTCGCAGTTGGAGATACAGACCATCGCATCGGCGCAGTGGGCGTTAACCATATACTCTACCGAGTCGGCGATCAGCTCGCGCGACGGCAGTGAATAGAGCATGCCCCCGTGGCCCATTGCGATACCGTCATCCACTGCAATAGTGTTGAACTCTTTCGCCACACCGCCGGAGGCTTCGATTTGCTCGGCAACCAGTTTACCGAGGTCGCGCAGGTGCACGTGGCCCGGTACGAACTGGGTGAAGGAGTTCACCACGGCGATAATCGGCTTGCCGAAATCGGCGTCGGTCATTCCGGTGGCGCGCCACAGCGCGCGGGCTCCCGCCATGTTGCGGCCGTGGGTGGTGGTGGCTGAACGATACTTAGGCATGCTTTATTTACTCCCGTCTGACTATTTAATGGGACGGTGCGTGCCGTCCCAAATTTATACTTAGTGATTAACCTGATCCAACCAGCCGTATTTATCTTCCGTTTCACCGGTGAAGAGGCCGAAGAACGCCTGCTGGATGCGTTTGGTGACCGGACCGCAGCGGCCTTCGCCCACCTGGATACCGTCTACGCTGCGCACCGGCGTAATTTCAGCCGCCGTGCCGGACATAAATACTTCATCGGCCAGATACAGAGATTCGCGGGACAGAACCTGCTCGCGCACTTCGATACCCAGATCTTTCGCCAGCTTGATGATGGCGTCACGGGTGATGCCCGGCAGCGCGGACGAGGTGAACGGCGGCGTGAACAGGATGCCGTCTTTCACTTCAAACAGGTTTTCACCCGCACCTTCAGAGATGTAGCCGTTCACGTCGAGCGCGATACCTTCCTGATAGCCGTGGCGGCGCGCTTCGCTACCGACCAGCAGTGAGGAGAGGTAGTTTCCGCCCGCTTTCGCGGCGGTCGGGATGGTGTTTGGCGCTACGCGGTTCCAGGAAGAGACCATTGCGTCGATCCCCTGCTCCAGGGCTTCTGCTCCCAGATAAGCACCCCATGGAAACGCAGCAATGATCACATCGGTGTTGTAACCGGCTGGCGGGTTCACCCCCATGCCGACGTCGCCCACGAAGACCAGCGGACGAATATAGGCGCTGGTCAGGTTGTTCTTACGGATTACGTCGCGGCAGGCTTCCATCAGTTCATCAACGCTTTGAGAAACCGGGAAACGATAAATTTTGGCTGAGTCATGCAGACGCTGCATGTGTTCGCGATGGCGGAACACCACTGGTCCTTTGTGAGAGTCGTAGCAACGGATGCCTTCAAACACGGAGGTACCGTAGTGCAGCGCGTGGGACATCACGTGGACTTTCGCGTCCTCCCAGCGAACCATCTCCCCATTGAACCAAATGTAATCAGCTTTTTTTGTCGTCATTTTTTCGTCCTGTCACGCTCAAGCGCGGATTTGTTGTGATGTGGTTGTGCTCTGGCAGATGGCAACATGGGCAACGTCTACCAGCTTTGATAACTGACTAAACAGTAAGTCGACCGGCCGCGGGCTGGCAACGGTTAATTCGATACTGATGTTCTGCGCGTCGGTGGCCGTTTCCATATTCATTGAGCAAATCTGAAAACCACGGTGGCGGACCACACGCAATACGCGTTCTAACGTTTCCGGGTTGAAGCGAGCCTGCACGGCGACCTGATGTTGCATCATGATAATTTCTCCAGCATTTGTGAGTTACTGGCACCGGGCGGTACCAACGGCCAGACGTTCTCAAGCTCGTCGATTGAGACATGAAGCAGGTATGGCCCTTCGCTTGACAGCATGGTGTCGAGTGCCGCTTCAACCTGGTCTTTACGGGTGATGTGCTGACCAGGAATGCCGAAGGCGCTGGCCAGGGTAAGGAAATCGGGGTTATCGGTGAGCGTCGTTTCGCTGTAGCGCTCCTGGAAGAACAGCTGTTGCCACTGGCGAACCATCCCTAAACGCTGGTTATCGAGCAACACGATCTTCAGCGGTAACTGTTTGCGCTTCACGGTGCCGAGCTCCTGGACGTTCATCATGAAGGAGCCGTCACCGGAGATACAGATAACGGTATCGTTCGGACGGGCAACCTGCGCGCCAACGGCTGCCGGCAGACCGAAGCCCATCGTCCCTAACCCGCTGGAGGTGATGAAGTTTTCCGGGCGGGTGTAGGTCATATGCTGGGCGGACCACATCTGGTGCTGGCCCACATCCGTCGTCACCACGCTGTCAGCAGGTTTACGGTCGGACAACTGCTTCAACAGCAGCGGCGCGTAGATGGCCTCGCCGGGGTGGTCGTAACGCCAGGCGTGCTCGGCGCGCATGTCTGCGGTGTGCTGACGCCATGGGTTGATATCCAGCGGCTGCTGCAATGCCGGTAACAGCGCGTTGAGATCACCCTGCAGCGCAACGTGCGCCTGACGCAGCTTGTTCATCTCCGCCGGGTCGATATCCATATGGATGACTTTGGCGTTCGGCGCAAAGGTATTCAGCTTGCCGGTAACGCGGTCGTCAAAACGAGCCCCCACGGCGATGAGCAGATCGCACTCCTGTACCGCCAGGTTTGCCGCTTTGGTACCGTGCATCCCCAGCATGCCAAGGTAATACGGGTAGTCCGCGTCGACTGCGCCCAGACCTTTCAGCGTACAGGTGGCGGGCATCTGCGTAGTCGCGATAAATTCCCGCAAGGCAGGAACAGCCTGCGCCATGCCTACGCCACCGCCGACGTACAGCATCGGCTGTTTCGCCTGCGCCAGCATCTGGCGGGCTTCTTCAACGTCTGCATGCGGGAACGCATTGTTGCTTTCAACGGTGGAGAAGTGCGGCTCCAGATCGCCGAGTGCAACCTGGATATCTTTCGGGATATCCACCAGAACCGGGCCAGGGCGACCAGAGCTTGCCACTTCAAACGCTTCTGCCACTACGCGTGGCAGTTCTTCGAGAGACTGGACGAGAAAGCTGTGTTTGGTGCAGGCCAGCGATAAACCGAGGACGTCGACTTCCTGGAAAGCATCGGTACCGATGAACGGAGAGGCTACCTGACCGGTGATCGCCACGACGGGAACGGAATCGAGCAGCGCGTCAGCCAGGCCGGTGATCAGGTTCGTTGCGCCCGGACCTGAAGTCGCCATGCAGACGCCGGTTTTACCGGTCGCGCGGGCATAGCCGATAGCGGCCATCGCTGCGCCCTGCTCGTGCCGGCACAAGAGGTGTTCCACGCCGCCGTCATACAGTGCATCGTAAATCGGCATAATTGCGCCACCCGGATAACCGAACACGGTTTCGACTCCCTGCGCGCGCAACGCATGTACAACCCATTGTGCCCCATTCATAGTTAGTTCCCCGTCATAAATCTGGAGAAACAGAATTTTGTGCTAGTCGTCATTCTCTGCTCCTCGTTTAAGTTTTTTAGTCATAAAAAAACCCCCGGACCTTTCGGTGCGGGGGTCTTAGTTCGTTAAGGCTTGATTTCTAAGCCTTTCCTCGTCCAAGTGCAGCCCCGCACGGTGGGATAATAATCACCACCACGCTAATCACGACCAGGCTAATCACTCGTAGAAGGGCTGTCATTTTCAGTTCTTTTTGCATCTTGTTCGAAGGAATACCTAAAGAGTTACCACAGTTTTTAAATCAAACACAAGATTTATTTATGACGCAGTTGATTAGCCAGCGAATCATATTTCTTAAAATCGTTGTTTTATATGAGGAAATTAGAAAATGAATATTTTTCATTTTTTTCACGTTCCCTGCGGCGTTAAAACGCGGTTTTTGACGTTTTGCGTGGAGGCTTCCACGCTGGTGTAACAGTTTCAACTTGCCGCCAAAATGCCTGAACAGGGGACGTAAATTCGCGAAATCGCGCTAAACAGGTAACGCTCATACTGGCATAGTCCCGCCAGGAGGTAGTATAAATGTCACTGTCAGTTGTTTATACGCGTGCGGCTCTCGGGGTGAAGGCTCCGCTTATTTCCGTAGAGGTTCATTTGAGTAATGGGCTGCCAGGACTCACGCTTGTCGGGCTACCGGAAACGACGGTTAAAGAGGCCAGGGATCGCGTTCGCAGCGCAATCATAAATAGCGGTTATACCTTCCCCGCGAAGAAGATCACCATCAACCTTGCCCCCGCCGATCTGCCCAAAGAGGGGGGACGATATGATTTACCTATCGCGATAGCGCTTCTCGCAGCTTCTGAGCAGCTTAAGACGAACAGGCTAGGCTCGTATGAGTTCGTGGGTGAACTCGCGCTTACAGGCGCATTAAGAGGCGTTCCCGGTGCGATATCAGGTGCGCTGGAAGCAATACGCGCAGGACGGCAAATCATTGTCGCCAATGAAAACGCATCAGAAGTGAGTCTTATTGCAGAGAAGGGATGCCTCATCGCGGGGCATCTTCAGGAAGTGTGTGCCTGGCTTGAAGGGCGTCATGAACTGTCCGAGCCGGAAGAGTGCGACGAGGCTATAGCGGATGCGCCAGAAGATCTCAGCGAGATCATGGGACAAGAGCAAGGGAAGCGTGCTCTGGAAATTACGGCAGCGGGTGGGCACAATCTTCTGCTGATTGGTCCGCCGGGTACGGGCAAAACCATGCTGGCGAGCAGGCTGAGCGGGCTGCTACCACCGCTTAATAACCATGAAGCGCTGGAAAGCGCTGCCATTTATAGTCTTATCAGTTCGACGTCGTTGCATAAACAGTGGCGTCGACGTCCCTTTCGTTCACCGCATCATAGCGCGTCACTGACGGCAATGGTCGGCGGTGGGTCTATTCCGGGGCCGGGAGAGATCTCACTGGCACACAACGGCATTCTGTTTCTCGATGAGCTACCTGAGTTTGAGCGCCGCGTGCTGGATGCACTGAGGGAACCCATTGAATCGGGTGAGATACATATTTCACGCACGCGAGCCAAAATAAGCTATCCCGCCCGTTTTCAGCTCGTGGCGGCGATGAACCCCAGCCCGACGGGGCATTATCAGGGCAATCATAACCGCTGTACGCCAGAGCAGACGCTGCGCTATCTGGGAAAACTATCCGGTCCATTTCTCGACCGTTTCGATTTATCACTGGAAATCCCGCTTCCACCGCCGGGTCTGCTCAGGCAGACGGATAGGCTCGGTGAAAGCTCCGCGCACGTTCGCGAGCGGGTTATCGCGGCACAGGCGCGACAGTACGCTCGTCAAAACAGGCTTAATGCACGGCTGGATAATGCCGGGATCCGACAGTTTTGTTCTCTTAACGGTGAAGATGCTGTGTGGCTGGAGGAGACGTTGACGCGCTTTGGGCTTTCCATACGTGCGTGGCAGCGTTTATTAAAAGTGGCCAGAACCATTGCGGACGTGGAGGGATGTGCCGACATTGAGAGGAAACACTTGCAGGAGGCGCTGAGCTATCGCGCTATCGATCGTTTGCTGCTGCATCTGCAGAAGTTACTGGCATAAAAAAGGGGCCGTAGCCCCTTTTTTATTAGTCGTCAGACTCGGTGTAGTCTTCTGCACCTTCCATCTGCGGCTTGCCGCCAGACAGCGTATGGAAACGCTTTGGACGCTTAATGCGCGCCATGTACTTGATCCATACACGTTCTGCTTCAGATTGCGGCTCACGCTCGCCACGGCACACTGAGACAAACTGCTTTTCATCTTCAGTTGCAGGCTCACGTTTACCCAGATCCAGCTCGTTAAAGGCATAACCATGACGCTCAAGCAGCTGCGCCTCTTTGATGGTGAAATCGCCGTGACGAGAGAACCCGCGCGGATAATGTTTATTGTCGAAAAAACGATTAGTCGTCGTAAAGCTTTCCGCCATCCTACACGCTCCTAATTCTTTGGCCGAGCTATTTATGGCGCGGAGTATTAGTTACGCTTGACAGAGTGTAAAACAAAACATTTAAATCATAACGACAAATAATTTTGTGGAGAAAGATGTGGATACGGAATTGCTAAAAACTTTCCTTGAAGTGAGCAGAACGCGTCACTTCGGGCGAGCCGCTGAAGCCCTTTACCTGACGCAGTCAGCAGTCAGTTTTCGTATTCGACAGCTGGAAAATCAACTGGGTGTGAATCTTTTTACCCGCCATCGCAACAATATCCGTCTCACGCCTGCTGGTGAAAAACTGCTTCCGTATGCGGAGACATTGATGAATACCTGGCAGGCAGCGCGCAAAGAGGTGGCGCATACCTCAAGGCACAATGAGTTCTCTATTGGGGCCAGCGCATCTCTGTGGGAATGTATGCTCAGTCAGTGGCTGAGCAGGCTATATCATTCACACGGGCACCTGCAATTTGAGGCCAGAATTGCGCAACGTCAGTCGCTGGTTAAACAACTTCATGAGCGGCAGCTGGATCTACTTATCACGACAGAAGCCCCCAAAATGGACGAATTTAGCAGCCAGATCGTTGGGCAGTTTGGCCTGGCGCTTTACGCTTCTGAACCCTCAATGATGAAATCCGATCTGTCCTATTTGCGTCTGGAATGGGGCCCTGATTTTCAGCAGCATGAGGCGGGACTGATTGCACCTGATGATGTTCCACAGCTAACAACCAGTTCTGCCGAGATTGCCTGTCAGCAACTTCCCCTGTTGAAGGGTTGCACCTGGTTACCAGTCCGTTGGGCAGACGCTAAGCCAGGACTGCATACCGTCGTAGATTCCACTACCCTTTCCCGGCCGCTGTATGCGATTTGGCTGCAAAATAGCGATAAGCAATCTCAGATTAAAGATCTGTTGAAAACCAATGTAATGGATTGATGCTGAGGCCAGCAGGGATGCTGGCTGCATTTCAGAATGCTGAAATTCCCCCGAATTTCAGGCAAAAAAAAATCCTTTGCCGAAGCAAAGGATTCTATATGGCAGGGGCGGAGAGACTCGAACTCGCGACACCCGGTTTTGGAGACCGGTGCTCTACCAACTGAGCTACGCCCCTAAAGTTTCTTACCATCAAGCCTGCCTAAGAGGCAGGCTTGATGTCTTAATAAGTGGCGGAACGGACGGGACTCGAACCCGCGACCCCCTGCGTGACAGGCAGGTATTCTAACCGACTGAACTACCGCTCCACCGAAGACTGCTTATAACCACCGGATTTATGCACCGGCTTACTACTTAATTTGATGCCTGGCAGTTCCCTACTCTCACATGGGGAGACCCCACACTACCATCGGCGCTACGGCGTTTCACTTCTGAGTTCGGCATGGGGTCAGGTGGGACCACCGCGCTAAAGCCGCCAGGCAAATTCTGTTAATCTGTATCAGGCTGAAAATCGTGTCTCTTCGCCAAAACATCTTCGGCGTTGTAAGGTTAAGCCTCACGGTTCATTAGTATCGGTTAGCTCAACGCATCGCTGCGCTTACACACCCGACCTATCAACGTCGTCGTCTTCAACGTTCCTTCAGGAGACTTAAAGTCTCAGGGAGAACTCATCTCGGGGCAAGTTTCGTGCTTAGATGCTTTCAGCACTTATCTCTTCCGCATTTAGCTACCGGGCAGTGCCATTGGCATGACAACCCGAACACCAGTGATGCGTCCACTCCGGTCCTCTCGTACTAGGAGCAGCCCCCCTCAATTCTCCAGCGCCCACGGCAGATAGGGACCGAACTGTCTCACGACGTTCTAAACCCAGCTCGCGTACCACTTTAAATGGCGAACAGCCATACCCTTGGGACCTACTTCAGCCCCAGGATGTGATGAGCCGACATCGAGGTGCCAAACACCGCCGTCGATATGAACTCTTGGGCGGTATCAGCCTGTTATCCCCGGAGTACCTTTTATCCGTTGAGCGATGGCCCTTCCATTCAGAACCACCGGATCACTATGACCTGCTTTCGCACCTGCTCGAGCCGTCACTCTCGCAGTCAAGCTAGCTTATGCCATTGCACTAACCTCCTGATGTCCGACCAGGATTAGCTAACCTTCGTGCTCCTCCGTTACTCTTTGGGAGGAGACCGCCCCAGTCAAACTACCCACCAGACACTGTCCGCAACCCGGATCACGGGTCTACGTTAGAACACCAGCCATTAAAGGGTGGTATTTCAAGGACGGCTCCACGCAGACTGGCGTCCACGCTTCAAAGCCTCCCACCTATCCTACACATCAAGGACCAGTGTTCAGTGTCAAGCTATAGTAAAGGTTCACGGGGTCTTTCCGTCTTGCCGCGGGTACACTGCATCTTCACAGCGAGTTCAATTTCACTGAGTCTCGGGTGGAGACAGCCTGGCCATCATTACGCCATTCGTGCAGGTCGGAACTTACCCGACAAGGAATTTCGCTACCTTAGGACCGTTATAGTTACGGCCGCCGTTTACCGGGGCTTCGATCAAGAGCTTCGCGTTGCCGCTAACCCCATCAATTAACCTTCCGGCACCGGGCAGGCGTCACACCGTATACGTCCACTTTCGTGTTTGCACAGTGCTGTGTTTTTAATAAACAGTTGCAGCCAGCTGGTATCTTCGACTGATTTCAGCTCCACCCGCAGGGGCTTCACCTACATATCAGCGTGCCTTCTCCCGAAGTTACGGCACCATTTTGCCTAGTTCCTTCACCCGAGTTCTCTCAAGCGCCTTGGTATTCTCTACCTGACCACCTGTGTCGGTTTGGGGTACGATTTCGTGTTACCTGATGCTTAGAGGCTTTTCCTGGAAGCAGGGCATTTGTTACTTCAGCACCGTAGTGCCTCGTCATCACACCTCAGCGTTAAAAGGTACCGGATTTACCTGGAACCTCCGCCTACATGCTTAAACCGGGACAACCGTCGCCCGGCTAACATAGCCTTCTCCGTCCCCCCTTCGCAGTAACACCAAGTACAGGAATATTAACCTGTTTCCCATCGACTACGCCTTTCGGCCTCGCCTTAGGGGTCGACTCACCCTGCCCCGATTAACGTTGGACAGGAACCCTTGGTCTTCCGGCGAGCGGGCTTTTCACCCGCTTTATCGTTACTTATGTCAGCATTCGCACTTCTGATACCTCCAGCAACCCTCACAGGCCACCTTCAACGGCTTACAGAACGCTCCCCTACCCAACAACACATAGTGTCGCTGCCGCAGCTTCGGTGCATGGTTTAGCCCCGTTACATCTTCCGCGCAGGCCGACTCGACCAGTGAGCTATTACGCTTTCTTTAAATGATGGCTGCTTCTAAGCCAACATCCTGGCTGTCTGTGCCTTCCCACATCGTTTCCCACTTAACCATGACTTTGGGACCTTAGCTGGCGGTCTGGGTTGTTTCCCTCTTCACGACGGACGTTAGCACCCGCCGTGTGTCTCCCGTGATAACATTCTTCGGTATTCGTAGTTTGCATCGGGTTGGTAAGCCGGGATGGCCCCCTAGCCGAAACAGTGCTCTACCCCCGAAGATGAGTTCACGAGGCGCTACCTAAATAGCTTTCGGGGAGAACCAGCTATCTCCCGGTTTGATTGGCCTTTCACCCCCAGCCACAGGTCATCCGCTAATTTTTCAACATTAGTCGGTTCGGTCCTCCAGTTAGTGTTACCCAACCTTCAACCTGCCCATGGCTAGATCACCGGGTTTCGGGTCTATACCCTGCAACTTAACGCCCAGTTAAGACTCGGTTTCCCTTCGGCTCCCCTATACGGTTAACCTTGCTACAGAATATAAGTCGCTGACCCATTATACAAAAGGTACGCAGTCACCCCATAAAGAGGCTCCCACTGCTTGTACGTACACGGTTTCAGGTTCTTTTTCACTCCCCTCGCCGGGGTTCTTTTCGCCTTTCCCTCACGGTACTGGTTCACTATCGGTCAGTCAGGAGTATTTAGCCTTGGAGGATGGTCCCCCCATATTCAGACAGGATACCACGTGTCCCGCCCTACTCTTCGAGTTCACAACCTGTGTGCTTTCGTGTACGGGACTATCACCCTGTACCGTCGGACTTTCCAGACCGTTCCACTAACACACAAGCTGATTCAGACTCCGGGCTGCTCCCCGTTCGCTCGCCGCTACTGGGGGAATCTCGGTTGATTTCTTTTCCTCGGGGTACTTAGATGTTTCAGTTCCCCCGGTTCGCCTCGTTAACCTATGTATTCAGTTAACGATAGTGCAACGGATTGCACTGGGTTTCCCCATTCGGACATCGCCGGGTCAAAGGTTCATATCACCTCGCCGGCGCTTTTCGCAGATTAGCACGTCCTTCATCGCCTCTGACTGCCAGGGCATCCACCGTGTACGCTTAGTCGCTTAACCTCACAACCCGAAGATGTTTCACTTCTGATTGCGAAAATTTGAGAGACTCGAACACACATAACATGTGTGTCGTTTCAATTTTCAGCTTGATCCAGATTTTTAAAGAGCAAAACTTCGCAGTGCACCTTTTCAGGTTCACTCTGAAGTTTTCTTGTGTTCGCAGTAAAAGATGGTGGAGCTATGCGGGATCGAACCGCAGACCTCCTGCGTGCAAAGCAGGCGCTCTCCCAGCTGAGCTATAGCCCCATCGTTTGCCAATCTCTGTACCGGTAATTTTTGTTGAGGCAAGGCGTGGTGACACGAAGCATACTCAGGTATGTGAGTGTCGCCGCAACGCAGCATCAGCAAAAATTTGGTAGGCCTGAGTGGACTTGAACCACCGACCTCACCCTTATCAGGGGTGCGCTCTAACCACCTGAGCTACAAGCCTGCAGAGATTTTTACTGCTGTTTTTCATCAGACAATCTGTGTGGACACTACAAAGGCAGGTTCTTTAAGGTAAGGAGGTGATCCAACCGCAGGTTCCCCTACGGTTACCTTGTTACGACTTCACCCCAGTCATGAATCACAAAGTGGTAAGCGCCCTCCCGAAGGTTAAGCTACCTACTTCTTTTGCAACCCACTCCCATGGTGTGACGGGCGGTGTGTACAAGGCCCGGGAACGTATTCACCGTGGCATTCTGATCCACGATTACTAGCGATTCCGACTTCATGGAGTCGAGTTGCAGACTCCAATCCGGACTACGACGCACTTTATGAGGTCCGCTTGCTCTCGCGAGGTCGCTTCTCTTTGTATGCGCCATTGTAGCACGTGTGTAGCCCTACTCGTAAGGGCCATGATGACTTGACGTCATCCCCACCTTCCTCCAGTTTATCACTGGCAGTCTCCTTTGAGTTCCCGGCCTAACCGCTGGCAACAAAGGATAAGGGTTGCGCTCGTTGCGGGACTTAACCCAACATTTCACAACACGAGCTGACGACAGCCATGCAGCACCTGTCTCAGAGTTCCCGAAGGCACCAAAGCATCTCTGCTAAGTTCTCTGGATGTCAAGAGTAGGTAAGGTTCTTCGCGTTGCATCGAATTAAACCACATGCTCCACCGCTTGTGCGGGCCCCCGTCAATTCATTTGAGTTTTAACCTTGCGGCCGTACTCCCCAGGCGGTCGACTTAACGCGTTAGCTCCGGAAGCCACGCCTCAAGGGCACAACCTCCAAGTCGACATCGTTTACGGCGTGGACTACCAGGGTATCTAATCCTGTTTGCTCCCCACGCTTTCGCACCTGAGCGTCAGTCTTTGTCCAGGGGGCCGCCTTCGCCACCGGTATTCCTCCAGATCTCTACGCATTTCACCGCTACACCTGGAATTCTACCCCCCTCTACAAGACTCTAGCCTGCCAGTTTCGAATGCAGTTCCCAGGTTGAGCCCGGGGATTTCACATCCGACTTGACAGACCGCCTGCGTGCGCTTTACGCCCAGTAATTCCGATTAACGCTTGCACCCTCCGTATTACCGCGGCTGCTGGCACGGAGTTAGCCGGTGCTTCTTCTGCGGGTAACGTCAATCGACAAGGTTATTAACCTTATCGCCTTCCTCCCCGCTGAAAGTACTTTACAACCCGAAGGCCTTCTTCATACACGCGGCATGGCTGCATCAGGCTTGCGCCCATTGTGCAATATTCCCCACTGCTGCCTCCCGTAGGAGTCTGGACCGTGTCTCAGTTCCAGTGTGGCTGGTCATCCTCTCAGACCAGCTAGGGATCGTCGCCTAGGTGAGCCGTTACCCCACCTACTAGCTAATCCCATCTGGGCACATCTGATGGCAAGAGGCCCGAAGGTCCCCCTCTTTGGTCTTGCGACGTTATGCGGTATTAGCTACCGTTTCCAGTAGTTATCCCCCTCCATCAGGCAGTTTCCCAGACATTACTCACCCGTCCGCCACTCGTCACCCGAGAGCAAGCTCTCTGTGCTACCGTTCGACTTGCATGTGTTAGGCCTGCCGCCAGCGTTCAATCTGAGCCATGATCAAACTCTTCAATTTAAGTTTGATGCTCGTGAATTAAACTTCGTAATGAATTACGCATGTTCACTCAGAGACTTGGTATTCATTTTTCGTCTTGCGACGTTAAGAATCCATGTCACTTTGAGTGCCCACACAGATTGTCTGATAAATTGTTAAAGAGCAGTTGCAACGCGGCTTTCGCTCACCGTTGCGAGGTCCCGTATATTACGTTTTCCTCATTCAGAGTCAAGCGATTATTTTCACTTTTCTCTGTTGGCGTTCATCTCTGAACCCCGCTAACCCGGCGGCTTGTAAGCCGTTGTTCCGTGTCAGTGGAGGCGCATTATAGGGAGTTCTCAGACGTTGACAACCCCTCTTTTAAAAAAAACTTTCAACCGTCTCTTTTTTGCTCAAAACCGTGCTACAGCGCCAGTTTTTCGAGCGTTTCAAAGCCATAACGGCGTAAAACGGGTAAAAGTTGTTCTGTTTCTTTTGTTATCGCCATGCAAAACGCGATATTCGCATCGGTAGATTTCGCATCCGGCGCTTCATGCTCCAGCAGCCAGGCCGTACGACGGGCAATCGCCGCACCAGAATCCACCAGGCGCGTCCCCTCCGGCAGCACCTCTAATAACTCTTCCTGCAAGAGAGGGAAGTGGGTGCAGCCCAGCACAACCGTATCCGGTGGTTCGGGCATCCGCAGCCACGGACGCAAAATGCGACGCAGCTCTTCGAGCGATACCGCCTTTCCATGCAGCTTCGCTTCCGCCATCTCCACAAGTTCCGCCGAACCCAGCATCGCAATCTGGCATTCGTTAGCGAAACGGTCGATCAGCTCGCGGGTATAAGGACGCTTCACCGTGCCACGCGTGGCCAGCAACCCCACGATACCGTTCGCCGTCAGGCGTGCGGCAGGCTTTATGGCAGGCACGACGCCCACAACCGGGAACGGGAATTTTTCACGCAGGGCGGGAAGAGAAACGGTGCTTGCCGTATTACAGGCAATGACCGCCAGCGCAAGGGGATAGCGCTTTTGTACCGCAGTGACGATTTCAACCACGCGCTCAACGATAAAGTCCTCACTCTTTTCACCATACGGAAAAGCGACGTTATCGAAGGCGTAGATATAATGGAGATCCGGCAGGAGATGCCGAATCTCATCATAGACCGAAAGCCCACCGACGCCGGAATCAAACACCAGCACGGTAGGGCGCGGATTAGAAGGTGTAGCTGCCAGACAAGGTGTATTCCCGTCCTGCAGTTTGGTAGCCATAAACTGTCTCGTAATCTTTATCGAACAGGTTGGCTATTTTACCACGAACTGTGAGGTGTGAGGTGACCGGATATGAAACTGCGACATCCCACAGGCTAACACCGCCCATTTTTACTTTCTCTGACGGATAAGAACCAAAATCAGTGTCGTAGCGCGTGCCGAGATAGTGATACGTCAGGCTCCAGTCGAAATCATAGATCTGCGTATCAAGCTGATATTTCACCTGCTGCTTAGCACGACGGTCCAGAAGTTCGTTGGTTGCCGCATTGCGGGCATCCACATAGTCGTAGCCAACGGTATGCGTCAACGGACCCGTATCAAACGACGCCGTCGCTTCCACACCCTTAATGCGTGCTTTGCCGACGTTGTAATATTCCTGAAGGTTATTATTGAAGTCGATGAGATTATCAACGTCATTACGATAGCCGGATACGCGCCAGCTCACGCCTGCCGTCAGGCCTTCAAACGCCCCTTCCCACTGCTTGCTCTCTTCAGGATCAAGATGGTCATTGCCATAGAAGCCATAGAGTTGGCCCAGATTCGGTGCTTTATAGGCCGTACCATAAGAGGCAATGACGCGGTAACCGTCTACGAACTCCCACGCCGCACTGCTTTGCCAGGTGCCATGGCGACCAAACTGAGAGTTGTCATCGCTGCGAACCGCCCCTTCGAGAGTGACATCACCAAACTGCTGCAGCCCGGTCAGGTAGACGCCGGTGTTACGCAGGTCGTAGCCGTTGGTCACATAGTTTGTACCCGGCTCGGTGCTCTGCTTCTGCCAGTCAACGCCCGCGCCAATGTTTCCGTGCCCCACATCAACGGAGTTGAGCCACTGGACGTTGTACTGTTTGATTTCATCCAGCGTGGCCGTCGAATCGTAACGGCCCAAATTAGGGTCGTAGTTATAGTCCTTGCTGTGGCTATAGCTGGTGAGCAGTTGTGAATGGAAGATGTCATCGTTGAAGCGTAATCCTGCGTCCCAGGTCTGGCTGTAGAGCTGGCGGGTATCGACCAGTACATCAGGGGTAAATGAGCTGTAGTAACCGTCATAGGCCGTACGGTTGCTGTAGCCAAAGCCGCGAACAAATCCGCTCCACTGGTCTGAGAATGCGTGATCCACTGCTCCGTAGAGCGTTTTATTCATAAAGCCGTCGCGATCGGTCTGGGCAAGGCCGCCATTGTTACCGTCCGCAACCACGTCGAAACCTTTGGTATAGGTGTAATCACCCGCCAGCGTGACGCGCGTGCTGTCGCCCAGCGTTTGCTGAGTACTGCCGCCATAATTCTGGTAACCGTGCGAGCCTGCGCCTGCATTCAGGGTCGTGCCGTCCTTTGCGCGGGTGGTAATAATGTTCACTACACCGCCAATCGCATCCGAGCCGTATACCGCCGAACGCGGTCCACGAACATATTCGATACGCTGCACCAGAGAGATCGGGAACTGGCTGAGATCGGACGATCCCGTGACGCCCGCCTGGTTAAGGCGGATGCCGTCAACGAGAATCAGGACGTGACTGGAGTTGGTGCCACGGATAAAGAGAGAAGAGAGTTGCCCCATCCCGCCATTTTGTGCCGTATCCACGCCAGGCAGGCGACGCATAACATCCAGGACCGAGGTTGACTGCCAGCGGTCAATATCGGCACGCGTAACCACCGACGTTGCTGCCAGAATAGTTTTTTCAGGTTGTTCAAAACGATTTGCCGTCACCACCAACGAGTCAGCGCTATCCTGCGCCCAGCCCGAAAATGCCGTGACGGACAGCGCCGTCAACAGCGATACTTTTTTAATCATTGTTAAAGCATCCACAATATAAGAAGGATGCCGCAGGCCTCATCTATAGCACGCGATGATGAAACCAAATGCGACGTGATCCCGGCAGGTCTTCGGGCTAGGTGGCGTTATACGGATGAAGACTTCCCATTTTCACAGTGTCTACAACGTTCATCCCGCCAGTCTTTACCGCTGCGCGTCAGCTCCAGATTTTCACTGGATTCCCTTTTCACTCTCAGGAGACCGGAAACAGAATGCTACAATTAGACACGTATAGATGTCCAGACAGCTATTGGCCATTAAATCTGGACATCCCCTGAACAATCCCTACAATCCCCGCGTAATTCTTTATCACTCAGGACGCATCATGACCCCAGAACACCTCCCGACAGAACAGTACGACGCGCAGCTGGCAGAGAAAGTTGTCCGCCTGCAAAGTATGATGACGCCGTTCAACGCGCCCGTTCCCGAGGTGTTCCGCTCCCCTGTCAGCCACTACCGCATGCGCGCTGAGTTCCGCATCTGGCATGACGGTGACGACCTGTACCACATCATTTTCGATCAGCAGACAAAATCCCGCATTCGCGTCGACAGTTTCCCGGCAGCGAGCGAGCTTATCAACCAGCTGATGACGCTGATCATTGAAGGCGTGCGTAATAATCCGGTGCTGCGCCACAAGCTGTTCCAGATTGACTATCTGACCACCCAAAGCAATCAGGCGATTGTCTCTCTGCTGTACCACAAAGCGCTGACCGACGAATGGCGCGAGCAGGCCGAAGCCCTGCGCGATGCGCTGCGTGGGCAGAACATCAACGTGCACCTGATTGGCCGCGCGACCAAAACCAAAATCATGCTGGATCAGGATTACGTCGACGAGCGTCTGCCGGTGGCGGGTAAAGAGATGGTTTATCGTCAGGTGGAAAATAGCTTCACCCAGCCGAACGCCGCGATGAACGTGCAGATGCTGGAATGGGCGCTGAAGGCGACGGAAGGGTCAACGGGCGACCTGCTGGAGCTGTACTGTGGTAACGGCAACTTCTCGCTGGCGCTGGCGCGTAACTTCGATCGCGTCCTGGCAACGGAAATCGCCAAGCCGTCGGTGGCTGCGGCGCAGTACAACATCGCCGCTAACCATATCGATAACGTGCAGATCATTCGCATGGCAGCAGAAGAGTTCACCCAGGCCATGAACGGTGTACGCCAGTTTAACCGCCTGGAAGGGATCGATTTGAAGAGCTATCAGTGTGAGACGATTTTTGTCGACCCGCCGCGTAGCGGCCTGGACAGCGAAACCGAGAAGATGGTGCAGGCGTACCCGCGCATTTTGTACATCTCCTGTAACCCGGAGACGCTGTGCAAGAATCTGGAAACATTAAGCCAGACGCACAAGGTTGAACGTCTGGCGCTGTTCGATCAGTTCCCGTATACGCACCATATGGAGTGCGGTGTACTACTTACCGCGAAATAATGTGGACTTGTAGGGCAGGTAAGCGAAGCGCCACCTGCCAAAAAAGCCGGATGGCGCTTCGCTTATCCGGCCTACAATGACAAAACCCTTTATTCTGGTAACTGGCTCTTACGGCTGCGCATGCGCGAGCCAATCCAGAACACCAGCGCCACAGACAAAACAGCCGGGAAGAAGTTAGACCCGATATCCGGATACTCCGCGCGCACCACCGTGCTATACAGCAATACACCCAGAATAAAGCAGGCAGCGGCCAGCCCCGGTAACCCCACCGGCATGGTGCGGTTCAGGTAACGTTGATGCAGGCAGTAGACCGTCAGCACCAGCGCAATAAGCGGGAAAATCGAAAATGGCACGATGGAGCTAAAAATAGCGGCAAACGTGCCATTAATGGATAAGCCAGCGATCAATGCCAGCAACAGCGTCCCTTTATCCTGACCTGACTGTTTCATTACTCACCTTCACTCTTCGGTTTGATGTGCCAGTTTCTCTTGTTCACGGCGATACCAGTAATACGCGCCTTTGGAGATCATCCTGAGCTGCAATACCAGTCGCTCTTCGAGCTGCTTGCGTTGTTCAATGCTGACATCCAGCGCTTCGGCACCCGCGCTGAATACAATCGTCACCATCGCCTCGGCCTGTGCTTCGGTAAACGCACGCGGCATATGGTTTTCGAGTTCAAGATAGTCGGCAAGTTCCGCGATGAAATGCTGAATTTCCCGCGCGACGGCGGCACGAAACGCTGCCGACGTGCCCGAACGCTCGCGCAGAAGAAGACGAAACGCGTTTGGGTTATTGCCGATAAATTCCATAAAGGTCGACACGGAGGTGCGGATCACGCTGCCCCCTTTGGCGATACGCTGACGCGCCTGGCGCATCAGCTGGCGCAGCATAAGCCCGCTCTCATCGACCATGGTCAGGCCCAGTTCATCCACATCACGGAAGTGACGATAGAAGGACGTTGGGGCAATCCCGGCCTCGCGTGCGACTTCGCGCAGGCTCAAACTGGCAAAACTCCGCTCAGCACTCAGTTGACTGAATGCGGCTTCCACCAGCGAACGCCGGGTTTTCTCTTTTTGTTGTGCTCTTACGCCCATCACGATAGTTGAATCCTTCCAAAGGCCTGATGGCACTATACCAGAGAATAAAATTAATCTGTTTGCCTGGCTTTGTGAATGATTGTTTACGTGCGGTTTGTGCTCCATTGCCGGAAAAAAGCACAACGATAATTGGGTTACTTCTGCAATGATGTTATGATTCTGTTGCTTTTATGTATAAGAACAGGTAAGCCTTGCCATGCCACATTCCTACGATTACGACGCAATAGTTATTGGTTCCGGCCCCGGCGGCGAAGGTGCTGCTATGGGTCTGGTGAAACAGGGAGCCAGAGTAGCGGTCATTGAGCGCTACCATAACGTCGGCGGCGGTTGCACCCACTGGGGCACCATCCCTTCGAAAGCCCTCCGCCACGCCGTTAGCCGCATTATCGAATTCAACCAGAACCCTCTTTACAGCGACCACTCCCGACTTCTTCGTTCCTCCTTTGCCGACATCCTGAATCACGCGGATACCGTCATTAACCAGCAGACGCGCATGCGTCAGGGTTTTTATGAGCGTAACCACTGTGAGATCCTGCAGGGCAACGCGCATTTTGTGGATGAACACACCCTGGCACTCGAATGCCACGACGGGTCGGTTGAGACGATCACCGCTGAAAAATTTGTTATCGCCTGCGGTTCACGCCCGTACCATCCGGCCGACGTCGACTTCTCGCACCCGCGCGTCTACGACAGCGACTCGATTCTGAGCCTGCACCATGAACCCCGCCACGTCATTATCTATGGTGCAGGGGTCATCGGCTGCGAATACGCGTCGATCTTCCGCGGCATGGACGTCAAAGTTGACCTGATCAACACCCGCGACCGCCTGCTGGCATTCCTCGATCAGGAGATGTCAGACTCCCTCTCCTACCACTTCTGGAACAGCGGCGTGGTGATTCGCCACAACGAAGAGTACGAGAAGATCGAAGGCTGCGACGACGGGGTGATCATGCACCTGAAATCTGGTAAGAAGCTGAAAGCCGACTGCCTGCTGTACGCCAACGGTCGTACCGGCAACACCGATTCACTGCAGCTGGAAAATATCGGGCTTGAAACCGATAGCCGCGGCCAGCTCAAGGTCAACAGCATGTACCAGACCGCGCTGCCGCACGTTTACGCGGTCGGCGACGTGATTGGCTACCCGAGCCTGGCCTCCGCCGCTTACGATCAGGGCCGCATTGCCGCTCAGGCGCTGGTGAAAGGCGAAGCAACGGCGCACCTGATTGAAGATATCCCGACGGGGATCTACACCATTCCGGAAATCAGTTCCGTGGGGAAAACCGAGCAGCAGCTGACGTCAATGAAGGTGCCGTACGAGGTGGGTCGTGCGCAGTTTAAACATCTGGCGCGAGCGCAGATCGTGGGGATGAGCGTAGGTACGCTGAAAATCCTGTTCCATCGCGAGACGAAAGAGATCCTCGGCATTCACTGCTTTGGTGAACGCGCGGCGGAAATCATTCATATCGGCCAGGCGATAATGGAGCAGAAAGGGGGTGGTAACACCATTGAGTACTTCGTTAACACCACCTTTAACTACCCGACCATGGCGGAAGCCTATCGGGTAGCCGCGCTGAATGGCTTAAACCGCCTGTTTTAACGCGCTGTCGAAATGGCCATCCATCGAACCACGGATGGCCTCTGCCAGCTGCTCATAGCGGCTGCGCAGCGGTGACCCCGGACGATACACCAGGCCGATCGTGCGACGCGGCTCCGGCTTGATGCACGGCAGGTACACCACGCCATCACGCTTACGCTCGCGCGGCACGGCCAGCGCAGGCAGCAGCGTAATACCGCTTCCCGCCGCCACCATGTTACGCAGCGTTTCCAGGCTGGTTGCGCGGAAATGGGTATCTTCATCGGCACCCGCTTCGAAGCAGAAGCCCATTGCCTGATCGCGCAGGCAGTGGCCATCTTCCAGCATCAGCAGCTTTTCCCCGGCCAGATCGGCCATCGGCACGCGATCGCGGTTCGCCCACGGGTGATCTTCATAGATCGCCAGCATCATCGGCTCGTCAAACAGCGGCACTTCGATAAAAGCCTCGCTCTCTTTCACCAGCGCCAGAATAGCGCAGTCGAGCTTGCCGCTGTCCAGTTGCGCCAACAGCTGATGGGTTTGCGCTTCATGCAGGTACATTTCGAGTTTCGGGAACGTCTGGTGCAGCATCGGAATGATGTGCGGCAACAGGTACGGGCCAACGGTTGGGATCAGGCCAATATGCAGCGGGCCGGACATCGCCTCCCCCTGCTGGCTTGCCATTTCCTTGAGCACTTTGACCTCGCGCAGCACGGTGCGCGCCTGATCCACCAGCAGCAGACCGGCCTGGGTGAACAGCACCTTACGGCTGGTGCGCTCCAGCAGCATCACGCCCAGCTCGTCTTCCAGCTTGCGGATCTGGCCGCTCAGCGTGGGCTGACTGACGTGGCAGGAATCTGCCGCGCGGCGAAAGTGACGATGCTCGGCTAACGCTACCAGGTATTCAAGATCACGAATATTCATTATTCATCCTCCGTCGCCACGATAGTTCATGGCGATAGATAGCATAGCAACGAACGATTATCCCTATCAAGCTTTCTGTTGAATAATACACCACATAGACGAGGCGGCACGTGTTTGACCCTTGACGTCCCCGCACCGTCAGCGAGTTTCTCTCAAAACTCGAACAACTAAAGCCAACGTGAACTTTTGCGGACCCCGTGGTCCGCTTTTTTTTTGCATAAAAAAGCCCAACTCAGGGTTGGGCTGGGGTGTTGTAGGTCGGGTAAGGCGAAGCCGCCACCCGACATTTCAGGCATCAAACCAACCGGTTTTTCGCGTCCGCAATCGCCTGCGCCACCTGCTTCGGCGACACGCCGCCCTTCGCGGCACGCTTATCCAGACAGGACTGCAGCGCCAGAATCGGATACACATCCTCCCCGATAACTGCACTGAATTTCTGCAGGTCGGCCAGCGCCAGATCTTCCAGCGGTTTGCCCTGACGAATGGCCTCCACCACCGCTTCGCCCACAATGTGGTGCGCTTCACGGAACGGTACGCCCTTCGCGACAAGGTAGTCCGCCAGTTCGGTAGAGTTGGCATAGCCCTGCTGCGCCGCTTCCTGGCAGCGCGGGCGTTTCACCTGAATGCCGTCCAGCACCAGCGCGCCCATATGCAGACAGTCCAGCCAGGTGTCGAGCGCGTCGAACAGCCCTTCCTTGTCTTCCTGCATATCTTTGTTGTACGCCAGCGGCAGCCCTTTCAGGGTCATCATCATGCCGGTCAGCGCGCCCTGCACGCGGCCACATTTGCCGCGGATCAGCTCCAGCGCGTCCGGGTTTTTCTTCTGCGGCATCAGGGATGAGCCGGAGGTCACGCGGTCGGACAGCTCCACAAATCCGGCTTCGCCAGAGTTAAAGAAGATCAGGTCTTCGGCAAAGCGTGACAGGTGGACCATCCCGATAGAAGCATTCGACAGCAGTTCCAGCACGTGGTCACGGTCAGAGACGCTGTCCAGACTGTTACGGGTGGCAGACGCAAAGCCCAGCCAGCCTGCCAGCTGCTCGCGGTCAATTTCATATGCCGTACCCGCCAGCGCACCGCTGCCCAGCGGGCTGACGTCCAGACGCTTCAGGGTATCCTGTAGACGGCTTTCGTCACGCGCCAGCATCTCAACGTAGGCCAGACACCAGTGCGCAAAGGTCACCGGCTGCGCGCGCTGCAGGTGGGTATAACCCGGCATCACCGCGTCCTGATTGTTCTGCGCCGTTTCCACCAGCGCGCCCTGAAGCTGACGGTTGGCCGCCAGCAGTTCGCCGACGGTCTCTTTACACCACAGCTTCAGGTCGGTGGCGACCTGGTCGTTACGGCTGCGCCCGGTGTGCAGCTTTTTACCCAGCTGGCCGACTTTGTCGATCAGTTTGCCTTCCACCCAGCTGTGAATATCTTCGGCATCGCTCTGCAGGATTTGCTGCGGATCCAGACGCACCTCTTCCAGCAGGTTGTTCAGCGCTTCTTCCAGCTGTAATTGTTCGTCTGCGGTCAGTACGCCCACCGTCACCAGCGCTTTGGACCAGGCCACAGAGCCGACAATATCCTGTTCGGCCAGGCGGTAGTCGAAGCGCAAAGAGTCGTTGAACTGTTTGAACCGCTGATCCGCTGCCTGTGTAAAACGCCCACCCCAAAGTGCCATAACATCGTTCCTTTATTCGTTAGTTCTGCCGGGTGGCGCTTCGCTTACCCGGCCTACGGTCATTCAATAAAAACTTACGCTAAAATACGCGTGCCAATCGGCGTGCCGTTAAACAGCGCCGGGAGTTGCTCCGCGTGACGCCAGGAGGCGATATCCACCGGGCGGCCCAGCGTGCGCGCCGCATCCAGCGCGGCGTTCACTTTGACAATCATGCCGTCGGTAATAATGCCCTGAGCGATCAGTTGCTCGGCTTTGGCGGCGGTCATTTCTGCAATGCGCTGGCCTTTACCGTCCAGAATGCCGCTCACGTCGGAGAGCAGAATCAGATCCGCACCCAGCGTGGCCGCCAGCGCGGTCGCCGCCTGGTCCGCGTTAACGTTCATCAGCGCGCCCTCTTCGGTCACGCCGATAGAGCTCACCACCGGCAGGAAACCGCCTTCCAGCAGAGTGTTAATCAGCTTAGGCGAACCTGGCTGCGCCAGTCCAACATGGCCGAGCTCTTCGTCGAGCTGGGTCACTTTTACGCTGTCGCCGTCGCCCAGGTAGAGGCCAACGGACGCAATATGGTGTTTCTTCGCCCACGCCAGCAGCGTCTTGTTCGCCGTACCCGCCAGCGCGCCGGTGATGATGTCAATCTGGTCAGCAGGCGTGACGCGCAGGCCGTTCTTCTTTTTCACCGGCAGGTTGAGCCCTTTCATCAGCTCGTCCACCACGCAGCCGCCACCGTGCACAATCACCAGCGGACGCTGGTGTGATTCGCGATAGTTCACCAGCGCGGTAAACAGACGCTCCAGCGCTTCTTCGCTGTCCAGCAGTACACCACCGAGTTTGATAATTAATGGGTTCATCATCACACCTTAAATAAGAGCCTGCGTTTCAGGGAAGCCGAAACGAATATTTGCACATTGCATTGCCTGGGCGGCAGCGCCTTTGAGTAAATTATCTTCCGCGGCGACCACAATCAGATGCTCGCCCTGTACGGCAAAGCCGATATCGCAGAACGGCAGTCCGACCACGTTTTTCAGCGCCGGCACGCCTTTGTCGTACAGACGCACCAGCGGTTTATCCGCATACGCCTGCGTGAAGGCCTCGCTTACCTGCTCTTTGGTCACGCCCGGCTTCAGGCGGCAGGTGATGGTTTCGAGGATCCCGCGCGGGAAGCTGCCCAGGTGCGGGGTAAAAATCACCTCCGCGCCCAGATGGGTGGTGATTTCAGGGTGATGACGGTGATTAAACACGCCATACGGCTGAAGGCTCACTTCGCAGAAGCTGTTGGAGATAGCGGCCTTGCGCCCTGCACCGCTCACGCCGCTGGTGGCGTTGATCACCGGCCACTGGCTCAGATCCAGCAGGTCCGCGTCGATCAGCGGCTTCAGGGAAAGCTGCGCCGCCGTCGGGTAGCAGCCCGGCACGGCAATCAGGTTCGCTTCTTTCAGTTTATCCGCACTCCACTCCGCCAGGCCGTACACCGCTTTTTCAAGCAGATCCGGGTGCTGATGGGTGAAACCGTAATATTTTTCGTAGAACGCGCCGTCGTTAACGCGGAACGCGCCGGAGAGATCGAACACCACGCAGCCGGCCGCCAGGAACTGCGGCGCCAGGTCGTGGCTGACCTCGTGCGCGGTGGCTAAAAACACCACATCGACGCCGTCGGTAAACTCGTTGATGTCAGACATCGGCTGCAGCGGCAGATCGACAATGCCTTTAAGCTGTGGATGCAAATCGGAAATTAACTTTCCGGCATCATTGCTTTGCGCTGACACGGTCAAAGCGGTTATGGTCATATGAGGGTGGCGATTTACGTAGCTTACAAGCTCTGCGCCCGCATAACCGCTAGCGCCTACAATCAGCGTATTCAACATCGGGTTCCTTTATGCTCAACGTTAATGTATTTTTATTCACATTTATTGCATGAATATTGATACTATCACGACCTAAGGTGTGTCAACAATGAAAATGAACTTACCGCCATTTATCGAGATCTACCGCGCCCTGATTGCCACACCGTCCATCAGTGCGACCGAAGAAGCGCTGGATCAGAGCAATGAGTCTTTAATCAATCTGCTGGCGGGTTGGTTTAGCGATCTTGGGTTTAACGTTGAGGTTCAGCCCGTTCCCGGAACCCGCCACAAATTTAACCTGCTCGCGAGCACCGGAACCGGCGCGGGCGGCCTGCTGCTGGCTGGTCACACCGACACCGTGCCGTTTGACGATGGCCGCTGGACGCGCGATCCGTTCACTCTGACCGAGCATGACAATAAGCTCTACGGACTGGGCACCGCCGACATGAAAGGCTTCTTCGCCTTTATCCTTGACGCGCTGCGTGACGTGGACGTGACGAAGCTGAAAAAACCGCTCTACATTCTGGCGACCGCCGATGAAGAAACCAGCATGGCGGGCGCGCGCTACTTCTCTGAAAACACGTCGATTCGCCCGGACTGCGCGATCATCGGCGAGCCAACCTCCCTGCAGCCGATACGCGCGCACAAAGGCCATATTTCTACCGCCGTGCGCGTGCTGGGCCAGTCCGGCCACTCCAGCGATCCGGCGCGCGGCGTGAACGCCATCGAGCTGATGCATGACGCTATCGGCCGCATCATGACCCTGCGCGACGACCTGAAAGAGCGCTATCACTACGAGGCGTTCACCGTGCCGTATCCGACGCTGAACCTCGGTAGCCTGCACGGCGGCGATGCCTCCAACCGTATCTGCGCCTGCTGCGAACTGCATATGGACATCCGCCCGCTGCCGGGCATGACGCTGAGCGATCTCGATGGCCTGCTTAACGAAGCGCTGGCCCCGGTGAGCGAGCGCTGGCCGGGTCGTCTGACGGTCTCCGAACTGCATCCGCCGATCCCGGGCTACGAATGCCCGCCGGACCACCAGCTGGTCGAAGTGGTGGAAAAGCTGCTCGGTGAGAAAACCGACGTGGTGAACTACTGCACCGAAGCGCCGTTTATTCAGACGCTTTGCCCGACGCTGGTCCTCGGTCCTGGTTCTATCAATCAGGCGCACCAGCCGGATGAATATCTGGAAACCCGCTTCATCAAGCCCACCCGCGAACTGATCACCCAGGTTGTGCATCACTTCTGCTGGCATTAAAAAACTGCCCCCTCACCCTAACCCTCTCCCCTCTGGGGTGTACGGTCCGGGGACATGGTAGACAGGTGTTCGGGGACATGGTGAACACTTTTTAACATCCTTTACCCATGGTGATCGACTTTTTCTTCAGGTCGATCACCCCCACTTTCGTGCTGTACCACCACACTTCATAGCTGCCGTCTTCCTGCGTCTCCTTCAGCCCCACCCGTTCTCCCCTGAACGCCTTGCCTGCACTCAGGCTTACCCCTTTCACGCTCAGCTTTCCGCTGATATCCACTTTCCTGACCATCACGCCTTCATCATATTCCGGCGGCGTTACGCTCCCGCTGTACTGCCGGGCAGACGGCTGATACCGCGAGGCCGGTACCGCCATATCCAGCCCCTCATGCGGGCGTTCAAGGTTGTAGACCGTCCGCCAGTGGTCGAAGGCGCGCTGCAGCTCTCCGCTGTCCGCGAACCATTTTCCCTGCAGCACTTCCGACTTCAGGCTGCGGTGAAAACGCTCCAGCTTGCCCTGCGTCTGCGGATGGTAAGGCCGGGAATGCCCCACCCGGATACCGTGGCGCATCAGCCACAGCTCCAGCGCCGTCCAGGTACCGGTGGTGTCGCCCCACGGTGAGCCGTTGTCCATCGTCATCCGGTCCGGCAGGCCGTAGCGTTCAAACACGCTGACCAGCTGCTGCTGCACGGTCTCACGCCGTTCATCGGTACAGGGCGCCAGGCACAGGGAAAAACGGGAGTGGTCGTCCAGCAGGGTGAGCGGATGGCAGCGGCCACCGCCAAAGGGAAAGTGGCCCTTAAAATCCATCTGCCAGAGGCGGTTCGGCGCGTCGTGTTCGAAGCGTCCCGTGGCCGGAATGCCCGGTGAAACGCCCGGCAGCAGGCCATGACGGGCCATCAGGTGATGGACGGTGCTGAAGGCGGGCATGGTGTGCCCCTGGTCCTCGAGCCAGCGCTTAATCTTGCGTGCGCCCCAGCGTTCATGACGGTCATGCGCCATGCGCAGCAGGGCCGTGGTGTCGTCTGACGAGCGGTTCGGGGAGTGATGAGGTGCGCGGGAGCGGTCCTGAAGGCCGGATACGCCTTCCTGAACCCAGCGCTGAAGCCACTTGTAGCCGGTGGCAGGAGAAATGCCGTACTGACGGCAGAGGAAACGGATGTTCGCCCCGTCCTGCGAGGCGAACAAAACAAACTCGGTACGTAATGACATGGTATCTCTCGCATCCCAGGGCATAAGCGACTCCATAAACGGGTTCTTATGCATCAGTTGTAAGTGTCTACCATGTCCCCGAACAAGTGTTCACTATGTCCCCGGACCGTACATGGGGAGAGAGCAGGGTGAGGGGGGTAAATCCCGCGATCTCCGTCACATTCCCATAAGCATCTCTTATCTGACGCAATGCGAATTAAATTTCGTAAATTGCGCGCATTTATTCGTTTGCTGAACCGTTTTCGCAGCAATTGACGACGGGGGTTTTACGTGGCTTTATAAAGGGAGATGACAAAATAATGTCCAGAAGATTCTCGCCTGGGCATAAACAAAAATGATGGGGTGACTGGGTTTTTATGAACGAACAATATTCCGCGTTGCGTAGTAATGTCAGTATGCTCGGCAAAGTGCTTGGAGATACCATCAAAGATGCGTTGGGTGAGAACATCCTCGACCGCGTTGAAACCATCCGCAAGCTGTCTAAATCTTCCCGTGCCGGTAACGAGGCTAGTCGTCAGGAGCTGCTCACCACCTTGCAGAACCTCTCAAACGATGAGCTGCTGCCCGTTGCCCGCGCCTTCAGCCAGTTCCTGAACCTGGCCAACACCGCTGAGCAATACCACAGCATTTCGCCAAACGGCGAAGCGGCCAGCAACCCGGAAGTCATTGCCCGCACCCTTCGTAAACTGAAAGATCAGCCCGACCTCAACGAAGCCACCATCAAAAAAGCGGTGGAGTCGCTTTCGCTGGAACTGGTGCTGACCGCACACCCCACCGAAATTACTCGTCGCACCCTGATCCACAAAATGGTGGAAGTGAACACCTGTCTGAAACAGTTGGATAACAAAGATATTGCCGACTACGAACGCAACCAACTGATGCGCCGTCTGCGCCAGCTGATTGCCCAGTCCTGGCATACCGATGAAATTCGTAAGCATCGCCCAAGCCCGGTCGACGAAGCCAAATGGGGCTTTGCGGTGGTGGAAAACAGCCTGTGGGAAGGCGTGCCTAACTACCTGCGCGAGCTAAACGAACAGCTGGAAGAGAACCTGGGCTACCGCCTGCCGGTCGACTTTGTTCCAGTGCGTTTCACCTCCTGGATGGGCGGCGACCGCGACGGTAACCCGAACGTGACCGCGGAAATCACCCGCCACGTCCTGCTGCTGAGCCGCTGGAAAGCGACCGACCTGTTCCTGAAGGATATTCAGGTGCTGATTTCCGAGCTGTCGATGGTTGAAGCGACGCCGGAACTGCGCGCGCTGGCAGGTGAAGAAGGTGCCAGCGAGCCGTACCGTTTCCTGATGAAAAAACTGCGCGGTCAGCTGATGGCCACTCAGGCCTGGCTGGAAGCGCGCCTGAAAGGCCAGCGCCTGCCAAAACCAGAAGGCCTGCTCAGCCAGAACGAACAGCTCTGGGAGCCGCTCTACGCCTGCTATAAATCACTGCAGGCCTGTGGCATGGGCATCATCGCTAACGGCGAACTGCTCGACACCCTGCGCCGCGTGAAGTGTTTCGGCGTGCCGCTGGTGCGTATCGACGTGCGTCAGGAAAGTACCCGTCATACAGAAGCTCTTGGCGAACTGACCCGCTATCTCGGCATCGGCGACTATGAAAGCTGGTCCGAAGCCGACAAACAGGCCTTCCTGATCCGCGAGTTGAACTCCAAGCGCCCTCTGCTGCCGCGCAACTGGGAGCCAAGCAACGACACCCGCGAGGTGCTCAACACCTGTAAAGCGATCGTTGACGCGCCGAAAGGATCGGTGGCCGCCTATGTGATCTCCATGGCGAAAACCCCGTCCGACGTGCTGGGCGTTCACCTGCTGCTGAAAGAAGCGGGAATCGACTACGCTCTGCCGGTCGCCCCGCTGTTTGAGACCCTCGACGACCTGAACAACGCCAACGACGTCATGACCCAGCTGCTGAACATCGACTGGTATCGCGGCTTTATTCAGGGCAAACAGATGGTGATGATTGGCTATTCTGACTCCGCTAAAGACGCGGGCGTGATGGCGGCATCCTGGGCGCAGTATCAGGCGCAGGACGCACTGATCAAAACCTGCGAGAAAGCCGGTATTGAGCTGACCCTGTTCCATGGGCGCGGCGGCTCCATTGGCCGCGGCGGTGCGCCTGCTCACGCGGCGCTGCTCTCTCAACCACCTGGAAGCCTGAAAGGCGGCCTGCGCGTGACCGAGCAGGGCGAGATGATCCGCTTCAAGTATGGCCTGCCGGAAGTGACCATCAGCAGCCTGTCGCTCTATACCAGCGCGATCCTGGAAGCAAACCTGCTGCCACCGCCGGAGCCAAAAGAGTCCTGGTGCCGCATCATGGACGAGCTGTCAGATATCTCCTGCGATCTGTACCGCGGTTACGTGCGTGAAAACAAAGACTTCGTCCCTTACTTCCGTTCAGCCACGCCTGAGCAGGAGCTGGGTAAACTGCCGCTGGGCTCACGTCCTGCAAAGCGTCGCCCAACCGGTGGCGTCGAGTCCCTGCGTGCGATTCCGTGGATCTTCGCCTGGACGCAGAACCGCCTGATGCTGCCCGCCTGGCTGGGTGCCGGTGCCGCGCTGCAAAAAGTGGTGGAAGACGGCAAGCAAAACGAACTGGAAACCATGTGCCGCGACTGGCCGTTCTTCTCTACCCGTCTGGGGATGCTGGAGATGGTCTTCTCGAAAGCCGACCTCTGGCTGGCGGAATACTACGATCAGCGCCTGGTGAAACCGGAGCTGTGGACGCTGGGTAAAGAGCTGCGCGAGCTGCTGGAAGACGACATCAAAGTGGTGCTGGACATCGCCAACGACTCGCACCTGATGGCGGATCTGCCGTGGATCGCCGAGTCTATCCAGCTGCGTAACATCTACACCGACCCGCTGAACGTTTTGCAGGCTGAACTGCTGCACCGTTCCCGTCTGGCGGAAGAGGAAGGTAAAGAGCCTGATCCGCGCGTTGAACAGGCGCTGATGGTGACGATTGCAGGCGTTGCGGCGGGTATGCGTAACACCGGTTAATGCTTTATGCCGGGCAGGCGTTGTTAGCGCCGCCCGGCACGTTTCGGTAGTCTTCTTATGTATTCCGATATCACCCGAATTTTGGCTGACCTGGTGAACCGTACGTTACCGCTGGGTCAGATTCATTTCTCCGCGCTGGCTGAGCAGCACCCCCGGACATCTCCCTGCCTCGTCATTACCCTGGATAACCCCTGTGAGGCGATATTTTCATCTATTGGACACATCACGCTTCCACCGCCTAACGCCCTGAGCATACATTTCGGTAAGCAGCAGCTGGCTCTCGATTTACAGCGTGACAATGCGCTTTTGCAGCAGCTACAGGTTCCCCGGCGTGGCCCGCGAACGGGTGCTTTTCTTCTGCAAGCGCTCGCCGAATTACAGATGCAGCCAGACGAGCAAGACACAGCCATGCTGGTGGTATTAAGCTTGCTCAGCCACTGCCGGGATCTGCTTGGCAGTGACATCCACACCGCTCACCGCAGCCGGGCGCTATTCGAAGCCGTTCGTAGCTATATCGAAGAAAATTATGCCTCTTCGTTAACGCGCGAATCCGTGGCGCAGGCGTTCTACATCTCACCGAACTATCTTTCCCATCTTTTCCAGAACGTCGGCAGCGTCGGATACAATGAATATTTGACAAAAACGCGCCTGGAACATGCGCGCCAGCTGCTGAAAGGCTACGATCTCAAAATTAAAGATATCGCCGCACGCTGCGGATTTCCGGACAGCAACTACTTCTGCCGCCTCTTTCGCAAGCACACCGAGCGCTCTCCTTCCGAATATCGTCGCCAGTATCACAGCCAGCTTATCGCCAAAAAATAGCATTGTGATCGCTATCGCACTTCGCTAAGGACATTACATTTGTCCAGTATTTGGCAAAATTGACCTGTATCCGACGCACTCAGCCGGGCCTTATCCTTTATTCAACCTTTCTGACTTAAGGAAAAATAATGGAACTGTACCTGGATACCGCGAACGTGGCAGAAGTGGAACGTCTTACGCGCGTCTTCCCCATTGCGGGCGTCACCACCAACCCAAGCATCATTGCCGCCAGCCGTGAATCCATCTGGGATGTGCTGCCGCGCCTGCAAAAAGCCATCGGGCCGGACGGCACGCTGTTTGCCCAGACCATGAGTCGGGATGCAGAAGGCATGGTGGCGGAGGCCAAACGCCTGAGCAATGCCATTCCGGACATCGTGGTGAAAATCCCGGTGACGGCTCAGGGGCTTATCGCGATTAAGGCACTGAAAAAAGAAGGCATTACCACGCTGGGCACCGCCGTTTACAGCGCCGCGCAGGGTTTACTGGCCGCGCTGGCAGGCGCGAAATATGTCGCGCCGTACGTCAACCGCGTCGACGCACAGGGCGGCGACGGTATTCGCATGGTGCAGGAGCTGCAATCCCTGCTTGAACTGCACGCCCCGGAGAGCATGGTGCTGGCCGCCAGCTTTAAAACCCCGCGTCAGGCGCTGGACTGCCTGCTTGCCGGGTGCGAGGCGATCACGCTTCCCTTAGACGTAGCGCAACAAATGCTCGGCACGCCAGCGGTAGAGTCAGCCATAGAGAAGTTCGAGCAGGACTGGAAAAACGCGTTTGGTAACCTCAACCTCTAAGGGAGAAATGTTATGGACCGTATTATTCAATCGCCGGGGAAATACATCCAGGGCGCTGATGTGCTCACCCGTCTCGGCGACTACCTGAAGCCGCTGGCAAATCGCTGGCTGGTTGTGGGCGATAAATTTGTGCTGGGTTTTGCCGAAGAAACTCTGCGTCAGAGTTTTAAACAAGCCGAACTGCATGCCGAAATCGCGCCGTTTGGCGGCGAATGTTCGCAAAATGAAATCGATCGCCTGAAAAAGCTGGCCGATAGTGCCGACTGCCTCGCGGTGCTGGGTATCGGCGGCGGTAAAACGCTGGATACCGCCAAAGCGCTGGCCCACTTTATGGACGTGCCGGTCGCCATTGCACCAACAATTGCCTCCACCGATGCACCGTGTAGCGCCCTCTCCGTGATTTACACCGACAGCGGCGAGTTCGACCGCTATCTGATGCTGCCACACAACCCGAACATGGTTATCGTCGACACCAAAGTGGTGGCGGGTGCGCCGGCACGTCTGCTGGCCGCCGGGATTGGCGATGCGCTGGCAACCTGGTTTGAAGCACGCGCCTGCTCGCGCAGCGGTGCCACCACCATGGCGGGCGGCAAGTGCACGCAGGCGGCGTTAGCGCTGGCGGAACTGTGCTACAACACGCTGGTTGAAGAGGGTGAGAAGGCGATGCTCGCAGCGGAACAGCACGTGGTGACGCCTGCTCTTGAACGCATTATCGAAGCCAACACTTATCTGAGCGGCGTTGGCTTTGAAAGCGGCGGGCTGGCGGCGGCTCACGCCATTCACAACGGCATGACGGCGGTGCCGGATGCGCATCACTTCTACCACGGTGAAAAAGTGGCATTCGGTACGCTGACGCAGCTGGTGCTGGAAAATGCACCGGTTGAGGAGATCGAAACCGTCGCGGCGCTTTGCCACAGCGTTGGTCTGCCAATCACGCTGGCACAGCTGAATATCAAAGAGGATATTCCGGCCAAAATGCGTCTGATCGCGGAAGCCTCCTGCGCCGAAGGGGAAACCATTCACAACATGCCGGGCGGCGTGACGCCGGATCAGGTCTATGCGGCGCTGCTGGTGGCTGACCAGTATGGGCAACGCTTCCTGCAGGAATGGGAGTAAATAGCGTGAATAAAAATCCCCGCATCAGCGGGGATTTTTTTGCCCGTAGGCCGGATAAGCGTTAGCGCCACCCGCCACAATGGTTACTGCAGGTCAAACCGATCCAAATCCATCACCTTCGCCCATGCGGCAACGAAGTCACGGACAAACTTCTCGTGTGCGTCGCTGCTGGCGTAAACTTCGGCCAGCGCGCGCAGGACGGCGTTCGAGCCGAACACCAGATCGGCGCGGGTGGCGGTGTATTTCACTTCACCGCTGGCGCGATCGCTACCGGCAAACAGCTCGTTTGAATCGTCGGTCGCTTTCCACTGGGTGTTCATATCCAGCAGGTTCACGAAGAAATCGTTGCTCAGCACGCCCTCGCGGTCGGTGAACACGCCATTCTTACCGCCATCAAAGTTTGCACCCAGCACGCGCAGACCGCCAATCAGCACCGTCAGCTCAGGCGCGGTCAGAGTCAGCTGCTGGGCCTTATCAATCAGCAGTGACTCGGTGGTGGACACATCCACCTGCGCACGGTAGTTGCGGAAGCCGTCGGCAATCGGCTCGAGCAGGTTAAACATCTCGATATCCGTCTGGTCCTGACGCGCATCGACGCGGCCCGGGGTGAACGGCACGTTGACGTAAACGCCCGCCGCTTTCGCCGCCTGCTCAACGCCCACAACGCCCGCCAGCACGATGATATCGGCCAGTGAGGCTTTATTAGTGGTGCGCTGAATAGCTTCCAGAGCCGGTAACGCACGAACCGCCGCAGCGTTCACATCCCAGTCGCGCTGAGGTGCCAGCGCCAGACGCGCGCCGTTGGCACCGCCGCGCTTGTCGCCGCCGCGGAAGGTTGACGCAGACGCCCAGGCAACGGAAACCAGTTCGCTCACGGAGAGGCCAGAGGCCGCAATTTCCGCTTTCAGGCTTTCAATATCTTCTTTCGTCGGATTGAATACCGCCTGCGGCAGCGGGTCCTGCCAGATCAGATCTTCTTTCGGCACTTCCGGGCCAATGTAACGGGATTTCGGCCCCATATCGCGGTGGGTCAGTTTGAACCAGGCGCGCGCGAAGGCTTCGTTGAAGGCCTGCGGATCGTTCAGGAAGCGGCGAGAAATTTTCTCGAATTCCGGGTCAAAACGCAGCGTCAGGTCGGTGACCAGCATGGTTGGTTTGCGTTTTTTCGACGGGTCGAACGGGTCAGGCATGATTTCCGGTGCATCCACGGCTTCAAACTGAATCGCACCTGCCGGGCTGCGGGTCTGCACCCATTCGTATTTGAACAGGTTCTCGAAGAAGTAGTTGCTCCACTGAGTCGGGGTTTGCGACCAGATGACTTCCAGACCGGAGGTGATGGCGTCAGCGCCAATACCGGTGCCGTGCGTACTTGCCCAGCCCAGGCCCTGCGCTTCAATCGGCGAGGCTTCCGGATCGGTGCCTACGTGCGTGGCTTCACCCGCACCGTGAGTTTTACCGAGCGTGTGACCACCTGCAATCAGCGCGACGGTCTCTTCATCGTTCATGCCCATGTTGCCAAAGGTGGCGCGGATCGCCGCCGCCGCAGACAGCGGTTCACCGCTGGCGTTTGGCCCTTCCGGGTTCACGTAAATCAGGCCCATTTCGGTGGCCGCCAGCGGGCGCTTCGCCAGCGCTTCCGGGTCACGGTGGGTCAGCCAGGCTTTTTCATCACCCCAGTTCACGTCCAGATCCGGTTCCCAGACGTCTTCACGCCCGGCGCCAAAACCAAAGGTGCGGAAGCCGGAGTTTTCCAGCGCCACGTTACCCGCGAGGATAAACAGGTCGGCCCAGGAAATTTTTTGTCCGTATTTTTGCTTGATTGGCCACAGCAGGCGGCGCGCTTTATCCAGGCTGACGTTATCAGGCCAGGAGTTCAGCGGCGCAAAGCGCTGTTGGCCTCGTCCGGCACCGCCGCGTCCGTCCACGGAGCGGTAAGTACCGGCACCGTGCCAGGCCATGCGAATAAACAGACCCGCGTAGCTACCCCAGTCGGCTGGCCACCACGGTTGAGAGTCGGTTAACAGGGCTTTGAGATCGCCCTTGAGGGCGGAATAGTCGAGCTTGCTGAATTCTTTGCGGTAGTCGAAGTCTTCACCCAGAGGGTTCGAACGGTTGGAATGTTGATTTAGAAGATCGATGCGGAGCTGTTTAGGCCACCACTCTTTGCTGCCGGTACCTGCGCCCGCGCTGTGATCGACGCCGCCCTGATGGAACGGACATTTGCCGGCGGATGCCGCGTTATTGGTCTCGTCTGACGTGCTCATCGCTATGCTCCCTTTACAGTGATACCGTTACGATATACACCACTAGCAATAAGATATAGTTGAATTAATCCACAGATTCGATAGTTAATACCTTTTAACTTTTTATCTGATTAAAAAGCCCTCACTTTGTAAGGGCTTTTTGCTGATTACGCCGGACGAACGCCCAGCGTATGACAGATGGCGTAGCTCATCTCCGCGCGGTTGAGCGTGTAGAAGTGGAAATCTTTCACCCCTTCGCGGCTTAAGATCTTCACCATGTCCATCGCGATGTTGGCCCCCACCAGCTTGCGGGTTTCCGCATCGTCGTCCAGCCCTTCGTACATTTTGGACATCCACAGCGGAATGCGTACGTTGGTCATATCGGCAAATTTCTTCGCCTGTTTGAAGTTAGAGACCGGCAGAATGCCCGGGATAATTTCAACGTCGATACCGGCGGAGACGCAGCGGTCGCGAAAGCGCAGGTAGCTTTCCACGTCAAAGAAGAACTGGGTAATAGCGCGGTTGGCACCGGCGTCCACCTTACGCTTCAGGTTAAGCAGATCCGCCTGGGCGCTTTTCGCTTCCGGATGAACTTCAGGGTAGGCGGCCACGGAGATATCAAAGTCGGCCACCTCCTTCAGCAGCCCGACCAGATCGGCCGCATACATTTCTGGCTTGCCGCTGCCGGGAGGGAGGTCGCCGCGCAGGGCAACGATATGGCGAATCCCGTTGTTCCAGTAGTCCTGGGCAATGGCGCGCAGCTCATCACGGGTGGCGTCGATACAGGTCAGGTGCGGTGCCGCTTCCAGACCGGTTCTGTCCTTAATACCTTTAATAATGCTGTGCGTACGGTCACGCTCGCCGGAGTTCGCACCGTAGGTCACGGAGACAAACTTCGGTTTCAGGCTGCTCAGGCGATCGATAGAGCTCCACAGGGTTTGCTCCATTTCACTGGTGCGCGGCGGGAAAAATTCAAAAGAGACGTTAATCTGGCCGTTTACTTCGGCCAGGCTCTGATTCAGTGCTTCCCGCTGGTTGGCGTGAAAAAAGCTCATACCTTACCTCTATCTTTCGCGTGTCGTTGTCTGTTTTGTCGTGAACTTCTATACGTTTAGACGTCCAGATGTAAAAATGACGGAAAAGCGGCGTGACGTCAACAGAAATAATCACATTAACGGTGAGGTTTGCTCAGGAAAGATGAAGAGAGTTCATGATGGGATGAGGAGGCCCCTCACCCCGGCCCTCTCCCCTTTGGGGAGAGGGTTAGGGTGAGGGGGAGAGATTACAGCAGCTTAGCCAGACGGTTAATATCAGACTGGATCGCCCCGGCGGTGACGTCGCGCCCCGCGCCCGGACCGCGGATCACCAGCGGGTTATCGCGGTACCAGCGGCTTTCAATGGCGAAGACGTTATCGCACGGCAGCAGCGCCGCCAGCGGATGGTCAGGACGTACCGCCTCGACACCCACGCGCGCCTTACCGTTCGCCTCGAAACGCGCCACGTAGCGTAGCACCAGCCCCATCTCGTTTGCCGCTTCCAGACGCTGCACCATCTGATCATTCAGCTCGTCGCCGTTTTCAAAGAAGTGATCAACGGACCCTTCCTCGCAGCCCGCAGGCACCAGCGACTCGACGCGTACGGAATCCGGCTCGATGTCATAACCGGCTTCGCGCGCCAGGATCACCAGCTTGCGCATCACGTCTTTACCGGAGAGGTCAACGCGCGGATCGGGCTCGGTTAAGCCCTGCTGCCACGCCTGATCCACCAGGTCGGTGAACGGTACGGTACCGTCAAACTGCAGGAACAGCCAGGAGAGCGTGCCGGAGAAGATACCGCTCAGCGCCAGAATGCTGTCGCCGCTTTCAATCAGGTCGCGCACGGTGTGGTTTACCGGCAGGCCCGCACCAACGGTGGCGTTATAGAGCCAGTGGCGACCCGTTTTTTCAAACGCGTCGTGGATCTGACGGTATTTATCGGTGCTGCTCGCCCCCGCCAGCTTGTTGGCGCTGATGACGTGGAAACCGTGGCTGGCGAAATCCAGATACTGATCGGCAAGCTGTTCGCTGGCGGTGACGTCCAGCACGACCAGATCGTCATACGGGTGCGCGCGCATCCACAGGAACAGCGACTCTTCATCCTGCTCGACCGCTTCATCGTTGAAGAAGGCCAGCGCCCGACTGGCGTCCAGCCCTTCGTAGTTCAGCAGGCTGCGGCGGCTGTCCACCACGCCCGCAAGAATAAATTCAAACCCGGTACGCGCCGAAAGCGTCACCTGCTCACGGGCAAACAGCTCCAGCCAGCGGGAACCGATGTTGCCTTTACCAAACAGCACCAGGCCGATACGTTTTTCCGCTCGGAACAGCGAGGTGTGCAGACCCTGAATCAGGCTTTCGGTTGGGCCTTTACGCAGTACGGCGACCAGGCTGATACCCTCTTCCGACTGCCAGGTGAACTCAACCGGCTGGCCTTTCAGCTGCTGCCAGAAGCGGTGGCAGTGGAGCGGGTTACGGGTGACGCCCGCGCCCACCATCGCCACCAGCGCCAGACCCTGACGCAGGCGAAGCTCGCCCGGCAGACCCGCTTCATCGAGAATTTTCAGCGCGCTGTCCGCCACTTCAGCGGTATAGCAGAACTGCAGCAGCTGACGGTCATTGTGAACGCCAACGGCCAGCGGACGCACCTGGGCGCGTTTCAGAATCGTGTCGATATCTTTATGTGCCAGTTTGAAGTCCTGACCCGCAGGAACCTGGAACTCAATCAGGCAGATGTCGTCGTGGCTGGTGACAATACGCGCGCCCGTGCCGGATGCCAGCACGCGCTCGATGCGGGTGGAACCCTGATCCGGCGTGTAGCTACAGCGCAGCTGCAGGTCGATATCGCTGCCGGAAACCGGCTGCAGCGTGCGGGCGTGCAGCACCGGTGCCGCCAGACGCGCCAGCTCGCTGGCTTCGTCGAGACGCAGCAGCGGCAGAAGGCAGGCATCTTTCACCTTACGCGGGTCCGCGCTGTAGACACCGGCCACGTCGCTCCAGATGGTGACGCGGGATACGCCCGCCAGGGCACCAATTTGCGTAGCCGAGTAGTCCGAGCCGTTACGGCCCAGCAGCACGGTTTCGCCCGCATTGCTACGGCTGATAAAGCCGGTGACGACGATACGTTTACCGGGGTGCTGCACCAGCAGTTGTTGCAGCAGCGGATAGGACAACCCTTCGTCCACCTGCGGCTGCGCGGCACGTTCGGCACGCAGGAAATCACGCGCGTCGAGCCAGGCCGCATCCACCCCGAGATGTTGCAGCACGGCGGCCATCAGGCGCGCGGACCACACTTCACCATGGCCCACCACTTCGGCATAGACCGCGTCGGTAATGCCGCTGTCCAGCAGGGCGGCCAGACGCTCAAGGTCATGCGTGAAGGCGCTGATCAGCCCGTCCGCCACGTCCGCAGGCAGCAGGCCGGCAATCAGCTCGCTCTGGTAACGACGCAGTGACTGTTGCACCTGGTGCGCAGAAAGGCGATCGGTCTGGCTCAGTTTCAGCCAGCTGATCAACTGGTTGGTGGTGCTGCCCGCCGCCGAGACAACCATCATGTCACCCGGCTGTGAATACTCGGTCATGATCCCTGCAACGCGCAGGTAACACTTCACATCAGCAAGACTACTACCACCAAACTTGTGCAGCTGACGACCCTTCGCCCCTGCCTGCGCTATCACACTCATGATTACCCCTTGGCTGCGACCCGGAAGCCATTTTCCAGATCGGCAATTAAATCTTCAGAATCTTCAATACCGGTCGAGATACGCAGCAGCGTCTCGGAAATCCCGGCGGCGGCACGTGCTTCCGGTGCCATACCTGCGTGCGTCATGGTTGCGGCGTGGGAGATCAAGCTTTCAACCCCACCTAATGATTCCGCCAGCGTAAACAATGACAGCCCGCTCAGGAAGCGACGCAGCGTTTGCTCGTCACCGTCCAGTTCAAAACTTAACATCGCGCCAAATCCTTTCTGCTGACGCGCGGCAATCTCGTGCCCCTGATTTTCCGGCAGCGACGGGTGATAAAGCTTCTTCACCAGCGGCTGGGTTTTCAGGAAATCGACAATCGCCTGGGCATTACGCTGCGCTACTTCCATACGCGGCGACAGCGTGCGGATGCCGCGCAACAGCAGATAGCTGTCGAACGCGCCCGCGGTGACGCCAATGTTATTGGCCCACCATGCCAGTTCCGTGACAACGTCGGGATCTTTAGCAATCACCACGCCCGCCACCACGTCAGAATGGCCGTTCAGATATTTAGTACATGAATGCAATACCAGATCCGCACCCAGTGCTAACGGGTTCTGAAGGGCCGGACTGAGGAAGGTATTATCCACTACACTTATCGCTCCCGCATCCCTTGCGAGCTGACAAATTTTCGCAATGTCGACAACGCGCAACAATGGGTTGCTTGGACTTTCCACCAGAACCAGCTTCGGCTTCTCGGCCAGCGCCTGTTTTAGCGCCTGCTCGTCGTTTTGGTCGACAAACAACACGCGGTAACAGCCGCGCTTTGCCAGGCTGTCAAACAGACGGTAGCTGCCGCCGTAGCAGTCGTGCGGCGCAACCAGCAGATCGCCCGGTTTCAGGAATACCGTCGTCACCAGGTGGATGGCAGACATGCCCGTATTGGTTAATACTGCCCCTGCGCCCCCTTCCAGCTCCGCCAGCGCACGCTGGGTCACGTCACGCGTAGGGTTGCCACGACGCGAGTAGTCATGCGCGCGGGGTTCATTAAATCCGGTGAAATTGTAAGTACTGGAAAGATGAATCGGCGGGACAACGCAGCCGTACTGCTCGTCATCGTTCAATCCGCTACGCACTGCGATGGTGGCCTGTTTACGCGTCATGGTGAGGGCTTCCTGGCGAATAAGGTGAAATGTCAGGCACCAGAGTAAACATTGATGATATGGACGTCAATACATCTGGACATCTAAACTTCTTTGCGTATAGATTGAGCAATGCGCAAATAGCCGTTAAAATTATATGCTTTAGGACACGCTGCAGCGGCAATATCCGTGCCACGGTATCGTCTCTACGGTAAACTATGCAGGTTTGCGGTTCAAAATCGGTGGTTACAGGTTTTGCACCTTTAGATTAATGACTGAGAGGATTAAAGGTATCTCATGGCTGAATGGAGCGGCGAATATATCAGCCCATACGCTGAGCACGGTAAGAAGAGTGAGCAAGTAAAGAAAATTACGGTTTCCATTCCTCTGAAGGTGTTGAAGATCCTCACCGATGAACGTACGCGTCGTCAGGTGAACAACCTGCGTCACGCAACCAACAGTGAACTGCTTTGCGAAGCGTTTCTGCATGCGTTTACCGGCCAACCGTTGCCGAACGATGACGATCTGCGCAAAGAGCGCAGTGACGAAATCCCGGAAGAGGCGAAGGTGATCATGCGTGAACTGGGTATTGACCCGGAGACGTGGGAATACTGAGTTGCGGATACAAAAAAGGCACCTTGCGGTGCCTTTTTTTCGGGAAACTTATTTAGCGCCCGGGATGCTGAAACGCTTGTTGAAGCGGTCAACACGGCCACCGGTTGCAACATCACGCTGCTTACCAGTGTAGAACGGGTGGCATTTGCCGCACACGTCCAGGTTCAGATCGTGACCCACGGTGGAGCGGATCTGGATAGAGTTACCGCAAGAGCAGTTTGCAGTAATCATTTCGTATTTCGGGTGAATATCTTTTTTCATGGGAGAACCTCAGTTAAGGCCGCGTCGCTCTTCCAGCCCTAACGCCAGACACCACGCGATGTTGAATGTAATTTCTCTGGCGTAATATACACCAAAGGCGGCGAATCATACAGAATTTGACCTGCGTATGCAAACTGATCCGCACGCCGCTTTCACTAATGTGTATACTAACGCGCCACTTTTCAAGTCAGGAAGATTCGATGCCCGTCGCTCACGTTGCCCTGCCCGTTCCGCTTCCCCGCACCTTTGACTACCTGCTGCCCGACAGCATGAACGCCAAAGCGGGCTGTCGCGTGACCGTGCCGTTTGGCAAACAGCAGCGCGTGGGGATCGTCGTCTCCGTCAGCGACAAGAGCGAACTGCCACTTAACGAACTGAAGTCGGTCGTTGAGGTACTGGACAGCGAGCCGGTTTACTCCACCAGCACCTGGCGACTGCTGCTGTGGGCGGCGGATTATTATCATCACCCGATTGGCGATGTTCTGTTCCACGCCCTGCCGATTATGCTGCGCCAGGGCAAGAGCGCCAGCCATGCGCCGATGTGGTACTGGTTTGCCACCGAGCAGGGTCAGGCCGTGGACATCAACAGCCTGAAACGATCGCAGAAACAGCAGCAGGCGCTGGCCGCACTACGTCAGGGGAAAATCTGGCGGCACCAGGTCGACGAGCTTGAGGTCAGCGAAACCGCGCTACAGGCCTTAAGAAAGAAAGGGCTGAGCGAGCTGGCCAGCGAAGCGCCCGCACTTTACGACTGGCGCGACGGCTTCTCCGTCTCGGGCGATCGCCTGCGCCTGAACACCGAGCAGGCTACCGCCGTAGGGGCGATTCACAGCGCCTCGGACCATTTTTCCGCCTGGCTGCTGGCGGGCGTGACGGGCTCGGGCAAGACGGAAGTCTACCTGAGCGTCCTGGAAAACGTACTCGCGCAGGGTAAACAGGCGCTGGTGATGGTGCCGGAAATCGGCCTGACGCCGCAGACCATTGCCCGCTTCCGCGAACGCTTTAACGCGCCGGTTGAGGTACTGCACTCCGGGCTGAACGACAGCGAGCGCCTTAGCGCCTGGCTGAAAGCGAAAAACGGCGAAGCGGCGATTGTGATTGGCACCCGCTCGTCGCTGTTTACGCCGTTTAAAAATCTTGGCGTTATCGTGATCGACGAAGAGCACGACAGCTCCTATAAACAGCAGGAAGGCTGGCGCTATCACGCTCGCGACCTGGCGGTCTACCGCGCGCACAGCGAGCAGATCCCTATTATTCTCGGATCCGCCACGCCTGCGCTCGAAACGCTGTACAACGTGCGCCAGCGTAAATACCACATGCTGCGCCTGACGCGTCGCGCGGGGAATGCCCGCCCGGCCATTCAGCACGTGCTGGATCTCAAAGGTCAGCAGGTCCAGGCCGGGCTCGCGCCTGCCTTAATTACCCGCATGCGTCAGCATTTGCAGGCGGGGAACCAGGTGATCCTGTTCCTGAACCGTCGCGGATTTGCCCCCGCCCTGCTGTGCCACGACTGCGGCTGGATTGCCGAATGCCCGCGCTGCGACCACTACTACACCTTCCACCAGGCCCAGCGTCATCTGCGCTGCCACCACTGCGACAGCCAGCGCCCGGTGCCGCGCCAGTGCCCGTCGTGCGGTTCCACGCATATCGTGCCGGTCGGTCTGGGCACGGAACAGCTGGAGCAGGCCCTTGCACCCTTCTTCCCGGACGTGCCCCTGTCCCGAATCGACCGGGATACCACCAGCCGCAAAGGCGCGCTGGAACAGCAGCTGGCGGAGGTACATCGCGGCGGCGCGCGCATTTTGATTGGCACCCAGATGCTGGCCAAAGGGCACCACTTCCCGGACGTGACGCTGGTCGCTCTGCTGGACGTTGACGGCGCGCTGTTCTCGGCAGATTTCCGCTCCGCCGAGCGTTTTGCCCAGCTTTATACCCAGGTGGCAGGGCGTGCCGGTCGCGCGGGGAAACAGGGAGAAGTGGTGCTGCAAACGCACCACCCTGAACATCCGCTGCTGCAAACGCTGCTGCACAAAGGCTATGACGCCTTTGCCGAGCAGGCGCTGGCAGAGCGCCAGACCATGCAGCTGCCGCCGTGGACCAGCCATGTCATCATCCGCGCGGAAGACCATAACAACCAGCAGGCGCCGCTTTTCCTGCAGCAGCTGAGAAACCTCCTGCAGGCCAGCCCGCTGGTGGATAATCAGCTGTGGATCCTGGGCCCGGTGCCGGCGCTGGCGCCGAAGCGCGGCGGACGTTTCCGCTGGCAAATCTTGCTTCAGCACCCCTCGCGCATTCGCCTGCAGCACATCGTCAGCGGTACGCTGGCGCTCATCAATACCCTGCCGGAAGCGCGCAAAGTGAAGTGGGTGCTGGACGTCGATCCCATCGAAGGCTGAAGACGGATCGAAAAATTTAACGCGCCTCACACTTTTTATGAAAATTCTGTAACCGATTCCATTAACTATCTGTAAAAATGGTGATGTCCGCAGTTCGGTGTTCAGGCGAGGAGAAGACGTTGAAGTCCAGGAAAGAGGTTGCCACGGCGACCATGAAAGACGTTGCCGAGAAAGCACAAGTCTCAACGGCAACCGTGTCCCGCGCATTAATGAACCCGGATAAAGTCTCCCAGGCGACCCGCAACAAGGTCGAGCAGGCGGCCCTGGAAGTGGGTTATTTCCCGCAGGCTATGGGGCGGAACGTCAAGCGCAATGAGTCGCGGACGATTCTGGTGATTGTGCCGGATATCTGCGATCCCTTCTTCAGCGAGATCATTCGCGGCATCGAAGTAACGGCGGCAGAGAAAGGCTATCTGGTACTGATTGGCGACTGCGCCCACCAGAACCAGCAGGAAAAAACCTTTATCGACCTCATTATTACCAAGCAGATTGACGGCATGCTGCTGCTTGGCTCGCGCCTGCCGTTTGATGCCAGCATCGAAGAGCAGCGCAATTTACCGCCGATGGTGATGGCCAACGAATTTGCACCCGAGCTGGAGCTGCCGACGGTGCATATCGATAACCTGACGGCCGCGTTCAATGCGGTGAACTATCTTCAGGAGCTGGGGCATAAGCGGATTGGCTGCATTGCCGGGCCGGAAGAGATGCCGCTCTGTCACTATCGCCTGCAGGGCTATGTTCAGGCGCTGCGCCGGACCGGTGCGATTGTCGATCCGCACTACATCGCGCGCGGCGATTTTACTTTCGAAGCGGGCGGACAGGCGCTGGAGAAACTGCTGGCGCTGCCGGAACCGCCGACAGCAGTGTTCTGCCACAGCGACGTGATGGCGCTGGGCGCTCTGTCCCATGCTAAACGCCGTGGCTTACGCGTGCCAAAAGACCTGTCGATTATCGGCTTCGATAATATTTCGCTTTCAGAGTTTTGCGATCCGCCTCTCTCTACCGTTTCACAACCGCGCTATCAGATTGGCCGTGAAGCGATGCTGCTTTTGCTGGATCAGCTGCAGGGTCAAACGGTTAGCAGCGGCTCGCGGTTACTGGACTGCGAGCTGATTGTTCGCGGCTCTACCCAGGCATTGACTTAAAGTAAACGCCTTTCGGACACCCTTATCTGGTCAAAGCCCCGCCGCTTAAGTAACATGGCGGGCTGACGAACGAATAAATACAGCGAAACGATAGTGGCACAACGAGATTATGTACGTCGCGGCCAGCCGGCACCTTCGCGACGCAAAAAGAGCAGTTCAAAAAGCAAGCAGCGTAATCTGCCTGCGGTCTCGCCAGCAATGGTCGCTATTGCTGCGGCCGTGCTGGTGGCCTTTATTGGTGGCCTCTACTTCATCACGCACCATAAAAAAGAAGAGTCCGAGGCCCTTCAGGGCAACAAAGTGGTGGGAAATGGTCTGCCGCCGAAACCTGAAGAGCGCTGGCGCTACATTAAAGAGCTGGAAAGTCGTCAGCCTGGCGTGCGTGCACCTACCGAGCCTTCAGCCGGTGGCGAAGTGAAGAATGCCGATCAGCTGACGGATGAACAGCGCCAGCTGCTGGCACAGATGCAGGCCGATATGCGCCAGCAGCCTACGCAGCTGAATGAAGTGCCGTGGAATGAACAAACGCCAGCGCAGCGTCAGCAAACGTTGCAGCTGCAGCGCCAGCGCCAGGCACAAATTCAGCAGCAGCAACAACAGCAGTGGACGCAAAATCAGCCGGTACAGCAGCCGAAGGCCCAGCCATACCAGCAGCCGCAGCAGCAGACGCGCACGGTGCAGTCGCAGCCGGTACAACAGCCAAAAGCGCAGCCGCAAAAACAAGCGGCGCAGCCGTATCAGGATCTGCTCCAGACGCCAGCGCATACCACCGCGCAGCAGCCGAAAACACAGCAGGCCGCACCGGTGACCAAAGAAACCGAAGCGCCGAAGCAGACGGCTGAGAAAAAAGACGAGCGCCGCTGGATGGTGCAGTGCGGTTCGTTTAAAGGTGCCGAGCAGGCGGAAACGGTACGTGCTCAGCTGGCCTTTGAAGGATTTGACTCACGCATTACCACCAACAACGGCTGGAACCGCGTGGTGATTGGCCCTGTCAAAGGCAAAGAAAATGCCGACGGCACTATCTCCCGTTTGAAAGTGGCGGGTCACACAAACTGCATTCGACTCGCCTCCGGGGGTTGAAACCCCCAAATTCCCCCCCATCTATCATTTAATTCAGCCCTGAGCACAGGCTCAGGGCTTCTGTTTCCCGAATTTGTAACCAGGGGGTCTGCTCGTGACAACAATAGTAAGTGTACGCCGTAACGGCCAGGTGGTAATTGCCGGTGATGGCCAGGCCACGCTGGGTAATACCGTCATGAAAGGCAACGTGAAGAAAGTCCGTCGTCTTTATAACGACAAAGTGATCGCCGGTTTCGCAGGCGGCACGGCGGATGCCTTCACGCTGTTTGAACTGTTTGAACGCAAACTGGAAATGCACCAGGGTCATCTGGTGAAAGCCGCCGTTGAGCTGGCAAAAGACTGGCGTACCGACCGCATGCTGCGCAAGCTCGAAGCGCTGCTGGCCGTGGCCGATGAAACCGCCTCGCTGATCATCACCGGTAACGGTGACGTGATTCAGCCGGAAAACGACCTGATTGCCATCGGCTCTGGCGGCCCTTATGCCCAGGCTGCAGCCCGCGCGCTGTTGGAGAATACCGACATGAACGCGCGTGATATCGCGGTGAAGGCGTTGGATATTGCAGGTGATATCTGCATTTATACCAACCACAACCACACCATCGAAGAATTGACCTCCAAAGCGTAAGGATCTCCCATGTCTGAAATGACCCCACGCGAAATTGTCAGCGAACTGAACAAACATATCATCGGCCAGGATAACGCCAAGCGTTCCGTGGCTATCGCCCTGCGTAACCGTTGGCGCCGCATGCAGCTCGACGAAGAGCTGCGCCACGAAGTCACACCGAAAAACATTCTGATGATCGGCCCGACCGGCGTTGGTAAAACCGAAATCGCTCGTCGCCTGGCGAAGCTGGCGAACGCGCCGTTCATCAAAGTGGAAGCCACCAAGTTCACCGAAGTGGGCTATGTGGGTAAAGAAGTGGACTCCATCATCCGCGATCTGACCGACTCGGCGATCAAGATGGTGCGCGTCCAGGCGATTGAGAAAAACCGCTACCGCGCGGAAGAAATGGCGGAAGAGCGCATTCTCGACGTGCTGATCCCACCGGCAAAAAACAACTGGGGGCAGGCTGAACAGCAGGCTGAGCCTTCAGCCGCGCGTCAGGCGTTCCGCAAAAAACTGCGTGAAGGCCAGCTGGACGACAAAGAGATTGAGATCGACCTCGCGGCTGCGCCGATGGGTGTGGAAATCATGGCGCCTCCGGGCATGGAAGAGATGACCAGCCAGCTGCAGTCCATGTTCCAGAACCTGGGCGGTCAGAAACAGAAAGCGCGTAAGCTGAAAATCAAAGACGCGATGAAGCTGCTGATTGAAGAAGAAGCGGCGAAGCTGGTGAACCCGGAAGAGCTGAAGCAGGACGCCATCGACGCGGTTGAGCAGCACGGTATCGTATTTATCGATGAAATCGACAAAATTTGTAAGCGCGGCGGCAACAGCTCCGGCCCGGACGTGTCCCGCGAAGGCGTTCAGCGCGACCTGCTGCCGCTGGTTGAAGGCTGCACCGTCTCTACCAAGCACGGTATGGTGAAAACGGACCACATTCTGTTTATCGCTTCAGGGGCGTTCCAGGTTGCCAGCCCGTCAGATCTGATCCCGGAACTGCAGGGTCGTCTGCCAATCCGCGTTGAGCTGCAGGCGCTGACCACCGAAGATTTCGAACGTATCCTGACCGAGCCAAACGCCTCTGCCACCGTGCAGTACAAAGCGCTGATGGCGACCGAAGGCGTGAACCTCGAGTTCACCGAAGACGGTATCAAACGTATCGCCCAGGCCGCATGGCAGGTCAACGAAACCACCGAGAACATCGGTGCGCGTCGTCTGCATACCGTGCTGGAACGCCTGGTGGAAGATATCTCTTATGATGCGAGCGACCTCAACGGTCAAACCATTACCATTGACGCAGATTATGTGAGCAAACATCTGGATGCGTTAGTGGCAGATGAAGATCTGAGCCGTTTTATCCTATAATCGCGGTTATTGCATTCTCATCACTGTTAATGGGGGCTAAGGCCCCCATTTTTATTGGCTAAATTACTATGACTGATATCAGCCGTACTCAGGCGTGGCTCGAAAGTCTGCGCCCTAAAACGCTTCCTCTGGCCTTTGCCGCGATTATCGTCGGCACCGCCCTTGCCTGGTGGCAGGGTTATTTTGATCCGCTGGTCGCCGCGCTGGCATTGATTACTGCCGGCCTGCTGCAAATTCTCTCCAATCTTGCTAACGACTACGGCGATGCGGTGAAAGGCAGCGATAAGCCCGATCGTATCGGGCCGCTGCGCGGGATGCAGAAAGGGGTGATTACCCAGGCACAGATGAAACGCGCGCTGATTATCACCGTGGTGCTGATTTGCTTATCCGGCCTGGCGCTGGTGACGGTCGCCTCGAAAACCACCAGCGATTTCATTGGCTTCCTGGTGCTGGGCCTGCTCGCCATTATCGCGGCGATTACATACACCGTTGGCACGCGGCCTTACGGGTATATTGGCCTCGGTGATATCTCCGTGCTGGTGTTCTTCGGCTGGCTGAGCGTGATGGGAAGCTGGTACCTGCAGGCGCATACCGTTATCCCTGCCCTGTTCCTGCCCGCCACCGCCTGCGGCCTGCTGGCGACGGCGGTGCTCAATATTAACAACCTGCGCGACATCGACAGCGATCGTGAGAACGGTAAAAACACGCTGGCGGTACGTCTGGGGCCGGTCAATGCGCGCCGCTATCATGCCTGCCTGCTCATCGGCGCGCTGGTGTGTCTGGCGCTGTTTAACCTGATCTCCTTGCAGAGTTTGTGGGGCTGGCTGTTTGTCCTTGCCGCACCGCTGCTGATTAAGCAGGCCCGCTTTGTGATGCGTGAACTCAGCCCATCCGCCATGCCGCCGATGCTTGAACGTACGGTAAAAGGCGCGTTGCTGACTAACCTGTTGTTCGTCATCGGGATTGTCTTAAGCCAGACGCTGCGTTAACTGACAAATATCAATTAACAATTGATGATTTTGCCAACAACGCATTTCGCACGATATACTGAACACATTCGCAGCAACTGAGCGTTAAACCTATGAAATACGATACCTCCGAGCTATGTGACATCTATCAGGAAGATGTCAACGTCGTTGAACCGCTGTTCTCCAACTTTGGTGGACGGTCGTCGTTTGGCGGACAAATCATCACGGTGAAATGTTTCGAGGATAACGGGTTGCTGTACGATCTGCTCGAACAGAACGGCCGTGGCCGCGTTCTGGTGGTCGACGGCGGCGGTTCCGTGCGTCGCGCATTGATTGACGCGGAACTGGCCGGAATTGCCGCCCAGAACGAGTGGGAAGGCATTGTGGTATACGGCTCCGTGCGCCAGGTAGACGATCTCGAAGACCTGGATATCGGAATTCAGGCCATCGCGGCCATTCCGGTAGGCGCTGCGGGTGACGGCATCGGCGAAAGCGACGTGCGCGTTAATTTCGGCGGCGTGACCTTCTTCTCCGGAGATCATCTCTACGCTGATAATACCGGCATTATCCTGTCCGAAGATGCGCTGGATATCGAGTAGCAAGACAGTCAGCGTGAACCATAAAAAAACCGCCATCAGCAATGTGGCGGTTTTTTTGTCCCTCGGGATTCGCGGTCCGTTGGGAAGTCTTGCAACCTTTAACCAGGATTTTTATCTTACCCTGGTTCAAACCTCAGGTAACCCCATCGACCCTTTATAAATTCCTAATTATCTGTGAGGACCTTAACTATGCAGCTATTGCTCATTATGATGCTGCTGCGTCCCTTTCCGCCATCTCGCAAATGGGCATCGGTCCAGGGAAAGGTATATTCACAACCGTATAGCAACCTTTAACCGGGCTTGTGTCCACCGACTTATCACCGGTGGTGAACGGTGGAGCGGTTAGCTGCAGGGACCGCATAATGAAACGCTATTTATGTATCGCGTTCATTGTCGCCAGCGTACTCGTGGTAAAGAGCGATGAACCGAGTGGATTTGTTGCTTTTGTTATGACAGCGCAGGACAAGTAGCGTTAAGGCCGCCTTTGGCGGCCTTTTTTATGGTTGTCGCCGACTGACATCAAACCATAAAAAAAGCCGGGTGGCGGCTTCGCCTTACCCGGCCTGTTCAGTTCATCCCAATGGGAATTAAACCTCTTCCATACGTCCCAGCAGCGCCTGCAGGCGATCCTGCCAGCCGTTCTGCTGTTCGCGCAGCTGGTTGTTTTCGCGCTCCAGTTCTTCACGGCCGTGCTGAGCGTTCTGAACTTCCTGCGCCAGGCTGTTGTTCTTCTCTTTCAGCTCTTCAATTTCCATCTGCAGCAGCGTGATGGTGTCAATCGCCTGCTGTACTTTCGATTCCAGTTTCTCAAACACTTCTAAAGACATGATCCTACCTCTCCTGAATTGCAAGGCGACGCTTTAACGTAAACGCGCACAACATATGTTCCGATTGTATGGAGCCCTGCCGCGCCTGTCCAGCGGCATGCCACGCAGATCGCGGTTTGCAACACTTTTCGGCCTCGTCCTGGTGCGTTCGCGGCATATACCTCTAAGTTGTTAACTCATTCGTTAAAGAAATGATTCAGCTCACGGTTCGTAACTGACGTAAAAACGCGCTTTATGGCGCGAAAACGCTCATTTTATTGACGCAGACCACACATTTTGATTTCGATATTTCTCGTTTTTGCTCGTTAACGATAAATTAACACTATGTCTACAGGACATCGTGGCTGTCACGGGCGGCCACGCTAACAACAAACATCAATTTCTTCAGGATTCCGATTATGAGTCAGACATCAACCTTAAAAGGCCAGTGCATTGCCGAGTTCCTTGGTACCGGGTTGTTGATATTCTTCGGAGTGGGTTGTGTCGCTGCACTAAAAGTGGCGGGTGCCAGTTTTGGTCAGTGGGAAATCAGTATCATCTGGGGTCTGGGCGTGGCGATGGCTATCTACCTGACTGCAGGGGTCTCTGGTGCACATCTTAACCCGGCGGTGACAATCGCACTGTGGCTGTTCGCGTGCTTCGACGGACGCAAAGTTGTTCCTTTCATTATTTCTCAATTTGCCGGCGCGTTTTGCGCAGCGGCGTTAGTTTACGGGCTTTATTACAATCTTTTCATCGACTTCGAACAGACGCATCATATGGTTCGCGGCAGCGTCGAAAGTCTGGATCTGGCAGGCATCTTCTCAACCTACCCTAACCCGCATATCAATTTTGTGCAGGCGTTCGCAGTTGAAATGGTGATTACCGCTATTCTGATGGGCGTTATCCTGGCGCTGACCGACGACGGAAACGGCATTCCGCGCGGCCCGCTGGCACCCCTTCTGATTGGCCTGCTGATTGCGGTGATTGGCGCATCCATGGGCCCGCTGACCGGCTTCGCGATGAACCCGGCGCGTGATATCGGACCCAAAGCGTTTGCCTTTATCGCAGGCTGGGGCGACGTGGCCTTCACCGGCGGCAAAGACATTCCTTACTTCCTGGTTCCGCTGTTTGCGCCGGTTGTCGGGGCTGCGCTGGGCGCATTTAGCTACCGCAAATTAATTGGTCGCCACTTACCGTGCGACACCTGTGTGGACGAGGAGAAGGAGACGACTTCTACCACACAACAAAAAGCTTCGCTGTAATCTGACTACGGGACACATACCATGACCGAAAAAAAATATATTGTTGCGCTCGACCAGGGCACTACCAGCTCCCGCGCTGTCGTAATGGATCATGACGCGAACATTGTCAGCGTGTCTCAACGTGAATTTGAGCAAATTTATCCCCGTCCAGGCTGGGTAGAACACGACCCGATGGAGATCTGGGCGTCACAAAGCTCCACGCTGGTCGAAGTGCTGGCGAAAGCCGACATCAGCTCCGACGAGATTGCCGCGATTGGTATTACCAACCAGCGTGAAACCACGGTGGTGTGGGAACGCGAAACCGGTAAGCCTATTTACAACGCCATCGTCTGGCAGTGCCGCCGTACTTCAGAGATCTGCGAACAGCTTAAGCGCGACGGAATGGAAGAGTACGTGCGTAGCGCCACCGGCCTGGTGGTTGACCCGTACTTCTCCGGCACCAAAGTGAAGTGGATCCTCGACCACGTGGAAGGTTCACGCGAGCGTGCAAAACGCGGCGAGCTGCTGTTCGGGACCGTCGACACATGGCTTATCTGGAAGATGACCCAGGGACGCGTTCACGTTACCGACTACACCAACGCCTCGCGTACCATGCTGTTCAACATCAATACCCTGGAGTGGGATGACAAGATGCTGGACGCGCTGGACATTCCGCGCGCGATGCTGCCTGAAGTGCGTAAGTCTTCAGAAGTGTACGGCCAGACCAACATCGGCGGTAAAGGCGGCACCCGTATTCCTATCGCCGGTATTGCCGGTGACCAGCAGGCGGCACTGTTCGGCCAGCTGTGCGTCAAGGAAGGGATGGCGAAGAACACCTACGGTACCGGCTGCTTTATGCTGATGAACACTGGCGAGAAAGCGGTGAAATCAGAAAACGGTCTGCTGACGACCATCGCCTGCGGCCCGCGCGGTGAAGTGAACTATGCGCTGGAAGGTGCGGTGTTCATGGCGGGTGCATCCATCCAGTGGCTGCGCGACGAGATGAAGCTTATCAGCGATGCGTTCGACTCCGAGTACTTCGCCACCAAAGTGAAGGATACCAACGGCGTGTACGTGGTACCTGCGTTTACCGGTCTGGGCGCACCATACTGGGATCCGTATGCCCGCGGCGCGATTTTCGGTCTGACGCGTGGTGTGAATTCTAACCACATTATTCGCGCCACCCTGGAATCTATCGCCTACCAGACGCGCGACGTACTGGAAGCGATGCAGGCTGACTCCGGCATCCGTCTGCACGCCCTGCGCGTGGACGGCGGCGCGGTGGCTAACAACTTCCTGATGCAGTTCCAGTCCGACATTCTGGGCACCCGCGTTGAGCGCCCTGAAGTGCGTGAAGTGACGGCGCTGGGCGCGGCGTACCTTGCCGGTCTGGCGGTTGGCTTCTGGCAGAACCTGGACGAGCTGCAGGAAAAAGCGGTCATCGAGCGCGAATTCCGCCCGGGCATCGAAACCACCGAGCGTAACTTCCGCTACAGCGGCTGGAAGAAAGCGGTGAAACGCGCCCTGGCGTGGGAAGAGCACGAAGAGTAAGACAAAACACTCACCCCTCACCCCGGCCCTCTCCCCAAAGGGGAGAGGGTTAGGGTGAGGGGCTCCGACCGCACCGGTCCCTCCCCCCTCCCCACTCTGTGATAAACTTCGTGCAATTCCTTTTGACTGTACGAGTCCCTCATGAAACGTGAACTTGCTATCGAGTTTTCCCGCGTCACCGAAGCGGCCGCCCTCGCAGGCTATAAATGGCTGGGTCGTGGCGACAAAAATACCGCAGACGGCGCGGCCGTCCATGCCATGCGCATTGTGCTTAACCAGGTCAACATCGACGGCACCATCGTCATCGGCGAAGGCGAGATCGACGAAGCGCCAATGCTCTACATCGGTGAAAAAGTCGGTACCGGCAAAGGCGATGCCGTGGATATCGCGGTGGACCCGATCGAAGGTACCCGCATGACGGCGATGGGCCAGGCCAACGCGCTGGCGGTGCTGGCCGTGGGCGATAAAGGCTGCTTCCTCAACGCGCCGGATATGTATATGGAAAAGCTGATAGTCGGTCCTGGTGCGAAAGGTGCAATCGACCTCAGCCTGCCGCTGGATGCTAATCTGCGCAATATCGCGGCGGCGCTGGGTAAACCGCTCAACGAACTCACTGTGACTATTCTGGCAAAACCGCGCCACGACGCCACCATCGCGTACCTGCAGGCACTCGGCGTGCGCGTGTTTGCTATCCCTGATGGTGACGTTGCCGCCTCCATTCTGACATGCATGCCGGACAGCGAAGTCGACGTGCTTTACGGTATCGGCGGCGCGCCGGAAGGCGTGGTCTCTGCGGCGGTGATCCGCGCCCTGGACGGCGATATGCAGGCGCGCCTGCTGCCGCGTCATGAGGTGAAAGGTGACAGCGACGAGAACCGTCGTATCGGTGAGGACGAGCTGGCACGCTGCGCAGCGATGGGCATCGAAGCCAATAAAGTGCTGGCGCTGAACGACATGGCGCGCAGCGATAACGTGGTCTTCTCCGCAACCGGCATCACCAAAGGCGACCTACTGGACGGCATCACCCGCAAGGGCAACATGGCGACCACTGAAACCCTGCTGATCCGCGGTAAATCGCGCACCATTCGCCGCATTCAGTCTATCCACTATCTCGACCGCAAAGACCAGAATGTGCAGACGCACATTCTGTAAAACCGTTTGACCGATAGAGCTTTCCGGCCCGAAGGGGCTGGAAATGTTTCCCACAAGTACGGAAGATAGAACAGAGAAACAGCACAGGAGAAGATCATGGCGGACTGGGTAACAGGTAAAGTCACAAAGATAGAATTCTGGACCGATGCGCTATTTAGTCTCACCCTGCATGCTCCCGTGCACCCGTTTAAGGCCGGGCAATTTGCCAAGCTGGGGCTGGATGTCGACGGCGAGCGCGTGCAGCGCGCCTATTCTTACGTTAACGCGCCGGATAACCCGGACCTCGAGTACTATCTGGTCACCGTCCCGGACGGCAAGTTGAGCCCGCGTCTTGCCGCCCTTAAGCCCGGCGACGATGTGCAAATTGTGAGTGAAGCGGCAGGTTTCTTTGTGCTCGAAGAGATCCCGGATTGCGATACCCTCTGGATGCTGGCGACCGGCACGGCCATCGGCCCGTATCTCTCTATCTTGCAGTACGGTAAGGATCTGGAGCGCTTTAAAAACATCGTGCTGGTTCACGCCGCGCGCTATGCCGCAGATTTAAGCTATCTCCCGCAGATGCAGGCGCTGGAACAGCAGTACGGCGGAAAGTTAAAGATTCAGACGGTAGTCAGCCGCGAAACCGTAGCAGGAACGCTTACCGGTCGCGTACCGGCGTTAATTGAGAGTGGCGCACTGGAAGAAGCGGTGGGCTTACCGATGACAGCCGAGACCAGCCACGTCATGCTGTGCGGTAACCCGCAGATGGTCCGAGACACGCAGCAGCTTCTGAAGGATACCCGGCAGATGACGAAACATCTTCGCCGCCGACCGGGCCATATGACCGCCGAACACTACTGGTGATCAGCGGTATTTCACCTCGACGGTGTCTTTACCGTATTTGTTTTCGCTCTGGGTGCCGATAAACGCGCCCAGATCGACAATCATCATCACGAAGATGACCGACGGCAGCAGCCTGCCCACGACCCACGGCAGGATGGACGGCAACATCGACCAGTTCCCTGCCACCAGCATCCACGCCAGTACGATCAGAAATGCCCACGCGCCGGAACGTCCGCGATCGTGCAGGCGCTTCACCACGACAGCCGCCGTTGGCCATAGCAGGCAAACCAGCGCGAAGGCCGCCGTTTGCGTGCTCAGCCAGGCGTTGTAAGCAACGAAAAACAGAAGCAGCATGGCGACGACCCACGTTACCATCCATACCCAGAAATCACGGCGTCCAATACGCCCTTTGAATGAAAACAGCCACTGCTGTATGGTCATGTAAGGTTCCTTATTATCATTTAGCCCGCATTTTACCCTGGAGTTGTGACCTTTTGACAAGCCGACCAGATATCGTTTTAATCATGAGCACTTACGGCCAGGGGCAATGTTGATGAAAAGTTCGGCACACTCTCTTTTCCTGTGTTTAGCGATGCTCGGCGCGGGTTTTCCGCTGCACGCCGCCGACACCGCGGCCCCCACCACCGCGCCGTATTTGCTGGCGGGCGCGCCGTCCTTCGATCAATCCATCAGCCAGTTCCGTGAAGCCTTCAATCAGGCCAACCCAACGCTGCCGCTGGATGAATTTCGCGCCATTGATAGCTCCCGCGATGCCCCTACACTGACCCGTGCTGCGAGCAAGATTAACGAGAATTTGTATGCCTCCACGGCGCTCGAACGCGGTACGTTAAAAATCAAAAGCATGCAGATCACCTGGCTACCGATTCAGGGGCCAGAGCAGAAAGCCGCTAAATCGAAGGCGCTTGATTACATGAGCGCGGTGCTGCAGGCATTTACGCCTGCGCTGACGAAAAAGCAGAGCCAGCAAAAGCTGCAAAAACTGCTGGCCGCCGGTAAAAACAAGCGGTACTACGCCACGACCGAAGGCGCGATCCGCTATGTGGTGGCGGATAACGGCGAAAAAGGACTGACCTTCGCTGTTGAACCGATTAAGCTGGCACTATCTGACACCCTTGGCGGGGCGAATTAATGACAAAAAGCAAAGCCTTTCAGGGGAAAATCTCTATACTGATTCACAGACCATGCTGCCCGACAGGGCGGCCATATTCCTTAATTCGCTTATTTAGCGTGGAGAATTGAAATGCGACATCCTTTAGTGATGGGTAACTGGAAACTGAACGGCAGCCGCCACATGGTAAACGAACTGGTTGCGAACCTGCGTAAAGAGCTGGCTGGCGTGACCGGCTGCGCGGTTGCTATCGCTCCGCCGGATATGTACCTGGATCTGGCTAAACGTGCCGCTGACGGCAGCCACATCGTGCTGGGCGCGCAGAACGTTGACGTTAACCTGTCTGGCGCGTTCACCGGTGAAACTTCCGCTGAAATGCTGAAAGATATCGGCGCGAAATACATCATCATCGGCCACTCCGAGCGTCGCACCTACCACAAAGAATCTGACGAGTTCATCGCGAAGAAATTCGCCGTGCTGAAAGAGCAGGGTCTGATCCCGGTTCTGTGCATCGGTGAAACCGAAGCGGAAAACGAAGCGGGCAAAACCGAAGAAGTGTGCGCACGTCAGATCGACGCCGTGCTGAAAACGCAGGGCGCGGCAGCGTTCGAAGGCGCGGTTATCGCTTACGAGCCAGTCTGGGCGATCGGTACCGGCAAATCTGCTACCCCTGCGCAGGCTCAGGCGGTGCACAAATTCATCCGTGACCACATTGCTAAAGCTGACGCGAAAGTGGCTGAGCAAGTGATCATCCAGTACGGCGGCTCCGTAAACGCGTCCAACGCTGCTGAGCTGTTCACCCAGCCAGACATCGATGGCGCGCTGGTTGGCGGTGCATCCCTGAAAGCTGACGCTTTCGCGGTGATCGTTAAAGCGGCAGAAGCGGCTAAACAGTCGTAATGGCCTTTGTGGCGGGTGGCGCTTGCGCTTACCCGCCGCTACAAACGACCTAATACACTAAACCACAGATAATCCAGCGGCAGCAGCACCAGATACGTCGCTATCGCCAGCGCCAGACAGAGCAGCATCCCCGCCTTCGCAGGCACTTTCCCTAACCCCATCGCTACCACAATCGGCGACGCCTGATACGGCAGCAGCGGCGTGGAATAGCCCAGCACCTGAATCATAATCACCGACAGCAGCGGGAAACCGGTCGCGTCCGAGAAGCTCTGCGCCAGCGTGGTATACAGCGCCGGAACGCCGTTGGCGGTCATAATGAAGTTGAGCGCCGTGGTGATGCCGGTCAGGGCCAGGAAACTGGTTAACGGTTTGTCCGCATCCAGCGGCATAATGCGCAGCAGCGCCTCGCCCACGGCCGTCCCGATACCCGTTTGCGTCACGACGATCGCCAGCCCAAGAATGCCCGCGACGTAGATACAGGTGCGCATGTTCACCCCGGCAGAAAATTCGTCCCCGGTAATGAAACCCACGCGCGGCAGCATGACGATGATCGACGCCGCCAGCCCCGTCCACGCGGGCCCTACGCCGTGCCAGCTCTCCGTCACCCACATCACTAACACCACCGCCAGCAGCCAGGCAAGACGCTTTTCGTCCCGCCCCATGGGTTCAGACGGCATGAGTTCCTTCGGCGGTTTTGGGCTACCGGGAAATAGCCAGCAGATGAGGCCAATCAAAATCAGGCCTTTGAGAATACCGAGCACCGGCGTGTGCAGCAGCAGATACGGAACATAGTTCAGATGAATGCCGTACGAGCCTTCTGCCGCGCCGCTCATCACCAGGTTGGGCACATTAGCGGGCAGAATAGTGGCCGAGAGCTGGAAGGTGCCGAACCCGACGGCCAGCGCAAGTCCGAACCAGGCGCGGGAGCCGTCGGCGATACCGGCGCGCTTTGCCATCGCCGCGACAATGGGCATCAGCAGCGCAATACGCCCCATGTTCGACGGCATCACAAACGCCAGCGCGTAGCTGAGCAATACCACGCTCGCCACCATCATCACCCAGGAGTCGGTGAGCTTTGCCGACAGCGCCCGGGCGGCCCTGTCCGCCAGGCCGGTTTTACGGATCGCCACGCCGAGCACAAAGCCGCTGAAGACCAGCCAGAAAGCCGACGAGGCAAAACCACCAAAAATCACCTCTGGCGGGGCGATTCTGGCAGCCATTGCCGCCGTGAAGAACAGCAGCGCGGTGATAAATTCCGGCAACAGCGACGTCGCCCACAGCACGATGGTGACGCCCACAATCAATGAAGGCAGCAGCAGAGGATGCGTTAACCAGAGCGACATACCTGTCTCCTGTAGAATTTTTCAGCAAGTCTACGGTGACAGGCAGCCCGAGTAAACGCGATTTATGGTGGGGTTACTTCAGGATAGCGCATTGATGATCCTGCAATTGTTCTGCTGACGCGCGGTTAAGCGTGAGCAGGTTACGCTCGGTCGCCAGCAAAACAAACGAACCATCCGACTGCTGGGCCATGGCCAGCGCGAAACGTCCCATATGGTCGCGCGCTTCCGGCAACTCTTCCGCCAGCATCATAAACGGACTGCGCTGGACCAGCTCATTTTCCGTCACCCGACGGGCAAGATACTCATGCCCTTCCAGCCCGCCCGGGAACGGTAGCCACTGGGTGCTGATTTCTCCCTGCGCCGCGTTGAGCTTCTCGCGTACATCCGGGCGCAGGCAGGAGATATGGATATGGAAATGGTTCTGCGTGCGGCCTGTCGGTGAGTTAATCGTCAGCGAAATGGCGCTGTCCGGGACCTCGGAGCCGCGCTTCAGGGTCATAAAGCTGCGCGACTGCCACGCCAGCCAGAAGAAGTTCGGCGTGTGAGACTCGGTCAGGAGCGGGCTTTCAGTGCCGTTGATGCGATACGTTGGCATCAGCAGATACTGCAGCGGCCCGTTGCGGTCCTTAAATACCACATAGCCCGCGTCAGGCTTCACCTGCGCGCAGGGTGCCGGGTTACGATGTTGCTGCTGGTTAGGCAGACACTGGTCGAGAACGATATGACGCAATGCATTCGGATTACCCGCTTTTATCCAGTACACGCCGCCTGCGGCCAGGGCGATGACAATCAGGATCAATAAGATAATTTTTTTCACAACGCGTTCCCTGTTTTTAATAGAGGCAAAAGAGTAACGCAAAATGATGACCAAATAAAAAACCCGGTGGATTTCTCACACCGGGTTGCCGTGTCGTTTGCTAACCTTTAGCGCTGGCTAATCTGGTCGAAGGTGCCGCCATTAGAGAAGTGCTCTTTCTGCGCTTTCGTCCAGCCGCCGAACACATCATCGATGGTGAAGAGCTTCAGTTTCGGGAATTCGCTATCGTATTTCTTCGCGACAGCCGCATCGCGTGGACGATAGAAGTTCTTCGCGGCGATTTCCTGGCCCTCCGGCGAGTAGAGATACTTCAGGTAGGCTTCCGCCACCGCTTTGGTTCCTTTCTTATCAACGACCTTATCGACCACGGAAACGGTCGGCTCGGCGAGGATGGATTCGCTCGGAGTCACGATCTCAAACTTGTCTTTACCCAGTTCGTTGGTCGCCAGCAGGGCTTCGTTTTCCCAGGCAATCAGCACATCGCCAATTCCGCGCTCGACGAAGGTGTTGGTTGCGCCACGCGCGCCGGAGTCCAGCACTTCAACATTTTTGTAGAGGGATTTGACGAACTCCTGTGCTTTCGCCTGATCGCCGTTGTTGTGGTGCAGCGCGTAGCCCCAGGCTGCCAGGTAGTTCCAGCGTGCGCCGCCGGAGCTTTTCGGGTTCGGGGTAATCACAGAAACGCCCGGTTTGATCAGGTCGTTCCAGTCCTTAATCTGTTTCGGGTTGCCTTTACGCACCAGGAAAACGATGGTCGAGGTGTATGGCGCAGAGTTGTCCGGCAGGCGTTTGATCCAGTTTTTGTCGATACGGCCACGCTCGGCGATAGCGTCGACATCGTAGGCCAGCGCCAGCGTAACCACATCGGCTTCAATACCGTTGATGACGGACGTCGCCTGCTTACCGGAGCCACCGTGCGACTGACGAACCACCACGTTATCGCCGGTTTCCTGCTTCCAGTGGGCCGCAAACGCTTTGTTGTACTGCTCGTACAGCTCACGCGTCGGGTCGTACGACACGTTCAGTAACTGGATGTCCTTTGCCAGAACGCTGGTCGATGCCAGCAATAATGTTAACCCCACGCCCCATTTATTCATCGCCCAGCTCTCTTGTGTAGTGTTTTGATGAATGCAGCGTGCCAGAAAGAGAACCAATGATTAAAGAATAAAAAAAGATTGGCTATAACGTGCAGGAATAAAAAGGGGGGTTATGCGCACAAAAAAAGCCCGGTGGCGCTTCGCTTACCGGGCCTACGGATCGTGTTTTTGTAGGCCGGGTAAGGCGAAGCCGCCACCCGGCACGATACCAACGCCGATCAGTACAGTTTTTTCGCGCAGTCCAGCCAGTCACCTTTGAACGGACGCTTCATGTTTTCAATCGCGTCGATGATGTCATGGTGTACCAGCTGTTCGTTCTGAATACCGACGCAACGGCCGCCGTGACCCTGCAGCAGCAGCTCGATAGCGTACGCGCCCATACGGGAGGCCAGGATACGGTCGTACGGGCCCGGGGAACCGCCGCGCTGGATGTGACCCAGTACGGTCGCACGGGTTTCGCGTTTGGTTTCAGTTTCGATGTACTTCGCCAGCTCGTCAACGTCACAGATGTGCTCGGTGATCGCCACAATCGCGTGTTTCTTACCCTTCGCGATACCGGCTTTGATTTCAGCAACCAGATCTTCGCGGCTGAACTCCACTTCAGGAACCACCACGAACTCACAGCCACCGGCGATAGCCGCCGCCAGGGTCAGGTCACCGCAGTAACGGCCCATCACTTCAACGATAGAGATACGCTGGTGAGAAGAAGAGGTGTCACGCAGGCGGTCAATGGCTTCCACAACGGTGCCCAGCGCGGTGAAGTAACCGATGGTGTAGTCAGTGCCTTTGATGTCGTTGTCGATGGTGCCCGGCAGGCCGATGCACGGGAAGCCCATTTCGGTCAGACGTTTTGCACCCATGTACGAGCCGTCACCGCCGATGACCACCAGCGCGTCCAGGCCACGTTTTTTCATGTTCTCAATAGCCACTTCACGGATGTGTTCATCACGGAATTCCGGGAAGCGCGCAGACCCAAGGAAGGTACCGCCACGGTTGATCATGTCAGACACGCTGTAACGGTCGAGCTGAACCATACGGTCTTCGTACAGACCCAGGTAACCATCATAGATACCAAAAACTTCCAGACCTTCCGTCAGCGCTGCACGGACAACCCCACGAATTGCCGCGTTCATGCCCGGCGCATCACCGCCGCTTGTCAACACACCGATTTTCTTAATCATGACTACCTCTGAACTTAGGAATGCAAAATTGAAATCTGTTGCCGGAAGAAACTTATCGACCAACGAATACTGCAAATAGTATATCAATCCCTTCTGGCTGAATTGATTCAGGTCAGACCAAATGGCGGTAATTTATACACAAAATGCTGGTCTGGCTCACTTTTTTACAACGAATTACGAAAGCCCAATATGTCCGGGTACAACCGAGCAGGGATCCTGGTGAATGATGACGTCGGAACCAGGAAAACGCTGCAAAATCGCCTGCTCGACCTGCTCAGCAATCACGTGAGCCTGTACCAGTGGCAGGTTGTCTTCCATTTCAATGTGAATCTGAATAAAGCGGGTCGGCCCTGACTGCCGCGTTCGAAGATCGTGTGCACCGCTGACGCCGGGCCAGGAGGTCACGATAGAAAAAATTTCATTGCGTTCTGAGTCCGGGAGGGCGCGATCGAGCAGTGACTGCACCGCTTCATACCCCATCCGTAAGGCGCTATATAAAATATAGATACCAATCCCTAACGCAAACAACGCATCGGCCCGATGCCAGCCATACCAGGCCAGACCGAGCGCAATAAGAATAGCCCCATTCATCATAACATCAGATTGATAATGAAGCATATCCGCCCGTACGGCCTGGCTTTGCGTTTTGCGAACCACCCAGCGCTGGAACGTTACCAGAACAAGTGTGCTTATAAGTGCAATAACCGTGACGACCACGCCAACGCCGGGATTGTTCATCGGCGAAGGCGAAATAAGGTGCTGAATACCAGTCAAAAACAGGAACAGCGCGGAGCCAGAAATGAACATACTTTGCGCCAGCGCTGCGAGCGACTCCGCTTTGCCGTGACCAAACGTATGCTCTTCATCCGCCGGTTGCAGCGAGTAGCGCACCACCAGCAGGTTGGTCAGCGAGGCGGCAATATCCACCAGTGAATCCACCAGCGCCGCCAGAATACTGACCGAGCCGGTATACCACCAGGCAAAGATTTTAATCAGCAGCAGGCCAGTGGCCATGACGGTCGCCGCAATGGCGGCCCGGCTTACCAGCCTTCCATAGGATTGATTCATAAACGCTCCTGTCATGTCATGCCGCTAGTATAACGGAAGCATGGGGAGGCAAAGGATGAATAAACGGTTAACGAATCAGAATGCGGGACAAAAAAAAACCCCACATCATGTGGGGGAAGACAGGGATGGTGTCTATGGCAAGGAAAACAGGGTTTACTGGTTACTACGGGTACTGCTATTGCTACTGAAAAAAGTCGTTTCTGAGCTTCGCTGCATCCGTGCAACCTCACGCAGCTGGTCCATACGCTGCTGATGTCTGGCATTCAAAACCGCTTGCTGCTCGGGCGTTAGCAGGTGGAACATCTGGTTGCGGACCTTCGCCATCTCTACCTGGCGGGCAACCTGTTCCTGTGCCATTTTTTCGGCCTGAGCGCGCACAGCGCTTTCGTCAAAATTTTCTGCGGTGACAAGGCGATGCATTGTCTCCATTTCGCTAACATTAACAGGGGGCTGGTCGTGTCGTGCCCTCTGCATCAGATCTCGCATCTGTTGACGCTGATGTTCGGTTAAACTTATGCCGTCAAACATATGGCTTTGGCTGCTGTGCTGCGTTGCGCCCTCTTGCGAGGAACCGTTATCGCCGATGATAGCTACAGCAGCCTGGCTAAACGCACTGAACGCCAGCGTTGAGGCCATGACGGCAGCGGTAACTTTGCGCATCACTTGCTCCCAAAATCTTTCGTGTCGCGATTCAACGAGAGACAGTCTACGATTCAGGCTGCAAACATGCGTCAGGGGGTGTAAAACAACGTAAAGTCATGGATTAGATAGCCTTGATGTCGTAATTTCTGCCTCGGAGGTATTTAAACAATGAATAAAATCCTGTTAGTTGATGATGACCGAGAGCTCACATCCCTTTTAAAGGAGTTGCTCGACATGGAAGGTTTCAACGTCCTGGTTGCCCATGATGGCGAGCAGGCGCTGAGTCTCCTTGACGACAGCATCGATCTACTTTTGCTCGACGTAATGATGCCAAAGAAAAACGGTATTGATACGCTGAAAGAGCTTCGCCAGACACACCAGACCCCCGTTATCATGCTGACCGCTCGCGGCAGCGAACTTGACCGCGTTCTCGGCCTTGAGCTGGGTGCGGATGACTATTTACCGAAGCCGTTCAACGACCGTGAACTGGTGGCCCGTATTCGCGCGATCCTGCGTCGTTCCCACTGGAGCGAGCAGCAGCAGAATACCGACAACAGCTCACCAACGCTGGAAGTGGACTCCCTGAGCCTGAACCCGGGCCGTCAGGAAGCGAGCTTTGACGGCCAGACGCTGGAACTGACCGGCACCGAGTTCACCCTGCTGTATCTGCTGGCGCAGCATCTCGGCCAGGTCGTTTCGCGTGAACATTTAAGCCAGGAAGTGCTGGGCAAACGTCTTACCCCGTTTGACCGCGCCATCGACATGCACATCTCTAACCTGCGCCGTAAGCTGCCGGAGCGTAAAGACGGTCACCCATGGTTTAAAACCCTGCGTGGACGCGGTTATCTGATGGTTTCCGCTTCATGATAGGCAGCTTAACCGCCCGCATCTTCGCCATCTTCTGGCTAACGCTGGCACTGGTTTTAATGCTCGTTTTGATGTTGCCAAAACTCGACTCACGCCAGATGACGGAGCTGCTCGACAGTGAGCAACGTCAGGGCGTGATGATCGAGCAGCACGTGGAAGCGGAGCTGGCAAACGATCCGCCGAACGATTTAATGTGGTGGCGCAGGCTGTTTCGCGCTATCGACAAGTGGGCGCCGCCCGGACAACGCCTGCTGCTGGTGACCAGCGAAGGCCGCGTGATTGGGGCCGATCGCAATGAAATGCAGATTATCCGCAACTTTATTGGCCAGGCGGATAACGCCGATCACCCACAGAAGAAGAAATATGGTCGGGTAGAGATGGTCGGTCCTTTCTCGGTACGGGATGGGGAAGATAATTACCAGCTCTATCTGATTCGCCCTGCGAGCAGTTCCCAGTCCGACTTCATCAACCTGCTGTTTGACCGTCCGCTTCTGCTGCTGATTGTCACGATGCTGGTCAGTTCCCCGCTGCTGTTATGGCTGGCGTGGAGCCTGGCGAAACCAGCGCGTAAGCTGAAGAATGCCGCCGATGAAGTGGCGCAGGGTAATTTGCGACAACACCCGGAACTGGAAGCTGGACCGCAGGAGTTCCTTGCCGCAGGGACGAGTTTTAACCAGATGGTGAGCGCGCTGGATCGGATGATGACTGCCCAGCAACGCCTGCTGTCGGACATCTCCCACGAACTGCGCACTCCGCTCACGCGCTTGCAGCTGGGCACCGCCCTGCTGCGTCGCCGCAGCGGGGAAAGCAAAGAGCTGGAGCGTATTGAAACGGAAGCGCACCGTCTGGACAGCATGATTAACGATCTGCTGGTGATGTCGCGCAATCAGCAGAAAAACGCGCTGGTGAGCGAAACGGTGAAAGCCAATCACCTGTGGCACGAGGTGCTGGACAACGCGGCGTTCGAAGCGGAACAGATGGGTAAATCGTTCACCGTCAACTTCCCGCCGGGCCCGTGGCCGCTGTACGGTAACCCCAACACGCTGGAAAGCGCGCTGGAGAATATCGTGCGTAACGCCCTGCGCTACTCGCATACGAAGATTGAGGTGGCATTCTCGGTGGATAAAGACGGGATCACCGTCATTGTCGATGACGACGGCCCGGGCGTGAGTCCGGAAGACCGCGAGCAGATTTTCCGTCCGTTCTACCGTACCGACGAAGCGCGCGATCGCGAGTCTGGCGGCACGGGGCTGGGTCTGGCGATTGTTGAAACCGCCATGCAGCAGCACCGTGGCTGGGTGAAAGCCGACGACAGCCCGCTGGGTGGACTACGGTTAACGCTGTGGCTGCCGTTGTATAAGCGTTCGTAACCCTTCCTTACCCCTCACCCTAACCCTCTCCCCATAGGGGAGAGGGGACGGCTCGGTGCAGTCTTTTCACCCTCGCCCCTTTGGGGAGAGGGCCGGGGTGCGGGGAAGTTACTTCCCCCACAATCGCCGCGAATTATCCTCGATTTTGCCGCTTAAACGCCGCTTCTGCATCGTTCTGGTCCAGCTTGTCGATAACCCCGCCGCAGACAGCAGGCGGTGATACTGCTCGTCGTCAAACGGCATATGCCAGGCAATGGCGCAGGCGTCATAAACAGAGACATCGCTCAGGCGCGACGCCAGCTCAAGCGGCGCGTCCGCTGACACCTGTCCTGCCAGCACCACGCGGTACAGCCAGCCGGTTTTACCCGCGTTTTGCATCTGAGCCGACATGTCATGAATGCCGAAATGGTAGTTAAGCTTGAAGCACGGCGAGCGCGGCTGGGTTACCTGAATCAGGGCATCGCCCCAGCGGTAGATATCACCGATAAACACGTTCTTTTCGATGAGCCCTTCGGTGGAAAGATTCTCGCCAAACGCGGGGGCAACGAAGAGTTCCGCCTGCTCAGGAAACTCGGCTTTCCAGTGCTGATAGTGCTCGCGAGGATAGTGGCACAGCGCGCGCTCGGGCCCGCCGTGGATTTTCTTTTCGGCCTGCTGGTCACCCGCCAGCCCAAGGTCGGTTAACGTCAGCTCCCCGTCGACCTGAATTTTAGCGATGGCGCTCGGTCGGCTGCCGTCGTACTCCCTTACCTTGCCTGTAAACACATTCACCGGGTAATGCATCTCTACTCCTTCAGATACAAAAAAAGCGAGTCATCAGACTCGCTTCTCACAGGCGTCAATGCAACCTTATTTTTTAGCGGCGAAACGCGCTGCTGCTTCGTCCCAGTTCACCACATCCCAGAACGCTTTGATGTAGTCAGGGCGACGGTTTTGGAACTTCAGGTAGTAAGCGTGTTCCCACACGTCCAGACCCAGGATTGGGAAACCGGATGCGCCAGAGATCGCTTCACCCATCAGCGGGGAGTCCTGGTTAGCGGTAGAAACGACCGCCAGCTTTTCGCCTTTCAGAACCAGCCACGCCCAGCCAGAGCCGAAACGGGTTGCAGCGGCTTTTTCGAATTCCGCTTTGAAGTTGTCAACAGAACCGAAGTCACGCTCGATAGCCGCTTTCAGGTCGCCCTGCAGGGTGGTGCCGGTTTTCAGGCCTTTCCAGAACAGGCTGTGGTTAGCGTGACCGCCCGCGTTGTTACGCAGCACGGTTTTCTTATCTGCTGGCAGCTGGTCCAGTTTGGTGATCAGCTCTTCAACAGGCAGGTTAGCGAACTCTGGCAGGCTTTCCAGCGCGGCGTTCGCGTTGTTCACATAGGTCTGGTGGTGTTTAGTGTGATGGATTTCCATCGTCTGCTTGTCGAAATGCGGTTCCAGTGCGTCGTAGGCATACGGCAGGGATGGCAGTGTATAACTCATAATCCTCTCCATTATTGTCGGGCGGCACAGCTGTTAATGCCGCGTAAGCAGTTGGTTCATTATAGTTAATTAAATGATATTGAAAATGATTATCAATGCCGTAGTTTTTATAAGGTTATTAGGATTCTGATAAATGATAAAATTGTGAGTCTGCTCACCCGCTTAACGTGCTGATTGCCATCCTGAACAAAAGTGCGGCAACCTTCTGAAGGTTCCTGAACCGCCTAATTTTTACACTCATCAAGTCGGGGGGAAGCCTCCGGCTATAAAAACGATGAGGACGTAAAAATGAATCATGCGATTACGATGGGTATCTTCTGGCATTTAATAGGCGCAGCCAGTGCAGCCTGTTTCTATGCCCCGTTCAAAAAGGTGAAAGGCTGGTCATGGGAAACCATGTGGTCCGTTGGCGGTACCGTCTCCTGGCTGATTTTGCCGTGGACAATCAGCGCCATGCTGCTGCCCGATTTCTGGGGCTACTTCTCCTCCTTCAACGCCTCCACCCTGCTGCCGGTATTCCTGTTCGGCGCGATGTGGGGCATCGGCAATATCAACTACGGCCTGACCATGCGCTATCTCGGCATGTCGATGGGTATTGGTATCGCGATTGGCATTACGCTGATCGTCGGCACCCTGATGACGCCAATCCTCAACGGCAACTTCGACGTGCTGATCAACACCCGGGGCGGGCGAATGACGCTGCTGGGCGTGCTGGTGGCGGTGATCGGCGTGGGGATCGTCACCCGCGCAGGCCAGCTAAAAGAGCGCAAGATGGGCATCAAAGCCGAGGACTTTAATCTGAAGAAAGGGCTGCTGCTGGCAGTGATGTGCGGCATCTTCTCGGCGGGCATGTCGTTCGCGATGAACGCTGCAAAACCCATGCACGACGCCGCTGCGGCGCTGGGCGTCGACCCGCTGTATGTTGCCCTGCCAAGCTACGTGGTGATCATGGGCGGCGGCGCGCTGGTTAACCTCGGCTTCTGCTTCATTCGTCTGGCAAAAGTGAAAGATTTGTCGGTAAAAGCCGATTTCTCACTGGCAAAATCCTTGATCATCACCAATGTGCTGTTGTCGATGCTAGGTGGCCTGATGTGGTATCTGCAATTCTTTTTCTACGCCTGGGGCCACGCCAGCATTCCGCCGCAGTATGACTATATGAGCTGGATGCTGCACATGAGCTTCTACGTGCTGTGCGGCGGGCTGGTTGGGTTGGTGCTGAAGGAGTGGAACAATGCCGGGCGCCGTCCGGTTGGCGTATTGAGCCTGGGCTGCGTGGTGATTATCATTGCGGCCAATATCGTCGGCCTCGGCATGGCGAACTGATTACGCTGCTTTTCGACTGCGATGACGCCACTGAACCGGCGTCATCGCCACCTCGCGGTTAAACACCACCGAAAAGTAGTTACTGTCCTCAAAGCCGCAGCGCATCGCCACTTCACTTACCATCAGCTCCGTGTGCTGTAACAGATACTGGGCGTGGCAGATGCGCAGCTGGCGCAGATACTGGTTTACCGTCATCCCCGTTTGAGTGCGGAACTGCTGGCGCAGCGCGCGCTCGCTGCACTGCTCCTGCTCGCAGAATTTCTCCAGCACAAAGCTTTTATTCAGGCTGCCCGCAAGCCGGGCGATCAGCTTATCCAGCAGCGCTTCCTGCGTGGTGGCGGAGGGATTATCCGTGGCGTAACGATGACGTTTGAGGGTCATAACCAGCTGGGCGAAAAGCAGCTCCGACATCTGGTTTGCCACCGGATCGCTCTTCTGGCTCTCCTGCTCCAGCTGGGAAATGGTCTGGCGCACCTGAGCCATACCACTGCTGCTTAAACGCCAGTGCGGTTCGCCTCTGGTACCAGGAAAGCCCGAGATGTTGCCCGCCCAGTCGACATTCAGCTTGAGCCTGTCAGGGCAGTAGATGACGTTCTGCAACACCAGATCGTTAACCGAGGCGTAGGAGTGCTTGTCTTCAGCACGAATGTAAAACAGGTCTCCACGCGTGATGCGGTAGGGCCGGTCGTTGAGGATGTGTAAGCCATTGCCGCGCCACACCAGCACCAGCTCGCAGAACTCGTGGGTATGCTCGGCAAAGACATTTTGCGGGTAACGGTCGGCCACCGCGACGGCCTGACTCGCGGAGGAAAAAAAATCATCTTTGCGAAGAATTAACTGAGCGGCCACACCACAACCTCTACGGCGGATAACCGGACATTATTAGCTTTTTTGCGGCCTGAAAACGGTGATTGCCCTCGCGTTACTGAAGCAACGCGTCCTTGCCCTGACGGATATCGCGCGGCGACCAGCTAAACTCCCGGCGAAACAGCGTCGAAAAGTGGTTACTGTCGCCGAAACCGCAGCGATAGGCGATATCCGTAACGCTTTCGTCGGTATGCCGTAAAAGGTGTCGCGCTTTGATCAGACGCAGACGATTGAGGTAACGTTGCGGCGTGAGCCCGGTATGCTGCTTGAGCTGACGATGCAGCGTGCGCAGCGAGAGCGAAAAGTCGTCCGCCAGCGTTTCCCAGCAGACATCTTCAGCGAAATGATCTTCCAGCCAGGCCATCAGCTGATTCAGACGCGCGTCGTTATTTTTCAGCCCTTCCACCAGGCTGCTGCGGCGCAGCAGTACCAGCAGCTGCATAAACAGCAGCTCGCGGGTGGCAATAGCGTGCGTCTCCTGCCCGTCCTCGCTCTGCTCCATCTGGCTCACCAGCTGACGCACCTGCTGCAACGTGGATTGATTCACCCGCCAGTGCGACGGGTAGTGGCCGTCCTTCTCCTGCGGCAACAGCTGATTCAGCCCGGAGAGAAACTGGAACGCATCCGGGGAACGATAGAGCACATTGGTCAGACACAGGTTGTCGGTATGTTCATACAGGTGCCTGTCGTGATCGCGCACGAAGCACACCGTACCGCCGCTGATGGTATACGGCTGACCGTTAAACACGTGGATGCCCGTTCCGTGCTCAACAATCACAATTTCATGAAAATCATGATGATGCTCCGGGAACGCAGCCTGAGGAAGCCGTGGCTCAATCGCGACCGGAGAAGCTCCCGAAGGAAAAAAATCGACGCTGTGCAGTACGGTCATAACGGCCCCCACCAATGAGAAAAGTTCTCAAAATAGTAATTAAGGCCTTCCACGCTCACCTTAAATTTTTGACAGCAAACCGCGCAAAATCTGTCGGTTTTTCAAGAAACAGGCGGAAAGATCGGGAAATGCGGTCAGCGTCACACTGCCTGCAAACCCTGCCATTACTGGAAACTGTGAACTCCCTCACGTTCACCTTTGCTTTCTTGCCAGCGCGAGATTTGGGCTGTCAGTGGCGAGAAGGTGGCTATTTCTTCCCTTTCTTACACTCCTCGCTAATGACTTAAGAAAGGACCCGACCATGACTTTTCGCCATTGTGTGGCTGTCGATTTAGGCGCATCCAGCGGCCGTGTAATGCTCGCCACCTGGGATTGTGACCAGCACACCCTTACGCTTCGCGAAATGCACCGTTTCGCCAATTGTCTGCAAAAACAGGACGGTTTTGTGACCTGGGATATCGATGCGCTGGAGGCGGAGATCCGCACCGGACTTCACAACGTCTGCGAAGACGGTATCCGCATCGACAGTATCGGCATTGATACCTGGGGCGTGGATTACGTGCTGCTGGACAGTCACGGCGAACGCGTAGGCCTGCCCGTCTCCTACCGCGACAGCCGCACCGATGGGCTGATGGCGCACGCCATCGCGCAGCTTGGCAAAGAGAATATCTATGGTCGCAGCGGCATTCAGTTTCTGCCGTTTAACACGCTGTACCAGCTGCGCGCGCTGGTGGAGCAACAGCCAGAACTGATTGAAAAGGTGGCGCATGCGCTACTGATCCCGGACTACTTAGGCTATCGTCTGACCGGCAACATGAACTGGGAATACACCAACGCCACCACCACGCAGCTGGTCAATATCAACACCGATAACTGGGATGAACACCTGCTGGCATGGACGGGCGCCTCGCCGTCCTGGTTCGGCGCGCCAACCCATCCGGGCAATGTCATCGGCCAGTGGGTTTGCCCGCAGGGGAATGAAATTCCCGTTGTCGCCGTCGCCAGTCACGACACCGCAAGCGCGGTCATTGCCTCGCCGCTCGCCAGCAAAGACGCGGCCTATCTCTCCTCCGGCACCTGGTCGCTGATGGGTTTTGAGAGCAAAACGCCTTACACCAGCGACGCCGCGCTGGCCGCCAATATCACCAACGAAGGCGGTGCCGAAGGACGCTACCGCGTGCTGAAGAACATCATGGGCCTGTGGCTGCTCCAGCGGGTGCTGAAAGAGCAGAACGTCACCGACCTGCCCGCACTTATTGCGGAAACCGAAAAGCTGAAGGCCTGCACCTTCCTGATTAACCCGAACGACGACCGCTTTATTAACCCGGTGCACATGAGCGCTGAGATCCAGGCCGCCTGTTTTGACGCGGGGCAGCCGGTACCTTCCCGCCCCGCCGAGCTGGCGCGCTGTATTTTTGACAGCCTCGCCCTTCTCTATGCCGACATCCTGAGCGAGCTGGCGAGCCTTCGCGGTAAACCGTTCACCCAGCTGCACATCGTGGGCGGCGGCTGCCAGAACCAGCTGCTGAACCAGCTCTGCGCCGATGCCTGCGGCATTACCGTGGTGGCAGGCCCCGTAGAGGCTTCCACGCTCGGCAACATCGGCATTCAGCTGATGACGCTGGATGAACTATCAAACGTTGACGATTTCCGTTCGGTGGTGACGGCGAATAACAGCCTGACCACCTTCACCCCCAATCCCTGCCATGACATTGCCCGCTACCGGGCGCAGTTTCAGCAAAAACGACTGACTAAGGAGCTTTGCGCATGACCACTCAACTTGAACAAGCCTGGGACCTGGCTAAACAGCGTTTCGCCGCCGTCGGCGTGGATGTCGAAGAGGCGCTGCGCCAGCTCGACCGTCTGCCCGTCTCCATGCACTGCTGGCAGGGTGATGACGTCGCCGGTTTCGAGAATCCGGGCGGTTCCCTGACGGGTGGCATTCAGGCAACGGGTAACTACCCGGGCAAAGCGCGCAACGCCACCGAACTGCGTGCGGATCTGGAACTGGCGCTGAGCCTGATCCCGGGGCCAAAACGCCTGAACCTGCACGCGATCTATCTGGAGTCCGACGAGCCGGTGGCGCGTAACGCAATCAAACCGGAGCACTTTAAAAACTGGGTGGAGTGGGCGAAAGCCAACAGGCTGGGTCTGGATTTTAACCCGTCCTGCTTCTCGCACCCGCTGAGCGCCGACGGGTTTACCCTTGCGCACGCCAACGACGAAATCCGCCAGTTCTGGATCGACCATGTCAAAGCCAGCCGCCGCGTCTCGGCGTATTTCGGCGAGCAGCTCGGCACGCCGTCGGTGATGAATATCTGGATCCCGGACGGCATGAAGGACATCACCGTTGACCGTCTGGCCCCGCGCCAGCGCCTGCTGGCCGCGCTGGATGAAGCCATCAGCGAGAAGCTGGACCCGACGCACCACATCGACGCGGTGGAGAGCAAGCTGTTCGGCATTGGCGCAGAAAGCTACACCGTCGGCTCGAACGAGTTCTACATGGGTTATGCCACCAGCCGCCAGACCGCGCTGTGCCTGGATGCAGGCCACTTCCACCCAACGGAAGTTATCTCCGACAAAATTTCCGCCGCCATGCTCTACGTGCCGCGTCTGCTGCTGCACGTCAGCCGTCCGGTGCGCTGGGACAGCGACCACGTGGTGCTGCTGGATGACGAAACCCAGGCGATTGCCAGCGAGATCGTCCGTCACGATCTGTTTGACCGCGTGCACATCGGTCTCGACTTCTTTGACGCCTCCATCAACCGCATCGCGGCGTGGGTTATCGGCACCCGCAACATGAAGAAAGCGCTGCTGCGCGCGCTGCTGGAGCCTGTCGCCGCGCTGAAACAGCTGGAGGCTAACGGTGACTACACCGCGCGTCTGGCGTTGCTGGAGGAGCAAAAATCCCTGCCGTGGCAGGCGGTATGGGAGATGTACTGCCAGCGTCACGATGCGCCTGCGGGCAGCCAGTGGCTAGACAACGTGCGGGCGTATGAGAAAGACGTGTTAAGCAAACGCGGGTAACTGGCCCCTCACCCTAACCCTCACCACGATAACTGGAAAAGAAAATTATGCAGACCATCACCACCTCCTGGTTCGTCCAGGGCATGATCAAAGCCACCTCTGACGCCTGGCTGAAGGGCTGGGACGAGCGCAACGGCGGTAACCTGACGCTGCGCCTGGACGACGCGGATATCGAACCGTTCGCCGCCGATTTCCACCAGAAGCCGCGCTATATCGCGCTGAGCCAGCCGATGCCGCTGCTCGCCAACACACCGTTTATTGTCACCGGCTCCGGGAAGTTTTTCCGCAACGTCCAGCTCGACCCGCAGGCCAATCTCGGCGTCGTGAGGGTAGACAGCGACGGCGCGGGCTACCACATCCTTTGGGGACTAACGGATGAAGCGGTTCCCACCTCTGAACTGCCGGCGCACTTCCTCTCCCACTGCGAACGTATCAAGGCGACTGACGGCAAAGACCGCGTCATCATGCACTGCCACGCCACTAACCTGATCGCCCTGACCTACGTGCTGGAAAATAATTCTGATTTCTTTACCCGCAAGCTGTGGGAAGGCAGTACCGAATGCCTGGTGGTCTTCCCGGACGGCGTCGGCATTCTGCCGTGGATGGTGCCGGGTACGGACGAGATCGGCCAGGCGACCGCCAAAGATATGCAAAAACATTCGCTGGTACTTTGGCCGTTCCACGGCGTCTTCGGCAGCGGTCCGACGCTGGATGAAACCTTCGGCCTGATCGACACCGCCGAGAAATCCGCGGAAGTGCTGGTGAAGGTCTACTCCATGGGCCGCATGAAGCAGACCATCACCCGGGAAGAGCTGATCGCGCTGGGCAAACGTTTTGGTGTTACCCCGATGCAGTCGGCCCTGGATTTATACGCGTAACGCCACAGGCGATAGTTAAGGAGAATTATCATGAGCTTTATGTTGGCACTTCCCAAAATTAGCCTGCATGGTGCGGGCGCAATCGGCGATATGGTCAGCCTGGTGGCGACCAGGCAGTGGGGCAGAGCGCTGATTGTCACCGACGGCCAACTGGTGAAACTGGGCCTGCTCGACAGTCTGTTTTTCGCGCTGGACGCCCATCAAATATCGTATCACCTGTTCGATGAGGTGTTTCCGAACCCGACGGAAGCGCTGGTGCAAAAAGGATTTGCGGCTTACCGGGACGCGGAGTGTGATTACGTGATTGCCTTTGGCGGCGGCAGCCCGATTGATACCGCCAAGGCGATCAAAATTCTCACTGCTAATCCAGGCCCGTCTACCGATTACTCCGGCGTCGGTAAGGTGAAAAACGCGGGCGTGCCGCTGGTGGCGATCAACACTACCGCAGGCACGGCGGCGGAGATGACCAGCAACGCGGTCATCATCGACGCCGCGCGTCAGGTGAAAGAGGTGATTATCGACCCGAATATCATCCCGGATATTGCCGTGGACGATGCCAGCGTGATGCTCGATATTCCCGCCCCGGTGACCGCCGCGACCGGTATGGATGCGTTAACCCACGCCATTGAAGCCTACGTGTCCGTTGGCGCGCACCCGCTGACCGACGCCAACGCGCTGGAAGCGATTCGCCTGATTAACCTCTGGCTGCCGAAAGCGGTCGACGACGGCCATAATCTGGAAGCGCGCGAGCAGATGGCGTTTGGTCAGTATCTGGCGGGCATGGCGTTCAACAGCGCCGGACTCGGCCTTGTGCACGCTCTGGCGCACCAGCCGGGTGCGACGCACAACCTGCCGCACGGCGTGTGCAACGCCATCCTGCTGCCGATCATCGAAAACTTTAACCGCCCGAACGCGGTCGCGCGTTTTGCCCGTGTGGCACAGGCGATGGGCGTCGATACGCGCGGGATGAGCGACGAGGCCGCCAGCATGTCAGCGATTCAGGCGATTCGCGACCTGAGCGCTCGCGTCGGCATTCCGTCCGGCTTTAGCCAGCTCGGCGTGACCAAAGCGGACATCGAGGGCTGGCTGGATAAAGCCCTCGCCGATCCGTGCGCGCCATGCAACCCGCGCACCGCCAGCCGCGATGAGGTCCGCGAGCTCTATCTGGAGGCATTATGATCCGCAAAGCGTTTGTTATGCAGGTCAACCCGGATGCCCACGAGGAGTATACGCGCCGCCACAATCCGATCTGGCCCGAGCTGGAAACGGTGCTGAAAGACCACGGCGCGCACCGCTACGCCATTTATCTCGACAAAGAGCGCAACCTGCTGTTTGCAACGGTGGAGATTGAATCGGAGGAGCGCTGGAAAGCCGTGGCGAACACCGACGTTTGCCAACGCTGGTGGAAACACATGCGGGATGTCATGCCGTCGAACCTGGATAATAGCCCAGTGAGTACCGAGCTGAACGAGGTGTTTTACCTGGCGTGAAGACGTTGCCAGCGTCCTCCTGCAGCAAGGATGCCGGATCCCTGTTAGTTTTGTTCCGCCACCAGCAGCGCATACGTGTCTGGCTCCAGGGCCTTAAAGATGTGCGGCTGGTCGGCCGGGTAGCAGATGTAATCCCCGGCGGCCAGCTCTTCCGCCGCGTCGAGCAGGCCGACCAAGGCCCGCCCCTGCGTCACAATAATATGCTCTACTGCGCCAGGCGAATGCGGCTGAGATATGCGATCGGCGCCTGGCTGGGTCATCAGAAGATAGACATCACGGCGCGCGCCCGGTGGGCATGCGGCGAGCAAAATGGCTTCGTAGTTTGCCTGCCCGGCAACCACTTTCGTGCCTTCGCCACGGCGGATCACCTGCGTGGTCGTCAGCTGCGGCTCCAGCAAGCGGGCGAAGGGAATATCCAGCGCCACGCAAAGCGACCATAGCGTTTCCAGGCTCGGGTTCCCGTTGCCGGATTCCAGCTGGGAAAGGGTAGATTTAGCGATCCCGGCACGGCGGGCAATCTCCGCCAGTGAAAGTCCGGTTCGCGTGCGTTCTCGCACCAGACTTTTGGCGATTACGCTAATTGGCTGCGTCATAAAACGGCCTCTTTGTTCTATAAATCGAACGAATCGTTCATCTTGAAAAACAGTTCTGTTGCGTTCATTATAATGGATACCCGTTCGATATGGCTAAAAATGTATGACGCATCATCTCTCCTGCCTGAAAGGCGACACGATAAAAGCAATCATCCTGGTTTGCCTCGCCGTTGGGGTCGTCGGGATGTCCTATGGCTCACTGGCGATGGCCTACGGCTTCCCGCTGTGGGTGCCGTTTGTCCTCTCCCTCACCGTGCTGGCGGGCGCGTCCGAATTTATGTTTATCGGCATCGTAGCAAGCGGCGGCAACCCGCTGGCGGCAGCCGCGGCCGGTTTGCTGGTCAACGCGCGCCATGTGCCGTTCGGCGTGACGGTGCGTGAACTGGTGGGCAAGCGTGGGTTGAGCTATCTGGGCTGTCACATCATGAACGATGAAAGCGTGGTGTTTGGCCTGTCGCAAAAAACGCCCGAGCAGCGTAAAGCGGCTTACTGGCTGTGCGGTTTAGGCGTGGCGATTATCTGGCCGGTGGGCGCGCTGCTGGGTGCCATGGTCGGCAAACTGCTGCCGGACCCGGAAACCATCGGGCTGGATGCGGTATTCCCGGCGATTTTACTGGCGTTAGTGGTACCTGCGTTTAAAAACCGTACCACGCTGATCCGCGCCTGCAGCGGCGCCGCGCTATCACTGGCCGCCGTACCGTTTGCCCCGGTGGGCTTACCGGTGCTGCTCTCATTACTCGGTCTCGCTGCGAGGAAAAAATAATGGGGAACTTGACGGTCTTTATTCTCGGCATCGCTATTTTGTCTGCAGGAACCTATCTGATGCGGCTCGGCGGAGCGAAACTGGGGAGTCGGCTTGCGCTGTCAGAACGCTCTCAGGCGCTGCTTTCGGACGCGGCAACGGTCTTGCTGTTTTCCGTCGCGCTGGCGACAACGTTCTATGAAGGGGAACACTTCGCCGGCATGGCGCGCGTGCTGGGCGTAGCGTTTGCTGTGTTTCTCGCCTGGCGCAAAATGCCATTAATTGTGGTGATCGTGGCGGCGGCGGTGGTAACGGCGCTGCTGCGCCTGGCGGGGATCCACTAGGAGAAATGCCCGACAGAGCGCGTCTGCCGGGCATCAGAGGGTTTATTGCGCAGAAAGGGTGTCCGCGTTTAGCGTCAGCGTCTCGGTAAAGTCCGTGGCGTTGGTCACGCTGAACGCTTTTTCTGAAAGATAGGTCGTGACCATCATGGTCGCGGTGAACTGCTGGCCCGCCACTTCCGTGCCGTTAACAGCCGCCAGCGCTTTCTCCGGCGGCAGCGTCACCTGGGATGCCCCACCCTGAACGGCAACCGCCCCGATATCGACCGCGGCCAGCTGCACCGCGTTGCCGTCTACCCGTCCATCCTTAAACGCGATCTTCATCGCACCGCTATCCGTAAACCGATACGCCAGATTCTGCCGGGCTGCCCCGCTGATGGAGACACGCATTTTGCGCGTATCCGGACACAGTACCGAGACCTGAAACTCCCGCGTGACCGAGCCATAGCCGTTATAGACTTTGCCGACATGCTCGGCCGATCCCTTTTGCATATCCTCTTTACGGTAGCGGCCATAGTCGACCGTCTTTACCGCAGACATCATTTCACACTGACCATCATCGGCGTGCGCTAGCGTCGGTATCCCTGATACCCCGCAGAGTAACGCGATCGTCAGCGCGTACTTCTGAATGTTATTTAGAGACATTTCCCTGTCACCTCTTCATAGAATTTATTCGGCTCCGCTTCTGGCAGGGTATACGTCAGCTTACAACGCCCCTTATCCAGCTTCGCGTACAGCTGCTGGTTGGCGGAGATATCGTTAAGGAAGATCACGCCATCTTCTGGTGCCGTCGTGACGTACTCACCCGTTTCGTCCACAATGGAGACACCTTCCGGCAGCGGCGTACCGTCCGGGCGGCTGATAGCCAACAGCACGCGACGCTGGCTTAACGTTGCAAACTCCCACTTCGCCACGGCACCGTGAGAAGCCTTGATCGCCGTTCTACCGTTTCTCACATCGAGGTTGCCTGGCAGACTTTCCGTGTTGATCTCGATTGTGCTTTCGCGGAACGGTGACAGCGCGGGGATCACCGCCTGGCCCCATTTATCCGTCCATACCGGGCCACGCGTCGTGCCAATCTCAATGTCTGCCACCGGTTTATCCAGTTTGGCGATGGCATAGGTGTCCGCCACGCGGTAAGGCGAGAAGGTCACGCCATCGCTATGCGCCACAATCCCGCCGCTCAGTGCCGCAGAATAGTTCGTGTTGCTGTCGTTATCGCCACCTGCCGCCAGCGCCAGGTTGGTGTAATGCAGGTTGCTGTTCAGCGAGCTATCCCAGCTGGTGGTGTTCTCGTCATGATCCTGAGTCACGCCAACTGTGTACTGGTTCGCATCGTTGAGCGATCCCATCGCACGGGTGCCGTAGGAGCTCTTACCTTCACTTTCACGATACCAGGAGCTGGTGTTGACGCCCGTACGTCCGAGTGGGATCGAGACGTTCACATAGAACATGTCGTTGTCGCTGTCCTCGTTACGGCTGACGTCAGACTCCCAGTTCACGCTCACGTTGAAGTATTTAAAGGTCTGTGACCATGACGTAATAAAGCGGCGGCTGTCGTATTCGCTGTTCCAGCTCTCATTGCGGTAGTAGCTCAGGGAGAAGCGGCCAAGGGCAGGGCTGGACCAGTTGATGCCGACGTTAGTGTCGTATTTGGTCTGCGATATATCGTCTTCGTCACCGTAAAGCTCCGTCATCTCGCGATAATCCGGCGTGCCGTAGCTGCCGCCCATCGAAATACCGATGCCCCATGGCAGAGAATACCCCAGGTCGAGCGTCGTTTTGTTGCCGTCCGTTTGCGTCTGGTTGTCTATTGACGCCAGAAAACCGAGTGAGGCGTACAGGTTCTGCATCGGGACGGTATCCAGGTTGCCGGAGAAACCGTAATAGTGGTTATCCGCCATCACCATACCGGCGAGGAAGTTCATGCGCTTGTTGATGGACCAACCGTTGTTGGCAGACACCACCCACGGATTTTCAAAACGCGATTCCATGTCGTCTTCAACGCGTCCTACCGCCATCGTGAAGCCTGGCGCGCGGCCCACGTGGTTGCTGCGGAAGGTGCTCGCCGCGACGGTAAAGCGGTTTTCGCTACCGTCGGTCTCGGTCACCGTCACGTTCAGGTCGGTGTTGAGGTTAGCCAGCGGCACATCGTCCAGATTAAACGGCCCGGCCGGTACCAGCGTTGAATAGATCAGTTGTCCGCCCTGGCGGATATCCACGCGCGCCTGCGGGTTACGGGCGATACCGGAGACTTCCACACCGGTCCCTGCCTGAGGCAAAAGTGCGGTATCCGGCATCATCTGTACTCCGTAGATAGACGGAATGCTGAAGCGGCTGTTGGCCACGTTAATCTGGCCACCCTGCACCATCACGCCATAATCGGTGAACGTGCGCTGAGCGTAGGTATAAAGGGATTCAACGTCAAAGCTCTGGTCGCTGCCGTCGCTGATGAATTGTGTGCTGCGTACAATCCAGTCCCCGGCGTTAAAGCCCAGTTCAAAGGTAGACTGGAAACGATCTGCGTTATCATCGTCATACTGGTTATGGGTGCCGAACATGGAGTAATTCAGCATCGCCGCACGCCCGCCACGGACTTCCGCGAACTGACGCCCAAAATTGGGATCCAATGCTTCCGGCGGGACCACAACCGATATTTCTTCGATATCCGGCGAAGACTGGATCGTCGAGCCGGACCAGTACTGATGAATTTTTGGGCAGTTGCCTCGTCTGGTTTTTTTAATCAGACCCGCGTTTTCCAGAAAGTCCTCATCAATACAGGGCGTACCTTCTTCATCAAATTTCACCGGCATAAGGGTACGCTGCTTACCGTTAATATTCACGGTCACGTTATGATAGCCGGGAGCAAAACGAGGTGCCATGGAATAGTATTCAGCAATCGCCGGGTCTAACCCTTGGTTTTTTAATGCATCGGTATCAAATATCGCTCTCGCCAATTCTATAGATTCATTTTCTATAGGGGTTACTTCAGCCCGAATACTGAAAGCTAGCGCCGAAAGGCAAAACGCAAGCATTCCCTTTTTACAGGAAACGTTTAACATAACTACTCCATGTGATGTTTGCTTTTTTATTTGAAATCGGCGATATAATTCTTAGCCTTATAGCCGTAACGGGTTGCCGGATATATTTCAATTTTCTTTTCTAATGATGAAAATTTTACATCCGCATTGGCTGTCATTGTTTCACCCGGCAATATATAGGTTTTAGGGAATTTCGCTGCTGTACCGGAGGGTAATAATTTCACTTGTTGCTCCATACGAACAACATAAGGCGTCTTATTCTCGACAGTGACAACGCCATTTTTAACCTGCCAGGTTAAGTCCTTCCAGGGCTCAAGATTAACCGCCAGCCCAGCTGGACGAATAATAACAGGAAGATTCTGGCTAAAGGTGACCTTAACTTTATTCTTTTCCCGCTGCGGAATAGCGCTAAAAACCACACGTTTAAGGTGCTCAACCTTCAAAGGTTCGTTACTGCCTTTCAACACAAAGCGTACACGCTGAGTTTTACCTGCATCCACACGTACCACAGGCTGTGTAACAATCAGTCCAGGTTTTTGATCATCAGCTAAATCGATGACTTTTGTGTAGAGCAATTGTGCATCAGCATCGGTGTTTTTCACATCCATACTGGCGCCCTGTTCATCTTCGTTAACAATCAGCAATGATGTATCTGGCACCATCCCGGCAGCCATCGTGTTGAACGAAGCTAACAGGCAGGCGCAAATGAGCGTTCTTTTCAGACTCAGCATAATATTAATCCATTAATATTAATAAATAACACTCCACGAACATGGAGTGTTTCATTTTCCGGCGGAAAAATTACAGATAAACTAACTCAACGTTTGTTAAGCCATCCAGAGTGGCTTCATCAGTAATACTCAAATCGTTGGTAGGGTTAATCATCGCTGCTACGCCGACATTAAAGTTAACATTAGTCTGCGGAACAGGGTCACCGCCTAAGGTGTCACTGAAAGAGTACATCTCGCTCTTATCAGTCGTTACCTGCAAATAACGAACACCAGATTTATTACCCCAATCCATGTTACCGCCGCTTGCCATGGTATAAGTTGGATACAGTACGTCTCCAGCTTCGTTTGTCACTGCACCACTCGTTTGTTGAATACCAAGTGAGTAAGCGCCAATTTTTTTACCGTTATACATACCCAGACCCGCAGTATACTTCGGCTCGAGAGCAAAATCTAAATCAACAAATGATGTGGGTAAATCTTCTGTAGGTGCAGAATCAGCGTGTGCATCGTTAAAGGTTACGGCAATACGCGTAGCATCTTCACAGGTAATATTGACAGGAACAATTTTAACATCGGCTAATGGGGTTACGGCGGTTGAATTTAACGATGCCACTTTCATCGTGCCAAAATCTGCGATTCCTCCGCCGCTGGTGAATGTCGGCGTGCATGAAGAAGGCAGAATTTTACCCGTAACCTGAATATCAATACTGGATGCCGCCATTGCTGAGGACGCCGCTACAGCCAGCACGGATGCCAGCATCCCTTTTTTAAACATCGCGTTCATTTTATTTCCTTATATAAGTGAAATACAAAATAAACCAGATAATGAATATCTGGCCTGGGGTTATTACTTAAAACAGTTTGTTTTTGGAAAGTAGCATTACAGATAAATTCGATCAATGCTTCAAAAGTCTTTTAGGATTTACGCCTGAGGAATTCCTTAAAACTCAGGATTAATTATATTTTCACTGAATATGAAACCGGTAATATAGCATCAAAAAAACACAATGCATTCTTTTGATAAATACATACAGAAGGCTGGTCTGACCTTATATTTGAAATGTGTATGGAATTGCTTAATTTCAAACAAAAGTGACCAAAGAGGTGAAACATTTACATTTATTGTTTCATTAATCAGGAATAGCTTAGAAGATATGCGAGGAGATAGCGGGAAGGAATAGCAAAAAGTAAACCTGTCCCGGCTCCGAAGAGCAGGGACAGCGGCAACATAGCTTACTTGTTCAGTTCAGCGGTCATATGCACGCGGTTACCGGAAAATGCCTGGGTAATCTTGTAAGAAGACGCGCCCGCTTCCTGAGCCTGAGCAGCGATTTTCGCTTCTGCGCCATCAATGGTAGACGCGGTTGCGGTCACCGTCTGTGCAGCGAAAGAACCGAAAGAAGTAGCCAGAGCGATTACAGCGACAAAAGTTTTGATGCTTTTCATAATATAAACCCTTTCATTAAGTTGTTTAGGTAAGGCACCGTGCCTTGATGAGATAAATATTAGCCCTCATCCTGAACAACTAAAAGCGGAAGGATTTGCTATTATCATTCAAAATTATTGATTAATCATTAATCGCTGTGGATGGGTATAAATCGTCGCCCTTCCCGGCTTGCAGAAGCCCACCAGCGTCAGGTTGCAGCGCTCCGCGACTTCTACCGCCAGCGTGGTTGCCGCCGACACCGCAAACAGAATTTCCACGCCGCACATCGCGGACTTCTGCACCATCTCATAGCTTGCACGGCTGGAAACAAGCGCCGCGCCCTGCTGCCAGAGATCGCTTTCCTGCGCACGACGGCCTAATAGCTTGTCGAGCGCGACGTGGCGGCCTACGTCCTCATGCCCCCCGGCAATATCTCCTGACGGCAATACCCACGCCGCCGCGTGCGTGCAGCCACTCAATTGGCCGATGGGCTGTACGTCGTTGAGATGTTCCAGCGCATAGTCAAGATGCGCCAGATTAAAGGTCTGGGTAAAAGGCAGTGGCGCAACGGGCTTGCCAATATCGTTAAGCTGCTCAACACCACAAACGCCGCACCCGGTACGCCCGGCCAGCGCGCGACGGCGCTCTTTCAGCCCCATAAAGCGGCGGCTGGAGAGTTCAATTTGCACTTCCAGACCGTTACACGCCTGAACCACGTCCATGCCGTAGATCTCCTGCGGATGCGCAATGATGCCTTCCGAGAGGGAAAACCCGATGGCGAACAGTTCGAGATCTTTGGGTGAGGCCATCATCACCACATGAGAAATACCGTTGTAAACGAGGGCAACGGGCACTTCTTCCGCCAGAAAATCGGGCGTGGTATGGGTAATATGGGGCGGTCTGCGTACCGACAGTTCCACAATGCCCGCAGGCAGTGGCGATGAGCGGGTAGCACGGTTTTGTTTAGACACAGCGGTATTCCTGAACAACCACGGAAGTAAGCCTGCTATTGCAGCATAAACCACAGGCCTTACGCATAGTATGGATCAACTTTTCGACACTCATTCTCCTACTCATTAAGAAGGGGTGCAAGCCGACCCCTGCTACACCCTTTTAACATGCAGAGCAGATAACGTGATCAATGTCACACTTTATAATCAACACAGTGATAATACGTTCACTTTGTATTAACGCCGTTGGAACAGGTATACCGACATTGTGGTATTCTGATGATATCCCTCGGAGAAATGAGGGATTAACGCAAATTTTTCTCCTTTGCGGTCAATTCTCAACCGCGAAGTTAAAACTACATATGTAAGCAATGTCGAAACAAGGAGTGACCCATGCAGGTCAGCAGAAGGCAGTTCTTTAAGATCTGCGCTGGCGGTATGGCAGGCACCACGGCAGCGGCACTGGGCTTTGCGCCCGGCGTAGCGCTGGCGGAAACGCGGCAGTATAAACTGCTGCGTACCCGTGAAACCCGTAATACCTGTACGTACTGCTCTGTCGGTTGCGGGCTGTTAATGTATAGCCTCGGCGACGGTGCTAAAAACGCCAAAGCGTCTATTTTCCATATCGAAGGCGACCCGGACCATCCGGTCAACCGTGGTGCGCTGTGCCCGAAAGGGGCCGGTCTGGTGGACTTTATCCACTCCGAAAGCCGCCTGAAATTCCCGGAATACCGCGCGCCAGGCTCCGATAAATGGCAGCAAATCAGCTGGGAAGAGGCGTTTGACCGCATCGCAAAACATATTAAAGAAGACCGCGATGCCAACTTTATTGAGAAGAACGCCGACGGCGTCACGGTTAACCGCTGGCTCTCCACCGGGATGCTGTGTGCTTCTGCCTCCAGCAACGAAACCGGCTATTTAACTCAGAAATTTACGCGCGCACTCGGTATGCTCGCGGTCGACAACCAGGCGCGTGTCTGACACGGACCAACGGTAGCAAGTCTTGCTCCAACATTTGGTCGCGGTGCGATGACCAACCACTGGGTCGACATCAAGAACGCCAACCTTATTGTGGTAATGGGCGGTAACGCCGCTGAAGCGCACCCTGTCGGGTTCCGCTGGGCGATGGAAGCCAAAATCCACAACGGTGCGAAACTGATTGTGATCGATCCCCGCTTTACGCGTACTGCGTCAGTGGCGGATTTCTACACCCCTATTCGTTCAGGTACTGACATCACTTTCCTGTCAGGCGTACTGCTGTACCTGATGACTAACGAAAAATATAACCGCGAGTACACCGAAGCCTATACCAACGCCAGCCTGATCGTGCGTGAGGATTACCACTTCGAAGATGGCCTGTTCAGCGGTTATGACGCGGAAAAACGCAAGTACGACAAAACCAGCTGGAACTACGAGCTGGATGAGAAAGGCTTTGCGAAGCGCGATACCACCCTGCAACACCCGCGCTGCGTGTGGAACCTGCTGAAAGAGCACGTTTCCCGCTACACGCCGGACGTTGTTGAGAACATCTGCGGCACGCCGAAGGCGGACTTCCTTAAGGTGTGCGAGCTTATTGCGGAAACCAGCGCGAAAGACAAAACCGCGTCGTTCCTGTATGCACTCGGCTGGACGCAGCACTCTATCGGCGCGCAGAACATCCGTACCATGGCAATGGTGCAGCTGCTGCTCGGCAACATGGGGATGGCAGGCGGCGGCGTGAACGCCCTGCGCGGCCACTCCAACATTCAGGGTCTGACCGACCTCGGCCTGCTGTCGCAGAGCCTGACGGGTTACATGAACCTGCCAAGCGAGAAACAGCCCGACCTGCAAACCTACCTGACGGCCAGCACGCCAAAACCGCTGCTCGAAGGCCAGGTGAACTACTGGGGCAACTATCCGAAGTTCTTCGTCTCACTGATGAAAGCCTTCTACGGCGACAAAGCGACGGCGGAAAACAGCTGGGGCTTTGACTGGCTGCCGAAGTGGGACAAAGGTTACGACGTTCTGCAGTACTTCGAGATGATGCACCAGGGCCAGGTCAACGGCTATATCTGCCAGGGCTTTAACCCGGTAGCGTCGTTCCCGAACAAGAACAAGGTTGTTGAGTCTCTGTCGAAGCTGAAGTTCCTGGTCACGATTGACCCGCTCAACACCGAGACCTCGACCTTCTGGCAGAACCACGGTGAATCAAACGACGTCGATCCGTCGAAGATTCAGACCGAAGTGTTCCGTCTGCCGTCCACCTGTTTCGCGGAAGAGAACGGCTCTATCGTTAACTCCGGCCGCTGGCTGCAGTGGCACTGGAAAGGCGCGGACGCCCCGGGCATCGCCATGAACGACGGCGAGATCCTGGCCGGTATCTTCTTACGCCTGCGTAAGATGTATGCGGCAGAAGGCGGCGCGAACCCTGAGCCGGTGCTGAACATGACCTGGAACTACTCGACGCCGGAAAATCCTTCCCCGGAAGAAGTGGCGATGGAGAGCAACGGTAAGGCGCTGGCGGACGTTATCGACCCGGCAACCGGTGCGGTTCTGGCGAAGAAAGGCGATCAGCTCAGTACCTTCGCTCACCTGCGTGATGACGGTACCACGTCAAGCGGCTGCTGGATCTTTGCCGGTAGCTGGACGCCGAAAGGCAACCAGATGGCCAACCGCGACAACGCCGACCCGTCGGGCCTTGGCAATACGCTGGGCTGGGCATGGTCGTGGCCGCTTAACCGCCGCATCCTCTATAACCGTGCCTCCGCTGACCCGCAGGGTAACCCGTGGGATCCGAAGCGTCAGCTTCTGAAATGGGACGGCGCGAAATGGGGCGGCGTGGATATTCCGGACTACAGCACTGCCGCACCAGGCAGCGACGTCGGGCCGTTTATCATGCAGCCTGAAGGGATGGGGCGCCTGTTTGCTATTGATAAAATGGCGGAAGGGCCGTTCCCGGAACACTACGAGCCGTTTGAGACGCCGCTGGGCACCAACCCGCTGCACCCGAACGTGGTCTCTAACCCGGCAGCCCGTATCTTCAAGGGCGACTTTGAAGCGCTGGGTAAAAAGGACAAGTTCCCGTACGTGGGCACCACTTACCGTCTGACCGAACACTTCCACTACTGGACCAAGCACGCGCTGCTTAACGCCATCGCGCAGCCGGAACAGTTTGTGGAGATCGGCGAGAAGCTGGCGAACAAGCTCGGCATTGCCCATGGCGATACCGTGAAGGTCTCCTCCAACCGCGGCTACATTAAAGCCAAGGCGGTGGTGACCAAGCGTATTCGCACGCTGAACGTTCACGGTCAGCAGGTGGATACCATCGGCATCCCAATTCACTGGGGTTATGAGGGCGTGGCGAAGAAAGGGTTCATTGCGAACACCCTGACGCCGTTCGTCGGCGATGCGAACACGCAGACGCCGGAGTTTAAGGCCTTCCTCGTGAACGTGGAAAAGGTGTAACGGAGACGACTTATGGCTTATCAATCTCAAGACATTATCCGTCGTTCCGCGACTAACGGTTTCACGCCCGCGCCTCAGGCGCGGGACCACCAGCAGGAAGTGGCGAAGCTTATCGACGTGACCACCTGTATCGGCTGTAAAGCCTGTCAGGTGGCCTGCTCTGAGTGGAACGACATCCGTGACGAAGTGGGTCACAACGTCGGGGTGTACGACAACCCGGCGGACCTGACCGCCAAGTCCTGGACGGTGATGCGTTTCTCGGAAGTGGAGCAGAACGACAAACTGGAATGGCTGATCCGCAAAGATGGATGTATGCACTGTGCGGATCCGGGCTGCCTGAAGGCGTGTCCGTCAGAAGGGGCTATCATTCAGTATGCCAACGGCATCGTCGACTTCCAGTCCGAGCAGTGCATCGGCTGCGGCTACTGCATCGCCGGCTGTCCGTTCGACGTGCCGCGCATGAACCCGGAAGACAACCGCGTCTACAAATGTACGCTGTGCGTTGACCGCGTTAACGTGGGCCAGGAGCCTGCATGCGTGAAGACTTGCCCAACCGGCGCTATCCACTTTGGCTCCAAAGAGGATATGAAAACGCTGGCGGCAGAGCGCGTGGGCGAGCTGAAAACCCGCGGTTACGACAACGCGGGCCTGTACGATCCGGCCGGGGTTGGCGGTACGCACGTAATGTACGTGCTGCACCACGCCGACAAGCCGAACCTGTATCACGGCCTGCCGGAGAACCCTGAAATCAGCGCTACCGTTAAGTTCTGGAAAGGCATCTGGAAACCGCTGGCAGCGGTCGGTTTTGCTGCTACCTTCGCAGCGAGCATCTTCCACTACGTCGGCGTTGGTCCGAACCGCGCGGAAGAGGAAGACGACAACCTGCATGAAGAGAAAGACGAGGTGCGCAAATGAGAAAACGTGACACCATCGTGCGCTACACCGCGCCGGAACGCATCAACCACTGGGTCACCGCCTTCTGCTTCATGCTGGCGGCGATAAGCGGGCTGGGGTTCTTCTTCCCCTCCTTCAACTGGCTGATGCAGGTACTGGGAACGCCGCAGCTGGCGCGCATCCTTCACCCGTTCGTGGGTGTGGTGATGTTTGCCTCGTTTATCATCATGTTTTTCCGCTACTGGCACCATAACCTAATCAATCGGGATGATATCTTTTGGGCGAAGAATATTCGTAAGATCGTCGTCAACGAGGAAGTGGGTGATACCGGGCGTTATAACTTCGGCCAGAAATGCGTATTCTGGGCGGCGATTATCTTCCTGGTCCTGTTGCTGGTGAGCGGCGTGATCATCTGGCGTCCGTACTTTGCGCCTGCTTTCTCAATCCCGGTGATCCGATTTGCGCTGATGCTGCATTCATTTGCCGCAGTGGCGTTAATTGTGGTTATCATGGTGCATATCTACGCCGCCCTCTGGGTGAAAGGCACCATTACCGCGATGGTGGAAGGATGGGTAACCAGTACGTGGGCGAAGAAACATCACCCGCGCTGGTACCGTGAAGTCCGCCAGAAACAGGAAAAGTCATCTGAATGAGTATTCGCATAATCCCGCAAGATGAGCTGGGGTCGAGCGAGAAACGCACGGCGGATTATATTCCGCCGTTGTTATTCCCCAGACTCAAGAACCTCTACAACCGCCGCGCAGAGCGTCTGCGCGAGCTGGCAGAGAACAACCCGCTGGGTGATTTTCTGCGCTTTGCCGCGCTGGTCGCCCACGCGCAGGAAGTGGTGCTGTACGACCACCCGCTGCAAATGGACCTGACCGCGCGCATCAAAGAAGCCAACGCGCAGGGTAAGCCGCCGCTGGACATTCACGTCCTGTCGCGCGATAAGCACTGGCATAAGCTGCTGCATTCGCTGATTGCCGAGCTGAAGCCGGAGATGAGCGGCACCGCGCTGGCGGTCATTGAGAACCTGGAAAAAGCCTCCGATCAGGAGCTGGAAGAGATGGCGAGCGCGCTGTTCGCCTCCGACTTCTCGCTGGTAAGCAGCGATAAAGCACCGTTCATCTGGGCTGCGCTGTCGCTCTACTGGGCGCAAATGGCGAGTCTGATCCCCGGTAAAGCCCGCGCTGAATACGGCGAAGCGCGTCAGTTCTGCCCAGTCTGCGGCTCAATGCCCGTCTCCAGCATGGTGCAGATTGGCACCACGCAGGGGCTGCGCTACCTGCACTGCAACCTGTGTGAAACCGAGTGGCACGTGGTGCGCATCAAGTGCAGCAACTGCGAGCAGACCCGCGATCTGAACTACTGGTCGCTGGAAAATGAAGACGCGGCGGTGAAAGCCGAAAGCTGCGGCGACTGCGGCACTTACCTGAAGATTCTGTATCAGGAAAAAGACCCGAAAGTCGAAGCCGTGGCCGACGATCTCGCCTCGCTGATTCTGGATGCGAAGATGGAGCAGGAGGGCTTTGCCCGCAGTTCGATTAACCCGTTCCTGTTCCCGGGTGAAGGGGAGTAGTCTCCATTTAGCCCGGTAAGCCTCTTTGCTGCCGGGCTACTTATGACTGCGAAAGTGCAGGGATAACATGCTGAGGATCGTTGGCAATAGCCCGCAGTAGCGCTTTAGCCGGTCCTGTTGGTGAGCGCCTGCCTTGTTCCCAGTTACGCAGTGTATCGACACTAACAGAAATTAAATTCGCAAATTTACTCTGCGATAGCCCGGAAGCCTGACGAATTTCTTTAATTTTCATCGCATCGATCTGAAAGGTGCGCGACGGTTCGCGTTTGCCCTCGGCAATTTCGTTCATTTGCGCCATGCTTTGGGTTAAACGCTCAAACAGGGCCTTATCCATTTACCACCTCTCAATCATCTTTTTCAGAATAGCTTTCTCACTCGCGGACAGGTCATCTTTAACTCCTTTGCGATAGATGAGCAGCAACCTGATTTCAAACTCACGCGTACGGTAAAAATAGATAACTCTGACTCCGCCACGCTTTCCCTTTCCGCCAGCAAGCCAGCGAACTTTTCGCAAGCCTCCCGTATTCTGAATAAGATCACCGTGCTCCGGTTGCGTCGCCAGGAATATCTGGAACCTATGATATTCGTCGTCATCCAGTAACGTTTTGACGTCTTCTGTGAAAATGTCCGTTTCAATGAATAGCATTAAACATACGCCATTGGCTTATAGTAACAAATGTCCAATGTACGTCAATGACGTACCCCTTACTGATTACGTTAATGGGATACGCCGAATAAAGCGAAGGATACGTCCTGCTACGTTGTGTATTTGCGAGCCGCCTTCCAGAAGACCCTTACTCCTCCTCGTTCCCCCCCTCTTCATACGCGCCATACGGCTTCGCAGGAAGAACGATGTAAGTTCCTTCAAACACCGCGCCCGGCGTTTCATCGCCGAAAAGCTCAACTTGCATCTGCACGCGCGCTTTGCGGCCACGTGCCAGACGATCAAGGTCACCACCGAGCGCGCCAAGGTCCGCCACCGCGCTCGGCTTACCGCTGATCGGTGCGCTATAGCGAATATGGGCATCGGCCAGAATGATGGTGCCGCCCAGATGGCGCTCGCGCAGCATGAGCCAGATCAGCCCCCAGCCGGTGAGCGTCGCCAGGGAAAACAGACTGCCGGCAAACAGGGTGTGGTGCGGATTTTGATTGCCGGTTTCCGGCATGGTGGTAATGAATTTTTGCCCGGTGTACTGCTGGATGCGCACGCCCATCTTTTCACTTAGCGGGATGTGTTCATACCAGGCCTGCTGCAGTTGCCCGCACCAGTCCGCGCGATGCAAAATATCGTCCAGCGTGGCGATGGGTTTGATCATCAGGAAGTGGCGAATCGGCGTGGTTTGCGGAGCGGTGATTTCGCCCTGGTTAACGAAACCGAGTTTGGCAAAGAACTCCACGGCATCTTCCCGGGCGCTACAGGTGACGCGCTTGACGCCTTCCTGACGGGCGACGGACTCCAGCGTCATCGCCATCAGGGTGCCGAGGCCTTTGTCCTGTACTGACGGGTGAACCGCCATAAAGCGAATAGACGCTTCGTTATCGGCGTTGATATACAGTCGCCCGACGGCGACGAGGTTGCCCTCTTCGTCCATCACCATCTGATGGTGGGCCATCGCGTCCCAGGCGTCGCGTTCAGAGCCTTTTGGCTGATGCAGTGGCTTGCGCAGCATTTCCCAGCGGAACTGGTAATACGCGTTTAACTCTTCTTCCGTTTGCGGTACTCGAAGGTGATACATAGCTGTACTCTCTCTTGTTACCCGCGGCCACGCCGCCAGTTGGCTCATACCTGGAGCCAGAATGTGACGGGGCCATCGTTCACCAGCGAGACCTGCATATCTGCAGCGAATCGTCCGGTTTGCGTATTCATTTCCTGTTGGCGAAAACGCTCAACAAAGTACTCGTAAAGTGCTTCTGCACGATCCGGCGCGGCGCCTTTAGAGAAGCTCGGGCGCATGCCGCGCTCGGTATCCGCTGCCAGCGTAAACTGGGAAACCACCAGCACGCTGCCGCCCGCCTGCTGGACGTTCAGGTTCATCTTGCCTTCCGCATCGCTGAATATGCGGTAGCCCAGCACTCGCTCGCATAAGCGGTTAGCTTTTTGTTCGTCATCATCCTTTTCGACACCTAACAACACCAAAAGTCCTGGGCCAATTTCACCCGTCACCTCTCCCTCCACGGTGACGCTGGCACGGGTTACGCGCTGTATCAATGCAATCATGGTTGGTCTGCTTCTAATTGTTTTTCAGCTTCTGCTGTTTTTTTAAGTTCGCGGTATACGCCGAGAGTGACAGTTATTTCGGCGCCAAGCAAGACGATACACCAGGTCCAGTAAACCCAGACAAACAAAATGGGGATCACCGCCAGCACGCCGTAAATCAGCTGATAAGAGGGGAACATGGTGATGTAGAGGGCAAACCCTTTTTTACCCAGTTCGAAAAGCACTGCCGCCACCAGCGCCCCAACTACCGCATCGCGGTTGGGCACGCGCGTGGTCGGTACAACGCTATAGAGCAGCCAGAATGAGAGCCACGACAGGATCAGCGGAAAAATACGCAACACGTTATCGATAACGCTGTTTAAATCACTCGCCCAGCGCAAGGAGAGAAGATACGAACTGATTGCCAGACTCGCCCCGGCCAGCAACGGCCCCAGCGTTAAAATCATCCAGTAGACGGCGAAGGAATAGACCTTAGGACGGATTTTTTTGCTTCGCCAGATGGTGTTAAGCGCGCTGTCGATGGAGTACATCAGCAGCAGCGCGGTGACGATAAGGCCGCAGGCCCCCACCGCCGTCATCTTGCTGGAGTTGGCAACAAACTGCTCGATGTAGTTCTGGATAACATCCCCGGTGGCAGGAATGAAGTTCGCAAAGACGAAATGGCGAAGCTGCAGGCTAACGTCCGCAAACATCGGGAAAGCGGAAAAGAGCGCAAAGATAACCGCCACCAGCGGTACTAATGAGAGCAACGACACGTAGGCGAGGTTACCCGCCAGCGTGGTCATGTTGTCCTCATCAATGCGATGCCAGAGCAGCTTCAGCCAGGCCCTAAGTGGGCGAGTATGATGCGTGGCTTTTTGATGAACGGTTTTTAGCATAACTGCTTCGCAAAGTAGTTCGGTATCGTCTCTTTTCCGGTCACCAGAATTGACGTGATACCCAACAGGTTAGCTCCCTCTATATTATCGGCGTTGTCGTCGAAAAAGACCGCATCGGCCGCGGTGAATCCCTCTGCCTGCAAAACAGCCTGATAAATTCTTGCTTCAGGCTTACGCATACCCATCTCTTGCGAAAGATAAATCTTATCTGCCGCCGCCTTAACTTCAGGGTATTCCTCTGGCCAGAAGGTCGTGTGCAGACGGTTGGTGTTCGACAGCACAACCACCCGGTGCCCCTGCTCGCGCAGCTTGTGCATAATGTCGATCACTTCCGGACGGATCGCGACGAACACCGCCTGCCAGCCGTGGGAAAACTGTTCATAGCTTAACGAAAGCCCCATCTCCTGGCAGAAGCGTTCAGCAAACTCTTCATCGCTAATCTCCCCGCGCTCGTGCTGATGGAAGGTCTCCCCCATCTCGAAATCCTGCTTTAACGTCGCCAGCGGCACACGGCTAAAGTCGCTCCAGGCCCCCAGCACCCGGTTAAAATCGATATCGACGATTACGTTTCCTAAGTCAAAGATATAAAGCATGTTTATCTCCTTTCGCCGTGGAGAGATAACTGTAGCGGGAATCACGAGATTTGACTATGCGTGCCATCTAAGGTGTGCGATCGATTTTTACGGCGCGTTTTTACGACAGTACAGCGAAGGGACATTCGACGCGGCAAAAAGCCACGCTCCACGGTACTCATCAATCATCAGGCTCAAATCTCTTCCCGGCGTACGATAAAAGCCCGGTAGCGTTGCATTGATATCAGCCTCATCCGCACTATCGGCAAAGGTTTTAACAATACGATCGTTATTTAATACGCGCGCGTTCTGATGATCGCTGTAGTGAAAATAGATGGTACGGTTGACTTCAGAAATCACGTGACCAAACAGTTTACCGTTAATGACAGCGGTCCCTTCCCGATGCTGCATTCGCCAGGAAACCGTACCGACAAACCGGTTTTTACTAATCGTCCACTCCACATCACCTGTACAGCGTATCGGCGCGCTCGAAAAATGCGAATACGCTAACCAGCCGCTGGTAATAGCAGCCCCCAGAAACGCCGCCAGCAAAATAATACGATTTCCGAGTGTCGTCATTGCTCATGCGCCCAAAAATAATGCGTGGTACATAACGCTGCCGCGTCATGTCGCGCATCGTTATTACAGACAAACGCCGCGATTCGCTCCGTTTTACTATAGCCGATAAGAAAAACGTATCGGTTTGCGGCACACAGGCTGGGGTAATTTTTTAACAAGCGCAGGTAATGGTCCTGCATGTGTTCATTAGGTGCATAAAAGAGTTGGCAGGCGTTGGCCGTACTGCCCGTTGAAAGTGGAATGTAGTGACTAAACGGCATGTTATAGTGATGTTTATATAATATGCCTCCGTTAATAAGCGCGATCAGAAAAAGCGTAGCAGTGGCTATTATTAACCACACCGGCTTCTTCATCACGATGCCCTCAGCTATTGCTGCGTCCTTATTGGCAATTACCGGCTCTGCGGTGGGAGTAAATACTTCAACCTGGGTGGCTTCGGAAAGCGTCAGCCCGCGACGTGAGATCGTTTTTACCGTATCGCGCGGTAACCCCACCTCAGCCAGCGCATTGCGCAATGTCAAAATGGCCTGGTAAAAGGTATTCGGTGTCGTTACGTCGTTACGTTCACCCCATCCCACCACCATTAACTGATTTTGCGAAATTATTTCGCCAGGATGGGTGACGAGATAAAGAAAGCAGAGGTTGGCAGGAAGCTGCAATTGTATCGTGCGCCCGGTAATAGGATTCACCAGGGTTTTGTTTTCCGGGTCATACTCGACCAGCTTGTTAATGAGATACAATTTTATTTTCCTCTACAATAACAATATTTAACTCCACACACCCAAAGAACATACGTATATTTAACAACAGTATAGGTCAGAAGGATTAGAGCGCGACACCTCCCTACCTAAGATTAGAAACATCACATTACTTTTCAATTCGTTACAAGGCGTTTTTCTTAGGTGAGCCTCAGCTAAAAGGACATAATGAGATTTCATTACACTTCGCCAGGTCAAATAATTATATTGAGCCACACGTTGAGAAAAGACTGACGTTCAGGCAGATCGAGGGGATGAATCTTTAGCTATTAGTGCTATTTCGTCAATTTCCCTCCGGCGTTGTTTTTGCCGAATAATCTTAATGGTTTGACGAATATTCCTGGGTAACGTCTGGCAACCGATGTTCTGTCGCTATGCCTACGGCCCGCAAGAATAGATACCGCCAGGAATTTATATTCTCTGCCGTTATTTCTCATAAATACGTCAGGATCGCTGGATATGTTTCAAGATTGACACATTTGAAAGGCAGTGAAATATTGATAATGAAAATAAGACAGGAGTGGACTGGATGATAACATCGTCGCAAAAGGTTGTCCGCTGTATAAGCTGCGAACTGTCCTGTCAGTTATTCCCGGATAACACAGTGCGCTCACAATACTGTGGCAGCGCCTCCTTCGCAGTTTGGCCGGTGGGAAATCATTTCCTGCAACTTGCAGTAGAAAATAAAATATTGTCCGGGAACAAGAATCACTTATTACGCGGATTTATTTTTGTAGATTTTTCGATATATAACCTACGCCTGCTTGTCGATCCGCAATGGATTGAACATCTGGCAATGACTAACATGCACATCGTGCTTATCACAGACCGTAAACTGGAGGCGTTGGCCCATTACTTTTTCGCTCACCGCAGCGAAATAAAGGGAATTATTTATTCAGATGACGATGATGCTTTATTGCAGGAAAAAATTAACCATCTTTTTTCCGGCAGGCGAGTGAGTAGCAGGCGAGGAAATACCCTGAACACTGTTGAATTCACTTTACTTAACAGGCTTATTTCAGGGGTGTGCCTCCAGGAGATAATAAAAACAACCAGCATTGATGTAAAAAAAATTTATGTTCATAAAATACGATTAGAGAGGAAGCTAGGCACCAGCATTCATAAAATACTCGTTTCTATTTTGTAATTTTCAAATTCTTAACATACCCACATTTAATGGTGTGGAGGATGTTTTACGCCTGAAATAAAGGGGGCAGTTATGCCATATTTATTGAAACATTCACCTGTCGCCGTTGCGATTTCGCTGGCACTCTCGTCAGCGCTATTTACCGCAAATGCAGCAGTTATCGATTTTGCTAATTTACCTGCCACCGGAGCAGTAACGGATTTGCCTGCAGAAATACAGGCGCTGATTCCTGCAACGGCAAACGCGAGCTTTAGCAAAAATACCAGCGATCCTAACTATGTCTACCAGTACAGCCCGGGCAATATCCCTGTCTACGGAGATGGAATCACTCTCGACGGACCAGGGGCGGAAGCCTTTGAGCATTCGGTCACCGTTATCCAGAATTCCACGTCCGGCAGCCCAGGGGTGATATTTGGTGACGATCTGACTATTCGTACCCAGTCAAAAGTCGCTGCCAATAATGGTAAAGATGTCGACGGTATTCGTACCCATGGTATGAACACGCCGAATAACCCGGTGTTTATCATTACCGGCGACCGTACCCACATTTACGTTAATGGCCAAAGCGGCGATGGCATTAATGCCGGGTACAGCTCCTTCAGTCAGGGCTCTCTCGGCTCCGCCAATATTTATGTGGGTGATGATCTCTATATCGAAACCACCGGCAGTACCGGTCGCGGCATTAGCGCCTATGCACTGAATGATGCCTCGAAGGCCAAAAATAACATCGTCGTCGGCGATCGTGCGCATATTGTGACGCGGGGTACCTACGCCGAGGGGATTCGTACCAACCAGAGCGGCTCATCCGTCAGCCTGGGGGATGAGGCCACCATCGAAACGTACGGCACATCGGCCCACGGCCTGTATACGGGTTCTGCCTCCAGAATCGAGCTGGGAAAAAAAGCGACCATTACCACCGACGCGGCCAGTGCCTCCGGGGTTTATTCTACCGGCTCGTCAACCATCACCCTTGATGAAGGCGCGACCATCACCACCAACGGTGCCAGCGCGCATGGTGTCTATGCGTACACAGGCGCGGTGAATCTTGGAGATAACGTCACCATTGCACTCAACAGCAGCGAGAAAACCAGCAGCTCCGCGCAAGCGCCGCACGGCATGTATGCCTGGTCACGCGGCGTGATAACGCTCGAGGGTGGCGCAACCATTACCACCGCAGGCCAGCGCGACAGCGGAAGCTATGCCCTGAACGCCAGCAACGGTGGAGTGATTGATGCCTCCACGGGCGGCAAATTCATCCTCAACGGCGATATCCTCTCCGCTGGCGGCGTCGCGGCCACCAGCACCCTTCCGGCACAAAACAGCACCATTACGCTGACAATGAATGGCAACTCACTGTGGAACGGAGCGTCCTACATTGAGAGCAATGCCGCAGGCAGCGGTGCCATCGCACTTACGATGAATGATGCCGTGTGGAATATGCGTGACAGCTCCACGCTGACCAGCCTGACCCTGAATGCGGGCGGCACGGTTAATTTCCAGCATGCCGGGGATGCGACGTGGCAAACCCTGACCATCAATGAGGATTACATCGGCAATGGCGGCAAGCTGGTTTTCAATACCGTGCTGTTTGACGATACTTCGGAAACGGACAAGCTGATTGTCGAAGGAAACACATCCGGCCATACCGGCGTGGAAGTGAACAACATTGGCGGTACCGGCGCACAAACCGTAGAAGGAATTGAAATTGTCAGTGTAGGCGGCAACTCTGACGGGACGTTTGAGAAAGCCAGCCGTATCGTGGCGGGGGGTTATGACTATAACGTTGTGCAGAAAGGAAAGAACTGGTTCCTGACCAGCCTGGCTGAACCCGTTGACCCACCTGTCGACCCGGTAGATCCCCCTGTTGACCCTGTCGACCCGCCTGTTGACCCGGTTGACCCCCCTGTAGATCCCGTCGACCCTGTGGACCCGCCAGTTGACCCGGTGATCCCGCCGCAGGAACCGGTACCGCCTGCTGCGCCGCCGAAAAGCGAGCACCAGTACCGCCCGGAATTTGGCAGCTATCAGGCGAACAGCTATGCGGCAAATACGCTATTTATGACCCGCCTGCACGATCGTCTGGGTGAAACGCAGTACACCGACCTGCTTACCGGCGAGAAAAAAGTGACGAGCCTGTGGATGCGTAACGTCGGCGGGCATACGCGTTTCAACGACGGCAGCGGCCAGCTAAAAACGACCGCCAATCGCTACGTGCTGCAGCTGGGCGGCGATGTTGCCCAGTGGAGCACTGATGGCCTGGACCGCTGGCATCTTGGCCTGATGGCAGGCTACGGCAACAGCCAGAGCCGGAGCGCTTCCAGCCTGACCGGATACCACTCACGTGGCGAAGTGAATGGCTATAGCGTTGGTCTGTACGGTACCTGGTACGCAAACGAAGCCGATAAAAGCGGCACCTACGTTGATAGCTGGGTGCTGTATAACTGGTTCGATAATAAGGTGATGGGGCAGGACCAGGCGACTGAGCGTTATCACTCCAGCGGCCTGACCGCCTCTGTAGAAGCGGGTTATAGCGTTAAGGTGGGTGAAAGCGGCCGCAACAGCTACTGGCTCCAGCCGAAGGCGCAGGCCGTCTGGATGGACGTGAAGGCTGACGACCATCGCGAGCGCAACGGCACGCGGGTGAAAGATGAAACTAAAGGGAACCTGATGACGCGTCTCGGCGTGAAGGCCTACATCAGCGGACATAACGCGATGGATGACGGTAAATCCCGTACCTTCCAGCCGTTTATCGAGGCAAACTGGATCCACAATACCCAGACCACGCGCATTCGCATGGATGACGTCAGCAATGAGATGCGCGGTACGCGCAATATTGGTGAGCTAAAGACGGGCGTCGAGGGGCAAATTACGCCGCAGCTTAGCGTCTGGGGCAATGTGGCACAGCAGATTGGCGACAAAGGCTACAGCGATACGCAAGGGATGCTGGGGGTGAAATACAGCTTCAAATAGCAACAAAAAAGCCGCTGAGAAATCAGCGGCTTTTTTTACTACGGATTGACCGTATTAGTCTTCTTTCGCACCGCGCATAGCACGTTTACGATCGTTCTCGGTCAGGTGACGTTTACGGATACGAATTGACTGTGGAGTCACTTCTACCAGTTCGTCATCATCGATGAACTCCAGAGCCTGCTCCAGCGTCATCTTGATCGGTGGAACCAGAACCGTTGCTTCGTCAGTACCGGACGCACGCATGTTGGTCAGTTTCTTACCGGTCAGGCAGTTTACGGTCAGGTCGTTAGAACGACTGTGAATACCGATGATCTGGCCTTCGTAAACTTCAGCACCGTGACCCAGGAACAGCTTGCCGCGATCCTGCAGACCGAACAGCGCAAACGCAACCGCTTTACCCTGACCGTTGGAGATCAGTACGCCGTTGTTACGCTGGCCCACTTCGCCCGGACGAACGTCGTCGTAGTGGCTGAAGGTGGAGTACAGCAGGCCGGTACCGGAGGTCATGGTCATGAACTCAGAACGGAAGCCGATCAGGCCACGGCTTGGGATCACGTAGTCGAGACGTACGCGGCCTTTGCCGTCTGGATTCATGTTTTTCAGGTCGCCTTTACGCTCGCCCAGCGCCTGCATCACAGAACCCTGGTGCTGCTCTTCTACGTCCAGCGTTACGTTTTCGAACGGCTCTTGTTTACGGCCATCGATTTCGCGGAAGATAACTTTCGGACGGGAAACCGCCATCTCGAAACCTTCACGACGCATGTTTTCGATCAGAACAGACAGGTGCAGCTCACCACGACCGGAAACGCGGAATGCATCAGCGTCTTCGGTTTCTTCAACGCGCAGCGCAACGTTGTGCACCAGCTCTTTGTTCAGGCGGTCAAGGATCTGACGAGAGGTAACGAACTTACCTTCTTTACCACAGAACGGAGAGGTGTTGACGTTGAAGAACATGGATACGGTTGGTTCATCAACGGACAGGGCTGGCAGCGCTTCGACGTTCTGCGGATCGCAGATGGTGTCGGAGATGTTCAGTTCACCCAGACCGGTGATGGCGATGATGTCGCCCGCTTCAGCGATGTCGCTCTCGATACGCTCAAGACCCAGGTGAGTCAGTACTTTACCGACTTTACCGTTACGGGTTTTGCCTTCGCTATCGATGATAGTGACCTGCTGGTTAGGCTTCACTTTACCGCGCTTGATACGACCAATGCCGATTACGCCAACGTAGTTGTTGTAGTCGAGCTGGGAGATCTGCATCTGCAGGGTGCCTTCCAGGTCAACGTTTGGCGCAGGAACACGGTCAACAATCGCCTGATACAGCGGGGTCATGTCTTCAGCCATGTCTTCGTGGTCCAGACCTGCAATACCGTTCAGCGCAGAGGCGTAAACGATAGGGAAGTCCAGCTGCTCGTCGGTCGCGTCGAGGTTAACGAACAGGTCGAAGACCTGGTCAACAACCCAGTCAGGACGCGCGCCAGGGCGGTCAACTTTGTTGATAACAACGATTGGCTTCAGACCATGGGCAAAAGCTTTTTTGGTCACGAAGCGCGTCTGTGGCATTGGGCCATCCATTGCGTCAACGACCAGCAGAACGGAGTCTACCATGGACATTACACGTTCAACTTCACCACCGAAGTCGGCGTGCCCTGGGGTATCAACGATGTTGATACGGTAGTCATTCCATTTAATCGCGGTGTTTTTCGCGAGGATGGTAATCCCACGCTCTTTCTCCAAATCGTTGGAGTCCATCACGCGTTCTTGGGTTTCGGCACGCGCATCAAACGTACCGGATTGCTGCAGCAGCTTGTCAACCAGGGTAGTTTTACCATGGTCTACGTGCGCGATGATGGCGATGTTACGCAAATTTTCGATCACAACTTTGCCTCAGGCATTTAGAAATAGCGCGTTATTGTACACGGATTAATCGCACTACAAAACAGGATCACAAACATCCCCCGCAAACAAGTATTGCAGAGATGCTTTGTGATCGCTTTCACGGAGCGGTAAAAGGGCACTTTAACGTAAATTGCACCAATATGGTGCTCAATGTTCACATTGAAGCACTATACTGGTGCAACAAATCCATCATGGTGCAGCCCTTTTGCACTATGGTGCGCATGATAACGCCTTTTTGGGGTGTTTTAAAAGTTGGCACAGATTTCGCTTTATAAAAAATACATGGCAACAGCCAGTACAAACAGAAATTGAAGACCTCGTTACCACGACGACAATGACCAATCTGGAGAGTTAAGTATGTCCGCTGAACACGTTTTGACGATGCTGAACGAACATGAAGTGAAGTTTGTTGATCTGCGCTTCACCGATACCAAAGGTAAAGAACAGCACGTCACAATCCCTGCTCATCAGGTGAACGCCGAATTCTTTGAAGAAGGCAAAATGTTTGACGGCTCCTCCATTGGTGGCTGGAAAGGCATTAACGAATCCGACATGGTTCTGATGCCAGATGCAACCACTGCGGTCATTGATCCGTTCTTCGAAGAACCAACCCTGATCATCCGTTGCGACATCCTCGAGCCAGGCACGCTGCAGGGCTACGACCGCGACCCACGTTCTATCGCAAAACGCGCTGAAGAGTACCTGCGTTCTACCGGCATCGCGGACACCGTTCTGTTCGGGCCAGAGCCAGAGTTCTTCCTGTTCGACGACATCCGCTTCGGCGCCTCTATTTCTGGCTCCCACGTGGCTATCGACGACATCGAAGGCGCATGGAACTCTTCCACCAAGTACGAAGGTGGTAACAAAGGTCACCGTCCAGGCGTGAAAGGCGGTTACTTCCCGGTTCCTCCGGTCGACTCTGCACAGGACATCCGTTCCACCATGTGTCTGGTGATGGAAGAGATGGGCCTGGTTGTTGAAGCGCATCACCACGAAGTAGCGACTGCGGGTCAGAACGAAGTGGCAACCCGCTTCAACACCATGACCAAAAAAGCGGACGAAATTCAGATCTACAAATACGTTGTGCACAACGTTGCGCACCGTTTCGGTAAAACCGCGACCTTCATGCCAAAACCAATGTTTGGCGATAACGGTTCCGGTATGCACTGTCACATGTCTCTGTCCAAGAACGGTACCAACCTGTTCTCTGGCGACAAATATGCCGGTCTGTCCGAGCAGGCGCTGTATTACATCGGTGGTGTTATCAAGCACGCTAAAGCGATCAACGCCCTGGCGAACCCAACCACCAACTCCTACAAGCGTCTGGTCCCGGGCTACGAAGCGCCAGTGATGCTGGCCTACTCTGCACGTAACCGTTCTGCTTCTATCCGTATCCCGGTGGTGGCGTCTCCTAAAGCGCGTCGTATCGAAGTGCGCTTCCCGGACCCAGCGGCTAACCCATACCTGTGCTTCGCAGCACTGCTGATGGCCGGTCTGGACGGTATCAAGAACAAGATCCATCCGGGCGAAGCGATGGACAAAAACCTGTACGACCTGCCGCCAGAAGAAGCGAAAGAGATCCCACAGGTTGCTGGCTCTCTGGAAGAAGCCCTGCAGGCGCTGGACGCAGACCGTGAGTTCCTGACTGCAGGTGGCGTATTCACTGACGACGCTATCGATGCTTACATCGCTCTGCGTACCGAAGAGAACGACCGCGTGCGTATGACTCCGCATCCGGTTGAGTTCGAACTGTACTACAGCGTTTAATTTAGTTGTTTTACCCGGCGTGACAAGCGCCGGGGGTAGTTGCCGTGGAAACTTTTAGCCCATCTCCGGATGGGCTTTTTTCTCCACCAACAACCTGATCTCACGCGCTTTTTACGCCGAAACCGCTATACTGCACTAAAATAGTGCAACCAACTCCAGGAGACTGCTGAATGGCAACTGGCACGCTGCCCGATGCTGGGCAGATCCTCAATTCTTTAATTAACAGTATCTTGCTGGTCGACGACGAGCTGGCCGTCCATTACGCCAACCCGGCGGCGCAGCAGCTGCTCGCCCAGAGCGCGAGAAAACTGTTTGGCACCCCGCTTCCGGAACTTCTGAGCTATTTTTCGCTGAATATTGGCCTGATGCAGGAAAGTTTGCAGGCCGGCCAGGGGTTCACCGATAACGAAGTGACGCTGGTGATTGACGGGCGTTCGCATATTTTATCGCTGACCGCGCAACGTCTTCCTGAAGGCATGATCCTGCTGGAAATGGCACCGATGGATAACCAGCGTCGCCTGAGCCAGGAGCAGCTTCAGCATGCGCAGCAAATTGCCGCCCGTGACCTGGTACGCGGTCTCGCGCATGAAATCAAAAATCCGCTGGGTGGGTTACGCGGCGCGGCGCAGCTGCTGACCAAGGCCTTGCCCGACCCCGCGCTGGCGGAGTACACCAACGTCATCATTGAGCAGGCGGACCGCCTGCGTAACCTGGTTGACCGCCTTCTTGGGCCACAGCAGCCGGGCATGCACGTCTCAGAAAGCATTCATAAAGTGGCGGAGCGGGTAGTGAAGCTGGTCTCAATGGAGCTGCCGGAGAACGTTACGCTGGTGCGAGATTACGACCCCAGCCTGCCGGAACTGGCGCATGACCCTGACCAGATTGAGCAGGTCCTGCTGAATATTGTACGCAATGCGCTGCAGGCACTGGGGCCGGAAGGGGGCGAGATTATTTTACGCACCCGTACCGCCTTCCAGCTCACGCTGCATGGTGTGCGCTATCGTCTGGCGGCACGCATCGACGTTGAGGATAACGGGCCCGGTATTCCTTCTCATCTGCAGGACACCCTGTTCTACCCGATGGTAAGCGGCCGCGAAGGCGGTACGGGACTGGGCTTATCTATCGCCCGCAGCCTGATCGATCAGCACTCCGGAAAAATTGAATTTACCAGTTGGCCGGGACATACCGAGTTTTCGGTTTTCCTGCCGATTAAAAAATAAAGGTGACGTTTATGCAACGAGGGATAGTCTGGGTAGTCGATGACGATAGCTCCATCCGTTGGGTGCTTGAACGCGCACTCACAGGGGCAGGATTAAGCTGCACGACGTTTGAGAGCGGCAGCGAGGTGCTCGACGCACTCACCACCAAAACGCCGGACGTACTGCTCTCGGATATTCGCATGCCGGGCATGGACGGGCTGGCGCTGTTAAAACAGATCAAACAACGCCACCCGATGCTCCCGGTCATCATAATGACCGCGCACTCCGATCTGGATGCCGCGGTAAGCGCCTATCAGCAAGGAGCATTCGATTACCTGCCCAAACCGTTCGATATCGACGAAGCGGTGGCGCTGGTTGAACGCGCGATTAGCCACTACCAGGAGCAGCAGCAGCCGCGCCACGCACCCGATTTTGGGCCTACCACTGACATCATCGGCGAAGCACCGGCGATGCAGGACGTGTTTCGCATTATTGGCCGTCTGTCCCGCTCGTCCATCAGCGTATTGATTAACGGTGAATCGGGAACCGGTAAAGAGCTGGTGGCGCATGCATTGCATCGCCATAGCCCGCGGGCAAAAGCGCCGTTTATCGCCCTTAATATGGCGGCGATCCCGAAGGATTTGATTGAATCTGAACTGTTTGGCCACGAAAAAGGGGCGTTTACCGGCGCGAATACCATTCGCCAGGGGCGCTTTGAGCAGGCTGACGGCGGCACGCTGTTCCTGGACGAGATCGGCGATATGCCGCTGGACGTGCAGACCCGCCTGCTGCGCGTACTGGCCGACGGGCAGTTTTACCGCGTGGGCGGCTATGCGCCGGTGAAGGTGGACGTGCGCATTATCGCCGCGACGCATCAGAACCTGGAGCTGCGCGTGCAGGAGGGGAAATTCCGTGAGGATTTATTCCACCGCCTGAACGTCATTCGCGTTCATTTGCCGCCGCTGCGCGAGCGTCGGGAAGATATTCCCCGACTGGCGCGTCATTTCCTGCAGGTTGCAGCCCGCGAACTGGGTGTGGAAGCCAAGCAGCTTCACCCGGAAACCGATGCCGCCCTCACCCGCCTGGCCTGGCCGGGCAACGTGCGCCAGCTGGAAAACACCTGCCGCTGGTTAACCGTGATGGCCGCCGGGCAGGAAGTGCTGATTCAGGATTTACCGGCCGAGCTGTTTGAGGCCACCGCGCCAGAAAGCAGCACCGGGCACGCGCTGCCGGACAGCTGGGCGACGCTGCTGGCGCAGTGGGCCGACCGCGCGCTGCGTTCCGGTCATCAAAACCTGCTGTCTGAGGCTCAGCCAGAGATGGAGCGCACGCTGTTGACCACCGCGCTTCGTCATACGCAGGGCCATAAGCAGGAAGCGGCGCGCCTGCTGGGATGGGGACGTAATACCCTCACGCGCAAGCTGAAAGAACTGGGAATGGAGTGATCTTACTCCGCTGTGTAAAGGTTATTAATTGAGCGCAAATTGCCGTTATTTTGCGCTTTACTGTTCCGATGAGTTTTGTATGATCGTGCCCGGAAATTGGGGGGAGCATCATGCTGGAATCATTAGTGACTTTACTTTCGAGCGGAGCAGCAGAAAGCCACACGCCACAAACTGCCGTTGCGGCGGTGCTGTGTGCGGCGCTGGTTGGACTGTTTAGCTAGCGGGTTGAAATGTAAAAGCCGGGTGGCGGCTTCGCCTTACCCGGCCTACATTTCGTGCTTTTGCGGCTTAAATCACCCGCGAGAACTGCTGCATACGTGCTTTCTGACGCAGATACGCGTCAAAGCACATGCAGATATTACGGATCAACAGACGCCCTTTCGGCGTGACCTCAATCGCGCTCTCAGACACATCCACCAGCCCGTCTTTCGCCAGCGGCGCCAGAAGCTTCAGGTCTTCCGCAAAATAATCGCTGAATGTCAGATCCCACTGCGCTTCCACGTCGCTAAAATCAAGACGGAAGTTGCAGATAAGCGCCTTAATCACATCGCGACGTATACAGTCGTCACGGGTCAGCGCAATACCACGCCACAGCGCGTTGCCGGTTTCATCTACCTGCTGGTAGTAGAGCTTCAGCTCTTTCTGGTTCTGCGCGTAGCAGTCGCCAATCATGCTGATCGCCGAGACGCCCATCCCCAGCAGATCGGTGTCGCCCTGGGTGGTATAACCCTGGAAGTTACGGTGCAGGACACCTTCGCGCTGAGCAACAGCCAGCTCGTCATCCGGACGGGCAAAGTGATCCATGCCGATAAACTGATAGCCGGTTTCGGTCAGCGAGGTGATGGTTTCCTGCAGGATATCCAGCTTCTGCTGGGCAGAAGGCAGATCGGCATCTTTAATTTTGCGCTGGGCGGCGAACAGCGTCGGCAGATGTGCATAGTTAAAGACGCTGAGGCGGTCCGGGTTGAGCTCGGCCACGCGCTTCAGGGTGAAGGCGAAGCTCTCCGGCGTCTGCTTTGGCAGGCCGTAAATCAGGTCGATATTGGTCGAGGTAAAGCCGATGTCACGCGCGTGGTTGAGTAAGGCGAAGATAAACGCTTCGTCCTGCTCGCGGTTGACCAGACGCTGCACCTCTTTATTGAAATCCTGCACGCCCATGCTCAGACGGTTGAAGCCCTCGGCGCGTAAGTGATCCAGAACATCCAGCTCAATTTCACGCGGATCGACTTCGATCGAGATTTCAGCGTCGTCGTTAAAATTGAAATTTCCGCGCAGCAGCGTCATCAGGCGGCTTATTTGCGCCTTATTCAGATAGGTTGGCGTGCCGCCACCCCAGTGAAGCTGGCTGACGTGACGCCCTTTAAACAGCGGCGCGCGGTGCACAATTTCCTGTTCGAGCGCATCGAGGTATTGGTCAGCTTTATGCTGCTGACGGGTCACGATTTTATTGCAGCCGCAGAAGTAGCAGAGCTTGTGGCAGAACGGAATATGGACGTAGAGCGACAGCGGACGCTCTGGATAGCGCGCGACGGCCTGCTGAAAATCCGCCTCGCCGAAGGCATCGGAGAACTCCAGCGCGGTGGGGTATGAGGTATAACGCGGCCCGGAATAGTTATACTTCTGGATTAGGGCCAAATCCCAGTCGATAGTTGGTGCTGACATGCTCACTCCTTCCGTTGGTGTCGCGTTCGTATACGGCGGCCCGTTCTGGCCCCATCGCGGGCCATCATTCGGGTGCGCAGCCACTTCTGTCGCCGCGACAACCGCCGTAGTTTAACGAATAACCACACCAGATAACATATAACCGGAAGGGTTATAAGCAGGACTATCCTACCTGCCGGATGCAAATGTTAGTTTCCACCCTTCAGAAGACGCATCATGTCTTCCTGCTTTTCTTCTTCCTCTTCGTCGTCTTCGTCATCGTAAGACAGACCAAGCTTCTGCATCAGTTCATCAATGCGGTCCAGTTTGGCATCCACCCATGACTGCTCTTCGGCGGTCAGGGTTTCACCCTCTTCAAGACGTTCCAGCAGCGCGTCCAGGCGCTCATCGTTCTCCAGCATATCCAGCTCAGCCTGCGGTGAAAGCATAGGTTTCTCGCTCTTTGGTTTGTGCTGCTTAGTGACCGGGGTGTCTGTCACGCCCAGTGGAATGGGAGTTTTACTGCCGATACGAGGATCTTTCTGCTGTTTGCCTTTTGCAGAAGTGCCTGCTGCCGCACCGCCGTTTGCACGGCTACCCGCAGCATGGCCACGATGTTTTTTATCGCGTTTGCGATCGCGCGCTTCCTGATTCAGTTCTTCGCGCGTTTTGCGGCGTGCTTTTGCCGGGCGTTTCGTGCCCGCTGCGGTGGTCGGTTTTTTCATGATGTTTTATCTTTAAATCGTTTTCTTCAGTATAGAATTGCGGCGAAATCTAGCAGAAAGCAAGCAAAGAAAAAAGGCGACAGAGCAATCTGTCGCCTTTTTTCCTGACTCACAACCCTTAACGGGTCAGACATTCCATGTTTACCAACAACACACCCTGTTTATCCTTTGGCTGATACCGTCCGTGTATGGTTCCATTTCCTGTTAAAACGCCTCCAGGCGCTGGTCGTCCTGACTGTCCTGCGTCTTCGCCTCCTGGCGCTCCTGACCCTAATCCTTAAGTCTGATTCCTGTTGGCTTCCTCGCCCTGACGCACACTTTACCTTGTTCAGTTAAACTGACAAGCAACGAAACGGTACAAAATGAGATTTTCAGACAATTACCCGGAAATAAGCTTATGATTTAAAACAGTTTGGCTTTTTTGACATCTGCGAATTCTCTGAAATCTCCCATAGCAACATTAGCCGATCTCTCACAACGGTTTGGGCATTCGCCTGCAAGCCCTGTGCAATGAGAAAAGCCTTTTGCCCGCATTCGGGTATAATCCCCTCAGATTACGATTTTTGGAGACGACCACGTGACTACCTGGAACTACCAACAGACGCATTTTGTCACCAGTGCGCCCGATATTCGCCACCTGCCTTCTGATACCGGTATTGAAGTGGCATTTGCTGGCCGCTCTAATGCGGGTAAATCCAGCGCCCTGAATACGCTGACCAATCAGAAGAACCTGGCGCGTACCTCAAAAACACCTGGCCGTACCCAGCTGATTAACCTTTTTGAAGTCGCTGAAGGCAAACGCCTCGTCGACTTACCGGGATACGGTTATGCGCAGGTTCCGGAAGAGATGAAGATCAAATGGCAGCGTGCGCTGGGCGAATACCTGGAAAAACGCATGTGCCTGAAAGGTCTGGTGGTGCTGATGGATATTCGTCACCCGCTGAAAGATCTCGATCAGCAGATGATCGACTGGGCTGTAGCAAGCGATATTGCCGTGCTGGTCCTGCTGACCAAGGCCGATAAGCTGGCGAGCGGCGCGCGGAAAGCGCAGGTGAATATGGTTCGTGAAGCGGTACTGGCCTTCAATGGCGATGTACAAGTGGAACCCTTCTCTTCGCTGAAAAAGCAGGGCGTGGACAAGCTGCGCCAGAAGCTCGATAGCTGGTTTAACGAGCTGGAACCCGCGACGGAAGCGGAAGAAGAGTAATACCGAGCGCGGCGAAGTCCGCGCTTTTTTTTGCCTGAACTTTTCTTTGCCGCAATAAAAAACGCCCCAGTCATTACTGACTGGGGCGGCTAAAATATTCAGCCAAATCCGATTACGTGAAGTAAAAGGTCTGAAAGATAGAACATCTTACCTCTGTACCCTACGTCGATAACTCTACCCCTTTTTTTGCTGCAGAAAAAGCACTTTTTGTAGTTTTTTTTCATTCTTTACATAGGGAATTCTAATGATCGTCACAAAACACGCGTTGTTATGTTGCTAACTTACATAAAAAGCGTGTTATTCATATAACGCTTAGTGAGCCTGATCCCAGTTTTCACCACTTCCCACTTCCACCAGCAACGGCACGTCAAGCGTCATGCTGCTTTCCATCAGTTCATGGATCTTTTTCGACACGGAATCGAGATCGTCCTTGTGCACTTCAAATACCAGTTCATCGTGTACCTGCATGATCATTTTCACGCGCGGCTTCTCTTTCTCGAGCCAGGCATCCACGGCTATCATGGCACGCTTGATGATGTCCGCCGCGGTACCCTGCATTGGGGCGTTGATCGCCGCACGCTCTGCGCCAGCGCGGCGCGCCGCGTTGCTGGATTTGATGTCCGGCAGATAGAGACGACGGCCATCCAGGGTTTCGACGTAACCTTTTTCCTTCGCCTGCGCGCGGGTGCGTTCCATATATTCCAGCACGCCCGGATAACGCTCGAAGTAAAGGTCCATATACTTCTGCGACTCTTTACGCGGAATATTGAGCTGGCGTGAAAGACCAAACGCGCTCATGCCGTAGATCAGACCGAAGTTGATCGCCTTAGCACTGCGGCGCTGTTCGTTGGTCACGCTTTCCAGCGGCAAACCAAAGACCTCTGCCGCGGTTGCACGGTGGATATCTTTCCCTTCCGCAAAAGCGGTCAGCAGACCTTTGTCGCGGGACAGGTGCGCCATGATGCGCAGTTCAATTTGCGAGTAGTCAGCCGAGACAATCAGATAGTCATCAGGAGCAATAAAGGCCTGACGAATGCGACGTCCTTCCTCATTACGCACCGGAATGTTCTGCAGGTTAGGATCGGTTGACGAGAGACGCCCGGTTGCCGCTACCGCCTGATGATACGACGTGTGCACACGGCCCGTTTTCGGGTTGATCATCAGCGGAAGTTTGTCCGTATAGGTAGACTTCAGCTTCGCGAGACCACGATACTCCAGAATCACTTTTGGCAGCGGGTAGTCCAGCGCCAGCTCTTCAAGCACCTCTTCAGACGTTGACGGCGCGCCGCCTGGGGTTTTCTTCAGTGGCTTGATGCCCTGCTTTTCAAACAGGATGGTTTGCAGCTGTTTCGGAGACGAAAGGTTAAACGGCTCACCGGCAAGCTCATGCGCTTTTTGCTCAAGCTCGGTCAAACGCTGTGCGAGCTCGCCAGAGTGGTTATGCAGCACCGTTGGATCGATCTTCACGCCATTGCGTTCGATACGGGACAGCACGGGCACCAGCGGCATCTCAATATGCTGGAACACATTCAGCGGACCTTCGTGCTTCTGCAGTTTTGGCCACATCTTCAGGTGCAGCTGCAGCGTGACGTCGGCATCTTCCGCCGCGTAGCGAACTGCTTCTTCGAGAGCAATCTGGTTAAAGGTGAGCTGATTTTTCCCTTTACCGGCAATCTCTTCAAAGGTAATGGTTTTGTGCTTGAGCCAGCGGTCAGATAAGGAATCCATATCATGACGGCCCGCCACGCTGTCCAGAATGTAGGATTCGAGCATGGTGTCGAAGGCAATCCCGCGCAGTTCAATGCCGTAGTTTTGCAGAATGCCGCGGTCGTACTTGAGATTTTGCCCAACCTTCAGCGCCTTTTCGTCTTCCAGAATCGGCTTCAACAGCTCAAGCGCGCGTTCACGGGAGATCTGCTCCGGCGCATCGAGGTAGTCGTGCGCCACAGGAACGTAAGCAGCAATACCCGGTTCTGTCGCAAATGACAGGCCCACCATATTGGCTGAGATGTTGTCGAGGCTGTCAGTTTCGGTGTCAAAGGCAAAGACCGGCGCTTTTTTCAGTTTCTCGATCCAGGCGATCAGCTGCGACTCGTCAAGAATGGTTTCGTAGTTATCGAAGGAGAGCGCTACGGCTTCTTCTTCCGCCTGCTCTTCGGCATCAACGACGATCGTCTCCTTCGGTTTTGCGGCAGGTTTCGCCCCTTTTGCCTGCAGCCATTTACCGGCTTCCACGTCAGTGGTCCATCGCTTGAATTCGTATTTCTTAAACAGGCTCAGCAGATCGTCAGCGGAAGGCTGTTGTACTTCAAGCTGTTCACAGCCCAGTTCCAGTTCCACATCGGTTTTGATCGTTGCCAGCTTATAGGAGAGATAAGCCACCTCTTTGTTCTCTTCCAGCTTCCCGGCCATGGTTTTTGCGCCACGGAAGGAAAGGCCGGCGATCTTGTCTGATTCCGCGTAGAGCGTATCCAGACCACCCAGCCCCTGGAGCAGCGCCTGCGCGGTTTTTTCACCGACGCCAGGGACACCAGGAATGTTATCCGAGGAGTCGCCCATCAACGCGAGGAAATCGATAATCAGCTCTGGCGGCACGCCATACTTAGTGACCACTTCTTCTGGACCCAGAATGGTGTTGGTCATGGTGTTGATCAGGGTAATACCTGGCGTCACCAGCTGCGCCATATCTTTATCACCGGTGCTGATCAGCACCGGACAGCCCATTTTTTCTGCTTCACGCGCCAGCGTACCGATGACGTCGTCAGCCTCCACGCCAGAGACGGCCAGCAGCGGCAGGCCCATTGCTTTCACCATGGCGTGCAGTGGCTCAATCTGCGCACGCAGATCGTCAGGCATTGGCGGACGGTGAGATTTGTAATGCTCAAACAGCTCATCGCGGAAGGTTTTGCCTTTCGCATCAAAAACGACAGCCGCATGGGTTGGCTGATACTGAAGGATCAGGCTGCGCAGCATATTGAGCACGCCGTACATTGCGCCGGTAGGTTCCCCTGCGCTATTGGTCAGAGGAGGAAACGCATGGTACGCCCGATACAGGTAAGAAGAGCCGTCGACGAGAATAAGTGGGTTTTCTGGGATCTGAACCATAATGTCCGTGCCTTTAATCAATTTATGGGTAAAGGATGCCACAGAAGGATGAAAACATCAGTTATTCGCGCCAGATACAGGAAAAGATTTTGCGATCGTGAGGATCGCTCGCAAAATTCAAACTGTGGATAAGTTTGTGTATATTTTCACTTCATATATAAAAAAGACGCTTAACGCAGACGCCAATCACAAATAAAACATTAAATATCATACAGTTGATTGGCATTGCACACTCAAAATTGCATGCTGATGGCTATTTAGCCTATGTGGATATAACTCCTGATTAGCGCTCAATATTAGAGAAATCTTCTGTGTCCGGATAAAAGCCGCCGATTGACGGTGTGAAAGCGCCATTACTTTGCCTGTTTTCTGGTAAAATCAGCGCCCTGCGCCGAATAGCCGGTCGCTCACTTACAGCTAACTACCTGAAAAAGCTCATCATGTCGAGATTGCTCGCTGCAATAACATTACCGCTAAGCATCATTTTAACTATTCTGGTGACGATTGCCTGTTCTGTGCCGATCATTGTCGCCGGGATCGTTAAACTGCTGCTGCCTGTCCCCGCGGTGTGGCGAGCCGTATCTGCGTTTTGTAATTTCATGATGTACTGCTGGTGCGAAGGACTGGCGATCCTGCTGTGTCTGAACCCGCATCTTAAGTGGGATGTTGAAGGGCTGGAGAGCCTCAACAAAAAGAACTGGTATCTGCTGATCTGCAATCACCACAGCTGGGCGGACATCGTGGTGTTATGCGTGCTTTTCCGCAAACACATCCCGATGAACAAGTACTTCCTGAAACAACAGCTTGCCTGGGTGCCCTTTATCGGGCTGGCCTGCTGGGCGCTTGATATGCCGTTTATGAAACGTTATTCGCGCAGCTATCTGATTCGTCATCCGGAGCGTCGCGGTAAGGATGTGGAGACTACTCGTCGTTCCTGTGAAAAGTTTCGCGCGCATCCAACGACCATCGTGAACTTTGTTGAAGGCTCACGGTTTACCGAAGAGAAACGTCAACAAACTCGCTCCCCTTATCAGAACCTGCTTCCGCCAAAGGCGGCGGGTATCGCGATGGCGCTTAACGTGCTGGGTACACAGTTTGATAAGTTACTTAACGTCACGCTCTGCTATCCGGAAAACGATAAGACGCCGTTTTTCGACATGCTCAGCGGCAAACTGACGCGCATTGTGGTTCGGGTAGATTTAGTTCCGATCGATGCCGGGCTGCATGGTGACTACGTTAACGATAAGAATTTTAAACGTCGTTTCCAGCAGTGGCTTAATACGCTCTGGAAAGAGAAAGACGAACAGATAGACAGCATTAAATCTTCATACAAAAACGCCGGTCAGTGACCGGCGTTTTTACATCAACGAACTTACTTTTTCTCGACCAGGTATTTCACGGTATCAGCATACTGTTGTACGAAGATATCCATGCTGCTGGTGTCCATGCCCTGCATGTTCAGCTGATATTTGCCGTTAACAAACATCGCCGGAACGCCCTGAAGCTGCAGGTCAGCGGCCGCTTTTTCCTGCTGAGCGACCAGTGATTTCACTACAAAGCTGTTCCACGCGGCGTCGTACTCTTCACCTTTCACACCGGCATCAACGAACACTTTGCGGATATCCGCAGTGGTCTGAACGGTCTGGGTTTTCTGTACGGCTTCGAACATTGGAGCAGTGATTTTATCTTCCACGCCCAGCGCCATCGCAACCGCCCACGCCTGAGTCAGGTCTTTACCCAATGGGCCCAGGAACTCAACGTGATACTTGGTCATTTTGGTGCCTTCTGGCAGCTTTTTCTTCACGTTGTCAGAAACATGCAGCACTTCTTCAAACTGATAGCAGTGCGGGCAGTAGAACGAGAAGAACTCCAGAACCTGTGGCTCACCAGCAACCGGCTTTTCCAGCGTGATAAACTGTTTACCGTCGGTAAACTGCGCAGCAGAAGCGCTAAATGCCAGAATCATACCTGCCAGCGCCAGCCAAATTTTTTTCATGATTAACTCTCTCCTGGGTGTGTCCAATTAATACATCGGCGTTAATTGCAGAGGAGGTTCCTGAAGAACCTTGACCTGCTCAGTAAATGTAGATATCTGGCTGCGCCAGTAATCTTCTCCGGTAAGCCACGGGAAATTACGGGGAAATGCGGGATCGTCCCAACGCCTGATTAACCATGCGAGATAATAAACAAAACGCATCGCACGTAAAGGCTCAATCAGGGCAATTTCGTCTGAATTAAACGGGCTAAATTCTTCATAGGCTTCAATAATCGTTTCAAGCTGCATGCGCTGCTCGGCTTTGTCCCCATTCAGCAGCATCCACAGATCCTGAACCGCTGGGCCCATGCGCGCATCGTCGAGATCGACAAACAGCGGGCCATCGCGCCAGAGAATATTTCCGGCGTGACAATCGCCGTGCAGGCGCAGAACTGAAATATCATCACGCCAGCAGGTTTTCACCGCAGCAATGAGCTTATCGGTGGCGTTAAGGAAATCATCCTTTAACGCTTTGGGGATCATTGCAGATTTTTCGAATACCTCGCGCGGTTCAAGAAGGTATTCCTGAATACCGATAGTCGGACGAGCAATAAAGTCTTTTTTGCGCCCCGTCTGGTGTATACGTCCCAGATAGCGAGCAACCCACTCCATCTGATCGATATTATCCGCTTCAAACTGACGACCACCCAGACTGGGGAATACGGCGTAGTAAAACCCTTCATGCGTGAGCAACGTTTGGTTATGGAACTTTATGGGTGCGGCAACGGGGACGTCATCTTCCAGCAGATCGTGAGCAAACTGGTGTTCTTCCTGAATTTGCTGTGCAGACCAACGTTCAGGGCGATAGAACTTTACGACGAAGCGCTGACGATCCTCGTCCTGAAATTGGTAGACGCGGTTTTCGTAGCTGTTTAACGGAGTTAGCCCGGAATCCACACGAATACCCTGTTCAAACAGCGCATCCATAATGGTATCCGGGTGTAGTGTCTGGAAAGTAAAAGCCTGGCCGTTCATCCGATCATCCGGAAATTATACGAATGATTCAGGATATCATCTTGTGGCGATTTCGGTGGCTCCGCTTACAAGCTTTTACTCTTTAATTACGCCCCGGGCGCGCAGCAATGCGGTTTTAAAGTCTTCCTCATAATCCTTCTGAATACCAGGAATAACAGCATCTTTGGCAGAGTCGCGCATTTTGAGGTGGTAGATCAGGATGTCATCAGAAAGGTCTGCCAGTTCGCCGTCAAAACCTGACTCTTTTGCCAGTTTCTGTAAGAATTGCATCAGATTCAGCTCAGGCTCTTTTTGCCAGGCTGGCTGGAGGAGTTCAATGACTTCATTCAGACGTTTACATTTCATGGTGGTGCTCCTTTCATTTAGAGTGACACGTTAGCAGGGTCAATCCCACAATAAAAGAGGCGATATTCGTGAATCTTAGCCAGGAAATCATCGGCGTCGTTCTCGCAGGCGGCAAAGCAACGCGGATGGGCGGGGAAGATAAGGGATTACAGCTCCTGAAGGGCAAGCCATTATGGCAGCATGTCGCTGATACGCTTGTCGATCAGGTATCGGCAATGGCGCTGAGCGCAAATCGCCATATCGATATTTACCAGCGCAGCGGGTTTCCCGTTTATCAGGATAACCTCGCAGATTATCCGGGGCCGCTGGCCGGCATGCTTTCGGTGATGCAGCAGTCGCAGGGCGAGTGGTTTCTCTTTTGTTCGTGCGATACGCCATTAATACCCACCTGCCTGGTGGAGCGAATGGTGCAACAGCGAGGTGATTCACCCGTGGTCTGGGTGCATGACGGCGAGCGCGACCACCCAACTATCGCGCTCATTAACAGATCGTTGATTCCTGCTTTGAGCGACTATCTGGCTGCCGGAGAACGAAGAGTGATGGTGTTTATGCGTAAGGCCGGTGGACATGCTGTTGATTTTAGCGACATGAAAACATCGTTCGTGAATGTAAACACAACGGAAGATTTACAGGCCATGCAGGAGAAGAGATGACCTCTGTTTTAGCCATTTCCGCCTGGAGTGGGACAGGAAAAACCACGTTGCTGAAAAAACTGATACCCGCGCTGTGCGCCCGCGGTATTCGCCCAGGCTTGATTAAGCATACTCACCATAATATGGATGTCGATAAGCCGGGCAAAGACAGCTATGAGCTGCGCAAAGCGGGTGCCGCACAGACAATGGTGGCAAGCAACCAGCGCTGGGCTTTGATGACAGAAACGCCGGATGAGGCGCCGCTGGATCTCGCGTACCTGGTGAGCCGGATGGATCACTCCACGCTGGATCTGGTGCTGGTTGAGGGGTTTAAGCATGAGGCAGTGCCTAAGATCCTGCTGTTCCGAAGCGATGCCGGGCACGATATCAGCGAGTTAACGCTGGATGAGCATGTGATTGCGGTGGCCAGCGATGTTGCTCTCGATGCTGAGGTTCCGGTGCTGGATTTAAATGATGAGGATGGGATTGCTGAGTTTATTGTGAGGTGGTGCGCGGTCTGACTTGCCGGGTGTCGGCTTCGCCTTACCCGGCCTGCCGTTTTTCAGCGCAGAAACGCAAAAAGGCCATCCTTTCGGATGGCCTCTTCACTTGTTTGATGCCTGGCAGTTCCCTACTCTCACATGGGGAGACCCCACACTACCATCGGCGCTACGGCGTTTCACTTCTGAGTTCGGCATGGGGTCAGGTGGGACCACCGCGCTAAAGCCGCCAGGCAAATTCTGTTAATCTGTATCAGGCTGAAAATCGTGTCTCTTCGCCAAAACATCTTCGGCGTTGTAAGGTTAAGCCTCACGGTTCATTAGTATCGGTTAGCTCAACGCATCGCTGCGCTTACACACCCGACCTATCAACGTCGTCGTCTTCAACGTTCCTTCAGGAGACTTAAAGTCTCAGGGAGAACTCATCTCGGGGCAAGTTTCGTGCTTAGATGCTTTCAGCACTTATCTCTTCCGCATTTAGCTACCGGGCAGTGCCATTGGCATGACAACCCGAACACCAGTGATGCGTCCACTCCGGTCCTCTCGTACTAGGAGCAGCCCCCCTCAATTCTCCAGCGCCCACGGCAGATAGGGACCGAACTGTCTCACGACGTTCTAAACCCAGCTCGCGTACCACTTTAAATGGCGAACAGCCATACCCTTGGGACCTACTTCAGCCCCAGGATGTGATGAGCCGACATCGAGGTGCCAAACACCGCCGTCGATATGAACTCTTGGGCGGTATCAGCCTGTTATCCCCGGAGTACCTTTTATCCGTTGAGCGATGGCCCTTCCATTCAGAACCACCGGATCACTATGACCTGCTTTCGCACCTGCTCGAGCCGTCACTCTCGCAGTCAAGCTAGCTTATGCCATTGCACTAACCTCCTGATGTCCGACCAGGATTAGCTAACCTTCGTGCTCCTCCGTTACTCTTTGGGAGGAGACCGCCCCAGTCAAACTACCCACCAGACACTGTCCGCAACCCGGATCACGGGTCTACGTTAGAACACCAGCCATTAAAGGGTGGTATTTCAAGGACGGCTCCACGCAGACTGGCGTCCACGCTTCAAAGCCTCCCACCTATCCTACACATCAAGGACCAGTGTTCAGTGTCAAGCTATAGTAAAGGTTCACGGGGTCTTTCCGTCTTGCCGCGGGTACACTGCATCTTCACAGCGAGTTCAATTTCACTGAGTCTCGGGTGGAGACAGCCTGGCCATCATTACGCCATTCGTGCAGGTCGGAACTTACCCGACAAGGAATTTCGCTACCTTAGGACCGTTATAGTTACGGCCGCCGTTTACCGGGGCTTCGATCAAGAGCTTCGCGTTGCCGCTAACCCCATCAATTAACCTTCCGGCACCGGGCAGGCGTCACACCGTATACGTCCACTTTCGTGTTTGCACAGTGCTGTGTTTTTAATAAACAGTTGCAGCCAGCTGGTATCTTCGACTGATTTCAGCTCCACCCGCAGGGGCTTCACCTACATATCAGCGTGCCTTCTCCCGAAGTTACGGCACCATTTTGCCTAGTTCCTTCACCCGAGTTCTCTCAAGCGCCTTGGTATTCTCTACCTGACCACCTGTGTCGGTTTGGGGTACGATTTCGTGTTACCTGATGCTTAGAGGCTTTTCCTGGAAGCAGGGCATTTGTTACTTCAGCACCGTAGTGCCTCGTCATCACACCTCAGCGTTAAAAGGTACCGGATTTACCTGGAACCTCCGCCTACATGCTTAAACCGGGACAACCGTCGCCCGGCTAACATAGCCTTCTCCGTCCCCCCTTCGCAGTAACACCAAGTACAGGAATATTAACCTGTTTCCCATCGACTACGCCTTTCGGCCTCGCCTTAGGGGTCGACTCACCCTGCCCCGATTAACGTTGGACAGGAACCCTTGGTCTTCCGGCGAGCGGGCTTTTCACCCGCTTTATCGTTACTTATGTCAGCATTCGCACTTCTGATACCTCCAGCAACCCTCACAGGCCACCTTCAACGGCTTACAGAACGCTCCCCTACCCAACAACACATAGTGTCGCTGCCGCAGCTTCGGTGCATGGTTTAGCCCCGTTACATCTTCCGCGCAGGCCGACTCGACCAGTGAGCTATTACGCTTTCTTTAAATGATGGCTGCTTCTAAGCCAACATCCTGGCTGTCTGTGCCTTCCCACATCGTTTCCCACTTAACCATGACTTTGGGACCTTAGCTGGCGGTCTGGGTTGTTTCCCTCTTCACGACGGACGTTAGCACCCGCCGTGTGTCTCCCGTGATAACATTCTTCGGTATTCGTAGTTTGCATCGGGTTGGTAAGCCGGGATGGCCCCCTAGCCGAAACAGTGCTCTACCCCCGAAGATGAGTTCACGAGGCGCTACCTAAATAGCTTTCGGGGAGAACCAGCTATCTCCCGGTTTGATTGGCCTTTCACCCCCAGCCACAGGTCATCCGCTAATTTTTCAACATTAGTCGGTTCGGTCCTCCAGTTAGTGTTACCCAACCTTCAACCTGCCCATGGCTAGATCACCGGGTTTCGGGTCTATACCCTGCAACTTAACGCCCAGTTAAGACTCGGTTTCCCTTCGGCTCCCCTATACGGTTAACCTTGCTACAGAATATAAGTCGCTGACCCATTATACAAAAGGTACGCAGTCACCCCATAAAGAGGCTCCCACTGCTTGTACGTACACGGTTTCAGGTTCTTTTTCACTCCCCTCGCCGGGGTTCTTTTCGCCTTTCCCTCACGGTACTGGTTCACTATCGGTCAGTCAGGAGTATTTAGCCTTGGAGGATGGTCCCCCCATATTCAGACAGGATACCACGTGTCCCGCCCTACTCTTCGAGTTCACAACCTGTGTGCTTTCGTGTACGGGACTATCACCCTGTACCGTCGGACTTTCCAGACCGTTCCACTAACACACAAGCTGATTCAGACTCCGGGCTGCTCCCCGTTCGCTCGCCGCTACTGGGGGAATCTCGGTTGATTTCTTTTCCTCGGGGTACTTAGATGTTTCAGTTCCCCCGGTTCGCCTCGTTAACCTATGTATTCAGTTAACGATAGTGCAACGGATTGCACTGGGTTTCCCCATTCGGACATCGCCGGGTCAAAGGTTCATATCACCTCGCCGGCGCTTTTCGCAGATTAGCACGTCCTTCATCGCCTCTGACTGCCAGGGCATCCACCGTGTACGCTTAGTCGCTTAACCTCACAACCCGAAGATGTTTCACTTCTGATTGCGAAAATTTGAGAGACTCGAACACACATAACATGTGTGTCGTTTCAATTTTCAGCTTGATCCAGATTTTTAAAGAGCAAATATCTCAAACATGACTCGCAAGTCAGTTTTGAGATATGACGGCAGGTGACTTTCACTCACGAACCAGCAAGTGGCGTCCCCTAGGGGATTCGAACCCCTGTTACCGCCGTGAAAGGGCGGTGTCCTGGGCCTCTAGACGAAGGGGACACTGAAGTCTCAATCGCAAGACGCCTTGCTGCTTACTTTTCATCAGACAATCTGTGTGGACACTACAAAGGCAGGTTCTTTAAGGTAAGGAGGTGATCCAACCGCAGGTTCCCCTACGGTTACCTTGTTACGACTTCACCCCAGTCATGAATCACAAAGTGGTAAGCGCCCTCCCGAAGGTTAAGCTACCTACTTCTTTTGCAACCCACTCCCATGGTGTGACGGGCGGTGTGTACAAGGCCCGGGAACGTATTCACCGTGGCATTCTGATCCACGATTACTAGCGATTCCGACTTCATGGAGTCGAGTTGCAGACTCCAATCCGGACTACGACGCACTTTATGAGGTCCGCTTGCTCTCGCGAGGTCGCTTCTCTTTGTATGCGCCATTGTAGCACGTGTGTAGCCCTACTCGTAAGGGCCATGATGACTTGACGTCATCCCCACCTTCCTCCAGTTTATCACTGGCAGTCTCCTTTGAGTTCCCGGCCTAACCGCTGGCAACAAAGGATAAGGGTTGCGCTCGTTGCGGGACTTAACCCAACATTTCACAACACGAGCTGACGACAGCCATGCAGCACCTGTCTCAGAGTTCCCGAAGGCACCAAAGCATCTCTGCTAAGTTCTCTGGATGTCAAGAGTAGGTAAGGTTCTTCGCGTTGCATCGAATTAAACCACATGCTCCACCGCTTGTGCGGGCCCCCGTCAATTCATTTGAGTTTTAACCTTGCGGCCGTACTCCCCAGGCGGTCGACTTAACGCGTTAGCTCCGGAAGCCACGCCTCAAGGGCACAACCTCCAAGTCGACATCGTTTACGGCGTGGACTACCAGGGTATCTAATCCTGTTTGCTCCCCACGCTTTCGCACCTGAGCGTCAGTCTTTGTCCAGGGGGCCGCCTTCGCCACCGGTATTCCTCCAGATCTCTACGCATTTCACCGCTACACCTGGAATTCTACCCCCCTCTACAAGACTCTAGCCTGCCAGTTTCGAATGCAGTTCCCAGGTTGAGCCCGGGGATTTCACATCCGACTTGACAGACCGCCTGCGTGCGCTTTACGCCCAGTAATTCCGATTAACGCTTGCACCCTCCGTATTACCGCGGCTGCTGGCACGGAGTTAGCCGGTGCTTCTTCTGCGGGTAACGTCAATCGACAAGGTTATTAACCTTATCGCCTTCCTCCCCGCTGAAAGTACTTTACAACCCGAAGGCCTTCTTCATACACGCGGCATGGCTGCATCAGGCTTGCGCCCATTGTGCAATATTCCCCACTGCTGCCTCCCGTAGGAGTCTGGACCGTGTCTCAGTTCCAGTGTGGCTGGTCATCCTCTCAGACCAGCTAGGGATCGTCGCCTAGGTGAGCCGTTACCCCACCTACTAGCTAATCCCATCTGGGCACATCTGATGGCAAGAGGCCCGAAGGTCCCCCTCTTTGGTCTTGCGACGTTATGCGGTATTAGCTACCGTTTCCAGTAGTTATCCCCCTCCATCAGGCAGTTTCCCAGACATTACTCACCCGTCCGCCACTCGTCACCCGAGAGCAAGCTCTCTGTGCTACCGTTCGACTTGCATGTGTTAGGCCTGCCGCCAGCGTTCAATCTGAGCCATGATCAAACTCTTCAATTTAAGTTTGATGCTCGTGAATTAAACTTCGTAATGAATTACGTATGTTCACTCAGAGACTTGGTATTCATTTTTCGTCTTGCGACGTTAAGAATCCATGTCACTTTGAGTGCCCACACAGATTGTCTGATAAATTGTTAAAGAGCAGTGCCGCTTCGTTTTCGCTGCGGCGCGGGGTGTGCATATTACGCTTTCCCGCTTCAGAGTCAAGCGTTTATTTCGCTTTTCTCTGTTGACCCGGCGGCGTGTGTGCCGTTGTTCCGTGTCAGTGGAGGCGCATTATAGGGAGTTATTCTGAAGTGACAAGAGGAAATTTAAAAAAAGTTTCCATACGTGTTTTTTTTCACCAACAGCGGTGAAATCAAGCTACAAATTGTTCTATTTGATGTATCTGCAACCACAAACACATCCGAGGTGGCATAATTATCAGCATGAAACATTAAGGAATAAAAGCGATGCCATTAAGCGCACAACAGCTGGCCGCCCAAAAAAATCTGTCGTACGTGCTGGCAGAAAAGCTGGCGCAGCGGATTTTAGCGGGCAAATATGCCCCGGGTAGCATCCTGCCGGGTGAAATGGAGCTGGGTGAGCAGTTTGGAGTTAGCCGCACCGCCGTTCGCGAAGCGGTGAAAACGCTGACGGCAAAAGGCATGGTGCTTCCGCGCCCTCGTATTGGCACACGCGTGATGCCACAGAGTAACTGGAATTTTCTCGATCAGGAGCTGCTCTCCTGGTGGATGACCGAGGATAACTTTCACCAGGTCGTCGATCACTTTCTGGTGATGCGCAGCAGCCTTGAACCTCAGGCATGCCTGCTTGCTGCCACGCTTGGCACAGCAGAGCAGAAAGCGCAGCTTAACGCCTTGATGGAAGAGATGGTGTTCCTGAAAAAGCACTTCAACCGGGAACGCTGGGTAGAGGTTGATATGGCCTGGCATGAACATATCTATATGATGAGCGCCAATCCGTTCCTCACTTCCTTTGCCTCGTTGTTCCATTCGGTGTACCACACCTACTTTACCTCTATTACTCAAGACGAAGTGGTAAAGCTGGATTTGCACCAGGCAATCGTAGATGCCATTCAGGAAAGCGACGGGCAGCGAGCCCTGACAGCATGCCAGGCATTGCTCACCGCGCCAACCCACCAGCAGGTAGCTAAATGACAGAGAAAAAAGCGCGCAGTATGGCCGGATTGCCATGGATTGCAGCCATGGCGTTCTTTATGCAGGCATTGGATGCCACTATCCTCAACACAGCGCTCCCCGCAATAGCGCAAAGCCTTAACCGTTCTCCGCTGGCGATGCAGTCCGCCATCATCAGCTACACCCTGACGGTGGCGATGTTGATCCCGGTAAGCGGCTGGCTGGCCGACCGTTTTGGCACCCGCAGAGTCTTCATGCTGGCCGTAACGCTCTTTACGCTGGGTTCGCTGGCCTGCGCACTCTCCACTTCATTAACGGAACTGGTAATCTTCCGCGTGCTGCAGGGAATAGGCGGCGCGATGATGATGCCGGTGGCGCGCCTCGCCTTGCTGCGTGCCTACCCGCGCAGCGAACTGCTCCCCGTGCTCAACTTTGTCACCATGCCGGGGCTGGTTGGCCCAATACTTGGCCCGGTCCTCGGGGGGGTACTGGTTACCTGGGCAAGCTGGCACTGGATATTCCTGATCAATATTCCGATTGGCGTGGCAGGGCTGATCTATGCCCGCAAATATATGCCGAACTTCACCACGCCAAGACGCAGCTTCGATATGGGCGGTTTTTTCCTGTTTGGCCTGAGCCTGGTGCTGTTCTCCAGCGGAATGGAGCTGTTTGGCGAGAAAATCGTAGCGACGTGGCTGGCGCTGGCCGTCATTCTCAGCGGTATTCTGCTGTTCCTTCTTTATATACGTCACGCGCGCCGTCACCCGACGCCGCTAATCTCACTCGGGCTCTTTAACACCCGAACCTTTTCCGTCGGGATCGCGGGCAATATTGCCTCACGTCTGGGCACGGGCTGCGTACCGTTCCTGATGCCGCTGATGCTGCAGGTCGGTTTTGGCTACCCGGCGCTGATTGCGGGCTGCATGATGGCACCCACGGCGATGGGCTCGATCCTGGCGAAATCAACGGTTACGCAGGTACTGCGCTGGTTTGGCTATCGTAAAACGCTGGTTGGCGTGACGGTCTTTATCGGATTGATGATTGCACAGTTCTCGCTGCAATCCGCTGCGTTACCGGTCTGGATGCTGATCCTGCCGCTGTTTGTACTGGGGATGGCGATGTCGACACAGTTCACGTCAATGAACACCATCACCCTTGCGGACCTCACCGACGAGAACGCCAGCAGCGGCAACAGCGTACTGGCCGTCACACAGCAGTTATCAATTAGCCTTGGGGTTGCCGTGAGCGCGGCGGTACTGCGGTTTTATGAAGGGTTTGACGGTACAAATACCGTTGAGCAGTTCCACTATACCTTTATCACCATGGGCGCGCTTACCGTGGTATCGGCGCTGGTCTTTATGCTGTTAAAACCGAAAGATGGCCGAAACCTGATTAAAGAACGTCACAAAGAAAAGGCTAAACCGAACCGCGTTCCATCAGAACAGGAGTAAGCTGCAGACGTTGCTGCTGCAGCGTGGGCTGCGCCATACGGTGGATGAGCACATCGATGGCCAGCTCACCCAGTTCATCCTTCGGCTGATGGATCGTGGTCAACGGCGGCGTCATATAGCGCGCCAGTTCGATATCATCGTAGCCCACGATCGCCATATCGTCCGGAACGCGTAACCCTGCCTGATACAGCGCCTGATAGGCGCCAAACGCCATCGCATCGTTACCGATAAACACCGCCTGCGGGCGCGGCTCTTGCGCCAGCAGCTTCTGCATCGCCTCGAATCCACCGTTAAACTCGAAATCGCCGGTGATCCGATAGCCATCAGGAATGGCAAGCCCTGCCCGCGCCATTGCAGAGAGATATCCTTCCAGACGCAGGCGCGCCGGGGTTTTATCCAGCGGACCGGTAATACAGGCGATGCGGGTATGACCTTTATCGATCAGATGCTGAGTCGCCATATCGCCGCCCAGCAAGGAGTTATCCTGAATCAGATCGCTGGTACCGTCGAACGGTGCCCAGTCCATCATCACTGTGGGAATTGAAGGGTAGCGCTGGATGATCTCTTTCGAGGGTTGGTGCGTTTCGGTACAGAGCAGCAGCAGCCCGTCGACGCGTTTTTGCATCAGCGTTTCCAGGTTGCGGTTCATGCGCTGCTCATCGCCTTCGGTATTGCACAGCACCAGGCTGTAGCCACGCTCGAAGCAGCTGCGCTCCACGCCGCGCACCAGTTCAGAATAGAAAGGGTTCGTACTGGCCGTGATCAGCATGCCGATGGTGCGCGTCTGGTTGAGCTTGAGACTGCGCGCCAGCGCCGACGGCGCATAGTTGAGATCTTTTACTGCGGCTTCGACTTTCTCCCGAATCGCCTCGCTGACGAAACGATCGTTATTAATAACGTGAGAGACGGTCGAAGTAGAAACGCCCGCCATACGGGCGACATCTTTCATTGTAGCCAAGCGTTACCCCTGCTGACTTAAGAATTCATCGATCTCTTTACGCCACGGAACGGAAGGCTGTGCGCCTTTGCGCGTCACCGCGATAGCCGCAGCCGCATGCGCAAAGCGGATGGCATCATCCATCGCTTTTCCTTCCAGCAGCGCCGTCACCAGCGCACCGTTAAAGGTATCTCCCGCTGCGATGGTATCAATGGCTTTCACCTTAAAGCCCGGCACGCGACGTCCTTCGCCGTTTACGCTTGCCCACACGCCGCGGCTGCCGAGGGTAATGATAACGGTGCCGATACCTTTATCGTGCAGCGCTTTTGCCGCACGCGCTGCATCACCGTCATTTTCGACGCGAATACCCGTCAGCTTTTCCGCTTCGGTTTCGTTTGGCGTGATGATGTCCACCAGCGCCAGCAGCTCGTCTGATAATACACGGGCTGGGGCCGGGTTAAGTACGACAGTGGTGTGATTTTCATGCGCAATTTTCGCGGCAGCCAGCACGCTTTCAACCGGAGATTCCAGCTGCATCAGCAGGGCTTCCGCTCCGGCGATGATACCGCGCTGCGCGTCGACGCGTTCTGTCGTTAACGCAGCATTAGCCCCCGCATGAATACCGATAACATTCTCACCTTCCGCGTTGACGAAAATCAGCGCCACGCCGGTAGATTCCCCTGCAACTACGCTGACCGGCGCAATATCAATACAATCGCTGACCAGCTGTTTGCGAACGCGCTCGCCCGTATCGTCATCACCTGTACAGGCGATAAACGCGATATTCGCTCCGCTGCGTCCGGCGGCGACGGCCTGATTTGCGCCTTTACCGCCAAATGCCACCTGATACTGATTACCGGTGACGGTTTCGCCCGGCGTAGGGAACGATTCAAGGTTAAGAATGTGATCGGCATTGATACTGCCAAGAACGACGAGGTTGCCTGCGGTTTTCATGGTTGGGTTGTCCATCTGAGAGCGCCACCGGTATTACCCGGTGGCGTATGCCACACTTTTCTTTATTGGTGTCCCTCAGGCAGCCAGCGACTGCCTGATTCGCCTTTTACTGCTTAATGACCAGCTTCAGGTCAACCGGGTATTTGGCCTGAACTTTTTCGCCCTTCAGCACTTTGTCGGCAGTTTCAACGCCAGTCGCGCCAATCTGCTCAGGCAGCTGAGCGATGGTCGCCGCCAGTTTGCCATCATTTACTGCTTTTTCACCATCCGGCGTACCGTCAAATCCGACAACCATCACATCAGATTTACCTGCGGTCTGCAGGGCACGCAGCGCGCCCAGCGCCATTTCGTCGTTCTGTGCGAATACCGCCTGCACGTCAGGATGCGCGGTCAGCAGGTTCTGCATAACGTTCAGACCTTTAGTACGGTCAAAGTCTGCCGGCTGGCTCGCCAGCACGTTGAATTTGTGCGCAGCCACAGCCTGCTGGAAGCCTTCACCACGCTCACGCGCTGCGGATGTCCCGGCAATGCCCTGCAGTTCGATAACCTTCGCGCCTTCACCGGCTTTCTTCGCAATGTAGTCACCCGCGATTTTGCCGCCCAGTACGTTATCAGACGCAATATGACTCACTACTTCGCCCTTCGTTGCCTGACGGTCCAGGGTAATGACCGGGATCTTCGCCTGGTTTGCCATTTTAACGGCGTTACCTACGGCGTCGGAATCGGTTGGGTTGATCAGCAGAATTTTAGTACCACGCACGGTCAGATCCTGAACGTTCGCCAGCTCTTTCGCCGGGTTGTTCTGAGAATCCAGCACCACCAGGTTGTAGCCCAGCTTATCCGCTTCTTTCTGCGCACCATCCTTCAGGGAGACGAAGAACGGGTTGTTCAGGGTAGAGACAACCAGCGCGATGGTGTCTTTCGCCATGGCGTTAGCACTTACGGTTGCGCTCAGCGCGACAGCAGAAACCAGGGTAGCCAGTTTTTTCATGTTCATATCTAAGATGTCCTGTAGTGTCGTCAGTTACTGTTTTTTGTTGTCTACCAGGACCGCCAGCAAAATCACCACTGCCTTAACGATCATCTGGTAATAGGAGGAAACACCTAACAAATTCAAACCATTATTCAGGAAACCAAGAATCAGTGCGCCGATCAATGTCCCAACAATGCGACCTTTACCGCCCGCAAGACTCGTACCGCCCAGAACCACTGCCGCAATGGCATCCAGCTCATAACCCGTACCTGCCGTTGGCTGCGCAGAGGAGAGACGCGCCACTTCAATGATGCCCGCCAGCGACGCCAGCAGGCCGCACAGGGAGTAAACGATAATTTTGACTTTATTGACGCTGATACCGGACAGGCGCGTTGCCGCTTCGTTACCGCCCAGCGCGTAGATATAACGGCCCAGACGAGTGTGGTGCAGCATGTACCACGCCGCCAGGAAGACGATAGCCATGATCCAGACCGGCGTCGGAACCCCCAGCGGGCGACCGATACCGAACCAGCCAAACAGATCCGCGTTATCGGTGAAGCCGGTATTAACCGGGCTGCCGTTGGTGTAAACCATGGTCACACCGCGCAGCAGCAGCATCATCACCAGCGTGGCGATGAACGCCTGAACGCGGCCTTTTGCCACAATCACGCCGGTTACGGCACCAATCGCCGCGCCAGCGGCCAGCGCAGCGGCAACGGCCACCAGCGCGTTGACTTCAATGCCAACAATCGAAGCGGCGATCGCACCGGTGAGCGCCAGCAGGGAACCGACGGACAGATCGATACCCGAGGTCAAAATCACCAGCGTCATGCCGACCGCCATAATGGCGTTCACCGACGTCTGCTGCAGAATGTTGAACAGGTTATTCACGGTGAAGAAATTCGGGCTCATGGTCGACACAATCGCGATCAGCACCAGCAGGGCAATCAGCGATTTTTGTTCCATCAGCCATGCCTTTGTGAAATAGCGGCGACCAGAAACAGCCTGGGTAGTCATCTTCTTACTCCTGATTCACGCGATTAAGCTTGCCCACAGCGGCAGCCATCAGAACTTCCTGGGTGGCCTGCTCGCGAGTGAATTCACCGCCGAGATGCCCTTCATGCATGACGATAATGCGATCGCTCATGCCTAATACCTCTGGCATCTCGGAAGAGACCAGAATGATGCTCAGACCGTCGGCCTTAAACTGGTTAATCAGCTGATAGATCTCTTTCTTCGCGCCCACGTCTACGCCGCGGGTTGGCTCATCGAGGATCAGCACTTTCGGGCGCGTCATCAGCCCGCGGGCAATCGCCACTTTCTGCTGATTCCCGCCGGACAACAGGCCAATCGCCTGCTCCATTGACGGGGTTTTGACGTTAAAGAGACGGATAAAATCGCTGACCGCCTGCTGTTCGTCTTTATGCTTCAGGCTACCGCCGCTATGGCTGAAATAGCGCAGCGCGGTCAGGGACATGTTCTCTTTTACCGACATGCCCAGCACTAAGCCGTCGCGCTTACGGTCTTCAGAGATATAGACGATGCCGTTCGCCAGGCCGTCCTGCGGCGAGCGGGTCACCACTTCATGACCATCAAGGGTGACGTAACCGCTCGTGCGCGGCAGTGCGCCGTAGAGTACTTTCATCAACTCGGTACGGCCCGCGCCCATCAGGCCCGCCACACCCAGGATCTCGCCCTGACGCAGGGTAAAGGTCACATCATTCACACCCGGACCGCAGAGGTTGTCCACCTTCAGGCGGATCTCACCCGGCGCTTTCTCCAGATGCGGATACTGATCTTCAAGCTTACGTCCCACCATCATTTCGATAAGCGTATCTTCGGTCAGCGTCGCCACTTCGCGCTCGGCAATAAACTGCCCGTCGCGGAAGACGGTAACGTCGTCGCAAATTTCGAAGATCTCTTTCATACGGTGGGAGATATAGACAATCCCGCGCCCCTGCGATTTCAGCTCGCGGATAACGCGGAACAGGGATTCGGTTTCGGTATCGGTCAGGGCGTCGGTAGGTTCATCCATAATGATGACCTTCGATTCAAAGCTCAGCACCTTCGCAATTTCCACCATCTGCTGATCGCCGATGGAGAGTTCGCCCACCAGGCGGTCACTCTTAAAGCGCAGATTCAGCTTCGCCAGCAGCTTGTCCGCTTCGGCGTACATGGTTTTCCAGTCGATTTTACCGAACCGGTTCACAAACTCGCGGCCGAGGAAGATATTCTCGGCAATGGTGAGCTGCGGGATGAGGTTCAGCTCCTGGTGGATAATGCCGATACCCGCTTCCTGAGAGGATTTCGGGCCGTTAAAGGTGGTCTCTTTACCCAGCCATAAGAGCGAACCGGCATCGCGTTGGTAGATACCGGTCAGCACTTTCATCATGGTGGATTTGCCGGCACCGTTTTCGCCCACCAGCGCCATCACGCGTCCTGGGTAGACGTTCAGCGCCGCACCGGAGAGGGCTTTTACGCCCGGGAACGATTTATCGATCCCTTTGAGTTGCAGTAATGCGTCCATGATGGCCTCAGAAGGTGACGCCAGCACAGAGAATGATATTCGCATACGGGGAACACTCCCCGCTGCGAATCACCGCCTGACTGTCTGCGGTTTGTTGTTTGAACTGTTCGTGCGTTGTGTAACGAATTTCTATGGTGTTTCCCTGGTGTTGTTGCAGTTGCTCAATATGGCTGAGCAACGTTTCGTGGAGTTGCGGATTATGTTGTTTGATTTCCGCCGCGAGAATGGCTGCCTCAACCTGCATCTCCGCCGTCACGACTTCCAGTACCTGCATAAACGAAGGGACACCCTGCGTTAACGCCATATCAATACGGGTTGTGCTGCGCGGAACCGGTAAGCCTGCATCGCAAACTACCAGCGTATCGGTATGCCCAAGACGGGAAATAACCGATGAGATTTCTGAGTTGAGAACCGTGCCTTTCTTCATTTTCTTGCTCCACTAGCGAAACGTTTCGCTACAAAGAGTGTAGACGCAAGAGTGTTCAGAAAACCACCATGACGTAACGGATTTGTGATCAACGTCGAAACGTTTCGCTAAGTGAAATGGAGTGGAGGTAAATGCAAAACGGTAACCCCAAGGTTACCGTTTTTTATGTTTGCGCCCTCTCCCACAGGGAGAGGGTCGGGGTGAGGGCATCAGGCCGCACAAAGACTTAAATCTCAACCTGCGTCCCCAGCTCAATCACGCGGTTAGGCGGGATCTCAAACTGGTCAGGCGCGCGCAGGGCGTTACGTTGCAGAATGAGGTACAGCTTGCCGCGCAGGCGCAGGTACCACGGACGCTTGCCGATGATCAGCGACTCGTGCGACATAAAGAATGACGTCTCCATCATCCGGCAGCTTAACCCTTCCAGACCGCAGCGGTGGAACACCTCTTCCACGTTCGGCGTTTCGCGCCAGCCGTAGCTTGCCACCACGCGCCAGAAGGTTGGCGATAGCTGCTCGATCTGCACGCGACGCACGTTGTGAACATACGGCGCATCTTCTGTACGCAGCGTCAGCAGGATCACGCGCTCGTGCAGCACCTTGTTGTGCTTAAGGTTATGCATCAGCGCAAACGGGATCACGTTCAGGGCGCGAGACATATAAACCGCGGTACCCGGCACGCGCACCGGCGGGGATTTCTCCAGCGATGCGATCATCGCCTCCAGAGAATTCCCGTGCTCATGCATGCGGCGCAGCAGACGGAAGCGCTCGCTCTTCCATGTGGTCATCACAATGAACATCAACAGGCCCAGCGTCAGCGGCAGCCAGCCGCCGGAGACAATTTTGTCGAGGTTCGCTGAGAACAGCGGTACGTCGATGCACAGGAAGCCGACCAGAATCATCGCCACGAGGAATTTATTCCAGTGCCAGTTGCGGTACGCCACCGTGGTGGAGAGAAGCGACGTCAGCACCATCGTACCGGTCACGGCAATACCATAGGCTGCCGCCAGATTACTGGAGTGCTCGAAGCTGACGATCACAATCACAACAGCAAAGTAGAGCAGCCAGTTAACGAACGGGATGTAAATCTGACCCGACTCCATTTCTGAAGTATGGATAATGCGCATTGGCGAGAGATACCCCAGACGCACGGCCTGGCGCGTCAGAGAGAAGACGCCGGAAATCACCGCCTGAGACGCAATAACCGTCGCCAGCGTAGCGAGGATCAGCATAGGCACCAGCGCCCAGTCAGGTGCCAGCAGGAAGAACGGGTTCTTAATTGCCTCCGGGTTTTTGAGTAACAGCGCGCCCTGGCCGAAGTAATTCAGTACCAGCGACGGCAGCACAACCATAAACCAGGCCACGCGGATAGGCAGCTTCCCGAAGTGCCCCATATCGGCATACAACGCCTCAACGCCGGTGATGGAAAGCACGACCGCACCCAGCGCCACGAAGGAAACCACTTTGTATTCCAGGAAGAAATGCACTGCCCAGTATGGGTTCAGCGCCTGAAGGACTTCCGGGTTAGCGATGATGCTACGCAAACCGAGCGCGGCCAGGATCAGGAACCAGGCCAGCATAATCGGCGCAAACAGTTTCCCCACCAGCCCGGTACCATGCTTCTGGATCATAAATAGCAGCGTCAGAACGATGATTGCCAGCGGGACAACCCAGGTATCAAGCTGCGGGGCAATAATTTCCAGCCCTTCAATCGCCGAGAGCACCGAGATAGCTGGCGTTATAACCACTTCCCCGTAGAAGAAGCTGCCGCCTATCAGGCCGATGATCACCAGCACAGACGTCATTCTGGCCGAGGTATTGCGCCCTGCAAGGGACATCAGGGTCAGGATACCGCCTTCACCCGCGTTATCAGCGCGCATAACGAAGGAGAGATATTTAACGGAAACGACCAGGATAAGCAGCCAGAAGATGAGGGACAGGAAGCCAAATACGGCATCGCGCTCAACTCCAAAGCCAAACTGGCCGGACAAACATTCACGAAGCGTATAAAGCGGGCTGGTGCCGATATCACCGTAGACAACCCCGATCGCCGCAAGCGTAATTGCGGGTAATGATTGCTTATTATCAGTGCTCATAGACTAGTCTTTTCGTTTAAATAACAAATGTGTTCCTGATCCCTTGGTCCACAAAAAGCGCACAGTATGCACGATTCATTGCAAAATCGTACCCCTAAATGCAACCGCATTAATGTAGCGCAAAGAAAATTGCGCCGCACTTCAGCCTATTACCAGCCCTGACTGAAACGTCTATACTCGCTTCAATTAGCCGCCACGACGGCGAAAGGATGCAAAACTATTATGGCTCACTCACATTTATTAGCAGAAAGAATTTCCCGCCTCAGCAGCGCGCTGGAGAAAGGCCTTTACGAGCGTAGCCACGCCATTCGCCTTTGCCTGCTGGCAGCGTTGAGCGGTGAAAGCGTGTTTCTGCTGGGACCGCCGGGCATTGCCAAGAGTCTGATCGCACGCCGCCTCAAGTTCGCTTTCCAGAACGCCCGCGCATTTGAATATTTAATGACGCGCTTCTCCACCCCCGAAGAAGTTTTCGGTCCGCTTTCTATTCAGGCGCTGAAAGATGAAGGGCGCTATGAGCGTCTGACGGCGGGCTATCTTCCGGAAGCGGAAATCGTCTTTCTTGATGAGATCTGGAAAGCCGGTCCGGCCATTCTGAATACCCTGCTGACGGCGATTAACGAACGTCGGTTCCGCAACGGGGCCAGTGAAGAGAAAATCCCCATGCGCCTGCTGGTGGCCGCGTCAAACGAACTGCCCGAAGCCGACAGCAGTCTGGAAGCGCTGTATGACCGTATGCTGATCCGCCTGTGGCTCGATAAAGTGCAGGACAAATCCAACTTCCGCTCCATGCTGGTGAGCCAGCAGGATGAGAACGAAAACCCGGTGGCGCCGTCACTGCAGGTGACGGACGAGGAGTACCATCAGTGGCAGGACGAGATCGGCAAAATTAAACTGCCCGACGCCGTTTTTGAGCTGATCTTCATGCTGCGCCAGCAGCTTGATTTATTGCCTTCCGCCCCATATGTCTCTGACCGTCGATGGAAAAAAGCGATTCGTCTGCTCCAGGCCAGCGCCCTGTTCAGTGGCCGTGATGCCGTCGCACCAATCGATCTGATCCTGCTGAAAGACTGCCTCTGGCACGATGCTGAAGGCATGAATCTGATGCAGCAGCAGCTGGACGTTTTGATGACCGGACACGCCTGGGGGCAGCAGGCGATGCTCAATCAGCTGGGGGCAATTGCCCAACGGCGCATTCAGCTCCAGCAGCAGCAAAGCGATAAAACCGCGCTGAAAGTGAGTCGCCTGGGCGGCATGTTCGCCCGCAAACCGCATTACGAGCTACCCACCGATCTGACCGGCACGACGCTGACACTGCTGCTCCAGCAGCCACTCAAGCTGCATGATATGCAGGTGGTGCACATTACGATTGAGCGCGAGCCGCTGGCGCAGTGGCTGGATAAAGGCGGTGAGATCCGCGGCAAGCTCAACGGCATCGGTTTCGCGCAGCCGCTGAATATGGAAGTGGACAGCAGCCAGCATCTGGTGATCCGCGACGTCAGTCTGCAGGGATCGCGTCTTACGCTTCCCGGCACCGCCACGGACAGCGTGCCGGAAGAGATTAAACAGCAGCTGGATGCACTGGATACCGAATGGCATCAGCAGCACACCCGCTTCAGCGAGCAGCAAAAATGTCTCTTTATCCATAGCGACTGGCTAGGTCGCATTGAAGCCAGCCTGCAGGACGTCAGCGCGCAGATCAAACAGGCGCGTCAATGCTAACGCTGGACACGCTCAATATGATGCTGGCCGTCAGCGAGGAAGGGTTGATCGAGGAGGTGGTGATTACCCTTCTGGCATCGCCGCAGCTGGCGGCCTTCTTTGAAAAATTCCCAAAGCTCAAAAAGGCGATGACCGACGATCTCCCTCGCTGGCGCGACAACCTGCGGCAGCGATTTAAAGAGACAGAAGTCCCGCCCGAACTGACCGAGGAAGTCGCGGCCTATCAGCAGTGTCAGCGGCTATCGACGCCGCAGTTTATCGTCCAGATCCCGCAAACCCTGACCCTGCTCGATAAAGTCCATTCTCCATTTGCCAGCCAGGCGCGCGCGCTGGTCACGGAAAATGCCACCATGACTCCGGCGCTTCACACCCTCTTTTTACAGCGCTGGCGGCTGAGCCTTGTTGTCCAGACCACGACGCTGAACCAGCAGTTGCTGGATGAAGAGCGGGAACAGCTGCTCAGTGAAGTTCAGGAACGCATGACGTTGAGCGGGCAACTGGAAGAGGTGCTGGTAGAAAATGAAAACGCCGCCGGTCGCCTCTGGGATATGAGCGCCGGGCAGCTGCGGCGTGGGGATTATCAGCTGATCGTGAAGTACGGCGACTTTCTTGCCCAGCAGCCGGAGCTGATGAAGCTTGCGGAACAGCTCGGCCGCTCGCGAGAGGCCAGGTCGGTCCCAAAGAAAGATGCCCCGATGGAAACCTTCCGCACCCTGGTACGCGAACCGGCTACCGTGCCGGAACAGGTCGACGGGCTTCAGCAAAGCGACGACATCCTGCGGCTGCTGCCTACGGAGCTAAGTACGCTGGGAATGACCGAGCTGGAGTATGAGTTTTACCGTCGGCTGGTGGAAAAGCAGCTTCTCACCTATCGGCTGCACGGTGAAGCCTGGCGCGAAAAGCTCAGCCAGCGCCCGGTAGTCCATCAGGATTTTGATGAACAGCCGCGCGGGCCATTCATTGTTTGTGTGGATACGTCCGGCTCAATGGGCGGCTTTAACGAACAGTGCGCGAAGGCATTTTGTCTGGCGCTGATGCGCGTGGCGCTCGCTGACCGCCGTCGCTGCTTTATCATGCTCTTTTCCAGCGAAGTCGTGGGCTATGAGCTGACGAACCAGCAGGGTATTGAGCAGGCCATCCGCTTTTTAAGCCAGCGTTTTCGCGGCGGCACCGATCTCGCCAGCTGTTTTCGCAGCATCGTTGAACGGATGCAGGGCGGCGACTGGTACGACGCTGACGCGGTGGTGATTTCCGATTTTATTGCCCAGCGGCTGCCGGATGATGTGGTAAATAAAGTGAAGGAGCTGCAGCGGGTGCATCAGCACCGTTTCCATGCCGTCGCGATGTCCGCACATGGAAAACCCGGCATCATGCGCATTTTCGATCATATCTGGCGCTTTGATACCGGGTTGCGTAGCCGTCTGCTCAGACGCTGGCGGCGTTAATTAAAGAAGCGAGCCGACGCTTTCACGAACCTGCTGCGGCCAGACGCCACACTGCACCTGACCGATATGGGACAGCTGCAGCAGCAGCATGGTCAGACGGGACTGGCCAATGCCGCCGCCGATGGTCTGCGGCATTTCACCGCGCAGCAGCGCCTGGTGCCACTCTAACTTAAGACGATCTTCATCACCGGTCACCGCCAGCTGGCGCTTCAGCGCCTCAGCATCCACGCGGATCCCCATGGAAGAAAGCTCAAATGCATCTTCCAGAACCGGGTTCCACACCAGAATATCGCCGTTCAGCCCGGCAAATTCGCCCTCACCCGCAGTGCTCCAGTCATCATAATCCGGGGCGCGAACGTCGTGGCGTTTGCCATCAGACAGTTTGCCGCCGATGCCGATCAAAAATACCGCGCCCAGCTCTTTGGCGATCGCCCGTTCGCGGCCTTTGGCATCCAGATCCGGGAAGCGGCTCAGCAGTTCCTGGCTGTGGACAAAGTGGATCGTATCCGGCAGGAACGGTGCCAGACCAAACTCTTCGCTCACGGCCGCTTCGGTCGCTTTGATCCCGGCGTAGATCGCCTCAACGGTGGCTTTCAGCGTGCCGACGTGGCGCTCGCCATCACCCATCACGCGCTCCCAGTCCCACTGGTCAACGTAGACAGAGTGAATTGGGGAGAGACGGTCTTCATCGGGGCGAAGGGCTTTCATGTGCGTGTAGAGCCCTTCGCCCGCGCTGAAGTCGTGTTGTCCCAGGGTTTGACGCTTCCACTTCGCCAGTGAATGAACCACTTCGAACTGTGCGTCTGGCAGTGTTTTCACTTTCACCTGTACCGCTTTTTCGCATCCAGACAGGTTATCCTGCGTCCCGTCACCCACGCGGCTCAGAATCGGCGCCTGAACTTCAATAAGACCAAGCTTCTCTTCCAGCTGGCGGGAAAAATGGGATTTTACGAAACTGATCTGGCGTTGTTTTGCGATGTAAGCGGTTTTCATTATTTATACTCCTGCGTCCTGTTGGTAATGATTAAGCAACAGAACCGGCAGTTAATTCAATAACCCATCAACAAAAAGCCGCCTTCACTTTTGATTCTTTAAAATAAGACGCTAGAATAGACGTATTCATTAATCTTCATAAGAAAAAGCTATGGAAAATTATCAGATCGACAATCTGGACCGCGGCATCCTGGAGGCCTTAATGGCCAATGCCCGTACCGCCTATGCCGAACTGGCGAAACAGTTTGGCGTCAGCCCCGGGACAATTCACGTTCGCGTAGAGAAAATGAAGCAGGCAGGGATCATTACCGGCGCGCGCATTGACGTCAGCCCGAAACAGCTGGGTTACGACGTCTGCTGCTTCATCGGCATCATTCTTAAAAGCGCAAAAGATTACCCCTCCGCGCTGGCGAAGCTGAACGCGCTCGATGAAGTCACCGAGGCGTACTACACCACCGGGCACTACAGCATCTTTATAAAGGTGATGTGCCGATCCATCGATGCTCTCCAGCAGGTACTTATCAACAAGATCCAAACAATCGATGAAATTCAGTCCACCGAGACACTGATCTCCCTGCAAAACCCGATCATGCGTACCATCCGCCCGTGATCGGGCAAATTCATTCCCACATTTTCCACAGGTAGATCCCAGCTCGTTCACAGCGTACAATGATCCCCTCTTTATCTGAGCGAGCGATCAATGGCGGACATTACCCTTATCAGCGGCAGCACCCTTGGCGGTGCGGAATACGTAGCGGAACATCTGGCTGAGAAGCTGGAAGATGCTGGCTTTTCTACACAAACGCTGCACGGGCCGCTGCTTGAAGATCTCCCGACTGACGGGGTCTGGCTGCTGATCACCTCCACGCACGGCGCGGGCGATCTGCCGGATAACCTGCAACCTTTATATGACGAACTGCTGGAACAGCAGCCCGACCTGTCAAACGTCCGTTTTGGCGCAGTGGGGATTGGCAGTCGTGAATATGACACCTTTTGCGGGGCAATAGAGAAAGTTGAAGCCGCTGTTACCGCTTGCGGAGCAAAACAGCTGGGTGAAACGCTCAAGATCAACATCCTCGATCATGATATTCCGGAGGATCCAGCTGAGATCTGGCTCGCGGAATGGAAAAATTTACTCAAAAACGATTAAAGATCGTGCAATCAGATGTGGATAACTCTGGTTAAAAGCTCGTATTAACCCGTAGTTATCCAAAGAACAACGCGAGTTTAGTTTTTGACCTGTGTATAAAGCGGCGATCTGATCCCAGCTTATACGGTCCAGGATCACCGATCATTCACAGAAAACGATCCTTCCTAACTGCATGATCTTATTCATGGGAACGGACTTATCCACACAGGTCCGCGATCCTAATAAGAGATCACAATAGAACAGATCTCTAAATAAAAAGATCTTCTTTTTAATAGCCCAGGATCCCAGTGCTTTCTCGAAAGACTAAAGTTGAGTAGAATCCACGGCCCGGGCTTCAATCCATTTTCATACCGCTTTACGCGAGGCAGACCACCATGTTTTATCAGGATCCTTTTGACGTCATCATCATTGGCGGGGGTCACGCAGGCACTGAGGCCGCAATGGCCGCAGCGCGAATGGGTCAGCAGACCCTGCTTTTGACACACAATATCGACACGCTGGGACAAATGTCCTGTAATCCGGCGATTGGCGGCATTGGGAAAGGACACCTGGTAAAAGAAGTGGATGCACTTGGCGGCCTGATGGCGAAAGCGATCGATCGGGCAGGTATTCAGTTTAGGATACTAAACGCGAGTAAAGGCCCCGCTGTGCGTGCGACCCGTGCGCAGGCAGACCGCGTGCTTTACCGTCAGGCCGTGCGCACCGCGCTGGAGAACCAGCCGAACCTGATGATCTTCCAGCAGGCGGTTGAAGATCTCATCGTTGAAAACGATCGCGTTGTTGGCGCAGTCACCCAGATGGGGCTCAAATTCCGCGCGAAAGCGGTGGTGCTGACCGTGGGCACATTCCTTGACGGCAAAATTCATATCGGTCTGGATAACTACAGCGGTGGCCGTGCTGGCGATCCGCCGTCTATTCCGCTGTCTCGTCGCCTGCGTGAACTGCCGCTGCGCGTCAGCCGCCTGAAAACCGGCACGCCGCCGCGTATTGATGCGCGCACCATTGATTTCAGCGTGCTGGCGCAACAGCACGGTGATAACCCGATGCCGGTCTTCTCGTTCATGGGCAACGCGGCGCAACACCCGCAGCAGGTACCGTGCTACATCACGCATACCAACGAAAAAACCCATGACGTGATCCGCAATAACCTCGATCGCAGCCCAATGTACGCTGGCGTGATCGAAGGGATCGGCCCACGCTACTGCCCGTCGATCGAAGACAAAGTGATGCGCTTTGCCGATCGTAACCAGCACCAGATCTTCCTCGAGCCGGAAGGGCTGACCTCGAACGAAATTTACCCGAACGGCATCTCCACCAGCCTGCCGTTTGACGTGCAGATGCAAATTGTTCGCTCAATGCAGGGGATGGAGAATGCGAAAATCGTTCGCCCTGGCTACGCTATTGAGTACGATTTCTTCGACCCGCGGGATCTGAAGCCGACCCTGGAGAGCAAATTCATCCACGGTCTGTTCTTCGCTGGCCAGATTAACGGCACCACTGGCTACGAAGAAGCGGCTGCACAGGGTCTGCTTGCCGGCCTGAACGCAGCCCGCTTCTCTGCCGAGAAAGAGGGCTGGGCGCCAGCGCGTTCTCAAGCCTATCTGGGCGTGCTGGTCGACGATCTTTGCACGCTGGGCACTAAAGAGCCGTACCGTATGTTTACCTCTCGCGCGGAATATCGCCTGATGCTGCGCGAAGACAACGCCGACCTGCGCCTGACCGAGATGGGCCGCGAGCTGGGTCTGGTGGACGACGAACGCTGGGCGCGCTTCAACGAGAAGCTGGAACGCATTGAACAAGAGCGTCAGCGCCTGAAAACCACCTGGGTGAATCCACAGGCGGAGACCGCTGCCGAAGTGAACGCTCACTTAACTGCGCCACTGTCGCGTGAAGCCAGCGGTGAAGATCTGCTGCGTCGTCCGGAAGTGACCTATGAGAATCTGGTGAAACTCACCGCGTTCGCCCCGGGTCTTGAAGACGCGGAAGCCGCTGAACAGGTCGAAATTCAGGTGAAGTACGAAGGTTACATCGCGCGTCAGCAGGATGAGATCGAAAAACAGCAGCGCAACGAAAACACGCTGCTGCCGGAAATGCTGGACTACCGTCAGGTAACGGGCCTTTCCAACGAAGTGATCGCCAAGCTGAACGATCACAAACCGGTGTCGATCGGCCAGGCTTCACGTATCTCCGGCGTTACCCCAGCAGCGATTTCGATTCTGCTGGTGTGGCTGAAAAAGCAGGGCATGCTGCGCCGCAGCGCGTAATATGTGTAATTCGCCCGGTGGCGCTGCGCTTACCGGGCCTACAGAACTCCGTAGGGCGGGTTAGCGAAGCGCCACCCGCCACTTAAGTCTCTCAACAGGTATTCACCGTGCTCAATAAACTCTCTCGTCTGCTGGATCAGGCAGGTATTTCGCTCACCGATCACCAGAAAAATCAGCTGGTGGCCTATGTCGATATGCTGAACAAATGGAATAAAGCGTACAACCTCACCTCCGTACGCGACCCCAACGAGATGCTGATTCGCCATATTCTCGATAGCATTGTGGTTGCGCCGTACCTGAACGGTGAGCGCTTTATCGATGTGGGCACGGGTCCTGGCCTGCCGGGTATTCCCCTGTCAATTGTCCGCCCGGAAAGCCATTTCACGCTGCTGGATAGCCTTGGCAAGCGCGTGCGTTTTTTGCGCCAGGTACAGCATGAGCTGAAGCTTGAGAACATCACGCCTGTGCAAAGCAGGGTAGAGGAGTTTCCGGCAGAGCCACCGTTCGACGGGGTTATCAGCCGTGCGTTTGCTTCGCTTAATGACATGGTGAGCTGGTGTAAGCACTTACCGGCAGAGAATGGCCGTTTTTATGCGCTGAAAGGGCAGTTGCCCGGCGATGAAATTGAACAGCTTCCGGACGGTTTTGCCGTCGAGTCCATTGAGAAATTACAGATTCCTCAGCTCGAAGGCGAACGTCATCTGGTGATAATTAAGCCAAACAATTTTTAAAAAATTAATAAAAAATGTGGAATTTGTGCTGTTCTGTCAGTGTTAAAAAACAGCACAACACAACGGATTTCGCCGGAGAGAATTTAACCGTGTTTTTACTAAGGGTTTTCTAATGGTTAACTTCCTCACCATTGTTCACCCTGAAGATAATCAACCACGAAAATATCAGCCTGCTAAAAGTGGAAAGCAGCAACCAGAATGCAATGTTAAATATTTATTAAGAATGTCAATAAAAGGTTTTTATTGTATACGGGGCTGTTTTGAAAATAGTTGCGACATTTTATCTTTATTTTCAGAAAGATGAAATTAAGCGATTTACGAGTTTGATAAATACAACCTTATCGCAAATGTGTGTTTTGTGATCTCGTGCACGCTTTGTAGTCAACGTTTTCGCGCTGTTTGCAGTTTTGCTCGAAGGTCGATGCTTTCTACGAAAGTTAAAAAATAGCGGCGGGGAAAAATATTTAAACATTTATTCACCTTTTCGCTACTTAATGTTTGAAATCACGGGTACGCACCGTATAATTTGTCCGCTTTTTGATGCTTGACTCTGAGCCTTAAAGGACGTTTTATACGACACGCGGCATACCTCGAAGGGAGCAGGAGTAAAAACGTGATGTCTGTGTCGCTCTTGAGTAGAAACGTTGCTCGTAAGCTTCTGTTCATTCAGTTTCTGGCTGTGATAGCAAGTGGACTGCTGTTTAGCCTCAAAGACCCCTTCTGGGGCATCTCCGCCGTGTGCGGGGGTTTGGCGGTTGTGCTGCCAAACGTGTTGTTTATGATTTTTGCCTGGCGTCATCAGGCGCATACACCCGCCAAAGGCCGCGTGGCCTGGTCCTTCGCCCTCGGCGAAGTGTGTAAGGTGTTGCTGACCTTTGCTCTACTGGTGATGGCGCTGGCGGTTTTGAAAGTGGTATTCATGCCGCTGATAGCAACGTGGGTTTTGGTGCTGGTGGTACAAGTTCTGGCTCCAGCTGTAATCAATAACAAAGGGTAAAAGGCATCATGGCTTCAGAAAATATGACGCCGCAGGATTACATAGGTCACCATCTGAATAACCTTCAGCTGGACCTGCGTACATTCTCGCTGGTGGATCCACATAACCCCCCGGCCACCTTCTGGACGATCAACATCGACTCCATGTTCTTCTCGGTGGTTTTGGGTCTTCTGTTCCTGGCCATGTTCCGCAGCGTTGCTAAAAAGGCGACCAGCGGTGTTCCAGGGAAATTCCAGACGTTCGTTGAGATGATCATCGGCTTCGTCCATGGCAGCGTGAAAGACATGTACCATGGTAAGAGCAAGCTGATTGCTCCGCTGGCCCTGACCGTGTTCGTTTGGGTCTTCCTGATGAACCTGATGGACCTGCTGCCAATTGACCTGCTGCCGTTCATCGGCGAGCACATCTTCGGCCTGCCTGCGCTGCGTGTTGTACCGTCTGCGGACGTGAACATCACCCTGTCGATGGCGCTGGGCGTGTTTATCCTGATTCTTTTCTACAGCATCAAAATGAAAGGCGTAAGCGGCTTTGTGAAAGAGCTTACCTTGCAGCCGTTCAACCACTGGGCGTTTATTCCGGTCAACCTGATCCTGGAAGGCGTTAGCCTGCTGTCCAAACCTGTTTCACTGGGTCTGCGACTGTTCGGCAACATGTATGCGGGTGAGCTGATTTTCATTCTGATCGCGGGTCTTCTGCCGTGGTGGTCACAGTGGATTCTGAATGTGCCGTGGGCCATTTTCCACATCCTGATCATTACGCTGCAAGCCTTTATCTTCATGGTTCTGACGATCGTCTATCTGTCGATGGCGTCTGAAGAGCACTGATTTTTTACCAACACTACTACGTTTTAATTGAAACAAACTGGAGACTGTCATGGAAAACCTGAATATGGATCTGCTGTACATGGCTGCCGCTGTGATGATGGGTCTGGCGGCTATCGGTGCTGCGATCGGTATCGGCATCCTCGGAGGTAAATTCCTGGAAGGCGCAGCGCGTCAACCTGATCTGATTCCTCTGCTGCGTACTCAGTTCTTTATCGTTATGGGTCTGGTGGATGCAATCCCAATGATCGCTGTAGGTCTGGGTCTGTACGTGATGTTTGCTGTCGCGTAGTAGTTGTTTTAAAACCCCAAGCCACAGAAATTTAAGAGGTATTGTGCTGTGAACATGAACGCAACAATCCTCGGCCAGGCCATCGCGTTTATTCTCTTTGTCTGGTTCTGCATGAAGTATGTATGGCCGCCTTTAATGGCTGCCATCGAAAAACGTCAGAAAGAAATTGCTGACGGTCTGGCTTCCGCAGAACGCGCTAAGAAAGATTTGGACCTTGCACAGGCCAACGCGACAGACCAGCTGAAAAAAGCGAAAGCTGAAGCTCAGGTAATCATTGAACAGGCTAACAAGCGCCGTTCTCAGATCCTGGACGAAGCCAAAGCTGAAGCAGAACAGGAACGTACTAAGATCGTGACACAGGCTCAGGCTGAAATTGAAGCTGAGCGTAAACGTGCTCGTGAAGAACTGCGTAAGCAGGTTGCGATTCTGGCTGTTGCTGGCGCCGAGAAGATCATCGAACGTTCCGTGGATGAAGCTGCTAACAGCGACATCGTGGACAAACTTGTCGCTGAACTGTAAGGAGGGAGGGGCTGATGTCTGAATTTGTTACGGTAGCTCGCCCCTACGCCAAAGCAGCTTTTGACTTTGCTGTCGAACACCAAAATGTCGATCGCTGGCAGAACATGCTGGCGTTTGCCGCTGAGGTGACGAAAAACGAACAAATGGCCGAGTTGCTTTCCGGTGCGTTAGCGCCTGAAACCCTCGCCGCGTCGTTTATCGCCGTGTGCGGAGAGCAACTGGATGCCAATGGCCAGAACCTGATTAAGGTGATGGCGGAAAATGGTCGTCTCCGTGTGCTCCCGGATGTTCTCGAGCAGTTTGAGCACTTACGTGCCCTTAGTGAAGCAACTGCAGAAGTCGAAGTGACTTCCGCGACTGAACTGAGTGACGAACAGCTTGCGAAAATCACCGCCGCGATGGAAAAACGTCTGTCACGCAAAGTTAAGCTGAATTGCAAAATCGATAAGTCTGTAATGGCAGGCGTAATCATCCGTTCGGGTGATATGGTCATTGATGGCAGCGTACGCGGCCGTCTTGAGCGCCTTGCAGACGTCTTGCAGTCTTAAGGGGACTGGAGCATGCAACTGAATTCCACCGAAATCAGCGAACTGATCAAGCAGCGCATTGCTCAGTTCAGTGTTGTGAGTGAAGCTCACAACGAAGGTACTATTGTTTCTGTAAGTGACGGTGTTATCCGCATCCACGGCCTGGCCGATTGTATGCAGGGTGAGATGATTTCCCTGCCGGGTAACCGTTACGCTATCGCACTGAACCTGGAGCGCGACTCCGTAGGTGCAGTTGTGATGGGTCCATACGCTGACCTCGCCGAAGGCATGAAGGTTAAGTGTACTGGCCGTATTCTGGAAGTGCCGGTTGGCCGTGGCCTGCTGGGTCGCGTTGTTAACACCCTGGGTGCGCCAATCGACGGTAAAGGTCCGGTTGAGCACGATGGCTTCTCCCCAATCGAAGTTATCGCACCAGGCGTTATCGACCGTCAGTCCGTTGATCAGCCAGTGCAGACTGGTTATAAGTCCGTTGACGCCATGATCCCAATCGGTCGTGGTCAGCGTGAACTGATCATCGGTGACCGTCAGACCGGTAAAACTGCGATGGCAATCGACGCCATCATCAACCAGCGCGATTCCGGCATCAAATGTGTGTACGTGGCTATCGGCCAGAAAGCGTCCACCATTTCTAACGTGGTTCGTAAACTGGAAGAGCACGGCGCGCTGGCTAACACCATCGTTGTTGTGGCTACCGCTTCTGAATCCGCTGCACTGCAATACCTGGCGCCATACGCCGGTTGCGCAATGGGCGAATACTTCCGTGACCGCGGTGAAGATGCGCTGATCGTATACGATGACCTGTCTAAACAGGCTGTTGCTTATCGTCAGGTTTCCCTGCTGCTCCGTCGTCCACCAGGACGTGAAGCGTTCCCTGGCGACGTATTCTACCTCCACTCTCGTCTGCTGGAGCGTGCTTCCCGCGTTAACGCGGAATACGTCGAGAACTTCACCAAAGGTGAAGTGAAGGGTAAAACAGGTTCTCTGACCGCGCTGCCGATCATTGAAACCCAGGCGGGTGACGTTTCTGCGTTCGTTCCGACCAACGTAATCTCCATTACCGATGGTCAGATCTTCCTGGAAACCAACCTGTTTAACTCCGGTATTCGTCCGGCGGTTAACCCGGGTATCTCCGTATCCCGTGTAGGTGGTGCTGCTCAGACCAAGATCATCAAGAAACTGTCCGGTGGTATCCGTACCGCGCTGGCACAGTATCGTGAACTGGCTGCGTTCTCTCAGTTCGCATCCGATCTGGACGAAGCAACCCGTAAACAGCTGAGCCACGGTCAGAAAGTGACCGAGCTGCTGAAGCAGAAACAGTACGCACCAATGTCTGTTGCTCAGCAGGGCCTGGTACTGTTCGCGGCTGAACGCGGTTACCTCGAAGATGTGGAACTGGCGAAAATCGGTAGCTTCGAAGCCGCTCTGCTGGCTTACGTCGACCGTGATCACGCTCCGCTGATGCAAGAGATCAACCAGACCGGTGGCTATAACGACGAAATCGAAGGCAAGCTGAAAGCTATCCTCGATTCCTTCAAAGCAACCCAATCCTGGTAATCGTCCGGCGGCTTGTCTCAGGGCAAGCCGCCTGGCATTGAGGAGAAGCTCATGGCCGGCGCAAAAGAGATACGTAGTAAGATCGCAAGCGTCCAGAACACGCAAAAGATCACTAAAGCGATGGAGATGGTCGCCGCTTCCAAAATGCGTAAATCGCAGGATCGCATGGCGGCCAGCCGTCCTTATGCAGAGACCATGCGCAAAGTGATTGGTCACCTTGCAAACGGTAATCTGGAATATAAGCACCCTTACCTGGAAGAACGCGACGTTAAGCGCGTGGGCTACCTGGTGGTGTCGACTGACCGTGGTCTGTGTGGCGGCTTGAACATTAACCTGTTCAAAAAACTGCTGGCGGATATGAAAGCATGGTCCGATAAAGGCGTTCAGTGCGATCTGGCACTGATTGGCTCTAAAGGCGTCTCTTTCTTTAACTCCGTTGGTGGCAATATTGTCGCTCAGGTGACCGGTATGGGTGATAACCCGTCCCTGTCCGAACTGATCGGCCCGGTTAAAGTGATGTTGCAGGCCTACGATGAAGGCCGTCTGGACAGACTGTACGTTGTCAGCAACAAATTTATTAACACCATGTCTCAGGTTCCAACGCTCACGCAGATGCTGCCGTTACCGGCATCAGAAGATGACGAGCTGAAGCAGAAAGCCTGGGATTACCTGTATGAACCCGATCCGAAACCGCTGCTGGATACCCTGCTGCGTCGTTACGTTGAATCTCAGGTTTATCAGGGCGTTGTAGAAAACCTGGCCAGCGAGCAGGCCGCACGAATGGTGGCGATGAAAGCCGCGACCGATAATGGCGGCAGCCTGATTAAAGAGCTGCAGTTGGTTTACAACAAAGCTCGTCAGGCCAGCATTACTCAGGAACTCACCGAGATCGTCTCGGGGGCCGCCGCGGTTTAACCAGGTTTACGAATTACGTAGAGGATTCAAGATGGCTACTGGAAAGATTGTCCAGGTAATCGGCGCCGTGGTGGACGTCGAGTTCCCTCAGGACGCCGTACCACGCGTGTACGACGCGCTTGAGGTACAGAATGGTAACGAGAGCCTGGTGCTGGAAGTTCAGCAGCAGCTCGGCGGCGGTATCGTGCGTACCATCGCCATGGGTTCTTCCGACGGTCTGCGTCGTGGTCTGGAAGTTAAAGACCTTGAGCACCCGATCGAAGTCCCGGTAGGTAAAGCAACACTGGGTCGTATCATGAACGTATTGGGTCAGCCAATCGACATGAAAGGCGACATCGGTGAAGAAGAGCGTTGGGCTATCCACCGCGCGGCACCTTCCTACGAAGAGCTGTCCAGCTCTCAGGAACTGCTGGAAACCGGTATCAAAGTTATCGACCTGATGTGTCCGTTCGCGAAGGGCGGTAAAGTTGGTCTGTTCGGTGGTGCGGGTGTAGGTAAAACCGTAAACATGATGGAGCTGATCCGTAACATCGCGATCGAGCACTCCGGTTACTCCGTGTTTGCGGGCGTAGGTGAACGTACTCGTGAGGGTAACGACTTCTACCACGAAATGACCGACTCCAACGTTCTGGACAAAGTATCCCTGGTTTACGGCCAGATGAACGAGCCACCAGGAAACCGTCTGCGCGTTGCGCTGACCGGTCTGACGATGGCTGAGAAGTTCCGTGACGAAGGCCGTGACGTTCTGCTGTTCGTTGATAACATCTATCGTTACACCCTGGCCGGTACGGAAGTATCTGCACTGCTGGGTCGTATGCCTTCAGCGGTAGGCTACCAGCCGACCCTGGCGGAAGAGATGGGTGTTCTTCAGGAACGTATCACCTCTACCAAAACCGGTTCTATCACCTCCGTTCAGGCGGTATACGTACCTGCGGATGACTTGACTGACCCATCTCCAGCCACCACCTTTGCTCACTTAGATGCAACCGTGGTACTGAGCCGTCAGATCGCGTCTCTGGGTATCTACCCGGCCGTTGACCCGCTGGACTCCACCAGCCGTCAGCTGGATCCACTGGTTGTTGGTCAGGAACACTACGACACCGCGCGTGGCGTACAGTCCCTGCTGCAGCGTTACCAGGAACTGAAAGACATCATCGCCATCCTGGGTATGGATGAACTGTCTGAAGAAGACAAACTGGTGGTAGCACGTGCGCGTAAGATCCAGCGCTTCCTGTCCCAGCCGTTCTTCGTTGCGGAAGTATTCACCGGTTCTCCAGGTAAATACGTTTCCCTGAAAGACACCATCCGTGGCTTTAAAGGCATCATGGAAGGCGAATACGATCACCTGCCAGAGCAGGCGTTCTACATGGTTGGTTCCATCGAAGAAGCCGTGGAAAAAGCCAAAAAACTTTAACGCCTTAATCGGAGGGTGATATGGCAATGACTTACCACCTGGACGTCGTCAGCGCAGAGCAACAAATGTTCTCTGGTCTGGTCGAGAAAATCCAGGTAACGGGTAGTGAAGGTGAACTGGGTATTTTCCCGGGTCACGCACCGCTGCTCACCGCCATTAAGCCTGGTATGATCCGCATCGTTAAACAGTTCGGTCATGAAGAGTTTATCTATCTGTCCGGCGGCATTCTTGAAGTGCAGCCTGGCAGTGTGACCGTTCTGGCCGATACCGCTATTCGTGGCCAGGATCTCGACGAAGCGCGAGCCCTGGAATCGAAGCGTAAGGCTGAAGAGCACATTAGCAGCTCTCATGGTGACGTGGATTACGCTCAGGCGTCTGCGGAGCTGGCCAAAGCGATCGCGAAACTGCGCGTTATCGAGTTGACCAAAAAAGCGATGTAACACCGGCTTGAAAAGCACAAAAGCCAGTCTGGATACCAGGCTGGCTTTTTTTTTGGCGCTTAATTCATGATAAAAAAGATGTAGAATTTTAAGCATCAAACGTTTTTACTTCTCACTCAAACTACCGTCAGGATGCGTATGTCAAACAGTGCGATGAGCGTGGTGATCCTTGCCGCAGGCAAAGGTACCCGCATGTATTCCGATTTGCCAAAAGTGCTCCACACGCTGGCAGGAAAGCCAATGGTGCAGCATGTCATTGATGCCGCGAATGAACTGGGTGCTCGTCAGGTTCACCTGGTCTACGGCCACGGTGGCGATCTGCTGAAAAAGACGCTGAGCGATGACGCGCTCAACTGGGTGCTTCAGGCTGAACAGCTGGGTACCGGTCATGCGATGCAGCAGGCTGCGCCGTTCTTTGCCGATGACGAAGACATTCTGATGCTTTACGGCGACGTTCCGCTGATCTCCGTTGAAACGCTGACTCGCCTGCGTGCGGCCAAGCCGCAGGGCGGCATCGGCTTATTAACCGTTGTGCTGGACGATCCAACGGGCTATGGCCGTATCACACGTGAAAACGGCAACGTCACGGGTATCGTTGAACACAAAGATGCCAGCGACGAACAGCGCAAGATTCAGGAGATCAACACCGGCATCCTGATTGCCAACGGCGCGGACATGAAGCGCTGGCTCTCTCAGCTCAACAACAACAACGCGCAGGGTGAATACTACATCACCGATATCATTGCGATGGCGTACCACGAAGGCCGTGAAATTGCCGCCGTTCATCCGGCGCGCATCAGCGAAACGGACGGCGTGAATAACCGCCTCCAGCTTTCCCGTCTTGAGCGTATTTATCAGTCCGAGCAGGCCGAAAAGCTGCTGCTGGCGGGCGTGATGCTGCGCGATCCGGCGCGTTTCGATCTGCGTGGCACCTTGTCTCACGGGCGTGACGTTGAAATTGATACTAACGTTATCGTTGAAGGCAACGTGACGCTGGGCAACCGCGTCAAAATTGGCACCGGCTGCGTGATTAAAAACAGCGTCATCGGTGACGACTGCGAAATCAGCCCGTACAGCGTGGTAGAAGATGCCCGTCTGGATGCCGCCTGTACCATCGGGCCGTTTGCGCGTCTGCGCCCGGGCGCTGAGCTGCTGGAAGGCGCGCACGTGGGCAACTTCGTGGAAATGAAAAAAGCGCGTCTGGGTAAAGGCTCGAAAGCCGGTCATCTGACTTATCTGGGCGATGCGGAGATTGGCGACAACGTGAACATTGGTGCAGGAACCATTACCTGTAACTATGACGGCGCCAATAAATTTAAAACCATCATCGGTGATGACGTGTTTGTTGGTTCGGACACGCAGCTGGTGGCGCCTGTTACCGTGGGTAACAGGGTGACCATTGCCGCTGGCACAACCGTCACGCGCGATGTAGCCGAGAACGCGTTGGTGTTAAGCCGCGTGCCGCAGGTCAGCAAGCAGGGCTGGAAACGCCCGGTGAAGAAAAAGTAACAATAATATACCCCCCTCACCCTGACCCTCTCCCCCTGGGGGAGAGGGGAACTGAACGGTGCGGTTTTCACCCTTTCCCCTATGGGGAGAGGGCTGGGGTGAGGGGATAATATAATCCTCCCCCCACAGGCAGTACCCATAACTATAACCCCACTCTCTACAAGGCTCGGGGTGCCCGGAAAGGGCAAATACAGGTCAGCGACAACGCATGGCATAACGCCATAATCAGGAAATCTAACTATGTGTGGAATTGTTGGCGCAGTTGCGCAGCGTGATATTGCTGAAATCCTTCTCGAAGGTTTACGTCGTCTGGAATACCGTGGTTACGACTCTGCCGGTCTGGCTGTCGTGGATGCAGAAGGGCATATGACCCGCCTGCGTCGCCTCGGTAAAGTGCAGATGCTGGCTCAGGCCGCGGAAGAACATCCGCTGCACGGTGGTACCGGTATCGCGCACACCCGCTGGGCGACGCACGGCGAACCGTCTGAAGGTAACGCGCACCCGCATGTGTCTGAACACATCGTGGTGGTGCATAACGGCATTATCGAAAACCACGAACCGCTGCGCGAAGAACTGAAAGCGCGCGGCTATACCTTCGTCTCTGAAACCGATACCGAAGTGATTGCTCACCTGGTGCACTGGGAGCTGGCACAGGGCGGTACGCTGCGTGAAGCCGTGCTGCGCGCTATCCCTCAGCTGCGCGGTGCGTACGGTACAGTGATCATGGATTCCCGCGACCCGTCTACCCTGCTGGCTGCGCGTTCCGGTAGCCCGATGGTGATCGGTCTGGGCATGGGTGAAAACTTTATCGCCTCCGATCAGCTGGCGCTCCTGCCTGTTACCCGTCGCTTTATCTTCCTGGAAGAGGGGGATATCGCGGAAGTGACTCGCCGCAGCGTGACCGTCTTCAATACCAAAGGCGAGCAGGTGAAACGCCAGGAGATCGAATCGAACCTGCAGTACGACGCGGGCGACAAAGGCGCTTACCGTCACTACATGCAGAAAGAGATCTACGAGCAGCCAAACGCCATCAAAAACACCCTGACCGGACGCATCAGCCACGGTGAAGTGGATCTGAGCGAGCTGGGCGCAAACGCCAACGAACTGCTCAGCAAAGTTGAGCATATTCAGATCGTGGCCTGCGGCACCTCCTACAACTCCGGTATGGTCTCTCGCTACTGGTTTGAGTCCCTGGCGGGCGTGCCGTGCGATGTGGAAATCGCGTCTGAGTTCCGCTACCGCAAGTCTGCGGTGCGTCGTAACAGCCTGATGATTACCCTTTCCCAGTCCGGCGAAACGGCGGATACGCTGGCAGCGCTGCGTCTGTCTAAAGAACTGGGTTATCTGGGCTCGCTGGCCATCTGTAACGTTCCGGGCTCATCCCTGGTGCGTGAATCCGATCTGGCGCTGATGACCAAAGCGGGTACTGAAATCGGCGTGGCCTCTACCAAAGCGTTTACCACTCAGCTGACCGTTCTGCTGATGCTGGTGGCGAAGCTGGCGCGTCTGAAAGGCGAAGATGCTTCCGTTGAGCACGACATCGTTCATGGCCTGCAGGCCCTGCCGAGCCGTATTGAGCAGATGCTCTCTCAGGACAAACGCATTGAAGCGCTGGCGGAAGATTTCTCTGACAAACATCACGCCCTGTTCCTGGGTCGTGGCGATCAGTATCCAATTGCGCTGGAAGGCGCACTGAAGCTGAAAGAGATCTCTTACATCCACGCTGAAGCCTATGCGGCGGGTGAGCTGAAACACGGCCCGCTGGCGCTGATTGATGCAGATATGCCGGTTATTGTTGTGGCACCGAACAACGAACTGCTGGAAAAACTGAAATCTAATATCGAAGAAGTGCGCGCCCGCGGCGGCGTACTGTACGTCTTCGCGGATAAAGATGCCGGTTTCGCCAGCAGCGACAACATGCACATCATCGAGATGCCGCATGTGGAAGAGGTGATTGCACCAATCTTCTACACCGTTCCGCTGCAGCTGCTGGCCTATCACGTGGCGCTGATCAAAGGCACCGACGTTGACCAGCCGCGTAACCTGGCGAAATCCGTTACCGTAGAATAATCCCTTCTGTTAATGGCTACACGACGTGTAGCCATTTTTTCCTTACTTTTTTCTCATCAGCTTTCTCTTTGCTATCAATCATCTTATTCTGACGTATTTCGTTACTTTATTGTGTGAATAATGAACGAGATTGCGTCTAAGCATTAGTATTCTCTATTTTGATCACTAAACGATCAGCTTTTATTAACGTAATCCTAAAAATGGTTTGTTTATAAAAGATGTGTCCTTTTTATGTGTATACTGAAAAGAAATATTGATGGTTTAACTAAAATAATATTATATTTGTTTTTCTCTATTATTATTCCACCTATGGTTCGTCATTATTCCATTATTTTAAACCCCCCCTTGAAGATGATTCTTCCCGAAGAGTATTATTTCATCGCATTTGGGATGGCGTTGTCTTTATGATAAACGCAATAGTGATTTAATTAATGGAGTTATCATGAAAAATAATGGAATTACGGTGGCGATTGCACTTGCATCGGCGTTAATGGCAGGACAAGCATTTGCTGCGGATGGAACGGTTCATTTCCGCGGAGAGGTTATTGATTCAACGTGTGAAGTGACGCCTGATACCGCCGATCAGACGGTGAATATCGGCCGCGTTGCCAAAACGACGTTCTCCGGCATTGACTCAACGGCGTCAGTAAAAGATTTCCATATTAAACTGGAGAAATGCCCTGCAACCTATACTCAGGCAGCGGTTCGTTTCGACGGAACAGAAGATAAAGACACCATCGGCAAAGGTTATTTGTCTATTGGCACGCCTGTTAACGGTGAAGCGGGTACTGACGGTATTTACACCGGCGAAGGTGAAGCCGTTACGGCTACCGGCGTTGCAATCAAGCTCTTCAATCTGAACGATGATACGGCGATCCCGCTGTACAATAATTCAAATTATGTTGCTATCACCGATGGCAAAGCGGACATGGGCTTCAAAGCGAAGTTTGTGCAGACGCTGGCTACGGTTACGCCGGGTACAGCGAACGCGGATTCCCAGTTCACCATTGAATACCTGAAATAATCTTCAGCTGTTCGCCGGGAGCCTGTTTTATCCTGTTGCAGGCTCCTCCACAGGATGTGAGGATAACTGATGTATTTACGGCGTTTGTTGACTCTGTTCATCATGCTCTCTTTTTCATTTTTAACACCCTTGTCGTCGGCTGGCGTCATTATTGGCGGAACCCGCGTTATTTATAGTAGCGATAAATCCGATGCGACAATTAGCATAAAAAATAACGAAGCGACCACGCCTTATCTCATACAGACGTGGGTCGATCCTTTTAAAGGCGATACAGCGTCGAATAAACCTCCTTTTACCGTTATTCCTCCAGTTTCAAGGCTGGAGGCCGGGCAGGAGAAAATATTGCGCATCATGAAAGTGAAGGGCGAACTGCCTCACGATCGGGAATCGTTGTTCTGGCTCAACATCAAAAATATTCCTCCGTCCAGTTCAAACCCTAATTCGCTCGAAATTGCCATTAAGACGCGGATAAAACTTTTTTGGCGTCCGGCGACCCTGAATATCACGCCTGAACGCGCTGCGGCGAAGGTTAAATGGCGTGTCCAAAACCGACAGCTCGTGATTGAAAATCCGAGCCCGCTACATATTAACGTTATGAATGTCACCGTCGATAAAAAAGACGTTCCCTTAAACATCATTCCCCCTTTTGACACCGTGCGTTTGCCGCTTCCGGAAGGGATTAACGGCCACGCGCTGGACTGGCGTTTCGTTAACGATTTTGGGGCGATCAGTCAGGAAATTCACGTCACGCTGTAAACATAGGGATGTTTGATATGGGATGTTTCCGTTTTTTCATAGCGCTGGCCTCGGGGGTATCTCTCGGCTTTTCAGGAGTGACGCTGGCAAAAGATATCTTTAACCCTGCGCTTCTCGAAATTGACCATCCGGTGGATGTTGATATCCACCAGTTTAACCGCGCCAATACGTTACCTGCGGGCTCTTATAAGGTTGATATTCATGTTAACGATGAGTTTATCGATAGCCGGGAGGTCACTTTTATTGAAGATAAGGCTGGCGATAGGCTGCATCCCTGTTTTAAGCACGTCAGGACGGTGCTTGCGGAGATCGGGGCTAAGGTGGCGGCGATCGGTTCGCTGGATCGCCTGGACGAAAACGCCTGTGTGGACCCTACCCCGCTGATCCCTGGCGCCACATGGACGTTCGATACCGATAAGCTGCTGCTCAACGTCACGCTGCCGCAGATTTACATTGATACCACCGCCCGCGGCACCATCAATCCTGCCCGCTGGGATGAAGGTATTAATGCGTTGATGATGAACTATGACTTTTCCGGCTCCAGCACGTTGCAGTCTGATGACGACGACAATAGCGATTTCTACTATCTGAACCTGCGAAACGGGGCGAACATTGGCGCGTGGCGTTTACGCAATTACAGCACGCTAAACATCATTGACGGTCATTCGGATTACCATTCCATCAGCACCTATGTGCAGCGAAACCTCGCGGCGTTACGCAGCCAGATCATGCTGGGTGATACCTGGACCGCGAGCGATGTCTTCGACAGTACCCAGGTGCGCGGCGTGCGACTGTATACCGATGATGAAATGCTTCCTTCCAGCCTGACGGGCTTTGCGCCGGTCGTTCGGGGCGTAGCGAAAAGCAATGCGACGGTGATTATTCGGCAGAACGGCTACATCATTTATCAATCTGCCGTGCCGCAGGGACCGTTTGCGCTTAAAGATTTAAACACCACCAGCTCCGGCGGCGACCTGGACGTGACCATCAAAGAAGAAGACGGCAGTGAGCAACACTTCACGCAGCCCTACGCCTCGCTGGCCATCCTCAAGCGTGAAGATCAGACCGACGTTGATATCAGCGCGGGTGAACTGCGCGATAAGAGCGAATTCCAGCCCAACGTTTTTCAGGCGCAGCTTCTGCACGGCTTTCCTGCCGGGATAACGGTATACGGTGGCGTGCAGGCCGCGGAAGCGTATCGCTCGGCAGCGGTGGGGATCGGTAAAGATATGGGTGCAGTTGGCGCGTTTTCCGTCGATATCACCCAGGCACGCGCGCAGTTTACGGACGAGGACTCAGAGGCGTCCGGCCAGTCCTGGCGTTTTCTCTATTCGAAACGGTTTGATGAGACGGATACCACGCTGAGGCTGGTGGGGTATCGCTACTCAACACAGGGCTACTACACCCTCAATGAATGGGCGTCACGCCAGAACAGTCAGCGCGATTTCTGGGTAACGGGCAACCGACGCAGCCGGCTTGAAGGGACCTGGACGCAGAATTTCGGCGATGGGATGGGGAACATTTATCTCACGCTGAGCCGCCAGCAGTACTGGAAAACCGACGAAGTTGAACGGCTGGTTCAGCTTGGCTACAGCAATGTCTGGCGGTCTCTTTCCTGGAACCTCTCCTGGAACTACAGTGATTCCATCACCACGGCGCAGAGCGCGGAGTATTCAGATAGCGACGACCGAGAAAGCGAACAGGTTTTTATGCTGTCGTTCTCCGTGCCGCTGTCAGCATTGCTGCCGGACAGCTATGTGAGCTACGGCCTCACGCAGAACAACAGCGGAAAAGGAATGCACCAGCTTGGCCTGAACGGTACGGCGCTTGATAACCGTAATCTCTCCTGGAACCTCCAGCAGTCCTGGGATGCGGATGACAGTGTGTACAGCAGCAGCGCGGGGGTGGGATATGACGGAACCTATGGTTCGGTTAACGGCAGCTATGACTACAACCAGGAGAGCCAGCGGCTCAACTACGGCGCGCGCGGCGGGATCCTGCTGCATGGCGATGGAGTGACGTTCTCGCAGGAGATGGGCGAAACCGTGGCGCTGATTAAAGCACCCGGCGCAGCCGGTCTGGCAATGGAAAACGGCACCGGTACGGCTACCGACTGGCGAGGTTATACCGTTCAAACGCAGCTTAATGCTTACGATGAAAACCGTGTGGAAATTGAGAGCGATTACTTTGAAAAAGCGAACGTCGAACTGGAGAACAGCGTGCTTAACGTGATCCCCACGCGAGGTGCGGTGGTGCGGGCCGAATTTATCACCCACGTTGGCTATCGCGTGCTCTTTGAGGTCACACAGGCTAACGGCAAACCGGTCCCCTTTGGCGCAGTGGCGTCTGCCGAACTGGCGACGGGCAGCGTGACGGGCATTACCGGCGAGAATGGCGAACTGTATCTTTCGGGCATGCCGGAAGAGGGAACGTTCACGCTGAAATGGGGGAGAGAAAATACGAAACCTTGCGAGGTCCATTATCAGTTCCCCAAACCAACGGGTGTTGAACTGGTTCAAACAGCGGTAATGTGCCAATAGGGAAATGAGATGAAACAACGTATCACTTTTATAGCAGTCGCCATGCTGCTTTTTACCCCTTTTTCCCACGCTGCGACGACAGAAGGCGGGGTGTGTTTCGCCATCGGCGGCACCTATATTTTCAACCTGAATCTTAACGGGGCAGAAATACCGGCCAATAAAAACCAGGCGGGAACCGAGGTGCGCGATCTGACGACCCTGCAGTCGCCTTCCCAGTATAAGCTGGGATGTAACTGCCTGACCCATTTCACCACTACATATCGTAGCGTCTACTTCACCGCGCGTTCGCCCTTAAGCGTTGATACCGTTAAAAACGGATATACCTACTACAAGTTGAACGACCAGCTCAGCATTGCGTCCTCCATTCACGTGTTGGGACGCGACTATCTCCCCGTTCCCTTTGAGGCGGAGCCCAACCGGGTGACGTCCGGTATTTACTGCTATGCCTCCGGTGAAGAAGGCTCAGAGGCAACGCTTGATACCGGCTCTCAGGTAAAATTATCGTTTTTGATCGACAAGCCCTTTATTGGAAAAGTTACCGTTCCGGGGACGACGATTGCCACGCTCTACGGCGGTATCGATGAAGCGTCCTCTTTGGCAAGTACCGAGAAGCTCGCTGAAATAAAAATTGCCGGGGACATCGTGGTACCGCAAAACTGCGAGATCGCGCCGGGTCAGTCGCTGGAAATCGATTTTGGAAAAATTCCCGCCAGCGCGTTTTCTGCCACCAAAGGCGAGGCGGTCGGTAGCCATAAAATCCGCAAGATGATACAGGTGAAATGTACCGGCATGCTGGATGAGAACATCGTCCGATCCGCTTTCCATGCCGATCCCGTTGACGCTGACGCCACGATGATGAAAGTGAACGGCAATGATGACGTAGGGATCGTTATTTATGATAAATGGGACCGCGTCGTCAACGTCAATGGGGGAAGCATGGAGATGGATATGGGAGCCAACCAGGGGGGCGCCGAAGTAAACTCGCTCACCTTCTCTGCCGCCCCGGCCAGCGCGACGGGGAGTATTCCGAAGCCCGGCACCTTTGAAGCCTGGGCAACACTGACCCTCGAAATTCAAAATTAATGACAACGGCTGTTTATGACAGCCGTTGTCATATTCACGTCTTTGAACCAGGCTTAACGCATCTCAGTGTGACATTATCATGACAGGGATATGATTTTATTTATATTAAAAACATTACCTTAAATCAAATACGTTGATTGTCATAAAACTGTCATAATTCGTACATTTATCTGTCACCTGTTTGTCCTATTTTGCTCATCGTAGCCACTTAAACAATGATTTACGAAATCCTTGCAGGAGACATTATGAAAGTTATGCGTACCACTGTCGCAACTGTTGTCGCCGCGACCTTATCTCTGAGCGCTTTCTCTGCTTTCGCAGCAGCAAGCCTGACTGGCGCTGGTGCAACCTTCCCTGCGCCGGTGTATGCCAAATGGGCAGATACCTACCAGAAAGAAACCGGTAACAAGGTTAACTATCAGGGTATCGGCTCCTCCGGTGGCGTAAAACAAATTACCGCGAATACCGTTGATTTCGGTGCATCAGACGCTCCGCTGTCTGACGAGAAACTGAATCAGGAAGGCCTGTTCCAGTTCCCGACCGTGATCGGCGGTGTTGTGCTGGCTGTTAACATCCCTGGCCTGAAATCAGGCGAGCTGGTGCTGGACGGCAAAACCCTGGGCGACATCTACCTGGGCAAAATCAAAAAATGGGATGACGAAGCCATCACTAAGCTGAACCCGGGCGTTAAGCTGCCTTCGCAGAACATCGCTGTGGTTCGCCGTGCGGACGGCTCCGGTACCTCTTTCGTCTTCACCAGTTACCTGGCGAAAGTGAACGAAGAGTGGAAATCTAAAGTCGGTTCTGGCTCTACCGTTAACTGGCCAACCGGTCTGGGCGGTAAAGGTAACGACGGTATCGCCGCGTTCGTACAGCGTCTGCCTGGCTCTATCGGCTACGTAGAATATGCGTACGCTAAGCAGAACAACCTGGCTTACACCAAACTGGTTTCTGCTGACGGCAAACCGGTTAGCCCAACCGAAGAGAACTTCGCTAATGCCGCGAAAGGCGCTGACTGGAGCAAATCTTTCGCACAGGATCTGACTAACCAGAAAGGCGAAGGCGCGTGGCCAATCACTTCCACCACCTTCATCCTGGTTCACAAAGAGCAGAAGAAACCTGAGCAGGGCGCTGAAGTGCTGAAGTTCTTCGACTGGGCATACAAAAACGGCGGCAAACAGGCTAACGACCTGGATTACGCCAGCCTGCCAGACAGCGTGGTTGAGCAGATCCGTGCTGCATGGAAAACCAACGTGAAAGACAGCAGCGGTAAAGCGCTGTACTAACAGGATATATTTAACGAAGATGGCGGGTGGCGCTGCGCTTACCCGCCCTACGGTTCATCCTGTAGGCCCGGTAAGCGTCAGCGCCACCGGGCATATTCGTAAGACGTCTCATAAAGAAGAGTAATTTATGGCTGCAACCAAGCCTGCATTTAACCCTCCGGGTAAAAAAGGTGACATGATTTTCGGCGCGCTGGTCAAACTGGCTGCGCTGATTGTGCTATTGCTGCTGGGCGGCATTATCGTGTCTCTGATTTTCTCCTCCTGGCCGAGCATTCAGAAATTCGGTTTCTCCTTCCTGTGGACCAAAGAGTGGGACGCGCCGAATGACATCTACGGTGCGCTGGTGCCGATTTACGGCACGCTGGTGACCTCGTTTATCGCTCTGCTTATTGCCGTTCCGGTAAGCTTCGGTATTGCCCTGTTTCTGACGGAACTGGCACCGGGCTGGCTGCGTCGCCCGCTGGGTATTGCCATCGAACTGCTGGCGGCCATTCCAAGTATCGTTTACGGCATGTGGGGCCTGTTTATCTTTGCGCCGCTGTTTGCAACGTACTTCCAGGAGCCGGTCGGTAACGTTCTCTCTGCCATTCCGTTTGTGGGGGCCCTGTTCTCTGGTCCGGCATTCGGCATCGGCATTCTGGCAGCAGGTGTGATCCTCGCCATCATGATTATTCCGTACATTGCGGCGGTAATGCGCGATGTCTTCGAACAAACTCCGGTGATGATGAAAGAGTCGGCCTACGGCATCGGCTGCACCACCTGGGAAGTTATCTGGCGCATTGTCCTTCCGTTCACCAAAAATGGGGTGATCGGCGGCGTGATGCTGGGCTTAGGTCGCGCGCTGGGTGAAACCATGGCGGTGACCTTTATCATCGGTAACACCTACCAGCTCGACAGCGCCTCACTCTATATGCCGGGTAACAGTATTACCTCCGCGCTGGCGAATGAGTTTGCCGAAGCGGAATCCGGGCTTCACGTCGCAGCGCTGATGGAACTGGGTCTGATTCTGTTCGTTATCACCTTCATTGTTCTGGCGATTTCCAAGCTGATGATCCTGCGTCTCGCGAAAAATGAGGGGGCTCGCTGATGGCAACGCTCGAAATGCAAAATACCACTGCGCTTGCGGAATCCCGCCGCAAAATGCAGGCGAAGCGTCGTTTCAAAAACCGTATTGCGCTGACGCTTTCCATGGCAACGATGGCATTCGGCCTGTTCTGGCTGATCTGGATCCTGATGTCCACCATCACCCGTGGTATTGATGGAATGTCGCTGGCGCTGTTCACTGAGATGACGCCGCCGCCAAATACGGCGGGTGGTGGCCTGGCGAACGCCCTGGCGGGCAGCGGCCTGCTGATCCTGTGGGCGACCGTTTTCGGTACGCCGCTGGGCATCATGGCCGGTATCTATCTCGCGGAGTACGGGCGTAAATCCTGGCTGGCAGAGGTGATTCGTTTCATTAACGACATCCTGCTTTCCGCTCCGTCGATTGTCGTGGGCCTGTTTGTTTACACCATCGTGGTCGCGCAAATGGAACACTTCTCCGGCTGGGCTGGGGTGATTGCGCTGGCGCTGCTGCAGGTGCCTATCGTCATTCGTACCACCGAAAACATGCTGAAACTGGTGCCGGACAGCCTGCGTGAAGCGGCTTACGCGCTGGGTACGCCGAAATGGAAAATGATTTCTGCGATCACCCTGAAAGCGTCGGTCTCGGGGATCATGACCGGTATCCTGCTGGCTATCGCCCGTATCGCCGGTGAAACGGCACCGCTGCTGTTTACTGCCCTCTCCAACCAGTTCTGGAGCACGGACATGATGCAGCCGATCGCCAACCTGCCGGTGACGATCTTTAAATTTGCGATGAGCCCATTCGCGGAATGGCAGCAGCTGGCCTGGGCCGGGGTGCTGATCATCACCCTTTGCGTACTGTTGCTGAACATTCTGGCGCGCGTCATTTTCGCGAAGAAGAAACACGGTTAATTTTTTACGGCGCGGCAGCTCGCGGCGCCGAATGAGGAAATGAGTCAATGAGTATGGTTGATACTGCCCCGGGTAAGATTCAGGTTCGTGATTTGAACTTCTACTACGGCAAATTCCATGCCCTGAAGAACATCAACCTGGATATCGCGAAGAACCAGGTCACGGCATTCATCGGTCCGTCTGGCTGTGGCAAGTCCACGCTGCTGCGTACCTTTAACAAAATGTATTCGCTCTATCCGGAGCAGCGCGCTGAAGGTGAAATTATCCTGGATGGCGAAAACATTCTGACCCAGGCCCAGGATATCGCCCTGCTGCGTGCCAAAGTGGGCATGGTGTTCCAGAAACCGACGCCGTTCCCGATGTCCATCTATGACAACATTGCGTTTGGCGTTCGCCTGTTTGAGAAGCTCTCCCGTGCCGATATGGACGAGCGCGTGCAGTGGGCATTGACCAAGGCCGCATTATGGAACGAAACCAAAGATAAACTTCATCAGAGCGGGTACTCTCTCTCCGGTGGTCAGCAGCAGCGTCTGTGCATTGCGCGCGGTATCGCCATTCGCCCGGAAGTGTTGCTGCTGGATGAGCCGTGTTCGGCCCTGGATCCGATCTCCACCGGTCGTATTGAAGAGCTGATCACTGAGCTGAAGCAGGATTACACCGTGGTTATCGTGACCCACAACATGCAGCAGGCTGCGCGTTGTTCCGATCATACGGCGTTTATGTACCTGGGCGAGTTGATTGAGTTCAGCGATACGGATGCGCTGTTCACCCGGCCCGCGAAGAAGCAAACCGAAGATTATATTACTGGCCGCTACGGTTGATTTGCCTTAGTGCATGTGGAGAAACCATGGACAACCTCAATCTTAATAAACACATTTCAGGCCAGTTCAACGCAGAGCTGGAAAGTATTCGCACGCAGGTAATGACCATGGGTGGCATGGTTGAGCAGCAGCTTTCTGATGCGATTACGGCGATGCACAACCAGGACAGCGAGCTGGCGAAGCGCGTCATTGAAGGCGACAAAAACGTCAACATGATGGAAGTCGCCATTGACGAGGCCTGTGTGCGTATTATCGCCAAGCGTCAGCCGACGGCGAGCGACCTGCGTCTGGTGATGGCGATCATCAAAACCATCGCTGAGCTGGAACGTATCGGTGACGTGGCCGATAAAATCTGCCGCACTGCGCTGGAGAAATTCTCTCAGCAGCACCAGCCGCTGCTGGTGAGCCTGGAATCGCTGGGCCGCCACACCGTGCAGATGCTGCACGACGTGCTGGATGCCTTTGCGCGCATGGATCTGGACGAAGCGGTCCGTATCTACCGTGAAGACAAGAAAGTCGACCAGGAGTATGAAGGCATCGTGCGTCAGCTGATGACCTACATGATGGAAGATTCCCGTACGATCCCAAGCGTACTGACGGCCCTGTTCTGCGCGCGCTCTATCGAGCGTATCGGTGACCGCTGCCAGAACATTTGCGAATACATTTTCTACTTTGTGAAGGGGCAGGACTTCCGTCACGTGGGCGGCGACGAGCTGGACAAGCTGCTGGCGGGTAAAGATCCGAAAGAGTGATGTTTGTGGCGGGTGGCGCTAGCGCTTACCCGCCCTACGTTAATTCAACGCGTAATATCCCACCCGCGCGCTTTCCACAACGCTGGCAGCTGCGCCAGATCGGTAAAGGTCGTCACTTTTGGATGATCGATCGGCTTGTTGTGCGGATCGGCGCAGAAATAAAACACCTCCATCCCCGCATCAATCCCTGACTGCGCGCCCGCAGACGAGTCATCCACCAGAATACAGTTCTCCACGTTGACGTTCATCGCTTTTGCCGCATGGAACATCAGCGCCGGGTCTGGCTTCCAGCGCTGGATATCGTAGCCGCTGAACAGTTTTTCCGGGAAGTGATGCAACATCTCCAGCTTGCCGAGCGAATGCTGCATTTTGCTGACCGGACCGTTGGAAACTACGCAGATTGGCACCGTCATCGCATCCAGCAGCGCGTTAGCCCCGGCAATAACCTCCAGTTCTGAGTCGAAGAGGCGTGCGACCTCGGCGCGGTACACCGGTTCCAGCTCCGCTTTCGCCAGGTCCACTCCGTGTTCTTCGTTAATGATGTCGATGATCTCGTAGAGCTTCACGCCCTTAAAGCGTTTAAACACCTCTTCGAGTTCCAGCGTAATGCCAAATTCCTGGAACATGGCCACATACGCGCGGGAACAAATGACCTCACTGTCGACCAGCGTACCGTCGCAGTCGAAAAATACCGCTTCAATTCCGGACATGCCTTTCCCTTTTTAATAAGTTTAACGTTTTCGTACGGCAGTTCACCGGGACGCAATCGTTGCCGTATAAGCAAATTCAATGTAAAAAGTATCCCGTAACCGCCACTATTGTCGCATTTTGGTATAGGATAGCGACGAATTTTCCCTCCTTGTTCGGAAATTGATGATGAGTCAACAACACACTACCCAGACATCTGGTCAGGGTCTGCTTGAGCGCGTGTTTAAACTGCGCGAGCACGGCACAACGGCACGCACCGAAGTGATCGCCGGTTTCACCACCTTCCTGACGATGGTCTATATCGTTTTTGTTAACCCGCAAATTCTGGGCGTTGCTGGCATGGATACCAGCGCCGTCTTCGTGACCACCTGTCTGATCGCCGCCCTTGGCAGCATTCTGATGGGCGTGTTCGCTAACCTGCCGGTCGCGCTGGCTCCGGCGATGGGTCTGAACGCATTCTTCGCGTTCGTGGTCGTTCAGGCGATGGGGCTGCCGTGGCAGGTTGGCATGGGGGCGATCTTCTGGGGCGCCATTGGCCTGCTGCTGCTGACCATTTTCCGCGTACGTTACTGGATGATTGCAAACATTCCTGTGAGCCTGCGCGTGGGCATCACCAGCGGTATCGGTCTGTTCATCGGTATGATGGGGCTGAAAAACGCCGGTGTGATCGTGGCGAACCCGGAAACCCTGGTGAGCATTGGTCACCTGACTTCCCACAGCGTGCTGCTGGGCGTGCTGGGCTTCTTTATCATCGCGATCCTCGCCTCCCGCAATATTCACGCGGCAGTGCTGGTGTCCATCGTGGTGACCACTCTGCTGGGCTGGATGCTGGGTGACGTACATTACAACGGTATCGTCTCTGCGCCACCGAGCGTCTCTACCGTGATTGGTCACGTTGACCTCGCGGGCTCCCTGAACCTGGGGCTGGCGGGCGTGATTTTCTCCTTCATGCTGGTGAACCTGTTTGACTCCTCCGGTACGCTGATTGGCGTAACCGACAAAGCAGGCCTGGCGGACGAGAAGGGAAAATTCCCGCGCATGAAGCAGGCGCTGTATGTGGATAGTATCTCTTCCGTGGCGGGTTCTTTCATTGGTACCTCGTCTGTTACCGCTTACATTGAATCCTCTTCCGGCGTCTCCGTGGGTGGCCGCACCGGCCTGACGGCAGTGGTTGTTGGTATCCTGTTCCTGCTGGTGATCTTCCTCTCTCCGCTGGCGGGTATGGTGCCACCCTACGCGGCAGCCGGCGCGCTGATCTACGTCGGCGTGCTGATGACGTCGAGCCTGGCGCGCGTGAAGTGGGAAGATTTAACCGAAGCGGTACCGGCGTTTATTACCGCGGTGATGATGCCGTTCAGCTTCTCGATCACCGAAGGTATCGCGCTGGGCTTTATCTCTTACTGCATTATGAAGATCGGTACCGGCCGCTTCCGCGAACTCAGCCCGTGTGTGATTATCGTGGCGCTGCTGTTTGTGCTGAAGATTGTGTTTATTGACGCGCACTAAGGTGCGGTTTGTGGTGTCAGGTGGCGCTTCGCTTACCTGACCTACTGACGAGTGTAGGCCCGGTAAGCGCTAGCGCCACCGGGCTTTTTTATCAGGCTTTAACCCGCTTAATATAATCCCCAAACGCCGTCAGCTGGCCAGACAGATGGTCACGCGTGCTCTGATCCACCACTTCACCCGTCTGCGGGTCGACCTTGTTCTGAATCACGCCACCCATAAATTCCGGCTTGTTCATCACCATCGCATCCAGGAACACCAGGATCTGACGCAGGTGATACTGGCAGCGCGCACCACCAATCGCGCCCATTGAGCTGGTCTGGATCAGCACCGGTTTGCCGGACAGCGGCTGCTCCGGTAAACGGGATAACCAGTCGATGGCGTTCTTCAGGCCGCCCGGAACCGAGTAGTTATACTCCGGCGTGACAATGACTACACCGTCAGCCTGGCGGATCTGCTCGGCTATCGCCTCCACGCTCTGCGGGAACCCTTCGTCCTGCTGGACATCCGCATCATACAGCGGGATATCGCCAATCGACGGCAGGGCGCTAATCTCCATACCTGCCGGTGCCAGCTGTGGCAACGTGCGGGCCACCATCCCGTTAAATGAACCTTTGCGCAGGCTTCCCAGTAACGTAACAACTTTCAACGTATCAGACATGATTACTCCTGTTTCATCATGATGACCCTGAATGGATCAGCTAAGGATGTATGCTTTTTCTGCCGGTAAACTGGTTAACCGCATCAGACGCGCGGCGGGCGCGTTGGCGCGCTCGGGCACATCCGGAAGGCTACTCCATCCATCTTTACTGTCAAATTCCCAGATCTTCAACCGTTCGATGGCGGGGCTCACCGCAACAGACCATATCAACACGTCTTCTGCATCGCTGAGCGCCTCTACAAGCGTGGCTTGAGCGGCACGCAGGCGTCCGGAGCCTGGCAGCAATTGCAACAGACTGGCGTCGTCTGAGGCGCACCCGCAGAGCTTGCGGATGCTCTGACGCAGGGTGATGAGCTGCGCTCTGGCCTCGACGGGATCGTTCTGGTTGCGTACCCACAGCTTTTCATTGCTGGAGAGCGGGTAGTCATCGTGCGGGCTTGCGCCATGGAACCCTCGCGTCGCACGCTGAAGCTCCATATCCAGCCCGCAATCCCCTTCGGTGGTCAGCGCCACGCCAATGATATTGCCCGTATAGGCAATGGAAAATCGCGGGAGATCCGGGTCGGCAAAGACCGGGCGGCCCTCGGGCTGAGTGATAATCTCCGGCAGTTCGCTGGTGCCGTACAGCATAAACAGCAGTTCTGCGAGAAGTGCTCTGGACGCTAAAAACCGCGTCCTGCGGTGTTCGGGAAGTTTGAGTGCCTCACTGTGACAGGCTGAAGAGAGTCTGGCCGATACGAGACGTCCGTCTGTAAGTATCCCTCTTGCAAAGTGCGTTGCCATTTTTCGCTCCTTGATAATGGTCGTAATCGGTTAAACGGTTACATGATTATCGCTTAACTTGCCTCCTGTTTTAATCAGTAAATGGGAGTAAGAGAAGCCTGAGGACCGAACTTTACATTTTCTTAGGCAAAAATTGGATCGCTGCCACCGTACAACGCCTTGATGGTCTCCCGCAGCCAGAGGATTTTCGGGTTATGGCTGTTCCGTTTATGCCAGATCAGCGTGAAGGGAACGGTCAGCTTTTCAGACTGGGCTTCGTCAATGGGAATAGGAAGCGCAATCAGCTTCCGCTGGTGGAGTTGATTATAGTGATGGCAGTAGTGCGGTGCGGTGGCGATATAGTGATGACCGGGTTGCGCCGCCATAAACATCGCCTGTTCGAAGCCCGGCAGGCTCATGGCGACAGTGCGCTCACGTCCCATCTCCTTGAGGACTTCATCAAGTGCCCAGGTGTCGCTGCGTTCCCAGAAGATACTGATATGGGGATAGCGCAGGAATGTCTCCAGGTTCCACTCCTCCTGCAAAGCGGGATGGTCTTCGCGCAGATAGACGCAGGGGCGGTCGCTAAACAGGATTTCGTAGTCGATAAACCACGGCATCAGCTTCAGCAGCTCGCGGGAACGCGGATGCGTTTCGCGTCCGGTAAAACCGAGATCGACCTCTCCGCGGGTAATGGCGTCCAGCGAGTCGTAATCCCAGTGACGCATCTTCACCGTCGCCTGCGGATAGCGCTGATTCACCTGCTCCAGCAGGGTATTAAACCGGATCAGCATCAGCGGCGTTTCTGCCGCGAGTTCGAAGTTCAGACCGCCGGGCGAATCATGGTGGAATTTGTCGAGGATCTGGTTGCCAATCTGCATCCAGTCGGCCAGATCCTGCTCCAGGCTGACCGTCAGCGGCGTGGGCAGCAGCCCTAACGGCGTTTTGACAAACAGCGGGTCGTCAAACCAGTCGCGCAGCTTGGCCAGCGATTTACTCACCGCCGACGGCGTCACGTTCATACGCTTCGCGGCTTTGGTGACGCTGCGCTCCTGCAGCAAAAGCTGCAGGCAAAGCAACAGGTTAAGATCGAGACTGCTGATGGGCTTCTTCATACTGTGCCGCGGGCTGGATGACCATAAGTAAGGTGATGCAGACTATGCTACAGCCAATCAGAATCCCGATCAGCATATTGAGAGCGTTAAGTCCGATGACCGCCGCCAGCCATATCCACAGAGACGAGCCGCAGACCTGAGCAATACCCAGCACCGAGCTTGCCACGCCTGCCCGCAGCGAGAAGGGACCGAGTGCCTGACTCATCGCCACGCCAAAGCCAACCGAGAACCCGGCGCAGATAAGAGTAATGCCCACCAACATTATTGCGTGTGAACTGGTGGCTGCCAGGATTACGCCTGCGGCGAGGAACTGCACCTGGGACGTCAACATCAGCGTGCGCTGGCGGAAGAGATTCAGCGCAAAGGGGGTCGAGAACGAGACCGCCATGCTAACCATGGCGGTTAAGGCCATCACGGTAGAATACTCACCGCGATCGAAGCCCATGGTCTCCATCAATAAAACCGGGGAAACGTTTACATACGTCAGGATCACCGCCACGCTTAGCGTGGTCACGGCCAGACGGCTGAGGAAAAAGCGGTTAAGCAGCTTCTCTGCCGGATGAATGGTCGCGGTATGGTTGGGGTGCTGCGAGCCCGGGTGGGTCTCTTTCAGCACGGCGATTGACAGGATAAACACCAGCGCACCCATGGCAGACATGGTCCAGAACAGGCTCTGCCACGGGAATTTCAGCATGATCAGATACCCCACAACCGGTGCCAGCACCGGAATGATGCAGGTTATCCCGTTCAGCATGGAGAGCACTTTGGCACGGCGCTGGGCGCTTAAGGTGTCGCGCAAAATGGCAAACGCCACCACGTAGCAGCCGCCTGCACCAATTCCCTGGACGAAGCGTCCTGACAGGAACAATGTGCTTTCCTGCGCGACCGAACACAGTATTGATGCCAGCGCGAAGACAATTGCACCGGTAATGGCGACGGGCTGACGGCCAGCCTTATCCGCGATCTTCCCGGCAAAGACCATCGACGACGCCATTCCTGCGAGGTAGGCCGAAAACGCGATGTGCAGCTGCGCTTCGCTGGCATCCAGATCGCGGGCGATGTGCGGTAATCCCACCAGATACATATCAATGCCGGACGGATAAAGCAGAACTAATGCGAAACTACAAAACAGAAAACGCGCCATAAACCCCCCATAGATGCAGGCATGCAGAATAGGGGGTGAAAAGGGATTAGGCGAGTTGCCATTTGGACAATGGTGATTTCCTGAGAGGAAATCACCATGAATTAGCGGAAACTATTTACCAATACAGAAGCTCGAGAAAATCCTGCCCAGCAGATCGTCCGACGTAAACTCTCCGGTGATCTCGCTTAGATTCTGCTGCGCCAGGCGCAGCTCTTCCGCCAGAAGTTCACCCGCCCACGCGCCAATCAGTTGCGCTTTGCCCTGGTCAAGATGGCGTGCCGCCTCTTCCAGCGCCTGCAGGTGGCGACGACGCGCCAGGAAGCCGCCTTCCATGCTGGTATCAAAGCCCATGCTCTGCTTGAGGTGGTTACGCAGATCGTCCACGCCTTCACCGGTACGCGCCGACAGGCGAATCAGTGAGTGACCATTCACATCGCTGATACCCAGCGTTTCGCCGGTAACGTCTGCTTTGTTACGCACCACGGTTATCGGCAGCTTAGCCGGCAGACGGGCAATAAAGTCTGGCCAGATCTCCGCCGGGTCAACGGCGTCGGTCGTGGTGCCGTCCACCATAAACAGCACGCGGTCGGCCTGCTCGATCTCCTGCCAGGCGCGTTCTATCCCGATGCGCTCAACTTCGTCGCTCGCATCGCGCAGACCGGCGGTGTCGATAATGTGCAGCGGCATCCCGTCGATGTGGATATGCTCGCGCAGCACGTCGCGGGTGGTGCCGGCTATGTCGGTGACGATCGCCGCTTCACGGCCCGCAAGGGCGTTCAGCAGGCTCGATTTCCCGGCGTTCGGGCGACCAGCAATGACGACCTTCATCCCTTCACGCAGCAGGCTTCCCTGACGCGCTTCGGCGCGAACGGCATCGAGATCGTTCATCACCTGGTTGAGCTGGGCTTCGATTTTGCCGTCAGAAAGGAAGTCGATCTCCTCATCCGGGAAGTCGATAGCCGCTTCCACGTAGATCCTGAGGTGAGTAAGTGCTTCCACAAGGTGATTCACGCGCGCGGAAAACGCGCCCTGCAACGAGTTCAGGGCGGAGCGAGCCGCCTGTTCCGAACTGGCGTCGATCAGGTCTGCAATCGCTTCGGCCTGCGCCAGGTCGAGCTTGTCGTTGAGGAAAGCACGCTCGGAGAACTCGCCCGGCTTCGCAATGCGCAGGCCGGGCAGGGTCAGAATACGTTTTAACAGCAGGTCGAGGATGACCGGGCCGCCGTGGCCCTGCAGCTCCAGCACGTCTTCGCCGGTGAAGGAGTTCGGGCCGGGGAACCACAGCGCAATGCCCTGGTCCAGCGGCGTGCCGTCGGCATCTTTAAACGGCAGGTAATCAGCGTAGCGCGGCTTTGGCAGTTTACCCAGCACCGCTTCGGCCACCTCGCGCGCCTTCAGGCCGGAGATACGCAGAATGCCTACACCACCGCGTCCCGGTGGGGTTGCCTGGGCGACGATAGTGTCGTTATGGCTCATGGTTGCTCTCGTTCAATACAAATAAAAAAGGCGGTCAATCGACCGCCCTTATTTTAGCGTTAACTTACCGAATCAGGACTTTTTCTTTTCGCGGCTATGCAGGCCACGTTTTTCCAGACCACGGTAAATCAGCTGCTGCTGGATGATGGTCACCAGGTTGCTGACGATATAGTACAGCACCAGACCTGACGGGAACCACAGGAAGAACACGGTGAAGATAACCGGCATAAAGGTCATGATCTTCTGCTGCATCGGGTCGGTCACGGTGGTCGGCGACATCTTCTGGATGAAGAACATCGTCACGCCCATCAGGATCGGCAGGATGTAGTACGGGTCTTGTGCGGACAGGTCATGGATCCACAGGGCGAACGGCGCGTGGCGCAGCTCAACGGAACCCATCAGCATGTAGTACAGCGCAAGGAAGATTGGCATCTGAATCAGCAGCGGGAAGCAACCACCCAGTGGGTTCACTTTCTCTGCTTTATACAGGGCCATCATCTCCTGGCTCTGACGCTGTTTGTCATCGCCCAGACGCTCACGCATCGCCTGAATCTTCGGCTGCAGCATGCGCATCTTCGCCATGGAGGTGTACTGCGCTTTGGTCAGCGGGTACATGATGCCACGCACGATGAAGGTGATAACGATGATGGAAAAGCCCCAGTTACCCAGGAAGCTGTGGATGAACTTCAGCAGCTTAAACAGCGGCTGAGAGATGAACCACAACCAGCCGTAATCAACGGTCAGATCCAGGTGCGGTGCAACGGCAGCCATTTTATCCTGGATTTCCGGGCCGACCCACAGGGTGCTTGCCAGGTTACCGGTTTGACCCGGCTGAACCAGAACCGGCTGAGATTTGTAGCCGATAGCGGCAAGACCGTTACCCAGGTTCGCGGTATAGAAGTTGTTGGTACCGTCGTTATTTGGGATCCATGCAGTCGCGAAATACTGCTGCAGCATTGCTACCCAACCGCCTTTGGAGCTGACATTCAGGTTTTCGTTATCGGCAATGGTGTCGAATTTGTATTTCTCATACTTCGCGTCAGGCGTGGAGTACGCCGCGCCACGGAAGGTATGCAGCGCAAAGTTGCTGCTTCCGGTGTCACGGTGAGACGGCAGATTGATGGACTGCTTCAGCTGACCAAAGGTAGACAGTTCCAGCGGTTTCGCGCCGGTATTCTGTACGCTGTAGCCCACGTTCACCGCATACTCACCGCGTTTCAGGGTGAAGGTTTTGGTGAAGGTGTTGCCTGCCGCGTCGGTGTAGGTCATCGGGATAGCGATTTCGTTCTGACCGTCAGCCAGTACGAAAGTATCTTTCTCGACGTTGTACAGTGGACGCGCACCGTTAGCCGGGTTATCCGGGCCATCACGACCGGTCAGGCCGCTCTGCGCCTGGTAGATAAACTCAGGCGTGGTTTCCAGTAACTGGAACGGTTCGGTAGACTTCAGCTCTTTCGGGTAGGTCAACAGCAGCGCCTGCTCAACATCACCACCACGGGTGTTGATAGTCAGCTCAAGCACATCGGTCTTAACCGTAATCTGTTTCCCCTGGCCACTGGCCGGTACGCCCTGATCGGCGGCGCTACCCGTTGCGGTGGTCGTAGTCTGCGTGGTCTGCTGCTGGGGTTGAGGATTTTTATCCTGCTCCCATGCCTGCCAGATCATGAAAGACACGAACAACAAAGCGATGATAAGAAGATTGCGTTGCGAATCCATCGTTAGTGTTCTCTGGTATCAAAGGGTCCTGGGGGGACGGGGTCGTCTCCACCGGGGTGTAAAGGGTGGCATTTTAATACGCGTTTCACCGTCAACCAACTGCCTTTTATCACTCCAAACCTGCGCAATGCCTCAATTCCGTAGCTTGAGCATGTTGGTGTGAAACGGCAGTGCGGCCCGAGTAGCGGACTAATCAGGCGTTGATAGACCCGAATGAGGGCTATCAGGACCCGTGAGCCAGGCGACAGTGGCGGCGCCATAATTTTTCCAACGCTTCCGAGAGAGCACGGTTATCGAGGTCGGCAACCCCTTTTTTAGCCACCACCACGAAATCCATTGAAGGCAGTTCGTGCTGACGTAAACGGAAGCTTTCACGCGTCAGACGTTTAATCCGGTTGCGTTCATGCGCTCGCTTAACGTTTTTCTTAGCGACTGTGAGACCGATGCGGGGATGCCCCAGCGAATTTTGGCGGCCGAGGATGGTGATTTGCGGCGTGCCAGCCCGTTGTGGCTGCTGGAAGACGAAAGTGAAATGAGTGGGAGTTAACAAACGTAACTCCCTGGGAAATGCTAGCTTAACCACTCAGGGGTTAGCTTTATTACTTGGAAACGGTCAGACGAGCGCGGCCTTTAGCACGACGACGTGCCAGAACCTGACGACCATTTTTAGTAGCCATACGAGCACGGAAGCCGTGAGAACGGTTGCGCTTCAGTACAGACGGTTGAAAAGTGCGTTTCATGGCGATTTCTACCTAAACTTGAAAAAATTCATGACTTTTGCGGATGCCCGACCGAGTTTCGAATGACGGACGCCGAAGCCGTGGGTGATTAAAGAGGCCGGATTGTAATAATTGTACACTCCGGAGTCAATTCTCTTTCCTTATTTCCCGCGTATTTCCGCACGATTTCGCGTGGAAAATGAGCAACGGACGACGCAGGAAGATGAGCATCACGCGCCGGGTCGAGGATTATACGGCCTCGCCAACAAAGCGCAAGGATCGTCCCGGATCTTCGTTAGATCATTTAAGCAATAAATTGTCGCTGCTCATTAAATTTTCCAATATGCGGGCTAAATCGCGGGGCACTCGCGCCAGGATCGTTTACACTTACCCGGTTTCGGATCTTCCTGTGGATAAATCGGGAAGAATCTGTGAGAAACAGAAGATCTCTGGCTCAGTTTACGCTATGATCCGCGGTCCCGATCGGGATCCCAGGATCCTGGTCAGGATAAATTGCAGATAGCAATTCGCACGTCCCCCTTTACACAGGGTCATGTCGATGTGCGCCAACAATCATGAATATTCAATAGTTTTCTTTTATTGTTCGAGTGGAGTCCGCC